>NZ_JAAMRF010000010.1 GCF_013522725.1 Stutzerimonas azotifigens
CTTTTCTACTCAACCGCTTGCCGCGCCCGATCTCAGTAGATCTCGTCAGCGGGAGGCGAATCATACAGCGACCAGAATCGCTGTCAACCACCTATTTGAATCTTTTCGATCAATCCGATCGAGACATAGAAGCAAGCACGCCCACCTCCAACCCAGCCGTCATCCCTTAGGACTCAGGCCAGCATCCCAAACCACCACCTCAATCATAACCCTTTGATTAACATCAGATTTTGATTCAGCTGTGCGCTGGAAGTGGGGCGCATTATAGGGATCCCAAAACACACGTCAACAACTAAATGCCGGGCTTCGCCGAAATCGTTCTTCTTGATCGCCACCTGCCTAACGCGCCGGACAGGGCCGGTATGCGGAGCGCCAACAAGAAGGCGGCGATCGCCGCATAGAGGGCCCACCGGCCCGCATCCGACCGAACCACCCAGAGCATGTGTAGCAATGCCAGCAGCACGATCGGGTATACCAAACGATGCAACTGCTTCCAGCGCTTACCCAACCGCCGCATGCTCCATCGATTGGAAGTCAGTGCAAGAGCAAGAAGCCCCACGAAAGCCAGCGAACCAACAAGTATGTAGGGGCGCTCGACTATCTCTTCCGGCAACCGAGCGATTTCCAGGCCGAGAATGAAGAACAGATAGCCGCCCAGATGCAGCGATGCATAGGCAAAGGTCCAAAGGCCAAGCTGCCGTCTGACCGCCACCCACCCTGACCACCCCGTGAACCGTTGCAGCGGAGTCAGCGCAAGCGTGATAAGAAGCAGGACCAACGCCCCCTGCCCCAGCCGGTCCACCAGCACTTTGCCGGGATCGGGTCCCAGTGCGAATGCCCATGCCTGGTACAACCAATAAAAGGGCACGCTCGCCACTATCAGAAAGACCGGCAGTCGCCACCACCAATAGCGCATCAGTAGTACTTCCTGAGGTCCAGGTCGGCGTACAGACTGGCCACCTGTTCGGCGTAGCCATTGAACATTTGGGTTTCGCGCACGTTAGGGGCGAACAAGCTGCCCGGCAGTCGTCGCTCCCTCGCTTGGGACCAGCGCGGATGCGATACCTGAGGGTTCACGTTGGCAAAGAAGCCGTATTCATCCGGGGCCATGGATTCCCAGGTCGTGGATGGCTGCTCCTCGACGAAGCTGATCCGTACGATGGACTTGATGCTCTTGAATCCATACTTCCACGGCACGACGAGCCGTAACGGTGCGCCGTTCTGATTGGGCAGCACCCGGCCATACATTCCTACAGCCATGAGCGTCAGCGGGTGCATCGCCTCGTCCATGCGCAGACCTTCGACGTAGGGCCAGGCGATCAGCGAGAATCTGGATTTCATGCCCGGCATCTGTTCGGGGCGGACCAGGGTCTCGAAGCGGACATATTTGGCAGCCGAAGTCGGCTCGAGACGCTTGATCACGTCGGAGAGCGGCACACCCAACCAGGGGATGACCATCGACCAGGCTTCCACGCAACGCAGGCGATAGATGCGCTCCTGCAGACCATGGGGCCTGATCAGATCTTCAAGCGAATAGCGCCCGGGCTGCTTGACCGCACCATCGACCGTCACCGACCAGGGCTCGGTTTCGAGCATCGATGCATGCTGCGCTGGATCACCCTTGTCAGGACCGAACTCGTAGAAGTTGTTGTACTGAGTGGCGTCGCCGAACGGGGTGATAGCCTCACCCTTGACGACCTCCGATTCCCACCGCGCATCCTTCAGCTTGTCGTCAAACCAGCCAGGTGCAGCTGCAGGCGTTACCTTCGGATAGCGGTCGGCAGCCCAAGCACTTGGCATGGCCAAGGTAGCCGCAGCGGCAAGACTGCCCTTGAGTAGCCGGCGGCGGCCTAGATAGGCTGCCTCAGGGGTTACCTCGAACTCCCGGCAATCACCGGGTGCAGCTTGTTTGATCAGCATCGCCATGCTCCGCATCGGACCTGGAAAGGCCGATCATGCGCGGAGCCTGCGAAAAAGTCAGCTTTCGACGCGCGTACGGCGACGCCGCAACTGCATCAGGTATTGAACCGGCCCCGAAACGGCATAGGCCAGGAAAATCAGCAGCAGAATGCGCGGCGGATCGCTGAAGACCACGGCAAAGACCAGCACGACCACCAGAATGGCCACGAAAGGCACCCGACCCTTGAGGTCCAGATCCTTGAAGCTGTAGTACTTGATGTTACTGACCATCAGCAAACCGGCGGCGGCAACTACCAGCGCGAACAACATGACTACGACTAAAGGCAGATCCGCACCACCTATCCCAGGCTCATCGAGCGCCCAGATCGCCCAGACCGAGCCCGCCACTACACCGGCAGCCGCCGGGCTAGCCAGGCCGATGAACCAGCGTTTGTCGACTTTGCCGATTTGCGTATTGAAACGCGCCAGACGGAGCGCGGCGCACGCCACATAGATGAAGGCCACGGTCAGGCCGACATTGTTCAGTTCCGACAGCGCCCACTCATAAGCCAGCACCGCAGGCGCCAAGCCGAACGCGACCATGTCCGACAAGGAATCGTACTCGGCGCCAAAGGCGCTTTGGGTATTGGTCAGTCGGGCGACGCGACCATCAAGGCTGTCGAGCACCATTGCGACGAACACGGTCGCGGCAGCCACGTAAAAATTGCCATTGACAGCGTTGATGATCGAAAAGAACCCGGCAAAGAGGTTAGCCGTGGTGAACAGGTTCGGCAGCAGGTAGATGCCGCGATGACGAACCTTGCGACCTTCGGCGTCCTGGATTTCTTCCACATGCTCGTCGATCGGCAGCAGGCTTTCTTCGACTGGCTTGTTTGGCTCTTCGGAATGGTCGCTCATGCGCAATACCTTACACAGCAGGTTCGGGTAATTTCGACAGACCCTGGCCAACGGGGTTCAGCCCCCGCGCCAGCGCTGCGCTTTATACCAGAATCGATAATGAAACAAAAAACGCGGCCGAAGCCGCGTTTATTCAGAGCAGGACCTTATCAGTTCTTGCTCTTGTCGACGATCTTGTTGGCAGCGATCCACGGCATCATCGCCCGCAATTTCTCGCCGACCACTTCGATGCCGTGGGCGGCATTGTTGCGGCGGTAGGCAGTCATCGACGGGTAGTTCGATGCGCCCTCGGTGATGAACATCTTGGCGTACTCACCGTTCTGGATACGCTTGAGCGCATTGCGCATCGCAGCGCGGGACTCGGCGTTGATCACTTCCGGCCCGGTGACGTACTCACCGTACTCGGCGTTGTTGGAGATCGAGTAGTTCATGTTGGCGATACCGCCTTCGAACATCAGATCGACGATCAGCTTCAGCTCGTGCAGGCACTCGAAATAAGCCATTTCCGGCGCGTAGCCCGCTTCCACGAGCGTCTCGAAACCGGCCTTCACCAGCTCGACGCAACCGCCGCAGAGCACTGCCTGCTCACCAAAAAGGTCGGTCTCGGTTTCGTCCTTGAAGGTGGTTTCGATGATGCCGGTACGACCTCCGCCTACACCGCAGGCGTACGAAAGCGCGACATTCTTGGCATTGCCCGACGCGTCCTGGTAGATCGCGACGAGGTCAGGGATACCGCCGCCACGAACGAACTCGGAACGCACGGTATGGCCCGGGGCCTTCGGCGCGATCATGATCACGTCGAGGTCGCCGCGTGGCACGACCTGGTTGTAATGAATGGAGAAGCCATGAGCGAAGGCCAGGGTGGCGCCTTTCTTCAGGTTCGGCTCGACCTCTTCCTTATACAGTCGACCCTGGAACTCGTCGGGCGTAAGGATCATCACCACATCAGCAGCAGCGACGGCAGCAGGCACATCGCTGACCTTCAGGCCATGGGCCTCGGCCTTGGCGATGGAGGACGAACCCGGACGCAGGCCGACAGTGACGTCGACGCCCGAATCCTTCAGGTTGCAAGCGTGTGCATGGCCCTGGGAACCGTAACCAATGACGGCGACCTTCTTGCCCTGAATGATGGAGAGGTCGCAGTCTTTGTCGTAATAAACTTTCATTGAATTACCCCTGTTACTGGCCGGTCAGGCCTTGCTGAATTAGATGCTGAGCACTTTGTCGCCCCGGGAAATTCCGGTGACGCCGCTGCGCACGACTTCGAGAATGGAGGCGGTGCCGACTGCCTGGATGAAGCTGTCCAGCTTGTCGCTGGTACCGGTCAACTGGATGGTATAGACGCTGCTGGTAACATCCACGATCTGGCCGCGAAAGATGTCGGTAGTGCGCTTGACCTCGGCGCGCTGGGCGCCGGTGGCCTTGACCTTGATCAACATCAGCTCGCGCTCGATGTGGGCGCTTTCCGACAGGTCCACCAGCTTGACGACTTCGATCAGCTTGTTGAGGTTCTTGGTGATCTGCTCGATCACCTCATCCTGGCCAATCGTGGTCAGGGTCAGGCGCGACAGCGTCGGATCTTCGGTCGGAGCAACCGTCAGACTCTCGATGTTGTAGTTGCGCTGGGAAAACAGCCCGACCACGCGGGACAGGGCACCAGGTTCGTTTTCCATCAGCAGGGAGATGATATGTCTCATGATCAGGTGCGCTCCGTCTTGCTCAGCCACATGTCGCGCATCGTGCCGTCTTTGATCTGCATCGGGTAGACGTGCTCGCTGGAATCGACCTGGATATCGAGGAACACCAGACGGTTCTTCATCGCGAAGGCTTCCTCCATCTTCGACTTGAGCTCCTTCGGATCGGTAATGCGCATGCCGACATGGCCGTAAGCCTCGACCAGCTTGACGAAGTCCGGCAGCGATTCCATGTACGAGTGCGAATAGCGGCTGTTGTACTGCATGTCCTGCCACTGGCGAACCATGCCCAGCGCACCGTTGTTGAGGTTGACGATTTTCACCGGCAGGTCGTACTGCAGGCAGGTCGACAGCTCCTGGATGTTCATCTGGATGCTGCCCTCGCCGGTGACGCAGGCGACATCTTCATCCGGGAAGCTCAGCTTCACCCCCATGGCGGCCGGAAAACCGAAGCCCATGGTGCCCAGACCGCCGGAGTTGATCCAGCGATTGGGCTTGTTGAAGCGGTAGTACTGGGCGGCAAACATCTGGTGCTGACCAACATCGGAGGTGATGAAGGCATCGCCACCGGTGACCTCGCACAGCGTCTCGATGACGGTCTGCGGCTTGATGATCGAACCGTCGCCCTTGTCATAGGGGAACATGCCGCGGCTGCCGCGCCACTCGTCGATCTGCTTCCACCAGCTGGCGACCGACTCGGCATTCGGCGATTGGGCAATTTCCTTGACGATCGCGACCATTTCGGTGAGCACGCTGTCGACCGGGCCGACGATAGGGATGTCGGCCTTGATGGTCTTGGAGATCGAGGCCGGATCGATGTCGATATGGATGATCTTCGCGTTCGGGCAGAATTTGGTCGCCCCGTTGATCACGCGGTCATCGAATCGTGCGCCGACTGCAAGAATCACATCGGAGTGGTGCATGGCCAGATTGGCGGTGTAGCTGCCGTGCATACCGAGCATGCCGAGGAACTGGCGATCGGTACCCGGATAGCCGCCCAAGCCCATCAGCGTATTGGTAACCGGCAGGTTCAGCATCTGCGCCAGCTCGGTCAGCGGTGCGGAGGCGCCGCCCATGATGACGCCGCCACCGGAGTAAATGATCGGACGCTTGGCGGCCAGAAGCAGCTCGGCAGCCTTGCGGATCTGCCCGGAGTGACCGCGTAGCGCAGGGCTGTAAGAGCGCAGCTTGGCCTTCTTCGGGTAGACGTACTCGAACTTCTCGGCCGGGTTGGTCATATCCTTGGGAATGTCCACCACCACCGGCCCGGGACGCCCGGACTGCGCCAGGTAGAAGGCCTTCTTCATCACCTCTGGAATCTCGGAGGGATGCTTGATCATGAAGCTGTGCTTAACGATGGGGCGGGAAATACCGATCATGTCGGTTTCCTGAAACGCATCGGTGCCGACCATGTTGCTCGCCACCTGACCGGAGATCACCACCATCGGGATCGAATCCATGTAGGCGGTGGCAATGCCGGTGATCGCGTTGGTCGCGCCTGGCCCTGAGGTCACCAGCACCACACCGGCTTTGCCGGTCGCACGCGCATAACCATCGGCCATATGGGTAGCGGCCTGCTCATGGCGCACCAGGATGTGAGTGACTTCCTGCTCCTTGAACAGCGCATCGTAGATGTGCAGGAGGGCACCGCCCGGGTACCCGTAGATGTACTTAACGCCTTCGTCACGCAGGAAGCGGACGACCATTTCAGCGCCGGATAAGAGTTCCACGTTGTTCACCTCTGAAACGCCAGATAACCGCTCCGCGTCGGAACGGCCTGAAATAGGTTTACTGCCAAGCAGAGCATGAGCGACGGGTGGTCGCCGACTACGTCAGCTACTGACTGAGCGAGTATTGGGAAGCCTCCAGAACTGTTGCGGAGCTTCCCACCCAGCGCGAGGTAACGCGTTGCGGGTGTTGCAGGTCGGCGCGGGTGAGCGCCTCATGGTCTGCCGAACAGGCCGCTTGCGGCGATCTGTTCAGAACAGCGAGCCCTGAATTGTTCGGATTAGAGGCCTTCAAGTCAAGTCTGGCGTGGCTTTTCAGCCGCTGCAGCTGTGACGGGCAGCAGGATGTGGGCAAAGGGCTTTGGGTATAGTAGCCACTTGATTGCCGATCCACAGAAGGGAACCAGCATGCGATTCATGATTCTCACGGGCGGCCTGGTGCTCGCCTTGAGTAGCGGTGTCATGGCCGGACAGGTGTACAAATGGGTCGATGCCCAGGGCATCACCCACTTCAGCGCACAACCTCCCGAAGGTGGTTCGGCCGAAGTGGTCAGCACTCACGTGGCGCCACGGCGTCCTATCGAACCCCCTGCCCCGGCACCCTCCCAGACCTTTGCACCGGATCAGGCCACCATTGACCGCCAGGTTCGCCAGCAGGTCGCAGCCGAGGACGCCGAGCGCGCCCGCTATTGCGAAAGCATGCGCACCAATCTCGCCCAGCTGAGGAACAACCCGCGCGTGCGCATAGAAGATGGCGGCGAAATGCGGCGTCTGACCGAAGAAGAACGCCAGGCCCATATCGGCGAAACCGAAAAGAAAATCGGCGCAGACTGCAAATAAGCAGACTGCAGTAGGCAGTCAGCCCGACTGCATGATCAGCCGATCGAAATCCGCTAGCGCCTCGATCAGAGCAGCCACTTCTAGTGGCTGCTGCCGATAGACCTCCTCAGCCATTTCCCTGATCCCTGAAACCCTTGGCAGGGGCTGACCTTGCTCGAGGATGACCTTCATGCGCGGCAGGAAGATCCACTGCAACCACTCCTCGAGCCTCAGCGTATCGACGCAGAACGGTTCCTGACTGGCCAGCGCTTCGGTCGTCGGCGGCGCAGGCGACCACATACCCAGCAGGCGCAGCTCGCGTTCGATCAACAACAACTGGTCGGCAATCGGGCCGATCCGAGCATCCATCAGAGACTGACCCGTGCACGTTCGCGTGCCTGCGCTGCGCCAGCGGCATCGCCCTGCCGCTCGCGGGCCTGGGCGATCAACTCCCACAGACTCGCTTGCAGCGTCGCGCGCCCACCGGCGTAGCTCAATGCCCGACGCGAAAGCTGCTCGGCCTGCGGAGCATCGCCCTGCGCCAGTCGCACCTGGGCCAGGCGATAGAGCACCTGCGGTTCGCGCGGCGCGATCCGCTGGGCGCGCTCCAGACTCGAGGCGGCGCCATTGAGATCGCCACCGCCCTGCTGTTGCTGGGCGGTCGTCAGCAATGCCAACACCGGGCCGTCGAGCTGCTCGTCGGCAGCCAGCCCCCCTGACGCGGGAGGAATGCCACTGGGCGTAACGGGCGGCGGCGCGCTTATTGGCGCGGACGGCGGCGTCCACTGCTCAACCGGCGCCTGAGCCGGCGCGGGCGACGGCGTGCTGATCGAACCGTTGAACGGTGCATCGGGAGCCGCATAGGTCTGCAGCGGTGCTGAATTACCGCCAGGGACCATCACCATCACGCCTGAATCCTCAGCCACCGCTCCCGGCTGCGAAGCGCCCGGCGTCGGTGAGACGGCCACAACGGGCCGACGCGCCGAACTCTGCTCGGAAACCGGGGCGCCGGAGTCGACCACCGGAATCGAACCACGATCAACCGTGGCGCAGCCTTGGGCCAATGCGGCGAAGATCGCCACCACCATCCACTGCTTATTCACCATCCAACCTCTCTTCAAAACCCATATGCCCATCACGGCAACCAGCCCCGAACCCAATCCATCACGGACTCGGCGGGTGCCTGAATGCCGCATCCTGGCCCCGGGGCCGGCTCACTGCCGCGAATATAGGGCATCTGTACCGCGTTGGGGCAGTCGGCGTCGGTCCCCTGCCCCGTCTGTGCGTCGACCCAGGCGAAGTTCACGTTGTCCGGTTCGGGCATGTTCAACGGCATCGGATCGGCGCGACGCATGAAATCGGCCCAGACCTGCAACGCACCGGTCGCGCCGGTAAACGGCGTCTTTCCATTATCGTCGCGGCCCAGCCAGACCACCGCCAGCAGATCCTGACTGAAGCCTGCGAACCAGCTGTCACGCGAGTCATTGGTGGTACCGGTCTTGCCCGCCAGCGTCAGCGAACTCGGCAGCTGGTTGTAGACCGAGCGCCCGGTACCCTCACGCATGGTGCGCTGCATAGCGTACTGCGTGAGGTAGATGGCGCCGGCGTCGAAGCGCTGCTGGATCTGGAAGGGGTAGCGGCGCAGCGGCTCGCCGTCGGCGGTGAGCACGCTGCGAATGCCACGCAACGGCGTATTGAAGCCACCATTGGCGATGGTCTGATACATATCCGCGACTTCGATCGGGGACAGCGCGCCAGCACCGAGCAGCATCGACGGATAGGCTGGCCAGCTTCGCTCCACACCCAGGCGACCGAGCGTCTTGAGCACGTTCGGCACACCGAGGTCGAGCCCAAGGCGCGCCGATGACAGGTTGTAGGAGTTGGCCAACGCCTGGTAGAGGTAAACCGTTCCGTGGGCCTTGCGGTCGTAGTTCTGCGGCCGCCAGACCTGGCCGTCGGCCCCCTTGACAGAGAACGGCTCGTCCTCGATCAGGCTCGTCAGACTGTACTGACTAGGGCGCTCCAGTGCGGTCAGAAAGATTGCTGGCTTGATCAGCGAGCCGATCGGTCGAACCGCATCCAGAGCCCGATTGAAACCGGCGAACCCGGGCTGGCGACTACCGAGCATGGCCTGAATTTCTCCGGTCTCCGGGTTGGTGACCATCATCGCGCCTTCCATTTCGTCAGCCTTGAGCCGCTTGAGCGTCTCGCTCATCGCCCCCTCGGCCTTGAGCTGAAGGATCGGATCGAAGCTGGTGAAGACCCGCAGCCCTTCCTCGGTCAGGTCCTCGTCACGATAGTCCTCGCGTAACTGACGCTTGACCAAATCGAGAAACGCCGGATACGACGAGTCGGCTAGGCTGCCGCGACGGGTCACTCCGAGCGGCCGTTTCTTCGCTTCAGCGGCCTGCTCAGGGGTTACCACGCCCTGCTCGGCCAGCACATCGAGAACCAAGTTGCGTCGGGCGAGTGCACGCTCGGGGTTGCGTCGCGGGTTGTAGTAGGTCGGCCCCTTGACCATCCCCACCAGCAACGCCACCTGGTGCAGCTTGAGCTCGGCAAGCGGTTGGCTGAAGAAATACTGGCTGGCCAGGCCGAAACCGTGGACCGCACGCCGGCCGTCCTGCCCGAGGAATACCTCGTTGAGGTAGGCCTCGAGTATCTCGCGTTTGCCGTAGTGCAGCTCCAGCAGCACCGCCATCATCGCTTCGTTGGCCTTGCGCGTCAGGCTGCGCTCGTTGGTCAGGTAGAAGTTCTTCACCAACTGCTGCGTCAGTGTGCTGCCGCCCTGACGCACCGAACCTGCGGTTGCGTTGACCCAAACAGCTCGAGCGATCGACTTGGGCGATACGCCGAAGTGATCGAAGAACTCGCGATCCTCGACGGCAACGAGCGTCTCGACCAGATACGGCGGCACCTGGTCGAGCTTGATCAGGATGCGATCTTCGTTATGCGCCGGATACAGCCCGCCGATCAACAGGGGCTCTAGGCGCGCAACGGCCAAATCACCGCCATCAGGTCGATTGAGTCCGGCGACATAATCCCCGGAAAAACGCACGCGGATCCGCTGCGCAGGCTCGGCGCCTTCATAGAATTGGAACCCACGCGAATGCAGTTCGACATTGTTGCCCGAAACCGAGGCCGCACCGGGCGAGGTCGCGGCGTTCTCGCGGCGATAGCCCAGAGCATCGAGCTCGGCAAGGAAATCGTTCTTGGCAAGCTTCTGACCCACGAACAATTCCAGTGGGCGGGCGTAGACCTTGGCCGGAATGGTCCAGCGTTTGCCGGAGAATTTCTCCTGCACCACGGCGTCCAGATAAATGGCGAAGCCGGCCAGCACCACGAGGCCGACCAGGGACAGTTTCAGCGCCCAGCCCAACCAGGGACGAAGCCCGCCAGAGCGGCGTTTGGAGCGAGATGAAGCGGATCGGCGTTTAGTCATGGCGGCGCATTATACGCACTTTGCCCAGACGGGCAGACGCCCTCTCAGCGGTTTGCAGAGTACCGCTCAATGACCATAATGCAGCCCTCCGAGACTGTGTGAACTGCTTCGCGACGTGCTCACACGCCCTGTCCAACAGCCTCCCTGCAAGGAATGACCGTGAGCCAAGCTCTGATTGCCGCCCTACAGAATCCGGCCCTCTATCCCCATCCGGTGGAAGGGTTCCGCATTATCGAGACGCACATTTCCTGGGTCATTCTGACCGGCACCTATGCCTACAAGATGAAAAAGCCCGTGAATTTCGGCTTTCTCGACTTCACCGATCTGGCAGCACGCAAGCATTTCTGCGAGCAAGAGCTGCGCCTGAATCAGCGCATGGCGCCGGAGCTGTACCTCAAAGTGGTCGCCGTGACCGGCACCCCCGAGGCTCCGCAGCTGGACGGCGAAGGCCCAGCGATCGAATACCTCTTGCAGATGCACGAATTCCCCCAGTCGCAGCTGCTGACCGAGGTACAAAGTCGTGGTGAACTGACCGACGCACATATCGACGCGCTCGCCGAGCAGATCGCCCAGTTCCACCAGACCACGCCGCAGGTCGCCGCCGGACATGCGCTCAATAGCGCCGACGCGATCGTGGCGCCGATTAGGCAGAATTTCGAACAGATTCGCCCGCTCTTGACTGACGACGCAGACCGTTTGCAGCTCGATGCGCTGGAGGCCTGGAGCGAGAGCAACATCCGGCGCCTCTGGCCGGTACTCGAAGCGCGCAGTCGCGACGGCTTCATTCGCGAGTGCCATGGGGACCTGCACCTGGGCAACGCGGCGCTGACCCACGGCAAGGTGGTGTTGTTCGACTGCATCGAGTTCAACGAAGAGTTTCGCTTCAACGATATCGCGCTGGACACCGCCTTTCTCGCCATGGACCTCGAAGACCGTGGGCTCAAGAGCCAGGCTCGGCGATTCGTCAACGCCTGGCTCGAGCGCACCGGCGATTACCAGGCGCTCGAACTGCTCCATCTGTACAAGGCTTATCGCGCCATCGTACGCGCCAAGATCAACCTGTTCCGCCTAAGCCAGGAGCAGGATGGCGTACAGAAAGCCGCCATCCTGCGACGCTACCGCAGCTACGCGAATCTGGCGGAAAGCTACAGCGCCATCCCCTCACGCTTTCTGGCCATCACTCATGGCGTTTCGGCCGTAGGCAAGAGCCATGTCGCGCTGCGCCTGACTGAAGCGCTTGGTGCGCTGCGCCTGCGTTCGGATGTCGAGCGCAAGCGACTCTACGGAGCCCAGGAAGACAATCCCGACGGCATCTACAGCGCCGAAGCGAGCGAGGTGACCTACCAGTGCCTGCACCAATTGGCCGCCATCGCGCTGCGCTCGGGGTTCCCGGTGGTCATCGATGCCACTTACCTGAAAAGGCAGCAGCGCGACGCGGCCTGGCAGGTCGCCGAGTCGACCGGCACGCCCTTCCTCATTCTCGATTGCCAGGCGCCGGACAAAGTCGTGCAGCAGTGGCTCGCGCAGCGCCAGGCCGAGGGCACCGACCCGTCCGACGCGACCTTGCAAGTGATCCAGGCGCAACAAGCGAGCCGCGAACCACTGGGCGACGACGAGCTTGCCCGCAGCCGCCGCATCGACACTCACGAGGCCGCCAGCCTGGACAACCTGGTGCGCAGCATTCGCCAACACCTGCCAGGCCTGTAAATCGGCACGATGCCGTCGGCGAGACCGCCGACGGGCTCCGGCGCAGCACAACGCTGGAACACTTCTATACTGGCAAGGCTGCCTTCTTCCGGACTCGCCTATGCCACCAGGATCCGCAAGCCCCCGTGCCGCGGGGTCTACAGCATGCCCTTTGCTATCAAACGCCCTCTCGCGTACGCCCTTGATGGCCGCTGCAGATCGCGAACGGACGCCTCGCCGCTGCCCTCATCGACTCTCAGCCCGCTCCCATGGCCCCGCACGGAGGCTTTCCTATGCACGACGAGCTGCTTACCCTCAAGAACCTCGGCAAGACGTCATCCCAATGGTTGCACGCCTCGGGTATCCACACCGCCGAAGACTTGCGCCGCCTCGGCGCGGTCCAGGCCTACCTGGAGGTTAAATCGCGCGGATTCGGAGCCTCCCGCGTACTGCTCTATGCCATTGAGGGTGCATTGCAGGACATGCCGTGGAAAGAACTGACGGAAGACACCAAGGCGGCCCTCAACAAAGGCCTCAATGGTCATGCACGCCGCAATAAGAGCTAGCTCACAACCTCCGGACGCCGAGATTTACTCGTTGCCGGCCCGGGCCTATTGTGCGCGGGAGCTTCGTCCACCGTTCGGCTGTGTGCAAAGGATTACCGTTATGTATTTACTCGGAGAGCAACCGGCCTACGCCGATCGACTGATCAGCAGACTGCAAGGCATTCCCGGCCAGTTGCTCGAGGGCCTGGAGCCGTCAGGGCCGACACTCCAGCTGCAACGCTCGACGGATCTTGGCGCCGAACTGCCCGCCCAGCAGCTCTTTCTCATCGAAAGCGGTCTGCTGCACGCCGCCGTGGATGAACGCCCACTGTTCTATCTGCAGGAAGGCGACCTGATCGGCCTACGCCAAGGCATGGACCTGCCGGCCTGTCGCTACATCAACGACGAACCGCTCAGCCTGATCCCCTACTCGCGTACCGCGGTGTTCGAACACATCTACGCCAGCCAACAGCGCCAAGAACTGCTCATCCAATACCTGGTCGGCCACACCGCACTGCTCTCCGATGCGGTGGCACGCATCAAACAGCCGGAGATTCGCCCGGCGACCGGTTTCCAGCATTTCGCCGCGGGTGAGGAGCTGATTCACCAGGGCGACGACGCCGACCACGTTTTCATCATCATCGAAGGGCATGCCGAAGCGATGGTCAACGGGCAGAAGGTCGGCGATGTGCAGAAGGATGAAATCTTCGGCGCCATGGCCGTCTTCACTCGCGAGAAGCGCAGCGCCACCGTCATCGCCAGCGAGCCATGCACCGTGATGGTGATTCCGAAGGATCAGTTCCTGGGCCTGATGCAAAGCAATCCGCGCATCGCCCACAGCCTTATCGAAAGCATGGCCCGCCGTATCGACCTGTTGAACAAGGAGATCACCCAACAGCGTCTCGCGGCCGCGGTCTGAGCCACCCCAAAAATAGCGGACATTCGCCTGTTGACAGTGAAATGAGAATTGTTATTATTATCACAACTGGTCGCGAGATCAGCCGGTAAGCTGGGAGCCCAGGCAGTCGGTCTTTCAGGTTATCTCCTCATCAGGCTAATCACGGTTTTGACCCGGCATCTTTGCCGGGTCTTTTTTTGTCTGTGTCCCTGCCGATCGTGAACCCTATGCGACCAACGGATTAGCCGCCCCGCTTGAACCACGGTTCGGCAAAGCGCACCCTTCGGCTGTTGCGGACAGATAAAAACAAGGGAAACCGCCATGTTCGAAGCCAAGACCCACCCGGTCTCCGACGCCGTGCGTCAACGTGCTCACCTGGACAACGACGCCTACCAGCGCCTCTATCGGCAGTCGATAGAAGAGCCCGAACAGTTCTGGAGCGAGCAGGCCCGCGCGTTCCTCGACTGGTCCAAGCCATGGGGCACCCTCCACCAGAGCGACATGCATAGTGGTCAGGCCGCCTGGTTCCAAGGTGGCCAGCTGAACGTCGCCTACAACTGCATCGATCGCCACTTGCCAGAGCGCGCCGAGCAGACGGCGATACTCTGGGAGGGCGACGACCCTTCCGAATCCGCGCAGATCACCTACCGAAAACTGCACCACCACGTCTGCCGACTGGCCAACGTGATGAAGAGCCGTGGCGTGCGCAAGGGCGACCGCGTCTGCATCTACATGCCGATGATTCCCGAAACGGCCTATGCCATGCTCGCCTGCGCCCGCATCGGCGCGGTGCACACCGTGGTATTCGGTGGCTTTTCGCCCGACGCGCTGCGCGACCGAATCAATGACGCCAACTGCAGCATGGTGATCACCGCTGACGAAGGGATACGTGGCGGCAAATACATTCCACTCAAGGAAAACGTCGACAAAGCGCTGGAGCGATGCCCGCAAGTGAGCAGCGTAATCGTCGTGCAGCGCACCGAAGGACCGATCGCCTGGGTAGAGGGTCGAGACCTCTGGTATCACGAGGCCCTGCACGGCATCGACCCGCGCTGCGATCCAGAACCGATGGACGCCGAGGACCCGCTGTTCATCCTCTACACCTCCGGCTCCACCGGCAAACCCAAGGGCGTGCTGCATACCACGGCCGGCTACCTACTGCAGGCGAGCATGACGCACCGCTACGTCTTCGATTACCACGACGGCGATATTCACTGGTGCACCGCTGATGTGGGCTGGATTACCGGCCACAGTTACGTCGTCTACGGACCGCTGGCCAATGGCGCCACGACCCTGATGTTCGAAGGCATACCCACCTATCCGGACGCCTCCCGTTTCTGGCGGATCGTCGACAAGCACCAGGTGAACATCTTCTACACCGCACCCACCGCCATCCGCGCGCTGATGCGCGAAGGCGACGAGCCGGTCAAGCGCACCTCGCGCAGTAGCCTGCGATTGCTCGCCACTGCGGGCGAGCCGATCAATCCCGAGGCCTGGGAATGGTTCTACCAAGTGATCGGAGAAGGTCGTTGCCCCATCATGGATACCTGGTGGCAGACCGAAACTGGCGCGATCATGATCACGCCGCTACCTGGCGCGACCGACCTGAAACCAGGCTCGGCAACCCGCCCCTTCTTCGGCATCCAGCCGGTCCTGCTCGATGAAAGCGGCGGCATCATAGAGGGGCCGGGCAGCGGCGTGCTGGCGATTAGCGCAAGCTGGCCGAGTCAGACCAGAACCCTTTACGGCGACCACGAGCGCCACATCGAAACCTACTTCAAGCCCTACCCCGGCTATTATTTCAGCGGCGACGGGGCCCGGCGCGACGAAGACGGCTACTACTGGATCACCGGCCGTGTGGACGATGTGATCAACGTGTCCGGACACCGCATCGGCACTGCCGAGGTCGAAAGCGCGATGGTGCTTCACGACGCCGTTGCCGAAGCCGCCGTCGTCGGTTGCCCACATGATGTCAAAGGCCAGTGCGTCTATGCCTTCGTCACACCCATGCGCGGCAGCGAGCCGAGCGAGGCGCTCAAGGCCGAACTGCTGGCGCTGGTGAGTAAAGAGATCGGCAGCTTCGCAAAACCCGACAGGTTGCAGTGGGCCCCGGCGTTGCCCAAAACCCGTTCCGGCAAGATCATGAGGCGCATCCTGCGCAAGATCGCTTGCAACGAGCTCGACACCCTCGGTGATACCAGCACGCTGGCCGATCCCTCGGTGGTCGAGGAACTCATCGCCCAGCGATTGAACCGCTAGCCTAGCGCAGGCGTGGCGGTCGTCGGCGCCACGCCTGATCTCACGTAATGCGTCGCCCTGGTCTTGTTGCGATTGTGGTTTTGCTGCAGCCTGCCGGTTCTTTTCTTGCTATTGGCTCATCATGGACCTGCTGCGTCGCCACCTCGAATCCCAGGCGTTGAACCTGACCGGACTGGCCATAGGCGGTATCGACTACGAGAATCCGCGCGGGGACCCCGGGCTGTTCGGCCCCGACTCGGCATGCTGGAAGGTCCACGGCGACTTCACCTCGATGCTCATCGGCGGCATCTCGGCGCTGCTCCTGCAGGCTCTGCATCCCCTGGCGCTGGCCGGGGTTTGGGATCACTCCAACTTCCGTCAGGACATGCTCGGCAGGCTGCGCCGCACCGGCCAGTTCATCGCTGCGACCACCTACGGCAGCCACGCCGACGCCGAGCGCTTGATACAGCGCGTGCGCACCATCCATGCCCAAATCAGGGGTACCGCACCGGATGGTCGCCCTTACGCCGCGGACGATCCGCAGCTGCTGACCTGGGTTCATGTCGCTGAGGTCAGCAGCTTTCTCAAATCCCACCTGCGCTATCGCAACCCCGCCCTCCCGGCGGCAGAGCAGGATCGTTACTACGCGGAAATTGCCCTGGTGGCCGAACGCCTAGGTGCTCGCGATGTGCCCCGCTCCCGGCAGGAGGTGGCGAACTATCTCGAGGCGATGCGCCCGCAACTGCTCTGCGACGAACGCTCACGAGAGGTGGTGCGACTGCTGTTCGCCGAGCCCGCACCCAATGCCCTGACCAAGCCCTTCGGCAAGCTGATGATGCAGGCCGGTGTCGACCTGTTGCCCGAGTGGGCCAGCGACATGCTGGATCTGACGCCGGGTCCGGCACGCAGTGCCCTGATCCGTGCGGGTGTCCGGCGCACTGCGCCGTTGCTGCGTTGGGCGGTTCGCAACGGATCGGCACATCGCGCCCGCCGTCGCATGGGCTTGCCGCCACTGACGTGACTCATCGGTTCGGTCAGTGGGCCAGCCCTGGCCGTTGTGCCAAGATGGTGCCCCTCGCGGTTATCCGCAGCCAACATGAGGTTTCGTTCATGCAAGAGGTCGTCATCGTTGCCGCTACGCGCACTGCCATCGGCAGCTTCCAGGGAGCACTGGCCAACCTGCCCGCCGTAGAACTGGGCGCGGCGGTCATCCGCCGTCTGCTGGAGCAGACCGGGCTCGATCCGGCACAGGTCGATGAAGTCATCCTCGGCCATGTGCTGACGGCAGGCGCGGGCCAAAACCCGGCGCGCCAGGCTTCGATCAAGGCAGGCCTGCCCTATGCGGTTCCGGCCATGACCCTGAACAAGGTGTGCGGCTCGGGCCTCAAGGCTCTACATCTAGGCACCCAGGCCATCCGCTGTGGCGATGCCGAGGTCATTATCGCCGGCGGCATGGAGAACATGAGCCTGGCGCCCTATGTGATGCCCGGCGCACGCACCGGCCTGCGCATGGGCCATGCGCAGATGATCGACAGCATGATCGAAGACGGCCTATGGGATGCCTTCAACGACTACCACATGGGCCTCACCGCCGAGAATCTGGTGGACAAGTACGGTATTACCCGCGAGCAGCAGGACGCCTTTGCCGCCGCCTCCCAGCAGAAAGCCATCTCCGCGATCGAGGCCGGGCACTTCCAGTCGCAGATCACACCGATCAGCATTCCCCAACGTAAAGGCGACCCGCTGATCTTCGATACCGACGAGCAACCGCGTGCGGGCACCACCGCCGAGGCCCTGGCCAAGCTCAAGCCCGCCTTCAAGAAAGATGGCAGTGTCACCGCCGGCAACGCCTCGAGCCTCAACGACGGCGCCGCCGCGGTGTTGCTGATGAGCGCAGACAAGGCTCGCTCGCTCGGACTGCCGGTGCTGGCCCGCATTGCCGCTTACGCCAACGCTGGTGTAGACCCGGCCATCATGGGCATCGGGCCGGTCTCGGCGACTCGCCGCTGCCTTGAGAAAGCGGGCTGGACACTGGACCAGCTGGACCTGATCGAAGCCAACGAAGCCTTCGCCGCCCAGGCGCTGTCAGTGGGCCAGGAGCTTGGCTGGGACAGCGAGCGCGTCAATGTGAACGGCGGCGCCATCGCGCTGGGTCACCCGATCGGCGCATCCGGCTGCCGGGTACTGGTCACCCTACTGCATGAGCTGATTCGCCGTGACGGCCGCCGCGGGCTCGCCACCCTGTGCATCGGCGGCGGCCAGGGTGTGGCTCTGGCTATCGAACGCTAGGGCGCAACGCAGGTCACAGGCGGAGTTCCGTCACACCTCCGGCTGCGGTGCAATTCCGCCCGCAGCGGGCGTGGCATACTCAGGGCATCCGCCTGGCTGACAGCACCCCATGAGAAGAACATCCGTAAAACGAACGGCCATCATCGCCCTGCTCTCAGTGGCTCTTTACAGCCTGCTGGGATTTCTCGTACTGCCAGGCATCGCGCTGCACCTGATCAATGGTCAGCTCGAGCGCTACGTCAGCGCTCCGGCGAAACTGCAACGCATCGAATTCAACCCCTTCAGCCTCGAGCTGAGCCTGTTCGACCTGCGCATCGGCGAACCCGAGGACGAGCAGCTGGGCCTGGACCGGCTCTACCTCAATCTGCAGTGGAGCAGTCTCTGGCAGCGTCGGCTGCATCTGGCCGATGTCGAGCTGGAACGTCCCCGCAGCGAGGTCCGCTTCGCCAAGGACGGTACGTTCAATCTCGCCCAGCTGTTCGACATCCCCGAAAGCAACGCCCCAGCGGACGATGACGCGCAAACCTTTCCATTGCGTATCGATCGGCTGCAGCTGATCCGTGGTTATCTACACATTCAGGACCTGCAGCCGCAACAACCGGTTGATCTGGTCTACGACACCCTGAACCTTGAGCTGCACAACCTGGTGACACGCGACGATGGCCGTGCGGACATCAGCCTGGTGGCCCGCAATCCGGCGGGCGGCCAGTTGCGATGGCAGGGGCAGCTCGCCCTGGACCCGTTTATATCTAACGGCAGCTTGAGCCTCAGCGACCTGGAGCTGCGTACCTTCTGGCCGTACGTGCAGCAGTCGGTGCCATTGGCGCTCAAGGAGGGTCGGCTGAATGCCAGCAGCGATTATGCCTTGGACCTCAGCGACGGCTTTTCCCTGCGCCTGGACAACGCGCGGCTGGACTCCACCGCGCTCGCCATCGACAGCCCCGCGGGCGAGCCGCTGCTTCGCCTGAAGTCCCTGTCGGTCGGAGATACCTCGATGAGCCTGGCCGACCAACGGTTAACCGTCGGCCAGCTGCGCCTGCACGGCCTGGAAACCTGGGCCATACGCGAGGCCGACGGAGTGCTCGACTGGCAAAAGCGCTTCGCCGGGAATGGCGATGCGACCGCTTCCGGCAAGCAGGAGCCTGGCCAGACGGCACGCCCCTGGCAGGTTCTGCTGCGCGACGCCGGGCTCGAAGGCGCAACCGTTCACCTGACCGACCGCGTACCCGACGACGAGGTGACCCTCGACCTGACGCCACTCGACATTCACCTGCGCGACTTCGACAGTGCCGGCACTACGCCCTTCAGCCTGAGCGTCAATGCCGGCGTCGGTCGCCAGGGCACGTTAGGTGCCGAAGGTAGCATGCAGCTCGAACCCCTGAGCGGCCAATTGGCCGTCGCCCTGGACAGCCTGGACATGCGAATCGCCCAGGCCTACCTCAGCCCTTTCGTTCGCCTGGAGCTGCGCAGCGGGCGGCTCGACGGCGAACTGGAGATCGCTCTGCAGGGCGCCGAGCCGCTGACCCTCAGCGTCACCGGCCGCGCGGGGATTAGCCAACTGCATGCGCTCGACACCTTGAACAACCGCGACTTCCTCAAATGGCAGCGCCTGGACGTCGAGGGGCTCGACTATCGGCATGGCGCTCAACTCGGCATCGAACGGGTGGTGCTCGACGAGCCTTACGCCCGCTTCATCATCAATCAGAACCTGACCACCAATATCAACGACCTGCTGATCGAGCAGCCCGAAGCTCCTAAACGCGGGAGCGAATCCGCGCCGAGCGAGCCGCTGGCGATTCGTATCGGCCAAGTCGATATCACCCAAGGCTCGGCGAATTTCGCCGATTTCAGCCTGCGGCCGCCGTTCGCAACCGCGGTGCAGGAACTCAACGGTCGCATCGGAACGCTCGACAGCCGCGCCGACCGCCCGGCCAGCGTTGAGGTCAACGGCAAGGTTGACCGCTATGCGCCAGTCACCATCAGCGGCAGCCTGACGCCTTTCGACCCGCTGCAGAACCTCGATATCGCGACACGCTTTCGTCAGGTCGAACTGACCACACTGACCCCCTACTCCAGCAAGTTCGCCGGTTACCGCATCCGCCGCGGGCGGCTCGATCTAGATTTGCACTACCGCATTCAGCAAGGTCAATTGCGCGCCGAGAACAAGGTGGTGCTCGAACAGCTTCAGCTCGGCGAACGCGTCGACAGCCCCGACGCCGTGGACCTACCCGTACGCCTGGCCGTGGCCCTGCTCAAGGACAGCCGCGGAACCATCTCACTGGAGCTACCGGTCCAAGGCGACCTTAACGACCCGCAGTTCGATGTCATGCCGATCGTCTGGCAGACGCTGCGCAACCTCGTCGTGCGAGCCGCCAAGGCGCCATTTCGCTTTCTCGGCGGGCTGGTCGGTAGCGACCAGGACGACCTCAGCCATATTGCCTTCGCCGCCGGTGACAGCAGCCTCGATGCCCAGGCCCGCCAGGCACTCGATACCCTCGCCGCAGCGCTCAAGGAGCGCCCAGCCCTACACCTGGAGGTCGAAGGCATGAGCGCACGGCAAAACGATGGTCCGTTGCTGGCCGAGCAGTGGCTCGAGCGAGAATACCGGAGCACTCTGTACAACATGCGCCAGCGCCGGAGCGACCAGGTGCCGCGCGATCCTTCGCAATTGGAAGTCGCCGACGGTGATAAGCCAGCGCTGCTGGAAGCCATCTACCGCAGCAGGCTTCAGCAGCAGCCGCCAGAGCCATGGCGGCAATTGGACGAGGACGAGCGCGCCAGGCAACTGCGGCAGGCGATCCTCGACAGCTGGAGCGACAATGCTGGCTTGCTAAGGCGCCTGGCGCAGGCCAGAGCCGCGGCCATCAAGGAGCATCTGGTGGATCGCGGCGGCCTGGACGCCAGCCGCGTGTACTTGCTCGACACCGGCCTGACCGAGCCCGACAATGGTCAGGTAATCAGCCTGCTGCACTTGGGAAGCGACTAGCATGACCCTAACCCGATTTCTTTTATGCCTGACCGCGATATTGGTCTGCTCCGGCGCCGCCCAGGCGGACACCATGCGCTGTGGCAACCAACTGGTCAGTACCGGAGACCGCGCGTTCGAGGTCGAGCGCAAATGCGGGCCCCCGGCTCACAGCGACCTGGTCGGCTACGCGCTTGGCCGCAACGATCGACAGGAGTTCAGGCTCGAGGAGTGGGTATACGGCCCGAGCAACGGCTCAATCAGCATTCTGACATTCGAAGGCAGCCGCCTGGTGCGCATCGAAACGCGCCGCAGCAACTGAGCGGAGGCTCGCCATGACCGTGATCACGCGGCTGTTTCTGCTGTCGCTGACCTTTTGGGCACCCGTAGCACTGGCCTCATCGACCTACCGGTGTGGCAGTCAACTGGTGAGCACCGATGCCACCATAAGCGAGGTTCTGAATAAATGCGGGCCGCCGGCCAGCAACAGCCTGATCGGTTTCAAAGAGGTCGTGGACGACTACGGCTTTCGCAACGAGGTGCAGGTCGAGGAATGGATCTATGGCCCGAACCACGGGATGCTCCATTACCTGCGTTTCGAGGGGAATCGACTGCGGCACATCGATAGTCGGCGAGGCCAATAAAAAAACCCCACGCATTGGCGTGGGGTTCGTCTGCCATGCAAGGGGAACATGGCCCAACAAAACCCTTAGTCGGCGGTTTTCAGGCCGTCGGCGGAAACGTTACGCACGCCTTCGACGTCCTTGGCCTTGGAAATGGCCATTTCTTTTTCGGCCTCGGTAGCCACGGTGCCGGTCAGCGACACGATGCCATCCTTGGTTTCGACTTCGATGTCCATTCCAGGAGTGGAGCCCTCAGCCAGCAGAACGGACTTCACTTTGGTGGTGATCCAGGTGTCAGAAACGGCATCACCTGCATTTTTTGCTTCGTTTGCGGCAAGCATCAGGGTGTCCGACTGGCCCAGCGCAGGGGTGCTATCGGCCAGGGCAGCGCCAGCGAACGGAACACTCAGGGCAGCGGTGACAACGGCGGCAGCGACGGAAGTCTGGATCTTTTTCATGGAGTTACTCCTCTTCTCATGGTTTCCGCAGCATTACTCCGGCTGCGGATTCATGAGTAATGTCGCAAGCCGCGTGCCAAGCGGCGCCCATATAAATAACTATATAAAACAAGGAGTTATAAATAACTATCGAGCAATCGCAATTGCACATTGCATGTTGGCCGCCTAGGGCACGTGCAACTTGCAATAGCGCCGAGACACCGAATCAAATAAAAAGGGCCCCGAAGGGCCCTTTTTTAAACGCCGCGAATCAGACGCCAGAAGCTTCGGCGGCCGCCACGTCCTTGATCGACAGCTTGATACGGCCGCGGTTGTCCACGTCCAGTACCAGCACCTTCACTTCCTGACCTTCCTTGAGCACGTCGGTGACCTTCTCGACACGCTGATCGCTCAGCATCGAGATGTGCACCAGACCGTCCTTGCCCGGCAGGATGTTGACGAAGGCACCGAAATCGACGATGCGCTCGACGCGCCCCACGTAGATCTTGCCGATCTCGGCTTCGGCGGTGATGCTCAATACGCGCTGTTTGGCAGCTTCAGCAGCGTCCTTGGTCTCGCCGAAGATCTTGATCGAGCCATCATCTTCGATGTCGATCGAGGCCTTGGTCTCTTCGCAGATGCTGCGAATGGTGGCGCCGCCCTTGCCGATCACGTCGCGAATCTTGTCCTGATCGATCTTCATCGCAATCATGGTCGGTGCGTTGGCCGACAGCTCGCTGCGCGACTGCGCGATGACTTGGTTCATCTGGCCGAGAATGTTCAGGCGCGCTTCCAGGGCCTGGCCCAGGGCGATTTCCATGATTTCTTCGGTGATGCCCTGGATCTTGATGTCCATCTGCAGCGCGGTCACGCCCTTGGCGGTACCAGCGACCTTGAAGTCCATGTCGCCCAGGTGGTCTTCGTCACCGAGGATGTCGGTCAGCACGGCAAATTTCTCGCCCTCCTTGACCAGGCCCATGGCGATACCGGCCACCGGCGCTTTCATCGGCACACCAGCGTCCATCAGTGCCAGCGAGGCGCCGCAGACCGAAGCCATGGAGCTGGAGCCGTTGGACTCGGTAATTTCCGAAACCACACGGATGGTGTACGGAAACTCGTCGGCGCTCGGCAGCATGGCCGCGACACCACGACGAGCCAGACGGCCGTGACCGATTTCACGGCGACCAGTGGCACCCATGCGACCACATTCGCCCACCGAGTACGGCGGGAAATTGTAGTGCAGCATGAAGGGGTCTTTTTTCTCGCCTTCCAGGGTATCGAGCAACTGAGCATCGCGGGCGGTACCCAGGGTAGCCACGACCAGAGCCTGGGTTTCACCACGGGTGAACAGCGCCGAACCGTGAGTCTTGCCCAGAACACCGACTTCGATGTTCAGCCCGCGAACGGTGCGGGTGTCACGGCCGTCGATACGCGGCTTGCCATTGACGATGTTTTCACGAACGGTGCGGTATTCGATTTCACCGAAGGCGTCTTTGACTTCACCGGCCGAAGGCTGGCCTTCTTCGCCGGAGAACTTGGCGACGACCTGGTCACGCAGTTCGCCCAGGCGCGCATAGCGATCCTGCTTGATGATGATGGTGTAGGCCTGGGAGATGGCTTCGCCGAACTCGCTGCGGATGGCATCCAGCAGCGTGGTGTTGGCAGCAGGGGCTTGCCAGTCCCAGCGCGGCTTGCCGGCTTCAGCAGCCAGCTCTGTAACGGCCTGAATAACGGTCTGGAATTCGTCATGGGCGAACAGCACGGCACCGAGCATCTGGTCTTCGGTCAGCTCCTTGGCCTCGGACTCGACCATGAGGACAGCGTCCTTGGTGCCAGCCACGACCATGTCCAGGCTGGAAGCCTTGAGCTGCTCGTAGGTCGGGTTCAGCAGATAGCCGGTTTCCGGGTGGAAAGCCACGCGGGCGGCGCCAATCGGGCCGTCGAACGGAATGCCGGAAATGGCCAAAGCAGCCGAGGTACCGATCATCGCAGCGATGTCCGGATCGGTCTTCTTGCTGGTGGAAACCACGGTGCAGATGACCTGCACTTCGTTCTGGAAACCTTCCGGGAACAGCGGACGGATCGGACGATCGATCAGACGCGAGGTCAGGGTTTCCTTTTCCGAAGGACGCGCTTCGCGCTTGAAGAAGCCGCCCGGGATCTTGCCGGCCGCGTAAGTCTTCTCCTGATAATGCACCGACAGCGGAAAAAAGCCCTTGCTCGGATCGGCGCTCTTGGCACCAACCACGGTGACCAGCACGGTGACGTCGTTGTCGACGGTGACGAGCACGGCGCCGGAGGCCTGGCGGGCGATACGGCCCGTCTCGAGGGTTACGGTCGATTGACCGAACTGAAACTTCTTGATTACCGGGTTCACGGTGTTTTCCTTCTCTGTGTTGCCTTGGGGGAAATCGTGGGAAGCAGCGGGAGTCGGACCCGAGCTGTTTCATCCAGAAAGCTAAAAGCTGGAAGCCCGAAGCTGTAAGCGGGAAAATCCCTGGCTTTCAACTTCAAGCTCCCAGCTTCTTGCTTGCAGCGAACGTCGCTTAGCGACGCAGGCCCAGGCGGCCGATCAGGCTGCTGTAACGAGTGGTGTCCTTACCCTTCAGGTAATCCAGCAGCTTGCGGCGCTGGTTAACCATACGGATCAGACCACGACGGGAGTGGTGATCTTTGCCGTTGGCCTTGAAGTGGTCCTGCAGCTTGTTGATGTTAGCGGTGAGCAGGGCTACCTGCACTTCCGGAGAACCGGTATCGCCTTCACCCTGCTTGTACTCGTTTACGATCTGGGCTTTTTCTTCAACGCTCAGTGCCATGTTAGGGCTCCTTGAGTGAACAGGCCGGGAATCGCTTCCCGTGTTTTAAAAAGAGGTATGACCGTGCCTGCTGACAGCCACCCTCTGAACACGCCGCGCGAAGCGCCGCGTGCAACGGTCATTCCGACCGAATCAATCGACGTGGCGCAATCCGCCCGTCGTCGCTCACCTCACCGATACCGATAAAGCGACCGTTATGGTCCTGTACCCGGACCATGCCGTACTTCGGCGCCTCCGGTGCCCGCACTGGCTGGCCTTGCAGCCAGTAGAACGCGCTGTGCTCGGAGAATTGTAGCAGCGGCCAATGTTCCAGCCCGCTGTCCACCGGCTTTAAAAACGCATCGAGCGCCGGCGCACCGCCTTCGGCGTGCGCCTGCTCCAACGCTTCGAGACTGATCGTCTGCGAAAGGTCGAAGGGCCCTGCCTGCGTCCGCCGCAACTCGGCAACATGTGCGCCGCAACCGAGAAGCTCGCCAATATCCTCGACCAGCGTACGGATGTAGGTGCCCTTACTGCAGGCGACCGCCAGACGCGCCGTTTCGCCGTCGAGCTCGAGCAGTTCCAGGCGCGCAATGGTAACAGAACGCGCCTCGCGCTCCACTACCTCTCCTGCCCTGGCGAGCTTGTAGAGCGGCTGGCCATCGCGCTTGATCGCCGAATACATCGGCGGTATCTGCTGGATGTCGCCACGGAAACGTGGCAGCACGGACTCCAGCTGAGCGTAGTCGACCTCTACCGGCCGGCGCAGGAGCACCTCGCCCTCGGCGTCGGCGGTGCTGGTGGTTACACCCAGCTGCATGCGCGTCTCGTAGCCCTTGTCGGCATCGAGCAAATACTGCGAAAACTTGGTCGCCTCTCCGAAACAGAGCGGCAGCACGCCGGTTGCCAGGGGATCGAGGCTGCCGGTATGGCCGGCCTTCTCGGCGTTGAGCAACCAGCGCACCTTCTGCAGCGCAGCGTTGGACGTCAGCCCTTTGGGTTTGTCGAGCAGCATGATGCCGTTGACGGCACGCCTGACACGTTTGACCTGCGCCACGGGTTACTCCTTCGCGTCGTCTTCGTGCTTGCGGTCTTCGGCGACCGCCCGCTCGATCAGCGCGGCCAGCTCAACACCGCGGCGAACACTGGCGTCGTAATGGAAGCGAAGCTGCGGAATGGTCCGGACCTTCATCGACTTGCCTAGCTGCATGCGTAGAAAGCCGCTGGCCTCGTTGAGGATCTTTACGCTTTCCTTGACCGCCTCGGCATCGTCATCCTTGCCCATGACGGTGATGAAAATCTGGGCGTGGGAAAGATCGCGACTGACGTCCACCGCCGTGACGGTGATCAGCCCAAGACGCGGATCCTTGATCTCGCGCTGAATCAGAGATGCCAGCTCGCGCTGCATCTGATCGCCGATACGCTGGGTACGGCTGAATTCTTTGGCCATAAAACATGCCTCGAGCTGCGTCTGCAGCTTAAAAAACCATCTCGCTGCAAAGGCAAACGGCAAGCTTCCGGGTTACCCCTGAAGCTTGCCGTCTGAGGCTTGCAGCTGCTGTTTAGAGCGAGCGAGCCACCTGGACCTTCTCGAAGACTTCGATCTTGTCGCCGACCTTGACGTCGTTGTAGCTCTTCACGCCGATACCACACTCCATGCCGGCGCGGACTTCGGCCACGTCATCCTTGAAGCGGCGCAGAGATTCCAGCTCGCCTTCGAAGATGACCACGTCATCGCGCAGTACGCGGATCGGACGGTTACGGTGGACCATGCCCTCGATGACCATACAGCCAGCGATCGCGCCGAACTTCGGCGAACGGAACACGTCACGCACCTCGGCCACGCCCAGGATGTTCTCCCGTACGTCACTACCCAGCATGCCGGACAGGGCCTTCTTCACGTCATCGATGATGTCGTAAATGACGTTGTAGTAACGCAGGTCCAGACCTTCCTGCTCGACGATCTTGCGCGCACCGGCATCGGCCCGCACGTTGAAGCCGAACAGCACGGCGTTGGATGCCAGCGCCAGGTTGGCATCGCTCTCGGTGATACCACCGACACCGCCACCGACCACTCGCACCTGAACTTCGTCGTTGCCCAGATCGCTCAGCGAGCCCTGCAGGGCCTCGAGCGAACCGCGCACGTCGGCCTTGAGCACGATATTGAGGGTCTTCTTCTCGTCCTGCCCCATGGTCTCGAAGATGTTTTCGAGCTTGCCGGCATGCGCACGGGCCAGCTTGACCTCGCGGAACTTGCCCTGACGGAACAGAGCGATTTCGCGCGCCTTCTTCTCGTCGGCGACAACGATCAGCTCGTCACCGGCGTCCGGCGTGCCGTCCAGGCCAAGAATTTCGACCGGAATCGACGGGCCAGCTTCTTTTACAGGCTTGCCGTTTTCGTCGAGCATGGCCCGAACGCGGCCATAGTTGACGCCGACCAGAACCATGTCGCCCTGGCGCAACGTACCGTCCTGTACCAGCACGGTGGCCACCGGGCCACGGCCCTTGTCCAAACGGGATTCGACCACCACACCACGACCCGGTGCGGAAGGCGTGGCGCTCAGTTCGAGCAATTCGGCCTGCAGCAGTACGGCTTCGAGCAGCTCGTCGACGCCTGTACCGACTTTCGCCGATACCGCAACGAACTGGGCGTTGCCGCCCCATTCTTCCGGGATCACGTCGCGTCCGGCCAGATCGTTCTTGATCCGGTCCAGATCCGCTTCCGGCTTGTCGATCTTGTTCACCGCGACCACGATCGGCACACCGGCCGCTTTCGCGTGCTGGATGGCTTCCTCGGTCTGCGGCATCACGCCGTCATCCGCAGCCACCACCAGAATGACGATGTCGGTCGCTTTCGCACCGCGGGCACGCATGGCAGTAAACGCGGCGTGGCCGGGGGTATCGAGGAAGGTGACCATACCGCGGTCGGTTTCAACGTGGTACGCACCGATGTGCTGAGTGATGCCACCCGCTTCACCGGAGGCGACTTTGGCACGGCGGATATAGTCGAGCAGCGAAGTCTTACCGTGGTCGACGTGACCCATGACGGTCACAACCGGAGCGCGGGACACCGCCTCACCTTCGAACTTCAACGACTCGGCCAATTGCTCTTCGAGTGCGTTGTCGCTGACGAGCTTGACCTTGTGGCCCAGTTCTTCAGCCACCAGCTGAGCGGTTTCACGGTCGAGCACCTGGTTGATGGTGACCGGCGAACCCAGCTTGAACATGAACTTGATGACTTCCGCAGCCTTGACCGACATCTGCTGTGCCAGCTCGGAAACGGTAATGGTCTCGCCAATGGAAACTTCGCGCACGACAGGTCCTGTTGGGCTCTGGAACCCATGCTGGTTACGCTTCTTGAGCTTCGACTTGCCACGACCGCCACGGCGCCCGAAGCTGTCCGCCTCGTCATCACCCGTGCGAGCGGTACGGCCCAGAGGCGCCTTGGCCTTGAGCGAAGGACGGTGTTGCGCGTGCTTGCGGTCACGACGCTCATCCTCGTCGCTGCGCGCCTTCTCGGTGCGTCGCACCTCGTCCTTCTTGCGATCATCGGCAGCCGGAGCGGGAGCAGCAGCCGCGACAGCCGCCACTGCAGGCGAAGGCTCGGCGGGGGGCGTCCCAGGCGCTTCGGCGGTCTGTCCCGCACTGGCCGCACGGGCCTGCTCATCGGCCTGACGACGCGCCTCTTCCTCGGCACGTTGACGCGCGTCTTCCTCGGCCTTCAGCCGCGCCGCTTCTTCGGCTGCGCGCTGTTCTTCCAGCTCGCGCTGCTTTTCGGCCTCGATCTCATCGGGGCTGCGCTTGACGAAGGTCTTCTTCTTGCGCACTTCAACGCTGATGGTCTTGCTGCCACCCACTTTCAGCTTGGTGGTGGTCTTGCGCTGCAAGGTGATCTTGCTCGGCTCGTTCACCTTGGCGCCGTGGCTGCTCTTCAGGTGCGCCAACAGCGCCTGTTTCTCGTTATCGGTCACTACTTGCTCGGCGCTGGTGTGCGACAGTCCTGCCTCACGCATCTGCTGAAGCAGTCGCTCGACCGGTGTGTCGACCACCTGGGCCAGTTCTTTCACCGTGACTTGCGTCATGCATTCCTCTCCTCAGGCCGCTAATTACTTACTCGAACCAATGGGCTCGGGCGGCCATGATCAGCTTGCCGGCACGCTCTTGGTCGATGCCGTCTATGTCGAGCAGGTCGTCGATCGACTGCTCGGCCAGGTCTTCGCGAGTGATGACACCTCGCATTGCCAACTCGACCGCCAGTTCCTTGTCCATGCCTTCCAGCGCGAGCAGATCTTCGGCTGGCTGAGCGTCTGCCAGTTTTTCTTCAGTGGCGATGGCCTTGGTCAACAGGCGATCCTTGGCGCGCGAACGCAGCTCGTTGACGATGTCCTCGTCGAACCCTTCGATTGCGAGCATTTCCTCCATCGGGACATAAGCCACCTCTTCCAGCGAGGTGAAGCCTTCTTCGACCAGAACCTGTGCCAGCTCCTCGTCGACGTCCAGTTCTTCGATGAAGGCGCGCAGAATGTCGCCGGTTTCTTCCTCCTGCTTGGCCTGAATATCGGCCTCGGTCATCACGTTAAGAGTCCAGCCGGTCAGCTGGCTGGCCAGGCGGACGTTCTGGCCACCGCGGCCAATAGCCTGCGCCAGGTTGTCCTCGGCGACGGCGATGTCCATTGCATGGGCATCTTCATCGACGATGATTGCGGCCACTTCGGCCGGCGCCATCGCATTGATCACGAACTGGGCGGGATTTTCGTCCCACAGCACGATATCGACGCGCTCGCCGCCGATCTCGCCCGATACCGCCTGCACGCGCGAGCCGCGCATGCCGATGCAGGCACCCTGCGGGTCGATCCGCTTGTCCTTGGAGCGCACGGCGATCTTGGCGCGCGAACCCGGATCACGCGAAGCGCCCATCACCTCGATCAACTCTTCGGCGATTTCCGGCACTTCGATGCGGAACAACTCGATCAGCATCTGCGGCGCGGTACGCGACAGGATCAGTTGAGGGCCGCGATTCTCAGTACGAATTTCCTTGAGCAGCGCCCGAACGCGAGCACCTACACGAAAGGTTTCGCGGGCGATGATGTCTTCACGAGCCAATAGAGCTTCGGCGTTGTTGCCGAGATCGACAATGACGTTGTCGCGAGTGACCTTCTTCACCGTACCGGAAATGATTTCGCCAAGACGATCGCGATAGGCCTCGACGACCTGGGCACGCTCCGCTTCGCGAACTTTCTGCACGATGACCTGCTTGGCGGTCTGTGCTGCGATACGGCCGAACTCGATCGACTCGATCTTCTCTTCCAGCACATCGCCGATCTTGGCGTCGGGCTTGCGTGCCTCTGCCTGATCGAGGGTCAGCTGAATGTCAGGATCATCGAAATCGGCCTCTTCAACCACGGTCCAGCGACGAAAGGTTTCGTAACTGCCGTTCTGACGGTTGATCTCTACACGCAGGTCGACTTCGTCTTCGTAACGCTTCTTGGTGGCCGTGGCCAGCGCCAGTTCCAGCGCCTCGAAAATCACGCCGGCCGGTACGCCCTTTTCATTGGACACCGACTCAACAACTAGCAGTACTTCTTTGCTCATCGTACGCCTCGCCTTTCGCAATCCATTGGGGTTCGCGGGATCCGCGTCTCACTCAAACCGGGGAACTATGTTGGCCTTGTCGACCGAGTCGATCGGCAACAGATATTCGTGGTCGTCGACCAGCACCACGATGTCCTGCTCTTCCACCCCACGCAGAAGGCCTTGAAAATTGCGGCGCCCCTCGAAGGGCGAACGCAGCTTGATCTTTACCACCTCGCCAACGTGGGTGGCGAACTGGTCCAGTGTGAACAACGGCCGATCCATACCTGGCGAGGACACCTCAAGGGTGTACTCAGCGCTGATGGGATCTTCGACATCGAGCACGCCACTCAGTTGGCGGCTCACCTTCTCGCAATCCTCGACGAGGATGCCGTTGGCGTGGTCGATGTACACCCGCAACAGCGAATGTCGACCCTGGGAAAGGAATTCAATACCCCAGCATTGATAGCCGAGCGCCTCGACCACAGGGGCCAACAAGGCCTGCAACTGTTCTAGCTTGCTCGACATCGAAGTCCCTCGTGCATGCTGTAAAAATGAAAAATGGGCGAAACGCCCATCCTGCGAAACCGCCTGTAAATGCCGGCGGCCTGGCTTCAGCTAAGAAAAAGCCCCTTGACAGGGGCTCTTCTACAACTGGTTGCGGGGGCTGGATTTGAACCAACGACCTTCGGGTTATGAGCCCGACGAGCTACCAGACTGCTCCACCCCGCGTCTAAAGCTGGGCACGAATTATACGGCCGACCCTGAAGCTGGTCAACCTGAGCCCTAAGAACAAGAAAGCCCGCTGATGCGGGCCTGCTTGTTTGGTACCGAGGAGGGGACTCGAACCCCTACAGCCTATGGCCACTACCACCTCAAGGTAGCGTGTCTACCAATTCCACCACCTCGGCAAAACCTTTACTGCCCGGGCGCCTGAGGTATATCCCCTGTCGTCTCGGCTGGCCGGCGCTCTTCGAGAGCAGGCACATCGTCAACAACTGGCCTTTCGGCCGGCACTTCCAGAACCGCGGGATCAGGCAGACCTGCCCCCGACAGCTGATCAGCCTGCTGCTTGGCGAAGAACGCAAGCCCCAGACTGGTCACGAAAAAAACGGTCGCTAGTATAGCAGTAACTCGACTCAAAAAGGTAGCAGAACCTTGGCTTCCGAATACGGTTGCCGAAGCACCCGAACCGAACGAAGCACCGGCGTCGGCACCCTTACCCTGCTGCAGCAACACCAGCACTACCACACCAATGGCAACCAGCAGATGCACCACAATAACAACAGTCTGCAACATCTGTTCAGTTCCCTGCGGCGCGACAGATCGCACCGAATTCGTCCGCTTTCAGAGAGGCTCCACCAATGAGCCCCCCATCAATATCCGCCATCCCGAACAGCTCGGCCGCATTAGCAGCCTTTACGCTGCCACCATAGAGAATCCGAACGCCCTCGGCGATTTCAGCATCCTCTCGAGCCAGCTGCGCCCGAATGGCAGCGTGCACTTCCTGCGCCTGCTGTGGCGTTGCGGTCAGCCCCGACCCAATGGCCCAGACCGGCTCATACGCCACAACCGCATCAACCAGAGCCGAGATACCCAAAGCGGACACCACGCCCCCCAGCTGACGCCCCACCACCTCAAGCGTCTGACCAGCCTCTCGCTGCTCGAGCGTTTCGCCCACACAGAGAATCGGCTTCAGACCACACGCCTTGGCAGCAGCAAACTTGCGGCAGACCACCTCATCGCTTTCACCCAGAATCAGGCGACGCTCCGAGTGACCGACCAGAACCCATTCACAGCCTGCATCTTGCAACTGCTCGACCGACTCTTCACCGGTCAAGGCGCCGAAGCCGCTTTCAACTGCGCAATCCTGCGCACCAACACCTAGCTGCGACCCGGAAAGACCTTCGACCACCTGGCTAACATGCAACGAACCAGGCAGCACCACGACTTCCACCGAAACAGGCATCGCCTGCTCGCACAACGACCGAATCAGCTCTGCGACGCTGGCGCGGGTACCGTTCATCTTCCAGTTACCAGCTACCAGTTGGCGACGCATGCTTTACCCCGTCGGTCAAAGTGGGCGCAGATGTTACTCAAGAGAAAAACGCCTGGCAAGCCGATTCATTCGCAAACTTCATTGACGACCTTAACCAGCTGTTCGGCGTAGCCGCGCACCTGCCTTTCGTCGTCGCCTTCCACCATCACGCGCACCAGCGGTTCGGTGCCGGATTTGCGCAGCAGCACCCGGCCACGGCCCGCCATTTTAGCGGTGACTTCGTCACAGGCAGCCTGCACGTCGGGATGCGAAACCGGGTCGCTACCCGCAGGGAAACGGACGTTGATCAGTACCTGCGGAAACTTCTTCAATGCTTGCCGCGCCTGCGCCAACGTCTGGTCCCGCCGGTGCAAGGCGAGCACCACCTGCAACGCCGCGATGATCGCGTCACCCGTGGTGACGTGCTGTCCACAGACGATATGGCCCGAGTTCTCCCCACCAAGCTGCCAGTTACGCTCGAGCATCTCAGCCATAACATAGCGGTCACCCACCTTGGCCCTGACGAAGGGGATATCAGCGTCCTTGAGCGCGAGCTCTAGGCCGAGATTACTCATCAGCGTACCGACCACACCACCTTCCAGCAGTCCTCTAGCCTTGAGATCGCTGGCGATGATGAAGAGCAGCTCGTCGCCATCCACGGCCATGCCGGTGTGATCGACCATCATCACTCGATCACCATCACCATCAAAAGCGATACCCAGATCGGCACCATGCTCGATGACAGCTTTCTGTAGCTGACCAACATGGGTTGAACCCACATTGGCATTGATGTTCAAGCCATCCGGATCGGCACCGATGACCACCACCTGCGCGCCCAACTCGCGAAAGACATTGGGTGCAACCTTGTAGGTGGCCCCATGAGCACAATCGAGCACCACCTTCATTCCGGAGAAATCGGTGCTGGTAGGCACGCTACTCTTGCAGAACTCGATGTACCGACCAGCCGCATCGTTGATCCGGGATGCCTTGCCCAACTGGGCGGACTCCGCCACCGTCATGGGTGCATCCAGTAGCTCCTCGATCATCAGCTCGAGCTCATCGGGCAGCTTGGTACCGCGACCGGAGAAAAACTTGATGCCATTGTCATGGTGCGGGTTATGCGAGGCGCTGATGACGATGCCCGCTTCGGCATGAAAGGTACGCGTGAGGTAAGCAATCGCCGGTGTCGGCATAGGACCCAGCAGCAACACATCCGCCCCGGCCGCCGAGAGACCGGCCTGGAGGGCCGACTCGAACATGTAGCCGGAAATCCGCGTGTCCTTGCCGATCAGGATGCGGCACTTGCCCTGCTTGCGAAACGCCATGCCTGCCGCCCAGCCGAGCTTCAGCATGAACTCCGGAGTAATGGGAAACTGGCCGACGTGACCACGAATACCGTCGGTACCGAAATATTTTCTGCTCATTGTTCTGTTCCTAATCGGCGGCCATAACCGCAGCAATCATTCTGACCACATCCACTGTCTCGGCGACGTCATGAACCCGCAGTATTTGCGCGCCCTTTGCCGTAGCCAGTGCCGCCAGGGCCAGGCTGCCGTAGAGACGCTCACCCACTTCACGGCCGAGTGCCTGCCCAATCATCGTTTTGCGCGACACGCCAACCAGCAGCGGTCGACCCAGGCGATGCAACTGCTCAAGGTGCTTGAATAGGCAAAGGTTGTGTTCAAGGTTCTTGGCGAAGCCGAAACCGGGATCGAGGACAATGCGCTCCGGCGGTATCCCTGCGGCGGAACAGACATCCATCCGCGCCTCGAGGAAAGCCGCCACCTCAGCAACCACATCCTCATAAACGGCCTCACGCTGCATGTCGCCCGGCTCACCGCGCATATGCATCAGGCAAACGGGCAAACCACTATCGGCCGCCGCATCCAGGGCACCGTCACGGCGTAGCGACCGCACGTCATTGATAAGCCCGGCCCCGAGCCTTGCGCTCTCGCGTATGACCGATGGCGTGGAAGTGTCGACGGATACGATCACGTCCAGCTCATGAACAATGGCCTCGACTATTGGTGCAACGCGTTCCAGCTCCTCCAAAGCGGATACCGCACGCGCGCCTGGACGGGTCGACTCGCCACCGACATCTACAAGGGAAGCCCCTGCTCGCACCATCGCTTCAGCATGGCGCAGCGCGAAGTCGCGCGATGCGTAGCGGCCACCATCGGAAAACGAGTCGGGGGTAACGTTGAGAATGCCCATCACGTGCGGACGGGATAAATCGAGAACCCGGTTGCCACAGGACAACCGGGTCGGGTGAAGCGCAGGCGCCATGAAAGCCCCTTAGTGCTCGCCGGCTGGACCGCCGATGGGCGTTTCAGGGCGATCGGCATCAGGTTGGACAGGTGTGCCCGAAGCGCCGGAGCCACCGCCCTGCCAGTCGCGAGGTTCGCGAGGCGCACGACCAGCCATGATGTCATTGATCTGGTCGGCATCGATGGTTTCGTACTTCATCAGCGCCTCGGCCATCATGTCGAGCTTGTCGCGGTTGTCAGAAAGGATCTGCTTCGCGGTGCCATAACACTGATCGATGATGCTGCGCACTTCGAGATCGATCATACGCGCGGTATCGGCCGAGACATTGGTGTGCTGGCTGCCGGCACTGCGGCCCAGAAACACTTCGCCTTCTTCCTCGGCATACATCAGCGGACCGAGCTTCTCAGAAAGGCCCCACTTGGTCACCATGTTCCGAGCCAGCTGGGTAGCACGCATGATGTCATTCGAGGCACCGGTGGTGACGCCTTCGAAGCCCAGCGTCATCTCTTCGGCGATACGTCCACCGAACAGCGAACAGATCTGGCTGATCAGGGCACGCTTGGACAGACTGTAGCGGTCTTCCTCGGGCAGGAACATGGTCACACCCAGGGCACGGCCGCGCGGAATGATGGACACTTTGTAGACAGGATCATGCTCGGGCACGACGCGTCCGACGATGGCATGACCAGCCTCATGATAAGCGGTGTTGAGCTTCTCCTTTTCGGACATGACCATGGTCTTGCGCTCTGCGCCCATCATGATCTTGTCCTTGGCCAGCTCGAACTCGCGCATATCGACCACACGCTTGTTGGAGCGCGCAGAGAACAGCGAAGCCTCGTTGACCAGGTTGGCAAGGTCGGCCCCTGAGAACCCAGGCGTACCGCGGGCAATAACGCCCGGATCGACGTTGTCGCCCAGCGGCACCTTGCGCATATGGACCTTGAGGATCTGCTCGCGCCCGCGGATATCCGGCAGGCCGACCACGACCTGGCGGTCGAAACGACCAGGACGCAGCAGCGCCGGATCGAGTACGTCGGGACGGTTGGTCGCGGCGATCACGATGATGCCATCGTTCATTTCGAAGCCATCCATCTCGACCAGCAACTGGTTGAGGGTTTGCTCGCGCTCGTCATGACCACCGCCGAGACCGGCGCCACGGTGGCGACCGACCGCATCGATCTCATCGATGAAGATGATGCAGGGTGCGTGCTTCTTGGCTTGATCGAACATGTCACGCACACGGGAAGCACCCACACCAACGAACATCTCGACGAAGTCCGAACCGGAAATAGTGAAGAACGGCACCTTGGCTTCGCCTGCCACGGCCTTGGCCAGCAGGGTCTTACCGGTACCCGGCGAACCCACCATGAGCACGCCGCGCGGGATGCGGCCGCCAAGGCGCTGGAACTTGCCTGGGTCACGCAGGAATTCGACCAGCTCGCTGACCTCTTCCTTGGCCTCGTCGCAGCCGGCGACGTCGGCGAATGTAGTTTTGACCTGATCTTCGGACAGCAGGCGCGCCTTGCTCTTGCCGAAACTCATCGGCCCGCCCTTGCCGCCGGCTCCGCCCTGCATCTGGCGCATGAAGAACATGAACACCGCGATGATCACAAGGATCGGGAAGCTCGCTACCAGCAGCTGAGTCCAGATGCTCTGCTGCTCGGGCTGCTTGCCTTCGATGACCACGTTGTTGTTGATCAGATCGCCGATCAGACCGCCGTCCTGGATGGCAGGGCGTACCGTCTTGAACGAGTCGCCATCGGTGCGCCGACCGGTAATGACGAAGCCGTCGACCGTTACGCGCTCGACGCGACCCTCGCGGACCTGCTCAAGGAAGTCCGAATAATTCAGCGTCTGTTGCTCGGCCGGGCTGGAAAAGTTGTTCATCACCGTCACCAGTACGGCGGCAATGATCAACCAAAGAATGAGGTTTTTCGCCATGTCGTTCAATTAACTACCCTCTGGAGCGAGCCCATTATCGTCGGGCCCGCATGACGGCCGGTTGGTTGCTCGGCCTAACTTACTACACTACGCGCCGGGGCTGGCAGACTGTCTGTAACCCTTTATGAGGGTCGAACCCTCTGTGAGACCCATCGTTGCCGCAGAGGTGCCGAGCGCCAACAAAATTAGCGCACCACACTTTTCAGCCTACAGCGCAGCGCTCATGGGGCATGAAACCGCGAGCCAGCAGTGTTGCTCGCGGGAGAGATCCCTGGAACAACGGTTTGCGCATCTGCAGCTTGTCGCGGTTCTGGCGACCTTTCGCAGGTAGGCATCTAAGCCCTCCCCTTGGAAGATCTTGATCGGGAAATCACCTCCCGGCGCCAATACCCGACTGATCGGCGGCTCTCACCCCTCATATTGGGGGCCATCTCAGAAATCACAAGGCCTACCGGATTTTTTACCAACGGCCTCGAGATCCGAGCGGACACGGTATCTTCGGTGAATTGTCCTGGATGAAGGTCACGCCGGAAATACTACCCATCGAAGGATATTCGAAGCGATCATCCGCCGCGTTCACCGACATGCTCCTTGAGCACCGGAGCTGGGCTTGAGCGTGCCAAACTATTACCTCACCTGTGCGGCCAGAGGCCTCTCGGTTACACTAGCCGACCGCTGAAGCTGCTTGTGCCGGCCGAGGAAAGAGCCGGGCATCTGCCTCTGCACCTTCGCCTGCAACCGCCTATCATTTCGGCTATCAAAGCCACCGTTCTGAAGATTCACGCAAGGGTCGAATTATGCCGCTCACCAACGAGCAGAAGAAACGCTTCAAATCCATCGGCCATCATCTCAAGCCCGTGCTGATCGTAGCCGAAAACGGACTGACCGAAGGCGTACAGGCCGAACTGGATCGCGCCCTGAGCGATCATGAGCTGATCAAGGTGCAGTTTCGCATTACCGAGCGCGACGACCGCCGCGCCTTGATGGACGCACTCTGCGAAGCGGGTAACTGCGAGCTCGTACAGTCCATCGGCAAGATGGCGTTGGTCTACCGCCGCAACCCCAAGGTAAACAAGCAGCTTTCCAACGTTTTCCGCCACGAAGCCTGAGGCGCGAGCGATCGTCTCAACGCCCGGCGCTCGCAACAGGCGCCGGGTCGGCAGATTGCCCGGGCACCGGCTGGAGCACCAGCAACAGTCCGCACACCGCCATCGCCAAGTAGCTGAATACCTGCCAGTAAGGTGAGTCGAACCAGCCGGCGAGTCCCGCATGATGGCTCGCCGCAAGCCCCAGCACCGTCAACAACAACTGACCCCGCAGATCGGCGCGTAGCGCCGTGAAGCCGAGCGCCTGCACCAGAACCAGCAGCTGCAACAGCGCGCAGAATGCGGCGAACCCGATCATCAGAGGCCGCAAGCCATTGGCGACTTCCTCCACCAGTAACGGCGCCAGGCCAATCTTGCCGAGCGCAGGCAGGACGACGAATTGCAACAACCAGAGGCCGCCGACCCAGAACGTCTGTGCCAGCTGCCAACTGATCATTCCGGCCCGCAACGGGCGATGGTCAGACGTGCCGGACTTCGACAATCTCGTACTCGACTACGCCGCTTGGTGTCTTGACGGCAACGACGTCACCCTCCTCCTTGCCGATCAGGGCGCGCGCGATCGGTGAACTCACCGACAGCTTGCCCTTCTTGATATCGGCCTCGTCGTCACCGACGATCTGGTAGGTCACCGTCTCGTCGGTCTCGACGTTGGCGATATCCACGGTGGTGCCGAAGATCACCTTGCCGGTCGGCGTAATGTTGGCGATATCGATCACCTGCGCATTCTGCAGGCGCCCTTCGATATCGCGGATACGCGCCTCAACCATTCCTTGCTGCTCGCGGGCGGCGTGGTATTCGGCATTCTCTTTCAGATCCCCCAACTCACGTGCTTCGGCGATCGCCTGGGTGATCTGCGGGCGTAGTTCGGTCTTGAGGTGCCTGAGTTCTTCTTCCAGGGCGCGCGCGCCCTGGACGGTCATTGGGAACTTGGTCATGCGCTGATTCCTGCATGGAGGTCCTGCAAGCGGCGAACGGTCTTCTCCGGACCGTATTTGAGCGCCTCACAAATCGCCTGCGCACCGGCCAGCGTGGTGGTGCAGCAGATCTTGTGCTGCAGGGCGTTACGACGGATGGAATAGGAGTCGGCGATCGACTGCCGACCCTCGGTGGTGTTGATGATCAGGGTGACTTCGTCGTTCTTGATCATGTCGACCACGTGCGGACGACCTTCGGTCACCTTGTTGACGCGCCGAACCGGTAGGCCCGCGGCCTCGATCAGCTTGGCGGTGCCGGCCGTGGCGACGATGTCGAAGCCCAGGGCGATCAGGCTACGCGCGACCTCGGCCACGTCGGGCTTGTCGTCGTCGCGCACGCTGATAAAGGCGCAACCGGAGTTGGGCAGAATTTCGCTGGCACCCAGCTGCGCCTTGGCGAAAGCTTCGGCGAAGCTGTCGCCGACGCCCATCACCTCGCCGGTGGACTTCATCTCCGGGCCGAGAATGGGGTCGACACCGGGGAACTTGGCGAACGGGAATACCGCTTCCTTGACGCTGTAGAACGGCGGAATGATTTCTTCGGTGAAGCCCAGCTCGGCGAGGGTCTTGCCGCCCATCACACGCGCCGCCACCTTGGCCAGCGACAGGCCGATGCACTTGGAGACGAACGGCACGGTACGCGAGGCGCGCGGGTTCACTTCGATGACGAAGATATCCTCGCCCTGCACCGCCATCTGTACGTTCATCAGACCGATGACGCCCAGCTCCAGGGCCATCTTCTTGACCTGCTCGCGGATCTCATCCTGGATGTGGCGGGGCAACGAATAAGGCGGCAGCGAGCAGGCCGAGTCGCCGGAATGCACGCCCGCTTGCTCGATGTGCTGCATGATGGCGCCGATCACGACATTCTCACCGTCGCAGACCGCATCCACGTCCACCTCGATGGCGCAGTTGAGGAAGTGGTCAAGCAGGACCGGGCTGTCGTTGGACACCTGGACCGCCTCGCGCATGTAGCGCTTGAGTTCGTCTTCCTGATAGACGATCTCCATCGCGCGACCGCCGAGCACATAGGAGGGGCGCACCACCAGCGGATAGCCGATGGTTTTGGAGGCAGCGATGGCTTCCTCCTCGCTGCGCGCGGTCGCGTTCGGCGGCTGACGCAGGTTCAGACGCTCGACCATCTGCTGGAAGCGCTCACGGTCTTCAGCGCGGTCGATGGCATCCGGACTAGTACCGATGATCGGCACGCCAGCCTCTTCCAACGCACGGCAGATCTTCAGCGGGGTCTGCCCACCGTACTGCACGATCACGCCCTTGGGCTGCTCGACGCGAACGATTTCCAGCACGTCCTCCAGCGTCACCGGCTCGAAATAGAGCCGGTCGGAGGTGTCGTAGTCGGTGGAGACGGTTTCGGGGTTGCAGTTGACCATGATGGTCTCGTAGCCGTCTTCACGCATCGCCAGCGCCGCGTGGACGCAGCAGTAGTCGAACTCGATGCCCTGGCCGATACGGTTCGGGCCGCCACCGATGACCATGATCTTGTCGCGGTCGGACGGCTTGGCTTCGCACTCTTCCTCGTAGGTCGAATACAGGTAGGCGGTGTCGGTAGCGAACTCGGCCGAGCAAGTATCGACGCGCTTGTAGACCGGCAGCACCTTGAGCTTGTGACGGTGACTGCGCAGATTCTTCTCGGTCACGCCGAGCAACTTGGCCAGGCGGGCGTCGGAGAAACCCTTGCGCTTGAGCGTACGCATCAGGTCATAGTCGATGTTCGACAAACCGAGCGTCTTGACCCGCTCTTCTTCCTTGATCAGATCTTCGATCTGCACCAGGAACCAGGGGTCGATCTTGGTCAGCGCGAAGATATCATCCACGCTCTTGCCAGCCCGGAAGGCATCGCCGACGTACCAGATGCGGTCGGCACCAGGCACCGTGAGCTCGCGCTTGAGCGTGCTCTGGGCTTCGTCATCATTGAGATCCAGCTTCGGATCGAAGCCGGTGGCGCCCACTTCGAGGCCACGCAGTGCTTTCTGCATGGATTCCTGGAAGGTACGACCGATGGCCATGACTTCGCCGACAGACTTCATCTGTGTAGTCAGGCGCGCGTCGGCCTTGGGGAATTTCTCAAAGGCGAAGCGCGGAACCTTGGTCACCACGTAATCGATCGCCGGCTCGAAGGACGCCGGGGTGCGGCCACCGGTGATGTCGTTGGAGAGCTCGTCGAGGGTATAACCCACCGCCAGCTTGGCGGCGATCTTGGCGATCGGGAACCCGGTCGCCTTCGATGCCAGCGCCGAGGATCGGGAAACACGCGGGTTCATCTCGATGACGACCATGCGCCCGGTGTTCGGGCAAATGCCGAACTGGACGTTGGAGCCGCCGGTTTCAACGCCGATCTCACGCAGCACCGCCAGCGAGGCGTTGCGCATGATCTGGTATTCCTTGTCGGTCAGCGTCTGGGCCGGAGCGACGGTGATGGAGTCGCCGGTATGCACGCCCATCGGGTCGAAGTTTTCGATCGAGCAGACGATGATGCAGTTGTCCTTCTTATCGCGGACCACTTCCATCTCGTACTCTTTCCAGCCGATCAGCGATTCGTCGATCAAGAGTTCGCTGGTGGGCGACAGATCCAGGCCGCGAGCGCAGATCTCTTCGAACTCTTCGCGATTGTAGGCGATACCGCCGCCGGTGCCGCCCATGGTGAACGACGGCCGGATGATGCAGGGGAAACCGACCTTGTCGAGCACCCCATAAGCTTCGTCCATATTGTGGGCGATGCCGGAAACCGGGCAAGCCAAGCCGATGTTCTTCATCGCCTTGTCGAAACGCGAACGGTCTTCGGCCTTGTCGATGGTGTCGGCGTTGGCGCCGATCATCTCGACACCGAACTTCGCGAGCACGCCGTGCTTTTCCAGGTCCAGCGCGCAGTTCAGCGCGGTCTGCCCACCCATGGTCGGCAACAGCGCATCGGGGCGCTCCTTCTCGATGATCTTGGCCACGGTGGTCCACTTGATCGGCTCGATGTAGGTCGCATCGGCCATCGCAGGGTCAGTCATGATGGTGGCCGGATTGGAGTTCACCAGAATGACGCGGAAGCCTTCTTCCTTCAGGGCTTTGCACGCCTGAGCGCCGGAATAGTCGAACTCGCAGGCCTGGCCGATGACGATGGGGCCGGCGCCGAGGATCAGGACGCTTTTGATATCTGTACGTTTTGGCATGGTCTTCTCTCGAATCTTCGGTCAGTCGGCGCGAGGTGTTGCGTATCGCTTCACGCCTGGAGACAGGCTCGCCGAACTGCAAATGTTCTGTTCATCGCGCGTCGGCCTCGCCGCCGACACGCGTGTAGCGCCGGGCCGGTGAGTTCAGCGGCGCTGGGCCATGGCCTCGATGAAGCGGTCGAACAGGGGCGCCACATCGTGCGGCCCTGGACTGGCTTCAGGATGCCCCTGGAAGCTGAACGCGGCGCGGTCGGTCAACTCGATACCCTGCAGGGTGCCGTCGAACAGCGACTTATGGGTGGCCCGCACATTCGAGGGCAGGCTCGCCTCGTCTACCGCAAACCCATGGTTCTGGCTGGTGATCATCACCACGCCGGTCTTCAGATCCTGCACCGGGTGGTTGGCGCCGTGGTGTCCGTTGGGCATCTTGACGGTCCTCGCGCCAGCGGCAAGCGCCAGCAACTGATGACCGAGGCAGATGCCAAATACCGGAATTTCGGTTTTCAGCAGCTGCTGTATCGCCCGGATGGCGTAGTCGCACGGCTCAGGATCACCCGGGCCGTTGGCCAGCAGGATACCGTCAGGATTGAGCGCCAGCGCGTCTTCGGCTGTCGATTGCGCCGGCAGCACCGTCAGGCGGCACCCGCGCGCGACCAGCATGCGCAGGATGTTGTACTTGACGCCGTAGTCGAAGGCGACAACGTGGTAAGGCAGGTCGCCAGCCTCGATTTCTTCGTGCCGGTTGCTGCTCAGGCACCACACGCTCGAACGCCACTCATACGCTTCCTTGACACTGACCTCCTTGGCCAGGTCCATGCCCTTGAGGCCTGGAAACGCTCGCGCAGCTTCCAGCGCCGCTTCTTCGCTGACGTTGTCGCCGGCCAGGATGCAGCCGTTCTGGGCGCCTTTCTCGCGCAGAATGCGGGTCAGTCGACGCGTATCGATCCCGGCGATCGCAACGGTATTGTTGGCCTTCAGGTACTCGGGCAATGACTGCTGATTGCGCCAGTTGCTGGCTATCAAGGGCAGGTCGCGAATGACCAGCCCGGCGGACCAGACCTTGAAGGACTCGGCGTCCTCCGGGTTGGTGCCGGTATTGCCGATGTGCGGATAGGTCAGCGTAACGATCTGCTTTGCATAGGAAGGATCGGTAAGGATCTCCTGATAGCCGGTCATGGCGGTGTTGAACACCACCTCACCGGTGGTCTGGCCGTCGGCGCCGATGGATTCGCCGCGAAAGATGCTGCCGTCGGCAAGGGCGAGTATGGCTGGCTTAGTCAAGAGACCTCCGTAGATCAAGGCTGAAGCAGACGCAGATTGCAAAAAAGCGGGATGACGTGTGAAAGTCATCCCGCTTTTTATTTATTCGAGCCATTTCTGCGTAACTTTTAGTGGACACACTAAAGCGGGCAGCTTACAGAAAAACTCGTTTCCGGTCCAACCGAAATACAGGCAAACGCCAGATAACCGCCGTTTAGCGCAACCCCAGCACATCCTGCATATCGTAAAGCCCCGCTTGCTGGCCCTCCAGCCAGAGCGCAGCACGCACCGCGCCCTTGGCGAAGGTCATCCGGCTGGATGCCTTGTGAGTGATTTCAACGCGCTCGCCTTCGGCGGCGAACAGCACGGTGTGGTCTCCTACCACATCACCAGCACGCACCGTGGCGAAACCGATAGTCTCGCGAGCACGCGCCCCGGTCTGACCCTCGCGCCCATAGACGGCCACCTGCTCCAGGTCACGCCCGAGCGCCTGAGCGACGACTTCGCCCATGCGCAGGGCCGTACCGGAAGGCGCATCGACCTTGTGCCGATGATGGGCTTCGATGATTTCGATATCGACTTCGTCACCCAGCACCCGTGCCGCCGTATCGAGCAGCTTCAGGCAGAGGTTCACACCCACGCTGAAGTTGGCCGCGAAGACGATCGGGATCTCCTCGCCCGCCTCGGCCAGACGCCGCTTCTCATCGGCCGAAAAGCCGGTGGTTCCGATGACCATCGCCTTGCCGGCGCGACGGCACACCTCGAGATTCTTCAGGGTAACGGAGGGATGGGTGAAATCGATGAGCACGTCGAATTCGTCGACCGCCTTGCTCACGTCTCCGGTGAGCGGCACACCGAGACGTCCAATGGCGGCGAGTTCGCCCGCATCCGCCCCCACCAGAGTGCTATCGGGACGATCGATCGCCGCGGTCAGCCCAGCCGCGCCACCGGTCTGCTGGACCGCCTCGATCAAGATCTTGCCCATCCGGCCGGCGGCACCCATTACAGCTATACGTCGCATCAGATCAGCTCCATGGCCCGCCCAGGAGCCGCAGGCGCGACCCAGGGCGAGGCGTCTATCGATTACAGGTCACCGAAAAAGCGCTTCATGCCTTCGAACCAACCACTGGCCTTGGGCGAATGCGAGCTGTCGTTCTGCAACGAACGGCGAAATTCTTCGAGCAGCTCACGCTGGCGCTTGTCCAGGTTCACCGGCGTTTCCACCGCGACCCTGCACATCAGATCCCCTGCCGCGCCGCCACGCACCGGCGCCACGCCCTTGCCGCGCAAGCGGAACAGCTTGCCGGTCTGAGTGCCTTCCGGAATCTTCAGCTTGACCCTACCATCCAGAGTCGGCACCTCGAGCTCACCGCCCAACGCCGCGTCGGCGAAGCTGATCGGCACTTCGCAGTAGAGATGCTTGCCATCGCGCTGGAAGATCGGATGCTCGCGCACCGAAACCACCACGTAGAGATCGCCCGCCGGCCCGCCCTGAACCCCGGCTTCGCCTTCGCCGGACAACCGGATACGGTCGCCGGTATCCACACCAGCCGGCACCTTGACCGACAACGTCTTCTGCTCTTCGACGCGCCCCTGGCCATGGCAGCTGCCGCACGGGTCGGAAATCATCTTGCCACTGCCATGACAGCGCGGACAGGTCTGCTGTACCGAGAAGAAACCCTGCTGCATGCGCACCTGGCCAATGCCGCCACAGGTCGTACAAGTCACCGGACTGGAGCCCTTCTTCGCCCCGGAGCCATCGCAGGTCTTGCAGTTGACCAGGGTCGGCACGCGAATGGTCACCGAGGTGCCGCGTACCGCTTCCTCAAGGTCGAGCTCGAGGGTATAGCGAAGATCGCTGCCTCGCTGGGCGCCACCACGGCCATTGCCGCGCGCACCGCCGAAGAAGTCGCTGAAAACGTCCCCGAAGATGTCGGAGAAGTTGGCGCCGCCATAGGCACCAGCGCCGCCACCGCCCATCTGCGGGTCAACGCCAGCATGGCCGTACTGATCGTAAGCGGCGCGCTTGCCGGCATCGGAAAGCACTTCGTAGGCCTCGTTGGCCTCTTTGAATTTGTCCTCGGCGGCCTTGTCGCCCGGATTGCGGTCCGGGTGATGCTTCATGGCAAGGCGTCGATAGGCCTTTTTAAGCTCCGCTTCGCTGGCGCCGCGCTCGACCCCGAGCACTTCGTAGTAATCACGTTTGGCCATAACTTTCCTGAACCCTCAATTTCGTACCCTCCAGACGCGCCGACGCGGGAGCAAGCCCCCGCGCAGCGGTCGTGCCTGTGCGGGAACATCCCGCCACAAGCTGGAGCGACAGGCAGCGGCGCGTTTGTCAGCCGCTGCATTCCCCATCCCAAGGGGTCACAAGCCGTAGCTTACTTGTTGTCCTTGACCTCTTCGAACTCGGCGTCGACCACGTCGTCACCACCCTGCGCATCGTCGTTCTGCTGAGCATCGGCGCCCTGCGGCTGCTCGGCATACATCTTCTGCGCCAGCGGAGTGGACGCCTGGGAAACCGCAGCCATCTTGGCTTCGATCTCGGCCTTGTCGTCGCCCTTGATGGCGACTTCCAGCTCGCCGATGGCCTTCTCGATCGCCGCCTTCTCGTCAGCGGTGGCCTTGTCGCCCGCCTCGGTGATCATCTTGCGAGTGGCGTGAACCAGCTGATCGCCCTGGTTACGGGCACCGGCCAGCTCCTCGAACTTGCGGTCTTCCTCGGCGTTGGCCTCGGCGTCACGCACCATCTGCTCGATTTCTTCCTCGGACAGACCGGAGTTGGCCTTGATCACGATCGACTGTTGCTTGCCGGTGGCCTTGTCTTTGGCCGACACGTGCAGGATGCCGTTGGCGTCGATGTCGAAAGTCACTTCGATCTGCGGCACGCCACGTGGCGCTGGCGGAATCTCGGCCAGGTCGAAACGACCCAGCGACTTGTTCTGCCCGGCCTGCTTGCGCTCACCCTGCAGCACGTGAATGGTCACGGCGTTCTGGTTGTCGTCGGCAGTGGAGAACACCTGCGACTTCTTGGTCGGGATGGTGGTGTTCTTCTCGATCAGCGGCGTCATCACGCCACCCAGGGTTTCGATACCCAGGGTCAGCGGGCTGACGTCCAGCAGCAGCACGTCCTTGACGTCGCCGGCCAGTACCGCGCCCTGGATGGCAGCACCCATGGCCACGGCTTCGTCCGGGTTGACGTCCTTGCGCGCTTCCTTACCGAAGAAATCGGCGACACGCTTCTGCACCAGCGGCATGCGGGTCTGACCGCCGACCAGGATCACGTCGTCGATCTTGCCCACGTCGATACCGGCATCCTTCAGCGCGATGCGGCACGGCTCGATGGTGCGCTCGACCAGATCCTCGACCAGCGATTCCAGCTTGGCGCGGGAGATCTTCACGTTCAGGTGCTTCGGACCGGACGCGTCTGCGGTGATGTACGGCAGGTTAACGTCGGTCTGGGTGCTCGAGGACAACTCGATCTTGGCCTTCTCGGCCGCTTCCTTCAGACGCTGCATGGCCAGCGGATCGCCCTTGAGGTTGATCCCGCTTTCCTTCTTGAACTCGTCGACGAGGTAGTCGATCAGACGGATGTCGAAGTCCTCGCCACCAAGGAAGGTATCGCCGTTGGTGGCCAATACTTCGAACTGGTGCTCGCCATCGACCTCGGCGATCTCGATCACCGAAACGTCGAAGGTACCGCCGCCCAGGTCATAGACGATCACGGTGTGGTCGCCCTTGGCCTTGTCCATGCCATAGGCCAGCGCTGCCGCGGTCGGCTCGTTGATGATGCGCTTGACGTCCAGACCTGCGATGCGGCCAGCGTCCTTGGTGGCCTGGCGCTGGCTGTCGTTGAAGTAGGCCGGCACGGTGATGACCGCTTCGGTCACCGGCTCGCCGAGGTAATCTTCGGCGGTCTTCTTCATCTTCTTCAGCACTTCGGCGGAAATCTGCGGCGGCGCCATCTTCTGGCCCTTCACTTCCACCCAGGCGTCGCCGTTGTCGGCCTTGACGATGCTGTAGGGCACCATCTTGATGTCTTTCTGCACGACGTCTTCTTCGAAGCGGCGACCGATCAGGCGCTTGACTGCGTACAGAGTGTTCTGCGGATTGGTCACCGCCTGGCGCTTGGCCGACTGGCCCACCAGGGTCTCGCCGTCGTTGGTGTAGGCGATGATCGACGGGGTGGTACGGCCACCCTCGGCGTTCTCGATGACCTTGACGTTGCCGTTTTCAAGAATGGAGACGCAGGAGTTGGTCGTCCCCAGGTCGATTCCGATGATCTTGCCCATTTACTTTCTCCGAAAACCTTTGATTGTTCCGCGCCTGTCTACCGGCTGCGGTAATACAAAAACGCTTGACTTACAAATGGGGTCGCGACGGCGTATTTCAAGCCTTCTCGTCGATCGAAGGCGGGGTCTGTGCCGGGGCCTTGCTGACCACGACCATCGCCGGACGCAGCAGGCGGCCGTTGAGCATGTAACCCTTCTGGAACACCTTGAGCACGCTGCCCGGCTCGGCATGGGTGCTTTCTTCCATGGCCATCGCCTGGTGATGCTCGGGATTGAAGGGCTCGCCATGCGGGTCCAATGCAACCAGCTGATAACGGCCCAGGGTGTCGATCAGCAACTTGAGGGTCAGCTCGACGCCTTCGCGCATCGGCTTGATCGCCTCGTCGTCGGGGTTCGACAGCTCCAGACCGCGCTCCAGGCTGTCGACTACCGACAGCAGGTCACCGGCGAATTTCTCCAGGGCGAATTTGTGCGCCTTCTCGACATCCTGCTCGGCGCGCCGGCGGATGTTCTGCAGCTCGGCGGCAACGCGCAGGGACTGATCCTGCGCAGCGGCCAACTGCTCTTCAAGCGATTGAATCCGGGCCACCAGATCCTCGGTGACTTCCACTTCGGGATTTACTTTCACTTCAGGGGACGGATTGTCCAGATTCTGCTCGTCAGCCATGCGCTCCTCCTATCGATACGTCTGCGGGTAGCAACCCGCGCTTGTGCGGCTATATGGGGGCGCGATCAATGGCTTCAAGGGCTTTCCATTCATTAACCCTGCAGCACGTCGGGATAACTGGAATTCCCTGACAGACATCACGACCAGGCGCTTGCTGGCCTCGGCAAAACCACTGTATAAATAGCCAGCCATAACAACTTCGGGAGCCCCTCGATGCTCGTCCACCTGTCCGTGCACAACTACGCCATCGTCGAACACCTTGACCTCGAGCTTAAGCGCGGCATGAGCGTGATCACCGGGGAAACCGGCGCCGGCAAATCGATCATGCTCGACGCCCTGGGCCTGACGCTGGGCGACCGCGCCGACAGTGCCGTGGTGCGCCCAGGCGCCGACAAGGCCGACATCCTGGCGAGCTTCGATCTGGACGACATCCCCGACGCGCGCGCCTGGCTCGCCGAACGCGACCTCGAAACCGACGGCCCTTGCATCCTGCGGCGAGTGATTACCGCTGAAGGCCGCTCACGCGGCTACATCAATGGATCGCCCTGCCCGCAGGGCGATCTCAAGGCGCTAGGCGAATTGCTGATCGATATTCACAGCCAGCACGAGCACCAGTCCCTGCTCAAGCCCGACACCCACCGTCGACTGCTCGACGAGTACAGCGGCAGTCAGGATCTGGCACGCCAGGTCCAGCTTGCCGCGCAACGCTGGCGCCAGACCCGCCAGACCCTCGAGCGGCTGAGCAACAGCAGCGACGAACAGCGCGCTCGACACCAGTTGCTCAGCTACCAGCTGGAAGAGCTGGAAAACCTTGCCCTTGGCGAAAATGAACTCGAACAGCTGGAGCAGGAGCACAAGAACCTTGCCAATGCCGACCAGCTGCTCGGCGCCTGCCGCCAGGTGGTGGACCTGTGCAGCGAGAGCGATGCGGGCAACGTGCTGTCCGCCCTGACCATGAGCCTGCAGCGCCTGACCGTCTTCCAGAACCAGCCCGGTGCGCTCGGCGAAGCGGTCAACCTGCTGTCCAGCGCGCAGATCCAGGTGGAAGAGGCGATCGGAGAACTGAACCGCTTCCTCGATCACTTCGACGCCGACCCCGAACGCCAGCAGCTGCTCGAGGAGCGCCTCAACAACATCTATACCCTGGCGCGTAAGCACCGCGTGCAACCGCCCGAGCTCGGCGCACTGCAACAGCAACTGCTCGAAGAACTGGAAAGCCTGAACGCCGACGACGAAGCCGTGGAGCGGCTGACCGAAGAGCTGGCTGCCTATGCCCGCCACTATGAAGAGAAAGCTACCGAATTGAGCCGTATCCGCCAGGAAGCCGCAGGCCGCCTGGGCAGTGCAGTGGAGGCGGAAATCCAGCGCCTGGGAATGCCGGGCGGACGGCTATCGGTCGAACTGAAGTCGGCCGCCGAAGGCGAACTGCACCCCTATGGTCGAGAGCAGGTCGAGTTTCTCGTCAGCGCCAATCCGGGACAGCCGCTACGGCCACTGGCCAAAGTCGCGTCCGGCGGCGAACTGTCGCGGATTAGCCTGGCGATCCAGGTCATCACCGCACAGACCTCGCGCGTGCCGACCCTGATATTCGACGAAGTAGACGTCGGCATCGGCGGCCCGACCGCAGAGGTGGTCGGGCAATTGCTCCGCCGCCTGGGCGAGCGCGGGCAGGTCCTGACCGTGACCCACCTGCCGCAGGTGGCAGCACAGGGACACCATCACCTGTTCGTGCACAAGGCACGCGGCAGCGACGCAACACGAACCGCGGTGACGGACCTGGATGGGAATGCGCGCGTCGAGGAAATCGCCCGCATGCTCGGCGGTGTGGACCTTACCGAGCAGTCGATCGCCCACGCCCGCCAGATGGTGTCGTCCGCCCAGGCATAAGCGATTACGCAAATAAAAAGGCGACCCGAGGGTCGCCTTTTTTGATCGTGCCTGTTCAGGCTTTCTTACGCACGTACAGCACCAGGTTGTGATCGACCAGATCGAAGCCGTGACGGTTAACGATCTCCTTCTGCAGGTTTTCGATCTCCGAATCGAAGAATTCGATCACGTCGCCGGTATCGACGCAGACCATATGGTCATGATGGCCACTGTCAGCCAGTTCGAAGACCGCGTGGCCGCCATCGAAGTTATGTCGAACCACCAGGCCGGCCGCTTCGAACTGAGTGAGCACCCGATAAACCGTTGCCAGACCGACGTCTTCTCCGGCCTCCATCAACGCCTTGTAGACGTCTTCCGCGCTCATGTGGCGCTGCTCGGTGGTGTCGAGCATCTGTAGGATTTTGACCCGCGGCAAGGTCACTTTGAGGCCAGCTTTGCGTAGTTCGCTATTTTCAACCATGGTCGGCTTTCTCGCTGCTGCTGTTTCGCAGCCTCCTTCAATACAGGTATGATCCGGGCTCTTTGCCCAGCCAAGATAGTGGAAGTCACCCACCGATGCAAAACACCAAGCTCCTGCTCACCAGCCTGACTTTTGCAGGCCTGGTAGCACTCGCGGGTTGTTCATTTCCCGGCGTGTACAAGGTCGACATTCAACAGGGCAATGTCGTCACGCAAGACATGATAGACCAGTTGCGGCCTGGAATGACCCGACGCCAAGTGCGGTTTATCATGGGCAGCCCGCTGATCACGGACACCTTCCATGCCAACCGCTGGGACTATGTCTACAGCATCCAGCCAGGCGGCAGCCGTCGCCAGCAGGAGCGCATGAGCCTGATCTTCAGCGACAACGACCAACTGATCGGACTATCCGGGGACTTCGTACCCGGCGTGAGCCGGGACGAGGCGATCCTCGGCACCGATGGCAGCGCAGCGCCGGCGACCCAAGCGCCTTCGCAAGCCGAACCGGCTCCTGCACCAGGCTCGCTGGAAGAGCAGATCCAGCGCGAAGTCGACGAGGCCGAAGCCGTTCCGGTGCCCTCACCCGAGCCGCTCGATACCAACCCGCAGTAACCTGCGCACACAAAAAAGCCCGGCATTGTCCGGGCTTTTTCATATGAAGGACGTTAGCTCGCCTGCTGCGCCTTGCGTTTGGCCGCCTCGGCGGCCCGCTGCTTGCGGACTTCCTTCGGGTCTGCAACCAATGGACGATAGATTTCCACTCGCTCCCCCTCCTCCAGCACGCGCTCGTCGGGCTTGGCGACCGCCTTACCGAAAACACCAAGGGGCGCGGCCTGCAGGTCGAGACCGGGGAAATGCTGCTCCATCCCGGAGCGCAGGGCTGCTTCGCGAGCCGTGGTGCCCTCGGGCAGGCTCAAGCGCAGCAGCACCTGCCTGTCCGGCAATGCATAGACGACCTCGACGGCGATCGTCGCCTCAGCCATACAGCGCCTTGGCCCGCTCGCAGAAGGCATCCACCAGACTATTGGCCGCCTGGTTGAACAACGGCCCGAGTGTGGCCTTGACCAGCGGCCCGGCGTAATCGAAGGTCAGATCGAGGCTGATCTTGCAGGCTTTTTCCCCGAGCGCCTTGAACTCCCAGATACCGTGCAGGTGACTGAACGGCCCCTCCTCGAGGGTCATCTCGATGCGCTTGCCGAGCTCGAGATCGTTGCGCGTCATGAACCGCTGGCTAAGCCCCGCCTTGGCGACGGTCATGCTGGCCCGCATCTGCGTTTCGCTCTCCGACAGCACTTCGGTGGCAGAACACCAAGGCAGGAACTGCGGGTAGCTGGCCACGTCGTTGACCATGTCGAACAGTGCCTGTGCCGGATAAGGCAGCAAGGCCGAGCGCTGAATGTGAGTCGTCATCGATTGGAGTTGCTCTATTGCGTAGGCCAGAGGCCGGGACCAGCATGCAAACCGGTACGAACACATGCCCACCGCCGCTCCGGAGCATCGCCCCGGCACGCTGCAGGCCTGGAAAGGCGTTCATTGTCCGGGATTAGCCGCAGCCTCTCAAGTTCACCCTAGCTGGCCGGCCTGACCCGCCGGCATCTATTGCTCATCGCGTTATCGCCAGCCGCAGCGTCGCCCCTTATAATGCGCGGCCTATGGCCAAACAAAAGAAACAACCCTCCGGGACGATCGCGCTTAACAAGAAAGCGCTCCACGACTACTTCATCGAACAGAAATTCGAGGCAGGTCTTGCCTTGGCTGGCTGGGAGGTGAAGAGCCTACGCGCCGGCAAGGCGCAGCTGGTGGACAGCTATGTGCTGCTCAAGGATGGCGAAGCCTGGCTGCTCGGCAGCCACATCACGCCCCTGACCACCGCCAGCACCCACGTCATCGCCGATCCGACACGCACGCGCAAACTGCTGCTGCACAAGCGCGAGCTCGGCAAGCTGTTCGGCGCGGTGCAGCAGAAGGGCTATGCCTGCGTGGCGCTTTCGCTGTACTGGAAGAAGCACCTGATCAAGTGCGAAATCGCGCTCGCCAAGGGCAAGAAGGAATTCGACAAGCGCCACACCGAGAAGGAGCGCGACTCGGACCGCGAGATCCAGCGCGCCATGCGCACCAAGGGCAAGGAAGACTGACCGCAGCGCCAGTTACGGCCTGACCTGCTCGCCACGCCCGGCGCCCGGGGTCGCTCCGGTGCGACGCTGGGCACGGGCCAGTCGCTGCGCCTCCTGCTGCCCCTCCGCCAGCACTTCCTGCACATAGTGGATATGCCTGTTCGAGATCGTCCGGGCATCTTCCGCACGCCTCTCGATAATCGCCTCGAACAATTCTTTATGCTGGTTCATCAGCATGTCGCGGGTCTCGCTGCGTAGCGCGTACATGCCGCCGATATTGGTGACCACGTTGCGCTTGAGCAGGTCGAACAGACCACGAATCGTATGCAGCAGCACCGCATTGTGACTGGCCTCGGCGATGGCCAGATGAAAGGAGGCGTCGGCGACTCCCTCTTCAGCCCGTGTCACGGTACCGATGCGGGTATAGCAGTCCTGCAGCGCCTCGAATGCCACACGCAGCCGGCCATGATCAAGTTCGGTGGCGCGAAGCGCCGCGTAGTAAGCGCACGCCCCTTCGAGGGTGTGGCGAAACTCCAGCAGGTCGCGCTGGGCATCGGCGTTACTGCCCAGCAGCTGCAGCAGGGGATCGCTGAAGGTCGACCCCAGCGACTCGGCAACGAAGGTCCCACCGCCGTGCCGACTGACCACCAGACCCTTGGCTGCCAGCTTCTGCACCGCTTCGCGCAGCGAAGGGCGGGAGACGCCGAACTGCTCGGCCAGCGCACGCTCGGCCGGGAGCCGTTCGCCGGCCTTCAGCGTACCTTCGAGGATCATCGTCTCAAGCTGCATGACGATGTCGTCAGCCAGGCGCCGTTGTCGAACCACACCCACTTCCATCACTTCACCACTGGTAAGACCAATTTTTATTCAATCAAAGCCTAGCGACCGACACCCCTACTCAGCAAGCCGGACGCATACGACCAAAGTCTAATGAGGGCAGATTGACGCAACAGCAGCGCAGCTCTTAGGCTGACATCTCTTCGCTGTAAATTGGTCTTACCAATTTACAAGTTCCAACTATAAAAGAAGAAGAGACCCATGCCCCAACCGCCTCGCTCCCTGCTGTCGTATCGCCCACCGCTCCTGAACGCCGGGGGGAATGATGTCTAACGGCCTCCTCGCCCTCTTCGCCTTCTCGCCGATCCTGCTTGCCGCCATTTTGCTGATCGGCCTGCGCTGGCCTGCCAAGCGCGCCATGCCGCTGGTCTACCTGATCACCGCCGCCATCGCCCTGTTCGTCTGGGACATGAGCGTCAACCGCATCCTCGCCTCGACCCTGCAGGGCCTTGTGATCACCGCCGGAGTGCTGTGGATCATCTTCGGCGCCATCCTGCTGCTCAATACCCTCAAGCGCTCGGGCGGTATCAGTGCCATCCGCGCCGGGTTCGCCACCATCAGCCCGGACCGCCGCATCCAGGCCATCATCATCGCCTGGCTGTTCGGCTGCTTCATCGAAGGCGCGTCCGGCTGGGGCACCACCGCCGCCATCGCCGCGCCGCTGCTGGTGGCCATCGGCTTCCCGGCACTCGCGGCGGTGCTTATGGGCATGCTGGTCCAGAGCACGCCGGTGTCCTACGGCGCGGTGGGTACGCCCATCCTCATCGGCATCACCGGCGGCCTGGACACGGCTACGGTGGGGAGCGAGCTGGTCGCCCAGGGTTCGAGCTGGGACGCCTACCTGCAGCTGATTACCAGTGAAGTGGCGATCATCCATGCCATCGTCGGCACCCTGATGCCCTTCATCATGGCGGTGATGCTGACCCGATTCTTCGGCAAGGAACGCAGCTGGCGCGCCGCCTTCGACGTGCTGCCGTTCGCCCTGTTCGCCGGCCTCGCCTTCACCTTGCCCTACGCGGCCACCGGGGTCTTCCTCGGTCCCGAGTTCCCGTCGATGCTCGGCGGGCTGGTCGGCCTGGCGATCGTGACCACCGCGGCTCGTGCGGGCTTCCTCATGCCGAAGACCGTCTGGGACTTCCCGGAGCCCCACCAGTGGCCGAATGAATGGATGAGCACGGTAGAGATGAAGCTGGATGAGCTCACCAACAAGCCCATGAGCACCTTCAAGGCCTGGCTGCCCTACGTACTGGTCGGCGTGCTGCTGGTGATCACCCGCGTGTTCCCGCAGGTCGGCGAGCCGCTCAAGGCGGTGGTGCTGGTGTTCACCAACATCCTCGGGGAAGCGGGCATAAATGGTGATTTCATGCCGCTCTACCTGCCCGGCGGGATCATGGTGGCGGTCGCCATCGCCACGGTCTTTCTGCATGGCATGAAACCGAGCGAACTGCCCAAGGCGATCGGCGAGTCGAGCAAGGTGCTGGTGGGCGCCGGTTTCGTGCTGCTGTTCACCGTGCCGATGGTGCGCATCATGATCAACTCCGGCATCAACGCCGCGGAGCTGGCGAGCATGCCCATCACCATGGCCCGTTTCGTCGCCGACGCGGTCGGCCCGGTCTATCCGCTGCTGGCGCCGAGTATTGGCGCGCTGGGAGCTTTCCTCGCCGGCTCCAACACGGTGAGCAACATGATGCTCAGCCAGTTCCAGTTCGGCGTCGCGCAGAACCTCGGCATTTCCAGCGCGCTCATCGTCGCGGTGCAGGCGATCGGTGCCGCGGCGGGCAACATGGTGGCCATCCACAACGTGGTCGCCGCCTCGGCCACCGTGGGTCTGCTCGGCCGCGAGGGCATCACGCTGCGCAAGACCGTCTGGCCGATGCTGTACTACGTGCTGTTCACCGGCGTGATCGCGTTGATCGCCGTGTACTGGCTGGGGGTCAGCGACCCTCTGGTCAGCCATTGACCGCCGTCCGTCCCGACCTTCGCCGCGCCCGCGGGGCGAAGGTCATTCACCCCATCCCTTCAAGCGCTTCCGAACCGGTGTGCATCCAATGATCATTTCTGCCTCTACCGACTACCGTGCCGCTGCAAAACGCAAGCTTCCGCCCTTCCTGTTCCACTACATCGACGGCGGCGCCTATGCCGAATACACCATGCGCCGCAACGTCGACGACCTCAGCAGCGTGGCCCTGCGCCAGCGCGTGCTGCGCAACATGTCGGAGCTGACGCTGGAGACCAAGCTGTTCGACGAGACCCTGTCGATGCCGGTGGCGCTGGCCCCAGTCGGTCTCTGCGGCATGTTCGCCCGCCGCGGCGAGGTCCAGGCGGCCAAGGCCGCGGCGGCAAAGGGCATTCCCTTCACGCTGTCGACCGTGTCGGTCTGCCCGATCGAGGAAGTGGCACCGGCGATCAACCGCCCCATGTGGTTCCAGCTCTACGTGCTCAAGGACCGCGGCTTCATGAAGAACGCCCTGGAGCGCGCCAAGGCCGCCGGGGTCAAGACGCTGGTGTTCACCGTCGACATGCCCACCCCCGGCGCGCGCTACCGCGACGCCCACTCCGGCATGAGCGGCGAGCGCGCCGCCCTGCGCCGCATGCTGCAAGCCATGACCCACCCAGCCTGGGCCTGGGATGTCGGTCTGAAGGGCAAGCCGCACGACCTCGGCAACATCTCCACCTACCGCGGCCATCCGACCGGGCTGGAGGACTACATCGGCTGGTTGGCGAACAACTTCGACCCGTCCATTTCTTGGAAGGACCTAGAGTGGATCCGCGACTTCTGGGAAGGCCCGATGATCATCAAGGGCATCCTCGATGCGGACGACGCGCGCGACGCGGTGCGCTTCGGTGCCGATGGCATCGTCGTCTCCAACCACGGCGGCCGTCAGCTCGACGGCGTGCTCTCCAGCGCGCGGGCAATGCCGGAGATCGCCGACGCGGTCAAGGGTGACCTGAAGATTCTCGCCGACTCGGGCATCCGCACCGGTCTGGACGTGGTCCGCATGATCGCACTCGGTGCCGACACCGTGCTGCTCGGCCGTGCCTTCATCTACGCGCTGGCCACCGGCGGAGCCGCCGGGGTGACCAACCTGCTGAACCTGATCGAGAAGGAGATGCGCGTGGCCATGGTGCTCACCGGTGCCAAGTCCATCAGCGAAATCAGCCGCGATTCGCTGGTGCCACAGGCCGGCTCGGTCATCGGCTGAGCCTTTTCGCGCCCGTCCCGCACACATCCGGAGCCGCCATGAGCCTGCCTGCCGAATTCCTCGCCACCGTCGAGCAACTGATTCCGCGGGAGCGGCGCTTCGACGATCCGCTGTCGACCCTTGCCTTCGGCACCGACGCCAGCTTCTACCGTCTGATTCCCAAGCTCGTCGTACGCGTGGAGTCCGAAGGCGAAGTGGTGGAATTGCTTCGCCTGGCGCAGCGGTCGCGGGTTCCGGTGACCTTCAGGGCCGCCGGCACCAGCTTGTCGGGCCAAGCGGTCAGCGACTCGGTGCTGATCGTGCTCGGCGACAACTGGAACGGCCGGGAGATTCGCGACCAGGGCGCGCAGATCCGTCTGCAACCGGGCGTCATCGGCGCCCAGGCCAACACCTGGCTGGCGCCACTCGGGCGCAAGATAGGCCCGGACCCAGCCTCGATCGCCACCTGCAAGATCGGCGGAATCGTCGCCAACAACGCCAGCGGCATGTGCTGCGGCACGGCGCAGAACACCTACAACACCCTCGCGGGAATCCGCCTGGTATTGGCCGACGGCAGCGTCCTCGACACGGAGAATGCGAGCAGCGTTGCGGCCTTCAGGGCCAGCCATGCCGAGCTGCTTTCGGCACTCGCCGAGCTTGCCCGGGAAACCCGCGCCAACATCGAACTGGCGGCCCGAATCCGCCACAAGTACCGCCTGAAGAACACCACAGGGCTGTCGCTCAACGCACTGGCCGACCACGACGACCCGCTGGACATCCTCAGCCACCTGATGGTCGGTTCCGAGGGAACCCTGGGCTTCATCAGCGCGGTGACCTACGACACCGTCGAGGAACATCCCTTCAAGGCCAGCGCGCTGATCGTCTTTCCAGACGTCGAGACCTGCTGCCGCGCGGTGCCGGTGCTCAAGAGCCAGCCCGTCGCGGCGGTCGAACTCCTCGACAGGCGCAGCCTGCGCTCGGTGCAGGACAAGCCAGGACTGCCCGCCTGGGTCGCGGGCCTATCGGAAACCGCCTGCGCGCTGTTGATCGAGTCGCGCGCCGCCTCGCAAACCTTGCTCGACGAACAACTGCAGCAGATCGAGGCGGCCCTTGTGGGCTTCCCGGTGGAGCAGCAAGTTCCGTTCAGCCAGGACCCGGTCGTCTACGGCCAGCTCTGGGCGATTCGCAAGGGCACCTTCCCCGCGGTCGGCGCGGTGCGTCCCACCGGCACCACGGTCATCATCGAAGACGTGACCTTTCCGGTCGAGCGCCTGGCCGAGGGCGTCAACCGCCTGCTGCAGCTGTTCGAAAAGCACCGCTACGACGAGGCAATCATCTTCGGTCATGCGCTGGAGGGGAACCTGCACTTCGTCTTCACCCAGGGTTTCGACGACCCGGCCCAGGTGCTGCGTTACGAGGCCTTCATGCAGGATGTCGCGCAGCTGGTGACCGTCGAATTCGGCGGCTCGCTGAAGGCCGAGCACGGCACCGGGCGCAACATGGCGCCCTTCGTCGAGCTTGAATGGGGCAGCGAAGCCTATCGATTGATGTGGCGGATCAAGCGGCTGCTCGACCCCAACGGCATCCTCAACCCGGACGTGGTGCTCAGCGAGGACCCACAAATCCACCTGAAACACCTCAAACCGATGCCCGCCGCCGACGAGATCGTCGACAAGTGCATCGAGTGCGGCTTCTGCGAGCCGGTCTGCCCATCCAATGGCCTGACCCTCACGCCTCGCCAGCGCATCGTCATGTGGCGCGACATCCAGGCACGCCACCGCCAGGGCCTGGACACCCGCGAACTGGAAGCCGATTACGCCTACCGCGGCCTCGACACCTGCGCGGCCACCGGCCTCTGCGCCCAGCGCTGCCCGGTCGGCATCAACACCGGCGAGCTGGTGCGCAAGCTGCGCAGCCGCGACGCGGACAAGACCGCGACCGCCAACTGGCTCGCCGGCCACTTCGCGACCGCGATGCAAGGCGCCCGCTTCATGCTCCACGTCGCCAACGGCGCCCACCTGATCCTGGGCACCCGGCGCCTGGCCGGCGCCTCGGCAAAACTGAGCCGAGCCAGCAAGGGCCGTGTGCCCCAATGGACGCCTGCGATGCCGCAGCCGCTCCAGCGCCTGCATCTTCCGAAGCCAAGCGCCGACGAACGCCCGCGCGTGGTCTACCTGGCCTCCTGCGTGTCCCGCGCAACCGGCCCGGCCGCGCGCGACCAGGAACAGATGCCCCTGATCGACAAGACCCGCGCGCTGCTGGAGAAAGCCGGGTACCAAGTGGTGTTCCCCGACGCCCTGGACGAGCTGTGCTGCGGACAGCCGTTCGCCTCGAAGGGGTATCTGGAGCAGGCCGAACGCAAGCGCCAGGAGGCCCTGGCCGCGCTGCTCGAAGCCAGCCGCGGCGGGCTAGACCCGATCTATTGCGACACCAGCCCCTGCACGCTGCGCCTGGTTCAGGAGCTGGCCGACGAGCGCCTCGATGTCTATGACCCGGTGCGCTTCATCCGCACACATCTGCTCGACCGGCTGGAGATCGAACCGCAGCAGGCGCCGATCGCAGTGCATGTCACCTGCAGCACCCAGCACCTGGGCGAAGGGCCGTCACTGATCGAGATTGCCCGGCGCTGCGCCACGACGGTGGTCATTCCCGAGGGCATCCACTGCTGTGGCTTTGCCGGCGACAAGGGCTTCACCACGCCGGAACTCAACGCCCATTCGCTGCGCAACCTGAAGGACGCCGTGCAGCACTGCGAAGAAGGCATCTCCACCAGCCGCACCTGCGAAATCGGCCTCAGCCAGCACGGCGGGATCGACTACCACGGGCTCGTCTATCTGGTGGACCGGGTCAGTCGTCCACGCGCCGTCCCCGGCGCGGCGGCACAACCTGAAACGGCCTGATCACAACCGTGCTTGGCGGCGCCGACGCCGCCAAGCCCAACGGCTCGTCCCCTCGATGAAACGCTTTAGCCCCGTCGCAGTCCCACGTTAGAGCCCGGAACACAAGGGCCCTTACCGCTCGGCAGCTCCTGCAAGCCGTATCGCGCCAGCCAGCCGGGATGACCATTATGTCTGGAGGACTCACGATGAAACGCTTCGCTATGCTCGCGACCGCTGCACTGCTCGCCAGCCCCGCCGCCTTCGCTGCGGACAAAGATCTGTGCCAGATCAACATGCAGGAAATCCAGGACAACATGACCACCAGTCAGGCCACGCTCGGCGAGCCGGCCCGCAGCCAGGTCGAGGAATACACCAACCAGGCGCGCCAGGCGCAACAAGCCGGCGACACCGAAAAATGCATCACTCTGACCACCCAGGCACTGCAGCGCCTCAAAGGCCCGGGCAGCTCCGAAAGCGGCACCGCCGGCTCCTCGTCGGGCACCAGCAACTGATGGATGCGGGGCCAGCCCTCTGGCCCCGCAACGATTGAAATCCGCGTAGCCACCCCATCTTGTCGCCTGAGGGTTCGACGCAGCCAACGCATTGGCGTAGACTACGCGTTCGACATCCCGCCGTGGATGTCTCGGGGCCGATTAGGATTCGACGCCGGTAACAAAGCTCTAGGTGCATGCCGAGTTGGTAACAGAACTCGTAAATCCACTGTTGCAAACTTATAGTTGCCAACGACGACAACTACGAAGGGTACGCGCTAGCCGCCTAACCTTCATCTGGTCGCTTCGGCGCCAGCGGTCACTAGGGGATGCCTGTAAACCCGAAATGACCGTCAGATAGAACAGGATCGCCGCCAAGTTCGCTGCAGACGTAACGGCTAAAACTCATGCAGCTCGCTCCAAGCACCCTGCCAATCGGGCGGCGCGGAGTTAACTCAGTAGGTTGGATAAGCATGTAGTACCGACAGTGGAGAGCTGGCGGACGGGGGTTCAAATCCCCCCGGCTCCACCAAATAAACATCTAAGGGCGTCCACGGACGTCCTTTTTTGTGCCTGAAATTCAGTAAATACGGGGCTTCCAGCGCCACCGGCATCCAAGGGTGTCCGTCAGCATCTATGTGTTCATGTATTCCAGGTGGTATTCCAAGCGTTCAGCTGGTAATTTTTGGAATACACAAACAGCATTGGAATATACATGGGCGCCCAAGCCACGCGGCTTTCAGACCTTAAAGTGAAGGCCGCCAAGCCTAAGGAAAAGGACTACACGCTGACTGATGGCAACGGCCTTCAGTTGCGAGTGAGAATCAATGGCTCTCGGCTATGGAATTTCAACTACATCCATCCGGTGACGAAAAAACGGATCAACATGGGGCTTGGCACCTTTCCCGAGGTGAGCCTGGCACAAGCGCGCAAACGAACCGTAGAAGCGAGAGAGCTTGTCGCGCAGGGGTTAGATCCGAAGGAAATGCGCGATGCTGATCGGCTGGCGAAGAAAGCAGCCACAGAACACACATTTAAGAACGTCGCGGCCGCATGGTTCGAGCTCAAAAAAGATTCAGTAACTTCGGCCTATGCCGAAGATATCTGGCGCTCGCTCACGCTTCACGTTTTCCCGGACCTAAGCGCCACTCCCATCTCCGCTATAACCGCACCGAAGGTTATAAACCTGCTCAGGCCGCTTGAGACAAAAGGTAGCCTGGAGACCGTTAAACGCCTGACGCAGCGGCTCAACGAAATCATGACCTACGGGGTCAACTCGGGCCTGATTCACGCGAACCCACTCAGTGGCATTCGCTCGGTTTTCAAGAAACCGAAAAAGAAGAACATGGCGGCACTTGCTCCCGATGAGCTGAAAGAGCTCATGGTGGCAATTGCCAATGCCAGCATAAAAAGAACTACGCGCTGTCTTATCGAATGGCAACTCAACACCATGACTCGCCCGGCAGAAGCTGCTACCACACGCTGGGCCGACATCGACTTCGAAAAGCGTATCTGGACGATCCCTGCTGAGCGCATGAAGAAACGCCGTACGCACATTATCCCGCTTACGGAGCAAGCGTTGGCGCTGCTGGAGGCAATCAAACCCTACAGCGGACACCGTGAATACGTGTTCCCTGCAGACCGGAACCCTCGCACCCACTGCAACAGCCAGACCGCCAACATGGCGCTGAAGCGAATGGGCTTCGAAGGGCGCCTCGTCAGCCACGGCATGCGTTCGATGGCGAGCACCATCCTTAACGAGCATGGCTGGGACCCTGAACTGATCGAAGTGGCACTTGCCCACGTCGACAAAGACGAGGTTCGCAGCGCCTATAACCGAGCAGACTACATAGAACGCAGACGCCCGATGATGACTTGGTGGAGTGAGCACATCCAAGAAGCTGCCACTGGCAACTTCTCAGTGTCAGGTATCAGGGAGAGCCGAGACAAAAAGCTCGTATCGATACGCTGATCAAGGGCTGATACCGGCCGCAAGCGATCTTCCGCCGTTAACCGCTTGCGCTGAGAAGAGGGTAATCGAAAACACTTATGGCATCGGTTAACAGTTTACGGAATCGCTTCAAATTCCCCGTCAGCGAACCAGCCGTTGTCTTTAATTCGCGCTAGCGCTGCTGCAGGGTCGGATGACCAGAGGACAAGGGCAAGCGAGTCCTGAGCACGGCTACAGGTAACGTACAAAAGACGTAACGTACGGTCGATGGTCGTTTCTTTGCCCTTCCCTACGTTATCTATGTCCGTCTTGCTGAGCTCCGTACCACCAAAAATCTTGTCGTAGGAAATCTGGTTGCCGCCAGCTAATTTGTCGTCCATCACAACCATGACATGGTGAAATTCAGAGCCCTTGACGACCTGATGGGTGGCCAGTATTGAATGCCCGGCAAGGTAGGTGCGGTACCTTTGTAACTGATTCCAAGGAGAGTCGAACAGTGCGCACCAGCCACGGCGCATCCGGTCTTGCCTTGACTCCTCTTCGCCTCTACCGGGTACTGGAGGTGGGGGCGTCTTGTCCGCGTATGCCGCCGAGAGACGATGATCAACCTCAAACAGCTTTGCTCTCAAGACCGGTTCAAGCACCTCCCCCACCGTCGAAATCGGATTTGCACAAGCTGCAGCGAAAACCCCAATGGCTAGAAGCATTTCGTCGACGCGTATTGCTCGCTCCGCCGTGCTCTCGGGCATGTCATCGAGACGGCCGTAGCGCCGAAAAACCTCTGTGACCTTGAACTCATCAACAGCGCCATCGGCACCAACGCACGCCTCTAGCTGGGCAAGTTCGTTCAATAGAACCTGTACTGCAGCTGGCCCCTTGTTTTCGCCGCTACCAGTAGGTGCGGCAGCATTCGGGTCGAGCAGGGCCATGGCGCCAAACGCATCGAGAAACGAGCCGCGCGTTGCGACAAGCTTGTGTTCCAATGCGAGCAACTGGTACTCGCCTTGGCTCCAGGCGGCTGACCCGCTCACCTCACGCATCTGATCTGCGCACCAGCGTTCACCGAGAACCTTATTTTCTGGAGAAAGCGACGTGTCGCCGACGTAGAGTCGGACAACCCCGCCCGTCTTCTCGGTTCTTGAATGTTGTTCCACGCCATTCGCAGGTTGAGTCCGACCTGCGAGCTCCGCTCCCCAAATGCTGTTGATGAGTGTGACAATTCGGAGCTGGCTGCGATGGTTCATCTGCAGTTCCGGCGTCGCCCAGCTCGGAGGAACCAGACTTGGAAGATCCGAATGTCCGTCGGTATAGATGCGCTGCCGGTGATCGCCGAGCAGTCCGAGAGTCAGGCCACTCCCTCTTGGCTCCGCAAGGCCCATCAAGGCATCTAACATGCCCTTCATTGTGTCTTGCGACTCGTCGATGAGCACCACAGGGTGGCGGTCTTTGAGGATAGTCTGAAGCGTGGGCCTGTTCTTGAGGAGCCAGGCCGTTACGTCGAGAACATGCTTGTGGGCAAGCGCACCGGGACCATACGTTTCTCGGTCCGGATGGTAAATGAACACATCCGTCCTCCTGAACCCTTCTATGTCCTGTTTGATTTCATCCAAGTCCCGCTGTTTTGCCGCCGTGATTCCTCTGGGCTTTGCTAGCGCTTCCGCCGTTTCCTTTTCGAGCTGAGCCTCCTTGAGTGCGATGAGAGCCGTGCGGATATCATCGTTGAATCCGCTGATGAGCTCCCAGCAAAAAGCGTGGATAGTGGAGACACATACCAAATCGTTGTCGCCGAGGCGCCCGCGAATGACCGCGACAGCGTTCTTCGTATACGTAACCACGCGTATTGAGCGCCCGTACATCCTCAAGTACCCCGCAAGTCGGCGGCCTTTCTCGTGCTCCACGACTCCTGTCATCCGACGTAGCACTTCTACGAGCGTACGTGTTTTACCAGAGCCAGCGCCGGCAAATAGAAAATAGCTGCGCGGAGGATCCTCCATGAGATACCCGCAGACTTCCTCGACAACCCCAGCATCTCGGTTGTTGTCGGCAACGTCAGGGATCTCGCTCATACCATCGAATCCTGATTTGGCTCAAGCTGCGCCTGCAGCCAGGCCAGCGCATCCGCGATGTACTTTGGGCATACGACGGGCTCATCCGACGAAACCATTTCAAAGATGCTCGCGGCGAAGTCCCCTTTATCGAACGAACTGTGCATGAGTGTGTGAAGTGCACCTAACAGCTCGGGAAAGCTTTCAGCCTCAGCCGCCCTTTTTGAGACAGAGCCAAGTGCCCCTGTCGGGGCTTCAATCTCCACGCCATTCTCATCGAACTTCTCATCCATCAGACCCTTGAACCAAGGCACGTTCGTGAGGACGAGCGAGTCTTCAAAACTGCTGGGCCAGCCGCCGTCAGCTTCGGCGACAGGCAACTGCCAGGCGAAACGCACTAGGCAATCTGCGGTCTCATTCCATACCAATTGAGCATCAGTCGGGCTCTTGAAATCATCGAGTTGCTGCAGCTTCGGATGCCAGCTGCGAAGAGTCGGGTTGCCGCAGTAAAGTCCAGCTTGCCCCGTGTTCGCAACCGCGACGAGCTTTTTCGTCGGCTCACCATTTTTCTTAGGCTTACCTTCCTTTTCTTCGGAGGGATCGATGTCGGTAATAATCACCGTTGGAATCCGGAGCTTCTCAACGAGTGGCTTGAGTCGGTGGGCATGGCTCCCCCCGATATCCAGAAATGACACGTAGCGGCTGTTTAGTGTTTTGAAATCGCGTTCAATGAAAAGCGGCACCAACATGCGCTCTGCAACGCCTTCAACGAAAATGGCGGCGTTGGCAAACAGCAAATCTGTGTGCTGAACGCGAAAATAGCGTTCAGCGAACTGACGGGTCTTTTTGTCATCACCAAAGACCTGCCCAAGATTGACCACTTCGGTTGTTGGCATGGGGTTAGCTGCGCTCTTCGCGATGCGGCGAACATATCGAAGCCGGTCAAAGTTCTCCGCATGAGCAAGATGGCTCGAATGGGTACTAATTAGTAGCTGGCTTTTGAGGGCTGACGCGTCTTTGTCAGTCGGGCTGATGAGCTTGTGCGCTTTGCCGGGGAAGATGCGCTGCACCTGAACATGGAGATGCGCCTCAGGCTCCTCAATCATCACTAGGTGAACGGGTGCAGGAGAGCCTGTTTCAGGTTTGAGCCGGGCGGCTTTGAAGGAAACCAGTTGGTAGCTGAGAGACTGAAGATTCTGGTAGCCGAGCCCGATGGAAAATTCGGGAAGGAGCTCTTCGAATGACTCCTTTTGCATGCTGTACTGGACAGCTGTTCCATGGTCGAGTAAATCAGCCGTCTGGATGCGCGTGCGGAAGCGAATTTCTTGTGGGTCATGCAGACCCGGATAGCCGAGTTCCCTCACTTCCTCAACCGAATCGGCGATGGCTTCGTGAATTTTCTTGTCTAAGTCTCTCTGCGCCTCAGCCACGGCCTTTATAAGATCAGCACGTTGACCATGCCCGGTGCTGGCAACATTCAAATGCTGTCGCGCAAATTTGAGAAGTTGGTTTGAAAACATGCCAACCCGATGCGGCCCCGAGGCAGACCGTGAATCAGCCTCTTCGCTTCCGAGCCCACGCTGAGCAGCGACAAAGTCAACGCGAATCAATCTCGACAGGTGCTTACGCTCAATTGGACAGGCATCTGCAGCGAGTGCCTGAGTGGCATACGCCGCGAAACCCGCAATAGGGTTGTTAGTTGCATCTAGCTTGTATGCGCGAACCTGCCCGAGCTTCGATGGCTCACGCAGCCAAAAATCCAGAAGGTCAATGGGCCACGCTAACGAGTCTGCCCCCATATCCTTTACCGGCGAGCGCGCAGAGTGATACGCCCAGGCCAGCTGCTTGAGCTCATCAACGCTGGTGGCTGGCTCCAATCGTAGACGAACCCCGACGGCACCTCCTTTCCAGCTGAACTTGGAAAGGAATGGCGCGACATAGTGATACATTCCGGCCTCTGCATCGAACCAGAGGTCTAACGTCGGCATGGCTGCAAGAAGTGTCTGGAGCTGCTCTTTCCACAGCTCTTCAGGCCCCACTATTGTTAATGGGTCTTCGGTCAGTGCTTCCCATGATTTGCCAAGAGCTCGCAGTTTTGGCCACTGAGATAGGCTGATGTCGAAGGCACCGAATGGGGATCCGTCCGCAACGAAGTGGCGCAGAGCGGCAAGGACCGAGGTCTTTCCACTGTTGTTCGCGCCGACCAGGATGGTCGTTTTCTTGTCGATATCCAACTGAACCTTACCCAGCCGACGAAACTGGCAGAGCTCCAGAAACCGAAGCGTGATGCCTTCGTATACGGGCGAAGCTGGGGCTGCTTCTGGCATTGATGCGATTCTCAACTGAAATGTAGGAATGCGACTTATATAAAAGTCTAGAGCGCCAATCCGATCCTACATGTTGTTGATTGCAATACGCCACATGGCCTTGCCGGGTCAACGACCTTAAACCAGCAACGTTCTTGCTGCTAATCGCTTGTACTGTCGATCGCTTTCGGCCCCACGCGACAAGGCCATTAAGGGTAGAGCCCTCTGCCAGCTGCAGCCCGTTACGACCTGACTAAGTAGCTCTCAGCACCGCCATTCGACTCGAAAAAAACTCGACCACACATTACTGCAATGACATCACCACTAGAAGGTTCATCCCATGTCATTGCAGTGCCCCAGCTGCCTCTCACAAAAAATCGCTTCCTTCCACCATGCTATGAAGATCACCGCTGCGGTAGGCACGGTGGGCGGTGCTGCTCGTGGTGTCAGCGCAGCGCTAGCAGGCGGTCAGGCTGGTGCGGCTATTGGTGCGATTGCCGGCCCTGTTGGCATCACCATCGGTTCAATTTCTGGAGCCATAATCGGCGGATTGATGGGCGGCGTTAGCGGTTGTGCGCTCGGTGCTCAGCTTGGTCACAAACTCGACCGCCACGTCTTGGCTAACAACCTCTGCCTGCTCTGCGGGCATCGATTCAACCTGCCGGCCTGATCGGCGGCCACCTCTCCGTACTCTCTATCCCTTCCGGCCGGTGCTGCGCTCTGCGCAGCGCTTTATGCCGACTTGCATCCAAAGGAAATCGTTCTCATGGCTCATCTCGTCGAACAAATGGCCTATGTCGGCGCTACCCCGTGGCACGGACTAGGCAACAACCTGCCACAGAAACAACCCATCGAAATCTGGCAACGTGAAGCCGGTATGGACTGGCAGATCCTGGAAAGCCCGGTCCATTTCAAATCCGATGCGGTTGGTCACCTCGGCGCTATTCATTCTTACCCCGAGCAGAAAGTGTTGTACCGCTCCGATACGAAGGCTCCCCTATCTGTCGTCTCCAATCGCTACCACACCGTGCAGCCGCGCGAAGTGCTGGAGTTCTACCGGGACCTGACCGAAGTTTCCGGCTACGAGCTGGAAACAGCAGGTGTGCTGAAAGGCGGCCGCAAGTTCTGGGCCTTGGCACGTACCGGGCAAAGCACGGCGATCAAGGGACACGACCAGGTTAACGGCTACCTGCTGCTGGCCACGTCGTGCGACGGCACTCTGGCCACAACTGCTACGCCGACCAGCGTTCGCGTGGTCTGCAATAACACCCTGACCATCGCCCTGAACGGTACAAGCCGAGCCATCAAGGTGCCGCACAAACACTCGCTTCGATTCCAACGCAGTGAAGAAGCAGCTGGGGATCGCCGTCTCGCAATGGGACGACTTCATGTACCGCATGCGCCATCTGGCTGAGCGCAAAGTGCAGTGGCATGAAGCAATGGGCTTCTTAATGAATGTCATGTGCGAAGTCAGCCCAACCGGCCAACTACCCGAACAACTGCCTAACGAGCGCGCCCTGCGCAAAGTCCAGGAGCTGTATGAAGGGCGTGGCCGAGGTAGCCAGCTTGAGTCGGCACGCGGCACCGCCTGGGGGTTGCTCAATGCCGTGACCGAGTATGTCGATCACGAACGTCGTGCACGCAGCACCGAGTATCGACTGGATTCCGCTTGGTTCGGCCAAGGGGCGCAGATCAAACAACGTGCCCTGGATGCAGCACTCCAGCTCGCCGCCTAAGCCTCTCTCCATCAATCGTATCGCCCGGTCAGCGTAGCGCTGATCGGGCTTTTTTACGCCTGCAAGGTGACGCCATGTCAACAACCTCATTGAACCGCAACACCAGCAAACCCCGCTCAGCCCTTCGCCTGATTAGTACCAAGGAGCTGCCCCGCGAGGAGTGGCTGGAAGTACGCAAACGGGGCATTGGTAGCTCGGATGCCGCAGCCGCCGTTGGCCTGAACCCTTACAAGTCGCAGCTGGAACTGTGGCTCGAGAAGACAGGACGTGATACTGGACTGCCGAAAACCGATCCCGACGACGAAGAAAGCGCGATGTACTGGGGCAACGTGCTCGAACCCATTGTGGCCTGGCATTACAGCAAGCGCACCGGCAATAAGGTTCGTCGCATCAACGCCGTACTGCAGCATCCCGACCCTGGCCAGCCTTGGATGCTGGCCAACATCGATCGCGAGATAATCGGTGCCGACGATGTGCAGATTCTCGAATGCAAGACAGCCGGCATAAACGGGGCACGCCTCTGGAAAGAAGGCGTACCCGAGTATGTGCAGTTGCAGGTGATGCACCAGCTCGCCGTGACTGGCAAGCAGGCGGCAGATGTGGCGGTTGTGCTTGGCGGTCAGCATCTAGAGATCCATCGCATCGAACGCGATGAGAAAATGATTGCTCGCCTTATAGAGCTTGAACGCGCGTTCTGGACGTACGTCGAGACGGACACGCCACCGCCCGCCGATGGAACAGCGTCCGCTGAAACTGCGCTGCGCTGCCTGTACCCAGAAGACGACGGTCAGACGGTGGATTTCAGGGACCATGCTGGGCTTTCAGCAGCGTTCGTCGAACTCAAAGCCCTTCGTCATTCCATTGATGAAAAGCATGCGCGCGAGGCAAAGCTCAAACAGATGCTTCAGCAAGCGATGGGCGAGGCCACGCGGGCAGAGTTCGCTAACGGCTACGTCAGCTGGAGAAAGGCCAAGGACAGCATCGGCTTCGATGTAGCCCGACTGCTCAGGGACAGGCCTCATCTGCGCGACAAGTATTCACTCATCAAGCCCGGTGCCCGGCGCTTCCTAATCGGCTGATTACTCCCATCGCTTCCCTCCCCATGGCCAGCCCATGCAGTTAGCGCTGCCTGGCTGGCCTTTTTTCGTTTTCAGGAGAACCGCCATGCTTAAAGGTCTGGCTATCACCCCGCCGTTACTAGGCCGGATTTCGATTGGCAAGGTCATCGAGAAGAACGGCAAGCGCATGCCCGAAAAAGATGATCAATTCACCATCACCTCCCAGGTACAGAGCCGCGATGGATGGCTTGTGCATCCTCTCAACGATGAGCTCCGCCAAAGCAAGGACGACAAGCTACGCAACATCCCGGTGCGGCTGATGTTCAACGAGCCGGAGCTGAATTTCCGTGCTGACTACACGTCGTTCGACCGACAGTCCGGACGCCCTATCTGCGTGGGCAACGGCGAGACCTGCAAACGAGTCACTCAGGACGGTATGCAGTCGCTGCCCTGCCCTTCGCCGGATGCCTGCTCGCTGGCCCATGGCGGAGCCTGCAAGCCTTATGGCGGACTGAACGTGGTGATCGGCGATGAGGATCTGCTGGGCAGCTTCGTGTTTCGCACCACCGGCTTCAACAGCATCCGCACCCTGGCCGCTCGCCTTCACTACTTTAAAGCCATTTCCGGCAATCGCCTGGCCTGCCTGCCACTGGAGCTGCGCCTGCGCGGCAAGTCGACCCGGCAGAGCCACGGCACCCCGATCTTCTACACCGATCTGACGGTGCGTAGCGGCATGGACATGACCGAGGCGCTGCGCTTGGCCAGCGAGCTCGATGAACAGCGACAAGCGGCAGGGTTCGATCAGACCGCTCTGGATGAGGCGGCTCGATGCGGCTTCAGAAACGGTGCGTTCGAGGATTGCGACGAAGACGCTGGCGCCATCGTCGAGGAGTTCTTCCCCGCTGAAAGCCGCGCTGATCAACCGTTCGCTAAATCTGCCCCGCAGCCATCGGGAAAACCCAGCCTGGCTGAAAAGTTGGAAGCACAACATCAATCCCTGAACGCCTGAGCCTGGTCCCAGGCCAAAGGAGCTGAGTATGAGACTGCACAAAATCAAGGCCGGCGAGACCGCTGGCACCTACCTGGTCGAATCACCGGTCACCGAAGCCGATATCCTGCTGATGGCCAAACAGCTGGCCAGCCAACGCCTGCGCCGGGGACAGCAACTGACGGCACCACGGGACGTATTCTGTCATCTGCAGGCGCTACTCGAAGGCTACGAACACGAGGTCTTTGCCCTGCTGATGCTGGATTGTAAGCACCGGGTCATTGCCTTTCACGAGCTGTTCCGGGGCACCTTGGACGGAGCAAGCGTCTACCCCCGGGAGATCGTTAAAGTCGCCCTGAAACACAACGCTGCAGCCGTGATCCTGGTGCACAACCACCCCTCCGGCGATCCCGAACCCAGCCAGGCGGACCGCACGCTGACCGACAAACTAAAGGAGGCGTTGAATCTGGTCGGAGTGCGGACGTTGGATCACATCATCGTGGGGCACGAAGACTGTGTGTCGCTAGCGGAACAGGGTTACCTGTAAGGAGGCGGTATGAAGCCGGTGCTACGCACCTTCGTTGCGGTATTCATGTTTGCCGGCATCTTCGCTGGCTGCCTGGCGATACTGCTGCTGGTGATTCTGATGGTGCGCTTTCCGCCACTGATTCTGATCGTGGTTTTGGCCTGCTGGATTTACCGCAAAATACGCATTCCGGATCATGTATGAGCAGCAAAAAGGGTAGCCGCAGCTACCCTTTTTTGCCTTGTTTGATTATGTTTGCGGGGATAAATCCAGCTCATTGGACAGCTCGTAACGCGTCAAAAGCTCAGTATCAGCCTGACAGGTATAGCTCGCTATCAGCCCTGACAAGGTAGTGTTTTTCGCGACCGCCGTATGCGGCACCAGCAGATAGGTCCAAGGCTTCCCCCCAACCTTCTGACTGTGGCAGACAGTGGCAATGTGCGCCCACAGCGCAGCGAGCTCTGCTTTTTGCAGCACCGATGCCTCCTTCATCTGATCGGCACGTTTTGTCTCAATGATCAAAAGACGATCATTGCTTTCGGCAACAAAGTCCGGCTGATAAGGAAGGCCGTCCGAGCTGTACAGCTTGAATTGATTGGGCCCTGGTTTCATCCACAGCTTAACGCTCGCGTCTCTTTCAAGCAGCTCACTCATCAGCCGCTCTGAGTCCGAGTCAAACTTCGCTAAGTGATAGCAAGATTTTTTGAACCCGCTGAATATATATTTTTTTATTTCATTCAGCTTCTCAGGCGCCTTACGGAAGTCAGAAGCGTACTTAGTACCCACATCCTCAAAATTTTGCGGGCGCAAATCTTGGAAGGCAGCATCAACCGTTACCCGATATTTTGTCTGCCCACGCCACATGTTTTTCTTCATCTCGACAAAAATGGCGGCCGCCATCTGCTTGGAGTGCCCCTGCAAAACACTGCGCAGTTCTTCGGGCTTTTCATATTTCGCGGCAAAATGCTTCACAACCTGCCCCGCCAGGTCATACAACACTTCAGCATGGGCTTCGTAATCGATCTCAGAAAGGTCGATCAGCTTTGAGACGATGAAGTCCTCAGGCCTTACCTGCTGCTCCGCATTGGCATCGCCGATGATGCTCTGCTGTTTCTCCGTTCGTAAAACCTGAATCAACAGCTCCTGCGCCAGGGGCTGATAATTCCAGTGCTTTAGGTCCAGCGTGAAGGACTTGAAGCCAAAGGACACGTCCTCGGTAGGCGTAATGGTCAGCGCGGGTATCGGAATAATTTTCTCGACGAACTGCTCGCAGATGGCCTTAACAATTTCCTGCGCCTTTTCAGTAGAAACAGGGAATAGTGCTTGCTGCGGCGCTTGAACGGCCTGTACTGCCTTTAAGACAAAATCTTGCACTTCTGGCTTTTTCAGGTCCGTCAGGCCGCCCACCTTTTTGGCCGCTTGCTGCACGACAACTTGTATCGCCGCCTCGGCCAGCTCTACCTCTTGCGCATTGTCCAACGTAAAGCTCGCTCGGGCCTCCTTGGCCTGCAATGGGACGCTAGGTGCGCCGCCCTCATACTTATGCTGCGGACTCGGCTCTGAAGATGGTTTAGCCAAACTCTGAACCAAATGCTGCAGAGTATTTTGTGCTGTCACCATCTGCGGCTTGATTGAGGGCACATCACCGCCGTCACCGATAAACACCTGCTTCAGTTTCTTGGTGACACCGTTTTCGGTTTTGGCCAACTCAATGAGTGCGTCGAAGCGGTCGTGAGAGATCACCGTCAACTGATCGACCTCCGCCACGCCAGTACGCTTGCCGTAAGGCAGACGCAAACCACGCCCCAAGGTCTGCTCGGTCAGAATGTCTGAAGCTGAAGCCCGCAACGGCACGATGGTGAAGAGGTTGGTGACGTCCCAACCTTCCTTCAATTTGTTGACGTGGATGACGATGTCCGTATCGCCGCTTTTCTCGATATTAAGCAGGCGCTGGGCATTCTCGTCGGTCTCTTCGCCCGAAGTCTTTGAGTGAATTTCAATCACCCGGCCCCGGTAGCGGCCCGCAAAAAAGTCATCGGACTCGACGAACTGCCTGACCTCAGAGGCATGGGCGGTGTCTTTGGTAACCACCAGCATAAAGGGCCGCACAATCGGTTTGTCGTGGTTTTTAGCGTAGATTTCGAGGGCAACCTTGACGTGCTCATGGTAGTTAATCCCGTCCTCGAGCATGATGTGCTCAAGCGTTTCTGCATCCACCGATTTGGGATTAAAGTTCGCCCGGGTGCCGATAGCAGGCTCTTTGACGTAGCCATCTTCCATCGCATCCGGCAGCTCGTAGCGGTACACCACATTTTTGAACGCTTGGGGCTTGCTGCCAGTGGTTTTCGGCGTCGCCGTCACCTCAAGACCCATAATCGGCTGCAACTCGGCAATGGCTTTGAATCCTGCACTACCGCGATAACGGTGCGCTTCATCCATGAGCAGTACCAGGTCATCAAGCTCAGACAGGTACGAGAAATAGCTGTCGCCAATGTACTCCTGCAGGCGTTTGATACGAGGGGCGGCCCCACCTCGTACCTCGGAATTGATCTTCGAAATGTTGAAGATATTGATGATCACACTTTCGCGGCCAAATAGATCCGCGCCGCGCACACCACGGCCTTCTTCATAGTTTTCAGCGTTAACAATCAAAGGCGCGTTATGAGCGAAAGCCTGTATCCCCTGGAACACATATTTAGGGCTGCGCGGATCAAAATCGAACAGCAACTTCTCATAAATCGTCAGGTTCGGCGCCAGAATGAAGAAGTTTCGGCTTTTTCCGATCATGTGCAGATAGCTGATGAACGCACCCATTAAGCGAGTCTTGCCGACGCCGGTGGCTACGGAGAAGCAAACCGATGGGAAGTCGCGCTCAAAGGCTTCAAAGTCCGCATCGGCAAACTTGCCGAATGCCTTACGCACTTGCTCCCGAGCAACATCAACATCAGTGCCCTTTTTCGGATCAATCAGCCCTACGATGGTGTCGAGACGCCGCAGCGCCTCTGCCTGAGGCTTGCGTAACGAGAGGCGCTGACTAATTTCGGCAACTACACGATCCTTGTTTGGCTCAGTCATCTCAGTTTTCCTCAGAACCATCGAATAGGCTGCTCTGCGCTACCGATGCTTTAATTTTTTTTGGTTGCTTCAGCGTGGTGTCTTCGTCTTCGGGCTCTTCGTCTTGCAGAGGCAAGGCGGCGATTTTTAGGGAGTAATCGTCTCTACCCCACTCGCAACGATCCAGAACCACACGGGGGATTTTCTTGAGGGTTAGGTTCATCAGGTTATCGCCTGCGGCCTCATAGGCCATGCAGCAAACCAGCAGACTGCGCTCTTCCCCCACCTCATCAGAAAGGACCTTGAGTTGATCAAAGGTTAAGCTGTTTGTGGTCACGTAGATAAAGGCGTTTTCAGTGGCCTTGCCGTGCATCCAGTAGAGTTCGGTGGATGGCGCGTAGGTGTAATTGAAATGCTTGCAGATGGCCTCCGCCAGCATCTCCGGCTGATAATCCTTGTTGATGACCAAATTGCCCCATTTATCTTTTTGCAAAAGCGAAGGTGCAAGTTTGAAGAAGCGGTAGCCACCACCACCTTTCCAATTCGCAAACTCGGTCACGCCGCTTTTATCGCTGCCATCGATGACCTTTTGCATGCGCGGCACGATATGGGTTTTAGCGTGGTTACCCAGCTCAACCATAATCCAGCGGCGCCCCATTTTTTGGGCAACAGCGCCTGTTGTGCCAGAGCCTGCAAAGGAGTCAATAATCAGATCCCCAGGCTGTGAAAACCGCTCCAGTATGATGCGTAATAACGCCTCAGGCTTTTTACCGCTTCGAAATTCAACCCCTCCTTCATGGCGACAGTTCCCGAATGCCCCAGCTAAGTCATAGAAGTTTTCGATCGGCATCGTGCTGTCTTTCTGATTTATTTTTGATAACGGAATGCCTTGGTAATACTTACCTTTAGTGGCACTAGCGCGCTTTGGGCCAGAGAAATAGCGATGAGAGAACTTGTCATCTCCGATACCCTCTACTTTATACAGCGCACCAAGACCGTCTTCTGATGCACGACCGGCTAGATAGTCTCGAAAGAATCTACCTGAAGAGTTTCCGTCCAATATGCTTCCAGTAGCCCAGATTTCCTTTAAACCGTCCTCCGAGGGCTCCCCCGACCTAATTCGGTATTCTTCTGGTGTAAAAATAGTGACGCTCTTTCCACCGAGGGCTGTTTGTTTTCCGGGGCCTATTTCATCAATGTAAAAGCAAAATTTTTCATCGCTTGTGGCTGCCCGTTGAAGAAAGGGTTTTGCACCATATGCTTTACGATAGACATGAATCATCTCTATTTGCTTGTGAAAATCCATGTCCTGCTTGAGGGTTTTTTGTGCGTAGCGAACCTGCACATAAATCGTGGTGAGATAATTGCTTCGTCCGAAAATCTCGTCGAGCATCACCTTCAGGTAATGCCCCTCACTGTCGTCAATGTGTACGCATAAGAAACCGTCATTCGCTAATAGATTGTGCAGACAGACAATCCTCTCTCGCATGAGGGACAGCCAGAGAGAGTGCTCAAGGCCATCGTCGTAATGCTCGAATGCATTCCCGGTGTTGTAAGGGGGATCTATGTAAATACACTTAACTTCACCTCGAACACCTGACTCAGTCTCCAGCGCCTTTAGTGCAAGTAGATTGTCCCCATGGATCAGCATATTGTCGAAATGATCCCCCTCACGCCGTGTTTCGGCGTGATAGGAAAACTCCGGTTCTTCAATCAGGATGCGCGGCTCTAAGCGCGGGCGATCGTCTTTGCCAATCCAGGTCAGTTCAAGTTTGGTTTTGCCGGCCATTAGATCAGGCTCCATCGAATCGTAAACAGGTGGTCCACCTGTGGCGTTAGGTTAAGTTGTTCGGCAGTGACGTCGAGCATAGCTTCACGCTCATTATCGATTTCACGCAGGCGTGTATAGAGTTGATGTTGCAGGTCATCCACCTTGCGCTTTAGGGCTTTCGCCTCGTGCTGTAGCTCCAGCTTGGCGGCCAGATTAGTTGTTGCACGGGCGAGCTTATTCTTTTCATTGGCCTGCTTAGTAAGCTCTTTAATTTGCTGGTCATAGGCCACACGGGCGTCATTACGCCACGCATCCAGACGATCTTCTTCTTCATTAAGAAACTCACCCAACCGCTCTTGGGCATGGCCGACAAGGGCTGTTTGCCGCGCCTCAGTAACACCCGCCAATTCAGCCTCAGGGGACTGCCCAATCGGTGCGCCAAGCTCTCGGGCAGGAATGTGTAGCAAGCGTTCGGCGGTACTCGGATCAAGCATGCTGCCGTCATCGTTGAAGGCTGCGCAGATCAGCTCATCCCAGGTACGAGCGGGGGTTTGTAATGTGAGTCGCGAGAGGCGCAGCCAGCCTGATTGCCCACGCAAGCTGGCCACATCCGCCAGGTTGCCCGCATAAGCGTTGTAGTCAAACTCAAGCGCGGCGACGGGAGTTGATCGCGCTTTAGCCTGCGCCACCAGTTGGTCGGCCAATCCTCCATCGCCCAAGCGGAAGAAGCGCCAGCCGTTATCTTCTGCCTCAGGCCATTCGGTAGACCAGGTGCTGTCTTGATAATCAAAGCGTTCGGCATGATCCGCGTGAAAACGGGCCTCGGGCAGTTCGGCGCGGGCAAGGGTCAGCAGAGCCCTACGGAAGTCGCCGAGGGCGGCATGAACGCCTTCCTTACGGCTCATCAGCCGTTCAATCACCTTTTCGTCCATCTCAGCCAAAATTTGGTTGCGTGCAGCCTGTTTGGCCGCATCAATCTCGACACTGAACTCTTCCTGCAGTCTATCGAAGGCCTCATTAATTTCGTCGTTCGAACGGCAGGTCTGGACGATCTCCAGAATGCGCCGTTCGATATCCACACCAGACTCAATGGCACCCAACACTTCATCAGATGAGCCAAACACACCCTCGAAAAGCTTGAACTTCTGCTCTAAGAGCTGGTGAATGCGCTCCTCTGCCTGGTTCTTGCGATTAAGGAAGTTGATAACCGTAACGTCGATCTTTTGCCCATAGCGATGGCAACGGCCAATGCGCTGTTCAACCCGCTGGGGATTCCAGGGCAGGTCATAGTTGATTAGCAGCGAGCAGAACTGCAGGTTGATACCTTCGGCACCGGACTCCGTGGAAATGAGGATGGAGCGGTCATGTTTGAAAGCATCGACAATGGCCGCTTTCATATCGGCAGTTTTAGAGCCGGAGACAACCTCAGTGCCTTTATTTTTGGTAAGCCAGGCTTTGTAGAGGGCTGCGCTGTCTTTATCAGTGTTTGAGCCGTTGAGTACTACCGTTTGACCAGCAAAGCCGTTTTGCTCCAAAAGATCACGCAAATAAGCCTGGGTACGCACGGACTCGGTAAATACCACGGCCTTGCGCTGACCGCCTTTGGTTTCCATCTCAGCCATAACGATGGGCAAGCACTCCAAGAGCGCTCGCCCTTTGGCGTTATCGTTAATTGAGGTGGCGATATCCCGGTAATGCGTCAGTTCGACGATCTCGGCCTGAAGCTTTTTCGGATCAATCTCATCAAGATCATCATCCGAATGGTCTTCGACAGCATCCGCTTCGGTTGCGGCGATAGGACCAGCATCGCGCCAATCCTCAGCGTCTTCAGCAAAGCCATCGAGATCATCTAGGGTGTCGTCATCAACCACTAGCTTGGCTTGCAGGCGGTTGACCATCTTGTCCAAGGTTTTGGCAATGGCAAATGTGGATGAACCCAGAATCTTGCGTAAGGACAAGGTAACCAGGTGACGGCCATTTTTACCCAGGGCGATGGTGCCGGGGTTTTGCAGGTACGCCGACACTGACTCGTACAGATCCAGCTCAAGTTTGCTGGGAGTAAAGTCAAAGGTTTTCGGCAAGCGGTTGGTGTAGTTGATCAATCCAGCCTTTTGGACCTGACGCCGCAAGGTGCGTTTGCAGATGGGCTCCAAACGATGCTGCAGTAAGGTCATAGCAGCAAGGTTACCCTTACCGCCGAACTCGGCCCTGAAGGCCTGCTCCGAACCAAAGTAAGCCTCATCAATGATGGTGACGAGGCCGTACAGCTCCATCAGGTTGTTCTGCAACGGCGTTGCCGTCAGCAAAAGCTTCTGACGACTCTGCAAGGCATCACGCAAGACGGCTGCTCGGGAGTTGTTAGCGGCCTTAAACACGTTACGCAGCTTGTGCGCCTCATCAAACACGACCAGATCCCACGCAACCTTTTGCAGCTGATGGGCAATACGAGCGGCATATTCGTAAGAGACGATGATGATGCCTTCCTTGCGTCCAATGGGATCTGGTTGCCCGCTGGCCGCCAAGTCTTTAAGGCGCTTGGCATCCAGGATGACCGAGGGCAGCGAGAATTTTTCACGCAGCTCCGTGGCCCATTGCTTGCGAAGAGAGGCCGGCACAATCAAGAGAAGGTTTCGGCGCTGCTCCCACCAACGCTGGCTGAGCACCAACGCCGCCTCGATGGTTTTGCCAAGCCCTACCTCATCTGCCAGCAGCACGCCTTTGGATAAGGGCGAACGCAAGGCAAACATAGCCGCATCAACCTGGTGTGGGTTCAGATCCACACGAGCTGAGGACAAGGACTGGGTCAGAGACTCGTCGGCACCGATGCCTTCACGCGTTAAGAAATGAGCAAAATACTTGGCTTGGTAAGGGCTGTAGATCATTGAGAAAACAAATCCTTTTTTTTGAGGCCTTCCTGCAATGGCAGGCTAAGAGAACCTAACGACCTTACCCCGACCATCAGAGGCAACGGAGCCAAGGGTGATTAATCAATGTCTGCGTGGAATTACTTGCTCACCCTGTTCGGTAACCCGGAGCCAACACCGCCGTTTCCACTCCGTAGAGCAGCAGCGGGTCTTTCAGCCAACGGCAGTATCCCGGATCACGCAGCCGATGATCAGGCGAGCAGTCGACACTCCATTTGCGAGCACATAGCCAGCAGTGGCACCGCGCAGGCGTAAACGCAATGTCCCACCGCTCATGCCGCAGTCCATCTCAGTGCATTTTACATACAGGGTGGCAATCATTTGATGATGGTTTTCGGGCTGACTAGCTCCCACCTAAACGTCGAGGTCGCCTTCACCAAGGAGATCATTGAAAAAAGCAGCACCGGATTCCGATAGCACTAAATTCCCCTTCCCATTTCGGTATGCAATGGCACGTGTTTCAAGCTTCTTGATGTGCTCCATCAGCACACCGCTTTTCATCCCACACGCCATCAGCACCTCTGCCTTATCCTCCCCCTTACCGATTTCTTCGATATGGATATTCGACAGACCTGCCGCATCTTTCAGTAGCACGTCCATTGTGAAGCCCAGCTCCAATGTTCCCCGAAACAGCACGAGTAGCAGGCCTTGGATGTTGCGCGCCAGGTCATCCTTGGCATCAGTACCATCGCTGGTGCGGATGAAGGCGAAGCCATCACGCATGACCAGCTCATACCCAATCAGGTCGTAGAGATTGCGGTAATGATCGAAATTATTTAGCACTTCCTCGAAGTACGGATTTGACTTCAAAACCCCGTCAACTGAGGCGGTACGGTTGATCATCTTCCCGTACATGAGCTGCCCATAGAGCTCTACCGACAGCTTTCGATTCATCACTTTTGCATGCGCAACCGGCAGCGAAGTTTCGTGGTCAAGCATGTTCAGTCTCCACTTGCAGCTTGTAGTACCTCAGGCTCTCGCTGTCAGTTGCGAGGTTGCCGATTTGGTAGTGCGGGATGAGGTAAATTCCTTCTCGCTTGCGCAGCCAGCCCACCGACATTAGGAGATCGGTCAACTCGTACCCTTTTAGACGGTCTTTCAAGTGTTCATGCATGGCGACGTGGGCGTCATCAGTGAGCCGTGGCTCCCATTCTTCGACCAGATTACCGATTGCCAACAAGCGAGCATCACGCCGACGCTTGAGCTCGCCCGACTCGTTGGTCTGCCCGCTGAGCTGGTGGATCTTTCCGCTGCTGATCTTGATGTTGGGCAGTGTTGTGCGCAGATGCTCTGCCAGAGTCAGGCGCTGGTTAGCGTCTGACCACTCAACTTTTGCTTCGAACACTCGCATTTTCAGCCCGGAGTAGGTGTTCAGACGGGCGAATACTGGGTGTGTGCTGGGCAGAATATTGTCTTTCAAGCTCCCATCATGCAGCTCACGCACGCCCCCATAGAGACGATTCCAAGCCTGCTCAATCTTGTCATAGGCCCGACGGTGCGCCTCACTCTGCTGGACATAGCGCATTAACGAACCGCTAATGATCGAAATGTCATGCCTGTATGAGCGAATCGACTCGACGGAGTAATAGACTGAGCTGGCCAGCTTATCGTGCCCATAGTGAGCCAGTTGATCACCGATGCAGGTCAGGGCCGTAAGGGCAGGTTTAGTCCCCTTTAGGTCAGTGTGTTCGCCCAGGAACTGCAAGGCTGGCAGGATGTTGCGCAGGTAAATGCTATTGATCTCGCCTAGGGCTTCCTGAGCCTTAGCTACCTCATCGATGACGTCATAACGCATCTGATCGACGATCTCACCGAGTCGCTGGAGCCTGCCCTGTAGCGCATCCACGCACTCCTTCATCTTGGCGGTTGCAGCGCGTATTTCCTTACGCAGCACACTTATCTGCTCCTGAAACCCAATGTCTTCGCGGCTCAGAGATGGCAGAGTGATGAAAACCTCGTAGAGCCGGTTGAACGAGGCCCGGATCAACTCATAATCGGCTCTGTTCAAATGCCGCAGACGTGTGCCATCGAAGTGTCGAAACATCTCGATCACGAACGGGGCAAAAACCATCACTCCACGGGCGCTGTCTACCTGAATCACCAGACCGACACGCTCAAGGTTTTCGATGCAAAGAGCGCTTTCCAGTTTGCGCCGTTCGGCCGGCACCTCGCGCACAACCCGCGTGCTCGGCAGCGGTGCTACAGAATCCAACAGGGCGCGTAACTTCTGCTGGTACATGACAATGCGAACTTCCTCTCCCTCACCGACTTTGTCCATGTGATCAATCAGATCAAGGAAAACCCCCTTGTTCTGGATCATGTTGATCAGCGCAACGTCCGTTTTGACGACCATCAGATCCTCTACGCCTCTACTTCGGCAGCAAGAGCCGGCTCAACTGCCTCACGGCACCAGGGCGATCAAGGACTCACTGACCCCGGTATAGAGAATCGTCCGGTTCGGGCTGTAGGACTGGTCAGTTGCGTTGAAGTAGTCGAGATTCATGTAGTTGCCCAACACTTTGCTGATCCCGGAGGTTAGGCCAGGCGTAGCCCCGAACACACAGAAGCCATCCGCGTCAGCAATGTCGCGGGCCGAACGCAGATTCTTGTCGTCGAGGTTGGACAGCTCATCGATAAACAGTGGCAAGCTGACCTTGGTGTCGGCTTGCAGCAACTCTTTAAGCAGGAAGGCCAGCAGACGGCAGTTAATCATCACTGAGGTGCCGGTTGATTGGGCTTCGACAGTGAACTCATCGCTGCCTTGCAGCTTCACACGGTAATCGACGCTGACGATCAGGCGAGCCATATTCAGGGTTGCATCCCGACGCTGATCAGACTCGACGAACTGAGTACAGAATTTACCAAGGCGGTCGTAGAGGACTTGTGGTGGTAGCTCGCCTCCGGTCAGATTCACAGAGTCTACGGTCTTAAGCAGCTCGTCGAATTGGGGATGTAGCTGGCAGTCGATTGCCACAGCCGTTAGGTTAGAGACCTTGATTGACGACAGGTGATTCTCGATCTCTTTGATAAAAGTACTAATCAGGGTGCGTGCGTGCCTGATCGACTGAATCTGGATCATGGTGTCATCGTTATGCTGAACCACTTGGTTGAAATGGTTGTTCTCTTCCATATCGAGACGACCATAGAGAACCCTGTACTTCTCATGCAAATTGCTAAGCGTTTCCAGGCTTACTGCACTGCGGTGGGCATGCTCGGCATCGTCGTCTAGAGCAACCGCAACTAACAGATCGGACACCAGCGACTTAATCTGGTTGAAGCTACGGCTGATAGCTTGACTGCGGGTTTCGATGGCATCCATCAACTCCTGAGTAACCACGACCTCCTGACGCTCTGCACGTTGGTAGCCGGTTTTCAAATACTCCAGACGCGAATGCAGAATGTCGTTGACCGTCCTGCTCCAGCGGAGCATGGATTGTTCACGTTCCTTAGCGGCTTCCAATGCTGTTCTGGCCTGGTCAACCAGACGGTTGGCTTCGTCGAGTTGCAGGTTGAGCTCAAGGCAGCGGGCCTCAAGAAGTTCGAACCGCTCGGTAGCCTCGCCATGTTCCCGCTCTAATCGCACGAACTCCTGCTCAATGAATTCATGACGTTTCAACAGGGCAATGTTGCGTTCATCCTTCTCGATCTGAGCCTGTTTAGCCGCAATGGTGCTTTCGATCTGCTCAACTGACATCTTCGTCTTATTGGCAAGATCACTGGCGCGGCGCTTTTGCTGAATAAGGCGTTTCTGAACAGACGCTAATTCTTCCTTACGGCTCTGTAGCAGCTTTCCGGCATCGTAATGTTTGACCGGGACTGGAGTTGGACTACTCAGGAACGTGAGCGAACCATCCTGCTCATTAAACAGCGCGGTGAAACGGCTGATCGTCTCGATGTTACCCTCGAGCAATGGCGGACACTCGCCGGTGAAGACCTCCTGGTTCAGCGAGTAGAGGATGTCAGCTGTGCGGGTGGGGATCTGATCCAGATCCAGAAGTGACGGCTTCGCCCCTTCGATGAGGATTTCAAGGTCTTTGACCTTCTGGCTGCCGTTATTGATTTCGCGTGTTAGCTGCTCGAACTCACGACGAAACTCGCCATCGTCCTTGAGGGCGTTTATGTCGGCTCGATCCTCCTCGACCTGCCCCGCCAGTGCGGCAGCAATCTCTTCCGGTGTCATAGAAGCGTAGCCATGCATCGCCGTTGAGAGGTCGATGGAGTCTTTTTTGATCCGGTCGTAGCTCTTCTTGATCTCGCCGATTGCGCCTTTCAGCTCCTTGAGCTGGGTGTTTTTACTAACCGCCTGCTCACGCTGGTTGTCAGCACTTTCTTTGACCGCACTGTAGCTTGCAAAGCACTGCATGCGCGCGTCTAGGTAGGCAGAGCCCTGCTCGTTGATGCTCTGCTCAACGTCACACAACAAGTTCATCAGATCCGAACTTTGGGCGTGGAGATCGGTGAAGTTCTGGGTGAAACGCTCCCAATACGGCTGTCCGTTGCGAATCACCTGGAGTCGGTTCTTTACCAAGCTGAGGGTTTCGTAGCGCGATAGAATTTCGATGAGGCTGACGTTCAGTTCGGCCTCAGTACGATCTTTTCTGCCCTCAATGATCGTAGCGATGGTGTCCGGCAGAGTACGTTTATCTTTGGCTGCAATGTCGAAAGCCAGGTGAATCAGGCGCTTCCAGGCATCAATCTCACGAGCTTGGCTGCCACCGCTCTTGAGCGGTAGCAGACAGAAGCGACCTGCATCTGGGCGTGTCGGCTGGTGCTTGTAGATTCGCTCCTTGATATTAGCCACATCCTTGATCACCACAGCGCCTAGCCTTTTCAGGGTCGGCTCAATCTGTGAAGTCGACAAACCTTCAATCGGTGCCCCCATGCCGCCATTGAGGCTGGACTCATGATTCCAGAACAGGTGCTCGATTTTCGAATATGGCACTGGCACAGCAGTACGCTCATAGCTGTATTGCTTGGTGCCCATGTTAAGAATGATGCAGAACGCCCCGTGCGGATTCTCCGCTTCAAGAACCATGAAGGAGTTTCGCTCGGGGAAATAGAAGCCAAAAGTCGCATCTCGGCCGTAGTGGCCTTTTGTGCTCTTAAAGCTGAACTTTTGCTCACAATTGTGGAGATTTTCTTCGGGCAACAAGAAGAACTTCAACGCATTGAGCATAGAGGTCTTGCCCTTGTTGTTATCGCCGAGCAAGGCCGTATGTTGGTCGATACGAACCTTCGTATAGCAGTAAGCCCCACTATTAATCAGCACGATCTGCTTCATTTTGAAGGCTTCGTGAAACATGGATTCGATGCTCATGGGCGCTCCTCAAGTACTACAGGTACCAAGTAGTTTTCTTGCTCAAGTACTCTGCTGCTATCACGCATAAACTGGATCAATTGATCTGTTTCAGATGACAACCCTTGATATTTAATGACCTCCTGCCGCTGCTGATCGGTCAAAGCGTACTTGGACTGAACCAAACGCTCTTTCACGTCAGGGGGGACAAGGAATACGGGAGGCTTTTCACGCAGTAAGGCTGTCAAAGAAGCGAACATCCGTAGGCCTCCCATGTCCACATCGAACAAGCAATACAGCTCATCGAACTGACTCAGTACGTTGGCATTCAGCCTGTTAGTCACCTGGTTGCCCGAACCGGAGATCAGCTCAATATCACTGGCTGTAACAGCCAAAATCCCAGCAATGAAAGGCAGCGTTTCATCGACTCGAAGGAAATTCTCCAGGTTCTCAACAATAACCCCCACCCTGCCCAGCACCCTCGGCAGCACCCATTCACCAGCCTCAGTTACCGCCACAGTCGGATGCCGATGCCGAGCAGAGCGAAATATCAGTAACGATTCGGATACACCAACACGATGGCTATTGCCGTCTATAGCAGCTCCGACTCGGCCTCCAACATCCGATGGCCTGAACCTCATCAAAAGCTCATCGAAGGCTGCCGTAAGAAGCACTTCGACGTGATAGCTATTTTTTTTAAGCTTCTTGGCCAAAAAAATGCGACTGATGTCTTCTCGCGCAACGCCTGCAGCCACAAGCTTTGCGATCAACGCATCAAAGTTGATGGGCTGCTGTGATTGAACTTTTGCCAGATAGCTATAAATGACAGACGACAAAATCGACTTCCTTGTGAAAATTGTTAGCCCTCAGGCATTTCAATAAATGAATCACCAAATCAGGACCCTCGCGGGGCTCCCTCGAAGAGAGCGATTCAATCGAATGAAAAACCTATGGATCAAGTGCGCCAAGGGAGAACCGCGCAGATCTCTCATTGAGCACAGCGCTCACGATATGTAAGCTTAAGCGACTCATCTAGAGTGTTTACCTGTACAGGTAAAGTTTTCGAGCAGGTGGAGAGCCAATGAAACGAAAACAGTCGATTGAATCCATCCGCTGGGATTTGGCCCTACGCTACCGCCTGATCGAAACAGTAGCATGGTGGGAAGGCCGCTTGACCACGGGCCATCTGATGCAGAGCTTTGGCATCAGCCGCCAGCAGGCGTCGAAAGACATCAACACCTATATCAATGACCACGCGCCGCAGAACCTCGAATATGACAAGCATTTGAAGGGGTATGTGCCGAGCAAGCAGTTCAAACCGTTATTCATCGACGACAGCGCCAGCGCTTATCTGCACCTGGTCAGCCAAAGCCACGACCGCGCCCCGCATGTGGAAGGGTTAGCTCTAGCCTACGCCCACACCGAAGTGCTGCAAGTACCGGATCGCTCGGTGCGCCCTGAAGTGTTGCGCCCTCTATTGAAGGCATGCAGGGCCGGGCTACGTCTGGAGTGTGAGTATGTGTCGTTCAATACGCCTCAGGTGGAAACTCGGCTGATCGCACCGCACACGCTGATCTACACCGGCATGCGCTGGCACCTGCGCGCCTACTGCGAGAAAAACCGCGATTACCGGGACTTTGTGCTGAGCCGCTTTCGCGGCGTACCCGAGCTGATGGATGACGAAACCGAATACACGCGCGAGCTAGATCCTGGCTGGAGCACTAAGGTACAGGTCATTATCGAACCTGACTCACGCTTGAAACCCGAGCAAAAAACCATCATCGAAACCGACTACACCATGCAGGATGGTCGCCTGGTGATCGAGACCCGAGGCGCGCTGGTGCAGTACGTCCTGCAGCGCTATCAGATCGATACGACCAAGGTGCATACCAAGGCCACGGCGCAGCAGATTGTGGTGGTGAACTTGGATGAGCTGCAGGGATGGCTTTATCACTGAGTCCTAGGCTTAACCAATATGAGGTCGCTTTCATCGACACCATCACGCAGGTACAGCTCTGGAGTGGAGTCCTCTGAAATGCCCTCAAGCATCAACGCTGTCTTAGCTTGCTTGAAAGCAGCCGGAATTGAGCAGCCAAAGCCAATAGCCGAATAAAACTGCGCTGAAAATACGCGGGCAGCTTCGTCGCCAATTGACTGATTCATGCCAATTGCTGCATCCACATATTGCGTACATGCGGCCGCCTGGTTGAACGAGTGACACGTATTAAAGAAAACCAACCGAACCGAGTCGTAAAGTTCAAAGGTGGCGACAATGCTCGCCATCGAAACCAGCTTAGCGTCGCCGTTTCGGTCTTGAAGAACGAGCTCATCCTGATCGCTGCCATGCCCACTAAAATGCACAATCGTGGGCTTAAGCTCGTTCATGTATTGCAGAATTTCTGCAGGACGCAGCGCCCATCTCGACTCAAGCTTAACCGCGTCACGATGATCCGAAAGTCGAATTTTCTGGTGAATCTCACGTACTTCTTCATCCAGCAATAGCCTGCGGTCAGAGGCTGTCGCTGGATCAGTCGCAAAGAAGGCAACCTTAATTTCCTCGGGCAGCGCAGCCAACTTATCAATGCGGGCAGCAGTTTCCCTGTGCAGAGAATCATGCGTTTTCAGGCTGGACTCTACCTCTCGGAATTGCCGTTTTTGCGCCTCCTGCATTTTTTGCTGCTCCATATTTCTTTTCTTCAGCACCTTCGCTTCTTCGCTCTCCACACGCAGCTCAGCTGTTGCCAGTTTTTTCTGCTCTGCGGCAATTTTCTTCTCCAGCTTGGCAACTTCAACCAAATGCTTCGCCTGCAAATCTGCATATCGGGTGGCTTCTTTAAGCTTGGAGGTAGCTGTAGATAACTGTTTGGTTTTGCTGGCGGCAGATCCAGCAGCAAGAGATTTTTTCCCCGCATCAGCCGCCTTCTGCGACTCCTTGGCCTTCAGGCTCGATAGCTTTGCTAGAGCGTCACGAACGCTGGCAACTTGACGACGATACATATCAACACTCATAGGTGCCCCATACAGTTTTCAAAAGCGGCGCAGCCGACAAACGAGACGAGTAGATGGCGAAAAAGAATGCCACCTTGTAAGCCAGCGCTTGGGTATAAACACAGTAAAGACAGATGCATGATTACGTCGTTTTAGAAAAGGCCCAGCGTAATGGCATGGCGGAATATCAGTCCGGCTGACCACCATAGGCAACGCTAGCCAAACCCAATATCAGGGTCAAAGCAGCTATCAGCACAATGGTCAGTCAGCGAACTCAGCATGATCATGGCGGATCTCCTCGGGTTGCGATGACCCAACCTTAGGCATCATTAACCTCGGAGGCGATACGTAAACTTTTAGCATGTAAACATTTAGAGCGTACGCCGACCTGCGCCGGCGGATGCGCCTTGCAGGATCTAAAAACTGACGACCACCAGTCATCGACAATTTCTCATGAGCAACGCCCTGATCCTTGGCGCACTGCACACCAGCAATGTCGCTGAAAGGCGCTTTCGAGTGCACGTCACACCCAGGACGAAGGGGGCGACAAGCGCACCCACCATCGCTACATTTGATGGTCGTACCGTGCCTTTTGCAGCATGAAGTAGACGTAGTCCAGCTTCTCTTCGGTCGGCTCCTCATCACGCAGCCAGCGCACCTGGATGCCCAAGTACTGAGCCCATTCAATGCCCTTCTTGAAGCCCCGGCGATCATCATTTTTTGCCGCGACCTCGACGTACTGGTTCACCAGCTTGTACTGGTTTTTACCTGCCCGGTACTTGGCCTTTTCAAAGGCCGCCTGGAAATGCGGCATAGCAGCCTCGAACTCCTCTTTACGGTAGTGGTAGACCCCGCGTAACCAGGGCACCATCCAGCACAGTTGCTCATCCAGGCCGTAAGACGACACCTGAGTAGCATAATCATCAATTTGATTCAGCTGGGTTGCTGGAGAACCCTTGAGATCAAAACCTTTAAACAGAAGCTCGGCAAAACCGTGTGGAGGGGAAAATGCTGAGTGCCGCTGAATCAGGTCCTGAATGGAGAGCACGGCAAAAAAGCCGTACTGACCTTTAAGCTCTTCAATGCCATCTTCGCCAAGAGCAGTTTCTTGGAGTTGCTGGAAAATGCCGGCAGCGCCCCGCAGCCTCGTATAGAAGAAATCCCAGTAGCGATCGCAGCCAGCAAACCAGATAACCTGGGCAATCTCACGGGACTCTTCTTGCCGAATCTGCTCCTCCAATACGGCCTTGAAATCGTTGACGTCATCGGCGATCCACAGGGCGTAATCACGGAATTGATTGCAGACATCGGCGAGGTACTGATGATCGTGGGCGCCAGTAATTTCCCGCGCTAGGTAGCTCGACACCCGAGCAACCATCAATGCCACGAGGACGCTGACCCGGAGCTCTTTAGGTATCTCTCGCCCGCTTTGAGCCAGTGCGGCAAAGGATTCTTCGAAATTTCTAAACAGAGCAGGCAACGCCGGAAGCCTCGGGCCCCGCGTCCACTTGATGGCGTTGTCGAGGTTCTGCTGATGTGTGCGGTTATCGCTTCGCGGATTCTTGCCTGGGTAGTGGAACTGCGTCTGCGAGAGATCACAGCGCGCATAGACCCAGCGCATGACCTTTTCCAAAGGCAAAACCAGGCTGCCATCTTCAGTGACTGTCGGCAGGTACCAGAATTTGTCTTCCGGTGTGTCGAGCGCCATATCTGCGATTCGGTGTTTCAGCAGGCTCTGATTCAGCGAAACGACCAGCAAAGGAATTGCCTTCGTCGAGATGAAGTACCGGAGGGTTTCAGCCTTGCTGAGATAGGTGCCCTCTTCGCGAACCAAGCGACTGTATGCCTCCAGCAGATCATCGAGCGGATCGCCTATGGCACTCATGATCTGAATGCTGGGCAAATACGCTGTCAGGATGCTGCTGAGCGTTTGAATCACCTGCCCAAAATTCGACAGCAGCCCGCCTTCTTCCTCGGCAAGCCTCGCCAACTGCTTTTGAATGGCCTTCTTCTGTGTCTCATCAATACCATCGCGGCTGGCTTCCTTGCTCTTACGCCGGGCGCCCTTGCGGGGGAGTACGCCGAATGCATCGTAGGCCAACTTGGCCAACTCGCCCTGGGTGGCAAAGCAAGTATCTCTACTCATCTGGAATCCTTATACCCCCGGCCAGTGATGACCGGGGGAACGCACTCCTAGCGCTGGTTGGGGTTGAGTTGTTTGCCGCGATTGCCATGAACGTGGGCATTAGTCGGGTTGGTGCCCGACGTGCCACGATTATTGTTCAGTGCATCCGAACGATGATTGTGCTGCTGACGCTGCTGGCTGGTGGTGCTGGGTTGCTTGGACATGATTGTCTCCTGCAGGGTGGTTAGGAAGTCGCATCGTAGCCACCCGACTTGACGCGGTATCTAGGCTTTTTGGAGACGAACTTTCACAAACTCTGCGCACCACAGGTATGGCAAGCTTTTGCCCGCTGTGCTCTAACAGATGCCCTGCCATAGCTCTTCGGACTCAACAACAGCGACAAATTGGCCAGCAGTAAACCCGTCAGGAAACAACGAATCCCGTCTTTCCCCGTCAAGCTGATCTATAGGTCTGAGGAGCTGCTTCTCATCACGCAAGATGACCTCCAGCGCCTCACGGGATACCACCCTGAACCCATCAATAGACTGCCCATCGAGCTCAATTGACGTGTCGACTATCCAGGCACGTATATCGGCACCGGGCTCATGACCGTGATAGCTCAACCTGGCGCGCAGCTCTTGATCCGCTATCAGCGCACTACGCACCGCTGCCTGTTTGCGCCGTAACTGCCAGGCAGCCTTGCGCAACGTGTTTGTGCGATGGAGCCAGACCTCATGCTTGGTCGAGCGGATATAGCCTGACTTGACCTCAAGGAGCAGTAGCACACCATCCTGATGACAGATCAGATCCACCTCGCCGGCATCGTCTTCTTCGTTCACTAGTGGCCGGTAACCCACCTCAACTGCAAAGCCACGCTGCCTGAGGCTCTCGGCCAGTGCGAGTTCTACGCGTTGGGTTTCAGTCTGCATGTCGACCCGGCGGGCGTTTACCCGCCGAAGGTTATTGATGGCAGCCGTCAGGTTGTTCTGCTGCGCACCAACCCAAGGAAACTGAAAGCTGTAGCGTCCAATCTTGTAATAGGATTGTTCGTACAGGCGTGGCGCGGGCATCCCTGGCTGCAGTTTCAATTGCTGAGATAGCACCTTGAAGTCGCTAGTCCAGAACTTGAGGATTGCCTTGGCCGAATCGGCGCAGCCTTTCGGGTGTTCGTCACAGACAGTCCAGCCAGTGATCCTGCGGATTTTTTCTGCCTCTTCGGACCAGGTCAGTGGGAACCTGTTTTCACCGGAAAGCATGCCATTCATGGCTAAGCGCCCCAGTGCCTGAGCAAGCACACCCGAATCACGCAAGTGACTCTGAAATGGCTGGATAAACTCCTTCTGAAAGAAAACCGAATTCAGCTCGCTCGCCAGCAGCAAGTGGTGAAGCTGAACCTGGGAACCATCACTGAGCGAGACCCGATCACCCAAGCCGTAGATCTGCTGTAACTGCAGCTTGCTGCGAACCGCCTTGATATAGGCCAACTGGTTCAGCTCATGATTCTCGACTGAGCCGATGATTTGTTCGGCCATGTCGGTGAGGGCGAAGGCATGCAGGGCACGGTTCATCCAGTAGTGCCAAAGCAAATCACTCTTACGCCCGGTGCGCTGCCATCGCTCTGTTCCCGTCTCCGACTGGTTGTAGATTACCGGCTCACCCGGTTTTAGCTGGTAAGAGCATTCTGGATCAAAGCAGAACCAGTCGATGGAGCCTTCATAGTCGACCCGCTCTTGGGTAACCCCAATCAGAAGGGCTAAAGATTCGAGATTTTGACGACATCTCACCACGTCAGAATGGCTGGAGCCAGGAAAGATCATCGGTGACAGGTGCCGTTTCAGCGATTGCCCGAGCCGTGACTCGCTGAGGCGGAAATCCTCTTCCGGGCAAGCCCGGAGCTTGTTCAAGATAATGCGGTTGTAAACCTTCCATTGTTGACCAGAAGGATCATCGCAACCGTCTTCGGTATATGCCTGATAGGCCAGAACGCTAAGGTAGGAAAACTGCTCCAGCAGCGTTAAACGCTCAAGCTGTTTTTCAGCTAGTGCGATCAGCTCATCAAAAGGCTTGAGCTGATCAAGCAAGCGATCACAGACACCGAAGAAAACTTGCCATTCACCCCCAACAAGCGCCGCACGCAGCGCAAGCCAGAGAGGCGATTCTGTACGCTCAAACAGCTTCGAGTAGCGAATCGCCCATTTGAGGGTTTCCGGGTTATGGCTGGCGAGGTGCAACAGTAGCTCGACGCTGACTGCAGTATCGAAATGCAACACCCGACTAAGGGCCAGGCTAGCGAGTTCGGATTGAGCAACCGCATCCGCATCAAGCCAAAACGATGCCGACGCCAGACCTTGCGCACGCTCAAGTGCTAATAGGTTCTTACCCGCCGGGCGCTGGTCGAGGAAATGATGCAAGCTTTCATCAAGAGCACGGCCCTTGCTGAGTTCTGGCTGATTCCGTTCGTATGCCGACTGATAATGCTGTCGGCAGCGCTCTCCTTTGTCCGTCATCCCGCAGCGCTCTCGTCAGCATTGAATTCCTGGCTGGAGCCTAAACCATCGGCAGGCCAGGATTCCATGGATATGACCCTGTTGCGCAGCAGACAGGCACTTACCCTCTGCTGGTGCCGAATCCTCGCTGACGATCCCCGTAGGACTTGGTAGCGACCTTGCACAGGTAGCTGGCTCGGTTGAACAGCTCGGGCAGCCTATCAATCCCATCTCGACGGATCTCACGATCGATTAGGTACTCCGCTTTCTCCGGGATGTGCACCAACCCGCTCATCAGGTCGACCGGTAGCCCCAGAGCACCTGCCCAAGACTCCTCAATGCGGCTGATCATGTTCACCCTATCCGACCCCAGACGCCCAACGGTGTAATAAGCCTCGCGGTTCAGCAGGATCAGCAGGTGATAATGCTGCCGGCCTCCCTCACCGATCTCTCTCGACCAGACGTACCGGACCTTGCAGCCACGGGAGTAACCACGCTCAGCCACCCGCTCCTGGTGGTACTGGATCTTCTTCGTAAACGATTCGAAGAACCGGCTGATGACCTGGTTCGTATAGGCGTAGTCGGGCAGCTCGACACCTTGAGGCAAACGGAGATCCACTCTGAAGGCCAAGATCCTCGGATACTCAGCCAAAGCCAGCTCGATGGTGTACTTGAGATCGGACAGGTACTCACGAATGAAAGGCCCCTTGTCACGCATCAAGCGGAAGCCCTCAAAGGTGTCGTCGTAGTGCAGATGTAGGTTGGTATTGGCAGGATGACGGAGCAGGTAGCGCTGGGTGGTATCGGTATCGTTGAGCATGGTTATGACCTCTCGTTGGTTGAGTTTCATAACCTGTGTCAGCTGTGTACTTTTTAACCGTTACCTTTCCTCGACAGATACGTTGGTTGATCTATCCGCATGCGTTGTACTGCTGGCCCTTCAAGTGGTAGCTCAGTGTCCGACTCCTTGTGCATGAGATATGGTCAGTGAAGGTTGTTGCCCTGTGAGGCGTGAACCCTTCGGGTAGTGATAGCTAGTAAAAGCATAATACCCGCACCGCACTTTCCTTCTCCGACCAACTCGGGCTATGCCACCTCATTCATCCGGCCAGAGCGGCCATTTTTGCCGAGTTCAGATTTCGGAAATAAATCAAGCCGAAGATCCCTGAGCAAGATATCGGAACTGAGCCTGTCGGGGCGGTAGGAGCGGCACCGCCACGACTTGCCATGAGGAGCCGAACAGCCACGGACTGCACAGCGGCATAAGCGCCATGACCAGCCAAGGCCGGTCATGGCGCTGCAGGTTTTAACTGGCCATGCTCATGTGGCCGGTTGAGCGCACGGGTGCGCCTTCAGCCAGATCCCGCTCCTCAATTCTTGCCAGGATCCAATCGTGCACCTCGCTGTCGACCCAGCCGACGCAGCGATCGCCCAGCGATACCGGTTTCGGGAAGGTGCCCTCCCCGATGTATTTGTAGATGGTCGACCGGGCTAAGCCGGTCGAATCGATGACTTCTTTTAGGCGGATGATCCTCATGAACGGGGCTCCTCGTATTTCGTTCAGAGGATCTGCAAGCGTCGTATAAAAGAACTGAACGACTGCAACAGCTGGGTTTGCTCACATCATGCCGGGCATCGGCACCGCGCCAGGTTGGTATCCCAGCTATCACATCTGAGGTGAGCGGCATTTCAGCACAGTGTTCGGAAGCTCCTCGTTAAATGCTCGAAGAGCGGCTTTGCACGTCGTTCAATCGTTTGGGGGAGTGTGGCGCATGCAGTTCTGCATCATGGCCTGTACGAAGCTCTCGGCCATGCGTTGCTCTACGGGCCACGCACCGGGTTGCCAGCGGTAATCGGTCGACATTCCAGATAAAGGCCCAAGACTGTTCGGCGGTATAGGCCAATCCGTTATCGCCCAGCCACTGCAGCGACGCCGGCAGCTCGCCACCGAAGCGTTTCCAGCGGTTTCGAGCATCACGTAGGACATCGTCGCCGCTATCACCATTTGGACTGACGCCTAACTGATGGCCTCGCGGGCACAGCAGTAAGGGCGAAAGGTCGCACGCAGTTTTCCGCCATTGCCACCAATTCGAAGCCATCCGACCACATGTGTTGCTGGCGTCCACCGCGACACGATCGGCTGTTGGCGCCAGCGCTCAGCAGCAGGTCGCGCATGAAACAGCAAACCGCTTCAGCTGGCGGATGACTGGACCTGCCGCTCAGATTGCCAAGCAACACAGCCCGGCAACCCTTATGAAGCGGGCATTAGCCAGAAAAACAAAGCATAGGATATTCATAGAATCTCTATAGAGACTATTCAGAATGAATATAGAAGGCTGGAGAATTACGCTAGAATCGCTAAAGAATCGCATAGAATATTTATCGATATGCCGATAATAATTCCCATCCATAGACATGATTGATAATGACTGTTAAAGACTCCAACGACCCACTTTCTCAGCTGCTACCTGGCTTACGGATAAGCATCCGCGAAGAAATTTGGATTTGGCTCGGCCTGTACCTATACGAGCGTTTTGACCTGGAGCGGCATACCTGCAACGGAGAAACGATGCGAGATGTCGTCGCTCAGGCCCTGATGGGAGCCCCCAAGATCAGAGCAGACATCCCTAATAAAAAGGATCGCTACTTGCTTCCTGCGAAGCAGCTGGAATGGATCATTGACACTCCGAGACAGATTCAGTGGCTAACCGCAAAAATTGACAATCTCACCGAACGCGTTCTTCCCATGAGCCTTCCTCACCTACAAGGGCGAGACCGCCTTGTAGCAGCCCTAGACATTTGGCGTATCGACCTCGAAGAGAAGCAGCGTGAAGTAGCAACGCTTCATGATCTCTGGCGTAGACACATAGCTAAGGACAATGAATTTGAATGGTTCACCGACACGAAAGAAGGCACGAAGCGATGCGAATGTGCTTGGGATTGGCTACAGAAGAAGCACCTAAAACTATTCTCAAGACGCCCCCCAATCAGCAACTATCAGGAGCTGCTGATGTTCTTCGACCAGGAGGATATAGGCCGAAACGAACGGACGGCCATGATCCGAGAGATCAAGAGGCGATGGAGCCGTAAGCAATTCGACGAGCGCGCCGCCGACAAGAAGCAGGTCAACGTCATGCTCTCGAAGACTGTGATCGCCCAACTCGATACGCTAGCTGAGACGCATGGCCTTAAACGCGCTCAAGTCATTGAGAGCCTGGTGAGGATGGAGGCTGACGCTGGCGTATACCTCGCCGATGCTTGAATACCGCTCCACCGGCAGAAACCACGAGACCAGCCAGAAGGTCCGCCACGGGATCCTGAGTTCAAATCCAGCCACCCGGTATTCCAAAAGGTATTCCAGACCAATATCAAACCGGATTTTTATCTTATATTTCAAAACGATAAGCGATCGTTTCAGATTACCCCGGCGCACAGAGCCCCGGATGACGGGGCTTTTTGCTGTCTGCGCTAGCCGTTTTCGTTCCGATCGCGCCGTGTCGACTCGCTCACGGTCAGCGAATTTACCGACGCCCCCTACTCTGGCTTTGACACTCCCCTCCATCAGTCGCTCCTGCCACCTTCACTGAACGACGCACTAGGCTTGCCAAGCTAGCCGCGCACGCAGCATGGCCGCAGGCCCTTCGGCTACCAACTAGGGGCGGCGATCCATTTCGGATCCATCTCCGACGAACTGCTTAAAGCTTTGCAATTCATTGGCAGATAACCACACCCAGTTACGCGGCATAAGCCCAACGATCCAAGCGCTTTGATCCACTGGATCACTGATGCGCTCAATGAACCGAGACACGGCTGCAACCCAACTGGGCGGAGCCGTTCAACTTGGCAGCGCCGGCGCGCGAGCGAGGCTCCAACGCAAACTGAGTGTCGGCAACGAACGACGCTTGCCGAATAGCTGAATCTGGTGATGAGGAAAACCAGCTGTTGCGCGGGCGGCGGAGGCCCGGACAGCTCTACGCATCAAACGAGGCTGAAGCAACAGCCATCGGCGAATCCTAGTAGCCGCCGATCCCCAAAATTTTTCGGACCAGCGACCACAATATGACCATAAAGTTCCCGTCGATTCGGTCGCTATTAAACTCAACATCATTCCATCACGGACCGAGCAGCGTGCCCAACTCAGCCCCCACCCTTATGTCGGCAAATTTGATGCCGGCATCACTGACGATCGCAGCCGGAATCGGCTGCATTCTCGTTGCGGGCAAATCAGCTCCCTCAGCGTGGATTATTTCCGGGCTGTTTGCTGCTACGGGTGCTGGCATCAGCCTGTGGAAGCGCCAAGCAATGAAGCGAAGCCACCATGCTAGTCACCGAAACGAGGACCCAGACACTACCCGATTGACCGAGCCGACCGTCGAACCGTTTTGCGCCAGCGTAGCTCCCGTCTGGGCTGATCAGATCCAGGCGGCGCGCAGCCATAGCGAGGAGGCAATCAACGCACTGTCGGAGCGATTTGCGCTGCTGGCAGGACGGATTCACGCAAGTGTCGGCGGCAATAACCGCGAGGGAGCCAGCAGCTCACTTGTCGGCCTGCTCGAAGACAGCGAGCGCGATCTGGAAACTATCGTCGATGCGCTGCGCCAGGCCCTGGCTAGCAAGGAATTGCTGCTTGCAGAAGTCACTCAACTGTCCGAATTAACCGTGCAACTTCAGGCTATGGCGCTTGATGTGGCCAACGTCGCCAAGCAGACCAATCTTCTCGCCTTGAATGCCGCCATCGAAGCAGCACGTGCCGGTGAAGCGGGACGCGGCTTTGCCGTAGTGGCGGACGAGGTTCGAAAGCTTTCAACCCTTTCGGGTGAAACCGGCCACAAGATCGGTGAAACCGTGGAAACGGTGAACTTCGCTATAGAGAGAACACTGAGCGTCTCACGGGAATACACCGAAAAGGATGCGGCTACCCTAGAGCGCTCGACCCAAGTCATCCGCCAGGTCATCGACCAGTTTCAGCGCAGCGCTGCCGGCATCGTTTCGCATAACGAACGTATGCGCCAGGAGAGCGAGGCCGTTGGCGGTGAAATCGCCGATGTCCTCGTTTCGCTGCAGTTTCAGGATCGCGTTAGCCAGATGCTGGGGCACGTTCGTGCCGACATCGAAAGGTTCGAAGCGCTCATGTCCGCCCGCGCGGCGCAACGGGACCTGGGCCAGACGCCCGATCCGGTTGACAGCCAGCAATGGCTGAACGACCTCGCCCGAACCTACACCATGCCTGAACAACATGACATTCACAGTGGAAAGCGGCCGACCGCTTCAACTGATTCCGACATCACTTTCTTCTGAGGTTTCCATGAGCAAGACCGTCCTCATCGTCGACGACTCGGCATCCATCCGCCAGGTCGTCGGTATCACCCTGAAAGGTGCTGGCTATACGGTGATTGAAGCCTGCGATGGCAAAGATGCCCTGAGCAAACTCACTGGCCAGAAGGTTCATCTGATGATCAGCGACGTAAACATGCCGAACATGGACGGCATTGCGTTCGTAAAGGCCGTAAAGCAGATGCCAGCCTACAAATTCACCCCGGTGATCATGCTGACCACCGAAGCTGGTGAAGCAAAGAAGCAGGAAGGCCAGGCGGCCGGCGCCAAGGCGTGGGTAGTGAAGCCGTTCCAGCCAGCACAGATGCTCAACGCTGTTTCCAAACTGATCCTGCCGTAAGTACCCGAGGCAACGATGAGCGAAGTAGACATGCAGCCAATCGCGCCGCTGGAAGGCCCGCTGACCATTTATACCGCTGCTGACAGCAAGGCCGCGCTGCTTCAGCTCATTCAACCGGAGTTGGCAGTAGAAATTGATCTTCGGTTGGTCGACGAAATCGACTGCGCCGGGTTGCAGTTGCTGATTCTCGCTAAGCGAGAAGCCAGACGACTCAACGGGCAGATCGTATTAACCAACCCTAGCCCTGCCGTCGCTGCCGCGCTCGAACTGAGCGGACTGGCCTCCGAACTTGGCTGCAGCTCCCGAGAGCCAAACATCGGAGAGGCGTCATGATCAATTTGGACGAAATCCTCACGGTGTTCATCGCCGAGAGCCGGGAACTGTTAGTGCAAATGGAGCAAAGCCTGCTCCTCATCGAGCAGTCACCTACGGATCAAGACACCATAAATGCGATCTTTCGTGCGGCACATACCATCAAAGGTTCTGCAGGATTGTTCGGCCTCGATGTCATCGTCGGATTCACCCATGTCGCCGAAAGCGTCCTCGATTGCATCCGGGCTGGAGAGCTTGAATTTGACGGGGAGCTCGCAGCCCTATTCCTTGAGGTGGGAGATCACCTGGGGCGTTTGATCGATCACCTGGACAGGCACCAGAACCTCGATGAACTGCCTGTCTCGTCGCTGGAAGCAGGGCAGGCCCTGGTCGCCAGACTCACCGTGTTCCTGCCTGACGGTACCCCCTGCGAAAGCGCAGCCAACGTGTCGGCTGACGTTGCGGTAGGCAACGTTTCACTGTGCGGCGGCGCCCAAGCCGGCGGATCCCACTGGCACCTGTCCCTGCGTTTTGGTGCGGATACGCTGCGCAATGGCATGGATCCCCTTTCCATTTTTCGCTACCTGCAGACCTTCGGCCGGCTCGTTGCGGTAGTGCCGGTATTGGATCATCTGCCAGCAGCTGAGGAGATGGACCCCGAGACCTGCTATCTAGGCTTCGAGGTCGCATTTGCCAGTGACGCGGACCAACCTACCATCGAGGGTGCGTTCGAATTCGTCCGCGATGACAGCCTGGTCCGCATACTGGCTCCCCATTGCGGTACCCAGGAGTACCTGGCGCTGATAAAGGAACTGCCAGAAGACGATGATTGGCTCACCGAGGCTTTCATCCGTTGCGGGACGCTGACCTCAGCCGAACCGGAGCAACCATCGCGGCCACAGAGCCAGCCACTCCCCGACGCGGAGGAATCTGTTACCGGCACCGGACTCGCGGAACTCGCTTCCCCGCCCACGGTGGCAGCCGCCGCGCCACTTCAAGCGAAGCCTGTGCAGGCCAAAGAAGCGCGTACACACGAAGGCAACCTGATCCGGGTGGACGCAGGCAAGCTCGACCAGCTTATCAATCTCATCGGCGAACTAATCATTGCGGGCGCCGGTGCGCGCATGCACGCCCAGCAGACGGGCAGCAGCGAGATGGTCGAGTCGACCGAGGTTCTGTCGCGTCTGGTCGAAGAAGTCCGCGATTCGGCACTGACCTTGCGCATGGTCCAGATCGGCGCGACGTTCAACCGGTTTCAACGGGTCGTCAGGGATGTATCGAAAGAGCTGGGCAAGGACATCCAGCTAACTATCAGCGGTGGTGAAACAGAACTCGACAAAACCGTTGTCGAGCGGATCGGGGACCCGCTGACGCATCTCGTGCGTAACGCGATGGACCACGGCATCGAGCCTGCGCCTGTACGCCGCGCCAATGGCAAGCCCGAGCAAGGCCGGGTAACGCTCAATGCCTACCATGAGGCGAGCAGCATCGTCATCGAAGTGTCCGATGATGGCGGTGGCCTGAACGCTGAAAAAATTCTTTCCAAGGCGATACAGCGCGGCCTGGTGGCCGAAGGCCAGACGTTACCCGAGCGGGATATCCTCAATCTCATCTTTGAGCCTGGGTTCTCTACGGCTGAGCAGGTCAGCAACCTGTCGGGCCGCGGCGTCGGAATGGATGTGGTCAAGCGAAACATCACAGCGCTGCGCGGCACGATCGAACTTGAAAGCGAACTAGGCGTTGGCACCTGCATCCGCATCCGGTTGCCGCTGACGCTTGCCATCATTGATGGCTTCCTCATCGGCGTAGGCCAGGCTGGCTACGTCGTTCCCCTGGACATGGTCGAGGAATGCATCGAGCTGGACAGTTGCGCCGGCACCGATCGGGAATATCTGGATCTGCGCGGCGACGTACTGCCTTTCATTCGCCTTCGAGACCTATTCGAGCACGAAGGCACTCCCCCCCGTCGCGAAAACGTGGTGGTGGTCAGTTATGCAGGCATCCGTGCCGGTTTGGTCGTGGACCAGCTGATGGGTGAGTTTCAGACAGTGATCAAGCCGCTCGGCAAGTTGTTCGAAGGCGCCTCCGGCATGGGTGGATTCACCATTCTTGGGAGCGGTGCGGTGGCCTTGATCCTCGATATTCCTGGCCTGCTTAACCAGTTAGCACAACGTCGCCCGCGCGACCGTGTTTACGCAACTCAACCTGCCTGAATCTCGGAGCATTGAAGTGAGCCATCTTGCATCCAATGCCGAGCAGGCAAGCGCCGCTCAGCAACTACCCGAGCAGTACCTGACGTTCGAGCTTGCCGGGGAGACGTACGCAATCGACAGCCTGTGCGTGCGCGAAATCATCGAATACCCGCTCCTGACCCGCGTCCCGTCGGCCGGCAGAGCCATCAAAGGGGTGATCAACCTCAGAGGCTCGGTAGTACCCGTCATCGATCTTGCCGTGCGCTTCGGCCGCGGGCAGACCGCAATCAACCGACGCACGTGCGTCATCATCCTGGAGGTCCGTGACGAGGACGAAGCGCTGGTGCTCGGCATCATCGTCGACGCGGTGAGCGAAGTGCTCGAGGTTGCGGCATCGGATCTCCGCCAGGCGCCCGCCTTCGGTAGCCACATACGCGCTGACTTTATCCATGCGATGGCCCGAGTCGACGATCGCTTCGTCGTGCTTCTGTCCATCGAGCAAGTGCTGTCGGCACATGAACTAGGGGCAACGAGCCTCTCTAGCAATCCCAACTGATTGCCCTTTCGCCCAGGAGTATTGAGCGATGTTTAAAGATATGCGTGTCGCCAGCAAGCTGGCACTTGGATTCGGCATCGTGATCGCGATGCTCGTTGCGGTGATTCTGGTCGCTATCGTCAATATGGCGAAAATCGACTCCGCCTCCACCGAAATAGTTGGCGACCGATACCCGAAAGTTCGCAGTGCAATGGAAATGCAGCGCAACACCCTGAATGTCGGTCGACTGATGCGCAATCTGTTGCTGGCCGACGACCAGGCTCAACAACAGAAGAGCCTGGAAGGCATCCAGGCGGCACGCGTGTCAAACAATGAAATTCTCGACGCGCTCGACGCAACTGTAAGGGCGCCCCGCGGCCGTGAGCTTATAGGTGCCATTAACGCGGACCGACAAGCCATGGCCCAGATATATGACGAATTTTTTCGGTTGGTCCGTTTCGATGTTGATCAGGCCAAGAACTATCTCTTCAGTGATTTCGTGCCGGCCAACGACGCGCTGATCAAACATCTGGATGAGTTCGCAATTTTCCAAGCAGGCTTGATGACTGAAAGTAGCGATCAAGCGACCAAAGAGTTCGAACTTGCCCGAATGATCATGATTGCGTCTGGCATCGCCGCTCTGCTTATCGCCGTGTTGCTGGGTTATCTCATTACGCGCGGCCTGCTCCGCCAGTTGGGCGGTGAGCCTGCTTATGCTGCCGACGTGGTAACCCGTGTGGCCGCAGGCGACCTGACCGTTGAAGTAACTACCAAGGCCGGCGACACCACCAGCATGCTCGCAGCGATCAAGGCCATGACGGAAAAGCTCTCGCAGATCATCAGCGAGGTCCGCAGCAATGCCGATGCGCTCTCCAGCGCCTCGGAGGAAATATCCGCAACGGCGCAGAGCATGAGCCAAGCCGCCTCGGAGCAGGCTGCCTCGGTTGAGGAAACCTCCGCGTCGATGGAGCAAATGTCCGCGTCTATCGCCCAGAACACCGAGAACGCCAAGGTGACCGACGGCATGGCCGGCAAAGCCTCTCGCGAGGCCAGCGACGGTGGTCAGGCGGTCAAGGAAACCGTCCAGGCGATGAAAACGATCGCTGAGAAAATCGGCATCGTTGACGACATTGCCTACCAGACCAACCTGTTGGCGCTCAACGCTGCCATCGAAGCGGCCCGCGCCGGGGAACATGGCAAAGGGTTCGCCGTAGTAGCAGCCGAAGTCCGCAAGCTGGCCGAGCGCAGCCAGGTGGCCGCACAGGAAATCGGCGAGGTTGCCAAGACCAGCGTCTCTCTCGCCGAGCGCGCAGGCAGCCTACTGGACGAAATCGTCCCCTCGATCGCCAAGACTTCCGATCTCGTGCAGGAAATCGCGGCGGCCTCCGAAGAGCAAACGTCGGGTGTTGGCCAGATCAGCACGGCAATGAATCAGCTGAGCGAAATCACTCAGCAGTCGGCATCCTCTTCGGAGGAACTGGCTGCTACCGCCGAGGAAATGAGCAGCCAGGCTGAGCAGCTGCAGCAGCTGATGGATTTCTTCAGCGTAGGGGGCAGCGTAACCCGCGCCGCACGCAGCAACACGATGAAACCCTCCAAGCGTGCTGATGCTCGCAATCAGGCGCTTGCGAGGGTCGAGAAGGATCTCACCGACGCCATGGGCAGCGAAGGCCTACCGGCCGGCTTCGTCCGCTTCCAGGGGTAAGCCATGCAGAACCCCATCGAAAAAAGCGGTCAGACGGCTCCAGTGGTACCGGGGCAGTACCTTACCTTTACCCTGGGTGGCGAGCTTTTTGCGGTCGGGACGCTGAGCGTTCGAGAAATCATTGAGTACGGGCAACTGACGCCCGTACCCATGATGCCGCCGAGCATACTGGGTGTAATCAACCTGCGCGGCTCGGTGGTTCCGGTCATCGATCTGCGCCTGCGCTTCGGAGAGAGCGCAACGCAGATCAGCCGGCGCACCTGCATCATCATTCTCGAAGTCGCCCAGGGGCAGTTGACTCAGGTAGTTGGCATCGTCGTCGACGCCGTCAATGCCGTACTCGAAATAACCGCGCAAGACGTCGAACCGGCACCGCGCTTCGGCGCTCGCGTGCGCAGCGACTTCATACTCGGCATGGGCAAGGTCGACGGAAAACTCGTGATCCTGCTGGACATCGGCAGAGTGCTTTCTGCCGAAGACATTGCCTTGTTGGCAAGCGCTGAACGCCCCAACAGCCCTGACCTTCCCCAACCATAACCGCCATGCAATCCATTACCTTGTCCGACGGTGAATTTCGGAAGTTTCAGGAATTGATCTTCCGAACCGCCGGCATCAGCCTGTCCGAAGGAAAGAAGCCTCTCGTTGCCGGCCGCTTGAACAAGCGATTGCGGCATCATCAATTACCTAGCTACTCGGCCTATCTGGAGCTACTGGCGCAAGACGACCAAGAGCACCAGATGGCAATCGATCTGCTAACGACCAACGAGACGTACTTCTTTCGTGAGCCCAAGCATTTCGATTTTCTCCGAGACCAGCTGCAAGGGGACCTGGGGAGCGTCCGGTCGCCCGCGCCACTGCGCATCTGGTGCGGCGCCTGCTCGAGCGGCGCGGAACCCTACACCATCGCCATGATCCTCGCCGAGACAATGGGCAACCGACCGTGGGAAATCCTCGCATCGGACATTAGCACCCGCATCTTGCAGCAGGCGCGCTCGGCGACTTATCCGATGGAGGAAGCAGAAACCATTCCGAGGCATCTATTGCATCGGTATGGCCTGAAGGGAACCGGCATTCATGACGGGACGTTCATGATCGACCCGGCTTTGAGCAGGCGCGTTCGGTTCCAGCAGATCAACCTCAACGGTCCATTGCCTGACGTGGGCATGTTCGACGTAATCTTCCTGCGCAACGTGATGATTTACTTCAACGAGGCGACCAAACGACAGGTCGTCCAGCGCCTACTGGCTCATCTTCAGCCAGGCGGGTATTTCGTGATCAGTCATTCCGAAAGCCTGAATGGCATCAGCGAAGCGGTCAAACCGGTCCGCCCCTCGGTTTATCGCAAGCCCCATGCCTAAACCATCAGGTGTAATCGAGATATTCCTCCAGCCCGGAGAGCTTTATTTCGGTGATCGATCGACCCGGATTCGGACCCTACTGGGCTCCTGCGTGTCGCTGGTGCTCTGGCACCCAGAGAAAGAACTGGGTGGGATGTCACACTTCATGCTGCCGACCCGACGTCAAGAATGTAGCAAAGGGCTCGATGGCCGCTATGGCGACGAGGCGATCGCCTTGCTCTTGGAAGAAATCAAGCGCTCCAAGACCCGTCCGCAAGATTACAGCCTCCGCTTGTTCGGCGGCGGCAATATGTTTCCAAGCCTGGGTCGCGACAGCGACAGGCACATCGGAGAACGTAACATCCAGGCGGCCAGAAGCCTAATCCGGGACCATGGTCTGCAGTGCCATGGTGAAGATGTCGGGGGCACCGGCCATAGAAACCTAATATTTGATATCTGGAGCGGGCGGGTTGCTATCAAGCGCTCGCAACCCGCCTCGGGATCCTCAAGAGTGTGAAGGCATGAAGCGCATCAAAGTCCTGGTGGTCGACGACTCAGCCGTCGTCAGGCAAGTTTTGAGCAGCACGCTGGAAACGGATCCGTCGATCGAGGTGATCGGTACCGCAGCCGACCCGGTGTTTGCCTCAGAAAAGATGAGCAAGCAGTGGCCGGACGTCATCGTCCTGGACGTTGAAATGCCGCGCATGGACGGCATCACCTTTTTGAAGAAACTGATGGCCGAGCGCCCTACTCCCGTTGTCATCTGCTCGACGCTGACTGAAAAAGGCGCGGCGACGACCATGCAAGCACTCGCTGCTGGCGCGGTCAGCATCGTCACGAAACCTCAGCTGAACCTGCGCCAGTTTCTGCTCGAAAGCGCAGACGATCTAGTAGCGGCGATCAAGGGTGCGGCCCGGGCGAACCTTAAGCGTGTCGTTGCACAAAAGCAGCCACAGCCACGCCTGACAGCTGACGCGGTTCTGCCCGCCGGCCTGGCAATGGCTCGCACCACGGATCACGTCGTCGCGATCGGGACATCTACTGGCGGCACCCAAGCCTTGGAACAGGTGTTGACGGCCCTGCCCAGGGTCTGCCCCGGCCTCGTTATTGTCCAGCACATGCCCGAGCGATTCACAGCAGCCTTCGCAGATCGCTTGAACAGCCTGTGTCAGATAGAAGTGAAGGAGGCCTGCAACGGTGACCGGGTGATTCCGGGTCGAGCCTTGATCGCACCTGGCGGCCGGCACATGCTCGTCAAGCGCAACGGAGCGCAGTACATCGTGGATGTGGTTGACGGGCCGCCCGTCAGCCGGCACCGGCCATCGGTAGATGTATTGTTTCGCTCGGTGGCACGCGCGGCGGGGAGCAACGCCTTGGGCATTATCATGACAGGCATGGGGGACGACGGCGCACGCGGTCTCAAGGAAATGCGTGACAGCGGTGCCCGCACGATCGGTCAGAACGAGGCGAGTTGCGTCGTATACGGGATGCCCAAGGAAGCGGCAAAACTCGGCGCGGTCGAGAAGGAGATACCGCTCCAACTCATTTCCCAAGTCATTATGGAATCCAGACAAGCTCGGTAAAGTCTGGCAACGCACCTGCACAGCTGCCCCTTCATGGGTCCGCTCGTCAAACGCAAGAGGCGTCCCAGGACATTTCTTGCGTCAGGTTCAAAGCATCTCCGACTTAGGCACCCAACAGCCGCATCCTTGCCAAGGCAGCCAGAAACCGAGCTCGTCGGGAGCAGCCTCTCCACTGAAACTATGCCGCTCGGCCAGTTGCCAAAATGGGCTAGCGGGAGCGCCATCGGCATTGCCTCTGTTCCCTGCGAATCCGTAGTGCAACATCGCCTCCAAGGGAAACCCAATGCCCCATCCGAAACTCATTCACCACGGCGCCCGCGAAGGCGTCACCGGGTCGTGCCATCAACTGTGGATGGACGAGGCCTGCAGCTTGCTGATCGATTGCGGCCAATTTCAGGGGGAGGACGAGGAGCTGCACGGCGACGAATTGGGCCTTGATTTTTCCATCGAAGGCATCAAGGCGTTGATCGTGACCCATGTTCACATCGACCACGTCGGGCGCATTCCGAATCTGCTGGCAGCGGGTTTCAGCGGGCCGATCCTCTGCAGCGAGCCTTCCGCCCGGCTGTTGCCCATTGTGCTGGAGGACGCGTTCCGCCTCTCCATCAGTCGCAATCAGGAACAGTTGGAGCACTACCTCCAGATCGTGGAGCAGCGGATCATCGCCCTGCCCTACGACCACTGGTTCAGCCTGCATGAAACCGATACGGATACCTGCAAGGTGCGCCTGCAGCCGGCAGGGCATGTGCTGGGTTCGGCTTATGTCGAATTGGAGCTGAGCGGGCCTCAGTCAGCTGGCTATCGCGTCGTGTTCAGCGGCGACCTGGGTGCGCCCCATTCGCCGATTCTGCCGGACCTCGTACCGCCCGAGCGCGCGGACCTGCTGGTCCTGGAAAGCACCTACGGCGACCGCCGCCACGAAGACCGCGCACACCGCCGCGAGCGCCTGCAGGCGGCCATCGAGCGAGCGCTGGCTGATCAGGGCACGGTGCTGATTCCCTCGTTCAGCATTGGCCGAACACAAGAACTGTTGTACGAGCTGGAGGAGATCCTTCACGAGAAGACCGAATCGGTCGACGCGAGCGGCACGCCCGGCGAGCCCGGAAAGCAGAGCAAGGAAAACGCTCCCGATATCGACTGGCCCCAGCTTCCCATCATTCTCGATTCGCCCCTGGCCAGCCGATTCACCAAAACCTACAAAGAGCTGCAAGGCTACTGGGACGAAGACGCCCGGCACCGCCTGGAGGAAGGGCGCAAGCCGCTGTCGTTCAAGCAGCTGATCACGGTGGACAACCACGACGAGCACATGCGCATCGTCGAGCACCTCACCGACACCGCGCGCCCCGCCATCGTCATTGCCGGCAATGGCATGTGCTCGGGCGGGCGAATCGTCAACTACCTGAAGGCCATGCTGGGCGACCCGCGACATAACGTCGTGTTCGTCGGTTATCAGGGCAAGGGTACGCCAGGACGAGACATCCAGACCCATGGACCGGAAGGCGGGTTTGTCGACCTGGACGGGCAGCGCATCGACATTCGTGCGGGCATCGATAGCGTAGGCGGCTATTCCGCCCACGCCGACCAGGCCGATCTGGTCGGTTTCGTCACCCGGATGAAGGAATGGCCGAAAGAAATCCGCCTCATCCATGGCGAAGACCAGGCCAAGCAGCGCCTGGCTACAGTACTGAAGGCGCGGTATCGGGAAGCGGGAAAGGAAGGTCAGGTAACCATCCCTTAGGCTTACCCATCGAAGCCGGCTTGGACGGCCCGCACAGGGTCCGCTTGTGCGTCCTGCTTAAGATCGAAACGGCTTTACGGCGCTGTGCCCGGGACGCTCGGCGCAGGTGAGCGCTTCGCAACCAGGCGCCTCCGGGCACACCGCCCCTCTTCTACCGACATGTCGTCAAGGCCGCCAGCGATCCGGCGCGCCGATGCCGCTGATATGGCGCATGCCCCACGCGCAACCCAAGGCGAATGATTGCAGCCTTTGGCCGCTTTCCCGAACGCGTCCCATGTAAGACAAGCGAAGCGGCGGCCTGCGCGGTCTGAGAGGCGATTACCCCGCCCCAGACAGCCGCGACGAGGGCGCCCATACGGAACGGCCCGGTGCCAGACGGGTCGAATTAACTGACTGCGCCCTCGGTTGTCGCCTGTCGAACGCATGCGTTCATGCATGCTTGGCGACGCATTCGGCGATGGATCGAGCGGCTTTTAGCCCGACCCGCCTGCACGGCAATTACGGGCGTGTTCCTGCGCAGGGGCCTCGTCCAGACATGGGCAGGCACAGGCGTTGGAACCAAGCACGCAGCGGAGCCTGCGATAAGGAGAACGGATGACCGATTCCAATGATCTTCCCCTTCACCAGGACGACGAACCCCCACGCATTTCCACCGGCAGCCATGGCCTGGACGACATTCTTGGCGGCGGGCTGGACCCCAACCGCATGTACCTCTACGAAGGCAGCCCAGGCTCGGGCAAGACCACTATTGCCATGCAGTTTTTGCTCGAAGGCGTGCGCCAGGGCGAGCGCGTCCTGTACGTGACTTTGTCGGAAACGAAAGACGAGTTGGAGCTGGTCGCCAAACGGCACGGCTGGTCGCTCGAGGGCGTCGATGTCTTCGAGCTGGTCACGCCCGAAGCCAGCCTCGATCCGGAACTGGAACTGACGGTATTGCACCCGGCGGAGATGGAACTGAGCGAAACCACTCAGCAAGTGTTCGACCGCGTCACCGAAACCAACCCGACGCGGGTGATCTTCGACAGCCTCTCGGAGATGCGTCTGCTGGCGCAGAGCCCGTTGCGCTACCGGAGGCAGGTATTGGCGCTCAAGCATTTCTTCACTAAGCGCCGCTGCACCGTGATTCTGCTTGATGACCAGACCTCGGAAATGGGCGACCTGCAGCTTCACTCGATTTCCCACGGCGTGGTGATGCTCGAGCAGCTCGCCATCGACTATGGCGCCGAGCGCAGGCGCCTGCGCGTTATCAAGATGCGGGGTATCCAGTTCCGCGGCGGCTATCACGACTTTGTCATCCGCAAAGGCGGGCTGCAGATTTTCCCCCGCCTGATCGCGTCCGAACATCACTCCCGGTTCATTGCCGATGCGGCTTCCTGCGGCAATGCAGAGCTGGACAGGATGCTCGGCGGAGGGCTGGAACGCGGTACCAACGCGCTCCTGGTCGGCGCAGCCGGTGTCGGCAAATCGTCGCTGGCATTGAGTTATGCCTATGCAGCGTGCCAGCGCGGCGAGCAGGTCGCCTTCTTCGTCTTCGACGAGAACGTCGGCACCTTGCTGACCCGCGGTCGGGCGCTGGGACTGGACATCGAGCCATGGATCGAACAGGGCCTGCTACACCTGCAACAGGTCGACCCTGCCGAGCTGTCGCCCGGCGAGTTCACCGCCGCGGTACGGCACAGTGTCGAAGCGAAAGGTGCGGAAATCGTCGTGCTGGACAGCCTCAACGGCTATATGCATGCGATGCCGGACGGCAAATTCCTGATCCTGCAGATGCATGAATTGCTGAGTTACCTGGGCCAGAAAGGCGTCATCACGATCATGATCCTGGCCCAGCATGGGCTCGTCGGCCCGATGGATACGCCGATCGATATCAGCTACCTCAGCGATGCGGTTATCATGCTGCGTTATTTCGAGCACGCTGGCATCATCCGCAGGGCCTTGTCGGTGGTGAAAAAGCGCAGCGGGCGGCATGAAAATACCATCCGCGAGTATCGCCTCAGCGCGACCGGCATCAAGGTCGGGCCGCCATTGACCGACTTCAATGGCATCCTATCGGGCACACCGGAATACGCCGGTGATGCGACTCAGCTACTGATAGACGAGCATGACCACGCACACTAAGCGAGACAGCCCGGTTGTAGCCGTCTATGCCCCCATCGGCCGGGACGGTCCCGCCTCGGCCGATCTGCTCAGCCGCAACGGGATGAACGCTGTTGTCTGCCATAGCGTTGCGCAAGCTCTACAGCGCGCCGAAACGGACGCCGACGCCATCTTCATCGCAGAAGAAGGACTGTTTGGCCACGATCTCGAAAGCCTGTCTACCTGGGTCAACCAGCAGCCGGCCTGGTCAGATTTCCCGTTCGTGGTGCTCACCAGCAAACACCAGCAACCAGCGGTCGCCGCGTGGCGCCAGCGCATGGTCGCCGCGCTGCGCAACGTCTCCCTGCTGGAGCGCCCGGTACAGGGCATCACGCTGACCAGCGCGCTGAAAACGGCACTGCGCGGGCGTCACCGCCAGTACGAGGTCAGGGCGCTGCTGGAAGCGCGCGAGCGAGCGTCGCATGAACTCGAAGCGCTGGTCGTCGAGCGTACCAGTGAGCTAGAAAAGGCCAACCTCGAACTGCGCACCCAGATGGACGAGCGCGCGCATATCGAGGAAACCCTGCGCCAGACGCAAAAGATCGAGGCCATCGGCCAGCTCACCGGTGGCATCGCCCACGACTTCAACAACCTGCTGATGGTGATCTCCGGCGGGCTCGACATGCTCGATCGCCGCGCCGACCCGGAGCGCCGCAAACGCCTGATGGACGGCATGCGGCAAGCGGCCCAGCGCGGCTCGGCCCTGACCCGCCAGCTGCTCGCCTTCTCCAGACGGCAATCCCTGGCACCCGAAGCGGTCGACCTCGCCCGTCGCATCAGCCAAATGCGCGAACTGCTCGACCGCAGCCTGCGTGGCGATGTGCAGGTCAGGCAGCAATTCGCGCCAGACCTGTGGCCCGTCCAGGTGGATCCGGGCGAGCTGGAACTGGTGATTCTCAATCTGGCCGTCAACGCACGCGACGCCATGCCGGAAGGCGGCTCCATCGTGTTGCAGGCCTGCAATGCACCCGATGAACAGGTGCTTGGCCGCCGGGGAGACTTCGTCCGTCTGGCGGTGACCGACACCGGCACTGGCATCCCCGCCGAAGTTCGCAGCCGAGTATTCGACCCTTTCTTCACCACCAAGGAAATCGGCAAGGGCTCAGGGCTTGGGCTTGCGCAGGTTCACGGCTTCGCTCGGCAATCGGGCGGTACCGTTTGGATCGAGAGCGAATACGGGCGCGGCACCAGCGTGATATTGCTGCTGCCGCGCGCAGAACACGCTCCCGATCAGATAGATGAAGTTGAACCCGCTAACGATCGCGCCTTAGACGCCTCTGCCGGTAGCGTGCTGTTGGTGGACGACGACGTGGAGGTAGCGGCGTTGGTCGGCGAGATGCTCGAGCATCTTGGCTATCGGGTCACCCATGCCACCAGTGCGACCGCTGCGCTCGGAACACTGACGAATGAATGCAAAGTCGACATCGTTTTCTCAGACATCATGATGCCCGGCGGCATGAACGGCGTTGAACTGGCGAAGGAAATTCGCGCTCGCGAACTGGGCGTTCCCGTACTGCTCACCAGTGGCTACGCCGAGGTCGCGCAACAATCGGCCGCTGCCGAGGGTGTGCAGATACTGGCCAAGCCCTACCGCCTCGAGGAGCTGGCAACTGCGCTGCGCGAGGCCATCGAAGGTGCAGGCGCGGTTGTCGGTTGATTCACTGCGCCGTTCGGCGATGCGTTTCAAGTGCTCGTTCACCGGCGCATGTCGTCTACGAAGAAATAGAGCACCGGGTGCCCCGACCAGCCCGATCACTTCCCTGAATTATCCGGAATCGCGAACATCGCGCTGTTCAGCTGTCGCCCCGGAGACCCAGGCTTGGCGAGGCGCCAAAGTGCTTTTTTGTACCCGCGCAGGGCGCAGAAAGCGCATTTCTCCAGTCAGCCGTTAGCGAGTCCGGAACGCCCCGTTCCAACAATACGAACACGATTACGGGGCCGACGCTTCACGAATCCCTCGCGCGCGCCGCTATAGCTGTGAGCCCGGAACGCTACTGGCCCGCGGCCGAATGGACGATGGAGAACTCCAAATGTTGTTAAGACGACTGAAAGTAGGCCCTCGAGCGGTGCTCGGGTTTTCTACCGTGGCTTTACTGGTGATCGTGCTCGGACTTTTCGCGCAAGGCCAGATGAAGGGTATTCGCGGCGCCACGGTCGAGGTGATGGAAAACACCCTGCCCAGTTTCGCTTCGCTGGGTGCGATCAGTGATCGGATGCTGCGGCTCAGGATCATTTCGTTCCGTATTCTGGTGGACCGTGAAGAGGCGCAGCTGCGCAGCACCGTCGCACGCGGCGATGAGCTGGTGCAGGAGCTGAGCACGGCGGTGGAGGGCTACTCGAAGCTGATCTCCAGCGATGCCGAACGGGCTCAGTTCGCCCAGTTCAAAGAAGCCCTGACCGCCTACGTGGGCATCCACAAGCGTCTGGTCCAGCTGTCCAACGCTGGCGACATGGAGGGTGTGCGGACACTGCTCGGCGGCGACTACAACCTGCTGTCGATCAAGCTCGGCGCACAGCTTGCCGAGCTGGTGAAGATCAACAACGCCGCTGCCGAAGCCGTCGCCACCCAATCGCAGGAGCAGTACGACCGCGCCAATTTTGGTGTCATGGTTTCGATCCTGCTCGCCGTGGCGCTGACCATTCTGCTCGCCATCCTGTTCACTCGCAGCATCGTCGCGCCGCTCGGCGAAGCGGTGAAGGCGGCCGAAGCGATCGCCAACGGCGATTTGGCGCGCACCATCCACGTCAGCGGCAACGACGAGCCAGGCCGCCTACTCGGTGCGTTGCAGAGCATGCAGCAGAGCCTCAGGGGCACCCTGCAGGGCATCGTGGATTCCTCGACCCGACTCGCCTCGGCCGCCGAAGAGCTCAACGCGGTGACCGAGAACTCGAGTCAAATGCTGCAGCAGCAGAACCACGAGATCGAGCAGGCCGCCACCGCCGTGAACGAAATGACCGCGGCCGTGGACGAAGTGGCCAGCAACGCCACCGCCACCTCCGAGGCCTCTCGTGCAGCCGACCAGACCGCCGGGCGTGGGCGTCAGCAAGTGGAAGAAACCATCGCTTCGATCGGCAATGTGGCGGAGAACGCCGGCAGCACCGTCGAACAGGTCACCCAGCTGGCCGATAGCGTGCGCAGCATCAGCACCGTGCTCGACGTGATCCGCTCCATCGCCGAGCAAACCAATCTGCTGGCACTGAACGCTGCCATCGAAGCGGCCCGGGCCGGAGATGCCGGACGAGGATTCGCCGTGGTGGCCGACGAGGTTCGCGCCCTGGCACACCGGACGCAGCAGTCAACTCACGAGATCGAGCAGATGATCGCCAGTACCCAGCAGGGCGCCGAGCAGGCGATGTCCGCCATGCAGACCGGTAATCAGCAGGCCCAGGAAACCCTGCACATCGCCCATGCGGCGGGCGAAGCCCTGCAGCAGATCACCGCAGCCTTCAGCCAGATCACCGAGCGCAACCTGGTCATCGCCAGCGCCTCGGAAGAACAGGCGCAGGTGGCGCGCGAGGTCGATCGCAATCTGGTGAACATACGCGATCTCGCGCTGCAGACCTCCGCGGGCGCGCACCAGACTAACGCGGCCAGCCAGGAACTGGCGCGGCTGGCGGTCGACCTGAATGGACTGGTCTCGCGCTTCAAGCTCGCCTGACGGGACGAGACATCTCCCTAGGCAACGGTAAAACAAACGCCCCGACCCATGTCGGGGCGTTTGCGTTTGGACAGCAAAGGACTGATCGCGCGTGAGGATGTAAGGCTGCGCCGCCAAATTCGTTTCCCGCTCGATCCGACCACTTGCCGCAACGAGACACGGTCATCACCGATTCTGATAAAAGCGCAGTGATTGCTCAGAACGCGTCGGCCGCACGCGTCCGAGCCGTATCGCCAGATCGCAGCCCGTCAAATGAAAAGTCGCCTGGGGCGTTTGAAAGGAAGCTGCCCTTTTCACTGTGGCGGTCTCGCCGCGAGCCTCAGGCAGGCAGGTGCGCCAGCGGCAGCGGGCCTTGAGCCTTCACCGTCTGGATCGCGAAGTTGCTGCGGATATCGCGTACGCCGGGCAGCTTCAAAAGCACCTCGGTCAGGAAGCGCTCGTAGTCCCGCAGATCCTGCACGACGACGTGCAGCAGGAAGTCCGACTCACCGGACACCAGGTAGGCAGAGAGTACCTCTGGCAATGCCGACACGGCCTGGCGGAAGCGTTCCGCCTCCTCTTCGTGATGCCGCTCCACCTTGATCCCGACGAACACCGTCAACCCCAGGCCAACGGCGTCAGGGTCGAGGGTCGCCTGGTAACCCAGGATTACCCCCGCCTCTTCGAGCATTTTCACTCGGCGCAGACAGGGCGACGCCGATAGGCCAATGCGGTCGGCGAGGTCGACATTGGTCAGCCGCCCGTCCCGTTGCAGCGCCGCGAGAATGCGGCGGTCGTGGGCGTCGAGCCCGGTTTTCGGCTTCACTGGCATACAATACCTGCTACATGACGATAATCAGCATCTTCTGCCAACAAGATGCTTGTCCGTAGCGCATTACGCAAGCACCTGCCCCGACCTCTCGCCCTAACATGAAGCTTCCTTAGAGAGGCTGAAAGATGGAAAACCTGGGAATGTTCGTGCTGGCGCTGGCGGCGGTACTGGTATTGCCGGGGCCTGACATGCTGCTGCTCCTGCAGACCAGCGCGCGCATGGGCCGCACGAAGGCCCTGGCCACGGCGGCTGGTCTGGCATCCGCGCGCAGCTGTCATGTCACCTTCGCGGCGATGGGGCTGGCGTCGCTGTTCAGGACAGTGCCCTGGACGTTCGACGGGGTGCGGCTGCTGGGGGCTGCCTACTTGCTCTGGCTGGGGCTGAGTATGTTCCGGGCCGAGGCGCGGGCGACCTCCGTCGATCGCGTTGCCATGGGCGGCTCGCTGTCGCTCGGTGCTGCGTTTCGACAGGGCGTGCTGACGAACCTGCTCAATCCCAAGGCGTTGGTGTTCTGTTCGTTGCTGCTGCCCCAGTTCATCGATACCGGCGGCGGACCGGTCGCAAGCCAGTTCGTAATACTGGGTGTCACCCTGGTACTGGTGGGATTGCTGTTCGATGTCGGCTACGCGATGGCGGGTGCCCTGATCGGCCGCTGGCTCGCACAAAGCCCTGCACTTCAGCGCATGCAGCACTGTCTCTTCGGGACCCTGCTGATCGGCTACGCCTTGCGCCTCGCACTGGTATCCCAGTGATCGGTTGGCGGAGGACGCTCGTCCTACAAACGCTCGGTAGCCAGCTTGTAGGGTGGACTTCAGCTCGCTGGCGGTGAGGACTGATCGTAACTGGCGTCGCGCTTGATTCAGTAAATAAATCGGCCCGCTTATTTCCAGTTTATTAGCAGTGCGATGCCTGAAATAAAAAGGTCCGTTTTATATACAAAAGAGAGATATCGACCTTCCATCGACTTCATCCTCGCCGCTATACCAGCTGCCTATAGTGTCTCCAACGAAACCAAATTCGGCCTGGAGAACAGCATGATCGAACGCCGTCCTTTCGACAGCCTCGGTGGAGCCGACCACGGCTGGCTTCTTGCCAAGCATCATTTCTCGTTCGCTGAGTATCGCGACCCTGCGCGTATGCATTGGGGTGCGCTGCGGGTGTGGAACGACGACACCATCGCTTCAGGCGAGGGCTTCCCGCCCCATTCGCACGCCAACATGGAAATCATCACCTACGTACGCGAAGGGGCGATCACCCATGAGGACAATCTGGGCAACAAAGGCCGCACCGTGGCCGGTGATGTGCAGGTGATGAGTGCGGGCACCGGCGTTCGCCATTCCGAGTACAACCGCGAGCAGGGCGTCACGCGAATATTCCAGATCTGGATCTTCCCGAACCGCGAAGGCGAACCGCCCTCGTGGGGCTCCAAGCCTTTTCCCAAAGGCGACCGCTCCGGCAGGTTCATGGCCCTCGCCAGCGGCATCGAGGGCGACGAGGACGCCCTGCCGATCCGCACCAATGCGCGAGTGCTGGGCGCGACGCTCAACGCTGGCGAGACGGTCGAGTACCGCTTTTCCGACGCCAGCCGCTACGGCTACCTGGTGCCAGCCCGCGGCGAAGTCGAGATCAATGGCGTGAGGCTGGATACCGGCGATGGCGCCGCGATCCACGACGAGCAAGTGATTCGCATAACAGCCAGCAATGAGGCCGAACTGGTGCTGGTAGATACCGCAGGCTGAGTCGCAGTACCCCTGGCGAGGGGCTTGCGGTCATCGCTGCAGCGAGCCGGAACGGTAGCTCTCAGCCATCGAAACCGGCCGAACGCCGCACAGGCAGCAACGCATATCGCCGCCTTTGAAACTGTGCATCCTCAAGGAGAGCCATCATGTCCAAGTATCTTGAAGTGCTGACCCCGCAGAACAGCCAGATGATTTTCATCGACCAGCAGCCGCAGATGGCCTTCGGTGTGCAGTCGATCGATCGCCAGACCCTGAAGAACAATGTCGTGGGGCTGGCCAAGGCCGCCAAGGTGTTCGACATTCCCACGATCATCACCACCGTCGAGACCGAGAGCTTCTCCGGCAACACTTACCCCGAGCTGCTGGCCGTCTTCCCTGAGCACAAGATCCTCGAACGCACCTCGATGAATTCCTGGGACGACCAGAACGTGCGCGACGCACTGGCCGCCAACGGCCGCAAGAAGGTGGTCGTTTCCGGCCTGTGGACCGAGGTCTGCAACACCACCTTCGCGCTGTGCGCCGCACTGGAAGGTGACTACGAGATTTACATGGTCGCCGACGCCTCCGGCGGCACCTCGGTCGAAGCGCACAAATGCGCCATGGACCGCATGGTCCAGGCCGGCATCGTCCCGATGACCTGGCAGCAGGTGTTGCTGGAGTGGCAGCGCGACTGGGCGCGCAAGGAAACCTACGACGCCGTCATCAAGATCGTCCAGGAGCACTCCGGCGCCTACGGTATGGGCGTGGATTACGCCTACACGATGGTCCACAAGGCGCCGGAACGCGTGCAGCACGGCGGGCGCATCGGCCCTAACCCGGCCAGCTAAGCCCATCGTGATGGGAGCCGTCGTCCGTACGCCGGGCGGTGGCTCCACTCGGTCAGCGAGGTGAAGCATGAAACTCTATGCCTGGTCCCTAGGCGCCGGCCTGCTGGTCGGCGTCGTCTACAGCCTGCTCAACGTGCGTTCCCCGGCGCCGCCTTTGGTGGCCCTGGTCGGGCTGCTCGGCATCCTGGTCGGCGAGCAAATCATCCCGGTCGGCAAGCAATTGCTCGCCGGCACGGCATTCAGCACCGCCTGCGACAAGACCCACGCCGTCAGCCACCTGTTCGGTCAGTTGCCCGGTCGGCATGTCCGACAGCAGGCGGAGGACAGCGATCGAACCTGAGCATGGCCTGGCGCTCGCCCGCCAACCAACTAAAGGCGGACACCCGACGAATCCCGGCTATGAGGGCAACAACCCATGACCTCGCGCCGCAGGTTCCTTGGCGCCGCCACGACGCTTGCGCTGGGTAGCGTACTGGGACGCAACGCCGTCGCCGAAAGCCTCAGAACAGGAGAATTCACCGTGACCGATTCCGTCCCCGAGATCATTTTCCACAACGGTCAGATCACCACGCTCGATCGCGCCAATCCGGTGGCCGACGCCGTCGCGATCAAGGACGGCAAATTCCTGGCCGTAGGCTCGGACCAAGAGATCATGGCCCTGGCGGGCTCTGCCACGCGCATCGTCGACCTGAAGCGGCGCGGCGTGCTGCCCGGCTTGTTCGACAACCACACCCATGTTGTCCGCGGCGGCCTCAACTACAACCTGGAGCTGCGCTGGGACGGCGTGCGTTCGCTGGCCGACGCCATGGACATGCTCAGGCGTCAGGTCGCCATCACGCCCGCACCGCAGTGGGTCCGCGTGGTCGGCGGCTTCACCGAGCACCAGTTCGCCGAGAAGCGCCTGCCGACCCTCGCCGAGATCAACGCCGTCGCGCCCGATACGCCGGTGTTCCTGCTGCACCTCTATGATCGCGCGCTGCTCAACGGCGCCGCCCTGCGCGCGGTCGGTTATACCAAGGACACGCCCGAGCCCCCGGGCGGCGAGATCATCCGCGACGCCAACGGCAACCCCACCGGCCTGCTGCTGGCCAAGCCCAACGCGATGATTCTCTACGCCACGCTGGCCAAGGGGCCGAAGCTGCCGCTGGAATACCAGATCAACTCCACCCGCCACTTCATGCGCGAACTCAACCGCCTGGGCGTGACCGGCGTTATCGACGCCGGCGGCGGCTATCAGAACTACCCCGAGGACTACGAGGTGATCCAGAAGCTGGCCGACGAAGGCCAGATCACCGTGCGCCTGGCCTACAACCTGTTCACTCAGAAGCCCAAGGAGGAAAAGGAAGACTTCCTCAAATGGACCTCCAGCGTGACGTACAAACAGGGCGACGACTATTTCCGTCACAACGGCGCAGGCGAAATGTTGGTCTACTCGGCCGCCGACTTCGAGGACTTCCGCGTCGAGCGCCCGGAGATGCCGCCGCAGATGGAAGGCGAGCTCGAGGAAGTGGTACGCATCCTCGCGCAGAACCGCTGGCCCTGGCGGCTGCACGCCACCTACGACGAAACCATCACGCGCGCCCTGGACGTGTTCGAGAAGGTTAATGAGGACATCCCGCTCCACGGCCTCAACTGGTTCTTCGACCACGCCGAAACCATCTCGGAAAAATCCATCGACCGTATCGCCGCGCTCGGCGGCGGCATCGCCGTGCAGCACCGCATGGCCTATCAGGGCGAATACTTCGTCGAGCGCTACGGCGCCCGCGCCGCCGAGGCCACCCCGCCGGTGGCGCGCATGCTGGAGAAAGGCGTGAAGGTTTCGGCCGGCACCGATGCCACGCGGGTAGCGTCCTACAACCCCTGGGTATCGCTGGCCTGGATGGTCACCGGCAAGACGTTGGGCGGGCTCGCCCTGTATCCGCGGCGCAACCTGCTCGACCGCGAGACGGCTCTGCGCATGTGGACCGAGAACGTCGCCTGGTTCTCCAACGAGGAAGGCAAGCGCGGCCGCATCCAGGCCGGCCAGTTCGCCGACCTGATCGTGCCGAGCAAGGACTACTTCACGGTCGCCGAGGATGAACTCTCCTTCCTCACCTCCGACCTGACCGTGGTCGGCGGGCGCGTGGTCTACGGCGCGGGGGACTTCGCACCGCTCGACGACAATCCGCTGCCACCGGCCATGCCCGACTGGTCGCCGACGCGCACCTTCAAGGGCTATGGCGCCTGGGGCGAGCCCGACGGCGCCGGGCGAAACTCGCTGGCACCGTTGCAGGCCCGCGCTGCGGCTACCTGCGGCTGCGCCAGTGCCTGTGGCCTGCATGGTCACGACCACGCGCGCGCCTGGGCTTCCAGCGCGCCGGTGTCGGACTACCGGAGTTTTTTCGGTGCGCTCGGCTGTTCCTGCTGGGCCGTGTAGCGGAGGTAGCCCATGCCGACAGTTAATCGTTCGTTAGCACGGTCGCTACCTAGCCGGTTTCGAGTCGGTTGGCGGACCATGAATACGCGAGGACGCCATGAGCACTGAGCCCCCCCAAACGCTTTCCGCGTCGGAGGGCAGTTTCGCGCCACTGCGACAGAGGCTTTTCACGGTCCTGTGGGTGGCGACGATCATCGGCAACACCGGCAGCTTCATTCGCGACGTCGCCAGTGCCTGGATCATGACCGACCTGTCGCCATCGCCGGCGGCCGTCGCGCTGGTGCAGGCGGCCGCCACGCTGCCGATCTTCCTGTTGGCGATTCCCGCCGGCGTGCTCTCCGACATTCTCGACCGACGCAAATTTCTCATCGCCATCCAGCTCCTGCTGGCCAGCGTCAGCATCTGCCTGATGCTGCTGTCGGCCACCGGGCTGCAATCGGTCATCACCCTGGTGGGCCTGACCTTTCTCGGCGGGGTCGGCGCGGCGCTGATGGGGCCGACCTGGCAGGCCATCGTCCCCGAACTGGTGGAGCGCAAGGACCTCAAGAGCGCGGTGGCGCTCAACTCGCTGGGCATCAACATCGCCCGCGCCATCGGGCCGGCGGTGGGCGGGCTGATCCTCGCCAGCCTGGGGGCTGCGTTCACCTATGGCGTCGATGTCATCACCTACGTCTTCGTGATCTCCGCGCTGCTGTGGTGGCGCCGGCCGGCCGCCGCGCAGGACGTGCTCTCGGAGCGCTTCGTCGGCGCCTTCCGCGCGGGGTTGCGCTACGCCCGCGCGAGCCGCGAGCTGCATGTGGTGCTGGTGCGCGCCTTCGTATTCTTCGCCCTCGCCAGTTCGGTCTGGGCGTTGTTGCCGCTGGTCGCGCGCGGCCTGCTCGGTGGCGGAGCGGGCTTTTACGGCATCCTGCTCGGTGCGGTCGGGCTGGGCGCGATCGCAGGGGCCGTGGTCATGCCGAAACTGCGCGGACACCTGAGCGCCGACGGCTTGCTGTTGCTGGCGGCACTGGTAACGGCGGCGGTCATGGCCTTTCTCTCGTTCGCACCACCGCAATGGGCGGCGGTGGCGGCCCTGCTGTTGCTGGGCGCGGCCTGGATCACCGCGCTGACCACGCTCAACGGCGTGGCGCAGGCCATCCTGCCCAACTGGGTGCGCGGCCGCTCGCTGGCCGTGTATCTCACCGTATTCAATGGCGCCATGACCGTCGGCAGCCTGAGCTGGGGCGCGATCGCCCAGCTGACCGGCGTGCCGTTCACGCTGCTGGCCGGTGCGGTCGGGCTGGTCGTGGCGGGCGTTGCGGCCCATCGCCTGAAGCTGCCCAAGGGCGATGCCGACCTGATGCCCTCCCGACACTGGCCCGAGCCGCTGACGGCGGCGCCGGTCGAGCACGACCGGGGGCCGGTGCTGATCCAGATCGAGTACCGCATCGCGCCAGAGGACCGCACCGACTTTCTACAGGCGCTTGCCCGGCTATCGGCCGAGCGACGCCGCGATGGCGCCTACGCCTGGGGCATAACCGAGGATGCGGCCGATCCGACGCTGATGCTCGAATGGTTCCAGGTCGAATCCTGGGCCGAACATCTGCGCCAGCATCAGCGGGTGTCCAAGGCGGACGCCGATATCCAGGCAGAGGTACTGCGCTTCCATCGAGGTGAAGGTCGGCCGGTAGTGCGGCATTTCCTGGCGTTCAACCATCCGGGCGAAGGGCGGGCATAAACAGGTCTGTCGAGACTCCCCCGCACGCGGGCGCCTTCGCGACGAGGCAGTGCGGTGTAGGCGGTGCACGGGGCGCACCCGATGTTGGGGCCGGAGTATCGGAAGCCATTTCGCTTCACGGCTACGCCCCCGCTGGGCTTGGCGAAATCTCAGCAGCCTCGAGTATCCGTCGCCGCTTCATTCGCGGCCGCCGGTGCCTCGCGGCGGCTTCACCTAACGTTCAGGCAGCCTTTTCACCTGCTCCAGCAATGGCCCGCACTGGTCCGCCTGCCCGCCGCTGGGCGCGACCAGGGCCAGCAGGCCGGCGGCCGGGCCGACGGTGGCACCCAGTACGATCATGCCCGCACCGCGCAGCGCCAGCGGGCCGGCATGCACGCCCGGACGGGGATCCTTCAGAGTGCCCCGGACGTACAGCGGCGAGCGCAGCGAGATGATGCGGATGCCCTTGGAACGCGGCACGATGTCCAGGTTGATGTTTTCGTTCTGGAAATTGACCTGACCGGTGACGTTGATCACCGCGTTCTCGGTGTCCAGCACGAACAGCCGGGGCTCGGCCAGGCCGTTCTTCATCCCCAGGTCGACCACCGCACAATTGATCTGCACGTCCTCGTCGCCGAACAGACGGCCGACCAGATAGTTGCCGACGTTCAGGCCGGCCAGTTCCATCAGGCTACGGCTGACGGTGCCGTCGTTCATCAGCAGGCGCAGCTCGCCGTTGGCGCTGCCGAGCAGCGCAGCCACCGAATTGCCGGTGCCCTGGATGTCGGCGTTGCCATTGAGCTCGCCCAGGCTCTTCTGCATGGTCTCGACCGAGGGAAACAGCCGCCGCAATTTGAGCGAACTGGCCTCCAGCCGCACCCGCCCGGCCAGGGGCGTGCGCTGGCCATCCAGGCGCAGGTTGGTTTCCAGACGCCCGCCGGCCAGGCCGAAGCTCAGTGGCTGCAGGGTCAATACGCCGTCGGCGAGCACCACGTGGGCGTTCAGGTCCTGAATAGGCAAGGCCTCATCGTGGACGATGTGCCGGCCGACGAAACGCACATCGGCGTCCATGTCGCGCCAGCGGTCGGTACGAAACTCCTCCATCGGCAGCGCCCTGCCCGCCGGTTGCTTGCCGGTCGCGCCGCGCGCCTGCCTGGACTGCTCCGAATCGGCGCCGATCAACGGTGCCAGGTCGGCGAAACGCAGCTGGTTGGAGGTCAGCTCACCGGTCAGCTTGGGGCGCGGTTCGAGGGCGACATAGGCGAGATCGCCACTGATATCGCTGCCGCCGATACGACCGTTGAAACCCTCGTAGAGAAACGAGGCGCCGCCCGGGTCCTGCAGGTCGGCACGCAGGCGGCCATCGGTGGAATAGGCACCGGTATCGGGCAGGGTCACGCCGATCAATGGGTAGAGGTTGCCCAGGCTGTCGCCGGACAGACGCAGACGCAGATCCAGCACGCCGAGGTTACGCGGATCGCTCAGCGTGCCCTCCACCGTTACCCGGGTCTTGCCGGCGCGCAGGTCGACCTGCAGCGGGAACGGCTGCGCCGCGTCCTGCAGCGCCAGCAGGCCGCCCACCCTACCCTCGCCGGACACCGGCTGGCCGCCGTAGCGGCCCTCGGCATTCCAGGCGAAGGCGTAGTCCTGGGTCGCCGCAGCTTGCGCCTGCCCCTCTTCCGTTCCCTCACCCTGGGCCGCCGCCAGAATCTGGCTGTAGGGCACCGGCTCGCCCAGCGGGGTGACGTTCAATTGCACCTGCGCGCGCAGAACCTGATCGTCGAGGCCGACACTGCCCTTGTCGAAGCCGATGGTGCCGATGTCCAGCACCCAAGCGGAGGGCTTCTCGTCTTCGGCCTCGTCGCTGGCGGCCAGTTTTTCGAAGGTCCAGTTGGCGCGGCCGTCGTCGAGCCGCTCGATGTGCGCGGAAGGTCCACCCAGAGTAATGGCCGGGATGCTGACGCGCTTGCCCAACAGCGCCAGCGGACGCAGTTCCGCCGCGACGCTGTCGAGGTGGACGAAATACGGCGCCTTGCCCCACTCGGCGTTGCCCAGGGTGATGTCTTCGGCGGTCAGGGTCGGATGGGGGAACCAGGCGCGCCAGCCGGGCGCTTCGCGGTCGCGCTGCCAGCGCACATCGAGGTGGCCCTGGATGGCGAACGGCCGGCCGAGGGTGTCGGACACCCGCTCGTTGAGGGTGGGCTTGAGCCGGTTCCAGTCGTAGGTGGCTAGGAAGGCGATCAGCGCCACGACCAGCACCGCAAGAATGCCCAAGAACCATAGAAGGACGCCACGGGTTCGGCTCATCGCTCTCTCGCTGCTTGCACTGTGTGGGTAGATGCTCGTTTTTCGACTGGCGCAGGGCCCGATCGCTCCCCGGCAGTGGGCTTTTCCGGGCGGCAAAGGTGACAGCCGGTTCGCGTCACAGCTTAAGCTGCCGGCCGGGGACGAGGTGATGCTCATCGGTCCGGCCCGTGATAGAGGCCCCACCGCCCCGGCCCCGGCCCCGGCAGAACGGTGGGTACAGGCGGCGCCGGAAAGCCGCTACTCGCGAGCCGGATTGTTATGATATAACGTATGACTCAGCAACGTGCCGGCCACCGCCGCCCTGAACATTGGAGGAGTCGCTTATGAAACCGAGCATTCATCCCAACTATCGCCCCGTGCTGTTCCATGACACCGCCGCGGACGCCTATTTCCTGATCGGCTCGACCGTCGAGACCGACCGTACGCACCAGCACACCGACGGCAATACCTACCCTTACGTCGTGCTCGACGTGTCCAGCGCCTCGCATCCGGTCTACACCGGCAAACAGCGCCAAACCACGGCAGAAGGCCGCATCGCCGGCTTCAACAAGCGCTTCGCCGGATTCGCCACGACGAAGTGACCTTCTTTTCAACGACACCGAACGGTCCGCTCCGATAGCCGAGCGGATCGTTTTTTTTGCGCCAATCGCGCCTATCCAAGCCACGGAAGACGTTTCGATGTCCCGCAGTACCCGCCTAAGCACCGTCCGCACACCCGCCCGATTGCTGCCCACCCTTGCCCTGCTGCCCCTGACGGCCCTCGGCTTCGAAAAGGCGCTGGATCTCGAACCCACGGTCATCACAGCCACCTCTACAGCACGACAACTGAGCGACGCGCCGGCGAGCGTCACCGTCATCAGCCGCGAGGAACTGAGCATGCGGCCCGTTCAGGATCTGGAAGATGCACTGCGCGGAACGCCCGGGCTGCAGTTCACCGGGATCGGCATGACACGCCGTGGAGTCAGCATCCGCGGGATGGATAGCGAGCACACCCTGGTGCTGGTGAACGGGCAGCGCATCAACACGGCAGCAGGTGCCGTCGCGCACGCCGACTTCGATCTGGGCTGGGTGCCAGTGGAGGCCATCGAGCGCATCGAGGTGATTCGCGGCCCGATGTCTTCGCTTTACGGCTCCGAGGCGCTCGGCGGCGTGGTCAACGTCATCACGCGACGTGCGACGGACGCCTGGCATGGCGCGGCGCAGATCAACGGCGGCGTGCGGGAGGATGGTCGAGGCGGCCAGACCCATCAGCTGGGCGTCTACGCCGGCGGCCCGCTCGTGCCCGGCGTGCTCGGGCTTTCCTTGAGCGGCGAGACACGGCGGCGCCAGGAAACGCCGTTGCACGGCAACGCCACGCAATCGGAGATCGAGGGCCGCGACGCCGACAGTGGGGAGATGACCCTGAGCTGGACCCCCGATACGGCGCAGCGGGTCGACTTCAGTTACGCGAACGGCCTGGAAGATCGCTGGCGCAATACCCGCAGCGCAGGCGCGGCAGGGAGAGACTACGAGTCCAGTGACCGTATCGAGCGCGAGCGATTTTCCGTGGCTCACAGTGGCGACTGGTCCTGGGGCCGCAGCAGCCTGCGCGCCTACCGCAACACGCTGGAGCGCACCAACCGCTACACCAATGGCGTGGTCCCGACCTCGCCGCGTCAGGAACTTACCGACGACATCGTCGATGGCAGCCTCAGCGTGCCGCTGGCCGACGCGCATCTATTTACCTTCGGTGGTGAATGGCGCAAGGAGCAGTTGGAAGACGGCGGATTCACGACCGGTGAGGCCCAGATCATCCACCGCGCCCTGTTCCTGCAGGACGAAATCGAATTCGACCCCGCCTGGTCGCTGGTACTGGGCAACCGCTTCGACCGTCATGAGCAATTCGGCTGGCACAACAGCCCGCGCGCCTACCTGGTCCACCACGTGAACGATGCGCTGACGATCAAGGGCGGCGGGGGCCGCGGGTTCAAGGCAGCGACGCTCAAGCAGCTCTCGCCGGGCTATTCGGCCATCGGCGGCGGAGGGATGTTCACCATCTACGGCAACCCCGAACTCGAGCCGGAGATCAACACCACCTATGAGCTCAACGCGGACTACCAGGCCGACGGCTGGTCGCTTACTGCCGGGCTGTTCCAGAACAACGTGCGCGGCCTGATCCAGACGGTGTGCGTATCGAGCTGCGGTATTCGCGGCCGCGAAGTGCGCAACTACGAAAACGTCGACAAGGCGCGCATTCGCGGGCTGGAACTGGGCGGCGGCCTCGACCTGCCGGCCGACCTGCGCTGGGACCTGAACTACACCTACCTCGACGCCATCGACCGTAGCGCCGACCGGCGGCTGGGCGATCGCGCCCGCCACCTGGCCAACACCCGGCTGCAGTGGACACCCACCGCCGCGTTCACCGCCCAGGTACGGGGCGAATACGTCGGCAGCCAACTGACCTATTCCAGCAACACCGCCAACTCGGTGCCGGCCTACAGCCTGTGGCATCTGGAACTGACCCAGCGCATCACCGACAGCCTCAGCATCCGCGGCGGTATCGAAAACCTCACCGACGAGGATTTCAGCGATACCTCGGACAACTTCACATTCGCCGAGCCGGGGCGGACCTACCACCTTGGCGTGAGCCTGAGTTTCTGACATGCGCAAAGTGATTCGAGCCGGCCTGGCGCTCCTGGCGCTGGCCGGCTGGGGGACGGGTGCGTCCGCCGACTCGCCAGTCCCGGACGCGCTGCATGTACAAGTGCTGACCACCGACTTCGTCCTGCAAGGCAAGCTCGACCGCCTTGCGACCTGGGCGGCAGCATCCGGCGTCACGCTTTCGGCCACCCGGGGCTACACGACCGAAGCACGTCCGGACACCACCGTCCCCGGCCTTTTCATCCTGGATACACCGCGCCCGGCCGACCTGGCTGCCGTGCAGCAAACCTTCGGTGAGCTGATCGCGGCAGGCAACACGCCGTGGATCCGGATCGGGGGCGGTCCGCCTGCTTTCGGCAATCTGCCCGGTCCAGTGGCCAGGCGCCTGATCGCCTATTACGCCAACGGTGGTGAACGCAACCTGCGCCATCTGTTCGCCTATCTGCGGGCCTGGCACGACGGCACCTCCGCCGACGCGGTCCCCTTGCCCACCGAACTTGGCAAGATCGGCTTCTACCACCCCGCGGCGCAGAAGCCCTTCGATGACGTCGATGAGTATCTGGCCTGGGCCGCCGAGCGCTGGGCGCCGGACGCGCCCCGGGTAGCGTTCGCCATCCACCGGGGCGCCCTCGTCGATGACCAGCTACGGCTGATCGACGCGCTGATCACGCGTAGCGAAGCACTGGGGCAGGCGCCCATGGCGTTCTGGATGGATGATCGGGAGCCTGACGCGCTGACCAGGATCCTGACACCTGCGCGCAGCGACGTACTGGTCAACCTTCAGCATATGCAGAACGGCCCGGCACGACAGGCGGAATTCCTTGCGCTGAACATTCCGGTGCTGTCGACGCTGACCTTTCGCGAAGGCGATCGGGCGCAATGGCAGGCCTCATCCAGCGGCGTTTCTCCTCGCACCACCGCGACACTGCTGGCGGTCCCGGAAAGCTGGGGCATGACCGATCCGCTGGTGATCGCAGCCGTGGAAAACGGCGAGCCCATGCCGATTCCGGAACAGGTGGACGCGCTGCTGCACAAGGTCGCCAGCCTCGTCCGGCTGCGTCGGTTGGCACCCGCCGACAAGCACCTGGCGCTGATGTTCTGGAATCATCCGGACGGCGACAAGAACCTGGCTGCCTCGAACCTCAACGTCCCCCGCAGCCTCGCCCATCTCACGACCGCACTGCAGCAGGCCGGCTATGACGTACCGAAGAGGAATGAGCCGGAACTGATCGAGATCGCGCAGCGCCTGCTTGGCGGTTACTACCGGCCCGAATCGCTCGATAGCCTGCTCGAAGACGGCCTGGCGGTGACCCTGTCCCTCGCGGACTACGAGCGATGGCTGGATCAGTTGCCCGAGCCGAGTCGCCAGGCCCTGCTCGAGCGCTGGGGCGAGCCGGGCGACCATTGGGCCTTGCGCCAGGTCGATGGGCTGGCCCGGTTCGTCATCCCGGCCGCGCGCCTGGGCAAGCTGTTGCTGCTACCGCAACCGCCCCGTGCTGGCCGGCCTGGCGAGGGCTATCACGACAGCAAGGTCCCGCCGGATCACCTTTACCTGGCCGCCTATCAAGCGGTGCGCGAAGGTTTCGAGGCCAACGCGCTCATCCATTTCGGCACCCACGGCACCCAGGAATGGCTGCCGGGCAAGGACCGTGGCCTGGCCGCGAGCGATTACCCCTTCCTGGCGCTGGGCGACCTGCCGGTGTTCTACCCCTATATCCAAGACAACATCGGCGAGGCCATCCAGGCGCGCCGCCGTGGCCGTGCCGTCATCATCAGCCACCAGACCCCCCCCTTCGCCCCTGCCGGGCTGTATGACGAGCTGCGCGACCTGCACGCGCTCATCCATGAGTACCAACAGCTCGATGAAGGTGCAGTGCGGGAGAAGACCACCGAAAGCATTCGCCAGGCGGCCTTGCAGAGCGGACTGACCGGCGATCTGGGCTGGGACGAGGCGCGGATGCGGGCCGAACCCGAAGCCTTCCTGCAGGCATTGCACGACCACCTTCACGCCGTGGCCGAGGCCAACCTGCCGCTCGGCCTGCACACCTTTGGCGAACCGGCTTCGCCCGAACATCGCCTGGCCACGGTGCTGCAGCAGCTGGGCGAGCCCTATCGCGAGGCGTTGGGAATCGGTGACGACGAACCCCTGGCCGAGGATTTCGCCGGGCTCGAGGCGAGCCTTCCCTACCGCACCCTGCAGCGCTATTTGCGCGACGGGGAAAACCTGGAGTCGATCACCGATATCCCGCTGCGCGAGCAGATCGGACGGGCCCGCATGCTCGATGCATGGCTCGCCGACCCGGGCGAAATGGAAGCCCTGCTGGCGGGGCTGGCCGGCGGTTTCGTCGCACCCGGCCCCGGCGGCGATCCGGTACGCAATCCGGAGGTGCCCAGCGGCCGTAATCTCTACGCCTTCGAGGCGGACAAGCTGCCGACCCGCGCGGCCTACGAGGCAGGCGGCAAGGCGCTGGAACAGCTGATCGCCCGCTACCGCGACGAGCACGACGGCGCACGGCCGGAAAAGCTCGCGTTCAGCCTGTGGTCCTCCGAAGCCATGCGTCACCTGGGCATCCTCGAAAGCCAGGTGCTGCATGCGCTGGGCGTGCGGCCGGTCTGGGACGAAGGAGGACGGGTGCGTTCCCTGGAGATCGTCCCGGCGGCCGAACTCGGCAGACCCCGGATCGACGTCGTGATCCAGGTCACCAGCGTCTACCGCGACCAGTTCGACGGCTTCATGCGCCTGTTGGCCGACGCGGTGGAACGCCTGGCGGTACTCGACGAGCCAGGCAATGCGCTGGCTTCGAACAGCCGCGCGGTGGCCCGGCGGCTGCGAGATCAGGGTATCGGCGACGCCCGTGCCGAGCGCCTGTCACAGCTGCGGATATTCGGCAACGAGCCCGGCGATTACGGTACCGGCGTCTCCCAACTGACCCTCGATTCGACACGCTGGGACAGCGAGTCGGATCTGGCCGAGCAGTTTCTGTCACGCCTGCAGTACGGCTACGGCAGCGACAACTGGGGCGAGAAGATAGAGGGGCAGAACCTGTTCGCCGAACAGCTCAAAGGCGTCCAGGCTGCCGTCATGGCCCGCTCCAGCGAACTCAACGGCGTGCTGTCGACCGACCATCCGTTCGAGTTTCTCGGAGGGCTGTCGCTCGCGGTTCGCCACCTCGATGGCGCGAACCCGTCGCTCTACATCTCCGACCTGCGCAAGGCCGAACCCCGAACGGAGGGCGCCGCCAACTATCTCGCCGGCGAGCTGCGCAGCCGCTACCTGAACCCGCAGTGGATCGCTGCGATGCAGCAGGAGGGCTACGCGGGAACGCTGGAGGTGCTCAACGTCGCGAACAACCTCTGGGGCTGGCAGGCCGCCGATCGCAGCATGGTCCGCGCCGATCAATGGCAGGCCCTGCACGACACCTTCGTGATGGACCAGCGCGAGCTCGGCCTCGATGAGTGGTTCGAGGCGCACAACCCCACAGCACAGGCGCAGCTGATCGAGCGCATGGCCGAGGCGATTCGCAAGGGCTACTGGGACGCGTCGGACCAGACCCGCCGGGAACTGGCCGAACGCTGGCAGACGCTCACCGGTGAACACGGCGCGGACGGCGGCGAGCCGGTCACCCGCGAATTCATCGAACAGATGGCCGCCGGCTACGGCCTCGCGCCGGACACGACCCCGAATGCCGACACGCCCCCCTCCCCCGACGACAGCACCGCCGCAGCCGAGACGGTACGCGGCCAGGTGATGCAGCAAGTGGTCGATGAGCCAGACGAGGCGCCGAATCCCTGGCGGCTTCTGCTCGGCATCGCGGTCCTGGTGGCCTGCCTGCTGGCCGGCGCCCTGCGGCAGCTCCGGGCCAACCGGCGCGCCTGCCCAGCCTCCTGAAAAAAATGAACTTGAACAAGCGAACCGAGCCCCATGAACGTACTTGAAACCAGCCTTTACGAACTCACCCGCATCTTCCTCGTGCCCGTCCTGCTGCTGATCCTGGCGGCGCTGGCCTATGCCTTCATCGCCCTGGGCAGCTTCGCCATGGAAGCCTGGCAGCGCCGCAGCGGCCGCTACCGCTCGGTGCTCGCCGCCCACCAGGCAGCCAGCGGCGGCACCAGCGATGACCTCGAGCTCTGGATCATGCAACGCCTGGAATGGCTGCGGGTGACCTCGCGCAGCACGCCGATGCTCGGGCTGGTGGCCACCATGATTCCCATGGGCCCGGCACTGCTGGCATTGACCCAGAGCGACGCGAAAGGCATCGGCGAGAATCTGGTGGTCGCCTTTTCCTCCGTGATCCTCGCCCTCATCGCCTCGAGCATCACCTTCTTCGTCCTCACCGTGCGACGCCGCTGGCTGTTGCAGGAACTGCGGGCGATCGAGCGCGCCGGAGCGGTGCTCTGATGCGCTTTCTCGACCATGACGACGACGATGATCCACTTCTTTCGGTGGTCAACCTGATCGACCTGTTCCTGGTGGTGATCGGCATTCTGCTGATCGTCATCGTGCAGAACCCGCTCAACCCCTTCACCCAGGAACGCGTGATGGTGATCAAGAACCCGGGAGAGGCGAACATGCGGATGCTGGTCAAGGAAGGCCAGGAGCTCACCCAGTATGAGTCGAGCGGCGAGATCGGCGAGGGCCAGGGCGCCAAGGCCGGCATCACCTACCGCCTGAATGACGGGCGGATGATCTACGTACCGGAAGGGGTGACATCCACCCCGTAAGGGCTCTACAGCCGCCTGCTCTGCTGGCGCAGCTCCATGAAAAACTCGTCGGAGGAAATGTTGTAGCGGCTCAGGCTGTTCAGCTCACCCATCCTCGATGATCGTCACCGGCTTGCCTTCCATCCAGCCGGAGAGCCGAGCGCTGTGGCTCATGGCGAGGACGGCGGGTCGGTAAATTCGAACAGCGACAGCTGGCGGATACCTCGGCGACCGCTCACTTGCAGGAAACGTTGATGAACGTCAGGGATGAGACGGGCCGTCCCCTTCATGGGAGTCCGTTTCGTCTGCTTCATCGTTGAGACCGTGGAGCGCCAAATGGATGGATTCAAGCTGACTAAAAATTCACGATATTAATTTTGCATCATAACGAGATCACATACCGCGCAGAACAGGCCAGCGGCGGTTTGCGGGAATATCTCGAAGACAACCTGTAACGAGTCGACCGCATTCCCGACAGGCGGCATTGAAGCGCATCACGTTTCAGTCGATACGCCGCGCGACGCAAGCGAGCAGCGAAGCACGCCTGCCCTCCCTCCCTGCACCCAAGAGTGACTAATCGTGCTCAGGCAATACAAAATCGCATCCCGATCAGCTTTCAGCTTTTCAATAGTTGCACTGCTCGTCCTGGCACTGGGCGCTTTTGCGCTACTGCAGATGAAGAGCATCCGGATGGCCACGCTGGACATGACAGACAACCGCCTGCCGAGCTACGAAGCGCTTGCCGACATGAACGAAAACGTGCTCCGCATGCGTATCGTTTCGCTCCGGATACTGGTCGATCGCGACCCTGGAGTCCTTGCGCAGAGCGTGAGGCGTTCGAACGACTTGGCCCAGCAGCTCAAGGACGTGGTACTCCGCTATGAGGGTTTGATCTCCGATGATAGCGAGCGGGCACAGTACCGCGTGTTCGACAAAGCGCTGAACGATTACTTCCAGGTGAACCAGCAGCTCCTGTCGCTCTCCGAACAGGACCGTATCGGCGAAATCCAGACGCTGTTGGGCTCGAAGTACGCGACGCTCTCCGACCAGCTTGGCACTGAGCTCGACAAGCTCGTCGATATCAACAAAGCCGGTGCAGCTGACTCTGGAAAGAAATCGGCGGAGGCTTACGAGTTTTCCATCACCGTGGTCGTGGGTGTGCTCCTGGCCGCTGCGATGCTGACCGTGATCCTCGCGTACCTGCTGACCCGCAGCATCGTGCAGCCGCTTCGCCTCGCGGTATCCGTCGCGGAGACGGTCGCCTCGGGCGATCTGAGCAAGGAGATCGACATCGAAGGCCGTGACGAACCGGCCCTGCTGCTGACCGCACTCAAGACGATGCAGGCCAAGCTTCGTGAGACGCTGGAGCGAATTGCGCAGTCTTCGGATCAACTGGCGTCGGCCGCCGAAGAGCTGAACGTGATCACCGAGGATTCGGCACGCGGGCTCGAACAGCAGAACAACGAGCTGGAACAGGCCGCCACCGCGGTCAACGAAATGACCGCCGCGGTGGACGAGGTCGCGCGTAACGCGGTCAGTACGTCCGAAGCGTCGAAAGCTTCGGACACCAATGCGAAGAAGGGCCAGGAGCAGGTCAACGGGACGGTCAACTCGATTTCCCAGCTCGCCGGCGAAATAGGCGGTACCTCGGTGCAGGTCAAAGATCTGGCCGACAAGGTGCATGACATCAGCAAGGTGCTCGATGTCATCCGCTCGATCGCCGAGCAGACCAACCTGCTCGCCTTGAACGCCGCGATCGAAGCCGCGCGTGCGGGGGATGCCGGTCGGGGCTTTGCGGTCGTGGCCGACGAAGTCCGCGCCCTGGCTCACCGTACGCAGCAATCGACGCTGGAAATCGAGCAGATGATCGGCAATATCCGCACGGGGGCCGACCAGGCCAAGGCGTCGATGGATGCGAGCACCGAACGCGCCACCGCCACGCTCCGTATCGCGGAAGCGGCAGGCCAGGCACTGCAGGAAATCACCGAAGCCATCAGCCAGATCAGCGAACGCAACCTGGTGATCGCCAGCGCCTCGGAAGAACAGGCCCAGGTGGCACGCGAGGTCGACCGCAACCTGGTCAACATCCGCGATCTGGCCGCCCACAGCTCCGCCGGCGCGAGCCAGACCAATGCCGCCAGCCAGGACCTGTCGCGGCTGGCCGTTGAGCTTAACGACCTGTTGAATCGGTTCAAGTTCTAACCGCGAGGTCTGCGAGTCAGGCGCGCACCAAACGCACTCCCTTCAGGAAGGATCGTGGCCAGCGGATGGCCTTCGCCTCTTCGCCCCCAACGTTGCCACGCCAACATCTGCACGCTCCCCTCGCTCCCTCCGGGAGAGAACCAGGATAAAGAGCGTTTTACGCACGCCAGACGGCACCATCCCCTTCGAATCCCCGCCCCTCAGAAAAACTCAATCCAGAGACTTCTCCTGCCCGGCATCCGCTGGCGTGAGCACCAGATACAGCGCCGGCACGACGAACAGCGCCAGGACCGACACGGAGATCAGGCCGAAGATGATCACCAGGGTCAGCGGGCGATAGAACGCGCTGCTGATGGCCAGCGGTACCAACCCGACGACGGTGGTGATGGCGGTGGTCAGCAACGGCCGCAGTCGACGCGCTGAACCGGCCGCAGCCGCTGCGTTGATGCTCATCCCCTCCTTGAGGTAGCCGTTCATGGTGTCGACCATGATGATGCCGTTGTTGATGGCGATGCCGATCAGCGACACCAGGCCGATCATCGCGAAGAACGAAAAGGTGATGTCGAAGGCCCAGAAGCCCAACGCCGCGCCGACGATGGCCAGGGGCATGGTGGCGAAGATGATGAAGGCCTGGCGGAAGCTGCTGAGCACGATGACCAGCACGCCCACGATCAGCACCACCGCGATGAGCATGGCGATCAGCGCCGAGGTGAAGGTCTCCGCGGTGTCGGCGGACTCGCCGCCGACAATGGCACGGTAGCCGGCCGGCCACTCCTGCTGCAGTTCGATCAGCTGTGGCATGACTTCAGCCATGACTTCACCCACGGTGCGCCCTTCGTTCTTGGCCATGACCGTGAGCGCGCGCTCACCATTGCTGTGGGAGATGGCGATGGCCGCTTCGGATTGAACTGGCGTCAGCAGCTGGTTCAGCGCAATGGAGGTGCCGCTGTCGGTGAAAGCCCGTACGCGGGACAGCTCTTCGGTATTGCGCGGGCCGCCCGCCTCGCCGGGACGGCTCGGCCATTCGGTCCCCAGGCGGATGTCGATGTTGTCCATGCCGCTGGCGGTGATGAAGGTACCGATGATGTCGGAGCTGAAGGCGATACGAACCTGCGAGGCGAGGTCTTCCTGGGAGATGCCGAAGAAGTCGGCGGCTTCGCGGTTGGGCCGCAGGGCCATCTGTGGCTTGAGCATGCCGATGTTGTCGCGCACGTCGACCACGCCGTCGATACCGGACAGCAGCGCCTGCACCTGGCGGGAAAACACCTGCAACTGGTCCATGTCAGCGCCCAGCAGCTGGATCTCGATCGGATCGCCCGAGGTCGGCCCGCTGCCCTCGGGCACCACCAGCAATTGTGCGGCGGCCACGTGTTCCTGAAGGTAGGCGGACAGCTCCCGACGCAGTTCGTCGGCCAGGACATGGGAGTCCGCGTCACGCTCGTCGCGCGGACGGAAGATGGCCGAGAAGCCGATGAAGTTCTCTGCCTCGCTCGGCTGCAGCGCGGACGCCGTCGAGCCACCGGCGAAGGGGCTCTTCAGGCCAACCAGCTTCACGACGCTCTGGAAGTAGGGCTTGTCTTGCAGCAGTTCACCCACCTCGTCCGCCACCTGCTGCGAGGTGGCGAGCTGCGCGGTGGGTGGCAGTTCGATGTTGATGCCCAGGCGCTCGCCATCGCTGGGCGGAAACAGCTCTATCCGTGCCTGGGTGAAGGCCACCATCGCCAGCACGAACAGCCCGACGCCGCCCAATACCCACAGCCACGCCAGCTTGCGCGAGCGGACCACCCAACGGCCGTTCCAGCTTTCCAGCCCGTTCACGGCCCATTGCGTCACGCGGTCGGAGGCGCCCTGGTGCTTCGGATTGTCCGAGCGCCGCTGTTTGCCCAGCAGCGCCCGGGACAGCGGCAGCGAACACAGCATGGCCACGATGAACGATAGGACCAGGCAAATGACGATCGTGGTAGGCAGTACCCGGATGAACGCGCCGATCGTGCCGCCGATCGACATGAGCGGCGCCAGCGCCAGGATGGTGGTCAGCTGCGCGGCGAAGGCCGGCATCGCGTAACGCTTGACCGTGGCCAGCACGCCCTGGCCGAAAGTCTTGCCCTGGACGTAGATCTCGTCATGCAGGCCTTCCATGAGCAGGATGAACACGTCGATGATCATCACCAGCGCGATCACCATGCCGATGACCACCAGCTCGTTGAGCGAATAGCCCATCACCATGATGCACAGCAGCACCCCGGCGAAGGTGACCGGAACCGACAGGCCCGCCACGATCGCCTCGCGCCAGGCGATGGTCAGCAACAGGATGGCGAACACGATGCCCATGGTCTGCAGGGCGCTGACGAACACTTCCGACAGCGCCTCCCAGATCTGCGTCGCCTCGTCCTGCGTGACGGTGTATTCCAGGCCCGCCGGCCAGTCGCCCGCGCCCTCCATCTGCGCCAGGGTCGCGCGAAGCGCCTCCACCAGCGTGACCGTATCGGCCCCCGGCGACTTGCGCACGGACATTTCCAGCGATGGCTCGAAGTCGCCGCCCTGCTCGGCAAAGAAAGCGCGCGTCTTTTCCGTTTCCTGCATGCGATGCACCGACGCGATCTCGTCGAGCCGTATGGCGCGCCCCGGGCCGCTGCGGGTCACAGGCAGCGCGCGCAAATCGTCCACGTCACGAAAGCGTCCTTCCAGACGCACCACGGCGCCAATGCTGTCGCTGCGAATCTCGCCGAAGGGTTGCTCGATGTTGGCCTGCTGCACGGCGTTGCGTACGGCGGCCGGCGACAAGCCCAGCGCCAGCAGCCGCTCGGGGCGCAGCAGTATCTGCACGATCTCCTCGCGCTCGCCGCCGATGTTCACTTCGTTCACACCGGACACGCGTTCGAGCGTGTCGCGAATCCGCCGCGCCTGCTCGTTCATGACCGCCGACCCGGCGTCGCCATGCAGCGTGAAGGTGAAGATCGGCCGGTCGTCCACGGACGCCTGGGCGATGGCCGGACGCTCGACGTCGGCCGGCAGGTCGGCCTCGGCATCGGCGACCGCCGCGCGCAGCCGCGTCATGGCGTCCAGCGGGTCCGCGGAGGCGTCGAACTCGACGGAGATGATCGAAAAGGAATCGAACGAGGCACTCTCGACCCGTCGCACACCCTGCAGCGTCGTGACCTCGTCCTCGATGACGTCGGTGACCTGTTCCTCCATGGTCTGCGGGTCGGCGCCCGGCCAGGTGGTGGTGATGGTCGCCTGGGGGATGTTCAGGTCCGGCAGGGATTCCTTGACCAGCTGCGTGTAGGCCATCACGCCGCCCAAGGCCAGCGTGACCATCAGCAGGATGCCGAAAATGGGCTGCAGGAAGAAGAAGCGCGCCAGGGGATGGGCGTTGCGCACTTCATGGGAGCCGAGTCGCGCGGATTCGCTCACCGCGTCGGGCAAGGGCCGGCGCTGCTCGTCATCGTCTCTGCCCAGGCTCATGGCATGTTCTCGCCACGTTGCAGGATGCGCACCGGCTGCCCGTCGTGCAGGGCCGCGCGGCCATCGGTGACTACCAGCTCGCCCCCTTCCACGCCGGCGGTCACCGCACGGTAATCGCCCGACTGCCGGCCCAGCTCGACACGCCGTTCGGTGACCTTGTTGGTCTGCTCGTCGACGACGAACACGAAGGATTGATCGTTGCGAAAACGCAGCGCTTCCAGCGGCACGACCAGCGCATCCTCAACGGCCTGATCGGCGATCCATACCGCGACGAACTCCCCATCCTGCAGGCCGGGATCCTCGTCCTGGGTATGGATGATGACCTGGAATGTACGGGTCTCGGGGTCCAGCGAAGGGCTGATCGCATAGACCTGGCCTTCCACCACGCCGTCACGGCGCTCGGGATCGATGCTCTGCGCCGACACCGAGGCGTTTTCACCGATCAGCGCGCGGGCCTCGGTCTTGAGCTGGCGGTAGTCGTAGGACGGTATGTCCACTCTCACCTCGAAACGGCGCGGATCAATGACCATCGCCGGCACCGTGCGCAAGGCGTTCTGCTCGGTATCAGTCTGTACCGTACTGGGCATGAAATACCGGCCCTTCTCGATGTTGAGCCGGGCCAGAACGCCGTCCATGGGCGAGACCAGCCGCGACTCGTCCACGCTCAGCTGCGCTTGCGCAAGCTCGGCACGCGCGCTGTCGCGGGCAGCCTTGGCCTGTTCTACCTGCACGATCGCCTCGTCCAGTTCCTGCCGCGAGGCCGAGCGCTGTTCGAGCAGCCGCTCGTATCGCTGCTGGGTCACGTTGGCCAGGGTGAGGTTGGCCTGTGCTTCGGCCAGCGAAGCCCTGGCCGCCTGCAGGTCCGCCGTGACGCGCTCCGGTGCCTGATGCGCGATCAGCTGCCCGGCCTTCACGGGCATGCCGACGCGCAGGTGCTCATCGACGTGGGACACCACGCCTTGCTGCGTGAAGGTGAGGAATTCGCGCTGCCTCGAACGCGCCGTGCCCTGGCCATAGACCCAGCCCTGTATCCGCCGCCGCTCCACGGCTTCGACATTGACGCTGACCGGTGGCGTGCCACCTGCGGCGTTTTTCGATTGATCGGAGGGAGACGAACCGCCATTCCCCTCGGTAGGTTCGGACCTGTCGCCGCAACCCATCAGCCCCAACAGGATGACAACGCCAAAGGCCGTAATACGATGTTTGCTCATGGAGGGTCGTCTTTTATGGAGTGGTAGGCGAAGGCGATGACGCCGGGGTGGATTCGGCAGGTGGCAGGGTGGCCTCGAACCCGCCCCCCAGTGCCAGGTGCAGCGCGATGCGGTTCTCCAGGCGGGCATAGCGCGCGCTGATCTGCGCGCTGCGGCCGTCGAGCGCGCGTTGCTGGCTTTCCAGCACGTTGAGGAACGGATCGATGCCCTGCCGGTAGCGATTGAAGGAGACCGTCACCGCCTCCTCGGCCGAACTGGCCGAGGCCTCCAGCGCGGCCTCGCGGCGCGTCAGCAGCGTATCGACCGCCAGCGCGCTTTCGACTTCGGCCAGCGCGCCGAGCGCCGTTTCGGCATAGGCATGCAGCGCTTCGTCGCGCAGGCCTTCGGAAATGTCCACCTGGGCGACCAGCCGCCCGCCCTGGAAGACCGGCTGCAGGACTCGTCCGGCGATGGACCAGGCCAGGTTGGCGCTATTGAACAGGTCCGAGAATGCGCTGGCGCTGTAGCCCGCCGACCCGGTCAACGACAGCGACGGCAGGAACGAGCGCTGCGCCGCGCCCAGCTGGTAACCGGCGCTCAATAGTGTCAGCTCCGCCGCGCGTACGTCGGGGCGACGGGCCAGCAGATCGGCGGGGATACCGGCAGGCGGTGCGGGCGGCACGTCGGGCAGCGCCATCGCGGTGGGTACGCTGCCGGAGGGATAGTCGCCCATCAGCACCTGCAACTGCCGCAGGCTGCGCTCGAGGGTTTCCAGGCGCTGTTCGAGTCCGGCCCGAGCCGATTCCAGATTGGCGGTGGCGAGCATGCCGTCCGCCGGCGACGCGATTCCGACCGCCACGCGGTTGTTGATCTGTCGCGCCATCTCGTCCAGGGCGGCGACGGTACGCCGGGACAGGTCGACCTGGGCTTGCGCGTGCACGATGTCGAAATACAGCTGAACCGCCTGCGCGGCGACCGACTGCCGTACGCCGCGCAGCTGCTCGGTGCTGGCGAGATAGTCGGCCCGCGCCGATGCCGTGAGGGCCGAGAGCCGTCCCCACAGGTCCAGCTCCCAGCTCACGTCCAAGCCCGCATCGTAATTGTTGCCGATGACCGCGGCGTTCTGCCCCGTGAGGTCGGGCATGTTCTGCCGTTGCCGGGAGGCGCCGACGCCCAGGCCGATCTGCGGCAGCTGATCCCCCCGGCTCAGACGAACCTGGGCTTCGGCCATGCGTGAACGCGCCAACGCCTGAGCCAGCCCCGGATTTTTCTCCAGTGCGGTCTCCACGAACGCATCGAGCTGCGAATCGCCGAACGTCCGCCACCAGCCATCCACGGACGAATAGCCCGTGGAGGACGAGGCGATGAATTCGGGGGGCAACTGAAACGGGGTCTGTGCAGGCTCCGGCTGCACGCTCGCGCAGCCGCTCGCCAAGAGGGCCAAGACGGTCACGGTCGCGAGAGATGCAGGGAGACGGGAACGACAAGCGATCATCAAGCGCCTTTTGGGGTAAACAGAGTCAATAGCATCATGCGATGTGCCTCGCGGATCTCGGCGACTTCATCCTCGGCGGCCTGCCCGCCTACCAACAGCTGGGTGACCATCGCCAGCAGCGCCGGGGCCGAGGCGAGCGCGAACTTCCTGGAGATGACGTTTTCTGGCACCACGCCCTTGGCCACGCACTCGTCCAGCTCGCCTTGCCGACGTGAGGCATGGGGCTGGAAAAGCTGCTCATGCCAGTGACGCACGCGTTCGGGCGATCGACCGGACTCGGAAATCAGCAATCGAAAAATCGCCTGCGTCTGTGGGTTGCGGACGAATGAATAGACCGTATCCAGATATCGATCCACGGTCTCATCCAAAGAAGCCCCTTCGGACCATTGCCAGTGGCTGGGCAAGGAAGGCGAGAACATCCTGCTGGCCAACAGCTCATCGAAAATCGCGTCCTTGCTTTTGAAATGCGCGTACAGCCCCGCCTTGGTCAGCCCTACGCGCTGCGCGATCTTCTCGACCGTAGCGCCCTGGAAACCGACCGCACTGAATTCCGCCAGCGCCGCATCCAAAATCTGCTGGCGACGAACGTCCGGCGTGAGACGAGTGCGCTTCTTCGCCTGCGCGGGCGCTTTGCCGGATGCTTGGGGTGGCGCCGTCTTGCTCATATTCGCGATCGCCAATTGGCCAGGAATGGCATGAAGCGCGACCCTAACATACGAATGGTCGTTAGCCAGACGACCAATACGTGACCAATTCTTTCTGGCGCCAATCGGCCATGGGATACCAAGCGCGTCGCTCACTGCGCACCAGACGCGCGCCTCGATTTGGCTGCCGTCCGCCAGCGGCCAGGAGATAAACAGAACAGATATCCGGTTAACGATTTACCAGACGCATGATGGCGCCGATGCGCTTAGAGCCGGACGACCCGCAGCAGGCCGCCGGGCAACCGCACCGGCGCGGCACATCGACTTTAAGGGCTGACTACATCATTACGGGACCGAAGCGCGCGAAAGCACACCCCGAGCGACCGGCCAGCAAGCCCTGGCGAGAGAGCCGGGCCTAGCGCCTAGGCTCGCCCGGTACACCGACCAGCGCAGTGCCGACACCCGGACCACCATGGGAGCGCGCCATCGCGGCCAGCAGCGCCATCAGCAAACCTTTCAAGCCCCTCACCCAAGGCCGTAGAGGACGTTCCATTTCAACCTCCTATCCGTGCGGCGAGCCGGACCAGGCTCAGGTCCGATCCGGCCCTGGCCATCAGCGAGATCCCCAGCGGCGCACCATCCTTGATGGCAAGGGGCAGCGTCACCTGCGGTAGCCCGCAGAGCACGGCGATGCACAGCAGATAGTGCGAGAGCTGGCGCGTATGCTCGATTTCTTCGTCACGGGCACTGAGCAGCGGCGCCACGTCCGGCACGGTGGGCAGCACCAGCACCCGGTCGCCGAGCAGCTCGTCCATCTGCCGGCGCATCTGCTCGCGAAAGCCGATCGCCCAGGTGACGTCCTTGTCGCTCACCTGGCTCGACCAGAGAAAGCGCGCCGCCACGTCCGGCCCCAGCTGCAGGCCATGGCGCTCGATGGTCTCGCCTTGTGCCTGCCAGGCCTCGCGGCCCTGGATGTAACGGAACGCCCAATAGGCCTCGTCCAGCGACGGCAGCTCGGCCTCCACGCAGGCGAGCGCCCCGCAGCGCGCCTCGATACGCTGCAGCGCCGTTTCCAGCGCCGCCTGCGAGGCCTCGGGCAACAGCGCGAAAAGCGCCGGGATGCGTATCAGCTCGGGCGCATACAAGGGCCTGGCGTCCTCGCCCAGCAGGCACGCGCCGACCGCTTCGAACACCGCCGCGCTGCGGGTGAAATAGCCGCAGGTGTCCATGCTTTCACACAGCGCCTGGCAGTCTTCCAGCGACACCCGGCCGTGGGTCGGGCGAAGGCCGTAGAGCCCGCAATAGCTCGCCGGCGTGCGCACCGAACCGCCGGTGTCGGTGCCCAGGGCGAAATCGCAGAGGCCGTTGGACACCGCCGAGGCCGAGCCGGACGAGGAGCCGCCGGGAATCCGCTCGGGCGCGGCGCCGTTCACCGGCGTGCCGAAGTGGGCATTCTTGCCGCTCATGGAGAATGCCATCTCGTTGGTGTGGGCCTTGCCCACCATCCGCGCGCCGGCATCGAGCAGCCGCTGCACGGTCGGTGCGGTGCGGGTCTTGACCCCGGACATCGCGAGCAGGTGCGGGTTGCCGCCCGCGGTCGGGTAGCCGGCCACGTCGAACAGGTCCTTGACCGCAAAACTGAGCCCGGCGAGCGGGCCCTGCGGTGCGTGGTCGAGGGCCACGAAGGGATAGGGCATCAGTGCGAAGGGGTAGTCGGACATGGTGCGGCTCCCTGATCGGTGGTGGGTTCGAACAGGTGGCAACTGACGAAATGCTCGCTGCCGACCTGCACCCGCGCCGGCACGCCCGCCAGGCAGGCTTCCCCGGCATGCTTGCAGCGCGAGGCGAAGGCGCAGCCCGGCGGCAGTCGGCTCAGGTCCGGCGGCGAGCCGGCGATGGTCTCCAGCCGCTCGCCACGGCGCAGCCCGCCCTGCGGCCGGGCGTTGAGCAGCGCGACGCTGTAGGGGTGGCAGGGGTTGCGCAGGAGTTCGCCCAGGGGCGCCTCCTCGACGATACGCCCGCCGTACATAACCGCCACCCGGTCGGCCACTTCGACCGCTGCGCCGATGTCGTGGGTGACGAAGATGATCGACAGCCCGAGCTCGCGCTGCAGCTCGCGCAGGAGAATGAGGATCTGGATCTGCACCGTGGCATCCAGCGCGGTGGTCGGCTCGTCGGCGAGCAAGAGCTGCGGCTGACAGGCCAGCGCCAGGGCGATCATCGCCCTTTGGCGCATCCCGCCGGACATCTCGTGGGGGTAGGCGTCCAGGCGCTGCTCGGGGCTTGGAATGCGTACGCTGCGCAGCGACTCAAGGGCTACGTCGCGCGCCGCCTGGCGGGACAGACCGCGATGGCGGCGCACGCTCTCGATGATCTGCTGACCCACGGTATAGACCGGGTCGAAGGCCAGCAGCGGCTCCTGGAAGATCATCGACGTCACCGGCCCGCGAAAGGCGCTCAGGTCTTTCTTCGACAGCGCCATGACGTCGCGCCCGGCTATCTCGATGCGCCCGTCGATGCGGGTGCTGCGCTCCGGATGCAGGCGCATCAGCGAACGCAGGGTAACGCTCTTGCCCGATCCGGATTCCCCGATCAGCGCGACCACCTCCCCCTTCCCCACCTGGAGGCTTACGCCATTGACCGCCTCGATGACCTTGCCGCCACTGGAAAAGCGCACGTGCAAGTCGCTGACCGCGACCATGGGCTGCGGCGTTGCATGCTCTGCTGCGTTCATCAGGCCTCCTTGGCCAGCCGTTCGGCCGGCGGACTGCAGGAATGACCGCCGCCAGGCACCACCATCAGGCAGGCCGCGACATGCGCCTCGCCGGTCGGCTGCAACGGCGGCTTGCGCGTGCTGCAGACCGGCTCGGCATGCGGGCAGCGGGTATGGAAACGACAGCCGGCAGGCGGATCGATCGGGCTCGGCGGATCGCCGCTCAGGGGTGAAGATTCGGTGCGCCGGTCAGGGTCCATCGAAGGCATCGAGCTCAGCAGCGCCCGGGTATAGGGGTGGCAGGCGCCGGTGAACAGCGCTTCGGCCGGGCCGACTTCCACCACCTCGCCCAGGTACATCACCAGGATGCGGTCCGACAGGTAGCGCACCACGTGCAGGTCGTGGCTGATGAACACGTAGGTCAGGTCCAGGCTCTGCTTGAGGTCCAGCAGCAGATTGAGCACCTGGGCCTCGACCGACTTGTCCAGCGCCGACACCGCCTCGTCGAGGATCACCAGGCGCGGCTCGAGCGCTAGCGCCCGGGCAATATTGACCCGCTGGCGCTGGCCGCCGGAGAGTTCGTGGGGATAGCGCCCGGCGAAGCGCGAGGGTTCCAGGCCGACGCGCGCCAGCAGGTCGCGGGCGCGGGCCAGCGAGTCCTTGCCCGACACGCCGTGGACCTTCGGCCCGAAGGCCACCGACTGCTCGATGGTCAGGCGCGGGTTGAGCGAGGAATAGCTGTCCTGGAAGACCATCTGCACCTGCCGGCGGAATTCGCGCAGCGGCAGCTGATGTGAGCCGACCGCCGCGGCGTCGAAGATCAGCTCGCCGCTGTCCTGCTCGATCAACTGCATCAGCAGCCTCGCCGTGGTGGATTTGCCGCAGCCGGACTCACCGACCACGCCCAGCGTCTCGCCCTTGAGTACCTTGAAGCTGATGTTGTCGACGGCGCGTACCACCGCCTTGCGGCCCAGTGTTCCCTTGACCGGAAAATGCCTGACCAGCTCCTTGACGGTCAGCAGCGGCTGCGCCGGCCCGCCCAGGTCACGTTTGCTTTTCGCGTTGACGGTCATCGGTCAGCTCCGAATGGCCATGGCGGCCCGCAGGCGGTCGGCCAGGATGTTGAAGGAGATCGAGGTGATGAAGATCATCAACCCCGGCAGCGCCGCCACCCAGGGCTGGGTGTAGATCGCGGTGCGCAGGGTGTTGAGCATCAGCCCCCATTCCGGCTCCGGCGGCCGCACGCCGAGACCGAGGAACGAAAGCCCCGAGGCGAGGATCATCGACACCGAGATCAGCCCCGTGGCGAAGACGAAGATCGGCCCCAGCACGTTGCCCAGCACCTGGGTGCGGATGATGGTGAAGGCGCTGGCGCCCGAGGCCCGCGCCGCCTCGATGTAATCGCGGTTGCGCACCTGGGTGGTGACGCTTTCGGCGACCCGGGCGATCTGCGGGACGAACACCAGGGTCAGCGACAGCAACGCGTTGTCGATGCCCGCCCCCATCGCGCCGGACAACGCGATGGCCAGCAGCACCGACGGGAAGGCGTAGAACACGTCCACGGTGCGCATGATCAGGGTGTTGGTCAGCCCACCGGCGTAACCGGCGACGATGCCGATCGCACTGCCGATGACGAACGCCAGCAGCACCGGGGTGATACCCATGAACAGCGACAACCGCGCCCCGAGGATCAGCCGCGAGAGCATGTCGCGCCCCAGCTCGTCCGAACCCAGCGGATAGCCCGGCGTGCCGATCGCCTGCAGGCGCTTGAACATCGAGGTGGCATAAGGATCGGAAGGCGCCAGCCAACTGCCGAACAGCGCCATCGCCACCAACGCCAGGATCACCGCGCCGACCAGCAGCGCGATGGGGTCGCGGACGAGCCGTGCCCCCACCGATGTCCAGTAGCCGGGCGAGGTCTGGATCGGGGGCGCGACGTTATGGCCAAGATCTGCGGTCATCTTCATGCCCTCTTGATCCGTGGGTCGAGCAGGGTCTGGAGGATGTCCACCCCAAGATTGAGCAGCACGAAGAACAGCGCCAGCACCCAGATGGTCCCCTGCAGCAGCGGCAGATCGCGCTGGAAGATCGCCGAGTTCAGCAACAGCCCGGTACCGGGCCAGGCGAACACCGTCTCCACCAGGATCGAGCCGCCCATCAGGTAGCCGAGCTGCAGGCCCATCACCGCCAGGGCGGTGGGCGCGGCGTTCTTCACCACGTGCCAGAAGATCGCGTAGTCGGTCATGCCCTTGGCGCGCAGGCCGACGATGAACTCCTGGCCCAGGGTGTCGGCCACCAGCGCCCGCACCGTGCGCGCGATGATGCCGGTGGGAATCACCGACAGGGTGATCGCCGGGAGCACCATGAACTGCAGGTGATCCCAGTCCCAGGCCCAGCCTTCGGCACCCATCGGACCGCCGCCGGTGGCCGGCAACCAGTAGAGCTGCGAGGCGAAGACGATCACCAGCAGCATGCCCAGCCAGTAATGCGGCACGCTGACGCCGAACACCGAGAACGCCGAGGCCAGCTTGTCCACCCAGGTGTCCTGGAAGTAGCCGGCGACGAAGCCGAACAGGCAACCAAAGAAGAACCCGATCAGGGTCGCCAATGCCGCCAGACGCAACGAGTTGATCGCCGCGGTCATCACCTCGGTGAAGACCGGCCGGCTGGTGGCGATCGAGGTGCCCAGGTCGCCCTGCACCGCGTGCCACAGCCAGTGGAAGAATTGCACCGGCAGCGGTTTGTCGAAGCCGTAGGCGGCGATCATCTGCGCGCGCAATTCCTGGGAGGCGTCCGGTGGCAACACCGAGACCAGCGGATCACCCGGCGCCAGGTGCACGAGCATGAAGCACACCAGCGCGACGCCGAGCATGATGGGGATCGCCAGCAACAGCCGGCGTACGACATAGGCGCCCATTGGCTTTCCTCACTCCATCGACATGGTGGCCAGGTCGATGAACCAGCTCTGCGGCTGCACCACCCCTTTCACTTTCGGCGAAATCGCCCGCGGACCGACGTCATGCGCCACCCAGAGGAACGGCGTTTCGTCGACCAGGGTCGCGTGCAGTTCGGCCGCCGCGGCATCCATTTCGTCCGGATCGAAGGCGTTGCGAGCCTTCTCGATCAGCGCATCGAGCTTCGGATCGCTGAAGAAGCCCCAGTTGTTCGACACCGGCGGGAAAGCCTTGGAGCTGGCGAAACGCACCATGCCGAAGTACGGGTCCATCACCGCGGCGCTGACGTTGATCGCATTAGCGCCCTGGGCAGCCGGGTCCTTCGCGCCGAGGCGCCAGTTGGTGAACAGCGTGTTCCACTCGGTCACGTCGAGGGCCACGTCGAAATAGCACTCGCGCAGGCTCTGCTGGATGTACTCGTTCATCGGCAGCGGCTGCATCTGGCCGGAGCCCGAGGCTGAGGTCTGCACACGCACCTTGACCGGCTTGCTCTGGCTGAAACCCGCCTCGGTCATCAGCTTGCGTGCGGCATCGGGGTCGTACTTGATCTGGAAGCTGGGGTTGCCACGCCACGGAGAGCCCTCCTCATAGGTGCCGGTGGCCTCTTCCATGTAGCCGCCGAGAAACGCCTTGAGTTCGGACCGGTTCAGGCACAGGTTGGCGGCGTGGCGCACCTTCTTGTCCAGCCAGGGCGAGCCGGGCAGGAAGGAGAACTGCCAGGGCCAGAGGTGCGGCTGGGCGTTGGAATAGATAACGAAGCCGCGACTCTTGATCTGCTCGACGGCGTCGGGCGCCGGCGCCTCGATCCAGTCGACCTGGCCGGACAGCAGCGCCGCGGTGCGGGCGTTCGCCTCGGGCAGCGGCAACAGAACCACGTTGTCGATCTTCGGCACCCGTGCCGGGTTCCAGTAGTCCGGGTTCTTCGCCAGACGCAGTTGCTGGCGCGGCACCAGGCGTTCGAGCTTGAACGGGCCGCTGCCTACCGCGTGGGCAGCGAAGGCGGTCCAGGCTTGCTTGCTGCGCGCCGCCGGGTCGGTCACCGAGGCGGGCACCGCGTCGAAATCCTTCTGCCAGGCGCTGGGGGAGACCATGAACAGGTTGGTCAGGTTGTACGGCAGGAAGGCGTCGGGCTCGGAGGTGGTCAGTTCGACGGTGTGGTCGTCGATCTTGGTCGCGCTGCGCAGGGTCGGCATCCGCGACACGGTATTGCCGATCTGTGACGGGTCATAGTGGGGCGCTTCCTTGTCCAGCACCTTGCCGATGTTCCAGACCACCGCGTCGGCATTGAACGGCGTGCCGTCGTGGAAGGTCACGCCTTCGCGCAGGCTGAAGGTCCATTTGGTGTGATCGTCCGGGTTGACCTGCCACTCGGTGGCGAGCCCCGGCACCAGCGCGGCGGGCTTCTCGCCCTGGGACAGGTCCCACTGGACCAGCGAGTCGTAGATCGGAATACCGGTGAAACGATTACCCTCGTAGCCCTGGTCGGGCTGGCCATGGGTCAGGGGAATGTCCGCAGCAGTCATGCCGATGCGTAGCGTGGTCTGGGCCTGAGCGGGCAGCGCCGTTGCGGCTGCCAGCGCGGTTGCCAGGGAGAGGGGAAGGGTGAAGCGACCTACAAAGCGACTCGCGGCGTTGGGCATTGCGTACGTCCTCACAGGTTTGTGTGAAAGCGATAACGCAAAGGCCGTACCAGGCGCTTCCCAGACATTGGCGAATTCGCCGGTTTCTCTTTTTATATCAGCAGGTTGAAGAATCTGTATCCGCAGCAAACAGACCTTCTCCCCACCTCTGTGAGGCCGCTGCGCTCAGCGGCCGGGCACGAACGGACCGGTCGGTCCGCTTCGGTGCAGCCCGGGCGCACGCTGACGGGCACCACCGTTGGTCGGTGCCCAATCGTTGGGCAGCGCGCCGTCAGGCGCTGGTGCGCTGCGCCGCGTGGGCACCTTGAGCGGCGTGGAGCATGGCCCGTAGCAGCACCGCACAACCGGCAGCCAGATGCTCGGGCTCGGCGTTCTCGATCTCGTTGTGGCTGATGCCGCCTTCGCAGGGCACGAAGATCATGGCCGTGGGTGCCAGTTCGGCGAGAAAGATGGCGTCGTGACCCGCTCCGCTGACGATGTCCATGTGTTCCAGCCCGAGGGCCGCGGCACCCTGGCGTACGGCGTCGACACACTCGTCCGAGAAGTACAGGGGTGGGAAGTCCGCCGTCGGCGTCAGCCGGTAGCTCAGCCCGTGACGGGAACAGCTGGCTTCGATCACCGCTTTCACCTCCTCGATCATGCCGTCGAGGCGCGCCTGTTCGAGGTGGCGGAAATCCATGGTCAGGTGCACCTCTCCTGGAATCACATTGCGCGAGCCGGGCTTGAGCTCCAGACAGCCGACCGTCGCGCAGGCGTGCGGCTGGTAGGCATGACCGACGCGGTTGACCTCGCTCACCACCTGCGCCGCGCCCACCAGCGCGTCGCGGCGCAGGTGCATCGGGGTCGGACCGGCGTGGGCCTCCAGGCCCGTCAGGGTCAGGTCGAACCACTTCTGCCCGAGCGCGCCGAGCACGACGCCGATGGTCTTGCCTTGGTCCTCGAGAATCGGCCCCTGCTCGATGTGCGCCTCGAAATAGGCTCCCACCGGATGCCCGCTGGCCGGCCGATCGCCGTCGTAGCCGATGGCCTTGAGCGCATCGCCCACCGAAATCCCGGCGATGTCGGTCTTGGCCAGGGTGTCCCGCAGGCCGAACTTCTCGGCGAAGACCCCGGAACCCATCATGCACGGCGGGAAGCGCGAGCCCTCCTCGTTGGTCCAGACCACCACCTCCAGCGGCGCCTCGGTCTGCACGCCCAGGTCGTTGAGGGTACGCATCACTTCCAGCCCCGCCATCACCCCGAAGCAGCCGTCGAACTTGCCGCCGGTGGGCTGGGTATCGATGTGGCTGCCGGTCATCACGGGTGGCAAGTCGGGGTTGCGCCCGGCACGGCGGGCGAAAATGTTGCCGACCTGGTCGACCGTCACCGTGCAGCCGGCCTCCCGGCACCACTGGCAGAACAGGTCACGGGCCTGGCCGTCCAGCGCGGTCAATGCCAGGCGGCAGACGCCGCCCTTGGCGGTGGCACCGAGCTGGGCCAGATCCATCAGCGACTTCCACAGTCGCGGACCGTTGATGTGCAGGGCGCTGGTTGAGAGAACGTCTTCGACACTGTTCATGCTGCCTCCTGTGGCGTGGCGTGCATTGCCATGACGCACCCGAGGCGGCGCGCCAGGGTGATGCCTAGGTGTTGATCGAGCCGATGAACTGCGCGAGCTCGGCGGTTTGCGGATGAGCGAAGAGTGTTTGCGGATGGCCGGTCTCGTGGACCCGCCCCTGGTGCATGAACACCAGCTTATTGCCCACTTCGCGGGCGAAACGCATCTCGTGGGTGACCAGGATCAGCGTCATGCCCTCGACGGCGAGTTGCTTGACCACGGCGAGTACTTCGCTGACCAGCTCCGGGTCGAGCGCCGAGGTGATCTCGTCGCACAGCAGCACCCGGGGTGACATGGCCAGCGCCCGGGCAATCGCGACCCGCTGCTGCTGGCCGCCCGAAAGCTGCTCGGGATAGGCGTCGAACTTGTCCAGCAGGCCGACGCGCTCGAGCATCTGCCGCGCCAGCGCACGAGCCTCGTCACGACTGGTATTCTTCACCACCTGCGGCGCGAGCATCACGTTCTGCCCGACGCTCAGGTGCGGAAACAGGTTGAACTGCTGAAAGACCATGCCGACCTTCTGCCGCAGGCTGCGCAGATTGGCGCGGGCGGCGTCGAGGTACTCGCCGTCGACTTCGATCACCCCGTCGTCGATGGTCTCCAGGCCGTTGAGAGTACGCAGCAGCGTGCTCTTGCCCGAGCCACTGCGGCCGATGATCGCCACCACATCGCCGGGCTCGACGGTCAGGTCGATACCCTTGAGCACATGCAGGTCGCCGTAATACTTGTGCAGCGCGCTGATTCTAAGCAGTGACATTGAGCTTCCTTTCCAGATGGCCGGCGTAGAGCGACAGCGGATAACAGAGCAGGAAATAGCCGACCGCCACCAATCCGTAGACGAGGAAGGGCTCGAAGGTGGCGTTGGCCAGCATCGAGCCGGTCTTGGTCAGCTCGCTGAAGCCGATGATCGAGGTCACGGCGGTGCCCTTGACCACCTGCACCGAAAAGCCCACGGTCGGTGGCACGGCGATCCGCAGCGCCTGGGGCAGGATGACGTGGCGCAGCTGTTCGCCGCGGGTCAGCGCCAGGCTGGCCGACGCCTCCCATTGCCCGCGCGGAATCGCCTCCACGCAGCCGCGCCAGGTTTCGGCGAGAAAGGCGCTGGTGAACAGGGTCAGGGCCAGGGCCGCGGCGAACCAGGGCGAGATGTCCCACCCCACCAGCGAGACGCCGAAGAACACCAGAAACAGCTGCATCAACAGCGGCGTGCCCTGGAAGAGCTCGACGTATCCGCGTGCCAGGACGCGCAGGGGCTGCAGTGTAGAGGTCAACCCGACCAGCACCAGCAAGCCGCTGAGCGCGCCGAACAGCAGGGCGACCAGCGATAGCAGCAATGTCCACTGCAACCCGGTGAGCAGGTTGCGCACGATGTCCCAGAGGGTAAAGTCCATCAGCGGCGCGCCTCCACGACCGAGCGCCCGAACCAGGCGAGCAACTGACGGATGAGAATCGCCATGGTCAGGTACACCAGGGTCGTCAGCAGGTACGTTTCGAAGGCGCGGAAATTGCGCGACTGTATGAAATTGGCGGCGAAGGTCAGCTCTTCGGTGGAGATCTGCGAGCACACCGCCGAGCCGAGCATGACGATGACGATCTGGCTCGACAGCGCCGGCCACACCTTCGCCAGCGCCGGGCGCAGCACTACGTGGCGGAAGGTTTCGAAACGGCTGAGCGCCAGCGCGCCGGCCGCTTCGAGCTGCCCGTGGGGAATCGCCTGGATGCCGGCGCGGATGATCTCGGTGGAATAGGCACCCAGGTTGATCACCATCGCCAGCGCGGCGGCCTCGAGCTCGCTCAGGCGAACGCCCAGGGTGGGCAGGCCGAAAAAGATGAAGAACAGCTGCACCAGGAACGGCGTGTTGCGGATCAGCTCCACATACACCCCGAACAGCCGGTCGAAGGGCTTCAACCGCCAGGCGCGCACCACCGCGCCGAGAATGCCGATGCCGACCCCGAACAGCGTGCCGATTGCGGTCAGCGTCAGGGTCAGCAGCGCGCCTTCGAGCAGCAGATCGCCGTGGGCCAGGACCGCGGCGAAATCGAACTGGTAATTCATCGGGCCGGGCCGATCAGAGATCGGCCGACAGCGGCTGCTTGAGCCATTTCATCGAGATGTCGTTGAGGCTGCCGTTGCTCTTGGCCTCGCTCAGGATCGCGTTGACCTTCTGCTGCAGCGCCGGCTGGTTCTTCGCCAGGCCGATGTAGGTCGGCGAATCCTTCAGGTTGAGCTTGATCGCCGGCACGCGCTTGGGGTTGCGCTCGGCGATCGCCGCCATGACCACGTTGCCGCTGGCGATCAGTTCGACCTGGCTGGACAGGTAGGCCGCGATGGTCGAGTTGTTGTCCTCGAAGCGCTTGATGTTGGCCCCCTTGGGCGCCACCGCCGATAGCTCCATGTCCTCCACCGAGCCACGGGTCACGCTGATGGTCTTGCCGGCGAGGTCATCGAGGCTGGCGACCTGGCTGTCTTCGGGACCGAACACACCGAGGAAGAACGGCGCGTAGGCGTCGGAGAAGTCGATCACCTGCTCGCGCTCGGCGTTCTTGCCGAGGCTGGAGATCACCAGATCGACCTTGCCGGTGGTCAGGAACGGGATGCGGTTGGTGCTGGTGACGGGGGTCAGGGCCAGCTTCACGCCGAGTTGGTCGGCGATCAGTTGCGCCGTGTCGATATCCAGGCCGCGCGGCTTCATGTCCGGACCGATGGAGCCGAAGGGCGGGAAATCCTGCGGTACGGCGACACGTAGCTCACCGCGCTGGGTGATGTTCTCGAGCAGATCGGCCCGGGCCACCCCGGCGAAGAACACGAGGCTGGCGAGCAGGAGGGTGAACAGCGGTCGACGGCGTAGGGACATAGCGGGGAATCCGATGGGGTAGAGACCGAGCCGTTGCATTCCCCATGCCACTGAAACTCCTGCGGCCCTGCCTGGGTGCGGTCCGCGCCTGCCCGATGCCCGCATCTGCCGCCTTCGAGCTTGTCCCGGCCGCGCAAGCGCCGCGGCAAGGCGGCCACCGACGCACCAGCGTTGCCCGGACCGCCCTCCAACGGGGCGCCCTCGAGCCCTGGACTGGTGCAACGAATGACCAGCGATGCCTGATCGTCGCCCTACTCGTCCAGCTCCACTTCCGGGTCGATCCGCCGACAGGGCGTTGATTCGTCGTCGCCCTCCAGTTGCAGGAACAGACCGGCCGCCAGCATCGCCAGGCCGCCGACGCAGAGAAAGGTCAGGTGGAAGGCACGCAGCACCGCTTCGCTGCCGGCCCCGGGCGCGGTGAAACCGCCAAGCAGCGCACCGGCCGAAGCCACGCCCAGGCCCATCGACAGTTGCACCACCACCGAGAGCAGGCTGTTGCCGCTACTGGCATCCTCGTCGCGCAGGTCGATGAGGGTCACGGTGTTCATCGCGGTGAACTGCATCGAATTGACCATGCCGATCAATCCCAGGTGAATCAGCAGCCAGGCCCCGGGCGTGCCGGGTGTGATCAGGGCAAGGCTGGCGATCAGGCCACCGAGCAGCAGGGTGTTGCCGGTCAGGATGCGGCGGTAACCAAGGCGATCGATCAGCGGCTTGGCCAGCGGCTTGATCGCCATCGCACCGAGGGCCAGGGGAATCATGGTCATCCCGGCCTGGGCCGGCGAGTAGCCGAGCGCCACCTGCAGCAGCAAGGGCGTCAGGAACGGCAGCGCCCCGCTACCCAGCCGGGCGAAGAGGTTGCCGATGATGCCCACCGCGAAACTGCGTGTCCGGAACAGCGCCGGGCTGAACAGCGGACGCTCGATTCGCCCGGCCCTGAGCCAGTAAACCGCCAGGCAGGCGACGCCGCCAAACAGCAGGAGCGTCACCCGGGCATGGGGCATATGCAATTCGCCGAGCCCTTCCAGGGCGATGGTGATCAGTACCATCGCCCCACCGAACAGCACGAAACCCAAGGTATCGAAGCGGCTGCGCTCGACACCGCGCAGATCCGGCATGAAGCGCAGTGCGGCGAAACAGCCGAGCGCGCCGACCGGAATGTTGATCAGGAAGATCCAGTGCCAGGAGGCGTACTCCACCAACCAGCCGCCGAGCGTCGGCCCCAGCAGCGGACCGACCAGCCCCGGCAGCGCGATGAAGGTCATCACCCGTACGAACTCGCTGCGCGGGTAGGCCCGCAGCACCACCAGCCGCCCCACCGGCAGCATCAGCGCGCCGCCCATGGCCTGGATCACGCGGGCCACGATCAACTGGTTGAAGCTGCTCGACAGCGCGCAGAACAGCGAGCCCAGGGTGAACAGCAAGATGGCCGAGAAGAATATCCGGCGGGTGCCGAAGCGGTCGGCGATCCAGCCGGAGGCCGGAATCAGGAGCGCGACGGTGAGCATGTAGCTGATCACCACGCCCTGCATGCGCAGCGGGTTTTCGGCAAGGTCCTGGGCCATCGACGGCAGCGCCGTGTTCAGGATGGTCCCGTCGAGGGTCTGCATGAAAAAGGCGATGGCGACCAGCCAGGGCAGTATCCGGGCGGTCTGCGGGTCGAGTGAAGCCGACTGAGGCATGGGCGTTTCCAGTGAAGATGATCAAGCCAGGGCCCGCCCTGGGTGCGGACCCTGGCTTTTACGGTAGGAAAGAACGTACGGCGGTCCGCCGTCAATCAGACGAGGCAGTGAAGCATACCGGGCTCCGAGGCGCCGGGCGTACGCGCTGCCCTCGTGCGCCCGTTCGGACCCAGGCGGTGACGGCTCGCTCAGATGCCCTCGTCGCCCTCGTATTCCTCGGTGGCCCTGGCCACCATCCTGCGCCACTCGCCGGACTCGCCCGCCAGCAGGCGCATGGCCTCGAGACTTGACTCGAACGCGGCGCGGTAATGCTGCGGATCGTTTTCACTGACGGCGCGGTCGGCATGCGCCCGCGCCTGGTCGAGCAGCGCATCGAATGCATCGTGGTCCAGTGCCATGGGGGTGGTCCTCACTCGGGTGGTTATCCCGTGTAGACCGCGCTGTCGCCCATCGATTCATCAGGCGCGCAAATGACCGACGGGCCGAGCGCAAACCATGACCGAGGACAATATGCCACGTAGGATGCGGGTTAAATTTAGTCTCCGAGCGGGCTCGATGCGGCAATAATCGGGTCCAACGTGAGCGGGGGTCGCCCCGTCCATTAGCCTTGAGGAAGTAGATATGAAGAGAATTCTGGTGTCTTTGCTCGCCCTTGGCGGCGCATTGAGCCTGCAACCCGTCATCGCCGCCGACGGCGAAGCGCTGTTCAAAAGCAAACCCTGCGTGGCCTGCCACAAGGTCGACGCCAAGCTGGTAGGCCCTGCCCTGCAGGATGTCGCCGAGAAGAACGCCGGCGTCGACGGAGCTGCCGATACTTTGGCCGCCCACATCAAGAACGGCAGCCAGGGCGTCTGGGGGCCGATCCCGATGCCGCCGAACCAGGTCACCGAGGAAGAAGCCAAGGTCCTCGCCGAGTGGGTCCTGACCCTCAAGAAATGACCTGCCAACGCCAGCCACCTGCCTCGGCTGGCGTTCCCCATGATTCCGCCTCACCCCACTACCCCTCACCCCCTCTCCCAAATGGGATAAGTCCAGCCCACGCGGCCTTGATCGTTCCGTCCAACGCACCTGACGGCAGAGCGAACTGGTCAGTGCAGGCCGGGGAGGAAGCGGAAACCAGCTCAGTGCACGCCGCGCGACGGACACCCGGGCGACTCGGTCGTCCCCTCGCCCTGCGGGGAGCGGGCTGACTACTCGAATCCACCGAAGCTTTCTGCATCGGCCCATGCAGTGGACTTACTGCGACTCGACGACACCTCGAACGAACCCAGCGCTTTCAGCGGATCACAGGCCGATCCTCCTGGAACCACCGCCGAGACGCTGTGGCACCAAGCGCCGGTCTCATGGCGCCGAGCGATGTGCACAGACGAAAACGCCGCACGCCCTTGTCGGGGGTGCGGCGCTTTTCAACGCAATCGGGGATCAGCGGCGGCGGTTGACCGTCTGCGCGGCGCGAATCACGTCGGCACCGATCTCGCCTTCGAACGACTTCCAGACCGGCATCATTCGGTCGCGCCAAGCCTGGCGCTCTTCTGGCGTCAAGGCGATGAGCTTGCTGGTACCGGCGGCGATGATGCGTTCGCGGTCGCGCTGGTTGAGCGCTTCGGCTTCCTTGTTCACCGCCTGGGTGACTTCGTCGATGATGCCTTCGAGCTGCGAACGCACGGCGAACGGGATGCTGATCCAGAACCTGGAATTGGTGATCAGCATGTAGTTCAGGACACCATGGTTACTCTCGGTGATGAACGGCTGAACGGTGTGCATGTTCTGGCTGACGATGTTCGACCAGGGGTTTTCGGTGCCCTGCACCATACCGGACTGCAGCGCCTTGTACGCCTCGGCGAACGGCAGCCGCACCGGCGTGGCGTTGACCGCCTTGAACTGGGCATCCAGCACCGTCGAGGCCTGGATACGGAAGGACAGGCCGGCGGCATCTTCGGGCTTTTGCAGCGCACGGGTGGCCGACAATTGCTTGAGGCCATTGCTCCAGTAGGCCAGGCCGTAGATGCCATGGTCGGCCATCGAGCGCAGCAATTCGCGGCTCATGTCGCGGTTCTGGAAGCGCTTGACCGCCTCGGCGTCGTCGAACAGGAACGGCAGATCGAATACCTGGAGTTTCTTGGTGTACTTGTCGAATTTCGACAGGGACGGCGCGAGCAGCTGGACCTCGTTGTCGAGCAGCGCCTGGAGCTCGTCAGCGTCGCCGACGAGGCTGGAGTTCGGGTAGACCTCGACCTTCACCTTGCCGGCAAGGCGCTCCTCGACGAGCTTCTTGAATAGCAGGGCGCCCTTGCCCTTGGGCGTGTCGTCGGCGACCACGTGGGCGAACTTGATGACGATCGGATCGCCTTCGGCCGCCTGGGTCGGCGTGGAGAGAAGAACCAACGCACTCATCGCTGCAGCGATACAAGACTTGAACATCAAAGCCCCCAAAATCATAAAAGCATGGAGCCGCCCTCATGATGGCGACTCCCGTTCGATATCGAATTACCGCGCTCTTGGGCGTTCGGCTTTCTTTCGATGTGGCTGCCATGCACCTCGCTGGCGCGACGGTTCGGCAACCTTATAAAGGCATGCATGCTTCGCTCGGCAGATCATCCCTTCTGGCGAAACAAGGTGGAAGTTTTCGGCATCCCTACACAATGCACAAGCAGCAAGAACTCCAACCAGCTCTCACTTCCAAGAAATTAGCGCCGCGCACCCGACGTAACGCCGTCCTGATGGGCCATTCAAGCAAGCAAGTGGACCGTTGCCCCCAGCGCAGCACTGACGCAAAGCACTTCGATCACCCCGCGCTTGTAACGGAACAGCGCAACGGCCGCAGCCGCAGCGATGAGCGCCGATATCCAGTCGAAGCGACCGGAGAAGCCCTCCGGCCAGAACACGTGGTAGCCGAAGAAAAACGCCAGGTTGACGATCACCCCCACCACCGCCGCCGTGATGGCAGTCAGCGGCGCGGTGAACTTGAGTTCGCCATGGGTGGATTCCACCAGCGGACCGCCGGCCAGGATGAACAGGAAGGACGGCAGAAAGGTGAACCAGGTGACCAGTGCCGCCGCCAGCGCGCCGCCGAGAAACGCCTGATCCGCCCCGAAGACCTGCTGCACGTAGGCACCGACGAAAGCGACGAACGCCACCACCATGATCAGCGGCCCCGGCGTGGTCTCGCCCAGCGCCAGGCCGTCGATCATCTGCGTCGGCGTCAGCCAGCCGTAATGACCGATCGCGCCCTGGTAGACGTAAGGCAGCACCGCATAGGCGCCGCCAAAGGTGAGCAGCGCCGCCTTGGTGAAGAACCAACTCATCTGCGTCAACGTGCCTTCCCAGCCGAAGGCCAGTGTCAGCAGCCCCATCGGCAGGAGCCACAGCAACGCACCGACGAGCAGGATCATCGCCAGTCGCGCCGTGGAGAAGCGTGCATGGGGCGGCGTCGGGGTGTCGTCGTCGATCAGCGCCGGGCCGAACGACTTTGCCGTCGCGCCGTGCCCTCCGCCGGGGCTGAACGATGCGGGGCTCAGGCGCCCGCCCAGATAGCCGATCAGCCCGGCGCCAAGCACGATCAGCGGAAACGGCACATCGAAGGCGAATATCGCGACGAAGGAGGCCAGCGCGATCGCCAGCAACCCGCTGTTCTTCAGCGCCCGCGAACCGATGCGCCAAGCCGCCTGGGCAACGATCGCGGTCACCGCCGGCTTGATGCCGTAGAAGATTCCGGCCACCAGCGGCACGTTGCCGTAGGCGATATAGACCCAGGACAGCGCAACGAGGATGAACAGCGAAGGCAGGACGAACAGCACACCGGCCAGCAGCCCGCCGCGGGTTCGGTGCAGCAACCAGCCTATGTAGGTGGCCAGCTGCTGCGCCTCGGGGCCGGGCAGCAGCATGCAGTAATTGAGGGCATGCAGAAAACGCCGCTCCGACAGCCAGCGTCGGCGCTCCACCAGCTCCTGGTGCATGATCGAGATCTGCCCCGCCGGGCCGCCGAAACTGATGAAGCCGAGCTTCAGCCAGAACCAGAACGCCTCCGACAGCCTGATCTCCGGTGGTCGTTCGGACGAATCGGGCAATGAACTCATGCTGTTCTCTATTCAATAGACCGGCGCACTATAACGATCAACGACGAACCCTATATGACCGTTTCGAGACAGTGAACACCGCGCTGAACCAACCGCGCATCCCCGGCTCGATACTCCGGTGCACCCCCAAGAGGAATCCGCGTGAGCAAGGCATTCGTAGACCATTTCAAGGACGTCTCGCAGGATTACGCCAGCAACCGCCCGACCTATCCGGCCGAGCTGTTCGACTGGCTGGCCGGCCAATGCCAGGACCGCCAGCGCGCCTGGGACTGCGCCACAGGCAGCGGCCAGGCAGCGGTGGATCTGGCGCGCCACTTCGACGAAGTGGCAGCAACCGATGCCAGCGCGTCGCAGATCGCCCAGGCCAGGCCCCATCCACGCGTGCGCTATGCGACCGCGCCTGCCGACGCTTCGGGACTGGACAGCGCCTCGGTTGATCTTGTGACGGTCGCGCAGGCGCTGCACTGGTTCGACATCGAGCGCTTTCATGCCGAGGTGCGCCGGGTGCTCAAGCCCGGCGGCGTGGTGGCCGTATGGTGTTATGGAGTGATGGCGGTGGACGACACCGAGGTCGACGCCCTGGTGCAGCATTTCTACCGGCACGAGGTCGGCGCCTACTGGCCACCGGAGCGGCGCCATGTGGAGACGGGGTACCGTGAGCTGCCCTTTCCGTTCGAGCCCATCGCCGCGCCGGATTTCGCCATGCAGGTCGGCTGGAGCCTGCCGCAGCTGCTCGGCTACCTGCGCAGCTGGTCTGCCACGGCGCGGCTGGCCAGCGAGCGCGGTAGCGATCCGGTCGAGCCGCTGGCCCAGCGGCTCGAGTCGCTCTGGACCGGCACCTGTCGGGTCAGTTGGCCGCTGTCGCTGTATGTCGGGCGCGTCTAGACCGCGCAACCGAATTGGCAAGGGACCTCCGCTACAGCGCAGCGCTGTCGAGTGGCGATCCCTTCGAATCGTTAGATCGGAACGGTCGAAATATATGAATGGTTCCGATCGATCGTTGTGCCAGATTGGTGGCTTCACGGCGCACCCCCAACTGCAAGGAGATTTCCATGGCTAAAGTGCTGGTTCTTTACTACTCGTCCTACGGGCACATCGAAACGATGGCCAATGCCGTCGCCGAAGGTGCACGCACGGCCGGTGCTCAGGTGGACGTCAAGCGCGTCCCGGAAACCGTGCCCGAGGAGATCGCTCGCGGTGCGCATTTCAAGCTGGACCAAGCCGCGCCGATTGCGACCGTCGCCGAGCTTGAACACTACGATGCGATCATCATCGGCACCGGCACCCGCTTCGGCCGCATCAGCAGCCAGATGGCCGCATTTCTCGACCAGGCCGGCGGCCTCTGGGCACGGGGCGCGCTCAACGGCAAGGTTGGCGGCGCATTCACCTCCACCGCCAGCCAGCACGGCGGGCAAGAGACCACGCTGTTCTCGATCATCACCAACCTGCTGCATTTCGGCATGACCGTGGTCGGCCTGCCCTATAGCCACCAAGGGCAGATGGGCGTCAAGGAAGTGGTCGGCGGCGCGCCCTATGGCGCCACCACCATCACCGACAGTGACGGCTCACGTCAGCCCAGCGCGACCGAGCTGGACGGCGCCCGCCATCAGGGCGAGCTGATCGCGAAGACAGCGGCCAAGCTGTTCGATTGATCCCCAATCGGCCCGCCCAACGGCGGGCCGATGTCCGCCGGCCCTAGCGATCACGCAGCGGCGTATTCCCCATCATCCGCACGACCAACGCGCCAACCGACGCCAGGGTCGCCAACACCACCACCCCCTGCCATCCCCACCCTGCCAGCGCGAGGCTGCCAAGCCCGGCACCCAGCGCCATGCCGATGAACACTCCGGTAAAGAGCACCGCATTCAGGCGGCTGCGAGCAGCCGGCTCGATCCCGTAGACCATCGTCTGATGGGCGACCAGCGTCGCCTGAATCCCGAAATCGAAACCGATCGCCGCGAGCACGATCAGCCCCAGTTGCGCCTCTGCAGGCAGCGCCTGCGCCAGCCCCATGACAGCGAACGACGCCGTGGCCAGGCCCGCGCCCAGACGGGTGACCCGGTCCGGACCACTGCGATCGGCCAGCCGGCCGGCCAACGGCGCCGCCAGGGCACCGGCCGCGCCGGCCAGACCAAAGGCGCCGGCCGCCGCGCTGCCAAGCCCGAAGCTGCCGTGCAGCATCACCGCCAGTGTCGACCAGAAGGCGCTGAACGCCACCGACAGCAGCCCTTGAGCAAAGGCCGCGCGACGCAACGCCGGATGGCGCGACCACAGCTGCAGCATCGAGCCTAGCAAGGCGCCGTAGCCCAGCGAAGTGGTCGGCGCGAAACGCGGCAGGCTGCGCCAGGCGCCGAGACAGACCAGCGCGATGGACACCGCCGCGAGCCCATACACCGCGCGCCAGCCGAACTGCTCGGCGACCAGCCCGCTCATCACCCGGGACAGCAGAATGCCCAGCAGCAGGCCTGTCATCACTGTTCCCACCACCTTGCCCCGCTGTGTTTCGGGCGCCAGGGTCGCGGCGGCGGGAACGATATCCTGCGCCACCGTCGCCGACAGGCCGATGACGAGGCTTGCGACAAGCAGCCAGCCCACACCCGGCGCGAAGCCGCTGAGCATCAGCGCGAGGGCCAGGACCATCGCCTTGAACAGGATGATCCGACGCCGGTCGTAACGATCGCCCAGCGGCGCCAGCAGCAGGATGCCCAGCGCATAGCCCAGCTGAGTCAGCATCGGCACCATGCCGATGGCCCCGTCGCTTGCATGAATGTCCGGCCCCAGCACGCCGAGCATCGGCTGGCTGTAATAAAGCGTGGCGACGCTGAGCCCGGCGCCGGTGGCCAGTAGCGCGACCATTCCGCGGGAAGGCCCTTCAGCCTGGTCGGACGCATACGTTTTCTGCATGGATGTCATGGTGAGGTCCGTTCTGTTGAGCCGTGACGCCATTGTCTTAGCGGGCGCCTTTGGCCTGTAGTAGGCTGCGTGACAAATCGGATATACGCCAGACGCATGACCAACACGACGCTCGATCGACTCGAACTGCTGCGCACCTTCGTCCGTATCGTCGAGGCCGGCAGTCTTTCGGCCGCCGCCGAGCAGCTCAAGACCACCCAACCGACCATCAGCCGCCGTCTGCAAGCGCTGGAGCGTTCGCTGGGCCTGCAACTGCTGCAGCGCTCCACCCACAGCATGCAGCTGACCGGCGATGGCGAACGCTGCTACGGCTACGGCAAGGCGCTGCTGGAGAACTGGCAGGAAATGGAGGCCGAACTACTGGGCGCCCGGGACGAGCCGCGCGGCACGCTGCGGGTTCAGGTGCCCCACGCTTTCGGTCAGGACCAGTTGATCGCGCCGCTCAGCGAGTACCTGACCCGCCACGCCAAAGTCTCCGTCGAATGGCTGCTCCACGATCGGCGCCCGGACTTCGTCGCCGAAGCCGTCGATTGCGCGATACAGATCGGTGTGGTGAACGACCCCGCGGTCGTCGCCATTCCCCTGGGCGAAGTGCCCCGGATCGTCGTCGCCTCGCCCACTCTGCTCGGCGACCGGCCGCTGCCGGCATCGTCCGAAGAACTGGCGCGACTGCCCTGGCTGGCCCTGCGCACCTACTATCAGGACGAGGTCGCGCTGACCTGCCTGGCGGATGGCCGCAGCCATCGTTTCACCATTCAGCCCCGCCTGAGCACCGACAGCCTCTATGCGCTACGCAACTCGGCGCTGGCCGGGCTCGGCGCCTGCATCTGCTCGGCCTGGGTCGTCGCCCAGGACCTAGCAGAAGGCCGCCTGGTACAGCTGATGCCGCAGTGGCAGGCCGCGCCGCTGCCGGTCTATCTGATCTACCCGTATGCGCGTCGTTATCCGGCGAAGCTGCTCGTGTTCGCCGAGCTGATACGCCAGCGCATGCCGCAGATCACCGGCATGCAGCCGCCACGGGCGCCCGAAAGCGCCGGCAGCTAGCTCTGGCCGCCTTTGGTCGCCAGTAGACCAAGCCTTGAAGGCCTCGCTTGAAAGGCCGATGCCGTGGCGCTATATAGCGTCTCAGTTTCGACCTCGTCACTTCAGAGCCCTTCCCATGACAACCCTGCAGATCGTCCTGTTCTCCGTTCTCAGCCTGAGCGTCGTCAGCGCTGGCGCCTACCTCGACATCCGCGCTTCGGAACGCGACCGGGCGGCACGAACCACCAATTTCAGCGACCCCAACACCCTGCACACTGGCCGCACGCAGCAACGCGAAGCCTCCGAAGCCAAGACCAAAAAGCAGGCCTGACCCCATCACAGGCCCAGGTCGGAAAGGCCCGGATGATCGTCCGGGCGCCGTCCCAGCGGCCAATGGAACTTGCGCTCGCCAGCCTGGATCGGCAGATCGTTGATCGACGCATAACGCAGCGCCATCAAGCCGTTGGCGTCGAACTGCCAGTTCTCGTTGCCGTAGGAACGGAACCAGTTGCCCGAATCGTCATGCCACTCGTAGGCATAACGCACCGCGATCCGGTCACCGGCAAAGGCCCATAGCTCCTTGATCAGCCGATAGTCGAGCTCCTTCGCCCACTTGCGCTGCAGGAAGGCGCGCGCCTCTTCCCGATTGCTGACGAACTCGGCGCGGTTACGCCAACGGGTGTCCGGGGTATAGGCCAGCGATACCCGCTCCGGGTCTCGACTGTTCCAGCCATCCTCGGCCAGACGCACCTTCAAGGTGGCGGACCCCAGATCGAATGGCGGCAACGGTGGGCGGGCATTGGACATGATGTCTCTCCTGGCGATGGTGAAGGCGTCGTTAACCATAGCCTTCCCGAGTCAGCCCGGACGGGGCAATGACAAGCTTCCCTCGGATCGTGCCAATGGACCTGAGCTCGCCTTTGCGACCATGTAAGCGGACCGGCGCCGCGTAACCGACCCTCGTCGAGCCTGATTTCCGAACTGGACCGATTGGCGGCGATGGGTATCCTTGGGCGACGCGTCTCCAGGTGGATACCCATGACACTGCATATCGAAACGCCCCTCGTCGAATCCCGTCCGTTGAGCCTGGCAGCGAACCGCTCCGTATGGATCAAGCTGGATGCACTGCAACCGCCAGGGTCATTCAAGATTCGGGGCATCGGCGCCGCTTGCGAATTGCACGCACGCCGAGGCAAGCGGCGCTTCCTGTCTTCATCCGGTGGAAACGCCGGCATTGCGGTCGCCTACGCCGGCCGCCGTCTGGGTATCCCCGTCACGGTGGTGGTGCCTCAGACCACGACCGAGCGCGCCTGCCAGCTCATTCGCCAGGAGAACGCCGAGGTGATCGTGCATGGCGAAACCTGGCACGAAGCCAACCAGCTGGCGGTTTCGATGCTTGGCGAAGACGACGCCTTTCTCCATCCGTTCGACGATCAGCTGCTGTGGACCGGGCACGCCTCGCTCATCGATGAAGCGGCACGTCAGGGAAACAAGCCGGACGCCGTGGTGCTGTCGGTTGGCGGCGGCGGGCTGTTGTGCGGCGTCATCGAAGGCTTACGTCGCAATGGCTGGGACGACGTGCCTGTTATCGCGGTCGAGACCGAAGGCGCCGACGCACTGGCTCGCTCGCTCGCCCAGGGCTCGCGCATCGAACTGGCGCGCATCGAGAGCATCGCCACCTCCCTTGGCGCCCGACAGGTCTGTCAGCGCGCGTTCGAACTCGCGCAGCAGCATCCCGTGCATAGCCGCGTGGTGAGCGATCGCGAAGCCTTGGCGGCTTGCGAGCGCTTCCTCGACGACCACCGCATCCTTGTCGAACCTGCATGCGGTGCAAGCCTGGCCCTCCCCTATTTCGCCGCGGACTCGCTCGCGGGCGAACGGGTACTGGTGGTGGTATGCGGAGGCGTGACCGCTACGCTCGATCAGCAGCGCCTCTGGCGTGACGCACTGCGTGCGTGAAGCCGCCCGCCTCGATTTCGCAGGCCTTGGTGCGAGCTGCCGGCGCCATGCCCTCGTTGTCGGACGAATTGAACTCGCTGCGCTTTACGCTGTCTCTGAGCTGGCGAACCGCAGGGATGGCGTATTGGCAGGAGCCTTCCCGGCCAACGCATCGCGTGCCCACGCCACCTTCGTCGCAGCAGTCCTCATCTACGCCCGCCGCCTCGCTCGGCGGCGCTTTACCTGACTGCCACGCCCTCGTCGCCGGCTCGAACATCGGGGCCTTTTTCTTTTTCCTTCAGTGAAGATCGCCATGCCCACACCTCGTCACCTTTTCGCATCGCTGTCACCCCGTCTACCCCGCGCCACCCTTTATGCCGGTCTGCTGACTGGCCTGCTCGGCGCCTTCGGCAACGCCCACGCACAGGACGCCGCTAGCAATCAGCGCTGGGTCAGCGACAGTCTCGACACCTATGTGCGTAGCGGCCCCACCGACGGCTATCGCATCGTCGGCACCCTCACTTCCGGCCAGCGTGTCGAATTGATCAGCACCCAGGGCGATTACAGCCAGGTCCGCAGCGAAAGCGGCAGCACCGTCTGGATTCGCAGCAGCGACCTGCAGGAGATGCCCGGGCAGGCCGAGCGCCTGCCCCAGCTCGAACAGCAGGTGGCGGAACTGACCGACCAGCTGGAAACCATCGACGAGACCTGGAAGACCCGCGTGCAGGGCATGCAGGAGACCCTCGATTCGCGCAAGGCACTGATCGATGAGCTGGAAGCGACACGCTCCCGGCTCGATGCGCAACTCAGCGAAACCCAGTCCGAGCTGCGCGAGACTCAGGCGCGCCTGGGCGATGAGAACAACCAGGTGCTGATGCGCTACATGGTCTACGGCGGCAGCATCGCCGGGGCCGGCCTGCTGGCCGGGCTGATCCTTCCGGCCATGACCCGCGGCCGCAAGCGCAACGACCGCTGGTTCTGACCGCCGTTCGCCGGAGCCGTTGTCCGGCGAACGGCGGGTGATCAGCTCGCCTGCGCGTCGCGTCGCACCGGTGATTCGCAGCGTGTGCGCGGATCGTTGGGGCGTTGGGCGGTGCGCAAACCCTGGATCGGGCTGGCCAGGCGGATCTTCAGGAATTCCGACGCATCGGCCGCCGGAGTACGGCCCCCGCCGCCGGGGAAGTTGTTGTCGTTGGTCACCAGCAGCGTCCAGGCATCGAGGGGCAACACGCTTTCGATGGTCACGTAGGGGAAGGTGAACAGCCGCGAGCCGTCGCCGTTGAGATCGTGCGGATCGGCGATGCGCATCAGGTCCACCAGCTCGGTCTTTCTGACTTCGCCGCCATTGGCCACGCGCCGGGTATCGATCAGGTATATCTTCTTGAACGGCACGCCGTTGGTGGCGGTGTCGTTGTTGCGCTCGATCACCAGGAAGCGGGTGTCGTCGATGGCGGTCATGTCGCCGATGGCGTGGCTCGGGTCCTGCAGCCGGTAGACGTAGCGCACGCCGGTATAGCGCTCCTGATCGATATCGAACTCGTTGATCCGCAGGGTACCGGCCGGATCGCCGCTGACGGTTTTCTCCAGCAAGGTGAAGAGGCGGTCGCCGCGCGGGCTGATGGCCATGCCTTCGAAGCCGCCCGAACCGCCGAGGTTGGCAGCCGCACGGCCGGCGATCACGTCCTTGTGTTGCGGCGCATAGACGCCGGGCAGCGATATCTCGCTGCGCAGCACGGTGCCGGAGGCGTCCGTCTTGATCAGGTAGGGTCCGAACTCATCGCCAAACCAGAGCGCGCAGTTCTTGTCGCGGCGCACCGATTCGATGTCGAAATCAGCGCCGGTCAGCAGCCGGCCGAAGCGGATGGACTCGTCCACCGCAGGATTGGCGGGGTTGTCGTAGTAGTGGCTGTAATCGGCCTGCAAGGGGACTTCGAGCTTCTGGTTGATGTCGTTGAGCGTGAGGCGCGAGGGGTGCGTCGGTCTTGCCAGCGGCGTGCCCGCCAGATGGTCCGTGGCGCTCACCGTGCCGCTGCCGCCATTGGCGGTGCGAAAATCCGGGCGCAGGCTGTACAGCCGCAGCAGGGTATCGGCCGAGTTGGCCTGGTTGCCGAAGCCGTTGTCGGTCATGACCACGAAACTGTGCTCGTCCGCCCCCGGCAGAACGGCCGAGAAGCCCTGTACCGGCTGGCGATCGGCATAGGGCGGCAGGTGGGTCCCGTAGGGGTTGGCGCTGACGAACTGGCCCGATGTGGGCCCGTCGGAAAAGCTGTCGGGCGGCAGCACGGCCCAGCCCACCAGCGTGTTTTCGGCAGCAAGCGCACAGGTGGAAAACGCGGCGGCCATGGCCACGCACAACGGCTTCGGAATTCGCATTCGGAGGTCTCCAGTCCGGCAGGGAAGGCGCTGCGCTCGTCGCTACGCAGCGTCACTGACCTTAGGATGCGACTGTGTCAGCATTATGGCGGCGAACCAATCAAGCGACGGTTATCCGTCAACCGGCCTGGCGCCGCAAGCGGAACTGCCGAAAGGCTCAATGCCTCGAACATCAGGCGCCCGCCGTCGCGAGCACATGCCCCGCTTGATCCGACAGGAGTTCCCGTGCTCTACCGCTCCGCCCTTTCCTCATGGCGATCCCTTTCCGGCCTCGGCATCCTGCTCGGCACGCTGTTCTTCTGCGCCGCCCTGACACCGACCCTGGTGCCGCGCTCGGCCGTGGCGCAGGGGGTCCTGTCGGGCTGCGCCTTCGCCGCCGGCTATGGCCTGGGCGTGCTCTGGCGCTGGCTTTGGCGCTACCTGGAGATTCCCGAACCGTCGCAACAGACCCGCATACCGGTGAATCTGGTGATCGAGCTGGTCTGCCTCGCGCTGGCGCTGTTCTGCCTCAGCCAGGCGGCGGGCTGGCAGAACTCCATCCGCGCGCTGATGGACATGGAGCCGGTGACCAGCACGCACCCGCTCCAGGTCTGTCTGGTTGCGCTACTGAGCTTCGTCGTCCTGCTCGCGCTGGCGCGCCTGTACCGCGCCCTCTCGCGCTGGATTTCCAGGCGCAGCGACCGCTTTCTGCCGCGCCGCGTGGCCAACGTCATCGGCGTCGCCCTGGCACTGCTGCTGTTCTGGTCGGTGGCAACGGATCTGCTGGGGCGCCTGGCCTTCCGGGCGCTGGATGCCTCCTTCGCACAATACGACGCCCTGCTGGAGCCCGAGGCCGAGCAGCCGACCTCGCCGCTGAAGACCGGTAGCAGCGCCTCCCTGTTGCGCTGGGACGAGCTCGGACGGACCGGCCGCGAATACATCGGCTCGGCGCCCACGGCTGAAGACATCGCCACGATTTCAGGCCGCGAGGCGCTCGAGCCGATCCGCGTCTACGTCGGCCTGCGTGCGGCCGACACGCCCGAGGAACGCGCCGCGCTGGCGCTGCGCGAGCTGATCCGCGTCGATGCCTTCGAACGCTCGGTACTGGTACTCGTGACCCCGACCGGCACCGGTTGGATCGATCCGGCGGCAATGAACAGCGTCGAATACCTGCACCACGGCGACATCGCCAGCGTCGCCCTGCAGTACTCCTACCTCAACAGCCCCCTCTCGCTGCTGGTCGAATCCGACTACGGCACGGACGTGGCGCGGGCGCTGTTCTCCACGGTCTACGACTACTGGTCCAGCTTGCCGAAAGACCGGCGGCCGAGGCTCTACCTGCATGGCCTGAGCCTCGGCGCGATGCACTCGGAGCGTTCGGCCGAGCTCTACCAGATGATCGGCGATCCCGTCGATGGCGCACTCTGGAGTGGCCCGCCCTTCGAAAGCCGTGGCTGGCGCGCCATCACCGAGGCACGCAACCTGGGCTCGCCGCAGTGGCTGCCGGAGTTTCGCGACGGCGCCTTCGTACGCTTCATGAACCAGCACGGGCTGGCCTCGCCTCCCGGCGCCGAATGGGGCCCCATGCGCCTGGTGTACCTGCAGTACGCCAGCGACCCGATCGTCTTTTTCGACTACCGCACCTTCTACCGCCGCCCCGACTGGACCCGATCGCCGCGCGGTCCGGACGTCTCGCCCGAGCTGCGCTGGTTCCCGGTCGTCACCATGTTGCAGCTGGCGCTGGACATGATCGTCACCACGCCGCCTCCGCCTGGCCACGGCCACGTCTACGCGCCGCGCGACTACATCGAGGCCTGGGTCGCGGTGACGGACGTGCAGGATTGGCCGAGCGAGTCGATCGAACGGGTCAAGGACCACCTCACTCAGGAAATGGCGGCCGCCTCCGCCGCACCGAGCGAAGAGGCGGCCTACGAAAACCGGGGAGGTTGAAGGGCGCGACCGGTCATCCGCCAGATGAGCGGCGTGTTGCCATGGGAATATTCTGCGCTACTATCTTGACGCACTAGGCGATTAGCGACACTTTTTTGACCATCACGACTTGCACCCAGCCAACGCAACTCATCCATGGAGCGGAGAATCATGCGGTACGGCAAAACACTCGCAGCGGCAACGGCAGGGCTGGCCTTGCTTTCCAGCGACAGCGGCTCCCTCTCGGTGGAGTCCGGGGAGCGCCTGGTAGCGCGCCAGCTGGGCACCATCGAGAACATGCCATCACTCCAAGTCTCGGCGCGCCATACCGCTCCGGTGCAGCTGCTGTCTCGTCAGCCAGCACGTTTCATTTTCTAGCCGTCCCGCCTTCGCCCTTGCAGCGTCTGCACGCATTGCAGCTGGCTGCGCGGCGGCAAAGGATGTCTAGCGAGCCTCCAGCACAGCAGCGAAAGCACTGTATATCCATACAGAAAAACATTGCCTGATCGCAGCGTGCGCGCCATGCTTGGCCGGTCGTCACGCCAATCCCAGTGCCCATGCGCCTTCTCCTCTGCGAAAAACCCTCCCAAGCCAAAGATATCGCCCAAGTGCTCGGTGCCCGGCGGCGTGGCGACGGTTGCTGGGTTGGCGACGGGGTGACGGTGACCTGGTGCATCGGCCATCTGCTCGAGACCGCGCCGCCCGATGCCTACGACGCGCGCTACAAGCGCTGGGCGCTGGCCGACCTGCCCATCGTCCCCGAGCGCTGGAGGATGCAGGTCAAGCCCAAGACCGCCGGCCAGTACAAGGCGGTCAAGCGCCTGCTGGGCGAGGCCCGCGAGCTGGTGATCGCCACCGACGCCGACCGCGAGGGCGAGATGATCGCCCGCGAGTTGGTCGAGCATTGCCGCTACCGCGGGCCGATCCAGCGGTTGTGGCTGTCGGCGCTCGATGACGCCTCGATCCGCAAGGCGCTCGCCGCGCTCAAGCCCGGCGCCGACACCTTCAACCTCTACCACGCCGCGCTCGGCCGCTCGCGCGCCGACTGGCTGATCGGCATGAACATGAGCCGACTGTTCACCCTGCTCGGCCGACAGTCCGGCTACCAAGGCGTGCTCTCGGTGGGCCGGGTACAGACACCGACCCTGCGGCTGGTGGTTGACCGCGACCGCGCGATCGCCGACTTCGTGCCCGCGCCCTACTGGACCATCGAAGTGCAGCTGCTCGCCGGAGGCACCCCCTTCGTCGCGCAGTGGCGCGCGCCTGAAGATACCTGCGACGAGCAGAACCGCTGTCTGAACCAGGCGCTTGCGCAGCAGGCCGCCGAGGCCATGCGCGCCGTCGGGGAAGCGCAACTGGTGCAGCTCAAGACAGAGCGCATGCGCGAGGCCGCGCCGCTGCCCTTCGACCTCGGCACGCTGCAGGAGGTGTGCTCGAAGAAGCTCGGCCTCGGCGCGCAGGAGACGCTGGACATCGCCCAGGCGCTCTACGAGACCTACAAGCTGATCACCTACCCACGCAGCGACTGCGGTTACCTGCCACTGAGCCAGCATGGCGAGGCGCCGGCAATTCTCAACGCGCTCGAGCGCGCCGACCCGGCGCTATCGATCCTGCGACCGCATCTCTCGCCGAGCCGCAAGTCTCGCGCCTGGAACGACGCCAAGGTCGGTGCCCACCACGGCATCATTCCCACCGCCGCGACACAGGCCTTCGAACGACTGAGCGGCAAGCACCGCGCCGTCTATACGCTGATCCGCGCGCGCTACCTGGCGCAGTTCCTGCCGACCCACGAGTACGACCGCACCCAGGCCGACTTCGAATGTGGCGGCCAAGCCCTGCGCGCGGTGGGCAAGCAGATCGTCGAACCCGGCTGGAAGCGTGCGCTGCCGGAAGCGCTGGCCCCGGCCAAGGGCCGTGATGCATCTACTGCGCAGACACTCCCGGCCCTGCATCAGGGACAGCGCTACGACGTCGAGCAGGTGAATCTGAAGGATCTGTTCACCCAGCCGCCCAAGCCCTTTACCGAAGGCGACCTGATCAAGGCGATGAAGAACGTCGCCAAGCTGGTCGAGGACCCGCGCCTGAAGCAGAAGCTCAAGGACACCACCGGCATCGGCACCGAGGCCACCCGCGCGAGCATCATCCAGGGGCTGCTCGACCGCGGCTACCTGACCAAGCAGGGCAAGGCGCTGGCCGCCACGCCAGCGGCCTTCAGCCTGATCGACGCCGTACCCCGCCCGATCGCCGACCCGGGCACCACGGCGATCTGGGAACAGGCACTGGACATGGTGCAGAGCGGCGAGATGCCGCTGGAGGAATTCGTCGCCAAGCAGTCGGCGTGGATGGGCAAGCTGGTCGAGCGCTGCGCCGGATTGCGGCTCAGCATCACCGGCCCGGCGCTGACCGGCCCCAAAGGCGCCAAGCCCTGGAAGCGCAAGCGCAGCGGCAAGAGTGCCACCAAGGCCGCGACCAAACGGCCGAGCCGCAAAACGGCCGGCTGATTACAGGACCTGGCTCAGGCCATCGGCATGCCGGCGAAACCTTCCGCCGTACCGACCAACAAGTGACCAGCAGGAGCCGCCTGCTGGTCCGCCTCGGTGGGGTAAGGAAATGCTGGGATCATCGCGGCCAAGACTGGGCGTCCCCGACCGCTCCCACGAGTTATCGAGGACGTCATTGTGCGCCCTGCCTCTGGATCACCGGCGCCAGACATTCGTGCTCGTCGGGCTTGAGATCGACGGCGGCGCGCGCACCGAAATGGCACCACCAAGGTGCAGCAAAGACCGGCAATGCACCACAAGCTGGCAACGCAGCCATCTCCACGAGCGCTCAGCGCCAGCAAAAAGCCCGTTGCCAGGGGCATACACAGCGTTGGCACGCCGTTCGCTAGGGCTTCCTTGTGCAGGAGCTGCCCAGCAGTGCGGGTCCGCGGCACCACAATTTGCCAATAGTCGACTAGGGTTCCGGCTCGCCAACGCGAGTGGCTGGTCCGAGAGTCGACGACCTCCAGTGAGGTTACACGGCGGGATAAAAGCCCGGGAGACAACGCGAATAGCCGCGTGACTCCTGCCTGTCCCTAACCGAACTGGAGATATTCCATGCGCAAGCCCCGTCTGCTCACCCTTCTCGCCGCCACGCTGGCCACCAGTCTGAGCCTTGGTGCCCAGGCGGCCCAGAAGGACAGCTTCAGCGTCTGCTGGACCATCTATGCCGGCTGGATGCCGTGGGAGTACGGCGCGGCGCAAGGCATCGTCGACAAGTGGGCGAAGAAGTACGACATCGCCATCGACGTCGTGCAGATCAACGATTACGTCGAGTCGATCAACCAGTACACCGCAGGCGGGTTCGACGGCTGCACCATGACCAACATGGATGCCCTGACCATCCCGGCGGCCGGCGGTGTGGACTCCACAGCCCTGATCGTGGGCGACTTCTCCAACGGCAACGACGGCATCGTCCTCAAGGGCGAAGGCAAGACCCTGGCCGACCTCAAGGGCCAGCCGATCAACCTCGTCGAGTTGTCCGTCTCCCATTACCTGCTGGCACGCGGGCTCGAAAGCGTCGGCCTCACCGAGCGCGACACGCAGGTGGTGAACACCTCCGACGCCGATCTGGTAGCCGCCTTCGCCACCCGCGGCGTCCAGGCCGTGGCGACCTGGAACCCCTTGCTCGCCGAGGTCGTGGCGCAGCCCGGCACCACTAAGGTGTTCGATTCGACGCAGATCCCCGGCGAGATAATCGACCTGATGGTGGTCAACAGCGAAACCCTGCAGGACAACCCGGACTTCGGCAAGGCGCTGACCGGCGCCTGGTACGAGATCATGGCCACCATGTCCGCCGACACCCCTGAAGGCGAGGCTGCCCGCGAGCACATGGCCGAGGCTTCCGGTACCGACCTGGCGGGCTACGAGGCCCAACTCGCGGCGACTCGCATGTTCTATGACGCCAAGGAGGCGGTTGCCTTCACCACCAGCGCAGAACTGCCGGACACCATGCGCAAGGTGGCCGCGTTTTCCTTCGAGCACGGCCTGCTGGGTCAGGGCGCACCGGATGCCGACGTGATCGGCATGAGCTTCGCCAACGAGCAGACGGTAGGCGACAGCGCGAACATCCAGCTGCGCTTCGACCCTCGCTTCATGCAGATGGCCGCCGACGGCGAGCTCTGAGCCTGTCCCCGTTGCAAGGCGCCGCCCGCGGCGCCGACACCGAGACCCGACCATGCGCCTGATCAATCGCCATCCGGACCGTACCAACCGGGCACTGCTGATGCTGCTGCCCTTCGCGCTGCTGCTCCTGGCTTATTTCATGGGTTCCTCCAGCCGCCTGGCCGAGAACCCCAACGACAAGCTGCTGCCCAGCGCGACACAGATGGTCGCAGCGGTCGACCGCATGGCGTTCACCGAGGACAAGCGCACCGGTGCCTACTTGTTCTGGCAGGACAGCGCCGCAAGCCTCAAGCGCCTCGGCATGGGGTTGGGCATCGCGGCGGTGGTGGGGCTGTGCCTCGGCATCGCGGCCGGCACCCTGCCGCTGCTCGGCGCGCCGCTGTCGCCGCTGCTCACCGTGCTGTCGATGGTGCCGCCGCTGGCGATCCTGCCGATCCTGTTCATCGTCTTCGGCCTCGGCGAGCTGGCCAAGGTGATGCTGATCGTCATCGGCATCACGCCGGTGCTGGCGCGCGATCTTGAGCAGCAGGCCCGGCAGATTCCGGCGGAGTTGCTGATCAAGGCGCAGACCCTGGGCGCCAACACCTGGACGCTGATCCTGCGGGTGGTACTGCCGCAACTCATGCCGCGCCTGTTGATCGCCCTGCGCCTGGTGCTCGGCTCGGCCTGGCTGTTTCTCATCGCGGCCGAGGCCATCGCCTCCACCGACGGTCTGGGCTACCGGATCTTCCTGGTACGCCGGTATCTGGCGATGGACGTGATTCTGCCTTACGTGGCCTGGATCACTCTGCTGGCCTGGAGCATGGACTTCGCCCTGCGCAAGCTCGCCCAGCGGGCCTTCCCCTGGTACGAAGGAGCCAAGGCATGAGCGCGCCCCTCTCTACCCAGCGCCCGGCTGCCAGGTCGTTCATCGAGGTCGACAACGTCTGGCAGGAATACGGCGACCAGGTCGTTCTGGAACGGCTGCAACTGACCGTCCAGGAAGGTGAGTTCTGCACCCTGGTGGGCGCTTCCGGCTGCGGCAAGTCGACCTTCCTGCGGCTGCTGCTGGGCCAGGAGCGCCCGAGCCGAGGCCAGATCCTGCTCGACGGCGCCCCCATCGGCGGCGAACCGGACGCCAGCCGCGGCGTGGTGTTCCAGCGTTATTCGGTCTTTCCTCACCTGACGGTACTGGACAACGTCGCGCTCGGTCTGGAGCTGCCGAAATCGCCGCTACTGGGCCGCCTGTTCGGACATGCCAAGCGTGGCGCACGCGAACAGGCCGAGGCCATCCTGCGCAAGGTCGGCCTCGGCGCCTCGCTGGACAAATTCCCGGCTCAGCTCTCCGGGGGCATGCAGCAGCGTCTGGCGATCGCCCAGGCACTGATCATGAAGCCGCGCGTGCTGCTGCTCGACGAACCCTTCGGCGCGCTCGACCCGGGCATCCGCAAGGACATGCACGCCCTGCTGCTGGAACTGTGGCACGAGACCCGACTGACCGTGTTCATGGTCACCCACGACCTCGCCGAGGGCTTCACCCTGGGCACCCGCATCCTGGTGTTCGACAAGCCCCGGCACGACCCGCACGCCCCGGGCGCCTTCGGCGCGCGCATCACCTACGACATCCCGCTCAACGAAGACCGCCGCGCCACCCGCGCCGCCGTCGCAACCCTGCCGGCGCACCTCGCCGGCGTCCTGAACAGCGCACATCAAGGAGCCTGACCATGAGTGCATCCCTCGCCCTTGCCCCCTCGCTCTACGAGGAAACCGTCCCCGGCGGCGGGCATACCTCGTTCGTACTCAAGCGCGGCCAGCTGCTGCGCGTCACCGACCTCGAAGGCGGCGCCAACGTCAGCCTGCTGATGTTCAACGCCCAGGAGAAGAGCGAACGGCTGAACCTGCCTGACACCCTCAAGGGCCAGCACACCGCCAAGCTCACCGAAGGCCATTGCCTGTACTCGGACATGGGCCGCGTCCTGGCCTGCATCACAGCCGACACCTGCGGCTGGCACGACAGCTTCGGCGGCGTGCTGTCGGCCGACGAGGTGAAGGAGAAGTACGGCGAAGGCCGCTACCAGGAACTGCGCAACGGCTTCTTCCGCAACGGCGTGGACAACCTGCTGGTGGAAATGGGCAAGTGGGAGCTGAACCTGCAGGACCTGCTGATGACCCTCAACCTGTTCAGCAAGGTGAGTGTGGACGCCGACGGAGGCTTCGTCTTCCAGCCCGGCAACAGCAAGGCCGGCGACTACATCGAGCTCTATGCGCCGATGGACACTCTGGTGGTGCTCACCGCCCTGCAGCACCCGATGGACCCGAACCCGGCCTACGCGCCCAAGCCGGTGCAGCTCTCCTGGAAGAAAGTCGAGAGCGACGGCGTCACCGTGCTCTGCCGCACCTCGCGTCCGGAGAACGGACGCGGCTTCCACAACACCGAACGGCTTTACATCTGAGGAAGGGTGCCGACATGACCATCCACGAAAGCAACCTGCATCCCGAAACCGCCGTCTTCCGCCACGAGATTCCGGCCGGCGAGCCCTATCTGTTCGAGGTCAAGGCCGGCCAGACCCTGCGTCTGCTCGACCAGGAAGGCAACCAGGCGATCGACACCCTGTTCTTCGCCGCGAAGAACCCGCGCGAGCGCTTCGATCCGCAGCGCACCCTGCGCAAGCAGAACAAGGTCTACCTCACCACCGGCACGGTGCTCTACTCCAACCTCGGCAACCCGCTGCTGACCATCGTCGCCGACACCTGTGGCCGCCACGACACGCTCGGTGGCGCCTGCGCGCAGGAAAGCAACGTGGTCCGCTATGCGCTGGACAAGCGCTATATGCACAGCTGCCGCGACAACTTCCTGCGCGCCAGCCTGCACGACGGCCGCCTGACCAAGCGCGACATCGGCGCCAACATCAACTTCTTCATGAACGTACCGGTCACCCCCGAGGGCGGCCTGACCTTCGAGGACGGCATCTCCGCCCCCGGCAAGTACGTGGAAATGAAGGCCGAGCAGGACGTGATCGTGCTCATCTCCAACTGCCCGCAGCTGAACAACCCGTGCAACGGCTGGAATCCGACGCCGGCGCAGGTGTTGGTGTGGGATTGAAGCCCATCGGTGGATGACGCAAGCGGTCACCCATCCTACACCGAGCCTCGGCGATCGTAGGGTGGAAAACGGCGCAGCCTTTTCCACCGATGAACCCACCGAGCCACCCCGGACGACCGGGGATGAACGAATAAAGGCGGGACGGCCCGCCAAGCCCCCTGAGGCTCATGGAACATGTTCGACAAACTTCTGATCGCCAACCGCGGGGCCATCGCCTGCCGCATCCTGCGTACCCTGAAGGCACTCGACTGCCAGGGCGTGGCCGTCTACTCCGAGGCCGACGCCGCCAGCCTGCATATCCAGCAGGCCGACGAGGCGCACAGCCTCGGCGACGGCCCGGCCGCCGGCACCTACCTGGTGGTGGACAAGATTCTCGGCATCGCCAGGGCCACCGGCGCCAAGGCCATCCACCCGGGCTACGGGTTCCTCTCCGAGAACGCCGCCTTCGCCGAAGCCTGCGAGGCGGCGGGCATCGCCTTCGTTGGCCCGACCCCGGAGCAGCTAAGGGTATTCGGCTTGAAGCACACCGCCCGTGCGCTGGCCAAGCAGCACGGCGTGCCGATGCTCGAAGGCACCGAGCTGCTGGACAGCCTCGCCGAGGCGCTGGCCGCCGCCGAACAGGTCGGCTACCCGGTGATGCTCAAGAGCACCGCCGGCGGTGGCGGTATCGGCATGCGCGTCTGCCGCTCGGCCGCAGAACTCTCGGACGCCTTCGAGGCGGTCAAGCGCCTGGGGCAGAACAATTTCAGCGACGCCGGCGTGTTCATCGAGAAGTACATCCAGCGCGCCCGCCACCTTGAAGTGCAGGTGTTCGGCGACGGCCGTGGCGAGGTGATCGCCCTTGGCGTGCGCGACTGCTCGGTACAGCGGCGCAACCAGAAGGTCCTGGAAGAAACCCCGGCGCCCAATCTGCCGGCGGGCATGGCCGAGGCACTGTGCACGGCGGCAGTCAAGCTGGCCAAGGCGGTCAACTACCGCAGCGCCGGCACCGTCGAGTTCGTCTACGACAGCGAGGCCGAGCGCTTCTACTTTCTTGAAGTGAACACCCGACTGCAGGTCGAGCATGGCGTCACCGAGCAGGTCTGGGGCGTGGACCTGGTGCGCTGGATGATCGAGCTGGCCGCCGGCGATCTGCCGCCGCTGGCCGAACTGGTCAGCAGTCTTGAACCCAAGGGCCATGCCATTCAGGCGCGCCTCTATGCCGAGGACCCGGGCCGCGACTTTCAGCCGAGCCCGGGTCTGCTGACCGCTGTGGACTTCCCCGAGGCCGACGGGAATCTGCTGCGCATCGACACCTGGGTCGAGGCCGGCTGCGAGATCCCGCCCTACTTCGACCCGATGACCGCCAAGCTCATCACCTGGGCACCGACCCGTGACAAAGCCAGCGCCGCGCTCGACCAGGCGCTGGCAGGCAGCCTGCTCTACGGCGTCGAGACCAACCGCGACTACCTGCGCCAGATCCTTGCCTACGCGCCCTTCGCCGAGGGCAATCCCTGGACCCGCTGCCTCGAGGGTCTGAGCTACCGCGCCAGCACCTTCGAAGTGCTCTCCGCCGGCACCCAGACTACCGTGCAGGACTATCCCGGCCGGCTCGGCTACTGGGCGGTGGGCGTGCCGCCATCGGGGCCGATGGACAGCCGCGCGCTGCGCCTGGGCAATGCCCTGCTGGGCAACGCGCCCGATGCCGCGGGCCTTGAAATCACCATGAGCGGGCCGTTGCTGCGCTTCAACACCGATGCGGTGGTCGCCGTGACCGGCGCGGTCATCCCGCTGAAGCTGGACAACGTCGACCAGCCGATGTGCACGGCGATCCGGGTCGAGGCCGGCAGCACCCTGGCGCTGGGCACCATTGCCGGCGCCGGTGCGCGCACGTACCTCGCCGTGCGCGGCGGCCTTCAGGTGCCGGACTACCTTGGCAGCAAGAGCACCTTTACCCTCGGTCAATTCGGTGGCCATGCCGGCCGCGCACTGCGTGCTGGCGACGTGCTTCACGTCCTGCCCCTGACCGACGCCAGCGCGGGCGCCAGCCTGCCCGCAGAACTCTGTTCGGCGCTCCCGGCGGTACGCGAGATGCGGGTGATCTACGGCCCGCACGGTGCGCCGGAATACTTCACCGAAGGCTATATCGAGACCTTCTTCGCCACCGCCTGGGAAGTGCACTTCAACTCCAGCCGCACCGGCGTGCGCTTGATCGGCCCGAAACCCGAGTGGGTGCGCGAGAGCGGCGGCGAGGCCGGCCTGCATCCGTCGAACATCCACGACAACCCCTACGCCATTGGCGCGGTGGACTTCACCGGCGACATGCCGGTGATTCTCGGCCCGGATGGCCCGAGCCTGGGCGGCTTCGTCTGCCCGGTGACCATTATCGAAGCGGACCTCTGGCAGCTCGGCCAGCTCAAGGCCGGTGACAAGGTGCGTTTCGTGCCAGTGGACGTGACGACCGCGCGGGCGCTGGCCAAAGCACTGAATGAGGAATGCGCGACGCTCCGTGGGAGTAATGCCTGTGAGAGCGGTCTTGACCGCGAATCCGGTGCATCCCCCTTCGCGGTAGAGACCGCTGCCACGAAGAGCAGAGCCCTCACCTCCCCGATCGTTCTCGACATCGGCCAGGCCGACACCCGACTGGTGGCGCGGCTGTCCGGCGACACGCATCTCTTGCTGGAAATCGGCCAGCCGGAGCTGGACCTTGTGCTGCGCTTTCGCGCCCATGCCTTGATGCAAGCCTTGGAAGCAAAGCACCTTGATGGCGTAATTGACCTGACCCCCGGCATCCGCTCGCTGCAGGTGCACTACCAGCCGGAAACCCTGCCGCTGCAAACGCTGCTCGACACCGTCGCTGGCCTGTGGGACGCGGTGTGCTCGGCGCAAGATCTCAAGGTCCCCTCGCGCGTCGTCCACTTGCCGCTGTCCTGGGACGATCCGGCTTGCACGCTGGCCATCGAGAAGTACATGACCACCGTGCGCAAGGATGCGCCCTGGTGTCCAAGCAACCTGGAGTTCATCCGCCGCATCAACGACCTGCCCAACCTCGACGAGGTCTACCGCACCGTGTTCGAGGCCAGCTACCTGGTGATGGGCCTGGGCGACGTCTACCTCGGCGCGCCGGTGGCCACCCCGCTGGACCCGCGTCATCGGCTGGTCACCACCAAGTACAACCCGGCGCGCACCTGGACCGCGGAAAACTCGGTGGGCATCGGCGGCGCTTACATGTGCGTTTACGGCATGGAAGGCCCGGGCGGCTACCAGTTCGTCGGCCGCACGTTGCAGATGTGGAACCGCTACCGCGAGGTCGAGGCCTTTGGCGGCCAGCCGTGGCTGTTGCGCTTCTTTGACCAGATCCGGTTCTACCCGGTCTCGGCAGACGAACTGCTGAAGATCCGTCGCGACTTTCCACTAGGCCGCTACCCGCTGCGCATCGAGGAAACCGAGCTGCGACTGTCGGACTACCAGGCGTTCCTCGACCGCGAGGCAGAAGGCATAGCCGCCTTCCGCCAGCAGCAACGCGCGGCGTTCGATGCCGAGCGCCAGCGCTGGATCGAGTCCGGCCAGGCGCATTTCGAGAGCGAAGAAGTAGCCGTCGAACTCGACGAAGACGCCCCGCTGGGCGCTGGTGAACACGGCATCGAGAGCCACATTGCCGGCAACCTCTGGCAGGTGCAGGTGGAGCCGGGCGCGACGGTCGCGGCCGGCGACGTATTGGTCATCCTCGAGAGCATGAAGATGGAAATCCCTATCACCGCTCCGGTCGGCGGCGTGGTGAAGGACGTCCGCGTGCAACCCGGCTCCCCCGTGCGCGCCGGCCAGCGTGTGGTGGTGATCGAGCAAGCGTAGCCGGACCAAGCCCTACACCTGGGAGGACCACGCTCCACCGACCCACCAACCGGCCCCGAGCCGGCCCGAAATCAATGGCGGAAAAGGCTGCGCCGTTTTCCACCCCCCGAAGGACACGAGCATGAACGACACATTCGACCTGCGTCTCAACACCTTGCGCGCGGCCTATGCCTCCGGTGAAACCACCCCGCGCCGGCTGATCGCCCAGCTGAGCGAAAAGGCCGCTGCGCTCAACCCTGAGTTCAAGCTATTCATCCATCTGATGACAGCGGACGAACTGGAACCCTATCTCGCCGCACTCGACGGCAAGTCCCCCGCCGAGCTGCCGCTGTTCGGCGTCCCGTTCGCCATCAAGGACAACATCGACCTGGCCGGCATTCCCACCACCGCCGCCTGCCCGGCCTTTGCCTACACGCCAGGCACCAGCGCCACCATCGTCGATCAGTTGATCGCCCTCGGCGCTGTTCCGCTGGGCAAGTGCAACCTCGACCAGTTCGCCACCGGCCTCAACGGCACCCGCTCGCCTTATGGCGAATGCCGCAACAGCGTACTCCCGGACTACCCCTCCGGCGGCTCCAGCGCCGGCTCGTCCCTGGCCGTGGCACTGGGCGTGGCGAGTTTCGCGCTGGGCACCGACACAGCCGGCTCGGGTCGCGTGCCCGCGGCGCTAAACAACCTGGTGGGGCTCAAGGCGAGCCGTGGCCTGATCTCCACCGCTGGTGTGGTGCCGGCCTGCCGCACGCTCGATTGCGTCACCTACTTCACCGCCACTGCGGCCGAAGCCAGCCAACTGCTGGCGCTGACCGCCCGGCTCGACCCACGGGACGCGTACAGCCGCGCCAACCCGTCGTGGAACGACGGCTCGGCCTTCGGCAAGGTGGCTCGCTTTCGCTTCGGCGTACCGACGAACCTGGAATTTCTCGGCTGCTCGGAAAGCCCCACGCTGTTCGCGGCCACCGTTGAGCATCTGCAAGCGATGGGCGGCGAGCCGGTGGGGATCGATTTCGGACCGTTCCTCGAAGCCGCGCGTCTGCTTTATGAAGGCCCCTGGGTTGCCGAGCGCTACAGCGTTGCTGGCGAGCTGATCGAGCAGCAGCCCGACGCCGTGCTGCCGGTGATCCGCGCCGTGCTGGAGAAAGCGCCCGGCACAACCGCTGTGCAGCTGTTCCGCGCCCAGTACCGCCTGCAGGAACTCAAGGCAATCTGCGACCAGATCATGGACGAGGTCGATTGCGTGCTGACCCCAGCCTATCCACGCCCGGTCACCCTGGACGAGCTGCACGCCGAACCGGTCAAGCGCAACTCGGACTTGGGCTACTACACCAACTTCATGAACATGCTGGACTACGCCGCAGTGGCTGTGCCGGCCGGCACGATGCGCAGCGGGCTGCCTTGGGGCGTGACGCTATTCGGCCGAGTGTTCACCGACCAGTACCTGCTAAGCCTGGCCGATGCCCTGCAGCGCGAGACCACGCTGCCGCTGATTGGCATCAACGCCATCGATACCCCTGCCCCGGCCACATCGGCACGCAACGACCGCGCACGGGTAGTGGTCTGCGGCGCGCACCTGGACGGCCTGCCGCTGAACTGGCAGCTCAGGCAGCGCGGCGGGCGCCTGCTCGAAGCCACCCAGAGTTCGCCGGACTACAAGCTCTACGCACTGGCTGGCGGCCCGCCGTTCCGCCCGGGCATGGTCCGCGTTACCGAGGGCGGTGCGGTAATAGAGGTGGAAGTCTGGGAAATCCCCAGCAGCGAGCTGGGCTCCTTCCTCAGCGGCATCCCGGCGCCCCTCGGCCTGGGCAAGGTGCAACTGGCCGACGGGCGCTGGGAAACCGGATTCATCTGCGAGCCGTACGGGCTCGACGGCGCGCAGGACATCACCGGGTTCGGCGGCTGGCGCGCCTATATCAAGAGCCGGGGCTGAGCCCACAGCCGCATCGACGGCAGGCGCAACCGTCACGGTCGACAGGCGGCGCGTGCGGGTCGTTCGATCTCGGCTGTCGCTGACGTCAGACACTGGCGAAACAGCTGGTGAAGGGGCAGCTGCCGGTTGGCATGGCGGCTGACCAGCATCAGCTCGCGATGGAAGGTGGCGCTGCCCAGGGACAGGATGCGCACCGTCGGCGGACGTTCGAGCCAGAGGCCGGCGCAGGGCACCAGGGCGACGCCCAGGCCGCTTTCGACCATCTTCACGATGGCGTCGAGCTCGTCCAACTCCAGCCCCGGCCGCACGTCCAGGTGATGCTTGCGCAGGAAGCGGCTGACCTGGCGACCGCCGAAGGAGTTGCGGTCGTAGCGCACGAACGGCTGCTCGACCAGCAACGCGAACGGGTCGTCGCCCGGCAGGTCGATTGGCGTGATGAGCACGAACGGCTCCCGCTGGATCAGCTCGGCGTGCAGCTCCTTGGGTAGCGCGAAGGGTGGCCGGATCATGATCGCCAGATCGATGTCGCCGGAGTCGACCAGCGACAGCAGGTTCAGCGACACGCCGGGCACCAGCTTGGGCTCGACGCCGGGCGCCTCCTCCAGCAAGCGCAGCAGCACGGGCGGCAACAGGCCGGTCTGCACGGTGCTGATCGCGCCGATGCGCAGCGCGCCGCGGTACTCGTCCAACGTCTCGGGACGGCCCATCAGCGCAAAGGTTTCGATGATCTGCTCGGCCAGGGGCAAGGCGCGCCGCCCCGCGGCGTTGAGATGGGCAGAGCGACCGGTTCGATCGAACAGACGAAGGCCCAGCGCGCTTTCGAGGTTCTTGATCTGGGCGCTGACCGCCGATTGGGTGAGGCCTATCTTCTGGCCTGCGGCGGCGAAACTGCCGCACCGCGCGATCGCCAGCAACGTCTTGAGTTCACGAACCATGGTCACTCCGATCGATCGATTTCTTTAAGGCTCGCGGCAAAAGATATCCGCTGTTGGCGAGCCCCTCAAATCGGCAAGATGGCTCACAACCTACGATCAGCAGGAATCCTCGATGAGCCTCTCTCCTTTCCACCTCGCGATCCCCGTCTACGATCTCCCCGCTGCGCGGCACTTCTATGGCGAGGTGTTCGGCCTGGCCGAGGGCCGCTCCTCGGATCACTGGGTCGATTTCGATTTCTATGGCCACCAGCTGGTGATTCACGAGCATCCACGCACCGAGTCCCAGGAAGCGGCCCATACCAATGCTGTCGATGGTCACGACGTACCGGTGCCGCACTTCGGCATCGTCCTCAGCTGGCCGGAATGGGAAGCCCTGGCCGAGCGCCTGCGCGCCCGCGGTACGCAGTTCGTCATCGAGCCCTACGTGCGGTTCAAGGGCCAGGTCGGCGAGCAGGCCACCATGTTTCTCTTCGATCCTTGCGGCAACGCCCTGGAGTTCAAGGCGTTCAAGGACATGAGCCAGCTGTTCGCCAAGTGAGGGTGCCGCCCGCTTCGTGATCCGGAAGGCGCGGTCCCCGGGGTGTCAGCCGCGCCACGGCCAGACGGGTACCCCTGCACCCGTCCGGCGAGCCGGAAGAGCGGGCGTCTTTGCGTCAGGTCACTGACTCACCCACAATGCCCGGTCCCGCCTTAGCGAGACGCTTCGATGGATTCGCGCAAAGCCCTCGACGTTACAGCCGTTAGCCTGATGCTGCTCCTGTGCGTGACCTGGAGCATGCAGCAGATCGCCCTGAAAGCGACCGAGCCGGACTTCTCACCCGTGCTGCAGATCGCCCTGCGCTCGGGTATCGGCGCCCTGCTGGTGGCACTGCTGATGCTGTGGCGGCGCGAGCGGCTGACAGTATCCGACGGCATCTGGATCCCGGGCTGCCTGGCCGGCGCGCTGTTCGCGTTGGAGTTCCTGCTCGTCGGGGAGGCGGTGCAGCACACCTCGGCCGGACACGTGGTGGTGTTCGTCTATACCGCACCGGTCTTCGCCGCCCTGGGCCTGCACTGGAAGTTGCCGAACGAGCGCCTAGCGCCGCTGCAGTGGCTGGGTATCGGCCTGGCGTTCGCGGGCATTGCCGTGGCCTTCCTGCGCGGCGCCCGGACCGACACGGCGCTTGCCGGCATGCTCTGGGGCGACTTCCTCGCCCTGCTCGCCGGCGCTGCCTGGGGCGCGACCACCGTGCTGGTGCGCACTACCGCCCTCTCTTCCCTCCCGGCAACCCAAACGCTGCTGTACCAACTCCTGACGGGCTTCGTGCTGCTCTTGCCGGTGGCGCTGCTTGCCGGCTACACGCGATTCAACCCGACACCGCTGGTCTGGCTGAGCCTGGGCTTCCAGTCCATCGTCGTCTGCTTCGCGAGTTTCCTGATCTGGTTCGCGCTGCTGCGCCGTTACCTCGCCTCCCGGCTCGGCGTGCTGTCGTTCCTGACACCCTTGTTCGCCGTCGCACTCGGCGTCTGGCTGCTGTCGGAACCGATCGAGCCCGGCTTCATCGCCGGCGCCCTCCTGGCGCTGGGCGGTATCGTACTGGTCAGTGGCCATGGCTGGATTGCCGCCCTGCTCAAGCGCTGACCCAAACCATTGCGTCCGAGATAGACGCCGTCCTGCCGATTAGGGGCGGCCGAGCCCGTCGGGTTAGCATTAGCGTTTGCATTGACTATCGACGCAGGTGCTTGGCGAATGGCGGATTGGCTTGAAGGTGGCGGCGCGATGGCCGAGCAGGTCCGGCTGCATGACTGGGCGAATACGCCGCTGGGGCCGCTGGACACCTGGCCCGAGGTCCTGAAGACCACCGTGGCGCAGACCCTCAGCTCCCGCTTTCCCCAGGCGATCGTCTGGGGCGAGGCGCTGATCATGCTGTACAACGATGCCTTCGTACCCATCCTCGGCAAGAAACCGCCGGCCCTCGGCCGGCCGTTCAGCGAGGTCTGGCAGGAAGCCTGGAACGAAGTGAAACCGATTTCCGATGCGGCCTTTGCCGGGCGGGCCACCTACATCGAGGATTTCCCCCTCGTCATCGAGCGCAGCGGCTATCCCGAGCAGGCGTACTTCACCTTCTGCTACAGCCCGATCCGCGACCACAACGGCGCCATCGTCGGGATGATTGACACGGTCATCGAGACGACCGCGACGGTCCTGGCCCAACGCCGCCTGGCCTTTCTCGACGAGCTGGGCCGCGCGGTGGCGAGCGCGCCGGATGCCGAGGACATCATGGCCACGACCACCCGGCTGATGGCCGAGCACCTTTCGCTCTCCAATTGCGCCTATGCCGACATGGACCCCGACGAGGCCCACTTCACCATCCGCGGCGACTGGGCCGCGCCGGGCTCGCCGAACATCGTCGGTCATTACCGCCTGGCCGACTTTGGCAAGCAGGCGGTGAGCCGTCTCAGCGCGGGTGAGCCGTTGGTGATCAACGACAACCGGCAAGAACTGGGGGAGGACGAAGCGGCGACGTTTCAGGCCATCGGTATAGCCGCCACGATCTGCATACCCTTGCTCAAGGACGGGCGCCTGACCGCCCTGATGGCCATTCACGACAGGGTGCCGCGTTACTGGACCGCCTACGAGCTGTCGCTGATCGTCGAAGTGGCCGAACGCTCCTGGGCACACATCGAACGCACCCGGGCGAACGTCAAGGTACGCGAAGCGGTCGAGGCGCTGGCTCGCCTGAACGCGACCCTGGAACAGCGGGTCGAGGAACGCACCGCGAAACTGAGACAGACCGAGGCGGCGCTGCATCAGTCGCAGAAGCTCGAAGCGATCGGCCAGCTCACCGGTGGGGTCGCCCACGATTTCAACAACCTGCTGACCATCATCCGCTCGTCAGTCGACTTCCTGCGCCGCCCCAACCTCCCGGCCGAGCGCCGGACACGCTACCTGGACGCGGTCTCCGACACCGTGGATCGGGCGGCGAAACTGACCAGCCAGCTGCTCGCCTTCGCTCGCCGCCAGGCACTCAACCCCGAGGTGTTCGAGGTCGGCCAGCGCCTGGAGGTCATTACCGAAATGCTCGATGCGGTGACCGGCGGACGCATCGAGGTCAGGCTCGAACTGCCCGACCGGCCCTGTTTCATCCATGCCGATCTGAACCAGTTCGAAACCGCGCTGATCAACATGGCGGTCAACGCCCGCGATGCCATGCAGGGCCAGGGCCGGCTCGGCCTGCGCCTGACCCGCTGCGCCTCCAGACCACCGATACGGGGCCAGGCCGGCGCGGCCGGACCGCATGCCGCAATCGCGATGACCGACACCGGGCACGGCATCGAAGCCGACGCTCTGGAGCGAATCTTCGAGCCGTTCTACACCACCAAGGAGGTCGGCAAGGGCACCGGCCTCGGCCTGTCGCAAGTCTTCGGCTTCGTCAAGCAGTCCGGTGGCGATGTCGCGGTGTCGACCGAACCGGGCAAGGGCAGCACCTTTACCTTGTTTCTGCCAGAGGTAGCGGCCGAATGCACCGAGGCCAGACAGAGCTCTCGCACCCCTCCAGCGCCCATCGACGGCCGCCGGCGACGCATCCTGCTGGTCGAAGACAATCTCGAAATCGGCCGCTTCGCCGACCAGATCCTGCAGGACCTGGGCTACGAGACCCGCTGGGCAACCAGTGCCGAGCAAGCGCTCGAATGGGCAGGCGAGGAGGCCATGGCAGTCGATGCGGTGTTCTCCGACATCGTGATGCCCGGCATGGGCGGCATTGCGCTGGCGACCGAGCTGCGACGCCGGCGGCCGGGATTGCCCGTGGTGCTGACCTCCGGTTACAGCCATGTCCTGGCGCAGCAGGGCTACGAAGGCTTCGAGTTCCTGCGCAAACCCTACTCGGCTGACCAGGTGGCGCAGGCGCTCTCCCGTAGCATCGGTCTGGAGCTCGCGCCGGACTGCGAGGTTACGCTTTGAAATAAAAACTTCGCCCAACGGGTAGCAGGTTTCCGTGGTCCGACAGCTATTCCCCCTGGGTACTTGCGAGCAGATCACGATGACACCGGACCATCAGCGCGAACGCAAAGGCAGCGCGAACAGCGAGCGTGACGTCGCCAGTACGCTCAAATACCTCAGCACCCTGCGCGAGGAGATGCTCGACTCCATTGCCGGCAGCCAGGCACGGCTGGATAAGCTCGACCCGTCCTACCGCGACAGTGCGCGCAACCTGCTGGCGTACCTGGCGCTGCGACGCCACGACATCCGCCCGTTGCAAATGAGGCTCGCCGACATGGGCCTGTCCTCGCTCGGACGCTCCGAGGCGCACATTCTGTCGTCGGTGACAGCGGTTATCCAGGTGCTCGAACGCCTCCAGGAAAGCGCCACGGCCTCGTCTGGCATGGACGCGTCCGGGCCCGAGGCGCCTGACCTCAAACGCAGCCGCGAGCTGCTCGACGCCCATGCGCAGGCCCTGTTCGGCAGCCCGCCGGACGACCGTGACGTGCGCATCATGGTGACCATGCCGAGCGAGGCGGCTGACAACTATTCGCTGATCCGCGACCTGGTGGCCGCGAACATGGACGCCATCCGCATCAACTGCGCACACGACGGCCCCGACGTCTGGCTGCGCATGATCGAGCACCTGCGCCGGGCAGAGAAGGAGCTCGGCCGCGCCTGCAAAGTAATGATGGACCTCGCCGGGCCCAAGCTGCGCACCGGCGCCATCGAGGCGGGCCCCGCAGTGATCAAGGCCAAGCCGGTACGCAACGCGCTGGGTCAGGTGATGGAGCCCGCGCGCATCTGGCTGACCGACAGTGCCCGCCCTGCCCCGGCACCTTCTGACGCCGATGCGTCGCTGCCAGTGGACGGCGACTGGCTGGCCCGCCTGCAGGACGGCGAGTGCATTCGCTTCAAGGACGCACGCGACTCGCGTCGCCAGATGACGATCATCGAGCGCAACGAGCACGGCAGCTGGGCTCAGGCCGACAAGACCGCCTATTTCGTCCCTGGCCTGAAACTCAAGGCGCAGGCTGGCAGCAGCTCGATCGCATCCTTCCCGGCCGCCCCCCAGAAGATCCGCCTGCAGGAAGACGACCTGCTGTTATTGACCGACAGGCCCGACGGCGGCCGCGGCGCCACCTTCGACAGCGTCGGCAAGCTGCTCAGCCCCGCCAGCATCGGCTGCACCCTGCCCGAGGTGTTCGCCGACGTGCGCGCCGGTGAGCTCGTCTGGTTCGATGACGGCAAGATCGGCGGCGTGATCGAAGCCGTCGAACCGCACGTCCTGAAGGTGCGCATCACCCATGCCCCGGGCGGGGCGAACCTGCAGAGCGACAAGGGCATCAATTTTCCCCAGAGCGAACTGAGCGTGGGCGCGCTCGGCCCGCAGGACCTCGAGGCGCTGGCCTTCGCCGCGAAGCATGCGGATGTGGTGGAGATGTCGTTCGTCAACACCGCGGCCGATGTCCGGGGGCTACTCGCCGAGCTCGACCGGCTCGGCGCCGAGCGGCTGGGCGTGGTGCTCAAGATCGAGACCCGCAAGGGCTTCGAATGCCTGCCGGCCCTGCTGCTCGAGGGCATGCGCCGGTCCCGCTTCGGCGTGATGATCGCCCGCGGCGACCTGGCCGTGGAGGAAGGTTTCGAACGCATGGCCGAATTGCAGGAGGAAATCCTCTGCCTGTGCGAAGCCGCCCACGTGCCAGTGATCTGGGCGACCCAGGTGCTCGAAAGCCTGGCCAAGAAAGGCGCGCCGTCCCGCGCCGAGATCACCGACGCGGCCACTGGCGTGCGCGCCGACTGCGTGATGCTGAACAAGGGGCCGCATATCCTCAAGGCGGTCGCGACCCTAAACGACCTGCTCACCCGCATGCGCGCCCACCACGACAAGAAGCGGCAGATGCTCAGGCGCCTGGCGGTGGCCAGCCACCCGGTGTTCGAGGATGAGGGCCACGCCTGACCCACCCGGCCGCCGTTGGGCTTGCGCTCCGGCTTGCGCTGCTGCACGGCAGGCCGAAGCGGCGGTCCAAACGGAACACTCCACGACAGCGACCGACCAGATGCACCGCCAAACAGGTTTCAGCCGACCCCACCGGCGCCCCATGACCGTCCTGAAAACCCTCGTACCGCTGATGCTCCTGCTGGCGTCCCTGACGGCACGGGCAGAACCGGGGGCCGCGCTGCGCGAGGTGCTCGACGGCGCCGAGGCGCTCGCACCGCTGCAGACCCTGATCGTTGCGCAGGACGGCCGGATCATTGCCGAACGGGGGTATCGCGGGCATCGCACGACGGCCTCGACCAACATCAAGTCCGCGTCCAAGACCATCGTCTCGGCGCTGGTCGGCATCGCCATCGACAAGGGCGTGCTCGAAGGCGTCGACCAACCGGTGGCCGAACTGCTCGAGGGCGATCTGCCGGCCAACCCCGATCCCAGGCTACGCCAGCTGACCGTCGGCCATCTGCTATCGATGCAGGCGGGGCTCGGATCCACGTCGGGCCAGAACTACGGGGCCTGGGTCGCCAGCCGCAATTGGGTCAGGGCCGCGCTGGCTCGCCCGTTCGTGGACGAGCCGGGCGGCACGATGATCTATTCCACCGGTTCGACGCACCTGCTCTCGGCGATCCTGACGCGGCAGACCGGGCGCACCATGCTGCAGCTGGCCCGTGACTGGCTGGGACCGCTCGAAGGCTTCGCCATCACCAGCTGGACGCGCGATCCCCAGGGTATCTACATGGGCGGCAACGAGATGGCGATGAGCACCCGCTCGTTGCTGGCGTTCGGCGAGCTGTACCGCGCGGCGGGCCTCGCCCCCTCGGGGGAACGCGTGCTCTCGCAAGCCTGGATCGACGCCTCCTGGACTCCCCGCACGCGCTCGCACTACACCGGCGAAGATTATGGCTACGGCTGGTTCCTTACCCGCATCGCCGACGAAGACGTCCGCTACGGCTGGGGATACGGCGGCCAGATGATCTACGTGGTCCCGCAACGGGGCCTGACGGTGGCCATGACCTCGAGCGCGCAACCCTCGGGCGGCCAGGCTGGCCACCGCGCAGCCCTGCATCGCCTGCTCGGGCAGATCATCCTGGCCTTGGATGAAGACGCGTCGTAGCAGGCCCTGCAGAAACGATAAAAGGTCAAATGTAGAGCCGACATGTCCCATCCCGAACCCGACGCAGGAGGATCAGAACATAGCGTTCGAGCGTCAGCTGCCGGCTCGCCCGGCGCGGGCCTGTTCGCCCGCATCTCGTCGCCCCCATGGGCAACTGCACCTGCGCCTCGCTATGATCGGAGCCCATGACGTCTTCCCTCCCAACCCGCCAACCCTGCCCGCCCGGCGTCTGCGATTGCTCGCGCGACCGTCTGCTGGAGGCGCAGGATGCCGATCTCAGAATCCTCCGGTTGACCCGGCAGGAGGAAAAGCGACTACTCGAACGGCTGGCCGACATCCAGAGCCTGCCTGAACTGGAGCGCCTGCAACGGCTCATGCACGATCAGCTGGGTATTCGTCTGGAAGTGGCGCCGGGACTGACCGAAGTACGCAGCATGCGCGGCATCGGCATCTACATCCACGAACAACCCGGACTGTGCCGCAAGACGCGCCAGTCGATTCCACGGGCCATCCGCCAGGGGCTCGAAAAGCGCCCGGAAATCGCCTACGCACTGCTCAACACCCACGACCTGCTGCGCGACGCCTGAAGCGCACCAGGTTCGTCTGGCACCGTCATGCGGTTCAGGCTCAACGGAGATCATCAGTGGATCTGCTCTTTCTCGGCACCTCATCCGGCACTCCGACCCGGGCACGCAACGTCAGCGGGCTGGGGCTGCTCGAAGAGACCGGCAAGGGCTGGTACCTGGTCGATTGCGGCGAAGGCACCCAGCATCAGCTGCTGCGTACACCCTTGTCCCTGCATGAGCTGCGCGGGCTGTTCATCACCCACGTGCATGGCGACCACTGCTACGGGCTGCCCGGCCTGCTGGCCAGCGCCGGCATGCTCGGGCGCAAGGCGCCGCTGGAAATCATCGCCCCGGCTGGCATCGAGCCCTGGCTGCGAAGCACCTTCAGCCTGTCCCAGACCTACCTGTCGTTCGAGCTGGTCTTTCGCGCCTGTGAAACCCTCGGCCCCTGGCATTGCGGCACGCTGAAGGTCGAGGCCGTTGCCCTTTCCCACCGCGTGCCCTCCTACGGCTATCGCTTCACCGAGGCGCGACCCGACCCGCGACTGGATATCGACAGGCTCGACCGCCACGGCATTCCCCGCGGCCCGATCTGGGGCCGCCTGGTACGCGGGGAAGATGTCGAGCATGAAGGACGCATCCTGCGCGCCGACGACTACGTGCTGTTCACTCGCGAGCCCCGGCGAATCGTGGTCGGCGGGGACAACGACCGCCCCGAACTGCTCGCCGAGGCCTGCCGCGACGCACAGGTGCTAGTCCACGAGGCCACCTATACCCAATCCATCGCGGACAAGGCCGGCGAGACGTTCGGCCACAGCACGGCCGCCAGCGTCGCGGCGTTTGCCCAGTCCATCGGTCTACCCAACCTGGTGCTGACCCACTTCAGCGCGCGTTACCAGGCCGATCCGGCGCGCGGCCTGTCGATCGAGGATGTCCGCGCCGAAGCCGCGAGCCATTACCAGGGCGAGCTGTACCTGGCCCACGACTTCGCACGCCTGCGCCTGGGCCGTGACGGCACGCTGATGCTCGTCGCGCCGCCGCAACGCAGGGCAGGCAGCGCGGTCAGCGATTCGGCTGCGGGGTCAGGCGCAGGTACGGTTTGACCGCGCGATAGCCTTTCGGGAAGCGCTGCTTGATCTCTTCCTCGTCCTTGAGCGAGGGCACGATCACCACGTCATCGCCGTCCTGCCAGTTGGCCGGGGTGGCGACCTTGTGTTTGTCGGTCAGCTGCAACGAGTCGATTACCCGCAGAATCTCGTTGAAGTTGCGCCCGGTGCTCGCCGGGTAGGTGATGGTCAGGCGCACCTTCTTGTTCGGGTCGATGACGAACAGCGAACGCACGGTCAGGGTGTCGTTGGCGTTCGGGTGAATCAGGTCGTAGAGCTCGGAGACCTGGCGGTCGGCGTCGGCGATGATCGGGAAGTTGACCCGGGTGTTCTGCGTCTCGTTGATATCGTCGATCCACTTGATGTGGGAGTCCACCGGGTCCACCGACAGGGCGATGGCCTTGACGTTGCGCTGGGCAAACTCCTCCTTGAGCTTGGCAGTGAAGCCCAGCTCGGTGGTGCATACCGGGGTGAAATCGGCCGGGTGCGAGAACAGCACGCCCCAGCTGTCGCCCAGCCACTCGTGGAAGCGAATGCGGCCTTCACTGGAATCCTGTTCGAAATCAGGGGCGATGTCGCCGAGACGAATACTCATGGCTTCTCCTTCATTTGAGGGGTGGAAACCGAAGCACTATGCATCGGCAACCAGGCAGGCACGTAAGAATTAATAACGATTTAGTTATAACTTCTTGTCGCTACCGGCCGTCGCGCTCCGGCGTGAAGGTCACCGCAGGCGAACCGTCTGCATTTATCTGCTCGACCTGCAGTGGACGGCCCTCGGCATCGAGCCGAATCCGACCGATGCCGGCCGAGTTCCACAGCCGCTCCCCCGACTCGCTGCGGCTCGGCAGCCAGGGCTCGACCCGCACACGACGGCGCTTGGTGAACCAGTTGAGGGGCGAACGCGGCGAGTACAGCCAACGGTTGAGCCGATCGAAAATATCCAGCAGCCGGCGCGGGAATTCGTTCTTCACCCCGCTGCTGGTGATCTGCCAGAGCCTGGGTCCCTCGTAACGCCCGCGAATGTGCACCTCGTAGGCGAACGAATAGTGCACATCCCCCGACAGGATCACGTAGTTGCCGGGTGTGCGGGTGTGGCGAAAGATGTTCAGCATTACATTCGCCGCGCCCCGGTGGGCCATCCAGTTTTCCGCATCGACCATCAGTGACTGGCCCAGCCAGCTGAAGACCCGCTGCACGGTCTCGATCAGCTTGACGCCGAACATCGGCGCGGGGGAGACGATGATCACCGAGCGGTGGTCGAGCAGGTGTTGCTGGAAGTCGGTCAGTGCCTCCCAATCCATCAGGCCCGAGGGGCGGTTGAGGTTGCGCTCGCTGCGCCAGCGCCGGGTGCGCGTATCGAGCACCACCAGCGCCGGCTCGCTCGGCAGCACGTAGCCCCAGTCGTTCCAGCGCAGCATCGCGTCGACCACCTCGTCGTGCCGCGCGCAGTCGAGCCGGCCCTGCTCGACGTTGCTCAACAGCTGCTCGACGGCCGCCAGCGGCGCCTCGAACGCCTCCGGCTCGTTGCCCCAGGCCTGACACAGCAGGTAGCCGAGCAATGCGTTGCCGATGATGCGGCGTGAGAAGGGATGGCCGTAGGCGGTTTCTTCCCAGCGCGCGGTGAGGTTCCAATCGTCGGTGATGTCATGGTCGTCGAAGATCATCAGCGACGGCAGATGCGCCAATACCCGCGCCACCTGCGGCAGCCCGGCCCGGAACCCTTCCATGCAGGCCGCCTCGCGGGCGTAGCGCTCGGCCAGTTCCGCATCCAGCGGCGGCATTTCCGGCTCGATCAGCTGCCAGGGCACCGGCGACCAGACCAGCAGGTACATCGCCAGCACTTCACCGAGGGACACCAGATGGTTGTGGGCGCTGGAGGTGGTGAACACCGGCTTTTCGACACCGCCGAAGAACCGCTCACGCAGCGCCTCGTTGGATTTGAAGGCCGGCAGCAGCTGTTCGCGATGGTAATAGCTGGCCGGATGGGTCATCAGCGCATCGCTGTCGTCGACCACCGCGCCTTCCAGGCATTCGCCATAGAGGCCCAGGCGCCGGATCAACGCGTGGATCGCCACCAGCGTCGGCCCGGCGACGTCGTCGGCGTAGACCTGATCACCCGTCATCAGCAGCGCCGCCGGCCAACTCTCCGGCGCCTGGCGCGCCTCGGCCAGAAGCCCGTCGATCGGCACCAGGCCGTCCGGCGCGGCGTGATGCGGCTTGCGGCAGGAGCCGTGCAGCAAGTCGTCGAAGCGCGAGCGCACGACGAAGGCCGGTCGCTGCGCCCCCTCATAGATCAACTGGGGCGCCCAGTCGGCGATGCCCTGCTCGCTGCCCTCGCGGGCAATAAGCAGGTCGTACTCGACCAGCCGATCCAGCGGCAACGGCGAATCCAGGCGCACATCGATCAAGTGCAACCAGGCTGACGTACCGATACGCAGCACCCGGCACGCCTCACCTTGCAATGCCAGGCTGCGCGGCGCCTCGCCGTCGGGGTGCAATTCCAGCCGTAGTGTCAGCGCCTCGCTACCGACCAGCCAGATCACCACGCGGTCGGCTTGCAGCCTGCGCAACAACGGGCCGGCCAATACCGCAGGCAGGGGCGAAGGGGTGGCAAAGGCTACGCTGTCGTTCATGCATCGCTCGTTGACGGACGGTCGAGGATCAGAGTGTAACGAAGGTCGTGGGTTCGTCCGGGTGTCGATGCCCGGGGAAAGCAAACCCCAAGTGGGTTGGCTATAGGGGGACAGACTCCGCGGCAAGGGAGCTCAAAGAGAGGGAATTCACCCCCTCCCGACCGGCAAGTACGGGAATTCTCGGACCGGTTCTTCTGGCCTATCGCTGCCCTACAGGCCCGCAAGCTCATAGCCGGAAACGTTTATGAATGGCCTGCGCAAGCAAATCGATCGCTTCATCGGTCTGCGACGAGGCGGCTCGAATAAACACAACCTCGTGCTCGGATACGGCGGGCAACCCGTCGAGCATCTGCATGTGCTCCGTCATGCGGGCGCGGTCGATCAGGCTGATCGCCAGTCCGGCTTCCACAGAGGCCCTGACGGCTTGGCTGGACGGGCTGTCGAGTATCACACGCCATTTGCGCCCGTCTCGCTTGAGCGACTCCATCATAGCGTGCCGATAAGGGCATTCCGCGGCATACAGGGCCAGCGGCAGCGGATCGGTCCATTCGGACGGGCCAAGGGCCGCAGCACCTACCCAGACCGGCGTCGTGGACGTAAGGAACTGCCCTTGAGCCGTTTGATCGCCCTTGGGCTGGGCCACCACGGCGGCGTGCAGCTTTCCTCGCTCTACCTCGTCACGCAAGGTGTAGCTAGGCGCTGTTTTCACCTCCAGCACCACGTTGGGCCAGGCCGCCGCGAACACCGGCAGGATGTCGCGGATGACGTGGGCGGCGTAGTCGTCGGGCACGCCCAGCTTGATACGCCCCGCCAGACGAGTGCCCTGTAGCTCCGCAAGGACACGATCATGGGTCTGCAACAGATCTCTGGTCGAGGCCAGCAGGCGTTTTCCAAGCGGCGTGAGGGAGACCGACTGATTGTCCCGATCCAGCAAGCGCCCTTTTGCCACCGCCTCCAGCCGCTGGATATGCACGCTGATGGCTGCCGGGCTTTTGTGCAGGTGTTCGGCTGCCGCCTTGAATTTGCCAATGCGCGCGACGGCATGGAAGGTGCGGATCAGCTCGATATCCAGGATGGAAGACATGATTCAAAAAACCTGAACGAGTTCTGGATAATATTTTGATTTATTAGACTAGCCCGCCTCCGTAGGCTGTGTCCATGAACCAGACATCTCAAGCCTCCTTGCCCAGTCGTCACGCCGTGTCGAGTTGGCTGAAACGCATGCCGTTACCGCTGCTCGAGGCCGCGCTGGTCCTCACCTGGAGCTCCGGATTCGTCGGGGCGCGCTTCTCGATCGATCATGCGCCGGTGATGCTGGTGGTGTTCTGGCGTTGTGTCGTCGTGACGCTGGTTCTGTTGCCCTTCGTCGCCAGGCAGGTTCGGCTCGCCTCACCGGCCGTACTGCTGGAAAACGCAGGCATCGGCCTTCTGGCCATGGCGGGCTATCTCATCGGTGTAACCCAGGGGATCGCACTGGGCGTGCCTGCCGGGCTCGCCGCCTTGCTGGCCGACCTCTTGCCGATGGGTATGGCGCTACTGGCCACGATCGTGCTTCGGCAACGCCTCGCTCGGCGTGTCTGGCTGGGGCTGGCCATCGGCCTGGCAGGCGTCGTGCTGGTGACCCATGACGCGCTGGCTTGGGGCAATGCTCCGCTATGGGCGTACGGATTGCCAGTGCTTGGAATGCTTTCGCTCGCCGTCGCGACGCTGTGGCAGAGGCAACGCTCGAACGTGTCCAGGGCGTTGGGTCTGTTGCCCAATCTCTGGCTGCAATGTGCCGTTTCCTGCATCGCTTTCGCGGCCATCGCCGGTACGCAGGGCAGCCTGTGGCCAGTGGCGAGCGCAGGCTTTGCCTTGAGCGTGGCGTGGACGGCGGGCCTCGCGACCCTCGGCGGCTATGGGCTCTACTGGCTGTGCCTGAATCGGTCGTCGCCCACCCGGGTGGCGAGCGTCCTGTATCTCAGCCCCGCCGTGACCCTGCTGTGGGCCTGGGCCATGTTCGACGAGCCGTTGTCGTGGTTGATGCTGCTCGGCACCGCGATATCCGCGGCCGGCATCTGGATGGTCGTCCGCACGGAGTCTCGCCGATCCGACGCCTAGCGCGATGCCTGCGGAACCGACCTCGCCCGGCAAGGTGGCCAGCCCTCTTCTGTCGCCTGCGCCTTGAGAAAGTCGACGAAAGCCCTCAGCGGCGAAGGCATGTGACGGCGGCCGTGGTAGTACAGGTAAGGGCCATCGAAGGCCTGCCACCAGTCCTGCAGGATCGGCACGAGGCGCCCATCGGCGAGTGGCTCGCGCAGGAAATCCTCGAAGGTGTAGACGATGCCGAGCCCATTGATGGCGGAGCGGATCTTCAAGTCGTGGGAGGACGTGAGCAGTTGCCCCTGCGGAGGGATGCGCAGGATCCGGCCCTCCTTCTCGAATTCGAATACGCCCACCTTTCCACTCTCGAAGCGATGGCCGAGCAACTGGTGGCCTACCAATTCCTCGGGATGGCCAGGCGTACCGCAGGCTGCCAGGTAAGACGGGGCGGCGGCAGCGACGAAGCGCTGGCGGCGCGGGCCGATGGGCACGGCGATCATGTCCTTGGCAAGGCTCTCTTCATAGCGCACCCCGGCGTCATACCCGCCGGCAATGACATCGATAAAGGTGTTGTCCATGACCACTTCAACGTTGACGCCAGGGTACAGCCGAAGGAAGCGCGCCAGCAGGTCAGGCAGCAGAAAGCGCGCCACCGGCACCGGGACGTTGAGCTTGAGCGTGCCTACCGGGCGCTGGGCCTCGTCGTCCAGATCGTTGAACGCGGCGTCGATCTCCCGCAGCGCCGGGCGCAGGCGCTCCAGCAGTCGCTCGCCCGCGGCGGTCGGGGTGACGCAGCGCGTGGTGCGGTTGAGCAGACGCAGTCCCACGTCACTTTCCAGGCGCCGCACGCAGTCGCTCAGCGACGAGGCCGAGAGGCCTCGTTTCTGCGCTGCGGCGCGAAATCCACCGGCGTCCACCACGGCGGCGAACAGCACGACATCGGTCAGGTTGGGTTGGCGCATGGCAAATCCTCGGTTCCCGCAAACTGTACGCCAAGACGTACGGGCCATCCATGAATTCCCGGCTTATCCTCAAGTATCCGTACACCAATAATCCTCTCTCGCCCCGGCAGCCCCGGACAACCCACGACGAGAAGAGGATTCAGCCATGTGGAACTCACCCGACACGGCGAAGGACAAGACCGAAACGCCCCGAAGCTTTCTGCAAATCACCCGCGCCCTGATCGCAGGCGCCGCGCTTGCAGGCACCCTGGCCTCGGAAGCCAATACCCGAACCGAACCGAAACCGGACTGGTCGACCGGCGACATGCCCAGCCAGAAAGGTCGCATCGTACTGGTCACCGGCGGCACCAGCGGGATGGGTTACGAAGATGCGCTGGCACTGAGTCGCGCCGGCGCGGACGTGATCATCGCCGCACGCAACCCCGAGCGCGGTCAGGAAGCGATTGCCAACATCAAGCAGGCCGTACCCGAGGCACGCGTGCAGTTCGAAGCGGTAGATCTCGCCAACCTGGAATCGGTGCGCAGCCTGGCCAGCCGCCTGCAGGGGCGGCTGCAAAAGCTGGACGTGTTGATCAACAACGCCGCCATCATGGCGCCGCCGACCCGAGGTGTTTCGGCCGACGGATACGAGATGCAGCTGGCAACCAACTACCTGGGGCATTTCGCCCTGACCGGCCTGCTGATGCCACTGCTGCGTGAAAGCGAGGATGCCCGGGTGGTCAGCCTGTCGAGCATCGCCGCGGCTCGGGGCAGCCTGAACCTCGATGACCTGCAGGCCGAGCGGGAGTACAACCCCTACGCCACCTATGCCCAGTCCAAGCTGGCCGTGCTCAAGTGGGCCTTCGAGTTGCAGCGGCGCAGCGATGCGGCCGGATGGGGAATACGCAGCATCGCGGCTCACCCTGGCGTTGCCGTCACCGAGCTGATTGCCCGCGGCCCCGGTCTGGACAGCGAATTCGGCAAGGAATGGGCACAACGCCGCGGCAATTTCCACTCCGCGGCGCAGGGCGCTATTCCCACCCTTTACGCGGCGACGGCGCCAGAGGCGCTCGGCGGCACCTATTACGGGCCGACCGGCGAGAACGAAACCCGTGGCCCGCTGGGCTTCGCCAAGGTGCCCGAGGCCGCCGCCGACCGCTCGGATTCCGACGCGCTATGGCAGGTATCGGAGCGACTCACCGGCGTGACCTATCGCTGAACGGGTGGGCACGGGAACGTCCCATGCCCCTCGTCTCGCCACTCCCCAGGAGCGTTCTATGAACACGTCCCCTCTCACGCACCGCCTGAGCGTCCTCCTCAATGCCAAGGACCAGGAGCTACGCCCTGCGCTGCATGGCTTTGCGCTGTTCGTCTGCCTGTTCGCGGGCTACTTCATGCTGCGCCCGATTCGCGAATCGATGGGCATCACCGCCGGCGTGGAAAACCTGCAATGGCTGTTCACCGCGACCTTTTTTGTCATGCTCGCCGCCGTTCCGTTGTTCGCCTGGCTCAGCGCCCGTGTGCCGCGCCTGCATTTCGTCGATTGGGTGTACGGGTTCTTCTGCGCGAACCTGCTGCTGTTCGCCGCGCTGTTCCTGGTCCAGGCCGACAGCCCGTGGATGGCCAGGGTGTTCTACGTGTGGATATCGGTCTACAACCTGTTCGTGGTCTCGGTGGCCTGGAGCCTGATGGCCGATGTGTTCGACAGCGAGCAGGCCAAACGCCTGTTCGCCTTCATTGCCGCGGGTGCGAGCGTCGGCGGGCTGATCGGTCCTGCGCTCAGCGCCCTGCTGATCGGTCCGCTGGGAGAGTCAGGGCTGATGCTGCTTGCCGCCGTGCTTCTCGCTATCGCCATGCTGCTCAAGAAGGGGCTGATGCGCTGGCGAGAGCTTGGAGGCGCCGGCCGTCCAGGCGCGGCTCCGACCGAAAGCACCCACAGGCCCTTGCCCGGCAACCCGTTCAGCGGGATAACGGCAGTGTTGAAGTCACCCTATCTGTTCGGCATCGCCGTTTTCGTCGTGCTGCTGGCCACCGTCACCACCTTTCTTTACTTCGAACAGGCGCGTCTGGTGGCGGAGCACTTCCCGGATCGTGCGGCCCAGGTTCGCGTATTTGGCTTGATCGATCTGGTGGTTCAGGCAGGCGCACTGTTGTCCCAGGTGTTCATCACCGGGCGCGTCGCCCAGCGGCTGGGCGTGGGCGTGCTGCTGGCACTGGTGCCGCTGGTGATCAGCGTGGGCTTCGTCGGCCTGATGCTGGCGCCCAGCTTCGGTTTGCTCGCAGCGGTGATGATCGTGCGTCGCATCGGCGAATACGCGTTCGTCCGTCCGGGACGGGAGATGCTCTTTGCGCCCCTCGATGCCGAAAGCAAGTACAAGGCCAAGAATGTCATCGACACCGTGGTCTATCGCGCCGGTGATGCCATGAGCGGTTGGGCCAAGACCGCACTTGACATGCTCGGCCATGGCGCAGGCCTGGTGGCATTGATTGGCGCGCTGTGCGCACTGCTGTGGGGCTACCTGGGCTGGCAGCTCGGCAGAAGGGCCGATCAACGCTCGCAAACGACATTGGCCGTGTCCGTGGCCACCTGACCGTCAGAGCGCATCACTGTCCAGCGTAGCGCCTCGCCTGGGCGCTTGCTGGCTAAGGCCGGAAGCTGGGCGGCCCTGCCTGGGTATCAGGCGATGCTACGCACTCGAGCCAAATCCCTCGAAGGCGGAACCCCGAACTGCCGGCTGTACTCGCGGCTGAACTGGGACGGGCTTTCATAGCCAACGCGGTAGCACGCGCTCGAGACGTCCAGCCCTTCGTCGAACAACAACCGCCGGGCCTCCTGAAGCCGCAGCTGCTTCTGATACTGCAGAGGGCTCATCGCCGTGATGGCTTTGAACCGGTGATGAAAGGTAGAGGTGCTGAGGTTGACCAGCCGGGCAAGGTCTTCGATACACAGCGGCTCGGCAAAGTGCTTGTTCAGCCACTCGATCGCACGGCTGACCCTATGGGATTGCGTATCGGAGATCGCGATCTGATATAGCCGGCTGCCCTGCTCGCCCCGCAGCAACCGATAGTAGATTTCGCGTAGAGCAAGCGGCGCCAGTGCACCGATGTCCTCCGGTGTGTCCAGCAGGCGAACCAGACGATGCATCGCATCCAGCAAGCTGGTGTCGACGCGCTCCATGAACAGGCCGCGCCCCGGCGTGCCGTCCGGCACCGCGATGGGACTCACGTCCGCGATCAGCCGAGCGACTTCGCTAGGGTTGATATCGAGCCTGAAGCACAGGTATGGCTTATCGGGGCTGGCCTCGATGACTTGCCCGGATAGAGGGAGTTTCACCGACACCACCAGGTAGTTCAGCGGATCGTAGGTATACACCTCGTCCCACAGCCGAACCTCCTTGCGGCCTTGCACCATCACGCAGAGACCAGGCTCGTGCAGCATGTGAATGAGATCGGTCTTCGTGTCGGAGCGAATGAGTTGGAGCGCACCGATGGGTGAGCTGAATATTCCACTCTCAGGCGCGTGCCGAAGCATCAGGTCGGCCAGGGAAGCGAGGCGGTGATCAATCTCGAGGCTATCGCCAGGGACATTCATCGTGGAGCTCCGGCAGTCGAAGGAGCTAGATATTAGCTCGCACCGCTCAAGCCGCAAGATTCACCCTTGATCGATGGAGCGTGCTCTGGGCCGAGGCCGGCCCAGAGCGTTTGGCGGTATCTCGATGCAGTGTTCGCACGTGTGCCGCCTTTAGCTGATCAGCGCCACCGAGCGCGCAGTAGGGACGAGCTTCGGCAGCCTGGAGGCAGGGGTACGATCGGAGCCACCTTCGGCAACGCGCAAGCCTGGGGTGCGGTCCGAGCCGCCCTCGGCAACGCGGAAACCCGGCGTACGGTCCGAGCCATCCTCGGCAACGCGGAAACCTGGGGTACGGTCCGAACCGCCTTCTGCAAGCTCAGCCCTCAGGCTGGATTCAGCACCTGCGACAGCCAGGGATGTGCTGACCGGGGCCAGGGTGATACCAACGAACAAGGCGCTCAGAGCGGTGGCGATAAAGGTTTGGCATAGATTTTTCATCTGTGTGTCCTCACGGGTCGAATAATTGGTTGGCGATCCCAGCCAGGTCGGTGTCGTCCGTTTCGTGAGTTCAGGTTATGGACTGAGGCCCCTTGGGCGTTACGCAGAAAGTGCGGCGGTCATGCCTAATCCTGCATGGCGACACGGAACGCAGCGAGCGCCGCACTACCCATCGAACCAGCCCCACTCCCAGCGACTTCCACCGCCGGCAGTGGGGAGCAGCAAGGTGGGCACTTCTCAGCGTCAGCCTGCCGTGACCGTCATGCCGCCGTCGGCCATCACCACCGCGCCGACCATGAAACTGGCGCGATCCGAGGCCAGGAAGGCGACCACTTCGGCGATCTCTTCAGGCTGAGCCGCTCGACCGATGGGCGCACCTTCACCGTGCTGGCTCAGGAAGCCCGGACCGTCTTCCACTACATCGTTGAGGATGTTGGTGACCACATCGCCCACCCCGATGGCGTTGACGCGGATGCCATGTTCAATGGCTTCGAGCGCGAGGGTGCGGGTCAGCTGGGCCAGGGCGCCCTTCGAGGCGGTGTAGGCCGCAATGGTCGGGAAGGCGAAGTACGAGGCATAGGACGCGATGTTGACGATCGCGCCGGACTTGTTCGGCATCATCGCTTTCACGGCTTCGCGGCAATGCAGGAACGCGGCTGTCGCGTTGACGGCCTGGATGCGCTCCCAATCCTGGCGGGTCATGTCCACCACCAGCTTGTTGATGATGATCCCGGCATTGTTGACCAGGATGTCGAGCCGGCCGAATTGCTCTACCGCCAGGCCCACCGCCCGCTCGGCGGCGCCGTCTTCGGCGATGTCAGCCACCAGCGGTACCAGCCCGGGACGGGCCAGATCTTTGACGGCGGGGTTCAGATCCTCTGCGACGACCTTTGCCCCGCGTGCATGCAGCATTAATGCGATAGCTTTGCCGATACCGCTGGCAGCGCCGGTAACCAGTGCGACCTTGCCTTCTACTTCCTGCGGGACGGTATTTTTGATGTCAGCCATGATGCTTCCTCCAGAGTCGAGGCCAGGCGAGACAGTCGCCGGCCCGCACCCATTGGGGTGCTGTCGTTGATGACGGCTCTACTGTCTCGCAGCATGGCGGGCGCGGCTTTTGGAGGCTTGCCCAGGCTGTCGGGGTTTTGCGCCAAGGTGCGCCTGGGCGATCTACTCCTTGAAGCGCCAGCGCGCCCCGGTGTCAGGCAGTGGTATGTAGTCGTCGTCGCCCGGCACATCGGAAAAGCGGCGTAAGCGCCAATCTTCGGCCGCCTGGAGAATGCGGTCCTGCCGGCTGGAGACGAAATTCCAGTAGATGTGGCGAGGCCCGTCGAGCGGCTCGCCGCCCAGCAGCATCAGCCGCGCGCCTTTAGGTGCGGCGATGATGACGTCACTGCCAGGGCGCAGCACAACCAGCTGGTCGGCACCGAAACGCCCCGCCTCGCCAACCACTTCCACCTCGCCCCTGACCACATAGAGGGCGCGCTCGATATGTTCGGCAGACAGGCGATAACGGGCGCCAGCCTCTAATTGCAGATCCGCGTAGAACAGGTCCGAGAAGGTACGAGTTGTCGCGCGGCGGCCTTCGAGCGACCCCGCCAGCAGCCGCAGCGCTACGCCATCACCCTCAAGTGTCGGCAGCGCAGGGGCGGTCAGATGCTGGAAGCCCGGTTCGGTTTCTTCATGCGCTTCGGGCAATGCCACCCATGCTTGCAGCCCCATGAGCGTGCCGCCACTGGCCCGCACTGGGTCGCTGGAGCGCTCGGAGTGGACGATGCCGCGGCCAGCAACCATCAGGTTCACCTCGCCAGCCTGAAGCTGCTGGATATGCCCGGCGCTGTCGCGGTGGAGCATTTCGCCCTGGAGCAGGTAGCTGATGGTAGAGAGACCGATGTGCGGATGCGGCCGGGTATCCATGCCCTCCCCGGCGCCAAAAACCACGGGCCCGAAGCTGTCGAGAAAGACGAAAGGCCCCACCATGCGCCGCTGCGCCGAGGGCAGCGCTCGGCGTACATCGAAACCACCGATGTCGCGTACGTTGGGCAGGACGACTTGTTCGATCGAGGCGGTGGCGGTGTGCAGGGTCATGGTGGTCTCGCTCAGCGGCTGCGTGAATGTGAGGCCACTCTAGGCCGGCTAGCTTTTCAGCAAAACCTGGATAATATGCATCGAAACGTTCGAGGAATTAGAAATGATATCCGACCCCGGCACCCCTACGCTGGATCAGCTGCGTGTGTTTCTCACCGTTGTCGAGGTCGGCAGCTTCGCCGGGGCGGCGCGCAAACTGCACCGCGCGACGTCAGTGGTGAGTTATTCGATCGCCAACCTTGAAATGCAGTTGGGCGTCAGCCTCTTCGACCGCAAGACCACACGCAAACCGCAGCTGACCGATGCCGGCCGCACCGTACTGGCCGAGGCCCGCACCATCTATAACGGCATCGACGGGTTGCGCGCCAAGGTCCGCGGCCTGCTGCACGGACTGGAAGCCGAGGTGCACCTAGTGCTGGATGTGATGCTTCCAAGCGAGCGGGTGGTCGATGCACTCAAGGCGTTTCGCGAACACTTTCCAACGGTCTCTCTACATTTGCACATCGAGGCGCTGGGCGCGGTGACCCAACGCGTGCTCGACCGTGGCGCGACCCTGGGGGTGAGCGGCCCGCTGACGATGAGCATCGACGGAATCGAGCGCATCGGCGCGGGCAAGGTCGCGCTGATCCCGGTCGCCGCGCCAACGCATCCGCTCGCCACCACTGGCCCACACGCGCCGGGTGCCGGGCGCGAGCATGTTCAGCTGGTACTGACCGATCGCTCCAGGCTCACCGATGACCAGGAGTTTGCCGTCGTCGGCACCCGCACCTGGCGGCTGGCTGACCTGGGCGCCAAGCACATGCTGCTTTGCGAAGGCATCGGCTGGGGCAACATGCCAGAGCCCATGGTGCGCGACGATCTGGCCAGTGGCCGGTTGGTCCCGCTTGAGCTACCGGATTGCTCTGGCGGTGACTACCTGTTCGATGTCATCTACCGCACCGACACGCCGCCGGGACCTGCGGCCAGTTGGCTGATCGAGCGGTTTCGCGAGCAGGCCCAGGCGGACTAGTGTTCGATAAAGTCGAACGTAACAGTCGATATTACCCGGCTTTTGCCGAACCTAACCTCATGCGAAAGTGCTCTCCATCGCGGCGACACACCGTCAGCCACTACGTTGAGGAGACATCCCATGGCAAAGGTTCTGGTTCTTTACTACTCGTCCTACGGTCACTTGGAAACGATGGCCCACGCCGTGGCCGAGGGCGCCCGCGCTGCCGGTGCGCAGGTCGACGTCAAGCGGGTGCCTGAAACGGTGCCCGAAGAAATCGCCCGTAAAGCCCACTTCAAGCTCGACCAGTCTGCGCCGGTGGCAACGGTCGCCGAACTCGAACACTACGATGCGATCATCGTAGGGACCGGCACTCGCTTCGGCCGTATCAGCAGCCAGATGGCCGCGTTCCTCGATCAAGCGGGCGGCCTCTGGGCCCGCGGCGCCTTGAACGGCAAGGTCGGCGGCGCCTTCACGGCTTCGGCCACCCAGCATGGTGGCCAGGAAACCACGCTGTTCTCGATCATCACCAACCTGCTGCACTTCGGCATGACCATCGTCGGGTTGCCGTACAGCCACCAAGGGCAGATGGGCGTCTCGGAAGTCGTCGGCGGCGCACCCTATGGCGCCACCACCATCACAGATGGCGACGGCTCACGTCAGCCCAGCGAAACCGAGCTGGCCGGTGCGCGCCACCAGGGCGAACTCATCGCCCGTACCGCCACCAAGCTGTTCGGCTGATCCAGAGGGCCCGCGATCGGGCCCTCTCCAACCCGATTCCGTACAAGGACCGCAGGCCATGACCACCGCCGCCGAACTGCTGCAGCTGCATTTCGCCACCCTCGTTGACGACCACGGGCGCTGGAAGACATTGATCGCTGACGACCTGCTCTGGGAATTGCCCTTCGCGCCGACGCTTGGGCATCCGGCCCGCCTGGTCGGACGCGAACAAGTGCTGAGCCATGTGGGCTGGTTCGTTGGCGCGGTCGAAAACTTCCGCTTTTACGACCTGATTATTCATCCCGGTGCCGATCTGTCCGAGGCCAGTGCCGAGGTCAAGGCCGAAGGACTGATCAAGCCGACCGGCCGTATCTATCGGCAGGACTACGTGCTGTTCGTGCGGGTGGAGAACGGCAAACTCGCCTTCATCCGCGAATATTTCGACCCGGTGCAAGCCGCCATCGCGCTGGAGGCCCCCATACCTGCGCTCGCGGGCTGAGACACAGCGCGTTGCACCCACGCGCCGTGGGCCCTGCGGTTGGTGAAAAAGACAGTGAAAGAATGACCTGGCACCTTCGAATACTTAAACTCGCCCGGACATGATTTCTCCTTTCGGAAACCCAGATGGACCTTCAGCATCGCAACAACGTAAACGTGATGGGCAACGGTCCAGCCACATTGGTTTTTTCTCATGGATTTGGCTGTGATCAGACCATGTGGCGCTTTCTCACCGACCAGTTCGCCGGCCAATTTAGAGTCGTTGTGTACGACCTGGTGGGCGCCGGTCAGTCAGACGTCAGCGCGTACGATCGTGACAAATACGGCACATTGGCCGGATACGCCCAAGACCTGAACGAAGTCATCGATCAGTTTGCCAGCGGGCCAGTTGTCCTCATCGGCCATTCGGTCAGCGCGATGATCGACGTGCTAGCGGACCGCCAAGTGCCAGGGCGAATTGCCGCCCACGTCATGGTTGGCCCTTCCCCGTGCTACATCGACTCTGACGGTTACGTGGGAGGTTTCACGCTGGAGGACATCGAGTCGCTGCTCGACAGCCTCGATGACAACTATCTCGGCTGGTCCAGCAATATGGCTCCCGTCATCATGGGGGCCCCAGGGCAACCCGAGCTCGGTGCGGAGCTGACGAATAGCTTTTGCCGCACCGACCCCGACATCGCCAAGCACTTCGCTCGAGTAACGTTTATGTCCGATAACCGACGCGACGTCGCCGGTTTGACCACGCCGACGCTAATCCTGCAGTCAACCGATGACCTGATCGCGCCTATCGCAGTCGGCGAATACCTCCGCGCTTCGATGCCTAATAGCTCGCTTGTCCTGGTCGACAATGTCGGCCACTGCCCCCACATGAGTGCCCCCGGTGCTTGCGCCGATGCCATGGACGTTTTTCTACGGCCATGGAAGGGCACAGATGCCGGATCATGAGTCTACGCATCTCGATCCGCAGGCGCTTTTTGAGGAGGCGCCGTGCGGGCTGCTGGTGACGAAAGAGGACGGCACGATCCTGCGAGCCAACCATACCTTCAGCCAGTGGATCGGCTTCAGCGAGCCGGAGTTGCAAGGGCGGCGCTTTCAAGACCTGCTGAGCATGGGCGGGCGCATATTTCACCAGACGCACTGGGCACCGCTGATGAAACTTCAGGGATCCGTCGCGGAGGTCAAGCTCGATATCCTGCATCGCGACCGACGTGCTGTCACCATGCTGATCAATGCCGTCAGGCACGAGCGCACCAGTGGCGTTCAGCACGAAATGGCGCTGTTCGCCATCGTCGATCGGGACAAGTATGAGCGGGAACTGCTCAAGGCTCGGAAACTGGCTGAGGAGCTATTGAGACAGAAGTCCGCAGCCGAAGCCGATCTGCAGAAAGCCCAGGCTGAGCTAAGCAAAGCGTTCGAAGAAGCTCAGCGCCGTGCATCGTTCGCCGAGCAAATGGTTGCCATCGTAAGCCATGACCTGAAGAACCCGCTGACCGCTATCAAAATGGCCTCCGACATGCTCGCTCGCGGTGGACGCACCACCCGGGAGTCAAATGTACTTGGCTACATTACGCAATCAGCGAACCGTGCCGAGCGCCTGATTGCGGATCTGTTGGACCTTACATTGGCCAGAGTCGGACGAGGTATCGTAATTACTCCTGCTTCGGTCGACTTACGTGAGCTTGTCGGTCTATGTGTAGACGAACTACGCATTGCGTTTCCGCAGGCAAAGCTGATCCACAACCCAGTCCAAACTGGGATGGCACGTTTGGACGCTGACCGGGTGCAGCAACTTATCGGCAATCTGGTTGGCAACAGTGTGGCCTACGGTGATTTACAGCGGCCGATTACTGTTACCTCACAGCTGGAAAATGACACCGCTTTCGTCTCGGTGCATAACTACGGCCCAGCCATTCCCGCATCGCTGTTGTCCGGGTTGTTCGAGCCGATGACCCGAGGCGGCGAGGCGGAAAGCGGAGTGCGCAGCGTAGGTCTTGGATTGTTCATCGTGCGAGAAATCGCCAAGGCGCATGGCGGTGACGTAACCGTCAGCTCCGATGAAGAGCGCGGCACTTTGTTCACGGTCAGCTTTCCGCTCAGTTGACGCATGCGTTTTCTCTGACCGTTGCCGGGTAGATTCCGCCTGCAACGGCAACGTTCGCCAATGCGCTTTCTAAGCTATGCAATGAGCCGACGAAGTATGGGGCATCGATTTCTGTGAATACCGAACCTGCCGTTTCCACTGCCCATGCCGTGCGCATTCCCGCCGAGTCCATGGCGCAGTACATGCCGAGCGAGCACCTCGCGCTGCCGCAGCGGCCCGGTTTGCAGGACGTCGTTCTTCAACTCTTCAAACACCACAGCATCACCGAGCCCGTACTGGTTCCGGCGGTGGCCGAACCGCTGCTGGTGATGGTGCTCGCCGGTTCGGCGATCGTCGAAGAGCGTGCGTTAGGGGGTGAATGGGAGTCGGCCGAGGTCAATGTCGGCGACTTTTACCTCACCAGCACCGACCTCCCTTACGAAATGCGCTGGCAGACCCGAGGCGGCGAAACGTTCGAGGTGATGCACCTGTACCTTGCCCACTCGCTGCTGGACCAGGCCTCCCGTGACGTGTGGGGAAGCCAGGCGGGGCCGGTAAGCTTTCTCGACATCTCCGGTGGGCAGGACGAGCTGGTGCGGATGCTGCTCGAACAGCTGCGCCTGGAGCTGGTCGAGCGCCATGAGCCCAGCCCGCTCTTCGTTCACAGCCTGGCCCAGGCGTTGACGGTCCACCTGATCCGCACCTACCGCGACCCGCACGCGACTACCCGGCGCAGCAACGCGCTGCAGGCCTACAAGCTGCGTCGGGTCATCGACATGATGAATGCGCGCTTGGCCGAAGACTTTTCCCTGGCTCAGCTGGCCGAGGCCGCGCAACTGAGTGAATACCACTTCAGCCGATTGTTCAAACGCGCCACCGGCGTGTCGCCGTCGCAATACTTCATCCGGCTGCGCATGGCCCGTGCTCGCCAGTTGCTGCTGGACACAGATCAAAGCGTCATCGACATCGGCATGGAAGTCGGCTATTCAAGCCCGAGCCACTTCTCGCAAGTGTTCCGGCGCGAAGTGGGTGTGACGCCAAGCGCCTATCGCAGCCCAGGGCGCGCTAGAGGTTCTGTGGTTTGAACCGGTCGGAATAATCCAGCACACGACCGGCGACACGAAACTGCCCTTTTCCTCGGTAGTGCAAGGTTTCCGGCTCGGTGACGGCTGGCGCCACGTGGGCTTGGACGATCTCCCAGATGAACAGGCCGTACTCGTCGACCTGCCGGTCATCCACCAGGCGGCACTCGAAGTTCGCGTAGCACTCATCGATCAGCGGGGCATTTACCCGCGAGCCAGCCATGGCGGTGAGCCCAAAGGCCTCGAACTTGTCCAGCCGTGAGCCGGTGCAGTTGCCGATGCCGACGACGGCATCGGCAAGGTCCGCGGTCGGCACGTTGATCACGCACTCGCCGCTGCGGCGGATCAGGTCATAGCTGTGGTTGCCGTCCCAGAGGTAGCAGCCGAAGAGCGCGGGTGTGAACTGCAGCATCGTGTGCCAGCCCATCGTCATGATGTTGGTATCGCCTTGCCAGGCGGAACTCACCAGCACAATCGGGCCGGTTTCCAGATGACAGCGGGCATCGTGCAAGGGAAAGTCGGTTTTGCTGTAGCGGGCCATGGGCGAGGCTCCTGTTCAGTTTTGGACGAGCCCAGATTGCACGGATACCGCCTTTTATGCTGTCGCGCCCAAGCCTGCGCTGTCGGGAAATTGCGCGAAAAAAAAAGCCGGGAAATGCCCGGCGTTATCGCTTGCTGACGTTCATCGGCTGGCATCGAGCACCAGCTTGCCCCGTGTGTGTCGAGCCCAGCTCTTGCGCAAGGCGCCTTCGGCCCCTGACAAGGGAAGCACCTCGACGTCGATCCTGAGCTTGCCCACGTCGAACAGCGCAGCGATCTTTTTCAGCTGAGCGCCATCGGAGCGCGTCGCAAAATGCTTGCCCGAGGCGCCGACCGTTTTGGCCTGAGCCGCATCCGGTGGGCTAACCGGCGAAACCAGTACGCCACCTGCCTTCAACACCGCCCAGGAACGCGCCTGGGTATCCCCACCGACGAGATCCAGCACCACGTCGACCGCATCGACCGCCGTTTCGAAGGGCGTCTGGGTGTAGTCGATCATCTGGTCTGCGCCCAGCGACTTCAGGTAGTCGTGGTTACGGGCCGACGCGGTGGCGATCACGGTCGCACCGGCGATCCGAGCCACCTGCACCGCCATGCTGCCGACGCCCCCGGCTGCTCCGTGGATCAGAACCGTCTGGCCGGCTTTGATCTGCGCCTGCTCATGCAGTGCCTGCCAGGCGGTGAGCGCCGCGGCCGGAACGCCGCTGGCCTCTAGTGCCGACAACCGCGCCGGCCGATGCGCCAGTCGATCGGCACTGGCAACCACTTCGGTGGCGTAGCCGCCGACGATCCCGATGAAGCCAAACACCTCGTCCCCTACCGCGAACCCTTCGACGCCGTCGCCTAGCTGCGCTACCCGTCCGGCCACTTCAACGCCAGGCGTGTACGGCAGCTCCAGTGGAATGAAGGCTTTCATGGCGCCGGACAAGATCTTCCAGTCAATCGGGTTGACGCCGCTGCCCGCCACGCTGATGAGCACTTCGCCTCGGCCCGGCACAAGCGCCGGACGTTCTTGCAGAGTCAGCCCCTCGGGCTGCCCATATTGCGCTACGCGAATCGCTTTCATGATGTGCTCCTCAGTCAGCTCGAGAGTCAGGCGCGACGCGCATCAAGGCTGAAACGGCCGGCGCCGAACGCCACGACCTGCAACAGCCCGCCAGCCATGGCGATGTTCTTGAAGAAGTGGATGAGCTGGTTCTGGTCGCCAAGCTGGTTATGGAAGGCGAGCGCGGTGACGACAGTGAACGCCGCAAGGCCGGCGGCCACCAGGCGAGTCCGATAGCCAAGCACCAGCGCGACACCGCCAACCAGTTCGACGAGGATGGCCAGCGCGAGGGCCAGGGTCGGAAACGGCAGACCGACCGATTCGATGTAGCCGATCATGCCGGCCGGCGCGCTGATTTTCGAAACGCCTGAGAGAATGAAGATGGCACTGAGCAAAACGCGCCCGGCAAGCGCCGCCGAAGCGGAGATAGCGATGGTGTTATTGCTAGTGGAGAGTGCGATGGACTGTGTCATGACGAGTTTCCTCTGACTGGGCCACCCCTTTGGTAGCCGCAATGAGGTCATCATGCGCGCCGGCAACTTAACTAAATAGCCGTCCGATATCGAAGATTATGTTCTGAAAAATAGAATAGTTACCAAGCGGAAGTGTCACTCATCGGTGCGGAAGTTGGTTTCCTCACCACGCCTGGAAGCCAAAGGCCCGGGAATACCGGACCTTTGGCACCTTTCGCCATGGAGCGCGGGTTGTAGCAGTCCCGATCATTCACGGGGAGAGACTGGGTCCGATTTCAGCGCTTCCCCCCCTGGGCCTGGACCGGAGGCCTCAAGCGCAGGTTCGCCCCGGGTCTTGTAGAGCGACAGCAACACCCCGCCGGCGAGCAACCCTAAGGTGACTGCCAACGAGACGACGGAGGGGATCTTGCCGATGATGCCGACCAGGGTGATCTTGGTGCCAATGAATATCAGGATCAGGGCGAGTGCGTACTTGAGGTAAGCGAAGCGATGAATCAGCGCTGCCAACGCGAAGTACAACGCACGCAACCCGAGGATCGCGAAGATGTTCGACGTGTAGACGATGAAAGGATCCTGCGTGATCGCGAACACGGCGGGCACGCTGTCCACGGCGAACACCAGATCCGCGCATTCGATCAGTATCAGCGCGAGGAAAAGAGGCGTAACCCATAGCACCGCCTTTCCGCCTTCTCCGGGTTGCCGGACGAAGAAGCGCTGGCCGTGCAGACGGTCGGTTACCCGCAGATGACGGCGAAGGAACCTGACCAGCAGGTTGCCCTCGAGGTCGGGGTGGTCATCGACCGGGCTGAACAGCATCCTGGCGCCCGTCACGGCCAGGAAGACGCCGAACCCGTAGAGAATCCAGCTGAACTGGTGAATCAGCGCAGCGCCAAGCCCGATCATTATCGCGCGTAGCACCAACACACCCATGATCCCCCAGAACAACACCTTGTGCTGGTACTGACGAGGAATGGCCAGGGAGCTGAATATCATTGCCATGAGAAAGACGTTGTCCATGGACAACGACTTCTCGACGAGAAAGCCCGTCAGGTAGTCCATGCCGGCATCGCTGCCTTTCTGATGGAACACCCAAAGGCCGAACAGCAGGCCGGCGCTGATATAGCCGCCCGACAACAGCAGACTCTCGCGCACACCGATCTCTCGATTGTCACGGTGCAGGACACCGAGATCGAAAACCAGCAGAGCGAAGACGATGGATATGAAAACCAGCCACAGCCAGGTGGCCGTGCCGAAGAACTCGGCAAGGAGAAACGGTTCTAGGGCGTTCATCGAGCCCCTCCTCAGTCGTAATTAACAGACTGTGATTCCGACATCGCGGTATTAACCGCCAGAGGGGCCCGGCATCACCGGCTCAATATACGGCCGCGCCGAAAACGATACAACGGGGAAATTCGCGGCCCGTTATTCTACTTTGTTATCAGCTGATGACGTCATTGGCGGAAAGCCGCGGTCGCCTGCCAGTGCCGTTCCGCTCAGCCGAAGGGCAGGACGACCCTGACCTCCAGCCCGCCGCCCTGGCGATTGCGCAGCGTGAGCGTTCCGCCGTGTTCGAGGACGGTCGCCCGCGCCGCAGCCAGGCCCAGCCCGACGCCACCGGTGTTCCGGTTGCGCGAACCCTCGATGCGAAAGAACGGCATGAACACCGCCTCGTGATGTTCCGGGGCGATTCCCGGCCCCCGGTCGAGCACGCGAATTTCCGCCCGGCTAGGTCGAACGATCAATCGAACGCAGGGGTCGCGGCCATACTTGATGGCGTTATCCACGAGATTGACGAGCATCCTTTTGATGCCGATAGGGCGCCCCACATAGGCGAAGCGGCTCGGGCCGCTCAAGCCGAAGCCCGTTCCCGCGTCCTTGAAATCGTCGGCCACCGTATGCAGCAGCTCGGCCAGGTCGAACGGAATGGCGGGTTCGAGCCGTGCGTCGTCACGAAAGAAATCCAGGGCGGAATTGACCATCGCCTGCATCTCATCCACATCGCGGAACAGCTTCGATTGCTGCTCGGCATCCTCGATGAATTCGCCGCGCAATCGCATGCGCGTCAGGGGCGCTCGCAAGTCATGGGAGATGGCCGCCAGCATCTGCGTCCGGTCGTGTAGAAAATGCTGCAGTTGCGCCTGCATGGCATTGAAGGCGAGGATCGCCTGGCGAATCTCCTGCGGCCCTTCCACGGGAATCGGCGGCGCCCGGAAATCCCGGCCGAAACGCCGCGCACCCTCGGCGAAACGCTCCAGCGGGCTGGCCAGGTGCCGCGTCGCGACCAGGGCAACGAGGATCGTCGACAACAACACGAGGCCCAGAACGATCAGATTGCGCGGCAGCTCGTTCAGCCCCCAACCCCGCGTCGGCATCGAAAACACGACCCAGGAGCCATCGCTGAGCTCGATCAGCAAGGCATAGCGCCTGTCGGTCCGGTTCTGCGGCCAGTCGCTGGGCTCGTACGCCTCGATCGTCGCCGTGGGCCTGCCCAACAGATCGCGCAGGAGCGCCGCCCCCTTTCGGAAACCGGGATCGTCGAGGCGGGGCAAGCGAGCCTCTTCGTGCCGTTGCACCCACTGGATGGCGAACGCCTGATCGCTGGCGGCGCGGGCGATCTCGGGGCGCTGCCCCGGCGGCACCGCATCGAGGATGCGAGTGATGGCGGCGAGCTTTTCCATCAAACCGGTTTCCAGCAAGGGTGGCCGGGCCCAGCCGCCGGCCAGCACGCTGAACAGTCCGTTGAGTGCCAGTGCGGTCAGCATCGCGACCATCGTCGTCGCTGCGATCCAGCGCGCCACCGTATAGCGCGGCCGACGAAACCTGGCCAACGCCTGGCGAAGCAGGTTCATCGCTTCACCACCACGTTCGGCGTGAACAGATAGCCACCGTTGCGAATGGTACGAATCATGGGCGCGCGGTTGGGATCGGTCTCCAGCTTGCGGCGCAACCGGCTGACCTGGACATCCACGCTGCGATCGAAGGCGTCGTAGGCTTCGCCCCGCGCCATGTCGAGCAATTGCTGACGCGTCAGCACCCGCAGCGGGTGCTCGGCAAAGACCAGCAGCAGCTCGAACTCTCCGCTCGACAGCGGAATCATGACCTTGTCCGGCGAACGTAACTCACGTCGCGTGACATCCAGCTGCCAGCCGGCGAACTCCAAGATCGGGCGCGGCTTGTCGTTCCAGACGCTTCTGACCTCCCCCGTGCGGCGCAGCACGGCCCGTATCCGCGCCAGGAGCTCGCGGGCATCGAACGGCTTGGTCAGGTAATCGTCCGCCCCCAACTCGAGCCCCACGACGCGGTCGCTCAACTCCCCCATCGCCGTCAGCATGATGACCGCTATCCCATGTTCGGCGCGCAGCCGCTGGCAGAGCATCAGCCCGCTCTCGCCGGGGAGCATCACGTCCAGGATCACCAGGTCCGGCATCTGACGTTCCACGGCTTGCCACAGCGTCGGTCCGTCCGTGGCAGTGTCTACGCGATAGCCGTGCTGTTCGAGAAACTTCTTCAGCAGGGCGAGGACTTCGAGGTCATCGTCGACAAGTAATAGATGGGTCACGATGGGCACGTGCGGACTTGTTGGAAGTGGATATCTAAAACCATTCGACGAGTTACGTCATATATTTCAATCCGGCAACAAACCTACCAGCGCGCAACACAGCGGAAATCTTGGAGCAAAGAATCGCAGGCAGCATCGCGATCATTTCCCACCGAGATATTCCAGATGCCAACTAACCCTTCCACTTCGCGTTTTACTCGCCTTCTGTTTGCCGGACTCGTCTTGGTACTTGCCAGCGGTTGCGCCAGCCAACCGGCGGACACGCAACCGGACGCCTGTGGCAACGTCGCCTATGGCTACTACGACCCGGCAGAGCCCGTCAATCGAGGCATCTTTGCTTTCAACCGAACGCTCGACGACTACGCCCTGGCACCTGTGGCCCGGGGTTATCGCCGTCTTCCGGAGTTATTTCAGAGTGGCGTCCACAACTTTGTCGCCAACTTCGGCGAGCCCAAGGTATTCATCAATGACCTGTTGCAAGGCAACTTCAGACGCTCGGCCAATACCGCCGGCCGTTTCTTCATCAACACCACGGCGGGCATCGTTGGCTTGATCGATGTCTCGGGTAAGTTGGGAATAGAACGACACCGATCCGACTTCGGCCAGACATTCGGTGTCTGGAATATTGCAAGCGGGCCCATCGTCGAACTTCCACTGTTCGGCACTTCCAATCTGCGAGACGCGACCGGCCGAGTACTGAGCTTCGCGGTAAGCCCCTTCGGCGACAACAGCGATACCGTGGATACCCTGGGCACCATCAATACCGTCGGCGGCGTGGTCGACGGCCGAGCGGAAAACCTGCCGCTGACTGACGAACTGCGCAAACGGCCTGATTACTACGCAGCGCTGCGCGATGCCGTCGCGCAACATCGCTCCAATTTCGTCGCGGAAGGCAAGCGGGGCACGCCCGCAACCTCCACCCACGCGTGCGAACGGGGTGAAGCCGATGGCGATTGATCAACCGCTGGTACTGCATCGCCGCATGAGGGCACCGGATCAATCCTCGCTGCACTGCCGCGAGATCGAACTGCGCCTGGACGACGACGGCCGCCATCTCGTGCTCAGCCGATACACCGAGCTGTACCGGGAGGAGCAAACCGCCTGGTGTTCCATCAGCCATCACCACATGCCGCTGGTGAGCGTGATCCGCTGGATGATCGAGAACGGAACGCCCTGACGACGTCGAGCATCGGGGTTCGATACGACACGTGCGCCGGTTAGATGAGGTGGGGGCCGCAGCAACCGCGTGTGCCCCACTGCATACCCACACGCCAAGCCATCAGGCCAACCAGGGATTGGCCTGCAGATGCCGGGCCTCGAATGCCTTGATCTGATCGGTGCGCTGTAGCGTGCTGCCGATGGCGTCCAGCCCCTGCAGAAGCGCTTCCTTGCGCAGGGCGTCGATGGCGAATTCGATCGCGCGCCCGCCATCGAGGGTGATGGTCTGCGCCGCGAGGTCGATGCGGATCGACGACGACTCGGGCCTGGCGACCCTTTCACCGAGCTCCCGCAGCGGCGCATCGCTCAGCTGGATGAGCAGCAGGCCGTTGCGCTGGCAGTTGTCGAAGAATATCCCGGCGAAGCTGGTTCCGATCACTGCCCGGATGCCGAGTTGCTTGAGCCCCCACACGGCGTGTTCGCGGCTCGAGCCGCAGCCGTAATTGGGCCCGACGACCAGGAAGCGGGCCTCGTTCCAGGGCTTTTGGTTGAGGATGAAATCCGGGTTCGGCTCGCCGTTCGGCAAGAAGCGCAGGTCGAAGAACACGCCCCGGTCGAGGCCGTTGCGGTCGATGCCCTTGAGGAACTGCTTGGGCATGATCACGTCGGTATCGACGTTGGCGGCGAGCATGGGCGCGGCCGTGCCGCTGATGTCAACGAAGGGTTCCATCTCAGGCCTCCAGGGGCAGCGAACGTACATCGGTCAAACGTCCCGAGACCGCCGCGGCTGCGACCATCGCGGGGCTCATCAGGTGGGTACGCGCACCCGCGCCCTGGCGCCCTTCGAAGTTGCGGTTGGTGCTGGAGGCGCAGCGATCGCCGGGTGCCAGGACGTCGTCGTTCATCGCCAGGCACATCGAGCAGCCCGACTGGCGCCATTCGAATCCGGCATCCAGAAACACCTGGGCCAGCCCTTCGGCCTCGGCCTGGGCACGCACCTGGGTGGAACCGGGGACGACCATGGCCCGCACGTGGGGCGCGACCTTGCGGCCGCGCACGACACGGGCGGCGTCGCGCAGATCCTCGATACGGGCGTTGGTGCACGAGCCGATGAAGGCATGGCTGATCTCGATGGCCGTCAGACGCTCCCCCGCCGTGAGGCCCATGTAGCGAAGGGCGCGCTGAAGATCCTGGCGGCGAATGGCATCCGGCTCGTCCTGCGGGTCCGGCACCCGATCGCCGATGGCGGCGGCCTGGTCGGGGCTCGTGCCCCAGGTGACCATCGGCTCCAGGGCACCGGCGTCCAGCTCGATGTCGATATCGAATTCGGCGCCTGGATCGCTGTAGAGCTCCCGCCAGCGCGCGACGGCCTGGTTCCAGAGCGCGCCTTTCGGCGCCCGGGGCTTGTCGGCCAGGTAGGCATATACCTTGTCGTCCGGCGCCATGAAGGCGCCGCGCGCCCCCGCCTCGACCGCCATGTTGCAGATCGTCATCCGTGCTTCGACGCTCAGGGCCTCGATCGTCGGGCCGGCAAACTCGATGGCGTACCCGGTGGCGCCGGACGCGCCGATGCGGCGAATCAACGCCATGATGATGTCCTTGGACGTCAGGCCGACGCCAAGCTCACCATGGACCCTCACACGCATGGTTTTGAGCCGCTTGTAGACCAGCGTCTGGGTCGCCAGCAGGTGCTCGATCTCCGAGGTGCCGATACCGAAACCGAAGGCCCCCAGCGCCCCGTAGGTGGTGGTGTGACTGTCCCCTGCCGCGACCACCATGCCGGGCAGGATGAAGCCCTGCTCGGGGGCGACGACATGTTCGATGCCCTGGCGCTTGTCCAGCACATCGAAGAGTTCGATGCCGAAGTCCCGGCAGTTCTCGGCGAAGTAGGACACCTGCCGCGCGCCACCCGGGTCGGGCATGGTGGCGATGCGGTTAGGGCTCGTGGGATTGACGTGATCCACCACCGCCAGCGTGGCAGCCGGCCGCCAGACCTTGCGATCCGCCTCGCGCAGACCGCTGAAGGCCTGCGGGCTGGTGTATTCGTTGGCGACTTGCCGGTCGATGTAGAGCAGCACATGCCCCTGGTCGTCGAGGTCGCAGACGCTATGGGAGTCGATGTGCTTTTCGTAGAGGGTTCTGGGGCGGTTCATGGCCGTTCTCGCTTTTGCTTGTCGTCCAGGGCAGCGCAGCGCCCGGCTGCCAGGCCTGCCTCGCCAGCATATTGAGCGCCACTGGCCGCTCAAAGAGCGCCAGCGGGGTTTAAGAATTCACGATTCGTGAACGATGTGGCGACGCCCGCCAGCGGAGGCACGCGGGACAGTACGCATGGAAAAGGTGAAGAGGCGCCGGCTGGCTCATCCGGCGCCCTGAACTCAGCTGAAAAAGACCATCGCTTCGTCGAACAACAGGTCCGGGACTTCTTCCGGCAGGTAGTGCCCGGCGGGAAGTGCCTTGCCCTGCACGTTGGTCGCGACCCGCTGCCACTCCGCCAGCGGATCGAAGCAGCGGCCGACGACACCCTCGGCGCCCCACAGCACCAGCAATGGCATCTCCAGTTGGCGGCCCGCCTCGCGGTCCTGCCTGTCGTGCTCCAGGTCGATCCCCGCGCTGGCGCGATAATCCTCGCAGATGGCGTGCGCCGCGCCCGGCAGGCTGAGACAGCGCAGGTACTCGGCGAACGCCTCGTCGGTGAACGGCTGCATGCCGGCGCTGCGCGTGCCCATCACGCTGCGCAGATACAGCTCCGGATCGCTCTCGAGCAAGGCTTCGGGCAGCGGAGCCGGGCGGATCAGGAAGAACCAGTGCCAGTAGGCACGGGCGAACGCCTCGTTGGTCTGTGAATACATCGCCAGGGTCGGAGCGATGTCCAGCAGGATCATCCGCCGGACCGCCTTGCCGTGATCGGACGCCAGGCGATGGGCGACCCGCGCGCCGCGGTCATGGGCGAGCACGTCGAAGGTCGAGAAGCCCAGGGTCTTCATCAGCTCCAGGGCGTCGCGCGCCATTTCACGCTTGGAGTAGGCGTTGTGGTCATCGCCGCCGGCGGGTTTGTCGCTGTCGCCGTAGCCTCTGAGGTCGGCGGCGACCACCGTGAAGTGCCGCGCCAGCCGGTCGGCGATCTTGTGCCAGATGACATGGGTCTGCGGATGGCCGTGAAGCAGTAGCAGGGCCGGCCCGGTGCCGCCCTTGCGGTAGGCGATGCGCACGCCATTGACCAGGCACTCGTCCTTCTGGAACTCAGCGAACATACCTCTCACTCCTCTTTATTCAATGCCCGACATGCTAGGTAAGCCGAAGGCGAGCGCAAGCCGCGAGACCGTGTCCTGATCATTCATGAATCGTGCATGGTCGGGACGGCGCTATAGCGACAACTGCCTGAAATGCTCGGCCAGGAACTCGACGCACACCCGCAGCTTGGCGGAACTCGACAGCCGGGTCGGATAGACCGCCCAGACGTTGGCGCTTTCACTATAGTCCGGCAGCACCTGGACGAGCTTGCCCTGCTCCAGCAGCGGCTTCACGTCCCACATCGAACGCAACAGGATGCCGCGATCATTGAGCGCCCACTGCAGGACGATCTCGCCATTGTTCGAGGACAGCGGCCCACTGACGCGCACGCTCTGGGCCTTCCCGTTGCGCTCCAGCTGCCAGACGCCGAAGGCGTTGTTGCGCTCCTTGAGCACCAGGCAGTCGTGCTGTTGCAGGTCCTCCAGGCTCGTCGGCGTGCCGCGACGGGCCAGGTAGTCGGCGCTGGCGCAGAGCACGCGCCGGTTGGTGACCAGGCGCTTGCTGATGTGCTGGCCTGGCAGGTCGTCACCTACGCGGATCTCCAGGTCGAAGCCCTCGGCGACGATGTCCACGACCCGGTCGAACACCTCCAGACGGATCTCCAGCTCCGGATAGCGTTCGGCGAGTGCCGATATCGCCGGCGCCACGTGGTTGCGGCCGAAGCCGAAGCTGCTGCTGATGTGCAGTTGCCCCCGTGGGGTCAGTCGTGCCTGGGAGAGTTCGTCGAAGAGGTCGTCCAGGTCGCCGAGGATGCGTACCGCCCAGCGCTGCGTACGTTCACCGTCGTCAGTCAGCGCGATCCGCCGGGTCGTGCGATGCAGCAACTTGGTCTGCAGCACGCCTTCGAGCATCTGGATGCGCTTGCTGACATAGGCGGGCGACAGGCCCAGCTCGTCTGCCGCGCCGGCGAAGCTCTGCTTTCGGATGACAGTGAGAAACACCCGGAGATCTTCCGGCAGCGGCAATTGATCACGAACTGTGTTCATAGATTCCACATTACGCCAGCTTTAAACACGAACTCGAAATATAGCATGGCGATCGCCGCCACCTGCGAGGCGGCCAAATCGAGTCCTCACCACAAGAACAAACAGAGGAATGCCGCCATGCCCAGGCTCCCCGCACCCGACGTCCCTGTCCGCGCCGTTCGGCGCCACTGCCCTCTGCCCACCTCCTGTGCCTCAACCGGCGAACAGCGGAGCGTGCAGCCGTGAACAAGCCCATCCACGCCCCCTCCCCGGCCGCGACCGGGAACGCCTCGGACCTCGCGGCGAAAATAGGTTTTTTCCTCGGCCCTCTGCTGCTGCTGGTCTGCCTGGTCATCGACCCGCCGGCTGGCATGTCGGCCGACGCCCTGCACGTGGTGGGGCTGGCCTTGCTGATGGCGACCTGGTGGTCGACCGAGGCCCTTCCGATTCCGATCACGTCCCTGTTGCCGATCCTGCTGGTGCCGGCGCTGGGCATCGACAGCATAGGGAACGCGACAGCCAGTACGGCAACCCGATCATCTTTCTCTTTCTGGGCGGGTTCATGCTCGGGCTGGCCATGGAGCGCTGGAACCTGCACAAACGCATCGCCCTGCGCACCTTGCTGATCGTCGGCAGCCATCCGGCTCACCAGGTCGCGGGCTTCATGCTCGCCACGGCATTTCTCAGCATGTGGGTCAGCAACACGGCCACCACCATCATGATGCTGCCCATCGGCTTGTCCGTGATCGGCATGCTCGATCGCGGCGGCCAGGGCAACCCGGCCGAGCGCGAACGGTTCGCCAACGCCCTGCTGCTCGGTATCGCCTATGCGGCGAGCATCGGCGGTATCGCCACGCTGATCGGCACCCCGCCCAACGCATTGCTGGCGGCCTTCCTGCAGAACAACTACGGCGTGCATATCGGGTTCGGCCAGTGGATGCTGATCGGGCTGCCGGTCTCCATCCTGATGCTCGCCTTCACCTGGTGGTGGCTGACGCGTCGCGGTTTCGGTCTCTCGGGGCAAGGGACCCACACGCTGCTCCGCGAGGAGCTCGCGGCGCTCGGGCCGTTATCCCGGGGCGAGAGGCTGGTCAGCCTGGTGTTTTCCCTAACGGCCCTGGCCTGGATCTTTCAGCCGGCCCTCGCCATTCATGTTCTTGGTCTAAACGATACGAGCATCGCCATCGCCTCGGCCGTTGCACTGTTCATGATCCCCGTCGATGCGAAAAAGCGGGTGTTCCTGATGGACTGGCAGTCCGCCGTGAAGCTTCCGTGGGGAGTCCTGCTGCTGTTCGGCGGCGGCCTGTCGCTGGCTGCGGTGATCCGCACTACCGGCCTTGCCGAGTGGATCGCCCAAGGCCTCGGCGCCTTCGGCACGCTGCCGGCACTGCTTCTGCTGGGATTGGTCGTGCTGGTGATCATCTTCCTCACCGAGGTCACGTCCAACACGGCCACCGCAGCCGCCTTCCTGCCCTTGCTGGGAGCGGTCGCCAGCGCCCAGGGGTTTGCCGTCGAGTTGCTGGTGGTTCCCGCAGCGATAGCGGCCAGCTGCGCTTTCATGCTGCCAGTGGCCACACCGCCTAACGCCATCGTGTTCGGCACAGGACACATGCGCATCAGCACGATGGTCAACGCAGGGTTCGCACTCAACATCGCAGGCCTGGTGATCGTCACCGGCCTCTGCTACCTGCTGGTTGGCCTGATGCTCTGATAAACATCGACCCGGAGACGAAAAGCCAGGCATTGCCTGGCTTGTTCGTGCATTCGGCCGCCTACTTCATATGCAAGCTACTCGGCGCCATAGCGTTGTCGGTCAAAGGAAGAGCCGAGTCCAGCCTGGACTGACACCGCAACCGCGCTTTTCCACTTATATAAAGCAGAGGACGGGCAAGCCGTCCCGATGCCGGGTTGGAATTCGCCAGGCCGGCGTCCAGTGAGTTTGGTAGTTGGCCAACATCCGCGCGCCAGCCGTTTCCTAACTGCGCTGCGGCGCTTACTCGCCACTCAAGCTTCAATCGTCGTGTGGCCTTTCTGCTTCCTTAGCAGGACGCGGGCGAACGCACCCCATACCTGTTTGTCACCTCGCCCGCTACCTAGCGTAACGCTTGATGCACGCATTTGTGGCGCGACGGTGTTGTTAGGTACCGCATAGGTGCATGACCCATCCGCTTCCCAACCGATCTGTCTCCTTGGTGAAACAGAACATGCGTTTCGTGCGTGAAACGAAATAAATAACTGATTTAAAAGGCTTTTTATTTTTTCCAGAAACTGGCTTTTCGCTGGCATTGTTCATGCTTAAGACAACGTACCGTATATGAAACGAACCAGAGATTATTCATGGCCATTTCCGAACTCCAGGCGTACCGCACTTCACCGGCTTCCGTGACCAGCCGCACGACGTCCGCCCCCGTCGAGATCGAATTTCGTGGCGTCGCAAAGTCCTTTCCCAAGAAAGGCAGCCCGGACGCGATGCCCGTGGTTCAAGAGGTGAATTTCAGCATTCGGCGCGGCGAAGTGGTGTCGATCATCGGCCCGTCCGGCTGCGGCAAGAGCACCATGCTCAACATGGGCTCGGGCCTCTACATGCCGAGCGCAGGCGACGTGTTCATTTCTGGCGAAAAAGTCAGCGGGCCAGTGCGCAAGGTTGCCTTCATGCTGCAGAAGGACCTGCTGATGCCCTGGCGGACCATTCGCCGCAATATCGAACTGGGCCTGGAGATCGAGGGCGTGCCGAGCGCGCGTCGCGCCGAAGTCGCCAACGCGTTGCTAGTCAAGTGCCATCTGGAGGGGTTCGGCGATCATTACCCGTTCCAGCTCTCCGGCGGGATGCGCCAGCGCGCCGCCCTGGCTCGCACGCTTGCCATCGACCCGCAGGTGCTGTTCCTCGACGAGCCGTTCTCGGCGCTCGATGCGCAGACCAAGATGATCCTGCAACAGGATCTCGCCCTGATGCTTCATGAACAGCAAAAGACCGCGCTGTTCATCACCCATGACCTTGTCGAGGCGATCGCCATGTCCGATCGCATCCTGGTCATGAGCGCCCGCCCCGGGACGCTCATCGAAGAAATCAAAGTGAATCTGCCGCTACGCGAGAACCCGCTCGAGCGCCGCAAGCTTCCGGAGATCGGCCCCCTGGCCGGCCGCCTGATGGAGCTGTTGAAGGTTGGCGAGAGTACGGATCTGCACTGAACACGCACCCCTTTTCCGGAGACGAGCATGATCAAAAATTTCGCTGCACGTGTTGGCAAGCGCGCCCTTCTGGCCGTAGCCCTGAGTACAGCCATGGGAACCCAGGCGGCCGAACTGCAGAAGGTCACCTACCTGTTGCCGGCCCCCCCGAACTCGCCGGCCTTCGCGCCCTGGATCATTGCCCAGCACAAGGGCTACTACGGCGAGAAGGGCCTGCAGGTGAATTTCGTCGCCGGAAAGGGTGGCGTCGACGTGGCCAAGCAAATCGGAGCGGGCAACGCTCTGGTCGGCGGCGCGATCGGTGACACGCCCATCGTGGTGCGCGCCAACGGTGTTCCGGTCAAGGCCGTAGCGGTATTAGGCGCCGGGGGCGTGACCATGGTCGCCACCGATGCCGATCAGAACATCGACTCCCTTGCCGCCCTCAAGGGCAAGACGATGACCGTGATGTCCTACTCGGACACCACCTATTACGCCCTGCTCGCCTCGCTGAAGAAAGCCGGCCTGACGACGAACGATGTCAACGTGCAGGCCGCCGGCCCCGCCGGCGTCTGGCAGCTGTTCTCAGCGAAGAAGGCCGTAGCCATGGCAGGCGTGCCGGACTGGGTGGTGAACGCCGAGGAAGCCGGCATGAACGTCAGCCTGATCCCGCAGACGGAGATCTTCGAGAGCATGGCCCAGGCGATCCTCGCCTCGGACAAGGCGATCGAGAGCCAGCCCGAGGTGGTTGGCGGCGTGGTCCAGGCCACCCTGCGCGGCATGCGCGACATCATGCAGGACCCTGCAGCGGCGGCCGCCACCTTCGCCGAGGCCGTGCCCTCCTACAAGGGCAAGGAAGCCAGCCTCGAGAAGATTTTCAACCTCTACCGCGAACACGTCTACGCCAACCAGGCCACGCCTGGATACATCGACCCGCAGCGTCTGGAAAGCGTCCGCCAGTTCTACGTGAGCGAGGGCATCGTCAACCGCGAGACGCCCCTGGACGAGCTCTACACCAACCAGTTCGTGGAGGCGGCCCAGGTCGCCAACAAATAACGCTCCCGCCGTTCGAAAGGTACGTCGTCGATGAAAAGCCTCAACAACCCGGTGGCTGGCAGCTTGATCCTGCTGGCCGTGTTCCTCTCGCTCTGGCAATGGGGCCCGGGCCTTATGGGCATGCCCGAGTTCGTCATGCCCAACCTGACCCGCGTGATCGTCGAATTCGGTGCGATGTCGCAGCACAGCAACCTGCTTGAGCATACGCTGATCACCGCGTTCGAAATCATCGTGGGCTTCGCCCTGGGGGCTCTGCTGGGTGTTGTAATCGGCGTCAGTCTCGGCCTCTCGCCGAATGCCGAGGCCATCCTTTCGCCCTACATCCTCGCGCTGCAGATCGCGCCGAAGGTGGCCTTCGCACCGCTGTTCGTGATGTGGCTGGGCTACACCATCTACCCGAAGATCCTCATCGCCATTCTGATCGTTTTCTTCCCGGTAATGATCAACGTGCTTTCGGCGATCCGTACCGTCGACCCGGACATGGTCAACCTGGTCCGCGCGATGAACGCCAACCGCTGGCAGATCTTCCGCCTGGTGGAGTTCCCCTCGGCCATGGCCGCGCTGTTCTCCGGCCTGCGCATCGCCTCCACCCTGGCGGTGATTGGCGTGACCGTCGGCGAGCTGGTCGGCGGCAACAAGGGCCTCGGCTTCCTGCTGGTGAACTCCGAGGGCCAGGGCAACACCGCCGGCGTGTTCGTCGCCATCGTCATGCTGACGCTGATTGGCGTGCTGGCCTACGCGGCGGTGGTCTGGGCGGAGAAACGCGTCCTGCACTACATGCCCAAAGCCAACCTGAGCACGGTGTGAGGGGCTGATCATGCACAACCTTCTCAATGGTCGCCGGGTACTGGTCACCGGTGGCGCCCGCGGACTGGGCCTGGCGTTCGCCGAGGCGATCGCCGGAGCTGGGGCCCGGGTGGTCATCGCCGACATCCTCGCCGAACCGCTCGAGGCCGCGGCCCAGACCCTGCGCCAACGCGACCTCGACGTTCAGGCGCTGCGACTGGACCTTGCCGACCCGGCCTCGGTCGAGGCGTGCGCCGCTAAGACAGTCGAGATGCTCGGCGGGCTGGACGGGCTGGTCAACAACGCCTCGATCACCAATTCCGGCGGCAAGAACCTGGAGGAACTTGAGATCGAGATGTTCGATCGGGTTCTGCAGGTCAATGTGCGCGGTACCTGGCTGATGACCCGGGCCTGCCTGCCGGCGCTGCGCGCCAGCGGTCGCGGTGCGGTGGTCAACCTGGCGTCCGACACGCCGTTGTGGGGCGCGCCGAACCTGCTGGCCTACGTGGCCAGCAAGGGGGCGGTCATCGCCATGACCCGCTCGATCGCCCGCGAAGTCGGCGACGATGGCGTCACCGTCAATGCCATCGCGCCTGGCCTGGTGGAAGTGGAAGCCACCGCCTACGTGCCCGAGGCCCGCCATCAGCATTACAAGCAGCAGCGGGCGATCCGGCGCGCGCAATTACCGGAGGATGTGAACGGCGCGGTGCTGTTCGCCCTCTCCGACCTTTCCCGCTTCATCACTGGACAGACCCTGCCGGTAAACGGCGGGTTCGTCATGCCTTGACTTGGAGAACCGACCATGACTGATCTCAATCAACAGGCTGCCCCGAAGTCCTACGACCGCCCCGAAGGCGCCAGCTTCGCCGAGTGGTGCGAGTCGCGTATCGCCCGCTTCTCGACCCGTAGCTACGACTGGGACGCACTGAAATTCCAAGCTGACTACGATCCCAAATACCGCCGCGCACAGATGCGCTACATCGGCACCGGCGGAACCGGTGTGACCGCGGACACCAACACCATCCCGTCCGAGCACTTCACTTTTTCCACCATGATCATCCCGGCCGGCAACATCGGCCCGTCGCACATCCACATCGACGTCGAAGAAGTGTTCTTCGTCCTGCGCGGCAAGATGAAGGTCATCATGGAGAAGGATGGTGAGCGCTTCGAAGCGATCCTCACCGACCGCGACGTCATCTCGGTGCCGCCGGGCGTCTACCGCGAAGAGCACAACGTCGGCGAAGAAGACGCGCTGATGTGCGTGATGCTCGGCGCCAAGAAACCGATCACCCCCACGTATCCGCCAGAGTCCCCGCTGGCGAAGATCAAGCGCGGTTGATAGCCATGACGCTCGCATCCGTCTCTTCGATCCCTCCGGTGGAGCGCCCGCTACTCGACCAGCTGGACATGGCGTTTCCTCTGCGTCACCTGGTATTTCCCGAGGCGCACACCGCCGTTCGTGAAAGTGGCCAGGGACCAACCGTGGTTCTGCTGCACGGGATCGGCTCGGGTGCGGCGTCCTGGCTACAGGTGGCCCAACGGCTCTCCGGGCAGGCCCGGGTTGTCGCCTGGGACGCACCGGGTTACGGCCGATCCTCGCCGCTGGCCGAGGCGCGTCCGCGTGCCGAGTCCTTTGCCCGACGCCTGGATCACGTGCTCGAAGCCCTCGATATCGAGCGCTGCGTGCTGGTCGGCCATTCGCTCGGCGCAATGACCGCCCTGGCCTGCGCCACCGGCCAGGCGGCGTCGCGCATCGCCCGGGTGATGCTGATCAGCCCGGCGCGCGGTTATGGCGCCGCCGCGCGCCAGGACATTGGCGAGCAGGTGCGTGCCGGTCGCTTGAGCAACCTGGAGCTGCACGGGGTCGAGGCGATGGCCGAGGAGCGCAGCCATCGCTTGCTCTCGGCGCGCGCGTCGGTCACCCAACTGGACTGGGTGCGCTGGAACATGGCGCGGCTCAACCCTGCCGGTTACCGGCAGGCCGTCGAGCTGCTCTGCGGGGACGACCTGCTGCGCTTCCCGCCCCTGGCGATGCCTTGCGAGGTGCACTGTGGTGAGGACGACGGCATCACCCAGCCGGGCGAGTGCCAGTTGATCGCCGGTCACCTGCATGCGCGCTTTTCCCTGATTCCCCGGGCCGGTCATGCCAGCCCGATCGAACAACCCGAGGCGGTGGCCGAACGCATCGCCTCCGCCCTCAAGGCCTCACTGGAAGGAACACGTCCATGACCGATCTCGAATCGCTCAAAGAGACGCAAGAAAAATACATCGTTCCCGGTCTGGAGCGCGGGCTGTTGCTGCTCTGTGAGTTCAGCCGGCAGAACCGAACCCTGACCGCGCCGGAGCTGGCGCGACGCCTGAAGCTGCCGCGTTCGACCATCTTCCGCCTGCTCACCACCCTCGAGACCATGGGCTTCGTCACCCGTAGCGGCAACGAGTACCGCCTGGGCATGTCGGTGCTGCGCCTGGGCTTCGAGTACCTCGCCTCGCTGGAGCTGACCGAGCTCGGCCAGCCGCTGTTGGCGCAGTTGAGCAACGCCATCCATTACCCCTGCAACCTGGTGGTGCGCGACGGCCGCTCGATCGTCTACGTCGCCAAGGTCTCGCCTCCCACCGTGTTCAGCAGCGCGGTGAACGTCGGTACCCGACTGCCGGCCCACGCCACGGTACTCGGCCGCATCCTGCTCGAAGACCTGTCGCTGGCCGACCTGCGCGACCTCTATCCAGAAGAAGTACTGGAAAGCCACTCGCCCTGCACGCCCAAGACCGTGCTGGACCTGTTCGATCTGGTGCAGAGCGACCGCCAGCGCGGCTACGTGATGGGCGAAGGCTTCTTCGAGTCGACCATTTCCACCGTCGCCGCACCGGTGCGCAACCACAGCGGCAAGGTGGTGGCCGCCCTCGGCGCAACGATTCCCTCGGCCCATATCGGCGGTGACCGTATCGAGGAGCTGGTCCGCCAGGTGCGTCACAGCGCCGACGAGCTGTCGCGCCTCCTGAACTACAACCCGAACGTCGCCCATGCCGCGACCCTGATGAGGGGCTGAAGATGAGCATGCATAACCTCGCCGGCAAGGTCGCGGTAGTGACCGGCGGTTCGTCCGGCATCGGCCTCGCCACTGTCGAGCTGCTGCTCGAGGCCGGTGCCGCGGTGGCGTTCTGTGGCCGCGACGCCGATCGCCTGGCCAGCGCCGAAGCGGCCCTGCGCCAACGCTTTCCCCAGGCCGTGCTCTATGCGCAGCGCTGCGACGTGCTCGACGCCGAACAGATGCAGCGCTTCGCCGCAAACAGCCAGGCGAAACTCGGTGCCGCCAGCATGCTGGTCTGCAACGCCGGCCAGGGCCGCGTCTCGACTTTCGCCGACACCAGCGACGAGGCCTGGCAGGAGGAGTTGAACCTGAAGTTCTTCTCCATCATCCGTCCCGTGCGTGCCTTTCTGGCGCAGCTGGAAAGCCAGCCCGACGCGGCCATCGCCTGCGCCAATTCGCTCCTGGCCAGCCAGCCGGAGTCGCACATGGTGGCCACCTCCGCGGCCCGCGCCGGGGTGAAGAACCTGGTGCGCTCGCTGGCCGTCGAGTTCGCCCCCAAGGGCATCCGGGTCAACGGCATTCTCATCGGCCTGGTCGAGTCGGGCCAATGGCGGCGCCGTTTCGAGGCACGCGAGGAGCGCGACCTCGACTGGGCGCAATGGACCGCCCGACTCGCCCGCAACAAGCAGATTCCCCTGGCGCGCCTGGGTTCGCCCCTCGAGGCGGCTCGCGCCCTGTTCTTCCTCGTTTCCCCGCTGTCCGCCTACACCACGGGTAGCCATATCGATGTTTCCGGAGGCTTGTCCCGTCATGTCTGAAGAAGTCCGCAACGAGAAGCCGATGGTCACCGTCGGCACCGCGATCACCGCCTTTCTCGAGCAGTGTGGGGTCAAGGCCGCCTTTGGCGTCATTTCCATCCATAACATGCCGATCCTGGATGCCTTCGGCATTCGCCAGAATATCCGCTTCGTGATGGCGCGCGGCGAGGCCGGGGCGACCAACATGGCCGACGCCTATGCCCGTGCGGTCAGCGGCCTGGGCGTATGCCTGACCTCCACCGGCACCGCGGCGGGCAACGCCGCCGGCGCGATGGTCGAGGCGCAGACCGCCGGCACGCCGCTGCTGCATCTCACCGGGCAGATCGAGACGCCCTACCTGGACCAGGACCTGGCCTACATCCATGAGGCCCGCGACCAGCTGACCATGCTCAAGGCGGTGTCTAAGGCCGCCTTCCGCGTGCGCAGCGCGGAGACCGCGATCAGCACCCTGAAGCTTGCCGTGCAGACCGCGCTGACCGCGCCCACCGGCCCGGTCAGCGTGGAAATCCCGATCGACATCCAGTCCAGCTTCATCCCCATGCCGACCGATCTGGCGCCGCTGCCGATTCCCGTCGCCGTGCCGACGGAGGAGGCCCTGGATCGGGTCGCCGAGCGCCTTGCCGGCGCCAGGCGCCCGCTGCTCTGGCTGGGCGGTGGCGCCCGCCACGCCGGCCCGCAGGTCAAGCGCCTGATGGACATGGGTGTCGGGGTGGTCACCTCGACCCAGGGCCGCGGTGTGGTCAATGAGGACGATCCGCGCTGTCTCGGCGCCTTCTCGCAGAACAAGCGCGTCGAGCGGTTCTTCCAGAGCTGCGACGCGTTGCTGGTGGCCGGCTCGCGGCTGCGCAGCAACGAGACCTTCAAGTACGCGCTGAAGCTGCCCGAAGCCACCTACCGGATCGACGCCAACCCGGCGATCGAGGGCCGCTGCTACCACAGCGACCTGTTCATCTGCGGTGACGCGGCGCTGGCCCTGGACGGCCTGGCCGATCGCCTGCAGGGCCGCCTGCGGGTCGAGCCCGGCTACCTCGCCGAGTTGCGCGAGGTGCGCCAGCAGGCCCGCGACCAGCTGGTCGACGAGCTCGGCCCCTACGCGGTGCAGGTCGAGCAGCTGCAGGCCCTGGCTGGGCGTAACTTCTCCTGGGTGCGCGACGTGACCCTGTCCAACAGCATCTGGGGCAACCGCCTGCTCAACCTGTTCCACCCGCGTGCCGGCATCCATGCCCTGGGAGGCGGCATCGGCCAGGGGCTGGCGATGGGGATCGGTGCGGCGGTGGCGGCGGCGGAAACCGCGCCCGCGCGCAAGGTGTTCACCCTGGTCGGCGACGGCGGCTTCATCCTCAACCTCGGCGAGCTGGCGACCATGGTCCAGGAGCGCGCCAACATGGTCATCCTGCTGATGAACGACCAGCGCTACGGGGTCATCAAGAACATCCAGGACGCGGTGTACGGCAGCCGCCACTGCTACGTGGAACTGACCACCCCGGACTATGCCAAGCTGGCCGAGTCCCTTGGCCTGCGCCATGCGCGAGTGGGCGACCTGAAGGATTTCGCCGGCGCGCTGGACAGCGCCCTGAGCCAGCCGGGCCCCTTCCTGCTGGAAGTGGACATGCTCAGCGTCGGCCCCTTCAACACCCAGTTCGCCGGACCGCCGAACAGCGCCACCCGATTCCAGAAGGCCAGCGCCTGAGGAGCCAGACCATGCTCAACATCACCATGATCGGCTGCGGTGCCATCGGCATCGGTGCGCTGGAACTGCTGGAAAAAGACCCCGACCTACGCGTCGACGCGGTGGTCGTGCCCGCCGAATCGCAGGAGCTGATCCGTCAGCGCCTGGCGAGCTTCGAGCGTCCGCCGACCGTACTGACCGAGCTGCCGGCCGACGCGCGCCCCGACCTGCTGGTCGAGTGCGCCGGGCACCGGGCCATCGAGCAGCACGTGCTGCCGGCCCTGGCACGCGGTATTCCGTGCCTGGTGGTCTCGGTCGGTGCGCTGTCCGAGTACGGCCTGGCCGAGCGCCTGGAAGCGGCGGCGCGCGAAGGCGGCACCCGCATCGAGCTGTTGCCCGGCGCCATCGGCGGCATCGATGCGCTGTCCGCGGCCAAGGTCGGCGGGCTGGAGTCGGTGCTCTACACCGGCCGCAAGCCGGCCGGCGCCTGGAAGGGCACGCCCGCCGAGCAGATCTGCGACCTGGACAACCTGGATGAGGCGACAGTGATCTTCCAGGGCAGCGCCCGCGAGGCAGCCATCCTCTATCCGAAGAATGCCAACGTCGCCGCCACCCTGTCGCTGGCCGGGCTCGGCCTCGACCGCACCGAGGTGCAGCTGATCGCCGACCCGCACAGCAGCGAGAACGTCCACCAGGTGGAAGCCCGCGGCGCCTTCGGCGGCTTCGAGCTGACCCTGCGCGGCAAGCCGCTGGCCGCCAACCCGAAGACTTCCGCGCTGACCGTCTACAGCGTGGTCCGCGCCCTGGGCAACCATGCCCATGCCATTTCCATCTGAGGCCCGCCCATGAACCTCGACGACATCCAACCCATCTGCATCGCCGGCCAATGGCGCCTGGGCTCCGGGGCACTCTACGCCACCACCTATCCGGCAACCGGCGAAGTAGTCACGCAACTGCATGCCGCCGGCCTCGACGACGTCGAGCAGGCGATCCAGGGCGCCCAGCACGCCTTCGTCCATAGCGGCTGGGCGCAGCGCAAGCCCCACGAGCGGGCCACGGCGCTCTACCGCGTGGCCCAGCTGATCCGCGAGCGGAGCGAAGAGCTGGCCCAGCTGCAGCGCCTGGACAACGGCAAGCCGATCAAGGAAACCCGCAACCTGGTGGCCAGCGCCGCCGGTACCTTCCAGTTCTTCGCGGCGGCCTGCGAGACGCTAGAAGAAGCGATCACCCCGTCGCGCGGCGACTTCATGACCATGAGTGTCTACGAACCCATGGGCGTGGTGGCTGCGATCACCCCATGGAACTCGCCGATCGCTTCCGAAGCGCAGAAGATGGCTCCGGCACTGGCCGCCGGCAACGCAGTGGTGGTCAAGCCGGCGGAAATAACGCCGCTGGCCGCCCTGGCGCTGGCGCGGATCTGCGAAGAGGCCGGCGTGCCGCGCGGGCTGATCAGCGTGCTGCCGGGCAAGGGCTCGCTGATCGGCGACGCGCTGACCCGCCACCCACTGGTCAAGCGCGTGTCCTTCACCGGTGGCACCAGCACCGGCAAGCACATCGCGCGCATCGCCGCCGACAAGATGATGCCGGTGTCGATGGAGCTGGGCGGCAAGTCGCCGACCATCGTGCTGGAGGATGCCGACCTCGACCATGCAGTCGCCGGCGTGCTCTACGGCATCTTCAGCAGCTCCGGCGAATCCTGCATCGCCGGCTCCCGGCTGTTCGTCGCGCGCTCGCTCTACGGTACCTTTATGGACCGCCTGGTCGAAGGCGCCCGTGGCATCCGCATTGGCGACCCGGCCGACGAGGCCACCCAGATGGGCCCGCTGATCTCCGCCGCCCACCGCGAGAGCGTCGAGCGCTACGTGGACATCGGACTGTCCGAAGGCGGACGCCTGCTCTGCGGCGGCGAGCGCCCCCAAGGCGCGACCTTCGACAAAGGTCACTTCTACAGCCCGACCATCCTGGAAGGCCTCCCCAACACGGCCCGCCTGTGCCAGGAGGAGGTCTTCGGCCCGGTGCTGGCGGCCCTGCCCTTCGACGACGAGGCCGACCTGATCGACCAGGCCAACGACAGCGTCTACGCGCTGGCCGCCGGCATCTGGACCCGCGACTTCCAGAAGGCCTGGAAGCTCGGCCGCGCCATCCAGGCCGGCACCGTCTGGATCAACACCTACAAGCAGTTCTCCATCTCCACCCCCTTCGGCGGCTGGCGCGACAGCGGCCTGGGGCGCGAGAAGGGGCGTCTCGGCATTCTCCAGTACATGGAGCAGAAGTCCCTCTACTGGGGCCTGAACGAACAGCCCATCGCCTGGGCAGGAGTAAAGCAATGAGCGTACTTGGCATCGACGAGATCACCTACGGGGTCGAAGACCTGCCCCGCTGTGTCACTTTCTTCAAGGACTGGGGGCTCGCACTGGTCAGCGAGCAGCCCGACGAGGCGATCTTCGAAACCCTCAACGGCTGCCGAGTGATCGTCGCCGACCTGAACAAGCCCGGCCTGCCACCGGCGATCGAATCCGGTCCGACCATCCGCGAGGTGGTCTGGGGCGTCGAAAGCGACGCGGACCTGGCGCTCTATGCCAGCCGCATCGCCCAGGACCCGGGCTTCGTCGAAGGCAATGGCCGCGTCGGCTGCACCGACCCCAACGGTCTGGCGATCCGCTTCCAGGTCACCCGCAAGTGCGACCTCGAGCTTGAGGAATGCGGCGCCCACAACACCTGGAACAGCAAGGGCCGGATCAACAAGCCGAGCCCGGTCTACGAACGCGCCACGCCGGTGGAAGTCGGCCACGTGGTGCTCTTCGTCAAGGACGTGAACGCCTGCGAGGCTTTCTACCACGATCGCTTCGGCTTCCAGTCCTCGGACCGCTATCCGAACCGCGGCGCCTTCATGCGGACCGCCGAGGAAGGCGGCCACCACGACATCTTCATGCTGCAGTTGCCCGAACCGCGCGCGGGACTGAACCACGTCGCCTTCACGGTGCGCGACATCCACGAGGTGTTCGGCGGCGGCATGCATGTCTCCCGCTGCGGCTGGGACACCGAGATCGGCCCGGGCCGCCACCCGGTGTCATCGGCATTCTTCTGGTACTTCAAGAATCCCGCCGGCGCGCTGGTGGAGTACTACGCGGACGAGGACCACCTGACCGCCGAATGGCAGCCGCGTGAGTTCGAGCCCGGCCCCACCGTCTTCGCCGAGTGGGCGATCGCCGGTGGCATCGATGGCGTGACCCGCCGGCAGCGACACGTCGAGGCGCCGCAGGGCAAATTCCTTACCGAAAAGAACAAACGCTGAGAGCAAACAAATGACCCAAAAACTGAAAATCGGCGTCCTCGGCGCCGGTATCGGCGGCCTGGCCGCCGCCATCGGCCTGCTGCGCGCTGGGCACGACGTGGTGGTCTATGAACAGGCTCGGGCCTTCCTGCGCGTCGGTGCCGACATCAACCTTACGCCCAACGCGGTCAAGGCCGTCGACGGCCTCGGCGTCGGCGAGGCGGTACGCGACAGTGCGGCGCGCCCCACGCACCGCATCAGCCGCACCTGGGATACCGGTGAGGAAACCTCGCGTCTGGAAATGTCCGACGCCGCCGAGCGCAAGTACGGCGCGCCGCAGCTGACCATCCACCGCGCTGACCTGCTAGCCGCCCTGGCCAAGGCCTTCCCCCTGGAGCGTGTTCGCTTCAGCCATCGTGCCCAGGCCGTGAGCCAGGACGAAAGTGGTGTGCGCATCGATTTTGCCGACGGTAGCCATGACCGCGTCGACCTGCTGATCGGCGCCGACGGCATCCATTCGGTAGTGCGCAGCGCGCTGTTCGGCGAAGAAAACCCGCGCTTCACCGGCGTCGTCGCCTACCGCGCCGTGGTGCCGGCGGAGAAGGTCGCCGAGGTCCCGCATATCCAGGCCTTCACCAAGTGGTGGGGCCCCAACCCGCATAGCCAGATTGTCACCTTCCCGCTCAATCGCGGCCGCGACATCTTCATCTTCGCCACCACCGCCCAGGACAGCTGGCAATTGGAGAGCTGGACCACCCAGGGCAACGTCGAGGAGCTGCGCGAAAGCTACGCCCACTACCACCCGCACGCCCGCGCCCTGCTCGAGGCCTGCGACGAGGTGCTCAAGACGGCCCTTTACGAGCGCGATCCGCTGCCCTACTGGGCCCGCGACAAGCTGGTCCTACTGGGCGACGCCTGCCACCCGATGATGCCGTTCATGGCTCAGGGCGCTGGCCAGGCCATAGAGGATGCCGTGGTCCTCAGCCGCATGCTCGACGGCGTGACGGACCTGGCCCAGGTTCCAGCCGCGCTGGAAGCCTACCAGAACGCCCGCCTGGAGCGCGCCAGCCAGATCCAGATCGGCTCGCGCGGCAACCAGTGGCTCAAGGACGGCGGCAATGCCGACTGGGTGTATAGCTATGACGCCTGGGGCGAACCCGCCCCTGCTGCCTGAGGAGACGTCATGAGCGAGACTCTGCTGCTCACCGTGCTGCTGCGCCACGACCAGTCGAACAACCTGGAAGACATCCAGGGCCATATGAAAAGGATGGACTGGTGGGAGCGCTTTCCCGGCGAAGGGGTAGAAATCGTCTCCTGGACCGTGGCCATGGGCCTTGGCCAGATCGTCACGCTGCGCTTGCCACCGGCGCTTCTGCCCCGCGTCAACGTCGAACTGGAACGCTCCGCCTGGAGCGTGTTCCGCACCGAGTGCTACCCCACCTACGACTTCGTCCCGGTTCGCGAAATGATCCGCGAGCGGGTCCGCAATGGAGGCCAATGACATGACCGCGCCCTACAACGAAACCCACCAGGCCCGCACGCGCCCGAGCACACCTTTCGAGGACCTGCTCGGCGACTCCATCGAGCGCGCCTACGCCGCCGGCAAGCACGATCTGCCGAGCCTGCTGGCACACCTGAATCTGGCCGGCCCGCCCTGCCCGCTGAATACCGGCGAGTGGGACGAGGAAAGCTTCAAGACGCTGATGGCCCGGCTTGGCGAATGAGGGAATCGAACATGAACATGCAAGCCAACATCGATCCGGTCGAACAGCTGCTCGCCAACGGCCTGAAGAATCTCTGGTTCCCGGTACTGCCTTCCGCCCTGCTGGAGGACAAGCCGGTGTCCATCCGCCGCCTGGGCTACAAGATCGCCCTTTGGCGCGACAACGACGGCAGCGTCCACGCGCTGGAAGACCACTGCCCGCACCGCGGCGCCCCGCTGTCGCTCGGCCCCGTGCTCGGCGACCGCCTGCAGTGCCCCTACCATGGAATCGAAGTGCGCTGCGACGGCACCGTCACCAAGGTCCCCGGCAGCCCTGGCTGCAAGCTCGAAGGCAGCCGCCCGACGCGAATGTTCCACGTGCGCGAGACCGCCGGCGCGATATTCCTCTACAACGCCGCCGACCCGCATGTGGCCGAGCCGCCGGAGCTGGTCCTGCCCGAGCAGCTGACCTCGCCGGAGTGGAGCAGCTTCCTTTGCTACACCGAGTGGAAGGGCGACTACCGTTACGTCATCGATAACGTCATGGACCCGATGCACGGCACCTACCTGCATAAGATGTCCCATTCGATGAGCGAGGGTGAGAGCACGGCGAAGTTCATCACCCGCGATACGGACAGCGGTTTCATCTTCGAGAAGGAAGGCCAGCGCGGCGTCAACTTCGACTGGACCGAATTCGTCGACAACGGTTGTCACTGGCTGCGTCTGGAAATTCCCTATCCGAAGACGGGCGGCCCGGGCGGCAATTTCACCATCATCGGCAGCTACACGCCGAGCAGCCCAACGCTGAGCGGTGTATTCCACTGGCGCTGCCGTCCACTGACCGGCTGGCAGCGCGACACCTGGCGCTTCCTTTACAAGAATCGCCTGGAGGCTCGCCACTGGGCAGTGCTGGAACAGGATCGGGTCCTGCTGGAGCACATGGAGCCGGATGCCAACGCCCGCGAGAACCTCTACCAGCACGATCTGGGCCTGGTGCGCCTGCGCCGCTACCTGAAAGGCAAGGCCCGCGAGCAACTGGAACTGATCGAGGCGAAACAGCTGTGAACAGGACACCCGTGTTCCGCGTTCACTCGGACGCGGTGGCCGAACTGGCCACCGCTACCTGGTCCAACGCACTGCTGATCGGTAACGAAGTGGTGATGTCCGGCATGACCGGGCACCCCGCCACCCGCCAGGCGGCGGAAAGGGGGGAGCCTCTGAACGCCTATGCCCAGACCCTAGTGGTGCTGAACAAGTGCAAGGCGCTGGTCGAGGCCGCCGGGGGAGGCATCCACAACATCTACCGGCTGACCCTGTACCTCACCCGTATTGCCGACAAGGACGAGGTGGGCCGCGCCCGCCATGATTTCTTCGCCGGCCAGACGACCCTGCCGACCTCGACCCTGGTCGAGGTCAGCGGCCTGGTCTTCCCCGAACTCTGTGTGGAGATCGAAGCCAGCGCTCGGCTGGACATCGATCTGCGCGCGACAGCTTGAGGCAAAGCACCATGTCCACCGCGACCACGACCGCCCTGGTGCACACGCTGCGCTATGAGGCGGAAGGCATCATCAGCGTGGAACTCCGGCCCTGGGGCGACACCGTGTTCGCTCCGTTCGAGGCCGGCTCGCACATTGACTTGCACCTGCCCAACGGCCTTGTACGCAGCTATTCACTGCTCAACTCGCCGACCGACCGGGGACGCTATGTGGTCGGCATCCTGCGCGACCGCAAGAGCCGCGGCGGCTCGGAATTCATCCACAGCCAGCTGCGGGTCGGCATGCAGCTGACCATTTCCCAACCGCGCAACAATTTCCACCTGGACACCGCAGCCAGCCACAGCGTGCTGGTCGCTGGCGGCATCGGCATCACGCCGATCTACTGCATGTACCGTCAGCTACTGGCGCTCGGGCGCTCGGCCGAGTTGATCTATTGCGCCCGCTCGCGCCGCGAAGCAGCGCTGCTGGAGGAGATCGCCGGGCTGGACGGGCGGGTCGCCTACCACTTCGACGACGAGAAGGGCGTCTCGCCGGACCTGACGGCCTACCTTGCCGGCAAGCCCGCCGACACGCACTTCTACTGCTGCGGACCGACGCCGATGCTCGATGCCTTTGAGCAGACCTGCGAGCAGCTGGGCTACCCGCATGCCCATATCGAACGTTTCGCCGCTGCCGAACTGCCGCCTGCGGCCGATGCCCAGGGCAGCTACAGCGTCGAACTGAAGCGCTCGGGCAAAACGCTGGAGATCGGTCCCGGAGACAACCTGCTGGAATCCCTGTTGAACGCCGGCTGCGCCATTGACAACAGCTGTCGAGAAGGTGTTTGCGGCGCCTGCGAGACCCGCGTGCTCGAAGGTGAACCCGACCACCGCGATGGCGTGCTGAGCAAGGCAGAACGGCAAGCCAACAAGTCGATGATGGTCTGCGTATCGGGCTGCCGCAGCAGCCGGCTTGTGCTCGATGCCTAGATATCGACTCGACCGAAACTAGCGCAATTGCAGCTTCATACTTACGCCCGGTTATGCCGGGCGTTTTTATTTCTGGCAGTGCTGCTGCCAAAAGTTACAGCGCGCACTGCGATAAGCCAGGCGTTACTTATCTGCACCTATGCTGTGCAGCGCCTTTCAAGTTAACTAATGCTTGTTCCATGTCTGGCACAAAACCGTCTGTTCCCCATATAACACCTTGAAACCAAAGAACAAATTACTTAAACAAAGCATCAAGTTTTCCATGGCATGGTTCATGCAAAAAACGCTTAGCCATATATGAAACAAGCACGACGAACCGGAGCATCAGGACATCCATTAATTCTCGCTACGCAATTAACTTTTTCTGAACTTCTTTAACGGAAGAGCGGGTTTCTATTGGCTGAATTTTTATATGGACAACTATTTGAGGCTGCTGACATGAAAAGAACTCTGCTTGCAATCGCGCTGGCCAATGTTCCTGCCCTGGCCCTCGCTCAAGCGTCCGGCGTCCCGGCGCCCGCTTCCGTATCCGATCCGGCATCGGCCCAAGCAGCCGTTCCGCCAGCGGGGCCGCGCAAACCCTTCCCACATATTTCCTGGCAAAGCGACGATGGCGCCACTGCGCTGGATATCGGCGGCGCCCTGCGGATGAACTACCGCGACGAGGACTGGGAGAGCGAGAACAACGGGCGCTTCCTGTTCGACACCTTCCGCGTTGACCTGAAGGCCAGGCACCACGACTTCTTCGCCGACGTGAACTACTGGTTCCAGGACGACGGCAAGCGCTCCATCGACCGCGGCTATGTCGGCTACAACCTGAGCCCCCAGTCCAACATCCAGCTGGGTGCGCCCTTCAAGCCATTCGGCCTGGAGCCGTATCCCCAGTTCGGCTGGAGCTATCACATCCCGTTCTTCCTGGGTTACGGCGTAAGTGCCGGCGCGGGCATCAAGTACAACTACAAGAACGCCGACTGGGACCTTCAGGCCGGCTACTTCCCTCGCATGATGCCGTCGAGCATCCGCTATTCGCCGGAAGTGGGGCGTTACAAGGATCTGGACGAAAATGCCATCCCCGCCGTGCATGGTGACCAGGACAACGAGAAACGCGATCAGGTGAACCTTCGCCTAGCCCGCACCTTCACCGGCGACGACTGGAAGGCTGAGGTCGGCGGCTCGCTGGCCGGTGCCCGGTTGTACAACGCCACAACCCGTGACGATGGCGACTACTGGGCCGCCGGCCTGCATGCGGTGGTCAACCACGGTCCCTGGACCCTGACGACCCAGGGCATCCGCTACGAATTCGATCCGAAGAACCCTGCCGGGGTCGCTGACAACCAGATACTGATGGGCGGCAATGGCCTGACGCCAGCCTTCATGATCGCCGCCGAAGGCACCATCGCCTCGCTCAACCTCGGCTACGACATCGCTACCCCGGGCCTGGGCATGCTGAAGAAGATCAAGCTCTACAACGATTACAGCCGACTGTTCAAGGACGAGAGCGGCTGGGCCGACTCGCAGATGTATACCGCCGGCATCCAGTTCCTCGCCCTGCCGATCATCGCCTGGCTGGACCTTACCTGGGCCAAGAACGCCAACCCGTTCGGCGGTGCGGAGAACGGAACCGGCTGGACCTCCACCACCTCATCGGGCAGCAACGACTGGTACTACCGGACCAACCTCAACATCGGCTACTACTTCTAGGCATAGGCTGTCGCTCCCTTTCCAGCCGCCGCTCGGCGGCTGGTTTTTTCCGATCGGTTCATTACCTGCAAGCTAACGATGCAAGGAATCGCATCAGCACTGTCAATGGTGCGTTTCAATTAGTCGAAGCGCCTCGGGCCGTCTTCACGACGAGCATGAACCCTTTTCGCCAATGCGCGCCAGCGCCGCCGTACAGACCGGCAGTGCTCCGGGTTCGTCAGACTCTCAGCGGCTATACCCGTATGCCCCGGTACCAGGAATACGCCTCCTTGTGCGCTCCCGCGCGGTTATCTAACGTGGCTAGGTATCAAATTCGATACCCGTAGATGAACGTCTCCCATCGAGACCTACCCCCTTGGCGAAAGTCGCCCTGGTGGTCGATTCGTTGAAGTCTGCTGAATAACGTCTCGTCAGGGCTCGCCCACATCCACCCGACAGGGAGGAAACAGTCATGGAACAACGTGTTCTCGGATCGAGCGGCCTTTCGGTCGCGCCGATCGTTCTTGGCGGCAACGCATTCGGCTGGACGCTTGACGAGCAGGCGAGCTTCGCCGTGCTCGATGCCTTCGTCGACCACGGTTTCAACGCCATCGACACGGCGGACGTCTATACGTACTGGGCGCCCGGCGGGCAAGGTGGCGAGTCCGAGACCATCATCGGCCGCTGGTTGAAGGCTCGGCCGGGCATCCGCGACAAGGTCGTCATCTTCACCAAGGTCGGCTGGGATTATGGCGATCCGGGCCGCAAGGGGCTGTCGAAGCGCTGGATTGCCGAGGCCGCCGAGGCCTCGCTGTCACGACTGGGGGTCGATGCGATCGACCTCTACTTCTCACACCAGCCGGACCCGGATACGCCGCACGAGGAAACCCTGGCCGAGTACGAGGCGCTCATCAAAGCCGGAAAGGTCAAGGCCATCGGCGCATCCAACTTCGATGCCGCGCAGCTGCGGCAGGCCCTTTCGGTCTCTGAAGCGAAGGGTCTGCCGTCCTACCAGGTGCTCGAGCCCGAATACAATCTCTACGATCGCGCGTCCTTCGATGCCGCGCTTCAGGATCTCTGCATCGAACGTGGCCTGGGCGTCGTCACCTACTTCAGCCTGGCGTCGGGCTTCCTGACCGGCAAGTACCGCTCGAAGGCGGATCTCGGTCAGTCGCAGCGCGGCGGTCTCGTCGAGAAGTATTTCGACGCGCGAGGGCTGGCGATTCTGGCAGCGCTGCATGAGGTGGCCTCGGCGCGAAAGGCCGAACCGGCTGAAGTCGCACTCGCCTGGCTGATCGCCCATCGTGGCGTGACCGCGCCTATCGCCAGCGCGACCAAGGCCGCTCACGTTGAAAGCTTCTCCAGGGCCGTGAAGCTGCGCCTGTCTGCCGAGGAAATCGCGCTTCTCGACAAGGCGGGAATGTGAGGCCCGAGCGGTCCGTAAGAGCGTTGTTCATTAGCACCTGCTGAGGATCGATCATGATCGCCCCTTTCGAAATGCCCTACGACGCGGATCAGGTGGATGACCTTCGTGCTCGCTTGATTCGGACACGTTGGGCCGACTCGGTCGTCGAGGACTGGAGCATGGGGACCGAGCAGGGCTTTCTCCGCCAGCTGGTCGAGTTCTGGCGCGACCATTACGACTGGGCGCAACGCCGCGACCATCTGAATCGACTTCCACACTTCCGTGCCACGGTCGACGGCCACGGCCTGCACTTTCTGCATTTTCGCAGCGAAGCCAGCCAGGCCATTCCGCTTCTCCTGATGAATGGCTGGCCATCCAGCTTCGTCGAGTTTCAGCGCATCGCCCCGCTCCTGACGCGGGGCTCGCCGGCGTTCGAGGTGGTCATTCCGACGATGCCTGGGTTCGGGTACTCGGACATACCTGCAATCCCCTATGGAGCCGAGCCCGTAGACCTGTATCCCAAACTCATGGCGATGCTGGGCCATCGGCGGTTCGTGGTTGCCGGAACCGATATCGGCTCCGGCCTTGCGACCCGGATCGCTCTGCGCCACCCGGACCGCGTCATCGCGGCCCATGTGTCCGCCGTTGCCCCCAAACCCTTGGCGAAGGACGGCCCGCCGCAAACGCCCGCGGAAGTCGAGTACGAGCGTCGGCTACAGGCCTGGAGCAAAGACGAGGGGGGTTATCAGGCGATCCAGAGCTCGAGGCCGCAGACGCTGGCCTTCGGACTGGCCGACAGTCCTGTCGGGCTGGCCTCGTGGGTCGTCGAAAAGTTTCGCGCATGGACGGACTGCGACGGCGACCTTCTCTCGGTCTTGCCGCTCGAAGCGTTGGTGGATACGCTGATGATCTACTGGACGACAAACACCATCGGCTCTTCCATCCGCTACTACTACGACGCCACCCGGTTGCGGCCGCCTCTGGCGGCCGATGACTTTGTCCGCACGCCTACGGCGGTCGCCATGTGGCCGCACGATCTCGCCCTGGCGCCACGCGAACTCGCCGAGAGGCTCTACAACGTGCAGCGCTACACCGTCTTTCCCCGTGGCGGGCACTTTCCCGCCTGGGAGGCGCCGGACCTCTACGCAGAAGATCTGCGAGAAATCGCGCTGACCGCAGCCCAGTGAAACCGCATCGCGACCGCGCCGGACTATCGCCGATGCCTTGCATGCGTGGGGGCCTGGAACATCCAGCGCCTTAGGCCTTCTCCTCGTCGCAACCCAACCAGCTCAGCGTAGCTCGACGAGCCGTACAACGTCCTGCCCGGCTAACCTCGCCCGTCTTCCGATCACAGTCATTTCCCGGCCCCATGTTCACACCGGCTGCCGATCGGCTTCGCCTCGCTTGATGGAACCGCATCGGACGAAGCCAGGTAGCGCTCTTGCCGCGCGTTCAATTTTGGAGACCCTCATAGCGAATTATTATATGCCCAGCGCATATAAATTTGCACAACCAAGATATATGCTTGGCGCACACATAAAGCAAACGGAGAACACCATGCAAACCGTCACTAGCGTTCAAGCCATCCCCGTCGCAGCCATACCGAAGCTCGCCAAGATCAGCCGAGCGATTGCACTCACCGGTGTCGTGCTGCCCCTGCTCCTGATCGGGCTTTTGAAATTCACCCAGGTAGAAGTCGAAGCGCTGAAACCGCTCATCAGCGGTACACCTTGGCTTGCCTGGCTTTATCCGGTGTTTGGCGAGACAGGGACTTCCTATCTGCTGGGGACCGTCGAGATGTTTACGGCCATCCTTCTCATCGCTTCGCCGTGGTCCGCTCGCGCAGCCATTGCAGGCAGTCTTCTGGCAGCGCTGACCTTCCTGACGACCGTTTCAACCATGCTCGTACTGCCAATATGGGAAGCAGCCTCGGGTGGTTTCCCCTGGTTCAACTTCCTCGGAACGTTCCTGATAAAAGACGTCGCTCTTTTTGGCGTGAGCCTGGTGATTCTTACGGAGGGCATTCAGCGTCTGCGCGAGCGTTTACTCCAGACTCAGGAGAGCTAGGACCATGCACTATGCAGAATACAAACAGCACGATCTGTCCCTTGTTCTGGAAATGGTCAAGACCTTTCCCTTCGCGACGATCCTGGTGAATGGCAGCGACGGGCCGCTTGTGGCCCAAGCTCCACTTACGCCGCGCATCGGAGAAAGTGCTGCAGGTGCGGTCGAGTTTCACCTCGCGTTGGCCAATCCGATTTCGGAGGCTCTCGTACCCGATGTACCTGTCACCATCCTGGTGCAAGGCCCCGGTGCAGCCATCTCTCCCAGTTGGTATACCTCAAGCTTCACAGGGTCGACCCCGGACAGGAGCAAGACGGCCCCCACTTACAACTATCTGAGCATGGTCATCCGTGGGCGCCTGAGTTTGATGGACGACCAGGCGCTCCAGGACCAGATAAAGGATTTGGTCCTCGTGAACGAGTCCGGAGACGGCTGGCAAATCGAAGAGTTTGCGCCACACCTCTGGACCGGTTGGCGCAAGGCGATTCGAGGGTATCGGCTGGAAGTTGCCGAGCTCGACCTGACGGCGAAGCTCAGCCAAGGCGATTCGCCTGGTGACAAGCCGGGCGTAGTCGAAGGGTTGCGTCGGCGAGCGCTGCAGGACGACGCGATGATGGCAAGGCTTGTCGAGGGCTACGACGGCACTGCAGCGTCGCTTCATAGGCTATTGAACAGCCTGAGAGCGCAGTAGCAAGCGGCGCCAGGCAGTCTCCTCTACCGCTGGATAAAGGTCGTAGCAGCGGTAACGCAACAACGGTTACGGTCGGTCATGGCCGATGCCCCCATGATGCGGGAGCGTCTTCGGGCTGCCGACCTGGATACGGGGCGGGCCTCGCGTAAGTGGATGGTTTCGAATGCATCGCGGTCAAGACTGGGCGTCCCCGACCGCTCCCACGGGGTTGCGCTGATTGGCGAGGAAGATCAGTCCCGCGCCAAGCCTGTGATCTTATGAGAGTTGTTGTGGGGAGCGGTCTCGACCGCGAAAGTCCCGGCACGGTCGATGCTCATGCCCCTACGCCCATGACGTGGAAGCGTCTCCGGCTGTCAGGCCGATATGGGTTCGCCTCGCGAGGGTAGTTAGTTTTCGATGGTTAGCAGGAACTCAAGCCCATGGGGTTGCGCTGAATTGCGGGGAAGAGCAGCCATGCCTAGCCCTTGTGGGAGAGGTCTTGCCGAGCCTCTGCGGTCGGGCATTCACCAGCCCCCTCCTCTAATGCCCCTGCAACGGGGCAATTGGTGCAGACACCCGGGTCGCAAAGACGGCACACCGAATAGGCTTGGTCGAGATCCTGCACCAGGCCACGAAGAAGCTTCTCGGTGAGCAACCCAAGCGTTTCCAGCTCGATAGGACTCAACGTCGCCAGCGCACGTGCGATGTGTTCCTGACGCACCGCCAGGACGGCATCGCAGTTCGTTTCACCAGCCGCTGTCAGATAGAGCGCGACAGCGCGCCGATCTGTTGCAGACGGCCTACGCTCGACCACGCCCCCCGCGACGAGCCTGTCGACCAGACGTACCGCGCCGGGATGGGACAACCGCAAGGCTCGACGCAAGCGCTCGATCGTCATACCGGGCTCATGGCCCAGCAAGGCTATCGCGGCGGCGGCAGGGCCGGCTTCAGGCGCCTGGTTCTGGGTGCTCTGGAGCACGCCGTCAGACAACGCGAGCGCCAAGGCGCCTACCATGTTTTCGATTTTCAGGTTTCTCATGGCGCAACTGTATGCTTCATACATAGAAAAGCAAGGCTCCTTAGCAAGCGCCCAGACTCCAGACCATCGGTAAAGCGAGGCAGACGTCAGGAGACCGCCCAGGATAACCTGACGCCCGCTATCGCCTGGCCAACCGAGCCTGTAACGATCCGCTGAACTTCGCCAAACCCAGTTCCAAGGGCTTCACAGCGATGGCTCCCAGCGACGAAACAGGACGCTTGCATTGACGCCACCGAAGCCGAATCCATTCGACAGGGCGTACTCGATCGGCATCTCTCTCGCGCTCAGAGCAACCAGGTCGAGCCCGTCAGCCGCCTCATCGGGCGCTGTCAGGTTCAGCGTGGGCGGGACGATCTGATCGCGTAGCGCCAGGACGGTGAAGATGGCTTCGATTCCGCCCGCTGCTCCCAGTAGATGACCCGTACTGGATTTGGTCGAGGTGATCGCTACGCCCGAGCCTGCCCCGAAGACGGATCGAATGGCGGCCAGCTCGCCTCGGTCGCCCACCGGCGTGGACGTCGCATGCGCATTGATGTGGTGAACGTCGCCAGGAGCGACACCGGCCTGCTGCAACGCCAACTCCATGGCACGTCGAGCGCCGCTTCCATCCGCCGGACCGGCAGTCAGGTGATAGGCATCTGCACTGGTGCCATAGCCGACCAGTTCAGCCAGGGGCCGCGCGCCCCGTGCCAACGCATGCTCCAGCGATTCGATCACCAGCAGGCCGGCCCCTTCGGCCATGACGAAGCCTTCCCGGTCGCGGTCGAACGGACGCGAGGCTTCCTGAGGGCAGTCGTTGAAGCCGGTGGACAGCGCGCGCGCTGCCGCAAAGCTTCCAAGGGTCACACGATGGATCGCTGCCTCGGTCCCGCCGCACACGGCGATATCCGCTTCTCCGCTACGGATCAGCCGGGCCGCATCGCCGATGGCCTGCACGCCAGCAGCACAGGCAGTCACCGGCGCCCCGAGCGGCCCCTTGAAACCGTGCTGGATCGAGACGTGCCCGGCTGCCATGTTGGCGAGAAACGAAGGTGCAGTGAACGGGGAAAGCCGGCGTGGTCCGCGGTTGTCCGTGGTGCGCACAGCCTCGGCGATGGCGTCGAATCCACCGACGCCCGATGCAATGATGGTGGCGGTTCGTTGTTGCCCTGCCTCGTCGCTGGGATACCAGTCCGCCTGCACAAGGGCTTCCTGCGCGGCCATGAGCGCAAACTCGATGAAGCGATCCATCTTCTTGCGGTCCTTGGCAGGGATGTGACGATCCGGGTCGTAGCCCGCCTCGCTATCCTCGGCCAGGGTCGGCACCTGCCCCGCGATGGCACAACCGGTTCCCTCGGCCAGATCGGCAGGCAGCTTGCGGATGCCCGACTGCCCAGCCAGCAGACGCGACCAGACCTTCTCCGTTCCACACCCCAAGGGCCCGATGACACCTGTTCCGGTGACCACGATACGGACTGCGTTTCGAACACTCATGTCATACCTCGTATATCAGCCAGGCGGCCAACGATTGTCACGCTGTGCATTCTCGTTGGAGGCGCACGGCGCTTTGAATTACGATCAACATATAAACCATATGATATCCATCATGTAAAGCGAGCGCCAACGATTGCCGCTAGCGGCCGGCGGCCTTGTGGCAGCGATGTAAGCGGCAGCTATCAGTGCTTGAACCACACCGAGAGCGGCCACCGAACGTGATTCCGGCGCAATACTTTGCATGGGTGCGCGGTGTCACACGCTACCTGCTCGGCCTAAGCGGACTGATCCATTCGCCGCTTTCACGGTCTCAACGGTACGTAGAAGAAAACGGATCACGTCATGAATGGCGCGCAAGCCCGTACCACTGCCCTGAAGTTCATCCTTCCTCGCGACGTCCATCCTGCGGGTTTTATCAAGCTCAGCGGACCGGCTGAAAAGCGACTCGGCGGCCGCTCCAGCAGTCGCCGGGCAGCTACCCGGAACGGAGCGAGCTCGGTTGTAGGAATCACTGACGACGCCAGCATCGATCTGGTATTCGAGGTCATCTCGGTACAGGCCACGGCCCGGACGTCCAAGCGCATCAGGACCTCCGAACTTGGCCGGCCCGGTCCAGCGATGTCGGCCCGAGCCCGCTGCAAGCCAATATCCTGCGCACAGGGGAGCAACGGATGACCGCGTTCGATTGGCAGCGCATGCTGCTAGACGATTTCCCCGTACTGTTTCTGGGCGAAGTCGCGCTTCGCGCCCTCTTCGCTTTCGTCGTCGTTTTCCTGTTTCTCAAAGTGAGCGGCCGCCGTGGCGTCCGACAGCTGTCGCTGTTCGAATTGGTCGTCATCCTGACCCTTGGCTCAGCCGCGGGCGATGTGTCGTTCTACGAAGATGTACCGCTGCTGCCTATCGCAATGGTGTTCGCGACGCTGCTGCTCCTTTACCGCCTCACCGTCCTGGCCATGAGTCACAGCATACGGTTCTCGAACTGGATGGAAGGCAAACCAGTGACGATCATCGAAGATGGGTTGTATGCGCTGAACAGCCTGAACCGTTACAACATTTCGTCCGACGAATTTTTCATGGAGCTGCGCCAACAGGGCGTCGAGCATCTCGGCCAGGTCCGCCTCGGCATTCTTGAAACCGACGGCGATGTCAGCCTCTACTTCAACCCACCAGAGGCCATCAAGCCGGGGCTATCGGTGTTGCCACCAGAGCACCGACCAGCGTACGAACGGATGCCCGCGACTGCCGTATATGCCTGTACCCGCTGCGGTCATACGCAGCTCATAAACAGCCAGCAGCAAGCACTCTGCCCTCGCTGCCGGCACGCCGTCTGGTCGCTCGCGTTGAATAACCAGCGCCTGCGCTGATAGCGGACGCAACCTAGGGGAGTCCGTCCGCTGAGCTTTCCACCGACGAGTCAGACCGATCTAGCCCACCCGCACCGCCCGGGCAGGCAATAACAGCAGGATCGCCAGCCCACCGGCCAGCATCAACAGCGCAATGGTGAAGATGCCGTTGTCGAGGCTGCCGGTCAGGTCCTTGATGAAGCCGAGCAGCGACGGGCTGACGAAGCCGCCGAACACGCCTATCGAGCTGACCAGCCCTATGCCCACCGCCGCGTTGGCCTTGCCCAGATAGGTGGAAGGGATCGCCCAGTAGGCGATGCCGGCGCCGAACTGGAAGAAGGCCACGAAGCTCAGCACCACCAGGCTTGCCAGAAGCGAGTCGGTCAGGTGCGGGACTGCCACGCCGCCCTGCGGCGCGGTCGCGATGTCGTGGCTCATGTTCACCTCTTTTGTTGTTCTTCTGGATGTTCAAACGGGCCGAACGGCAAGGCTCCGGCGAGCTGCCGTCCGGCTGGACAGCAGGCGTCTGACGCTAGAGATTGGATCTGGCTTCGGCCCTTGAGGCCGAGGATCTGGCGCGCTTCGTCGGGCGTCGCGACCTCGAGGGAAAGGTCCTCCAGGATGCGTCGAATCTTCCGGACCTGGTCGGCGTTGCTGGCAGCCGTGGGCCGGGGTTGGACCGGTACAGCGCGGCGACACGCTGAGCGGGGGTGGGACGTTGAGGATTACGGTGGGTTGAGGAGCTGAGCGTGTGGGCCGGTGCGAGTTGGCCCCGGGCTTTTTAATGAGCGGGTTCGATATTGAAGCACGCAGGAGGTGGCGTATCGCAGCGCCAGCCATGTGTCGCTTGGCGTGCAATCTGGATTACAAAACTTGGCCAGCACTCTCTCGGCGCAGGGTAAGGTCAACGAAACCCTTCGATTGGCTACAGGCCCCGTCACCGTGCCCACTTCGATACCTGTTTCCTCACGCAGCTCACGTATTGCCGCAGCGCAGAACGTTTCGCCCTCTTCCAGACCACCGCTAGGCGTGGCCCAGTAGCTCTGGCCGGCTAAGGCGTAATAAATAGATCTGAACTGACCCTGATTTTACGGACACCTCGAATGTGACTATACCGTCAGAGAGGAAGGTGTCCCCATGACAGACAAACGTACTTACCAGTGCTACAGCCCCGAGTTTAAGCGAGAGGCCGTCCG
>NZ_JAAMRF010000011.1 GCF_013522725.1 Stutzerimonas azotifigens
TCGGCAACCTGGTAAACGGACTTGGCCAAATCAACTGCTATGCGTTTCATCGCACCTCTCCCAGCGAACAGTCACCACGGTGTTATAGAAGAAACGTGGTGCGGGGAGAGTCCATTACAGCCTTCAAGCCGTTCGCTTCGCTCACTCGGGACCGGCTAAAGCCGGCCCCTTAACCAAACGTTAGCCACCAACAAGGAAGTAGTCATGAGTACAGAAACAGGAAAGGAAGAGTCTAAAGAGTTCACCAGAGAAGCAATGATTCGCTGGCAAGGATACGCAAGAGAAAGTAGAACCGCTGTTAACTCACACTTCTTAGCATATTCGGCTGCTATTCTCGCCCTGCAGGTAACTATCCTTCTCGACAACAAAGCAAAGACAATCGATTGGCCGTGTCTATTTTCGGCCGGCGGCTTTCTGGCTATGTCCTCATTACTTCTTGGTAGCATCACAGTGCTGGCGCGCCTTCGTGATGCTCGACTCACCGCACGTATAGCTCGCTACAAATACCAAGAAAGAGCACAACAAGAGATTGATAGCCTGCGCTCAAAGGCGAATTTTTACGGCGCATGGATTCATCGACTATTACCTTTGCAGGTAATATCCTTTACCATTTCTGCCATATCTTTCTGCACTTGGGCTGTGGTCACAAATTGGGAAAGAATCTGAAACCAGTAAACGGCTAGCAATGCGCTCAAATCGTTCGCTTCGCTCACTGGGACCGGCTAAAGCCGGCCCCTTAACTTAATCGTTAGGCAAAACATGAAACCGATCCCGTTACACAACCCGACGACTGATCGTCGCAACAAAGCAATTATGGCTGTATTGCTAACGCTTTCTTCGCTTCTAGTTACGGAGCCCAAAACGACAATCGGGGTAGCAATTACACTAACCACTGTTCCATTTATTCTTATCGGATTACTCAATTTTCGATGGTGGTGGCGTGTGCGTTTTGGTGGCAGCAAATTTCTTTCACTGGTTTTTATTACGATTATTCTGTGTATTGCATTATCCCTATCCTACGCAGCAGCACTACTAAAGCCATATATAGGTGAGCACTTCGCCTAACAAAATAATTCTAATCGCTAGCTGCGCTCGCTGGGACGGGCTAAAGGGGAAAAGGGGACGGAAAAAGAGGGCAGATTTATTTTCCCAACTTCGAAACGGCCAAACCATCAATCGATTGGCCCGCCGCCAGCCGGCGCGTCGCACTCTGCCAGTGACCACTCAACCTCCGTTAGCTGCAGCATACGCCCCCGGTCCAAACCCTCGGCCTTGCCCACCTACGACTGAACTTATCCCCCTGCGACACGATCCTCTTTTAGGCACATTCAGCGCGAGCCTGGCGGCCACGCATCTGCAACGGCATCAGGCCAGACCGCCCAGCGACGAGGAACTGCCGTGACCGCAACTACCCACCGCACCTACCGAAGCCGGCCGGGGCCGCTGCATGCGACCCTGCTTGCCGGGACCGTTCCCCTGTTTCTCGGCGCCTTGCTGAGCGATATCGCCTACTTTCGCAGTTACCAGATCCAGTGGAACAATTTCTCCTCCTGGCTGATTGCCGGAGGCCTGGTTTTCTGTGGCTTGGCGCTGCTGTTCGCCTTGGTCAATCTGATCCGGGCCAAGCAGAAGACGGGGCGCCCCCTGATTTACGTCCTGCTGCTGCTGGCAGCCTGGGTGCTGGGTTTCATCAATGCCCTCGAGCACGCCAAGGATGCCTGGGCCACCATGCCGGCAGGCCTGGTTCTGTCGGTGATCGTCACCGTGCTGGCCTGCGCGGCGACGTGGATCGGTCTCACTTACCGGCGTGCAGGAGGTGCGGCATGAAGCATTCGAGCGCAGTAACCGTCCTGACGATGGCCGTATTTCTCGCGGCCTGCGGTGGCGAGGGGCAGGATATCGCCCAGCAGTACGGCCCCGATCCCAAGCTCGGTGAGCCCGAGCGGGGGCTGCTGCCCAGCATGACGATTGCCGAGCCGACGCCCTGGGGCGACGAGACGCCGACGGTACCGCAGGGCTTCACCGTTACGGCGATCGCGACCGACCTGAAGATCCCGCGCCAGACGCTTGTCCTGCCCAATGGGGACATTCTGGTGGCGGAAGGCCGGGGCGGTAGTGCACCGAATCTCAAGCCGAAGGATGTGATCGCCGGTGTCATCAAGGCGCGGGGCAACACGTCGGTGGAAAGCGGCAATCGCCTGACCTTGCTGCGGGATGCCGATGGCGACGGCACCTACGAGGTGCAAACGGTGTTCGCCGATGACCTCAACGCGCCATATGGGCTGGCGCTGCATGAGGGCAACCTCTACGTGGCCAATCAGGATGCGCTGGTACGCTTCGATTATCAGGAGGGGCAGACCGAGGCCAGCGGCCCGCCGACCAAGGTCACGGACCTTCCCTCGGAGATCAACCATCACTGGACCAAGGCGCTGACCATCAGCCCGGACGGGCGCTTCCTGTACGTCGGCATCGGTTCCAACAGCAATATCACCGAGCGCGGGATGGAGGCCGAGGTGGATCGCGCCCTGGTCTGGCAGATCGACGCCGAGACCGGCTTGTACAAACCCTATGCGACCGGCCTGCGCAATCCCACCGCGTTGACGATTCAGCCGGGAACCGGGCAGTTGTGGGCGGTGGTGAACGAGCGGGACGAGATTGGCGAGGACCTGGTCCCGGACTATCTCACCGCGGTTCGCGAAGGCGGTTTCTACGGCTGGCCCTACGCTTACTGGGGTCAGCACGTCGACCCGCGCGTACGGCCGCAGGATCCGGAAAAGGTCGCGGCCTCGATCACGCCGGACTATGCGCTGGGGTCCCACGTCGCCGCCCTGGGCCTGGACTTCTCCGAGCCGTCCATGGGCGAGCAGTTCGCCGACGGTGTGTTCGTCGGTGAGCACGGCAGCTGGAACCGCAAGGAGCCGGTTGGCTACCGGGTAATCTTCGTGCCGTTCAGCAACGGACGCCCCTCGGGCCAGCCGATCGACTTCGTGACGGGCTTCCGCACGGAGGACGGCAAGACGCGCGGCCGCCCGGTCGGCGTGACGGTCGACCCACGCGGTGCCCTGATCGTTGCCGACGATCTGGCGAACACCGTGTGGCGAGTGACGCGCGACCAGTAGGCGATTCATTCCCCACCGGCAAAGCCGACGACCGCCATGGTCGTCGGTGGACTTCCGCACGACACCCCGGTCCGTACGGCAATGGTGGCGGCCTGGACGAGCGGCAATGCTCCAGGCAGGTGGTGGTGGAAAACGCTTCGCGGTTTTCCACCCTACGTTCGGCGGAAGGCGGGGCCGAGCGGCGGATCTGCCAACGCCCCGCCGACCAACCCGCGATCAGCTGTCGCGGGCGCTCTTGACCCGGTGATCCCAGCGACGCTTGGCGAAGCGGCGCATGTTCGGGATGTCGTCGGTTTCGTCCATGATCGGCTTGCCGATGATGGTCTCCATGATGTCTTCGAGCGTGACCAGCCCTCGCCAGCTACCGAACTCGTCATAGACCAGGCACATGTGCTGGCGCTCATGCAGCAGCTGGGTCATGAGGCTTTCGACGCTGGTCGTCTCCGGTGCGACCTTCAATGGCTTCATGATCGACGACACCGGCGCGCCGTCATCGGCCGCCGCCAGCGCGTCATAGCGGAAGACCACGCCGAGCGGGCTCTCGTCCTCGCCGATCACTGGATAGCGCGAGAACTGGCTGTCGGCGACCTTCTCCTTGAAGGCGCCGATGGTGGCGTCAGGCAAGGTGTAATGGCACACCGTGCGCGGCGTCATGACGTCGCGAACCTTGACCTCGTGCAGGTCCAAAATGTTGCTGATGACGCGTTGCTCATCCTCGTCGAGGCTTTTCGTTTCGCGGCCAAGCACGGTCAGCGCCTTGATCTCCTGGCGAATGTCATGCTCGGGCTCCTTCCCGCCGAACAGGCGCATGATCATGTCGGACAGCAGGATGAAGGGCTTCAACATCCAGATCATGCCGTTCAGAACGGGCGGCAAGTAGGGCGCAAGGGAGCGCCAATAGCGGGCGCCGATGGTCTTGGGAAGGATTTCGGACAACACCAGGATCAGGACGGTCATCACGGCGGACGCGATACCGACGTAGCCGTTGCCAAACACGACGGTGACCTGCGCGCCTACGCCCGTCGCGCCGACCGTGTGGGCAACGGTATTGAGCGTCAGGATGGCGGCAAGCGGTTGATCGACCTTGTCTTTGAGCACCTTTAGCCGCTCGTAAAGCTTGGGCCTGGTGGCTTTCTGGTGCGCGATGAAGCTGGGCGTGAGCGAGAGCAGTGCGGCTTCCAGGATCGAACAGATGAAGGAAACCAGGATGGATAAGACAGCGAACGCTATCAGGAGGGTCATGAGCCAAAAGGATCGTTGCTAAGGGCCGTCCAATCTACAGCAACGCCGCCTCGCGGTAACTGAACGCCGTGATTGGCCTGCAACATTTCATTTCCTCCGGCTTGCTATACCTGACGGACACCTTTTCGACAGTAAAGTTAAAGAAATTCCTTTCCAACAGCCGCTCCATCCGTCGATCTCGCTGCCGCGGGCCGGTTTCGCCAGCGACACGTGGGGAGCCGCCCGACCCGATGAGGCCGAACGGCTCCCGTCGTTGCCACTCAGGCAGGCTGGTAGCTGCCGGGCACCGGCGCAAAGGACACACCGAAGCGATTCCAGGCGTTGATGGCCGCCACCGCCAGGGTGAGGTTGGCCAGCTGCGGCTCGGAGAAGTGCCGGCGCGCCTCGTCGAACAGCGTCTGCTCGACGCCTTGCGGCAGCAGCGTGTTGGCCTCCGCCCAGGCCAACGCGACACGCTCGCGGTCGGTGAAGAACGGTGTCTCGCGCCAGGCGCTCAGGGCATAGATGCGCTGCTCGGTCTCGCCCAGAGCGCGGGCGTCCTTGGTGTGCATGTCGATGCAGAAGGCGCAGTGATTGATCTGCGAGACGCGGATCTTCACCAGCTCCATCAACGGCTTGTCGACGCCTTCTTCGCTGCGGCTCTGGCGGGCCAGGTAGGTTTCCAGTCCCATCATCGCCTTGATCGCCTCGGGTGCGGCAGCCTGGTAGTTCATACGCATGGTGGACTCTCCTCTTGGTTTGGATGTGGAGCCCAGCCTACGCAGCCACTGGCGTGCGCTATTGTAGAATTTCGACATCTTCCAACGCGGGGGGCAGCATGTCCGCACTGCATGAGCGTCTACCGCGTATTCCGGGCGTCCTCGCCCGCCCACCGAGCCCAGCGCTGGCCGCCTACGTGCAACGCTTCTGGTGGATCGAGGGCGATGCGAGCTACGCCTACGACATGCAGATGCTGCATCCCGATGGCGGCAGCGGCGTCATCTTCAACTTCGCCGATCCCCTGAGCCTGGACGGCATCCTCCACCGGCCCTCGGCGCTGGTCGCCGGCCCGCAGCTGTCCAGCGCACGGCTGCAGCTCGCCGGCCGGGTGAAGCTGATGGGCGTGCGTTTTCGCCCCGGCATGGGCGCCCCCTTCTTCGGCATGGGCCTGGACGAACTCTCGGGATTTCACTGGGATGGAAGACATGGGGACGGCGGGCCCGGCCTGCGGCTGACGAGCCTGATCGATGCGCTGGCCGAACTGGACCGGGGCATGCAGCAGCGGCTGGTCGAGCAGGAACTGCTGGCACGCCTGACGGCTGCACGCGAGCAGCGCTCGCCGGTGCAGCAACTGCTGAACCAGATCGCCGCGAGTGGCGGCAACGCACGCCTGGCAGACCTGATGCAAACAGTACCGCTCGGCCAGCGACAGCTCGAGCGTCTGTTCCGCCACCAGGTAGGGCTGTCGCCCAAGCAGTTCAGCCGCATTCAGCGCGTGGCCCTGAGCCGCCGCGAACTGCAGATGGGCACGCCGCTGCTGGATACCGCCCTGGCCTGCGGCTACAGCGACCAGGCGCACTTCATCCACGACTTCAAGACCGTGGTCGGCATGACGCCCGGGCAGTACCGGTTGCGGACGCAGGCCAGCAGCTGAACGTTTAAACCCCGGTAACAAATCCAGGCGCAAGGTTCATCGCCCCACGCAGTAACGTGTCCCCTTATTTTCGAGGAGGATGGTTATGACGCGTATCCCCATGCAAATCGCCAGCACGCTCGCTCTGGGTTTCGTCTCGCTCGCCGCAACGGCAGCAACCGAGGCGATCAAGCAGGACCAGTGGCCCTTCAGCGCGACGCCCCGCGCTACCTTCGCCGAACCCTGGGCTATGTCATTCCTTCCGGACGGCACCGCGCTGATCACCGAAAAAGGCGGCGCGCTCAAGCACGTCGACGTGCAGACGGGCGACGCTCATGACATCGATGGCGTTCCCGAAGTGGCCTATGGCGGCCAGGGCGGACTTGGGGATGTCATCCTTCACCCGAACTACGCGCAGAATCGCGTCATTTACCTCAGCTACGCCGAACAGGGCGAAGGTGGCAACCGTGGCGCCGCCGTCGCGCGAGCATCCCTGAAGCTCGGGGACGAAGGCGGTTCGCTTTCCGATGTGGAAGTGATCTGGCGGCAGACGCCCAAGGTGTCGGGCCAGGGGCACTACGCCCACCGCCTCGCCTTCGGCCCGGACGGCAAGCTGTGGATCTCCTCGGGGGACCGGCAGAAGTTCACGCCGGCCCAGGACATGAACAGCACCCTGGGCAAAATTCTGCGCCTTAACGACGACGGCAGCGTGCCGTCCGACAACCCGTTCGCCGACAAGGGTGGCGTGACGGCGCAGATATGGTCGCTGGGGCAACGCAACCCGCTGGGGATCGCGTTCGACGCGGAAGGCCGCCTGTGGGAACACGAGATGGGGCCCGAAGGCGGCGACGAGTTCAACCTGATCCAGAGGGGCGGCAACTACGGCTATCCAGAAGTTTCGGAGGGCGAACATTACGATGGGCGCCCGATCCCCAATCACGACACGCGTCCTGAATTCATCGCTCCCAAGATTTCCTGGACGCCGGTGATCTCCCCGGCCGGCCTGATGATTTACGGCGGCGATCGGTTCGCCGACTGGAAAGGCGATGCCTTCATCGGTGGCCTTTCATCGAAGGGCCTGGTGCGCGTCACCCTCGACGGTGAAGACGCCACCGAGGCGGCGCGCTACGACCTGGGCGAGCGCATCCGCGAAGTCGAAGAAGGCCCGGACGGCAGTATCTGGGTGCTCGAGGATGGAAAGAGCGGCCGCCTGCTCCAGCTGGAACCCAAGTAGTCCCCCGCACAGGGCCGCCACATGCGGCCTTTGTGTTTGCTGTTTGGACGAGACCGGCACGGACTAACGCTTGCGCGTAGAGAAAGCGCAACGTTAGGTCATTGCTGCAGCCAGCAAACCTGAGACTCTACTCGTACACGTTTTACGCGATTGGGTTTGAAAGGCGAATCGAGAGAAGCCAACGTTAATGAAACCCAGTCGGGATATTCCTCGCTGCCTACCCATTCGATATTCGAGCCGCAGAGGCCGCAGAACTTCCTCACGATACTTGCTGACGAATTGTATGAGACAAGCAGATTTTCACCGGACAGGTACGTCAGGTCCGATTTCGGAATGCTTGCATAGGTAGCGAAGGCAGCGCCGTGTTGCTTCTGGCACATCCTGCAGTGGCAATGCGTGACAGCCTTAGGCTCTGACTTCAGCTCGTAGGTAATCGCTCCGCATAAGCAGCTGCCTTTGTGCATCGTCATCCTGATTTTTCTGCGGTCAAGCGGGGTGGATGATAGTGCATCCATGCCCCCTCCCTCCTCAAACAATATCTACTGCGAACAGGCACCCAGCCGCCCAATCACATCCTCCGTCGTGGTGACCTCGCCGAACTCGTAGGCGAAGGTTGTCATTGCGACGCGCTGGACGTCGGCGGCGCTCACCGCACCCCAGCCGAGGTCGGGGTAGTCCATCGCGGCGTTGGCGTCGCTCAGGGCGATGACCTTGTATTCGCGGTGCACGGCGTCGCGGATGGTGGTGTCGCAGCAGACGTTGGTGACGGTGCCGCAGACGATCAGGGTGTCGATATCCCGGGTGCGCAGCACGGTGTCCAGATCGGTGTTGTGAAAGCCGCTGTAGAACAGCTTGTCGACCACAACGTCGCCGGGTCTGGGGCTCAGGGCGTCGATTACCTGAATACCTGGATCGTCCCGGGCGAGGATCTGGTCGACATTCGGGTACAGGTCGCGCATGCGCCCGGTGTCGCTGCCATCGCCGCGCACCACGTGGCGCAGGTAGATGATCGGCACCGCCACAGCGCGGGCGCATTCGAGCAGTGCGGCGATCGGCTGGATGATGACGGCAGTGGCCGGCACGTACAGCGCACCGTCCGGTTCGCAGAACACCTTCTGCATATCCACGACGATGATGGCGGTGCGGCGGCGATCGAGCGGCCAGGTGATCAGGGGTTTGCCCATGGTTCGGACTCCTTGGAGGGGAGCCCGATGCGCCGTCAGCGCGGTCGAACCCCGTTGAGTATCAGCGACTGCAGGCTGTGCAGCGCCTCTTCGAAAAACACCGGGTCATCCAGCGTCCTGCCGGCAACCGCTTCGACCTGGATGCGGAAATCGGCGTAGTGCTGGGTCGTGGCCCAGAGCGAGAAGATCAGGTGATGGGGCTCGACCGGGGCCAGTTTGCCGGCATCGATCCAGGCCTGGATCACCGCGACCTTGTTCTCGACGAGTTCACGCAAAGGCTGTTCCAACTCGCCCAGCAGCAGCGGCGCGCCCTGCATGATTTCCATGCAGAACAGCCGGGACTCTTCGGGATGGTCGCGGGAAAGTTCGAGCTTCACCCGCAGATAGTCGCCGATCGCCTCGACCGGATCCTGCTCGACGGAAAACGCCTTGAGCGGCCGCAGCCAGACCTCCAGCAGCTGGCGCAGCACGCTGACGTAGAGCTCCTCCTTGCTGCCGAAGTAGTACAGCAGGTTGGTCTTGGAGACGTCGGCCTGGCTCGCGACCTGATCGAGGCTGGTGCCATGCAGGCCGAAGCGGGAAAACAGCCCCAGCGCCGCCTCTATGATCTGGGCGCGCTTGGCCTCCATCTGCTCGGCACGACGGCGCAGGGACGCGGCGCTGGGCGTACGGGTCTTCTTCGGCGCGGGCGCCTTGCTCTTGGCGGGCGGGCGTTTGGCGGGGTTTTTGTCGGACACGGGTCGTCGGGATCGGCAACAAGGAGGCGGTACTGTAGCGGAAAGGCGCGCGCGGGTGACGAGTCGCAAGAACGCATCGACAGGCACGCGCATGCAAGCCCCCGCCAAGTGCCGTGGCGCCCCATGAGTGCGCACCGGCGCACAAAACGGGTGCTCTAAAGTAGACCAATTGGTCCGCGCCAAGCGCCGACCAATTTGCAAGCACCTGAAAGCAAAGCACTTTCAAAACATGGCCCGCATCCTGCTCTGGGTCTGTCAACGCTCGCCCCGAGAGGCGGCCCCACAGGTACCTGGCAGAGAGGATCACCCATGGACGTTGGCGTCTTTATCCCGATCGGCAACAACGGCTGGCTCATTTCCGAAAACGCGCCGCAGTACATGCCGACTTTCGAGCTCAACAAGGCCATCGTGCAGAAGGCCGAGCACTACGGCTTCGACTTCGCGCTCTCGATGATCAAGCTGCGCGGCTTCGGCGGGAAGACCGAGTTCTGGGAGCACAACCTGGAGTCCTTCACGCTGATGGCTGCCCTTGCCGCGGTCACCAGCAAGATCCAGCTGTTCGCCACTGCCGCCACCCTGACCCTGCCGCCAGCCATCGTCGCGCGCATGGCCTCGACCATCGACTCGATCTCGAACGGCCGCTTCGGCGTCAACCTGGTCACCGGCTGGCAGAAGCCCGAATACAGCCAGATGGGCCTGTGGCCGGGCGATGAATTCTTCGGCACCCGCTACCAGTACCTCGGCGAATACGCCCAGGTGCTGCGCGACCTCTGGGCGACCGGCCGCAGCGACTTCAAGGGCGAGCACTTCCAAATGGAAGACTGCCGCGTCAGCCCGATCCCGCAGGCCGAGATGAAGATTATCTGCGCCGGCTCGTCGGACGCCGGCATGGCCTTCTCGGCGCAGTACGCCGACTACAACTTCTGCTTCGGCAAGGGCGTGAACACGCCCACCGCCTTCGCCCCGGCCACCGAGCGCCTGCTCAAGGCCACCGAGAAGACCGGGCGCACGGTGACCTCCTGCGTGCTCTTCATGGTCATCGCCGACGAGACCGACGAAGCCGCCCGTGCCCGCTGGGAACACTACAAGGCGGGCGCCGACCAGGCAGCCATCGCCTGGCTCGGCGAACAGGGCGCGGCGGACAAGACCTCCGGCAGCGACACCAACGTGCGGCAGATGGCCGATCCAACCTCGGCGGTGAACATCAACATGGGCACCCTCGTCGGCTCCTATGCCAACGTGGCCAAGATGCTCGACGAGATCGCCACGGTGCCTGGCATGCAGGGCGTGATGCTGACCTTCGACGACTTCCTCGAAGGCGTCGAGGCCTTCGGCCAGAAGATCCAGCCGCTGATGCAGAGCCGGCGCCACATCGAACCGCTGAAGGAGTCCGCCTGATGAATGCCGCCGAACACTTTTCCGGCTACGGCCTGGACCCGACCGGCGCGACGCTGAAGCTGCCGGCGCGCCCCGAGCCGCTGGCGATGAAGGCCAGCGAGACGGCTTTGGTCGTGGTGGACATGCAGAACGCCTATGCGACCCGTGGCGGCTACCTGGACCTGGCCGGCTTCGACGTGTCGAGCACGGGGCCGGTGATCGAGAAGATCGCCCAGGCATTGGCCACCGCCCGCGCGGCAGGCATCCAGGTGATCTTCCTGCAGAACGGCTGGGACGACCGCTACGTCGAGGCCGGCGGCCCGGGTTCGCCCAACTGGCACAAGTCCAACGCGCTGAAAACCATGCGCAAGCGTCCTGAGCTGGCCGGCACGCTGCTGGCCAAGGGCGGCTGGGACTACCAGCTGGTGGACGAGCTCAAGCCGCATCCGGGCGACATCGTGGTGCCCAAGCCGCGCTACAGCGGCTTCTTCAACTCGCACCTGGACAGCACCCTGCGCGCCCGCGGCATCCGCAACCTGGTGTTCACCGGGATCGCCACCAACGTCTGCGTGGAGTCGACCCTGCGTGACGGCTTCCACCTGGAATATTTCGGCGTGGTGCTGGCCGATGCCACACACCAGGCCGGGCCGGAATTCGCCCAGCAGGCGGCGCTGTACAACATCGAAACGTTCTTCGGCTGGGTATCCAGCGTCGAGGACTTCTGCGCCACCTTCGCCGCCGACGAGGCCACCGCCCGCGCGCTGTAACCACAACGACAACGCGCCGCCTCGCCGGCGCGCCATGCCTTGCAAGGAATCACCGACATGCCCAAGCAATCGATCATCCCCGCCGGCTCCGGCAAACCGCTCGCCCCTTACGTGCCCGGTTCCATGGCCGACGGCATCCTCTACGTCGCCGGCACCCTGCCCTTCGACAAGGACAACAACGTGGTCCACGTCGGCGATGCCGCCGCCCAGACCCGCCACGTGCTGGAAACCATCAAGGGCGTCGTCGAGGCCGCCGGCGGCACCATGGATGACGTGACCTTCAACATGATCATGCTCACCGACTGGGCCAACTACGGGAAGGTCAACGAGGTGTATGCCGAATACTTTCCCGGCGAGAAGCCGGCGCGCTATTGCATCCAGTGCGGCCTGGTGAAACCCGATGCACTGATCGAGATCGCCAGCATCGCCCACGTCGGCCAGTGATCGGCTCGGTGCCTTGTAGAGCGGATTACAACCGCTGATTCTCGCGCCAGCCCAACGGCGGAGGTTTTCTCCCTCCTCCAACCGATCGCCAGCATCGCCCACATGGCAAGTGACCGGGTCGGCGCACTGTAGGGCGGGTTGCAACCCGCCGATTGTCGCGTCAGCTCAACGGCGGCGGGTTTCACCCGCCCTACGAGGCTTCAACGGCGGGCAGATGTCACTCGCCCAGCGGAGGGATCAACATGCATTACGAACTACATGGGCGCCTGGAGCCGGACGTACCGACCCTGGTGCTCTGCTCGGGCCTCGGTGGCGCCGGCGCGTTCTGGACGCCGCAGCTGTCGGCGCTGACCGACGACTACCGGGTGCTGGTCTACGATCAGCTCGGCACCGGCAAGAGCCCGGCGCAGATCCCCGAGGGGTATTCGATCGAGGCGATGGCCCGCGAGTTGATCGAGCTGCTCGATTTGCTGGGCATCGCGCGCTGCCATTTCGTCGGCCATGCCCTCGGCGGACTGGTCGGCCTGCAGATCGCCCTGATGCGACCGCAGCTGTTGCAGAGCCAGGTACTGGTCAACGCCTGGAGCAGCCCCAACCCGCACAGTGCGCGCTGCTTCGCGGTACGTACCCACCTGCTGCGCGACAGCGGGCCGGCGGCCTTCGTCCAGGCCCAGGCGCTGTTCCTCTATCCGCCGACCTGGATCGCCGAAAACAGCGATCGCCTGGCCCGCGACGATGCCCAGGCGCTGGCGCACTTCCCCGGACAGGACAACGTCCTGCGGCGCATCGGCGCGCTGCTGGCCTTCGATATCGAAGACCGGCTCGCCAGCATCACCACGCCGACCTTGCTGATCGCCAACCGCGACGACATGCTGGTGCCCTGGAACCGCTCGCAGCACCTGGCCGACCACTTGCCCGATGCGCGTCTGGAACTGCTCGACTATGGCGGCCATGCCTCCAGCGTCAGCGACACGCCCACCTTCAACCGAATTCTGCTCGAGCACCTGGCGCGACAGCGCGACACGGCGACGGCAGTCTAAAAGGAACCCTCCATGCCCACTCCGCTCGACTCCATCGCCCTGTCCGCCCTGCTCGGCGAGGCCCGCACCCACAGCTACTGGCTGCCCGGCGAGATACCCGACAGCCTGCTGCGCCAGCTCTACGAGCTGGTCCGCCAGGGACCGACCGCGGTCAACAGCTGCCCGGGCCGCTTCGTCTTCGTGCGCACGCCTCAGGGCAAGGAAAAGCTCGCGCCCTGCCTGTCCAAGGGCAACCTTGAAAAGACCATGAGCGCGCCGGTGACGGTCATCGTCGCCTATGACGAAGACTTTCCCGAAACCCTGCCCGAACTTTTCCCCCACGCCGATGCGCGCAGCTGGTACGCCGGCCAGTCGGCGCTGATCACCGAGAACGCCCTGCGCAACAGCTCGCTGCAGGCCGGCTACCTGATCCTCGCCGCTCGGGCGCTGGGGCTCGATTGCGGGCCAATGTCGGGCTTCGACGCCAAGGCGCTGGACGAGGCCTTCTTCGCCGGCACCACCTGGAAATCCAACCTGTTGATCAACCTCGGCTACGGCGATGTCAGCAAGCTGCGCGACCGCCTGCCGCGATTGCCATTCGAAAAGGCCTGCGTACTGGCCTGATGGAGAAACGTCCATGCAACTGGCTACCCTCGAGATGATCCGCGACCTGCCGGCGCCGGTGTCCCGGCTCGACTACCGCGACGCCATGGCCCACATGGCCGCGGCGGTCAACATCGTCACCACCGACGGTCCGGCCGGACGCGCCGGCTTCACCGCGACCGCGGTGTGCAGCGTCAGCGACGAGCCGCCGACCCTGCTGGTCTGCCTCAACCGCTCGGCCTCGGTTCACCCGGTGTTCACCGCGCACCAGTCGCTGTGCGTGAACACCCTGTGCGACGACCAGCGCGCGCTGTCCAACCTGTTCGGCGGCAAGACCGAAATGGCCGAGCGTTTCGCCGCTGCCAACTGGACCACCGCCGTGACCGGGGCGCCGCTGCTCGAGGGGGCGGCGGTGTCGTTCGACTGCCGCATCAGCCACAGCACCAGCGTCGGCACCCACGACATCCTCTACTGCGAAGTGCTCGCCGTGCGCCAGCGCGACGCCGCCGACGCGCTGGTCTACTTCGGCCGCAACTACCACGGGCTGCCCGGCGCGGCCTGCTGATACGGTCGTTTTTTGTGCAGCGGTCGGGGACGCCTAGTCTCGACCGCGATTGCTCCGACACCCCTTTTTCGCGGTCAAGACCGGTTCCGTAGACGCCCCGCCATCTTGGCCGCAGGGCACGATGCTCTGGTGCCCGCCCCGCCTCTCCCCACCGCGCGCTTTGGCTTTGTGGGAGCGGTCGGGGACCGCCCAGTCTTGACCCCGACGGGGCTCAACCTCCCCCGGATAACAAATAGCATTCGCCACCGAGCCGCAGAATGTTATGTTATAACAATTAACTCATCGTCGACCGAGCGCCATGACAGAAGCCGAACTAATCGCCCAGCCCGCCGGGCACTACATGAACGACGAGCAACAGGCGTTCTTTCGCGACCTGTTGCTCGCCCAGCGCAGCGACCTGCAGCAGCGCATCTCAAGCGAATTCGCGGACCTGCGCGAGCAGGAGCCCAGCAGCGATCCGGCCGACGTGGGCAGCGCCGAAGAGCAGCGCCAATGGCAGCTGCGCGTGCTCGAGCGCAACAAGAAGCTACTCGACAAGATCGACGAGGCCCTGCAGCGCCTGGCCCGTGGCGAATATGGCTGGTGCCGCGAGACCGGCGAGCCGATCGGCCTCAAGCGCCTGTTGCTAAGGCCCACCGCCGAGCTGGGCATCGAAGCCAAAGAGCGCCAGGAAGCGCTTGAAAAACATCACCGCAACGCCTGAGGACCCCATGGATAACCGTCTCCCCGTCACCGTGCTGTCCGGCTTCCTCGGCGCCGGCAAGAGCACCCTGCTCAACCACATTCTGAAAAACCGCGAAGGCCGCAAGGTCGCGGTGATCGTCAACGACATGAGCGAGATCAACATCGACGGCAGCGAAGTTCAGCGCGACGTCAGCCTCAACCGCGCCGAGGAAAAACTCGTCGAGATGAGCAACGGCTGCATCTGTTGCACCCTGCGCGAGGACCTGCTCGAAGAGGTCGCCACGCTTGCCCGGGACGGCCGCTTCGACTACCTGCTGATCGAATCCACCGGTATTTCCGAACCCCTTCCGGTCGCCGAGACCTTCACCTTTCGCGACGAACAGGGCCAGAGCCTGGCGGACCTGGCGCGCCTCGACACCCTGGTCACGGTGGTCGACGGGGTGAACTTCCTGCGCGACTTCCATGAGGCAGAGAGCCTCGAAAGCCGCGGTGAGACCCTGGGCGAGGACGACGAGCGGTCGATCACCGACCTGCTGATCGAACAGGTGGAGTTCGCCGACGTCATCCTCATCAGCAAGATCGATCTGATCTCCGGCGCCGAACGCGACGAGCTGACCGCCATCCTGCGGCGCCTGAACACCCAGGCCGAGATCCTGCCGATGAGCATGGGCGCGGTGCCGCTGGCGAAGATCCTCGACACCGGGCGTTTCGACTTCGACCGTGCGGCCGAGGCGCCGGGCTGGCTCAAGGAGCTGCGCGGCGAGCACGTCCCGGAAACCGAGGAATACGGCATCGCCTCCAGTGCCTATCGCGCCCGTCGTCCGTTCCATCCGCAGCGCTTCTTCGATTTCCTCAACCGCGAGTGGAGCAACGGCCGCCTGCTGCGCTCCAAGGGCTTCTTCTGGCTGGCCAGCAAGCCGCAGGAAGCCGGCAGCTGGTCCCAGGCCGGCGGCCTGATGCGCCATGGTTACGCCGGCCGCTGGTGGCGCTTCGTTCCGCGCAGCCAGTGGCCGGACGACGATGACGGAGTGCAGGCGATCATGCGCAACTGGCACGAGGACATTGGCGATTGCCGCCAGGAACTCGTGTTCATCGGACAGAACATCGACTTCGCCCGCCTGACCGCCGAGCTGGACGCGTGCCTGCTCGATGAGACGGAGCTGGCCGCCGGTAGCGAGGCCTGGCTGGGCCTGCCCGATCCGTTCGGCCCCTGGCACGAGGAGGCGGCTTGATGCTGGCGCTGCAACGATCATTCGAGCCGCAACAGCGATTCGGTGACGAGCCGTCGGTGCTCGGCGAAGCCCTGCACGAGGGAGTCAACCTGGCGGTCTGGCAACGCTCGCTCTCACCGGAACTGCGCGCCTTCTGCCAGGCCGTCGCGGGCAATGCCGCGCCGCTGGCCGAGTCGTTGGTCCTTGATGTAGCGGGTGAAACTTCCAGCACACTCGCATCTTTCGCAACGGCCTATCGCAGCCTGGATGGCTACTCGGCGTTTGTCGATGACGTGACCTGGCTGACCGACGCCTTTGCCTGCCTGGTCGATGCCAGGCGGGTCGGTATCAGGCTGCGCCTGCTGGACAAGGCGATGTGTCCGCGCTTCCACGTGGACCACGTGCCGTTAAGGCTGATCACCACCTATGCCGGGACGGGCAGCCACTGGCTGCGCGAAGAGGCGATGCCGCGCCAGCGCCTGGGCGATCCGGCCGCCGAACCGATTGAGCCGAGGATGATCGAGCAGCTCCGGACCGGTGCCGTCGCACTGTTCAAGGGCGAGAAATGGCAAGGCAACGAGGGCGCCGGGATCGTCCATCGGTCGCCACCGAGCGATGGCAGGCGACGGTTGATCCTGACCCTGGACTGGTTGGCCTGAGTTCGCAGCTGCTCGGCATCGCTCATCGGACACGCTCATTCCAGGCCGTCCTCGCCTGGCGATTTGCCCTGACGCGGCAGCGCGGACGCCAGCTAACCGCAGGACCGTTAAACTACAGGCCCATCCTTGCCACGTTACCGCCATGCCTTTCAGCCTGACCGCCCCCTGCGACTACCAGGAAATCATCCGCAAGAGCCGCTTTCTCGCACACGCGGCGCCGGTCGCCAGTGCCGCCGAGGCCCAGGCATTCATTGAGCAGGTGAACGATGCCAGCGCGACGCACAACTGCTGGGCCTGGAAAGTCGGTGCGCAGTACCGCTTCAGCGACGACGGCGAGCCGGGCGGTACTGCCGGCAGGCCCATGCTCAGCGCCATCGAGGGGCAGGACTGCGACCAGGTGGTGGTCGTCGTCACCCGCTGGTACGGCGGCATCCAGCTCGGCACCGGTGGTCTGGCCCGCGCCTATGGCGGTACGACGGCCAAATGCCTGCAGGCCGGCGAGCGTGTCGAGTTGGTCGCGCTCAGCCGCTGGCGCTGCCACTGCCCCTTTGCCGAACTCGCGCTGTTGAAGGCGCGCCTGATCGATCTCGGCGCGCAGCTCGAACAGGAGCACTTCAATGGCACAGGCGCGGAGCTGGTCATCGCCTTGCCGCAAGCCGGCGTCGATGAGCTACGCCAGCTACTGGCGGACATCAGCCGCGGGCAAATCAGCCTTCACGCGTTCGACTCCGTTTAGAGCACCTTGCCCACAAATACTGTGGAGCCAATTGTGGATAACCTTTGGATGAGTGGCTGAGATACTGGCACGGCGGGGCCTGCGCAAAACTGCTCACTTAATGAACAAAGCTTGCGCGGCGGACGAAATTTGTCGCTCAACTTACTGAAATGTAGAAATTTTTTTGAAACAAGACCGAACTATCAAGGTGATATCAGCCCGACCGGCCGTCGCGCCAGTTATGCCAGAAAACCGGGGAAAACTCTGTGGATAACCTGCTGGATAACCTCGCGAGGCCTGATCGGTAGCGGGTTTCACGCGGCTGATCATTTCTTCGACACTTCACCGTCGCGTCATCAAACTGCCACGGGACGCAGGTAAACCCACGCGCCGCTGGCATATGACTTGCTCCGGCCCCTCGTTAGAATGAGCTTCTTTGCCGAACGCTCGGGGATTCGATCATGTACGACTGGCTCAATGCCCTGCCCAAAGCCGAGCTGCATCTGCACCTGGAAGGCTCGCTGGAACCGGAGCTGCTATTTGCCCTCGCCGAGCGTAACAAGGTGACGCTGCCCTGGGCCGACGTAGAGACGTTGCGCAGCGCCTACGCCTTTAACAACCTGCAGGAATTCCTCGATCTCTATTACCGCGGCGCCGATGTACTGCGCACCGAACAGGATTTCTACGACCTCACCTGGGCCTACCTGCAACGCTGCAAGGCGCAGAACGTCATCCACACCGAGCCGTTCTACGACCCGCAGACCCACACCGAGCGCGGCATTCCCTTCGAGGCCGCGCTGGAAGGTATCCGCGCCGCGCTCAGGGATGGCCGCGAGCAACTGGGCATTACCAGCGGCCTGATCCTGAGCTTCCTGCGTCACCTGCCCGAAGAGGAGGCGTTCAAGACCTTCGAGCAGGCGCTGCCCTACCGCGACGCCTTCTTCGCCGTCGGCCTGGACAGTTCGGAGCTGGGCCATCCGCCGAGCAAGTTCGAGCGCGTGTTCCAGCGCGCCCGGGAAGAAGGCTTTCTGGCTGTCGCCCACGCCGGAGAGGAAGGCCCGCCCGAGTACATCTGGGAAGCGCTGGACCTGCTCAAGGTGAGCCGCATCGACCATGGCGTACGCGCCGCGGAAGACCCGCGACTGATCGAGCGACTGGTCGACGAGCAGATCCCGCTGACCGTCTGCCCGCTGTCCAACACCAAGCTCTGCGTGTTCGACGATATGAGCCAGCACAACATCCTGCAGCTGCTCGAACAGGGCGTGAAGGTCACGGTCAACTCGGACGATCCGGCCTATTTCGGCGGCTACGTGACGGAGAATTTCATGGCCTTGCACGAGGCTCTGCAGATGACCCGCGAGCAGGCCGAGCAGCTGGCACGCAACAGCCTGGAGGCTCGTCTGGCGGGCTAGACCAAAGTCGATTGATCGGAGTCAAGGCAGGACTTGGATCAACGTCTAGACTCAGGGTCCATTTCCTGGAGGTGGACCATGGACATACTCGTTTGCCCCAACCGATCAGCCCGCAACGGCGCCTGGCAGGTCCGCCTGAACACCCATCAGGTGTCCTTTCGCAGCGAAGCCGAAGCCAGAGCCTTCGTCGACCTGCTGCAGAGCCGTCTTGCCGCGCCTCATCCGTTGCCCCGACAACCGCTGGCCCAGGGCGCCTGAACGCCGCCTCACCTAGGCGAGGCGGTGGCCGCGAGCGGTCCAGTAGACCACGGCAACGGCCAGCAGCCCGCACAGGCTGAACGTCGCCGCCAGCGGCATGGCCGTGCCGTTGTGCAGCAACCCGACCAGCGTTGCGAAGCCGGCAGCAGCGCTGAACTGCAAGCAGCCGAGCAGGGCCGACGCGCTGCCGGCATTGGCGCCCTGCCCGGCCATTGCGCAGGCAGTCGAATTGGGCAGGATGCAGCCAAGGCTGGAAATGCAGACGAACAGCGGTATCAGGAGCGGCCAGAGCATCGGCGGGCGCAACGCCGCGACCACCAGCAGCGCCAGCGCGCTGACGAAATACACCAGGATCCAGCGCTGCAACCAGAACTCCGGTCCGCGCAGACGCATCAGCCGTGCGTTGATCTGCGCCATCACGATGAAACCCGCCGCATTGATGCCGAACAGCCAGCCGTAATGCTCCGGCGCAACGCCATAGAGCTCGATGAACACGAAGGGCGAACCGGCGATGTAGGCAAACATCCCGGCCATGGCAAAACCACCGGTCAGCGCATTGCCCAGGAACTGTCGGTCACCGAACATCCGCCGATACTGGCCCAGCGCGCCGGATATCGGGGCCGGCGCCAGGCCCTTGGGGTAGGTTTCCGGTAGCCAGAGCGTGACTGCGATCAGGCAGACGCCACTGAACAGGGTCAGCGCGACGAAGATCGATGACCAACCCAGGTGTGCCAAGAGCAGCCCGCCCGCCACTGGTGCCAGGATAGGCGCCAGCCCCATCACCAACATCAGCTGCGAGAACACCTTGGCGCTGGCCATGGGGTCGCATAGATCGCGCACCACGGCGCGGGCGACCACCATACCGGCGCAGCCGCCCAGGGCCTGAACGAAGCGTGCACCGATCAGCCAATCCATCGACGGCGCGAACGAGCAGGCCAGCGAAGCCAGCGTGAACAACGTGACACCGACCAGCAGCGGCCGCCGACGCCCATAGCGGTCGGCCAGCGGGCCATAGAGCAATTGCCCGATGGCCAGCCCGATGAAGTAGGCGGCCAATGACTGCTGGACATGCTCCACGTTGGTATCGAAGGCCCGGGCGATTGTTGGAAATGCAGGTAGGTAGAAATCGATGGCCAATGGGCCGAAGGCGCTCAGGGCGCCGAGAATCAAGAGAATCCGCAGAGGCATTGCCTACTCCAAAACATGGAAAACCCCTCGCGATGGCGGTGGGGAACCGACGCGATGCCTGAGCTTGGACATTTACAGGGGCGCAAGATGCTGTTACATACACTGTCGATTGTAAACCTATGATCGCTTCTTGTGGACCGCTACCCTGAGCGCGCACTACCAAAGCACGCGCCCCGCCAGTGCGGTTGCGTCACCACGACGCTGATGAGCAGCGGAAAAGTTTGCGACCCGGAAATCCCCTAGGGGCAGGAGCGAGCCGTCTGGCTCGCAGTATTCGCCACCTGACCCGGCACCACGCCGGGCGACACCTTTTGAACGACCGTCCATGCGCCGAACCAAAGAAGACGCCGAAAAAACCCGCATCGCCATCCTGGCTTCAGCCGAACGGCTGTTTCTCGAGCGCGGCGTGGCCCATACCAGCCTCGATCAGATCGCCCGCGAGGCGGGGGTCACACGTGGCGCCATCTACTGGCATTTCGAGAACAAGGCGCACCTGTTCCACGAGATGCTCAACCAGGTCCGCCTGCCGCCCGAGCAACTCGCAGAACGACTGAGCCGATGTGACCAACAACAACCCCTGCGGGTGTTGCGCGATCTCTGCGTGGAAGGGATCGAAACCCTCGGTCACGACGAGCAAAAGCAGCGCATCCTCACCATTCTGCTGCACCGCTGCGAATTCACCGACGAGCTGCGCGAGGCCGAGGAGCGCCACAACGCCTTCATCGATCAGTTCATCGATACCTGCGAGCAACTGATGATCTGCGCTGAAAAGCACCTGCGTCCTGGCGTGACGCCGCGCCTGGCGGCTCTGTCGGTACACGCGCTGATGATCGGCCTGTTTACCGACTGGACCCGCGACCCGACGCTCTATGACGCCAAGACAGATCCGGCCGCGCTGATCGACCCGCTGTTCCGGGGCTTGCTCGCCGATGGCCTGAGCCTGGACTGAACCTCAGCCGGACACGACCCGGTAACCCTCTTCCTCTATCGCCTTGCGGACTTCGGCAGCGTCCAGCCTGCCGTCCGCCTCGACGAGGCCACTGCCCAGGTCGACGCGTACCTGCGCGTCGGGATCAAGTCGCTTGATCGCCTCGCTCACGGCGCGCTTGCAATGAGCGCAGGTCATCCCCTCTACAGTAAAACGCTGCATGTTCTTCTCCTCCGGTGTGAGCCTTGGATTCTCGACCTTGCCGCCTGGGCAAGGTCAAGCTGAATCTGGAGTGCGTATCTGCTTGACCTTCCCATAAGGTCAAGGTTGATCATGTGGGACACGAGGAGGTTCCCATGACCCAAGCCCACGCTACGACGTTCGACCTGCCCGTTTCCGGAATGACCTGCGCCAGCTGCGCCGGACGCGTCGAGCGCGCCCTGCAGAAAGTGCCGGGGGTCGAAAGCGCGCAGGTCAATCTGGCCACCGAGCAGGTCCGCATCGAGGCAGGCGAAGCCACACTGCCGCCGCTCATCGAGGCGATCGAAAAAGCCGGCTACGGCGTGCCGCTGCAATCCCTCGAACTGTCGATCGATGGCATGACCTGCGCCAGTTGCGCCGGCCGGGTCGAGCGCGCGCTGCTCAAGGTGCCTGGGGTAAGCGGTGCTGCGGTCAATCTGGCCAGCGAACGAGCCCGTGTCAGTGTCGCCGGCGTACCAGACGCCGACACGCTGATCAAAGCCGTGGAAGCCGCCGGTTACGAGGCGCATCTGACCGACACACAATCGCAAGACAGCAATGACCCTGGCGCGCGCCTGCAGCGCGAGCGCTGGACCGTCATCGCGGCGTTGCTGCTGGCTGCGCCACTGGTGCTGCCCATGCTCGGCTTGCCGTTCGGACAGCACTGGATGCTGCCGGCCTGGGTGCAGTTCCTCCTGGCGACACCGGTGCAATTCCTGCTCGGCGCACGCTTCTACGTTGCCGGCTGGAAAGCCGTGCGAGCCGGTACCGGCAACATGGATCTGCTGGTCGCGCTCGGTACCAGCGCCGGTTACGGGCTGAGCCTTTACCTGTGGTGGGCAACCCCGCCCGGGCAGATGCCGCACCTGTACTTCGAGGCCTCCGCGGCCGTCATCGCCCTGGTGCTGCTGGGCAAGTACCTGGAGAGCCGCGCCAAACGCCAGACCAGCGCCGCCATCCGCGCCCTTGAAGCGTTGCGTCCGGACCGGGCGGTGCGGGTCATCGACGGCAAGGAGCAGGACGTGCCGCTCGCCGAGTTGCGTCTGGGCGATCTGGTGCGAATCGTTCCCGGCGGACGTTTTCCGGTGGACGGTGAAGTGGTCGAGGGCGAAAGCCAGGCCGACGAGGCGCTGATCAGTGGTGAAAGCCTGCCGGTGGCAAAGGGCCCTGGCGACCGCGTCACGGGCGGTGCGATCAACGGCGACGGACGCCTGCTGGTGCGCACCACCGCGCTGGGGAGTGAGACCGTGCTGGCGCGGATCATCCGTCTGGTCGAGGATGCCCAGGCCGCCAAGGCGCCGATCCAGAAGCTGGTCGACCGGGTCAGTCAGGTGTTCGTGCCGGCGGTGCTGGCCGTGGCGCTGCTGACGCTGGCCGGCTGGCTGCTGGCGGGCGCATCGGCCGAGGTCGCGCTGATCAACGCGGTGGCCGTGCTGGTGATCGCCTGCCCCTGCGCCCTGGGCCTCGCTACGCCGGCGGCGATCATGGCCGGCACCGGCGTGGCGGCACGCCACGGCATCCTGATCAAGGACGCCGAAGCGCTGGAGATCGCCCACCGCGTCAGCGCCGTGGCCTTCGACAAGACCGGCACCCTGACCTCCGGCGAACCGCGCATTGTCCATCTGCATGCCGTCGGGGGCGACGAAGCGGCGCTGCTGCGCCAGGCGGGCGCCCTGCAGCGCGGCAGCGAACACCCGCTGGCCCGCGCGGTGCTCGGGCGCTGCGAAGAAATGAACCTGACGCTCGATGAGGTCGCCGACAGCCGCTCGCTGACCGGCCGCGGTATCGAGGGTCGCCTGGATGGTCGCGCGCTGGCCCTGGGCAACCGTCGCCTGCTCGAGGACAACGGCCTGCAGCCAGGCGAGCTCGCTGAACGGGCGCAGGCCTGGGAAGCCGAAGGCCGCACGCTCTCCTGGCTGATCGAGACGGCTCCACAGCGGCGCGTTCTCGGCCTGTTCGCGTTCGGCGATGGCATCAAGGAAGGCGCCGCCGGCGCGCTGGTGGCGTTGCGTGAACGTGGCATCGACAGCCACCTGATCACCGGCGACAACCAGGGCAGCGCCCGAGCGGTCGCCCGGGCGCTGGGTATCGACGACGTGCATGCCGAGGTATTGCCGGCGGACAAGGCCGCCACGGTCGCCGAGTTGAAAAACGGCGGTGCGGTGGTCGCAATGGTCGGCGACGGCATTAACGACGCGCCGGCACTGGCCGCGGCGGATGTCGGCATCGCCATGGGCGGCGGCACCGACGTGGCCATGCACGCGGCCGGTATCACCCTGATGCGCGGCGACCCGCGGCTGGTCCCCGCGGCGCTGGAGATCAGCCGGCGCACCTACCGCAAGATCCGGCAGAACCTGTTCTGGGCGTTCATCTACAACCTGGTGGGCATTCCGCTGGCCGCCTTCGGCTTTCTCAACCCGGTCGTGGCGGGCGCCGCCATGGCGCTCTCGAGCGTCAGCGTGGTGAGCAACGCGCTACTGCTCAAACGTTGGAAGCCGGCAATGGCAAGCGCCGCGTCAGATGCGCCGGCACAGGAGGCACGCGTATGAACATCGGTCAGGCAGCCAGCCGCAGCGGCCTCTCGGCCAAGATGATCCGCTACTACGAGTCCATCGGACTGATCTCGCCCGCCGGGCGAAACGCCAACGGCTACCGGCGCTACAGCGACGATGACCTGCACCGTCTGGCCTTCATCAAGCGCTCGCGTGATCTGGGATTTTCACTGGAAGAAGTGAGCCGGCTGCTGACCCTCTGGCAGGACCGCCAGCGCGCCAGTGCCGACGTCAAGGCGCTGGCCGGTGCACACATCGACGACTTGAACCGGCGCATCGCCGAGCTGGCAGGGCTGCGCGACACCTTGCAGGAGCTGGTCGATCACTGCCACGGCGACGGCCGGCCGGACTGCCCGATCCTGAAGGATCTGGAGTCAGGGGGATGTTGTCGAGCCTGAAGCTTCCGGCTTCCGGCTGCTTTTCCTACACCTGCGCCTGCAGATAGTTCTGCAACCCGATGCGGTCGATCAGCCCCAGCTGCTGTTCGAGCCAGTAGGCATGATCTTCTTCGGTGTCGTGCAATTGCACGGCCAGCAGGTCACGGGTCGGGTAGTCGCCATGCGCCTCGGCCAACGCGATGCCCTTGGCCAGCGCCTCGCGCACCTTGTATTCCAGCGCCAGGTCGCTGCGCAGCATCTCCGGTACCGTCTGCCCAGGATGGATGGCTTCGGGCGTCATGTCCGGCGTGCCTTCGAGAAAGAGGATGCGCTGCAGCAGCACATCGGCGTGCTGGGTCTCCTCCTCCATTTCGTGATTGATCCGCTCGTAGAGTTTGGTGTAGCCCCAGTCGGCATACATCCGCGAATGCAGAAAATACTGGTCGCGCGCGGCCAGCTCGCCTCGCAGCAGCTCTTTGAGGTACTCGATGACCGGGGTTTGACCTTGCATTGCGCGCTTCCTCGTTAAATGGCGACTCCAGGCTGGCAAGGATCCCATAGAACTAAACCGGGTCAAGCGCTTCACACCTTGGGTACTGCTGCCAACTGCCGCACGTATGCCTTCTGGTTACGAACCAAAACCAGACGCAGGCGTCTACTTTGCTACCCTCAAAGCGCCGATACGCCGCCACGTCGATACCCGAGCAGGAGCCCGGATGCTGCCCTTCTCCACGCGCCGATCCATGCGAAACCTTCGCCCCGTCACTCTGCTGATGACCCTGACTCTGCTGGTGCTGTCCGGCTGCGCGGAAGAAGAACCGCAACCACCGCCGCCGCGGGTCGCCTTCGTCGAGACGCTCAAGCCGGCCGAGCCGGAGCCCGAGGCGCTGCGTTTCGCCGGGGAGGTCGAAAGCGTCACCACCACCGAGTTGTCGTTCCAGGTGTCCGGACGGATCGAACGCATCCTGGTCGACGAAGGCGCGCGGGTAACACGGGGCCAGCCGCTGGCCCAACTGGATCGCACCGACTACGAACTCCAACTGCGTGAAGCCAGTGCCCGCCATCGCCAGCTCCAGGCGGACCTGGCACGCAGGCGCCTGCTGTTGGCTGAGGGCATCCTTGCGCCGGCGGCCATCGAGCCGCTGGAAGCCGAGCTGGTGGCCGCGGCCGTGGCGCGTGACGCCGCCCAGCGCAACATCGGCTACACCACCCTGACGGCGCCTTTCGACGGCGTGGTCGCGCAGCGCATGGCCGAACCGGACATGGTGGTCGGCAGCGGCACGCCTGTCCTGCGCATGCAGGACAACCAGCACGTGGAAGTCGGCGTCGACCTCTCCGAGAACGCAGCCCTGAGCATTCCGCTGGGTCCACAACTGCAGGCCGAAGGCCAGCTGGTGATCGCCGAGGACGTGACCCTGCCGCTGCGCTACAAGGAGCACAGCACCCAGCCACGCGAAGGCTCGCGTACCTATCGTCTGATCCTTCAGGGCGAACCGCCCGCCGACTACAACCTGCTGCCCGGCATGGCCTTGCGTGTCAGCCTGCAGCGCCCCGCAGCGCCCAGCCAGCAGGGCCAGGGCCACTATCGAATGCCGGTCTCGGCATTGCAGACCGCGTCGGACGGCAGCCATTTCGTCTGGCTCGCCGTCGACGGCCAGGCGCAGCGCGGCGCCGTCGAGGTGCTTGGCGTCGAACGTGAGCAGGTCGTGATCCGTACCGATCTCGGCGCCGATGCGCAGATCGTCGTTGCCGGCGGCAGCAAGCTGTCCGAAGGCCAGCCCATCCAAGCCAAACAGCGGAACTGAGCCGATGGATTTCGCACGCTATGCCATCGGCAAGCCGGTCAATACCTGGGTGCTGGTGCTGATCTGCCTGTTCGGCGGGATTGTCGCCTTCTTCGAGATCGGCCGCCTCGAAGACCCTGAGTTCACCATCAAGGAAGCGATCATCAACGTGCAATACCCCGGCGCGACGGCGCTGGAGGTGGAACAGGAAGTGACCGAACCGCTGGAGAGCGCCATCCAGCAGATGTCGCAGATCAAGGAGATCCGCTCGCGTTCGATGGTCGGTCAGGCGGAAATCCGTGTCGAGATCCTCGACAGCATCGCCGGCGACGCGTTGCCCCAGGTATGGGACGAACTGCGCAACAAGATCAGCGACGCCCAGGGCGACCTTCCACCGGATGCGCAGGTGCCGGTGGTCAATGACGACTTCGGTGACGTCTACGGCATCTACTATGCGCTGACCGGCGACGGCCTCACCCTCAAGGAGTTGCACGAGACGGCCAAGGAGCTGCGCCGCGGCCTGCTGGCCGCCGAGGGCGTGGCCAAGGTCGACATCGCCGGGGTTCAGGAGGAGCGGATCCTGGTCGAGGTGGATCAGGCGCGCCTGGCCGCCTTGCGCCTGTCGCCGGATGAAATCAGCGCGGCGCTGGCAGACGCCGACGCGGTGGTCGAGGCCGGCGGCGTGCATGCCGGCGAGCTGTTCGTGCGCATCCGCCCGACCGGCTCCTTCGACTCGCTCGAAACCCTGCGCGCGCTACCGGTCGGCCAGGGCGCGCAGAGCGTGGACCTGGGCGACATCGCCCAGATCCGCCGCGACTATGCCGAACGCCCGGTGCAGATCATTCGCCACAACGGCCAACCCGCGCTGACCCTCGGCGTCAGTGGCATCTCCGGCAGCAACATCGTCGACGTCGGCCGTACCGTGGAGGCCACCCTCGCCTCGCTGGAACACCGCATGCCGCTGGGCGCCGAGCTCCATCCGCTGTACCAGCAGCACCAGATCGTCGACGAGTCGGTGAACAGCTTCGCGCTCAACGTGTTCCTCTCCGTCGCCATCGTGGTGGGCGTGCTCTGCCTGGCCATGGGGGTGCGCGCCGGTGTGATCATCGGCTCGGTGCTGTTCCTTACCGTGCTCGGCACGCTCATGGTGATGTGGCTGAGCGGCATCGAACTCGAACGCATCTCCCTCGGCGCGCTGATCATTGCCATGGGCATGCTGGTGGACAATGCGGTGGTGGTCTGCGATGGCATGCTGATCCAGCAGCGCCGCGGCATGTCCATCCTCAAGGCCTCGCAGAAAGTGCTGAGCCAGACCCAGTGGCCGCTGCTCGGATCGACCGTGATCGGCATCCTTGCCTTTGCCGGCATCGGCCTGTCGCAGGACACCACGGGCGAATTCCTCTTCTCGCTGTTCTTCGTCATTGCCGTGTCGCTGCTGCTGAGCTGGATTCTCGCCCTGCTGATCGTGCCGCTGTTCGGCTACTACCTGCTCGAACGCAAGCGCAAGGAGCCCGAGCAGGACATGGGCGACGACCAGTCCCTCTATAGCGGCCCGATCTACGACCGCTTCCGCGCCACGGCACGCGGCGTGCTGCGCCATCCAGGCCTGACCATCAGCGCCCTGGTGATCCTCACCGTCGCCTGCATGTTCGGCTTCACCCGAGTCCCACAGAGCTTCTTCCCGCCGTCGAGCACGCCGCTGTTCTACGTCAACCTGTTCCTGCCACAGGGCACCCACATCCACGACACCAGCCGCACCGCGCAGGACCTGGAGAATTACCTGTCCGGACTCGACGGGGTAACCGACGTTTCAACCTACATCGGCTCCGGCGCTTCGCGCTTCATGCTCACCTATGCGCCGGAACAGCCGAACCCGTCGCTGATGCATTTTCTGGTACGCACCGATGACGCCGAGGTGATCGACGGCCTGGTACGCGAGATCAACCAGACGCTGCCCGGGCGCTATCCGGGCAGCGATGTGGCCGCGGCACGCTTCATGTTCGGCCCCAACGCCGAGTCCAAGCTCGAGGCCCGCATCAGCGGCCCGGACATCGAGGTGCTGCGCGAACTGTCGGCCAAGGGCCAGCGGCGCCTACAGGACGAAGGTCAGGTGTTGAACATCCGCGACGATTGGCGCCCGCCGGTGCTGACCCTGCAACCACGACTGGCGCTGGAGCGGCTGGCCGACGCCGGACTCACCCGGCAAGCGGTGGCGCGCTCGCTGGCCGTCGCGACCGAGGGTAGCCAGGTCAGCCTCTTTCGCGAGAAGGACGAACTGATTCCAATCCTGCTGCGCGCCACCGAACAGGACCGCGCCGGCCCCGATGACTTGCTGCAGCGGCTGATCTGGAGCCCGGCGATCACCGACTACGTGCCGCTGGCGCAAGTCGCCGACGGGGTAGACGTGGTCAGCGAAGACACCATGATCCGCCGCTACGACCGGGTGAGAACCATCGCCATCCGTGCCGAACCGCTGGACGGGGAGAACACCAACGATGCCCTGGCCCGCATCCGTCCGTTGATCGAAGGCATCGAACTACCCACCAACTACAGCTTGAAATGGGGTGGCGATTACGAGCAGTCGGCCGATGCTCAGGAAGCGTTGGCCAGCACCCTGGCGCTGCCTTTCCTGGCGATGGTGCTGGTCACCGTGCTGCTGTTTGCCAAGGTCCGCCAGCCGCTGATGATCTGGATGGTGGTGCCGATGGCCATCTGCGGGGTGACTGTCGCGCTCCTGGCGACCGGGCAGGCGTTCGGCTTCATGGCCCTGCTCGGCCTGCTCAGCCTGACCGGCATGCTGATCAAGAACGCCGTGGTGCTGGTCGATGAGATCGATCGTCAGATCGAGGAACAGGTGCCGCGCCTGACGGCAATCATCGAAGCCTCGGCGTCGCGCCTGCGGCCGGTGGCCATGGCGGCCGGCACCACCGTGCTGGGCATGGTGCCGCTGCTGTTCGACCCCTTCTTCGCCAACATGGCCGTGACCATCATGGGCGGCCTGAGCTTCGCGACCCTGCTCACGCTGCTCGCCGTGCCCTGCTTTTATCTGCTGCTGATGGGCGTCAAGCAGGAGGAGGTGCAATGATCCGGCTATCGCCCTTCAAGCCCGCAATGCTGGCGCTGACGCTTGGCCTGGCCGCCTGCTCCAGCGTGCCCGAGCAGCCGCCGACCGTGCTGCCCGAAAGCTGGTTCGGCGCCGCCTCGACGCAACCGGCCGACGAGCAGGCCCTGGCCGACTGGTGGCGGCATTTCGGCGACCCGGAGCTGACCCGTCTGGTCCAGACGGCCATGGAGCGCAACCGCGATGTGCAGCTGGCGATGTTGCGCGTCAACAGCGCCAGGGCGCAGTTGCGCCAGTCGCGCGCCGGGCTTTTTCCGAGCCTGGATCTACCCGGCTCAGCCAGCCGCCAGTGGATAGAAAACGATCAGGACATCCCCCCGGATAGCCCGCTGGCCGGTCTGGGGCTCGATGACAACCTGCGCCTGGACAGCTGGGAACTGGCACTGCAGGCGACCTGGGAGCTGGACCTGTTCGGCGCCACCCGCGCACGCGCCGACAGCGCCCGGCATCAGGTTCGCTCGGCCCAGGCCCAGGCCATCGCCGCCCGCCTGGCGGTGGCCTCCAACGCAGCGCAGGGTTACATCCAGCTGCGTGCATTGGAGGCGCAACGTGCTCTGCTCGAAGAAGGCATTGACGTGGCCCGGGACCTGGAGCGCATTTCTGCCCTGCTGTTCGAGGCGGGTGACGTCACGCGCCTGGACGTGGAGGCGACTTCGGCCGAGCGGGCCTCGCTGGAAGCGGACCTGGGCGAACTGGACATCAACCTCGCCGAAGCCCGGCTGGCCCTCGACACACTGCTGGCGCTGCCGCCGGGTAGCATGGCGCGGGACTACGCAGCCCATTCGCCCGTGCCGCTGGCAAACCTGTCCATCGCGCCGGGCCAGCCCATCGACCTGTTGCGTCGCCGTCCGGACCTGATCGCCGAGGCCGCGCGCCTGGAAAGTTCCGATCTGCAGGCCCTGGCGTCCCGCCGCGACCTTTTTCCGCGCATCGCCCTGCAGGCCGCGGTGGGACGCTCAGGCACGTACCTGAACAACGAGATCGGCAGCGCGTCGAACTTCGCCCGCCTCGGCGCGACCTTTGGCCTGCCATTTCTCGATTTCGCCAATCGCGGCGCCGCCATCGACCTGGCCGATGCCGAACGCGACACGGCGTACATGACCTTCGAACAGACGGTCGCCAATGCCCTGGAGGAAGTCGAGCGCGGCCTGGTCCGCATCGATGGCCAGCAACGCCGGTATCGCGCGCTGGACACCACCTTGCGCCACCGTGAGCGCGCCTATGATCTGGCGCAGCGCAGCTACCGCCTCGGCGAAGCCAACCTCAGCGAAGTGCTCGACGCTCAGCGTGGCGCCCTGCAGGCCAGGCAGCGCGCCCTCGAAGGCCGCACCGCCCTGGCTACCGCGCAGGTCGCCCTGTTCGTCGCCCTCGGCGGCGGCTGGCAGGTCCAGTCGGAGCCGTAAGACGCTGGAAGCTGGAAGCTGGAAGCTGGAGGCTGGAGGCTGGAGGCTGGAATTGGGGTGGGATGGACCGGCGGGTTCGCGCGTCCTGACAGAGGAAGAGGCGGACACCGCAACCTGCACGGCGAACCCTCTGTTGCGCCAGTGACAGGGCGGCAATGCCGCGCCCGTCGACCTAAAGGGCGCAGCGCCTTGCCTGGTTCAGTTACGCATCCACGGTGGGGTGGGCGGTTCGTCGTTCGGCGCGTCTTCGGCGTTGCGCAAGGCCTCGCGGCGGGCCTGCTCGGCCAGCGTCGCCTTGATCTCGCGCATCACCGCGTCAAGGTCGGCGGCGTCCTCGGGCTCGGCGAACTCACCGGTCAGCTCGGTTTCTGGCGTCAGCTTGCCCTCCTCGTACAAGGCCCACATTTCCTTGGCGTAGCGGGTGTAGCGCAGCTCCGGCGCGAACTGGCCGAAGTAGGCGGACATGTTGCCAACGTCACGCTCGAGCATCTCGAACGCATGGTTGTTGCCGGCGGCATCCACGGCTTGCGGTAGGTCGATGATCACCGGCCCTTCGGCATCGAGCAGCACATTGAATTCGGACAGGTCACCATGCACCAGGCCGGCGCAGAGCATCTTCACCACCTCGCCGATCATGAAGGCATGGAACTCACGGGCATCGTCCGGATGCAGATCCACATCGTTCAGGCGCGGGGCTGCATCGCCGTCTTCGCCCGCGATCATCTCCATCAGCAGCACGCCGTCGAGAAAATCGTAGGGTTTGGGGACCCGCACACCAACATCGGCCAGGCGGAACAGCGCCGCCACTTCGGCATTCTGCCAGTTCTCCTCGCGCTCCTTGCGGCCGTGCTTGGTACCCTTGGCCATCGCGCGGGCGTCGCGACTGCCCCTTACCTTGCGGCCTTCCTGGTACTTCACGGCCTGTCGGAAGCTGCGGTTGTTGGCTTCCTTGTACACCTTGGCGCAGCGCAGTTCGTCACCGCAGCGCACCACATACACCGCTGCCTCCTTGCCACTCATCAGCGGACGCAGCACTTCATCGATCAGTCCATCCTCGAGCAATGGTTCGAGTCGTTTGGGCGTTTTCATCAGCGGCTTGCGGGTCCTTTCGTTCGAGGCGTGGCTCTCAGGTTACGGCAATCGCCGACAGGCTTCCACGCCGGGCAACGAGTTTGAAAGCGCATCTGACGGTGGCAGTCGCGAGCGACCGGGCCGACAATGGTCCCATCACCCGACGGAGCCGCCCATGCTCGACCTCGACCGCTGCTGGCAAGCCCTGTGCGAACGCGACGAACGCTTCGACGATCGCTTCGTCTTCGCCGTGCATTCGACCGGTATCTTCTGCCGCCCCAGCTGCCCGGCGCGCCGGCCCAGACGCGAGGGCGTGACCTTCTATGCCAGCCCCGACGAAGCCGTCGCGGCGGGCTATCGCCCCTGCCTGCGCTGCTCGCCGACCGGCCTCAGCCCCTCGGCGCAGCTCGACGAGCTGGTGGCGGCCGCCTGCCGGCTGCTCGAAGCGGACGAGCACATGACGCTCAAATTGCTGGCCGCTCGCATCGGCCTGTCCACCTCCCACCTGAGCCGCGCCTTCAAGGACCGGACCGGACTATCCCCTGGCGCCTGGGCGGCTGCCCGGCGGCGTCAGCGCCTCGAGGCCCAGCTGCCGGGAGCCGAAACCGTCCTGGCCGCCGCCCTGGACTGTGGCTACGCCGACAGCCGCGCCCTTTACCGTGCCCCGGCCAGCCTGACCCCGCGCCAGCGCCGCGCCCGTGGCGCTGGCGAAACCCTGAGCTACGCGGTAGCGCCCTGCCCCCTCGGGCTTTTGCTGGTGGCCGCGAGTACGCAAGGCATCTGCGCGCTGCTGTTCGGCGACGATCAGGCAGCACTCGAAGCCGAACTGCGCGAACGCTTCGCCGCGGCGCAGCTGGAGCCGGATCAGGCGGGCCTGGGCGACTGGCTACAACGCATCGTCGAGCAGCTGGACGAACCCGCCCGCGCGGCCCGCCTGCCGCTGGATCTGCGCGGCAGCGCCTTTCAGCAGCGCGTCTGGCAGGCGCTGCAGGAGATCCCGGCAGGCCAGACGCGCCGTTACGGCGAGCTGGCCACCGAACTGGGCAGCCACGCGCGCGCCGTGGCCCGCGCCTGCGCCAGCAATCCGGTGGGGCTGCTGGTGCCCTGCCACCGCGTGGTCGGAGCCAACGGCGCCTTGACCGGTTATCGCTGGGGGGTGGAGCGCAAGGCGCGATTGCTCGACGAAGAACAGCGGGCATCGAAGGGAGACTGAACGGCTTTTAGTGGTCCGATAGTGCAGAACCGCCCGACCGAGAATCGCGATGACCGACTTCAAGCGCTACCGCATCCACTACCTGATCAATGGCAACCCCGCCTCGCTGAGCATGAGCTCGTTCGAGGAGCCGAGCATCGAGCAAGCTGAACTGGAGATTCTCCTGCACCATGTCCGCGAACCTCGGGCTGCGGTGGACGCCCCCTGGGAAAGCCCGGAGCAGCGGAGCGAACGCAGCCGGATGGACGAACTGGGCGTCAGCAATATCCAAATCGAGCCCGAATGAACGACCGGGCGTAAGCTCCAGCCGTCCACCGGAGACCCGCGTGCCCCTGATCGACACCCATACCCACATCGACTTCGAGCATTTCGACGACGACCGCCACGAGGTCATCGCCCGCTGCCAGGCGGCCGGCGTCGAGCGGTTGATCGTACTCGGTGTGCACCAGGCCAACTGGCAGCGGGTCTGGCAACTGGCACTCGATGAGCCGGGGGTGCACGCAGCGCTCGGCCTGCACCCGGTGTTTCTTGCCGACCATCGCCCCGAGCACCTGGACGAGCTGAGGCACTGGCTGGGACGCCTGTGTGGCGAAGACAAGCTATGCGCCATCGGCGAGATCGGACTGGACTATTACATCGAGGATCCGGACAAGGAGCGTCAGCAACAGCTGCTCGAAGCGCAACTGAACCTGGCCGATGAGTTCGAGCTGCCGGTGCTGCTGCATGTGCGCCGCGCCCACGCGCCGATGATCGCCGCGCTCAAGCAGCGCAAGCTCAAGCGCGCCGGCATCGCCCACGCCTTCAGCGGCAGTTGGGAAGAAGCGCGCGAATACATCCGCCTGGGCTACAAGCTGGGACTCGGCGGTGCCGGCACCTGGCCTCAGGCTCACCGCATGCATCGGGTACTCAAGCAACTGCCGCTCGAAAGCATCGTGCTGGAAACCGACGCCCCGGACATCACGCCCTTCAGCCATGCGGGCCAGCGCAACAGCCCGGAGTTCCTCCCAGACATCTGCCGCGAACTGGCCGAGCTACGTGGCATCGGCTCCGAAGAACTGGCCGAGGCCAGCTACCGGAACACCTGCGAGCTGTTCGGCTGGGGGTGAGTGCGAGCGGCCCGAGAGTCGCCCGGGCGCTGCCGGCCAGCCCCGATGAGGCCACAACCCCGCCTATCCCAATCGCCCACTCCTTCCCTACACTTGCGCTTCGCCCGTCACCGCCCCGCTCGAGCCAAGGACCCATCGCTATGGATCGCATGACTGCCATGGAAACCTTCGTCAGCGTGATGGAGGCCGGCTCCTTCTCGGCCGCGGCGCGACGGCTCAAGCTCGGCCAGCCGGCCGTGTCCAAAGCCATCGCACAACTGGAGACACGGCTCGGCACGCCGCTGCTGATGCGCTCCACGCGCGGGCTGACAGCAACGGACGCGGGCCAACGATTTTACGAGCATGCGCGCCGTGCGATCGAAGCCGCCGACGAAGCCGAGCAAGCAGCGCGCATTTCCGCCAGCGGTTTGTCCGGCGTGCTGCGGGTCAGTGCGGCGACTACCTTCGCCCGGCTGCACATCCTGCCGGCGCTCAAGGGGTTCATGGACCGCTACCCGGAGCTGGAGGTCGACGTGACCCTGGACGACCGCGTCATCGACCTGCTTGGCGAAGGCATGGACGTGGCGTTGCGTATGGGTACGCTGGACGACTCCGCGATGACCGCTCGGCGGCTCGCGCAGTGTCAACGCCGAGTCGTCGGCACCCCCGCCTACTTCGCCGCGGAGGGCATCCCGCGCACCCCGGCAGACCTCAGCGGTCATCGGGCAATCGTCTATTCCCAGCGTGGCGGCGGCGAGGCCTGGGCGTTCAGCCAGCAGGGCCGCGAGGTTGCGGTGAGCGTCTCCGGCCGGCTGCGGGTGAGCGCCGCCGAGGGGATACGCACTGCGGTGCTGAGCGACATCGGGCTGGCGGTGGCCTCGCACTGGATGTTCTCCCCCGAACTGGCGGACGGCACCGTCCAGGCCGTGCTGAACGACTGGGCGCTGCCGCCGGTGGACCTGTGGGCGGTGTTCCCGGCCGGCCGGCGCGTCACCTCTCGGGCGCAGGCGTTCATCGAATTCGTCGAAGAAACCATGGCAGCGCAGACCGGCACGTCCCTGCCCGCCTGATCCTCGCCGCGTCAGAACGCCGCCTTGCCGATCGACGCCCCGCCGTCGACATACAGCGTCTGACCGGTCATGAAGCCGGCCTCCTCCGACAACAGGAAGGCGATGGTCGCTGCGATCTCCTCCGGCTTGCCGAAACGTCCCAGGGGCACTGCCGCGAGGTACCGCTTCTCCCCGTCACTGCCTTTTGGGTTGCCTGCACGGAACAGCTCGGTCTCGGTCGGGCCGGGCGCCACCGCGTTGACCGTGATGCCGGTGCCGGCCAGCTCCAGCGCCCAACTGCGGGCAAAGCTCACAAGCGCGGCCTTGGCCGCCGCGTAGGCGGTGCGCTGGGTCATGCCGAGAATGGTCAAGCTGGAAAGATTAACCACCCGCCCCCAGCGGCGTTCACGCATGCCCGGCAACAGCGCCTGGACGGTCTGCAGAGCCGGGTGCAGGTTGAGCGCCAGGACGCTGTCGAGCGCGTCGAGATCGACCTCGCCGAGCGGTTGCGGCCTGACCAGACCGACGTTGTTCACCACGCCGTCGAACGCATGCCGCGCCGTCAGTTCGCGTAGCGCGGCATCGGTGGCGGCTCGGTCGGCCAGGTCCAGGCAGACCAGTTCGCCGGGGAAAGCCGCGTGCTCTCGGGCAATACCGACCACTCGATGACCGGCGCGGGATAACCGTTCCGACAGGGCAAGGCCGATGCCCTTGGTGGCACCGGTGATGAGAAAGGTACGTGTCGTCATGACGAACTCCAGACAAAGGGGATGGCCGCGCCAAGCGGGCGCGGCGCGACAGGTCAGCCGCGGCGGGCCTTTTCCAGCACGGGGAACAGCTCCGACGGATCGGGGCGGTGGGTGTAATCCGGGTTCACTTCGGAATACAGCACGGTGCCATCCTGAGCGACCACGTAGCGCGCCGGCATCGGCAACGTCCAGCTCGGGTCATCGTTGAAGGTCGGCAAGTCGTTCTTCAGCGCCTTGTACAGCTCGACCAGGTAATCGGGCAGCGCGAAGCTCAGGCCGAACGAGGCGCCCACCGCTCCGCTCAGGTCGCTGAGCACGGGAAAGCCCAACTCGTGGGTGCGCACCGATTTGCGGCTGTTCACTGGTGTCTGCGGTGAGATCGCCACCATGTTTGCGCCCAGCTCGCGCAAGCGCGGAAGTATCTCGTTGAGCGCCTGCAGCTCGAGGTTGCAATATGGGCACCAAACGCCCCGGTAGAAGCTGATTACCAGAGGCCCCTGGGCGAGCAGCTCGGCGGAGGACACCGGTTGACCATTCTGGTCGACCAGTTCGAAGGTTGGCGCGCGCTCCCCTGCCTTCACGGCACGGGCGGCCTGGCCGCTGGCGATCAGCTCCGCGGTGGCGCGCTCCATGATGGGATGGATATGCGCAGGGGCGTTAAACGGTGGCTTGCCAGCCTTGAATTCGGCCTTGAAGGCATCGAGTTTGTCTTGCAGCGACACGGCGGATACTCCGAAGTGGGTCGACGAACGCGGTGTTCATCGTGGTCGCCATCTTTCGGTATCCGCCGGTGATCAGGTAGGCGGCTGGCGGGAATAACGGTTATTCCCGGAGCAATGAACAGGGCTTGTTTGCTACACGTCAGTCCAGCGGGACACATCGCCAAATCAACCACGCATACGCCTGCGATTGTCACGCAGTTCGTCCTTGCCGACGCTCAAACCCTGAACGCACCGATCAACTGCTGCAGCTGAGCCACCTGAGCGGTGAGCTCGCGGCTCGCCTGCTCGGCCTGCCCCGCTCCTTGCGCGGTGCGCTGTCCGGCCTGGCTGATGGCGACGATGTTCTGATCGATGTCATGGGCCACGGCGGTCTGTTCTTCGGCAGCGGCGGCGATCTGCTGGTTCTGGTCGACGATCATGCCCACCGCCGTGAGGATGTTCTGCAGGGCCTGCTGAACCTGTGCCGACTGGCTGACCGTGTCATCGGCCATGCGATGGCTGGCGTGCATGGTCTTGACCGCCGCGCCGACGCCCGACTGGAGCCGGGCGATCATCTGCTCGATCTCGGCGGTAGACTGCTGGGTGCGTCGCGCCAGGTTACGTACCTCGTCGGCGACCACCGCGAAGCCTCGACCCTGCTCGCCGGCGCGTGCTGCCTCGATCGCCGCGTTGAGTGCCAGCAGGTTGGTCTGTTCGGCGATGGCCTTGATCACATCCAGCACCTGGCTGATCGCCGTGCTATCGGTGACCAGCTGGTTGATCACGCTCACCGATTGTTCGATTTCCCCGGCCAGACGCTGGATGCTGTCGACCTGCGCGTCCACCAGGCCTCGCCCGCTCTGGGTTTCTCGGTTCACCGCCTGGGCACCGTCGACCGCCGCGGATGCGCTACTCGCCACTTCCTGGGCGGTAGCCGACATCTGGTTCATCGCGGTGGCGACCTGGTCGATCTGGCCGCGCTGCTCGGTCACCGCATGGCTGCTGTCGGCGGCGATGCCCTCGACCGCGCCGGCCTGCCGGTTGACCTCGCCCACCGTCTGCCCGACCCGTTCGATCAGTTCGCGAATGCGGGTGATCGAGGCGTTGAATACTTGCCCCAGCTCGCCCATCTCGTCGCGGCTCTGCACCTTGAAACGAGCCGTCATGTCGCCTGCGGCCACCTGATCGAGCACACGCCCGAGCGCCGACAGAGACGCACGGGTGGACACGTAGAAGGCGCTGTAGAGGTAGACCACCAGCACGAACACCAGCGCCAGCGCCGCCAACAGCAGGGTCATCTCCAACTGCTTGCCCTGCAGCCGCTCGCCCAGACGCTGATGGAGAAACGCCAGCGAGGTATCGTTGAACGCGTAGGTCTTGGCCATCTCGGCGGTGAGCCGGTCGTAGAACTGCTCCCACGGCTGGTCCAATGCGTCGGCCATGATCACTTCGTCCTGGATCAGCTCGCTGCCGACCCGCAGCGAATCGCGGCTGGCCTCGGCCTGGGCCTGCAACCGTTCGCGGTCGGTGCCGACGCGCGCCAGCGCGTCCTGCAATTGGGCGCCATATTGAGCCTGGGTCTTTTCCAGCTCCAGCACCAGGTTGTCCAGCGCGTTGCTCGCGTCGGAATTGAGGAACCCCTGGCCGAACGTGTAGGCACCGACTGCCCGGGCCTCGGCCAGCAGCCCTGTGACGGCAGGGGTTGCAGTGGTGAGCAGTTCGCTGATCTGGCGCACGTCGCTCTGGGTGTCGACACTCAGGCCCGACTGATTGGCGATCAGCCTGATCAGCACCTGGGCATGACCGAGTACCTGCTCAGCCATCGCTACCTTGGACTGCAGCGATGCTTCGTTGCGCGCCGCCTCGAACGCTGCGGCCAGCGCGTCGCGGCGCAAGGTGAACTCGGCAATCTGGTCGGCCTCCTCGCCAACCGGTACCAGTGCGCCGAGCCGCTGCGTCACCGCCTCCTGCGCTCGCCCCATGCGCGTGCTCAGGGCCTGGGAGTTGCCGGCCTGACCAATGATCACCTCGATCCGCGCCAGGTCCCTCCAGTCTTCCAGGTCGCGGCGCAGCGACAAACCCGCAGCGAGCGGCTCTAGGCTCTGCAGCTCGACCTGCGTCGCGACGAACTCGCGGTAGGATTCCTTCACCAGGAAGTAATTGGTGAGCAGCATGGGAACGAAGAACAGCGCGCTAATCAGGCTGAACTTCATGCCGAAACTCAGGCGATTCATCATCGCCACTGCAGGATTGAGCAGGCGCTTCAAAAGACGTCTCCCGTATTGTTATTGGGGCGCAGCCGGCTGGCTGCGGAGCTCGTCAGAGTTGAGATCGTTATACGGGATATCGGCGGGGCAGTAGCCAACTTAAGCAATGGCGATGTGCCGCCATAAGCGGGAAGGATGGGCGCTGCTGAGAATGAGCAGGGCCCACGGGGAATGGCAGCGGAACGCGGCGCTGCTCAGGCGAGCAGCGTGACTACGGCGAAGACCGCATACCAGAGCGCCCCAGCACGGATCAGCAGGGCCCAGAGCGCATCCAGGCGAGCCACGCCAGGCTCGCCGATGAAGCGCTCGTCGAGATCTGCCGCCGCCGGCCCTGCCTGGCCGAGCAGGCGACCGGCAGGCAAGTCCCAGTGCAGTAATTCGGGCAGCAAGACCCGGTTGACCGCCACGAAGTTGCCCACCAGCGCGAAGCTCGCCGTCAACGCCCGCACCGGCAGCCAGTCCAGCGCGTGGCGCACCTGTGAGGCCCGCTCGCGCAGCCCCTGGTTCGCGCCGTGCTCGGCGACCAAGGCCAGCAGCCGGTAGCCGAGCGCCACCAGCGGGCCGAGCAGCATGTACCAGAAGATCACCGCGAAGAAGCTCTGGAAGCCTTGCCAGAGCAGGTGCCGCTCGACCCTTTCGAACAACCCGCGCTCGCTGTCGTCGGTCAGCCCGAGGTCCCGCTCGGCAGCCAGAAAGGCGCCCTCTCGGTCTTCGCGCCGCCACATGTCGCGAAACGGCCCGAGCTGCCGCTTCACATCGCCTCGTCCCAGGCTGTAGAGCACCACCAGCAGGTGCACCGGCAGGACCAGCAAGCCATAAGCCAGCGGCTCGAGCACCGCCAGCAGGAGGGCCAGCGCAATCACCGGCAACAGCACGAGCAGCGCCAGGAGCAACCAGGGCGAGTCGCCCAGCGACTGCTGGAGGCGCGCCTGCAGGGACAGCCACCAGCCGTCGCGCTGTACAGCCAGGCGCAGCGACGAGAACTTTTCAACCAAGAGCACCAGTAGCAGAACCAGAAAACTCACATCACGCTCCTTGTTTCGGTACAGATCGAGGCGGCAACCAGACGGCGCCAGTCGAAGAACGGGCCAGGATCGGTCTTGCGCTGCGGCGCGATATCGCTGTGGCCGCAGACACGCTCGGGGGTGATCGCCGGATAGTGCCGCTGCAGCAGCTGGCACAACGCGATCAGCGCCTCGTACTGGGCCTCGGTGAACGGCTGATCATCGGTGCCTTCGAGCTCGATGCCAATGGAGAAATCGTTGCAATTCTCCCGCTCGCAGAAGCACGAGACGCCGGCATGCCAGGCGCGATCGAGCGTCGAGACGAACTGGGTGACCGCACCGTCGCGCTCGATGAGAAAGTGTGCCGAAACCCTGAGGCCGGCGATTTCCTGAAAGAAAGGATGCTCGGCGGGGTCCAGGCAGTTCTGGAAAAGCCGCTGCGCGTTGCCGGTGCCGAAGCACCCGGGCGGCAGGCTGATGTTGTGCAGCACCAGCAGGGACACCTCACCTGCGGGGCGCGCATTGAAATTGGGCGAAGGGCAGTGACTGATGCCCTGGCACCAGCCGGTCGCGGGATCCAGCTGCATGGAGGCTCCTTGGTCGAAGGGTCCCCCAGCTTAAAGCGTCGAGCCGCTCAACACACGGTTTTCGCCGGAGCTAGAACAGCTGCGGCTGGTCCGCTGCCTGACGATCACGCCGGGATGCCAGGCGATCGGCGAGGCGGGTCGGCTCCGGCAGCCGGTAGCGCGTCACGTAGTCCATCACCAGCCGCGGCGCGCTGGCGAGGCTGACCCGGTTGCCCGGCGAGACGATCAGCGGGCGCACCTTGTCCTTGCTGCGCAGCACCGTGCCGATGACGTCGCCACTCTTGTCGAGCAGGTCGACCTGAGCGCCCCGGTTGAGCGCCAGCTCTTCATGGCGGCCGGTGAGGATCTTCTTCGCCACGCCGATGGTCGGCAGCCCGGTCACCACGCCCAGATGAGCGGCGATGCCAAGCCGGCGCGGATGAGCGATGCCCTGGCCGTCGCTGAAGATCATGTCAGGCACCTGCGGTAGCGCCTCGAGCGCCTGCAGCACCGCAGGCAGCTCGCGAAACGACAGCAGGCCAGGGACGTAAGGCATCGAGGTGGGAATACGCGCCAGGCTCTGGGCGACCGGCTCGAGGGTGCTGGCATCGAGCAGCACGACCGCGGCGCGGGTGATGGCCCCGCCCTCTTCGAAGCCAACGTCGACGCCGGCGATCAGTTTCAGCAGCCCGAAATCGTCTTCCAGGCGCACCTGCGCCGCGAGGGTCTTCTGCAGTTCACGGGCGGCGGCGGTGCTGCCATCCCAGTCGCCAAAGGGCGAGGCGTAGCGAGGTTCGGGAACGCTCATGAACTCCTCCAAGGTGATGGGAGATTGGATGCAGAAGCGGCCGACCGGTTCATCGCAGGCGACTTATGGCTAACTGGACAGTGCCGGGAAAAAGCAAGACGATCATGCCGTAACTAGGCCGATACGCCTTGGCATCTCACAACAATTAGAAAACACCCTCAATGCCTGACCCGATCTGCATCAAACGCATCAGCGTGCTCGCCACCGATGGCGTGTTCGCCTCTACCCTGACCCAGGCCCAGGATTTCTTCCACATGGCCGCCCTGCGCCACGCCCTCCAGCTCGGCCTCGAGACGCCGACGCTCAAGAGCCGCCTGGTAAGCCCGAACGGTGGGTCGGTGACCACCTTCAGCGGCACGCAGATCGGCGTGGACAGTGCGCTGGACGAGGCCGACGTGATTATCCTGCCAGCCTTCTGGGGTGACTTCGACGCGCTCTGCCGACGCTATCCCGGCGTGACGCCCTGGTTAAGCGAGCGCCACCAGGCGGGTGCCGTCATCTGCGGCGAAGCCACCGGGGTGTTCTGGATGGCCCAGGCGGGTCTGCTCGATGGCAAGCAGGGCGCCACCCACTGGCGTTTCGCCGAGGAGTTCGCCCGCCGGTTTCCCCAGGTCCAGCTCAACCCGGACAAGCATCTGAGCGACAGCGACAACCTCTACTGCGCTGGAGGTACCACGTCGGCGAGCGATCTGTACCTGTTCCTGGTGGAGCGGTTCTGCGGGCCGAACGTGGCCCAGGGCATGGCGCGCGACGTGCTTTTCGAGGTGCAGCGCCGCTACAGCCCCGGCCGTATCGGTTTCGGTGGCCAGAAGCTGCACCTGGACACCAGCGTGTTGCAGATCCAGGAATGGCTCGAAGCGCACTTCGCCGAAAAATTCCGCTTCGAGGACGTGGCCCGCCAGCATGGCATGAGCATCCGCAATTTCATGCGCCGTTTCCAGGCCGCCACCGGCGATAAGCCGCTGCATTACCTACAGCGGCTGCGCGTGGAGACGGCCAAGGGATTGCTGTCATCGACGCGCAAGAGCATCAAGACCGTTAGCTATGAAGTAGGCTACGACGACGCGAGCTTCTTCGCCCGGCTGTTCCGCCAGCACACCGAGCTGACGCCCAACCAGTACCGCCAGCAGTATCGGCACAAGAGCAGCTAAAAGCTGGAAGCTGGAAGCTGGAAGCTGGAAGCTGGAAGCTGGAAGCTGGAAGCTGGAAGCTGGAAGCTGGAAGCTGGAAGCGTTCGGGGCAGCGTTAAAACTGCAAGCGCCTTTACTTCAAGCTTCCAGCTGCTTTCTTAGGGCTTATGCGGGCGCGAAAGGAACTCGTGGGACTGCATCTCCAGCAGACGGCTCAGCGTGCGCTGGAATTCGAACTCCAGCCGCCCGCCGGTATAGAGGTCTTTCAGCTCGACTTCGGCCGACAGGATCAGCTTGACGTTGCGGTCGTAGAACTCGTCGACCAGGTTGATGAAGCGCCGCGCCATATCGTCCTTGGCGACGCCCATCTGCTCGACGTTCGAAACCAGCACCGCCTCGAAGATCTTGCCCAGCTCGATGTAGTCGTTCTGGCTGCGGGGCCCGTCGCATAGCTCGCGAAACTCGAACCAGGCGACGTCGTTGGCGACCTTGCGCGCCTTGATCGCCCGGTTTTCGATCATCAGGGCTTCGTTTTCCTGCGCCTCGCAGTTTTCGGTGAGTAGGCTGCGGAAGCTCTTCTCTAGGCTCTCTTCGGCTTCGGTGCCGAGCGGCCAATGATAGAGCTCGGCCTGCTCGAGCGCCCGCAGCCGGTAATCGATGCCGCTGTCGACGTTGACGATGACCGTATGCTGCTTGAGCAGGGCGATGGCCGGCAGGAAGCGCGCCCGCTGCAGACCGTCCTTGTAGAGGCCGTCCGGCACGATGTTGGAGGTCGCGACCAGGCTGACGCCGTTCTTGAATAGCTCATCGAGCAGCGTGGCGAGGATCATCGCGTCGGTGATATCGGAGACGAAGAACTCGTCGAAGCAGATCACCCGTGCCTCGTCGGCGAAACGCCTGCCAATGATGGTCAGCGGGTTCTTCTCGCCCTTGAGGGTCTTCATTTCTTCGTGCACGCGCTTCATGAAGCGGTGGAAGTGGGTGCGCATCTTCTGCTTGAACGGCAGCGCATCGTAGAAAGTATCGACCAGGTAAGTCTTGCCGCGGCCAACGCCGCCCCAGAAATACAACCCTTTGATCGGTTCCTGCTGCTTCTTGCCGAACAGCTTGCCGATCAGCCCCGCCTTGCTGCGATCGGCGGCGATCAGATCGTCATACAGACGCTGCAAGTGCCGCACCGCAGTTTCCTGGGCCGCGTCGTGGAAAAAATCGGGACGCTTCAGGTCAGCCTGGTAACGCTCAAGAGGTGTCATGGCGGGATCGGGGTAGTGAAACGGGGTCGCCACTTTAGCGGCGCCCTCGGTGCTTGGCAATTTGCTGAAATCGTTCAACCTGAGCCCTCGGCCTGGCTAGCGGATTGGGATGCCGATAGTGCGACGACGAGCCCACGCCAGCCGGGCTCATCGCGACGGGATTAAGCGCTGGCCAGGGTCGCCACCGCCGTGTGCAGCCTCAGCATGGCAGCGTCGCGGTCGGCGACGTCGTCATAGGCAGGGCTGTCAGCGATGCATTCACCGTCCAGCCACAGGGTGAATTGATTGACCTCGTCGGCACGAAGTTCCAGTGCGTCGGCACCCTGGCCTACCAACTGCTGGGTCACGACGCCCACCGCCTTGGGATCGGCGAAAGGGCGTGAGAGCAGCAACTGCTCGCCATCGGCGGCCAGAAAGCGGAAGCGGAAGCTGCCGTCCTGCTCGCGAAAGCTGACGAAGCGCGCGCTCTTGCCGCCCTTTTTCTTGGCCTTCGTGGTGCTCTGCACCTCGCTGCGGAACGAGCGCAGGCCAACCGCCTCGCGGAGCTCCTGAAGGAACGGCGTGGCGATACGGCGCGCGTTGGCCGCACCGGCATGCAGGATGTCTTCGAGCTCGGACGGCTTTTCGATCAGTTGCCGGTAGCGCTCGCGGGCCTCGCCAAGCTCGCCCTCGAGCAGTTCGAACAGACGCTGCTTGGCCTCGCCCCAGGCGAGCCCTTCGAGCAATTGCTGGCGGAACTCGGCCTGCTGAGCGGGTGTGGAGAAGGCCTGATAGAGCGTGAACAGGTGGGAGTTGTCCGGGTCCTTCGGCTCGCCGGGCGCACGGGAATCGGTGACGATGCGGGCGATAGCGTCCTTGAGCTGCTTGGCGCTGCCGAACAGCGGGATGGTGTTGTCGTAGCTCTTGGACATCTTGCGCCCGTCGAGTCCAGGCAGGGTCGCCACGCTCTCCTCGATGACCGCCTCGGGCAAGGTGAAGAATTCGCGCCCCTGACCGAACAGGTGGTTGAAGCGCTGGGCGATGTCGCGCGCCATTTCCACGTGCTGAATCTGATCGCGACCGACCGGCACCTTGTGTGCGTTGAACATCAGAATGTCTGCCGCCATCAGCACCGGATAGCTGAACAGGCCCATGGTCACGCCGGCGTCAGGGTCTTCGCCGTTCTCGCTGTTCTTGTCGACCGCGGCCTTGTAGGCATGGGCGCGGTTGAGCAGCCCTTTGCCGGCTACACAGGTCAGCAGCCAGGTCAGCTCGGGAATCTCGGGGATGTCCGACTGCCGATAGAAGGTGACACGATCGGTATCCAGGCCGAAGGCGAGCCAGGTCGCGGCGATTTCCAGACGCGAGCGCTGGATGCGCTGAGGGTCGTCGCACTTGATCAGGGCGTGGTAGTCGGCGAGGAAGTAGAACGAGTCGGCATCGCTCTGGCGGCTGGCAACGATCGCCGGGCGGATCGCTCCGGCGTAGTTGCCCAGGTGAGGAGTACCGGTAGTGGTGATACCGGTCAGGATGCGGGTGGTCATGGCTGTCGTCTCGGCTCAAGCGGGGCAAGCAACGGCAAGACCGCAGGGCCTCGCCGTCATCGGGAGCGGTGGATCACAGGCGCGGTAGCACCAGATCCTTCAATTCCACCAGCTTGCCATGAAAAAAGTGCCCGCATTCTGCCACTTTCAGCAGCTCATGGGGCCGCTCGAGCGCCGCGCTGAAGGCATACACCGAATCGGGAGCGACCACCTCGTCATTCTCAGGCTGGATGATCGTCAGGGCACCACCCTGCGGCATCGGCTTGCCCGCCAGCCGCGAGACCGCCGGTGCGGCCATGAACAGGCGCTCGGGGCCCTGGCCCTGCTGTTCGAGGCGGGCCGCCAGGCTGGCGGCGACGAAACCGCCGAAGGAAAAGCCGAACAGCGTGACCGGCAGGCCCGGATGTTGGTCCTTGAGCCAACGCAGCGCGGCCTCGGCATCGTCGACTTCGCCGCTACCCATGTCGTGCTCACCGGCACTGCCTCCGACGCCACGGTAGTTGAAGCGCAGGGTCGCGAAACCAGCGTCGCGCGCGGTGCGCTGCAGGGTCGAGACCACCTTGTTCAGCATGGTGCCACCCTGAACCGGGTTGGGATGGCAGACGAGCGCTACGCGGGTGGGCGTCGGCTGATCGAAATAAAGGCCTTCCAGCGCACCGCAGGGGCCTTCGAGAGAGACTGGATTTTCACGTATCAACAAAGGGGGAACTCCGTGACCTCGGGTCGAGTCGACTCGTCTTGCTCAGACGCTGTCCGATGTCCACCGCGTCGCATCGCGGTATACAGGGCAGGTACGAGACGTTAACGTAAGCTCAGCCGTTTACCTAGAGGAAGGACTCGTGGAACAAAGCCTCACGATCTGGTTACTCCCGCTTGTCGGTGTCGCCATTGGCATCGCCATCGGTTACCTGGTGGCCCGCAATAGCTCGCCAAATCGCACCCAGCGCCAGGTCGACGACCTGCAGGAGCGCTTCGATACCTACCAGAGCGAAGTGGTGACCCACTTCAATACGACGGCCAGCCTGCTGCGTAAGCTCACCAACAGCTACCAGGACATCCAGGACCATCTTTCCGAAGGTGCCGACCGCCTGGCTCTCGACGAGCCTACCCGCCAACGCCTCCTGGCGGCGCTGCACGCCGACGAAAACACCCACGCCTCCAGCCGGGAGCGGCTGACCTCGCCTACCTTCACCGAACCTCCGAAGGACTATGCGCCGAAGGGCGAAGGCGCCCCGGGTACCTTGCACGAAAACTTCGGCCTGAAGAGCAAGCACTGAGCCGGCGTAACCCCGTGGCGGCACCTCTGCCGCCACTCCCGCCTCACTGACACAAGCGCATCGACAGGTCCACCGCCTGCACATGCTTGGTCAGCCCGCCGATGGAAATGTAATCGACGCCGGTCTCGGCGATGATCCTCAGCGTCGCCTCGCTGATCCCACCAGAGGCTTCCAGCTTCGCCCTTCCCGCCGTCAACCGCACCGCCTCGCGCATATCGTCCAGGCTGAGCTCGTCGAGCATGACGATATCGGCAGCGGCTTCGAGCGCCTGCTCCAGCTCCGCCAGATTTTCGACCTCCACCTCGACAGGCTTGCCCGGTGCGATACGACGCGCCGCCTCCACCGCAGCCGCGATCCCGCCACTGGCCGCAATGTGGTTCTCCTTGATCAGAAAGGCATCGTACAGACCGATCCGATGGTTGTGGCAGCCGCCGCAGGTGACCGCGTATTTCTGCGCAAGCCGCAAGCCGGGCAACGTCTTGCGGGTATCCAGCAAACGCACCCCGGTACCCTCCACCAGGTCGGCATAGTGACGCGCGCGGGTGGCCACGCCGGACAAGGTCTGCAGAAAATTGAGCGCGGTACGCTCCCCGCTCAGCAGCGCGCGGGCCGGGCCCTCCAGGTGGAACAGCGGCTGGTCCGGACGCACCCGGTCGCCATCGACCACCTGCCAGTGAACCGCGACCCGCGGATCGAGCTGACGAAACACCGCGTCGACCCAGGCGCCACCAGCGATAACGGCGCTTTCCCGGGTGATAACAGTCGCATGGGCAAGGCGTTCGGCGGGGATCAGCTGCGCGGTAATATCGCCCGATCCAAGGTCCTCACTGAGGGCGCGGCGGACATTGATCTCGATTTCGGTAGAGAGATCGGCGAGCGTCATATTTGGCATGGCATACTCCATTGCAAGGTGGCCGGATTATAGAGACAGGCTGACGCCCACGCAGCGAAGTTGGCAAGCGCTACGCGTTCTGCTAGATAGGAGCGGTGCTGTGATCTTTTTTGGATGCGCTCCCAAAAACCGGGAGTATCTGTGACCTGGATCATGTCCAAGCAAAGTCCGGGCTTGGCTTAACTGTGCCAGACCTATAATTAATCCCAGGACGGGTCTCAGCCGCGGAAACGCATAACCCCAGTTCACGTTGCAATCCCATGGCCGGTGATTGCGGGAGAGTTTCGATGCGAACCGATGCGAAAGTGGTGCACCTCAACAAGGGGACCCCTGAGCAAAAGCCAACTTCGCCGGTAGGAAGACTGCCCGTGGCGCTTATCAATGTGCGCGACAAGGCTGCACAGCAGCTCAAGCAGGCATTGCAGACTCTGTTCGACAATGCGGACGACACCCTGTTCGAGATGGCCGATCGCGCCACCAGCAACGTCGAGCAGAACGCTTTTTTTGAAGCCATGCGCGATCTGCGCATGAAGCGCCGCAACATCGAACGCGGCTTTTTGCAGAACATCTTCGAGTCCTTTTCCACTCTCAATCAGTACGAGATCGGCCGGCCGCAGCTTCAGGAAACCTCCTTCGACAGCCTGGCCTTGGTCCAGAACGACGAGCTGGAAGAAACCGTCGCCATCGACACGATGGTGACCAAAGTGGTCAACCGCGACGCCATGGCGCTCAGCCACCTGACCACCCGCCTCAACGCCTTGATCAGCAAAAAACTCGACGACAAGAGCAACCCGATCGGGCCACAGGCCCTTTGCGAGTATTTCCTTCAGGCCTGCCAGGGACTCGGCGTCGACATCAAGGTCAAGCTGATCATTCTCAAGCTGTTCGAGAAGTATGTTCTGAGCAACCTCGACCAGCTCTATGCCGAGGCGAACCAGACCCTGGTCGCTGCAGGCGTGCTACCCGAACTGCAATCTGCACCGCCCCGTCGCCAGGCACAACTCCGCACGAGCAGCTATGGGCAGGCCGGTGCTTCGGGTTCAGATCAGGGCGGCTTTGCCGACGACGGCATGCAGGAAGTTTTCGGTGCGCTGCAAAGCCTGCTCTCGGAAGTCCGCGGATCGGCACTGCCGGCACGCCACCACCCGAGCGATGCAGTCCCCATCTCCAGCCACGACCTGCTGCGCCTGCTATCCCACATGCAGAGCCGAACGCCCCAGTCGGTCCAGGATTTCGATCTTCAGGACCAGCTCGAACAGCTGCTACGCCGCGCCAGTGCCAAGAGCGGCAAATCGCGCATTGTCGGCGAAGTCGATGAGGACGTGATCAATCTGGTTTCGATGCTGTTCGAGTTCATTCTCGACGACCGTACGCTGCCCGACTCGCTCAAGGCGCTGATCGGCCGTCTGCAGATTCCCCTGCTGAAAGTTGCGGTGCTGGACAAGACTTTCTTCAGTCGTGGCAGCCACCCCGCCCGCCGTCTGCTCAACGAAATCGCTTCAGCCGCCATGGGCTGGGGCGACCAGGACGAAGCCCAGCGTGACAGCCTCTATCAGAAGATCGAACAGGTGGTGGTTCGACTGCTCAACGACTTCGTCGACGAACCCGCGATCTTCTCTGAACTGCTGGCCGACTTCCTTGCCTTTACCGGCGACGAGCGCCGCCGCAGCGAGCTGCTCGAGCAGCGCACCCGCGATGCCGAAGAAGGCCGTGCGCGCGCCGAAATGGCCCGCCAGGAAGTGGAACAGGCACTCAACGCCCGGATGCTCGGCAAGACCCTACCGGAAGTGGTGGTGCGTCTGCTGCAGGAAGCCTGGAGCAAGGTGCTGCTGCTGACCTGCCTGAAGCACGGCACCCAATCGGCAGAATGGGACGCCGCGATCGCGACCATGGACGACCTGATCTGGAGCGTCAGCCCCCACGAATCACCTGAGGAGCGGGCACGCCTGCTGGATCTGGTGCCAAACCTTCTCAAGGCGCTGCGTGATGGCCTGTCCAGCGCAGCGTTCGACCCGTTCTCCACCAGCGACTTCTTCAACCAGCTCGAAGCGCTGCACGTCCAGGCACTGCAGCCGCCGAAGCAACCGTCGCCGCCTGCCGCTCCGGAGTCCCGCGGCGACAATGTCTTCGACCTGCTAGAACTGCCGCCGTCCGAGCCCGAATTGATCGGACCTCCCGCACCGGCGATGGTCGAGGTGATTGAAGAGATCGTTCTCGTCGCCCCCGGCGAAAGTCGTGAACAGGAAACCGAGATCAACCTGCCCGATGACGACGAGGCGCTGATCAAGGTCGACAATCTGCGCGTCGGCAGCTGGGTCGAGTTCCAGGAAGACGAAGAGCATAAGCTTCGCTGCAAGCTCGCCGCGATCATCAAGCCCACCGGCAAATACATCTTCGTCAATCGCACCGGCATGAAGGTGCTGGAAAAGACCCGCATGGGTCTGGCAATCGAGTTCAGGCGTGGCGCCATCCGTCTGCTCGACGATGCGCTGCTGTTCGATCGCGCCCTGGAATCGGTCATCGGCAACCTGCGCCGCCTGAAGAACGCCTGAGCCCGCTCAGGCGCCCTCCCACCTCGCAAGCCAAACCAAGGCCAAGCCTTTGTCCTTGGCTTTTGGCCATGCACCGCTAGAATGCTCTCATCCCCCGAGAGGTGCGTATGCCAAGCCGCCTGACTCCCGAAGACCAACAGCGCGTCGACGACTATCTGCGCGCCCCTCAGCACCAGGTCACCCGCAAGCCTTTCCGTCCCTGGATCTTGCTGCTGGTCGTAATCGGCGTAACCCTCGGCCTTGGCCTATTGAGCCGCCTCCTCAGCCGCCTGGTGCTGTGAGCCCCTCTACACGCCGACCTCGACAGAATTCCCTTCACGTTTATGAGAACCCACATGTCACATCGCATCGTGATCATCGGCGGCGGCGCCGGAGGGCTGGAGCTTGCGTCTCGCCTTGGCAGGACCCTAGGCAAACGGGGCAAGGCCAAGGTCACTCTGGTCGACGCCAACCTCACCCACATCTGGAAACCGCTGCTGCACGAAGTCGCCGCCGGCTCGCTGAACTCCTCGACCGACGAGCTCAACTATGTCGCCCAGGCGAAATGGAACCACTTCGAGTTTCAGCTGGGCCGCATGTGCGGCCTGGACCGTGCGACCAAATGCGTCCAGCTGCAGGCCACGCTCGACGAACAGGGCAACGAGCTGATCCCGCCACGCACGATCGGTTACGACACACTCGTCCTGGCAGTAGGCAGCACCACGAACGATTTCGGCACCCCCGGCGCAGCACAACACTGCATCTTCCTTGACACTCGCCTGCAGGCCGAGCGCTTCCACCACCAACTGCTCAGCCACTACATGCGCGCCCATGCCGAGGAAGGCCCCGCCGTGGCCATCAGTGTGGCGATCGTCGGCGCCGGCGCCACTGGCGTGGAGCTCGCTGCGGAACTGCTCAATGCGGCGCGGGAGCTGGCTGCCTACGGACTCGACCGTATCAAGCCCGAGGACGTCCACGTGACGTTGATCGAGGCAGGCCCGCGCGTGCTGCCCGCCCTACCGGAGCGGATCAGCCAGCCGGTCCATCAGACACTGACCAAGCTCGGGGTAAAGGTGCTCACCAACGCGGCCGTCAGCGATGTCACGGCAGACGGTCTGCACACCAAGCAAGGCGATTTCGTCCCCGCCACGCTCAAGGTCTGGGCCGCGGGCATTCGCGCGCCGAACTTTCTCAAGGACCTGGACGGACTGGAAAGCAACCGGATCAACCAACTGGTGGTTCGCCCAACGCTTCAGACCACTGCAGACGATGACATTTACGCGCTCGGTGATTGCGCGGCCTGCCCGCAGCCAGGCACCGAGGGTCGCAACGTGCCACCCCGGGCCCAGGCAGCCCACCAGCAGGCGTCGCTGCTGGCCAAATCGATCAGGCTGCGACTCGAAGGCAAGCCACTGCCGGAATACCGCTACCGTGACTATGGCTCGCTGATTTCGCTTTCGAGCTTCTCGGCCGTCGGCAACCTGATGGGCAACCTTACCGGCAACGTGATGCTCGAAGGCTGGCTGGCACGCATGTTCTACATTTCGCTGTACCGCATGCACCAGTTCACCCTCTACGGAGTGACGCGCACGCTGCTGCTGATGTTCGCGGACCGCATCAGCAAAGGCACCGAACCGCGATTGAAGCTCCACTGACGGTACCGGGCCGGCGTAGCAGCCGGCCCCTACCGCAGCGAAAGACAAACGCGGAAAAACCCACGTGCAGCGGCCTGCATGTGAGCTTGGAACGAACGATGGATTAGATAAGCGCGAGGAAGAAATGGTGGGTCGTGTAGGATTCGAACCTACGACCAATTGGTTAAAAGCCAACTGCTCTACCAACTGAGCTAACGACCCAAAAATGGTCGGGGTAGGGGGATTCGAACTCCCGACATCCTGCTCCCAAAGCAGGCGCGCTACCGGACTGCGCTATACCCCGATTTGAAGTTGGCTCCGCGACCTGGACTCGAACCAGGGACCCAATGATTAACAGTCATTTGCTCTACCGACTGAGCTATCGCGGAACGTATCACTTCAAGCTCCTCAGCAGGATTCCCGCTTCAGAGGCGCGCCATTTTACGGTTCCCGCCGACGCTGTCAAGCCTAAAAATTCGCGGTTCGACAATACTTTGCAGCACTGCTGTCGAATTGATATATCTGTGCAACGGACGTCATTCTCACCGGTGGCGCAGCAGGAAGCGCAGGCCGCCTAGGCCAGGAACTGCCTAATGAGCATCAAGGACACCCCACCCTCCCCCGCGATTTCGACGCTTGCCAGTCGCGGCATACAGCCCCGCTTCGGCGCGCTGGGGCAAAGCCTGCGCCGCCTGGCCATGAACAGGCTCGCCGAGCATCTGGGCATCGTCTTCGCCCAGGCGGACGACACGCTGTTCGAATGCGCCCAGAGCGCGGAGAACAACCAGGTCCAGGCGCTGTTCTTCGACAGCATGCAGGACATCCGCAAGCAGCGGCCACTGATCGAACGCTCTTACCATCAGTTCGTCGGCAATCGGTTCGATGCCTTTCTAGGCGGTATCGTCGCGGAAGAGGCGGCGGCTCAACCCAGCCCTGAGGAGCTATCGCTCGTAGGCAACGAAGATTACGAGGAAACGCTGCAGATCAACGCGATGGCCGGACGCGTCAAGGAGCGCTGCGCATCCTCCCTGTACGGACTGGACCGCCGGCTGGCATGGCTTACCGAGCGCCCGGAATTGCACGAGGACAGCAGCCCCTTCGCACCGGCAGTGATCGCCCAGGGCTTTCGCGAAGCGATGACCTCTTCGCCCTTCCCTCTGCGCATCAAGACCATCCTCTATACGCTGTTCGAACAGCATGTAATGTTCGGCCTCGACAGCCTCTATGACGCGCTGAACCAGCGCCTCGTCGAGGACGGCATCCTACCGGAGCTAAAATATACGCCACAACGCGCTGCGCAGCCGGCTCGCCCCGCTACGCCCGGGAGCACACCAGCAAAAGCCGATACGTCGCAAGCGTTACCACAGCCCGTCGATCTCGATGGCGCGCCGCCACAGGATCCGGCCCTGCTGCTGCGCGGATTGACAGTCCTGCTCAGCGAGCAGCGCCGCCTGAGCGCCCCCGCCATGAACGACGGTCAGGACGAAGCGCCCGAAACCCTGCCAGGGAAACGCAGCTTCAGCGCCGACGAGCTGATCGAAGTACTCAATCGTCTGCAAGCCGAAATGGCCGAGGAGCTTGGCCAGCGGATCACTCAACCCCAGGACGTGGAAACCTTTCGCGACGGCCTGCGCCAGCAGCTCGACGCCGGTAGCACCCAGCCAGGCGCGCAAAAACTCACCGAAGAGCAATTGGATATCATCGATCTGGTCGGCATGCTCTTCGAGTTCATCCGAGACGACGAGAACCTGCCGGACAGCAGCAAGACCGTCCTTTCACACTTGCATACCCCATACCTGAAGGTGGCCTTGCAGGACAAAGCCCTGTTCACCGATCACCATCACCCCGCCCGGCGACTGCTCAATGCCATGGCCCAGGCGGGCGCGCTCTATGGCGGCGACGGTGATGGCGACGATCAGGCGTTATTGGCCAAACAGCGGTGGGTCGTCGAACAGGTTGCACGACATTACCGCGGCGACATGCAGCTGTTCGAGCGCCTTCTGGACGAGTTCAATGATTTCATCGCCGCCTTGCGCAACAGAGTGGAGCTACGTGAGCGCCGCGCCGTCGAAGCGATCAAGGGAAGGGAGCGGCTTCTGGCGGCCCGTCAGCAGGCGGTCGAGGCGATAGCCCGAGCGCTCGACGGCAAGGTAGTGCCCTCTATCATCAGCGACTTTTTGCAGCAGACCTGGACCGATGTGCTGGTTTTCGTCAGCCTGCGTCACGGCGACCAGAGCCCGCAATGGCAGCGCGCATGCGAAGTCGCGCAGGAGCTGGCCTGGAGCGGAACCCCGCTGGACGAGGAAGGCGCCGAGCACTTGCAAAGTATTCGCCTGACGATGCTCGACGACCTGAAAAAAGGCCTCGAATTGCTCGGCGGCCACCACGAGGCCGGTATCCGCCGCCTGCTGCAGGATCTGGTCGCCTGCCAGCACGCAGTCCAGGCCAACCAACCGCAAATAGCCGCCACGCTCAACCCAGCACTGCCGGAAAGCCCGCTGGGCATGATGCTGGGGGCCGACGCTACGCTGCCCGGCGACAGATCCAGCACTCCGCTATCCCAAGGCCTCGCGGCACGCGTGCAGGACCTGGAACGGCTCGAGTTCGGTACCTGGTTCGAATTTCTCGGCGCGGGTCAGCCGCGCCTTCTAAAAGTGTCCTGGTTCAGCCCGACGACACGCAATTACATGTTCGTCGACCACAGCGGCCAACGCGTCGCCGTTAAACCAATCGTTGAGCTCGCCCAAGAAATGGAGCGAGGCGAGGCCCGCATCGTCATGCCCGAACGTGGCGCACCCTTGATAGATCGCGCCATGAGCGCCATTTTCAGATTCCTGCAACGCCTAACAGGGCGCAGCGTGAAGGATCACCAGGGGAGCGAACGATGACCGACGAGCGCCGCCAGCAGCAACGCTTGCAGATCCCCGTCACTCTCGAGGTGTTCGATGTCCGCAGCGGGCAACGCCTAGGCCGAGTGGTAGACCTGTCCGTCGGCGGCTTCATGCTATTCAGCGAACAACCACAGGCCGAAACCTCATATCAGTGCAGGATCGCTCCAACCCCACCCTCCGTCGGCCTTGACCAACTGATACTGGGAGCCGAATGCCTGTGGAGCCGTGCCGGTGCCGACGGGCAGCACCACTGGTCCGGCTTCCACTTCGAATCCCTCAACGAGGGGCAGCACCTGCATTTGCAGGCGCTGCTGGAGTGCTTCAGCCATACGCCCTGAGCCCAGATGGAAGCACTCAGGGGTCCAGCCCGACCTCAGGCAAAGACGATCTGATCGTCGCTCACCTCGCCCCTGACCGTTGCGCCAGGCCCGAACGTGCCAGCCAGAATCTTCTGCGCCAGCGGGTTCTCAATCCAGCGCTGGATGGCGCGCTTGAGCGGCCGCGCGCCATAGACCGGGTCATAGCCGACAGCGATCAGCTTGTCCATCGCCTCCTGGGTCAACTCCAGGCTCAGCTCGCGCTCGGCCAGGCGCTTGCGCAGACGCCCCAGCTGAATCTCGGCGATACCGGCGATCTGGTCGTGACCCAGCGGATCGAACACCACCACCTCGTCGATACGGTTGATGAACTCCGGCCGGAAGTGATGGGACACCGCGTCCATCACCGCCGCCCGCTGGGCCTCCGGATCGCCGACCAGTTCCTGGATCTGCACCGAGCCGAGGTTCGAAGTCATCACCACCACGGTATTGCGGAAGTCCACCGTACGCCCATGGCTGTCGGTCAGACGCCCATCCTCGAGTACTTGCAGAAGGATGTTGAACACATCCGGGTGCGCCTTCTCCACCTCGTCCAGCAGCACTACCGAGTAGGGCTTGCGACGCACCGCCTCGGTCAGGTAGCCGCCCGCCTCGTAGCCGACGTAGCCCGGCGGGGCACCGATCAGGCGCGCGACCGAATGCTTCTCCATGAACTCGGACATGTCGATGCGGATCATCGCTTCTTCGGTATCGAAGAGGAATTCGGCCAACGCCTTGCACAGCTCGGTCTTGCCCACACCGGTCGGGCCAAGGAAGAGGAATGAACCGCTCGGGCGGTTGGGATCGGAGAGGCCCGCACGCGAACGACGCACCGCATTGGCCACCGCAACCACGGCCTCGTGCTGACCGATCACCCGCTGGTGCAGCATGTCCTCCATACGCAGCAGTTTCTCGCGCTCGCCTTCGAGCATCTTCGACACCGGAATGCCGGTCCACTTGGACACCACCTCGGCGATTTCCTCGTCGGTCACCTTGTTGCGCAGCAGCTGGTTCTCGGCCTTGCCGTGCTGATCGACCATCTGCAGGCTGCGCTCCAGGTCAGGGATGATGCCGTACTGCAGCTCGGCCATGCGCGCGAGATCGCCCTTGCGCCGCGCCGCCTCCAGATCGGCCTTGGCCTGCTCGATCTTCTGCTGGATCTGCGCCGAGCCCTGTACCTCGGCCTTCTCCGACTTCCAGATTTCGTCGAGGTCGGCGTATTCCTTCTCCAGCTTGGCGATGTCGTCTTCCAGCTTGGCCAGACGCTTCTTGGTCGCCTCGTCGTCTTCCTTCTTCAGCGCCTCGCGCTCGATCTTCAACTGGATCAGGCGGCGGTCGAGCCGGTCCAGCTCCTCCGGCTTGGAATCGATTTCCATACGGATGCGGCTGGCCGCCTCGTCGATCAGGTCGATCGCCTTGTCCGGCAACTGACGGTCGGTGATGTAGCGATGCGAGAGCTTGGCGGCTGCGATGATGGCGCCATCGCTGATGCTCACCCCGTGATGCACTTCGTAGCGCTCCTTCAACCCCCGCAGAATGGCGATGGTGTCTTCCTCGCTCGGCTCATCCACCAGCACCTTCTGAAAACGTCGCTCGAGTGCGGCGTCTTTCTCGATGTACTGGCGGTACTCGTCCAGCGTGGTGGCACCAACGCAATGCAATTCGCCGCGCGCCAGGGCCGGCTTGAGCATGTTGCCGGCGTCCATCGAACCCTCGGCCTTGCCAGCCCCAACCATGGTGTGCAACTCGTCAATGAACAGGATGACGCGCCCTTCCTGCTTGGACAGTTCGTTGAGCACCGCCTTCAGGCGCTCCTCGAACTCGCCGCGGAACTTGGCGCCGGCGATCAAAGCACCCATATCCAGGGCGAGCAGGCGTTTGTCCTTCAGCCCATCCGGCACCTCGCCGTTGATGATGCGCTGGGCCAGGCCCTCGACGATGGCGGTCTTACCCACGCCCGGCTCGCCGATCAACACCGGGTTGTTTTTGGTCCGCCGCTGAAGCACCTGAATCGTCCGACGGATCTCGTCGTCGCGACCGATCACCGGGTCGAGCTTGCCGTCCTCGGCGCGTTTGGTCATGTCCACGGTGTACTTGTCCAGCGCCTGGCGCGCCTCTTCGGCGTTGGGGTCGTTCACCGCCTCGCCACCGCGCAGGTTGGCAACGGCATTCTCCAACGCCTTCTTCGATACGCCCTGCCCCAGCAGCAACTTGCCCAGCCGGGTGTTCTCGTCCATGGCGGCGAGCAGCACCAGCTCGCTGGAGATGAACTGGTCGCCCTTCTGCTGGGCCAGGCGATCGGCCTGATTGAGCAGGCGCGCCAGGTCCTGCGACAGGTTCACGTCACCGGTGGGGTTCTGGATTTTCGGTAGTTGATCGAGCTCTTTGGTCAGCGCTTTGCGCAGCCCATTGATGTCGAAGCCGACCTGCATCAGCAGCGGCTTGATGGAACCGCCCTGCTGCTCGAGCAGCGCCTGCATCAGGTGCAGGGGCTCGATGGCGGAATGATCGAGGCCAACGGCAACGGACTGGGCATCGGACAGGGCAAGCTGCAGCTTGCTGGTCAAACGGTCGATACGCATGGATTCACCCTCAAGTAAGGCAGGCCGGCGCAATGAACCGCACCTCGAACAAAGCCTGCGCGATTGCAGCTTAGATAAGGGTCATTGTTGGAGATTCAAGCCGAACAGGGTTGATTCAGGTCAGCAGCAAGCTGTGATCAGCAAGCTTGGCGGGAATCGATCCAGACCAGGCTGGCCAGTCGGCCGGTGCGTGGCGCCCGTCGATAGGAGTAGAAGCGCGCTTCGCTGAAAGTACACAGCCCGCCGCCGTAAACAGCCGCGACACCGTGCGAGGCCAGGCGAATACGCGCCAGGGCGTACAGGTCGCCCAACAATCGCCCGGCATTGGCGCTTGGCACGAAGGCGTCCATCGCCTCGGGGTGCCGGGCGACAAAGGCTTCGCGTACCTCCGGCCCCACCTCGAACACCGCGGGGCCGATGGCCGGGCCCAGCCATACCAGCAATTGATCGGCCGGCACCGCCAGCGCTTCCATCGTTGCTTCCAGGATGCCGCCGGCGAGTCCGCGCCAGCCGGCATGTGCCGCCGCCACGCGGGTGCCGTCCCGGTCGCAGAACAGCACCGGCAGGCAATCGGCGGTCAGCACGGCGCAGGCGATACCGGCGCGGGCGGTCCAGCAGGCATCCGCCTCTAACCCCCGAGCAGGATCGGCCTCGACGGCGATGGACGAGTGGACCTGGCTCATCCAGGCAGGACGGCAGCCCAGGGTATCGGCGAGCAACTGCCGGTTACGGGCCACTGCGACGGGGTCGTCGCCCACATGGTCGCCTAGATTGAATGTCTCGAAAGGCGCCTGGCTCACGCCACCGCTGCGGGTCGTCACGCAGGCTTTTATCCGTGCGGCGACCGGCCAGTCCGGAACGATCCAGTCCTGCGGCCAGGCGCTCACCCGACGAACGCCTCGCGGTCCTGCTGTAGCAGGGTCAGCAGCCAGACGAAGTCGTCAGGCAGGGTCGACTCCCACTTCATCCGTTTTCCAGTTGCCGGATGGTCCAGCTCGAGGAAGCGCGCATGCAGCGCCTGACGGGGAAAATCACGCAGCGATTGCACCAGCGTCTGGCTGGCCGCTGGAGGAATGCGGAAACGTCCGCCATAGGCCGGATCACCCACCAGCGGGAATCCTACATGGGCCATGTGCACGCGAATCTGGTGGGTGCGCCCGGTCTCCAGCTTGACCCGCACGTGGGTGTGGGAGCGGAAGCGTTCGAGCACCCGATAATGGCTGACCGCCGGCTTGCCGCCGTCGATTACCGCCATGCGCTGGCGCTGCTGGCCATGGCGTCCGATCGGCGCATCGACGGTGGCACCGGCAGTCACCACACCAATCACGATCGCCTCGTAGATACGACTGACGCTACGTTGCTGCAGCTGCTCGACCAGGCGCGTCTGCGCCTGCAGCGTCTTGGCCACCACCATCAGACCGGTGGTGTCCTTGTCCAGCCGATGAACGATGCCGGCCCGCGGTACGTTCACCAGATCAGGCACGTGGTGCAGCAGGGCGTTGAGCAGCGTGCCGTCCGCATGGCCGGCCGCTGGATGCACCACCAGCCCGGCGGGCTTGTTCAGCACCAGGATGTGCTCGTCTTCAAAAACGATGTCGAGCTCGATGTCCTGGGCGACCCACTCCCCCTGCGCCTGCTGCTCGGCGCTGAGCTCGAGCACCGAGCCGGCGTGTACGGTGTCGCGCGGGCGCAGCGACGCGCCGTCGACCGTGAGTTGCCCGTCTTTGATCCAGGCGGCCAGGCGCGAGCGTGAATGATCGGAAAACAGCTGCGCCGCGACCTGATCCAAGCGTTGCCCGCCCAGTTCGAAAGGCACTTCTGCACGCAGGTGGATGGTCTGGTTCGGGATAGTGGACATAGAGGACTGCGGCGAGGGCGCGGCCTTTGGTTCGGCTGCGCGCTTTGTGTTTAAATACGGCATCTTTGTCCCGGAAAATCCGGGGCGCTCATCATAACAGGACGGCTCCGCGCGAGACAGCCAGCCGTCACAGGGACGCAAGCCGCCATGCAAGTGAAACACCTGCTGCTTATCGCCATCCTCGCCCTTACCGCCGCCTGCTCCTCCAACGAACCCATCAGCGAGAACCTGAGCGAAGCGGAGCTGTATCAGCGCGCCCAAACCGACCTGGACAACCGCAACTACACCAGCGCCATCAACAACCTCAAGGCACTGGAATCGCGGTACCCCTTCGGCCGCTTCGCCGAGCAAGCGCAGCTGGAACTGATCTACGCCAACTACCGCAACCAGGAGCCTGCCGCGGCACGCGCCGCCGCCGAGCGCTTCATCCGCCTGCACCCACAGCATCCAAACGTCGATTACGCCTATTACCTCAAGGGCCTGGCCTCCTTCGACCAGGACCGCGGCCTGCTGGCGCGCTTTCTGCCGCTGGACATGACCAAGCGCGATCCGGGTGCGGCGCGCGACTCGTTCAATGAATTCGCCCAGCTGACCGCTCGCTACCCCAACAGCCGCTACGCACCGGACGCCAAGGCGCGGATGATCTACCTGCGCAACCTGCTGGCCGCCAACGAGATTCACGTCGCCCACTACTACCTCAAGCGCCAGGCCTATGTAGCCGCAGCCAATCGCGGGCGCTACGTGGTGGAGAACTTCCAGGAAACGCCGTCGGTCAGTGATGGCCTGGCGGTAATGACCGAAGCCTACCAGCGCATGGGGCTCGACGAGCCGGCCGCGAGCAGCCTGGCGACGCTGAAATTGAACTACCCGGATCACCCCAGCCTGCGCGACGGGCAGTTCGTGCCGCGCGAACGCGAAGAAGATTCGCGCTCCTGGCTGGCCAAGGCCACCCTCGGCCTGATCGATGGCGACGTACCGCGCCCGCAGAGCGCCACCCGCGCCAGCCAGGACGTGATCCGTCAGTACGAAAATGCCCAGCAGGACCTGCCCCGCGACCTGATCCCCGAACTCGAAGAAGCCGCCCAGCAGGAAGAAGGCCCACGCCGCTCCTGGTGGAGTCGCCTCACCTTCGGCCTGTTCGACTGAACGCAGCGCGGCGCCCGCAAGGGTCGACTTAGCACACCAGAGCCCGGCACCTTGCCGGGCTTTGGCCGACATCCACCCGGTTTTTCTGGAAGCGCGCCATGGGCCTGTTTCGTCTGTTGATACTGATCACACTGATCGCGGCGGCCGTCTGGCTGTGGCGACGGATGACGCAAAAGAAGCCGACCCGCAATGCCGAGCCCGGCGCCGCGCCGATGGTCCGCTGCGCCCATTGCGGAGTGCATGTACCGCGCCAGCAGGCGCTACTGGCGCATGGCCAATGGTTCTGCAGCCGTGCCCACCTCGAGCAGGGCGAGAAAGACGGTGGCCGATAAGCCGCTGTCCCTCGGCGGCAGCCAGGGACGTCGCATCCTTCGCCTCTACCATCTCTATCGCCTCACCATTGGCCTGGCGCTGGTGGCGCTGGTCACCAGCGACCTGCACAGCGATCTGCTGGAGATGGCCAACCCGACGCTATTTCGCCAAGGAGCCTGGCTCTACCTGGCGCTGAACATGCTCGCCGCGGTCCTTATCCAGAACCCCCGCCGCGGCGGTCATGTCTTCGCGCTCGCGCTGCTCGATGTCAGCCTGCTCTCGGCGTTGTTCTATTTCGCCGGCGGCACACCGAGCGGCATCGGCAATTTGCTGATCATCGCCGTGGCGATCGCCAACATCCTCCTGCGCGGACGGATCGGCCTGCTGATCGCCGCGGTCGCCGCCATCGGCCTAATCTACCTGACCTTCTACCTCAGCCTGAGCGTGCCGGCCGCCAATGGCCAGTTCGTTCAGGCCGCGGCCCTGGGCACCCTGTGCTTCGCCGCGGCGCTGCTCGTTCAGGAATTGAGCAAGCGTTTGCAACTGAGCGAAACCCTGGCCCAGCAGCGGGCCGAGGACGTGGCCAACCTCGAGGCGCTCAATGCACTGATCCTGCAGCGCATGCGCACCGGCATCGTGGTGGTGGATCGCCACAACCGTGTACTGCTGGCCAACCAGGGAGCGCTCAGCATGCTCGGCCAGGAAGCGCTGGCGGGCCAGCTCCTCGACCCACTCTGTCCGGAACTGGTCAAGCGCCTGCAACAATGGCACCACAACCCCACCCGGCGCCCGGCAAGCCTGCAGAGCAACGACAGCGGCCCGACGCTGCAGCCGAGCTTCGCCTCCCTGCAGCACGGCGAGCAGCACGACACTCTGATCTTTCTGGAAGACATCTCGCAGATCGCGCAGCAGGCTCAGCAACTCAAGCTCGCCTCGCTCGGGCGCCTCACCGCCGGCATCGCCCACGAGATTCGCAACCCGCTGGGTGCAATCAGTCATGCCGCGCAGCTGCTGCAGGAGTCCGAAGAACTCGAGGGCCCGGATCGCCGACTGGCGCAGATCATCCAGGACCACTCCCGCCGGATGAACCTGGTCATCGAGAACGTCCTGCAACTCTCGCGCAGGCGCCAGTCGGAGCCCCAGCTGCTGGACCTCAAATACTGGCTGCACCGCTTCGCCGGCGAGTTTCGCGTCGGTTTGTCGGCCAGCCAATCGCTGCACGTCGAGACCAGCGGCAGCTCGCTGCAGACGCGCATGGACCCCAACCAGCTGATCCAGGTGCTGACCAACCTGGTACAGAACGGCCTGCGCTTCAGCGGCAAGAATCACCCGCAGGCGCAGGTCTGGCTGCGCCTGTATCGTGACGCCGACAGCGATCTACCGGTGGTAGAGATTCTGGATGACGGGCCCGGCGTCTCAGACGAACAACGTCAGCATATTTTCGAGCCGTTCTTCACCACCGAAGCCAAGGGAACCGGCCTGGGCCTGTATATCTCCCGCGAGCTGTGCGAGAGCAACCAGGCGCGCCTGGACTATCGCCCGCGCGAGGAAGGGGGCAGCTGTTTCCGCATCTTCTTCGCCCACCCGCGCAAGCTCAGCTGAACGACCGCCACACGGCATGGCAACAGATCACACAACGGCCACGCCCCTGCGTACAGCCTGCCGTCTAAGGGGTAACATAAACGCCAATACTCCAGACCACCCGCCAGGACTGCAGACCGATACATGACTGCCCGCCAGAAAGCGCTGATCATCGATGACGAGCCGGATATCCGGGAACTGCTGGAAATCACTCTCGGCCGCATGAAGCTCGACACCCGCAGCGCACGCAACGTCAAGGAAGCGCGCGAGTGCCTCGCTCGCGAACCTTACGACCTGTGCCTCACCGACATGCGACTCCCTGATGGCACCGGGCTGGAGATCGTGCAGTACATCCAGCAGCAGCATCCGCAGATGCCCGTCGCGATGATCACCGCCTATGGCAGCCTGGACACCGCAATCAGCGCGCTGAAGGCCGGCGCGTTCGATTTTCTGACCAAGCCAGTCGATCTCACCCGCTTGCGCGAGCTGGTCAACACCGCTCTGCGGCTTCGCGAAGCCAGCGAAGAGGAGACGCCAGTCGACAACCGTCTGCTCGGCGACTCGCCTCCAATGAAAGCGCTGCGCAAGCAGATCGGCAAACTGGCGCGCAGCCAGGCGCCGGTCTACATCAGTGGCGAGTCAGGCAGCGGCAAGGAGCTGGTCGCCCGGCTGATCCATGAGCAAGGGCCGCGACGCGACGGCGCGTTCGTCCCGGTCAACTGCGGCGCCATCCCCTCTGAGCTGATGGAAAGCGAGTTCTTCGGCCACAAGAAAGGCAGCTTCACCGGCGCCACCGAAGAAAAGCTCGGCCTATTCCAGACGGCCAACGGCGGCACCCTCTTCCTCGACGAGGTGGCCGACCTGCCGCTGCCAATGCAGGTCAAGCTGCTGCGCGCGATCCAGGAAAAAGCCGTGCGGGCCGTCGGGGGCCAGCATGAACTACTGGTCGATGTACGCATCCTTTGCGCAACCCATAAGGATCTGGCCACCGAAGTGAGTGCCGGACGCTTCCGCCAGGATCTCTACTACCGCCTCAATGTGATCGAGTTACGCGTACCGCCGCTGCGCGAGCGCCGCGAAGACATCACCCAACTGGCAACGGTGATGCTTCAGCGCCTGGCCAAGGACTACGGCGAGAGCGCCGCCAGACTGCATCCCGATGCACTGGAAAAGCTGAAGAACTATCGTTTTCCTGGCAACGTCCGCGAGCTGGAAAACATGCTCGAGCGTGCCTACACGCTCTGCGAAGACGATCAGATCAAGCCGAGCGACCTGCGTCTGGCCGATGCGACTGGCGCCACCGAAAAGGGCGACGCGAGCCTGGCACAGATCGACAACCTGGAAGACCACCTGGAAGAGATCGAGCGCAAGCTGATCATGCAGGCGCTCGAGGAAACGCGCTGGAATCGCACGGCCGCTGCCCAGCGCCTGGGCCTGAGCTTTCGCTCGATGCGCTATCGGCTGAAGAAGCTCGGCCTGGACTGAAACCCGCCGGCATGAAAAAGGGGACGTGTCCGCATGGACCGTCCCCTTTTTTTTGGACCGACCGGCTCAGCCCTGGGCGAGCAGATTGCGCAGGTCGATGATCGCGGCGTTGGCCCGGGAAATGTAGTTGGCCATTACCAGCGAATGGTTGGCCAGCAGCCCATAGCCACTGCCGTTGAGCACCATCGGACTCCACAGCGGTTCCTGAGCGGCCTCGAGCTCGCGGATGATCTGTCGCACGCTGATCGTTGCGTTCTTCTTGGCCAACACATCGGCGAAATCCACCTCGATCGCGCGCAACAGGTGCGACAGCGCCCAGGCCTGGCCGCGCGCCTCATAGAACACGTTGTCGATCTGCAACCAGGGCGTCACCACGACCTCTTCCTTGACCTGCGGCGCGACGCCAGCCTGGGCCTGCTCCGGGTCGGCGTTGCCGTTCAGGCGCACACGCCCGACACTCGCCGACAACCGCTGGGACAGAGAACCCAGCCGCGTATTGACGTCACCGAGCCAGTTGTTGAGGTTGTCGGCGCGGGTATAGAACAGCGCCTGCGGCTCAGGCGCACTCAGCCGTCCGAGGTAGCGATCCAGCGCCCGGATCCCTTCGCGATACTCGGACTCCGATGCCGGCAGGGCCCAACTGCGGTTGTTGAAGTGAAACAGCGGCTCGCCCTTGGACAGGTCCGGATCCTCGGTCGACTGAGACTGTGAACGGGCGAAGTCCTTGCGCAACGCCCGGGTCAGATCGCGTACCTGCACCAGTACGCCATATTCCCAGCTGGGCATGTTGTCGAGCCAGACGCCGGGCGGCGCGATGTCGTTGGTCAGGTAGCCGCCAGGCTTGTCCAGCAGTGTGCTGGCAACATGACGCAGGGTCGCCACCGTGGTGTAACCGTTCACCAGAGGTCGCTGCGTTGCCTCGGCCATTTCGCGGGCGTTCTGCTGGACGGAGAAAGAGCCCGGCTCGCGACTCCAGTACCAACCGAGGATCAGTACCACAAGCAGGTAGAGCCCCAGCAGCAACGCCAGGCCGCGCAGTAGCGGATTGTCGACCCATCGGCCGGTGCGCGTAGCGCTACCGGGAGTGCGGCCGAAGCGACCGCCGCGATTCTTCCAGTCCAGCATGTCAATGTGTCCTTTCTCTCGAATTCATCGTTCGACCGCAGGGCCGTGACAGGGTTGCGAAGCAGGTCCCGCACTATAACGCAGGCCAGGGCATGCTCCGCGTCACAACGTCCGACGGCACGGTAAAAACTGCGACTGGCACCGCAGGCAACGGTGGTAGCATTACGCCATGCTCCACCCTCGACAGCACTGAACAGCATACCTGCCACGCCCCGCTCCCAAGCCGGCCTCCGGCCTGTTCATCCCTGGTCGACCACGGCGCTCTCAGGAAGCCAGCATGTCGGATCAAGAAATACTCAAACAGCTTTTTGCCCAGCGGGTCATACACCAGGCCCGCGAAGTGCTCGAGGTCTGGCAACGCCTGCAGCGCAGCGAATGGAACGCCGACTACCTCGCCGCGCTGGGCGACGCCAACCTGCGGCTGCGCCGCTTCGCCGACCGTTTCAAGCAGGCCGAGCATAGCGAACTCGCCACCGCCATCGGCGAGTGCCTGAGCGATGTACAAGACAACCGTGGACGGCTGTCCAGCGCGACCATCTCCTCGCTGAGCCATCTGATGCACCGCCTGGCACGAACCGGCCTGCGCCAGAACGACCCGCTGGAAAACACCTACCTGCCCCCGCTGCGCAAGCCGGTCTACCTTGCCCTCGAAGATCATGAGCGCGCCACGCGCCTGGTGCGCCAACTGGAGTTCTTCGGCATGTCGGCCCAGGCGTTCGACGACGTCACGGCCTTTCGCGCCGCGATGCGCGAGCGCCACCCGGCCGCCATCGTCATGGAGGTCGACTTCAGCGGTGCCGGCGAAGGCCTGCGTCTGGCCGAGCAGATCCAGCAAGGCGTCGAGCAGCGCATTCCGCTGCTGTTCTTCAGTGAAGACGAGACCGATACCCCCACACGCCTGGCCGCAGTACGCGCCGGCGGACTGGATTTCTTCACCGGCACCCTGGATGCCTCCAGCCTGCTGGAAAAGGTCGAGGTGGTGACCAGCTCGGCACACTACGAACCCTTCCGCGTGCTGATCATCGATGACTCGCGCGCCCAGGCCACCCACACCGAGCGCGTGCTCAACAACGCGGGGATCGTCACCCGCACGTTGATCGACCCGATCAATGCCCTGAACGCGCTGGCAGAGTTCCAGCCGGACCTGATCATCCTCGACATGTACATGCCCGATTGCATCGGCACCGAGCTGGCCAAGGTGATTCGTCAGCACGAGCGCTACGTCAGCGTACCGATCATCTACCTGTCCGCCGAGGACGACCTCGACAAGCAGCTCGACGCCATGAGCGAGGGCGGTGACGACTTCCTTACCAAGCCGATCAAACCCAGCCATCTGATCGCCACGGTCCGCACCCGTGCAGAACGCGCCCGCAACCTCAAGGCACATATAGTGCGCGACAGCCTCACCGGCCTGTTCAACCACACCCATACCTTGCAACTGCTCGAAGATGCCCGCCTGCGGGCGCGACGGGACAACCAGCCGCTGAGCTTCGCCATGCTCGACATCGATCATTTCAAGAAGGTCAACGACGAGTACGGCCATCCCATGGGCGACCGGGTCATCAAGAGCCTTGCGCTGTTCCTCAAGCAGCGCCTGCGCAAGACCGATCAGATCGGTCGCTACGGCGGCGAGGAGTTTGCCGTGGTACTGCCCGATACCGATGCCGCCTCGGCCGCCAAGGTGCTCGACGAGATCCGCCGGCGCTTTGCCGAGATTCGTTATCCCGCGCAGCCACAGGACCTGCTCTGCACCTTCAGCTGCGGCATCGTCGAACTGAGCGCCGATGCTGACGTGAAAACCCTCACCCAACGAGCCGACGAAGCGCTCTACCGCGCCAAGCGTGGCGGCCGCAACTGCGTCGAGTGCTTCTGAACCACTAGCCTGCCCCTGGCAGCGGCGCCCCGATGAGAGGAGCACCGCCGTCACTAGACTGACATCAAAACGCCATATCGTCAGCGCTCCCGTCTTACTGCGAGGCGAGCATGCGCCTGAAGTCGCTCACTACTCTAAATACCCTCCTCCTCATTGGCGTCTGCGCGGCGCTCGCTGCCACCCTATGGTGGTCGGAACGGGCACTGGAGAAGCCCTACCTGCTGATGGCTCGCTACCTGAGCATCTCGCAACAGTTTCAGCACGACGTTGAGCAGAACATCCAGGGCTACCTTGCCAGCGGCGATGCCATTCGGCACAGCGAAGCCTTACAAGCACTGCAGGCGCTTGAAGGCGAACTGCGCCAGGCGCTGCCCTCATCGCTGCTTGAGCAGGTTCGACCGAGCCTGCAGGACCTGCTCCGGTTCAGCGAAGCCGATTTGCTTGCGGCCGGGAAGCTCGCCGGTGATCCGCAGGGCCTGCTACTGCAGGCCGAACGGGAAATGATCGCGGCGCTCGGCACCCTTCATGGGTATACCGAGAACGCCCAAGCCTCGGTCGCGGCGGACTACCAAAGCGCACTGTTCGCCAGCGCTCAGCACCTGCTGCGCCTCGCCCATGCTCGTGGACGACTGATGGACAGCGGCCGCGAGGAACTAGCCGGCGACATCGATCAGATTCTGCAACTGTTGAACGCCGACGCTCGACGCCTCGACAGCCTCCCCGCCCTGGGCGTCAGCGAAGTCCAAAGCTCCACGACCGACGATTTCGCCGCGCTGCTGGGCCTTGAGCGTGACGCCGAGGCGGACAAGCCATCCGTAGACCCATCGGCATCGGTGAAGCGCGACTTCGCGAGCCTGGTAGGCCGCTATCCAGCCGAGCTGAAACGAACTCTCGAATCGACCCGACAGCGCATAACGCTGGCCGAGACCAGCCTGCGCAAGCTGGCCGACCTGCAGAGTGCCCTGGCTGGCCTGGAGCCCGCCGTCCGCCAGGAGCATGGAAGAATCCAGGGTGAAGTTCGCCTGGTTCAGGGCATCATCATCGGAGTCATCCTGCTGATCGCCTACGCCATCGACAGCCTGCAGCGCCAACTCACCCGCACGCTGGGAAGCCTCGCCCCGGCACTCGGCGCATGGGCAGCCGGCGACTTCAGCCAGCCGGCCACCGTCCGCTCGCGCACCCGGGAATTACTCGACATCGAAGCATCGCTCAACCACCTGCGCGCCTATCTGCTGCAATTGGTCGGCACACTGCGTCAGCATGCCGGCGAGGTGACGGACAGCAGCGGTCGCCTGGCACAGGTGAGTAATGAGCTGCATCAGGGCGCCCAGCGCCAGGCCGGAGGCACCGCCCAGATCCGCGACTCACTGAGCGAGCTCGAAGCCACTATCCAACAGGTCGCCGACGGGGCCAACCAAGCCGCACGCGCGGGCCGGGATGCAAGCCGAGCCGTGGTTCAAGGTCAGAAGGTCATCGGTGAGAGCTTCGGGGAACTTCGCGACCTGGTCGAAGAGGTTCAGCGTAACGAGCAGGCTATCGAGCACCTGGCGAACGAAACGTCCAGCATCGGCAACATCCTGGGCGTCATCCGTGCCATCGCCGAACAGACCAATCTGTTGGCGCTGAACGCGGCGATAGAGGCCGCTCGCGCAGGCAGCAATGGACGCGGTTTTGCCGTGGTGGCCGAAGAGGTGAGGTCTCTGGCCCAGCGCTCGAGCGCTGCCACCGAGGAGATACAGAAGCGCATTGTCAGCCTTCAGCAAGCCGCACAGCATTCGGTAGCAGGCATGCGCGCACAGGCCACGCAGGCCGAATCCACGGCGAAGGGCGCCAAGTCAGCCGATGGAGCCCTGGAAGCAATCGTCGCTGCCATCGCCACGATCGGCTCGATGGCCGACCAAATTGCCCAGGCGACCGCTCAACAGAGCGAGACCGTCAGCGAAATCCGCAGCAACGGCGAGCGAATCCACCAGCTTGGTGACGCCAATCTCGAGTACATCCGCCGAGCCCGCGACCAGAGCGAGACGCTGCTGAAGCTGGGCAGCGACCTGAGCGCCGCGACCCAGACGTTCCGGATCTGATGTTCGAGCAGGACCGATAAACCGACAAGCGCGGCCTGACCAGGCCCGATCAGCGCGGCGCCACGGGACGCTTGCCCGGCTTGCCCTTGCCGGCTGGCTTGCCGCCCGCCGCGCCACGGCGCCGCGCTTCGGCAGCCGCCTTGGCCTGTTCGCGCTTCTCCCATGGATTCCCATCGTGACTGCGCGGCGGCAGCCCGGTGTGCTGGGTCAGCAATGGCTTAGCGGCCTGCTTGCCGACTTTCTTGCTACCGGCCGGCGTGGAGTTCTTGCGCCGCGCACTCTGATACTCGTCCGTTGCCGGCTGGAAGGTCGGGATCAGTTGATGCTTGCCATTGCCGATCAGGTCGGCACGCCCCATGCGTTGCAACGCCTCGCGCAGCATCGGCCAACCCTTGGGGTCGTGGTAGCGCAGAAAAGCCTTGTGCAGGCGGCGCTGCTGCTCGCTCTTGACGATCTCAACGCTATCGCTCTTGTAGCTGACCTTGCGCAGCGGGTTCTTGCCCGAGTGGTACATGGCTGTCGCCGTGGCCATTGGCGAGGGGTAGAACGCCTGCACCTGATCGGCGCGGAAACCGTTGCGCTTGAGCCACAGCGCGAGATTCATCATGTCCTCGTCGGTGGTGCCCGGGTGCGCGGCGATGAAGTACGGGATCAGGTACTGCTCCTTGCCCGCCTCCTTCGAATACTTCTCGAACATCTGCTTGAAGCGGTCATAGCTGCCAATGCCCGGCTTCATCATCTTGTCCAGCGGGCCGCGCTCGGTGTGCTCCGGCGCGATCTTCAGGTAGCCGCCGACATGGTGAGTCACCAGTTCCTTGACGTACTCAGGCGACTCGACGGCCAGGTCGTAGCGCAGGCCCGAGGCGATCAGGATCTTCTTCACACCCGGCAGCGCGCGCGCCTTGCGATACAGCTCGATCAAGGACGAGTGGTCGGTGTTGAGGTTCTCGCAAATACCAGGGAACACGCAGGACGGCTTGCGACAGTGGCGCTCGATTTCCGGATCCTTGCAGGCGATGCGGTACATGTTGGCGGTCGGCCCGCCGAGGTCGGACACCACGCCGGTGAAGCCCGGCACCTTGTCGCGCATCTCCTCGATCTCGCGGATGATCGAGTCGTGGGAGCGGTTCTGGATGATCCGGCCTTCGTGTTCGGTGATCGAGCAGAAGGTGCAGCCACCAAAGCAGCCACGCATGATGTTCACCGAGAAACGGATCATGTCGTAGGCCGGGATCTTCTCCTTGCCATACGCGGGATGCGGAACCCGTGCGTAAGGCATGCCGAACACGTAGTCCATCTCTTCGGTGGTCATCGGGATGGGCGGCGGATTGAACCAGACGTCCACCTCGCCGTGCTTCTGCACCAGCGCACGGGCGTTACCCGGGTTGGTCTCCAGGTGCAGCACGCGGTTGGCGTGGGCATAGAGCACGGGGTCGTTGCGCACCTTCTCGAAGGACGGCAGGCGGATCACCGTCTTGTCCCGCTCCAGGCGAGGATGCGAGAGCAGTTGCACGACCTTGGCCTCATTGGGGTCCTCGGCTTCGTGCGCGCCCTTTTCCTGCTCGATGGCACAGGCAGCGGTGTCCTGGGTGTTGACGTAGGGGTTGATGATCTTGTCGACCCGACCCGGACGGTCGATGCGCGTGGAGTCGACTTCGAACCAGCCCTGCGGCGCATCGCGACGGATGAACGCGGTGCCGCGAATATCGGTGATGTTCTCGATGTTCTCGCCGAACGCCAGGCGCTGGGCGATCTCGACCACGGCACGCTCGGCATTGCCATAGAGCAGGATATCCGCCGTCGCATCCATCAGGATCGAGCGACGCACCTTGTCCTGCCAGTAATCGTAATGGGCGATGCGCCGCAGCGACGCCTCGATTCCGCCGAGCACCACAGGCACATTGCTGTACGCCTCCTTGCAACGCTGGCTATAGACCAGGCTGGCGCGGTCCGGACGCTTGCCGGCCAGGCCGCCAGGGGTGTAGGCATCGTCGGAGCGGATTTTCTTGTCCGCGGTGTAGCGGTTGATCATCGAGTCCATGTTGCCCGCAGCGACGCCGAAGAACAGGTTCGGCTGGCCGAGCTTCATGAAGTCGTCTTTGGAGCGCCAATCGGGCTGGGCGATGATGCCCACGCGAAATCCCTGGGCTTCGAGCAGGCGGCCGATGATCGCCATGCCGAACGACGGATGATCAACGTAGGCATCGCCGGTCACGATGATGATGTCGCAACTGTCCCAGCCGAGCGTGTCCATTTCCTCACGGCTCATGGGCAGGAAAGGCGCCGGACCGAAACATTCGGCCCAGTACTTGGGATAGTCGAAAAGCGGCTTGGCTGCTTGCATCACGGGGACCGGCGACAGGTTTTTCAGGGGCGCGGAATATAGCACAAAAAATGAACAAACCCGACCACCCCGCTCGGCCTTTACGACGAGCCGCGTCTGGCTGCCGGTCTGCTAGACATAGCGCCGTGGCACGCGCCGGGTGACTTTGGTCAGCAGCTCATAGCCGATGGTGCCGCAAACCTGGGCCAGCTCATCGACCGGCACCTGCGCGCCCCACAGCTCGACCGCATCGCCCAGCTGCGCGTCGGGCAGGTCGGTGAGGTCCACCGCCAGCATGTCCATCGAAACCCGGCCAGCCAGCGGGACGCGCCGCCCACGGATTGCCACCGAGGTGCCCGAAGGCGCGGTGCGCGGATAACCATCGGCGTAACCGCAACTGACCGTGCCGATTCGCGAAGGCCGCTGCGCCATCCAGCCCGCGCCGTAGCCGACGCTCTCGCCTGCGGGCACGTCCCGAATGGCGATCAGGCCGGCAGTGAGCGTCATCACAGGCTTGAGCCCCAGCGCTTCGGCCGACAGCTCGGAGAATGGCGTCGCGCCGTAAAGCATGATGCCGGGACGCAGCCAGTCCATATGCGCCGCCGCCAGGGTCAACACCGCGGCGGAATTGGCCATCGAGCGATGATCGAATGCCAGCTCCGAGAGACTACAAAACTGCTCCAACTGCAGATCGTTGAGCGGATGCCCTCGCTCATCGGCACAGGCGAAGTGGCTCATCAAATTCAGCTCGCCCACCTGGGTGGCCTGGCGCAACTTGGGATGCCACTCGCGCACCGCTTCCCCGGTGAAACCCAATCGGTGCATGCCCGAATCGAGCTTCATCCAGACATTCAGCGGTCGCGGCAACGACGCAGCGATCAATTGCTGCGCATGCACAGGGCTCTGTACCGCCACATCCAGCCGCAACTCGGCGGCAGCTTCGTATTCCGAGGCCTCGAAGCAGCCTTCGAGCAGAAGAATTCGGGCCTGCTCGTCAACCGCACGAATCTCGACGGCCTCTTCGAGGCTGCATACGGCAAAGCCGTCGGCCACGCCACTCAAGGCAGCAACGACCTGGCGTGCGCCGTGGCCATAGGCATCGGCCTTCACCACCGCGAAGGCCTTGCGCCCAGGCGCGCACTGGCGGGCCAGGCTGTAATTGTGGCGAAGGGCGGCCAGATCGACCGTGGCGATGAGAGGACGCATAGCAAGATCCCAGTGAGGAAGGTGACGCTAGCTTCAAGCTTCAGGCGCCAGGCTTCAAGCTCAACCGCTTGCAGAAGCGTCAGGCAGCACTCTTACTCATCGTCAAACTGGTAGCTGCCCGGTGCCAGGTTCTCGAAGCGCGAGTACTTGCCGAGGAAGGCCAGCCGCGTGGTGCCGATAGGCCCGTTACGCTGTTTGCCGATGATGATTTCGGCAACGCCCTTGTACTCAGTCTCCGGGTGATACACCTCGTCCCGGTAGACGAACATGATGATGTCGGCGTCCTGCTCGATGGCCCCCGATTCACGGAGGTCGGAGTTCACCGGACGTTTATTGGGCCGCTGTTCCAGCGAGCGGTTGAGCTGCGACAGCGCCACCACGGGGCAATTGAATTCCTTGGCCAGCGCCTTGAGCGAGCGCGAGATCTCGGAAATCTCGTTGACTCGGCTGTCACCGCTGGAACCGGGAATCTGCATCAGCTGCAGGTAGTCGACCATGATCATGGCGATCTCACCGTGCTCGCGCGCCAGGCGGCGGGTACGCGCCCGCATCTCCGAAGGGCTGATGCCGGCCGTATCATCGATGAACAGCTTGCGATCGTTGAGCAGGTTGACCGCCGAGGTCAGCCGCGGCCAGTCGTCGTCGTCCAGACGACCAGCACGGACCTTGGTCTGGTCGATGCGACCGAGCGAGGCCAGCATACGAATGACGATGGATTCGGCCGGCATTTCCAGCGAGTAGACCAGCACCGCCTTGTCGGTGCGCAACACGGCGTTCTCGACCAGGTTCATGGCAAAGGTAGTCTTACCCATCGACGGGCGTCCCGCGACGATAACCAGGTCCGCGGGCTGCAGGCCACTGGTCTGGCCGTCAAGATCGTTGAATCCGGTCGAGAGCCCGGTAATCGCATCGCCGTTGTTGAACAGGCTGTCGATCCGGTCGATGGCCTTGACCAGGATATCGTTGATCCCTATCGGACCGCCGGTCTTCGGCCGCGCTTCAGCGATCTGGAAGATCAGCCGCTCGGCCTCATCGAGTATTTCCTCGCCCGTACGGCCCTGGGGTGCATAGGCGCTGTCGGCGATTTCGTTGCTGATGCCGATCAGCTGGCGCAGGGTGGCCCGCTCGCGAATGATCTGGGCGTACGCCTTGATGTTGGCGACCGACGGCGTGTTCTTCGCCAACTCGCCGAGGTAGGCCAAGCCGCCGACTTGGGACAGTTGCCCCTCCTTGTCCAACTGCTCGGACAGGGTCACCACGTCAAACGGCGAATTGCGCTCGGCAAGCTTGAAGATGGCGCGGAAGATCAGCCGATGGTCGTGACGGTAGAAGTCGCCATCGGATACCTGGTCGAGGACGCGCTCCCAGGCGTTGTTGTCCAGCATCAGCCCGCCGAGCACGGCCTGCTCGGCCTCGATGGAATGGGGCGGCACCTTCAGCGCCGCGGTTTCCAGATCGTACTGCTGGGGAATGCTGATGTCGTTCATGGGACTCGAGAAAATAGGGGCTCAGAAAGACAAAGGGCACGTCCCGCTGACGCGGAAACGTGCCCGATGTTACTCGTCAGGCACCGTCGGTGCCAGACGACGGCTTTGTCAGCCAGCGACCACGATCAGCTTGACGGTGGCTTCAACGTCGGTGTGCAGGTGCACAGCCACGTCGTATTCACCGGTCTGACGGATGGTGCCGTTCGGCAGACGGACTTCGCTCTTGGCCACTTCGACGCCAGAGGCGGTCAGTGCGTCGGCGATGTCGTGGGTGCCGATGGAACCGAACAGCTTGCCCTCATCGCCCGCGGTCGCGGTGATGGTGACTTCCAGTTCGGCCAGCTGAGCCGCGCGGGATTCGGCCGAAGCCTTCTTATCGGCTGCAGCCTTTTCCAGCTCGGCACGACGCTCTTCGAAAGCGGCCACGTTGGCAGCAGTCGCAGCGGTCGCCTTGCCTTGCGGCAGCAGGTAGTTACGACCGTAACCGGATTTGACGTTTACCTTGTCGCCCAGGTTGCCCAGGTTGGCGATCTTTTCCAGCAGGATGACTTCCATTTGAGTCTTACCTCTTAACTTTTAACCTTCACCGTTCGCAGGCCCCGCACCGTTGTTTCGGGAGGCGCGGCCGCGAAAATCAAACAAGCTGTCGACAACGGCCACTACGGCCAGTAACGGATAAATCATGTGCATGAACAGCACCAGGGTGACGTACAGCCCGACCAACCAGAACCGCGCCAATCTGCCCTGCGCAACCAGCCCGTGGATCAGGGCCAGGCCGGCAAAGGCCAGTGGCACGCTGCACAACGGCGTTAATACCGCCATCTGCACACCGAGGTTCGGGCCGATCAACATGCCCATCAGCAGCAGGAATGCCAGCAGCGGCCGAAAGCGCAGCGTCTGGAACTCGCGGCCGAAGCCGCCAGGGTTGTACAACACCCCCTGCCAGTAACGGCCGAGCATCAGGCTCAGCAGCGTCACCATCTGCATCAGCGCCGCCAGCAGACCAGTCAGAACCGGTGCCAACAACCCTTCGAGCCGCTCACGCTCGGCTACCGAAAGCTGCTCATAGGCACCCGACAAGGCGCCTGGAAGGACTTTCTGCAGCTCGCCCGCGACGGCCGCAATCGGCTCGCCGAACACTTCACCCAAGGCCCAGGCATACAACAACCCAAGCCCCACACTGCACAACATCACGCGGCTCCACGAGCCACTGCTTCGCAGCAGCAGCGCCAGGCCCAGCGCCCCCAATAGCACCAACAGCGTGCGGGGATCGCCGAAATACCACCAGACCAATGCCGGCAGCAGCGCCCAACCGATGACGCCAATCGCGTCGTTCAGGCCTCGCCGCAGCAGCACCAGACAGCCTGCCGCGGCACTTAGCCAGAACAACAGCGGCAGCGCCGCGGAACCGACCACCACCAGGGTGGCCTGCATGCGCCCGCGCATGATGAACTCAGCCAGCGCGCGCATGCGATTTATCCTTTACGTCTTTGTCGAGCAACCTGGTTCAACGACCGTGGCTGTCGGTGTAAGGCAGCAGGGCCAGGTAGCGCGCACGCTTGATGGCCGTGGCCAGCTGACGCTGGTAACGGGCCTTGGTTCCGGTGATACGGCTGGGGACAATCTTGCCGGTCTCGGAGATGTACGCCTTCAGGGTGTTGAGATCCTTGTAATCGATCTCTTTTACGCCTTCAGCGGTGAAACGGCAGAACTTACGACGACGGAAAAAACGTGCCATGAATAGGCTCCTCAATAGACCCGTGGATTACTCGTCAGCGTTGTTATCGCTGCTGTCGCTGTCGCGCTCGTTGGAGCCATCAGCGTTATCAGGGCGATCACGACGCTCGCGGCGCTCGCTACGGTTTTCCTCGGCCTTGAGCATTTCGGACTGCTCGGTGACGGCTTCATCGCGACGGATGACGAGGTTACGGATGACGGCGTCGTTGTAGCGGAAGTTGTCTTCCAGCTCGGCCAGGGCCTTGCCGCTGCACTCGACGTTCAGCATGACGTAATGGGCTTTGTGCACGTTGTCGATGGCATAAGCCAGCTGACGGCGGCCCCAGTCTTCCAGGCGATGGATCTTGCCACCGTCTTCTTCGATCAGCTTGGTGTAACGCTCCACCATACCGCCGACCTGCTCGCTCTGGTCCGGATGAACCAGGAAGATGATTTCGTAATGACGCATAGATGCTCCTTACGGGTTGCAGCCTGCCGGCAAAGCGGTCAGGCAAGGAGTGAATGAGTAGTTATTCCTGCCGGCAAGACGGGCGCGCGAGCGCCTGCCGTACGGGCAAGGGGCGCCATTCTAGAGAAGGCCCCGCGCGCGTGCAAGGCGAATGATGGTTTTTTGACCAGCCGCCGATCAGTGCTGCGCCATGCCCTGCCGAGCTGACTGAATCCCGGCCAGCATATCCCGCACCCGGTGGATATCGTAGGGCTTGAGCATGGTGTGCAGCGGCTTGAGCCCCTCTTGCCGAGGATCGACCGCATAGCCCGATGCGATAACCACACTCAACTGCGGGTAGCGCTCCTGCACTTTTCGCACCAGCTCGATTCCGCTCATGCCAGCAAGCCCGACGTCGGTGAACAGAACATCGAAGCGCTCGTTCTCCAGACGCGCCAGCGCATCCTCGGCCGACTCGCTGAGACTCACCTCATGACCCAACTCCATCATCACCTCGCCGGTGAGCATGCGCAGGGTCGGGTCGTCCTCGACGAACAGCACCTTGAGGCCTGCCGACTCGTCGGCCACAGCCGCTTCTTCAGCGGGGATCGCCGCCGCCGAGGACTTGGCAGACGTCGATTCAGCTTCGACTTCGTTACGCGGCAGCAGGACCACTACCGTGGTGCCCTTGTCCACTTCGCTTTGCAACGTCACGTGGCCGCCGCTCTGCTTGACGAAACCGTACACCATGCTCAACCCGAGACCGGAAGCATTGCTGGCCTGCTTGGTGGTGAAGAAAGGCTCGAAGGCACGCGCCTGCACATCGGACGCCATTCCGGGACCATAGTCGGTCACCTGCAGCCGAACGTAGTCGCCGGGCGCCACCTCGGGATATTCCACCGAGCCCGCCTCGACCCTCTGGTTATGCACGCCAATCAGCAATTTCCCACCAGCGCCCATGGCGTCGCGGGCATTGACAGCCAGGTTGAGAATCACCGTCTCGAGGTTGGACACATCGGCGAAGACCGGCCAGGCGCGCGGATCGATGTCAACCTCGACGTCGGTCGCCTGGCCGAGCGAGCCGTGCAACAGCTCGAGCATGCGCGGCACCAGCTCACCGAGATGGATGGATTGGGGCTGCAGCGGCTGACGACTGGCGAAGGCGAGCAGCTGGCTGGCCAGTCGAGCGCCTTTTTCCACGCCACTGACCGCCGAATCGAGCCGGCGCAGTGCCGTGGCGTCGCCGGACAGGTTGCGCCGCAACAACTGCAGGTTGCCGCCGATGATCTGAAGCATGTTATTGAAATCGTGGGCGATACCGCCGGTCAACTTGCCGACGGCCTCGAGCTTCTGCGCCTGGAACAGCGCGGCCTCGGCTGCTCGCCGCTCCGCCTCGCTTCGCTCGAGCTCTTGAGTGCGCTCGCGGACCAGATCTTCCAGATGCTGACGATGGCTGGCCAACTCTACCTCGCTGCGTTGCTCGCGGGTCACATGCTGCAGGACCGCCGTGACCTCACCCTGCTCACCCATGATCGGCGTATGCGTCACACTCCAGCAGCGGTCGTCGTCAACCGCGCCCTGCCCACTATCACGGCCGATGGCATAACGAATCACTGGCAGTGAGTCGGCCACTTTGCGCTCGAGCGCGCGCGTGAAGGAATCCAGCAGTTCCTGCACGTGACTGGACTCGGGCTGCTCGGGATTGGCTGCGAACGCCTCATGCAGGCGCCGCCCGCGAATCTCGTCCAATGCTCGGCCGGTGAGGCGCAGGTAGGCCGCATTGGCGTCGAGGATGACCAGCTCGGGATCGAGCAGCACATAGGCATTTGGTGACAGCCGGAACAGGCTCTCGAACGACGGGCTTTGCAGCATTACCACCTCCAACACGCGGGCCTGGCGACGCACGGCGGCGTTCTTGACAGCCAGATCCCAGCAACTGGCTCAGGGCCTCGGACTTGATTAAAAAAGGAGCCGGGCTTTGCGGCTCGGGCTAGCCATTGACCGCGAAACCCGCTATCGGTTGCCGGCCGATCGCCAAAGTGCGAACCAACCGACAGGGCGCGCCGCCGATCAGCGTGCCCGACGCTGGCGCAACGCTTCGAACAGGCAGACCCCGGTGGCGACCGAGACATTGAGGCTGCTGACGCTACCTGCCATGGGTAGCCGTACCAGGTAATCGCAATGCTCGCGGGTCAACCGTCGCATGCCCTTGCCCTCGGCGCCCATGATCAGCACCGTTGGCCCAGTCAGATCCTGAGCATAGAGCTCCTGCTCCGCCTCGCCCGCGGTGCCGACGGTCCATAAGCCACGCTGGCGCAGTTTCTCGAGCGTGCGCGCAAGGTTGGTCACGGCCACCAGCGGAATCACCTCCGCCGCACCGCATGCCACCTTGCGCACCGTCGCATTAAGCGTGGCCGATTTGTCCTTGGGTACGATCACCGCGAGCACGCCAGCGGCATCCGCGGTGCGCAGACAGGCGCCAAGGTTGTGCGGGTCGGTGACGCCGTCGAGCACCAGCAGCAGCGGCGGCGTCTCGGTACGGTCGAGCAACTCCTCAAGCATCGCCTCGCCCCACACCTGGCTGGGGCTGACATCGGCGACCACACCCTGATGCACACCATCAACCCAGGCATCCATCTCGCGGCGCTCGCATTGTCCGACCGATACCCGCGCCTGCCCGGCGAGATCGAGCAGTACCTGAACGCGAGGATCACCGCGGCCTTCGGCGAGCCAGACCTGCTTGACCCGCTTGGGATGATGTCGCAACAGCGCTTCTACGGCATGCAGGCCGTAGATTTTTTCGAGATCACTCATGATTTGGCCTTGCGCTTACGAGGAGCCGAGCCCGCATCCTTGCTTGCGCTCGGTTTGGCAGCAGCCGGCTTGCTCGAGGTACTGCTGCGCTTTTCACCCTTCGGCGCACCGGCCTTGGCCTTTTTCGGCGCCTTGGCTTCGGCCAGTAGCGCCTTCTTCAACTCGCGACTCTTACGCACCTCGGCGTTGCCGCGCGTCTCGTCCGGCATGAAGGACTCGTCCGCGCCGCGCTTGGCGCTCTCGTCCTTACGCTTGCCGCGTGGAGCCTTGCCCGCAGTGGCCCCGTTCGATGCGCGGTCGCCACGGCCGACAGTACCGCCGCTGCTGAGCTCGAAATCGATCTTGCGCTCGTCGAGCGCAACGCGCATGACTTTGACCTGGACGGTGTCACCGAGACGGAAACTGCGCCCGGTCTTTTCGCCGGCGAGGCGATGATGCAGCGGATCGAAGTGGTAATAGTCGCCGGGCAGAGCGGTGACGTGGACCAAGCCTTCGACATAGATGTCGGTCAGCTCGACGAAGATACCGAAGCCGGTCACTGCCGTGATCACGCCTGGGAAAACCTCGCCGACGCGATCCTTCATGAACTCGCACTTGAGCCAGTTGACCACATCGCGCGTCGCCTCGTCGGCACGCCGCTCGGTCATCGAGCACTGCTCGCCGAGCTGTTCGAGCGCCGCCTCGTCGTACGGATAGATCTTGGCCTTGGGCATCACCGCTGCGCCCTCGCGCCGCACGTGCGGCGTCTCACGCTTGGAGCGGATGACGCTGCGAATGGCACGGTGAATCAACAGGTCCGGATAGCGCCGGATAGGCGAGGTGAAATGCGCATAGGCTTCGTAGTTGAGACCGAAGTGACCGTTGTTCTCGGCGCTGTACACCGCCTGGCTCAGGGAGCGCAGCATCACGGTCTGGATCAGGTGATAGTCCGGGCGCTCGCGAATGGCCTCGAGCAGTGCCTGGTAATCCTTGGGTGTTGGACCTTCCTTGCCGCGGTGCAGCGTCAGACCGAGTTCGGCGAGAAAGGCTCTCAGCTTTTCCAGACGCTCCGGCGGCGGGCCGTCGTGCACGCGGTAGAGCGCCGGTATTTCGTGCTTACGCATGAACTCGGCGGTCGCCACGTTGGCGCAGAGCATGCACTCTTCGATCAACTTGTGCGCATCGTTGCGTTGGGTCGGGCGAATCTCGGCGATCTTGCGCCCGGACCCGAAGATGATCCGGGTTTCCTGGGTTTCAAAATCGATGGCGCCGCGCGTATGACGGGCCTTGAGCAGAATCTTGTAGAGATCGTAGAGCTGCTTGAGATTCGGTAATACGCCCTCGTACTCGTTGCGCAGCTCCTTTCCCTCGGCGGAGCGCGCCTGCTCGAGCATGCAGCTGACCTTGTTGTAGGTCAGCCGGGCGTGGGAATGGATGACCGCCTCATAGAACTGGTAGTCGGTCATCTTGCCGGACTTGCTCAAGGTGATCTCGCAAACCATCGCCAGGCGATCGACATGCGGATTGAGCGAGCACAGGCCGTTGGAGAGCTCTTCCGGCAACATCGGCACGACGCGCTCGGGGAAATACACCGAGTTACCGCGATTCTTCGCCTCTTCATCAAGCGCCGAACCGACCCTGACGTAATGGGACACATCGGCGATCGCGACATACAGCCGATAGCCGCCGGAAAACAGCTTCCAGCCGCTGAGCTTCTCGCAGTAGACGGCGTCGTCGAAATCGCGCGCATCCTCGCCATCGATGGTAACGAACGGCAGGTGGCGAAGGTCGACGCGCTTCTGCTTGTCCTTCTCTTCCACCTCGGGCTTGAGCTTGGCCGCTTCGCGAACCACCGCCTCTGGCCAAACATGAGGAATATCGAAGCTGCGCAGGGCGACGTCGATCTCCATGCCCGGCGCCATGTAGTTGCCGATTACCTCGACCACATCGCCCTGCGGCTGGAAGCGCGGCGTGGGCCAATGGGTAATCTTGATTTCGACGAACTGCCCGGGCCGGGCATTCATGGTCCGCCCCGGCGTGACCAGCACTTCCTGCTGGATCTTCGGGTTGTCGGCCTGCACGAAGCCGATGCCGCTTTCTTCCTGATAGCGCCCGACGATGGTCTCGTGCGCCCGACTGATGACCTCGACGATGGCGCCTTCGCGGCGGCCACGGCGATCAAGCCCGGAAACCCTGGCCAGGCCGCGGTCACCGTCGAACACCAGGCGCATCTGTGCAGGACTGAGGAACAGGTCATCGCTGCCGTCATCCGGCACCAGGAAGCCGAAACCGTCCCGGTGCCCGCTGATACGGCCACAAATCAGGTCCAGCTTGTCCACCGGGGCATAGGTACCGCGGCGGGTATAGATGAGCTGGCCATCGCGCTCCATGGCGCGCAGGCGACGACGAAGGGCTTCGATGTCTTCTTCGGAAACGAGGCCGAACTCGTCCACTAGCTGCTCGCGACTGGCAGGCGAGCCACGCTCACTCAAGTGCTGGAGAATCAGCTCACGGCTGGGGATGGGATTTTCGTATTTTTCCGCCTCGCGGGCGGCCTCGGGATCGAGAGATTGCCAGTCGGCCATTAAGTGAAGTCACCTTTTATTCGTGTGCGGAGGCTGTTGCCTCTTGTCTGTTTCTATTGAAGCGCGAAACGCTCGTCGGAGGCACCTTTCAAGCGAATTATTTTTCGTAATCCGGGGTTTACAACCCAACACCCCCTCCGTATAGTTCGCGCCCACAATGTCGAGTAGATGTTGTAACACGGAAACAATTAAGTATCATCGTTTCCCGTGCCCAGGTGGCGGAATTGGTAGACGCACTAGGTTCAGGTCCTAGCGGTGGCAACACCGTGGAAGTTCGAGTCTTCTCCTGGGCACCACTTACAACGACACAAGGCTCAACCGATGGTTGCAGTTTTGTGGAGCGCAAGACGAAGTGACCGACTTCGGCTGATACATCAGCAAAACGGTCAGCCGATGAGTGATCATCGCAACGTGCCCAGGTGGCGGAATTGGTAGACGCACTAGGTTCAGGTCCTAGCGGTGGCAACACCGTGGAAGTTCGAGTCTTCTCCTGGGCACCACTCTTCATAAAAAAACCGAGCCACTGGCTCGGTTTTTTTATGTCCGCAAATCTCATCAGCCGGCTATGCGCCTGCCCTTCCCCTGGCGGCTGGAGATCTCTTCGACCACAAAAAAGCCGACCCTGGGTCGGCTTTTTTTACCAGCGCAAATCAGGCGTACGGATGACGCAGCACGATCGTCTCGTTGCGATCCGGCCCTGTGGAAATCACGTCCACCGGAGCGCCGACCAGCTCCTCGATACGCTTGATGTAGGCGCGGGCATTTGCCGGCAGCTCGTCGAGGCTCTTGGCTCCGACCGTGGATTCACTCCAGCCAGGCATATCTTCGTAGACCGGCTGCAGACCGTCATAGCTGTCAGCATCGGTGGGCGCCTCGATGACATTGCCGTCGCGATCCTTGTAAGAAGTACACAGACGCACCGTTTCCAGCCCGTCGAGCACGTCCAGTTTGGTCAGGCACAGGCCGGAGACGCTGTTGATCTCGATAGCGCGACGCAGCACAACGGCGTCGAACCAACCGCAACGCCGCGCGCGGCCAGTGGTGGAACCGAACTCGTTACCACGCTCGGCCAGGAACGCACCGGTCTCATCGAACAGCTCGGTAGGGAACGGGCCGGAGCCAACGCGGGTGGTATAGGCCTTGGTGATGCCGAGGATGTAATCCAGGTACAGCGGACCGAAACCGGACCCGGTCGCGGTGCCGCCAGCCGTGGTGCTGGAACTGGTCACATAAGGGTAGGTGCCGTGGTCAATATCCAGCAGCGAGCCTTGCGCGCCTTCGAACATAATTCGAGCGCCCTGCTTGCGCAGCTCGTGCAGGCGCGTCGCCACGTCAATGACCAACGGTTTGAGCGCTTCGGCGTAACCGAGGGCCTCGTCGAGAGTCTTCTGGAAATCCACCGGCTCGACTTTGTAGAAGTTCTGCAGGATGAAATTATGGTACTCCAACAGCTCGCGCAGCTTGACCGCGAAGCGCTCGGGGTTCAGCAGATCGGCGACCCGCAGCGCACGACGAGCGACCTTGTCTTCGTAGGCCGGGCCGATGCCGCGCCCGGTGGTGCCGATCTTGCCTTCGGAACGCGCTGCCTCACGCGCCTGATCCAGGGCGACGTGATAGGGCAGAATCAGCGTACAGGCCGGGCTGATCCGCAGGCGCTCACGCACCGGCACACCCTTCTCTTCGAGCTTGGTGATTTCGCGCATCAGCGCATCAGGCGCCAGAACCACGCCGTTGCCGATCAGGCATTGCACGTTCTCACGCAGGATGCCCGACGGAATCAGATGCAGAACGGTCTTCTCACCGTCGATCACCAAGGTGTGACCGGCATTGTGGCCACCCTGGAAACGCACGACGGCCGCCGCCTGCTCGGTCAGCAGATCGACAATCTTGCCCTTGCCCTCATCACCCCACTGGGTGCCCAGGACCACGACATTCTTACCCATAACCCTTTGCCCTCTTCGGCGAAGCTATGCCGGCGACGAGCCGGCGAAAATTCGTGCAGCGCTATTGGAGCGCCACGCTGTGGACGATCAACCAGCCAGCGGCCTCACCGCCCAGCCCCCGTCCTCGGGTACCAGCCGGCGATCGCAGCCGGCCATGGCAGCGGCGTGCTGATCCTGCCCATCGAGCGCCTGGACCACCCGCTCACCGGCCCGACGCAACTCGCATACCTGCTGCCAGAGCCCGGTATCGGTCGATTGCGGCGCCCAAATTCCGGTGGGCGCCGTGCACAGCTGCGCCACACCAAGGCTCACCAACGCCTTGAGATCGGTAGAAAAGCCCGTCGCTGGGCGCGCACGCCCGAAATCGGCACCGATGTCGTCATAGCGACCGCCCTGGGCGATCGACTGCCCCACGCCCGGGACGAAGGCGGCGAACACCACCCCGGTATGGTAGTGGTAGCCGCGCAACTCACCGAGATCGAAATACAGCGGTAGTTCAGGGTAGCGGAGCGCACACTGGTCTGCGATCTGGATCAACGTTTGCAGCGCGTCCTGCACCTGCGCGGGAGCGCCAGCGAGCTCACGCTCTGCCACATCGAGCACGTTGCGCCCACCACACAGGCCGACCAGGGCTCGAATCATCCGCGCCAGAGCCGGCTCGACAGCGGCCGTCAGCGCTTCGACCTCATCGATCGCCTTGCGCTGCAGCGCATCGAACACTTGCTGCTCGGCACTGCCAGACAGCCCGGCGGCACGCGCCAGCCCTCGATAGATGCCGACATGACCGAGATCCATGTGCACGTCCGGCACCTGCGCCAGCTCGAGCATCTCGAGCATCAGGCTGATCACCTCGATATCGCTGCCGACGCCGCCGTCACCATAGAGCTCGGCGCCCAGCTGGATCGGACTGCGCGAGGTCGACAGGGCCCGAGGCTTGGCATGCAGCACGCTGCCCGCGTAACACAGGCGGCTCGGCCCATCGCGACGCAGCGTATGGGCATCGACGCGCGCGACCTGGGGCGTGATGTCGGCACGCAGCCCCATCTGCCGCCCCGAGAGCGGATCAATCACCTTGAAAGTTTTCAGGTCGAGCTCCTGGCCAGCGCCGGTGAGCAGCGATTCGAGAAATTCGATATGCGGAGTGATGACCAGCTCGTAGCCCCAGCGCTGGAAAAGATCCAGAACCCGGCGTCGGGCGGTCTCGATGCGCGCCGCTTCGGGCGGCAGCACCTCTTCGATGCCATCTGGCAGGAGCCAGCGGTCTACCGTTGCCATTTCGCCATTCACCTCTCGATCCGGCAAGCCTAGTCAAGCAGACGAAGACCGTACCAGACCTGGCCAGCCTTCGTTTGACGTGCAGTTATGTGCGGTCCGCAGGACCTTCCCACCACCCGGACTGCTCCAGAGGGCGAGCCGCCCGGCCAATCGCTGGACGCAGACGCAAAAAAGCCGGGGTTTTCCCGGCCGGCGGATCATAGCAATGTTTTGCCGATGGGTCACCCGACGGCGCGTCGCGCCGTCGGGTGTTTCGACCCGATCAGGTTATTGACGCTTTTCCAGGTAGCGGAAAAATTCGCTGCTTGGATCGAGCACGAGCACGTCTTCCTTGCTCGAGAAGCTCTCGCGATAGGCTTGCAGGCTGCGATGGAAGGCATAGAACTCCCGATCCTGCCCATAGGCCTGGGCATAGATCGCAGCCGCTCGCGCATCACCGTCACCGCGCATCTCCTCGGCCTCACGGAAGGCCTCGGCCAACAGCACGCGGCGCTGACGATCGGCGTCGGCACGAATACCTTCGGCCAGCTCCTTACCCTTGGCGCGATGCTCGCGCGCCTCGCGCTCACGCTCGGAACTCATCCGTTCGAACACGCTGCGATTGACCTCACGCGGCAGGTCGATTGCCTTGACCCGCACATCGACCACCTCGATACCCAGCTCCTGCTGCGCCGCTCGATTGAGGCTCGCAGTAACCTGAGCCATCAGCTCGTCGCGCTGACCGGATACCGACTCGTGCAGGGTGCGCTTACCGAACTGGTCGCGAAGCGCCGCTTCCAGACGACGCGACAGACGCTCGTCGGCGATCTGCTTCATGCCGGACGTCGCAGTGTAGAAGCGCTCAGCATCATCCACACGCCACTTGGCATAGGCATCGACCATGAGCGCCTTCTTTTCCAGGGTCAGGAAGCGCGAGGTCGTCGAATCCAGCGTCATCAGGCGCGCATCGAACTTGCGCACGCTGTTGACGTACGGAATCTTCATATGCAGACCTGGCTGGACATCGGGCTCGACGATCCGGCCGAAACGCAGCATAACGGCGCGCTCGGTTTGCGAAACGATGTAGAAGCTATTCCACAGGACCAGCGCCAGCACCACGCCGACGATCAGCGCAGTCAGAGATTTATTGCTCATCAACGGCTCTCCCTGGTACGCAGATCACGCGGTTCCAACTCTGCTGGGAGACGAGTGGCCTGGCTCAACGGATCTGCACTGGCCGCTCTCGACTGAGGCGTATCACTACCACCAGAGCGATTGTTGATCATCTTGTCCAGCGGTAGATAGAGCATGTTGTTCTGCCCACTGTCGCCAGTGACCAGAACCTTGCTGGTATTGCTCATGAGTTCCTGCATGCTTTCAAGATACAGACGTTCACGGGTCACTTCCGGTGCACGGCGATACTCGGTGAGCAGTTTGGTGAAGCGATCCGCCTCACCCTGCGCTCTCGAGATGACCGCATCGCGATAACCGCTGGCCTCTTCCAGCATACGCTGGGCCTGACCACGCGCCTCCGGAATCACGCCGTTGGCGTAGGATTCGGCCTGGTTCTTTTCGCGCTGCTCGTCTTCACGGGCACGGATCACGTCATCGAAGGCTTCCTGCACTTCACGCGGGGCCGCCGCGCTTTGCAGGTTGACCTGGGTTACGAGGATGCCGGTGCGGTAGTTGTCGAGGAAACGCTGCAAACGCTCGCGCACGTCGGCCGCCATGGCCTCACGGCCCTCGGTGAGTACCTGATCCATCACGGTCGAACCGACCACGTGACGCACCGCGCTGTCGGTCGCATGCTGCAAACTGACTTCCGGCTGGTCGACGTTGAGCACGAAGGCTTGCAGGTTGTTGATCTTGTACTGAACGGTCAACGGCACTTCGATGATGTTCTCGTCTTCGGTCAACATCTGCCCCTGCTTACTGTAGGAGCGCTCGCGCGTGACGTTTTCCTGATACTTGCGATCGATCGGCGGGAAGTAGATGTTCAGGCCCGGACCAACGGTCTCGTAGTACTTTCCGAAGCGCAGCACGACAGCCTGCTCCTGCTCGTCGACGATATAGATCGCGTTGAACAGCCAGACCACCAGCAGCAGCGCAAGGCCGATCCAGATCAGACCGAAGCCACCTTTGCTACCGCCTCCGGTGCTTCCTCCACCACTGCGTTTTTTGCCGCCAAACATACCATTGAGGTTTTCCTGCAGTTTACGGAAAGCCTCGTCGAGGTCCGGCGGACCTTTCCTGTCTCCGCCGCCACCACCACCGCGACGGCCACCGCCGCCCCAGGGATCCTGATTGTTCGAGTTGCCACCCGGCTCATTCCAAGCCATAGCGCTCTCCATTCAAAAAAAGCTAAAGACGCGCCCACGGCACGCCCGCCAATGCTACAGAAAGCCCGAAAGCAGCGGCAAAGCCGCGCTTGCGGGCTTTATTGCAAAGTATGTTGCTCGAGGAACTCGGCAGGCTTCATGCCTTCGCGACTAATGAGGCGATACAGCTCCACACGCGGCACACGGACAGCCAGGACGCTGCCGCCCTGCTCGTCGTGATCTTCGCTCTGAACCGAATTGAGCTCGAACAGCTGTGCTCTAAAGCGTCCCAGCCGCTGCGGCAAACGCAACGTTCCGATGAAAAGGTCATTGCCGAGCAATTCGGCTACAGCCTGACGCACCAGATCCAATCCCAGACCATCCCGAGCCGATACCCAGACGCGCACGGGCTTGCCATCCGCGTCGCGCTGAATCTGCGGCTCGATCCCATCCATCAGATCGACCTTGTTATAGACCTCGAGGATCGGCAACGTCTCGGCGCCAATCTCGGCCAGCACCGCAAGGACTTGCTCGATCTGCTGCTCGCGCTCGGGCTCGTGCGCATCGATGACGTGCAGCAGCAGATCGGCGTTGCTGGACTCTTCCAGCGTCGCGCGGAACGACTCGACCAGCTTGTGCGGCAGATGCCTGATGAAACCCACCGTGTCGGCCAGTACGACCGGCCCCAGGTCCTCCAACTCGAGCCGGCGCAAAGTCGGGTCGAGGGTAGCGAACAGCTGGTTGGCGGCGTAGACCTCGGCGTCGGTCAGGGCGTTGAACAACGTCGACTTGCCGGCGTTGGTGTAGCCGACCAGCGAAACCGAGGGTATGTCCGCGCGACGGCGGCCACGACGAGCCTGCTCGCGCTGACTCTGCACCTTCTCCAGGCGCTGCTTGATCTGGCGGATACGCACGCGCAGCAGACGCCGGTCGGTTTCGAGCTGAGTTTCACCAGGGCCACGCAAGCCGATACCGCCCTTCTGCCGCTCAAGGTGCGTCCAGCCGCGCACCAACCGCGTACTCATGTGCTCGAGCTGGGCCAGTTCGACCTGCAGCTTGCCTTCGTGGGTACGTGCACGTTGCGCGAAGATATCCAGGATCAAGCCGGTGCGATCGAGCACACGGCATTCGAGCGCGCGCTCAAGGTTGCGCTCCTGGCTGGGCGTGAGGGTGTGATTGAAGATCACAAGCTCGGCCTCGTCCTGCTTGACGAGGTCGTGCAGCTCGTCGACCTTGCCGCTGCCTATCAGAAACTTGGCGGACGGCTGGTGACGGGCCACGTTGACGAAACCGACCGTCTCCGCACCTGCGGATCGGGCCAGCTCGCGAAACTCTTGTGGATCTTCACGCGCCGCAGGATCCTGGCCTTCCAGATGCACCAGGATGGCCCGTTCCCCTCCACCGGGGCGTTCGAAGAACAAGACCGCCGCCTCAGACGCTTCCCGAGTCGGCCTGGTCGTTTTCACCAGCGCTCGGCAAACGGACCGGGCGGCTCGGGACAACAGTGGAAATGGCGTGCTTGTAGACCATCTGGCTGACGGTGTTCTTCAGCAGGATGACGAACTGATCGAAGGACTCGATCTGGCCCTGGAGCTTGATGCCGTTGACCAGGTAGATCGAAACCGGGACGCGTTCCTTACGCAGGGTGTTGAGGTAAGGGTCTTGTAGCGAATGCCCTTTTGACATGTGCCGCACTCCTTAGAGGATCTTAGTAATATGAGGCCGAAAAACCGGCCGAATCGCCGTCCACATGGACGGTCGTTTTTGCAGTGTCAGCTCAATATGGTGAGCGATTGCAGGTATTTCAATGCTCGCGGCAGATTGTCGCACGCCAGGCTGTCCAACCAGTGTACTTCGTCCCAGCTTCGCAACCAGGTGAACTGCCGTTTGGCCAGTTGCCGGGTGGCGATGATGCCGCGCTGGATCATCTCGTCTCGGGAAAGCCTGCCCTCCAGATGATCCCAGACCTGCCGGTAGCCCACCGCTCGGATGGAGGGCAGACCGGGGTGCAGATCACCGCGGGCGTACAGGCCTTCGACCTCTTCGACGAATCCCTGTTCAACCATGCCCACGAAACGCCGCTCGATGCGTTGGTGCAACGTTTGGCGCTGCGCCGGCGCGATCGCGAGGTGCGCCACAGTATACGGGAAGAGATTCGCGCCTGCTTCGCCGCTGGCGCTTTTTTGCGACCGCTGCCGGGCCAGGTGCTCACTCATCGTCAGGCCGCTGACACGATACACCTCCAGCGCCCGGACCAGCCGCTGCGGATCGTTCGGATGAATGCGCGCAGCGGATTCCGGGTCGATCTCGGCGAGCTGGCGATGCAGCGAGGCCAGCCCTTCGGCATCCGCCTGCGCTTCGAGGTCGGCGCGAACCGCCGGGTCGGCACCGGGCATCTGGGCCAGGCCGTCGAGCAGCGCGCGGTAATAGAGCATGGTGCCGCCGACCAGCAGCGGAATCCGCCCGGCGGCGGTGATTTCCTGCATGACGGTCGTCGCGTCGTCGACGAATTCGGCTGCCGAATAACTCTGCGCGGGATCGCGGATGTCCACCAGGCGATGCGGATAGCGCGCCAGGATCTTGGGGGAAGGCTTGGCTGTGCCGATGTCCATCCCGCGATAGACCAGCGCCGAATCGACGCTCACCAGCTCGCAGGGGAGCACGCGGGCGAGTTCCAGCGCCAGGTCCGTCTTGCCGGAGGCGGTCGGCCCCATGAGGAAAATCGCAGGTGGCAAAGAGGGCATCTCAAGGCTCGGGCAAGGGGGCCGCATAGTTTCAGGGCAGCCCCGGAACGTCGCAAGAGGCCAGTTCCGCAGCGACGGTCAGCGACCGCGCATAAACAGCTTGTCCAGATCGTCCATGCCCATCTGGGTCCAGGTCGGACGACCATGATTGCACTGCCCGCTGCGCTCGGTGTGTTCCATGTCGCGTAGCAACGCGTTCATTTCCGGCAGGGTCAACCGGCGATTGGCCCGCACGGCGCCATGGCAGGCCATGGTCGCCAGCAGCTCGTTGAGATGCGCCTGGATGCGATCGCTGCTGCCATATTCCAGCAGGTCGGCCAGCACGTCGCGCACCAGCTGGGTGGCCACCGCCTGCTTGAGCAGCGAGGGTATCTGGCGGATCGCCAGCGACTCCGGCCCCAGGCGCTGCAGCTCGAAGCCGAGCTTCTGGAACCACTGCCCGTGCTCCTCGGCGCAGTCCGCCTCACGCTGGCTGACCGCAACGCTTTCCGGCACCAGCAACGGTTGGCTGCGCAACCCCTCGCTGGCCATCGCGGTTTTCAGGCGCTCATAGGTGATCCGCTCGTGCGCCGCGTGCATGTCCACCAGCACCATGCCCTGGGCATTCTCCGCCACGATGTAGACGCCCTTGAGCTGGGCGACCGCATAGCCCAGCGGCGGAATGTCGCCCTGGGTTTCAGGCAGGCCGACCGGCTCGGCGAGCGGCGCATAGTAGTCGCGATAGGCCCCCTGCACCTCGGCGGCCTGGGTCGGCCCGAGCGACGGCCGCGGCGCCTGGTAACCAGCTCCGGCGCCTTGCCAGGCCGGGACCTGCTGCAGCGGGCGCTCGAGCACGCTGGCCGACAGGCTCATCTCGTTCTGGCCGCGGAACTCGCCGGCCGCGGCACCTGACAACGGCGTCGCCACAGGCGCACCCGCTGGCGGGGCCAGTTGATCTTCGGGACGAACGTCGCCCAGCGCGCGATGCAGGGTGCCATAGAGGAAATCATGGACCATGCGGCTGTCGCGGAAACGCACCTCATGCTTGGTGGGGTGCACGTTGACGTCCACGACCGCCGGGTCGACGTCGAGAAACAGCACGAAGGTCGGATGACGGCCGTTGAACAGCACGTCGCGGTAGGCCTGGCGTACGGCGTGGGCGACCAGCTTGTCGCGCACCATGCGGCCGTTTACGTAGAAATACTGCAGGTCAGCCTGGCTGCGCGAGAAGGTGGGCAAACCGACCCAGCCCCACAGACGCAACCCGTTGCGCTCGATCTCGATGGGCAGCGCCTGCTCGAGAAAGGCCGGGCCGCACACCGCACCGACGCGCCGCGCCCGCGAGGCATCGTCCGCCGCCTCGTGCAGCGCGAGGATGCCCTTGCCGTTGTGCCGCAGATGGAAGGCCACGTCGAAGCGAGCCAGCGCGAGCCGCTTGATGACTTCCTGCAGGTGATCGAATTCGGTTTTCTCGGTACGCAGGAACTTGCGCCGCGCCGGGGTATTGAAGAACAGGTCGCGCACCTCGACCGAGGTGCCGACCGGGTGCGCGGCAGGCTGCACCCGTGCGTCCATGTCACGACCCTCGGTCTCGACCTGCCAGGCCTGCTCGGCGTCGGCGGTGCGCGAGGTCAGCGTCAGGCGCGAGACCGAGCTGATGGACGCCAGCGCCTCGCCCCGAAAGCCGAGGCTCATCACCCGCTCGAGGTCTTCGAGGTCGCGGATCTTGCTGGTGGCATGACGGGCAAGCGCCAGGGGCAGGTCATCGGCCGGAATCCCGCTGCCGTTGTCGCGCACCCGCAACAGCTTGATGCCGCCCTGCTCGACATCCATTTCGATGCGCCTCGCCCCGGAGTCCAGGCTGTTTTCCAGCAACTCCTTGATCACCGAGGCCGGGCGTTCGACCACTTCCCCGGCGGCGATCTGGTTTGCCAGCCGCGGATTGAGCAGCTGGATGCGCGGCATCTGGCTCATGGTTGCGCGGCCAGCGTCGTCGCTGGAATCGTCAGGGTCTGGCCGACCTTGATGACGTCGCCGCTGAGGTTGTTGGCGCTGCGCAGGGCCGCAAGGCTGATCTGATAGCGTTGCGCGAGCAGCGCCAGGCTTTCGCCGGAGCGCACCACATGCTCCCGGGGGCCATGGACGATCTTGCCCGAATCACGCTGCCAGGCCACGTAGGTTCCCGGCGGCGGGTTTTCCTGGAAGAACTGCTGCACGCCGCTACGGATCGAACGGGCCAGGGCCTGTTGGTGGGCGGCAGTCTGCAGCTTCTTCGCCTCGGACGGGTTGGAGATGAAGCCTGTCTCGACGAGGATCGATGGGATGTCCGGCGACTTCAACACCATGAAACCGGCCTGTTCGACGCGCTTCTTGTGCAGCGGCGTGATGCGTCCCATGTTGCTGAGCACCTTCTGCCCGACGTTCAGGCTCGAGGACAGCGAGGCGGTCATCGACAGGTCCAGCAGCACGCCAGCGAGCATCTGGTCCTTGTCGCCGAGGCTGACGTTGCCAGCACCGCCAATCAGGTCGGAGCGGTTTTCGCTGTCGGCCAGCCAGCGCGCGGTTTCCGACGTCGCGCCGCGGTCGGACAGCGCGAACACCGAGGCACCGTAGGCCGACGAACGCGGCGCCGCGTCGGCATGAACCGACACGAACAGATCGGCGCCCTTCTTGCGGGCGATCTCCGTGCGTTTGCGCAGCGGAATGAAGTAGTCACCGGTGCGCACCAGCTCGGCCTTGAAGCCTTTCTCGGCGTTGATCTGGCGTTGCAGCTCCTTGGCGATCTGCAGCACCACGTGCTTTTCATAGACCTTGCCGGGGCCGATGGCGCCCGGGTCCTCACCGCCGTGGCCGGCGTCGATGGCGATCACGATGTCGCGTTTGCTGCTCGGCACGATCGGCAACTTGGCTGCCGGCAGGGTCGGGCTGACGGGGGCGACGGGCGAGCTCGGCGCGGTATTCGCTGGCACATCGGCAGTAACCGGCGCCGCGCCCGGATCGAACAGGTCGACGACCAGGCGATGGCCATACTGTTGGTTAGGGGGCAGCGTGAAGCTCTTTGGCGTGACCTGGGACGACAGGTCGATCACTACGCGCAGCTCTTCCGGCGAGCGCTGCGCCGAACGCATGCCGGTGATCGGGGTGTCTTTCAGAGGCAGCTGATCCAGCGACGTGGTCAGGTTGGCACCGCTGACGTCGATGACGATGCGCTCAGGCGCCGAGAGAGTGAAGACGTTGTGCTGCACCGGCCCCGAGAGGTCGAAGACCAGCCGGGTGTTGTCCGGAGCCCGCCACAGGCGCACGCTTTGCACATCGGACGCAGCCCAGGTCTGGACCGCCACAAGCAGTAAAACCAATCCGGTAACCAGCGCGCGTATGCGCATACCCAACCCCATGCTTGTTATGACTCTCCGATGGTCAGGACGGCGCACCAGGCTTCGCCCCGCTCGCTGAGCGGCGACAGGCGCAGCGAACGGCCGGCCCCATGCGGCGTAATGGTAATGTCCATATCGGCCTTTGGCAAAATGCCTGCCCCGCGCTCCGGCCACTCGACCAATGTCAGGGCGTCGCCTTCGAAGTAATCGCGGATGCCGAGAAACTCCAGCTCCTCCGGATCGACCAGACGATAAAGGTCGAAGTGGAACACCCTGACCTCGCCGATCTCATAGGGCTCGACCAGTGTGAAGGTAGGGCTCTTGACCTTGCCCTGATGGCCGAACCCCTGCACCAAACCGCGTGACAGCGTGGTCTTTCCGGCACCCAGATCACCGTGCAGGTAGATGACGCCGCGCCCGCCCGTGGCGTGGGCGATGCGCCCGCCCAGGGCCGTCATCGCCGCTTCGTCGGGTGCCAACAGAGTTACTTCAGGCATGGCGACTGCTCCTCGAGGATTTGACGGATGGCGGGTATCAACTCGCTGGCGGCCAGGCCGCGCCCGAGACTGCCGAGCCTTTCGCCGGCCCGGGCGTGCAGCCAGGCGGCAAGGCAGGCCGCCTCGAAGGGCGCCAGATGCTGCGCCAGCAACGCCCCGATCAAGCCGGACAGCACATCGCCGAGGCCAGCCGTAGCCATGGCTGGATGACCGCGATCGCAAAGAGCCAGGCGACCTTCAGCATCGGCGATCAGGGTACCGGCGCCCTTGAGCAGCGCGACGCAACGATAGCGCTCGGCCAGGGCGCGCACCGCCGCTGGGCGATCGGCCTGTACCTCTGCCGTGGACCAACCGAGCAGGCGCGCCGCCTCGCCAGGATGCGGCGTGATCACGCAGCGCTGCGGCAGCTCCACTGCGCCAGCAGCCAGCAGGTTCAGCGCATCGGCGTCCCACACCTGGGGCATTTCGCACTGGCCGGTGATCGACAGCAGGCTTCGCCCCCAGGGCGCCTGGCCGAGACCTGGGCCGATCACCAGCACATCGGCGCGCTCGATCAGCGCCCCCAGGCCATAGGTGGACTCCACGCCGCTGCACATCACCTCAGGCTGGCGCACCAGCGAGGCAACGACGTGCTCCGGCCGGGTCGCCAGGCTGACCATGCCGGCACCGCTGCGCAACGCAGCCTCGGAGGCCAGCAGTGCGGCGCCTCCGGTGCCCAGATCACCGCCGATGACCAGCACCTGGCCGAAGCTGCCTTTGTGGGCGGTGCGCGAGCGCGGGGCGAGGGTCGGCAATTGCTCTCCGGCCAGCCGCTGTGCGGACGATGTCACCTGGGCCAGAATCTCGGCGCCGGCCTGCAGCTCGTCGAACACCAGTTCACCGGTCAGCGCAGGGCCTTCGCCGGTCAGCAGTCCGAGCTTGAGCCCGATGAAGGTCACGCAGAGATCGGCCCGTACCGCAACGCCGAGGACCCGCCCGGTGTCGGCGCACAGCCCGGACGGCAAATCCACTGCCAACACCGGCTGGCCGCTGGCATTGATCGCCGCGATGGCACTCGCGTAGGGCTCGCGCACCTCGCCCCGCGCGCCGGTGCCCAGCAGTGCGTCCACCAGCACGCCCTGCAACGGTGCCGTAATCGACCAGGGTTCGATATCGACCCCAGCGGCCCGTGCCTCGACCAGCGCCTGCGCCGCGTCTGCCCGCAACGCCGTCGGCTCGCCGACCGCCAGCACCTTGACCTGCCAGCCCGCCTTGCGCGCCAGTGCCGCCATCAGGTAACCGTCACCGGCGTTGTTGCCATGACCGGCCAGCACCGTAAGCTCGGCGGCCTCGGGCCAGCGTCTGCGCAGCGCGCGCCAGGCGGCGTGGGCGGCGCGGTGCATCAGCTCGAAGCCAGGCGTGCCGGCCGCAATCAGGCGAGCGTCGAGGTCGCGGACCTGGCTGGCCGAGTAAAGGGCACGGGGAAGTGGGTCGTTCATCAGTGGCATGGATCATCACATGGGATTGTCTGGCAGAATTATACGCCCCCGCCTCGCCAGCCGCCGTAGCCGATGTCCACCGCCACGCTCGATACCACCGAACTCGCCGATACCATCAAGCAATGGGGACGCGAGCTGGGCTTTCAGCAGGTCGGCATCACCGGCATCGACCTGGGCGAGCACGAGGCGCACCTGCAACGTTGGCTCGAGGCCGGCTACCAGGGCGAGATGGACTATATGGCCGCTCACGGCAGCAAGCGTTCCCGACCGGCCGAATTGGTGCCCGGCACGCTGCGCGTGATCTCCCTGCGCATGGACTATCTTCCGGGCGACACCCGGATGACCGAAAGGCTCGGCGAACCCGAGCGGGCCTACGTATCGCGTTATGCCCTTGGCCGCGACTACCACAAGCTGATCCGCAAGCGCCTGCAGCAACTGGCCGAACGCATCGAGGAACGGGTCGGGCCGTTCGGCTACCGCGCCTTCGTCGACAGCGCGCCGGTGCTGGAAAAGGCCGTCGCCCAGCAGGCAGGCCTCGGCTGGATCGGCAAGAACACCCTGGTGCTCAACCGTAAAGCCGGGAGCTGGTTCTTTCTTGGCGAGCTGTTCGTCGATATCCCACTGCCGGTGGACGCGCCACAGGAGACCAGCCACTGCGGCAGTTGCAGCGCCTGTCTGGACGTCTGTCCGACCGACGCCTTCGTCGGGCCTCAACTGCTGGACGCGCGCCGCTGCATTTCCTACCTGACCATCGAGCACAAGGGACCGATACCGGTCGAACTGCGCGCGAAAATCGGCAATCGCGTGTTCGGTTGCGACGACTGCCAGATCGTCTGCCCGTGGAACCGCTTCGCCCGCCCCACCGAACAGCCGGACTTCCAGCCGCGCCACAGCCTGGACAATGTCGAGTTGGCCGAACTGTTCCGCTGGAGCGAGGAGGAATTTCTCAGCCGCACCGAAGGCTCGCCGCTGCGCCGCGCCGGCTATGAGCGCTGGTTGCGCAACCTCGCGGTAGGGCTCGGCAATGCGCCATCGACGATTCCGGTGCTCGAGGCGCTGCAGTCGCGACGCGAACACCCCTCGGCGCTGGTGCGCGAACACGTCGACTGGGCGCTGGCGCAGCACGACGCGCAGCGCGCCAGCTAGCGCCCCACTCCGGCGGTCTGCCTGAGCAACCCAAGTACCGCCCTCGCCGCGGGCGAAAGCAGTGCCTCATCCTGGGTGATGATGCCGTACGCCATCAGGTTGCGATTGAGCGCCTCCTCGATGCCCTCCTCCAGCGCCACCGCCTCGAGCATGCCATAGCGAGCGTAGTGGGCCAGCACATCGCGGGGCAGCACCGTGAGCATGTCGCAGCTCTCCAGCAGGGTGGTCACCATCAGCAGGTTCTCGGCATTGACCACCCGCCCCGGCGGCGACAAGCCAACCCTGCGAAACAGGTCATCGAACTCCTGACGCAGCACGCTGCCCGACGGCGGCAGCACCCAGTCGGCCTGCCGCAGCCGCTCGAGCGACCAACGCCCCGCCGCCCGTCCGGGCCGGGCACACACGCAGAGGCGCTCGTTGTGCAGCGGCTCGAAGCGCAGGCCGACGTGCTGGCTCTGGGCGAAGAACCGCGCCACCAGAAAATCCAGCTCGCCGGCCTCGAGGTCGGCCATCAGGTCGCGGCTCGAACCGGTCCGCACGCTGATTTCCAGCGTCGGATAGGCCTGCCTCGCGTTGCGAATGACGGCCGGCAAAAGGTCCGCACAGGGCGTCAGTATGGTGCCAAACGCCACCTGCCCTCGGTGCCCGTCCCGCAAGGCGCTGACCTCGGCGAAGGCTTCGTCCAGACTGGTCAGCATGCGCCGCGCGTGGCGGATCAACGCCTCGCCGTATTCGGTCGGCACCACGCCGCGCGCGTGGCGCTCGAACAGCGTCACGCCCAGCCCTTCTTCCAGTTCCTTGAGCAGCTTGGAGGCTGCCGGCTGCGAGATGCCCAACCCCTCGGCCGCACGGTTGAGGTTCAAGGTGTCCCCCAGCCCCACCAGCAACGGAATGTGCCGGCTCTTGAGACGGACCCGCACGAACCAGTTCTGTGCCAGTGGCTTCATCAACATACCCATTCGTATATGTGGAAGGCGGAATCGGATATTTGTTGATGATGGCTCGACTGTCTAGCGTTTATCGAGCGCGTCGCGCGCACGCCTATAAAAACAAAAGGGAGGCCCAGGCCCGGACGTGTCTGGACCGCCCGCCGACCGGCAGGAAATCCCATGACCGACAAGCGCCCCTTGCGCTCCGCGCAGTGGTTCGGCACCACCGACAAGAACGGCTTCATGTACCGCAGCTGGATGAAGAACCAGGGTATCCCCGACCACGAATTTGACGGCAAGCCGATCATCGGTATCTGCAACACCTGGTCGGAACTCACTCCGTGCAACGCGCACTTTCGCAAGATCGCCGAGCACGTGAAGAAGGGTGTGCTGGAGGCAGGGGGCTTTCCGGTGGAGTTTCCGGTGTTTTCCAGCGGCGAGTCGAATCTGCGCCCCACCGCCATGCTGACCCGCAACCTCGCCAGCATGGACGTCGAAGAGTCGATCCGCGGCAACCCGGTGGACGCCGTGGTGCTGCTCACCGGCTGCGACAAGACCACCCCCGCGCTCTTGATGGGCGCGGCCAGTTGCGACGTGCCGGCCATCGTGGTCACCGGCGGGCCGATGCTCAACGGCAAGCACAACGGCCGCGACATCGGCGCCGGGACCATCGTCTGGCAGATGCACGAGGCCTATAAGGGTGGACTGATCAGCCTCGACGAGTTCCTCTCGGCCGAGGCCGGCATGTCGCGCTCGGCCGGCACCTGCAACACCATGGGCACCGCCTCCACCATGGCCTGCATGGCCGAAGCACTGGGTACCTCGCTCCCTCACAACGCAGCGATCCCGGCCGTGGATTCGCGCCGCTACGTGCTCGCGCACCTGTCCGGCATGCGCATCGTGGAAATGGTCTGGGAAGATCTGCGCCTGTCCAAGGTGCTGACCAAGCAGGCCTTCGAGAACGCCATCCGGGTCAACGCGGCCATCGGCGGCTCGACCAATGCGGTCATTCATCTGAAGGCGATCGCCGGGCGCATCGGCGTCGAGCTCGAGCTGGACGACTGGACCCGCATCGGCCGCGGCATGCCGACCCTGGTCGACCTGCAACCGTCCGGGCGCTTCCTCATGGAAGAGTTCTACTACGCGGGTGGGTTGCCTGCCGTGATCCGCCGGCTGGGCGAGCACGACCTGCTGCCCAATCCCGAGGCGCTCACCGTCAACGGCAAATCGCTCTGGGAGAACTGCGCCCTGGCGCCGATCTACGGCACAGACGAGGTCATCCGCACGCTGGACAACCCGCTGCGGGCCGACGGTGGTATCTGCGTGCTGCGCGGCAACCTGGCACCGGCCGGCGCGGTGCTCAAGCCGTCCGCCGCAACCCCGGAGCTGATGATCCATCGTGGCCGGGCTGTGGTGTTCGAGGACTTCGACGACTACAAGGCGCGCATCGCCGATCCCGATCTGGACGTCGACGAAACCTGCGTACTGGTAATGAAGAACTGCGGGCCCAAGGGTTATCCCGGCATGGCCGAGGTCGGCAACATGGGCCTGCCGCCGAAGGTGCTGGCCAAGGGCATCACCGACATGGTGCGCATTTCCGATGCGCGCATGAGTGGCACCGCCTACGGCACCGTGGTACTCCACGTGGCGCCGGAAGCCGCGGCGGGCGGCCCGCTGGCGGTGGTGCGCAACGGCGACATGATCGAACTGGACTGCAACGCCGGGCGGCTGCACCTGGACATCGACGATGAAGAGCTCGCCCGTCGCCTGGCCGATTGGCAACCGCCGCAAGGTCTGCTCTGGGACGGCGGCTATCGGCGCCTCTATGTGGACCACGTACTGCAGGCCGATCAAGGCTGCGATTTCGACTTTCTGGTGGGCTGCCGCGGCGCTGAAGTCCCCAGGCACTCCCACTGAGCAGCACAGGCCGGATCCGCCGTCCGGCCACCCAGGTCCGCCCCGTCCGTCATCGAACGGGCGCGCGACGATCCTCCACGAAAACAACAACGCAAACGGTGGTCAAGATGAAAGCGGCACCCCTTCTCAGCGGTATCGGACTTGCACTGATGATCAACTTATCTGCCCAGGCCGCCGGCCTGTCCAATGAGCGCGGCGCCTTCGGCCAGACGCCCGACGGCCAGGCGGTGGAGAAATTCACCCTGAAGAACAGCCATGGCGTCGAGGCGGTAGTCATTACCTACGGCGGCATCCTGCAATCGCTGAAGGTGCCGGACAAGAACGGCAAGCTCGACGATATCGTGCTCGGCTTCGACGATGTGGCCGGCTACGTCGAGAACGGCAACGTCTATTTCGGCGCGACCATCGGCCGCTTCGGCAATCGTCTGGCCAACGGCCGCTTCGAGCTCGACGGCACCACCTATCAGGTTCCGCAGAACGACGGCAACAACGCGCTGCACGGCGGGCCGCAGGGCTTCGACAAGCGCGTATGGGAGGCTCGGCAGGCCGACCAGGACGGCCGGGTCGGCGTCGAGCTGACCTACGTCTCGCCGGACGGCGAAATGGGCTTTCCCGGTACCCTGACCACCCGGGTGACCTACAGCCTGGACGACGACAACACCTTGCGCATCCAGTACCACGCCACCACCGACAAGCCGACGGTGCTGAACCTGACCAACCACAGCTATTTCAACCTGTCCGGTGCCGGCAGCCCAAGCATCCTGGAGCAGGTCGCCACACTGCATGCCTCGCGCTATACGCCGGTGACCGAGAAGCTGATTCCCACCGGCGAGCTGCCCGAGGTGAAAGGCACCCCGATGGACTTTCTCACGCCCACCGCCTTTGGCGCCCATATCCGCGACGACCATCCGCAGCTGAAATTCGCCGAGCCCGAGCAGGGCGGCTTCGACTTCAACTGGGTGCTCGATACCGAGGGCGATGTGAGCAAGCTCGCCGCCGAGGTGCATGACCCGGCGTCAGGGCGAAGGCTGTTGATGTACACCACCGAGCCGGGCGTGCAGCTCTACACCAGCAACTTCCTCGACGGCAGCATCAAGGGCAAGGGCGGCAAGACCTACCCGCACTGGAGCGCCTTTACCCTCGAGACCCAGCACTTCCCGGATGCACCCAACCAACCCGACTTCGCCAGCACACGGCTGAATCCGGGGCAAACCTACACCCAGACCACGCTGTACCGCTTCCCGACGCCCTGACGGCGCCGAGCGCTGACATCCCGGCGGCGATCAGCCGCAGGGCTGCCCGACTCACCACTCCGCCAGGCTGCCATCGGCATGGCGCCAGATCGGGTTGCGCCAGCGGTGCCCGATGCGGGCCTGCTCGATGACGAACTCCTCGTTCACCTCGATGCCCAGCCCCGGCCCGTTCGGGATCGCGACGAAGCCGTCCTGATAATGGAATACGTCGGGGTTGGCGAGGTAGTCCAGCAGGTCGCTGCCCTGGTTGTAATGAATGCCGAGGCTCTGCTCCTGAATGAACGCGTTGTAGCAGACGCCGTCGAGCTGCAGGCAGGCCGCCAGCGCAATCGGGCCGAGCGGGCAATGCAGCGCCAGGGCGACATCGTAGGCCTCGGCCATGGTCGCGATCTTGCGCGTCTCGGTGATGCCGCCTGCGTGGGAGGTGTCGGGCTGGATGATGTCGACATAGCCCTCGGCGAGGATGCGCTTGAAGTCCCAGCGCGAGTAGAGCCGCTCGCCCAGCGCGATGGGGGCACAGGAAAGCGGCGCCAGCTCCTTGAGCGCCTCGTAGTTTTCGCTCAGCACTGGCTCCTCGATGAACATCGGCCGATAGGGTTCGAGTTCCTTGATCAGGATCTTGGCCATGGGCTTGTGTACCCGGCCGTGGAAGTCCACGCCGATGCCAATGTCTCTGCCCACCGCGTCGCGCACGGCGGCCATGTTCGCCAGCACCGCATCGACCTTGGCGTGGCTGTCGACGAACTGCATTTCTTCGCTGGCGTTCATCTTCACCGCGCTGAAACCGCGCGCCACCGCCTCACGCGCGGCATTGGCGGTGTCGGCCGGGCGATCGCCGCCGATCCAGGAATACACCCGGATCCGCTCGCGCACGCGCCCACCCAGCAGCTCGCTGACCGACACGCCCAGCGCCTTGCCCTTGATGTCCCATAGCGCCTGGTCGATGCCGGCCACGGCGCTCATGTGGATTGGCCCGCCGCGGTAAAAACCGCCGCGGTACATCATCGTCCAGAGGTCCTCGATGTTTCGCGGATCGCGGCCGACCAGGTAGTCGGCCAATTCCTGCACCACGGCAGCGACGCTGTGCGCCCTGCCCTCGACCACGGGCTCGCCCCAGCCAGCGATGCCCTCGTCGGTTTCGATCTTCAAAAACAGCCAGCGCGGCGGCACCACGTGGGTGGTCAGGCGAGTGATTTTCATCGTCGTTCTCTCGAGGGTTGCGATCAGCCCGCCGTCATGTGGCGAGCTTGGATGAAGGTCTGCGCCAGGCGTCCGACCTCGGCGGACGACATGCCCGGACGGTAGAGCGCGCCGCCAAGGCCAAAACCGACCGCGCCTGCGGCGAGATACGGCGCCATCCGTTCGGGTGTGATACCGCCGACCGGCAGCAGCGCAGTGTCCTCCGGCAGGACAGTCAGCCAGGCCTTGAGCGCACCGGGGCCTATCTGCTCGGCGGGGAAGATTTTCAAGGCATCGGCGCCTGCAGCCAGCGCCGCGAAGGCCTCGCTCGGAGTCGCCACGCCCGGCGCGCATGACAGGCCAGCCGCTACGGCCGCCTGTATGACCGTTGCATCGCAATGGGGCATGACCACCAGCTGCCCCCCCGCATCCTTGAGGTGCTGCACCTGCTGCGCGTGGAGCACCGTACCGGCACCGACCAGGCAATCCTCGGGCAGGGTCCGGCGCAGGGTTTCGATGCTGCGCAGCGGCTGGGGCGAATTGAGCGGGACTTCGACGATGCGTATACCCGCCGCGTACAGCGCCTGGCCGATCGCCTCGGCCTCGTCGGGTGCGATACCGCGCAGGATGGCGATCAGCCCGTTGCGGGCCAGAGCCGTGTCAAACATGAGCGCTGCTCCCTGACGAGGCGCCAACCAACCCGGCGCCGACAGCGATCTTCCACAGCCCCGTCACGGTGGCTTGCGGAGCAAAGCGCAGCGACTCGAAACCGCAGTGCTCCAGCGCCCAGAGATAACGCGAGCAGAGCGCGCCGTTGCCGATCAGCACGATGGGCTGATCCGCCGACGCGTGGCACAGCGTGCGCATCGCCATCAGCTCATGACCGATCAGCAGCCCGGAGAGGTAATCGGGCTGCGCCTCGCCGCTCAGGGCACCGGTGAGCACCAGCGTGCGGCTGCTGAAGATGGTCGACAGCGGCCCGCCCAGCCCGTCGCTCGACTGCGCCACCCGCAGGCCGCGCTCGAACGCCTGGGCGTCGAAGGCATCCCTCATGACCGCCGTGCGACCGAGGATCGTATGGGCGAGCAAGGCGCTGTAGACCTCGCCGGTCATGAACGTGTGAAAGCGACTGAGCTGCCCCTGCTCGACCGTGACCCATTTGCTGTGGCTGCCGGGCAAACCGATCAGCAGCGAGCCCTGGTCCTGCGAATGTTCTTCGAGCAGACCGAACACCTGGGTTTCCTCGCCGCGCATCACGTTGGGCAGCGCGCCGCGTTGAATCACCCCTGGTACTAGCCACAGCGGCATGCCATCGGTGCGCTCGACCGGCCGCAACGCGGCGCCGAGGTCCGCAGCAGTCAGTGGCGCCTCGACATAGGCGGCCTCACGCCAGCCCTGGACGCTGCCAACCATGCCGCAGGCGATCAGAGGCACATGTGGGTCGGCCTCCTGCCAATCCCCGCAGGCCTGTTGCAGCGCCCGCTCGAAGCCGGCATCGCTGCCGTCCAGCTGCATGATGCCGAGCGCCAGGCTGCGCTCCTCGATCAGCTGGGCAGCCGCACCCAGCCGATATGCGCGCAAGGAACTGGTGCCCCAGTCCAGCGCGATCAGTTCTGTCTTCACGAGGCAGTCTCCAGGCGCCGTCTCGGCGGCGCGGCGGTATCAGCGCTGCTTGAGCCGATCGATGATCACCGCCAGCAGCAGGATGGTCCCGCGGATGACGTACTGGTAGAAGGTGTCGATGTTCTTCAGGTTCATCGCGTTCTCGATGATCGCGAGGATCAGCACCCCGGCGATCACATGACGGATCATGCCGATGCCGCCGCTGAGGGAGACGCCGCCGAGTACGCAGGCGGAAATCACCGTCAGCTCGAAACCCTGGCCGATCATCGGCTGGCCCGAGGTCATCCGCGAGGCCAGCACCACACCGGCCAGCGCACCGACCAGGCCGTGAACCGCGAAGATGATGATCTTGGTCCGGTCGACGTTGACCCCGGCCAGCAGCGCGGCTTCCTGGTTGCCACCGATGGCCATGGTGTTGCGCCCGTAGGTGGTGTAGTTGAGCAACCAGCCGAAGAAGATGAAGCAAGCGATGGTGATCAGGATCGGCACCGGCACGCCGAACAGCTGGCCGTTGCCGAAGATGAAGAAGTCTTCCTGCATCACTCCGACCGCCTTGCCGTTGGAGAAGATATAGGCCAGCCCGCGGACGATCTGCATCGTCGCCAGCGTCGTGATCAGGGCGTTGATGCGCAGCTTGGCGATGACGATACCGTTGATCAGCCCGACCACCAGCCCCATGGCGAGCGCCGCAGCGACGCCAAGCATCACGCTTTCGGTATCGCGCATCACCACCGCCGCGACCACCCCGGCGCAGGCGATCACCGACCCCACCGAGAGATCGAAATGCCCTGACGCCAGGCAGAACAGCATGGTGCAGGCGGCGATGCCCACGGTGGAAATCGCCAGCCCCAGTCCGCGCATGTTCAGCGGCGAGAGGAAGTTGTCGATGAACAGCGCCGACAGCGCGAAGATGCCCAGCGCCGCCAGCAGCATCACCCAGTCATCGAGAAAGCGGCGCATGTTCAGACCCTGCCGTGGCGCGGCCAGGGCGTTTTGTTGAGCGGACATAAAGCACCTCGTTCTTGTCGTTCAGCCGCGCGTACGCGGGAGTGCCAGTTGCAACAGGCGGGACTCTTCGGCCTGCTCGCGCGGGACTTCACCGGTAATGGCGCCCTCGCTCATCACCAGGATGCGGTCGGAGATGCCGATCACTTCCATCAGGTCGCTGGAAACCACGATCACCGCGATGCCGCTGGCGGCGAGGTTGTGGATGATCTGGTAGATCTCGGCCTTGGCGCCGATGTCGATGCCCCGGGTCGGCTCATCGAGCAACAGCACCTTCATCTCCATCGAGAGCCAGCGGCCGAGGATGACTTTCTGCTGGTTGCCACCGGAGAGAAACATGATCTGCTGTTCGGGCGAAGGGGTCTTGATGTTCAGAGCGCGGATCTGCCGTTCGGCGTTGTCGCGCTCCCAGCGCCCTTGCACCAGGCAGCCCATGCGGGCGTTGCGCCGGCGCGCGCCGATGTTGATGTTCTCCGCGACGCTGGCCAGCGGCACGATGCCCTCCTTCTTGCGATCTTCCGGGCAGAGCAGGATGCCGGCCTCGATGGCGTCGCGTGGCGAGCGCAGTGCCAGCGCCTTGCCTTCGAGCGCGAGCGTGCCGGCCTTGTGGGAGGCGAGCCCGGCGAGCAGGCGCAGCAGCTCGGTACGCCCGGCGCCGACCAGGCCGAAGAAGCCGAGCACCTCGCCACGGCTGACCGAAAAGCTCACCGGCTCCTGCAGGCCGTGACCGAGCAGGCCTTCCACCCGCAGCGCTTCGCCCTGGTGTTCGCGGGGGCGGTAGTTGTAGATGTCCTGGATATCCCGGCCGACCATGCAGGTCACCAGCTGATCATGGGTGAGCTCGCTCATCTGATCGAAGGTGCGCACGAAGCGGCCGTCCTTGAAGACAGTGACGGCGTCGCAGATGCGGAAGATCTCTTCCATCCGGTGCGAGACGTAGAGCACCACCCGCCCCTCGTCGCGCAGCCTGGCGATGATCGCCATCAGCCGCTCGATCTCGCGTGAGGACAGGCTGCTGGTGGGTTCGTCGAAGGCGATCACATGGGCGTTGCGCGACATCGCCTTGGCGATTTCGACCAGCTGCCGCTGCCCAAGCGACAAGCTGCCGAGCCGGGTGCCGGGGTCGATCTCATCGGCCAGCCCCTTGAGCAGCTCGCGCGCCTGACGCTGCATGGCGCGCCGGTTGACCAACCCGAAACGCGCCGGCATGTGGCCGAGCAACAGGTTCTCGGCCACGGTCATTTCCGGCACCAGATGCAGCTCCTGATGGATCACTGCAATACCGCTGGCAATGCTCTCGCCGGCCGATTTGAAGGCCATGGTGCGCTCGCCGATCTGCAGGTTGCCGCTGCTCGGCGCATAGGCGCCGCCGAGGATCTTCAGCAGCGTCGACTTGCCGGCGCCGTTCTCGCCCATCAGCGCGTGCACGGTGCCGGGCCGGGCGACGAAGCTGATGTCCGACAACGCACGCACGCCCGGAAAATTCTTGCCGATGGCATTGAAGCGCAGGCTGTCGCCCGCTTTGACTTGCTCGAACATGCTGCCTCCACCCCTCGCCCGATGGGCGAGGTATCTGATCCAGGCCTTTTCAGGCCATCCGGGAGCGCACCGACCTCAGTTCCAGAGGCCGATCTTTTCCAGCTCCTGCTGGAAGTTCTCACGGGTAATCAGGGTGACTTCGTCCATGGCGGTGTACTTGGGCGGCTCCTTGCCGGTAGTGACCCACTCGAACATCATCCGCGCGGTTTCGTAGCCCTCGATGTGGGGGCTGGGCAGCATCGAGCCGAAGAAACCGCTGTTGGGCTTTTTAAGCTCGCCGATGGCATCGGTGCCGTTGATGCCGATGCCGATCACGTTCTCGGCTTTGAAACCCGCACTCTCGGTCGCGCGCACGCCGCCGAGCACGGTGTTGTCGTTCATGCCGCCGATGATCAGGTTCTTCGCGCCGCGCGGCAGCTTGACCAGGGCCGAGTTGGTCGCGTCCATGCTGCCCGGCACGTCGAGGGTCTTCTGCGCGGTGAACAAGATGTGGTCCTCGGGGAAGCCGGCCTTCTTCAGCGCATCCACCGATCCGTCCGTGCGTCTCTTACCGGTATCGAGCTCGTTGTAGGTGTTGACCACCGCATAGGTTTCGCCCCAGTCCCAGCCGCGCTTCTTCGCCTCCTCGGCCATCGCCGCGCCCTGCTTCTGGCCGACCTCGAAGGCCGCCATGCCGAGATAGGGGACCTCTTCCATGAACTCGCCCTTGGCATCGACGAAACGATCGTCGACGGCCATGACCTTGAGGTCGTTGAGCTTGGCCTTGGCGACGATGGCCGGGCCGAGCGCCACGTCGGGCGGGCAGATGACGAAGCCCTTGGCGCCGTTGGCGGCCAGGCTGTCGATGGCGGCCAGGGTTTTCTCGCCGTCCGGCACGGCGATCTTCAGCACGGTGAAACCGTGCTCCTTGCCGGCCTTCTCGGCGAAGGCCCATTCGGTCTGGAACCAGGGTTCTTCGGGCTGCTTGACCAGGAAGCCGATCTTCACCTCTTCGGCAGAGGACAGGCTGGAAAAGCCGACCGCGCCAGCGGTCAGTGCGGCAAAGCACAGGGAGCGGATCCCATGGCGACGAAACATAGCTACCTCCTTATTTTTATTGAATAGCTACAGCGTCCAGCGATTTGGCGCGCGTCGCCGAGTGGCAACGGCGTCATTCATTAAGTCATATCATATTATCAATGGCGCAACGTAACGTAGTGTCACTCGTGGTACATCACCGAGCGGCCACCGTCGATGGTGATGCAGGATGCGTTGATGAATGGGGCTTCGTCGGTGGCCAGGAACAGCGCCGTCATCGCCACTTCGATCGGCTGCCCGATGCGCCTGGGCGGATGCATATCCAGCGCACGCTGGCGCTCGACATGGGGGTCGTCGAAGCCGTTCCAGTAGTCGATGTTGAGCTGGGTTTCGATGTAGCCGGGCGCGATGGCGTTGACCCGGATGCCCTTGGGCGCGTACTCGATGCCCAGCGCCCGGGTCAGCCCCAACAGGCCGTGCTTGGCCACCGGATAGGGAAAGCAGCCGGGAATGATGTTGGTCGAGTGCACCGAGGCGATGTTGATGATGTTGCCAACACCGCGCTCGAGCATGTGCGGCAGCGCCGCCTTGCAGCCGTACCAGACGCCATCCAGATCGATGGCGAAGCAACGGCGCCAATCCTCGTCGGTCATCTCGAGCGGGTCACGGAACACGTTGACCCCGGCGCAGTTGACCAGCACATCGACACGACCGTAACGCTCGATGGCCATGCCGATCAGCGACTCTAGCTGGGCCGGCTGGGTGACATCGGCCTGCATTGCCCAGACCTCCCCACCCCGCTCGCGCCAGCCGGCGGCGACCCGCTCGACCTTCTCGCCCTGGATGTCGCCGACCACCACGCGGGCCTGCTGAGCCTGAAAGCACGCCACGATCGCCTCGCCGATGCCTTGGGCACCGCCCGTGATCACCACCACCTTGTCCTTCAGACGTTCGCCACGCAGCGGCTCGGGGACCGGGGGTAAAGAAAGAGGTGTCGCCATTTTCGGTACGCTCCTGAGACTAACGGGGTGCACCGAACGGGCCGGCACACGGGAAGGGAAATCAGCCGGCGAAACGGGTACAGGGCGTGCCAACCACGCCGACATCGGCCACCAGCACGGCGCCATCCAGAGGGTTGTCGCTGCCCGGAACCGCCGCACTGGTGACGAACAGCTGGTCAAGATCGCGACCGCCGAAGACGCAACTGGTGGGCTGACTGACCGGCAGCTCGACCACCCGATCGAGGCTGCCGTCCGGCGCGAACCTCAGCAGGCAATGGCCGCCCCAACGGGCATTCCAGACGAAACCCTCGGCATCGAGCGCGGAACCGTCCGGTGCGCCGCGCGGGTGCTCGGCCACCCAGACTTCGCGCGCACCGAGGGCGCCGTCCGCCTGAATCGGGTATCGGTAGATGACGCCATCGAGCGTGTCAGCACAATAGAGATGCGCCGACGTCTCGCTCCAGAGCAGCGTGTTGACGATGCCGAAATCGCTGGCCAACTGCGTGACCGAAGCGTCGGCGTCGATCCGGAAAAGCCCGCCCGAGCGGCGGGTGATCGGCAGATCGCCGCCTTGAGGATCCAGGTTGTTCTGCATGCTGCCCAACCACAGCCGTCCGTATCTGTCGCAGCGCGCCTCGTTGGCGCGGTTGCCGACCGTGCGGTCCGGCACGCAGAGTGGAGTGAGCGCTGGCGTTTCGGCATTGACGCCGGGATCGAAGCGGTAAACGCCGCTGGCCAGCGTGACGAGCGCATCGCCGCGGTCGGTCGGAATGAACGCGGAGATCGGCTCGTGAAATCGCCATTGCTCGAACCGACCCTCGGTCAGCCGGCAAGCCAGGTGTGCGGCGATATCGACCCAATACAGAGCCTGTTGCGGGCCGTCCCAGAAGGGACCTTCGGCCAACGTGAAGCGGTGTTCCGACACGGGCAGCCATTGCATAGCGGCCTCCGATTTATTGTTGTTCTGTTCATTCGCGGCGCTGTGCAACCAGCTCCGGGTAAAACTGGGCGATGGTCACCGCCGCCCGCTCGATCAGACTCATGCAGGCCCAGACCCCGCGTGCCGCGTCTCGTGTCGCGATCGCATCGGCCAGATCCTTGTGCAGTGGCAGGGTCTTGCCCAATTCCTCGGGCACCGTGGAGGACACCTCGAAGGACACCGCCAGCAGCGCGCCGAGTGCCGGCAGCATCTGCTCGATGAACTGGTTGTGGCTGGCCGCCAGCACCGCCTCGTGAAACCGGCGATCGGCCAGGTTGTAGTCGCCCTTGTCACCCAGCGAAGCCTCAAGCATCCGATAGGCCTCCTGGATCTCCTCGATCTGCGCCGGCGTGGCGCGCTCGCAGGCCCAGCGCACCGCCATTGGTTCGATACTGCGGCGCAGATCCAGCAGGTCCATCACGAAGTTTTCCGGCAGTCCCTTGGCCGCCAGCCAACCCACGACCTGCGGGTCGAACAGGTTCCAGCTGCGCACCGGCAGCACCCGGGTACCTACCTTGGGCCCCACGTCGAGCATGCCCTTGGCCACCAGCGTCTTGATCGCCTCGCGGACCACCGTCCGGCTCACGCCCAGCTCTTCGCAGAGCACCGCTTCGACCTTGAGGGTCTGCCCGGCCGCCACGGCGCCCGAGGCGATCAACAAGCCTAGGCGATCCACGGTCGCTGCATGAAAACTGCTGGACATCCGCACCTCTAAGGTTCCGCCTGACGGCACTGCATTTGAGGCTAATCATCATATGATTGACTGTCAAATGCGGCGACCTTGATCTAAACCCTGTGCAAACGCCTCGCCTGGACAACAACCGCAGGGGCCACTTTAAAAATCGGGGTCGTTGCTGCCTAATGACAGCTGTTGATTGAGCGATAACTGGCGCTTATCCCATGATCGCACCGCTTACCACCATCGCTTCACGGCTGCGCATCAAGCAGTTGCGGTTGCTCATCGCCCTCGACGAGCAGGGCTCGCTGCATCGCGCCGCAGAGCAGGTCGCCATCAGCCAGCCGGGCGCGACCAAGGCGCTGCACGAGATCGAAAGCACCTTCGGCACCCCGCTCTTCACCCGCACCAGCCAGGGCCTGGTGGCCAACGACCTGGGACGTTGCGTGATCCGCTACGCGCGACTGATCCATAGCGACCTCGCCCATCTGCGCGAAGAAATGGTTGGCATCAGCCAGGGCTTCGGTGGGCGCCTCGCGGTCGGCATCATCATGGGCGCGGTACCGCTGCTGATGCGCGGACTCACCCGGCTTCGAGCCAAGCAACCGGAGCTGTCGGTGGAGATCATCGAAGACACCAGCGCGCGCCTGCTCGGGCTGATCGATCAGGGCCGGCTGGATCTGGCCATCTGCCGCAACAGTGTCAGCCGCAGGCCCGACGCCTATACCTGCGTCAGCCTGCACGAGGAGCCGGTGGTGCTGGTCGCCCATCCCGAGCATCCGCTGGCGGGCAGCGCCCAGTTGGAACTGGGCCAGCTGCAGGGTTACCGCTGGGTGATCTTCCCGACCAACATGCCGATGCGCCTGTTGCTCGAGCGCGAGTTCAGCCAGGCCGGCCTGGAATTTCCACGCTACCCGCTGGAAACGGCCTCCACCTTCACCACCCTCAGCCTGTTGCGCGAAGACCGCGAACTGGTGGCCTTGATGCCGCGTGATGTCGCCCAGTTCAGCGAAGGCTTCGGCATGATCCGCCGCCTCCCCCTGACGCTGCAGTCACGCAGCGAACCCTACGGGGTGGTGACCCGCAGCGGCGCCAGCCTTGCGCCCCCCGCACAGCTGCTACTCGAAGAACTTCAGCGCGAAAGCGCAGCCGACCCTAGCTCCGAGGACCTTGCATGAAACCGCAGCTGCTGATTCTCGCGCCCCTTTCCGCCGACAGCCTCGAGCGCATCAGCCAAGGCTACGACACGCTCTACGCACCGGACGCCGCCAGCCGCGATAAAGCGGTGATCGAGCACGGCGCAACGATCCAGGCAGTGCTGACCATCGGCACCATCGGACTGAGTGCCGATGAAATCGAGCGGATGCCGCAGCTCTCTTTCGTCGCCGCGCTGGGCGTGGGCTACGAGAAGATCGACCTGGACGCCGCTCGAGCGCGGGGCATCGTCATTGCCAACGGCGCCGGCAGCAACGCCGCCTGCGTCGCCGACCACGCCATGGCGCTGCTGCTCGCGGTGATCCGCGATCTCAACCGGCTCGATCGACTCTGCCGCGAGGGCGTCTGGCGCGACGCCCTGCCGATGCAGGATGGCGTGACCGGCAAGCGGCTGGGCATCTTGGGCCTGGGCAGCATCGGCGAGCAGCTGGCACGCCGCGCCACGGCGTTCGACATGAGCGTCGGCTACCACAGCCGCCGCGCCCGTAACGACTACGCGTACCGCTACTTCGCCGACGTGCACGAACTCGCGCACTGGTGCGATTGCCTGGTCGTGGCGATTCCCGGCGGCGCCGCCACGCACCACATGGTCGATGCCTCGGTGCTGCAAGCCCTGGGGCCGGAGGGTTACTTGGTGAACGTCGCGCGCGGTAGCGTCGTCGACACCGCGGCGCTGGCTCACGCGCTGGAAGAAAAGCAGATCGCCGGGGCGGCACTGGATGTCTACGAAAGCGAACCGGAACCGCCACAGGCGCTGCTACACCTGGACAACCTGATCCTCACACCCCATGTCGGCGGGCGCTCACCCCAGGCGCTGGAGCAATCGATCCAGCTGTTCCTGCAGAACATCGACCGCCATTTCGCTGGCGAGCCACCGCTCACGCCCGTCTAGCCTGACCGGGTCTACCCGACGGGTCAGGCCCTGACCGGGTCCAGGCTGCCTCGGCGGGCTCAACGACCGCCCTGCACGTTGAGCCCCAGCCCCAGCACGGCCGCCAATGAGAATGGCAACAACAGGGTGTCGAGCAGCAGGCTGCCCGGCAGGTCGAACGCCGCGTGGCGCGGGGCCTCGGCTCCGAAGCGATCCAGTGGGCAACAGCCGCCATGGAGCGAGTACCAGTCCAGCCGGGTGCCGGCATACACGAGCGGCGCCCCCGGCTTCGATGCATCCAGGGTACGCACGGTGGCGCAGCCGTTGAGCAACAGCGATGAGGTGAGGGCCACTGCGATCCATGGGAATCGTTGCATGTGCTGCCTCCGATGGTGATGCTCGGGTTGCGGGGTGCCGACGGTGCTTGGTATCCGACTGCCTTCTATGGACCACCGCCCTTGGCGCACTGCACCGGGCGCGCATGTCATATTGCATGCCGGCTTGAGCGGTGATGGTGCGTGGTGTCAGGTCGCGACCATGGCTATCTGGAGGCCCGCTCGCGGTCAAGACTGGGCGTCCCCGACCGCTCCCACGACTGCGGGAGGCCTCGTCCGATCAAGCAGTCGAGTCGCAGCACTCGCCTGAGCCTTCACACGAGGCTCCACCGCAAAGCGACCGCACCGACCCGCCAATACGGCCGGCGCCCTTCATTCGCGCCTTTGCGGCTACTCGTCACTGACCAGGTGATGCTCGCCCCAACGCGGCAGCATGTCCTGGGGGATGTTGAGCAGGTTGAGGATGCGCGCCACGACGAAGTCGATCAGGTCGTCCAGCGTCTGCGGCTGGTGATAGAAGCCGGGCGACGCCGGGAGGATCACCGCGCCAAGGTTCGACAGCTTGAGCATGTTTTCCAGGTGGATGCTCGAATACGGCGCCTCGCGCGGCACCAGGATCAACTGGCGGCGCTCCTTGAGGGCCACATCCGACGCGCGCTCGATGAGGTTGTTGCAGGCACCGGTGGCGATGGCCGACAGGGTTCCGGTGGAACAGGGCACCACCACCATCGCGGTCGGCGCGCCGGAACCGGAAGCCGGTGGCGCCATCCAGTCCTCCTTGGCGAACACACGGATCTGCCCGGCGGCCGCACCGGTGTATTCCGACAGAAACGCCTGCATCGCTTGGGGCTTGGCCGGCAGCGTCACGTCGGTCTCGGTGGCCATTACCAGCTGCGCCGCCTTGGAGATGAGGAAATGCACCTCGCGATCTTCCTGCACCAGGCAATCGAGCAGGCGCAGGCCGTATTGCGCGCCGGACGCGCCGGTCATGGCCAGGGTGATGCGTTCCGGTCCGCTCATCGATCTGCTCCGTCGGGCGGGTGCAGCCCCGCCAATTCATTCATGCGGGATGCACCCGCGCTACTGGCTGAAAATACGTGGAAACGCCTTCGGTGATTTCCACCGTGCGACCGCCCTGTCCGTAGGGTGGAAAACCGCGAAGCGTTTCCACCCTCACGTCCGCACGCGTGGAGGAAAAGCCTTCGGCCTTTCCACCCTACAACCGCTCTGTCTTCGTAGGGTGGAAACCGCGAAGCGTTTCCGCCATCACGTCCACACGGGGAAAAGCCTTCGGCGTTTTCCACCCTACGCCAGGGCGTCTGCCAGCTTGACGTGCAAGCCGCCGAAGCCGCCGTTGCTCATGATCACCACTTGGGTACCCGGCTTCGCATCGGCCTTGACCTTGGCGATGATCGCCTCGAGCGAGCCGCACACCGTCGTCTCGACGGGCGAGCCGGCCACGGTCGCGGCCAGGTCCCAGCCCAGGTTCGGCGGCGCGTACCAGATCGCCTGATCGGCCAGCGCCACCGATTCGGCCAGGCCCTCGCGGTGCGCGCCCAGCTTCATGGAGTTGGAGCGCGGCTCGACCACGGCGATGATCGGCGCATCGCCCACGCGCTTGCGCAGGCCGTCGAGCGTCGTGGCGATGGCGGTCGGGTGATGGGCGAAGTCGTCATAGAGCGTGACGCCTTTGATCTCGGCGACCTTCTCCATGCGCCGCTTGACGCTCTTGAATTCGCTCAGCGCTTCGGCGCCCTGTCGGGGCAATACACCAACGTGACGCGCCGCCGCCAGGGTCGCCAGGGCATTGCTGACGTTGTGCAGCCCGGTCAGCTCCCAATCGACCACGCCTTGCACGGCACCATCGAAGATCACCTCGAAGCGCGAGCCGTCGGCGCTGAGCAGGTTGGCCTGCCACTGTCCGCCTTCACCGGTGGTCTGCACCGGCGTCCAGCAACCCATGCCGATCACGCGCTTGAGCGCCTCTTCCGATTGCGGGTGGATGACCAGCCCTTCGCCCGGAATGGTGCGCACCAGATGATGGAACTGCCGCTCGATCGCCGCAAGGTCCGGGAAGATGTCCGCATGATCGAACTCGAGATTGTTCAGGATCGCCGTGCGCGGGCGGTAGTGGACGAACTTGCTGCGCTTGTCGAAGAAGGCGCTGTCGTACTCGTCCGCCTCGACCACGAAGAACGGCGTGCCGCCCAGGCGCGCCGAAATGCCGAAGTTCTGCGGCACGCCACCGATGAGAAAACCCGGGCTCATGCCGGCGTGCTCCAGCACCCAGGCCAGCATGCTGCTGGTGGTGGTCTTGCCATGGGTCCCGGCCGCCGCGAGGACCCAACGCCCCTGTAGCACATGGTCGGCCAGCCACTGCGGGCCGGACACATAGGGCAGCCCCTTGTTCAGCACGTATTCGACCGCAGGGTTACCGCGCGTCATCGCGTTGCCGACCACCACCAGATCCGGTGCGGGCTCCATGTGCGCCGGCTCATAGCCTTGCATCAGCTCGATGCCTTGGGCTTCGAGCTGAGTGCTCATCGGCGGGTAGACATTGGCATCCGAACCGGTGACCCGATGGCCAAGCTCCTTGGCCAGCACGGCCAGCGAACCCATGAAGGTGCCGCAGATGCCGAGAATATGGATATGCATGTCGTTTCTCTGCAAAGGGGTGAGGCGCGCTCGAAAGGCGCGGCTGAGGCCGCCGATGGCAGCCAGGAATGGGCCGCAGATTACCACAGGGCCTGTTGGCGATCGGCGGATCACTTCGTTCGCCGGTTGCCAGCCGGTGATCTACGCTTGATGCACAGCAGTCCATCACAATTACAAGATCAGGAGACTCCCATGCGTTACGCCCATCCCGGCAGCGAAGGTGCCCTCGTTTCCTTCAAGTCTCGCTACGGCAACTACATCGGCGGCGAATTCGTCGAGCCGGTCAAAGGCCAATATTTCACCAATTTGTCTCCCGTCAACGGCCAGCCCATCGCCGAATTTCCGCGCTCCGATGCCGCCGATATCGAGAAGGCGCTGGACGCCGCCCACGCCGCCGCCGATGCCTGGGGCAAGACCAGCGTACAGGCGCGCTCGCTGATCCTGCTGAAGATTGCCGATCGCATCGAGCAGAACCTCGAGATGCTCGCCATCACCGAGACCTGGGACAACGGCAAGGCCGTGCGTGAAACCCTGAACGCCGACATCCCCCTGGCCGCCGACCACTTCCGCTACTTCGCCGGCTGCATTCGCGCCCAGGAAGGCACCAGCGCCGAGATCGACGAACACACCGCCGCCTATCACTTCCACGAGCCGTTGGGCGTGGTTGGGCAGATCATTCCCTGGAACTTCCCGATCCTGATGGCCGCGTGGAAGCTCGCCCCGGCGCTGGCTGCCGGCAACTGCATCGTGCTCAAGCCCGCCGAGCAGACCCCGCTGGGCATTGCCGTACTGATGGAGGTGATCGGCGATCTGCTGCCACCGGGCGTGCTCAACGTCGTGCAGGGCTACGGCCGCGAAGCCGGCGAAGCCCTGGCTAGCAGCAAGCGCATCGCCAAGATCGCTTTCACTGGCTCCACGCCGGTGGGCTCGCACATCATGAAGCGCGCCGCCGAGAGCATCATCCCGAGCACCGTGGAGCTGGGCGGCAAGAGCCCGAACATTTACTTCGAAGACATCATGCAAGCCGAGCCGACCTTCATCGAAAAGGCCGCCGAAGGCCTGGTGCTGGGCTTCTTCAACCAGGGCGAGGTCTGCACCTGCCCGTCTCGGGCCCTGGTGCAGGAATCGATCTACGCGCCCTTCATGGAAGCGGTGATGAAGAAGGTCGCGCAGATCAAGCGCGGCGACCCGCTGGACACCGACACCATGGTCGGCGCCCAGGCCAGCCAGCAGCAGTTCGACAAGATCATGTCGTATCTCGAAATCGCCCAGCAGGAAGGCGCCGAAGTACTCACCGGCGGCGGCGTGGAAAAGCTCGAAGGCTCGCTCGCGACCGGCTATTACATCCAGCCGACCCTGCTCAAGGGCACCAACAAGATGCGCGTCTTCCAGGAGGAGATCTTCGGCCCGGTGATCGGCGTCACCACCTTCAAGGACGAAGCCGAAGCGCTGGCCATCGCCAACGACACCGAGTACGGCCTTGGCGCGGGCGTCTGGACCCGCGACATCAACCGCGCCTACCGCATGGGCCGGGCGATCAAGGCCGGACGCGTCTGGACCAACTGCTACCACCTCTACCCCGCCCACGCGGCCTTCGGCGGCTACAAGAAGTCCGGTGTCGGGCGCGAGACCCACAAGATGATCCTCGATCACTACCAGCAGACCAAGAACCTGCTGGTGAGCTACGACATTAACCCGCTGGGCTTCTTCTGAGTCACGGCGAGGCGGGCACCCGCAGGGCTGCCCGCCTGGTGTTCATCGATCCGGAGCCCAATATCCCGGCTGACGCACCGTGTGTGCCACACCGGCCCCATGCGGCGCCCCAAATGCGTGCAGAACGTAGGCCCAACACCGCGCCGACCGGCACGAATCGGCCTTCCCAGCCCAGGGCACACCGCTTGCTAGCAGAACCGTCGTAGGCCCAACCTTCTCCAGAGGATTTCCGCATGGCTCTTGAACACGGCAGTTCAACCCCATCCAGCAACGCCATCGATTTCGAAGCGGTAGGCAGCCAATACTTCCAGCAACGTGAACTGAAAAAAGGGGCCGCCGGCTGGGTGCTGCTGGTCGGCCTCGGCGTCGCCTATGTGATTTCCGGTGATTACGCCGGATGGAACTTCGGCCTAGCCCAGGGCGGCTGGGGCGGGTTGTTCATCGCCACGCTGCTGATGGCGACCATGTACCTGTGCATGTGCTTCTCGCTGGCCGAGCTCTCCTCGATGATTCCCACCGCCGGAGGCGGCTACGGCTTCGCACGCAGCGCGTTCGGCCCGCTGGGCGGGTTCCTCACCGGCACCGCGATCCTCATCGAATACGCCATCGCCCCGGCCGCCATTGCGGTATTCATCGGCGCCTACTGCGAGTCGTTGTTCGGTATCGGCGGCTGGGCGATCTACCTCGCCTTCTACATCATCTTCATCGGTATCCACATCTTCGGTGTCGGCGAAGCACTCAAGCTGATGTTCGTCATCACCGCCATCGCCGCGCTGGCGCTGGCCGTGTTCATCGTGGCGATGGTGCCGCACTTCTCCGTCGACAAGCTGCTCGACATCACCCCGACCACGGCGGCAGGCGCCAGCGCCTTCCTGCCATTCGGCTACGTCGGCATCTGGGCGGCGATCCCTTATGCGATCTGGTTCTTCCTCGCCGTCGAAGGCGTGCCGCTGGCCGCCGAGGAAACCAAGAACCCGCAACGCGACATGCCGCGCGGGCTGATCGGCGCCATGCTGATACTCGTCGCCTTCGCCGGGCTGATCCTGCTGGTGGGGCCGGGCGGCGCAGGCTCCAGCACCCTGGTCGAGTCCGGCAACCCGCTGGTCGAAGCACTGACCACGGCCTATGGTTCGTCGACCTGGATGAGTGGCTTCGTCAACCTGGTCGGCCTGGCCGGCCTGATCGCCAGCTTCTTCTCCATCATCTATGCCTACTCGCGGCAGATCTTCGCGCTATCGCGAGCCGGCTACCTGCCGCGCAAACTCTCGCTGACCAACAAGAACAAGGCGCCGGTAATGGCGCTCATCATTCCGGGCGTGATCGGCTTTCTGCTTTCGCTGACTGGCCAGGGCGACCTGCTGATTCTGGTGGCGGTGTTTGGCGCGACCATCTCCTACGTGCTGATGATGGCCTCGCACATCGTTCTGCGCCTGCGCCGGCCGGATATGCATCGCCCGTACAAGACGCCCGGCGGCATCCTGACCTCGGGCGTCGCCCTTGTGCTGGCCTGCATCGCGGTCATCGCGGGCTTCTTGGTCGATCCGCGGGTGATCATTGGCGCGGCGATTATCTATGGCATCTTCATCGCCTACTTCGCCTTCTACAGCCGCCACCATCTCGTCGCGGGCACGCCCGAGGAAGAGTTCGCGGCCATCGAGAAGGCCGAGGCAACGCTCAACTGACTGGAGGCGACGATGGCGGGTTACTCCTATAGCGTGGGCGGCACCACCTGGCGCTTCGACAGCCTGCGGGAGGTGATGGCCAAGGCCAGCCCGGCGCGCTCCGGCGACTACCTCGCCGAAATCGCGGCGGGCAGCGACGCCGAACGGGTCGCCGCGCAGATGTGCCTGGCGCAGCTGCCGCTCAAGCGTTTCCTCAACGAGGCGCTGATTCCCTACGAAACGGATGAGGTCACCCGCCTGATCATCGACAGCCACGACGCCGAGGCCTTCGCCCCGGTCAGCCACCTGACCGTCGGCGATTTCCGCAACTGGCTGCTGGGCGACGAGGCCGACGAGGCATCGCTCAGGGCTCTGGCGCCGGGGCTGACGCCCGAGATGGTCGCCGCGGTATCGAAGATCATGCGGGTGCAGGACCTGATCCTGGTGGCGCAGAAGGTTCGGGTGGTGACCCGTTTTCGCAATACCATCGGCCTACGCGGACGCATGTCCACCCGCCTGCAACCTAACCATCCCACCGACGACGGTGCAGGCATCGCGGCCAGCATCGTCGACGGGTTGCTCTACGGTAACGGCGACGCGGTGATCGGCATCAACCCGGCCACCGACAGCACCAGCGGGATCTGCGAGCTGCTGAAGATGCTCGACGCCATCATCCAGCGCTACGAGATCCCCACCCAGGGCTGCATCCTCACCCACGTCACCACCTCGATCGAGGCCATCGCGCGCGGCGCGCCGCTGGATCTGGTATTCCAGTCCATCGCCGGCACCGAAGAGGCCAACACCAGCTTCGGCATCAACCTCGCGATGCTGCAGGAAGGCTACGAGGCGGGCCTGTCGCAAAAGCGCGGCACCGTCGGCGACAACCTGATGTACTTCGAGACCGGCCAGGGCAGCGCGCTTTCGGCCAATGCCCATCACGGCGTCGACCAGCAGACCTGCGAGGCCCGCGCCTATGCCGTGGCGCGCCGCTTCAAACCGCTGTTGGTGAACACCGTGGTCGGTTTCATCGGCCCGGAATACCTCTATAACGGCAAGCAGATCATCCGCGCCGGGCTGGAAGACCACTTCTGCGCCAAGCTGCTCGGCGTACCCATGGGCTGCGACATCTGCTACACCAACCATGCCGAAGCCGACCAGGACGACATGGACGTGCTGCTGACCCTGCTCGGTACCGCCGGCATCAACTTCATCATGGGTATCCCGGGTTCGGACGACGTGATGCTGAACTACCAGACCACCTCGTTTCACGACGCGCTCTACCTGCGCCAAAGCCTGGGGCTCAGGCCCGCGCCGGAGTTCGAGGAGTGGCTGGCGAAGATGGAGATCCTGCGTCAGGACGGCGGCCGCATCCAACTGGGCGAGCAGTTGCCCGCCGCGTTCCGCCAGGCACTGGAGCGCATGGCGTGAGTCGCCCCGACCTGGTGGCAGATGCGGCCTCCGCTACTGCTATCCAGCAGGCCGACCTCCATCCATCGCACCGCACCCGCTTGCCCTTGCAGCGAGCCTGCCAACCGTCCAGTGATCCGAGGCCACCATGCCCGAGAAGCCCACCACCGTCGCCAACCCCTGGAACCACCTGCGCCAGCTCACCCCGGCCCGCATCGCGCTGGGACGCGCCGGTGCCAGCCTGCCCACCGACGCCCAGCTGGACTTCCAGTTCGCCCATGCCCAGGCGCGTGATGCCGTGCACCTGGCGCTGGATACCGACGCGCTCGCCGAACGACTCGAGCAGGCAGGCTTCGACAGCCTGCAATTGCACAGCGCCGCCGCGGATCGCAACACCTACCTGCAACGGCCCGATCTCGGCCGCCGCCTGGACGAAGCCTCGACCGCGACACTGGACAACCATGCCGCAGCGCACCCCGACGGTTATGACCTGGCCGTGGTGATCGCCGACGGCCTGTCCGCCCTCGCCGTCGAGCGTCACGCCCTGGCGCTGCTCACCCGCTTCGCCGAGCAGGCCGCAGCCGATGGCTGGTGCCTGGCGCCGATCTGCCTGGTGCAACAGGGCCGTGTGGCGCTGGGCGACGAGGTTGGCGAACGGCTCAGGGCGAAAATGACGGTCATGCTCTTGGGCGAACGCCCGGGCCTCAGCTCGCCGGACAGCCTGGGCCTGTACTTCACCTATGCCCCGAAAGTGGGCCGCACCGATGCCGACCGCAACTGCATCTCCAACATTCGCCTGGAAGGGCTGAGCTACAACCTGGCCGCCCATCGCCTGCTCTACCTGATGCGCGAGGCCTGCCGGCGTCAGCTCTCCGGTGTGAAACTCAAGGACGACGCACAGATGCTCAGCGTTGACGACGACGCGCCTAAGCACGGCAATTTCCTGCTGGGTTAGATCGGCCCGTCATCGAGGACGCTTCGGCTTGCCGCTATCCAGCGGCCCGCTTAAGGTTGTCGCCTTCCCCGCTGGAAACTCTCCCATGTGGTCATTTCGCGACTGGCGCCGCAAACGCACCCTCGCTCGCCTGGCGGTCGAACCCGCGCTCTGGCAGAGCGTGCTCGACAGCCTGCCGATACTGGATGGCCTGAGCCTCGACGAGACCGAGCGTCTGCGTGAACGCAGCCTGTTGTTCCTGCATGCCAAACGCCTGACCACCCTGCCCGGCGTCGAGCTCGACATCGCCGATCGCCTGCGCCTGGCCGCACAGGCACAGCTGCCGCTGCTGCATCTGGCCGACCTCAACTGGTACCAGGGCTTTCACGAAATCGTGATCTATCCCGACGACTTTCGCAGCCCACAGAAACACCGCGATTCGGCGGGCGTCGTGCATGAGTGGGATGCCGAGCACAGCGGCGAAGCCTGGCTGCAGGGGCCGGTGATCCTCGCCGCGCCCGGGGTGCAGGAGAGCGGAGGCTGGGAGGCCTACAACCTGATCATCCACGAGCTGGCCCACAAGCTGGACATGCTCAACGGCGACGCCAACGGCCTGCCACCCCTGCATGCCTACATGCGCATCACGGACTGGGCGCAGGCCATGCAGAGCGCCTACGACACACTCAATGCCACGCTCGATGCCGACCCCGGGGCACAGACGCCGATCGATCCCTACGCCGCAGAAGATCCGGCCGAGTTCTTCGCCGTCACCAGCGAATATTTCTTCAGCGCACCAGACCTGCTGCTGGAGGCCTTTCCAGCGGTCTACGAGCAGCTCAAGGGCTTCTATCGCCAGGACCCGGCGGCGCGCCTGCGTCAGCTGCAGGCCGAACATCCCGAATATGCCGTGCCACCAACGGAACCCGCCTGACTTCCACACGTCGAATGGCGACCCGCAATCACGACCATTGGCTAGCCCCCTCGGTCATGGCAACGAAACGGGAATCTGCCTATAATCGCGGCCACTTTTTCCGCCCCACCAGGCCAGCGCTGGCCGATCACGGAGCCTTCATCCATGAGCTACAGCAAGATCCCGGCCGGTAAAGACCTGCCGAATGACATCTACGTCGCCATCGAGATCCCGGCCAACCACGCGCCGATCAAGTACGAAATCGACAAGGACAGCGACTGCCTGTTCGTCGACCGTTTCATGGCCACTCCGATGTTCTACCCGGCCAACTACGGCTACATCCCCAACACCCTGGCCGACGACGGCGACCCGCTCGACGTGCTCGTGGTCACCCCCTACCCCGTCGCGCCCGGCTCGGTGATCCGCGCCCGCCCCGTCGGCGTACTGCACATGACCGACGAAGCCGGCGGTGACGCCAAGCTGATCGCCGTCCCCCACGACAAGCTCAGCCAGCTGTATGTGGACATCAAGGAATACACCGACCTGCCTGCCCTGCTGCTCGAGCAGATCAAGCACTTCTTCGAGAACTACAAGGATCTGGAGAAGGGCAAGTGGGTCAAGGTAGAGGGCTGGGGCAACGCCGACGCGGCCCGCGCCGAAATCACCAAGGCGGTTGCGGCTTACCAGAAGTAAGCCTGCGCCACCCCCTGAAGCCGGCCACAAGCCGGCTTTTTTATTGCCCGCGTTTCAGCCAGCACGATCGAACGCCCTGCCCGTCGCAGCCTGCAACAGCCCGGCGTTGGCGATAGCGGACAAGCTCTGCTAGTGTCGCGCCGGTTCAGCCGCCCCACACAGGTTTCCATCATGGCCCGCAAGAAAGCCGCGCTCGATTTCGAACAGTCCATCGCCGACCTGCAGCAGCTGGTCGAGCGCCTCGAGAGCGGCGAGCTCTCGCTTGAGGACTCGCTGACCTGCTTCGAGCAGGGTATCCGCCTGACCCGCGACTGCCAGGCTGCGCTGACCCAGGCCGAGCAGAAGGTACAGATTCTGCTCGAGCGTGACGGAGAACTGCAGGAAGCGCCTTTCGAGACGGATACCGACGCATGATCGTCCAGTACCAAAAGGCCTGCCAGGCTCGCGTCGACGGCTGTCTCAGTACCCTGTTCCAACCGCCGCGAACCGAGCTCACCCGGCTCTATCAGGCGATGCGCTACAGCGTGATGAACGGCGGCAAGCGGGTTCGACCGCTGTTGGTCTACGCCGCCAGCGAAGCCCTCGGCGGCGATCCGGTGCAGGCCGACGGCGCGGCCTGCGCCGTCGAGCTGATTCATGCTTACTCGCTGGTGCACGACGACCTGCCCGCGATGGACGACGATGATCTGCGCCGGGGTCAGCCAACCACCCACAAGGCCTTCGACGAAGCCTGCGCGATCCTTGCGGGCGACGGGCTGCAGAGCCTGGCGTTCGAAGCGCTTGCCGTCAGTGAACTCAACCCGGCGGATGCAAGCCTGCGCCTGGAGATGCTGGTGACGCTCGCACGCGCCGCCGGTCCGTCGGGAATGGTCGGCGGGCAGGCGATCGACCTCGGATCGGTGGGACACAAGCTCGACCGCCAGGCGCTAGAGACCATGCACCGGCATAAGACTGGCGCACTGATCGAAGCCAGCGTTCACCTCGGCGCGCTGGCCAGCGGCAACGCCAGTCCCGAAGCCCTGGCAGCGCTCGGTGAATACGCCCGGGCGATCGGGCTGGCTTTCCAGGTGCAGGACGACATCCTGGATGTCGAGAGCGATACCTTGACCCTCGGCAAGCTTCAGGGTGCCGATATCGCGCGCGATAAACCCACCTACCCGTCACTGCTCGGTCTCGTGCCCGCCAAGGCCTATGCCATCGAGCTGTGCGACCAGGCACTGGCGGTTATCGAACCTCTGGGCGCTCCCGCGCAACCGCTTCGCGAGCTGGCTCGCTTCATCGTCGAACGGCGCAGCTGAGGGCCCCGGCCCGGCGCCGCGTATGTCGGCTTTTTGCCAGAGCCCACGGCCCGCGCCGCACCTTGAGGTCGAGCGGCGTTCTTATCAGGGAATCCATCGGTTAAACTGCCGCTCTTTTTCCAAATAAAACGATTCGCCTGATGCCCAAGACGTTCCATGAGATTCCTCGGGTGCGCCCGTCGACGCCCGTTCTTGACCGCGCGGCCACGCCCGAGCAACTGCGCCGGCTGGGCGAAACGGAGCTGGAGGTCCTCGCAGACGAGCTGCGCCAGGAGCTGCTGTTCAGCGTCGGCCAGACCGGCGGGCACTTCGGCGCCGGGCTCGGCGTCATCGAGCTGACCATCGCCCTGCACTATGCCTTCGACACGCCCGACGACCGACTGGTATGGGACGTTGGCCATCAGGCCTATCCGCACAAGATTCTCACCGGACGCCGCGAGCGCATGGCCAGCCTGCGCCAGAAGGACGGTCTTGCCGCCTTCCCGCGCCGCACCGAAAGCGAGTACGACACCTTTGGCGTCGGCCACTCGAGCACATCCATCAGCGCAGCCCTGGGCATGGCGATCGCGGCACGCCTGCAGGGCCAGTCGCGCAAGACGATCGCCGTCATAGGCGACGGCGCGCTGACCGCCGGCATGGCCTTCGAGGCGCTCAACCACGCCCCCGAAGTCGGCGCCGACATGCTGGTGGTGCTCAACGACAACGACATGTCGATCTCACGCAACGTCGGCGGGCTGTCCAACTACCTGGCCAAGATCCTCTCCAGCCGCACGTACAGCAGCATGCGCGAAGGCAGCAAAAAGGTGCTCTCGCGGCTGCCGGGGGCCTGGGAAATCGCTCGGCGCACCGAGGAATACGCCAAGGGTATGCTGGTGCCCGGCACCCTGTTCGAAGAACTCGGCTGGAACTACATCGGCCCCATCGACGGCCACGACCTGCCGACCCTGATCGCCACACTGCGCAACATGCGAGACCTGAAAGGCCCGCAGTTCCTGCACGTCGTGACAAAGAAGGGCAAAGGCTTCGCGCCTGCCGAGGTCGATCCGATCACCTGGCATGCGATCAGCAAGCTGGACCCGGTCGACGCCCCGAGCGCCCCCAAACCCGTCACCGGCCCGAAGTATTCCAACGTCTTCGGCCAGTGGCTGTGCGACATGGCCGAAGCCGACCCACGCCTTGCCGGCATCACCCCGGCGATGAAGGAAGGTTCGGATCTGGTGGCATTCAGCGAACGCTTCCCGGATCGCTACTTCGACGTCGCGATCGCCGAACAGCATGCCGTCACCCTCGCTGCCGGCATGGCCTGCGAAGGCGCCAAACCGGTGGTGGCGATCTACTCGACCTTCCTCCAGCGCGCCTACGACCAGCTGATCCACGACGTCGCCGTGCAGAACCTCGATGTGCTCTTCGCCATCGACCGTGCCGGCCTGGTCGGCGAGGACGGCCCAACCCACGCCGGCAGCTTCGACCTCTCCTACCTGCGCTGCATCCCGGGCATGCTGGTGATGACGCCCAGCGACGAGAACGAGATGCGCCGCATGCTCACCACCGGTTTCCACTACACCGGCCCGGCGGCGGTGCGCTACCCGCGCGGCAACGGACCGAACGCCGCGATCGAGCCGGGCCTGCAGCCGTTGGAAATCGGCAAGTCGGTGGTTCGCCGCGAGGGCAAGCGGACTGCGCTGCTGGTCTTCGGTGTGCAGCTGCCGCAGGCGATGGAGGTGGCCGAGAAGCTGGATGCGACGGTCGTCGACATGCGCTTCGTCAAGCCCTTGGATGAAGCCCGCGTGCGTTCGCTGGCCGAGCAGCATGAGCTGCTGGTGACCATCGAGGAAAACAGCGTCATGGGCGGTGCCGGCAGTGCGGTCAGCGAGTACCTCGCCGCCCAGGGCATCGTGGTTCCGCTGCTGCACCTCGGTTTGCCGGACACTTACGTCGAGCATGCCAAGCCGAACCAGATGCTCGCCGAGTGCGGGCTGGATGCCTCCGGCATCGAGGTCTCGGTCCGTGCACGGCTGGCCGCGCTCGACGCCGCGACGCCACGTACCGCCGGCTCTGGCGCTTGAGTTTTATCCGACCGCGACTTATGGTGCGCGGCGTTTCGATTGACCGAGGTCGCCCGCACTGAAGGTGCGGGCGTTAAAAGGGAAGCAGGTGCGCCAATTGGCAAAGCCTGCGCTGCCCCCGCAACGGTAAGTGACCGCGATCTTTGATCGCCGCGTTTCCGACAACCACTGGGCGTGCCCGGGAAGGTGGAAAAGTGAGCGTCGCAAGCCCGGAGACCTGCCTCGGACAGTAGCGACTGGTGCTGCGGAGGGCTGCACCGTCAAGCGCAGCCCGCCGCGACTGCCTGCGCTTGCTCCTGCCCTCCTCAAAAAGCTGTTCGATTTTTTGAGGATTCCCAATGAAATTGCTCCCTGTTGTCCTGGCCGTGGCACTCCTGCCCGCGGCTGTACATCACGCCTGCGCCCAAGGCAGGCCCGACCTGCTGCTCGACGATGTGGTGATCACCGCCAACCGCAGCGCACAACCCCGCAGCGAAAGCTCCGCCGCCGTCACGGTGTTCACCCGCGAGGACATCGAGCGCCTGCGCCCCGGCAGCGTCACCGAGCTTCTCGAACGTGTACCCGGCGTGCAGGTGGTGCATAACGGCGGTCGTGGCAGCAACGTCACGCTGCTGATGCGCGGAACCAGCAACGACCAGACGCTCCTGCTGATCGACGGCCAGCGCAGCGGGCCGATTTCGGCCGGCGGCGGCAGCCTGCAGTACCTCAGTGTCGAACAGATCGAGCGCGTGGAAGTGCTGCGCGGTTCCCGCTCTGCGCTCTACGGGGCTGACGCCATTGGCGGCGTGGTGCAGATCTTCACCCGCCGCGGCAGCGGCCAGGGACTCGAGCCTCGTCTGCGCATCGCCGGCGGCAGCCAGGGCACCTGGGAGCGCAGCCTCGGTCTCTCAGGCGGAAATCAACGAACCCGCTTCAGCCTCAACGCCAGCCTCGAGGAAACCAGCGGCATCGACCACACCGGCCCGTCCTACCAGACCGATGCCGACCACGACGCCTATCGCAACCAGTCCTTCGCGCTCTCGCTCGTCCACCACTTCAGCGACGCCCTGGAGGGCGGGCTGAACCTGCTCGACCAACGCGGCAAGAGCGAGTACGACAACCCCTACGGACGCGAGGACCCGTTCTGGAACACCTTCGCCCAGGATCCCTACAACCATTTTGCGGTGAGTAACGCCAGCGTCTATCTGGACGGCGAGATCAACCGGGTCTGGTCCAGCCGCGTAGAACTCGGCCATTCCGAGGACAAGCTCGACAGCCGCGACAAGCTGTTCCCCCAGAGCGACCGATTCAACAGCTACCGGGATTCGGCCACCTGGCTCAACACGCTTCGGCTCGGTGAGCGCCACAGCCTGCTGCTCGGCGCCGATTACCTCAACGACAAGCTGCGCAGCAACACGTCTTATGACGAGCAGAGCCGCTGGAACCAGGCCGGATTCGTCCAACACACCTATCGCGGCCGGGGCTTCTCCACCGAGCTCGGCCTGCGTCATGACAAGAATCAGCAGTACGGCAGCGAGAACACCTGGAACGCCGCGCTGACGCTTCCCGTCGACGAAGCCAATACGCTGGTCCTGTCGTATGCCGAAGGCTTCCGCGCGCCGACCTTCAACCAGCTGTATTACCCGGCCAGCCCCGTCTTCGGCCGAAGCAGCAACCCCGACCTGTCCCCTGAAACCTCCAAGAGCTACGAGCTCCAATGGCGCAGCCAACTGGCCGAGCGCACGCGGCTCGAGGCCTCGGTCTACCGCACCGACATTCGCGACCTGATTGCCTATGACACCGCCTCGTCGAACAACCAGAACGTCGCCACGGCCAGAATCAACGGCTTCGAGGCGGCACTGACGCATGAAATGCTCGGCTGGCAGGCCAACCTGGCGATCGGCGTGATCGATCCACGCAACCGCGAATCCGGCAAGACCCTGGCGCGTCGCGCCAAACGCACCCTGAACCTGGACCTCGATCGTCGTTTCGGTGCCATCGGGGTGGGCGCCAGCTGGCTGGCCGTCAGCCGCAGCTACGACGACGCCGCCAATAGTCGAGAACTGGCCGGATATGGCGTGCTCGACCTGCGCGGCAGTTGGCAGGCAAGCAGCGAGCTGAGCTGGGACGTCAAGCTGATCAACCTGCTGGACAAGCAATACAGCCGCGCCCTGTACTCCTCCACGGCCAACGGTTACAGCTACTACGGCTACGAGTCCATTCCGCGCAGCCTGATGGTCGGCTTCACCTGGACGCCGTCGCTCTAGTCGCTGCGCGCGTTCTCCAGCCGCTCGCACAGCCGCTCGGTCGCATCGAGCATCTGCAGGCTGGGCCGCTCGAGCCCGCGGTCGGGGACGGCCCAGACCTGATCTCGGCGCACCGCCGTCAGCTGCGGCCAGCGCTTCCAGGCATCGCGCTGGTTCGGCTCGCTGGTGAGGATGACGGCCGGATCGCGCGCCAGCACCGCTTCGATACCGACCTGGGGTGCCGGTAACCGCAGGTCGTCGAACAGGTTGCGGGCCCCGCAGGTCGCCAACGCATCGGATATCACCTGCGTTCCACCAATGGTATACAGCGGCTCGTCCCATATCTGATAGAACACCGGGACGGGGGGCGCCCGCCGATAGCGCTCCCGCAAGCGCGCCAGCCGCTCGCGCAGACGTGCCGCCCGCATGCGCCCGGCTTCGGCACGACCGATGCGCCCGCCAATCGCCTCGAGCTGGTCGGCGAGGTCGTCCAGTCGCCTCGGGGTTGCCTGGTAGAGCGGGATGCCGAAACCGGCGAGCTGTTCGCGCTGTGCGCTGCTGATGCTGTCCGGCCAGAGCAGGATCAGATCGGGCTGCAGGCTCAGCAGGGTTTCCAGCTCCAGCTTGCCGTAGCGGCCCACCGAGGGAATACCCGCGAGCACTGCGGGCCGCTCGCCGCCATCGAGCACGCCCACCAGCAATTCACCTGCCCCCAGTTCGAGCATGACTTCACTCATCGAGGGCGCCAGGCTGACCACACGCTCTGCCGCATTTGCGGTGAACGCGCCCAGCAGGGCCAGCGACAGCAGCAGCCGCGTGCGCATCAATCCAGCTGTCGCGGTATGCGGTAGAGCAGCAGCAGCGCCAGGCTGCCGACGACCAGCAGCCACTGCGCCACCGGTTCGAGCCCCAGGAGCACGCCGATCGCCGCCAGCCAGGCAGGAAGCGCCGCACCGAGCAACGCACGGCGACGCACCCGACGCAAATCGGACCAGGCAGCGGTTTCGGCATCGGTGTCGAGCGCACGCTCGGTGGCGATCAGGGCATGCTTGAAGGCGGTGAAGCGTGCCAGGCTGAAGAAGAACGTCAGCAGGCTCGCGCAGAACAGCGGCAACGCCAAGTGAGGAAAGAACTGAACGTCGGAGAACAGCAGCCTGCTGATCATCAACGGAAGCAGCACCAACGGCCATTGCAGCCAGCTATCACGCGCAAGCTGGCGCCGAGCCGCCTTGCGCGTCATGACTGCTCGGCTTCGCCCTGGTGGATTTCGCCGAGCATATGGCCCAGCTTGCCGGCCTTGGTGGCCAGGTACTTCTCGTTGTGGGGGTTGTGCGCGATCTGCAGCGGCTTGCGCTCCACCACGCGGATCCCGTAGCCCTGCAAGGCCTTCACCTTGCGCGGGTTGTTGGTCATCAGCTTGATTTCGGCGATGCCCAGATGCTCAAGCATCGGCAGGCAGATGGCGTAGTCGCGCATGTCGGGGGCGAAGCCCAGGCGCTCGTTGGCTTCGACCGTGTCGGCACCGGTGTCCTGCAGGGCGTACGCGCGGATCTTGTTCAAGAGCCCGATGCCGCGTCCTTCCTGACGCAGGTAGAGCAAGGCTCCACGGCCCTCCTGGGCGATCGCCCGCAGCGCCGCCTCGAGTTGAAACCCACAATCGCAGCGCAGGCTGAACAGCGCATCACCGGTGAGGCACTCCGAATGCAGGCGGCCCAGCACCGGCTTGCCATCGGCCACGTTCCCCATCGTCAGGACCACATGCTCCTTACCAGTTTCCTGGTCGAGAAAACCATGCATGGTGAACACGCCGAAAGGCGTCGGCAGTTGGGAGGCGGCGACGAAGACGACAGGCACCGGAGAGACTCCAGAAGGCAGAAAAGGGCAATATTGTAACCTAACCGGAAGCTGGAAGCTGGAAGCTGGAAGCTGGAAGCTGGAAGCTGGAAGCTGGAAGCTGGAAGCTGGAAGCTGGTCAGCCTGAGACGCACTGGTACCGCGTCAACCGCGAGGCCCTTGCCATAGCCACTTGTAGAAGCGAGCCATGCTCGCGGTAACGCCAGCAGAGCAGCAAATCGAAGAAGTGGCGGTTTGCACCCACCTACGCCAGCTTCTGGCTTCAAGCTGCTTCTTAGATCTTCGACTCCAGGCGGAGCATGCCCTGGTCCTCACGCCAGCTGACGCGGTTGAGAAAACTCATGCCCAGCAGCGCCTCGGTGGGCGAGCCGCCTTCGATCACCACGGCTTCGACACCCAGCACTTCGAGCGGGCCGATCTTGACGCTGCTCAGGTGCACGCGCCAGGCATTGGCGGTGCCGCTGGCCGTGCTCACCACCATCGGCTTGCCATTCACACGGTAGTCGATGCCCAGTCGCCGCGCCTGCGCCTCGTTGAGGGCGACGGAGGACGCACCGGTGTCCACCAGGAACTGCACCGGCTGGGAATCGATCGAACCGGCAACCCAGTAATGACCACCCGCGCCCTGGGCGATGCTCATCTGCGCCCGGCTCGGTGCGGCGAAGCCCGCGCTGTATTCGCGGCTGAGCTCGTATCGGCGCTCGACGCCATCGACACGCAGCACGGCGCCGCGCGAGTCGGCGCTGATTACCTGAACGCCGCCAGGGCCAGTCTGCCCGGCCCTGACCAGCTTGCGCTGCCCATCGACATAAACCACTGCCGCGTTTGGAAACAATCCGACCACCTGGACCTGGGTCGCTGCCGCAGTCGCCAACGGCATCGCCAGCAGCACGCCGGCAAACAGCATCGAACGCATCGTCTCACTCCGCAAAATATCCGGCCTCGCCGCCACGCGCCAAGCATAGCGCCGCGGCACGGTCGATTCCGGGTAGCAGGTCAGGTTCACGCGCATCCGTGTGACGCTTCGCCCGTTCAGACCAGCGCCCAAACCAGCCCCTGCATGACCAGCCAGGCGGCGACCCCGGCGAGCACGTCGTCGAGCATGATACCCAGGCCGCCGTGCACGTTGCGGTCGACCCAGCTGATCGGCCAGGGCTTGGCGATATCCATCACCCTGAACACCACGAAGCCGGCCAGCAGCCAGTACCAGCCCTCGGGCACCAGCCACAGCGTGATCCAGATACCCACCATCTCGTCCCAGACGATGCCTTCATGGTCATGCACACCCAGATCCCGGGCGACCTTGCCGCACAGCCAGCAGCCGAACAGCATGGCCACGCCGAGCAGCAGCCAGTAACCCCAGTCCGGCAACAGCTGCCAGAGCGGAACGAACGGCAGCGCAACCAGCGAGCCCCAGGTTCCGGGTGCCTTGGGCAGGGTACCGGAGCCGAAACCGAATGCCAGGTTGTGCCAGGGGTTGCTCCATACCGAGGGTGGCACCGGCGTAGCGGGCGCCTGCAGCGAATCAGTCAAACCGGATCCTTATTCGTGTAAAAGCGAGTCCAGCCGAACACATCAGCTGGAAAAATGCCGATAACCCTGATTGGCGAAAGCCACAGGCGCGCCAGCCTTGTCGACCAACCGGACTCCACTGCCCGCCTCGACCGTGCCGATCGGATGGACAGGCCAACCCTGCGCCTGCAGCGGCGACAGCTGGTCGGGCGGCAGGGTAAAGGCCAGCAGGTAGTCGTCGCCACCCGCCAGCGCGGCAGCCAGGGCCTGCTCGTGTCCGAGGAACTGGAGCAGCGGCGCCGACAGCGGGATGCGCTCGGACTCGATACGCAGCGCCACGCCAGACGCTGACGCGATATGGCCACAATCGCCCAGCAGACCGTCGGAGATGTCCAGCGCGGCACTGGCATGGCCACGCAAGGCCTGGCCCAGTTCGAGCTGCGGTCGTGGCACCCAGTAGCGGGCCAGCAAGGCGTCGGCCACAGGCGGTGACGCCTGACGTTGGCCGAGCACCAGCGCCAGCGCACCCGCTGCATCGCCGAGCGGACCGCCGACGCAAAGCAGGTCGCCCGGTCGGGCGCCACTCCGGGTCAGTGCCGCACCGCATGGCAGGCGACCGAAGACGGTGAGCGTCAGGCTGAGCGGGCCGCGGGTGGTATCGCCGCCGAGCAGCCGCATCCCGCAGCGAGCCGCCATGGCATCCAGTCCTCGGGAAAACGCCTCTAGCCAGGATGGCTGTGCGTCGGGCAGGGTCAGCGCCAGGGTGAAGCCGATAGGCGTGGCGCCCATCGCCGCAAGGTCGCTGGTCGATACACCCAACGCCCGTTGCGCCAGCAACTCGGGATCGCAAGCAGCGGGAAAATGCACGGCCTCGACCAACGTATCGGTGGAGACGGCCAGCACTTCACCGGCCGACAACGCCAGCAGGGCACAGTCGTCGCCGATCCCGAGCAGCACTTCGCCGCCGGGCCTGGCACAGGCCGCGGCGGCGAAGTATTGGCGGATCAGCTCAAACTCACCCACCGCACGACAACTCTCAGCGTCGGTCGCCACGTACTTCGGCGCTACGCAGGCTCGGTGCCAGCTTGTCCAGCACGCCGTTGACGAACTTGTGTCCGTCGGTGGCGCCGTAGACCTTGGCCAGCTCGATACCTTCGTTGATCACGACCCGGTAAGGCACGTCCAGACGCTGCATCAGCTCGTAGGTGGACAGGCGCAGAATGGCCAGCTCCACCGGGTCGAGTTCGTCCAGCGGGCGATCGAGCAGCGGCTCGATGGCCTGGTCGATCTCGGTCTTGCTGCGCGCAACGCCGGTGAGCAGCTCGTGGAAGTAGGCGCCATCGACGCCGGCGAAATCGTTGTCGACGCGAAACTGCGCCTCGATTTCATTGAGGCTTTGCCCGGCCATGTGCCACTGATACAGCGCCTGCATCGCCAGGCTGCGGGCCACACGGCGGGTGGCGATGCGCCCTTTGGCCGGCTTGGCCGGCTGGGCGTCGGGACTGTCGTCGCGATTCAGACTCACTTGGCCTCCAGCTGCGCCAGCAGGCTCACCATTTCAAGTGCCGAGAGTGCGGCCTCGGCGCCTTTGTTGCCGGCCTTGGTGCCCGAGCGCTCGATGGCCTGCTCGATGGAGTCGACGGTCAGTACGCCGAAGGCGACCGGCACACCGAATTCCATGGAAACCTGCGCCAGGCCCTTGGTGCACTCGCCCGCCACATATTCGAAGTGCGGGGTGCCGCCGCGAATGACCGCGCCGAGCGCGATGATGGCGTCGTACTCGCCCTGCTGGGCGACCTTCTGTGACACCAACGGAATCTCGAAAGCACCCGGCGCGCGAATGATGGTGATGTCGCTTTCGTTGATGCCGTGGCGCAGCAGCGTATCGACGGCGCCGCTCACCAGGCTTTCGACGACGAAGCTGTTGAAGCGGCCAACCACCAGGGCGAATTTGCCGCTGGGGGCGATGAAGGTACCTTCGATGGTCTTCAGGGTCATATCGTTACTCATCTCTTTAAAGAACGAAGGCGCCGCGATCTTGGCGGCGCCTCTGCATCGGTCATTCGGCGGACAGATATTCTACAACTTCCAGATCGAAGCCGGATATCGCATTGAACTTCATCGGCGAACTCATCAGGCGCATCTGCCGCACGCCCAGGTCGCGCAGAATCTGCGATCCCGCACCGACGGTGCTGTAGGTGCCGGGCGTCTTGGCCTGACCGCTGGTGCCTTCACGCACATGGGCCAGCAGATCTTCGCTGCCCAGCGGATGGCCGAGCAGCAGGACCACGCCGCTGCCGGCCTCGGCCACCTGCGCCATGGCCGCACGCAAGCTCCAGCGACCAGGCTGACGCACCATCAACAGGTCGCGCAACGGGTCCATGTTGTGCACCCGCACCAGCGTCGGCGTGTCGCCCTGGATCTGCCCGAGGGTCAGCGCCAGATGCACTTCACCTTCGACCGAATCGCGGTAGGTGACCAGGTTGAACTGGCCCAGCTCGCTGTCGATCGGCTGCTCGGCGACGCGCTCGATGGTGCGCTCGTGCAGCAGGCGGTAATGGATCAGATCGGCGATGGTGCCGATCTTGATGCCATGCTGCTCGGCGAACACTTCCAGCTCCGGACGACGCGCCATGGTGCCATCGTCATTCATGATCTCGCAGATCACTCCGGCCGGCTCGAAACCGGCCATCCGCGCCAGGTCGCACGCGGCTTCGGTGTGCCCGGCCCGCGCCAGGGTGCCGCCGGGCTGAGCCATCAGCGGGAAGATATGCCCGGGGCTGACGATGTCTTCGGCCTTGGCGTTGCGTGCCGCGGCGGCTTGCACGGTCCGCGCCCGATCGGCGGCGGAGATGCCGGTGGTCACTCCCTCGGCGGCCTCGATCGAGACGGTGAATTTGGTGCCGAAACCCGAGCCGTTGCGCGGCGCCATCAGCGGCAGCTTCAGGGTTTCGCAGCGCTCGCGGCTCATCGGCATGCAGATCAAGCCACGCGCGAAGCGGGCCATGAAGTTGATGTGCTCAGGTTGTACACATTCGGCAGCCATGATCAGGTCGCCTTCGTTCTCGCGATCCTCGTCGTCCATCAGGATGACCATCTTGCCGGCGCGAATGTCTTCGATCAGTTCATCAATGCTGTTGAGTGCCATCGTGGCGGATTCCTTCAATTCTTCAGGTAGCCGTGCTCGGCCAGAAAACCTTCGCTGATGCCGGATGCGCTGGGCTCGGCAGCCTTGTCGCCCAGCAGCAGGCGCTCGATGTAGCGCGCCAGCAGGTCTACCTCCAGGTTCACCTGCCGACCGGGGCGGTAGTCGGCCATGATGGTTTCGGCCAGCGTGTGCGGCACGATGGTCAACTCGAACTCCGCGCCGTTGACCGCGTTCACGGTCAGGCTGGTGCCGTCGACCGTGATCGAGCCTTTGAGGGCGATGTACCTGGCGAGCTCGCGGGGCGCGCGGATGCGAAATTGCACCGCACGGGCATTGTCCTGACGGGAAACGACCTCGCCGACGCCGTCCACATGGCCGCTGACCAGATGCCCGCCCAGGCGGCTGGTGGGCGTCAATGCCTTTTCCAGGTTGACCGGGCTGCCGGCCTTGAGGTCGATGAAGGCGGTTCGCGCCAGAGTTTCGCGGCTGACATCGGCCCAGAAACCGTCGCCGGACAGCACCACGGCTGTCAGGCAAACGCCGTTGACCGCGATGCTGTCGCCCAGTTTGACGTCGGCCAGATCCAGCTTGCCGGTCGCGACATGCACGCGCACATCGCCCCCCTTGGGGGTCAGCGCCTTGATGCTGCCGATCGCTTCGATTATTCCAGTGAACATACGGCCTCCGTGTCGAGGCGGCGTGGGTGAGGCATGTGACGAACTCCTGTTTATGAAAAACAGGGCACTGCAGATCGATAGGGATCGTGACGCGCGCGCGAACGGCGCCCGTCGAGGCATCCCGCTCTCTCTCATCCGGACTATACCGTCGGCCCCGGAATCGCACCGGGTCTGCTGACCTTGCCGATTGGCAAGCGCTCGCGGGCTAGCGCAGAGGGCTTGCCTGCTGCGCATTACCGCCGGTGGGGAATCGCACCCCGCCCTGAGAACGTGACCGCATTGCGGCCGACGGCGTTTTTACCATACTCCGGGATTTCGTGCAGCCGCCGCCGAGCCGGCGCCCTAGTGCGCGACGGGTTGAGCGGTGATCCGCCAGTCGTCACCCACGGCCCGCATATCCAGGATGCGCAACTCCCGCGCCTCGGCCATTCGCTCCAGCGGCAGCTCCAGCAGCGGACGCGCCGACGAGCCGAGCAGCTTGGCGGCGAAGTAGATCCGGTACTCATCGACCAACCCTTGCGCCGCAAAAGCGCCCGCCAGACGTGGACCGGCCTCGACCAGCACCTCATTGGCGCCGCGCGCCCCAAGCGCCGCCAGCAGCGCCGGTAAGTCGACACGCTCATGACCGGCCAGCGCCAGCAGTTCGTGACCGGCCGCCCGATAACGCGCCGCGCAGGTGTCGTCGAGCGTCGCCACCAGCGCGGGGCCGGCCTGGAAGAAAGGCGCCTCGAGCGGCACACGAAGCCGACCGTCGATCAGCACGCGCAACGGCGGTCGTTGCAGGGCCAGCGCCGCGAGCGAAGGCTCCAGACCGAGTTCTTCGCCACGTACGGTCAGCCGCGCCTTATCGACAAGAACCGTATCGGCTCCGCTGAGCACCACGCTCGAACGCGCCCGCAGACGCTGCACATCGGCCCTCGCGGCCGGCCCGGTGATCCACTGGCTCTCGCCCGAGGTCATGGCCGTGCGGCCATCCAGGCTCATCGCCAGCTTTATCCGGACGAATGGCAGTCCACCCTCCATGCGTTTGATGAAGCCGGGATTGAGCTCGCGCGCTTCGGCCTCGAGCACGCCGCAGACCACATCAATCCCGGCGTCACGCAGCCGCTGCAGGCCGCGCCCGCCCACCTGCGGATTGGGGTCCTGCATCGCCGCGACCACCCGGGCCACGCCGGCCTTCACCAGCGCATCGGCACAAGGCGGCGTGCGCCCGTGATGGCTGCACGGCTCGAGGGTGACGTAGGCGGTCGCGCCGCGCGCACGGTCGCCGGCCATACGCAGCGCATGCACTTCGGCGTGGGGCTCGCCGGCACGCTGGTGCCACCCCTCACCCACGACTTGGCCGTCACGCACGATGACGCAGCCGACGCGGGGATTGGGATCGGTGGAATACAGGCCCTGGCGCGCCAACTGCAGCGCACGCGCCATAGGCTGGTGATCGGTAGCCATCACGCCTTCGACGGCTCGCGCGACAGACGCTCGATTTCCTCGCGGAACTCGTTGAGGTCCTGGAAGCGCCGATAGACCGAGGCGAAGCGGATGTAGGCCACTTCGTCGAGCTTCTGCAGTTCGGCCATCACCAACTCACCGAGCACCAGCGATTTGACCTCCCGCTCGCCGGTGGCGCGCAGCTTGCTCTTGATGTGGGCGATGGCCTCCTCGAGGCGCTCCACGCTCACCGGCCGTTTTTCCAGTGCGCGCTGCATACCGGCACGCAGCTTTTCCTCATCGAACGGCTGGCGGCTGCCGTCCTGCTTGATCAGTCGTGGCATCACCAGTTCGGCGGTCTCGAAGGTGGTGAAACGCTCGCCGCAGGCGAGGCACTCGCGGCGACGCCGGACCTGGTCGCCCTCGGCAACCAGGCGCGAATCGATGACCTTGGTATCGTTCGCACTACAGAAGGGACAATGCATGAGAAAGGCGGGAGTCAGACGTCGGGAAAGCCATGGTAGCGCATCCGACCGTCAAGACAAGTCGAGGGATTTGCTGCTATACAGCGGCCATTCCACCCGTTTCGAGGAGCCTTCCGTGCCGTTATTTCCCGCAGTCCTGTCCGGTCTCCTGCTGCTTCTCGCCGGCTGCGCCAGCCAGCCTCCAGAACCGCCGGCCGCACCGCCTGCGCTCGAGCAACAACCGGCAGTCGAAGGCAAGCTGCTGCACGAACTCAGCGGCACGCTGATCGGCGCGCCGGCCGGCGCCGAAGTCGAACTCGCGCTGCTCGATGTCGACCACGAGCAGCCCGATCGCCTGCTGGCCAACGTCAAACTCAACGGTCGCGGCACCGACCTGCCTTTCATCCTCAGTTTCAACCCCGAAACCTTCGCCAAGAGCCAGCGCGTGGAATTGCGTGGGCGTGTCACCCAATCCGGCCAGCTGATCATGCGCCTGCCCGCCCGCCAGATCCGCAGCAGCGCCAGCCAGGCGCTCGGCCCGCTCAGGCTGGAACAGGCGCCGTGACGGCTTCCGAAGGGCTGCAGGCGGCGCTGAACGAGCGGCTGGGCGAGGCTCGCCTGATGGTCGAGACGCTGCCGGGCACCGACATCCAGCTGTGGCTGATCGATGCGACGAACATGGACCGCGCCTTCAGCCCCGATGAAACCCGACGTATTCTGGAAGAGCCGCCGTATTGGTGCTTCTGCTGGGCCAGCGGCCTGGCGCTGGCCCGCTGGCTGGCCGAGCGCCCCGAGTATCTGACGGGCAAGCGAGTACTGGATTTCGGCAGCGGTTCGGGCGTCGCCGCGATCGCCGCAGCAAAAGCCGGTGCGGTGCAGGTCGTGGCCTGCGACCTCGATCCTCTAGCGCTTGAGGCGTGCCGCGCCAATGCCGCCCTCAACGGCGTGACGCTCGAATACTCGCCGGACTTCTTCGCCGAGACCGCACGCTACGATCTGATCATCGTCGCCGACGTGCTCTACGACCGCGCCAACCTGCCGCTGCTCGACGCCTTCCTCGGTCGCGGACGCGAAATACTGGTGGCCGACTCACGTGTACGCGATTTCGACCACCCGGCTTATCAACGCCTGGCCGTGCTCGACGCCTGCACCTGGCCGGATCTTGCCGAACCCGCCGAATTTCGCCGGGTGAGCCTGTACCAGGCCTACAGCTGAGTGCTTGCGGAGCGGCCATGAGCGATCCGACCCTGCGCCTGTTCTTCGCCCTGCCCTGCCCCGGCCCGCTGCGCCCGAGCTTGTGCGGCTGGCGCGACAGCCTGGGCATATGTGGGCGCCCGGTCGCCCCAGCCAACCTTCACCTGACCCTGGCGTTTCTCGGCAGCCAACCGTCCACATGCCTGCCGAAACTGCGTCAGATCGGTGCCGCGCTGCAGGGCCACCCCCGCTTCGAGCTGCACCTGCAGCGGCTCGAACAGTGGAAGAATGGCCTCACTGTTCTGACCTGCGAGTCGCCACCGGAGGCCCTGCTGGACCTGCAGCGCGACCTGCACGAACGCCTGGAGGCACAGGGGTTGGCCCTGGACAGCCCCGACTTCCGCCCCCACGTGACCCTGTTCCGGCACGCCGAACCGATCGCCCGGTATCCGGACGTCTCGCTACGCTGGTCGGCCGAACGGGTCGTGCTCTACCTGTCCGAAAACCTGCCCGGCGGCGTACGCTATCGTGAGATGGACAGCTGGCCGCTCCAACCCGGCGCCCACTGACCGCGCCCTTGTTTCCTGCCCAGGCGCCTCCATTTACCATGCACCCACTTTCAGTCGTCCCGACGTGTCGAGTATTCCCATGAACGATACCCCTTACATCTTCGAGGTATCCGGCGCCGCCGCTTTCGAGCAGCTGGTGGTCGAGAATTCCTTCCACAAACCGGTGCTGGTGGATTTCTGGGCCGAGTGGTGCGCCCCCTGCAAGGCGCTGATGCCGCTGCTGGCCAAGATCACCGAGGAGTTCCAGGGCGAACTGCTGCTGGCCAAGGTCAACTGCGACATCGAACAGGACATCGTGGCGCGCTTTGGCATCCGAAGCCTGCCGACCGTGGTGTTGTTCAAGGACGGGCAACCGGTAGACGGCTTCGCCGGCGCGCAGCCGGAATCGGCCATCCGCGCCATGCTGCAGCCGCACGTGCAGGCCCCCGCCGCGCCACAGGCCGATCTGCTGGAAACCGCCCAGGCCGCGTTCACGGAGGGGCGGATCGCTGACGCCGAAACCCTGCTCAAGCAATTGCTGGGCGAAGACAACGAAAATGCCGCTGCGCTGATTCTTTACGCCCGCTGCCTGGCCGAACGCGGCGAACTCGGCGAAGCTGAAGCGGTGCTCGGTGCTGTCAAGAGCGACGAGCACAAGCAGGCATTGGCCGGCGCGCGGGCGCAGCTGACATTCCTGCGCCAGGTCGCCGAACTGCCGGAAGCCGCCGACCTTAAAAGCCGCCTGGCGGCCAATGCCCAGGATGACGAAGCGGCGTATCAGCTGGCCATCCATCAACTGGCGCGTCAGCAATACGAGCCGGCGCTCGAAGCCCTGCTCCAGTTGTTCGTGCGTAACCGTAGCTATGCCGACGGCCTGCCGCACAAGACACTGCTACAGGTGTTCGACCTGCTGGGTACCGATCACCCGCTGGTGACCCTGTACCGGCGCAAGCTGTACCAGGCGCTGTACTGAGCCCATCGACCGGGTTAGGGCTCGACCCAGAAAAAGGTCGGCGCGTCCTTGCCGGTCTCCAGGCGTACCCGGTCGCTATGGCGCAGGCGAACCATCAGCCGCTTTCCCGCCTGAGCATTACCCGCCAGGGCTTCGAGGGCCGCCAGTAGCTGCGGTCCCTCCAACTCCCCGGCCTGGCGCAATACCTGCTGCGCCGCCTCCCAAAGCGCGTCGACCGGACGCTCGGCCGGCATTGGCTGAGCGGCGGCGACGGGTACCTCAGGACTCAGTCGCGCCCAGTCCTCGGCATCCAGCTCGACGCTGAGGTCCACCGGCCAATCGCCTATACGTCCTTTGATTCTGATCATCGCTGCGGTCTCCTGAGTCGACGCCATGCTACATGTCGATTGAGCAAACGCCAGCGCGGAGGTACAGTTGTTATAACATTACCAAAACTAACGAGGTCCCCATGCGTCGCTTGCTGCTAGCGCTTCCCTTTGCCCTCATACCCCTGGCCCACGCGGCCGAGCACAGCCACGATCATGATCACGACCATGAGCACGGCAGCCTTTCCGCTCACGAGCATGGCGTCGCTCGACTTAACGTTGCACTGGACGGCCAGGCCCTGGAGCTGGAACTGGAAAGCCCGGCGATGAACCTGGTCGGCTTCGAACACGCTGCCACCAGCGATGCGGACAAGGCCACGCTGAAAGCCGCACGCGAATCGCTGGAGCAGCCGCTGACGCTGTTTTCCCTGCCTGCCCAGGCCGGCTGCAGCGTAGCGTCCACTGAGCTGGAGAGCCCTCTGTTCGGCCGAAAGGAACACTCGCACGAGCACACGAAAGAGCACGGACACACACATGCCGAGGAACACGGCCATGGCGATCACGATCATGAGCACAGCGACATCAGCGCGCACTACCAGCTGAGTTGCTTCACGCCGGCCGCGCTGAAAACTTTGGACTTGAACGCACTGTTCCAGCGCTTCCCCGATACCCGGACAATTCAGGTACAACTGATCGGCCCGAGCGGGCAGCAAGGCGTCGAGCTGACCCCGAGCAACCCGCGACTGAACTTCTGAGCCACGACCCTCGGCCTAAGCGGTAACGCATGACCCAACCCCTGATCGAGCTACATGACCTCGGTTTCGCCTGGCCCGGCCAGGCGGAGCTGCTGGATATTCCCCACTTTCAGCTGCACGCTGGCGAGAGCCTTTTTCTCAAGGGCCCGTCGGGCAGCGGCAAGACCACCCTGCTCGGCCTCCTCGGCGGCGTCCAGGTGCCCGGACGTGGCAGCGTACGGCTGCTTGGGCGCGAGCTGGAAAAGCTTTCGGCCAGCGCCCGAGACCGCTTCCGAGTCGACCACACCGGCTATATCTTCCAGCAGTTCAACCTGCTGCCCTTTCTCTCGGTGCGCGAGAATGCCACCCTGCCGTGCCGTTTCTCACGGCAGCGCAGCCAGCGTGCCATCGCCCGCCACGGCAGCGTGGACAAGGCCGCCGCCGAACTGCTGGCCCACCTGGGCTTACCGCAGGGGTTGCTCGACAGACGCGCCGAGGCCCTGTCGATCGGCCAGCAACAGCGCGTCGCCGCAGCCCGCGCCCTGATCGGCCAGCCGGAGCTGGTGATCGCCGACGAGCCGACCTCGGCACTCGACGCCGATACCCGCGAGGCCTTCCTGCAGCTGCTGTTCGCCGAATGCCGCGCAGCCGGCTCCAGCCTGTTGTTCGTCAGCCATGACCAGAGCCTGGCGCCGCTGTTCGACCGTAACCTGTCGCTGTTGGAACTCAACCGCGCCGCGCGGCCCTCGGAGATCTGAATGCACCTGCTACGCCTGGCCCTGGCGAGCCTGAACAATCGCCGTTTCACCGCGCTTCTCACGGTATTCGCCATCGCCCTGTCCGTCTGCCTGTTGCTGGCGGTCGAGCGGGTGCGCACCGAAGCCCGCGCCAGCTTCGCCAGTACCATCAGCGGCACCGACCTGGTAGTGGGCGCCCGCTCCGGCTCGGTCAACCTGCTGCTGTACTCGGTGTTTCGCATCGGCAACGCGACCAACAACATTCGCTGGGAACATTTCCAGCATTTCGCCGAACACCCGCGCGTGAGCTGGGCAATACCGCTTTCACTCGGGGACTCCCATCGCGGCTACCGGGTACTGGGCACCAGCCAGAGCTATTTCGAACACTACCGCTACGCTCGCCAGCAACCGTTGCAGATCGCTGAAGGCCGCGCGTTCGAAGAGGATCCGTTCGAGGTGGTGCTTGGCGCCGAAGTGGCCGATGCGCTGCGCTATCGGCTCGGCGAAGAGATCGTGCTGGCCCATGGCGTGGCACGGGTGAGCCTGGTCCAGCACGACGACAAGCCCTTCAGAGTCGTCGGCATTCTGAAGCGCACCGGCACGCCCGTGGACCGTACGCTGCATATCTCGCTGGCCGGTATGGAGGCGCTGCACATCGACTGGCAGAACGGCATGCCGGCACGGGGCAATGCCCGTATCGATGCCGAACAGGCTCGCCACATGGACCTGCAACCCAAACAGATCACCGCGTTCATGCTCGGCCTCACCAGCAAAGTGGCGACCTTCAGCCTGCAGCGTGAAATCAACGAATTCCGCGGAGAACCCCTGCTGGCGATCCTGCCCGGCGTGGCGCTGCAGGAGTTGTGGAGCCTGATGGGGACCGCCGAGCAGGCGCTCTTCGTAGTCTCGCTGTTCGTGGTGCTGACCGGCTTGATCGGCATGCTCACCGCGATTCTCACCAGCCTCAACGAACGACGCCGGGAGATGGCCATCCTGCGCTCGGTCGGGGCTCGGCCCTGGCACATCGCGGGCCTGCTCGTGCTCGAGGCGTTCGCCTTGTCCCTGGCCGGGCTCGTGCTGGGCCTCATCCTGCTCTATGCCGGCATCACCATTGCCCAAGGGCCGCTGCAAAGCAGCTACGGCCTGTACCTGCCGCTGGCACTGCCGAGCCCCTATGAGTGGCGTCTGCTCGGCGCTATTCTGGGCGCCGCCCTGCTGATGGGCTGCGTACCGGCCTGGCGCGCCTATCGGCAGTCGCTGGCCGATGGCCTATCGATCCGACTGTGAGGACCTCCATGCCGCGCGCCCTTTTGATCCTGCTACTGGCATTCGCCGCCCCCGTCTGGGCGGCCGACTCGCCGCGCGAACTGAACTGGTCCGAGCTGGTGCCCGCCGATGCGCCGCCACCGCCGCCGCCGATTCCCGTGCACGACTTCTCGCAGCTGTCCGATGCGCTCGGGGAAAGCGGCCCGGCCGCTCTTCAGCAATCGCCGTCAGCACCGGTGGTCAAGGAGCTGGACGGTCAGCGCGTGAAACTTCCGGGGTATATCGTGCCGCTGGACATGACGGACGAAGGGCGGGTGATCGAGTTTCTACTGGTCCCCTACTTCGGGGCGTGCATTCACGTTCCGCCACCGCCGTCGAATCAGATCGTGCATGCGACCAGTGAGGTCGGCGTGATGGTGGACGTACTCTACGAGCCCTTCTGGATCGAAGGGCCGCTGCGCGTCGAGCATGCGAGCAGCGAACTGGCCGAGGCCGGTTACCAGATGGATGCCCAGAAGATCTATCCCTACGAGCTGCCGGACAGCTGATCGACTCGCCCGCCATCCGGACTGGGTCGTCAGCGCAGCTGAGCCACCTGGCGTTCGCGCTCGAAGCTCAGCTCACTCTCGGCCCACTCTCGCCACGCACGCACCTGACGCCGCTCTGCACCGGCTCGCTCGGCCTGGCGCAAGGCATCGAGTCCAGCCTGCCAATGCGCCTGTTCGAGTTCCAGCTGAGCCAGATTCAGCCAATGCTTGGAATTGCCGGAACGGCCCGCCAGGTTGCGGTAGATGGACGCTGCGGCGCCGCGCTCGCGGGCCTGCCACCAGAGCATGCCCAGCCGCTCTTCGCGGGTCGCGCTGTTGGCCAGCAGACCGGACTTCAACATGCCCTCCAGCAGCCTGGCGCCCTGCCAGGGCTGCCCTGCGGCGCTGGCCAGCAGCACCAGGTTGTCCAGCTCCGACTCGCTGAAGGCGACACCTTTGGCCTGCGCCGCCCGCAAGGTTGCCAGCGCCTTGTCGTCGGCACCGGCCATCTGCTGCAACGCGGCCAGCTGGCGCCAGTCTCGAGCACGGTCAGGATGACGCGCCAACAGCACGCGCTGCCAGCGCTCGGCGGCCTGGTAGCGCTTGAGCTCGGCATTGCCGGCGACCAACAGCTGGTACCAGGTATCGGCCGCTTTCGGATTGCGCTGCACGTAACGCTCGGCCAGCGGCAGCGCCTTGGTGTGCTGGCCAAGGCCCTGATAGGCCTGCACCAGCATCTGCAGCACGTCCTCGTCGGCGTTGCCCTGCGCCGACAGCAGGCTGACCACCTGGGCGTAGCGGCGTTCACCTAGGTTCAACCGCGCCAGGTTGAGGCGCTCACGGACCTGGGACTCGTCGTCGAGCTTGCCGCTGTTGAACGCCCTGCCCAGGAAATCCAGCGCCTGCGCGTTGTTGCCCTCGGCCCAGGCGAGATAGCCGCGGCTGCGCCACAACAGCGCTTCCTCAAGGCTGCCGGGACGCGGCGTAGCGCCTTCCAGCGCGCGCCGGGCGGCCGCGTAGTCACCCTTTTGCTGGGCGGACTGGGCGGTGTCGAGGGCGCGGAACACGCCCGGATCGATACTCTGCGCCGCACAGGAGAAGGACGCGACCAGCATCAGCAAAGGCAGCAAACGTGTCATTTCAGCCTCCTTCGAGTTTGAAGTGCAAGGTTTTGACCGCTTCGCGCGATACCGCAGCGCCGCCCTCGGTGCGCGGTGCGAAACGCCAACGCGCCGCCGCACGCCGGGCCTCGCGATCGAACACATTACGCGGCGACGCTTCGAGCACGCGGATGTTTTCGACCCGCCCCTGGGGCGTGATGGTGAACGCCAGCTTGATGTGGCCCTCAATCCCCTGCTGCCGGGCTCGGTAGGGATACTCCGGCCGTATGTCGTTGAGCGGTGTGACCTCCTGCTCGGGTCCGCCGGACTGTGCCGCGGGCGCCGCCGGGCTGGACGGTGCCGCGGGCGCGGGGGCCGGTGCGGGAGCCGGCGCAGCGGCGGTCAACCCGGAAAGGCTCGGTGTGGGCGCCGCAGCGACGGCGACCCCGGTATCGATATTCGGCATGTCCAGATCGAGCTTCGGCAGGCTGGCGTTGGGCGTGCTCATCGCCGGGGTCGGAGGCGTCGGTGGCTGCGGTGTCTTCGGCTGTGGCGGTTCGGGCGCCTGCTGCCGAGAGCGGGGCGAGCTTTCGCTGCTGCGGTTGTCCATGCGCACGAAATTGGCGATCGCCACCGGATCGTCCTCGACCATGCTGCGTGGTGGCGAGACCATGCTCAGCATCAGGGCGAAGAGCGCCAGTGCCATGAGGCAGGCGCCGATGAAGGACAACCCCAGGCGCATCACCGCCCTCCCGCGCTGGCCGCCAGCGCGACATCCTGCACACCGGCCAGGCGCGCCTGATCCATGACCTGGACCACCAGCCCGGTACGCGCATCCTGGTCGGCCTGAACCACCACGGCGCCATCAGGCTGATCGACCCGCATCTTCTCGACGTGGGCACGAACGCTGCGCACGTCGACCGGCTGCTTGTCGATCCAGACCTGGCCGTCGGCGGTCACCGCGATCAGGATGTTGCCCTTGTCCTGGGCGCTGGCCGTATCGGCCTGGGGCCGCTGCACTTCGACACCCGACTCCCTGATGAAGGAGCTGGTGACGATGAAGAAGATCAGCATGATGAAGACCACATCGAGCATCGGCGTGAGGTCGATGCCGGTGTCTTCTTCCTGCTGGTAATGGTGACGACGCATTCGCATCAGAACATCCTCAATCGTGACGCAGCTGGTCGGCCAGCCGGTCGAGAGCCTGCCGCGCGTTTCGCTCGAGGCGCGCCAGGCTGAAAAGTCCGGTAATGGCCAGCACCATGCCGGCCATGGTCGGCAAGGTCGCTTGCCATACGCCCGCAGCCATACCGCGCGGGTTGCCGGTGCCGTTGAGCGCCAACACGTCGAACACCGCGATCATGCCGGTGACGGTGCCGAGCAGGCCGAGCAGCGGATACATCGCCACCAGCGTCTTGCTCAGCCGCAACGGCATGGTCAGCTGCTGCTGGGCCTGCGCCAGCCAGGCACTGCGCACGGCACGCTGGCGGCTGTGGCTGAGTTCCAGCCGATGCCAGGCGGCGCGGCGTTCCTCGACCCAGCGCGGGAACACCCGACGCATGAACCACAGCCGCTCGAACACCAGCGTCCAATAGACCACGCAGAGTGCCGCCAGGGCCCACATCACCATGCCGCCCGCAGCCATGAAGTCGAGCAACGCATAACCGCTGTCGACCAGCCGCAGCCAGTGGGTGTGGAAATCAGTCACGGCGCGGCGCTCCAGACAGGTGCAGTGCGATCAAACCGGCGCTCTGCTGCTCCAGCATCTGGATCAGCGCCTTGCTGCGGCTGGCCAGCAGGCTGTGCAGGAACAGCAGCGGAATGGCCACCACCAAGCCGAGCACGGTGGTCACAAGGGCCTGCGAGATGCCGTCGGCCATCAGCCGGGAATCGCCGCCACCGCTCTGGGTAATGGCCTGGAAGGTGACGATCATGCCGGTCACGGTGCCCAGCAACCCGAGCAGCGGCGCCACGGCACTGAGCAGCTTGAGCAGCGGCTGGCCCCGCTCGAGCGGCGGCGTTTCCTGCAGAATCGCCTCGTCCAGCTTGAGCTCCAGGGTTTCCAGATCCGCCAGCTGCGGCTTAGGGCCCAGCACGCCGATGACGCGACCCAGCGGGTTGTCGTCGCGCGGCGTGCTCAGTTCACGGACCTGGCGGCTGACCTTGCGCCCGACGCCAGCGAGATAGACCATCCGCCAAATGGCCAACAGCAGGCCGAACACCCCCAAGGCAATGATCACCCAGCCCACCAGACCGCCCTGCTGAACGCGATCCCACAGATTCGGCTGACGCTGCAGCTGGGCCAGCAAAGTGCCGCGACTGGGGTCGACCGGCAGCGTGGCGAGCTCGGCATCGCTGTTCAGATAATCGCGCACCATCCCCTGCCCGGACGGCTGCCGAGCCGGAGCCAGCAGATCGCCCGTGTCGGCGTCGTAACGCAGGAAGCTGTCATCGGTAAACGCGGAGAAGGTACCAACGCGCAATACCGACTGCCGGCTGCGGCTGCCATCGGCGGCCACCACAGGCAGCTCGACACGCTCGACTCGGCCGCTGGCTGCGAGATCTTCGAGCAGGGTCATCCAGAAGCCGTCCAGGTCTTCGGCCGACGGCAGAGCGCGGCTCTCGGCCAAGGCACGTAAGCGCTTGACGCGCTCGGGGTATTGCACGTTGAGCATGCTGTCCTGCCACTGCCCGGAAATATCCCCGGCGCTTTGGCGCACCACGCCGAACAGCTCACCCAGGTGGCCGACCCGCTGAGACAGCAATTTTTCCTGTTCGCCCAGCTCCGCTTCCTGACGATCGAAATCGGCCTTCAGTCGCTCAGCCTCTGCCTTCTGCTTGTTCAACTCGGCCTGAGCTTGCGACAACAGACGGGACTGCTCGCTGCGATCGGCAAGGAATGCCTGCTCGCGCTGCTGCATAGCGGCGACTTCAGCGGCGCGATCGCTGCGAATGCGCTGTAGCAGCTGGTCGGGCGTGAGGGGATCGGCGGCCTGCGCCAGGGCGGGCGCCAGGCCAACGAACAGCAGGAAGAACAGACGACTCATTGCGCGGCCTCCTGGGCCAGGGTTTTCACCGGCAACTGCAGATAGGCGGGTGCCTGTTGCTGCCGGGCAATTGCGATGGCCTGGGTAAGCGGTCGTCGGGCACTACCGTCGAGCACTTCCCAGCGCTGGGCCTTGGGATTCCACCAGCCACTCTCGTGGGCATCGAGGGTCTGGTAATAGAGCATTGCGCGGCCGAGCCTGAAGAATTCGACGCTGCGTGTCGCGTCGCCCTCGCCAAGCTCGCCGCGCCAGGCCTCCAGCGTGCGGCCGTAATCGCTTTCGATCTGATAGGCCTCGAGGATGCGGCGGTATTTGTCGGCCAGGCTGATGTCCGCACGCGGCAGCATGTCCTGCAGCTGTGCCAGCCGATCGGCGCGTTCGTCCGGCAGGAACGGCAGATCCGCCGCGATGAATTCGCCCAATACCTGGACCATCCGGCTCATTTGCGGCGTGACGGCTTCCTGAGTGCGCTCGATATTGTCGAGCTGACGCTGGAAACCTTCGAGTTCCTTGCGCTGCGCTGCGGTGAGCTCGCGCAGCTGTTCGTTGTAGGCCTTCAACGCCTCGGCTTGCTGAACGGCGCTGCGGTAGTCGAGAAGCGCCTGTCTGGCAGCATCGTCCAGCTGCTCGATCCGTGCCTGGGAGGCCTTCGCCTCGGCCGCCAGGCGCTGACTCTCGTCGAGAGCCTCGTCCAGCGGGGCAGCCTGCAACGGCAGACAGAACGACAACAGGACGCCTGCGAGCAAGCGAGTCGGGTACAGATTCATGCGGAGTGGACCCTCGGGTTCGCGAAACGAAGCGTTATGTTATAACAATAGTCAACGAATGCAGTGCCAGTTTGCATCGATACTGACAATGGGATGCAGCAGCAGATTCAGAAAGAGAAACATTATCATCTGCAAGCAGAGCACAACGCAACCGACTCCCTCCGCGCAGGCCGGCAGGCTTTATTGAGCTGGATCAAAGCGCTCCTGACGCAGCGACCTACCATGTGCCTCAGTCGCAACACACCTGCTCGATGGAGTTCACTATGCGCAAGTCCCTGATCACCCTTTCCGTGCTCGCCATGGCACTTACCGCCCCTCTGGCCCAGGCACATCAGGCCGGCGACATCATCGTTCGGGCGGGCGCCGTCACCGTCGACGCTCGCGAGGACAGCTCGGGCATCAAGCACGGCGCTCTCGGCGACCTTGGCGGACAAGCCACACTGGACAGCGACACCCAACTGGGTCTGAACTTCGCCTACATGCTGACCGACCGGGTCGGTATCGAGCTGCTGGCCGCCACCCCGTTCAGCCACAGCGTCGGCATCAAGGGCTCACCGGCGGGCCTGGACGCGCTCAACGGCAAGCTCGGGGACATCAAGCAGCTGCCACCGACCCTGAGCCTGGTCTACTACCCGCTCGACACCAAGTCGGCCTTCCAGCCCTATGTCGGCGCCGGTATCAACTACACCTGGTTCTTCGATGAGTCGGTCTCCAGCAGCGCAGAGGCCAAGGGCTTCGATGGGCTGAGCCTGAAGAACTCCTGGGGCTTCGCCGCCCAGGTCGGCATGGACTACATGCTCAGCGACAACCTGATGATCAACGCACAGGTGCGCTACATCGATATCGACACAACCGGCTACACCCACCTCGACGGCGTGGGTCGTTTAAAGGTCGACGTCGATGTCGACCCGATGGTCTACATGGTCGGCCTGGGCTACAAGTTCTAAGCCAGCCGCAAAAACGAAACAGGCGCCCTCGAGGCGCCTGTTTTCGCTTTTGGAAGATCCCGGATCAGGACGACAGCAGACGCGCCAGCCCTTCTCTCATCTCGGTGGCAGGCGGCATCCGGTAGCGCTGCAACAACCGAGCGTTGTTGGCGCATGAGTGGCGGATATCACCCAGGCGGGCCGGCAAATGCTTCACGGGGGGCAGCCCCCCGGAGACCGCCCCGATATCGGCCAGCAGCTGATTGAGGCTGGTCGCATGGTTGAGTCCTACGTTGACCGCCCCCTCCTCCACCACCGGCACGTCCAGCGCCTGCTGAAGTATCGACACCAGGTCGGCGACATAAAAGAAGTCCCGCGTCTGCTCGCCATCGCCAAAGACGCTGATCGGCAAACCCTTCTGCGCCCGCTCGGTGAAGATGCTGATCACCCCGGAATAGGGCGAGGACGGATCCTGCCGCGGCCCGTAGATATTGAAGAAGCGAAAGATCGCCGGCTCCAGGCCGTGCCGCCGCCGGTAGAACTCCAGATAATGCTCGCTGGCCAGCTTGTCCGCGGCATAGGGCGTCAAAGGCGCCTTGGGCGTGTCCTCGTCGACCGCACCGCCGTCGCCATTGTTGCCGTAGACCGCCGCGCTGGAAGCGAACAGCACGCGGCGCACGCCTGCCCTGCGCATGGCCTCACAGACGTTGAGCGTACCGATGAAATTGCTCTGATGGGTACCGACCGGATCGTCCACCGACGCTTGCACCGAAGCCACCGCAGCGAGGTGAACCACGGCCCGGCAGCCATCAACCGCCCGCTCGACCAGAGAAGCATCGGCCACGCTGCCCTCGATGAACTGCAGACGGGAGTCATCCGGCAGATTGCTGCGCTTGCCGGTGGACAGATCGTCGAGCACACGCACCTGATGACCTTGCGCGAGGAGTGCATCGATCAGGTTGGAGCCGATGAAACCGGCGCCACCGGTGACCAGGATGGGTGCATCAGTCATGGCGGTAATAGCGATCCAGTAGGCTCGGCAAGCCCGAACGCCAGGCGCGAGGCTTGATGCCGAAGGTGTTGAAGATTTTCTTGCAGGCAAGCACGCCGTGCTGCGGCTCGGTCGCCGCGTCGGGCAGATCGGCATGAGCCATCGGCGTGAGCTCCTGCAACCTGGGCCGTCGGAACTGCCCAGCCTCGCTGTAGACCGCCTGTCCCACCACCAGCGGTGTCGCCGCTTCGTGTCCGCCATAGTGGTAGGTGCCCCAGAGCGGGGCCGTGCAGTCGAGCTGCTTGAGGACCGCAAGGATGACCCGCGCCGCGTCGTCAACCGGCGTTGGATTGCCGCGTCGATCGTCCGCCAGGTACAGCGGCTCGTCATGCTCCAGCCGCTCGAGGAACCGCCCCAGCAGCCCATCGGCGCTGTCGTCGAGCAACCAGCCGAATCGCAGCAGGACATGCCGCGGGCACAGCGCACGTACGCTTTGCTCGAGACGCCAGAGGGCATGCCCACGGGCGTCGAGCGGCGCCGGCTCGTCCTTCTCGCCATAGGCGGTCGCCCGCGAACCATCGAATACCCGGTAGCTCGAAGGCTGCAGCAACACCAGCCCATAGTGCTGGCACAGCTCGGCCAGGCGCTCGACAGCACGTCCCTGGGCAGCCAGCGAGCGCTCGTCGGCCTGTCCGCGCTGGAACCAGTCGAAGTAATAGGCGAGGTTGACGACCACGTCCGGTCGGTTGATGTCCAGCAGCTGGGTCAGGCTGGGCGCGTCCCAGCCCTGCTCCGGCGGGCGCGGCGCGAGGAATCCGATGTCTTCCTCGGCGCCAAGGCGGATCAGCGCCTGACCCAGGGCATTGCCGCCGCCCAACAGCATCAGGCGCATTCGCATTGGCTAGAACAGCTCCTTAGAACGGGATGTCGTCGTCGAAGCTGTCGTAGTCCGGGGCGGGCTGCTGCGCGGCAGGCTGCGGCTGCTGGCGTGGCGCCTGCTGAGGCTCGCGCTGCGGACGCGGTTGGGACTGGCGCGGTGCGGAATCGCCGCTGTCGTTGTTGCGGCCACCGAGCAGCTGCATGGTGCCTTGCATGTCGACGATGATTTCGGTGGTGTAACGCTTCACACCGTCCTTTTCCCACTCGCGGGTCTGCAGCTTGCCCTCGATGTAGACCTGCGAACCCTTGCGCAGGTATTCGCCAGCGATCTCGGCCACCTTGCCGAACAGTGCGACACGGTGCCATTCGGTCTTCTCGACCTTCTGCCCGGTCTGCTTGTCGGTCCACTGCTCGCTGGTGGCCAGACTCAGGTTGGTCACGGCATTGCCACTGGGCAGGTAACGGGTTTCGGGATCCTGTCCGCAGGTACCCACCAGAATGACTTTGTTAACCCCACGGGCCATAACGTTCTCCTAGCTTCAGCACGTCACCGGCGCCGCCTGGATCAGGCGCTCGAGCGAGGTACGGTCCAATTGTTGAGTGTCCATCTTGATATACAGGGCGGCTTCATCTGCCACCACGACGGCATCCGCCACACCGGGGATTGCCTTCAAGCGCTCGGCCAGGCCTGCTTCGGCAAGGGCGGCTGTGCTCAGCGGCACACGCAGGCTGGTGACATAAGGCGGTTCGCGCATAGTAACAGCAAAGCCCAGCCAGAGAAGAGCCAGCGCCGCGCAACCGAGAAACACGCCGGACAGTCCGTAATGCTGGTACAGCCAGCCCCCCATGATCCCGCCGAGCGCCGCGCCGAGGAACTGGCTGGTGGAGTAGACCCCCATGGCCGTGCCCTTGCCACCGGCCGGCGCCACCTTGCTGATCAGCGAAGGCAGCGAGGCCTCCAGCAGGTTGAATGCGGTGAAGAACACGACGGTTCCGATAACCAGCCCATGGAGGTTGCCGCCGAAGCGCCAGAAGAACAGCTCGCATGCAAATAGCACGACCACGGCGCCGATGAGCACGCTACGCATGCGACGCTTCTTTTCGCCATAGATGATGAAGGGAATCATCCCGAAGAAACCGACCAGCAGCGCCGTCAGATAGACCCACCAGTGCTGCTCCTTGGGTAATCCGCCCTGCTCGACCAGGGCCAGCGGCAGCGCGACGAAGCTGGCCATCAGGATGGCATGCAGGGCCAGGATGGCGAAATCGAGCCTTAGCAGGTCAGGGTGACGAAGTGTCACACCCATGGCCTGGCGCGCCACACCGGATTCCCGATGCTGCACATGTTTTTCAGCACGCGGCATCAGAGCGACGACGACGATGCCCAGCAACGCCATCCCCGAGGTAACCCAGAACAACCCCGACAGGCCGTAGGCGCGGGTCAGCAGCGGCCCAACCACCATTGCCACGGCGAAGGACAGGCCAATGCTCATGCCGATCATGGCCATGGCCTTGGTGCGGTGTTGCTCGCGTGTGAGGTCGGACAGCAACGCCATCACCGCCGCAGAAATCGCCCCGGCGCCTTGCAATACGCGCCCCGCGATCACCATCCAGATCGAGTCGGCCGTAGCCGCAAGCGCCGCACCCGCAGCGAAGATCAGCAAGCCGGCGTAGATCACCGGCAACCGCCCGATGCGATCGGAAAGCACGCCGAACGGAATTTGCAGCACCGCTTGGGTCAAACCATATGCACCAATGGCCAGGCCGATGAGGGCAGGCGTCGCTCCGGCGAGGTCCATGCCGTAGGTTGCCAGTACCGGGAGAACCATGAACATGCCGAGCATGCGAAAAGCGAATACGAGTGCCAGCCCACCCGCCGCACGGGTTTCCCTGGAGCTCATGCGCTCGCTGTACGGATCCTGCATGTGAGTTCTCGTGTGATTGACCGGCGGCGATTCTATCAGCCCTCCCCCCATCGTCACAGGCGCCGCTGTTTTGCTGCTGCGTCGCCGCTGGCCGTATACTTTCGGGTTTTCGCCCGCCATGCGAGGCTGTTTTGGACAAGATTCTGATTCGTGGGGCACGTACCCATAACCTCAAGAACATCGACCTGACCCTGCCGCGCGACAAGCTGATCGTGATTACCGGCCTGTCCGGTTCCGGCAAATCCTCCCTGGCCTTCGACACGCTCTATGCCGAGGGTCAACGCCGTTATGTCGAATCGCTCTCGGCGTACGCGCGGCAATTCCTCTCGATGATGGAAAAGCCCGACGTCGACACCATCGAGGGTCTGTCGCCGGCGATCTCCATCGAGCAGAAATCCACATCGCACAACCCGCGTTCCACGGTTGGCACCATCACCGAGATCTACGACTACCTGCGCCTGCTCTACGCGCGTGTCGGCACACCGCGCTGCCCGGACCACGACGCTCCGCTCGAGGCGCAGACCGTCAGCCAGATGGTCGACCAGGTACTGGCATTGCCCGAAGGCCGCAAGCTGATGCTGCTCGCCCCGGTGATCCGCGAGCGCAAGGGAGAACACCTGGCCGTCTTCGACGAACTGCGCGCGCAGGGCTTCGTTCGCGCCCGGGTCAACGGCAGGCTTTACGAGCTCGACGAACTGCCCAAGCTGGACAAGCAGAAGAAGCATTCGATCGACGTCGTGGTGGATCGCTTCAAGGTACGCGAGGATCTTCAGCAGCGCCTGGCCGAGTCCTTCGAGACAGCCTTGAAGCTGGCCGATGGAATCGCCCTGGTCGCCTCGATGGAGGAGGACGCCACCGACGAGGAGATGATCTTCTCCGCGCGCTTTGCCTGTCCGATCTGCGGCCACTCGATCAGCGAACTCGAGCCCAAGCTGTTCTCCTTCAACAACCCGGCCGGCGCCTGCCCCACCTGTGATGGCCTCGGGGTCAAACAGTTCTTCGACGCCAAGCGCCTGGTCAATGGAGAACTGACCCTCGCCGAGGGCGCGATCCGCGGCTGGGATCGGCGCAACGTCTATTACTTCCAGATGCTCGGCTCACTCGCCTCGCACTACGGCTTCAGCCTGGACGAACCTTTCGACAGCCTCCCTGCCGAGCAGCAGAAAGTGATCCTGCGCGGCAGCGGGCGCGAAAGCATCGAATTCCGCTACCTCAACGACCGCGGCGACATCGTTCGCCGCTCGCATCCGTTCGAAGGCATCGTGCCGAACCTCGAGCGGCGCTATCGCGAAACCGAATCGAACACCGTGCGCGAAGAGCTGGCCAAGTACCTCAGCACCCAGCCCTGCCCCGAGTGCCGGGGCACCCGCCTGCGGCGCGAGGCACGCCACGTGTGGGTGGGCGACAAGACACTGCCGGCGGTCACCGGCCTGCCGGTTGGCGATGCATGCGAATACTTCGGCGGGCTTCACCTGAGCGGGCGCCGCGGGGAGATCGCCGACAAGATCCTGAAGGAGATCCGCGAACGACTGGAATTCCTGGTCAATGTCGGGCTTGACTACCTGACCCTGGACCGCAGCGCCGACACCCTGTCCGGTGGCGAAGCACAGCGTATCCGCCTGGCCAGCCAGATCGGCGCTGGCCTGGTCGGCGTGATGTACATCCTCGACGAGCCTTCGATCGGCCTGCATCAGCGCGATAACGAGCGCCTGCTCGGGACCCTCACCCACCTGCGCAATCTAGGCAACACGGTAATCGTGGTCGAGCACGACGAGGACGCCATTCGCCTGGCCGACTACGTGGTCGACATCGGGCCGGGCGCCGGTGTGCATGGCGGCCAGATCGTCGCCGAGGGCACGCCTGACGAGGTCATGGCGCACCCCGACTCGCTCACAGGCAAGTACCTCTCCGGCCGGGTCAAGATCCTCTATCCACCGCAGCGCACGCCGCGCGACAAGAAGAAGCAGCTGGTTCTCAAGGGCGCACGCGGCAACAATCTGCAGAATGTCGACCTCGAGATCCCGGTCGGATTGCTGACCTGCATCACTGGCGTCTCGGGCTCGGGCAAATCGACGCTGATCAACAACACCCTGTTCCCGATCACCGCCACCGCCCTCAACGGCGCCAGTACGCTGGAGGTCGCGCCTTACGACAGCTTCGACGGCCTTCAGCACCTGGACAAGGTGGTCGACATCGACCAGAGCCCGATCGGCCGCACGCCCCGCTCCAACCCGGCCACCTATACCGGGCTGTTCACCCCGATACGCGAGCTGTTCGCTGGCGTGCCCGAAGCGCGCTCGCGCGGTTATGGCCCGGGCCGATTTTCGTTCAACGTCAAGGGCGGGCGATGCGAGGCCTGCCAGGGCGACGGCGTCATCAAGGTGGAGATGCACTTTCTGCCGGACATCTACGTGCCATGCGACGTGTGCAAGGGCAAGCGCTATAACCGCGAGACCTTGGAAGTGAAATACAAGGGCAAGAGCATCACCGAAGTACTCGACATGACCATCGAAGAAGCGCGCGACTTTTTCGACGCCGTGCCGGCTATTGCGCGCAAATTGCAGACGTTGATGGATGTCGGCCTGTCCTACATCAAGCTCGGCCAGAGTGCCACGACACTGTCCGGAGGCGAAGCCCAGCGGGTGAAGCTGTCACGCGAGTTGTCCAAGCGTGACACCGGCAAGACGCTCTATATCCTTGACGAGCCGACCACGGGCCTGCATTTCGCCGATATCCAGCAGCTGCTCGATGTCCTTCATCGACTGCGCGATCACGGCAATACGGTGGTAGTCATTGAGCACAACCTGGATGTGATCAAAACGGCCGACTGGCTGGTGGATTTGGGTCCGGAAGGAGGCTCCAAAGGCGGCCAGATCATCGCCTGCGGCACCCCAGAAGAGGTCGCCGCGATGACCCAGTCGCACACCGGCCACTTCCTCAAGCCGCTCCTCGAACGCGACAGGGCCTGATCGAGGGGTAAAGAAAAGCCGGGCTAGCGCCCGGCTTTTTCATGTCGCCTCGACCGTCAGACGACCTGACTGGTGTCGATACCCAGCCCCTGGGCGACACCGGCGCCGTAGGCCGGATCGGCCTTGGCGAAGTGTGCCAGCTGTCGCAGCTGCACGTCGCGCGTCACCGACTGCATGGCTCCAGTGATGTTGCTGATCAGCAATGCCTGCTGTTCGGCATTCATCAGGCGGAACAGCGCGCCGGCCTGGCTGTAATAGTCATCATCCATACGATGGTCGTAGCGATCGGCCGCACCACTGAGCGCCAGTGGCGGCTCGGCATACTGCGGTGCCTGCTTCGGCGCATTGGCGTAGCTGTTCGGCTCGTAGTTGGCCGCCGACCCGCCATTACCGTCGAAGCGCATCGCCCCGTCACGCTGGTAGTTCTGGTATGGGCAACGTGGCGCGTTGACCGGCAGTTGCTGATGGTTGGTACCGATGCGATAGCGATGCGCATCGGCGTAAGCGAATACGCGCCCCTGCAGCATGCGGTCCGGCGAAAGACCGACTCCGGGCACCACGTTGCTTGGCGCGAAAGCCGCCTGCTCGACCTCGGCAAAATAGTTCTGCGGGTTGCGGTTGAGCTCTATCACGCCCACCTCGATCAGCGGGAACTCCTTCTGCGACCAGGTCTTGGTCACGTCGAACGGGTTTTCGCGGTGCTCGTTGGCCTGCGCCTCGCTCATCACCTGCATACACACGCGCCACTTCGGGAACTCGCCGCGCTCGATCGCCTGAAACAGGTCGCGCTGGGCGTAATCGGGGTCGGTACCGGCCAACCGGGCAGCTTCGTCAGGCGCTAGATTCTTGATGCCCTGCATCGACTTGTAGTGCCACTTGACCCAATGCCGCTCGCCCTGCGCATTAATCAGGCTGAAAGTGTGGCTGCCGAATCCGTGCATGAAACGATAGCCGTCAGGAATGCCGCGATCTGAAAACAGAACGGTCACCTGATGCAGCGATTCTGGCGACAACGACCAGAAATCCCACATCATTTGCGGACTCTTCAAGTTCGTCCAGGGATCACGTTTTTGGGTGTGGATGAAGTCCGGAAACTTGATCGGATCGCGCAGGAAGAACACCGGAGTGTTGTTGCCCACCACATCCCAGTTGCCCTCTTCGGTGTAGAACTTCACCGCGAAGCCGCGCGGATCGCGCTCGGTATCGGCCGAACCCCGCTCGCCGCCCACGGTGGAGAAGCGCAGAAACATCGGGGTCTGCTTGCCAACCGACTCGAACAGCTTGGCGCTGCTATAGCGGGTGATATCAGCAGTCGTAACGCTGAAGGTACCGTATGCGCCCGAGCCTTTGGCATGCACACGACGCTCGGGAATTACCTCCCGGTTGAAATGAGCTAGCTTTTCAATCAGATGAAAATCATCCAGCAGCAGCGGGCCGCGAGGACCAGCGGAGCGTGAATTTTGGTTATCAGCAACGGGCGCACCGCTGGCTGTGGTGAGAGTGAGACGATCGCTCATGCTTAAGCTCCTTAGGTAAATCCGCCGCTGCGGTATAGACGCTACGATAAGGAGAACAGAGGAAAAGCCCCAATTTATTGATTCAAGCCACCCGATAGAAAAAGCACAAAACCACAAGCATAAAAAAACCGGGCCAGGCCCGGTTTTTCTAAAAGCACGCTGCCTTACTCGGCAGCAGCTTCGACTTCGCCAGTGACCGGACGGTCAACCAGCTCGACGTACGCCATAGGCGCGTTGTCGCCAGCGCGGAAACCGCACTTGAGGATACGCAGATAACCGCCCTGACGGGTGGCATAGCGCTTGCCCAGATCGTTGAACAGCTTGCCAACGATGGCCTTCGAACGGGTGCGGTCGAACGCCAGACGGCGGTTGGCTACGCTGTCTTCTTTGGCCAGGGTGATCAGCGGCTCGGCAACGCGACGCAGTTCCTTGGCCTTGGGCAGGGTGGTTTTGATCAGTTCGTGCTCGAACAGCGACACTGCCATGTTCTGAAACATGGCCTTGCGGTGTGCGCTGGTGCGGCTCAGATGCCGGCCACTTTTACGATGACGCATGATTGAAATTCCTTACCAAACGTACAGTTCGGTGACTATTGGCGATCAGGCCGTAGCCTTATCGTCCTTCTTGAGACTTGCCGGCGGCCAGTTGTCGAGGCGCATACCGAGGGACAGACCGCGCGAAGCCAGAACATCCTTGATTTCGGTCAGGGACTTCTTGCCCAGGTTCGGCGTTTTCAACAGCTCGACTTCGGTGCGCTGAATCAGGTCACCGATGTAGTAGATGTTTTCTGCCTTCAGGCAATTGGCCGAACGTACGGTCAGCTCCAGGTCGTCGACCGGGCGCAGCAGGATCGGATCGATCTCGTCTTCCTGTTCCACAACCACCGGCTCGCTGTCGCCCTTGAGGTCGACGAACGCGGCCAGCTGCTGCTGGAGGATGGTGGCAGCACGACGGATCGCTTCTTCAGGATCCAGGGTGCCGTTGGTTTCCAGATCGATGACCAGCTTGTCCAGGTTGGTACGCTGCTCGACACGGGCGTTCTCAACAACATAAGCCACGCGGCGAACCGGGCTGAAGGTGGCGTCGAGCTGCAGACGGCCAATACTACGGCTTTCGTCTTCATCGCTCTGACGCGCATCTGCAGGCTCATAACCGCGGCCGCGAGCGACCTTGAGCTTCATGTTGAGCGCACCGTTGGACGCCAGATTGGCGATCAGGTGATCGCCATTGACGATTTCAACATCATGATCCAGTTGGATATCGGCTGCGGTTACAGCGCCCGCACCCTTCTTCACCAGGCTCAGGGTCACTTCATCACGGCCGTGAAGCTTGATGGCGATTCCCTTGAGGTTGAGCAGGATTTCAATGACGTCTTCCTGAACGCCCTCGATGGCGCTGTACTCGTGGAGCACACCGTCGATCTCAGCCTCGACCACAGCGCAGCCGGGCATGGAGGACAACAGAATGCGACGCAGCGCGTTGCCCAGGGTATGGCCGAAACCACGCTCGAGAGGCTCGAGCGTAATCTTGGCGCGGGTCGGACTGACCACCTGCACATCAATATGGCGGGGGGTCAGGAACTCATTTACCGAACTCTGCATGGATACACCTATTTTCTAGCCCTTACTTGGAGTAGAGCTCGACAATCAGGTTTTCGTTGATGTCGGCGGACAGATCGCTGCGGGCCGGCACACTCTTGAACACACCGGATTTCTTCTCGGCGTCCACGTCGACCCACTCCACACGGCCGCGCTGGGCGCAGAGATCGAGGGCCTGGGCGATGCGCAGCTGATTGCGGCACTTCTCGCGAACAGCAACCACGTCACCGGCCTTGACCTGGTACGACGGGATGTTCACGGTCTGACCGTTAACCGTGATGGACTTGTGCGACACCAGCTGGCGCGATTCCGCGCGAGTGGAACCGAAGCCCATACGGTATACGACGTTGTCCAGACGGCACTCGAGCAGCTGCAGCAGGTTCTCGCCGGTAGCGCCCTTGCGGCTGGCAGCTTCCTTGTAGTAACCGCTGAACTGACGCTCGAGGACGCCATAGATACGGCGCACTTTCTGCTTTTCACGCAGCTGAGTGCCGTAATCCGACAGGCGACCACGGCGCTGACCGTGTACGCCCGGAGGCGTTTCGATGTTGCACTTGGATTCGAGCGCGCGCGCACCACTCTTCAGAAAGAGATCGGTGCCTTCACGACGAGACAGTTTGCACTTGGGACCAATATAACGAGCCATTTTTCACTGTCTCCTGATTACACGCGGCGCTTCTTCGGCGGACGGCACCCGTTGTGCGGGATCGGCGTCACGTCGGTGATGCTGGCGATTTTGTAGCCACAGCCGTTCAGAGCACGAACGGCGGACTCACGACCCGGACCTGGACCCTTGACATTGACGTCGAGGTTCTTCAGACCGTACTCCAGCGCAGCCTGACCGGCGCGCTCAGCCGCCACCTGGGCAGCGAATGGAGTGCTCTTGCGCGAGCCACGGAAGCCCGAACCACCGGAGGTAGCCCAGGACAGGGCGTTGCCCTGACGATCCGTGATGGTGACGATGGTGTTGTTGAACGACGCGTGGATGTGGGCGATGCCATCAACCACCGTCTTTTTTACTTTCTTACGAGGACGAGCAGCAGGTTTTGCCATGACTAAATTCCTACGCGATTACTTGCGGATCGGCTTGCGCGGGCCCTTGCGGGTACGGGCGTTGGTCTTGGTACGCTGGCCGCGGACCGGAAGACCACGACGATGACGCAGGCCGCGATAGCAACCCAGGTCCATCAAGCGCTTGATTTTCATGTTGACTTCGCGACGCAGGTCGCCCTCAACGATGAATTTGCCGACTTCGCCGCGCAGCAGTTCAACCTGCTCGTCGGAGAGATCCTTGATCTTCGCCGCCGGATTGACACCGGTAGCGGCACAGATTTCCTGTGCACGAGTGCGGCCTACACCGTAGATGTAGGTCAGCGAGATAACAGTGTGCTTGTTATCCGGAATGTTGACGCCTGCAATACGGGCCATTCAGTGAAACTCCAATTGACAGCTACCTACGCCCCGGAAGCCAAGAAATAGGGCGCGAGATATTAGCGCTGTAATAACAAATATTCAACCCGGCAGCACACTAGCTGCCGGGCTCTTACGCTGGATCCACAATCAGCCTTGGCGCTGCTTGTGACGCGGCTCTGCGCTGCAGATCACCCGCACGACACCGTCGCGACGGATGATTTTGCAGTTACGGCACAGCTTTTTGACCGATGCACGAACTTTCATCACCAACTCCTCGAACCTTACGGGTATCTCAGCGGATCATTCCGCCGCCATAACCCTTCAGGTTGGCTTTTTTCATCAGGGACTCGTACTGGTGCGACATCAGATGCGATTGCACTTGGGACATGAAGTCCATGACAACCACAACCACGATCAGCAACGAGGTCCCGCCAAGGTAGAACGGTACATTAGCCGCCACCACAAGGAACTGCGGAAGCAGGCAGACGGCCGTAATGTAAAGGGCACCGAACATGGTCAGACGAGTCATTACGCCATCGATATAGCGCGCAGACTGCTCACCTGGGCGAATACCCGGGATAAAGGCACCAGACTTTTTCAGGTTCTCGGCCACATCCTTCGGGTTGAACATCAGTGCCGTGTAGAAGAAGCAGAAGAAAATGATCCCTGCACTAAACAGCAAAATATTCAACGGCTGCCCCGGCGCGATGGCCTGGGAGATGTCCTGCAGCCAGCCCAGACCTTCGGACTGCCCGAACCAGGTACCCAGCGAAGCGGGGAACAACAGCAGGCTGCTGGCGAAAATCGCCGGAATCACGCCCGCCATGTTGACCTTCAGCGGCAGGTGGCTGGTCTGCGCAGCAAAAACCTTACGGCCCTGCTGACGCTTGGCGTAGTGCACGGCGATCCGCCGCTGGCCACGCTCGATGAACACCACGAAACCGATGATCGCGACGGCCAGAAGCCCGATACCGAGCAGCGCGATGATATTAATATCACCCTGCCGCGCCGACTCGAACGACTGCCCGAAAGCACCCGGCAGGCCAGCCACGATCCCGGCGAAGATGAGCATCGAGATACCGTTGCCCACCCCTCGCTCGGTGATCTGCTCACCCAGCCACATCATGAACATGGCACCCGAAACGAACGTCGTGACCGCTACGAAGTAGAAGCCGAAGTCGTTGCTGAACGCCACGCCCTGTCCGGCGAGCCCCACGGACATGCCGATTGCCTGAACGAAAGCGAGCAGCAGCGTCCCGTAACGGGTGTACTGACTGATCTTGCGTCGACCAGACTCGCCTTCTTTCTTCAACTGCTCCAGCTGCGGGCTGACAGCGGTCATGAGCTGCATGATGATCGACGCCGAAATGTACGGCATGATCCCCAACGCAAAGATACTCATCCGCTCCAGCGCGCCGCCGGAGAACATGTTGAACAAGCTAAGGATGGTTCCCTCATTCTGTCGGAACAGTTCGGCGAGCCGGTCAGGGTTGATCCCTGGCACCGGGATATGTGCGCCTATCCGATAGACGATAATCGCCATGAACAGAAAGCGCAGACGTGCCCAGAGCTCGGACAGCCCACCGTTACTCAACGCGGAGAGAGCACCTTGCTTAGCCATTTAGTCCTCGAACTTGCCGCCAGCTGCTTCGATAGCCGCACGTGCGCCTTTGGTGGCACCAATGCCCTTCAGGGTGACCGCACGACCAACCTCGCCCGACAGCATGACTTTCACACGCTGTACGTTCTGGTTGATGACGTTGGCATCCTTCAGGCTTTGCACGGTCACGACATCGCCCTCGACCTTGGCCAGTTCGGACGTACGCACTTCTGCGCGGTCCATGGCCTTGAGCGAGGTAAAGCCGAACTTCGGCAGGCGACGATGCAGAGGCTGCTGGCCGCCCTCGAAGCCGGGAGCGATGGTGCCGCCGGAGCGGGAAGTCTGCCCCTTGTGGCCGCGGCCGCCAGTCTTGCCCAGACCGCTACCGATACCACGGCCCGGACGCAGCTTTTCGCGACGGGCACCCGGCGCGGAACGCAGATCGTTCAGTTGCATGGCTTAGCCCTCCACACGGAGCATGTAATAAGCCTTGTTGATCATGCCGCGATTTTCAGGGGTGTCCTGAACTTCTACGGTGTGACCAATGCGACGCAGGCCGAGACCCTTGACGCACAGCTTGTGATTGGGGATGCGACCGCTGACGCTCTTGATCAGCGTGACCTTGACGGTATTAGCCATGATCAAAAAATCTCCTCGACGCTCTTGCCACGCTTGGCAGCAACAGATTCAGGCGACTGCATGGCTTTCAGCCCTTTGAACGTAGCGTGAACCACGTTGACCGGGTTGGTGGAGCCATAGCACTTGGCCAGAACGTTGTGCACGCCAGCGACTTCAAGGATGGCGCGCATGGCACCACCGGCGATGACACCGGTACCGTCGGATGCTGGCTGCATGTACACCTTCGAAGCGCCGTGAGCGGACTTCACCGGATACTGCAGAGTGGTACCGTTCAGGTCGACCTGGATCATGTTGCGGCGCGCAGCTTCCATGGCCTTCTGAATCGCAGCAGGCACTTCGCGGGACTTGCCACGACCGAAGCCGACACGACCCTTGCCATCACCGACGACAGTCAGCGCGGTGAAGGTGAAGATACGACCACCCTTTACGGTTTTGGCGACGCGATTAACCTGAACAAGCTTCTCGATGTAGCCTTCGTCGCGCTTTTGCTCGTTATTTGCCATAACTTAGAACTCCAGCCCGCCTTCACGAGCAGCATCAGCCAGTGCCTTGACACGACCGTGGTACTTGAAGCCAGAACGGTCGAATGCGACCTGGGTGACGCCGGCGGCTTTCGCACGCTCAGCCACCAACTGACCAACCTTCTTGGCAGCGTCGACGTTGCCGGTCGCTGCTTCACGCAGCTCTTTGTCCAGAGTCGAAGCGCTGGCCAGCACCTTGCCGCCGTCGGCCGAAATGACCTGGGCGTAGATGTGCTGAGCGGAGCGGTGCACGCAAAGGCGCACGGTTTCCAGCTCGCGCATCTTCAGGCGTGCCTTGCGAGCGCGACGCAGACGAGTTTCTTTCTTTACGCTCATTTGCTATGCCCTACTTTTTCTTGGCTTCTTTACGACGGACCACTTCATCCGAGTAACGCACGCCTTTGCCCTTGTAAGGCTCAGGACGACGGAAATCACGGATTTCAGCGGCCACCTGACCGACCAGCTGCTTGTCGACACCCTTGATCAGGATATCGGTCTGGCTGGGGGTCTCAGCGGTAACGCCTTGCGGCAGTTCGTAGTCCACCGGGTGCGAGAAGCCCAGAGCCAGCGAGAGCACTTGACCTTTGGCTTGCGCCTTGTAACCAACACCAACCAGTTGGAGCTTGCGCTCGAAGCCCTGGCTGACGCCGATTACCATGTTGTTTACCAGTGCACGGGTAGTACCGGCCATGGCGCGATTTTGCTGATCGCCGTTACGGGCGGCAAAACGCAGCTCACCGGCTTCCTGAGTGACTTCCACGGAGGGATGAACATTCAGTTCGAGAGCGCCCTTGGCACCCTTCACCGACAACTGCTGGCCGGCCAGCTTGATTTCAACGCCAGCGGGCAGCTTGACGGGGTTCTTAGCAACGCGAGACATGCTTATCCCCCCTTAGAACACAGTGCAGAGCACTTCGCCGCCAACGCCAGCGGCACGAGCAGCACGGTCAGTCATCACACCTTTGTTGGTGGAGACGATCGAAACGCCCAGACCACCGCGAACTTTCGGCAGTTGATCGACGGATTTGTACTGGCGAAGGCCAGGACGGCTGACGCGCTTTAGTTCCTCGATGACCGGACGGCCCTCGAAATACTTAAGCTCGATGGACAGCTGCGGCTTGGCGTCGCTGCTGACCTGGTAACCCGTGATGTAGCCTTCGCTCTGGAGAACATTGGCTACCGCCACCTTCAGCGTGGAAGACGGCATGCTTACGACAGACTTTTCAGCCATCTGGGCATTACGGATACGAGTTAGCATGTCCGCTAACGGGTCCTGCATACTCATGGGCTTGTGGCTCCTGATAAAAAGAAACAGCCTTCTGGAGGCTCTTTGTCGCCTGCTCTTTGCGCAGACAGGAAAATGCCAGGCTCAGGCGAGCCGGACATTCTAGAGACTACCCATAAACGAATCAAGCCCCATAAGGGGCTTGATTGAAACCTGAGCTCACCGCGTAAGCGGCGAGCCTGGCCTGGAACTTACCAGCTGGCCTTGACCAGACCCGGAACGTCCCCACGCATAGCGGCCTGGCGCAGCATGTTACGCGCAAGACCGAACTTGCGGTAAACGCCATGCGGACGCCCGGTCAGGCGGCAGCGGTTACGCAGGCGCGAGGCGCTGGCGTCACGTGGCTGCTTCTGCAGGGAAACCTGAGCTTCCCAGCGCGCTTCCGGTGTGGAGTTCGGGTTGGCGATGACAGCCTTGAGCGCCGCACGCTTCTGGGCGTACTTGGCAACCGTCTGCTGACGCTTCAGCTCGCGGTTCTTCATGCTTTGCTTTGCCATGTGCCTACTCCAATCAGTTACGGAACGGGAATTTGAAAGCGCGCAGCAGAGCGCGACCTTCGTCATCCGTCCGAGCGGTCGTGGTCAGGGTGATGTCTAGGCCACGCAGCGCATCGATCTTGTCGTAATCGATTTCCGGGAAAATGATCTGCTCTTTCACACCCATGCTGTAGTTGCCACGTCCATCGAAGGATTTGGCATTCAGGCCGCGGAAGTCACGCACGCGCGGCAGGGAGATGGAAAGCAGACGATCCAGGAACTCGTACATACGATCGCGACGCAGAGTGACCTTGACGCCGATCGGCCAGCCTTCGCGGACCTTGAAGCCAGCGATAGACTTGCGGGCATGGGTCACGACGACCTTCTGACCGGTGATCTTCTCAAGATCGGCTACAGCGTTTTCGATGATTTTCTTGTCACCGATCGCTTCGCCAAGACCCATGTTGAGGGTGATTTTGGTGATGCGCGGAACTTCCATCACGTTCGCAAGCTGAAGTTCTTCCTTCAGCTTGGGCGCGATTTCCTTCCGATAAACTTCTTTTAGTCGTGCCATGGTCATTTACCTAAGCAGTCTCAAGCGTCAACCGGCTTTTGGGTCGACTTGAAGACACGAATTTTCTTGCCTTCTTCAACCTTGAAACCCACGCGGTCGGCCTTGTTGGTTTCGCCATTGAAAATGGCAACGTTAGAGACGTGCAGAGGCGCCTCTTTCTCGACGATACCGCCCTGAACGCCCGACATCGGGTTCGGCTTGGTGTGGCGCTTGACGAGGTTGACCCCACCGACGACCAGACGGTCGTCAGCGAGAACCTTGAGCACCTTACCGCGCTTACCCTTGTCTTTGCCGGCGATGACGATGATCTCGTCGTTGCGACGAATCTTTTGCATGCGGCTACTCCTTACAGCACTTCTGGGGCGAGCGAGACGATCTTCATGAACTTCTCAGAGCGAAGTTCACGCGTCACGGGCCCGAAGATACGCGTGCCGATCGGCTCCTGCTTGTTGTTCAGCAGAACAGCAGCGTTGCCGTCGAAACGAATGATGGAGCCGTCTGCACGACGAACGCCATGACGGGTACGGACGACGACAGCGGTCATTACCTGACCCTTCTTCACCTTGCCACGCGGAATCGCTTCCTTGATCGTGACCTTGATGATGTCGCCAATACCGGCGTAACGGCGATGGGAACCGCCGAGCACCTTGATGCACATGACGCGACGGGCACCGCTGTTGTCGGCCACATCGAGCATGGATTGAGTCTGAATCATATAATTTCTCCGACCCTTAGCCCTTAGACTTCAACGGCACGTTCGACGACGTCAACCAGCATCCAGGACTTGGTCTTGGCCAGCGGACGAGTCTCGCGGATGGTGACCTTGTCGCCGATACGGCACTGGTTGGTTTCGTCGTGGGCGTGCAGCTTGGTCGAACGCTTCACGTATTTACCGTAGATCGGGTGCTTGACGCGGCGCTCGATCAGAACGGTGATGGTCTTGTCCATCTTGTCGCTGACGACACGTCCGGTCAGCGTACGAATGGTTTTCTGAGCTTCAGCCATGATCACTTACCTGCCTGCTGGTTGAGCACAGTCTTGACACGAGCGATGTCGCGCTTGACTTGCGAGAGCAGGTGAGACTGCCCCAACTGGCCAGTCGCTTTCTGCATACGCAGATTGAACTGGTCGCGCAGCAGCTCGAGCAATTGCTCGTTCAGCTGCTGAGCGGATTTTTCACGAAGTTCATTCGCTTTCATCACATCACCGTCCGCTTAACAAAGGAGGTGGCGAGCGGCAGCTTTGCAGCAGCCAGGGCGAATGCCTCACGCGCCAGCTCTTCGGAAACACCCTCGATCTCGTAGAGCACCTTGCCCGGCTGGATCTGGGCTACCCAGTACTCGACGTTACCCTTACCTTTACCCATACGAACTTCGAGGGGCTTCTTGGTAACCGGCTTGTCGGGGAATACACGGATCCAGATCTTGCCGCCACGCTTCACGTGACGAGTCAAGGCACGACGAGCGGCCTCGATCTGGCGCGCAGTCAAACGACCACGGGAGACGGACTTCAGCGCGAACTCGCCGAAGCTGACCTTGCTACCGCGCTGAGCCAGACCACGGTTGTGGCCGGTCATCTGCTTGCGGAATTTTGTACGCTTGGGTTGCAACATTTGGCGTACCCCTTATTTAGCAGCTTTTTTACGAGGCGCAGGCGCTTGAGGCTTGAGCTCTTCTTGGCGACCACCAATCACTTCGCCTTTGAAGATCCAGACCTTGACGCCGATCACACCGTAAGTGGTGTGTGCTTCGTAGGTGGCGTAATCGATATCCGCACGCAGGGTGTGCAGGGGCACACGACCTTCGCGATACCATTCGGTACGAGCGATTTCAGCACCGCCAAGGCGGCCGCTCACCTGAATCTTGATGCCTTTGGCACCAATGCGGATGGCGTTCTGTACGGCGCGCTTCATGGCGCGACGGAACATCACGCGACGCTCCAGCTGCTGGGCTACGCTCTGGGCAACCAACATGGCGTCGAGTTCCGGCTTGCGGATCTCTTCGATGTTGATGTGAACCGGAACACCCATTTGCTTGGTCAGGTCCTGACGCAGCTTCTCCACGTCCTCACCCTTCTTCCCGATGACGATGCCGGGACGAGCGGTGTGGATGGTGATGCGTGCGGTTTGAGCCGGACGATGGATATCGATACGGCTTACGGACGCGCTTTTTAGTTTGTCTTGGAGGTACTCACGCACATTCAGATCTGCGAGCAAATAGTCCGCATAAGTCCGACCGTCTGCGTACCAGACGGAGGTGTGCTCCTTGACGATTCCCAGGCGAATGCCAGTGGGATGTACTTTCTGACCCATCTGATCGACTCCGTTACTTGTCCGCAACCTTGACAGTGATATGGCAAGACCGCTTGACGATGCGATCAGCGCGGCCTTTGGCTCGCGGCATGATGCGCTTCAGCGAACGCCCCTCGTTGACGAAGACAGTGGAGACCTTGAGGTCATCGACGTCTGCGCCTTCGTTGTGCTCGGCGTTGGCCACGGCCGACTCCAGCACTTTCTTCATGATCTCGGCGGCTTTCTTACTGCTGAAAGCCAGGAGGTTGAGCGCTTCGCCCACCTTCTTCCCGCGGATCTGGTCGGCGACCAGGCGGGCTTTCTGGGCGGAGATGCGAGCGCCCGACAACTTAGCGGCTACTTCCATCATTCCTACCCCTTAGCGCTTGCCTTTCTTGTCTGCTACGTGCCCACGATAAGTGCGGGTACCAGCAAACTCGCCGAGTTTATGGCCGACCATGTCTTCGTTCACGAGGACCGGGACATGCTGGCGACCGTTGTGGACAGCGATGGTCAGACCGACCATCTGCGGCAGAATCATCGAACGACGCGACCAGGTTTTCACCGGCTTGCGATCATTCTTTTCAACCGCCGTCTCGACCTTCTTCAGTAGGTGAAGATCGATAAAAGGACCTTTTTTCAGAGAACGCGGCACAGTCGTATCCCTCTAGTTACTTGCGACGACGGACGATCATGTTATCGGTGCGCTTGTTACCGCGGGTCTTCGCACCCTTGGTTGGGAAGCCCCATGGCGACACCGGATGACGACCACCGGAGGTACGACCTTCACCACCGCCGTGCGGGTGGTCGACCGGGTTCATTGCCACACCACGGACGGTCGGACGAACACCACGCCAGCGCTTGGCACCCGCCTTACCCAACGAACGCAGGCTGTGCTCGGAATTCGAGACTTCACCCAGGGTCGCACGGCATTCGGACAGTACTTTGCGCATCTCGCCGGAGCGAAGACGCAGGGTTACATAGGCACCTTCACGAGCAACCAGCTGAGCCGAAGCACCAGCGGAACGCGCGATCTGAGCACCCTTGCCCGGCTTGAGCTCGATTCCGTGGACGGTAGAACCGACCGGAATGTTGCGCAGCGGCAGGCTGTTGCCGGCCTTGATCGGAGCAGCGACACCGGAGACCAACTGGTCACCGGCGCTCACGCCCTTCGGCGCGATGATGTAGCGACGCTCGCCGTCGGCGTACTTCAGCAGAGCGATGTGCGCAGTACGGTTTGGATCGTATTCGACGCGCTCGACGATGGCAGGGATGCCATCCTTGTCGTTGCGACGGAAATCGACCAGACGGTAATGCTGCTTGTGGCCACCGCCGATGTGGCGAGTGGTGATGCGACCGTTGTTGTTACGGCCTCCGGACTTCGACTTCTTCTCGAGCAGCGGTGCATAAGGAGCGCCTTTGTGCAGCTCCTGATTGACCACCTTGACCACGAAACGGCGGCCCGCGGAAGTCGGTTTGCATTTAACGATTGCCATGATGCACCCCTTCCTTACTCAGCACTGCTGGAGAAATCGAGATCCTGGCCTGGCTGAAGCGCGATGTACGCCTTCTTCCAGTCGTTACGCTTGCCCATACCGCGAGCGGTGCGCTTGGTCTTGCCCTGAACATTCAGGGTGCTGACCTTGGCCACTTTCACGTTGAACAGGCTTTCGACGGCCTTCTTGATTTCCAGCTTGGTTGCATCGGTGGCAACCTTGAAAACGAATTGGCTCTTGCTGTCAGCCAGCATGGTTGCCTTCTCGGAGACATGCGGGCCAAGCAGAACTTTGAATACGCGTTCCTGGTTCATCCCAGCAGCTCCTCGAATTTCTTCACAGCCGACACGGTGATCAACACCTTGTCATAGGCGATCAGGCTGACGGGATCCGAACCCTGGACATCGCGCACATCGACGTGCGGCAGATTGCGGGCCGCCAGATACAGATTCTGATCAACGGCGTCGGAAACGATCAGCACGTCGTTCAGCCCCATGCCATCGAGCTTGCTAGCAAGCATCTTGGTCTTGGGCGCATCGACAACGAAATCCTCGACGACAACCAGGCGATCAGAACGAACCAGCTCAGCGAGAATGGAGCGCAGCGCAGCGCGATACATCTTCTTGTTGAGCTTCTGCTCGTGGTTCTGCGGACGAGCAGCGAAGGTCACGCCACCGCCACGCCAGATCGGACCACGGCTGGTACCGGCGCGAGCGCGACCGGTGCCCTTCTGACGCCATGGGCGCTTACCGCCACCAGAAACGTCGGAACGGGTCTTCTGCTGCTTGCTGCCCTGACGACCGCCTGCCATGTAGGCGACGACTGCCTGGTGCACCAGCGTCTCGTTGAACTCACCGCCAAAGGTGCGATCGGAGACTTCGATGGCTTGAGAGCCATTAACATTCAATTGCATGTGAACTCCCCCTTACCCGCGAGCCTTGACGGCCGGACGCACGACCACGTCGCTACCAGTAGCACCGGGAACGGCACCCTTGATCAGCAACAGGTTACGCTCGGCGTCGACGCGTACGATTTCCAGGGACTGCACAGTTACGCGCTCGGCGCCCATGTGCCCGGACATCTTTTTGCCCTTGAAAACACGACCAGGAGTCTGGCACTGGCCAATCGAACCCGGAGCGCGGTGGGAGACAGAGTTACCGTGGGTATTGTCTTGACCACGGAAATTCCAGCGCTTGATGGTACCGGCATAGCCTTTACCTTTTGACTGGCCCGTGACGTCCACGAACTGACCAGCCTCGAAGATCTCGGCACTGATCTGATCGCCTGCGCTGTAGTCACCGTCTTCGAGACGGAACTCATGAACGCTGCGACCAGCGGCAACGCTTGCCTTGGCAAAATGACCGGCCTGAGCCTTGGTCACGCGCGAAGAGCGGCGCTCACCGACAGTCACCTGAACGGCGCGATAGCCGTCGCTGTCTTCATTCTTGAACTGGGTGACGCGATTCGGTTCGACCTCGATGACCGTGACCGGAATAGAGACACCTTCTTCGGTGAAAACGCGGGTCATGCCGCATTTACGACCGACTACACCAATAGTCATTTTTGAAACCTCTTGAGTGTACGGGGCTTTCACCCGCTATGGCCGCCCATTTCAGAGCGTTACACGACTAAAACCGAGGCGGTTTTAGCCGAGGCTGATCTGCACTTCCACACCAGCCGCAAGATCGAGCTTCATCAGCGCATCGACAGTCTTGTCGGTCGGCTGGACGATATCCAGCACACGCTTGTGGGTACGAATTTCGTACTGGTCGCGCGCGTCTTTGTTGACGTGCGGAGAAACCAGAACGGTGTACCGCTCTTTGCGGGTAGGCAGCGGAATCGGACCACGCACCTGAGCACCAGTACGTTTCGCGGTTTCCACGATTTCCTGGGTTGATTGATCGATCAGGCGATGGTCAAAAGCCTTCAACCGAATACGGATTTGTTGGTTTTGCATTTTGACCTCAGACTCCAAGTAGCCATCCCTACCGTGCGCAATACGCCCGATAAAAGGAGGCGCAATTGTACGGATGGCCCCTTAGGGTGTCAATAAATGATCAACAATAGAAAAGGGCCCCGAGGGGCCCTTTCTGGCGAGACCTTCTTATTCGAAGATCTTGGCAACCACGCCGGCACCAACGGTACGGCCACCTTCGCGAATCGCGAAGCGCAGACCGTCTTCCATGGCGATCGGAGCGATCAGGGTGACAACCATTTTCACGTTGTCGCCCGGCATTACCATCTCGACGCCTTCCGGCAGTTCGCAGTTACCGGTCACGTCAGTGGTACGGAAGTAGAACTGCGGACGGTAGCCTTTGAAGAACGGAGTGTGACGACCGCCTTCTTCCTTGCTCAGCACGTACACTTCAGCTTCGAACTTGGTGTGCGGCTTGATGGTGCCCGGCTTGGCCAGAACCTGGCCACGCTCGACATCTTCACGCTTGGTGCCGCGCAGCAGGATACCGACGTTCTCACCGGCACGACCTTCGTCGAGCAGCTTGCGGAACATTTCGACACCGGTGCAGGTGGTCTTGGTCGTGGCACGGATACCAACGATTTCGACTTCTTCCTGAACCTTGACGATGCCGCGCTCGACGCGACCGGTTACCACGGTGCCGCGACCGGAGATCGAGAACACGTCTTCGATCGGCATCAGGAACGGCTGATCAACAGCACGCACCGGCTCAGGGATGTACGAGTCCAGGGTTTCTACCAGCTTGCGCACAGCGGAAACACCAATCTCGTTGTCATCTTTGCCTTCGAGCGCCATCAGCGCCGAACCGATAACGATCGGGGTGTCGTCGCCCGGGAAGTCGTAGGTGGAAAGCAGGTCACGCACTTCCATCTCGACCAGTTCCAGCAGCTCGGCGTCGTCAACCATGTCGGCCTTGTTCAGGAACACGACGATGTAAGGAACGCCTACCTGACGCGACAGCAGGATGTGTTCGCGAGTCTGCGGCATCGGGCCGTCAGCGGCCGAGCACACCAGGATCGCGCCGTCCATCTGGGCAGCACCAGTGATCATGTTCTTCACATAGTCAGCGTGACCCGGGCAGTCTACGTGCGCGTAGTGACGGATGGCGGAATCGTATTCAACGTGGGAGGTGTTGATGGTGATACCGCGAGCCTTCTCTTCCGGCGCGTTGTCGATCTGCGAGAAATCGCGAGCAGAACCGCCCCACGTCTCAGCACAAACCTTGGTCAGCGCAGCGGTCAGCGTGGTCTTGCCATGGTCAACGTGACCAATGGTGCCGACGTTCACGTGCGGTTTGTTACGTTCGAATTTTTCTTTAGCCACGACAGTAAACCTCTTACTTAAAGGGCTGAATCAACCTTGTTTTTTGACGATAGCTTCGACGATATTCGGCGGAGCCTCGGAGTATTTCGAGAATTCCATAGAGTAGCTCGCGCGACCCTGGGACATGGAGCGAACGTCGGTTGCGTAACCGAACATCTCACCCAGCGGAACCTCGGCGCGAATAACCTTGCCGGAGACCGTGTCTTCCATACCCTGGATCAGACCGCGACGACGGTTCAGGTCACCCATCACGTCGCCCATGTAATCCTCTGGCGTTACTACTTCCACCTTCATGATCGGCTCAAGCACAACCGCGCCACCCTTCTGGGACAGCTGCTTGGTCGCCATGGAGGCAGCAACCTTGAACGCCATCTCGTTGGAGTCGACGTCGTGGTAGGAGCCATCGAACACGGTGGCCTTCAGGCCGATGAGCGGATAGCCGGCAACGACGCCGTTCTTCATCTGCTCCTCGATGCCCTTCTGGATGGCAGGGATGTATTCCTTCGGAATCACACCACCGACCACTTCGTTGACGAACTGCAGACCTTCCTGGCCTTCGTCAGCAGGCGCAAAGCGCACCCAGCAATGACCAAACTGGCCACGACCACCGGACTGGCGAACGAACTTGCCTTCGATCTCGCAAGACTTGGTGATCTTCTCGCGGTACGAAACCTGCGGCTTGCCGATGTTTGCCTCGACGTTGAACTCGCGACGCATACGGTCAACGAGGATATCGAGGTGCAGCTCGCCCATACCGGAGATGATGGTCTGACCGGTTTCTTCATCGGTCTTGACGCGGAACGACGGGTCTTCCTGAGCCAACTTGCCCAGGGCGATGCCCATCTTTTCCTGGTCATCCTTGGTCTTAGGCTCGACGGCGACGGAAATGACCGGCTCCGGGAAATCCATACGAACCAGGATGATCGGCTTGTCCAGCGAGCACAGAGTGTCGCCGGTGGTGACGTCCTTCATACCGATCAGAGCGGCGATGTCGCCTGCGCGCACCTCCTTGATCTCTTCACGGCTGTTGGCGTGCATCTGCACCATACGACCAACGCGCTCTTTCTTGCCCTTGACCGAGTTCAGAACACCGTCACCGGAGTTCAATACGCCCGAGTAGACTCGAGCGAAGGTCAGAGTACCCACGAAGGGGTCGGTAGCGATCTTGAACGCCAGCGCCGAGAAAGGCTCGTCATCGTCAGCGTGACGCTCCATCTCGATGTTTTCGTCATCGACATCGGAACCCTTGATCGCCGGAATGTCCACCGGCGCCGGCAGGTAGTCGATGACCGCGTCGAGAACCAAGGGAACACCCTTGTTCTTGAACGACGAACCACAGACGGCCAGAACGATCTCGCCAGCGATGGTCCGCTGACGCAGAGCGGACTTAATTTCCGCAGTGGTCAGCTCTTCGCCTTCGAGGTACTTGTTCATCAGCTCTTCGGTCGCCTCGGCTGCCGCCTCGACCATATTGCTGCGCCATTCTTCAGCCAGCTCTTGAAGCTCGGCAGGGATCTCTTCCTCACGGAAGGTCATGCCCTTGTCTTCGTCGTTCCAGTAGATGGCCTTCATCTTGACCAGGTCGATCTGGCCCTGGAAGTTGTCTTCTGCGCCAATAGCGAGCTGAATCGGTACCGGAGTATGACCCAGACGCTGCTTGATCTGACCGATCACGCGCAGGAAGTTGGCACCGGCACGGTCCATCTTGTTGACGTAGACCAGACGCGGAACACCGTACTTGTTGGCCTGACGCCATACGGTTTCGGACTGAGGCTCGACGCCGGAGGTACCACAAAAGACCACGACAGCACCGTCGAGCACACGCAGCGAACGCTCTACTTCAATAGTGAAGTCAACGTGGCCGGGGGTATCGATGATATTGAAGCGATGCTTGTCGTACTGCTTCTCGGAGCCCTGCCAAAAGGCAGTGGTAGCAGCGGAGGTAATGGTGATACCCCGCTCCTGCTCCTGCACCATCCAGTCCATGGTCGCGGCGCCGTCATGCACCTCGCCCATCTTGTGGTTTACGCCGGTGTAAAAGAGGACGCGCTCGGTGGTAGTGGTCTTGCCAGCATCCACGTGAGCGACGATACCAATGTTACGGTAGCGGTTAATCGGAGTAGTACGAGCCAAAATAAAGGTCCTCGTGGGTGAGTAGCGCGAGTATTAGAAGCGGTAGTGCGAGAAGGCCTTGTTGGCTTCCGCCATGCGGTGCACGTCCTCACGCTTCTTGACTGCAGCGCCCTTGCCGTCGAAGGCGTCCATCAGCTCACCTGCAAGGCGCAGGGCCATGGATTTCTCGCCACGCTTACGCGCCGCGTCCACCAGCCAGCGCATGGCCAGGGCGTTGCGACGGGAAGGACGAACCTCGACCGGAACCTGGTAAGTCGCACCACCTACGCGGCGGGACTTCACTTCGACCAGCGGAGCGATGGCGTCGAGTGCTTTTTCGAAGATTTCCAGGGGATCGCTGTTCTTGCGGGTCTTGACGGTATCCAAGGCACCGTAAACGATGCGCTCGGCCACAGCCTTCTTGCCGCTTTCCATCACGTGGTTCATGAATTTGGCGAGGATCTGACTTCCGTACATCGGATCATCGAGGATCTCACGCTTGGCTGCTACACGACGTCTTGGCATTGATAAGCCCTCAAACGGTCTTCAGGTTAGCCCGGAACGGTAACGCTCGCGTTACGCCCGACCTTACTCTTATCGACTCAAATAAATAGAAATTCTGATTACTTCGGGCGCTTGGCGCCGTACTTCGAACGACCCTGCTTACGGTCTTTCACGCCGGAGGTATCCAGCGAGCCGCGCACAGTGTGGTAACGGACACCCGGAAGGTCCTTTACACGACCGCCACGGATCAGGACCACGCTGTGCTCCTGCAGGTTGTGACCTTCACCACCGATGTAGGACGCGACTTCGTAGCCGTTGGTCAGACGAACACGGCATACCTTACGCAGTGCAGAGTTCGGTTTTTTCGGCGTGGTGGTGTACACACGAGTGCACACGCCACGGCGTTGCGGGCAGTTCTGCAGCGCAGGGACGTCGCTCTTCTCGACGACGCGCTTGCGCGGCTGGCGTACCAGCTGGTTAATCGTTGCCATCTACTAGCTCCACTGTTGTCTTTCGACACAAACGAAAAATGGCAGGGCTGATGCCCCGCCAAATTAGGGGTACAAGAGTCTAAAGAGCTTCCTGTACCCCGTCAAGACAGGCCCCGCTTCCGAGGCCTGCGCTTAGCTGCTGCTCGAGTTGAGCGCCTCGGTCAGTGCCGCTTCGACCTCATCGGCACTCACACGAACCGGCTTGTCCAGCTCACGGCGACGCTTGCGCTCGCTGTGATAGGCCAGACCGGTACCGGCCGGGATCAGACGACCCACGACCACGTTTTCCTTCAGACCGCGCAGGTAATCGCGCTTGCCGGTAACCGCCGCCTCGGTGAGGACTCGAGTGGTCTCCTGGAACGACGCCGCGGAGATGAACGACTCGGTCGACAGCGATGCCTTGGTGATACCCAGCAGTACGCGATCGAACTTGGCCAGGAAGCGGTCCTCGGTGCTCAGACGCTCGTTTTCCTCGAGCACCTGGGTCAGTTCCATCTGGTCACCCTTGATGAAGCTCGAATCGCCAACTTCCGACACTTCGACCTTGCGCAGCATCTGCCGCAGGATGGTCTCGATGTGCTTGTCGTTGATCTTGACGCCCTGCAGGCGGTACACGTCCTGGATCTCGTTGACGATGTACTTGGCCAGCGCACTGACGCCCAGCAGACGCAGGATGTCGTGCGGGTTGCTCGGACCGTCCGAGATGACCTCGCCCTTGTTCACCTGCTCACCTTCGAAGACGTTCAGGTGACGCCACTTCGGAATCAGCTCCTCGTACGGATCGCTACCGTCCGTAGGCGTGATCACCAGGCGGCGCTTGCCCTTGGTTTCCTTGCCGAAGGAAATGGTGCCGCTGATTTCCGCCAGGATCGACGGCTCTTTCGGACGACGCGCCTCGAAGAGGTCGGCAACGCGCGGCAGACCACCGGTGATGTCGCGGGTCTTCGAGGTCTCTTGCGGGATACGTGCGATAACGTCACCCACATTGATCTCGGCGCCGTCAGCCACACCCACCAGTGCGTTGGCGGGCAGGAAGTACTGGGCCGGCACGTCGGTACCGGGCAACAGCAGCTCCTTGCCATTGGCGTCGACCATCTTGATGGCCGGGCGAATGTCCTTGCCCGAAGCCGGACGATCTTTCGGATCCATCACCTCGATGTTGGTCAGACCGGTCAGCTCGTCGGTCTGGCGCTTGATGGTGATGTTCTCCTCCATGCCGACGAAGGTCACGGTACCCTTCATTTCGGTCACGATCGGGTGAGTGTGCGGATCCCACTTGGCCACGACCGTACCGGCCTCGACCTTGTCGCCTTCCTTGATCGAAATCACCGCACCGTACGGCAGTTTGTAACGCTCACGCTCGCGGCCGAAGTCGTCCGCGACCGCCAGCTCACCGGAACGCGACACCGCTACCAGCGCACCATCGGCACGTTCGACGTGCTTGAGGTTATGCAGACGGATGGTACCGCCATTCTTCACCAGCACATTGTCGACAGCTGAGGTCCGGCTCGCCGCACCACCGATGTGGAACGTACGCATGGTCAGCTGGGTACCCGGCTCACCAATCGACTGCGCGGCAATCACACCCACCGCTTCGCCGATGTTGACCTGATGACCGCGGGCCAGATCGCGCCCGTAGCACTTGGCGCAGATGCCGTAACGGGTTTCGCAACTGATCGGCGAGCGGACGACCACTTCGTCGATACTATTGAGTTCGATGAAATCCACCCAGGTCTCGTCCACCAGGGTACCGGCGGGCACGATGACCTCGTCGGTGCCGGGCTTGAGCACGTCACGAGCGATCACACGACCCAGAACACGCTCACCCAGCGGCTCGACCACGTCGCCGCCTTCGATGTGCGGCGTCATGAACAGACCCTGCTCGGTGCCGCAATCGACCTCGGTCACGACCAGATCTTGCGCCACGTCGACCAGGCGACGCGTCAGGTAACCGGAGTTCGCGGTCTTCAGTGCGGTATCCGCCAGACCTTTCCGTGCACCGTGAGTCGAAATGAAGTACTGAAGTACGTTCAGACCTTCGCGGAAGTTCGCGGTGATCGGCGTCTCGATGATCGAGCCATCCGGCTTGGCCATCAGACCGCGCATACCGGCGAGCTGGCGAATCTGGGCGGCAGAACCCCGCGCACCCGAGTCGGCCATCATGTACATGGAGTTGAAGGACTCCTGATCGACTTCCTTGCCCTCGCGATCGATGACCTTCTCCTTGGAGAGGTTCGACATCATCGCCTTGGACACTTCGTCGTTGGCCTTCGACCAGAGGTCGATCACCTTGTTGTACTTCTCACCCTGGGTAACCAGGCCGGAGGCGTACTGGCTTTCGATCTCCTTCACTTCCTCGGTGGCGGCGTCGATGATGCGCGCCTTCTCGTCAGGGATAACGAAGTCGTTCACGCCGATCGATACGCCCGAGATCGTCGAATAGGCGAAACCGGTGTACATCAGCTGGTCGGCGAAGATGACGGTGTCCTTCAGGCCAACCGTGCGGTAGCACTGGTTGATCAGCTTGGAAATCGCCTTTTTCTTCATCGGCTGGTTGACCACGTCGAACGACAGGCCTGCCGGCACGACCTGGAACAGCAGCGCACGGCCAACAGTGGTGTCGACGATACGGGTGTTGTGGGTAACGCTGCCGTCACGATCCTTGATGGTCTCGTTGATGCGTACCTTCACCCGAGCGTGCAGTGCCGCTTCACCGGCGCGGAACACGCGATCGACTTCCTGCAGGTCGGCAAATACGCGACCTTCGCCTTTGGCATTGATGGCTTCGCGGGTCATGTAGTACAGACCCAGGACCACGTCCTGCGACGGTACGATGATCGGCTCGCCGTTGGCGGGCGACAGGATGTTGTTGGTCGACATCATCAGCGCACGCGCTTCGAGCTGGGCTTCCAGCGTCAGCGGTACGTGTACGGCCATCTGGTCACCGTCGAAGTCGGCGTTGTACGCGGCGCAGACCAGCGGATGCAGCTGAATCGCCTTGCCTTCGATCAGGACCGGCTCGAACGCCTGGATACCCAGACGGTGCAGCGTCGGCGCCCGGTTGAGCAGCACGGGATGTTCGCGGATGACTTCTGCGAGCACGTCCCATACCTCGGGCAGCTCGCGCTCGACCATCTTCTTGGCAGCCTTGATGGTGGTCGCCATGCCACGCATTTCCAGCTTGCCGAAGATGAACGGTTTGAACAGCTCGAGCGCCATCTTCTTTGGCAGGCCGCACTGGTGCAGACGCAGGGTCGGGCCCACGGTGATAACCGAACGACCGGAATAGTCCACGCGCTTGCCGAGCAGGTTCTGACGGAAACGACCCTGCTTACCCTTGATCATGTCGGCCAGGGACTTGAGCGGGCGCTTGTTCGAACCGGTGATGGCACGGCCACGACGGCCGTTGTCCAGCAGCGCATCGACCGCTTCCTGCAGCATGCGCTTTTCGTTGCGCACGATGATGTCCGGCGCCGACAGGTCGAGCAGGCGCTTGAGGCGGTTGTTACGGTTGATCACGCGGCGATACAGATCGTTCAGATCGGAGGTCGCGAAGCGGCCGCCATCGAGCGGAACCAGCGGACGCAGATCCGGCGGCAGCACTGGCAGTACGGTCAGAACCATCCACTCCGGCAGGTTGCCCGAACCGTAGAAGGCCTCCATCAGCTTCAGTCGCTTGGAAAGCTTCTTGATCTTGGTTTCCGAATTGGTCTGCGGGATTTCCTCGCGCAGGCGGCCAATTTCGTGCTCCAGATCGATCTGATTCAGCAGCTCGCGAACGGCCTCGGCACCCATACGGGCATCGAAGTCGTCGCCGAACTCTTCGAGGGCTTCGAAGTACTGCTCATCGTTGAGCAGCTGGCCTTTTTCCAGCGTGGTCATACCCGGATCGATGACGACATAGCTCTCGAAATAGAGCACGCGCTCGATGTCGCGCAGGGTCATGTCCAGCAACAGGCCGATACGACTTGGCAGCGACTTCAGGAACCAGATGTGGGCGACGGGCGATGCCAGCTCGATGTGAGCCATGCGCTCACGACGCACCTTGGCCAGCGCAACTTCCACGCCGCACTTCTCACAGATCACGCCACGATGCTTGAGGCGCTTGTACTTGCCGCACAGGCACTCGTAGTCCTTAACCGGGCCAAAGATCTTGGCGCAGAACAGACCATCACGCTCAGGCTTGAAGGTACGGTAGTTGATGGTCTCGGGCTTTTTAACTTCACCAAAAGACCACGAACGGATCATTTCCGGCGAAGCCAGACCGATACGGATCGCATCGAACTCTTCAACCTGACCCTGGTTTTTCAACAGATTCAGCAAGTCTTTCAAGGCCTTTCCTCCTCACGGACCTGCGGCGACCGGTTTCTGACCGGGCGCCGCATAGGCGGTGCGTGTTATTCGGTTTCCAGTTCGATGTCGATACCCAACGAGCGGATCTCTTTGATCAGCACGTTGAAGGATTCCGGCATGCCGGCTTCCATGCGGTGATCGCCGTCCACGATGTTCTTGTACATCTTGGTCCGGCCGTTCACGTCGTCCGACTTCACGGTCAGCATTTCCTGCAGGGTGTAGGCCGCGCCATAGGCTTCCAGCGCCCAGACCTCCATCTCCCCGAAACGCTGGCCACCGAACTGCGCCTTGCCGCCCAACGGCTGCTGGGTAACCAGGCTGTAGGAACCGGTGGAACGCGCGTGCATCTTGTCATCGACCAGGTGGTTCAGCTTGAGCATGTACATGTAGCCGACGGTGGTCGGGCGCTCGAACTGATTACCGGTACGGCCGTCGATCAAGCGCATCTGACCGCTCTCGGGCAGATCGGCAAGCTTCAACATGGCCTTGATCTCGGTTTCCTTGGCACCGTCGAACACCGCGGTAGCCATCGGCACGCCGCCCTTGAGGTTCTTCGCCAGCTCGAGGATCTCGTTATCGGAGAACTCGTCGAGGTTTTCCTGACGACCACCGATCTCGTTGTAGATCTCCTGCAGGAACTTGCGCAGCTCGGCGATCTTGCGCTGCTCTTCGAGCATGCGATTGATCTTCTCGCCCAGCCCCTTGGCCGCGAGGCCCAGGTGGGTTTCGAGGATCTGACCGACGTTCATACGCGACGGTACGCCCAGCGGGTTCAGTACGATGTCGACCGGCGTGCCATTGGCGTCATGAGGCATATCTTCGACCGGCATGATCACCGAGACAACACCCTTGTTACCGTGACGACCGGCCATCTTGTCGCCCGGCTGAATGCGGCGCTTGATCGCCAGATACACCTTGACGATCTTCAGCACGCCTGGAGCCAGGTCATCGCCCTGCTGCAGTTTGCGCTTCTTGTCTTCGAACTTGTCGTCGAGCATCAGGCGGCGGTCGGACAGATAGGCCTGGGCCTTTTCCAACTGCTCGTTGAGCGGGTCTTCAGCCATACGCAGCTTGAACCACTGACCATGCTCGAGGCCATCGAGGAACTCGTCGGTGATGACGGTACCCTTTTTCAGGCCTGCACCACCTTCAGCCGTCGCGCCGACCAGAGCCGAACGCAGACGCTCGAAGGTCGCGCCTTCAACGATACGGAACTCCTCGTTGAGGTCCTTGCGGATCTCGTCGAGCTGCATTTTCTCGATCGCCAGCGCGCGGGTATCACGCTCCACGCCGTCACGGGTGAAGACCTGGACGTCGATGACCGTGCCTTTGGTGCCGGTCGGAACGCGCAGGGACGTATCCTTCACGTCGCTGGCCTTCTCGCCGAAGATCGCCCGCAGCAGTTTCTCTTCGGGGGTCAGCTGGGTTTCACCTTTCGGCGTGACCTTGCCAACCAGAATGTCGCCGGCGCCGACTTCAGCACCCACGTACACGATGCCCGCCTCGTCCAGCTTGTTCAGCGCGGCTTCGCCCACGTTGGGGATATCCGCAGTGATTTCCTCTGGGCCAAGCTTCGTGTCGCGCGAAACGCAGGTCAGTTCCTGGATATGGATCGTGGTGAAGCGATCCTCCTGAACCACACGCTCCGACAGCAGGATGGAGTCTTCGAAGTTGTAACCGTTCCAGGGCATGAACGCGACGCGCATGTTCTGCCCGAGCGCAAGCTCGCCCATGTCAGTGGACGGACCATCGGCCATGATGTCACCGCGCGCCACCACGTCACCCTTGTTCACCAGCGGACGCTGATTGATGCAGGTGTTCTGGTTGGAGCGGGTGTACTTGGTGAGGTTATAGATGTCGACACCCGCCTCACCGGTCTCGACTTCCGCATCATTGACGCGCACCACGATACGGCTGGCATCGACCGAGTCGATGACGCCGCCACGACGGGCCACGACGCAAACACCGGAGTCGCGCGCAACGTTGCGCTCCATACCGGTACCCACCAGCGGCTTGTCCGAACGCAGGGTCGGTACGGCCTGACGCTGCATGTTCGAACCCATCAGGGCGCGGTTGGCGTCGTCGTGCTCGAGGAACGGAATCAACGAAGCGGCAACGGACACGACCTGCTTGGGCGATACGTCCATCAGCGTGACGTCTTCCGGCGCCTTGACGGTGAATTCGTTCTGATGACGCACGGCCACCAGCTCGTCGACCAGTTTGCGGCCTTCGAGCTTGGCGCTGGCCTGGGCGATCACATGGTCGGCTTCTTCGATCGCGGACAGGAACACGATGTCGTCGGTGACTTCACCATCCTTGACCACACGGTACGGGCTCTCGAGGAAGCCGTACTGGTTGGTGCGAGCGTAGGCGGCCAGCGAGTTGATCAGACCGATGTTCGGACCTTCAGGCGTTTCGATCGGACACACGCGACCGTAGTGGGTCGGGTGTACGTCGCGCACTTCGAAGCCTGCGCGCTCACGAGTCAGACCGCCCGGGCCGAGTGCAGAGACGCGGCGCTTGTGGGTGATCTCCGAAAGCGGGTTGTTCTGGTCCATGAACTGCGAGAGCTGGCTGGAACCGAAGAACTCCTTCACCGCCGCCGCTACCGGCTTGGCGTTGATCAGATCCTGCGGCATCAGGCCTTCGCTTTCGGCCATCGACAGGCGTTCCTTGACCGCGCGCTCGACGCGAACCAGACCTACGCGGAACTGGTTTTCGGCCATCTCGCCAACACAGCGTACGCGGCGGTTGCCGAGGTGGTCGATGTCGTCCACAACGCCCTTGCCGTTACGGATATCGACGAGGGTCTTGAGGACCGCGACGATGTCTTCGCGCGACAGCACGCCTGGGCCTTCGATTTCGCTGCGCCCGATACGGCGGTTGAACTTCATCCGGCCGACGGCAGACAGGTCGTAACGCTCGGCGCTGAAGAACAGGTTGTTGAACAGCGTTTCAGCGGCGTCCTTGGTTGGCGGCTCGCCGGGACGCATCATGCGATAGATCTCGACCAGCGCTTCCAGCTGATTGGCAGTCGAGTCGATCTTCAGCGTGTCGGAGATGAACGGACCGCAGTCGATGTCGTTGGTGTACAGCGTCTCGAAGCGTACAACCTGGGCCTTGACGATCTTGGCCAGCACTTCGACAGTCAGCTCGGTGTTGCACTCGGCGATGATTTCGCCGGTAGCCGGGTGCACGATCGCCTTCGCGGTGGTGCGACCGAGCACATAGTCCATCGGCATTTCCAGCTCTTTGATGCCGGACTTGTCGAGCTGATTGATGTGACGGGCAGTGATGCGGCGGCCCTGCTCGACGATGACCTTGCCGTTTTCGTCCTTGATGTCGAAGGTCGCAATCTCACCGCGCAGGCGCTGGGGTACCAGCTCAAGCGACAGGGACTCACCCTTCACATGGAAGACGTTGGTGTCATAGAAGGCGTCGAGGATTTCCTCGGTTGCATAGCCAAGCGCGCGCAACAATACCGACGCGGGGAGTTTGCGGCGACGGTCGATACGAACGAAGACGGCGTCCTTCGGATCGAATTCGAAGTCCAGCCACGAACCGCGGTAAGGAATGATACGCGCGGAATACAGCAGCTTGCCCGAGCTGTGGGTCTTGCCACGGTCGTGGTCGAAGAACACGCCAGGCGAACGGTGCAGCTGGGAAACGATGACCCGCTCGGTACCGTTGATGATGAAGGTACCGTTCTCTGTCATCAGGGGGATTTCCCCCATGTAGACTTCCTGCTCCTTGATGTCCTTGATCGCTTTGTTCGACGATTCTTTGTCGAAAATGATCAGACGCACTTTCACCCGCAGCGGAACCGCGAAGGTCACGCCGCGCAGCACGCATTCCTTGACATCGAATGCCGGATCGCCGAGACGATAGCCGACGTATTCCAGCGCTGCATTGCCGGAATAGCTAATAATCGGGAAAACGGATTTGAAGGCCGCATGCAAGCCGACGTCGCGGAACTGATCTTTGGTCGCTCCCGCCTGCAGGAATTCGCGATACGAATCCAGCTGGATGGCCAAAAGATACGGCACATCCATCACGTGCGGTAACTTGCTAAAGTCCTTGCGGATACGTTTTTTCTCAGTGTATGAGTAAGCCATCAGCGTTCCCCAGCTTGGTCACCTGCTTGTTTGGCCTCCCCCGGCGGGAGTGGCCAGAAAATCGTGCGAATCCAGTGATCCGCGGCACCCAGTGGGTGCTTGCTCCGCCATCAGACATACCGACAGGCTGCCTATAACGGAAAAAGGCCGGTGGCAAAAGCCACCAGCCATCAGCCTTATGCGAGTCGCTTAGGCTGTAGACGCAAGGTCGTCGCTTACTTGAGCTCGACTTTGGCGCCTGCTTCTTCCAGGGCTTTCTTGGCTGCTTCGGCCTCGTCCTTGGATACGCCTTCTTTGACCACGCCTGGGGCGCCGTCAACAACTGCCTTGGCTTCCTTCAGACCCAGACCGGTCAGCTCGCGAACGGCCTTGATCACGTTCACCTTCTTCTCGCCAGCTTCAGCCAGCACGACGGTGAATTCGGTCTGCTCTTCAACTACGGCAGCGGCAGCGGCAGGGCCAGCAGCAGCGGCAGCAGCGGCGGTAACGCCAAACTTCTCTTCCATCGCCTTGATCAGTTCAACGATCTGCATGACGGACATTTCGGATACGGCGTTGATGATATCTTCGTTGGTCAGAGCCATGACTCTAGTTCCTGTAAGGTAGGGACGGCCTGCGGCCATCAAAAATCAAAAAGTGAAAAGCGGTACTGCGCCTTAGGCGGCAGCGGCCTCTTTCTGGTCGCGAACGGCTGCCAGAGTACGAGCCAGCTTGCTGGTAGCGCCCTGAATCACGCTCATCAGCTGAGATACGGCTTCGTCGTAAGTCGGCAGAGTTGCCAGCACGTCGATCTGGTTGGCTGCAATGAGCTGACCTTCGAACGCAGCGGCCTTGATCTCGAACTTGTCCTGACCCTTGGAGAATTCCTTGAAGATACGAGCAGCAGCGCCCGGATGTTCATTGGAAAACGCAATCAGGGTCGGGCCTTTGAACGCATCGTTGAGGACATCGAACTGAGTGCCCTCAACGGCGCGGCGCAGCAGGGTGTTACGTACGACACGTACATACACACCAGCCTCGCGGGCCTCTTTACGGAGTCCGGTCATGGCCCCTACGGTCACGCCACGGGCATCAGCCACGACAGCGGACAGGGCAGACTTGGCAGCCTCGTTGACTTCAGCGACGATGGCCTTCTTGTCTTCGAGTTTGATTGCCACGGGATTTACTCCTGGATGTTACCGGTACATCCGGCCGAAACCGGACGGTTATTGGTGTCTGATTCGGTAAGAATCGGGAGCACCTCTGCGTAGGCTGTCGAAGATCGCTCCCCGGGTTTAAGGCTTGCGCCGCCTACGGTCTTGGATAGCCCCCGCCAGGCAGGGACCCCAAACTAGCTGGCCTGCCGAAGCAGGCCTTTATTCCTTACGCCTCGAGGGACGCCTGATCGATGACCAGACCAGGACCCATCGTGGTGCTCAGGGTTACGCGCTTGACGTAGATACCCTTGGAAGTCGACGGCTTCAGACGCTTGAGGTCCGACAGCAAGGCTTCGACGTTCTGCTTGAGCTGACCGGCCTCAAAGCCGACCTTGCCAACGGAGGTGTGGATGATGCCGTTCTTGTCGGTCCGGAAACGCACCTGACCAGCCTTGGCATTTTTCACTGCAGTGGCAACGTCTGGCGTTACGGTGCCGACCTTCGGGTTCGGCATCAAACCGCGCGGACCAAGAATCTGACCCAGCTGACCGACGACACGCATCGCATCCGGAGAAGCGATCACGACGTCATAGTTCAGATCGCCACCTTTCATTTCGGCAGCCAGCTCGTCCATCCCGACGCGATCTGCGCCAGCGGCCAGAGCGGCCTCGGCAGCAGGGCCCTGAGTGAACACGGCGACACGTACGGACTTGCCAGTACCGTTCGGCAGAACTGTAGCACCACGAACGACCTGGTCGGATTTACGCGGATCAACACCAAGGTTGATAGCGATATCGAAGGACTCAGTGAACTTTACTGCAGAGATCTGTGCCAACAACGTGGCGGCTTCTTCGAAGCCATACTGCTTGCCGGCTTCTACTTTCTCGGCAATCGCCTTTTGGCGCTTGGTCAACTTAGCCATTACACACCCTCCACGTTCAGGCCCATGCTGCGCGCGGAGCCGGCGATGGTACGCACGGCAGCCTCGAGATCAGCAGCGGTAAGATCAGCATTCTTGGTCTTCGCGATCTCTTCGAGCTGAGCGCGAGTGACGGTGCCAACCTTCTGGGTGTTGGGGCGAGCAGAACCACTGGTGATGCCGGCTGCTTTCTTCAGCAGAACGGCAGCAGGCGTGCTCTTGGTCTCGAACGTGAAGCTACGATCACTGTATACAGTGATGATCACGGGAGTCGGCAGACCAGGCTCTTGGCCCTGGGTACGAGCGTTGAACGCCTTGCAGAACTCCATGATGTTCACGCCGTGCTGACCCAGCGCAGGACCAACAGGCGGCGACGGATTGGCCTGACCGGCCTTAACCTGAAGCTTGATATAAGCTTGAATCTTCTTAGCCATAGCTACTCCGTTATGGGTGATAGCGCCTTTCGGCTCCCCAGCTTTATCTATTTATCCCAGCGACAACAAAACCCCGCAGCAAACAGCTGCGGGGTGTGGGATGCCTTCCCAACTAGGCCTTTTCGACCTGGCTGAACTCCAATTCAACCGGAGTTGAACGACCGAAAATGAGCACGGCCACTTGAATCCGGCTCTTCTCGTAATTGACCTCTTCGACGACACCATTGAAGTCAGCGAACGGACCGTCGGTAACCCGCACGACCTCGCCCGGCTCGAACAGTGTCTTGGGCTTGGGCTTATCACCGCTATCGGCAACCCGGCGCAAAATCGCCTCGGCCTCTTTATCGGTAATCGGAGCAGGCTTGTCGGCCGTACCCCCGATAAAGCCCATAACACGAGGCGTATCCTTGACCAAGTGCCAAGTGCCCTCGTTCATATCCATCTGCACAAGCACGTAACCCGGAAAGAACTTGCGCTCACTCTTGCGCTTCTGACCGTTACGCATCTCGACCACTTCTTCAGTGGGAACGAGGATCTCGCCGAACTCTTCTTCCATTCCGGCAAGCTTGACGCGCTCAATCAATGAACGCATCACATGCTTCTCGTAACCCGAGTAAGCATGCACGACATACCAGCGCTTAGCCACGAGTCACCCTTAACCTACAACCATAGAAACCAGCCAACCGAGCAGGGTATCTAGCCCCCACAACAGCAGCGCCATCACCAGCACGACAGCCACGACGATGAGCGTGGTCTGCGTAGTTTCCTGGCGGGTCGGCCAAACGACCTTACGGATCTCGACACGCGCCTCCTTCGCCAACGCGAAGAACGAACGCCCTTTTGCGGTCTGCAGAGCAATCAGCGCAGCAATCACTGCAATAACCAGCAGCGCCATAACCCTGTAGAGGATCGGCTCAGCCGAGTAATACTGATTACCCACGACAGCGACGACTACCAAAGCAGCCACAACCAGCCACTTCACCAGATCGAAGCGCGAGCCCGTGACTTCTGCCTTGATATTCATCTGCGAGAACCCTGTAAAGACTGCCAGTTTCGATATTGAAAATGGCAGGCCAGGAGGGAATCGAACCCCCAACCTGCGGTTTTGGAGACCGCCGCTCTGCCAATTGAGCTACTGGCCTATAAAGAGTCAGGCCGACCATTATGCCGGCCTGAACAGATCAGATCAATCGATTACTCGAAGATCTTGGCAACCACGCCGGCACCAACGGTACGGCCACCTTCGCGAATCGCGAAGCGCAGACCGTCTTCCATGGCGATCGGAGCGATCAGGGTGACAACCATTTTCACGTTGTCGCCCGGCATTACCATCTCGACGCCTTCCGGCAGTTCGCAGTTACCGGTCACGTCAGTGGTACGGAAGTAGAACTGCGGACGGTAGCCTTTGAAGAACGGAGTGTGACGACCGCCTTCTTCCTTGCTCAGCACGTACACTTCAGCTTCGAACTTGGTGTGCGGCTTGATGGTGCCCGGCTTGGCCAGAACCTGGCCACGCTCGACATCTTCACGCTTGGTGCCGCGCAGCAGGATACCGACGTTCTCACCGGCACGACCTTCGTCGAGCAGCTTGCGGAACATTTCGACACCGGTGCAGGTGGTCTTGGTCGTGGCACGGATACCAACGATTTCGACTTCTTCCTGAACCTTGACGATGCCGCGCTCGACGCGACCGGTTACCACGGTGCCGCGACCGGAGATCGAGAACACGTCTTCGATCGGCATCAGGAACGGCTGATCAACAGCACGCACCGGCTCAGGGATGTACGAGTCCAGGGTTTCTACCAGCTTGCGCACAGCGGAAACACCAATCTCGTTGTCATCTTTGCCTTCGAGCGCCATCAGCGCCGAACCGATAACGATCGGGGTGTCGTCGCCCGGGAAGTCGTAGGTGGAAAGCAGGTCACGCACTTCCATCTCGACCAGTTCCAGCAGCTCGGCGTCGTCAACCATGTCGGCCTTGTTCAGGAACACGACGATGTAAGGAACGCCTACCTGACGCGACAGCAGGATGTGTTCGCGAGTCTGCGGCATCGGGCCGTCAGCGGCCGAGCACACCAGGATCGCGCCGTCCATCTGGGCAGCACCAGTGATCATGTTCTTCACATAGTCAGCGTGACCCGGGCAGTCTACGTGCGCGTAGTGACGGATGGCGGAATCGTATTCAACGTGGGAGGTGTTGATGGTGATACCGCGAGCCTTCTCTTCCGGCGCGTTGTCGATCTGCGAGAAATCGCGAGCAGAACCGCCCCACGTCTCAGCACAAACCTTGGTCAGCGCAGCGGTCAGCGTGGTCTTGCCATGGTCAACGTGACCAATGGTGCCGACGTTCACGTGCGGTTTGTTACGTTCGAATTTTTCTTTAGCCATCGAGACCGTCTCCCATCGTTGAATTGAGCTAGTCACGCCACCATTAAAACAAAGGCAGATATCAAGATATCTGCCTTTGTAGTTTGGAGCTCATGAGCGGAATCGAACCGCTGACCTCACCCTTACCAAGGGTGTGCTCTACCAGCTGAGCTACATGAGCGAAGCCTTCGCATAACATCGAACCTGGAGCGGGTAGCGGGAATCGAACCCGCATCATCAGCTTGGAAGGCTGAGGTTCTACCACTGAACTATACCCGCGGAGGCTGAAGCTCACGCTTTAATCTGGTGGAGGGGGAAGGATTCGAACCTTCGAAGTCGATGACGTCAGATTTACAGTCTGATCCCTTTGGCCGCTCGGGAACCCCTCCAAAAGGAGGCGGCATTTTCATTGCCAGCCACCTAGCTGTCAAGCTTTTTCTCAGTAAAAACTTGAGGTTAGCTTTTAACGACAGCACTCTGCAGGCTCATCAAAAATCATGACACCGCAAAGCGGGCGCCATTCTATGCAAACTATTCCGAGGTTGCAACGCTTTCGCAGGGCATTTGACGATGCTGCAGTGTCGTCATGTCTCGGGTCAAATTGGCAAGCAGGCCGTCATCGACCAAGTGCCTACTTTGGGCAGCGACACGCACCCAATATTTCCGATGAACCCGCGGAAGTTCTCTTATCTGAGGCTCGTAATCGACCTCGCGCAAACGGCTGATTACGCCCTCGGCCGAATCGCGCCGCGAAAAAATACCGAGCGATATTCCATTGGCGAGATCGCCGACCGTAATGATGTAGCTGTCGATATTTCGCGACTGCAGCTCTCTGAGTTGGCGCAGGGACGCCTGCCTGGACGATAAAGGCGGCAGATACACCCAATAATCGACACCCGCCGCGGCATCAACGGATTGCACATTCGACTGAATATCGAGACTCAGTAAACGCTGCTCCACGACCAGAGCAGAGGCCTCTTGATCAAACCCACCAAGAAACAGGCAGACATTGCGCTCTTGCGCCGGCACTTCGGCAGCCGGCACCTCTCGACGCGCTGGCGCAGGCGCCTCACTCAGCAGCCTGATGGCCTGCTGCTGAGACCGATAGGCCTCAGTCGAGGCGACCTCCTTGACCCTCGCAGGCGCCTGCTGCTGATGCCAGACAAAGAAAAACAGATTCAGGACAAGCAACAACAGGAAAAGCCAACGCATCGTAACCTCATCAAGGACAAGCGATTGCCAAGCCGCGAAACACCAGGTCGGGTATGCAGGTTACTCCAGGGAGATCCGAAACCAATGCCGCATCTCCGCCAGTAGCGTATACATCAAAGGCATTACCCAAGCGTGCCGAAGCCTCATCCAATTGAGCACCGATATAGCTGCGCACCATTAACAGACATCCCGCCTCGACCGCCTGGGCCGTGGAACGGCCCGGGGATACGTCACTAAGCACGCTTTCTGCCGGCCCCTCATATCGAATACGCCGGGTGTGGCCAAATAGCTGATCTCGCATCAAGGGAATCCCGGGAGTAATGAACCCGCCCAGATGTCGCCCGTCAATCGCGATCAGATCAACCGTAATGGCAGTCCCCAGATCGAATACCAGGCAGGCGCGACGCCTCAGGCTGAAAGCTGCGACCATTGCGAGCCAGCGATCAAGACCCAGCCGCTCCGGCTCAAGATAACCGTTGGTTACACCACCCAGAGTGGTTGCGGGCATCGCCCGCAGCACCTCCACCCCTAGCTCGGAGGAAACACGCAGCGCTATCGCATCCGTTTCACTATCGGACCGGACACTGACCAACCTACATTTTTCTAACCCGCACTTTGCGCTTGTATCGACCTGATCGAGCAGCTGGCCGATATCAACTGCGCGGCCGTCTATCGGGGCAAGGGCGGCAATTGGCGGCACAAGGCGCCACTTTATATAACTATTGCCACAGTCCAGCTCAAGAATCATCCCGAAGCCTCAGGCGCAGTTCACCGCCGCTAAAGGTACGCTCACTCCCGTCGACCAAGAGTCGTAGGCAGCCATCGGCATCCACGCCAAGGATCTCGCCCACTATCTCGCGATCTCCCGCACTCAGGCTGGCAACAAGACCATGCCATATATGGTTCGCCTCCCACTCGAGCCTCAAGCTTGCAAACCCCTCAACCTCGTGCCGATGCAGATATCCGCGAAGCGATTCGCTCAACACCAGGAGCAGTTGATTGCGATCAATCCCCTTACCCAGTTCATTTCTGAGCGAGGTCCAGGGCTGATCGATAGCCGAATTGGCCGCACTCATATTGCAATTGATCCCTATACCGATGACGACATGGCACTCACCGGCCGGGTCTCCGGTAAGCTCCAGAAGAATCCCCGCAATCTTGCGACCGCTCGCGTACACGTCGTTCGGCCATTTCAAACCGACATCCGGCACACCAAGCCGATGCAATGCATCACGCACCGCTAAGCCGATCACCAGACTCATACCGGCCAATTGATGAGGTCCGTTATGTATCGTGATACCCAGACTGTAATAGAGATTCTGCCCGGCCGGGCTGATCCAGGCTCGCCCGCGCCGCCCTCTTCCACCGGTTTGCCGCTCGGAAAGCACGACGAAGGGCGCCTCTATCCCTTGTCCGAGAAGCCGAAGTGCTTCGCTGTTGGTGGAGTCCACCACATCATGCAGATGCAACGTCCAGCCGATATCCTTGAGGGTGGAGGCTAGGCGCTCACGATCGTATGGAACGAATGGATCGATCAGCCGATAACCGCGCCCCTGGACCTTATGGATGCGCAAATCGAATTCTTTTTCGATCCGCTGCAACTGCTTCCAGACAGAACTGCGACTGATGCCAAGCGCCTCGCCAAGTGCCTGCCCGGAGTGGAAGCGCCCATCCTGCAGTAGTGCCAATAACTTGCTCAATGTCGACCCTCTCGCCAGGCACAAATGATAGCGATCCGCGTCATCAGTGCCTAGAAAGGCTTATCGCGCGCAAAGACAAACCCCCAACCCGATTGCTCGGATTGGGGGTTTGGGATAGAAGCTTGACGATGACCTACTCTCACATGGGGAAACCCCACACTACCATCGGCGATGCGTCGTTTCACTACTGAGTTCGG
>NZ_JAAMRF010000012.1 GCF_013522725.1 Stutzerimonas azotifigens
TCACCAGCGCCCTGACCAGCGAAGTGAAGGGCGACGGCCAGAAGGTCACCGGCCTGATCTACAAGGACCGCAACTCCAGCGAATTCCATTCGCTCGAGCTCGAAGGCATCTTCGTGCAGATCGGCCTGGTACCCAACACCGACTGGCTCAAGGGCACCGTCGAGCTGTCGCCGCGTGGCGAGATCGTGGTCGATGCCCGTGGCCAGACCTCGCTGCCGGGCATCTTCGCGGCGGGCGACGTCACCACCGTGCCGTACAAGCAGATCGTGATCGCGGTGGGCGAGGGCGCCAAGGCCTCGCTGGGTGCCTTCGATCACTTGATTCGCAGCTCGGTATAAAGGCTACGGAAACAAAAAAGGGGCAGACGTGAGTCTGCCCCTTTTTATTGGTCCGAGTTCGTCAGACGCTAGCGATGGCTTCGGACGAAACGCCTTCGAGCTGGGCGACTTGCTGGTTGATCCAGTCTTCGGCGCGTTGGTTGAGCGCTGCGATCGCGCGTGGCCCTTCGCCTTCGGTATGTAGCGCAGGACCGATCACCACCTGAATGGTGCCAGGGTGCTTGGCCCAGCCAGCCTTCGGCCAGAACGAACCGGCGTTATGCGCGATTGGCAGGACCGGCAAGCCGGCATTGGCGGCCAGCGCCGCTCCACCACGGGAGAACTTGCCCGTCTGGCCTACCGGCACCCGGGTGCCTTCCGGGAAGATCAGCACCCACACACCCTGCTTGAGGCGCTCGTCGCCTTGTTTGGCCAGCTGCCGGAGAGCGGCCTTGGGATTGTCGCGGTCGATGGCGATCGGCTTGAGCAACGCAATGGCCCAGCCGAAGAACGGCACGAACAACAGCTCGCGCTTGAGGACCTGGCTCAGCGGTTCGAAGTACGCCGAGAGGAAGAAGGTCTCCCAGGTGCTCTGGTGCTTGGCCAGGATCACGCACGGCTGCGCCGGGATATTCTCCTGGCCGCTGACTTCGTAGCGGATGCCGACGACCACCTTGGCCAACCAGACGGCGCTGCGGCACCAGGCCTGTACCACGAAGCGATAACGAGCCCTGAAGGGCATGAAGGGCGCACAAACCATGCTGACCAGGCACCAGGCAAAGGCGCTGAAGGCGAGCAGGAAGTAGAACACGCCGGTACGAAGAGACTGCACGAAGCTCATCGCGTCTTCCCGAGTAGATGGTCCGCAACGGCGGAAAGGTCGTCGAATACCTGGGTGCCAGGAGGCAGGGGGTTCTGTAGCGTGCGTTGACCCTTGCCGGTCTTCACCAGACAGGGCACTCCGCCCAGCAGCATACCGGCGTGCAGGTCGCGATGGCTGTCGCCCACCACCGGTACGCCCGACAGGTCGGGCAGCTTGAAGTGATCGGCGATGCGCCGGAACAACCCCGGCTGCGGCTTGCGGCAGTCGCAGCCGTCGTCCGGGCCATGGGGGCAATGTACGATCAGGTCGATGCGACCGCCATGATCCATCGCCAGGCACTGCATCTTGAAATGCATGTCGCTGAGAACCGAGGCATCGAACAGGCCACGCGCCAACCCCGACTGGTTGGTCGCCACGGCGACCGTCCAGCCGGCTTGGCACAGTCGACCGATGGCTTCCAGCGAACCGGGGATGGGTATCCATTCCTCCGTCGTTTTGACGAAGTTGTCGGAGTCCTGGTTGATCACCCCGTCGCGGTCGAGAACGATCAGCTTCAAGGTTCTAACCCAGCGCGGAGATATCGGCGACGCCAAGGAACAGTCCTCTGAGTCGGGCCAGCAGCGCATAGCGGTTGGCACGCACCGAAGCATCTTCGGCGTTGACCAGTACCGCCTCGAAGAACGCATCGACCGGCTCGCGCAACAGCGCCAGACGCTCCAGGGCTTCGCGGTACCGCCGCTCGGCGCCCATCGGCAGGACGGCGTGTTCAGCCTGCTGGATGGCCGAGTACAGCGAAAACTCGGTCGCGTTGTCGAAATAACGGGGTTCCACCGCTTCGGGCAATTTGCTCTCGAACTTGCTCAGCAGGTTGGAGACACGTTTGTTCACCGCGGCGAGCGCTTCGGCTTCGGGCAACCGACGGAAGGCCTGGACCGCCTGTACGCGCTGGTCGAAGTCCAAGGCCGAGCCCGGCTGTACGGCACGTACCGCCAGGTAGGACGACACGTCGATGCCTTCGTCCTCGTAGCGCGCACGCAGGCGATCGAAGATGAATTCCAGTACCTGGTCAGCCAGTCCGGCGCTGTTGACCTTGTCGCCGAACTGGCCGATGGAGAAGTGCACCGCCTGGACCAAGTCCAGATCGAGATCCTTTTCGATGAGGATACGCAGCACGCCGAGGGCGGCGCGGCGCAGCGCATAGGGGTCCTTGCTGCCGGTGGGCAGCATGCCGATGCCGAAGATGCCGACCAGGGTGTCGAGCTTGTCGGCGACCGCCACGGCAGCACCAGTGAGGGTGCTCGGCAGCTCGGCGCCGGCACCGCGCGGCATGTACTGTTCGTTCAGCGCCAGGGCGACGTCTTCGGGCTCGTTGTCGTTGAGCGCGTAGTAGTAGCCGGCGACGCCCTGCATCTCGGGGAATTCGCCGACCATCTCGGTGGCCAGGTCGCACTTGGACAGCAGGCCGGCACGCGCCGCCCGCTGGCGATCGCCACCGATGCGTTCGGCGATGAAGGCGGCGAGGCGGGAAACGCGCTCGGCCTTGTCGAACACCGAGCCGAGCTGGGCCTGGAACACCACCTTGGCCAGGCGCTCGTTGAAGCGCTCGAGCGGCTGCTTCTTGTCCTGCTTGAAGAAGAACTCGGCGTCGGTCAGGCGCGGGCGCACGACCTTCTCATTGCCAGCGACGATCTGCTTGGGGTCGAGGCTCTCGATGTTGGCCACGGTGATGAAGCGCGGCAGCAGCTTGCCGTCGGCGTCGAGCAGGCAGAAGTACTTCTGGTTGTCCTGCATCGTGGAGATCAGGGCCTCCTGGGGCACGGCGAGGAAGCGCTCCTCGAACGAACACACCAGCGGAACCGGCCATTCGACCAGTGCGGTGACTTCATCGAGCAGCTCGCTGGGAACGATGGCGCGGCCCTGGTGCTCGGCGGCGAGTTCGGCGACCCGCTTGCCGATCAGCTGCCGGCGTTCGGCAAAATCGGCGATCACATGGGCGCTGCGCAGCTCGTCGAGGTAGCTCGACGGGCGCGAGATGCGCACCGCTTCCGGGTGATGGAAGCGATGGCCGCGCGATTCTCTACCGGCGTTCTGCGCCAGGATCTCGCAGGGTACGACCTGATCGCCGAGCAGCATCACCAGCCACTGGGTCGGGCGGACGAACTCGTCCTTGCGTGCCGCCCAGCGCATGCGCTTGGGAATCGGCAGGGCGCTGAGGGACTGCTCGACGATGCCGGGCAGCAGGTCACGGGCGGGCTGGCCGGGAATGCTGCGGCTGAAACGCAGCTTCGGGCCGCTGGTGTCGACTTCCGAGAGATCGACGCCGCACTTGCGGGCAAAGCCCAGCGCGGCCTGGGTCGGCTTGCCTTCGGCATCGAAGGCCGCCTGCAGCGGCGGGCCGTCGAGGTTGACGCTGCGATCGGGCTGCTCGGTGGCGAGCTGCTCGACGACGACCGCAAGACGGCGCGGCGCGGCATAGGCGCGGGCGCCGGCATGGTTCAGCCCGGCGTCGCGCAGGCCGCTTTCGATGCCGGCGAGAAAGGCGTCGGCGAGTTTCTTCAGCGCCTTGGGAGGCAGCTCTTCGGTACCCAGTTCGACCAGGAAATCCTGAGCGTTCATCATTCGGCCTCCTTCAGCTTGGCCAGTACTTCATCGCGCAGCTGTGCAGTGGCCATCGGGAAGCCGAGCTTGCCACGTGCCTGCAGGTAACTTTGCGCCACGGAGCGGGCGAGGGCGCGCACGCGCAGGATGTAGCGCTGGCGCTCGGTTACCGAGATGGCGCGACGCGCATCGAGCAGGTTGAAGGTGTGCGAGGCCTTGAGGACCATTTCGTAGGTCGGCAGGGGTAGCTCCAGCTCGATCAGCCGGTTGGCCTCGCTTTCGTAGAAGTCGAAGAGTTCGAACAGCTTCGGCACGTTGGCGTGCTCGAAGTTGTAGGTGGACTGTTCCACCTCGTTCTGGTGGAAGACGTCGCCGTAGGTGACGGTGCCGAACGGGCCGTCGGTCCAGATCAGGTCATAGACCGAGTCGACACCCTGCAGGTACATCGCCAGGCGTTCCAGGCCGTAGGTGATTTCGCCGGTGACCGGATAGCACTCAAGGCCGCCGACCTGTTGGAAATAGGTGAACTGGGTGACTTCCATGCCGTTGAGCCAGACTTCCCAGCCCAGGCCCCAGGCGCCCAGGGTCGGCGACTCCCAATTGTCCTCGACGAAACGCACGTCGTGTACCGAGGTGTCGACGCCGATGCGGCGCAGCGAACCCAGGTAGAGGTCCTGGATGTTCTCCGGGTTGGGCTTGAGCACCACCTGGAATTGATAGTAGTGCTGCAGGCGATTGGGGTTCTCGCCGTAGCGGCCATCCGCCGGACGGCGCGAAGGCTGGACGTAGGCGGCGTTCCAGGTTTCCGGACCGATTGCACGCAGGAAGGTGGCGGTGTGGAAGGTACCGGCGCCCATCTCCATGTCGTAGGGCTGCAGGACCACGCAACCCTGTTCCGCCCAGTAGCTTTGCAGGGCGAGGATCAGGTCTTGGAAGGTGCGCACGGCAGGCGTAGGCTGGGTCAAAATTTCACCTGTGCTGGGCTTCGACAGAAAGCCTCGGAGTATAACCGAATCCACCGGCGTACCGCCGTGCGGATCGAGCCCGCCGCTGTCGCCCAACCAGCCTTTCTGCCCGAGAAATTCCATGCCGCGCTGCGCCTGGTGTACTGACGACCCCCTCTACCAGCACTACCACGACAACGAATGGGGCGTGCCTCAACGCGACCCCCAGCGGTTGTTCGAACTGCTGCTGCTCGAAGCCTTCCAGGCGGGGTTGTCCTGGATCACCGTACTGAAGAAGCGCGAGCGCTACCGCCAGGTGCTGTTCGGCTTCGATCCGGCGCAGGTGGCACTCATGACCGACGCGCAGATCGAGGTCCTGATGCAGGATCCCGGAATCATCCGCAACCGACGCAAGCTCGAAGCGGCGCGCACCAATGCCCGGCGTTGGCTGGAGCTGGAAGACCCGTCCGGTTGGCTGTGGAGCTTCGTCGGTGGTTCGCCGCGGATCAACGGCTTCGAGCACCGCGAACAGGTACCGGCGGTGAGCGAGGAGGCCGTCGCCATGAGCAAGGCCCTGAAGAAGGCCGGCTTCAGCTTCGTCGGGCCGACCATTTGTTACGCCTACATGCAGGCCGCCGGGATGGTCATGGACCACACCCGAGACTGTGATCGCTACGCGATTCTGGGCAGCGGCCGGTGACCAGCGCCCGCATCGAAGCAGTTACACTAGGCGTTTGATTGTCGGGGAGTTCTCCTGTTGGAAAAGCTCAAAGGTGCCGTTGCGGTTGGATGTCTTCGGCTGCTCGCGTTGTTGCCGTGGGGCGCGGTGCAGCGGCTCGGCGATTTCATCGGCTGGTTGATGTACAAACTGCCCAACCGTTCGCGTGAAGTCGCGCGGATCAACCTGAGCAAGTGCTTTCCCGAGCTGAGCGAGGATGAGCAGGAGAAATTGCTGCGCGAAAGTCTGCGCGGGATCGGCAAGAGCTTTACCGAGAGCGCCTGCGCCTGGATCTGGCCAGCGCAGAAATCCATCAACCTGGTCAAGGAGGTCGAGGGGCTGGAGGTGTTGCAGGCCGCGCTGGCGTCCGGCAAGGGCGTGGTCGGCATTACCAGCCACCTGGGCAACTGGGAAGTGCTCAATCACTTCTACTGCGCGCAGTGCAACCCGATCATCTTCTACCGACCACCCAAGCTCAAGGCGGTGGACGAACTGCTGCAGAAGCAGCGCGTCCAGCTCGGCAACCGGGTCGCGCCCTCGACGCGCGAAGGCATCCTCAGCGTGATCAAGGCGGTCAGGCGCGGGGAGGCGGTCGGGATTCCAGCCGATCCCGAGCCTGCCGAATCCAGCGGCGTGTTTGTGCCCTTCTGCGCCACCCAGGCGCTGACCAGCAAATTCGTGCCGAGCATGCTCGCCGGGGGCAAGGCGCTCGGGGTCTTTCTCCATGCGTTGCGTCTGGAGGACGGGTCGGGCTACAAGGTGATCATCGAAGCCGCACCGCAAGAGATGTACAGCGAGGACGTCACCACCGCGGTCGCGGCCATGAGCGGGGTGATCGAGCGTTACGTACGGCAATGGCCGACCCAGTACATGTGGACCATGAAGCGCTTCAAGAAGCGACCACCGGGCGAGGCCCGTTGGTACTAACGTCAATCCAGCCAAACCAAGGGACGGACATGAGCAAACGGCAATATCCACGGACCGCGATGAAATGCCGAATCAAGATCAGCCACCCCTCGTTCGGCGAGGTGCTGGGCCAGACCCGCGACCTCTCCGACGGCGGTGTCTACGTCCGTCACCCGGAGCTGGCTGCGCTGGGCGTCGGCGATGTCGTCACCGGGCAGGTGCAGGATCTGCCGATCGAGGCACCGGCGCCGGTGCTGGAGATGGAAGTGATGCGCGTGGATGCCGAAGGCGTCGGCCTGCGCTTCGTCAACTGCGAATGACCCGGCCGCTCAGTGCGCTTCGTTGACTGCACTGAGAAAGGCCTGGGTACGCTCCTCGCGGGGATTGCCGAACAGCTCGGCCGGCGTTCCCTGCTCATGGATGTTGCCCTTGTGGAAGAAGCACACGCGATCGGCGAACTCGCGGGCGAAGCCCATCTGGTGCGTCACCATCAGCATCGTCAGATTGTGCTCGGCTCCCAGCTTACGAATCACCCCGAGTACTTCGCCGCACAGCTCCGGATCCAGCGCCGAGGTCACCTCGTCGAAGAGCATCACCTTCGGCCGCATGGCCAGCGCTCGAGCGATGGCCACACGCTGCTGCTGGCCTCCTGAAAGCTGCGACGGGTAATGTTGGTGCTTGTCACCCAGGCCCACCAGGTCGAGCAGCTCGCGTGCCCGTTCTCCAGCCTCCCGCTTGTTCATGCCGAGCACCTGTACCGGCGCTTCCATCACGTTCTGCAGCGCGCTCATGTGCGGGAACAGGTTGAAGCTCTGGAACACCATGCCGATCTTGCCGCGCACCCGCCGCTGGTGTCGTGCGTTGGCCGGGACCAGCCGGCCGGAGCGGCCGGGCATGTGCGTCAGGGGCTCGTCGTCGACGACGATCAGGCCGTCGTCGATCTGCTCGAGCGTCATCAGCGCGCGTAACAGGGTGGACTTGCCGGAACCGCTGGGACCGATGATCGCCACCTTTTCCCCCGCTTCGACGCTGAGGTTCAGGTTGTCGAGTACCGTGAGGTTGCCGTAGCGCTTGGTGACATCGGTGAAGCGAACGATGGGGCGGGGCATGGAGAGACTCCCTTGGAAATCGTAGGGTCAGCGCGGAGCCTGTTCCATGCGCGCTTCGAGACGTCGCACGAACCAGGCCAGGATCAGGCTGACCACCAGAAAGAACAGGCCGACCAGGGTGATGGGTTCGAGATAGCGGAAGCTTTCCGAACCGATGTTCTTGGCCTGCTGCATCAGCTCGACGACGGTGATCGCCGACAGCACCGGCGTGTCCTTGAGCATCGCCACCAGGTAGTTGCCCAGCGCCGGCAGGACCGGGCGTAGCGCCTGCGGCAGGATCACATCGCGGTAGGCCGTCAGCGGCTTCATGTTCAGCGCCGTGACCGCTTCCCACTGGCCACGTGGTACCGCGTCGAGGCCGGCGCGGTAGACTTCGGCCGTGTAGCAGGCGTAGTGCAGCGCAATGCCGATGATGCCGGCCTGCAGCGCGGTAAGGCTGATTCCGTAGTTGGGAAACACATAGAAGAGGAAGTACACCTGGATCAGCAGCGGGGTGCTGCGAATGAATTCGATCAGCCCCGTGGCCGGCCAGGAAAACACGGCCAGGCGACTGCGCCGCGCGATCGCCAGCAGCAGGCCGAGCACCAGGGCAATGGCGAACCCGACGGCTGTGATGTACAGCGTATTGAGCGAGGCGCGCAGCAGGTCGGGAAGAATGGCGAGCGCGAAGTCCCAGTCGAACAGCTTCATGACATCCCCCCGCGCATGCGGCCGCGACTCAGGCGGCGGTCGAGCAGGCGCATCGCCAGGTTGATCGCCTGGGCCATGATGAAATAGAGCACCAGGGTCAGGCCGAAAATCTCCAGGGTCATGAAGGTCGCTTGGTCCAGCTGGCGGGCGCGGAACGTCAGGTCCGAGAGCGTGATCAGCGACACCAGCGAGGTGTTCTTGAGCAGCTCGATCAGCAGGTTGGTCCCTGGCGGAATGGCCGCCAGCAGGGCCTGGGGCAGCACGATCCGGTGGAAACGCCGGACCGGGCTCATGTTCAGCGCCTGGCAGGCCTCGTACTGTCCCTTGTGCACCGAACGGATGGCGCCACGCATGACCTCGGCCCCGTAGGCGCCGATATGCAGGCCCAGGCCGATCACTGCGACGCTGAAGGCGCTGAGCTCGATGTTGAACGGCGGCATCGGCAGCACGAAGTACAGCCAGAACAGCTGTACCAGCAACGAGGTTCCGCGGAACAGTTCGATATAGGTCACTGCCAGCCAGCGTACTGGTGCAATAGGCGAAAGCCGGCCCAGAGCGCCGAGGATGGCCGAGGCGATGGCCAGCAGCGAGCCCCAGAACGTGACTTGCAGAGTCATCCAGGCGCCCTGCAGCAACAGGGGAATCAATTCATTCATAAGGGTCCCGATGCGGTCCGCGTGATACAGGCAGGCCGCCGTCGAGCGCTGCTCGCGGCGGTTGCCGTTCGGGCCTTACTGACCGCAGAGCTCTGCGGCGGTCTTGTCGGTCAGGTTGGAGCGGTCGAATCCGAATGGCTCGACCGTCGACAGGTGATCGTCGCTGCCCAGCCATTCCTTGAGCTGGTCATTGACCGCATCGCGCAGGGCCTTGTCTTGCGGGCGGAACGCCAGGGCGCCGTAGCCGGTGTGGGCCGGGTCATCCTTGAAATCGGAGATGGCCTCGACGCGGTCACCGCCTTTGTCGGCCAGCCCCTTCATGGTCAGCTGCGTGCCGACCGCGGCATCGGCGCGGCCACTGCGTACCGCCTGCAACTGCGCGGTGGTGTCGGGTACCTGGAGGATCTGCGCGTCGATGATGCCGGCGCCGCGGGCATAGCCGAGGTTGACGGTACCGGCCATGATCGCCAGTTTCACCTCGGGATTGGCGGCGATGTCTGCATAGCTGCCGAGCTTCTTTGGATTGCCCTTGGCCACCAGCAGGGTGTCGGGCAGCTGATAATGCGGGTCGGTGAAGAGCACCTGCTTGCAGCGCTCGGGGGTGATGTACATGCCTGCCGCGATCAGGTCGAAGCGGCCGGCGCCGAGGCCGGGAATCAGCGAGCCCCATTCGGTGAGCACCGGGTTGATTGTCTCGACGCCAAGCCGGTCGAAAATCTTGCGAACGATTTCGGGGGATTCGCCGGTCACCTTGCCGTCGAGTTCGGTATAGGCGAAGGGGGTTTCGTTGGCATAGCCGATGCGCACGCTGCTGCTGGCCTTGACCTTGTCCAGGGTATCGGCCATGACCAGGCCGCTGGCGAAAGTGGCGCAAAGCATCGAGCAGGCGATCGCCAGCCGAGCGAAGGAAGTGGTGCCTTTGGCGCTGCTCATCGTTGTATCTCCTAGTTTCTTGTCATCCACCCCTGGGTGGAACGCGCTTTTCATAGGAGGCAGTAATCAAGAGCGAGAGGTTGGAAACCCCAGGTATGGATTTTTTTTGATTTCTGTCGTGACTGTTCCAACCTGGTTCGAGCATACAAAAGGGCGTTTCGCCATTCGATTGCACTAGGACAATAGAGTTGGCAGCAGCGGCAGGGGATGCTTGCATGGCTCAATCGGACAAAGAGGCGGACATGCAGCACTGGAAACAGGCCCTATCCGCGGTGCGCTGCGGCGAGACCAAGTACAAACGGCTGGTACACGCCATCGTCGCCGATATCGAACAGGGCCGGCTCGGCGATGGCCAGCGGCTACCGCCCCAGCGCCAGATCGCCACCGCCTTGGGCATCAGCATGCAGACGGTGACCAATGCCTACAAGGAGCTCGAGCGCCAGGGGCTGGTGCGCTGCGAGGTGGGACGTGGCAGCTTCGTTTCCCGGCGCACCAGCGAGCGGGTCGCCACCTCGATGCTCGACAGCGAAGGCGAGCTGCTGGATTTTTCCAGCGCCCGCATCGTTCATACCCTCGAGCACGACCGTCTCTGGCAGCAGACCTGCCTGGAGCTGGCCGGCGAAGCCGAACAGCCGTGGATGCGCGCCTTTCGCCCGATCGCAGGCTTCGAGCGGCATCGCGAAGCGGCGGTCGGCTGGCTCGCTCATCTTGGTCTGACGGTGGAAAGCCGCGACCTGCTGCTGACCAATGGCGCGTCCCACGGTATCTTCCTGGCCCTGGCGTCTCTGGCGGGTCCCGACGACGTGGTGCTCTGCGCCGGGCTGTCCGACCACGGCGTGATCGGCGCATCGCAGGTGCTGGGCTTCACCCTGCGCAGCCTGGAAATGGATGCCGACGGGATCGATCCGGAGCACTTCGAGGACCTTTGCGCCAATGAGCGGATCACCGCCCTGGTCTGCACGCCGAACCTGAACAACCCCACCAGTTGCGTGATGCCCGACGCCCGGCGCCGTGAGATCGCCGGCATCGCGCGGCAATACGGCGTGCACGTGATCGAGGACGACGTCTACGGTCCGCTGCTGGCCGGCCAGCAGAAGGCGCGGCCGATCAGCCATTACTTGCCGGAACTGTCGTTCTATTGCACCAGCATGACCAAGTCGGTGCTTTCCGGCTTGCGCCTGGGCTACCTGGCGATGCCCAAGCGTCTGGCGCTGCGCACCGAGAGCATCCTGCGGGTCAATAGCTGGATGGCCACGCCGCTGCTGGGCGAGATCGCCACGCGCTGGATCGAGGGCGGCCAGGCCGAGGCGCTGGTGCAACTGCAGCGCCAGCTGCTGGCCAACCGGCAGGCCATGGTCGAGCAGGAGTTGGGTGAGCACCTGCTGCGCAACCATGTCTACTCGCTCAATGCCTGGCTGCGGGTGCCGGATTACTGGGAAGCCGAAATGCTGCAGCGCGAGCTGCGCCAGCGGCAGATCGCCCTGACCCTGCCCGATCCTTTCATGCCGCCCGGTGCCCCGCGTCCGCGAGCGATGCGCCTGTGCGTAGGGGCCGAGTGCAGCGAGGCGCAGATGCGCCAGGGGTTGCAAGCGGTGCGCGAAGTCTTCGAGCAGTACCCGCACATCCATCAGGATTTCTGACGCAGGCCTGTGTGAGCGGCGCTTTCGGGCCGATTGCCATGCCTGAAAAAAATAGCGTCCTAGTACATTCAGCGATTGTGCGGAGCACTTTTACACTCGCCCGAAATCGGACTTCACGGGAAGACCTTCGGGCCATGCAGACCCTCCAGCCAGACGCGATACAGGCCGCCCGCCAGCACATCGGTGAGCTGGTGCGGGTGACGCCGCTCGAACCTTCGGCGAGCCTTTCACAGCGGCTCGGCGTGCCGGTGTGGCTCAAGCTTGAATCGCAGCAGGCCACCGGCAGCTTCAAGCTGCGCGGTGCGGCCAACGCGGTGGCGCAGCTTTCGGCCGAGGCACGCCGCGGCGGCGTGGTCACCGCCTCGACGGGCAACCACGGGCGGGCCCTGGCCTACGCCGCCGCGCAGCAGGGCGTCAGGGCCACCGTATGCCTGTCGCGCCTGGTGCCGGCGAACAAGGTCGAGGCGATCCGTGCGCTCGGCGCCGAGGTGCGCATCTGCGGTGACAGCCAGGACGCCGCCGAGGCAATGGCGCTGAGCCTGGCCGCCGAGGAGGGCGCCACCTACCTGCCGCCGTTCGACCATCCGCACATCATCGCCGGCCAGGGCACCCTAGGGCTGGAGATCCTCGAGCAGTGCCCCGAGGTCGCCGAAGTGCTGGTGCCGTTATCCGGCGGCGGCCTCTTCGCCGGCGTGGCGCTGGCGCTCAAGAGCGCGCGTGCGCAGATCCGCCTTCACGGCATCAGCATGCGTCGCGGCGCCGCGATGCACGCCAGCCTACAGGCTGGCCATCCACTGGAAGTCGAAGAGCTGCCGACCCTGGCCGACTCGCTGGGCGGCGGTATCGGCCTGCAGAACCGTTACACCTTCGCCATGACCCAGTCGCTCTGCGACGAGCTGCACCTGCTCGACGAGCCGGCGATCGCCGCCGGCATCCGCCACGCCTACCGCGAGGAGCGGCAGGTGGTGGAAGGCGCCGGCGCCGTGGGTATCTCGGCCCTGCTCGAAGGGCTGATCGAGCCGCGCGGGCCGGTGGTCGTGGTGGTCAGCGGGCGCAACATCGACATTCAACAGCACCTGCGGGTGATCAACGGCGAGGTCAGCTGATCCGGCGGCGCCGGACAGCGATTCGGAGGAATACCATGGCGAACGTCGTTCTGCTCAATGAATCCGATCTGCGCGCCTGCGTCGGGCTCGATCACGCCAGCCTGGATGCCGTGGAGCAGGCCTTCGCGCTGCTGGCTACCGCGGCGGTAGCGATGCCGCCGATCCTGCGTCTGGACATTCCCGAGCATAACGGCGAGGTGGACGTGAAGACCGCCTACCTGCCGGGCATCCCGCGTTTCGCGATCAAGGTCAGTCCCGGCTTCTTCGACAACCCCCAGCGCGGCCTGCCGAGCCTCAACGGCATGATGATGCTGCTCTCGGCTGAAACCGGTCTGCTCGAGGCGCTGCTGCTCGACAACGGCTACCTGACCGCGGTGCGTACCGCCGCCGCCGGTGCGCTGGCGGCCAAATGGCTGGCCCGGGAAGACGCCAGCCGCGTCGCGATTCTCGGTGCCGGCGAGCAGGCACGTCTGCAGCTTGCCGCGCTGCGCCTGGTGCGGGATGTGCGCGAGGTGCGCATCTGGGCACGCGACGCCGGCAAGGCCGCCGCTTTCGCTGCCGACATCGAAGGGCTCGATGCCCGCGCCTGTTCGAGCATCGACGAGGCGCTGGCCGAGGCCGACATCGCCCTGACAACCACGCCCAGCCGCGAGCCGCTGATCGAAGCGCGCCACCTGCGTCCGGGGCTGCACATCACCGCGATGGGCTCGGACGCCGAACACAAGAATGAAGTCGCCCCGGCCGCACTGGCCGCGGTCGATCTCTACATCGCCGACCGCCTGAGCCAGACCCGTCTGCTCGGTGAACTGCACCACGCGCTGGAGGCGGGTTGCGTCAGCGACGAGAACGGATTCACCGAGCTGGGACGGGTGATTGCCGCAGAGCATCCCGGCCGCACCTCGCCGCAGCAGGTCACGCTGTGCGACCTGACCGGCACCGGTGCGCAGGACACCGCCATCGCCAGCTTCGCCTTTGCGCGCGCGCAAGCGCTCGGAAAGGGTTTCGCGTTTTCTTCCTAGTGCCAGCGGCAGGCGCCCGGGTCTCACTGCCAACGCCGTAACCCCATTATCGAGCCATACATGAGGGCAGTTGCATGTCCGAAATCGTCGTCAATCTCCCGTTCAGCCGGGAGGAATATGCCACGCGCATCGCCAAGACCCGCAAGGCCATGGAAGCGCAGGGCATCGAACTGCTGATCGTCACCGACCCGTCCAACATGGCCTGGCTGACCGGCTATGATGGCTGGTCCTTCTATGTCCACCAATGCGTGCTGTTGCCGATGGAGGGCGACCCGGTCTGGTTCGGCCGTGGCCAGGACGCCAACGGCGCGCGGCGCACCGCTTTCATGGGCGATGCCGACATCATCGGTTACCCGGATCACTATGTGCAGTCGCGGGTGCGTCACCCGATGGATTACCTGTCGCTGGAAGTCATCGTCGCCCGCGGCTGGGAGCGCCTCGGCATCGGTGTCGAGCTGGACAACTACTACTTCAGCGCCGCGGCCTACGGGTCGCTGCGCCGGCATCTGCCCTGCGTGCGCTGGTGCGATGCGACAGGGCTGGTCAACTGGCAGCGAGCGATCAAGTCGGCGAAGGAGATCGAATACATGCGCGTCGCCGCGCGCATCGTCGATCGCATGCATGAGGCGATCTACGAGCGGATCGAACCGGGCCTGCGCAAGAACGAGCTGGTCGCCGAAATCTACCGCGCCGGTATCTGCGGCGTGGAGGGTCATGGCGGCGACTACCCGGCCATCGTCCCGTTGCTGCCTACCGGTGCCGATGCCAGCGCGCCGCATCTGACCTGGGACGACACGCCTTTCAAGCGCGGTGCCGGCACCTTCTTCGAGATCGCGGGCTGCTACAAGCGTTACCACTGCCCGCTGTCGCGCACCATCTACCTCGGCAAGCCGCCGCAGCATTTCATCGATGCCGAGCAGGCGGTGCTCGAGGGCATCGCTGCGGGCCTGGAGGTGGCCAAGCCCGGCAACACCACCGGCCAGGTCGCCGCGGCGCTGTTCAACGTGCTGGAGAAGTCCGGCATCCACAAGGACAGCCGCTGCGGCTACCCCATCGGTCTGAGTTATCCGCCGGACTGGGGCGAGCGCACCATGAGCCTGCGGCGCAGCGATGAAAGCGTGCTGCAGCCGGGGATGACCTTCCACTTCATGCCGGGACTGTGGATGGAGGACTGGGGGCTGGAGATCACCGAAAGCCTGCTGATCACCGAAACCGGAGCCGAGACGTTCTGCGATGCGCCGCGCAAGCTGTTCGTCAAGGATTGAGCGCTTTGCCGCCTGGCCGCCCTGTCTGCAGGCGGACCACCGCGCAGCGTTTGTTCACCCGCCCACTGACGTCGAAGGCGGACAAGCCTTCGGCGTGTTCGCCCTCGCTGGATATCTGTCATGACCCCACTGCGCGACAACCCCATCAGCCCCACCGTGGATTTCGACCGCGACGGGGTACAGCACGGCTTTCTCAAACTGCCCTATTCGCGGGACGACTCCGCCTGGGGCGCGATCATGATTCCCCTGACTGTGGTGAAGAACGGCGCCGGCCCCACCGCATTGTTCACCGGCGGTAACCACGGCGACGAGTACGAAGGGCCCCTGGCCCTCACCAAGCTGGCGCGAGAGCTGGACGTCGAACAGGTGCGTGGACGAGTCATCATCGTCCCGTTCATGAACCTGCCGGCCGTGCACGCCGGCACCCGCACCTCGCCGATCGATCGCGGCAACCTCAACCGCAGCTTTCCGGGCCGGCCGGACGGTAGCGTGACGGAGAAGATCGCCGATTATTTCCAGCGCACTCTACTGCCGATGGCCGACCTGGTGCTGGACATCCACTCCGGCGGCAAGACCCTGGATTTCCTGCCCTTCGCGGCCTGCCACCTATTGCCCGACAAGGCCCAGCAGGCACGCTGCGAAGCGGGCATGCGCGCCTTTGCCGCGCCCTACTGCATGCAGATGCTCGAACTCGACGCGGTGGGCATGTACGACAGCGCCGCCGAACAGCAGGGCAAGGTGTTCGTCACCACCGAACTCGGTGGCGGCGGCAGCAGCACGGCAAAGAGTTTGGCCATCGCCGAACGTGGAGTACGCAACCTGCTGATCCACTTCGACATGCTCGAAGGCGAGCTGGAGCGGAGCGAGTCGGTGATCCTCGACATGCCCGACGACGGTTGCTTCCTGTGCAGCGAGAGCGACGGGCTGCTGGAGATGTGCAAGGACCTGGGCGAGACCGTGCAGACCGGCGAGCTGGTCGCGCGGGTCCACGACGCCCGCCGCACCGGCGTGGCCCCGGTGGAATACCGCGCGCGGCGCGGCGGCCTGATCAGCGCGAGGCATTTCCCCGGGCGGGTGCAGAGCGGGGATACGCTGGCGGTGATTGCGGAGGTGGTGGGGTGAGGGGAGCCTGGTCAGGTTTCCCTCATCTGTCCTGCGGCACCTTCTCCGGAGGGAGAAAGGAATCTGAAGCGCGTTTGCGGCGCGCTCTTTGAAGGGGTAAGCCCATGCACAAGATCGACCGCTATGACCTGAAGATCCTGCGCATCCTGTCCGAGGACGGGCGGATCACCAAGTCGGCGCTGGCCGAGGCCATCAACCTGTCGGTGACCCCGGCCTGGGAGCGCGTGCGCAAGCTCGAGGCCGCCGGGCTGGTGCGTGGCTATCGCGCGCTGATCGACTGGGGCGCGCTGTTCCGCACACAGCAGGTGCTGGTGGAAATCAGCCTCGCGCGGCACACCGCGCAGGACATGCGCCGCTTCGAGCAGCGCTTCGCCGAAGCCCCGGAAGTCGCCTTCTGCTATGCCACCGGCGGCGGCGTCGATTACATCGCGATGATCCGAGCCCGCGACATCGACCACTATCAGCGCTTCATCGACGCGCTGCTGCTGGAAGACCTGGGGATCGAGCGCTACTACACCTACATCGTGACCAAGACGGTGAAGACAGCCGAAGACCTTCCCCCGGCCGACGCCTACGAGTAGCTCACTCGGTGGCATCGACTGACGTAGGCGCGTCCTGCAGCTTCAGCTGCCTCGCGCGCGGTACTCGGGCATGATCGCAGCTTTGACCCACCGGAGACGCTGTCTTGGCCCTTGACCCGATTTCCCTCAAGCTCTTCATCCGGGTGGTCGAAGAGGGCCGCATCGCCGCGGCGGCGAACAGCGAGCACATTGCCGCGGCGGCGGTGAGCAAGCGCCTCGGCGAACTGGAAGCGACCCTCGGCACGCAGCTGTTGATTCGCACCAACAAGGGCGTGGTGCCCACGGCGGCCGGATTGGCTTTGCTCGGTCCTGCGCGCGCCGCGTTGCGCGGCCTGGAGCAGATCGAGTCGCAGATGGAGGACTACCGGCTCGGCGTTCGCGGCGACGTCCGGATTGCCGCCAACATCTCTTCGCTTTCGCAGTTCCTGCCCGGCGACCTCAAGGCCTTTTCGGCACGCTACCCACAGGTGAACATCCACTTGGAGGAAAGCGTCAGCACGCGGACGCTGCAGGCTGTCGCCAGCAATTCGGTCGACCTCGGCATCTTCAGCTACGGCAGCCTTCCGGTGGATCTGGAGGTGCGCCCCTATCGCCGCGATCAGCTCATGCTGATCACGCCGGCCGACCATGTTCTCGCGGGAAGGCAGAAGGTCCGCTTCCGGGACACGCTCGATTACCCGTACGTGGGCATGCGCGCCGACAGTGCCCTGTCGATCATGATGGCGGCGGCCGCAAACGAGATGGCGCGCCCCTGGCATGTACGGATGCACGTGGCCAGCTATGACGTGCTGTGCCTGATGGTCGATGCCGGGCTCGGGCTGGCGCTGCTGCCGAAACAGGTGGCCAGACACCACGCCAACCAGCTGGCGCTCGCGGTGGTCGAGATGGACGAGACCTGGACTTATCGCGAACTCAAGCTTTGCGTGCGGGATTACGCCGCGCTTCCGGTGGCCGCTCGCCTCTTGGTCGATCACCTGCAGGGCAAGCTCTGATCCAGCCTCTCGCCTGCTAGTCATCGCGAAACGCGATGGCGGGCTCGCAATCCATTGCTATGCAGCTCTGCCGGAACGCCCCTACATTGCCTCCAAACAATGATAAGGAGACGGCGATGGCAGAGGCCAAAACGCTCTTTCAGAAACTGTGGGACAGCCACCGGGTCGTCGACCTGGACGACGGCGAAGCACTCGTCTACATCGATCGCCATCTGGTCAACGAAGTGACCAGCCCCCAGGCGTTCGAAGGCCTCGGACGGCGTGGCCGAAAGCCCTGGCGAGTCGATGCGGTGCTCGCGGCCGCGGATCACAACGTACCCACGCTGATGCGCTCGCAGGGCATCTCCGACCAGCTGGCGCTGGTGCAGGTTCGCGCCCTGGCGAGCAACTGCCAGGCCCTGGGTATCACCCACTACGGCATGGATGACGCGCGCCAGGGCATCCTGCATGTCATCGCGCCTGAACTGGGCATCACCCAGCCCGGAATGACCATCGCCTGCGGCGATTCCCACACCAGTACGCATGGCGCCTTCGGTGCGCTGGCCTTCGGCATCGGGACCTCGGACATCGAACACCTGCTGGCGAGCCAGTGCCTGCGCATGCGGCCGCTCAAGACGCTGCGCATTACCGTCAGCGGCACGCTCGGCAAGGGCGTCTCGTCCAAGGATCTGGCCTTGGGCATCATCGCCCGGCTGGGTGCATCGGGCGGGGCCGGGCATGCCATCGAGTTCGCCGGCGACACCATCGAATCGCTGTCGATGGAAGCGCGCATGACCCTGTGCAACATGTCCATCGAGGCGGGCGCCAGGGTCGGTCTGGTCGGGGTCGACCAGACGACGATCGATTACTTGCAGGGACGGGTGGCGGTGCCCTCGGGCGATGCCTGGGAGCAGGCGCAGGCCTACTGGCGAGAATTCGTCAGCGACGAGGGCGCGCGCTTCGATCGCGAACTGGCCATCTCGGCGGAAAGCATCCAGCCGATCGTCACCTGGGGCACCTCTCCGGACATGTCCTGCACGATCGATGGTCGCGTGCCCCTCCCCGAGGACATCGAGCCGACGCGCAGGGACAGTTACACCCAGGCCCTGTTCTACATGGATCTCTGTCCGGGCATGGCCATCAGCGATATACGCCTGGACAAGGTCTTCATCGGCTCCTGTACCAACGCCCGCATCGAAGATCTGCGCATCGCCGCCTCGGTGGTGAAGGGACAGCGGGTGGCCTCCAGCATTCGCCAGGCGCTGGTCGTTCCCGGCTCCGGCATGGTCAAGGCGCAGGCGGAGGCCGAAGGCCTGGACCGTATCTTCGTCGACGCCGGATTCGAGTGGCGCGAGCCCGGTTGCTCCATGTGCCTGGGCATGAACGAGGATCGGCTGCTGCCCGGCGAGCGCTGCGCCTCCACTTCCAATCGCAATTTCGAAGGTCGTCAGGGGGCCGGTGGTCGATCCCATCTGGTCAGTCCGGCGATGGCCGCCGCGGCTGCCATCGCGGGGCATTTCGTAGACGTGCGCACCTGTTGAGGAGTCGGCTCATGCAACCTTTCACCACGCTAGATGGCCTGGTCGTTCCACTGGACAGGCGCGACGTCGACACCGACGCGATCATGCCCAAGCAGTTCATGAAATCGATTCGGCGCACCGGGTTCGGACAGAACCTGTTCGACAGTTGGCGCTACCTCGATGAGGGCGTGCCGGGTGCCGACTGCAGCAACCGACCGCTGAATCCGGAGTTCTCTCTCAACCAGCCTCGTTACCAGGGCGCGCAGATCCTGCTGTGTCGCGACAACTTCGGTTGCGGCTCCAGTCGCGAGCACGCCGTCTGGGGCATCGAGGAGTTCGGCTTCCGCGTGTTGCTGGGTACCAGCTTCGCCGACATTTTCTTCAATAACTGCCTGAAGAACGGCGTACTGCCCATACGGCTGGCGCCCGAGGTCATCGATTCGCTTTTCGTTCAGGTGGAGCAAACGCCGGGGCTGCGACTGCAGGTCGATCTGCCGCAGCAGCAGGTTCGTTGTGGCGAGCAGCAATGGCGCTTCGACATCGACGGCCACCGCAAGCATTGCCTGATCGAGGGGCTGGACGACATCGACCTGACGCTTGCGCGCACCGACGAAATCGAGCGGTACGAGCAGCAGCGGCAGCGACGCACGCCCTGGCTGTTCGAACCGGTCGAAGGACTGTAACGAGGTCGGATCTCGACGACATCAGGGCACCTTCCGACGCGGCGGATTCCGGCGCGTCGTAGCGCGGCTGGCCGCAAACACCCTCCGCGCGCGTTTCAGCTTCCCATTCCAATAACAAAACGGGGATATTCCTACGTGCTGACAATCATCATCATTCTGGCCATCCTGTCATCGATTGGTATCGGCTATTGGCTGAACATCAACATCGGCCTGCTGGCGATGGGCTTCGCCTACATCATCTCGGTGCTGGTGATGGGGCTGAGCAGCAAGGAGCTGCTGGGCTTCTGGCCGATCAACCTGTTCTTCATCATCTTTGCCATCACCTTCTTCTTCGGCTTCGCCATCAGCAACGGCACGCTGGACAAGATTTCCCACCGCACCGTCTACATGGCGCGGCGCATGCCGGCGATGATTCCTTTCGCCCTGTATGGCCTGGTGATGCTGATTTCCGGGGTGGGACCCGGGCACTACGCGGTATTCGTGTTCCTTTCGCCGCTGGTGATGTCGGTAGCGGCGCGTACCGGGATGAGCCGCGTGCTGGGGGCGATCATCGTCGTCTGTGGCGGCATGGCCACGACCTTCGTGCCCATCAGCATGGGCGGCCGGGTCACCCAGGGCATTCTGGAGAATGCCGGCTACGATGTGCTGACTGCGGCCAACCATACGCATGTGCTGCTGATCGACGCCTTTGTCGTCAACACGGTGATGTTCCTTGCGGCCTACGTCCTGCTCAAGGGCTACCGAACCCGCCACCTGGACAGCGAGCCGCCGGAGCCGCTGGACCCTGCGCAGCGGCGCACGCTGGCGCTGATTCTGGCGGTGATCGCCGCCATCGTGCTGCCAAGCGTGCTCGCCGCCGCGATGCCCTCGGTCGCCTTGCTGGGCACCATCGCCTCGCGGATGGATGCCACCTTCGTCTCGATCATCGGGATCGTACTGGCGCTGGTCCTGCGCGTCGGAAACGAAAAGGATGCGCTGGCCAAGGTGCCGTGGACGATCATCGTGCTGCTGTGCGGCATGGGCATGCTCATCGCGGTAGCGGTGAAGGCCGGGACCATCAGTGCGCTGTCGCAGTGGCTGGCGACGCACGTCAGCGCCGCCAATGTTCCCTACGCGACCGGCGTCTCCGCGAGCCTGATGAGCTTTTTCTCGAGCACGCTCGGTGTGGTGATGCCCACTCTCTTTCCGATGGCGCCGAGCCTGGCGGCGCAGACCGGCACCAGCGAGACGCTGCTGCTGGCAGTGATCATGCTTTGCGCCTCGATGACCGGCTTCTCGCCGTTCTCTTCCGCCGGTGCGCTGGCCCTGGCCGGCGTACAGAGCGAGGTGGAGCGAGGGCGACTGTTCTTCCAGCTGCTGCTGTTGCCGTTCATAGGCGTGTCCTGTGTCCTGCTGCTGGTGTTCTTCAGGCTGATCGGCTAACACCGATTCGGCGTCGACTGCCCCTTGGCGATCCTCGGTCGCCAAGGGGCCATTCCGCGAAGCGGTCATGCGGCGCGCATCATGCCGGTGAACACGGCGAGCTGGCTCGCGTCTGGCCATCCGACGCGACGAAAGCGCTGGCTGGTCCCCGCCGGCGGGGCTAGAATGCGCGCCGCCTCGGCCTGTCGGCGAGGCAATGGGTTCCCTCACCCCATCACCCTCAAAAAGGACATGCCATGCTGCAGATCCCTTCGTCGGTCCGCCGCGCCACCCTGGCCGGCCTGATCGCCTTCCACATCCTCATCATCATCGCCAGCAACTACCTGGTGCAGCTGCCGATGACCCTGTTCGGCTGGCACACCACCTGGGGGGCGTTCAGTTTTCCGTTCATCTTCCTGGCCACCGATCTGACCGTGCGCCTGCTCGGCAAGGGGCCTGCGCGGCGGGTAATCGCCCGAGTGATGATCCCGGCGTTGGTGGCCTCCTATGTGGTCTCGGTACTGTTTCACCAGGGCGTGTTCGGTGGCTTGGCCGCGCTCGGTGAGTTCAATCTGTTCGTGTTCCGCATCGCGGTGGCCAGCTTCCTCGCCTATGCGCTCGGCCAGATCATCGACATTCAGGTGTTCGACCGCCTGCGGCGGCTGCGCCAGTGGTGGGTCGCGCCGAGTGCTTCCACGGTATTTGGCAACCTGCTGGACACCTTCGTGTTCTTCTCCATTGCCTTCTGGCACAGCGACGATCCCTTCATGGCGGCGAACTGGGTGGAGATCGCCAGCGTCGACTACGTGATCAAGCTGATCATCAGCCTGGCGCTGTTCGTGCCGCTCTACGGCATGCTGCTGAACGTCATCGTGCGTTTGCTGCAGGGCAAGCAGACGGCCACGGCCTAACGCTGAGCGCCGACAGGGGCGCTGGGGGCTGGTCGAGCGGTCGCCGCCAGCCGCCTCGCCCGCGTCTGGCGTACGGTGTAAAACAGGCCCTTAGGCACCGAACGCGCCGACGGTCCACCATCGCGGCTGTGCCTCCAGCGTTTTGCCGTTTCACCCCCGGCAAACAGAAATTTCCGCTAGCGCATAGGCCTGCTACGGGAAAAACCCCAAGCCGCCCTTCCCTAGGATGTCTCCCATGCCACACGGCCCGGAGACGTCGTCATGCCGCTCAAACACCCCCTGCTGTTCAAATCGCTCTGCTACGTCGACGGCCAGTGGATCCACAGCCGCAGCGGCGCCAGCATCGCCGTACAGAATCCCGCCAACCAGGCCGAGATCGGCCATGTGCCAATGCTCGAGCGCGAGCAGATCGTCGCCGCGGTCGATGCCGCGCAGCGCGCCTTCGGACCCTGGCGGGCGCGTAGTCTGGACGAGCGGGCGGTCCTGCTGCGGCGTTGGGGCGAATTGATTCTCGAGCACCAGGAGGACCTGGCCTGGATCCTCAGCCAGGAGCAGGGCAAGCCGCTGGCCGAGGCGCGGGGCGAAATCCGCTACGCCGCCAGCTTCATCCCCTGGTTCGCCGAAGAGGCGCGCCGGCTCCATGGGCAAACCATTCCGAGCCACATCCCCGGCGCCGAGCTGGCCACGCTCAAGCAGCCGGTCGGCGTTTGTGCGCTGATCACGCCGTGGAACTTTCCCTCGGCGATGATCACCCGCAAGGCCGCGGCAGCGCTGGCGGCCGGTTGCTCGGTAGTGGTCAAGCCGGCACACGAGACGCCCTACTCGGCCTTCGCCCTGGCGCAGCTCGCCGAAGAGGCGGGATTGCCCGCCGGGGTGTTCAACGTGGTGCTCGGCGAGCCGCAGCTGTGCATGGAAACCCTGGTCGGTGACACCCGTGTACGGGCGGTGAGCTTCACCGGCTCGACCCGTGTTGGCAAACGGGTGCTGCAGGCGGTTGCCGAGGATGTGAAAAAGGTAGCGCTGGAGCTGGGCGGCAACGCGCCGCTGATCGTCTGCGACGATGCCGACCTGGAGCACGCCGTGCAGGTGGCGCTGGACGCCAAGTTCCAGACCAGCGGCCAGGACTGCTGCGCCGCCAACCGTATTCTGGTGCAGCGCCCCGTCTACGAAGCCTTTCTGCAGCATTTCGCCCGGGCGATCCGCGAGCTGCGTGTCGGCCCGGGCCTCGAGGAGGGCAACCGCATCGGCCCGCTGATGCACCAGGCAGCTTTCGACGCCACTGCCGAGCGGGTGGCCGACGCGCTGCAACAGGGCGCGCGCCTGCTGGTCGGCGGCGAGCCCCATGCTCTTGGCGGCTGGTTCTGGCAGCCGACACTGCTGGCCGACGTCAGCGTCGGCATGCGTATCTACCGCGAGGAAAACTTCGCGCCCATCGCCGGCGTGCGCGCCTTCGACAGCCTCGATGAAGCCGTGGCGATGGCCAACGATACCGAGTACGGCCTGGCGGCCTACGTTTGCAGCAACCGCCTGGACCGTGTGCACGCGCTGATCGCTCGTCTCGACCATGCCATGGTCGCGGTCAACGGCACGAAATTCACCGGCCACCCGGTCCCCTTCGGCGGCATGAAGGCGTCCGGCCTTGGCCGCGAGGGGGGTAGCGAAGGCTTCGAGCCCTTCGTCGAGACCAAATACGTCTGCATCCATACCCAGGGGCAACGTTACCAGGCGTAAACGCACACCCAGGACCATCCCCTTTCCACCGGGAGAGGGCCGGGTAGGGGACACGGAATTCGCGCCCCACCCATCACCGTCAACGGAGAAGCCCATGAGCCACCTCGAAACCCTGTTCGAACAGGACCGCGCGCACTTCATGCACCCGTCCACCCACGCCCATGACCATGCGAGCGGTGCGCTGCCGGGCAAGATCATCACCGGCGCCAGCGGTGTGCACATCCGCGATCACCAGGGCCGCGAATACCTCGATGCCTTCGCCGGCCTGTACTGCGTCAACGTCGGCTACGGCCGTGATGAAATCGCCGAGGCGATCTACAAGCAGGCCAAGGAGCTGGCCTACTACCACACCTACGTGGGCCACTCGAGCGAGGCGATCATCGAGCTGTCGACGCGCGTCATCGGCTGGGCGCCGCAGGGCATGAAGAAGGTCTACTATGGAATGTCCGGCTCCGATGCCAACGAGACCCAGATCAAGCTGGTGCGTTACTACAACAACGTGCTCGGACGCCCGCAAAAGAAAAAGATCATCTCCCGTCAGCGCGGCTATCACGGCTCGGGAATCATGACCGGCAGCCTGACCGGCCTGGCCAGCTTCCACCAGCACTTCGACCTGCCGGCGCCGGACATCAAGCACGCTGCCTGCCCGCACTTCTATAAGGCCCCGACCGGCATGGACGAGGCGGCGTTCGTGCGCCACTGCGTCGAGGACCTGGAGCGGCTGATCCAGGCCGAGGGGCCGGACACCGTGGCCGCCTTCATCGGCGAGCCGGTGATGGGCACCGGCGGCATCATCGTGCCGCCAGCCGGCTACTGGGAGGCGATCCAGGCAGTACTGGCCAAGTACGACATTCTCTTGATCGCCGACGAGGTGGTCTGTGCCTTCGGCCGACTGGGCGACCGCATGGGCAGCCAGCGCTACGGCATGCGCCCGGACCTGATCACCACCGCCAAGGGCCTGACCAGCGCCTACGCGCCGCTCTCTGCGGTGATCGTCGGCGAAAAGGTCTGGGATGTGATCGACTCGGCCTCGGCCCGCGACGGTGCCATGGGCCACGGCTGGACCTACTCGGGCCACCCGATCTGCGCGGCCGCGGCGCTGGCCAATCTGGATATCCTTGAGCGGGAGAACCTCACCGCCAACGCCGCCGAGGTTGGCGCCTACCTCAACGGGCAGTTGCGTCAGGCGTTCGAAGGCCATCCGCTGGTAGGCGAGGTGCGCGGTGACGGCATGCTCGCGGCGATCGAATTCATGGCCGACCGCGAGGCCCGCACGCCGTTCGACCCGGCCTTGAAGGTCGGCCCGAAGGTCTCGGCGGCCTGCCTCGAGCGTGGCATGATTGCCCGTGCCATGCCCCACGGCGACATCCTTGGTTTCGCTCCACCGCTGGTGCTGAGCAAGGCCCAGGCCGACGAGATCGTCGGCATCGCCAAGGCGGCGGTCGACGCGGTGGCCAGCGAGGTGCTCTGAGGGAACGCGCAGCGCCGCGGCGCTGCAGTGCGGCAGCGGGTCTCTGGCGTGATGCGCGCGGCTGTGCCTTTGCGCATTGCATCGCCAGGGCGGGCTCCCTAGAATGCGCGGCCTCGCGCCGGTTCCGCTAAAAGTCAGAACATCGCCGGCCGAGCAGGCCTCGCCGCCCGTCTTCATGCTCGATGACGTCCTGCACCGGGACGCTCCAGGCGCGCTCATGCCCACGCTCAAGGGCCTCGCAGCCGCGCCTTCCGCACCACCAAGCGCAACGCTTCACTCGTGTCCACGCAACCTGCTGGCCGGCCAGAGGGCTTTCCCCGTGCCTTGCGGCACCGTTGGCGGACACGCCATGCAATTCTTCCGTAGTAGGCAATTTCCTTCCATGAAAAAACTGTTAGTGGCACTGCTGGGCTTCAGCCTGATCGGCTGCTCCAAGCCAAGCGAGCCGGAAAAGACCGTCGACGTCTTGTTGATCGGCGGCGGCATCATGAGCGCAACCCTGGGCACCTACCTGCACGAGCTAGAGCCGGGCTGGAGCATCGACATCTACGAGCGACTGGACGCCGTCGCTGACGAGAGCTCCAACGCCTGGAACAACGCCGGTACCGGCCATTCCGCGTTCTGCGAGCTGAACTACACCCCTGAGACAGCCGATGGCAGCATCGACATCAGCAAGGCGGTGGCGATCAACGAGTCCTTCGAGATCTCCAAGCAGTTCTGGGCGCACCAGGTGCAGAACGAGGTACTTAAAGAGCCCAAGCGCTTCATCAACAACGTGCCGCACATGAGCTTCGTCTGGGGCGACGACAACGTCGAATTCCTGCGCAAGCGCCACGAGGCGCTGCAGCACAGCTCGCTGTTCCGCGGCATGGAGTATTCCGAGGACCCGGCGCAGATCGAGCAGTGGATCCCCCTGGTGATGGAAGGTCGTGAGGCGACGCAGAAGATCGCCGCCACGCGCATGCCGATCGGCACCGACGTCAACTTCGGCGAGATCACCCGCCAGCTGGTGGGCGCGCTGACCCGTAGCGACAACGTCAACCTGCACCTGCAGCACGAAGTGCGCGGCATCACCCGCAACGACGACGGCACCTGGACGGTGATGGTCGCCGATCTCGCCAAGGGCGAGGCCGAAACCCAGGTCAAGGCCAAGTTCGTCTTCATCGGTGCCGGTGGCGGCGCGCTCAAGCTGCTGCAGATGACCGACATCCCTGAAGCCAAGGGCTATGCCGGCTTCCCGGTCGGCGGCCAGTTCCTGGTGACCAAGAACCCGGAAATCGTCGCTCGCCATCAGGCCAAGGTCTATGGCCTGGCTTCGGTCGGTTCGCCGCCGATGTCGGTGCCGCACCTCGATACCCGCGTGATCGACGGCGACAAGGTACTGCTGTTCGGACCGTTCGCGACCTTCTCTACCAAGTTCCTGAAGAACGGCTCGCTGATGGACCTGCCGAGCTCGATGAGCACCGACAACGTCATCCCGATGATCCAGGCCGGTACCGACAACTTCGATCTGAGCAAGTACCTGATCGGCCAGTTGATGCTCGACCAGGAAGACCGTATCGCCGTGCTGCGTGACTACTTCCCCGAGGCCCGCTCCGAGGATTGGGAGCTGTGGACCGCAGGCCAGCGTGTGCAGATCATCAAGGACGATCCGGCAAAGGGCGGCATCCTGCAGTTCGGCACCGAGGTGGTGAGCTCCGCCGATGGCAGCATCGCCGCACTGCTGGGGGCTTCCCCAGGTGCTTCGACCGCCGCGCCGATCATGCTCAACCTGCTGAAGAAGAACTTCGCCGAGCGCGTCGAGTCGCCTGAGTGGCAGGCCAAGCTCAAGCGGATCATCCCCTCCTATGGTCGCCAGCTGAACAACGACCTGGCACTGACCAACGAGATCCGTGCGTACAGCAGCGAACACCTGCAGTTGCGATTCGACGAGGTCATGCCCGAGGACGGGCAGACCGCATCGCTCGCCGACGCCCGCTAACCAGGCGGAAAAAAGGAGCCCGCTTCGGCGGGTTTCTTTTTTTGGGACGAGCGAAACCCTTCAGAAGGGCTCGTTTCTGCCGACATCGTGCACAAGAAATCCGGCTGGCCGCATAAGAACAATCTCCAGCGTTTCGCACTAGAAAATGTTTGTCATTGGAGATGTTTTTATGAAGAGCTGGTTTGCAAACATCAGCGTCACCAAGAAGCTGGCGCTGGGTTTCGGCGTAGTCCTGGCGCTAACCGTGATGCTGGCCTGGAACGGCTGGAACAGCCTGGGCAGCGTGATTCAGCGCAGCCTGTGGATGACCGAGATCACCCACCTCAACACCACCTGGACCAACGTGCGCATCGCCCGGCTGCAGTTCATGGTGGACAACGCCGATCAGGTCAGCACCGACCGGCTGAAGACCAACCTGGGCATTTACATCGACCAGCAGAAGAAGCTGCTGGCCACCTTCAAGAATCCTGTGAACGTCGAGATGCTGAAGCAGCAGGCGGCCATCAACGAGGACTACCAGCGTTCGCTCCAGGTCATGTTCGATGCCTATGCGCTCGCCAACGGTGCCCGCCAGGAGGTTGCCGCACAATCGGAGAAGGCCAAGCAGGCCATCGCCGGCATCACCGCGGCCACCCTGCGCCTGCCCGCCGAGAACGACAATCGCTTCGCGCGACTCCTGGCCACCACTGAGATCAAGGAAGACCTGCTGCAGCTCGACTACCTGATGGCGGCCTACCGCGCCAGCGCCAACCCGCAGACCGAGCAGGCCCTGCTACAGTCTGTCGACGACATGGTCGCAAGCGTGCCGCAGCTGGCGAGCGCCATGTCCGGCGACGAGCGCATGCTGGTGCAGCAGATCGAAGGGGCCGTCAACGCCTATAAGGCGGCGGTAGGCAACTACACCAAGGCCAACAAAACCATTGCCCGGTCGCGCCAGGAAATGACCCTGCAGGGCTATGAAATCAACAAGATCAGCGACGCACTCTACAAGTTCCAGGTCGATCGCCTAGGAATCGAGAGCGGCGAGGCACGTAACGTCCAGCTGATCAGCGCGTTGCTGGCGGTGCTGTTCGGCGTGCTGGCAGCCTGGCTGATCACCCAGCAGATCATTCGTCCGCTGCGCGAAACCATGACCCATGTGGAGCGTATCGCCTCCGGTGACCTGACCAGCAGCGCGCAGATCACCCGCCGTGACGAGATGGGCGTGTTGCAGCAGGGCATCCAGCGCATGGGTTCGACCTTGCGTGAGCTGATCAGCGGCATCCGCGACGGTGTTAGCCAGATCAGCAGCGCCGCCGAAGAACTGTCGGCGGTGACCGAGCAGACCAGCGCCGGGGTCAACAGCCAGAAGGTCGAGACCGACCAGGTGGCGACTGCCATGCACGAGATGTCCGCCACCGTGCAGGAAGTCGCGCGCAACGCCGAGGAGGCGGCGCAGGCGGCCGTCGAAGCCGACAACGAAGCCCGCGAAGGCGACCGGGTTGTCGCCGAAGTCGTCGCCCAGATTGAGCGTCTGGCCAGCGAGGTGGGTCGCTCCACCGAAGCGATGAAGGTGCTGGAGAAGGAAAGCAACAAGATCGGCAGCGTGATGGACGTGATCAAGGCGGTCGCCGAGCAGACCAACCTGTTGGCGCTCAACGCCGCCATCGAGGCCGCTCGCGCCGGTGAGGCCGGTCGCGGTTTCGCGGTGGTCGCAGACGAGGTACGCGGGCTGGCCCAGCGCACCCAGAAGTCCACCGAGGAGATCGAGGAGCTGGTCGCCGGCCTGCAGAGCGGTACCCAGCAGGTTGCGACCGTGATGCAGAGCAGCCGCAACCTCACCGACAGCAGCGTCGAGCTGACCCGTCGCGCCGGTGGTTCGCTGTCGAACATCACCCGCACCGTGTCGAACATCCAGTCGATGAACCAGCAGATCGCCGCGGCGGCCGAGCAGCAGAGCGCGGTGGCCGAGGAAATCAGCCGCAGCATCCTCAACGTGCGCGACGTTTCCGAGCAGACCGCCGCGGCCAGCCAGGAAACCGCCTCTTCGAGCGTGGAGCTGGCGCGCCTGGGCAACCAGCTGCAGATGTTGGTCAGCCGCTTCCGCGTCTGACCGGGGCGGTCGGCGCGCGCAGGCGTGCCGGCCCTTGCGGGTCAGCGCTGCTTGTCGAGCTTGCGCAGAAACACCGTCATTTCCTTTTCGGCCTGCTTGTCGCCCTTTGCCTGGGCGGCGGCCAGGCCCTGCTCCCAGGCCGCGCGCGCGGCCTCGGCGTCGCCACGCTGCTGGTGCGCCTTGCCGAGCAGCTTCCACGCCGCCGAATAGCCCGGATCCTGCTTGACGCAGCGTTGCAGGTGCTCGCTGGCGCGGGCCGCATCGCCGGCATCCAGATAACCCTTGCCGAGGCCAAAGCGCAGCATCGGGTTGTCCATGCCCTTGGCGAGCATCTTTTCCAGCGATTCGAGCATCGGTACCCCTCCGGGCGGCGTGCTAGAAGAACGTCAGGCCGGCCTGGAACAGCCGTTCGACGTCGCGGATGTGCTTCTTGTCGACGAGGAACAGGATCACATGGTCGCCCGACTCGATCATCGTGTCGTCATGGGCGATCAGCACCTGCTCGTCGCGGATCACCGCACCGATGGTGGTGCCCGAGGGTAGGGCGATCTGTTCGACCGTTCGCCCGACCACCTTGCTCGATCGCGGGTCGCCGTGGGCGATCACCTCGATGGCTTCGGCGGCGCCGCGGCGCAGCGAGTGCGCGCTGACGATATCGCCCCGGCGCACATGGGTCAGCAGCGAGCCGATGGTGGCCTGCTGCGGGCTGATGGCGATGTCGATCTCGCCGCCCTGCACCAGATCCACGTAGGCCGGGTTGTTGATGATGCTCATCACCTTGCGTGCGCCCAGGCGCTTGGCGAGCAGCGAGGACATAATGTTGGCCTCGTCGTCGTTGGTCAGGGCGAGGAACACGTCGGCCTCGTTGATGTTCTCTTCCACCAGCAGGTCGCGGTCCGAGGCGCTGCCCTGCAGCACGATGGCGCTGTCGAGGGTCTCGGACAGATAGCGACAGCGCGCGGGGTTCATCTCGATGATCTTGACCTGGTAGCGGCTCTCGATGGCTTCGGCCAGGCGCTCGCCGATGTGGCCGCCGCCGGCGATGACGATGCGCTTGTAGCTGTCGTCGAGGCGGCGCATTTCGCTCATCACCGCGCGGATGTGGGCACGCGCGGCGATGAAGAAGACTTCATCATCCGCTTCGATGACGGTATCGCCCTGGGGCAGGATGGCGCGGTTGCGACGGAAGATCGCCGCCACCCGGGTGTCGACGTTGGGCATGTGCTGGCGCAACTGGCGCAACTGCTGGCCCACCAGCGGGCCGCCGTAGTAGGCGCGTACCGCGACCAGCTGCGCCTTGCCTTCGGCGAAGTCGATCACCTGCAGCGAACCGGGATGCTCGATCAGCCGCCGGATATAGTTGGTGACCAGCTGTTCGGGGCTGATCAGCACGTCGACCGGTATCGCCTCGTTGCTGAACAGGCCGCCGCGGATCAGGTAGGCGGACTCGCGCACCCGGGCGATCTTGGTCGGCGTGTGGAACATGCTGTAGGCCACCTGACAGGCGACCATGTTGGTTTCGTCGCTATTGGTCACCGCCACCAGCATGTCGGCGTCATCCGCACCGGCCTGGCGCAGCACGGTGGGAAAGGAGCCGCGGCCGTGGATGGTGCGAATATCCAGGCGGCTGCCGAGGTCGCGCAGGCGATCGCCATCGGTGTCGACCACGGTGATGTCGTTGGCCTCGCTGGCCAGGTGTTCGGCCAGCGTTCCGCCGACCTGCCCGGCGCCGAGAATGATGATCTTCACTGAAGGTTCTCTGTGCTGCGCGGGCCCGCCGCGATCTTGATCAGTTTGGCATAGTAGAAGCCGTCATGGCCGTCGGGCTGTGGCAGTAACTGGCGGCCATGGGTCTGCTTGAGGCCGAAGTCGCCGGCAATGTCCAGCTCGCGCGCGCCGGGAGTGCGGGCGAGAAACGCCGCGATCACCTCGCGGTTCTCGGTCGGCATCACCGAACAGGTCGCATAGAGCAACACGCCGCCGACCGCCAGGGTCGGCCAGAGCGCATCGAGCAGCTCGCCCTGCAGCGCCGCCAACGGTGCGATGTCTTCGGGCTGGCGGGTCAGCTTGATGTCCGGATGGCGACGAATCACGCCGGTGGCCGAGCAGGGCGCGTCGAGCAGGATGCGCTGGAACGGCTGGCCGTCCCACCAGCGCGCGGTGTCGCGGGCATCGGCGGCCACCAGCTCGGCGGAGAGGCCGAGGCGGGCGAGGTTCTCCTCGACGCGCGCCAGGCGCTTGGGTTCGAGTTCCAGGGCAACCAGCCCGGCAAGACCCGCCTCGCGTTCGAGCAGGTGGCAAGTCTTGCCGCCGGGGGCGCAGCAGGCATCGAGCACGCGCTGGCCGGGTGCCAGGTCGAGCAGGGCGGCGCTGAGCTGCGCGGCTTCGTCCTGCACACTGACCCGTCCCTCGGCGAAACCCGGCAGCTGGTGCACGTCGCAGGCCTGGGCCAGGCGGATGCCATCTTCGCTGTAGCGGCAGGCCGCCGCCTCGATACCCTGTGCGGTGAGTTCGGCCAGGTAGGCGTCGCGCGAGCCGTGGCGACGGTTGACCCGCAGGGTGAATGGCGGATGGGCGTTGTTGGCCGCGCACACCTGTTCCCACTGCTCGGGCCAGTGCGCTTTCAACGCTTTTTGCAGCCAGCGCGGATGCGCCACGCGAATCACTGGGTCGTGCTCGAGTTCGACGAACAGGGCTTCGCCGTCGCGTTGCGCCCGGCGCAGCACGGCGTTGAGCAGGCCTTTGGCCCAGGGCTTTCTCAGCTTATCGACGCAGCCGACTGTTTCGCCGATGGCCGCATGGGCCGGGACGCGGGTGTAGAACAGCTGGTAGAGGCCGACCAGCAACAGCGCCTCGGCGTCGCGATCGGCCGCCTTGAACGGCTTCTGCAGCAGGCGCTCGGCGAGCCCGGCCAGGCGCGGCTGCCAGCGTGCGGTGCCGAGCGCCAGCTCCTGGGTCAGGCCGCGGTCGCGGGCGTCTACCTTGGCTAGCGCATCGGGCAGGGCGCTGTTGAGCGAGGCCTTGCCGGCAAGCACCGAGGCCAGGGCGCGGGCGGCGGCCAGGCGAGGATTCATCGGCAGGCCCTCATTGGCCCAGCACCGCGCCGAGTGCGAACTGCTCGCGGCGGCTGTTGTAGAGATCGCCGAACGCCAGCGGCTTGCCGCCGGGCAGCTGCAGGCGGGTCAGCAGCAAGGCGCCTTCGCCGCAGGCGACCAAGAGACCGTCGCGGCTCGCTTCGAGCAGGGTGCCCGGTGCGCCCATGCCTTGGCCGAGTCGCGCGGCATGGATCTTCAGGCTCTCGCCCTTGAGGTTGCTGTGGCAGAGCGGCCAGGGGTTGAAGGCGCGAATCTGCCGCTCCAGCTCGGCGGCCGGGCGGCTCCAGTCGAGCAGCGCCTCCTCCTTGCTCAGCTTGCGCGCGTAGGTCGACAGGCTGTCGTCCTGCGGCTCGCCGATCAGGGTGCCAGCGGCCAGCGCATGTACGGCCTCGACCACCGCCTGGGCGCCGAGCGTGGCTAGCCGGTCGTGCAGGCTGCCGCCGGTGTCCTCGGCGGTGATCGGCGTATTGACCTTCAACAGCATCGGCCCGGTGTCGAGGCCTGCTTCCATCTGCATCACGGTGACGCCGCTTTGCGCGTCGCCCGCTTCGATCGCCCGCTGGATCGGTGCCGCACCGCGCCAGCGCGGCAGCAGCGAGGCGTGGCTGTTGATGCAGCCCAGGCGCGGCGTGTCGAGCACCACCTGCGGCAGGATCAGCCCGTAGGCGACCACCACCATGAGGTCAGCCTGTAGCGATGCTAGCTCGGCCTGGGCGGCCGGGTCGCGCAAGGTCGCCGGCTGGCGAACCTCGATGCTGTGGTTCACCGCGAGCTGCTTGACCGGGCTTGGCATCAGCTTCTGGCCGCGGCCGGCAGGTCGGTCCGGCTGGGTGTAGACGGCCACCACCTGCTGGCCGGCATCGAGCAGGGCCTGCAGGTGCTGAGCGGCGAATTCGGGGGTGCCGGCGAAAACGATGCGCATGGGTATCTCGCTACGAAAAAAGGCTTGCCGCGGCAAGCCTTTCTGGGACGGAAGAGGCGGATCAGGCCTGCTGGCGATGGAGCTTTTCCAGCTTTTTCTTGATCCGGTCGCGCTTGAGCGTGGACAGGTAATCGACGAAGAGCTTGCCGTTGAGGTGATCGCATTCGTGCTGGATGCACACCGCCAGCAAACCTTCGGCGATCAGCTCGTAGGGCTGGCCGTCGCGGTCCAGCGCCTTGACCTTGACCTTCTGCGGGCGGTCCACGTTCTCGTAGAAGCCGGGCACCGACAGGCAACCTTCCTGATACTGGTCCATCTCCTCGGTCAGCGGCTCGATCTGCGGGTTGATGAAAACCCGCGGCTCGGTCTTGTCCTCGGACAAGTCCATCACCACCACCTGTTTGTGCACGTTGACCTGCGTCGCCGCCAAGCCGATGCCCGGTGCGTCGTACATGGTCTCGAACATGTCGTCGACCAGCTGGCGAATGTTCTCGTCCACTTCGGCGACCGGTTTGGCGATGGTGCGCAGCCGTGGATCAGGAAATTCGAGGATGTTCAGAATCGCCATATGCGTTTGTGATGCACTTATGGAATAAAGTCAAAATCCGCTGCTAAGATGCCCAGCAGCTTGGAAACGGCTTCACGCCGCGTCCTACAAGGGTTTCGCGGCGCTAGGGCGCTTTACGTGAAGACACATAATAAAGGGATTCACCACATGAGGAAATCACTACTCGCCCTGTTGCTAGTGGCCGTCGGCGGGTTGGCCCAGGCTGCGGTGCAGCTGAAGGACGGGCATCCGGAGCGGTATACCGTAGTGAAGGGGGATACGCTCTGGGATATTTCCGGCCGGTTCCTGCGCGAGCCCTGGAAATGGCCTGAGCTCTGGCATGCCAACCCGCAAATCGAAAACCCGCACCTGATCTACCCCGGCGATACGCTGAGTCTGGTCTACATCGACGGTCAGCCGCGTCTGACGCTCGATCGCGGCGCATCGCGGGGCACCATCAAGCTGTCGCCGCGCGTTCGCAGCACGCCGATGGCCGAGGCGATCCCGACCATTCCGCTGGAAGCGATCAACAGCTTCCTGCTGAAGAATCGGATCATCGACAGCCCCGCCGAGTTCCAGGGCGCGCCCTATATTGTCGCGGGTAACGCCGAGCGCGTGATCAGCGGTTCCGGCGACCGTATCTACGGCCGCGGTCAGTTCCAGGAAGGCCTGCCGGCTTATGGCATCTTCCGTCAGGGCAAGACCTATACGGATCCGGAAACCAAGGAATTCCTCGGCATCAATGCCGATGACGTCGGCGGTGCGGAAATCGTCGATGTCGAAGGCGATATCGCCACCCTGTATCTGCTGCGCACCAACCAGGAAGTCCGCCTGGGCGACCGCCTGTTCCCCACCGAAGAGCGTGCGGTCAATTCGACCTTCATGCCCAAGGCGCCGGAAGCCGAGATCAACGGCCTGATCCTCGACGTTCCTCGTGGCGTGACCCAGATTGGTCAGTTCGACGTGGTCACCCTCAACAAGGGCGCTCGTGACGGCCTGGAGGAAGGCCACGTGCTGGCTGTCTACAAGACCGGCGAAACCGTTCGCGACCGGGTCACCGGCGAGTACGTGAAGATTCCGGACGAGCGTGCCGGTCTGCTGATGGTGTTCCGCGCCTACGACAAGCTCAGCTACGGGCTGGTCCTCCAGGCGACCCGGTCACTGTCGGTGATGGACAAGGTTCGCAACCCCTGAGTCAACCAGAGCCCCGCCGATGCGGGGCTTTTGCTTTATGCTGCACTCGCCGCACGGACGCGGTGTTTCGAACAAGGATGTCCCATGCCTGCCATTTCCCCTGCCGAGCTCGAAGCCCGGCTGCGCCTTCATCTGATCCCCGAGCTGGGTCCCCAGCGCCTGCGCAAGCTGATCAGTGCCTTCCCCGATGCGTCTTCTGCGATGAGCGTGCCCGCCAGTGCCTGGCGCGCGCTGGGTTTGCCGAGCGTCTGCGCCGAGGCACGGCGCAGCCCACAGGTGCGTGAGCGGGCGGCCGAAGCCCTGGGCTGGCTGGAGGCGAGCCATCATCGCCTGCTGATGTGGGACGATCCGGATTACCCGGCGCTACTGGCCGAGCTGTCCGATGCGCCGCCACTGCTGTTCGTCGAGGGCGATTCCGCACTGCTCGAGTTGCCGCAACTGGCCATGGTCGGTAGCCGTCGGGCCTCCCTTGGCGGTCTCGACAACGCTCGGGCGTTCGCTCGCAGCCTCGCCGGCGCCGGTTTCGTGATCACCAGTGGGCTGGCGCTGGGCATCGATGGCGCGGCCCATCAGGGCGCACTCGATGCCGGCGGGCGGACGGTCGCGGTGCTCGGTACCGGTCTGTGCAGGCTCTATCCGCACCGCCACAAAACGCTCGCCGCGGATATCGTCGCCGGTGGCGGTGCACTGGTCTCGGAATTGCCGCTGGATTGCGCGCCGCATGCGAGCAACTTTCCCCGACGCAATCGGATCATCAGCGGTTTGTCCCTGGGCGTACTGGTGGTGGAGGCGAGTCCGTCGAGCGGGTCGCTGATCACCGCTCGTTTGGCGGCAGAGCAGGGCCGCGAGGTGTATGCGATCCCCGGGTCGATCCATCATCCCGGCGCGCGTGGTTGCCACCAGTTGATCCGGCAGGGCGCGGCGCTGGTCGAGTGTGTCGAAGACGTGTTGCAGGCGTTGCGCGGCTGGCAGCAAGTGACGGCGGAGAACATTCCGGTTTCGTCCGAGTCCGCACCGGTTCATCCCTTCATCACCGAGCTGCGCGCCGCACCGCTCAGCAGCGAAGCGCTTGCGCTGGCGTTGGATCAGCCGCTGGGCCAGGTCCTTGGCGAGCTGACAGAACTGGAAGTGCAGGGCCTCATCGCCTGCGAGAACGGCCGCTGGACGGTGCTCGGACAGTCCGGCCACTACTGATCGCCCCAGGCCTTGGTTACACTGCCGGCAGCCTTGGGTTAAGGGGAACGGAGATGATCAATAGCTGGCGAGTGAAACAGGCGGCGCGGGTAGTATGGGCCGGCGGGGTGATCGCCTATCCGACCGAGGCGGTCTGGGGGCTGGGGTGCGACCCCTGGGACAGCGATGCGGTGCACCGGCTGCTGGCGCTCAAGGAGCGGCCAGTAGACAAGGGATTGATCCTCATCGCCGACAATCACCACCAGTTCGACTTTCTCCTCGACGACCTGCCGGACGCATGGCTGGACAAGCTCTCCAGTACCTGGCCGGGCCCCAACACCTGGCTGGTGCCGCACCAGAACCGGCTGCCGCAGTGGATCACCGGGCAGCACGACACCGTTGCCCTGCGGGTCACCGATCACCCACTGATCGGTGAACTCTGTGCGCTGACCGGCCCGCTGGTTTCCACCTCGGCCAATCCGGCCGGGCGCCCGGCGGCGCGCAGTCGCCTTCGTGTCGAGCAGTACTTTCCGCGTGAACTCGACGCCGTGCTCAACGGCCCGCTTGGCGGACGCCGCCATCCGAGCACGATCCGCGACCTGCGCAGCGGTGAGGTGATCCGCCCGTCCTGAGCCGGCGGGCGGGCTTGGCGTCAGGGCAGCAGGATGGTCGAACCGACCGTCTGCCGCGCCGAGAGCGCCTCCTGCGCCTTGGCCGCGTCCGCCAAGGCATGGCGTTGGCCGATTTCCACCTTGATCTTTCCACTGCCGATCATCTCGAACAGCTCGTCGGCCATGGCCTGCAGGCGCTCGGCCGAATCGGCGTAGCCGGCCAGTGTCGGGCGGGTGAGGAACAGCGAGCCCTTCTGCGCCAGTACGCCAAGGTTGACGCCGGTGACGGCCCCTGACGCGTTGCCGAAGCTCACCAGCAGCCCGCGCGGTGCGACGCAATCAAGCGAGGTTTCCCAGGTGCTCTTGCCGACCGAGTCGTAGACCACTGGGCATTTTTTGCCGTCCGTGAGTTCCATGACGCGGCTGACGACATCTTCCTGGCTATAGTCGATGGTCGCCCAGGCACCGAGCGACTTGGCGCGCTCGGCCTTTTCCGCCGAGCCGACCACGCCGATCAGTTTCCCGCCCAGCGCGTTGGCCCACTGGCAGGCGATCGAACCGACCCCGCCGGCCGCGGCATGGAACAGGATGGTTTCGCCTGCCTGGACCTGGTGGGTCTGACGCAGCAGGTATTGCACGGTCAACCCCTTGAGCATCACCGCGGCGGCCTGCTCGAAGCTTATCGTTTCCGGCAGCTTGACCAGGTGACGGGCCGGCAACAGATGATGCTCGCCATAGGCGCCCAGCGGCCCGGTGGCGTAGGCCACCCGGTCGCCCGGCTTGAACGTGGTGACCCCATCGCCCACCGCTTCGACCACCCCGGCTCCTTCGGTGCCCAGGCTCGACGGCAGGCTCGGCGGCGCATAGAGACCGCTGCGGAAGTAGGTGTCGATGAAGTTGAGGCCGATCGCATGGTTACGCACCACCACCTCGCCGGAAGAGGGCGTGGGCGTGGCCACGTCTACCATGTCGAGTACCTCGGGGCCACCGTGCTGGCTGAATTGGATGCGCTTGGACATGTCGGTTCCTCGGGACGGAAAAGTCCCTATCCAACCTCCCCGAGCGGCTGTTCGTCAATCGGTCCGATGCTATGCTTGCCGGCCAACCGCCAGGTTGAACGCATCATGCGGGCCGCAAAGGCCGGCCGTCGTCCAGACCGATGCCGCGTCGGTCGCTGCTGGGGTGAACTCTTGAACACGCAAACCGAAGCCGTCAAAACCTACCTGCTGGACCTGCAGGACCGAATCTGTGATGCCCTGCAAGCCGAGGACGGCGGCGCTCGTTTCGTCGAGGATGCCTGGGAGCGCCCGGCTGGCGGTGGCGGACGCACCCGCGTGCTGGAGAACGGTGCGCTGATCGAGAAAGGCGGCGTCAATTTCTCCCACGTGTTCGGCGCCGGGCTGCCGCCCTCGGCCAGCGCGCATCGACCGGAGCTTGCCGGCCGTGGATTCCAGGCCCTCGGCGTGTCGCTGGTGATCCATCCCGAGAACCCGCACGTGCCGACCTCCCACGCCAACGTGCGGTTCTTCATCGCCGAGAAAGAGGGCGAGGAGCCGGTCTGGTGGTTCGGCGGCGGCTTCGACCTGACGCCCTACTACGGCAACGAGGAGGACTGCCGGCACTGGCACCGGGTAGCGCGTGACGCCTGTGCGCCGTTCGGCGCGGACGTCTATCCCCGCTACAAGGAATGGTGCGATCGCTACTTCCACCTCAAGCATCGCAACGAGCCGCGTGGCGTGGGTGGCCTGTTCTTCGACGATCTGAACGAGTGGGACTTCGACACCAGCTTCGCCTTCATGCGCGCTGTGGGCGATGCCTACATCGAGGCTTATCTGCCCATCGTTCAACGCCGCAAGGCGACGCCGTTCGGCGAGCGCGAGCGGCAATTCCAGATGCTGCGCCGCGGCCGCTACGTCGAGTACAACCTGGTCTACGACCGCGGCACGCTGTTCGGTCTGCAATCGGGCGGGCGCACCGAGTCGATCCTCATGTCGCTGCCGCCGCTGGTGAGCTGGGGCTACGACAAGCACCCCGAGCCCGGCAGCGAGGAGGCCCGGTTGACCGAGTATTTCCTGCAGGATCGCGACTGGCTGGGCGAGGCGGGGATTTGATGGATCGCTATGGCGTTTTCGGCAATCCCATTGGGCACAGCAAGTCGCCGCAGATCCACCGGTTGTTCGCCGAGCAGACCGGTCAGGCGCTGAGCTACGAGGCGCTGCTGGCGCCGCTGGATGACTTTCCAGGCTTCGCCCGCGGGTTCTTCGCCGAGGGCCGAGGCGCCAACGTCACGGTCCCGTTCAAGGAGCAAGCCTTCGTCTTGGTCGACGAACTCAGCGAACGGGCACAGCTTGCCGGCGCGGTGAATACCCTGCTCAAGCGCGACGATGGCAGTCTCTATGGCGACAACACCGATGGCGCCGGTCTGCTGCATGACCTGCTCGACAACGCCGGCGTCACCTTGCGGGGCAAGACCATCCTGCTGCTGGGGGCAGGCGGCGCCGTGCGCGGCGTGCTCGAACCGCTGCTGGCACAGGCGCCAGCAGCGCTGGTGATCGCCAACCGTACGCTGGAAAAGGCCGAGGCGTTGACCCGCGCTTTCGCCGATTTTGGGCCGGTGGCAGCCGCAGGCTTCGACTGGCTCGAGGAGCCGGTGGACCTGATCATCAACGGCACCTCGGCGAGTCTCGGCGGGGAGCTGCCGCCGCTCGCGCCGGGCCTGATCGTGCCCGGCCACACCCTCTGCTACGACATGATGTACGCCGCCACGCCCACTCCGTTCTGCCAGTGGGCCGCGGCACTCGGCGCGCAGACCCGCGACGGGCTGGGCATGCTGGTCGGCCAAGCGGCCGAAGCCTTCGAGCTCTGGCGCGGCGTTCGGCCGGACACCGCGCCCGTGCTGGAAGCGCTGCGGCGTCAGCTCAGCGTTGCCTGAGGCGAGTGCTCAGGGCTCAAGGACAAAGTTGATCCGTTCATGGATGTGCTGCGGCATTTCCAGCTCGTCGACGATACCCGCCGCGATGCGTCGCAGCTGGTAGCGCGGATCGTCCGGCCTGTCCTTCGGCACCACGCTCAGGTCGTCGATCGACAGGCCGTGACCGGCGGGCGGCGCGTTGACCAGCGTCCAGCCCAGCGGATGCACCGCCAGTCGCTGGAGGGCTGCCTCGACCTCCGGCGCGCTGGCCAGGGTATCGAAGTCTGCGATCAGGATCAGCCGATGCACCTGCACCCGTGGCAAACCCACCAACAAGGCATCGACCGCCTGATAGAAACCTTGCGGCCCCTGGGGGGCGGTGTGGTCGGGTGAATGGGGCAGGCGAGGGCTGTTGTGCAGGCAGATGACGGCATCGAATCCCGCCACGCTTTCGCTGACGCTTTCCGGATCCTGGAGATCGGCCAGCTTGGTGCGCAGCCCGGGCCGCGCAGCCAGCGAATTGAGGTCATCCATCAGCGCCACCGCCTCATGCTGGCGGCTCAGCAATTCACAGATCAACGCACTGCCGAGACTCGAGTGCGCCCCGTATAGGGCGAACTTGAGCCTCGGCGTTTCGGCGTTCCTCATGGCGAGGGGATTCGCTCAGCGGCGAGTGACCAGATAACCGATCAGCGCGCAGGCGCCGGCGGCCAGGGCCAGGGTGGAAAGGGGATGTTCGCGGGCGCAGTCCTTGGCCATGCGGCTGGCTTCGCGAGTCTTGCGAGAGAGGTCGGCGTAATGCTCGTCGAGGTGGACATCGTTCCACAGAGATTCAGCGCGCGAGCGCAGCGAGGCGAGGCGGTGGCGTGAGTCGCGATTGGCGCTGTGCTTGAGCTCGTCCAGGGCGCTCATCAAGCTGTGGATCTCGTGCTCGATGTCTTCACGGGTGGTCGACTTGCGTGCGAACAGGGACATGATCAGTCCTCCCCTTTGCTGTAAATGTCAGCGTTGGACCGTGGGTTTGGACAGACGTGCGATGCGCGACGCACCGGCGGACGGGAGTCAACGGGCCGGCCCGCCGCGGCGATGCATTCGAAGCTTGTAGTTGATCTATAATGTTATGTTATAACGTATAGATACGAAACTAGGCCGATACGCTGAGGTTGCTGTAGTGGGCGTCAGGCAGGCGCGGTGAACGGACGGGCCGCAACCCGAGCCGACGGCAAGGCAGCGGCTCGCCGTGCTTGCCGTTGTCCTGACGCTCTGTTTTGATGCACATCACTTCAGGTGTCCCATGCACGGCATGGGGTTAAACGGGAAGCCGGTGCGTCATCTCAAATGATCAGTCCGGCGCTGCCCCCGCAACGGTAAGCGAGCGAAGCATTCGAAGGACCACTGTGCCTCGGCATGGGAAGGTGAATGGCTTCATGACCCTCGCAAGCCCGGAGACCGGCCTGAAGGTTCGATTGGCAACCCGCGGTGGGCGGGCGCAGGCCGGTTTTCGGACGCTTGCCGTCCGCGACTCCTCATGCGTGTTTCCCTCCGGGCCTTGGTTCTTCTTCTTTCAAGTGGAATGACATGTCCCGCATTTCCTCTTCTGCAACAAAACGGCTGGCGCTGGTCGGCGGCTTTGCTCTGACGGTGCTGCCCCCTGGGGCTATAGCCGAAGACGACGACGATCCTTCGACCCTGACGCTACCACCGATGGCCGTCATCCATGAGGGTCACCGGGGGGAGTCGCCGAGCGCCCCGGCCCGCACCGGCTCACGCCTCGACCTGCCGGCAAGGCAGATCCCGGCCAGTACCAGCACGCTCGACGAGCACGCCATCTCCCAGCGCAACAACCTGTCGGTGCAGGACGCCGTCACCCGAATTCCAGGTATCACCTCCATCGCCAACCCGGGCAATGGCAACACGGCGCTTTCGGCGCGCGGTTTCACAGGGCATACATCGGTCATGACCCTGTTCGACGGTAACCGGCTGTACACCGGCGCCGGTACCCAGACTTTTCCGGTCGACCCCTGGATGGTGGAGCGCATCGAGGTGATTCGCGGGCCGGCTTCGGTGCTGTACGGCGAAGGGGCTACGGGCGCGGCGGTGAGCATCGTGCCGAAGAAGCCGTTCGAGGGTGAGATCCTCAACCGGATCCGTGTCGGTTACGGCTCGGACGATCACCAGCAGCAGGCCCTGGACAGCGGCGGCTCGCTGTCCGAGACCCTCAGCTATCGCCTGACCCTCAACCGTCAGGCCAGCAATGGCTGGGTCGACCGCGGCGACTCGCAGAGCCATGCCTTGAGCGCTGCGCTGCGCTGGCAACCCAGCGACGACCTGAATGTCACCCTGGCCCACGAGCGCGGCGACAGCGAGCCGGCCCGCTACTTCGGTACGCCGCTGATTGGCGGACACCTGCTCAGCAGCCTGGAGGAGAACAACTACAACATCCGCGACGCCGTGCAGCACTACCGCGACGAGTGGACCCGCCTCGACACTGACTGGAACCTGAGCGAGGCCATCAGCGCCAGCAACCAGCTCTATTTCATCAAGAGCCGGCGTCACTGGCGCAACGCCGAGGCTTACCGCTGGGACGACAGTCGCGGGCAGCTGCTGCGCGGGGACTATCTGGAGATCCGCCACAACCAGGAGCAACTCGGCGCGCGGCAGAGCTTCACCATGGAGCATTCCTTGTTCGGCCTTTCCAGCAAGACCGTGGTCGGTACCGAGTACAACCGAATTCGCTTCGGCGCCGACAACAATGCGCCCTATACCGATGTCGGTGGCGATTACATCGATCCCTGGAATCCGGCCGACGGCTATTTCCAGAGCGCATCGCCCTATGGCCCGAACAACCGCAGCCGTACGCGTACCTTCGCTCTGTTCGCCGAGAACGCGACCCGGCTGTCCGAGCGCTGGACGCTGGTCAGCGGAGTTCGCCGCGACCAGAACCATATCGACCGTGACGACGAACGCGCCGGCACGCGGAGCGGCCGCAGCCTGAGCGGCGGTAACTGGCGCGCCGGTCTGGTGTTCGCCCTGACGGACGAGCTTTCTCTCTACGGGCAGTACGCCACCAGCCAGGACGGGATCAACAACCTCATCTCGCTGACGCCCAGCCAGCAACAGATGGCGCTCACCCGTGCCCGGCAAGCCGAGTTCGGCCTCAAGCAGAGCTTCTGGCAAAGCCGCGGGCAGTGGACGCTTGCCGCTTTCCAGATCACCAAGAAGAGACTGTTGAGCCAAACCGCAGCCAACGAGCCGACCCAGCAGATTGGGCAGCAGTCGTCCGAAGGGCTGGAGGCATCGCTGGAGCTGGCGATGGCCCGAGGCTGGCATCTGTCGGCCAATGCCTCGCTGCTGCGCGCCGAATACGACGATTTCAGCGAGGCCGTCGGCGGCGCGCTGATCTCGCGTGACGGCAACACGCCGGTCGGCGTGCCGCGCAGGACGGCCAATCTCTGGGTCAGCAAGCGGATCGGTGCGGATCTGGATGCCGGGCTCGGCCTGCGTTACGTCGACAAACGCTACGCGGACACCGCCAACATCGGCTCGCTGCCCGGCTATACGGTGCTCGACGCCAACCTGGAATGGGCCGCCACCCGCGACATCCGTATTGGGCTCGAGGCCTACAACCTGCTCGACCGGCGTTATGCGAGAACCTACTACGGCAGTGCCGAGCAATGGCTGCTGGGCCAGCCGAGGTCGTTCCTGGTCACCGCCGATTACCGCTTCTGACCCGTCACGGCGCGACGGCCTTGCCGCCCGCCTGGAGCAAATGCCATGTCATCGTTGCACCTGCGAGACGTCAGCTGGTCACCCCGCGAAGCCAAGCGCGAGGCCCCGTGGCTGATCGACGCCGTCGACCTGTCGGTACGACCCGGCGAGTTCGTCGGGCTTATCGGACCCAACGGCAGCGGCAAGACCAGCGTTCTGCGCTGCGCTTACCGCTTCAACACGCCTCTGCGGGGTGGGGTACGGCTCGACGGGCAGGATCTGGGCCGCGTCTCCGAAAGGTGGACGGCGCAACGTATCGCCGTCGTCCTGCAGGAGTTTCCGCAAGAGTTCGGACTCACCGTGGAAGATGTCGTGCGTATGGGGCGTATCCCCCACAAGCGCTTCTTCGACACCGACGGGCCGGGCGACGAGGCGCTGGTGAAGCGGGCGTTGCAGGCGGTCGGAATGGGGCCGCTTCGCCGGCGGGTGTTCGAGCAGCTGTCGGGCGGCGAGAAGCAGCGGGCTCTGGTTGCCCGGGCGCTGGCTCAGGAGCCGACCCTGTTGATTCTCGACGAACCGACCAATCATCTGGACCCGCGCTTTCAGATCGAACTGCTGAGGCTGCTGCGCGGCCTGCGGTTGAGCACCCTGGCCAGCTTTCACGACCTCAACCTGGCTGCGGCCTTCTGCGACAGGCTCTACGCCATCCAGGATGGCCGCATCGTGGCGCAGGGGACCCCCGAAGCGGTGCTCACCGCCGAACGGGTCAAGCAGTTGTACGGTTTGAACGTCATCGTCGACCGCCATCCCTATGCCCACCACCCACGCCTGACCTGGATTACCTGACCGTGAACCTTCGCCATGTCCTGCTCTGCCTCGCTGGCGCGCTCTCGTTGCCGGCTTCCGCCTCCAGCTATCCGCTGACCGTACGCAGCTGCGACCGCGAAGTGGTCTTCGAGCGTGCGCCGACACGGGCCGTCAGCCATGACATCAACATGACCGGCATGCTGGTGGCGCTCGGGCTGACCGAGCGCATGGGCGGCTATACCGGCATCAGTGGCTGGAAGACCCTCGACCCGGAGCTGAGCGAGGCCCTGCAGGGGCTGCCGGAGCTGGCCAGCCGCTATCCCTCGCTGGAAACGCTGCTCGATGCCGGTGCGGATTTCTTCTTTGCCGGCTGGAGCTACGGCATGCGCGCCGGAGGGCCAGTCACGCCGACCACCCTGGCCCCGCTGGGCATCCCGGTCTACGAACTGAGCGAATCCTGCTCGAGGATCGGCCGGCGGGACCGTGCGAGCCTGGAAGACCTGTATCGAGACATCCAGGCCCTCGGCCGGATCTTTTCGGTCGAGTCACGGGCCGAGGCGCTGGTGACGCAGATGCGCGAGCGGGTTTCGGCCGTCCAGGCGCGGATCGATGGCCAGGCCAGGAGGCCCCGGGTGTTCCTCTACGACAGCGGCGAGGATCGGCCGACGACCTCGGGCAGTCTGGGCATGCCCCAGGCACTGATCGAGGCCGCCGGCGGTAGCAACATCATGGAAGACGTCGCGGCCAGCTGGACCCAGGTCGGCTGGGAAAGCGTCGTCGAGCGCAACCCGGAAGTGATCGTGATCGTCGACTACGGCCCCCTGTCCTGGCAGCAGAAGCGCGATCTGCTGCTGCGTCAGCCGGCGCTGGCCGATGTCGAGGCGATCCGGCACCAGCGGTTCGTCGTGCTGCCCTACATCGCGGTCACGCCCTCGGTACGCAACGCCGATGCCATCGAGGTCCTGTCCGATGCCCTGAATCCACAGAAGCAAGGGCAGGCCCATTGAGGCAGGCGGATACCTCGCTTCGCTACTCGGCGCTCATCGCGCTGCTGTTGGCGACTTTGGGGCTGTCGAGCCTGTTGTCGCTCGGCCTGGGCGCCGCCCAGATGAGTCCGGACCGCCTGCTCGGCATCCTGGCCTACAAGGCCGGGCTGGCGCCTGCCGGTAACTGGAGCGCGGGCCAGGAACATATCGTCTGGCTGATCCGCGCGCCGCGGGTGCTGCTGGGCATGTTCGTCGGCGCCGGGCTGGCGCTGATCGGCTCGGCTTTGCAGGCGGCCACGCGCAATCCGCTGGCTGATCCGCACCTGCTCGGCGTCAGCTCCGGCGCTGCCCTCGGGGCGGTGATCGTGATTCTCTACCTCGGCGAGTTCATCGGCGCGGCGAGCCTGCCGCTGGCTGCCTTTCTCGGCGCCCTGGGCAGCACCTTCATGGTGTTGCTGGTGGCGCGCCGCGGTGGTCGTTTCGATGGCGAGCGGCTGGTGCTGTCCGGCGTGGCCGTGTCATTCGTGTTGTCGGCCTTGACCAGCCTGCTGCTATTCACCGGCGACCACCGTGCGGCGAGCTCGGTGATCTTCTGGATGCTGGGTGGGCTGGGGTCGGCCCGCTGGGAGCTGGTCTGGCTGCCGGCGGTTTCGGTCGTCGCCGCCGGGATGGCGCTGGTGGCCTGGGCGCGGCCGCTCAATGCGCTGATGGCCGGCGAGCAGACCGCCGTGAGCCTAGGTGTCAGTCCTGCGCGGCTGCGCCTGTTCATCTTCGTCTCCACCTCGGCGCTGACCGCCGTGCTCGTTTCGCTGACCGGCGCCATCGGCTTCGTCGGGCTGATGATTCCCCACATGGCCAGGCGCCTGGTGGGAGCCGATCATCGCCGGCTGATCCCGGTGGCCGCGCTGATGGGCGCGCTGTTCGTCGTCTGGGTCGATGCCTTCGCGCGTACCGCGCTGGCGCCCGAAGACTTGCCGATCGGCATCGGCACCGGTCTGCTGGGCGGGCTCTACTTCATCTACCTGCTCTGGCGCCGGGACGGTCGCTGAAGGCGCCGCGGGGTGTCCGCGATCGATGCTCCGTCGATGCAACGATGGCGACCCGTCCCACTCAAACGACTACACCGTCTTCAGACGCACCGGGAAGCGACCGTCGAATGAGCACGCCTGACAACACCTATGTCGACTGGCTGGTCAGCCAGTCCATGCTGCACGCCGCCCGCGAGCGGGCACGTCTCTATGCCGGCCAGTCCCGCCTGTGGCAGCGCCCTTACGCCCAGGCCCGGCCGCGCGACGCCAGTGCCATCGCCTCGGTCTGGTTCACCGCCTACCCGGCGGCCATCGTCACCCCCGAGGGCGGCACCGTGCTCGAAGCCCTCGGTGACGACCGCTTGTGGAGCGCGCTGTCGGAGCTGGGCGTGCAGGGCATCCACAACGGGCCGATGAAGCGCTCCGGCGGGCTGCGTGGACGCGATTACACGCCGACCATCGACGGCAACTTCGACCGCATCAGCTTCGAGATCGACCCCAACCTCGGCACCGAAGAGCAGATGTTGCAGTTGAGCCGCATGGCCGCGGCGCACAACGCCATCGTCATCGACGATATCGTTCCGGCCCATACCGGCAAGGGCGCTGATTTCCGCCTGGCCGAAATGGCCCATGGCGATTACCCGGGCCTCTACCACATGGTCGAGATCCGCGAGGAAGACTGGCCATTGCTGCCCGAAGTGCCGGCCGGACGCGATGCGGTCAACCTTTCGCCAGTGGTGGTCGACCAGCTCAAGGACAAGCACTACATCGTCGGCCAGCTGCAACGGGTGATCTTCTTCGAGCCGGGCATCAAGGACACCGACTGGAGCGCCACCGGCGAGATCACAGGCGTCGACGGCAAGGTGCGGCGCTGGGTCTATCTGCACTACTTCAAGGAGGGCCAGCCCTCGCTGAACTGGCTGGACCCGACGTTCGCCGCCCAGCAACTGATCATCGGCGATGCGCTGCATGCCATCGATGTCTCCGGGGCGCGGGTACTGCGGCTCGACGCCAATGGCTTTCTCGGCGTCGAGCGGCGTGCCGAGGGCACCGCCTGGTCGGAGGGCCACCCGCTGTCTGTCACCGGCAATCAGCTGATCGCAGGGGCCATCCGCAAGGCTGGCGGCTTCAGCTTCCAGGAACTGAACCTCACCGTCGACGACATCGCCGCCATGTCCCACGGCGGGGCGGACCTGTCGTACGACTTCATCACCCGCCCGGCCTATCACCACGCGCTGCTCACCGGCACCACCGAATTCCTGCGGCTGATGCTCAAGGAAATGAACAGCTTCGGCATCGACCCGGCCTCGCTGATCCATGCGATGCAGAACCACGACGAGCTGACCCTGGAGCTGGTGCACTTCTGGACGCTGCACGCCTACGACCATTACCACTACAAGGGCCAGACGCTGCCCGGCGGGGTCCTGCGCGAGCACATCCGTGAAGAGATGTACGAGCGCCTGACCGGCGAACATGCGCCCTACAACCTCAAGTTCGTCACCAACGGCGTGGCCTGCACCACGGTCAGCGTCATCACCGCCGCCCTCGGCATCCGCGACCTGAGCCGCATCGGCCCGGCCGAGATCGAGCAGATCCAGCGGCTGCATATCCTGCTGGTGATGTTCAACGCCATGCAGCCGGGCGTCTTTGCGCTGTCCGGCTGGGACCTGGTCGGCGCGCTGCCGCTGGAGCCGGAGCAGGTCGAGCATCTGATGGGCGACGGCGACACCCGCTGGATCCACCGCGGTGCCTACGACCTGGCCGACCTCGCACCGGAGGCCGAAACCTCCGCCGAAGGCCTGCCGCGGGCCCGCGCGCTGTACGGCAGCCTGCCCGAACAGTTGCAGAACACCGGCTCCTTCGCCTGCCAGCTCAAGCGCATCCTCAGTGTGCGCCGCGCCTACGACATTGCCGCGAGCAAGCAGATCATGGTGCCGGACGTGGAGGCGCCCGGGCTGCTGGTGATGGTCCACGAGCTGCCGGCAGGGAAGGGCGTGCAGATCACCGCGCTCAACTTCAGTGCCGAGCCGATCAGCGAAACCCTCTGTCTGCCCGGGGTTGCGCCGGGGCCGGTGGTGGACATCATCCATGAGCGGGTCGAGGGAGACCTCACCGAGACCTGCGAGATGACGCTCAACCTCGACCCGTACGAGGGCCTTGCGCTGCGGGTGGTGAGCGCCGCGTCATCGGTGCTCTGATTACCTGTGCCGGTTGTTCGGGTCGCCGTTCGGCGCGGCAGGTGCATTGACCGCGGCGTCGAGTGCTTCCAGCGCGACTGGCTTGACCAGGTGGGTCTCGAAGCCTGCCTGCTTGGAACGCTCGAAATCCTTGGTCTGCCCGTAACCGGTCAGCGCCACCAGGCGCAGCCGTTCCGGGGGGAACGAGGCGCGCAGGGCTTTGGCCAGCGCGTAGCCGTCCATGCCGGGCAAGCCGATATCGAGCACAGCGACATCCGGGTGGAACTGCTCGGCCAGCTGCAGCGCCTGCAGCGGCTCACTCGCCGTCCTCACGTCGTGGCCCTGATGGGCAAGATAGTCGCGCAGGCTTTCCAGCGCATCGATGTTGTCGTCCACCACCAGCACGCGAACCGCGGCGTGCCGCAGTCCGGGTACAGCGTCGCTGGCGTGGGTGATGATCGCTGGCTGGTTCAGCAGCGGCAGCGAGACCCTGAAGGTCGAACCGCAGCCGATGCCCGCACTGCTGGCCGTGACCGAGCCCTCGTGCAGTTCGACAAAGGATTTCACCAGCGCCAGCCCGATGCCGAGTCCGCCCTTGGCGCGATCGATGGTGGCGCTGCCCTGCTCGAAGATCTTGAACAGCTTGGGAAAGAGGACTGGGCTGATGCCCGAGCCGTTGTCGCGCACGGAAATCGTGACCTGTTGCCCCGACGTTTCCAGGGTGACCTCGATACAGCCGCCGCGGTCGGTGTATTTTGCCGCGTTCGACAGCAGGTTCGCGAACACCTGCATCAGCCGGGTCGGGTCGCCGAACACCCAGACCGCCTGCTCGGGTAGGCGTGTGGTCAGGGTATGGCCGCGTTCGTGGAACAGTGCGCTGGCCGCCTCGATGGCGCGTTCGAGCAGGTTGGTCAGGTCCAGGGGTTCACGCTTGAGCTCGACCTTGCCTCGGATGATACGGGTGACGTCGAGCAGGTCGTCGAGCAGGCGAGACAGATGCTTGGCCTGGCGCTCGATGATTTCGTGCTCACGCGGCAGCGGCTGGCCCTTGCTGCGCAGCTTGACCAGATCCAGGACGGTGATGATGGGCGCCAGCGGATTACGCAATTCGTGACCGAGCATGGCGAGGAACTCATCCTTCGCGCGGCTGGCCTGCTCCCGTTCGAAATCCGCACGTGCGGTCTGCACGCCCGTGGTGGCGAGCGACGCAGCCGCGCGCAGAAACGCGAGTTGGGACGTGGTCGGGAAATCCTCCCGGTCCGAGCCGAACCAGATATTGCCCCCGAAGTTGCCGTAACCCATGCTCAGCCGCACCACGCGCATCGGCTGGAGCGGCGTCGCCAATTCATGGATACGCCCGTCCGGCAATCGAGTCTGTTCCCATTGAGCGGCCGCAGCCTCCCAGGCTATGCGCTCGGGCTCTTCGACGTTGCGCCCATCCAGGCGCAGCAGGCAGTACCTTGGGGTGTCTGGGAGCAGATCGATGCCGGCCATGGCGAAGCGGATGGGCACGATGCGCTCGGCTGCCTCGATGGTGATTTGTAGGATGGTCTTTCCGTCACGCCCGGCCCACATGGCAGGCAGGGCCAGCAGTCCCATCAGATCGCGGATGCTGTGGTCGTCTACGGAGCTGCCCAGACGGCCTGGCGCAGCTTCCGTTTCAGGTTTGACCTGCCCTGGCCCGGATGAGGGGTCATTCGGCATGTGTGGCGTGACGTTTGGCTTCTCGGCTGCGCAGCTCTTCGAGCATCTCCGAGGCGGGCGTATAGAAAGGATTCTCCTGCACGATGCCGTTGATCAGCGTAAGAGGATGGGTCCGCAGCAGGTCCATCATCATCGAGCCGCTGAGTTTGGACGTGTCGTAGACGCAAATGGCCGGGTGGCGATTCTGCGACAGCACTTCGTTGACCTCTGCCTCGTAGGCCAGAAGATCGCGGGCGCCATTCTTCTCGACGAACAGCCAGTCCATGTTTCCCATGATGCGCACGCGCGGAAATCCGTCCTCGGTGGCCGCCTTGCAGATCGAACTCAGGTTTTCGAGCATCCGGTCCTTGTCGAACTCACCCTCGTCGTCCAGGTAGGCACCCCGCCAGGGTTGCAGCTCGAGCTGACCGCAAGCTTCGCAGCCATGGGCGTCGATGCCCGCATCGATCAATCGCTGACGGTGCTCGTCCAGGAGCGCCGGATTGAGGATGTGGATGGTTTTCTCTCCCTGGTCGATCGCTTCCTTGAAGAAAGGAAGCAGGACTTCGTATTCCTGCTCGCGGCTGTCGAAAAATGCGCAAACGTGAAAATGTTCGATCGGTGTGCCTGCCAGCGAAAGCTCGTTCATGATTCGGTCCTCGTTCAAAACGCGGGAGATGGCCACTCGGAGAGAAGTGGCCAGTCGCCATTTTAGCGATGACGCCGTCGGTTGTTCGTAAACCTCGGGTCGTTTGCGATAAACGGTCCGGCCTATACCTGCGTGGCCGGTTGTGCACAACCGAATGGGCTGGCTTTCGTGCCGCTCGCGTATGCGGCGCGGACATTGCCACAACACGTCGGACCTAGCCACCGCTGTCGTTCGGCCCCGGACGGTCGGCCAGCATAGATCGCCCCGAGGCCGCACCTTGTATCGGCGTATCTGCCTCCGTTCGCCGCATACCCAGGCTCGATCCTCTATCATGCGGCGCTCTTTCGGGCCCGGACGACCTCATGATTCCCAAGCTGCGTACCCTCCTGATCGTTTCTGTCTCCGTCGCGCTGTTGGCGGGCGCAGCCGCGATCTGGATGCAGGACGACCCGCTCGACGAGCAGGCCGTGGCATGGATGGAGGCCGTCAACCAGCAGGGTGGGAGCAGCGAGGGTTATCTCTATCTGCTCGGGCTGGACGCCGCGCAGGAGCCGCTGGCCGCCGGGCGGGCGCGCCAGGCCGAATACCGGCGATGGCTCGATAGCCGTTCGGTGGTCGATTCGTCGTTTCGGCCGGCGGTGGTCGAGCCCCTGCCACGATCCCTTGTCGAGCAAAGCTGCGGCGGCGAATGGCTGTATTGCCTCGAGCAGGTTCTGGCAGGCAAGCGGGACGTCGACGCGCTGCTGGAGGATGGTGCTCAGGTGCTAGAGCGCTATCGCCGGGTTATCGGCTTCGAGCATCTGCTCAGCCGCTCGGCACTCACCGCGTCGTCGCCACTGCCTAGCTATTCGGCTTTGATCGCGGGCAATCGACTGCTCGCCCTGCAGGCCTATCGGCTGATCCTCGAGGGGCATGCCGACCAGGCCAGGGCGCTGCTCGAAGCGGATTTTGCCCGTTGGCGGCTGCATCTGGCCGAGGCCGATACCCTGATCCAGAAACTCGTCATCTCTCACCTGATGGCAGCCGATGTCGGCACCCTGAGCGTGCTGCGCCAGCGAAATCTAATCGCTGCGCCGGTCGAGCTGGAGCCTCTATCGGTTGCCGAGCGCTCCCTGCAGATCGCCATGCGCAGCGAGTTCGTGATGGTCGCCAACGGCTACGCGGCCATGCGCGACGACCCCCAGATCATCCGCGAGCAGGGCCGGTTGTTTATGCGTGTACTGTTCAAACCGAACATGAGCATCAACGCCACGCTGCCAAGCTACCGCAGCGTGGCCGACGCCTCGCAGCAGGACGCGGCGACATTCGTCGAGTGGCTCCGCCAACCGCAACCGGCCGTCAGCCGGGATTGGCGCAATCCTGTCGGCAACGTGCTGCTCGATGTCTCCAGCGTCGACATGAACCGCTACCTGGGGCGCCTGCATGACCTCGATGCGCGCATCCACCTTTATAACCGCCTCAATACCCTCGCCCCGGGCTTCACCGAGGCACAGGCCGTTGCCGCCGTCGAGGGCGGCAACCCCTACGCCATGCATCCGGCCAGGGTGCTCGAAGACAAGCCCCGCTGGCTCTGCTACGACGGCCCCCTGAAAGACCGCAGGCATCTGCGCTGCCTGCCGCTCGTCACTGGCGGGCGCTGACGCAAGCCCCAAGCGTGACGGTGTCCGCAGGCGATTCGTCGGCTGCCCGGCACGGCCAGGAACCATCCTCTCGCTGCACGCCTCTGCTGACTACCTGGGTCGCCATTTGCCTGGCAAGCCAAGCGCAGCGGGCGCTGACGTCCCGTTACAAGCAACGCGAGGTGACGGACATGAATGACGTGGAACAACGCATACGCGAACGGGCTTACCAGCTCTGGGAAGAAAACGGCCGCCCCGAAGGCCGTGACGTCGATTACTGGCTACAGGCGCGCGATGAAATCGAACCCTTCTACAAGGAAGGCGACGCTACGGCCGGCAGCGTGGAAAGCAGTGTCGCGATCCCTATGCCGAGGCGGGAGGACGACGAGTAGCGCCTGGTTACCGGCGAGTTGACCGGCAGGCTCGCATTCCCAGATGCCTGCCGCGAGACCTTGAAAGTATCGCCTCATAAGCCTTCATCAGCGGGCGGCAGCGCGGCGGGGTCGAACTCCACCTTTCGATAGGTCCCGCCGGCCCGGACGTTGTGGCCGAACCCGCAGTCGGTGCCATCCTGGTCGACCGTCAACACATCACGCTCTGTAGTGAAGGTGAACGTGCAGGCGTAATCCGGGCTTGCCTCGGCCATTGAGTAGCTGGCCCGGCCGTCCACGAAGTCGAGGGTGGCGCTCAACTGGCCCATGTTGGGCCCGTAATACATGGCCATCAGGCCCGGAGCGTAGCCTTGAAACCATGCCTGATACTGCGCACCCGCCTTGCGCAGGGAAACCACGTTCCACAGCGACTTGCCCGCATAGAGCCAGTAATCACCCTCCAGGCTGCGGCTCGCGTCCGACTCGGCTTGTTCGATTTGCGTCTTGTACTTGCCACGGTTGAATACCGACTTGGCATCCTGCGCATCAATGCCAAGCCAGGCGCGGGCCTTGAGATAGTTGCCTTCGTGCAGGTGCGTCAGGGCGACGTTGTTGTAGGCCGTGGCAATTCGGCCAGCGTCGAGCTGACAGCTTTCCGACCAGGCGGCTTGGGCCTCGTAGCGCTCTCTGGCCTCGGCATAGGCTTTGACGCGATACAGTCGATCTCCCTCTGCCGCGAGGTTTTTGACGTTGTTGCAGTCAGCCTCGGCTTGCTCGGCGGTGACCTGGGCGTGGGCTAAACCGCAGAGCATGACGAGGGACAAGCCGGCTAGGGTGATCTTCATAAGTAGTCCTTCTCATCGATAGTTACCGATGTAATCGAGGCCCGAGAAAACGGCGCATGCGCACGTGCTACCCGCCGCGCCACCTTTCCTGGACGAGATAGCGCACCCTGGCCGAACGCGCGGGCCTGGCCTGCCTTTACCCGACGCCAGCTCGGCGCCATCAACGCGCTGCGAACAGCCACGTCCAATAATGCTTATACGCATTACGATTCCTCGGTGCGGTGGGCAAGCCGACACTAGGAGCACAGGTGGCAGGTTTATGATCGGCACCGGGCGTTTCGGCGAGTGTCGACGGGCGGTCTGCGCGGAGCGTGAGTGGAGAAGGCCAAGGGGCTATTTACCAGCTGCCGTACGGGATGCCGTACTTTTCTACATAGCGTTTTGAAAAGTCGGATTGCGGGTAATAGTGCCCGCCCGATTTACCCAAATGCGGCCCTAGCGGCTCGATCTCGGCCTGCGCCCGAGCGACTTTTACCGTGTTACTGCACTCGTCTCGCACCCATACCTGCACCGTGCCGCCGGGTGCCAGGCCGAGGTATAGCGATGCCGCGTAGCGGGGGGCCTGGCCAGGGGTTTCTGCACACGGTCGGCGAGTTGAAAAGTGCATGATCTGCCGGGCCTCTTCGGGTATGTCCACCCAGGCACGATAGGTTTGGGGTTCCACCACGGACTGCCAACGTACGTAAACACGTTTGGGCAGGTCTGCACCGACAACACCACGTACACGGCCTCCTAGCGCACGCGGCCAACCCCGAGCCAACTCACTGGCATTGCCGTAATCCACGCTGCCAGTGCCAATGACGCCACCGCTGCCATGGTCGAGAAGCCGGCCTTTGACGTCTTCCACCTGGCTGGCCTCAACCCAGCCGGTCATATAGATCGGCGCCATAAACTCAAGGCTCCACCATGGCTCTTTCGCGTAATGTTTCTCGGACAGCGGGCCGGTCGCCTGGCAGCCGTTCAACAGCAGAATGCCCAGCAGGACAATCAATGGCTTCATCACAATATTGTCCATTCAGGTACATGGGGATGTTGTACGCGCACGCCATTGGCGTTGGGGGCATTGATATAGACCATCTGTAACCCGCTGGGCATTGCCTTTCCAAGCGGGTGATTCCAGTGCGCAGACACATGAATGTACCGCTCTTTGAGCAGCGCTTCGTCTGCAGCGGTCGTGCTGTAATCACCCGCCACAAAGCGGTCATGAAGTGATCGGAGCTCTGCTGGAATGAAATGGCTGGGATCATTCTCGTCGATTGCTTCGAAAGGTACGCCTTTCTGTTTGGCCAACTCGTACATTACCCGCATATAGACCCGCGATAGCTCCGCCCTCACCCTGCGCTTGAGCTGCAAGCCGGCGTACACCCGTTGTTGCCTGGGAGTCAGGCGGTCCTGAGGGTCGGCGGGAAGCAACGTCGGGGGCGGCGTGACGATTTCCAGCACGGACGCCGGCCATCCTTCCGAGATCATTTTGGCCCTGGCCTGGACGGCATCGCGGTAGATCGAGGTCGTCTTTACATCAACGCCCTGCCGTACGGTCAGCGCCTGCATGGGGCTGACCAGCACTCGTTCTTCGGCATCGACCCGATAGCCCCCTCCGATATCGGAGTGTGCGCCGGGCAGGACGATTTCCTGATGGTCAGGTTTCACGGTGCTCAGGGCAAAGTTCGCGCGCAGTTCGTCACGAGCCACCAGATGTACGACATTGCTGAAATACTTGGGGGCCAAGTGCAGCTTGACGCCCGGCGTGATGGCGCTGCGGACATTGCCCAGGTTGGTCAGGCCGGCCACCGACGCGACGGTATCGAACAGGCCGATGAAGCCCATGTTGATGTCGCGCTGGTACTGGTCGACAAAGGTCGAGCTGAAGGCCCGGGCATTGTCCCGAAGGGCCGAGCCCAATGCTCCTTGCCGGCCGCGGACGACTTCGTTGGCGAAGTGCCGGGCTGCCGCGGCGCCTCGGCTAAAACCGAAAGCATCGAACGTTAATGAACTGATTTCAGCGTCTGGATTTCCTTTAAGGACATCCTTGATGAGCGCATTGATCAAACCAAAAGCCTGTTGTACCCGCCCCTCGACACCTGTAACGCCCCGGCCAGTACCGGAACCGATTAGGCTGTCTTTATCACCTGATTTCGTGCCGATTCCCTCTACATATAGCACTCGTGAGGTACGGCTGTACTGGCCCTCTCCCTGTAGCGCTGGAGTATCCAGATAGAGGTCACTCAGCTTTCTGACATTAGTCACATCGTTGCCATAGCTGCTATCCGGATCACCCATATACGGCCTGCAACTGGCGTCGAGGTCTTCCTGTCGCACCGGATGGTGCGCGCCGCAGAGCACTCCGAATGCGCTGTTGCTGGCGTTGTTGCCGGTGCCGTCAAAAAACAGCCCGATCCGCAAGGCGATCTTTATCTTCTCCGCCGGCGGGGCAGGCTCCTTGCTGTACTTCTCGTATTCCGCCCATCGCTGCGCGTGAAGATCTGTGGGCGTGACCCGTTCAAGCTCGGCTTCCCGTTTGGCCTGGGGAATATTGGCGACGTAACCACTCATTCCTGATACCTGTCCTTGGTAAGAGCAACGCTGCACGATAGCCGTATCTCAACGGCAGCTCTGCCTATTCAGGCGCATTTCGAGCAATGAAGCGGACCCATGGGTCACGCAGCCAAGGTGAGGCTGTGTTCTGAACGCACCCACCCGCTCCTGGTCGGAAATTAAACAACCACCGGGAGACGCAGCGATGACGACAGCCAGCAATCTTTTATGGGGCGCTCTGGCGATAGGCGTGGTGACGGGCATGCGCAGCATGCTGGCGCCGGCCATGGTGAGCCGGGCGCTGGCCGAGCGGCCGGACATCGGCGAGGCGGACGAGCCGGCGCGCACGCTGGCGTCGCAACGTACGCGCCAGTTTCTGATGCCGCTGGCAGCCGCTGAGCTGCTGGGCGACAAGATGCCCTTCGCCCCTGACCGCACCATCGCGCCCTCGATGCTGGCACGCGCCCTGTCCGGTGGGGTCAGCGCGGCAGCGTTGGCGGCGATTCGGCGGCAACCGGTGCTGGTGCCGGCGCTGATCGGGGCGACGGCTGCCTGCGTGGCGGCCAAGGTCGCGATCGACCTGCGCAAGCGCTACCGCACCAATGACCTGGTCAATGCCGCCTTGGGGTTCACCGAGGATTGCCTGGCCATCTCCCTCGGCAAGGCCGGGCTGCGGCGCGCCCTCTAGAGCCGTTTGATGCTCGTGGAGCCGGCTGCCGTAGGGTGGACAACGCTTTGCTTGCCCACCGGCTTCGATACGTCGCATCGCTCCGTTCGGCTCGGCCGCGAGCATGGAGTCTGGCAACCCCTTCGGTCGGCCGCAGGGCCTGTGACGCATCGCTTTCTCGTGGATGGGCGTGCATCATGGCCGCCCCTTGAATCGATCCGCCGCATCTCATGAACCTGCGCTTCTGCCTCATCGCCATGACCGCGCTCGCGGTCGTTACCGATAACCTGATCATCCCGTTCTATCCGCAGTATTTCGCGGAGCGTTTCGGCAATCCGCCCGCCTCCCATGTGGGACTGTATCTGGCGGCGATCAGCCTGACCGTGATGACCGCTTTTCCCTTCTGGGCCCGGCTGGGCAAGCGCGTGCATCCGGTGCGCATCCTGGTCAGCGCCCAGTTCATCGCCGGCAGCCTGACCGCCGCCTGCACCTTCATCGACTCGCTGCCGCTGTTCTGGGTGGTCTCGCTGGTGATGATCGTGTTCAAGGGCAGCTATCTGCTGATGTACCCCTACGTGATGAGCCTTCAGCAGCAGGAAAGTCATACCCAGACCATCGGCACGCTCTCGGTCGTGGTGCACTTCGGCGCCATCCTGGGCGCGGCGGTGGGTGGGCTGATCCTGCAGGTGATGAATATCGGCGATGTTTTCCTGATCATGGCCGCTGGCGACTTCATCCAGATGGCGATCTGCATGCACCTGCTGCGCCGCGGTCTGCCCGACGCCGGCTCGCCGAGCGAGCAGGCCGCCGAAGCCCCTGCGCCTGAGGACGCCGGGGGTCGGGGCCGCAGCCTGGTGGCCATCTACAAGCTGTGCGTCGTGATGCTGCTGTTCTATTGCGTGGGCTACATCACCCGGCCGTTCTTTGCCGTGTATTGGCAGGAAGTGGCACGCTGGAACAGCGAGCTGATGGCCGGGTTCGTCTACTCGCTGCCCGGTGCCATCGCCGTGCTCGCGTTGTGGTGGAGCCGGCGTGCCGCCAACAAGGGCTCCACCCGCGACGGCATTCTCGCGGGACTGCTGCTGGGCGCCGCCGCGACCTTCCTGCAGGGCTTCGAGAACCAGTGGCTGATCCTGCTCGGCCGGGTGCTGTTCGGCTGGGCGCTGTATCAGGTGACGGTACGCCTGGACGCGCTGCTCTTCGAGCTGAGCACGCCGGAGAACTACGCGGTGGACTTCAGCAAGGTGAACATCTTCCAGTGCCTGGGCAACATGGGCGCCGCCTATGGCGCCGGATTACTGGTGAGCCACTACGGCACGGCGATGCCGTTCTGGGTGGGTGCGGCCGGGCTGGTGCTGACGGCGCTGCTGTTCCCCTGGCTGGTCCGCGCGCCGGCAACCGCTCGCACGGCGCAGGCCTGAAGGATTCGAGCGAGCGGCACGCTTTTGTGGGAGTGGCCTCGACGAGCGGCAAGCTATGGCGCCTGCGCCTCGTCCGGCGGGATCTTCAGCAGGGCCTTGGCGATGGATTCGGCCAGGTATTCCACCGAGAACACCCCGCCGTAGGTCCAGGTGGACGGCAGCGAGCCGAAATGCCCGGCTTTGACGAAGGGCATGGCCTGCCACAACGGCGTGCCGAAGATCGCGTCCTGCTGGGCGAAGGGTTCGATATGCAGCACTACGCCGTCACGGATCGCGCCCAGGGTGGTCACCGACGTCTGGGTGATGCCCCAGTCGCTCGCCGGCTGCGGGAAGGCCGGTTCCAGCTGCAGGAGGTCCATGGCCCGCTGCACCATCGAGTTCTGCCCATTGATGTACACCACCGTGGGCGACGAGAAACGGATGACGGTGACCTTCGGCGGCTTGCCTGAGAAATGCGCGAAGAGCTGCTGGCGCAGTGCGTCGATGTGCGATTCCATCTCCGCCAGTCGCTCCTGGGCGAGCGCTTCGCGCCCAAGATGCCGTGCCAGGGCGAGATAGCTGTCGCGCTGCAACGCGTAGTTGTCGGCATCGCGGGCGAAGCTCCTGTAGGACAGCACCGGCGCGATGCGTTCGAGCGTCTTGCGCATGTCCTCCAGCATCGGCGGTATCACGATCAGCCCGGGACGCAGCCTGGCCAGCAGCTCCAGGTTCGGCTCGGTGCGAGAGCCGACGTCGACCACCTGTTCCGGCAGGTCCGGGCGGACCACCCAGGCGCGATAGTCGCCCGCGTCGGCCACGCCCAGCGGCGTAACGTCGAGCTTGAGCAGGTGCTCGGCCGACTCCCAGCTCAGGGCGACCACCCGGGCCTCGTCGGCCGAGGCGGTGAAGGCCAGCGCCGCGCCGAGCAGCGCCAGCAGGCGAGCCCACCTCATGCGAGCCTCCGGCGGACCAGCAGGTAGACGAAATAGGTGCCGCAGATGACCGAGGCAACGATGCCCACCGGTATCTGCAGCGGGAAGATCAGGGTGCGCCCGAGCCAGTCGGCCAGCAGCATGAGGGAGGCGCCCAGCGCCGAGGCCAGCAGCATCTGCGGCAGCGCGCGGCGCGCCCCGAGGATCGCGGCCATGTGCGGCGCCAGCAGGCCGAGGAAGGCCACCGGCCCCATCAGGCTGGTCACCAGCGCGCATAGCAGCGACACCAGCACCAGCAGCCCGACCCGGGTCAGGGTGACGTTCAGGCCCCGGCTGCGCGCCACGCCGTCGCCGATGGAGATCAGGGTCAGGGCGCGATGGAACACCAGGCTCAGGCTGCCCAGCACCAGCACGCCGACGGTCAGGGCGACGGCCTGGGCGGGACTCACCCGGTAGGTGGAGCCGGCCAGCCAGCCGAGCAGCGCGAAGGCATCGGCGGTGCCCTTGGCCAGGCCGAACTGCAACGCCGCATTGAGCAGGGCCGTCAGGGAAATGCCCACCAAAGCCATCAACGCCGGCGAATAGGCATGGCGCCGGCCCAGCAGCAGGAGGATCGCCAGCACCACCAGGCTGCCGACGAAGGCCGCAATGGGCGCCGTGAAGCCCAGCAGCGAGCCGCCGAAGAGCATCAGCGCGACCATCACCGCTAGGGTGGCGCCGGCGGAAAGGCCGAGGATGTCCGGACTGGCCAGCGGATTGCGTAGCAGGCGTTGCAGCATCATCCCCGAGATCGCAAGCCCGCAGCCCGCTGCAGCGGCGGTGAGCATGCGCGGCCAGCGCAGCGACCAGATCAGTGCGTCCGGCCAGGCGAACGACCAACCGTCGAGGCTGCGGGCAAGGGCGACGCTGACGGTCAGCGCCGCGACGGCGAACAGCACGGCCCAGGCCAGATGGCGGCGGTCCATGCGCTCGGCGCCATCGGGAAGCTGCAGGCCACGCGGATCCTCAGCCGAGAGCTGGCGCCGGGACAGCCAGAGCAGGGCCGGCGCGCCGATCAGGGCGGCGGCCGCGCCGCTGGGCACCAGGTCCGTCGTCCAGGTGTTGATGTACAGCGCGACGGCGTCGGTGGCCGTCAACAGCACGGCGCCGAGCAGGGTGCTGAACAGCAGCTCGTCACGCGAGGTCCGCGCACCGAACAGCCGCGCCAGGTTGGGCGTCAGCAGACCGATGAAGCCGATGAGCCCGACGGCGGTAATCGACACCGAAGTCAGCCAGATCGACACCAGGAACAGCGTCAGCATCACCGGCCAGAGGCTCAGGCCGCGCGCCCGCGCGCCGTCGGCGCCCAGCTGCAGCAGGGTCAGTGCGCGGGGTGCCAGCGCCATCACCAGCAGACCCACCAGCAGCTTCGGCCAGAGCCATTCCACCCGGTGCCAGTCGATCTGCGCCAGATCGCCCGCGCCCCAGACGAACAGCCCGCGGGTGTACTGGTTGTTGACCAGGGTGACGCCTGCCGCCAACGCGCCGAGCAGAAGATTCATGGCCATGCCGGCCAGCACGATGGGCAGGCCGGCGATGCCGTCGCGCCCGGCGATCAGCAGCACCAGCCCCACGGCGAACAGGGCGCCGGCGAGCGCGGCCCATTGACCGTGACCGGCCGCCACCGAGGGCAGCCAGAGCGTGGCGCACACCAGGCCCAGCCAGGCACCGGAGCTGGCGCCGATGGTCATCGGCGAGACGAGCCGGTTCTGCGTCATCTGCTGCAGCACGCTGCCGGACAAGCCCATGGCCGCGCCGACCAGCAGGGCCATCACCAGCCGTGGCAATGCGGAAAGACCGAACTCCAGCGCCTCGAAGCTGCCTTCGGCCGCGCCGGTGATGACCGCCCATTGCCGGGCGAAGGGCAGGGCGCTTGCCAGATGCAGGTGGGCGAACACCAGGGGAATGAGCAGCGCGAGCGTCAGGATGTAGCGCCAGGCGTCGCCACGCCGCGCCGGCAGCGCCGGCTCGGCCAGGGCCCGGCTCATCACGGTGCCACCACGGCGATCCGCCGGGCGGCCCCTGGTTGCTCGACCAGCTGGATGTCGATGTCGTAGAGCGCGCTCAAAAGCTCACTCGAAAGCAGTTCGTCCGGCGTGCCGTCGAAGAACACGCGGCCCTGCTTGAGGGCGATGACGCGGTCGGCGAAACGGGTGGTGAGGTTGACGTCGTGCAGAATGGCGACGATGCCGCGGCCGGCCGTCTGGTTGAACATGCGCAGCAGGGCCATGAGTTCGTACTGGTGCGACAGGTCCAGCGCTGACGTGGGTTCGTCCAGCAGGATCAGCGGCGACGCCTGAGCCAGCAGCATGGCGATCCAGGCCCGCTGGCGCTCGCCACCGGACAGGGTGTCGGCCAGATGGTCGGCGAACTGGAGGACGTCGGTCTCGCGCATCGCCTGCTCGACCGCGTCGAGGTCCTCGGCGCGCCAGCGCCCGAGCAGGCCGCGCCAGGGGAAGCGACCGAGCCGCACCAGCTCGCGCACGGTCAGCCCGGCCACTTCGGGCAGGCGCTGCGGCAGAAAAGCCACGCGCCGCGCAAACTCGCGCTGGCTGTAGGCGTCGAGCGGGCGGCCGTCGAGGCGCAGATGACCATGGGCCGGTTCGGCCTGCCGGGCGATGAGGTTCATCAGCGTCGACTTGCCCGAGCCGTTATGGCCCAGGATGACGGTGAAGGCATCCTCTTCGATGTCCAGATGGGGAATGTCCAGGGTGACGCGTCCATCGTGGCGGACGGTGATGTCCTGCATGTTCAGCATTCGGCGGCCAACTCCTGGCGCAAACGTTCGATCCGTTCCGCCTCGCGAATTTTCGGGCAGGTACTGCACAGTACGCCATCGGATCGACGGAAATGTTGGCAGCAGACCTTGCGGCCCAGAGCCAGCCGGTCGCGACCGTCGTCGAGGTGGACGTCGATCAGCGTGCTGTCGCCCTTGAGGCCCAGCGCGGTCAGCCAGCGCTCTTCCAGCACATGGGCCTGGTCGTTGCACAGGCGCTGCTGGCGCTGGACGAGCAGCAGCGCCGCCAACACGTGGTCGGCGGCCAGACGGTTCGCCATCTTCGTGTGGATCGGCGTAATCGCTTGAAATTCTTCCAGCTGGCGCACCATCTGCTCGCGCAACTGCTCGGCGGCAAAATCGATCAGCGCTGTCTGGGCGGCATGGCGCGGGCAGTGCTCGGGGAGGCAGAAGCCGGCCACCACGCCGTCGTTGACCGACTGGCCCATGCCGGTGAGGCATGGCGCGCGCTCGGCCAGGTGTACCGCCAGCAGGCTGAGGTAGATGGGTTGCCAGACCAGCAGCGTCCAGCTGCGGGCGGACCAGTAATGCGGCCCGGCCTCCGGGTGCGCCAGGCGCAAATAGGTGTGCAAGGCGGCGATGCGTTCCTGGTTGCCGATGTCCCCGACCTTCAGTTGGTCGCGCTCGGCTTCACCGACACGGCCGGTAAGCCCCGGAAGGCTATGGGCGGTGACGTCGAGCAAATGCAGAAGGTCGGGATTGGCCTGATACATCGTGGTCGCGTGGAAGCAAAAGAGTGATGCCGGTAAATGCCGGGACGGAGCCGGCAGTTTACTCATCCATTCGCGATTGCATCAAATTATCATTCGCACAACCGATGGGGCGGAGTGTCACGGGCAAGCAGCGGCTCGCGCATTACGCAGGCCGGACGGTTCCCTCGGCAGGCGGACCGTGTTGCGGAATCTGGGATGGGGTATTGGCTGGATAGTCCGGTGTGGCGAAACCCGCGCCCCTTCCCAAAAGGGAGGGGGCGAGAGTGAGTTGGCCCGTCATACATGGGCTGGCGCGATGTGCGTTCGGCTTGCGGCGGGTCAGTCCAGATCCGAGGCAGCGTGGCGCTCGGGCACCTGGTCGGTTTCGTCGCCCCAGGTGCGGTTGACCTTGCGGCCCCGAATCACGGCCGGCCGCTTGGCGATCTCGGCGGCCCAGCGCTGCACGTGCTTGTACTCCTGTACCGAGAGGAATTCCCCCGCCTGGTACAACTCGCCGAGAGCCAGCACGCCGTACCACGGCCAGATCGCCATGTCGGCGATGCTGTATTCATCGCCCGCGATGTAACGCCGCTCGGCGAGCGCGCGGTCCAGCACGTCGAGCTGGCGCTTGGTCTCCATCGCATAACGGTTGATCGGGTACTCGAGCTTCTCCGGCGCGTAGGCATAGAAATGCCCGAAGCCGCCACCGACGAAGGGCGCCGAGCCCATCTGCCAGAACAGCCAGTTCAGCGTTTCGGTACGCGCCGGCCCCTCGCTTGGCAGGAAGGCACCGAACTTTTCCGCCAGGTGCACGAGGATCGAGCCGGACTCGAACACCCGTACCGGCGCTTCGCCGCTGTGGTCCACCAGCGCCGGGATCTTGGAGTTGGGGTTGATCTCGACGAAGCCGCTGGAGAACTGATCGCCCTCGCCGATGCGGATCGGCCAGGCATCGTACTCGGCGCCGCTGTGGCCGAGGGCGAGCAGCTCCTCGAGCATGATGCTGACCTTCACGCCATTAGGCGTGGCGAGCGAGTAGAGCTGCAGCGGGTGCTTGCCCACCGGCAGGACTTTTTCTTCGCGTGCGCCAGCGGTGGGGCGGTTGATGCTGGCAAAGGTGCCACCCGAAGGCGCGGTATCTGTCCAGACCTTTGGCGGCACGTACGCGGTGTTGTCACTCATGGCGATCTCCTAGTCGGATAGAGACGAAACAGCCAAGCACCATGCAGGAAGTGCGGGATGGCGTCTGGCCGATGGATAAAGCCTGCTCGCGCGGCGGCGGGAAGACAACGATTACGTCTTCCCTGGTAGCGGGTCAGGTCGACGACAGCTTCATCAGCACCAGACCGCTGATGATCAATACCGCGGCGAGAAGCCGCATCGCATTGGCGGGCTCGCCCAAGACGGTGATGCCGACGATAAACGCGCCAACCGCCCCGATGCCCGTCCAGATCGTATAGGCCGTGCCGAGCGGCAGCGTTTTCATGGCGGTCGCCAACAGCGCGAAGCTAGCAGCCATCAGGACCAGGGTGAAGAGCGTGGGTGCCAGGCGGGTGAAGCCCTCGGACTGCTTCATCGAAAACGCCCAGGCCACTTCAAGGACGCCCGCAACTATCAGATATAGCCAAGCCATGACGGTTCTCCGTAAAGAACCGGGCCGTCCCGGAAGAGTTGCCCCACGCTGGGGTGAGGTCGTCCTCGCGGCGAGTATAGCGGCTAAAAAGGCGGAGCCGTGCCGAGCGGCATCAAGGCGCGGCTTCCTGAAAAGCCGTCGGCGATTGGAAGTACATCGCCTGGCCTGAATGGCTCCATGTTCATATTCGAACGACGGGGCACTAAACTTTTCCCTTTCATGCGCTGAACGGCGGTGATAGTTTCTGTAACGAAAATGTAGTATTTCGTTTTCGCACATAACAAGAAACCGGAGCCTGTCCATGTTCGCGTTTTTCCGCCCCGCCGCCCACAAGGCGCCTCTGCCTGAAGAAAAGATCGACAGCACCTACCGCCGCCTGCGGTGGCAGATCTTCGCCGGTATCTTCATCGGTTACGCCGGCTATTACCTGCTGCGCAAGAACTTCTCCCTGGCCATGCCATACCTGATCGACGAGGGATACACCCGCGGCCAGTTGGGAGTTGCGATGTCGGCCATCGCGATTGCCTACGGCCTGTCGAAATTCCTCATGGGCCTGGTGTCCGACCGCTCCAACCCACGCTACTTCCTGCCCTTCGGCCTGATGGTGTCGGCCGGGGTGATGTTCATTTTCGGATTCGCGCCCTGGGCCACGTCCAGTGTTGCGATCATGTTCGTTCTGCTGTTCATCAACGGCTGGGCCCAGGGCATGGGATGGCCGCCTAGCGGGCGGACCATGGTGCACTGGTGGTCGCAGAAAGAGCGCGGCGGCGTGGTGTCGGTATGGAACGTGGCGCACAACGTCGGTGGCGGTCTGATCGGGCCTTTGTTCCTGCTGGGTATGGGCTGGACCAACGACTGGCATGCGGCGTTCTACGTACCGGCTGCGGTGGCGATGATGGTCGCGGTGTTCGCATTCGTCACCATGCGCGACACCCCGCAATCGGTCGGCCTGCCGCCGATCGAGCACTACAAGAACGATTACCCGGAAGGCTACGACGCCAGCCATGAAGAGGAATTCAGCGCCAAGGAAATCTTCGTCAAGTACGTGCTGCGCAACAAATTCCTCTGGTACATCGCTCTCGCCAACGTCTTTGTCTACCTGCTGCGCTACGGCGTGCTGGACTGGGCGCCGACCTACCTGAAGGAAGCCAAGCACTTCGACGTCGACAAGACATCCTGGGCGTACTTCCTCTATGAGTGGGCCGGCATTCCCGGCACGCTGTTGTGCGGCTGGATGTCGGACAAGATCTTCAAGGGCAACCGCGGCCTGACCGGCATGGTGTTCATGTTCCTTGTGACGATTGCGACCCTGGTGTACTGGCTCAACCCTGAAGGCAATCCGACCGTCGACATGATCGCGCTGGTGTCCATTGGCTTCCTGATCTACGGCCCGGTCATGCTGATCGGCCTGCAGGCGCTGGAGCTCGCGCCCAAGAAGGCCGCCGGGACTGCGGCAGGCTTCACCGGCCTGTTCGGTTACCTGGGCGGTTCGGTCGCGGCGAGTGCGGCGATGGGCTACACCGTGGACCACTTCGGCTGGGACGGCGGCTTCGTGCTGCTGATCGGCGCATGCATCCTGGCGATGGCCTTCCTTGCACCGACGTTGCGCCACAAGCAGGTAGCCAGCACCTCGCGCACCGTCGAGGCTTGATACGCCGCGCGCGTGAGCTACGCCTGCAGACTCCGGTCTGGCACGCGTGGCTGCGTCAGCACGATGGCATTCAACGCCTCGTGCTGGCGCCTTCGCTTCTCTACTCCTCGAAGCGCCCCGTGCCTTCACGGTCGTGCGCGTATCGTCTCCTGAGCGTAAACGGCGGCAACCAGGCCTCGCGGCGGACCGTCCAGCATTCGTAGGTGGGCGTGAGCTGGTCGGGAGCATCCAGGGACCCCAGGTTCACCTCGATTTCATCTGCCGTGCGGGCGAATACGGACGAGCCGCAGCGGGGGCAGAAATGCCGTCCCGCGAAGTCGCGCGTCTCGCCCTCGACCGTCACCGCCTCCTCGGGGAACACCGCTGCTGCGTAAAACAGGGCGCCATGGTGCTTGCGGCAGTCCAGGCAGTGGCACAGGCCGACCCGATAGGGCCGCCCCGACGCCTCGATTCGGACATTGCCGCACAGGCACCCACCAGTGAATCGGTTCATGGGAGTCTCCTCTGAGTCGCTGCACGTTCGGGTAATGAGCGCGGTAGCGCCGGAGTCATTGGCCGAGCGGCGGCACCACACCTTCGGACAGCATCTTCAACAACCGCGCGCGCCGGCGTTCGAGATCCGCGATCTGCCGTTCGATGGATTTAAGCCGGTCGCGTTGAACCGCAGAGGTCTGCTCGCAGGTAGCGGCCCCTTCGATCATCAGCATGCAATCCGGGAAGCTGCGGATATCCGCCAGGCTGAACCCGGAGGCGATCATTCGCTGGATTTGCCTGACCTGCGTGACGGCCAGCTCGGGAAAGGCCCGGTAACCGTTCTCGCTGCGTGTGGACGCGAGCAGGCCCTGCTCGTCGTAGTGACGTATCGAGCGGACGCTGGCGCCCGTCCTGCGCGCGAGCTCGCCGATACCGAGTGAGGTTTCAAGGGCCGTTCTGCTCATGGCTATCGCGTCTGGTGAGTTGAGAAAAAAGCGCGCGCTCGCGGCTTGACTCTAACACCGGTGTGAGGGTTGAAGCTTAGGCTCCCCGTCCTGTTTGGAGCGATATCATGCCTTATCCTTTGGCCCTCCGTTACCTCTGCGCACTGCTTGTTTCAGCCACCCTACTGGCGACCCAGGCGCTCGCCGACAGCGAACCCATACGCTATACGGTCACCGCGCCAGACGGCGTTTCGTTGGCAGTGCAGGAAGCCGGAAACCCCGATGGTCCTGCCATCGTGTTCGTTCATGGCCTGCTGGGCAGCCGCCTGAACTGGAACGCACAGGTCAACAGCGCGCAGCTGCAACGCTACCGAATGATCACTTACGACCTGCGCGGTCATGGCCTTTCCGGCAAGCCATCGGGCGCCGAGGCCTATACAGAGGGCAGCCGATGGGCGGATGACCTGGCTGCCGTGCTGCACGCAACGCAGGCCAGGCGACCCGTGTTGGTGGGGTGGTCGCTGGGCGGTGCGGTGATCTCCAACTACCTGGCCAGGCATGGCGATGACGACATCGCCGGCGCGGTCTATGTCAACGGGGTGATCGAACTCAGCCCCGAGCAGATCGTGGCGCACCCCGAACTCTACCGGGACTTGAATTCGGCGGACCTGCAGACGCATCTGGAAACCGTGCGGGCGTTCCTGAAGCTCTGCTTCGATACCCAGCCTGACCCGGATACGTTCGAGCTGCTGTTCGCCAACGCGGCGATGGCGTCCTGGGATATGCAGCATGCGGTTCAGTCCATGGGCATCGACGCCGCCAAGGGATTGAGCAACGCCGGCGTGCCGGTGCTGTTGCTCTATGGCGCACGCGACGCGTTGATTCACGCCGAGCCTGCCATTGCGCGTGCCCAGCAGCTGAATCCACACGCCAGAAGCCTTCTATATGCAGGCTCCGGACACGCGCCCTTCTTGGAGGAGTCCGAACGGTTCAATCGCGACCTGGCGCGGTTCGTGGACAGTGCTGGGAAATGAGGCAGGGCTGCTGCGCAGAGCGGCAGGTGGTCGGCCATCGGCGTGCAAGCGCCTCTACCGGCCGTGGCGTGCCAACCCTGAAAGCTCGCGGTCAAGACTGTTCAATGGGCCTTCACATTTCGCATCGATCAGGTGCGCTGCCAGCGACGACCCATCCGGCAAGGCAGTTGCGCCGATCAAACGTCGCCACGGGGAAAGCGGCAGTGGCCGTCATTGCTCATCCATGCCGGGCGACACACGGCCAGCACAAACAAGAACGTGTCACCTCAAACGTATGAGCCATTGAGGGCTTAACCGGAGGTGTTCCATGAGTATCGATCCGCTCGACCGACCCCATGACCAACAGCCCGTACCTGGGCAGGACCAGAATCCGAGTCATTCCCCTGATTTCGTCACCGATAACCCGGACGTTCAGGGAGTCCCCGGTAATCCCGGTGGGCCATCCAGACGACCGGATAATGACCCGACCGAGCCGGGTCTTGGCAACCCGCTTCCTTGAGCGCAACAGGGGACAGACCACGATTCCGGTCAGCCGAAACCTGGTCCGTCCTCTTTTATTTGGAGTCCTCGTGACTGGCCTCGCCGGCCAGAAGCGGACGATGGTAGTGGGCCACAAGGCAATCCGCGATCAAAAACCCGCGGGGCGACGTTGTCACGAGACATCATCCCTGTGGTGTTGCACCAGGAAGTCCACAAAGGCCCTCACCCGAGCAGGCGTCGCCGCGCCGCCAACGAACACGGCGTTGATTGGCTCCCGATCGCCCGGATTGTAAGCCTGGAGCAGCGGGACCAGATTGCCGTCTTTCAAATCCTGCTCCACGGAAAAGGTACCGACACGCGCAATGCCAGCACCGAGCCTCGCCAGCTGGGACAGGGCATCACCGCTGTTGCTTTCAATCGTGCCCGCCACCTTCAAGAAGAAATCGCGCCCCTCCCGGCGAAAAGGCCAATCGGGGAAGGACCGACGAAAATTGAAGCGCAGGCAGTTGTGCTGGAGCAGATCTTCAGGCAGCTGTGGGGTGCCGTGGCGGGCCAGATAGCCAGGGGAAGCGACAATAACCTGGCCGGTTTCGCCTATCTGGCGGGCGGTCAACGGGCTGTCTGCCAGTTGACCGAAGCGGATCGCCACATCCGCCTCCCCGCCCAGGATATCGACCACTTCGTCGCTTAGCACCAGATCCACAAGGATGCCTGGGTAGCGGGCGCCGAACGCGGCTATCAGCGGCAGGACTGACAATCGCCCGTGCGCCAGTGCCGCGCTGACCCGAAGCCGCCCACGTGGCACACCCTGATTAGTGATCGCGTCCTCGACCTCAGCCATGTCCGCGAGAATCCGCCGAGCGGCGCGCAGGTATGCCTCTCCTTCGGCCGTGAGCGTAATGGTTCGGGTAGTGCGTATCAGCAAGCGGGTGCCGATGCGCCGCTCGATGCGCGCGATGATCCTGCTGACGGACGATGGCGTCAGTCCCAAGGCACGCGCGGCAGCAGAAAGGCTGCCTTCCTGCGCGACGGTGGCGAATACGGCCATCTCACCGGAACGCCCGCTCATGTCCATTTGTGCCTCCTGCGCAAAGGTGTTGGTCCTGGCCAACGACTACCGCCAGAAAGCGCTCGATCGTAGCATTTGACTCATAAATGAGGAGCCACCATGCGCATCAACCCACCGCTCGTAGCACTTTCCATCGGCGCCTTCGGCATCGGTGTCACCGAGTTCGCCCCCATGGGCATGCTGCCCGGCATCGCCGCCGACCTCGGCGTGTCGATACCCATGGCGGGTCTGCTGGTCAGCGCCTATGCCATGGGCGTCCTGATCGGCGCTCCGTTGATGACCCTGGCCACTGCCAAGGTGCCGCGCCGTTACCTGCTGATTGGTCTGATGGCCATTTTCACCCTGGGCAACCTGCTGTCGGCGCTGGCCACCGATTACCAGACCCTGCTCATGGCACGCGTGGTCACCTCGCTGAACCATGGCGCGTTCTTTGGCATTGGCTCGGTCGTCGCAGCCAGCCTGGTGCCGCCTGACAAGCGCGCCGGGGCGGTCGCAGCGATGTTCATGGGGCTGACCCTCGCGACCATTGGCGGCGTGCCCCTCGCCGCCTGGTTCGGTGAAACCTTCGGCTGGCGGACGGTTTTCTGGGGCATTGCCGGCCTTGGCGCGGTGGCGATGGCGTCGTTGTGGTGGGCCTTGCCGAACGTTGCTGCGCCCAAAGGCGACGGCATGATGGCGGAAATCCGAGTACTTGGGCGCGGACCAGTGTTGGCAGCGCTGGCGCTGACAGTGGTGGGGTCCAGCGCAATGTTCACCGTATTCACCTACATCGCGCCGATCCTGCGTGAGGCTACGCAGGCGTCGACCAATTTCGTCACGGCAATGCTGGTGCTCTTCGGTGTCGGCCTGACCCTTGGCAACATCTGGGGCGGCAAGGCTGCGGACCGTTCAATCGACCGCACCTTGATCCTTTCGCTTGTGGTGCTCATCGCCGTGCTGGTCGCGTTCTCGGTACTCATGCGCTGGCCAGTGCCGGCCGCCATGGCGATCCTGATCTGGGGTGCAGCCAGTTTCGCCCTGGTGCCGCCATTGCAGATGCGCGTCATGGAAGCGGCGAAGGATGCGCCCAACCTTGCGTCTGCTGTGAACATCGGTGCGTTCAACTTCGGCAATGCCATCGGCGCTGCGCTGGGCGGCGCGGTCATCAATGCGGGCCTGGGATACCCTGCGATCTCGCTGGCGGGCGCGGCAATGGGTGGGGTAGGACTGCTGATGGTGCTGGCCATGACCTGGCGTTCGAAGCGCGGGATGCGGCAGGCCTGCCCTGCTATAGCTGAGTGAGGTAACCGCAATTAGGCGGCCGGGATCGGCCGCTTCGGCTAAAAGCAGACATCCGCAGGTGTTTGAATCGGGGCTCTAGGAGGACGATCGATTTAGACACAGACCACCGCTGTCCACAGCACGCTGATCAGTGTCGGATCTCGCCAACGTCCACTTATCGGCTCTCGTTTCGTTGAGGATTCTCGCGGCATCCCGCGCAGGGGGAAGGCCGAATACTCGAGCATAATCCCGAGTGAATTGCGTGGCGCTTTCATAGCCCACCTCGAACGCGGCGGCCGTGACGCTTTTGGCACTGGCTACCATGAGCGTTCGGGCCTGGAGCAGGCGAACCCGTTTCTGATACTGCAATGGGCTTAGCGTCGTGACTGCTTTGAAATGCCGGTGAAAAGCCGAAACGCTCATGGCCGCTTTTCGCGCCAGGCTTTCCACTCTGATGGGTTCAGCAAAGTCGCGTCGAATCCACTGAATGGCCAGGTTTACACGGGCCATGGCGGTGTCCGGTGCGGCTATCTCTCGCAACATCCAGCCGTGCGGGCCCTGTAACACGCGAAACAGGATCTCGCGCTCATACGCGGGCGCTAGTGCTGCGATGGCGTCGGGGTCGCCCATGAGTCGAAGCATGCGCACCCAGGCATCCATCAGTTCTGGCGTGACGGCCGCCACCGAAAATCCGGGGTCGTTGTCATATCGCCCCGTCGGTTTGGGAAGGTCGGCCAGCAATGTGGCGAGCACCGTCGGATCGAGTGTCAGGCTGACGGCCAGATACGGCTCGCCTGATGCAGCGGCGTGCACCGCCCCCACCGCGGGCAAGTCGATGGACATCACGAAATACGTCGCCGGGTCATAGCGCAGGGTGCGGTCCCCCACCGTCATCGTTTTGCTGCCTTGCAGGATCAGGTTGATCATCGGGTCGTAGACGGCAGCCAGCATGTGCTCGGGAATTTTGCCCTGGACCATGGCCACTCGCGGGATGCCCGTCTCGGTGCGGCGATTTTCGGCCTTGGCCGCCAAGGCGCGCAGTTCAGGCAGTTGATTTTTCATGAGAGAGATGTTGACCGTAGACCGATGCGCCGCACAAGGGAAAAGCAGAAACAGGCAAGTTTGGAGTAGGAACTGCTGCGTCGGCGAGGGGGTGCGTCGCTACTGTGGTGACTCATTCATCGACAGCGGAGCACCCCATGAGCGTTATCGTCATCACCGGAGGCAGCCGTGGGATCGGTGCCAGCACGGCGCGGCACATTGCCGAGCGTGGCACGGGGGTCATCCTGACTTACAACAACAATGTTCAAGCGGCGGCAGAGGTCGTAGGCAGTATCGAGCAGGCCGGTGGTAAAGCCGTTGCGCTCGAACTGGATGTCGGCGAGGTAGGCGGTTTCGAGGCTTTTCGAGAAGCGGTCGTGATGACCTTGAGGGACGTCTGGGGCATCAGCACGCTCGCTGGCCTGGTCAACAATGCGGGGTATGGCTTGTTCAACCCATTGCAGACGGTCAGCGAAGCGCAGTTCGACGGTTTGTTCAATGTTCACCTGAAAGGTCCGTTCTTCCTGACCCAGGCACTTCTTCCGTTGCTGGAAGAGAACGCCAGCATCGTCAACCTGACCAGCGCCACCACCCGTGTTGCCACTGCCGGGGTGGCACCATATGCGGCGTTCAAAGGTGGGCTGGAAGTGCTTACGCGCTATATGGCCAAGGAGTTCGGTGATCGGCGTATACGGGCCAATGCGGTTTCACCTGGAGCAATCCGAACCGAATTGGGCGGCGGGCTCAACGATGAGTTCGAGGCGATGCTGGCTGGGCAAACCGCGCTGGGCAGGGTGGGCGAGCCTGAAGATGTGGCGCGGGTCATTGCCATGCTGTTGTCCGAAGACGGCGCCTGGGTCAATGCCCAGACCATCGAAGTGGCGGGCGGCTACACCATTTGAACAAGCGAGGGCTTTGACATGCTGGATCATATTTTTCTGTCGGTCAGTGACATTGATCGCTCCATCCGCTTCTACGAAGCGGCGCTGACGCCGCTTGGCATTACCGCGCGTCTGGACTACGACGGCCAAGATGGTCCGCCAGGCCATCCTGATCTCAAAGGCTTCGGCGCCAATGGCCGGATGTTCTTCTGGCTGCGCGAGGGTGTGGTCGAGGGGCGAGCGGCTCATGTAGGTTTCGTGGCGAGCAGCAAGGCCGAGGTCGAGGCCGCCTATGCTGCCGCGATGAGTCAGGGCGCTGTCGACAATGGCGCGCCGGGTCCCCGGCTGCATTACGACCCTAACTACTATGCCGCGAACGTGCTGGACCCGGATGGGTACAGTGTGGAGTTCGTCTACAAGAACTGGCAGCACGCCAAATGAGAACTTTGCTGATTTACGGCGCGACGGGTTACACCGGCCGCATGGCCGTCGAGCGGGCGGAAGGACTGGGTCTCAATCTCGAAATAGCGGGGCGTAATGAAGATCGGCTGGCTCATCTTGCTGAGCAGCTAGAGATTCCTTATCGCGTATTCGCAGCAGATGCTCAGGCCGCAGAGGCGCTGGATGGCGTAGACGTGCTGCTGAACGTTGCCGGGCCTTTCGTCCAGACCGCCGAGGCTCTGATGCACGCGTGCATGAAAGCTGGTGTGGATTACCTGGACATCACTGCCGAAATCAATATCTATCGACTCGCAGAACGGCTGGGTGCTCAGGCTGCCAAGGCGGGCGTGATGCTCCTGCCAGGCGTCGGCTGGGATGTCGTCCCCACGGACTGTCTGGCCATGCACGTGGCCCAGCGGGTTGCCAGCCCTCATGCGCTGAGCATTGCGTTGCAGGTTCCGGGGTCCATGTCGCGGGGTTCGGCAATGAGCGTCAGCGAAATCATCGGGGCAGGCCTGCTCGCGAGGGTCAACGGTCAACTCGTTGCGACGCCTGATGCGCAGCCTCGGCAGTTTGATTTCGGTGACGGGCCGGTGACGTGCCAGCCGTTGTCTTTCGGTGACCTGGTGACCGGGTGGCATTCGACAGGCATCCCCAACATCGCAATGTTCGTGCATATTTCGGGCGACGCCTTTCCCGAGGGCGACGTGTCACAGCTGCCTGATGGCCCCAGTGCCCATGAGCGGGACGCCCATCGGGCTCGCGCGGTGGCAGAGGTCACTGCCGCAGATGGCAGCGTTGCACAATCCATGATCGAGACGGTGAACGGATATTCCTACACGCCATTGGCTGCCATCGAAGCGGCGCGCCGCGTGTTGAGCGGCGAGCGCAAGCCGGGTTTTGGAACGCCTGCGCGGACCTTCGGTGGTGGGTTCGCCGAGAGCATCGCCGGAACGACCATCACTGATCGCTGAGCCCCCTGGGTGAGCGGCAATGCGGCGTTGCTCAGGGATTAGTAGCGCCGTCGCTAGCTTCGAACTCAAGGGAAATCAGCTTGCCGGCAAGCTGCGCCACTTCCACCAGGCGCCTGAGAGACATGCCACTGCACGCCGCCGCCGACAGCCCCCGCAGGGTGATGAGCACGTAGTCAGCCAGCACCTGAGCGGCGTCCGGGCGGACCTGATCAAGGTAACGGCGTATCGCCTGGATGCCAACGTTACCCAGTTTCTCGGCCATGTCTCGGGCGGTCGGATCGTCCGCGCGCATGCCCTCGGTGATCAGGCAACCGCGCATAGCCCGGTCTCTTCCGTATTGCTTCGCAGCGGCAACCAGCAGTGCGGTCAGTGCTTGTGCAGGCGGTCGATCCGGCCCCAGCAGCTTGTCCATAGGCAGCGCGTTTTCACCGGCGTAGCGATGCATCGCACGCTCGAACAGCTCGGCTTTGCTGCCATAAGCGGCGTAAAAGCTCGGCGGCTTGATGTTCATGGCCTCGGTCAGGTCGGACAGGCTGACCGCGTCGAAACCGCGCTGGTGAAACAGCGCCTGTGCGATGGCTATCCCTTGCTCACGGTCAAAGGCGGGGCGGCGCTGCCGGGGTTTTTCGTTCATGGCGATCTCGTACAGTCGATGCGATTAATGTAGCGATCACTACAACAAATTTCAATCGAGGAGCGCTAAACAAGCAATGTAGCAGTCACTAAATAGATTGCGCCTCGCTATTTACCTATGTAGTGTTCACTACATATTCACTCCCAGAGGTATTGCCTCATGCTGTTTGAAAACAAGGTGGTTCTGGTCACTGGTGGCTCTTCGGGCCTTGGCTTCGCCATCGCGGAAGCGTTCGCCAGCCAGGGCGCCAAGCTGGTCATCACCGGGCGCCGCCAGCCTCAGCTCGATGAAGCCGTTAAAAACCTCGGCGAGAACGCCTCCGCCGTCTGCGCGGACATTTCCAACCCTACCGACCTGGCCGAGCTGTACAGCCACATCAGCGCGGTGCATGGCCGTATCGATGTGCTGATCGCCAATGCCGGGACGGGTGAAATCGAGCCCCTGGGTGCGATCACCGAAGCAGGCTTCGATCGGCTCTTCACGACCAATGTCAAAGGCACGACCTTCACCGTGCAGGGCGCGCTGCCGTTGATGGGAGAGGGAAGCAGCGTCGTCGTCATCGGCTCGACCGCCTCGATCAACCCCGGTCCCGGTTTGAGTGTCTACGGAGCCACCAAGGCCGCACTCCGTTCGCTGGTGCGCAGCTGGATTCTGGATATCAAAGGCTCTGGTGTGCGCATCAACCTGCTCAGTCCTGGCCCGGTGGACACCCCGTCCCTGCGCAACGTGCTGGGTGAAAACGCGCAGAAGGTGATTGATGCACTCAGCGAAAAGAGCACCCTCGGTCGGATCGGCCAGGCGCATGAGATCGGTCAGGCCGCGCTCTTCCTGGCGAGCGATGCATCGAGCTATGTCAATGGGGCTGAGTTGTTCGCGGACGGTGGGGCTTCCCAGATCTGAGATGTCGCTGAGCAGCCGCGTCGTCCTGCGGCGATCCCTATCTCAAGGATAGGGGTCATGAGCTTCCACTACGTCAGTGCCGGGGGAAACTTCGTGCCCGGTGGGCCTATAGCCTCCGACGTAGATGCACTGTTTTCGCTATTCGCCAATGTGAATGTAGCGATTTTGCTGCTTGCTCGACCTGTCGTGCGGTCGGCAACGGCCGTTGTTGATACGCGCCCTACAACCTGCCGAGCGATCGGCGTCTTATGGAGTTATCTGATGAGTGAGTTCGCGGGTTCAGCAATCGATCATGTCGGCATCGGTGTTTCGGACATAGCGCATGCGCGCGTCTTCTATGAGCAGGCACTCCAGCCGCTAGGAATCACATTGATTATGGAGGCCTATCCTCCGCGATCGAAGCCTCGGCGACTGGGTTTCGGTTCCGCAGGAAAGCCATTCCTCTGGCTGCATGAAGCTGCCGTCCCCAGCCAAGGGGCGCATATAGCGTTGATCACGCAGAGTCACAGGGAGGTGGACGCGTTCTATGAGGCCGCCATGGCAGCTGGCGGACGCGATAATGGAGCGCCGGGCATCAGGCCCCATTACCACTCCAACTATTACGCGGCTTATATATTGGCCCCTGACGGAGTGAATCTGGAGGCCGTTTGCCAGCTACCGGCTTAAGTGCCGGCTGTAGGTAAGCGGTCGTTCTCGCACAAGTTTCCTAGGCATGGCTGCGGGATGAAAAACAGGTCTTTGTCTAATTTCTCGGGTCTCAGTTCTACTTCATCGCTTCGTGAGAAGTACAAGCTGCATCCACCATCAAAAGCGCGAAAGTGGATGCATGTTTCCCTTGCACCCGTCAGCTTTTAGGCGCTCCTTGCTCAACCATTGCGCGCCAAATTTGAACGCTGGAACGCTCCTGCATCTTTGCATGCCACGCTTTGAGCGCGACGCAGTCTTCAGGCACTGGAAGCTTGACCAATGACGCGAAGATCATTCCACCCAGGACCGCGATGTCAGCCATCGAAAACTTGTCACCCGCTACGAACGGCCGAGACTTGAGCAGGTGATCGAAGTAACGCATGCCCCGGACCGCCTTCTCACCCATTTTTGTGCCCCACTCAGCGTTTTGGTACAGCTCCACCTTCGGCCCCAGGCCTGGCGTGGCGTGGTGGAAATAAACGCTCACCGCATCAAGAAATTCGATCTCGGCGCGTTTGGTCATCATGTGGATGATTCCCTTCTCTAATGGCGTTTCGCCCGTTAGCGTCGGATTACCATCCAGCGTATCCAGATACTGAGTGATCGCGGTGCATTCTGCGATCAGGGTTCCATCCTTGAGCTCAAGCACGGGAAGTGTTCCCGAGTAATTGATAGCCAGGAAGTCGGGCTCTTTGTGTTCGCCTGTCCAGAGATTTACAGACACGAAATCAATCTTCGGTAACAGCCCTTTCTCCGCCAAAGCAATTCGTACCCGGGCTGGATACGGGCCATCGAACCAGTCGTAGATTTTCATGGGAGAAATTGCTGAAGCGTCAGCCTGCTGTGATGCGATGGTCATGGTGAGCTACCTGCCTGTCAGTTGGTAGGTAAAGACTGCGCCGCCACTGTTTGCTTGTCAACACCCTACCTGTCAGTTGGCAGGTATAGGGGGCTAGAGTAGGATGTGGTCACACGAGCCTTAAGATAAAGCGAGGTTGGACAGTGAGCGAAAACGCTCGAGAGGCCATTCTGACGGCGGCTAGGTCTGCAGCCCAGTTGCACGGTTATAGCGGAATCAATTTCCGTAGCATCGCTGATGAAATTGGTATCAAGAATGCGAGCATCTATTACCACTTCTCCAGCAAAGCAGCCTTAGGCGCTGCAGTTGCCCGGCGTTACTGGCAAGACACGTCGACCTTGCTCGCAGAAATTCGCGCGCACAATCCTGATCCATGGCAACGCTTACGGGCGTTCCCATCGATATTCCGTAAGTCCCTAGAGAATGCAAACAGACTCTGCCTTTCCAGTTTCATGGCGGCCGAATACGAGGATCTGCCCGAGGAAGTCCTGGCTGAAGTCAGGGCATTCGCGGACGTCAATGTGGCGTGGTTGACTGAAGCGCTGGCGGACGCTGGCTGGGGCAGCGCGCAAGACCGTGATCGACGAGCTCGTGCCATCTACACGGCCGTTGCGGGTGCGCAACTGATAGCGCGGTCCCGGACAGATCTTCACTTGTTCGATGATCTGATATCGAGCTATCAGGAGGCAGGTTTGATTCCAGCCTGATTCTTACCATTTACAGCCTCGTACGGTTGGTGCGCACTGAACCGAGCAGCTGTCGTGGGGTCTGCCGTTGCGGGCCCCACAACGGTACGACCGCATGACCACGCTTGAAGCCGACCGCCAGCGACTGGAGCGTTACGACGTCCACGCGGACGAATATCTACTGGCAATCATCACCGATGAAGACCATGCCTCGCAGGTCGAACTCGACGACGGGCAGGTCGCCTGGCGCTCCACCTTGCGACATGATCGCCTGCACCGTTTTGTTGACGACGCCGGCCGCGCGCACTATCGCTTAGAGGATATCCCGCCCGAACAAGGCGGTGAATTTCAGCTGGTCAGCCTGATCGCCGAAGGCGGCCGGGGAGCCGAGTTCTCCGAGCTGGTCATGTTCGGTAAGCGACTGCTGACCTTCGACGACCGCACCGGGCTGATCTGCGAGATCCGAGCTCAGAACCAGTTGGTTCCTCGGCAAATCCTGATGACCGGCAGCGGCGATGAGCGTTTCAAGGGATTCAAAAGCGAGTGGGCCACACTCTGGGAGGATCGCCTGGTGGTCGGCAGCCACGGCAAGCGGTCCGAGGAGGAGTGGGTCAAGCTGGTCGACCGCAACTACGGCCTACAGAGCATCAATTGGCAGGATCGCTATGCACTCATCCGCGAAGCGCTGGGCGTCGGGGAACACGGCTACGTGATTCACGAGGCCGTAGAATGGCACCCGTATCGGCGCCAATGGCTGTTCTTCCCGCGCAAGGTATCCACCGAGCCTTTCGACGAGTTGATCGACGGGCGCGAGCGCGGCAGCAACAAACTGGTAGTCGCCAGCGAGGATTTCAGCGATATCCGGGTGCTCGAAGTCGGTGACTGCGTGCCCGAGCGCGGAATCTCATCGTTTAAGCTGGTGCCTGGCCATCCGGACGAGTGTGTCGGCCTCAAGAGCGTAGAGGTCGGCGATCGCACCGAGAGTTATCTCTTCTGCTTCAATCTCGATGGCCAAGTCCTCACCGACGATCTATTCATCGGTGATTACAAGTGTGAGGGCGTGGAATTCCTCTAGCTGGGACAACAGGCCAGCAAACTCTAGCGCGAATGTGACGGGGGCGTTTCTTCCCTAGGGTCAGACCTGGCGGAGTGCGGAGTGCAAAACATGTGGTAGGCGTAAGACATTTGTCCGAGAGCCGAATAAATTGGTACTTTCCGCCGCCGCCGGCTATTGGTTACAAAGCTCGGCGGGCAAATGCTTCATGCTCTCACGAAAGAAGCGCCTCTCTGTAGGGCGGAGGCTATTCTTCAAGCTTTCAAGGCGATCAACCGCATCGTAGGCCTGCTTGCATAACCCTTGCTCATACGCGGAATACCACGCCGTCTCGAGCAACAAATTAGCCAGCTGTAGGGGTGGATACTGAACTCGTGACGTGTCGCTCTCTTCTACCGCAAATGCGGCGGCGCTAGACCAATCAGTGAAACCTTTGGCCTTTGAAAAAGCGGCATGGAACGGCCGAACGGCTTCCAGCGCGCTCATCAGCACCAGCGGCAAAAGGCATGACGATGCGGCAAAACGCATGGCCATTATCAAGGAAGCATTCAAAAGCATGGCGTTGATGTAACCGAGCCGGAGTATCCGTTCGCAGATCCTCGGTACTCAGATGAACCTAGCCTTGTTGGGTATTTAAAGCGCAGCCCCAGTGTCTTCACTCCGCTTCGACGATGATGTTCGAATCATAGCGATCGCGCGCGGCGCGGAAATCTCCAGCGCTTTCTATGACCCACATCCACAAGGGAATCATATTCGCGAGCAGGCCTCGGCCCAGTTCGGATAATTCGTAATCGACACGCGGCGGTACTTCGCTGTGATCGCGCCGCACGATCAAACCGTCCCTTTCAAGCTGGCGCAAACTGCGGGTCAACATCCGCTGCGTTACGCCCTCCATACGTCTGGCTATCTCTGCATGGCGCAGTCGCCCCTCGACCCCCAATGTATGGACGATTCCCAGCGACCAGCGATTACCGGCATGGCTTAGTACTTCGCGCTTCAGGCCATCGTCTTCAGCACTTAACGCTTCGCACGCCGCTTGCGACTGTCTGATGATTTCATCGTGGTCCATTCGCCCCCCAGGATCACTCGTGTGCCTACTTCTGCCGCTAAAACAATGGTGACAGCATAACCCCCGAGCTTCATTGGACGGCTAGCGGGAGATGATTGATGCAAACGCCAAACCCAACCCAGGACATCCTTGTGCTAGGCGCAGGGGAGCTCGGGGTGTGTGTATTACGCGAGCTGGCAAGGGTCGCTTCGAGCAAGGGCGAGCCTCGTATTAGCGTGCTGTTGCGCCCCTCTGCCATCGCTACCGGAGACGCTTCCAGGAAGCGCTTGGTTGAAGAAATCCATCGACTCGGCATAGGCATTCTGCGGGCCGATGTCATTAACGATTCAATTGATGCGCTCAGTGAACACTTCAGCCGATTCGACACCGTCATCAGTTGCGTTGGTTTTACGGCAGGCGCCGGAATCCAGTTGAAAATCACTCGTGCGGTGCTTGCGGCAGGGGTGAAACGCTACGTGCCATGGCAATTCGGCGTGGATTACGACGTGATCGGCAAGGGCAGCCCGCAAGATCTTTTCGATGAACAGCTCGACGTTCGAGGGTTACTGCGAGCACAACAAAAGACCGAATGGCTCATTATCTCAACGGGGATGTTCACCAGCTTCCTGTTCGAACCAATCTTTGGTGTGGTCGATCTGGAAAAGAACACCGTTCATGCCCTCGGTAGTTGGGACACTGAAGTCACCGTGACGACACCGGAAGATATAGGGCTGATGACGGCGCACATTCTATTCGCCGAACCGCGCGTGGCCAATCAGGTGGTGTTCGTGGCAGGTGACACGCTGAGTTATGCACAACTGGCCGATGCCGTGGATGCAACGCTCAACCGCACCGTACTTCGGGTCGAGTGGACATTGGATAAGCTGAGAGACGACCTGGTCGCCGATCCGGATGACCCGATAAAGAAATACCGAGCGGTGTTCGCCGAAGGCGAGGGAGTCGCGTGGCCCAAGCGGCGTACCTACAACGCCGAACACGGTTTGAACCTGACGACCACGGCGGACTGGATCGAACAGCATATGAATTACACGTAGCAATACCTACGCATAGCGGAGCGCTGTCCGTGTTGACTTGCCTGGTCCGCTTCGGCTCTCAAGCGGACGGCCATCACATCAAACTTCTTTATGCCCTAACAGCGCTGCGATTGCTGGCTGCAGTCCGGCGTGGTCCTTGATCGGTGGGTGCGCAAAGCTGCCCTGTCGCGCGGAGCCAGGCTTCAACCGTGTGAGCAGTTCAGCCTGGCATACGCCGCTGGATACCCCGTCCACGACGGGTACCGGCAATTGGCCCGCCAGGCTACGGGCCAAGCCCGCCAGCGGGGCGCCGGCCAGGATCAGCACGTCCGCGCCGTCCTCCGAGACGGCCTTCTGGCTGAGTTCGAGCAGGCGGGCGGCGTGATCGACCTGGACGGTGCCGGGGTCGCGCAGGGGGTCGTTCAGGTGGCGAATGCATGCCAGGCGCGACAACAGCCCGTACTGGTCGACGCATTCGCGGTACCAGGCGGTGATGCGGTGGGAGATGGCGATGATGCCGATGCGCTGGCCGAGCTGGGCCGCCGTCATCAGGGCCGCCTCGGTCATGCCGACGACGGGTACGTCCAGCGCCTCCTTCAACGCCTGCAGGCCGGGATCGCCAAAGGCCGCGACGAGCAAGGCATCGTATTCGCCAAGCCGCTCACCGGCGATGGTGGCCACGGCGTGCGCGCCTAGCAGGGCTTCGAAGCGCGTCTCGATGTAGGCCACGCCGGCAGCGGCCGTAGCCATCGTAATCGCCGTGTCGGGAGCCGCTACGCGCCGGGCTTCCGCCTCGATCAGATCGGTGACGCTCCGGGAAATGTTCGGATTGACGATCAACAGTTTCATGCCTGCTCCAACGTGTCGGGCATCTGGGAGAAGCCGAGGGGTGCCATTTCCAGGGCCAGTGTGACCTCGACGAGCGCTCCCAGGCGGAGCACGTCGTCATCGTAAAAGCGTGGCCCTACGATCTGCAGCCCCAGCGGCAATCCCTGCGCGCCAAGCCCACAGGGAACCGAAAGGGCTGGAATGCCAGCCTGATTGAACAGCGGGGTGAAGACCGCATGACCACGCGGGCCAGCCGGCCGGCCGCCAATGGTCGAAGGCCCGAGCACATCCAGTGACCAGGGCTCGACCGGGACGGTCGGGCACAACAGCAGGTCCACCGTTTCGAACAGGGTCGCCGTGTTGCGGACGATGGCGTCCCGCAGTGCGGCCAGCGCCACCATCTGCGTCGCGGGTACCGCGAAGCCGGCTTCGATCTGCTCGGCGATGGCCGGATCGAAGCGGGTCGGATCGGCGCGGTAAGCCTCACCGAAATGCGTGGCGAGTTCCGCATGCTGCGCTGCCAACAGGGGGGCGGCGGACAACCCCTGCGGCCAGCGGGGTGTGAACGGCCGTACCTGCAGGCCAGCCGATTGCAATCGACTCACCGTCTGCTCGAACAGCGCGGCAACATCCGCATCGACGGCATAGCCCAGCCCAAGGTCGAGGCTGTAACCGATGCGCAAGGTCTCAAGCGGGCGGGGCGCCACCGTAGGCATGGGCGTGGAGAAGCGGTCCGCCGGGTGCACGCCGGTGAGCACGTCGAGCATCAGTGAGACGTCGGCGACACGTCGCCCCAACTGGGCGATCACGTTCAGTTCGCGCCCGATGACGGGAAAGCCCCAGGGATCTGCGATCCGGCCAGCGCTCGGTTTGAAGCCCACGACACCGCAGTGCGCTGCGGGCCGACGCGAGGAGCCCCCGGCATCGGTGGCCAGGGCCAACATTCCCAATCCGGCGGCCACTGCTGCGGCGGCGCCACCGGATGAGCCGCCAGGCGTGCGGGTCAGGTCCCAGGGATTGCAGGTCGCGCCATATACGCGGTTGTCGGTCACCCCCTTGCAGGCGAATTCCGAACAGTTGCTCACGCCCACCAGCAGGGCGCCCGCCTGCCGCAGGCGGGCCACGGCCCAACTGTCACGCGGCGCACGGTGGTTGCGGTAGAGCCAGGACCCACAGGTGCTGATCTGCCCTTGCAGCCACAGATTGTCCTTGATGGTGACCGGAACGCCGGCCAGCGGCAGGTCTTCACCAGCGGCGCAGCGTGTGTCGATAAGCGCTGCCTGGCGCCGTACGTCTACGGCATCCACTTGCACAAGTGCGTTAAGTGACGGATTCAACGCAGCGATCCGCGCCAGTTGACGCTCGGCAATGGCGACGGCGCGAGTTTCGCCGGAGCGGACCCGCGCCGCCAGTTTCAATGCGCTTACCGGCGTACTCACCGGCTCAACCGAAGATCGCTTCGAGGTCCACTTCGGTGTCCTCGGGCAGCGAAAGATCCAGCGTGGCCTCGATGTGATCGAGGTGTCCGACCATCAGCGCAATGGCTTTCTCTATATTGCCTTCTTCCATCGCCGCGATGATGTCGGTGTGCTCATGGTTCGGGCAGGCCGGGACGTTGGGCGAGTCGTAGAGCAGGATGATCAGGCAGGTCAACGATGACAGCTCACGCATCAGCTTGATCAGCGGCGGGCTGGCGACCATTTCGGCGATCAGCAGGTGGAATTCTCCGGACAGCCGGATCACCGCGCGCTTGTCGCCGCGTTCCCTGGCGTCGCGCTCTTCGGCGACATGTGCGTGCAGCTTCTGGAAGTCCTCGGGGCTGCCCTTGTCCACCAGGCTGCGAATTAGTGCCGGCTCCATGATTCGGCGCGCCTGGAAGATATGCCGGGCCTCTTCCACCGACGGGCTGGCAACAAAGGCGCCACGGTTCGGAATGGTGGTCACCACCCCTTCATAGGCCAGCCGGGACAGCACCTCGCGGATCCGGGTCCGATTCACCTGGAAAACGCCGGCGAGCTTTTCCTCGACCAGCTTGGTTCCGGGAATCAGGCGGTGCTCCATCACGGCAGCCAGGATTCGCTCGTATATGGCGTCCAGTTTGTCGTTCGTTCCCAGTATCTGCCCAGTGCTGCGCGCTTTGCGCGAGCGTGAAGGTTCTTTCTCGGTCAACACATCGATTCCTTGCACCTGCCCTTCGCCTGTTACGTCGGCGGAGAGGATTGTCACAAAAAAGAAAGCAATTGTGCAAATTTGCACCGCTGACGAACATTTCTCAGCAACTTGCACCCTCATCGTGCATGGGCGTCAGCACCTCACGTCACATGTAGCCGTCCAGCCAGCCCAGATCGCAGCGGTCGAGATTATGCATCGACGGGCCGCAGCGCCCTGAATACCGGCGCTGCGGCAAGGTCGCGAACGGTCCGTGCCAAGCCTGATCCGGAGATTTCCACAATGGTGGCATAGCGGTTGCAAACGTTTTGCCACAACGAGACATCATTTTTGTGACAATTACGGAGCCTCGACATGCGACCCATCCGCTCGTCCTATGCTGTACTCAAGCGCGCTGCCGGCACCCTGCTGGCGCCGCTGATGCTTACCGCCGCCCTGGCCCCTGCTCTGAGCCAAGCGCAGGAAGCCGAACCGATCAAGCTGGGCTACGCCAAGTGCGCGCACTGCACGCCGCTGTCGCTCACTCCGCAGAACGCCACGGGCGTGAAACTCGACGCTATCTCTTTCAACACCGGCAACGACGTGCTCACGGCCCTGCTTTCCAAAAGCATCGATGTAGCGCAGGTCACCTATCTGCACTACGCCACCGCCCTCGACAAAGGCTTCGACATAGTGGGTATTTCTGGCCAGATCAATGGTGGGTCCCAGGTTCTCGTGGGCAACGAGCTGGCCGTCGAGCCGGGTGACTGGGAAGGCCTGAAGCGCCTGATCGCGCAATACAAGGACGAAGGCAAGCCCTTCCGGGTGGCGGCTTCCCGTGGCAACGCGCAGGACATCCACATGCGCGGCGCCTTCCTGACCCATGGCATCGATATCAACAAGGATGTGCGGTTCATCAACATCCCCAACCCGTCCGACCATGTGCAGGCGCTGCGCCGTGGCGAAGTCGAGCTGATCACGTCGGTCGATCCGTTCGCCACTCAGATCCGCGAAGTGAAGGCCGCCAAATTCTTCGACTTCCCCTATGACCAGGCCGCTGGAAAGCTGACCAACCTGATCGTTACCCGCTCGGACGTGATCAAGAACAACCCGAAAGGCGTCGAGGAGGCCGTGCGCGCCATCGTCAAGGTCAACGAGATGATGGCCGACGACAAACCGCTCTTCGTCGACACCATCCAGAAGGTCACCGGCCTCGACAATGCCATTGCCACCGGCGCGGTCGACAACCTGTATCCCGACTACAAGATGTACCGCGAATCCGCCGTGGCCATCGCCCAGATGATGCGCGACCTGAAGTACATCAACACGGACGTCACCGAGGCGGTCGAGAAGAACCTCGACTACAGCTTCCTGGAAAAAGTGACCGGCAAGTCCAAGACCGACCTCGGCTATTGATTCAGGACCCGTGATGTCTTCTTCACTCTCGCAACGCCTCTATAAAAGGATCGAGCGCTTCATCGTGCCGGTCCTGCTCCTTGCCGGCTGGGAGACCTTCTCCCGCTCCGGCATCCTGCCTCCCGCGCTGTTGCCGGCGCCGTCCCAGGTCATGCTGGCCTGGGCGGACTGGATCTTCTCCACGGACGGCAACACCCAGAGCTATTCCGGTCGCTGGCTGTCCGATATCGCGGCGAGTTCCGGCCGGGTGTTCGCCGGGTTTCTGATCGCAACCGTACTGGGCGTCGGCATCGGTATGGCCATCGGCTGGTCGCGCCAGATCGAAGCGCTGTTCGAGCCGACACTGCAGACGCTGCGACCGATTCCACCGGTGTCCTGGATCCCGCTGGCGATCATCTGGTTTGGCATCGCCGACAAGCCCGCCATCTTCCTGGTGTTCATGGGCTCGTTCTTCCCGGTATTGCTCAGCACCATTCACGGCGTGAAGACCTGCGACCGCAACCTGCTGCGCGCCGGCGCCATGACTGGCGGCACGCCGTCGAAGCTGCTGCGCCACATCGTGTTCCCCGCCGCCTTGCCGAGCATTTTCTCCGGTCTGCGCATCGCCATCGGCTCGGCCTGGATGCTCACCGTGACGGCCGAAATGGTCGCGGTGAAAAGTGGCGTCGGCTATGTGCTGTGGGATTCGTACTACTTCCTGCGCTACGACATCGTCATCGCCTCGATGGTGAGCATCGGCCTGCTCGGTTTCCTCAGCGACTACGTCATCAAGTACATCGCCGGGCGTGTCCTGCGCTGGCAGCGCGGCTCCACCCTGCAAGCGAAGGAAGGTTGAGACCATGGCTCTGATTACCATCGACAGCGTATCCCGCGTGTTCGAGGACAGCCAGCGCAAGCAGGTCGTCACCGCACTGGATAACGTCAGCATTCAGGTGAAGCGCAACGAGTTCCTCTGCCTGCTCGGTCCGAGCGGCTGCGGCAAGTCCACCCTGCTCAACATGATCGCCGGCTTCGACAAGCCGTCGTCCGGTACCGTCACCGTTGGCGGTCAGGTCATCACCGAGCCGGGAGCCGACCGCGGCGTCGTGTTCCAGCAGGCCAACCTGATGCCGTGGCTGCCCGTCTGGGAGAACGTCGCGTTCCACCTGAAGATGCGCGGCGCCAGCAAGGCCGATCGGCGCGAAAAGGCCCAACGCTACATCGAGATGGTGGGCCTGAAAGGCTTCGAGAACCACTTTCCGAGCGAGCTTTCCGGCGGCATGAACCAGCGCGTCGGTATCGCCCGCGCGCTATTGATGAATCCGGAAGTGATCCTGATGGACGAGCCGTTCGGCGCGCTGGACGAGCAGACCAAGATGGACATGCACGGCGAGCTGATCCGCATCTGGCGCGAAAGCCAGAGCACCATCGTGTTCGTCACCCATGGCATCGATGAGTCGCTGGCGCTGGGCACCCACGTCGCGGTGATGTCGGCTCGGCCGGGGCGAATCCGCGAGCTTCTGCCTATCGAGCTGGAGCGGCCACGCGACCCGACCAGCGCCGCGTTCAACGACTACAAACGCCACATTCTCTCGCTGCTGCGCCCGGAAACGGTGAAGGAACCGGCCTGAGATGACCACGCTGATCACCGGAAGCAGTGGCTTCGTTGGCCTTGCGCTCGCGGAGCATCTGCTCGCGACGGGCGAGACGGTAATCGGTTTCGATCGCTCACCGCCGACCGAAGCCGCCAGCTGCGCGTTCGCAGCGCTACCCGGTCGGTTCGTGTCCTCCATCGGTGACGTACGGGATGTCGATGCACTGCGCGCCGTGATGAGTGAACACCGTCCGCAGCGCGTCGTCACGCTGGCCGCGATCACCGCCAACGAGGCGCGCGAGCGGCATGCCGCGCAGACGATCTTCGAGGTCAACGTCGGCGGTGTGCTTGCCGCTATCAATGCGGCCGCCGATACGGGTGTCGAGCGTGTACTGCATGCCAGTTCCGGTTCCGTATACGGACGAAGCGGACGTTCGCCGGCGGCGCTGCGCGAAGACGACACCCCACTGCTGCCGGAAGGCCTCTACGGCATGTCCAAGCGCGCCGCCGAAGAGGCCGCCATGCGTCTGGCGACCATTCGAGGCCTGCCATTGGTGGTCGGACGCCTGGGCACCTGTTTCGGCCCTTGGGAAGCGGACACCGGCGTACGGGACACCCTGAGTGCGCCACTGCAGGTTCTGGTACGCGCCCGAGACGGCGAAACGGCAATCCTGCCCCGTGCTGGCCGGCGCGATTGGCTGTACGTGCGCGACGTGGCGGAGGCCATGGCCACGCTGCTGGACCAGCCAAGCTGGGCCTATCCGCTCTACAACCTGGCGGCCGGATTCGAATGGAGCCTGGCCGACTGGTGCGCATGCATCGCACCTCGCTACCCGGACTTCAGCTGGCGCCTGGCCGAATCGGGCGAACGGCCCAACATCGACTATTTCGCCGACTACGACCGCGCCTCCATGGCCATCCAGCGGCTTCTTGGCGACAGCACCTTCCGGCCACGCTTCGGGCTGACCGAGGCGGAAGCGGACTACCACTATTGGATAAAGGAGCACGGCACCGAGCTATCCGGCGCCAGAGCACGCAATGACTGAGCACATCCCGTTTCCCTCCGCCCGCTTCGATATGAGCGGCAAGGTCTGCATCGTCACCGGCGCAGCCTCCGGCATTGGCCGTGCCATCGCCCGCCAGCTGGCTGCCAATGGCGCCGAAGTGGTGATCGCCGACGTGACGACCGAGGTCATCGAAGGTGGCGAGCCGACTGCCGAGCTCATCGCCCGCGACGGCAACAGCGCCACCTTCTTCCGCACCGATGTCGCCGATACCGCGCAGGTCGACGCGCTCGTGGGGCAGACCGTGGCACGTTTCGGCCGCCTGGACGTGCTGGTCAACAATGCCTGCATTCGCCATGCACGGCCGCTGCTGGAGCTCGACGAAGCCGACTGGCAGCGCTTGCTGGACGTCAACCTGACCGGCGTCTACCGCTGCTGCCGCGCCGCCGTGCGTCAAATGGTGGAGCAGACCCCCGTCAACGAGGTGCGCGGTCGGCTCATCAACCTGTCGTCCCAGCACGGCCTGATCGCCGCGCCTGGTGATCTCGGCTATGGCACCACCAAAGCGGCGATCGACTACATGACCCGGCAGATCGCCACCGACTACGCGGCCGACCTCGTCGTCTGCAATGCCGTGGCGCCGGGCAAGATCCAGACCGGCGCGGGCGGCCGGGCGGTGGACCCGGGCGTGCTTGGTCGCGCATCCAGCCGCACCCCCTGGCCTCGCCTGGGTCGCCCTGAGGATATCGCCCAGGCCGTGCTGTTCCTGGCCAGTGACCACTCGACGTACATGACCGGCACCACCCTGATGGTGGACGGCGGGTGGATGGCTGCCTGATGACTTACGACATGCTCGACTTGCTGATCACCGATGCGACATTGCTGCTGGCTGGCGGCGTCGCGCGCACGACCAATCTGGGTATCCGTGGCAGGCAGATCGCCTTCATCGGCGACGAACGCCCGGCAGCGGCTCGGACCCTGGCCTTGCCCGGCCGGGTCGTCACCCCTGGCTTCGTCAACACCCACTACCACGCGGGCCTCAACTTCGTCCGAGGTGTGGCGCCGGACTGCGGTTTCGCTCCGTCCTACACGCCGGGTCTGCCACAGGCGTCCTGGTTGAGCGAGGACGAAGCACTCGCCCTGTCGCGCCTCGGTGCGCTGGAAGCGCTGCGCGCCGGCTGCACCACGCTGGTGGACAGTTTCGTCCACGCCGAAGCCACCGTTGCCGGCATGGCGGAGACCGGCGTGCGCCTGTTCGCCAGTCAGCGCCTGGCGGATGTCGATTTCGCTTCGGTGCTGGAAGGCGACCGTCGCTTCGATCGCGCCCGTGGCGAGCGGCAATTGGAGCGCGCCGCCGCGTTCGTCGAGCGCTGGGCCGGGCAGGCCGATGGCCGCATCCAGGCGCACCTGACCGCCCACGCACCGGATACCTGCTCGGTAGCGTTCCTGCGCGAGATCGCCGCTCTCGCCGAGCGGCACGACCTGCCCATCAGCACCCATCTCGCACAGAGCCAGGACGAAGTGGACTGGGTTCGCGCACGACACGACCGTTCTCCCGTGGAGCTGCTGGACGAGCTGGGCCTGCTGAACGACCGCCTGCTGGCTGGCCACTGCATTCACGTCGACGATGCCGATATCGCGCGGCTCGGCCGCAGCGGCGCACACGTGGTGCATATCCCGGTGGGCAATGCGATGTCCGGGCGGATCGCCCCGACCCGCCGCCTGATCGATGCAGGGGCGCCGATCTGCCTCGCCACCGACACCATGCACGGCGACATGATCGAGGTGATGCGCTGGACCCTGGCCGTCGGCCGTCTGCAAGCCGGCTTCGTCGCGGACGACTGGCAGCCCCGCGACGTATTCGCCATGGGCACCGGCAACGGCGCCCGCGCGCTGGGCTGGGCGGATCGCCTTGGCCAGATCGCCGTGGGCATGCTCGCCGACCTCGCCATACTCGACTTCCGTCAGCTGCACCTCACGCCCTGCATCGACCCGCTGGGCAGCCTGATCCACAACGCCACGGCCGCCGACGTGGAAAGCGTTCTGGTCAACGGCGAACTGGTCATCGACCGGGGGCGCGCCACCCGTGTCGATGAGGCTGCAATACGCGCCGAGGCCGACCGCGTCTGCCAGGCCCTGTGGCAGCGTTGCCCGAACCCGCTCCGTCCCTATCCGTCCGTTGCTGGAACTCTTCGATGAGCCAACGTATCCGCCTGGGCATCCTCACGCCCTCTTCAAATACTTCGCTCGAGCCGCTCACCCAGTCGCTGGTCTCGGGCCTACCGGAAGTCAGCGTGCATTTCGCGCGGTTTTCCGTCACCCAGATCGCTCTCAGCCCCGACGCGCTCGGGCAGTTCCAGCAGACACGCATTCTCGACGCCGCGAAGCTGCTCGCCGATGCCCATGTCGATGCGATCGGCTGGAGCGGTACCTCCGCCGGTTGGCTGGGGTTCGATCAGGATGAAGCGCTCTGCGCGGCCATCACCGAGGCCACCGGCGTGCCCGCCAGCACATCCGTCCTCGCGTTGAACAAAGCGCTCGAGGCTTTCGGCATCAGGCGGCTGGGGCTCGTTTCCCCGTACCTTGCCGACGTGCAGGACAAGATCGTCGCCAACTACGCCAGCGTCGGCATCGATGCCCGCGCCGAAAGTCATCTGGGGATTCAGGAGAACTTCGCCTTCGCCCTCGTCGATGAAGCCACGCTGGACCGCCAGATCGGGGACGTGGCCGCGGCCGGCGCGCAAGCAATCACCACCTTTTGCACCAATCTTTACGCCGCTCACCGGGTCGCCCACTGGGAAGCCGAACACGGCGTCCCGGTGTTCGACACCGTGACCACCGTGGTCTGGGACATGCTGCGCCGCACTGGCGTGGACACCCGTCGCATCACCGGCTGGGGCCGGCTACTTCAAGAGGCCTGACATGCAACCGTTCGATACCGTCATCCGTAACGCCCGCGTGGTCACTGCCGCGGACACCTTCACCAGCGACATCGGCATTCGTGGCGGGCGCATCGCCGCGCTGGGCTTCGACCTGCCGGCCGGTGCCCGCGAAATCGATGCGAAAGGACGCCACGTCACGCCCGGTGGCATCGACAGCCATGTGCATCTCGACCAGCCCACCGGCGACGGCTCGATCATGGCCGACGACTTCCTCAGCGGCACCGTTTCGGCAGCCTGTGGCGGAACCACCACGGTGATCCCGTTCGCCTGTCAGGAAAAGGGCAAGAGCCTGCGCGCCGCCGTGGAGGACTATCACCGCCGCGCAGGGGAGAAGCCGGTGATCGACTATGCCTTCCACCTGATCGTCACCGACCCGACACCCGAGGTCCTTCGCGACGAACTGCCGGCCCTGATCGCCGAGGGCTACACCTCGTTCAAGATCTACATGACTTACGACGCGCTGAAGCTCAGCGACCGCGAGATCCTCGACACCCTGTCGGTCGCTCGCCGCGAGGGCGCGATGGTAATGCTGCACGCCGAGAACGCCGACTGCATCGCCTGGCTCACCGAGCGTCTGCTTGCCGCCGGGCACACGGCGCCGCGTTACCACGCCACGTCGCGGCCGATGCTGGTGGAGCGCGAAGCGACCCACCGCGCCATTGCCCTGGCGGAGCTGGTGGACGTACCGATCCTGATCGTCCACGTCTCCGGCCGCGAAGCCGTCGAACAGATTCGCTGGGCGCAAAGCAACGGCCTCAAGGTGTACGCCGAGACCTGCCCGCAGTATCTGTTCCTCACCGCCGACTCGCTGGGTTGCGACGACAGCTTCGAGGGTGCCAAGTGCATCTGCAGCCCGCCGCCACGGGACAAGGCCAACCAGCAGGTCATCTGGGACGGGCTGGAGAACGGCTCGTTCGAGGTGTTCTCCTCGGACCACGCGCCCTTCCGCTACGACGGCCCGGACGGCAAGAAAGCGCACGGCGAGCAGGTGTCCTTCGACCAGGTCGCCAACGGCATTCCCGGCGTCGAGACGCGCATGGCCCTGCTCTGGTCCGAGGGCGTACTCACCGGGCGGATCACGCCCCAGAGCTTCGTCGCGCTCACATCGACCAACGCCGCCAAGCTCTACGGTCTTTATCCGCGCAAGGGCAGCATTGCCATCGGTTCGGACGCGGACCTGGTGATATGGGACGAAGGGCAGACCTTCCACCTGGACAACGACCGCCTGCACCATAACGTCGACTACACCCCTTACGCCGGCATGCATCTGAGCGCCTGGCCAGCGATGACGCTGTCCCGTGGTGACGTCGTATGGGACGGCGAACAGCCACGCGGCGACGCAGGCCGTGGCCAATTCCTGCCCTGTGCCCGACCCGACCCGGCCAAGCCGCGCCGCCGCCAGACCGAGATCCCGATGTGAGCGAGGCCCACATCGACGCCGTTGCCAGGCGCCTGATAACCGGCTGGCGCACGGGCCAGCGCCAGCCCCTCAGCGGGCTGGCTTTGCCCGACACCGCTGCGGCCTACGCTGTACAACGGCAGGTCAGTGAAGCACTGGGTTGGTTCGCTGGCACCCGCCCGACGGCCTGGAAACTCGGTGGTGCACCGGGCGGCCTGATCAGCGCGGCCGCGGTTCCGGCTGCAGCGATTCACGCCTCCGGCTGGTGTGTTCCGCCCGCTTATGTGACCGCGCTCGGTATCGAGGGCGAGCTGGTAATCCGTCTTGGCCGGGACCTTTCCGACACGCCTGATCTGGCCGAAATCCGCGCCGCGATCGATGCCTGGATGCCGGCGATCGAGCTCTGCGACACCCGTCTGCAAGACGGTACCAGCGCCGACCCGCTGCTTCGACTTGCCGACCAGCAGCTCAACCGCGCCCTTATCTTCGGCAAGCCCATGCAGCTGACGGAGCTGCCTGACTGGTCACGCCAAACGGCGACGCTGCGGGTCGATGGCCAGGAACTGCTCAGGTCCACCGGCTCGCATCCGTTCGTCGACCCGCTGTCTTCCTTGCCCTGGCTGGCACGGCACGCCGCAACACAAGGCACGCCCCTGCGCGCCGGCGACCTGATCGCCACGGGCAGTTGGACTGGTATCCATTGGGCAACCACGGGCCAGGCAATTACCTTCAGCCTGGGTAGATTTGGCGAAGTTGCGCTGAACGCCTGACTCTTCAAGCATCAACGCGTCCGGCGCGTACGTCACCTTCGAACCCGGCGCCCGTTTGGCCTTGCATACGCACCCCAGCGGCCAGTATCTCGTCGTGACTGCCGGTGTTGGGGCGCACGCAGCAGGGGGCAAGCCGGTCCAGGAAATCAAACCCGGGGAGATGGCGTGGTGCCCGCCCGGCGTCAAGCATTGGCATGGGTCGGCGCCTGAAACCGCCATGACACACATTGCGGTGACCGGTGTCGATGAACAGAACCGGAACGTGGAGCGGCTCGAAAAGGTTAGCGATCGGTTGTACAAAGGGGAAAACTAGCGTGACGACCTCATAGGCTACGTGCAGGAGCACCGTGTGAAACCAGCAGATCCAGGCCTTTTCGTTCACATCAACGACGTGCTTTGCCGTTTTTTTCTTGCCTTCGACCTGAAGGATTGGCCATTGATGACCGAGTGCCTGGCTCCGGAGGTTGAGATCGATTACGCCTCCTCGGGCCGGGAGCAGCCGTCGACCATGAGCGGCCATGACTTCGTCGAGCGCCGGCAGAAGGCGGTCGACAGGCTGGCCAAGCACCACAGTTTCTCGAACCTGCTCGTTACCCAGGCCTCGGAGACCCGCGTCAGCGCACGATGCAACTACCTGATCCTGCGGTTCAGCTCACTGCCCGAGGCGGCGGATGAGGATTTCTTTCACTCCTGCGGCAGTTACGAATTCCGGCTCAGCTTCATCCAGGGGCGTTGGAAGATCGCGAGCATCAAGCAGAACGCCCTGCGCAGCTGGGGTAATTCGAGCCTGCATGGGGGCTCGGCGCATGGCAAGAAGTGAGTCGCCAACTGCTGATGGAGCTGCTTCGGTGTGCTTCACCTTGGGATGCTGAACTGCGCGTTGATGCGGCCGAGTCGATTTCGAACTGGCTCTGCTTTCTGGCTGGGCGAAATACCGAAGCGGGGTGGAGTTGGAAGCGGATGAGGCGCGATTGCTGTTCGTAGCGACGACCGATTGGCAGCCCTGCTCGGGTTAATGGCGCGGGTGCAGGAGACGATTGGGGCGGAGGGGCGTGGCGATAAGGGAGTTGCGCTTGATGCAAAAGTAAATCTGCCTCGCTACTCGCCGTGCGGGCGAAATCGGAGGGCCGCAGCGGGGCATAAGTATTGCCCCGCTGCGGTTGGACCATCAGCGATTCGGGTGGCCTCGTCGGCCATATGCATGATAGATGCTGCCCTTATTGCCCTCCGATAGAGAAGCTCGATCCTTGGTAACTTCCCTGAAAAATCTGGATGTCTTTGCCTATCTGCCCCATCACTGCCCTTCGTAAGCGTGCGTAGTTATCGCTCTCACGGCTATAGGCAGAGCCCCCATTGATAACTACTGTCCGTACAGTACCGGCACCCTCGACGCTCGAGGGGTAATAGCTGGAGAGCAGTATGAGCTTTATGTTGTGTTGTCCTTGGGTGATTCGCCAGGTTACGGATTCATAGGAACTCAAGACCAGAATAAGGGGCTTGGCTGTCGGGCGAATAGCGAGGCTGACGCTGCCAGGCCGGTTGCCCGGCCCGTTAGGCAGCGTTGCTGATGATTCGTAAACGCCGATGCCTTCGATTTGCGCGTCCTTGGCGACATCAGCAAAGGGCACGGATGGCTGCCCATAATCGAGTCGGGGTGGCGGCACAGCGAAAGGCATCTGGGCAGTGTAGGGCGGGCGTGATAAACGCGATCCTCCGCCCCCGAGCGTGTTTTGGCCGCTCGACTGCTGCGTCATGGTTTCGAGCTTTGCCATCTGCCGGTCAAGGTTCCGTTCGCTCAGAAAGTCAGCCAGCGCAACGGGCTTCCCCTGTTGCAGATGGAGGCCGAACCATACGCCGTCATGGTCGCGCCGCATAAAGCCGGCTCTGCCATCGAGCTCATAAAGGATCCCGGCGCTACCTTCTTTCGTTTCGATTGGTGAGAGCGAAGCGTCTTCAATATTCAGAGCCCAGGAGCGGGTATTGACGGACCTTTCGTATGAATCCACCAAGACGGTGGACTCGCTTAACTTAGCGTACCGATTTGCTATGAAGTCCCCAGTTGCCCAAAGTGTTTCCTGACCTGAATCCAGATCGAATGTCATCAGATCGCGGCTACTTACAAAAAATAGTGAGCGCCCATTCAGCATCGATGTGGGTCGCAAGGACGTAACTCCTTGCCCTGTTTGGATCGTGAAGCTTTTGAGTATCGTCCCTTGTATCCCGGTTATTCCACGCTCAAAGGCAATGAGCGCAAGCGTTCGGCCAGTGCCTGTCGCAACCTGGCCGCCCTGCAGCGGTACGGCCCAACTCGGTCGCTTCAGCCCAGGTACTTCGACGGCATGTTCACCGGTTTGGAAATCGATAATGGATAGTTGGCCGCCTGAGTCGTTTGCCATCGCGGCAGAGATATCGGGCAACCAAGCCAGCAATTTGGAGATCGTCCTATCCTGCCAGAGTACCGCCCCGGTTTCTGTGTCGAAGAAGGTCACCCCCTTTCCATAGCCTCCCGGCAGCGCCAGGACTCTCCCATTGGGCGACAGTAACGCCTCGTTGAACCGGCCCTCACTAAGCGTTGGCAATCTGACAATGGGCTTGCCACTCGGAACTTCAATTGAGAGCAGTTCTCCACGAGTGCCGCTGAGAACTGCGACTCCGGCGGTAGGTGCCGATATGCCTGAATAGATGGAAACTCCAGGTGAAACCAGGGTGGGTGTTTCGAGAGGTGTCATGGGGCGCAACGCCGGTTGTGACAACCGTTGCTCGACCTGCTTAATCTGAAGAAAACGCAGCAGGATTTCGTCTTGCTCGTTCAGACAGTTACGGCTCACCGGGAGCTTCTTGATCTCCGCCACTGAGTCGAATCTTGCGACCGTGAGATTCTTCGAACAGGTCAAACCGCGAATCTCGCGCAAAGCCCCATATTTTGCAGCGAGGCTCTTCTGCGCGGACTTATTGCCGTCCAGCAAGTTGCGCAGTGTTTCTTCAGCGGTGCGGACTTCTGCACTGGGTGGGAACGCCCTGTTCACCTTTTCGCCGGGAGTCAGGAACACTTCTTCGACAAGGGAGCAGCCCGACAGGCTCAGGGCTAATAGTGACGCCGCAGTTATTCGCACAGGGAACTCCATTTCCTGTTGTGCCTAGCCCAAGTGGGACAAGCTGTTGGATACTGCTCGATGCTAGTGGCTTGAGAGGCAAAGAAGCAAGCAACGGCCGATCTCCACTCACACGTCTTCAGGAGCGATTTCGGTGATCGGTAACGCCGCGAATCCGCACTTCGCCGGGCGCCCCTTGAGCATCGGTTGCTCGCCGACTTGCTGGCGCTCGGTCGCCTAACGCGCGCGTAGGTCAGGCGTTTATCAATCGCTCTTCATGCGTCCGGTCGTTGAACCTCGGAATGTAGCCCTTCTCACCCAGCCGCCGCAGCGCGCCGATCAGGCAGTCCTCGGTGCTGACCGCCTCGGTGAAGCCGGCGCGGCGGATCTTGCCCATGTCCGAGACCATGTCGAATTCAGTGTTGAAGATGAAATCACCGAAGGGCCAGCCCACCAGCTTCTCGAACGGCACCGATTCCAGGCCATGGCGATCGGCGAGCCGCTGCCAGATGTTGGCCATCTCCGGCATCTGCTTAGCCAGCGAGAACGGCAGCGGCTCGGCGACTTCCAGGCCCAGCGCCTCGCCGACCTTGTGCCAGATGCGCTCCCAGCGAAACGGCTCGCCAACCAGGTTGAATGCCTGGTTGCGCGCCGCCGGGTCCAGCGCAGCCCACAGGCTCGCACGCGCCAGCCAGCGCGCATCGGTCAACTGTGCGAGCACGCCACGGTAGGTCTTGACCGAGCCGGGGAAGCGCAGTGGCACGCCGGTCTCCTGGCTGAGCGCGGCGAATGCGCCGATCACCAGGGCAATGTTCATCGGATTGCCGGCGATATCGCCTACCACCACATCGGGCCGCAGGATCGACCACTCGAACTCGCCCTGCTCGGCTCGTTCGCGCAACAGGTCTTCCTGATTGAAGTAGAAGTTTGGCCCCACATGACGGGGCGTCTCGTCCTCATAGAACGGCGCCGTGCTCGGGCCCAGGTGCACGCCATAGACCTTAGCGCCCTGGTAATGCACGACACGCTGCAGCTTGGCCCCGGCCGCCTTCAGTCCATCCAGCAGGCTGCGCAGCATGGCGCCGTTGACCTCGGCCTCGCGGCCCAGGTTGGCATCGGGCTTTAGCGCGGCATAGAACACGTGGGTGGTGTCTCCGGCGCCGGCAAGCGCCTCGCGGGTTGCCTGCGCATCGGTGAGGTCGAGGTTCAGCGTCTCGACATCAGGGACGAAGGTGCGACGCACGGCGCGTACCTTCCAGCTCCCATCCTCCACAAGCGTCTCGACCAGGGCGTGACCAATGATGCCGCTGGCGCCTACCACCAGCGCGACTTTCGAATCTGTCATAACGACTCCGCTGTGCGGCTGCCTCTGTGCTGCAGCCGGGTTTGTAGGTTCGGTTCGTTAGTAGTGACAGGGAACAGCGTGCGTTGATCGCCGTGAGGCGATGCGTGGCGTTGTGTAGCTGGCAAGGGGATCTTGCCCGCCATACCCGAAAGCAAATCGCCAAACTGTACGGGAGAAAAGGGGACAGATTTATATTTGCAGATGTCCCGTCCCGCTAAAACATAAATCTGTCCCCTTTATGTGTCGTCCCCTTTAGGTGTCCGGTATATATTCATGAGTACTTTAATTGAGATCTTGTTTTTGTGTAGCGGGGCTTTTGCGGTGCTTTATAAAATGAGGCGGTCAGATTTAAAGGTCTCCGATTTGTTTTTTCTTAAATCCATTATTGGTGGCGTGCCATTGAAAGGTGGGCGTAAGCAGCGATTGATTATGGATGTATTGTTTTACTTCTTTATGTTTATGTCCATGGTTGTGGTGGTCGTTAAGCATATCGCTAAGTCAGGCTAATATCAGATAACGGGGAAGGGGCGGATCTATCCGTCGTCCTCTCTGCGTTGCTGGACGCCATTAATCAAATCCAAACATCATTCAAAGCCGTCCGCTCATTCGTCTCGTCGCCGGTATTCAATACGCCCCTCGGCTCTATCAACAGCAGCTTCGTCTCGCCGGCGGCGCTGGGCTTGTGCTCGATCCCCTTCTTCACCACGTACATCTCACCGGCGCCCACTCTTACTTCACCGTCTCGGAAATAAATGACCAGCTCGCCCTCCAGCACGATGAAGGTTTCGTCGGTTTCAGAGTGGGTGTGCCAGATGAATTCGCCTTCCAGCCGGGCGATTTTGAACTGGTAGTCGTTCATCTCGGCGACGACCTTGGGCGCCCATTGTTCATGGAACAGTGCGTATTTCTCGGCGAAGTTGATGGCAGAGTAAGTCGAGGGTGTTGCGTGAGTTGTCATGGCGAGGCTCGCTGTCCGGTGTGGTGAGTGCCCACTACGCTAGCGTCTCGCCTGCCCTCCGTATTGCATGATCGTGCAAGGTCCGCCTGGGGCGGTTATCGGTTCCTGATCATCCTCAACCAGCGCGCCGGCGATATGCCGAAGGTTTGGGTGAACAGGCGGGTCATGTGGCTTTGATCGAAGAAGCCGCTCTCAAGCGCCGTATCGGGTAGCGACTGACCCGCCAGCAGCCGGTTGCGCGCCTCTGAAAGGCGCCGCTGGGTGATGTAGCGATAGGGGCTGGTGCCGTATAGCGCGCGGAAATCGCGCGACAGGCTCCAGCGGTCGCGACCACTGGCCTGCACCAGCGCATCCAGGGTGATGCCTCCTCCAAGCGCGTCATGAATGAATGCTCGGGCCCGCTCTGCCGCCACGTAATCGACCGCCTGCCGGCCGCGCGGTTTGCCAGCGGCAGCTTTCAGCGCCAGCGCCAGATCGTAGATCGCGTCGTCTTCTTCGAGCGGGTCGAGTGCGGCGTGCAGGCTGTAAAGCAAACGACGGGTGGCTGAAAGCAGCCGGGGATCGTTCGACAGTCCACCCGGTACGAAAGGCAACGGCTCGCCGCCCAGCACGTCCTGGATAAGTGACGGTTCGATGTAGAGCATACGGTAGCGGAAGCCGGCCTCTGTACCGGCCTCGCCATCATGGATTTCGTCGGGGTGGAGCACGATGGTGCCGCCCGGCAGGCTGTGCCGCATCGATTGGCGGTAATGGAAACGCTGTACGCCCGATAGTGTGCTGCCGATGGCGTAGGTGTCGTGCCGATGGGGCGTATAGCCGTGCCCGCGAAAGAAGGCCTCGATGCGCTCCATCTTCGTCGATGGGGCTGCACGCTCAAGCCAGTCGCGGTCGGTGCTGGGTCTGTTCATCGGCGTCGACGCTGAATATCTGAGGGGCCATTACCCATCATGACTCAGAGATGGCCAGACGTCCTCTACAAAGCCACATCAGGGAGCGAGCAGAGCCGCAAGTTAAAGTAACTTCAAAAGATACGTTAGATAAGGCAGGATAGATTAATCCGGAACGTGCGCTCAAGGCGAAGGCGCCCATCAGCTCGGGCAGCCTGCACGCTCTGGATACTCGATGCCCACCACACCGGCTTCTGTCGTCGCTCTGGTAACCACCATGACCCAAGACAACCAATCACCCTTCGCCGATGCGGCCGCCGTCGCGTCATATGCGCAGGACACGCCGCGTAAGGTGCCGGGGCTGGCCGATCTGCATCGGATGGCCACCCTGCTTCTCTCTGAACAGGCACCGCGCGCAGCGCAGATCCTCGTGATCGGTGCGGGCGGCGGGTTGGAAACAAAGGCTATGGCCGAGGCAAGGCCCGACTGGCGTTTCACCGGCGTCGATCCGTCACCCGCCATGCTGGACCTTGCGCGCCAGGTTGTTTTGCCGTTCGCGCATCGCGTCGATCTGCTGGAGGGCACCGTTGACCAGGCGCCGGCCGGCCCTTTCGACGGCGCCACTTGCCTGCTCACGCTGCATTTCCTCAACCGGAGCGAGCGGCTGCACACGTTGCAGGAAATCCGCCGCCGCTTGAAGCCGGGTGCACGCCTGGTGATCGCTCATCACACGGCGCTCGGGCCAGACCCTGAGCGCTGGATGACGCGCTCCGTTGCCTTTGGCGATCGCGGCGCCACCGATTGGGTTAAAGCCCAAGCGGCGGGCAAAACGATGACCGAGCGCCTGCCGTTGCTTACACCACACGAGGAGGAAGCGCTGCTGCGCGAAGCGGGGTTCGTTGACGTCGCGCTGTTCTACGCCGCGTTATCGTTTCGTGCCTGGGTGGCGGTTGCTGCCCCCGTTGAAGGCTCGTTGTGACAAGGAGCGCCAAGCGCCGCTCCGACTAGCAACAGCAGGCACTCCGTTCTCGCCTTCAATCCACCACAAACAACCGGGCCCCCACCGCGGTGAACGACCGATGCGGCTCGGCCCCGTCCGCTACCTGATAGCTCGTGCCCGGCGTGAGGATGAAGCGGCGGCCGTCCGGGAGTTCGGTGTGCAGTTCGCCTTCCAGGCACAGCAGGATGTGGCCTTTGTTGCACCAGTGGTCGGCGAGGTAGCCGGGTGTGTATTCGACCATGCGCACGCGGATCGGGCCGAACTGGCGGGTGCGCCAGTAGGCGGTGCCAGTTTCGCCTGCGTGCTCGGTGGGTTCGAGGGTCGACCAGTCGGTGGTGCCGAAGGGGATGTCCTTGATGTCCATGGTGAGCCTTTCGGTGGGTAGCGGAGCTGTGTGTGGGCGTAAGGAATGGGGGCTGGGTGCCTTGAGGGTGTTCGCGAGCAAGCTCGCTCCTACGAGTGGGTGGCGGTTTCCGTGATCGACAAAAAAAGCCGCTGCCAGAGGAGTCGGGCAGCGGCTTTTTTGTGCCGGTTGCGACTACTGGCGAGCGCCCCGCACGCCAGTACTCAGCTCGCGGCACAGGCCAAGTACGCCGTCGATGGCTTGCTGTCCGCTTTCAGCTTTGGCGATCTGGTCGATCAGGGCCGAGCCTACGACCACGCCATCTGCCAGGCGGGCGATGGCGGCGGCCTGTTCCGGGGTGCGGATGCCGAAGCCGATGGCGACGGGCAGGGCGGTGTGGCGCTTCAGGCGCGCGACCGCTTCTTCGACGTGTTCCAGGGTCGCCGAGCCGGCGCCGGTCACGCCGGCCACCGAGACGTAGTAGACGAAGCCGGAGCTGCCGTTGAGCACGACCGGCAGGCGCTTGTCGTCGGTGGTCGGGGTGGTCAGGCGGATGAAGTCGATGCCCGCGGCCTGGGCCGGGTCGCAGAGGTCTTCGTTATGTTCGGGCGGCAGGTCGACGACGATCAGGCCATCGACACCGGCCTCAACCGCTTCGCCGATGAAGCGCTCGACGCCCATCTTGTGGATGGGGTTGAAGTAGCCCATCAGCACGATCGGGGTGGTCTGGTTGCCCTGGCGGAATTCGCGAACCATCTGCAGCGTCTTGGCCAGATCCTGCTTGGCGGCCAGGGCGCGGATGTTGGCCAGCTGGATCGCCGGGCCGTCGGCCATCGGGTCGGTGAAGGGCATGCCCAGTTCGATCACGTCGGCGCCGGCTTCCGGCAGGCCCTTGAGGATGGCCAGCGAGGTGGCGTAGTCCGGATCGCCGGCGGTGATGAAGGTCACCAGCGCGGCGCGGTTCTGTTGTTTCAGCTCGGCGAAGCGCGTCTGCAGGCGGGAGCTCATATGTGTTCTTCCTGTTCGTCGAAGTGGTGCATGACGGTCTGCATGTCCTTGTCGCCGCGGCCGGAGAGGTTGACCACCATCAGGTGATCCTTCGGCAGGGTCGGCGCGCGCTTGAAGACTTCGGCCAGCGCGTGGGAGGACTCCAGCGCGGGAATGATGCCTTCGAGGCGGCAACAGGTGTGGAAGGCGGCGAGCGCTTCCTTGTCGGTGATGGAGGTGTACTCCACGCGGCCGATGTCGTGCAGCCAGGCGTGTTCCGGGCCGATGCCGGGATAGTCCAGCCCTGCGGAGATCGAGTGGGCGTCGATGATCTGACCGTCTTCGTTCTGCAGCAGGAAGGTGCGGTTGCCGTGCAGTACGCCGGGTACGCCGCCGTTGAGGCTGGCCGCGTGCTGGCCGGTCTCGATCCCGTGGCCGGCCGCTTCGACGCCGATGATCTTCACGCCGGCGTCATCGAGGAAGGGATGGAACAGACCCATGGCGTTGGAGCCGCCGCCGATGCAGGCCACCAGCGAGTCGGGCAGGCGACCTTCCTGGGCCTGGAGCTGGTCGCGGGTTTCCTTGCCGATCACGGCCTGGAAGTCGCGCACCATGGCCGGGTATGGATGCGGGCCTGCCACGGTGCCGATCAGGTAGAAGGTGCTGTCGACGTTGGTCACCCAGTCGCGCAGGGCTTCGTTCATCGCGTCTTTCAGCGTGCCGGTGCCGGCGGTGACCGGGATGACTTCTGCACCGAGCAGCTTCATGCGAAAGACGTTGGCCTGCTGGCGGTCGATGTCGGTAGTGCCCATGTAGATCACGCACTGCATGCCGAAGCGCGCGGCCACGGTGGCGGTGGCCACGCCATGCATGCCGGCGCCGGTCTCGGCGATGATGCGCTGCTTGCCCATGCGCCTGGCCAGCAGGATCTGGCCGATGCAGTTGTTGATCTTGTGCGCGCCGGTGTGATTGAGCTCCTCGCGCTTGAGGTAGATCTTCGCGCCGCCGCAATGCTCGGTCAGGCGCTCGGCGAAATAGAGCGGGGAGGGGCGGCCGACGTAGTCGCGCTGGAAATAGGCCAGTTCCTTGGCGAACTCGGGATCCTGCTTGGCCTTCTCGTATTCGGCGGCGAGCTGGTGAATCAGCGGCATTAGGGTTTCGGCGACGTATTGACCGCCGAAGTGGCCGAACAGGCCCTTGGCGTCGGGGCCGTTGCGATAGGAATTCTGTGAACCGGACATGGCCTGCATCCCGTGGCTTGAGAGGACAATGGCGCAAGTCTACGACGGGTAGACGCCGCGCAATATCGACAATTGCGCGCATATGTGTGAGTTTTTATCAACTAAAGGGAGCGAGTTGAATGAAGGTGCTATGGATCTTTCCGATTATCGGTGCACTGGGACTGATAGGCGCCGCTGCGCTTCAAGTGGTGCGTATCAGTGATGAGACGCGCATGGTTGCCACCACGGCGCAGGTGATCGATGTCATAGATGGCTGTCCAACCGTTGAGTTTTCCACCGCATCCGGACAGCCTTTCGAGTACCGTAGCCGCACCTGTAGCAAACCCCCAAGCTTGCGGCGCGGGGATGAGGTAACGCTGTACTACGCGGCAGAAATCCCAACGACGCGCGCATCGATAGCTTCGTCGGTAACTGGCTGGGCAGCTTGATTCTCGGCGGCTTAGGCGGACTCTTTCTGCTGGTCGGCGCCGCCTTCGTGGCGCCGGGCCTCTGTCGCGCCGCCGCGCGGCCGAGTTGGCGGTCAGCGGTCAGCCGGTGGAGGCCGAGATCCTGGAGGTCAGGCTTAACCCGTCGCTGGTGGTCAACGGCCGCAGCCCCTGGAAGATCGTTGCCCAGTGGCAGAACCCGGAGACCCAGAAGCTGCACATCTTCAACAGCGACAACATCTGGTTCGACCCGAGCCGCTTCGTGTCCGAGCTGAACCAGGTGCGTGTTTTCATTGACCGGCAGAATCCCAAGCGCTACAGCATGGATACCGGATTCCTGCCCGAACTTGCGGAGTGACTTGTGCTGCCCTCGTTGAACGCCTTGCATGCTTTCGAAGCCGCCGCGCGGCTGCTCAGTGTCAGGCGCGCGGCTGACGAGCTGCATGTCACCCACGGGGCGGTCAGCCGGCAGATCAAGGCGCTCGAGGGTCAGTTGGGCGTGAGGCTGTTCACCAAGGACGGGCGCGGCCTGCGGCTTACCGATGCGGGATTGCGGCTGCGTGATGTCACTGGAGAGGTCTTCGAGCGGCTGCGCAGTACCTGTGCCGAGCTACGCCAGCAAACGGCCGATGCGCCCTTCGTGCTCGGTTGCCCGGGCAGCCTGCTGGCGCGCTGGTTCATCCCGCGCCTCGACCTGCTCAATCGTGAACTGCCCGATCTGCATCTGCAGCTATCCGCTAGTGAGGGGGAGCTTGACCCGCGCCGCGCTGGGCTGGATGCCACGCTCTGGTACGCCGAGCCGCCCTGGCCGGCGGACATGCAGGTGTACGAGCTGGGCGAGGAAGCCATCGGGCCGGTGCTGAGTCCCTATCACCCGCACTTCGCGGCCTTGCGCCAGGCGCCTGCGGAGGCTTTGCTCGACCAGGCATTGCTGCACACCACCTCACGCCCCCAGGCGTGGCCGACATGGGCGGCGGGCCGAGGATTGGCGGTGGACAGGCTGCGCATGGGGCAGGGCTTCGAGCATCTTTACTACTTGCTGGAAGCGGCGCTGGCGGGCCTCGGCGTCGCCATCGCTCCGCAGCAGTTGGTGGCCGATGACCTGGCCAGCGGGCGGCTGGTCGCCCCCTGGGGTTTCGTCCGCACTTCGGCCCGCTTGACTCTCTGGGTGCCGGCTCGGCGCCAGGACAGGCGCGCCGAGCAGCTGGCCGGCTGGTTGCGCAAGGCGCTCGGCTGAGCGCCGAAGCGCTCAGCTGGCCAGAGCGGCAGTGGCCGGTTCCGGTGTTTCGACCGTGTAACCGTTCGGGTTGCGGCTCTGCCAGCGCCAGGCGTCGGTGAGCATCGTCGCGAGGTCCTTTTCGGCACGCCAGCCCAGTTCCTTCCATGCCTTGCTCGGGTCCGACCAGCACTGGGCGATGTCGCCGGCACGACGGGGCTGGAGGCTGTGGGGCAGCGGACGACCGATCACCCGCTCGAAGGCGATGATCATCTCGCGGACCGAATGCCCCTTGCCGGTACCCAGGTTCCACACCGAGACGCCCTTTACGCTCTCCAGGCGGTCGAGTGCCTTGAGATGGCCTTTGACCAGGTCCACCACATGGATGTAGTCGCGGATACCGGTGCCGTCCGGGGTGGGGTAGTCGGCGCCGAACACGCTCAGTTGCTTTCGCCTGCCGACCGCCACCTGCAGCATGTAGGGCAACAGGTTGTTGGGAATGCCGTTGGGGTCCTCGCCGATCAGCCCCGAGTCATGGGCGCCGATCGGGTTGAAGTAGCGCAACAGGCCGATCGACCAACGCGGGTCGGAGTCTGCCAGGCCACGCAGCACGTTCTCGGCCATCAGCTTGGACTGGCCGTACGGGTTGGTCGGAATTCCGGTCGGGCAGCTTTCGGTGATCGGCATCACCGGCGACTCGCCGTAGACGGTGGCCGAGGAGCTGAACACCAGCTTGAAGATTTCCGCTTCGGCCATCGCCTGGCACAGCGCGATGCTGCCGCTGACGTTGGTCTCGTAATAGCGCAGGGGTTCGCGCACGCTTTCGCCTACGGCCTTGAGACCGGCGAAGTGCATCACCGCGGTGACCGGGTAAGCGGCGAACAGGGCGTTGAGCAGGGGGCGGTTGCGCACGTCCCCCTTGACGAAATGCAGCGGCCGGCCCGCCAGCTTCTCTACCCGCTCGAGCGCTGTTCGCGAGCTGTTACAGAGGTTGTCTAGCACCAGCACGTCGTGGCCTGCCAGAAGCAGTTCCAGGACCGCATGGGAACCTATGTATCCCGCACCCCCTGTCACTAGAATCATGTTTCTACCTCCGGATTTGCACTTTTCGAACACGGTCGAAGACACAGCAGCTCGCCTTGACGGGCAGCGGGCGAGTCAGTCTCCAGAAATGGGATCGGCGGGCCGGGGCAGGCACGTCAGCCGCATCGAAGTGCGCTGGGCTGCTGCCGGCTAAATCAGACGTCCTGTGAATAGTGACGAGGACGTGGCTGGCAAGTTCCGGATCGGGGTCAGCCAGCCGACAGCGGGTAGTACGAAGCGGTTGTACGCCGTCGATTTGGAACCCTCGACGTTTGCCATCGTCCATAGCCGGCGGGGTTGCTCTCGTTGAAGCGTCCGAGCGTCCCGACAATTCCCACCGAATTGCTGTTTTAGGCAAGGAAGCATTGGCTTCGAGCGCGATGCGCGGAGATGGACGAACTGCGCGCCGCCAACCGTGAACAGAGGTGCCAGAATGAGTTGGGCCGGTCCCTACCAGTACGACATCGGCAAGTCGCGCAGCCCGGATCAGCCACCGGTCGAAGTGGTCTTCGACGAGCAGATTCCGACGTTGTTGTGTCTTTCCCACCTGCGTTGGAGTTTCGTCTACCAGCGTCCGCAGCACCTGATGTCGCGTTTCGCCCGCGACTACAACGTGCTGTTCTTCGAAGAGCCGATCAGTACCGAGGACGACCAACCCTGGCTTGAAGTGCGCCCTGATGTAAGCGGCGTGCAGGTGCTGGTACCGCGGCTGCCCGAAGGTTGCCAGGGCGACGATGCACTGCGCATCCAGCGTCAGCTTCTGGACGGCTACCTGGAAAAGCTCGGCGTGGGCGACGATCTGATGCTCTGGTACTACACGCCGATGGCGCTCGGCTATGCCGGGCACCTCAAGCCCAAGCTCACGGTTTACGACTGCATGGACGAACTCTCGGCTTTCCGCGGCGCGCCACCGGCGCTGGTAGAGAACGAGCGCATCCTGCTGGACCGGGCCGACGTGGTCTTCACCGGCGGCTACAGCATCTGGGAAGCCAAGCGCGAGCTGCACGACAACGCCCACGCGTTCCCCAGCAGCGTCGATGTCGAGCACTTCGCCGCTGCCCGTCGGCCGCAGGCCGATCCCGAGGACCAGGCCATGATCGGTCGGCCGCGCCTGGGCTTCTACGGTGTGATCGACGAGCGCTTCGACATCCAGCTGGTCGCCGAAGCCGCCGAGATGCGGCCGGACTGGCAGTTCGTGCTGGTCGGGCCGGTGGTCAAGATCGACCCGGCCGAGCTGCCGCGGCGCGACAACATCCACTACCTGGGCGCCAAGACCTACGACGAGCTGCCCAAGTACCTGGCCGGTTGGGACGTGGCCATCATGCCGTTCGCGATGAACGAGTCGACGCGTTTCATCAGCCCCACCAAGACCCCCGAATACCTGGCCGGCGGCTGCCCGGTGGTGTCCACGCCGATCAAGGACGTGGTGCGCACCTATGGCGATACCGAGATCGTCTACATCGCCGCGACCACCGATGAGTTCGTCGCCGCGGTCGAGGATGCCCTGGCCGATGCCGCCGACCGCGACCGCCTGCTGGCCACCGCCGACGAGATCTTGGGCGACATGTCCTGGGATTACACCTGGAGCCTGATGAAGGAGAAGATGCAATGCGCCCTGTAAGCGTCCAAGACAGCAATCCCAACCAGGCTTCCGGTCGCAGCGACCACACCCGGCCAGCAGGCGACACGCCCTCCCGCTCGACCCGTGAACGCGGTTTCGACTACCTCATCGTCGGCGCCGGTTTCGCCGGCAGCGTGCTCGCCGAGCGTCTGGCGGCAGGCCTGAACAAGCGCGTGCTGGTGGTCGACCGTCGCCCGCACATCGGCGGCAATGCCTACGATCACCATGACGAGGCCGGGGTGTTGATCCACCGTTACGGCCCGCACATCTTCCACACCAACTCGCAGCGCATCGTCGATTACCTGTCGCGCTTCACCGAGTGGCGGCCCTACGAGCACCGCGTGCTCGGCCAGGTGGACGGCCAGCTGGTGCCGATCCCGATCAACATGACCACGCTGAACAGGCTCTACGGCCTGAACATGACCACCGAGCAGGAGGCCGCCGATTACCTGGCCAGCCGCGCCGAGCCGGTGGAAGACATTCAGACCAGCGAAGACGTGGTGATCAACGGCATCGGCCGCGAGCTCTACGAAAAGTTCTTCCGCGGCTACACCCGCAAGCAGTGGGGGCTGGACCCGTCGCAGCTGGACAAGTCGGTGACCTCGCGGGTGCCGACACGCACCAACACCGATGACCGTTACTTCACCGACACCTTCCAGCAGATGCCCAAGCATGGCTATACGAAGATGTTCGAGAAGATGCTGGCGCATCCGAACATCAAGGTGATGATCAACACCGACTACCGCGAGATCCGCGACGAGGTCGAGTACGACCACCTGATCTACTGCGGCCCGATCGACGAGTACTTCGACTACCGCTTCGGCAAGCTGCCTTACCGCTCGCTGAAGTTCGAGCACAAGCAGCTCGACCAGGCCCGGTTCCAGCCGGTCGGCACGGTCAACTACCCGGCCGAAGACGTGCCCTACACGCGCATCAGCGAGTACAAGCACCTCACCGGGCAAGAGCACCCGAAAACCAGCATCACCTATGAGTACCCCTCGGCCGAGGGCGATCCCTACTACCCGATCCCGCGGCCCGAGAACGCCGAGCTGTACAAGCGCTACCAGAAGCTCGGCGACGAGACGCCGGGTGTGACCTTCATCGGTCGGCTGGGTACCTACAAGTACTACAACATGGACCAGGTCGTCGGACAGGCACTGGCCGCCTACAAACGCATCGAGGAAGCCGAGCTGGGCCCCGAGGCGGGCGAAAGTGCCGAGCACGCCCGCGGCCTGGCGGAGCAGGCACCTTGAGTCGAACGGCGCGTAACGCGCCTTACCGCTGCCCCCGATCGCCGAAGACCGTGGGGGCTGCGCTTGTCGAGTGAAGAGACGATGCATCGACCGACAGTTTTCGACAGCTTCTTCATGGGCGGCTTCGAGTGTTCCAACCACCGCCGCGGCGACGGCCGCCGTCTGGACCTGCTCGACGCGACCGGACATGACCGGTTCGCCTCCCACGACTACGCCGCGCTGCAGCGCTACGGGCTGCGCACCGTCCGTGACGGCGCGCGCTGGCACCTGATCGAACGGGTGCCGGGCCAGTACGACTGGTCCAGCTTTCTGCCGATGCTCCAGGCCGCGCACCGCCAGGGCACCCAGGTGATCTGGGATCTGGGCCATTACGGCTGGCCGGACGACATCGACATCTGGCGGCCGCAGTTCGTCCAGCGCTTCGCGCGCTATGCCGCCGCCCTGGCGCAGCTGGTCAAGGACGAAACCGGCGCGGTGCCGTTCTTCGCACCGCTCAATGAGATTTCCTTCTGGGCGTGGGCTGGCGGCGACGTGGCGTATTTCAACCCGATGGCACGGGGTCGCGGCCCGGAGCTCAAGCACCAACTGGTGCGCGCGACCATCGCCGCGATCGACGCGATTCGCGAGGTCGAACCGCGGGCGCGTTTCGTCCAGGTCGATCCGGCCATTCACGTCGTGGCACGCAACGATCGCCCGGGTCCGCAGCGCGAGGCGGAGAATTTCCGCCTGTCACAATTCGAGGCCTGGGACATGCTCTGCGGCCAAGCCTGGCCTGGCCTGGGCGGTGCGCCCGAATATCTGGACATCCTCGGGGTCAACTATTACTCGGACAATCAGTGGTACTACGGCGACGGTCAGACCATCGATCGCGGCAATCCGGATTACCGTCCGTTCAAGGGTATCCTGCAGGAGATCTGGCGGCGCTACGATCGCCCGCTGGTGGTTGCCGAAACAGGCGCCGAAGGCGATGTGCGTGGCGAATGGTTGCGTTACGTGGCCGAGCAGGTCGGCCTGGCCATGCAGCGCGGCGTACCGGTCGAGGGTATCTGCCTGTATCCGGTAGTGGACTATCCCGGCTGGACGGACGACAGGCACTGCCCGGTCGGGCTTCTCGGCTTCCCCGACGATAACGGCACGCGAAAGCCGCACGACGGCCTGGCCGACGAGCTGCGCCTGCAACAGGCACGCTTCGCCCACGCCGAACATCCCGAGACGAAGACGGTAGACATAACATCATGAGCGCCCAGGCCGCGTCGAAGGGTCAACCACTTCTTCCCGGCCAGCCGGTGGCCTTTCTCTGGCATTACATCCGCGTCAGACCCTGGCATTTCGCCGGGTTGCTGGCGCTGATCATCGGCGCGGCGTCCTGCGCGGTGGCGGTGCAGTACGGGATGAAACTGCTGGTCGACGCCATGTCGACCCGCGACCGCTCCGAGGCCGACGTCTGGTTCCCCCTTGGGCTGTTCATCAGCCTGATCGTCCTCGAGAACGTGTTCTGGCGCCTGGGCGGCTGGCTCGGCTGCCGCACCGTGGTGGCGAGTGTCGTGGATATCCGCGTCGACCTGTTCAAGCACCTGACCGGGCACCCGATGCGCTATTTCACCGAGCACTTCGCCGGCTCGCTCGGTAACCGCATCTCGGCGCTGGGGCAGGCCGCTGGCGCCATCTACGGCGGGTTAGCCTGGAAGATCGTGCCGCCGATCGTGGACTTCCTTGGTGCGGTGGTGGTGCTGCTCACCGTCGACGGGCGGATGGCGGTGGCGCTGATCATTTTCGTGATGATCGTTGCCGCGCTGATCACCGGCTTCGGCATTCGTGGCCGCTCCAAACACCAACGCTTCGCCGCGCAGGCCGCGCGGGTCGGCGGCGAGCTGGTCGATGCGGTCTCCAACGTCTGGACCATCAAGGCGTTCTCTGCCCGTGACCGCGAAAGCGAGCGGCTCGCCCAGGAGATAGGCTACGAGGCGCGTGCCCAGCGGCGCAGCTGGATGTATCTGGAAAAGGCCCGGATGATGCACGACATCTGCCTGTCGCTGATGGCTGGCGGCATGCTGATCTGGGCGATCAATCTCTGGATCGGCGGCTCGGTGACGGCCGGCGACGTGGTGCTGGTCAGTGCCCTGACGTTCCGCATCCTGCACGGCTCGCGCGATCTGGCCCTGGCGCTGGTGGACACGACGCAGCAGATCGGCGCGATCGACGACACCCTGCGCATCATCGTTCAGCCCCACGGCCTGCACGATGCCGAGACCCAGCTCAAGCTTGCCGAAGGCGACATCACCTTCGAGGAGATCAGCTTCGCCTATCCCGACCGTGGCGCGGTGTTCGAGAAGTTCGACCTGCACATCCCGGCCGGACAGCAGGTGGGCATCGTCGGCTCCTCGGGGGCCGGCAAGTCCACGCTCATCAACCTGATCCAGCGGCTGGACGACGTCCAGGCCGGGCGCGTCCTGATCGACGGGCAGGACGTGCGCAGCGTCAGCCAGGACAGCCTGCGCGAGAAGATCGCGGTGGTGCCCCAGGAAACCGCGCTGTTCAATCGCAGCATCCGCGAGAACATCCGCTACGGCCGTCCCGGTGCGACCGACGAAGAAGTGGTCGAGGCGGCGCGCAATGCCTTTTGCGACGGTTTCATCCGTGAGCTGCCTGAGGGCTACGACACCATGGTCGGAGAGCGTGGCGTGATGCTTTCCGGTGGCCAGCGCCAGCGGCTCGGCATCGCCCGGGCCTTCCTCAAGGACGCACCGATTCTGATCCTCGACGAGGCCACGTCGGCGCTCGACACCCAGTCGGAGGCCGAGATCCAGGCGGCGCTGAGCAAGCTGGTACAGGGCCGCACGGTGGTTGCGGTGGCGCATCGCCTGTCCACGCTCGCATCGTTCGATCGTATCGTCGTGCTCAAGAACGGCAAGCTGATCGAGGACGGCACGCCGCAGGAGCTGCGTAACCGCGGCGGCGAATTCGAGTCGCTCTGGCGAATGCAGTCCGAGAGTTTTACCGCCAAACCGGCGACCCCGGCCGCACCGGCCCCTGCTGAGTGAGATGAGCGCACACAAGCCCCGCAGGAGCGGCCTCGGCCGCGAAGGGCGCGCAAAACGCCCCGATCCGGCGCCCATCGCGCGCGCACGGGTCGAGTCCGAAAGCCTGCGCAGCGTCGGCTACGATCCCGCCAGGCGCGTCCTGGAAGTCGAATTCCAGGGCGACGGCGTGTACCGCTACGAGGACGTGCCGCCCGAGGTGGTGCTCGAACTGCTCGAGGCCGAGTCGATGGGCACCTATTTCAATCAGGTATTCAAGGCCCAGGGCTTTCGCTACCGGCGCCTCGATTGAGCGGTATCGGCCGCGGTGATCGCCCCCGTATCGCTGAACTTCTTCCCGCGTTCGCGGGCCTGAAATAGGGCAGGGACGCGTACAAACGGGCCGGACGCCTATCCAACCCATTCCAGGGGAGAGGCTATGACTGATCACCACACGTACAAGAAAGTCGAAATCGTCGGTTCTTCGCGCAACAGCGTCGATGAGGCGATCCAGAACGCGATCACCGAGGCCAGCAGCAGTCTGCAGAACGTCGAATGGTTCGAAGTGGGCGAGATTCGCGGCCACGTCGAGAACGGCAAGGTCGGCCATTTCCAGGTCACCATGAAAGTAGGCTTCCGCCTGGCCAACAGTTGATCGCGCAGGGCTGTGTGCAGCCCTCCGTTACCTTCGGGACCGAGCCGGTTCCGTCAGAAACAGCGGTCTTGTCTGATGGGTGGTGCGGGTGGTCGTCAGGTCCTGTGGCGGTGAGTCGTGGATTTTCTCGCTCAAGACGCTTCCTGCGAACCGCGCTGCCCTGCATCGGCTGACCTGCACGCCCGGCCGCTGGCAACCATGCGTCGCGCCTCATCGTGGCTGCAGTGAGCCCATCGACGCCGTGCCAAGGTTGGCCGCAAATTCGTTAATAGTGGGTATCAGCCCTCGTAACTGGTCAGCGTCCTGGCGCTGGCCTACAGTGCCCGGCCTTTATTTCCTTCTGCTCTATGGGTGACGTCATGCCCCAGCTTTCCGACCTGCCGCTTTCCGTTCTCGACCTGTGCCCCATCACCGAGGGCGGAACCATCGCCCAGGCGCTGCGCAACACCATCGAGCTGGCGCAGCACGCCGAAGCCCTCGGCTACAATCGCTACTGGCTGGCCGAGCACCACAACATCCCCAGCGTGGCGAGTTCGGCCACCGCCGTGGTGATCGGACAGGTAGCCGCGGCTACCCAGCGCATGCGCATCGGCTCGGGCGGCGTCATGTTGCCCAACCACGCGCCACTGGTGATCGCCGAGCAGTTCGGCACGCTGGAAAGCCTGTTTCCCGGGCGTATCGATCTGGGCCTGGGCCGCGCGCCGGGCAGCGACCAGCTCACCGCCCGCGCCCTGCGCCGACACCTGGGCGACGAAGACACCGCCTTCCCGCAGCAGCTCGAAGAGCTACGCCATTACCTGAGCGAGCCGGTACCGGGGCAGAAGCTGATCGCCATCCCCGGTGCGGGGCTGCATATTCCGATCTGGTTGCTCGGCTCGGCGGGTTTCAGCGCCCAGCTCGCCGGACAGCTGGGTTTGCCGTTCGCCTTTGCCGCGCAGTTCGCGCCGGACAACGCGCTGCATGCGCTGGCGATCTACCGCCGAAGCTTCGTCCCCTCGGGCGTGCTGGACAAACCCTACGCGATGGTCGGGATCAACGTGGTCGCCGCCGACAGTGACGAAGAGGCGCAGTACCTGGCCACCTCGCACCAGCAGGCCTTCCTGCACCTGATTCGCGGCAAGCCCACCGCGCTGCCGGCACCGACCCACGACATCGATTCGCTCTGGCTGCCCCACGAGCGGGCCACGGTGAACGGCCAGCTGCGCGCGACCTTCGTCGGCACCCGCGAGAGCCTGCCGGCGCAGATCGACGGCTTTCTGCAACAGACCCAGGCCGATGAATTCATCGTCAACAGTGCCATCCACGATCCCGCCGCGCGCCGCCACTCCTACACCTTGCTCAAGCGCCTGCTGCACGGCTGATCAGCCGGCGCGTTTGGGATCGTCCGGCATGGCTGTGGAATCACGGGCTCTCTCGTAGCGGCTAAGCAGAGGTTGCGTGCTGAGCCCATGGATGAGGATGCTCAGCGCCACCACCGACAGGACCAGCGGGACCAGGTCGTCGGTCTCCGACGGCAGCAGTCCGTGAGTGATGGCGTAGCTCAGGTAGTACAGGCTGCCGATGCCGCGAATACCGAACCAGCCGGCCAGCAACTGCTGGGGGCGGTCCAGGTAGCGCCGGGGCATCAGCAACAGCACGCTCAGCGGCCTGATCACCACGAACAGCGCCAGGGCCAGGGGGATGGCACGCCAGTCCCAATGAACCGAGACCAGTACGCCGAGCAGGGTTACCAGCAGCACCTCCAGCGAGCGTTCGATCTGCCCGCCAAAGGCCAGGATATCGCCCAGCAGGACGCCGGCTGCCACCCTGGGCTTGGCGATCTCGCCGTCATCGAGCGACAGGTCGCGCGGTGCCATACCCCCTTCGGCAGCATGCGGCACCACCCCGACGATCAGCTCCTCGGAAGGCGTTTCGGATTGGTGGGCCACGAGCATTTCGGCATGACGAAGGCCAAGGCCTGCGGCGAACACGGCAAGAAAGCCCCATGCGCCGATCAGCTCGGCACCCACATAGGCCAGCGCTATCAGCGCCAAGGCCAGCGAGTCGTTGGGCGACATTGCCGTGTCGGCGTGACGGGCACGCAGGTAGATGGCCAGCCGTCCAACGAGCTTGCCGAGCATGTAGCCGAGTATCAATCCAGCCGGCACAGCCCAGAGCAGCCGGTGCAGCGCCCATTCGCCAACCCATCCGGGTGCCAGTGTCTCCTGTTCTATCAGCAACAGGCCAAAGACCACGAAGGGGAACGCGGTGCCGTCATTGAAGCCGGCTTCCCCGGAGAGGCCATAGCGCAGCCGGTCGTCGTCGCGTGCGTTGTTGACCTGCACCAGGCTCGCCAGCACCGGATCGGTCGGTGCGAGGATCGCCCCGACCAGTACCGAGACGCCCCAGCTCAACCCGAAGACGTAATGGCAGAGCAGCGCGACCCCGGCGATGCAGGCAAGCATCACCGGGCCGGTCAGCACGTAGGCGCTCTTCCACGAAGGGTGGCGCAGCGGCATGCGCAGCTTCAGTCCACTGATGAACAGCGAGACCAGCACCGCGACCTCGGTGAGATGCACCATCCAGTTGGCGATGAGCAGGAACTCCATTTCCCACAGCCCGATGCCGAGATGGCCGATCAGCACGCCGAAGCCGAGGTAGATCAGCGAGGTAGTGACCGGCAGCCAGCGCAGATAGGCGGAGGCCAGCGCCAGGATCAGCAACAGGACGCCGAGAACGGCCATCCATTCGATAAAGGTCATGGGCTATCCGGACAGAGGCGAGACGGTCAGCGGCGCGTGGCGGCCGTATTTTTTCGAGCCGCGGTATAGGGGCGAGTTCCAGCGCGGCGGACGATCGGTGGCGCCGCGCCGGGGATCAAGGGCCGCAGAAGGACACGTCGGCGCGGGTGATCAGGTTGTCCTGCTCGTCATAGAGCCAGCCTTGGGGCTGAAAGCCCATTGCGCGGGACTCGAACCGGTAGCGGCGGCCGGCCTCGAAGTCGTGGTTGACCGTCAGCAGGCAGCGCAGCCGCCGTGGCTCGTTGAGCATGCCACCGCCGCCAATCTCGAATTCGAACGAGGCTTCCAGTGCGTGGGGGCCAGGCGGTACCTGGAAGAAGCGGCCGTCCTCGACGCGTTGGCGGTCGATGCGCTGGGCCATGAAGGTGTCGATCGGCATCATCGTATGCAGGTCGACCCAGGCCCGGTCGTCACGCGGCTCGGGCAGTGGGCCGGCGCAGCCGGACAGGATCAGCAGCAGGGAAAGGACAAGCGACCGGCGCATGGCGGAACTCCAGGGGATACGCATCATAAGCCTGAGACATCGCCGCAGCCCCTTTCTTCTGCCCGGGCGAGCAGGAAGTTTTTCTCGTCGTAGAGCTTGGCCCAGGGCCTGAAGCCATGGCGGCCCGCGACCAGGCGATAACGTTCGCCTGCGGAGAAGCGGTCATAGGCCAGGCTCAGGCGGCAATCGCGTGGCAGCGGCGCACTGCCGGCGCCCACGTCGTGGCCGGCCACGTCGAAGCGGTAGCGCATGTCCAGCTGACGGCTGCCGGGCTCGAATTGGAAGTAGCGATCGTCCTCGAGCCGCGTGCTGTCGACCGCCAGCGCCTCGAGCTGGGTGTCCTGTGTCGGTGCGAGATCGACCCAGGCCTGGCTGGGATCGGGCTCGGGAATCGGATGGGCACAACCGGCCGACAGCAGCAGAAAAGCGGTGATCAGGGCAGCGCGCATGCGAGTCTCCGAGGGGGCGAGCGGGACGCTGGAGTGCCCCCGGGCAAATGGGGTAGGGTCGGCGCATGCCGCGCCGTGAAACCGCCTTTCTCGACCACTTGACCCCCCGTTGGGTTCCCCTGCTGCTGATGCTTTGTCTTGGCGGCTGCGGCACCTATTACGGGCAACTGGCCCGTGGGCAGCTGGAACTGCTGCGCCAGCGCGAGCCGGTCGAGCGGATTCTCGCCGACCCTACGCGTGATGCGCAGCTGCGCGAGCGCCTTGCCCTGGCCCTGCAGGCGCGGGCCTTCGCCAGTGCCCGGCTCGGCCTGCCTGACAATGGCAGCTACCGCGTCTACGCCGACATCGGCCGCCCCTACGTGGTGTGGAACGTCTTCGCCACGCCGGAATTCTCGATCAATCCGCTGACCCACTGCTTCCCCATCGCCGGCTGCGTGGCCTACCGCGGCTACTACCGCCAGGGCGCGGCGCGCGGTGCGGCGGCGCTGCTCGGCCAGCAGGGCTACGACACCTATGTCGCCGGCGTGGAGGCCTACTCGACCCTGGGCTGGTTCGACGATCCGCTGTTGAGCTCGATGATGAGCTGGGACGAGGACCGGCTGGCCGCGCTGATCTTCCACGAGCTGGCCCACCAGCAGCTCTACGTGCCGGACGACACCGCCTTCAACGAATCCTTCGCCAGCTTCGTCGAGCGCGAAGGGTTGCGTCAATGGCGTGCCAGCCGAGGGCTGCCTCCACGTGACGAGCAGGCCCGCGAGCAGTACGCCGTGCTCGCCGAGCTGGTGCTGGAAACCCGCGAGCGGCTCGACCGGCTCTATGCCTCGGGTCTGCCCGAGGCGCAGATGCGCCAGGCCAAGGCAGAGGAGTTCGAACGTCTGCGACGCCTCTACCGGGAGCGGCGCGATCGGCAGTGGGGCGGGGTGGGGCGCTTCGATCGCTGGATCGAGCAGCCATTGAACAATGCCCGGTTGCTGCCCTTTGGTCTCTACGACCGCTGGGTGCCTGCCTTCGCCGGCCTGTTCGAGCAGGTCGACCGCGACTGGCCACGCTTCTACGTGCGGGTCGCCGAACTCGGCCAGTTGCCGGCCGACGAGCGGGAGGCGGCCCTCGAGGCGCTTCGTTGATACCGTTTCGCTAAACCCTCTCCGCGCTGGCTGCGGCTTCTCTTGCGCCTCAGGCCGGGCGCCGCACGGCGTCCACCCGCGCGGCGCCGTTCATCCAGAAGACCCGCAACCCGACGATCTGTAAGGAATTGTCCCGCGGCGTCTCCGTCCATTTTTCAAGGGCCGCAGCTTGCGGCCGCCCGCTCTGTCGTACCCCCGTACGCCGCGTATGACCCGTCCAACGGAGGCTCCATGGATAAACTGTCCGGAATACTCGACAACAAGGGCACGCCCTTGGAAAAGCAGAAATTCACCTGGAAGGAGATGGCCGGCAAGCCGATCAGCAAGCTCGATGACGACGCCTTCACCCGGGTGCGCATCATCCTCATGAACGGTATCGAGACCGACGCGTTGCGCCTCAAGCACGGCATCGCCCGTATCACCGGCCAGCTGCGCCAGCCACTCGCTGAGATCCGCCGCGTCGAGCAGCATCAGGCGACCATGGTGAACTGGCTGATTTCTGCCGACCATTCGCCGCTGGAAACCACCGTGGCCTACGAGCAGGTGGCGATCGAGGTCACCGCCGCGGTGGCTCAGACCGAGCCCGACCCCTATCAGGCGCAGACCTATCGCTTCGGCCTGCTCGAAGATTTCGACCACCTCTATCGCTACTCGGCGATGCTCGATCGCCTAGAGGGCAAGGATGCCAACAACATCCTGCAGGGCTACACCGACATCGTGCCGGGTCGCCCGACCTCGCAGCACCATCGCCATCCCGATGACGACCTGCGCGACAGCTACGCCAAGGATGAAGCCGCGCTGATCACCAAGATCCATGCCGCGATGATCACCGCGGCCGAATACCAGACCCACGATTACTACATGAACGTCGGGCCGCTGTTCGCCGACCCGCTGGCACGTCAGCTGTACGCCGAGATCGCTTCGGTCGAAGAGCAGCACGTCACCCAGTACGGCTCACTGGCCGATCCGCTGGAGAGCTTCATGGAGAAATGGCTGGTCCACGAAGCGATGGAAGTCTATGCCTACGCCAGCTGTGCCGAGCAGGAGACCAACCCGCGGATCAAGGCCATCTGGGAGCGCTTCCTCGACTACGAGCTCGGTCACCTGAACATCGCCTGCGAGTATTTCAAGAAGCTCGAGCGGCGCGATCCGGCGGAAATCCTCGGCGGCCCGCTGCCGAAGATGATCGAGTTCAAGAGCCAGCGCGACTTCGTGCGCAAGGTGCTTGCCGCCGAGCTCAACCTGCGCGCCAGCGGTACCCAGTACGTGGATATCACCCAGGAGCCGAAGAGCTCTCTCGACTACCGTGCACAGCTCAATTCGGAAGGCATCGCCGCCGACATCGTCTCCGCTGGCTACCAGTGGGCACCGGGCACCGAACTGATCCGTAAAGCTTCCTGAGGAGAATGACCATGGCCCACGCTGCCAAAGTCGGCACCAACGTCACCGGTGTGCAAATGTCCCCCAAGGACACCAAGAGCATGCTCGAGGCCGTCAATGCGGTCAGCCCCGACGTGCACGGCGACGAGAGCGCCATCGCGCATGAACGCGCCGTGCGCACTGATGAGGCCGAGCGAATCGGCTCGGTGCCCATCCCCGGGTCCGCCAAAGGCATGCTCAAGACATCCTTCGACATGCTCAAGGGCAAGAGCCCGGAAATCCTGATCGACAAGCTCGGCGAACGCCTGGCCTACGAGCGCAACGGCGTGCGTCTGTATGACGCGATGATTGCCAAGACCAAGGCGCTCGAGCCGGACAACGCGGAACTGGTCGAAACGCTCAAGCACATCCGCGAGGAAGAGGCCGAGCACATGATGTTGCTCGTCCGTGCGATCGAGCAGATGGGCGCCGACCCTACCGCGCAGACCCCCAGTGCCGATGTGGTTGGGGTCATCGCCATGGGCGTCGTGCAGGTGCTGACCGACCCGCGGACCAACGTCGAGCATGGCCTGAACGCCCTGCTGACCGTCGAGCTGGCTGACAACGCGGCCTGGGAGCTGTTGATCGAGCTGGCGCGCGCTGCCGGCCACGACACCATTGCTGACAGCTTCATGAAGGCGCTGGATCAGGAAAACGACCACCTGGTAAAGATCAAGACCGTGATGCGTCGCGACCTGATCACCCAGATTCAGTAACCGGGCACGTCCCTGGAGCACCGGTGCCCGGCAGGCGAAGCGCCTGTCGGGCACCGCTGGCCGATGGTTTCCACGCTACAGCGGAAACGATCAAAGCGGCCCCGCACGATCATCTCCCAGCGCAACGACTGAGTCAGGCGAAGGCTGCGCGAAGCTCTGGCAGCGTGGCGTAGTAATAGGCCGGCGACTCGGCCATCAGTTCGGCATGGCTGCCGAACCCGTATCCCACCGCTGCCGCCTGCAGGCCATTGGCGCGCGCGCCGATCAGGTCGTGTTTGCGGTCGCCGATCATCAGTGCGTCGGTCGCATCGAGGCGTTCTTCGGCGAGCAGATGGGCGATCAGCTCGACCTTGTCGGTGCGGGTGCCGTCGAGCTCGCTGCCGTAGATCAGCTTGAAATGCCGGTCGAAGGCGAAGTGCCGGGCGATCTCACGGGCGAACACCGAGGGTTTGGAGGTGGCCACGTAGAGCGTGCGGCCCTGGCCGCGCAGGTGCTCCAGCATCTCCAGCACACCGTCGAACAGCAGGTTTTCGTAGAGCCCGGTGACCCTGAAACGCTCGCGGTAATGCTCCACCGCCTGCCACGCCCGCGCTTCGTCGAAGCCGTAGAACTGCATGAAGGCCTGCAGCAGGGGTGGCCCGATGAAGGGCTCGAGCTTGCTCAGGTCCGGCTCGTCGATGCCGAGCTTGGCCAGCGCGTACTGGATCGAGCGGGTGATGCCTTCGCGCGGGTCGGTGAGGGTCCCGTCGAGGTCGAAAAGAATCATCGAGTGGTGCATGAAGGTGCGGCCGGCAGCGTGAGGGCCGTCGATTGTCCCGTACCCGGCCGGCACGGGCAACGCACCAGCTCAGCGCGCCGAGACCCGCAGGCGCTGCGCGAGGGCGTTCGCGGCGGCGATGTCCCGCTCGATCAGGCCGCCCAGCCAGTCCATGAATGCCCTCACCCGGCGCGGCAGGTTGCGCCGGTGGGCATAGAGCAGCGAAGCGCTCATCGGTGCCGGCACATGGTCGGGCAGCACCAGCTGCAGTTCGCCCCGCTCGAGTGACTCGCACACGCCCGCCAGCGGAACCTGGATCAGGCCGAAGCCGCCGATGCAGGCCTCTTTGTAGCTGTCGCTGTTGTTCACCGTGACCCGGCCCTGCATCGGCAGGCACATGGCCTTGCCGTTCTCCTCGTACTCGAAGCCCGCCGAGCGCGCACCCAGCACCGGCACGTAGTGGATCAGGTGATGGTCGGCGAGGTCGTCCAGCGTCCTGGGCGTGCCGTGGGCCTTCAGATAGCCGGGGCTGGCGCAGTTGACCAGCGGGTAACTGCCGAGCCGCCGCGCCACCAGGCCCGTGTCGCTGACCTCGCCGATACGCAGCACGCAATCGAACCCCTCGCGCACCAGATCCACCCGCCGATCGGTCGCGCTGACCTCGACCTCCAGAGCCGGGTGGCGGTCGAGGAATTCGCCCAGGCGCGGCACCACCAGATTGCGCGCGAGGGCGACCGGCAGGTCGATGCGCAAACGCCCGCCAAGGGAGCTGCCCTCGCGAAACAGCCCTTCGACTTCTTCCACCTGATCAAGCATGTCGCGGCAGCGCTCATACAGCAGCTGGCCGTCCTGGGTCGGCTGCACCCGGCGCGTGGTGCGTTGCAGCAGCCGCGCGCCGAGCCGTTGTTCCAGCGCGCGGATTTGTTCCGAGACCGTCGAGCGGGGCAGGCCGAGGCTGTCGGCGGCACCGGTGAAGCTGGCCAGTTCAAAGACCCGGACGAAGGTGCGTAGCAGTTCGAGCAGATTCATGGCGGTTGTCCGATTGGTCGCAATGAGCGAACAGTCTATCCATCAATGCTGGATTTATCCGGAACCGCTTGAACAATAAAGTCAATCCCGTACACAAACCAACCGTTCGGGAGACTGACATGAAAGGCAAACTCGCATTGATCACCGGTACCAGTCGCGGGCTCGGCCGCAACGCCGCCCTGCACCTGGCCGCCCAGGGCGTCGATATCATCGGCACCTACCTCAGCAAGGCCAGCGAAGCCCAGGCGGTGGCCGAAGAGATCGAGGGTCTCGGTGCCCGGGCGCTGATGCTGCCGCTGGATGTGGGCGACAGCTCAGGCTTCGCCGCCTTCGCCGAACGGCTGCGCGCGGCGCTGCCCGAGCGCTTCGGCCGCCATGACATCGACTTTCTGGTGAACAACGCCGGCACTGGCCAGACCACCAGCTTTGCCGAAACCAGCGAGGCGCAGTTCGACCTGATGATGAGTACCCATCTGAAGGGGCCGTTCTTCCTGACCCAGATGCTGCTGCCGCTGATCGTCGACGGCGGGCGCATCCTCAACGTCTCCAGCGGCCTGGCGCGCTTCACGCTGCCGGGGTATTCGGCCTATGCGGCGATGAAGGGCGGCATCGAGGTGCTGACCCGCTATCAGGCCCGTGAGCTCGGTGCGCGAGGTATCAGCGTCAACGTGCTCGCCCCCGGCGCGATCGAGACCGACTTCGGTGGCGGTGCGGTGCGCGACAACGCCGACCTCAACGCCTTCGTCGCGGCGAACACCGCCAAGGGACGCGTCGGCCAGGCGGACGACATCGGCCTGGCCGTCGTCGCGCTGCTCGGCGAAGGCGGGCGCTGGATCACCGGCCAGCGCATCGAGGCCTCCGGCGGGATGTTCCTCTGACCCTTGTGGGTCAATGGGCGCTCTACGCGCCCGCATGGCCTGCGATCGGGGCCGCCTGAAAAGCTCACGGTCAAGACCGCTAAGGACTTCACATCAATCGCCGTAGCCTTCGGCCAGGTGCTGGTCCTTGAGCTTCACGTAGTTGCCAGCGGTGTAGCTGAAGAAGGTGCGCTCCTTGTCGCTGAGCGGGCGCGCCTGTTTCACCGGGCTGCCGACGTAGAGATAGCCGCTTTCCAGGGTCTTGCCCGGCGGCACCAGACTGCCGGCGCCGATGATCACCTCGTCCGCGACCACTGCGCCGTCCATCACGATCGAACCCATGCCTACCAGGATTCGGTTGCCCAGGGTGCAGCCATGAAGGGTGACCTTGTGGCCCACGGTGACCTCGTCGCCGATGGTCAGCGGGAAGCCGTCGGGGTTGAACGGCCCGGCGTGGGTGATGTGCAGCACGCTGCCGTCCTGGATGCTGGTGCGGTTGCCGATGCGGATGCGGTGCATGTCGCCGCGGATCACCGTCAGCGGCCAGACTGAGCTGTCCGCGCCGATGTGGATGTCGCCGATGAGCACGGCCGACGGGTCTACGAAAACGCGCTCGCCGAGCTGCGGTGTGTGGTCCTGGAAGGTACGGATGGTCATGAATGGCTCCGATGTGATGGCGGCGCGCCCAGGCGAGCCGCGCGAAAGGCCTGAAGATTAACGGACAGCATCGCGCACCGGGCGATTGGCCGAGCGAAAGAACTCGCCGGGCGTGGCGCCGAACTGCTCGCGAAAGGCGGCGATGAAGGCCGACAGGGATTCGTAACCGCAGCTCAGCGCCACGTCGGTGACCCGCTCGCCGCGCTCCAGGGCGGGCAAGGCGCTGAGCAGGCGCAGACGCTGGCGCCAGGCGCGAAAGGTCAATCCGGTTTCGCGTAGAAACAACCGGCTGAGGGTGCGCTCCGAGACGCCCAGCGTCTGGCTCCATTCGGCCAGCCCCTCGGGGGCTTCGGGCCGCGCCTGCAGGCTTTTGCACAGGCGGTGCAGCCGCGGGTCGGCCGGCAGCGGTAGCATCAGCTCGACTTCCGGCGCGCAGCCCAACTGGTCGAGCAACACCTGCACCAACCGTCCGTCGGGGCCCTGTTCGTCATAGGCTTCGGCCAGGGTGCTGAAGTGGGCGATCAGCTCCCGCAGCAACGGGCTCACCTGCAGTACCCGGCAGTGCTCGGGTACGTCACCGGCTACGCTGCGATCGATGTACAGGCTGCGGATGCAGGTGTCCGGCGCGCAGAACACCTGATGGGTCACGCCGGCCGGCACCCACACCGCACGCAGCGGCGGTGCGATGAAGCGTCCGCCGTCGGTGCGCACTTCGAGCACGCCTTCCACGGCATGGGATATCTGCACCCAGGGATGGCTGTGGCGATAGCCAAGCTTGAGGTTGGGCGGCGAATCGAGCTTGCCGTAGACCGGGCGTGGCAATGTCTGGGGCATGCTGCTCTGGGTGGCCGCGAGGGCCTGTTGTCCGATTGGCGACATTTATTGCCCGCTTGGCGTTAGCCGGAAGGAGAGCACCACGTTAAGGTCGCTCCCCTTCATCTGCAAGACCAGGAGCCGGTAGATGGCCAAGCTTCGCATGCTGTTCGACAATTTCACGCTCGCCCTGCTGGCGGTGGTCGTCATCGCCACCGTCCTGCCCTGCGAGGGCCGCGGCGCCGTGTTCTTCGAATGGCTCACTACCCTGGCCATCGGGCTGCTGTTCTTCATGCACGGCGCCAAGCTTTCGCGCGAAGCGATCCTGGCCGGCGCCGGTCACTGGCGGCTGCACCTGCTGGTGTTCTTCTGCACCTTCGTCATGTTTCCGCTGCTGGGGCTGGCGCTCAAGCCGGTACTGACGCCGCTGGTCGGCACCGAGCTGTACCTGGGCATGCTTTACCTGTGCGCGCTGCCGGCCACGGTGCAGTCGGCGATTGCCTTCACCTCGCTGGCACGCGGCAACGTGCCGGCGGCGATCTGCAGCGCGGCGGCTTCCAGCCTGATCGGCATCTTCCTCACGCCGGTGCTGGTGTTGCTGCTGATGGGCGTCGAAGGCGATACCGGCTCGACGCTCGATTCGATCGGCAAGATCGTCCTGCAGCTGCTGGTGCCCTTCGTCGCCGGGCAGGTCGCGCGGCGCTGGATCGGCGCCTGGGTGACGCGCAACAAGAATTGGCTCAAGACCGTCGATCAGAGCTCGATCCTGCTGGTGGTCTACACCGCGTTCAGTGGCGCGGTGGTCGAAGGGCTCTGGCAGACCGTCCCGCTCGTCAACCTGCTGGGTCTGACCCTGGCGTGCTGCCTGCTGCTGGCGCTGGTGCTGTGGCTGACGAGCCTGCTCGGCAGGCTGCTGGGCTTCAGCCTGGAGGACCGCATCACCATTCTGTTCGCCGGTTCGAAGAAGAGCCTGGCGACCGGTGTGCCCATGGCGCAGGTGCTGTTCGCCACCAGCGCGGTGGGGATGATCATCCTGCCGCTGATGCTCTTCCACCAGCTCCAGTTGATGGTCTGCACTGTGCTCGCACAACGTTTTTCACGGCGGGAGGACCCCCCCGCGGCGGCTGCTTCTCTGCGCTGAACGGGAGGCAATGGTGGCTGCGTGGCCGCGCATTTGTCTTTAACATGCAGGGGTGAGTATTCCTAGAAGGGCAATGCCGTGACCGATACCAACCCCCTGCTTCGGGACTTCGACCTGCCTCCCTATTCCGAGATTCGTCCGGAACACGTCGAGCCGGCCATCGACACCATTCTGGGCGACAACCGCGTCGCCCTCCAGGAGCTGCTCAGCCGACCCGCCGAGAGCCTGGACTGGCAGACCCTGGTAGTCGGCCTGGACGAGATGAACGAGCGGCTCGGCCGCGCCTGGGGTCCGGTGAGCCACCTCAATTCGGTGAAGAACAGCCCCGAGCTACGCGCCGCCTACGAGGCCTGCCTGCCCAAACTGTCGGCCTATTCCACCGAGCTGGGGCAGAATCCCGATCTGTTCCGCGCCTACCAGGCGCTGTCCAGCAGCCCTGAAGCCGAGGGCTTCGAGGTGGCGCAGAAGACCATCCTCGAGCATTCGCTGCGCGATTTCCGCCTTTCGGGTATCGATCTGCCGCCGGTCGAGCAGCAGCGTTTCGGCGCCATCCGCATGAAGCTCTCGGAGCTGGCCAGCCGCTTCTCCAACCAATTGCTCGACGCCACCCAGGCCTGGACCAAGCACATCACCGACGAGTCCGCGCTCGCCGGGCTGACCGAGTCGGCCAAGGCGCAGATGGCCCAGGCGGCCAAAGCCAAGCACCTCGATGGCTGGCTGATCACCCTGGAGTTTCCCAGCTACTACGCGGTAATGACCTACGCCGATGACCGCGCTCTGCGCGAAGAGGTCTACACCGCCTATTCGAGCCGCGCCTCCGACCAGGGGCCGAACGCCGGCCAGTTCGACAACGGCCCGGTGATGGCCGAGATCCTCGACCTGCGTCAGGAGCTGGCCAGGCTGCTCGGATTCGCCAACTACGCCGAGCTGTCGCTGGCGACCAAAATGGCCGAGTCGACCGATCAGGTGCTGGGCTTCCTGCGTGACCTGGCCCAGCGCAGCAAGCCGTTCGCCGAGCGTGACCTGGCCGAGCTGCGCGCCTTCGCCGCCGAGCAGGGGCTGGACGATTTGCAGAACTGGGACCTGGGCTACTACAGCGAGAAGCTGCGCCAGCAGCGCTACAGCCTCAATCAGGAAGAAGTGCGCGCCTACTTCCCGGTGGACAAGGTGCTCTCGGGCCTGTTCGCCATCGTCCAGCGCCTCTACGGCATCGAGATCCACGAGCTGGAAGACTTCGACAGCTGGCACCCGGACGTGCGCCTGTTCGAGATCCGCGAGAACGGCGAGCACGTCGGGCGCTTCTTCTTCGACCTCTACGCGCGCTCGAACAAGCGCGGTGGTGCCTGGATGGACGGCGCCCGCGACAAGCGCCGCACCGCGATCGGCGAACTGCAGACGCCGGTGGCCAACCTGGTCTGCAACTTCACCCCGCCGGTGGGCGAGCGCCCGGCGCTGTTGACCCACGACGAAGTCACTACCCTGTTCCACGAGTTCGGTCACGGTCTGCACCACCTGCTGACCCAGGTCGAGCATGCCGGCGCGTCCGGCATCAACGGCGTGGCCTGGGATGCGGTCGAACTGCCGAGCCAGTTCATGGAAAACTGGTGCTGGGAGCCCGAGGGGCTGGCGCTGATCGCCGGCCACTACCAGACCGGCGAAGCGCTGCCGCGCGAGATGCTCGACAAGATGCTCGCGGCGAAGAACTTCCAGTCCGGCATGGTGATGGTGCGCCAGCTGGAGTTCTCGCTGTTCGACTTCGAGCTGCACGCCACCCACGGCGACGGGCGCAGCGTGCTGGAGGTGCTCGAGAGCATCCGCGACGAGGTCGCGGTGATCCGTCCGCCGGCCAACAATCGCTTCCCCAACAGCTTCGCGCACATCTTCGCGGGCGGTTACGCGGCTGGCTACTACAGCTACAAGTGGGCTGAAGTGCTGTCTTCGGACGCCTACTCGCGCTTCGAGGAGGAGGGCGTGTTCAACGCCGAGACGGGCCGCGCGTTCCGCGACGCGATCCTCGCCCGCGGCGGTTCCCAGGAGCCGATGGTGCTGTTCGTCGATTTCCGCGGCCGCGAGCCGTCGATCGATGCGCTGTTGCGCCACCTCGGGCTGACGGCGGAGGCGGCATGAGCCAGCCACCGGTCAAACGCTTCATCGCCGGCGCGGTCTGCCCGGCGTGCAGCGCCCAGGACAGCATCAAGATGTGGGACGTCGACGGCGTGCCGCATCGCGAATGCGTCGCCTGCGGCTACGCCGACACCCTCAATGCTCAGGGCCAGTCGGTGCCCAGCGAGCTCGGCACGCGGGTCAACCAGCCCAAGCCGAAGGTCGCTGACGCCAAGGTCCAGTCGGTGCAGTTCTTCCCCAACCCCAAGCTGAAAAAGCCCGAGCCATGATCCCTGCCGGCTGGCACCTGACCTGTGGCGATCTGGCGGCCGAAAGCGTCGCCATCGTCACGGCTGGCCAGCCGGACATGAAGGTTCGGGTCATGCGCGACGACCTGGCCGTCGGCCCGCTGCGAGACGTGGACGCCGAGCGCTGCCCGGCACGCGCCTGGTTCTGGGAGGCGGTCTGGCCGGGCGGTGCCGAGCCGCGGCCCGACTTCGCCAATGACTTGGCAGGCGATGCCCGATGGCTCGCCGAGCTGCCGGGGCAGGGGCTCGGCGTGACCGTCTGGCATGGCGACAGCGCGTCCGAGCAGCTGTTGCTGGCGCGGGTCTGCGCGGCGTTGGAAGGCAGCCCGCTGCCTCTGTTCGAAGTTGCCTGCGGCACCGGTGACAGCCGTGTCGGCACACGCATGGCGGTCTCGATGCATCGGCCAGCGGCGCTGGCCGAGCGCATCCGCCCGCAGCGGATCGACGCTGCCCGCCAACGCCAGCTGGCTGCGCAATGGCGTGGCGCGGTGGCGGCCGATGCCGATATTCGCCGCTGGCGTGAAGGGCAGTTCTTCGGGGAGCGTTTCGATGCCATCGATGCCCAGCTCGTCGCGGCGACAGAACCGGACTGGAGGCCGCTGGCACGTGCCATGGCCGAGGTGATGAGGCACTGCGACGGCTTCTTCCCAACCGATTATTTTCTCTACTGGCGTGCCCGCGAGCTGGCGCGGGGCGGCAGGCTCGAGCTGGACGGCGTGCCGGGCGCGCAGTACAGCGCCTTGCAGGTGCGGCGGGCTGCTAGTGCCTAGTGCAGCCTGAGGCTCTTGCGCAGCGCCTGTAGCGTTTCCTCCAGCGCGGCGGCATTGGCCACCGGCATGGCATAGCTGAGCGAATAGACAGCCTTGTCGTTGCGCGCCATCAGCAGGTTCTGCTGCAACACGGGCGTGCCTTGCTGGCTGATGTCACAGCGCACCTCGCGCGCGGGCAGGTCGCCCATTTCGGTATCGGCCGGCGGCTTGCAGGCGGTCAGCAGCAGGTTCTGTGCGAACCCCAGCTGGATGCCCTGGCGCATCTGCCGGAGCACCTTGTCCAGATCGATCTCCACGCTCGGCGAGAGAGGCAGGCGGGTGATCTCGACGACCACCTCCTGCTCGCCGTTGGGTTTGAGTTTCATCGCGCGCTGGCGCTCGCCGCTGACCTCCGGCTCGAACGGCGACTGCGGCGCCGGCATCTGCTCCACCTCCCAGCCGGCGGGCCAGTCCACCTCGAAGGACTCGGCCAGGGCAGCGGTGCTGCAGAAGAAAAGGGCAAGGACGGCAAGTGGGGCGCAAGACGGCATCGTGGGAACTCTGGCGGACGACGTATCAGCCTGCCTGATGCGGCGCAGGCTCACAACCGCAGGCTGAGTCGCGGGCAGACCAACGGTGCACTGCCGGCCGTGCGCGCCGCGCGTGTCTTTGATACTGTATTTATATACAGTTATTGGAGCTGCCCATGTTCCCTCCCAAGGCCACCCCACGTGGTCGCGGCACCGCAATCAACCCGCACAACCGCTTCGCCCCGACCCTGACCGAAGCCTACGACGACGGCTGGGAGCAGGAGGTGCCGCCGACCCGCGCCACCGAAGTGCGCCGCGAACTGGCCAAGACGGTGCTGACCCGCAACCAGTCGCCGGACGTCGGCTTCGACCGTTCGGTGAATCCCTATCGTGGCTGCGAGCACGTTATCGTTGACAAAGAAATGTATGGCCAGAGTGTCTAGCTATCCTTGATACTGCTGGCTAGAGACCCATCCAAATGGACGTCAGATGCCTCGAAAGCCTTTCTCCAAGTCTGCACTTGAGTCGCGAGAACGACCGACCCTCCAGCGAAAGCTCCCAGAAAACACCCCCCAAGCGATTCAAGAAAGAAGCACTGCTAGGGGACAAGTCGATGTTTCAGCTCAAGGGTTGCTTGTCCGAAACAAGACTACTGGCACAAGGGAATACGTCCGTGACTTCACAGATCTTGTCACTGAGTATCCGCACCATAAATTAATTGTCCAGCAGTTACTTATAGGTGCGCAGCTCCATTCCGCAAAGAGATTGATCACATATCAATCCCATCAAGACATCTATTACTCAATTCAAGAGTTTGTGCTGTTTCTTAACAGCGCTGAGCCGATCAATAAATCAGTCAAAGGTGTTGCTGATGTCGATGGGCAGGTATGCGTGAATTTTAGGTCATTTCTAATTCGTTCGTATCCAGGTCGCACCGTAAATAGAAAAAGATACGGCGCATTAAAAAATATCTTTCTTTCGTTGAAAAATAAATATAAAGGGCAGGGCTGGGTCGGCAAAGGGTTTGAATGGCCGACTGGACCGGGGATGAACGAGCAAATAACAGAAGGATACAGCAGGGAGATTCATAATAAGCTTGTGGAGGGATGCCTGATCGATATTAAGTTTATTATGAAGTGGATGGAGAGTTACAACAGTGTAGTGGAAGGCGAGAAGCCAATTCTGGCATACGATCTTTCATTAGAAAACTTGATGTTTGATCTGGTTGTAAAAGAGCAAACTAAAAGATCCAACGGGTCAATCAAGGCGACACACATTAAAGGGTTTGAGTGGGTTATACGCTCCACTGGAGATGTTAAAGAATACATACGGGCAAATGGAATAAGTATAGAGAGGTTTCTGGGCATTTACCGAGCCCGCGCCCATGAACTGGCGGCTAAAGGTCGCCCTGTAGTTGGTACTGAGGTCAGTGAACGGGGGATGGTGTATGGCTGTGATCGAGAAGAATCTGGGCGAATTGCAACTGCAAATGTAGGAAGACTTTATCCTGATTGGCCTATGCAAGTGAGCTTCGAGGAAGCTGGACATCTCTTTTCCGCTGAGTGGAGTAAAAACACCGCTCACGGAACAAACAAAAAATATTCTACGCTGGAAAAAAGATTACGGTCGGCCTTGATATATATGAAGGTTGGGCCAGAGCACCTACCCTATGAAGTAGGTCAAATGGCATACTTCAGCAGAGTAGCCTTCACAATGGGAACTATATTCCCATTCTTTCTCTTCGTGATGTTGCAGACGGGCTGGAACTTTGAGGTCGTGGTATCGATAAGCGATAACCTAGACGACCACATTGAGGAGGACCTTCTGGATGATGACTATGTGATTATTTATGGGTACAAGGGACGGTCCAACAAAAGCCAAATGCATAGATCAAACAAGCGAGATAAGTTTGGCACGTATCAGATCTTGCGCTTTGTTGCCGCTGAAGTAACCAAGCATTTCTCGTCGCCTCATTATTTAAAGGGTAAATTATTTCAGTGTGTCATTTCGAAGAATCTGTGGAATAAGTTTGGCCGCTTATGCACGCCGGTGACCACTACGAATTTTGGGCACGCATCAACGGAGTTTCTACATCGCCACCGCATAAAATTGGATACGGATACCAAATCCCCCAGAATTGAAACGAAACGTCTTCGAACTACTTACGAAACTCGACGGAGAGAACAGGGTTTAGATATAGACGAAGTTTCGACAATGATGGGGCATTCGGATATCGATACCACAGTGAATCATTATGATAGTGACTGGGGGTCGGCAGAAATATTAAATGGGCGTCTAAGAAAGATTCAGAGAAAGCATGAAGAAGATTTTAGGCGTTACTCAGCAAATCTTCTTACAGATGTGTCTTTGGTTGAGCTGCGTGAAGCCACTCTACGCTGCGGTAGCAAAGAAGAACTACGGTCAGTTGTTGCACCATTAGTCGGCAGGCTGAATTCTTCTGAAGATTCGGTAATACAGTTGCTTTCTCCGGAAGGTCAGACATTCATTGCAAGTTGTCTAAATTCAAGACGACCAGATTGGCCAGGCGCTGAAAGTTTTCTTAGGACGGATACGCCTTGCAACTACTTCAATCGTTGCCCGTTATGCTCACAGTGTGTGATCTTCAAAGAAGCATTACCTTTTATTGCAAGAAGAATTTCCGACCTTGACGGTCTGAGGGAGCGGTTAAATCCCTTAGAATGGGAGAAAAGCTATCGCGCTGAGTATTTAGCGTGGAAGGGGGTTCTAGAGGGCTGGGGGGATCCGATTGAGGTTGCTGAGGCAATAGATCGATCAGTACATAACGGTTTTGCACTGCCATTGACAATGATAGGACTCTCATGACAACTCCAACACGTGACCAAATAAAAGCCGTTTTAGAAGAAATAAGGAATGGACTGGGTTGTCACGAGGAAGAGTCAGAGCCTATCGCTACTGAAGAAGATGATGAGATTCTGAGTGGCGACTCTTCACTTGGGATCATTTGCGATAGTATAAATTTACTCAATCTTTCCAGAATTGATAAGAACGAGTGGAGTTATATTAGGGTAAGTCCTAGAAGCTCTTTCGGCGATCCGGTTTGGGATTTTGGGGATTACCCCTCCCCTAATGGATTTCCCATACGCATCAATTTTGATTATGTGAATATGTATGGCGTGAATGTTTGTGGAGTAGGTCACGAACATTGGGTGAATATTGCTAGGGCGCTACTATTTTACCGTGTACCGCACTTCGGAATTCATGGTCGTATTAATGCTTATACATCTCTTGAGTCAGATAAAACAAAAGTAATAAGACTTATCGGGTTGTTTCATGCCGAAGGTCTATATTTAGGTTCGGAAAATTCACCAGATTTTAGGACGGTGAATGATTTGGCCAAGTCGAGTGTGGAGCACTATATAGAGTCGCTGCCCACATCTGGGATTAAGTGGGAATTCTGTTACTTAATGTCCTTCTGGCAGGGCGTGTCATCGATGGGTATGCTTCCGTCAGAGTACTCACTATACGATTCATACGTAACTAAAGAGCTTGTCGCCAAATATAGAAGAGAATACGACGAGTCCTCTCGACCTTTCGAACCCATTCCGCTCGATGACTATGCAGAAATATTTAGATACTGTGTGGGGTTTGTTGAAAACTATAGTGATGACGTCCTTTGGCTGTATAAAAATTTTGCGCCAACCATAGTAGGTGCTTTTGAGAACCCCGAAAAGCTTGCCGCGATGAATTTTGGTGTGTCAACGGCGTCCGTTGAGGGAGTTAAAAGATTTAGGGCTTATAAACCTAAGTTACTAGATAGCGGTATTCCCTGGTGGGGAATAGAAATCAAGGAAAGAACGCATGAGAATGATGAGGGGGAGTATATAAATCAAACTGCTGTGATTAGCGTTGTTGTCTCTCTGATCGATGCTTGTATCGTGCTTCTTCTATGTCTTACTGGGATGCGCCGATCAGAGGTCATTGGACTTAAGGTGGATTGTCTTTCGTTTAAGTCTGAGGGTTATTGGCTTACTTATACTGTTTTCAAAACCTCTATTTCGTCACAGGGCGACATTAAAACAATACCTATCCCAAAAATTGCTGCTGACGCAATTGAAGTAATAATTGAAATAGGGCGGGATGCTCGTGCTTACGGTAATCACGACTATCTGTTTGTCAAGATACCAAAGTTAAGTTTTGGAAACACTCCGCAGTCCACTGTGGTAGGGCGAGCTTGCAATCGAGTGGCAAACAACCTGGGTATTGATTATAGAGTACACCCACATCGTTTTCGGAAGTCACTTGCCCTTTATATAATTCATCAAGATTCGCGGAATCTTGAAATTATTAAACGCCTCTTTTCTCACCGCAGCTTAAAAATGACGTTAAGGTACATCCTTTCTTTACCAGGCATGAACGATGAAGTCAAAGCTACGTTGATTGAAGAAAATACGGAAATTCTCGTCGAGGTTTTGCAAGGTGTAATTTCTGGTCAAATTGGGGGCATTGGCGGCAAAAGATTGGCCAAGACTGCTAATTCGTCTCCAATACTCAGGGCTAAATTGCAAAACGCGGGAAAAGAGAGTTTAAGTCAGTATGTCGCCTCTTTGCTTGATGAAGGTGTGAAGCTTCTGCATAGAACGAATCTTGCAATCTGTATGCGAACGCCGGGTCTTACCAGCGAGTCACCTTGTGATGCTAAGAGTGATAGCCCTGGGTCGAGGCTTCATCCAAACTTGTTTGCGTGTGACCCATATAATTGTAGATATGCTGCATTTGTCGAGGCCAATGTTCCATCATTAAAAAATGAGATAATTTTCCACGATAATATGATTAAGCATAGGTACTGTGGAGCGACTCAGAAGGAATATTCGCAGAGGCGTATCGCTGAAGCCTTTAAGCGACTTCACGAGGTTGTAGGGGATGAAGCACATAATTTCCTAAAGCAGGTAGCGCATGGCTAAGCAGGATCTCCTCAATCGGGTGTATGCGACTATTTCAGCGCTCCAAAGCGACGGCCGAAAAAAGTTATCAGTGATGGAAGTTTCTAAATTATCTGGTGTCGGTCGTGCAACAATCAATCAAAAGCATGATCCTGACTGGGTGAAGGTCAGAGAAGTCATAAAAGGAACAACTCATTCTGGGGTTTATACAAAGGATTCAAGTGAGGATGTCAAAAAGCCACTCAAAAACACTCAAGAAATACATCATCGACTGAAAGAGTTGGAGGAGCAGTTAGCCCTACTAAGGGAGCGCGCTAGCACCACATATAATCAGTTGATCGACAGGGTACAATATTACTTTGCGTTGGCTAGTGAAAAGCCTGCTAAGCAAGTTGAGAAGGCTAAGCTCCTTCAAGAGCTAACTCATCAGAAGAATCAGAACGCAATCCTACGTGCAGATCTCAAGGCGGCTCTTGCTGAATCATTAACTCCTTCGGTATCAGGATTTATCACTTCAAAGATTATTTTGGAAGTGCCTAATGCAGGCTCAGATTCTGAGGCCATTCTGAGTTTTTTGGAGAAACTGGATTCGTTATCTAGTCAGAATCGATCTTCACTTGTTACCGCAGTCTACATAATGTGTGGTCTTCCAATGTGCGGCAAGTCATCTTGGATTGATAATCACAAGCCACCTACTCCAGGCGTATCCTTATATGTCAGTGGGGCAAGTGATACAGTTTCAACTCGGAATTTGTTAGTTTCTAGGGTTAGGAAAGAATTTAACGCGCCTGTGCACTGTGTTCGATTTAGCCTAGGCCTTGATGCCTGTATCGCTAGGGCCGAAAAACAGTTCAATGGTGCGGCTCTTGAATTGAATATTTCATCCATCAAAGTTGTGGCTGCGCGGTTCGAAGAAATACAATTCAGCGAAAATTTCGACTCAATCATCTTGGCTTGAAATCAGTGAATGGTCTAAAGCGTTTCCAATCGTTTGTTGAAGAGCGACGTCGCATGGGAGACTGGGCTGATTTCGTTTCAGCAGATATGACTAGGCTTTCAAGAGTAAAGCTGGTTGAAGCGTGTGGGATTCAGCGAAGCATAATTTATCAAAACTCACAGGTAGTAACTCTGCTTCGTGATCTTGAGTCCGAATTAAGAGCGCATGGTGTTCTTTATGGGCGCAGTGCGGATGCCAATTGTGCTCACCAAAATGGTTTAACTCATGATGAAGAATTAGAGCAGCGGTTAGGAGATTTGTCTGCTTCGCTTTGTAAGTTTAATGACTATTTAAATGAAGTTTCTAATTCGCTTGTGGTGTACCCCTTGTCGAGGCCAAAATAGTTATGTGTATCCTTCATTTTGGAAACGGTTTGGCCAGCCACTCTGGCTATATGCGAGAGCGCGTAGGGATTTATTTTGATGATAATCATAACGTCCTTGAAGCACCGACCATGTGGGCGATGGCTGTCTCGAAGATACGTTCAAGGAGTGATGAAACGACAAGAAACTATGCGAATATCCTGAGAAGGTTTTTGCAGTGGTTGGACGATAGCCCAATCGAAGGGGCTGAAGTTGTATTTGGCGCGCAGAACTGGCAGTTGGTGGATGAGGATGTATTTGATGCCTTCCTTGTTCACATAGCATCTCCAACGGATGCGCTTCCTGATGGTCCGTCTCACAAAACCATGTATCACATTGCGGCAAGGGTCTGGAGCTTCTATCAGTGGGCCGAAAAGCAGGGCTATAAACACTATTTGGATATCAGTAGGACTGATATCCGATACATGCTGAAAGACCAGAAACTCCTGGCCCATATCAACCCAGTGGTTAAAGTTACTACCTTGGGATTTAATCTGCCCAGTGGTAGACCAGCAATGCATCAACGAGAAATGCAGAAATTTGTAAGGCAAACTGATTATGAAATAGCTCTCAGCGTGTTGAATGATCCTGTTTATCAAATTATCGCAGCGATCATACGAATTACCGGGCTTAGACCGATTGATCTTTTTCAATTGCCTTACCGAGGGAGAAATGAAAATTATGGATTCATTCCTTATGATGAGGGTGAGTACCCAGAAGGGTTAGATAATGGCGCGATCTATTATTATTTTAGGTCCAAGGGAAAATGGCGCTCCATAGACTTTCCAGGGAAGCTGTGGAGAGTTATTTGCGAGTATTATTTACCCTTAAGGCGGCAACGAGCGAAGCTATATGAGGCTAAGCATGGCATTCCACCAAGGAATAGCGACTTGTTTCTTTCCGCTCGTGGTGATGTTGTTACTCATGGAATGCTTGGTTATAACTTTAGCAAGGTGGTTTCTGCAGCGAAGAACTCCGAGAGCGCTACTGATTTTAAAGCCATACGATTCAATGCACGAATGCTCAGGCACACCTGTGCGACATATTTTGTTTATGAGGCGTTGAAAGCCCAGAATAGACTTGGAAGGAGTTTTGTTTACGATGCAGCGCTCGACGAAGATCTCAGGAAAATGCTGGGCCACACTGATGTTAGAACTACACTTGAATACTATGTTCATCTAGTCAACCGATATGTGCACGACAATCTTCTGACTGATCTTCATCGTTCGCGCGTTGATGCTGGTTTGTCCGCTATTTTAGACCGACATAATTACTCTGAGATTGTGGTATAGAACAGGCACTAGACATGCTGCCTTCTTGGTGAGCAGCTCTGGACACGTCGATATGGGAGTGCATACGATCAGGACAAATCGGGAAGGTGCCGCCGGCTGACTTGCCTCTGTAGATAGGTCTGGACGCCTCAGCGCTTTAAACGCCAACGGCTTTGGGTTCGAAGTGATTTCGCCTGCCCCTCTTCAGTTACACTCGGCGCTTTGCACGCCTTTCAAGGAGCAGTTGCGTGAACACGGAAAACCATTCTCAGACGGCCGCCTTTCTCTGGTCGATTGCCGACCTCCTGCGCGGTGACTTCAAGCAGTCGCAGTACGGTCGCATCATCCTGCCGTTCACCCTGCTGCGGCGGATGGAATGTGTTCTGGATCCGACCAAGGAAGCGGTAATCCGTGAGTCTTACGCCCAGGAAGGCCGGCCTGATCTGGTGCGTGAGCGGCTGTTGCTGCGCGCGGCCGGGCAGCAGTTCTTCAATGCCTCAAAGCTGACCCTGGGCACGCTGTCCGACACCCAGACCGCCGCTGACCTGATGAGCTATGTGCAGTCCTTCAGCAAGGACGCCCGCGAGATCTTCGAGCACTTCCACTTTGAAGACTTCGTACAGCAGCTCTCGTCAGCCAACCTGCTGTATCAGGTGGTGCAGCGCTTTGCCGCCACCGACCTGAGCCCCGAGCGCATCAGCAACTTCGGCATGGGCATCATCTTCGAAGAGCTGATCCGCAAGTTCGCGGAAAGCTCCAACGAAACCGCCGGGGAGCACTTCACCCCGCGCGATATCGTGCACCTGACCACCTCGCTGGTGATCACCGGGCAGGACGACAAGCTCAAGCCCAACAGCATCGTCACCATCTATGACCCGACTGCCGGCACCGGCGGCTTCCTCTCCGAGGGCGACGAGTACATCCAGTCCATCAGCCAGCAGGTCACCGTGTCGCTGCATGGCCAGGAGCTGAACCCCGAGTCCTACGCCATCTGCAAGGCGGACATGCTGATCAAGGGCCAGGACGTCACCAGCATCAAGCTGGGCAACACCCTGTCCGACGACCAACTGGCCGACAGCCGCTTCGACTTCATGCTCAGCAACCCGCCGTTCGGCGTGGAGTGGAAGAAGGTGCAGAAGCAGATCACCGACGAGCACAGCGAAAAGGGCTTTAACGGCCGCTTCGGCCCCGGCCTGCCGCGTGTGTCCGATGGCTCGCTGCTGTTCCTCCTGCACCTGGTCAGCAAGATGCGTGACCCGCGTGAAGGCGGCTCGCGCATCGGCATCATCCTCAACGGCTCGCCGCTGTTTACCGGCGGCGCCGGTTCGGGCGAGTCGGAGATTCGCCGCTACCTGCTGCAGAACGATCTGGTCGAAGCCATCATCGCCCTGCCCACCGATATGTTCTACAACACCGGCATCGCCACCTATGTGTGGGTGCTGAGCAACCACAAGGCCGCCGTTCGCCAGGGCAAGGTGCAGTTGATCGACGGCAGCCAGCACTTTGCCAAGATGCGCAAATCGCTGGGCAGCAAGCGCCAGTACCTCACCGAGGAGCAGATCGACGAACTGGTGCGTCTGTATGGCCGCTTCGAGCAAACCCCGCAGAGCAAAATCTTCCCTGTCGAAGCCTTCGGCTACCGGCGCATTACCGTCGAGCGCCCGCTGCGCCTGAATTTCCAGGTAAGCCCGGAGCGCATCGAAAAAGTGCTGGCAGAAAAGGCCATCCAGAAACGCGATGCCAGCGCCCGCCAGCAGCTAATCGAAGCGCTGCAAACCCTGGACGCCAACCAACTGCACCGCAACCGCGAGCAGTTCAGCAAACTGCTGAATAAAACCCTTAACGCTCACAACGTCGCCGTGAGTGGTGCCGAGCTGAAAGCCATTCTCAACGCCCTGAGCGAGCGCGACCCCGAGGCCGATATCTGCATGGTCAAAGGCCAGCCGGAAGCCGATGCCGGCCTGCGCGATAACGAGAACGTGCCGCTGGGTGAGTCGGTGTACGACTACTTCGAGCGTGAAGTGAAACCCCATGTGCCGGATGCCTGGATCGACGAGAGCAAGCGTGATGAGCAGGACGGCGAAGTCGGCGTGGTTGGCTTCGAGATTCCCTTCAACCGCCACTTCTATGTATTCCAGCCGCCGCGCCCGCTGGCAGAGATCGACCGCGACCTGAAAGCCTGCACCGACCGCATCAAGCAGATGATCGAGGGGCTGTCGGCATGAGCTTTCCGACGTATCCGACGTACAAGGATTCCGGGGTTGAATGGCTGGGGGAAGTCCCCGAGCATTGGGTCATGGGCTCCCTGAAAAATATGGCGCAGATACGCAATGGGAGAGACTACAAGGAGGTTGAAAGCTCAGATGGAGAGTACCCAGTAATTGGTTCTGGAGGGCAGTTCTCGAATGCCACTCAGTACCTTTATGAGGGTGAGTCGGTTTTGCTTGGTCGCAAGGGGACCATTGACAAACCGCTCTATATCAATGGCAGGTTCTGGACGGTGGACACCATGTTTTACACCGAGATTTCCAAAGGAGCCTGCGCGAAGTTTTTTTATTACAACTCGCTCACTATCCCATTTGGTTATTACTCGACCAGCACAGCCCTACCGAGCATGACCCAGGCCGATTTGCTGAACCATCCAGCAGCAATCCCGACCAAGCTCGAACAAACCCAAATCGCCCGCTTCCTCGACCACGAAACCGCCCGCATCGACGCGCTGATCGAAGAGCAGCAGCGCCTGATCGAACTGCTCAAGGAAAAGCGTCAGGCCGTGATCTCCCACGCCGTCACCAAAGGCCTCGACCCGACGGTGTCGATGAAAGAATCCGGCGTTGAGTGGCTGGGTGAGGTGCCGGCGCACTGGAATGTTGGCACTCTTCGTTGGTACGCGACCATCCAGGGAGGTGTGGCAAAGGGTAAGGATTATGAGGGGCGCGAAACCGTGGTTATGCCCTACCTGCGCGTGGCAAATGTGCAGAATGGCTACGTGGATTTAGCTGAGGTAAAAGAAATAGCCGTACTTGAATCTGAGGTCGAGCGTTACAGGCTTCGAGCTGGTGACGTGCTTATGAACGAAGGCGGCGACAACGATAAGTTAGGGCGCGGCACGGTTTGGCAGGCTCAAATAGATCCATGCCTCCACCAAAATCATGTGTTCGCAATCCGGCCTAATGGTTTGCTGAGAGCAGAATGGTTGGCAGCCTTTACGCAGGCAGAGCAGGCGCGGACTTATTTTTATTTGAACTCTAAGCAGAGCACCAATCTTGCGTCCATATCCGCAAGTAATGTCATGAGTCTGGCGTTACCGATTCCTTCCGAGAAGGAGCAACTGGAAATCCTGACTTATCTCGAAGCAGACCGCAGTAGGCATGAGGAGCTAACTGCTGTGGCTGTATCGACTGTCGAGCTACTCCAAGAGCGCCGCTCCGCCCTAATCTCCGCCGCCGTAACCGGCAAGATTGATGTGCGCGGCTGGCAGCCCCCGGTCAGCACTCAAGCCCCCGAATTAGCCGTAGCAGAGGTCGTGTAATGGCAGGCAGCAAGGAAGCCCAACTCCAACAGGACATAATCGCCGCCATGGTCGCCCAGGGCTGGCTCACCGGCCCGGCCAGCGGCTATGACCGGGGTACGGCGCTGTATACCGAGGACTTTCTCGGTTACTTCAAGGAGGCCTGGCCGGAGCGCTGGGACAAGTTCGCCAAGGCCAACCCGAACAACCCGGAAGGCGTGCTGGTGCAGAAGCTGGTGCGTGAGCTGGAGCAGGACGGCACCCTGGATGTGCTGCGCCACGGCTTCAAGCTGCCGGGGGTGAAGATTGAGGTGTGCAGCTTCAAGCCCGACCACGGCATGAACCCGGACACCCTCAAGCGCTACCAGTGCAACCGCCTGCGCGTGGTGCAGGAGGTGTCTTATTCACCCCACCACCGTGAGGGCGAATACAACCCGCGTCTGGATCTGGTGCTGTTCGTCAACGGCATCCCCGTCGCCACGCTGGAGCTGAAAAGCGAGTTCAAGCAGAGCGTGGAAAACGCCAAGCGCCAGTACCGCTATGACCGCCCGGTGAAAGACCCGCTGACGCGCAAGCCCGAGCCGCTGCTGACCTTTAAGCGCGGTGCGCTGGTGCACTTTGCCGTGAGCCAGGATGAAGTGGCGATGACCACCAAGCTGGCCGGCAAGGACACCTTCTTTCTGCCGTTCAACCTGGGCAGCCTCGACGGCGGTGCCGGCAACCCGCCCGCGCCAGACGATAGCCAGTACGCCACCGGCTACCTGTGGCAGCGCCTGTTCCAGCCGGATGCCTGGCTCAAGGTGCTGGGCCGCTTCCTTCACCTGCAGAAGAGCGTGAAGGAGGATGCCGACGGCAATCGCGTCACCAAGGAAACCCTGATCTTCCCGCGCTACCACCAGTGGGAAGTGGTCAACAGGCTGATCGAGACCACCCGCACTGAAGGGCCGGGCAAGCGTTACCTGATCCAGCACAGCGCCGGTTCCGGCAAGTCCAACTCGATTGCCTGGACGGCGCATCAGCTGGCCTCGCTCTACGATGCCGAGGGCCAGCGCCTGTTCAACTCGGTGATCGTGATTACCGACCGCACAGTGCTGGACAAGCAGCTGCAGGACACCATTTACCAGTTCGAGCACGCCCAGGGCGTGGTCAAGTGCATCACCCGTGATATCGGCAGCCAGAGCAAATCCGAACAACTGGCCGAGGCGCTGGCCGAGCAGACGCGCATCATCATCGTCACCATCCAGACTTTCCCGGCGCTGTTCGACGCGCTGGACAAGTACCCCAAGCTGGCCAGCGGCCGCTATGCGGTTATCGCTGACGAGGCACATTCCTCGCAGACCGGCTCATCGGCCAGCAAGCTCAAGCAGATTCTCGGCAGTGATGCCCCGGATGCGGAAGAGATCAGCGCCGAAGAGCTGCTGGACGCCGCCGTGGCCGCCCGCGCACCCAACGAACGCATCAGCTACTACGCCTTTACCGCCACGCCCAAGGCCAAGACCCTGGAGCTGTTTGGTCGCCCAGCCAACCCGGCGTTGCCGGCGAGTGCCGACAACAAGCCCGAGGCGTTCCACCTGTACTCCATGCGCCAGGCCATCGAGGAAGGTTTCATCCTCGATGTGCTGCAGAACTACACCACCTACAGCACCGCCTGGAAGATCGCCCACCCGGACGGCGACGACGAGGAAGTGGACTCGAAGAAGGCGCGCATGAAGCTGGCGCGCTGGGTGCGCCTGCATCCGTACAACATCAGCCAGAAGGTGGAGGTGATCGTCGAGCACTTCCGCGCCAATATCCGCCACCTGCTGGGCGGCCAGGCCAAGGCCATGGTGGTCACCAGCAGCCGGCAGGAGGCCGTGCGCTACCAGTTGGCGGTGCAGGCCTATGTGCAGCAGATGGGCTACGGCGATGTGCATCCGCTGGTGGCCTTCTCCGGCAGCGTGTTGCCGGACGGGGTGATCCCCGAAGAGGTGACGGAAAGCAGCAGCCTGCTCAACCCCGGCCTGAACGGGCGCGATCTGGCGGAAGCCTTCGACACCCAGGACTTCAACGTGATGATCGCGGCCAACAAGTACCAGACCGGCTTCGATCAGCCGAAGCTGTGCGCCATGTACGTGGACAAGAAGCTGCAGGGCGTAGACTGCGTGCAAACCCTGTCGCGCCTGAACCGTACCTTTGGCGACAGCAAGCCGACCTTCATCCTCGACTTCTTCAACGACGCCCAGGACATTCTCGACGCCTTCCTGCCGTACTACACCAAGGCCGAGCTGACCGACGTGACCGACCCGCAGCTCATCTACGACCTGCAGAAGAAGCTGGATGCCGAGGGCATCTACCACTGGGAAGAAGTGGCGGCGTTCGCGCTGGCCTTCTTCGATCCCAAGGCGGCCGCCAGCAAGCTCAGCTACTACTGCGCACCGGCGAAGGAGCGCTTTGCCAAGCGCTACAAACTGGCCCAGGAGTCACGCCAGCATGCGCTGGATTTCAAGCGTACCGCCGAGCAGAACGGCGACAGCGCAGGCCTGAAGAAGGCCGAGGCGGCAATCAAGGAAGCCGGCGAGCAGGTGGATCAGCTCGACCTGTTCAAGAAGAACCTGCAGAGCTTCGTGCGCCTGTACGAGTTCCTCTCGCAGATCATTCCCTATGAGGATCGCGAGCTGGAGCAGCTGTGTGTGTATGCCAAACACCTGCACCCGCTGCTGCGTGTGGATCGCCTCGATCAGGAAGACGTGGACGTGGGCGAACTGCAACTGACCCACTACCGCCTGACCAAGCGCGCCGAGCACCAGCTGCGCTTGAGCGAGGAACAAGGCGACTACGGCCTCGATCCGGCCACGGGGCTGGGCAGTGGCAAGCCCCATGACCCGGAGAAGAAGCGGCTGTCGGAAATCATCGAGGCGCTGAACGATATCTTCGGCGCCGAGGTGAGTGATGAGGATCAGCTGCAGTTCCTCACCGGCATCGCCAATCGCATCAGTCGTCAGGAGGATGTGATGGCCCAGGTCAACAACCACTCGGTCGAACAGGTGATGCATGGCCTGTTCCCCAAGCGCGTGCTCGACACCGTGCTGGACGCCATGACTGACAACGAAAAGATGTCGTTGGAAGTGCTGGATAACGAGACCAAGAGCCGGGCGTTTGCGTTGGTGATTTTGAAGATGCTGACGCAGCAGGCGGGGCTGGAGCAAGGTAATAGCAGCGCGGCTGTCTAACCGTATTACGTGCTCGGGTTAGATTTCAGACGGCTGTGGCAGAAGGCTTGAAGGATCGCAGGCGAGCTCGCCTGCGATGCGGTAGAGCTTCTCGACGGTGATGTTGACCTCACCACGCTCGATCCGGCCTACATAGCTGCGGTCGAGACTGCACGCCAGCGCCAGTGCATCCTGGGAAATCCGGCAGGCCTTCCTCTGCATTCGGATGCGTTCCCCTAACGCCTTCGCCAACTTATCCATGACCGTCTCAATTCAACTTGAGGCGGCACTATCGTGCGTTTGCGGACGTATAGGCCACGGATTATAATCCGCATTTTCGCGCTATTTCTTCTGGTGCCCTCAATGAAATCGGCCTCGTTTATCTTCGACAGGCGTCTGTATGAGCTGCTTCAGGAGCCAGGGCGTGCAACCTTTACGACCCGTGAACTGCGCGATGCTTATGCCGCTCGCCTAAACGGCACACATTTCCGTATCGCCGATGTGCGCCGCTATGTGTATGAGCAGATTCGCCGGTTGCTGCGCGCGGGCTGGGTTGTGCTGGATGAGGATCGTCGTGTTCGAGGGCAGGTCTACCATCTGCAGCCGATTCCGGCACATCTGCAACTGGAATTGATCGACAACGGCTTTGAGAGCAGCCTCAAGATTGCCGGGGAACCCCAGCAGGCACCGGCTGCGTTCGAAGTGGAGGCGCTACCGCTTCAATCTCCAGCAAATACGAATCAGCAGCTCGAAGCGCTCCACAAGGAAATCCGCTTGGACTTCCTGTCCTCTATGGGCGAGGCGGAACGATTCAAGCTGCTTCTGGATGAGATGCCACATTTGCGGGGCAAGGTTGAAGGCGAGTACCTGGAGGCCAGGGATCGTAGTTCTCGTCTTTTGGGGCATCTGCGCGCCATCGAGAAGACCCTCAAAACGCTCGCCGCACCACGATGAGTAGATCGCTACGGAGCTGGCAGAACAGCTGCATCACCAAGGCGCTGGAGCACTTCACCGTCACGCCGCACTTCTTCTGCCAGGCAACCCCGGGAGCCGGAAAGACGCGCATGGCGGCAGAACTGGTCAGCCAACTGCTTGAGCAGGACAGAATCGATTTGGTGCTGTGCTTTGCGCCGTCCTGCCAGGTCGTGGAGGGTTTTCGTTCGACCTTTGCGGAAGTCCTAGGCAGACGCCTAGATGGTCAGATAGGTGCCGTGGGCGCTGCCTATACCTATCAGGCCATGGAATACCGTGATGAGGGATTCTGGCAGCTGCTTGATGACTACCGGGTGTTCGTGGTCTTCGATGAGATCCACCATTGCGCCGGCCACGATCCGCTGCTCAGCAATGCCTGGGGGCAGCAGATACTGCATCGGATACAGGATCGGGCTGCCTTCACGTTGGCCCTTTCTGGCACGCCCTGGCGTTCGGATGACAAGGCCATCGCATTGGCTCGCTACTCTTCGCCCGAGGGGCATTTGATCTGTGATTACTGTTATGGCTTGAAAGATGCCATTGCCGACGGCGTGTGTCGATCACCTCGCATCGTGTTGCTCGACAATCAGAAGGTGAAACTTACGGAAGAGCTTGGCGCGGATAGCTCCGTGAGGCTGTTTCCCAGCATCGCCAAGCTTTTAGGGGAGTCACCTGTCACCTATGAGGAACTTCTGCGTCATGACGAGGTGATCAATCCAATCCTCGATCTTGGCTGCAGCAAGTTGAACGAGCTACGCCAGATCAAACCTGATGCCGCTGGTTTGGTGGTGGCCACAGACATCGAACACGCCCAGCAAGTTGCACTGGCTCTAGAAGCAATGGGTGAAGAGTGCCGCATCGTGACCAACAAAACCCCGGATGCGCAGCAGGTGATCAATGCATTCCGGAGCAGCGCCTGCCGCTGGATTGTGGCCGTCGGAATGATCAGCGAAGGCACCGACATTCCCCGCCTGCAAGTGTGCTGCTATCTCAGCCGTATCCGCACCGAACTGCATTACCGGCAAGTGCTGGGGCGAGTGCTGCGGCGCACAGGTGAGTCCGACGACCAGGCATGGCTATTCATGTTGGCGGAGCCAACGCTTCAGGGCTTTGCGGAGCGAATTGCGGATGACTTACCGGATGATCTGGCTGTTTTGAGCGATGCTCATATGCCAAGTTTAACCCCAGGCTCCCGGCCAGACCTGGTGGGGACTTTGGGGCATGCCGAAGGCATCGGCGATGTAGGGTTTGGTGGTGCAGAGCCTAATGTTGGGTCGCAGGCTACGAACATCATTTCGCTGGGTGGCTTTGCAATTGAGCCCGCTTACCAGGTCAGTTTTTCTCAGCATTACCGGCAGCAGCTTCTGGCTTGTTTTTGATGCTCGGCCAGTCGAAGCTCATCACACGATATCGGTGTGCATGAATCCACAACCGGCCGGTGCTGCCTGGAACGTAATCGAGAGGTGCGTATGGAAATTAAGTCGCAGGCATTGGTCGATGTCGTTGAGGATGTGATCTGCGACGTGTGCCGTTCTGGAACGCGAGTTCCCGGCTATGGCCTCCAACACGGCACGCTTGAAGCCCAATGGGGATATGGCTCGCAGCATGACGGCGAGCACTACCGGGTGCATCTCTGCGAGTCCTGCTTCTTCAGGGTACTGAGTGGATTGCGTCGTGAGCGTATGGTCAATGGAATGTTCGATGATGATCAGCCATTTGCTTCCGAACATTTTGGTCTGGTCAGCAAAGACAACTACTGGGGAAAGAACTGATTGTAGGGTTGAAAATCCATCAGCCGCACCACGTCGAATCGCGGACAAATTAGGGGTAAGCGCGCGGCTTGCCCGTTCTGGTCTCGTAGATTGGAATAACTGAATAAGGAGGTAGCCGCTTTGACCCTTCCGCATGAAAGAACCCGGAGTGTCGTCAAGACCGAAGCTTTTCTCCGCGACCTCTCTCGTAACACCGAACTACCTGATGACATTCGCAGCTATGCGAAAAGCCTGCTCAGACACTACCCGTCCGCCGTTCAAGTTTTCTCGCTGGGGCGCCTCGAAGAGTGCCTGGTAAACGACGCTCAAGATGATGAATATCGGCGAAGGGTGATTGCGTTCCATCAGCCGCTTTTCAGTTCGTCGTTAGACTTCACGCTATAGGCGTGAACGCCACGATGCTCAGCACTGATCAAGCCCAGTCGGTATCCGCCCGGATTGCGCAACGAGTCAAGCGCCTACCTAAAGGGCAGCCGTTCAGCATTAGCCGTTTCACAGGGTTTGGAACGAAAAACGCCGTATCCAAAGCAATAGCTCGACTGGTCAACCGAGGCGAGCTCGAACGGGTGTATCGCGGGATCTATATGCGCCCGAAACCCGGACGCTACGTTGCCAGGGCTCGCCCCAATCCCTGGAAATTGATTAGCCTGATTACCAAGCAGAAACGCTTGTCTCTGCAGATCCACGGCGCCAATGCCGTCAGAAGGTTTGGGCTCAGCACCCAGATGCCACTCATTCCAATCTATTACACCAACGGAGCCAGCCGTTCAGTATTCATTGGGAACGCTGAAATCAGGCTGATACATGCGGCCCCTATGGTCATGCAGCATGCAGGGACTGAGATGGGTGCCGCTATCAGTGCATTGTTTTATCTCGGTAAAGGCGGCTCAACTCCTGAATGTATTGCGGCGATCAAGAAAGGGCTCCGACCTGAAGACTTAGTCAAATTGCTGGCCTGCAAACTGCCGAAATGGATGCGAACGGCATTGGAAGCGCAATAGCGAAATCGCTGCATTGCGAACTGCAGGGTAGGGGCTGTAAGAACCAATGATCATAAGCGGCTGGCGACAGATATTTTGAGCACCGAGCACCGAGCACCGAGCACCGAGCACTGATCATTTGATGATCAACATCGGCGTTTCCTAACGAATTCTGAGCACTCCAGCCCGGCCAAGCTTCAGGGATTTCGCCTAGTAACGCGCACGTTGAATTTCAGCTGAAGTTTTTACACAGCCTGGGCCGCTTGTTGCCTGTCACGTTTGGCTGGTTTGGGGCGACTGTCGCCGCTCGTAGCTTTCTCAAACCAGCACTCTGTTCTGACTGAACTCACTACACAAAAGTGTATCTGGACGTTTATTACCGGTTCCTGCTGCCCGTTCCGTGGCGGGCCCTGACGGCCATGATCACGATATGAATTACCTGCGTGAAATCATGCTGAGCCTAGCCTAAAGTCAGATGTCGCATTCAAGATATATAACCGGCTAGGACAGCAGCCCCCCTCGAAAGGAATTCGACTATGCCTACGATCCTCCGCTACCTTTCCGTCTCCCTTGCTTCCGCCCTGGTGGCCGCTTATACGGCCCTGTGGTTGGCCTACCCCGCGCCCCTGGAACAGCCCCATGCGGTTGTTCGCCCGCCGCTGATCATTCAGCAGCAGGGGGACGATCTGTTGTTGTGGGGTGGCTGGAATACGGTGGCCGGTTACGAGCCGCCCGGGGTGAATGCAGTGGAGATTCGCTGCAACCGCGGCCGCGGCACCTGCCAGGAGGCTTTTGCCTCGATCCACCATCACGACGAGGGCGAAGACCTGGAAGCCCAGGTGTTCGACTACGAAGTGGTGGAGTGGACGGAGCAGATGCTGCATGCCACGGCGACCATGCCCGAGGCCGAGTGCGTGACACGCAGCCTGGTGGTCGCACTGCCGGCCGGCTCCGCCTCGCTGGAGCTGGTGCCGCAGGGCGATGACTGCGAGTTCGAGGTCAGCGCTGCGATGCTGGAGGGTGACCCGCTCTAGGCCGTTACCAGGCTCGGCCAGCGGTCGTGCACCGTTGGCCCACCCTGCGGCGGTGTGGTGGTGACCACGTAGACCCGCCGTTCTTCCCCGTGCTCAATGAGCAGCGCCTCAATGGTTTGGCCTGGCTCCAGGTCAAACCAGTGCGAGGCACCGGCTGCATTCTTCTCCATAAAGCGTTCGGCCAGCACCTGCACTGGCTGCGGGTGGTAGCGCGCCCATTTGCCGGCGGTGATGGAGTCGGTTCGGGCCCAACCGGTGGCGGGCAGGTGGCCGGGTTGCTCTTTGCGGCGGCCCCAGGGGACCCAGGCCACGGCGCCATCGGCCTGACGCACGGGCAGGGCGGCGCGTGGGTTAGGGAAGTAGATTCGCAGTTGCTGGCCGGTTTGGGTGTAGCGCCCAGCCACTTCGACGCCGCCGCACATGAGGTGCCTCCCGTCTATTGTCGTTGCCAAGGTTGGGGTTTGATAATACTGTATTCATATACAGTATTAGTGAGGTTATCCATGGCCCTGACAGTGATCGGCCGCCCGTTGCGGCCAGGTCTGCGGCTACCGTTGTTCCTGAGCCGCGTTGCCGCCGGCTTTCCTTCCCCCGCTGAGGACCATATCGAGGCCAGCCTCTCGCTGGACGAGCTGTGCGTACTGCACCCGGCGGCCACCTTCTTTCTGCGGGTGGTGGGGGACAGTATGACCGGCCTGGGGATTTTCGACGGCGACATCCTGGTGGTAGACCGCTCGATCACGCCGCGCGCGGGCATGGTGGTGGTGGCGGTGGTGAACGGGGAGTTCACCTGCAAGCAGTTGGCCTATGAGCACGGCGCGCCGGTGCTGCGCGCGGCGAACAAGGCCTACCCGGACATTCGCCTGCGCGACGGCGAGGACCTGGAGGTGTTCGGCGTGGCGACGCGCTGCATTCACAAGCTGCCGGGGTGCTGATGCCGACCTATGCCCTGGTGGACTGCAACAACTTCTACGTGAGTTGCGAGCGGCTGTTCCGCCCCGACCTGCGCACGGTGCCGATGGTGGTACTGAGCAACAACGACGGCTGTGTGGTGAGCCGCAGCAACGAGGCCAAGGCGCTGGGCATTGGCATGGGCGAGCCGTTCTTCAAGATCCGCGACCTGGTGCAGGCGCATGGCGTGCTGGCGTTCAGCAGCAATTATGCGCTGTACGGCGACGTTTCCGCACGGGTGGTACGGGTGCTGCGCGGGCTGGCACCGCGTCTGGAGGTTTATTCGATCGACGAGAGCTTTCTCGACCTGGCGGGCCTCGGCCGGCCGCTGGCCGGTTACGGCCGGCACATTCGCGCGGAGGTGCAACTGCTGACGGGCATGCCGGTGGGGGTGGGCATCAGCACCACGAAGACCTTGGCCAAGTTGGCCAACTGGGCCGCCAAGCGGCGTAGCCAGAGCGGGGTGGTGGTGGCCACCCGGCCCGAGCAGCAGGCGGCGTTGCTCAAGGACGCGCCGCTGGGCGAGGTGTGGGGCGTGGGGCGCAAGCTGCAGGCGCACCTGGGCGCGCTGGGTGTTAAAACCGCCTGGGATCTGGCGCAGCAGGACGCCTGGACGATGCGCAAGCAGTTCTCGGTGGTGCTGGAGAAGACCATTCGTGAGCTGCGTGGCGAGCCGTGCTTCGCCCTGGACGAGGGGTCGGAGCCGAAGCAGATGATCACCTGCAGCCGCAGCTTCTCGCGCCGGGTGACGGAGCTGGCGCCGCTGCGCGAGGCGGTGGCCAGCTACGCCTGCCGCGCAGCTGAGAAGCTGCGCGCGCAAGGCGATGTGTGCCAGCTGCTGCAGGTGTATATCCGCACCGGGGTGTTCAACCCGGACGAGCCGCGCTACGCGCGCACCGCCAGCGTGCCGCTGCACACGCCGAGCAACGACTCGCGCGACCTGGTGCAGGCGGCGCTGGCCGGGCTGGAGGGTATCTACCGGCCCGGCTACCGGTACCAGAAAGCCGGGGTGATGCTGATGAACCTGGCCAGCCCCGGGCAGGTACAGGCCGACCTGTTCGCCCCGGCGCCGCGGCCGCGCAGCGCGGCGCTGATGGCAACCGTGGACAGGATCAACACCAGCATGGGCCGCGGCACCGTGCGCCTGGCGCGCGTGCCGGCCCTGGGCGGCTGGTCGATGAAGCAGGAGCTGCGTTCTCCGGGGTACACCTGCCGCTGGGACGAGCTGCCAAGGGTACGTTAGATCATGAACAGGTGAGGGAGCCGCCGTTGCTGACAGCGACCTACCAAGCGTTCCAAAGATAAAGGAGGGTGTGAAAGACCCACTACCATTAAGTCAGCTGCTGCCGGTCGCGACAGACTGAAGTCGAACCACGGCTATCGGTCGTGGTAGGCAACAACCGGCCAATAGCGGACTGTTAGGGCCGATTCAGTCCTAGTGAATGACGGCCTATTTGATGACCTGCTCGGCTGGCTCTATGAGGGCTTTGTTACTGCCTCGCCAACGCACCGATTCGATGTTCTCTGCGTCGGCGCTCATACCGGCTCTGTCAGCCTTACCAGGAAGGTCGCAAACGCAAATCGCAAGTGGATCAGGCGACTACCAGATCAAGCAACCTGACTGCTTGCCGTCGTCGCGAGCGGAACCTTATTTTTTAGTAGCGAATCTTTGATGTAAGCATGCTACGACCGCCCACCAGCATGCGGAAACTATGTTGTTCGGTCATTGATGGCAAAGTAGTATCAATCTGCACACCAAACCGATCTAAATGGACTTGATGCATGGAAAACACCACCGATAGGGACGCGCGCGCCCGCCATCGTCATGCGAACATTTCGCCCTTCCTGGCAAGTGCCAGCACACTTCGTACAGGCGAAGACCAACTACCTGGGTATTACTGCGAGCAGCAGCAGATGTGGGTAGTCGACACCGAGCAAGGCGTTCTACCCATCATCAATGAGCAGGCGCTCTCGCAGCTGAAAACGAAGACTCGTGCAGATGGCGAAGAGGATGACGAGCACACCGGTGGAAAACACTGACGTGGTACAGAACCGGCGACATTGGCCGTCTGGACGAACAGGGCTTCCTCTACGTGGTGGATCGCTTAAAGGACATGATCATCAGCGGTGGCGAAAACATCTATCCCGCAGAACTGGAGGCGGTGATCGCGTCGCTGCCCGGCGTGGCCGAGGTTGCCGTGGTGGGCAAGGCCGACGAGCGCTGGGGCGAGGTGCCGATCGCATTTGTGGTCGCGACCCAACCAGGCGCTACCGACGAGGCCTCGATTGTCGAGGCATGCCGCCAGCGATTGGCGGGCTTCAAATGCGTGAAGTCTGTGCACATGCTTGAGGCCCTGCCCCGCAGCTCTGTGGGCAAGGTGTTGAAAAGACAGTTGCTTGCCTGAGCTTCTTAGGTGTTGTTGCACAGGAGCGGCACAGGCGGATCGAGGATGTCGATCCGTTTCAGGTATTCAGCCACCCCGCTCGCCCGGTTAGCGAGCGGGACCCGCAACGTTACTGCTTCGGAAACTCCGCAGCGATGCCCTGGACGTAGTAGTCCATACCTGCCAGATCCGCATTGCTGGCCGTGGCTCCTGGCGCAATTCTGACCTTGCCGGATTGGTCGGCAACCGGGCCATCGAAGGGGTGGAACGTGCCGCTCTTGATCGAGGCAATGATCTGCTGCGCCTCGGCCTTAAATTCAGCGGGAACGATATCGCTGATCGGCATGGTCAGGGCGTCATCGGCCAGCCCACCCCAGTAGTCAGCCGATTTCCAAGTGCCGTTCAGTACAGACTCAGTAGTGCGGATGTAGAACGGCGCCCAGTTGTATTCGATGGAGGTAATTACCGACTTGGGGCCGAAGCTGGCCATGTTGGAGGCATAGCCCACCGAGTACACCCCGCGGCGCTCGGCTGCCTGAATCGGTGCTGGGCTGGCGGTGTGCTGGAAGATCACATCGGCGCCCTGGTCGATAAGCGTGTTGGTGGCGTCGGATTCCTTGCCGGGATCGAACCAGGTGTTCAGCCACACCACTTTAACCACCGCCCCTGGGTTGTACTTGTTCAACGCGACCTGAATAGCATTGATGTCGCGGATAACCTCAGGAATCGGAAAGGACGCGACATAACCGACGGTCTTGCTCTTGGTCATTTTCGCGGCCAGGTAGCCGGCCACGTAGCGCCCTTCGTACGAGGTCGACAGGTAGGTGCCGAGGTTCGTGCTGCGCTTGTAGCCAGTGGCGTGTTCGAACGCGGTCTTGGGGAATTGCTTGGCCACGTTGGCCATCGGGTTCATGTAGCCAAACGAGGTGCCGAAGATCAGGTCGTAGCCGCTTTTTGCCATGTTGCGGATCACCCGTTCGGAGTCCGCGCCATCGGCAACGTTTTCGACGTAGGTGGTCTGGACTTTCTCGCCCAGCGCCTGCTCCAACGCCTTACGGCCCTGCTCGTGTTGATATGTCCAACCGTGGTCGCCAATCGGACCGGTGTAGACGAAGCCGACCTTGAGCGGCTCGTCGGCGTATGCGGTGATGGCTGCTGCCAGACCGATACCACTCAATAACCCTGCCAGTACTTTCCTGAATCCAGGCATGTTCATGCGCGTATTGCTCCCCATACGTTATTGGTTAGGCGGTTAGCCCGGGATAAAGGCAGGCATTGAAACAGGCTCCGTCTGCGCGGCTGTGATCACATCGAATAGGTTTTGCGGAACATGTTTTTGTAGTGGTCTTCGACGCTGATGACCGGGTACTTGGGTGACTCGCCGGGTGCCAGGCAGGCCTGGATGCAGGCGATTTCGTGGGCGATGTTGCCGGAGTAGAAATAAGGCACCGAATAGCGCTCGTTACCCGAGACATTGACCACGCGGTGCAGGGTCGATTTGTACAAATCGTTGGTCCAGCGCGCGATCAGATCGCCGAGGTTGACCACGTAGGCCTCGGGAACCGGTGTGGCCCAGATCCAGCCATTGCGCTCCTGATCCCACACCTGCAACCCGGCGTTTTCATCCTGCAACAGCAGAGTCAGGCCACCCCAGTCGGTATGCGCACCACAGCCCTTCTCGCCCGGTGCCGCAGTGGTCGGCTGCGGTGGGTAATGCAGCAGGCGCAGCGTGGTCATGGCGTCCTCGCAGAACGCGGCAAAGTGCTGCTCCGGCAGGCCCAGCGACAGAGCCACGCCCTGCATCAGCAGGCGAGCCACTGACTCCAGTTCCCGCTGGTAGGCCTCCATGGTTTGGCGAAACTCGGGGAGGTCTGCCGGCCACAGGTTCGGCCCCTGATTGAATTTGCCAGCCAGCACATCGGGATGATCCAGCGGCTTGTCCTGGCCGATGTAAAAGCCTTCTTTGACGTCCGGTGGCGCGCCGGCTTCGAGCACCTGATTACGCAACGGTTCGTAGCCCCGATTGGCCATGGAGAGTGACTTGTCGACCTTGCGCTTTTCTTCGGGCGGCAGAGCAAACAGCGTGGCCGCCTGGTCGATCACCTGCTGCTGCAAAGCTGCCGGTACACCATGACCGATGACGTAGAAAAAACCTTTGTCACGACAGGCCTGGCCGATTTGCTGACTGACCCGGGTGCGTTCGATCAGTGATGCCGAGCGCAGGCCCGAGATGTCGATAACTGGAAGCGTGGTGGCCTGCGAGGCCTCCAGAGGTGACGGTGCGAGTTGGGCGTGTGCCATGTGAGCGACTCCTACTTGAATGGGCCGGAGTGTTATCTGCTCAGGCAGAGCGCGGAAAGCATCGAATATCGCCAGGCCTGATGCCTTTTTGGCAGCGCTAGCCAAGAGCCCCGAACTGACTGGCCTCGTGCCGCTCGCGACGCAAAATCTCGTCGGTGAGAATTCTGGCGAAGGCATCCACGGCAGCCGGAATGTAGCGGCCGCTGCTCATGTACAAGCCCAGGTCGCAGAAAATACCGCCGCTGTCGGTGAGCGGAAGCATCTTCAGTTCACCGGCGGCCACCTGCGCCTCGATGCCGAACGCGGTTTGAAACGCCACGCCCCTGCCGCGCACTACCATCTGCTTGGCCAGTTCAAGCGATGCGGTTTCCAGGCGGGTCCTGCCGGAAAAATGGGCGGATTTGAGCAGTGGCGCGAGTCGTTGCCGCGTCGAGATTTCCGGCTTGCTGAGGATCAGGTCGTAGTCGGCGCAGGCGCCAAAACTGACCTGGCTTTTATCGGCCAACGGGTGATTGGGCGGCACGATCGCCGCCAGCCGGAAATGCCCCAGGGCCAATTGCTGGAGCTGCTCGTGTTTAGGCAACGCGAAAGCCAGACCCAGGTCCGCCGCCCCGGAGATGATCGCCTGCGGAATGCCTTGCGAGCCGGAAACGGTGACACCGACAGACACCCGTGGATAACGCGCGTGCATGTGTTCGAGCACGGTGGGTAACAGGTCCACAGCCAGGGTCTCGGCAACGATCAATTCGACATGCCCTGCCCGGATTCCTTCCATGGCTTCGAGTTCCGAGCGCAGCCGTTCTACGTCGTGGAGCACCACACCGATATGGCGTGCGAACAACTCGCCGGCGGGGGTGAGTTTCAGTCCGGAGCTCAGCCGGTCGAATAGCGGCGCACCGATGTCGTCCTCCAGTTTGAGGATCTGCCGATTGACCGCCGACGAAGCCACGTTCAGGCGCCGGGCCGCTTCGCGGATCGAGCCGCAGTGCTGAACCATGTCGAAGTAGCTGACCGACACCGAATGAAACCGTAACCGCCGAACCATGGTTTTACCTGACTTCCTAACTTCGAAATGTTGCCCAACGCGGATTCTTTTCGCGCCAGGAAAGTGCATCGAGCTGCCGCTGCGCACCATGCCAGAGCGAAAAACACGCCCGCCAACTGCTGAAAAAATTCGTCTAAAAACTGTCCAGGCAGTCAACTACGAGGCATTGCGAGCATTTTTCTGATCGCCTCTTCGCGTTGGCACAAGACGTGCTTTAGCGATGCCGAGACTGGTATACCAGATTGTATTTCTGAAAAGCCAGCAATGTGATCAACCGTAATGAGGATCGGCGATGTCCGCTCAATGGAAGCCCCTGATAGAACACAAAGGTTACCTCCGCCATTTCTGGCACCCGGTGTGTACCTTGAGCGAGTTCGAGAAAGCCAACGCATCCGGGCATGGCCCGATGTCGGTGAAGCTGCTGGGAGAGAACCTGGTGTTGGCCCGTCTGGACGGGCAGATGATGGCCGCCGATGACCGCTGCGTGCACCGCTCGGCGCGCCTGTCGCTGGGGAGCGTGTGCAAGCACCAGGGCAAAGACACCCTGCAGTGCCCCTACCACGGCTGGCGCTATAACGACGCCGGCGAATGCACGCTGGTGCCGGCCTGCCCCGACCGCCCTATTCCGCCGCGCGCAAAAATCGCCAAATACGACTGCGCCATTCGCTACGGCATCGTCTGGGTGCGCCTGGACAATTCGTTCGACTGCACCGAAATCCCTTACCTGGGCGATTGGGACAGCGAAGGCATGAAAGTCGTGGTGGCGGAGTCGTATGTGTGGGAAACCTCGGCCGAGCGCCGCTGGGAAAACTTCACCGACTTCTCCCATTTCGCCTTCGTTCACCCCGGCACTCTGTACGACCCCTTCTTCGCCAGTCACCCCACGGTAAACGTCGATCGCAGCCACGGTGAACTGCGCTTTCAGCTGGCGCCGCCCAAAGAGATGTACGAAACGCTGCCGGAAGAAGCGCCCATGGGCGACTTCACCTACCGCTGCTCGATGCCGTACTCGGTGAACCTGGAAATCAAACTGTGGAAGGACGATTCCAAATTCATCCTCTGGACCACCGCCAGCCCGGTGGACGACAGAACTTGCCGCAACTTCATGGTCATCGTGCGTACCGAAGACCAGCAGCCCGACCACGTGCACCTGGCTTTCCAGAAACGCGTGCTGGAAGAAGACCGCCCGGTGATCCAGTCCCAATGGCCTATCGAGCTCGATAGCGCCGAACTGTCGGTAGTCACCGACAAGATCTCCATCCAGTACCGCAAATGGCACCGCGAACTGTCGCAAGCGGCGCTGGTCGGCAAGGACGAATTCAAAGCGGCCCTCCTCAGCGAAGTGCTCGAGGAGCGTTAAGGCCTACACCCATGGGCCAAGCGCCCTTTCGAAGCTACGTTTTTGCAGGAGCAGTACATGAAAAAGATGTTCAAGTTGGGCTGTGCCGGGTTGGGTATCCAGGCGTCGTCGCGTGAGAACCCGGTGTCACTGACCGAGTTGCCGATTCTCGAGCAATTCAAACTGGTCAAGGAAGCCGAGGTCTGGGACTTCATCGATCGCATTCCCAACAACCGCCAGGAGCTGGACGAGTACATCAAGGGCAGCCAACTTTACGACCTGCCGGTGCTGTCGGGGAGCGGCCTGTACACCCTGGGCCTGGATGATCACCTGATCAAAGAGAACATCGACCTGACCGTCGAGGTCGGCGGCAAGTACCACAATTTCATGATCTGGGCTAAGCACAAGGACCGCCACTACGTGACCAACGAAGAGGTCGCCGAGTGTTACCTGGAGTCGTACGAGTACGCGGAAAAAGCCGGGGTGATCATCACCTTCGAAAACCATGTGGACATGTGGTCCGAAGACTATCGCCGGGTCTCGCAAGTAGCCGATCTGGTGGAAGCCCGCGGCGCGAAGTTCAACGTGGCCATTGACTACAGCCACTGCATTTTCAAGATTGAAAACGAAGTGGAGCACGCCGTCTCGCAGATGCGTGGCGACAACGATGCCATCGCCAAACTTGACCCGTTCAACGACGACAGTTACGCGGACGAATGGCTGAACCGCAACCTGGTGCACTGGGCCCAGATGCGCCCGGCCGCGCCTAACGGCCCGCTGAACTGGTGGGGCTTTGAAACCGGCCCTTGGGATGCCAAAGGTATCGACCGTCCAGGGCGCTCCATTCAGTACCCGTTCCGGCGTCCTGCCGAAGGCGAATGGCATACCGACATGTGGCATGCGCACAAGCTGGCGTGCACCAAGGAAGTCACCCGCAAAGTCATCGATGCCTACCTGCAAAACCCCGCTACCAACCTGTCGCTGATGACCATCGACAACATCAACCTAAACGCCTACGGCCTGGGCTGGATGTACAACATGTTTGCCGACAGCTGTGCCTACGCGCAGTTCGTCCGCGAGTTGTACGCCGAGCGCGCGGCTGTGCACGAGGCGCGCAGCGCCAAGTCGGCGGCTGAATTCGTTGCTCAGTACCGGGCGTAATACCTCCTCTGCGCTTGGCGTCGTCACGGCGCCGCCAAGCCTTGTACGGGCCACCGTTATGTTAAAAGAAAACAGCTTTGTCTACGACGACTGGCATCCGGTTGGTGCGCTGGCCGAGGCCGTCGTTGGCAAGCCATGCCATACCCGGATTCTGGGTCAGGCCATCTGCTACACCCGCACCCCCGACGGGCTGATCGCGCACCTTGCCGACAGTTCTCAGCCGCTGAAAACCTTGATCGTCTACGGCTTGCTCTGGGTGTCGTTGTCCGCGCAACCACGCCGAATTCTGGCCATTCCCGAGTTCGAAGAAACGGACCGCCGCGTCGTCAGCGCCGGCTCGATCCGCGTTGCCACCTCTGGGCTGCGGGTGGTGGAAAACTTCCTCGACATGGCTCACTTCCCGTTCGTGCACACCGATATTCTCGGCGCCGAACCGCTCACCGAAGTGGCCGCCTATGACGTCGAGATCGACGAACAGGCTGATGAGGTGCTGGCAGTCAATTGCCGCTTTCCGCAGCCCAAGGGTTCGGCGGCGGCCAGCGAACCGGTGGAGATGCAGTACGTGTACCGCATCGCCCGCCCCTTTATCGCCATCCTCTACAAGACTTGCGTCATCGACGCCAATCGCCTGGATGTGCTCGGCCTGTACGTGCAGCCCGTGGATGAGGAGAGCTGCATCGCCCACACGATCATGTGCTACCTCGACGACATCAACACCGACAAGCAGCTGCGCGACTTCCAGCAACGCATCTTTGGCCAGGACATCATGATTTTGCTCAATCAGGTGCCCAAGGGCCTGCCGCTGGATCCCCGGCACGAAACGCCCGTGCGCGCGGATGCACTGTCCAGTGCCTACCGCCGCTGGATCAAAGCACGCAACGTCACGTTCGGCACCGCTCGCTGAGCCGTATTAGCAGGTAATCAGATATGGGTTCGTTACATCAGGAATGGCATGTGATCGCCAGCTCCGAAGACCTTCCGTTTCGCCACGTGTACCAAACGCGCTTGCTCGGTCAGGAGCTGGCGGTCTGGCGTGACGACAACGGTGTTGTAAATGTGTGGGAAAACCGCTGCCCGCACCGCGGTGTACGCCTGAGCCTTGGGGTGAACATCGGCAACCAGCTGAAGTGCCAATACCATGGCTGGAAATATGAAAGCGGCTCGGGCCATTGTGCCTTTGTGCCCGCTCACCGCACGGCAAAACCCAGCGCCGCCTGTGTGCGCACCTTCCCCTGCGCCGAGGTGGACGGCCTGGTGTTCGCCCAGCTCGAAGCCCCGGTTGGCAACGCCAAACCCGGGAGACAGCGTCCGCTCGGTGCCGCGCTGTCCACCAATTTGCGCAGCCATCCAGTGGCAATGAACGCCAAGGCCGTCGTCGAGGCCATCCAGCAGGCCGCCCCCTCGTTCGCGCCGCTGCTGGGAGAACAGGCCGACCGCGTGCAAACGCTGGTAAGCGGCCTGAGCATTGACCTGAGCTGCGCCGGGCTGCTCGACAGCGTGCGGATTTTTGTCCAGCCGGAATCGGACTCCAAGGCCGTGGTGCATGCCCGCCTTTACGCCGCTGCTGCCCTGCCCCTGCAACGCAAAATCGTCTTTACCCAACTGCTCGACGAGCTGTTTGCCCGCGTACTGCAAAGCCCCACGCCAGCGCCGACCGCGCGGCTTATCGCCTCGGACGCGGTGCCTCTGAAGACTCCCAACCCACCCGCCGCCGATAAGCCGGGCGAGCCGTTCTCGTGCACCGTCATCGCGCGCCAAAACGAAACCCCGGACATCGCTTCGTTCTGGCTGAAACCGGATGACGGGCGGCTGTTGGCGCTGGAACCGGGTATGCACGTGAGCCTGACCACGCCCTCTGGCCACCTACGCCAGTACTCGATCGTCAACACGCCTGACGAGCAGGATGTACTGGTGATCGGCGTCAAACACGAGCCGCAATCACGCGGTGGCTCGCGCAGCATGCACGTGGATGTTCAGGTAGGCACCCAGGTGCAGCTGACGCTGCCACGCAATCAGTTCCAGCTGCAGCCGCCGGGCCGTCACGCCCTGCTGATCGCCGGTGGCATCGGGGTCACCCCGATTCTGGCCATGGGCCTGCATCTGCAACGCGCCAAGCGCCCGTACAGTTTTCATTACCTGGCGCGCAGTGAGGAACATGTGGCCTTTACCCAGCGGCTTGCCGCGCTCGGTAAACAAGCGACGATCTACCTGGGCCTCGATATCGAAGGCACGCAGCAGACATTGCGTGAATTGCTCCAGGACCGGGAACCGGCACGGCATGACGTCTATGTCTGCGGGCCGCAGCCGATGATTGATCTGGTCGTCGAGCTGGCACGCGAAGCTGGCTTTGCCAGCGAGCAGATTCACTTCGAGTACTTTGCGCTGGCCCCCAGCAGCAAGCCGCCGGCTGCCGAGTCGGGCAGTTACCAAGTGACCATCAAGTCCAGCGGCAAAGCCTTCACCGTCAGCCCCGGGCAGACCCTGCTGCAAGCCTGCCTCGATCACGGGGTAGCCATCGATTACTCCTGCGAGCAAGGGGTATGCGGCGCCTGCATGACCAAGGTGGTCAGCGGCGAACTGCAGCACGGCGATGTTTATCTTTCGGCCAAAGAAAAAGACAGCGGCACGTTGATCATGCCGTGTGTATCGGGTTGCCGCTCTGAAACGCTGATTCTGGATATCTAATGGGTGTCTGATGTTGAAACTTTACGATTACGAGTTATCCGGAAACTGCTTCAAGGTGCGTTTGCTGCTATCGATTCTGGGCGTGCAATACGAAACCGAAGTGGTCGAGTTCCACCCGGGGCGTGAACATAAGCGCCCTGCATTTCTGCGCATCAATCCTATGGGTCAATTACCAGTTTTGCAGAATGGCGAAAAGATCATTCGCGACTCCCAGGCCATTCTGGTTTATCTGGCATCAATATTTGATCCGAGTCGCAAATGGTATCCGCTGGATCAACCGGAGGTGTTGGGTGATATCCAGGTGTGGCTGGCATTTGCCGATAGTCTGACCGGATCACTTTCTGCCGCACGTTTACATGAGTTGTTCATGTATGACTTCGACGCCGACGCCTGTCGCGCGCGTGCTCAAACATTATTGGAGGTGATGGATAAACATCTGTGGATCAATCGCCAACAGGATTTCAAGTTTCTCTGTCCACTGGCGCACGCGACTATTGCCGATATTGCCTGCTTTCCCTATGTGGCCATGGCCGATGAAGCCGGGCTTTCGTTGCAGGATTATCCCTCGGTGCGTCTCTGGCTGGATGAAGTCAGACGTATTCCAGGCTTTACCGTAATGGCCGGCATATTCCCGGCCGGCAAACCCTGATTACTCTTATCGTCAGAACATCAAAAGACGTGGCTACTTGCCCCGCACTATAACCATAACAGCGGTTCTGACAGCACGTTGCCCTACCACTCTGCCTTGTTACACCACTTAGTAATCAACAGGAGTTTTGCAGATGGTCATATATACCCCGCCTTCAGTGGCCAAAAACATTCCGGTTATCGATCTGGCGGACAGCTTTTCCCACGATATCGAGAAGCGCAAGGCAGTAGCCTGGGAAATTCATAAGGCGGCACGGCAGACCGGTTTCTTTTATATTAAAAACCATGGCGTACCGGTAGAACTGCAGAAAGCGCAGTTTGATGTAGCCAAGGAATATTTCAAAACGCCGCTGCACGAAAAAATGTTGGTCAACTCGAAAAACTCCAGTTGCCTGCGAGGGTATGAACCGATTGCGGCGCAAATTCTCGATGAAGGTTCGCCGCCCGATCTGAAAGAAGGGTTTCTGCTGGGTCGCGAGTTGGACGACGCACATCCGCACGTTATTCGCAAAACACCCTATCACGGCCCGAACCAATGGCCAGCGGGCAACCCCCGTTTCCGCCAGCAGACCGAAGACTATATGCGCTACATGGAACTGCTCGGTCGCAAGATCGTCCGCTTGCTTGCCCTGTCGCTGCAGTTGCCCGAAGACTTTTTCGACCAGGGCCTCAAAGAGCCGATGATCATTACCCGCATGCTGCACTACCCCAGCCAGCCGGCCGATGCCCGTGAAAACCAGATTGGCGCCGGTGCCCATACCGACTGGGGCCTGATTACCTTGCTGCTGCAGGATGAAGTCGGCGGTCTCGAGGTGCGCAATGCCGACGGTGAGTGGCTGAAAGCGCCGTTTATCGAGAACACCTTTGTGGTGAACCTCGGCGATATGGTGCCGGTGCTCACCAATGGCCTCTATCACTCGACCATGCACCGCGTGTTCAACTCCAAAAAAGACACCCCGCGCTACTCGGTGCCAACTTTTTTCGACCTGGATTACTACTACGAAGCCTCGGTGGTGCCCACGCTGCGCAAGGCCGATGAGGTCTATCCGGCGCCCATCACTGTCGGCGGTCATATCGCGGCTATGTTCGACAAGACCTTCGGGGTCAAGAAAGCCACGGCATAACGCGCCGACAGCGGAAAAGGCCACTAGCGAGTGGCCTTTTTCATGCCTCGCTTTTGGCAAGGCTGAACCGGGCGGATAACCGCCCGGTGTTGTTTTAGAAATACACCTTCACAATCAGACTGGTCACATTCTGATCGGTGTCGAATGCGCGGGTGTCTTTGATCGCGTATTTGTTTGTCCAGTTGTTGTACTCGACCCCGGCGTAGAAGCGCTTGGGCTCATAACCAAAGTGCTTGCCCAGGTCATATTTGATCTGCGGGTTGAACAGCAGATTACTGTGATACGTGCCTTTATTATTGACCACCCAGTCCATATAACCATCGATCACCACGTCGGAGCGGCCGATCGGAATGGTATACGACCAGACCGGCGTGATTTGCCATTGCCCACTAGGTGCTACACCGCCGTCTGGTTTGCGGTAGTAGAAGTTAAGCTGGAAATAATCGAAACCCGGTAGATCGAGATCAAAGCCCGGGCCGAGCAAATAGTTAACCTGATCGTGCGTTCCATGCTTTTCGTTTTTATCCCATTCAAAACTCGACGCAATCAATACGTCCTTGACGGGACCGAACGACAGTTTGCTATCAAACACTTTGCCCAACGAAAGTCGCGGCGCCAATTCACTGTAAATGGAATGGTGTCCATCATTGTAAGTACCACCGCCTGGGTACCAATTGTTGTCCATAAATAAATACACATCGCCCCACGACCAGTCGCTGGCATGTTCGAAGGTAATGGTTTGTACGGTGCGTGCATCCACCTTGAACTCTTTGCCGTATTGATAAGTGAGACTTTCGCTGTGCCAATTCATATCGGCATGCGATACCGATGGCAAACACGAAAACCCCAAAAAGCTTGCTGCAAAAACAGTGGACTTATTGTTAACTTTCATCTTATCCCCCATATATAAAGCTGATCGAATAGTCAGCATTTACATATAGCAAGTAATGGGCCAATAAATGCACGAATTGCGCAGACTTTGCAGGAGTTTACAAGCTCTTGAAATGCATTTTTGCTGCTATTGGGGGCGGTTTTTGGTGTGGTGAAGTAATTTAGTGCGTGTTTTTTTGTATTATTAAATGCACTTACCAAGGTAACTATCAGCGCAAAAAAAAGCGACCTATAAGGTCGCTCTAGTGTATTACCTGCCCCCTGGTAGCTATCAAGACAGGTAGCGTTTCACTTAATTATCACCAAACAATCAGAGATATCAGTTGGAGTGTTGACCAATACCCTCGCCAGTCGCGGCGTCGTTCTGCGGTTTTCTCAAACCGATACCGTTGAAAAAGATATTCAAGGTGATCGCGACAATTGCCGTGAGCAGAATCGGGCTTTCCAGGATCGGCCCCAACGAGGAAGGCAACTTGCTGAAAAAGTGCGGCGAGACCACGGGCAACATGCCCACCGCCAGGCTTATGGCGACGATATAAAGATTGCCGACATTCTTGAAATCCACCCGGCCGAGCACCTTCATGCCACTGGCCGTAACCATGCCGAACATTACGATGCCGGCACCGCCCAGCACATAGGGCGGAATCGACGCCACGAAGTAGGCCACCTTGGGAAACAGACCCAGCACAATCAGAATCGCCCCGGCCAACGCGCACACCCAGGGGCTGCGCACGCCCGTGATGCTGACCAGACCGATATTTTGCGCATACGAGGTGTACGGGAAGGTATTGAAGATGCCACCCACCGCCGTGCCGAGGGCATCGGCACGAAAGCCACGAACCAGGGTGCGTTCATCCATGGGCTTGTCGACGATCTCGCCCAAGGCAATGAACATGCCTGTCGACTCGATAAAGGTCACCAGCATCACGATGCACATGGCCGCCATGGGCCACAAATGGAACGTCGGCATACCGAAATGGAACGGCAGGATCACACCGAACACCGTGGCGTCCTCGATGCCGTCCAGGCTGACCAAACCTGCGCCAGCCGACAGGGCAAAACCGAATATCAGGCCCAGCAACACCGAGATGTTGTTGAGGAAACCCTTGGTGAAACGAACGATCAGCAAGATGCACAGCAGTACCGCACAGGCGATTGCCAGGTACAGCGGGCGGCCGAATTCGGCGTTGCCAAAACCACCGGCGGACCATGCCGCGGCAACTGACATCAGCGACAGCCCCACCGCGACAATCTCGGTACCTGTGACCACCGGCGGAAAGAATCGCAGCAGCTTGCCCACTAGAGGTGCCATGGCCAGGCCGAACAAGCCGGCAGCGATGGTGGCCCCAAAAATAGCCGACAAACCAGCGCTGGGATCGGAGCCGATGGCGATCATTGGGCCGATGGCCGTGAAGGTCACGCCCATCATCACCGGCATGCGGATACCGACCGGCCCGATACCGATGGCCTGGATGATGGTCACGATCCCGCAGGCGAAAAGGTCGGCATTGATCAGAAAGGCGATGTCGGTCTTGGACAGACCCAGCGCCGCGCCAAGCACCAGGGGAATGGCCACTGCCCCGGCATACATCACCATCACATGCTGGCACGCCAGCAGAAGCATGCGCAGGTATTGCGCCTTGTTTGGAGCCGAGATTGTCTTCATAAAACCCTGCACTGGTGGCTGGGACGGAGCAGTCCGCGCTTCCTGCGAACGTCGGCGGGGTGCCCCCGCCTCGCGGCCTGATCCGTCATCACAAAGGTCGTTGGTCGAATCCTGAAATATGACCAGTTTTCATTACTGGAGTACCAATATTGAGCAACTGGTATACCAGAGCGATGACAAAAAGCATTCTCCATGCCAGATCGACAATTTGTCTTATTGGTCAGGTTACTCGCGGTGAATTTTCTGAAAAGGCGTGACCCACCACGGGGAATATGCCCCACATACGATCGCCAGACCGCTACCCATCCCCAAGATGGTGCTCAGTGAAGGCGGATAAAGGCCTGTGGTAGACTTCGCGGCTGCGAACGTCTATTGATAGCTGGTGCCATGCTCACCCAGAAAATTGTCTCTGCCATATCGGATGCGATCTACCACCGGCGCTTGCCGCCAGGCACAAAGCTAAATGAGCGGGATATTGCGGAGTTGTTCGATGTAAGCCGGACGGTGGTCCGGCAGGCGCTGATCCGGCTTTCGCAGGATCGCCTGGTGGAGGTGTCACCCAAACGCTCGTCATCCGTGGCCTGCCCGACCTTCGACGATGCGTACCAGCTCTACCAGATGCTCCTGGTACTGGAGAGCGGTGTGATTGACCAATTGACCAAGTCGATCACCCAGAACGAGCTGGAGATATTGCGTGCCCACACCCTCAAGGAGCAGGCCGCGCACCAAGCCCACGACCATGATCTGGGCGACAAACTGGGCCGTGAGTTTCACTCGCTGCTGATCTCGTTCCTGAAGAACGACATTCTCAACAACATCCACAACCAGCTGCGCCGGCAGGAAGCGCTGATCAACGCGCTATACCGCTCGGGCTTCGATTACTGCCAGCTGCGTGACGAGCACACCCGCCTGGTGGATTGCTTCGAGCGCCGCGACGCGGCGTCTGCCAAGAACCTGCTGGCCTCGCACTACAACCTGGTGATCAAGGGTTACAAGTTCAACACGACGGTGCCGCCGGATATCGACCTTAAAGCGGTGCTGGGTCTGTAACCCGACGCGGGAGAAGCCTTAACTGCCTCTCCCGCCCGCGCTGCCTACAGCTTGAACCCGCCCATCTGCCGCGCCAGGTCGTCGGCCAGGCCGCTCAAGGTGCGGCACTCCTGACGACAATCATTCACCTCCCCCGCGGTAGCACGCGCCAGATCGGAAATGCCTTGTACGTTGCGGTTGATCTCCTCGGTCACCGCCGACTGTTCCTCGGTAGCGGCCGCCACCTGATGGTTCATGTCGCTGATGCGGTTCACCTGCTCGGTGATCGCCTCAAGTGAACGTCCCGTGCGCTGGCTGGAGGCAACCCCTGTCCCGGTAGCCGCCTGCCCCTTGTGCATCGAAGCCACAGCGTTTTCCGCGCCCTGCTTAAGGCCGGCGATCATGCTCTGAATCTCGTCGGTGGACAGCTGCGTACGACGCGCCAATGTGCGTACTTCATCCGCCACCACTGCAAAGCCGCGGCCCATTTCGCCGGCCCGCGCCGCTTCAATCGCTGCGTTCAGGGCGAGCAGATTAGTCTGTTCGGAGACGCCACGGATCACTGCCAGCACTTGGTCGATGGAGGCCACTTGCCGGGCCAGCTCGCCCACCGCGCCCGAAGCCGTGCCGATATCGTCAGACATGCTTTCAATATGGGAAATGGAGCCGCGCACCACCTCTCGGGCCTGCAACGCCTCCTCCCGAGCGCCATGCGACGCAGAAGCCGCACTGCCGGCGTTGCGCGCAATCTCCTGCACCGTCAGCCCCATTTCATGAACTGCAGTGGCCACCATCTCAGTCATTTCCTGTTGGCGGTCGGCACGCGTGGCGGTGTTGTCCACCACCTTCGCCACTTGGCCAACCGTGGAGCGCAGCCGCTCGCTGGTATTCAGCACGTCCGCGATCATCTCGCGCTGGCTGAGCAAAAAGCGGTTGAAGCCACGGGCCAGATCCCCCAACTCATCAGCACGGCTGTCATCCAGGCGATGGGTAAGGTCACCGCCGCCGCTGCCAATTGCCACCAAGGCACGGGTAACCTGCTGGATAGGCTTGACCAGGCTCTGCGCCAACCAAACCACCAATGCCAGACACACCAGCGCCACACCCGCACCGATCAGGCTGGTCAACCACAGCGCCTGGTGCGCTTGCGCATAGATTTGTGCTTCCGGCACCTCAGCGACTAACGTCCAATTCAAATCGCGCAATGGCAAGCTGATCGCCAGATAGGGCTCGCCCTCGCGCTCGAAAGCCGCCGATGACAGCGCAGACTTGCCCAGTACGGCCCGTGCTGCCGGTGCGCCAATCTGCTCGGCGAGTTGGCGATCACCGTTCAAATCGGTTTGCGGATGGATCTGAATCAGGCCGTCGTTGCGCACCAGGTACACCTTGCCGCGCTCGCCGAAACTGAAGTTTTTGATCAGAGTTGAGAGCTCGTCCATGCGCAAACCGAGGCCGGCAACGCCCAGCAACTGACCAGCTTTTTCCACGCGCAGATCGATAAACAGCGTGAGGGCGCCGGTATTGCCGTCGGTACCAATTTCGACGACACGGCGCTGCGCACTGTCGAGGAAACGGTAATACCAGGCGTCTTGGGCGTTAGCGCGGCTCAGCGTGCGCTCCAGCCCCTTTTCACTGTAATGGCGACTGGTTGCCGAAGAAATCACGAAAGCCGTGGCGGCCTTGTGCTGCTCCAACACTCCACTCAGGTAGCTGACAAAGCGTGGTAGATCGGCACCATTTTCGCTCTCCGCCAACCAGTCGCGCACCATTGTGTTGCTGGCAATATCGTCCGCTGCCGTCAGCGGTTGCATCAGAATTCGCTCGATTTTCGATAATTCCAAGCGTCCGCTTCTGGCCCAGAGTGTGTAAAAACACTTTCGCATCTTGGGTGCCTCAGCCCAGTGTTCCTGGGCGAGGCGGTTTCCCAAGCAAATAGCCGCGATCAGCGCCAATAGCGCGTCAGAGCGTTTATGAAGCGCTTTGGCACCTCTTGGAGCAGCAAAAGCTGGGGCTTTTACGCCGTCATCGCCTTCAACAGGCCTTCGGTGCCGATGATTTTCATCACCCGTTTCAAGTTGTAGGCGAGCACATTCAAGCTCATCTCCGCACTCACCCCGTTCAGCTTTCGGGTCAGGAAGTGCGTTGCGCCCATCCATTGCTTGAGCGTACCGAAGGGATGCTCAACAGTCCGTTTTCGAACCCGCATCATCTCTGGTGCTTGGTTCAACCGGCGCTGCATTTCCTCCAGCACTGCTTCATGCTCCCAGCGCCTTACTCGACGATTTGTGCTTGGTGTGCACTGGGTTTTCAGCGCACAACTCTGGCACTTAGAACTCCAGTAACAGTGCATATTCATGCCTTTCTCAACGCTGGAGAATCGCCAGATCAGTGCCTCTCCCGCCGGGCAGGTGTATTCGTTTTTCGTCGGGTCATACACGAAGGCATCTTTATTGAATCGGCCATCAGCCTTGGCGCTTGAAGTCATTGGCTTAGGCACGTAGGCCGTGATGTTTGCGTCGTGACAGGCAAGGATCTCTTCACCCTTGAAGTAGCCTCGGTCAGCCACCACGGACAGCGTTTCTGCGCCGATGGCTTCACGAGCCTGCTTCGCCATTGAACTGAGTTGGTCGCGGTCTGAACCGCTGTTGGTAACCTCGTGAGCAACGATCAGGTGGTGCTGCGTATCGACAGCCGTCTGCACGTTGTAGCCGACGATACCGCTGCCGCGCGTCATCATCGAACGGGCATCCGGGTCGGTCAGCGAAACCTGTTTATCAGGGGAATCGTTGAGCTGAGTTTCGATCCCTTGAAGCTCTTTCATATGCGCTTTTAGCTTGGCAATCTTATCTTCCAGGCTGGCAGTGTCTGGCGCGGAGGCGCTAGGAATCTGTCGATCAGCCGCATCGAGCACAGCCAAATAACGGCTGATGCTCGCCTCGATTTCTTCCATACGCCGCTTCAGTTTGGCGCTGGTGAAATTGCGGTCACGGTTGTTCACTGCCTTGAATTTGCTGCCGTCGATGGCAACCAAGTTTTCGCCAAACAACCCCAACTGCTGGCAGAGCAAAACGAACTGGCGGCAGACGCCGCGAATGGCCTTGCTGTTATCTTTTCGGAAGTTGGCGATGGTCTTGAAATCGGGCATCAATCGCCCGGTTAACCACATGAGTTCGACGTTGCGCTGAGCTTCTCGCTCAAGACGCCGGCTCGATTGAATGCGGTTTAGATAGCCGTAGATATAGATCTTCAGCAGGATCGAAGGGTGGTAAGCCGGTCTTCCGGTTTCGGCTGGAATGACGCCATCAAAACCTAGCGTGGCTAGGTCGAGTTCATCGACGAAAACGTCAACCACCCGAACCGGATTGGTATCGCTGACGTAGTCGTCGAGGCTTTCGGGAAGTAAGGTGCTTTGACCTCGGTGTTCACCCTGGATAAACCGTTTCATGGGCGTCCCATACGCTGAGATTCTCGGAAATCATAGCAAGGGTTTACCGGTGCGTTTTTACACACTCTGGGCCGGTTAGCGACGGCCTGACTTTGGCCGTCGCTAAACATGGTCACACTTCGGTCTGTTCCGCCATTTCCAAGGCGTCATCGACCTCAATTCCCAGATATCGAACGGTGCTCTCCAGCTTCGTATGGCCGAGCAGCAGTTGAACGGCCCGCAGGTTCTTCGTCCTGCGATAGATCAGTGATGCCTTCGTGCGTCTCATTGTGTGAGTGCCATACATGGCTGGGTCAAGGCCAATGGCTTTCACCCAGCCTTTGACGATACGGGCGTACTGACGAGTGGATAGATGGTCTGAGTTATGCAGTCGACTCGGGAACAGGTAGTCCTCGCCGCGGAGCTGTACTTGATGTATCCAAGCCGCGAGCGCCGCCCGAGTTTGCTCAGTGATCTCGAACTGCACTGGCCGCTGTGTTTTCTGCTGCATCACTATTGCTCGTGATGACACCTGCTCACCATGGGCAACGTCCCGCACACGGAGCTTGGTTAAGTCGCAGGCTCGAAGCTTGCTGTCGATGGCCAGGTCGAAGAGAGCCAGATCCCGAGTTCTTTCTGCAATTTGAAGCCTTACTCGGATGGCCCAGATATCTCTCAGTCGGAGTGGGGTTTTCTGTCCGACCAGTTTTCCTTTGTTCCAGGGCTGGCGGCTGCAGGTAGCGATGATGTTCATAGCAAGTCCTCCACGTGTGGGAGGACAAGAATGGCTAGCCTGAACGGTGGTCGCTAACCGGCCAATAAGTGCCGCACAAATCCCGGCGGGTGCAGATTTCCGGGCGGTTTGCGCCAGATCAGTTGGAGACGCTTTTCAAGCCCCGGGATGGGAAGAGCTACCAGCGCGCCACTGCGAACTTCGTCTTGTACTGCGGAAGCCATCACCAACGACACGCCGAGTCCCGCCCTGACTGCTTGTTTGACTGCCTCGGTGCTGCCTAGCTGCATACCGCTGCGAGGCACGCCCAGCTCGCCAAAGTATTCGGTCAGAAGCCGTCCGGTACCGCTACCCGGTTCACCTCCCAGCATCGGCAGGTCCACCAGACGATCGCGTTCTATGCACCCTGCTTCAGCCAGCGGATGGTCGGGGCTGACGATAAGTACCAGCGGCTCGACCCGCCAGAGGCGGTGTTCGAAGTCGGGGTGAGGTAGCCACCATTCCATGATCGCGGCGTCGAGCTGGCCCGCCAGTAGCTGGTCGGCCACATCCGGGTTGGCGGCGATGCGCAGATCCACCTCGCCCCTCTCATTTGCGGTCGTCAGATAGCTGCGCACGAATGGCTGGAGAAGGTAGGTGCCGATGTTGGAGCTGGCCCCGACGCGCTCACTATTTCCATGCAGGGCTTCTAGCGCCCGGGCGTGCATGTCGAGCAAGGCGGTCGCATGCGGCATGAAGGCCAGCGCACGTGTGGTAGGCTGGCAGCCGCTACGACTGCGCTGCACCAGCGTTACGCCGACCTGCTCTTCAAGCTTCTGCAAGTGCTGCGACACCGTCGGCTGGGCCAGCCCCAACGCCCTCGCCGCGCTCTGAAAACTGCCTGTTTGAACGATCGCTACCAGGCTCTTCAGCCAGACCGGATTCAACATGCGGCAGGCTCGGCCTGGGGCAGACGGTTCGCAGCGTTGATTGGGCGCGCACCTGCCAACGCCTGGATGATGCTCTGCGCTGCACAACGTTCAATCTCCAGGCGCACCGCGCGCACTGCCGACCCTATGTGCGGAGTGAAGAGCGTATTCGGATGCGCGAGCAGCGCAGGATCGATCAGCCGCGGCCGGTCCGCGCGAGCCCAGTCTTCCATTTCGAATACATCCGCCGCATACCCGCCGAGCTGGCCTCGCTCAAGCGCCGCGAGCACGGCGGCTTCATCCACTACCGAACCACGACAGGGGTTTACAAGCAGAGCGCCCGGCCGTACGAGGGCAAGCAGCTCGGCGTTGACCAGATGCTCAGTATCGGCATTCAAGGGAAGCGCCAGCAGGATGAAGTCCGAGCTGGCGAAGAGTTCGCTGCACGCCACCTGGCGCAGGCCGAGCCGTTGCTCGGTTTGTGTATCCAGAGCCTTCGCCTCGTGGTACTGCAGGGTCGCGCCCCATCCCTGCAAGCGCTCAGCCATGGCCTGTCCGATGGCGCCCATGCCAAGGATGCCGACCGTCGCGTTATCCAGCCCCGTGCCGTAGAACTGTGGTTGCCAGCCCTGGAACTCGCCAGAGCGGACGAACGCATCTGCTGCGCGCAGATGCCGCCCCAGCCCCACCGCCAGTCCGATCGCCAGCTCGGCAGTCGGGACCGTCAACAGATCAGGCACGAAGGTCAACCAGACCCCGCGGGCAGTACAGGCGTCCACATCGAAATTGTCGAAGCCCTTGAGCGCGCAGCCGACCACACGCAGCTCGGGGCAGGCTTGGAGAAATTCTGCATCGACCCGATCGGGCATGAACGCCATCATCGCCTGAGCATCGCGGCAGCGGCGCAGAATTTCCTCGCGCGTCAGCGTGCTGTCGCTCTGGTTGGTCATCAGCTCGCAATGTGGCGCCAGCAGTTGCAGGATCTCATCGTGTACTCGGTGAGTTATAACGAGTTTCGGCAGCATGGTTTGTCCTATTTGAAACGTTTGCGCAGCACGCCACTGAAGGCGTCTACTAGCGTGACCATGGCCAGGATGACCAGCAGGATTGCTGCAACCTCCTGGTACTGCATGATGCGCAGCGAGCCCATGAGTTCGAAGCCGATACCGCCGGCGCCAACCATGCCCATCACGGTGGAGGCGCGAAAGTTGTATTCCCAGCGGTAGATCGCCACGTCGGCGAACTGCGGAGTCACCTGTGGCAAAACCGCGTGCAGCAGCACTTGCATCGGCGTAGCCCCCGCCGCCCGAGCGGCTTCCACCGGCGCTTCGTCGACGTGCTCGATGGCCTCGGCGAAGAACTTGCCGACCATGCCGATCGAATGCAGACCCAGGGCAAGCACGCCCGGCAAGGCGCCGAACCCTACGGCTGCAACGAAGATGATGCCCATGATCAGCTCCGGCACCGACCGCAGGGCATTGAGCAGCACCCGGGCAACACCGAACACAAGGGGGTGCGGCGCCGTATTGCGCGCTGCAACGAAGGCCACCACCAGCGAGAACACCACTGCGATGGCCGTGCCGGCGATGCTCATCGCCAGCGTGTCGATCAACGGGCGAATCCAGCTTCGATAGCCCGAAAAGTCTGGCGGCATGGCCTCGCCTGCCAGGGTCGCGATGGAGGGCAGCCCGTTCAGCAGCGTGGTGGCATCGAGCAGCCCCACGTACCAGCAGGCCAACAGCACCACTCCGAGTACAATTGCCACCTGCCCCAGCTGGCGCCACCAACCGAGGCCGAAGCCTCGAAGGATGTGCTCGCGTTGCTCTGCAGGCAGCGCCTGCACGTCATGATGAGTAGACATATCGGTGCTCACATCGTGGCGAAGTCGAGGCCGAGCAGCGATCCCATGTTGCGAATCACATCGTAGTCGGCGTCGGTGATTGGCGCGAAGGCCTCGGCTTTGAAGTTGCGCAGCACTTCGGGATCGTCGATACCGACGAATACATCCCGCACCTTGGTTTTCAGCTCGGGGCTCAGGTTCGAGCGCATCGCCCAGGGGTATTGGGGATATTCGCCGCTGTAACCAAGTACTTTCACCTTGCTCGGATCGATTAGGCCACGTTCGGCTACTTGATTGAAAATTACCTCCGACAGCCCACCCGCATCGGCGTTTCCGTTCGCCACGTTGACGGCAACGGCGTCATGCGTGCCCACAAAATGTTGTTCGTAGTCCTGCCCACCCGTCAGCTCGGCCGTCTCAAGAAGCACGGTTTTGGGAATCAGATGGCTGGACGTCGATGCCCGGTCACCATAGGCCATCTTCTTGCCCTTAAGGTCGGCATACTCATTCACGCCTGACGCCACATTGGCGATAATCACTGAGCGATAGGTCGGCTTGCCGTCGATGACCATGGCAGCGAAGGGCTCGATGTCGCTTTTGCTTTTGGCCATGACGTAGGACAGCGGACCGAAATACGCCAGGTCGATACGGCCAAAGCGCATCGCCTCAATCATCGAGGAATAGTCGGTGGTTACGATCAGCTGCACCTTCTTGTCCAGATGCTCTTCCAGATAATCCTTCAGCGGCTGGTTTCGCTTGATCAACTCCGAGGCGTTTTCGTCCGGCAGCAGCGCAACCTTTAGCACATCCGGATCGGCATCGGCCGCTACGGCGGACAGACTTGAAACAGCGGACAGCAAACAGGTCAATAAGAGAGCGGATAAGCGTTTCATCGGGACATCTCCAGTGAAGGTGCGAGCATGACAGGGGTTTCAGCCGGAGCAGTTGCTGGCTGAGTCGTAGAGCGGCCTGCATAGATGCGCTCAAGCTGCGCATCGGTGAGTTCCGAGGGCGCGGCATCGAAAACGATCTGAGAATCGGCCAGCCCGACGACGCGATCGGCGAAGCGGCGGGCATATTCGAGTTGATGCAGCGAAACGATGGCGGTGATGCCGTCTTCCTTGCAGATGTCGCGCAGCAGTCCGAGAACACGGACCGAAGTGGCCGGGTCGAGACTGGCTACCGGCTCATCGGCAAGAATGATCGCGGGCTGTTGCGCTAGCGCACGCGCGATGCCTACCCGCTGCTGCTGGCCACCGGACAGTTTGTCCACCCGGCTTAGCGCCTTGTCTGCCAGACCGACCCGAGCGAGGCAACTGAGCGCAATCTCCTGATCGGCACGCGGCAGAGGAAACAGCGAGCGGAGCGTGTTGTGAAAGGCCAGCCGACCGGTAAGCACATTAGCCAGTGCGCTTTGACGTTCGATTAGCTGGTGGTGCTGAAAGATCATGGCGGTACGCCGACGATGCTGACGCAAGGCCGAGCCGCTGCCGAGCTCACCGAGCTCGCTGGTGACACTGCCGCGAGTGGGCGTGACGAGTCGATTGAGGCTACGGAGCAAGGTCGACTTGCCTGCGCCCGAGAGACCAAGCAGCACGGTGAACTCACCACGCCGAAATGCAATCGAGGTATCGCGTAGGGCTGTCACGCCGCCTGGGTAGACGACGCTCAACCGGTCGACCCGCAGCACGGCGTCCTGTATCGGATGGGGCGTCATTTGATCACCTTTCGCAATATTGCTGGCCGCACAATTGCGGTTCGCGATGCAAAGGGTAGAAATTCCTTGTTAACGCACTGCTTCTAAATGATGACATTTCGATGAATGCTTCGAATCTGCCGTAGCGGGGCGGCAAGCGAAGCCGTGGAAGAACGGGCGCAACGTAGCGTCTTTCTTCACGCGGGATACAGGAGGCTTTGATTGATACTGCTGCGGATTCGCTACAGTAACGTTGGGCCAGAACGTAATGCCATCCAAGCAAGAGAGCGCACACTAGCGGCCAGAAGCGGCCGATCATGCAGATACTTAGTGGACTTCCATTTAAGGCTTGAAGGTACCTACGAAACCGGGGATTCAGCTCTGTGCTGCAGCTGGTTCTAATTGCTGAACTGTAGCCTTGGGTGATTCCATCCGTAGGCTCTCTCGATACTGCTCTGCTGGAGCTTCGTGAGTGACCTCGACAGCAGCATCGTAGTTTTCTCGAATGACCGCCTCTATTTCAGCAATGTCGGCGCGGAAGAACTCCTTGCGCCCGTTAACCTTATTTAACCGACCGGCCGCAAAACGTTCATGAAGCTTTGCTTCCAATGCTGGGGCGTTATCCGAGAAAACCATCGCATGTACGTCAAACCAGAATGGCACCGACGCATCACCTAACTCATCGACGCGATCCATTGGCTCCAGGCGGCGGGTCATACCGATCTTGTAAATTCCTTCCCCGAATGCTCCGACGTTGGAGATCACATAAACGTAGCCAGCTTTGGCGTTCTGTTCGCGATAGTCGATAAGCTTCTCTTCGCTTTCCAGCGCAGCGCGACCTGCTTCAATCTCTGCCAACTTGGCCACAAGCGGCGCGCGTTCCTCCTCCGATTGTGCCTTTTCCAAGCGAGCCTGTAGCTCGCGCATTGCGGTCGCGAAGTGTTTGCGCTCCTTAGCGATCTTCTCCCGAGCGGCGCGAATCTCCTGCTCTAGCTTCTGCTGTTCCCGCAGCTCTTCTCGGGCGCGCTTGGCATCTTCCTTTTCCTCTTGCTTCTTAACCTGAAACTCATGGGCAAGGTGCAGTTCGTCAATCTTGAGGCTCAGGTACTTCCGCGATAGCTCAACGGACATCACTCTGCCGAGACGGTTGCAGGTTTCGAAGGACTTCAGAATGCGCTTTTCGCCCAGCTCTACGTTGTCGAATTTTACATTGTCGACGCAGTAGTCAGCTTCATTGTTGAATGATCGGAGCACCAACTTGATCATGTCGTTGACCAGCTTCCGACCTTCTACCTTGCTCCCATTCACCTCCCAGTTAGTGTTTCCACTCGCTGCCGTTCCACTTTTGATTAAGGCTTTCTGCTGCTCGCGAACCCCGACCAGTCGGGCTTTGTACTCATGGCTGGAGTTCAACTTGAACTTGGGCTCGTAGAGCGCAAAGCTTTCAAGAAGCAGTGTCTCTTCCCAGACGAGGATCTCCCTCTGCAAGTCAGAGGAGCGTTGCGCGAGCGCAGCTGCATCTTGCTCAGCTCGCTGAACCTCCTGGTGCACGGCCGCCAGCTTTCTTTTCTCCTGAGCGATCAGATTTTTGACCTCTACGACTTCCATGGCGCCGATCTGCCTGGTGAGTGCCTGAAGTTGCTGATAGCGCGCCTGAAGGTCAGTCAGTTGCAGGTCAAGATCATCGGCCCGCCTCCGGTGCTCAGGTCCCTTCCAATAGTCACTAAGGGCCATGTGGTTCCTTCCTCGTGTAGATCAAATTGTTGCTTGGCTCTGGACGCCAACCTGGGAGTCTTTATAGCCCAGCCGAACTGTATTGGCCGCTGAAGAAGCGACTATGTGCCTATTGCGGGTCGGGGTGATGATATTTGTGAACATGAATAGTCGCTGATGCCAGCCTCTGGACTTGAGTTATTTGGCCTTCCAATTGCACCGTGGGTATTCCGAGCAACCTATAAAATCTCCGTACTTTCCAGTCCGTTGCGTACGAAACCCTTTTCCGCAGGACGGACAGGCCTGGGACGAAACCGCCTGGCCATCCTTGTCGACAATGTTGATATGACCTTTGTTGGCCAGCTCAGTGACAAAGGCCGAGCGCCGGCCGGAGACCGTGAAGATGAACACGCCGCGGCGGGCCCTGGTGAGCGCCACGTAGAACAGGCGCCTTTCCTCGGCAAAGGGGAAGTCTTCGGGTTCTGGCATGGCGCATTGAAGAACCGGATCATCTTCAATCTGGCTAGGGAAGCCCTTGCGGCCACCCACGACATTGAGCATCAGCACGTAGTCGGCCTCTGTGCCCTTACTGCTGTGCACCGTTGTGAAGTAGAGGTCGATATCGGGGCCACAAATCTGTTTGAGGTCATTCATGTTATGCGGGCGGTCACTCCGGTACCGACCCAGCAGCATGATGGATGGTTTGCGCGGCTGGTCCCACACGGCACGTAGCTTCATCACGATCTTGGTTAGACGGTCCTTCACCAGTGAGCCGAGCTCGCGCTCATGCTTGGCGGCAAAACACTGGATAGCCTTGCCCTGCACCGATGATCTGGTTCGCACCTCTTTGGGGATCTGCTTGGGGTTTTCCTGCACAAACTCGCTGGAGACTTTGCAAATCTGATCCGGACAGCGAAAAGTCAGGGTCAGCTGAAGAATCGTCCCAGAGCCATAGAACACCAGGAAGTTACGCATAACGCTGATGTCGGCACCGGCGAAGCGGTTAATGCTTTGCGCGTCGTCACCAACAGCAGTGAGGAAGGTGTCGGGGCGAGCGGTGATGGCCTTCAGGATGCGTGCGCGGGCGGCCGAGGCGTCCTGGTACTCGTCCGCAATGACCAGCTTGTACGGTGACCGGTACCGGCCTGACTCGGCATGCTCGATGGCCAGGTTGATCATGTCGTCGAAGTCGACTGTACCGGTGGCCTTGAGCTCATCCTGCCAGCGCTGCAAAACCTTGGCGTACAGATCGATGATGAGGGGGCCTCGAATAGGATCGAGCCTAGATGCCCGTTGGCTGAGTTCTTCAGGCGAGAGCTGGTTACCTTTGGCGTGCTGCATCAGGTTCCGAATGATCCGCGCCAGCACGTCAGTCTCAAGGGCGGGGCGTCCGGTAGGAATGCGGTTGGAGTCGGGTTTTAGTTTGAGCCCACGGCTTTCCAGGGCCTCTTTCAATGCTGGCAGCCCTTCGCCTGAGCGCAGGGTATGACTGGTGGTTTCGAACAGGGCGGTCTCGTGCTGCTGGTGAAGCGCACGCTTCCATACGACGCCCTCTGCGTAGCCTTTGAACTCCTTCGGCGGCTCGCCCTGAGCATTTAGCGCAAAGTGCTCGTGGAACAGATCCACCTCTGGGTAGTAGAAGTCGGGATGGTACTGGCTGTGCTCGGCGTCAGCAGTCCTGTGCGGGTAGGGCGCTTCGTACTTGTAGTCCACCCCGTGAAAGAACAACCAATCCGCGATGAGCTGCTCCTCACGGCTTTTAACCAACTCGCCCCGGGAGGTCACCAGGTCCTTTTCGAGTTCCTCGGTGGTGCTGGTGCCGGGCATATTGCCGATCGGCTGCGAGAACACGGTACGCACCAGCATCAGGTTCGTCCGGAATACCGGGTCCGAGTTGCTGAGCTCCTCCATGATCGAAAGTACTTTTGCCACATCCTGGCCGCCCTCGAGCCAGGCTGCCGGCCGGGGTTTTGAGCCCGTAGCCTCACCAATCACCGAAAGGCCGAATCCATGGAAGGTCCGGCAAGCGATCTGGTCTGCATCGGGTAAGTTGGTCAGTCGCTTATCCAGGCGCTGCTGCAGCTCCTCTGCCGCGTCGGCGTTGAAGGCCAGCATCAGGATCTCGTTCGGCTTAACAATGCCCATGGCGAGCGCATAGGCGACTTTGGCCACCATGGTGGCGGTCTTACCTGAACCTGCAGCTGCAATCAGAAGCACTTTCGAGTCGAAACAGATGACCGCTCGGCGTTGCTCCTCGGTCAGCGGGGTCGACTCCAGAGTGTCGAACAGCGGCATACCCTTGTGCTGCTCAAACAAGGACTCGTTGAGGCGCTTCAGAGCTACGCTAATTGCTTCAGCCGGCACGGGCGGTAGATCCGGCAGAATTTTCGGATACGCCGCAGCTGCAGCTCTTAGTGAAGGGTGTGTAGCGATAGCGTCAGCTGATAGACCGCATGACAGGACCGGCGGCGGGCTGGCCTTGACCAGGTGATGCCCCAGCCAGGATGGATGCCAGGTGTTTGGCAGCTTTTTAAGGATCTGCGAAGCCCATGAGCTGTGCTGTGCCAGAGCCTGCTTGCCTGCTTCGGCGACCTGTTTATGGAGTAGACCCTCAAAGGCAGTGTGCCAGCGCTTGCCCTCGGTCTTGTCGATGCCATCTAGCTTGATGGTTTGTCCGTCGAGTGCCTTGATGCGGAGCCGGGCCCAGACTAGGCCGAGTTCAAGCTCGATAACCCCAATGTCGATTAGGACCCACGAATAGCGCTGGTCGCCAAGGGTAAGTTCCAGTTCGCTGTCCGAAACGTAAGCGGTGAACCTAGGGGAAAACGTCAGGCTGGCGCCCATGAAACTGTTTTTGAGTATCACGCCGAAAGTCCGGTTAGAGCGGTGCCGGTGCTGCACCGAATAGGGCGGTGTAGATGCCTTCCAGGCTGTCAAAAGCGGTGAATTCCCCGCGGTTGAGTTCGCGAATGTTTGGACGCTCTGCTTTCTTCCCGGTGTGCTCGGCTTTGGTGTGTTTGGCTACCTTGGTGCCCGCGAGGGAGGGCAGGGGTTGGCCAGGCTCACCACCGAAGTATAGGTAAGGCCCCAGGGCTAGGGTTTCCTCCTCAAAGTAGATCCACACGACGCAGCCAGAAGGCTTTTCGGCCAAGCGTAAGTTGACCTTTTGCTTAGGGGTGCTGGAGCCCTGAAAGGAGGCTTTGAGCTGCACGTGCCGGGTGTGGCCATGAGCCTCAAGGATGATGTCGTAGCCAGCATTGTCGACCTCAGGCTTGGCCACCTCCAGGTCGCAACGATCGAGACACCACGAGCGCTTGAGCAGCTCACTAACAAACAGGTGCTCTAACAGTTTTTCGCGATAGGACGAATGTACGGTGTGTTTGCTCATGAAAACTCGCTAGGTCCTTTTAGCCGCACTGTAGCGTATGGTCACTATGCAGTTGATGAATCGCCCCTATTTCTATAGAGGCCTTCAAGCTTTAAATAGGGCCTGATAATCCTGCGTAACTGTCCGCTTCTGGCCGGAAGCGGACGCCGATGCCTGGCAGCTTCCGGCCAAAAGCGGACTGATCCGTACCAAGCTAAGTGGTACTCACTATAAGGCTTTGAGGTCTCTAGTGAGGCAGGCCCTATTCATTTCAAAAACGCCTGAGCAAAATGGCTATATGCCAATTTCTCCTTCGCTTTAGATTGACCTCATGAGGTAGCGGAAAGCTAATCGCTAACAGGCAGGAAGTGACCTCTAGCCCAGTCTTCGATATAAGTGGACAGCCTTAATGCTGGTATCTGTGCAATCGCATTGAGTAGCGAAACACCACCGGGAACCCGAATTAAGTTCTGAATTAGGATGCTAGTCGCCTTCATTGCCTTGTGATCTGGATGCTCTCTGCTATGAGACCGCAAGAGGTATTCTAAGGCCAAGGAGTTATCCGGATTAGACACTTCTAATATCCATCTTAGCCCTATGAAATTCTTAACCAATCCAAAATGACTTTTGATATCGGCATTATGTACGCCAATATACCTCGAGATTATGGAGAATTTCAGCAGATCTGGGTTATCTTGCTCATAGACTGTATTCAGGGCAGCCACAGTTAGAGCTATGTGGCTGTGACGATATCTAGCCAAGTCAAACAGGCACTCGCTATATTCAACCAGGTTTATGTTCGATTTGGATAGAGCGACATCAAGCAGTGTCTGTAGCCAAACTGCTGAGTTCAAGTTAAGTAGGCCTTTGGCGAACTCGCGCGAGTAGCCGTCATCTGAAACGAAAATCGCGTTTCCATTTAATGCAATAAAATATGGCGCCAACAGATTTGGGCCGAAATTTTCTAGAATTTGCTCCGTTATCTCGTCCTGGGTGGACGGATAGTCATACTGCACTACTTCAAAATTTTCTTCTAGTGAACGGATGCGCTCGCTGATTTCATTTACAAGCTGCTCTTTTTCTGATTGAGACGAGATGGTTTTCTGAAACTGTCCATTCAGCCAGCTAATAGACAATTCAGAGCCAAATGACGCCCTTATCTCGTCGCACAAGTGCATCAACTCAATGATTGTGGTGCGAGACACCATTATTTTTTGGTACGATTTCTTAAGAGCGATAAAGATATTGGGAGACGATGCAACCCAAGCGGTATAAGTATCTAGAACGATTCCGTTTTTAGCGTGATCATTAATAATTGCGTAAGCTTGCGAACGCTCCTCTAGCGTGCCCGAGCATGTGGCAATCTCGCCTTTGTACGTCCGAATCATATCGGCAATCTTAATTGGGTTTTTCTCCCAAATTGCCGCCATCGCACTTATTGGAATATGTTTCTCGCAGAACTCGGAAATGACATTTTCATCATGCTCGGAGTTCTTTTTGATAATATCTAGCATTGGCTGGACATTATCTTTTTCTATCTTTACAGCCCAAAGCCCGCCAGAATCTGGAAACTCTGTTTCATACCTTTCAAGTACGTAATGAAAGGCCCTAAGAAATTTATGCTTGATTTCCGTAACAGTCCACGTTACATCGCCTTGCATTTTTTGTTGCGTGAAGGAGTCGCCGGTCTTTAGGCCGTACACTTTCTTTACATATTGATCCACATTGTCCGGCGCTAGTAGAAACTGGCTATCGATGTCATCTTCGACAAGCCTTTCGATTTTAACTCCTTCGGAGGATGTAAGTGTAAAATAAACTCCTGCTGAAATATCATCAATCGCTTGTATGTCTATTCTCTTCCCTGAAAAAAGAAATATATGCGAGTAGCCTAACCATATCTCGGCAGACTTGGGATTTTCAACGAAAATTTTATACCCAAGCGCTAAGCCTTTTTGTGCATCGCCATGCAAAGTAAGTAGTTTTGCTACGTGCATTATTTGCTCAGGACTACCCTCTAACTCTTCTGCCTCATAACCATTTAAGAGTTCCTGCAACGAATTATCGTCATTCTCTAAGCGGCAAATGTCGGAAAGAATTAGATACGCTGTCGCATCGCGACCGCCTTTGCTCAGGTAGGAATTAAGCTGTGCTTTAGCAAGCGCAAAATCATGGTGTTTATAGCCAAAGAGGCCGACCATTAATGTTAAAAAGATACTTGCTAGACCGCCAGCAATGATGCGATCAAAAAAATGTACTGCATCCTTTCTTACAGGATAATCGTTGATATACCCTAAGCACAGAAGCCTAGTTTCTTCTGAGTTCTCTAAAGGATTGGCTATGCCCTTTAGCAGTCGAACTATAATTTTCCAGTCAGAGAAGCTTCTTGCAATTCGGCAGAATGATATGATCTCAGACAAATCATTCTCGGGTGTTATCTGAGAAACGCCGTACTCATATGCGATTTGCATTATTGCGCTTACATTAGAGCCAAGCGCCAGCTCGAATAGTGTATACCTTCCGCGACCCGAAAGCTGCTCTTCTGAGATAAGCTTTTCAAGCCGCTCCTTTCCATGGGCCTGCCCCTGCTTTGCTTGAGCAATGAAAGCTGCAACTTTTGCGGCAGATCTTACCTCTGGATCAAACCGATCTATCGAGTAGCTTTGCATTTTTGCTAACTCAGACCAGTTTCTATCATGAATATTTTTTACAAAGGTATACCTGCGGCGCTCTTGCTCGTTTTCAAGCAGGCTGATTGCTTTATCGAACAGGTCTGACAGTTTGAAGTCCAGAGAAATCTGAACCGCCAGCTCAGCAAATCTAGGGTTCTCAGGATAGTTAGCAAGTAACTCTATACTAAACTGCTTTAGATGCTCTGTATCTGCAACTAGCGCGTAGCACAACAAGAGATTGCACGCGTCTGCCTCTTGCATAACCCCTAGAGAATGCTCGCTTTCTCTAAACTCGGCCCAGTTCTTTTCAAGGTGCTCTTTTGCTCTATTGACGCTATCAGGGTTTGATACTGGGAATTTGCACTTCCCATTAAGATTGTGCTCAGCGACAACAGCTTCTAGCTCGGCAGCAGCAACAATTCCGCTGATGGTCTTGTTGTCAGGGAATTTTAAGTGAGCCTCTTTCGCAAGCTCCAACCAGTTCCCTATCCTTTTGACCGCTAGCCCGTCAAGATAGGCGGCCTGGACAGACTCTGTTTGCTTTACCCCCTCACCAATAAGATCGTAAATACCCTCATCATCTGAGCACATTCGAGCGGCTTGGAGTCCATTTGCCGCGAGCCATTCGTTGGACGGGTCTAGCTTTAGTTGCTCTACGGAATACTGGTAGGCTTCATCAATTTTACCGTCAAACATATAGGCTAAGACTTTGTTAGCCTTGGCTTTAGGCTCGTCTGGTGCAAAGCTGCAAGCCTCGTGCAACGTGACGGCCGCTTCGCTTGACCTTCCAAGCTGATATAGGCAAACAGCAATATTTGCTTTTATACGGAAGACCTGTAGCGATGAAAGCTTAGACGCTTGGCGATCTAGAAGGTCTTTAAGTAAGCCTAATGCAGTGTTTGCTTGCCCAGACTCGACTTTTTCTTTAAAGCTATCAATCAGCTTGTCGAGTTCGTTTTGCCACTCCCTCGCTATATCGATCTGGGCCGCGCTAACGCCCTGGGCTTGGTGCTTTTGTAGCGCGGAGAGAAGGGCAGCTTCTATTGCGTCAGGGGTATTAATGTTGACGGTGCCATACAACCCCCCTCCGACCGCTACGCTTCCGCCCTCAGCATGCACATGAGTGACCTCAGCGTCTGGCGCCGCTTTCTCTTTCATTTGCGCGTCCGTTCGTCAATGAGAATTAGTTCTTAGTGTTTGTGGTGTTGTTGATGTTGATCGTTCCGTTCATGTCACCACCAGAGGCTGCCGATCCGTCATTGGCCGTAACCTCAATGCGCTTCGTCTTTTTCACGCTGTTCCGAACAAAGTTCACAGTAAAAAAGACACAAACCACGAAGAAGATCCCAATGCCCGTGAGTACCTTCCAGTTTTCGAGTAGCGAAAAATTAGCGTCCATTTTTACCTTCGCGAAGTGCTGACGTAGCCTCGCACAAATATATCAGGCTGCGGTTCTTCAGGCAGCGCGATGGTTGAAGATATTTTTGTCAGTTCCCACCGGCCGCTTCTGGCCGACTCCGGCCTGTCGCGACCGGCAGAAGTCGACCCGATGCGGACGCTCAGCATCATCAATATCGTGTCCCTGATTGTTCTTTTTAGGGGAAACCTCAGGCTCAGATCGCCCATAAAGCGGATAGATCACTAATCACCGGCAGGTTGCCTGGACGTGCATGCCTATGCCGCTCCAGCCACATGCGGGTTTGATTAATGTCAAATCGCCGGTCTCGTTTCGTGGCTAAGAAAGTCCCGGATACCCCGTAATGTCCGCAGTCCGGGCAATTCAGTTCTTCGCCGTCCAGGCCGGATTCAATCTTTCTGGCATTGGCACCACAGATCAGGCAGTCAGTCATGGCAAGAACCTCTTCAGAGTGAGTTCGCCGACATTCTGCGCCCACATGCCGGCAGCCGAGGGCGGTGCTCAGTATTGAATCTTTAAGCATTACGAGAGATTCGCTAGGACCACCTATTGACAGCCTCGCTCGGCCAGCGGCCAGGCTGTCAAGATGTGAATGAAACTCCCCTAACTTTCTGGCGAAGATACTTGGCAATTTCTTGGGCCTCTTCGATATCGGTCCCGTGTCCCAGTTCGATACCGAGTTGGCCTTTGGGGAAACCTGGTTCAGCAGTGTCCGGCTCAAACACGATATACGGCCTCCCGTCTCCGGTTTCCTTGACGGTGAACGTCCCGCTCGCTCGAGTAGTCATGTGCCACCTCGCTTACCTGGCTTGGAGCACATAAGCCTAGCACCTGACACACCAACTGCCCGGCTAGCTTCCTTGCTCAATGCGATGGCCAGTTAGGAAACTCTTACCTATAGCTCTTGCGAGTTGGCTTGCAGAGACTCTTCGGCAACCGCCTCTAAGTCTTTGATTAAAGAGTTTGCCATTTCAACCACCCCGCGAGCCTGGGTGAAACTTGGCCGGAAATCTTCATGATTCAGCCTATTGCGAAAAATCGCATAGAAGCCAGCAAGCAGATTTCGATAGGCTGTTTTAACTTCCGCAGGAAGCACAACCGGGTTAGTGCCCCCACTTCTGGCAAAAACTTCATTGACCAAATTCTCACCATCGCTACCAGGGTCAACCCCAAATAGCCTTCTAATGCGGGAGGAAAGGACAGGAAAAGTTGCCCTTATGACAGAACCATAGTCTTCGATTTCAAATAGCCGGGAGGTCGCCTCCGCAAGCCTCTCATCAAGGTGGTGAGGACGGGCTGCCGCCTGAAAAAGGTAATCAGCCAAGGCAGGCATGTCATGAAAAACTATATCGAACGCATCGCTTGCACAGTAAGCCTTATTGCCCTGTTCGAGGTAGCGCCTCAGGAATGTCATGTGCCTGCCAAGCGAGCCGCAATGAGCCCACCCCTCATCGACCTCCGTCACCAGGGGAACGATCAGGTTCTCAAACTGGCGAAAGATTACCAGCAGGGCGGGAGCATCTAGGCCTTCCATCTGCCGATGCAAAGACAAAGCAACTTTATAGGCTTCTTGGTACTGGGCCAGCTGAGTAATTCCTACCACTGAGCTCTCCTCGAAACACGGACCATATGGGTCTGCATTGATACTCCAAACGAAAATCTAACGCCACCCGGCGAGGTATCACCATGACCATCGAAACCCTCAAGGCCTACCAAGTAGGAGACAACGACATCGTGGCCGCCTACGATCAAGTCGGCGCCATCAAGGTGCTCTGCATCTTCTGCAGCTATCCGGATGATGAATACGGCTTGGATGAAGTTCAGCTCGTGGAAAACGAGGTGCAGGACGCAACAGAAGCCAACGACCAGAACGAAGTGGCAACCGTCACCCTGGAGAAGACCCTACGACAGGAACTCTCTGAGCTCACCGAGCCAGCGTACCTTAGCCGCCCGGCCATCATCCTTGCTCGATGCGCGGCTGGCGGGTGGACTGTGAATTCAGCCGCTTTGCCTGTCGAACCAATGCTGAAGCTCGTCGACTGGCCGGGGATGTCTACCGGAGCGGGGGTAGTCCAACTTAGAAATCCCGGCAAAATGTGGACATCGTGTGTCTCAAAAGCTGGGCCGATTCACTACCTGCAGCCATAAATCTATGGCGTAGTGGCAGGTTCGGTGCTGGTCGAGGCTTGTTAAGGAGCCGACATCTGCTGTTAGCTGGGCAGCCAATGCCGATGAGCCCGTTGGCCCTAGGTCACGCCGCGGATGCGATTCATGTCTGTTAGACCCGGTATTTCTACCTCTCCCTGGTGATACCTTCACACATCGGTGTCTAGGGGTTGACTTAATGGATAAGCACGGGCTGCATCCGACGTCTCCCCTGATTTGAGTAGCGCTCAGCTTTAGAGTCCAATCCCAGTAACCAGGAGATTGGACATGAAGAAGCGTTTCACTGAAGAGCAAATCATTGGCTTTCTACGCGAAGCCGAGGCTGG
>NZ_JAAMRF010000013.1 GCF_013522725.1 Stutzerimonas azotifigens
CCCCTGCTGCGCGAACTACAGAATGGCCAGGGCAGTGCCCAGCACAGGCCGGATATACGAATGCAACCGCGCTGACGACAGGATCGAAAAGCTATTCCTCACTGCTTGTGGGGAGAGTCCATATACCAGTTGTTAGGCTTTTACGCAAAAAGGTGTGGGTCACGAAATCGCGTGCATATGTGGCCGCGAACAGGTTCAGGACGACCCCAGATATCGTTCAGAGCGAATTGCTTGCCGAACACTGTTATAGCTAAACCCTCAGCGGTACGTTCGCCGAAGTTTTCTGGAGCAATGATTACTGCCAGAGACATGCCTACGATGTAGCTAATAGGAAGGTTCCAGTGATCCTTTCCTATCTGTAGCCCACCTTCCATATTGAAGGACAATCGTGGGTCTAACTCCCCCTCGTGAGCGATTGGGGTGCGGCCAAAATTGTATAGGGCATCGTGAAACGACATTCCGTCAAAGCTGCAACCCTTAAAGACATTGCCCGTTGCTACGGCTGTAATTAACACCTCTTCATCTTGAAGAAAAGTCTTTATACGTTTCCCGACGCCCTCTTTGGGACGACGTTTCTTGGCCGTTTTATCTATGGCGGGGAATAAATTCACCAGGGCTCCCTCGCAGTCTTGAGACTCTAGACGCTCAATACATTGCTGGAGACGGCGACTAACCCCACTCGGTGCATTCATGTTTTAGCCCTAACTATAATTAGACACCAAGTGGTGTATAAGACGCTGGACGGGATTGGTGCATAACATTCCGTGTCATCGAGGCTCTCCTTGCCTAGGGTGGGCGTTTCCGGGGGAGGGTGGAAGTATAAGGGAGTTATACGCCACGGATGGGACGCCGTGTTTGCTCGGTCAGCGCGAGCAGATAGGTTCGAACACTACGTGATCGTTACGGAGTGTGTCCATTGGGCGTGAATCAAGCGCCGCGCGTTTTGCTCAATGTTGACGGGCGCTCAAGATGACTCCGGGCGTAACCACCTATCTTCCTTCACCGCTGTCTCACGCCGTGGTGCTTCTACCAGGCAAATCAGTCGCTGGCCGCCTTGTGGTTCGTTGCGGCCGATCCCGTCAGGCGCATCGCTACCTTAAAGGTCAGCACTCCACCTCACGCCCGCTTCTAGTGCCCTGCTGCACAAACCAAGTGCTCTGATTCAGACCAAACGATCCACCGTTTCCGCTCGGATTCTGTAAGTCGTTGATCCGAAAGCGGATCGTTTGGGTGGCACGCTTTCTGCTCTTTCCTCCGCTGTCGGCCCGGCGTGCAAACGGGGCGGCCGGGCCCGTGGGGCTCGACTTTCGAGAAGCGCTTGCGCCCCTGTGCGACGCGCTCGAGCAATCCGCCTTGCGTTCAGAGGAGTGCTTCACCATGACTCTGCAATACGTCCCTATCATCGACCTGGCGCCGTATTTCGCCGGTACGCCGGAAGGCAAGCAGCAGGTGGCCAAGGCCGTCGACCAGGCCTGTCGAGACATTGGCTTTCTGGTCATCACCAACCACCAGATCCCCACCGAGCTCATCGAGCGCGTGTCGCGTCTCACGCGGCAGTTCTTCGCGTTGCCGTTGCCGGAAAAGCGCAAGGTCGATCGGCCCAGCCCGGAAATGGTGCGTGGCTACAGTGCCGTCGCCGAGGAGAGTCTGTCGTATTCGCTGGAAGAAGCCTCGCCGGGTGATCTGAAGGAGTCCTTCTCCATCGGCCCGAGCGACGTGCCGCACGAGGACTATTACCACTGCGCCGCCGCCGGGCCGCACTTCGCACCGAATGTCTGGCCCACCGGCATCGAGGGTTTCGAGCAGGCCTATCGCGAGTACTTCGAGGCGATGAGCGAGCTGTCGCAGTCGCTGATGCGCCTCTTCGCGCTGGCGTTGGCGCTGCCGGAGACCTTCTTCGACGACAAGATCGACAAGCACATCAGCATGTTTCGCAGCCTGAGCTACCCGGACGTGAAGGGGGAGGTCGAGCCCGGCCAGATGCGCGCCAGCGCCCATACCGATTACGGCAGCCTGACCATCGTCAAGCCAGACAATGCCCTGGGCGGGCTGCAGGCGCGCAACCGCCAGGGCGAGTGGGTGGACGTGCCCTACGTGGAAGGCGGCTTCGCGGTGAACATCGGTGACCTAATGATGCAGTGGACCAACGACCAGTGGATTTCCACGCTGCATCGCGTGGTGAACCCGCCGCAGAACAGCCCCACCGATAATGGCCGCCAGTCGCTGGTGTTCTTCCACCAGCCCAATTACGACGCAGTGATCGAGTGCCTGCCCGGCTGTTGCAGCGCCGCCAATCCGCCGCGCCATGCGCCGGTCACCTCCGGCGACAACCTGCTCTCCAAGTTCGTCAAGCAGACCACCTTCGGCAAAGGCCTGGAGGTCGCATGAACACGCTCTCCTACGTCAACGTCTTCGCCAGGGACATCGAGGCCCTGAGCGGCTTCTACCGCGAGCTGTTCGGCTTCCGGAACATTCCTGAGATCGCCTCGCCGATCTTTCGCGGGCTCGACACCGGCAAGTCCTGCATCGGCTTCAACGCGCTGGAGGCCTACGACTTGCTGCACCTGGAGGAACACGCCGACACCCGCGGCTGCAAATTCCTGCTCAACATCGATGTCGAGGCGCAGCAGGAGGTGGACCGCCTGGTGCCCATCGCCCGCGACCTGGGGGCGACCCTGATCAAGGCGCCGTACCTGACCTATTACAACTGGTATCAGGCCGTTCTGCTGGACCCGGAAAAGAACGTGTTTCGCATCAATTACATGCTTTGACCTGCACTGCCTTCCGATAGCCAACTTCAGGAAAACGACAATGCTGAATCAGTTCATGAAACGGACCTTGTGTGCGGCGGTAGCGCTTGGCCTTGCGGGCGCGGCGGGGACGGCAGGGGCGCAGGAGGGCCTGACCCTCGACAAGCCGGCGAAGATCGCCATGCTCTACATCAGCCCACGCAACGACGGCGGCTGGACCCAGGCGTTCGACGAGGCGCGGCAGAAGCTCGAAGCCGAGCTCGATACGAAGATCCAGTACGTCGAGAGCGTGCCGGAGAACGCCTCCTCGATCCGCCCGGCGGTGGATCGGCTGATCCAGCGCGGCGCCAATGTCATCGTCGGCACCGCCTTCGGCTATTCGGACACCTTCAAGGAGCTGGCCGACAAGTACCCGAACGTGGCCTTCCTCAACGGCTCGGGCACCACCAACAGCGCGAATCTTGAATCCTTCTACGGGCGCACCTACGAGAGCCAGTACCTGTGCGGCATGGCCGCCGGCGCGGCCTCCAAGACCGGCAAGCTCGGCTTCGTCGCGGCCAACCCCTTCGGCCAAGTGAACTGGACGGTCAATGCCTTTGCCCTCGGCGCGCAGCAGATCAACCCGGACGCCACCGTCACGGTGGTCTACACCGGCGCCTGGAACGATCCGGTCAAGGAACGCGCCGCCGCCATGGCGCTGATCGATTCCGGCGCCGACGTCATCGGCCAGCACGTCGACAGCCCGACGCCGCAGATCGTCGCCCAGGAGCGTGGCGTGCACGGCACCGGCCACCACCGCGACATGAGCGAATTCGCCCCGGACGCCACGGTCTGTTCCTCGGTCTGGGTATGGGACAAATTCCTCGCCCCGGAGCTGAAAAAGATCAGCGCTGGCAACTGGACACCGCCTGAGCATGGCGCGCTGCTGTCCATGGCCGAAGGCGGCACCGACGCGGCTTGCTGCGGCCCGGCGGTCTCCGAAGAGAACAAGGCGAAGATCATGGCGGCCCGCGAGGAACTGATCAAAGGCGAGAAGAAGATCTATGCCGGCCCCATGGCAGACCGTGAAGGCGCCGAGCGCATCGCCGAGGGCGAGGTGATGGCCGACTCCGCGCTGTGGCAGATGGACTGGTTCGTCAAAGGTGTGACGACGCAGCAATGAGTGCGCAAAACGCCCTCCAGCTCAGCGGCATCAGCAAGTCGTTCGACGGCTTCATGGCCCTGTCCCATGCGGATTTCACCGCCCGCTGGGGCGAGGTGCACGCGTTGCTCGGCGAGAACGGTGCGGGCAAGTCGTCGTTGATGAACATCGCCGCTGGCCTCTACGCACCGGAGAGCGGCTCGCTGCTGATCGACGACAACCCGGTGCGCTTGAGCGGCCCGCGCGACGCCAGCCGCTATCGCATCGGCATGGTCCACCAGCATTTCAAACTGGTGAAGCCGTTCACCGTGGCCGAGAACATCCTGCTCGGCCTTCCCGAGCAGCCCGGCAACAGCACCTTCACCGGCAGCCACCGCCAGCGCCTGCGCGCGCTGGAGGCGCAGATCCGCGCGAAGGCCGCGCAGTTGGGCTTTGCCATCGACCCGGGGCAGTCGACCGACAGCCTTTCGGTGGCCGAGCAGCAGCGGGTGGAGATCCTCAAGGTGCTGCTGGCCGGCGCGCGCATCCTGATCCTCGACGAGCCCACCGCGGTGCTCACCGATCAGGAGGCCGAGCGCCTGCTCGAAACGGTGCGCGCCTTCGCCCGGCAGGGCGCGGCGGTGGTGCTGGTCACCCACAAGATGAGTGACGTGAAGCGCTTCGCCGACCGTGTCACGGTGATGCGCGGCGGGCGAACGATCCAGACCCTCGATCCGCAGAGCGTCTCGGTGCCCGAGCTGGTACGCCTGACGGTGGGCGAATCGGCGCCGGCCAGCGAGTACCAGCCGGCCACGCCCGGCGAGGTGCGCCTGCAGGTGCGCGACCTGCGCTCGCGCGGCGGCGGGCATGGTGCGCTCAACGGCGTGACGCTGAGCCTGCGCGCCGGCGAGATCTACGGCATCGCGGGCGTCGGCGGCAACGGCCAGAGCGAACTGGCCAATGTGCTGATGGGCCTGCCCGAGCCCTGCGAAGGCGAACTCGAACTGGCCGGTTTCGGCGACCTGCGTCGGGCCAGCAGCGAGCAACGCCGTGAGTTGCGCATCGCCGCGATTCCGGCCGATCGCTATGGCACCGCGCTGGCCGGCGAACTCTCGGTGGCGGAGAACTTCGGCGTCGGGCAGATCCACAGCGGGCGTTACGGTTCGTTCTTCAACCTGCGGCGCAAGCGCCTGGAAAGGGAAGCCGCCGAGGCCGTTGTTGGCTTCGACGTGCAGGGCGTGCGCTCGCTGAAACAGAAGGCCGCGCTGCTCTCCGGCGGCAACGCGCAGAAGCTGGTGATCGCCCGCGAGTTCTCCCGTGACCCGCAATTGGTGCTGGTGCACAGCCCCAGTCGAGGGCTGGACGTGCGCGCCAGCGCCGCGGTGCATGCGCGGCTGCGTGCCGCCCGTGATGCCGGCGCGGCGGTGCTGGTGATCAGCGAAGACCTCGATGAAGTGTTGGCGCTCGCCGACCGCATCGGCGTGATGAATTCCGGGCGGATCGTGGCCGAGTTCGAGCGTCCCGCCGATCGCCAGGCCATCGGCAAGGCGATGGTCGGCCACGCCGGTGCAGCCATGAATGAGATGAACCATGAATGAACAGGTACGCCCCGTGATTCTCGAACAGGCCCGGCCGGCGGCGAAGCTGCCCTTGCTCGCCCGGCGCTATGCCCTGGAGGTCCGCCAGCAGCTGGCGTGGTCTTGGCAGGTGCTGATTCTCGGGCTGGCGCTGCTGCTGGGCCTGGGCATCTCGGCGGTTATCCTGATCGCGGCCGGGGTGCCTGCCGGCGAGCTGCTCAATGAGTTCGTCGTCATGACGGTGTTCGATGCCCAGAGCCTGAAGGCCGTGCTGTTCCAGGCCGCGCCGATGATCCTCGTCGGGCTGGCCGGTTGCGTGGCGTTTCGCGCCCGGTTCTGGAATCTGGGGCTGGAGGGCCAGATGATCTGGGGCGCCATCGGGGCGACGGCCGTCTCGCTGTTCCAGATCGGCCCCGAGGCGCTGCGCCTGCCGCTGATGCTGGTCGTGGCGATGCTCTGCGGCCTCGCCTGGGCGCTGGCGCCGGTGCTGCTCAAGCTGCGCCTTTCGGTCAACGAGATCATCTCCACGCTGATGCTCAACTACCTCGCGCTCAACTTTTTGCTGCACCTGCTCTACGGCAGCTGGAAGGACCCGAGGAGTTCGTTTCCGTACTCGCCGCAGTTCCAGCCCTTCGAGCGGCTGCCCGAGCTGTTCGACGGTATAAGCGCGGCGGTGCCCCTGGCGCTGGTGGTCGCGTTGCTGGCGCTGTGGTTCCTCGGCGTTTCCCGCGCAGGGCTGTACCTGCGCTTCGTCGATGCCAGCCCGCGGGTAGCCGGCGCGGTGGGCGTGCCGGTGCGCAAGATGATCATCGGCACGGTGCTGCTCTCCGGCGCCATGGCCGGGATCGCCGGCTTCATGATCATCGCCGGGCAGGAGGGACGGCTGACCCAGTCGTTCTACCAGGGCTACGGGTTCTCCGGGATCCTCATCGCGTTTCTCGCGCGCAACAACCCGGTGGCGGCGCTGGTGGTGGCGCTGTTGATGGCGATGCTGTTCGTCGCCGGGCGCAGCCTGCAGGTGTTCTACCAGATCCCGTTTTCCATGGTGCAGCTGATCCAGGCGATTCTGGTGATCTGCATCGCCTCCTCGGATTTCTTCATCCGCCACCGTATCCGCCGCGTTCAGGGAGGCGAAAGCTGATGGACATGATCGCCAACTGGCTCGGCAACACGCCGGACTTCGCCGTGCCCTTCGCCCTGGCAGCGCTGGGGCTGATCCTCACCGAGCGCGCCGGGGTGCTGGCCCTGGGCGCCGAGGGGCTGATGCTGGTCGGTGCGCTGGCCGGCATCGGCGCGCAGCTGGCCTATGGCGCCCCGGGCGTTTCGCTGCTGCTGGCGATGGGCGCGGCGGCGGTGGTGTCTCTGCTGTTCGCGCTGATGGTGCTGGTGCTGCGCATCAACCAGGTGATCGCCGGATTGGCGCTGGTGTTCTTCTGCCAGGGGCTGACCGGGTTGCTCGGCACGCTGCTGGACTGGACCAACAAGCCGGTCCGGGGCCTGGGCGCGGTCGAGCTGTGGCCGCTGTCCGAGTTGCCGCTGGTGGGCAAGGTCTTCGTGCAGAACCCGCTGGTGTTCATCACCCCGTTGATCTTCCTCGCCGTGGTCTGGTTTCTCGGCCGCACCACCACGGGCCTGCGGATGCGCGCGGTGGGGGAGAATCCGCAGGCGGCGGATGCCGCGGGGATATCCGTGCTCGGCTACCGGCTGGCGGCGATTCTCGCCGGCGCCGCGCTGATCGGCCTGGCCGGCGGCTACATATCGGTGCTCAGCACCAAACTGTGGATCGCCGACATGACCGGCGGGCGCGGCTGGATCGCCGTGGCGCTGGTCATCTTTGCCCGCTGGGCGCCGTGGAAAGCTCTGGCCGGTGCGCTGCTGTTCGGCTGCATCGAGGCGCTGATTCCGCAACTGGCCGCCGCCGGCGTACGCCTGCCGCAGTATTTCGTGCAGATGACACCCTATGCCGTGACCCTCGGCGTGATGATCTGGGTGGCCATGGGTGCGCGTGCCGGCGCCGACCAGCCGGGCGCCCTCGGGGTGCCCTTCATCCGCGAGGAGCGCCGCTGACGGGCGGGCGCCGGGGCGCGGGGCGGCGTGCTAGTCTCGGACAGGCGCGCCGCCCGCAACCCGTACCGCCGTCACACAGGCCGCGAGCCGACACATCTTCGCTCCACCTACTAGAACAAGGGAATCACCATGAGCACCATCCCCCACCTGATCAATGGCGAGCGTATCGCTGGCGCTGGCCGGACTGCCGATGTGTTCAATCCGTCCACCGGAGAGGCCATCCACAAGGTCGCCCTGGCGGATCGCGCGGTCATCCAGCAGGCCATCGATGCGGCCAGGGCGGCCTTCCCGGCGTGGCGGGCGACCCCGCCGGCCAAGCGCGCGCAGGTGATGTTCCGCTTCAAGCAGCTGCTCGAAGACAACGCCGAGCAGATTGCCGTGCTGATCAGCCAGGAGCATGGCAAGACGATCGAGGATGCCGGCGGCGAGCTCAAGCGTGGCATCGAGAATGTCGAGTACGCCTGTGGCGCGCCGGAGCTGCTCAAGGGGGAATACAACCGCAACGTCGGCCCCGACATCGACGGCTGGAGCGACTTCCAGCCGATCGGTGTGGTCGCCGGCATCACACCGTTCAACTTTCCGGCGATGGTCCCGCTGTGGATGTATCCGCTGGCCATCGCCTGCGGCAACTGCTTCATCCTCAAGCCGTCGGAGCGTGATCCGAGCTCGACGCTGTTGATCGCCGAGCTAATGCACCAGGCCGGCCTGCCCAAGGGTGTGCTCAGCGTGGTGCACGGCGACAAGGAAGCGGTCGACGCGCTGATCGAGGCACCGGAGGTCAAGGCGCTGAGTTTCGTCGGCTCGACCCCGATCGCCGAGTACATCTACAGCGAGGGCGCCAAGCGCGGCAAACGCGTGCAGGCCCTCGGCGGGGCGAAGAACCACGCGGTGCTGATGCCCGATGCCGATCTGGACAACGCGGTCAGCGCCCTGATGGGTGCGGCCTACGGCTCCTGCGGCGAGCGCTGCATGGCCATCTCGGTGGCGGTCTGTGTGAGCGATCAGATCGCCGATGCGCTGGTCAACAAACTGGCGCCGCAGATCAAGGCACTGAAGATCGGCGCCGGCACGAGCTGCGGCCTGGACATGGGCCCACTGGTCACCGGCGCGCACCTGGACAAGGTCACCGGCTACGTCGAGGACGGCGTCAAGGCCGGCGCCGAGCTGGTGGTCGACGGTCGAGGCTTGAGCGTGGCCGGCAACGAGAACGGCTTCTTCCTCGGCGGCTGCCTGTTCGACCGGGTCACCCCCGAGATGCGCATCTATAAGGAAGAAATCTTCGGCCCGGTGCTGTGCATCGTCCGGGTCGCCAGCCTGGAAGAGGCGATGGCGCTGATCAACGAGCACGAGTACGGCAACGGCACCTGCATCTTCACCCGCGACGGCGAGGCGGCGCGGCTGTTCTGCGACGAGATCGAGGTGGGCATGGTCGGCGTCAACGTGCCGCTGCCGGTGCCGGTCGCCTATCACAGCTTCGGCGGTTGGAAGCGCTCGCTGTTCGGCGACCTGCATGCCTATGGCCCGGACGGCGTGCGTTTCTACACCCGACGGAAGTCGATCACCCAGCGCTGGCCGCAGCGCGCGAGCCACGAGGCGGCGCAGTTCGCCTTCCCCAGCAACGGCTGAAGAAGGGCGGTGAGCAGAAGGCCAGTCGTGAGACTGGCCTTTTTGTTTGCCGCAGCGGTTGTCGCGGGCCGGGTTGTTTCATAGTCTGCATGCCCCGGCGTGCCTCGCGGCCGCCGTCGTCCTTTCATCTGCGCCGACAGCAGGCTATCGAGCATTGGCATGAGCGACTTTCTGCAACGTACCTCCCTGACTCCGATTCCGGTCCAGCACCCACTGCAAGGTCGGCTGACGCTGCCCGGCTCCAAGTCCATCACCAACCGGGCACTGCTGTTGGCGGCGCTGGCGCGCGGCACCAGCCGGCTCAGCGGCGCGCTCAAGAGCGCCGACACCCACTGGATGGCGCAGGCGTTGCGGGCCATGGGCGTGACGGTGGAGGAGCCCACGGCCGACAGCTTCGTGGTGCACAGCGACGGGCGCCTGGCCGCTGCGCAGGAGGCGCTGTTCCTCGGCAATGCCGGCACGGCGATGCGCTTTCTGACCGCGGCGGTAGCCAATGTCGAGGGGCAGGTGGTGCTCGATGGCGACGAGCACATGCGCAAGCGCCCGATCGAGCCGCTGGTGCAGGCGCTACGCGGCCTGGGGTTGGATATCTCGGCCAGCGGCGGCTGCCCACCGGTGACCGTGCAGGGCGCGGGTCGCCTGCGCGGCGGGCGCATCGAGATCGACGGTGGGCTGTCGAGCCAGTATGTCTCGGCGCTGCTGATGGCTGCCGCCTGCGCCGAAGGCCCGTGCGAAGTGGCGCTGCTGGGCAGCGAGATCGGCGCGCGCGGCTACATCGATCTGACGCTCGCGGCGATGCGTGCCTTCGGTGCCGAAGTGGAGCAACTCGATGCCGCCACCTGGCGCATCCAGCCGACCGGCTACCGTGCCTGCGATTTCGTCATCGAACCCGACGCCTCGGCCGCGACCTATCTATGGGCCGTCGAAGCGCTGACCGGCGGCGCCATCGACCTGGGCGTGCCGGCCGATGCCTTCATCCAGCCCGATGCCCGGGCCAAGGCCGTGATCGACACTTTCCCGGAGATGCCTGCGGTGATCGATGGCTCGCAGATGCAGGACGCGATCCCGACGCTCGCCGTACTGGCGGCGTTCAACCGCACCCCGGTGCGCTTTACCGGCATCGCCAACCTCAGGGTCAAGGAGTGCGACCGCGTCGCCGCGCTGGCCACCGAGCTGTCGCGCATCCGTCCGGGCTTGGGCATCGAGGAGGGGGACGACTTGCTGGTCGCCTCGGACCCGTCGCTGGCCGGTCAGCACCTGCCGGCGCGCATCGAAACCTACGCCGATCATCGTATCGCCATGAGCTTCGCCCTTGCCGCGCTGAAGATCGACGGGCTCGAGATTCTCGACCCCGGTTGCGTGGCCAAGACCTACCCCGGCTACTGGGACGCGCTGCAAGCGCTCGGCGTGCACTACCGCTGAGCCTGGGCGGTCACGGCCCGCTCGCGCAGAGGACGCGCGAGCGTGTACGGATGCCGTTCGTGCTGGCGCTCAATCCATCGAATCGGTAGTCGAAGAGGCGTCTGCCGGCTCGCAGGTGACCTCGGCATAAGGCCGGTCCGGTGAATATTCACCAGGGACGCGCTCGATCACCTGGCTGTTCGGGTCGACCGTGAACGTCGGCGTGCTGGCCGCGGTGGTGCGGTCTTCCGGTGCCATGTGGAATTCGCAGGAAGCCATCTGGTCGCTCTGGTTCGTGACCTTCACGGCACGCACCCCTACCAGCTCGGGCCCGTTCTGCGTGTTCAGCGGAACGCCCATTGGTTCGACGACCAGATCCATGCCGTTGAGGTGGCTGACGATATCTACCTTGGCGGACTGGGCGAGCGCGGCAGAGCTGAGCAGAGCCGCGCAAACGGCAAACAAGGGCTTGAGCATGGAGCCTCCTGGTTGGGTCGGTTACCCATAGGAGATGAGCGAGGCTCCGTAGTTCGCCTAGGTACGCGCAAAGTTGATTGCAGCGTGTTGATCCGTGCCGCGCATCGCGGGTTTGGGCCATCGGTCGCCATTCGAGGCGTGCCCGGCGTTAACGGGTGTGGCGGTTATTGCGAGGTACGTGCCGCCTCTTCCAGGCGGCGGTTGCTCTGCCGGTTGGCCTCGTCGATCTGCTGCTGCAGCTGCGCCAGTTGTTGTTGCGCCTGTTTGGCTTGGTGGGCCTGGAGCGCGGCGGTGGCGGCGGTTTCGCCGGCGCCGCAGCCGGCCAGGGCGAACAGGCTGACGAGCAAGGTGAGGGCGTGGCGCATATCGAGTTCCTGAGGTGTGAGCGTAGGCGCCGACTCTAGCGCAGCCCCACATGCCGGGGCGTGATCGACTCTGCGCTGCGGCGTCCTTGGGCGCTGGCCCGCGCTCGGCTCAGCTCTTCTTGACGAATTCGGACTTGAGCTTCATCGCGCCGATGCCATCGATCTTGCAATCGATATCGTGGTCGCCATCGACCAGGCGGATGTTCTTCACCTTGGTCCCGACCTTGACCACCAGCGAGGAGCCCTTGACCTTGAGGTCCTTGATCACGGTCACGCTGTCGCCGTCCTGCAGCGGGTTGCCCACCGCGTCCTTGATCACCTTGTCGCCTGCGCCGGCGGACTCTTCGCTGGGCAGGGACGACCACTCATGGGCGCATTCGGGGCAGACCAGGATCAGGCCATCTTCATAGGTGTATCCGGATGCGCAGGCGGGGCAGGGCGGCAATGTACTCACAAGGTTCCTCGGAACGGGGCGGAAAAAGCCGCGGATTGTATAGGGTTTTGTCTCCGGCTGCCGGACCTGGCGCGGCTTCGGGGCAACCATCAATTGCGGCAATGAACGCTATCAGCTTTGTCTGTTTCACCGGGGCGGGGCACGCGGCGCAGTATTCACCCCGTAGCCACTTCCCAACCCTTCGAGGAACCCGATCATGAAAACTGAAACCATCGCCGCGCTGTTCATCGCTGCCCTGGGCGCCGCCAGCAGCTTCGCCGCCACCGACCTGGTCGCCGAAGGTGGCGCCGAACGCACCGGCATCCACCGCATTGTCGAAGACGGCGCCGATCGCGTCGGTGCTCATCGTTTGGCCGAAGGCGGTGCCGAGCGCACGCTGAACCGTCGCGTTGCCGAAGATGGCGCTGACCGCGTGGGGGCCAATCGTCTGGCCGAAGGTGGTGCCGAGCGCACGCTGAACCGTCGTGTTGCCGAAGACGGCGCTGACCGCGTTGGCGCACATCGTCTGGCTGAGGGCGGCTCCGAACGCACCCTGATCGGGCGTACCGCTTGATTTAAGGTCTGCATTATCAAAGGGCGCCAGTGGGCGCCCTTTTTTGTGCGCGGGCCGCAAGGAGCGCCGTGGCCGTGGCGGTAGCCCTTGGGTAGCATCGCGTCTTTGCCTGGGCAGAGCAGGACATGGAACAGCGCGGAATCTTGAAATCCTGGAACGAGCAGAAGGGCTTCGGCTTCATCCGTCCGCAGAGCGGCGGTGCCGAGGTGTTCGTTCATATCTCCAGCGTGCGGGGCGACCGGCGTCCGGTGGTGGGTGATCGGGTGCTGTTCGTGGGCGGTCGCGACGAAAAAGGTCGGCTGCGCGCCGAGCATATGCGTCTGGATGCCGGACTGGCCCTGGATCAGCCTGCGATCCGGCGAAAGCCCAGGGCCGCCAACGCCTCCAAGCCAAGCAAGGAGGCGCGGCGCTCCTCGCCGGCCGCTGGCGTTCGCTACCTTCCCATGAAGCTCGTCGTCTTCACGCTACTCTGCGCTCTGCCGCTGTGGGGCGGGTTGCAGCCGCTGCTGGCGGGGCGGATACCGGTCGCGTTGTCGATCTATGGCGCGGCCAGTCTGGTGACCTTCCTGCTCTATTGGCGCGACAAGCACAGCGCGATGAAGGATCGCTGGCGCACCCCCGAGAGCCGGCTACACCTGTTCGAACTCATCGGTGGCTGGCCCGGTGCGCTGGTCGCCCAGCAGCTGCTGCGGCACAAGACGCGCAAGCTGAGTTTCCAGTTGCCGTTCTGGTTCATCGTCCTGGCGCACCAGACGTTCTGGATCGATCTGCTGTTCCTGCGCAGCGCTTTCGGCGCCGAGCGCCTGCGGCCGTTGCTCGGTCTCTAAGGCGGGGCTATCACAGGGTTTATTGATCTACGCCAGGGTACGCACGGGGAGCGGGGCTTAGAGTCGCGCCCATAAGAAATGGACGTGTACCGACAGGATCTTTCCCATGCGCTTCGTGTTTTTCGCCCTGTTCTGCTGCCTGGTTTCGCTGGCCCATGCCAACGAGGAGGCCGCTGCCCGATTCAACGCCCTGATGGCCGACGACACGCTGCGACAGCAGGCCTACACCGCCGGGCAGGAGCGCATCGTGCTCTGCGGCCATTGCCACGGCAGCGATGGCAACAGCAAGCGCGAGCATATCCCGAATCTGGCCGGTCAGAATCCGCGCTACCTGTTCAGTTCGTTCGAGAAGTTCGCCGACGGCCAGCGCAGCGACTACGTGATGTCGCAGCTGGCGCAGATCCTTTCGATGGAGGAGCGGGTCAACATCGCCGTGTACTTCAGCCAGCAAACGGTCAAACCCAAGGCCCAGAAAGTCGACCCGGCGCTGAGTCTCAAGGGCGCCGCGGTGTTCAAGAACACCTGCATCGCCTGCCACGGCGCGCATGCCCAGGGTCAGGAAAACGCGCCTCGACTGGCCGGCCAGCCGGCCGAGTACCTGCGGCGCACCCTGACCCGGTTTCGCAACAAGGACCCGAGCCGTGCTGGCTCGCCGATGCTGCCCATCGCGGCCATCCTGTCGGAGCAGGACATCACCGCGCTGGCGGCTTACCTGTCGCAGCTGTCGGCGACGGCTCAGTAGGCGTCTTTCAGTGCGCGGTAGCGCTCTTCGAGTTCCTGGCGGATCTGCCGGCGCTGCTGCGCCTGGGCGAAGCGCCGCTTCTGGTCGGGCGTCTGCGGCTCCAGCGGTGGCACCGTGGTCGGCTTGCCGTTGGCATCCATCGCCACCATGGTGAAGAAGCAGCTGTTGGTGTGGCGTACGGTCTTCTCGCGGATGTGTTCGGTGATCACCTTGATGCCGACCTCCATCGAAGTGTTGCCGGTGTAGTTGACCGAGGCGAGGAAAGTCACCAGCTCGCCGACGTGGACCGGCTGGCGGAAGTTGACCTGATCGACCGACAGCGTGACCACGTAGTGGCCGGCGTAGCGGCTGGCGCAGGCATAGGCCACTTCATCCATGTACTTGAGCAGCGTTCCGCCGTGCACGTTGCCGGAAAAGTTGGCCTGATCCGGGGTCATCAGCACGGTCATGGACAGTTCTGCGCTTCCTAATAGCATTGCATCGAAACTCGTTTGAGGGCGGGTTCGCTAACTGTAGTGGATTGCCCGCCCCGGTGGCGAACGGGGCGCTTCAGTCGTATTCGGAGGGTTCGTGATCGCCCAGCAGCCGGCGCTGGCGCGGCGTGGCGGCGGCGAGCACCTGGGGGTCGAAGCGCCACTCCAGATACGGTGAAAACTTCTGCGCCACCATGCGCTGGCCATAGTGCACCTGCAGCAGGTAACGGATGCGGTCGCCGCTTAGGTTGCGGCTGCCGGCGTGCCAGAGGTCGCTGCGAAACAGCAGCACGTCGCCGGCGTCGCAGAGCACCGGCTCGGCAGCGCGGCCGCGCCAGTGGGTTTCGCCCCCTGCCGGCGCGCGACCGGCCCGGTGGCTGCCGGGAATCACGCAGGTCGGGCAGAGGTCTTCGGTGATCCGGTCGATGAACAGGTGCGCGGTGAGGATCTGCATCGGCACGCGAAAGTCCGGGTCAGCCAGCAGGGATTCGGGCAGCTCCATCACCTGGTAGTCCTGGTGCAGATCGCCGCCGATGAAGCCCGGATGGCAGCGCCAGGCGGTCTGGCCGATCATGTGGCAATCGGCGCCGAGCGCGGCCTCGGCCAGCTCGATCACGCCGGGCAGGTCCAGATAGGGCAGCCACAATGGGTCACGGTTGAACACGCATTTGTAGTGGTCGACCAGGCCGGTGTAATCCCAATGCTCGGGACGCAGGGCGTCGATCGCCTCGTGCAGTTCGGCGATCCGGCCGGCGTCGAGCACACCGCGCAGCAGGACAAAGCCGTCGCGGTGCAGGGCCTCCAGGCCAGCGGTGATGCGTGGGTCCGAGGGTTTCACCGGTCCTCCCTCTCCAGGTTTTGGGCCGAGGGTACGAGTCGTTCTTGTTTGAGACCGACAGGTTGCTGAAAGGTCCGTTGGCTATCTTCCCCGCACCCCCGGCAGCGCCGGCGGGTCGACGCCGCGCCATGAGCGCAGCGTTCGCTTTTCCCAGTGTGTGTATCGTTCGGCCCCGGCGGCGCCGCCACAAGTGGCGCTACCGGGCTCGTCCTATCCGCTTCTCCCTTCTGAAACACCTTGCAAAGGCCGCCTTGCTTCACCTCGTCAGCACGGAGCGAGACAATGCCCGGCTCGCCATGACGATTAAGGATTGCCCATGCAATTGCCGCGTTACACCGCCACCCAGATCGGCTTTCACTGGATCAGCGCGCTGCTGGTGTTGCTGATCATCGCCTTGCCCTACGGCAGCGGCCTGGTTTTCGAAAGCCTGCTGGGCGGCCGGGGCGAGGTCTTCACCCTGCACAAGTCCCTGGGCGTGACGGTGCTGGCGCTGACCGTGCTGCGGTTGTTCTATCGGGGTCGCAAGGTGCCGGCCCAGGCGCTGAAGCCTGAGGAGTCGCTCGCCCAGCAGCGCGCCGCCAAGGTCGGTCATGGCCTGCTCTACCTGCTGTTGCTGGTGATGCCGATTTCCGGGCTGATGTTCGGCAGCCGGCCGTTCAGCCTGTTCTGGCTGGTGGAGATCGGTCCGCTGCCGCTGTCCTCGGACGTGCGCGGCATCGCCAAGGAGGTTCACCTGATCAGCCAGTACCTGCTGTTCGCTCTGATCCTCGGCCACGCCGCCATCGCGCTGTGGCACCACTACGTGCGCCGTGACGACGTGCTCAAGGGCATGCTGCCATTCCTGCGCTGATCTCCGTCAACGGGCAGGGCGCCTAGGCGCCGCTGCCCACGATGCGCAACCCGCTCTGACCGTTGCCCTGGCGTTGCACCTGGATCTGTACCGGGATGCGCTCGTGCATCTCCGCCACGTGTGAAATCACCGCCACCTTGCGGCCCTGGGCCTGCAGCGAATCCAGCGCGTCCATGGCGATCTGCAGCGACTCCGGGTCGAGGCTGCCGAAGCCTTCGTCGATAAACAGCGACTCGATCTTCAGCTTGCTCGAAGCCATCGAGGCCAGGCCCAGCGCGAGCGCCAGCGAGACGAGGAAGGTCTCGCCGCCCGACAGCGAATGCACCGAGCGCAGCTCGTCGCCCATCTCCGTGTCCATCACCAGAAGCCCCAGCGGGCTGCCGCCGCGCTTGAGCCGATAACGCCTGGCGAGCTGGCGCAGCTGGACGTTGGCGTGCTGCACCAGCAGGTCGAGGTTGTAGGCCTGGGCGATCTTGCGGAAGGCGCCACCGTCGCTCGAGCCGATCAGGGCGGCGATGCGGCCCCAGCGCTGGCTTTCGGCGGTAGCGTCGGCGATTTGAGTCAGCAGGGCCTGGCTCTGGTTGCGCCGCCGATCGTCGTCGAGCAAGGCAGCACGAGTCTCGGTGCTGCGCTGCTCGGCCTGATCGCAGAGGGCTTGCTGGGCGCTGAATTGCGCCTCCAGGGTTTCGGCATCCGTGGCGTCCGGCTGTTCGGCGCGATGGGCCGTCAGCCGCTGTTCGCAGCCGTCCAGGCGTTCGCGACCTCGGGCGAGCTGCTCGGTGTTGGCCCGCAGCCGCTCGCGTGCTTCGGCCAGCAGCGTGTCGTCCAGTTGCAGCAGCTGCGCCAGGGTCGCATCGTCCAGATCGGGGTGCGCGGCGCGCCAGGCGGCGAGTTCTTCGGTCAGGGTGCTGCGTTCGGCCAGCAGTTCGTCGCGGCGTTGGCTGCAGTTCTGCTGCTCGCCGGCGAGCCGGGTCAGCTCGACGCGCGCCTCGTTGAGTCGCCTGTCCACCTCGGCCTGCTGTTGCCGGGCGGCCTGGATCGCGGCTTCGAGCCGCTGCTGCCACGCCTGGGCGCTGGGGTGCTCACCCAGACATTGGCGCAGGCTCTGGCGGCAGGCGTGCTCGCGACTTTCCAACGCGACGAGGCGGGTGCTGCACGCCTTGTGCTGATCGAGGCGATGCTGCTGCTGCAGCTGCTCGCGTTCTAGCGCGGTCTGGCGCTGTTGCCGTTCTTCGGCCAATGCCGCGTGCTGGTCGATCTGCTGGCGCCGAGCCTCGACCTGGCCGTCCAGCTGCATGAAGGTCTCGGCGGGCGCCTCGCGCCAGCGCGCGAGTGAGGCGGCAGGCAGCAGGCTGGCGAATTCCGCCAGTTCCTCCTCGAGCCGCTCGTTGTCCCGTTCGATGGCGTCGCGCTGCCCGGCGAGCGCCTGGTTGGCCTGGGCGCTCGCGTCACGGGCGCTCTGCCAGTCACGGTGCAGCGTTTCGCTGCGCTGTTGCAGCCCGAGCAGCTCGCGTTGGCGGGCATTGGCGGCGGCGATGTCTTGCTTGAGCGTCGCTATCCGGCTGTCGAGCCAGGACAGGCGCTCAGTGTCCGGCTGAGCCAGCAGCTCGGCATGGCCGGCCAGGGCCGCCAGTTGCGGCTCCAGCCTGGCCAGTTCATCGGCGATTTCCGCCTGCCGCTGGGCGTTCTGCTTGATACCGGTGGAGAGGGCGATGTGCTGATCGCGCAGGGCCTGGAGCTTTTCATCCTGGACCTTGAGCTGACGCTGCGCCTGCTCGACTTCATGCTCGTCCTGCTGATCGAGGGCGGCGAGCAGGGTGGCGCCGTCATGCCAGGGGTGCTCGGCGCTGCCGCAGACGCTGCAGGGCTCGCCCGGTACCAGCGCCGCGCGCAGGGCCTCGACATTGGCGCTGCGGGCCAGACGCTGGCGATCCAGCAGCGCCTGCACCACCTTGAGCGCTTTCTCCGCATCGTCGCGCTCGCTGCGTGTGAGCTTGCCGGCCTGGGTCAGTGCATCGAGTTCGACCTGCTGGCGGTTCTGTTCGCTCTGCAGGGTTCGCTGTTGGGTGGCGAGCTGCTGCTGGCGCGACCAGAGGCCGTGCAGGCTTTCGAACTGGCGTTCGGCTTCGCGCCAGGATTCGAGCCGGGCGTTGAGTTGCGCCAGCTGTTCGCCCAGGCCGGTCTCGCCGCCGATCTGCGCCTGCAGTTCATCGAGCGCGCGACGCGCGCTGGCCTGTCCGGCTTCGGCCGCCTTGGCATTGGTTTCCAGCGCCGGCAGTTCTCCACGGCCTTGGCGCAGGCGGGCAGCGATCTGCACGGCCTGCTGCAGACGCGGCCGGTAGCCACTCCAGGCAGCGCAGAGGGGCTGCAGTTCGGCGCTGCGGGCGAGCTGGTCGGTGAGGGCGCCGAGCTGTGTGGCCGCCTGTTCCTGCTGCTGGTGCAGCTGGGTCAAGGTCGTCTCGCCGGCCGTGCTCGCCGCCTCGGCCTGTTCGGCCTGTCCGCGAGCTTCACGCAGATCGTTGGCGAGATGGCTCAGGCGCTCCTCTTCGCTGCGCCCTCGGGAAAGCTCCGGTTCGGCGGTCCTGATGGCCTGTTCGGCGGCCGTCAGTGCCTCGGTCGAGGCCTGGCAGGCCTGTTCCAATTCCTTGAGCCGATCCTCTACCACCGCATGCTCACGGCCATGGCGGGCCAGGGTTTCGTCGACCTTCGCCAGCAGCGGCGTCAGTTCGCGCTCGCGGAGGAAGCGGTGGCGTTGCGGCGCCAGCTGCTCGAACAATCCGAGGATGCGTCGGGCGTCGGCAAGGCCTTCCAGCTCGGTTTCGGCCTCGGCGAGCTGTTGCCGTGCATTGTCGCGCTCGCCTTGCAGGCGCGAGAGGTCCACCAGCCACTGGCGCTGATGCTTGAGCGCGTCGAGCTGCGCTTGCAGGGCCTTGAGTTCGGTCTGTTGCGACTGGTGTTGCGCTTCCAGCGCCTGGCGCGCCTCGGCGTCCAGGGGCTGCACGCCGCCGGCCTGCTGCTGCAGGGTGGCGAGCGCTTCGCGGGCGCGCTTGGCCGCCTCGAAAGCCGCCTGGCCGAGCCGGCTGTAGAGGCCGGTGTCGGTGAGCTTTTCTAGGAGGGTGCCGCGGTCGTTGTCGTCGGCCTTGAGAAAGGCGGAAAACTCGCTCTGGGCCAGCAGCACGGCTCGGGTGAACTGGGGCAGGGTCAGCCCGAGCTTGGCTTCGAGCAGTTCCTTGAATTCACGTTTCTTGCCGCTGGCCAGGAGCTGTTCGCTGTCCAGGTCCAACAGGCTCTGGCTGCTGGCCTGCAGGCGGCCGTCGACCTTCTCTCGGGCGCGTTTGACTTCCCAGCGGGCGCGGTAGCGATGGCCGTCGACACCGACGAAGTCCACCTCCGCATAACCGCTGCCGCAGCCGCGGCGGAGCAGGTTGCGCTCGTCGCCGCTGCCGATCTCGTCGCTGCCGTCGGGCACTTTGCTGAGCAGCGAGGCGCCGCCGAGCCGCGGCGTGCTGCCGAACAGCGCCAGGCACAAGGCATCGAGGATGGTGCTCTTGCCAGCGCCGGTGGGCCCGGTGATGGCGAACAGACCGGCGCTGGCCAGGGGCTCGGCGCTGAAGTCGATGACCTGCTCGCCCGCCAGCGAGGCGAGGTTCTTCAGGCGAATGGCGAGGATCTTCATCGGGCGTCTCCTTCACCGGTGAACTCGATCTGCTGCAGCAGGCTGGCGAAGTCGTCCAGCGCCTGTTCGTCGGGAGGGTTGCCGAACTGTTCTTCCCAGGCGCGGGTGAAGAGTTCCTGCGGGGTGATCTGGTCGAGGCCGAGCAGTACTTCGGATTCCCCCTCGCCGCGTTTGCCGGCGTATTCGCTGGCGATGCGCACCAGTCGGCAGGCCTTGTTGGTGAGCGCCGTTTCGATGCGCTGGCGCAGGTCCGGCAGCGGCTCGTCGAGTTGCACGCGTACTTCCAGCCAGGGCAGGTTCTCGGCGAACAGGCCCACCGCTGGCAAGGCTTTGAGCTGGTCGATCACTTCGGCCAGCGGCGCGCGGCCGACGCGGATCATCTCCACCGCGCGGGGCACGGGCAGGGGCTCGACGGTGGCGAGCCGGTCGCCATCGAAACTCACCAGCAGTACCTGGTGCGGGTAATTGATCTCGCCGAACGACAGCGGCAGGGGCGAGCCGCTGTAGCGGATGCGCTCCTGGCTCGCGACCCGCTGCGGCTTGTGCAGGTGGCCGAGGGCGACGTAGGCGATGGGCTCGGGGAACAGGTTCGCCGGCAGCGCCTCGGCATTGCCGATGACGATGTTGCGCTCCGAATCCTCGGACACCGCCCCGCCGGCCATGTGCGCGTGGCTCATGGCGATCAGCGCCTGGCCGGGCTGGCGCCGGGCTACGGCGGCGGCGATCAGGTGATGGTGAACGTGGCGGATGCCGAGCATGTAGTCGTCGCCGGCCTCGCCACCGGTGACTTCCGCCGGGCGCAGGAAGGGCAGCGCCAGGCACCAGCCGGCAACCTGTCCCTTGGCATCGTGCAGCGGTACCAGCAGGCGACCGTGGTCGAGCTGGTTTTCCGCGACCCAGCTGATACGGCCGATGGCATGGGCGTTGAGGCGCTTCATCAGCGGGCCGGGCAATTCGATGCGTCCGCCGGAATCGTGGTTGCCGGCGATCATCACGATGTCCAGCTGCGGCAATTGCTCGTGGGCACGGACGATGAAGTCGTAGAGGCGCTCCTGGGCCTTGAGCGGTGGGTTGACCGTGTCGAAGATGTCGCCGGCGATCAGCAGGGCGTCGGGCCGGTGCTGGACCAGCTGCTCGAGTAGCCAGGCGAGGAACTGCGCGTGCTCGTAATCGCGGTCCTGGCCGTGGAGGGTCTGGCCGAGGTGCCAGTCGGAAGTGTGGATCAGGCGCATGGCTTGGGCCTTCTTGATGGATGGGCGGCGCCCCTGTAGCGCGTGGCTCTTGCTTGGGGCTGCTCTGGGGCTGCGGCCGATGGCTCGGCAGCTTCGCGGTCAAGACCGCTCCCACGGAATGGGGTTGCCCTGCCACGAGCGCTGTGTGCGCCTTTCATGAGTACAACCAGCCTTTGAGCGCCTGCAGGTTCTGCACCTGGATCTGTTGCGCGATGGCGTTGGCCTGGACGGTGTTCGGGTCGATCCGGTAGCGCTGCAGGACGTACTGCACCAGCGCGCCGCGGGTGTGCACCGGCAGCTGGCCGTCCTCCATGCCGTAGTCGCTTTCGATGATCGCCTTCTGTTCGGCAGACAGGCGCGCGTCCGGCTCGATGATCACCGTCACCGGAGTATTCCAGGCGGTGTCGTCTTCGCGCGGGTGTTCGGTTTCATCCATCAGGTCCGGCTCGCCACGAAAGCGACTGAGGACGAAGTCGCGGTAGTCGCGGTGCTTCTCGCAGTATGCCCGCACGTGCCAGCGCATGCCGGTGTAGACCAGCGAGTGCGGGGCCATCACACGGATCTCGATCTCGGGCGTGGTCAGCGAGATGTACTCGGCCTCCAGGCGGCGTCCTTCCCGGCAGGCCTGGAGGATCGGGCGCAGGATTTCGGGACGGATGCTGCGGTCGGGCACCTGCAGCAGTTCGGTATGGGCGTAGGCCAGCGCGAGCCCTTCGATATGAGGCGCGCGTTCGCGGTTCTGGTCGAGCAGATGGAGATAGGCGCTGGCGCTGCCATCGATGAACAGCGGCTGGAAGTCTTTGGCCGGCTTGTAGCCCTTCAGGTGGCGGTCATATGTAAGGTTTTTCGGCGCATGCTCGTTCAGGTAAGTGTTGATGTCCTTGGATGCCTGCTGCCGGCTGATGCCGAAGCTCTGCATGAGGTGGCCCGTGGTCAGGCGGCCCTCCCACCAGGCGACCGTTTCGATCAGGCGATAGCGCAGGGCGAGATCCCAGCGAATCTGACTCAAGGACTGCTTTCTTTTCATGCGCCGGAACCTATCCGAAAAGTTGATATGCCTATGTCGAGAGAGTCGACGTGTCGTGTGAAGCTACATATATTCGGGGCGCCGATCAAGCCAAGAGACCTTTTGAGGAGTGGCCCATATGCCCCTGATTCTGAATGCGTTGGTGTTTTCCGCCGGGACCCTTGTGGTGATGGCTTTGCTGGCCTGGGTGGCCTACGCCGAGCGGGAGATCAAGCGTAAATGAGCGACGAGGTCGAGCGACTGGATAGAGCCAGGTCAATGAAAGTGGACAAATCGGAGCCGTCTGTCGGATTTCCGTAACATTTATGTGGTGTATGTCCGTTTGCGTGTGAGCAGCATGGAATCTAAATCAATCGAGCGCGGTCTTTTTGTCAGGTCCGCCGCTCGAGATGCTCCATGAAAACCCTGTCCCGTCACCTTGCCGATAATTTCACCGCGCAATACAACACCTGCGTCGAACCTCAGGACGACGGCAAGTTGATTGTTCGCGTTGGGTATCCCATCAATGGCACAGAGACCACACGGATGATGACCAACGCTCAGGTGCAGAACGAGCTGCTGGTCGAGACCCTGCTGGAAGACATTCGCAACGAACTGTCCCGCCCGCGCTGATCCGCAGTCCCGCGTGACAGACGCCTCCCCTCTGTCCCGATCAGGCGCCCTCCACCTGCTCGTGATATAGCCGCAAGCCCCGTGCCTGATAGTTGCGCAATGCTCTGGGATGATCCAGCGAACAGGTATGCACCCAGACTCGCTCGCAGCCGGCCCAGCCCCATGCCTGCTCGATGGCATGGCTGAGCAGCGGCCCGCCGAAACCCTGTCCGAAGAACTGCTCCACCAGTCCGAAATAGAGAATCTCCACTTCGTTGCCCTGACGCTGCAGCTCGTAATAGCCGGCGATCGCGCCGCGGTGGTAGGCGACCCAGGTGCGATGGTCGGGGTTTTCTATCTGGCGTTGCCACTCGGCATCCGGCAATGCCAGCTTGTCGGTCCAACCCCAGGGATCGCCGACGAGCTGATAGAGGAAGCGGTTGAAGGGGTACTGCTGGAGTTCACATTCGACGACGGTCAGCTCCGCTGGCAGCGGCTTGGCCTTCAACTCGGTCGAGGAGGTCATTTCCAGGTAATAGGTGATCAGCGGCTCCATGGCGCGACCTTGTGCGGGATACGGGTTGGCCAGTGTGTCACAGTCGCTCGCGCAGCCGCTCGCGGAATGCCGCATCCGCCTCGCGTCCGCGGCCGGCGGCCAGGTTGTCCAGCATGTGACGCGGATTTCCGGTGCCGGGGATCACGCAGGTCACGGCGGGATGGCTGAGGGCGTACTTGAGCAGCAGTTGTGGCCAGCTCTGGCAGTCGTAGTCGCTCGCCCATTCGGGCAGCGGCTCGCGCAACAGGCGTCTCAAAAGGCCACCGCCGCCGAAGGGACGATTGATCAGCACGGCGACGCCACGTTCTTCGGCCAGCGGCAGCAGGCGCTGTTCGGCAGTGTGTTCATCCACCGAATAATTGATCTGCAGGAAGTCCAGCGGCTCGGCTTCGAGAATCGCCTCGACCTCGCCATAGGCGCTGGCGGTGTAGTGCGTGATCCCGATATAGCGGATGCGGCCTTCTTCCTTCCATTGGCGCAGGGTGGGCAGGTGAGCGCGCCATTCGACCAGGTTGTGGATCTGCATCAGGTCGATCCGGTCGGTGCGATGCAGGTCCAGCGAGCGCTGCATCTGGATCGCGGCGTCATCGCGGGTCCAGACCTTGGTAGCGATAAAGGCCTGGTTACGGGCATCGAGCTTTTCCAGCAACGCCCCGACGGTGGCTTCGGCCTCGCCGTACATGGGCGAGCTGTCGACGACCGAGCCGTCGGCCGCGAACAGCTCGCGCAGCACCTGGGCGCAGTCTTCCCAGTCCTGGCCGCTCTGGGACCGGATGTCGAAGCCGCGGTAGGTGCCGCAGCCGATCACCGGCAGTTGTTCGCCCGTGGACGGTATCGGGCGGCGGCGCATCGGCTGGCTGGTGTTGGCGCTCTGGGCAGCGGAAAAGGGGCTCATGGCATAGAACCCGAAGGCGGCGCAGAGGCGGAGAAATTCGGCGCGGGTGAGCGAGGCATTCATGGGGGCTCCTGTGCTGGCGGCATTGGCTGAACGCAACGGGTCCGGATTGGACCGTCACAGGGCCCAGGTTCGCCCGATACAAATGCAACCTCCGATGTCATCCCGTCGGTGTACCTGAACGGCGCGCGCGTCGGGCTTTCGAATGAACAGCAAAGCCGAGGAGTGAAAGGCATGTACAGCATGATCGAACCCCAGCAGCCGGCCCGGTGGTATCCGAGGATGAATCCGGTGTGGCGCGCCGATGAGTCGCCGCTCAACGACATGGACGATGCCGACAGCGAACTCGACGACCAGGCGCCGGATGAGGAGCAGTTGATCGAGGCGCTGGAAGAACTGGACGAAGGCGCGCCACAGACCAGTGATCCGGCTCAGGAAGCGGCGTTGTAGGCGCTATGTCGTACCCAGGCTAGGCGACGCGGTGCATCCACGTCCCTGTGGGAGCGGTCGGGTACGCCTAGTCTTGACCGCGAATGAGGCGACGCGCTGCTCGGGGGCGGGCTCAGCCGCGGCTGCGCAATGCGGGCGGCGGCAGTTCGAGGCGGACCCGCAGGCCGCCGAGGGGGCTGTCTTCCAGGTGAAGCGTGCCATGCCAGGCCGCGACGATGTCACGCACGATGCCAAGGCCAAGGCCGTGGCCGTCCTGCTGTTCGTCGAGCCGGGTACCGCGACCGAGCACCTCGTCGCGGTGGGACGCGTCGATGCCGGGGCCGTCGTCGTCCACCAGGAGGCAGTAACCGCCAGTGGTTTCGGTGATGTCCAGGCGGACCTGGGCATGGGCCCACTTGCAGGCGTTGTCCAGCAGGTTGCCGAGCAACTCCAGCATGTCTTCGCGATCCCACGGCAGGCGGCAGGCGGGTGGGGCCTGCCAGCGCAGGTCGAGGCCCTGGCGGTGGATCATCGCCAGGGTGTCGAGCAGCGCGGGCAACTCCGCATCGCAGTCGAAGCCGGCCCCCGGGATGGCTTCGCCGGCCAGGCGTGCCCGCGCCAGCTCACGCGCCACGCGCTGCTCGATCAGTGTCAGTTGTTCGCGCACGCTGGCCTGCAGTTCGGGATGGCTTGCCAGCTCCTCGCGCAGGCTCAGGCTTCGCAGCACCGCGAGTGGTGTTTTCAGGGCGTGGCCCAGATTGCCTAGCGCATGGCGTGAGCGCTTGAGACTGTCGTCGGTATGGGCGAGCAGGTGGTTGATCTGTTCCACCAGGGGTTGCAGTTCGACCGGCGCCTGGCTGTCGAGCTGCTGGCGTTTGCCGCGCTGAAGCTGGGCGATCTGTTGGCGTGCCCGTTCCAGAGGGCGCAGGGCCATTTTCACCGCGTAACGCTGCAGCAACAGCAGCACCGCCAGGGCCGCGCCGACCAGCCCCAGACCGCTTAGGCGCACGCGATCGAAGCTCTCGGCGATGGCGGTGTAGTCCTGCGCCACGCTGATGCCGATGGTCTGGCCACCGCGCTGGTAGTCGGCGCGGTAGACCAGCAGGCGCTGCTCGCGCGGTCCGTCGATCAGCGCCTCGCCGAGTCCTGGCGCTTTGGGCCATTGGGGCGAGGCGTCCCATAGCGAGCGCGAACGCCAGGTGCGGTCGGGCAGCGAGATGAGAAAGTAATGGCCGGAAAAGGCGCGCTGATAACGAGGACCGACGCGCTGCATGTCCAATTGCTGACCATCAGGCCCACGGACGATGGCCATCAGTAGCCCCTCGGCCTCGGCCTGCAGGTTCGCTTGCAGGTTGCGTCGCAATCCGGCCTCGAACAGCCAGAGGCTGGTCTGCAGCAGCACCACGCCGACCACCACCAGCGTCGTGACCAGCCCCAGGCTCAGACTGCGCTGGATTGATTTCACGAGGCGTTGCCGGCCAGGCGATAACCCTGGCCGCGGCGGGTCTCGATCAATTCGCGACCGAGCTTGCCCCGCAGCCGGTTGATGTGCACCTCGATGACGTTGGAGTCGCGTTCGGTTTCGGCGTCGTACAGGTGTTCGGCCAGCTGCGATTTGGACAGCAGCTGCCCCGGATGCAGCATCAGGTAGCGCAGCAGGCGGAACTCGCCGGCGGTGAGTTCGACCTCCTGGCCGTCCTTGCGACAGGTCTGACGCGCTTCGTCCAGCGCCAGCCCTCCGGCTTCGAGCAACGGTTGGACGGCCGCCCCCTTGGTCCGGCGCAGCAGCGCCTGGATGCGCAGCAGTAGCTCGTCGGGGTGGAAGGGCTTGGTCAGGTAGTCGTCGGCGCCGGCTTTCAGGCCCTCGATGCGCTCGGCCCAGGAGTCGCGCGCGGTGAGGATCAGCACCGGCGTGCCGAGGCCGCGCTCGCGCCAGCCGGCCAGCACCTCGAGCCCCGGCTTGCCGGGCAAACCAAGGTCGAGAATGATCAGGTCGTAGGGCTCGCTGGCGCCCTGGTAATCGGCATCGCGCCCGTCGGCCAGCCAATCGGTGGCGTAGCCGTGGCGGTTGAACGTCGCCACCAGTTCATCGGCCAGGGGTACGTGGTCTTCGACCAGCAGCAGGCGCATCAGTCATCCACCTCGTCCTTGAGCAGTCGTCCGGTACTGGCATCGAGCTCGATTTCCCGGGCCACGCCTTCGGTCGTCAGCAATTCGATTTCATAGACGAAGATTCCGTCCTCTTCCTCCAGCTCGGCCTCCAGCAGCTGTGCACCGGGATAGCGTTCCATGGCGCGCTGGAACAACTGCTCGAGCGGCTGGATACGGCCTTCGCGGCGCAGGCGCAGGGCTTCGTCCTGGTCCAGATCGCGGGCACCGACTGGCACCGACGTCAGGCTCAGGCAAAGCAAGGCAAGGAGGAATTTACGCATCAACGGGCCATCGTCATGTCGATTCGGTTAGGGGCACCGTACCGCATGGGCGGTCGGTGCCTCATAGCCTACCGCAGGCCGATCAGTCGTCCTGCTGGTTTTTCAGCACTTCGCCGCTGGTGGCGTCGATGTCCAGGTCCCACTGCACGCCGTTGGTGTCGCGTACCTCGACCTGGTAGATGTAACGGCCATATTCCTCTTCCAGCTCGGTGTCCTCGATCTTGCCGCCCGGGTGCTTGGCGAGCGCCGTCTCGTTGAGCTTCTCGAAGGACTGGATGGTGCCGGCATCGCGCAGGCGCATCGCCTCGTCCGGGCCGAGGTCGCGGGCCAGCGCCAGGTTGGCGGTCAGGGCAAGGCTGGCGGCAGTGAGCAGGGTAGTCAGGGTTTTCATGGTTTCGTTCTCCGTCTATCTGGTTGACGATTCCAAGACTACGCAAGGGGGCTTAAGCGAAACTGAATGGAAGGTCAGGTTCGTACCACGGCCGTTTCCGACTTTTACCCAGGGCACGACCGGTCGTGCCGGTGACGGTAACGACGGCGGGGTTTGGTGTTCGAAACAGATGAGCTACCTCACCGGAGGGTGAACCATGAAAACGCTCGTTGCCGCCAGCCTCGTGCTGCTCTGCTTCAATCTGCCCAGCCACGCCCAAGACCTGCTCAAGCCCACCGACCAACAGCCGCTGGTCGAGAACATCTCCGACCAGGCGCTGGAGGCCGACACCGCCGTGACCGCCGAGGGCAAGATCACCGCCATCGATGTCGCCAAGGAAGGGGTCACCATCGCCCATGGCCCGGTCCCTTCGCTGAAATGGCCCGAGAACCGCACCACGTTTCGTGCCCGGCCCGAGCAGTTGCGTGGCCTGGCGGTGGGCGATCGGGTGGCGTTCAGCTTCCAGGCCGACGGTTCGGGCGCCGCCCTGGTGGCGATTGAGAAACGTTGATTCGGCATATTGCGGCGTAGCAGAAAAAAGGAACTCGGCGAACTCGCCCGGCTCGTAAACAGTGTGTCGGCTGTACCTGCAGCTTCGACTTTTTTCTATTCGGAAGAAGGATTACGCCATGTACAAAAAGACCCTGACTGCGGCCTTTGCCGCCATCCTACTCACCTCCGGTAGTGCGTTCGCCGCCGACAAGCCTGGCGCGGACTGGATCAGTATCGAGGAGGCCATCGCCAAGGTGAAGCAGGCGGGCTATACCACCGTCTACGGCATCGAAGCCGACCGCGAAGGTTGGGAAGGTGAGGGCGAGAAGCAGGACGGCCGCAAGCACGAATTCAAGGTCGACGGGCGCTCCGGTGAGCTGACCAAGGACAAGCCCGACTGATCGATCGGGTTTCGACCGAACGGGCTGGCGCACGCGTCAGCCCGTTTTTTTTGTCCCTACGGCAGGGATCGCCAGGTTAATCCTTGTCCTTGTCCTTGTCCTTGTCCTTGCCGCGCCCGGGCAGCACCTTGCTCAGCACCTGTTTGGCCGTCTGCTTGATAATGCCCGCCTGGTTCGGGTCGCCCTGCAACAGGGTCGAGGCGAACTTCTTGGCCTGCTCGAACTTGAAGTGCGGCGGCAGCGGCGGCACGTCGGGGTCGGTCTTGAATTCGATCAGCACCGGCCGGTCGGAGGCCAGCGCCTCTTCCCAGGCGGCCGCCACGGCGTCCTCACGGCACACGTAGATGCCCTTGAGGCCGATGGATTCGGCGAAGCGGTGGTAGGGTACGTCGGGAATGTTCTGCGAAGCCTCGAACTTGGGGTCGCCCTCCATCACCCGCTGCTCCCAGGTCACCTGGTTCAGGTCCTGGTTGTTGAACACCGCGCAGACCCAGGTCGTGTTGCTCCACTCGCGCCAGTACTTGGCGACGGTGATCAGCTCGGCCATGTTGTTCATCTGCATGGCGCCATCGCCCACCAGCGCCACCACGGGGCGGTCCGGGTGGGCGAACTTGGCGGCGATCGCATAGGGCACTGCGGCGCCCATCGAGGCGAGCCCGCCGGACAGCGAACACATCATGTCGGGGCGGATCTGGACGTCGCGCGCGAACCAGTTAGCGCAGGAACCCGAATCGCTGGTGATGATGGCGCGGTCCGGCAGGCGCGGCGACAGCTCGTAGGCCACGCGCTGCGGATTGATCGGGTTGGCTGACTCCAGGGCGCGCTCCTCCAGCGTCTTGTCCCAGTCGGCGCGCCAGCCTTCGACCTTGTCTCGCCAGCTGCGGTCGGCCTTGGGCTCAAGCAACGGCAGCAGCGCCCGCAGGGTTTCGGCCGAGTCGCCGGCCAGGTTCACCTCCATCGGGTAGCGCAGGCTGAGCATGTCCGGCTTCAGATCGATCTGCACGCCACGGGCCTGGCCTTCCTCGGGCAGGAATTCGGAATAGGGGAAGCCCGAACCGATCATCAGCAGCGTGTCGCACTCGGTCATCAGCTTGTAGCTCGGCTCGGTGCCGAGCAGGCCGATCGACCCGGTGACCCAGGGCAGGGCATCGGGCAGCACGGCCTTGCCGAGCAGCGCCTTGGCGACGCCGGCGCCGAGTTTTTCAGCCACCTGCGTCACCTCGTCGGCAGCGCCCAAGGCGCCGGCACCGACCAGGATCGCCACCTTGCTGCCGCTGTTGAGCACCTCGGCGGCGCGCTGCAGGTCCGCCTCGTAGGGCACCACCTTCGGCTGGCTGTAACCGATGCCCGAATGCACGGTGCCATGGGCGCGCGGCGGCTCGCTGTAAGGCTCTTCCTGCAGATCGTTGGGCAGGATGATGGCCGTGACGCGGCGTTCGCCGATCGCGGTGCGTATCGCGCGATCGACCAGATGGCGCACCTGCGCCGGGGCGCTGGCCTGCTGGACGAAGGCGCCGGCGACATCCTTGAACATCGAGACCAGATCGACTTCCTGTTGGTAGTGGCCGCCCAGCGCGGTGCGTGCCTGCTGCCCGGTGATGGCGAGCACCGGCATGTGGTCCAGGCGCGCGTCGTAGAGGCCGGTGAGCAGATGGCTGGCGCCCGGGCCGGAGGTCGCGATGCACACGCCCAGCGTGCCGCTGAACTTGGCGTCGGCCGAGGCCATGAACGCGGCCATTTCCTCATGCCGCGCCTGGATGAAGCGGATCTTGCCGTTGGCCCGGTTCAGCGCGCCGAACACGCCGTTGATGCCGTCGCCGGGGTAGCCGTAGATGCGGCGAACGCCCCACTGATAGAGGCGCTCGACGATAAAATCACCCACTGTCATTGCCATTGGATATCTCGCTCGGTCAGGACTTGAGGTGCTGCGGCCACCCGTGCGGTCGCGCAGGCACCATGGCTCTTCTTGTCTGGACCGGGCGATGTCGTCAGGGTTCGCGGTCATTGCCGGGCTGACGGAGCGTTCTGCTCAATGGCAGCAACCTGGCGCCGCTTCAGCCTCGCCGTGTCTGGCACGCCCGGTGGCATCGACCGTATCGCCGCTGGCGTAGCGATCATGATGGCGCACCCAGTCTGTCAGGTTGTGCCGCGGACCGTTTTCGTTGCGGCCATTGGGCGTCATGTCCAGCAGCACGTAGCTGCCCAGCAGCTCCTCGGCGCCGCGCCCGTAAGCGGAAAAGGTATGGAAGATGCGGCCGTCTTCGTTCCGGTAGAACACGCTGAACCCGGAGAGCTCCTCGCAGACGAACGGTTGCCAGGCGTAGTTGTAGAAGACCTGGCCATCGACGATGTCCTGCGGGTCGAAGGACACCCGGAAGTCGCGGTTGAAGCTGCTGCCTGCTGATGACACCCAGTGGAACCGCCAGCCCATGCGCTGGCGAAACGCATCGAGCGCCGTGAAGGGCGCCCGCGAGACGGCGGCGAAGCTGAGGTCGTGGTGGGTGACGTGCAGCAGCGCACCCTGAACGTGATCCATCTCGAAGGAGCAGCCGACGCAGCCTTCGCTCCAGTCCGGGCCGAACATGAAGTGCTTGATGATCAACTGGCTACGGCCCTCGAACAGGTCGCTCAGCCGCACCGGACCCCGGGCGTCATGGAAGACGTAGTCCTGTTCCACTGGCGTCCAGGGCAGCTCGCGGCGGGCTGCGGCAAGCGCATCGCGCTGGCGGGTCAGCTGCTTTTCCTTGACGAGGTGTTCGGTGTGAGCGGCAAGCCACTCCTGATGGGAAACGATGCGATGGGCCATGTTCGATCTCCTGGTGCAGGCGAGGGGGCGGCGCCCTGATCTGTGGCGCGTTCAGGAGATGGTCGAACGGGAGGCGGGCCATATCGACCTGCCCGACGAGCCGCAGCTGCCTTTGCGACGGGTGGTTGCATCGAGGCTGGGCCCCAACGCTGCGGTATCATCGCGGGCCATCCTCCTCACGGTTGCCACGTCCATGTCCGCCCGCACTGCTCGCAGTACCCTGCACTTGCCCCAAGGCGACTGGGCGACGGTGCTCGACTGCCTGTGTGCGCACTTCGAGGCGATCGATCGCGCCACCTGGACCGACCGCTTCGCCCGTGGTCGCGTGCTGGGTGCCGATGGCCAGCCGCTGGCGGCCACGCATCCCTATCAGGTCGGGCTGAAGGTCCATTACTTTCGCGAAGTGCCGGATGAGAAGCCGATCCCGTTCGAGGCGCAGGTGCTGCATCTGGACGAGCACCTGCTGGTCGCGGACAAGCCGCACTTCCTGCCGGTGATGCCGGCGGGGGAGTACGTCAACGAAACCCTGCTGGCGCGCTTGAGCAAGCAGATGGGCAATCCCGATCTGGTACCCATCCATCGCATCGACCGGCTCACCGCCGGGCTGGTGCTGTTTTCCACCAACCCTGAAAGCCGTGGCCGCTACCAGGCGCTGTTTCGTGAGCGGATGATCGACAAAGCGTACGAGGCCATCTGCCCGGCGTTGCCGCATCTCGAGTTTCCGCGCGTGGAGCGTCTGCATATGGTCGACGGCGAGCCGTTCTTCCTCATGAAGCGCGGTGAGGGCGAGCCCAACAGCGAGACGCGCATCGAGGTGCTCGAACGGCGGGGCGAGTTCTGGCGCTATGCGCTTTATCCGGTGACCGGTCGCAAGCATCAGCTGCGCCTGCAGATGGCGACGCTCGGTGCCGGTATCTGCAACGATCCCTTCTATCCCGACCTGATCGAACGCGGGCGGCGGGACCAGGACGACTACGCCAACCCGCTCAAGCTGCTGGCGCGCGCGCTGTTGTTTCGCGACCCGCTGACCGGCGAGGCTCGGCAGTTCGAGAGCCGTCTGCAGCTGGACTGGTGAGCTCGCCGGCGCCATTCCGGTCAAGTGCAGCGCTACCAGCGACCCCACCAACCCACGCCATGGCAAGCATCCGGTCACCCTGACCGCACCTTCGCCGCTGGGCTCAGTCGATATCGATAACGCCCCCTGCAAAGCGCCATCGCCATGCCTGAAGGTCCGTCGATCGTCATTCTCCGAGAGGAAGTAGCCCCGTTCACCGGCAAACGGATCGAGCGCGCCGAGGGCAGCGCCAAGCTCGACAAGGAGCGGCTGGTCGGGCAGACCGTTCATTCGTTCCGCAGCTGGGGCAAGCACTTCCTGATCGAGCTGGACGATGTCTCCCTGCGTATCCATCTGCTGCTGTTCGGCAGCTACCGGATCAACGAGCGCAAGGAGTCCACGCCGCGCCTGAGTCTGGGCTTTGCCAACGGCGAACTAAATTTTTACGGCTGCTCGGTGCAGGTCATCGAAGGGCTGCTGGATGAGGCCTACGACTGGAGCGCCGATCTGCTGAGCGATGCCTGGAATCCACGCGCGGCGCTGAAAAAGCTGCGGGCGCGGCCGAATCTGCTCGTCTGCGACGCGCTGCTGGACCAGACCCTGTTCGCCGGCTCCGGCAACATCATCAAGAACGAGGTGCTGTTTCGCATCCGCGTGCACCCGCTGTCGACCATCGGTGCGCTGCCTGCGACGAAGCTGCGCGAGCTGGTGGCCGAGGCGCGTCAGTACAGCTTCGACTTTCTCGAATGGAAGCGCGCCGGGGTGCTCAAGGCGCATTGGCTGGCCCACACGAAGAAGACCTGCCCGCGCTGCCAGATCCCCTTCACCTACGCCAAGGCGCTGGGCCGCAGCAAGCGACGCAGCTTCTACTGCGAGCGCTGCCAGAAGCGCTACGCCGACCCCGACGCCGGGCCGCCGGAAGCACCGCTGGAGGATGACGCCGACTGAGCCGGCCACCGGGGCGTCCCCGACAAGGGCACTCAGTAGGCCCCCGCGCCTGAGCGCAGGAGCCGGCGCGCCTTCGTATCAGACACTCAGCTCCGGGCGGTTCCGGAAGTGTTCGAGCGCCTCGGGGTTGGCCAGCGCATCGGTGTTCTTCACCGGCTTGCCATGCACCACGTTGCGCACCGCGAGCTCGACGATCTTGCCGCTGATGGTGCGCGGGATGTCCGGCACCGCGAGGATCTTGGCGGGCACGTGGCGCGGTGTGGTGTTGGCGCGGATGGTCTGGCAGATGCGGGTGCACAGGGCATCGTCCAGCGCGGCGCCGTCGCGCAACCGCACGAACAGCACCACCCGCACGTCGCCGTCCCACTCCTGGCCGATGGCGATGGATTCGAGCACTTCGTCGATCTTCTCCACCTGGCGGTAGATCTCGGCGGTGCCGATACGCACCCCGCCCGGGTTGAGGACGGCATCGGAACGGCCATGGATGATCAGGCCGCCGTGTTCGGTTTCCTCGGCGTAGTCGCCGTGGGCCCAGACGCCCGGGAAGGTTTCGAAGTAGGCGCTGCGAAACTTCTCGCCGTCGGCATCGTTCCAGAAACCCACCGGCATGGACGGGAAATGCCGCGCGCAGACCAGCTCGCCTTTCTCGCCCACGACCCGCCGGCCTTCTTCGTCCCAGACTTGCACGTCCATGCCCAGACCCTTGCACTGCAGCTCGCCACGGCGCACCGGCAGCACCGGGTTGCCGAGGGCGAAGCAGGACACGATGTCGGTGCCACCGGAAATCGAGGACAGGCAGACATCGGCCTTGAGGTCGCGGTAGACATACTCGAAGCTCTCGTGGGACAGCGGCGAGCCGGTGGACAGCACGCCCTTGAGCCGCTCCAGGCGGTGACTCTCGCGAGGTTTGACGCCGGCCTTTTCCAGCGCGGCGAGGTACTTGGCGCTGGTGCCGAACAGGCTGATCCCCTCGGCATCGATCAGGTCCATCAGGCGGCTGGCGCCCGGGTGAAACGGCGAGCCGTCGAACAGCACCAGGGTTGCGCCCAGGGCCAGCCCGGAGACCAGCCAGTTCCACATCATCCAGCCGCAGGTAGTGAAGTAGAACAGGGTGTCGTCCTCGCCCAGGTCGGTATGCAGGCCGTGTTCCTTGACGTGCTGCAGCAGCACGCCGCCGGTGCCGTGGACGATGCACTTGGGCACGCCGGTGGTGCCGCTGGAGTAGAGGATGTAGAGCGGATGGTCGAAGGGCACCGGGGTGAATTCCGGCTCGCCACCTGGCGCGTAGAAGTCGCTCCAGAGGGCGACCTTGGCCCCGGTCTGAAAGTCTTCGACGCGCGCTTCGGGGCGGGCGTAGGGGACCACGATCAGCTGCTGCAGCGAGGGCAGTTGCTGAAGGATCTCGTTGAGCTTGGCGGTGAGGTCGAGGGTCTTGCCGGCGTAGCGGTAGCCGGCGCAGGCGATCAGCACCTTGGGCTCGATCTGGCCGAAGCGGTCGATCACGCCCTGGGTGCCGAAGTCCGGCGAGCAGGACGACCAGGTGGCGCCCAGGCTGGTACAGGCGAGCATGCCGACGATCGTCTGCCAGGTGTTGGGCATGAAGGCGGCCACGCGGTCGCCGATGCCGACACCCGCCTCGCGCAGGCTGCGCTGCAGGCCGGCGACATGGGCCGCGAGTTCGGCATGGGTCAGGGTTTCGCGGCTCCCGTCTTCGGCGATCGCCACCAGCGCCGGGCGCTCGTCCCGTCGACGCAACAGGTGCTCGGCGAAGTTGAGCGTGGCACCGGGAAACCAGCGTGCGCTGGGCATCTGTTCGCCTTCTTCGAGCACGGCGGTGGCCGGCTGGGCGAAGCGGACCTCGAAGAAACTGGCGATGGCCTGCCAGAAGGCTTCGCGCTCGGCGACGCTCCAGGCATGCAGCGCGGCATAGTCGGCCAGGTCGAGGGCGTAGCGCTCGCTGACGAAGCGGCGAAAGGCGTCCATACGCGTCGCGGCGACGCGTTCGGGGGAGGGTGTCCACAGCGGTTCTTGCATGTCTGTCCTCGCGCTTACCGCCTGCGCGGCGGCGATGTTGTCAGGTTCGAGTTTAATGGGTTATCAGGGTTGCCGAAGCCTTGTGGCAGCGGCTGAACCCGGGGTCGTTGATGCCATATCTGAAGGGGGAGCTTGCAGCGCCCTTCGCGGTCAAGACCGCTCCCACAGGATCTGCGAACCGCCCGTGGATGCACACGGCCGTCACTGCGCCGTCCAGCCGCCGTCCATGCTCCAGGCAGCGCCGCGTACCTGGCTCGCGGCCTCGCTGCAGAGGAACAGCGTCAGTTCGCCCAGTTGCGCGGGTTCGACGAATTCCAGCGAGGGCTGCTTTTCGGCCAGGAGGTCGTGGCGGGCCTGCTCGGCGTTGCCGCTGGCCTGGGCGCGGCTGTCGATCTGTTGCTGGACCAGCGGCGTCAGCACCCAGCCGGGGCAGAGCGCATTGCAGGTGATACCGGTGGTGGCGGTTTCCAGCGCGACGGATTTGGTCAGGCCGACCAGCCCGTGCTTGGCCGCCACGTAGGCGCTCTTGTTCGCCGAGGCCACCAGACCGTGGGCCGAGGCGATGTTGACGATGCGCCCCCAGTTGCGCGCGCGCATGCCCGGCAGCGCCAGGCGGGTGGTGTGAAAGGCCGAGGTCAGGTTGATGGCGATGATCTGGTCCCAGCGCTCGACGGGGAAGGCCTCCACTGGCGCGACGTGCTGGATGCCGGCGTTGTTGACCAGGATGTCCACCGCGCCGAAGGTCTGCCCGATCACCTCGAACAGCGCCTCGATCTCCTCAGCGCGCGACACGTCGGCTGGATGATGGATCACGTTGCCGCCATGTTGCGAGACCTGCGCGACGGCAGCTTCGTTGTCCCCAAAGCCATTGAGCACCAGGTTGGCGCCCGCTTCGGCGAGCTTCAGCGCGATGCCAAGCCCGATGCCGCTGGTGGAGCCGGTGACCAATGCGGTCTTGCCTGTGAGGTTCATACCATTCTCCTGTGCTGCCCGCAGCAGCTTTCTTGTTGTCAGAGCCGTTCAGACGATGCCGGTGAGGTAATAGACCCCGATCACGAAAAACACCGCGACGGTGGCGATCAGCGTGATGCCGAAGATGTCCTTGTAGGCCTCGCGGTGGGTCAGTCCGGTGACCGCCAGCAGGGTGATCACCGCGCCGTTGTGCGGCAGGGTGTCCATGCCGCCGCTGGCCATGGAGGCAACCCGGTGCAGCACTTCAAGGGGGATATTCGCCGCATTGGCGGCAGCGATGAAGCTGTCCGACATGGCCGCCAGCGCGATGCTCATGCCGCCCGAAGCCGAGCCGGTGATGCCGGCCAGCAGGTTGACGGTGATCGCCTCGTTGACCAGCGGGTTGGGGATGCGCTCCAGCGCACCGGCCACTACGGCGAACCCGGGAAGGGCGGCGATGACCGCGCCGAAGCCATATTCGGAGGCCGTGTTCATCGCCGCCAGCAGCGAGCCGCCGACGGCGGTCTTGGTGCCTTCGGCGAGCTTGTTGCGCACGGTGCCGAAGGCGCTGACCAGCACCAGCAGGATGCCCAGCAGAAGCGCGGCCTGCACCGCCCAGATGGCGGTCAGCTGGGTGACGTTGGTCTGCAGCGGTGTCGCCATGCCGGCCAGCTGCAGCGTATGGCTCGGGCCGTACCACTCGGGAATCCAGCGGGTCAGCAGGAGGTTCGAAACGCCCACCAGCAGCAGCGGGGAGAGGGCGAGCCAGGGATTGGGCAGGCGGATGTCGTCCGGCGTTTCCGGCTCGTTGCGCAGCTCGGTGCCGTAGGTCTCGCCGGCGCGCTGGGCCTTGGCCAGCTGGCGCTTGAGGTAGAGCATGCCGAAGGCGAAGACGAACAGGGTGCCGATCACCCCCAGCCAGGGCGCGGCCCAGGCATTGGTGTTGAAGAAGGTGGTCGGGATGATGTTCTGGATCTGCGGCGTGCCGGGCAGCGCCGTCATGGTGAAGGTGAAGGCCCCGAGCGCGATGGTCGCTGGAATCAGCCGCTTGGGGATGCCGCTCTGACGGAACATTTCGGCGGCAAACGGATAGACCGCGAACACCACCACGAACAGCGACACGCCGCCGTAGGTGAGCAGCGCGCAGACCAGCACGATGACGAGCATGGCCTGGCTGGTGCCGAGCAGGCGGATCGCTGCGGCGACGATGGAGCGGGAGAAGCCGGACAGCTCGATGAGCTTGCCGAACACCGCGCCGAGCAGGAACACCGGGAAGTAGAGCTTGATGAAGCCGACCATCTTGTCCATGAAGATGCCGGTGAACGCGGGCGCGACGGCCGACGGGTCGGTGAGTGCCACGGCCCCCAGGGCGGCGATGGGTGCGAAGAGGATAACGCTGTAGCCGCGGTAGGCCGCCAGCATTAGCAGGGCAAGTGCGGCAAGGGCGATGAGAACGCTCATGGTGGTCTCCAGGCGCTGCGACGAACGATGGCTATGCCTGGTTGAACCGGGCAGCAGGTTGTCACAGCTGATCTTGTTGTTGTTTTGGATGCGGTTGGCCCGCGCCAGAGCCATAGCGAGTTCTATGCCATAAATGCAAGTCTTTGATTTATCTGGATTTTATTTTTCCTTGCGGTAATGGCTCGGCCCGTTTGTCTCGTTTTTGAGACAGTTCTGCAGGATTTCAAGCTGGATCTGGAATAAATAGCGGTCTGTCCGCTATCTCTTATTGGAGACTTGTCTCTTTAATGAGACTTGCACGGACATCGCTGACGATGCCCAGGGCGACCATCTTCTTGTACAGCGTCGAGCGGCCGAGCCCGAGGGTCGTGGCGGCGGCGGTGACGTTGCCGCCGTGTTCGGCCAGCGCCGCGCCGATCAGCTCGCGCTCGAACTGCAGGCGCGCCTGATGGAAGTTGTCGGTACGTATCGCCGGTTCGGTCCGGGCTGGCGCAGCCGGGCTCAGCGGCTCGATGCGGCCGATGGCGACGCGCACCGACGCCTCGTCCAGTTGTGCGTCGTCGCTCTGCAGGGCGGCCCGCTCAAGGACGTTGCGCAGCTCGCGGATGTTGCCCGGCCAGGCGTGCCGGCGCAGCAGGCCGGCCGCGGCCGGCGACAGCTCATGATGGCGCCGGCCGTCCTGCTGAAGCTCGTCGAGTATCGCTTCGCAGAGTGCCGGCAGATCGTCGAGGCGTTCGCGCAGCGGCGGCACCTCGATAGGCAGCACGTTGAGCCGGTAGTAGAGGTCGGCGCGAAAGGTGCCCTGGCGCACCGCCGCTTCGAGATCGCACGAGGTCGCCGCGATCACCCGCACGTCGCTGCGGATCATCTCGTTGGAGCCGACCGGCTCGAACTCCTTCTCCTGCAGCACGCGCAGCAGCTTGCTCTGCAACGGCAGCGGCATGTCGCCGATCTCGTCGAGAAACAGCGTGCCGCCCTGGGCGATCTGCAGCTTGCCGGCGCGGCCCTTGCGGTCGGCGCCGGTGAAGGCACCCGGCGCGGTGCCGAAGAATTCGGCCTCCAGCAGGGATTCCGGGATGGCGGCCGTGTTGATGCTGACGAACGCTTTGTGTGCCCGCGGCGAGGCGCTGTGGATGGCGTGGGCCAGCAGCTCCTTGCCGGTGCCGGTCTCGCCGAGCAGCAGCACCGATGAATCGGTTGCCGCGCTGCGCCTGGCGCGGCGCTTGACCTCCAGGCTCGCCGCGCTGGTGCCGATGAAGTGCGCAAAACTGTATTTGGCCTGGCGTGCCTGCAGCAGCGAGCGGGTCGAGGCGAGCTCCTCCTGCATGCTCTGGTAGCGGGTCAGCAGGGGCGAAAGCGCCTTCAGCTCGTCGAACAGGGCGAAGCCGATCGCCCCGATGATCTCGCCGACGTCGTCGCGGATCGGCAGGCGCATGACCACCAGCGGGTCCTTGGGCGCATCGAGCACATCCAGCAGCATCGGCGTCCCGCTGTCGACCACCTCGCGCAGCAGGCTGCCGGGAATCACGCTTTCGCAGGGCCGGCCGATGGCCTCGGCCGCGCTCTTGAGGCCAAAGCGCCTGGCATAGCGCTCGTTCATCCAGACGATGCGCGCCTCGCGGTCGACGATGATGGTGCCTTCGCTGGACTGCTCGACGATCTCGAACAGCGAGCGGATCGCCGCCAGCCGTACGCGGGGGTAATCCTTGAGGGAGTCGGCGTCGTTCATGGCGGTCCTCTGGTCGTCGGAGCAGGGCTTCATACCAGAAAGTAGAAGCCGCCGGCGATCACCAATCCGGAAAACACCAGGGTGATCAGGCAGTAGCCCATGATGTCCCGCGCGCCGAGCCCGGCGATACCCAGCAGCGGCAGGGCCCAGAACGGCTGGATCATGTTGGTCCAGGCGTCGCCCCAGGCGATGGCCATGGCGGTCACCTCCGGAGCCACTCCCAGCGCCGCGCCGGCCGGAAGCATGATCGGCCCCTGCACCGCCCACTGCCCGCCACCGGAAGGCACGAAGATGTTGACCAGCCCCGCGCTCAGAAAGGCCAGCACCGGGAAGCTGTCGGCCGACGACCAGGCGACGAAGGTGTCGGTCACCTGCCGGCCCAGGGAGATGCCCTCGGCGTTGGCGCCCACCATCATCCCCATGATGCCGGCGTAGAAGGGGAACTGGATGACGATTCCGCTGATGCCGCCGATGCTCTCCTGCACCGCGCGGGTGTAGCGCTCCGGGGTGCCGTGCAGCGCCAGCCCCGCGAACAGGAACAGCATGATCACGATGTTCAGGCTGAGCACGAAGCCACTGCTGGCGAAGTAGCCGACGAAGAAGATCACCGCCAGGGCCACGGTCAGCAAACCGAGGATGCGGCTGTCGTCCAGGCGCTGGGTGGCGGTCTCGCGGGGCAGCTCGGCGGGTTCGGGTTCGGCCAGCTGCACCGGGTCGGCTACCGTCGGCTGCTTGGGTTGCATCGCCCAGTTGAGCAGCGGCAGGCCCACCACCAGCACCGCGATGATGATCAGGTTGAACGGCGCGAAGAGCGTCTGGCCGACGCCGATCGGCGCGGTGATCACCCCGCCGCTCATGCGCTCCAGATCAGCGCCGCCGCTGGCCAGCGACAGGGGGATGGAGCCGGAGAAACCGCCGTGCCAGATGAGAAAGCCCGAGTAGGCCGCGGCCACCAGCAGCGGGTAGTCGACCCCGCGCACCTGGCGCGCCAGCGCCCGGGCGAACACCGCGCCGATCACCAGGCCGAAGCCCCAGTTGATCCAGGCGCCGGCCAGCCCGACCAGGGTCACGGTGATGATCGCCTGGCTCGGCGTGCGTGGTACCCGGGCCAGGCGATCGAGCAGACGGTTGACCATCGGTGCCCGCGCCAGGGCGTGTCCGGTGACCAGAATCAGTGCCATTTGCATGGTGAAGCTCAGCAGGTTCCAGAAGCCGTTGCCCCAGTGCGCGGCCATCGCCGGCAGGCCCTGGCCGGTGCTGAGCATGCTCGTGACGAGCACGATGAAGCTCAGCAGCAGCGCGAAGACGAAGGGGGAAGGCAGGAAGCGTTGCACCAGGTACACGCTCGCGCCGGTTATCCTGTTCAGCATGGTGTGATCCTCTGTTGTTCTTGTTGTCGATCGGTCGCATCGTCGGCGAGGGGTCGCCGCTTCGCTTATGAGTGCCGTGCTTGAGCGGCGTTCCTTGATGGAAGGTGGGTTCGATGAGGGACTGGTTACGTCTGTCGCTGCTGGGTCTGGCGTTGGTCTGCGCGCCGTCGCTGCAGGCCGCGTCGCTGTTGCCGCTGCGCATCGGCGAGGCGGTCATGCAGGTCGAATTCGCCGACACGGAAGATCAGCGTCGCCAGGGTCTGATGCACCGGCGCGAGTTGCCGCTGGAACAGGGCATGCTGTTTCGCTTTCCCGCGCTCGACACGCATTGTCTGTGGATGAAGAACACGCCGCTGCCCCTTTCGGCTGCGTTCATGGACGACCAGGGCCGCATCGTCGATATCCTCGACCTGCAGCCGCTGACCCTGGACATTCGCTGCGCGCGCCGCCCTTCGCGGTTTGCCCTGGAGGCCAATCAGGGCTGGTTCGAGCAGCGGGGCATCGCCATTGGCGACCGCGTCGAGGGCCTGCCGCCGGTGCGCTAGCACGATCAGTCACGAGCCAGCAGGGCACGGGCGACGCGCGAGCCGTTTTCCCGCCCCAGCACCTGGCTGATCCGCTGGCCGGCGGCGACCAGCTTCGGCATCGAGACGCCCGTTTCGATGCCCATGCCCTCGAGCAGGTAGAGCACGTCTTCTGTCGCCACGTTGCCTGTCGCGCCTTTGGCATAGGGGCATCCGCCGAGGCCGGCGACGGAGCTGTCGAACACCGAAATCCCTTCGAGCAGGCTGGCGTGGATGTTCGCCAGGGCCTGGCCGTAGGTGTCGTGGAAGTGCCCGGCGAGCTGCTCGCGCGGGATGTCGCGGGCGACCGTCTCGATCAGCCGTCGGGTGCTGCCGGCTGTGCCGGTGCCGATGGTGTCGCCGAGCGAAACCTCGTAGCAGCCCATCTGGTGCAGCTCCCGGGCGACCCAGGCGACCTGTTCGGGGGCGATCTCGCCGTCATAGGGGCAGCCGAGCACGCAGGAGACGTAGCCGCGCACCCGGATGCCCTCGGCCTTCGCGGCTTCCATCAGCGGCGCGAAGCGCGCCAGGCTGTCTGCAATCGAGCAGTTGATGTTCAATTGCGAGAAGCCTTCGGACGCCGCCGCGAACACCGCCACTTCCCGCACGCCCGCCGCCAGCGCCGCCTCGAAGCCTTTTAGATTGGGTGTCAGTGCGGCGTAGGTGACGCCCGGCCTGCGCGCGATCGCGGCAAACACCTCGGCGCTGCCGGCCATCTGCGGCACCCACCGGGGCGAGACGAAACTGCCGACCTCGATGTAGCGCAGGCCGGCGTCGGTCAGGTCATCGACCAGGCGCACCTTGTCGGCCACCGCGATGGGCTGGCTCTCGTTCTGCAGGCCATCGCGCGGCCCGACGTCGACCAGGCGTACCTGGCGTGGGAGATCGGCTGTCATTACGTGGTACTCCCTGGATAAAGGGGGTTATACGGTGGTGCTGGGAACGTTTCTTTGGGAGCGGTCGGGGCCGCCTCGTCTTGACCACGAAGTGTCACAGTCATCACTCGATCTCAACCAGGGCGGTCCCTTCGGCCACCATGTCGCCTTCGGCGCAGTGGACCTGCTTGACCACACCGGCAGCCGGGGCGCGGATGCTGTGTTCCATTTTCATCGCCTCCAGCACCACCAGCGCGGTGCCGGCTTCGACGCGCTGGCCGGCTTCGACCAGGACCCGGACGATGCTGCCGCTCATGGGCGCGGTCAGGCCGCCCAGGTGGGTGTGGCTGGCTTCGACGTCGGCGATGGGGTCGACGCGGGTGACGGCGTGCAGCTCGCCGTCCCAGTGCAGGTAGAGGGTGTCGTCCTGACGGATGGCCTGCCCGTGGGCTTCGTGAAGATTCGCGCCCTGACGGCCGACAAGGCGTGGCCGTACCTTCTGCCTGATGCCCTGACACGCCAGGTGCAGGTCGGCCTCGGCGGGCAGGCCGAGGCGCAGGCCGCTGGGTTGGTGCCAGGGCGAGTGGGGGTCGTCCGCTCTGACGCGGGGCGGTTCGCTGCACACCCAGGCGTCCGCGGCCCGCTGCCAGAAGCTTTGCGCCAGCTCGCTCGCCGGCGGCAGCAGTTCGGCTTCGTGGCGGGCGATGAAGCCGGTATCCAGTTCGGCGGCGGCAAAGGCCGGATGCGCCAGTACCCGACGCAGGAAGGCGAGGTTGGTGCGCACGCCGCCCACACGCATCTCGTCGAGCATCGCCAGCAGGGCGAGGCGCGCCTCTTCGCGGTTCTCGCCCCAGGCGATCAGCTTGCCGAGCATGGGGTCGTAGAACGGCGACACGCTGTCGCCCTCGCGCACGCCGCTGTCGATGCGACGCCCCGAGCCCGTCGCGGGCTCGCGGTAGAGATGCAGCGTGCCGGTGGCGGGCAGGAAGCCGTTGGCCGGGTCCTCGGCGTACAGGCGCACCTCGATGGCGTGGCCGTCCAGGCGTACTTGCGACTGCTCGATGGGCAGCGGCTCGCCTCGGGCGATGCGAATCTGCCAGGCCACGAGATCAAGCCCGGTGATCGCCTCGGTGACCGGATGCTCGACCTGCAGGCGGGTGTTCATCTCCATGAAGAAGAATTCGCCGCGCTCATCGAGCAGAAATTCCACCGTGCCGGCACCAACATAGCCGATCGCCTGGGCCGCCTTGACCGCGGCCTCGCCCATGGCCTTGCGCTGTTCGGGCGAAAGTCCCGGTGCCGGCGCTTCCTCCACGACCTTCTGGTGCCGGCGCTGGATCGAGCAGTCGCGCTCGTTCAGATAGAGGCAGTGGCCATGGCGGTCGGCGAACACCTGAATCTCGACATGGCGCGGCTTGAGCACGTATTTCTCGACCAGCATGCGCGCATCGCCGAACGAGGACTGCGCCTCGCGCTGGGCCGAGGCCAGGGCTTCGGCGAGGTCGGCTTCGCGCTCGGCGACCTTCATGCCCTTGCCGCCACCGCCGGCCGCGGCCTTGAGCAGCACCGGATAGCCGATGCGGGCGGCGGCCTCGCGAAAGGTGTCCAGGTCCTGGGCTTCGCCGTGGTAGCCCGGCACCAGCGGTACGCCGGCGGCCTCCATCAGCGCCTTGGCGGCGGACTTGCTGCCCATCGCCTCGATGGCCGATGCAGGCGGGCCGATGAATACCAGCCCGGCCTCTTCGCAGGCGCGGGCGAAGGCGGCGTTCTCCGAGAGAAAGCCATAGCCGGGGTGGACCGCCTGGGCGCCGCAGGTCCTGGCCGCTTCGATCAGGCGGTCGATGCGCAGATAGCTGTCGGCCGGCTTGGCTCCGCCCAGGTCATGGGCCAGGTCGGCCTCGCGCACGTGGCGGGCGTCGCGGTCGACGGCGCTGTGCACGGCGACGGTGCGAATGCCCAGCGCGCGGGCGGTGCGCATGATCCGGCAGGCGATCTCGCCGCGGTTGGCGATCAGCAGGGTGGTGATCATGGCGTCGCTCCTGAATGGTCATTGATGGTGTTCTTCAATGGGCATGTCGCGGTGTCCGGTTCTCCGCAGTCCTGCTCCTGGTCCTTCCGAGAGCGGAGGACGCCTGCCAGCGTGAGGGCTACCGCCACCGGCTAGCCTCCCGACTGCTCCCGCCAGTTCGGCGTGCGCTTCTCCAGAAAGGCGTTGAGCCCTTCCTGGCCTTCCGGGCTTACGCGAATACGGGCAATCGCGTTCTCGGTGTAGCGGCGCAGCGCGGGCGTCAGGACCCCGCTGCCCACTTCGCGCAGCAGATCCTTGGTGGCGCGCATCGCCTGGGGGCTGTTGAGCAGCAGGGTGTCGATCCAGCCGGCGACCTCGTCCTCGAGCTGGTCGGCCGGATAGCACTCGGCGAACAGCCCCAGCTGGTGGGCGCGTTCGCCGCTGAAGCGCTCCCCGCTCAGCGCGTAACGCCGCGCCGCACGCTCGCCGATGGCCTGGACCACGAACGGGCTGATCACCGCGGGCGCCAGGCCTATGCGCACTTCGGACAGGCTCAGCTGTGCATCGCCGGCGCCGATGGCCATGTCGCAGCAGGCGATCAGCCCCAGCGCGCCGCCGAAGGCCGCGCCATGGACCACCGCCAGCGTCGGCAGCTTGAGCCCATGGAGGTTGTGCATCACCTCGGCCATCTCGCGGGCATCGGTGAGGTTGGCGTTGTAGTCCAGGCGCGCCGACTGCTGCATCCAGCCGATGTCGGCCCCCGCGCAGAAGTGCTTGCCGCGCCCGCGCAGGAGCAGGAAGCGCAGGGACTTGTCGGCGTGTACCTGGTCCAGCGCCAGGATAAGTTCGCGGATCATCTCGGCGTCGAAGGCGTTGTGCTTGTCCGGACGGTCGAGCCAGAGGGTGGCGAAGCCGCGCGGGTCTCGTTCCAGTTGCAGGGTGTGGAAGTCGGTCATGGGGGTTCCTTTGGGCGGCGGGCATCACATGCGGAAGACACCGAACCGGGTCGGTTCGATCGGGGCGTTGAGGCTTGCCGAGATCGCCAGCGCCAGGACGTCGCGGGTCTGCGCCGGGTCGATCACGCCGTCGTCCCACAGCCGCGCGCTGGAGTAGAAGGCGTGGGCCTGGCGTTCGTACTGCTCGACGATGGGCTGACGGAGCCTGGCCTCGTCGTCTTCGGAAAAGACCTGGCCCGCCCGTTCGGCCTGTTCACGCTTGACCTGCACCAGCACCCCGGCGGCCTGCTGCGCGCCCATGACGCCGATCCGCGCGTTGGGCCACATCCACAGAAAGCGCGGGTCGTAGGCGCGCCCGCACATGCCGTAATTCCCCGCGCCGAAGCTGCCGCCGATGATCACGGTGAACTTGGGCACCTTGGCGCAGGCGACCGCGGTGACCAGCTTGGCGCCGTGCTTGGCGATGCCGCCGGCCTCGTACTTTTGCCCGACCATGAATCCGGTGATGTTCTGCAGGAACAGCAGCGGGATGCCGCGCTGGCAGGCCAGTTCGATGAAATGCGCACCTTTCTGCGCCGCCTCGGCGAAGAGGATGCCGTTGTTGGCGAGGATCGCCACCGGATAGCCGTGCAGGTGAGCGAAGCCGCACACCAGGGTGGTGCCGAACAGCGCCTTGAATTCATCGAACCCGGAGTCGTCGACGATCCGCGCGATCACCTCGCGCACGTCGAACGGTTGCTTGGCATCGACCGGGATCACGCCGTACAGCTCCTCGGCGGCATGGCGCGGCGGCCTGGGCGGCTGGGTCTGCAGCTGGCCCTGCTTGCGCCAGTTGAGGTTGGCCACGCAGCGGCGGGCGAGGGCGAGGGCATGCGCGTCGTTCTCGGCGTAATGGTCGGCCACGCCGCTGGTCCTGCAGTGCACCTCCGCGCCGCCCAGTTCCTCGGCAGTGACCACTTCGCCCGTCGCCGCTTTGACCAGCGGCGGGCCGGCGAGAAAGATGGTCGCCTGGTCTCGCACCATGATGGTCTCGTCGGCCATCGCCGGTACGTAGGCACCACCCGCCGTGCAGGAGCCCATCACCACCGCGATCTGCGAGATGCCCAGGGCGCTCATGTTGGCCTGGTTGTAGAAGATCCGACCGAAGTGCTCGCGATCGGGGAACACCTCGTCCTGGCGCGGCAGGTTGGCACCGCCGGAGTCCACCAGGTACAGGCAGGGCAGGCGGTTCTCCAGGGCGATGGCCTGGGCGCGCAGGTGCTTTTTGACCGTGAGCGGATAGTAGGTGCCGCCTTTGACCGTGGCGTCGTTGGCAATGACCATGCATTCGACGCCTTCGATACGGCCGATGCCGGCGATCAGCCCGGCCGCCGGGACGTCCTCGCCATAGACCTCATGGGCGGCCAGCTGGGCGATTTCGAGAAAGGGCGAGCCGGGGTCGAGCAAGGCGTCGATACGCTGGCGCGCCAGCAGCTTGCCACGGGCGGTGTGGCGCGCCTGCGTCTTCTCGCCGCCGCCCTGGTGCACCTGGCGCAGCACTTCGCGCAGGGCTTCCACCTGCCGGAGCATCGCTTCGCGGTTGGCAGCGAACTCGGCCGAGCGTGGGTTGATCTGGGTATTGAGGATCGCCATGTGGGCTCCCGTAGGGTGGAAAACCCGCGAAGCGGTTTTCCACCGGTGAGTCATTTGGTCTCGTTGAACAGCTCGCGTCCGATCAGCATTCGCCTGATCTCGCTGGTGCCCGCGCCGATCTCGTAGAGCTTGGCGTCGCGCAGCAGGCGGCCGGTGGGGAATTCGTTGATGTAGCCGTTACCGCCCAGGATCTGGATGGCCTCCAGCGCCATCTGCGTCGCGCGTTCGGCGCTGTAGAGGATCACCCCGGCAGCGTCCTTGCGGGTCGTCTCGCCGCGGTCGCAGGCCTGGGCGACGGCATAGAGATAGGCGCGGCTGGCGGCGAGCTGGGTGTACATGTCGGCGACCTTGCCCTGGATCAACTGGAACTCACCGATGCTCTGGCCGAACTGCTTGCGGTCATGGATGTACGGCACCACCACGTCCAGGCACGCCTGCATGATTCCCACCGGGCCGCCGGCGAGCACCACGCGTTCGTAATCCAGCCCGCTCATCAGCACCTTGACGCCGCCGTTGACGGCGCCGAGCACGTTTTCTTCGGGCACCTCGACGTCATCGAAGAACAGCTCGCACGTGTTGGAGCCGCGCATGCCGAGCTTGTCGAACTTGTTGCCGCGGGAGAATCCCGCCCAGTCGCGCTCGACGATGAAGGCCGTGATGCCATGGGCGCCCCTGTCCAGGTCGGTCTTGGCGTAGATCACGTAGGTGTTGGCGTCCGGCCCGTTGGTGATCCAGGTCTTGCTGCCGTTGAGCACGTAACGGTCGCCGCGCTTGTCGGCGCGCAACTTCATCGAGACCACGTCCGAGCCTGCGTTCGGCTCGCTCATCGCCAGGGCGCCGACGTGCTCGCCCGAGACCAGTTTGGGCAAGTAGCGCGCCTTCTGCTCGGCGGTGCCGTTGCGGTGGATCTGGTTGACGCAGAGGTTCGAGTGGGCGCCGTAGGAGAGGGCGACGGAGGCCGAACCGCGGCTGATTTCCTCCATGGCGATCACATGGGCGAGATACCCGAGGCCCGCGCCGCCGTAAGCCTCATCGACGGTGACACCGAGCAGCCCCATCTCGCCGAACTTCCTCCACAGGTCCATGGGGAACGCGTTGTCACGATCCAGGGCGGCGGCGCGGGGTGCGATCTCGCTGGCGACGAAGGCGCGGGTCTGTTCGCGCAGCATGTCCAGGGTTTCGCCGAGGGCGAAATTGAGGCTGGGATAGCTCATGGGGGCACCTTTGATTGTTCTTGTTCAGGTGATGGCTTCGGGGCTTCGGTCTGGCGTCAACAGGTCTCGGTTCGTGCCATGGCGGCGCGGCAGCGCTCCTCGGCGGTGTCCAGTTCCAGCTGCATCTGGCAAATGTCGAGCAGTTGCTGTTCGAGCTGTGCCCGGCGCTCGCCGATCTTCTGCAGGAAGGTCTCGAGCTGACGCTGGTTGCCGCTGTCCGGGTCGTACAGCTCGATCAGCTCCTTGCATTCGGCGAGCGAGAAGCCGATGCGCTTGCCGCGCAGGATCAGCTTGAGCGTGACCCGGTCCCGCGCCGAGTAGATGCGCTCCTGCCCGCGCCGTTCGGGGCTCAGCATCCCCTGTTCCTCGTAGAAGCGGATGGTGCGCGGGGTGATGTCGAGCTCGCGGGCGAGGTCGGAGATACTGTAGCTCTGCGCCATGTCGGCTCCGTCGTGCTTTACCTTTACGTTAACGTAAGCCTGCCGTCGGAGCGCTGTCAACAGCCGGTCAGGCCGTCAATCCAGAGGCAGTTCGGTGGTGCGCTTCACTTCGCTCATGGCGATGTGGGAGTGAGCTTCCTGGACATGGGGGCGTTGCAGCAGGTGGTCGCGCAGGAAGCGCTCATAGCTGTCGATGTCCCGCGCCACCACCTTGAGCAGGTAATCCGAGGCGCCGGCCATGGTGTGGCATTCGAGCACTTCGGGGTAGCCGACGATGGCCGCCTCGAACTCGGCCAGGTTGTTGCGCCCATGGGCCGAGAGCTTGATGTCGACGAACACGGTCATCGAGAGCCCCAGGCGCTTGGGGTTGAGCAGGGCAACCTTGCGTTCGATCAGCCCCTCTTCCTGCATACGGTGGATTCGGCGCCAGCAGGGCGACTGGGACAGTTCGACCTTTTCAGCGATCTCGGCAGCGGAGAGGTCGGCGTTGTGTTGCAGCAGCATGAGGATCTTTCGATCGAGGTTGCTCAGCGGGGTCTGCATGTTTGATTCCGTTTTATTGTTGTTGGTGGATTGTTCATGCGCGTCTTTACGTTTCTACAGCAAAAGTAGAAAGAAAATCGCTCTTCGTCACGGCCATGCTTGAGATCAGTGCACGCCGTGCTGGGCGATCCCCGCCGGCGCAAAGGCGGGTGGCCGACCGGGCCGCCCCGACTCCGATAACAACAAACAGGAGCGCCCCATGTCTCTTGCCGAGATCAGCCTGGACGACAAGTACCGGCTTGCGACCGGACACCTCTACCTCACCGGCACCCAGGCGCTGACCCGCCTGCCGATGCTGCAGAAACAGCGCGACACGGCCCATGGCCTCAATACCGCCTGTTTCATTTCCGGCTATCGCGGCTCGCCCCTCGGTGGGCTCGACAAGAGCCTCTGGGAAGCGCGGGACTTCCTCAAGGAACACCACATCCACTTCCAGCCAGGTGTCAACGAAGAACTCGGTGCGACGGCGGTGTGGGGTAGCCAGCAGACCAACCTGTTCCCGGGCGCCAAATACGACGGCGTGTTTGCCATGTGGTACGGCAAGGGGCCGGGGGTCGATCGCTGCGGCGACGTGTTCAAGCACGGCAACTCGGCCGGCGTCTCGCGCCACGGCGGCGTGCTGCTGCTGGCCGGCGACGACCATGGCTGCAAGTCTTCGACCATCGCCCACCAGAGCGAGCACGCCTTCATCGCCGCGTCGATCCCGGTGCTCAACCCGGCCAACGTCCAGGAGATCATCGACTACGGCATCATCGGCTGGGAGCTGTCGCGCTACAGCGGCTGCTGGGTCGCGCTCAAGACCATCGCCGAGAACGTCGACTCCTCGGCCGTGGTGGACGTCGACCCGCTGCGGGTGCAGATCACCCTGCCCACCGACTTCGAGCTGCCCGAAGACGGCGTGCACATCCGCTGGCCCGACCCGCCGCTGCAGCAGGAAAAACGCCTCAACGTCTATAAGATTTACGCCGCGCGGGCGTTCGCCCGTGCCAACAACCTCAACCGCGTGATGCTCGATTCGCCCAACCCGCGCCTGGGCATCATCACCACCGGCAAGTCCTACCTGGACGTACGCCAGGCGTTGGATGACCTGGGGCTGGACGACCAGCTCTGCGCCCGGATCGGCCTGCGGGTGCTCAAGGTCGGCATGAGCTGGCCGCTCGAGCCGGTCTCGGTGCATGAGTTCGCCGAAGGGCTGGACGAGATTCTGGTGGTCGAGGAAAAGCGCAGTATCATCGAGGATCAGGTCACCGGGCAGCTCTACAACTGGCCGGTGGGCAAGCGCCCGCGGGTGGTCGGCGAGTTCGACGAGCAGGGTGCCTCGCTGCTGCCGAACCTCTCGGAACTGACCCCGGCGATGATCGCCCGGGTGATCGCCAAACGCCTCGCGCCGATCTACACCAGCGACAGCATCCAGGCCCGCCTGGCCTTCCTCGCCGCCAAGGAAAAAGCGCTGGCCGAGCGCGGCTACGATACCGTTCGCACCCCGCATTTCTGTTCCGGCTGCCCACACAACAGCTCGACCAAGGTGCCCGAAGGCAGCCGCGCCATGGGCGGCATCGGCTGCCACTACATGACCCAGTGGATGGACCGCAGTACCGAAACCTTCACCCAGATGGGCGGCGAGGGGGCCACCTGGATCGGCCAGGCGCCCTTCACCGAAACGCCCCATGTGTTCCAGAACCTGGGCGACGGCACCTACTTCCACTCCGGCCAGCTGGCGCTGCGCGCAGCGGTCGCGGCGGGCGTCAACATCACCTACAAGATCCTCTACAACGACGCGGTGGCCATGACCGGCGGCCAGCCGATCGACGGCGAGCTGCGTGTCGACCAGCTCAGCCAGCAGGTCTTCGCCGAGGGCGTGAAGCGCATCGCGCTGGTCAGCGACGAGCCGGACAAGTACCCGACCCGCGAGACCTTTGCGTCGATCGTGACCTTCCATCACCGCCGCGAGCTTGAAGCCGTGCAGCGCGAGTTGCGCGAGTTCAAAGGCGTCTCGGTGATTATCTATGACCAGACCTGCGCCACTGAGAAGCGTCGCCGTCGCAAGCGCGGCAAGCTGGCCGACCCGGCCAAACGCGCCTTCATCAACCCGGCCGTGTGCGAAGGCTGTGGTGACTGCAGCGTCAAATCCAACTGCCTGTCGGTGCTGCCGTTGGAAACCGAGTTCGGGCGCAAGCGCGAGATCGACCAGAACGGCTGCAACAAGGATTTCTCCTGCGTCGAAGGGTTCTGCCCGAGCTTCGTCACCGTGCATGGCGGCGGTTTGCGCAAGCCCGAAGCCGTCGGCACCAAGGCGTTGTTCGTGGCATTGCCCGAACCTCGTCTGCCGAGCCTTGAGCGCCCCTGGAACATTCTGCTGCCGGGTGTCGGCGGCAGCGGCGTGACCACCGTCGGCGCGCTGCTGGGCATGGCGGCGCACATCGAAGGCAAGGGCTGCACGGTGCTGGACCAGGCCGGCCTTGCGCAGAAGTTCGGCCCGGTGAACACCCACATACGTATCGCCGCCCGGCAGGACGACATTTATGCCGTGCGCATCGCCGCCGGCGAGGCCGACCTGCTGCTCGGTTGCGACCTGGTGGTAGCCGCCGGTGAGGAGGCACTGGCCAAGCTCAACGAACAGATCAGCCACGCGGTGATCAACAGCCACGAATCGGCAACCGCCGAGTTCACCCGCAACCCCGACGCCCACGTCCCGGGCGCGGCCATGCGCGAGGCGCTGATCAGGGCCGTTGGCCAGCAGAAGATCCACTTTATCGACGGCACTCGCCTGGCCACCCGGCTGCTTGGCGATACCATCGCCACCAATCTGTTCATGCTCGGTTTCGCCTACCAGAAGGGGCTGGTGCCCGTCACCGCCCAGGCGCTGGAAAAAGCCATCGAACTGAACGGCGTAGCCGTGGAGTTGAACAAGCAGGCATTTCTCTGGGGCCGTCGCGCCGCACATGACCAGCAGGCGGTGGAGAAGGTCGCCGCGCCGAACGTACTCGCCGAGCCGCGCTGCGAAACCCTCGACGAGGTCATCGCCTACCGCGTCGAGTTCCTTACCCGTTACCAGAACGCGCGTTATGCCGAGGGCTATCGCGAACTGATCGAACGCGTGCGTGCGGCCGACAGCGATGCGGACAAGGCGTTGACCGACGCGGTTGCCCACAGCTACTTCAAACTGCTCGCCTACAAGGACGAATACGAAGTGGCGCGCCTCTACAGCGACGGCGACTTCGTGCGCCAGCTCCAGGCGCAATTCGATGGCGACTACCAGCTGCAATTCCATCTTGCCCCGTCCTGGCTGAGCAAGCCCGACCCGGTCACTGGCGAGCCGCGCAAGCGCACCTTCGGCCCCTGGATGCTCAAGGCCTTCGGCGTGCTCGCCGGTTTCCGCTTCCTGCGGGGCACGCCGCTCGATCCGTTCGGCTACGGCCACGACCGCAAGCTCGAACGCGAGCTCATCGCCGACTACCGGAATACCGTCGAGCACCTGCTGGGCCAGCTGCGCCCGGACAACTACCGCACCGCCGTGGCCATCGCCGCGATGCCCGAACAGATCCGCGGCTACGGTCCGATCAAGGAGCGCGCGGTGGCCAAGGTGCGTCAGCAGCGAAAGGTGCTCATGGAGCAGCTCGAGCGTGGCGACGAGGTCCAGCCGGTCCGGTTGTTCCAGCCGGCGGCCTGAGAGCCGTAGGGCGGGTGAAACCCGCCGTTGCAGGGCGCGACGCAGGGACATTCGGCGGGTTGCATCCGCCCTACGTCGACTGTCGTAGCGCTACTGCGCGCCCGTCGCGCCTTGGCCCCAGGGCATGCCACACGAGCAAGAGCACACGAACAATAAAAAGAGGAACCACCATGTCCGTCTTCACCCATCCGGAATTCGACGACCACGAGCAGGTCGCCTTCTGCCATGACCGCGCCTCGGGCCTCAAGGCCATCATCGCCATCCACAACAGCCGCCTGGGCCCCGCGCTCGGCGGTCTGCGGATGTACCCCTACGCCAGCGACGACGATGCGCTGCGTGACGTGCTCAGGCTGTCGCGCGGCATGACCTACAAGTCGGCCCTCGCCGAACTGCCCCTGGGCGGCGGCAAGGCGGTGATCATCGGCGACCCCCACGCCGAACGCAGCGATGCGCTGATGCATGCGATGGGCGACTTCGTCGACAGCCTCGGCGGGCGCTATATCACTGCGCCGGACTCGGGCACCGGCGTCGCCGAGATGCAGGCCATCGCCCAGCGTACCCGCCACGTGGCCGGTGCCACGCCTCGCGAAGCGTTCGACGGCGGCACCCGCAGCGGTGACCCGTCGCCCTCGACCGCCTATGGCGTCTTCATCGGCCTGCGCGAGGCGGTCCGCCATCGCCTCGGGCGTGGCGATCTGGCGGGCGTGAGGGTGGCGATCCAGGGTGTGGGCCATGTCGGCTACAGCCTGGCGCAGCAGTTGCGCCAGGCCGGTGCGCAGCTGTGGGTCAGCGACGTGCACGATGCCAGCGTCCAGCGTGCGGTGGCCGAGCTGGACGCCAACGCGGTTCGCCCCCAGGACATCTACGGGCTGGACGTCGACGTGTTCGCACCCTGCGCCATGGGCGCGATCCTCAACCGCGACAGCCTGGAGGCGCTGCGGGCACCGGTGATCGCCGGCGCGGCGAACAACCAGCTCGCCACCCCCGATATCGCCGAGGCGCTGCGCGCGCGCGGCTGCCTCTATGCGCCGGATTACGCGATCAACGCCGGCGGCATCATCGACGTCGGCTACGAGCGCATCGGCGGCAGCGCGGCGCAGGTGCGCAGCCACGTCGAGCGCATCGGGCCGACCCTTCGCCAGATATTCCAGCGTGCCGATGCTGACGGCTGTACCACGACGGCGGTCGCCGATCGGCTGGCCCGGGAGCGGCTTGGGTAGGGTGGCAGACTTGGGGAGAAGGGCGAAGCGTACCGGCGGCGCGTTGAAGCTATATCGGTGGCGACCCTGCGCCGGTCACGGTGGATGTGCTTCGCGACATCCACCCTACGCAATTGGCATTGGGTGTCGACGGTGCGGATTGGCTCAGGCGTGGCGGGTTGGACGCTCCCAGCTGTCAGCTTTTCGTTACGGGCGGCTACGCAGGATCGTGCCGTCATCAGTGCCTCGCGAGGCTGTCATGAAAACTGTACAGGCTGCGGCACGGCAGGGCTGCCGGTGACGCTCTGGCCCGCTTGTAGCGCTTGTGCCGCTGGGCTCAGATGAGCGCATCCCCGCCGCGCTGGCGGCCAGAACAATGACAAAGAGGAGCGCGCGATGAACGCCGTGAACAAGATCGAGCAGCACAATCCCATCGGAACCGACGGCTTCGAGTTCGTCGAATTCACCGCGCCCAATGCCGAGGGCATCGAGCAGCTGCGTACGCTGTTCACCCAGATGGGCTTCACCGAGACGGCCAAGCACCGCTCCAAGGCGGTCTGGCTGTTCCAGCAGCACGACATCAACATCGTGCTCAACGGCAGCCCCACCGGTCACGTTCACGAATTCGCCGAAAAGCATGGCCCCAGCGCCTGCGCCATGGCCTTCCGGGTGAAGAACGCCGCCCAGGCCGCCGCCTATGTCGAGTCCCAGGGCGCCAAGCTGGTGGGCAGCCACGCCAACTTCGGCGAACTGAACATCCCCTGCGTCGAAGGGATCGGCGGCTCGCTGCTGTATCTCGTCGACCGCTATGGCGACAAGAGCATCTATGACGTCGACTTCGAATACATCGAAGGCCGCTCGCCGAACGACAACGCGGTGGGCCTGCTGTGCATCGACCACCTGACCCACAACGTGCGCCGCGGGCAGATGGATGTCTGGTCCGGCTTCTACGAGCGCATCGCCAACTTCCGCGAGATCCGCTACTTCGACATCGAGGGCAAGCTCACCGGCCTGTTCTCCCGCGCGATGACCGCGCCCTGCGGCAAGATCCGCATCCCGATCAACGAGTCGGCGGACGACAAGTCGCAGATCGAGGAATTCATCCGCGAATACCACGGCGAGGGCATCCAGCACATCGCGCTCGCCACCGACGACATCTACGCCACCGTGCGCCAGCTGCGCGCCAACGGCGTCGAGTTCATGAGCACCCCGGACACCTACTACGAGAAGGTCGATACCCGCGTCGCAGGTCATGGCGAACCCACTGACGTGCTGCGCGAGCTGAGCCTTTTGATCGATGGCGCGCCCGGCGATGACGGCATCCTGCTGCAGATCTTCACCAATACGGTGATTGGCCCGATCTTCTTCGAAATCATCCAGCGCAAGGGCAATCAGGGGTTCGGCGAGGGCAACTTCAAGGCCCTGTTCGAATCGATCGAGGAAGACCAGGTGCGCCGCGGCGTGATCAAGGCGGACGAGTAATACCGGAGCTGCGGGGTGGGTGTTGCGTAGGGTGGATGTCGCGAAGCACATCCACGTGCTTGGCGGGCCCGACTCGCATCGCCGGCCCTACGCAATACGCGTGGAAGATGCTTCGCAGTCTTCCACCCTACGTTCACGTCACGCGGTATCACCAGGAGACGCACATGAGCCGCAAATGGATCAGTTTCCCCATCCGCGAGGGTGAGTGCTCGCGCCAGGCGCACTGCGACTTTCCGCAGGGCACCTACGAGCGCGAAATGGGCCGCGAGGGGTTCTTCGGGCCGGCCGCTCACCTGCATCACAAGCACCCGCCGACCGGCTGGATCGACTGGGACGGCCCGCTGCGGCCGCACGCCTTCGACTTCAACCGCATACCCAGCGAGCATGATTGCCCGTTCGAGGCGCCGCTGGCGTTGCACAACGCCGACCTCAAGTTGCGCCTGTGGAAGACCAACGGTGAGATGCGCCATCTGGTGCGCAACTCCGACGGCGACGACCTGCTGTTCATCCACGAGGGCGCCGGCGAGTTCTATTGCGACTTCGGCCACCTGAGCTTCCGCGACGGCGACTACCTGGTGGTGCCTCGCGGCACCGCCTGGCGCATCGAGGCGAGCGAGCCGGTGTTCATGCTGCTGATCGAGAACAGCGACGGCGCCTACCAGCTGCCGGACAAGGGACTGCTCGGACCCCATGCGATCTTCGATGCGGCGGTGCTCGACCACCCGAAGCTCGACGATGCCTTCAAGGCGCAGCAGGACGAGAACACCTGGCAGATCCGCATCAAGCGGCGTAACCGGATCACTACCGTGACCTACCCGTACAACCCGCTGGACGTCGTCGGCTGGCACGGTGACAACACCGTGGTGCGGCTCAACTGGCGCGACATCCGCCCGCTGGTGAGCCATCGCTACCACCTGCCGCCGTCGGCCCACACCACCTTCGTCGCCAACGGGTTCGTGGTGTGCACCTTTACGCCGCGTCCCGTGGAGTCCGATCCCGGCGCGCTGAAGGTGCCGTTCTTCCACAACAACGACGACTACGACGAGGTGCTGTTCTACCACCGCGGCAACTTCTTCAGCCGGGACAACATCGAGAAGGGCATGGTCACCTTCCACCCCTGCGGTTTCCCCCACGGCCCGCATCCGAAGGCGCTGAAGAAGAGCCAGGAAAGCCCGGCGACCTTCGCCGACGAGGTGGCGGTGATGATCGACACCCGGCGCGGGCTGGAGATCGGCGAGGCCGCGGCCGCTGTGGATGTAGCCGGGTATGTGAAGTCCTGGCAGTCGCCGGGCAAGGGGTGAGGGTGGTTGGCTCGTTCAGGTGTTTGGTTGGGGCACGAATGGATATGCGCTTTGCGCTGCTCTGCGGGTCGTCGCAGACGCAGGCTTCATATACAAGAAAACTAACAAGGATCTACGATGAAACTCGCATCTCTGAATCAAGGCCGTGACGGCGTGCTGGTGGTGGTTTCGCGGGATCTCACCTGTGCGGTGAAGGTCCCGGCGATCGCCGCGACCCTGCAGGCGGCGCTGGATGACTGGGCCCACGCGCGGCCTCGGCTGGAGTCGGTCTACCAGCGCCTGAACGACGGTCTGGAAAGCGCCGCCTTCCCCTTCGACCAGGCGGCTTGCCACAGCCCCTTGCCGCGCGCCTATCACTGGGCCGATGGCAGTGCCTACGTCAATCACGTCGAGCTGGTACGCAAGGCGCGCGGCGCCGAAATGCCGGAGAGCTTCTGGCACGATCCGCTGATGTACCAGGGCGGGGCCGATACCTTCCTGCCGCCCCAGGCACCGATTCGCCTGGCGGACGAAGCCTGGGGCATCGACCTGGAAGGCGAGATCGCCGTCATCACCGACGACGTACCCATGGGCGCGACGCCGGACAAGGCGGCCGAGCACATCCGGTTGCTGATGCTGGTCAACGACGTGTCGCTGCGCAACCTGATTCCGGGCGAGCTGGGCAAGGGCTTCGGCTTCTATCAGAGCAAGCCGTCGTCGAGTTTCTCGCCCGTCGCGGTCACGCCGGACGAGCTCGGCGAAAGCTGGAAGGACGGCAAGGTCCACCGGCCGCTGGTTTCCCACATCAACGGCGTGTTGTTCGGCCAGCCCAACGCCGGTGTCGATATGACCTTCGATTTTCCGACGCTGATTGCCCATGCCGCCAAGACGCGCGCGCTGGGCGCCGGCACCATCATCGGTTCGGGCACGGTCTCGAACTACGACCGCAGCGCGGGCTCCGCCTGCCTCGCCGAGCAGCGCATGCTCGAGGTGCTGGAGCACGGCGAGGCCAGGACGCCGTTTCTCAAGTTCGGTGATCGGGTACGCATCGAGATGTTCGAGGCCGGAGGTCAGAGCATCTTCGGCGCGATCGACCAAATGGTGGATAAATACGAGGCATAGGGTGGATGTCGCTCTTCACATCCACGCGCAGCCACCGAAAGGTCAACCCCGTGGTCCACTCGAAACAATCACCCTACGGAGCCGTCACGGGGTTCGCCGAGCCGCAATGAGAAGGCGTCTGGCCGACCCTTGCACGCCCGGTGACCTGTTAATGGAGTTCTAGCTCGATGTTGACGCTTCATTCGTACTGGCGCTCCAGCGCGGCATACCGCGTGCGGATCGCGCTCAACCTGAAGGGGCTGGCGTACCGGCAGGTGCCGGTGCATCTGGTCAAGGATGGCGGCCAGCAGCGCAGCGCCGAGTACCGCGCGCTCAACCCCCAGTGCCTGGTGCCCCTGCTGGTCGATCCGGACAGCGGTGCGGGCGAGGTGCGTATCGCCCAATCACTGGCGATTCTGGAATACCTCGACGAGGTGTTCCCCGTGCCGGCGCTGCTGCCGGTCGAACCGGCTGACCGTGCCCAGGTAAGGTCATTGGCGCTGCACATCGCCTGCGACATCCACCCGCTGAACAACCTGCGGGTGCTGCAGTACCTGAGTGCGGAGCTCGGTGTCGATGACCAGGCCAAGAACGCCTGGTATCGGCACTGGGTGAGCACAGGGCTGGCGGCGGTGGAGCAGGGGCTGGCGCATTTCGACGGGCGCCTGTCGCTCGGCCACCGCCCCGGTTACCTGGAAGCCTGCCTGATCCCACAGGTCTATAACGCCCACCGTTTCGACTGCGACCTGTCGGGCTATCCGCGGGTGCTGGAAATGACGGCGCGCTGCGAAGCGCTCGATGCCTTCACCCAGGCCGTTCCGGAGGTGCAACCCGACGCAACATAATCGAGGCTGGGCATCTGCTGCTGCATCGGTAGAATGCCGCGCCTCCATTTGTTGTTCCTTGCGCTGCGCTCGCGGCGGATTTCAGACGTTTCGTCCAAAACAACAAAAACAGGTGACGCATGACTCGTGAAAAACCCAAGAACCTCTGGCTCTCCCGCTGGGGCTTCATCCTCGCGGCAACCGGCTCGGCCGTTGGCCTGGGCAATATCTGGAAATTCCCCTACATCACTGGCGAGTACGGCGGCGGCGCCTTCGTGCTGATGTACCTGGCGTGCATCCTGGCCATCGGCATTCCGGTGATGATGACCGAGATCGCCATTGGTCGGCGTGGTCGCGGCAGCCCCATCGACGCCATCGGCCGTGCCGTTCGCGAGAACGGCGGCAACCCGCTGTGGAAGGGCGTGGGCGGCATGGCCATGATGGCGGGCTTCCTGATCCTCTGCTTTTATGTCGTGGTTGCGGGCTGGGCCTTCGCCTATACGGTGAAGATGCTCGACGGCTCGCTTGCCGCCACGTCGGTCGACGGTCTGGCGCAGGTGTTCGAGGCTCACAACGCCAACCCTTGGCAGCTCGGTAGCTGGAGTGTCCTGGTCGCCTTGCTGACGTTGTGGATCGTGGCCAAGGGTGTTCAGGCGGGCATCGAGCGCGCGGTGCGTTGGATGATGCCGGGCCTGGCGGTCATGCTGTTGATCCTCGTCGGCTACGCGTTCACCAGCGGTGGCTTCGATCAGGGCTTTGCGTTCCTGTTCAGCTTCGACACCTCCAAACTCACCGGTGAAGCCCTCCTGGCCGCGCTCGGCCATGCCTTCTTCACCCTTAGCCTGGCCTCCGGCGCGATCCTCACGTACGGCTCCTACATCCCCGATGGTCAATCGATTGCCCGCACCACCTTCATGGTCGCGATCGCCGATACCTGCGTGGCACTGCTGGCGGGCCTCGCCATTTTCCCGATCATCTTCGCCAATGGCATGGACCCCACCGCCGGGCCGGGGCTCATCTTCATGAGCTTGCCACTGGCCTTCCAGCAGATGCCGTTCGGCACCGTTTTTGGGGTGCTGTTCTTCGCGATGGTGTCCATCGCCGCGCTGACCTCGGCCATCTCGATGATCGAGGCGACCGTTGCCTACCTGAACGAGAAACACGGGGTCAGCCGTTTCAAGGCGGCCATCGGCGCGGGCACGGTACTGCTGATCATCAGCATGCTGGCGATGCTCTCGTTCAACCTGATGGCTGGCTGGACGCCGCTGGGCAAGAGTTTCTTCGACTGGCTCGATTACCTCACCTCGCGCTGGATGATGCCGCTGGGCGGGATCTTCATCGTGGTCTTCGCCGGCTACGCGCTGCGCAGCGAGATCATGCGTGACGAGTTGGAGCTGCCTCCGCTGGGGTATGCCCTCTGGCTGTTCATGGTGCGTTACGTCTGCCCGGTGCTGATCCTGATGGTGTTCCTCCATGCCCTTGGCTGGCTGGGCTTCGACCCGCTGCAACGCTGGTACTGGATTGCGGGCGCCATCGGCCTGCTGACCGTCCTCGGCGAAGGCCTGCGCCCCCGCGTGATGCCGGCCCTGGCAGGGCGCTAGACGCCTGATCCCCCTCTTCACATCGGGAAAGGGCCTGTCCACGTTCTCCCGACGCCCTCTCGCCCCTCCGGGGAGAGGGCCAGGGCGGAAGGGCAGGCAAGCCGGCTAGTCGCCTCACGGTTCGCCATCTCGAGCCAACTTCCGGGCGCTTATTCGTCAGCGATGCCGGTCACCCCGAGGCTTGCGCAGGCTGCGCTTCGGGTTGCGGCGGTGACTCGCGGCGTTGCCAGGGGTTCGACTCCAGGCTGTTGTGCACGGCGGTGGCCGCCTGGGCGGCGTGGCCGATGGCGACGCTCATCTGCTTGAGCCCGGTGACCACGTCGCCTGCGGCGTACAACCCGCGAACGCTGGTTTGCTGGTGCTCATCGACCACCAGCGCGCCGCAGTCGTCGCATTCGGCGCCGAGGCGCAGCGCGACGTCGGAGCGGGCACGGGCGCCGAGGTTGGGGTAGATGATATCGAAGTGGTGCACGGCGCCGCTTTCGGTGACCAGTTCGATGCCTTCGTTCTCGCGGTAGCGCAGTTCGCGCACGCATTCGCCGATGAAGCGGATGTCGTAATGCTCGGCCAGCGCCATGGCTTCGTCGCAGGCGGCGGGCTCGCCGTGGACCACCACCGTGACCCGGTCGGTGAAGGTGCGCAGGAACACCGCGTGGCGAATGGCGTTTTCCGCTTCGCCGTAGACCGCGACGTTATCGCCGTCGACCTCGTAGCCATCGCAGATTGCACACAGGCGCAAGACGCCGGCGGCGATCGCTTCACGGGCGTTGGGCAGCTCGGGCAGGGTGTCCTTGATGCCGCTGGCGACGATCACCCGGCGCGCGATGCACTGGCGATCGCCGTAGCGCACCAGAAAACCGAGGATGTGTGGCTGAATATCGTCGACGGTCCCGTGCTCGATGCGTGCGCCGTAGCAGTTGGCCTGCTGCCTCAGTTTTTCCAGTAGCGAAGGGCCGGAGATACCCGGTGGGAATCCCGGGTAGTTGTGGCTGGTGGGAATCAGCGCGGCGCGGCTGTCGCACGAATCGATGACCAGGCACGAACGCTTGAAACGTGCCAGGTAGACCGCAGCCGTAAGGCCTGCGGGGCCGCCGCCGACGATCAGGCAATCGACGTCGGCCTGCTCTTCATCGTCGCCCTTGGGCAGTGGCGCGCGGGGATCATGGGAGTCTTGAGTCATGGGAGCATTCGTTCATCGCGCCCTCGCACCGCGCAAGGGCCTGTGCAGTAGAAGACCGGTGCGCGAGACAAGTTCTGCCCACCCGATGAACGCGCAGCCAGCGCAACGGGGCCGCTGCGCTGGCTGCGATCAGTCCGTGACCACCCGGGCGATGGCCGCGGCCAGCTGGTCGAGGCGTTCGGCATCGAGCCCGGCGACGTTGGCGCGGCCGGTCTCCAGCAGATAGACCCCGTCCTCGGCGCGCAAGCGCAGCACCTGCGCGGCGCTGAGCCCGGTGTAGGAAAACATCCCGCGCTGCTCGGCGATGTGGGCGAATCGCTGGGCCAGGCCGTATGTGCGGAGTGCTTCTACCAGACCCATGCGTAGCCCTGCGACCCGTCTGCGCATGCCGTCCAGCTCGTTTTGCCAGCAGCCGCGCAGGGTGTCGTCGCCGAGGATCAGGCCCACCACCGCGGCGCCGTGGGACGGCGGCGTCGACCACAGGTTGCGAGCATGGGCGGCCAACTGGCTGCGCACGTCCTGCAGGCCCTCGGCATCGGCGGCGATGGCGATCAGGGCACCGGTGCGCTCGCGGTAGAGGCCGAAATTCTTCGAGCAGGAACTGGTGACCAGCACCTCGGGCAACGCCTCGCTGAACAGCCGTACCGCCCAGGCGTCCTGCTCCAGGCCGTCACCGAAGCCCTGGTAGGCGAAGTCGAACAGCGGCAGCAGCTCGCGGGCGCGCACCACCTCCAGCACCCGCCGCCAGTCGGCTGGGCTCAGATCGAAGCCGGTCGGGTTGTGACAGCAGGCGTGCAGCAGCACCACGTCGCCCGAGGGGACGCGCCCGAGCTGGGCGAGCATGCCCTCGATGTCGAAACGGTTGTCTACGCCGACGTAGGGGTAGTGGCGCACCTCGAGCCCGGCAGCGGCGAACAGGGTCTCGTGGATCGGCCAGGTCGGCTGGCTCAGCCAGATCGCCCGTCCCGGCAGGCAGCGGGCGATGAACTCGCCGGCAAGGCGCAACGCGCCGGTACCGCCCGGTGCCTGGGTGCAGCCGGCACGGCCGGCGCCGAGCACAGCCGATTGATGGCCGAGCACCAGACGCAGCAGCCCTTCGGCGAACAGCGGATCGCCATGGCCGCCGACGTAGCTCTTGGACTGTTCGCTGTCGCTCAGGCGCTGTTCGGCAAGCTTGACCGCCCGGGGAATGGGCGTGCGCCCTGCGGCATCCTTGTAGACGCCGACACCGAGGTCGAGCTTGGCCGGGTTGGGGTCGGCACGAAAGTGCTCCAGCAGGCCGAGGATCGGGTCGCCCGGTACCCGCGCCACCTGGCCGAAGTGCCTCACTTGCGTCCCTCCGCGCCAGCGGCGACCTGGTCGGTACGTGCCGCCATGATGAAGTCGTTGCGGTGCAGCCCTTTGATCGAGTGGCTCCACCAGGTCACGGTGACCTTGCCCCATTCGGTGAGCAGGCCGGGGTGGTGGCCTTCGGCTTCGGCGATCTCACCAACGGCGTTGGTGAAGGCCAGGGCATGGCGGAAATTCTTGAACAGGAAGGTCTTCTCCAGCTCCATATGGCCGTCGCGGGTCTCGATGTTCCAGTCCGGGATTTCCTTGATCAGCTGCGCCAGCTCCTCCTCGGACACCTTGGGGGCATCGGCGCGGCAGGCTTCGCAGTGGGCTTGGTTCAGAGCGGTCATGGTCGGTCCTTGTCGAGAATGCGGTTGGGTAAGGGTAGGGTGGAAAACCGCGCAGCGTTTTCCACCCTTCGGTTTCGGCTAGCCTGAAGCCGAGCGGCGGCTTGGGCAGCGCGTGGATAAGCCTTCGGCGTTATCCACTCTACGCCGCCTTGGGTGGAAATTTCGGCGCATGCAGGCCCAGTGCCCTGGCGCGTTCGACCAGCGCCATGATGTGCTGCTGCGCCACATCGAACAGCGCGCGCAGCTGCGGCAGCACGAAGTACAAGGGCTGCAGGATGTCGATGCGATAGGGCGTGCGCATGGCCTCGATCGCGTCGAAGGCGTGGTGCTCGGGCGTGTCGGATAGGCAGTAGAGGGTTTCCTTCGGCGACGAGAGAATACCGCCGCCGTAGATGCGCCGGCCGGCCGGGGTATCGACCAGGCCGAATTCGATGGTCATCCAGTACAGCCGCGCCAGGTACACGCGCTGCTCCTTGCTCGCCGCCAGGCCGAGCCGCCCGTAGGTATGGGTGAATTCGGCGAACCAGGGGTTGGTCAGCAGCGGGCAGTGGCCGAAGATCTCATGGAAGATGTCCGGCTCCTGCAGGTAGTCCAGCTCCTCGGGCGTACGAATGAAGGTGGCGACCGGAAAGCGTTTGCTCGCCAGCAGCTCGAAAAAGGTCTGGAAGGGAATCAGCGCCGGTACGCGCTCGACCTGCCAGCCGGTGGTCTGCCCGAGCACCTGGTTGATCTCGCCGAGTTGCGGGATGCGTGTGCGCGGCAGATCGAGCCGGGCGAGGCCGTCCAGGTACTCATCGCAGGCCCGGCCGTCGAGCAGCTTGAGCTGGCGCTCGACCAGGGTCTGCCAGACCGCATCTTCCTCGGGGCTATAGGCGATGTAGCCCTCGGCGTCCGGTTCGCGGGCGACGTATTTCGTGGTGTTCATCCGACCTCCTGGGTGAGGCATCTTGTCGTTGTTGTGTTGCCATCAATACCTCGACCACGCGCATGCGTGGGCTGCGCGAAACGCCTTTCGGCATGCCCTGATTCGCTGTGGCTGTAAACAATTGCTGACGAACGGGCCGTTGCCGTGAAGCTCCGGCCTGTTCAAGCTCGAAGGCGTCAAATAATCTTGACGAACAAATGCGGCGCCCACGCCGCGCCTGCCCCATAACAACAATCAGGGCCGTGCCTTCATGCGCATCAAGATCCTCTGCCAGAACCGTGTCGGCATCCTGCGCGACATGCTCAACCTGCTCGTCGACTACGGCATCAACGTCGCCCGCGGCGAGGTTGGTGGGGAGCACGGCAATGCCGTTTACCTGCTGTGCCCCAATCTGATGAACCTGCAGCTGCAGGCGTTGCGGCCGAAAATGGAGGCGCTGCCCGGCGTGTTCGAGGTCAAGCGGGTGTCGCTGATGCCCAGCGAGCGGCATCACCTGGAACTCAACGCGCTGCTCGGCGCGCTGGAGTTTCCCGTGCTGTCGATCGACATGGCCGGCGGCATCGTCGCGGCCAACCGGGCCGCGGCGCAGCTGTTGGGCGTCAGGGTCGACGAGGTGCCTGGCATGAGCCTGTCGCGCTATGCCGAGGATTTCGATCTGCCCGAGCTGGTGCGGGCCAATCGCGCACGGATCAATGGCTTGCGGGTGACGATCAAGGGCGATGTGTTCCTCGCCGACATCGCGCCGCTGCAATCGGAACACGACGATAGCGAGGCCCTGGCGGGCGCGGTGCTTACCCTGCACCGCGCCGATCGCGTCGGCGAGCGCATCTACAACGTGCGCAAGCAGGAGCTGCGCGGCTTCGACAGCATCTTCCAGAGCTCGAAGGTAATGGCCGCCGTGGTGCGCGAGGCGAGACGCATGGCCCCGCTCGATGCACCGCTGCTGATCGAGGGCGAAACCGGTACCGGCAAGGAGCTGCTGGCGCGTGCGTGTCACTTGTCCAGCCCGCGAGGGCAGTCGCCATTCATGGCGCTCAACTGCGCCGGCTTGCCGGAGTCGATGGCCGAGACCGAGCTGTTCGGCTACGGCCCGGGTGCGTTCGAAGGCGCGCGTCCCGAGGGCAAGCTCGGTCTGCTGGAGCTGACCGCCGGCGGCACGCTGTTTCTCGACGGGGTAGGGGAGATGAGCACGCGGCTGCAGGCCAAGCTGGTGCGCTTTCTACAGAACGGTTGCTTTCGTCGGGTGGGCAGCGACGAGGAGGTCTACCTCGACGTGCGGGTAATCTGCGCTACCCAGGTCGATCTGTCCGAGCTGTGCGCGCGCGGCGAATTTCGCCAGGACCTCTACCACCGGCTCAACGTGCTCTCGCTGCACATCCCGCCACTGCGCGAGTGCATGGATGGCCTGGAGCCGCTGGTGGCGCACTTTCTCGACCAGGCCAGCCGGCAGATCGGCTGCCCGCTGCCGCGACTGGCGCCGCAGACGCTGGAGCGACTGGCCGGCTATCACTGGCCAGGCAACGTGCGTCAGTTGGAAAACACCCTGTTCCAGGCCGTTTCGCTGTGCGAAGGCGAGGTTCGCCCCGAGCACATCCGCCTGCCTGATTACGGCGCGCCCCAGCCGCTGGGCGACTTCTCGCTGGAGGGCGATCTGGACAGTATCCTCGGGCGCTTCGAGAAGGCCGTGCTCGAAGAGCTGTTCGCCCGTTTCCCCAGCAGCCGTCAGCTGGGGAAACGCCTGGGGGTTTCCCATACCACTATTGCCAACAAGCTGCGCGAATACGGCATCCGCGCCGAAAAGTGATCATGTCCCGCCTTTAGCAAAAGTGAAGACCCCATGCCCAATGGGGTCTATCGAGTGGTATCGCCCAGTCCGTATGTTCGCCAGACCCGCTTCCGTGCGGGTGGCGCCTGTCGCCCTGTTGCCGGCCTCGGTCGGTGGCCTGTGCGGAGGCGATGCCTGATCACAACAAGACTCCACAGGAGAACTGCATGAGCACTCGCATCACCCGGATCGCCCTGGCCGCTTCAGGCCTGTTGCTCTGTACCCAACTGATGGCCGAACCCAAGCGTCCCGAGTGCCTGGCGCCGGCCAAGCCCGGCGGCGGCTTCGACATCACCTGCAAGCTGGCCCAGGGAGGCCTGCACGAAGCCGGTCTGCTCGAGGCTCCAATGCGCGTGACCTACATGCCAGGTGGCATCGGCGCGGTGGCCTACAACGCCATCGTCGCGCAGCGCCCTGGCGAGCCCGGCACGCTCACCGCCTGGTCCAGCGGTTCGCTGCTGAACCTTGCCCAGGGCAAGTTCGGCCGCTACGACGAAAAAGCGGTGCGCTGGCTGGCCGCGATCGGCACGGACTACGGTGCGATCACGGTGCGCGAGGATTCTCCGCTGAAGGACTTCGACGACCTCATCGACGCGTTGCGCAAGGACCCGACCGGCACGGTGATCGGCGCCGGCGGCACCGTCGGCAGCCAGGACTGGATGCAGGCCGCGCTGGTCGCCCGCGCGGCGGGCGTCGATCCGAAGACGCTGCGTTACGTGGCTTTCGAAGGCGGTGGCGAGCCAATGACCGCGCTGCTCGGCGGGCATGTCCAGGTGATCACCAGCGGCATCGGTGAAGCGACCGCACAGCTCGAAGCCGGCAAGGTGCGCGTGCTGGCGGTGCTTTCGGACGAGCGCCTGCCGGGCAAGCTCGGCGAGCTGCCGACCGCCAAGGAGCAGGGCTTCGATGTCTCCTGGCCGATCGCGCGGGGCTTCTATCTCGGGCCTGAAGTCAGCGATGAGGACTACGCCTGGTGGAAGCAGCAATTCGACACGCTGCTGGCCAACGACAAGTTCGCCCAGATGCGCGAGCAGCGCGACCTGCTGCCCCTGTCACTGACCGGCGAGGCGCTACAGGCTTATGTGTACAAGCAGGTCGAGCAATACAAATCGCTGGCCAGCGAATTCGGCCTGGTGCAGCAGCCGTAACGGACCGGCCTCGCCGTGGTGGTGTGGTTTCGAACGCATCGCGGTCGAGACCGCTCCCACACGTTGGCAGTTTCGTAGGGTGGATCACGCTTCACCGATCCACCATTCGACGGGACGGTGGATGGAAAGAGCGCCATCCACCCTGCGCAACTGGCCAACGACAAGTTCGCCCAGATGCGCGAGCAGCGCGACCTGCTGCCCCTGTCACTGACCGGCGAGGCGCTGCAGGCGTATGTCTACAAGCAGGTCGAGCAATACAAATCGCTGGCCAGCGAATTCGGTCTGGTGCAGCAGCCGTAACGGACCGGCCTCGCCGTGGTGGTGTGGTTTCGAACGTATCGCGGTCGAGGCCGCTCCCGCACGTTGGCAGTTTCGTAGGGTGGATCACGCTTCACCGATCCACCATTCGACGGGACGGTGGATGGAAAGAGCGCCATCCACCCTACGCAACTGGGTCTCCCGATCCAGGCCGGGATCACCCAGGCCTGCAGTGGTTTCCACAAGAGCCCGACGGTCGCTTAGGCTTGCTCATCCGCGCCGCGCCGGCTCGGTCACAGGCCAGTAGAAGGATCGGGTCCCGATGGAACTGAGGCAGTTACGCTATTTTCTCTCCGCGGTCGAACACAAGAGCCTCGGCCGCGCCGCGCTGGAACTGGGGATCGGCACCTCGGCCCTGAGCCAGCAGATCAGCAAGCTCGAAAGCGAACTCAGCACCCGGCTGCTCAGCCGCACCAGCACCGGCGTGGTGCTGACCAGCGCGGGCATCGCCTTCCAGCACCATGCCCAGCTCACCCTGCGCCAGGCTGAGAACGCCATACAGGCGGCGCAGCGGGGGCGCATGAGCGGTTACGTCAGCGTCGGGCTGCCGCCCACCACCGCCTCGGTGCTGGCGCTACCGCTGATCGAGGCGATGCGCCAGCGTTACCCGGACATCCAGCTGCACCTGGTAGAGATGCTGTCGGGCTACCTCGCCAACCAGCTCAACGCGCGCCAGCTCGACCTGGCGATCCTGTTCCAGGCCGACACCGGTAAACGCTGGAACGTCCAGCCTTTGCTCGATGAAAAGCTCTTCGTCATCGCGCCGCCATCGCTGGCCGGTGCGCCGGTCGGCAAGAGCGTGCGGCTGGCCGAACTCGGACGGCTGCCCCTGGTGTTGCCCAACCCTCAGCACGGCCTGCGCAGTACCCTGATGGCGACGTTCGAGCGCTTTGGCATCGAGCCGAACATCGTCATGGAAGTGGACGGGCTGGCGCTGCTGATGGAGACGGTGCGGGCCGGTTACGCGGCCACCATCCAGCCGGGTGCGGCCGCGGCGCGCTCCGGCGAGGCAGGGCTGGTGGTGGCGCAGATCGAAGACAGCGACGTCGCGCGGCGCAACCTGCTTGTGACGCTCAGCGACGATGAACTCTCGCCCGCGGCGCTGGCCGCGCGGGTGGTGATCCTCGACGTGGCGCGTACGCTGGTTCGCCAGGGCCGCTGGCCGGGCGCGCGGCTGCATGAGACCGAAGGGCCCTGACGCCACGTGCCGTAAAGGTGCAACACGCCACCATTGTCGGGCAGGGGGCAGCACCCTAGGTGACACAACGCAGCGCTGCTCTTCGGCTCGCCTTTAGTAAAACTAAACACCCTTTGCCGTAAGCGTCCTTTCGACCGACCACCCCGGTCCCTAAAGTCCTCACCCAGACGAGGAGGCGATCGAAGCCTCCGCTGACGAGGAATCCCGATGATCGATGTGCTTGTCATTGGCGGCGGCAATGCTGCCCTCTGTGCGGCCCTGATGGCGCGCGAGGCAGGGGCCAGCGTGCTGCTGCTCGAGGCGTCGCCACGCGAATGGCGCGGCGGCAATTCCCAGCACACCCGCAACCTGCGCTGCATGCACGACGCCCCGCAGGATGTGCTGATCGAGGCCTATCCCGAAGAGGAGTTCTGGCAGGACCTGTTGCGGGTCACCGGCGGTATCACCAACGAGACGCTCGCACGCATCGCCATCCGCGCGTCATCCTCCTGCCGCGACTGGATGCGTTGGCATGGCGTGCATTTCCAGCCGCCGCTTTCCGGCGCCCTGCACGTGGCGCGCACCAACGCCTTCTTCATGGGCGGCGGCAAGGCGCTGGTCAATGCTTATTACCGCAGCGCGGCCAACCTTGGCGTGGAGATCCGCTACGACACGCCGGTCGAGTCGGTCGAGCTCGATGGCGGGCGTTTCGTCGCCGCCCGGGTCCCGGCCCGCGAAGTGAACGGAGTCCGGCTGCCAGCCGAGCGCATCGAGGCGCGCAGCTGTGTACTGGCCGCCGGCGGGTTCGAATCCAACCGCGAGTGGCTGCGCGAAGCCTGGGGGCAGAACGAGCGTGGCGAGTGGCCGTCGGACAACTTCCTGATCCGCGGTACCCGCTTCAACACCGGCGTGCTGCTGCGCAGCATGCTGGAGAGCGGCGCCGATGCCATCGGCGATCCGACCCAGGCGCACATGGTTGCCATCGATGCCCGGGCGCCGCTGTACGACGGCGGCATCTGCACCCGGATCGACTGCGTGTCGCTGGGGGTGGTGGTCAACCGAGACGGTGAGCGCTTCTATGACGAGGGTGAGGACTTCTGGCCCAAGCGCTACGCCATCTGGGGGCGACTGGTCGCCGGGCAGGCGGGACAGATCGCCTATTCGATCATCGACCAGAAGGCAATCGGCCGCTTCATGCCGCCGGTTTTTCCCGGCACCGTTGCCCACACGCTTGACGAACTGGCGCGCCAGCTGGGGCTGCCCGAAGAGGCCTTCGTCCAGACCGTGGAGGCCTACAACCGCGCCTGCCAGGTGGGCACCTTCGACCACACCCAGCTCGACGATTGCCATACCGAGGGGCTGGCACCGGCCAAGACCCACTGGGCGCGGCCGCTAGATACGCCACCTTTCTACGGCTATGCCCTGAAGCCCGGGGTGACCTTCACCTACCTGGGCCTCAAGACCAACGAACACGCGGCGGTGCACTTCAACGGCCAGCCCAGCCCGAACCTCTTCGTCGCCGGCGAGATGATGGCCGGCAACGTGCTCGGCAAGGGCTACACCGCGGGGGTCGGCATGAGCATCGGCACCGCTTTTGGCCGCATCGCCGGCAGCCGCGCCGCCGAAGCCGCGCGCCATCCCACTCTTCACAGCGAAGGACAACGCCATGCAACTGCGTGAACCTCTGGACGCGGACACCTGCGCTGCCGCCGAGCCCTATCAGCTGATCTCCCTGCTCAACGCCGACGAGGCCGAAGTCGACCGGCAGATGCACATCTGCAACGCCTGCCGTTACTGCGAAGGCTTCTGCGCCGTGTTCCCGGCGATGACCCGGCGCCTGGAGTTCGGCAAGGCCGACATCCATTACCTGGCCAACCTCTGCCACAACTGTGGCGCCTGCCTGCACGCGTGCCAATACGCCGCCCCCCACGAGTTCGCGGTCAACGTGCCGCAATCGCTGGCCAAGGTGCGGCTGGATACCTACACGGACTTCGCCTGGCCGGCGGCGCTTGGCGGTCTCTACCGGCGCAACGGGCTGACCATGGCCCTGGCGACCTCGGCCGGCCTGGTGCTGTTCCTGCTGTTGGCGATGCTGATCAACGGCACGCTGTTGCCGGGGCGGCTGGCCGGTGATTTCTATGCGGTGTTCCCGCACAACACCCTGGCGCTGATGTTCGGTGCTGCGTTCGGTTTCGCCGTGCTGGCGCTGGGGATCGGTGTGCGGCGTTTCTGGAAGCGCATCACGCCCGCCGAGGCGCGGGAAAGCGCCAGCACTGCCGCGGCGCTGGAGGCCTCGGGCGCGGTGCTCAAGCTCAAGTACCTCGATGGTGGGCACGGGCAGGGCTGCAACAACGAGAGCGACCGCTACACCCTGTGGCGCCGGCGCTTCCACCACTTCACCTTTTACGGGTTCATGCTCTGCCTGGCCTCGACCAGCGTCGCCACGCTGTATCACTACCTGCTGGGAGCCGAGGCGCCTTATCCGCTCTTCAGCCTGCCGGTCATGCTCGGCACGGCCGGCGGCATCGGGCTGATCATCGGGCCGCTGGGGTTGCTGGTGATGAGCTATCGCCGCGATCCGGCGCAGGGCGACGTGGCTCAGCGGCCGATGGACCGCGCCTTCATCGCGCTGCTGCTGCTGATCAGCGTCACCGGTCTCGCGCTGCTGGCGCTACGCGACACGGCGGCGATGGCGATCCTGCTCGCGGTACATCTGGGCGTAGTGATGGCGTTCTTTCTGACCATGCCCTACGGTAAATTCGCCCACGGCATTTTCCGCAGCGCGGCGCTGCTCAAACATGCCATCGAGAAACGCCAGCCGGACCGGTTGCAGCTGGGAAGCGAGCGCTCGGAGCCGGCCACGGGCGGCCGCTGAGCAAAAGCGGCCGGCGGGGCGTCAAACGACCATCGGCCGGCCCATGCCGAGCCTCAAGGAGACTGCGGCATGCACATCGTCATTCCCGATGACTACCAGGACGTGATCCGCTCGCTGGACTGCTTCGCGCAGCTGGACGGGCACAAGGTCACGGTCTACCACGACGCCGTCAGCGACCGGCAGGTACTGGCCGAACGTTTCGCCGACGCCGACGCGCTGGTGCTGACCCGCGAGCGAACCCAGATCGACGCCGCGTTGCTGGCGCAATTGCCCAACCTCAAGCTGATCAGCCAGACCGGCAAGGTGGCCGCCCACCTGGATCTGGACGCCTGCACGCGGGGCGGCGTCGCGGTGATGGAGGGGCGAGGCTCGCCCATCGCACCGGCGGAGCTGGCCTGGGGGCTGATCCTGATGGCGCGCCGCCGGTTGCTACCGGCGATGCAGGCGCTCTATGCCGGGCAATGGCAGGTCAATCTGGGCGAGCGCCTGTACGGGCAGACCCTGGGCATCTGGGGCTACGGCAAGATCGGCCAGCGCCTGGCCCGCTACGCCCAGGCCTTCGAGATGCCGGTGCTGGTGTGGGGCAGCGAAGGCTCGCGCGAGGCCGCCGAGCGCGACGGCCACCGCGCCGCCGACAGTCGCGAGGCGTTCTTCGCCGAGGCCGATGTGCTGAGCCTGAACCTGCGCCTGGTCGAGGCGACCCGGCACCTGGTCACCGCCGAGGACCTGGCCCGGATGAAGCCGACGGCGCTCCTGGTCAACGTCAGCCGGGCCGAGCTGATCGAGCCCGGCGCGCTGCTCGAGGCGCTGAACATGGGCCGCCCTGGCTACGCCGCGCTCGATGTCTTCGAGCAGGAACCACTCACCGACACCGAGCACCCGCTGCTGCTGCATCCCGATGTGCTCTGCACGCCGCACCTGGGTTACGTCGAGCGCCATGGCTACGAGCTGTATTTCGGCGATGCCTTCGCCAATGTCGTGCGCTTCTTCGCGGGCGAGCCCTGCACCTTCGCCAATCCCGAGGTGAGCCCCGCCGGCGCCGGTTGATTGCGCCCGGTCAGCTCGCCGCGTTCTCGCGTTAACTAGACTCTTTCAGGCGAGACGGGCCGGGACCCACGGCGCGTCGCTATGGGGGAGCGGAGATGGATGCGTTACTGGGCCATGGGCCTTACGTCGAATTCGCGGTGCTGCTGATGGTCTCGGCGGTCGCCGGTGCGGTGGCGGTGCGCCTGCGCCAGCCGGTGCTGATCGCCTACATCGTGATCGGCATCCTGGTGGGGCCTGCGGCGTTCGGCCTCGTGCGGGCGCACGAGCAGATCAACCTGCTGGCGGAAATCGGCGTCACGGTGCTGCTGTTCGTGGTCGGCCTCAAGCTCGACCTGCAGCACATTCGGCATATCGGCCCGGTGGCGCTGGCCACCGGGCTCGGTCAGCTGACGTTCACCATCGTCTTCGGCTTCATCCTGACGCTGGCGATGGGCAAGGGCGCGGTGGAAGCCATCTACATCGCCGTCGCGCTGACCTTTTCCAGCACCATCATCATCGTCAAGCTGCTCTCCGACAAACGTGAGCTGGACTCGCTGCACGGGCGCATCGCGGTGGGGTTCCTGATCGTCCAGGACCTGGCCGTGGTGCTGGCGATGATGACGATGAGCGCGTTGCGCGGTGCTGGCGAGGCCGGTGCGCTGGAGGTGGCGGGCTCGCTGCTGTTGCGGCTGGTACTCGCGGCGCTGCTGATGTTCGTGCTGATGCGCTACATACTGCCGAAGGTGGTGGCCGCCATGGCGCGCTCCCAAGAGCTGCTGCTGATCTTCGCCATCGCCTGGGGCTGCGGGCTGGCGGCGCTCGGCGAGTGGGCCGGCTTCAGCAAGGAGGCGGGCGCGTTCATGGCCGGCTTCTCGCTGGCTTCGACGGCATACCGCGAGGCGATGAATGCCCGCCTGACCGGCATCCGCGATTTCATGCTGCTGTTCTTCTTCATCGACCTCGGCTCCCGGCTCGATTTTTCGACCCTGGGCGGCGAACTGCTGCCGGCGGTGGTGCTCTCGCTGTTCGTGCTGATCGGCAACCCGCTGATCGTCATGGCGATCATGGGTTTCATGGGTTATCGCAAGCGCACCGGTTTCCTGGCCGGGCTGACCGTGGCGCAGATCAGCGAGTTCTCCATCGTCTTCGTGGCAATGGGCATCACGCTCGGGCATGTCGGCGGCGAGGCGCTCGGGCTCACCACCCTGGTCGGCCTGGTGACCATCATGCTGTCGACCTACATGATCCTTTTCTCGCAATCGCTCTATGAGCGCCTGGCGCCCTGGCTGGGCGTGTTCGAACGCAAGCGACCGTTTCGCGAACTGGAAGTGGAGCAGCCGGTGCGCCCCGAAGGTCAGCCACAGGTGCTGGTGTTCGGGCTCGGCCGCTACGGTGCGCGGCTGTTACAGCAGCTCGACAATGCCGGGGTGGCGGTGATGGGGATGGACTTCGATCCGGAGGTGGTGCGTTCGCTGGCGCTGGAAGGGCGCAACGTGCGCTTCGGCGATGGTGAGGACCCGAGCCTGCTGGAGAGCCTGCCGCTGCAGCATGCCGACTGGGTCGTGACTACCTTGGCGCAGTGGGAGTCGAACCGCGCGTTGCTGCATGCCTTGCGCATGGCGGGCTTTACCGGCCGGATCGCCGGCGTGGTGCGCGATGACCCCCACGGCCAGGCGCTGGAGGCCGCCGGGGTGCAGCTGGTTCTGAATCCCTTCACCGACGCGGCGGACTTCGCCGCGCGCTGGCTGGTGGGAGATCTCAAGGAAAAGGCGCGGCAGTGAGGTGCCGCGCCTTTTCGTCACTCGCCGCGCAGGTCGAACACCAGCACTTCGGCATCGTTGCCGTTGGCCAGGACGAGCTGCGATTCCTGCCACAGCTTGACGCCGTCTCCGGCGCCCAGCTTCTGTCCGTTCAGCTCGACCTCGCCGCGTGCCACATGCACATAGGCGGCGCGGCCTTCGGCCAGGTTCAGGCTGGCCGTCTCGTCGCCATCGAACAGACCGGCATAGACGCGCGCATCCTGACGTACGCTCAGCGACTCCTCGGCCCCGTCCGGGGAGATGATCAGCGCCAGTCGACCCCGTTTGCTCGCCGTGTCGAAGTGCCGCTGCTGGTAGCGCGGTTCGGCGCCTTTTTCCGACGGCACGATCCATATCTGCAGAAAGTGCACTGGCTCGCTGGGCGAGTGGTTGTACTCGCTGTGGGACACGCCGATGCCGGCGCTCATCAACTGCACATCGCCGGGACGGATCACCGAGCCGGTGCCGAGCGAGTCCTTGTGTTCGAGCGCACCTTCCAGCACGTAGCTGAAGATCTCCATGTCGCGGTGCGGGTGCCTGCCGAAGCCCCTGGCCGGTGCGACGCGGTCGTCGTTGATCACCAGCAGGTCGGAGAAACCATTCTCCCGCGGGTTGTAGTAGGAGGCGAAGGAAAAGGTGTGGCGCGATTGCAGCCAGCCGTGGTCTGCAGTGCCGCGTTCGTGGCTTTTGCGAAGGGTCAGCATGGCGTTTTCTCCTGATGAGCCGGCCAGTCATGGCCGGCGGTGGAACTTGAGTATGGTCAGGCCAGGGCGGTGCGATGTGCCCGCCGGGCGTCGAGGCTGAAGGCGCCGGCACCGAAGGCCACTACCTGCAACAGGCCACCGACGATGGCGATGTTCTTCAGGAAGTGGATCATCTGGTTCTGATCGCCCAACTGGTTGTGGAAGATCAGCGCGGTGACCAGGGTGAACGCCGCCATCATCGCAGCCACCAGACGCACCCGGTAGCCCAGCACCAGCGCCGCCGCGAAGCCCAGCTCGACGACAAGCGCGCCGAGGAAGGCGAGATCGACGAAGGGCACGCCCATCGCTGCGATGTAGCCTTTGGTGGCCGCCGGCGCGGCCAGCTTGCCGACACCGCTGAACAGAAACAGCAGCCCCAGCAGCACGCGGCCGGAGGTAGCGGAGTAGTTCTGGATCGAAGCGTTCATGTCGTGTCCTCACAATTATGGTTGGCGCCGGTTGGCGACGTTGTGAGGCGCAGATTAGGGTAAACCCGAAGGCCGAATAAGTAGCTCGAACAGGTAATACTGTCCGCTTCAGGATGACAATTGGCTTAGCTTTGCAGGTGCTGGCGCAGGAACTCGACGAACAGCTGCACCGCCCGGGAGTTCTGTCGGTGCTGTGGATAGACCGCATGGAACGCCGCCGATGGTCGCTGGTAGGCCTCGAGCACCGGAACCAGCCCGCCCTCCGCCAGCGCCTGGCCGACGATGAAGGTCGGCAGCAGGGTAATGCCGAGTCCGGCGATGGCGGCGTCGCGCACGACTTCGCCGTTGTTGGCCAGCAACTGGCCGCTGACCGGTACGCCGAACGGCTTGCCGTCGCGCTGGAAAGGCCACTCGACGCCTCGTCCATGACCGTAGAGCAGGCAGCGATGCTGTTGAAGGTCTTCGGGTGTTTGCGGCGCGGCGTGTCGTTCCAGATAGGCGGGGCTGGCGCAGGCGACCAGGCGGATCGCGACCAGGCGCTTGGCGATCAGGGTCGAGTCTTCCAGCACGCCGCCGCGGATGGCCATGTCGAAACCTTCTCGAATCAGATCCACCGGTCGGTCGTTGAGCTCCAGCTCGACCTTTAGCAAGGGGTGTTCTTCCAGGAACAACGGCAGAATCGGGCTCAGGTGCAGGGTGCCGAAGGTCATCGGCGCGCTGATGCGCAGGGTGCCACGCGCCGTCGCGCTCTGGCTGGCGAGCAGCTCGCGGGTCTCGCTGACGTCATCGAGGATGCGTGCAGCGCGTTCGTAGAGCGTGGTGCCCAGCTCGGTCGGGCGCAGCCGGCGGGTGGTGCGGTTGAGCAGGCGCACGCCGAGCTCCGCCTCCAATGCCTGGATGCGACGGCTGACGTACTGCTTGGAAAGGCCCAGGCGCTCAGCCGCCGCGGTGAAGCTCTGCTGATCGAGGGTGGTGACGAACAGGCGCAGGTCTTCGAGCTGCATCGGGATCATCCAATCGGGTGACAATGGCGCTCGATGCTAGCCGATTGGATTGCCGAAGGGGACAGACGCCTGGCGCGCGATCAGGAGGCGTCTTGCTCGACGTACTGCTTGGTCAGCTGTGCGCGTGCGCTGTCGAGCAGCTGCGCCGAAAGCTCGGGGTCGCTGACACTGCGCGAGAGTAGGAGGGCGCCGACCAGCGTGCAGAGCAGCGTCACGCTCTTGTCCGCGGCATCCTCATCCGGCAGGCAGGCTTCGATCCTGCTCAGCCGGTCGCGCAGCGAGGCGTCTGTGAGCGGGCTCGGCTGGCCGCGCTGGCCGAGCTCGGCGCAGAGGGTCGGCAGCGGGCAGCCTTCGGCGGCGTTGTCGCGGTGGGCCGGTGACAGGTAGCGATCGATGAAGGTCTGCAACGGCTTTTCGCCTGTCAGTGCTCGCTCGGCGCGTTCGCGTATCTGCTCGGCCGAATGCTGCAGCGCGTTCTCGACCAGTTCGTCCTTGGATTTGAAGTGCGCGTAGAAACCGCCGTGGGTCAGACCGAGCGCTTTCATCAGCGGCTGCAGGCCGGTGGCCTCGACGCCGTCGCGGCGAAAGCGCCGGGCGGCCTCTTCGACGATGCGCTGACGGGTCTGGGCTTTGTGGTCTTCGGAATAACGCATGGCTACCTCGTGTCTCATATGCTGGTCGTCATCCTAACGCGTTTCGCCGGTCAAACCCCGCGCGCTGTCGCCTCAGCGGTCCAGTTGCAGAATCAGGCAGGTGGTCGAGCCCGTCGCGTAGAGCTTGTCGTCGACGTCATACAGCCGCCCCTCGGCCAGCGCCGTCGAGCGGCCCACGTGGACGATGCGACCCTCGGCGCGCACGGGGCCGACATCGTCGCGCAAGGCCCGGATGTAGCTGATGCGCAGGTCCGTGGTGGTGTACCCCTGGCCAGGCTTGAGGCGGGTGTGGATCGCGCAGCCCATGCAGGAGTCGAGCAGGGTCGCCGCGTAACCGCCGTGCACGCTGCCCAGCGGGTTGTAGTGGGTTGCGTTGGGCCAGCCCTGGAAGACGAACAGGCCATCGTCCCAGCGGATCGGCACGAAACCGAGCAACTCGCCGATCGGCGGGCGAGGCAGCTCGCCCCGGCCGATTCCGCCGAAGAAATCCTTCGGATCCATGCCTGCCACTTCGGCGAGCGGGAGCGTGCCGACAGGGGCGAGGCGGGCGCGAACGTCCTGTTCTTCCTGCTGCCAGGCGGCGAGTTTTTCAGCGCGGTTGAGGGTGGTCATCGGGGCGTCTCCAGGCGTGTTGTTTTTAAATTATGGACAACATGTAAAGACAATATTATGGTCGTCATACAAAAGGCAAGCCCGCCTGCACGAGACCGACGCCATGCCCGCCATTCCCCTTCCATCCCGCCAGCTGCTGGCGCTTGTGATGCTATTGACCGCCCTTGGTGAAGTCTCCACGCAACTGATCGTGCCGAGCCTCGGCGCGATGGAGTCGGCGCTGGGGGCCGGCTCCGGCACCGGCGTCCACGCGCTCTCGGCCTTCGTGGCGGCCTTCGGCCTCGGGCAGTTGCTGCTCGGGCCGCTGTCGGATCGAATCGGCCGTCGTCCGGTGTTGATTGGCGGCTTGCTGACCTACCTGCTCGGCACGGGCGCGATGTTGCTGGCGGGCAGCCTGGGCGAGTTCATCGGCGCCCGGGTGTTGCAGGGGCTGGGGGCTTGCGCCTGCATGGTGCTGGCGCGGACCACGGTGCGTGACGTCTGGAAGGCCGATGCCGGCCCGGCGCTGGCCAAATCGGTGATCGGCATGCTCAGCGCAGTGATGTTCGCACTGATGCTTGGCGGCCTGCTGCATGCCTATGGCGGCTGGCGCGCGCCGATCGTGGCATCGCTGCTGTTGGGGCTTGGCGCGCTGGCGGCGGTCGTTTCGCTGATGCGCGAGAGCAACCTGCAGCGCGACCCGCGTGCGGGGCATCTGGGCAGTCTCGTGCGCGACTACGCCGACCTGTTGCGCAGCCCCGGCTTTCCCTCTTTGGTGTTCGCCATCGCCGGAACCTACGGGGCGATGTTCGCGGTCATTGCCGGTTCTTCCGCCGTCTATGTCGGGCGGCTGCAACTGAGTCCGGCCCAGTACGGGCTGACCTTCGGCAGCATTGTCGTGGGTCTCGTGGCCGGCGCCTATTACACCCAGCGCACCATCGCTCGGCTCGGGCCCCGGCGGCTGGTCGCACGCGGTCTCTTGCTGGTCGCCAGCGGCGCGCTGCTCAGCCTCCTCATCCATGGGCTGTTCGGGCTTTCCGTGGTGGGCCTGTCGCTGCCGCAGCTACTGGTGACCCTGGGCGGCGGCATGGTTCTGCCGGCCTCCATCGCCGGCGCGGTGATACCCAACGCGCACCGCGCGGGGCTTGCGGCGGGCTTCATGGGCTTCGCGCAGATGCTGGGTGCCACCTGCAGCGGCCTGCTGCTCAGCGCCCTGCCCGATGGTGGTGCCGAGCCTATGCTGCAGGTGAGCCTGGGGTTCGCCCTGGCCGGCTTCGTACTGTTCCATTTCCTGCGCGCCGGCGGCATGTCGGCGCCCCAACCGGCCGACAGCGGCAGAGGAGCTTCGCAATGACGAGTCATGACGTGGTCATCATCGGTGGCGGCCCGGGCGGCTACAACGCCGCGATCCGTGCCGGGCAGCTCGGTCTCTCGGTGGCCTGCGTGGAGGCTCGGGACACGCTCGGAGGAACCTGCCTGAACGTCGGCTGCATGCCGTCCAAGGCGCTGCTGCACGCTTCCGAACTTTACGAGGCCGCTGCCGGTAATGCCTTCGCCAACCTGGGCATCGCCGTCGAGCCGCGTCTGGATCTGGCGCAGATGATGAAGCAGAAGGACGCCAGCGTTGCGTCCCTGACCAAGGGGGTCGAGTTCCTGTTCCGCAAGCACAAGGTGGAATGGGTGCGTGGCTGGGGCCGCCTGTTGGGCGAGGGGCGGGTGCAGGTCCACGGGCCTGACGGCAGCATCCGCGAGCTGACCGCGCGGGACATCGTCATCGCCACCGGCTCGGAGCCGACGCCGTTGCCCGGCGTGTCCTTCGACGGGCAGCGGATTCTCGATTCCACGGCCGCGCTGTCGTTGCCCGAGGTGCCGGAACACCTGGTGGTGGTCGGCGCCGGGGTGATCGGCCTGGAGCTGGGCTCGGTGTGGCGACGCCTGGGCAGCAAGGTCACGGTGGTCGAATACCTGGACCGGATCTGCCCGGGGCTCGACCTGGAAACCGCTCGCACCCTGCAGCGCTCGCTGACCCGCCAGGGCATGGCATTCGAATTGGCGACCCGGGTCGCTGGCGCCTCGGTCGAGAGTGATGGCGTGGCGCTGAGCCTGGAACCGGCTGCGGGAGGTCCGGCCCGGACCCTGCGTGCCGACCGCGTGCTGGTGGCGATAGGCAGGCGCCCCTTTACCCGGGATCTGGGCCTGGAGAACGTCGGCTTGCAGCCCGACGCACGCGGCATGCTGGCCAACGACGACCAGCGCAGCAGCGTGCCGGGCGTCTGGGTGATCGGCGATGTCACCTCAGGGCCGATGCTGGCGCACAAGGCCGAAGAGGAAGCCATCGCCTGTATCGAACGCATCGCCGGCCAGGCGCCGGAGGTCAACTACCGCGTCATTCCGAGCGTGATCTACACAGCGCCCGAGGTTGCCAGCGTGGGGCTGAGCGAAGAGCAGCTCAAGGCCGAGGGGCGCGCCTACCGGGTCGGCAAATTCCCGTTCAGTGCCAACAGCCGGGCCAAGATCAACCACGAGACCGAAGGTTTCGTGAAGGTGCTGGCCGACGAGCGCAGCGACCAGATCCTCGGCGTGCACATGGTCGGGCCGAACGTCGGCGAGATGATCGGCGAGTACTGCGTGGCGATGGAATTTTCCGCCTCGGCCGAAGACATCGCGCTGATCTGTCATCCACATCCCACCCGCTCCGAGGCCTTGCGCCAGGCGGCGATGGATGTCCACAAACGGGCCATGCAGGCCTGAGCCACATCACAGACGAACCAGGCCGAGCCTGGAGGAGAAGGGACATGCATGCATCGATCAAGGGCGTTGCGCTGATCACCGGCGCGTCAACGGGCATCGGCGCGGTCTATGCCGATCGGCTGGCCGGGCGCGGACACCCCTTGTTGCTGGTCGCGCGAGACGCTGCCCGCCTGCAGGCACTGGCCGAGCAATTGAAAGCGCGCCATGGCATCGAGGTCGAGGTCTGGCCGGCCGATCTGACCGACCCCGCTGACTTGCAGCGCCTCGAGGAGCACCTGCGCAGCGACGGCTCGATCGAGGTGCTGGTCAACAACGCCGGCATGTCGATGACCGGCGCGCTCGCCGAGGCGGACATGGCCCTCGCCGACCGGATGATCGCGCTCAACCTCGTCGCCGTGACTCACCTGGCCGCTGCCGCCGCGGCCAGCTTCGGCGCACGTGGCCGGGGCACCGTGATCAACCTGGGATCGGTGGTCTCGCTCCTGCCCGAGCGCTTCAGCGCCATCTACGCCGCCACCAAGGCCTATGTGCTCAGCCTCAGCCAATCCATGCAGGCCGAGCTGGGCAAGCGTGGCGTGCGGGTCCAGGCGGTGCTGCCGGGCATGACCCGCACCGAACTCTGGGCGCGCAGCGGGGTGGAGGTCGGCACCCTGCCCGAGTCGATGATCATGGATGCCGATGAGATGGTTGACGCTGCCTTGGCCGGCCTCGATCAGGGCGAGTGGGTCACCCTGCCGTCGTTGCCCGATGCCGCCGACTGGGAGGCTTTTCTCGCGGCCCGCGCGGCGCTGGGGCCCAACCTGTCCCATAGCCGCGCCGCTGAGCGTTATCGCTGAGCCGTACCGGCGGATGATATCCAGGGCGCGTTCTTCAGCAGTTCGGCACAGCGCGCCTGGACGAATTCACGCAGCAGGTGCACCGGCTTGCTCAACTGGGCGCGGTGCGCGCAGATCAGGTTGAGCGGCGTCGGCTCTCCCAGCCGGTCGGCGAACAGGACCTTCAGGCGACCGGCGCGCACGTCGCCGGCCACGTCCAGCCAGGACTTGTAGGCGAGCCCCTTGGCGTCCACCGCCCAGCGGCGTACCGCATCGGCATCGTCGCTGATGCGGTCGCCGCTGACCTTCACCCGCACTTCCCGGCGGCCTTCGTCAAAGCGCCACTGGTCATGGGGACGCCCGCCAAGCATGTACAGCAGGCAGTTGTGTTCGCCGAGCTGCTCGACGCTCTGCGGATCGCCGTAGCGGGTGAGGTACGCCGGGGCCGCGCAAAGCACGCGTCGGTTCCATTCGGCCAGGGGCAGGGCGACGAGGCTGGAGTCTTCAGGCGTTCCATAGCGCAAGGCGATGTCCACCGGCTGGCGGAACAGGTCGCTGACCCGGTCGCCCAGCAGCAGGCGCAGCTGCAGTTGTGGATGCTGGGTCTGGAATTCGTCCAGCCAGGGCATCAGCACGTTACGGCCGAAATCCGAGGGTGCGGACAATTGCAGCACGCCGCCGATGGTGGCCTTGCCACCGGCGAGCAACCTGCTGCCTTCGAGCAGACTGGCGATAGCCGCACGGGCATGGGCGAGAAACGCCTCGCCCTCCGGCGTCAGCCGCAGGCTGCGGGTCGAGCGGGCGAACAGGCGGGCCTCGAGCGCGGCTTCGATCCGCTTGAGCGCGGCGCTGGCCACCGCCGGCGAAACGTCCAGCTCACGCGCCGCTGCCGACAGGCTGCCGGCATCGGCGGTGCGCACGAACAGGTTCAGGTCGTCGAAATGCAGCATGGGGTGATTTTCAACATTCCATTGAAAGAGCGTCGCTTATTGCGCGGTTTTTCCATCAAGTCAAATGCATCACGATGGTTGCCATCTATCCCTTCGCAACCGGAGAGTTCCCCTTGATGAAAGCCGTCGCCTATTTCAACAGCCTGCCCATCGATAACCCTGACTCGCTGCAGGATGTCGAGCTGCCCGCGCCGACGCCTGGCCCCCGCGATCTGCTGGTGGAGGTCAGGGCGATCTCGGTCAATCCGGTCGACACCAAGGTGCGCCGCAACGCCGCGCCACAGAACGGCGAAGCCAAGGTGCTGGGCTGGGACGTGGCCGGAGTAGTTCGCGCGGTGGGCGAGCAGGTGAGCCTGTTCAAGGCCGGCGACGAGGTGTTCTATGCCGGCTCCATCGCCCGTGCCGGCGCCAACAGCGAGCTGCATCTGGTCGATGAGCGCATCGTCGGACGCAAGCCCAAGAGCCTCGGATTCGCCGAGGCGGCGGCGCTGCCCTTGACCTCCATCACGGCCTGGGAGCTGCTGTTCGAGCGGCTGCAGGTTCGCGAGGGGGATGCGCACGGGCAGAGCCTGCTGATCGTCGGCGCGGCAGGCGGCGTTGGCTCGATCCTCATCCAGCTGGCGCGCCAGCTCACCCAGGTCAAGGTGATCGGCAGCGCCTCGCGCCCCGAAACCCAAGCCTGGGCCCGCGAGCTGGGCGTCCATGAAGTGGTCGATCACAGCCAACCGCTCGATCAGGCGCTCAAGGCCGCCGGCATCGAGTCGGTCAGCCATGTCGCCAGCCTGACCCAGACCGATCGGCACTTCGACCAACTGGTCGAGGCCCTGGCGCCGCAGGGGCGACTGGCGCTGATCGACGATCCCGAGCAGCCGCTGGACGTGATGAAGCTCAAGCGCAAAAGCCTGTCGCTGCACTGGGAACTGATGTTCACCCGCTCGCTGTTCGAGACGCCGGACATGATCGAGCAGCACCAGCTGCTCAATCGCGTCAGCGAGCTGGTCGACCGAGGTGTCCTGAAGACGACCCTGGGCGAGCACTTCGGCGCCATCAATGCCGCGAATCTGCGCCGCGCCCACGCCCTGCTCGAAAGCGGCAAGGCCAAGGGCAAGATCGTGCTCGAGGGCTTCTAATCGCCGCGTTGCGCCCAGTGCTGGCCGGCCAGCTCCGCAGAGAGGTAGTCGAGAAAGCAGGTGATCCGCGAGGTGAGGGCGGTGTTGCGGTAGTACACCGCGTGGATCGGCTGGCGTGACTCGACGGTGTCTTCGGTCAGCACCTGGACAAGGTCGCCGCGGTCGCGGTCGCCCTGGGTCATGAAGTCAGACAGGCAGACCAGCCCCTCGCCGGCCAGGGCCAGCTGGCGCAGGGTCTCGCCGCTGGAGGCCTTGTGCGCCGGGGTGATGGTCAGGCCGTCGCCCAGCGAATGGCGCAGCGGCCACTGGTTGAGGCTTTCCGGCTGGGTGAAGCCGAGCAGGCTGTGTTCGGCCAGATCCTCCGGGCTGCCAGGCGTGCCGTGGCGCGCCAGGTAGGCCGGGCTTGTCAGCACGCGCAGGCGGCTGCTGCCCAGCGGGCGGGCATGCAGCGTGGAGTCGCGCAGATTGCCGATGCGGATCGCCAGATCGGTACGCTGTTCGATCAGGTCGATGATCTGGTCGCTGCTGTGCAGTTCCAGCTCGATCTGCGGGTAACGCTCGCGAAAGCCGGCCACCAGCGGCACCACCACGTGGAGCATGAACGGCGAGGCGGCGTTGACCCGCAAGCGCCCCGCCGGGCGCTGGCGCCGCAGCGCCATCTGTTCTTCGGCCTGCTCGACCGAGTCGAGGATGCGCCTCGCCTGGGCGAGAAAGGCCTCGCCTTCCTCGGTCAGCTCCAGGCGGCGCGTGGTGCGCAGCAGTAGCGTGACCTCAAGCTTGGCCTCCAGCCGGCTCAAGGCGCGGCTGACGCCCGAGGTGGTCTGTGCCAGCTGTTCGGCAGCGGCGGTGATCGAGCCGGTCTCCACCACGGTGGAGAAGGCCACCAATTCGTCGAGTGTGGTCTTCATTGTTGAATCTTACGCAAAAGTCTTCGGTGCCGAGGTCGGTTTTTCCACCTGAACCCCTGGGTCAGACTGTTGCCTGTTTCAGAGGCGCCCGCCGCGCCATTCATTTATCGATCAGGAGTACCGCATGAGCATTCCAGCCTTCGGCCTCGGCACCTTCCGTCTGAAAGGGCAGCAAGTCATCGATTCGGTGAAGATGGGCGTCGAGCTCGGCTATCGCCACATCGACACCGCCCAGGTCTACGAGAACGAAAGCGAGGTCGGCCAGGCGATCGCCGAAAGTGGCGTCGCGCGTGACGAGCTGTTCGTCACCACCAAGATCTGGACCAGCAACCTGGCTGGCGACAAGCTCATTCCGAGCCTGAAGGACAGCCTTGCCCGGTTGCGGCTGGAGCAGGTCGACCTGACGCTGATCCACTGGCCTTCGCCCAATGACGAGCTGCCGGTGGCCGACTACCTTGGCTCGCTGCTCGAGGCGCGCGAGCAGGGTCTGACCCGCCAGATCGGCATCTCGAACTTCACTGTCTCGCACATGCGCCAGGCGATCGAGGCGGTCGGCGTCGAGAACATCGCCACCAATCAGGTGGAGATCCATCCGTTCCTGCAGAACCGCAAGGTGGTCGACTTCGCCCGCGAGCAAGGCCTGCATCTGACGGCCTACATGCCGCTGGCGGTGGGCAAGGTGATGCAGGACGAGGTGCTCAAGAGCATCGGCGAGGCGCACCGGGCAAGCGCCGCCCAGGTCACCCTGGCCTGGCTGCTGCAGCAGGGCTTTGCGATAATTCCGTCCTCGACCAAGCGGGCCAACCTGCAGGCGAATCTGGAGGCGCAGGAGCTGCGCCTGAGCGACGAGGAAATGGCCAGGATCGCTACCCTGGACCGCGGCGAGCGGCTCGCCAATCCGGGCTTTGCGCCGCACTGGGACTGAATGCCGCAGTCATGCGGTGACGGCCTCGTGCCAGACCTGGCGCGCTTCGTCGGTACAGGGCGCAGGCAGACGGCCGGAGCGTCGCAAACGCACAAGCCGTTACGGTTTTTCATTACACTGGTGCCATCCCTCGTGACGGCCTTCTGATGAAACCTGTAACGGATGATCGCGTGACCGCACTGGCAGCAAGCTCGCAGAGCGTTTCGCTGGGCGGGCTCGCGCCCGAGCAGCTCGACCTGCTGCCGGTGCCCCTGTGGCTGTGCGATCGCGACGGTAATCTGCTGCACGCCAACCCGCGTGCACGGGAGGCCTTCGCCGAGGCACCTGTAGTCGGCCAAAGCGTCTTCCGCGCCTTCGATCAGCTCAAGTTGGGGCCGGGCGACGAACCGCCAGCGCTGCCGGTCGCCGACGCGCTCATCGATGTCCTGCAACGCGCGCAGCCTATCCGCGATCTCGAACTCTGCCAGACGCTGCCGGACGCGCCGCGACGTTGGCTGCTGATGAACGCCGAGCCGGTGGTGGTTGCCGGCGAGGTGGTCGGCGCGACCTGCAGTTTCCAAGACATCAGCCGGCAAAGGCGCGCCGAGATCGAGCACGCGCTCAGCCAGCAGTACCTGCAGGCCATCGTCGATGCCACGCCCGAATGCGTGAAGGTGGTGGCCGCCGACGGCAGCCTGTTGCAGATGAATCCGGCGGGGCTCGGGATGATCGGTGCGGGCGATGCGGCTTCGGTCACCGGCGTGCCGGTGCTGAATCTGATCGCCGAGGAAGACCGCCGTCAGTGGCAGGAGAACCACCTGCAGGTCTGCGCGGGGAAGCGCTGCGTCTGGGAATTCGACCTGATTTCCATCGACGGCGTACGCCGGCACATGGAGACCCATGCCGTGCCGCTGCGCCTTCCCGATGGCGGCACCGGGCATCTGGCGGTCACTCGCGACATCACCGAGCAGACCCGCGACCGCGAGCGCATCCTGGCCAGCGAGCGTTACTGGCATGCGCTGCTCGAAGCCTTGCCCATGGCGGTCTACACCACTGATTCCGAAGGCCTGATCACCTTCTACAACGCGGCGGCAGTGCGCCTCTGGGGCGCCGAACCGGTGCTCGGGCAGACCCGCTGGTGCGGCTCGGTGAAACTGTTTGCCAACGACGGCGCGCCGCTGCAACTGGACGACTACCCCATGGCCGTCGCGCTCAGGACCGGAACGCCGCAGCTCGGCGAAGAAGCGCTGCTCGAGCGCCCGGACGGTAGCCGGGTGCCCTTTGCCGCGCACCCGATGCCCCTGCTCGACGACCAGGGGCGGGTGACTGGCGCGATCAGCATGCTGGTGGACATCTCGTCCCATCGGCAGGCGCAGCAGCGCCAGGCGCTGCTGATCGACGAGCTCAACCATAGGGTCAAGAACACCCTGGCCTCGGTGCAGTCGATCGCCGCGCTGACGTTGCGCAAGTCCGATAGCCTGGCGGTGTTTCACGCGTCGTTCGAGCGCCGGCTGATCGCGCTCAGCCAGGGGCACGACCTGCTGACTCAATCGCGCTGGCAAAGTGCGCTGCTACGCTCGCTGCTGGACAAGGTGCTGCAGGCTTACCTGCACGTCCAGTGCGAGCGCGTCGAGCTGGCCGGTCCTGCGGTCGAGCTGGCACCGCGCGAGGCGCTGTCGCTGGCCATGGCGTTCCATGAGTTGACGGTGAATGCCGCCACCTACGGCGCGCTCAGCGGCGAAAGCGGACAGGTCCAGCTCCACTGGCAGGTGTTGGCGAACCAGGCGTCGCGGCCCAGGCTCAGCTTGCAGTGGCGCGAATACAACGGGCCGGCGGTCGCCGTGCCGGGCAAGCCCGGCTTCGGCACCCGGCTGATCGAGGCCAGTGTGGTCAAAGAATTAGGTGGCAGTTTTGCGGCCAGCTACGACGCGCAGGGCTTTTCTTGCACGCTTGAGCTGCCGCTTACCGGAGGAGTGCAGCATGTCTGAAACCAATAAGGTCCTGGTGGTGGAGGACGAAGCGCTGATCGCCATGCTCCTCGAGGAAGTGCTCGACGACCTCGGTTACCGTGTCGTCGCCCATGCGTCTTCAGTACTGGAAGGGGTAGGGCTGGCAGGTAGCGTCGAGGCCGACGTGGCGATCCTCGACGTCAATCTCGGCGGCTCCACCGTCTTCCCGGTGGCCGAACGCCTGGCTCAGCGTGGCATTCCGTTCATCTTCTCCACCGGCTATGGCGCCCACGGCATCCCGCGCGAGTGGATCGACTGGCCGGTGATCAGCAAGCCTTTCACTCCCGAGACGCTGGCCGCCGCGCTGGCCAAGGTGCTGTCGGCCGACTGACTGCGCGCCGGCCTGTACAAATCTCCGCGATGCTTGCCTGATCCTCCGACAGCGTGACGGCGGCGCTGTACGTTCGCCGATCCGAAGCCATACTTGGCGGCGTGCGAAAGGAGGACTCCATCGTGAGCGACACCCACAAGCTGGCCGAACTGATCGCCCGTCACGCACCTGAAGACGGTTCCCACTCCACCGCCATCCCCAACCTTTGGGTGGCCCGTTGCTCGCAGCCTTCGGACGCGATGTTCAGCCTTCAGGAGCCCGCGTTTTGCCTGATCGCCCAGGGCCGCAAACGGGTTATGCTCGGTGACCTGATCTACGAGTATGACTCATCCAGTTTTCTAGCCGCCTCGGTGGACTTGCCCATCAGCGGGCAGGTCATCGACGCGACGCCTGAGCGGCCCTACCTCGGGATGCGGCTGAATCTGGACATTGCCCTGCTGACCGAGATGGTGCTGGAGCTCGAGAGCCGTGACGCTGTCCTGGGTGAGCCGGTGAGAGGGCTTTGTGTCAGCACCATCAATGAGGAGCTGCTGTCGGCCTCGGTGCGCCTGTTGCAGCTGCTCGACAAGCCTGCCGACATTCCCTACCTGGCGCCCCTGGCCCAGCGCGAGATCTACTACCGGCTGCTGACGGGGGAGCAGGGCGGGGCGGTCAGGAGCATGGCGCGCTGCGAGGCCCGCCTGCAACAGATCAACCGCGCCATCGGCTGGATCAAGCGGCACTACAACAAGCCGTTCAGCATCGAGGCGGTGGCGGCCGAAGCGCGCATGAGCGCCTCGACGCTGCATCATCACTTCAAGTCGGTCACCGCGATGAGCCCGCTGCAGTACCAGAAGCAGCTGCGCCTTCAGGAGGCTCGGCGGCTGATGGTCAGTCGGGCGATGGATGCGGCCAGCGCGGCCTATGAGGTCGGCTACGAAAGTCCGTCGCAATTCACCCGTGAATACGGCCGGCTGTTCGGCGTGCCGCCGGCGCGTGATGTGGCTCGGCTGCGGGCCGTGCAGGAACGGGACCCGAGCGCGGCCTGACGGGAGGGTGGTCGAGGGCGGCCGCGCCTTCGTATACTTCGGGCTCCTCCACCGGATGCCCGCCCATGCGCCAACGACGTCGCGCCTATGCCTGGATAGCCTGCTTCGCAGTGCTCTCCCATATGCTGACGATGGCGGCCTCCGGCGGCATGTCCGCGCATACCAAGCAGATGATGGGCTGGGGCGGACACTGCCTGATGGCGCAACAGGCCCCGGCGCATCACGACGCGCACCATGCCCATGGGGACCATGGCGATCATGCCGGGCACCACGCCGACTCCGGCTCGGCGCCCCATGATCCGGGCTCCAACCACCACCTGATGATGCAGCAGTGCTGCTGTGGCGCGATGTCGGCGTCGCTCGCCGCGCTGCCCGCCGCGCCGCTGCACTTCCAGCAGCGCATCGTCGCCCGCCTGGCCACCTTGCCCCAACCGCCGCCAGCGGCGCTTTCGCCACGCTACCTGTGGCCGAGTCTCAATCCCCGCGCTTCCCCTCTCGTGTAGGCACCGCTGCGCTGGCTCCTTGCGAGCCGGCGCCTTTCCGTCGTCCGATTCCGCTTCGCCCGCAGCCCTTTTTGCCGTGGCTGCGCCAGCGTGCGCCGGCATCGGACGCACATAGATGCCGACCTCAAGGGATAGCCATGCCCGTTACGACCCTTCAGGGGCGCGCCGCACGCGCTCCCCTCGCCATGCCTTATGTGCTGGCCTCCATGAGCCTGTTCTGCTGGCAGGCTCGCGCCGAGACCCGCGAAGCCGCCGACTCGACCCTGACCCTCGGGACCGTCACCGTCAGCGCGACCGCCTCAGGTCCTTTGCCCAGCACCCGTGTGCTCAGTTCGGTGGATGTGCTGGCCGCCGACATCCTCGAAAAGCAGCCGGTCACCTACAGTTGGGAGCTGTTCAACCGCGCGCCCGGCGTGATGCTCACGCCCTTCGGCCAGGGCACTACGTCCGGCAAGTTGTCCATGCGCGGCTTCAACGGCGAGGGAGAGATCAACGCCGTCAAGCTGCTGATCGACGGCATTCCCAGCAACAGCAACGACGGCAACATGCCCTACCTGGACATGGTGTTTCCGCTGGAGATCGAACGCATCGAGGTGGTGCGCGGCACCAACGACGCGCGCTACGGCCTGCACAACATCGCCGGTAACGCCAACCTGGTGACCCGCAGCGGCGGCGACTACGGCCGCGCCCGTTTGCGCTACGGCAGCTATGGGCTGCGTGAAGGTCAGCTGGCCAAGGGCGTCGAGGGCAGCAACTGGTCGCAGAACTACTTCGTCGGCTACCAGCAGAGCGACGGCTACCGCGACCATGCCGACAGCGATCGCTACGTGCTCTCGGGCAAGTGGTTCTTCACGCCCGACCAGGGCGACTACCGCATCGGCCTGATCGCCCGCCACTACGAGGCCCAGGCCGAGGAGGCGGGCTACCTATCGCGCGACGATGCGCGCCACCATCCGCGCCGCTCCTACTCACTGTCGGCGAGCGACGAGGGCGAGCGCAGCATGAGCCAGCTCTCCCTGCACCTGGACGCGGCGCTGTCGGCCGCGCTGGACCTGTCGGCCAAGGCTTACCTCAACCGCTACGACGACGATCGCTGGGTGCGCTTCTCCCTGGCGCAGTCGCAGCAGCAGCGCACCACCGACGAGACCAGCTACGGCGCACTGACCTCGCTGACCTACCGTCCGGGCCTGGACTGGCTGACGCTGGAAGGCGGGCTGGACGTCGAGCGCCAGCGCAACAGCAGCAAGCGCTACCTCACCGTCTCCCAGGTCAAGCAGAGCCAGACCCGCGACCAGCGGTTCGACTTCGATGTCTACGGCGCCTACGCCCAGGCGGTGATCGAGCCGCTGCCGGCGCTGAAGATCATCCCGGCCTACCGCGTCGATCACATCGAGGGCGAATTGCGAGACGGCCTCACGGGCAACGACTATGAGGTCAACGACTACGGGCTGATTCGCCAGCCCAAGATCAGCCTGGTCTATGCGCCCTGGCGTGTCGCCAGCCTCTACGCCAACTGGGGGCGCACCTTCCAGGTCGGTACCGGCGCCTCGGCCTACAAGGTGCCGCCGCGCACTGCCGATCTGTCGCCGTCGATCAACGACGGTTGGGAGACCGGTATCAAGTTCCAGCCCACCGACTGGCTGGACGGGCGCATCGCGTACTGGGAGCAGGTTGCCTCCGACGAGGTCCGGCGGCGGCTGAACGACCCCAGCGGAGATTCTGAAAACCTCGGCAAGACCCGCCGCCGTGGCTACGACCTTCAGCTCAACCTGCATGCGCGCGAGGACGCCAGCTTCTGGCTCGCCTATTCGCGGCAGTTCTCGCGGATCGAGACGCCCGACCCCAGCCTGCCGGCGAGCCGCGGCAAGCAGATCGACCACGTTCCGGCGCACCTCTACTCGGCCGGCGCGACCTGGGATGCCACGCCGCGCCTGCAGCTCAGCGGCTGGTTGAACGGGCAGAGCGACTACTACCTGGAACGCGAGAACAACCAGGGCCGCTACGGCGGTTTCACCCTGGTCAACCTGGGCGCGACCTATCGCCTGAGCGACCGGATCGAACTCGATCTGCAGCTCAAGAACGTCGCCGACCGCTACTACGAATACGTCTGGCATGACGGCGCGCAGTCGTTGCACGCGCCGGGCGAGCGCCGCTCGCTTTATGCCGGCGTGACGGTGGAGTTTTGACCATGACCGAACGACGCATGACCTCCACGCCGGCCGCCCAAGGCGCATCGGCGACCTCCACTGGCCGGGCTGCGCAAGCCACATCTCCCCTGGCGTTATTGCTGCTGCGCCTGCATTTCTACATCGGCCTGTTCGTCGGGCCCTTCCTGCTGGTGGCCGCGCTCAGCGGCATCCTCTATGCCTTGACGCCCCAGCTGGAAGACCGCCTGTACGCGACGGAGCTCTATGTCGACAGCAGCGGCCCGGCCCTGCCGCTGGCAAGGCAGATCGAGGCGGCGCGTGAGGTGGTCGGCCCTGGCGCCCAGCTCGGCGCCGTGCGCCCGGCGCCGATGCCGGGCACCACCACCCGGGTGATGTTCAGGTTCGAAGGCGTCGGGCACCGGGCGATCTTCATCGACCCGGCGACCGCCGAAGTGCGCGGCGACCTGCCGGTGTACGGCACCAGCGGCGTGCTGCCGCTGCGTACCTGGCTCGACCTGCTGCACCGGGAGCTTCACCTGGGCGAGGTGGGGCGCCTCTACAGCGAACTGGCGGCGTCCTGGTTATGGGTGGCGGCCTTGGGTGGCCTTGCGATCTGGGTGGTCCGCCGTCGCCGGTTGAACACTCCGATGCGTCGCTGGCATGCGCGCATCGGCCTGGGTTTGCTGATCGGGCTGCTGTTCTTCTCGGCCACGGGACTGACCTGGTCCAAGTGGGCCGGCGGCAATATCGGCGTGCTGCGTGCCCATTACGGCTGGTCGACACCGTCGGTGAGCACGGCGCTGGCCCCGGCCGCCGAAGCGACACCGGTGCCCCACGACGAACATGCGCACCATCATCATGGCGCTATGGATACGCCGGCAGGTTCGGCGCTCGATCCGGCGCGTTTCGATACCGTTCTCGCCACCGCTCGCGCGGCAGGGATCGAGGCAGGCAAGGTGGAGATCGTGCCGAGCGCCGATCCGAGCAAGGCCTGGACCGTGACCGAAATCGACCGCAGCTGGCCGACCCGGGTGGACGCCGTGGCCATCGAGCCCCAGACGCTCGCCGTGGTCGACCAGGCGCGCTTCGCCGACTATCCACTGGCCGCCAAGCTCACCCGCTGGGGTATCGACGCCCATATGGGAGCGCTGTTCGGCCTGCCCAACCAGCTGCTGCTGGTGCTGTTCGCCGGCGGGCTGGTGGCGATGGTGATCTGGGGTTACCTGATGTGGTGGCAGCGCCGGCCGGTTCGCGCCGCGACGGCCGCAGGCCCTTGGCAGACCCTGCGCCGGCTGTCGCTGCCGGCTCAGCTGGGTATCGCTGTCGGCGCGCTGTTGCTGGGGCTGGCGTTGCCGGTGCTGGGGGCGAGCCTGCTGCTGTTCCTGGCGCTCGACGCACTGCTCCACGCCGCATCGCGCGCAAGCGCGCCGGAGCGCGTCTGACCGAGCCGAAAAAGCTCGCGGTCAAGACCGCGAGCTTTAACGCCTTGAAAGCCGGCCTGCTGCTTTGGCAAGAGGGAACACCCAGTGGAGGGCACATCGCAGGCACCTCGTCCGGTCACAGGCCAGGTTGCGGTCGGAAGTAGAGCGTCTCGCCGCGGGTCAGGCCGACCAGGCTGGCGTGGTCCTGAGCGACCTGCGCTTCGATGTCCTGGTCGTGTCCATCGACCTTCAGGGTGATGCGCGTGACGGCGCCCAGTGGCCGGATGGCATGGACGTGCGCCGCGCGGTAGTCGGCCTCGGCCTGGCGTGACAGGGCGATTTCGTGGGGGCGGAACAGGACCTGGCGATCGCCGATCTGCAGCTGGTTGGCATCGCCCAGGAAGTGATAGACGAAATCGCTGGCCGGCTGGCTGTAGACCTCGGCCGGCGAGCCGATCTGTTCGATCACGCCCTTGTTCATCACCACGATGCGATCGGCCACTTCCATCGCCTCTTCCTGGTCGTGGGTCACGAACACCGACGTCAGGTGCACCTCTTCATGCAGGCGTGCCAGCCAGCGGCGCAGCTCCTTGCGCACCTTGGCGTCCAGCGCGCCGAAGGGTTCGTCGAGCAGCAGTACCTTGGGTTCCACGGCCAGGGCGCGGGCCAGGGCGATGCGCTGGCGCTGGCCGCCGGAAAGCTGGTCCGGGTAGCGATCGGCGAGCCAGTCGAGTTGTACCAGACCCAGCAGGTCATGAACCTTCTGCTTGATCACCGTCTCGTTCGGGCGCTCGCGGCGAGGCTTCATCCGCAGGCCGAAGGCAACGTTGTCGAACACCGTCATGTGGCGGAACAGCGCGTAGTGCTGAAACACGAAGCCGACGTTGCGGTCGCGCACGTCGCGTCCGGAAACATCCTCGCCGTGGAACACGATGCGTCCGCTATCCGGTGTTTCGAGCCCGGCGATGATGCGCAGCAGGGTCGTCTTGCCGCAGCCGGACGGGCCGAGCAGGGCGACGAGCTCGCCGCTGGCGATATTCAGGTTGATCTCGTTCAACGCCTTGAACTGGTTGAACTGCTTGCTGACGTTGCTCACTTCGATGGACATGACTCATTCCTCCCCGGCGGCGGCTTTGAGGCGTTGAAGACGCGACTCGCTCCACTGCTTGAGCAGCAGGATCAGCAGCGCCAGCAGCAACAGCAGGCTGGCCACGCTGAAGGCGGCGACGTGGTTGTATTCGTTGTAGAGAATTTCGACATGCAGCGGCAGGGTGTTGGTGTAGCCGCGAATGTGCCCGGACACGACCGACACCGCACCGAACTCGCCCATCGCCCGAGCGGTGCAGAGCACCACGCCGTAGATCAGGCCCCAGCGGATGTTGGGCAGGGTCACGTGCCAGAACATCTGCCAGCCGTTGGCGCCGAGCAGGCGCGCCGCTTCTTCTTCCTGGGTGCCCTGTTCCTGCATCAGCGGAATCAGCTCGCGGGCGACGAAGGGCACGGTGACGAACACCGTGGCCAGGACGATCCCCGGCAAGGCGAAGATGATCTGAATGTCGCGATCACCCAGCCATTCGCCGAAGAAGCCTTGCGCGCCGAACAGCAGCACGTAGATCAGGCCGGCGATCACCGGCGAGACCGAGAAGGGCAGGTCGATCAGCGTCACCAGCAGGCTCTTGCCGGTGAATTCGTACTTGCTCACGCACCAGGCTGCGGCCACGCCGAACACCAGGTTGAGCGGCACCGATATGCCGACCGCCAGCAGGGTGAGCTTCAGTGCGGAGAGGGCATCGGCTTCGAATATCGCACCGAAGAAGGTGCCCAGGCCCTGCTTGAGCGCTTCGCCCAGTACCACCAGGAGCGGCAGCAGCAGGAACAGAGCGAAGGTCAGCCAGGCAGCGACGATCAGCAGGCGCCGCGCCAGCGGATTGCCTTGCCGTGCCTTGGCGGTCAGCGGGGCGGTCAGGGTCGTGGTGGTCATCAGGCGATCCTCAGCCATGGGAAATGCGGCGCTGCAGCAGGTTGATCGCCAGCAGCAGAACGAAGGACACCAGCAGCATCAGCACACCGATGGCGGTGGCGCCGTGGTAGTCGTACTGATCGAGCTTGACCATGATCAGCAGCGGCAGGATCTCGGTCTTCATCGGCATGTTGCCGGCGATGAAAATCACCGAACCGTATTCGCCGACGCCGCGCGCAAAGGCCAGCGAGAAGCCCGTCAGCCAGGCCGGCAGCAGCGCGGGCAGCAGCACGTGCCGGGCGATCTGCAGAGGCTTGGCACCGAGGCACGCGGCGGCTTCTTCCACTTCGCGGGGAATGTCGGCCAGAACCGGCTGCAGGGTACGGACCACGAAGGGCAGGGTGACGAAGGTCAGCGCCAGGGTGATGCCGAGCGGGGTGTAGGCGATCTTGATGCCCAGCTCGGCGGCCAGCTTGCCGATCATCCCGTTCGGGGCATAGAGGGCCGTCAGGGCGATGCCGGCCACGGCCGTGGGCAGCGCAAAGGGCAGGTCGATCATGGCTTCGATGATCTTGCGGCCGGGGAATCGGTAGCGCACCAGCACCCAGGCCAGCAGCGAGCCGATCACGCCGTTGATCAGCGCGGCGACGAAGGCGGTGCCGAAGCTCAGCTTCAGCGCGGCGACCACGCGCGGGGCGGTGATGATGGTCCAGAACTGGTCCCAGGTCAGTTGCGCCGCGTGGACAAACATGGCACCCAGGGGGATCAGCACCAGGAGGCTGAGGTACACCAGGGTGTAACCCAGCGTCAGCCCGAAGCCGGGTATGACGGGGGAAGTACGACGAAACATGCGATCTCCTTGAACGGCATGCGCACGCGGTAGGCGGCAAGCATCAAGCTGTGGGCTCGTGGCTTGCCGGCCGCCGCGCGCGGCTTATGGCAGGGTGGCGATTCAGTGCGCCTGATAGATCTCGTCGAACACGCCGCCGTCGTTGAAGAACGTGGGCTGTGCGCTCTTCCAGCCGCCGAAGTCGTCATCGATGGTTACCAGCTTCAGCGCAGGGAATTGATCAGCGAATTCGGCTGCGATGCTCTGGTTACGCGGGCGGTAGAAATGCTTGGCGGCGATGCGCTGGCCTTCGTCGCTGTAGAGGTAGTTCAGGTAAGCCCCTGCCACCTCACGGGTGCCCTTGCGCTCGACGTTCTTGTCGACCACCGCAACGGGCGGCTCGGCGAGAATCGACAATGACGGTGCGACGATTTCCAGCGCATCCCCGCCTTCTTCCTTCAATGCCAGGAAGGCCTCGTTCTCCCACGCCAGCAAGACGTCGCCGATCTTGTTGTTGACGAAGGTGATGGTCGAGCCGCGGGCGCCGGTATCGAGGACCGGTACCTGCTTGTAGAGCTGGCCGACGTATTCCTTGGCTTTCTCATCGCTGCCGTATTCCTGCTTGGCCCAGGCCCAGGCGGCGAGGAAGTTCCAGCGCGCTCCGCCGGAGGTCTTCGGGTTCGGGGTGATCACCTCGACGCCCGGTTGGACCAGGTCGTTCCAGTCCTTGATGCCCTTGGGGTTGCCCTTGCGCACCAGGAAAACGATGGTCGAGGTGTACGGCGTGCTCGCATCCGGCAGGCGGGTCTGCCAGTCCTCGGGGATCAGCTTGCCGAGCCGGTGCAGCTCGTCGATGTCGCCGGCCAGCGCCAGCGTCACCACATCGGCGCGTAAGCCGTCGATGACCGCGCGGGCCTGCTTGCCCGAGCCTCCGTGGGACTGCTGGATGCGCAGCGGCTCGTGGCCTTGTGCCTGCCAGTGCTTGTTGAATGCGGCGTTGAAATCGACGTAGAGCTCACGGGTCGGGTCGTAGGACACGTTGAGCAGTTCGCTGGCGGCCAGAGCCTGGCCGGCGATGAGGGTGCTGGCGATAACGGCCAGGAGGGATTTTCCGATGGACATGACGGCTCCTTCTCGCATCCGTGCGGACGCGTTGCATAGTGGTATCTGATGTAAGCGTGGCGTGCGTCAGCTGCGCATTCGGCAGCGACAGCGGTGCGGCAGAAGGGCGGTCTGGGTCGGCGTGTACATGTTTGGGCTTTCCTGGCGTAGGTTCATGTCACGCCCTCCGGTGGTCCGGTCGGGGTGGGGTTGGGTCAGGCCTGCTTGCCGTTCGGCTGCAGGCGGAATTTTTCCTTTCGCTCGATCTGCACCACCTGGCCGTTGTGCAGGGTGATTTCCACCGAGCCGAACTTCAGGTCATGCAGGGCGCTGCGGATCTCTCGCAGGACGCCTGCATCGTCCTCGGCTTCTGGCGTACGAAGCGTGGTTGTCATTGTTGTCTCCTTGCGTCCTCAAGGTGCTGCCCGCACGTTGGCGCCGGCAAGAACCGGGGTTGGCGAATCATAAGAGCATCCGAAATATTCTTTAAAATAATGTTTGAGAACATTTATATGCGATTTAGAGATAAGCAATGGTGTGCCGACAAGGGTCGGTTTTATGTCTCTTATTGATATAAGCAAATGAATTCTTATTCTTTTGTGAATCGATTTGAGGCGGGTAGTCTGCGGATCACTGAACGCCTCAGGGAGCTGTGCCATGGCCAGCGACGTCATTCATTACCTCATCGTGCCCGGCTGGCAGGGATCGTCGGACGAACACTGGCAGAGCCACTGGCAGCGCACCTTGCCCAACAGCCGCCGCGTCGAACAGCGGGACTGGCTGCTGCCTTGGCGGGACGACTGGGTAGGCGAGCTGGCCCGTAGCATCGCAACCACGCCGGGGCCGGTCGTGCTGATCGCCCACAGCCTGGGCTGCGCGACCGTGGCCTATTGGGCGGCCAGCGCCTCGCCCGAAGTGCTGCGCCGGGTACGGGGTGCGCTGCTGGTCGCTCCGGCCGACGTCGAGCGGATCAACTGCCCCGATGCGCTGCGTGACTTCGCGCCCTTGCCCCGCGCGGCCCTTCCGTTCCCCAGTGTGCTGGTGGGGTCGGACAACGACTCCGCCGCCAGCCCTGCACGTGCCGATGCGATTGGCCAGGACTGGGGCAGCGAGGTGACGATTCTTTCCGGCGCCGGGCACATCAACGTCAAGTCCGGGCATCACCGCTGGGATCAGGGGTTCGCGTTCCTCTATCGCCTGCAGACGCTCATCGAGCAGCAGTCCCGCAAGCGGGCCTGAGGGCGCGGCTGCGACATTGCCAAGGAGGCCCGGATGACTGAAGGCCGCTTTCCCGATCCGCGTCTGCTGACCTTTCCCGATGCCGAACGCAGCCCGCTGAGCATCCGCGCCAAGGCGCTGGTGTTCATCGATCCGCGTTCGCGGTGTCTCCGCGATCGCGTCGAGCAACTGGCGACGACGTCGCTACCGGTGCTGATCGTCGGCGATACCGGAACCGGCAAGGAACTGCTCGCTCGCCATGTCCACGGCCGCAGCGAGCGCGGCGGACTTTTCGTGCCGGTCAGTTGCGGCGCGATCAGCGTGACCCGCGGCGAAGCCGAGCTGTTCGGCTATTCGATGGGGACGCAACGCGCCAGCGCCGCCAGCCGCGCCGGCTGGTTCGGCTCGGCCAATGGCGGAACCCTGTATCTGGACGAGATCGGCGACCTGCCGCTCGGACTGCAGGCGTCGCTGCTCGCCGCGCTGGAATCCGGAGAAACGCGGCGGGTCGGCGCGAGCCACGCGATGCCCGTCGACGTACGGCTGATCGCCGCGACCAGCATCGACCTGGCGCTGGCGGTCGAGGCCGGCAAGTTCGATGAGGGGCTCTACCGCTACCTGCGCGGGACCCAGGTCGACCTGCCGCCACTGCGCGAGCGCACGGGCGACATCCTGCCACTGGCCGAATATTTCCTCGGCATCCATGCCCAGCGCCTGGGCCTCGCGTTGCCGCTGATAGGCGGTTCAGCGCAACAGGTACTGGAGCGCCACAGCTGGCCGGGAAATACCCGGGAGCTGGAAAACGTCATCCATTTCGCCCTGCTGGTCAGCCGCGACGAGACGCTGCTGCCGGAGCACTTCAACTTGCCAGAGCCGCTGATCCAACTCGAGGCGCTGCTGGCGCGGCTGCAGGCCGACTCGGACCGGACGCGACTGCTCGCCCTGCACCAACTGCTGCGGCAGGCCGATGCCCGGCTCACCGAAGCCTTGCGATAACGGCGATAAATGACCATTCATCCACCCAGCTTCGTAGGGTGGATCACGCTTCACCGATCCACCGTTTCGACGGATGGATGAAAAGAGCGTCATCCACCCTACGCAATGGCTGCTGAAGGACGCAGCCCGTGGGAGCGGTCTTGCCGCGAAAGGCCGCCGCAAAGCTCGCGGTCAAGGCGGTCAAGACTGCTCCCCCACAAAAGCTTCCACTGGCGGTAAGCAGCTTCGTAGGGTGGATCACGCTTCACCGATCCACCGTTTCGACGGATGGGTGGAAAAAGAGCGAGTCATCCACCCTACGCAATGGCTGCTGGAGGACGCAGCCCGTGGGAGCAGCCTTGACCGCGAAAGGCCGCTGCAAAAAGCTCGCGGTCAAGACTGCTCTCAAAAAACCCTCCATTGCTAGTAAGCAGCGGGCTCTCACGAGCCCAACACCGCTACCTCGTCATATAGATATGCATAAAAGATATTTAAATTAATTTTCTTATATCGCTAGATTGAGGCTCTGCGTACCTGCCGACCAATCGGCGCGCCGCACTTAACGTTGGGCTTGAGCCCTTCCTGAGTGATGCGCCGATTGGCGCTCTTGCATGGAGTTCCTTCTATGTCGGCATATGCACAGACCCGCCTCGCGACGCCTTTCAGCCAGGCCTTCGAGGTGCGTCCCTTCGATGCGCCGTTGGGTGCCGAAATCATCGGCCTCGACCTTTCCCAGCCGCTCACCGACGAGGATTTCGCTCGCATCCACCGGGCGCATCTGAACCACGGCCTGCTGGTATTCCGCGACCAGCGCATCACGCCCGAGCAGCAGATCGCCTTCAGCCGCCGCTTCGGTCCACTGCAGATCCACGTGCTCAAGCAGTTCCTGCTGGCCGGGCATCCGGAGATCTTCATCATCTCCAATGTCGTCGAGAATGGTCAGCCGGTAGGCCTGGCCGATGCAGGCAAGTACTGGCATTCGGATCTCTCCTACAAGGAGCTGCCGAGCCTGGGGTCCATGCTGCTGGCCCAGGAGTTGCCGGAGAAGGGCGGCGACACTCTTTTCGCCAGCCAGCAACTGGCCTATGAAACGCTGCCGCCTCATCTGCGCCAGGCCATCGAGGGCAAGCGCGCCGCGCATTCCTATACGGCGCGTTATGCCGATGAAGTGTTCAGCGGCGTGCGCCGGCCGACGCTGACGGCCGCTCAGTTGGCCGAGGTGCAGGCCGTGGTGCATCCGGTGGTGCGCACTCACCCCGAAACCGGGCGCAAGGGGCTGTTCGTCAACGAGAACTTCACCACCCACATCCTCGATATTCCGGAAGACGAGAGCCGGCAGATCCTCGCCGAACTCTTCGCCCACAGTGCACGCCCCGAGTTCATCTACCGCCACCAGTGGGAGCCGCACGACCTGGTGTTCTGGGACAACCGCGTGCTGATCCACCTGGCCACCGGCTGCCCGCCTCACCTGCGCCGCCGCATGCACCGCACGACCATCCAGGGCGACGCCCCGTTCTGACCTTCGCCGATCCCGGCAACCCGTACATGGAGTTTCGCGATGTCTCTAGGTGAGCGCTTTTCCCTGAAGAACCGCCTGGCCCGGCTGGCCCGGCTGGCCGGCGGCATCGGCCTGTCCCTCGGCCTGCTGGCCGGCACCCTGGTTACCACGCAGGCCGCCCACGCCGAAGGGCGGATCCGCATCGCCGAGCAGTTCGGCATCGTCTACCTGCTGCTCAACGTGGTGCGCGACCAGCAGCTGATCGAGAAGCACGGCAAGGCCGAGGGCCTGGATATTACGGTCGACTGGCAGCAACTCTCCGGCGGCTCGGCGGTGAACGACGCGCTGCTGTCCGGCGCCATCGATATCGCCGGGGCCGGCATCGGTCCGCTGCTGACCGTCTGGGATCGCACCCATGGCCGCCAGAACGTCAGGGGCGTGGCCTCGCTGGGCAACTTTCCCTATTACCTGCTGAGCAATAACCCGAACGTCAGGACCATCGCCGACTTCACCGAGAAGGACCGCATCGCGGTGCCCGCCGTCGGCGTCTCGGTGCAGTCGCGCTTCCTGCAATACGCGGCCGCGAAACAGTGGGGCGATGATCAGTTCGACCGCCTGGACAAGTACAGCCTGGCCTTGCCGCACCCGGACGCCACCGCTTCGCTGATCTCCGGCGGCACCGAACTGACCGGGCATTTCTCCAATCCGCCGTTCCAGAACCAGGCGCTGAAGAACCCCAACGTCCACGTGGTGCTGGACACCTACGAGCTGCTCGGGCCGAACTCGCCGACCGTGCTCTACGCCACCGAGAAATTCCGCCAGGACAACCCCAGGACCTACAAGGCTTTCGTCGCGGCGCTGGCCGAGGCGGCCGCGTTCGCCCAGAACGACAAGGGCGCGGCGGCGGACACCTACATTCGCGTGACCGGAGCCAGAATCGACCGCGGCGAGCTGCTGGAGATCATCGACAACGAGCAGTTCCAGTTCAGCGTCACCCCCACCAACACTTACCCGCTGGCGGATTTCCTCCATCGCGTCGGTGCCATCAAAAACAAACCGGCCTCCTGGCAGGACTACTTCTTCGAAGACGCCGCCATCGGCCAGGGAAGCTGAACCCATGAATGCCCCTCTGCAAGGTCACACGGCCCGCAACCTCACCCGAGCAATCTTCGATACCGTCCTCGAGGTGGACCGGGTAAGCCTGGAATACCGCACCCCGCAGCGCGTGGTGCGGGCCACCCACGAGGTCAGCTTCGAAGTCGATCGCGCCGACCGCTTCGTTCTGCTCGGCCCCTCCGGCTGCGGCAAGTCGACCCTGCTCAAGGCGGTGGCCGGCTTCATCGAACCGGTTGACGGACGCATCCTGCTCGATGGCCAGGCGGTGCGCGCGCCGGGCCCGGACCGCATCGTGGTGTTCCAGGAATTCGACCAGCTGCCGCCGTGGAAGACGGTGAAGCAGAACGTCATGTTCCCGCTGCTGGCCTCGCGCACCCTGGGGCGCCGCGAGGCCGAGGTACGCGCGCTGCACTACCTGGAAAAGGTCGGCCTGAGCGCCTTCGCCGACGCCTACCCGCACACCTTGTCCGGTGGGATGAAGGCGCGGGTGGCCATCGCCCGGGCGCTGGCCATGCAGCCGAAGATCCTGCTGATGGACGAACCCTTCGCCGCGCTGGACGCCCTGACCCGGCGCAAGATGCAGGAGGAGTTGCTCGAGCTGTGGGACGAGGTGCGCTTCACCCTGCTGTTCGTCACCCACTCCATCGAGGAGGCGCTGGTGGTCGGCAATCGCATCCTGCTGCTGTCACCGCACCCCGGGCGGGTGAGGGCGGAGATCGACAGCCACCGGTTCGGCCTGCACAGCCTCGGCGGTGCGGCCTTCCAGCAGACCGCCCAGCGCATTCATCGGCTGCTGTTCGAGGCGGGCGCTGGCGAGGCCGGCTCCCCTGATGTGCCGGGCACTCACCTCGCTATCCAGCCGCAGGAGCGCGCGTCATGAGCCGCGGAGAATACGAAGTCCTGCTGCAGCCGCTCCCCGAGCTGAAGCTCGAGCGTGAATTGCCGTTCGGCCAGCGCCTCTGGCAGCAGGGCTGGCTGCGCAAGTCGCTGATCCTGCTCGTGCTTGCGCTGGTCTGGGAGCTGGCCGCGCGCTACCAGGGCAACGACCTGCTGCTGCCGAGCTTCCTGCAGACGGCCAGCGCCTTCGTCGAGGGCATCGGCAGCGGCGAGCTGCTGGAAAAGGTGGGGATCTCGCTGGCGGTGCTGGTCAAGGGCTACCTGATTGGCATCGGCCTGGCCTTCCTGTTGACCACCCTGGCGGTGTCGACCCAGCTCGGCCGCGACCTCTTGTCCACGCTGACCTCGATGTTCAACCCGCTGCCGGCCATCGCCCTGCTGCCGCTGGCGCTGCTGTGGTTCGGCCTGGGCGAGAACAGCCTGATCTTCGTGCTGGTGCATTCGGTGCTCTGGGCGCTGGCGCTGAACACCTACGCCGGCTTTCTCGGCGTCTCCGACACCCTGCGCATGGCCGGGCGCAACTACGGGCTCAAGGGCCTGCGCTTCGTGCTGTTCATCCTGGTCCCGGCGGCGCTGCCGTCGATCCTCGCTGGCTTCAAGATCGGCTGGGCGTTCGCCTGGCGCACGCTGATCGCCGCGGAGCTCGTGTTCGGCGCCTCCAGCGGCAAGGGCGGGCTGGGCTGGTACATCTTCCAGAACCGCAACGAGCTCTACACCGACAAGGTCTTCGCCGGCCTGGCCGCGGTGATCCTCATCGGCCTGCTGGTGGAAAACCTCATCTTCGCCAGCGTCGAGCGGGTCACCGTCAAGCGCTGGGGGATGCAGCGGTAGGGTGGATCACGCTTCACCGATCCACCGTTTGTAACGGCCTGGTGGATGAAAAGGGCGTCATCCACCCCTACGTCCTGATCCTCTCTCGAATCCAACTACCCCAAGGAACCGCCTGGCCCCGTTAGGCCGGGCACAGAGGAGATATACCCCATGAAAACGAATCGTCTCGCCGCGGCACTCGGCCTGCTCGGCGCCCTCACGTTGCCCCTGGCCGCCCAGGCCGAAGGCAGGATCAGCATCGCCCAGCAGTTCGGCATCGGCTACCTGATCCTGCACGTGGTCAAGGACAGCAGCTGATCGAGAAGCACGGCAAGGCCCAGGGCCTGGACATCGAGGTGGACTGGCGCACCATCTCCGGCGCCACCGCGATGAACGAGGCGCTGCTGGCCGGCGCCATCGACGTGGTCTCGGCCGGCGTGCCGCCGATGCTCACCGTCTGGGACCGCACCCACGGTCGGCAGAACGTCAAGGCGGTGGCCGCGCTCGGCTCGCTGCCCAACTACCTGCTGAGCAACCGCGAGGAGGTGAAGACCCTGCAGGACCTCTCCGACAAGGACCGCATCGCCGTGCCGGCCGCCGGCGTCGGCTTCCAGTCGCGCACCCTGCAGATCGAGACCGCCCGGCTGTTCGGCAAGGACGACTTCCAGCGCTTCGACCGGATCTCCGTCAGCCTGCCACACCCGGACGCCACCGTTGCCCTGACCAAGGGCGGCTCGGAAATCACCGCGCATTTCTCCAGCCCGCCGTTCCAGTACCAGGCGCTGGAAAACCCTAGGGTGCACAAGCTGATCAGCAGCTACGACATCCTCGGCGGCCCGGCCACCTTCAACGTGCTTTACGCCACCGAGAAATTCCACGACGAGAACCCCAGGACCTACCGCGCCTTCTACGACGCCCTGGCCGAGGCCGAGCGGATCATCAAGGCCGACAAGGCCGCCGCCGCCGAGGCCTACATCCGCGTGGAGAACTCCCGACTGCCGCTGGACTTCGTGCGCACCATCGTCGAGGACCCGGAAATCGACTTCACCATCACCCCGCAGCGCACCTACGTCTACGCCGAGGAACTGCACGGGCTGGGCGTGCTGAAGAACAAGGCCCAATCCTGGCAGGACTACTTCTTCGAAGAGGCGCACGGCGCGCCGGGGAGCTGACCACGTAGGGTGGATCACACTTCACCGATCCACCGCTTTTGGTGGATGAAAAGAGCGTCATCCACCCTACGCAACTGGGGGATCAGCGGTAGAGCCTTCGTAGGGTGGATCACGCTTCACCGATCCACCGCTTTTGGTGGATGAAAAGGGCGTCATCCACCCTACGCAACTGGGATCAGCGGTAGAGCCTTCGTAGGGTGGATCACGCTTCATCGATCCACCGCTTCAATGGGGTGGTGGATGAAAAGCGCCCCGCCTGCGCTGTCCGGTTAATTCCTGCATTCATGCAGGTTGTCGTTTCGAGAATCATCCCCCGCGGGCACGGTCCTAATTAGCACCGTGGCAATGTGAGACGAGCTGGGTCGCAACGACCAGGCAGGGACAGATCCGGCAAAGACGCCGACGCCCGACTCACCCACAAACGAGGAGGATGGGAATGCCCGATAGCCATGAGCATGAGCCCGATTGTCTGGAGAAGGTGATCGATGAAGTCATTGGCCTCGGCGATGGGGAGTCGGAGGTGTCGGTCGGCGATATTCAGGGAACGATCGGCCAGCGCAGCTTCGGCCCCTTTCTCTTCGTTCCTGCCATTATTGAAATCAGCCCGGTCGGTGGTATTCCAGGGCTGCCAACGCTGCTGGCAGCGATCATCGCGCTGTTCGCGTTGCAACTGCTGTTCGGGCGGCGTCACCTGTGGATGCCGGGTTTTCTTGCCCGTCGCTCGGTGAAGGGCAAGAAGCTCGAAAAAGGCTTGAACAAGGTTCGTCCGGTGGTTCGCTGGTTGGACAAGGTCAGCCGACAGCGATTGCCTTGGGCCACCAGCAACGCCTTTCTGCGAGTTATTGCAGTGCTCTGCGTGCTGCTGGCCTTGTCGGTGCCGCCGTTGGAGCTGCTGCCGTTCGCCAGTACCGCCCCGTTTTCGGCAATTTGCTTGTTCGGCCTCGGCATCACGACGCGGGACGGGGCGGCAATCGTGCTGGGCTTGGTGGTGACGGTTGGTGCCTTCGTGCTCGCGGGCATCGGGTTGACCGGTTGAGTTGACGCTGCGGTGGGTGCAGTCAACAGGCACGTCCATAGAGGAAAAAACGATGCAGATGTCCTATTGGCGCTTTGCCGCCATGATCGCAACTTCAACGGTCGTGATGTTCGGCCTGATGTATCTGAATACCTACTCACTCGACCATGTGTACTGGAGCGAGACCCGGACCTGGATGGCGTTGTTGATGGGCGCGGTCATGGCCATGATCATGTTGAGTTTCATGCTGAACATGTATCCGAACAGGCGCATCAACATCGCCATATATGTCGGCAGTGTCCTGGTATTTGCCCTGACGCTCTGGTTGATCAGAAGCCAGGCCACGGTCGGCGATACGGAATATATGAAAGCCATGATTCCGCATCATTCGATTGCGATCATGACCAGCGAGCGGGCGCAGATTACCGACCCGCGAGTGCGCAAACTGGCCGATGAAATAATCGAGGCGCAGCGCCGGGAAATCGCCGAAATGAAATTTCTGATCAACGATCTCGAGCGGGGCAACTGATGCTCTCCTGCCACGCACCGAGTGGTGCTGGCTGGATGGCTGCCGCGCTGCCGCTCGAATCTGGCTTCAGCGCCGCGAGCAGGGGAGCGTCAGGCACGCCCCGGCAGGCAGCGGGGCCAGGCCGCCCGCGTGCCTGATCGGCGTGTCGCGCAGGTTGGTCGCCTCGGCGTGGACGAACAGGTTGCTGCCCTCGAGTACCACCCGCAGCCGTGCACCGCGGTAACCTACGGCAATCTCGACATCGCCCAGTGCCGCCGGTGGCGAGGGGAACACATGCAGGCTGTCGATCTCCGGACGGATGCCGAGGTAGTGCCGCTGGAGCACGTCCAGCGAACCGGCCATCGCCCCCAGGTGGACGCCTTCGAGCGTTCCGCCTTGCGACGGCGCGTTGAGGTCGATGCCCATGCTCTGCTGGAAATAGGACCAGGACGCCTGCGGGTCGAGCCGGGCCATCGCACCGGCGCAGACGACGATCGACAGGCTGGATTCGTGGGTGATGTTCGACAGGTGGAACTCGGCGGTTCGACGCAGCGCCTGCTGGTCGAACGAATAGCCGAGGGATTCGACCAACCCCTGCAATGTCGGCTGCGGGAAGAGGTATAGCAGCATCAGCACATCCGGCTGCTTGGTCAGGCGGTAGCGATCGGGGCGGTCGCCATGGGCTTCGAGCATCCAGTCCAGGCGGGGCCGGTCATCGTGCCGCCAGGCGTCAGGGCCGGGCTCGAGTCGCTCGGCGCCCTCGAACTGATCCAGCACGCCGTCAGGCCGGATCGGCAGGTACATGGCCCCGGCAATTTCGCCCCAGCTGTCCCGCTCTTCGGGCGTCACCGCGAGGCGTTTACCAAGGTCTTCGGCCTGGCTGTCCGGCAGGCTGTCCAATACGAGCAATCCCAGCCTCAGCGCCCACACCGCCATCAGGTTGGTATAGGCGTTATTGCTCAGGCCCGGCTCGCATCCATCCGGGGGGAAGTTGTGATACTCATCGGGGCCGATGACCCCATGGATCATGAAGCGGCCGTGCTCGCTGTTCCACTGCGCAAGGCTCGCCCAGAAACGGGCTATCTCCAGAATCAATTCGCCGACTTCGCCAGCCAGCAGGGCCTCGTCACCGGTGGCCAGATACAGCTGCCACGCATCGTGGGCGATGGCCGATCCAATGTGGCGCTGACGCTCGGTGTGGTCGGGCATCCAGTGACCGGACAGGGGATTGCACTGGAACGGGGGCGTCTGCTCCCGGCCGCTGTCGGCGCTTCGCCAGGGAAACATGGCGCCCCGCAGACCCGCGCGCCGAGCCCGCTGTCTGGCCTCGTCGAGGCGCTGATAACGGTAGTGGAGCAGCTGCTGGGCCAGCTCGGGGAAATGGGTACACAGGAAGGGATAGGCGAAGATCTCGTCCCAGAACACCTGACCGAAGTAACCTTCGTGCCAGCCCCGTGGGGGGAAGCCGAGATCCTGTCCCAGGCTGCGTGGGGAGAGGGTCTGCAGCAGATGAAACGCATGCAGGCGCAAGGGCTGCTCCAGTTCGGCGTTCGACAGTGCCAGAGGAACCCAGCTCCAAAGCTCGCGCCAGGCCCGCGAGTGCCTGAGTGCCAGCCGGGCGAAGGTTTCAGAGGGCAGCCGTTCGAGTACCTGCCGCCTTGCCCGGATCGCATCGCCCGGCAGTTCGTCGTCCACCTGCACGACGACGCGCTTTTCGATCACCAGCCGATGACTACCGGCCAGTCGGCATTCGGTCTGCTGTAGCAGCCGTTCCCCCTGACGCTGGCACTGCCAAGGCAGCGGGGCGCCGTTATGGAGCGTCTGCATGGCCATCGCCAGACGGCGCCCCGGCGTCGACAGCTGCGCGCTGAGGGCAGCCCGACCGCCATCGACTGATTCCATGCACAGATCGAGCAGCCGCTTGCCCTCGTAGGCGCGGTTCTTCTTCACCAGCGCGTTCTCCACGCCCCCATCGAGCACCGAGCGCAGGAAGAGTCGCTCGGTCCCAGGCGGGCATTCGAGTTCCCAGCGAAGCACCGCCAGTTGGGGATCGGCCAGGCTCAGCAGGCGTACTTCACGCAGGTGAAACGTATGCCCGGCGAGCACGAAGTCCACCTCGCGCTCCAGCCGGGCACGATCCATGCGCAGCGATTGTCGGTACTGCGGCTGTGGCACATCGGCTGCGCCGAACCACTGCCGGCCATCGACCGAGACACTCAAGCCGAAAGGATCGGGCAGGTTGGCCAGAGCCTCCAGGTGCACCGATTCGCCATTGATGTCGCGTCTGGCATCGTCGTACCAGCCCGCTCGATAGAAGCCGGCGTAATGCGGCTCACGCGCCGCGCCATCCGCAGCCGCAGCCGCGGTCTCGGGCGCGCTGGCGCGCCACGACAGTTGGCCGTTGCCCAATGCCAGCAGCGCCTCGCGCCGTCGTTCGTCCTGCGCATCGAAAGCCTCGAAGCAGACCTGCCAGCGGGCCTTATCTCTCATCGAGCCACCTGGCGTCATGCAGTAAGTGTGCGGCCATCGAGCAGACTTGCTGGCGGTCCGGGTAGGCGGGCTTGGAACCATAGGCGGTGACTGCAAGATTGGCCGCCGCCACGCCCCAGGCGGCCGCCTCGTGCGGCTCGCGACCTTCAAGCAGGGCAATGGCGAACACACCGGTGAACGCATCGCCTGCGCCAGTGCTGTCGATCGGGCGTACCTCGCCGGGCGGTACATGGAGGGCGCCTTCGCCGGCATCCAGCACGCAGCCGCCGTCGCCCAGCTTGACGCAGGCAATGCGTACGCCACGGTCGCGCAGCTGGCGGGCCGCCCATGCGGCGTCTTGCAGGTTCTGGATCTCGCGACCGGTCAGCGCCTGGGCTTCGCTGGTATTAGGCGTCACCGCATACAGGCAGGGCAGCAGCTCGTCCGGCACCCGATCGGGAAACGAGGGGTCGAGCACGACTGGAATGTCCTTTCCACGGGCGGCTTTGGCTGCCTGCAGCACGACGGCAGCCGGCACCTCGCAATTGACGACCAGGCAGGCCGGCGATTCGGTGCGCTCGATCTGCCGGACCATTGCGGCTGTCGCGGAGTCGTCCCAGCAATCGTTGGCGTTGGTTGCTAGCACGATGTGCTTCTTCCCGTCCGGCGGCACCATGATCATCGATACGGCCGTCGGCTCGCCCTTTGCCTGCGTTACGCCGGTGATATCGACACCCGCTTCGCGCAACGAGCCCAGCGCCTGTTCGGCCAGTTCATCGTCGCCGACCCGCCCGAGCAGCAGGCTGCGATGGCCGAACGTCGCGCCCAGCCAGGCGGTATTGCTTGCCTTGCCACCGGCGAGCCTGCAGAAGTCATGCGCCAGCAGGGTCTCCTGGCTGCCGGGTGGCTGATCGACGCGGACCTGGAAATCGGCATTGATGCTACCCAACGACAGCAGCGTCGGCCGAGGCAGGGAATTCATGGGCGATCTCCTGCGCGTGCGATCAGAGCGATTTGGTTGCCAGCGGCTCGATGGCCGGGCCATGGATGACGTCGCCGTCGGCCTGGAAGATCGAGCCGTGGCACGGGCAATCCCAGGTGCGGTCGGCGTTGTTCCAGGTCACGGTGCAGCCCATGTGGGTGCAGGCGGCGGACACGGCGTGCAGCGCACCGGAATCGTCGCGCCACACGGCGATCTTTTCATCGCCCCGGGTGATCACGCCGCCTTCGCCACGGCCGATGGCGTCCAGCCCATCGACCTGTGACTGGCTGTCACTGCTCTGGTTGTAGTCGTCCGGGGATGGGCGGTTGGGGTCGTAAAGAGTTTTCCATGGCCGACGACCGGTAATGATCTGGCGAGCGATGCCCAACCCGGCGGCGGTGCCGTTGCTGATACCCCAGCCATTGAAGCCGGTCGCGACGAACAAGCCCGGCGATTGCTCAGGGTCCGGCTCACCGACGTATGCCACGCGGTCGGCGGTGTCGTAGTCCTCGTTGCACCAGCGCCAGACCGGTTCGCCTGCCGGCAGATTGCTCCGCGCCCAGTTTTCAAGGTCGACGAAGCGCCGAGCGACGTCGCCGTCCTGCCCGGTTCTGAAACGGGGGCCGAGCACGATCAGCAGCGGGCCTTCGGCATCGCGACCCATGCGGATCGAATGAGTCGGTTCGTCGACGCCGATGAACATGCCCTCGATATGCGCACCCTCCTGGGGTCGGAAGGCCATGGCCACGTGGCAGCGAGGCTGGGTGGGGCTGGCCAGGTCGATGGGTGTCTCTACCGGCATATGGGTGGCGAGGATCACCTGATCGGCTTCGATGCTTCCTCCTTCGAAACCGACGTGCCACCGTTCCTGGCGTTCGAAGCTCTGCGCGCGGGTCTGCTGGTAAATGCGGCCGCCACGGGCCTCGATCGCAGCCGCCAGGCCGACCAGATAGCTGGCGGGGTTGAACTGTGCCTGGTCGGGAAATTCCAGCGCGCCGGCGGTCTCGAAGGGCAGGGGAGCCTGCTCCAGCACTTCGGCGGCAAACCCCAGGCAGCGCGCGGCTTCGGCTTCCTGCTCGATGGCCACCCGCCAATCCGGCGAGCAGGCGTAGGCGAAGGCGGACTGGCGTTGATAGTCGCAGTCGATCTGCAGGGTCTCGACCCAATGGCGGATGCGGTCCACGGCTTCGCGATTGGCATCGGCATAACATTGCGCGAGCTCCTGGCCGAAGGTGTCGATCAGGTGCCGGTAGATGAGCGCATGCTGGGTGGTGATTTTTGCGGTTGAACGTCCAGTGACCTGTCGGCCCACTTCACGCGCCTCGATCACCACGACGGATTTGCCCGCCTCGCACAGGGTCATGGCGGCGCTCAGCCCGACGATGCCGGCGCCGACCACAACGACATCGCACTCGGTGTGCCCGGTCAGCTGCGCGAAGCTGCTGCTGGGAGCGCTGGCGGTCCAGCAGCAGTCGGGGGTTGCAGATAGCTCGGGCATGGGACAGGTCCTCATCGGCTGAATCGCTTGGGGCCGTTGACGTCCTTTCGGCAGCCGCGCCGCGGCCACAGGGACGGCTGCGCAAACCTCTGGAGGGCTTTGCGCGGCCGTCTACGAAACGCCAACACACCTGCCAGTAGAGCGACCCCGCCCGGTCGGGTTCCGACCACCGGGCGGAAGGCCGCGCGGCCTTTCCCTCTCGTCGGCAGGTAACGAAGGACCAAAACGGATGCGGGCTGCGCGGGTCATCTGCCTTGAACCCATGGCGGAGGTGGCCAATGAAGCTCTACTACTACGATCACTGTCCTTTCAGTGCGCGGGTGCGCATGGCCTTGAATCTGAAGAAGATCGAGGCCGAGCGCGTGGTACTGCCGGCCGATGACGAACAGACCATTACCGGCCTGATCGGCAAGCACCAGATACCGGTGCTGGTCCGTGACGACGACACGCCCATGGCCGACAGCATGGACATCGTCAAATACCTCGACTCTCTCGATGGCCAACCGATGATCCGCGAGCCGGATACGCCCGCGCTGCAGCAGTGGCTCGAACCCTTCGTGCCGAACCTGCAGTACCTCGGTTATCCGCGCTGGACGCAGATCGGTCTGGAAGAGTTCGCCAGCCCTTCGGCCTACGAGCATTTCCGCAGGAAGAAAACCGAAACCATCGGCGACTTCGACGAGGCGCTGGCCAATACCGATTCCAAGGCCCACGAAGTCAACGAGCAGCTTGCCCGGCTGCCAGACATCCTGGATCTGGCGCCGACCCACGAGCATCCTCGCTGGGATGACATCACGCTGTTTCCCATGTTGCGTAGCCTCAGCGTGGTCAAGGCCATCGAATGGCCGCAGGCGGTACGTGCCTACGTGGTCACCCAGGCGGAGCGAAGCGGGCTGGATACATTTTTCGACCGGGCGTTGTGAAGCATCGCGGCGGCAGCAGCCTTAAGGGGCCCGATCTAACGAAGCGTGCCGATGCGTTCCAGTTCGCGCTGGAGTTCGTCACGGCCGAGGCTTCGCAGGGGCAGGGCCAGGAAGGCGCGGCAGCGTTTCTCGATGATCGCCAGGGTGGCGCGGAAGGCCGCATCCATCGCGGCTTCGTCGCCTTGAACTTCCGAAGGGTCGGCCAGTCCCCAATGAGCTTTGAGCGCCGGGCCAAAGTACACAGGGCAGGCCTCGTTCGCGGCCTTGTCGCACACGGTGATGACGATCTGCGGCGGCTCGTCCGCGAAGGTGTCGTTGCCCTTGCTGCTCAGGCCCGCCGTAGGGATTCCGGCCTGCTCGAGCGCCGCCAGGGTGCGCGGCAGCACCTGGCCTTTCGGCACGCTGCCGGCGCTCACCGCGCGGACATCCTCCGGCGCCAGGTGGTTAAACAAGGCTTCCGAGAGGATGCTGCGGCAACTGTTGGCCGTGCACATGAACAGGATTCGCACGTCGTGCTCCTGCCGCGTCGAGGCGGCCGTCAAAAGGTCAGGCGCAGGGCCAGTGCCGAAAGGGTGATCAGCAGAACCGGCAATGTCAGGACGATGCCGATGCGGAAGTAATAGCCCCATGTGATCGTGATGCCCTTGCGCTGCAGGACGTGCAGCCACAGCAGGGTGGCCAGACTGCCGATGGGCGTGATCTTCGGGCCCAGGTCGCAGCCGATCACGTTGGCGTAGATCATCGCGTCGCGGACCACGCCCTCGGCATCGCTCGCCTGGATCGACAGCGCACCGATCAGCACGCTGGGCAGGTTGTTCATGACCGAGGAGAGCACGGCCGACAGCAGCCCGGTGCCCAGCGCCGCTGCCCAGACGCCCTGGCCTGCGAGGGTGTCGAGCGCCTGGGTGAGGTAGCCGGTCAGCCCGGCATTGCTCAGCCCATAGACCACCAGGTACATGCCCAGCGAGAACACCACCACCTGCCAGGGCGCTTCGCGCATCACGCGGCGGGTGGAGATCGTATGTCCCTTGGCCGCGACGGCAAACAGGACGGCCGCACAGACCGCCGCCACTGCGCTGATCGGAATGCCCAGCGGCTCCAGCGCGAACAGGCCGACCAACAGGACCAGCAGCATCCAGCCCCCGACGACGAAGGTGGTGCGGTCCCGGATCGCGCTCTGCGGCGCTTTCAGCTGATCCACCTCGTAGCGCACGGGCAGGTCGCGCCGAAAATAGAGGTACAGCACCAGCAGCGTGGCGGCGACGCTGACCAGGTTGACCGGCACCATCACCGAGGCGTACTCGGCGAAGCCCAGACCGAAGTAGTCCGCCGACACGATGTTCACCAGGTTCGAGACCACCAGGGGCAGGCTGGCGGTATCGGCGATGAAGCCAGCGGCCATGACGAAGCCAAGGGTCGCCGCAGGCGAGAAGCGCAGGGCCAGCAGGATCGAAATCACGATGGGCGTGAGGATCAGGGCCGCTCCGTCGTTGGCGAACAGCGCCGAAACGCATGCGCCGAGCAACACGCAGAAGGCGAACAGGCGATGCCCGCTGCCGTTCGCCCAGCGGGCGACATGCAGCGCCGCCCACTCGAAGAACCCCGCTTCGTCCAGCAGCAGGCTGATGACGATGATCGCGATGAAGGTCGCGGTGGCGTTCCAGACGATCGCCCAGACGGTGGGAATGTCCTGCAGCGACACCGCACCCACCGCCAGCGCGATGACGGCGCCGATGCTGGCGCTCCAGCCGACGCCCAGGCCCCTGGGCTGCCAGATGACCAGAACCAGGGTGAACAGGAATACGGCGGCAGCGACAACCATCGGGGATTCGTCCAGGGCGGGTTAGCAGCAGGCGGAGGCGCGCACGGGGCGGCCATCCATGTGAAGGAGGCGTGTGGCGTTTCGTTCGAGCCAGGCGGCATTGGCCTGCAGCGTCGTGTGCAGCACCTGATGCGCCCAGTCGGGCAGATCCGGGTTCAGGCGGTAGTACACCCATTGCCCTTGCCGTCGATCGACCAGCAGGCCGGCGCTGCGCAGCAGAGCCAAGTGGCGGCTGATCTTGGGTTGGCTCTCATTCAGCGCGCACATCAGCTCGCAGACACAAAGCTCACCGTGCTCGGCGATCAGCAGCGTGGCGCGCAGGCGAGTTTCCTCGGCCAGGCACTTGAAAACCTCGGGTGGGGTGAGCATCGAGAAGCCTTTACATACGAAGATTCGAATATATGGATATGCGTATATAGGATGCAAGTCCCCCGTTCGATAGGGCGCTCGCCCGCGCCAGAAAGGGCGTTCTCGACCGAGCGGTCACGGATCGACACTTTCATTGACGCAGATCAACCAAACGGTCTTAACCAAAGACAGGGTGCCGTCGATAAGCATATGACGCAGGCATCGGTGCATGCCGGCGTTTTTACTGGCGCACCTGAGACGAAAACGGGGTGGGCAAAAAACGGCATTCGACTCTGGCGCAGGGCGCCAGAGTCAGCGAACGAGGTAGATGACGTGCTCAGAAATATCCCACTGCGTTTCAAGCTGGTGATGATCCTCCTGCTCCCTTTGATCGGCTTTCTCTGGCTCGCGGGGGTGTTCGTTTCCGACAGCTACCGGACGCTGCGCAACATGGAGCACACCGTCACGGCCAGCGCCACCGCGCAGAAGGTCAGCCAGCTCATCACCACCCTGCAGCGCGAGCGTGGCGCCAGCGGCGTCTACCTGGGCAGCCAGGGCAAGACCATGCAGGACCGCCTGCCGGGCATGCGGCGCGATACCGATCAGGCCCTCGACGCCGTGCGTGCGCTTTCGCAAAGCAACGATCAGGTCGACAAGGCCGTCGCCGCGTTGAGCGGCCTGCCGGCTGCCCGGAACCAGATCGACGCCCTGAGCATCAGCGGCCGCGATTCGGGCGCGCGCTTCACCGAGATCATCCAGGCCCTGATCGGCTTCACCTACCAGCTGGAGCTCAGCGTCAGCGACGTCGAGCTGTCCCGGCTGCTGGGCTCGCTGAACCAGTTCATCGAGATGAAGGAACGCGCCGGCCGCGAGCGCGCGATGCTCGGCGTGGTGTTCAACCAGGACCGCTTCGACGCCAGCCTGCTGTCCGCTTTCAGCCGTAACCTGGGCGAGTTTTCCGCCTATCTGGACAGCTTCGAGCGCGCGGCCTCCGAGCCCTTCGTGCGTCAGCTCGAACAGACGCTGGAACAGCCCAGCGCCCAGGAAGTGGCCAGGCTGCAGCGCCTGGCGTTCGATGTACCGCTCGGCGAGTCGCTCGGAATCAGGCCCGAAGCCTGGTTCGAGACCGCCACCCGCCGGATCGACCTGATGGGCCAGGTGGAGGAGGCCCTCGGGCAGAGCGTGGGCACTCTGGCAGCCCTGGCGAGGGACAAGGCGAGGTTGGCCCTCTGGCTGACCGTCTCGCTGTCACTACTCGCCCTGGCCGCAGTGTCGGCTCTCTCGTACGTCATCATCCGCAACATCAACCTCGCCGTCGGCAACGTGAACCATGCGCTGGTCGCCCTTTCGGCGCGCGATCTGACCGCCAGAACGTCCTATGAAGGCAAGGACGAATTCGGCGTCATCGCCCACAACCTGAACGCCATGGCCGCGGAACTGACCCACGTCGTCCAGGACATCGGCAACGCCACGGGCCAGCTCGCGACCGCCGCCGAGGAGTGTTCCGCCGTCACCGTCCAGACCAGCCAGAGCGTCGAGCGCCAGCGCGAAGGCACCGAGCTGGTGGTGACGGCCATCAACGAGATGAGCGCGACCGTCAGGGAAGTGGCCCGCAGCACCAGCGATGCGGCCGAACTGTCGCAGCGGGTCAACCGCAGCACCGCCGAGGGCAAGAGCGAGATCGACGGCACCATCGAACTGATCCGCCAGCTGTCCAGCCAGGCCGACCAGACCGCCGCGATCATCCGCGACCTCAAGCACGAGAGCGATTCGATTTCCTCGGTGCTCGACGTCATCCGCGGCATCGCCGAGCAGACCAACCTGTTGGCCCTCAATGCCGCGATCGAAGCGGCCAGGGCAGGGGACCACGGGCGCGGCTTCGCCGTGGTCGCCTCCGAAGTACGCGTGCTCGCCCAGAAAACCCAGGAGTCCACCGGCGACATCCAACAGATGATCACCAACCTGCAGGCCGGCTCCGACCGCGCCGCGCGCTCGATGCAGGAAACGCTGAGCACCGTGCAGGCCGGCGCCGACAACATCGTGCGCGCCGGCGACCTGCTGGCCGAGATCGCCGAAGGCGTCGCTGGCATCAGCGACCGCAACATCCAGATCGCCTCCGCCGCCGAAGAACAAAGCGCCGTTGCCGAAGACATCAACCGCAACGTCACCGAAATTAACGACGTCGCCATCCAGGTCAGCGCCGGCGCCGAGCAGACCGCCGCCACCAGCCTGGAACTCGCGCGGCTGGCAGAACAACAGCAACAGTTGGTGGGTAGGTTCAAGGTGGCGTGATGAACAGGCTGCCTGGGCTGAGCGATCAGCCCAGGCGAATGGCAGACAGCGTGGGAAAGACTTTGCGCCAGTCGACAGGTGCGTGACCCTGTGACATATAAGATGCCAAACCCGTCAGTCAGACGTTGCAAGGCCCGCACTGCGGGCCTTTGGCGTTTGATCGAAGGTATTATCCGTCAGACGCGTCCGGCGTGTTATGCGTCAAGTGACGTCTAATTATAGTTAGAAGTAACCTGCCTCTTAAAAAAAGGTGAAAATTGAAGTATTTTGATTTTAAGTCTTTAGTAGCTGCTTTCGCCATTGGCTGCCTTGTACCTTTCGTAATTATGCTACTAACAATCACTACCCTTAACTACTCCAAAAATACTAGCTTGTACATTGCCGCCTCAACAATCATGACAGCTGTTTACTTTATATACATCCCCGCCATTACTAGCTATATAGCAGCGAAAAAATCTAAACAACTTCCTTACTATCACGGCTTAACTGCAACTGGAATTATTGCCATGGCAACCTACGCTCTCAGCGAACCTGCCCAGGCGTGGATTGGTATTGCTCATTTTTTATCAGTAATTATTCTAGGTCTTATCGGCACTAAAATAGCGGTACTGCGCAGGCAGCCTCACGAACCCTCTAACTAGTGGTTCAAACCGTTCGCTGCGCTCACTGGGACGGGCTAAAGCCCGCCCCTTAACCAAACGTTAGGTGCTAAACAATGGACGTAAGCGAATCACTTGAGGATGTCAAAGATATCGAAAGCTTTTTGGTCTTTGCACGCGCATTAGCAGCAGATCGTGCTGCATCTGTTGCACAGGAAAAGGAAAATCCGAGTTCACCATATGGCTCCGATGCTAATGGTTGGGAAAACATCACCATCGAGTCTTTTCTTGAAAGTGCAATCGCGTGGGCTGAAGCTAGTGATTTCGGTACAACTCAGGGCCTCTCTCTGTCAAATCCGTGGAAGCAGTTTGCTGTTTTTCTTTACTGCGGGAAAATTTATGAGTAAGCACCTAACTATACGTATATGGACTCTCCCCACAAGCAGTGAGGAATAGCTTTGTCGATCCTGTCGTCAGCGCGGTTGCATTCGTATATCCGGCCTGTTCTGGGCATTGCCCTGGCCATTCTGTAGTTCGCACAGCAGGGGCCAAGCGTTCAAGCGATCACGAAGATCATGATTGTTATCGGCCTTGCTCTGCTGCAGGACTCGCCTGTTTCGACAGTCTCGCTTCTCACCACAACCACTAGAAACCCTTCACTTCACCTTGTTAATCCCCGCCGTCAGGCGGGCTTTGTGCTGCGCCAGTTGCCGCTAAACCGGCGCTCATGACACCACACGGCCCA
>NZ_JAAMRF010000014.1 GCF_013522725.1 Stutzerimonas azotifigens
CGACGATGTCTTCGAGCAGCCCGTGCAGCTCACGGGACTTGGCGCCGTCATCGAGGGAGGCGACGATCTCGAACGGCAGGCTGACCTTTTCCAGGTAGGCCTTCAACTGAGTTTTAAGATTGGCGTCGAGCATGTGTAAATCCCCAGGTGAATAATAGCTGTGCCCGGTTGGGCTTTAAGATGGGGATAACCTTAAACGAGAAAGGGCTATTCTCTAAATTGATAGAAATAGTCGCATTGATGCCCTGAGCCTATCGATCATGCCCTAAAGCAAAACCCCGGCCTACGCCGGGGTTTTGCTGAAAGCAGTCAGAACAACAGGATCAGAAGTCCAGGTTCGAAACTGCCAAGGCGTTGCTTTCGATGAAGTCGCGGCGTGGTTCAACCGCATCACCCATCAGCGTGTTGAAGATCTGGTCCGCTGCAATGGCGTCTTCGATCGTCACCCGCAACATGCGACGGACGCTCGGATCCATGGTGGTTTCCCACAGCTGGTCCGGGTTCATCTCGCCCAGCCCCTTGTAGCGCTGCACGCTGTGACGCTTGGTACCTTCGGTCATGAGCCAATCCAGCGCTTCCTTGAAGGTGGTCACCGCCTTCTTGCGCTCGCCGCGCTGTACATAGGCATCTTCTTCAAGCAGGCTGTTGAGCTTGTCGCCTAGAACCGTCACGGTGCGATAGTCATTACTGCCGAAGAAATCGCGGTTGAAGGTCACGTAGCTCGCCAGGCCGTGGGAAGTCATTTCGACCTCGGGTAGCCACAGGTGGCGCTCCTTGTCTTCACGCAGGCTGACGTTGTAAACCAGCCCGGACTTCTCCATGCTCTTCACCAGCGCGGTATAGCCTTCCAGCCAGCTGCGCATTGCGGCTTCGTCAGCAAGCTGCTCGACCGTGACTCGCGGCAGGTAGATGAAGTGCTCGGTCAGCTCGTGCGGATAGAGGCGCGACAGCCGATTGAGCGTCTTCATCACGGTGCGGTAATCGTTGACCAATCGCTCGAGCGCTTCGCCCGACAGCGCTGGCGCACCACTGGTGACATAGAGGCTGGCATCTTCCAAGGCCGACTGGGTCATGTATTCATCCATGGCCTCGTCGTCCTTGATGTACTGCTCCTGTTTGCCTCGCTTGACCTTGTACAGGGGCGGCTGTGCGATATACACATAGCCGCGCTCGATGAGCTCAGGCAGCTGACGGAAGAAGAAGGTCAGCAACAGGGTACGGATGTGGGAGCCGTCGACATCGGCGTCGGTCATGATGATGATGTTGTGGTAGCGCAGTTTGTCGATGTTGTATTCCTCACGCCCGATACCGCAGCCCAGGGCGGTGATCAGGGTGCCGACTTCTTGCGACGACAACATCTTGTCGAAACGGGCCTTCTCCACGTTGAGGATCTTGCCTTTGAGGGGCAGTATCGCCTGGGTCCTGCGGTTGCGGCCCTGCTTGGCAGAGCCGCCCGCGGAGTCACCCTCCACGATGTACAGTTCGGAGAGCGCTGGATCCTTCTCCTGACAGTCAGCCAATTTTCCAGGCAGACCGGCAATGTCCAGGGCGCCTTTGCGACGCGTCATCTCACGTGCCTTGCGCGCCGCTTCCCGCGCCCGCGCCGCGTCGATCATCTTGCCGACCACCGCCTTGGCTTCGTTCGGGTGCTCGAGCAGGAAGTCGGCAAAATGCTTACCCATTTCCTGTTCGACAGCCGTCTTGACCTCGGACGAAACGAGCTTGTCCTTGGTCTGGGAGCTGAACTTGGGATCTGGAACCTTGACCGAAATAATCGCAGTCAGACCTTCGCGCGCATCGTCGCCTGTGGTGGCGACTTTGAACTTCTTGGCCAGCCCTTCCTGCTCGATATAGCTGTTCAGGTTACGGGTCAATGCCGAGCGGAAGCCTGCCAGGTGGGTGCCGCCGTCGCGCTGAGGGATGTTGTTGGTGAAGCAGAGGATGTTCTCGTTGAAGCTGTCGTTCCACTGCAGCGCCACTTCCACACCCACTCCATCATCGCGTTGCATGCTGAAGTGGAAGACCTGATTGACCGCCGTCTTGTTGGTATTCAGGTATTCGACGAAAGCACGCAGGCCACCTTCATACTTGAACAGCTCTTCTTTGGCGCTGCGCTCATCACGCAAAACGATACCGACACCAGAGTTCAGGAACGACAGTTCGCGCAAGCGCTTGGCCAAGATATCCCAGCTGAAATGGATGTTCTGGAAGGTCTCAGCCGAAGGCTTGAAATGGATTTCGGTGCCCGACCCATCCGTCTCGCCAACGGGGGTAATAGGCGCTTGCGGCACGCCGTGACGGTAGGTCTGCTCCCAAACCTTGCCCTCGCGGCGGATGGTCATCTGCAGCTCTTCGGAGAGTGCGTTAACCACCGAAACACCCACGCCATGAAGGCCACCGGAGACCTTGTAGGAATTGTCGTCGAACTTACCGCCTGCGTGGAGGACGGTCATGATCACTTCCGCAGCCGAGACGCCCTCTTCCTTGTGGATGTCCACCGGAATCCCGCGGCCGTTATCGCGAACGGTAATGGACTCGTCCACGTGAATGGTGATGCTGATTTCGCTGCAGTGACCGGCCAGGGCCTCGTCGATGGAATTGTCGACGACCTCGAAGACCATATGGTGCAGTCCGGTACCGTCATCGGTGTCGCCGATGTACATACCGGGACGCTTGCGTACGGCGTCCAGCCCTTTGAGGACCTTGATGCTATTGGAGTCGTACGTGTGATTTTCGCTCATGCCTTCACTCCCGAGGGGTCCATGACCGGATGAATATGGCCATGTTCCACGTGAAACATCGAGACTGGAGTGTCGTTACCCCAGCCATCTTGCAATACGTTTGAATCTACGCAGGTAATGAAAACCTGGCATTCAAGCTGCTCTAGCAACTTGCACAACGCTGACCGATGCTGCTCATCCAACTCCGATGGCAGGTCATCGACCAGATATATACAGCGCCCGCGCTTGCGATCATTGACCAGATGGCCTTGGGCGATACGCAAAGCGCAGACGACTAGCTTCTGTTGCCCTCGGGACAAAATCTCGGCTGCGTTGTGACTACCGATTCGTAGCCTGAGATCCGCACGTTGCGGACCCGATTGCGTGTGCCCGAGCGCCCTATCCCTTTCGACCGAACCGGCGAGCACTTCGGCCAGTGATCGGTCTTTGTCCCAACCGCGGTAATAACTCAAGGTCAGTCCCTTGAGGTCGACCAGAGCGGCGAGCGTCTTTTCGAAAACCGGCTTCAATGCCTGAATATAAGCGCGGCGGTACTCGTCGATCTCCTCGCTGGCAGCACTCAGCTCACGGTTCCACGCGGCTTCGGACGCAGCGTCAAGTGTACCATGCCGCAACCATGAGTTCCTTTGCCTGAGGGCCAGATGGAGCCTCTGCCACGCCCCCAGGAAGCGATGTTCCACGTGGAACACACCCCAATCAAGAAACTGCCGCCTTAGCTTCGGCGCGCCTTCGAGTAATCGAAAGCTGTCGGGATTTATCAGCTGCAACGGCAAAGTATCAGCGAGTTCGGCCGCGCTGCGGATGTTCTGACCGTCTATTCGAATCCGCACGTCCCCGCTGCGCTCGCGCGCAACGCCCAGGGCAGCGCTCTGCCCATCAGCCAGATCGACCTGGCCAAAGACGGTACAGCTTGCTTGCTCGTGACTAATGACTGGGTTCAGGCGAAGGCTGCGAAACGAACGGGCCAACCCGAGAAGATGGATCGACTCGAGCAGGCTGGTTTTTCCGCTGCCGTTGTCGCCAAAGAGAATGTTGATACGAGGAGAAGGTGCGAGCGTCACCGGGTGCAAATTGCGCACCCCGGTGACGGTGACGCGGCTAAGCGACATTAAGCGAGGAGTTACAGACGCATCGGCATGACCACATACGCCGAATCGTCGTTATCGAACTCTTGAACCAGCGCACTGCTGTTGGAATCGGACAAGATCAGGCGTACCTGATCGGTCGTCATTACACCCAGTACATCCAACAGGTAGCTGACGTTGAAGCCGATTTCCAGTGCATCGCCGTTGTACTCCACGGCCACCTCTTCTTCAGCTTCTTCCTGCTCTGGGTTGTTCGCCTGGATCTTGAGAAGCCCGCTTTGCAACTGCAGGCGAATACCACGGTACTTTTCATTCGACAGAATCGCGGTGCGACTGAACGCTTCACGCAACAGCTGTCGATCACCAACCACTAGCTTGTCGCCACCACGCGGCAGGACGCGCTCGTAGTCCGGAAATTTGCCATCCACCAGCTTGGAGGTAAACGTGAACTCGCCGGTGGTGGCGCGGATGTGATGCTGGCCCAGGACGATGTTGACCTCGGCATCCTGATCGTTGAGCAAGCGCGCCAGCTCGAGAATACCCTTACGCGGTACGATCACCTGATGCCGATCGGCCTGTTCGATGCCGGCCTGCATGGAACACATCGCCAGACGGTGACCATCGGTGGCGACCGCGCGGAGCATGCCACTGGAGACTTCCAGCAACATCCCATTGAGATAGTAACGAACGTCCTGCTGCGCCATGGCGAAGCTGCTGCGCTCGATGAGCTTGCGCATGGTGCTCTGGGATACCGAGAAGTTCAGCGAGCCTGGGCCCTCTTCCACCGTTGGAAAGTCATTGGCAGGCAAGGTCGACAGGGTGAACCGGCTACGCCCGGACTTGACCAGCAGCTTCTGCTCGTCGAAGCGGATATCGATCAGCGCATCGCCCGGAAGGCTCTTGCAGATATCCATCAACTTTCGGGCCGGCACGGTGATTTCACCAGGCTCTGCCGCATCCTCGAGCGTGACTCGCCCAACCAGCTCGACCTCGAGGTCGGTACCGGTCAGCGACAGCTGCTGCCCCTGCACAGACAGCAGGACGTTGGACAGAACCGGCAGGGTCTGGCGTCGTTCGACGACGCCAGCAACCAACTGCAGGGGTTTCAACAAGGCTTCGCGCTGAATAGTGAAATGCATGGTCTGTCCCTTGCCTCTTGAATGGGTGCGCCTGGTCAGGTCGTCAAAGTACGCAACAGATTCTTGTAGTCTTCGCGGATATCCGCATCGGTCTCACGCAACTCGCCGATTTTACGGCATGCATGCAATACCGTGGTGTGGTCGCGTCCGCCAAACGCATCGCCTATCTCTGGCAGACTGTGGTTGGTCAGCTCCTTGGACAAGGCCATGGCCACCTGGCGGGGCCTGGCCACCGAACGCGAGCGACGCTTAGACAATAGATCGGAAATCTTGATCTTGTAGTACTCGGCGACCGTACGCTGGATATTGTCTACGCTGACGAGCTTGTCCTGCAGCGCCAGCAGATCCTTGAGCGACTCGCGAATCAACTCGATGGTGATGTCGCGCCCCATGAAGTGAGCATGAGCGATGACGCGCTTGAGCGCGCCCTCCAACTCACGCACGTTTGATCGGATCCGCTGAGCAATAAAGAATGCCGCGTCGTGCGGCAAATCGACTTTGGCCTGATCGGCCTTCTTCATCAGGATCGCCACGCGGGTTTCGAGCTCGGGCGGCTCGACCGCAACGGTCAAACCCCAGCCAAACCTCGATTTAAGGCGCTCTTCCAGGCCATCGATTTCCTTGGGGTAGCGATCACTGGTAAGGATGACCTGCTGCCCACCTTCAAGCAGGGCATTAAAGGTATGGAAGAATTCCTCCTGCGAGCGCTCTTTCTTGGCAAAAAACTGGATATCGTCGATCAGCAGCGCATCCACCGAGCGGTAGAAGCGCTTGAATTCGTTGATGGCATTGAGCTGAAGCGCCTTGACCATGTCAGCGACGAATCGCTCCGAGTGCAGGTAAACCACCTTGGCGTTGGGGTTCTTCTTCAACAGGTGGTTGCCGACGGCATGCATCAGGTGGGTCTTACCAAGGCCGACCCCACCATAAAGGAACAACGGGTTGTAGCCGTGCTTGGGATTGTCCGCCACCTGCCAGGCGGCAGCACGGGCAAGCTGGTTCGACTTGCCCTCGACGAAGTTTTCGAAGGTAAAGGTGCGATTCAGATAACTGGTGTGCTTGAGCGCACCCTCGACCTGAACCGTACGTTCGCTGCGCGCAAGCGGTGCTTCGACCGTATCGGAAGACGGTTGCGCAATGTCCGGAGCCGATAGCGGCTGCGCAGGCACCGGGGCGACCTTCGCTATCGCAGGCGCCACGGCCGCCTGAGCCCGGGCCGCCTGCGCAGATGGAAGGGCGCCTGCCGAGGTTCGCTTGCTACCGATCAGCAACGAGAGCGCCGGGACGATCCCGGTCGCGCGCTCGCTCAATAATTCCAGCAGTCGCGACAAGTACTTTTCGTTGACCCAATCAAGGACGAATCGATTAGGCGCGTAGACGCGCAGCTCATCGCCGTTGGCTTCAACCTGAAGAGGCCGGATCCAGGTGTTGAATTGCTGCGCTGGCAGCTCGTCGCGCAAAAGGTCTACGCACTGCTGCCAAAGTTCCACCGTCACGGAAGCTCCTATCGGGGCCGAAAAAAACAGTGGCCATTGTAGCTGGCGGCGGCCTGGTTATCCACAACTCAGACACCCAGCCGCCGAAGCTCGCTCCCTTTTTACCTACCGACGAACGCTGTTGATAACCGCGCTTCAAGGCTCTTGAAAAGCCTGTGCAGAACAAGCGCATAACCGTCGCTGTGGATAACACGCCATTCGATCCACAGCTTGCTCCCCGGATGTACACCGTCAGCACACCGCTAACCCGAGCGGTTATACATTCTGCCACGCCGCTCAACATACCGCCTCTAGGCGGTTATCCACAGAAACTCACCGCAGCATTTATAAACACTGATTCAGAAAAGCTTTAAATTCTTCTTATCTTATTCATGCAATGCGGTTTTCCTGCTGGTTGGAAATTGACCTGACCTTTGGGCTTCTCTACAATCGCCGGTCTCTTTGAGCGGGGGCCATTCCGGCCCGCAACAGAACATCCAGGTAACGCACCATGAAACGCACTTTCCAACCCAGCACCATCAAGCGCGCTCGCACCCACGGTTTCCGTGCCCGCATGGCCACCAAGAACGGCCGCGCCGTCCTGTCGCGTCGTCGCGCCAAGGGCCGTAAGCGCCTGACCGTCTGATTGACACGGCACAGGGAGTGAGTCGGGGCTTCGGCCGGGAAAAGCGTTTGCTGACCCCCCGCCAGTTCAAAGCAGTCTTCGACTCACCGTCCGGCAAGGTGCCGGGCAGGCAATTCCTCTTGCTAGCACGCCAGAACGAACTGGATTACCCAAGGCTTGGGCTGGTGATCGGCAAGAAAAGCGTCAAGCTATCGGTCGAGCGCAACCGTGCCAAACGGCAGATGCGCGAATCCTTCAGACACCATCAACACGATCTCGCCGGCTGGGATATCGTGATCGTGGCGCGCAAGGGACTCGGTGATTTGGACAACCCTGAGCTGGCACGTCAGCTGGGCAAAGCCTGGAACAGGCTCGGACGTCTCAAGCCCTCCCCCGAGGTCGCACAGCAAGCGGCCAAGCTTCCCCATGCGTAAACTGGCGCTCGCCTCGATCCAGGTTTATCGCTATGCCATCAGCCCCTTGATGGCCAGCCACTGTCGCTTCTACCCCAGCTGCTCCTGCTACGCCTACGAAGCCATCGAACACCATGGCCTCTTGCGAGGCGGTTGGTTGAGCCTGCGTAGGCTCGGTCGCTGTCATCCCTGGAATGCGGGCGGCTACGACCCGGTTCCCCCAAACACTTCTTCCAATTCTTCTTCGATGGCCGAGTAACCATGGATATCAAACGCTCGATCCTGCTTGTCGCCCTGGCAGTCGTCGCCTACCTGCTGGTGCTCCAGTGGAACCAGGACTACGGCCAGGCGCCGATGCCTGCTGAAACCGTCCAACGCCAGGCCCCTGCTGCCGCGCTGCCGGACACGCCGTCCGTCGCTGAAGGCAGTCACGACGACGTCCCAAGCGTCACCGGTAGCGAACCGGTCAGCGCCCTGCCCGCCGAACAGCCCAGCAATCAGCTGATTCGCGTACGTACCGACGTATTGGAACTGGCCATCGATCCGCGCGGCGGCGACATCGTCGAGCTGATGCTTCCGCAATATCCGCGCCGCCAGGACCGTCCTGACGTGCCCTTCCAGCTGTTCGAACGCAGCGGCGAGCGCACCTATGAAGCGCAGAGCGGCCTCATCGGTGATGGTCCTGACCAAGCCAGCGGTCGTCCGTTGTACCGCAGCGAGCGCAGCGAATATCAGATGAGCGAAGGCCAGAACGAACTGGTGGTCGACCTCAGCTACAGCGCCAACGGCGTCAACTACACCAAGCGCTTCAGCTTCACCCGTGGCGAGTACGACCTGGGCGTGAGCTACCTGATCGACAACCAGAGCGAGCAGCCCTGGACCGGCCATCTGTTTGCCCAGCTCAAGCGCGACAACAGCGGCGATCCTTCCTCGAGCACCGCGACAGGCACCGCGACCTACCTGGGCGCTGCGATGTGGACGGCCGACGAGCCCTATCGCAAGATTTCTCGCGGCAACATGGATGATAAGCGGGTCAAGGAAACCGTGCAGGGCGGCTGGATCGCCTGGCTGCAGCATTACTTCGTTACCGCCTGGGTTCCTGAGCCTGAAAGCACCAACGTGGTGCAGACCCGCAAGGATAGCCAGGGCAATTACATCATCGGTTTCACCGGTCCGGCGATCAGCGTTGCTCCCGGCACCCAGGGCGAAACCAGTGCCCGCCTGTATGCCGGCCCGAAGCTCCAGGACAAGCTCGAGGAGCTCTCCCCTGGCCTGCGTCTGACGGTCGACTACGGCATTCTCTGGTTCCTCGCCCAGCCGATTTTCTGGCTGCTCGAGAATATTCACGCCCTGCTCGGCAACTGGGGTTGGTCGATCATCGTACTGACCGTCATCATCAAGCTCGCCTTCTTCCCCCTTTCTGCGGCCAGCTATCGCTCGATGGCGCGTATGCGGGCGGTGTCGCCGAAGATGCAGGCGCTCAAAGAGCAGTACGGTGACGACCGCCAGAAGATGTCCCAGGCAATGATGGAGCTGTACAAGAAAGAGAAGATCAACCCGCTTGGGGGTTGCTTGCCGATCCTGGTGCAGATGCCGGTGTTCCTGGCGCTCTACTGGACGCTGCTGGAAAGCGTCGAGATGCGCCAGGCGCCCTGGATGTTCTGGATTACCGACCTGTCGATCAAGGATCCGTTCTTCATCCTGCCGATCATCATGGGCGCGACCATGTTCATCCAACAGCAACTCAACCCGACGCCGCCCGATCCGATGCAGGCAAGGGTGATGAAGCTGATGCCGATCATCTTCACCTTCTTCTTCCTTTGGTTCCCGGCGGGTCTGGTGCTGTACTGGGTGGTCAACAACATCCTGTCCATCGCACAGCAGTGGTACATTACCCGCAAGATCGAGGCGGCTGCCAAAACAGCCTGACCGTAGTGACTCGTGACGCAAACGCCCCTTGATTGGGGCGTTTTGCTATTTGCCCGGAGGCGCCATGACCCCTGTACAGGACACCATCGCTGCCATCGCTACCGCTCCTGGCCGAGGCGGCGTCGGTATCGTCCGCGTCTCTGGTGCACGCGCCAAGGCCGTGGCCATCACCCTCACCGGCCGCGAGCCGACACCCCGCCATGCCCATTACGGCCCCTTCCATGCCGATGACGGTGAAGTCATCGACGAGGGGCTGATGCTGTTCTTTCCCGGACCCCATTCGTTCACCGGGGAAGACGTTCTGGAGCTGCAGGGCCACGGCGGTCCGGTGGTCCTCGATCTGCTGCTGCGACGCTGCGTTGAACTCGGGGTACGGCTGGCCCGTCCCGGTGAGTTCAGTGAACGGGCCTTTCTCAACGACAAGCTCGACCTGGCACAGGCCGAGGCTATCGCCGACCTGATCGAAGCCAGCTCCGAGCAGGCGGCACGCAACGCCCTGCGTTCGCTTCAGGGAGACTTTTCGCGGCGGGTGAACCAGCTGACCGAGCAGCTGATCCAGCTGCGCATCTACGTCGAGGCGGCCATCGATTTTCCGGAGGAGGAGATCGATTTCCTCGCCGATGGCAAGGTCTTGCAGCTGCTCGAAGCGGTGCGTCAGGCCTTGGCCGAGGTACAGCGGGAAGCCGGGCAGGGCGCTCTGCTGCGCGAAGGCATGACGGTGGTAATTGCGGGACGACCCAATGCCGGTAAATCCAGCCTGCTCAACGCGCTGGCCGGACGCGAGGCGGCCATCGTCACGGACATCGCCGGCACCACGCGCGATGTGCTGCGCGAACATATCCACATCGACGGCATGCCGCTGCATGTCGTCGACACCGCCGGGCTGCGCGAGGCTCAGGATCAGGTCGAACGAATCGGCGTAGAGCGGGCTCTGAAAGCGATCGGGGAAGCGGACCGGGTGTTGTTGGTGGTGGATGCCACGGCGCCGGAGGCTGCCGATCCGTTCGCCCTCTGGCCGGAGTTTCTCCAGCAAAGACCGGCTCCCGAGCGGATAACCCTGATTCGCAACAAGGCCGACCTTTCCGGCGAACCGGTTCAGCTCGCTACCAGCGCGGATGGTCACGTCACCCTCAGCCTTTCGGCGCGCTCCTGTGCCGGACTGGAACTGTTACGCGACCACCTCAAAGCCTGCATGGGCTACCAGCAGACGGGAGAAGGCGGCTTCAGCGCCCGTCGGAGACACCTGGACGCGTTGCGCCAGGCACAGGACCACCTGGATCACGGTCATGCCCAGCTTACCCAGGCGGGCGCGGGCGAACTGCTAGCCGAAGACCTGCGCATGGCCCAGCAAGCGCTGGGTGAGATTACCGGAGCCTTCGGTTCCGACGACCTGCTGGGCCGCATCTTCTCGAGCTTCTGCATCGGCAAATAGCCGACCTGCAACCTCTTCGCTTCGACCGCCTCCGAACCAGGAGGCTTCCCCTACGTGCGGCCTGAAGCCTGTGGACAAACCTCCCTGTGCTCCTGGGATAACCCTTGGCTGAAGCATGGAATAAATCTGTCTGTGCATAAACACCTGTTTAATCCACAGGTGATCTGCAGCTAATCTACAGAGCCAACCCAGGCAACGCACAGACTCATACAGTGCTCGACGTGACGGATAACTAGGCCTATACGAGGTTATCCACAGAAAAGCGAGCCCTCATATACAATCACATAAATAAAGCTCTTATATTTCTTTTCTATCTTTCTATGCTTGACGTTAATCGCTAGCTGATCATTTTTTGCCCAAGAGTCTTCTTTCGCCTGGGCTAAAACCCTATACTTGCGCGTTTCCCAAAACCATCTGGAACAGGCACGAGGTGCGTGGTGGACTTCCCTTCCCGTTTTGACGTGATCGTCATCGGTGGCGGCCATGCCGGTACCGAAGCTGCGCTGGCGGCTGCACGCATGGGCGTGAAGACCCTGCTGCTGACGCACAATGTGGAAACCCTTGGCCAGATGAGCTGCAATCCCGCAATCGGCGGGATCGGCAAAAGCCATCTGGTCAAGGAAATCGACGCCCTTGGCGGCGCCATGGCCGAGGCGACCGACCGCGGCGGCATCCAGTTTCGTGTGCTCAACAGCCGCAAGGGTCCCGCCGTGCGCGCGACGCGTGCGCAGGCGGATCGCGTGCTGTACAAGGCGGCTATCCGCGAGACGCTGGAAAATCAGGCCAACCTGTGGATATTCCAGCAGGCTGCAGACGATCTGATCGTCGAACAGGATCAGGTCAAAGGCGTCGTCACCCAGATGGGGCTTCGTTTTCTTGCCGAGAACGTGGTGCTGACCACTGGGACTTTCCTCGGCGGACTTATCCACATCGGGCTGGAAAACTATTCCGGCGGCCGTGCCGGCGATCCGCCTTCGATCGCCCTGGCGCGGCGTTTGCGCGAGCTGCCGTTGCGGGTGGGTCGCCTGAAGACCGGCACGCCCCCGCGCATCGATGGCCGTAGCGTGGATTTTTCTCAAATGACTGAGCAGCCGGGCGATACGCCGTTGCCGGTGATGTCCTTCCTTGGCTCGCAACAGCAGCATCCACGTCAGGTCAGCTGCTGGATCACCCACACCAACAGCCGAACCCATGACATCATCTCAGCCAACCTCGATCGCTCGCCGATGTACTCCGGCGTGATCGAGGGCGTAGGCCCGCGTTACTGTCCGTCAATCGAGGACAAGATCCATCGCTTCGTCGACAAGGACAGCCACCAGGTGTTCATAGAGCCTGAAGGCCTGACCACCCATGAGCTGTACCCCAACGGTATCTCCACCTCGTTGCCGTTCGACGTGCAGTTGCAGATCGTCCGAAGCATTCGCGGCATGGAGAATGCCCACATCGTGCGGCCCGGCTATGCCATCGAGTACGACTACTTCGATCCGCGCGACCTGAAGTACAGCCTCGAGACCAAGGTGATCGGTGGGTTGTTCTTCGCCGGGCAGATCAACGGCACCACCGGTTACGAGGAAGCGGGCGCCCAAGGGCTGCTGGCCGGTGCCAATGCGGCGCTGCGTGCCAAGGGACAGGACAGCTGGCACCCGCGCCGTGACGAGGCCTACCTCGGTGTGCTGGTGGACGACCTGATCACGCTCGGCACTCAGGAACCCTACCGCATGTTCACTTCGCGTGCCGAATACCGGCTGATCCTTCGCGAGGACAACGCTGACTTGCGCTTGACCGAGAAAGGCCGTGAGCTCGGTCTGGTCGACGATGCCCGCTGGGCGGCTTTTTCGGCCAAACGCGAGGGCGTCGAACGTGAAGAACAGCGCCTCAAGAGCACCTGGGTTCGTCCTGGAACCGAGCAAGGTGACGCGATTGTCGCGCGTTTCGGTACACCGCTGACTCACGAGTACAACCTGCTCAACCTGCTCAGCCGACCGGAAATCGATTACCTTGGCCTGGCCGAGATTACCGGGCACGGAGGTGTCGACCCGCAGGTCGCCGAGCAGGTCGAGATCAAGACCAAATACGCCGGATACATCGAGCGTCAGCAGGATGAGATTGCGCGGCTGAGGGCCAGCGAGAATACCGTTCTGCCGCAGGATCTGGATTTCGCGACCATTTCCGGGTTGTCCAAGGAAATCCAGCACAAGCTCGCGGCAAGCCGCCCACAGACATTGGGACAGGCTTCGCGTATACCAGGCGTGACCACGGCTGCGATTTCGCTGCTGCTGATTCACCTGAAGAAGCGCGGCGCCGGCCGTCAGCTGGAGCAGAGCGCCTGATGCAAGTCGTTAGCGATCGACATGCCGAGGAATTGCGCGCCGGCGCCGAGCAGCTGCGCATCGAGCTGAGCGACGCGCAGCAGCGACGACTGCTTGGCTACCTCGCGCTACTGGTCAAATGGAACAAGGCCTACAACCTGACTGCGGTGCGAGACCCGGACGAGATGGTTTCTCGGCATCTGCTCGACAGCCTGAGCGTCGTCCCTCACGTCGCGCCATTGGGTGACAGCTGGCTGGATGTGGGAAGCGGTGGCGGTATGCCCGGCATTCCGCTGGCGATCCTATTTCCGGAGCGGCGGTTCACCCTGCTTGACTCAAACGGCAAGAAGACCCGCTTTCTCACCCAGGTCAAACTCGAACTCGGGCTCGATAATCTGGAAGTTATCCACAGTCGGGTCGAAGCCTATTCACCACCCCAGCCCTTTTCCGGCATCTGCTCGCGAGCGTTCAGCTCGTTGCAGGATTTCGCCAACTGGACCCGTCACCTGGGTAACCAGGGCACCCGCTGGCTGGCGATGAAAGGCGTACAGCCTGATGACGAGCTTCAAGCGCTACCGGCGGACTTCCGTCTCGAACGCTGCGAGTTGCTGCGGGTTCCCGGTTGCCAAGGACAGCGCCATCTGCTGATACTGCGGCGCATTTCATGACCCCGGACAGACGCTGATCATGGCTAAAGTATTTGCCATCGCCAACCAGAAGGGTGGTGTCGCCAAGACCACCACCTGCATCAACCTCGCGGCGTCGCTCGTCGCGACGCGGCGGCGGGTGCTGTTGATCGACCTGGATCCACAGGGCAACGCCACGACCGGCAGCGGTGTGGATAAGTTGAACCTGGAACATTCGATCTACGACGTGCTCATCGGCGAATGCAGCCTCGTCGATGCCATGCAGTTCTCCGAACATGGCGGTTACCAGCTGCTGCCCGCCAACCGTGATCTGACCGCCGCCGAAGTCGCGCTGCTCGATCTGCCCGCCAAGGAACATCGCTTGCGCGAGGCGCTGGCGCCGGTGCGCGAAAACTACGATTACATCCTGATCGATTGTCCGCCCTCGCTGTCGATGCTCACCATCAACGCCCTGGTGGCATCCGACGGGGTGATCATCCCGATGCAGTGCGAATACTACGCACTCGAAGGGCTCACCGACCTGGTCAACTCGATCCAGCGCATCGGTCAGGCACTTAATCCGAGCCTGAAGATCGAAGGCCTGCTGCGCACCATGTACGACCCGCGGAGCAGCCTGACCAACGATGTGTCCGAGCAGTTGCAGGCGCATTTCGGCGATCGCCTCTACGAGACGGTGATCCCGCGCAACGTGCGCCTGGCCGAAGCGCCCAGCCACGGTATGCCGGCACTGGTCTACGACAAACAATCACGCGGCGCGCTGGCGTACCTGGCGCTGGCCAGCGAATTGTCCCGGCGTCAGCGTCGGGGCGCTCGCAGCGCCACGGTGCCTGCGTCTAACGCATAAGGAATTCTATGGCGACCAAAAAACGTGGCCTCGGACGCGGTCTGGATGCGCTGCTCGGCGGCGCCACCGTCACCGCCCTGCAGGAAGAGGCGGTGCAGGCCGATAGCCGCGAGCTGCAGCACCTACCGCTGGATCTGATCCAGCGGGGCAAGTATCAGCCCCGCCGCGACATGGACCCGGGCGCATTGGAGGAACTGGCGCAATCGATCAAGGCCCAGGGTGTCATGCAGCCAATCGTGGTGCGCTCGATCGGTGGCGACCGCTTCGAGATCATCGCAGGCGAACGACGCTGGAGGGCCAGCCAGCTGGCGGGTCTGGAAAAGATCCCGGCGATGGTCCGCGAGGTACCGGACGAAGCCGCGATCGCCATGGCGCTGATCGAGAACATTCAGCGCGAGGACCTTAATCCGGTCGAGGAAGCCATCGCCCTGCAGCGTCTGCAGCAGGAATTTCAGCTTACCCAGCAGCAGGTCGCCGATGCGGTGGGCAAATCGCGGGTTACCGTGAGCAATCTGCTGCGCCTGATTGCTCTACCCGAGGAGATCAAGATCCTGTTGTCGCATGGTGATCTGGAGATGGGGCATGCCCGCGCGTTGCTCGGTTTGCCGGCCGACCAGCAGGTCGAAGGCGCGCGGCATGTTGTCGCACGAGGGCTCACGGTTAGGCAGACCGAGGCGCTCGTCAGGCAGTGGCTCAACAGCAAGGAAAAGCCCAAGGCAGAGCCGAAAAGCGATCCGGATATCACTCGGCTCGAGCAGCGGCTGGCAGAGCGTCTAGGCTCTCCGGTGCAGATCAAGCATGGTCAGAAGGGCAAGGGGCAGCTGGTTATCCGTTACAATTCCCTGGATGAGCTGCAGGGTGTGCTTGCACACATTCGTTGAAACAAAATGTTTTGTAGCTGCGGTCGGAAACAGCTCCCCGACGGTTGAACCGCACCGGGTGCGCTCCTATACTCGCCGCGCTTTTTTGATAGCGAGCAACTATTGCGTTGATGCAGACGCATGGGCAAAACGGGTCGCGAGTGAACATACGTAATCGAACTCCGATCCATCGCCTACCGGTTTTTCGCGTGCTGCGTATCCAGGCGCTGGTGGTGGTTGTCTCGGCGGTACTGTGCGGTGTTTTCTTTGGTATTACCGCAGGCTATTCGGGGTTACTCGGAGGGCTCATCGCCCTGCTGGCAAACCTCTATTTCGCCCACAAGGCCTTTCGCTTTTTTGGCGCGCGTTCAACCAGGGCCATCATCCAGTCCTTCTGGTCGGGTGAGATGGGCAAGCAGATTCTGGCAGCAGCGCTTTTTGCGCTGGTGTTCGTGGGGGTGAAACCGCTTGAGCCGATTGCCTTGTTCGCCGGCTATCTGCTGGTACTAGGCACCGGGGCGAGTGCGCTCCTGCTGATGAAAAACAATCCGAAGCATTGAGCACTGAGGCGTTTATGGCGAGTAGTCCAGCTGAATACATCCAGCATCACCTGCAGAATCTGACCTTCGGTAAGCTGCCCGAGGGCTACGTTCGCGCAGACAACACCGTACTCGACCAGTCCACCTGGACCATTGCCCAGACCGCCGTCGAAGCGCGCGACATGGGCTTCATGGCATTGCATCTGGACACCCTGGGCTGGTCGGCCTTCATGGGTCTGATCTTCATCGGCCTGTTCAGCCTCGCGGCCAAGGGCGCCACCGCAGGTGTACCGGGTCGCCTGCAGAACTTGGTGGAGATGTGCGTCGAGTTCGTCGAAGGCGTAGTCAAAGACACCTTCCACGGCCGTAACCCGGTCATCGCGCCGCTGGCCCTGACCATCTTCGTCTGGGTGTTCCTGATGAACAGCCTGAAGTGGATTCCGGTCGACTACATTCCGGGCCTGGCCCATGCGCTGGGGCTGCCCTACTTCAAGATCGTTCCGACCGCCGACCCGAACGGTACCTTCGGTCTGTCGCTGGGCGTATTCGTTCTGATTCTGTTCTACAGCTTCAAGGTCAAGGGTTTTGGCGGTTTCACCAAGGAACTGGCGTTCACCCCGTTCAACCACTGGTCGCTGATTCCGTTCAACCTGTTCCTCGAAATCCTCGGTCTGCTGACCAAGCCGCTGAGCCTCGCTCTGCGTCTGTTCGGCAACATGTACGCCGGTGAGGTGGTATTCATCCTCATCGCGCTGCTGCCGTTCTACGTGCAGTGGACGTTGAATGTACCCTGGGCGATCTTCCATATTTTGGTGATTCCGCTGCAGGCGTTCATTTTCATGGTACTGACCGTGGTGTATCTGAGCTCGGCACACGAAGACCACAGTCACGCCGAACTCACGCCGTAACGGATGACCGGTTCAACAACACGTTAATCACCCCACATAGAAAAAACCTTAACCTTTGATTCAGGAGCTTTACATGGAACTCGTCTACATCGCCGCCTCCATCATGATCGGTCTGGGTGCCCTGGGCACCGGTATCGGCTTCGCTCTGCTGGGTGGCAAACTGCTGGAATCCACCGCTCGTCAACCCGAGCTGGCTCCCCAGCTGCAAACCAAGACCTTCCTGATGGCCGGTCTGCTCGACGCCGTACCGATGATCGGCGTGGGTATCGCGATGTACCTCATCTTCGTTGTCGCTGGCTAAGCCCTTTCCCGGTTTCAGGCGGGGTCCGGCTGACGGGCCCTGCCGCCAAGGAATGACAAACGCGTCGAACGAGATAGCACGAGGTAAATCGCTGTGAACATTAACTTGACGCTGTTCGGTCAGACGTTCGCCTTCGCTATTTTCGTCTGGTTTTGCATGAAGTTCGTATGGCCGCCGATCACCAAGGCCATGCAGGAACGCCAGAAGAAAATCGCCGAAGGTCTGGATGCCGCAGGCCGTGCGCAACAAGACCTGAAACTGGCTCAAGAGAAGGCATCCCATACCCTTCGCGAGACCCGTGACCAGGCTACCCAGATCCTCGAGCAGGCCAACAAGCAAGCCAACGCCATCGTTGAGGAAGCCAAGCAGCAGGCGCGCGCCGAAGGCGAGCGACTGGTCGCCGGTGCCCGCGCCGAGATCGAGCAGGAAGTGAATCGCGCCAAGGATCAACTGCGCAACCAGGTCGCGGCTCTCGCCGTACTGGGCGCCGAGAAGATCCTGGAGTCCCAGGTGGACGCCAAGGTTCATAACGACCTGGTCGAAAAACTGGCCTCCCAACTCTAAGCGAGGCAAGCGATGATCAATAACCAGACGCTTGCCCGGCCTTACGCCAAGGCCGCTTTCGAGCATGCCAGCGCAGCAGGCCAGACCGAGGCTTGGTCCGGCATGTTGAACCTGGCTGCTGTCGCTGTTGAAGTCCCCGAAGTCGCCGAACTGCTGAAGAATCCGCGCCTGACCAGCGAAAGCAAGGTCAAGGCGGTTATCCAGCTGTTCGGTAACGACATTGATGAAGCGTTTCGCAACTTCGTCGCCACCCTGGGCGAGCATGATCGCCTTGCGGTGCTGCCGACGATCCGCGAGCTTTTCGAGGACCTCAAAGCGCAAGCCGAAAAGACACTCGACGTCGAGGTGCAGACTGCTTACGAGCTGAGCACCACACAACTCCAAACTTTGGCTGCCGCCCTGTCGAAGCGGCTAGATCGTACCGTCAACCCCCAGCAGGTCGTGAACCCTGCGCTGATCGGCGGCGTCGTTATCCGCGCCGGTGATGTGGTTGTCGATGGTTCGGTCCGCGGCAAACTGAGCCAGTTGGCCGAATCGTTGAAATCCTGATTTGAGGGTCATGGCATGCAGCAACTGAATCCTTCTGAGATAAGTGAAATCATCAAGCAGCGCATCGAGAAGTCCGATGTCGCTGCCCAAGCCCGTAACGAAGGCACCGTCGTCAGCGTTTCCGACGGCATCGTGCGCATCTACGGCCTGGCCGATGTGATGTACGGCGAGATGATCGAATTCCCCGGCGGCATCTACGGTATGGCGCTGAACCTGGAGCAGGACTCCGTCGGTGCCGTGGTGCTGGGCAGCTACCTGGGCCTGACCGAAGGTATGAGCGCCAAGTGCACCGGCCGCGTACTGGAAGTTCCAGTAGGTCCGGAACTGCTCGGCCGCGTGGTCGACGCTCTGGGCAACCCGATCGATGGCAAGGGTCCGATCAATGCGTCCGCTACTGACGCGGTCGAAAAGGTCGCCCCTGGCGTGATCTGGCGTAAGTCGGTCGACCAGCCGGTGCAGACCGGTTACAAGTCGGTCGATGCGATGATTCCGGTCGGCCGTGGCCAGCGCGAGCTGATCATTGGTGACCGTCAGATCGGCAAGACCGCCCTGGCTGTCGACGCCATCATCAACCAGCGTACCAGTGGCATCCGCTGCGTCTACGTGGCCATCGGTCAGAAGCAGTCGACCATCGCCAACGTGGTACGCAAGCTCGAAGAGCACGGCGCTCTGTCGAACACCATCGTGGTCGCCGCCAGCGCCTCGGAAGCCGCTGCACTGCAGTACCTGGCACCGTACTCCGGCTGCACCATGGGCGAGTACTTCCGTGACCGCGGGGAAGACGCGCTGATCGTGTATGACGATCTCTCCAAGCAGGCCGTGGCCTACCGCCAGATTTCCCTGCTGCTGCGCCGTCCACCGGGCCGCGAAGCCTACCCGGGCGACGTGTTCTATCTCCACAGCCGTCTGCTCGAGCGCGCTTCGCGCGTTTCCGAAGAGTACGTCGAGAAGTTCACCAACGGCGCCGTGACCGGCAAGACCGGTTCGCTGACCGCACTGCCGCTGATCGAAACCCAGGCCGGTGACGTCTCCGCGTTCGTTCCGACCAACGTGATTTCGATCACTGACGGTCAGATCTTCCTCGAGTCGTCGATGTTCAACGCAGGCATCCGTCCGGCGGTTAACGCTGGTATTTCGGTATCCCGCGTTGGTGGCGCCGCGCAGACCAAGATCATCAAGAAGCTGTCGGGGGGTATCCGTACCGCGCTCGCTCAGTACCGTGAACTGGCGGCCTTCGCCCAGTTCGCCTCGGACCTGGACGAAGCCACCCGCAAGCAGCTCGAGCATGGTCAGCGTGTGACCGAGCTGATGAAGCAGAAGCAGTACGCGCCGATGTCGATTGGCGAGATGGCCGTGTCGCTGTACGCCGCAGAGCGCGGTTTCCTCACCGACGTCGAAGTGGCCAAAGTTGGTGCCTTCGAACAAGCGTTGATCTCCTACTTCCAGCGCGAGCATGCCGCGCTGCTGGCGAAGATCAACGAGAAGGGCGACTTCAACGACGAGATCGACGCAGGCATCAAGGCCGGTATCGAGTCGTTCAAGGCTTCTCAAAGCTGGTAAGCCGCAGCGGACGCCTCCGGGCGTCCGCCTGCTAACGCGATAGGTGTCAAATGGCAGGCGCAAAAGAGATTCGCAGCAAGATTGCGAGCATCAAAAGCACGCAGAAGATCACCAGCGCCATGGAAAAGGTGGCGGTCAGCAAAATGCGCAAGGCACAACTGCGCATGGCTGCCAGCCGTCCCTATGCGGAGCGGATCCGGCAGGTGATTGGCCATCTGGCCAATACCAATCCGGAATACCGCCACCCGTTCATGGTGGAGCGCCCGGTCAAGCGGGTTGGCTATATCGTCGTGTCCACCGATCGTGGTCTGTGCGGCGGCCTGAACATCAACCTGTTCAAGGCGCTGATCAAGAACATGAAGCAATGGCACGACAGCAATGTCGAGGCCGACCTCGGTGTGATCGGTAACAAGGGCGCGAGCTTCTTCCGCAGCTACGGCGGCAACGTCATCGCAGCGATCAGCCATCTGGGCGAAGAACCGTCGATCAACGATCTGATCGGTAGTGTGAAGGTCATGCTGGACGCCTTCAATGAAGGCCGTCTGGATCGTCTGTACCTGGTGTCGAACAAGTTCATCAACACCATGACCCAGCAGCCGAGCGTCGAGCAATTGCTGCCGCTGGCCGCAGGCGACGATCAGACCGCACCCAAAGGTCAGTGGGATTACCTGTACGAACCCGACGCCCAGCAACTGCTGGACGCGCTGCTGGTTCGCTACATCGAGTCCCAGGTCTACCAGGCGGTGGTCGAGAACGGTGCAGCCGAACAGGCAGCTCGGATGATCGCCATGAAGAACGCAACCGACAACGCCGGTGAGCTGATTGGCGACCTGCAACTGGTCTACAACAAGGCCCGTCAGGCTGCGATCACTCAGGAAATTTCGGAAATCGTCGGCGGCGCTGCCGCGGTTTAAGAACGGTTCAAATATTCAGAGGAACCAAACATGAGTAGCGGACGTATCGTTCAAATCATCGGCGCCGTCATCGACGTGGAATTTCCGCGCGATCAGGTACCGAACGTGTATGACGCGCTGAAAGTCATCGGCGCCGAAACCACCCTGGAAGTACAGCAGCAGCTGGGCGACGGCATCGTTCGTTCGATCGCCATGGGTTCGACCGAAGGCCTCAAGCGTGGCCTGGACGTCAGCAACACCGGCGCGGCCATCTCCGTACCGGTCGGCAAGGCGACCCTGGGTCGAATCATGGACGTCCTGGGCAACCCCATCGACGAAGCCGGACCGATCGGCGAAGAAGAGCGCTGGGGCATCCACCGCGCGGCGCCGACCTATGCCGAGCAGGCAGGTGGCAACGAGCTGCTGGAAACCGGCATCAAGGTCATCGACCTGGTTTGCCCGTTCGCCAAGGGCGGTAAAGTCGGTCTGTTCGGTGGTGCCGGTGTCGGCAAGACCGTGAACATGATGGAGCTGATCCGCAACATCGCCATCGAGCACAGCGGTTATTCGGTGTTCGCCGGTGTGGGCGAGCGTACCCGTGAAGGGAACGACTTCTACCACGAAATGAAGGACTCCAACGTTCTCGACAAGGTAGCCCTGGTATACGGCCAGATGAACGAGCCGCCGGGCAACCGCTTGCGCGTCGCGCTGACCGGCCTGACCATGGCCGAGAAGTTCCGTGACGAAGGCCGCGACGTTCTGCTGTTCGTCGACAACATCTACCGTTACACCCTGGCCGGTACCGAAGTGTCCGCACTGCTCGGCCGTATGCCGTCCGCGGTGGGTTATCAGCCGACCCTGGCCGAAGAGATGGGCGTTCTGCAGGAGCGCATCACCTCCACCAAGCAGGGTTCGATCACTTCGATCCAGGCCGTCTACGTTCCTGCGGACGACCTGACCGACCCGTCCCCGGCGACCACCTTCGCCCACCTGGACGCCACCGTCGTTCTGTCGCGCGACATCGCCTCGCTGGGTATCTACCCTGCGGTCGACCCGCTCGATTCGACCTCGCGTCAGCTGGACCCGCTGGTCATCGGCCAGGAGCACTACGACACCGCTCGCGGCGTCCAGTACGTACTGCAGCGCTACAAGGAACTGAAGGACATCATCGCCATCCTGGGTATGGACGAGCTGTCCGAAGCGGACAAGCAGCTGGTATCGCGTGCCCGTAAGATCCAGCGCTTCCTGTCGCAGCCGTTCTTCGTGGCCGAGGTCTTCACCGGTGCACCGGGCAAGTACGTTTCGCTGAAGGAAACCATCCGTGGTTTCGCCGGCATCCTCAACGGTGATTACGATCATCTGCCGGAGCAGGCGTTCTACATGGTCGGTACCATCGACGAAGCCATCGAGAAGGCCAAGAAACTGTAACTGGCGCGCCCGGCGACGGGCGCCGATCAGAATCTCGCCGGGGAAGCCTGGCGAGAGTCTGAACACACCGAGGCATAGGTATGGCTATGACAGTCCATTGCGACATCGTCAGCGCGGAAGAAGAGCTGTTCTCGGGGCTGGTGGAAATGGTGGTTGCCCACGGTCACCTGGGCGACATCGGTATCCTGCCAGGCCACGCGGCGCTGCTGACCGATCTCAAGCCGGGTCCGGTTCGCGTGATCAAGCAGGGTGGCGACGAGGAAGTCTTCTACATCTCCGGCGGCTTCATCGAAGTGCAGCCGAACATGGTGAAGGTTCTCGCCGATACCGCGACACGCGCCAAGGATCTGGACGAGGTTGCCGCGCAAGCTGCCGTCAAGGCGGCCGAGAAGGCGCTGCACGAGAAGGGCGCCGAGTTCGACTACGGTTCGGCTGCTGCGCAGCTGGCCGAAGCCGCAGCTCAGCTGCGTACCGTGCAGCAGATGCGCAAGAAGTTCGGTGGCCGCGGCTGATAGCGGACCGCTGCATCGCGTTGAACGAAAAGGGTAGCCTCGGCTACCCTTTTTGTTTTTCCTCTCCACAGAGGCCCTTGCCCACCGTTGAGCAATCGGCGGTGCTGGCCTAGGCTGCTTTCACGTCTGCTTCAGGATCTTCGTTCATGTCCCTCGATATCGTCATCCTCGCCGCCGGCCAGGGCACGCGCATGCGTTCGGCACTGCCGAAGGTGCTGCATCCCGTCGCCGGCACGTCCATGCTCGGCCATGTCATCGAAACCGCGCGCCAGCTTAATCCACAGGGCATTCATGTGGTGATCGGCCATGGCGCCGAGAAAGTACGCGAGCAGTTGCAGGCAGCGGACCTCAACTTCGTGGTGCAGGCCGAGCAGCTCGGCACCGGCCATGCCGTCGCTCAGGCGCTGCCGTCGCTGAGCGCCTCGCAGGTCTTGATTCTTTACGGCGATGTGCCGCTGATCCAAGAGGAGACCCTGCAGCGACTGTTGCAACAGGTGGCTTCCGACCAGCTGGCCCTGCTTACCGTCGAGCTGGCCGACCCTACCGGCTATGGGCGAATCCTGCGCGACGCAGACGGCCAGGTGATCGCCATCGTCGAGCACAAGGACGCGACGGCCGAACAGCGCGCGGTTCGCGAAGGCAACACCGGCATTCTCGCGGTACCGGGCGAGCGCCTGGGCGACTGGCTGGGGAGGCTGTCCAACAGCAACGCCCAGGGTGAGTACTACCTGACCGATGTGATCGCCATGGCGGTTGCCGATGGGCTGCGGGTGGCCACCGAACAGCCGACGGATGCGATGGAAGTGCAGGGCGCCAATGATCGTGCGCAGCTGTCCGAGCTCGAGCGGCATTTCCAGAAACGCGCGGCTCAGCGATTGATGAGTCAGGGAGTGACGCTGCTCGACCCGGCGCGGTTCGATCTGCGCGGCGAGGCCACGGTAGGACGCGATGTGACCATTGATATCAACGTCATTCTTGAAGGCCGTGTGGTCATCGAGGATGGCGTCAGCATTGGCCCCAACTGTGTGATCCGCGACAGCACGCTGCGCAAGGGCGCGGTAATCAAGGCCAACAGCCATCTGGAAGGCGCCGAGGTCGGAGAGGGTGCCGATTGTGGTCCGTTTGCACGCTTGCGTCCGGGCGCGGTGCTGGAGGCCAGGGCCCACGTCGGCAATTTCGTCGAAGTGAAGAATGCCCGACTGGGCGAAGGCGCCAAGGCCGGCCACCTGAGCTATCTGGGCGACGCGGAAATTGGTGCGCGCAGCAATATCGGCGCTGGCACCATCACTTGCAACTACGATGGCGCCAACAAATGGCGCACCGTATTGGGGGAGGACGTCTTTATCGGCTCCAACAGCGCGCTGGTAGCTCCGGTGAACCTCGGGGATGGCGCGACTACCGGCGCCGGCTCGACGATCACCCGCGACGTTCCGGCCCATACCCTGGCACTCGGCCGCGCACGCCAGGCGTTGATCGAAAACTGGAGCCGTCCGCAGAAGCAGAAGAAGGACTGAGTACTCCAGCGCCGCCTGCCACCAAAGTTGAGGGCATGTTCCGAGATTTTTGTCGGCTGGCTTGCGATAGGCGTGACACTATGTTTTGATTCGCTTTCGTTATCTTTCGAATCGAAACTTAGATGTCCAAACGCAACACACCGCAGCGCCGTCACGCCATCCTTGCCTTGCTCACCGAGCAGGGCGAGGTGAGCGTGGAAGCCTTGTCCAAGCGGTTCGAGACGTCCGAAGTGACGATCCGCAAGGACCTCGCGGCCTTGGAGAAGAACGGCTTGCTGCTACGCCGTTACGGTGGCGCAGTGCCGCTTCCCCAGGAGCTGATCGGCGAGAGCGCCCAGCCATTGTCGCCGTGGAAAGTAGCAATCGCCCGTGCCGCGGTCGGCTGCATTCGCGAGCATGCACGAATCATCGTCGACAGCGGCAGCACTACCGCGGCGATGATCGGTGAGCTGGGGCGCAAGCCCGGCCTGGTGGTCATGACCAATTCCCTTAACGTCGCCAACGCGCTGCGCGACCTGGAACACGAGCCGGTGTTGCTGATGACCGGCGGTACCTGGGACCCGCACTCCGAGTCGTTCCAGGGGCAGGTCGCCGAACAGGTTCTGCGCAGCTACGACTTCGATCAGTTGTTCATCGGTGCCGACGGCATTGACCTGCAGCGAGGCACCACCACCTTCAACGAGCTGCTCGGTCTGTCGCGCGTCATGGCTGAAGTCGCCCGCGAGATCATCGTGCTGGCCGAAGCCGACAAGATCGGCCGCAAGATTCCGAACCTGGAGCTGCCCTGGAGCAGTATCCATACCCTCATCACCGACGAGCGCCTAGACGAACAGGCCCGCGTCGCCATCCAGGAGCGGGGCGTAAAGGTCATTTGCGCCAGCTCCGACAATTCATAGGAGAGCCACCTATGTGCGGCATCGTGGGCGCTATCGCCGAGCGCAATATCATCGCCATCCTTCTCGAAGGCCTCAAGCGTCTCGAATACAGGGGTTACGACAGTGCCGGTTTCGCCGTCATCGACGGCGAGGGCCATTTGCAGCGGCTGCGCCGCCTGGGCAAGGTGGCCGAGCTGGAGCAGGCCCAGCGGCAGGAGCCACTGGCCGGCCGGATGGGGATCGCCCACACGCGCTGGGCCACCCATGGCGCGCCGAGCGAACGCAACGCACACCCGCATTTTTCCGGGAGCGAACTGGCGGTGGTGCACAACGGCATCATCGAAAACCATGAGGCCCTGCGCAAGGCGCTCAAGGCCCAGGGCTACGTGTTCACTTCCGAGACCGACACCGAAGTGATCGTCCATCTGCTGGACCACAAGCTCAAAGCGACAGGCGATCTGACCGACGCGCTCAAGGCCGCGGTCAAGGAGCTGCACGGTGCCTACGGGCTGTCGGTGATCAGCGCCGCCCAGCCGGATCGCCTGCTGGCCGCGCGCAGCGGCAGCCCGTTGGTAATCGGGCTGGGGCTGGGAGAAAACTTCCTGGCCTCCGACCAGCTCGCGCTGCGCCAGGTGACCGACCGCTTCATGTACTTGGAGGAGGGCGATATCGCCGAGATTCGCCGGGACAGCGTGCAGGTCTGGGATACGGCCGGGCAGCCGGTCGAGCGCGAGACGGTGCAGTATCACGAGGGCGCCGAGGCTGCCGACAAAGGGGTCTACCGGCATTTTATGCTCAAGGAGATCCACGAGCAGCCCAGCGTCGTGCAGCGCACCCTGGAAGGTCGCCTGGGTGATGCTCAAGTGCTGGTCGAGGCGTTCGGCCCGCAGGCCGGGGAGCTGTTCGCCCGGGTGCGCAACGTGCAGATCGTCGCCTGCGGAACCAGCTACCACGCCGGCATGGTCGCGCGTTACTGGCTCGAAGAGCTGGCCGGGATTCCCTGCCAGGTCGAGGTGGCCAGCGAGTTTCGCTACCGCCGGGTGGTGGTGCAGCCCGATACGCTGTTCGTGACCATTTCCCAGTCCGGTGAAACCGCCGATACCCTGGCGGCCCTGCGTAACGCCAAGGCGCGCAGCGAAGGGGAGGGGCGCTACCTGGCTAGCCTGGCGATCTGCAACGTGGGCATCAGCTCGCTGGTACGCGAGTCGGATCTGACCCTGTTGACCCAGGCCGGCCCGGAAATCGGCGTCGCCTCCACCAAGGCGTTCACCACTCAGCTGGTGGCGCTGATGCTGCTGACACTGTCGCTCGGACGCAGCCGCGGCACCCTGGCGCAAGGAGTCGAGGCCGAGCTTGTGGCCGAGCTCCGGCGCTTGCCGACCCGCCTGGACGAGGCGCTGGCGATGGACCCGAGCGTGCAGACGATCTCGGAGCATTTCGCCGAGAAACACCACACGCTGTTCCTGGGCCGCGGCGCGCAGTATCCGGTGGCGATGGAAGGGGCGCTCAAGCTCAAGGAAATTTCCTACATCCACGCCGAGGCGTATCCGGCCGGCGAGCTCAAGCACGGCCCGTTGGCCCTGGTCGATGCGGACATGCCAGTGGTGACGGTGGCACCAAACAACGAGCTGGTGGAGAAGCTCAAGTCCAATCTGCAGGAAGTGCGCGCCCGCGGTGGCGAACTCATCGTGTTTTCCGACCGAGAGGTGGGTATCGAAACCGGCGAGGGCACCTATGTGGTGGAGATGCCGCACATCCACGATGCCCTGGCACCGATCCTCTATACCCTGCCGCTGCAACTGCTGTCCTACCACGTGGCGGTGCTGCGCGGCACCGATGTGGATCAGCCGCGCAACCTCGCCAAGTCGGTGACGGTTGAGTAGGGTTCGTCAGGAGTAGGGAAGAGTCAGTTGACCTGCCGGCCAGAGGCGGCGTATTGAATGGGGGTCCGCTTGCCTTACCCAGGCAGCACGGCGAGACAGGCCTCTATCGTTCAGTGCCCCGCGTGGCCTCCGACAGCGCCTTCTTGAGCTGGGCCTGGTCGATGGGTTTGGGCAATCTGGTCAGATAGCTCGGGATTTGCACCTGCGTGTAACCCGACGCCAGAATGATCGGAAGCTTGGGCCATTCGAGGTGAATGGCCTCGGCCAGCTCCGCCCCCGTCATGCGGGGCATGGCGTAATCGGTTATCACAACATCGAACGCCGGCTCGCGGGAAAGTATATCCAGGGCGTCGGGGCCGCTGGCGGCTGTCAGTACGGTGTGCCCGAGTTCCTCGATCATGTCGCAGAAACTGGTCAGTACCAGCGCATCGTCATCTACGAGCAGGACTCTGAGCGTTGGGGTAGAGGTCGCGTCGTTCTTTACGGTGGCCGCCGGTTCGGCGATGTTATGTTCTCCTTCTGCCGTCGCTACAGGAATCCAAAGTTCGACAGAGGTCCCTTCGCCCACCACGCTTCGGATCACGACGGTTCCGCCTAGCTGCTCGATGAGTCCACGCACCATCGCCAGTCCTAGCCCGGTACCTTTGCCGACAACCTTTGTCGTGAAGAACGGATCTGTCGCCTTGCTGAGCACGGATTCGTCCATGCCCGTACCCGTGTCCGTGACTGACAAGCAGACGTACTGTCCAGGTTTCAACGTTATGGGGTCACTGTCGTCCGCGTATTCATTCCTGGCGGCCAGAACGATGCGGCCACCGTCAGGCATCGCATCTCGTGCATTGGTCATCAGATTGAGCAAGGCCAGCTCGAGCTGGTGCAGGTCGGCGATGATGCCCTTCAAGCCCAATGGAAAGTGGGTCTCGATCTGGATCATCGGACCAAGGGTCCGCTGCGCCATGCTGGCCATGCCAGAGATCACATCGGGCACCTCGAGTCGCTCGAGGTTAAGCTCTTGGCTTCGAGCGAAAGCCAGCATGCGCTGGGTGAGCGAAGCTCCTCGCTGAGCGCCCTTAATGGCGTTATCGACCAATCCTGAGAGTCTCGGATTGTCGCTGACATGCTTCGAGACGATGCTCAAGCTACTTAGGATGATCGTGAGCAGGTTGTTGAAGTCGTGGGCGATGCCACCGGTCAGCTGTCCCAGCGCATCCATTTTCTGCGACTGGAACAGCGCCTCACGGGTTTTTTCGAGCGCCTTTTGCGATTCCATGGCAGCGGTGATGTCACGGGTGATCTTGGCAAACCCGATCAATTCCCCGTCCTCGCCGCGTATGGCATCAATGACGACATGCGCGAAGAAGTGGGTACCATCCTTTCGAACTCGCCACCCTTCCTTTTCGAAACGCCCCTCCCGCGCTGCGGTGGCAAGGCCGCGGTCCGGCTCGCCCTGAATCCGATCCTTTTCGGTATAGAACTTGGAAAAGTGACTGCCGATGATGTCCTCTGGAAGGTAACCCTTGATGCGCTGTGCGCCCATGTTCCAATTGGTCACCAGTCCGTCTGGGTCAAGCATGTAGATCGCATAGTCAGTTACGCTCTGAACCAGGAGACGGAACTGCTGCTCGCTTTTTCTGAGTGCTTCCTCGGCGCGCTTGCGTTCGGTCAGGTCCCGGGTGACCTTGGCGAAACCTAGCAAGCCCCCAGAGGGAGACCATATCGGATCGATGATGACGTGGGCCCAAAAACGGCTTCCGTCCTTGCGCACTCGCCATCCTTCGTTCTCGAAGCGGCCCTCCGCTTGTGCAATGGCCAAGGCTCGCTGGGGGAGGCCGTCATTCTTGTCCTCCTCCGCATAGAACGTGGAGAAGTGTCGCCCCAGGATATCGGCCTGCCGGTAGCCCTTGAAACGCTCGGCACCGGGATTCCAGCTACTAACGAACCCTGCCGGGTCAAGCATGTAGATGGCATAGTCGATAACCGCGTCGACCAGCAGCCGATAGCGATCTGCTTCCGAGATGGAGGAGCTGGTGTGTTCAGGGGTTGTCATAGAGTCCTACCGCTGCCGTAGGGAACTATTATTGCACGACCTTGGGAAAAGGCGTGCCCACTACGTAGGCTCTGCGTCTAGCCACCATCCAAGCTAATTTCCAGCGCACTGGCAAAGAGTCGAATGCGACTAACAATTCGTCCAGCATAGACACGTGGCAACCGCTGGCCGATGCCTGTTTTCCGTGGTCCAGCAGCAACGCCGGAAATGTCAGTCATAGTTGTTTTTGATGGTTCGGACGCTGTACCTCAGCATGCTATTTGAACTGCTCAGGCAGCGTTGGGCTAGCCAAAACCCCCTTCAGCCCAACCGGACCTGGCCGATATCTTCACCGTACGGGCCGCCGATTCGCACGTTCGGCGTGTCACACGAGCACGGCGATAGGAGGATCGGTGAAACTGGCCGAAGCTGTCGAACGCCACGGCGAACCGCTGCGCTTGGCAGGACTTTCTTGAGGAGACCATTGTGGAAGAAGTAATCGAACAGCTGCGGGAGCTGAACGACCCGGTTCCGGTACCGTTGGAGCTGCCCGACGACGACGTGCTGGTGGAGATCGAGGAGCAGCTGCTGATCAACCTGCCCTTCGAGCTGCGTGAGTTCCTGCTCAAGGTCAGCGACGTGGTGTACGGTCGCCTGGAGCCGGTCACGGCTACCGATCCCCAGTCCCATACCTATCTGCCGGAAGTCGCGGCCAACGCCTGGGACGACGGCGTACCACGCGACCTGGTGCCGATTTGTCAGGACGGGCGTGACTACTATGTGGTCGACATCGAAGGCCAGGTCACCCTCTGGGATGGCGACGAACTGGCACTGACCGACGAAAGCTGGGATTCGGTCTGGCACTGGGCCCGTGACGTCTGGCTGGAGAGCTGAGCGGGCTCAGCCGATGGTTGCCGCTCGCCTGAGTTCGCCCAGGCAGAGTCGGCGCAGCAGCCGCCCCGGCTCGCGCTCGATATCGACGCAGCCGGCCTGCGGGTCGATGTGGTAGGTCAGGTCGTAGAGTTGTACCGGCTGGCTCAGCGGTGAGGCGCGGAAGGTAGCCAGGCAGTCTCCCTGCCAGCGCGCCGACGGATAGAGCACCCCTGGCAAACCTTCATGGGCCAGGCGCTTGCCAATGGACTGCGGCAGCGCATAGTCGTCCCCGATCAGCGCCGGACAAAGCGTCAGCTTTTCGCGCAGATCCATGAACAGCCCGGCCGCCTGAACCTGCCAGACCTTGCGATAGCGCGTCACGACTCGATCCACGCCCTCGATTTGGCGGAGCATCTGGATCTGGTGGTAGCAGGTCTCGGCCAGGGCAGTGTCTTCATCCAGCGCGCCATACCAGACTCGGTTGGTGCCATCGCCGAAACGGCTGGCGACACTGCGATCGGCTTCGAAGGGATAGCCGATCGCCTCGCTGTAGGCCAGACCTCGTTCGACCACCCCCGGCCCCACCATTCTCACCCGCATCTCCGCCGCATTGGCGATGTCCTGGGCGCGCTCGTCACTGATCAGGTCGTCGAACAGGTTGGCCGAGACGCGCAGCGAGACGATGTTGCGGTAGACCGATGCCGAAAAATCGCAGGTGGTATCGAGCAGACTCATCAACGACCCCGCTGGAAATCAACCAGGCGGGCTACCCGTGCGATGCCCAGCAGTCCGTCTCGGACCATGACTTCAAGGGGCGTGGCGCCATCCAAGGCTCCGTTGCGACGGTGCACCCAGGTAAAGCGCAGCGTCTCGTCTTCGGGAAACAGCAGGCGCAACCCCTTGTGGATGCCCAGCAGGTAGCCGGCGCGGTCGAGCACGTCGCGACTGCCGGGCAACGGCTGCTCGCCGGCGCGATAGCGGGGTAACTGCTTGCGGCTTTTAGGGCTCATGCCGAGCAGCTGCATCTGCAAATCGGTATCGAGCTGCCAGCGATCGAAAAGGGCACCGATCACCCGCGCCAGATCGCGGCGGCCTTCTTCACTGGCCAGCTCGACGTCACTCTGATGCAAGGCGGTGGATAACATTGATGTCTCCTTTAAGTTGCTATATCTACATTGTTAGTAGATATAGCAACTTAATGCAACCGTGACCGCCCAGCGGATTATTGACCGACGCCTAAACCGGTTAAGCTGTGGGACTGATTTTCGAGGGGCAAGAGATGCTCACGCTGGGCAACCTGACGCTGTTTCTGCTGCTGCTCGGCGGCGTGGCCTGGCTGTGGCACGCCCATGGCATCCGAGAGCGCGCCCTGCAGGCGGTTCGGCGGCATTGCGAGAAGATGGATGTCGAGCTGCTCGATGGCAATGTCGCGTTCCGCCGACTGTCGCTGGTGCGCGACCGCAGCGGTCGGCGCCGGCTGGCGCGCACTTATGACTTCGAATTCACCGTGACAGGTGATCAGCGCCACCAAGGCAGCATCATGATGTTCGGCATGCGCGCCGGGCCGATTGAAATGGCAGCGCATCCGTTCGAGGCTCGGGCAGAAACCGCCGGCGAGGTGATTCAGCTCGATGAATGGCGTCGCAGCCGCGAGTGAGCAGACGCGCTAACCTTCCAGACGGCAAGCGGCGAGCGCGTCCATCAACTGTGCCTTCGGCTGGGGCCTATCGAAGATCAGCTCGATTCGGGAATCACGACGCCAGGCGCTGGGGCTGAAGGACGGCTCCTGGCCGACGAGCGCATTGGCCGCGTACCAGCCCTGTTCGGCGTGAATGACCAGCTTCGCTCGTCGCCAGCCGAGTTCATGCAGCCAACGCTGCAGGCGCAACAGGTCGAAACGCTGGCTGGGATGCCAGCGCCAACCGATGCTCCAGCCTTCCGGCTGCTCCTGGACCTGGCAGATCGGCGCGTCAGGGCTGGTCCACAGTGTGCCGGGTTGGGCAGCAGGTACGGCAGGCAGTTCGCCGTCGCCCTCCACCTTGTCCGCTCCTGCGCAGGTCGGCAACTGCGACAGCAACAGCGCGCCCTGTTCGCTCCAGTGAAACGGGCGCGCTGGCAGGCGTTCCAGGACAAGTGTGCGTTCGCGCTCGCTCAGCGCGGCGCTTTTGTTCAACACCAGTAACCCGGCTGCTTCGGCGGCCTGCGCCTGTTCGATCGGTAGCGGATCGCCCGCCGCCAGTGCGCGGGCATCGAGCACCATCAGTGCCGGTTGGATATCCAGAACACCTCGCCAAGGCGCCTCGCGCAACTGGCGCAGCAGCTCGAGTGGGTGCCCAAGTCCGGACGGTTCGATCAGCAGGCGATCCGGCCGGGCCTCGCGCAACAGGCGGATGAGGCCGACTTGGAAGGGCAGGCCATTGACACAGCACAAGCAGCCACCTGCGACTTCCGTCAGGCTGACCCCGGCGGCGTCCTGATGCAGGAGGGCAGCATCGAGGCCGATCAGGCCGAACTCGTTGATCAGTATCGCCCAGCGCTCATCGCTCGGCTTCTGTGCCAACAGCGTGCGGATCAGGCTGGTCTTGCCTGCGCCGAGAGGGCCGGCGATCAGGTGGGTAGGGATATTTTTCAGCATGGCGCTATGGTGCGCATTTCCCATGGTTACCGGAAGCCCTTTGCCGAAGGGCTCATGCTAGAGTCGCCGCGTTTCGATGGGGAGAGCTGTCATGCGTCTATTGTTGTTACCCCTGCTGCTGGCGAGCAGCCAGGTCTGGGCTGAAGCCTGCATCATCCACAGCCAGGGCGAGCGGGTGGACGTCAAACTCTGCCAGGAAAATCGCAGCATTCCGGCCGAGCTATTTCGTACCGGGTTCTGCCAGCCCCAAATACCGGACCAGAAGGTGGAGGTCGAATTCGTCGAGCAATGCCCGGCGGGCGCCTTTGGTATCTGCGAAAACGCCCAGGTGTCCAATATCGCTTACCGTCAGGACATCCACTATTACGGCGTTGATAGTGATGCGCGCTTTCTCAAACCGGCCTGTGAGCAAAACAGCCAGGGCCGATGGCAGGACGCACAGCACTGAGCAGTGCTTCGGCCACAGCCAGCATCCATAGGGGTTTCACGTGGAACGAAGCGCCGCGGACGCGGCAAGGACTCAGGGCTGCTCGGCCGCGGAGGCGTCGCAGCTCCAGAGTTCCAGCGCTGGCCGGTCCGCTTGTGGCGGGCCCAGCCATTCACTCAGTGAATGACAGCGCTGGTCAAAACACACTTGGTAGTCGCCGGCTTCGGGCGTACGCCCGACACGCAGCGGTTGCAACGGCGGTAGCGAGCGTTGGTAGTGCCAGCTGCCATTGCGCAGTTCGGCGCCGTCCGGGATCTCCATACCGGCGCCGGAACCCTTGACCCGCGCTTCACCGAGCAGGAGCCCGTCCGGCGTCACGCGGTAATCTTCTTCCCAGCGGATCTTCTCGATGGTGTGATTCCAGGCCAGGGTGAATTCCGGCACGGGCAGCGACGCCCAGACGCTGCCGGCCAGACCCAGGCACAGTCCTATCACGCCGTGACCGCCTTGTTTGGACGGCTGCGCCAGTAGTGCGCACCAAGCACCAGCGCTCCGAGGGCGAAGCCGATTTCATCGGTGACCGGTAGCGCCATGATCAGCGTCGCACCGCCTGCCGCCGCCAGCAAGCGTTCCCACCAGGTCAGCTTGACTCGAAAGTAGCCGATCGAGGCGATTGCCCAGAGCAAGATAGCCAGGCCCGCTTTGACGATCACGTAGAGCGTCGCGGCCCAGCTGTCGCTCTGAAGCATCAGTGCGGGGGAATAAACGGCCATGAATGGCACGACGAAACCGGCCAGCGCAATCCGGACTGCCCAGAAGCTGATTTTCAGTCCGCGTTCCTTTGCGATCGGCGCAGCGGCGAAGCAGGCCAGCGCGACCGGTGGTGTCAGATCCGCGAGGATGCCGAAATAGAACACGAACATGTGCGAGACGATCAGCGGCACACCCAGCTCCAGCAGGGCAGGCGCGGCGATCGAGCTGGTGATGATGTAGTTGGGGATGGTCGGAATGCCCATACCCAGCACCAGGCAGGTCACCATCGTCAGGACCAGCGAGAGGAACAGGTTGTCCTGGCCGATAGCAAGAATGTAGCCCGCAAAGGTCGAGGCCACGCCGGTCAGCGAGACGACACCAATGATCACGCCGACCAGGGTACAGGCGATGCCCACTGGCACCGCATGGCGAGCGCCTTCGACCAAGGCGTGCAGGCACAGCACCAGCGTTTCCCGGCCACCCTTGATAAACCAGCAGACCGCCACCAGCGCCGCGATCACGCCGAAGATCACGCCGATTCCGAGCTGGAAGAAGCCCGCGCACAGTATCCCCAGCGCGACCCAAAAGGCGATGCGCAAGCCCAGTGCGGAGACCCGGAGAATCACCGCCGACCCGAGAATCACGATCGCGGTCAGCGCCAGGCCGACCATGCCGGAGAACAGCGGTGTACGACCGGAGAACAGAAGGAAGATTAGTACGCCCAGCGGAATCAGCAGGAACCAGCGTTCTTTTACCGCTTTCCAGGCGCTCGGGCACTCGTCCTTGGGCAGTCCTTTGAGGTCAGCGCGCTTGGCTTCGAGGTGTACCATCAGGAAGATCGAACCGAAGTACAGCAGGGCGGGTACCAGTGCGGCCTTGGCGACTTCGATGAAGGGTACGTTGATGGTCTCTGCCATGATGAACGCGACGGCGCCCATCACCGGAGGCATCAACTGGCTGCCCATGCTCGCGGTGGACTCGACGCCCCCGGCGAAGGCTGCCTTGTAGCCGAAGCGTTTCATCAGCGGGATGGTGAACTGACCGGTGGTGACCACGTTGGCCACACCCGAGCCGGTGATGGTGCCCATCAGCGCCGAGGAGACCACCGATACCTTGGCCGGCCCGCCGATCTTGTGGCCGAACAGGCCCATGGCGAAGTCGGTGAACAGCTTGATCATCCCGGCCTGCTCGAGAAAAGCGCCGAACAAAATGAACAGGAAGATGTAGGTGGCCGAGACGTAGGTCGGCGTACCGTAGAAGCCCTCGGTGCCGAAGGCCAGTTGATTGATGATCTGGTCCAGGCCGTAACCACGGTGGGCCAGATCGCCCGGCAGGTATTCGCCGAGCAGCCCGTAGGCCAGGAACAGGCCGCAGATGATCGGCAGGGCGATGCCCATCACCCGGCGCGCCGCTTCGAAGATCAGCACGGTGAGGATCACGCCAATGGCGAAATCGGCCGTGGTCAGGTCACCGGAGCGCTGGATAAGGTCGGCTTCGAAATACCACTGGTACAGCGCGGTCGCCGCGCCGGCCAGACCCAACACCCAGGCCAGCGGTTGCCAGGGGCGATCCTTGCCGACTGCGGGGAAACTCAGATAGACCACCAGCAGCAGGAACCCCACGTGTCCGGCGCGCAGCACCTGGGACGAGAACGGGTGGAAGGCCGCGGTGATGATCTGAAAGATGGAGAACAGCAGCGCCACATAGAACAGCGCTTTCGGCCAATCTGCGGGCGTAGCCGCCAGACCCTGGTTTTGCTCGCTCATGGAAGCAATGCCTCAGTACAACATGCAGGTGCGAAGGTGCGCCGAACCGGTCGCTAGCTAGGTTCGGCGCCCGAAGGAAAGGTGCCGGATGCCCGGCACCAGGTGTTCACTTGAGAACGCCAGCTTCCTTGTAGAACCGCTCAGCGCCCGGGTGCAGCGGGATCGGCAGGTTCTCGGCAGCTTTTTCAAGCTTGATGTCCTTGGCAGCGGAATGCGCCGTGCCCAGGCGTTCGAGGTTGTCGAACATCAGCTTGGTCATCTGGTAGGCGACTTCGTCGGACACGCCTTCGTGGGTCACCAGGATGTTGTTGATGGTCACGGTGGGCACGTCGGCGGACTGGCCGTCATAGGTGTCGGCCGGGATGGTGGCGGCCAGATACGCGGCGTTGTCGATCTTGGCGACCACATCCTGGGGAATCGAGACGAAGGTGATCGGCATGGTCGAGGCCAGATCGCGAATCGCCGCCATGCCCAGGCCGGAGGACTGCAACGTGGCGTCGAGCTGACGGTTCTTGATCAGTTCGACCGACTCGGCGTACGGCAGGAACTCGACCGCGCCCATGTCCTTGTAGGTCAGGCCGGCGGCTTTGAAGATCGCACGGGCATTGAGCTCGGTACCGGACTTGGGTGCGCCGACGGAGATGCGCTTGCCCTTGAGGTCTTCCAGGGTCTTGATGCCGGACTCTTGGCTGGCGACGATCTGGATGTAGTTCGGGTAGGTCCCGGCGATGGCGCGCAGCTTCTTCAGCGGCACCTTGAAGCCGGCGTCTTCTACGCCGTTCCAGGCATCGGCGACCGAATCACCCAGTGCGAAAGCCAGCTCCCCACGTCCGGCTTGCAGCAGCGTCAGGTTTTCCACCGAGGCCTTGGTGGCCTGGACCGAAGTCTTGGCACCATCGATCTTGTTGTACTGCTGCGACAGGGCGACGCCGATCGGGTAGTACACACCGCTGGTGCCGCCGGTGAGGATGTTGATGAAGGTCGGTGCGGCGACTGCCGCAGTGCTGGCGCTGAAGGCCGCGGCGGCGGCGAGCAGGGTAAAGCGCTTGCTCAGTTTCATGGAAGATCTCCGTTTCATTGTTATTAGTAACGCTGATTTCACGATAGACGATGCGGACTCGCCCCCTAGGAGGAGCGAATGAGCAAGAACACGTGGACGTTATCGAAGAGCGCTTCACAGGGAAGGCTGGGGCGATGGCGGCATGCATTCTTGTCATTGGTCGTCGCATCGAACACGAAACAGATAGCATGCGCCGTGCCAGTCCCGCAATGAGCGGGCAATACGGGCTGAAAACGCCTTCAGCCTGATGGTAAGAGGCGTTATTCCGCTCATTCACGAGCTTTATAGGCGGAAATCCGCCCAATCATTGGCGTTCTGGTGGGCTCAACAGCTTCTGTTACGTATTCCGAACCGCCAATAGATAGCGACCTATGCCTGACTGGCACTGATTTGGTAGAGTTTCCCGTTGATGAGAATCATTCCAATGGCGAGGGTGCCATTGTCCCCACGACGAGGATCGGTATGTTCATTACCTCTACCAAACAGCGCTTTGGCCTGCTGCGGACTTTTTCAATCGCCGCTGCACTTCTTGCCAGCCTGTGCGCAGGCCTTGCCAGCGCGCAAACGCGGACGCTGGAAACAGCCAAAGGCCCTGTGAAGATCGATTCGACGCCCCAGCGGGTCGTGACCCTGGACGAAGGCGCTCTCGATCTGGTCCTGGCGCTCGGCGTCCAGCCGGTCGGAACCGTAGCCACACGAGGCGCGGAGGGCGTGAGCGAGTACCTCAAGGACAAGGCGGGGTCCGTCACCATCGTCGGTTCGACCCGGGAGCCGAACCTCGAAGCCATTCTCCGAACGAAGCCGGATCTGATCCTCGCTTCGGAATTCGTCAGCGATCAGACTTATGCATTGCTCAGCCGCGTCGCACCGACGGTCATCCCCAGCACCAGCTCGATGAGCGACTGGCGTGAGCGTGCGCGCGAATATGCCAGGGCGTTGGACAAGTCGGACCAGGCCGAACAGCTGATCGCCCAGTTCGATGAGCGCGCCGCTTCGCTCGAGCAGCGACTGCCCGAGGCACTGACTGTCTCCCTGCTGCGCTGGAACCCCCAGGGGCCGATTCTGATGTCGGACAAGGTGTTTGCCGGGCAGATTCTGCGTCAGCTCGGCCTGGAAACCCCCGAGCTGGCGGGCCAATTGGGCAAAAAGCCCCACAGCGATACGCTGAGTCTGGAAAATCTCAGCCGCGCTGACGCTGACTGGCTGCTGGTCGCGACCCTCAACCCGCAAGGGGAGGAAACCCTGCAACAGGCTTCCAAGCAGCCGGCATTCAGCCGCCTCGAAGCCGTGAAGAATGGACACATGGCAACCGTGGACGGCCAGCTCTGGACCAGCGGCTCGGGCCTGCTCGCCGCACAGCGGCTGCTCGACGACGTGGAGCGGATTCTGTTGGCCCAATGAGTCCTACGCACCGGTCGCTCGGCAGGATGCTTCTGCTGGCCGTTGCGGCGTTACTGCTCCTGAGTCTGGCGAGCCTGCTGTTTGGTGCCGGGCAGGTCAGCCCCTGGCGCAGCCTGATGACGCTGGGGGGCGTTGCGGACCCCGATGCCCGTTTCGTGATCAGCGAACTGCGCCTGCCGCGTACGCTGCTGGGAATACTGGTGGGCGTTGCCCTGGGTGCGGCCGGCACCGTGCTGCAGTCCGCCACCCGCAATCCTTTGGCCGAGCCCGGGCTGCTCGGGGTCAGCGCCGGCGCCTCGTTCGCGGTGGTGCTGGCCGTCAGCCTGGGCACCAGCTCCAGCAGCGCCAACCTCGCGGTAGCCATCAGCGGCGCGCTGATCGGTTGCGCGCTGGTGTTGCTGGTCACTCGTGTCCGGGGCCTCGGAGACGACCCGGTCCGGCTGGTCCTGGCCGGTGCCGCCTTCAGCAGCATTCTCTTCGCCGCCAGCACCCTGATCATGCTGCACGACCAGCGCACCGCCGACGACATTCGCTTCTGGATCATCGGGGCGCTGGCGGGGCGTTCCAACGATGTCCTGATCTGGACGCTGCCAGGGCTGCTGCTGGGTTTGCTGGTGCTGTTGCCGATCATCCGTCCGCTGGCCGCCCTGGCGCTGGGCGAGACGATGGCCAGCGGCCTGGGCCATCACCCGCGGGTGACCCGTATCGTGGCCCTGTTCAGCGTGGCGATACTCGTCGGTACCGCGGTGTCGGCCGCAGGCCCGATCAGTTTCGTTGGCCTTGTCGTGCCGTTCATCGCGCGGCGTCTGGCCGGGCCCGACGTGCGTCGTGCGCTGCTGCTGGCACTGCTCATCGGCCCGTCGATCATGCTCATGGCTGATATTTTTTCCCGTCTGCTGGTCAAGCCGTACGAGCTTCCGATCGGCGTGGTAACGGCTTTCATCGGTGCGCCGGTGTTGATCGCCGTGGTGCGCAGCCACCGAATCCCGAGGCTTTGAAAGATGAGTGCTTCGCATGTGCCGCCAGGCTACTGGTTGATCGAGGCAGGGCCGGTGGCGCTTCTGGTGCACCGACGGGGGTTGATGGCCGCAATGTCGACCAGCGTGGCGCTGCTGATCGCCAGCGCGTTGTTTCTGGCCTCCGGAAGCGCCGATCTCGCCCCGGCCGATGCCCTTGCCGCGGCGTTCGGCCTTGGCGATCCCATGGACGTGTTCCTTGTGCGCGAGCTGCGCTTGCAGCGGCTTGTGGCAGCCGTGTCCACGGGGGCAGCGCTCGGCGTCGGCGGCTGCCTGTTGCAGACACTGGCGCGCAATCGACTCGCGACGCCCGGCATCATCGGCATCGACAACGGCGCGACTGCATTCGCCGTGGCCTCCATCGTCGCCGTCTCGACGACCCTCGCGCCCTCGGCGCTGGCGCTGGTGGGTGCGAGCACCTCCGCTGCCCTGGCCTTCGGCCTGAGTGCCGGGGCCGGTGCCCGGGGCTACCGATTCATCGTGATCGGCATCGCCGTGGGTGCGCTGTTCGGCGCGCTGACCAACCTGATGCTAGCCCGCGCCGACATGGACAGCGCCAACCTGGCGTTCGCCTGGACGGTGGGCAGCCTGTCTGCGCGTCCGGCACAGAGCGTCTGGCTGTTGGTGGGTGGGTTGCTGCTTTGCTTGCCGCTCGCCAAGTACTTGGGCGGTCAGCTCAGCTTGATGCGCTTCGCCGATGCGGTCGCGCTGGGCCTGGGCGTTCGTCTGCAGCGGATGCGGGTCTTCACCCTGGCCATCACCGTGGTGCTTACGGCCCTGGCGGTTGCGGTCGTCGGGCCGGTCGGCCTGGTAGCGCTGGCGGCACCGGAGATGGCACGGTACCTGGCCGGTCACCAGGGCGTGCCGGTTTGGGGAACCGCGCTGGCCGGCGCGCTGATGATGGTGCTGGCCGATCTGGTCGGACGCACCGTGCTGTCTCCGATAGAAGTGCCGGTAGGGGTGGTGACGGCGATCATCGGCGGCCCTTACCTGTTGTGGATTTTGCTGCGCCAGTCGCGCGGGAGAGGACTATGAGTCGTTCAGCTTCACCTCTGCTCACGGCGGCGAGCACAGGAGCCACTCTGGAAGCCCAGGGGTTGGGACTCGCTTATGGCGACCGGCAGATCGTCAGGGATCTCTCGCTGCGCATCCCCGAAGGGCAGGTGACGGCCATCGTCGGCCCCAACGGTTGCGGCAAGTCGACCCTGCTGGCCGGCTTGTCGCGCCTGCACGCGCCGACCGAGGGCGCGGTGCTGCTCAACGGCCAGCCGATCGACACGCAGCGCTCCCGGGACGTTGCCCGCCAACTCGCCCTGCTGCCGCAGCAGGCGACCGCGCCCGAAGGTCTCACCGTCTACGAGCTGATCCAGTTCGGCCGCCAGCCGCACCAGGGGCTGCTGCGCCAGTGGTCGGCGCAGGATCATGCCATCGTCGAGGCGGCGATGGCGGCGGCCGACCTCACCGAATTGGCCCACCGGCCGCTGGAATCGATGTCCGGTGGCCAACGCCAGCGGGCCTGGATAGCCATGGCGATCGCCCAGGCGACGCCGCTGCTGCTGCTCGACGAGCCCACCTCGGCGCTCGACCTGGGCCACCAGATCGAGGTCTTCGAGCTGATTCGCGAACTCTCGGCGGCCGGCAAGACGGTGGTGATGGTGGTCCATGACCTGTCCAGCGCCTGCCGTTATGCCGACTACCTGGTGGCGATGAACGAGGGGCGCATCATCGCCGAAGGTCCGCCGCGGGAAATCGTCACGCCCGCACTGGTGGAACAGCTGTACGGCGTGCGTTGCGTGCTGCTCGAGGATCCGCTCACTGGGACCCCGCTGATTGCGGGCGTCAGCAAGTGTTGAATTCGATTCCGCCCCGGCGCGCCTGATCGCTGCTTTGGCGGATCTGCGCGGCGGGGCATCAGGCGGTTCCAAAGGCTTCAACCTGGTAGCGGATCGAGGCGGTCGGGCTCATGGATAGGGCAGCCGTTGTGGCTGGCGCGAAAACCCGCCGACATCTCGTAGGCTGGCTTGCGGCAGCGCATGATTCCCCCCAGAGGCTGGTGCGCGGCTAGGCCATGCCAGGGACTGAAGGCCATCGCGTCATCGATCCGTAAGGAACGAGCGTCGCTCCAGGCTGACTGCGGTGCTACTTCAAGGCGTGCCACCGTTACGTACGGACTTTCGTCCTCAGGCCAGACGACAGTGGCGTCCTCGATGGGCATCTTGTCCAGATCGGTCGCCAGCTGCACTCGCAGCTCCCAGGCACCGCCATTTTGAGCGAAGAACGAGACGATCGCTTCGCGTAGTGCATCTGTCGAGCTGTCCAGATCGATCGACTGATCGTTCAGGCCCCGGAGCTCCGGTGTGACCGGTGCCACGCTGAGCTTGCCGTAATAGGGGCCATGGCGCAGGGGCACCACCGTGTAATAGGTCTCGCCAAGCGGGTGCGTTGGCGGATGGCCACCCATGCTTTTGAGCGTGGCGCTTTCTCGCCCAACTTTTTCCAGCAGCGATTCGGCGCTGCGAAGTACAGCAGAAAGCGCCTGCTTGGCTGCGGGTGCGCGGTCCGTGGTTTTGGCCAATAGCTTGAGCGATTTGAGAAAAGCCTTCGGAGTGGGCGCGACAAAGACCGGTGCGTTGACCATCACGAAATCCTGGGTCGTCTGGCCTTCGCTGCCGGGCAGTCGATCCCCCTCGAGGCCAATGATCTTGATGGCCAGTCCACGGGGAGTCGACACCTTGTCGCTGAGGATATCGCCGGGATTGGTGGAAAAGCGCATCACCAGCGGATGCCGCCCCGGTGTGGCAAATACACCTTGGGCCAGCGCTGGCGGCAATCCCTCGGGTACCACCAGTTCGCCCTCGAGCAGGCCGTGACTCTTAGCATGGACGCTGCGGATAGCGTGGCCACCATCGGCATAGGTCTTTTCGATGATCGAGCGCATCGTTTCCACCAGTTCGCGCGTCGTCTCGTCTTCATCCTTCGGGATCTGTTCGAAAGAGGGGTCGAAGGGAAGCGGCGTGGTACTCAGGCGCTCTGTCATGGAAGCTCTCCATCTGCAGTCGTCGATGAAGAGTCGACTGGTATTGCACGGCGACGTTCAGAGAACCGGCTGACCGGTTGGTCTAACGATGACGCGGTGGGAAGAGCTTTTCCAGATTCCTGGTGGTACCGCCATCGGAGTTGCCGGGCCCGATACCCGGGCGAGCGCCCGCTGCTGATCAGCAGGCGCGGGTGCGCTGTTACGCTGGGCGGCCCTCCGGTACGGGCACGTCGACAGGCAACAGGTTCTCTTCCTTCAGCGATTGCCAGAACTCGGCCGCAATTGCTGCCTCGAACTGCTGCACATACTGCGCCGGACGCTTCGGATTGCTGGTGCCGGGAATCGCGGCCAGAACCGCCGGATGCGCCAGGCAGAACTGCAACGCCGCCGCGCGCATGTCGACGCCAAAGCGCTGGCAGACGGCTTCGATCTCGGCCGTCTTGCGGCGGATCTCCTCCGGCGCCTCGGCATAGTCGTAGTTCTGCCCGCCAGCCAACACGCCGGAGTTGAACGGCCCGCCGACGACAATGCCGACGCCGCGCTCGACGCACTGTGGAAACAGGGTGTCCAGGGCCTCGCGGTGATCCAGTAGCGAGTAGCGGCCGGCCAGCAGGAAGACGTCCGGATCCGATTGCTCCAGGGCCATGCGGCAGGGCTCGACCAGATTCACGCCCAGGCCCCAGCCGCGGATCGTGCCTTCCTCGCGCATCTGGATCAGTGCCTTGGCCGCACCCTTCATGGCCTGCTCGAAGTATTCGGTCCATTGCGGGCCATGCTGGTCTTCGGATACGTCATGGATGTAGACCACGTCGATGCGATCGACGCCGAGCCGCTCCAGGCTCGCTTCGATGGAGCGGCGCGCGCCGTCGGCGGAGTAATCGAGGATGCGGTGATTGGGCAGCTCGTCGACGAACGGTGGTGCGTTGTCGGGCTTGTCGGCGGGCTGCAGCAGACGGCCAACCTTGGTGCTGAGCACGTAGTCGTCGCGGCGCTTGTCGGCCAGCAGTCGGCCGAAGCGTTGTTCGGACAGGCCCGCGCCATAGTGCGGCGAAGTGTCGTAGTAGCGGATGCCGGCCTCCCAGGCGGCCGCCAGCGTGGCGTCCGCGGTGGGCTCGTCGAGGGGTTTGAACATGTTGCCCAGCGGCGCACCGCCGAAACCGAGGCGTGGAAGCGTGATACGCATAGATCCTCCTGATTCGTATGAATGGTTCGCCGCATAGCCGGCGTTCTTCATCCGAACAGGCCCGATGGACGATCGTTCCGGGCAGTGGTCGAGACGTTGGCAGGTATGACGGCGCGGCATCGGAGGGCTTTGCGTTGACGCTAGGCGATCGTCAATCGAGGCGATTGATAGCGAGAGCGTGTTTTTTGCGCATTTTCATGGTGCCATCCGTCGACACGGATGCTGGACCTCGGCTGCTTGGCAGGCGCTTCTGCAAAGCAGAATCGGCTCTGCAAAGGTCTCATGGCTGTGAGATCGGCGGCCCTCGGACTTGCATCTTTCATTTCGCCGACTGCGCTAGGACTACCATGGCAAACCTTTCGGACTACACCACCTTCCGCGCCGCCTGGCTGGCGCAAGCCCAAGCTCGCCCGCGACTCGCGCTGGGCTTCGGCGGCGTCGGGCTGATCGTCCTCGGCCTGCTCATGGCGAGCCTCTACAACGCCTTTCAGGGCGACAACCAGTCGAACGTGGGTTACGCCCTGCTAGGTGGCAGTGCGGGTTTTGCCGCGACGACGCTCGGCGCGTTGCTGGCGGTGGGCTTTCGAGACATATCCGGCCGTACCCAGGACAGCATGCTCGGCTTCGCTGCCGGCATGATGCTCGCCGCCAGCTCGTTTTCGCTGATTCTGCCGGGCATGGAGGCCGCCGAAGCGATCTTCGGCAACGGCCCGGCGGCGGCACTGACCGTGGCCGTGGGGCTCGGGCTGGGTGCCTTGCTGATGCTCGGCCTCGATTACTTCACCCCGCACGAACACGAGAGCGTCGGCCGCTGTGGCCCGAATGCCGCCCGGATCAACCGGGTCTGGCTGTTCGTCCTGGCGATCACGCTGCACAACCTGCCCGAGGGCATGGCCATCGGCGTCAGCTTTGCCAGCGGTGATCTGAAGGTCGGCCTGCCGCTGACGACGGCGATTTCCATCCAGGATATTCCCGAGGGGCTGGCGGTGGCTCTGGCGTTGCGCACGACCGGGCTGTCGGCCTGGAAGTCCGCGTTGGTTGCCATGGCTTCGGGTCTGATGGAGCCGCTCGGGGCATTGGTCGGGCTGGGCATTTCGAGCGGGTTCGCCGTGGCCTACCCGATGAGCATGGGTCTGGCAGCCGGGGCGATGATCTTCGTGGTATCCCATGAGGTGATTCCGGAAACCCACCGCAACGGCCACCAGACACCGGCCACCATCGGCCTGATGGTGGGCTTCGGCGTCATGATGTTCCTCGACATGGCCCTCGGCTGAGTGCCGAGCTGGCGCTTCAGCCGAGCGCGAAGCGTCCGGGTATCTGGCCCAGCCGAATGGCCAGTGGGCTGGGCGGCCGGCTGGGTAACGGGCGACAATGGGCCTGGCATTCGCGTGTGAGTGACCAGGTGCACCGAGTGGCGTCCTGATGCACGCCCCGCAGGCCCAGGACCGTTCAACCTGCGCGGTGCCGCTGCGGCGTAACGCCGTCTTTCGCGGTTCCGGCCTTGGCCCCTCAAGCTGGGCCTGGGGCGTCCGGATTGCCGCTCGACCGGGTCCTGGCCGATCTGCTGTGGTGACGCAACCGGCGCCTGGCGCTTTTTTCGACGACAAGGATCATTCATGGCAACGCAGGCGTTATTGCTGGTCAACCTCGGGTCTCCGGCATCCACCGAAGTGGCCGATGTGCGGCGCTACCTCAACCAGTTCCTGATGGACCCCTACGTGGTCGACCTGCCCTGGCCGCTGCGCCGGTTGCTGGTTTCGCTGATCCTGGTCAAGCGGCCGGCCCAGTCTGCCCATGCCTATGCCTCGATCTGGTGGCCTGAGGGCTCGCCGCTGGTCGTGCTGAGCCGTCAGCTCCAGGAAGCTGTAGCGCCTCACTGGACCCAGGGTCCGGTGGAATTGGCGATGCGCTATGGCGAGCCGTCGATCGAGCAGGCCCTGCTGCGCCTGGCCGGGCAGGGGACCACCCAGGTGACCTTCGCACCGCTGTATCCGCAGTTCGCCGACAGCACCACCACCACGGCGATCGAGGAGGCTCGGCGGGTCATCGCCGCGCATCGGTTGAATTTGCAGATGTCGGTGCTGCAGCCGTTCTACGACCAGCCCGAGTACCTCGATGCCCTGGTCGCAAGCGCCAGGCCCTATCTGGATGACGGCTTCGATCATTTGCTGCTGAGCTTCCATGGCTTGCCCGAGCGCCATCTGCACAAGCGCGATCCGAGCGGCAATCACTGCCTCAAGGAGGCCGACTGCTGCCAGCGCGCCGAGGGCGACGTGCTCGCAACCTGCTACCGCGCCCAGTGCTTCAAGGCCGCTGAGGGGTTCGCCGAGCGGGCGGGGCTGCAGCCGCAGCAGTGGTCGTTGGCGTTTCAGTCACGTCTGGGCCGTGCCAAATGGATCGAGCCCTACACCGAGGCGCGGCTGGACGCGCTGGCGCAGCAGGGGGTTCGCAAGTTGCTGGTGATGTGCCCGGCCTTCGTTGCCGATTGCATCGAGACGCTGGAAGAAATCGGCGATCGCGGCCGCGAACAGTTCATCGCCGCGGGCGGCGAAGACCTGCAGCTGGTGCCCTGCCTGAACGCCCATCCGGACTGGGTTCAGGCGCTGGTGACGCTGTGCCGCCGCGCACCGCTGCAGCTGTGAGCCTCACTGACTGGGTCTGCGAAAAGGTACGGTCAGTCGTTCGAGAAGCGGGGAATGTGTAGATCCGGCAGCTACGCCGCTCTCAGGCGGCGGGCTGCGGTTGCAAGCGGATCTGCGTTGGCTGCCGGGTCGGTTCCAGGACGATGGCGATGGCTTTGGAGGTCGGCGTATGGCTGCCTTCGCCGACGCTTTGCAGCGGCACCAGCGGGTTGGTTTCCGGGTAATACGCGGCGGCCTGGCCGGGCGGCGTGTCATAGGCCAGCACGGTAAACCCTTCCACGCGGCGCTCGAGGCCGTCGTCCCACAGCGAGACCAAATCGACCTGTTGGCCCGCCGCCAGACCCAGTCGCGCGATGTCCTGCGGATTGACGAATACCACTTCGCGCATGCCGCGCACGCCACGGTAGCGGTCGTCGAGCCCATAAAGCGTGGTGTTGTATTGATCGTGTGAGCGCAACGTCTGCAGCGTGAGGTCCGGCGTCCGACCGCTGCGGCGAACCTGCTGCGGCAGCAAATCCTGTGGCAGCGCACAGGCCGAGAAGCATGCGCGGCCGCTCGGTGTGGCCCAGTGGCGCTCCGCGGCACTGTTGCCCAGGTAGAAGCCGCCGGGGTGGCGCAGGCGCTCATTGAAGTCGGCGAACCCGGGGATGGTCGCCGCGATCAGGCTGCGGATACGCGAATAGTCCTCTACCAGGTGCAGCCAGTCGACCGGTTGCGCCCCGAGCGTTGCCGCGGCGATGCCGGCGATGATGGCCGGCTCCGAACGCATCTGCGGCGACAGCGGTTCGAGCTGGCCGAAGGAGGCATGCACCATGCTGAACGAATCCTCGACCGTGACCGCCTGCGGGCCGCAGGCCTGGCGGTCGATGTCGGTGCGTCCCAGGCACGGCAGGATCAGCGCTTCCCGACCGCAGAGCAGGTGGCTGCGGTTGAGCTTGGTGCTGATCTGCACCGTGAGTTCGCAGCGCGTCAGGGCTTGGTGGGTCAGCTGCGAATCCGGCGTCGCCTGGGCGAAGTTGCCGCCCAGGCCGATGAACACGCGGCCATCGCCCCTGTGCATGGCGGCGATGGCCTCGACGGTGTTGTGACCCTGCCTGCGCGGCACGGCGAAGCCGAACTGGCGCTCAAGGGCGTCGAGCAGCGCTGCCGGTGGGCGTTCGTTGATACCCATGGTGCGGTCACCCTGCACGTTGCTATGGCCCCGCACCGGGCAGGCGCCGGCACCGGGTTTGCCGATGTTGCCGCGCAACAGCAGTAGGTTGGCGATTTCGCGGATGGTCGCCACCGAGTGGCGGTGCTGGGTGATGCCCATCGCCCAGCAGACGATGCTGCGCTCGGCGCGGCGGTAATGCAGCGCTGCCTGCTCAATTTCAGCCAGCGCGAGCCCCGACTGCGCCTCGATCTGCCCCCAGGGCGTGGCGTCCACTTCGGCGAGATAGGCCTGCAGCCCTTCGGTGTGTCCGGCGATGAAGGCCTGGTCGAACACCGTTCCGGGCGCCTCGCGCTCCCATTGCAGGAGAAACTTGGCCATCCCGCGCAGGGCCGCCATGTCGCCGCCCAGGCGCGGCCGAAAATAAGCGCTGGTGACCGGTGCGTCCCGGTTGCCGAGCATCTCCAGCGGCTTCTGCGGATGCTGGAAGCGCTCCAGGCCGCGTTCGCGCAGGGGATTGAAGCAGATGACCTGGGCGCCGCGGGCCACCGCCTCGCGCAACGGCTCGAGCATCCGCGGGTGGTTGGTGCCAGGGTTCTGCCCGAGCACGAAGATCGCATCGGCGTGCTCGAAATCCCCGAAGGTCACCGTGCCCTTGCCGACACCGATGCTCTGGCCGAGCGCGACGCCGCTGGCTTCGTGGCACATGTTCGAGCAGTCGGGAAAGTTGTTGGTGCCAAAGGTGCGACCGAACAGCTGATAGAGGAAGGCCGCCTCGTTGCTGGCGCGGCCGGAGGTATAGAACTCGGCCTGATCCGGGCTCTCGAGGGTCTGGAGATGGCGTGCGATCAGGGCGAAGGCGTCGTCCCAACCGATTGGCACGTAATGGTCGCTGGCACGGTCGTAGCGCATCGGTTCGGTGAGGCGGCCCTGGTATTCGAGCCAATAGTCACTCTGCGCGGCGAGCTGGCTGACGCTGTAGCGCGCAAAGAAGGCGGCATCGACTCGGCGCCGCGTGGCTTCCCAGTTCACTGCCTTGGCGCCGTTCTCGCAGAACTTCACCACATGCCCTTCGGGCGACTCGCCCCAGGCGCAGCCCGGGCAGTCGAAGCCGCCGTTCTGGTTGGTCTTGAGCAGGGTGCGGATGTTCTTCAGCGCGTTGTCGCTACCGAGCCAGGCGCGGGTGACGCTGCGCAAGGCGCCCCAGCCGCCGGCGGCGCCGGGGTAAGGACGGTAGCGAGCTTCTGATTGGGGAGGGAGGGACATGATGACGACCTCGGCTGCACGCAGGGCGGGTCACGCTGGCGTTGAGGCGACCTCGATGCCATCAGCCTAGGGCGCCGTTCCGGCGTGCGTCCAATCGCCAGTACCGATGCGCTGATCGATGCGGTCGATCATCGGCCGACGTTTGATCAGCCTGGGGCCTGCGCCTGTAACAGCACGCCGGCCTCGGCGAAGCAGGCTTCGGCCAGCGCCGAACGGGGCGCCGCACGACGCAGGATCAGCCCCAGTGGCGCCAGCGTGCGGGCCTCGGCGATGGGTGTCAGGGTCAGGTGTTCGGCCAGGGCGTCGAGGCCGCTGTCGAGCGGCATGATCGAACAGCACAGTCCGAGGCTGACCGCCTGCAGAAGATGATGCACCGCATCGGTCTGCACGCGTGGCTGCAGCACCAGCCCGCGGCTGCGTAGCGCATGGTCGATCGATTGGCGAAAGTGCATGCCACCGGTCAACAGGCCGAGCGGCAGGCTGGCGACCTGCTCCCAGGCCAGTGATTCGTCGGTAAAGGTGAAATGGCGAAGGTCGTGGAGCAATCCCATGCGCGTATGTCCCAGCGGCAGCGCACTGAAATGCTCCGGATCGAGGCGGTCGAGGTAGGAAAGCCCGAGATCCAGCGCGTTGCGCGCCAGGCGTTCGAGGATTTCTTCGCTGCTCAGCGCCACCAGCTGGAAGCGCAGCTCCGGATGCGCCTCGGCGAACTGCTGCACCAGGCGCAGCGGATCGCAGCCGGCGAGCGGCACCACACCCAGGCGCAAGGTGCCCACCAGCTGCCCGCGACAGGCCGCCGCTTCGGCGAGCAGCCCCTCTTGCGCAGCGAGCAGCGTGCGGGCCCAGGCCAGGATGCGCTCGCCCTCGGCGGTGAACCCCTCGAAACGTTGTCCGCGCCGCACCAGCTGCAGGCCCAGTTCCTCTTCCAGGCTGCGCAGCCGCATCGACAGGGTCGGTTGGGTGACATGGCAGCGCTGGGCCGCCTCGCGGAAATGACCGGTTTCGTCGAGAGCGATGAGGAACCGCAGTTGCTTGATGTCCATCGATGCGCTGGCTGCTGTTGTGTCGGTCACCCAGCCTACTGCGAATGGCCGTGACGCGCCTGTGCAGAGGTGCTGCAATCAACGCCGGCAGCTTGTCAGAAGGCCTGCCGAGTGCCGGTTTGCCGGCGTGTAGAAGGCCTAGTTAGTAACGCCTGGAGCCTTGTCGGAGCAGGCACCGAACTTATGGCAAAAAATTTTATCGAACGGGGGGCTACCCCCGCTGTCAGCGGTCATCCGACTGGATAAGATACGCCCCGCTGACTAAGGACCAGGCCGGTTTCAAGACCCGCTACTCGGTCGATCCGCTGGATGCAATGAGCCCGGCGGCAACAAGAACAAATCGTTTTCTTCGTATCGATGCTGTCTGGCCAACCTGGCTTCATTCCGGGGTCCGGTCGAGCGACGAATTCCTGTGCGAACTAAGGGGCAAGATGTGTTAGTGAAAAGGTTGTCGATGTCAGCAAAACCGCGCAACAGGATGGCCGTCTGGCTGCTGTCCTGCCTGTTGACCAGCGTGGCGACCAGCGCCTGGGCGTTCAGCCTGGATGACGTTGAGGTCAAGGCGAAGGAACTGGCCGGTCGCCCCTACGTGGCGCCGCAAAGCAATCTGCCCGCCGTGTTCCGCGAAATGAAATTTGCCGATTATCAGCAGATCCGCTTCCGCACCGAGAAAGGCCGCTGGGCCGACGAGAAAACCCCTTTTCAGCTGTTCTTCTATCACCAGGGCATGCATTTCGACGTGCCGGTGAAGATCCACGAGATCACCGCCACGGGCGTCGACGAGATCGATTACTCACCGGATTACTTCGACTTCGGCAACCTGCAGCTCGATCCCGTTTCGCTCGAACACCTGGGTTTTGCAGGTTTCAAGGTCATGTACCCGCTCAACGCCGCCGACAAGCGCGACGACGAGCTGATGACCTTGCTGGGCGCGAGCTACTTCCGTGTGATTGGCAAGGGACAGATCTATGGCTTGTCGGCGCGTGGTCTTGCGATCGACACCGCCTTGCCGTCGGGTGAGGAATTTCCCCGTTTCAGTGAGTTCTGGATCGAGCATCCGGCGCCAGATCGCCGCAACCTGGTGATCTATGCGCTGCTCGACTCGCCCCGCGCCACTGGTGCCTATCGCATGGTCGTCACGCCCGGCAAGGACAGCACGCTCGACGTCGAGGCCAAGGTCTTCCTGCGCGAGAACGTCGCCAAGCTGGGTATCGCCCCGCTGACCAGCATGTACCTGTTCGGCCCGAACCAGCCGAGCAACCAGCCGAACTTCCGCCCGGCGATCCACGATTCCAACGGCCTGGCCATTCACGCCGGCAACGATGAACGCATCTGGCGTCCGCTGAACAACCCCAGGCGCCTGGCGGTAAGCACCTTCGCGGTCGAGAACCCGCGAGGATTCGGCCTGATGCAGCGCGGCCACGACTTCAGCCAGTACGAAGACCTCGACGACCGCTACGACCTGCGCCCGAGCGGCTGGGTGGAAACCCGCGGCGACTGGGGCAAGGGCAAGGTCGAGCTGGTGGAGATCCCGACGCCGGACGAGACCAACGACAATATCGTTGCCTTCTGGACGCCCGATGAGCTGCCCGCACAGGGCCAGCCGCTGGAGCTGGCCTATCGGCTGCACTTCACCATGGACGAGCCGGCGCTGCACGACCCGCAGCTCGCCTGGGTCAAGCAGACTCGCCTGTCGATCGGCGACGTCAAGCAGCCGAACCTGATCCGCCAGCCCGACGGCAGCACGGCCTACATCGTCGATTTCGAAGGCCCCGTGCTGGCGAACCTGCCTGCCGATACGCCGGTAACCGCGCAAGTCAGCGTCAATGCCAACGGCGAACTGGTGGAAAACAATGTCCGCTACAACCCGGTGACCGAGGGTTGGCGCCTGACCGTGCGGTTGAAGATCAAGGATCCCGCGCAGCCGGTCGAACTCCGCGCCGCGCTGATGCAGGAAGACAAGCCGCTCTCGGAAACCTGGAGCTACCAGATACCCGTCCATGACTAGTTCAATCGAACCGGATAATGCGCGCCTCTACCTCGCCCAGGTCGCGTTGAACGACGACCAGCGCCAAGCGCTGGCCAGCCGGGTTGCCGCCGAGGGCGGCGACCTGCAGGCGCTGCACCGTGCCCTGGCTGGCGCCGAGACGCATCCCGGCGAGGCTGCTGAGGACGCCGTACTGGGCTCGACAGTGGCGCGTCTACAGGACGACTGGGGCGACGCCCTGGACCAGGGGCAGCTGCTCATGACTGACCACCAGGGGCGCGTCTTCATCAAGAGCACGCCCCCCATCGTGCGCTCGCCGATGGTGCCCGATCCTTGGCAGACCAACCCACTGGTACGCGGTTGGCGCAAGCTGTTCGGTCACAAGCGTCCCGAGGAAATACCTGCAGGCGAAGCCGACGCGAAAGCGCATTGGCGTACCGTCGCGGCGTACCGGCGTTTCGTCCTGGTGGCGCTGATGCTCATCCAGACTGGCGTGGCGACCTGGTACATGAAGGCGGTGCTGCCCTACCAGGGCTGGGCGCTGATGGACCTGAACCTGGATGAGATTCGCCAGCAGGGGGCCCTGACGACCGTCATGCAAGTGCTGCCTTATGCGGTGCAGACCAGCATTCTGCTGCTGTTCGCTCTGTTGTTCTGCTGGGTGTCGGTCGGCTTCTGGACCGCGTTGATGGGTTTTCTTCAACTGTTGCGCGGGCGTGATCGCTACAGCATCTCGGCCAATACCGTCGGCGACGAGCCCATCGATCCGCAGGCGCGCACCGCGTTGGTGATGCCCATCGCCAACGAAGACGTGGCCCGGGTGTTCGCCGGCCTGCGTGCCACCTACGAGTCGCTGGCGGCCACCGGCCAGCTCGAGCATTTCGACGTGTTCGTGCTCAGCGACAGCAACGATCCGGACAAGTGCGTCGCCGAGCAGAAGGCCTGGCTGGACCTGTGTCGCGAGGTGAATGGGTTCGGGCACATCTTCTATCGGCGCCGCCGCCGCCGGGTCAAGCGCAAGAGCGGCAACATCGACGACTTCTGCCGCCGCTGGGGCGCCGAGTACCGCTATATGGTCGTGCTCGACGCCGACAGCGTGATGAGCGGCGAATGCCTGACCCGTTTGGTCCAGCTGATGGAAGCCAACCCGAACGCCGGGATCATCCAGACCGCGCCGAAGGCCTCGGGCATGGACACGCTCTATGCGCGCATGCAGCAGTTCGCGACGCGCGTCTACGGTCCGCTGTTCACTGCAGGCCTGCATTACTGGCAACTCGGCGAATCCCATTACTGGGGCCACAACGCGATCATCCGGGTCAAACCCTTCATCGAGCACTGCGCCCTGGCGCCGTTGCCCGGCAAGGGCTCGTTCGCCGGTGCGATCCTCTCCCACGACTTCGTCGAGGCCGCGCTGATGCGCCGTGCCGGCTGGGGCGTGTGGATCGCCTACGACCTGCCGGGCAGCTACGAGGAACTGCCGCCGAACCTGCTCGATGAGCTCAAGCGCGATCGCCGCTGGTGCCACGGCAACCTGATGAACTTCCGCCTGTTCCTGGTCAAGGGCATGCATCCGGTGCACCGCGCGGTGTTTCTCACCGGCGTGATGTCCTACCTGTCGGCGCCGCTGTGGTTTCTCTTCCTGATCCTTTCCACCGCGCTGCTGGCGATCCACACGCTGATGGAGCCGCAGTACTTCTTCCAGCCAGGGCAGCTGTTCCCGGTGTGGCCGCGCTGGAATCCGCAACAGGCCATCGCGCTGTTCTCCACCACCCTGACCCTGCTGTTCCTGCCCAAGCTGCTCAGCGTGGTGCTGATCTGGGCCAAGGGTGCACGAGAATATGGTGGTGGTATCCGCCTGCTGCTGTCGATGCTGCTCGAAACCCTGTTCTCGGTTCTGCTTGCGCCGGTGCGGATGCTCTTCCACACGGTGTTCGTCACCGCCGCGTTCCTGGGTTGGTCGGTGCAGTGGAATTCGCCCAAGCGCGACGACGATGCAACGCCCTGGAGCGAGGCGCTGGCCCGTCACGGCTGGCAGATGCTGCTCGGTGTGGTCTGGACGGCTGGCGTCGCCTGGCTCGATCCGCTGTTCCTTTGGTGGCTGGCGCCGATCGTAGTGTCGCTGATGCTCTCGGCGCCGGTGTCGGTGTTCTCCAGCCGCACCCGTCCAGGGCTCTCCAGCCGGCGCGCCAAGCTGTTCCTGATCCCGGAGGAATACGCACCGCCACGCGAACTCGAGGCTACCGATCGTTACCTGCAGCTGAACAACCGCAACGCGCTGAGCCATGGCTTCCTGCGCGCGGTGGTCGAGCCACGGATCAACGCCCTGGCCAGCGCGATGGCCCGTGGTCGACATGGCAAGTCGGTGCCAGCGGCAGAAGCGTTGCGGGCGAAGCGCCTGGCCAAGGTGCTGGCGACCGGACCGAACGGTACCGATGAGGCGCGCTGGAAGCTGCTCGACGATCCCCAGGGCCTGGCGCGTCTGCATTATCTGGTCTGGAGCGACGAAGCTCATCGGGCCTGGCGCGAAGCTTATCTCGCCTTGGCCCGGATACCGAGGCCGGATACCGAAGGTCAGCTCGGCGCAATGCCGCTAGGCCTGGCCAACCCGCCGGGTTGATCCGCATCGAGCGCGGCCGAAGCTCCGGGGGAGCAGGCCGCGCGGTGATGCATTCGGCGCCGCGAGCGGCGCTCCGACAGCTTCGCGGTCTTGACGATCCCTTGGCAGCACAAAAGGATGTGCATGCCTATGCGGACCGAACGCTGGTCACAGCGCTTCGAGCTCTTCGAGTGTCACCACCCTGGCCACGGTGTCGAGCAGACGTATCGAGTCTCGATGATCGGCCTCGCTGGCAGCCGCGCAGGCTTCCTCGAGAATCAGGACTTCGTAGTCGCGATCATGGGCATCACGGGCCGCGCTCTGGATCGCCATCGCCGTGCTGACGCCGGCCAGCACCACCCGCTCGACCCGCCGCGCGCGTAATGCCGGCTCCAGCCCCGTGCCGTAGAAGGCGTTGACCCTTGGCTTGACGATCACCATGTCGGCCAGTTCCGCATCGAGTTCGGGGTGGAACGCCATGCCGGCGCTGCCGGCCTCGAGCAATCCCGCCTCGCGCGCCTTGCCGAAAAGGCGGGAATGGGCTGGGTGGTTGGGATAACCCTGTTCGAAGCCGACCTTCACCAGCACTGAAAGCCAGCCTTTGTTTCGTGCGATTGTCAGGGCCCGGTTGGCCTTTTCGATGACGCTCCGCTCGCGCACCTGGTCGGCGGCCGCTGCCATTTTGCCGTCCGGGTGAGTGATCTCGACGATGTAATCCAGGCCGATGAATGCCGTGTTCATAGGTTCTCCTGCAACAGGGGCGCCGCGTAAGGCGGCGCCTGTTCAGCATTGGATGCTACGGACGTCGATGATTCCGTGCAGCGGCACGACAGCTCGTCGGGCAGGGACGGCAGCGCTTGTATTTGCTGATCATGAGTTTAATAATCAATCGCATTAGCGCGGACCTATCTATAGACGCGGACTCGCGTAGCTAACGCATTCATCCACTGGCGCGCCATGCGCCCAGGAGATTGATCATGCAGCACTGGAAACGCACCATCGAGCTGGCCAACCGTTATTTCGCCCAAGGCGACTATGTCGACGCCCGCGAGCATTACCTGCAGGCACTGGCCCTCGCTCAAGTGCTGTTCGACCGCTGGCCTGATCCGGACGAGGCGGTGGCCGCCTATGTGATCTCCCATCACAACCTTGCCGACGTCCACCTGCGTTTGAATCAACCTGAAGAAAGCGCCGAATACCTCTGCGCCATCCATGAGCGGCTGCTCGAGAGCCTTGTCGACGAGCGCCTGTCACCGGCGTTGCGTCAGGCGGTGCTGCGCCATAGCGGGCACAGCTATCGAGAGCTGCTGGGTTTCATCGCACGCCACGGTCATTACCCACGGACCCTACGTCTGCTCAAGGGCAGTCGCCACCCACTGGCGCAGCTGTTGCAGCGCCAGGTGTTGATGCAGAACGGTCCCTTTCACGGAGTCCACTGACATGCCCCACACCTTGCCCGCTTTGCCCTACGCCTACGATGCGCTGGAGCCGCACATCGACGCGCAGACCATGGAGATCCACCACACCAAGCACCACCAGACCTATATCAACAACCTCAACGCGGCGCTGGAGGGCAGCGAGTGGGCCGAAGTGCCCATCGAGCAGTTGCTGACGATGCTCGATCAGCTGCCCGAATCGTTGCATCCGGCGGTGATCAACCAGGGCGGCGGCCATGCCAATCATTCGCTATTCTGGACCGTCATGGCAGTCAATCCGCCCGCTGTGCCCGAGGCCGAGCTGGCCGAGGCGATCGATCGACAGCTCGGCGGTTTCGAGGCGTTCAAGGAAGCCTTCACCAAGGCGGCGGTGTCCCGTTTCGGCAGCGGCTGGGCATGGCTGAGTGTGACGCCGGAAAAGACCCTGGTGGTGGAAAGCACCGGCAACCAGGACAGCCCGCTGATGCATGGCAATACCCCGATCCTCGGTCTGGATGTCTGGGAGCATGCCTACTACCTGCGCTATCAGAACCGGCGTCCGGAATACATCGGCGCCTTCTACAAGGTGATCAATTGGCCCGAGGTGCAACGCCGCTATCAGGCTGCGATGGCCTGAATGGCGCAGGCGGTTCCATCCTGCCACGGATAGGCGCCGAGCAGCCGGACGACGGCCGACGCGTTCGGCTGCGCCCGGCAAAGGCCTTTCGTTATGCGCTAGGCGTGCTGCTGACGCTTGGCGGCGGCGTTCTGCTGATCGTCGAAATCATCGACTGGTTGGGGCGCTAGGCCTCCTTTACAACAGTTGCGGCAGCACCAGCGCTACGGCTACCAGCACCACGGCGCCTGCCAGCACCATGGGCCAGCGCCGGCTGACCGCGCGAGCCGCCACGGTGGGCTCGACGTCTCTCTGTGTGGTCCCCTGGGCGGCGGCACGTAGCGGATTGGGCGTATGGGCGCGTGGCGGTGCCTTCGGTTTCTCAGGCTTCTCCAGCTTGGGCAGGTCGACCGCCTGCATGAATACCGTCGCGTCTTCATCGATCGCCTGCGGCAGCTGCACCTTCGGGCCGATCACCAGCAGGATGACCGAGCCGAGCTGAATCTGGTCGCCCGGTTGCAGCACTGTAGTGGTCACCTTCTGCTGGTTGACCAGTACGCCATTGGCCGATGCCAGATCCTTGACCTCCAGCACGTCGCCCTTGAGGTAGAACTCGGCGTGGCGCCGCGACAGCTCCGGGTCGGTGAAGCAGAGCTCGCACTTTACCGAGCGGCCAAAGGTCATCGAGCCGATCACATGGTACTTGTGCCCCTGATTCTCGCCCTGGATCACCTGCAGCAGCCAGCGCGGTGTCGGGCCGGTCTTCGAGGCGGCCTTGGCTGGGTCGATGAAGTCCAGCGCCACGCCGCCCAGGCGCACGCGGTCACCGGAGCGGATCTGGAAGCGAGCACCGATCTTCTCGTCGTTGACATAGGTGCCGCTCTGCGAACCGACGTCGGTGAGGTAATAGAAGCCGTGGTCCTGGCGTATTTCGGCGTGGAACGGGCTGACCTCAGGGGCGTCGATCACCAGGTCGTTGCGGCTGTCCTGGCCGATGGTGAAGCGCTCGTCGGCGAGCCAGACGGGGCCCTGACGGTTGTCCACGAAATGAATCTTGAGCATGACTGACGTCTACCTCGGCGGTATCGCTGCAAAAAGGTTCAGTTGAAAAGGTTGTTCCACAGGCGCTTCACCGGATTCGGTGCGGGCTCGGTGGGGCGGGTCGCCGCGCGTGGCGCATTCGGTCTGGCGGAGGCGGTGCGCGGTGCAGCGGCTGGCCCGCGGGTCTCGGCGATGCGCTGCAGATGGCTGTCTCGCAAGGCCAGCAGGCGTGCGTCGTCCGGTGAGGTTTCCAGGCCCTGCTGAATATATTCATGGGCCAGCGAGTACTCGCGCCGTGCATAGGCGCTCTCGGTCAGGCCGATGTAGCGCTGCACCACCTCGGCCAGCCCGGCTAGCGCGGTGGGGTTGTCCGGCGACCAGCCCAGCACCTTGCGGTAGTAATAGACGGCGCTGTCCTCCTCGGGCAGCAGCAGGCGCTCCTCGGACAGGCGCTGGGCAGCCAAAGCCAGGTCCTGCTCGATTCGCGCCTCGAGCACCCGGGCCAGCCCCTGCTGCGCCTGTGCATTGTCCGCGTCGAGCAACAGCGCTTGGCGGAAATAATGGTCGGCGTTGTCCAGCGGTGGGGACAGCAGACGGCTTTCGGCCAGTCTGGCCTCGCCGTGGTCGAGCAGCACGGCGATGCGTGTGTGCTTGTGCCATTGGTAGCCGCCGAGCCCTGCGAAGGTCGCGAGCACCAGGGCGAGCGTGACGGCGAGCAGTCGTCGAGCCTTGGAACGCTGCGCTGGCGGCCTTGGGGCGACCTTCACGGCAGGTGCGATGCGGGTTAGATCCTGGTCCAGCTCGCTCAGCGCTTCGATCGCGATCAGCAGCTCGCGGCAATCGGCGAAGCGCGCCTGCGGCTCCTTGGCCAGCATGCGCTGCAACAGCGGCTGCAGGCTAGCGAGCGAGGAGGGCAGTGCCGGGGCCGGCATCTGCACATGGTTGAGTACGGTCTGGGTGTAGCTGTTGCCGCGGTAGGGATTGTTGCCGGTGAGCATCTCCAGCAGGATCACCCCGAGGCTGTAGATGTCGCTGCGGGCGTCGAGCGGCTCGCAGCGGGCCTGCTCCGGGCTGCTGTAGGCAGGACTGCCGACGGCGATGCCGTACTGGGTCAGCTCGTTGTCCAGCTCCAGCGCCTTGGCCACTCCGAAATCGGTGATCACCACGCTGCCGTCTTCGCGAAAGAGGATATTGGCCGGCTTGATGTCACGGTGCACCAGGCCCTTTTCGTGCACGACCGCAAGGCCCGCAGCCACCTGCCGAACGATCTCGAGGGCCTGTTGCGGCGCGAAGACTTCGCCCTTGTGTCGAGCGAGGTCACCGCCAGCGACATATTCCATCGCCAGGTAATGACGACCATCGGCGAGTTGGCCGATGTCGTGGATGGTGATGATCGCCGGGTGCCGCAGCGAGGCGACGATATGTCCTTCGCGAATGAAGCGCTGGGCGAACGCCTCGTCCTGCGCATCGAGCAGCACCTTGACCGCGACTTCGCGGTGCAGCGAAAGCTGGGTGGCGAGGTAGACCTCGGCCATCCCGCCCTTGCCGAGCCTGCCGTGTACGCGGTAGCCGGTGATTTCTAGCATCCGTTCGGTCATGACTGAGCTCGGTCCGTTACTGCTTGAGGGGTTTGAGCAGCTTGTCGAGCAGACGCCTGGGACGGGACTCGCTCGGCGGCGGTGGCATGGCGAGTCCCAGCACGATGCAGGAGATATTGTCCCGCCCGCCGGCTTCGTTGGCCCTGTGCACCAGTTGCACGACCATGTCCTCCAGGCTGACGGCGGTGACGCATTGTTCATGGATCTGCGCATCGGTGAGCTCTCCGCTCAGCCCGTCGCTGCACAGCAACAGCACTTCGTCCGGTTGCAGCGTGCCACTGGCTTCGCCAACCTCCAGCGACTCCTCACGTCCCAGGCACTGGAAAATGACATTGCGCCGGGGATGATTGCGGGCGGCGTCGGCGTCGAGCTGCCCCGCATCGATCATCGCCTGCACCCAGCTGTGATCATGGCTGAGCGCTTCGATGGCATTTGCGCTGACCCGGTAGGCGCGGCTATCGCCGACCCAGGCGATCCGGTACAGGGCACCGTCAAACTGTGCCGCCACCAGGGTGGTGCCCATGCCTTCGCCATCCGCGGCCTGCAGAATGGCCTGGTTGGCCGTGTGGATCGCATCCCCGAGCTCTTCCCCCTGTGCCACTTCTTCCTGCAACTTCTGGAGCGCCAGGGCGCTGGCGACCTCCCCGCGCTGGTGACCGCCCATGCCATCTGCGATCGCCCACAACCCCAGTGCCGGGCAATCGAGCATGGCGTCTTCGTTGTGGTCCCGGACTCGACCGGGCGAGCTGAGCGCTGCGCAATCGAGCATCGTATGAGCAGGGGTACGGAGCATGCGGGTCAGTTCCTTCTTCTAGCGCCGTCCGTCGGCATGCCGGCGAAATGCCAATGATGCGGGGGGTTGGTGATCCTGTCATCGCCAAGCGCCAGTTGAGGCTGCGAACTGTTAACTCGTCGAGCCCTTTGATCCTCCTGTTGCGTTATCGCAGGCCGGAGGGCGTGGATGTCACGCCATGAGCGTACCGTCGACCAGCGTCAGGCTGTGGCCACCGACCCAGGGGGTCTGACCAAGATAACGCACGGACACCTGGCCGTTGCGCTTGAGTGCAGTGCCCTGGCGCACGCGGTAACCCTCTTGGGTACCCGGGTCAGGAAAACCCTGGCTTTGCAGAACCCGGGCGAGACAGGCATTGGCACTTCCGGTGACCGGGTCCTCGGACAGCATGCCCTGCTCGGCCAGCAACGCCCGCAATTCATAGGTGCTCGGCTCACCTTCAGCGCTTGGCCCGTAGAGTGCAACGCCGGAGATCTGGCAGCGCTCGTTCAGCGCGGTCATTCGGGTGGGGTCGGGCGTCACAGCCAGACAGGCGCCGGCCGAGTCGATTCGCACCACCAGCCAGCGGATGCCCATGTCCACCACCACGGCGGGGAGCCGGGTGCTTAGCTGGTCCGTGCCAAGGGCAACGGTGAGTTCGCTGCGAATGGATTCGTCGAGCGGGAGCAGCGCCGCCTGAGGTGCGGCAAAGGACAACGAGCTGTCGGGCAGTTTCGCCACGTTGACCAGGCCGACGCCACACTCTTGCACAAACTGGCCCGCGGTCCTGGGCAGCACGCCCGCCTCCAGCAGGGCATGGCAGGTACCGAGCGTAGGGTGGCCCGCGAAGGGAAACTCGGTTTCCGGGGAGAAGATGCGCACCCGGTAATCGGCCTGCGGATCGGTAGGAGGCAGAACAAAGGTGGTTTCTGCCAAGTTCGTCCAGCGGGCGATGGCCTGCATCTGTTCACTGTCGAGTCCCTCCGCATCGAGCACGACGGCCAGGGGGTTGCCTAGGTAGGGTTGGCGGGTGAACACATCGACCTGTTTGAAGCGACGTTTTTGCATTGGCTATCTCTCCTGCGGGTGTGGTCGTCAGCGAGGCTTTGATTGGAGCACGACTCCTCAGCTTTCGTAGAGCTCCAGCGGCAGGCCATCCGGATCTGCGAAAAAGGTGAAGCGTCGCCCGGTGAGTGGGTCGAGGCGTATTGCTTCGGTTTCTACCCCGCAGGCATTCAATAGCGCGAGGGTCGCGTCCAGGTCATCCACGGCAAAGGCCAAGTGCCGCAGCCCCTGAGCCTCCGGTCGTGAGGGCCGCGGTGGCGCGTCGGGAAAGCTGAACAGCTCGAGCTGGGCGTCGCCCACCTTCAAGTCCAGTTTCCAGGAGTCGCGCTCGGCGCGGTAGGTCTCGGCGATAACTTCCAGTCCCAGCAGCTGGGTATAGAAGTGCTTGGATCGTGGGTAGTCGGAACAGATCAACGCCACGTGATGGAGAGCTTTCAGGTAGGGCATGGTTCGTCTGGTTGGTCCTTCGATAGGGGCTCGGATCGTGGTTGGGCGGTCCGAGGCGTCTGTAGGCGCGGGGCCTTGGCTACTTCCTATAGTAGAAGAACAGAAGGCCGCAGCCGGTACTGGCGCCAGCCAGGTAGGCATCAGCGAAACTGCATGCGTCTTTTTTCCAAAAGGGCGTTGACACCATTTCTGGAGCCTGTATTATTCGCCTCCTCGCTGCAGCAGCCACCGGCTCGCTAAAGCGATAAGCTGTTGAAATGAAAAGAGATTTTCGAAAAACAGCTTGACAGTAAGAAAGGCTGCTGTAGAATGCGCGGCCTCGGTTGAGACGAAAGACTTGATCGAAACGCTCTTTAACAACTGAATCAAGCAATTCGTGTGGGTGC
>NZ_JAAMRF010000015.1 GCF_013522725.1 Stutzerimonas azotifigens
CCCGAACTCAGTAGTGAAACGACGCATCGCCGATGGTAGTGTGGGGTTTCCCCATGTGAGAGTAGGTCATCGTCAAGCTTCTATCCCAAACCCCCAATCCGAGCAATCGGGTTGGGGGTTTGTCTTTATGCGCTGAGTGGAAGGGAGTTCGTAAAAATCCTGCTACCTGCGACGCGCCGAATGCTATGCCTTAGAATGGCGCTTTTGCCCGCGAGGCCGGTTCAGGAATGCCAAAGGATTCAGTCGATAGCGTTTCGTTGATCGATCAGCCATTGGAGCGGCTGGCGGCGTGCCCCGAATGCGATCTGCTGATGCTCAAGGCCGAGCTCAGGGTTGGCGAGCAGGCTGAATGCCCGCGCTGTGGCTACGGTCTGCGCACCGAGCGCGACCGCTTCATCGGTCGCAGCCTGGCCTTGGTGATTACCGCCTTGCTGCTTTATGTTCCGGCCAATTTCCTTCCGATCATGTACCTGAACGTGATGGGACGTACCGCCCACGAGACCTTATGGAGCGGTGTGCTCGGCCTTTATCGGAGCGGCATGGAGGGCATCGCGGTGGTGGTGTTCCTATGCAGCATGGCTGTTCCGCTGATGAAGCTGCTCTGCCAGCTGGCCGTGCTACTGAGTATCGTGTCCGGACGGGGACGCCGTGGTGGGCTGTTTCTCTACCGCGCTTACCACCATCTGCGTGAATGGGGGATGCTCGAAGTCTATCTACTCGGGATTCTGGTCTCGATCATCAAATTGAACGACATGGCCGACCTGAGCTTGGGCGTCGGTCTGGCCTGCTTCGTGGGGTTGCTGTTGGTGCAGATTTTCCTGGAAATCATCATGTCTCCCCATCAGATATGGGAAGCCTTGTCGGTGCGTGACGATGCGCGCCATTGATGCCGGCCTGCTGCTTTGCCATGAATGCCATCAGCTGAACCGGCAAACCGAAACCGACAACCAGAGCTGTCTGCGCTGCGGCGCACGCATTCATCCGCGTCGCCCAAACAGCCTTGGTCGAACGTGGGCGTTGCTGATTACGGCGGCGTTGCTCTATCTACCGGCCAACCTGCTTCCCATCATGACCGTGCGTTCGCTGGGGCAGGGGACCCCTGACACAATCATGTCCGGCGTGATTACCCTCGTTCAGCACGGCATGTTGCCCATTGCGGCCGTCGTGTTCGTGGCGAGCATTGTCGTGCCGACCTTCAAGCTGGTCGGCATCGGCCTGTTGCTCGTTTCAGTGCAGCGTCATCAGCAACTTTCGCCGCGACAGCGGATATTCATGTTTCGCTTCATTGAGTGGATTGGCCGCTGGTCCATGCTCGACATCTTCGTCATCGCGATTCTGGTCGCGGTGGTGAATTTTGGCAGTTTGGCCAGTGTGGAAGCCGGTTTCGGTGCAGTGGCCTTCGCCAGCGTGGTGATCCTGACCATGCTCGCTGCGCTGACGTTCGATCCGCGCCTTATCTGGGACAACACGGAGACTCCAGAGCACCATGACTGACCTTCCAGTCGCCCGAACCCGTCCGGCATCCAATTGGTCAGCCATCTGGATTCTGCCCTTGATCGCCCTTCTGATTGGCGGCTGGCTCGCCTGGCAGGCGTACAGCCAGCGCGGCATTTTGATCGAGGTGATCTTCGACAGTGGAGAAGGCATCGAGGTTGGCAAGACCCAGGTCGTCTACAAGGGCATGTCCATTGGTGCCGTGCGCTCGTTGACGCTCGATAGTAGCGAAGCGAGGGAAGGTGTCATCGCGACCCTCGAAATCGACAAGGATGCCGAGGACTATCTGCGGCAGGACACCCGTTTCTGGCTGGTCAGACCCAGCGTGACGCTCGCCGGCATCACCGGCCTTGAAACCTTGGTCTCGGGCAATTACATCGGTGTCGCACCGGGCGGCGGTGATGAAGCGCGCAGCTTTACCGCACTCTCCGAAGAGCCACCAATGTCTGACGCCCGGCCGGGGCTGCATCTGACCCTCAAGGCCGAACGACTGGGCTCGATCAACCGCGGTAGCCCGGTGTTCTACAAGCAGATCCAGGTTGGCCAGGTGAAGAACTATGTGCTCGCTGACGATCAGCATACGGTGGAGATCAAGGTCTACATCGAGCCGGCCTACGCAGCGCTGGTCCGCAAGCACACGCGCTTTTGGAACGCCAGCGGAATTACGGTCGATGCGAACCTTTCCGGCGTGAAGGTTCACGCCGATTCCCTGGCCAGCATCGTTGCCGGTGGCATCGCCTTCGCTACGCCGGAGTACCGCAAGGACAGCCCGCCCACCGACCCGAGCCTTCCGTTTCGCCTGTATGACGATTTCGATGCGGCCCAGACCGGCATCAAGGTCGCGGTGCGCCTGGCTGATTTCGAAGGGCTGCAGGCCGGGCGTACGCCGGTAATGTACAAGGGCATGCAAGTAGGCACGCTCAAGGTGCTGAGTGTCGACAGCGACCTCACCCAGGCAACCGCGGAGCTGACCATGGACCCGTTGATGGAGGACTCGCTGGTCGAGGGCACCGACTTCTGGACGGTGAAGCCCTCGATCTCGCTGGCCGGGATCAACGGCCTCGAGGCGCTGGTGAAGGGCAACTACATCGAGATTCGGCCGGGCGAGAAGGGCGCTCCACCGCGGCGCGAATTCCAGGCGAGGACAAAGGCGCCACCGCTGGATATACGCGCGCCGGGCCGGCACCTCGTGCTGGCGACCGATCAGCTGGGTTCGCTGGATGTGGGTAGTCCTGTGCTCTACCGCCAGGTTCGGGTCGGGTCGGTGCAGAGCTATCAGTTCTCCCGGGACTTGCAGCAAGTCATCGTCGGGGTGCATATCGAGCCGGCGTACGAGAACCTGGTCAATAACTCGACGCGTTTCTGGAATGCCAGCGGGATCTCCCTGACCGGGGGCTTGTCGGGCATCGAAGTGCGCAGCGAGTCGCTGCAAAGCCTTCTGGCCGGGGGTATCGCCTTTGAGACGCCGGACCCCAAGGCGCCAGTGGGAAAACGTGTGCAACGCTACAGCCTGCACAAGAATCGTGAGGCAGCGATGCAGCTCGGTGAGGAAATTCGTATCCGGGTCGAGCGGGGAGATGGCCTGTCGTCCGGCACATCCATTCGCTACAAGGGCATCGAAGTTGGGCGGGTCGAGACGGTAGAGCTGACCGAAGACCTGAGCGCTGTGATGCTCAATGCCCGGATCACCACCGCAATCGAGCCGACCACGCGCGCCGGCTCGATGTTCTGGGTGGTGCGCCCGGAGCTGGGCCTGATGCGTACCGCCAACCTGGAGACGCTGGTGACCGGGCCCTATCTGGAACTGCAACCGGGCAAGCGGGGCGCTTCGCGCCAGCACGACTTCGTCGCCCTGGACAAGGCTCCGCTGGAACCGGCGCTCGAGGGGCTGCAACTGACGCTCAGTGCCGATCGTCTCGGGTCGATCAAGGCGGGGAATTCGGTTACCTATCGCGAAGTACCGGTGGGGCGAGTGCTGGATTACCAGCTAGGTCCCAATGGTGACCGCGTGCTGATCAGGCTGCTGATCGAGCCGCGCTATGCGCCGTTAGTGCATACCGGCAGCCGCTTTTGGGAAACCAGTGGGTTCGGCGTCGACATCAGTCTGCTCAAGGGCGCCCAGTTCCGCACGGACTCGCTCGAGTCGATGATCGAAGGCGGTATCGCCTTTGCGACGCCCGAAGGCGATCAGATGGGCAACGCTGCACTGCCGGGGCAGACGTTTGTGCTGTTCAAGGGCGTGCGCGACGAGTGGCTGAGCTGGTCGCCGAAAATACCGCTCAAGCCATGAAGCGAAGGAGCGATGGGTTGGCAACCTGCCAGCCCATCGCTCCTTCGTCGTTTGGGCGGTTTAGCGAGCGCCGGACATGGCGTGATATGAGCGCGTCCCACCATCCAGCATGACCTGCCCCAGCAGGCCATGTTCTGCCGCCGAGCTTATCTCTTCAGGCGGTTTGAGTTTCGGCCTCTGACGGTGTTGTCGTCGCGGTCTCCGACTCTCGACGGGCGATATATTTCCAGTCGGCCTCGTCGATGTAGATGCCGTTGGGGCCGCTGCCCGCTTCCAGGTCGATAGCTACCTGGGCCGACACCTGCGGTTTTACCGATGCCAGAATCGGCACGAAACCCAGCTGCTGGCTGGTTTCGATCAATGCCTGCTGGTTTCGCTCATCGATGTCCGCGGCCTCATCCAGGTAATAGGGCAGGCGGATACGCCCGGCCTGGTCGCGGTCCATCAGGTGCAGCAGCAGGTACATGTTGGTCAGCGCCTTGATTGTCATCGTGGTGCCGTTGCTCGCCGCGCCGTCGATGTCGGTGTGAATCACCGGCTGACCGCCCACCTTGGTGATTTCGAACGCCAGCTCGAACAGGTCCTTGAGCCCCAGCTGGTTGTTGTTCGCCGCCACCAGACGGGCCAGGTATTCCTTGGCTTCCTCGTTACGGTTGTCCTGCTCGCTGCTCTGCTGCAGGTCGAACACCGAAAGGGTTTCGCCTTCTTCGTATTGCCCGGCGCTGTGGATGATCTGGTCGATGTGCTTGAGCGCCTCCTTGTTCGGCGCGAGCACGATGCGGAAGCTGGCGAGGTTGGAGACCTGACGCTTGTTGATCTCGCGGTTGAACAGCGCCAGCTGGTGTTCCAGGTTATCGTAGTCGCTGCGAATGTTGCGCAGCGTGCGGGCGATGTCGGTGACGGCGGCGCGGCGCGCCTTGGCCAGGGTCAGGGCTTCGTCCTGACGGTGGGCGTAGGCGTTCACTAACAGTTGCAGACGCCGCTCGGGGTCATCCTCGCTGTCGAACTTGGCGACGCCCTTGAGGCGAACCTGGGCATAGAGCGCCTCGATCTGCCCGTCGACGCGCTGCAGGGCCTGCCAGCTGTCCTGGTAGTCATTGAGCAGCGGCAGAAGATTGTCCAGCGAGTCGTCGACCGGCTCCATGAACGGTGTGCCGAACGGCAGGTTCGCCGGCAGCAGCTGGCGACGACGCAGCGCATCCTCGAGGGTGCGCTGCTTGGCTTCGAGGTCGGCCAGCTGACGGCCGACCAGCTGGAGTTTGGCTGACAGCTGCTGGACGCGCTCGGTGAAGGCCTCGCTGGCGCGCTTGTATTCGTCCTGCGCGGCCTCCGCCTGCGCTAGCTGCTCGAGCTTCTGCGACTCCTCGGCCGCCAGCGTCTGACTGCGGCGATAATCTTCCAAGGCCTTCTGGGCATCCAATACCGTCTGGTAGAGCTGCTCGGCCTGCGCCTTGCTCGCCGCACGGTCGCCGACGACGGCCTGTTGCGCCCGAAGTTGCTTGAGTTCGCGCTCCAGGCGGTCGCGCTGGTCGCGCAAAGCGGCACGGTCGGCCAGCGCCTGCAACGCAGGCGGCTCGATGTGGGACAGGTCGATGGAAAGACCTGGCACCTCGAAACGCTCGCCCTTGAAGCCGTCGAGAATGGCTTCGAGAGACTTTACCCAGCGCTCGTCGTCGTCCAGCGCGATACCGTTAGCGCCGAGCGGCAGGCTGAATAGCTGGCCGTTGAACAGGCGCATGAGACGATCGACGTCCGCCTGGGAAAACTCTTCGCGCAGGCGTGAATAGCTGTTGTTGTCGGCGTGATCGAGCTGCTGGCGGACCGACTTAAGGCGCTGCTCCAGATCGCGCACCCGCTCGCCAAGGTCTTCGCTGGTGAACTGGCGCGACTGTGCCAGGGCGCCGGCGAGTTCGTCGTGGGCGTCCTTGGCTGCGAGCAGGCCGGCTTCGAGCACCTTGACGTCGTCGACCAGGGCGAAGCGGTTCTTCAACACGGCCAGCTCACCTAGCCAGCGCTGGGTGTCGCTGATTTCGCGCTCCAGGCGCATCAGCTCTGCGGTGCCGCCGCGCTGTTCGCTTTGCAGGCCGTCTTGTTCGCGCCGATAGTGCTCTGCCTGGATGACCAGCTCCTCGCGGCGCGCATCGGCGTAGTCCTGCCAGGTGCCAAGCAGCGAGTCGAGCAGCGGGGATAGGCGGTGCAGCTTGCCGCGCAGGACTTCACGCTGGGCGACGCCTGCGGCCAGGGCTTCGATCAGCGGGCCGGCGGTCACCAGGGCCTGGTAGTCGCCTTCCATGCGGCGCACGTCGCGGAAGGCCTCTTCGGTGGCGGCGATGTAATCGACGCTGCCTGAGCGCAGGCTGTGCTCGAAGGCGTCGAGAAACAGCTGTTTGAGCTTGGCCGCGGTGATCTCGCGCATGTGCAGCAGGTTGATGAACAGCGCGCGGAAGGTCTTGAGGCTCTGCTCGCTGGTCGAACGCAACGGGATCAGGGTCAGGTCCAACGGAATCGAGGTATGGCCGCCGACGAGCAAGCGGCGCAGTTCGTCGGGCTTGAGTTCATAGGCGGTGATGCCGGCCTGGCCGAGATTCTTGAACAGCTCGCGCTGACGCAGGCAGGTCCCGTTGTCCTGATAGTGCGTCAGGTCCAGAGAGCCGGCATAGGCGAAGAACTGGTGGCCGAAACCGCCACCGGGGCCGCGCCCTGCGACGCCGATCACATGGGGGCCATGGGGCAGCATGACCTCGACCAGGATGTAGCTGGTGTCGGTGGCGAAGTAGAAGCGTCGTGACTGTTCCAGGCTGTACTTGCCGAAACTCATGTCGGACATGCGCGCCAGGATGGGGAACTGCAATGCGTTGATCGAGGCGCTCTTGCCGAGGTTGTTGGCGCCGTAGACCGACAGGGGTGTTTCCAGCGGAAAGATGCCGAGGCTGTATCCGGCGGTGTTGAGCAGGGCGAAGCGGCGGATGCCATAACGTTCGGCGCTCATGCTTGCAGCTCCTGTTCTTCGGCGATGGCGCGCGCCAAGGCCTGTTCCTCGGATTGCTCGGCGTCTTCATCGAGCAGGATGATGTCTTCTTCGCTACCTTCGTCGATCAGCATCGGAGCGGGCAGCGTTAGATCGCTGCTGTGCAGGCTGGCGGCCAGGTCGCGGTCCTGCTGGACGGACAGGCAGACGTCGAGGAAGCGGTGCATCGGTGGCAGGAAGCGATAGACGCCGTTGCTGTCCTCGGCGAACCCCAGCTGCAGCAAGCGTCGGATGATCTTTTCTTCGAGCTCTTCCTGGGTGCTGACTTCGGCCTGGGTGAACAGGTCGCGATACTTGTCGAGCAGGGCCGGCAGCTCGTCGCGGCCGAGGGTGCCACCGTCGAGCACGGCCAGCGGGTCGCGGCCCTGGTCGGCGATGTGTTCGACCAGGATGAAAGTGAACAGCGCCAAGCGCTGGGCGGTCTTGTTCACCTGGGCGCCCATCTGCTCGGGGACGAAGTAATAGAAGCCGCGCGGATCGCAGACCAGCTCGAAGCCGAGCGCCTTGAACAGCGCGCGGTACTGGTCCTGCAGGTTGGACAGCTGGGCGTAGCACTCCGGCTCGCTGCGCGACAGATGATAGCCCTTGAACAGCTCGCGGAAGATCGGCGCCAGCTGGGTCATTTCCTTGAGGTCGATGTTCATTCAGGTTGCTCGAAGATCGTTGGGCGGATAAGGGCAAGGCCTCGTCCAGCGGAAAGTTCGGTGCGATCAAAGGCGGACAAGCTTCGCGTTGTCCACCCTGCGTAGGGCTCAACCATTCGTGTTGGCCACCAAGGCGAACGAGCTGAGGCTGACGCGATGCTCGCGGGTCAGGTACTCGCGCCGCTCCAGCCGTTCGCGCTGGAAACGGGCGTCACGCGACAGGCGCGAGAACCAGTAGAGCAGCTCATCGGTGCCGCCTTCGGGTTCCTGTTCAAGTAGCCAGTTCATGAGGTCCGGCAAGGGCAGCGCCTGCTCGCAGCGGTCGAGCATCTCGCGAGCGGTTCGCGGCGCCTGCGGCGTACCGCTTCTGCGGCTGGCAGTGGCCTTGGGAAACTGCGCCGGCTTGGGTTCGAAGCGAGCCAGGGCATAGACATACGCCTCGACCTGGGCGGCGCTGCCGAGAAAGGTACTCTGCGGGCGGCTGAACAGCGGCATCGATGCCTGCGGGACCGCATCGATTCCCTTCTTTCGAATCACCGACAAGGCGAGCGCGGCGCCACGGGTCACCGCGTTGTGGCGGCGGGCTTCTTCGCGCAGCGGCAGCAGCAATTCGCGGGCTCGGCGCAGGGTGAGCTGGGCGGTGGTCTGCATCTCCAGGATGCGCGCGTGGGTGCGCAGCAGGAGGTCGTCGTCGACCAGCTGGCCGAGGCGCTGCTGATCACCGAGCAGCTTGAGCAGGACCTGCTCGACACGTCGCACGCCCTGTTCGAAGGCGCCATCGGCAGCGACCAGCTGGATCATCGGCTCGACGTACTCGTCCCAGGTCGCCAGTACTTCGGCGTAACGCTGGCGCAGCGGAATCTGGCGGTCGCTGGTCTTGGCCCGATCGGCGACACCGACCAGCGCTTGTTCGTCGTTGTCGAGCTTCTTCAACACGTCGCGTACGCGCATGTCCAGCAGCCGCAGCTGGCGGGCCAGGTCGTGGGCGTCGCGAATCTCGAAGGCGTCCTGGATGTAGCCGGCCAGGCGCTCGAGGTGGCGCAGGTAGGCTTCTATTTCGAGGCACAGGCCGAGCCGGTGCTCACGGCGCAGGTAGGCCAGGAAATCATGGATCTGGGCGTTGAGCTCGAAGCGGTTCGGACTCTTGGCCACCGGGACCAGAATGTCCAGGCGTATCCATTGGTCGAGCAGGGCGGTGATGTCGGTAGGCGTGCCCTCCGGCAACTGTCCGGCGAGCTGCAGGCGCAGTTCAACCAGACTCAGGGTGCCCTGGTCGAAACGCTCACAGAGCGGCTCGATCAACGTCCAGTGTTCGGCTAGGGCGCGCAGGACGCGCTTGGGTTCGATCATCGAAGGGGCCGGTTTGCAAAAGCGCCGATTGTACTGCAGAAGGGCCGGTGGCTCAGCCTTAGGTGATCGGCTGACGCCAGACGGACTGGATGTGACATTTTCTGTCGCCATCTTCCCGGCGAATCCTGTTCGGCATAAGCCCGCGGCCGTGCCCGCCAGCATAGCAAGGCGTGGCACGTTTTCTGCGTTGTGCCACGAGCGCCACTCTGGAACGCTTATGCCCGTTACGTCCGCCGCCTACGCCGCTGCACGCTGGAAGGAGCTCGAGGATCAGAGCGATCTGGCGTGGAATCTCGATGCCATCACCGACCGCAACGAGGCGATCGCCTTTTTGCGGCGTTTCGAGAGCCGCCTGTGCGTCTATTCCAGTTATGTCGAGAAGCTCTACGGCACCTACAGTTTCGTAGTGCCCGACGAGAATCAGGGCGGCATCACCATCCTGCCGAGCGAACAAGCTTGGCAAGACACCTTCCACGATATTCCTGCCGACGCGGTGGAACCCACCGGTATCCAATTGATGCCTGGCGAGACGGTCGGAGGCGCTGGCCTTTTTCTGAAGATTCCCGGTGAGCATCGCCTCGCCCCGTCCCGCGAGATGCCCTTTCTCGACGGGCTCCGTCTGCTGATCCAGCGCTACCAGGTGCGCGATGAGCAGTTCCTGCCGGTCCTCATCAAGGGCGACCTGCGCGAATACGAGTCGCGGGTGCCGTCACTGCATCTGCATCGGCTGAACCTCAAGCGCTTGCGCCGCTGCTCACAGGCGCAGATGGATACGCTCAGGGCCGCCATTGCCGACCATTTGATCGGGCTGTTCCGCCAGGGCTGCAACGCCTGAAGCCTATTACCGATCGGCACATTCGGCGCTGGCTAGGCTTTCGCCGCCAGCGGGTTTCCGGCGACAATTCGGGTCACTGCTGCACCGGCATCACGGCGACACGCCGCAGCTGATCCTGGCGTATCTGCGTCAGGCGAGAGGAGAGCATCATGGGCCACAACGACCGCGTCATCATTTTCGATACCACCCTGCGCGACGGCGAGCAGAGCCCCGGCGCGTCGATGACCGGTGAAGAGAAGCTGCGCATCGCCAAGGCCCTCGAGCGGCTGAAGGTGGATGTCATCGAGGCGGGCTTCGCGGTTGCGAGTCCCGGTGACTTCGCCGCGGTCAAGACGATCGCCGATGCTATCAAGGACAGCACCGTGTGCAGTCTGTCGCGCGCGGTCGACGCCGATATCGAACGCGCCGCCGAGGCGCTGGCCGGGGCCAATTCCGGGCGCATACACACTTTCATCGCCACCAGCCCCATCCACATGCAGTACAAACTGCGCATGCAGCCCGATGCGGTGGTCGAGCAGGCGGTGCGGGCGGTGAAGAAGGCGCGCAACCTGTGCAGCGACGTCGAGTTCTCCTGCGAAGATGCCGGGCGCTCGGAGATAGACTTCCTTTGCCGTATCATCGAGGCGGCGATCGACGCCGGTGCGCGCACCATCAACATTCCCGATACGGTCGGCTATGCCGTGCCGCACGAGTACGGCGCCCTGATCGGTGAGCTGCTCGCGCGCATCGCCAACGCCGATAAGGCGGTGTTCTCGGTGCATTGTCACAACGACCTCGGGCTTGCCGTCGCCAACTCGCTGGCTGCCGTGGTCGCGGGTGCGCGACAGGTCGAATGCACTCTAAACGGGTTGGGCGAGCGGGCCGGTAACGCCGCGCTGGAAGAGATCGTGATGGCGATCCGTACGCGTCAGGACCTGCTCGGCGTGCACACCGGCATCAAGACTGAGCAGATTCTCAGCGCGTCGCGTCTGGTCTCCGGCATCACCGGCTTTGCGGTGCAGCCGAACAAGGCCATCGTCGGCGCCAACGCCTTCGCCCATGAGTCCGGTATCCATCAGGACGGCGTACTCAAGCACCGCGAAACCTACGAAATCATGTCCGCGCAGTCGGTCGGCTGGCACGCCAACAGGCTGTCACTGGGCAAGTTGTCCGGGCGCAACGCCTTTCGCACCCGCCTCGATGAGTTGGGCATCTCCCTTGCCGGCGACGCGGAGCTCAATGCTGCCTTCGCGCGGTTCAAGGCGCTGGCCGACAAGAAGCATGAGGTCTTCGACGAGGACCTGCAGGCGCTGGTCTCCGATACGCTGGGGAACGATGCGCCCGAGCATTTCAATCTGATCAGCCTTGAGGTGACGAGCAAGACGGGCAGCGTGCCCAGGGTGCAGCTGATGCTGGGCGTGGCCGGTCAGGTGCGCAGGGCCATCGCGCAGGGTTCGGGGCCGGTGGATGCTGCCTTCAAGGCAATAGAGTCGATCGCCGCGTCGTCCGCGACGCTGCAGTTGTATTCGGTCAATGCCATAACCGAGGGCACCGACTCCCAGGGCGAGGTCACGGTACGGCTGGAGAAGGGCGGGCGCATCGTCAATGGCAACGGTGCGGACACCGACATCATCGTCGCCTCGGTCAAGGCCTACTTGAATGCGCTCAATCTCATGCAGGTCAACGCCAAGGCACATCCACAGGCGGCTGCGGTTTGATCGCCGAAGCGCGGCGCCGCGCCTTTCTCGATGCGATGCAGGTGGATAGCTGGCTACCACGGGTGGAGCTGCCATTTGCCGCGCCTTCGCGTCCATATTTGTTGCAGGCCGAGCCTGAGCCCGAGCTGACGTTGTCGACGCCGGAACCTGAGGTCGACCCGCAGCCAGCATCACCGCCTCAGAAAAGGGTCGAGATGCCGCGCCCGCGCGTCTCGCTGCCGGAGCCGAAGCCCGCAGTGGTCGACGACGCGATACCGGTAACCAGCGAGCCTGCGCCGGTTGCCCCGCCGCCGCGCTTTGCGCTGCAACTGCTGCGCGCCGGCAGTTGTCTCTTGCTGGTCGAGTTGCCCACTGGCGAGCCCTTTGCCAGCCGCGACCCGGCCTATCTGCTGCTCAAGGATTTGCTGCGTGCAGCCGGGCTGCCAGACAGCCCCACCCAGGTCGGTGACGGCGAGCCGATCCGCTGGCCGCTGCTGCACGGCGGCAACCTCGACCAGGGCGCCCAGGCCGCACGTGACTACGTTCAGGGCGTGGTCGCGGTGGAGCTCGAAGAGGCCCGCTGTGCCTGCCTTTGGCTGGTCGGCCTGCCTGCGCTGCGTTTCGCTGGCGAAGTCGAGGCGGATGCCTGCAATCGTGAGCTGAATGTCGAGGGCATCGGCGCCGCGTTCGCCATGCCGGGCCTCGAACAGATGATGGAAGAACCCGAGCGCAAGGCGGAGTTGTGGAAGGCGTTGCGCCGCAGCAAGGCCCGTTGGAACGAGCAGACATGAGCGATGCGGTAAGTTTCCGCCGGATGACCGAGGCGGATATCGATGAAGTACTGAAGATCGAGTTCGCGGCGTTCAGCCATCCCTGGACCCGCGGCATATTTACCGACAGCCTCAGCTCCTACGAATGCTGGGTGATGTTCGAGGGGCAACAGCAGGTCGGCCACGGCGTGATCAACGTAATCCTCGACGAAGCGCATCTGCTCAACATCACGGTCAAGCCGCAAAGCCAGGGGCGTGGGCTGGGGCTTCGCCTTCTCGAACACCTGATGTTGCGTGCTCGGGAGTGCGAGGCCCGCGAGTGCTTTCTCGAGGTGCGTGCCAGCAACCTGCCGGCCTACCGGCTCTACGAGCGCTACGGATTCAACGAGATCGGCCGGCGGCGCGGTTATTACCCGGCCGCCGGCGGGCGCGAAGATGCGCTGGTGATGGCCTGCACGCTGCTGGATTGATCAGCGTCCCGGTGCCTTGTCGCGCCCCGAGTCGAGGGGCGCGTCGCCTTCGAGTTCTTCGTCCGAGAGCACGTCCTCGTCGTTGCTGAGTACCGCGTTGCCCTCGCTGACGCCAGTGTCCTCGTCGCCGTCGGCCGGCCCATCCCAGGGCTTGCCGTCCAGAGGGTGACGGCGTCCTTCTTCGGCCTCATCGAGCCCGGTGTCGGCGCCAATGCTGTGCTCGCTGACCACGGAAAGGTCCTGGTCGGTGGGAAGCCCGTGGCCTTTCTCGTTCGGCGAGCGCGAGCCGTCGTCGGGGATCTGGGTTTCAGGCGACAGGTCATCCATCGTCGTCTCGCCGGACGGCACCTCACCGACAGTCATCCCGGCTTCGGCCTCACGCTCGGGCGGAAAGGTGTTCTCGACCTCCTGGGCAGGTACTTCATCACCGATGCGCCCGACCCGGTCGTCCTTGCGCTGGTCGAAGTCAAGCAGCTCCATCGAGCCCATGCGATCTTCGGTATCATCGATTTCGGTAGGCGTGTAGGGTTTGTCGTTCATGGAATCCTCCTGCTGGAAACAGTGGTCTTGCAGGTGTGACCCGAGCAGCCAGCGAAAGATTCAGGCGATGCGACGGCGAGCCGGACAAGTACGTCAGCGTCGCCGGCTGTGCAAAAAAGGCGAACCACCGGAGCCGATCGGCAGTCTGAAAGGCATGACTACTCAACAGGATTCATCCCCGCTGGATCTCCGGCACTGCGCTTTCTTCTTCGATGTCGACGGAACGCTGGCCGAAATTCAGCCCCGTCCGGAACAAGTGTTCATCCCACCTGTGACTCTGCGCTCGATCGAGCAATTGCAGACCCTTGGTGTGCCGGTGGCGGTCGTCTCCGGTCGCCGTATCGAAGAACTCGACCGTCTGCTCTCACCGTTGCGTCTGCCCGCTGCCGGCGTTCACGGCGCAGAACGTCGCGGCATTGATGGCACGCTTCATCATCTGGCCCTGGATGCCCAGGCCTTGCAGCGCATCGAGCAGGAGCTGACTACGGCCTGTGACAGATACCCCGGCCTGCGCCTGGAAAACAAAGGCGTCGCCTTTGCCCTGCACTATCGCCAGGCGCCCGAACTCGAGCCGCAGGTGCGCGAACTGGCCGAGGATTTTGCCCAGCGCTATGCCGACGTGCTGAGCCTGCAGCCGGGGAAGTGCGTGTTCGAACTCAAACCCAAGGGTGCGAGCAAGGGCGAAGTCATCCGCGACATGATGCGCGAAGCGCCGTTCAACGGGCGTGTGCCGGTCTTCGTTGGCGACGATCTCACCGACGAGGCCGGTTTTGCCGTGGTCGATGAGCTGGGGGGCTATACATACAAAGTGGGCACTGGCGAAACGCTAGCCAGGCAGCGGTTCGATTCCGTCGCTGCCGTCAGCCTCTGGTTGAACGAGTTGCTGAGCGCTGCCGAAGCGCCGGGTGCCGTTTCTACGAAAAATAAGAGTGAAGGACAGTCATGAGCCGTTTAGTCGTGGTTTCCAATCGAGTCGCGCCCATTCGCGAAGGCAAGCCGGCGGCTGGCGGTCTGGCCGTAGGCGTATACGAAGCCTTGCGCCAATCTGGCGGGATCTGGTTCGGCTGGAGCGGTGAGGTCTCTGCCAACCCGCAGACCCATAGCGAGGTGGTAGGCAACATCAATTACGTCACTCTCGGTCTCAACAAGCGCGATTACGATCAGTACTACCGGGGGTTTTCCAACGCGACGCTCTGGCCGATCTTCCATTACCGCATCGATCTGGCCCGATACAGTCGTGAAGAGTACGACGGCTATCGCCGCGTCAACGTGATGCTGGCCGAAAAGCTCAAGCCGCTGCTCAAGCCTGACGACATCATCTGGATCCACGACTATCATCTGATCCCGTTCGCGGAGGCCTGCCGGATGCTCGGCATTCGCAACCGCATCGGCTTCTTCCTGCATATCCCGTTTCCAGCGCCGGAAATTCTCACCGCCATCCCGCCGCACAACGAACTGCTCAAGACGTTGTGCTACTACGACCTGATCGGCTTCCAGACTGAAACCGACCGGCTGGCGTTTCAGGACTACATCGTGCGCGAGGTTCGTGGCCTGGTCGAATCCGACGGCAGCCTGACCGCCTACGGGCAGAACTTTCGCGCCGGCGTCTACCCGATCGGCGTGGTGCCCGACGAGATCGCCAAGGTAGCCGAATCCTATAAAGGTCGCCGACATCCGGTGGGCCGCAATACCGAAGGCGGTCCACGCAAGACCATCATCAGTGTCGACCGGCTGGATTATTCCAAGGGGCTGCTCGAGCGCTTTCTGGCTTACGAGGAGTTTCTCGATCGTTTCCCCGAGCACCGGCGTAACGTCGAGTTCATCCAGATCGCACCGACGTCGCGTTCGGACGTCAAAACCTATCAGCGCATCCGCGAGCAGCTGGAAAGCGAGGCCGGGCACCTGAACGGCCGCCTTTCGGACCTCGACTGGACGCCCTTGCATTATCTCAACAAGAGCCATGATCGGCGGGTGCTGATGGGCTTGTTCCGAGCGGCCAACATCGGATTCGTCACGCCGTTGCGAGATGGGATGAACCTGGTCGCCAAGGAATACGTCGCCGCGCAGAACCCTGCCGACCCCGGCGTGCTGGTGCTGTCGCGCTTTGCCGGCGCCGCGCGCGAGCTGACCTCGGCGCTGATCATCAACCCCTACGACCGCATCGGCATGGCCGAAGCGCTGGACCGCGCACTTCGCATGCCGCTCGAGGAACGCAAGGACCGCTACGAGCACATGATGCGGGCGATCCGTGCCGCCGATCTGGACGCCTGGCGCGATAACTTCCTGCGTGATCTGCGCTCGTTCGTATCGCGCCCCAAGGACCTCAGCGCGCAGGCATACGCGTCATAAGGGGGTGTGACCCCGTTCTCGACAGGCTTGTCAAAGGCGGGATCGATTCGTAAGGTGCGTGTCGGCTGTCAGAGGGGCAAATGATGAGCGATCTGGATTCGCTGTTCGAGAACAACAAGCGCTGGGCTGAAGCGATCAAGGAAGAAGATCCCGGATTCTTCGCCAAGCTGGCCAAGCAGCAGACACCCGAATACCTGTGGATTGGCTGCTCCGATGCGCGGGTGCCGGCCAACGAGATCGTCGGGCTGCTCCCGGGCGATCTGTTCGTGCACCGCAACGTCGCCAACGTCGTGCTGCATACCGACCTGAATTGCTTGTCGGTCATCCAGTTCGCCGTCGACGTGCTCAAGGTCAAGCACATCCTGGTAACCGGCCACTACGGCTGCGGTGGCGTTCGTGCCTCGATGCGCGACGGCCAGCTGGGCCTCATCGACGGTTGGCTGCGTACCATCCGCGACCTGTATTACGAGCACCGTGAGCATATCTCCAGCCTGCCGACCGAGGAGGAGCAGGTGGACCGGATGTGCGAACTCAACGTGATCCAGCAGGTAGCCAACGTCAGCCACACCAGCATCGTCCAGAATGCCTGGCATCGCGGGCAGTCCTTGCAGGTGCATGGCTGCATCTACGGGATCAAGGACGGCCTCTGGAAGAACCTCAACGTCACCGTCAGCGGTCCCGAGCAACTGCCGCCGCAATATCGCCTGCGCCCACTCGGCCAAGCCTGACCGTGCCGTCGCGCCTGGTTCTCGCCTACTGCGGCTTGCTCGTCGCGTGTCTATGCTGGGGTGGCAATGCCCTGGTCGCTCGGGCGTTCTACCAGGACATTCCGCCGCTGAGCCTGTCGTTCTGGCGCTGGGTCACGGCGCTGGTGCTCCTGCTGCCTTTCGTCGTGCAACCTATGTGGCAGCACCGCATTGCGCTCAGCCGTGCCGGCTGGCGCCTCTCGGTACTCGCCGCACTCGGTATCAGCAGCTACAACTCGTTGCTCTATACCGCTGCCCAGAGCACGGCGGCCATCAACCTCACCCTGGTCAATACCTGCCTGCCGCTGGCGACCTTCATCGGCGGCGGCCTGCTGTTCGGCGAGTGGCCCGAGCGGCGCAGCTGGATCGGGCTTGGCGTGGCGGCAGCCGGGCTGGTCGCCCTGATCAGCCGCGGCAGCTTGGCCAACCTTGCCGGCCTGGCGTTCAACCCGGGCGATCTGGTGATGTTGCTGGCAGTGGTGGTCTGGGCGCTTTATACGCTGCTGATCCGCCGCTGGACGCCGGCGCTCGGCCTGCCGCCGCTGGTGCTGCTGGGCACGCTGGTGTTGCTCGGCGTGCCGATGATCCTGCCGTTCTACCTGTGGGAGCTGTCGCGCGTGGGCGGCTTTGCGGTAACGGCCAGCAACCTCGGGGCGGTTGCCTATACGGCGGTATGCGCTTCATTGGTGGCATATCTGGCCTGGAACCATGGCGTGCGGGTGGTCGGCGCCGCGAAGGCGGCGATTACCAGCTATTCGATGCCGCTGTTCACGGCACTGCTCGGCTGGCTGGTGCTCGGCGAAACGCTGCAGTTCTTCCATTGGGTGGGCGGGGCGATGATCTTCGCCGGTCTTCTGCTGGCAACGCGCCCGGCTTTTCGTTGACCCGTTGGGCCCTCTGATGAGCGCGGTTCTGGCAAGGCGGGGCATCACATTCGTGTGATTACAGACGCGATAGTTGCCGATGGCGTCCCGAAGCGTACACTGCGCCAGCAAAGCGCTACGCTGTCCGCCACGCCCAGGAGCTGTCGTGAAACTCCGTCATTCAATTCTCTGCCTGCTGTTTTCTTCCCTTGCACTCGGCGCGGCCAGCGCAGCTGCAACGACCAGCCGAACGTCCACCGCTGTCCAGGAACTGGCCGCCGGCAGCGCCATGCTGGTGGATCTGGAAACCGGCAAGGAGCTCTATTCGAGTAATCCCGATGCGGTCGCGCCGATCGCATCGGTGACCAAACTGATGACCGCCATGGTGACCCTCGACGCCAACCTGCCGCTGGACGAACGTCTGCCGATCGTGATCAGCGATGTCGCCGAAATGCGCGGCGTCTATTCGCGGGTGCGCCTGGGCAGCGTCATCAGTCGCCGTGACATGCTGTCGCTTGCACTGATGTCCTCGGAGAACCGCGCGGCGGCCAGTCTCGCCCACCATTATCCCGGCGGGGTGCCCGGCTTCATCAAGGCGATGAACGCCAAGGCGCATGCGCTCGGCATGAGTCATAGCCACTTCGTTGAGCCGACCGGCTTATCCGCGGGCAATGTCTCGACTGCGCGCGATCTGGTGCGTCTGCTTCAGGCGGCCGGCAAGTACCCTCTGATCAGCCAGCTTAGCGCCACGCCCGAGCGGACCGTCGCCTTCACCAAGCCGAACTACACGCTGGGCTTCCGCAACACCAACAGCCTGGTGCGCAAGCCGGACTGGAAGATCGAGGTGACCAAAACAGGATTCACCAATGATGCTGGCCACTGCCTGGTCATGCGCACGGTGATGAACCGCCGTCCGGTCGCCTTCGTGGTGCTCGACGCCTTTGGCAAATACACCCACATCGCCGATGCCAGCCGCCTGCGCACCTGGTTGGAAACCGGGCGGATCACTCCGGTTCCGGCTGCCGCGCTGGCCTACAAGCAGCAACGCAGCCCCGCAGTGCGTCAATTGCACGCCGTGCAGTGATGCGCGTCCTGGAGGCTGCCAGCAAGGTTAGTCTCCAGCCGCTTCGTAACATCATGAATATATTTCGCTTTCCCTTTCCTTGAATCATCCTCGCGTCATGTCTTGCTGACATCACGATCGCTTCTAGGCGCGCGTCGCTCGCCGACGAACGGTCTATTGCAGTCCCAAGAAAAAAGACCTCTTCACATTTTTCGCCCGGCGGGTTGTGTCATTCCAGCTGCATTGAAAGAATGCCTCTACGTGTTCGAGGCGGTCTAGATCAGCTATTACAGCCCTGAAGACCTTTTCCGGTGTGTGCCTCTGAACCGTTGTTCGATGTGGTTGGCCGTGTTCGGGCCGACCGGTCTCGCATTTCAAACGGGGGCGATATGCTGTCACAAGAGACTGCCTGGGCATTTGGCGTGGATTTCTACACCGGTAGCAAAGCGTCTCTGCTGAGCGATATCGCCAAGGCGGTTCATAAGCCTTATTCATACGTGGTCACCCCCAACGTCGATCATCTGGTGTTGCTGCAACGCAGCGGGGAGCTGCGCAAAGCCTATGCAGGGGCCAGGCTGCGCATCTGCGATAGCCGCATCCTCGAATGGCTGATGCGTCGCCTGGGCATCGCTATCAAGCAGACCATTCCGGGCAGCGACCTGACCCTGGACCTGCTTCGCTGGGCCGACAAGCAACGGCTGCGGCTGGTGCTCATCGGTGCCACGGATGAGGAGTGCGAGCGGCTGCGCATCCTTTATCCATCGATCTGCCTGTTCCACCACAACCCGCCGATGGGGTTCATCGACCGCCCTGAAGACGTCGAGCGCTGCCTGAAGTTCGTCCGTGAAACCCCATCCGAACTGGTGTTTTATGCAGTCGGTGCGCCGCGACAGGAAATCCTGGCCAGCCTGGTTCGCCGGGACGAGCGCACTGGAATGGGGTTCTGCATCGGTGCTTCGATCTCTTTTGCCACTGGAACCCTAAAGCGTGCACCTCTCTGGATACAGCGGATGCGTCTGGAGTGGCTGCACCGAATGCTTAGCGACCCTCGTCGCCTGGTGAAGCGCTATCTGGACGACGCGTTGTTTCTGCCGTCGGCCTACCTGCGCGAACGGCGGTGGCGAAAGACGCGTATGAAACGCGTCGCGCCGGAGTGTAGGGTCAGTCGTCCACCGCTGGCGCACCGACCGCATGTGGGTGAGGGCCGTTGCGACAAGAGGCGGCCTAACGGTACCGGGCCTGAGCGATAGGCGACCAGCGATGCTGGTTAAATGCCATGGGCTCCTTACATGTTCTTTACATGTCCTTCACGGTAACTTGACGCCTTGCGGCGTAAAGTCGGTACCAGGCTGAAGGAGCAGCCCAAGCTCCCTTGATGTGTTTTAAGCCCGCCCTGAGCGGGCTTTTTCTTGCCTGGTGAACGGCCGTTCGACCCGGTCCCGTCTCAGTCCGGGGTGCAGCGGATACGCAGCTCGGTGCGGCTCGTGCTTTGCTCGTCATCGAGTGTCCGGTAGCCGTTTGGGCAGGCCTTGCGCGCAAGCGTTTCGCAATCGGCCCAGCCGGCGCTGGCACCGTCGCAGGCGAAGATGTATTCGTCGTCGGCAGCTGCAGGCGGCACTGTTTCCACCGTCTGGCAGGCCGCCAATAGGATTAGAAGCGGGGCGAGGGCGATCGTTCTGAGCATGGGCGCGTCTCCGGAACATTCAAAGGCGCGACATTTGAACCCAATCCGCGCAAAGGGTGCATCCAGATGGGGTGGCGAGGATGAGCGGCGTTCGTTCCTGCCCAGAGGTCGGCTGGGAACCTGCACGAACGGCTGATGCTGCGCGGCGCGCAGGTCATCGAGAAGGGGCCCGCATCGAGGGGCGCGCTTGAATCGCAGGCAAAGAAAAAAGGGGTTCAGCTTTCGCTGAACCCCTTTTCAATATGGTGGCTACGCAGGGACTTGAACCCCGGACCCCAGCATTATGAATGCTATGCTCTAACCAGCTGAGCTACGTAGCCAAGTGGCGCGCATTATTCTCGGCCGCGTTCGTGCTGTCAACCCTGCCGGTGCGCTTTTTTACGTGCTTTCAAGCGCTTAGCGAGAGGGCGGCGGCCGTTTTGCGGAGGCAATGGCCTGTCGTGGTTGCACGCGGGCGGGCTAGCAGGTAGACAAGCGGGCTTGGCGCATGTGCGCTGGCTACTTGCAGGCGTATCTCGATGGCTGGCTTCGATCGTTCTTCGTTATCCCTTCTTCCGCACTGCCTGGGCGTCCTGCCTGTGCCTGGGGTCCGGCAATGAGCCGCCCGCGCTCTGCATTAGCGCGGCTCGTTCTGCCGTGCCTGCTACTGCTTGCCATGCTGCTCGGCCTTTTGCTGTTTTGGCCGGCGGCGCAGTGGCTGCCTCGGGTATTGCCTGACGATATGCGTGTCCAGGGCGTGGAGGGCTCGCTGTATGCGGGTACGGCCGAGCGACTGTACTGGCGCAACCAGCCGATCGGTCCATGGGCCTGGCAACTGCGCGCCAACGGCGTGCTCGATGTACGGCTCGGGCGAGCCGGCGAGGGTGACTGGCAGGCGCGGCTTTCAGGCTGGCCGTGGCGCTGGCGAGCGGTCGTGACGGGAGGCGACCTGCAGTGGATGCAGGGCGGTGAGCTGGGACTGCTCCAGGCTCGCTTCGGTGGCGACATGCAATTGAAGGGTGACCGCAGCGGATGTCAGAGCTCCAGTGGCGCTCTACAAGCTGACGAGGCCTCGTGGGCGTTTCCGCCCGTGGCGTTCGGCAGCGCCGAGTTCAGTCTCGACTGCGGCGCTGAACTGCCAGTGCGCCTACGGCTGCAGCGGCCTGGTCAGCACGAGCTGCTGTTCGAACTCGATCCTGGTGAAAGTCGAGGCCATGTTCGCGGCGATCTGGTCCCCGGCGGGGCGAGCGCGCGTCTGGCGCAAGATTTCGGCGTGCTGAGCCGCAATCAGCGTCAGGTGGACCAGCCCATGTCCTGGTAAGCGACACACGCTTCGTCGGTCCAGCGGCACGCTGACGGCTAAACGGGCACTAACGTCTAGACCTTCTCGCGCAGGCCGAAAGCTTGCGCCGCCCGAGCGGAGCTCAAGATGTACAAACTTGGTTTTGCCTGCATGTACCGGCATCCCGGCCATAGCGAGTCGCTCAAGGAGCTGGAAAGCATCGAGCGCACCTTCAATCCCCGCTCGACGACCCTGCGCTGGCTCAACAGCGTCTCGCAGGATCAGGCGCAGGAGAAGCTCCACAGCATCATCGCCCACAATCTGGACGCGCAATTACGGTTGCTCGATTACGTCGCCACCCTGCCTGCTCCGTTGCGAATGCTCCGATTGAGTAGCGATCTTCTACCGTTCTACAGTCACGCGCAGGTCAGCGAGTTTTACCGATGTGCCGAAGTACGGGCGCTACTCGAGGAGCGCTTCGCTCGCATCGGGGAGCGCGCCCGCACGCATGGCATTCGGTTGTCGATGCATCCGGGGCAGTACTGCGTACTCGGCTCGGACAAGCCGCAGGTGGTGGAGAACAGCCTGGCCGAATTCGAATACCACGCCGACATGATTCGCATGATGGGCTATGGGCGGCAGTTTCAGGACTTCAAGTGCAACGTGCATATCGCCGGCCGGCTGGGCGGGGAGGGCATTCGGGTGCTGTGGCCTCGACTGTCGCAGGAGGCGCGCCATTGCATCACTTTCGAAAACGAGGAGAGGACCTACGGCGTTGATGATTGTCTGGCACTGGCAGATCTCGCGCCTGTGGTGCTCGACATCCATCATTGCTGGATCAACGAGGAGCGCTATATCGATCCGAACGATCCGCGAATCGACCGGATCCTCGAAAGCTGGCGTGGCGTGCGGCCGACCATGCACTACTCGCAACCGCCGGAAAGCCTGATGGAGGTCGGTTTCAGCGCAGACGACAAGCTGGAAATGCCTGCGCTCCTGCAGCATGTCAGCAAGCGCGATCTCTACAGCCACAGCAAGCGCATGTGGAACCGCTGGACCAATCGTTATGCGCGCGAATTTCTCGACCGGTTCGACATCATGTTCGAGGCCAAGGACAAGAATCTCGCAAGCCTGGATTTCTATCGAGACTACCTCGAGCAGAACCCTCGCTTGAGCGCATGACGGCGAGAGGGGCGATGACGGCATAACGAAAAAGCCCGGCGCATGGCCGGGCTTCTTTGACAGGCGCGTGGTTAGACGTTGAAGCGGAAGTGCATCACGTCGCCGTCCTTGACGATGTAATCCTTGCCTTCCAGGCGCCATTTGCCCGCGTCCTTTGCACCGTTCTCGCCCTTGTAGGCAATGAAGTCGTCATAGGCGACGACTTCGGCGCGGATGAAGCCTTTCTCGAAGTCGGTGTGGATCACGCCGGCGGCTTGTGGCGCGGTGGCGCCAACCTTCACCGTCCAGGCGCGCACTTCCTTGACCCCGGCGGTGAAGTAGGTCTGCAGGTTGAGCAGTTCGTAGCCGGCGCGGATCACGCGGTTCAGGCCCGGTTCTTCGAGCCCCAGCGATTCGAGGAACATGTCCTTTTCCTCGCCATCGTCGAGCTCGGCGATCTCGGCCTCGATCTTGTTGCACACCGGCACCACTATAGCCCCTTCGGCTGCGGCGATGGCGTTGACCACGTCGAGCAGTGGGTTGTTGTCGAAGCCGTCTTCGGCCACGTTGGCGATGTACATCACCGGCTTGCTTGTCAGCAGGTGGAAGCTGCGTACCAGTTGCTTCTCGTCATCGCCGAGGCTGCGCATAAGGGTGCGTGCAGGCTTGCCTTCGGTGAAATGGGGGATCAGCTTTTCCAGCAAGGCCTTCTGGGCCAGGGCTTCCTTGTCGCCGCCCTTAGCGTTGCGCGTGACTTTCTGGAGCTGCTTCTCGCAGCTGTCGAGGTCGGCGAAGATCAGTTCCAGATCGATGATTTCGATGTCGCGCTTGGGATCGACGCTGTTGGCCACGTGTATGACGTTGTCGTCCTGGAAGCAGCGCACCACATGGGCGATCGCATCGGTCTCGCGGATGTTGGCCAGGAATTTGTTGCCCAGGCCTTCACCCTTGGATGCGCCCGCGACGAGGCCGGCGATGTCGACGAACTCCATGGTCGTCGGCAGGATGCGCTCTGGCTTGACGATGTCGGCCAGGGCCTGCAGGCGGGGATCCGGCATCGGCACGATGCCACTGTTCGGCTCAATGGTGCAGAAGGGGAAGTTCTCCGCAGCGATGCCGGACTTGGTGAGGGCGTTGAACAGGGTGGACTTGCCGACATTGGGCAGGCCGACGATGCCGCAGTTGAATCCCATGATGTGTTGCCTCGGAGTTAGGTTCAGGCCTTCTGGCTATGCAGTCGCTGCATCGCCCGGGTCCAGTCGCCGGTAAGTATCTCCGGCGTGACGTCCAGCGCAAAGCCGATGGCGGTGTCGAGCATTTCGCGTTCGGCCTGGGGCGCGCGGCCCAGTACATAGCCGGACACCAGGCTCGCATGGCCGGGATGGCCGATGCCAAGGCGCAGACGATAAAAGCTGTTCTGATTGCCGAGCCTGGCGATGATGTCGCGCAGGCCGTTGTGACCACCGTGTCCGCCGCCCTGTTTGAGTTTGGCGACCCCCGGAGGCATGTCGAGTTCGTCGTGGGCCACAAGAATGGCCTCGGGAGGTATCCGGAAGAAACCCGCCAGTGCCGCGACGGCTTGGCCGCTGCGGTTCATGAAGGTGGTGGGAATCAATAGCCGGACATCTTCGCCCTGATGACGGAATTTACCGACCAGGCCGAAGTACTTGCGATCGACGCTGAGGCTGGCGCCCTGCCGGTCAGCGAGTCGCTCAACGAAAAGGGCCCCCGCGTTATGCCGGGTCTGGTCGTATTCCGGGCCTGGATTTCCCAGGCCAACGATCAGTTGTACGGCGGTCACGTCGGGGGCCCTTCCTCAGGCTGAAACGAGTGGATTACTCGTCGGCGCCTTCTTCTTTCGGTGCGTCTTCCTTGCTCACGCGCGGGGCGTGAATGTTGGCAACTGGCAGGTCGCTGCCATGCGCCAGCGATACCAGCTCAACGCCCTTCGGCAGCTTGATGTCGGTCATGTGTACAACCTGACCGATCTCGACCTTGGCCAAGTCGACTTCGATGAATTCCGGCAGGTCTTGCGGCAGGCAGGAGACTTCGACTTCGTTGATGTTGTGCAGTACTTCGCCGCCTTGCTGCTTCACGCCCACGGAAGATTCCTGGTTGATGAAGTGCAGTGGAACGGTAGCGGTCAGCTTGTGGCCTTCGACGACGCGCATGAAGTCGGCGTGCAGCACGAAGCTCTTGGCCGGGTGGCGCTGCAGTGCCTTGATTAGCACAGGCTCGGCCGTGCCATCGACGTTCAGGCTGATCACGTGGCTGAAGGAAGCCTCGGTCTCGAGCAGCTTGGCCAGTTCCTTCGCCAGGATAGCGATGGACTGAGGAGCCTCGTCGCCGCCGTAGATGACAGCAGGAACGAGGCTGGCGTTACGACGCAGGCGGCGGCTCGCACCTTTCCCCAGGTCGGAACGCGCTTGGGCATTCAGGGTGAAATCGGTCATTGTGTTTCTCCAAAATAACAACAACGCCCGCAGCGCTTGCGACCAGCGCTCGGGCGGTTGGGCAAAAAGCCCCGCACGGTGGCGGGGCGTATGTCGTCGGCGTGATAGCTGAGGCGCGAGGCCTTAGCGGAACATCGCGCTGATCGATTCTTCGTTGCTGATGCGGCGAACCGCTTCAGCCACCACTGGCGCGATGTCCAGTTGGCGAATGCGTGTGCAGGACTGCGCGGCGGCCGACAGCGGAATGGTGTTGGTCACCACCAGCTCATCGAGAACCGAATTTTCGATGTTCTCGATAGCGCGGCCCGACAGTACCGGATGCGTGCAATAGGCGTAGACCTTCGCTGCGCCATGCTCCTTCAGCGCCTTGGCCGCATGGCCAAGGGTGCCGGCGGTGTCGACCATGTCGTCGACCAGTACGCAGGTACGGCCTTCAACGTCGCCGATGATGTGCATGACTTCCGACTGGTTGGCCTTCGGCCGGCGCTTGTCGATGATCGCGAGATCCACGCCGAGCGTCTTGGCCACGGCACGCGCGCGCACCACACCACCGATATCGGGGGAGACGATCATCAGGTTGTCGAAGCGCTGGTCTTCGATGTCGTCCACCAGAACCGGAGAGCCATAGATGTTATCGACGGGAATGTCGAAGAAACCCTGGATCTGGTCGGCGTGGAGGTCGACGGTGAGCACGCGGTCGACACCCACTACGGTCAGCATGTCAGCGACGACTTTCGCGCTGATCGCCACGCGAGCGGAGCGCGGACGGCGATCCTGGCGGGCGTAACCGAAGTAGGGGAGTACCGCAGTGATGCGGGTAGCTGAAGAACGGCGGAAGGCGTCGGCCATCACTACCAGTTCCATCAGGTTATCGTTGGTCGGTGCGCACGTAGGCTGGATGAGGAACACATCCTTGCCGCGAACGTTTTCGTTGATTTCAACGCTGATCTCGCCATCGGAAAATTTTCCGACGGAGGCGTCACCGAGAGGGATATGCAGCTGACGTACGACACGCCGGGCCAGATCGGGGTTGGCATTCCCCGTGAAGACCATCATCTTGGACACGCGCAGTACCTGCCGGCTGAGGGTGGACCTGATGAAAGAAAATGGCAGGGGCGGCTGGATTCGAACCAACGCATGGCAGGATCAAAACCTGCTGCCTTACCGCTTGGCGACGCCCCTGTATCGTGTAGATGCCGTTCGGCATCCTGTCTCAGGACAGACTTTGCAGCTTCCGATGCAACATCGAGATGTTGCTACCCTTGGCTACGAAACCTGGCAGGGTGGCTGGAAGTTGGGCCGCGACTTTAACAGCTTCGGCTTCGTTGGGGAAGGCCCCAAATACACAACCACCAGTGCCGGTTAATCTAGCTGAAACAAATTTGTTTAGCAAGATCAAAGCGTTACGTACTTCGCTGTAACGCTCCTCGACAACCGACTGACAGTCATTCTGACCGCCCCGCTCGAGAACGGTGCGCACTTTAATGGGAGGGGTATCTCGTGTCAACTCCGGCGCAGAGAAAATTTCTGCTGTGCTGACAAAGACTTGCGGAACCACGACTAGAAACCAGGGCTCATCGGGCTCGACGAAGGTGAGGCGCTCACCCACACCTTCCGCGAACGCTGCCCGCCCATGGATAAACACCGGGACGTCCGCACCCAGGCTCAGGCCTAGTGTGGCTAGGCGTTCAGGGTTTATGTCCAGGTTCCAGAGGCGATTCAATCCCAGCAGTGTCGTGGCCGCGTCCGAGCTGCCGCCTCCGAGGCCGCCGCCCATGGGTAGGCGCTTTTCGAGGCGAATATCGGCGCCATATCGGGTGGCGCTTTCGCGCTGTAACAGGCGTGCTGCTCGAACGATTAGGTTGCTTTCGTGATCGACACCGGTGAGCTCACCGTGCAGGCGGATCTGGCCGTCGTCGCGTCGGATGAAATGCAGCTCATCGCTGTAATCAAGGAACTGAAACAGCGTCTGCAGCTCGTGATAACCGTCGGCGCGGCGGCCGACGATATGCAGCATCAGGTTGAGCTTGGCGGGGGCGGGGAGGGACAGCGTCGGCATCAGCGCCCCAGCTCGCGTGGTTGCCAGTCCTTGATCACCAGCGTCACCTGCAGGTCGTGACCCTGCAGGCGGATTCGCTCAGGCAGTGAATAGCCATCCTGTTCCAGATAGCTCAGGTACTCGACCTGCCAGCCGTCCTGGTCCAGGCGAGCCAGTCGGCCGTCACTGTCGAGGCCGATACGGCTGCGGCTGTCGGGCGCCGGCAGTCCGCGTACCCACCAGAGCAGATGCGAGACCGGCAATCGCCAGCCAAGCTGGGCTTCCAGTAGCGCCTCGGGAGAGTCGGCTTCGAAGCGTCCCTGGCCGGCGACTTCCAGCGTCACAGCGTCGGAGCGGCCGGTCAGGCGGGTCGCTCCGCGCCCGAGTGGGCCGGACAGGCGAATGTCGAAATAGTCCTGGCGCTGCAGCCAGAACAGGGTGCCGCTGCCCGAATCCCGCGGGGCGCGGATGCCGACCTTGCCGCTGATCTGCCAGCCGTCGAGCGAGGCGATCCGGCTTTTGTGATCGCTCCAGGCGGCTGCGTTGCCGGGCCCTTCCACCGATTCGTGCGGCGTGATGCCGGCGCAGCCAGCGAGCAGGGCGATCAGTCCGATAAGCAGGTAATTACGCAAAACGGTCATCTGTCAGGGTTTCTCCGAGCCGGTCAGGCGCTGCAGCGTGTCCCGCAGGATCTCGCTGTCGGGTTGCTGTTTCAGGGCATCGGCCCACACGCGACGTGCCTCGCGTTGCTTGCCCTGGGCCCAGAGCACCTCGCCGAGGTGTGCGGCCACTTCATGATCGGGGAACAGCTCCAGCGCGTGACGCAGCAGGCGCTCGGCTTCGGCGTAATTGCCCAGTCGAAAGTTCACCCAGCCGAGGCTGTCGAGGATCGCCGGGTCGTCGGGTTTGAGCGCCAGCGCCTGTTCGATCAACACCTTGGCTTCTTCGTGGCGACTGGTGCGGTCGGTCAGCGTATAGCCCAGCGCATTGAGTGCAGTGGCGTTTTCCGGATCGCGCTCGATGATGAAACGCAGGTCCTTTTCCAGGGCCGCCAAGTCCCCACGCTTCTCGGCCAGCATCGCGCGGGTGTAGAGCAGGTTCAGGTCATCGGGAAACTGGTGTACCGCTTCGCTCATCACCTGCCAGGCCTGATCGTTACGCTGCGCGCCCGACAGCGCCTCCATTTCGATCAGGTACAGCTGGATGGCGTAGTCGGGTTGCTCGTTACGGGCCTCGGCTAGAAGCTGGGTGGCTTGCGCGTCGCGACCGTTCTGGAACAGCAGCTGGGTCTGGAACAGTTTTGCGGGCAGGTAGTCGTTACCCGGCCCGACTTCGGCGAAAGCGGCAAGCGCTTCGTCGGTCTCGCCCAGTGCCTGGCGAGCGCGGCCGAGATTGAAATAGGCCGCGTCCACATGGCTGCCGCGCATGATCAGCTCTTCCAGATAGACGATCGCCTCGCGCCAGGCTTCGGCTTCCAGGCACACCAGGGCCATGGAAAAGCGCAAGTCGTCGTCGCCTGGGTACTGTTGGACCAGGGTGGCGAATTCGCCCATCGCCTGGTCGAGGCGTTCGTGTTCGACCAGCATCCGCGCGTAAGTCAGGCGCAGGCGTTTGTCTTCCGGGTGCAGGCGCAGGCTGCGCTCGAGCAGCGGCAGGGCTTCCTTGCCGCGATCGAGCACATGCAGAAGCCTGGCGCGCAAGAGGATAGAAGGCACCTGCTGCTTGTCTGCCTGCTGGGATTCGAGCAGTTGGAGCGCTTCTTCGGCTTTGCCGTCCTGCTGCAGCAGCACCGCCTTGCCGAACAACAGTTGCGGATTGCCGGGATTGCGGACCAGCAACTGGTCGAAACTCTGCAGCAGCCCGGCGCGGGTGTCCGGGTCGGTCTCGGCGGCCGAAAGCGCGAGGAAGTCGAAATGCGTATCGCCTTGCCCCTGGAGCACCTTTTCCATGAACTCCAGCGATTCTTCATAGCGGCCGGCACGTGCCAGCTGGATCGCGGCGGCGCGCTGGGCGTCGAGGCTATCGGTGTTACGGGCCCAGATCAGCGCTGTGTCGAGGGCGGCCTGCTCGGCGCCGAGGTACTCGGCGATGCGAAAGCCTCGCTCGGCCACGCCGGGATCCTGGGTGGCGTTGGCTTGCTGGACGTAGTTGCCCAGAGCGATGTCGAAGCGATTGCGCTGCCCGGCGAGTTCGGCGACCAGCAATGCATAGAGCGATTCGCGGCTGAAGGTGCCGTAGTGGGCGGGCTCGACTTTTGGCGATTCGAGTGCTGCGCCCTCTGCCGGTGCGGTGCTGTCGGAGGCAGGCGGCGCGAAGGTCTGGCAGCCACCGAGAAGCAGCATGGCGGTGAGGGCGAAGTGTTTTTTCATAGGTATGGGTACGGCTGCTCTGCGTTCGCGGCATGATGACACAAGCCATGGGGCAAGCACATGGGGCGGCCCTGGCGAGGTGGTCGGCTGGGTTCAACAGCAGCTGGGACAATTGGCGGCGGTGGTTGTTCTGGATCAGGCGAAGTAGGACAATTGCGGGCTCCGTTTTTTAGTCAGCGACCCTGCATGCCCTTCATCGCGCTTGGCATCAACCACAAGACCGCCTCGGTGGACGTCCGTGAGCGCGTGGCTTTCACACCCGAGCAGACCGTTGAAGCTCTGCAGCAGTTGTGCCGGGTTACGGCTACTCGCGAAGCGGCGATCCTGTCGACCTGCAACCGCAGCGAGCTCTACCTGGAGCAGGATCAGGTGGAGGCCGACGCCGTGCTGGCCTGGCTGGCCAGCTATCACCGCCTCGACCTGGACGATCTCAAGGCCTGCGCCTACGTGCACACGGACGACGAAGCGGTGCGGCATATGATGCGCGTCGCCGCCGGGCTCGACTCGATGGTTCTCGGCGAGCCGCAGATCCTCGGGCAGATGAAGTCCGCCTATGCCGTGGCGCGGGAAGCGGGCAGCGTCGGACCATTGCTTGGGCGGTTGTTCCAGGCCACGTTCAGCACGGCCAAGACGGTGCGGACCGATACGGCCATCGGTGAGAACCCGGTCTCCGTGGCCTTTGCCGCGGTCAGCCTGGCGCGACAGATCTTCAGCAACCTCGACCGCAGCCAGGCGCTGCTGATCGGCGCGGGCGAGACCATTACCCTGGTTGCCCGGCACCTGCACGAGCAGGGCGTCAAGCGCATCGTCGTCGCCAACCGTACGCTGGAGCGCGCCAGTGCATTGGCCGAGCAGTTCGGTGCTCATGCGATCCTGCTCGCCGACATTCCGGACGAGCTGGCCAATAGCGACATCGTCATCAGCTCCACGGCCAGCCAGCTGCCGATTCTCGGCAAGGGTGCTGTCGAACAGGCACTCAAACGCCGTAAACACAAGCCGATGTTCATGGTCGACATTGCGGTGCCGCGCGACATAGAGCCGCAGGTTGGCGAGCTGGACGACGTCTACCTCTATACGGTCGACGACCTGCATGAGGTCGTCGCCGAAAACCTCAAAAGTCGCCAGGGCGCCGCGATGGCCGCCGAAGAGCTGGTGGCCGCTGGCACCGAAGACTTTATGCTGCGGCTGCGCGAGCTGGCCGCGGTGGACGTGCTCAAGGCCTATCGTCAGCAGGCCGAGCGTATTCGCGATGAAGAGCTTTCCCGCGCGCAGCGACTGCTGGCCAACGGCGCGTCCGCCGATGACGTGCTGGCGGCGCTTGCCCGCGGACTCACCAACAAACTGCTGCATGCACCCAGCGTGCAGCTGAAAAAACTTTCTGCCGAAGGCCGTATCGAGGCCCTGACCATGGCGCAGGAACTCTTCGCTCTCAACGAGAGCCCGGACAAATGATGAAAGCCTCGCTGCTCAACAAGCTCGACACCCTGCAGGATCGTTTCGAGGAACTGACGGCGCTGCTCGGCGATGCCGAAGTGATCAGCGACCAGAACAAATTTCGCAGTTATTCCAAGGAATACGCCGAGGTCGAGCCGGTCATCGGTGCCTACCGCGAATTGCGCAAGGTGGAGAGCGATCTGGAAGGTGCCCAGGCGCTGCTCAAGGACAGCGACCCCGACCTGCGGGAAATGGCTGCCGAAGAAGTCGAGCAGGCACGTGAGCACCTGGCGCGGCTCGAGCAGGACTTGCAACGGATGCTGCTGCCCAGGGATCCAAACGACGGACGCAACGTGTTTCTCGAGATTCGTGCCGGCACGGGTGGCGACGAGGCGGCGATCTTCTCCGGGGATCTGTTCCGCATGTATTCGCGCTACGCCGAGCGTCAGGGCTGGCGTGTCGAGATCCTGTCCGAAAGCCTCGGCGAGCATGGCGGCTACAAGGAAGTGATCGCACGGGTGGAAGGCGACAACGTCTACGCCAAGCTCAAGTTCGAATCCGGCGCCCACCGCGTTCAGCGCGTACCGGAAACCGAGTCCCAGGGCCGTATCCACACCTCGGCCTGCACCGTCGCGGTGTTGCCAGAGCCGGACGAGCAGACGGCCATCGAGATCAACCCCGCCGACTTGCGCGTCGACACCTACCGCTCTTCCGGTGCGGGCGGCCAGCACGTGAACAAGACGGATTCGGCGATCCGCATCACGCACCTGCCCACCGGCATCGTGGTGGAGTGCCAGGAGGAACGCTCGCAGCACAAGAACCGCGCCAAGGCCATGGCCTGGCTGGCGGCCAAGCTGCAGGACCAGCAGGACGCCGCCGCGCACAAGGAGATTTCCGACACGCGCAAGCTGCTGGTGGGGTCGGGTGATCGCTCCGAGCGAATCCGCACCTACAACTTTCCCCAGGGGCGGGTGACCGATCACCGCATCAACCTGACCCTGTATTCGCTCAACGAGGTGGTCGGGGGCGCGGTCGAGCAGGTGATCGAGCCGCTGCTGCTCGAGTACCAGGCCGATCAGTTGGCCGCGCTGGGCGATTGATGCGTGCCACCGCCGAGACGGTGGCCGATAATTTTGCCGCCATGGATGTTCTGCCTGCCGGATCCCAGATGCTACTGCCCACCATTGCCGCACTGCTGAAAAACGCCGACCTGCCCGATTCGCCGAGTCCTCGGGTGGACAGCGAATGGCTGCTGGCCGCTGCACTCGACAAACCCTTGAGCTATCTGCGTACCTGGCCGGAACGCGAAGTGCCGGCCGAGGCGGCCGAGCGTTTCGCGGCCAGCCTGGCGCGTCGGCGGCAGGGCGAGCCGGTCGCCTACATCCTTGGCCGGCAGGGCTTCTGGAGCCTGGATCTGGAAGTCGCGCCGGATACCCTGATTCCCCGCCCGGATACCGAACTGCTGGTGGAAACCGCCCTTGATGTGCTGCCCGCGTCTGTGACCGCCCGGGTGCTGGATCTGGGGAGCGGAACCGGCGCTATTGCGTTGGCTCTTGCGATCGAGCGTCCCGCCTGGCGGGTGCTGGGCGTCGACCGGATCGAGGCGGCGGTGGCGTTGGCCGAGCGCAATCGCCAGCGGCTTGGCGTGCGCAACGCGAGCTTCATGGCGAGTGACTGGTTCGTCGGTCTGGCGGATGCGCGTTTCGCGCTGATCGTCAGCAACCCCCCTTACATTCCTTCAAGCGATCCCCATCTGACCCAGGGCGATGTGCGCTTCGAGCCGCGCAGCGCGCTCGTGGCCGGTGACGATGGTTTGGACGATATTCGCCTGATCATCGATCAGGCGCCGCAGCACCTGGAGGCCGACGGCTGGCTGCTGCTCGAGCACGGCTACGATCAGGCCGACGCGGTGCGGGCGCTGCTGATCGCGCAGGGGTTCGTCCAGGTCCGCAGCCGCACGGATCTGGGCGGCAATCCACGGGTCAGCCTCGGGCGGCTGGCCTCTAACCTGCCTGTCCCGGAGGAGGGTGGCGATGCTCACTGACGACGAACTGCTGCGCTACAGCCGGCAGATCCTGCTCAAGCAGGTCGATATCGAGGGGCAGCTCAAGCTCAAGGGCAGCCGCGTGCTGATCGTGGGGCTTGGGGGGTTGGGCTCGCCGGTCGCGCTATACCTCGCCGCCGCCGGTGTCGGCGAACTGCATCTGGCCGATTTCGATCAGGTCGATCTGACCAATTTGCAGCGGCAGATCGCCCATGACACCGAGTCGGTCGGTCTGTCCAAGGTCGATTCGGCTATCGCACGACTTACCGCGCTCAACCCCGAGGTGGTGACGCAGGGGCATCGGGCGGGGCTCGATGCCGACTCGCTGGAGACCGCGGTACAGGCGGTTGACCTGGTGGTGGACTGCACCGACAACTTCTCCATTCGCGAGGCGATCAACAAGGCGTGTGTGGAGGCGCGCAAACCGCTGGTCAGCGGTGCGGCGATCCGTCTGGAGGGGCAGCTCTCGGTGTTCGATCCGCGAGATGAGCTCAGTCCCTGCTACCACTGCCTCTATGGTCATGGCAGCGAAGGGGAGTTGACCTGCAGCGAGGCTGGTGTGCTCGGGCCGCTGGTGGGGCTGGTCGGCAGCCTGCAGGCGCTCGAGGCGCTGAAGTTGCTGGCCGGCTTCGGCGAGCCGCTGGTGGGGCGCCTGTTGCTGATCGACGGGTTTTCCTCGCGGATCCGCGAGCTGCGCGTCAAGCGCGACCCGGCCTGCGCGGTGTGTGGTGGCCTCAGTGGCTAGTCATGCGCCCATCGGGGTATTCGATTCCGGCGTGGGCGGGCTGTCGGTACTGCGCGAGATCCGATCGCGGCTGCCGGGCGAGTCGTTGCTCTATCTGGCCGACAGCGGCCACGTCCCCTATGGCGAGAAAACCCAGGCCTTCATCCGCGAACGCTGCCAGGTGATTGCCCGCTTCCTCCTCGAGCGCGGCGCCAAGGCCCTGGTGGTGGCCTGCAATACGGCCACGGCCGCGGGCATCGTCGAGCTGCGCGAGCGTTATCCAAACCTGCCGCTGGTTGGTATGGAACCCGCCGTCAAGCCTGCCGCGCGGGCTACCCGCAGCGGCGTGGTGGGCGTGCTCGCGACCACGGGAACCCTGCAGAGCGCCAAGTTCGCCGCCTTGCTCGATCGGTTCGCCAGCGACGTACGGGTCGTGACTCAGCCCTGTCCGGGGCTGGTCGAGTGCATCGAGGCGGGGGCGCTGGACGGGGCGCATACACGAAAACTGCTCGAAAGCTTCGTCGCGCCGCTGCTTGAGGCCGGCTGCGATACGCTGATCCTCGGCTGTACGCATTATCCCTTCATCAAGCCGCTGCTGCGCGAGATGCTGCCGGCCGATATCAGCCTGATCGATACCGGCGAAGCGGTTGCCAGACGGCTCGAGGCGTTGCTCGCCGAAAAGGGCCTGAGGCGGCCGGGCGCAGGGGGTGTCGAGTTCTGGAGCAGCGGCGATCCGCAGCGTCTGGAAAAGGTGTTGCCGGCGCTCTGGGGCGAGGCGGCAGAGGTGTCGTTTTTCTCCGGTTAGGAACTCCCCGCTTCGCCTGGTTTCTGACATGAAGTCGATACAAAATAATTCATTTCCGCGTCGATAAGGATGTTCCGATGAAAAAACTGATCGCCCTGGCTGCGCTGACAGCCTGCTCTCTGGCACCTGTAGCTGCTAACGCCATGTCGCTGACTGCGGCGGTCGGCCAGACTGGCGAATCGACCATGACCTACCGTCTGGGGGCGCAGTTCGATTTCCAGAGAAGCTGGTTCCAGACCAGTGTTGGCCGACTGACCGGCTACTGGGATGCTGGTTACACCTATTGGGAAGGTGACGAGACCACCGCCAACCACAGCCTTTCGTTCGCGCCCGTGTTCGTTTACGAGTTCGCCGGACAGACCGTGCGGCCTTATATCGAAGCGGGTATCGGCGTCGCGCTGTTCGAGAACACCGAGCTGGAAAACAACGACCTGAGCACTGCCTTCCAGTTCGAAGACCGCATCGGCCTGGGCCTTCGCTTCAACGGCGGGCACGAAATCGGTGTGCGGGCGATCCATTATTCCAACGCGGGCATCAAGAAGCCCAACGACGGCGTCGAGAGCTACGCGGTGCACTACCGCATGGCGTTCTGAGCCTGACGGGCGGATCGCGCCGTCGATCCGCCCGCTTCAGCGGTAGGCGACCAGCAGGTCGCTGCGCTCTTCCAGGCAGTCCTGCGAGCCTGTTTCGAATTCCCTGCAGATCCATGGACGGTTGGCGTAGATGGTGCAGCGCATGCTGTCGCGGTCCAGTGCCGCACACCAGCCATCGTCGAGTCGGCGCATCACCTGGCCACCCCAACGGTCGGTCTCGATATAGCGCTCGGGAACTCCGGTTTCGCTGATCAGCATGACCTCCAGCCGGCAGCAGCAGGCGGCGCAGGTCGAGCAGCTAACGGCGGGTTCTTGGGGGGAGAGGTCTTGGTGCGGGATCAGCGAGTCGTTCATCGGCGCAGTCTAACGTCCGCCAGGCGCGAGTGCATGCTTGGCGGCCGGGCGGTGCGGTTCTGCGAGGCGGGCGCCAGCCGCGATAGCGGCCGGATCGCAGGTCAATTCCATGCGTGGTTGGCGATATGCGCCTGCAGTCGCTTGGCCGTTTCCTGGCCACTGAGCCAGGCGCCTTCGACTCGCCCGGACGAGCACCAATCGCCGCAGGCATAAAGGCCCAGGTCGCCGTCGGACAGAGCACCCCACTGATGGGCGGTCGCCGGTCTGGCATAGAGCCAGCGGTGGGCGATGCTTTCGACCGGAGGTGGTACGGCGCATCCAATCATCTCGGCGAATGCGCCGTGCAGGGCTTCGATGACACACTCCTTGGAAAGGTCCAGGTTGTGTCGGCTCCATTCACTGCTGGCGTGCAGCACCCAGCTGTCAGGGCTGGGCGCGCGGCCCGGCTTGCTCTGGGTGCGCGCCAGCCAGTCGAGTGGGCTGTCCTGGGCGAAGCAGCCTTCGACCGGGGTGTCGAGCGGCTCTGCAAAGCTCAGCGCCACCGACCAGGTGGGCTCCATGGTGACACTGGCCGCCACGCTGGCAAGCTTGGGGGCCGCCGCCAGCAGATTGGTCGCCTGCGGGGCAGGGGTGGCGACGATGGCGTGACTGAACGGGCCATGGCTGTTGCCGTCGGCGTCCTGCAGGTGCCAGTGCTGGTCTCCGCGGAACACCTCGGTGATGCGGCAGGAAAACTGCACGGGTAGCGCGCCGAGCATGGCGCGGGTGATCGAACTCATGCGCGGCGTGCCGACCCAGCGAACCTGTTCGTCCGGCGACGGGCTCAAGCGACCCTCGCGGGCGTGATACAGGGCCGGTGTCCACTCGGCTGCCCAGCCCCGGGCGCGCCATTGCTGCACCGCTTCGGCGAAGCGGCGATCACGGGCGGTGAAGTACTGTGCGCCGAGATCGAGCGAGCCGCTTTCGCTGCGCTTGCTGGCCATGCGTCCGCCGCTGCCGCGGCTTTTGTCGAACAATTGAACGTCCAGGCCCGCCTCGACCAGAGCCTGTGCGGCGGATAGCCCGGCGATGCCGGTGCCGATGATGGCGATGGGGATGCTCATGGTTATCCTCGTTTCTTGCAGGCCGGGGCAGCAGGCCGGGATGCCATGCGGGCGCTCGGTGCTCCTGCAGATTGCAGCCAGTAACTAATCAGACCTCAGGGCTGGGCGCAATACGCCTTGTCATCTCGACAGACTAAAACGGATGGTTTGCTCGTGGTTGCGCGACGACCTTCACGGCTGGATTTGCTGACCGATGGTCTTCCCGGCGCAGCGAAAAAAACCCAATCGAGCCCATCAATGTTTATAAGCGGCACACAGGGCCGGGCGTTTTTATAATGACGCCACGTTCACGTCGGCTTGCCGGCTCTATCGATAGGATCTGCCATGACCCATGCGCTTTTGCTGGTTAACCTGGGTTCGCCTGCTTCACCTCAGGTCGGCGATGTGCGTCGCTACCTCGACCAGTTCCTGATGGATCCCAATGTCGTCGACTTGCCCTGGCCCTTGAGGCGCTTGCTGGTGTCGTTGATATTGATCCGACGTCCGGCGCAATCGGCACGCGCCTACGAGTCGATCTGGTGGGAGGAGGGTTCGCCGCTGATCGTGCTCAGCCGGCGGCTGCAGGAGAAGATGCAAGCGCAGTGGACCCAGGGGCCGGTAGAACTCGCGATGCGCTATGGCGAGCCGTCGATCGAGCCGGTCCTGCTGCGCCTGGCAGAGCGGGGCGTCGACACCCTGACCCTGGCGCCGCTCTATCCCCAATTCGCCGACAGCACCACCACTACCGCGATTGAAGAAGCGCGACGGGTGGTCGCCAAGCACGGGCTGAAGTTCGAGATCAATGTGCTGCCGCCGTTCTACGATCAGCCCGAATACCTCGATGCGCTGGTTGAAAGTGCGCGGCCTCACTTGCAGGAGAGTTTCGACCACCTGCTGCTGAGCTTTCATGGCTTGCCCGAGCGGCATATCCGCAAGCTGGTCAAGGATGCTGGACATGATCTGCGCGCCGCCGACAGCCACGGGGTCAGCGACGAGGTGCTTGCATGCTGTTATCGCAGTCAGTGCCTGCGCACCGCCGAACTGTTTGCTGAGCGCGCGGGGTTGCATCCGGGCCAATGGTCGGTGTCGTTCCAGTCCCGGCTGGGCAAGGACAAGTGGATTGAGCCCTACACCGAGACGCGGATCGACGAGCTCGCCGCGCAGGGCGTGAAGCGACTGCTGGTGATGTGTCCGGCATTCGTCGCCGATTGCATCGAAACGCTGGAAGAAATCGGTGATCGCGGACGCGATCAGTTCATCGCGGCGGGAGGCGAGGAACTGGCACTGGTGCCCTGCATGAACGATCACCCTCGCTGGGTCACGGCACTGGCGCAGCTTTGTCGTCGGGCCGCTCAGGCCATTTGAGCAGCAGTCTCTGGCTCGCTGGCAAAGCTCAGGCATGAAAAAGGCGCGCCCGAGCGCGCCTTTCAGCCAGCCGGTTAGTCGTCAGTGAGCGGGTCGTGGCCGTCGCGGTCACGCCAGCCGTGGCCGCCGGGGAGCAGCAGGTTGAGCAGAATGGCGATGATTCCGCACAGCGAGATGCCCTTGAGGCTGACATCGCCTGCCCCGATGACCATCCCGCCGATACCGAACACAAGCGTCACCGCGACGATCACCAGATTACGCGCTTCGGAAAGATCGACCTGGTGACGGATCAGCGTGTTCAGCCCGACCACCGCAATGGAGCCGAACAGCAGGCACAGAATGCCGCCCATGACCGGTACCGGGATGCTCTGCAGTGCTGCGCCGAACTTGCCGATGAAGGCCAGCACGATGGCGACGCCAGCGGCCCACAGCATCACTCGTGGGTTGAAGTTCTTCGTCAGCATGACGGCCCCCGTCACCTCCGAGTAGGTGGTGTTGGGCGGCCCACCCAGCAGTCCTGCCGCCGAGGTGGCAAGGCCATCGCCGAGCAGGGTGCGGTGCAGGCCGGGCTTCTTCAGGTAGTTCTTGCCCGTCACGGTGCCGATCGCCAGGACATCGCCGATGTGCTCGATTGCCGGCGCGATGGCGACCGGCAGCATGAACAGGATCGCCCCCCAGTGGAACTCGGGAGCGACGAACTTCGGCAGTGCCAGCCAGGGCGCGGCCGCGATGGACGCGAAACTCACCACACCCAGCAGCCAGGAGAGGAGGTAGCCAACGGCCACACCGGCCAGGATTGGCACCAGGCGGAAAATGCCCTTGCCGACCACCGCCACCACCAGTGTGGTCAGCAGCGCAGGCAGCGAGATCATCAATGCGGTGTCGTAGGGTACCAGCTGCACGCTGGCGTCACCGGCCTTGCCCATCGCCATGTTCGCCGCCACCGGGGCGAGCCCCAGGCCGATCGACATGATCACCGGGCCAATCACCACGGGCGGCAGCAGGCGGTCGATGAAGCCGGTGCCCTTGAGCTTTACCGCACCGGCCAGCAGCATGTACATGACTCCCGCCGCGACCAGGCCCCCGAGGGTCGCTGGCAGGCCGAACTCGACCTGGGCCGCCAGGATCGGGGCGATGAAGGCGAAGCTCGACGCCAGGAAAACCGGCACCTGGTTGCGGGTGACCAGGTGGAACACCAGGGTGCCCAGGCCGGCGGTGAAAAGGGCGACGTTGGGGTCCATCCCGGTGATCAGTGGCATCAGCACTAGCGCGCCGAATGCCACGAACAGCATCTGCGAGCCGGCCAGCGCCTGACGCCAGAGCGGATCGCTCATGTGTTCCTGCATGCTCAGACGTCCTTCTGCTTGGTGCCGAAGATCTTGTCGCCCGCATCGCCCAGGCCGGGAATGATGTAGCCGTTGGCATCGAGCTTCTGATCGATCGAGGCGGTGAAGATGGTCACGTCCGGGTGGGCCTTCTCCACGGCGGCGATGCCCTCCGGGGCTGCGACCAGTACCAGCGCGCGGATCTCCTTGCAGCCAGCCTTCTTCAGCATGTCGATGGTCGCGACCATCGAGCCGCCAGTGGCCAACATCGGATCGATGATCATCGCCAGGCGCTGGTCGATTTCGGGAACCAGCTTTTCCAGGTAGGTGTGCGCCTTGAGGGTTTCCTCGTTGCGTGCGATGCCCACCGCACTGACCTTTGCGCCGGGAATCAGGCTGAGCACGCCATCGAGCATGCCGATACCGGCCCGCAGGATGGGCACCACGGTGATCTTCTTGCCGGAAATCTTCTCGACCTCGACCGGCCCGCACCAGCCCTCGATGGAATAATGCTCGAGCGGCAGGTCCCGCGTGGCTTCATAGGTGAGGATGGAACCGACTTCTTGAGCCAGTTCGCGGAAGTTCTTGGTGCTGATGTCGGCGCGGCGCATGAGGCCGACCTTGTGACGGATCAGCGGATGGCGGATCTCTTGAATGGGCATGACGGCTCCGGCGGGCAAAAAAACCGGCTTAGATTAAAGCATCCCCAGGCCAGCGGCTATGCGGATCGGGCCCTGCGGCTTGCCGCTCGCCCCGAGGATGGGTATCGTCGCGCCCTTTTATCTGGACGCAGCGGCCCGTTGGATCGCTGTGTATGCCACCTGGCGGTAATGGCTGCTAGGCTGGTTGCCTGTCCGCACCTGCACTTCTGGAGAACCAAGCATTATGCCCGCCGAGCTCGCACATATCCGCCAAGTCATGGACGAGGCCGACTGCCTCTACACCGAAGCCGAGGTGGAGGCGGCGATCGACCAGGTGGCCGAGAAAATCAACGGCGAGTTGGCCGAACGCAATCCGGTAGTGTTCTGCGTGATGAATGGTGGACTGATCTTCGCCGGCAAGTTGGTGACCAAGCTGGGTTTCCCGCTGGAGCTGTCCTACCTGCATGCCACGCGGTACCGCAACGAGACCAGCGGTGGTGAGCTTTTCTGGAAAGCGAAGCCGGAGATATCCTTTATCGACCGGGACGTGCTGATCATCGATGACATTCTCGATGAAGGCCATACGCTGGGGGCGATCATCGACTTCTGCCATCACGCCGGCGCCGCAGCGGTTCATACCGCGGTGCTGATCGACAAGGATCATCAGCGCAAGGCGCGCCCCGACCTCAAGGCGGACTTCGTCGGGCTGAGCTGCATCGATCGCTATATCTTCGGCTACGGCATGGACTACAAAGGCTACTGGCGTAACGCGGCCGGTATCTACGCGGTAAAAGGTCTGTAATGAGCGCGCCGCGCTACCTGGACCAGGCGCTCTTCGATGACCTCGCGGGCGCCGCCCGGTCCAGTACACGGCGACGCCATCATCACGCGTTTCATCAGATGAGCGAACCCTGCCATCGCTTGGCGGTGGGGCTGCAGCCCGATACCTATATCGCGCCTCATCGCCACCTCGAAGCCGATAAATCGGAAGGCATCCTGGTCCTGCGTGGTCGACTCGGTCTGCTGGTGTTCAATGACGCTGGCGCGGTGGTCGAACGGCGGATCCTGGAGGCCGGCGGCGAATGTGTCGGTGTTGACCTGCCTCCGGGGACCTTTCATGCATTCGTCGTGCTTGATGCCGACACCATGATGTTCGAGTGCAAGGCCGGCCCTTATCGCGCTCCCGAGGGGGCCGAACGACCAGACTGGGCACCGCATGAGGGCGACCCGGACGCGCACCGCTATCTCGCCTGGATGCGCCAGCAGTTCGAGAGCTGATCGGTTTCGGCTGTTTCCTTTCACCCCATCCGCAAGTGCTTGGTAACGCTTTATGCGCAAGGGCAATCGCCTGCGCGTGAATGTGAGCGGTCACGTCTCGTCGCGACGCAATTGCCTCGCGGGCCTGGCGTCCCGTGGCCTGCGATGCCCCGCCCCGGCCACCGCCGATGCGCTGTGCTTTGCAGGGGTGGGCTTCGGCACTAAGCTCGATGGAACCTGCCAGCCGCCCTTGGCGAAATGCAGCTCCGCGAGCCAGTGCTGGGAAGGGTATTCATACTAAAGAATTACAAGACAAATCAAACCTTAGTGCGCTTAACCGCTTTCTACCGTCTGGTTAGGGTTAGCTCACATTAGAACCAACCAGGAGTGCCGTATGACAACAACAAAAAGGCAAGGATTCTTCCAGCCAAAACTGCTCGCCGTTGCGATTGCACTGGGGACTGCCACCCCGGCCTTCGCAGTGAACTTCAACATCGGTGAGATCGAGGGGCAGTTCGATTCGTCCATGTCCATCGGCGCTAGCTGGTCGACCACCGATCGCGACATGGATCTGGTCGGCGTGACCAATGGCGGTACCGGCTACACCCAGACGGGCGATGACAACCGTCTGAACTTCAAGAAGGGCGAGACGTTTTCGAAGATCTTCAAAGGCGTTCATGACCTGGAACTGCGCTATCGCGACAGCGGCGCGTTCGTTCGCGGCAAGTACTGGTACGACTTCGAACTGAAGGACGAGAGCCGGCTGTTCAAGGACATCAGTGACAGTAATCGTAAGACCGCGGCCCAGTCTTCGGGCGCGCAGATCCTCGACGCCTTCATCTATCACAACTACGTGGCAGGCGACCTGCCCGGCACCGTCCGCTTCGGCCGCCAGGTGGTCAGCTGGGGCGAAAGCACCTTCATCGGCAACTCGATCAACTCGATCAACCCGCTGGACGCCGCCGCCCTGCGTCGTCCGGGTGCCGAACTCAAGGAAGGTCTGATTCCGGTGAACATGGTTTACCTCTCCCAGGGTTTGTCTGACCAACTGAGCGTCGAAGGCTTCTACCAGCTGGAGTGGGACCAGACCATCGTCGATAACTGCGGAACCTTCTTCGGGTCCGACGTGCTGGCCGATGGCTGCGACATGAACTATACGGTGGGCACCACCTCGTTCAGCCCTGCCCAACAGGCTGCACTGCGTGCGGGCTTTGGCATCGACACGACCTCCGAAGGTGTGGTGGTAAGACGTGCCGGTGACCGCGATGCCCGGGACTCCGGGCAGTACGGCGTAGCGCTGCGTTGGCTGGCCGACGCCGCCGAGTACGGCGTGTATTTCATGAACTACCACAGCCGTACTCCCAACGTGACCCTGCAGAACGCGGATCTGGCCAGCATCGGCGCTGCGTTGGGTGCAGGGGCCAGCGCCCAGGCGGTTCTGCTCGGGAGGGGTTCCTACTATCTGGAATACCCTGAGGACATCCGGCTTTACGGGGCCAGCTTCTCGACGACGCTGCCGACCGGGACGGCATGGTCGGGCGAGATCAGCTACCGTCCGAATGCACCGCTGCAGATCAATACCACCGATTTGACGCAGCGTCTGGCGACCTCTGTCGTCGCTGGCGGAGCGGCGGCGGCCGACCAGGTTCACCGCGGCTACAACCGCAAAGAGATGACCCAGCTGCAAACCACCTTCACTCACTTCATCGATCAGGTGCTGGGCGCAGGCCGGGTCACCTTGGTGGGTGAGATCGGCTACCTCCATATCGGCGGCCTGGAAAGCAAGAGCGACCTGCGTTATGGGCGTGATTCGATCTACGGTCTCGATAACGCTCGATACGGCAACGACGGCTTCGCTACAGCCGACTCGTGGGGCTACCGCCTGCGGGGTTTGGCCAACTACAGCAACGTGTTCGCAGGTGTGAACCTGACGCCGAACATTACCTTCTCGCATGACGTCCACGGCTATAGCCCGGTGTTCAACGAAGGCTCCAAGGCTGTCAGCATCGGCCTGGATGCCGAATACCAGAACACTTACACCGTCAGTCTGTCGTACACCGATTTCTTCGGCGGCGACTACAACACCCTGGTTGACCGTGACTTCCTCGCACTCAGCGTGGGCATGAACTTCTAAGGAGGTCTGTTCAGTTACAACGCCAGGCCGCAGGAACGCCTCCGGGTATTTCTGCTGGCCGATCGGCGAGCGATACGCAAGGCCTCTGACCAAAAACAAGATTAACGAGGAAGTGGAATCGTATGAAAACAACAACGAAGCTGATCAGTGCGCTGGCTTTCTCCCTGCTCGCCAGCAGCGTGATGGCGGCCGTTTCGCAAGAGGAGGCGGCCAAGCTCGGCAGCACCCTGACCCCGCTGGGTGCCGAAAAAGCCGGCAACGCCGCGGGCACCATTCCCGAGTGGACGGGTGGCCTGCCGACCAACGCCGCGCCGCTCAAGTCCTCCGGCCATATCGGCAATCCTTTCGCCAACGAACAACCGCAATTCGTGATTACGGCGCAGAACGTCGAGCAGTACAAGGACAAGCTGTCCGCCGGGCAGCTGGCCATGTTCAAGCGCTATCCCGAAACCTACAAGATGCGGGTCTTCCCGACCCACCGCACGGCTGCGGCGCCCGATGCGATCTACGAGGCAGCGAAGAAGAGCGCGCTGAACACTGAACTGATCGAAGGCGGCAATGGCCTGCAGAATTTCACCGATAGCCGTTATTACGCCTTCCCGATTCCGAAGAACGGCCTCGAGGCCATCTGGAACCACTTGACCGCCTACCGTGGTGGCAACGTGCGTCGCAACATCGTCCAGGCCACCCCGCAGACCAACGGCAGTTATACCCTTGTGTCCTTCGAGGACGAGGTGGCGTTCCCCAGCGAGATGACCGACCTCGATCCAGAGCGGGCGAAGAACGCGCTGCTGTTCTTCAAGCAGCGGGTAACGGCGCCGTCGCGCCTGGCCGGTAACGTGCTGCTGGTCCACGACTCGATCGACCAGGTCAGGGAGCCGCGCCAGGCCTGGATCTACAACGCCGGTCAGCGTCGTGTGCGTCGCGCGCCGCAGGTGGCCTACGACGGTCCCGGTACCGCCGCCGACGGCATGCGCACCACCGATAACTTCAACATGTTCAGCGGCGCGCCGGACCGCTACGACTGGAAGCTGGTCGGCAAGCGCGAGCTGTACATCCCCTACAACAGCTACGAGATTGCCTCCAGCGACCTCAAGTACAGCGACATCATCAAGGCCGGCCACGTCAATCAAGACCTGGCTCGTTACGAGCTGCACCGCGTGTGGGAAGTCGAGGCCACGCTCAAGCAGGGTGAGCGCAACATTTATGGAAAGCGTCGATTCTTCATCGACGAAGACACTTGGAACATTGCCCACTCCGAGCTATACGACGGCCGTGGTCAGCTCTGGCGGGTCGGCGAGGCCCACATGATCCAGTACTACAACCTGAAGGTGCCGACCTACGCCTTCGAGGCGCTGTACGACATCATTTCCGGTCGCTACATCGCGATCGGCATGTCGAACGAGGAAAAACCACACCAGTACGGATACAAGGCTTCCGCTCGCGATTTCACGCCAGCGGCGCTGCGTAACGCTGGGGTACGTTGATCGAGAGGTATTCGATTGCTGGATAAGGCGGCCATTTGGCCGCCTTTTTTGTGTTGAATAGGAGGATAGATGATACTTGTTGGCCATTAAGGCCATCGAACAATAATGCGAACGACGGCCCGGCGACGTTAGGCAGTAATGCGAAGAGGGCGGCCAAAAGGGAGGCCGCCTCCTTTCATATCCGTATGCCCGCGACGCTTTTCAAGGGATTGTCTCGAGCAGAGAGAAGGTAGCCATGTCCGTACGCCTCAGTCTTGGTGCCATCAATGCGTCCGCCCCCGCCCCGCTGCATGTCGCAGGCGTGCCCCGACTGCCGCCCCTGCATCTGCCTCGCCCTCGTCTGGCCACATCACTGCTGACGGCCGATTGCCGTCTACGCCTGATCTGCGCGCCGGCAGGTTTCGGCAAGAGCGTGCTGATGAGCGAGTGCGCGCGCCAGGCTCCATCGGACATGCAGGTCATCTGGCTGGATCTGGGTGGTCGGTCGTTCACCCCTGAAGATCTCTACACCCGATTGAGTCTCGCCCTCGGCTGTTCCGGTGAACGGCATGGCCAGATGCAGGATGACCTGATCGCGCTGCTCGGACGATCGCATCGGCCGTTGTGGATCATGCTCGACGATTACCCGCGGCACGTCAGCCCGGACCTCGATCAATGCCTCGATGCGCTCATCGAGCAGGGCCCTCGCTCGCTTTCTTGGTGGGTCAGCAGTCGCCGTCAGCCGGCCTGGAAGCTGCCTCGCCTGCTGTTGCAGGGCGACCTGCTGGAGGTGGAGGCCGAAGCACTGGCGCTGACCGCGGACGAACTGCGACGGTTGCTTGAAGCGCAGGGGCATCGGCTGCCGAGCGACACCTTCGACGAGCTGATGCGCACCACCGAAGGATGGCTGGCGGGCGTCTGTCTGTTGTTGCTCAACGCCGACGAGCAGGCTCTGCGCGAGCGGCTCGGGGCGGGCACGCCGTTGCTGCGCGATTACATCCACCGTGAAGTGCTCGACGGCCAGGGCGAAGATGTGCGTCGCGCACTTTTCGCATTGGCCCGCATGCCGCGTTTCTCGGCCGAGCTTTGCGACCATGTGCTCGAAGGTGGCGGCAGCGATCTGTTGCAGCTGCTCAAGACCTTCCAGCTCTTCGTCCATCAGGTCGACAGCTGCGGCCAGTGGTATCGGCTGTGGCGTCCGCTCGCGCTGATCCTCCAGCGTCTGCCCGAGGCGGTGCTGCCCACCCAGGTTCACCTGCGCGCCTGCCAGTGGTTCGCCAGTCGCGGGGAGATGCGCGAAGCCGTCGAGCATGCCCTATGGGCGGGACAGCCGGAGGTGGCGGCCAATTACCTGCAGCGCTTCGGTCAGGAGCAGTTGCTGATCGGGGAAAACGTCTCGCACTTCCTCAAATGGCGCAGCGAGCTACCCCATGCGCTGTTTGCCAGCACCACCCGCCTGATTGTTCTTCACGGCTGGGCGCTGGTCATCTGCGCGCGGCTGGACGAAGCCGAAGAGTGCCTGGCCGATTTGGCGAAGTTCTTCCCACAACCCGATGCGCGGCGGCAGACGCAGTTGCTGGCCCAGTGGCAGGCGCTACGTGGTTTCGTTGCGCGCTTGAGGGGTGAGCCGGGCGCGCGCGAGCATTGCCTGCAAGCACTCGAGGTGTTGGCCGACAATGCCTGGGCTCAGCGCGTGCTGTGCTTCCAGGCCTTGACGCAGCAGTCGATGGCAGAAGGGCGGTTCGATCTGGCGCAGCATTACAACAGCGAAGGTATGAAGCTGGCGCGCCTCAAGGGCAGCGTGCTTTACGAAGTCATGTTGAGTACCGACCGCATCCAGCTGTTGGAAATCACTGGCGAGCTGGACCGCGCCGTCGGTGTGCTGGATGAGGCTTTGCTGGCCCTGCGCGATACCGTGCGCCATAGCCCGATCCTCGGGCGGTTGCAGTTGTTGCAGGGGCACTTGCTGTCCTATCAGGGGCTCGACGAAGGCGCGCGTGTCGCCTATCAGAAAGGCCGTGTGGAGACCGAAACCTGCGGCGATTCCTATGCGTTCTATGGCTACCTGGGCCTGGCCGAACTGGCGGCGCGCACCCAGGACTTCACCGCAGCCTATCACTGGCTACGCGAAGCCGAGCGGCTGATGCAGTGGCGGCACGTGCCTGAAGCACGTTTTCGCGGGTTGCTGCTGTTGCTGACGGGCGTCGCCTGGCTGCATCAGGGCGAACTGAAGAAGGCGCGCGGCGCGCTGGCCCAGGTCGAGGAGCTGTATCGGGGCGGCGACTACCTGCCTCCTTCAGGATTCTACGAGCTGATACCGCGTCTGCAGCGCTATCTGGCCGTGGCCGATGTGCTCGAAGGGCATGCGGGGGAGGCGGTGGTTCGGCTGCGCGAGCTGATCGAGCGATCTGTGCAGGCCCAACAGCTGGGGCTTGCCTGTGAGTGCCGCTTTACGCTCGCCGAAGCCTACGCAGCGGCAGGGCGGCCAGCCGAAGCGGAGGTGGAACTGGGCAGGGCGCTGGCTGAAGCGGCCCGGCAGAAGCTGGTCAAGCCGCTCTACGAATTTCAGCTCCGTCAGCCTCAGTGGCTCGCTCGCGTGTTGCCTGCGTGCCGCGGCGAAAGCCTGAGGGAACGCTTGCTGCAATACGAGCAGGAGGTCGAAGAGCCTGCCGTCCCGGCTGATGAGAGCGTGCTCAGCAACCGTGAGTTGACGGTGCTCAAACTGATCGCCCAGGGTTGCTCGAATCTGGAGATTGCCGAGCAACTGTTCATCTCGCTGCATACGGTGAAGACCCATGCTCGGCGGATCAACACCAAGCTGGGTGTTGCCCGTCGTACCCAGGCCGTCGCCAAAGCCAAGGCGCTTGCGCTGCTCTGAGCAAGGGCGATGCGCTAGTGGAAAGCGAGCGGTCGCTGGAGCGAACGTAGACGCTGCGTCAGCGCGATGCGCTGCATCGGGTCTTCGCTGAGCAACAGGGCGTGCTCGAGATCGAAGCGCTCACCTTGGGGGCATTCCAGCAGGCGATAGAGGTCAGCCCGCGCCAGATGATCGTTCAGTGTTGGCGAGCCGAGTTCGATGACCCTTTCGGCATCGCGCAGCGCCGCCAGCGGGTCTGAGGTCTGCTGATGAAGCTGGCGCAGGTTGCGCGACAGGCGCTGCACCAGATAGCGGGCATCGCATGGGAGCAGGTGGTGCGCTTGCAGGGCCAGTCCACCCTTGAAGTAGCGGTCGAGCAGGGCTTGGCACTCTCGCGGATAGAGGCGCCGTCCCGTGCAGGGGTCGAGTAGATGGTCACTGCCCGGCGCCTTGAGCAGGACATGACCCGGGAAATTGACTCCAACCAGCGGGATCTCCAGCCGTCTTGCCAGCTCCAGGGCAATGATCGCGATCGACAGCGGTTGTCCCAGGCGTCGCCGTAGCACCAGATCCACTCGCGCCGCCCGGGGCAGCAGCGGGCGATCGTCGTCCTGGTGAAAGCCCAGAGCGCACAGTTGGCGAAGCAGTGGCTGGGCCAGTTCGCGAGGCGGCAGCACGGGGAGCATTGCATCCAGCTGCAGGCAAAGCTGCGACAGGCTGGCCTGCACCGCGTCGATATCCAGCGAGCGGTCATGTTCGACGGCTACCCAGAGCGAGGCACCGAAAAGGTCCGGCGGCTTACGGTTCAGGCATTGCAGGCAGGCGTGACGAGGGTTCATGAGAACTCCATTGGAGGCCTCATTCATCAAAGCTCGCCGAGGCGGTTTCGTCCAGCGTCCGGCTCTCCTTCGCGCGGACGTGGCGAAACCAGCACGCGTTCGCATGGAACGGTACAGGGGTAGAAAGGTTGTTGTTGTTCTTATCGTAACGAGCGGATCACGCGAGGCAGCCTGCAGGCATCAGGCTGTTGGATCAGGCCATGGCCGATTCGGGCATCTGGCGGCCGCTGGACGCGGCGACCTTGGACGACGAATCGCCGCGCTCGATCGCCAGGCTCATGCTCAAGCTGGTGATCAGGCGCTGCAGCTTTTCCTGATCCTGCCACTGTTCTGCGGACATGAAACGCTTCACCGCAACGCCGTTGTCATCCGAAAGCGTCAGCAGAATGCTGCCGTCGGGCTTTTCGATGCTGAAGTTGACTCGGTACTTGGGCTGGAACACGTCACTGATCAGTTTGAAAGGACTGTTCATGCTGATTACCTGTATAGGTGGCTGCCAGCAGTGGACCCAAATACGTGGTAACAGTTTCCCGCAGCCTGGCCTTTCGTCCGAGCGGTGGCCACCCCGCAGGCGCCGAATGACGGCGCGGGGCTTGCGTGTCAGGTCGCGCTGTCGTCCGTAGGCAATTCAGAGAGCGCCTCGGGGCTGCTCTTGAATGCCTTGGCGAAGAGCTCGCGATGCCTGGCCATATAGATGCCGACATCTTCTGTCTGCTGTTCGGTCAGCGACGGCACCGCCTTGTGCAGGACCGTAGCGAGCGCCTCGGCCAGTTCCAGCATCTTGTCGTAACGGTCAGCTTCGGCTTTATCCATGAATAAACGCTCCAGATCCCGGCTGCTGCGGTACACCACTTCGACGGCCATTTGCCACCTCCGCTCCATTGGTAAGTGATTCGCTAGATGCGATAGCTGTTCATTTATACAGTAAAATGAGTTGCGCGGCGAGCGCTCCTCTCATGGTCGCTCGTTCAGCCCGAAGCGCTTTTTCAGCAGGGCGTCGATCACGGTCGTTGGCATCCAGCGCGCCAGCATTGGCAGCGCGCGGCTGCCGTTGCCGATGCGTAACAGACGCGGCCGCTTGGGCCTGGCTATTGCGGCGATTACCGCATCGGCCAGCTCCCGTGCTGGTGTAGGGTTGTCCTGCGAGGCGCGCGCTCGGGCATGGATTCCATTCCTGAATGGCCACCAGGGCGATGCCTCGCTCACCAACTGATCTACCTGTTCGCTGGCGTGCTCGCCGAAACGCGATGCGATGGCACCGGGCTGGACTTCCATCACGTCGATGCCGAATGGTGACAGCTCGAGGCGCAAGGCTTCGTTGATCGCGTGTATCGCCGCCTTCGAGGCGCAGTAGGCGCCCGCGTAGGGCGTGACGAGCACGCCCGAGACGCTGCCGATGTTGATCACCAGGCCGCTCGTCGTGCGCAGCAGACCGAAACAGGCGCGGGTCAGTTCGACGGGGGCGAAGACGTTGGTTTCGAACTGTCGGCGCAATGCTTCGGCGCCGCCATCGAGCAACGGCCCCATGGCGCCGTAGCCGGCGTTATTGATCAGCACGTCGAGGCGGCCTTCCTGTGCGGTCAGCGCTGCTGCCAGCGAGGCGATCATGTCGGCGTCGTTCACGTCGAGCCGCCAGGAGACGAACCCTGCCGCGTCGAGTGCCACCAGGTCGGACGGTTTGCGGGCCGTGGCCCATACGCGGTATCCCGCCGCCTGGAAGGCCTCGGCAAGCGCCAGGCCGATACCGCTGGAGCATCCGGTGATGAGCGCGACGGGGATCGGCATGGGCAGCCTCCTGCTTATATTAGGAATGACCGCAGCATAGCGATTGCGAGCCTCGGCTGTCTTGCGGGGCTGCTCAGTCGGCGAACTTGCCTTGCAGGCGCTCGGCGCGAAACTCCAGCGAGCTGGCTCGGTACCCCGGGCGCAGGGGTGGAGTCGGCAGGCACGTCTGCCAGTTCTGGCCTGGCTGCAAGTCACCTGGCCCCTGGTAGCGCGGCGACTCGAAGGCTGAGGTCACCAGGTCCAGCTGGCTGCCCGGGGTGAAAGCGGTGATATCCCAGCGCAGGCTTTGCAAGGGTTTGTCGCTGAGATTGCGCAGTTGAACCTGCAGCGGGCGCTCAGCCGGGCAGCTGGTCGGTGAGTAGTTCATGCGCATCTCCAGGCGCGCCAGCAGCTGGTTCTCGCGGTGTTCCTGCCAGAGGACCCAGGCTGCGACCAGGCCGAGACCGGCCAGAGCGCCGAGCGAAATCGGCAACGCCCGTAGCGGATAGCGGATGAGCAGTACGAACCAGGCCACGACGAGCAGAGCGCCGATCAGCATATATAGCCTCCTGAGGTGAGCGGGTATGTCGGCAGAGCGAGTCGACACATCCTAACGTGCCCAGGAACGTGCGGTAACGAGCTGACGGGAAACAGGTGTCTCTGCGGGTTTCAGCGCTCAGGCGTCTGCGTGTGGCTGGCCAGCCGTTCGAGCGCGGCGCGCAGTCGCGGATCGGAAATTCCTTCGGCAGTTGCCTTGATATTCTCCGATGCGCCGGCTGAAATCGTCGTTATGCGACCGGCTGCACGCCTTTGGACGTCGGGCGGTTGCACCTTGAAATGTATTTTCGTTAAGGTCCCGAACTCTTCGAATGCCTGCAGTTGGCGCAATAGCCGACGTTGTTGATAGCGCAGCCGGGTAGCCCAGTGACCATCGGTAACGATCAACAGCAGGGCGCCCTGCTGCCAGGTCGCCACGCGGCAGTGTTCCCGCGCGGCGGGTTGAAGCTGGCTTTCCAGCAGCTGTTGCAGTTTGGCGAGCCGTTGAGCTTCGCCGAACAGGGCCCTGAGTGGCTTCGCTTCGCGCAGCAGCGCGGCGGAAGCACGGGCCGGCAATGGACGAAAAGACATGGCAGGACGCCTGGGAATGAACAGCCGGCATGGTAGCAGATCATCGTTGCCGGCCTGCGTCTTCACTTGAGGGACTACGACTACATGCACATCATCATGCTGAGCCGCCGTAACGGCGCGACGCGATCACTTCACCTCGACCTGCGTCTGCTTTGCGGTGCGCTGGCCGGCGTGTTGCTTTCGGTCGCAGCCGGTGGTGCCGCGCTGGGGTCCTGGATGACCCCTACTGTTCAGGCGCCGGAACCGCACGGTGCTGCGCAGTTGCTCAGCGAGCAACTGGCCAGAATCGACACCACCCGCGAGGACGCCCAGCGTCAGCTCGATGCCTTCAGCCTACACGTCGCCGATCTCCAGGCGCGCCTGACGCGCCTTGACGCGCTGGGCGAGCGCCTGACCGAGCTGGCCGACCTGGACGCCAGCGAATTCGACTTTTCCCTTGATGTCGGGCGTGGCGGCCTGGAAGAGCCAGTGGAGGGAGTGGACTATAGCCCCCCTTCCTTTATGCAGGCGCTCGACGAGCTGGCGTTGCGCCTCGACAGCCGCGAGCAGCAGCTCGAAGTGCTGGAGCAGCTTCTTGCCGACCGGCGTGTCAGCGAAGCGGAGAGCCTCTCCGGTCGTCCCGTGATGCTCGGCTACGTGTCCTCGCCTTTCGGTCGACGCAGTGATCCGCTAACAGGACGGCTGAGTTCCCATAACGGCATGGATTTCGCTGCCAAGGCAGGCAGCGAGGTGCTTTCCGTGGCCGCCGGCGTGGTTACGCGTTCCGAGCGCAGCGGGGCATACGGCAATCTGGTGGAGGTCAGTCATGCCGAGGGCTACACCACGCTGTATGCACACAACCAGAGCAACCTGGTACAGGTTGGCGATCTGGTGCAGCGCGGTCAGGCGATAGCGCTTGTCGGCAGTACAGGGCGTTCCACGGGTGCACACGTGCATTTCGAGGTGCGCAAGGATGGCCGTCTGGTCAATCCGGCCAGCTATATCGCCCGTGCTGGCACAGCGCAATAAGGTCGCTTTCCTCAAAACGGTTTCCGAGTAGAATGCCCCCTTCGCACGAAACCGTGGCGGCCCGCGGTCGTGCCCTCCATCCCCAGAGTGGAAGTTTTTGCCGATATGTTTGCGCCTTTGTTGAAGAAACTCTTTGGAAGCAAGAACGAGCGTGAAGTCAAACGCATGCTCAAGGCGGTTCAGGCCGTCAATGCGCTCGAAGAGCAGATGATCTCGCTGTCGGACGAACAGCTCAGAGGCAAGACCGAAGAGTTCAAGGCACGCCTCGGCAAGGGCGAAACCCTCGACCAGATCCTCCCTGAAGCTTTCGCCGTATGCCGCGAGGCAGGCAAGCGCGTGATGGGCATGCGCCACTTCGATGTACAGCTGATCGGTGGCATGACGCTGCATGAAGGTCGCATCGCGGAAATGCGTACCGGTGAAGGCAAGACCCTGGTGGCGACACTGGCTGTCTACCTGAACGCGCTCGAAGGCAAGGGCGTGCACGTCGTGACCGTCAACGACTATCTGGCTCGCCGCGACGCCAACTGGATGCGCCCGCTGTACGAATTCCTCGGCCTCTCGGTCGGTATCGTCACGCCGTTCCAGCCGCCGGAAGAAAAGCGCGCCGCCTATGCTTCCGACATTACCTACGGCACGAACAACGAATTCGGCTTTGATTATCTGCGCGATAACATGGCCTTCAGCCTGGAAGACAAGTTCCAGCGCGAGCTCAACTTCGCGGTCATCGACGAGGTCGACTCGATCCTCATCGACGAAGCACGTACCCCGCTGATCATTTCCGGTCAGGCCGAAGACAGTTCGAAGCTCTACCAGCAAATCAATCTTCTGATTCCCCGGCTGACCCAGCATATCGAGGAAGAAGAGGGCGTGGTGACCCAGGAAGGTCACTTCAGTATTGATGAGAAGACCCGCCAGATCGAACTCAACGAGCAGGGCCATCAGTATGTCGAGGAGCTGCTGACTCAGGCCGGCTTGCTGGCCGAAGGCGAGAGCCTCTACTCCGCGCACAACCTGGGCCTGCTGACCCATGTGTACGCGGCATTGCGCGCGCACAAACTGTTCCATCGCAACGTCGAATACATCGTGCAGAACAACCAGGTGCTGCTGATCGACGAGCACACCGGCCGCACCATGCCTGGCCGCCGCCTGTCCGAGGGCCTGCACCAGGCCATCGAGGCCAAGGAAGGACTGCCGATCCAGGCCGAAAGCCAGACCCTGGCGTCCACCACCTTCCAGAATTACTTCCGCCTGTACAAGAAGCTCTCCGGCATGACCGGCACGGCTGACACCGAGGCGTTCGAGTTCCATCAGATCTACAACCTGCCGGTCATGGTGATCCCTACCAACAAGCCGCTGGCGCGCAAGGATTTCAACGACCTGGTTTACCTGACCCAGGAAGAGAAGTTCGCCGCGATCATCAAGGACATCCAGGAGTGCCGGGCCCAGGGGCGGCCTGTACTCGTCGGTACCGCCACGATCGAAAGCTCCGAATACGTCTCGAATCTGCTGCAGCAGCAGGGCATCGAGCACCAGGTGCTCAACGCCAAGCATCACGACAAGGAAGCCGAGATCATTGCCCAGGCTGGTCGGCCGGGTGCGGTGACCATTGCCACCAACATGGCCGGTCGTGGTACCGACATCCTGCTCGGCGGCAATTGGGAAGTCGAAGTGGCCGCGCTGGAAAACCCGAGCGAGGAGCAGGTCGCGCAGATCAAGGCCGACTGGCAGAAGCGCCATCAGCAGGTGCTCGAAGCGGGCGGCCTGCATGTGATCGCGTCCGAGCGTCACGAGTCGCGTCGTATCGATAACCAGCTGCGTGGCCGCGCCGGCCGTCAGGGTGACGCCGGTTCCAGCCGCTTCTACCTGTCGCTCGAAGACAGCCTGATGCGCATCTTCGCCTCCGACAGGGTGAAGAACTTCATGAAGGCGCTGGGCATGGAGTCGGGCGAGGCGATCGAGCATCGCATGGTCACCAACGCCATCGAAAAGGCCCAGCGCAAGGTCGAGGGGCGCAACTTCGACATGCGCAAGCAGTTGCTCGAATACGACGACGTGGCCAACGAGCAGCGCAAGGTGATCTATCACATGCGCAACAGCCTGCTGTCTGCAGGAGACATCGGCGCGACGATCGCCGAGTTCCGCGAGGAAGCGCTGACCGCCGCCATCAACGAGCATATTCCACCGCAGTCGCTACCCGAGCAGTGGGACATCTCCGGTCTGGAGTCGGGCCTCTACAGCGATTTCGGGTTGCAGTTGCCGATCCAGCAGTGGCTGGACGAAGACGAGAAGCTCTACGAAGAAACCCTGCGCGAACGCATCATGCAGGCGTTGCTCGCGACCTATCAGGAGAAGGAAGAGGCCGCTGGCAGCGAAGCGCTGCGCACTTTCGAGAAGCAGATCGTGCTGCGCGTGCTCGACGACCTGTGGAAGGATCACCTGTCGACGATGGATCACCTGCGTCACGGCATTCACCTGCGCGGTTATGCGCAGAAGAACCCCAAGCAGGAATACAAGCGCGAGTCGTTCACCCTGTTCCAGGAATTGCTCGAATCGATCAAGCGCGATGCCATCCGCGTGCTCTCTCACGTGCAGGTGCGCCGTGAGGATCCAGTCGAGGAAGAAGCGCGTCTGCGCCGTGAAGCCGAGGCTCTGGCCCAGCGCATGCAGTTCCAGCACGCCGAAGTATCGGCCCTGGATCAGCCCGAGCACGAGCCGGAAGTGGAGGGCGATGTCGCCGTCGTACCGTCGCCGGTACGCACCGAGCCCAAGATCGGCCGCAACGAGCCTTGCCCCTGCGGTTCCGGCAAGAAGTACAAGCACTGCCATGGCCAGGTGAACTGATCCGCTAAGCCCGCCTGTGACCCACGCGCCGCGACCGGCTCTGCTGCTCGCGGCGTTTTTGAATCCATTCGCGCCGAACAGGTCTGACTCGTACCTTTCGGCTTCACTGCTTCAGGAGCGCTTCCATGCCTGTCGGTCTCGGTCCACTTCCCACGCTGCACCCGGTTCCCGGCTTCGAGCTCGGTATCGCCTCGGCGGGAATCAAGCGGCCCGGCCGCAAGGACGTGGTGTTGATGCGCTGCGCCGAAGGTTCCACCGTCGCCGGCGTGTTCACCACCAATGCCTTTTGCGCGGCACCCGTGGTGCTGGCCAAGAAGCGTGTCACCGGCAGTGTGCGCTACCTGCTGACCAACACTGGCAATGCCAACGCCGGCACCGGCGAGCCCGGCATGGCTGCAGCGATCCGTACCTGTGCCCGTCTGGCCGAACTGACCTCGGTCGAGGAGGGCGCGATCTTGCCGTTCTCGACGGGCGTGATCGGCGAACCGCTACCGGTGGAAAAGATCGAGGCCGCGCTGCAAGCGGCACTCGCCGACCTGTCACCCGACAATTGGGCTCAGGCTGCCAGCGGCATCATGACCACCGACACGCTGCCCAAGGGTGCCAGCCGCCAGTTCGAGCATGACGGCGTGACGGTCACCGTGACCGGCATCTCCAAGGGCGCAGGCATGATCCGCCCGAACATGGCCACCATGCTCGGCTACATCGCCACCGATGCCAAGGTCGCCCAAGGCGTACTGCAAGACTTGTTGCGCGATGCGGCAAACAAGTCGTTCAACCGCATCACCATCGACGGCGACACCTCGACCAACGATTGCTGCATGCTGATCGCTACCGGCCAGGCGCAGCTGCCGGAGATCGGCCAGGCGTCGGGCCCGCTGTTCGCCGCGCTCAAGCAGGCGGTGCTGGAGGTGTCCATGGAGCTCGCCCAGGCGATCGTCCGCGACGGTGAGGGTGCGACCAAGTTCGTCACGGTCAAGGTCAACGGCGGCGCGACCCATCAGGAATGCCTGGACGTCGCTTACGCGGTCGCTCACTCCCCGCTGATCAAAACCGCACTGTTCGCTTCCGACCCTAATTGGGGCCGCATTCTCGCGGCAGTCGGCCGTGCCGGTGTGGCGCAGCTGGATGTGAGCAAGATCGATGTCTTCCTTGGCGATGTATGCATTGCCAGCAAGGGTGGGCGTTCGGCCAGCTATACCGAAGAGCAGGGCGCGGCGGTGATGGCCGAAAGCGAGATCGGTATCCGCATCGAACTCGGCCGTGGCACCTGCAGCGAAACGATCTGGACCACCGACCTGTCTCACGAATACGTCAAGATCAACGCCGAATATCGCACCTGATCGCACCCTGGCCGCTTCGCTATTCCGGTTGCTCATGGGGTCATGAGCAACCGGAATTTGCCGTCAGGGACGCGGCCCTCTAATGTCCGCTGACCTTCAACCCCTCACATGAGGAGTTTCGGCATGGCCCTGAAACTGGTGATCGGCGACAAGAACTACTCATCCTGGTCGCTGCGCGCCGCCCTGGCGCTGGAGTTGGTCGGCGAGCCCTATGAAGAAATCGCGGTGCGGCTCTACCAGGCGAACAGCCGCGCTCGTCTGCTGAGCCATTCGCCCACTGGCAAGGTGCCGGTGCTGGTGACCGAGGCCGGTCCTGTTTGGGATACGTTGGCCATCGTCGAATACCTGGCCGAGCGCTTTCCCGAGACGCATCTGTGGCCGCGCGGCGAGTATCCGCGTGCCCTGGCCCGCAGCATCTGCGCCGAGATGCACAGCGGATTCACCGCGCTGCGCAGCCATCTACCGATGGACTTGGCCCGCGACCAGGCGTTGGACGAGATTCCTGGTGAGGTTCAGGCCGACATCGAGCGGGTCTGCGCCATCTGGTCCGATTGCCGTGAGCGTTTCGGCGAGGACGGTCGTTACCTGTTCGGCCATGTGAGCATTGCCGATGCCTTCTACGCCCCGGTCGCCGCACGTCTGCGCAGCTATCAGGTGTCGCTGCCCGAGCCTGCGGCCACCTATGTCGATACGATTTATGGCTGGCCGGCCTTCCAGCGCTGGCGCCAGGCGGCTCTGCATGAGGTGCGCGGATGAAGCGCGTCCATGTAGCGGCCGCGGTGATCCGAGGCGCCGAGGGGCGCGTTCTCATCGCCAAGCGGCCCGAGGCAGTGCACCAAGGCGGGCTGTGGGAGTTTCCCGGTGGCAAGGTCGAGTTCGGCGAGACCGTTCGCGATGCTCTGGTTCGTGAGCTGCGCGAAGAACTGGCTATCGAGGTCAGCGCCGCTCGGCGGCTGATCCAGATTCGTCACGACTACCCGGACAAGCATGTGTTGCTTGACGTCTGGGAGGTCACCCGCTTCGAAGGCGAACCGCAGGGGGCCGAGGGCCAGCCACTCGCATGGGTGGCGCCGGACGAGTTGCCAGGATATGCCTTCCCCGCGGCCAATCAGCCGATCATCACGGCGGCACGGCTGCCTGATCGCTACCTGATCACACCTGACGATGTTTTTCCCGACGCCCTGTTGGCCGGCGTCGACCGCGCGCTCGAGCAGGGCATAACATTGATCCAGTTAAGAGCTCCGGCGCTGTCCGCAGCCGATTACCGGGAATTGGCCAGCGAGGTGTTGGAGCACTGTGCAGGCCGCGCGAAGCTGTTGCTCAAAGGGCCGTTGGATTGGTGCGATGATTTTTCCGGCGCGGGCTGGCACCTGACCGCTCGGCAACTAAAGGCACTGGCCGGATGTGAAGAGCGCTTTCGGCCGCCGGGATGGCTCGCTGCTTCCTGTCACGATGCCGAAGAGCTCGCGCTGGCAGACCGGCTCGGCGTGGACTTCGTCACGCTGTCGCCGGTATCGCTGACACTCAGCCATCCCGAGGCAACACCGCTCGGCTGGTCTGGCGCGGCGCAGCTGCTCGCAGGCTTCAACAAGCCGGCCTACCTGCTGGGTGGCTTGACCCTTGCGGACACCGAGCAGGCGCGGGAGGCAGGCGCGCAGGGTCTTGCCGCCATTCGTGGGCTTTGGCCTGGCTGAACCTATCGAAGGGTTTTCGGTCGACTCAGAGCTGTGTCACTCTTTGCGCTGCCGGGTTGTTGGATAGAGGAAAGCAATCGTCCCTATTCCAGCAATCAATCAGCCATGGGCAACTGGCTGGGTTAAGGTTACCGCCACTTACTGTTCTCAACCCTGAAGGAGTCTTTACTGATGTCCGTGATCAACACTCAAATCAAGCCGTTCAAAGCCCAAGCGTTCAAGAATGGCAAGTTCATCGAAGTGACCGAAGCCGATCTGAAGGGCAAGTGGGCCGTTTTCTTCTTCTACCCGGCTGACTTCACCTTCGTTTGCCCGACCGAACTGGGCGACGTCGCTGATCATTACGAAGAGTTCCAGAAGCTGGGCGTAGAGATCTACTCGGTATCCACCGACACCCACTTCACCCACAAAGCCTGGCACGACAGCTCCGAAACCATCGGCAAGATCCAGTACACCATGCTCGGCGACCCGACCATGCAGATCAGCCGCAACTTCGAAGTCCTGCGTGAAGACCAGGGTCTGGCTAACCGCGGTACCTTCATCGTCGACGCCGACGGCATCATCCAGGCTGTCGAAATCACTGCCGAAGGCATCGGCCGTGACGCGTCCGACCTGCTGCGCAAGGTCAAGGCTGCCCAGTACGTCGCTTCCCACCCGGGCGAAGTCTGCCCGGCCAAGTGGAAGGAAGGCGAAGCCACTCTGGCTCCGTCCCTGGACCTGGTTGGCAAGATCTAAGCAACCGAAAGGTTGTTCGCTTCGGAGGCCGCCTGGCGGCCTCTTTAGCCCGAACGCCCGGGCGGTCTCCGTTCCGGGCGTTTTCATGACCAGATTTTAATGTCTCAGAGGTAACGCCAGTCATGTTGGACGCCAATCTTAAAACTCAGTTGAAGGCCTACCTGGAAAAGGTCAGCCTGCCGTTCGAGATCGTCGCCTCCCTCGATGACGGCGCCAAGTCCCGTGAGCTGCACGGGCTGCTCGAAGACATCGTCG
>NZ_JAAMRF010000016.1 GCF_013522725.1 Stutzerimonas azotifigens
TGTTTTACAACCGGCAGCGACGGCATTCATATCTGGCGTACATGACGCCATTCGAATTTGAAAGCCTACACGCTGTCTCTTAGGCCGGTGTCCGTGAAACCGGGGGTAGTTCAATCTGTCCCCTTTTCTCTCCAATGAAAGTGTCGCCCAGGCGATCATGAAACAAACTGTTTTTGTTTATATTTAACTTAAGTAATGCTCACGTTTCGGCCATTCCTGCACGAACGGACCGATCAGCGGCAAATCCTCACATTGACATATCGGAAAATGTCGATATTATCGATCCATGGAATTACTCAACGTATTCAAAGCCCTCTCAAACCCAACGCGCCTCCAAATCCTCAAGGGGTTGAAGGATCCGGTGAAGAACTTCCCTCCTCAGGATGAAGGGGATGTTCATACAGTGGGTGTTTGCGTCAGCAGTATCCAGGAAGGTGTCGGCCTGTCGCAGTCGACGGTGTCCGATTACCTTGCGACGCTGCAACGAGTGGGTCTGGTCGAAGTCCGTCGTATCGGGCAGTGGACCTACTACAAGCGCAATGAAGCAAACATCAGCGCGCTTGCCGAGATCATTGGCAAGGAGCTGTAATTTTTTCACCTCCATATATCGGCAAATTCCGATATCCCTATTTACCGAAGCGAGAATTCACCATGCATTGAAACCATAGGAAAGCTCCGCAAATTTTTCGGATTCATTATATCGAAAAATCCCTATATTCCTTTTTCCGAAACGAGGTTCCATCATGAAAGCGCTGATACTCAAATCATTTGGCGGCCCGGAGTCGTTCGAGTTGCGTGACGTCCCCAAGCCAGTGCCGCACGCGGGACAAGTGCTGGTGCGGGTGCACGCGACCGCCATCAATCCGTTGGATTTTCAGGTCCGCCGTGGGGATTACTCCGATCTGGTGCCATTGCCGGCCATCACCGGGCATGACGTGTCCGGCGTTGTCGAAGCGGTCGGGCCGGGTGTGACGAGCTTCGTGCCAGGCGACGAAGTCTGGTACACCCCTCAAATTTTCGACGGGCCCGGAAGCTACGCCGAGTACCATGTGGCTGCCGAAGGCATTATCGGGAAAAAGCCTCCAACGTTGAGCCATCTCGAGGCGGCCAGCCTGACACTAGTGGGCGGGACGGCGTGGGAAGCACTGGTCGTGCGTGCGGCGCTCAGCGTGGGAGAAAGCATCCTGGTGCACGGCGGCGCGGGAGGCGTCGGTCATGTGGCGATCCAGCTGGCAAAAGCCATGGGCGCCAGGGTGTTCACTACCGTGCGCGAAGCAAACCTTGAGTTCGCACGGAGTCTGGGTGCCGACGTGGTCATCGACTACGAGAAAGAGGATTACGTCGACGTCATCCTGCGGGAAACCGGCGGCCATGGTGTTGATGTGGTGTTCGACACCATCGGCGGCAATACATTGTCGCGCAGCCCCGACGCGCTCGCACAATTGGGTCGCGTGGTCTCGATCGTCGACATCGCCCAGCCACAGAACCTTCTGCAGGCCTGGGGCAAGAACGCCAGCTACCACTTCGTTTTCACCAGGCAAAACCGCGGCAAACTGGATGAGTTGAGCACCTTGGTAGCCCGCGGACAGCTGCGGCCACATGTAGGAGCGGTGTACTCCCTTGCCGACATTCCCCTCGCCCATGCCCTGCTGGAGAGCCCCAACAAGGATCTCCGGGGAAAGATCGCGATTGCAGTCGAGCCACAGGCTCATCTCGTCAGCGCGAAGGGTTAACCGTTGAACTCAAGTTGAGGGAATGCGCCATGATTTACGAAATCGCTGTGCTGCCTGTTCACAAAGAACACATTGAAGCGTTCAGAAGTGCCTTCGCCGAAGTCGCTCCGCTGCTCAGCCGTGCGAAGGGGTACGCCGGCCACTTGCTCGCGCAATGTATCGAAACCCCAGAGCTGTTCAACCTGATAGTGCGGTGGCAATCCCTTGAGGACCACACGCCGGGCTTCGAGGCGAGTGAAGACCATCGGCTGTTCATGGTGGGTTTAGAGGCCTATTTTTCTGAAGAACCAAAGGTCTACCACATTGAGGGAACACCTTCCTCTGCTGGCGGACAGGGCGATCAGCAAAGCGCCTTTGACATCCTGATGCCCGGACCTTAGGGCTTGCGGCCTTACGAACGAGGCGTTGTGAGCAGCAGGCGATCTTGATCTCGCTATCTGTGGTGGTGAACACCGATCTGACCTGACAGCTGCGACTTTCGAGTCTGCGGCTGTCGGGCCGGCTGCTCCCTGCTTTCTGCGCGACCAATCGCCTTTGTCCGCGAGGCCACTGGGACCGCTTCTGGCCGTTAGCTGCCTCTCTCGGACGACCGCTTCCGACCCAAAGTAGCCATTCATCTTAAGCGGCAAACGGCTAATAGCGGCCCTTACGCCACGGCCTTTGGTGCAAAGAGCGCTTCGGCCATGAAGTCAATGAAGACGCGAAGCTTCGGAGCAAGTTGTTTACTCGATGGCCATAGCAGCCGGAAAGTGCCTTGGTGTGTGACGTGCGTGTCCAGTACCGATGCCAGCTCACCCCGTTCGATGGCTTGGCGCACCATGAAGTCCGGTAAGCACGCTATGCCCAGGCCAGCGATTGCCACGTCCATTAAGGCCTCTGTGGTGTTGCATACCATCGAGGCCGGAACCGCCCATTGCGATACGTCTTCGCCGCGTTTCAACGGCCAAGCTTCGAATTTTCCAGTGGAGGGAAATTTATGCTGTAAGCAGACGTGGTGCTCTAGGTCAGCGGGAACCGCTGGCGTGCCTCGTCTCGCCAGGTAGGTGGGCGACGCTACAAGCTGAAGGCGGTAGTTTCCAAGCGGACGCGACATGAGGCGCGAATCGGCCGGTTCGCCGGTACGCATAACGACGTCGAAACCTTCTTCGATCACGTCTACTAGCCGATCCGAGAAATCAATATCCAGTTCGATGGCCGAATAGCGGTGCATGAAGGCTGTGAGAGCGGGCATCACCAGCCTTCCGACCAAGGGTAGGCTGATACGCAGCCGGCCCATCGGCGCTTGCTGGGTTTCCGATAGCTCCCACTCGGCTGCCTGTAATTCGCACAGGATGCGTCTGCAGCGTTCTAGGAACAGCGCACCCTCGGCGGTCAGCGTGATGCTACGGGTACTGCGATGGAGCAGGCGCACACCAAGCCGCTCCTCTAATCGGGACACGCTTTTCCCCACGGCAGATGAGGAGACCCCTAGATTTCGCCCAGCTTCTGAAAAACTGCGCGTTTCTGCTGCTTGCACGAAGAATGAGATACCGCTAAGCGAGTCCACCAAAGCCTCATTCCGGAATATAAGTCCGATATGTTTGGAACATCAGACATATTATCTTATATCGTAAACCGCTTCAGTATTCCTGCACATAACCAATCGGCTAAGGCGCGCCTTCTGCGCGCTTATCGATAAATCGAAGGCAGGGTAATGACAGGTTTAACAGGAACTATCGACAGCAGCGCACAAGCCGCACCGCTTCCCATCAGTTCGCTGCTGGCCCTGGCGCTGGCAGGCTTCATTACGATCTTAACCGAGGCCTTGCCGGCCGGCTTGTTGCCTCAGATCAGTACCGGCCTGGGGATATCCGAGGCGCTGGCAGGACAGCTTGTCACCATCTATGCCCTTGGGTCACTGACGGCGGCGATCCCCTTAACCGCTGCCACGCAGGGCGTCCGCCGCCGCCCGCTGCTGCTGGCAGCCATCGCGGGTTTTGTGGTTGCCAATACCGTGACCATGGTTTCCGGGAGCTATGTCGTAACGATGATTGCCCGCTTCCTAGCGGGCGTGTCAGCCGGGCTGCTCTGGGCACTATTGGCCGGCTATGCGGCACGCATGGTCTCCGATCAACAGAAAGGCCGAGCAATCGCCATCGCGATGGTCGGTACGCCATTAGCGCTGTCGCTCGGTGTGCCTGCTGGAACACTGCTCGGCAACCTAGTGGGCTGGCGGACATGCTTCGGCATCATGAGCGGCGCAGCATTGGTGCTCATGATATGGGTACGGGTCAAGGTTCCGGATTTCCCTGGGCAGACAGCGAACAAAAGATTGTCGCTGACCCATGTCTTCATTTTGCCAGGGGTGCGTCCGGTGCTTTTCGTAGTGCTCGCATTCGTACTGGCACACAACATCCTCTATACCTACATCGCACCGTTCCTAGCAGAAGCAGGAATGGCCGAGCGGACGGATTTAGTTTTGCTGGTGTTCGGCGTCGCGTCTCTGATGGGGATCTGGATTATTGGCGCGCTGATTGATCGCCATATACGTACGTTGACTCTTTCGAGCACTACCATGTTCGGCTTGGCAGCAATGGCGATCGGCGTAGCTGCCGATGCGCCCTCGGTAATTTATATCGCGGTGGCTACTTGGGGCTTAGCTTTTGGGGGCGCGGCAACGCTGTTCCAAACCGCCATAGCTAAGACCGCTGGAGACGCGGCGGATATCGCTCAGTCAATGCTTGTTACTGCTTGGAACTTGGCCATTGCGGGCGGTGGCATAATCGGCGGCGTTCTACTAGAACGTCTCGGCGTAGCGGCGTTCTCACCAGCGTTGCTGGTTTTGCTAACAGCAACGCTGGTGACCGTATGGACAGCAAGCCAACATGCGTTTCCTGTGAGCCAGAGATAAGCAGCGCCTAGGATCAATACTCGCTGCCATTCACTTTTAGCTAGTTCTGACGGTGCCAGTGGCGGCTATTTCCCGGTTTTGCCTGCCATGACTGGCAGTTATGGTCGTTTGCTGCCCCTCGCGTCAGGCAGCAATTGGCCGTAAGCCGCCGGTTAACCATCTGTCCAATCGACCCCGGCGGATCCGTCCAGCAGGATCAAAGGCGTTTAGCAATCTCATCTGAGGCGATGCGACGCTTAGGCCTCACCAACGGCCTCACGAACGAAGTCCTCGTAGCTACGCAGCGGTCGTCCCAGTATGGCTTGCAGCCGCTCCACCGCCCCTTCCGTACCTTGCATGCCGTGCATCTGGATGCCGGCCATCATCAAGCGCATGTCATAGGCCATCCACGAGGGGCCGAACGAGGCCATTTGTGCTTCGAAGGCAGCCACGTCGTCACCGCCGTAGGTGATCTCGCGGCCCAGGGCGGCACTCCAGACCTGCGCCGCCGAGGCGCCGGTCAGCACGTTCGGGCCGACCAGTTCCAGCGTAACCCGTTCGAGCGCGCCGGGGGCGTTATCGCGCCGGAGCAGCTCCGCGACGGCGATGTCCGCGATGTCGCGCGTGTCGATCATCGAGACGCCTGCCGAGCCAATCGGCATCGGATAGACGCCGTAGTCCTGAATGGCCTGCTGAACCATGAACTCGTTCTGCATGAAGTAGGCCGGACGCAAGATGGTCGCGGGGATGTCGAGGCCTTCGATCATGCGCTCGACGGTGTGCTTGCCGGTGAAGTGGGGCACGTTCGTGTACCTGTCGGCATGGATCACCGAGAGGTAGACCACCCGCTCGATGCCCGCTTCCCGGGCGAGGTTGAGCGTGATGAGGGCCTGGGTCACCTCATCGGGCGTGACGGCGTTCAGCAGGAACAGTGTTCGCACCGACGAAAGAGCGGCACGCATGGACGGCACGTCGGTCATGTCTGCGACCACTTCCGTGACACCTGCGGGAAAGGCCCGCTTACCTGACTGGCGAACGAGGGCCTTGACCTCGGCGCCAGCATTGGCGAGGCCCTGAACGATGAGTGAACCGATCGTGCCCGTGGCACCAGTAACAAGAATGCTCATGTGAAGCTCCCGTGTTGGATGGAGGTAAAGGTGGGTTAGCGCGAGAAGTCCGCCACGACCTTGCCGGCTCGCGAGGCGATGCGATTGCGTTCAATGGCCAGAGGAATGTCGGCAAAGCCGAACACCTCGCTTACCCGAGATTTCAGTGCGCCCCGTGCGACGTCAGACGCCAGGGTTTCCAGTAGCGCGGCGTCCGGCTTGTTCATGAACCACAGGCCACGGCGCCCTGCCGGCGTACGGGCCAGGATGTCCGGTGACGAGGTACCGACGATGACGCCGTTCGGCGCCAGCACCTGCCATGAGCGATCGAGTACTTCACCCCCGACATAGTCGAGCACCAGGTCGATATCCCGGGCGACGTCCTCGAACCGTTGCGCCTGGTAGTCGATGACATGGTCGGCGCCCAGGCTGCGAACGTAGTCGAGATGGGCGGCGGCCGCCGTTGCGAACACTTCGGCGCCCGCCTGCTTGGCGAACTGCACGGCATAGCCGCCCAGGCCACCGGCCGCACCCTGGATCAGAATTCGCTGCCCCTGACGGATCGGCCCCGCATGGTGGAGGCTCTGCCAAGCCGCCACGGTTGCCACCGGGAGCGCGCCAGCCTGGACGTCATCCAGCGCGTCCGGCGTGCGGGCCAGGTTCGCCTCATTGACTGCGACGAACTCGGCATAGGCGCCGAGCCCGCCCAACGGGCCCATGACGCGATCGCCGACACGGAAGCGGGAGACTTCGCTGCCGACGGCCTCGACGACGCCAGCAAATTCGATGCCCAACACAGCCGGCAGTTGCAGCGGGAACGCGTCTCGCACATAGCCCTCCCGGACTTTCCAGTCGAGGGCGTTCACGCCCGCGGCGCGAACCCGGACCAGGACCTGGCCCTGTGCCGCTTCTGGCTTGGCGACCTCGGTTACCTCGACGGCATTGGCGCCGCCGTAGGTCCGGATCAATACAGCGCGTTGAATAGTGCTCATGGGTGGTTCCTCTATCGGTCTGTGGGTGAACAAACGATATGTCGTTGCATCCATAAAACGCAGACCACAAACTGGATATACCTCGTTTCAAAAATGGAACACCATGGATATCAACGCGCTGGTCGACTTCGCACTCGTGGCAACGAACGGAGGGCTGGGAAAGGCGAGCCGGGCGAGCGGCAGGTCGAAGGCGACCTTGTCGCGCCGCATCGCCGACCTCGAGGATCAACTCGGCGTGCGCCTGATCGAGCGCAGTGCCCGTGGGCTGAAGCTCACCGAAGCCGGTGAGCTGTTGATGGCTCGAACCGAAGGCCCGATGAACGAGGTGGCCGAAGCCATGACGGCGGCCCGAGAGGGCCTGTCCATACCACGCGGGCATCTGCGTGTGGCTTCCCCGGTGCTGTTCGCGCAGCTCGCGATGGGGCGGATTGGCGCCGAGTTCTGCGCGGCCTACCCGGAGATCACGCTCGAGGTGGTGGCGGAGGACCGCGTGGTCGACCTCGTCGAGGAACAGTACGACGTCGCCATTCGGGTCAACCCAAGCCCGGACAGCGGCCTGGTCGGCCGCTGCTTCGCCAAGGACCGGATGGTGGTCGTAGCGGCGCCGTCCATACCTGCCCCGCCCCCCGGCGCGGTCAGGCAGGTTCCGGCCATCGTGTTTTCGACCTTCCAACCTACCCATTGGAACCTCGACGAAGGGCGCCTGGTGCTGGAGCCCGTCCCGAGGCTGCGGTTCTCCTCATTCCTGACGATTCGCGACGCGGCTATTGCCGGCGGCGGCGCCGCCCTCATTCCGCAGTCCATCGCCTGGAACCCACTGGCCCGTGGTGAGCTGGTCCAGTGGGGCATGGTGTCGGGCGTGGACGCTTCGCTCTGGGTCCTGCACACCTCGAGGCGCCTCGCTGCGCCGAAGGTTCGGGCGTTCGTCGAATTCATTTGCTGCCACTACCCGGACGCGTCGTTGGTGCTGACGGGATAATGTAAAGAGTCATGGTCGCTTCTGACCGATCAGAGTTATCGGTGAGTGACTCAGCGGATCGCTAGTAGGTTAGGCCATGAAGCGCTCAAACCAATCCAGCATTGGCTTAGGATTGTTCGGCAGGTAGTTGTATCCGTCGAAGCGCCGATGCGTGCCTTCGATCCAGATCAGTTCCTTCTTCTCAGCCGGAATGGCGTCGAAGATGGCCTGCACATCTGCCGGCATCGTCAACGTGTCCTCGCGTACTTGTAAGAGCAGGGTCGGGATATCAACCGCCGCCGCGTACTGCGGCATATCCATGTCCTTCAGGTCCATGCTGGTGACGCGGCGCAGTGCTTCAGCGACTTCGGGAAGAGCGTCAGGCATGCCCATGTGGCCCAGAATGGTTCGATAGAAAGAGCTCAGCGAGATAGGCTGTGGCGCGACGATTGCGCGAACCCCCTCGAAGTCGCCCGGGTGCTTCGTCATCCCCACCATCGTGGCGTTCATTCCACAGCATCGACTGAGAAGGCCAATCTTCATGCCGCGCAGGTCGGATCTTGATCGAGCGTAACGTAGCGAACCGATCACATCGCGATACTCACGGATGCCGTTTCCGATAGCACCACCGCCGCCCGAGGCGCTATGTCCGAAGTTCCGCAGGTCGTACGCCAGGATGTTGTAGCCGGCATCGTGCAAATGCTTGTAGTCCGGCATGAAGTTGACTTCGATGTTATTGCCGCTTGCCGCCCATGCATCGCCATAGGGAGCGATGTGACCGGGAAAGCCATAACGATTTGCCCAAATCGGATGGTTGGCGATGATCAGCTTGTCGCTATCGCCGGGGATGAACCAACCGTCGAGCCGGACACCATCGATTGCAGGGAAGTAGATGTCCGAGTATTCCAGGCCATCGTCCGCCGGATTCCGCATGATGGGCGATCGCAGGGGATTGACCATGGCCGAAACGAGCCCGGCGATCAGCTCGGCGCGAGACGGGGAAGCGTTCGAATGTTCGCTGAGCTGGCTCATCTGTAAGTCCTCCAGGGTGTGTGAAATTGTCGGTAATCGGCGCTGCGAAAGGTGGATCGATGCATCGCCCACTTTTACCGCTTGCACCGCGCTTGGCCGGGGCAGTGCTAGAATATGAAGGATGCTTCATATTTGGTATTCGCATTATGGCCAGAGCCGACCGTAACGCCCTGAACCCCAGAAAAACGCCCGCTCAAGGCCGGTCAAAGGTCACTGTCGATGCAATCTTCGAAGCAACTATTCAGGTTTTGCTCGCAGACGGACTGCAGCGCCTGACCACAACTCGCGTGGCGGAACGAGCAGGTGTGTCGGTGGGAACGCTGTATCAGTACTACCCGAACAAGCAGTCGCTACTCTTTGCGGTTCTCAAGCGACACCTTGAGCGCATAAGCCAGTCGATCGAAGGAGCCGCGCAGAGCTCACACAACAAACAGAAGGCGATCATGGTGCGTCAGGTCGTCAACGCATTTCTGTCAGCGAAGTTGGCCGATGTCGATGAAGCGAGAGCGCTGTATGCGGTAGCCAGCGAGCTGGACTCGCTGGATCTGGTGGTTGAGGCCGGCAATCGGTGCAATGCGGCCCTCGCCAGCATGTTGGCGACTGCGCCTGATCAACGAATCAGCGATCCTGAAATGACTGCGCTCTATCTGTTTTCCGCAATGACCGGACCTACGCGGGCCATGCTGGAAGCTGGTGTTGATGCCGAGATCTTGGAAACGCTGGCCGGCCAACTTAAGCGACTATGTCTCGGTTACCTGGATCAAGTGGCAAAGGATTTAGCCCAGCTCTGACGGCGAGATGTATTGGCTACATGCTTCCCGCGAGGTGCGCTTTCGACATGGCCTCGCTCAAGCGCGCCTGAGCCTCTGCGGCGCGCCTGGCAAAGACGCGCCACGGGAGGGCAACGGGAAGCTTCTTCGGAGGTCAGGGGCGTGGGTGCTTTATGTTTCGTGTAACTGAGGGATCGTTCGGTCGCGCGATCTCAGCGCTAGTATTCTCGTGACTGGTTGCACGGTTCCGGCGGGCGGCCGTCATTGTTCAAACGATTAAGCAACGCTTGTATTGCCGGAATGATCACAAACACCATCGCCAGCACGACGACCGGCACGACCACAAGATGGCGCTGCCATATCGGCCAGTTCCCGGCCGCTCCCTGCATCAGATAACTTAGCGCTGTCACAAGTGGATAGACAGCCGCGAACACCAAGAGGCAGAAGATTGATTGGGTAACATGTCGCGAACGTAACATGCGGGTCTCCGTGATTTCTGACAGGAAGCCAGCGTCGTTAGTAATCTGCACTCGGACGTGCCCGGAAGCGGTCGAACCAGGCGTTGAGACGCGGATGGAAATTTCCGAACGGCAGATCGAATCTCTCGCGTGCGGTCTGAAAAATCGTGAACGTCGTAAAGTCCGCGATCGTCGGTTCAGCACCGGCTAGGAAAGCGTTCTCCCCGATCTCCTTCTCCAACACATCGAGAAGTTCCGTGACATAGCGATGCGTGCGATCCGCCGTTTCCCGGGACGGAGCCGGCTCCTTTGCTGGGAAAGCATCGGTCCGGTTCCAGAGCCACAACTGACCGCGCGCAACCAGATCATTGCCAAGCCGTTCAAGTGACCGCACCCGCGCACGGGATAACGGGTCCGAACCGATCATCGGGTTCGCCGGATAGAGCTCCTCCAGATACTCGACAATCGCCGCTGACTCTGTGATCGCAAGACCCGAATCGGTCACCAAAGTCGGGGCCCGACCAGCGGGGTTGATGTTCAGATAACTGGCGGAGCGGTGTTCGCCGCTCACATAATCGAGTTCGTAGCGCGGGACGTCGATCCCCTTTTCCGCCAGGTAAATGATGACGCGCCGAGGGTTTGTGCCCTTCCGAAATTGATACAGCAGCATTGTTCCACCCATCTCGCAAGCTCGATGGTTACGAATCTATACTCTTGCGCAACCCCCCGGAAGACAGCACATTTTTGTACCTGGGGCACACGGAGGGTACTAATGGTCAACACACTCCATGGTCGGAACTACGAGCAAACGGAGCTGGGACCACGTCTGAAGCCCTGCGCTCCCCACGACGTGCTATCGCGAATGGGTGACAAGTGGACAATTCTCACCCTCTTGCTCCTCGCTATCGCTCCTGGCCATCGGCTACGGTTTTCCGCCATCAAGAACGGAATTGAAGGCATCACGCAGCGTATGTTGACGGTGACGCTCCGGCACTTGGAGAGGGATGGCTTTCTGGTCCGGCACTACTTTCCGGAAGTTCCACCGCGCGTTGAGTACGAGCTTACCGACATGGGTTCGAGCCTGCTGCCGGCCTTGGAAGGCTTCACTGGCTGGATAAGGGAGCACTGGCCCCTCATCGAAGAGGCACGCCGCACTTTCGATGAAGAACATCATCGCCGGGCTGGAGGGAAATAGTTCGAAGCCGTACGGCCGACAGCTTCCCGTAGCCGCTCGGATGCACCAGACCCTGATCGTCTCGCTGAGCGTGCTGATCGTCGTATTGCTGGCGTTCAACGTGTTGATGCGCTGGCCGCTGCCAGCGGCGGCCATCTTGGTCTGGGGTATCGCCAGCTTTGCCCTGGTACCGCCGTTGCAAATGCGTGTGATGGAAGCCGCCAAGGACTCCCCCAACCTGCAGCAGCCTGCTTACCGCCGACGGATCGGTCAGTGCGGATCGATAGCGGTTGCCATGGCGGGCAGCTGGGATGAGGTGGTCTACGAGCCAGTTTCGATCGCTACCGAACCCTCCGCTTCTTCCTGGAACATCTGCTGCAGCAACACTGCGAAACGAGCCCCCAACGTGCTCTGTGGTCGGTTGTCAGGGCGTAGCAGGTAACTGGTGAAGCGCAGGTTGGCGGCGAAGGGGCGTATCCCGATTCCGGTATGGAGATAGTCCCGTGCCACCAAGGGGCTGACGATGCTGACCCCCAGCCCGGCACCGACCATGCTGCAGATGGTGGCCGCATAGGGCGCCTCCAGGCTCAGCTTGCGCCTGTCGCCATGTTGCTGGAAAAAGCGGTCGATACGCTGCCGCGTGCCGTCATCGTGAGCCAGCGAGACGAACTCCTCGCCGGCCAGGTCATCGACTCCGATCCGCTCGAGCAGGGCCAGACGATGATGATTCCTGGGGAAGATGCATACCCCTGCCAGGTCGCCGATCAGTTGCGCCTGTTCCCTGGGCGTGTCCTCCCCCACGAACGACACCAGGCCGAAGTCGCAGAACTGCGATGCGACCCAGCGCGCGATGGTGGTCGAGTCGCTGGTATGCAATGAAATCGCAACTTGCTTGTGATCCTGACGAAAGCGCTGGATCGCGCGGGGCAGCAACGTCAGCGACAAGGACGGCACGGCGGCGATGCGCATCTGCCCCGTGCCCAGCTGGCGAATGTGCTGAGCCGAGCGCTCGAGGTTGCGCAACCCGATAAAGGCCCTGTCGACCTCGTTGAAGAACGCCGTCCCCTCGTCGGTCGGCACGAGACGAGTGCCGATGCGCTCGAACAGGGCAAATCCGTTGAGCCGCTCCAGCTGTCCGATCAGCCGACTGATATTGGGCTGGCTGGTATGCAGCGCCTCCGCGGCAGAGGTCATGGAGCCCGATAGCATGACTGCCCGGAAGGCCTCCACCTGTTTGAAGTTCATCGCACCCCCATATCATTTCCGTATGGATTGCTAGCGTATTGTCATTTGTCAGTATGACCCGATCCCTTTAAAACTGCAGCCAAGCGCTCGCCATCGTGATCGAAACCCACGGCGAGCCTTCTACTACAAGGTTTCGATACTCCTAACTGCCATGGTCATCCACGAGCTCTCGCTCGCCCATTGCGATAACAACAAACAGGAGATACCCATGCCATTCACCAAGATCCCGCTCGCCCTGATCACCGCCGCTTCGCTCGCGTTCGCCGCGAACACGATGGCCGCACAAAGCATGCCGCCCGTACCTTCGTCCATCAGCAAACAGGAGGTGCTGCGAGCAGGCGTGCGCTGTGATCAGCCGCCTTACGGCTATCAGGACAACAACGGCGACTTCGCCGGGGTAGAAGTGGAAATGTCCCGTCTGATCGCCGAATGGGCGCTGGGCTCGCCCGACAAGGTGGCCTTCACCTGTGTGACGGCGGAAAACCGCGTGCCCCAGTTGCTGGGCCGCAAGGTCGACATCCTGATCGCCACGCTGGGTGTCACCCCGGAGCGCCAGCGTGTAATCGATTTCACTCAGCCCTACCGCTGGGGGGCCAGCGACGTGCTGGTTCGCAAGGACAGCGGCATCGAGAAGATCGCCGACCTCAAGGGCAAGACCCTGGCGACGCTCAAGGGCTCCGTGCAGGCCAAGTGGTTCGAAGAAAACATGCCCGAGGTAAAGACCTTGCGCCTCAATAGTGCCGCCGACGCCTTGCAGAGCTTCCGCCAGGGCCGCGCCGACGCCTATACCCACGATGCCGCGACGCTGGTGGTGGTCACCTCCAATGACCAATCGCTTCGCCTGGTCGAGGAGCCCTTTCAGATCTCCGATGCAGCCATCGGCGTGCGCAAGGGCGAGGATGAATGGCGTACCTACCTGTCCGCCGCAGTGGTGCGCATGCACGAGGAGAAACGCTTCCGCCCCTGGATCGAGCAATTCGTGCCCGAAGCCACCCGCCCCTATTACCTGAGTGTGTTCGAGCAGCCCAAGCCCGAAGAATCCCACTGATCGGCGGCCTCCTCCATGAGTTTCGATTTCGACTACCTGCTCATGCAGTGGCCGGCCCTGCTCGATGGGTTATGGATGACCCTGCAGGTTTCCGCGCTGAGCATCGTGCTGTCCCTGCTGATCGGCGTGTTGGGCGCGGGTATCCGGCTATTCAAGGTACCCGTGCTGTCGCAACTGGTCGCCCTCTATGTCGAGCTGATCCGCAACACACCGATCCTGGTGCAACTGTTCTTCATCTTCTACGGCCTGCCTGCGGTCGGCATGAAGCTGTCGTTGTACTGGTCCGGCGTGTTGTGCCTGTCGCTCTGGGCGGGCGCCTATCAGATAGAGAACCTGCGCGGCGGCCTGGCGACCATCGACAAGGGGCTGCGTGAAGCCGGCATGGCGCTGAATCTGCAGTCGCGGCAGTTCTTCCGCCTGATCGCGATCCCCATCGCCTTTCGCATCAGCCTGCCGGCCATGCTCAACACGGCCATCTCGCTGCTGAAGAACTCGGCCTACCTGCAAACCATCGGCCTGGCCGAGCTGACGTTCGTCGCGGTGGATCGCATCGCCACGGATTTCCGCGCCATCGAGATGTTCGCTGCCATTTGCGTGATCTACCTCGCCCTGGTGGCGGTTCTGGCGCTGATCGCCGGGCGCCTGGAAGCGCGCCTGCAACGTCCTTTTCAACAATGAGGTGGTCATGGAGTTCGTGATCGAGAATTGGGGGTTCATCTCCAAGGGCCTGCTCATGACGCTGAAACTGGCGTTGGTGATCCTGCTGTTCACCACCGTCATTTCGGTGTTGCTCGGCACCTTGGCGACCCTGCAGAACCGTCCGCTGCGCTGGCTGATCCACGGTTACGTCGAGCTGTTTCGCTCGATCCCGCTGATCGTCAACGTGTTCTTCATCTTCTTCGGTGCTCCGCTGCTGGGTATCGATCTGAGCCCGTTCGCCGCGGTCACCCTCGGCCTGACCCTGTGGGGCAGCGCCAACGGTATCGAAATCGTTCGCGGCGGCCTGCTCTCGGTACCCCGCCACCAATGGAAAAGCGCCTGGGCGCTGGGCCTGCGGCCCTGGCACATCTATTTCCACATCGTCGCGCCGCAGTCACTCAAGGCGATTCTGCCCGCCTACACGGGCCTGCTGACGCTGCTGGTCCAGGCCACCTCGCTGGGCGCCCTGGTCGGCGTCGGCGAGTTCCTCAAGGTCGGCCAGATCATCGTCGAACGCAGCACCATGATGGGCGGCGAGAGCCCCGCCTTCACCGTCTACAGCGCGGTGCTGATCGTCTACTTCGTCATTTGCAGTGCGCTGACCTGGCTCAGTCGCTACCTCGAACGCCGCCTGGGTCGCTCCGCGTCCCGGATCACCCAACCTCAGCCCTGATGCGCAGAAGGCCTATTCCCATGCTCGAATCCAAAGTCAGCCGTCGACTCAAGGAACCCACCGCAGCGCAAGTCTGCGAACTCATCTATACCCCACGCCTCGCTGGTTTCGCCGACGGGTTCGGCTATCTGGGCGACGTCAATAAAGCGCATATCGTCATGCTCGCCGAGTGCAAGCTTATCGATCCGAAGGTAGCCGCCGCGTTGGCCAAGGGTGTGCTCGAGATGGAGCGGGTCGGCCCCCAGGCCGTGAACCTGGATCCGCTGCGCGAAGACGCCTATTTCAATTACGAAGCGCATCTGATCGAACAGGTTGGCACCGACATCGGCGGGCGGCTGCACATCGGTCGCAGCCGCAACGATCTGCTGGCGACCCTCGATCGCCTGCGCGGACGCGATGTGCTGATGGACTTGCTCGATGCCCTTCACACGGTCCGCCAGAGCGCGCTGGACGGCGCTGCACAGCATGCCGAAGCAATCATGCCCGGCTACACCCACCTGCAGCCAGCCCAGCCGATCACCTATGGTTTCTATCTGTCCGGCGTGGCCCAGTCTCTGGAGCGAGACTGCAAGCGCCTGGCCGCGACGCTGGACAGCATGAACCAGAGCCCGATGGGTGCCGCGGCGTTTGCCGGCACCCCGTTCGCCATCGACCGCGCTCGTACTGCCCAATTGCTGGGCTTCGACGGTTTCCTGGAGAACACCCTGGATGCCGTCGGCTCTAGAGACTTCGCCCTGGAGAGCATGGCGCAGATGACCCTGCTGGCGGTGTTCTGGAGCCGCGTGGCACAGGACCTGTTCGTCTGGTCGACCCATGAATTCGCACTGATCGAATTTCCGGACAGCGTCGCCGGCACGTCCAGCATCATGCCGCAGAAGAAAAACCCGGTGGTGCTCGAGTATCTCAAAGGGCGCACCGGCCAGGTGCTGGGCTCGCTGGTCGCCTCAGCCGTCAGCATCAAGGGCAGCAACTTCACCCATACCGGCGACGGCAACCGCGAAAGCATGCGCGGCTTCTGGGAATCGGCGCAGGAATGCCAGCAATGCCTGACCCTGCTGGATCTGGTGCTACGCACCGCGTGCCCCAATCTGGAGGCGGGGCTGCGCAAGGCTACGGAAGATTTCTCCACCGCCACGGGTCTGGCCGATCTGATGGTCAGCTCGGCCAATCTGTCCTTCCGTGAAGCCCACCATGTGGTAGGGGCTGTGGTGCGCCAGGCGATGGACATCGGCCTGCCAGCCAATCGTATCGACAACGCCATGGTCGAGCACGCCGCACAGGAACAGCTCGGGCGCTCCCTCGGCCTGGACGAGCAACAGGTTCGCCAAGCCCTGGATCCGATAACCAACGTCAACTCGCGCCGTCTGCCAGGCGGCCCGGCGACCGGGGCAGTCCATCAGCAGGTCGACACGGCGCGCATTCGTCTGGAAAAGGAGCGCAGCGTCCACGCCAAGCGCCGTCAACGCCAGATCCAGGCCAAGCAAGCGCTGCAGGCTGCCACTGAAAGGCTCGCGCAGTCATGAACACCCTGATGACCGTGCGCGACCTGCGCAAACGCTTCGGCGACACCGAGGTCATCAAGGGTGTCGACCTGGACATCCATGAGGGCGAAGTGGTGGTGGTGATCGGCCCCAGTGGCTCGGGCAAATCCACCCTGATCCGCTGCCTAAATAACCTCGAACCGGCGACGTCTGGAGAGATCGTGCTAACCGGGGCGCGCAGTAGCCGTGAATCCATGGCCCGTCTGCGTGAGGAAGTGGGCATGGTGTTCCAGGACTACACGCTGTTTCCGCATCTGAGCATCCTGCGCAACATGACCCTGGCGCCGATGAAGCTGCGCGGCCTGTCGCGCGCGGATGCCGAGGCCCAGGCAATGAAGTTGCTCGAGCGGGTCGGCCTGGCGCACAAGGCGCAGGCGTTTCCCGGTGAATTGTCCGGCGGCCAGCAGCAACGCGTGGCCATCGTCAGGGCGCTGGCCATGCAGCCCAGGCTGATGCTCTTCGACGAGCCGACCTCGGCGCTCGACCCGGAAACGGTCAACGAAGTCTTGCTGGTGATGAAAGAGCTCGCCGCCGAAGGCATGACCATGGTGGTAGTGACGCACGAGATGGGCTTTGCCCGGGAAGTGGCTGACCGCGTGATCGTCTTCGACGGCGGCCAGATCGTCGAGTGCGCGCCACCGGCCCAACTGTTTGCCGCGCCTCGCGAGGCGCGCACCCAACAGTTCCTCGCCCACGTTCTGAAGTGACCAAGAGAGCGGTTATCCCATGCCAGAGACGCCAATCATCCAGATCGAAACGCTGAACAAGTGGTACGACCCTTTCCACGTACTGAAAGACGTGAGCCTGCAGGTTGCTGCCGGTGAACGGCTGGTGATCTGCGGTCCCAGCGGCTCCGGCAAATCGACACTGATCCGCTGCATCAATGCCCTGGAGCCGTTTCAGCAGGGCCGCCTTGAAGTGGCGGGCATTGCGCTGGACGACACGGCGAAGACCATCACCCGAGCACGGGAGCACGTGGGCATGGTCTTCCAGAACTTTCACCTCTTCCCGCACCTGAGCATCGTCGAGAACTGCACCCTGGCTCCCGTCCACGTACTTGGCCTGGATAAACGCAAGGCCCGTGAGCGAGCCATGCAGCAGCTGGAGAAACTGCGTATCGCCGACAAGGCCGACCGTTACCCGGCCCAGCTGTCCGGCGGGCAGCAGCAACGCGTCGCCATCGCTCGGGCACTGTGCCTGGAGCCGAGCATCATGCTGTTCGACGAGCCCACTTCAGCGCTGGACCCGGAAATGGTCGGTGAAGTGCTCGACTCCATGGTCGCACTGGCGGAATCCGGCATGACCATGATGGTGGTCACCCACGAGATGGGTTTCGCCCGCCAGGTCGCTGACCGTGTGGTGTTCATGGATGCCGGTGCGATAGTCGAGAGCGCTGATCCCCAGCACTTCTTCGCCCATGCCGAGAGCGAACGAGCGCGCCAGTTCCTTTCGAAGATCCTCCACTGAGGGGCTTGCCAGCGTTCGGCATCGACCAGGACCCGGCGGAAACTCTGCTCAGACGGCTTTCAGCATGTCGATGAAGGCGCGCAGCGCTGCCGGCACCTGTCGGTGGCCCGAGTAATAAAGGGCCAGCCCCGGCTCGGCAGGGCACCAGTCCAGCAATACCGCGGCCAGGCGGCCCTCGGCGATCGCAGCCTGCGCATACGGCTCGGGGACGTAGGCGATTCCCAGGCCGTCGATGGCCGCCTCGACCATCAGCGTGCTGTTGTCGAGGGTCAGCTGGCCCGGTACATCGACCGACACGGCTTTGCCGTCGCGGGCGAATTCCCAGCGGTAGCGCTTGCCGCTGGGCAGCCGCTGGCGAATGCAGCGGTGGCGGTGAAGCGCTTGCGGTTCGGTTATCTCGGGATGCCCTGCCAGATACCTGGGCGAGGCCACCGCGAGAAACCGCAACGCAGGCCCCAGGGGAACCGCCACCATGTCGCGTGGCACCGCCTCGGTCAGGCGAACGCCGGCATCGAAGCCTCGCTCGATGATGTCCACCAGGGCGCCGTCGGTGACCAGGTCCAGCTCCACCTGTGGATAACGTTCGACGAACCGGGGCACCACGGTGGACAGCAGGTAGCGGATCCCACCTTCGTTGCCGTTGATGCGCAGTACGCCGCGTAACTGTTCGGCTGACGGCGCGAGGTCGGACAGCACTTCGTCCAGCGCGCTCATGAGCGGCAGCACGCGGGTGATCAGGCGTTCGCCCTCCAGCGTGGGCGACACGCTGCGGGTCGTCCGATGCAGCAGACGCACCCCGAGGTCCCGCTCCATTGCACGAACCGTATGGCTGAGCGAGGAGCGGGTGACGCCCAACGCATCGGCCGCCTCGCGAAAACTACGCCGGGAGGCGATCTCGGCCAACGCGTTGAGGTCATTCCAGGAAGGTCTTTTCATTGGTGAATTTTCCTCACCAGCACGTTCTATTCGATGGGGATTCTGACATCAATGACCCAGGACTAGCATGAAGCCCTCACCCACTCTTCAGGAGAGCGACATGAGCAAGACCTGGTTCATCACCGGTACCTCCTCCGGCCTCGGACGCATCCTGGCAGAACGTGCCTTGGCCCGAGGCGATCAGGTATTCGCCACCGCGCGCAAGCTCGCTGCCCTGGATGAGCTGAAGGCGCGCTACCCGGAGCGCCTGCACACGCTCGCGCTGGAACTCACCGACACGGCCGGCATCCGCCAGGCCGTGGATACGGCCTTCGCCCAGGCGGGCCGCATCGACCTGGTCGTCAGCAATGCGGGGTATGGGCTGGTCGGCGCCGCCGAGGAGCTGAGCGATGCGCAGATCGAGCGGCAGCTGGCCACCAACCTCCTCGGCAGCATCCAGATCATCCGCGCGGCACTCCCGCATCTGCGCCACCAGGGCGGCGGCCGCATCGTGCAGGTATCGTCCGAAGGCGGTCAGGTCGCCTACCCCGGGTTCAGCCTCTACCACGCGAGCAAATGGGGCATCGAAGGTTTCGTCGAAACGGTCGCCCAGGAAGTGGCCGGGTTCGGCATCGACTTCATCCTGGCGGAACCAGGACCGACCGATACCCGGTTCGGCTCCGGTATCGACTATGCGCAGGGGCTTCCCGAGTATGCCGGTACGCCCGCCGATAACGTGCGCACAGCCATTCGCTCCGACGCCTTTCCGGTGAAGGGAGACCCGGAACGCACGATGGAGGTGCTGATGCGCGTCATCGACCAGCCGAACCCACCCTTGCGCCTCGCGCTCGGCAGTGCTGCGTACGACAACATTCATGCCGCACTGACCAAGCGGTTGCAGGTGCTGGACGACTACAAGCGCGAGGCGTTCCTGGCCGACAAGGCAGCGGAATGACGCAGCGAGCAAGGGCAGGCTCGATACCGGAGCCTGCCGAGAAGATCGTTTTGTTCGACGCACACATTCGACGAATGCAGCAGGTACAACCATGAAAACCGGCGTTCTCGCACTCGCCTTGAGTGCCGCGATGACATTGTCCGCTTGCGCCTGGAAGGGCGCGCCCGATGGTGCGAAGAACCAGCTCGTGGGCACCTGGAGCATGGTCAGTGCAACGACCGAGCGACAGGGCATCAGGGCCGATGCCTACGGGCCCGAGCCCCATGGCTGGCTGGTCTTCACCAGGGAAATGACCTTCATCGAAGTACTGACCGACCCACGCGTCCCGGCCTTCGAGTCCAACGTCCGCGGCGAAGGCACGGATGAGGAAAATCGCGCGGCGATGGCCGGCAGCATCGGCTTCTTCGGTCGCTACACGGTCGACCAGAAGGGTGAATTCAGCGGCAATACCGTCGAAGGCTCCACCTTTCCGAACTGGGTGGGTTCGGTGCGTACCCGCGACGATCTGCAACTGGAGGTCGACGGCGGCCGAATGACCGAGCACTTCCTCCGCCCGGATGGCACACAGGTCCACATCGTCTGGGAGCGGGTTCGGTAGCGGACCGGGGGAGCATCCCGCCAGGTTCTTGCAGAAAAGGGACCAATAGCCAAGAAACCGACGGCTGAAGTAGGCGCTAACAGGTCGCTAGCAGGTTTCGGGGCGAGATGGCGAGAACAGCCCTGTTGGCCCATCCGAAACGGGTAAGGCCGCCTCCACGAGGCTTCAGCGTCGACTCGGGCCGGCTTCACCGGAGCCCCGGCCGGCCGAGTCAGTGGCCGGCGCCCGCGCTTCGGTTGACCATGGATACGATGACTTGCATCAGCTCATCCTTCGCCTGCTCCGCATCGACTTCCCCTCTCGCCGCGGCGTGCGAAAGCGCCTCCGCCGCGCCCAGCATCGCCGTCAGTCCAGCGGATGTCAGACCCGCATCGCCGGCAAAAGGCGACAATGCCGTTCGGCACTTGCCCAGGAATTCCTTCTCGTACTCACGCTTGGTGAGCTCCAGCTCCGGTGAACTCGCCAATGCGGCGATGACACCTGATATTTCCCGACCCTGCAGCAAGACGCAGTCGACGTAGGAGACGGCAATGATTTTCGCCCTGCCGGGCAAGGTGGGTTCTCCAGATTCCAGCGCAGAGTCCATGACCTTGGTCTGTCGCTCATCGAAATCCCGATAGAGGGCCACCAGCAGCCCGGCGCGTGTCCCGAAGTGGTCATAAACCAGCGGCTTCGTTACGCCAGAGCGCTCGGCCAGCCGCCCCAGAGTCAGCGCCTCGGTGCCCTCTTCACGCACAAGCTGCCACGCGGTCTCCAGTAGCTGGCGCGCCCTGTCTTCACGACTCAGCCGGCGACGAACTCCCGCTGGAGCGATTTTCTGTGTTGACATCGCTATATACCAAAAGTAACTTACTAATCGTAACTTACCTTTAGTATATAACCCTCTCCACTCACTCTCAATCGCCCGGGAGCTCTTCATGCACGCACTGATCGTCGTGGCCCACCCTGAGCAGCACTCGCTTACCCATAGCGTTGCCACCCGCATTGCCGAAGGGATCGGGTCTGCAAACACCTTCGAGATCGCCGACCTGGCGGCACAGGACTTCGACCCCCGCTTTTCCCCGGCCGACCTCGCCGTGCACCGCAGACAGGAGACGCCTCCCGCCGATGTCCTGGCCGAACAGGCCAAAATCGACCGGGCCGATGCGCTGGTACTGGTCTTTCCGGTGTACTGGTGGTCCATGCCGGCCTTGCTGAAGGGCTGGATCGACAGGGTGTTCAGCAATGGCTGGGCATTCGATTTTCGCCCGGACGGTCCGCTCATCAAAAAGCTGACCCGGCTGCGGGTACACCTCATCGGCATTGGCGGAGCCGATGCGGGCACCTACGCCCGACACGGGTACGCCGCGGCCATGCAAACCCAGATCGATCACGGCATCTTCGACTACTGCGGCGCGCAGGTGGTGAGTTCACAACTGCTGCTCGACTCCGAAACCGCGGGCACGGAACTCGCCCTTCGCGCTGGCGAAGCGCTCGGTGCTCGGCTATTCGAGACGCTGACAGCGACGCCATAAGCAGCGCCGAACGAGGTCCGCTGCCCGCTCTTACTTCCCGATCCGCTCCTCGCTGGTCAATCCGAACCGGACGATCTGAGCGTCCTGATCAGCAGGCTTCTGAGGCTGTCGACGGCCTTGGAGCCTTGCGAGGCGCGGCTTCGGTAGACCGCGACCTGCATCGGTTCCAGCGGGCCCAGGCCATGCTCGCTGCCGAGGATCTGCAGGTGTTCGGGCGCGCTGCACTGGGTCAGTACCGCCACCGCCAGGCCGCTCTCGACCGCGGCGATCTGGCCGGCCAGGCTGGAGCTGTTGTAGACCACCTTGTAGCGGCGCCCCTGCAATGCGAGAGAATTGATCGCGCTGCGGCGCGCGAGGCTGGCCGCCTCGTAGACCGCGATCGGCAGCGGGTCGCGACGCCACAGTTCGAAGTGCGCCGAGCCCACCCACACCAGGGGTTCATGAAACAGCAGCGTGCCGCGGCGGGCGTTATCTCGGGAGACCAGCGCCAGGTCCAGGTCGCCGCTGGCCACGCGCGGGATGAGCGCCGTCGACTGCTCGCAGTTCAGCTCGATCTCGACCCCGCCGTGCCGCGGGGCGAAGCGCTTGAGCACCGGGGTGATGTAGCGGGTGGCATAGTCGTCGGGCACGCCTAGCCTGACCCGGCCAGTGAGCGCCTGACCATGGAAGACGGCCTGGGTCTCGGCGTGCAGGTCGAGCATGCGCCGGGCGTACCCCAGGAGCGTCTGCCCGTCGGCCGTCAGCTGCAGATGCCGTGGGCCGCGCACCAGCAACTGGCGCCCCAGGGCCGCTTCCAGCTTCTTCAGCTGCATGCTCACCGCGGACTGCGAGCGATGCACCTCGCCAGCCGCGCTCGACAGCGAGCCGGCGTCGACCACGGCGACGAAGCACTTGAGCCAGTCCATCTGCAAATCGCGGGGCATCATCGGCGCCGATCCTTCCATTCGATATTCGAATACCTGCCTGCGGGATTATGCGCTTCTCGCCCTGGCGAGCCAGCCCGAAGATGACCGCATGAACACAGACGAACAGAACCCCAAGGCACTCGACAGGCACAACAGCATCCGGGCAGGCGGCGCCCTGCCCTTCGTCCTGGGCAGCGTCATCCTGGGCACCATCGGCATCTTCGTGCACGAGGCCGGCACCGATCCGCTGACGGCGACCTGGTTCCGCTGTGCCTTCGGCCTGCTCGGCCTGACGCTCTGGATAGGCTGGCGCCGACAGCTCGGCCGACTGCGCCTGAGCCCGGCGACCTGGCGTGGGGTGCTCGCCGCCGGGGTGCTGATGGTGCTGGGCTGGGGATTGTTCTTCGCCGCCATCGAACGCACGTCCGCCGGGGTGGCCACCGTGCTGTTCCACATGCAGCCGCTATGGGTACTGCTGCTGGGCGCCTGGTACCTGAAGGAATCCGTCGCCCGGCAACGCATCGTCTCGGTGGGGATCGCCATGCTGGGGCTGGTGCTGGCCACCGGAGTGCTCGAACGCCTATCGCCGTTCGGCGCGGAACAGCCACCGCAGGCGGGCTACTGGCTGGGCGTGGGCTTCTGTCTGTTCGGCGCCTTTTGCACGGCCTGGGTCACCATCATCGCCCGCCAACTACGGCTCATGCCGGCCGGCGTTCTGGCGTGGTGGCAATGCGCGGTCGGGACACTGGCCTTGCTGGCCTGGCCGACGCTCAATGGCTGGCCCGAATGGGGTGCGTCCTGGGTCTGGCTCTCGAGCCTCGGATTGATCCACACGGGGCTGGCCTACGCCCTGCTGTATGCCGGCATGGCGCACCTGAGCAGCGACCGTATCGCGGTCTACCAGTTTCTCTACCCGGCGGTCGCCATCGTCATCGACTGGCTGGTCTACGGGCAGCGTCTGGGCCCCCTGCAACTGTCGGGCATCGCGATCATGGTGGTGGCCATCTGGTTCACCGAGCGCGCGCCGGGCCCCTAGACGAGAGAGCCACGGAACCGCCTACGCCACTGTCGGGGCGGTTTTTTGCCTGTAGAAGACGCTGCCAGTCGGAGCGAGGCGTGGGTAGCTGCGATACCGCACTGTGGCGGGATTGAGCTGGGCTGCTGGCTCCGGCTCATTCGCGGTCAAGACTGGGCGTCCCCGACCGCTCCCACAAAAACCGCGCGACCGCATCGAGTCTGGATCACACCCCGGGGGAACGGTCTCGACCGCGAGCTTTGCAACCTTCCTCGCTACCCTGCCTCTCGTGAGTTGCGCAGGGGCGCGGCCGTCCGCCGGATTCGCCGAAGGTCTCACCGCACCGATGGAGTCATCGCCCGCAGGTCGTGGTCTGCCATAGACCGCAACCCACCCAGGAGCATCCGCATGAGCAAGGTCTACACCGTCGCCGTTCTGGTCGGCAGCCTGCGCAAGGCGTCGATCAACCGCAAACTGGCCCTCGCCCTGGCCGACCTCGCGCCCGAATCGCTCAAGCTCGAGATCGTCGAGATCGGCGACCTGCCGCTGTACGACGAGGACATCGACGGCCCCTCGGCGCCGGGCCCGTACGTGCGCTTCCGCGACCAGCTCAAGGCCGCCGACGCGCTGCTGTTCGTCAGCCCCGAATACAACCGCTCGATCCCCGCACCGATGAAGAACGCCATTGACGTCGGCTCGCGCCCCTACGGCCAGAGCGCTTTCAGTGGCAAGCCCGGTGCGGTGATCACCGCTTCGCCCGGCGCGCTGGGAGGCTTCGGCGCCAACCACAGCATCCGTCAGTGCATGGTCTTCCTCGACGTGCCGTTGATGCAGCAGCCGGAAGCCTACCTCGGCGGCGCCGCAACCCTCTTCGACGAGGAGGGCAAACCCAGTGAAGGCGTGCGGCCCTTCCTGCAGAAATTCATCGACACCTATGCCGGCTGGGTCGAGCGCCACGCGGGAGGGCGCTGACCGCGCCGTACGGGGCTTCGCGGTCGAGACCGCTCCCCGTCGTCGCTGCAGGTCCTTCCTATTTAATTCTGAGGAAGGACTGCGGGGCGCGATCGGGGGCGTAAAAAGCTCGCGGTCAAGACTGGGCGTCCCCGACCGCTCCCACGGGTGTGGTTTCAGTCGTTCCGGCCGGGCTCCCGCCTAACGCGTCGCCACGGCCCGTTCCTCCGCCGCCGCCGGAGGCAGCCAGAGCGTGAAGCGAGCGCCGTGCCCGACCTCGCTTTCGACGGTGAGGTCGCCCCCCATCAGTTGAGCGATCCGGCGGCTGATGGCCAGGCCGATGCCCGCGCCTTGCTGCGCTTCGGGCTCCAGGCGGGTGTACTCCTGGAAGATCAGCTCCTGCTTGTCGGCGGGAATGCCCGGACCGGTATCGCTGACGCTGATCGCGACCCACACGCCCGGCTGCGGACCACCGCTGTGCACCCGCTGGGCATCCAGCGTCACGTGGCTGCGCGGCGCGTATTTCACGCTGTTGGACAGCAGGTTGGCGAGAATCTGGCGCAGGCGAGCCGGGTCGGTGTCGGCCTCTAGGCCGTGCGGTGCCAGCACCTCCAAACTGAGTCCGGCGGACGTGGCCTTTGCGTGGAAATCCTGCGCCACCTCTTCGGCTGCCTGACCCACGTCCGTCACCGCGCGCTGGATATTCAGTTGCCCGGATTCGGCCCGGGCCAGCTCCAGCAGATCGTCGATCAGGCGCACGGCGGTGCGGATCGCCCGGCGAATGCCCTGCACGCTATCGGACTGCCGGGGCGTCAGCCCGCCAATGCGCCCGCTTTCCAGCAGCCAAGCGTGACCGTCGGCGGCGCTCAGGGGGTTGCGCATGTCGTGGCTGAAGCCGCGCATTAGCCGGATTCGGCTCTCGGTTACGCGTTCCAGCTCGGTGCGCCGGCGCTCGGCCTCGGCGCGCGCCTCCTGCTCGCCTGCCAGCAGCCGCTCTCGCTCTTCTTCGAGCTGCTTGCGCTCGGAGATATCGGTCAACGTACCGACCCAGCGGATGATCTCGCCGGCCTCGTTGCGCTGTGCCATAGCCTGGCCGAGGAACCAGCGGTACTCACCGTCGAGCCCACGAAAACGGTATTCGATGGCGTAGGGCTCGCCGGTCCTCAGGGCATGCTGCCAGCGCGTAACCGTGCGCTTGCGGTCCATGGGGTGGAGATACTCGAGCCAGCCCTGCCCCTGCGTCTGCTCCAAATGGGTGCCGGTGTACTCGTACCAGCGACGGCTGAAATAGGTGTGGTAGCCGTCCGGGTCGGTGGCCCAGATGTGCTGCGGGATCATTTCCACCAGCAGCCGGTTGAGCGCCTCGCTCTGACGAATCTGCTCCTCCGTCAGCTTGCGCTCGGTGACGTCGCGCAAGTAGATGGACAGGCCGTCGGCGGTTGGAAAGGCACGCACGTCGACCCAGAACTCCAGCGGTGCGTAGTACTCCTCGAACTGCACCGCCTGCTTCGTCTCCATGGCCCGGTGATACTGGCGATCGAACACCGTCCCGAGCACGGCGGGAAACTTCTCCCACAAGCTGTGCCCGAGCAGCTCGTCGCGGGACTGCCGGAGCAGGCGTTCGGCTTCGCGGTTGATATAGGTGAAGCGCCAGTCGCGATCGACCGCAGCGAAGGCGTCGTGGATGCTTTCGAAGATGTCGCTGATCCGCTCGCGGGCCTGCCGTTCGCTGGCCAGTAGCCGTTCGCGCTCGGCCTCGGTGACGTGCAGCACGGTCGCCTGATGAACGATCAGCCCGACCAGCAGGACGATGAGCGAGACGATCAGCAGCGCCGTACCGAACTCGATGTCGACACGCCCTGACGCCTGGGCGATCAACATCAGCCATCCGAGCAGCAGCGGCGCGGCGAAGGCGGCGGGGATCAGCCGACGCATCAGATAGCCGGAAGCACTGGCGCTGACGAACAGCCTGGCGGTGCCGCGAGAGGGGTCGACGAACAGCACTCCCAGTGCCAGTGCGCTGAGCGCGATACCGGTCGACACGGCGGTGCCGCCCCAGTGATTGAGACCATAGAGCACGCTGGCGCCGTAGGCATGGCCGACCAGCCCGGCGAAAGCGACCACCAGGGTGGCCGCCGCGCCCGCCGTGGCCAAGCGCGGCGCCCACTCCCGACGGATGCCGAGCGCGATCAGGGCACCACCGGCGAGCACCAGCCCCAGACCGCTGGCCGGCCCCGGCCGCAGCCTAAGCCAGTGGCCGTCCTCCAGCGTATTGCCCCATCCTGCCAGGTACTCGCCCAGGGTGAAGATGCCCGCTGCCATGGCGCCCGCCGCGGCCACGCAACCCAGGCCGCGCGCTGCCTCGCCACGGTGCGGGCGAAGCAGCAGCAGGGCGAGCGCCGCCAACAGGACACCGATGGCCACCAGCGGCACCATCACTGGCGGATCGACACCCAGGACGGGAACCTTGCCCTGCCAACGGTTGACCAGGGCACCTAATGCGATCGCGACGGCCAGCCACGCGTATGCCGGCGCGATGAGCCTTGCGCGTGCAACGGCGTGCCGTGTCATTTCCGCCTGTCTGACCATGAAACCTGTCTCGCATGCGTGAGAGGAGGGATCCGGTTACCCGGTGGCGTACGCGTACGGCCGGGAAACGGCGAAGGTCCGTTCCGCTGCCAGTGTCGGCAGGATTACCTTCGCATGGTTGGGGACCGCCAATTGCTTGCCGATGTTCCGCAATTGGACCGCGACAGCGCAGCTATCCGCGCAACGGTCGGCCCGCTCGGTTTAGCGACGCGGGCGCAGCGGCACGACGACCCTGACACCGGGTCGCCCGATGGTTTCGCCGATCGCCTGCATCAGCGAGGCCTGGGTGAAGGGTTTGGCGAGGATCTGCAGCCGGCCGCTACCCTCGGGCAGCTCGGCGAAACCGCTGACCAGCAGTACCGGCAGCTCCGGGCGCTCCTTGGCGACGATGTCGGCCAACTGGGTGCCCGTCAGGCCGGGCATCATCTGATCGGTCACCAGGATGTCGAAGCCGTTGCCGCCGCGAAGCTCCGTCAGCGCGGCCTGGCCGTCGGCGGCCGAAGCGACCTGATGGCCGACATCCTCGAGCAGCGCGACGGTGTTGGTGAGCACCAGCGGGTCGTCGTCCACCACCAGGATCCGCAGCGGCGTGACGGCTTGGGCCATCCTGGCCTCGGTCGATTCGGCGCTTTCTTTCGGCGGCTCCTCGACGGTCGGCTCGGGCGTGCCCAGCGGCAGCCATAGTTCGATGGTGGTGCCCTGCCCGAGGCTGCTTTCCAGATTCAGGCGGCCGCCGGATTGCTCGGCCAGGCCTTGCGCCATGGACAGACCGAGGCCGGTGCCCTTGCCGGTCCCCTTGGTGGTGAAAAAGGGTTCGGTGGCACGCGCCAGGGTGTCCGGACTCATGCCGCAGCCCTCGTCGCGCACGACCAGCGCCACGTACTCGCGCACCGGTTGCCCGGGGCCCTGGTTGAGGGTGCGCTGCTCACCCTTGATGCAGATGGTGCCGCCGTTGGGCATGGCGTCGCGGGCGTTGACCACCAGGTTGATCAGCACCAGCTCCAGCTGGTTGGCATCCACGTAGGCGAGTGGCAACCCGAGCGGAAAACGCGTTTCGATATGGACGTGCGAGCCGACCGAGCGCTGCAGCATCTGGCTCATGTTCAGCACCAGGTCCGGCAGCGATATCGATTCGGGGCGCAGCTCCTGCTTGCGGGCGAAGGCCAGCATGCGCTGGGTCAGGCTGGCGCCGCGCTGGGCGCCCTGCAGGGCGTTCTCGATCAGCGAGGCGATGCGCGGCTCGGGCGGTGGCAGGCGTTTGCGCAACAGCTCGAGGTTGCCGACGATGACCGCCAGCAGGTTGTTGAAGTCATGGGCGATCCCGCCGGTCAGCTTGCCGATCGCCTCCATCTTCTGCGCCTGCCGCAGCGCCGACTCGGCGCGGCGCCGCTCGGTGACGTTGGCCAGGCCGCCGAGCACGAACCGCCCGCGGGCACTCTGTTCAAGGCGGGCCGAGGCCAGCACGTCGACGAACTCACCGGCCTTGGTCACCACCCGGTACTCGGCTTCGTACAGCTCGCCGGCCTGCATCAGGCGCGGCCAATCGTGGGTGAGCAATTGGCGCGCGGAGGTTTCGGTCATGAAGTTGACCAGCGGCCTACCGATCACCTCGTCGCGGCCGTAGCCGAGTAGCTCGAGCCAGGCGTCGCTGACGTACTCCAGCCGGCCGTCCTGGTCGAGCGAATGCAGTGGCAGCGGCGTCTTGCTGTAGAGCGCGCGGAAACGTTCCTCGCTCTGCCGCAGCGCGGCGGCTTCGCGCTCGCCGATGAGCGCCAGGCGCCGGTCGTACATCGAGGCGGTGAGCCCGAGGAACAGCACCAGGAAGGTCGAACCAGCCACTGCCAGCGCCAGGGTCAGCAGGTCCAGGCCGTTGTCCAGCGGCGCCGGCATGGCGTCGTGCAGCGGCGTGAAGCGGGCACCGGCCATCGCCGCGTAGTGCATGCCCGACACGGCGAAACCGAGCACCACCGCGGCCACCGACTGCAACGACAAGCGCCGGCCCTGCCCGGAGAGCCAGAGCGCGACGGTCGCCGCACCGATCGCGATGGCGAAGGAAAAGACCACCCACGGCGGATCGTAAGAGAGCTCGGCATGCATGGTCATGGCAGCCATACCCATGTAGTGCATGGAGCCGATACCCAGCCCCATGAACACCCCGCCGATAGCGAGCGTGCGCCGGGTGAGGCCTTGGGTGCTGACAGCGAAGAAGGCGATGGCGGTGACCACGATGGGCACCACCAGCGACCAGAACGTCAGCGCCAGATCGTAATTGATCTCCATGCCGGGCATGCCGAACGCCAGCATGCCAACGAAGTGCATCGACCAGATGCCTCCCCCCATGCACAACGCCGCGATGCCCAGCCAGGCGTGCTGGATCCAACCCACCGAAGCCCGTGCGCGACTGGCCAGATCCAGCGCAGTGAACGAAGCGGTGATGGCGATGAGGATCGACAGGCAGACCAGCGCGATGTTGTAAGTCGTATGCATGAGGCACTCGGTAGGAAAGGGACTGACACTGCCGCCACCCGTGCCGGGGCGCGGCCTTATCAGTCTGCCAAGCTTGCAATGGCTTGCCGATATTTTTCCGACGCACCGCCCCGCTTTTGCGGAACGGTCGGCACCCCGGCAAATCACTCAAGCCGCCTCGGCACTTTTTTACAGAAGCCGTTTCAATGTGTGACCTCGCGAAACGCCTGATTGCAGTGCGGAATCCGACCACTGGCAGATCGGACCGTCCACGCGCTCGTCTACCCCAGGCGACTGGATGCATACAGCGGCAACGGGCCACCCGATGTCCGCGCGAAGGGCGGCCCGTCCGACCATCCATCCCGATCCTCGAAACGGGGCGCCCGGTTGGGTGGTCGAACCCAGCACGACGGGCGCCTGCACGGTCCCTGAATTCCCGCTTTCACTCGATGCGCAGGAGTCTTGCGATGAAGATTTCACTGGAAGGCCAGGTCGCCCTGGTCACCGGCGGCAGCTCCGGAATCGGCGCCGGCTCGGCCAAGGCCCTGGCTCAGGTCGGCGCGGCGGTTGCCATCAACTATCACTCCAACGCCGAGCCGGCGCAGCAGCTGGCCCAGGAGATCATCGACGCCGGAGGCCGGGCGATCGCTGTCGGTGCCGACGTGGGCGACGAGCAGGCCGTCGAGCGCATGTTCGCCGAAACGATCGACGCCTTCGGTCGCCTGGACATCCTCGTCGCCAACTCCGGCTTGCAGCGCGACGCGCCCTCGGCGGACTTGTCGCTGGAGGACTGGAACACGGTCATCCAGACCAACCTCACCGGCCAGTTCCTCTGCGCGCGGGCGGCGATACGCCAGTTTCTAAAGCAGGGCATCGACCCCGAGCGCTCCCGCGCGGCCGGCAAGATCATCCACATGAGTTCGGTGCATGAGGTCATCCCCTGGGCCGGACACGTGAACTACGCCGCCTCCAAGGGCGGGGTCAGCCTGTTGATGAAAACCCTGGCGCAGGAGATGGCCGAGAAGCGCATCCGCATCAACAGCATCGCGCCCGGCGCCATCGCCACGGCCATCAACGAAGAGGTGACGGGCAATGAGGAAGGCCGGCGGGAACTGCTCAAGCTGATTCCCTACCAGCGGGTCGGCGAGGTCGAGGACATCGGCAATGCCGTCGTCTGGCTGGCGTCGGACCTGTCCGACTATGTGGTGGGCACCACCCTCTTCGTGGACGGTGGCATGTGCCTGTATCCGGGGTTCAAGGACAATGGCTGAGCGACAACACGATGTCCGCGCCATCGACGCCCACGGCGTGATCGGCGACATGCGCACCTGTGCCCTGGTGGCCGATGATGGCTGCATCGACTACCTGTGCTGGCCCAACCTGGACAGCCCCTCGGTCTTCACCGCGCTGCTCGACGGTGACGAAGCCGGACTGTTCAGCATCGTCCCGGAGCTGCCCGACGCCAGGCGGCAACAGCTGTACCTGCCGGAGAGCAACGTGCTGCAGACACGCTGGCTGGACGACGAAGGCGCCGTCGAACTGACCGACTGGATGCCGGTGCAAGAGAAAGAAAGCGCCCTGCCCCGCCTCATCCGGCGCGTCTATGCCGTGAAAGGGAACACCCGCATACGTCTGAAATGTTCGCCCCGACTCGACTATGCACGCGCCGAGACGACCGCCAGCCTCGATGGACGCAGCGTCGTCTTTGCCGCCGAAGGGCAACGCAGCATGCGCCTGGTAGGCTCGGTGCCATTGACCCTGGAGGGGGCGACGGCCGTCGCGCATTTCACGCTCAACAAGAATGAAAGCGCCACTTTCATTTTTGGTTGCGCCGAAGACAGGCAGGTGATGCGGGAAGATCCCGAACGTTGCCTGGAATACACCCTCGCCTTCTGGAGGCGCTGGAGCCGCCAGAGCCAGTACCGGGGCCGCTGGCGTGAACTGGTCATGCGCTCGGCCCTGGTGCTCAAGCTACTGGTATCGCGCCAGCACGGCTCGATCGCGGCCGCCGCCACCTTCGGACTGCCGGAATCGCCCGGCGGGGAGCGCAACTGGGACTACCGCGCGACCTGGATCCGGGACGCCTCCTTCACCGTGTACGCCTTCATGCGCCTGGGGTTCAAGGAAGAGGCTCACCACTTCATGCACTGGGTCGGCGGCTGCCTGGAGCGCAGCAGCGACATCCCGCACAAGCTCCAGATCATGTACCGGCTCGATGGCGGCCGCGAACTGCCGGAGCAGGAACTCGACCACCTGAACGGCCACGGTGGAGCGAAGCCGGTGCGTATCGGCAATGATGCGTTCAAGCAGGTGCAACTGGACATCTACGGCGAGCTGATGGACGCCGTCTACCTGTCCAACAAATACGACCAGGCCATCTCCCATCGGGGCTGGAAAACCGCCATCAGCCTCATCGATTACCTCTGCGACCACTGGCGGTCCGAAGATGCGGGCATCTGGGAAATCCGCAGCGGCAATCGGCACTTCCTGCATTCGCGCCTGATGTGCTGGGTGGCGATCGACCGCGCCATACGCCTGGCCCAGAAACGCTCCCTGTCGATGCCCTACGAGCGCTGGCTCAAGGCGCGGGAAGACATCAAGGAAGACATCTGGACCCATTTCTGGAACAAGGAAAAGGGCCGTTTCAACGCCGTGCTGGGACAGGACTCGCTGGATGCGTCGATGCTCCTGATGCCCCTGTTCCGCTTTGTCGGCGCCACCGACCCTGCCTGGCTGGCGACCCTCGACGCCATCAAGGAACGGCTGGTATGCGACGGCATGGTCAAACGCTACGACCTGAACGCAACGCCGGACGGGCTGCAGAGCGAGGAAGGCGCGTTCACGGCCTGCTCGTTCTGGTACGTGGAATGCCTGGCCCGCGCCGGCCGAACGGAAGAGGCCCACATGGAGTTCGAAAAACTCATCGGCTATGCAAGCCCACTGGGGCTGTTCTCCGAGGAGCTGGATGCCCGCGGTCGGCACCTGGGCAACACGCCCCAGGCACTGACGCACCTGGCGCTGATCAGCGCCGCCTACTTTCTGGACCGCAAGCTCTCCGGCAGCGAGACGCACTGGCAGCCGTGACCCCGCACGGAGTGCCAGCGCGTCGGCACGCCTTCTCAGGCACAGCGGCAGATTGCCTACAGCCCGCCACAGGCAGAGCAACTACTGTTGGAGAACCGTCGCCACGTTGCCACTGCCGCTTTGGGTCGCGCTCAGGCTATTACCGAACCCACCCTGAACCAGGTTGAGCCGATTCATGCTCCCGGACTGCATGACCATGGCCGCATGATCGGCCCCGGACTGGACGATATCTATCAGGTTATCGTTACCTTCGCTGACGGCCGTTACATGATGAGAATCGCCGATCTGGCTCAAGACAAAGTCGAGGCCGTCGCCCGTCTGTTCATGGAACAGCTCATTGTCATTGCCGACTTGCGCGACCGATATCAGGTTATCGTTCCCCTCCTGGGTCATCGACTGATCGCTACCGCTAGGGGTGCCGTTAACCACGTTGCCGGAACCCGATTGGTAGATATCGATAGTGTTGTCGAAGCCATATTGGCGGGCGCGGGTCAGGTTCAATTCGCCTACCTGGACGATCGAGGCGCTGTTGTTTTCGAGCGCCTGCTGACTCAAGGCATAGTTGCCATTGCCTTCCTGGCTAATCGTGATGGTCGAATAGTTATTGTGAAAATAACTCTGATCCGCGTGCGCCTCGTTGTTGTCTCCTTCCTGCCGAACGCTGCTCACCAATTGCGTGCCGGATTCGTAGGTGCTGCCCCAGTTCCCGTTACCCCGCTGATATATCGTGGTCACGCTGGAATCTCCCCGTTCCTGGGACATGCTGGCGTGATTATTGTCCCCGATGGTCTCGAACGTCGCCGACGCATTAGTCGCTTCCGTTTGATGCCCACCCCCCGTGTTGCCATTACCTTCCTGATAGGTGGAAATCGAGGAATCGACGCTATCGAACTGCGAGTTGTAATGGTGATTGTTATTGCCGACCTGATCGCTGCTGATGACACTTCGGCTGCCCCCGAGCTGCAAGACCCACGAACTATTACCATCGCCTTGCTGGATATCGACCAGTTCACTCTCGGTGCTCGCCTGTCGAATCACGGAACTGTTGCTATCCCCCGCTTGCACATGGCGAACACGATCCCCGACCCCTTCCTGGGTAATCGTCGCGCTATTGGCATTACCTTCCTGAATCAGCTCGACGCTATTGCTTTGCGCATGGGCAACCAGCACCTGCACCGCGAGAACAGCGGCGGTTGTTATTTTTGCGATAGTCATGACAAGTCACTCCGTAAGGGCTTACGCAGCAATCTGGAAACAGCGGATAGGTTCGTTGCGAACCAGCACCTGAACGTTAGCTGGTATAAGCGCACTCGCCGTCAAAACAGCCCGGCCAGGCAAGATTGATTCGTCATAACGAAGTGCGTGGCAGAAGCGGCTGATTCTTGACCTTGTCGGCGGCCTCCTCAGCCGGCCAAACGCATATGCAGCAACGGGTAAGGCTTGCCTTGGCCGTCCAGCTCGGACCGCCCTACCACCTCGAACCCCATGCGCCGATAGAAGCCCACCGCCTGGCCGTTCTGCTCATTCACATCGACCACGCGAACGGCCAGCTCACGGATCGCATGCTCAACCAACGCCTTGCCAATCCCCATCCCCCGCGCGGAAGGCGCGATGAAAAGCATCTCCAGGCTTTCGCCCGACGTGCCCATGAAGCCAAGGATCTCGCCCCTGGCATCGACGAAAACAGCCACCTCAACTGCCGGGAGCCATTCGTTGAGTATGCGGGGGCGCAGCGCCTGCAGATCGTCTTCCGCCAGAAAATCATGCGTAGCCCGGACGGAGGCTTCCCATATCTTCACGAGGGTGGGGAAGTCGGAGGTTAGTGCGGTTCGGATGGTCATAAGAGGTAAATGTACTGTCCACGTTCTGTTCAAGAGTTCTTTCGGACGACCGTCGCGAGATACCGGAAGCCCAGAATCCTGGCACCAAACTTAGGGCTATCGATCATCGGATCACGCCGCAAATCAACAAGGGCATCCCACCCAGTTCACTGGCTAACGCTCGAAGCGTGTTCATGGCAGAGACGTCATCCCTGGAGCGTTGTGCGATTTCCAGCTTAGCGACTGGCTTGTAAGACCATGAAGGCGAGGACGGTTCGCCCATCACAAAAATTTCCTTCCAATTCTTTACGCCATCAGGTCGCGTCAATGGATTCCATCGGAAATAGTAGGCTTCGATCTGTTCCGGCAGAGCCCGAGGAGCTGGTTTATCTTTAACCACGAGCTCGACCTTCGGAGAATTACGAAGCTCAGCATCGACGTCTGGAACATAGTGCGAAGAAACGCATCCCGCTAAAGATAATGCTGCGACAATAAACAAATACCTGCCAGGCATAAAAGGCGTCTAACTGGGCATATTAAAAAAGACCTACGTCAGGTTGAGCCACAAAGGAACAGGTGTATTCCTGGGGTAGCGCTCTGAAGACAAATCAGTCCCATTTTTGGCAAACGACTAAAGTTGAACATGCTTACAGCCCAACGATTTTCGTCTCCGGGTTAGCCGTCGATAGACCATTGAGAAGTTCATAGTTGATTACACTCTTATTCACCTTAATACTGCCTTGATACAAACGAAACCGCACACTTAATCCAAAGTCAGCTTTCTCTACACTTATAATCTCGTAAGCAGAAATGGTGCGCACATTTAGAAATGAAGCAAAAATCACATCTCGACCCGAAATGCGAACTGCATGAGGGGTGGACACTGACGCATAAGCCATGAAAGCACAATACAGGATAGCTGCTATATCCAGCGACTGATACCCTGTGCCGACAGAAACACCCCTTGTGGAGGACTCATATGAAAGCGGGTAAAAGAGGTTGACCGTAAGCAAAACACAGAACCCCAGGCAGGCTAGCGCCCCTATCGACAACTTCATCTTTTCGTTCATTAAACCACCATTCCTTAGCCGTATTTGGTTAAAGGGTCTTCCCAGCGAGCGATTTAGTCAAATCCATTAGTACTCGATTCTGCGAAAAGATGGCTATTCTGTTCAAGTTTTATTCATGGCTCACATCGTTTTTAAGCATGCCGCCACGTAATACTCCAACAGAATTCATCTCGATTACAGAGCATTTGATACGGTTTCTGCTTAAGTAGTTGGAAACCTGCTCGCGCTCTGCCAAAGACGCAGCCTCGGCAAATTCACGTTGAATCTCTGCATTCAGGTCTTTTGATATTCTCTCATATGCAGAGGTGAATTGATGTGACAAGGAGTAATGTGCGTTGAATTTCGACTCCTGCTCCTTCTTCGCTTCTGGCTTAACAAGCATTTGTGCGGCCGCATAAAATGCAGCGCAGCTTACGTTAGCCCAGGCCAGAGGCTCGAGGTCCAAAGCTGACTGATCCGCTGAGAGGCTGGAAGAAAAAATCAATGCAATTAAAGCTCTTTTCATAGGGCTGTTTTTTCATGACTTGCAAGGCATCGGTAAGCGCTTCCAGCTCTTTATAATTCGGAATATAACCCACAAAAAAATTCCTTTGCTGCCTAACGTTTGGTTAAGGGGCGGGCTTTAGCCCGTCCCAGTGAGCGAAGCGAACGGTGTTGAGGGCTGTAATGGACTCTCCCCGCACCACGTTTCTTCTATAACACCGTGGTGACTGTTCGCTGGGAGAGGTGCGATGAAACGCATAGCGGTTGATTTGGCCAAGTCCGTTTACCAGGTTGCCGAGAGTGTCCAGGTCGGCCGAGTGGATCGGCGCAGGCGGCTCGATCCGTGGGCATTTGCGCGATATGTACAGGAGCAAACTGAGCCTGTCGAGTGGGTGATGGAGGCCTGTGGCACAGCTCACCATTGGGGTCGGTTGATGCAGGGGAACGGCCATCGCGTCGTGCTCTTGCACCCTCGTTACGTGCGTCCGTATCGCCGCCGTAACAAAACCGATCGCAACGACTGCGATGCCATTCTGGAAGCGGCGCGCTGCCAGGAGATCCGCCCGGTTCCGGTCAAGAGTGTGCAACAGCAGCAGATCCAGCAGCTGCACAAGCTGCGCGAGGGCTGGAAGAAATCACGAGTGCAACGCATCAATCTGCTGCGCGGCATCCTGCGTGAAGCTGGTGTTGAAGCACCGAACGGCATCAAAGCGTTTCTACGGCAAGCGTGCGAACTGATCGAGCGGCCCGAAGTGCGCGCCTTGCGCGGTGCGCTGCAAGTCGTGCTGGCCGAGATCAGCCTCCATGAACAGTCGATGCGCGAGTGCGAAGAGCAACTGGCGCGCTGGCATGCCGATGACGAGATAATCCGTAAGCTCGACGAAGTCAGTGGCATCGGTTTGCTGACGGCCAGTGCCTTGAAAACAGCCGTCGGCAAACCCGAGCGCTTCGCCAGTGGTCGGCACTTGAGCGCCTGGTTGGGCATGACGCCGAATGAATACAGCAGCGGCGAGCGGCGCAGGCTTGGGCGAATCAGCTGCAAGGGCAACGTCTACGTGCGCACCTTGTTGATCCATGGCGCGCGAGCCGCACTGTTGGCAGCTAAACGGTGCAAATCAAGAACGCCTGAGAAGCTGACCCAGTTGCAAAGCTGGGCTCTGCACACTGCTGAACGCATCGGTCACAACAAGGCCGCCGTGGCGCTGGCGAACAAGCTGGTAAGGATCTGCTGGGCCGTGTGGTGTCATGAGCGCCGGTTTAGCGGCAACTGGCGCAGCACAAAGCCCGCCTGACGGCGGGGATTAACAAGGTGAAGTGAAGGGTTTCTAGTGGTTGTGGTGAGAAGCGAGA
>NZ_JAAMRF010000017.1 GCF_013522725.1 Stutzerimonas azotifigens
CCGGACTGGAAGTTGAGGATGAAGCTCTGCGTCCACTCTTCGGCCTTGCTCTGGGCATTGGTCGGGTCGACGAAGTTGCGATTGATGTAGAAGTTGCGGGCGTTGACGCTCAGCTTGGAGCCATCGACGAAGCCTTCCTGCGCCACGGCGGCGCCGGAAAAGGTTGCGGCGGTAACGGCCAGGGCGAGCAGGCTCGGAGTCAGGCGCTGCAGGGCGAGCGTGCGGGTGAAATTAGTGTTGTCCAGGAGATTCATTATTGTTGTTTCCTTTATTGGGTTGAGGCAGTTCTGCACGGCGTTGCCGTCGGCAGGGGTGAAACGGTTGCAGAAGCTTTTCCCTCAGGTCAGCCACCTGACCAGGCACAGCGTGATGGAGGGGAACAGGACGAGAATCACCACCCGCACCACATCGGAGATGAGGAAGGGCACCACGCCGCGGAAGGCATCGCGGAGCGTCACGTCGCGGGCCATGCTGCTGATGACGTAGACGTTCATCCCGACCGGCGGGGTGATCATCCCGATCTCCACCACCATCAGCGCGAGGATGCCGAACCAGATGGCTTTCTCGGTCTGGTCCAACCCGTAGAAATCCAGGCCCATGATGATCGGGAAGAAGATCGGGATGGTCAGCAGGATCATCGACATGGTGTCCATGACGCAGCCCAGGAACAGGTACAGCAGCAGGATGCCGGCCAGCACCACGAACGGACCGAGCCCGCTATTGGTGATCATCTCCACCAGTGCCACCGGCAACTGGGAGATCGCCAGGAAAGCGTTCATCACGTCGGCACCGAGCAGGATCATGAAGATCATCGCCGTGGTCACGGCGGTGCCGTAGAGCACTTCCTTGAACTCGCGCAGGCGCATGCCGCCCAGCACCACCGCGAAAAATCCCGTACCCACGGTGCCGATCGCCGCTGCCTCGGTGGGCGTGAAATAGCCGCCGTAGATGCCTCCCAGTACCACGATGAAAATCAGGAACACCGGCCAGACGCCTTTCTGCGCCGCCAGGCGCTCGCGCCAGTTCAGCCTCGGTTGGGCCGGTCCGGCCTCGGGATTGAGCCGCACGTAGATGGCGATCGCGATCATGTAGCCGATGGCGGCGAGAATCCCCGGGATGAACGCGGCCATGAACAGCGCCGAGATGTTTTCCTGGGCCAGGATCGCGTAGATCACCAGCACCACCGAAGGTGGAATCAGAATGCCGAGGGTGCCGCCCGCGGCCAGGCAACCAACCGCCAGCGAACCGGAATAGTTGTAGCGCTTGAGCTCGGGCAGGGCGACCTGGCCCATGGTCGCCGCGGTGGCGATGGAGGAGCCGCACACAGCGCCGAAAGCGGCGCAGGAGCCGACCGCCGACATTGCCAGCCCGCCGCGCCAGTGGCCGATCATCGCCGCCGAGGCGCGGAACAGCCCGCTGGCCAGCCCACCACGGGAGGCGAACTGGCCCATCAGCAGGAAAAGCGGAATGACCGAGAGGTCGTAAACGGTATAGCGGGCGTAGGCCACGCTCTTGAGGTAGTTGAGCAGCGGGTCCCAACCGCTGATGGCGACATAACCACCGATGCCGGTAAGCAGCATGGCGATGGCAATCGGAATACGGATGACCAGCAGGACGAGAAGGATGGCGAGGAACAGGCCGCCGATTTGAACACTGGTCATGCTGCGGCTCCCTTGCCGGAGAAGTCCTGCCAGGCGGTGTAAAGCGCCACGATCGCGAGCAGTGCGAAACCCGGTGCGAAGGGCAGCATGGACCACCAGATCGGCAACCCCATGATGATCGACTCCTCGCCGCTACCGTAGGCGTCCAGGGTGCCGACCACCGAGCGCCAGGCGATCAGCGCGCTGGCGAGGGCCATCAGCAGGCCACCGATGCCATCGAGTACGTTGCGTACGCGAACCGGTGCATTGAGTGTGAAGACATCGACGATGACGTTGCCCCGGCGAAGTTGGCACAGCGGCAGAAAGGCGACGATGGCGATGCCGCACCCCATCTGGACCAGCTCGACATCGCCCAGCAGCGGCTCGTCGAACAGGGCGCGCATGACGATGCTGTAGCTGGCCATCAGCGTGATCGCCACCAGCAGTAGCCCGCCGATGAGCGCCATCAGGCGAGCGGCCATATCGAGCGCGCGGCCGATCGGGTGCGCAGGGGCAGCGGCCACCTGAACAACGGGTTCACTCATTACGATCTCCGGGAAAGGGCGCCGGTCGAGCCGGCGCCTGTCACCATCAGCGCGACAGGTTCGCGCCGTACTGGTCTAGCAGCTGGCGTGCATCGTCAAGCAGCGCCTGGCCGTTCGGGTAGCCCTTGCTCTCGACTTCCTTGATCCAGTCCTGGTCCAGGCGGGCGGCAGCTTTCATCCACTTCTGCTGCTCGTCCTCGGGCAGCACGTAGATCTCGTTGTTCTGCTTCTTGGCCAGCGCATGACCATTCTCGATCACCTTGGTATCGAACAGCTGGCCGGCTTGTTTCGAAAGCGTCAGCCCGGTGTTGTCGTCCAGAATCTTCTTCAGATCATCGGGGAGGCGGTCATAGGCGGCAGGGTTCATCGCCAGGACCATCACGGTCTGCATCAGCAGCGGCTGGTTCGGCGCCATCTCGGTGTGGTACTTCACCAGTTCGTGCAGCTTGAGCGCCGGAACCACGTCCCAGGGCAGGATCGCGCCGTCGACCACGCCCTTGGACAGGGATTCGGGAACCTGTGGTACCGGCATCGCTACCGGCGTGCCGCCCAGGATCGAGATCAGCTTGGTCGACGTGCGGTTCGCGGCACGGATCTTCATACCGCGAAAGTCGCCCATCTTCTTGATCGGTTTCTTGGCGGTATGGATCAGCGCGCCGTCGGTGGTGTGGGTGGCGAGCAAGCGCACGCCTTCGAACTCCTTCTGGCCGTGCTTTTCGATGAAGCTCCACATCGCCTGGCTGGTCGCTTCGGCGGAGCGGCCAATGAAGGGTTGTTCGAAGACCGAAATCAGCGGGAAGCGTCCGGCGGTGTATCCCGGCAGGGTCCAGACGATATCGGCGACGCCGTCACGCGCCTGGTCGATCAGCTGTGGCGGCGTACCGCCCAGCTGCATCGACGGATAGAACTGGAACTGGATTCGGCCGTTGGATTCGCGCGTGATGTTTTCAGCCCAGGGCTTGAGAAGGTCGGCTTGGGTGACCGAATGCGCGGGGAGGAAGTGATGAACCTTGAGGGTGACGACGGGTTCGTCTGCCTGAGCCTGAGTGCCCATAGACGCGGCCACGAATATGGCCAGGAAAGCCTGGGTGAGCTTACGCATCGCAATGTCCTTTCTTATTAATTGTTAGTGGCGATCTGGAACTCGTTTCCGGCTACCAGCGGTCAAGGATGCCGCCTTAGTCCCGATTCGCTGGACGCATGGTGCGAGCTATCGATCTGCTATTCAATTCGATTACCGACTTATTGGGCGATAAACGAACGATTTGCTGCTGGCTTGCCGCCACGCCAGGTGCGGGGATCGCGCATGTCTCCTCTGAAAGTCGGATGGCGCCGGTGGCGCGCATCAATCATCTCAAGGCCGCCGGCCGGCGCAAGGTTGGGCTGGATCATCACACAGGACTCCGGAAGCGCCTAATGCATAACCCTGCCCCAGCCATGCTTCGCCTATAGGCCGCTGAATGGTCGATGTGTTCTGATCGGAAAGATGCCGGCCCAGCCTGCGATAGACTTGGCACGCTTCAAGCGAAACCCTTTGGTTATGTGCAGCGCCGTGTGAATTCCGAGATAGGCCGGTCAATGAATGCCGATACCCGAATCAAGTTCCGCCATCTGATCTGCTTTCTGGAAGTGGCCCGCCAGGGCAGCTTCGCCAAAGCGGCCGATGTGCTTGCCGTCAGCCAGCCTGCGGTTTCCAAAACCTTGAAGGAACTCGAAGACCTGCTGGAGGTGAGCCTGTTCAGCCGTGGTAAGGGTGGCGTCGCCCTGACCGCAGCCGGCGTCGCATTCATGCGCTATGCCGGCCCCTGCGTGCAGGCGCTGCGCGAAGGGGTCAGCAGCCTGCGCGAGGGCACGCCCGAGGCACCGCGGGCGAGGGTGGGGGTGCTGTCTTCCGCCGAAAGCCAGCTGATGGGCGAGGTGGTTGCCCGCCTGCATCGGCGCCATGAGACGCTGGTGGTTAGCGTTGCGACCGGGCCTGGCACTTATCTGCTCGATCAGTTGCGGGTCGGCGAACTGGATCTGGTGGTCGGCCGGGTGGCCGACAGCCCGGCCATTCAGGGGTTGAGCTTCGAGCACCTCTACAGCGAGTCGATGACGTTGGTCGTTCGTCCTGGCCATCCTTTGTTGCAGGCGCCGCCAGGTGATCTGGCGAGGCTGTCCGGTTTTCCCTTGGTACTGCCGTTGGCCGGCACCACCATTCGGCGCCACGCCGATAGCCTGTTCGTGCAACTCGGGATATTGCCCTCACACCAGCGTCTGGAAACCCTCTCGCCGGCACTCAGTCGCCGCTACGTGCTGGCCGGCGACGCCGTCTGGGTAGCGCCCGAAGACGCCGTGAGCCTGGAACTTCGCCGTGGCGAACTGGTGGAGCTGCAGCTTGGAATTCGCGAACCGGGTGGCTCGGTAGGCATCTGTCGCAACGCCGCAATCGAGCCGCCACAAGCAGCGCTGTGGGTGGCAGAGGTGTTGCGCGAGGTGGCGCAAGACAATCGGGACGCCTCAAGCTCATAACCATTCAGTTATGTAATGGATCTGAATTTTCAGTTCTGCCAGGCGTGCCGATGACGCAGACTTCCCTCCGATCTCCTGCCGCGGCTGCGTCGCGGCATTTCATAATTCCAATAAGAGGCAAGGCCATGAACGAGACGGAGCGCTACCGCTTCATCAACCGTGATCGCAACTGGCATCCCAAGGCGCTGACGCCCGACTACAAGACGTCGATCCCGCGTTCGCCGAGCCAGGCACTGGTCAGCATCCCGCAATCCTTGTCCGAGGTCACCGGGCCGGACTTCACGCACCTCAAGTTCGGCGAGCATGACCATGACCTGCTGCTGAATTTCAACAATGGCGGCTTGCCGATCGGCGAGCGCATCATCGTTCATGGGCGTGTCGTCGATCAGTACGGCAATCCGGTGAAGAACACCCTGGTCGAGATGTGGCAGGCCAACGCCGGCGGGCGCTATCGGCACAAGAACGACCGCTATCTGGCGCCGCTGGACCCGAATTTCGGCGGCGTCGGCCGTACCCTTACCGATGCCAACGGCCATTACCATTTCCGCACCGTCAAGCCGGGCCCGTATCCGTGGCGCAACGGCCCCAACGACTGGCGGCCGGCCCACATTCACTTTTCGGTCAGCGGCCCGTCGATCTCCACCAAGCTGATCACACAGCTGTACTTCGAAGGCGATCCGCTGATTCCGCGTTGCCCGATCGTCCAGTCGATCGCCAACCCCGAGGCGGTGCAGACGCTGATCGCGCGGCTGGACATGGGCATGGCCAATCCGATGGATTGCCTGGCCTATCGTTTCGACATCGTTCTGCGCGGCCAGCGCAAGACCTTCTTCGAAAACGTCTGAGGAGCCGAGCATGATCATTTCGCGTGAGCTGCTGCCCGAAACCCCGTCGCAGACCGCCGGCCCCTATGTCCACATCGGCCTGGCGCTGAAGGTGGCGGGCAATCCCACCCGCGAGCAGGAAATCTGGAATCAGATGGCCAGGCCTGACGCGCCGGGCGAACACATTACCCTCATCGGTCGCGTCTTCGACGGCAACGGGTTCCTGGTGCGCGACTCCTTTCTGGAGCTGTGGCAGGCCAACCATGAAGGGGTGTATGACTGCGAATACAACCTGGAGAAGCCATTCAACGGTTTCGCCCGCACCGCGACTACCTTCGACGCCGGCAGTGAGTGGACGGTCGAGACCATCAAGCCCGGTGTGGTGAAGAGCGCCGCGGGCGTGCCGATGGCACCCCACGTGAACGTTTCGCTGTTCGCGCGCGGCATCAATATCCAGCTGCAGACGCGGCTGTATTTCGATGACGAGGCCGAGGCCAATGCCGTCGACCCGGTGCTCAACCTGATCGAGCAGCCGGAGCGTCGCGAAACCCTCATCGCCCGGCGGTGCGAAGTCGATGGCAAGACGGCATACCGCTTCGATATCCGCATCCAGGGGGAAGGCGAAACGGTATTCTTCGATTTCTGAAAAGCGTCACGCCGCACCCGGCCCGCGCCGGGATGTCGAACCGAACCGGCAGCCGCGTCAGTGGCTGCCGGTTTCGTCGTTAAGCCACCACTGATGTGTCCGATTCTTCAATGATCCAGTCTTCGTCGTCGGGCGGCCTCGCCCTTGCTCTCGAGCGCCATGCCAGCCAGCGGCTGCTGCTTCCCGACCAGTCGCTCGATGCGTCTCAGCGCCAGGCGCTCGAGGCAATGGCCGAGTGGCTGGAGGCTGCCCTCATGCCGCATCGCGGCTGGCGGCGACGCCCGCCAGCCGGCATCTACCTCTGGGGCAGCGTCGGTCGCGGCAAGAGCCTGCTGATGGATGCCTTGTTCGAGGTCGCGCCAGTGACGAGCAAGCGACGCGTGCACTTCCACGGCTTCCTCCAGGAGCTGCAACAGCGCTCTCTGAGCTACAGCGGGCAGGCCGACCCGCTGGCCCTGGTGGCTCGCGATATCGCGGGGCAGGCGAAGCTGCTGTGTTTCGATGAATTCCACGTGCACGACATCGGCGATGCAACCCTGCTCGGTCGGCTGATTCGCTACCTGCTGGAGGCCGGTGTGCTTCTGGTGCTCACGTCCAACTATGCGCCGGCAGCGCTGTGCCCGAACCCGTTGCACCACCAGCGCTTCAAACCCTTCATCAGGCTGATCGAGCAGCGGCTGCGGATCCTCGAACTCGACAGCCCGACGGACTACCGAACGGTGGCGCCGCGCGACTGGGGACTGTACTGCTGGTCCGATTCACCCGGCCCCCATCCGCTGATCGACGCGCAGTTCGCAGGCGCCTTGCCCGGCGTCCTTCAACTCGACAGGTTTTGCCTCGCCTCGTTCCGGCAGCGGGAGCAGGGCGTCTGGTTTCGTTTTTCCGAGCTATTCGAGCGTCCGACCTCGACACGTGATTACCTGGAGCTATGCAGCCGCTTCGCCGACCTTGCCGTCAGCGAGATACCCGCATTGAGCGGATTGTCATTGGATGTCCAGCAGCGCTTTCTCAACTTCGTCGATATCGCCTATGACGCGGGTGCTCGACTCTGGCTCAGCAGTGAAGTCAGCCTCGCCGCGCTGTGCCAGGGAGCCGTCCAGCAGGACTTCTCGCGTACCTGCAGCCGTCTGGCGCAGCTGCGTCAGGTCGGCCCTGAATTTCAACCGACCCTGGGGTAGACCGTGCTTCAGATTCTCTCGATTACCACACCGATCTTTCTGCTCATCGGCCTCGGTTATTTCGCGGCCCGCAGCGGCTTGGTCAGTCGCGAGCAGATTAGGGGCATGGGCATCTTCGCGATGACCTTCGCGTTGCCGGCTCTGATTCTGCGCGCACTGTCGCAGCGGCCGATTGGAGAGATCGTCGATCCGGTCTTCGTCCTGGCTTATGGCCTCGGCTCCTTGCTGATCTTTGCGCTGGGCTTCGCCTTCTTTCGCCTGGTGCGAGGTCAGTCGGTGGCGAGTTGCGCGCTCAGTGCCGGTGGGATGTCTGTGTCCAACAGCGGCTTCATTGGCTTTCCGGTCGTCGCCATGGTGCTTGGGGCGCCGGCAGGTGTCGCGTTGGCACTGTGCATGCTGATCGAGAATCTGCTGATCATTCCGCTGATGTTGTTTTTTGCGGAAGCGAGCGGGCAGCAGGGAAAAGGGCGGGGGGCACTGCTCGGCGAGACGTTCAAGCGCCTCGCCCGGAATCCGATAATCCTGGCAATCGTGCTGGGACTGTGTCTGTCGCTGTTACAGGTGAGCATTCCGGCCATTCCGCTCAAGGCCATCGACATGCTGGCCAACGCGTCGGCACCGGTGGCGCTGTTCGTCATCGGCGGCACCCTGTTCGGCCTGCGGATAGGGGGAGCAGGTACGGAAATCGCTCTGGTCGCGCTCGCCAAGCTCATCCTGCATCCGCTGGCGGTGGGTTTGGCGTTCGCTGTGCTGCCCGATATCGATCCGACCATGAGGCTGGCCGGAATACTCTTCGCCAGCGCGCCAATGCTCAGCGTTTATCCCTTGTTCGGCCAGCGCTTCGGTTTCGAGGAGCGCTGCGCGGCGATCCTGGTGACCGCTACCGCGCTTTCGTTCTTCACCATGGGCGGCGTGCTGGCCCTGATGGGGGCGGGGGTGTTCTAGCTTCAAGACGATGCCGTGGGCCGCCGCCTGGATGGGGCAGCCCGCGGATTCAGTCTGCCGGTTACAGGCTTCGACTCAGCCGCAATTGACGCGCTGAACGATGCCGGCGGCGTCCATCCACAGGTTGAGCCTCTGCGAGTCGTAATCGAGAGTGACCATGTCGTTCGGCCCGATCAGGCGAGCGCGTTGCGCGCCGGCGCGTTCACGGGCCTGCTCGCGCAACTCCATGCTGCCCGGTTTGCCGACCAGGTTCTGCACCGGCGCGGTGTCACAGCTTTCGGGTCGCGGCTGCGAGGCCGCGGTTTCGGTCTCGGTCTTCGGTGATGGCGAGCTGCAGCCGGCCAGCAGGCAGGTAGCGATGAGCATCAGGCGTAGCGGGTTGTCGGAAAGGGACATGCAGGCTCCTTGACGGGAAGGGTAGTCGCCTGAAGGGTACTTCGCCCGGTAAGGTGAAACAAACCCATTGGGCGGGGACGAGTCCGAGGCGTGGAAGAGGGCTGGCGCCGCCGGTCAGGAACTAAGCCGTATTGCGCTTCGTCTATTCTCTGACTCCCTGGTCGATACCGTGCGGCCAGGGGTAGCGCTTATAAGCAGAAAAAAGGAAATAGACATGCTCTCTTCTCCCTGGATGCGGCGTCTGGCTGCGGTGCTCGCAGCGCTTCACTTCTCCTTGTTCATGCAAGTGCCTATGGCCAATGCCGCGATGATCGGTACGCCCGAGGTGCTGACCGAGCATCAGCAGCAGGTCGATCGCGAACAGCTGATGACCATGCTCGACGATCAGCAGGTGCAGGAAAAACTGGCCTCGATGGGCGTTGACCGCACCCAGGTCGAGAAGCGCATCGCCAGCCTGACGCCCGCGGAACTGGCGCAGTTCAACCAGCAGCTCGACCAGGCGCCTGCCGGTGCTGGCGTGGTGGGCGTCATCGTGCTGTTCCTGGTGATATTCATCATTACCGACATGCTGTGCGCAACCAACATCTTCAACTTCATCAACTGCGTCAATCGTTGATCCGGCAGGCATTCCTGCTGCTGATCATCGGCCTGCTCGGGGCCTGCGCACGATCGCCCATCCTGCCGATGGACGAGCTGCAGATCCCCGTGCGGGCCGAACTCGACGAGGTCGCGTTCTTTCCTCAGCAGGACTACCAGTGCGGCCCGGCCGCGCTGGCCACGCTGTTGACGCAGCGCGGCGTCGACACCACGCCGGAACAGCTGGTCGATAGCGTCTACATCCCCGGGCGCCAGGGCAGTCTGCAGGTCGAGATGGTCGCCGCGGCAAGATCTCACGGACTGCTGGTCTATCCGCTTGCGCCGCGCTTGCAATCGGTGCTGACGGAAGTTGCCGCCGGCAATCCCGTTCTGGTGCTGCAGAATCTCGCGTTCGACCGTTGGCCCCAATGGCATTTTGCGGTCGTGGTGGGCTACGACCTCGAGGAGCAGACCCTAGTGTTGCGATCCGGTACGACTCGCCGCAGCATCGAAACGTTTCGCCAGTTCGAGCGCTCCTGGAGCAAGGGCGAGCGTTGGGCGGTGGTCGCGGTCGATCCGCAAACGCCACCAGAAACCGCTGAGCTGACCCCCTGGCTCAAGGCCGCAAACGATCTCGAGCAGATTGGCCAAAAACACGCCGCTCAGACTGCCTATCGGATCGCCGGACAGCGATGGGACAGCGAGCTGCCATGGTTCGCACTCGCCAACAGCCAATACGACGCGGGCGATCTTTCCGCCGCGGAACAGTCGCTACGGAAAAGCCTGCAGCACAACAGCGGCTTCGCCGTGGGCTGGTTCAATCTCTCCCAGGTGTTAGCCGAGCGAAACTGCGCGACCCAGGCGCAGGCGGCACGTGCCTGCGCTGCCCGTCTTGCGCCCGAGGACAGCCGCTTCACCGTGCCGCTGCCACCCGGTGGCGATGAGGGCCAGTGTCAGCCGACGCCGGTGTGCGCGGCGCCTTGAAAGGTTAAGTCCCAAGCTTGTCCCGCAGGCCATAGTACATCGCACCCAGTGCACTCAAGGGCGCGCGCAACGACTGACCACCGGGGAAGGGGTAATGCGGCAGGCTGGCGAAGGCATCGAAACGCTCGGCCTGCCCGCGCAATGCCTCGGCCAGCACCTTGCCGGCGAGGTGGGTATAGGTCACCCCATGGCCGCTGCATCCTTGCGAGTAATAGAGGTTGTCGCCGATGCGGCCGACCTGGGGCAGCCGGGACAGCGTCAGCAGAAAGTTGCCGGTCCAGGCGAACTCGATCTTCACGTCACGTAACTGTGGAAAGGTCTTGAGCATCTTGGGCCGGATGATTGCCTCGATGTCCGCCGGATCCCGCGCACCGTAAACCACGCCGCCGCCATAGATGAGACGACGGTCGGCGGAGAGGCGGTAGTAGTCCAGCAGGTAGTTGCAGTCTTCGACGCAGTAGTCCTGTGGCAGCAGGCGAGTGGCGAGCGACTCGTCCAGGGGTTCGGTGGTGATCACCTGGGTACCGCAAGGCATCGACTTGGCCGCCAGCTCCGGAACCAGGTTGCCGAGATAGGCGTTGCCCGCCACCACGACGAATTTGGCGCTGACCGATCCACGTTCCGTATGCACTATGGCCGGGGTGCCGTGTTCTATGCGGATGGCGGGGCTGTGTTCATGGATCACGCCACCCAGCGACTCGACCGCGGCCGCCTCGCCGAGCGCCAGGTTCAGGGGATGGATATGGCCACCGCTCATGTCCAGCATGCCGCCGACGTAGCGATCACAATCGACCACCTGCCGGATGCCCTGTTCGTCCAGCAGCTGCAGCTGCGTATGGCCGTAGCGCTCCCACAAAGCCTTTTGGCTTTCCAGGTGCTTCATCTGCTTGCCGGTGAACGCGGCGAATACGCCGCCATCCTTCAGATCGCAGGCGATGCCGTAGCGCTGCACCCGCTCGCGAATGATCTGCGCGCCCTCGAATGCCATCGAGCCGATCAGGCGTGCTTCTTCAGCGCCCGCACTGGCCTCAATGCTGTCGATATCCCGGCTGTAGCTGTTGACGATCTGGCCGCCGTTGCGGCCGGAGGCACCAAAGCCGACACGGGCGGCTTCCAACACCGTCACCGTGAAGCCGTGTTCGAGCAGGAACAACGCAGTGGAAAGGCCGGTATACCCCGCTCCGATGATGCAGACGTCCACGCTTTTGTTTTCCGCCAGAGCAGGGCGTGGGGGCGCAGAATTGGCGGAGGCGGCGTAATAGGAAGACGGGTAGGGCGTGTGCGTCATATTGCATGACCTGTTTTAAATATTTGACGTGGCGATCCTAACCTTGCGGCAGTCTTCAGCGCCAGTCGGCTGCGCTGTGCGGGGCCGGAGCCAAAAATTCCAGATATCAGTAAGTTAGGCGAAAAAAGGGCTTGACTCTATTCGGCGGATCTATACAATGCGCGTCCATCGGAGGCACATAGCTCAGTTGGTTAGAGCACCACCTTGACATGGTGGGGGTCGTTGGTTCGAATCCAATTGTGCCTACCAATTCCGAAAAGGGTCGCCAAGGCGACCCTTTTTATTGGGTGCTTGTAAGCCGCCCGGCTTTCTGGAAGCATCCGGTTCCCTAATTTCCAGTGACTTCGTTTCGTCTGGATCGGCCTTCGGGCTCCTGCCACCGTGCGGCAGGGTAATCCGGCGAATCGCTTTCCTGGCTCATCCCAACCCACGTGGCCTTTGGTAGGGGTCACCACTAGGAGAGGAGGCGCCATGCCCACTATTACTCTTCCTGACGGCAGTCAGCGTTCGTTCGATCACCCGGTATCCGTTGCTGAAGTGGCTCAGTCCATCGGTGCGGGGCTTGCCAAGGCCACCGTGGCCGGCAAGGTGGATGGACGCCTCGTCGACGCCTGCGACCTGATCGAGCAGGACGCAAGCTTGCAAATCATCACGCCGAAGGACGAGGAAGGGCTGGAAATCATCCGTCACTCCTGCGCGCACCTGGTCGGGCATGCGGTCAAGCAGTTGTATCCCTCGGCTCGGATGGTGATTGGCCCGGTCATCGACGAAGGCTTCTACTATGACATCGCGTTCGAGCGGCCTTTTACGCCAGAAGACATGGCGGCCATCGAGCAGCGCATGCGCGAACTCATCGACACCGAATACGACGTCATCAAAAAGATGACCCCGCGTGCCGAGGTCATCGATGTGTTCCGCTCGCGCGGTGAGGAATACAAGCTGCGCCTGATCGAGGACATGCCCAACGAGCAGGCAATGGGTCTCTACTACCACGAAGAATACGTGGACATGTGCCGTGGCCCGCACGTGCCCAATACCCGCTTTTTGAAGGCGTTCAAGCTAACCAAGCTGTCCGGCGCCTACTGGCGTGGCGATGCCAAGAACGAGCAGTTGCAGCGCGTCTATGGCACGGCCTGGGCCGACAAGAAGCAGTTGGCGGCCTACATCCAGCGGATCGAAGAAGCTGAAAAGCGCGATCACCGCAAGCTCGGCAAGCGCCTGGATCTGTTCCATACCCAGGAAGAAGCCCCGGGCATGGTGTTCTGGCACCCCAATGGCTGGACCCTGTATCAGGCGCTTGAGCAATACATGCGCGTCGTCCAGCGCGAGAATGGCTACCTTGAGATCAAGACGCCTCAGGTACTGGATCGCAGTCTCTGGGAAAAGTCCGGCCATTGGGCCAACTACGCCGAAAACATGTTCACCACCGAGTCGGAAAGTCGCGACTACGCGATCAAGCCGATGAACTGCCCGTGCCATGTCCAGGTGTTCAATCAGGGGCTCAAGAGCTACCGCGAACTGCCGTTGCGTCTCGCCGAATTCGGTGCCTGTCATCGCAATGAGCCGTCCGGCGCACTGCACGGCATCATGCGCGTGCGCGGCTTTACCCAGGACGATGCGCATATCTTCTGTACCGAAGAGCAGATGCAGTCCGAGTCGGCAGCGTTCATCAAGCTGACCCAGGCCGTATACGCGGACTTCGGCTTCACCGACATTCAACTCAAGCTGTCCACGCGACCTGAAAAGCGCGTCGGCTCGGATGAGTTGTGGGATCGTGCCGAGGCGGCCCTGGCTGCTGCCCTGGACATCGCCGGCCTACCTTACGACCTGCAGCCGGGCGAGGGTGCTTTCTACGGGCCCAAGATCGAATTCTCGCTGAAGGATTGCCTCGGGCGTGTCTGGCAGTGCGGAACCCTGCAGCTGGACTTCAACCTGCCGATACGTCTTGGCGCCGAATACGTCAGCGAAGACAACAACCGCAAACACCCGGTCATGCTGCACCGCGCGATTCTCGGCTCGTTCGAGCGTTTCATCGGTATTCTGATCGAGCACTACGAGGGTGCGTTCCCGGCATGGCTGGCGCCGACCCAGGCGGTGATCATGAATATCACCGACAAGCAGGCCGAATTTGCCCAGGAAGTGGAGAAAACACTCAACCAAAGCGGGTTCCGTGCCAAGTCCGACTTGAGAAACGAAAAGATCGGCTTTAAAATCCGCGAGCATACTTTGCTCAAGGTTCCCTATCTCTTGGTTATTGGAGACCGGGAAGTTGAGACACGATCCGTTGCGGTGCGCACGCGTGAAGGTGTCGACATGGGCTCCATGCCCGTCGAGCAGTTCGCGCAGTTGCTGGCCCAGGCGGTTTCCCGGCGTGGTCGCCAAGACTTGGAGTAATCACTATTAAGCGTGAAATGAGACAAGATAAACGAGCTCAACCGAAAGCCCCGATCAACGAGAATATCTCGGCACGCGAGGTTCGGTTAATTGGTGCAGACGGCGAGCAGATTGGCATCGTCTCGATTGATGAAGCGCTTCGTGTAGCAGAAGAAGCGAAGCTGGATCTGGTAGAAATCTCCGCGGATGCGGTCCCGCCAGTATGCCGAATCATGGATTACGGCAAGCACCTGTTCGAGAAGAAGAAGCAGGTCGCGGCGGCGAAGAAGAACCAGAAACAGGTTCAGGTCAAAGAAATCAAGTTTCGTCCAGGGACGGAAGAAGGTGACTACCAGGTCAAGCTACGCAACCTGGTACGTTTCCTGAGTGAAGGGGACAGGGCCAAGGTTTCGTTGAGATTCCGCGGTCGTGAGATGGCCCATCAGGAGCTGGGCATGGAGCTGTTGAAGCGGGTTGAAGCCGACCTTGCCGAATACGGTTCCGTTGAGCAGCATCCGAAGATGGAAGGACGCCAGCTGATCATGGTCATCGCTCCCAAGAAGAAAAAGTAACCTCCAGGGCACTGGCAGGCCTTGCGGTTATTTGTAATCACCCACACTGTGGAGAACGAACATGCCAAAGATGAAAACCAAGAGTGGTGCCAAGAAGCGCTTCAAGCCGACTGCAAATGGCTTCAAGCACAAGCACGCTTTCAAGAGCCACATCCTGACCAAGATGTCCACCAAGCGTAAGCGTCAGCTGCGCGGCACTTCGCTGCTGCACCCGTCTGATGTTGCAAAAGTGGAGCGCATGCTGCGCGTTCGTTGATCGGTCAAGACTAGAGGAAATTACTCATGGCTCGTGTTAAGCGTGGCGTCATCGCTCGTCGCCGTCACAAGAAAATTCTGAAACTCGCCAAAGGCTATTATGGCGCGCGTTCGCGCGTGTTCCGCGTAGCCAAGCAGGCGGTAATCAAGGCTGGCCAGTACGCCTACCGTGACCGCCGTCAGCGCAAGCGCCAGTTCCGTGCGCTTTGGATCGCCCGTATCAACGCAGGTGCTCGTCAGAACGGTCTGTCCTACAGCCGCCTGATTGCTGGCCTGAAGAAGTCGGCGATCGAAATCGACCGTAAAGTTCTGGCCGATCTGGCAGTGAACGAAAAAGCGGCGTTCGCTGCGATTGTCGAAAAAGCTAAGGCATCTTTGGCTTAAGCCCTACGACAATCACGAATCCCAGGGTTCGTAGCGACGTCACCAATAGGGGAAGAGCCTTGTGCTCTTCCCCTATTTTGTATCTGAAGGGGCTCTTGCAAAACGCTGCTGCCGCGCCTGGCTCAGTAGGTGGCAACACCGTTCTGCAAGACCCTCTGGAGGTTGTAAATGGAAAACCTGGATGCACTGGTCTCGCAAGCGCTCGAGGCCGTGCAACACACTGAAGATGTCGGTGCCCTGGAGCAGATCCGAGTCCACTACCTCGGCAAGAAGGGCGAGCTGACCCAGGTGATGAAGACCCTGGGCGACCTGCCGGCCGATGAGCGCCCCAAGGTGGGAGCGCTGATCAATGTGGCCAAGGAGCGGGTTCAGGAGGCACTCAACACACGCAAGACTGCACTCGAAGCTGCAGCGCTGACCGAGAAGCTCGCCGCTGAACGCATCGATGTGACCCTGCCGGGACGCGGCCAGCAGTCCGGTGGTCTGCACCCGCTGACCCGGACGCTGGAGCGTATCGAGCAGATTTTCTCTCACATCGGTTACACCGTTGCCGAAGGGCCTGAAGTCGAAGACGACTATCACAACTTCGAGGCGCTCAACATTCCCGGGCATCATCCCGCTCGGGCGATGCACGATACCTTCTACTTCAACGCCAACATGCTGCTGCGCACCCACACCTCGCCGGTGCAGGTGCGCACCATGGAATCCAGCCAGCCGCCGATTCGCATCATCTGTCCCGGGCGCGTTTATCGTTGCGACTCCGATCAGACTCACTCACCGATGTTTCACCAGGTAGAGGGGTTGCTGATCGACGAGGGCATCAGCTTCGCCGATCTTAAAGGCACCATCGAACAGTTCCTGCGAGCGTTTTTCGAGGCTGATCTCGAAGTGCGTTTCCGCCCCTCGTTCTTCCCCTTCACCGAGCCTTCGGCTGAGGTGGATATCCGCCGTGTGGTCCGCAAGGGTGATCAGGAATCCCAGTCCTGGCTCGAGGTCCTGGGCTGCGGAATGGTTCATCCCGAGGTGTTGCGGATGTCGGGCATCGACCCGGAGCGCTATCAGGGCTTTGCCTTTGGTATGGGGGCCGAGCGACTGACCATGCTGCGTTATGGCGTTAACGACCTGCGCATCTTCTTCGATAACGATCTGCGCTTTCTCGAGCAGTTTCGCTAACAGCAGATCGCCCGAGTACGTTTAGGAGAGCAGGATGAAATTCAGTGAACAGTGGCTGCGGAGCTGGGTCAATCCGCAGGTTTCCCATACCGAGCTCGTCGCTCGGTTGTCGATGGTCGGCCTCGAGGTCGACGGTGTAGAGCCGGTTGCCGGACAGTTCAGTGGCGTCGTGGTGGGTGAGGTGCTCAGCACCGAGCAGCATCCCGATGCCGACAAGCTGCGCGTATGCCAGGTCAGCAACGGCAGCGAAACCTTTCAGGTCGTCTGCGGCGCGCCGAATGTGCGCCCCGGCCTGAAGATCCCCTTCGCCATGATCGGTGCTCAGTTGCCTGGCGATTTCAAGATCAAGAAGGCGAAGCTGCGTGGGGTCGAGTCCAACGGAATGCTCTGCTCGGCTTCGGAGCTGCAGATCTCCGACGACAACAGCGGCCTGATGGAACTCGCGGCAGAGGCCCAGGTAGGGGCCGATGTCCGCGCAGCGCTCGAGCTCGACGATGCCAGCATCGAAATCGGCCTGACGCCCAATCGCGGTGACTGCCTGTCCATCGCCGGACTGGCCCGTGAAGTGGGCGCGATATATGGCGTTCCGGTAGCGCCGATCGATATCGTACCGGTCCAGGTGAGCCATCAGGACACCCGCCCCGTCGAAGTACTCGCGCCCGCCGCTTGCCCGCGCTATCTCGGACGAATCATTCGTAATGTCGATCTGTCGCGACCAACCCCAGCGTGGATGGTCGAGCGTCTGCGTCGGTCCGATATTCGCTCAATCGACGCGATTGTCGACATCACCAACTATGTGATGCTCGAGCTGGGCCAGCCGCTGCACGCTTTCGATCTTGCCGAGATCAACACGGGTATTCGCGTCCGCATGGCCGAGGAGGGCGAGTCGCTGGTTCTGCTGGACGGTCAGACCGTCACGCTGCGGGCCGACACGCTGGTCATTGCCGATCACCAGCGCGCGTTGGCGATCGCCGGCGTCATGGGTGGCGAGCACAGTGGTGTCAACGCCGACACCCGGGATATCTTTCTTGAAAGCGCCTACTTCGACAGCATCGCCCTGGCCGGCAAGGCTCGTTCCTATGGCCTGCATACAGACGCTTCGCACCGTTATGAGCGCGGCGTCGATCCGCAGCTGACCCAGAAGGCCATGGAGCGCGCCACTGCGCTGATGCTCGAGATCGTCGGCGGCGAAGCAGGACCAATCGTTGAGGCGCTCGATGAACAAGGGCTGCCGTGCACTGCGCCGATAGTGCTGCGCAGCGAGCGCATCAATCAGATGCTCGGCCTTGAACTCGCGAGTGAGCAGGTCGAGAAAATGCTGGGTGCGCTTGGATTGAGCCTCGCGAGCGAAGGTGAGGGCGCATGGCGTGTTGGCGTGCCTAGCCACCGCTTCGATATCTCTCTGGAAGTCGACCTGATCGAAGAGCTCGGTCGCCTTTACGGTTACGATCGCCTACCTGTGCGCTATCCGCAGGCTCGCCTTGCTCCAACGTCTACGCCGGAAGCGCGCGTGACCGTCCCCGCGCTGCGCCGGCTCCTGGTCGCCCGCGGCTACCAGGAGGCGATTACCTACAGTTTCATCGATCCGAAACTGTTCGAGCTGTTTTCGCCGAATGGCAAGCCGCTGCTGCTGGCTAACCCTATCTCGGTCGAAATGAGCGCAATGCGTGCGTCACTGTGGCCTGGTCTGGTCACGGCGCTTCAGTACAACCTCAACCGTCAGCAGACCCGTGTACGCCTGTTCGAAAGTGGCCTGCGGTTCGTCGGGCAACTCGATGAGCTCAAGCAGGAAGCCATGCTGGCTGGCGTGGTTACTGGCACCCGTTTCGACGAGGCTTGGAGCAACGGTCGTGAGGCGGTGGACTTTTATGATGTGAAAGCAGACGTCGAGGCGTTGTTGGGGGCGGCGGGCGATACGCTGTCGTTTAGCTTTGCTACCGGCGAACACCCGGCATTGCATCCGGGGCAGACGGCGCGCATCGAGCGTGAAGGCCGACTGGTCGGTTATATCGGCAGCCTGCATCCGCACCTTGCGCGGTCGCTTGGCATCGATCAGCCGGTCTACCTCTACGAGCTACTGCTCGGCGAGCTTACCAGCGGCCGTCTTCCTCGCTTTAGCGAGCTGTCCCGCTTCCCGGAAGTACGCCGCGACCTTGCGTTACTGGTCGATCGCGACGTTCCCGCCGAAGCGGTTCTGGCCTGTATCCGCGACGCCGCAGGGGAGAGCCTGACGGACCTCAAGCTATTTGATGTCTATCACGGTAAAGGCATTGATCCGCTTAGAAAAAGCCTGGCGGTTGGCTTGACCTGGCAGCACCCATCACGCACTCTAAACGACGATGAGGTGAACGAAAGCACACAAAACATCCTCACCTCCCTGGAACAAAGGTTCAACGCCACGTTAAGGAAATAGCGTATGGGGGCTCTGACGAAAGCTGAAATGGCCGAGCGTCTTTATGAAGAGCTAGGCTTGAATAAGCGTGAGGCCAAGGAGTTGGTCGAGCTGTTTTTCGAAGAGATCCGCCAGGCGCTGGAGCATAACGAGCAGGTGAAGTTGTCCGGTTTCGGCAACTTCGACCTGCGCGACAAGCGTCAGCGTCCGGGTCGCAATCCGAAGACCGGCGAAGAAATCCCGATCACGGCGCGTCGCGTCGTGACCTTTCGTCCAGGGCAGAAGCTCAAGGCCAGAGTCGAGGCTTATGCTGGAACCAAGTCATAACGACGAACTTCCGTCGATCCCAGGCAAGCGTTATTTCACCATCGGTGAAGTCAGCGAGCTGTGCGCGGTCAAGCCTCATGTGCTGCGCTATTGGGAGCAGGAGTTTCCACAGCTGAACCCGGTTAAGCGCCGAGGCAATCGCCGTTATTACCAGCGACAAGACGTGCTGATGATCCGGCAGATCCGCGCGCTTCTTTACGATCAGGGCTTCACCATCGGCGGCGCCAGGCAGCGCCTGTCAGGTGACGAAGCTCGCGATGACACCACCCAGTACAAACAGCTGATTCGTCAGATGATCGTCGAGCTCGAGGAAGTGCTGCACGTTTTACGTACGTGACGTTGAGTAGCTAAAAAGTTTCACTTTTCAGATGCTTAGTGTATAGTGCGATCCGCTTCCAGCAGTGCTGGAGGCACAGTCGGGGCGTAGCGCAGCCTGGTAGCGCACTTGCATGGGGTGCAAGGGGTCGAGTGTTCGAATCACTCCGTCCCGACCAACAAATCCCTACATTAGAGCCTGGTCAGTGATGACCAGGCTTTTTTGTGTCTGTGATCGGGTGATCTATGCAGCCTTCTGCCTAAGAATCGACAGGCAAGCTAGAAAGGCTGCCTGTAGCACTAAACCCAGCCAGGCTACTGAAAATCACGGCTACGCACGTCCAGTCCTGTCAGTAGTGGCGTGAGATCACTCAGGCGCCCCGCAATGACGTGACGGACGCCGTTGGCTGACTCCAGGTGTCCATCAATGCGCAACATCTGCGACTGGATCAATACCCGTCGTTGGCGCTCGGCCAGGTCGTGCCAGACTACAACGTTGATCATGCCGAACTCGTCCTCGAGGGTGACGAAGATCACTCCGCTTGCGGTCTGCGGGCGCTGGCGGCCGATGACCAGGCCGGCAACGCTGATAGGGCGTCCATGATCGACATTGGCCAGTTCTCGAGAGCTGCGGCAGCGTTGAGCTTTCAGTTGCCCGCGCAGCAGCGCCAGTGGGTGAGGGCCCAGTGTGGTGCCAAGGGTGGCGTAATCAGTCAACAAGTCTTCGCCGACGCTGGGCAATGGCAAGGGAACCGATACTTCCTGTCGCATGGGGTGTTCAGCGAACAGCGGTAGCCATGGATCGATCCCAGCCACAGCCCAGCGCGCCCGGTGGCGATTTCCCGCAAGGCCTTGCAGGGCGCCCGAATCAGCAAGGCGTTCGCGAGCGCGACTGTCCAATCCTGCGCGCATATGCAGATCACTGACTTCTATGAATGGTTGAGCCTTGCGCGCCGCCTCTATGCGACGTGCATCCTCCTCGCGAAACCCACGTATGAGGCGTAGGCCAAGACGAATCGCCGGTTGCTCTTTGCCATTCGGCTCCAGGCTGCAGTCCCAATCGCTATGGCAGGCATCCACGGGGCGGATCTCCAGGCCGTGGCGCCGCGCATCCTGCAGTATCTGATCGGGGTTGTAGAAACCCATTGGCCAGCTGTTGATCAGGGCGCAGGCATACGCAGCCGGCTCATGGCACTTGAGCCAACAACTGGCGTAAGTCAGCAAGGCAAAGCTGGCGGCGTGGGACTCCGGGAAGCCATAACTGCCGAAGCCTTTGATCTGCTCAAAGATGCGTGCAATGAACTCAGGCTTGTAGTTCCTGGCAAGCATGCGGGTGGTGAGTCTTTCACGATGCGGTTCAAGCCCTCCGTGGCGCTTCCATGCAGCCATGCTGCGGCGCAATTCATCAGCTTCGCCGGGAGTATATTTAGCTGCCACGATGGCGAGTTCCATCACCTGTTCCTGAAACAGGGGGACTCCCAAGGTGCGCGCAAAGACGGGTTCCAATTCTTCTGAGGGGTATTCGATTGGTTCTTCTTCATTGCGTCGACGTAAGTAGGGATGGACCATGTCGCCCTGGATCGGTCCTGGCCGCACGATGGCCACCTGGATCACCAAGTCGTAAAACTCTTTCGGTCTCAGGCGCGGCAGCATGGCCATCTGGGCCCGCGATTCGATCTGGAATACACCGATAGTGTCGGCGCGACTGATCATGTCGTAGGTCGCCGGGTCCTCTTTCGGTAGCGTGGCGATGGTCCACTGGGTACCACGATAGTGCTTTATGAGGTTGAAGCAGCGGCGCAATGCGCTGAGCATGCCGAGCGCCAGCACGTCGACCTTGAGCAGGCCGACCAGGTCGAGATCATCCTTGTCCCACTGAATGACGGTGCGATCGACCATGCTGGCATTCTCGACCGGTACCAGGGTTTCAAGCGGGTGCTCGGAGATGACGAAGCCGCCCGGATGTTGCGACAGATGACGCGGGAAGCCGATCAGTTCGCTGGTAAGGGCGAGGGCGCGGCGCAGGAGCGGATTGTCCGGATCGAAACCCGCCTCCTTCAAATGGACATCGTCGGGAATCCGGTCGCTCCAGCGACCACAGCAGTTGGCCAGCGAATTGATCTGGTCAGGAGGAAAGCCGAGTGCCTTGGCTACATCACGCACCGCGCTTGCGGCATGGTAGGAGCTGACGACCGCAGTGAGTGCGGCTCGATTGCGACCGTAGCGGCGAAACACATACTGGATGACTTCTTCGCGGCGTTCATGCTCGAAGTCCACATCGATATCCGGTGGCTCGTTGCGCTCTCTGGAGAGAAAGCGTTCGAACAGCAGTTTGCTCTGCGAAGGGTCCAGTTCGGTGATGCCCAGGACATAGCAGACCGTCGAGTTGGCGGCCGAGCCGCGTCCCTGGCAGAGGATGCCGTGTTCCCGCGCGAAGCGAACGATGTCGTGTACGGTCAGGAAGTAGCTTTCATATTTCAGTTCGGCGATCAACTTCAGCTCATGATCAATCTGCGCACGGGACTTTTCATCGATGCCATCGGTCCATCGCTCGGCCGCTCCCCGCTCGACCAGTAGCCGCAACCATGTCGTGGCGTTGTGCCCAGAAGGGACCAGTTCGTGCGGGTACTGATAGTTCAGTTGATGGAAGTCGAACCGGCAGCGGCTCGAGATATGCAGCGTTTCGGCCAATAACTCCGGAGGGTAAAGCGCGGCCAGCTCGTCGCGGGGGCGAAGATGTCGCTCACCGTTGGCAAAAAGATGGGCGCCAGCTGACTTAAGCGGGAGGCGATGACCTATGGCCGTGATGCAGTCTTGCAAGGCTCGCCGCGCACGGACGTGCATGTGCACATCGCCGCAGGCAACTGGGCGAATGTTCAGGAATCTGGCTAATGCGAGGGATTGCCGCAGATGCTGCTCATCATCCTGGCCCTGGTGCAGTTCGACGCCGAGCCATAGTCGCTCAGGAAAACGCTCTCGCAGCCAGGCGCCTTCGGCTGTATCGGTGGTGCCTTGGGGGAGCCATATGGCAAGCAGGCCATCGAGTGGCGCGGTGAAGTCGTCACGCACCATAAGATAGCTGCCTTTGTCCGCTCGCCGGCGAGCCTGGGTAATCAGCCGGCAAAGTGTCTGGTAGCCCGCCAGGTTCTCTGCCAGCAGTAACAGCTTGGGGCCATCGGCAAGAGAAAACTCGCTTCCGACGATCAATGGCAGCTTCGCTTTCTGGGATGCCTGCCAAGCTCTGACAATTCCGGCCAACGTGCATTCGTCGGTGATGGCAAGCGCACGGTAGCCCAACGATGCTGCGCACTCGAACAGCTCAAGGGCGCTGGAGGCGCCGCGCTGGAAGCTGAAGTTGGAAAGGCAGTGCAGTTCTGCGTAGTTGGGAGTGCTGCCCGCAGGTGTTGATCTGATGTGCTTGAGGGGGCGAGCGCCCAGTTGATACAGGGTAGCGGAGGAAGTCATTGAAATTAATACATACTGCTGTTTGTATATACAGTATTTGTCTGCCTGCTCCCGCACAAGCCTCCACTATGGCCAGTCAGACGAAGTGCGGATAAAAGATTCAAAGAGGTGGTTGACAGCGATTCTGGTCGCTGTATGATTCGCCTCCCGCTGACGAGATCTACTGAGATCGGGCGCGGCAAGCGGTTGAGTAGAAAAGAGATTTTCGAAAAACAGCTTGACAGTAAGAAAGG
>NZ_JAAMRF010000018.1 GCF_013522725.1 Stutzerimonas azotifigens
AGAGAGACCGAAGAAAGGGCTTGGTGGGTTAACCCCATCGGCCTATGCCGAGCAACTGGCCTCGAAAGCCGTTACATTGACCCAGGACTCTAAAGCCAGCTGCTACTGAAGACGGGGAGACGTCGCCCGCCAAGATCAGAACAATACGGAAAGCAAGAAAGAAACCAAAGCTGACTAACCGCTTCATATCTGAACGATATTCGCCTCCTGCAGCTTCCAATCTCCTTTGGAAGCAGTTGCACTCTAAGCGCCCTTCGGGGCGCTTTTTTGTTTCCATAACTTGCCCGCAACATCGCTACCAGCGAATCGCCCGGAATTTATATAAGCCGTTTCGTTTAAGTCAGGCCGCCATTGCCTGATCTGTTGTTATTAGCCTTCGCAAGGATCATGTCCGAGTGAGCTGAACAGACGCTGTGGCGTACAGCGCACCCATGTCTGGGTCGCTATCTCAAAGGCCTCACGGTTCGCCCATGATTGACGGTGTCAGCTCGGCCTTGCACAGCCCGCTGATCGTTCCAGCCAGGGCTTTGTCGTAGCTATCGCCCTTTGCTGCCGACCGGGGCAGGTCAGTCGCTGTTTGCATAATCCTTCGTCAGCTCACCGTGGGTGAAAGCCATCAGGTCAAGGACGCGTATGTAGCGAAAGTCATACGCACTAAGCGCTGAGCAATTTTTTATTTACCGCTTAGATGCATCAGACTGCGCCACAAAGGCTGTGCTGTCCGCTGCGCCGCTAATGAAACTGCGCTCCGATAATTAACGCGCCCCGTTCTCGCTAGCTAGCAAGAACGGGGCGTTGTGTGCCGCCATCCAATCTCTAGCTTGTTCTGTCAGCGGCCAACGCGATTTCTTGCTCCTCCAATTCGTCTTCGCGTCGATGAGCCATCTGGTAGAGCAACGGCAAAACTAATAGCGTTAGCACCGTTGAGGAGAGAATCCCCCCGATCACCACCGTCGCAAGGGGACGTTGTACCTCTGCACCGGTACCCACATTCAAGGCCATTGGAACGAACCCGAGTGAAGCCACTAAGGCTGTCATCAATACCGGTCGTAGCCGGGTAAGGGCACCTTCGCGGATCGCAGTGTCCAGAGGTAAACCTTGCTCCCGTAGGCTACGGATGAAGGAGATCATTACCAGGCCATTTAGAACGGCGACGCCTGACAGAGCAATAAAGCCAACACCTGCTGAAATGGACAATGGGATATCTCTGAGCCACAGCGCAACAATGCCTCCGGTGAGCGCAAATGGAATCCCTGTAAAGACCAACAAACCGTCTTTGACATTGTTGAACATCATGAAAAGCAGAATGAAGACCAGGAGCAGCGCCACGGGGACGACAATCTGCAGCCGCTTCGTTGCCGATTCAAGCTGCTCAAAGGTACCGCCCCAGTCGATCCAATAACCTGCCGGGATATCTACCTGGGCCTGGATTTTCTGTTCTGCCTCAGATACGAATGATCCAATGTCACGACCACGGACGTTTGCACTGACGACAATTCGCCGTTTCCCTTCTTCTCTACTGATCTGATTCGGACCGGGGGCCAAATCCAGGGTGGCCACCTCGCCGAGGGGGATATAACTTATGGTGCTGTTTAATTCCCTTGGAAGGGCAATTGGAAGCCGCTCAATTGCGGCGAGATCGCTGCGTATCTCGTCCGGTAAACGAACCACGATATCGAAACGCCGATCTCCTTGAAACAAGGTGCCTGCCTCTCGGCCACCGATAGCTACTGCAACCGCTTGCTGGACGGTATCTAGACTCAGGCCGTATCGTGCGATCTGATCGCGATCGATATCAATCGTGAGCATGGGAAGGCCAGTCGTCTGCTCGACCGTAACCTCTGAAGCGCCTGGTACTTGTCCTAGCACCTCGGATACTTCCGCCGCCGTGCTGTTAAGAACGTCCATGTCATCACCATAGATTTTCACGGCTACCGCGGCACGAACTCCGGAAATCAGCTCGTTGAAACGCAGCTGAATCGGCTGGGAAAACTCGTAGTTATTGCCCGGCAACTCAGCGGCGGATGCTTGCACCTCGCTTAAGAGCTGATTACGCGACTTGCCTGGATCCGGCCACTGTTCTTGTGGCTTCAGCATGACGTACCCGTCAGAGATATTTGGAGGCATAGCATCCGATGCCACTTCCGCAGTGCCAGTTCGCGCAAATATGCGTTCAATCTCCGGAAACTCATCCATAAGCTTTCGCTCCAGCTGCTGCTGCATCTCTACAGACTGACTAAGACTGGTAGCTGGTACACGAAGGGCTTGGATAGCGAAGTCTCCCTCGTTGAGGCTAGGCACGAATTCACTGCCCATACGTGACCCTACGAGGCCAGAAAGTATGACTACAACTACCGCAAAGGTGAGCACTGCTGGCTTGTTGGCCATTACCGCATCGAGCGCAGGTGCGTAGGCCCGTTTAGCATTGCGGATTAGAAAGTTTTCCTTTTCCGTAACCCGCTTACCGATAAAGAGCGCAACGGCCGCCGGGACGAACGTCACCGAAAGGATTATCGCCCCGAATAGCGCTGTCACTACGGTAAACGCCATGGGCGTGAACATCTTACCTTCTACCCCTGTAAGGGCGAATATCGGCAGATACACGATCATAATGATCAGCTGCCCATACAATAGAGGCCGACGCACTTCCTTTGCCGCAGCGAATACTTCATGAAGCCGTTCGGACAGTGTTAATGCCCGTCCGTGATGGGACTGAGCGTGTGCAAGTCGACGCACGCAGTTCTCAACAATCACCACGGCTCCATCGATAATGATGCCGAAATCCAATGCGCCTAGGCTCATCAGGTTGGCGCTGACCTGATTGGCTACCATGCCGGTGAACGTGAAGAGCATAGAAAGCGGTATCACAAGCGCGGTTAGGATCGCCGCCCGGATATTGCCTAAGAAGAGAAAAAGTATAACCACAACAAGAATGGCACCCTCAGTGAGGTTCTTCTTAACGGTGGATATAGCTTTGTCTACGAGTACAGTTCGATCGTAGACAGTAATTGCCTTTACGCCTTCCGGAAGCGAAAGGTTTATCTCTTTCATCTTGTCGTCGACAGCCCTTGAAACTACTCGGCTATTTTCACCGATAAGCATGAAGGCCGTACCTAGTACCACTTCGCGGCCATTCTCGGTGGCTGCGCCAGTGCGGAGCTCCTTTCCAACCTCGACCGTCGCAACGTCGCGGATACGCACTGGGGTACCGTCAACGTTGCTAATAAGGGTATCGCGGATGTCCTCCACAGACTGCATTTGTCCTGGAGCGCGAACAAGATACTGCTCGCCGCGCTTTTCAATATATCCGGCACCTAGATTGTTATTGTTTTGCTCAACCGCCTCGATCAAATCTTGTAGTGTTAGTCCAAACGACCGCAAAGTGTCTGGGTTGGGGGCGATCTGATATTCCTTTGCATATCCTCCGATCGTATTGATCTCAGTAACACCAGGTACATTTCGGACTTGCGGTTTGATGATCCAATCTTGAATCTCACGCAAGTCAGCAGGGGTATACGGCGTACCGTCCGATTTGGTGGCACCTTCCTCAGCTTCAACCGTCCAAAAATAGATTTCGCCAAGCCCAGTGGAAATAGGGCCAAGTGTTGGAGTGACGCCATCTGGGAGCTGATCTTTGGCCCCTCCCAGGCGCTCGTTCACAAGTTGGCGGGCAAAATAGATGTCAGTGCCTTCCTCAAAAATAACTGTGATCTGAGAAAGTCCATATCGAGACAAGGATCGTGTCTGCTCGAGCTTGGGCAGCCCAGCCATTACCGTCTCGAGCGGGTAGGTAATACGCTGCTCCACTTCCAGCGGGGAATAACCTGGCGCCGCAGTGTTGATTTGCACCTGTACGTTGGTGATATCCGGGACAGCATCGATAGGCAGCTTTTGGTAGCTGTAAGCTCCTAACGCTGCCATGCCAAGCACGGCTAGCATAACCAACCAGCGATGCTCGATAGAAAAACGAATGATACGTTCGAACACGATTCTATAACTCCGTATCAGTGAGCATGCGAGGCGCTGGCTTTGCCAAGCTCGGACTTGATGATGAAGCTGTTATCCAAGGCATAGCGCGCTCCGGGCTGGAGGCCTTCCTTGATTTCGACCGCGTCACTATCGCTGCGGCCACTCACGATTGGCTGAGCAGCAAAGCCATGGTCGGTCCGTACAAACACCACCGGCTTTTCTTCCAATGTGTGGATCGCATCAGGACTTACTGCGACTGGCACGGATGCTTCGCCAGCGCCTACCTGCACTTTGACGAACAGGCCGGGGCGCCAAACCCCTTCAGGGTTGGGAAGTGTGACCCGGGCGGTAGCGGCGCGGCTTTGCTGACCAACAAGTGAGCCGACATAAGAAACGGTTCCATTGGCACTGGACTCGAATGCTGTGGCCTCGATAACGGCATTGCTGCCTACTCGTACCGCGCTGAGTGCATTGGCAGGAACGCTGATATCTGCCCACACGGTGGAGAGATCGGAAATGATGAATATCTGGTCATCGGTATTGACTGACTCACCGAGCGTGATGTCCTTCTCAACGATCATCCCATCGAACGGCGCCCTGAGTTCGTAGCGGCTCAATGCGTCTGGCTTGCCAGCATCACTGCCAAGCGCTTGTAGCTGTGCGTTTGCATTCGCAACAGTCAGCTCTGCTTCCCGTAAAGCCTGTTGTGCCTGTAAATAATCCTGTTCCGCAGAAATACGCTCTTCCCATAGCTCCTTTTCGCGTCGATAGGTTTTTTGAGCCAATGCAAGACGTTTTTGCGCCGCGTAGAACTCGCTTCTACGTTCCGACAGGTCTGTACTCGCGATCACAGCAAGTACTTGCCCCTGTTTCACCTGTTCGCCCAAATCGACTTTGACCGCTTCAACGACACCTGAGAGACGAGGCACAACTTGCGCTGTGCGGTCTTGGTTGAATGTAATTTCGCCAGGCAGCTCAATTGCGCTTTTTATCTTTGCGGGCTGAGCAGTTGCCAGTGAGATGCCGGCGGCTAGGATTTGTGTCTCTGAGAGTTCTACCTCTGCTGTTTCAGTATGCTCCGCTCCCTCGGGCTCATCTTCATGCTCATCTTTCTCTGCCGCACCGACCTCGTGATCGCTATCGGCGCCTCCTTCATCATGGCCATGATCTCCTTCGGCTTCTGCATCCTCATCCGAATGCCCTTCATCCTCATGCTCCGATTCGTCACCATGCTCGCTATGTGCGTCGCCCGCATCGGGCACAGCTGGACTACTGCGAAGAAGCAATCCGCCAAGCATAAGTGCCACGCTTAATATGACGACGATCCAAAAAATCTGCTTCTTGTGACCAGCCAAGGAAGATGTATTCGATTTACTTTTCATATGGATTCCTATGGCTGAGTGGCCGAGGTGATAACGGCCGACCCATCTCCGACAATTCGCGAGATTTCTGCCGCCGCCTGGTTAGCTTGTGATAGCGCAGACAGGTACTGAGATCGGGCTTGGAAAAGCGTGCGTTGAGCATCCAGTACGTCAAGGAACGTGAATTTTCCAAGTTCGAACCCCTTGCTGGCAGCTTCATAAGCGCTTTGGGCACTGGGGAGCATATCGTTGCGCAACAGTTCAAACTGCTGGCGAGCAGTGCGCAGCCGCATGTGCGCTTGGGAAAGTTCGCTTTTCAGGCGTATATGGACGGCGTTGAGCTCGTCCTGCGCCTGGTAGGCCCGTTCCTGCGCTGCTCCGATGTTGCCTTGGTTTCGATCAAACAACGGCAGGGGCATCGAGATACTCACCAATCCCAGCGTGCCGTTATATTCATCTGAGCGTTGGGCACCTACGCTAACCGTCACGTTAGAAAAGCGATTCGTCCTTTCCAGCTTTAACGCAGCCCGACGTCTTTCAGCCTCCCGACGCGCGCGGGTTAGTTGGGCGGAATCGTTCAAACGGCTATAAAGCTCAGCTAGCTCGGGAAGAGGAGGCACTGCCTCTGCCGGCTCTTTTACTCGCTCAAAGCGTGGCTGTGGATTTCCCCAGTTGGCCGCCAGCCGAGTGCGCGCAGCTTCGAGTTCAGCTGTGGCCTGGGCAAGCTCTACTTGCACTCCAGTAGCCGCAACCCGCGCCCGGGTTTCCTCTACGGGAGAAACCATGCCGGCCCTCACACGTCGATTGGCCACGTTCACTGCTTGCTTCGCAAGCTTTGAAGCAGCCTGAGCGAGGTCCAGCCGTTCTTGAGCAGTAAGCACATCGTAGTACGCGCCCATCACTGCCCCCCTCAGTCGAGCTTGGGCGTCCTGTAGGTCAGCAGCTGCTACGTCCAAGGCTCGTTGCGCCGCCTCAATACGAGCCGAACGTTTACCACCCAGCTCTATTTCTTGGCTCAGTTCAAGCGTGGTCTCCGGGGCATCGCCCCGGATTCCCTCCTGGCTAGCGGACAATATTGGATTCGGACGTGCTCCGGCTTGGCTAATTAATGCGCGAGAAGCAGCCAGCTCACGTCTTGCAACAGCCAGTTCAGGGCTTGCAGAGCTAGCGAGTTCCAAGGCGCGTAGAAAGCTTATGGATTCGACAGACTCAACGGGGAATGTATTTGACACACCGACAGGTAAGGTCTGTGTGAAGGTCGGCAACTCTAAGGGTTGCGCAAAGGCGAGATTGCACGACAACGTCGTCAACCCCAGCGAGAAAAGAGCTTTTCGCACCGAAATCTCCTAAAAAAAGGGAAGGTTCGGTGAGACGTCAGATACAGATAAATGGCGCTTACTGGTTACTTTGGCGTCCCACCGGTTTTGCACCGATGCGCCAATTAGGTTTCTCAGGACGCCCCGCTTCAGCCGATGCGTAGCTAGCAGAAGGAAACGGTTTCAAGCTCATTGATAATACCGAACCAGGACAGATCCCTTTCGTTATAAGCGGCTTGATATGGTCGCCATGAAAGACACAGTCTCCATCCAGACTGATTTTTTTTGCGGCTTTTGACGATCCTTCCTCGTCAGTACCCAGAGACTCGTGCGGATGTTCGTGATGTCCAAGATGATTTGCTGCCGAACCATCCTCATGACTGCAGCTCGTGCTAACAACTGCCCATGATGATTGCAATGGGAACAAGGCTAGCAACATCAGCAAAACTATTTTTCTCATCCAAGGCAAAACGATGACTTCCTGGTTTAGATGTCGAATCCAATCATAAGAACTACCCCCGCCAAGACGCGAAACACATGCGCCTCTACTGCGATAGTGATTCGCCCTGAATTTAGTAGACAAATACACGAAAGCGTTTTTATCAGCCTTGCCAAGCCGGCGAGATAGCTGATGGCTATGGGGTGGTGACTTTAAATAAGTGTGGATAACGACCTGGTGACCGCAACATTACAAATCTGTAATCGAAGGAGTGCGCGATTGGGCTTCCTCAGATTACAAAATAGTCATTTGCCGCTAATCCTGCCGTCATCTCTAGGGGAAGAACATGGCCAAGCGCTAAAAACAAAAAGGCGAAAGGCGTCATTCGAGCACTGACCTGCCGTACATAAGGAGCATCATCATGAGCAAAAAGGCCGTTTTTTCGCTGACAGCCCTTTCACTGGCATTGGGCAGCGCCCCGGTCTTTGCCCAATCGGAAACAGCCGAGGGCTTCATCGAAGGCAGCACGCTATCGCTGATAAATCGCAACTTCTATTTCAATCGGGATTTTCGCGACGGTGAGAGTGCCGCCGGCAATGGCTACTCCGAGGAATGGGCCCACGGATTGATGGCCTTCTTCGAGTCCGGATATACCCAAGGCTCGGTAGGGATTGGCTTCGACGCTTTCGCCATGCTCGGCCTCAAGCTCGACTCCGGTTCGGGGCGCTCCGGTGTGGGCGGCAGCATCGACCTGCTTCCCCACGACAGCGCTGGCGATCCTGAGGATGACTTCACACGGGTGGGGGGCGCGGTGAAAGCACGCTTGCTGGACACCGAGATCAAGGCCGGCGATGTATTTCCCACTACACCTGTCGTGCACTTCGGCGACTCTCGGCTGCTGCCGGAGTCTTTCAAGGGTGTCACCGTTGTGAACAACTCGCTGGACGACCTCACCCTTCAGGGAGGCCGCTTGCACGCGATGAGCCAGCCCAACACCAGTAACATGAACGAAGACTTCGTCACCTTCTACGGCGGGGGCGTAGACGCGCCTTGGCTCGGCTACGCAGGCGGTGACTACAGCGTGAATGAAAATATCAGTCTTAGCCTGTACACCAGCCGCCTCAAAGATGCCTGGAACCAGCATTACTTCGGTGCGTCGGCCACCTATCCGCTCTCCGATATCGTCGCGCTGCTGGCCAGCTTCAACTATTACAAGGCAACCGACGAAGGCCGTGAGTTGCTGGGCGAGTTCAACAACAACATCTGGAGCTCCAGCCTGGGTGTCGCCTTCGGCGCGCACACCGTCACGGCGTCGTATCAGCGAAACAACGGTAACAACGACTTTGACTACTTGCGCCAGGCGGACTCGATCTACCTGAACAACTCCATTCAGTACAGTGATTTCAACTCACCTAAAGAGCAGTCCTGGATGCTGCGCTACGACCTGAACATGGCGGAGTACGGCATACCCGGGCTTACTTTCATGACCCGCTACGCCCGCGGTTGGGGCGCCGATTACAGCAACGCGAACGAGGTGTACATGCGCCAAGACGATAACGGTGCGCCGCTGACGGGACAGAACCGCTGGGAACGCGACGTCGAAGCCCGCTACGTTGTACAGACTGGCTCTCTCAAGGATTTGTCTCTGCGGGTGCGCCAGGCTACCACGCGGGCGACTGCTTTCGAGTCCGACCTCGATGAGGTCCGATTCATCGCCGAGTACCCTCTCTCGATCTTGTGAAACACCATGAGCAACACCACATCTTCTTTAGTTTTGCTCCCTTGGTTTGAAGATGTGTTTCAGGCGCCCATCAGGGCGCCTTTTTTCGTTTGGTGCACCCGCTCGCGCTGCGGGTCAACCAAATGACCGGTAGATTACAAATTCGCAAGATAGCCCTCACAGGGCTTTTACCGCGTTAAAGTGCTTCCCGCTTCCCTGGGCAGATCTTTTCGCCTCTGCCTTTCACGCTAGAGCCAAGCCGCTTTCGTCTTGACCTAGTTACTACATGGATTTTTTTGGTTCCGCTTACCGCGCACCTCCTTGCCGAGTTACCTCAAAACATGCGCATCCTGGTTGTCGAAGACGAGATCAAAGCTGCGGAATACTTGCAGCAGGGTCTTATCGAATGTGGTTACTTGGTCGATTGCGTAAGTGATGGCCTCGATGGGTTTCACCTGGCACTGCAGAACGACTATGACATCGTGCTGCTAGATGTGAATCTGCCAACCATGGATGGGTGGGAGGTTCTCGAACTCATCAGGCGGCGTAAGCAGACACGCGTCATCATGCTGACTGCCAATGGCCGCTTAGAGCAAAAAGTCCGCGGCTTGGAATCGGGCGCCGACGACTATCTGGTCAAGCCGTTCCAGTTCCCCGAGCTGCTTGCCCGTATCCGGACACTGTTGCGGCGAGGCGAGGCAGTCACACTTCCGAGCAACCTGCGTGTAGCCGACCTCGAACTGGACCCGGCCCGGCATAGGGCTTACCGGAGCGGTCAGCGTATCGACCTCACCAGCAAAGAATTTGCGTTATTGCATCTGCTCATGCGCCGGACTGGCGAAGTCCTCACGCGTACGGAAATAACTGCCATGGTGTGGGACATCAATTTCGACTGCGATACCAATGTGGTGGATGTTGCGATTCGTCGCCTGCGGATGAAAGTGGACGAACCCTTCGGCGATCGCCTGATACACACCATCCGGGGTGTGGGCTACGTGCTGGAGGCGCGGCCTTGAAGCCACTCAGCCTCGCATCGCGTCTCGCGCTTCAAATCACACTGACCGGCGCCGCTTTGGTCGCGCTGCTGATTGCACTGAGCTACTGGGTACTGGTGCGCCAACTGGAACTGCGCGCCCAGGAGGAAGTGACGGCCAAGCTCTCTCAGATCGATCATGGACTCCTCGAAGACACCAAAGCCCGTATGGGCCGCTCCTGGCAACACGCATTGAGCGATACCGTACTCGGCCATGACAACCTTTCGATTACGGTCATCGGCGATACAGCGAAATCACCCATTTTCAGTATCGGCCGATTCGCCAATGCGCCGCAGCAGCTGGATCTCGTGAGCAGGGACGGCGACTATCTTGGCTGGACAACGAAAGATGGCGTGCAGATGCTAACCGGGCGCAAGCAAATCCAAGTCCCGGGACTGGCTCCAATGACGCTTTTACTTTCGCAAGATCGCAGTGCCGATCAACGGCTGGTGGCTGCATTCCTGCGCTCGGCCTTAGTGACCGTGCCGATGCTACTGATATTGATCGGATTGGCTGGATGGCTAATCGCCCAAAATGGCTTGCGGCCGCTTCGCAAGTTCCGGGCCTTGGCGACTAAGGTATCTACACAGGATCTATCACCTCGAATCCGCACCGATCGGCTTCCGCAAGAGCTCCAGGCATTGGCGCACAGCCTCAACGTAATGCTTCATCGACTCGATGACGGCGTTCAGCAACTGTCACAATTCTCGGACGATGTGGCTCATGAGTTAAAAACTCCGCTGAACAACCTGATAGGCAAGGCGCAGGTGACTTTGGTGCGTGAGCGAAGCAAGGAGCATTATCGGGAGGTGATCGAGTCGTCGGTTGAAGAACTCGAACGCATGGATCGAATCGTGTCAGACATGCTGTTTCTCGCCCAGGCCAGCCACGCCAGCCCAGCACTGAAGCTCGAACAATTATCTTTAGGAAGCGAGGCGAGGCGCGTATGTGAATACTTCGAAGTCCTTGCCGAAGAAGCGGGAGTCGCTACGACAGTAACGGGCGATGCCATGATTTTGGGAAATCGACTTATGGTCCAGCGGGCCATTTCCAACCTGCTATCCAACGCGCTGCGGCATTCAAATACTGGCAGTACGGTCGAACTTAAGATCCTTGAGGAGGACGTAGACATCGTCTCGCTGGCTGTCACCAATCATGGCGCGACTATCGAATCGGATCATCTCCCACATCTGTTCGACCGCTTTTACCGCGTTAACGGCATACAACCTCGCGGGGCAGGATTGGGGCTAGCGATTGTCCGCTCAGTGATGAACCTCCACAAAGGCCACGTGGCCGTCGCCAGCAAAGACGGTCGGACCACGTTTGAACTCACGTTTCCTCGGCAGGCCTGACTCAAAGTGATACCGCACGGAGACAGCCATCACTACGAAGGGGCAAAAACCACAGGGACAAACAACCATTTCGAGGGCATGCGCGTTGGCCGGGTAACCAGGCCCGCAAGCCCCAACGCCGTTCATTTAATGCATGCGTCCTCGCTAATTCCGGCGAGAATGCCGCAAGCCTCAACTTCCCGCCCATCGTTGCAATTAGCCCGCAGTGAAACGAGTTGTCGTTCGAGTGATTGCAGAGCGGTTATCTGGGATCTGACTTGAGAAATGTGATCATCGAGTAAGGCATTGACGGCCGTACAAGGCTGGCGAGGGTCATCCTGGTAGCTTTGGAGTGCGTGAATCTCTGGAAGTGACAGATTCAAGATTCGGCAGCGCCGGATGAAAGCTAGCCGCTCGCCATGCTTCTCGGTGTAGACACGATAGCCGTTCGCCTGGCGATCAGGCGGTGGCAACAAGCCCTGCTGCTCATAGAAGCGGATCGTCTGTGTATCAATCCCTATTAGCCTTGCTAACTGACCAATGCGCATCGTGTGAATCCTCATCGGCTCTGCGTTATTGACCTTATAGTAGCTATAAGGCTTTTAATGATCCCATCTTCGATTTCAAGTGGAGCCGTATCATGAGCAAGTCCGATGGTCCCTGCGGCTGCGATGCGACACCAGCCGCTGATGCCGATATGCAAAACCCTTCCGATACGACGGGGCAATGGGTCAGTGTTTACGCCGTGCCCAAGATGGATTGTCCATCAGAAGAGCGAATGATCCGCTTGGCGCTGAATGGTTTGGACGGAGTTCGGAAGCTGACTTTTGATCTGTCGGACCGTCGGTTAGATGTCATGCATGACAGTGCCGTTGAGCCCATAACCAAAAAGCTGGCGACGTTAGGGCTAGGCGCCACTCTTCAGAAAACTGTCGCGGCAGACCCTGAGATGATCAAAGCCGCCGAGAATCCGGCGAACTCTACACAGGAATCCCGCTCCCTACGTTTACTGTTAGGCATCAACGCCTTCATGTTCGTGGTAGAGATGACTGCTGGCCTGATTGCCAGGTCCGCGGGTCTGATTGCCGATTCGCTCGACATGTTCGCTGACGCGGCAGTGTACGGCCTGGCCCTTTATGCGGTTGGGCGCAGCGTCAATCTGCAGGTGCGTGCTGCACACCTTGCTGGTGTGCTCCAGCTGATTTTGGCCCTCGGCGTGCTCGTAGAGGTGATCAGACGCTTTATATTCGGCAGCGAGCCCGAGTCGCTGATAATGATGGCCGTCGCGTTCCTGGCATTGCTCGCCAACACGGGTTGTTTGCTGCTGATTTCCAAACACCGGGAAGGTGGTGCTCACATGAAAGCGAGCTGGATATTCTCCGCCAATGATGTGGTCATCAACATGGGCGTCATAGTCGCCGGAGCGCTCGTCGCTTGGACTGGGTCCAACTACCCAGACCTGATTATCGGTACCGTCGTGGGATTCATCGTTCTCAACGGCGCTCGGCGTATTCTGGCGCTCAAGGGTTGAAGGAGCTCCCGTTACAGAAAAAGGGTGTCTTCATGCCTGTAAGCCATCCGGGTCTAGCGGCGTCAGCTAAAACTGGCGACGCCGCTTTAGCCGTTGGCGGATGGTGGGTATTGCAGAACGTGGGCTGCAAAGTCCATCAGCGAGACGAAGCCGCACTGATCGGCTTTTCCTTCACGCTGTAGGTGGTAGCCCCGCATGCCTTGCCCAATTGGACCAAGCATATCGGCTTGCAACGTGTCACCGATCATTGCGATAGCGGAGGCTTCGCAGCCAAGCTGTTCGATCATCTGACGATAGATTGCGGGCTCAGGCTTTATTGTCCCAACCTCAAAGCTCCATCCGTAAACATCGAACGACGGCAGTAACAGTTTGGCCGGAATCGCATATGGGGCTGCGAGATTGGAGCACAACGCGAGATTCAGGCCGGCGTCCTTTAGCTGATTTAGCGACTCCAACGCATCATCGAAAAGGCGAACGCTGGCCAGCTCGGTGAAAAGGTCGCTTTCAAGGCTAGCTAACTCAGAGTTGCTCAACTGCGCACCGAAATAATCGGCAGCTCCAGCCAAGCCCAGATTTCGAGTCATCAGAGTCCGTGCGTCATCCGGCCTTGGTGTTTTGCCCTGAAGCCGCAGGTTCTGCATCAGTTGGCGGAAAGGATGGCGGCGCTCACCTATCTGGAGAAGCGTGCCAAACACATCGAAAACTACTGCTTGTATCATGCCGGTACCTCTACCGTTGGAGGCGAACCGCCCACCCGAAGAGCGATGCCGCCCCTCTCAGTTTTCTGAACTGGATTTCTTCAGAGGTGGCACGAAGAAGATGGGTCTTTGCGGGGGCGCTATCAGGATATCTGTCGACTTGATGCTTGTGCCTTTTCGACGCCTTGTTTTGCCGTTCTTGTCGACCGCCAGCAGATCACCGGTCGCGACAGCAATGTCGAGTGCCTGCTTTACGCGAAGCTCGTCAGCCATGGTGTAGTTGGTCAATCCGCTCATCAGGCCCAAAAAAGGTTGCCGTTCTACCTCGTAGACCTGTTTGGGCAAGAGCTCCGAAAGTTCTCCTCGGATGCGGTCATTGGTAGCATCGTCGAAATAATGCTCATCCAACAGCAAATCGTGCTGACCTGTCACGGCGATATCCCGATTGGCGTCGTAGCTGAAAAAGCTGGAAGGCGACAGCATATGGGAAAAGTTGTTGCCGTATTTCCAGTGGATCTTCTTCATCACATCGTTAGCGCGGTAGTTGTTCGCCAGATGGATAAACCAATAGGCCATCGGGTTGCTGCCGGCCGGACGAATGAAGAAGACGGTCATGTACTGGGCACCGCTTTCCTGCTTGATCCCCTCGGACAGATAGCGCTGGATCAGGTATTGCCAGCTCCGTGGCTGATGCGCCTTCAGCTGTTTAAGCATGTCCCATGGCACATGCTGATCCAAGCCGATATTTGCAATGGCTTTCCGGTTCGCTTGGCGGTCGGCTAGATACGTAACCAAAAAATCGACATTGAAGGTCAGCAGGACCTCGGCTTTGTTGAGATTCTGGAAAATCCATTTGATCTTAGGGAACGGCACATCGCCATACATCATGCCCAGCCCCGCAGCGAGGATTGCCTTTTTCCGAGCCGGCTGCATATCTCAGACCATCTATCCACTCGTCAATACGCTCGTATCGTCAAAGGTTGGGTGAAAGCCATTGGCCCTGATCCAGCCCTGTATGGCATTCACACAATAAGACGTACGAAGGCATCGCTGATCTATCGCAGGACGAAGAACCTGCGGGCAGTTCAACTGTTGCTCGGCCATACGAAGCTGGAGAGCACCGTTCGATATCTGGGGATTGAGGTCGATGATGCCCTAGAGATGGCGGAACAGACCGAGGTTTGACCATGCATAGCGACGGTCGAAGCCAGGCCGTCGCTAACCGGCCAATAGCCGCCCTAGTCTGCCCACCAGTTCGGTATGACAGATGCTAGGCCGGTCAGGGCGCCGACTACCCCAATCATGATGCTACTCCAGAAGGTTACCGGCTCGCGGCGCTGCCTACGCTCCTCGCGGATGTCTGCCCTGACAATGCGAATGCCAGCATCTGTGAGATACCTGGGCTCCCGCGGGTCGCTATCAAATTCGACTCGCCCCCAGAAAGTCCTGTCATCGCGATCAGGCAGTGGGACACCGAGGCGGTCTGCCTCTATCATCCAGTACTCGGTCAAGATCAGCAGCCGCCATTCGTACAGACTGTCCGACTTCTGAATATAGTCCTGAAGCTGTCCATCCTGTTCCGGTTGGACGGTGTGGGGCGGGTGCATCTTCTCCAGTTCGGACCTGGCTTTTTCGCACTTGGCCAACTCAGATCGCATCACTCGGTAATGCTTTGTCCACATCGCTCGCCCCTCCCTTGGAAGAGCGCGACGCTACCTGACTGCAAATCTGAATACCACCTTCGACGTCTCCCCTGATTTGAGTAGCGCTCAGCTTTAGAGTCCAATCCCAGTAACCAGGAGATTGGACATGAAGAAGCGTTTCACTGAAGAGCAAATCATTGGCTTTCTACGCGAAGCCGAGGCTGGG
>NZ_JAAMRF010000019.1 GCF_013522725.1 Stutzerimonas azotifigens
GAAAAGAGATTTTCGAAAAACAGCTTGACAGTAAGAAAGGCTGCTGTAGAATGCGCGGCCTCGGTTGAGACGAAAGACTTGATCGAAACGCTCTTTAACAACTGAATCAAGCAATTCGTGTGGGTGCTTGTGAGGTAAGACTGATAGTCAAGTGATTATCAGCATCACAAAGCAACACTCGTTAATTCGAGAGTTACTCTTCATTTATGGAGAGATTTGCGATTGCTGAGCCAAGTTTAGGGTTTTCTCAAAACCCAAGCAGTATTGAACTGAAGAGTTTGATCATGGCTCAGATTGAACGCTGGCGGCAGGCCTAACACATGCAAGTCGAGCGGTAGAGAGGAGCTTGCTTCTCTTGAGAGCGGCGGACGGGTGAGTAATGCCTAGGAATCTGCCTAGTAGTGGGGGATAACGTTCGGAAACGGACGCTAATACCGCATACGTCCTACGGGAGAAAGTGGGGGATCTTCGGACCTCACGCTATTAGATGAGCCTAGGTCGGATTAGCTAGTTGGTGGGGTAAAGGCTCACCAAGGCGACGATCCGTAACTGGTCTGAGAGGATGATCAGTCACACTGGAACTGAGACACGGTCCAGACTCCTACGGGAGGCAGCAGTGGGGAATATTGGACAATGGGCGAAAGCCTGATCCAGCCATGCCGCGTGTGTGAAGAAGGTCTTCGGATTGTAAAGCACTTTAAGTTGGGAGGAAGGGCAGTAAGTTAATACCTTGCTGTTTTGACGTTACCGACAGAATAAGCACCGGCTAACTCTGTGCCAGCAGCCGCGGTAATACAGAGGGTGCAAGCGTTAATCGGAATTACTGGGCGTAAAGCGCGCGTAGGTGGTTTGGTAAGTTGGATGTGAAAGCCCCGGGCTCAACCTGGGAACTGCATCCAAAACTGCCAAGCTAGAGTACGGTAGAGGGTGGTGGAATTTCCTGTGTAGCGGTGAAATGCGTAGATATAGGAAGGAACACCAGTGGCGAAGGCGACCACCTGGACTGATACTGACACTGAGGTGCGAAAGCGTGGGGAGCAAACAGGATTAGATACCCTGGTAGTCCACGCCGTAAACGATGTCGACTAGCCGTTGGGATCCTTGAGATCTTAGTGGCGCAGCTAACGCATTAAGTCGACCGCCTGGGGAGTACGGCCGCAAGGTTAAAACTCAAATGAATTGACGGGGGCCCGCACAAGCGGTGGAGCATGTGGTTTAATTCGAAGCAACGCGAAGAACCTTACCTGGCCTTGACATGCTGAGAACTTTCCAGAGATGGATTGGTGCCTTCGGGAACTCAGACACAGGTGCTGCATGGCTGTCGTCAGCTCGTGTCGTGAGATGTTGGGTTAAGTCCCGTAACGAGCGCAACCCTTGTCCTTAGTTACCAGCACATTATGGTGGGCACTCTAAGGAGACTGCCGGTGACAAACCGGAGGAAGGTGGGGATGACGTCAAGTCATCATGGCCCTTACGGCCAGGGCTACACACGTGCTACAATGGTCGGTACAAAGGGTTGCCAAGCCGCGAGGTGGAGCTAATCCCATAAAACCGATCGTAGTCCGGATCGCAGTCTGCAACTCGACTGCGTGAAGTCGGAATCGCTAGTAATCGTGAATCAGAATGTCACGGTGAATACGTTCCCGGGCCTTGTACACACCGCCCGTCACACCATGGGAGTGGGTTGCTCCAGAAGTAGCTAGTCTAACCTTCGGGGGGACGGTTACCACGGAGTGATTCATGACTGGGGTGAAGTCGTAACAAGGTAGCCGTAGGGGAACCTGCGGCTGGATCACCTCCTTAATCGACGACATCAGCTTCTTCATAAGCTCCCACACGAATTGCTTGATTCACTTGCGAAAAGCGATTGGGTTTAGACCCGAGAGTAAGACGATTGGGTCTGTAGCTCAGTTGGTTAGAGCGCACCCCTGATAAGGGTGAGGTCGGCAGTTCGAATCTGCCCAGACCCACCAATTGTCAAGGGATGTGGCCGATCTGTAGATGGGGCCATAGCTCAGCTGGGAGAGCGCCTGCTTTGCACGCAGGAGGTCAGGAGTTCGATCCTCCTTGGCTCCACCATTCACTCGAATCGCTTGAAAAGCTCAGAAATGAGCATTCACACCGGTAGGTGGGGAATGTTGATTTCTGGTCTTTGCGCCGGAACTGTTCTTTAAAAATTTGGGTATGTGATAGAAGTAGACTGACTGATCGTTTTCACTGGCGATTAGTTTGGTCAAGGTAAATTTGCGAGTTCAAGCGCGAATTTTCGGCGAATGTCGGCTTTATCTGATCAGAGATCTCAAGCAGATTGCTTGGGGTTATATGGTCAAGTGAATAAGCGCATACGGTGGATGCCTTGGCAGTCAGAGGCGATGAAAGACGTGATAGCCTGCGATAAGCTTCGGGGAGTCGGCAAATAGACTGTGATCCGGAGATCTCTGAATGGGGGAACCCACCCAGCATAAGCTGGGTATCTTGTACTGAATACATAGGTGCAAGAGGCGAACCAGGGGAACTGAAACATCTAAGTACCCTGAGGAAAAGAAATCAACCGAGATTCCCTTAGTAGTGGCGAGCGAACGGGGATTAGCCCTTAAGCTTCTTGGATTTTAGCGGAACGCTCTGGAAAGTGCGGCCATAGTGGGTGATAGCCCTGTACGCGAAAAGATCCTTGAAGTGAAATCGAGTAGGACGGAGCACGAGAAACTTTGTCTGAATATGGGGGGACCATCCTCCAAGGCTAAATACTACTGACTGACCGATAGTGAACCAGTACCGTGAGGGAAAGGCGAAAAGAACCCCGGAGAGGGGAGTGAAATAGAACCTGAAACCGTATGCGTACAAGCAGTGGGAGCCTACTTTGTTAGGTGACTGCGTACCTTTTGTATAATGGGTCAGCGACTTATTTTCAGTGGCGAGCTTAACCGAATAGGGGAGGCGTAGCGAAAGCGAGTCTTAATAGGGCGTCTAGTCGCTGGGAATAGACCCGAAACCGGGCGATCTATCCATGGGCAGGTTGAAGGTTGGGTAACACTAACTGGAGGACCGAACCGACTACCGTTGAAAAGTTAGCGGATGACCTGTGGATCGGAGTGAAAGGCTAATCAAGCTCGGAGATAGCTGGTTCTCCTCGAAAGCTATTTAGGTAGCGCCTCGTGTATCACTGCTGGGGGTAGAGCACTGTTTCGGCTAGGGGGTCATCCCGACTTACCAAACCGATGCAAACTCCGAATACCAGCAAGTGTCAGCACGGGAGACACACGGCGGGTGCTAACGTCCGTCGTGAAAAGGGAAACAACCCAGACCGTCAGCTAAGGTCCCAAAATCCTGGTTAAGTGGGAAACGATGTGGGAAGGCTCAGACAGCTAGGAGGTTGGCTTAGAAGCAGCCACCCTTTAAAGAAAGCGTAATAGCTCACTAGTCGAGTCGGCCTGCGCGGAAGATGTAACGGGGCTCAAACCAGGTACCGAAGCTACGGGTTCATCGTAAGATGAGCGGTAGAGGAGCGTTCTGTAAGCCTGTGAAGGTGAGTTGAGAAGCTCGCTGGAGGTATCAGAAGTGCGAATGCTGACATGAGTAACGACAATGCGAGTGAAAAACTCGCACGCCGAAAGACCAAGGGTTCCTGCGCAACGTTAATCGACGCAGGGTGAGTCGGTCCCTAAGGCGAGGCTGAAGAGCGTAGTCGATGGGAAACGGGTTAATATTCCCGTACTTCTGGTTACTGCGATGGGGGGACGGAGAAGGCTAGGCCAGCTTGGCGTTGGTTGTCCAAGTTTAAGGTGGTAGGCAGAGATCTTAGGTAAATCCGGGATCTTAATGCCGAGAACTGATGACGAGCTTTCTTTTAGAAAGCGAAGTGGTTGATGCCATGCTTCCAGGAAAAGCCTCTAAGCTTCAGGTAATCAGGAACCGTACCCCAAACCGACACAGGTGGTTGGGTAGAGAATACCAAGGCGCTTGAGAGAACTCGGGTGAAGGAACTAGGCAAAATGGCACCGTAACTTCGGGAGAAGGTGCGCCGGTGAGGGTGAAGGACTTGCTCCGTAAGCTCATGCCGGTCGAAGATACCAGGCCGCTGCGACTGTTTATTAAAAACACAGCACTCTGCAAACACGAAAGTGGACGTATAGGGTGTGACGCCTGCCCGGTGCCGGAAGGTTAATTGATGGGGTTAGCGCAAGCGAAGCTCTTGATCGAAGCCCCGGTAAACGGCGGCCGTAACTATAACGGTCCTAAGGTAGCGAAATTCCTTGTCGGGTAAGTTCCGACCTGCACGAATGGCGTAACGATGGCGGCGCTGTCTCCACCCGAGACTCAGTGAAATTGAAATCGCTGTGAAGATGCAGTGTATCCGCGGCTAGACGGAAAGACCCCGTGAACCTTTACTATAGCTTTGCACTGGACTTTGAATTTGCTTGTGTAGGATAGGTGGGAGGCTTTGAAGCGTGGACGCCAGTTCGCGTGGAGCCAACCTTGAAATACCACCCTGGCAACTTTGAGGTTCTAACTCTGGTCCGTTATCCGGATCGAGGACAGTGTATGGTGGGTAGTTTGACTGGGGCGGTCTCCTCCTAAAGAGTAACGGAGGAGTACGAAGGTGCGCTCAGACCGGTCGGAAATCGGTCGTAGAGTATAAAGGCAAAAGCGCGCTTGACTGCGAGACAGACACGTCGAGCAGGTACGAAAGTAGGTCTTAGTGATCCGGTGGTTCTGTATGGAAGGGCCATCGCTCAACGGATAAAAGGTACTCCGGGGATAACAGGCTGATACCGCCCAAGAGTTCATATCGACGGCGGTGTTTGGCACCTCGATGTCGGCTCATCACATCCTGGGGCTGAAGCCGGTCCCAAGGGTATGGCTGTTCGCCATTTAAAGTGGTACGCGAGCTGGGTTTAGAACGTCGTGAGACAGTTCGGTCCCTATCTGCCGTGGACGTTTGAGATTTGAGAGGGGCTGCTCCTAGTACGAGAGGACCGGAGTGGACGAACCTCTGGTGTTCCGGTTGTCACGCCAGTGGCATTGCCGGGTAGCTACGTTCGGAAGAGATAACCGCTGAAAGCATCTAAGCGGGAAACTTGCCTCAAGATGAGATCTCACTGGAGCCTCGAGCTCCCTAAAGGGCCGTCGAAGACTACGACGTTGATAGGTTGGGTGTGTAAGCGCTGTGAGGCGTTGAGCTAACCAATACTAATTGCCCGTGAGGCTTGACCATATAACACCCAAACAATCTGGAGCTTAACGCTCGAGACGGTGTGACAGGTAAAGCCGATAAAGCCGAAAATTGGCCAGAACCGCAAAACCATACGACATCACATACCCATTAGGGGAAGCGACTCAACACCGACTCCCCAACCAAATTGCTTGACGACCATAGAGCGTTGGAACCACCTGATCCCATCCCGAACTCAGTAGTGAAACGACGCATCGCCGATGGTAGTGTGGGGTTTCCCCATGTGAGAGTAGGTCATCGTCAAGCTTCTATCCCAAACCCCCAATCCGAGCAATCGGGT
>NZ_JAAMRF010000001.1 GCF_013522725.1 Stutzerimonas azotifigens
CCCAGCCTCGGCTTCGCGTAGAAAGCCAATGATTTGCTCTTCAGTGAAACGCTTCTTCATGTCCAATCTCCTGGTTACTGGGATTGGACTCTAAAGCTGAGCGCTACTCAAATCAGGGGAGACGTCGGCGGGTATCCTTAATCTGTAATTCGTCTATTTTTCGTTTGGCGGATTCGGTTCCGTGAATTCGTTTTTGATCTGCTCGGAATTTTTCATTAAATTTAATTGAGCGGTCGTAACCATCTTCTGCATAAGACAATGCGGAGCCGCAGATTACCAAACCAACAACAATAGCTTTCAACAGATTCATAGGGCAGTCCTCGCTAAATTCAAAGGTGGCTTGCTGAGCTTTCTCGCTGAGCCCTGCAGGTTCGAATGAATTTTGCGTGATTGAAGTTAACAGCAGCATGAGCCAAGCATTACATTATTGAAATGTAATGCTTCCATTGCGCGGTGACATGAGCGCCTTGCTTCGTCATGTCAGCACCGAGGCGCACCAATCTGCAAGGGCCTATCCTACGAAAAGAATGATTGGAAGATTACAATTTTGTCATCTTCGGATTGACGCCGCATCATCTATCATTAGCGAGCAACGTCGTTTAACGTTTGAGAGGGATCGGCCAGTTATCGGCAAGTTTCAGACGATAATGCACGAACTCGCTTGAGAGTGGTCGCATTTCTGTCAGTGTGGTTTGGAAGGCCAGATGGTATTGGTGCTAGTATTATCTATTACTTTTTTGGGCTCCCTATCCTTGTCTTATGTTATTTAAGGACGGTTAAAAACCAATGGCTCACGAACATAACCATAACACCGAAGCCATAGGCGATAAGCGTTTAATCGCTGCCATTGGCGTTAATACTGTGCTAACTCTGGCACAAGTTGTTGGAGGAATACTTTCTGGCAGTTTATCGCTCATAGCTGACGCGCTACATAACTTGAGCGATGCCGCATCACTGGTTATTGCGCTCATCGCACGTAAAATCGGTCGCAAACCGCCAGATGCTTTTAAAACCTTCGGCTACCGACGCAGTGAAACCATAGCGGCTTTGATTAACTTGGTCACGCTGATTATCGTTGGTCTCTACCTCATCTACGAAGCTATAGGTCGGTTTTTTGCCCCACAGCCCATTGAAGGATGGACAGTGGTCGTGGTGGCGGGAATAGCCTTGATTGTAGATGTCGTCACGGCCTTGCTCACCTACACAATGTCTAAGAATAGCATGAATATAAAGGCGGCATTCTTGCACAATGTGTCGGATGCGCTGGCCTCCGTCGGTGTTATTATTGCCGGAACATTAATCCTTCTGTATGACTGGTATTGGACAGATACTGTACTGACGCTGATGATTGCTGGTTACGTGCTATGGCAGGGCTTTAGCATGCTACCTAAAACCATTCACTTGTTAATGGAGGGCGCACCAGAAGGAGTTTCCATCACTGATATAATCAATGTCATGGAGCAAGTGGACGACGTTGTGAGTGTTCACCACGTACATGTCTGGGAAATTGCCGAACATTCAACTGCATTGGAAGCTCACGTTGTCATCAAGAAGGCTAGCCTGCCCGAAATTGAACGAGTGAAGACTGATTTAAAACGTGTACTTCATGAGCGATTCAAAGTCAGCCACTCGACACTTGAAATGGAGCTAGACGGCAGTGTTTGTATCGACACCAGGCAGGCCGACAGTCATCGCAGCGAAGCATAAGCCTGCTTTGCGCTCACCGCTGTTGCTAGACAGTTATCTCGATATCAACGGAGTGAACTTGCGACATCACTCGTTGGCGCTATGTCTTCGACCAGAGACATGCTAGCGGCATGTGGCCAAAGCAGCTCGTCACGAGGAGATCAGGCTAGGTCGTGGCACCTTCGGCAGGCTGCCGCGACGAGCAAGCCCCGCCAGTCGCTACCGCCGCGGACGCTCAGAGCCAGCGGCGGACTCGTGCACGGTAGCGGGCAAATGATTCGCCGAACAATGTTTCCAGCGCCCACTCTTCGGCTGGGATCTGGAAACGGTTCATGTACAGCACGAAAGCAACTACGCCAAGCAGGGTTAGAGGCGAGGCCAAGACCAGCGCCCAAGCCGCCAGGATAATGGCAAAGCCTAAGTACATGGGGTTGCGGCTGTACCGGTAGATGCCAGCCTCCACTAATGCAGAAGCCTGCTGCGGCTGCAATGGATTAACCGTAGTACGCGCGCGGCGAAACGACAGGACGCCGGCGAGGCACACGCCGAGCCCCAGGAGCAGTATTGGCAAAGCGAAGGTCAGGCGCGCGGTCCATGCCAGTTCGAAACCCGGCAATTTGGTTCCCGACAAACCCATCAGCACAGCGATCAGGCCGGCCACGAGCAGCGGTGGCACGCGGTTTTCCAGCGCGCTCATAGTGTCATTCTCGTGCCTTGGCCACTTCGCTGTTCACCAACTGGCGCAGCGGCTCCGGGCCAAACTCGCTGAGCGCACGACCATTGACAAAAAAAGTCGGCGTGCCACGAACCCCAACGGCTTTAACGTCCTGCATGTCCGTTTCCAGCACGGCGTTGACGCCAGGCGTATGCATGTCCTGGCGGGCCTGTTCCAAGTTCAAACCGACGCGCTCTGCAGCAGCCCATGCCTGCGTTACCTTGGGGTCGTCGTGCCAACCGGGTTGGGCTTCCAGCACAGCCCCCAACACTTGTTCATGGAGATTTTGCTTACGCGCCGCCTCCAGCATTCGCGCCACCTCTTCGGAGCCTTGATGGAACAGTACATAGCGCAGCACCAAACGCACGTCTTCCGGGTTCTCGGCGAGGATCTGCTTCACATAGGGGTGGAAGGCGCGGCATGCCTCGCAGGAAGGGTCAAAGAATTCGACGATGGTCACTGGCGCTTGCGCCGGGCCGAACACTGGTGAGTGGAAGCGAACCAACTGGCCGCCGTTCTGTTTGGGTTGTGTCGCGGTCTCTTGGGCTGTCGAACCGGGAGCCTGGGCCTGTTGAGGCGATTGCGAGGGGGAATAGAAGAATGCGGCGGCAGCAAAGACGGCCAGGATCACGACACTGACGATCAGGACCACGGAACGGCGATTCATGGGGTGGTTCTCCGACGGATGATTATGAGCAGGATGGCGATAAGGATAAAAGCGAACAAGGCGAGTGCCGGCAGGGGCACCACGCCGAAGAGGGTCATTCCGGCGCCTGAGCAGGATGGACCAGTGGCCGTGCAGGGCTGGATCGGCTGTGGAATCAGCCCTGCATAGAGCAGCGTGTGAACAAATGCCAGTGCCGCACCGATAGCGGTCAGCGGCAGGGCATAGTGCCAGACGGTGAAATCCGAGCGGTAGCAGGCGATGGCCAGGATCACCGCCAGCGGAAACATGAAGGCACGCTGGAACCAGCACAACACGCAGGGTGCCTGGCCCATCACCTCACCAATGAACAGCGCGGACAGGGTCGATACCAGTGCGACCAGCCAGGTTAGCAGCAGCAGGTTCCAGGGCATGCCTGAAGGTTGAGGATTCATTGCGGTTAACTCCTGGCGATGGCGAGCACTTGCCTCAGACCCGCCATCCAGTTATTTCGAAACATCATGCATCCTCTTATCGGCAGGACTTGTTAGGACCGTTGCGGACTTCGCCCAACGGCAAAGCGAAAAGCAACCAGCCTCAACGCTGGGTTAAATCCGATGCCAGTGGGAGAATGTCGCCCTTGCGCAACAAGGGAAGATATCAGATGTCGCGGGACTGGCTGGAAGAACACCAGATAGCATTTTATTTCGCGGCGGTGGTGGCCGCTGCCATTGCAGGCCTGAGCTCTGCGCAATTCACCGGACTGACGGCCATGGCCATCACACCGGCGATTGCCGTGCTGATGTATGCCATGTTTCTGCAGATTCCTTTTTTGGAGCTGCGAGAAGCTTTTGCCAACCGCCGCTTCGTCGGTGCCTTGTTGCTGGCCAACTTCCTATTGGTGCCATTGATGGTGTGGCTGGTGACGTGGCCGCTCTCATCGAACAAGGCCTTGTTGGTCGGCGCGCTGCTTGTCCTGCTGACGCCTTGTATCGATTACGTGGTGGTCTTCACCCACCTGGGCAAAGGGGACTCTCGTCTGGTGCTCGCGGCGACGCCATTGCTGCTGTTGCTCCAGCTTCTGCTGCTGCCCCTCTACTTGCGGCTAATCCTTGGCCCCGAAGCCGGCACAGTGATCGAGCTGTGGCCCTTCGCAGAAGCCTTCCTGTTACTGATCGTCCTACCCTTGGTAGCGGCTGTGCTCACCGAATTTGGCGGACGCCGATCTCTGCTGCTTCGCGCATGGAGCGCAGGTTGGGCCTGGCTGCCAGTGCCTGCAATGGCCCTGGTTCTAATCGTGGTGGTGGGTTCGCAGATCGCGGCTGTCGTGTACCAACTCGACATCCTGGCGCCGTTGCTTCCGGTATACGGAGCGTTTCTACTACTCGCTCCGGCCCTCGGCGTACTCAGCTCCCGGCTATTTGGCTTGGAGGCTTCTGCCGCACGGGCAGTGGCCTTTAGCTCAGGCACTCGCAACTCGCTTGTAGTGCTTCCCCTGGCCCTAGCGCTCCCGGAGTCCATTCGCGCGCTGGCCGCGGCGGCTGTGATTACTCAGACACTCGTAGAACTGATTGGTGAATTGATCTACTTACGGGCGATTCCAGCCATGGTCAGAAACAGTTGAGCCTCGTCGAAATCGGCGAGAGCGCTCATGCCTCGTGCTGTGGAGCAAGATTGATCAGCGGCGCAATGATGAGCTGAGCGGAGCGCGCCCAAGAAACCAGTGCCTCAAGATCCATCTGTAGAGATTGGGCTTCTGTCCAGATACAAGCACTCTCGGCAGGCACCGTAAGAGCGATGCCCTCAACTATCGTCAGAGCCATCGCATGCAATCTCAGTAGCTCGTCGCGAATGGAGGTGATTCCACCCAGTTCCACCAAGCAGACGTCCAAGCGATCAACCAGCCGGAGCAGTTGAGAGGTGTCGAAGCTGTCGCGCAGGTTTTCCAACGCCACGGCGTCCACTTCGCCGTACGGTGTAAGGCGGAAGGATGCGGGAGGAATGTTGATCATGGCGTTTTCTCGGTATCTAGCTGGCTAGGTCTGATCACCCGCAGCGAGCCGGCAGCTTGTTGGAACACCGAGTCCTTGATCCAGGGCTCCGGTGGCCGGTTTAGCTTGAGGTTGAATTCGCCGAAGCGCTTGAGGTTGCTGGTCAGGTAGAGTGGTTGGGCCCCCTTCAGCATACATAGCGGAACTGGTGTAGACGACTAGCCCTGAGCTAGGCCTTGGGCTTTCAAGCAGCTCCAATGATCGGCACTGAAGTGCTAGGGAGCGGATTACTTCTAAAATTCTGGCTAACACGCTCACACTTAAAAACGCTTCTGGATATGCTGGAAAAAGGCAAGCCAAGCAGGCGAAAAATTGACACTAACTACTTTCAATACAATGGTTATTTCTTGGGATATAACTCTTCTAAAGATAATGCCGGTAAATACGGATTTGAAGAAAGCCCTGCTGAAATCAAGCAAAAAGTGAAAGAGCTTTTACTAATCTAGCTCGGTCGAACAAACTAGGTCTATTGCTCGTTGAGTGATCGTCTCTGAGCATTTTAACTGCTGCCGTTGCTGGCAGCCATGAGTCAAAAATTGCACTCAACGACAGGCAGCTTTTGGCCGACAGGTGCCTGTCGTCACCGGCTGCAATCGGCCGAGGCTGTGTAAAAACGTTTTCGAGCGCGACAGGTACTCAAAACCGGACTGGAAATCGCGCATCTGGGCGAAATCCACATCTGCTGAGGTGCCGAAAAATTTCAGATTTCACGTAGACGCGCGCACTTCAATTTTGACGAAGCGTTTTTACACACTCTGGGCCAAAAGCAGGCATTAGATGTGACCACGGCACTCGAGGTGATTCAAAACTGCTCTAGACGTTCGTCTTCAGCTGATAGCCATATGGACAGCACACACCACCCAAGGTACGGTTCATTTGCCATGGTAATACGCCATTATCAAGCGATGCCTAGAGGGATTTAGAGTGCACGTTAAAGCCATCAAGCTGATCAACTTCAAAAAATTTCGCGACGAACTTCTAGAATTCAACGACGACGTCAATATTTTCGTCGGCGACAACAATGCTGGTAAAAGCACAATCTTGGAAGCGTTAGAAATTGTGCTCAATTACAATCATCGTGGACGGCCCTTCAACGGCGAGTTCTCCCCTGATCTTTTCAATCAGGATGCCGTCACGCGGTTTCTCGCCTCTGACTTGAGCTCCAAGCACCTGCCCAGCCTTATCATCGAAGCCTACATTGACGGTGTGCCTGAGTACCGAGGCTCGAACAACAGCCTCAAGGCTGACGCCCAGGGCGTCTTGGTACAAGCCTGTTTCGACCCGTCGCTGGAGGCCGTATACGAGAGCCACCTGCTGACCAAGCCGAACATCACCAGCATTCCGATCGAATTCTATAAGGTGGAATGGCTCGATTTCGGTTGGAATCCGATAAAACCGATCGCTAAGAAGTTTAAGGCGCTGTACATCGACCCCACACGTATCCACCCAACCATGGGGAAGAACCAGTACATTTCGAGCATTCTCAACACCGCATTGGCGAAGGAAGAGCTCGTCAAGCTGACCCTCAATTATCGTGAAAACCTGCAGGTGTTTAACAACTCCGGGGAGGTCAGGACGGTCAATGCCAGCCTTGATGCGGGTCACCTTATCACCGATAGCAAGCTCACCATTGCAGCAAGTACGTTACCTGCGGGCTCCATCCAGACCGGCCTACAGCTTGAGGTCGATGATGTGCCTTTTCACCTCATCGGCAAGGGTGAACAGAGCAATGTGCAGATTAAACTGGCCATTCAGAACAAATCCCACGACATCGATCTGGTGATGATGGAAGAGCCCGAAAATCATCTATCTCACACCAATCTGAACAAGCTTGTGCACTACATCGAAACCCAGCGAGGAGACAAGCAGCTGTTCCTGACCACCCACAGCTCGTATGTGTTGAACAAGCTGAGTATCGACAAAATTTGCCTTGTGCAGTCAGGGTACAAAAGGCTGCACACGCTAGACGCTAAAGTGGTGAAGACCCTCAAGCGTCTTCCTGGCTACGACACCTTGCGGGTGGCACTGTCGGGCAAGGTCATCCTGGTCGAGGGGCCGTCGGACGAACTGGTGCTCAAGAAAATCTACCAACGAAAACACAACCGACTGCCTGAGCAGGACGGGATAGATATCATCGTGGTACGCGGTGTAGGTTTCAAGACGTTCATCGAAGTCGGTAAAGAGATCGGCACCAAGATCCATGTGCTCAGGGATAATGACGGCGACTATAACGGTAACGTTGTACAAGGACGTCTGGAATACGCTGCGTTTCCTAACATCAAGCTGTACTCGTCGATGAACGACGCCGAATTTTCGCTTGAGCCAGCGATGATTTATGCCAACGCAGTTGACATTAAAACCCTTGACGCTTTCGCAAAGGAAGTCTTGTCGACGGAAACCTTCAATATCTACAACGCAGAGGTCTCTCTGGAGGATCGAAGGGAAAATTTGATCCGTTGGTTCAAGAGCGTAAAGGGCAACGGTAAAGGCGCTCGCAAGGTCGACTCTGCGGTCAAACTGTTCGATGGCGCACTGGACTTCAAGTACCCAGCCTTTCTAGACGAGGTGCTCGATTTTGCCTAACGAACTCTGGGTCGCAGGCGCCGGATCAGGGAAAACGCACAAGATCATTACTGAAGCCATTGAGACCATCAAGGCTGGTGGACGTGTGCTTGTAGTCACCTATACAACCAATAATCAGGCAGAGTTGCGCTCTCGTTTTGTTGAGTTGTACGGTGCTAGCAGTGAGCACTTCGTCGTCAAGGGGCTGTTCTCTTTTTACCTGGAAGATATGGTGCGTCCCTATCAGAGCGAGGTATTTCCAGATCGGATCACGACTATCTCGTTCACTGAGAACAACCCTCACTTAATATCAGGTACAACCTACTACATTGAAGGCAGAGCTGAAAAATCGGAAGATGGCACGATCAATCCACTGCATTACCTGACGCCCTGCAAAACAAAGGCGTACTCCGGGTTTTTGGCAAAGCTTGCGACCCTCATTGCGAAACTATCCAAAAATGCCCCTGCCAAGCGGTTGAAGGAGATTTATCAAAGGGTCTATTTTGATGAAGTGCAGGATTTGGTCGGTTGGGACTACGACGTGATCAAATCACTCAACAAGGTCATGGTCGACTCGATCTGTTGTGTGGGCGACTTTCGACAGACAATCTACACAACGACGTTCGGCCATAAGGCTCCGCAGACGCCTCAACAGAAGGTCGATTACTTCGTCGGGAAAATGAAGTTCGAAAAGCATTCGATGCCGAAGAATCGCAGGTGCATACAAGAAATCTGCGACCTCTCCGACACGATCCACCTGGGGCTGTATGACAAGACGGTAACAGGTGTCGAGAAAGTGCCAGACGAAATATCGCATCACCATGGCACCTTCATAGTGAAACAATCTCAGGTGAGCGATTACTTGGCAGCGTTTCAGCCTCAAGTACTGCGCTGGTCGTCCACCACCGGCACTGGATACCTACCGGGTAACCTTATCTGTTATACGTTCGGTTCCTGCAAAGGCTTAGGCTTTGATCGAGTGCTTGTGATCCCGTCAGATAAACATCTGAAGTTCATTGGCGGAAATGCCAAAGTGTTCGACAAGGATAAGACGGAGGAGTCGCGAAACAAGCTATACGTCGCGATTACCCGCGCGCGCTATAGCCTGGCCTTCCTCGTCGAGGATAAGAAGGTGAAAGGGCTCCCTTACCCCATATGGGATGGCTCTGGCGCGCTCAATGCAGTGATCGAAAAGTGAGGCGGAGAGGCTGACGACTCATGTTGAGTGACGAGAAGCCGCCTCTCCCCGCGGACATTTCAGGAGCAATACCATGACGATGGCCCATGAGCGCACCCGTAGCGTTGTTCAAACACGGGACTTCCTACAGGAGCTGGCTAGGGACACGAGCCTTCCTGAAAACGTACGGTACCAAGCAAATAATCTACTTCGGCATTACCCGACAGCAGAAGCCGTCTGGTTGGCTGGTCGAGTGGAAGAGCGATCCAAGCAAGAGCTTTCCCTATTGGCCGACAAGCATGGACCTCTACATCCGGTGTTAGTCAGCTGGCTGTTAAATGATCCGATGTTTTCGGATCACGGAGCCAGCTGAGCCGGGGCGCAACACTGGCAAGAGGATCCCCCTCGTCAGGTGTTCAAGGGGCAGATGCTGGCTGTGGCCTTGATGTCCATCATGCCGTTTAAATAGGCCCCGTTTATCTCTGAGCGGCCCGAAGGGAGCCGTGCACTGGGCGTGATTGACATACCGCCGTGCCGTAACAGCTTCCCTCGTATCTATAATTGGTGGCTCAGCTAGGAGCCATCATGAGTTTGTTGCCGATTGAATCTGTTTTGCCCGCTTTAAGAGATGCCTTGTCTGCACGTAATGAAGTTGTACTTGAGGCAGCGCCGGGGGCAGGCAAAACAACGCGAGTACCAATAGCGCTGCTGGAAGAGCCTTGGCTGGCCGACCAGACTATTGTCATGCTCGAACCACGTCGACTAGCTGCCAGAGCCGCAGCTGAGCGACTGGCGAGCGAGCTGGGAGAAAGCGTTGGGCAAACAGTCGGCTATCGAATTCGCTTGGAGAGTAAGGTCGGACCACAGACTCGAATTGAAGTAGTGACTGAAGGCATTCTTACTCGTCGGCTTCAAGACGATCCTGCCCTAGATGGCGTTGGGCTGCTCATATTTGATGAGTATCATCTGCGTAGTCTCGATGCCGATCTGGCGTTGGCCTTGTGTCTCAACGGCCGTGAGTTGTTGCGCGACGAACCGCCGCTGAAGGTGCTGCTGATGTCCGCCACGCTGGAAGGCGAGCGCCTGTCGCGCCTGCTGGACGAGGCGCCTGTGGTACGCAGCGAAGGTCGCATGTATCCGGTGGAGCAGCGTTGGGGGCGGCCGAGTCAGATCGGCGAGGCGCTCGAACCCCGGGTGGTACAGACCATGCTCCAGGCCCTGGCCGATGAACCTGGCAGCCTGCTGGTGTTCCTCCCCGGCCAGGCGGAGATTCGCCGCGTCGCCGAGCAGTTGGCCGAGCGCCTCGCTGGCCGGTCAGAGATCCTGCTCTGCCCGCTCCACGGTGAACTGGACCTCGCTGCCCAGCGCGCGGCCATCGAGCCGGCACCGGCGGGCAAGCGCAAGGTGGTGCTGGCCACCAACATCGCCGAGACCAGCCTGACCATCGATGGCGTGCGCGTGGTGGTGGACGCGGGCCTGGAGCGTGTACCGCGCTTCGACCCGGCCAGTGGCATGACTCGCCTGGACACCCAGCGTATTTCCCGCTCCTCCGCGACCCAGCGTGCCGGCCGTGCCGGCCGTCTGCAGCCGGGTGCCTGCTACCGGCTCTGGTCTGAGGCCCAGCATGAGCAACTGGCCGCCCACGGGAGCGCGGAAATCCTCCAGGCCGACCTTGCCGGACTGGCGTTGCAACTGGCGCGCTGGGGGATTGGTGATCCCAATGAACTGGCCTGGCTCGATCCGCCGCCCACGGCTGCCTACGCCCAGGGCCGTGACCTGCTGCAACGCCTCGGCGCACTGGCCGACGATGGCAACTTGACCCGCCATGGCCAGGCCATGGCCGAACTGCCCGCCCATCCGCGCATTGCCCACCTGCTGTTACGTGGCCACGCCCTGGGACTCGGCGGCCTGGCCTGTGACCTCGCCGCCCTACTGGGCGAGCGCGACATCCTGCGTGGTGGCGGTGCCGACCTGCACAGCCGCCTCGCCTTGCTGGCCGGTAACGACAAGGCAGCGCGTGGCGCTCGTGGCGGCGTGCAGCGTGCTCGCCAGCTGGCGCGGCAGTTCCGTTCCTACCTGCGTGGCCCGGCCAGCGAGCCGGTGGCCGATCCGGATCACCCGCGCTGGCTCGGCTGCCTGCTGGCGTTCGCCTACCCGGACCGCATTGCCCAGCAACGTCGTGCCGGAGGGGCCGATTATCGGCTGGCCAATGGCCGTGCAGCCACCTTTGGCGAGCCGGATGCGCTGATGAAGGAGCCCTGGTTGGTGATCGCCGATCTCGGTAGCCGCCAGGGCCAGCGTGAAGAGCGCATCTATCTCGCGGCCGACCTTGATCCCGCACTGTTCGACGGCCCTCTGGCCGAACAGGTAAGGTGCCAGGACCTGCTCGACTGGGAAGAGCGCGAAGGTGTGCTGCGCGCCGAACGTCAGGTGAAAGTGGGTGAGTTGGTGCTGGCCCGCGAAGCCCTTGCCGAACTGGATGACGAGGCCCGCTCGCGTGCGCTGCTCGGTCTGGTGCGACGCAAGGGGCTGGAGCTGCTGCCGTGGAGTGCGGAGCTGCGCCAGTGGCAGGCGCGGGTGGCGCTGCTGCGCCGACTGGACCTGGCCGACACGGGCAGCAGCGAATGGCCAGACCTCTCCGACGCGGCGCTTCTGGCCAGCCTGGAGGAGTGGCTGCAGCCCTGGCTGGGCAAGGTCAGCCGCCTCAGCCATTTCGCCAACCTCGACCTCGCCGGCATCCTCCATGGCCTGCTGCCCTGGCCGCTGCCGCAACGCCTCGACGAGCTGGCGCCGCGTACGCTGGAAGTGCCCTCCGGCTCGCGCATCCGCCTCGACTACAGCGACGAGATGCCGGTTCTCGCGGTGCGCCTCCAAGAGCTGTTCGGCCTCGCCGACACTCCGCGCATCGCCGGTGGCCGTCAGGGCGTCAAGCTGCACCTGCTGTCCCCGGCCCAGCGCCCGGTGCAGGTCACCCAGGACCTGGCGAGTTTCTGGCGCAATACCTACGCGGAAGTGAAGAAAGATTTACGAGGTAGGTACCCTAAGCATTACTGGCCTGAGGACCCGCTTGTGGCCCAGGCTACAGCTAGAGCTAAGCCGCGAAAATCGTAGGCTGTTGCTCAATGCGGGCGTGTGAACCGGAACCCAGTGTTGCCTCGAGAGCAACGCAGGTTGGCTCTCTGTTGAGTGTGCCAGTCAACCGGCGTACTAGGGCCGTGCGAGTTTTACCGTATTGCCATTCGTAGAGTCGACGTGCCCGTTTTTTGCAGATTTCGGCCCTTTGTAAATGTGTGCTCCGGAACTTAAGCGACGGTTCACCCTTGACACCCTAGTGGAGGATCATAGATGTCGTGGACTTTGGCGGCATCGACCATGCATTCCTGGTTGATCACAACGGCCAAGTGATCTTCAGCCTTGACAAGGGTCAGGTGATGACGAACCTCAAGGACATCTATCCGGACAGAGCCCTACGGATTGAGTCGGGCATTCAGGATGCCACCTTGCACGGGCAGGAGCGGATTGTCTCTTTCGCCCCAGTGAACGACCGGTAAACGTCGTCGTCATTAGACACGCGCTTTATGGACGCTTCGGCAGTGAAGCGAGTTGTATCGCAACATTCAAAGGTGGTTATGCCAATGCTCCCAGCTTTTGACTGACTCCGTATTCTCTTCCTCTTCCTCTTCCTTTGTCTCTTTCTTGAGATCTTCTTGCCGAAGTTGCTTTAGCTTCTCCAGTTCACGCACGTACTCGTCAACTGGCATACCATTTTTTAATGCGTTCAGAAGTAGCTCCTCGGCCTGGTCATATATACGGTTAGTCCTGATTATATGGGCAGATGAAACGATGTCTTCGTATCCATCAAGTTTGGCGAATGCAAGATGAATATACCGTTCTACCGAGAGGGGATCTTTGTGGCCAGTCCACAGCATGACGTCGTAAAGAAACTTTTTGCTATTAAGCAGGGCGCTTCTGAAGTCGTCCTTTTGCTTGAACTTGTGTCTTTTGATTAGGAGTACGAAAAGATTGGTGATGAAAGCATGGCGGAACATGTGTGCACAGACTTTTTCTTCGATGCCGGCGTGACTTCTAAGTTGAATCATTTCATTCGTAATACTGCAGGCACCGAGCGGCTTACCAGTCTTTTCTTGAACAAAGAGTCTGTCGTGATCCGTGTCCTTGAAGTTGCGAAGAGATATTCTGCGGGCAAACTGAATATATTTCTTAGCTTCGCTTAGTACCACTCTTGAAATCGGGATAAAACGCTCGGAATAGGTTCCACGTTTCAAGGTTCGCAGACGTAGCAATGGGAACGACATGTTCATGGCATTACGTATGTCCGAAACGGTAATTTCAATTATCTCGCTGCGTCGAGCGCCCGTATGCTCAAGCAAGGAAATCACCAGATTCCGTCGAAGTTGAAGGTGTCTCGATGGGTGGATTTTGTTTGCTGAATCTCGCAAAAGCTTTATATGTTCGCTCGGGATCGGATCGCGCGTGTGGTAGCGCGTTCCAGATACATGAAGAGAGTGGTGATGCAGATAACTCCGCTTTATCGTTCTTCCTGAGCGCGTTGTGATAGTAAATGTTTTCATTACGGCGCGGATGGTTCCATTCTCTGATACAAATGCATCGTCGCCATAAAGACGTCCTACGAATTGCAAAAAATCTAGACAGATCCTACCAATTGCTAGGAGTGTAGTTTCGGTGCGCCTATTTACAGTGGGATCGTTGACAGATCGCTCCTTTCTTAATTCGTCAATGAAGTCTGAGAACTGTTGGTCAGACAGTCCTATAAAGTCAGTTCGGTATCTGAAGCAGTAGCGAACTAGTGGGCTTATTTTGGATGCATACTCCCCAATGCTTCCGCCTTTACCGCCGTGCCTTGATAGGCCTTTTCCACCTCGGCCAGGGCGGTCACGTAGTGCGAGCATGTAGAGATTTGCGACGTTATTGGGCGTGCCATCAGGCCAACAGCAAAACGGCAGGCCAGAACCATCTTTTGTTATAGTACTTCCATGCGCATGGTAGCTAAAGAGTGTTAGCTCTTTAAGTGGTTTAAATAGTTGTTGGCGAAGGTGGTTTGTCACTTGCGATACTCCTCCAGTCGCGTAACTCGCCCGTCTCCGGAAGAAGGGGAGGGGGGGGGTGGCTGTTCTGGAGGGAGGCTCAGTAGAGCAGTAAGTGCCTGAACGGCATCGCTTGCCCGCTTTTCAAGTAGAGCGGGATCTAGATTGCTACGTATATTTCTTAACTCGTTAATTGCCAGGCTTAATCCCTGGAGGAGGACCATGTTGGCGCAGCGCTGCTTATCAAGTCTCTCCTCTAGTTCAGTTACTAGTCGCGAAAGTCCGGACTTAGTGCGTTTTGTTGAAGTGGCCTCTTTGCTGCCATTGACCTTCTCAATGGCCCTCAATGCCGCTAGGCGGAGGGTATCAAGTTCCTTAAATCCTCCCTTGAACTGTAAGTTGGCGTGAGATTTTAAAGTGTTGATGCTCATTGGGGATTTTGACTTTATAGCCCCTGAGTCCTCGAAATTGAATTCGAGCTTGGCTAGCGCTCCTTGGCTTCTGAGAGCCTTTAGAATGTTCTCGTTTTTGGAAAAATAGTCAGGATTACGGTAGATTAGCTTTAAAAGTTCACTGGTTATTAATGTGGCGCTAGCATGTGGCTCTAGGTCGGAGATTTTTTTCATTTAGTCTGTGCTCTGAATTTTTACTACCACGCGCATATGTTGGCCGGTTTCGTCTGTGAAAAACTCTGGCTCAATCTGGACTTTCCCTGTCTTTATCATGTCGGTGATTGCGTCTTCAAGTTCAGCAGTGTCTACTAGAGCAAAATTATCTGTGTTGTAACGAATTTTTAGTATTTCGGCTAGATCTTCGTAAGCAGTGATATCGCCATTATGCAAGCTTTCTGCTATGAACTGAGCCTTAGCGCTACGCAAAACTGCACCATCAGTGGACTCAGTAATGTAATTCCAAACATGCTGCATGTCGGTGTGCCCGAGCATCCACTGCAGTGTCTCCAGTCCTCCAAAACTGCTCGAGTGGAAGAATACCATGGAGAAAAAGCGTCGAAGTTGATGTTGTCGGATATAGTACCTTTCTCCTTTTGAATTTAGTGGTAGTTCGAAATAATCGCACAACAAGTCTAGGTTTCTATTGTAGGCATACATTGTTTGCTGACTAAGCCCGGCATTTCCGAGGAGTCCGGGGGGGGCAAAGAGGCTAGTCATTTCAGTTATGAATCCGCTTTTTAAAAGTCTCTGCTGCATGGAAATTAAGTTTTTAATCATTTTTACGGCAATGGGTTCGATTGGGCGTGCTTGGCGTTGTCTTATGCCGAACAGGTTGGATGTGCTTTTTCTATTTAAGAAGATCAACCATCTTTCGCTTTTATCTAGGCAGTCAGTCGAGTGCAAATCGAGCATTTCTCCTATTCGGCGAGCCATGATTGTTCCAACTACCATCTGGACACATCCAATATAGATGCGTAAGCACTCAATCAGTCCCACATTATTTCTGAGTTCTATGAAGTAATTTGACTGCTTTCTCAGTGCGCCGTGCCTAATAGACACCGTTTGACATACAAGCCCAAGCTTCCTAATTCCCATGTCGATAAGCTCAGGGGGCATAATGTCTTGTAACTCTCCATTGGTAAGTTGCGTAGGGGCAATTCCATTGAGGTTGCAATGCTCTGCCATGCGGCAGAAACCTTCTATTAGAAGTTCTCCATACTTGAAATGGTACTCGATTGATTTTCTGAAGGCGTCTCTCACTATTGGGTACGGCAGCGTCCGAAACCGAGCAGCTTCAGAGAGTGATGGTTCATAATCAAGTATCTGCTTCAGCTCTGATACTTCGGGAGCTGGAAGCCCAATTTCATGAAGAATTCCAAGGTTGTATGTTAAAAATCTGTAGGCGCGAAATGGACCGGATGTCATTGCTTCATGGTCACCTGTCCTGACCGATGAACCGGGATACTCTCTCGATATTATTTCTCTCTCATTATCAGTATAGAATTCTAATGAGCTTAATGTTTTTAGTTTTAGATGCCCGCCTTTCAGTGTGTTGGCATAAAGCGATTTCGCTAGCTGCAAGGTGTTAGGGGTGCGGACTCCAGCAGTTGATCTTTTTTTATAATATCCATGCAAATGCAAGGCAGCTCTTGCATAAGGTATTAAATCAAAAGGTATTTCCAGGTGATGCTCATCTAGTTGTTCGTCAGTCACAATGCGCATTCGTGGATATTGATCTAGAATGCTATCGAGTTCGATAGAACTGGAAGTGTTTATTAAGCTTAAACAAAATTTGCTGATAGTCTTGGTCCACTCGTAAACCGACTCTTCCGAACCGTTGACGCTTGAGAAGACGTCTAGCATTCTCTTCATGTGATGGCTGTTGATTCCAGCCAATCCGAATCTGGATAGCTGATATTCTTTTGCATTCAGAAGAATGTAATCGGCAACGTGAATGGCCCTGTTAAACATCGTCATCTGTGCGGCTAGTGAACCTAATTCGATCGCCGATCCTCGAACAGAACGTGTAGATGTTGTTAAAAAATACTTTAGCCCGTCTAGTAATGGCTTGTTTTTTTGGGCAAGCAGAGAAGTTTCGTCGTCTAATGTAATGTCCCAGTTGATCGTGTTGGGGGTCGCAAAATTGAAATCATATTTCCATATGTGCAAGTCGAAATCACTCAGCAACCAACTTGATTTTTTGTATTCTGTCCTAGGGTCGGTGTAGAACGCTTTTAGGAAGTCTAGCTCTGCTGGTAATTCAACATTCATATATCAACTTCTCCATTCTGCGGGGGTTACACCTCTGCTCGGCGACATAAAGGTGGTCTTTCAGTAGTGCGTCATTATCCCTTCTGATCTCGGCAACAACGGCCTTCGTTAGATCTGCCCAGTATCGTGCTACTCCTGTCACTTCTTCGGGTCGTTCCGCTGTAGCCACTGCTTTCTCTAATGATACGAGGGCGGTCATTATCCCTGGATCCACTGAGATGTAGACCTCTGAGTACTGATTCGCTGAATAGGGTTCAGTTGTTTGAGTGTTCTCCGGGTTGACCAGGTGGTCAGGGATGTCTTTTAGTGCATGGTTCTTAAGAAATAGATTTAACTCTTCCATTGTCTCGAAGTCTGCGGCCTCTATGAGGAAGCTGCTATCTTTCATCGCGTCACAGATTAAGCCGCGCTGAAAAATTCTTATCCAGCGGGCTTGGAAGAAGGCTAGTATTGACTCCGGCAGGTAGTGAGAAAGTTGCAGGCAGTCGTGGTTTGCGTGGCCGAGCGCTTTGGACATGGCTTCGACGCTTTGGGTTTTTAAATATACCTCTACCCCACATGAGGCTCGAAGACTAGAAAGGGTGACTCGAGATAAGAAATTTTTTAGTTCAGTACCCCTCAAGGAAGTATGATTTGAAAATTGTTGTGCAAGTCGTTCAAAAATCCGTGTGTGTTTATCGAATAGCGCTTTGTTCCAAGTCGGAATTACAGCGCTCCGCGGGTGACCGAAACCCTTCCCGCAGGTCAGGAATAACTCCTTCCATCGGCTGTCGCCAATTCCCTTGAGATATTTTCTTAACGGTGCTGTGATCTTTATTACTTCGAAGATTCGCTTTGTTGAGTTCGCGTTTAGTTGTATTTTCTGCTCGCTTAGCTTTCCACCTCTTCTATCCTTGAAGCCGACCAACTGATACCCGGTGTCGGTTTTCACAAAGCCGGATCTTCTACCTTTGTCGTCATACAAACGAAAATTCTTAAGGAAAGATTCTGTGATCTCATTGTGCTCTGCTACCAGTAAGCATTGGTAGGGATAAAGAGTGCCAGCAGCCGGAAGTCCAAGTATATTTGCGACATCAGCAGATAATATGGTGTATCCGTATTGGTGTTCGAAGTCCATGCGCGAGGATGGAAAGCCGTTGCTTTGAAAAATCGCGCAAATTGATTCGTGATCGTAACTCCGACGCTGCCAGCCTTTTCGAGGTTTGATTTCCGAGGAGTTTATCCGTGTGGTTGCGAGTATACGAAGTTGGACTCTCGAGTAAAGTTCATTGGCTTGTTCTGTTGCCCAGGATTTTACGGTTTCGATGTCTTTGTGGATACTTTTGAATAATATTTCTATTGCCTCGTTATCAGTTATTTCGAGAGGGACTCTAGTGATAAGTTTTTCATGGATTTCCACCCCCTCATCAGACACGGACACTCTTGTTTGCGCTCTGTGTTGTTTGGGGCGGATGGGCCGTGGTAGTCCATCCCCAAAAGGGGTTGCCCAAACTCCTGATTGTATAAAGGCCTCTTCGCAGTTCGATATGAACCTGTTCCACGTTTTTATCTGGGTTGGTATATTTAGATTTTCTCTATATGCGGTTAAGAAGTGCTCCTTCATGAAGTGCAAAAAGAATGATTTTATATTTTCTGGGTTTTGGAAGGTTGTAGTTGGCCACTCCAAAGAGTTCTTCGATAAATAGCTGGCCAGCTTGTTGCACAATGTGGTGTTGCATCTTGCTTGCTTGGCCGAAAAAGTCTTCCATGTCCGGTAGTACTCTTCTGTAAACTCAGGGCCATGGGAGTGCCATAGTTCTCCCAGCGCGAGAAAACTTGGTACTCCTTTTAGGGAGTCGACTTGCCATCCGTTCCAATAGCGCAAGGCCAATGGGTTCAATTTTTTCTGCTGGGAATCCCAGAGTTCTTTCCCTTCTTCGAGGTCGGCCATCAAATAGTCGAAATTGGGCATGCCTGGAATTTCGTCGCGCAGACTTGTAAGTGTTTCTACGAAACGTCGAGCCCAGCGAATCCGAACAGGCTCTTTGCTATCGGCCAAAGTTCTTGATCGCAATGCACCGACAAAACCGATGATGATCGGCTCGCAGCTTCGACTCGACAGATGGACGTAGGAGAGTTCTGCCTCGATGAGTTGGAGGTAGCACTCGAGCAGCTTCAGCGGAACGTTAATCAACTCCGACGACGCGTGGGTTTGAAAGGCCTTGGCTAGGGGCTCCGAAATTTTTCGGAATGGATAGTTGGGTAAGAACAGGGTGCTGCTGATGATTGTCAACGAATTCTTGTCCTTGCTTTGGGGTGGAAGATCCCGTATTTGCTGGGTTTAGGTATCTAATGATAAATCCATGCGAATGGCAAAATGCGTGAGCGCAGCCTGGACGCCGATCTGGCCCTGGCGCTGACCCTCAACGCGCGCGAGCTGCTGCGCGACGAGCCGCTTAAAGTGTTGCTGATGTCGGCCACCCTCGAAGGTGAGCGGCTGGCGACCCTGCTCGACGACGCGCCGGTGGTCAGCAGCGAGGGCCGGATGTTCCCCGTCGAAATGCGCTGGGGTCAGCCGTACCAGGCGGCCGAGCGCATCGAGTCGCGCACCGTGCAGACCGTGTTGCGCGCGCTGGATGACGAAGACGGCAGCCTGCTGGTATTCCTGCCTGGACAGGCCGAGATCCGCCGGGTCGCCGAGGCGCTGGCCGAACCCCTTGCCGATCGGCCCGACGTGCTGCTGTGCCCGCTGCATGGCGAACTAGAGCTCGGCGTCCAGCGGGCGGCGATCGAGGCCCCGCCGCCGGGGTGGCGCAAGGTGGTGCTGGCGACCAACATCGCCGAGACGAGCCTGACCATCGACGGGGTGCGGGTCGTGGTCGATGCGGGCCTGGCGCGGGTGCCGCGCTTCGATCCGGGCAGCGGCATGACCCGCCTGGAGACCCGGCGGATCTCGCGCGCCTCGGCAACCCAGCGTGCCGGGCGTGCCGGTCGCCTGCAGCCCGGCGCTTGCTATCGCTTGTGGTCCGAGGCGCAGCACGCCCAGCTGGCCGCGTACACCGAACCTGAGATGCTCCAGGCGGACCTCGCCGGGCTGGCACTGCAGCTCGAGCGCTGGGGTGTGGTGCCCGACGAGCTGGTCTGGCTCGATCCGCCGCCGGCCGCCGCCTACGCCCAGGCGCGCGCGCTGCTGCAAGGTCTCGGCGCGCTCGCGCCACAGGCGGGCGGGCTGCGGCTTACCGCCCACGGCCAGGCGATGGCCGAACTGCCGACACATCCGCGTCTGGCCCACCTGCTGTTGCGTGGCCAGACGCTCGGGCTTGCCGGGCTCAGCGCCGATCTGGCTGCGGTGCTCAGCGAGCGGGATTTCCAGCGTGGCGGCGGTGCCGATCTGGCGAGCCGACTGGCGCAGCTCGAAGCCGGACGCGGCGGCATCCAGCGCGTGCGCCAGCTGGCTCGGCAGTTTCGCGGCCTGCTGCGGGGGCGCGTCACCGACCCGGTGGCCGATCCGCAACACCCGCGCTGGCTGGGCGCGCTGCTGGCGTTCGCCTATCCCGACCGGATTGCTCGGCAGCGCCAGGAGGGCGGCGGCGCTTATCGCCTGGCCAATGGCCGTGCGGCACAGTTCGCCGAGCCGGATGGCCTGATGAAGGAGCCTTGGCTGGTGGTCGCCGAGTTGGGCAGCCATCAGGGACAGCGCGAGGAACGCATCTACCGCGCCGCGGTGCTGGATCCGGCGCTGTTCGAGACGGTGCTGGCCGAGCAGGTACGGGTGCAGGACGAGCTGGAGTGGGACGATCGCGAGGGTGCGCTGCGCGCCGAGCGCCAGCGCCGGATTGGAGAATTGGTGCTGTCACGCGAGCCGCTGCCGGGTCTGGACGAGGAGGCCCGCAGCGCGGCGTTGCTCGGGCTGGTGCGGCGCAGGGGGCTGGAGCTGCTGCCCTGGACGCCGGAGCTGCGCCAATGGCAGGCCCGGGTGATGCTGTTGCGTGAGCTGCACGCCTGCGATGGCACCGGCGAGTGGCCCGACGTCAGCGACGCGGGGCTGCTGGCGACCCTCGAGCAATGGCTGCAGCCCTACCTGGGCAAGGTCACCCGCCTCGCGCATTTTTCCGCGCTGGACCTGCCCGGCATGCTGACGGGGCTGTTGCCGTGGCCGCTGCCGCAGCGCCTCGATGAACTCGCACCGACCCACATCGCGGTGCCGTCCGGGTCGCGCATCCGTCTCGATTACAGTGAGCAGCCGCCGGTGCTCGCCGTCCGGCTGCAGGAGTTGTTCGGCCTGGCCGACACGCCGCGCATCGCCGGCGGGCGGCTCGGGGTGAAGCTGCACCTGCTGTCACCGGCACGCCGGCCGGTGCAGGTCACCCAGGACTTGGCGAGCTTCTGGCGCAACACCTATCTGGAGGTCAAGAAGGACCTCAAGGGACGCTACCCGAAGCACTACTGGCCGGACGATCCCCTGGTTGCCGAACCCACCGCGCGGGCCAAGCCGCGAGGCCAGTGAACGTCAGTCGCCGGCGGGCAGCAGCAGGCGCACCATCAGCGGTCGGTGGTTCGACAGCCCGGCGGTGCCCTGCTGGCGCACCGATGCCTCGAGGCGCTTGAGACTGTCGCCGTGGAACAGGTGGTCGAACACCTGCAACTCCTCGCCCCGCTGAAAGGTGGCCCACTGGCGTTGCCCCGGTCCGGCGATTTCCCCCAGGCGCGGCACCTGGCGAAAGGGTGAGAGGTTCTCCGGCAGGGCAAGGGTCTGGCCTTCGGCCGAATAGGGCAGGTTCCAGTCTCCGGCGACCAGCCAGTGCCTGTGTGCGTTCTGCCAGTCGGCCATGAGGCGACCGATCTCGGTGGCTTGGCCGAGCGCATTGCCCTCCAGGGCGCTGTCGAGCCGGGTGGTGGCGACGGTCAGGATGGCGCCGCCGCGCATCGGTAGCTCGGTGATCAGCAGCGCCGGTTTGGCGGCGAAGGGCGCGGATAGCCAGTTGCCGGGCTCCGTCGGCAGCTGAACGCGCTCGGCGGCATCGATGTGGAAGCGGCTGAGCAATGCCAGCTTGACCCCTATCGGGCCGGATTCGCGTGGGTCGGGCAACCAGCGCGCCTTGCGATGGAAGGCTTCGCTGCTGCACGGATAGAAATCCCCGAGCGCCTGCTGCAGCTGTGCCAGCTGGTTCTGCCGGGCAGTGGCGCCATCGCCGTCATGTACTTCTTGCAGCAACAGCAGGTCAGGGCTTTCCTCGTGCACGATTCGCGCGACTTCTGCGAGGTTGGCGGCTACCTCGGCCGCGTCCACCCGCTCCGCGCGGCGCTCGCCACGGCTGGCATCGGAGCGCTGTTCGCGGCTGCCGGTGAAGCCTTGCACGTTCCAGGTCATCACCTTCAGCGCCTGCCCGGCGAGCAGCTGGGGCGCCTGAGCCGTGCAACTGACCGTCGCAGGCTCGCGCTCGGCGGGTTTCCAGGCCAGCAGATAGGGCAGGGTGCCCGCTGCCAGAAGCCCGGCAGCGAGGCCGAGTAGCGACAGGACGATGAGGCGGGAGCGGATCATGGGCAGTGCGGCAGGGGCAACGGGACTGTAAGCCTAGCAGCCTGGAGCGCCCGATGGGCGCCCGGCTGGACTCAACCCTCGGCCCAGTACGCCGCTTCGATCTTGTGTCCGTCCAGGTCGCGGACGAAGCAACCGTAGTAGGGCTCGCCATAATGCGGCCTCGGCCCCGGCGCGCCTTCGTCGGTGGCGCCGGCTGCCAGCGCCGCGGCATGGAAGGCATCGACCGCGGCCTTGTCGCTGGCGATGAAGCCGACATGGGTACCGTTGCCGCAGCTGGACGGGCGCCCGTCCAGTGGGCGTTGCAGCCAGAATTCGGGATATTCGCGACCCCAGGCGACCGCGCCGGGATGCTCGAGAACTCGGCGGCAGCCCAGGGTCTGCAGGACCCGGTCATAGAAAGCCGTGGCTTCGTCGAAACGGTTGGTGCCCAGAGACACGTGGGACAGGATGCTGGGGTTGGAGTCGGCCATGACAGTCGCCCGATCGGAAAGGGTTCGCTAAGCCTAGTCGGTTTCCGGCGATTGCCGGCGGGCCTCGAGCAGCATGTACAGGCGATACACGACGATGCTGGCGAACAGCTGAAGCATGCCGAGCGCGCTGTCGAGCAGCACCGCCGGCAGCAGGCCGAGCGGCGCGTCCGAGCTGCGCTGGGCGGATATCCAGAAACCGACCAGCCACAGCGGTAACATCACCGTGACCAGGCAACCGAAGAGCGGCAGGAAGTGCCCGCGGGTCATGGCGAAGCTCTGCTTGATCGCGTCTAGCGGCGAAAGGCCGCGCAGCACCAGCAGGTACTCGGCGAAGCAGATGCGCACCATGATCCAGATGCCCGGCAGCACGAACAGCGAGGCGCCGAGCATGATCAGCAGGGTGCCGAGCGCGGCGACCACCGCGAAGGCCGGCCACATCTGCGCGGCGCGGACCAGCAGATCCCGGGGCGCGGGGGAGTGGCCGTGGCTGCGCGCATCGAGAAACAGGATCAGCGCACCGAGGTAGAGCGGGTAGAAGATCAGGCCCACCAGAAGCTCATAGGCGGTCGAGGGGCTGTCGGCCGTCCAGCTCGCCACCAACTGCTGGGCCAGGCTCTCGGCCAGGATCAGCGGCAGGCACAGCACGGCGATGGTGGTCAGGTGACGGCTGTAGAAGTAGCAGGCGTCGCGGAGTATGGCGAAAGGATTCATCCGGCAGAGGTCGTGATCGGGCGGGGCGCCACTTTAGCCCAAGCCTGAGGCAGGGCCAAACTGCCGATCGTGAGGGCCGTCTCGCTCATCCACGGCGGGGGCTGACCACCTGGACGCGTTTGCGCGCATACTGGCCCGCCTTCAGCTGCGAGGTCGCCTGCTTGAACCGCATTGCTCTGTTCGCCGACGTGCAGAACCTCTATTACACCGTGCGCCAGGCCCATGGCCGGCACTTCAACTATGCCGCGCTCTGGGCCGAGCTCAGCGCCCGCGGCGGCATCGTCGAGGCCTACGCCTATGCGATCGACCGGGGCGACGCCAAGCAGCAGCAGTTCCAGCAGATCCTGCGCAACCTCGGCTTCGAGGTGAAGCTCAAGCCCTACATCCAGCGCAGCGACGGCTCGGCCAAGGGCGACTGGGACGTGGGCATCACCATCGACGTGCTCGACGCCGCCGCGCGGGTCGACGAGGTGGTGTTGGCCTCGGGCGACGGCGACTTCGACATGCTGCTCGACAAGGTGCGCCAGGCCCACGGCGTACAGACCTGCGTCTATGGCGTGCCGGGGTTGACGGCGCAATCGCTGATCCGCGCGGCCGACCGATATCAGCCGGTCGAGGGCGCGCTGCTGCTCTAGCGTCGCCCGGCGCCGTTGCCATTGTGCAGAGGCGCTGGCACGCGCCGCTCGAAGGGCGTGGAGAGAATGATCGAGGTCTTGCTCGCGCCATACTGGCTCAGCTGGTCGATCAGTGCTTCGAGCGCCTCCATTGATTCGAGCGATGCCTTCATCAGGACACAGGCGTCGCCAGTGACGCGGTAGCAGTGATCGATCTGCGGGATCTGCGCCAGCGCTTCGAGTGTGCGGCGCGAGTCGTGGTCGGCGATGCGTAGCTCGATCAGGCATTCGATTGGCAGGCCGATGCGCGACGGGTCGATGGCCGCGTGGTAGCCGGTGATTACCCCATTCGCTTCGAGCTTGGCGACCCGATCGGCCACGGCCGGAGCGGACAGGTTGATGCGCCGCGCCAGGTCGGCAAACGACAGGCGGGCATTTTCCAGAAGTGCAGCCAGTAGCTGCCGATCGAAGCGATCCATGAGGAAATCCGTAGTGCTGTGCTTTCAAAGGGATGATGCCTGTTTTTCCATCGTTTGAACGGCTGTGCCGGCCTTTAAAGCCTGATCTGTGCTTATTTTTGCGCTCGCGCCTTACCTAGAATGAGCACCCCTGTCCCTCTTTTCGAGCTGCTGCCATGCGTTCGTCCCGTTTTCCGTTGCTGCTGGTAGGCGCCTTCCTGGCGCTGTATCTGATCTGGGGTTCGACCTACCTGGTCATTCGCATCGGGGTTGAATCCTGGCCACCGATGCTGCTCGCCGGGTTGCGCTTCGTCATCGCCGGCAGCCTGATGTTCGGCTGGCTGCGCTGGCGCGGCGTGCCGATACCGAGCCGGCGGGAGTGGGTCTGCTCCGGGATCGTCGGGATACTCCTGCTCAGCTTCGGCAACGGCGGTGTGACGGTGGCCGAACATCTGGGCGTCGCCTCCGGTGTCGCGGCGCTCGCGATCGCCACGGTGCCGCTGTTCGCGCTGCTGTTCGGCCTGTTCTGGGGACAGCGCACCACCGCGCTGGAGTGGGGCGGCATCCTGCTCGGGCTGATCGGCATCGGGCTGCTCAACCTCGGCCACAACATGCAGGCGAGCCCGCTCGGCGCGGTGCTAGTGCTGTTCGCCGCGGCAAGTTGGGCGTTCGGCTCGATGTGGAGCCGCCACCTGACGCTGCCCAGCGGGCCGATGGCGAGCGCCGCGCAGATGCTGGTCGGCGGTAGCGTGCTGCTGCTCGGCAGCGCCGCCAGTGGTGAGCGGTTGGAGCAAATGCCAAGCGCGGCGGGGTGGGGCGCGCTGGCATACCTGATCTTCCTCGGTTCGATCGTGGCTTTCAGCGCCTACCTCTACCTGCTCAAGCACGTACGCCCGGCCGCGGCCACCAGCTATGCCTACGTCAACCCGGTGGTGGCGGTACTGTTGGGTATCGCCTTCGCCGGCGAACGCATCGGTCCCGAAGAATGGCTGGCGATGATGGTGATCGTCAGCGCCGTGTTGCTGATCGGCCTGCCGCAGTGGCGTCGACCCAAGGTGGCCGCACCGGCGGCCTGAAGCTCGCGGCGCGGTCGTGAGCAGGTAAACTGGCAGGCCTTCGCGTCCTACCGGTTCTGCTGCCATGACTTTCGCCGCCCTCGGCCTCTTCGATCCCCTGCTGCGCACCCTCGATTCCCTCGGCTACGACACCCCGACACCGATCCAGACCGAGGCGATTCCGGCGGTGCTCAAGGGGCGCGACCTGATGGCCGCCGCGCAGACCGGCACCGGCAAGACCGCCGGCTTTGCCCTGCCGCTGATGCAACGGCTGGCCACCGCCGGGCCGAGCGTCGCCAGCAACTGCGTCCGCGCCCTGGTACTGGTGCCGACCCGCGAGCTGGCCGAGCAGGTCCATGAAAGCTTCCGCCGTTACGGCGAGGCCCTGCCGCTGCGCACCTATGCGGTGTACGGCGGCGTCAGCCTGAACCCGCAGATGATGGCGCTGCGCAAGGGCGTCGACGTGCTGGTCGCGACCCCCGGGCGCCTGCTCGACCTCTATCGGCAGAACGCGGTGCGCTTCGAGCAGTTGCAGGCGCTGGTACTGGACGAAGCCGACCGCATGCTAGATCTGGGCTTCGCCCGCGAGCTGGACGAGCTGTTCGCCGCGTTGCCGAAGAAGCGCCAGACGCTGCTGTTCTCCGCGACCTTTTCCGATGCCATCCGCCAGCTGGCGGGCGAGCTGTTGCGCAATCCGCTGTCGATTTCGGTCAGCCCGCGCAACGCCGCGGCCAAGACCGTCGAGCAGTGGTTGGTGCCGGTGGACAAGAAGCGCAAGGCCGAGCTGTTCCTGCACCTGCTCACCGAAAATCGCTGGGGCCAGGTGCTGGTCTTCGTCAAGACCCGCAAGGGTGTCGACCAGCTCGTCGAGGAGCTGCAGGCGCAGGGTATTTCCAGCGACTCGATCCACGGCGACAAGCCCCAGCCGTCGCGCCTGCGGGCACTGGAGCGCTTCAAGGCCGGCGAGGTGCAGATCCTCGTCGCCACCGACGTCGCCGCGCGCGGGTTGGACATTCACGACCTGCCGCTGGTGGTGAACTTCGATTTGCCCATCGTCGCCGAGGACTACGTACACCGCATCGGCCGCACCGGGCGCGCCGGCTCCAGTGGCAAGGCCCTGTCGCTGGTCGCAGCCGATGAAGTCGAGCATCTGGCCGCCATCGAAACGCTGATCGGCCAGGTTCTGCGCCGCCGGGACGAACCCGGCTTCATCCCCGAGCACCGTGTTCCCACCACGGTGCTCGGTGGGCAGATCATCAAGAAGCCGAAGAAACCCAAGAAGAAGGACGCCGCACCCGGCAAAGGCAAGATCCACCTCGGCAACTGGTTCGACGAAAGCGAAAAGCCCAACGCCAAACCGATCCGCAAGGTGCCGAGCCTGGGTGGTGGGAAAGAGGGCAAGAAGCGCTAGTGCTGTTCGCGATCCGCAGCCTGCGTGGGGCCTGGGATGAAAAACGCGACGCACCAACCTGTGCTGGAACCCGACAGCGGACCGTGGAGCGGTCTTGACCGCGAGCTTTTGATGCGGCGCATAGGGGAGTCCGGGGGCGCCTGGCGGCGCCATTCGCGGTCAAGACCTCTCCCACAAAAGCAGCCTCTGTCGGCCGGCCAACGGGACGGCCACTAGTACCTCATCATGCTGATGGGCATCGCCACGAAGAACTCCATCCTGCTGATCGACTACATCATCCTGGCGCGCCGTGACTACGGACTTTCACGCCTGGACGCGGTCATCGACGCCTGCAGCAAGCGTGTTCGCCCCATCATCATGACCACGCTCGCCATGGGCACCGGGATGATGCCGATCGCCCTCGGGTGGGGCGCAGACCCGAGCTTTCACATGCCCATGGCCATCGTGGTGATTGGCGGGCTGATCACCTCGACCGTGCTTAGCCTGCTCGTCATCCCCGTGTTGTTCACCTATCTGGATGACGCCGAGCAATGGCTGCGCCACGTCACGGGCCATTCGAGCAGTCACGGGCTCGCCAGGGTTCCCGAGTAGTTTGGCGGGGCTGAGGATTGCGCCGCCCCATCCCGAATGGCTTCGGTCGCGGGCCTCTTATCCCTTGAATCCCTTCGCCACCAGGTAGACCTCCCGCGACCGCGGCCGCGAGGCCTCCGGTTTGCGGATCACCACCTTCTCGAACGAGGTGCGAACGTCCTTCAGGAACTCGTCGGAGCCTTCGCCCTGGAAAACCTTGGCCACGAAGTTGCCGTTGGGCTTGAGCACCTGCCGGACCATGTCGAGGACCAGTTCCACCAGGTACATCGAGGAAGCCTGGTCGGCGGCCGCGACGCCGCTGATGTTGGGGGCGATGTCGGAGATGATCAGGTCGGGCTGGTTGCCGTCGAGCTTGTCGAGGATCTGCTGGAACACCGCGTCCTCGGTGAAGTCGCCCTGGATGAAGTCGACGTTGTCGAGCGGGTCCATCGGCAGGATGTCGCTGGCCAGGACCCGTCCCTTCTCGCCCACCAGGCCGCCCGCCACCTGCGACCAGCCGCCGGGGGCGGAGCCGAGGTCCATGACCAGCATGCCGGGGCGGATCAGCTTGTCCTTTTCGTTCAGCTCGATCAGCTTGTAGCTGGCACGGGAACGCAGGCCGTCCTTCTGAGCTCGTTTGACGTAAGGATCGTTGACGTGTTCATCCAGCCAGCGGCGGCTGCTTTTGGATCGTTTCATGAGGGGGCCAGGCACGGAAAATCGATGGGAGACGCGGACCCGCGCACGGGACACAAGGGCAACGTGCTGGGCGCAGAGTGCGGCAATTATAAGCCGATAACGCCGGGCGCGGGGCAGGGCGCCCAGCGGCGGCCCGCACCGCGCCTTGCGCGGAACCCAAGGCCAGGCCTGACAGGGGCGGCGGCCGGCGGGTACAATTCACGGCTTACCCGCCCCCTTGTAGCTTCCTTTGCCGGAGTCACCGGCCAGGACCATCGCCATGATTCGCATCAACGAACTGTCCCTGCCCCTCGACCATTCCGCCGAGGCGCTGCGTAGCGCCATCGTCGAACGCCTCGGCATCCGCGACTCCGATCTGCTGAACTTCACCGTGTTCAAGCGCAGCTACGATGCCCGCAAGAAGAACAGCGTCATTCTGTTCATCTACATCATCGATCTGGAGGTCCGTGACGAGGCTGCCGTCCTGGCGCGCTTCGCCGATGACCGCCATGTAAACCCGTCGCCGGACACCCGCTACTATCCGGTCGGCCAGGCGCCGGCCGACCTCGGTGAGCGTCCGCTGGTGGTGGGGTTCGGCCCCTGTGGGCTGTTCGCGGCGCTGTCGCTGGCGCAGATGGGCTTCAAACCCATCGTGCTCGAGCGCGGCAAGGATGTGCGCCGCCGTACCAAGGACACCTGGGCGCTGTGGCGCAAGAAGACCCTGACTCCCGAGTCCAACGTGCAGTTCGGCGAGGGCGGGGCCGGCCTGTTCTCCGACGGCAAGCTCTACAGCCAGATCAAGGACCCGAAGTTCTACGCTCGGAAGGTGATGCACGAGTTCGTCCGCGCCGGCGCGCCGGAAGAGATCATGTACGTCAGCAAGCCGCACATCGGCACCTTCCGCCTCACCGGCGTGGTCGCCGCCATGCGCGAGGAGATCATCGCCCTGGGCGGCGAGGTGCGCTTCGAAAGCAAGGTGACCGATCTGCTGATCGACGATGGCCAGCTCGAGGGCGTGGTGCTCGCGGATGGCGAAATCCTGCGCAGTCGCCATGTCGTGCTGGCGCTGGGTCACAGCTCCCGCGACACCTTCCGCATGCTGCACCGCCAGGGCGTGTTCATCGAGGCCAAGCCCTTCGCCGTGGGATTTCGTATCGAACACCCGCAAGGCATGATCGATCAGGCCCGCCTGGGCAAATACGCAGGGCACCCGGAGCTCGGCGCCGCCGACTACAAGCTGGTCTATCACGCCAAGAACGGCCGCGCCGTCTACAGCTTCTGCATGTGCCCGGGCGGCACCGTGGTGGCGGCCACCTCCGAGCCGGAGCGCGTCGTGACCAACGGCATGAGCCAGTACTCGCGTAACGAGCGCAATGCCAACGCCGGCATCGTCGTCGGCATCAACCCGGAGCAGGATTTCCCCGGCGGCCCGCTGGCCGGCGTGGAGTTGCAGGAGCGCCTGGAGTCGCGCGCCTATGAACTGGGCGGCCGCGATTACTGCGCGCCCGCGCAACTGGTGGGCGACTTCATTCGTGGCGTGCCTTCCTCCGAATTCGGCGAGGTGGAGCCCTCCTACAAGCCCGGCGTGCGCCTGGGCGATCTGGCGCCCTCGCTGCCCGATTACGCGATCGAGGCCATCCGCGAGGCGCTGCCGGCCTTCGGCAAGCAGATTCGCGGATTCGATCGCGACGACGCGGTGCTCACCGGCATCGAGACCCGCACGTCCTCGCCGGTCCGTATCACCCGCGACCCCGAGACCCTGCAAAGCCTCAACCTGCGCGGGCTGTACCCGGCCGGGGAGGGCGCAGGCTACGCTGGCGGCATCCTGTCGGCTGGGGTGGACGGCATCAAGGTCGCCGAAGCCTTGGCCAAGTCGATTTTGTCCGAAACACAAACGACCGACGTACAGGCCAACTGAGCCGGACCGATGAAACTCGACGACATCAAGAAACTTCACCAGAAAAAATACCGAACCGAGTTCGGCCATTTTCTGGTCGAGGGTGAACACTTGCTGCTGGAGCTGCAAAAGGCGGCAGAGAAGAACCCGCAGCTACAGAGCAGCCGGCTGTACGTGACCGGCGCCTACGAACACTGGCAAAGCCCGTTCGAAACCCAGGTGATCACCGACCGCCAGATGGCGCAGATCGCCGACACCAAGACGCCGCAAGGGATCATCGCCCTGGTGCCGATGCCGACGATAGCAGCGCCGGCCGCATCCGCCGATCATGAACGCGCCATCTACCTGCACGAGATCCAGGACCCGGGCAATCTGGGCACCATCCTGCGCACCCTGGCGTGGTTCGGTCGTTTTCGCTGCCTGCTCAGCCCCGGCAGCGTCGACCCGTACAACCCCAAGGTCGTGCGCGCCAGCATGGGCGCCATCTTCCATGCGCCCTTGGAGCTGGATGTGGAACTGGATTCGCTGCGCACGCGGTTCGAGCGCATCGCCTGCCTGGACATGAACGGCGAGCCCGTGCAATCGGACAGTTTCAAGACCTTCGATTGCTACCTCTTCGGCAACGAGGCGCGCGGCGTGCCCCGCGAGCAGCTGATCGCACTCGACGCCCAGCCCTTCACGATTCCGGGTGCTGGCGCCATCGAATCGCTGAACCTGGCCGCGACGGTGAACATGTGCGTTTACGAGCTGAATAGGTAGCGCTCAGGAAGGCGGAGCCTAGAGAGGCATAAACCGACAGCAGTCACGGCTGCCGGGAGGTGGCCGTGACAGAGGGGCTGGGCTGTGATCTCTCGGTAGGTTGGTCATCCGGGGCATTCCCGGCATTCTGAAAGTGCGACCAACCAAGCCTTCCAGGAGCCCCGGATGAACCTGCATAAACATGCCCCTCGCCTGACGGTCGAGCCCCCTCTGGTTCGTCGCATCTTGGCTGGATTGCGTGTCGAAGAGCCGCCCAAGCCGCAGGCGTCAGCGTCCGTACTGCTACAAATGGTGAATATGCACGGCCCCTGCCGCGAGCAAGCCCGCGCGTACGGGGCTCGACTTTTCGGCCGTCAGCACGGGCTAGTAGCGCCGTCCGCCTCTGGCGAGCACAGCTTTCGCGAACACTGAGACAGTAATGGTTGTTGTTTGACAATGATTATCATTCGAACTAGCTTCCACTGACCTTGATGGTGCAGCGGAGAAGGCTAGCGGATGAACGAATCCCCCTACGATTTCATCGCCATTGGCGTTGGCCCTTGCAACCTTGGGCTCGCCTGCCTGACGGCGCCATTGCCCGGCGTGCGCAGTTTGTTTCTCGAACGTAAGCCGGCGTTCAGCTGGCATCCGGGTATGCTGCTCGACGGCACCACGCTGCAGAATCCCTTCCTCGCCGATCTGGTCTCGATGGCCGACCCGACCAGCCCGTTCAGCTACCTCAGCTACTGCAAGCAGCAGGGGCGGCTGTACACCTACTACATACGCGAGAACTGGTACCTCGACCGTCAGGAGTTCGATCGCTATTGCCGCTGGGCTGCGTCGCGGCTGGACAACCTGCGCTGCGGACGTGACGTACATACCATCAGTCACGATGCGGCGAACGGCCTCTATCAGATATCAGGGCAAACCGAGGACGGCACACCGTTCACCTATCAGGCCCGCAAACTGGTCATCGGCATTGGGGGCGTGCCGCGCCTGCCGGATTGCTGCGCCGCCGCGGACCACGCGCACCTGGTGCACAGCAGCGGCTACCTCGCCGAGCGCGCACGTCTGCAGGCCGGTCGCAGCATCACGGTGATCGGCAGCGGGCAGAGCGGGGCGGAGGTCTACCACGATCTGTTGCAGGACTCGGAGCGCCACGGCTACCGGCTCAACTGGGTCACCCGCGCGCCGCGCTTCTTCCAGATGGAAGACGCCAAGCTCACGCTCGAACTCATCACCCCTGAATACGGCGACTACTTCTATGGTCTCGATCCGGCCATCAAGGCTGAGGTGCTAGAGGACCAGCGCAGCATCTACAACGGCATCAACCAATCGTTGATCGAGCGCATCTACGCACTGCTCGACGAGCGCCGCCACCGCGACTCGCCGCCAACGCGCCTGCTGACCTCCATGGCGCTGGACGCCTGCCGTCGCGCCCCCGACGGCCGTGGCTGGGAGTTGGATTTCCGCCATACCCAGCTCAACCGGCGCTACCGCCATCGCACCGATGCCGTGGTCTTCGCCACCGGCTATCGCCACCAGGTGCCGGCGTTCGTCGAGGGCATCCGCGCTCGCATCCGCTGGAACGGGGAGGGCGGCTACTCACCGTCCAAACGCTGGGCGGTGGATCACCACAACCGGGAGATCTACGTGCAGAACGTCGGTCTGCAGAGTCATGGCCTGACCAACCCCGACCTGGGCCTGGCGTGCTTTCGCAACAGCCGGCTGTTGGCCGAACTGACCGGCCACGACCACTACCCGAGCGAGCCGCGCACTGCGTTCCAGGATTTCGTGCCCGGCGAGGACAGCGGCTTCGTCGCGCTGGAGCGGGAGGCCGTCGGCTCGTGACGCTGCGTACCACCATTCTGATCATGTCGGCCTTCGGTGTGATCAGCGACTCGATCCTCATCGCTTTCTATCCGCAATTCTTCGAGCTGCGCTACGGCCTGACCAGCTCGGTGCATGTGGGCGGCTACATCGCCGCCATCTCCATCGCCGTGATGTGCATGCTACCGGTCTGGGCCCGCGTGGCGCGGCGTGTCGAGACCATGCATTTGCTGGCCTATACGCAATTGGCCGCGACCGCGTTCTGCCTGTTGGCGATCTGGGCGCCGACGGTCGAGGCGTACTGGGTGCTGACCATGCTGATGTTCATGACCAAGGCCAGCTACCTGCTGATGTTCCCCTACCTGATGCGCCTGGAGCCGGCCGACCGGCACAGCGTGACCATCGGGCTGCTCTCGGTGGTGGTGCACATCGGCGCCATCTTCGGCGCGGCGGTCGGCGGGATGGCGCTGCAGGAATTCGGCCCGCGCTTCTGCGTGGCCCTGATGGCGGCGGGCGATCTCGTGCAGTTTGGCCTGTGCACCTACCTGATCCGCAGCGGGCGGGTGGTGCGCGTGCTGTCCGAGGATGCGGGCGAGCGCGCCGCACCAGCCCCGCGGCGTACCCCCGAGGCGCTGTCGGCCCTGCTCAAGCTGAGCCTGCTGATGTTCCTGTTCGACTTCAGCGCCTACCTGGTGCGGCCGTTCTTCACGGTGTACTGGGAGGCGCGCACCGGGATCGCCGAGCAGATGCTCACCGGCCTGGTGTTCGCCATTCCCGGCATCGTCGCGCTGGTCGCCCTGGCGCTACGCCATCGCATGGCGAGCCAGCCGCGCTGGGTGGATCACACCCTGCTCAACCTGCTGCTCGGCGCGGCGGGGCTGGCGCTGCAGGCGAGCGATTCGCTGTGGCTGATCGTGCTGGGGCGCTGCCTGTACGGCTGGGCGCTGTACCAGGTGATCGTCAAGCTCGAGGTCACGCTGTTCAAGGTCAGCACGCCGCCGATGTATGCGCGCGATTTCGGCGTGACCAACTTCTTCCAGAACCTCGGTGTGCTGCTCTCGTCGTTCAGTGCCGGCTACCTGGTCGACTGGGTCGGCGTGCCCGCCAGCTTCGCCATCGCCGCGGCCGGCATGCTGCTGACCGCCGCCATCGACCGCGGCTGGTTCGGCGTCGACAGCCGCCACCGCGCATCCGCGGAGGCCTGCCATGCCTGAACTGATCACGCCGGCGGACAACCGTGCCGCGCTGAACCCGGCCTTCGGCCTGCGTCCGCTGCGCCTGGAGGAGGACGTCGCGATCATCCAGCCCTGGTACCAGATGGACTACGCGCACTTCTGGAACATGCAGAACATGAGCGTCGAGGCGACCGCCGAGTTCTACCGCGACGCCGCGGCCCACGGCCTGCAGGCCTACCTGGGCTTTCATGAGGGCCGCCCGGCGTTCGTCATGGAGTGCTACGACCCGCACCGCGACCCGCTCGGCGACTGCTACCCGGTCCAGCCCGGCGACATCGGCATGCACTTCTTCGTCGGCCCGTCCGAGCGGCCGATCCGCCATTACACCCGCGACGTGCTGCGCACCGTCATGGGCTTCCTCTTCGATGCGCTCGGCGCCGAGCGGGTAGTGGTCGAGCCGGATGCGCGCAACGAACGGGTACACCGCCTCAACCGGCTGGTCGGCTTCGTCGACGTCGGTACCGTCCAGCTGCCGGGCAAGACCGCCCGGCTGGCGTTCTGCTCGCCCCATGATTTCGCTCACTCACTGGAGGAACAGGCCCCATGACGATGTCCCCGAGCCTCGATCGCCCCGCCTCGGCGGTCGCGCATCTGCACCCCGACGTCTGGCGCAAGGTCAACCGGCTGCTGGTCCGCAAGGCCATCGCCGAGTTCGCCCACGAGCAGGTCTTCACGCCGTCGTGCCTGGATGAGGCGGCCGGGGCCTGGAGTCGGTACGAGCTGGTCGGTGACACGCCCGGTTGCCGCTACCGCTTCAAGGCCCGGCGCATGGCGCTGCGGCACTGGCATGTGGACGCCGCCAGTATCGAACGGGAACTGGACGGCCAGCTGCAGCCGCTCGATGCGCTGACCTTTGTCATCGACTTCAAGCGCACCCTGGGCATCCCTGCTGACAAGCTGCCGGTGTACCTCGACGAGATCAGCAGCACGCTGTTCGGCGCCGCCTACAAGCATTCGCGCCCCGCCTTGAGCAGCGCCGAGCTGGCCGATGCCGACTACCAGACGCTCGAGGCAGCGATGATCGAAGGCCACCCGGGGTTCGTCGCCAACAACGGGCGGCTGGGCTTCGATGCGCTCGACTACCACGCCTACGCGCCGGAGACCGGGGGCCGTTTCGCCATCGCCTGGTTGGCAGTGCATCGGGACAACGCACATTTCGCCGCCGTGCCCGGTCTAGACCACGAGACGCTGTTGCGCCAGGAGCTGGGCGAGCGGCAGCTCATCGCGTTCCGCCAGCAGCTGGCCGACGAGGGGCTGGACCCGGCCGACTACCTGTTCATGCCGGCTCATCCCTGGCAGTGGTTCAACAAGCTGTCGATCATGTTCGCCGCCGATGTCGCCGAGCGCCACATCGTGCCGCTCGGGCTCAGTGAGGATCGCTATTGCGCGCAGCAGTCGGTGCGTACCTACTTCAACGTCTCCGCGCCCGAACGCTGCTACGTGAAGACCTCGCTCTCGGTGCTCAACATGGGCTTCATGCGCGGGCTGTCGCCGTACTACATGGCCGGCACGCCGGCGATCAACGCCTACCTCGACGGACTGATCAGCGCCGACCCGGTGCTACAGACGCACGGCTTCGGCATCCTGCGCGAGGTGGCCTCGGTCGGCTATCGCAACCGCTATTACGAGGCGGCGCTGGAGACCGACAGTCCCTACAAGAAGATGCTTTCGGCGCTCTGGCGGGAAAGCCCCATCCCGCGGCTGCAATCGGGCGAGCGGCTGATGACCATGGCCGCGCTGCTGCACGTAGACCCGCAGGGCGCGCCCTTGCTACCGGAACTGATCCGCCGCTCCGGGCTTACCGCGACGGCCTGGTTACGGTGCTACCTGGAGGCCTTCCTGATTCCGGTGGTGCACTGCTTCTATGCCCATCACCTGGTCTTCATGCCGCACGGCGAAAACCTCATCCTGGTCCTCGAAGGCCACGTGCCGACGCGGGTGTTCATGAAAGACATCGCCGAGGAGTCGGCCATCCTCGACAAGGACGCGCAGATGCCCGAAGGGCTCGAGCGCCTGGCGGTCGACGTGCCGGAGGACTTCAAGATCCTCGGCATCTTCATCGACATCTTCGACGGCGTGTTCCGCCACATGGGCCAGCTGCTGGACGACAGCGGCGCGCTGGAGGAGCCGCGCTTCTGGCGCACCGTCGCCGAGTCGGTGCTCGACTACCAGCGTGCGCATCCGGAGCTGGCCGAGCGTTTTGCGCGCTACGACTTCTTTGCGCCGACCTTCCTGCACTCGTGCCTCAACCGGCTGCAACTGAAGAACAACCTGCAGATGGTGGACCTGGCCAACCCGGCCGGCAGCCTGATCATGGCCGATCCGCTGGATAACCCGGTGGCGCCGTACGGGCTGGCCCAGCAGCGCCGCGAACCCAGCAGTGAATCCGCGCTGACGGTGTAGCCCTGCGACCGGCCCCGCTGGCCGGTGAACTCGAGAAGCCCATGCCGGGCCTCGCCGCCGCGTTCGACCGAACGCGGTGCGTCGGGCGCCGGTATCAAGGAGCCTTGCATGTTCAACCCCAACAGACTGCCCGAGCCGGCCCTGCGCCCGGCCGACGACCTGCCGCAACTCACCGTGCGCGATTACTGCGATCCGGCCATCTACGAGCGTGAACAGGCACTGATCTTCCGCCGCAGCGCGCGCTATGTCGGGCACGAGAAAATGGTCCCGAATCCCGGCGACTGGTACGCCCTGCCGCAGGACGCGCACAGCCGTATCCTCGTGCGCAACGAGAACGGCGTGGAGCTGCTCTCCAACGTCTGCCGGCACCGCCAGGCGCTGATGCTCGGCGACCACAGCCTCGACAGCGACCCCTGCGCCATCCGCCACGGCAACCTGCGGGCCACTGGCGGGCGCATCCTCTGCCCGTTGCACGCCTGGACCTACGACAGCCACGGCCTGATCGTCGGCGCCCCGAAATTCCCCGAGCGGCCCTGCCGCAACTTGCCGCGCTACCCGCTGTTCAACGTCGGCGGCTTTCTCTTCGAGGGTGAGCGCGACCCCGCTGCCGACATCGGCCCGCTGTTCGACCGCCCGGAAATGGACTTCGCCGGCTACGAGCTTGATCACGTCGAGGCGCACCCCTGCCAGTGCAACTGGAAGACTTTCATCGAGATCTACAACGACGACTACCACATCGCCTCCTTCCACCCAGGCCTGCGCCGCTACGTGCACAGCGGTGGGTTGAGCTGGGAATACGGCGACTGGTACAGCCTGCAGCGCATCGCGGTGGCGCCCAACCTCGCGCGCGCCGGCACCGAGGCCTACCGCGCCTGGCATGAGGGGCTGATGGCGCATTTCAGTGGCCGCTCGCCGGACTTCGGCGCGATCTGGGCCAGCTACTACCCGACCCACATGATCGAGGTCTTCCCGCACGCGCTGGTGCTTTCGACGCTGTACCCGCAGGGCGTGCACGAGACGCTCAACGTCATCGAGTTCTATTACCCCGCCGAACTGCGCCAGACCAACCGCGAGCTGTGCGAGGCGCATCGCGCCGCCTACCTGGAGACCGCCCTGGAGGATGACGAGATCGCCGAGCGCACCGACGCCGGCCGACGAGCGCTCTACCGCCGTGGCGAGGATGACCGCGGCCCCTACCAGGTGCCGTTGGAGGAAGGCATGCAGCACTTCCACGGCTGGTATCGCGCGGTCATGCAAACCCAGACGACCCCGGCATGACGCCACCCTTTTATCCATACAGGAACGGATTCCATGAGCTGACCCGACGCCTTTCTCCGCAAGCACCCGAACGTCAATCGACATGAAATAAAGAAACCATGACCGAAGTGATCCCCAACCTGTCGGCACATGCCGCCATCCCCGTCTCGCGTCCGTCCGCCCTAACGTTGGCCTGCCGGCTGGCGCCGATAACGCTCCTGCTCGCCTCGCCGCTGGCGCTCGCCCAGCAAAGCGAAGACCCGCTGCAGCTCGAGCCGGTGAACGTCACCGCCGAACGCGAGGCGGCACCGAGCGTGACCGAACGCAGCGACTCCTACACCATCGGCGCGACCAGCACCGCGACGCGCCTGGACATGACGCCGCGTGAAACGCCGCAGACCGCCATCACCCTGACCCGTGAGCAGCTCGACGATTTCGACCTGACCAACGCCACCGGTGCGCTGCAGGCGGCTGGCGTCAACGTGCAGCGGGTCGAGACCGACCGCACCTACTACTCGGTGCGCGGCTTCGACGTGTCGAACTTCCAGGTCGACGGCCTCGGGCTGCCCTTCGCCTCCGAAGAGCAGATGGGCGACATCGACACCTTCCTCTATGACCATATAGAGGTGCTCAAGGGCGCCAACGGCCTGACCGCCAACCCGGGAAACCCGGCGGCTACCGTCAACTTCGTACGCAAGCGCCCGACACGCGATTTTCAGGCCGAGGCGTCGATGAGCTATGGTTCTTGGGACACCGCGCGCGGCGAGCTGGACGTCTCCGGCCCCCTGGACGAGGCCGGCCGAATACGTGGCCGCGTGCTCGCCATGCAACAGGACGGCGACTCCTACCTGGACCGTTATTCGCTCGAAAAAACCGTGTTCTCCGCCATGATCGAGGCGGACCTAAACGACCGCAACACGGCGCTGTTCGGCTATTCCGAACAGCGCAACCGGCCCAACGGCATCATGTGGGGCGCGCTGTCGGTGTACGACAGCGAAGGCAACCCGATCGATTACAGCCGCTCGAAGAGCTATTCGCCGGACTGGACCTATTGGGACACGAAGGACAAGCAAGCCTTCGCCGAGCTGACCACGCAATGGGGCGGCGGCTGGCATTCGCGCCTGTCGCTGAACTACCGCGAGATCAGCGCCGATGCCGAGCAATTCCTTGCCAGCGGCGTACCGGATGCGGATACCGGGGAGGGCCTGTTCACCTACGCCTCCAAGTACGACCGCATCGAGCGGCAACTGCTGGGCGACGCCTATCTGAAGGGCCCGTTCGCGCTGTTCGGCCGCACGCACGAAGCGGTGATCGGGGCCAACTGGTCGCGCTCGACTGCGCGCTGGTCCTCTTATGACGACGCCTTCAGTATCCCGCTGCCGCCCGGTTTTGATGGCGACTATCCGCGTCCCGACTTCGACAACGGCCTGACCAGCGGCGCGGACTACACCACCTATCGCCGCAGCCTCTATAGCGCCGGGCACTTCAGCGTGACCGACCGCCTCAAGCTGATCCTCGGCGCCAACCACACCCGGCTCGACAGCAACGGCTACCAGGTCGGCGACACGCACGAGTATGCCGGGTCGAAAACGACGCCCTACGCCGGCGCCACCTACGACTTCGGCGAGCATTATTCGGGCTACGCCAGCTACACCAAGATCTTCAGCCCGCAGCACCTGCTGGGCGCGAACTTGACGCTGCTCGACCCGATCGAGGGCCACAGCGTCGAGGGCGGGGTCAAGGGAGAATGGTTTGGCGGCCGGCTGAATGCCAGCGCCGGGGTCTTCCGCACCAAGCAGCAGAACACGCCCGAATACGGCGGCTTCGACGCCGATGCCGGGGTGTCCTACTACAACACCGTCGATGCCATCTCGAAGGGGTACGAGCTGACCCTGGCCGGACAACTGACCGACAATTGGGAAGCCAGCGCAGGGTTCACCCATCTGTTCTCGCTCGAGGACGAGGAAGGTCGCACGGTGCGCACCTACGTGCCACGCAACTACCTGCACCTGGCGACCACCTATAAGGTTCCGGTGGTGCAGGGGCTGAAGGTCGGCGGCAGCGTCACCTGGCAGGACGACATTTCCCGCGAGCAGGGCACCACGGCCGGCGGCGACACCATCGTCACCCGCCAGGACGACTATGCGGTGGTCAACGCCATGGCCAGCTACGACATCGACGAGCACTTCAACGTGGCGCTGAACGTCAACAACCTGTTCGACGAGAAGTACTACAGCAGCCTGTACTGGGAGCAGACCTACTACGCGGCGCCGCGCAACGCGACGGTTACGCTGACGTGGGCGTACTGAAGGCAGCTGGAAGTTAGAAGCTGGAAGCTGGAACTCAAAAGCCGGGTGCCCTTGCTCCCGGCTCTTAGTTTTTGCCCTAGCTTCAAGCTTATGGCTTTGGCTCTATCGCGGTGGGCGCAATCTTCAGCAGCGCTTCGGTGATGGCTTCGGCCAGGAATTGCACGCAGAACACGCCGCCGTGGGTCCAGGCCGGGCGCATGCCGGCAAAGCGCCCGCCGCGCACCACCGGCATACCCTCCCAGAGGCGGCTGCTGAACAATCGCTCACCGGCGGGGAAGGGTTCGATGTGCAGCACCACGCCCTCGTCGATCTCGCTAAGCACCGTCACCGGCAACTGCAAATTGCCCCAGCGGCTGACCGGCGTGTCGTAGGCGCTACCCAGTCCCAGCAGGTCCAGCGCATGCCAGGGCATGGAGTTCGGCCCGTAGACCAGCACGGCGGTCGGCGTCGAGAAGCGCACTACCGTCACGTCCGGCAAACGCTCGCCGAAATGCACGAGCAACTGGTCACGCAGGTCGTCCAGGTGTGCGTCCATCGCCGCCAGCGTCTGCCGGGCCCGGTCGAGCCGGCCGATGCGTTCGGCCAGCGCAAGGTAATTTTCCCGCTGCATCTGATAGTTGTCGCGTGCCTGGGTGAAGTCACCGTAAGCGACCACCGGTGCGATGCGTTCGAGCTTGTCGCGCAAGTCTTCCAGCAGCGGGGTGATGACGATCAGGTCGAGGTCGAGTTGGGCGAGCAGCTCCAGGTTCGGCTCGGTACGGGTGCTGACATCGATTACCGAGTCGGGAAGTGTCGGGCGTACCACCCAGGCGCGGTAGTCGGCGCTGTCGGCGACCGCCACGGGCGTGACGCCAAGCATCAACAGGTGTTCGATCGGCTCCCAGCTCAGCGCGGCAATGCGCGGCGCCTCGTCGGCCCGTGCCGGTGTGCCGACACCGATCAGTAATAGGGCGAAAAGAAAGAGCCACACTTTCATGCGACGCGCTGCCGAATGAGCAGATAGAGGAAATACAGCCCGCAAAGGATCGAGGCGACCAGCCCGACCGGCACCTCCAGTGGGTAGAGCGCCGAGCGGCCGAGCCAGTCGGAGATCAGCATCAGCCAGCCGCCAAGCAGGGCGGCGAGCCAAAGTTGCGGCAGCACTCGCCGGGCGCCTAGCAGTGCCGCCATGTGTGGCGCGAGCAGGCCGAGAAAGGCCACCGGCCCGAGCACGCTGGTGACCACCGCGCAGAGCAGCGACACCAGGAGCAGCAGCGCCAGCCGAGCGCGGGGTACGTCCAGCCCGCGGCTCAGTGCCACGCCGTCACCGATGGAGACCAGGGTCAGCGCGCGGTGGAAGATCAGGCTGAGCGCTATCAGGGCGGCAACCGCCAGGCTCAGCATCACCGCCTCGCCCGCTTCGATCCGGTAGGTCGAGCCGGCCAGCCAGCCGAGCAGCGCCAGGGCGTCCGCTTCGCCTCGAGTCAGGCCGATTTGCAGCGCGGTGTTCAGCAGGGCCGCCAGCGACACGCCAACCAGCACCATGATCCCCGGCGAATAGTGATGGCGGCGGCCGAACAGCAAGAGCAGGCCGAGCACCAGCAGGCTGCCGGCGAAGGCGGCGATGGGCGCGACCAGTTGCATCGCGCCTGCACCGAACAGCATCACCGCGACCACCACGGCCAGGGTTGCGCCGGCGGTCAGTCCGAGGATGTCCGGGCTCGCCAGCGGATTGCGCAACAGCCGTTGAAGCATCATTCCGGCGACCGCCAATCCGCAGCCCGCCGCAACGGCGGCCACCAGGCGCGGCCAGCGCAGCGACCAGAGCACGGCCGAGGGCCAGCCCAGCTGCCAGCCGCCCGGGCCGCGCTGCAGCAACAGGGTGAGCGCCACCATCGCGCCACCGGCGAGGAGCAGCCATGCCAGGCGCCGGACGTTCAGCGATGGCGCGCCCGGCGGCAGCGTCAGGCCCTGGCGGTCCTGCGCACCAAGCTGGCGGTGTAAAAGCCACAGCAGCGCCGGTGCGCCGATCAAGGCGGCCGCCGCGCCACTCGGGATCAGCTCGGAAAACCAGCGGTTCAGCGCCAGGGCGATGGCATCGGCGCCGAGCAGCAGCAGCGCGCCGAGCAGGGCGCTGAACAGCAGTTCGTCCCGCGCGGTACGGGCGCCGCCGAGCCGTGCCAGGTTCTGGGTGATCAGGCCGATGAAACCGATCAGCCCGACCGCGGTGATCGCCACCGAGGTCAGCCACAGGCAGGCGAGCAACAGCATCAGGATCACCGGGAACAGCGACAGCCCTCGGGCCCGCGCACCGGCACCACCGAGCTGCAACAGCGTCAGTGGGCGCGGCGCCAGGACGATCAGTGCCAGGCCGACCAGCAGCTTCGGCCACAGCCATTGCACCCAGTGCCAGTCGATTTGCGCCAGGTCGCCCGCGCCCCAGAGGAACAGCCCGCGGCTCTGCTGGGTATGCACCAACAGGATGGCCGTGGCGATGGCGCCGAGCAGCAGGTTCAGCGCCATCCCGGCAAGAATGACCGGCAATCCCGACGCGCCATTGCGGCCAGCGATCAAGAGGGCCAGCCCGACCGCACCCAACGCACCGCCGAGTGCGGCCCAATGCCCGTGCGTAGCTGCCAGAGCCGGGGCGAACAGGGCAATGGTCGTCAGCCCGAGCCAGGCGCCGGCGGCAGCACCCAGCGTCATCGGCGAGGCCAGGCGGTTTTGCGTCAGCTGTTGCAGCACGCTGCCGGACAAGCCCAGCGCTGCGCCGACGAGCAGCGCCATGACCAGCCGCGGTAGCGCCGACAGGCCGAACTCCAGGGCATCGAAGCTGCCATCCGCCGGCGGACTCAGCGACCATTGCGCGGGCGTCCAGTGCGTCATGCCAAGGTTCAGGTGCAGCGGTGTGAGCAGAGCGATGGCCGCAAGGGCGAGCAGATAGCGCAACGGCACGGGCGCGGGCCGCGAAAGCCGGCTGGACAGGGGCATCGCCTGCACTAGTTCACCACGGCGATATTGCCGGAGCCGTTGTGGCCGAGAAACACGGTGAAGCCGCCGGCCTCCAGCCTCGGTGCATTCAGCGTCAGCACGCTGCGCCCGTCGATGTCGTGCAGGCTCAGCATGCCAGGGCTCGCAAGCGTTGCAGCCGTGCGTCGCGGTCGAGTTTCGGGCAGCTGTCGCAGAGCTCCCCATCGGCGCGTCGAAAGTGCTGGCAGCACACCTTGCGCCCCATGCCGAGGCAAGTGCGACCGTCATCCAGGTCCAGCACGGTCAGCGCGCCGCCACCGGGCAGGGCCAATGCTGCGAGCCAGTCGCGCTCGGCTTCGAGCAGGACCTCATCGGCGATCGGTTCGTTGCGTTGCGCCAGGAGCAGGGCTGCCCGCACGCAGTCGGCGACCAACAGTCGCGCCATTTTTGGGTAGATCGAGGCGACCGCATTGAATTCTGCGAGCTGGCCCTCGACGAAGGCCGTCAACTGCTCGCTGGCACAGAATATCAAGGCCGTGCGGTCACCCCGATAAGGGCAGTGGGCGGGTAGGCGGAAGCCATGCACTGAGCCTTCGTCCATCGACTGGCCCATGTCTGCCAGACAGGGCGCGTTGCGGCATAGATAGACAGCGAGAATGCTGAGGTAAATCGGCTGCCAGATCAGCAATGACCAGCTGCGCGCCGACCAGTAATGCGGTCCTGCCTCGGGATAGGCCTGCTGCCAATGCGCATGCAGCGTGGCGACCTGCGCAATGTTGCCCGGCCGGCCACACTTCAGCTGGTGCCTTTCGGCCGGACCGACTTCGCCGTTCAGCCCAGGCAATGCCTGGGTCGCAATACGCAGCAACTCGGGAAGATCGCGGCAATGCTGGGGCATGGGCAATGAACGAGTCGTGGTTAGTTGAGAGGAGTCTACGCATGATAGTGAGAACTATTCAACTTAAGCAAAAGGTTGTCATCGGGTTGTTCGATGCATCTAGCAGGGGCGTGCGCAGCGGTCGGACGACAGGCCGCGGGCCGGAAATCGCTGGCGCACCTTTGTGGCTCAGGGCGGAATTGAAAGGTCTGCCACGGTGAGCCGAAGATGCCGCGCGGGTGCGTCGCACGTCCCGCACGGCCACCACGGCTGAACGCGGGCGTAAGGCCGCGTCTTTCGGCCAGTTCCAGTAGGCTGGCGCTATCGGGCTTCCAGGGTGCCTCGGTGGCGGATGCAGAGAAATACACCCTGGACTGTTCAGCCGAGAGCCTCGCTCAAGGCTTGGGCAGATACCCGGGCAGTTCTTCCATCCGCTTCATCCAGCCTGCGACGTGCCCGTAGGGTTCCAGATCCACGCTACCTTCCGGGGCCAGCGCGACGTAGGGATAGACCGCGCAATCGGCGATTGTGGGCCGACCCATCGCCAGCCAGTCATGGCGCTCAAGGTGCTGGTCGAGGATCGAGAGTACGGCGGGCGACTTCGCCAGCGCCGCGTCCTTGTCCAGTGCGTACCCGAACTTCTCCACCAGCCGCGCGGCGCAGAGGCTGTGCTGAACCTCGTTGGCGGCAAACGACAGCCACTGGACGATGTCCGCTTGCCCCAGCGGGTGGGCCGGCCACCACGCTAGCCCGCCGTACTTGCCCGCGAGATAAACCAGAATCGCCTGCGAATCCCGGACGACATGGGCGCCGTCTTGCAGAATCGGCAGCTGCCCCAGCGGATTCAGCTCCGAAAGCGGGGGCCGCTTGTGCTCGCCGCCCGGAATATCCACCGGAATCAGTTCAAGCTCGATATGGGCCAGAGACACGAAGAGCCTGACCTTGTAGCAGTTGCCGGACGCGTCCAGATCGTAGAGTTTCATTGCGCATCTCCTTCGACGAGTTGATTGAATTCAAGGACGTTGCCGTCGGGGTCGCGGATGAACAGCGCGACCCTTCTGGGGCCGATGGGGTGCGGCCCCTCGGTGATGACGATCCCCTGTTCGCCCAGCCAGCCCTGAAGCACCTCGAGGTCATCAACGATGAAGGCCGGGTGGGTCATGCCCGGCAGCTTGACCGGCGCATCCAACAGGACGTTATGGGCACCGGGTACGCGGGTACCGTTGAAGATCAGGTTGATACGCACCCCATCGGCACTCACCATCTCGTTGGCCTCGAATAGCGGAAAGCTCGCGGTCTCCACGAATCCGAGCGCCTGGTAGAAGGCCATCGCCCGTGGCTTGTCGCTGACACGGATGCCGATATGGTCGTAGGAAAGAATGCGCGCAGGGCTGGGTCGTTCGGTCATGGCAGTCGCTCCGGTAGAAGTCGGTAGCCGAAGTGTCTGCCGGTCTGGCCGTTTCACCTATGGCTCGAACCTGACAATACTTATGCACTGAACGCACAGATCGAAGGTGGCAATGGACAGGCTCAAGGCAATGGCCAATTTCGTCCGGATCGTCGAAAACGGCAGCCTGAGCTCGGCCGCCGAGGCGACGGGGCAGTCCGTGGCGTCGCTCGTTCGCTCGCTGGCGGCGCTGGAGCGTCATCTGGGGGTTCGATTGCTGAACCGCAGTACACGGCGCATGGCTCTGACCGACGAGGGCCAGGAGTACCTGGCCTGGAGCCGCCGCATGCTCGCGGACTTCGACGACATGGAGCAGCGCCTGGCCGCGCGCGACGGCGTCGTTCGCGGCCTGCTCCGCGTGACCGCGCCCGTCGAGTTCGGCCAGCGTTACGTCGCACCGCTGGTGAACGCCTTCCTGAAGGAACATCCCGAACTGCGGATCGAGCTGAGCCTGAACGACCAGCTGCTGCCGCTCCTTGATGAACGCCTGGACCTCGCCCTGCGCATCGGTCACCTTCCCGACTCGGCCATGGTGGCGCGCCAGGTCGGCGCCACCCGGCTGGTGACCTGCGCAAGCCCCGACTACCTACGCACCGCCCCGGCCATCGACAGCCCGGCGGCGCTGCGCGACCACGCCTGCATTACGCTCGCCTCCCAAGGCCGGCACTGGTACTACCGCCACGACGGCAAGGAAGTCGCCGAACCCATCGCGCCGAGACTCGTATGCAACCAGATCCGCGCTGCCAGCCTGGCCTGCGTGCAAGGCCTGGGCATTACGCGCTTGATGCACTACCAGGTGGCGGGCGAGCTGGCCGACGGTCGCCTGGTCAGGATACTCAGGGAGTTCGAGCCGGCGGACCTGCCGATCCAGCTGGTCTATCCGCATTCGTTGCAGCTTTCGCCGCGGGTGAGGGCATTCGTGGAATGGGCGGGGCCGCGGTTGGAGAGCCGGATGCCGGTGATGCAAGCCTAAGAAAAGCTGACACGGCAGCTAACCGCGCTGCCTGGCTGATGCCAGCGGTAAGGGCTAGAGTCGTACTCGAGCGGTTCTACCCGCATCGAAATGGCGGACAGGGCACAGGAAGACACGCCGGAGAGGCGGCTGGGGCTGCGGCAGCCGGCGTAGTTTATACGCGGTTGCAAATGCACCTTAGGTCGGTGCTCACGCAGGTGTATCTAACAGAATGTCAGCAAGGCGTCAGCTTCCAGACATTTTGACTTTATACACTGGCGAGTGGGAGACCCGTTTACCGCTCCTGATGCGACGCTGGCAAATCAGCACAATTATTACAGCTAAGAGCAGCACGATCGTGCTTGCATTGCGAGCGAGCTAGTTCCTGCTTGGCATACTTCGGCCATGCCATGCTCGCTAAGTCTGCCTTCCTGGGGGGTACCGAATGCGTTTGCTCATCGTCGAGGACGAAGAAAAAACCTCTACATATGTGCATCGTGGATTGAGCGAGCTTGGCTACATCGTTGATGTCGCCAACAACGGCATTGATGGCTTGCATTACGCGCTAGAGATGGATTACGACGTGGTGATCCTCGACGTGATGTTGCCCGGTAAAGATGGCTACGGCGTTTTGCAAGGATTGCGCCTCAAAAAGAAGACACCTGTCATCATGCTGTCTGCAAGAGGCACGGTAGATGATCGTGTGCGAGGTCTTAGAGAGGGCGCGGATGACTACCTAGGTAAACCCTTCTCGTTTGCCGAGTTGGTCGCGCGTATCCAGGCGTTGATACGCCGCCGCTCCGATGACGCAGCTGATCTGACTCATTTGCGTATCGACGACCTAGAAGTAGATTTGCAAGCGCGTAAGGTCACAAGAGCCGGGATACGGCTGGATCTAACCGCAAAGGAGTTCTGCCTGTTGAGCCTCTTGGCGCGGCACCAAGGAGAGATTCTTTCCAAGTTAATGATTGCCGAGCAGGTGTGGGACATGAATTTCGACAGTGATGCCAATGTGGTTGAGGTCGCGATCATGCGTGTCCGTGCGAAGGTCGATGCGCCCTATTCGCGCAAATTGCTACACACCGTCCGGGGCATGGGATATGTGCTGGAAAGTCGTGCAGATCATGGCAAGCATGGTGGTACCCGGTGAAAGGATCGATAGCCAAGCGGCTAGGCGTTATGTTTGCACTGGCTGTCGTTCTGATCACCTCGATCAGCGCGGTGACGCTGCGCTGTTCCTTGAAGCGGACTCTCGTTGGGCAGATGCATAACGAATTGGTCCTGCGCCATTCCGTACTTGATCCCGTACTTTCGAAGTACGATTCACCTGAGTTCTGGAGCGTCTTGCTTCAGAAGCTGGATGGTCTGACACCTTCGGATGAGCGGGTGCGCTATTGGATCGTTGTGGACAACCCGGCCTACAGCTATGGCGGACCGATGCCGGATGGCCGGGATTGGTCGGAGCGGTCGGATGGCTTCGACAATATAAAGATACAGGGCCGTGATCGACCCATGGTGGTGCTGCTCAAGATTATTCCCGCTCTGGGCAGTCGTCCGGAGCTGCGCTTTATCGTAGGGCTTGATTCGACTCCATTCACCGAAATCTTGGACAACTTTACCGAAACGTTGATTTTGATTTCGGCTGTTGGGATGGTTCTGGTCGCGTTGCTCGGTTACTGGATTGCGCGTTTTGGGCTAGGGCCAGTGAGGCGGCTCAGCAGGCAGGCCAACAGCCTGCCGCCGGGTGACTCAAAGCAGCGACTCGACACCGGGGAGCTGCCGAGCGAACTGCAAGAATTGGCGGTGTCGTTCAACGGAGCCTTGGCCCGCCAGGAGGCTGCTTGGTGTCAGCTCGAAGGATTCAACGCGAATGTTGCACATGAGCTGCGAACACCTTTAACGAATTTGATCGGACAAACCCAAGTGGCGTTGGCCCATGAGCGTGACACCGGGGAGCTGCAGGACCTGCTGCAATCAAATCTGGAAGAGCTGGAGCGCATGGGCGCGATCGTCAACGATATGCTGTTCTTGGCCGGTGCCGAGCGAGGGCAGCGCGCCACTGAGCTTAGTGATGTCTCGCTCTACGAGGAAGCGTTGAAGACAGTGGAATACCTCGAGCCGTCCTTAATCGGCAAGCATTTAAGCGTGAGTATAAAGGGGGACATGCGGGTAAGAATCGACCGGCGCCTCTTTCATCGCTCACTGGCGAACCTGCTGCAGAACGCGGTGCGGTACGCGTCACCGGCAAGCACGATCACAGTGAGCCTGGTTGATGCCGGGTTACAGGCCGTGGTGAGTGTTTCCAATGCTGGCGAGCCCATTGATAGCGAACATTTGCAACACCTCTTCGAGCGCTTTTATCGCGCCGATGAGGCCAGGGCGCGCAGTGACGCGCATCACGGCTTAGGGCTATCCATCGTGCGGGCGGTCGCGTCCATGCATGGGGGTGAGGTGTTCGCAAAGAGCGAGGATGGGGTCAATACATTCGGCTTTTCCCTAACGAGCGAAGCGGCGCGGAGAGCGATCGATCCGCCAGAGCCTACCCGCGCATTCGCCCAAGTAACCCATTGATATCTTCCTGTTAGCCGCCAGTCACTTTGACGTCAGTCTCCCCACCCTAGAGTCGTAGCACCTCTAGGGTTAAGGAGAGTGTCGTGGCGACGCTCATTACGTTCAGGAAATCGCTGGATTCGGTCTTGGTCATAGGCTGTGCGGCCGTTGCCATTGCCTTCTTTTATGGAAGTTCATCGTCTAGTGCCCCTGTCGCTGCGACAGCGCCGGCGGTGCCTGTCAGGGTCGGCACCGTTGAGCAACGTCCGGTACCGGTGCTCCTCCGTGCCCTAGGCAACGTGCGTTCCCAGCGCAGCGTTGAGATCCGCACGCAGGTCGACGGTGTGCTGGTCGAGTTGTCGGTCAAGGAAGGCCAGCTTGTCAGGCGTGGAGACCTACTCGCTCGTATCGATGATCGCTCGATAGTGGCTGCGGTAGAGCAGGCCAAAGCACAGGCAGCCGTGACAGAGGCCCAGTTGGTGTCCGCCCGGCTGGATCTGCGCCGTTATCAATCGTTGGCCAAGACCCACGCCATTTCTACCCAGACGCTGGACCAGCAACGTGCATTAGTGGCCCAGCTGGAGGCTACTCTGCGCACACATCAGGCCAGCGTGGCGGCTAGTCAGGTACAGCTCTCACATACCCAAATCCGTGCGCCGAGCGATGGTCGGGTAGGGATTCACAACGTCCATGAAGGTAATTTTCTAAGGGCCAGCGATGCACAGGGGCTGTTCTCCTTGGTGCAGCTGGACCCGATCAGTGTCGAGGTGTCGTTACCTCAGGGGCTGTTGCCGCAATTGCAGGCGCTGCAGCCAGGCAGCGAGAGCGATCCGGTGACGCTGCAGGCGTACTCGCGCGATGGCGGTTTACTGCTCGGCGAAGGGCTTCTAGGGCTGATCGACAATCGAGTGTCGACTCAGACAGGAACCATCAGAATCAAGGGCGACTTCGCCAACCCAGACGGGCGCCTATGGCCGGATCAGTCAGTAACGGTGAGCCTTCCGGTGCAGACCTTACCCGACGCGTTGGTGGTGCCGCAGCGGGCGCTGCGCCAGGGCGTCAATCAGGTTTTGGTCTGGCGTGTCGTGGACGGCAGCGCCGCGCCGCAAGCGGTACAAGTGCTTCATAGGGATAATGAGATTGCCGTTGTCAGTGGCCTGGCCGCTGGAGACATCGTGGTGGTCGACGGGCATTCGCGGCTGCGGCCGGGTTCGGTCGTCCGTACTCTCGATGACGCCCAGGAGCCGGAACCCGCGATGGCCGCCCGGAGGGAATTCTGATGGCCGCGCGCAGCCTCAGCCTCTACGCCTGGTTCATGGATCACCCGGTCGGCACGATTTTGCTGACCGTCGCCCTGGTGCTGCTAGGCGCGCTGGCATTCCCGCGCTTATCAATCGCGCCGTTACCCGAGGCGGATTTTCCGACTCTACAGATAACCGCCAGCCTGCCTGGAGCCAGTGCCGAGACCATGGCTTCGTCGGTGGCAACACCCCTGGAGGTTCAACTCAGCACAATATCGGGCATCACCGAGATGACCTCGTCCAGCTCCCTGGGCATGGTCACGCTCAACCTGCAGTTCAATCTGGAAAAAGACATCGACAGCGCCGCCCAAGAAGTCCAGGCCGCGATCAATACCGCCTCGGCGCGGTTGCCTGAGGACATGCCAAGCCTGCCGACGTGGCGCAAGGTGAATCCGGCCGACAGCCCGATCCTGATCTTGCGTGTCAACTCCGACCACCTGTCCTTGATCGAGCTTAGCGACCACGCTGAAACCGTCTTGGCGCGGCAGCTAAGCCAAATCCAAGGCGTAGGCTTGATCGATGTGGTCGGTCAGCACCGGCCGGCCATCCGTATTCAGGCCCAGCCGGAGGTTCTTGCCGGCGCCGGGGTGACACTGGGCGATATACGTGAAGCTGTGCAGCGCTCCAGCGTCAACCTGCCGAAGGGGGCGCTGTTTGGCAACAACCGCATCTCCACGCTGGCGGTCAACGACCAGCTATTCGAGGCGCACGAATATGAGGACGTCATCGTCACCTACCGCAATGGGGCTGCGGTACGGATCAAGGACCTGGCGACGGTTCGGGTCGGCGCGGAAAATGACTATACCCAGCACTGGCCAAATGGTCGGCCTGGCGTGGTTTTGGTGATTCGGCGCCAACCAGGTGCCAATATCGTCGCCACTGCCGATCGTATCCAGGCAGCCCTGCCGGCATTGCGCGAAGCGCTGCCGGCGGCAATGGAGGTCGAAGTGCTCAACGATCGTACGCGCACGATTCGTTCCTCGCTGCATGAAGTCATGCTGACGCTAGTCGTTGCCATTGTGCTGGTCATAGGGGTGATGGCGCTGTTCCTGCGGCAGTGGTCGGCGACTGTGATCGTCGCAATCGTGCTGGGGGTTTCGCTGGTAGCGACTTGTGCGGTGATGTATCTGGCCGGCTTCAGCCTGAACAATCTCACCCTGGTCGCTATCGTGATAGCGGTAGGGTTCATCGTTGACGATGCCATTGTGGTGGTCGAGAACATCCACCGGCATCTAGAGGCCGGCGACAATCGCTATGACGCGGCGCTCAAGGGCGTCCAGGAAATCGGCTTCACCGTGATGTCGATCAGTGTGTCGCTGATCGCAGCGTTCATCCCGCTGTTGTTCATGGGCGGTGTGATTGGCCGCCTGTTCCGTGAGTTTGCCCTGACCGCGACGGCTGCGATCCTTATCTCGGTGGTGGTCTGTCTGACCCTGGTGCCGACCCTGGCGGCGCTGTTCATGCGGGCGCCGAAACACCGCCAGTCCAGCGCGACGGATTTGACCGGGCGGCTGATCAGCGGCTATGACCGGGTATTGCGTTGGGCACTGGACCACCAGCGCACCATGCTCGGCATCTTCGGGTTGAGCGTGATGCTGAGCGTGGCGAGTTTCATGATGATTCCCAAGGGTTTCTTCCCGCTGCAGGACACAGCTTTCATCGTCGGCTTCACCCAAGCCGCACCAGACATCTCCTACGACGAGATGGTCGCCAAGCACCAGGAGCTGCAGGAGATCATCAGCCAGGATCCAGCCATCATCAGCTACAACCATGGGGTCGGCGGTGTTGCCAGCGATTCGATAGGTAACGGCCGCATGTGGCTGGTGCTCAGTGACCCTGGGCAGCGTGACGAGAACGTCAGCGAAGTCATCGATCGCCTCCGCCCACAGCTGGCGCAAGTGCCGGGGATTCAAGTCTTTCTGCGTGCGGCCCAGGACATCAACATAGGCGCCGGCGTGCCCCGTGCTCAGTACCAATATGTCCTGCGCGCGCAGAGCACTGCGGAGCTGGGGCAGTGGACTCGGACGTTGACCGAGCGCCTGCGGCAGATGCCCGAGTTCCTGGACGTGTCCCACGACCTGCAACTGGACGCCAATGTCACCCGCCTTACCATCGACCGGGATGAGGCCGCCCGCTACGGTTTTGCCGCCGTTGACGTCGATAACGCCCTGTATGATGCCTTCGGCCAGCGCCAGATCAACGAGTACCAGACCGAGACCAACCAGTATCAGGTTGTGCTCGAGCTGAGCACGGCGCAGCGGGGCAACACCGAGAGCCTGGCCTTCTTTCACCTGCGTTCTCCCACCACGGGTGAGATGGTGCCGCTGCGTACTTTCGCGCGCCTTGAAGATCAAGAAAGCGGCCCTCAGGTAATCTCCCACAACGGCATGCTCCCGGCCGCTAATATCTCGTTCAACCTGCGTGCCGGTGTCGCCTTGGGCGACGCAGTGGCGCAACTCAATGCGCTGCAGCTGGAGATCGGCATGCCGGCTTCGGTGACCGGCACCTTTCAGGGCGCCGCAGAAGCGTTTCAGGCTTCGCTGGCAAGTCAGCCGCTGCTGATCCTCACTGCATTGCTGGCGGTTTACATCATCCTTGGCGTGCTCTACGAGAGCTTCGTCCATCCCCTGACCATCTTGTCGACGCTGCCGTCGGCCGGCGTTGGCGCCATTCTGTTGCTGTGGGCTTGGCAACTGGATTTCTCGATCATGGCGCTGATCGGGCTGATTCTGCTGATCGGCATCGTCAAGAAGAACGGCATCCTGCTGATCGACTTCGCTCTGCATGCCCAGCGGGTAGGCGGGTTGTCACCACGCGAGGCGATCCACCAGGCCTGTCTGACGCGCTTCCGTCCGATCATGATGACTACCCTGGCCGCGCTGCTCGGGGCGGTGCCGCTAATGCTGGCATTCGGGACAGGGGCGGAGCTGCGTGAGCCGCTGGGCGTGGCGATCGTCGGCGGGCTGATGCTCAGTCAGGTGCTGACGTTGCTCACCACCCCGGTGGTGTACCTGGCACTGGATCGCTTGTCCCGGCGCGGTCGCACACCGGCCCCTGCTCAACCGGCAGGAGAGATGGCATGAACGCGCGAGCATTGCTGGTGCTGGTCGCCATGCTCGGCCTGGCTGGATGCGCGGGCCAGGCGGGCAGGGACGAACCGCTCGCGGAGCCAGCATCCTCTCTGCCGTCAGCGCTGGCTGCTCTGTCTCCGCGCTGGTGGGAGAGCTTCGAGGATCTGGCGCTCGAGCGTCTCATTCGCCTGGCGCTGCGCGACAACCTCGATCTGTTGAGCGCAAATGAGCGGGTACGCGAACAACGTGCGCAACGACGTCTGGCTGCGGCTGCTTTTGGTCCTGATATCGCCATAAGCGGTCAATACGGGCGTGCTCGCAACGCGCAGGACGGCCGAACGAGCGACCATTTCCATGGATTGGATCTGACCTGGGAGCTGGATGTATCCGGTCGTTTGCGTGCCCTGCGCAATGCCAGCGACGCCGAGCTACGTGCCTCGTGGGAGGATTACCGGAGCTTGCGCATCGGATTGATGGCGGAGGTCGCCAGCACCTACCTGAATTATCGCCTGGCGCAACAGCAGCTGGCGATTGCCACCCGCACCGGCGAGACGCAGCGTGAAATCGCCCGAGTGACTCGTGAAAGGTTTTCCCAGGGGACCGTGAGCCGCCTGGATCTCGAGCGCATCGAAGCCCAGGTGCAGATCACCGAGGCGGAAATTCCCGTTGCTCGTCAGCAACAAGTCGATGCGCGCTACGCGCTGGCCTATCTGCTGGCCACCGAATACCAACAGGTCGACGCGATTCTTGCGGATGGGGCAGAAACGACGAGCCTGCCGAGTGAGGACGCGCTGGCGGCATTGCTCGAAGTGCCGGTGGAGATCCTGCGTGAACGCCCCGATGTACGCGCAGCCAGTGAGCGTCTCACTGCGGCAGGAGCAGGGCTGGCTGCCAGCCGGGCCGCGCGCTATCCGCAATTGACGCTGGGTGCCTTGGGCGGATTCGAACGTGGCACCAGCGTCCCCGCCTGGTCGCTGACCGCAGGGCTGCTGCAGCCGCTGTTCGACTTCGGCCGCATTCGCGCTGGCATCGAGGCCAGCAATGCACGCCAGGCCCAAGCGCTGCTGGCCTACGAAGCGTCGCTGCGCCATGCAATGCGGGAAACCCAGAGCGCCATTCATGCCTACGGTCAGGGCTGGCAACGCCAGCAGCGCCTCGATCTGGCTGCTAGTTCCGCCACACGTGCAGTCGCGCTGGCGCGTAATCAATACCAGATCGGCACTGTGTCGCTGCTGGAGGTGCTGGATGCCGAACGCAGCTTGTTTGATATCCAGCGCAATCAGGTGCAGGCGAGTACCGACATATCGCTGCGTTGGGTCGAGCTGCACCGGACGATCGGCGTCGCGCCCGTCCTTCCTGCCACGCCGCTTGCCTTGAGCGGTAACTGACCCATGCGTCGAGATCGCTATTCACTGCTCCGGAGCGGTTACGACTCGGAGTTACAACCAGACCGCCCAGGCAGCGGCATCAATATCGAGGAGATGCTATGCGTGTTCATAACCTGTCGATCGTAAGCATGTTGACAATCAACGCTCTGAGCGCTTCACCCTTGCTCGCTGATGAGCAGGCTGAAGTCCCTGCCTACCGATATGGGACGCAGCTGGATGTCGCCAGGGTCATCCGCATCGAAGAGCCGGCCCCGCTGACCTGCGAGATCGTGCGAGCAAAGATGACCTTCGTGAACACCCAGGGGGTAACCGAGCGGATCAGCTTTTTGAAGCAAGCCGAGGCGTGCTCGCGCGAATGAACCTAAGACAGCTACCACCGGTGTTTCAAGACGGAGCTCCGGTATGCCTATCCGAGAACCGGACGTTCGTCTCGGCGCACCGGATTCGGAGGCGTCAGGGACTGAGGCCCCGTGGGCTGGGTATGCGCATGGCGCCCTGTTAGCGGCAATGACTGCGTGTGCTCCTCCGAGCTTGTTTTGCAGATACCAGTTCCATAGCCGGCCGTGCCGGTACACATCGATAGAGAGCACAACCATGTGGCATAGCACCGCAATACCGGCAATTGACGTTGCCAGTGGCATGACCCGAATCTTGAAGCTGGCTCGGACCTTAACTGCTGGCATCGCGTTGCTCAGTGCAGCGAGTATCCACGCCGCCGACCGTGTTGCAGCGAAACCAGATTGGTCGACCGATGACATGCCTTCGCAGCACGGCCGCATCGCCCTGGTAACCGGCGGCACCAGCGGCATGGGCTATGAGGACGCACTAGCGCTGGCGCGCGCCGGTGCCGAGGTGGTCATCGCTGCACGCAACCCAGAGCGTGGTGCCGAGGCCGTTGCGCGTATACACAAAGCCGTGCCCGCGGCCAAGGTGCAATTCGAGCCGGTTGATCTGGCCGATTTGTCGTCCGTACGCGGCCTGGCTGAGCGGCTTAACCGGAGACTGCCGCGCCTTGATGTGCTGATCAACAATGCTTCGATTATGTCGCCTCCTGAGCGAGGTACATCGTCCGAGGGCTTCGAGCTGCAGTTGGCAACCAACTACCTGGGGCATTTTGCGTTGACCGGCTTGCTGGTGCCCTTGTTGCGGGAGAGTGAGGATGCCCGCGTCGTAAGCGTCTCGAGTATTGCCGCGGCGCGCGGGGTTATGAATTTCGATGACCTGCAGAGCGAGCAGGCGTACAACCCGTTCGGCGCGTACGCCCAATCAAAACTTGCCATCCTGCATTGGGCGTTTGCGTTGCAAGAACGCAGCGATGCAGCAGGCTGGGGGATTCGCAGCATCGCCGCACATCCCGGCGTAGCCGTAACCGAGCTGATCGCGCGCGGTCCCGGTCTTGACAGCGAGTTCGGAAAGCGATGGGCACTGGATCGAGACAAATACCATTCTGCCGCGCAAGGGGCTTTGTCCACGCTCTACGCTGCGACTGCTCCAGAGGCTATGGGCGGCGCCTATTATGGCCCGACTGGCGAGGAGCAGAAGCGCGGACCGTTGGGCTTTGCCGATACGCCTCCCGCCGCAACCAACGAGGCAGATGCCGAACGGCTTTGGGGCCTCTCTGAGCAGCTCACCGGTGTGAGATATCCCTGATGCCCCTGGCGGCGCGGGAGTCATGTCCGCGCCTGGCTTTTGGGCGGTTACCGTCTACTTGGAGCTTCCATGAGCATCCTTTCTTATTCGCACCGGTGGGGCAAGATCCTCAACGCCCGTAATAATGAACTGCGCCCGGCGCTATTCGGGTTCCTGCTGTTCCTCTGTCTCTTTGCTGGCTACTTCATGCTGCGGCCGATACGCGAATCAATGGGCATCGCGGCGGGGGTCGAGAATCTGCAATGGCTGTTCACTCTTACCTTCCTGGCCATGCTGGTGGCCGTTCCGCTGTTCGCCTGGCTGAGTTCACGGGTACCGCGCTTGCGCTTCATCGACTGGGTGTACGGCTTCTTCGGAATCAATCTGCTGGCATTTGTTGAGCTGTTCCAGTTCATGCCAGATAGCACGTGGCTTGCCCGCGTCTTCTACGTTTGGATATCGGTCTACAACCTGTTCGTCGTATCCGTGGCATGGAGCCTGATGGCGGACGTGTTTGACAGCGAGCAAGCCAAACGGCTTTTTGCCTTTATCGCGGCGGGCGCCAGCGTTGGCGGCTTGCTCGGGCCGGCCCTGAGTGCGGTGTTGATCGGCTCAATTGGTGCGCCGGGGCTGATGTTGCTGGCCGCCTTGTTGCTAGGTGTCACGCTGGTATTGAAACGAGCATTGATGCGCTGGCGCCAAGAGGGCGGGGCGGGCCGCCCCGGCTCGGCTCCGACGGAAAGCCCCCGGCGCCCACTGCCTGGGAATCCCTTCAGCGGCATGACTGCGGTACTCAGATCTCCATACCTATTAGGAATCGCCGGATTCGTGGTGCTACTTGCAACGGTCACCACCTTTCTCTACTTCGAACAAGCTCGTCTGGTGGCTGAGCACTTTCCTGACCGCGAGGCGCAGGTCCGCGTTTTCGGCACCATCGATTTCGTCGTGCAGGCGGGTGCGCTGGTATCGCAGCTGTTCATTACTGGAAGAATCGCGCCGAAGGTAGGGGTGCGAGGATTGTTGGCGATGGTGCCTTTACTCCTGTGCATTGGCTTTGTCGGCCTTGCGCTGGCGCCCGGGTTCGCTCTGCTCGCGACGTTGATGATCGTGCGGCGCATCGGCGAGTACGCGTTCGTTCGGCCGGGAAGGGAAATGCTGTTTGCACCGCTGGACGCTGAGAGTAAGTACAAGGCCAAGAACTTCATCGACACAGTAGTGTATCGCGGCGGTGATGCAGTCAGCGGCTGGGCTAAAAGCCTGCTGGATATGCTAGCGCAGGGCGCCGGGCTGTCCGCGCTTGTCGGAGCATGCTGTGCATTGTCGTGGGCATATCTGGGATGGCAGCTCGGGCTGAGAGTCGATAATCGGCAGGAGCAATCAGGGGCAGGCAATGCCGCCGAAACATAGGCGATCTCCAGATACGCTCGGATTGCTGCGCCAGTGCAATGTTGTGAGGCGCTCGATTCGCGTATCGCGCGGTGGTCGGTGGTCGTATCGTGTGGCCCTTGTGCCTGATATGGAATGGCGCACTATGCCAGTACACGGTCTCGCTATTCCGAAGACCAAATTCAAAGAGGCACATCCCCCAAAGGGCGGTGATGAACTTGGTATGGCCTAGTGGTTTCTGCCAAACCTGACTGTCTTCAGCGTGTGTTAGGAAACGAGGTTCGCCGCTCACTTGGTTGGTCCCAACGAAATAAGTCACGTGACTGTGTTAACGGTGCAACGGTTCGTCGCTGGATGGAAGTACGAGCCCATAACTTTCTGCGCTCCGAGGGGTAATTTCCGAAAAACCTATCACCCGTGGTAGTCCCGGAGTTTGGACAGGAGATACAGTAATGAGGAGGTTTTTACGCGAAGTAGGTCTCGCGCGGCTAGATGACCGCTGGCAGCGCTTTAGAGCCCGCTGGAGTCAGCCCTGTCGGGTGATTGCAAAATTTCTAAAAATCCTACCACTGCTTTCGCTACTGGCCGCTCCTGCTTTTACAAGTGCAGAAGTGCTGACTTTCAAAGTCGATAACGATGCCTTTCCAAGCGGGGACGACGACCACTACACAAATGGCATAGAAGCGTCTTGGACCTTTGAACCTGATCGTGAACATTGGACACAAGCTCTAGCAAGCGCCGTACCTGGCTGGAAACCAGAAGACCTTAGTGGTTATGTCAGTTATAGATTCGGCCACCAGATGTTCACACCGGAGGATATTGAGCAAGCCGGGCTTCAGGTTGATGATCGCCCCTATGCGGGCTTGATTTTTGGAGGGATTACCCTGTATGCGGAGGAACAGCTGGTTGGTTACCGGACGACTAGTACGTTTACGCTCGACCTCGGCTTGGTAGGACCGGCCACCGGCGGAGAAAGGCTCCAGCGAGGCGTTCATGAATTAATTGACAGCCCTATCCCACAAGGTTGGAGCCACCAGTTGAGCAACGAGCCATTTGCGAATCTAGGCTACACAAGGCGCTGGTGGCATCAAAAGCAATTTCGCGGCATGGAGTTGGAGTTTGGGCCGAGTTACGGAGGCGCCGTCGGCAATTTATATACCTATCTCTCAACGGGTGCTGGCATGCGGTTAGGTCATAATCTTCCACAAAGTCTCGATCACGCTTCGATTGGTCCGCCCTCTGGGGGAGCCCCATTATTCCAGGCGAGTGACGGTTTCAGCTGGGTTGCCTATGGCAATATAGAGGGGCGGTATATGGCGCATAACATGCTTTTGGATGGCAACACTTTCCGAGATAGCCACTCAGTGGATCGTAAAGATTTGGTGGCAGATGTGCAGGTGGGTCTAGCTCTTTTGTGGGGTCGTTGGCAACTTACGCTTTCGAATGTGTGGCAAACCCGGGAGTTCCAAGAGCAAACTAACCATGGCCGGTTCGGGTCTTTGTCTATTTCAACTCAGTACTAGCTGCGGATGCGACCAGAGCGAAAATCGCTTTGCCTTATCATATGTCGATAACTATCGTTTTCCTGCAAATCTGAGCATTGCGTGATTGGTGCGTTACCAGGAAGCGGATGAGCTTGCCAATGATCGCCTGGTCCAGGATTTCTCATCCATGGATTTGCCAACCTAATGAACCCTCCGATCGTTATGGCTCTCGGTGAGAGAAAGAGCCGTGGGGGTTGGCGTGTCCGCAATCATGACGGTCACGCCTGATCCAGCTGGGGATAGCGTCGGGGTTGGCCATAACAGGCCGTGGCTTGACGCCTCTCTGCAATTGCCCGTCATTGGCGACGAAAGATCATCCCGCCATGGTGGAGCGTGTTCCGGTCAACGAACTCGCCATCGGCAGTAAAGCCCGTGTCGTCCCAATAGTCGATGTGGTTGCCACTGACTTCGTAGCGACCCTGGTAGGCGCTCTTTCGGGCGCCACGTGCCTCGTCATAGCGACCATTGGGCAGGAGTTCGTGACGGATCTGGCCGTCATCGGTGACCCACATGCCGACATAGGGGTGCTGCGCCATGCTGTTCTCCGTTGAGTGTTGTCTGGAGTCGCCGGGGGTGCCGGCTTGACTCGATCCGAGCACCACCGGTGAGTTCAACAGATAAAGAGAGCCGAATATCAGGCCGCTCATGATGGCGGATCGGTAAATCATGTCGTTCTCCAATTCGCTGGTTCGGTTGGGAGGGCTTCGCCTGCCCTGGCTGCGAGGCGACACCCGGCTCGGTTGTTCACTCTCCCGTTGGTGCAGGAATGCGCCGCAATACGTCGTCGTAGGGTTCGAGATCGAGAAAGGCGGTTACCTCGACGGCCTTGCCGTCGCGCATGTGAAAGATCCAGGCATAGCTGTTGTTGTAGGGTTGCCCGTCCCGCGCGATGCCGGCGCCGTCCCATTGGATGACGACATGATCGCCATCGGCCCACACCTGTTTGCTGACCGGCCTTACGGGGGTCGATAACCGCGACACGAAGGGTCGAACGGCCTGTTCGACAAAGGGTTCGACACCTCGAAATACTCCCGCACTGGGGCCCGAGCCCTTGATCGTCCAGGTGGCGTCCGGCGCCAGCACGTCGGTGAAAAACGTGGTCCCGCCGGCAGCCCAACGATCGAATGCCTCGGTGACGATCTGTTTGTTGCGTGCCTCGACATCGTTTTGTGAAGCCGCGCTGGCCATGTGTGGCAACAGCGCGCCGCCGAGCGCCAGCATGGCTGCCAGGCTGGCTGAACGGAGAGTACGAAAGGTCGATGTGTACATGCTGGAAGTCCTCTTGGTATCGGGGGCGTTCGGTGGTTAGCCGGGAATAAGCGAATCGATTTCGTCCTGATCGACGCGCCTCGTGGAGTTGTGCTCGCGAACGATCTTCCAGCCCTGTGCCGTGCACTGCCACACCAGGGAGGAACGGGTTCTGATGCCGGTGATGGCCCTGTCTGCGGCTTCGAGGCGCGCGGCGAACTCCAGGGTGGAAGTCGCGAGGTCGCTGCCGGCGATGACGTCCGGCCCGTCCATGACGCGATGTCGGGCGGACCTCATGGCCGTGAAGGGCGCTGTCCAGAAAGTGCCGTATTCGGACGCACTGCGTGCTACGCGGTGCTGGGGTTCGAAATCGTCGTAGAGCACCACGTTCGGCCCCGTGAAGTCATAGAACTTGCCGAGCTTGGCGCGGAAATCGAACGGCCCGTCACCGGGATGCTTCTCCCAGCCGACCAGAATCCACTCGCTGTGCAGATCGCCGATCTGGCCTGGACCGGCCGTTGGGCATGACGACGCGCCTGCCGCCGTCGCGGTGTTCATCAGGGTGTTCGAGACGATGAGCGACAGGCCGGCCAGTATGCCGCGCATGCCGGATCGTCCGGAGCGGCGGTAGTGGTTGGAGGCTGGGAAAGCGGGCATGATGGGTTCCTCACAACGTTGCTATCAGATGCTGTGGGAATAAGTCTGCCTACGAGTGAGCACCCGCCCGTAGTCGGATTGTCCTCGGTCCTTGCTCGATCATCTAAGCGGTCGGCGCCGAATCGTTTACGTACCGACCTCGGAGGAGGGGCATGGACCCGCTGGAAAAGCTCGTCGACCTCATCAAACGTCACGTCCAGACGGATGGCCTGCATCGCACGCCGCTTCCGGGTGTAAGCCTGGCGCGATCAGGCCAGCCGACGATTCCGATGCCCGTCGTCTACGAGCCAACTCTTTGCCTCGTCGTCCAAGGAGGCAAGCGCGTCATGCTGGGCACCACGGCCTATGTCTATGACGCGGCTACCTACCTGGTGGCGTCGGTGGATCTGCCGGTAATGGGGTCGGTCATCGAGGCCAGTCGGGACGCGCCCTATCTGTGCCTGGTGCTGGATCTGGACATGACCGTGCTGAGCGACCTCGCTCTGCGCTACCCCTGCCAGTCGAGCGATGACAACGTCCCGTCTGCAGGCATCGCGCTCAACGAGACGAGTCCCGAATTGCTGGATGCCGCGGTTCGGCTTGTCGGGTTGCTCGACACGCCAGGCGACATCGAGGCGCTGGCGCCGCTGGTGGTTCGCGAAATGCTTTACAGGCTGCTGACCGGGAGCGGCAACGGCATCATCCGGCAGATGGCCCAAGCCGACAGCCGCCTGAACCAGATCGCCAAGGCCATTTCCTGGCTGCGGAGTCATTACACCGAACCCTGCCGCATCGACAGCATGGCCGATATCGCCGGCATGAGCCGCTCCACCTTCCATGCGCATTTCAAGGCGATCACGGCCATGAGCCCGCTGGAGTTCCGGACTGAATTGCGGCTGCAGGAAGCGCGACGGCTCATGGCCACCGAGGCGGTGGACGCGGCGAGCGCTGGGTATCGGGTGGGCTACGAAAGCCCATCGCAATTCAGCCGAGCTTACGCGCGCATGTTCGGCCTACCGCCCGCCAAAGATGCCCGCCGGCTCCGCCGCGTAGCCGAGGTGTCCATGGGTGAGTCGGAGCTCGTTTAAGTCACCCGACTCGTGACCTGCGCAAGGCCCGACTACCTGCGCACCGCCCCGGCCATCGACAGCCCGGCGGCGCTGCGCGACCACGCCTGCATCACGCTCGCCTCCCAAGGTCGGCACTGGTACTACCGCCACGACGGCAAGGAACTCGCCGAACCTATTGCGCCGCGGCTGATGTGCAACCAGATCCGCGCCGCCAGCCTGGCCTGCGTGCAAGGCCTGGGCGTTACGCGCCTGATGCACTATCAGGTGGCGGACGAACTGGCCGATGGGCGGCTGGTCAGGATACTCAGGGAGTTCGAGCCGGGGGACCTGCCGATCCAGCTGGTCTATCCGCATTCGTTGCAGCTTTCGCCGCGGGTGAGGGCGTTCGTGGAGTGGGCGGGGCCGCGGTTGGAGAGGAGGTGCCGGATCCTGATGGTGACTAGTGCCTGTTTCGGCCGATTGCAGACGGTGACGCCTGCGGTCAAAAGGCACGTTCTCCGGCCGAGCTGGCAACTGATAGGAGTAAGCTGCGATACACCTCAGTTGATCGGCCATCTACATCCGTTCGAACATGGAGCCTGCGTTGGTAGTCCGATGCGGAACATGGCTGACAACAACAAGCTGATCAAGGGAGCACCTGATGTTGGCGGCGCGGGAAGATGAAGCCCTCGAGGAGCAGCTGGATCCGAAGCGCAGCCCGTTCGTGACAGCGGTGGCATTCATGCTGGCGGCGGCGATTCTGATTCCTCTACTGAACGCGGAAGTTAAGTACCTCGGCCTGTTCTACCCGGTCATTCAGTTGCTCTGGTGCCGCTACTTCGGCCATGTGGTGTTCATGCTTGTGGTATTCGCGCCGCGCAAAGGGAAGGCGCTGTTTCGCTCTCGGCGCCCCTGGTTGCAAATCGTGCGGTCGTTGCTGTTCTGCCTCACCTCCTTCCTGATGTTCTGTGCGCTGCAGTACGTGCCGGTGGGGACCGCGGCGGCGGTGAGTTTCACGGCGCCTATGGTGGTCCTAGTACTGTCACCCATCATGCTGGGCGAGACGGTAGGCCTGCTGAAGACAGTCGCGGCAATCAGTGGGTTCGCTGGGGCGCTGTTCGTCATCCAGCCGGGTGGCGATGCCTTTCATCCTGCCGTGTTACTGGTGCTCCTGAGTGCTTGCACCTCAGCGCTTACGCAGATCTTGTCGCGCAAGCTCGCCAGTCACGACACGCCGGAAACGTCCAACACGTACATGGCCGCCGCCGGGTTCGTGTTGACGAGCCTGATGCTGCCATTCTTCTGGCAGTCGCCGGACAGCCTGGTACATGTTGGGTTGCTGGTCAGCATGGGGATCCTCGGTGGTTGCGGGCACTACTGCCTGGTGCGTGCCTTCGAGGTGGCCCCTGCACCGTTCGTCGCACCGTTCACTTACCTGCAAATCGTCGGCGCGAGCCTGCTGGGCTACCTGCTTTTTTCCGAGCTGCCGAATCTGTGGAGCTGCATCGGCACCTTCATCATCGTACTGAGCGGATTGGTTGTCTTGCTAGGCGAGCAATACCTGGAGTCGCGGCGTCCGAGGACGTCGACCAGATCGTCAGGCTGAGACGCCTGGGTACTCAACCGGTTCACGTGTGTTGGTGACGAACCGGCCCGTTTCGCCCAGATGTCAGTGCTGTTCCCAAGGCGGTTCGACTAGGCGTTGCTGCAGAAAGTCGCACAGGGCCGCGACCTTGCGTGAGGCTCGGCTGGAGCGCGGGTACATGGCGTAGATGGAGTAGGGCTTGGGGCGTGCGTGGGGCAACACCTCGATCAGCGAGCCGGCTTTGAGATGGTGGTGGACGAGAAAGCTGGGTAGCAGTGCCAGGCCCAGGCCAGCCAGCACCACTTCGCGCATCACTTCGCCGTTGTTGCTGGAGAAGCGCCCCCGTGGGGCTACATTCGCCAGTTCGCCCTGCTCGTCGGTGTTCTCGAATGACCAGAACTGTCGGGAAGAAACGTTGCTGTAACCGATGCACTCGTGCCCGCGTAGCGCCTCGATATTTTCGGGGGCTCCGCGCTGTTGTAGATAGTCGGGGCTGGCGCAGAGTATCCGTGCACTGCTGGCCAGCTTGCGGGCGATGAGGGCGCTATCGCCAATGCGTGAAATACGCACGCAGAGGTCATAGCCCTCGCGTTCGAAGTCGCTGATCCGGTCTTCCAAGTGTAGGCTGATTTCCAGTCGAGGGTGCTGGCGCATGAATTCGGCGATCAATGGCGCCAGCCACAACGTACCGAAACTCATCGGCGCCAGTACGTGTAAACGCCCGCACAGGCCGCTGTCGTTGAAGGCGGCGGCTTCTGCCGCTTCGCCCAGATTGAAGAGCGCTTCCTTGGCCTGGGTGTAGAAGGCCATGCCACTGTCGGTTGGCGCGACCTTGCGTGTCGAGCGGTGCAGCAGCTTGGCGCCCAGGCGTTGCTCGAGATCGCTCAGGCGCTTGCTCACCACGGATTTCGACAATGCCAGGTCTTCTGCCGCCCGGCTGACCCCGCCCAGTTCCACCACGCGCAGATAGGTTTCGATTTCCTGTAGATCGAGCTTCATGTCTGGCTTCCTGATTCGACGTCATGAGGGTAATGCCTGGACGGATGAGCGTCTGTTCGATTTTATCGAAAAGCTATTTTCCTCCCGCGTGGTCGATTGCCCGGGCTATCGGTAACTACGATGAGGACTCCATCGGGGTGAAGCGGATTCCCGCGCCCCAGGTCCTCACTCGAATAGGAGCTTTTTGCATGGCATTCACATACAAGCGTCTGGACAAGGACGACGCCGTCGTTTTGTTGATCGACCATCAGGCGGGTCTGCTTTCGCTGGTGCGCGACTACTCGCCGGACGAGTTCAAGAACAACGTGCTGGCGCTCGCCGATATCGCCAAGTTCTTCAAGCTGCCTACCATTCTCACCACCAGCTTCGAGGAGGGCCCCAATGGTCCGATGGTTCCTGAGCTCAAGGCGATGTTCCCCGATGCCCCCTATATCGCGCGTCCGGGGCAGATCAACGCCTGGGATAACGAGGATTTCGTCGACGCGATCAAGGCCACCGGGCGCAAGCAATTGATCATCGCCGGGGTGGTGACCGACGTCTGCGTGGCGTTCCCGACGCTCTCGGCGTTGGAGGCGGGTTATGACGTCTTCGTGGTGACGGATGCCTCCGGCACCTTCAACACCGCCGTGCGCGACGCGGCGCTGGCGCGCATGGCCCATGCTGGTGCGCAACTGGTCAACTGGTTCAGCGTCGGTGGCGAATTGCATCGTGACTGGCGTAACGATGTGGAGGGCTTCGGCGGCATCCTGGGCGGCCACTTGCCGGCCTATTCCAACCTGATTCAGAGCTTCAACCAGAAGTAAGGCGGGACAGGTAGAGGCCGCATGCCGCTCATCGAGCGGCATGGGGGTCGTGGCACGTTATTCGACCGATTCGATATACCAAGCCCATCTGCCCAAGACGCTGTTCTCAAACGTATGCAGGAAGACTCCGTAGTCGTTCAAGAAGATGAATCGCTCGGACCATTCCATTTTCCGTGTTTTCATCTTGATGCAGTTGATTGGCTTAGCCGTGCCCTGCAGTCCAGCGTTGTATCGGCTTGCAGGCCCTTCTTCGCCGATCTTGCACGTCACGGTGCTTCCCTGACTCCTGGGCCCTTCCAGGGTGTTTTGGGTACGAGTCAGGGTATAGGCAACTTCGCTATTGGGCGGCAAATCCTGCCAATTGCCGGTAAATCTCACGGCCGTAACAGTGCTGAGTTCGACTTCTTTTCCGGTCTTTCGATCGATGGAAGTCCGAGCCAGTTCGAACAGCCCTCTGAAAGTTAAGCGAACCTGCGGATCAGTGATGTTCTCTGTGGGTTGCACCAGTACCTGGCCGGACGCTTCATCGACACTGATAAGGTCTGTTTTCGCTCTGCCATCGAACCGCGCACCGTTGAATAACGCAGCGTCGTATCGATAGTTGACCTTCTTCAAGTTCAGCCTTGGGGCCTGCAGGCCAAGTGTCTCGATGTCGGCGATGACTTGAGGTGAGACCCGAGGGGAGGTGATGAGAATGGGCCGCGAGGTACGCGGTTCGAACGAAGGCAGCGCCGACAAGGCCTCGCCACCTTTGCAGATCGCCTCGTACAACCTCTGGTGGTCGGGAGTCGCCTCCTTGACGGGTTTGAAATCGTCCTCGGGTCTTACCCAGCCATTGAGCACCCTTGATGCGACATCGAGAGTGAAATGGCTCGCGACCTTGAGGGTCTGTTCGTCACAGCTTATCGCCAGGCGCTCTCGCTCCTGGGAGATCAGTTCCCGATTAGCGCCGTTGAGCTGCTGGCGATAATAGTGCTTGCCGGTCCACGCCTTCAGGACTCCGTCTTCGACTCGCACACTCCTGAGGTCGATGAGGAGCCAGTCCTTGCCTTCAGCAGTGTCCAGAACACGCCAGTCAGGAACCGGTCGTTGCTCGCAGACGCTTTTTAACTGGTCGCTCTGTTGCAACTGCTCGAACTGCAGTCTCGGTAGCCTGGTCGAGGTTGGGGAGTGGCTGAACGGCATCATTCCCCTGTCCGTCCGATAGAACATGCTCGCCGAGGTCCCATTACATGCAATCTCGAACCGGGCCAGCACCGGGGCCTCGGGAGAGGTCGCGGCCAGATAGGACACCTTGTCGCCCTCCCGCACGATGGTGTCCGGTCTGACCGGCTGGTTGATCGCTTGGTTAAAGACTGCAAGTCCTGGATGAGGGCCAGACGGAGCGGGGCTCGACAGGCTGCTGCAGGCGGATGACAGGGCGGCGGCGACGAGCGCGACGGGAAGGTGGTAGCGAAGAGAAGGGCGGCTGTTTGAGGTCATTTCGGGCGTCTTGAATAACGAAGGCCTTTCCTTATCGAGAGTCCCACCCGATACCTCAAAGCCGGAATGCAGTCTGTCCGTTGCGTCCGGCGAACCTTGGGCTGCCGGGAGACAGAGGCAAAGAGAGAAGGGGGGGACAACAGAGAAGGGGGCAGATTTATTTACGGGAAAGGGCGTCCGTCTGACCGATAGCGCCATGGGTACGGCCTTTCCTCACGGCCCTTGGCCTTGGAGTGCTTGATCAGCAATACGAATGCCGTGATCACGGCAATGATGAGCGAAAGCTCCATCTCGGCGTCCTTTCCATGCGATGCCGGGCAATGGTACACCGACGATGATGGCGTTGGGCTATCGATCGGTAGGTGAGTTGACTTGGTTCTAGAGCGGGGTTCTCCTGCCCGGAGGGAGACAAAGAAGTCGTTCGGCTAACGAACACACAGGACGAGCGAAAGGGGGCAACGCAATCTGTTCCCCTTTGTAAGTCAAAGTAATTCTGATCCGCTTGCACCAGCTCGTTCGGAAACGCCGGGAGATCAGTCATGTCCGGCTGGCCATGAGCCCGACGAGCCTGCCGCCCGGGCCGTCCGGGCCCGTTGATACTCCACTCAGAGCGTACATCTCATCCTTCGCCAGGCACGGTTAAGGCTCATGGCAGACGCTCTGCCCACCAAGCGCCATCTCTTCCCCCGTCCGCCCCGCAACGCCATACTCGCGCCCGCGAGTAATTCGGTGCGCGGGCGGCAAGCCGTGCGGCGCCGGGGCAACGATCAGTTAGAAACAGGTAGGCATCATGCAGGTAGTAAAGCCAGACACGGGTATGCGAAGTCGGCTGGGACAATTCATCGAACGGCCGGCCGTTCAGCGGACCATTTTGCTGTTGATCGTAATCAATGCGGTCATCCTCGGCATGCAGACCTCCGCTTCGGTGGTCGATCGCTGGGGCGGGATGCTTCATCTGCTCGATACGATCATCCTGGCGGTCTTCGTGGCCGAAATCACTGCGCGCATCTACGTGCATCGGGCTGGGTTCTTCCGCGATCCCTGGAGTCTGTTCGACTTCGCAGTCGTCGCCATCGCCCTGGTGCCCGCCAGTGGCCAGCTCAGCATCTTGCGAGCGCTGCGTGTGCTGCGGGTGATGCGAATGGTGACCATGGTGCCGTCGATGCGCCGCGTGGTCAGTGCGTTGTTGTCCGCGATCCCCGGTCTGGGTTCGATTGCGATGGTGCTGGGGCTGGTGTTTTACGTGTCGGCGGTGATCGCGACCGGGTTGTTCTCGGCCGAATTCCCCGAGTGGTTCGGCACCCTCGGGCGTTCGGTGTACACGCTGTTCCAGGTCATGACGCTGGAAAGCTGGTCGATGGGTATCGTGCGGCCGGTGATGGAGGTCTTCCCCTACGCCTGGGTGTTCTTCATCCCGTTCATCCTGATCGCCACCTTCACCATGCTGAACCTCTTCATCGCGATCATCGTCAATGCCATGCAGACGGTGACCGAGGCAGACCGCGAAGCCACGCAGTCGAGTATCGATGCGGCGCGGGATCACATCGAAACCGATCTGCACGACGAGGTCCGCTCGCTGCGCGGCGAAATCGCCGAACTCAAGGAGCTGTTGCGTCAGGAGTCTCGCCGCTAGGCAAACGCACTCCGTGCGTGGCGGGGCGGAGGACTGGCGCGCTTTGCAGCAGGCCGTGGCCAGGGCGATATGTCGCTTCTGGCCGCTTGCTGCCGGCCAGCTCTAGTCACTAGCCGAAGCTCTTCGCACCGCCAAGCCCTTGCCGCATCCGGCCCGCTCATGAACCCCGCCGATCGAGCACGGGCCCGTGCTCGCCCATCAGCTCGACGATCCAGTCGATGAATACCCGCAGCTTGGCGCTGACGTGCCGGTTCGGCGGGTAGGCCACGTACATGGGCATCGGGTCCAGTTGCCAGTCTTCGAACAGCGGCACCAGTTCGCCCCGAGCCAGTTGCTCTCGGGCCATGTAGTCCGGCAGCCAGAGGATGCCGAGGCCGGCGAGACCCGCGGCGAGGTAGGCGTTTCCGTCGTCGACGGCGAGTACGTAGCGGCCCAGCACTTCGACGCGTTCGTCCTGGCCATGCATAGCGTAGGGGAAGACCTTGCCGGAGCGCGCCCAGAGGAAGCCGACGATGCGGTGGTGGGTGTCTTCCAGCTCGCGCGGATGCCGGGGCGTGCCGGCGCGCTCCAGGTAGCTCGGCGCGGCGTAGACGCCCAGGCGCAGGTCGCCGACGTGGCGGGCCACCAGCGACTGGTCGGTGATTTCCCCGCCGCGCACCACGCAGTCGACGTTCTCGCCGATCAGGTCGACCCGGCGGTCGCTCACGCCCATGTCGAGCTGGATGTCGGGGTAGCGGGCGTGGAAGGCCGGCAGCGCCGGCACCAGGATCATGCGCGCGAACGGGCTGGGCACGTCCACCCGCAGCCGGCCCCTGGGCGCGGCGGACGCGCTGGACAGGCTGGTCTCGGCATCGTCCATGTCGGCCAGCAGGCGCACCACGCGTTCGTAGTAGGCGGCGCCGTCGGCGGTGACGTTGACCTTGCGCGTGGTGCGGTTGAGCAGGCGGACACGCAGGCGTGCTTCCAGCTGCTGGATCAGCTGGGTGACGCTGGTCTTGCTCATGTGCAGGGTCTCGGCCGCCTTGGTGAAGCTGCCGGTTTCCACCACACGGGCGAAGGCCTGCATCGCATCGAAACGGTCCATCGCGGCTCCTGTCGGGCTGATTGTTTGGGATTTGCAAACAGTGCTGGTTGAGCTTGCGAGTTTATCCAGTGGGGCGGTGGGCCTACAGTCCTTCCATCGTCAACTCACGGGCCGCACGGCCCACCGATGGAGGTTGTTCCCATGGCCAAGCGAGACGTGGTGTTCCCAGACGGGCGCCAGGCGCTCTACGAAATCAATCGTTATTCGCCGGCTGTTCGTGCCAACGGCTTGCTGTTCGTGTCCGGGCAGGTCGGCAGCCGCGAGGATGGCTCGCCCGAGCCTGAGCTGGAGGCGCAGGTCCGGCTCGCGTTCGAGAACCTGAACGCGATCCTGAAAGCGGCGGGCTGCACCTTCGACGATGTGGTCGACGTGACCGTCTTCATAGTCGACCCCGAGGCGATCTTCGAGCGAGCCTGGAAGGTGGTGTCCGAGTTTTGGGGCGAGGCGCCGCACCCAACGGTGACCGCCGTCGGAGTGACCTGGCTCTACGGCTTCCAGTTCGAGATCAAGGTGATCGCGAAGCTGGCGGAGTAAAAACGGCGGCACTGGGCTTCAGCTCCACGGGTCATTCGGCTCAACGCTGTCTGGATGTGAAACAGAAGCACGAAGCTGCCCGTCCCGAGGGGCAGCTACCGTTCCAATTCCATTGGTCGTTCCACGTTGCATAATCCTACGCCGAAAAACCGCCATCAATGGTCAAGGCGGCACCCGTCACCATCGAGGCTTCCGGGCCTATGAGCCAGGCGACCAACGCGGCCACTTCGGTGCCTTTCGCATGGCGCTTTATCGCCATGAAGCTGTGCATGACGTCTCGTAGCTCTCCGTCGGCGGGGTTCATTTCGGTGTCGGTTGGGCCAGGCTGAACCACGTTTACCGTGATCCCGCGCTCGCCGAAATCCCTGGCGAGGCCTTTTGCCATACCTTTGAGGGCAGCCTTGCTTGCACCATAGGCAGCGAGCCCTGGCATCGGCGTTCGGTCGGCGTTTGTCGAACCGATAAAGACGATCCTGCCCCCCTCTGGCATGTGTCGAGCGGCCGCAACGGCGGCGTGGTACGGGGCATTGATATTGATACGGAAGAGGCTGTCGATCTCGTCGGGATCCATTGCCAAGGCCTCACCACCGTGAAGGACGCCGGCATTTACCACAAGTGCGTCCAAGGCGCCCATGCCTTCGATCGCTGAGATCAACGCCGTACGGTCACCACTGTCCAGCTGTAACGCCTTGCCGCCAACCTCCGTTGCGAGAGCTGCAGCACGCTCCTCAGAGCGAGCATAGGTAAACGTGACGTGGGCACCGTCGTGGGCAAGGCGCCGCACGATGGCAGATCCAATACCTCGGCTGCCACCCAGTACCAGGACGGTTTTAGTATTTGCGATTGTCATGTTGGATATCTCTTCAGGTTTCGATTGATACGGATTCCGTCAGTGGCTGGTAACGGCCAATCCGACCGATCGCCCACCGTCCGGGAAACCGTGGCGGCGAGCAGCCGACGCAATGGAAAACGCGATCAACAGCAGCACGAATGCGGCCCAGGCCAGCGAATTGGCGCCCTGGGTCTCGAGCAGGATGCCGCCCAGAATGCCGCCGCCTGCAATCGCGCCATTCCAGGTAACCACGTTCATTGAAAGCGCCGCGTCGGCCCCGGCACCTGCGGTATCCGCCAATGCGGTCTGCAGCAGCGTGGCCGCACCGCCGAACGTTAGTCCCCACACGAAAACGCTTACATATTGCGCCGCAGCGGAGTGACTGCGCAGGCCCATCAGGAGTGCACTCAGAGCGAACACTGCAAGGCTTACCAGTACGGCGCCGCGCAGGTTTCGGTCCACGACGCGGCCGATGACCCAGATACCGATCAAGGATGCGAAACCGAACACCAGCAGTACCATATCAACGCGGTGGCCAAGTCCGGCTTGCGCCGCGAAAGGCGCGATGTAGGTGTAGAGAATGTTGTGCGCCAGCATCCAAGTGAACACTACGGCCAAGATGAGGCCGATACCTGGTGTGTTGAACACCTGACGAATAGGCAGCTGCTGCCCCTTGGGCTGGCCTGGGTAGTCTGGAACCTTCACCAGCACCCATACGATCAGCATCACAGTCAGTACCGACATCACGCCAAACGCCAACCGCCATCCCAGGAGGTTGCCCAACCATGTCCCAAGCGGTACGCCTAGCGACAGAGCGATAGGTGTACCGACCATCGCCACAGCCATTGCTCGCCCTTGAAGGGACGGCGTCACCATGCGCCGGGCATAACCGGCCAGCAGGCTCCAGGCGAGGCCAGCCGCCGCGCCGGCTGAGAACCGAGCGACGAGGGTCAGCGCATAGCTAGATGACAGGGCAGTCAGCGTGTTGAAGAACAGAAATCCCAAGATCGTCGCGATCAGCACCCGGCGGCGGCGCCAGCCTTGCGTCGCTATCGTGAGGGGTATGGCGGCTACCATCGATCCCACGGCATAGGCCGTTATCGTTTGCCCCGCCAGTGCTGGCGAGACGCCGAGTCCGTTACTGATTTCGGGAAGAAGCCCTGCTGGCAGCGTTTCGGTCATGATGCAGATGAATCCTGTCATCGCCAGCGCCAATAAGGCTGCAAGGGGTAGGTGTTCTGCGTTGTCATCCATCTTCGCCACTTCAGCGTCCTCGGGATATGTATCGATCGGTATATATCCAATCAGCGTTCTTGCTCGTGGTCAATGACTTTTGTATCGATTAGTATAGATTCAGGTTTGCAGGAGGCCTGTATATGGCGCAGATGGGACGTCCCCGCTCGTTTGACCGGGCGCAAGCAGTCGACGAGGCAATGCAGTTGTTCTGGCGGTACGGCTACGACGCCACGTCGCTGAGCCAGCTGAAAGCGCACATTGGCGGCGGTATAACCGCGCCCAGCTTTTATGCCGCTTTCGGCTCGAAAGAAGGGTTGTTCAAGGAAGTGGTAGCACGCTACATGGATACGCACGGGCGGGTGACTGACCCGCTTTTCGACCAGGCGCTCGAGCCAAGAGAGGCTATTGTCACCACACTCAAACGCTCGGCGCGCATGCAGTGCGACGAGGGCAATCCGAAAGGTTGCATGGTGGCACTCGGAATCCTAGGTACATGTGCGACCGATGATTCCAACGTTCTGGAACCGTTGCGTGTGGCACGTGCCCGCACACGTGCTGGTCTTCTCTCCTGCATCGCTCGCGGTATCGAGCGAGGTGATTTGCCTGAAGGCACCGACGCGTCAGCACTTGCCGCGGTCTTCGAGGGGTTTCTACTGGGCATTTCGCCGATGGCGCGCGACGGTGTTCCGCAGTCGGTCATTGAGGGTGCCATCGACCACTTGATGACCGCTTGGAGCCCTGGCTCCTGAGATTAAGCGACGGGCCCTGGTGGTGGCGACGCGCGGCCGGGCTTGGCGCAGGCAAGTGAAACGAAAAGAGGCGCCGTAAAAGGCGCCTCTTTTTTGTCGCGTCTGCGCTGCGTTACTGGATGAACAGGCTGATCACCAGGCAGATCGCCAGACCGGTCAGCCCCACGATGGTCTTCATCACCGTCCACGACTTGAGCGTATCGGACACGCTCATGCCGAAGTAGCGGTTGGCCATCCAGAAGCCCGAGTCGTTGACGTGGGAGAAGGCGGCGCCGCCGCAGGCGATCGCGATGGTGCACAGGGCGAGCATCTGCGGGCTGGCGCCCAGCAGTTGGGCCACCGGGGCGGTCAGGCTCGCGCCGGTGATCATCGCCACCGTGCCCGAACCTTGCGAGATGCGCATGATGGCCGCCGTGGTGAACCCGAACAGCACCAGTGGCATGTTCATGTCTTGCATCGCATCGGCGAGGATCTTGCCGACCCCGGACTCGACCAGCACCTTGCCGAACACGCCGCCTGCACCGGTGATCAGGATGATGATGCCCGCCGGTTCCAGCGCCTTGGTGGCGATCTTCTGCAGCTGGTCGGCCGAGAAGCCACGGTTGTGACCGAACACCCAGAAGGTCAGCAGCGTGGTCAGCAGCAGCGCGATGATGGGGTTGCCGACGAACATCAGCACGTCACGCAGCAGGTTGCCTTCGGGCAGTAGCATCTCGGCGGTGGTGTTGCTGAGAATCAGCGCCAGCGGCAGCAACAGGACGAGGACCACGCCGCGGAAGGCCGGCAGCTTGCTCGGGTCATCGAACTTGCTTTCGCCCTGCACCATGTATTCGGGGACAGGCACGAAGATGCGGTTGGAGATGAACTTGCCAAATATCGGGCCGGCGACAGCCATGGCCGGCAGGCCGGCTATCACGCCCCAGATGATCACCCAGCCCAGGTCCGCGCCGAGGATGCTGGCGGTCGCGATGGGGCCGGGCGTGGGCGGCAGGAAGGTGTGGGTCACGCTCAAGCCTGCGCACAGCGGGATGCCGTAGTAGAGCAGCGACTTGCCGGTACGCCGGGCGATGCCGTAGATCAGCGGCACCAGGATGACGATGGCGACGTCGATGAACACGGCGATCGACACCAGGAAGCCCACCAGCCCCAGCGCCCAGGGCACGCTGCGGTCGCCGCACTTGTGGATCAGCGTCAGGGCCAGCCGTTCGGAGCCGCCGGAGACGCGCAGCATCTCGCCGAACATGGAACCGAGGCCAATGATCAGTGCGACGAAGCCGAGGGTTCCGCCCATGGACTTGACGACGAACGCCAGCAGGTCCTGCGGCGCCATGCCGATGGCCAGGCCCGCGGCCAGGCTCACCAGAATCAGCGCGAGGAAAGGTTGGAACTTGAGTTTTACGATCAGAAACAGGAGCGCGACGATCGATGACGCAGTGACCGTCAGGATGAGGGCATTACTTTCCATGCAAACTCCGATTGTTATTGTGGGGAGCGCGGAAATGCGCCGGCTGCCCGGCGCACATATAGGGTGTTGGTATCAGTCGTGGTTGCGGGTGGGGATCCGTCCCTGCATGGTCGGCGGGCGCAGGAAGTCGAAATCGCAGCCCTTGTCCGCCTGGGTGATCTGCTCGAAGAACAGCTTGCGGTAGCCGCGCTCGGCGTTTTTCGGAGTCGGCAGCACCAGGGCGGCACGGCGGCGTTCCAGTTCGTCTTCGGCCACCAGCAGGTCGATGCTGCGCTCCGATACGCTCAGGCGGATGCGGTCGCCGCTCTGCACCAGAGCCAGCGGGCCTCCCAGCGCAGCCTCGGGCGTTACGTGCAGGACGATGGTACCGGCGGCGGTACCGCTCATGCGGCCGTCGGAGATCCGCACCATGTCCTTGACGCCGGCACGGGCGAGCTTCTTCGGGATCGGCAGGTAACCGGCTTCCGGCATGCCGGGCGCGCCGATGGGGCCGATGTTCTTGAGCACCAGGATGTCGTCGGCGTTCACGTCCAGGTCCGGGTCGTCCAGGCGCAGGGCCAGGTCTTCGGAGTTCTCGAAGACGACGGCGCGACCCTCGTGTTCCATGAGCGTGGCGTCGGCGGCCGACTGCTTGATGATGGCGCCTTCGGGCGCGAGGCTGCCGCGCAGGAAGGCGATCCCGCCGTACGGGTAGATCGGGTCCTTCACGCTGCGCACCACGTCTTGGGTAAAGGCTGGCACGTCATCGAGCTCTTCGCCGAGTGTGCGGCCGGTGACGGTGAGCGCGTCGAGGTGCAGCAGCGGGCGCAGCTCGCGCAGTACCGTCTGCAGGCCACCGGCGCGGTGCAGGTCTTCCATGTAGTGCTGGCCGGACGGCTTGAGATCGACCAGCACCGGCGTTTCGCGGCTCATGCGGTCGAAGGCTTCCAGGTCGATGTCATACCCCATGCGCCCGGCGATGGCGGTCAGGTGCACGATGCCGTTGGTGGAGCCGCCGATGGCGAGCAGCACGCGCAGGGCGTTCTCGAAGGCCTTGGGGGTGAGGATCTTGTCCGGGGTGAGCCCGGTGCGCGCCATCTCGACGGCCTGCTTGCCGGTGAGTTCGGCGATGCGCATGCGGTCGGAAGTGACGGCCGGTGGCGTCGCGCCGCCGGGCATGACGATGCCCAGCGCTTCGCCGATGCAGGCCATGGTGCTGGCGGTACCCATCACCGAGCAGGTGCCGACGCTGGCGACCAGCTTGGAGTTGACCTCGACGATCTCCGCCTCGTCGATTTCCTGCCCACGGTACTGGCCCCAGTAGCGACGGCAGTCGGTGCAGGCGCCGACGCGCACGCCGCGATGGCCGCCGGTGAGCATGGAGCCTGTGATCAGTTGCACGGTCGGGATGTTCGCCGAGGCGGCGCCCATAAGCTGGGCCGGTACGGTCTTGTCGCAACCGCCGATGAGCACCACGGCATCCATGGGCTGCGCGCGGATCATCTCCTCGGTGTCCATCGACATCAGGTTGCGCAGGTACATGCTGGTCGGCGTGGAGAAGCTTTCGCCAATGGAGATGGTGGGGAAGTCGATCGCAAGGCCGCCTGCGAGCATGACACCACGCTTGACCGCCTCGATCAGCTGCGGGGCGTTACCATGGCAGGGGTTGTAGCCGCTGCCGGTGTTGATGATGCCGACGATGGTACGGTCCAGCGCGTCATCGGTGTAGCCGGCGCCCTTGATGAACGCCTTGCGTAGGAAGAGCGAAAAGCCGGTGTCGCCATAGTTGGTCAGGCCCTTGCGCAGGCCTGTGGGCACGACCACGGCGTCGTCTTTTTTCTTGTCCACCATCAGATTCACCTTTGTCGATATTATTATCAATAATCTTGTGGGGCGCATTTAGCCATGAGATGGCGGCGCTGGCAACCCGGCCTTTTGTTGGTTTGAGGCAGCCGGAAAACCTCTTTATAGTCCTGCAGGTTCGCTGGGCTGGAGCTTGGAACGACTTGAACGAATCGCAGAGAGAGCCGGTGCCGGGCGCCCACAGCCCGGCGTCGGTGATCGAGACCCTGGAAGAAGAGATCGTGCTCGGCATGCTGCATCCGCGCGAGCGGCTGGTCGAAGACGACCTCATGGCGCGCTTCGGCCTGAAACGCCACGTGGTGCGCAACGTCCTCGCCGAACTCGAGCAGATGGGCCTGGTCGAGCGAAAGCGAAACATCGGCGCGCTGGTCAAGGCCTACACGGTCGAGGAGGTCGAGCACCTCTACGAGGTACGCGAACTGCTCGAGACCCATTGCGTCCGACAGATCCCGCTCCCGGTGGACGAGGCGCGGCTACAGGCGCTGCTGACGATCCAGTACGCCCACGACGAGGCCGTGGCGCAGGGCGACCTGCGGCAGGTGTTCCGCCTGAACGTCCGCTTTCACCGCGAGCTGTTCGGCCTGGCCGACAACCCGGTGCTGGTCGAGGCGATCAGCAACCATGCCCAGCGGGCCCACTCGATACGCTCCTCCACCATCGCCATGCCGGCCCAGCTCGAACGCTCGCGGCAGGAGCACTGGCAACTGATCGAAACCCTCAGAGGCGGCGACGTGGAAACCCTCGTCGAGCTCTGCCGCGCCCACCTCCTGCCATCCAGGGATGCCTACATCCAGGCCCAGCGCTTACGCGCAGGGCCGGCCAGCTCCGTGGCCACATGAACCGTTAGCTCCGCGAGTGTTCCGGCAGCGCACCAGGTCCGCGTTTCGTTCGTTGGCGAAGCAAGTGCTCAGGTACGTCGCGTATATGAGAAGCGCTTTGGAGGCGTTTCATTCAAGCGTCACTTGAAGAAATGGTTCGGGGTCTTCCCGAACTGTTTCTTGAACATGGTCGTGAACGCGCTTGGGCTGTCGTAACCCAGCGCGCCCGCCACGTCGATGATCTTCTCGCCGACTGCAATACGCTCCAACGCCAAAAGCAGCCGGGCTTGCTGACGCCAACGACCGAACGTCATGCCCGTTTCCTTGTGGAAGAGTCGCTGAATCGTCTTTTCATCGAGGTTCAGGCGGTCGCTCCAATCCGAGAGCAATGATCGATCAGCCGGATCGGATTGCAGGGCCGAACAGATCGTTCTGATTCGTTGATCGACCGGCTGAGGCAGGTGCAGAGGCAAGGTCGGCAGGAGGGTGAGTTCGTCCAGGATCAAATGCATGATTCTGGCCTCCCGTGAGTTTGGCTCGTAGGACGCCTTTATCGAGACAGAGGCCTTGATCAGCTCGCTCAGCAACGCAGAAATGCTCACGGCTCTGATCTCGTCCGGCAGTTCGGGAAATTCGTCCGTCCGCACGAAAACGCTGCGCATCTTCACCGAGCCCACGCAGCGAATCGAATGCACGTGCCCGCTGGGCATCCATATTCCCCGGCTGGGCGGGACGGTCCACTGGCTCGAGGCGGAGTGCACGACCATCACGCCTTCGATGGCGTAGATCAGCTGATGCTTTGCGTGGGAATGGGGCTCGATGAGCCAGCCTTCCGGGTAATCTGTGGCGCTGCTGATGACGGCCCAAGGCACTTCGTCCACTTCAGCCAGCAATTCGTCCAACGGCCTGAGCATGATTCCCTTTTCGCGAGAGTGTCCGCCCATATCGAGCAAGACAGGCAATTTCCTGGGTATCTAGGATAGCGCCGGAGCCCGGTTGGTGCCCCTGGAAGGGAGTGGCAGCCCTGAGCTTTCCATACCGCGGGCCTTGCCGTAGTGCTTGTCGGTATTCGCACTTACCTCTTTCCCTGCCCCGGACGACCTGCAATGACCAGCGTTGCGACCCCCACGACGACCGCCTCGGTTGCCAGCCAAGCCAGCCCCCTGGCCATGCGTGTGATCGGGGCCTGCGCCCTGGCGCATCTGATCAACGACCTGATCCAGGCCGTGCTCCCGGCCATCTATCCGATGCTCAAGGCCAACTACGGGCTGACCTTCACCCAGGTGGGGCTGATTACCCTGACGTTCCAGCTCACCGCGTCGTTGCTGCAGCCCTGGGTGGGCTACCACACCGACCGCCATCCCAAACCCTGGCTGCTGCCGGCCGGCATGGTCTGCACGCTGATCGGCATTCTGATGCTGGCCTTCGTCGGGAGCTTCCCGGCGATCCTCATCGCTTCGGCCCTGGTGGGGATCGGCTCCTCGACCTTCCACCCGGAAACCTCTCGGGTGGCGCGGCTCGCCTCGGGCGGTCGCTATGGTCTCGCACAGTCGACCTTCCAGGTCGGCGGCAATGCCGGCAGCGCCTTCGGCCCGCTGCTGGCGGCGGCCATCGTCATTCCGTACGGGCAAGGCAGCGTCGCCTGGTTCGGCCTGTTCGCGGTGTTCGCGATCCTGGTGCTCTACGGGCTGAGCCGCTGGTATCGCAACCACCTCAACCTGTTCAAGCTCAAGCAGGGCGGCCAGGCGACCCACGGGCTGTCCAGGAGGCGGGTGAGCTTCGCGCTGGGGGTGCTGGCGCTGCTGGTGTTCTCCAAGTACTTCTACATGGCGAGCTTCACCAGCTACTTCACCTTCTACCTGATCGAGAAGTTCGGCCTGTCGGTGGCCAATTCCCAGCTCTATCTTTTCCTCTTCCTCGGCGCCGTCGCGGCGGGCACCTTCTTCGGCGGCCCCGTCGGCGACAGGATCGGCCGCAAGAAGGTGATCTGGTTTTCCATCCTTGGCGTCGCGCCCTTCACGCTGGCGCTGCCCTACGTCGACCTGTTCTGGACGGCCGTGCTGGCGATGGTCATCGGCTTCATCCTCGCCTCGGCATTCTCCGCCATCGTGGTGTTCGCCCAGGAGCTGGTGCCGGGAAATGTCGGCATGATCGCCGGCGTGTTCTTTGGGCTGATGTTCGGCTTCGGTGGCATCGGTGCCGCGCTGCTCGGGCACCTGGCGGACATCCATGGCATCGAGTACGTGTACAGGCTCTGCTCCTACCTGCCGCTGCTGGGGATCATGACGATCCTGCTGCCGTCCACCAAAGGGGTGTGAGCGGGCGGGCTATTCCTGCCTACGCAGAGCAGACCGGCTAGCTGGCACGGCAGGTTGATAGGATCAGGCAAGGGTCCCAGAGGCGCTGGCATAGGTGCGCTGCACGCCGGTATCTACCATGGCGGTGCATCCGAACAGGAGTACCTCCATGAGCAGCAAAACCCTATTCATATCTGGCGTCAGCAGCGGTTTCGGTAAGGCACTATCAAGCGAAGCGCTTGCAGCAGGCCACCGGGTGATCGGCACCGTGCGCCAGGCCGAGGCAGCGGTGCGCTTCGAGTCGCTCTCTCAGCAGCGTGCGCACGCGGTGATTCTGGATGTGACCGAGTTCGACCGGATCGACGGCATCGTGGATGAAATCGAAGCGGCATACGGCCCGGTCGACGTCCTGGTGAACAACGCCGGCTACGGGCACGAAGGCGTTCTTGAAGAATCGCCATTCGAGGAGATGCGGCAGCAGTTCGACGTCAACGTCTTTGGCGCCGTCGCGCTGATCAAGGCATTTCTGTCGTATTTCCGCGCGCGGCGCTCCGGGCACATCATCAACATCACCTCGATGGGCGGAACCATCACCATGCCCGGTATCGCCTATTACTGCGGCAGCAAGTTCGCCCTGGAAGGGATTTCCGACACGCTGAGCCAGGAGCTGGCGCCATTCAACATCAGCGTCACCGCCGTGGCACCGGGCTCGTTCCGCACCGATTGGGCCGGACGATCCATGCGTCGCACCAAGCGGAGCATCCCCGATTACGACGAAAGCTTCGATCCCATACGAAAGGCGCGCGAACTCAAGAGCGGCAAACAGCTTGGCGACCCGGTAAAAGCCGCACAAGCGATACTGAGGATCATCGACGAGCCTGCGCCGCCCTATCACTTGCTTCTCGGGAGCGATGCATTGGCGCTAGTACGCGACAAGCTCGCGCGCACCGCCTCGGAGCTTGATCGCTGGGAACAGGTGTCCCGATCCACCGATGGCTGAGCATAACCACAGGACCTGATCAATCGTGGAAGACGCAGTGGCACGCATCAGGCGCATGGTAGAGCTCATGAAGCAGCTCGCCCCGCTCGAGGGCTACAACCTCAGCGCGCTGGGTGATGTCCGCTTCTTGCGTTGCAACCGCCCGCTCTCCCGTACACCCGTGCTTTACGACCCTGGCATCGTCATTCTCTGCCAGGGTCGCAAGCGCGGTCATCTGGGCGATGAGCTGTACCTTTACGATGCGCATCACTACCTGGTCGTCTCGGTTCCTGTGCCTTTCACGATGGAGACCGATGCCAGCGAAGCTGAACCGATGTTGGCGATCTACATGCATCTGGACTTCACCTTGGCTGGCGAGCTGATGCTGGAAATCGCGGATGCCGCCGCGCTCGAACCGGCCGAGCCAAAAGGCATGTACGCATCGCCCATGGACGAGCCGCTGAGCAAGACGACGCTCCGCTTCCTCGAAGCCATGAGCGACCCGTTAGAAGCCCGCGTGCTGGGGCCGACGCTGGTGCGGGAGATTTACTACCGCATCGCCACTGGCGAACAGGGTGGTTCCCTACGCGCCGCACTCGCCCAGCAGGGCGCCTTCGGCAAGGTCGTGCAAGCGATTCGCAGGATCCATACGAGCTACGCGCAAAGGCTGGACGTTTCGACGCTGGCATTGGAGGCGGGTATGAGTGCGCCAAGTTTCTATCGGCATTTCCGTCTTGTGACCCGTTCAACTCCGATGCAGTACCTGAAGTCGACACGCCTGCATCAGGCGCGCCTACTGATGCTTCGTCACGATATTACGGCGGCTGCGGCAGGCTTTGAGGTGGGCTATCAAAGCCCGTCCCAATTCAGCCGCGATTTCAAGCGTTTCTTTGGGCGTACGCCCCAGGCCGAAGTGCAATGGATGCAGGACACCTATGTGCTGCCGGCACCAACGGAGCCCTCCATTTACGTGTCGTCCCATTGAGTGCGGAACCGCTCCGAATGGTGAGTCCCGTTGCCAGCCAGTCTCTGGTGCGCCCCGGGCACCGTAGCGAATATCTGGCGTGGCTCGAGTGGGCGGCGGGCCGCGCCGGCCATGCAAGTCGCCCAACGGCTCTATGATGCGAGCCCGATGCTCATCCAAGATCTTTTCTGAAATAGACACGGTTGAAGCCGTTGTCTGTCATGCGGCGGGTTTCCAGGAAGCCCGCCTTGGTATAGATGGCGATGTTTTCGTGCATCTTTTCGTTAGTGAATAGCGTCAATGCGGGCAACCCCGCCGTCCGTGCCTGGTCTTCTGCGTATGCCATAAGCAGCCGACCCAAGCCACGGCCCTGGAACCGGGGGGTCTACAACAAGATTTCCAATGGACATTGAATCGCCTGTCTTGGAAAGATGGATAGCACCCACAACGTCCCCGTCGAGTCGCAGCACATACAGGCCCTGCAACCGTATCAGCTCTTCGTAGTTTTCCGTCACAGGTGCTGGCGGTTTACCTATGCGCTCGATGTATTTCGAATAAGCGGCCACAACGATCGATTTGATGGGCGCTATATCCGTTGCCTGTGCTCGTTCGATCACCACGTTTCCCAAGCCTGAAACGTTCATTGCCCCTCTGCCCCAAGTGCTGTGAACCGATAACTCTGCAGTAAGCCAGGAAAACATCCGGGTATGCCTATCTTGTTGTTGCCCGAGAACAGCTCAAGAGCGCTCCTGAATCTTGAAGTGTGGACACGTCGGCCGGAGCGACAAGCCGCAATACGTGTCGTAGCAACTTCGTGGAACCAGATGGTCGTGGTATTTCAGTTGCACAAGCACGCGTGAGAGGAACTCTTCGTCCGACATTTCGAGCACATTCTCCGCTTCGACGCCGTCCCTCGCCGTTGTCGCGCAGGCTATTTTGTCGATTGGATTCGTCATTGGATTCTCTCTATGGAGAATGTCGTATCGCAGTGTTCACTCATGCTCATCATTAATTACCTCCTGAACCGGCAGAGCATGGCCGCTAGATTCCGGCGTACCATTCGTATCCACGGTCTTCCCAGAAACCGCCTCTGCCGCCCCACAGGGCGCTGAAGCTGTCCACGACGTCGATCTGCATCAAATATTTGGCCTGCTTGTAGCCAAGCTGGCGCTCCACCCGCAGCCGCAACGGCGCACCGTGCCCCACAGTGAGGTCCGTGTTGTTCATGCCGTACGCGAGAATCGTCTGCGGATGAAACGCATCGATCAGGTCGATGCTTTCGTAGTAGCGGCCACTGCCGTCGAGCGTCTTTTCCAGCTCATCGGCGCAATAAAAGACGACGTAGCGGGCGCCAGGCTTCAATCCCGCCATGCGCAGTACGAGGCCGAGGGGAACGCCTGTCCACTGGGCGATTGCGCTCCAACCTTCGACGCAATCGTGACGGGTAATCTGGGTGCGTGACGGAAGCTGCTTGAGCTCTGCCAGCGACAACGCCAGCTCACGGTCCACGAGCCCTCCGACCTTCAGCCGCCAGTCGGCAAAGCCGCCGCCGAGTAGCGCAGCATAGGCCTGACTGTCGGGCATCTGTGTGCCGTTGACGCGGAACGTCGGCGAGATGTCAGCCGACGAAAACTCGCGGGCCGAGGGCCGTTGCGCCAGCAGGAGGCGCTGCGTTTTCATCGTGAGCGCTTCGGCCGAGCGCAGCACAGCGTTCACATCGGCGCGCTGCTCCAGGACGTCGCAGCCACCTAGCGCAAGGCCCCCGGCACCGAGCGAGGCCCTGATGAGAAAGTCGCGGCGGGTCAGAAAGAGGCTCATGCGTCAGCTCCTTCCCTGCGCGATCGCATAGCGGCCGGTGACCATCGCGCGCAAATTGTTCCAGGCCCCCGACAGTATGACCATGGCCACATGAACGATGACGAACAGAACCAGCAGCGACGCGCAGACGAAGTGGAGCGTACGCGCAGACTGCCGCCCCCCGAAGAAATCGAGGAAGACGGGGAACGCTGCGTTCATGCCCGGCGATAGGGTTAAACCCGTCAGCGCCATCAGAGGTAGCAGCCCTGCGATCACGCCAAGGTAGGTCAGTTTCTGCAACGTGTTGTATTGGCGGGCCGCATCGCCGCTCGGGAAGCGCAAGCGAGCATGATCGATGAGTTCGCGCCAGAGGTGAGACCCCGTGAGCTGTCGCCGACCAGGGGCCAGATCACGGCGGAAATGACCGCTCGCAAAACCGTGCCCCAGATAAACCAGGCCGTTGATGACGAAGACCCAGGCGAAGAAAAAGTGCCAGCGACGACCAGCAGCCAGATCCTGATAGGACGGCAGTGTGAGCCAGGCCGGAAATGCCCGTGGCATCGATTCGCCCCCCGTCGTCGACAGTCCCAGAAATCCCGTGGTCGGCACCAAGACTCCGCCGACCGAGACGAAGCCCTGCGCCGCCCCGTTACGGTCATGGGCGCCGATCTCGAGCAGGGCAGGGTCGGCATCGGCGCCGTACTGCCCCCAGTGAAGTCGCGGATAGGCATTGAAAATCTGTAGCCCGCTGGAGAGCAGGACGACGAGACACAACAGGTTGACCCAGTGCGTCAGACGCGTAACGGCTGAATGGCGGCGGATGAAAATCGATTGGCTGCGTGACGAAGTCCGGGCATGTGATGGCTCCTGATTCATCGGTCGTTCCTGAGATTGGCTGGACTGGGTGGCAAGGTGACCGCAGTGCGGCCTGGCGAACCAGGCCGCTGCCGACTCACATCGGGGGCACGACGCCATGGGTGCCGACGACGACCCGCTGCGTAGTGACTACCCCGTCCGGGCCTTTCTCGGCCGGAATGAAGACGGTCGCACCGGGCTTCAGATCGGCCTGCGTGGCCGGTGCGAGCGTCACCACGGGCGTACCTTCCGGGATGGCAATCTTCTTCTCCTTTCCGTGGTAGGACACCGTCACGGTGCGGCCGTCCACCGCCTTTACGGCGTCGGCCACCGTGGCGTTGGTCATGGTGCTCTTGGGTTTCAGATCCCATCCGAAGCTGCCCTCACCGGCCCCCTTCAATTCCGGCGGAAAGATCATTACTTCAAGCGCGCCGTCTTCGCCGTTCTCGGTGGGAAGCGATGCAATGCCGACATAGTCGCCGGGCTTGATATCGGCGATGTCCGCCCGGGCGACACCCGAAAGCGTCCATCCCTGCGCAAGGGCGACATTGACGGTCTGACCCTCCCGCGTCCTGACGCTCAGTGCCTGGTCATTGAGGCTGACCAAGGCGCCGCGGACCCGAACAGGCTCCGCCTTGGCGCTTTGCGCGAAGGCAGTCGAACCCGTACCCATCGAGAGCGACAACCCGACGACCGTGGCCGTGAATAACACCTGCATTGATTTCGGAATCATTTGAGTCTTCTCCAAACCTACTAGTAGGTAGCCTGCCTGCGCATGTTGAAACTTACGTCTGCGGCGCGCATGTCTTCGCAGACGCCAATCAAATCTCGTGAACTAAACTACCTACTAGACGGTAGGTTGCCTGGGCAAGCGAACTGGCGAGCCGACCCGTTCACGGATGTACGGCAACGAGCCTGTCGATCAATGGTTCGGTGATGACCCTGAAGACATCCGCGTCTCCGTAGGCCCGTGCCGACAGCATGGCGCCATGCACGGCCGCCATGAAGCCTTCAGCCTCGGATTGAGTGGTACCCGAGAGGGCTAGGCTGCCCTGCCTTGCGCCATGCTCCAAGACCGCCGTGAGCCATGTGGAGAGCGTGCGAAAGTGAGCCCGCACCTCCGACACGATTTCTGGCGGCAACACGGGTATTTGCGTCGCAAGCAACGCGCACACGCAAAAGGCGTTTGTCGGGTCGCCGATGCAAGCCGCCCAGTACCCGGTGTAGGCCCGCAGTTGATCCACCGGGGCCGGGTGGTGGCGTTGCAGCTCGGCGATTCCCGCCTCGGCTTCTTCGCGATACGTCACCAGAAGGGTTCTGACCAGATCGACCTTGCTCGGGAAATGGTGATGAATGCTGGCCTTGCGAATGCCCACAACTTCCGCAATATCGGCGTAGCTGAAGCCGTTGTATCCCCCTGCGATGATCAGGGATCGCGCGCAATGGAGAATCTGGTCGGAGGTGTTCGTCAATTTGGTCATGGCGGGCAACCTACCTTCTAGTAGGATGATCGTCAAGGTCAGCGTGCGATGGAGTTTTGCCGTCCTGCTTCTTGAAACAACGCGAGCCACTCGTGCAGATGCGGAACTCGGCCAGCATTCATCGCACTCCGCTAGCCGTTCAGCCAGCGCAGGATGCCCTCTGCCGATGCCCGTCCGCTGGCGAAGCAGGCGGTGAGCAGGTAGCCGCCGGTGGGGGCTTCCCAGTCGAGCATCTCGCCGGCGCAGAACACGCCGGGCAGCTGGCGCAGCATCAGGTTCGAATCGAAGGCTTCGAAGGGCACACCGCCAGCGCTGCTGATGGCTTCATCCAGCGGGCGCGGGCGACGCAGGCGGATCGGCAGCGCCTTGATCGCCTTGGCCAGCGCTTGCGGATCGGCGAAGCAGGCCGGGTCGGTCAGTTCGCGCAGCAGGGCCGCTTTGGCACCTTCCAAGCGCAGCTGGCGGTGCAGGTGCTTGGCCATCGATTGCGAGCCGCGGGGCTTGGCCAACGCGGTGGCGATCTGTGCCTGGGAGCGGTCGGGGAGGAGGTCGAGTTCGACGATGGCCTGGCCGTCGCGGTTGATCGCATCGCGTATCCCGGCCGACAGCGCATAGACCAGGCTGCCCTCGATGCCGGTGGCGGTGAGTACGAATTCGCCGCGACGGGGTGGCTGGCCGGGCAGCACGAGTGAGACGGTCTTGAGCGGCGCACCGGCGAATTTCTCGCGCAGATGATCGCTCCAGGCGTCGACCTCGAAGCCGCAATTGGCCGGCTGCAACCTGGCGACGGCAATGCCGCGTGCTTCGAGCAGCGGCACCCAGGCGCCGTCCGAGCCGAGGCGTGCCCAGCTGCCGCCGCCCAGGGCGAGCAGTGTGGCATCGGCATCGCGTTCGATCTCGCCGGCTGGCGTCTGCAGGCGCAAGGCGCCGGTACCGGTCCAGCCGAGCCAGCGGTGGCGGGTGTGCAGCTGGACGCCCGCTTCGCGCAGCCGCTTGAGCCAGGCCCGCAGCAGCGGCGCGGCCTTCATGTCGGCGGGGAAGACGCGCCCGGAGCTGCCGACGAAGGTGTCGATGCCGAGCCCGTGAATCCACGCGCGCAGCGCCTCGGGGTCGAATGCCTCGAGCAATGGACGCAGCTCGCCTGCCCGCTCGCGGTAGCGCCCGACGAAGGGCTCGAAAGCTTCGGAATGGGTGATGTTCATGCCGCCAACGCCGGCCAGCAGGAACTTGCGGCCCACCGAGGGCATGGCGTCGTAGAGGTCGACCGCCGCGCCGGCCTGGCTTAGCACCTCGGCGGCCATCAGCCCGGCGGGGCCGCCGCCGATGATGGCGATGCGAAAAGGGGCAGGGGACATGGTGCGGACCGTCGGTTGCGGGGCGGGCATTGTAGCGGTTGGCCGCGTGGCCGGCAGCCTAACGCAGGCCGTGCCGCATCCAGGCTTCGGCCGCGCTGAAATGCAGGGAGGCATGGCGGCGTGCGACGGCGGCGCGGTCCTTGTCGTAGCCGCCGCCGATCAGGCCGACCACCGGGATGTCGCGCCCCAGGCAATGTTCGATCACCGCGCTGTCGCGGGCTCTGAGGCCAGCATCGGTGAGGTCGAGCAGGCCCAGGGCATCGTCACGGTGCACATCCACGCCAGCGTCATAGAGCACAAGGTCCGGTTGATAGAGCGGCAGCAGATAATTGAGCGTCTGGTCGACCACGGCGAGGTACTCGGCGTCGCCCAGGCCCGGCGCCAGACCGATATCCCAGTCACTGCGCGCCTTGCGGGCGGGGAAGTTCTTTTCGCAGTGCAGCGAGACGGTCACCGCGTCGGGCACGTGCTCCAGGATGCGTGCAGTGCCGTCGCCCTGGTGCACGTCGCAGTCGAAGATCAGCACACGCCCGACTCGCCCGCTTTTGAGCAGCGACAGGGCAATGATGGCCAGATCATTGAAGATGCAGAACCCCGAAGCGTGGTCGCGATGCGCATGGTGCGTGCCGCCTGCCAGATGGCAGGCCAGCCCGTGTTCCAGTGCCCGGTCGGCGGCCAGCAGCGAGCCGCCGACCGCCCGCACGGTGCGTTGCGCCAGAGCCTCGCTCCAGGGCAGCCCTAGCCGGCGCAGCTCCTCTCGGCTCATGGCGCCGGTGCAATAGCGCTCGACGTAGCCGGTGTCGTGGGCGAGGGTGAGCAGCTCGGTCGGGCACAACTCGGGGCGCAACAGCGCCTGGTCCGTGGTCAAACCGCTGGCTACCAGATGGTCGCGCAGCAGCCGGAATTTCTCCATCGGGAAGCGATGCCCGGGTGGCAGCGGCGGGCTGTAGTCGTCGTGAAAGACCAGCGGTAGCGGCATGAAAAACCTGCTCGACGGGATTGGCCTGCAGTATGCGGCTGGCCCGGCGAGCCCCTCAAGGAGAGCTGATGAGCGAACCCCTCGAATTGGAAACCCCGCGGCTTTGGCTGCGCACCTGGCGTGACGAGGACCTCGACCCCCTCGCCGAAATGAGCGCCGACCCCGAGGTGATGCGCTACTTCCCGTCGCCGATCACCCGTGAAGAAAGCGCGGCGATCATTCAGCGCTGCCGCGCGCACTTCGCCGAGCACGGCTTCGGCTTGTGGGCGCTGGAGCGCAAGGACAACGGCCGCTTCATCGGCTTTACCGGCATTGGCTGGACCGGCTTCGATGCCCATTTCACGCCGGCAATCGAGATTGGCTGGCGCCTGGCTCCCGACCAATGGGGTGAAGGTTTCGCCCACGAGGCCGCCCAGGCATCGCTGGCCTGCGCGTTCGACCGCCTCGGTATCGAGGAGGTGATCGCTTACACCGCGGTGATCAACGAGCCTTCGCGGCATGTGATGGAGGCCGTCGGGATGACCCACGATCCGCGCGACGATTTCGACCATCCAGACTTGCCCGAAGGTCACCGGCTACGGCCACACGTGCTCTATCGGGCGCGTCGCGGAGTCTGGACACCATGAGCGAGCGGGTGCGGGCCTACCATCAACTGAGCATGCACCGCCCGGACGGCTTCGCGCCGGGCCCGGGAGCGCTCGACTGGGCGACCCAGCCGGCGCCGTTTCGTCAGTATCGCGGCGCGCGGCTGATCGAACTCTGGCATCGCCCGCTGGAGGAATCGCCCGGCTACGACGAGGTGTTCGCCGGTCCCGTCGGCGAGCCCGTGCCGCTGAGCCTGGCGAGCCTTTCCCAACTTCTCTACGACAGCCTGGGGCTATCGGCTTGGAAAGAATCGGGCGGTAGCCGCTGGGCGCTGCGGGTCAATCCTTCGAGCGGCAATCTGCATCCGACCGAAGCCTACCTGGTGGCGCCACCGGGCGTGCTGCAGGAAGAAGGTCTGCTGTTGCACTACCGGCCCGACCTGCACGCCGCCGAGGTGCGCGCCGAACTCGATTCGGCGTCCATGCAAACCCTGCCCGGCGACGGCGTGCTGGTTGCGCTGAGCAGCATCCCCTGGCGCGAAGCCTGGAAGTATGGCGAGCGTGCCTATCGCTACTGCCAGCACGACCTCGGCCACGCCCTGGCCTGTTTTTCCATCGCGGCCAGCGCGCTGGGTTGGCAGGTGCGATTGATGCGTCAGCTGGCCGAGCCTGAGCTGGACCGGCTGATGGGCCTGAGTGGAGAGGGTTTTGCCGAAGCCGAACATGCCGATGCGCTGCTCTGGATAGGGTCGCCCCGAACGAGCGAGCCGAGGCTGGATGAGTCCCTGCTCGACGCCCTGGCCAACGCCTCGCACCAGGGTCAGCCGAATCGGCTGTCGGCCCGCTATCGCGACTGGCCGGCGCTGGCCGAGGTACAGCGCCAATGTCGCGCGCCGGAACTGCCTGCCCGTGACTGGAGCGCTGCGCCTGGGGCGAGCGAACCCGCCAATCCGGAGCTCGTCTTGCGTCCGCTGCTGCACCGACGGCGCAGCGCGCAAGCCATGGACGGTCGCGCCGGCATCACCGCCGAGCTGCTGCGGGCCTGGCTCTCGCGTCTGATGCCAGTCCACTCGCCGGTGCCGTTCGCGGTCAGCGGCGAGTCGGCGCAGGTCGATCTTTTGCTATTCGTCCATCGGGTGCAAGGCCTGACACCAGGGCTCTACTGGCTGGCCCGCAGCGGTGACGGCAGTCCGGTTAGCGGGCTGCGGGATTTTGCCTGGCGGCGCATGGACGAGGCGCTGCCGCTCTATCTGCTCGAAGAAGGCAATGCCCAGCAGTTGGCCGGGCTGCTCTCGTGCGGGCAGGAGATCGCCAGCGACGGCTGCCTGGCCGTGGCGATGCTGGCGCGCTTCGACGAGGCGTTGCGGGAGGGTGACTGGCGCTATCCTCGGCTCTACTGGGAATGTGGGCAGATCGGCCAGCTGCTCTACCTGGAAGCCGAGGCCGCGGGGCTCTCGGGTACCGGCATTGGCTGCTATTTCGATCCGCTGGTGCACGAGTTGCTCGGGCTTGCCGACAGCCGTTGGCAAAGCCTCTACCATTTCACTCTGGGCCGCGCGGTGTGGGACGAGCGGTTATCATCGCAACCCGCCTATGCGCAGACGCGACGGCCAGCGCCGTAACGTCGCAATTCGATGAACAAGGAATGATGAATGAGCCAGATACTCCAGGCCCTGGTCGACCTGCTGACGCTGGAACCGATCGAAGAGAACCTGTTTCGCGGCAATAGCCAGGACCTGGGCTTTCGCCAGCTGTTCGGCGGGCAGGTGCTCGGCCAGGCGCTGTCGGCGGCCAGCCAGACGCTCGAGCCTGAACGCCAGGTGCATTCGCTGCACGGCTACTTCCTGCGCCCCGGCGACGCGGGCCTGCCGGTCGTCTACCTGGTGGACCGGGTACGCGACGGCGGCAGCTTTAGCACCCGTCGGGTGACCGCGGTGCAGAAGGGCAAGACCATCTTCACTTGCAGCGCCTCGTTCCAGACCTTCGAGGAAGGCTTCGAGCACCAGCTGCAAATGCCCGACGTGGTGGGGCCGGAAAACCTGCCCAGCGAACTGGAGCTTGCCGGCCAGCTGTCGCACCTGCTGCCCGAGTCGATGCGCGACAAGATCCTGCTGCCCAAGCCGGTCGAGATCCGCCCGGTGACCTTCCAGAATCCGGTCGATCCCAAGCCGATGGAGCCCATCCGGCACGCCTGGTTCCGGGCCGACGGCATGCTGCCGGACGACCCGGCCCTGCATAAATACCTGCTGGCCTACGCTTCGGATTTCGGCTTCATCGGCACCGCCATGCTGCCCCACGGGGTCAGCGTCTGGCAGCGCTCGATGCAGCTAGCCAGCCTGGATCACGCGATCTGGTTCCACCGCGAGGTGCGCATGGATGAATGGCTGCTCTACAGCATGGATTCGCCCTGGGCCGGCAACGGGCGCGGTTTCGCCCGCGGCAGCATCTTCAACCAGGCCGGACAGCTGGTGGCCTCGGTAGCCCAGGAAGGGCTGATGCGTAAACGCGACGACTGGGCATGACGTTCGCCGAGGCGCGTCACTGGGTGTTCGATATGGACGGCACCCTGACCATCGCGGTGCACGACTTCCAGGCCATTCGCCGGGCGCTGGATATCCCGGAGAGCGACGACATCCTCCATCACCTGGCGGCGCTGCCGGCCGACGAGGCCGCCGCCAAGCACGCCTGGCTGCTCGAACACGAGCGCGAGCTGGCCTACGCGGCCAGGCCCGCGGTCGGCGCGCGCGAGCTGCTGCACGCGCTGCGCGATCGCGGCTGCCGTCTGGGCGTGCTGACCCGCAATGCGCAGGAGCTCGCCCAGGTGACGCTGGAGGCGGTGGGCATGGGTGACTGTTTCGACGCCGAGGACATCCTCGGCCGCGACGAGGCGCCGCCCAAGCCCGATCCGGGCGGGCTGGTGCTGTTGGCGGGGCGCTGGGGCGTGCGGCCCGGCGAGCTGGTGATGGTCGGTGACTACCGCTTCGACCTCGAATGCGCCCGCGCCGCCGGTGCGCGAGGCGTGCTGGTCAACACGCCGGAGAATCCTTGGCCGGAGCTGGCCGATCTACACATGCCCGACTGCGCCGCACTGCAGCGTCACCTCGCGGGCGGCTAGCGACGCCGTTACAGTCGCTGGGCGTTGAAGGTGTCGCAGCGGTTGACGTGGCCGCCCTCGAAACCGGTCTTGAACCAGCGAACGCGCTGCGCCGAGGTGCCGTGAGTGAAAGCATCGGGCACCACGCGGCCCTGGGATTGCTGCTGCAGGCGGTCGTCGCCGATGGCGCTGGCGGCGTTGAGCGCTTCTTCCAGGTCGCCCTCTTCGAGCCAGTCGTGGCGCTGTTGGGCGTGGTAGGCCCAGACGCCGGCCAGGCAGTCGGCTTGCAGTTCCTGGCGCACCAGCAGGCCGTTGTCGCCCTCCATCCTGGCGCCGCGCTGGCGTGCGGCCTGCATCTGCTGGGAGACGCCGAGCAGGGTCTGCACATGGTGGCCGACCTCATGGGCGATCACGTAGGCCTGGGCGAAATCGCCGGCGGCGGAGAAGCGCCTGGCCATTTCCTCGAAGAATTGCAGGTCCAGGTACACCTGTTGGTCGCCGGGGCAATAGAAGGGGCCGACCGCCGAGTTGGCGAAGCCGCAGGCCGACTGGACGCCGCCACGGAAGAGCACCAGCTTCGGGTCCTGGTATTGTCGCCCGGCGCCCTGGAACAGCTCGCGCCAGGTGTCTTCGGTGTCGCCAAGCACTGCACGGACGAAGTCGACCTGCGGGTCTTCGCTGCCGGCCGGCACGGCGCTGCGCGAGTCGACGCCGGTGGCCTGTCCGCCGCCGAGCTGGTCGAGCACGGTCAGCGGGTCTTCGCCCATGACCAGGCTCAGCACGACCACCACGACGATGCCGCCGATCCCCAGCCCGCCGACCATGCCGCCGCGGCCGCGCGCGTCCACCACGTTGTCGCTGCGTCGTCCCCGATTCCAGCGCATGCCGTGTCCTCTGAACTGAAATGCCTGCGAAGGGAGATGCGGCAGGCCTGCTCATTCAGAATCCGGCGCGGGCAGGCAAGTTCCGGAGGTGTGCAGATGAAAAAGGCCGCAGAAGCGGCCTTTTTGGGGGAGCGTATCGCAGTCAGTGCGCCGGATAGTCGGCGATGACCGATTCCTGGCCTTGCCGATCCAGGCCGATGACCTGGTAGGCGTCATGGCGATCGCCCATTTCCATGCCGGGCGAGCCCATCGGCATGCCCGGGACCGCCGCGCCGAGCAAGTCCGGCTGGGCACGCAGTTTGAGGATGTCGGCTGCCGGAACATGGCCTTCGACGAACTTGCCGTCGATGACGCCGGTATGGCACGAGCCCAGTCGATGTGGCACGCCGAGGCGGCTCTTCACGCCGGTCATGTCCGTTTCGACGTGGTCGGTCACAGCAAAGCCGTTTTCTTCCAGATGCTTGATCCAGGCGGTGCAGCAGCCGCAGTTCGGATCGCGGTAGACGTCGATGGCCAGCGGTTCGGCGGCATGGGCGAGGCTGCCGAACAGAACGGTGGAAAGGGTAGCGAGCAGGAGCGAGCGGCGCATGAAGGTCACCAGACGGCAGAAAATAGGGTCAGCATAACGCTGGATATGCGCCTGCCCAAGCCGGGGGCGTCTCCAGATACGTCACCGTGACGACCGGTCGCACCCGGGCTTTCGCCTGTGGCTGAGATGTGACGCAGCGAACAAATCGGAGCGGCGGAGGTCTTTTACAGATCGCCCGGGGACTCCTTTGTTTCGCTTCGGGCCAGCAGGAGAGCATCGATGCGTTTCGCCCGGATCGTTTTGGTCGCCCAGGCTGTGGTCATGGTCGCCCTGAGCCTGGCTTACTGGGTTCGCCCCTACGAAATGGCCAATCTCAACGGCATGCTGTTGATGGAGAGCGCATCGGTCAGCCACATGCGCGTCTACTACGGCGGCTTGCAATTGGGCCTGGCGCTGTTCCTGCTGTGGGCGGTGCGCGCCCCGGACTACGCGCGTGCCGCGCTGGTGATGCTGGTCATCACCCTGCTGACGCTCGCCGGTGCTCGGCTGGCTTCTTTGTGGCTCGACGGTGGCAGCCTCATCGGCTTCGATCTGGTGTCGCTGGTCTATCGCCTGCTGGCTGCGGCACTGGCGGGCGCGGCGCTGCTTACCCTGCGCCCGGCGGCCGAGCCGGAGACAGACGCCGCCGTCCCGGCGCCTCGTCGTCATCGCTTTCCCAGTGAGCCGGCACCCTTCCGGGTCGGCGAAGGCCAGATGTTTGGCGAAGGGGCGGCGATACCGGCCGAACCACAGCCGTTTCGGGTAGGTGATCCGGCGCCGCTGAGGGTCGATTCGGCGGAAGCCGCGCCGAACCCGCCTACTGCCGGAGAGCGTTGAGCTCAGCGGCGCGTCAGCAGAACGCCGGCTTCCATGTGATGGGTGTAGGGAAACTGGTCGAACAGGGCGCAACGCTCGACGCGATGGGTGTCGTGCAGCTGGGCGATGTTCTGCGCCAGGGTTTCCGGATTGCAGGAGATGTAGAGAATACGCTCGAAGCGGCGGGTCAGCTCGCAGGTGTCCGGGTCCATGCCGGCGCGCGGCGGGTCGACGAACACGCTGCCGAAGTCGTAACCCTTGAGGTCGATCTCGGCCAGGCGGCGGAACGGCCGCACCTCATTCAGCGCCTGGGTCAGCTCTTCGGCCGACAGGCGCACCAGGCTGACGTTGTCGATGCCGTTATCGGCCAGGTTGGCCAGCGCGGCGTTCACCGATGACTTGCTGATCTCCGTGGCGAGCACCTTGCGCACCCGGGTCGCCAGCGGCAGGGTGAAGTTGCCGTTGCCGCAGTAAAGCTCCAGCAGATCGTCTTCGCGTTGCCCCAGCGCCTCAAAGGCCCAGCCGAGCATCTTCTGGTTCACCTCGCCGTTGGGCTGGGTGAACGCGCCCTCGGGCTGGCGATAGCGGAACCGGCGGCCGGCGACCTGCAGGTCTTCCTCGACATAATCGCGGCCAATGACGATGCGCTTGCCGCGCGAGCGCCCGACGATGCTCACACCCAGCTCGCCCGCCAGGGCGTCGGCGGCCTCCTGCCAGGCGGCGTCCAGCGGCCGGTGGTAGGCGAGGGTGATCAGCGCGTCGCCCGAAAGCGTGGTCAGGAATTCCACCTGGAACAGCTTGAACGACAGCGCCGGGCTGCTTTGCCAGCCGGCCTTCAGGCGCGGCATCAGCTCGTTGATCCGCGTGCTGGCGATGGGGAAGCGCTCGATCAGGATTGGCGTGTGCTTCTCGCCCTGTTCGAACATCGCGTAGTCGCGCCGCTCGCTGCCGGTCTCGCGCCAGAGACGGAATTCGGCGCGCAGGCGGTAATGCTCGCGCGGCGAATCGAAAACCTGCGGCGCGGGCGCCTCGAAGGGCGTCAGCAGCGCCTCAAGGCGCTCGGCCTTTTCGGCGAGTTGGGCATCGTAGGTGGCGGGGTCGAACTGGGGAGCGCTCATGGGTACTCGCGAATCAGCGTCGGCGAGCCAGAAGGCTCGCCGGGGCGGTCAAAGGGCGTCGACTCAGGCAGCGAAGAAGCCGAGCTTGATGACGAACAGGATCGACAGAATCACCAGGGCCGGGTTGAGGTCACGCCAGCGCCCGGCGAGCAACTTGATGGCGGTCCAGGCGATGAAGCCGAAGGCGATGCCGTTGGCGATCGAGAAGGTCAGCGGCATGGCCAGCGCGGCGATGACCACCGGTGCGGCGACGGTGAGGTCGTCCCAGTCGATCTGCGCCAGGCTGCCGGTCATCAGCACGGCGACGAACAGAAGCGCCGGCGCGGTGGCATAAGCCGGCACCGCACCGGCCAGCGGCGCGAAGAACAGGCTGAGCAGGAACAGTGCGGCGACCACGCAAGCGGTCAACCCGGTGCGCCCGCCGGCGCTGATGCCGGCGGCCGATTCGATGTAGCTGGTGGTGGTGCTGGTGCCGAGGGCGGCGCCGGCCATGGTGGCGGTGCTGTCGGCCAATAGCGCGCGGCCCAGGCGCGGCATCTTGCCGTCCTTGTCCAGCAGGTCGGCCTTCTGCGCGACGCCGACCAGGGTGCCCGAGGTGTCGAACAGGTCGACGAAGAGGAACGCGAAGATGACGCTGAGCAGGCCGATGTCCAGCGCGCCCATCAGGTCCAGCTCGAGGAAGGTGGGGGCGAGCGACGGCGGCATCGAGACCACGCCGTTGAGCTGCGACAGGCCGAACAGGATCGACAGCAGAGTGACCGCGAGGATGCCGATCATCACCGCGCCGGTCACACGGCGGTAGGCGAGGGCGACGATCAGCACGAAGCCCAGGCAGGCGAGCAGCGGCCCGCCTGCGGTCATGTCGCCAAGGCCCACCAGGGTGGCCGGGTTGTCGACGACGATGCCGGCGTTCTTCAGTGCGATGATCGCCAGAAACAGGCCGATGCCCGCCGCGATGCCCGAGCGCAGCGCCAGCGGGATGCTGTGGATGATCCATTCGCGGATCTTGAAGATCGACAGCATGAAAAAGATCGCGCCCGACAGGAACACCGCGCCGAGCGCGGTCTGCCAGGCGTAGCCCATGGTCATGACCACGGTATAGGTGAAGAAGGCGTTGAGCCCCATGCCCGGCGCCAGGGCGATCGGGTAGTTGGCCACCAGGCCCATGATCGCCGAGCCGAGCGCCGCGGCCAGGCAAGTGGCGACGAACACCGCGCCATGATCCATGCCGGTTTCGGCCAGCATGCTCGGGTTGACGAAGAGGATGTACGCCATGGTCAGGAACGTGGTCAGGCCGGCGATAACCTCGGTGCGCACGGTGGTGTTGTGCGCCTTGAGTCGAAACAGCTTTTCGAGCATGGTGAATCCTCTTGTTGCCGGTCGGGGGCGCATATGCGCGCCGTGGCCTGAGCCTGCTAAAGCAAAGCCGATCGTCGGGCGCTTGCAAAGCGGTGGGCGAAAAAGGCCGGCATCTTACACCGAGCGACCGTGCGGTTGAATTTCCATTGAGCAGGAGCCTGCATGACGACTCGCGTGCTGATCCCGGTGGCTGACGGCAGTGCAGACCTGGATATCGCAACCCTGCTCGATGTGCTGCGGCGCGCTGGGTTCGACGTCCTGCTGGCCAGCATCGAGGCGCGCCGGATGCTTACCTGCGAACGGGGAATGCGGATCACCGCCGACGTGATGCTGCTCGATGTGCTGGCGCAGCCGTTCGACCTCGTGGTGCTGCCCGGTGGCGCTCAAGGTGCCGAGCGGCTCGGTGCGCATCAACCGCTGGCCGAGCGGGTCGGCCGACAGGCGGCGGCTGGAGAGTTCTTCGCTGGAACAGGCGCGGCGCCGGCGCTGGCCCTGCATGCCTATGGCGTGCTGCGCATGCGGCGGGTGACCTGCGATCCGGCATTCAGCGATCACCTCGGCAGCGCCACCTTCGTCGAGCAGCCGGTCGTGGTCGACGGTAACTGCGTTACCGCCCAGGGGCCCGGCAGCGCCCTGGGGTTTGCGCTGGAGCTGGTCGAGCGCCTCGCCGGGCGAGCGATGCGGCGCTCCGTTGCCGAGGGGCTGGGTGCTTCGGTCTGAGGTTTCGCCGGTCACGCCAGGGCGAACTTGTCCTTGCGCGCACCAGTCTCTAAAACAGACCAGTGCCATCCGGCAATGGCGAAGCGAGACGGTGTTGATTGGTGGATAGCGTAGATCTGGCAGTACTGCGACGCGCTCGCGACTGGATGCGCGAGGGGCACGAGGTGGCTCTCTACACGGTCGTCGAAACCTGGGGCAGCGCGCCCCGCCCGGTGGGTTCGCTGCTCGCCCTGCGCGGCGACGGGCGCATTGAGGGCTCGGTCTCCGGCGGCTGCATCGAGGACGATTTGCTGGCGCGGTTGCCGCTGAGCCGAACCGACGGTCCCGTCTGCGGGCTGATCACCTACGGCGTGAGCAAGGAAGAGTCGGCCCGTTTCGGCCTCCCTTGCGGTGGGACCCTGCGCCTGGTGCAAGAGCCGTTGAGCACGGCGCAGTGGATAGACGAGTTGCTCGAGCGCTGCGCCAGCCATCAGCGGGTCGTCCGCGAGCTCGACCTGATCAGCGGCGCGGTCAGCCTGCGGTCGGCCGCGCGGGACGAATGCTTCGCCTTTGACGGCGCCACGCTCAGCGCACCCTTCGGGCCGGGCTGGCGAATCCTGATGATCGGCGCCGGCCAACTGTCGCGCTACGCGGCGGAGCTGGCGCGCGGCCTCGGGTTCGAAGTGCTGATTTGCGATCCCCGCGAAGCCTACAGCCAGGATTGGCCAGTGGAAGGTGTGCGCTTCGTGCCTGGCATGCCGGATGACGCGGTGCTGGCCATCGAGCCCGACGCGCATACCGCCATCGTCGCACTCACCCACGATCCGCGCCTGGACGACATGGCGCTGCTTACGGCGCTCAGATCGCCAGCCTTCTATGTCGGCGCGCTGGGCTCCCGGGCAAACAGCGACAAGCGTCAGCAGCGCCTGCTTTCCCTCGGCCTGAACGCGCGGGACGTGGAGCGGCTGCATGGCCCGATCGGATTGCCAATCGGCAGCCGCACCCCGGCGGAGATCGCCTTGTCGATGATGGCCGAGGTGGTCGCCGAGAAGAACGCCCTGCTCAACCCCCGAAGCGGGCCTCAAACCGCTGCTCGGCGCTGCGCCTGATGCCGACTGGCGTGGCGCGGGCCAGTATCCTTCTCGCCGCAGGCGAGGGACGGCGCTATCGACAGCAGGGGGGCGAAGACAAGCTGCTCGTATCGAGCCGGCGTGACGACCCCGCATCGCCGGTGGTGCTGCTGGCATCCATGCAGTTATTCGCCGGCGTGTGCGAGCGGTGTGTGGTGGTGCTGCCGGCCGGTAACCCGGAGCGTCTGGAGCTGGTCGAGCGACACGCCGCGGAGCTCGGGATCGAATGGCTGGTCGTCAATACCGACGGCCTGGGCCACAGCCTGGCTCAGGCGGTGGAGCGCATTCCGGTACACGCGGGCTGGCTGGTGGGGCTGGCTGACATGCCTTACGTACAGCGCAAGACCCTCGAGCAATTGGCGGCCGCTCTGCGCCCCGAGACGCTCCTGGTGCCGACCCATGCGAACCGCCGTGGGCACCCGCGAGCCATCGGCGCTGCCTATTTCGACGTCTTGCGGCAGCTCGACGGCGACCGCGGCGCGCAAGCGCTGTTCGCCAGCGCCCAAGTGGCCGAGCTGCTTGTCGAGGACGCCGGCATCGCCCTCGATATCGACACGCCTGCCGATCGCCTTTGAGCGCGGGATCGACCTGCGCAACGGCCGGTCGTCGGTCGAGGACGCCTTCTCACGTCATGCGCCGCTAAGGCCTTCGGTCAGGCAATGCCCGTGATTCGGTCGTTATCGGCAGCGATCTTTTCAGCCTCGACGAATGGCTGAACGATCACGCCGCGGCCCCGGTCGTAAAACCTAGACGCAACCACTGCGCAACCTACGCGCCAGACGTAGCGGCGCGACAACCGACCGTGAGGCACCCATGAGCGCAACCCCCACCCGCGAGGGGGCGACCCCCGTTGCCGCCTGCCCGATTTCCCTTGAACTCAATGGCCGCACCCGGCAACTCGAGGTGTATCCCTGGACCACGCTGCTCGACCTGCTGCGCGAGCAACTGCAGCTCACCGGTACCAAGAAGGGCTGCGACCACGGTCAGTGCGGCGCCTGTACCGTGCTGCTCAACGGCAAGCGAATCAATTCCTGCCTGACCCTGGCCATCATGCATGACGGCGCCAGCCTGACGACCATCGAGGGCTTGGCCGAGGGGGACGAACTCCACCCGATGCAAGCCGCCTTCGTCGAGCACGATGCCTTCCAGTGCGGCTATTGCACGCCCGGGCAGATCTGCTCGGCGGTGGGCATGATTGCCGAGGGCCGCGCCAACGGCCGCGACGATATCCGTGAGCAGATGAGCGGCAACCTCTGCCGCTGCGGCGCTTATCCCAACATTCTCGCGGCCATCGAAGACGCCGCCTCCGAGACGCGCGAACGTCTGTCGGCCGTGCAGCAGGTGAAACCATGAATCCCTTCAGCTACGCACGGCCGGCCGCCGTCGACGAGGCCATCGGGTTGTTCCGCCCGGACAGCCGCTACATCGCCGGCGGAACCAACCTGCTGGACCTGATGAAGGAGAACGTCACCCGTCCGACCCAGCTGATCGACATTACCCGGCTGCCGCTGCACGACATCGAAGAAACCGCCGACGGCGGGCTGCGCATCGGCGCGCTGGTGAGCAACGCGGATCTGGCCTGGAATCCGCTAGTGGAGGCGCGCTATCCGTTGCTGTCCCAGGCGATCCTGGCCGGCGCCTCGCCGCAGTTGCGCAACATGGCCACCACCGGCGGCAACCTGTTGCAGCGCACTCGCTGCTACTACTTCTACGACAGCACCACGCCGTGCAACAAACGCGAGCCGGGCTCGGGCTGTTCCGCGCGCGACGGGCTCAACCGCATCCACGCGATCCTCGGCCACAGCGACAGCTGCATCGCCGTGCATCCCTCCGACATGTGCGTGGCGCTGGCGGCGCTGGAGGCGCAGGTGATCGTGCAGGGTACCGGTGGCGAGCGCCGCATCGCCTTCGCCGATTTCCATCGCCTGCCGGGCGACGCACCGGAGCGTGACAACACCTTGGCCGACGGTGAGTTGATCACCGCGATCGAGCTGCCCGCGCAAGGGTTCGCCAGCAACAGCGCGTACCTGAAGGTGCGCGACCGCGCCAGTTATGCCTTCGCGTTGGTCTCGGTGGCCGCCGCGCTGGAGCTGGACGGCGATCGCATCGTGTCGGCACGTCTCGCCCTGGGTGGAGTGGCGCACAAGCCGTGGCGCAAGCCAGAAGCCGAGACGGTGTTGGTCGGCAAGGTTGCGAACGAGGCGGCCTTCGATGAAGCCGCCAGTCTTTTGCTCGCCGGTGCGTCCGGCTTCGAGCACAACGCATTCAAGATCGACCTGGCGCGCCGTTCCATCGCCCGCGCCCTGGGCGAAGCCGCCAAAGGAGCCAGCCGATGAACAGCTCGACCTCACCGTTCGGAAAACCCCTGGCGCGTGTCGACGGGCCGCTGAAGGTCACCGGGCAGGCCCACTATGCCGGCGAATTTCACGTGCCCGGGCTGCTCTATGGCAGCGTCGTCAACAGCAGCATCGCCCGTGGGCGGATCGTCAGCATCGACGCCAGCGCCGCCGAGGCGGTGCCCGGCGTGGTGCTGGTGCTCACCCATCAGAATCGCCCGCCGATCGCCAGCTACGACGAGCCCTACGAGGACGACGATGCCGCCGACGGGTCGCCGTTCCGCCCGCTGTTCAACGACCGCATCCTCTACAGCGGCCAGCCCATCGCCCTGGTGGTGGCCGAGAACCTGGAGTTGGCGCGCCATGCCGGTAGCCTGGTGCGCGTCGAATACGCGGCCGAGCCGCACCACACCGACCTGCTGAGCGAGCTCGAGACGATGCACAAGGCGCCAGCCGAGCTGCCGTCACCGCGTGGCGACGTCGACGGCGTGCTGCGCGGCGCGATGCTCAGGCTCGATCTGGAATACAGCACACCGGTCGAGCACCACAACCCGATGGAGCCCCATGCATCCACGGTGCATTACCTGCCCGACGGCAAGCTCGAGATCTACGACAAGACCCAGGGCGTGCAGAACTGCATGCGCTATCTCGAAGGCGTGTTCGGCATGGAGGGGCAGATTCGCATCCTCTCACCCTTCGTCGGCGGCGCTTTCGGTTCCGGCCTGCGTCCGCAATACCAGCTGCCGCTGGCGGTGATGGCGGCGCTCAAGCTCAAGCGTTCGGTGCGCGTCACCCTCAAGCGCCAGCAGATGTTCACCTTCGGCTACCGTCCGCGCACCGTGCAGCGAATCGCCATCGGAGCCGCGCCCAACGGCCAGCTCGAGGCGATCAGCCACCAGGCTATCGGGCAGACCTCGCGCTTTGAGGACTTCACCGAGCACGAGGTGGAGTGGTCGGGGATGCTTTACGAGTGCCCTAACGTCAAGCTCGATTACCAACTGGTGGCCCTGGACGTCTATACGCCGCTGGACATGCGTGCGCCGGGCGCGACCATTGGCGTCTACGCGCTTGAATGCGCGATGGACGAGCTGGCCTACGCGGCGGCGATCGATCCCGTTGCGCTGCGAATGAGGAATTTCACGGCCCACAACGGCAACGAAGACAAACCCTATTCGAGCAAAGAGCTGCGCCAGTGCTACGAGCAGGGCGCCGAGCGTTTCGGCTGGTCGCGGCGCTCGATGGAGCCGCGCAGCATGCGCGACGGCCACCAGTTGATCGGCTGGGGGATGGCCACCGGTGTTTGGGAGGCGATGCAGATGCCGGCCAGCGCCAAGGCCTGCCTGGAGCCTGACGGTCGGCTGGTGGTCAGCAGCGCCACCTCGGACATCGGTACCGGCACCTACACGGTGATGACGCAGATCGCGGCGGACACCATGGGCCTGCCGATGGAGCAGGTGGAGTTTCGCCTGGGCGACTCGAACCTCTCCCAGGCCCCGCTCGAAGGGGGCTCGTTCACCGTGTCCTCGGTCGGCAGCGCGGTCCAGCAGGCCTGTCAGGCGCTGCAGCAGAAGATCCTGGACGCGGCGCAGCAATCTCCGGTATCGCCGTTCACGGGGGTGACCCTCGATGGGGTCGTGTTCGACGGTGGCCGGATGCAGCTGAAGGATCGACCCGATACGGCGGTCGAGCTCACCCAGATCGTCGCGGTCAGCGGCGTGCTGGAGGTCGAGGTCAAGGCCGAACCGGGCAAGCAGCGCGAGAACTACGCCAGTGCCACCCATTCGGCGGTCTTCGTCGAAGTGCGGGTGGACGAGTCGCTGGGCACGGTGAAAGTCAGCCGTGTGGTCAGCGCCGTGGCGGCGGGCCGGGTGGTCAATCCCAAGACGGCGGCCAACCAGATCATGGGCGGCGTGGTGTGGGGCGTGGGCCAGGCGCTGCAGGAGGAAACCCAGATCGACCACACGCTGGGCCGCTACATGAACCACAACCTGTCCGAGTACCACATCCCGGTCAACGCCGACATCGGCGAGATCGACGTGATCTTCGTCGAGGAAAAGGACGAGATCGTCAACGCGCTCGGCTCCAAGGGTGTCGGCGAGATCGGCATCGTCGGCGTTGCCGCGGCGGTGGCCAATGCCATCTACCACGCCACCGGCAAGCGCATCCGGGATTTGCCCATCACCCTCGACAAGCTGCTCTAGCGCCTCATCCGCGCCGCAAGCCGTGGCGGCGCGGACAGCTAGCCTGCCTTGTCGCCCGTTTCCGGCTCCTTGTAGAGCCGGTCGCGGTTGGTCAGGGTGGGGAACAGCTTCATCCAGGTCCCTGCGATCAATAGCGTTCCGACGCCACCGATCACTACGGCCGGCACGGTGCCGAACCAGTGGGCGGTCAGGCCGGACTCGAATTCCCCAAGCTGGTTCGAGGCACCGATGAACAGGCCGTTCACCGCGCTGACGCGGCCGCGCATTTCGTCCGGGGTTTCCAGCTGCACGAAGGCGCCGCGGATCACCATGCTGACCATGTCCGCCGCGCCCAGTACCACCAGCACGCCCATCGACAGCCAGAACGAGGTGGACAGGCCGAAGGCGATGGTCGCCAGGCCGAAAATGCCCACCGCGGCGAACATCACCCGGCCCACTTGGCGATTGATCGGATAGCGCGCCAGCCAGAACGACATCAGCAGCGCACCCACGGCTGGCGCCGAGCGCAGCAGGCCCAGACCCCAGGGTCCGGTGAGCAGAATGTCCTTGGCGAACACCGGCAGCAGCGCCGTGGCGCCACCGAGCAATACCGCGAACATGTCCAGGGAGATCGCGCCGAAGATGTCCGGGCGGCTGCGGATGAAACGCATCCCCGCTAGCAGGTTGTCCATGGCCGGTCCCGTCTGGCGGGGCGGTGCCGGGCGCTTGGGCAGGCTCAGCATGAGACTCACGGCGATGGCGAACAGCGCGGCGACCGGTGCGTAGACCCAGATCGGGCCCAGGGCGAAGAGCAGCCCGCCGGTGGCCGGCGCGACGATGGTTGCCGCCTGCATCGCCGAGGAGGACGCCGCGACCGCCGCCGGGAACAGCGGCGTCGGCACCAGGCTCGGCAGCAGCGCCTGGGTGGCCGGCATCTCGAACGCCCGGGCACTGCCGAGCAGGAAGGCGAGGACGAAGATCATTTCCCGCGTGATCCCGAGCCCCCAAGCGCCGAGCACCAGCGACAGGGCGATCAGTCCTTGCAGGCCCTGGCACAGGGCGGCGACCCGGCGTCGATCGAAGCGGTCGGCGACATGCCCGGTCCAGAGGATGAACAGGGCGCGGGGAAAGAACTCGGCCAGGCCCACCAGGCCCAGATCCAGCACGTTGCCGGTGAGCTCGTACATGTGCCAGCCGATGGCGACGGCGAGCATCTGGAAGCCACTGGCGGTACAGACCCGGGCGAACCAGAACTTGATGAAGGGGACCTGGTGACGCAGCAACAGCTTGGCGTGGGTAGACATGTGCGAGCGCAGCGGGGAAACGGGGGCCGCACATTAGCATGCGGCAGCGACCCAGGCGCACCGCGTGGTGAACCGTTCGTTCGCTGTTCGCACGCTTTGCTCGGAGGGACCGCGGGGGCCTGGCGGCGCCTCAGCGATCCTTGATCGCCCTGAGGATCACGAACTTGGGCGTCGCTGCCACTTGCTCGACCTTGCCGAACAGCCGCTTGAGCTTAAGGTGGTAGCCCAGGTGGCGATTGCCGACGATCCACAATTCGCCGCCTTTGGCGAGTGCGGCCTTGGCCTGGGTGAACATGCGCCAGGCGAGGAAATCGCCGACCACCTGCTGTTGATGGAACGGCGGGTTGCACAGCACCAGGTCCAGCGACGCGGGAGGCTGCTCGGCCAGGCCATCCCCGGCACGGATGTCAGCCGGGCGATCGCCCAGTGCCGCCTGCCAGTTTTCCCGCGCCGACTGCACCGCCATGTAGCTTTCGTCCACCAGGGTGAGGCTCGCCTGCGGGTTGTGCAGCGCGTAGATGATGCCGAGCACGCCGTTGCCGCAGCCCAGGTCCGCGACGCGCAGATCGCCCAGCGCTCGGGGCAGATGGGGCAGGAAGGCGCGGGTACCGATGTCCAGGCTTTCTCGGCAGAACAGGTTGGCGTGGTTGACCAGCGTGAGCAGCGGCTCGTCCAGGCGATAACGGGTGGGGTAGGGCGAATCGACCGAGGCCTTCTGCTCGGGGCTGGCGAAGAGCAGGCGCGCCTTCTTCACCGCGAGCGAGGCCTGCACCGGACCGATGTAACGCTCCAGCAGATCGCCGGCGGCGCGCGGCAGGTGCTTGACCATGGCTGCGGCGATCACCTGGGCGCCTGGCGCCAGCTGGCCCTGCAGGCGGATCAATTGCTCTTCGAGCAGTGCCAGCGTCTTGGGTACGCGGATCAGCACCCAGTCGAACGGCCCCTGGGCGGTCTCACTGGCGGGTACGAAGACGAGACCGTCAGCGGCCAGCTCGTTGCGCTGCAGGTTCTTTTGCAGCGCCAGGTGCGCCAGATGCGAGTCACCGCTGCTGATCACCTGGGCATGCCCGGCCAGCGAGCAGGCCAGCGCGCCGAAGGCGTCGTTGAGGATCAGCACGCGCGAATCGGCTTGCAGCCCCTGTTCATGGAGGTGGCTCAGCAGGTACTCGTCGGCGGCGTCGAACGCCTGCAACGGCTCGTTGGGTTGTTCCGGCTGGCGGATCAGGTCGAGGCGCGCGAAGGGACTGTCGAGAATAGGCATAAGAACTGGCGGTGTTTGTCGGCGTCGGAATGGAGTATCAAGGTCGGCAGGCCAAGCTGCCGATATCCGCGAAGGGAGCGAAGTATGACCGTCAGCGAAGAGAAGTTCACCCGCCAGCGCCTGCTCGAGGTGCAGACGCTGACGCCCAGCCTCTTTACCTTGCGTACCACCCGCGACCCGGGCTTTCGTTTTCGCGCGGGGCAGTTCGCCCGGCTCGGCGTACGCAAGGCCGACGGCAACATTGTCTGGCGGGCCTACTCGATGGTCTCGGCGCCCCACGACGAGTTTCTCGACTTCTTCTCCATCGTGGTGCCGGGCGGCGAGTTCACCAGCGAGCTGTCGCGTCTGAAGCCCGGCGACGAGCTCATGGTGGACAAGCAGGCGTTCGGCTTTCTGACCCTCGATCGCTTCCCCGATGGCCGCGACCTCTGGCTGCTCGGCACCGGTACCGGCATCGCGCCGTTTCTCTCTATCCTGCAGGATCTGGAAGTGTGGAGCCGCTTCGAACGCATCGTGCTGGTGTACAGCGCACGGCATCGCGCCGAGTTGGCCTACCAGACACTGATCCGCGAGCTGCCCGAGCGGGAATACCTCGAAGGCCAGGGGCACAAGCTGCTCTACCTGCCGGTTGTGACCCGCGAGTCGATGCCCGGTGCGCTGAATGCGCGGATCACCACGCTGATCGAGAACGGCGAACTTGAACGCGCCGCCGATCTGCCGCTGGTGCCGGAGCATTCGAGGATCATGCTGTGCGGCAACCCCGAGATGATCGACGACACCCGGGCCGTGCTCAAGGCGCGCGGGATGAACCTGTCGCTGACCCGGCGCCCGGGTCAGGTGGCGGTCGAGAACTACTGGTAGACGCCACCGTAACCTTTGGTCATCCCTGGCCCGGAACTTAAGCCTCGTCCGCCCCGCCGAAATCTGACAGCAGAAACCAGGAGGGGCAGGGGATGATCATCCTCATCATGGGCGTGTCCGGCAGCGGCAAGACCACCATCGGCGAGCGGCTGGCCGAGCGCCTGGGGTGCGGGTTCGCCGATGCCGACCAGTTTCACAGCGAAGCCAGCAAGCAAAAGATGGCGCAAGGCATCGCGCTCACGGATGAAGACCGCATGCCCTGGCTGCGGGCCATCCGTGCGGCCATCGACGAGCAGTACCGGAAAGGGCAAACCCACATCTTCGCCTGTTCGGCCCTCAAGCGCGCCTATCGCGACCTGCTGCGCGGCGACCGGGCCGATCTGTTCATGGTGTACCTGAAGGGCTCGCCCGAGCTGCTTGCCGAACGTCTGACCCGCCGTCGCGGCCATTTCTTCGCGCCCGAGCTGCTGCAGGATCAGCTCGACACGCTGGAGCCGCCTGGCCCTGACGAAGCCCTGATGGTGGACATCCGCCAGACGCCCGAGGCCATCGTCGAACAAATCGTCGCGGCGCTGCCCGAGCAGGTATAGGCGCAAACGAAAAAGCCCCGGTACAGGACCGGGGCTTCTTCGAATCGAGGCTTACGCCAGCTTGCGGTGCTTGACGCGCTTGGGCTGGGAGGCCGCCTCGCCGAGGCGCTTCTTGCGATCGGCTTCGAACTCGGTGTAGTTGCCCTCGAAGAACACCACCTGCGAGTCGTCCTCATAGGACAGGATGTGGGTGGCGACACGGTCGAGGAACCAGCGGTCGTGGGAGATCACGATCGCCGAACCGGGGAAGTCCAGCAGCGCCTCTTCGAGCGAACGCAGGGTTTCCACGTCGAGGTCGTTGGACGGTTCGTCGAGCAGCAGCACGTTGGCGCCTTGCTTGAGGGTCAACGCCAAGTGCAGGCGACCGCGCTCACCACCGGAGAGGTCCTTGACGAACTTCTGCTGGTCCGAGCCCTTGAAGTTGAAACGCCCGACGTAGGTACGCGAGGGCACTTCATAATTGCCGATGCGGATCTGGTCCAGGCCGTCGGAGACCATTTCCCAGACGGTCTTGTCGCCGACCAGCTCTTCGCGACTCTGGTCGACCGAGGCGAGCTGAACGGTTTCGCCGATCTCGATGCTGCCCGAGTCCGGCTGCTCCTTGCCCATGATCATGCGGAACAGCGTCGACTTGCCCGCGCCGTTGCCGCCGATCACGCCGACGATGGCGCCCTTCGGCACGCTGAACGAGAGGTTGTCGATCAGCAGGCGATCGCCGTAGCCCTTGGAGACATTCTTGAACTCGATGACCTTGTCGCCCAGGCGTGGCCCGGCCGGGATGTAGATCTCGTTGGTCTCGCTGCGCTTCTGGAATTCCTGCGATTGCAGTTCCTCGAAGCGCTGCAAGCGGGCCTTGGACTTGGCCTGACGCGCCTTGGCGCCCTGGCGAACCCATTCGAGTTCGGCCTTCATCGCCTTCTCGTGGGCCGACTGCTGCTTGGACTCCTGCGCCAGACGCGCGGACTTGGCGTCCAGCCAGCCGGAATAGTTGCCCTCGTAGGGGATGCCCTGGCCGCGGTCCAATTCCAGGATCCAGCCGGCGACGTTGTCGAGGAAGTAGCGGTCGTGGGTGATCGCCACCACGGTGCCGGGGAAGTCGTGGAGGAAGTGCTCCAGCCAGGCGACCGAGTCGGCGTCCAGGTGGTTGGTCGGTTCGTCCAGCAGCAGCATGTCGGGTGCCGACAGCAGCAGGCGGCACAGCGCCACGCGGCGCTTCTCGCCACCGGACAGATGGCCGATCTTGGCGTCCCACGGCGGCAGGCGCAGCGCATCGGCGGCGACTTCCAGCTGGCGCTCGAGGTTGTGGCCATCGGAGGCCTGCAGGATCGCTTCGAGCTTGGCCTGCTCGGCGGCGAGGGCGTCGAAATCGGCGTCCGGCTCGGCGTAGGCCGCGTAGACCTGATCCAGTCGCGCCTGGGCATCCTTGATGACGCTCACCGCTTCCTCGACGATATCGCGAACGGTCTGTTCGGGGTCAAGTTGTGGCTCTTGCGGCAGATAACCCACATTGAGATCGGGCATCGCCCGGGCTTCGCCGTCGAACTCGGTATCGACGCCGGCCATGATGCGCAGCAGCGTGGACTTGCCGGCACCGTTGAGGCCGAGCACGCCGATCTTGGCGCCCGGGAAGAACGACAGGGAAATGTTCTTGAGGATTTCACGCTTCGGCGGAACGACCTTGCTCAGCCGGTGCATGGTGTAGACGTATTGAGCCATGGAGACGAATGCCCGTGACGAAAGGAAAAAGTGAAAACGAAACGACCGGGCCGATGGCTCGGACATGCCGGCAAAGCTACCGGAATGCCGAAGTCAGGGCAAACCGCCGAGCGGGCAATGCTGGCACTTTGCCTTACGTCAAGGCATCCTAGCGGGTCGCCCCTGATACTCGACGCAACACAGCTTTATTCTTACGGATTGTTTAGCGTGGGTAGACCCCTGACTCCTGCATCACCCAAGATCAGCCAGCCCTGGCTTACACGACTGCTCGACCGTGCCACGGCCGTGCTGTGCTGGTTTCCCGGCCCGCGGCGGGTGTTTGAGCGGAACAAGACGCTGCGTTACGCCGCCAATGCCCTTGCCGCAGTCGAGGAACGGGTGCTGATCACCACTCTTGACGGGCGTCTGGATTACCTGAACGTTTCCGCCGCTGCCATGTTTGGCCTCGATAACAGGCAGGCGGCCCGCTACCGGCTTCATGAACTGTTGCCGAGCCTCGACCCGCAGGCGCTGGTGCGCAACCTGGGCGACAGCGAGCCTTACCTTGAGCCCTTGCGCCTGCTGCAGTATGGCGAGCAACGGCTGTTCTCCATCACCCGACGTACCCTCGCGCTCGATGGCGGCCGTGCCTCCGGCTTCGTCTGGCTGCTGCGCGACATCACCGAGGAGCAGGTGGCGCGCGAGGCGTTGGTCGAGCGCGAGCGATTCTGGTCCGATGTGCTCGGCACTGTGTCCGACACCCTCTACGTACAGGACCTGCAGGCCAACCGGGTGCTGTATTCCAACCAGGATCTGGCCCGACAGCTCGGCTATGGGCGGTGCGAAGACGCCAACCGCTTCTGGCGCACGATCACCCATCCCGACGATCAGGATTACATGGCCCGGCTGCTGGCGCTGCGCGCCAGTCTGAGGGACGGCGCGGTTCAGGAGTCCCTGCTGCGCTGGCGTCATCATGAGGGCGGGTGGCGCTGGTTCAGCGTCAGCGAGCAGGTGCTGACGCGCGATGCGGTCGGTCGCGCGGAGCGGCTGATCGGCGTGGCGCGCGACGTGACCGAGCAGATCGAAGCCAGCCACGCGCTGCGCACCAGCGAGCGGCGTTACCGGATGCTCGCCGAGAGCCTCAGCGATGTCGTCTTTACTACCACCCGCGACGTACGCATCGACTTCATCAGTCCCTCGATCGAGACGGTGCTGGGCTACAGCCCTGCGTGGGTCGCGGAAAACGGCCTGGCGGACGTGGTGACCAATCCGCGCCAGGTCGCCGCGTTCCATACGCTGATGCGTGAAGTCCGCGCGGCCGCCAACGACCCGGCGGCGCTCGCCGTGCTGCGCAATCAACTGCCACGCAAAGTGTTGCATTTCGACTGCCTTTCCCTGACCGGCAGGCGGGTACCGATCGAGCTGCGGATCATGCTCATCCTGACCGAGCAGGATCGCTTCGGCGGCACCCTGTGCATCGGTCGCGACATCAGCCTCCAGCGCCGCGCCGAGAAGGATCTGCGCATGGCGGCGACAGTATTCGAGCATTCCACCGCAGCGATCCTCGTCACCGATCCGGCGGGCTACATCGTTCAGGTCAACGAAGCTTTCACCCGCATCACCGGATTTTCTGGCGTGGAGGTGATCGACCAGCTGCCCTCGCGCCTCATCGCCGACCGGCAGCAAGTCGACCAGATCGGTTACATACTCCGACAACTCAGGGCGCGTGGCAGCTGGGAAGGGGAGTTCTGGCTCAAACGCAAGGATAGCGAGATCTGTCCGTGCTGGATCGGCGTTACCGCGGTGCGTGACGACGAGGGCGACCTGGTCAGCTACGTCTGCTTTTTCAGCGACATGAGCGAACGCAAGGCGAGCGAACAGCGCATCCACCGGTTGGCCTACTACGACGGCCTGACCGGACTGCCCAACCGCACCCTGTTCCAAGATCGCCTGGATAACAGCCTGCAGCAGGCCGCGCGGCGTGGCGACTGGGTGGTGCTAATGTTCCTCGACCTGGACCGCTTCAAACCGATCAACGATTCGCTCGGCCATGCCGCCGGCGACCGGATGCTCAAGGATGTCGCGGTGCGCCTGGCTGCGTGCGTCGAGCAGGACGATACCGTGGCCCGCATGGGCGGGGACGAATTCACCTTTCTGCTGCACCCGATCGCCCACCGCGACGCGGCGCTGAAGCGGGCGGTGACGGTGGCCGAGCAGGTGCTGGCGAGCCTGGCCGAGCCTTTCGTGCTCTCCGGGCGTGAGTTTTTCGTGACCGCGAGCATTGGCATCGCCCTGAGCCCGCAGGATGGCGCCGAACTCAGCCAGCTGATGAAGAACGCCGACACGGCCATGTATCACGCCAAGGAGCGGGGAAAGAACAACTTCCAGTTCTATCGGAGCGACATGAACGCCAGCGCCCTCGAGCGTCTGGAGCTGGAAAGCGACCTGCGCCATGCCCTGGAGCACGGCCAGTTCGTCGTGCACTACCAGCCGCAATTCTGCGGCGATGGCGTGCGCCTGACCGGGGTGGAAGCGCTGCTGCGCTGGCAGCATCCGATTCGCGGTCTGGTACCGCCCTGCGACTTCATTCCGGTGCTCGAGGAGGTCGGGCTGGTGGTGGAGGTGGGGGCCTGGGTGCTCGACGAGTCCTGCCGGCAGATCTCCGACTGGCAGCGGCTGGGCATCGCCGTGCCGAAGGTCTCGGTGAACATTTCGGCGCGCCAGTTCAGCGATGGGCAGCTCGGCTGGCGGGTCGCGCAGATCCTCGACAGTACCGGCATCGACCCGGCCTGCCTGGAACTCGAACTGACCGAAAGCATCCTGATGACCGATGTCGCCGAGGCGATGCGCATCCTGGCCGGGCTCAAGGAGCTGGGACCGTCCATCGCGGTGGACGATTTCGGCACCGGCTATTCCTCGCTCAACTACCTCAAACAGTTCCCGATCGATGTGCTGAAGATCGACCGCAGCTTCGTCGACGGACTGCCCGACGGCGAGCAGGATGCCCAGATCGCCCGGGCGATCATCGCCATGGCCCACAGCCTGAACATGTCGGTCATCGCCGAGGGCGTGGAAAACCAGGCGCAACTCGATTTCCTCCGTCGGCACGGGTGCGACGAGGTACAGGGCTTCTACCTCGGGCGCCCGGTGCCAGCGGATGAAATCGAGCGGCGTTTTCCGAGCCGCTGGACTCAGCCTGCATGAGCGCGCTTCGTCATCGGATGATCGCCCTTCATACCTACCGTGCCAGCGATAGGGTAGAATCCGCGGCCTCTTTCTTACCGCCCAGCTGATACCAGGGGACCGCCATGTTCAGCCGTGATTTGACCCTCGCCCGCTTCGACGCCGATCTCTTCGCTGCCATGGAGCAGGAAGCCCGCCGTCAGGAAGACCACATCGAGCTGATCGCCTCGGAAAACTACACCAGCCCGGCGGTCATGGAAGCCCAGGGCAGCGTGCTGACCAACAAGTACGCCGAAGGCTATCCGGGCAAGCGCTACTACGGCGGTTGCGAGCATGTCGACGTGGTCGAGCAACTGGCCATCGATCGCGCCAAGGCGCTGTTCGGCGCCGATTACGCCAACGTGCAGCCGCATGCCGGTTCCCAGGCTAACGCCGCGGTCTACCTGGCGCTGCTCTCGGCTGGCGACACCATCCTCGGCATGAGCCTGGCTCACGGTGGACACCTGACCCACGGCGCCAGCGTTTCCTCCTCCGGCAAGCTGTACAACGCCGTGCAGTACGGCATCAACGACCAGGGCTTGATCGACTACGACGAGGTCGAGCGTCTGGCCTTGGAACACAAGCCAAAGATGATCGTCGCCGGCTTCTCCGCCTACTCGCAGGTGCTGGACTTCGCCCGCTTCCGCGAAATCGCCGACAAGGTCGGTGCCTACCTGTTCGTCGACATGGCCCACGTGGCCGGCCTGGTCGCCGCTGGCGTCTACCCGAATCCGGTGCCGTTCGCCGACGTGGTCACCACCACGACCCACAAGACCCTGCGCGGTCCGCGCGGCGGTTTGATCCTGGCTCGCGCCAACGCCGAGATCGAGAAGAAGCTCAATTCCGCTGTCTTCCCAGGTGCGCAGGGCGGCCCGCTGGAACACGTGATCGCGGCCAAGGCCGTGTGCTTCAAGGAAGCGCTGCAGCCTGAATTCAAGGCCTATCAGCAGCAGGTGGTGAAGAACGCCCAGGCCATGGCCGAAGTGTTCATTCAGCGTGGCTTCGACGTGGTGTCCGGCGGCACCCAGAACCACCTGTTCCTGCTCAGCCTGATCAAGCAGGACATCACCGGCAAGGATGCGGACGCCGCCCTGGGCCGCGCCCACATCACCGTGAACAAGAACAGCGTGCCGAACGATCCGCGCTCGCCCTTCGTGACCTCGGGCCTGCGCATCGGTACCCCGGCCGTCACCACCCGCGGCTTCGGTGAAGCCGAGTGCCGTGAGCTGGCCGGCTGGATCTGCGATATTCTCGACAAGATGGGCGACGAGTCGGTGATCGAGGCGGTGCGCGCCAAGGTCGAGGCCGTCTGCGCCAAGTTCCCCGTCTACGGCGCCTGATCCGAGTGGCCACGGAGCCCGGTGCACCCTGTGCGCCGGGCTTCTTTTTGCCTGTCGCGGGGGACTCACCGTTACAAGCGTTCTATAGTCTTGAAGTAATACGGGAGCATTGCCATGACCGGACCTGCACAAGAACGTCGCCGATTTCAGCGCATCGACTTCGATGCCTCGCTCGTGCTTACCCAGCATGACCAGCGATGGAGCGCCACGCTACTGGACCTTTCGTTGCAAGGAGTCCTTGCGGAGCGGCCGGAAGACTGGAACGGCGATGCCTGCCTGCCGTTCAGCGCTCGCATCGTGCTAGGGCCCGACGCACAGGTGCGCATGGAGGTCGATCTGGCGCATGAGGAGGGCAACGCCCTGGGCTTCGCCTGCCGGCATATCGATCTGGATTCGATCAGCCACCTGCGCCGTCTGGTGGAGCTCAATCTGGGCGACAGCGAACTGCTCGAACGAGAGTTGGCGGCGCTGGGCAGCTGAGCCCGAGGCGCGGCCGTCAAGCCGCGTCCGCCTATTCGAACAGCGCGTCGAGCGCCTGCTCCAGGCGCGTCACCGCGATGATTCGCAACCCCGCTGGCGCTTCTTTCGGCGCGTTGCCCTTGGGCACGATGGCGCGCTTGAATCCGTGCTTGGCGGCTTCCTTCAGCCGCTCCTGGCCACTCGGCACCGGGCGGATTTCCCCGGACAGCCCCACTTCTCCAAACACCAGCAGATCGGTATCCAGCGGCCTGTTGCGCAGGCTGGAAATCACCGCGGCCATCAGCGCCAGGTCCGCCGCGGTTTCCAGCACCTTTACGCCACCGACCACATTGATGAACACGTCCTGATCGTAGGTCGGGATGCTGCCGTGGCGGTGCAGCACGGCCAGCAGCATGGCCAGGCGGTTCTGGTCCAGGCCCAGGGTCACCCGGCGCGGGTTGGCCAGGTGGCTGGTGTCGACCAGCGCCTGCACCTCCACCAGCATCGGGCGGGTGCCTTCCCAGGTCGCCATGACCACGCTGCCGGGCACCGCTTCCTGGGCGCGGGTGAGGAAGATCGCCGAGGGGTTGGTGACTTCCTTCAGGCCTTTGTCGGTCATGCCGAACACGCCGAGCTCGTTGACTGCACCGAAGCGATTCTTCACCGCACGTAGCAAGCGCAGGCGACCGTCGGATTCACCCTCGAAATACAGCACGGTATCGACCATGTGTTCGAGCACCCGCGGACCGGCCAGCGCGCCTTCCTTGGTGACGTGGCCGACCAGGAAGATCGCCGTGCCGCTCTGCTTGGCGAAGCGCACCAGAAGGGCCGCGCTCTCGCGCACCTGGGCGACGCCACCGGGGGCCGATTGCAGTTGCTCGGTGAAGATGGTCTGGATCGAGTCGATCACCATGACCTTGGGCTTTTCCTGCCGGGCGGTGGCGATGATCGATTCGATGCAGGTCTCGGTCATCACCTTGAGCTTGTCCTGCGGCAGGTCCAGGCGCCGGGCGCGCATGGCGACCTGCTGCTGGGATTCCTCGCCGGTGACGTAGAGGGCCGGGTAGCGCTGGGCGATGTTGCACAGCGTTTGCAGCAGAATGGTGGACTTGCCGATGCCTGGGTCGCCGCCGATCAGCACCACAGAGCCGTCCACCAGGCCGCCGCCGAGGACGCGGTCCAGCTCGCCCGAGGCAGTGGAGAAGCGCGGCACCTCCTCGACGCTGACTTCAGCGAGGGTCTTGAGATTGGCCGCGTCCCCGGCCCAGCCGGCACGCCCGGAAGTAGACGGGGCGATGGAGTCGATGACGGTTTCCACCAAGGTGTTCCAGGCGCCGCAGTCGCCGCACTGGCCGGCCCACTTGGGAAAGGTCGAGCCGCATTCGGTGCAGCCATACATGCGCTTGGCCTTGGCCATGGGGAGCTCCGCGTCGGAGGAATGGGTGCGCATGATAACGGCTGGCTTGATCACGATCAGCCCCGCGTGCGGCGACAGCGTTCAGACTGTAAACAAATCAGTCAGGAAGGCCGCCATGCGCATGCTGTTGTTCATTCATTTGCTTGGCGCTAGCGTTTGGGTCGGCGGCCATCTGGTGTTGCTCCTGGGCGTATTGCCTGGCGCGTTATGGCGTCGGGATGTGGAGGTCGTGCGCGGCTTCGAACGGCGCTACGAGCGAGTCGGCCTGCCGGCCCTGGGGCTGCAGGTGGTTAGCGGGCTGTGGCTGGCCAGTCTTTGGTTGCCACCTACGGCGTGGCTCGGGTCTTCGGTGCTTGCGCAGGTGGTGCAGACAAAATTAATGCTGCTAGCTCCGTGGGAATGAGCGGCCACCATAGCGCTCGGTGGTGGCGCCGCCGTTGACGCTGGTCAACAGGTCATTTGTCCCCTCACCGAGGCGCGCGTTGGAAACGCAGATGGCATTTCGCCCATAATCCGGCTTCTCCTGTCCGAGGCCTACGGACCCATGGCCGCCTGTCCGGCCACCGTCAGGGTTTCCGCGCCTTCGCGCGCGTGGGAGGTCTACCGACATGAATCCCTCGCGGAGCTGTGGCATGAAAGAATTGCACCGTTGTACCGGCTGTCGCGACGGCGAAGCCCTGGATTTTCCGATCAGCATGGCGTTCCAGCCCATCGTCGATATCACCGACCGCAGCGTCTTTGCCCATGAAGCCCTGGTACGCGGCGTGGCCGGAGAAGGGGCGGCTTGGGTGCTGTCGCGGGTGACCCAGGACAACCTCTACAGCTTCGACCAGGCATGCCGTGTCACGGCGCTGAACTGGTCGGCGCAACTGCAGCTGCCCGGACGGCTGTCGATCAACTTCATGCCCAATGCGGTGTACAAGCCGGAGCTGTGCATCCGCGCCACGCTGGCTACGGCCAAGCGCGTCAATTTCCCGATCGAACGCATCATGTTCGAGGTGACCGAGCAGGAGCAGGTCGAGGACATGGAGCACCTGCTGCAGATTCTGCGCAGCTATCGCGGGATGGGCTTCATCACCGCCATCGACGACTTCGGCGCGGCGTACGCGGGGCTGAACCTGCTGGCCGATTTCCAGCCGGACGTGATCAAGCTGGACATGCATCTGATTCGCGGAATCGACACCGACTCGGTTCGTCAGGTGCTGGTGGAGGCGGCATTACAGATATGCCGCCGACTGGATATCACGGTGATCGCCGAAGGCATCGAAACGCTCGGCGAGTACACCGCGCTGAGAGAGATGGGCGTCACGCTGTTTCAGGGCTACCTCTTTGCCAAGCCGGCGTTCCAGGCGTTGCCGGAGATCAGTTTTCCCGCTCAGTAGCCGCTGCGAATCTCGCCCGTCGCAAGGGTCTGCGGGGTATTGCCTGCATGGTCGGTGGCGTTCAGGTCCGCGCCGCGTTCCTTCAGGGCGTCGAGTACTTCCTTGCGCTGGAACAGCGCCGCGTACATGGCGGCGGTCTGCCCGGCACCGTTGGGTTGATCGGGGTTGCACTCGGTGTTCAGCAGGCGCCTTGCGATGCTCAGTTCGCCCTTGAAGATCGCGCCCATCAGGGCGGTATTGCCTCGCTTGTCCTGGGCACAGGCGTCGGCGCCGGCGGCCAGCAGCTGTTCGACGGCCTGCATGTGGCCGTGATAGGCCGACAGGATCAAAGCGCTATAACCCTTTTCGTCCGCAGTGGCGAGGTTGAAGCCCGCGTCGATGAATTCGGCCAGCATGGCGGTATCGCCGCTGCGTGCCGCGTCGAAATAATACTGGCGCAGGGTCGCCTGCACTTCGGCCGGATCGCTGGGAATGGGCTCGTCGGCCCAGCCGCCCAGGCTGATCAGCATGAGTGCGCTCAAAACCAGATAACGCATGGGGCGTCCTCCGAAAGACGGGACCGCCGGTGGCGGCCCCGGATGTTTCGCTGCTTCGAAATGCCGACCCGCAGGGCACGGATCGGCAGGAACGGATCAGTCTTCCAGATCGGCAGCCAGTGCCTGCACGCGCTTGAGATCGGCCTTGGCGACCTTGGTCAGGCGCTCGCCGTACTCGGCGTCGGCCTTGTAGAAGAACGACAGCATGATGTGCTTGGCTTCGTCGTCGGTATGCGCCAGTTCGCCGCCCAAGGTATTGACCAGGTCGGTCTTCTCCTTGGCGGTGAACGAGCGATACAGCTCGCCGGCCTGCTTGAAATTCTGCTGACGCTGGATCGGTGCCTGCTGGGTGGTGCCGCTCAGCTCCAGCTTGCTGTAGACCGCACGCGGAGTTTCCTCGCGGTTTTCACGACGGCTCGGCTGGTAGTTGACCCCCGAGGTGGTCTGGCCGAAGTTCATCGCGCCGTCCTGGTTGCCGTTGTTGACGTCGACCTTCGGACGGTTGATGGGCAGGCTCAGGCCATTGGTGCCGACGCGGTGCAGCTGGGTGTCGGCATAGGCGAACAGGCGGCCCTGCAGCAGGCGATCCTCGGAGGGCTCGATGCCCGGTACCAGATTGGCCGGGGCCATGGCGACCTGCTCGGTTTCCTGGAAGATGTTCTGCGGGTTCTTGTTCAGCACCATCTGGCCTATTTTGCGCTCCGGCACGTCAGGCCAGATCTTGGTCGCGTCCAGCGGATCGAAGTCGAACTTGGCCAGGTCTTCAGGCTTGAGCACCTGGATCATCAGATCCCACTTGGGGTAGTCGCCTTTCTCGATCGAGGTGATCAGGTCGCGCGACAGGTGGCTGTAGTCCTTCCCCTGCATCGCCTCGTTCTCTTTCGGGTCGAGGTTCTTCAGGCCCTGCAGGGTCTTCCATCGGAACTTCACGTAATGCACCTGGCCCTCGTCGTTGACCAGCTTGTAGGCATGCACGCCGTTGCCGTCCATCATCCGGTAGCTGGCTGGTGTGCCCTGGTTGGAGTACAGCAGGGTCAGGGTGCGGGTCGATTCGGGGTGATGCGAGAGGAAGTCGAAGCGGCGGCTGTCGTCATCCAGATTCGAGCGCGGATCGGGCTTGAACGAGTGGACCATATCCGGGAACTTGATGGCGTCGCGGATGAAGAAGGTCGGGAAGTTGTTGCCGACCAGGTCCCAGTTGCCGTCCGCCGTGTAGAACTTGGTGGCGAAGCCGCGGGGGTCGCGCAGGGTTTCAGGAGAATGCAGGCCATGCACCACGGTGGAGAAGCGGACGAACACGGGCGTGGTGGAGCCCTTCTCGAAGACCTTCGCCAGGGTCAGGTCGGAGATGTCCTCGGTAGCGGTGAACTCGCCGTGGGCGCCGGTGCCGCGAGCATGTACGACGCGCTCGGGGATGCGCTCGCGGTCGAAGCGCTGCAGCTTCTGGATCAGCTGCACGTCCTGCAGCAGGGTCGGGCCGTTAGGGCCGGCGGTCTGGGAATTCTGATTGTTGCCAACCGGGGCGCCGTTGTCGCGCGTAAGCGGCGCGGCATTGACCGACAGCGCCAGCGCGCCGGTAGTGATCGCCAGCATCAGGCGGTTGGGCATGGCCGCCCTGAAAGTCTTCGACATGGTGCATCCTCTTTATGTTCTGAAAGGCGTGTCTAGGCACGCCCGCCAAGGCTACGGAGGGCTGCGCTGCGCGCTAAATTGGAAAAGACAAAGCTACCGATAGCGATCTTTCATCACTGATCGGTTCTCGATGAGCTAGCGCTGCTGTAGCTGGGCTAGACAGGGGCGGAACCGCACTTCTGACCTAGAGTCTTTAAGGTCACCGCCGCGTGGACGGCTCCCTCTCCCCAAATCAAAGGAACGCGACACCATGAGTCTTCTCTCCGAGTTCAAAACCTTTGCTGTGCGTGGCAACGTGATCGACATGGCGGTCGGCATCATCATCGGTGCGGCGTTCGGCAAGATTGTCTCGTCCTTCGTTGGCGACGTGGTCACCCCGCCGCTAGGTCTGCTGATCGGCGGCGTGGACTTTTCCGACCTGGCCGTCGTCCTGCGAGGGGCCACCGCCGACAGCCCAGCGGTCACGCTCAGTTACGGCCGTTTCATCCAGACGGTAATCGACTTCACTATCGTCGCCTTCGCCATCTTCCTGGGCGTGCGGGCGATCAATCACCTCAAGCGCGAGGAGGCGGAAGCGCCATCCGAGCCGCCGGCGCCGACCCGGGAAGAGGAGCTGCTGATGGAAATTCGCGACCTGCTCAAGACGCAGAACCGCCTCTGAAGGGGAGCCCTCCCACCCAGGCGGGGGGAGGGCCGACCCGTCACTCGGGTTTCGGGGTGGTCGCGGTGCTGGTCGGCAGCACCGGGTAGGCGACCTGGGGTTGGTCGCCGGTGAGGCTGTGGAGGAAGGCGGTGATCGCGTTGACTTCATCCGCATCCAGCTGGCGACCCAGCTGGCTGTCTCCCATGATCGCCACCGCCTGTTCCAGTTCCCACACCTCGCCGCTGTGGAAGTAGGGCGCGGTCAGTGCGACGTTGCGCAGCGGTGCGGCGCGGAAGACGTACTCGTCGGACGCGGTGTTGGTCACCGTGAAGCGTCCCTTGTCCGCTTCGGGCAGTACCTCGGCCCCCGGCCTCTGGATCACGCCGAACGGGAAGTAGCCCTGGCCGCCCAGGTTCACGCCGTTGTGGCAACCGGCGCAGCCGGCGTCCATGAATAGCGCCAGGCCGGTTTTCTGCTTGTCGGACAGCGCCTTGTCGTCGCCCGTGAGGTAGCGGTCGAACGGCGCGTTGGGCGTCGTCAGGCCGACCTCGAACGCCTCGATGGCCAGCGCCATGTTGTCGAAGCTGACCGGGTCGCTGTCCTTCGGGAAGGCCTTCTTGAACTCGCTGACATAGGCCGGGATGCTCTTGAGGGTCTGCTCGACGCGTTCCGGTGTGTTGTTCATCTCGACGCTGGCCTGCACTGGACCTTTGGCCTGGGCCTGCAGGTCTTCGGCGCGACCATCCCAGAACTGCGCGGCGTTGAATACCGAGTTCAATACCGTCGGCGAGTTGCGTGGCCCTTTCTGCCAGCCATGGCCGATCGAGGTGGTCACGCTGTCGACGCCGCCCAGGCTCAGGTTGTGGCAGGTGTTGCAGCTGATGATGTGGCTGCGCGACAGGCGTGGGTCGAACCATAGCTTGTGGCCCAAGACGGCCTGGGCCTCGCTGACCGGCTGGCCGCGAACTTCGCTGACCTTGTCCGGCACGGGTTTGAACAGGGTGTTGGCGCGCTCGCGCAACGCGTCGGCCTGGGCAATGTTGGCAATCAACAGAAGGCTGCTCAGCAGGACAGGGTTTAGGGTGCGCATCCGGGTTGCTCCTCATCGTTTTGTTGGCACCTCTAGCAGGCGCCAAGCGGGCCGTTTCGCCCTTGACTCAGGTCAAACGAGACGCTGTCCCGGGGTGGGTCAAATTGACCCAGCGGCTTCGGCTGATGGTGGGTTCCGCGACCTGTGGCGCACCCGGGCGCCTTGCGACTCGCCGGTGGCAGCGCGAGAATGGCGCGCATGACGTGGCCGCTGGCCAACCCTCCAAGGAATACCGATGTCTGAAACTGCCGCTGCTGGGCTGCGCCTGGCGCCCGATGCACTGACCCGCCCCTTCGAACCCAGCCAGTTCACTTTCACCACGACCGACGATCTCGAGCCGTTTCTCGGCGTGCTCGGCCAGGAGCGGGCCGTTGAAGCGCTGCAGTTCGGCGTGGCGATGCCGCGCGCCGGGTACAACGTCTATGTCATGGGCGAGCCGGGCACTGGCCGCTTCTCCTTCGCCAAGCGCTACCTGAAGGCCGAAGGCAAGCGGATGGAAACGCCTTCGGACTGGGTTTACGTGAACAATTTCGACGAGCCCCGCGAACCGCGTGTGCTCGAGCTGCCGCCGGGCACGGCGCATCAGTTCATCGCCGACATCAACGGACTGATCGACAACTTGCTGGCCACCTTTCCGGCGGTCTTCGAACACCCCAGCTTCCAGCAGAAGAAAAGCGCGATCGATCGCGCCTTCAACCAGCGCTACGACCGCGCGTTGGATGTGATCGAGAAGCTGGCGCTGGAGAAGGAGATCGCGCTGTACCGCGACAGCAGCAACATCGCCTTCACGCCGATGAAAGACGGCAAGTCGATGGACGAAACCGAGTTCGCCCAACTGCCCGACGTCGAGCGCGAGCGCTACCACAGCGACATTTCCGCGCTGGAGGTGAAGCTGAACGAAGAGTTGGCGAGCCTGCCGCAGTGGAAGCGCGAATCGAGCAACCAGCTGCGTCAGCTCAATGACGAGACCATCAGCCAGGCGTTGCAGCCCCTGCTGGCGCCCCTGTCGGAGAAGTACGCCGAGAACGCCGGTGTCGAGGGCTACCTGCAGGCGGTGCAGGTCAATCTGCTCAAGACCGTGGTCGAGCAACTGGTCGATGAAAACCGCCCGGAGGCTCAATCGCGGCAGCTGCTCGAAGAACAGTACAGCCCCAGCCTGGTAGTGGGGCATCAGCTCAACGGCGGCGCGCCGGTGGTGTATGAACCACACCCGACCTACGACAATCTGTTCGGCCGCATCGAATACAGCACCGATCAGGGCGCCCTGTACACCAGTTATCGGCAGCTGCGCCCCGGTGCTCTGCATCGGGCCAATGGCGGCTTCCTGATTCTCGAAGCCGAGAAAATGCTGGGCGAGCCCTTCGTCTGGGAAGCGCTCAAGCGCTCGCTGCAGTCTCGACAGTTGAAGATGGAGTCGCCGCTGGCCGAGCTCGGCCGCCTGGCCACCGTGACGCTGACGCCGGAGGTCATCCCGCTGCAGCTGAAGGTCATCATCATTGGCTCTCGTCAGCTCTACTACACGCTGCAGGACCTGGATTCGGACTTCCAGGAGATGTTTCGTGTGCTGGTCGATTTCGACGAGGACATCCCGCTGGCCGAAGACAGCCTCGAGCAGTTCGCCCAGTTGCTCAAGACGCGTACCTCGGAGGAGGGCATGGCACCGCTGACCGCCGCGGCGGTCGCCCGCCTGGCCACCTACAGCGCACGTCTGGCCGAGCACCAGGGGCGCCTGTCGGCGCGCATCGGCGATCTGTTCCAGCTGGTCAGCGAAGCCGATTTCATCCGCCAGTTGGCCAAGGAACCGGTCACCGACGTCGGCCACATCGAACGCGCGCTGAAAGCCAAGGCGACTCGCACCGGCCGCGTCTCGGCGCGCATCCTTGATGACATCCTGGCCGGTGTCATCCTCATCGACAGCGAAGGCGCGGCGATCGGCAAGTGCAACGGTCTGACGGTGCTCGAGGTCGGCGATTCGGCGTTCGGCATGCCGGCGCGCATCTCGGCTACGGTGTATCCCGGCGGCTCCGGCATCGTCGACATCGAGCGGGAGGTCAATCTCGGCCAGCCGATCCATTCCAAAGGCGTGATGATCCTCACCGGCTATCTCGGCAGCCGCTATGCCCAGGAATTCCCGCTTGAGATCTCGGCGAGCATCGCGCTCGAACAGTCGTACGGCTACGTCGACGGCGACAGCGCGTCGCTTGGCGAGGTCTGCGCGCTGATTTCCGCGCTGTCCCGCACACCGCTCAAGCAGTGCTTCGCCATCACCGGTTCGATCAACCAGTTCGGCGAAGTCCAGGCGGTGGGCGGGGTGAACGAGAAGATCGAAGGATTCTTCCGGCTCTGCGAGGCGCGCGGGCTGACCGGCGAGCAGGGGGTGATCATCCCCTTTGCCAACGTCACCACACTGATGCTCGACGAGCGCGTGCTCGAGGCCGTGCGACAGGAGCGCTTCCACGTCTACGCCGTGCGTCATGTCGACCAGGCATTGGCCCTGCTGGTGGGCGAGGCGGTTGGCGAGGCGGACGAGCAGGGACGCTTCCCCAGGGGCAGTGTCAATGCGCGTGTCGTCCAGCGGCTGCGCGACATCGCGGAGATGGGCATGGAAGAAGAGGACAAGGCTGGGCCTGCGAGCCAGGCGCTGGAAGATGCGGCCGTCGCGTCAGGGCAGAAACCGGTCTCGTTGTAGGCGCGCGCGACGTTCTGCAGGCCATGGCGGAACGATGGCCGGCGGCGTCGGTCTGGATAAAGACTGGGGGGTTGCCTCCATCTCTATCCACAAGGTTATCCACAGCCGGATAACCGGTTGCCGGCCCACGCAATCGCGCCGGTAGCCGACAGCGAGGATCGCCGTCATGTCCCAAAGCATTTGTCTGACCCGCCAGTGTCTGGGCCTGATTACCCGAATCGAGTGTTCCATCCGTCCGTTGTCTGGGGGGAATGGCTTATGGACCCTGCTCTGCGCAGCGGGCCTGGCCAATTCGCAGCCCACCGCGATCAAGGTGCAGGGTCCGTTCCACGGGCCGCGAATGGCCGAATCCGTGCTCACCGCCATTGCCGACAACCTCACCGAGCAGGGCTACTCGCAGGCGCAGGAACCCTTCATCTGGCAGGTGCACATGCAGGCCGAGTTGCGTAAGGTCAACGCCAACCAGGCGCGCTATCTGAGCGGCGGCTGGCAGTCACGTCCCGAAGCCTGAAGCCGGAAGGCCCGTTACTGCTCAGGCATCGTCGCCTTGTTTGCAGCGACCCGCTGGGTATACTCGGCGGCCCGTCCGTTTTGACCGAGTAATCATGGAACGCCTGATCGAAAACGCCATGTACGCCGCACGCTGGTTGCTGGCGCCTATCTATTTCGGCCTTGCCTTCGCCCTGCTGGCGCTGGCCATCAAGTTCTTCCAGGAAGTGTTCCACATCATGCCGGCCGTTTTCGCGCTCAGCGAGGCCGACCTGATCCTCAAGTTGCTGTCGCTGATCGACATGGCGCTGGTGGGCGGGTTGCTGGTCATGGTGATGTTGTCCGGCTACGAGAATTTCGTGTCGCGCCTCGATGTCGCCGAAGGGCAGGAAAAGCTCGATTGGCTCGGCAAGATCGACTCCGGTTCGCTGAAGATGAAGGTCGCCGCGTCGATCGTGGCCATTTCGTCGATCCACCTGCTGCGCATGTTCATGGACGCGCAGCAGATCGACGCCGAGAAGCTGAAGTGGTACGTGATCATCCACCTGACTTTCGTCTTCTCTGCCTTCGCCATGGGTTATCTGGACAAGCTGACCAAGCACTGAGCACGGGCTTCGGTCGGGCGCATCAAGGCTCGCGGAAGGCCATCGCGAGTCGTTGCGCGTCCGATGCGCATCGGCCCTGGTAGATGCGCCGGCGCTGCCGGCCGTGGCGGTCTGTGCTAGTCTGGCCGGCCATTTTTTCCAGCGGAGCCCCGGCATGTCCGAACTGAATCTAAGCACCGACGAAGCGCGCGTAAGCTACGGCATTGGCCGTCAGCTCGGTGATCAGCTGCGCGAGAACCCGCCGCCCGGAGTGAGCCTGGATGCGGTCATCGCCGGTATTCGCGATGCGTTCGCCGGCACTGCCAGCCAGGTCAGCCCCGAGGCGCTCAACGCAAGCTTCAAGGTGATCCGCGAGCAGATGCAGGCACAGGCTCAGGCCAAGGCCGAAGCGGCGGCGGGAGAGGGCAAGGCGTTCCTCGCTGAAAATGCCAAGCGCGAAGGCGTTACCGTGCTGCCGTCCGGACTGCAGTACGAAGTGCTGAGCAGCGGCGAAGGCGCTCGACCCAGCCGCGAGGACAGCGTTCGCACCCACTACCACGGCACGCTCATCGACGGCAGCGTATTCGACAGCTCCTATCAGCGCGGCGAGCCGGCCGAGTTTCCGGTGGCAGGTGTGATCGCAGGCTGGACCGAGGCCCTGCAATTGATGAATGCCGGCAGCAAGTGGCGGCTCTATGTGCCGAGCGAGCTGGCCTATGGCGCCCAGGGCGTTGGCAGTATCCCGCCGCACAGCACGCTGGTATTCGACGTCGAGCTGCTGGCCGTCCTCTGAGGACGCGTCACGCGCACCGCCCCGACGCAAGGTCGGGGCACGGGCGCAACGTGTGTCAGCTGCGCTTCTCCAGCGGACGCAGCGCCCGCGCATAGCTGAACAGGAACAGGTTGCGGACCTGCTCCTTCAGGATGCAGGGCTCCGTGGTGCCGAGCTCGTGTAGATCCAGATCCCCCTGTTCCCTGAGTTCTTCCAGCGCCTCGCCGTCGAGCGTCACACAGGTATTACCGGTGCTGCTGTCGAGGATGCGCAGGTAGGGTTGCGGGCGGTCGAGCCAAGCGTCTATCAGATAAGTCATGCGGCACCTCCAGTAAATTCTGGTAATGAGAATAATTACTATTCTCAATTTAGCAAGAGGTGGCTGCAAATAACTTCTGTCGAGCGGCAACGATCCGCCGAGACCGGCCGATGTGCTTGATGACGTGAGACGAGCGGTACAGCCGCAGGCGCGGCTGTCAGTGGGTGCGGGCGACGGCGAAGTGGGTCAGTTCGGCTAGCGCGTCGCGGTAGCGGTTTGCCGGGATGACCTCGAGACAGGCGATGGCCCGCTCGGCGTAGTCGCGGGCCAGCTCGGCGGTGTAAGTCAGGGCCCCAGAGGCTTCGACGGCGCTGCGGATCGACTCCAGGTCTTCGATCCCGCCTTTCTGGATCGCCTGGCGCACCAGGGCCGCCTGTTCCGGGGTGCCATGGCTCATGGTGCGAATCAGTGGCAGCGTGGGCTTGCCTTCGGCGAGATCGTCGCCGACGTTCTTGCCCAGCGCTTCGCTGTCGCCCTGGTAGTCCAGGAGGTCGTCGACCAGCTGGAAGGCGACACCGAGGTGGTCGCCAAAGGTACGCAGCGCCTCGCTTTGCTCCGGTGCCGCCTGCGCCAGGGTGGCGGCGCTATGGGTCGAGGCCTCGAACAGCATGGCCGTCTTGCCACGGATGACTTCCATGTAGGTCGCCTCCGTGGTGTTGGCGTCGCGGACCTTGGACAGCTGCAGCACTTCGCCTTCGGCAATGACGCGGGTTGCCTGGGAAATGATGCGCATCACTTCCATCGAGCCGAGCTCGACCATCATCTCGAACGAGCGTGCATATAGAAAGTCACCGACCAGCACGCTCGGCGCGTTGCCCCAAAGCGCATTGGCAGTGGAGCGACCGCGGCGCATGCCGGACATGTCGACGACATCGTCGTGCAGCAGGGTCGAGGTATGAAGGAATTCGATGATGCCAGCCAGCAACCGCAACTGTTCATCTTCGTAACCCAGCGACTTGCCGCTGAGCAGAACCAGCAGTGGACGCAGGCGCTTGCCGCCCGCGGAGGTGATATAGTCCCCGATCTTTTCCACCAGCGGCACGCGCGACGTGAGCTGTTTGCGGATGATGCCGTCGACCGCGGCAAAGTCGTCCGCCACGACCTGGTAGAAAGCCTGGGGTTGCATGTGGGGGCTATCGCTCCTCGAAGGATGCGCGGCATGCTATGGGGCGGGTCCTGGGCTGTCAAGGCAAGGGCCCGTGGCCCTTGCACAGCGCCAGCGGCTTGCGTACAATCGCGGCCCCTGAACTTCCCCCTGGGCATTTCCCTGCCTTACGCAATTGCACGGGCGTCCCTTCCGGCCCCATGCAGCCATGCCAGCCACCAAACACCATTCCAAAGCGCTGGGTGAGCAGGATTAACGGAGATACACGATGTACGCAGTTATCGTAACCGGCGGCAAGCAATACAAAGTTGCCGAAGGTGAGTACCTGAAGATTGAAAAGCTCGAAGTTGCCACTGGCGAAGCGGTCACTTTTGATCGCGTTCTGCTGATCGGCAACGGCGACGATGTAACGATCGGCGCTCCGGTGGTCGATGGTGCCAGAGTCACCGCTGAAGTGGTTGCCCAGGGCCGCCACGACAAAGTGACCATCATCAAGTTCCGCCGTCGTAAGCACCACATGAAGCGTCAGGGCCACCGTCAGTGGTTCACTGAGGTCAAAATCACCGGTATTCAGGGCTAATCCCCGCCTGAATCCTTTATAGGAGTGTTGAACTCATGGCACACAAAAAAGCTGGCGGTTCTACCCGCAACGGTCGCGATTCCGAAAGTAAACGCCTTGGCGTGAAGATGTATGGCGGCCAGGTCATCAAAGCCGGCAACATCATCGTTCGCCAGCGCGGCACCCAGTTCCATGCCGGTTACGGCGTTGGTATGGGCAAGGACCACACCCTGTTCGCGAAAGTGGAAGGCGTGGTCAAGTTCGAAGTGAAGGGCGCTTTCGGCCGTCGCTACGTGAGCGTCGTCGCGGCCTGATCGCGGCGTTGCTGGAAAAGCCCTGTCATGCGACGGGGCTTTTTTGTTTCTGTATCCTGTTGAGCTGTTAACCGGTAGCTGCGACGGGCGGTAGGCGGCGAGTCGAGTCTTTTCGATCCGTAGCTCTCAAACACTGCAGTCGCGATCGTCGTCTCCGGCGACCGGTCTGTTTCTCTTTGTTATCTGGCCCGCTGTCCCGGCGGGAGGCGTACCCATGAAATTCGTCGATGAAGTATCGATTTTTGTAAAGGCCGGCGACGGCGGTAACGGCATGATGAGCTTTCGTCGCGAGAAGTTCATCGAGAAGGGTGGCCCCAACGGCGGCGACGGCGGCGATGGCGGCTCGGTGTTCATGGAGGCCGACGAGAACCTCAACACCCTGATCGACTATCGCTACACCCGCCGTTTCGAGGCGCAGCGCGGCGAGAAGGGCGGCAGCACCGATTGCACGGGTGCCAAGGGCGAGGATCTGATCCTGCCGGTGCCGGTCGGCACCACCATCATCGATGCCAATACCCAGGAAATCATCGGTGACCTGACCAAGCCTGGTCAGCGCATCATGGTGGCCCAGGGCGGCTGGCACGGGCTGGGCAACACCCGCTTCAAGTCGAGCACCAACCGTGCGCCGCGCCAGACCACGCCGGGCAAGCCTGGTGAGGCGCGGGATCTGAAGCTGGAGCTCAAGGTGCTGGCCGATGTCGGTCTGCTGGGTTTGCCGAACGCCGGCAAGAGCACCTTCATTCGCTCGGTCTCGGCGGCCAAGCCGAAGGTGGCGGACTATCCCTTCACGACCCTGGTGCCCAATCTCGGGGTGGTCAGTGTCGGGCGCTACAAGAGCTTCGTGATCGCGGACATTCCGGGTCTGATCGAGGGTGCCGCCGAAGGCGCCGGACTCGGCATTCGTTTTCTCAAGCACCTCTCGCGTACCCGGCTGCTGCTGCATCTGGTGGACATGGCGCCGCTGGACGAAAGTGATCCGGCCGATGCGGCCGAGACCATCCTGCACGAGCTGGAGAAATTCAGCCCGGCGCTGACCGAGCGCGACCGCTGGCTGGTGCTGAACAAAGCCGACCAACTGCTCGAGGAAGAGCAGGAGGAGCGCAAGCGCCGAGTCATCGAGCGGCTCGACTGGACAGGGCCGGTGTTCGTGATCTCTGCCCTTGAGCGCGAAGGCACCGAAGAGCTCAGTCAGGCGATCATGCGCTACCTGGATGAGCGCGCGCTGCGCATCGCCGAGGAGCCGGCATTCGCCGAGGCGCTGGCCGAGCTGGATCAGCGTATCGAGGACGAAGCGCGGGCGCGCCTGCAGGCGCTCGACGACCAGCGTGCGCTGCGGCGTGCCGGGGTCAAGGCGGTGGACGAAGTCGATGACGACGACTTCGATGATGACGATGATGATGAGGACGGCGCCGAGATCATTTACGTACGTTGATCTTTTGCGCGACGCGGCCGGTGCAATCACTGGTCGCGCCTTGAAGGGCTGGATCGGATCATAAGGCGGACATGATGCGGGACAAGGTGACCGGCGCACGGCGCTGGGTGGTGAAGATCGGCAGCGCGCTGCTGACGGCCGATGGGCGTGGTCTGGATCAGGCGGCGATGGCGGTCTGGGTGGAGCAGATGGTGGCCCTGCGCGAAGCGGGGGTCGAACTGGTGCTGGTTTCCTCCGGGGCGGTGGCGGCCGGTATGAGTCGGCTTGGCTGGACCGCTCGGCCGAAGGCGATGCATGAGCTGCAGGCGGCCGCCGCGATCGGGCAAATGGGGTTGGTGCAGGCCTGGGAGTCGAGCTTCGCCCGCCATCAGCGTCACACCGCGCAAATCCTCCTGACCCATGACGATCTTTCCGATCGCAAGCGTTACCTGAACGCTCGTAGCACCCTGCGAACCCTGATTCAGTTCGGTGCCATCCCGGTGATCAACGAGAACGACACGGTCGTCACCGATGAGATCCGCTTCGGCGATAACGACACCCTTGCGGCCCTGGTCGCCAATCTGGTCGAGGCGGACCTGCTGGTGATCCTCACCGATCGCGATGGCATGTTCGACGCCGACCCTCGGGTCAATCCCGATGCGTTGCTGATCAGCGAGGCGCGTGCCGATGATCCGGCGCTCGACGCCGTGGCTGGCGGGACCGGTGGTGCGCTCGGGCGAGGCGGCATGCAGACCAAGCTGCGGGCGGCTCGGCTGGCGGCACGTTCCGGTGCCCATACGGTGATCGTGGGCGGGCGTATCGAGCAGGTGCTGGCGCGTCTTAAGGCTGGCGAGCGTCTGGGTACCCTGCTCGCGCCGGAGCGTAGCCGCCATGCGGCGCGCAAGCAGTGGCTTGCGGGGCATCTGCAGACGCGTGGCACGCTGACGCTCGATGCCGGTGCGGCCCAGGCGCTGGGTTCCGGGCGCAGCCTGCTGCCGGTCGGCGTGCGGGCGGTGCAGGGAGGCTTCCGCCGGGGCGAAATGGTGGTCTGCGTCGATCCGCAGGGGCGCGAGATCGCTCGCGGCCTGGTCAACTACAGTGCGCTCGAGGCTCAGCGAATCCTGGGGCATGCCTCCGACGACATCGAGAAGCTGCTCGGCTATGTCGATGAGCCCGAGCTCATTCATCGCGACAATCTGATCCTGGTGTGAGGTGTTGATGGTTTCGACGAAAGCGATCATGGCTGCTGCGCTACTGCTGTTGCCAGCAATGGGGCAGGCGCGGGAAATCGGCGAAGTCGATACGGTGTTCAAGTGGCTCGGTCCCAATCACAAAATTGTGGTCGAGGCGTTCGATGACCCCAAGGTTTCGGGCGTAACCTGCTACCTGTCGCGGGCAAAGACCGGCGGCATCAAGGGCGGGCTGGGGTTGGCGGAGGATCGTGCCGAGGCTTCCATCGCCTGTCGACAGGTAGGGCCGATCCGCTTCGACGAGACGCTCAAGGATGGCGAGACGGTCTTTCGCGAGCGCACCTCGCTGGTGTTCAAGACCATGCAGGTAGTGCGCTTCTTCGATCGGGAGCGCAATACGCTGGTTTATCTGGTCTATAGCGATCGGGTAATAGAGGGGAGTCCGCAGAACGCGGTCACGGCTATTCCCATTCTTCCCTGGGCCGAGCCGGCGCGCTGATCGGTGCGGCTCTCTTGATTTTGTAGCGCTCTTTTGCGGGCACAAAAAAACCGGCGCATGGCCGGTTTTTTTCGAGCGCTCGATTTAGGCTGCAGCGGCTTCGCCGAGGGCCTTGATGTGAGCGTTCAGGCGGCCCTTGTGACGGGCGGCCTTGTTCTTGTGGATGATGCCCTTGTCGGCCATGCGGTCGATGACCGGTACGGCTGCCGTGTAGGCGGTACGGGCTTTTTCCAGGTCCTTGGCATCGATGGCCTTGACCACGTTCTTGATGTAGGTGCGAACCATGGAGCGCAAGCTTGCATTGTGGCTGCGACGCTTCTCAGCCTGAATTGCGCGTTTTTTGGCGGAAGGGCTGTTGGCCACCGTCGAACTCCTCGAAAACTTGGGGGGATTGCCGGAACAAATAAGGCCGCGAATCATGCCGACGCGTAGAGCGAATGTCAACCCTGGTCGTTAAGTCCGAATACTGGCCTGACGGGTGGGTGCTGGTTAAACTCGCGCGCTCGTTTCCTGTCGTATTGGGCCATCGGGCAATTCGTCCGAGCCCTGTGCATTGCAATCAGTTAGGAACACACATGTCCGAGACGTCCGGCAAAGGCGGTTTACTGCGCTCAAGCGCAGTGGTCAGCGTGATGACGCTGTTTTCCCGGGTGCTGGGGATGATACGCGACATGGTGGTGGCGAGCTATTTCGGCTCGGGCGCAGCAGCTGATGCCTTCTTCATCGCCTTCAAGATACCCAACTTCCTGCGTCGGCTGTTTGCCGAGGGAGCGTTCGCGCAAGCCTTCGTGCCGGTGTTGTCCGAGTACCGCACCAAGCGCAGCCTTGCCGAGGTCAAGCTTCTGGTCGATCGCACGGCAGGCATGCTTGGTCTAACCCTCACGGCCTTGACGGCGCTTGGGGTGGTGGCATCGCCCTATCTGATCATGCTCTTTGCGCCCGGCTTCAGCGGCGAACCCGAAAAGATGCAATTGGCCGGTGAGCTGTTGCGCATCACGTTTCCTTATCTATTGCTGATTTCGCTGACGGCGTTCACCGCCGGTGTGCTCAATAGCTATGGGCGCTTCGCCGTTCCTGCCTTCACCCCGGTACTGCTCAACGTCTGCATGATCGGGGCAGCAGTTCTGCTTTCGCCGTACTTCGATCAGCCGATCATGTCGCTGGCCTGGGGCGTGCTGATCGCCGGTGTCGTTCAGCTCGGCTTCCAGTTGCCGTTCGTGGCGCGCCTGGGGCTGTTGCCGAGGCCGCGGATAAAACGCGGCGACGAGGGCGTCAAGCGCATCATGCTGCTGATGGTGCCGGCGCTGTTCGGCGTGTCGGTCAGTCAGATCAACCTGCTGCTCGACACGGTGCTGGCGTCCTTCCTGCAGACCGGCAGCGTGTCCTGGCTGTACTACGCCGATCGGCTGTCCGAGTTGCCCCTCGGTGCTTTCGGCATCGCAATCGGCACCGTGATCCTGCCCAGCCTGTCCCGCCAGCATGCCGGTGCCGACCCGAAAGGGTTCTCGGCCACGCTCGACTGGGCGTTGCGGATGGTGCTGCTGGTCGGTGTGCCGGCCGCGCTCGCGCTGGGCATCTTGGCCGAGCCGCTGATCGCCAGCCTGTTCTTCTATGGCGTCATGAGCGAGGAGGCGGTGGTGCAGTCGGCGGCGGCGCTGCAGGCATACTCGCTCGGGGTGCTGGCCTTCATGCTGATCAAGGTGCTGGCGCCCGGTTTCTTCGCGCGTCAGGACCTCAAGTCGCCGGTGCGCATCGCGATCATCTGCATGGTCGCCAATATGGTGTTCAATCTGCTGCTGATCTGGCCGCTCAAGCACGTCGGGCTGGCGCTGGCCACCTCGTTGTCGTCGATGCTCAATGCCTTCCTGTTGTTCTGGGGGCTGTACAGGATCGGGGTCTTCCAGCCGGCGCCGGGCTGGGGGCTGTTCGCGCTTCGCCTGCTGGGCGCTTGCGCGGCGATGGTGGCGGTGGTGTGGTGGTTGAATGTACCGTCGGCCGAATGGTTCGCCTGGGGATGGCAGCGCCGGGCGCTGCAGCTGACGTTGCTGGTGGGCGGCGGGCTGGCGGCATTCGCCCTGGGGCTGCTGGTGCTGGGTTTGCGGCCGCGGCACCTGCGTCACTGATCGATCGCGCCGTCGATCCGCGACTGTAGTGACGCTGTCCGCGCTACCCGCCGCGTGCGTATAATTGGCCACTTTACGATCAAGAAGTGCGGTATGCAGCTGGTTCGAGGTCTACAGAGTCTGCAACCCCGACATCGGGGGTGCGTCGCCACCATCGGCAATTTCGACGGCGTGCACCGGGGGCATCAGGCCATCCTGGCGCGTCTGCGCGAGCGTGCGGCCGAGCTCGGGCTGCCGAGCTGCGTGGTGATTTTCGAACCCCAGCCGCGGGAGTATTTCGCTCCCGGCCAGGCGCCGGCACGCTTGACCCGTCTGCGCGAGAAACTCGAGCTGCTGGCCGAACAGGGCGTCGATCGCGTGCTATGCCTGGCCTTCAATCGACGCCTGCGCGAGCTCAGTGCCGCCGAGTTCGTCCATGCGGTGCTCGTCGAAGGACTGGGCGTCGAGCATCTGGAAGTGGGCGATGACTTTCGCTTCGGCTGCGACCGGGCCGGGGATTTCGATTTCCTGCTCAAGGCCGGAGCCGTCGAAGGCTTCACCGTCGAGTCGGCAACCACCATCGAAGTCGATGGCGAGCGGGTCAGCAGCACGCGGTTGCGCGCAGCGCTGGCGGCGGCTGACTTTGCCCTGGCCGAGCGCCTGCTGGGCAGACCCTTCGCCATCACCGGGCGCGTCCTGCATGGACAGAAGCTCGGTCGGCAGCTCGACGCGCCGACTGCGAACATCCAGCTCAAGCGGCGCCGGCCTCCGGTCGACGGGGTGTTCACCGTCAGCGCCGAGCTGGACGGCAGGCAATGGCCTGGCGTGGCCAATATCGGCATGCGGCCTTCGGTGAAAAGCGACGGCCAACCGCATCTGGAAGTGCATCTGCTGGACTACGCCGGTGACCTGTACGGACGCCGGCTGCGGATCACTTTCCATCGCAAGCTGCGCGACGAGCAGCGTTTCGCCTCTCTGGAGGCGCTCAAGGCAGCGATCGACGCGGACATCGCTGCTGCCCGTGCCTATTGGCGGGCTTCACCCTCTACCATGAGCCAGGACTGAAATGACCGATTACAAAGCGACCCTCAATCTGCCGGCCACGGCGTTTCCGATGAAGGCCGGTCTGCCCCAGCGCGAGCCGGAGATTCTGCAGCGCTGGAACAGCATCGATCTGTACCGGAAGCTGCGGCAGATTGGAGAGGGTCGTCCGAAGTTCATCCTGCATGACGGCCCGCCCTACGCGAACGGCAGCATTCACATCGGTCATGCGGTGAACAAGGTCATCAAGGACATGATCGTCCGTTCCAAGACCCTGGCCGGCTTCGACGCACCCTACGTGCCAGGCTGGGATTGCCACGGCCTGCCAATCGAGCACAAGGTCGAGATCACCTATGGCAAGAACCAGCCTGCCGACCTGACCCGCGAGCGCTGCCGCGCCTACGCCGCCGAGCAGATCGAGGGGCAGAAGGCCGACTTCATCCGCCTCGGTGTGCTCGGGGAATGGGACAATCCTTATCGCACCATGGACTTTGCCAACGAGGCCGGCGAAATCCGCGCGCTGGCGAAGATGGTCGAAGGCGGCTTTGTCTTCAAGGGCCTAAAACCGGTGAACTGGTGCTTCGATTGCAGCTCCGCCCTGGCCGAGGCGGAGGTCGAATATCAGGACAAGAAGTCCGATGCGATTGACGTCGCTTTCCAAGTCGAAGACGCGGACAAGCTCGCCGCGGCCTTCGGCGTCTCGGCGTTGTCCAAGCCGACCAGTATCGTCATCTGGACCACCACGCCCTGGACCATTCCGGCCAACCAGGCACTCAACGTCCATCCCGACTTCATTTATGCGCTGGTCGATACCGGCGACAAACTGCTGGTGCTCGCCGAGGCGCTGGTCGAATCCTGCCTGCAGCGCTACGGTCTGCAGGGCGAAATCATCGCCCGCTGCGAGGGCAGGGCGCTGGAGCTCATCCGCTTCCGCCATCCGTTCTATGAGCGCTTTGCACCGGTGTACCTGGCTGAGTACGTGGAAACCGGCGCCGGCACAGGCATCGTCCATTCGGCGCCCGCTTACGGTGAAGACGACTTCCGCTCCTGCAAGCATTACGGCATGGAGAACGACGACATTCTCAGCCCGGTGCAGAGCCATGGCGTCTACGTGTCGGATCTGCCGTTCTTCGGTGGCCAGTTCATCTGGAAGGCCAACCCGCAGATCGTCGAGAAGCTGCGTGAAGTCGGCGCGCTGCTCCAGCACGAATCGATCCAGCACAGCTACATGCACTGCTGGCGGCACAAGACGCCGCTGATCTATCGCGCCACGGCGCAGTGGTTCGTCGGCATGGACAAGGTCGCCCACGACGGCAGCTCCCTGCGTCGACGCGCGCTGGATGCCATCGAACAGACCGAGTTCGTCCCGGCCTGGGGCCAGGCGCGTTTGCACGGCATGATTGCCGGGCGTCCGGACTGGTGCATCTCGCGTCAGCGCACCTGGGGCGTGCCGATCCCGTTCTTCCTGCACAAGGAAAGCGGCGACCTGCATCCGCGCACCGTCGAGTTGATGGAAGCCGTGGCGCAACGCGTCGAGCAGGGCGGCATCGAGGCTTGGTCGAAGCTGGATGCGGCCGAGCTGCTGGGCGATGAAGCGGCGCAGTACGAAAAAATCAGTGACACCCTAGATGTCTGGTTCGACTCCGGGACCACGCATTGGCACGTAATGCGCGGTTCGCATCCGATGGGCCACGAGAGCGGTCCACGCGCCGATCTCTATCTCGAAGGCTCCGATCAGCACCGCGGCTGGTTTCACTCGTCGCTGCTAACTGGTTCGGCGATCGACGGCCATGCGCCGTACAAGGGGCTGCTGACCCATGGTTTCGTGGTCGACGAGAACGGGCGCAAGATGTCCAAGTCGCTGGGCAACGTCGTTGCGCCGCAGGAGGTCACCGATACCCTGGGCGCCGACATTCTGCGCCTGTGGGTAGCGTCCACCGATTACTCCGGCGAGATGGCGGTTTCCAAGGTCATCCTGCAACGCAGCGCGGACTCCTATCGGCGCATTCGCAATACCGCACGCTTCCTGCTGAGTAATCTCGACGGTTTCGATCCTGCGCAGCATCTGGTTCCGGTTGATCAACTGATTGCGCTCGACCGCTGGGCGATCGATCGTGCTCTGCTGTTGCAGCGGGAAATCGAGGAAGCCTACGGCACCTACAAGTTCTGGAACGTCTATCAGAAGGTCCACAATTTCTGTGTGCAGGAGCTTGGCGGCTTCTACCTCGACATCATCAAGGATCGCCAGTACACCACCGGTTCCGACAGTCTGCCGCGGCGCTCCTGCCAGACCGCGCTGTACCACATCGCCGAGGCGCTGGTGCGCTGGATCGCGCCGATCCTGTCGTTTACCGCCGATGAGATCTGGCAGTACCTGCCGGGTGAGCGCAACGAGTCTGTGATGCTCAATACCTGGTACGAAGGGCTGGCCGAGCTGCCGGCGAACGTCGAACTGGGTCGTGACTTCTGGGATAAGGTCATGGCGGTCAAGGCTGCCGTGAACAAGGAACTGGAAACTCAGCGCGCGGCCAAGACGATCGGGGGCAATCTCCAGGCCGAAGTGGTGCTCTATGCTGAAGATGCGCTGGTAAGCGATCTGGCCAAGCTGGGCAGCGAGTTGCGCTTCGTGCTGATCACCTCGGCGGTGACGGTAGCGCCTCTTGTCGAGGCGCCGGCCGAAGCCGTGCAGAGCGAGTTGTCCGGTCTCAAGCTTCAGATCAGCAAGACTGGCTACGCCAAGTGCGGCCGATGCTGGCATCACCTGCCTGACGTCGGCACTCATGCCGCTCATCCAGAGATCTGCGGTCGTTGCCTGGATAACATCGAAGGCAATGGCGAGGTCCGTCACTATGCGTGACCGTCGCCTTACGCCGTGCTTGGAGAAAAGGTCATGAGCGCCCGCTTCGGCAAACTGCCGTGGCTTTGGCTCAGTGTGGTGATCATCGTGCTGGACCAGGCGACCAAGTTCTATTTCGAGGGCGCGCTGACGCTGTACCAGCGCATCGAGGTGATTCCGGACTACTTCAGCTGGACGCTGGCCTACAACACCGGCGCCGCCTTCAGCTTCCTGGCGGATCATTCCGGCTGGCAGCGCTGGCTGTTCGCTGCGATCGCCATCGGCGTCAGTGCCGTGCTGGTCGTCTGGCTCAAACGCCTCAAGCCTGACGAAACCTGGCTCGCCGTCGCGCTGTCGCTGGTGCTCGGCGGCGCGCTGGGCAACCTCTACGACCGTATGGTGCTCGGCCATGTGGTCGACTTCATCCTTGTCCACTGGCAGAGCCGCTGGTATTTCCCCGCGTTCAACATCGCCGACAGCGCCATTACCGTGGGCGCGATCATGTTGGCGCTGGATATGTTCAAGGGCAACAAAACCGGAGAACCCGCACATGACTGAACAGCGCATTGGGGCCGACTGCCAAGTCACCCTGCACTTCGCGCTCAAGCTGGAAAACGGCGATGTCGTCGACAGCACCTTCGACAAGAAGCCCGCCACCTTCAAGGTCGGCGACGGCAACCTGCTGCCGGGTTTCGAGCAGGCGCTGTTCGGTCTCAAGGCCGGAGACAAGCGCTCGCTGCAGATTTCTCCGGAGCAGGGCTTTGGCCAGGCCAACCCGCAGAACGAGCAGGTCATGCCGCGTAGCCAGTTCGAAGGCATGGAGCTGTCCGAGGGGCTGCTGGTGATCTTCAACGATGCCGCCAATACCGAGCTGCCGGGGGTGGTGAAGGCCTTCGACGATCAGCACGTGACCGTTAACTTCAACCATCCGCTGGCCGGCAAGGCGCTGACCTTCGATGTCGAGATCTTCGACGTCCAGCCGGCCTGATCGGCAGGCCCGGGTGAGGTCGCCTGGGCCATGCAACGCCTGCGCGCTGTTCGTGCGCACCACCCGCGTTACACTGACGCCTTTGCCATGCGTGCCGAGATAACCATGCAGATCAAACTCGCAAACCCCCGCGGCTTCTGTGCCGGTGTCGACCGCGCCATCGAGATCGTCAACCGGGCGCTCGAGGTCTTCGGCCCACCGATCTACGTTCGCCACGAAGTGGTCCACAACAAGTTCGTCGTCGAAGACCTGCGCGCTCGTGGTGCCGTGTTCGTCGAAGAACTCGATCAGGTGCCGGACGACGTTATCGTCATCTTCAGCGCACACGGCGTTTCCCAGGCGGTTCGCCAGGAAGCCGAGAAGCGTGGGCTGAAGGTGTTCGATGCCACCTGCCCCCTGGTCACCAAGGTCCATCTGGAAGTGACCAAGTACAGCCGGGAAGGACGTGAATGCGTGCTCATCGGCCACGAGGGGCACCCCGAGGTCGAGGGCACCATGGGCCAGTACGATGACCGCAACGGCGGTGCGATCTATCTGGTCGAGGACGAGGAGGACGTGGCGCAGCTCCAGGTGCGCAATCCCGAGGCGCTCGCGTTCGTCACCCAGACCACCTTGTCGATGGACGACACCAGCCGGGTGATCGATGCGCTGCGGGCGCGTTTCCCGAGCATCGGCGGCCCCCGCAAGGATGATATCTGCTACGCCACCCAGAACCGCCAGGACGCGGTGAAGCAGTTGGCCAATGAATGCGACGTGGTTCTGGTGGTCGGCAGCCCCAACAGTTCCAACTCCAACCGCCTGCGCGAACTTTCCGAGCGAATGGGCACGCCGGCTTACCTCATCGACGGTGCCGAGGATCTCAGGCAGGAATGGTTCGAGCGCGTGCAGAACATCGGAATCACCGCCGGCGCCTCGGCTCCCGAGGTGCTTGTGCGTGGCGTGATCGAACAGCTGGGCAAGTGGGGCGCGCAAGGCACTGACGAACTGGCGGGCCGTCCGGAGAACGTGACGTTTTCGATGCCGAAGGAGTTGCGGCTGAAGGCGGTATAGCGTGCCAGTCGGGCTGGGTATACAGTGACGAAGGGGGCAAGGGCAATCAAGATGTTCGAATGGCCTGAAGTTAGTGCTGGTTAACGGGACCCGGCAGATGCCGAAAGCAGCAAAAGTATTTCATCGGCATTCGTTCAGTGACAAAAACAGCGGAAACAAAAAAGGCCAGGAGCTTGGGCTCCTGGCCTTTTTGCTGTCGCTCAGATTATTTCCAGCAATCGCTCAGCGCTGCGGTTCCGGTCTTGGTTTTTACCCCCGCCTGGTTCAGGCCCAGGCTTCCGCATTTGGTGTCTTTGAGCTGAGCGCCCTTAGGCGCGGCCGTCAGGGTATAGGTGGTGCTGCTCGTGTTGCTGATGGTCAACGTATATAGGTTGTTGTTCGAACTCTCCTGAAGTCCCAGCTTGGCCAGGGTATCGGCATAGGTATTGTTCTGCGCGTAATAGCGCTCCTGGCGGGCAGCTGCGTCGCTGAGCAGTGCCATGCCTTCGGTCCGATTACCGCGCAGCACGTAATCCTGGTAGCTGGGAATGGCGATCGCAGCCAGGATTCCGATGATGGCGACCACGACCATCAACTCGATCAGGGTAAAGCCGCCTTGTTTACGCATGGCCATTAATCGTTCCTCTTAGGTATGACTTGCCAGCTCTGGCGTCCGCTGGAGGTTGGGCCGTAATCGACCACAATGCTTTCGTCGGTGCTGAATAGCGTATCGCCGTTCAGGTTGAATCCACTGGCCGAATCCAGTTTGCGGCTGGACACTACCTCATTGTTATAGGTATCACCCCCGTTGACGTCGCCACTGCCATCCATGTCGAACACGCTGAAGGTGGTGCGGCCACCCGAGGACGGGTTGATACCGTAAAGCCAGGCCTCCACACCGTCTTTGCAGGGGTCGTCGTTGGGGGTGAGGGTGCTGAAGATCAGCGCCTGGCCGCGGGCGGCCATCGGGTTGATCATCATCTCGCCGGCTTTAGCGCCCACCTGCAGGTCGAGACGCCAACCCCAGTGGTTGACATCGTTATCGGTCAGATTGGCAGTAGCGTTGTCTTTGTACCACTTCGGCACATTCTGGCTGACCAGGCGGCTTTCGCTGGTGACACCGTTAATGTCCGTGCTGAGCTCCCGCAGGATCGTCTGGGCGAGCAAGTTGCCGTGCGTGATGGTCGGGGGAGTCGCCGTGGTCTCCGCCTTGGTCTTGCGGTCCCAGATGGCGTAGACGCTGTGCCCCAAAGTGGTGTTGACGTTGCCGTCGCTGTCCTCGAAGTACTTGCCGGTACCGAACATCACCAGATAGCCCAATTGCGAGGGATGGCGAACCAGTGACGGCGCCGCCGTGATGGGTTGAACCGCACCGGTCGTGGCATCGGTGGCCTTGAACAGGGGCTTGCCGCCATACGACGCCTCAATGTGCGCGGCTTGCGCCGTTCCGATCACGGACGAGGCAAAGGGATTGCCAGCCGGTGTGGTGCTATTGGTGGCGCGGAACAGATCGAAGCGCCAGAGGTTGCCTTGCAGGTCGCCTGCGTAGGCATAGTCGGCAATGCCGTCGCTGTCGTTGTCTGCCAGTCGCACGGACGACAGGCCGTTGGCCTTGGTGGTGTCTCCATCGACGATGACTTCGCGTACCAGTTCGCCGGTTTCGACATCGATCACGAACAGCGCAGCCTTGTCAGCGGTGGCTCCACTTTGGTTGCCATAGCCGTTGCCGGTCACCACTGCCCACTTGCCGGTGTGCAGCCGGGCTACGACAGGTTGCGGGAAGGTATGACCCATATCTTCATGGGTGAATTCCCACAGAGGCCGGACGTTATTGGGATCGGTAATATCCAGTGCAAAGAGGGAGCGACCGCCGCCTCGCAGCGAGCCGATCAGCACTGTGTGCCAGGCATTGTTGAAGTAGACGTCTGACACCACGGGGGTGCCGTCTACATAGTAACGGTGCCCGCCGGACTGATAGTTTTGCCCCGTCAGCCGGTAGAGGTTGGGCAGCACGGCGTTGGGCACGAATGCCAGCTCCTCGGCACCGGTGGCAGCGTTGAAACCATGCAACATGCCGTCGTTTGCGCCGACATAGATCATTTCCTTGCGGTTAGCGACTCGCTGCTGGAACTGGTAATAGTCGCCTGGCGAGCCATCGATACGGTCGGCGAGATATGCCAGATATTGCGCGTCCTTCACGACCACCGGGGCCGAATTGACGATGTCGCCCAGTACGCTGCTACGCGTGCGAAAGGTTCCAGTCGTTATGCCTTCGTTGCTGCGATTACCGCGAATGTAATTGACCCGGGCTTCGCCTTTGTTATCGGGCCTGCCGGTGATGTTGTCGGGATCGGTATTGAAAAAGGCGCGTTGCTCAATAGTGAGGTTGGTCCAGTTGAATTCCTGGAGCTGTCTGCCGTTCGCGGCAGCCATATGGACGGTGCGCTCACCGCTCAGTCTGCTCTTAGCACTCCAGGCCTGAGTGCGAACGCCCACCGAGTCGATTGCATATTTTTTCAGGTCGCCGCTCCAGTCATCGCTGGAGAACTCGGTCTCATAAACTTCACGTGATGTGGCGCCATTGACTTGCGAGGCAGTGACGGCAGGGCGGCTCGCCGACGTGGTGTAGTTGCCGATGCGGTTGAGGATCTGGTTGAACGCATCCACTACCTTGTCGGGGCTGTCGCCGTTGAAGAACTCGCCACGCGAGTTGATCGCTGCGTGCCAGAGGTCGTAGACGTTGTTATTGCTGCCGCTGGCGGCTGCTGGCCAGTTCGTGCCGGCCTTCAGTGCTTCGTACCCAGCACCTGCGAAAGTTTCTCCTGTCCAGGGTACGCTGGGATTGGTCAGTGCTGAACCCAGGCCAAGGCCGATGGTGTAGTTGACCATGTGCTGCCAGGTGGCGGGGTTGTTGCGGGGATCCCAGTAGCGCGTTGTCGCATCGGTGTTCGGCGCGGCGATCAATGGCTTCAGGTCGTTGGCTAGGTTCGGACGCGCGTCGGTTGCCCAGTATTTGAATGCCAGGTCCGCCAGAGTGTTTCGCGTCGAGTCCCTGAACGGCGTGCGAGGCGCATAGCTTGTGCCGTCTGGAAGACTTGCGATCGAAGAGTTGTCGTCAACGTCGACCGTCATCGCCGAGTTCCACATGCCGTCAGTCATCAGAACGTGGAAGCTGGGACGGCAGGCATAGGTCGGGGTCGTTTCAGAGTTGGCCCTGCCACCGCTGCTGGTAAGAGGGTTAGGGTCCTTGTACCACGGCTCTGCGGTTGCCAGAAACTTCCCTGCCCGATCCGTAGCCTGTAGCAGATAGGTTGAAGTGTTGAAGTTGATGGTCGGCAGCCAGTTGAAGAAGTTGCCCCGGTGATGGTCGGTGAACCTGCGGAAGTAGTTTGTGCCGCAGTTGGCGCCCGTGCCGGTGAAGCTGGTGCAGTTACCTAGCGTCTGCCAGGTCAAGCGGATCGAGCTGGGCAAGCCGGTAAACGACAGGTTGGCCGCGCTCAGCGTAGCGAGACCGCGGTTACGGTAGAAGGAGTACCAGATTGCGAAATTCTGCCGCTCGTCTCGACCCGAGGCGTCATCGTCGTCGCGTAGCTGACCCGAAGTAGCGCTGACGAAGACAAGGCGGTAGCAATCTTCGTCAGTGGTGGCTCTGGTACAGCCACTGAGAGAAGTGTCATATAGGTAGTAATAGGCAGGCACTCCCACCTGCGCCAAGCTCGCGGTGTAGTTGTTGTTTGAGCCGGTGCAGGTAGCGGGAATGCTGGTTCCGTTGATGGTGGCGGTTGCCGTGCATCGGTTGCTGGCCGTACGCTCGATCGCGAAGCTGATATCGCCCTTGACCACCCTGGTGATGCCATTGGTGCTACGCGAAGCGGTGGCGCTGAAGTCGTCGGTCGGGTTTTGAGCCAGCCTGTTAGTGGTGTTGCTGTACCCGTACGAAGTGCCGATATTGCCGTTTGGGTCGTAACTCCAGCTGACTTTGTATCCTGTGGACAGGTTCAACGAACCCCTGGTGTTATTAGCGAAGAAGCCGTTGTTCCACGCGGCGGTAAAGCTTGTGCTGTAGGGGCTAGTAGCCGCAACACTGCCGTCGTTGTTGTATCTGGTCGGCAGCTGGTAGGTGACCGACGGATCGTAGTACATCGGATTGAACGCTGCGGACTTGGCGCGACGGGTCTGATGAACGCCGTTAATGTCGTCGGGCACGAACGCCCAGCGCATGCTGCCCGAGTCGTCCAACGTCAAGATCAGGTTGGGTGCTACGCTGTCTGAAAGCACCAACGGTTTCTGGCTGACGTCCAGCAGAGTCGCCTGGGCCGATTGGATGCCGCCAAACAACAGGCTGAAGGTCAGCAGGCTCGCAAAGGCCTTCGCATGATTAATGCGCGTCTTGATTTCCATTTCAGAGTCTCAGTTGAATACTTTGGCGGTGGTGGTGCGCAGGCCAGTGGTGCGCTCCGAACTGGTGTTGGTCGCTTCGGAGTTCACCTCGTAGCGGAACACCCCTATGCCTTGCATCATGTTTCCGTATTCCGGGTTTTCCGCGGCGCCCTCGGCGCTGCCCGAGGGAGCGGGCAGGGCATACCATCTGACGTTGGTTCCTGAGTTGCTCTGCGTGCCGTCGGCCGGGCTGTAGGCCAGGCTGGTGTTGAAGGTCTGCTCGTACGCGGGGTCGATGTCACGCAGGCAGTAGCCCGTGGAACAGCCAACCTCCAGCGGTTTGATCGGCGCGGTCAGACGGCTTTCCCCTTCACGCAGGCCCGCTTCAGAGGCGTTGAGCAGACGTTGCTGCTCGACGAAGTTGCCGGTCATGCGCGATTCGAGGGTGACTTCGCGAACGCTCGATACCGCCAGCAGCGTCACTACCAGCAGGATGATCAGTGCGATGAACAGGGTGGCTCCGTCCTGGCGCCTTGGCATCGATTTCATGGCAATAGGTTCCTGAGCATGATGGTGCTTTGCATGACCTGATAGAGCTCGCCTTTGTCGGCGGCCTTTATCGCGTTGGTTTCGTCATCGGAGGCATTGGTGAACTGCTTCCAGTTGGCCAGAGCAGTGTCGACGTCCACGGCGTCGCGCATGTTGGGGTTACTGCTCTGCATCAGCGCGGTATAGCGCAAGGTCAGGACCTGCTGAGTGGTCGGGTCGGTCGTGTATTGCTCGACGGCGCGGGTATCGCTCGCACTGCCGATGCCGGACTCCAGCCGCAGGCCGGCCACACCGGTAACCAGTTCAGCAGTCTGCGCAGCGCGCAGGGTGGAACCTGTCTTGTCGGTATTGGCGACGGTGCACTTCAGGCTTTTGTCGGCCGGGTCAAGGTAGATGTGCTCGACGACGATCTCTACGGCACTGGTGTACGGATCACTGATCTCCGTGGTCCTTTCCGGCAGGTTGCCGAGGCAATCCCTGTCGGTGGGGTCCATGGGCTGGTAGCGAATGCAGAGGGAGGCTGCTGGCGAGTTGGTCGCCTTGGCGACTTCCCCCGCGATGAAGCTACAGCCGGCTGCGTTGAAGGCTGGGAATGCGGCCTCGATGGTTTCGTCGGGGCGGCGGCGATAGCCCGCCTTGCCGACTTCCTGTTGCAGCACAAGCAGGGTATAGCGACTGGCCTCGATGTTCTCGGCCTGGTTCTGCTGGAAAAGGTAGCTGCGCTTGTTGTCGATGTAGATCTGGGTCACGCCGATGATCAGGAAGCTGCTGATCAGCAGCGCGATCATCAGCTCGATCAGGGACAATCCGGATTGGTGTTTGCTGAAAGTCATATCGGTTCCCTAGAGCTGGCTGCGCAGCCGGTAGCGGCAGATCGTGGTGTCGCCATCGGTAGCACTGGCATCCATGCATTCGCCTGCCTTAACCCGCCAGGCCAGCTGTATTTCCACTGCCGATCCATTGCCGGTGCAGTTGCCCGAGCTCAACGAGCGGCATACATAGAATTCGCTTTGGAGCAGCTCCGAGGCGCCTGGCAGTGCCGCTTTCGCTCGCTCTGCCCAGCAGGCCAGCTGGGCACTTTGCTCATCCGGAAGAGGTGTGCAGGCTGCTGGAGTGGTGGGGAAGGCAGCCGTCCTGGCCTTGTAGAAGCCCGAGCTGGCCGGAAGGCCGTCGGGCTTGGCCCGCATCAGTTCGATCAGGTCGTTGGCGAGCGTCGCGGCCACGTTGCGTTGAACCGAATCCTGCGTGTAGGCAATGGTCTTGCCCTGCAAGGCCACCATGCCCAGCACGCCGATACAGACCAGCAGAAGGGTGATCAGGACCTCGATCATGCTGAAGCCCAGGTGCGATTTCATGGATATTTTCATGGCGTGCAGGTACTCATGGCATTTCCTTCGGCGTTGGCCTTCCCTCGGGCGAACTGGCGAATGTGGCCGCTGCTCTTGATGCTGATGGTGTAACCGTTGGTCGCGTCATCGTCCTGGCAAACGGTGATGTTGGTTGCTGGGGCGGTACCGTTCACGTTGAAGGCGATAGTGGTTCTGTCGGCACTGAGCACGACATTTGGGGGTGGTTCGACCACTCGCAAGGCGTTTGCAATGTTGTCGCCGCAGTCTTTCTTCAGGCTCCACACCTGATCGTCGATGCACACACTCAGTGTTTCCCGGTTGGAAACAGCGGTCGCACGGGCGAGCTGCAGCAACGATTGGGTTTCGTTGCTGGCGGACTGGGTCTGATTGTTTTTGACGAATTGGGTAAAGCTGGGAACTGCGATCGCGGCGAATATGCCGAGCACGGCTACGACGACCATCAGCTCGATCAGAGTGAAACCCTGGGGTTTCCTCGTGCTGTCCATGCGGAACTCCTGAGATTAGCTGGAGGCGATGATGCGCAAGTGCCACGCCTTTGTCTCTAGAGTGCCAGATGACTGGAGTCTGGGTGGCGATGACCGGTAACCGGGCTGTCGGTTGTGTGCTCAACCGCAAGGTTTGCTGGCCTGCTGGTTCCTTTCCAGGCCCCGGATACGCTTGATCCGGCCCTGTTTGTTGAGGACGAGCTGCCAGGCGAGCTCGCCCTGCCGATCGCAGAGGTAGAATCGGCCATTGCCCATCTTTGTCGTACCATTGGGATAAAAGCTGATCTTCTTCGACGCGCCTGCCCAGCGCAGCTGCTGCGGATCATCGATCGCATGGTGACTGATGACCAGCCCGGTCGCGGGCGAGCGGAGTATCCAGCCCCTTTCCCAGGAACTGGTGCAGGTAGTGCCATCGACGGTGCCGCAGAGCTCCACGTCGCGATGAGTCGCCACGCTCAAGGCCCGGGCATGGGCGAGCTGCCCTTGCAGCTGGTCGGCGAGGGCTTCGAGCGTGTTGCGTTGAAGAAAGTGGGAAAAGGCGGGCAGTGCAATGCTGCTCGCGATGCAGAGCAGGCAGACAACGATAAGCAGCTCCGCCAACGACATGCCTGTGTTGGTTCGTTTCATGACCACGTCCTTGTGGTTTGAATGAGGTTGCCTTTCTCTTTTCGGCCTTTGCTGAAGCCAGGTCAACGCTCGACGGTATATTGAAGGAGAAGTTTGTGACGCAGTTCCTGGTTGTGGGCGGCGGTGTAATCGGGCTGCTCAGCGCGGCGATGTTGGCGCGGGACGGAGCGCAGGTCGTGCTGGTCGAACGGCAGGGTGTCGGGCAAGAGGCATCGTGGGCGGGCGGAGGAATCGTTTCGCCGCTCTATCCGTGGCGCTACAGCCCGGCGGTGACGGCCCTGGCGCATTGGTCGCAGGCGTTCTACCCGGAGCTGGGGCAGCAGTTGCTCGGCCAGACGGGTGTCGATCCTGAGGTGCATGTGACCGGCCTTTACTGGCTGGATCTGGAAGACGAAGCGCAGGCGCTGGAGTGGTCGCGGCGGGAAGGGCGACCGTTGCAGTCGGTGGAAATCGAGCAGGTCTACCAGGCGGTTCCGCCGTTGGGGCCGGGTTTCTCCAGCGCCATCCATATGCCGGGGGTGGCCAACGTACGTAATCCCAGACTGACCCGAGCATTGCGCGAGGCGCTGCAGCGGATGCCCAATGTGCGCCTGGTCGAGAACTGTCCGGTGCATGGTTTCGCCCGCCAGGGGGAGCGGGTTATCGGTGTGGAGACGGCGCAGGGGCAGATGCTGGCTGACCAGGTGGTGGTCGCGGCCGGTGCCTGGTCCGGCGAGCTGCTGGCCACGCTCGGGCTCGAACTGCCGGTCGAACCGGTCAAGGGGCAGATGATTCTCTTCAAGTGCGCCGCCGACTTTCTGCCGAGCATGGTGCTGGCCAGGACGCGCTATGCGATCCCGCGACGCGATGGCCATATCCTCGTGGGAAGCACCCTCGAGCATGCCGGTTTCGACAAGACTCCCACCAATGTCGCGCTGGACAGTCTCAAGGCCAGCTCCATCGAGTTACTGCCTGCGTTGGCCGATGCCGACGTGGTGCGCCACTGGGCCGGGCTGCGTCCGGGTTCGCCCGAAGGCATTCCTTATATAGGAAGCGTGGACGGTTTCGAGGGGCTGTGGCTCAACTGCGGGCATTACCGCAATGGCCTGGTGCTGGCGCCGGCGTCCTGCCAGTTGCTGGCCGATCTGATGAGTGGCCGCGCGCCGATCATCGATCCCGCGCCATATGCGCCGAGCGATCGGCTGGGTTGAGGGGAGCGATGACCAGGGGCGCGGGGATTAGCATCGACACACTTTGCTGATACATTGCCGCCCCTTCGGGCCCGCGATGCCGGGCCGACTCACCATTCTGTTCGATGAGGTCTTCGTGGCGAAGAAAACCACCTCGTTCGCAGCCCTGGGCGGCCTGGTGTACTCCACCGATGGCGGCAAGCATTGCCCCGACTGTAGCAAGCCGCAGGCCGAATGCATCTGTGGCCAGAACGTCATTCCCGCAGGCGATGGGATTGCGCGCGTGCGGCGCGAAACCAAGGGGCGCGGTGGAAAAACCGTCACCACCGTTACAGGCGTACCGCTGGCCGAGGCCGAACTCAAGGAATTGGCGACCGCACTCAAGCGTCGTTGTGGCACCGGTGGTTCGCTCAAGGACGGGGTGATCGAGATCCAGGGCGACCACGTCCAGTTGCTGCTCGATGAACTGCTCAAGCGTGGCTTCAAGGCGAAGAAGTCCGGCGGTTGATGGCGGGGCCGCGCGACCCGCGTTTCCCGAAACGATTTTCCCGGGCCCCGGCCTGTCCAAACCCGATATGCCGGCCGCGCGATCAGCGTCGCGGCTGGACGAATGCATTTTTCAGGAGGCTTCGATGCCCGTACGACGCACACGCAAAGACGATGGCAGCCAGTGGACCGCAGCCGACAGCCGCAGTGTTTACGGTATCCGCCACTGGGGCGCCGGCTACTTCTCGATCAATGACGAGGGCCAGGTCGAGGTCCGTCCGCAGGGGCCGGACGGCGCGCCGGTGGAGTTCACCGGGCTGATCGAGCAACTGCGCGAAGCCGGCCTCACGCTGCCACTGCTGGTGCGTTTCCCTGACATCCTGCAGGACCGCGTGCGGCGGCTGACCGGTGCCTTCGACGCCAACATCGAGCGTCTCGAATACCAGAGTCGCTACACCGCGCTGTATCCGATCAAGGTTAATCAGCAGGAAGCGGTGATCGAGAACATCATCGCCACCCAGAACGTCTCCATCGGACTGGAAGCCGGCTCCAAGCCGGAGCTGATGGCGGTGCTGGCGCTGGCGCCCAAGGGCGGCACCATCGTCTGCAACGGCTACAAAGATCGCGAGTTCATCCGCCTGGCGCTGATGGGCCAGAAGCTTGGCCACAACGTCTTCATCGTCATCGAGAAGATGTCCGAGGTGGGCCTGGTGATCGAGGAGGCCGCCGAACTCAAGCTGGTGCCGCAGGTGGGACTGCGCGTGCGGCTGTCGTCGCTGGCCTCGAGCAAGTGGGCCGACACCGGTGGTGAAAAGTCCAAGTTCGGCCTTTCCGCCGCGCAGCTGCTGACCGTCATCGAGCGCTTCCGCGAGGCCGGCATCGACCAGGGCGTACGCCTGCTGCACTTCCACATGGGTTCGCAGATCGCGAACCTCGCCGACTACCGCGATGGGTTCCGCGAAGCCATCCGCTACTACGCCGAGCTGCGAGCGCTGGGGTTGCCGGTCGACCACATCGACGTTGGCGGCGGCCTGGGCGTCGACTACGACGGCACCCATTCGCGCAATGCCAGCTCGATCAACTACGACATCGACGAGTACGCCGGTACCGTGGTTGGCATGCTCAAGGAATTCTGCGACCGCCAGGAGCTGCCGCACCCGCACATTTTCTCCGAAAGTGGCCGGGCGATGACCGCCCACCATGCGGTGCTGGTGATGCAGGTGACCGACTTCGAGCGCCACAACGACGAGGCGCCAACCATTGACAACTACGACGAGTTGCCGGAGATCGTGCAGTCGCTGGCCGATCTGCTCGGGCCGACGGATCCGGAGATGGTCACCGAAACCTACTGGCGCGCGACCCACTACATGAGCGAGGCCGCCGCACAGTACGCCGCCGGCAAGCTGACTCTGGCGCAGAAGGCGCTGGCCGAGCAGAGCTACTTTGCCATCTGCCGTCGCCTGTACAACCAGCTCAAGGCCCGTCAGCGCTCGCACCGCGCCGTGCTCGACGAACTCAACGACAAGCTGGCCGACAAGTACATCTGCAATTTCTCGGTCTTCCAGAGCCTGCCCGACACCTGGGCGATCGACCAGATTCTGCCGATCGTGCCGCTGCAGCGTCTGAACGAGGAGCCGGTGCGCCGCGCCGTGTTGCAGGACCTGACCTGCGACTCGGATGGCAAGATCAAGCACTACGTGGACGAGCAGAGCATCGAGAGCAGCATGCCGGTGCATGAAATTCAGGCCGGTGAGGAGTATTTCCTCGGCGTCTTCCTGGTCGGCGCCTACCAGGAAATTCTCGGCGACATGCACAATCTGTTCGGCGATACCGACTCGGTGAACGTCTACCAGCGCGAGGACGGCAGCTTCTACCACGCCGGCATCGAGACCCACGACACCATCGAGGACATGCTGCGCTATGTGCACCTCTCGCCCGAGGAGCTGATGACCTACTACCGCGACAAGGTGGCCGGGGCCAAGCTCAGCGCCAAGGAGCGGACCCAGTACATCGATGCGCTGCGTCTGGGGCTGACCCGCTCGTCCTACCTCACGCCCTGAGTGTCGCTCAGGTGATCACACCGAAGCCGCGCGCCATCAGCGCCGCGGCCAGCGGTATCAGTAGCAACAGCAGCAGCTCCAGGCGGATCACCCAGGTCACCCAGTAGCCCGTCTGCGGGCTGACCTGCGGGACCTGGCCGGCCTTGAGCGCATTGCGCCAGTTGAGAAAGGTCAGGGTCGGGTAGATCGACAGCAGCGAGACCAGCAGAAACAGTCCGATCTTGGCGTGGAAGGCGCTGTTACTCAGGTAGTAGCCCAGGCCTTTGCCAAACCACATGACCCGGCTGATGCCGGTCACCAGCACCACCCCGGCGGTCACGCCGAAAGCGATGTCGATGCGGAACAGACTGCGCGCCCGTTCCAGGGTCAGCGGCAGGCGAAACAGTTGGTGCTCGAGTGTGAGCAGGGCGAAAAGCACGAAGATGGCGATGAAGTGCAGGTAGGCGGCGATCGCGTACGCCATGTCAGGATCCTTTCGGTTCGGCGTGTGGTTGTTGGTGCGCAAGGGTAAACCAGCCGTCATCGCGCTGCAGCTTCCAGGCGAGTCTTCCCAGGCATAGCGCGCGCAGCAGCATGAAGGCGAGAAACGCCAACCACAGTCCGTGATTGCCGAGCCCCTGGAGCATCCAGCCGAGCGGCAGGGCGATCGCGACCGCCAGCAGCATGCTGTCGCGCATCTCGCGCGCCCGTGTCGCACCAATGAACAACCCGTCGAGCAGATAGCTCCATACCGCCACCAGTGGCAGTGCAGCCAGATAAGGCAGGTAGGCGATGGCCTGCTCGCGTACCTGGGGAATGTCGGTCTGCAACTGGACGAAGAGAGTACCGCCGAGCAGGAAGAACAGGCCGAAGCCGAGGCTCGCCAGCAGCGACCAGCCGCCGGCGACGGTCATCACGCGCACCAGTTCGCGGCGGTCACGCGCGCCGATGGCCCTGCCGGCGAGGGCCTCGACGGCATGAGCCAGGCCGTCGAGCGCATGGGCGGTGAGCATCAGCCCGTTGAGCAGAAGCGCGTTGGCGGCGACCGTGGCATCGCCCAGGCGGGTCCCCTGGGTGGTAACCAGAAAGAACACCAATTGCAGCGCCAGGGAGCGGATGAAGATGTCGCGGTTGACCGCCAGCAGCGGCCGCCAGTTGCGCCACAGGCCCAGCGCGCGGGCATTCAGCCTGCCGGGATGGCGCGCCAATGCCTTGGGTGCCAGCGCCAGGCCGACCAGCACACCGGCCCATTCGGCCAATACCGAGGCCCGCGCGGCACCGGCGACGTCCCACTCCAGGCCCAGCACGAACCAGAGGTCCAGCGCCACATTGGTGAGATTGGCGATGAGCAGGATCGCCAGCGGGGCGCGGGCATTCTGCGCGCCGAGGAACCAACCGATCAGCGCATAGCTGGCGAGCGCCGCCGGCAGGCCGAACAACCGGGTGTGGAAGTACTCGCGGGTCAGTGCGTCGAGCTCGGCCGAAGGTTGCATCAGTTGCAACGCCAGCCCGCTGAGCGGCACGGCGGCCAGGCCTAACAACAGCGCAAAGCCGAGCGCCAGCAGCAGCCCCTGCAGAAGGACCTGCCGGAGTGCGCCGCCATCGCCGCGACCGACCGCCTGTGCGGCGAAGCCGGTGGTGCCCATGCGCAGGAAACCCAGCACCCAGACCAGAAGCGTATAGAGGCTACCGCCTACCGCTACCGCCGCCAGTTGGTGGGCGTGGGGTAGATGTCCGATCACGGCGGTGTCGACAAGCGTCACCAGCGGCACTGACAGGTTGGACAGGATCATCGGCGCGGCCAGCGCCCAGACCCGGCGATGGGTAGGACGATGGCGCCAGGCGGTCATCGGCATGGGGAGGGCTGGCGTGATTGGGAGGCTGCATGATACGGCGGGACGACCGACAGGTCTGCCGTGTCAGTGAATGATCCAGCTCAGCAGCCATAGCCCGAGGATCAGCCAGATGACGCCGGCGACGATCGAGCGGCGGAGGAAGGCCCGGATGGCAGCCACGAGCAGCAGCAGGCCGATCACCAGCGCGCCGAGGCTGATCACCGACTGGTCCATGCCCAGCGCTTCGGACAGGCCGCGAAGAAAGTTGTGGCCGGCGATGGCGAACAGGCTGAAGAACCATTCGAGCCCGTCGACGATATAGCGAATTACCGTACCCAGCGCCTGGCCGAGCCAGCCGAAGAAATCTACCTGCATGTTTCGCTCCCTTGAGTCGAGGTGCCGCGCCGTCTTCCAAGCACGGCGCCTCACTTGGGCTGCGGCGATGGTCGGGGAGTTCCGTAAGCCCGGGCCGGACTGGCTATCCAGAGGCTTTGCCTTTCGTCGGTGCGCTCGGGTGCGGGTGATCGGAGTCGCTAAGATCCTGAAACCTTTTGTAGTAAATGCCGCCGCAGCGGCGGTCCTCAATCGTTGTTCCCGAGGTAGAGATAATGATCGAACGGCGTATGGGGTTGGCCCTGGTGGGGCTGTTGGGGTTGGGGTGTGGGGATCTGATGGCGCGTCCCTCTGTGGAATCCATCGAGACATCGTTACGTTCGGGGCGCCCTCACGTTGCCGGCGAGCTGATCGTGCAGTTTCGCGCCGAGGCCACCGAACAGGACAAGAGCGCTGCCTATTCGCGGCATGCCGCCTCGCCTGCAAGACGCTTGGCGAACAAGCGCGAGCGCCGCGACGGCAGGGGCGATCTGGTAAAGGTGCGCCTGGCCGGCAAGCGACTCGACAGGGCGACTATCGCCGGTTTCCTGAGCGACCCCGCGGTCGAATACGTCGAACCCAACTGGGTCTACCGCACCCAGCGGAGTAATCCCAACGATCCGGGCCTGCAGTGGATGTGGGGACTGGAGGGGCCGACTACCTCGCCCGCGCACCCCTACGGTTCCGGTGCCTTGGCGGCCTGGAATGCGTCGGCACTCTGCTCGAACCAAGTGCATGTAGGGGTGATCGACGAAGGGGTGATGGTCAACCACCCCGACCTGCGTGCCAATGTCTGGGTCAACCCGGGCGAAGGCAGCAGGCCCGACGGTCAGGACAATGATCGCAACGGCTTCGTAGACGACGTTCACGGCTGGGATTTCGATGCCAACGACGCCTCGGTATTCGATGGCGTGCAGGACGATCACGGCACCCATGTGGCCGGGACCATCGCCGCGGTTACCAACAATGGCATCGGGGTGGCCGGCGTATGCCCGACCGCCAGGCTGATCACCGCCAAGTTCCTCGGCGCTGACGGAGGCACCACGGCCGGCGCCATCGCGGCGGTGAACTACCTCACCACCCTCAAGCGCGAGAAGCGCATCGCACTGGTCGCGACCAACAACTCCTGGGGCGGCGGCGGTTATTCCCAGGCGCTGGCCGATGCCATCCAGGCTGCGGGCGATGCCGGCATTCTGTTCATCGCTGCGGCCGGCAACGACGGCCTCGATATCGACCGGTTCCCCAGCTACCCGGCCAGCTACGCCCTGCCCAACGTCATCACCGTGGCGGCGCATGGACCGAGCGGCGCCCGGGCCGACTTTTCCAACTATGGCGCCAACAGCGTGCATATCTCGGCGCCTGGTGTGGACATCATCTCGACCGCGCCGCTGACGGCTACCGAAGGCGGGTATGCGTACTACAGCGGCAGTTCGATGGCGGCCCCGCACGTGGCGGGGGCCGCAGCGCTGTATGCTTCGCTCAATCCCTGTGCCAGCGCGACGCAGATTCGCGACGCCCTGCTGCGTCATGCGGTACGCGACCCGCAGTTGATCGGTTCGGTGCAGCAAGGACGGCGCCTGGATGTCTCTGGGTTCCGCCGCGAGCTGGCGTGCGGCGCACCCTGATGGTATTGCGATAAATGTCGTGCTGGTCGCCAGGCTGACACATTGGCGGGGTAGACTCCGGCCCACTCCTTCATCAAGCCGAGTCTGCGATGATCGCCACTATGAAAGCGTGGTTCGCCACGCGCCCCGTCGCGCGCCCCTGGCGCTGGTTGTTCGGTGCCTGCGGGCTACTGGCCCTGTATCAGGTGCATCTGGATGATCATCTCTATCATGCGCTGAAGTCAGCGTGGCGCCAGGAGGCGCTGGCCCCCGCCGGCATGGCGCTGGATACCTATCAGGTACGGGTGGAGGCACGGCCGGTCGCGCAGGTGCAGGACAATCTCTCCGGGCTGGCCTTCGATGAAGATCGCGACCAGCTCTGGGCGGTCGTCAACAACCCCGAGACGTTGCTCGCCCTGAGCCGGGATGGCCATGTGCTCGGCCAGTATCCCCTGAGCGGCTTCATCGACGTGGAGGGGGTCGCCTACCTGGGCGACGACTTGCTGGTGGTGCTCGAGGAACGCGGCCAAGCCATGCACATACTGCCGGTGCCCACCAGTCCCGGGCCGATCCATCGGCACCAGTCACGCAGCCTGACCTTGGCACTCGGCGAAGGCGATAACGCGGGCTTCGAAGGCGTCGACTATGATCGCGCCGGCGACCGGCTTTTTGTGGTCAAGGAAAAGGCGCCGATGAAGCTCTATGAGATCCGCGGGCTCAAGGCGAGCCTGAGCGGCGCTCTGGACATCGAAGTGATCGATCGGGCGTCCTGGCTGGACGACCAGTTGCCAGTCAGCGATCTGTCGTCAGTGCATTACGATGCGAGCAGTGGCCACCTGGCGCTGCTCAGCGACGAGTCGCAAATCATCGTCGAGCTGGACGGCGAGGGCCGGATGGTAAGTTCGCGGCCTCTCTGGAGCGGTTTCGCCGGTCTGGAACGCGGCGTGCCGCAAGCCGAAGGGATGACCTTCGACGAACGTGGCGACCTCTATTTGGTCAGTGAGCCGAACCTGTTCTACGTCTTTTCGCGGCAGTGACGGCAGGCCGGCTCAGCCACGATTGATCAGCCAGACGCCGCCGAAGATCAGCAGCAGGCCACCGATCTTGCTCAGGCTGACCGCCGACTGACGGAAACCGGCCCAGCCGAAGTGGTCCAGCAGCGTCGCCATGGCCAGTTGGCCGGCCAGGGCCAGCGCCATGAATAGCAGGGCACCGATGCGCGGTCCGGCGAAGGCTGCGGTGGTGATGAAGAACGCCCCGAGCAGCCCGCCGCTCCAGTGCCACCACGACAATTCCCGCAGCGCCTGCATCGTCGGCAGTTCGCGCTGGACAACGACCAGCGCCAGCAACGCTAGCGTGCCGATCGCGAAGGAGATCAGCGCGGCACCGGTAACGCTGGCGATCTGCCGACCCAGTTGTCCGTTGATTCCGGCTTGCAAAGGCAGAAAGGAACCGGCGATGAAGGGCAGCGCGAGCAGCCACCAGGCAGTAGCGGGCATCTGGAATCTCCAGTGAGAGCGGGGCGCGACAGTATGGGTAAGGCAGGCCGTGATCGCTACTTCAGCGCTGCAGGGTGCGCTCCGCGTTGGCCTGGCCGAGGGTCATCGCGAAGAAGGCGTCCTTGCCGCGGGTATAGGCGGCGCGGTCGTAGGGATGCTGGCGGGCGAGGGAACGCTTGAGATCGGCGTAGGCTTCGGCCACTTCAGGGTGGCGCCGCAGATAGTCGCGAAAGCGCAGATGCTTGTCGGCCTCGGCCAGGGTCATCACGTGCACGTGATGCGTGCGCTGACGGCCCTCAGGAAGCAGCGACTTGACGAAGAACATGCGCTCCGGGGCGACGTTGTCGCGCCAGTGGACATAGCCCAGCGACAATAGCGGCACCACCAGTTGGCGCCAGTCGCACCTCGGCGGCGGCAGCATCATGATGTCGATGATGGGCTTGGCGGCAAGGCCGCGCACGGAGGTGCTGCCGAAGTGCTCGAAGCGCATTCCCTCGATGCCGTAGGCTTTCATGGTCCGGTTGATGGCGCTCGCTTCTTCCAGATAACGCCGAGGCCAGACAGGGTCTGGTGAGCGGATTTCGATCAGCTCCGCATCGTCTTGTCGTCGCCGCTCTTCGGAAGACAGCGGGCGTAGATGTCCAGTGTGCATGGCGGCCCCCTGCCTGTTCCGGTAACGCTGCGACAAGGTCCGAACGGATACGGAACCATAATTTCGACGGCGCTGCTGTCAGGATAGTTCAGCTTCCGGAGCCGCGCAGGCGCTCTAGCGCGGAGGGTATTGCGACAGAACCTGTGCAACCGTCTCACGTATCGCGGCGGCGCGTTCGCCGGGGCCGGGCTGACCCGCCTGCAGCATCTGGCTGCCGGTTCCACGCCAGACCAGTTTGCCGTCGCGGCGGTCGTACAGGTCGATTTGCAAGGTGCCCATCTGGTAGCGAATGGTGCGCATCTGGGTTATCCCCGGTCCACCCCAGAAGCCGTGCCAGGGGCCGCCCCAGCCGCCATAGCTGCTGGTCATCACCTGTTCTTCTCGTTCATCGACCAGGTACCAGGCCTGGACCAGCAGGTCGGCGCTGGCGCCTGCCACCGCAGGGCGCAGGCCTCGCTGGTCGAGCTGGTCGCCGATGGCATCGCGGATCCGCTGTCCGGTCAGGTCGCTCTGAATGCGCGGATCGTCCGGGCGATACTGCACCGCCGGGTCTTTCCACTCCCAGCTACGGTAGCCGGCGAAGTCCCGGTTGGGGTCGAAGTCCCGATCGAGCTGGACGCTCTGGCAGGCCGCGAGCAGCAGCAGGGCGGGTATCAGAAGCAGTCGCTGGATCATGGTCGATCTCCTGCAATGCCGTAGTGGAGCCAAAACTAGCGGCGCTAGCGTGGCGGATAATCGTCCAGGGCGCGGCGCACCGCTTCACGCATCGCGTCGGCGCGCTCGGCCTGGCTGCCCGAACTGCGGGCTTCGGCCTGGTTGCTCCAGACCTGTCGTCCTGTGGCTGAGTCGAACAGAGCGATGCGCACCAGCATCACCTGCTCCTCGTAATTGCGTGCCAGCGGCACCTGGCCTCCGAGCCCATACCCGCGGCCATAGAGCCCTTGACCGTAGTAGGTGCCGTAACTGTCATAGACCTGCCGCGTGCGGGTCTCCAGGCGTGCATCGGCCGTGACTTGCACGTCGCCCTGGCTTCCGCTGGGCGCCGGCCTCAGGCCGCGTTGGTCGAGCGCGCCACTGACCATCTCCTGCAGGCTCTCGGGGGTGACGGATGCCGTGCCGGCCGGCGCCGACTTCCAGCTCCAACGCTGATAGCGGGAAAAATCCAGCGGCGCCGCCGGATAGGCGCTCATGTCGGGTGCGTGCTGGACATTAGTCGGCGCGGGCGGAATCGGCGTGGACTCGGCGACGTAGGGCTGCGGGCCTTGGCAGCCGGCTAGGCCAAGGCAGAGCGCCAGGGCGAGCGGGCGGATCATTCAGAACCTCCTGTGCCGCGTGGACGGCACAACCAGTGCAGGTAGCGACCGAGGCCGGCGAAGGCCGGATGCCTGCGATAGGCCAGCTCCATTTCGACCAGCTCGGCGGGCTCTGTGCGTGCCTGGAAATCGGGCGGCATGTAGTCGTGGAAGACCCGCACGCCGCTACGGTGTTCGACCCTCCACTGCGCGTCGAGTTGCGCGGCCAGCTCGCGCGGGTCCAGGGGCCGCTGCGGGGTCAGGCTCTGCCGCTCACCGGCGAACTGCCCGCTGCGCAGCTTCTTGAAGTGGCCCTTGAGCAGGTTGCGGTAGATCAGCGCGTCGCGGTTGTAGAACGCCAGCGACAGCCAGCCATCATCGGCCGTGAACTGGCGCAGCACCGGCAAGATCGCCTGGGGTTCGGCCAGCCATTCGAGCACCGCATGGCAGATCACCAGATCGAACTGGCCCTCGAGCCGCTCCGGCAGTGCTTGCCAGGGCGCCTGAATGAACGTTGCATCCTGGCCCGCCTCGGCGAAGCGCTGGCGCGCGCTCTCGATCATCGGCTCAGCAGGCTCGGTGAGGGTGACCCGGTGCCCCTGCGCGGCGAGCCAGAGGCTCATGTGGCCGAGCCCCGCACCGATGTCCAGCACCCGCAGCGGGCGCTCTGGCAGCACCTCGGTCAGGTCGGTCTGCAGCACGGCGAGGCGAATCGCGCCCTTGGCGCCACCATAGATCTTCTCGGCGAAGCGGGTCGCCAGTTCGTCGAAGTGGCGGTCGGTCATCGGGCGAACCGCCGCTCGTTGTCGGCGAGCTTGGCCAGCAGTGCCTGTTCCATGTCGATGCCCAGCTCGCTGCAGAGCAGCATCAGGTACATCAGGATGTCGCCCACCTCTTGTCCCGCGTGTTCGCGCTGCGCCTCGTCGAGCTGCCGTGCCTGGTCCTCGTCGAGCCACTGGAAGATCTCCACCAGCTCGGCCATCTCGACGCTCGCGGCCATGGCCAGGTTCTTCGGCGAGTGATAGCGGCGCCAGTCGTTGGCGTCGCGGATGCGGTGCAGGCGCTGCACGATCGTGTCGATGTTCATGGGACGGCTCGCGTGAAAAGCCGCTAGCTTCCGCCAGGCGCCACGCGGGCGCAACCGGCGGCCGCGGCTAGGCGCGAACTTTGAGGATGCGCTCGATGGCCTCGACGCCGGGGCGGTAGTCGTCCTGTTCGATGGCGGCGAAGGCGTGCTCCAGGACCCGTTCGGCAAGGCGCTCATGCTGCTGGGAGATGGCGTTGACCGGCAGCGGCATGAAATCGAGCAACTGCGAGTCGCCGAAGGTGGCCAGGCGCAGGTGTTCCGGCCAGAGCATCTGGCGCTCGCGCAGGGCATCGAACACCCCCTTGAGCAACAGGTAGGCGGTGGTCACCAGGGCGTCGGGCATGTCGTCGGCAAGCAGTTCGAGCATCTTCTCGCGCCCGCAGGCCCGGCTGAACTGCTCGGCCCGCAGAATGCTGACGCGCCCGGCGAAACCTTCGAGCGCATCGTTGAAACCACGCTCGCGCTCCTGGCTGATTTGCAGGCCCGGACGGGCATTGATCAGCGCGATGTGCCGGGGGGGCGGGCTCAGCAGCGAGGCCGCGAGCTCGGCGCCGGCCTGGTGGTCGTCGCTGACCACCGAGCAGAAGTGTTCCGGGTCCATCGCCCGGTCGAGGGCGATGATCGGCAGGCCGGCATCGAGCAGGCGGCGATAGCTGCGGTCCTCGGCCGGCAGACAGCTGGCGACGATCAGCGCGTCGCAGCGCCGTGATCGCATCACCTGGACCACCGTGCGCTCGGCGTCCGGGTCGTCATCGGAGCTGGCAATGAGCAGCTGGTAGCCGCGCCGGCGCGCGCCTTGCTCCAGCAGTTTGGCCAGGCGGGCGTAGCTGGGGTTCTCCAGGTCCGGCACCACCAGCGCCAGGGTACGGGTCTGGCCGCGACGCAGGCCGGCGGCCTGCTGATCGGGTTGATAGCCCTGCTGCTCGACGATCGCCATGACCCGCTCGACCGTCGCCTGGCTGATGCGCCGTTGCTGGGCCTGGCCATTGATCACATAGCTGGCGGTGGTCACGGAGACCTGGGCGAGGCGGGCGATGTCGGTCAGTTTCAAGCGAATGTCCTAAGGTTGAAGGGGCGTATCGGCGGCGGTACTTCTAGGATGACCCGAGAGTAGGGTATGTTTCCAGTCTTGGTGAAACGTTTCAGCAGTCGTCCGGTCATACCGCCACTCATGATTTCGCTCGACCGCCTCACCGCGAGCGAGCCCATTCCCGGCGGGCGTAGCCGGTACAGGAGACCCTATGCTCGAATTGCACGCCCAGCATATCCGCATGCACCAGTCCGCGGACGACAAGTCCGCTGCGCTGGTGCTGCTGGCCGACGCCCTGGTGGCCGATGGCCTGGTGGCCCCAGGCTATCTGGAGGGCCTACGCGCCCGCGAGGCCCAAGGCTCGACCTACCTTGGCCAGGGGATCGCGATTCCCCACGGCACCCCACAGACCCGCGACCAGGTGCATGCCACCGGCGTGCGCCTGCTGCAGTTTCCCGACGGCGTCGACTGGGGTGACGGCCATCGCGTCTACCTGGCGATCGGCATCGCTGCCCGCTCCGACGAACACCTGCGACTGTTGCAATTGCTCACCCGCGCCCTTGGTGAGGCGGACATGAGCGAAGCCTTGAAGAACGCCGAGCGCGCCGAAACCATCATCGATCTGCTGCAGGGCGCTCCCCAGGAGCTGGCCCTCGACAGCCAGCTGGTGGCGTTGGCGACTGCCGCCGAGGATTTCGACGAACTGGCCTGGCAGAGCGTAAAACTGCTGAAAAAGGCCGAATGCGTCGAGTCCGGCTTCGGCAACAGCCTGTCCCTGGACGATGCACTGCCGCTGGGCCAGGGCCTCTGGTGGCTGAGCAGCGAGCAGTCCGTGCTGCGCCCGGCGCTGGCCTTCGTCACACCGGCCAGGACCTTGAGTCATCGCGGCGAGCCGGTCACCGGGCTGTTCTGCCTGTCCAGCCTAGGCGAAGCCCATCGCAGCATGCTCGAGCGCCTCTGCGACCTGCTCATCGAAGGGCGGGGCGAGGAGCTGGCCCGCGCCCGCAGCAGCCGCGTGGTGCTCGAGGCCCTCGGTGGCGAGGTGGCCGCAGACTGGCCGCAGGCACGGGTGATCCTGGCTAACGCTCACGGCTTGCATGCGCGCCCGGCGAAGATACTGATCGAAGTCGCCCAGCAGTTCGCCGGCGATATCCGCGTACGGTTGGCCGGCACCGATGGCCCCGGCGTGTCGGCCAAGAGCCTGAGCAAGCTGCTCGCGATGGGTGTTCAGCGTGGCCAGGCGCTGGAGTTTCTCGCCGAACCGGGCATCGCCGCCGACGCGCTGCCGGTGTTGGTGGCTGCGGTCGAGGAGGGGTTGGGTGAAGCGGTCGAGCCGCTGCCCGCCGAGCTGGACGAAGTGCTCGAGGCGCCGGCTGCCTACCCGCAAACCGATACCGCCGCCGTGGCGAGGCTGCAGCCGGGCGAGCGTATTCAGGCCGTGGCCGCTTCGCCGGGCATCGCTATCGGCCCGGCACTGGTACGCACGCCCCTGACGATGGATTTCAAGCGTGAAGGCGAATCGGCGCAGGTCGAGCAGCAGCGCCTGGACGCCGCGCTGGACGAGGTCTTCGCCCAGATCGACCGGCTGATCGGCGAAAGCGAAGTGGCCAGCGTGCGCGACATATTCGTCACCCACCAGGCGATGCTGCGCGACCCGGCCCTGCGCGAGGACGTGCTGGCGAAGATCCAGCAGGGCCTGAGCGCCGAAGCGGCCTGGGCCGACGAGGTCGAGGTGGCGGCGCGCCAGCAGGAAGCCCTGCACGACGCTCTGCTGGCCGAGCGTGCCGCGGATCTGCGCGACGTCGGCCGACGGGTACTGGCCTGCCTGATCGGTGCCGAGGCCGAGCAGGCACCGGACGAGCCCTACGTGCTGGTGATGGACGAGGTGGCGCCCTCGGATGTCGCCACCCTCAACCGCCAGCGGGTAGCCGGCATTCTCACCGCGCGCGGCGGCGCCACCGCCCATAGCGCGATCATCGCGCGTGCGCTGGGCATTCCCGCCATCGTCGGGGCCGGCGCGGCGGTGCTGGGGCTCGCCAGGGGCACGGTCCTGCTGCTCGATGGCGATCGCGGCGAGCTGCAGGTCGCGCCGAACGAGGGCGAGCTGCAGAAAGCGATCGAGGCCCGCGCCCAGCGCCTGGAGCGGCAGCGCCTGGCCGACGCCCGGCGCCTGGAGCCAGCAGTGACACGCGATGGTCGTCGAGTCGAGGTGGCCGCCAACCTGGGCAGCAGCGCCGAAACCGCCGATGCGGTGGAGCAGGGCGCCGAAGCCATCGGCCTGCTGCGCACCGAGCTGGTCTTCATGAACCACGCCCAGGCGCCGGACCAGGCCACCCAGGAAGTCGAATACCGACGCGTGCTCGACGCCCTCGATGGGCGGCCGCTGGTGGTGCGCACCCTGGATGTGGGCGGCGACAAGCCGCTGTCCTACTGGCCGATGCCCGCCGAGGAGAACCCCTTCCTTGGCGTGCGCGGTATCCGCCTGAGCCTGCAGCGTCCGGAAGTCCTCGAGGTGCAGTTGCGCGCCCTGCTGGCCTCGGCCGAGGGGCGGCCGTTGCGCATCATGTTCCCCATGGTCGGCTTCATGGAGGAGTGGCGCGCCGCCAGGCAGTTGGTGGACCGCCTGCGCGCGGAGATCCCGGTGGCCGACCTGCAGGTCGGCATCATGATCGAGGTGCCGTCGGCCGCGTTGATCGCACCCGCCCTGGCCGCCGAGGTGGATTTCTTCAGCATCGGCACCAACGACCTGACCCAGTACACCCTGGCCATCGACCGTGGCCATCCCTCGCTCTCGGGCCAGGCGGACGGCCTGCACCCCGCGGTGCTGCGGCTGATCGGCATGACTGTCGAGGCGGCCCATGCTCACGGCAAGTGGGTGGGTGTCTGCGGCGAGCTGGCCGCCGATACGCTGGCCGTGCCCTTGCTGATCGGCCTTGGCGTCGACGAACTGAGCGTGTCGGCGCGCAGCATCGCGCTGGTCAAGGCGCGGGTGCGTGAACTCGATCAGGCCCGCTGCCGGCAACTGGCCCAGCAGGCGCTCAACCTGCCCGGCGCCGCCGAAGTGCGCGCCTTCGTGACGGAGCAAGACTGATGGCAAGGATCCTGAGTATTACACCCAATCCGGCGCTGGACCTGACCGTACGCCTGGGTGACCTGCGCCTCGGCGAGGTCAATCGCGGCGAGTCCCTGAGCGTCCATGCGGCCGGCAAGGGGCTCAACGTGGCCCAGGTGTTGGCCGACCTGGGGCATCGCTGCACGGTCAGCGGCTTTCTGGGGCAAAGCAACCCCAACGATTTCGATGCGCTGTTCGCCCGCCGCGGCTTCGCCGACGAGTTCGTCCGCGTGCCGGGCGAGACACGCAGCAACGTCAAGCTCGCCGAAACGGGCGGGCGGGTGACCGACATCAACGGTCCGGGGCTGATGGCCAGCGAGCAGGCCCAGGCGATGCTGCTGGCGCGCCTGGCCCGCGTCGCGCCTGGCCACGACGCGGTGGTGGTCGCCGGCAGCCTGCCGCGAGGCGTCGGTGTCGAGTGGTTCTCCGAGCTGCTCGGGATGCTCCGGCAGCTCGATATCCCGCTGGCGATCGACACCAGCGGCACGGCGCTGCGGGCCGGGCTTGAGGTGTCGCCCTGGCTGATCAAACCCAATGAGGATGAACTGGCCGATGCCAGCGGCACGACGCTCGACTCGCCCGGGGCGCTGGCGGCCGAAGCCGGACGGTTGCGCGCCACCGGAATCGAGCATGTGGTGGTGTCCCAGGGCGCCGAGGGGGTCAGCTGGTTCGGCCCGGAGGGGCTGCTGCAGGCGACACCGCCCAGGGTCGAGGTGGTCAGTACGGTCGGTGCGGGCGACTCGCTGCTGGCGGGCATGCTCCATGGGCTGCTCGAGGGTTGGAGCGGAGAGCGCACGCTGCGCCTGGCCACGGCGGTCGCCGCGCAGGCGGTCGGCCAGATCGGTTTCGGCATCGGCGATCGCCAGCAATTGGCCCGGCTGGAAGCCGAGGTGAGCCTGCAAACCCTGACACGAGGTGTGGAATGAATCTTCTGATCGTCACGGCGTGCCCGAACGGCATGGTCACCAGCGTGCTGACGTCACGGCTGCTGGAAGCCGCGGCGCAGCGCCTCGGCTGGTCGACGCGCGTCGAGGTGCATGACCCGCGGGCGATCGGCTCGCCGCTGACCGCTGCCGAAATCGCCGCCGCCGACCTGGTGGTGGTGGTCAAGACCGGGCCGTTGTCCCTGCAGCGTTTCGTCGGCAAGCGGCTGGTGCAATCGACACCTGCCGAGGCGCTGCGCGATCCCGAGGCGTTCATTCGGCAGGCGGCCGCAGAGGCCGAGGTGTTCGAAACCGAGGGCGAACCCGCCGCTGCGAGCGATGAGCGCGCGCCGCGGCTGGTCGCGATCACCGCCTGCCCGACCGGGGTGGCACATACCTTCATGGCCGCCGAGGCCCTGCAGCAGGCGGCCACGAAGCTCGGCTACCAGCTGCAGGTCGAAACCCGCGGTTCGGTCGGGGCGCGCAACGTGCTGGAGCGCCAGGCCATCGACGACGCCGATGCGGTGCTGCTGGCCGCCGACATCGAGGTGGATGTCGAGCGTTTCGCCGGCAAGCGCATCTACCGCTGCGGTACCGGCGTCGCTCTGAAGCAGCCCGAGGCCACGCTGCAGAAGGCATTCGAGGAAGCCCGCATCGAGACGGGCGCCGCGCCCGCCGACCAGGCGCCGAAGAAGACCGAGAAGACAGGCGTCTACAAGCACCTGCTGACGGGCGTGTCTTACATGCTGCCGATGGTGGTGGCCGGCGGGTTGCTGATCGCGCTGTCGTTCGTCTTCGGCATCGAGGCGTTCAAGGAAGAGGGGACGCTTGCCGCGGCCCTGATGAAGATCGGCGGCGAGACCGCCTTCCAGCTGATGGTGCCGCTGCTGGCCGGCTACATCGCCTATTCGATCGCCGACCGCCCGGGCCTCGCGCCGGGGATGATCGGCGGGCTGCTGGCCGGCAGCCTGGGCGCGGGCTTTATCGGGGGGATCATTGCGGGCTTCGTGGCCGGCTACAGCGCGCTGGCGGTGATCCGCTGGGTGCGGCTGCCGGTGAGCGTCGAGTCCCTCAAGCCGATCCTGATCATTCCGCTGCTGGCCAGCCTGTTCACCGGGCTGGTGATGATCTACGTGGTCGGCACGCCGGTCGCGCAGATGCTCAACGGGCTGACCGCCTTCCTCGACACCATGGGCACCTCCAACGCGATCCTGCTCGGCCTGCTGCTCGGCGCGATGATGTGCGTGGACCTGGGCGGGCCGATCAACAAGGCGGCCTATGCCTTTTCCGTCGGTCTGCTGGCCTCCCAGAGCTATGCGCCGATGGCCGCGACCATGGCCGCCGGAATGGTGCCGCCGATCGGCATGGCGATCGCCAGCGTGCTGGCGCGGCGCAAGTTCGCCCAGGCCGAACGCGAAGCCGGCAAGGCCGCCGGGGTGCTGGGGCTGTGCTTCATCTCCGAGGGGGCGATTCCCTTCGCCGCCAAGGACCCGTTGCGGGTCATCCCCGCCAGCATCGCCGGCGGCGCGCTCACCGGTGCGCTGTCGATGGCCTTCGGCTGCAAGCTCCTGGCTCCCCACGGCGGGCTGTTCGTGCTGCTGATCCCCAATGCGATGAACCATGCGCTGCTCTATCTGTTGGCCATCGCCGCCGGTAGCCTGCTGACCGGCGTGGTTTATGCGGTCATCAAGAGGCCCGAGGCACAACCGTTGAGCGTCGATGCCGTCGCCTGATCTGAACTAAGGCCGGATCGCTGCATCCATCCATAGCGGGGTGAGGTGTATCAAAACGTTTCGCTTCGCCCATTCGCCTCAACCGAACGAGCAGGAGCGTGCTGATGACCACCGAACACGAGGCCCGACCGCTGCGGATCACCCTGACCGCCCTGATAGTGCTGGTGCTGGGCATCATCATGGCGGCGGGTGGTGCCTATCTCGCGGCATTGGGTGGCTCTTGGTACTACCTGATCGCCGGTATCGGGTTGCTGGTAGTGGCTGGCCTATTGTTCACCCGGCGTCGGGCGGCGCTCTGGGTGTACGCGGTGCTGCTGCTGGGGACGCTGGCTTGGACGATCTACGAGGTGCGGTTCGACTGGTGGCAGCTGGCGCCGCGCATCGATCTCTGGTGCCTCCTGGGGCTTTGGCTGATCCTGCCCTTCGTCAACCGCCACGTGGGCGACCGCCGCACCTGGCGCGACGGTGCCAGCGGCCTGCTCGGCGTGGGGCTGCTGGCCGGCGCGCTGATGGCCGTCTATTCGCTGACCCAGGACTACCATTCGATCGAGGGCCAGTTCAGCGACGCGCAGATGCAGGGCATCAGCCCGGACGGGCAGGCCGATCGTTCCGCCAGCGCCTGGACGGCCTATGGCGGCTCGGACCGGGGGGTCCGCTATTCGACTGCGGATCTGATCACTCCAGAAAACGTCGACAAGCTGGAAAAGGCCTGGGAATACCACACCGGCGATCTGCCGGGCGAAGGCGACCCGGGCGAGCTGACCAACCAGGTCACGCCGCTCAAGATCGGCGACGCGCTGTATATCTGCACCCCGCACAGCATCGCCATCGCGCTGGATGCCGACACCGGCGAGGAGCGCTGGCGCTTCGATCCGAGCATCAACCGTAAAGCCGAGTACTACCAGCACATGACCTGCCGTGGCCTGGCCTTCCACGACGCGACCCGCTATGGCGGTGCGACGGCGACCAGCCCGCAGCCTGCCGCGCGCTGCGAGCGCCGATTGTTCCTGCCGACCAACGACGGCACCCTGATCGCCCTCGACGTGGAGGACGGCAAGCCCTGCGAAGACTTCGGCAACGCCGGCGTGGTGGACCTGAAGGTCGGGCTGGGTGACGACGCGCTGGGCGTCTACCTGCCCACCTCTCCGCCGGTTGTGACCGAAAGACTGGTGATCGTCGGCGGCTCGATCACCGACAACGGCGCGGTGGATTCGCCCGGCGGCGTGATTCGCGCCTACGACGTGCGCAGCGGTCAGCTGGTGTGGAATTTCGACCCGGGCAATCCGGACGCCACCGAGCCGCTGCCACCGGGCGAGACCTACGTACGCAGCACACCCAACTCCTGGACCATCGCCACGGCCGACGAGTCGCTCGGCCTGGTCTACATTCCGACCGGCAACCAGACGCCGGACCAATGGGGCGTCCCGCGCTCTCCCGAGGCCGAGCGCTTCACGGCGACCCTGGTCGCGCTGGATCTGGATACCGGCCAGGTGCGCTGGGAATTCCAGACCATCCATCACGACCTCTGGGACCGGGACCTGCCGTCGCAGCCGATCCTGGTGGATATCGACGCGCCGCAGGGCCGAGTGCCGGCGATCATCCAGCCGACCAAGCGTGGCGATCTGTACGTGCTGGACCGACGCACCGGCGAGCCGATCGTGCCGGTGGAAGAGCGTCCGGTGCCGCAAGGTACCGTCCAGGGCGATTACACCGCGCCGACGCAACCGATGTCTGCGCTCAGCTATGCGCCGGACGAGCCGCTGTACGAGCGCGACATGTGGGGCGGCACCCCGCTGGACCAGATGATGTGCCGCATCCAGTTCCGCAAGCTGCGCTACGAGGGCGACTTCACGCCGCCGTCCGAGCAGGGCTCGCTGATCTATCCCGGTAACGTCGGGACCTTCAACTGGCCCTCGGTGGCGGTCGATCCGAGCCGCCAGCTGTTGTTCGGCGCGCCCAATTACCTGGCGTTCATCTCGCAGATGGTCAAGCGCAGCGAAGTCGATCCCGACGAGCGCACCGGCGGCGGCGAAACCGGCCTGCAGCCGAACCTCGGCGCGCCTTATATGGTGCGGCTGCAACCCTTGCTCTCAATGCTCGGGCTGCCATGCCAAGCGCCGCCGTGGGGTTACGTCACGGCAGTCGATCTGCGCACCATGCAGAAGGTCTGGATGCACAAGAACGGCACCAGCCGCGACAGTGCGCCGCTGGGCATTCCCCTGCGGGTCGGCACGCCTGCGCTGGGCGGCCCGATCGTCACGGCCGGAGGCGTGGCCTTCATGAGCGGCACCCTGGACTACTACCTGCGCGCCTACGACCTGCAGACCGGCAAGGAACTGTGGAAAGGACGGCTCCCGGCTGGTGGCCAGGCTACGCCGATGACTTATGTGTCGGAGAAGACCGGCAAGCAGTACGTGGTGCAGATGGCCGGCGGACATGGCTCGTTCGGCACGAAGATCGGCGATTCGGTCGTGGCGTGGACGCTGGAGGAGGGGCAGTAGCTTAAGAGCGGTTCATCCACCCTGGCCTGTGCGAAGGCGTTGCTGTGAGCGGCGTCTTCAGGGCCTGAGGCTGGCTCGACGCCACGCCTGAGTGCGGTTTCCCCGGTCGCCGTTCGTCGGTGCGTCACGGTTCTGTCAAGCGTGTCGCTTAAACCCTTCTCAACGGGCAAACGTTGGAGGGACCACCATGACCGAACCGACCGTAACCGAGCCAGTGCTTGCTGAACCGGACCCCATACGCCGCCGTCTCGTTCAAGGCATCGGTGCGGGACTCGCACTGCCGGCGCTGGGAGTATCGCCTGCCATCGTCGCGGCGCCTACGGCGCGTCCCTGGATGACCGACGGCGTGCAGTCCGGCGATGTACTGGCCGATCGTGCAATGATCTGGAGCCGCTGTGATCGGCCGGCTCGGCTGGTGGTGGAGTGGGACACCACCAGTGGGTTCGGCAATGCGCGGCGGATGGTTTCGCGACCGACCGATGAGCGCCTCGACTACACGGTGCGCCTGGACCTGCGCGGCCTGCCATCGGACCAGTCGATCTTCTACCGAGCCTACTTCGAGGACGCCAGGGATCATGTGCGCAGCGAACCCTGGTTGGGGCATCTGCGCACGGCGCCCAAGCGGGCGCGGGATATCCGATTCGTCTGGGGTGGGGACACCTGCGGCCAGGGCTGGGGAATCAACCCCGATTTCGGTGGCATGCGCATATACGAAGCCATGCGTCAGCGTCGGCCTGACTTCTTCATCCAGAGCGGCGACGCCATCTACGCCGACGGCCCGATACAGGCTGAGGTGACCGCCGAGGACGGGCGTCTGTGGCGCAACATCGTCACTGAAGCCAAGACGAAGGTCGCTGAGACACTGGACGAGTTTCGCGGCAACTACCGCTACAACCTGCTTGACCACAACCTGCGCCAGTTCAATGCCGAGGTGCCGCAGATCTGGCAATGGGACGACCATGAGGTCACCAACAACTGGTCCCCCGGCAAGGAGCTGGACGGGCGCTACCAGGTCAGGGATATCGACCTGCTGGCCCGTCGCGGTCGCCAGGCGTTTCTGGAGTACGCCCCCATGCGACTGGAAGGTCGCGATGCATCCGGACGCGTCTATCGCAAGATCGCCTATGGGCCACAGCTGGATGTGTTCGTGCTGGACATGCGCAGTTATCGCGGCCCCAACACACACAACCTTCAGCAAGCGCAGGGGCCAGATACCGCGTTCCTCGGGGCCGAGCAGCTGACCTGGCTCAAGAGCGAATTGCGTCATTCAAGGGCGACATGGAAGGTCATCGCCGCCGATATGCCCATTGGGCTGCATGTGCCCGACGGCACCGATGAAGCCGGGCGCCCGCGTTGGGAAGCGATCGCCAACGGGCAGGACGGCCCGCCGCGTGGCCGCGAACTGGAGATCGCCGATCTGCTTGGCTTCATCCGCCGCTATCGGGTCCGTAATACCCTGTGGCTGACCGCCGATGTGCACTACTGTGCGGCGCACCACTATCACCCCAATCGCGCGGCCTTTCAGGAGTTCGACCCGTTCTGGGAGTTTGTCGCCGGGCCGCTCAATGCTGGCAGCTTCGGGCCCAATCCGCTGGACGCGACCTTTGGCCCGCAGGTGGTGTTCCAGAAAGCCCCTCCGACCGCCAACGCATCGCCCTATGCCGGCTTCCAGTTTTTTGGAGAGGTGGAGATCGATTCGCGCAGCGGTGCCCTGAGCGTCACCCTTCGGGACATCGACGGTACCGCGGTGTTTTCCAAGACCCTGGAGCCTCAGCGCGCCTGAGGCTCAAGCCGCACGCATCGGCAGCGGGCAGGTCTCTATTGGCATCCAGGCGAAGCGAAGCCGCTGCGGCAGTGATGTGTGATGGATACGGATCTTCTGGGCGAGGGGCGCCGTGCTTGCACACGCCTGCCCAGAAGATTCGCGTCAGCGCGGGCGACTGCTAGTGATGTTCCCGCGTGGCGCGGAATTTCACTTCGGGCCAGCGCTCTTCCATCAGGCTCAGGTTGACGCGGGTGGGCGCTAGGTAGGTGAGGTGGCCGCCGCCGTCGATGGCGAGGTTCTCGTAGGCCTTGTTCTTGAAGTCTTCGAGCTTCTTCTTGTCGTCGCACTCGATCCAGCGAGCCGACCAGACGTTGATCGCCTCGTAGGCGCACTCGACCTTGTATTCCTCTTTCAGGCGGCTGGCGACCACATCGAACTGCAGCACACCGACCGCGCCCAGCACGATGTCGTTGTTGCGCTCGGGGAAGAACACCTGGGTGGCGCCTTCTTCGGCCAGTTCCTGCAAGCCCTGGCGCAGCTGCTTGGATTTCAGCGGATCCTTCAGTCGCACCCGGCGGAACAGTTCCGGCGCGAAGTGTGGGATGCCGGTGAAGCCCAGGTTTTCGCCTTCGGTGAAGGTATCGCCGATCTGGATGGTGCCGTGGTTGTGCAGGCCGATGATGTCGCCGGCCCAGGCCTCTTCGAGCATCTCACGCTCACTGGAGAAGAAAGTCAGCGCGTCGGCGATCTTCAGGTCCTTCTTGATTCGCACATGGCGCAGCTTCATGCCCTTTTCGTACTTGCCCGAGCAGATGCGCATGAAGGCGATGCGGTCGCGGTGCTTGGGGTCCATGTTCGCCTGGATCTTGAACACGAAGCCGGAGAACTTCTCCTCCACCGGCTCGACCACCCGCTCGTTGGCGGCGCGCGACAGGGGGCGAGGCGCCCAGTCGACCACCGCGTCGAGCACCTGGTCGACGCCGAAGTTGCCGAGCGCGGTGCCGAAGAACACCGGGGTCATTTCGCCGCGGATGAAGGCGTCCTGGTCGAACTCATGGCAGGCGCCCTGCACCAACTCCAATTCCTCGACGAAGCGCTCGTAGAGGTCGCCCAGGTGGTTGCGGGCCTCGTCGGAGTCGAGCTTCTCGATCACACGGGTCTCGATGCGCTCGTGGCCGTGGCCCGGCGTGTAGACGTAGATGCGGTCGTCGGAGAGGTGGTAGACGCCCTTGAAGTCGCGGTACGAGCCGATCGGCCAGGTGATGGGAGCCGCCTTGATTTTCAGTACCGCCTCGATCTCGTCGAGCAGCTCGATGGGGTCGCGGATGTCGCGGTCGAGCTTGTTGATGAAGCTGACGATGGGTGTGTCGCGCAGCCGGCAGACGTCCATCAGGGCGATGGTGCGCGGCTCGACGCCTTTACCGCCGTCGAGCACCATCAGCGCCGAGTCCACCGCGGTCAGGGTGCGGTAGGTGTCTTCGGAGAAGTCTTCGTGGCCGGGGGTGTCGAGCAGGTTGATCATGTGCTCGCGGTAGGGGAACTGCATCACCGAGGTGGTGATGGAGATGCCGCGCTGCTTTTCCATTTCCATCCAGTCGGAGGTGGCATGGCGGTCGGATTTGCGTGACTTGACCGTGCCGGCCACGGTGATCGCCTGCCCCATCAGCAGCAATTTTTCGGTGATGGTGGTCTTGCCCGCGTCGGGGTGGGAAATGATGGCGAACGTGCGACGTTTCGCGACTTCGGCGGCCTGGGTGGTCATGGCGGTCCCGGTATCTAAGGCGTGTCGGAAAAAGCCGGCAAGTATACGGCAAAAGCCCATGCCCCGCGGTGGTCGCTGTGCCCGTCCGACGTGACGTCGAGGCCCACGGCATGAGATGCCGGTGGAACCTCTTGACGGCAAATGCCGTCGGAGAATCAAGCGGTTGCGCCTTCCAGGCGGGCCGCGCCCATCAGAACATGCCTGCGGATCGGCGCGCGGGTTCGAAGGGAGTCGTCATGAGCAAGACCACCGGCAAGCTGCTCGCCGGGCTGGCAGGCCTCGTCGTGGTACTGGCGCTGCTGGTTCACTGGATAGGTTTGGAGACCCTGCGCGACTCGCGCGGCGACCTGCTGTTCTACCTGCAATCGCACCTGCTGCTGGTCGGCGCCTCGATGCTCATGGCGCTGCTGCTCGGCATTCCGGTCGGGGTGCTGCTCAGCCGGCCGTTCATGGCCCGCAGCGCCGAACGCTTCATGCAGATCTTCAACATCGGCAACACGATTCCGCCGCTGGCGGTGCTGGCGATTGCCCTCGGCGTGCTGGGCATCGGCAACGGACCGGCGATCTTCGCGTTGTTTCTCGCCTCGCTGCTGCCCATCGTGCGCAACACCTACGAGGGGTTGAAGAACGTCCCGGGCTCGCTGAAGGAGGCGGCCCGCGGCATCGGCATGACCCCGAGCCAGGTGCTATTGCGGGTCGAGCTGCCCAATGCGGTGCCGATCATCGTCGGAGGCGTGCGCGTGGCGCTGGCACTGAATGTCGGCACCGCGCCGCTGGCGTTTCTCATTGGCGCCAACAGCCTGGGCAGCCTGATCTTTCCGGCCATCGCGCTGAACAACCAGGCGTTGCTGCTGCTCGGCGCGGCTACCACGGCGCTGCTGGCGCTGCTGCTCGACGGGCTGGTCAGCCTGAGCAGCCGCCTGTGGCTCGAACGCGGCCTGGCCCGCTAAGGATGGCGCAATAATGAAACGATATTTGCTGCTCTGCGCGACGTTGTTCCTGGCCTTGGCCGGTGGGGTCGTCGCGGCTCAGGAAAAGCCGCTGATCCGCATCGGCGCCAAGGTGTTTTCCGAGCAACGCATCCTCGCCCAGATGACCGCCCAATACCTGCAGAGCAAGGGGTATCGCACCCGCGTGGTGGCCGGGCTGGGCAGCACCGTGGCGCGCAGTGCACAGGAAAACAACGAGCTGGACCTGAACTGGGAATACACCGGCACCTCGTTGTTCGCCTACAACCAGCAGACCGAGGTGCTGGGTCCGGAAGCGTCGCTCGAGCGCGTCCGCGAGCTGGATGCGGCCAAAGGCCTGATCTGGCTCGAGCCGTCGCGCTTCAGCAATACCTACGCGCTGGCGGTGCCGCGCGAAATCGCCGAGCGCGACGGCGTGCGCACCATCAGCGACCTGGCGCGAGTGGTCAATGCGACCGACGAGCCCCACCTGATCGCCTTCGACATCGAGTTCGCCAACCGTCCCGATGGGTTGGCGCCGCTGGCCAAGCGCTACGAGCTGGTGCTGACCCGCAACGAGGTCCGGCAAATGGACCCCGGGCTGGTCTATACCGCGCTGCGCAACGCGCAGGTCTATGCCGGCCTGGTGTACACCACCGATGGCCGGCTCGATGCCTTCGACCTGCACCTGCTCGAGGACGACAAGCAGTACTTCCCAGACTACACCGCGGCGCCCGTGGTGCGTCGCGACGTGCTCGAGGCCAACCCGGAACTGGCCGAGTTGCTGGCATCACTGGCCCGGCTGCTCGATGACGACACCATGCGCGCATTGAACGCACGGGTGGACATCGGCCACGAGACGCCCGCCGCGGTGGCGGCTGATTTTCTGCGCGAGCACAAGCTGATCTAAGGAGCCCCATGGACTGGTTATCGACGTTCACCTACATGGACTGGGGCCAGGTCGGCACCCTGACCCTGCAGCACATCGCGCTGGTCGGCGTGGCGGTCGGCCTGGCGATCCTCGCCGGCGTGCCGCTCGGGGTGGCGATGACGCGCTTTCCCTGGTTGTCCGGGCCGCTGCAGGGCGCCGCGACGGTGGTACTGACGATCCCGTCCATCGCGCTGTTCGGCCTGATGCTGCCGCTGTACTCGAAGATCGGGCAGGGCCTGGGCCCGTTGCCGGCGGTCACCGCCGCCTTTCTCTATTCGCTGCTGCCGATCCTGCGCAACACCTACCTGGCGCTGACCAATGTCGAACCGGGCATCCGGGAGGCGGGGAAGGGCATCGGCATGACCTTCTGGCAGCGCCTGCGGATGGTCGACATCCCGCTGGCCGTGCCGGTGATTCTCGCCGGCGTGCGCACGGCGGTGGTGATGAACATCGGGGTGATGACCATCGCCGCGGTGATCGGCGCCGGTGGCCTCGGCGAGCTGATCCTCACCGCCATCAGCCGCAGCGACATGGGCCAGCTCATCGTCGGGGCCATCATCGTGAGCATCCTCGCGATCATCGCCGACCTGCTGCTGCAGTGGCTGCAACGTACATTGACCCCCAAGGGGCTGCGCACCTGAGCGCCGGAGACAGCACATGATTGAACTCGACAAGCTGACCAAGACCTTCAAGCAGAAGGACGGCAAGGACGTGACTGCGGTCGATGCCGTCAGTCTGACCGTCAACGAAGGCGAAATCTGTGTGTTTCTCGGCCCTTCAGGTTGCGGCAAGAGCACCACGCTGAAGATGATCAACCGCCTGATCCAGCCGACCTCCGGGCGCGTGCTGATCAACGGCGAAGACACCACCGGCCTTGATGAGGTGGCCCTGCGGCGCAACATCGGCTACGTGATCCAGCAGATCGGCCTGTTCCCCAACATGACTGTCGAGGAAAACATCACCGTGGTGCCCAAGCTGCTCGGCTGGGACAAGAAGAAGTGCCACGAGCGGGCGATGGAGCTGATGAGCATGGTCCAGCTCGACCCCAAGCAGTACTTCAAGCGCTATCCGCGCGAGCTTTCCGGGGGCCAGCAGCAGCGTATCGGGGTGATCCGCGCGCTGGCCGCCGACGCGCCGCTGCTCCTGATGGACGAGCCTTTCGGCGCGGTCGACCCGATCAACCGCGACGCCATCCAGAACGAGTTCTTCCAGATGCAGCGGGCCTTGAACAAGACGGTGATCATGGTCAGCCACGACATCGACGAGGCGATCAAGCTGGGCGACCGTATCGCCGTGTTCCGCGCCGGCAAGCTGGTGCAGTTCGACCATCCGGACACGCTGCTGGCGCATCCTAAGGATGAGTTCATCGCCAGCTTTGTCGGCCAGGATGCGACCTTGAAACGCCTGCTGCTGATCCGCGCCGAAGACGCCGCCGACAATGCGCCATCGGTGCGCCCCGAACTGCCGGTGCCCGACGCGCTGGAGCTGATGGAGGAGTCCGATCGCCGCTACCTGGTAGTGACCGACGGGGCTAACAAGGCCCTGGGCTTCATCCGCCGCCGCGAGCTGCGCGGGCAGAGCGGCGCGATCGAGGCGTTCATCAGGCCGTTCACCGCCACCGCCGCGTTCGACGAGCATCTACGCATCCTCCTCTCGCGCATGTACCAGTTCAACAGCTCCTGGCTGCCGGTGCTCAGCGCCGATAACGACTTTCTGGGCGAAGTCACCCAGGAGTCGATCGCCGACTACCTCAGCTCCGGGCGTTCGCGCGGCAAGACCACCATCGTCTCGCCGGCTGAGCAGGTCGCCAGCTGAGGTCCGTTATCGCCTGCCCGGTTGCCCATCCGGTCGGCGAGCGGCACCTCGAATCCGGAACATCGTGACGTCATGCCTGTCGGTTAAAACAGAGAGGGGTTCGCCGTCCTGGAAAAAAAGGAATGAAGCAGGATTTTTAATTGATCTCGGCCAGCTGTGGTTCTAAAGTTCGCGCCCGAACGTCCATGCTGGAAACGATCCATCCGGCTCAAGTACTGACGACGAGAGGTTGCGGTTCTTCATCGCGCAGGAACTGTGATTCTCGGCGACATGCCTTGGGAAGTAGGCGAACCAAAGTGGGGAAACTGATTAGACGTTCAGCTTTGCGATTGCTTGTGTAAGGCACCCCCTCAAAATCCTTTGCGTGATTTGCCCACCCTGGAGACCCGCATGTCGATCAAGGTCGAAGATTACTATCCGCGCCAAACCTTCCAGCGTATGAAAGCCTTTGCCGATGAACAAGAAACCCCGTTCGTCGTCATCGACACCAGCATCATCAGCCGTTCCTACGACGAGCTGGTCAACAGTTTCCCGTTCGCCAAGATCTATTACGCGGTGAAAGCCAACCCGGCCACCGAGATCACCGAACTGCTGCGCGACAAAGGCTCGAACTTCGACATCGCCTCGATCTACGAACTGGACAAGGTGATGGCCACCGGTGTCGGCCCCGAGCGCATCAGCTACGGCAACACCATCAAGAAATCCAAGGACATCCGCTACTTCTACGAGAAGGGCGTGCGCATGTTCGCCACCGACTCGGAAGCCGACCTGCGCAACATCGCCAAGGCCGCGCCGGGTTCGAAGGTCTACGTGCGGATCCTCACCGAAGGCTCCAACACCGCCGACTGGCCGCTGTCGCGCAAGTTCGGCTGCCAGACCGACATGGCGCTGGACCTGTTGATCCTCGCCAAGCAGCTGGGCCTGGTGCCCTACGGCGTCTCCTTCCACGTCGGCTCGCAGCAGCGCGACATCGACGTCTGGGATGCCGCCATCGCCAAGGTCAAGGTGATCTTCGAGCGCCTCAAGGAAGAAGACGGCATCGTCCTGCAGATGATCAACATGGGCGGTGGCTTCCCGGCCAACTACATCGCCAAGACCAACGACCTGACCACCTACGCCGAAGAGATCATCCGCTTCCTCAAGGACGACTTCGGCGACGAGCTGCCCGAGATCATCCTCGAGCCCGGCCGCTCGCTGATCGCCAACGCCGGCGTGCTGGTCTCCGAAGTGGTGCTGGTCTCGCGCAAGTCGCGTACCGCCGTGGAGCGCTGGGTGTTCACCGACGTGGGTAAGTTCAGCGGCCTGATCGAGACGATGGACGAGTCCATCAAATTCCCGATCTGGACCGAGAAGAAGGGCGAGATGGAAGAAGTGGTGATCGCCGGTCCGACCTGCGACAGCGCCGACATCATGTACGAGCACTACAAGTACGGCCTGCCGCTGAATCTCGCCAGTGGCGATCGCCTGTACTGGTTCTCCACCGGTGCCTACACCACCAGCTACAGCGCGGTGGAATTCAACGGCTTCCCACCGCTGAAGGCCTACTACATCTGAGCCCCCGCCGCTGACCGAAACGCCGCGCCTGTCGCGGCGTTTTCGTGTCTGGTGCTCTACAAAGCTCGCGCCCCTGGGGAGCGGTAAGGGTCGCCTGGTCTTGACCGCGAATGGGGTATGCACGAACGCTCGAGTCGCGCGACGACGCTCAGACCGGTGAGGTGGCTTGGCCGATCAGCTCGTTGCAGCGGCGCGAATAGGCGAGGGCGATGTCCTCGATCTCCGGCAGGGCCGCTGCCAGCAGTTCGTCGCGGGCCTTGCGCAGGAACTTCAGGTGTCCGCCCTGCAGGGCCTGCAAGAGCCAGTGGCGTGCCTGCTCCCAGTCGCCTTGGGCGATGAGCACTGCGGCGTAACTGAACTGGCCGCGAAAATCGCCTGCTTCGGCCGAGCGCCGATACCACTGATGGCCGGCCTGGGGGTCGGCGGGAACCACGCGGCCGTCTTCCAGGTAACGACCCACCAGGTTCATCGATTTCGCGTGGCCCAGCTCGGCGGCGCGGCGGTACAGGCGAAAGGCGTGTGCCTGGTCCATGGGCACGCCGCGACCGGTGGCCAGCAGGTTGGCGAGGTTGTACAGCCCCCAGTCCAGCTCGCGACGAGCGGCCTCGCGGTAGTGCAGGGCGGCGGCGGCCGGATCGGGCTCGCAGCCCCAGCCGAGTTCCAGGCAGCGCCCGGCCATGTTACTGGCCATGGGGTGGCCGCGGCGTGCGGCGATCAGGAACCACTTGTGCGCCAGGACGGCGTCCTGCTCGATGCCGCGCCCGTCGAGCAGGATCTGGCCGAGCAGGGCCTGGGCCTCAAGGTCGTCCTTGGCGGCGGCATCGAGAATCAGCCGCGCGGCACGGCGTGGGTCGCGCTCGAGTTCGCTGAGCATCTGCTCGTCGCTGACGACTTCTTCGCGGAGCAGGTGCATCTCAGACCTCGACCCAGCGGCGCAGCAGGTTGTGATAAGTGCCGGTCAGCTGGATCAGCGAGGGGTGCTCGGGCACGTCCCGGTTGAGTTGCTGGATCGACTGATCCAGCTCGTAGAGCAGGGTGCGCTGGGCGTCTTCGCGGACCAGGCTCTGGATCCAGAAGAATGAAGCCAGGCGCTCCCCGCGTGTCACCGGCTCGACCTTGTGCAGGCTGGTGCCCGGATAGAGCACCAAGTCGCCGGCATCTAACTTGACCCGCTGGGTACCGTAGGTGTCCTGGATCACCAGTTCGCCCCCTTCGTAGCTGTCCGGCTCGCTTAAAAACAGCGTGGCTGAAAGGTCCGTGCGCACCCGCTCGGCGCTCGCGCTGACCTGCCGCACCGCATTGTCGATGTGATAGCCGAAGGCGCCGCCGCCGGTGTAGCGGTTGAACAGGGGCGGGAAGACCTTGCTCGGCAGCGCCGCGGACATGAACTGCGGATGTTGCCACAGGCGCTGCAGCATCGCCTCGCTGATCTCGCGTGCCAGTGGATCGTCTTCGGCGAGCTGGAGGTTGTGCTTGGCCTTGGCAGACTGGTATCCGGCGGTTGCCTTGCCATCGCGCCAGTCGGCGTTGCTCAGCGCGTTACGGATGGTCTGGAGTTCGTCGAGGGAAAACAGGTTGCAAATGCGCAGCAGCATGGCTCACCGGAGGCGGGACGGGGGCGGAAAAGATGGCCCATGGCGAGGCTCATCGTGCAAGAAAGAAGTGTATATAAAATGTAAGAAAATGTATTGATATCGATTCTCGTTTCGCATATTTTCGCCGCTCCCCTTACCCTCGAGGAACTGCTCACCATGCGCGAAGCGCCGGAATTCAAGCTGCAATACCCGGGCCTGATGGCTTCGGCCATAGGGGTCGCGATGACCGCGTTGTCTTCGCCGGTGCTTGCTCAGGCTGTCGCAAAGCCTCGCCCGGAAAGCGAGTCCGCAGTCGATCTGGAGTCCGTCACGGTGGTCGGCCAGGCCGAGGCCTACAAGACCGAATCGGCATCGAGGAAATACACCGCGCCGCTGCGCGAGACGCCCAAGTCGGTCACGGTGATCTCCCAGCAGGTGATGAAGGACAGCGGTTCGCTGTCGCTGGCCGATGCCTTGCGTACCACCTCGGGCATCACCTTCGGTGCGGGAGAGGGCGGTAATCCGGCGGGCGACCGGCCGATCATTCGCGGCTTCAACGCCGAGAGCGACACTTTTGTCGACGGCCTGCGCGACGTCGGCTCGCAGACCCGCGAGGTGTTCAACATCGAGCAGATCGAGGTGAGCAAGGGGCCGGGTTCGGCCTATACCGGCGCCGGTTCCACCGGCGGCAGCCTCAACCTCATCAGCAAGACCGCCAAGCGCAACGATTTCGCCGATGCCAGCTTCACCTATGGCTCGGACCAGACCCGCCGCTATACGCTGGACGTCAACCGCGTGATCAGCGAGAACGTCGCCGGCCGCCTGAACCTGATGAAGCACGACGCCAACGTCGCCGGCCGCGACGGTGCCGACGTCAGCCGCTGGGGCGTGGCGCCGACGGTGACCTTCGGCTTCGACACGCCGACCCGGGCGACGCTGTCGTACTACCACTTGGAAACTGACGACATGCCAGACTACGGCCTGCCGCTGACGGTCGCCACCGCGGCAAACCCCAAGCGCACGCCGGTCAGCGTGGACCGCGACAACTTCTATGGGCTCGCCTCGCGCGATTTCCGCGAGAGCACCACCGATGCCGGGACGTTGCGGCTCGAGCACGACCTGAGCGACAGCCTGACCCTGTCCAACACCACCCGTATCGCACGCACCACGCTCGACACCATCGTCACCAATCCGGACGACTCGCGCGGCAACGTCGCCAACGGCCTGGTGTCGCGTTCGTCCAAGAACCGCAATTCCAACAGCCGGAGCTGGGTGAACCAGACTGACCTGGCGGCGCGTTTCGAGACCGGCAGCATCGAGCACACGCTGGTCACCGGGGTCGAGGCGAGTGCGGTCGACGTGCACAACCGCCCCTACGTCGTGACCCAGGGCGCGGCCGGGACCACCTGTTCTGCGGCCACGCTGGCATCGGGTGACTGCACCAGCCTCTACAACCCTAATCCCAAGGACGCCTGGACAGGTACCGTTGCGCGCAGCAATGCCAGCACCGATACCGACACCCGGACGCTGGCGGCCTATGTCTTCGACACGCTGAGGTTCAACGAGCAATGGTCGCTGAACGCGGGGCTGCGCTACGACGACTACGAGACTCGGCAGAAGGCGGTCGCAACCACCGGCGTCACCCGGCCGGAGAACAACAGCCACTTCTGGAACTACCAGCTGGGCCTGGTCTTCAATCCGCTGCCCAACGGTAGCGTCTATGTCGCCTGGTCGACCTCCAGCAACCCGTCCGGTGAAACCGCCGGGGAGGGCGCCGATGGCCTCAGCACCAGCAACGAGATCCTCGAGCCGGAGCACAACCGCAACTACGAGGTGGGCACCAAGTGGGATCTGCTCGACGACCGTCTCGGCCTGACTGCCGCGCTGTTCCGTACCGAGAAGACCAACGCGCGGGTGACCAATGCCGACGGCTTCCAGGAAAGCATCGGCGAGACTCGGGTTGACGGCCTGGAGTTGAGCGCCACCGGCCAGCTCACCCGCAACTGGCAGGTCTTCGCCAGTTACACCTACCTGGACGCCGAGCTGGTCGAGTCGGGCGCCGCCAACGTCGGCACCCGTAACGCGCCGATATGGGTGCAAGGCCTGTACGACGGCAACGAGGTGCCGAGTACGCCGGAAAACAGTTTCAGCCTGTGGACCACCTACCACCTGACCGAGGATCTGACCATCGGGGGCGGGGCTAACTATGTGGATTCGCGCTATGGCGATACGGCCAACCTGATCCAGGTGCCCGACTACTGGCGCTACGATGCGATGGCGGCCTATCGCGTCAGCAAGAACCTGGACCTGCAGCTGAACGTGCAGAACCTCACGGACAAGCGTTACTTCGACCAGGTCTATGGCGCGCACATGGCCCACGTGGCGGCCGGGCGGACGGTACTGTTGAGCACCAACGTGCATTTCTAACGGTTGTTGGTGCAACAAAAAGCCCCGCGAATGCGGGGCTTTTTCGTCAGGCTTTGAGTGATCGCTGAGCGCGTTCGATAACCGCCTGCAGCTTGTCGTTGTGCAGGTAGTGGTCCGGATACAGTCGCTCCGAGTGACGGGCGACGCCGTGCTCGTTGACCAGGGTAAAGCTGAAGCTCCCTTTGCGGGTGGTTGCCAGGATATGGCACTGCAGCGGGAAGAAGGCATTACTGAGGGCGCTCATGGCGGCCTGTGCTTGTTGTTGAATCGACATCTTTATAGGTACTCACATTCGGCCAAGACGGCCGCGAAGAAGAACTCCGAATTCGCTGCCATACGCGGCAGTCAGAATGATCCTTATCGGAGCAGAGACAGCTGAAGAAGTTCATCGCTTGAGGATGCTTGCAGCTGGCGAAAGTACTTGGAAGGCAAGGAGTCCCGGCAAGGTTCAGGCCGGTGACCATCAAGGAGGGGCCGCGTGGGCGGTCTTGTTGATATGCAGCGGGTACTAACGGGCAGCAGCATAACGTGTACGGCTCGGAAATAGTCTGACTTCGCGCACATTCCGACGACAGGTAGTACGTTTCGAACGAGGCGGCCGCTCAACGGCGCGGGATTAATCCTTTTGCCCGTCATGAACTGTCATTTTACATCGTTCGGCCGATGTTCCCGGCCAGGCCTCAAGCGAACAATCCGGCCAGCCGCGTCGCCCGTAAGGATCAAGCAAGGAAGGCTGCCATCACCCCCGAAGCGCTTGAACAATAAGGCGGCACGCGGAATGGAAACCACAAGGAGAAAATCGAAATGAGCACACTCAAGCCACTGGCTGCCTGCATGTTTCTCATCTTCAGCGGCCAGGCCCTGGCCGCCAATACGGCGCTGCAAATTCAGGACGGCGCCGACAACGAGGCGGTGATCGAACAACTCAATGGCGATGGCAACTTCGCCGATCAAACCCAGCTTGGTGATCTCAATCACTCGGCCATCACCCAGGATGGCAACTCCAATACGGCGATCACCCAGCAGAACGGTCCGTTGAATCAGACCGAACTGGCCCAGGTTGGCAATCTCAACAGCGCCAGTGTTTATCAGGTCGGCTACAACAACGTCGGCGAGATTACCCAACTGGGTGACGGCAACCAGATCGCGCTCAGCCAGGATCAGGGGTATGGCGAGCCCTATCTGCTCAACGGTTCGACCGCAGCGCTGTATCAGCAGGGCAACAACAACAGCCTGATGGTCGACCAGACCTGGTACGGCAACAATCTGACCGTGGTCACTCTAGGCGACGATAACAGCATGCAAGTCGTGCAAGGCGGTTTCGGCAGAGCCCAGCTGCAGCAGGTGGGCAGTGGCAACGCTGTCATCTTCGAGCAGCAGAACGCGGGCTTTGGTGGTTCGATGGACGTCAGCCAGAGTGGCAACAACAACTCGGCCAGCATGGGACAGAGCGGGGGCGGCCGTTACCACGCCGGCACCGCCACGCTGCAGCAGAACGGCGACAACAACCAGGCGAGCGTTGGTCAGTATGGCGGCTTCAACGAACTGAGCTTCAGCCAGGAGGGTAACGGCAACGAACTGGATGCCTATCAGGGCGGGCGTAGCACCGTGCTGGTGGGCAGCTCGACCGGCGACTTCAACCGCGCCGAGGTCAGTCAAAGCATGGACGGCAACAACGCGGAGCTGACCCAGGTCGGCTCCGAGAACGTCGTTCAGATCGAGCAGGGTGCCTATAACAGCAATGCGCAGGTCAGCCAGATCGGCATGGCCAACCAGGCCACCCTCGTCCAGTCGTCCTGGGATGTCAGCGCCAGTGCCAGCGTGATGCAGAACGGCAGCGGCAACCTGGCAACCATCCACCAGCGTTGAGTCAGCCCAGGCCGGCGCCCGCCGGCCGCGGGTCGGTAAAGGTCGCGGCGGTAGTGTCCCGCTCCGCCAGCGATTCTGCCGCTCCGAGTGACGACGCTGTGCTCGTGACCCAGCGCGAAGCCGAAGCTCCCCTGCTGAGGTCGCTCATGTCGGACTGTGCTTGTTGTTGAATCGACTTGCTCACGTTCGGCCATGAACTTAGTCCTTCTTCGCGCAGACTCCCGACGACAGGTAGCACGATTCAGCGAGGCAGCCGATGAGCGGCGCGGGACTAATTCTCCGTTTGTCTCATGCGCGTCCAATTTGGATCGTTCGGCCGATTTTCGCGGTCGGGCCTCGGGCGAACAATCCGGCAGGCCCGTCGCCCGCAAGAAACCAGGGAAGGCACCACCCCGAGCGCTCGAGGACAAGGCGGCACGCGAACGACATCATGAGGAGGACGTACACATGAGTACACTGAAGCCACTGGCTGTCTGCATGTTTCTCATCTTCAGCGGCCATGCCCTAGCCGCCAACACCGCGCTGCAGAATCAGGACGGTACCGATAACGAGGTGGTGATCGAGCAATTCAACGGCGACGGCAACCTGGCCGAGCAAACCCAGTCCGGCACACGCAACCACTCGGTCATTAGCCAGGATGGCAGCGACAATACGGCGTACATCGAGCAGGCCGGCGAGCAGAACCAGGCGAAAGTGGACCAGGTCGGCAACCTCAACAGCGCCAGCATCCAGCAGGTCGACTACGACAACCTCGGCGAGATCACCCAGCTGGGCGACGGCAACCAGGCCGTCCTTTGGCAGGGCCAGCAAGGTGAACCCTATCTCACCGACGGCTCGAGCGCCGTGCTGTACCAGGAAGGCAACAACAACAGCGTGAAGGTCGACCAGATCTGGTACCGCAACAACCTGACCGTGAGCTCCATCGGCGACAACAACGACGTTCAGGTGACGCAGGGCGGTTTCAGCGACATCGACGTGGCCCAGGTGGGCAACGACAACATCGCCAACATCGTGCACCAGGCGGCCGGTGCGGGCAGTGTGATGTCCCTTGAGCAGACCGGAAACGGCAACGTCGCCAACATGAGCCAGTCGGGCGGCGCCCGTGCAAACCCCGGCAGCGCCACGTTGCAGCAGAAAGGCGACAACAACCGGGCGGATATTTCGCAAACCGGTCATTTCAATGAGGTGGACTTTAGCCAGGTGGGCACTGGTAACGAGCTGGATGTCGTTCAAGGTGGGGAGCGCATCGTGTTCACGGGCAGCTCGACGGGCGACTTCAACCGTGCGGAAATCGACCAGGGCGCTAGCGACGCCTATCTGGAGCTGACGCAGGTGGGCTCGGAGAACGTCGCGAAGGTAGACCAGGCGTCCTATCAGGGCGATGCGCAGATCAGCCAGATCGGCATGGCCAACCAGGTCACCCTGGTCCAGGCCTCCTCGGCGATCTCCCCCAGCGCCAGCGTGATGCAGAACGGCAGCGGCAACCAGGCGACCATCCACCAGCGTTGAGCCAACCGCGGCCGGCGCGTGCCGGCCGGCAGTCAGTAAAGGTCGCGGCGGTAGCGTCCCTGCTCTGCCAGCGACTCCAGGCGATCCTCGCCCAGCAGGCTGGCCAGCAGCTGATGCACGTCCCGGCCCATGCCTTCGAGACTGCCGCACAGGTAGAGCGCGGCGCCGTCCTCCAGCCAATCGCGCAACGGCTGCGTCGCGTCGCGCAGCAGATGCTGCACGTAGACCTTCTGCGCCCCTTCGCGCGAATAGGCCCGGTCGAGCCGTGCCAGATGGCCCGAGCGCAGCCAGCCTTGCAGCTCATCGTCCAGCAGGGCGTCATGGTTAGCGCTGCGTTCACCGAACAGCAGCCAGTTGCGCGACCCCGCGGTGCGCTCGCGCAGATGCGCGCGCAGGCCGGCAAGTCCCGTACCGCTGCCGATCAGGATCATCGGTGTGGGGTCACCGGGCCCGTGGAATGCCGGGTTGGAGCGAATCCGCAGGTCGATCGACTCGCCGAGCTCGGCGTACCTGCATAGCCAGCCGGAGCCCAGGCCGAGGCCGAGGCCGCCATCCTGGCCGGACTGCTGGCGGACCAGCAATTCCACGCAGCCGTCGGCGGGCACCGAGGCGATGGAGTACTCGCGATGCGGCAGCTTCGCCAGCTGTTCGACCAGCCGCTGCGCCGACAAGCCACGCAGGCCATCCACCGCATCGGGCAACTGACGCTCGGCCAAGCGCTGAGCGAGGGGCTGGCCGTCGTCGAGACGCTGCTGCCCATCCAGCCCGAGGCGTTCCAGCCAGGCCTCGACCGTAGCGCCCGGCTGGCGCGGGCCGATTTCGGCGATGTCGCCGGCGCGCCACGTCGGCAGCGCATTGGTCGGGACGAGCGTCAAATGATGGATTGGCGCACCGAGGCTGCCGGGGTTCAGGCACTGGCGCTGTTCCAGTCTCCAGCGTCCATAGGGGGCTGGGTGCCAGTCGACGAAATCGCTGTGTCCGCTGAGATGGCCCAGCAGATGTTGCCAGTGACGCACTGCGCTGGGGTCGCCGCGGTCGACGTCCACTCGATCGAACAGGGGCGAGGCATGGCGTTGGCGCAACCAGCGGTCGAGTGCCACGGCAAAACCGCAGAACTGCGCGTACTGGCGATCGCCGAGCGCCAGTACGGCGTACTCCAGGCCCGACAGGTCGACGTCGCTGCCAAGTATCTGACGGGCGAAGCGGGCACCGTTGTCGGGCGCCTCGCCTTCGCCGTAGGTGGCGCAGACGAACAGCACGCGGCGCTGCCGTTGCAGGTGTTCGGCATCGCAGGCGTTGAGCGGCAGCAGCTGCGCTCGCAGCCCGGCTGCCGCCAGCTGCCCGGCGCTGAGCTCAGCCAGGGAACGAGCCTGACCGCCCTGGCTGGCGTAGAGGATCAGGAGATCGTGCGCCGCTGGGTCCGACGTAGGTGCGCCGCCATGCCGGCGGGGCCAGTACCAGAGGCAGAGCGCGAGGTAGGCGAGGCCGACGAGCATGGCCGACAGCCCGCGCGGCGGCCGCAGCCAGAGCAGCAGAACGGCAAGCAGCAGCGCGCCGATCCATGGCCAGTGGCGGAGGGCGAGCGGAGCGCGGGAGCGGACGTCGGGCAAGGGTGGAAACCTGCGGAGCGCAGACATCGAGCCGCTGCTGGGGGCAGGGCTCGATGCCGGCCGGTTACTGCGGCAGCACTTCGAAGGTAGCGCTGTAGCTGGCACGGCGAGTGGTCGCTGGGGCGATCACGTTCTGCTGCGTGTCCAGCTCGGATTCCAGCCAGTACATACCCGCCTGTGGCCAGGTGATCGCAACCTTGCCGTCGGTGTCGGTGGTGAATTTCATCTCGGCCAGGTCGTCACGGTAGCGGTTGCCGCCCGGAATGACGCTGACTTCAATATCGGCGGCGGGCTTGCCATCGAGCAGAAAGACGAACTCGGCCGCTTCGCCCGCGAAGAGGTCGTTGGGGTGGGTGACCGGCGATAGCTCCAGCCCCTGGCCGGTGGGCACGAGGACGCCTTCGCTGGGGTTGCCGGAGGTCACGAAGACTTCCATGCGGTTGCTGCGCTGCGAGACCTTGAGCTCTTCGGCATCCTTAGGCACCTGGGCTGCGAAGTCTCCGGGGGTGCCCATCCAGCGGCGCTGCTCGCCGTTTTCCTTGTAGCTGGCGAACAGGCCGTCGTTGGCGATGGCCAGCTTGTAGGTACCTTTCTGGGTCAGGTGGACATCGAAGGTGCTGCGATAGCGGCCGACGGCGCCGTTCTCGGCCTTCTGCTGGCTTCCGTCTGGGGCGATGATCTGCAGTTTGGCGCCAGGGCGACGCATGGGCGCCGCGCTCGCCTGGGGCGGGGTGGCGGGCTTGTCCTTGTCGGCGCTGGCAGGCGGTGGCGTCTGTGGACCGGGGCGTCCCTGGCCGGGTTGACCGATGCCTTCGATCTGCAGCGGGAAATGCTCGAAGTAAAAGAGGTCGTTGGAGACCGCGGCGTCGACGGTGATCCACGGGTCCTCACCCGACAGCACGGTGGCGGAGGGCAGCATCCAGGCCCGGTGAGCCTGGGCGGAGAGCGGCAGGCAGACGGCCAGCGCGAGAGCGGTCCACTTGATCATCGGTTTCATGGGGCGTCCTTCGGTCAGGGTTTGAGCGTGAGAGTGAGTTTGCCCAGTTCGCTTTCGCCCTGGGCCAGTTCGGTAGCGGCCTGCCTGGGCGGCCAGCTGAAGGGCAGGCGCAGCAGTTCGCGGCCACCCACTTCGCGGGCGGCTTCGACCACCACGCGGTAATCGCCGGCCGGCAGATCCTTGAACGGCGCCTGCCCGTCCGAATAGGTCAGCTTGTGCACGCCGACGGCACGGGTCGCGCCGCTGATGCCGTCCACCGGCATTTCCAGGCTGCGGCCGCTGCGCCGCCACCATTGGCGCAGGTCCTTGAGCCACTTTTCGCCTTCCTTGTCCTTGAGCTTGGTGTCGTACCAGACGGCGAGGTTGGCGACGTGGGTCTGGTCGGGCGCCTCCAGCCAGATCGCCACGTACGGGCGATGGTATTCGGCCACCTGAAGACGCGGGATTTCCACGCCGAGTTCCAGGTCCGCCGCCATCAGCGACGTGCTGCACAGCGCGAGGGGCAACAGCAGGTGTTTACGCATCACGAGTCCTTCAGTGGATGAATAGCAGGGCCAGCAGAACGGGGATCACCAGGCCTGCACCCACCAGCGGCCAGGTGCCGGGGCGGGCGCCGGCGTGGCGTTGCAGAAGCAGCAGGCCGGTGAGGCTGAATAGCACGCAAGCGACGGCGAAGACATCGATGAACAGGCTCCAGGCGAGCCCGGTGTGGCGGCCCTTGTGCAGATCGTTGAACCAGGAGATCCAGCCCCGGTCGGTGCGCTCGTATTCCAGCTCGCCGCTGTCCAGGTCCAGACTCAGCCAGGCGTCGCCGCCTGGGCGGGGCAGGGCGATGTAGAGCTCGCCATCGGACCACTCGGCCTCGCGCCCGGCGAGGGAGATGTCCAGTTCACTTTCCAGCCAGCCGCGTAGCGCCGCGGGCAGGCCCTGGGCCGGCGGCGCGTCCAGCAGGGCTCGCTGCAAGGGCTCGGGCAGACGCGCCTCCTGATGATGCACCTGGGCGCGGGATTCGATGCTGGCGGCGTGGTTGAGGGTGATGCCGGTGATCGCGAAAAGCAGCATGCCCACCAGACACAGCGCGGAGCTGATCCAGTGCCACTGGCGGAGGGTGCCAAACCAGAGTCGCGGCATGGGTTTCCTTGTTATGGGCGTCGCGAAGAGGTGAGGATTCTAGGCCTGGCGCGACGCGAATACTAAGAATTTACCAACGGCATACATTCTCGTTTGACCGTATGCCGTATGCCGTATGCCGTATGCCGTTGGCCGCTGTCCCGCCCCGAAACGAAGAACGCCACCTGAGCGGTGGCGTTCGGAGCGGCGTTCTGAATCAGAACGTGAAGTTGGCGGACAGCCAGAGGCGGCGGCCTTCTTCCAGCACGCCCGTGGTGGACTGGGTGCTCTGGATATAGTCGGTGCCGTAGGCGGTACCGTTGGGCGCACCGTTGTTGGCATAGGTCGTATAGGCGCGACCCCTGACGAAGTCCTTGTCCAGTAGGTTGTAGATCGTGGCGTTGAGCGTCACGTTCTCCGAAGCCCTGAACGAGCCACCCAGGTGAAACAGCGTATAGGCCTTGGTGTTCTTGCCCAGGGTGTCGTAGATCGACTGGTTGGTGGAGTAGCTGCCGTTGGCATTGGCCAAGTTGTCGTACCCGGAGGTGAAGCGCGCCCGTTCGCCACGGTATTCGCTCTTCAGCCACAGATTGAGGCGGTCGGTGGTCTGCCAGCGCAGCTGGGCATTGGCCAGGTGTTCCGGAGTATTGGTGAGGGGCTCGCCTTTGTTGTCCCCGCTCTTCTGCTCGCTATCCGTGTAGGTGTAGTTGGCGCTCAATGTCCAGGCCGGCGCGAACTGCCAGCTTCCCGCCAGTTCCAGGCCTTGGGTCACCGCTTCGTCGACATTGATCTGCTGAGAGCAGGTGCCACCGGTGTTGCCTGCGCACAGTGGGTCCGAGATCGGGTCTCCAGCGGCGATCTTGTCCTTGAACTTGTTGTGGAAGAGGGTGGCATTGGCATTGAAGCCGGCCAGGTTGTCGAAGTAGACACCGAATTCGGTGCTGGTGGTGGTTTCCGGTTCCAGGTTCGGGTTGCCGATGGTGATGATCGCGCCTTGGCCGGTAGCACCGTTGATGCCGCCATGCAGGTCGTTCAGGTCTGGAGTACGGTAACCGCGGCTGACGCCGCCCTTGAGAGTCCAGCTGTCAGCAGCATTCCAGACCAGGTAAGCGCGAGGGCTGACATGACCACCGAACGCCTCGTGGTCGTCGTAGCGGGCGCCCAGGGTCAGTGCCAGATCGTCGCGCAGGCGCCATTCGTCTTCGGCGAACAGTGCCCAGGTCTTCTGTTCGAAGTCGGTCTGGGCGATGCCATCGGTCATCTCGGCCTTCCACCACTGGGCGCCGACCGTGCCGATATGGGATTCGCCGATCGGCGCGACCAGTTTGGTATCGAACACGAGGTTGGTGGTTTCCAGCTCGCGGGCGGCGCCGCCGGTCGCACCGGGCACAGACGTCGGGGTTCCGATGGTGCCTGGAATGGTACGGCCGATGGTTTCGGTGGTGTTGTGCATCAGGCTGGAGTCCAGAGTCCCGAAGCCCAGGCGTGCGGTGTGGGTCAACGCGACCTGCTCGCGCTCGAAGCGCAGCTCGTCGGCATAGCCGCTAGCATTGGTGGAAGGAGCCGTGCAGCTGTTGTTCAGGCCGTCGAGCGTGCCAAGCTGACATTCGTCGTTGTTGTAGACCTGACGGCCACGCTCCACATCGAGCGCGAAATCGTGGTTCTCGTGGGGCGTCAGATCCAGGCGCGCCCCGAGGTTGTGTACACGCCCCTCGACCGGCGATGGGCCGCGCTTGCTGACATCGACGCCGTTGCCGTAGGACAGGTCGGACTCGTCCCGGTTGAACACGCTGCCGCGCAGCTGCAAGCCGAGCAGGTTGTCGATCAGCGGCCCGCTGGCGTACAGGCTTGCGTTGCTGGTGTTACCGAAATCGCGGTTTTCCTGGAAGGTGTGATCTAAGGTCAGGGAGCCACCCCATTCGTTGGCGACCTTTTTGGTGATGATGTTGATTACGCCACCCATGGCATCGGAGCCGTAGAGTGTCGACATCGGACCGCGAATGACTTCGATGCGCTCGATGGCGGACAGCGGCGGCATGAAGCTGGTGCTGGTTTCGTTGAAGCCGTTGGGGGTGACGTTGCCGGCGGCGTTCTGGCGGCGCCCGTCGATCAGGATCAGGGTGTACTGGCTCGGCATGCCGCGAATGCTGATGTTCAGACCTCCGGTCTTGCCGGTGCCCTGGCCGATGTCGATGCCTTCCACGTCGCCCAGCGCCTGGGCCAGATTGTTGTAGCGCTTCTGTTGCAACTCCTCGGCGCTGATCACGCTGATGCTCGCGGGCGCGTCGGTCACCTTCTGTTCGAAGCCCGAGGCCGTCACCACCGTAGTGCCCAGCGTGACCGGATTTTCCTGAGCGAGGGCGCAGAGACTGCAGCCCAGCACCGTACCGGCGACGGCAGAACGGGCGAGAGGCGATGGCATGGTCGAGCTCCTTTCGGATGTAAATTAGGAGCCGCATGATAATTATTCGCAATCGCCGTTGGAGCGCCTGGTTGCGTTCCCGGGCGCTGCAAAGCCTTCAAATGAGCTGGAGACCTTGCAGCGTCTCGCTTACAGCTTTATTGCAAGACATGTCTGTTACATATTCGCTATGGAAGGAGCCCCTTTTGGCCCCAGTCGGCGCGTGCTGCGTCACCGATGCTGAGCGGCGCGAGTTGCGTTCCCACGCCGGGAGCGTGAGAACGACCAATCAACGCGAGCTTGGAATGATCCAAGAGATTCCCGTCACGCATTCGCTATGGAGGGGGCCCTTTGTTGCGCGACGTCCTCCGCGTAATGGCAGGCGACCTGGCGTTGGTCCAGCGGACGGAACTCGGGCACTTCGCTGCGGCAGCGCTCGGTCGCGTACGGGCAGCGTTTGTGGAAGACGCATCCCGACGGCGGATCGAGGGGGTTGGGCAGTTCGCCGGCGATCTTGATCCGCGGTTTCTCCGGGTTACGCCGGATGCTCGGGGTCGCTGCCAGCAGTACCTGGGTGTAGGGATGCAGCGGCCGGCCGTAGATGAGCTCCGCCGGGCCCATTTCCATCGGGCGGCCCAGGTACATCACCAGCACTTGATCGGCCACGTGGCGAACCACGGCCAGGTTGTGGGAGATGAACACGTAGCCGGTACGAAACTCTTCCTGCAGGTCCATGAACAGGTTCAGCACCTGTGCCTGGATCGACACGTCCAGCGCCGAGGTCGGTTCGTCCGCCACCAGCACCTTCGGCTGCAGCATCATCGCCCGGGCCAGCGCGATGCGCTGGCGCTGGCCACCGGAAAACATGTGCGGGTAGCGCTGGTAGTGTTCTGGACGAAGGCCCACCTGCTGCATCATGGCCTGGACCTTCTCGCGCCGCTCGGCACGTGACAGCGAGGTGTTGATCAGCAGCGGTTCGCCGAGCTGGTCGCCGATCTTCTGCCTTGGGTTGAGCGAGGCATAGGGGTTCTGGAAGACCATCTGCACGTCCTTGCGCAGCTGCTTGCGGGCGGCCTTGTCGGCGCCGGCCACTTCCTGGCCGGCGATCTGCAGCGAGCCTGAGGTCGGCTCCTCGATCAGGGTCAGCGCCCGGGCCAGGGTCGACTTGCCGCAACCCGATTCGCCGACCACCGCCAGGGTCTCGCCCGGTTGCAGTTCGAAGGACACGCCGTTGAGCGCGCGGACCGTGGCGGTCGGCTTGAACAGGCCACGGGAGATCTCGTAGTGGCGAGTCAGGTCGCGGGCAGAGAGCACGCTGCCCGGCGAGGTGTGTTCAGTGTGCATGAAACTCTCCAGCGGGGCGGCTCGGGCGTTGGGCTTCCGGCAGGACCTGCGGCGTCTCGCCGGCGGCCATGTTGCGCGGGAAGAAGCAGCGCACCGCGCCGCGGTCATAAGGCTCCAGCGCCGGGCGCTCCTGGCAGCGCGGCTGCGCGTAGGGGCAGCGGGGCGAGAGCAGGCAGCCGGACGGCCGGTCGTAGCGGCCTGGGACGATACCCGGCAGCGTCGCCAGCCGTGGCGTGTCGGAATGCTCGGGAATGGAGGCGAGCAGCGCCTCGGTATAAGGGTGGGCGGGCGCCTCGAAGAGGGTCGGCACTTCGCCCATTTCCACCGCCTGGCCGGCGTACATCACGCAGACTCGCTGGGCAGTCTCGGCGACCACGGCCAGGTCATGGGTGATCAGGATCAGCGCCATGTTCTGGTCGCGTTGCAGGTGGAGCAGCAGGTCCATGATCTGCGCCTGGATGGTCACGTCCAGCGCGGTGGTCGGCTCGTCGGCGATCAGCAGTTGAGGTTCGCCGGCGATTGCCATAGCGATCGCCACGCGCTGGCTCATGCCGCCGGACAGCTGGTGCGGATAGGCGTCGAGGCGGCTCGCCGCGGCCGGGATCTCGACCCGCTCGAGCAGCTCCAGCGCGCGCTGACGCGCCGCCTTGCCCTTGAGCCCGAGGTGCTGGCGCAGCACTTCTTCGATCTGAAAACCGACGGTGTAGCTGGGGTTCAGCGCGGTCATCGGGTCCTGGAACACCATAGCCAGGTCCTTGCCGATCAGCCGCCGACGTTGGCGACCCTTGAGCGACAGCAGGTCCTGGCCGGCGAACTGCAGGCGGGTGGCATTGACCTTGCCGGGTGCGTCGATCAGCCCCATCAGGGCCATCATGGTGACCGACTTGCCGGAGCCGGACTCACCGACGATGGCGAGGACCTCGCCTTTGTCCACCGAGAGGTCGAGGCCGTCGACCACCGGAGGCGCGCTGGCGTCGCCGAAGCGCACCGAAAGGTTCTGGATTTCGAGGAGGCTCATGGGCGGGTCTCCGTGCTGAAAAGAGTAACGCGGGTGCGCCGGGCCGAGGCCGGCGGCGCATACGGGAAAACAGGCATGCTCGAGACCCTCAGGCGGCGTTCTTCAGCTTCGGATCCAGCGCATCGCGCAGGCCGTCGCCCATCAGGTTGATTGCCAGCACGCTGAGCAGAATCGCCAGGCCCGGCAGCGAGACGACCCACCAGGCACGCTCGATGTAGTCGCGCGCCGAGGCCAGCATGGTGCCCCACTCGGGCGTCGGCGGTTGCACGCCCAGGCCGAGGAAGCCCAGCGCCGCGGCATCGAGGATCGCCGAGGAGAAGCTCAGGGTCGCCTGTACGATCAGTGGCGCCATGCAGTTGGGCAGCACACTGACGAACATCAGCCGCAGGGTGCTGGCGCCGGCGAGGCGCGAGGCGGTGACATAATCGCGGTTGAGCTCGGTCATCACCGCGGCGCGGGTCAGACGCACGTAGGAGGGCAGCGAGACGATGGCGATGGCGAAGATGGTGTTGATCAGGCCGGGGCCGAGGATGGCGACGATGGCGACCGCCAGCAGCAGCGACGGCAACGCCAGCATGATGTCCATCAGCCGCATGATGAACGGGCCGAGCCTGGTCGGCGAAAAGCCGGCCAGGAGACCGAACAGGATGCCCGGAATCAGCGAGAAGACCACTGACGCCAGGCCGATCAGCAGCGACAGGCGCGCGCCATGGATCAGCCGCGAGAGCATGTCGCGTCCCAGTTCGTCGGTGCCCAGCAGGAATTGCGTAGTGCCGCCCTCGGCCCAGACCGGAGGGGTCAGCAGGAAGTCGCGGAACTGCTCGCTGGGGCTGTAGGGCGCGACCCAGGGCGCGAAGAGCGCGCAGAAGACCAGCAGCAGCATGTACAACAGGCCCGCCAGCGCGCCCTTGTTGTGGCAGAAGGCGCTCCAGAATTCGCGCAGCGGCGAAGGGTAATAGGATGTCGGCTCGGCGGCCGGCAGGGTTTCGGCGGTATTCATCTGCAGCCTCCTTTAGCGTTGGTGGCGAATGCGTGGGTTGGCCAGGCCGTAGAGGATGTCCACGGTGAAGTTGACCAGGATGACCAGACAGGCGACCAGCAGGATGCCGTTCTGCACCACCGGGTAGTCGCGCGCGCCGATCGACTCGATCAGCCACTTGCCGATGCCCGGCCAGGAGAAGATCGTCTCGGTCAATACGGCGCCAGCGAGCAGCGCGCCGACCTGCAGGCCGAACACCGTGAGCACCGGGATCAGCGCATTGCGCAGGGCGTGGACGAACACCACGCGCTTGGGAGAGAGGCCCTTGGCGCGGGCGGTGCGGACGTAATCCTCGCGCAGGACTTCGAGCATCGCCGAGCGGGTCATCCGGGCGATGACCGCCAGCGGGATGGTGCCCAGCACGATGGCCGGCAGGATCAGGTGGCGCAGGGCATTGAGGAAGGCGCCTTCTTCGTCGGAAAGCAGGGTGTCGATGAGCATGAAACCGGTCACCGGCTCGATGTCGTAGAGCAGGTCGATGCGGCCTGACACCGGTGTCCAGCCGAGGCTCACCGAGAAGAACATGATCAGGATCAGGCCCCACCAGAAAATCGGCATCGAATAGCCGGTCAGCGAGAGGCCCATCACGCCGTGGTCGAACAGCGAGCCTCGTTTGAGTGCGGCGATCACGCCGGCCAATAGGCCGAGGGTGCCGGCGAATATCAGAGCGGCCAAGGCCAGTTCGACCGTGGCAGGAAACAGCGTGGTGAACTCGTCCCAGACGCTGGTGCGGGTACGCAGCGACTCGCCCAGGTCTCCCTTGGCAAGCTTGCCGATGTAGTCCAGGTATTGCGCGTAGAGCGGCTTGTTCAGGCCAAGACGCTCCATCGCCTGGGCATGCATTTCCGGGTCGACCCGGCGCTCGCCCATCATCACTTCGACCGGGTCGCCGGGGATCAGTCGGATCAGCGCGAAGGTGAGCAAGGTGACGCCGAAGAACGTGGGGATAAGCAACCCCAGTCGGCGCATGACGAAACTAAACATCGTGGTGAGTCACTCCTCGTTAGGCAAATCCGCCGACGCTTGTGGCGCCAGCGGGTGCGTTTCTTGTTATCCGAGCCCGACCGGTAGGTCGCGCTGCGGTTTTCGCATGTCACCGCACCCGGGTCCTGGCGAAGTTGTTGTTGCTCATCGGGCTGATGGTGTAGCCCTCGACCGTGGTGCGCCGCACATTGAACAACCTGGGGTGCGCCAGGGGAATCCAGGGCGACTGAAGGTGGAATACACCCAGGGCCTTCTGGTACAGCGTGGCGCGCTCGGCCGGGTCATTGGCCGCTCGCGCCTTGCCGATCAGCGCCTCGAACGTCGGGTCGCACCAACGTGCCTGGTTTTCCCCGGTTTCGGCCGCCGCGCAGCTGAGGTTGGGGCTGAGGAAGTTGTCAGGATCGCCGTTGTCCCCGGCCCAGCCGAGCAGCACCAGGTCATGCTCGCCGGCCTTGGCGCGCTTGAGCAGTTCGCCCCATTCCAGCGAGCGGATGGTCAGGGTGATGCCAGCCTTGGCCAGATCCGCTTGCATCATCTGTGCCGCAAGGGCGGGGTTAGGAATCGTTGGCGAGCTGCCGTTCCGGATGAAGAGGTCGATCCTGAGATCCTTCACGCCCGCCTCGGCGAGCAATTCACGGGCGCGCTCGGGATCGTGTGGCCAGCCGTCGACATCGTGGTTGTAGCCTAGCAGCGTTGGCGGGTAGGGCATTACCGCCGGGCTCGCGGCCCCCGGCCCGAACACCGCGCCGAGCAGCGATGGCTTGTCGATGGCCAGGTTGATGGCTTGACGCACGCGTACGTCGTCGAGCGGTTTGCGGGTGGTATTGATCGCGACATAGGTGGTCAGCAGCGCGTCGATCTCGTCCACCGCGAGGTTGGCGTCCTGCTTGAGCTGTGCCACGTCCTGCGGTTTGGGATAGAGCGCCAGCTGGCATTCGTTGGCCCGCACGCGCTGCAGGCGCACGTTGGGGTCGAGGGTGATGGCGAAGATCAGGTTGTCCAGCTCGGGCTTGCCTTCGAAGTAATCGGGGTTGGCCTTGAAGCGGATCTGGGCGTCCTTCTGGTATCGGCCGAACACGAATGGGCCGGTGCCGATCGGCAGGTTGTTGAGCTGCCCCTGCGTGCCCGCCGCGAGCAGCTGGTCGCCGTATTCGGCCGAATAGATGGAGGTGAACGGCATCGCCAGGTCGGCGAGAAACGGCGCCTCCGGGCGGGTAAGGGTGAAGCGCACGGTCAGGTCGTCGAGCTTCTCGATGCGATCGATCAGCTCGCCCAGACCCATGGAGTCGAAGAAGCCGTAACCGCGTGCGGCCGATTCATGCCAGGGGTGCTTGGGATCGAGCTGGCGCTGGAAGCTCCAGAGCACGTCATCGGCATTCATCATGCGGCTCGGCGTGAAGTAGTCGGTGCGGTGGAACGGCACATCGGGGCGCAGATAAAAGGTGTAGGCCAGGCCATCGTCACTGATCTCCCAGCGTTTCGCGAGGCTTGGTTCCAGCTCGGTGGTGCCGGGCTTGAACGCCAGCAGGCGGTTGAACAGGGTCTCGCCGGCGGCGTCTGCGGTCACCGCGCTGGTGTACTGGACGACATCGAAGCCTTCGGGACTGGCCTCGGTGCACACGGCCAGGCTCTTGGCCTGGACCAGCGGCGCGCCGGCGGCGAGGGCGAATACCAGAGGTAGATAGCGCAGGGTCGAATGCATGGAGCTTCTCCTGAGAAGCCGGGCGTAACCGAGGTTGCGCCCGGCCCGTCGCGATCAGAGCAGGTTGAACGGGAAGGTGCTGACGATGCGCAATTCGTCGACGCTGCCGTCGATCTGGTCCTTGCTCGCCCGGTGGGACATATACATCACCTTGAAGGTGCTGTCCTTCAAGGCGCCGCCCTGCACCTTGTAACCGCCGGTGATGCCGTACTCATGATGACGCTCACCGTCCATCGCGCGCACTTCGGCGTAGTTACCGTAGGCGCCGTTGCGGTCGCCGTCGTAATGAGTGCCGTCGATGTCCCAGCCCTTGGCATACCACAGCGCGGTGGTGAACCCGGGAATGCCGAAGTAGCTCCAGTCGGTGTCGTAGCGGATCTGCGCGGATTTCTCGTTCGGGCTGTTGAAGTCCGACAGAAGCGAGTTGGCCAGGTAGATGGCCGCAGTCTCGTGAACGTAGTCGAAGTACTCATCGCCGTCGACCTGCTGCCAGGCCAGCGTTAGCCCGTGGGCCTGATGGCCGAGGGTGAACGCCAGGCTCCAGGTGTTGTTGTCGATGTAGCCGGCCTCGCGCGAACCGGTGTCGGTGGTACGGTAGCCATTGAAGGCGGTGCGCAACGATAGGGTCTCGCGGTCGCCCAGGTCGTGGGTGATGCCCAGGTAATACTGGTTCCAGACATCCTCGAAGCGGCCAGCATAGGCAGAAATCTCGAGGTCGTCGGCCGCCTTGTAGGTGCCGCCGAGGTAGTTGTAGCGGTCGCCGCGGGCTTCGCGGGTGCCGTATTCGGTGGTCAGCGGCTCGTCGCCGGAGCCGGTCCGCGGGCTCACGCGACGGAAGCTGCCGGCCTGCAGGGCGAGGTCGTCCAGCTCCTCGCTGGTCACCGCGTAGCCGGTGAAGCTCGACGGCAGGGCGCGGTTGTCGATGTAGTTGAACACGGGCGTGTCGACCAGGAAGCGCCCGGCCTTGAGCTCGGTGTTGGAGACACGCAGGCGCACGTCCGCGACGCCCAGCTTGGACCACTCGTCCACGCCACGGCCCTCGCTGGCCAGGGTGCGATTGCCGCCACCACCGATGCGCCCCTTGCCGCGTTCGAGGTTGATCGCGTTGAAGGCGGCGATATCCACACCGATACCCACCGGGCCCTGGGTGTAGCCGGAGCTGTATTTGAGCACGGTGCCCTGCACCCAGGCGCGGCGGGTATGGGTCAGTTCCGAACCGCCGTCCTTGGGGATGCGAAAGTAGAAGCTGTCCTGCATCTGCTCGCGGGAGGCGAAATTGCGGGTGGTCAGCGTCAGCTCCTGGCCCTCGAAGAAGCCGGTGGCGCCGGCCTGGCCACGCACGGGCTCGTCGACCGTCGGGAGCCGCTGGATTTCGGTCACCGGGCTTGGGTTTTCCGGCGTCGGGGTGACGTCTGGCTGGGTTTCGAGGCTCTGGGCATGGACGCTCATTGCGATCAGGCTCAGACCGAGGATGCTGCCGGTACGAAAGGGGTGCTTCATTGCATGGCTTCCTGTTTCAGTTCTTGTTGAACGCAACGACACCCAGCCCTGCCGGATCCGGTCTGATGACGGGTCTGGGGCATGACGACGAGCATCCTTGCGGACTTTTGGCAGGCGTGCGGAAACACTCACCGGTCTTTGCCGGTAGAGCGAAAAAAACGTCTTGTTATGGAATTGGAAGGTTGCGGTGGGCGGTCAGGGCCCGCCCACCGCCAGGTTCAACGGGTGTTCTCGACCCCGTAGAAGGAGTTGCGTCCGAAGGGGCTGATCTCGAAACCCTTCACGCTGGTGCGCATCGGCTGGTACACCGTGGAATGCGCGATCGGGGTGATCGGGACTTGTTCCTTGAGGCGATGCTGGGCCTTGACGTAGAGCTCCGTGCGCTCGGCCTGGTCGGTGACGCGCTTGGCTGCCGTGACCAGCTTGTCGTATTCGGGATCGCACCACTTGGAGAAGTTGTTGCCGTCCACCGAGTCGCAGCCATAGAGCGTGCCGAGCCAGTTGTCCGGGTCACCGTTGTCGCCAGTCCAGCCGATCAGCATGGCGTCGTGCTCGCCAGCGTGGGCACGTTTGATGTACTCGCCCCATTCGTAGCTGACGATGCGCGCCTTGATCCCGACTTTGGCCCAGTCGGCCTGCAGCATCTCGGCCATCAGCTTGGCGTTGGGGTTATAGGGCCGCTGTACCGGCATCGCCCACAGCGTGATCTCGGTGCCTTCGGCGACGCCGGCGGCCCTGAGCATCTCGCGGGCCTTGTCCGGGTCGTAGGCGGCGTCCTTGATCGTCTCGTCATAGGACCACTGGGTCGGTGGCATGGCGTTGACCGCCAGCTGGCCGGCGCCCTGGTAGACCGCTTCGATGATGGACGCCTTGTTTACCGCCATGTCCAGCGCCTGGCGCACTTCGAGCTTGTCGAACGGCGCGCGGGTAACGTTGTAGGCGATATAGCCCAGGTTGTAGCCGGGCTCGGTGGGGACGTTGAGGTTCGGGTCCTTGAGCAGCGCTTCGAGGTCGGCCGGACGCGGGTTCAGAGTGATCTGGCATTCGCCTGCGCGCAGCTTCTGGGCACGCACCGAGGCGTCGGTGCTGATGGCGAAGATCAGGTTGTCGAGCTTGACGTCGCTCGGGTTCCAGTACTCCTTGTTGCCCTTGAAGCGGATCTGGGCGTCCTTCTGGTAACGGCTGAACACGAACGGGCCGGTGCCGATCGGCTTCTGGTTGATCTCCGAAGCCTTGCCGCTTTCGAGCAGCTGGTTGGCGTATTCGGCGGAGTGGATGGCGGCGAAGTTCATCGCCAGGTTTTGGATGAAGGCGGCGTCCACGTTGTTCAGGACGAATTTCACGGTCAGGTCGTCGACCTTTTCGATACTCGCGATGTTCTTGTCCAGGCCCATGTCGACGAAGTAGGGGAACTCAGTGGCGTAGGCCTTGCGGAACGGATGCTCCCTGTCGAGCATGCGATTGAAGGTGAACAGCACGTCGTCGGCGTTGAAGTCACGCGTCGGCTTGAAATATTCGGTGCTGTGGAAGCGTACGCCGGGGCGCAGCTTGAAAGTGTAGGTGAGGCCGTCTTCGCTGATCTGCCATTCGGTCGCCAGCGCCGGCTCGGCCTTGGTGCCGCCGCGCTCGAACTGGGCCAGGCGATTGAACACCGTTTCGGAGGCCGCATCGAAGTCGGTGCCGGTGGTGTACTGGCCGGGATCGAAACCGCCTGGGCTGCCCTCGGAGCAGTAGACCAGGTTGCTGGCCGCATAGCTGAGAGGCGAACCGAGGATCAGTCCAGCTGCGAGCAAAGCCCGGATTGGGGTGTTCAAGCGCATGCAAAACCTCATTTGTTTTTTCTAGTCTTTTGAGGGGCGGTGGTGACCGCTCGTGATCGCTGCCGTCGCGTGCCTGACGATCCTGCCAGTGCTACGAGAACTACCGGGCCAGCAGCCAATGTAGCGGCTGCGTGAAGCTGGGCTGAAAATTAAGTCATGCTGAAATTACGGTCAACAAAAATTAAGCAGTGCTAAATTTTGTCGTCATATTGGTGCGTTAGTGAGTCACTTTGGTGCAATTGCCTAGCGATTGCTGTGATCGTCGAACAACACCATGGTGGTGACCGTCAGTACTTCGGCAACCTCGTCGCCAACGTTCGCAAGGTGGTGCGCCTTGCCCGCATCGAAGTGGATCGAGTCCCCGCTGGCCAGCGGGTATTCGCGCCCGTCGACGCTGTAGACGATGCGCCCGGACAGCACATAGGCGAACTCGGCACCCTCGTGGGAAATCAGCTCGGACTGGTAGCCGACCGGCATGCTCATCTTCACCGCGTTGATCTGGTTGCCGGGAAAGCTGCTCGACAGGCGCTCGTAAGCCAGCGGCTGGCCTTCGATGGTGTAACGCACCCGTTCCCCCTGGTGCGAATCGGGCTGGGGCTGCGCCGGCTGGTCGAACAGCACGTTCATCGGCACGCCGAGGGATTTGGAGATGCTGGCCAGGGATGAGATGGACACGCCGGTAAGGTTGCGCTCGGCCTGGGAGAGGAAGCTGGCCGTGAGCCCGGACTCGCTGGCCACCTGGTTGAGCGTCTTGTTGGCGGCCCGCCGGTAGCGGCGCAAGCGCTCGCCGATGCGATCTACGGACATAAAAAATCGGCCCTTGGGAAAGGAGTCAGTATACCGGTCAGCGGAGCGCTGCGAAGGCGTCCGTGATGCTGGCTGATTGCAGCGTTTTGCAGAAAAGCTTTGCTTGAAAATTTAAGCTGTACTTAAATCTGGCCGCACATGCACATCGATCGGAGTGGAAAGATGACCTTGGGAGTCGGGGGCAGTACGCCTGAACAGGCGCTGGCGCGGTTACGCGACATGACGGCGGGCGCTCAGCCCATCGCGCTGGACGAGTACCGAGCCCGGCTCGACCGCGCCCAGGCGCGGATGCGTGAACTGGGCATCGGCGCCTTGTTCATCGGCGCCGGCAGCAATCTCGAATACTTCACCGGCGTGCGCTGGAGCCCCAGCGAGCGGATGGTCGGTGCGATCCTGCCCGCCGAGGGAGCGCTGGAATACCTGGCGCCTGCCTTCGAAGAGGGCACCATCCTCGATTTCCAGGTGGTCGAAGGCCCGGTGCGCCTATGGCAGGAGCACGAAAGCCCCTATCGCCTGCTGCTCGAGCGGCTTCAGGCGCTGGGCGTGGTCGGTAATCGCCAGGCGCCTGGCCGGGTGGGAATCTGCTCGTCGCTGCCGTTCTTCATGTACGACGGTATCCGCCAGTTGACGATGGGTTACGAATTCGTCGATGCGGGCGTCGTGACCGGCTACTGCCGCCAGCGCAAGTCGGCGTCCGAGATCGCCCTGATGCAGCGCGCCAAGGACATGACCCTGGAAGTGCACAAGGCCGCCGCCAGCATCCTGCGCGAAGGCATCACCACCGCTGAGGTGAGCGAATTCATCCACCAGGCGCACCGCGCGGTCGGCGCGACAGGCTCGTACTTCTGCATCGTGCTGTTCGGCCCGGCCAGCGCCTTTCCCCATGGTGTCAAGCATGTGCAGACCCTGCAGCGCGGCGACATGGTGCTGATCGACACCGGCTGCCGGCTGCACGGCTACCTGTCGGACATCACCCGCAGCTATGTCTTCGGCGAGCCGAACGAGCGCCAGCGGGCCTTCTGGAACATGGAAAAGGACGCTCAGCTCGCGGCCTTCGCCGCCGCCCGGCTCGGCGCACGTTGCGAAGAAGTGGACGAGGCCGCCCGCGCGTCCCTCGAAGCCGATGGCCTCGGTCCCGGTTATCTGCTGCCTGGTCTGCCGCACCGCACCGGGCACGGCATCGGCCTGGAAATTCATGAAGGCCCCTACCTGGTTCGCGGAGACGAGACGCCGTTGGACGTCGGCATGTGCCTGAGCAACGAGCCGATGATCTGCGTACCCGGCGAGTTCGGCATCCGCCTGGAAGATCATTTCTACATGAGCGAAAGCGGCCCGCGCTGGTTCACCGAGCCAAGCCACAGCGTTGATGATCCCTTCGGCCTGCAGCGCTAGCCGCAGGCCAGATCAGCGCACCAGACGCACCCGTGCGTAGTTGTTCGAGCCCAGCGGGCTGAGGCTGAAGCCTTCCACTTCGCGGCGCATCACGATGAACTGCTTCGGATGCGCCAGCGGTACCCAGGGCGCCTGCTGGTGGAAAATCGCCAGCGCCTGGCGATAGAGCGCCGCGCGGTCGCTCTGGTCGGTGCTGCGGCGGGCGCGAGTCAGCAGCTTGTCGAACCCGTGGTCGCACCAGCCAGCCTGGTTCTCGCCGGAGCGCGCCGCGGCGCAGGACAGGTTCGGCGTGAGGAAATTGTCCGGATCGCCGTTGTCGCCGGACCAGCCCATGAATACCAGGTCATGTTCGCCGTTCTTGGCACGCTTGATCAGCTCACCCCATTCGAACACCCGTACGTCCGCCTGGATGCCCAGCGCGGCGAGATCGGCCTGCAGCATCTGCGCGCCGATGCCCGGGTTGGGGTTGGTCGGTCCGCCGCCGGGACGCGTCCAGATCGACAGCTTGAAGCCCTCCGCAAGGCCGGCCTCGGCGAGCAGTTCGCGAGCGCGCTGCGGGTCGTAGGGCCAGCCCTGGAGGTTCGGGTCATGGCCCCAGAGCATCGGCGGGTAGGGCGCCACCGCGGGGCTGGCGCCGTCCTCGCCGAATTGGGCGCGCAGGTAGGCCTGCTTGTCGAAGGCGAGGTTGATCGCCTGGCGCACGCGCACGTCATCGAGCGGTGGATGGCGCACGTTGAGGCCGATATAGGCCACCAGCAGCGAATCGAGCGCCATCACCTTGAGCCGGTCGTCCTCGCGCAGCGCGGGGATGTCCACCGGCCGGGGATAGACTGCGATCTGGCAACCGCCGGCCTTGAGCATCTGCTGGCGGATGTTGGGATCGGGGGTGATGGCGAACACCAGGCGCTCGATCGCCGGTGCTCCGTTCCAGTAGTCGGGATGGGCCGCGAAGCGCACCTGAGCGTCCTTGGCGTAGCGTTGAAACACGAACGGGCCGGTGCCGATGGGCTGGCTGTTGAGTCGCTGCGGGGTACCGGCGGCGAGCAGCCTGTCGGCGTACTCGGCGGAATAGATCGAGGCGAAGCCCATCGCCAGGTTGGCCAGGAAAGGCGCCTCGGGATGACGCAGGGTGAAGCGCACGGTCAGTTCGTCGAGCTTGTCGATGCGTTCGATGAGCTCGGCCATTCCCATGGCTTCGGCAAACGGATAGCCGCGCTCGGACAGGCTGTGCCAGGGGTGCTCCGGATCGAGCTGGCGGTTGAAGCTCCAGAGCACGTCGTCGGCATTCAAGGGCCGACTCGGCGTGAACCACTCGGTGCGATGAAACGGCACGCTCGGGCGCAGGTGAAAGGTATAGCGCAGGCCGTCGGTGGATACGTCCCAGCGCTGGGCCAGGCCCGGAACCAGCTCGGCGCTGCCAGGGGCGAAATGCACGAGGCGGTCGAACAGGGTTTCGGCGGATGCGTCGGCGGTGGCTGCGGCGGTGAACTGGACCACGTCGAAGCCTTCGGGGCTGGCTTCGCTGCAGACCACCAGGCCTTCTGCGGCATGGACCATTGGCACGCTGACGAGTGCGGCGGCTAGTGCGGCGCATGCAGCACGCAAACGAAGGGCAGGAGTCATGGGCATCGCCAACCCTCGCATGTGGAGCCGGTGGCAGGCGCCGACGGGTGTCGGCGCCTGCGCGGAGTGTCGCTACTTCTCGAGGCTGACGCCGTAGAAGGAGTTGATACCGAACGGGCTGATCTTGAAATCCTTCACCTTGTTGCTCATCGGCTGGTAGACCGTCGAGTGGGCGATGGGCGTCATCTGTACGTTGGCCTTGAGCAGGTGCTGGGCCTCCTTGTACAGCGTGGTGCGCTCGTCAGGATCGGTGATCGCCTTGGCCTTCTTGATCAGCGCGTCGAACGGCTTGTCGCACAAGCGGCTGTAGTTGTTGCCGCCGATGGCGTCGCAGCCGTAGAGCACGCTGAGCCAGTTGTCCGGGTCGCCATTGTCGCCGGTCCAGCCGATCAGCAGCGTGTCGTGCTCGCCGGCCTTGGCGCGCTTGTTGTACTCGCCCCATTCGTAGCTGACGATGCGCGCCTTGATGCCGATCTTGGACCAGTCGGACTGGATCATTTCGGCCATCAAGCGCGCGTTGGGGTTGTAGGGTCGCTGTACCGGCATCGCCCAGAGGGTGATCTCGGTGCCATCGGCGACACCTGCGTCCTTGAGCAGCTGCTTGGCCTTTTCCGGGTCGAAGGGGGTGTCCTTGATGGTGTCATCGTAGGACCACTGGCCCGGCGGCATGCCATTGACCGCGAGCTGGCCGGCGCCCTGGTAGACGGCATTGATGATGGCCGGCTTGTTGATCGCCATGTCCAGCGCCTGGCGCACTTCGAGCTTGTCGAACGGCTTGTGCTCGGTGTTGTAGGCCAGGTAACCAAGGTTGAAGCCGGGTTGGTCGGGCATCTTCAGGTTGGGGTCTTTCCTCAGCGCTTCGAGCTCGGCCGGGCGCGGGAAGAGCGTGATCTGGCATTCGCCGGCGCGCAGTTTCTGCATGCGAACCGAGGCGTCGGTATTGATGGCGAAGATCAGGTTGTCGATCTTCACATCCTCGGGCTTCCAGTACTCGGTGTTGCCCTTGTAGCGAATCTGGGCGTCCTTCTGATAGCGGCTGAACACGAACGGGCCGGTACCGATCGGCTTCTGGTTGATGTCCGCCGCCTTGCCGGTCTTGAGCAACTGGTCGGCGTATTCGGCCGAGTGAATCGAGGCAAAGCTCATCGCCATGTTCTGGATGAAGGCCGCGTCGACGCTGTTGAGGGTGAAGCGCACGGTGTGGTCGTCGAGCTTCTCGATGCGGGCGATGTTCTGGTCCATGCCCATGTCGGTGAAGTACGGAAACTCCGTGGGGTAGGCCTTGCGGAAGGGATGCTCGGTACTGAGCATGCGTTCGAAGGTGAACAGCACGTCGTCGGCGTTGAATTCGCGGGTTGGCTTGAAGTAGTCGGTGGTGTGGAATTTCACACCCTGGCGCAGATGGAAGGTGTAGGTCAGGCCGTCATCGGAGATGTCCCACTTCTCGGCGAGCCCCGGCTCCACCTCAGTACCGCCGCGCTCGAACTGCGACAGTCGGTTGAACATGGTTTCGGCGGCTGCATCGAAGTCGGTGCCGGTGGTGTACAGGCCCGGGTCGAATCCGGCCGGACTGCCTTCGGAGCAGAACACCAGATTGGCGGCTTGGGCCAGTGGCGCGCCGGCCAGCAGGCCAGCAGCGAGAAGGTAAGGGAATATCGCGGTGGTGCGCATTAAGGACCCTCTGATCGTTGTGCTTCGGTTGAGCCTCTTGGGCTTCATTGAAGCAAGCAAGAGGTATGCCGTTAGCAAGCCGGCCTCTTTCGAGGCCGGTCGAGGGTCACGATTCGAGAGTCAGGGCATCAAGACTTCGATCACGCCGTTGGCGTTCATCGTCACCTGGCGGGTGCCGGCCTCGATCTCCGGCGTGATCGAATCTTCCATCCGGCTGCTCTTCATCGCCATGCTGCGCATCATCACCGGCTGGTAGCCGTTGCTGTCCAGGTTCAGGCTGACCACCTTGTAGTCGCTACCGCCCAGCGCTTCGGTTGCCAGTTGCGCGCGAGCGCGGAAAGCCGTGATCGCGTCCTTGAGCAGGGCATCCTCGTTCTGCTTGCGGATGCCATCCGAGACGCTGAATTGCATGCTGCCCATCTTCAGGGTGTTCATCAGCTCGCCGGTGAGCTTGGACAGGGCGGCGAAATCCGAACTCTCCAGGCGCAGCTCGGCGCGCTCGCGCCAGGATGTGATCTGCTGGCCTTTTTCCTCGTAAACCGGATAGCTGTTGCGACTGCCCAGGCTGACCGTCACGCCCTCGACCTTGCGCGCGCGGCCGAGTGCTTCGTTCATCACTTTGGACGTTTCTGCGGCCAGCTGCGTCGGATCGTCATGCTGGGTCTCGTTGTACAGCGTCACGTGCATCCGGTCGTGGGCCACTTCGCTGCTGACTTCGGCGCGCAGCGAAATCTGGTTGTAGCGCGGCTCCTCGGCCAATGCCGGCAGGGCGACAGTGGCAGAGGCCAGCAGTCCGAGGGCGGCGAACAACGGTCTGGTTGCGTACATGGGCGTTTCCTTGGTGGGAGGGGTTGGCAGAGCGTTGCAGACTTTGGCCGGCGGGTCGAGCCGGCTACGCTCGTTATGCGGCGCGTTGCCGCATCTGGCCAGTCCCCATGCGCCCTTGGTTATACTCGCCGCTCCTTTGGAGAGCCCATGTACGCACCCGTTCAGCTGCTTTCGGCGAGCCGTCAGAACCTCAAGCGACTTACACTGATCCGTTCCCTTGTGCTGGTTGCCCAGGCGGGCTCGGTAGGGTTGGCCTATGTCGCGAACCTGGTGACGCTGCCGTGGACGGCCCTGTGCATTACCCTGGCGATTTCCGCCTGCCTGTGCCTGGCGACGGCGATCCGTCTGCGCGGCCCCTGGCCGGTCACCGAGCTCGAATACGCCTCTCATCTGGCCTTCGACCTGATCATTCACAGCCTGCTGCTGTTTTATACCGGGGGGTCGACCAACCCCTTCGTCTCCTATTATCTGGTGCCCTTGACGATCGCCGCGGCGACACTGCCGTGGCTGTATTCGATGGTGCTTTCGGGGCTGGCGCTGGCCGGTTATACCGCCTTGCTGCTGTGGTACGACCCCCTGCATCTGGATACTGCAGCGCGGGCCACCATGCAGGTCTACGGCATGTGGCTGAGTTTCGCCCTGGCCGCGGCACTGATCACCTTCTTCGTCGCGCGCATGGCTGAAGAGTTGCGGCGCCAGGAACAGCACCAGGCCCAGCGTCGCGAGGAAAGCATGCGCGATCAGCAACTGCTCGCCGTCGCCACCCAGGCCGCTGGTGCCGCCCATGAACTGGGCACTCCGCTGGCGACCATGAGCGTACTGCTCAAGGAGCTGCGCCAGGAGCACAAGGAGCCGCAGTTGCAGGACGACCTGGCGCTGCTGCAGTCGCAGGTGCAGCTATGCAAGGAGAGCCTGCAGCAGCTGGTCCGCGCCGCCGAGGCCGATCGCCGTCAGGCGATCATCGAGCAGACGGCGCGCGAATGGGTCGAGGCGGTGCTCAAGCGCTGGCACCTGATGCGTCCGGAGGCCAGCTACCGTTTCCAGTGCGTGGGGCGTGGCAGTGCTCCACGACTGATGCCACCGGCCGATCTGAGCCAGGCGCTGCTCAACCTGCTCAACAATGCCACCGACGCCAGCCCCGACGATCTCGACATTTGTCTGGACTGGAATGCCCAATGGGTCATGCTGAGCATCCGCGACAACGGCGCCGGTGTGCCGCTGGCGATCGCCGAGCAGATCGGTAGGCCCTTCTTTACTACCAAGGGCAAGGGCTTCGGCCTTGGCCTGTTTCTCAGTCAGGCCAGCGTGACCCGTGCAGGCGGTACAGTGAAGCTGTACAACCACGAGGATGGTGGCACCCTGACCGAATTGCGGCTGCCCCACGGCGCCGCGCGTGCCTGAAAGGCCACAGCGAGGATTAGCGAGATGACCACCGAGGATATGCAACTGGAAGGCGACGAACACCACAAGCTGCTGCTGGTGGACGACGACCCTACCTTCACTCGGGTGATGGCGCGGGCCATGAGCCGTCGTGGCCTGCAGGTGAGCATCGCCGGCTCGGCAGACGAGGGCCTGGCGCTGGCCAGGCAGGACATTCCCGATTACGCGGTGCTCGACCTGAAGATGGAAGGCGACTCCGGCCTGGTACTGCTGCCCAAGCTGCTGGAACTCGACCCCGAGATGCGCGTGCTGATCCTCACCGGTTATTCGAGCATCGCCACGGCTGTGGAAGCCATCAAGCGCGGCGCCTGCAACTACCTGTGCAAACCGGCCGATGCCGACGACGTGCTGGCCGCGTTGCTTTCGCAGCACGCCGATCTGGACACGCTGGTGCCGGAAAATCCCATGTCGGTCGACCGGCTGCAGTGGGAGCACATCCAGCGCGTGCTGGCCGAGCACGAGGGCAATATCTCCGCTACCGCGCGCGCCCTTGGCATGCACCGTAGAACGCTGCAGCGCAAACTGCAAAAACGCCCGGTACGTCGCTGATTTAGCCCGCTGCCCGGAAGGCCATGCGCCGGTGGGCTTGCTAACATAAGGCCATCTCTTTCTTTCGCAGGCCCGCGCATGTTCGCCCTGTTTCAACAGACCCTGGGTATCACCGCTCCGGTCTTCGCCATGTTGTTTCTCGGCGTCTTGCTCAAGCGCCTGGGCTGGATCGACATCACCTTCGTCAACATGGCGTCGGCCCTGGTCTTCAAGGGTACGATGCCGACGATGCTGTTCCTCTCAATCCTGCGCGCCGACCTCAGTCAGGCGGTCAAGCCGACGGTGATCGGCTACTTCGTCCTGGCGACCGTGGTGAGCTTCCTGGTCGCCTGGGTCTGGGCGATCTGGCGCTGCCCGCTGGCCGACCGCGGCATCTATGTGCAGGGTGCGTTTCGCGGCAACAACGGCATCGTCGGGCTGGCTTTGGCCACCAGCATGTACGGCGACTACGGGCTGTCGCTCGGCGGCGTGCTCGCAGGCGTGGTTATCCTGGTCTACAACACCCTGGCGGCGGTGATCCTCGCGCTGTACAGCCCGAGCGTGAAGTCCGATGCCTGGAGCATCTTCAAGAGCATCGTCAGCAATCCGTTGATCATCGGGGTGGTGGGTGCGATTCCCTTCGCCTACTGGCAGATCGGCTTGCCCGCCTGGGTACTGACCTCGGGGCAGTACTTCGCTCAGATGACCCTGCCACTGGCACTGATCTGCATTGGCGGCACTCTGACCCTTGGCATGTTGCGCGACAGCGGCACCCTGGCCTTGAGCGCCAGCGCCATGAAGATGATCTGGTTGCCGGTGCTCAGTACTCTCGGTGCCTGGGCCCTGGGCTTTCGCGGTGCGGATCTGGGCGTGCTGTTCCTTTATTTCGCCAGCCCGACGGCGGCTGCGAGCTTCGTCATGGCCAAGGCGGTCAATGGCAACCACCAGTTGGCCTCGGGCATCATCGTGATGACCACGTTGGCGGCTGCGGTGACCACCAACGTCGGCATTTTCGTGCTGCAATGGGGCGGCTGGATCTGAGCCGCTAGCCGCGCTGCTGCTGCCAGGCGCGAGCGCCGATTACCAGCAAGGTGATGGCTGTCAGTGGCAAGGCGTACCAGAGCATCGCGTGACCGAAGGCCTGGGAGAAGCCCGCGCCGGAAGCGTTGAGCACCAGGTAGGCGGTGTAGGCCAGGTAGTAGGCGACGAACAGCAGGCCTTCCCAGCGGTTGATCAGGTGTCCCGAGAAGAAGATCGGCAGGCAGGCCAGGGCCACTGCGATCATCACCGGGAAGTCGAAGGCCAGTGCGCTGGCCGAGACGGCGATCGCCTGGGGCGAGACCAGCGAGGCGAGTCCCAGTACGCAGAGCAGGTTGAAGATGTTGCTGCCCACGACGTTACCCACGGCGATGTCCCGCTCGCCCTTGAGCGCGGCCAGGATCGAGGTGGCCAGCTCCGGTAGCGACGTACCGATCGCGATCACCGTCAGGCCGATCACCAGCTCTGACAGGCCAAGGGCGCGCGCCAGGCTGACGGCGCCCTCGACCAGCAGGTTCGAGCCAACCACCAGCAACACCAGCCCGGCCACCAGCAACCCCAGGTTGATCACCCAGGCGTAGGGCTTGGGCGGTTCGGTAAGGCCGAACTCTTCGGCGAATTCGTCCGGGCCGTTCAGTGCCTGTTCGCGCTTGCTCTTGATGATCAGGAACAGCGTATACGCCACCACACCGGTGAACAGCAGCGCGCCGTCCACTCGGCCCAGCGAGCCATCCCAGGCCAGTGCGTAGGTCACCAGGCTCGCGCCGATCATGATCGGCACGTCGAGGCGGATCAGTTGGCGCGACACCACCAACGGTGCGATGAGTGCCGAAATGCCGAGGATCAGCAGGACGTTGGCGATGTTGCTGCCTACCACGTTACCGATCGCCAGATCGCCGCTGCCTTCGAGCGCCGATTGGACGCTGACCGCTGTTTCCGGTGCGCTGGTGCCGAATGCGACCACGGTCAGGCCGATCACCAGCGGCGGAATGCCAAATTGCGCGGCGAGCTTGGCGGCGCCGCGCACAAGCACTTCCGCGCCGGCTACCAGCAATATGAGGCCGGCGATCAGATAGACGAACGTCATGGGTGTCATGGTGTAAGAGTTTCCGGAGTTCAGGGTTGGGGAGAGGGTTCACCGCGCTGGCGTCGCCAGGCACGCATCGCCAGGACGATCAGGGTCAGCGCGGTCAGTGGCAGCACGTACCAGGTCATCGCATGCTCGAACAGGGCGATCAGCGGTCTGCCCGTGGCGAACAGCACAAGATAAGCGGTATAGGCCAGATAGTAGAAGAAGAACAACAGGCCTTCCCAGCGGTTGATCTGGTAGCCCGAGAAAAAGATCGGCAGACAGGCGAGGAACACCGCCATCATCACCGGGAAGTCGAATGCCAGTGCATTGGGCGAGATCGATAGCCCGCTGGGCGCAACCAATGCGGCGGCGCCGAGCACCAGCAGCAGGTTGAAGATCGAGCTGCCGACGATGTTGCCCACGGCGATGTCGCGCTCGCCCTTGAACACCGCGAGCATCGAAGTGGCCAGCTCGGGCAGGGAAGTACCGACGGCGATCACCGTCAAGCCGATGATCAGCTCCGAAAGACCCAGCGCCCGGGCCAGCGACACCGCGCCTTCGACCAACAGGTTGGAGCCACCGATCAGCAATACCAGGCCCACCACCACCAGCAGCAGGTTCAGCAGCCAGGCGAATCGCCCGGGTTTTTCCTTGAGTGCGAACGCCTCGTCGAATTCGTCAGGTTCGCTCGCCACGTTCTTGCTGCGGCGGCTGAGTACGATCAGCAGCACGCAGTAGCCGACCACCGAAGCGAATAGCAATGCGCCGTCCAGGCGGCCCAATGTGCCATCCCAGGCCAGCGCGAAGGTCAGTACACCGGCGCCGATCATGATCGGAACGTCGAGACGGATCAGTTGGCGGGACACGATCAGCGGAGCGACCAGCGCCGACAGCCCGAGAATCAGCAGCACGTTGGCGATATTGCTGCCAATCACGTTGCCTACCGCAAGGTCGCCGCTGCCGTTCAGCGAGGCCTGCACGCTGACGGCCGTTTCCGGCGCGCTGGTGCCGAAGGCCACCACCGTCAGCCCGATGATCAGGGGCGGAATGCCGAAAATGGCTGCCAGGCGCGATGCCCCGCGTACCAGTACTTCGGCTCCGATGACCAGCAGCACCAGGCCGGCGATCAGGTAGACGAAGATCAAAAGGGTCATGCTCAACTCCAGAAAACAATCGTGTCATGGCGCGGCTCGTCATAGAGACCGCCACGTCGGTGCGAGGTGCCGTTATCGCTGCAGCTGCTCGACACGCACGCGGGATACCCCTTGCTTGATGATGCCAAGCTCCTCGGCTGCCTTTTGCGACAGGTCGATGATCCGTCCGCGCCCGTAAGGACCCCGGTCGTTGATTCGAACCTCGACGCTGCGCCCGCTGGCCAGGCTGGTGACCCGAACCCAGGTGCCGAACGGAAGCGTGCGATGCGCCGCGGTCATCGCGTGCTGGTCGAAGGCCTCGCCATTGGCGGTTCGCTTGCCGTGATGCCGCTTGCCATAAAAGGAGGCGAGTCCTTCGGCGCTGTAGGTGGTGTCTGCCTGAACAGGCGCGCCCGTGGAAGGGCGGCTGACCGGTTCGCGGGTAGTACAGCCAGCCAGCAGGAGGGCGGCGGCCAGTGCCGCAAGGATGAGCGTACGGAGCATGGGGTTTCCTTCCTGATAAGAAAACGCCGGGCGTACCCGGCGTCGATCCGTGAGGCTAGATCAGCCGTCGAGCTTCTTCTTCAGCAGTTCGTTCACCTGGCCAGGATTGGCCTTGCCTTTGGACGCCTTCATCGCCTGGCCGACGAAGAAGCCGAACATCTTGCCGCGCTTGGCTTCGTCGCTGGCGCGGTATTGCTCGACCTGCTCGGCATTGGCGGCCAGCACCTCATCGAGCATCTTCTCGATGGCGCCGGAATCGGTGACCTGCTTGAGTCCTTTCTTCTCGATGATCTCATCGGCCGAGCCTTCGCCAGCGGCCATGGCCTCGAACACCATCTTGGCGATCTTGCCGCTGATGGTGTCGTCCTTGATACGCAGGATCATGCCGCCCAACTGCTCGGCCGAGACCGGCGACTGGTCGATCTCCAGGCCTTCCTTGTTGAGCAGGCTGGAGAGTTCGCCCATCACCCAGTTGGCGGCGAGCTTGGCATCACCGCAGACCTGCTGCACCGCCTCGAAGTAGTCGGCCATCTCGCGGCTGGCTGCGAGCACCGTGGCGTCGTAGGCGGAAAGGCCGAACTGGCTTTCGAAACGCTCGCGCTTCTGTACCGGCAATTCCGGCAGGCTGGCGCGAACCTCGTCGAGGAAGCTCTGCTCGATCACCACCGGCAGCAGGTCAGGGCAGGGGAAGTAACGGTAGTCGTTGGCTTCTTCCTTGCTGCGCATCGAGCGCGTCTCGTCCTTGTTCGGGTCGTACAGACGGGTTTCCTGGACCACTTTGCCGCCATCTTCGATCAGCTCGATCTGGCGCTGCACTTCGTGGTTGATCGCTTTCTCGATGAAGCGGAAGGAGTTGACGTTCTTGATCTCGGCGCGGGTGCCGAACTCGGCTTGGCCCTTGGGGCGAACCGAGACGTTGCAGTCGCAGCGCAGCGAGCCTTCGGCCATATTGCCGTCGCAGATGCCGAGGTAGCGCACCAGCGCGTGGATCGCCTTGACGTAGGCAACGGCTTCCTTGGCCGAGCGAATGTCAGGCTCGGAGACGATTTCCAGTAGCGGCGTGCCGGCACGGTTGAGGTCGATGCCGCTCATGCCCTGGAAGTCTTCGTGCAGGCTCTTGCCAGCATCTTCTTCCAGATGCGCACGGGTGATCCCGATGCGCCGTGTGGTGCCGTCTTCCAGGATGATGTCCAAGTGGCCCTTGCCAACGATGGGATGGTCCATCTGGCTGGTCTGGTAACCCTTGGGCAGGTCCGGGTAGAAGTAATTCTTGCGGGCGAAGACGTTCTTCTCGGCGATCTCGGCATCGATAGCCAGGCCGAACTTGCAGGCCATGCGCACGGCTTCGGCGTTGAGCACCGGCAGGGTGCCAGGCATGCCGAGGTCAACCAGGCTGGCCTGGGTGTTGGGCTCAGCACCGAAGGTGGTGGCGCTGCCGGAGAAGATCTTCGATTGGGTGGCGAGCTGTGCGTGGATTTCCAGCCCGATTACCGTTTCCCATTGCATACGTATCGTCCTCAGAATCCGCTCGGTGCTTGTTTGTGCCATTCAGTGACCTGCTGGTACTGATGGGCGACGTTGAGCAGGCGGCTTTCCTGGAAATAGGGGGCCAGTAGCTGAACACCCACCGGCAGGCCGTCGACGAAGCCCGCTGGCATGGACAGGCCCGGGATGCCGGCGAGGTTGGCGGTGATGGTGTAGATGTCCTCGAGGTAGGCCGAGACCGGGTCGGCGTTCTTCTCGCCGAGCTTCCAGGCCAGGTTCGGCGTGGTCGGGCCGAGGATCACGTCCACCTCCTCGAAGGCACTGACGAAATCGTTCTTGATCAGCCGGCGGATCTGCTGGGCCTTGATGTAGTAGGCATCGTAGTAACCCGCCGACAACGCATAGGTACCGACCATGATGCGGCGCTTGACCTCGTCGCCGAAGCCTTCGGCGCGCGAACGCTTGTAGAGGTCGGTGAGGTCGACCGGGTTCTCGCAACGGTAGCCGAAACGTACGCCATCGAAGCGCGAGAGGTTGGAGGAGGCTTCGGCCGGCGCGATCACATAATAGGAAGGGATCGCGTGCTGCATGTTCGGCAGACTGATGTCCTTCACCGTGGCGCCGAGCTTTTTCAGCTCTTCGACCGCAGCCATCACGGCGTCGGCGATCCTGGCGTCCAGGCCCTCGCCGAAGTACTCCTTCGGCAGTCCGATGCGCAGGCCATTCAGGGGTTTGCCCAGCGCTGCGAGGTAATCGTCCAGCGGTTGGTCGACACTGGTCGAGTCCTTCGGGTCGAAGCCGGCCATCGCACCGAGCATCAGGGCGCAATCTTCGGCCGTGCGGGCCATCGGGCCACCCTGATCGAGGCTGGAGGCATAGGCGATCATGCCCCAGCGCGAAACACGACCGTAGGTGGGTTTGAGCCCGGTAAGGTTGGTCAGCGCCGCCGGTTGGCGAATCGAGCCACCCGTGTCGGTACCGGTAGCCGCGGGCAACAGGCGTGCGGCCACTGCGGCAGCCGAACCGCCGGAGGAGCCGCCAGGCACGCGGCTCAAATCCCAGGGATTCTTCACCGGGCCGTAGTAACTCGACTCGTTGGCCGAGCCCATGGCGAATTCGTCCATGTTCAGCTTGCCCAGCGATACCGCGCCGGCGTCGGCGAGGCGCTGCACCACGGTGGCGTCGTAGGGCGCCTTGAACGCGTCGAGAATCTTCGAGCCGCAGCTGGTGCGGATGCCAAGGGTGCAGAACAGGTCCTTGTGGGCGATCGGTGCGCCGAGCAGTGGGCCGTTTTCGCCGGCGGCGCGGCGGGCGTCGGCGGCGCGCGCCTGCTCGAGCGCCTGGTCAGCGGTGACGGTGACGAAGGCGTTGAGCTGAGGATCGAGCTGCTCGATGCGCGTCAGCAGCGTGCGGGTCAGCTCTTCGGCGGAAAAGGTCTTGGCGGCCAGGGCGCGGGCGATGCCGGCCAGGGTCAGTTGATGCATGTCGGCGTCCTTCATTACTCGATCACCCGCGGGACCAGGTACAAACCCTCTTCCACGGCCGGCGCAATGGCCTGATAAGCGTCGCGCTGATTGCTTTCGGTGACTTCGTCGGCGCGCAGGCGTTGGCTGGTTTCCAACGGATGGGCCAGCGGCTCGATGCCCTGGGTGTCGACCGCCTGCATGCGGTCGATCAGACCGAGGATAGTGTTGAGGGTCTCGGTGGTGCGGGGAAGGTCGGCGTCATTCAGGCCCAGACGGGCCAAATGAGCGATCTTTTCCACCTCGGAGCGTTCTAGCGCCATCGGGAGTCTCCAGCGGAAGGAAGGGGCGTGCTTTGTGCGCCTGTGGGGAAGGCAGCGGTCTTTGCCGCAGTCAGGCGGCTTTTCGCCCAAAGGGCGGAATCTACCATGCCAGGCCGGATTCCCGGTAGCCGGAGCCATTGTGTCGAGGTCTGGGAGGGCCTGTGCGGGCGGTAGCCACACGTGCCGTCGCAATAGGCGGAAGTCGCTCACGTCCTTGATCAGTCGGCCCGACTAGCGCCTTGCCCAAAGGCCGCACCATTGTTAGAGTTTGCCGCACTTTTTCCCCACGCGTTTGCCTCAGGGCCCTTTCCCAATGTTCAAGAAACTGCGTGGCATGTTTTCCAGCGATCTGTCGATCGACCTGGGCACTGCCAATACCCTTATTTATGTGCGCGACCGCGGCATCGTTCTCAACGAGCCTTCGGTGGTCGCCATCCGTAGCCACGGCAACCAGAAAAGCGTCGTCGCCGTCGGCACCGAAGCCAAGCGCATGCTCGGCCGTACCCCAGGCAACATCAACGCGATCCGTCCGATGAAAGACGGCGTCATTGCCGACTTCAGCGTCTGCGAAAAGATGCTGCAGTACTTCATCAACAAGGTTCACGAGAACAGCTTCCTGCAGCCCAGCCCGCGTGTACTGATCTGCGTGCCCTGCAAGTCGACCCAGGTCGAGCGCCGGGCGATTCGCGAATCGGCCCTCGGCGCTGGCGCGCGTGAAGTCTTCCTCATCGAAGAGCCGATGGCCGCGGCGATCGGCGCCGGGCTACCGGTCGAAGAGGCGCGTGGCTCGATGGTCGTCGACATCGGCGGCGGTACCACCGAGATCGCCCTGATTTCCCTCAACGGCGTGGTCTACGCCGAATCCGTGCGCGTCGGTGGCGACCGTTTCGACGAATCGATCGTGACCTACGTGCGCCGCAACTACGGCAGCCTGATCGGCGAATCCACCGCCGAGCGCATCAAGCAGGAAATCGGCTCGGCATTCCCCGGCAGCGAACTGCGCGAAGTGGACGTGCGCGGCCGCAACCTGGCCGAAGGCGTGCCACGCAGCTTCACACTCAACTCGAGCGAAGTGCTCGAAGCGTTGCAGGAGTCGCTGGCGACCATCGTTCAGGCAGTCAAGAGCGCTCTGGAGCAGTCGCCACCGGAACTCGCAGCCGACATCGCCGAGCGTGGCCTGGTGCTCACTGGCGGCGGCGCGCTGCTGCGTGACCTGGACAAGCTGCTGGCCCAGGAAACCGGCCTGCCGGTGATCGTCGCGGAAGATCCGCTGACCTGCGTCGCCCGTGGCGGTGGGCGCGCGCTGGAAATGATGGATCGCCATACCATGGACCTGTTGTCCACCGAATGATCCGGCAGGCCGTAGCGTCGAGCGGTGGGCGAACCTGTCGCCTGCCTCGTCGGCGTTCGTGAGCCTGTGGTTGCGAGGAAACCGCCATTAAACCGCTATTCGCAAAGGGACCGTCGCTCGGTGTGCGCCTGTTGGTGCTCGTCGTGCTGTCCGTTGCGCTGATGGTGGTCGATGCGCGTTTCGAGGCGCTCAAACCGGTGCGCAGCCAGATGGGGCTGGTGCTGACGCCGTTCTACTGGCTGGCCGAGATGCCGGTACGACTCTGGGAAGGGGCGACGGCGCAGATCGCCAGCCGCGACAACCTGCTCGCCGAGAACGAAAAGCTCAAGGCCGAAGCCCTGCTCATGCAGCGTCGGTTGCAGAAGCTCGCCGCGCTGACCGAGCAGAACGTGCGCCTGCGCGAGTTGCTCAACTCATCGGCGCTGGTGGACGATCGGGTGCTGGTCGGCGAGCTGATCGGTGTCGATCCCAATCCCTATACCCATCGCATTCTCATCGACAAAGGTGAGCGCGACGGCGTGTTCCTCGGCCAGCCGGTGCTCGATGCCCGCGGGTTGATGGGGCAGGTGGTTGAGGTGATGCCCTATACCTCGCGGGTCATGCTGCTCACCGATACGACCCATAGCATTCCGGTCCAGGTCAATCGCAACGGCCTGCGCGCCATCGCTAGCGGTACCGGCAATCCAGAGCGCCTGGAGCTGCGCCATGTGGCCGATACCGCCGACATTCGCGAGGGCGACCTGCTGGTCAGCTCCGGCCTCGGTCAGCGCTTTCCCACCGGTTACCCGGTGGCGACGGTCAAGGAAGTCATCCATGACTCCGGCCAGCCGTTCGCCATCGTCCGCGCGGTGCCCACTGCGGCGCTCAACCGTAGCCGTTACCTGCTCCTGGTGTTTACCGACACCCGCTCGCCAGAGGAGCGCGCCAACGATTCGGCCGCCGCTCAGGAAGAGGCCGACCGTGAGGAGGCCGCGCAGCCTCCGGCACCTGCCGAAACCACGCCTGCCCAGGCGCCCAGCACAGAGGCCGCCCAGTGATCAGCTCGAGGCGTAACAATGGCTGGCTCGTTTGGCTCACCTTCGCGCTGGGGTTGCTTCTCAGCGTGGCGCCGATGCCTGAATTCATGAACATCGGCCGCCCGCTGTGGCTGGCGATGTTCGTGACCTATTGGGTACTTTACCTGCCGCACCGTGTCGGCATGACCACCGCGTGGATCCTCGGCCTTGGGCAGGACGTGCTCTACGGCTCTCTGCTGGGCCAGCATGCCCTGGTGCTGACCCTGGTTGCCGGCATGGTGCTGGCGCTCAACCAGCGCTTGCGCATCTATCCGATGTGGCAGCAGGTGCTGATCCTGCTGGTGGTTTTCGGTCTGGCCCAGCTGGTCCAGCTGTGGCTCAACACCCTTGGCGGCAGTCGGCCGCCAACCCTGACGTTTCTGCTGCCGGCGCTGGTCAGCGCGCTGTTGTGGCCGTGGATATTCGTCGCTCTTCGCGGCCTCCGGCTGCGGTTTCAGGTGAACTGATCCGGCGGCGCCCACCTTCTCGGCGCTGTCCTTACGGGAAGGAATGATGGCGACTCTTTACCTCGCATCGGCATCCCCACGTCGTGCCGAATTGCTCGGCCAGATCGGGGTGCCGTATACCCCTCTTATCGCACCTATAGACGAAAGCGTTTTGCCCGATGAGTCGCCCGAGGCGTATGTGGAGCGTCTGGCGCGCGCCAAGGCCGCCGCTGCGCTGGCGATTCTGGATACGCCGGGCGACAGTTGCGTCCTGGGCGCCGATACGGCCGTGGTGCTGGACGGGCGCATTCTTGGCAAACCGGTCGACCGACACCATGCGCGCGAAATGCTCGAAGCCCTGTCGGGCCGCGAGCACCAGGTATTGACCGGGGTTGCGGTCGCTGGAGCCGGGCGTTGCCTCTCCCAAGTGGTGGTCAGTCAGGTGAGCTTTCGGCCATTATCGAGTGCCGAGATCGAGGCGTACTGGGCCACCGGAGAACCCTGCGACAAGGCGGGCGCGTACGGAATTCAGGGGTTCGCGGCGGTGTTCGTCAGCCACATGCAGGGCAGTTACTCGGCGGTCGTGGGGTTGCCGCTCTGCGAAACGGCGCAGCTGCTCGAGGCGTTCGGCATCGGCCATTGGCACCTGGGGGCCTGAAGACGGTAGGCTTGCTCCAATACGTGGTTGGCAGCGGTGTATCGGGCCAGTCGCCTCGGCGCCTTTAGCGAGAAGTGGCCATGAGCGAAGAAATTCTGATCAACATCACCCCCATGGAGTCCCGCGTGGCGGTGGTGGAAAACGGTGTGCTGCAGGAGGTGCATGTCGAGCGCACGCAGCGCCGTGGCATCGTCGGCAACATCTACAAGGGCAAGGTCGTGCGGGTGCTGCCCGGTATGCAGGCGGCGTTCGTCGACATCGGGCTCGACCGCGCCGCGTTCATCCACGCGTCGGAAATCTCGTCGCGTGAAGGCAGCGCCGTCGAGCCGATCAGCGCGTTGGTGCACGACGGCCAGAGTTTGGTGGTTCAAGTCACCAAGGACCCGATCGGCACCAAGGGCGCTCGCCTGACCACCCAGCTGTCGATTCCCTCGCGCTATCTGGTCTACATGCCGCGTACCAGTCACGTCGGCATCTCGCTGAGGATCGAGGAGGAGGTCGAGCGCGAGCGGCTCAAGCAGATCGTCGCCGAATGCGTGGCGGCCGAGGGCATCGAAGAAGCTGGCGGTTTCATCCTGCGCACAGCGGCCGAAGGTGCCGGTGCCGACGAGATCCTGATGGACATCCGCTACCTGCGCCGGCTGTGGGGCCAGATCGCCGGGCAGATGAAAAGCGCACGCGCACCGTCGCTGATCTACGAGGACCTGACGCTGGCCATGCGGACCCTACGTGATCTGGTCCATCCCCGCATCGAGAAAATCCGCATCGACTCTCGGGAGAACTTCCAGAAGATCAGCCAGTTCGTCGCCGAGCTGATGCCCGAGCTCGATGATCGTCTGGAGCACTACCCCGGCGAGCGGCCGATCTTCGATCTCTACGGCGTCGAAGACGAAATCCAGCGAGCGCTCGAACGCAAGGTGATGCTCAAGTCCGGTGGCTACCTGGTGGTCGATCCGGCCGAGGCGATGACCACCATCGACGTCAATACCGGCGCCTTCGTCGGCCATCGCACCCTCGAAGAAACCATCTTCAAGACCAATCTGGAGGCGGCCACGGCGATTGCCCGCCAGCTGCGCCTGCGCAACATCGGCGGGATCATCATCATCGATTTCATCGACATGGAAGACGAGGAACATCGCCGCCAGGTCTTGCGCACGCTGGAAAAGCAGCTCGAACGCGATCACGCCAAGACCAACATCATCGGCATCACCGAACTCGGCCTGGTGCAGATGACCCGCAAGCGCACCCGAGAGAGTCTCGAGCAAATTCTGTGCGAGCCCTGCGCCTGCTGTCAGGCGCGTGGCAAGCTGAAGACGCCGGAGACCATCTGCTACGAGATCTTCCGCGAGATCCTGCGCGAGGCGCGTGCCTATCAGGCCGAAGGTTACCGGGTACTGGCGAGCCAGCGGGTGATCGACCGTCTGCTGGACGAAGAATCGGGCAATGTCGCAGATCTGGAGGGCTTCATCGGACGGCCGATCAAATTCCAGGTCGAAAGCATGTATTCCCAGGAACAGTACGACGTGGTGCTGCTCTGAATAGCTGTGCACCTTGCTGTTCGCGCCCCGCTGGCGGCTGGAGTTTGAACCCGTGAGTCGGCTCGTTTCCCTGTTGGGCACCGTCGTGCGCCAGACGCTCTGGCTGTTGGCCCTGGCGCTGATCCTCGCGGCGTTGTACGTCAGCCTGGGTCGACAGTTGATGCCGCTGGTGGCCGAGTATCGCCCCGAGGTTCAACAGCGCGCCCAGCAGGCGCTCGGCATGCCGGTTTCGATCGGCCGCCTGGAAGGCGACTGGACGGGCCTGCTACCGCGGGTGATCGCCCATGATGTGCTCCTCGGGGAAGGCGACGCGGCGGTCCGGCTGGATCGCGCCGCGGTGGTGCCGGACCTGGTGGAAAGTCTGTGGAATCGCCAGCTGCGCATCGCCTCGCTGGCTTTCGACGGCGTGCACCTGAGCCTGCATCAGGGCGACGACGGTACCTGGCGGGTCGAGGGATTGCCGCAACGTCCCAATCAGCCGCCCGCCGACCCAGAGGCCGTGCTGCGCGCCCTGCAGCAGATCGGCGAGTTGTCGCTGGGCGATAGCCAGATCACGTTCGAGCCCCACGGCGCTTCACCCTTGACCCTGAGCTACGCGAACCTTCAATTACGCACGCTCGGTCAGCGGATGCGCCTGCAGGGTGAGCTGCTGCTGCCTGACGGCAAACCGCTGGGGCTGAACGTCGAGGGCCGGATAAACCCCGAGCGCTGGCGGCAGGGGCGTTTCGATGCCTATTTGCGTCTCCCCCAGAGTGACTGGGCCAGCTGGATTCCGGCGGGCCTGATTGACGCCTGGCGGCTCGATACGCTGGTCGCCGGCGGTGAAGCCTGGCTGCGCTGGCGCGGGAAGGCACTGTCGCGCGCGGTGGTGCGCGTCAATGCTCCTCAAGTCCGTGCCGCCTATGACCAGCGCCCCGAGGTAGCTGTCGACGATCTGTCGGTTGCTGTCTATGCCGATCGTACCGAGGCAGGTGTGCGTGTGCTGGTCGACGGGCTGGCGTTCAGCCTCGGGGAGACCCGCTGGGGTGGCGCCACGCTGAGCCTGAGCGAGCAACCCGACACCGACGCCAGCGCGTGGCTTCTGGAGGCCGACCGTCTGGACCTGGCGCCGATCGCGGCGCTGACCAAAGCACTCGCGCCCCTGCCTGAGAAAGCCGCTGAAGCGCTCGAAGCGCTGCATCCGACAGGCACGTTGCGCAACATTCTGCTGACCTATCTCCCGAACGCCGCGCCGCTCGAACGTGTCGAGTTCGCCACCAACCTTGAAAACGTGTCCTTTGGTGCCTACCACGGCGCGCCCGGCGCCACCAACGTGACCGGCAGCCTGCAGGGCACGCCCGCACGCGGGGAACTGCGGCTCGACAGCCGGGACTTCACCCTCGATCTCGCCCTGCTGTTCGATCAACCCTGGGAATACCGGCGCGGCCGCGGCCGGCTTACCTGGACCTTCGACGAGCAGGCCTTCACCCTCGCAGCGCCCTACCTGCAGGTCGAGGCCGAGGAGGGAGATCTGGCCGGGGATTTCCTGATCCGGCTGATGCGCGATCCGGAGGCCGAGGACTACATGGATCTGCGGGTCGGACTGCGCAACGGAGACGCCCGCTACACCGAGAAGTACCTGCCGAGCCACGGGCTTGCGCCGGAACTCGGCGCCTGGCTGAAGACCGCCGTCCGCGGCGGCAGTATCGACAAGGGCTATTTCCAGTATCAAGGCTCGCTCCGCGGCGACGCCGGCGAAGGCGCACGCAGCCTGAGCCTGTACTTCCAAGTGCGCGACGCCGAGTTGGCTTTTCAACCCGGCTGGCCCGCGCTTCGCGAAGGGCGGGGCGAAGTGCTGATCGAAGACAGCGGCGTGCGGGTGCGGCTGGATGAAGGTCGAATCCTGGACAGTCGTATCCTGGAGGCCACCGCCGACGTGCCCCACGTTGGGCCCGGCGAAGCGCCCCGCCTGGCAATAAAGGGACGGGTCGAAGGCAGCGTCGTCGATGGGTTGCAGATTCTTCACGAGGCGCCCATTGGTACCGCCGAGCTGTTCGCCGGCTGGCAAGGGGAAGGCCCGCTGCACGGCGCGCTCGAGCTGGACATTCCGCTGGCCACAGGCGCCGAGCCGCGAGTCGTTGCCGATTTTTCCACCGAAGGCAGCCGGCTGCAGATAGCCGAGCCAAAGCTGGAATTGCAGAAGCTGGGCGGGCGTTTTCGTTATGACACGCGTCAGGGCCTGAGCGCGAGCGACTTGCAAGCCGACGTGCTCGGCAAGCCGGTACGCGGCCGCGCGGTGGCTACGGGAAAGCCGGGCAGCCCGGCGACCCGGATCGAGGCCGAAGGCCGGGTCGAGTTGGCGCGTCTGCAGCAATGGCTGGCGTTCGAGCAGGCGTTGCCAGCGAGTGGCGAGCTACCCTATCGGCTGCGCCTCATGCTTGGCAGCGAGGGAAATCAGCTGCAGATCGATTCGTCGCTGCAAGGACTGAACATCGACTTACCGCCACCGTTCGGCAAACCCTCTGCAGCCGCGCGAAACAGCTCGTTGCGCATGACGCTTCAAGGACCGGAGCGCCGTTATTCGTTGCGGTATGGGGATATTGCCGCCCTCAGCTACGCCGCGCCGCCGGATGATTTGCTGCAGGGTCGTGGCGAGCTGATGCTTGGAGGCGGCAGTGCCAGCCTGCCCGACGAGTCGGGCGTACGGGTTCGCGGGCGACTCGACAGCCTCGACTGGAGCGCTTGGCAACAGCGGGTCGAGCGTCAGGGAGGTGCCTCCGTTGGTGGCAACGCGCACGTGTCGCTGCTACGCAACGCACAGCTGGACATCGGGCGCTTCGAGGGTTTTGGAACCGAGATCGACGGGTTGCGTGTGAACCTGCAGCGAGCTTCGGCTGGCTGGCAGCTGGGTCTGCAGAGCGAGCTGCTCGCCGGTGACGTGCAAGTGCCCGATGCGCGCGACGCGGTCATTGGCGTGACCCTGCAGCACCTGCGTTTTCCGCCGGCTGACACGAGCCCCGACGCTGTGCCCGCTACCGATGACCCGCTCGCCGGTGTGGACCCCTCATCGATCCCACCAATGGATATCTTCATTGCCCGGGTGCTGCAGGGCGAGGTTCCGCTGGGCACCTGGTCATTGAAGCTTCGCCCGTCCGCCGACGGCCTGTCCTTCAGCGATCTCGACATCGGGCTCAAGGGCGCTCGACTTACCGGTTCAGGTGCCTGGCAAACACAAGGCAGCCGCTTCACCGGTCGCGTGGAAGGCGGCAATCTCGCCGATGTGTTGCTGGCCTGGGGGTTTGCGCCGACCATCAGCAGCGAGTCGTTCAGTCTGGATGCGGCTGGACACTGGCCCGGATCACCCGCCTGGTTGAGCCTCAAGCGCTACTCCGGCAGCCTGTCGCCGAGCCTGCGCCGAGGCCAGTTCAACGAGGTGGAGGGCAGCGCTCAAGCGTTGCGAGTATTCGGTGTGCTCAACTTCAATTCCATCGGGCGGCGGCTGCGGCTGGATTTTTCCGATCTGTTCGGCAAAGGGCTCAGCTATGACCGGATGAAGGGCCAGCTCAGCGCCGAGCAGGGTGTCTACCGGACACGTGAGCCGATCACCGTCACCAGCCCGTCAAGCAATCTCGAGCTGGACGGCATCCTTGACATGCCCGCCGACCGCATCGATGCCAAGTTGCTGGTGACCTTGCCCGTGACCAACAATCTGCCGCTGGCGGCGCTGATCGTCGGAGCGCCGGCCATTGGCGGCGCGCTGTTCATTGCCGACAAGCTGCTGGGCGATCGCCTGGCCCGTTTCGCCACCGTGCAATACAAGGTGGAAGGCCCCTGGCAGACACCCTCGATCACCTTCGACAGACCTTTCGAAAAACCCCAGTAACGCTCGCGCGCCGGTATCGGTATACCGTCAGAGCCGCGCGCGAATCGACTCATATCGCAGGTGCGCATCATGTCGATCAGCGTCATCCAGATGGTCAGCAGACCCGAAGTCGAACCCAACTTGTCCGCCGCCAGCAGGCTGCTGGAACAGGCGGCGCAGGCCGGCGCGCAACTGGCGGTTCTGCCTGAGAACTTCGCCGCCCTTGGCCATCCGGACGTGGCGGGGCTGGCCCGCGCAGAGGCCGGAGGAAGCGGATTGATTCTGCCGTGGTTGAAACGGACGGCCCGCGCCCTCAGGTTATGGATTGTCGCCGGTACCTTGCCCCTGCCGCCCGATGAAGATCCTCTGGGCAAACCGCTGGCCTGCTCGTTGCTGATCGACGCTGATGGTAATCGGGTGGCGCGCTACGACAAGATTCATCTGTTCGACGCCGAGGTCGCCGACAGCCGCAGGATCTACCGGGAATCGGACCAGTACGCGGCAGGTCACCGGCTGGTGGTAGCCGATACCCCAGTGGGCCGGCTGGGCATGAGTGTCTGCTACGACCTGCGTTTCGCCGGGCTCTACGGTGCCTTGCGCGAAGCCGGCGCCGAGCTCATCTGCGTGCCCTCGGCCTTTACCTCGGTGACCGGGCAGGCCCATTGGGAGACGTTGATTCGCAGCCGGGCGATCGAGACGCAGTGCTATGTCCTGGCCGCGGCGCAGGGCGGCGAGCATCCCGGCGGACGGACGACCCATGGTCATTCGTCTATCGTTGAGCCTTGGGGTCGGCTGTTGTGCCAGCAGGCCCAGGGCGAAGCGGTGTTGACCATCAACCGCGACGCGGCGGAGCAAGCCGCGATCCGCCAGCGCATACCGGTGCACGCGCACCGTCGATTTAGCGTGCCAGAGGTCGTTCCGGCCGGCACTACGGAGTGAATATGAGTGAACTGCTGTTGCCTGTCACCGAGCGTCTGCTCACCCCGGGTGGGCTGGGGCTCGATGATCTGCCTGGCCTTCTCGGCGAGTTGGCCGGGCCTGGTATCGATGCCGCCGACCTCTATTTTCAGGATCAGGTGACCGAAAGCTGGGTGCTTGAAGACGGCATCGTCAAGGAGGGCGGATTTCATCTCGAGCAGGGCGTAGGCGTGCGTGCCTTGTCCGGTGAGAAGACCGGCTTCGCCTATAGCAATGCGATTACCGCCGATGCCCTGAAACAGGCCGCCCAGGCAGCGCGCTCGATTTCCCGTGGTGGTCGCTCCGCAAGCGTCGAGGTGCTCGCCAAGGCGAACCCGTCACCACTTTATACGCACGACAACCCGCTCGATGGCATGGGCCGTGGAGAAAAGGTCGAGCTGCTCAAACGCATCGACAGCGCCACACGGGCGCTGGATCTGCGTATCAAGCAGGTCACGGTGAGTCTGGCCGGGGTCTGGGAACATATCCTGGTGGCGGCGATGGACGGTAGTCTGGCTGCGGACATCCGGCCGCTGGTGCGCTTCAACGTAAGTGTCATCGTCGAGCAGAACGGTCGCCGCGAGCGCGGTGGGCAGGGCGGTGGCGGGCGTACCGGCTACGAATTCTTTCTCAGCGAGGACCGCGCCATGGGCTACGCCCGCGAGGCCCTGCGCCAGGCGCTGGTGAATCTCGAAGCGGTGGCGGCGCCGGCCGGCACGCTACCGGTGGTCCTCGGCTCCGGCTGGTCCGGGGTGTTGCTGCACGAGGCGGTCGGGCATGGCCTGGAAGGCGACTTCAATCGCAAGGGCAGTTCGGCCTATAGCGGCAGGATGGGTCAGCAGGTGGCATCCAAGCTCTGTACCATCGTAGACGACGGTACGCTGGCCGATCGCCGTGGTTCATTGAGCGTCGACGACGAAGGCACCCCGACCCAATGCACCACACTGATCGAGAACGGCGTGTTGACCGGCTACATGCAGGACAAGCTGAACGCACGCCTGATGGGCGTCGCGCCCACCGGTAATGGTCGGCGCGAATCCTATGCGCACTTGCCCATGCCGAGGATGACCAACACCTACATGCTGGCCGGCGAGAGCGATCCGCAGGAGATCATCGCGTCGGTCAAACGCGGCATCTACTGCGCCAGCCTCGGTGGCGGGCAGGTCGATATCACCAGCGGCAAGTTCGTCTTTTCCACCAGCGAGGCCTACCTCATCGAGGACGGCAAAATCACCGCTCCGGTCAAGGGCGCAACCCTGATAGGCAATGGCCCGGAGGTGATGAACCGTGTCTCGATGGTGGGCAATGACCTGGCGCTGGACAGCGGTGTGGGCACCTGCGGCAAGGATGGCCAGTCGGTCCCGGTCGGCGTCGGTCAGCCGACCCTGAAGATCGATGCGATCACTGTCGGCGGCACTGGCGCGTGACGGTGCGGCAGGCTCTGGCGGAACCGGACGCAGACTTCAGCGCAGGCCGCGTTTGGTCTCATCCAGGTCGCGGATGTATTTGAAGACCTTGCGGGCGGCTGCCGGCGGCTTGTTGCGCGCCGCCTCGTGCTGCGCATGGCGAATGAGCCCGCGCAGGTGCTGGCGATCGGCTTCGGGGTATTCGCTGACGAAGGCTTCGAGGGTCTGGTCGTCACCTTCGATCAGCCGGTCGCGCCAGCGCTCCAGGGCATGGAAGCGCTCGTTGTACTGGCGCGTCGAGGCGTCCACCTGGTCGACCAGCGCGAGGATGGCCTCGATGTCCTGGTCGCGCATCAGCTTGCCGATGTACTGCAGGTGGCGTTTGCGGGCAATGTGGGCCTTGTGCTTGGGCGCATCGAGCAATGCCTTGTGCAGTGCATCGGTCAGCGGCAGACGTTCGAGCAGGTCTGGCTTGAGGGTCGTCAGGCGCTCGCCCAGTTCCTGCAGCGCATGCAGTTCGCGCTTGACCTGGGATTTGCTTTTTTCGTCGAACGCATCGGCGTCGGAAAATTCAGACATGGGGCATGGTCCACTTGGAAAGGCCACCATGATAACAGCAGCCCCGCCGACGTCGCCTGCATGGCGCCGCTGGGGTGCATACGTTGGCAGAAGTTTTTGGAGCGCTTATGAGTGAGGTAGAGGGCATCGGTCCCGCGGCATTGCCAGGGCTACGCGAGAAGGTCGCGCAGATCATCAAGGAAGCGCGGCGCCAAGGCGCCAGCGCCAGCGAGGTCTCGGTGTCGATGGAGCAGGGGCTGTCGACCACGGTGCGTCAGCGCGAAGTGGAGACCGTCGAGTTCAATCGCGACCAGGGCTTTGGCATTACCGTCTATGTCGGCAAGCGCAAGGGCTCGGCAAGCACCACCGGGGCCACGGACGACGACATCCGGGAAACCGTGGCGGCTGCCCTGGCGATCGCCCAGCACGCGTCGGAAGATCCGTTCTCCGGGCTGGCCGACGCCTCGCTGATGGCCCGCGATCTTCCTGATCTCGATCTCTTTCACCCCTGGCAGATCACTCCTGAACAGGCGGTCGAGCAGGCACTGGCGTGCGAAGCGGCTGCCTTCGACACCGACCGCCGTATCCGCAACGCCGACGGCACCAGCCTCAATACCCACCAGGGGTGCCGGGCCTATGGCAACAGCCAGGGTTTCATCGGCGGCTATTGCAGCACTCGTCATAGTCTGAGCTGCGTAATGATCGCCGAAAACGACGGGCAGATGCAGCGCGACTACTACTACGACGTCGGTCGCATCGGCACATCACTGGCCGATCCGCAGCTGATCGGACGGCGTGCTGCCGAGCGGGCCGTTCGACGCCTTGGCGCACGTCCGGTACCGACGTGCGACGTACCGGTGCTGTTTTCGGCCGACTTGGCCACCGGGCTGTTCGGGCACTTCCTGGCCGCCATTTCGGGCGGCAATCTCTATCGCAACGCCTCTTTTCTCGAAGGTGCACTGGGGCAGACCTTATTTCCCGAGTGGCTGCAGCTCGATGAGCGGCCGCACCTGCTGCAGGCGTTAGGCAGCGCAACCTACGACGGTGACGGTCTGGCGACCTATGCCAAGCCGTTCGTGGAGGACGGCCGACTGGTGTCCTATGTGCTCAGCACCTATTCGGGGCGCAAGCTGGGCATGCCGAGCACGGCCAATGCCGGCGGCGTGCACAACCTGTACGTCAGTCATGGCGCGGACGACCAGGCGGCGCTGATCCGGCGCATGGGGCGCGGCCTGTTGGTGACCGAGCTGATGGGGCAGGGGCTGAACCTGGTCACCGGTGATTATTCGCGAGGCGCGGGTGGTTACTGGGTAGAGAACGGCGAGATCCAGTTTCCGGTGCAGGAGGTGACCATCGCCGGCAACCTACGCGATATGTTCAGGCAACTGGTCGCGGTAGGATGCGATGTCGAGACGCGTGGCAACGTGCGCACCGGTTCGGTTCTGATCGAGCGGATGAAGGTGGCGGGAAGCTGATTGCGAAGTTAGGCTGCCGCTGGCGTCGTTGCCTGCGGACTCATTCGCCTTCTTCGAAGTAATCCTCGATCAGCGCGATCAGGGCGGCGAGCGCTTCGTCTTCCTGCTCGCCCTGAGTCTGTAGGTGCAGCGTCGTCCCCTTGCTTGCCGCGAGCATCATCACCGCCATGATCCCCTTGCCATCGATCAGGCTGGTGGCGTCGCGACCGACGCGGATGTCACAGGGGAAACGGTTGGCCACGCCGACGAACTTCGCCGCCGCGCGGGCGTGGAGGCCCAGTTTGTTGATGATGGTGATGTCGCAAGCAGGCATTGCGGTTCCTAGCTGAGGTCGCGGTGGCGGACCTGCAGGTTCTTCAGCGGCTCCCGGAGCGCTTGCCCCAGGCGTTCGGCCAGGTAGACCGAGCGATGGTGACCGCCCGTGCAGCCGATGGCAACCGTCACGTAGGCCCGATTGCTGGCGGCGAAGCGCGGCAGCCATTTGCTCAGGTAGGCCAGGATGTCCTGGTACATCTCTTCCACATCGGGCTGGGTGGCCAGGTATTCGGCTACCGGCTGGTCGAGGCCGGACTGCTCACGCAATTCTGCCTTCCAGTAGGGGTTGGGCAGGCAGCGTACGTCGAAAACCAGGTCGGCATCGACCGGCATGCCACGCTTGAAGCCGAAGGATTCGATCAGGAACGCGGTGCCGGGCTCCGGCTTGTTCAGCAGGCGCAGCTTCAGCGCATCGCGTAGTTGATAGAGATTGAGGTGCGTGGTGTCGATCTTCAGGTCGGCAAGATCGGTGATGGGCGCCAGCAGCTGTTTTTCGTCCTGAATGGCCTCGGCCAGCGAGCGTGTTTCGTTGGTCAGCGGATGTCGTCGGCGCGTCTCCGAGAATCGCTTGAGCAGGGCCTCGTCATCGGCGTCCAGATACACCACATCGCACTGGATGAAGCGCGCCCGCGCGTCGGCGAGCAGTTCCGGAAAACGTTGCAGGTGGCTCGGCAGATTGCGCGCATCGATCGATACCGCCACTTGCGGATGCAGCAGCTCGGTGTGCAGCAGAGCTCGCTCCGTCAGCTCCGGCAGCAGCCCGGCTGGCAGGTTGTCGATGCAGTAAAAGCCGTTGTCCTCCAGGACGTTGAGGGCTGTGCTCTTGCCTGAGCCGGATCGGCCGCTGACGATGATCAGGCGCATTTCAGACCTCTATTGCCCGTTCTGGACGTCGACCACCACGCGATAAAGACTTTCGCTCGTCTGTGCCTGGCGCAGGCGGTCACGAACCTCGCTGCGGTCCAGCATGCTGGCGATCTGGCGAAGCAGCTCCAGATGCTCGTCGGTAGCCGCTTGCGGTACCAATAGCACGAACAGCAGGTCGACGGGCATCCCGTCGATGGCATCGAAATCCACCGGTGCGTCGAGCCGAAGCACCGCACTCAGCGGTGTCTGGCAACCGGCGAGCCGGCAGTGGGGGATCGCGATGCCGTTGCCGAAGCCGGTCGAGCCGAGCTTCTCGCGGGCCACGAGGCTTTCGAAGATGACCTGGGAGTCGAGGTCGGGCATATCGTGCGCGACCAGTCTTGCGATCTGTTCGAGCACGCGTTTCTTGCTGCCGCCCGGGACGTTCACCAGGGAACGTCCGGGGGTCAGGATGGTTTCGAGTCGGATCATAATGAGGCGATCAGCGGGCGACGACGCCCTGGTGGCGATCGAGCTGTTTTTCCTTGTGCTTGATCAGCTGGCGGTCGAGTTTGTCGATCAGCAGATCGATGGCTGCGTACATATCTTCATGCTCGGCGTTGGCGACCACTTCACGGCCGGCCACATGCAGAGTCGCTTCGATTTTCTGTCTGAGTTTCTCGACGGAGAGAATTACCTGAACCGCTATGATTCGGTCGAAATGACGTTCGAGTCTTTCGAACTTCTCCTCGATGTATTCACGAAGGGCGTCGGTTACAACCAGGTGGTGTCCACTGATGTTGACTTGCATACAGCTTTCTCCTTTCTCGCCACGTGTGGCGGCAGGCCGGAGCGCCTGCCGCCGTAACGCTACGGCGGTCGCCGTCACATCAATCGCTTGCGTTCGCTCGATGGTGCAATCCCGAGAGATTCGCGGTACTTGGCGACGGTGCGGCGTGCGACCTGAATGCCCTGTGCCTCCAGTAAACCAGCGATCTTGCTGTCGCTCAACGGCTTTTTCTGATTTTCCGCTGCCACCAGTTTCTTGATGATCGCGCGGATCGCGGTCGAAGAGCATTCGCCGCCCTCGGAGGTGCTCACATGACTGGAGAAGAAATACTTGAGTTCGTAAATGCCACGCGGGGTGTGCATGTACTTCTGTGTGGTCACGCGTGAAATGGTCGACTCGTGCATGCCGACGGCTTCGGCAATGTCGTGCAGCACCAGCGGTTTCATGGCCTCGTCGCCATAGTCGAGGAAGCCGCGCTGGTGCTCGACGATCTGGGTGGCAACCTTCATCAGCGTCTCGTTGCGGCTCTGCAGACTCTTGATGAACCAGCGCGCCTCTTGCAGCTGGTTGCGCATGAAGGTGTTGTCGGCGCTGGAGTCGGCGCGTTTGACGAAGCCTGCATACTGGGCGTTGACCCGCAGCCGCGGCACCGCTTCCTGGTTCAGTTCGACGATCCAGCGGTCGTTGTGCTTGCGCACGATCACGTCGGGCACCACGTATTCGGGTTCGCTTGCCTCGATCTGCGAGCCAGGCCGCGGATTGAGACTCTGGATCAGTTCGATGATTTGGCGCAGCTCGTCTTCCTTGAGCTTCATCTTGCGCATCAGCAGGCTGTAGTCCCGGCTGCCGAGTACGTCGAGATGATCGCTCACCAATCGCTGCGCCTCGCTCAGCCAGGGCGTCTTGGCGGACAGCTGGCGTAGCTGCAGCAGCAGGCATTCGCGCAGGTCACGCGCACCGACGCCGGCCGGTTCGAACTGCTGGATGCGGCGCAGCACCACTTCGACTTCATCGAGTTCGACTTCCAGTTCCGGGTCGAGCGAGTCGAGGACTTCCTGCAGCGATTCTTCGAGATAGCCCTGGTTGTTGATGCAGTCGATCAGGGTGACGGCGATCAGCCGGTCGGTGTCGCTCATCGGCGCCAGGTTCAACTGCCAGAGCAGGTGGGTCTGCAGGCTTTCGCCGGCGGAGGTGCGAGCCGTGAAGTCCCACTCGTCGTCATCGTTGCTGGGCAGGCTGCTGGCGCTGGTCTGATAGACGTCTTCCCAGGCGGTGTCCACCGGCAGCTCGTTGGGAATCCGCTCACTCCATTCGCCCTCCTCGAGGTTTTCGACCGTGTTGATGGTCTCCTCGTAGGTTGTTTCCTGGCGTGTCTCGGTAGTGTTCTCGGTGGTTTTCTCGGCGCCGTCGGCCATCGGGTCGGGGCTGTCGAAGTCGTCGCCTTCTTCTTGGCGTTCGAGCATGGGATTGGATTCCAGCGCTTCCTGAATTTCCTGCTGCAAATCCAGGGTGGAGAGCTGGAGCAATCGTATGGCTTGTTGCAGCTGAGGAGTCATCGTCAGCTGCTGGCCCATCTTCAGGACTAGCGAAGGTTTCATGGCAGAGGACTTTAAACCTTGAGTGCTGGCACGGCGGCGCCTGTTCCGACTTCACGAGCGCCCGGGGCGCCGACAGAAAGCAAATTATATGCCCGGTTATGAAGGCTTTGCCTAGACCCGAATCCGAAGGCCAGCAAAAAAACCGCCATCACAGGCGGAATTCGTGCCCCAGATACACTTCCTTGACCAGTTGATTGGCGAGGATTGCGTTCGAGTCGCCTTCGGCGATCAGTTGGCCTTCGCTGACGATATAGGCCACTTCGCAGATATCCAGCGTTTCACGGACGTTGTGATCGGTGATCAGGACGCCAATGCCCTTGGCCTTGAGGTGATGGATGATCTGCTTGATGTCGCCGACCGAGATGGGGTCGACGCCGGCGAAGGGCTCGTCGAGCAAGATGAATTTCGGCGCAGTCGCCAGCGCGCGAGCGATTTCCACGCGGCGCCGCTCGCCGCCCGACAGGCTCATGCCCAGGCTATCGCGGATGTGGCTGATGTGAAATTCCTGCAGCAGTGATTCGAGCGCCTGCTGGCGACCGCTGCGGTCGAGATCCTTGCGGGTCTCGAGAATGGCCATGATGTTGTCCGCGACGCTCAGCTTGCGAAAGATCGAGGCTTCCTGGGGCAGGTAGCCGATCCCGGCGCGCGCGCGGCCGTGCATGGATAGGTGGGTGAGGTCCTGGTCGTCGATCATGACGCGGCCCTGATCGGCGTTGACCAGCCCTACGATCATGTAGAAGCAGGTGGTCTTGCCGGCCCCGTTGGGGCCCAGCAGGCCGACGATCTGCCCGCTTTCGATGGACAGACTGACATCGCGCACGACTTGTCGCTTCTTGTAGCTCTTGGCCAGATGCTGGGCTTTGAGAGTCGCCATTACTCGCTTTGCTCCGCCGCCTGTTCACGCTTGCGCGGCTGGATGACCATGTCTACCCGCGGGCGAGGCGTGGAGACTTCGGCACCGCTGGCGCGGCCGGCATTGACGATCTGGCGCTGCGTGTCATAGACGATTTTCTCGCCTTCGAAGGTGTTGCCTTCCTGAACCACGCGCGCCTGGTCGAGCAGTACGATGCGCTCGTTGCTGGCGAAATACTGAATGGTCAGGCCGTAGGCCTGCACGATCTGCTTGTCGGCGGCCGGCTTCTGCTCGTAATAGGCCGGTCTGCCGACGGCGGTAAACACCTCGACGTCGCCGTTCTGGTTCTGGGTGATGGTAACGGTATTGCCGGTGATCTTCATCGAGCCCTGGGTGATGACCACGTCGCCACGGTAGACGGCCACGCCCTGGCGATCATCGAGCTCGGCGCTGTCGGCCTGAACGCGGATCGGCTGGTTGCGGTCTTCGGGCAGTGCCCAGAGGTTCGTGCTGGCCAGCAGAGCCGCCGCCAGGCTGAGAAGGGAAAGGGGTTTAACGAACCTCATGCTGGCCTCTTACGTTGGACAACAGGAGCATCCTGCCGTCATTCAAATACGCTTTCATACCGGTCGCCGTGGTGACCCCGTTGGCGGCTTCGATTCTAACGGCTTGCTCGGTCTGCGCATATTGCTCATCCGGCAATACCGTCATCCTGCTGGTGGTCAGGATCGTCGGCCGGCCTTTTTCGTCGGTGCGTTCGACCCGCACGTTGTCGATCAATTCAACCTCGGTACCTTCCGGTGACACTTCTCCCCGGTCGCTGCGCACGTGCCAGGGCAAGTCGCTGCCGCGGTAGAGGTTCAGATCCGGGCGAGTGAGCAGGCTGATATCGCTGGCCTTGATGTGTTCGACCCGGTCGGCGGTCAGCTCGTAATGACGGTTGCCGTCGGGCTGATACTGCACGGTGCGCGAGTTGACGACATAGAAGTCAACCTCGGGCTCTTCGGTGTTGGCTACCGGTGGTGACTGCATGAAGGTTTCCGGACGGATGTTCCAGTAACCCACAGCGACCAGTACGGCTGCAATCAGGGCGAGGCCGACGGGAAGGCGAAGTTTGCGCAGCATGCTGAACCCCTATAGATAAGCTGCCTGGGCCGCTTCGAGCGTGCCTTGGGCGCGCATGATCAGTTCGCAGAACTCCCTCGCCGCGCCTTCACCGCCCCGGGCCTGGGTGACGCCGTGGGCATGCTGACGAACGAAGCCGTCGGCGCTCGCGACCGCCATTCCAAGGCCGACGCGACGCATGACCGGCAGATCCGGCAGGTCGTCCCCCAGGTAGGCGACGTCAGCGTAGCCAAGCCCCAGTTCGGCGAGCAGTTCATCGAGCACCACGAGTTTATCTTCGCGCCCCTGGTACAGGTGCTGAATGCCGAGATTCTGAGCGCGACGCTCGACTACCGGTGTCTTGCGCCCGCTGATGATCGCGGTGCGTACGCCGGAGTTGATCAGCATCTTGATGCCATGCCCGTCGAGGGTGTTGAAGGTCTTGAACTCACTGCCGTCGACGAGGAAATACAGCTTGCCGTCGGTGAGCACGCCGTCGACGTCGAAAATGGCCAGGCGTACACCGGCGGCGCGTTGCAGCAGGGCGGCATCCATCACATGACCCCCGCGCGCAGCAGGTCATGCATGTTGAGCGCGCCGGTGGGCCGATCCGCCTCGTCGACGACCACCAGTGCGCTGATCTTATGGTCTTCCATGATCTTCAGTGCCTCGGCGGCGAGCATGTCGGCGCGGGCGGTCTTGCCGTGCATGGTCATGACTTCATCGATGCGGGCCTGGCGCACGTCGATACCCTTGTCCAGGGTTCGGCGCAGATCGCCATCGGTGAACACCCCGGCGAGGCGGCCGTCCTCTTCGAGCACGACGGTCATGCCCAGCCCTTTTTCGGTCATTTCCAGCAGCGCGTCGCGTACCGATGTGCCGCGCTTGACCTGGGGCAGGCGCTCACCGCTGTGCATGACGTGCTCGACCTTGAGCAGCAGGCGTCGACCCAGTGCGCCGCCGGGATGGGAGAAGGCAAAGTCTTCGGCGGTGAATCCGCGGGCTTCGAGCAGGGCGATCGCCAGGGCGTCGCCGAGCACCAGGCAGGCGGTTGTAGAGGAGGTCGGGGCGAGATTGAGTGGGCAGGCCTCGATCGAGACGCTGGCGTCGAGGTTGACCGCTGCCGCCTTGGCGAGCACGGACTCGGGGTTGCCAGTCATGCTGATCAGGGTGATCCCGAGGCGTTTGATCAACGGCAGCAGGGTGACGATCTCGCTGGTGCTGCCCGAGTTCGACAAGGCCAGGACCACATCATCGCGGGTGATCATACCCATGTCGCCATGGCTCGCTTCGGCCGGATGGACGAAAAAGGCGGTGGTGCCGGTGCTGGCCAGCGTTGCGGCGATCTTGTTGCCGATGTGGCCGGACTTGCCCATGCCGACCACCACGACGCGACCCTTGCTGGCCAGGATCAACTCACAGGCGCGCACGAAGTTGTCGTCGATGCGGTTCTTTAGCTGCTCTACCGCCTCGAGTTCTAGGCGAATGGTGCGCTGGGCGGTGTCGATCAGTTGGCTGCTCTGGCTCGTCATGATGCGAAGGTCTGGCTAAAACGCGGGATTATAGCGACAAAGCGAGCGCCGCTCATCGAAAACGCGGTGTTGGCAGCGATTCCAGGGCCGAACCCAAGCTGAACCGGCCCTGAACGAAAGTCGTATCTGTAATCTGGCGACACGCTCCACGTTTGGGGCGTTCCGGGCGCGGTGCTATAGTTCGCGCCCGAAAAAGGTCGCGCGCAACAGTATCTCCAAGCCGGCGGAGATCGTCTGTTCTGCAGGCTGCATGCAAGGAGATTAGATGAGCGCTGCCAATGATATTGCCGTCGAGCTGAAGGGCGTCACCTTCAAGCGCGGCGAGCGCAGCATTTTCAATAATGTCGATATCGCCATTCCGCGGGGCAAGGTGACGGCCATCATGGGGCCGTCCGGCTGCGGCAAGACCACGTTGCTGCGTCTGATCGCCGCGCAATTGATGCCGACATCCGGCGAGGTGTGGGTCGCTGGGCGGAATCTGCCGGCATTGTCGCGCAGCGAGCTGTTCGAGATGCGCAGGCACATGGGCGTGTTGTTCCAGAGCGGCGCGCTGTTCACCGATCTGGACGTGTTCGAGAACGTCGCGTTTCCGCTGCGGGTCCATACCAAGCTGCCGGACGAGATGATTCGCGACATCGTGCTGATGAAGCTACAGGCGGTTGGCCTGCGTGGCGCCGTGGAGTTGATGCCGGACGAGCTGTCGGGAGGCATGAAGCGCCGCGTCGCGCTGGCTCGTGCGATCGCGCTGGATCCGCAGATATTGATGTATGACGAACCCTTCGCCGGGCAGGACCCCATCGCCATGGGCGTGCTGGTGCGGCTGATCCGCCTGATCAACGATGCGTTGGGCATCACCAGCATCGTGGTGTCCCACGATTTGGCCGAGACCGCCAGCATCGCCGATCACATCTATGTGGTGGGGGACGGCCAGGTGCTGGGGCAGGGTTCGCCTGAGGAATTGAAACACTCGAACGATCCGCGAATCGCCCAGTTCATGCAGGGGCTGGCCGATGGGCCGGTGCCCTTCCATTATCCTGCGTCGGGTTACGCCGATGACCTGCTCGGAGGTGCCGATGCGTAAGCATTCTCTGCTCGACCGGGTCGGGCTGTTCGGGCGTGCCGGTCTCGACGTTCTGGCCGCGCTGGGGCGTTCGACGCTGTTCATGGGGCATGCCCTGTTCGGTCGCGGCGGGCTCAACAATTCGTTGGAGTTGCTGGTTCGCCAGTTGTACTCGGTTGGCGTGTTGTCGCTCGCGATCGTGGTGGTGTCGGGCATCTTCATCGGCATGGTGCTGGCGCTGCAGGGCTACAGCATCCTCGCCAGCTATGGTTCGGAGCAGGCCGTCGGGCAGATGGTTGCCCTGACCCTGTTGCGCGAACTCGGGCCGGTGGTCACGGCGCTGCTGTTCGCTGGGCGCGCGGGTTCTGCGCTGGCGGCCGAGATCGGCAACATGAAAGCCACCGAGCAGCTGTCGAGCCTGGAGGTGATCGGTGTCGACCCGCTCAAGTACATCATCGCGCCGCGGCTGTGGGCTGGCTTCATCTCGCTGCCGCTGCTGACGGTGATCTTCAGTGTCGTCGGCATCTGGGGGGGCGCGGTGGTCGCCGTGGACTGGCTGGGTGTTTATGAAGGGTCCTACTGGGCCAACATGCAGAACAGCGTGAGCTTCACCTCCGATGTGCTCAACGGGGTGATCAAGAGCGTTGTGTTCGCCCTCGTGGTGACTTGGATCGCCGTGTTCCAGGGCTACGATTGCGAGCCGACCTCCGAAGGTATCAGCCGAGCGACTACCCGGACCGTGGTGTACGCCTCCCTGGCGGTACTGGGGCTCGATTTCATTTTGACTGCGTTGATGTTTGGAGATTTCTGATGCGAATCCGCACTCTGGAGATAGGGGTCGGTCTGTTCCTGATGGCCGGGCTGCTGGCCTTGCTGCTGCTGTCGTTGCGGGTCAGCGGGCTGAGCGTTTCCGGTACCGATACCTATAAGCTTTACGCCTATTTCGACAATATCGCCGGACTCACGGTCAGATCCAAGGTGACCATGGCGGGCGTCACCATTGGCAAGGTCACGGCCATCGACCTGGATCGCGACAGTTTCACCGGTCGCGTGACCATGGAAGTGCGCAAGGACGTGGACATGCTGCCGATGGATTCGACCGCTTCGATCCTGACTGCAGGCCTGCTCGGTGAAAAATATATCGGTCTCAGCGTGGGCGGCGATGACGAGCTGTTGGTGGATGGCAGCACCATTCGCGATACCCAGTCCTCGCTGGTGCTGGAAGAGCTGATTGGCAAATTTTTGCTGAATTCGGTCAATAGAGAATGAGGAGTTTCGACATGCTGAAAGCCTTGCGTCGTGGTTTGCTGGTCCTGCTTGCCAGCGTGCCGATGGTTGCCCTGGCGGCGCCAAGTGCCCATCAAGTGATCCAGCAAAGTACTGACGAGTTGCTGGCCGATCTGAAGGAAAACAAGGACAGATACCGCAGCGAGCCGGGCGCGTTCTACGACGCCCTCAACGGAATCCTCGGGCCGGTGGTGGACGCCGAAGGCATTTCGCGCAGCATCATGACGGTACGCTATTCGCGCCAGGCCTCGCCCGAGCAGATGAAGCGCTTCGAGGAAAACTTCAAGCGCAGTCTGATGCAGTTCTATGGCAACGCCCTGCTCGAGTACGACAACCAGCAGATTCGTGTGCTGCCAGCTAGTGGCAAGCAGGATCCGGAGCGGACCAGCGTCGGCATGGAAGTGGTCGACCGCCAGGGCACTGTCTATCCGGTGCAATACACCATGGTCAAGGTCGGTGGCGACTGGCGCGTGCGCAACGTGATCATCAACGGCATCAATGTGGGCAAGCTGTTCCGTGATCAGTTCGCCGACAGCATGCAGCGCAACGGTGGCGACCTCGACAAGACCATCGACGGTTGGGCTCAGGTCGTGGCGCAGGCCAGGGAAACCGAGGCGGGCCAGCAGGCTACCGGCGATGAGTGATGCACGCATCACCGAGATCACGCCGGGCGAGCTGCGGCTCGATGGCGTGCTCGACTACCGCAGTGGAGCGGCGCTGCGTCAGGCTGGCCAGGCGTTGATCCGCAAGGCGACGACTCCAGCGATCACCATCGATTGTTCCGGCGTGCAGCAGTCCAGCAGCGTCGGGCTGTCGCTACTGCTGGCTTATCAGCGTGATGCGATGGCGGTCGGAAGGCAGCTGAGGATCGTCGCGCTACCCGATGACATGCGTGAGATGGCAGGGGTTTACGGTCTGCGCGAAGTGCTCGTCTTCGAGGAAGTCGTTGCGGAGCCTGCTTCGGTCTGACCCTACTTTCATCGGCTGTGCACCTCGCAGGGTTTTTTGTATGATGGGCGGCCGTGCGCGTCCGTCGCCGATCGAGGTTGAACATGCAGGCTGCAGAAGTGAAAAACTTCCTGGAAGAGAAGCTTCCGGGAGTCCAGGTGGAAGTCGAAGGGGAAGGCTGCAACTTCCAGCTGAACGTCATCAGTGACAAGCTGGCCGGCCTGGGGCCGGTCAAGCGCCAGCAGCAGATCTATGCCCACCTGAACCCCTGGATCGCCGATGGCAGCATCCATGCGGTGACCATGAAATTTTTCAGCAGTACCGATTGGGCGCAGCGCGCCTGACAGCGTTTCGGCGTATCCGAAAACAGACCCGGACGCGCGCCCCCGAATCACCGGCTGCGCGTTCCCTTCGAGACGGCCTCTGGCCCGCTATGGGAAACCCATGGACAAATTGCTAATTACCGGTGGCTCCCGTCTCGATGGCGAGATCCGCGTCTCCGGTGCCAAGAACTCAGCGCTGCCGATTCTTGCAGCCACCCTGCTGGCCGACACGCCAGTCACCGTCTGCAACCTGCCACACCTGCACGACATCACCACCATGATCGAACTGTTCGGTCGCATGGGCGTGCAGCCGGTTATCGACGAAAAGCTCAGCGTCGAGGTCGATGCCAGCAGCATCCGGACACTGGTCGCGCCTTATGAGCTGGTCAAGACCATGCGTGCGTCGATTCTGGTGCTCGGCCCGATGGTCGCGCGCTTCGGTGAAGCTGAAGTGGCGCTGCCCGGTGGTTGCGCCATTGGCTCGCGTCCGGTCGACCTGCACATTCGCGGGCTCGAGGCGATGGGCGCGCAGATCGATGTCGAAGGTGGTTATATCAAGGCCAAGGCGCCCGCCGGCGGCCTGCGTGGCGCGCACTTCTTCTTCGATACCGTCAGCGTGACCGGTACCGAGAACATCATGATGGCTGCCGCGCTGGCCAACGGTCGCAGCGTTCTCGAAAACGCCGCGCGCGAGCCCGAGGTGGTCGATCTGGCCAACTTCCTCAATGCGATGGGGGCACAGGTATCGGGTGCCGGCACCGCGACCATCACCATCGACGGCGTCAAGCGTCTGGGTGGCGGTCGCTACAGCGTGATGCCGGACCGCATCGAGACCGGGACCTACCTGGTCGCCGCCGCCGCGACCGGTGGCCGCGTGAAGCTCAAGGATACCGATCCTACGATCCTCGAAGCCGTGCTGCTCAAGCTGGAAGAGGCCGGCGCCTTCATCGATACCGGCAGCGACTGGATCGAACTGAACATGAAGGGCAACCGGCCAAAGGCCGTCAGCGTGCGTACGGCGCCTTACCCAGCCTTCCCGACTGACATGCAGGCCCAGTTCATCTCGATGAACGCAGTGGCCGAGGGCACCGGTACGGTCATCGAGACGGTATTCGAAAACCGCTTCATGCACGTCTATGAAATGAACCGCATGGGTGCGCAGATTCTCGTCGAAGGCAACACGGCGATCGTGACTGGCGTACCGCAGCTCAAGGGCGCCCCCGTGATGGCTACCGATCTGCGCGCATCGGCGAGCCTGGTGATCGCCGGGCTGGTCGCCCAGGGCGATACGCTGATCGACCGCATCTACCACATCGATCGCGGCTACGAGTGCATCGAGGAGAAGCTGCAGTTGCTCGGCGCCAAGATTCGCCGGGTACCGGGCTAACGGCCTGACCTCGCCGGCGGCTGTTCGGCCGCTGGCTCGCGGTTGCGACCGACCGGCGTACGCCGGGTACTTTCTAAGGATTCGCCATGCTGACCATCGCCCTGTCCAAGGGACGCATTCTCGACGACACGCTGCCGTTGTTGGCGGCCGCCGGTATCGAGCCGACCGAGAATCCGGACAAGAGCCGCAAGCTGATCATCCCCACCACTCAGGACGATGTGCGCCTGCTCATCGTCCGTGCCACCGACGTGCCGACCTATGTCGAGCATGGTGCGGCGGATGTCGGCGTCGCCGGCAAGGACGTGCTGATGGAGTATGGCGGCCAGGGTCTCTACGAGCCGCTCGACCTGCAGATCGCCCGCTGCAAGCTAATGACTGCCGGCAAGGTCGGCGCAGCTGAGCCCAAGGGGCGCCTGCGGGTGGCGACCAAGTTCGTCAACGTCGCCAAGCGTTACTACGCCGAGCAGGGCCGCCAGGTCGACATCATCAAGCTCTATGGCTCGATGGAGCTGGCGCCGCTGGTCGGACTGGCTGACAAGATCATCGACGTCGTAGATACCGGCAATACGCTCAAGGCCAACGGCCTCGAGCCCCAGGAACTGATCGCCACGATCAGCTCGCGGCTGGTGGTCAACAAGGCCTCGATGAAAATGCAGCACGCCCGTATCCAGGCGCTGATCGACGCGTTGCGTACGGCGGTCGAGGCGCGCTAGTCCAGTACTTTGCGCTCACGCTATTCGCTTGATAGCCGAAATACCGAGTGGCCCGGATTCGGGCTTGGTAATCTGGTTGCCCCTTGCGGGTACCTGAGCCATGACCGGCCGCCCAGCCCACCGTAATAATCCAACCCGTGTGCCCTGCCACCATGAGGCCCGTTATGACCCATCCCTGCGCTGTTCGCCGACTCGACGCTGCCGATCCTGATTTCCTACGGGATCTCGATCATCTGCTCAGCTGGGAAAGTGTCTCGGACGACGGCGTCAATCAGCGGGTGCTTGAAATCATCGCGGCGGTTCGGCAGCGCGGAGATGCGGCGCTGGTCGAGTACACCCAGCGATTCGATGGGTTGGAAGTCGCGTCTATGGCCGACCTGATTTTGCCGCGTGCTCGCCTTGAGCGAGCGCTGGAGCGCATCACCCCACAGCAGCGTGCTGCGCTGGAAACGGCCGCTGCACGGGTGCGCAGCTATCACGAGAAGCAAAAGCAGGACTCCTGGCAGTACACCGAAGCCGACGGCACGGTACTCGGCCAGAAGGTCACGCCGCTCGACCGTGCCGGGCTCTATGTGCCAGGCGGCAAAGCATCCTATCCCTCTTCGGTATTGATGAATGCGATCCCCGCGAAGGTCGCCGGCGTGCCGGAAGTGGTGATGGTGGTGCCGACGCCGCGTGGTGAGCTCAATGAGCTGGTGTTGGCTGCCGCGGCGATCGCGGGCGTCGACCGTGTCTTCACCATTGGCGGCGCACAGGCAGTCGCAGCGCTGGCGTATGGCACCGAGAGCGTACCGCCGGTGGACAAGATCGTCGGTCCCGGCAACATCTACGTGGCCACCGCCAAGCGCCACGTGTTCGGCAAGGTCGGCATCGACATGATCGCCGGACCCTCCGAGATTCTGGTGGTCTGTGACGGCCAGACCGATCCGGACTGGATCGCCATGGACCTGTTCTCCCAGGCCGAACACGACGAGGACGCACAATCGATCCTGGTCAGCCCCGACGCCACGTTCCTCGACCGTGTGGCGGCGAGCATCGAGCGGCTGTTGCCGACGCTGGAGCGTGAAACCATCGCCCGCACCTCGCTCGAAGGGCGTGGCGCGCTGATCAAGGTGGCGGACATGGCGCAGGCGGTCGAGGTGGCCAACCGCATCGCTCCGGAACACCTGGAGCTGTCAGTCGCCGACCCTGAGCAGTGGCTGCCGCACATTCGCCATGCCGGCGCGATCTTCATGGGACGTTATACCGCCGAAGCGCTCGGTGATTACTGCGCCGGGCCGAACCACGTGCTGCCGACCTCCGGCACGGCACGCTTCTCGTCGCCACTGGGCGTCTACGACTTTCAGAAGCGCTCGTCGATCATTCATTGCTCCGCCGACGGCGCTTCCGAACTGGGCAAGGTCGCCTCGGTGCTCGCTCGTGGGGAGTCGCTGACGGCCCATGCGCGCAGCGCGGAATACCGGATCAAGGGCTAGCGGCACGCTTCAGGCTGCAAATGACAAGTCAGATCGCAGGGTGGCAACGCTTTTCTTGTCCACCTTGAGGATCTATGGCAAACCGACCACATTCGAGGAGAGAAGGGCGGATGAGCAAATTCTGGAGCCCTTTCGTCAAGGACCTGGTGCCCTATGTGCCGGGCGAGCAGCCGAAGCTGACCCGGCTGGTCAAACTCAACACCAATGAAAACCCGTACGGACCTTCGCCCAAAGCGCTCGAGGCGATGCGTGCTCAGCTCGACGACGGCCTGCGGCTGTATCCCGACCCGAGCGGCGATCAGCTCAGGCAGGCGGTAGCGGACTTCTACCAGGTGCCCAGCAGCCACGTGTTCGTCGGCAATGGTTCGGACGAGGTGTTGGCGCACGCGTTTCACGGGCTGTTCCAGCATGGCCGGCCGTTGCTGTTCCCGGATATCAGCTACAGCTTCTATCCCGTGTACTGCGGGCTTTACGGTATTCCTTTCGAGCCCATCGCGCTCGATGAAAGCTTCCAGATCCGCATCGAGGATTACGACCGCCCCAATGGCGGAATCATCTTCCCCAATCCCAACGCGCCAACTGGCTGCCTGCTGCCGCTGGAGGCGATCGAGCGCCTGCTGCAAGCCCATCCGGATTCAGTGGTACTGGTTGACGAGGCCTACATCGATTTTGGCGGCCAGACGGCCGTCGCACTGGTCCAGCGCTACCCCAATCTGCTGGTGACCCAGACCCTGTCCAAGTCCCGGTCGCTGGCCGGGCTACGGGTCGGCCTCGCGATTGGTCAGCCCGAGCTGATCGAGGCGCTGGAGCGGATCAAGAACAGCTTCAATTCCTATCCTCTCGACCGCGTCGCGATTGCCGGCGCGGCCGCTGCATTCGCCGACCGGGAATACTTTCAGCAGACCTGTACCCGGGTGATAGAGAGCCGCGAATTGCTTGTCGAGCGGATGCAGGCGCTGGGCTTCGAGGTGCTGCCCTCGGCTGCGAACTTCATCTTCGCCCGCCACCCGCAACGGGATGCGGCAGCCTTAGCGGGGGCCTTGCGCGAGCAGGGCATCATCGTGCGCCACTTCAAGCAGCCGCGGATCGCGCAATTCCTGCGCATCACCATTGGTGCGCCGGAGCAGAATCAGGCACTGCTCGACGCCCTGGGTTCCATCCTGTCGGCCTGAGGCCGGTCAGTCCTGCTGCGGCGGCAGGGCTGACCGCGCGCGGGTCATTCGTCCGGCTTGTCGGGCTCGGCGGTGATGACCGGGCGCATTCCTACCTCGGCGGTCAGGGTCATCGGTTTGTTATTGCGCAGAATCTCGATGGCGATCTTGTTTCCCGGGCGTGCGCGGGCGACCTGGTTCATCGAGCTGCGCCCATCCACCGCCCTGGCATTGTCGATGCTGAGGATCAGGTCGCCGGGCTGCAGGCCGGCACGTTCGGCCGGGCCGTCGCGATAGACGCCAGCCACCACGATACCGGGGCGTCCTTCGAGGCCAAAGGATTCGGCCAGTTCCGGCGTCAGTGATTGCACTTCTACGCCTAGCCAGCCGCGAATCACCTGGCCGTGATCGATGATCGACTTCATCACCTCCAGTGCCAGCTTGACCGGGATTGCGAAACCGATGCCCTGTGAGCCGCCGGACTCGGAAATGATCGCGGTGTTGATGCCGATCAGATTTCCGTTGGCATCGACTAGCGCGCCGCCAGAGTTGCCTCGGTTGATCGCCGCGTCGGTCTGGATGAAGTCTTCGTAAGTGTTCAGGCCCAGCTGATTGCGTCCGGTGGCGCTGATGATGCCCATGGTCACCGTCTGGCCGACGCCGAACGGGTTGCCGATCGCCAGGGTTACGTCGCCGATGCGGATACTGTCGGAGTGTCCCAAGGTGATGGCGGGCAGCTTGTCCAGATCGATCTTGAGCACGGCGAGATCGGTCTCCGGGTCACTGCCGATCACGCGTGCCAACGTCTCGCGACCGTCCTTGAGCGCCACGATGATCTGGTCCGCGTTGGCCGTCACGTGATTATTGGTCAGCAGATAGCCCTGAGGGCTCATGATCACCGCCGAACCCAGACTGTTCTCGATACGTCGCTGGCGTGGCAGGCTTTCGCCGAAAAAGCGGCGGAACACCGGATCCTTGATCATTGGGTGTTCGGACTGGCTGGTCATCTTCGTGGTGTAGAGGTTGGCAACCGACGGCGCGGCGCTGCTGACCGCGCTGGCATAGGAGTGCGGCCCCTGCTGCTGCATGATCGTCCGCGGTGCTTGGTGCAGACTGTATTCGTGGGGGCTCAGACCGACCCAGTGCGGGTAGCGCTGGATAATCAGCAAGGCTACGAGCACGCCGGCCACAAGAGGCCAGCCATAAAAACGCAGGGCGTTGGTCATTGCGTCCAGGTCCGGTAAGTTGCGGGCAGTGGGAGCGGCCCTTAAGGTGGCGGCATTATACGAAGCTGCATGAAGATTGCAGCGTGCACGTCAAAGAGGATTTATTGATGGCCATCGCGTTGAACACATTGGTCGCCGAGGCGGATCGCTATCTGAACGCCGCCCGGATCGCCGATTACTGTCCCAACGGGCTGCAGGTCGAGGGGCGACCGCAGGTACGTCGCATCGTCAGCGGAGTTACCGCCAGCCAGGCATTGCTCGACGCGGCGGTAGAGGCCGAGGCCGACGTGATCCTCGTCCACCATGGCTACTTCTGGAAAAACGAGGATCCTCGCGTGGTGGGCATGAAGCAGCGCCGGTTAAAGACGCTGCTGACCCACGACATCAGCTTGCTGGCGTATCACCTGCCACTCGACGTACACCCGGAGGTGGGCAATAACGTTCAGCTTGCGCGCCTGCTCGAGCTGACCATCGAGGGGCCGCTGGAGCCCGATAATCCTAAGTCGGTCGGATTGGTTGGCTCGCTGGATTCGCCCCTCACGCCGATGGATTTCATGCATCGCCTCCATGAGGCGCTCGGCCGTGAGCCCCTGATGATCGAGAGTTCCGGACTGATCCGGCGGGTCGCCTGGTGCACCGGTGCAGCCCAGGGGTATATCGACCAAGCGGTGGCTGCCGGGGTCGATGCCTACCTGACCGGGGAGGCGTCCGAGCCGACCGTGCACATCGCCCGAGAGAACGGCATCAGTTTCTTTGCCGCCGGCCATCATGCGACGGAACGCTACGGTGTGCAGGCCCTTGGGGATTATCTGGCGCGCCGCTTCGCTATCGAACACCTGTTCATCGACATTCCGAACCCGGTGTGACCAGCACTGGCCAAGGGTATAACCATAGAGCTTTTTGGTATAGGTACAGGCCTGATTAGAATTTTTCGCCGTGCTAGAGTGCGGCGTTTCGCGGCCCGCCGGCCGCCCATTTTTTTACCTCGTGAGTAGCCATGGTCGACAAACTGACGCATCTCAAACAGCTGGAGGCGGAAAGCATCCACATCATCCGCGAAGTCGCTGCCGAGTTCGACAATCCGGTGATGCTCTATTCGATCGGCAAGGATTCGGCGGTCATGCTGCACCTGGCGCGCAAGGCCTTCTTCCCGGGGCGCCTGCCGTTCCCGGTGCTGCACGTCGATACGCGCTGGAAGTTCCAGGAAATGTATCGCTTCCGTGAGCGCATGGTCGATGAGATGGACCTGGACCTGATCACCCACATCAACCCCGAGGGCGTGGCTCAGGACATGAACCCCTTCACCTACGGCAGTGCCAAGCACACCGATGTGATGAAGACCGAAGGGCTCAAACAGGCACTCGACAAGTACGGCTTCGACGCCGCGTTCGGCGGTGCTCGGCGGGACGAGGAAAAATCCCGCGCCAAGGAACGTGTCTATTCGTTCCGCGACAGCAAGCATCGCTGGGATCCGAAAAACCAGCGCCCCGAACTGTGGAACGTCTACAACGGCAATGTGAAGAAGGGCGAGTCGATCCGGGTGTTCCCGCTGTCGAACTGGACCGAGCTGGATATCTGGCAATACATCTATCTGGAGCAGATCCCCATCGTCCCCCTGTACTTCGCCGCCGAGCGCGAGGTGATCGAGAAGAACGGCACACTGATCATGATCGATGACGAGCGCATCCTCGAACACCTCTCGGAAGAGGAGAAGGGCCGCATCGAAAAACGCATGGTCCGTTTCCGCACCTTGGGCTGCTACCCGCTCACTGGCGCCGTGGAATCGACTGCGACCAGCCTGCCGGAAATCATCCAGGAGATGCTGCTGACCCGAACCTCCGAACGCCAGGGCCGCGTCATCGATCACGACGCCGCTGGCTCGATGGAAGAGAAAAAGCGGCAGGGCTATTTCTAAAGTCCAGCGGACAACGAACTCGCGGGCGTGCCCGTATCGGCTGATAAAACAGAATTCAGGCTAGCTGCACCCTTCGGCTGCAGCGTGGAGCTATAGCGAATGAGTCACCAATCCGAACTGATCAGCGAGGACATCCTCGCGTACCTGGCCCAGCACGAGCGCAAGGAACTGCTGCGCTTTCTCACCTGCGGCAACGTAGACGACGGCAAGAGCACGCTGATCGGTCGCCTGTTGCACGACTCCAAGATGATCTACGAGGATCATCTGGAAGCCATCACCCGCGATTCGAAAAAGGTCGGCACCACTGGTGATGAGGTTGATCTGGCGCTGCTGGTCGACGGTCTGCAGGCCGAGCGCGAACAGGGCATCACCATCGATGTGGCCTACCGCTACTTCTCCACCGCCAAGCGCAAGTTCATCATTGCCGACACCCCCGGCCATGAGCAGTACACCCGCAACATGGCCACCGGCGCGTCCACCTGCGACCTGGCGATCATCCTGGTCGATGCCCGCTACGGCGTGCAGACCCAGACCAAGCGCCACAGCTTCATCGCCTCGCTGCTGGGCATCAAACACATCGTGGTCGCCATCAACAAGATGGACCTGAACGGCTTCGACCAGCAGGTCTTCGAGCAGATCCGGGCCGATTACCTGTCGTTCGCCGAGCGCATTGAGCTCAAGCCGACCTCGCTGCATTTCGTGCCGATGTCCGCCCTCAAGGGTGACAACGTCGTGAACAAGAGCGAGCGTTCGCCGTGGTACACCGGGCCGGCGCTGATGGAAATTCTCGAAACGGTGGAAATCGCCGGCGACCGCAATTTCGACGACCTGCGCTTCCCGGTTCAGTACGTGAACCGGCCGAACCTCAACTTCCGGGGGTTTGCCGGCACGCTCGCCAGCGGCGTCGTGCGCAAGGGCGACGAAGTGGTCGTCCTTCCCTCGGGGAAGGGCAGCAGGGTCAAGTCCATCGTCACGTTCGACGGCGAGTTGGAGCAGGCGACGCCGGGTGAGGCTGTCACCCTGACGCTTGAAGACGAAATCGACGTTTCGCGCGGCGACATGCTGGTACACGGCGACAACCGCCCGCGCATTGACGACAACTTCGAAGCCATGCTGGTGTGGATGGCTGAGGAACCGATGCTTCCGGGCAAGAAATACGACATCAAGCGCGCCACCAGCTACGTGCCTGGCTCGATTGCCAGCATCGTCCATCGCGTCGACGTGAACACCCTCGAGCACGGCGCGGCCAGCAGCCTGCAGCTGAACGAGATCGGCAAGGTCAAGATCGCCCTCGATGCACCGGTTGCGTTCGATGGCTACGAACAAAACCGCACCACCGGTGCCTTCATCGTCATCGACCGCTTGACCAACGGCACCGTCGGCGCCGGCATGATCATCGCCGACCCGCTGGACGGCCAGAACACCAGTGGCAGCCATGGCGCGCTCGCCCACGTCAGCCGCGAAGAGCGTGCCGCCCGCTTCGGCCAGCAACCAGCCACCGTGCTGTTCACCGGCCTTTCGGGCGCCGGCAAGAGCACGCTCGCCTATGCGGTGGAGCGCAAGCTGTTCGACATGGGGCGCGCAGTCTACGTGCTCGACGGCCAGAACCTGCGCCACGACCTGAACAAAGGCTTGCCGCAAGATCGCGCCGGCCGTACCGAAAACTGGCGCCGTGCTGCGCATGTGGCGCGTCAGTTCAACGAAGCGGGGCTGATCACCCTGGCGGCCTTCGTTGCGCCGGATGCTGAAGGTCGCGAGCAGGCGAAAGCATTGATTGGTCACGACCGCTTGCTGACGGTTTACGTCAAGGCATCGGCCGAAACCTGCAAGCAGCGCGATCCGCAGGGGTTGTACGCGGCGGGAGGCGAAAATATTCCGGGCGTCACATTTGGGTATGACGAGCCTGAGGTGGCTGATGTGGTCATCGACACCGAAGACGTGCCCCTTGAAGAGGGTGTGAAGAAGGTGATCGAACTGCTTCGCCAGCGCGGCGCGATCTGAGCAGGAACCGAGTAACTGCGCCCCGCCATGCGGGGCGTTTTCGTTTTCGACCTTAGCGTTACGGCCCCAACGGGGGTGTAACCGGTAGGGAGCCAAACCGTAGGGCGGGTGCAACCCGCCAAGCGTATTCAGCGACGCCATCGTCCGGACATACCGGCAAAAACAAAACCGCCGGTGAGGGCAGGGTTTTGTGTGGCCGATCAGGCGATGGGTAACCGCACGGGTTTCACCAGCCCTACAGGGCTACCTGCCGGGCTAGTTGCATCCTTTGGGTAAGAATGAGTTTTTCCAGCGAGGTGCGGAAGAGGCATCGACGGCGCACGTCCAGCTGCCATTGGTATCACGGGTTAGGGTGATAGTAGTGCCTTGTATGGACGAATTCGCCCTGTTGGCAAGCGTTGCTTGAAGCGTACCTACTCCGCTCTCCTCGAACGTAGCAACGGTAGCGCCAGTAGCCTCTACCAAATCTGAAGGCCTATACCCTATAGAGCTGTCGGTAACTTCTAGCCTTCCGGCTGCCAGTGTGGCTTCGATTGGGGTTCGGTAGGAACCCAGTTCCGCAAGCGCACGTTCAACCTGCGCTTTCAGCACATAATCCTGATAAACAGGGATGGCTGCGGCTGCGAGTATTCCTATGATCGAAACGGTCACAGCCAGCTCGATAAGCGTAAATCCTTTTGAAAGTTCGGTAGATTTTTTACTCACGACGCTGCTCGCTTCGACATTGGTAACATGTATGTCATTGGCTCAACTCCAGGCAAAATCTCGGCCTGGCAGAGATAACTGTCAGAAAAAAAGCCCCACCATCACTGGCGGGGCTTTGCTTTGCTTGGCCTATGAAGGCTGAGCTACTGCGTTACGGAGTTACAGGGCAGCCGTTGGGGGCGTAGCTGTCTTTCCAGCCGTTAGTTTGCGCTGGGGTAGTGACGCAGGTCCAAACGCCTTGTTCGTTGCGGCTAATGGCTACAGTGGCGCCTCGTACCGATGCACCGGCATTGCCACCGAGTACTGCAGTAATCGTGGGGGTGTCGCTAGTGCCGTCAGTAATTTCGATTTGCGCTTTGCCCTCGTCTTCCAGAAGGTTGGACTGGGTAAATCCAAGGTCAACCTGGTTAGGGCCCGGCTCATCAAGGGAGACAATTTCGTTGCCCTCCAGCAGGGCAGCTTCGGCTGCGGTCTTCAGCGCGCTGACTTCGCTAACAACGCGGGTTACTTGCGAACGAGCAACGTAGTCTTGGTATTGCGGAATGGCGATGGCGGCCAGGATCCCAATGATCGCAACCACGATCATCAGTTCGATAAGAGTGAAGCCTTTCTGCATCTGAGCTTTCATGTGTATCTCCTTGGAGGTGTGGTTAGGCATCAGCCTGCCAAGGGTGTTGCAGTCGCCGTGCCAACTTTCGAAACCCCAAGAAATGCGGCCTTTCATAGGCGGCTCAAATCATTCCGATTTCCTTAATTCTCCATTACTGACACTTTTGGTCACTCAGCTCGTTGGCGTTTGGATTGAGTCGGCTTCTGCGCTATAAGGCGTGCACTGATCCATCGCGAGGCCTCCATGAGCGAACACATTTCCCTATCCGGCTTGGGCAAGCAAATGGTCCTGGCCGGGCTTCTCGACGAAAAGCGTGCCCAGCAGGCGCAGCAGCAGGCGGTCCGCAACAAGCTGTCGCTGGTGACCTATGTCGTCCAGAACAAGATGGCGAAGGGGCGCGACGTCGCGGAGCTGGCCGCCGAACAGTTCGGTATCGCCTTCATGGACCTCTCGGTGCTGGACAAGGACAACCAGCCCAAGGATATCGTCAGCGAAAAGCTGGTGCGCCAGCATCGTGTGTTGCCCCTTTGGAAGCGCGGCAACAAGCTTTATTTGGGCGTTTCTGACCCAAGCAACCACCAGGCGATTACTGACGTTCAGTTCAGCACAGGGCTTACTACCGAAGCGATCCTCGTCGAGGACGACAAGCTTGGGGATGCGATCGACAAGTTTTTCGACAATGGGTCGAGTGGGCTGGAAGACCTGGGGGATGTCGATCTCGACGGCGTCGATGTCGAGACGGTCGGTGAGGATGCCAAGAGCGACGACGCCGGAGGGGAGGCAGATGATGCCCCGGTCGTCCGTTTCGTCAATAAAATGCTTCTGGATGCCATCCGTGGCGGTTCCTCCGACCTGCATTTCGAACCCTATGAAAAGGCCTATCGCGTGCGTCTGCGTACCGACGGCATTTTGCATGAGGTGGCCAGGCCTCCGATTCAGCTGGCGCCGCGTATATCGGCTCGCTTGAAGGTCATGGCCGGCCTCGATATTTCCGAGCGCCGCAAGCCGCAGGACGGCCGTATCAAGATGAAGTTGTCCAAGACCAAGGCCATTGACTTCCGGGTCAACACCCTGCCGACGCTATGGGGCGAGAAAATCGTAATGCGGATCCTCGACCCCTCCAGCGCTCAGATGGGGATCGACGCGCTGGGTTACGAGGAGAGTCAAAAAGAGCTCTATATGAATGCATTGTCCCAGCCTCAGGGGATGATTCTGGTTACTGGGCCTACTGGCTCGGGCAAGACCGTATCGCTATACACCGGTTTGAACATCCTTAATACGGTGGACGTGAATATTTCCACGGCGGAGGATCCGGTCGAGATCAACCTTGAGGGTATCAACCAGGTCAACGTAAACCCGAAGCAGGGTATGGACTTCTCCCAGGCGCTGCGTGCTTTCCTCCGTCAGGACCCAGATATCATCATGGTGGGCGAGATCCGAGATCTGGAAACAGCGGAGATTGCAATCAAGGCCGCTCAGACCGGCCATATGGTGATGTCGACTTTGCACACCAATAGCGCTGCTGAAACCCTGACGCGGTTGCGCAACATGGGCGTGCCAGCGTTCAACATCGCTACCTCGGTCAACCTGATCATCGCTCAGCGACTCGCGCGCAAGCTCTGCAGCAGCTGCAAGAAGGAAGTCGAGGTGCCCCGCGATGCGTTGCTGCGCGAGGGATTCCCCGAGGCCTCCATTGGCACTTTCAAAATCTACGGTCCCGTCGGCTGCGAAAATTGCAAAGGCGGTTACAAAGGCCGTGTCGGTATTTATGAAGTGGTTAAAAACACGCCCGCTTTGCAGCGCATTATCATGGAAGACGGTAATTCCATCGATATCTCCACCCAGATGCGCAAAGACGGCTTCAACGATCTGCGGACCTCAGCATTGCTGAAGGCGATGCAGGGCGTGACCAGCCTGGAAGAAGTGAACCGGGTGACCAAGGACTAACACATGGCGCAGAAAGCGATAAAGAACAGCGTTTTTGTCTGGGAAGGCACTGACCGCAAAGGGGCGAAGCTCAAGGGCGAGCTCAGTGGTGTCAATCCGGCCCTGGTCAAGGCGCAGCTGCGCAAGCAGGGTATCAATCCCCAGAAGGTGCGCAAGAAGAGCGTATCGCTATTCAGCGCCGGCAAAAAAATCAAACCGATGGACATTGCCTTGTTTACCCGGCAGATGGCGACGATGATGAAGGCGGGGGTGCCGCTGCTGCAGTCCTTCGATATTATCGGGGAGGGATTCGATAATCCCAATATGCGCAAGCTCGTAGACGATCTAAAGCAGGAGGTGGCGGCGGGTAATAGTTTTGCGGCTTCGCTCCGCAAAAAACCGCAATATTTTGACGATCTCTATTGCAACTTGGTCGACTCAGGCGAGCAGTCTGGCGCGTTGGAAACCTTGTTGGATCGCGTCGCTACCTATAAAGAAAAAACCGAAGCATTGAAGGCCAAGATCAAGAAGGCGATGAATTACCCCATAGCGGTGGTGGTCGTAGCGCTCATCGTGTCGGCGATCCTGCTTATTAAGGTTGTGCCTCAGTTTCAGGATGTCTTTTCCAACTTTGGCGCTGAACTGCCCGCGTTTACGCTGATGGTGATTGGCCTTTCTGAAGCATTGCAGGAGTGGTGGTTTGTTGTCGCGATAATTTTGCTTGCAATTGGATTTGGCTACCGAGAGGCGCATAAACGTTCAGAGAAATTCCGTAACTGGGTGGATCGGGTGGCTTTGAAGCTACCAATAGTCGGGGACATTATTTACAAATCTGCAATCGCTCGTTTCGCCCGTACTCTGTCTACGACATTCGCCGCAGGTGTGCCACTTGTCGATGCATTGGACTCCGTCGCGGGAGCTACCGGAAACGTGGTGTTCCGCAACGCCACGATGAAGGTCAAAAACGATGTATCTACGGGTATGCAGTTGAACTTCTCGATGCGTACTACCGGTACTTTTCCTAGTATGGCCATTCAGATGACGGCGATTGGTGAGGAGTCCGGCGCACTTGATGAGATGCTTGGAAAGGTTGCATCGTTTTACGAGGCTGAAGTTGACAACATGGTGGATGGTCTGACTGCCCTGATGGAGCCCATAATCATGGCAATCCTCGGTGTGTTAATTGGCGGCCTGATCATCGCGATGTACCTGCCAATCTTCCAGCTGGGCTCTGTAGTCTGAACTATGGATTTGATTGATCTTCTGGCCAGCCACGGGCTGGCCTTTGTTTTCTGTGTCGCCGTTCTTGGCCTGCTGGTCGGTAGCTTCCTCAACGTCGTCATCCATCGGCTGCCGCTGATGATGCAGCGCGACTGGCAACGGCAGGCGCGGGAGGTGCTCGAGTTGCCTGCCGAGCCGCAGGGCGCACGCTTCAATATCGTCGTCCCGCGCTCGCGCTGCCCGCACTGCAACCATCAGATCCGTTCCTGGGAAAACATTCCGCTGGTCAGCTGGTTGGCGCTCAAGGGCAAGTGCTCCAGTTGCAAGGCGCCGATCAGCAAGCGCTATCCCTTGGTAGAGCTGGCTTGCGGGTTGCTTTCGGGCTATGTCGCCTGGCATTTCGGCTTCGGCTGGCAGGCAGGCGCAATGCTTCTGTTGACCTGGGGCCTGCTGGCAATGAGTCTGATCGACATCGATCACCAGCTGCTGCCGGATGATCTGGTGTTGCCGCTGCTCTGGCTGGGCCTGATCGTCAATGTCGGCGGGCTGTTCGTTTCCCTCGAGGATGCGGTCTGGGGCGCCGTTGCAGGCTATCTGGCGCTCTGGTCGGTCTATTGGCTGTTCAAGCTGGTGACCGGCAAGGAGGGGATGGGCTATGGCGATTTCAAGTTGCTCGCCATGCTCGGTGCTTGGGGAGGCTGGCAGGTCTTGCCGCTCACCATTCTGCTGTCGTCGCTTGTCGGCGCTGTGCTGGGCAGTATTGTGCTGCGCCTTCAGCGAGCGGGGAAGGGCACGCCGATACCCTTTGGGCCCTACCTCGCCATCGCTGGCTGGATCGCCTTGCTCTGGGGCGATGTTATCACGGCGAACTACCTGCAGTTTGCTGGCTTCAATAACTGACGCAAGTTCTGCCGACTCCCTGAATCGGTCGCATTTTTGAGTTTCGTCTCCCTCTGCTTGCACGTCGAAGCCGAAGGCGTTACTACTGCGCGTCCTTTTTGTGGGCGCGCTGAATCGATGAAACCCTGGATTCTTGGACTGACCGGCGGCATTGGTAGCGGTAAGAGCGCGGCGGCCGAGCGCTTTGCCGCGTTGGGTGTTCACTTGGTGGACGCCGACCATGCTGCGCGCTGGGTGGTCGAACCAGGGCGGCCGGCGTTGGAACGGATCGTCGAACACTTCGGTGAGCAGATATTGCGGGCTGATGGCGTCCTGGACCGCGCCGCGCTGCGGGGGCGTGTATTCCAGGACCCCGAGGAGCGCAAATGGCTCGAAGCCTTGCTCCATCCTCTTATTGGTGAAGAGATATCTCGCTACTTGTCGCTGGCCGAATCGCCGTATGCCATTTTGGTTTCGCCATTGTTGGTGGAGTCCGGGCAGCACCGGATTTCGCAGCGCATCCTGGTGATCGATGTGCCCGAAGCGCTGCAACTCCAGCGCACCATGCAGCGTGACGGGGTGAGCGAAGCGCAAGCACGAGCGATTCTCGAGGTCCAGGCTTCGCGAGCGGAGCGTCTACGCCATGCCGACGACGTATTGGTCAATGATCGCGATCTGGCCTGGCTCAACGCCGAGGTCGAACGCCTGCATTCTTTTTATCTGACGCTACGGGGAGGTCAGCCGTGAACGCTACAGTGGTCGAATGCCCAACCTGCGGAGCTCCGGTCGAGTGGGGGCCGCAAAGCCCGCAACGCCCATTTTGCTCGGAGCGCTGCAAGCTGATCGATTTGGGCGCCTGGGCGTCCGAGGCGCATGCCATACCGGGTGATCAGCTGGAAGACGAGGTGTTTTCCGAAGACCTGCCGCCGCAGCGCCACTGATCAGGGATTTTTCCAGGGCGCCTGCAGGTAGCGGCTGCGGTTGAAGGTTTCCAGCCAGTCCGGGTAGAACACCACGAGCGCTGTGACAGCTGTGCCGTTGATGAAAGCCTCTGGGAACATCACCAGCCAGATGTAGCCGGCGAAGTCGTCGAGCCAAGGCGGCATAAGGTAGCGACCATCCAGCAGCAGCACGCCTAGCGATGCCAGTATGCAGAACAGCGCTGCAAGGGCTGCCGGGAAAAAGCCGGAAAAGAAGATATAGACGAAGAGGTTCTTCGGTTGCCTGCGCTCCACAAGCAGGGCGCACGTTTCTGTAACGGCGACCGGGATCAGGATCAGCAGAATTCCGTTCATGCCGATCGCGCCCAGGTCCTGGTGACCCAGCACCATGAGGCCAAGTTGAGCCAAAAAGGCTGCAAGAATCGCCAGTGGCCAGTCGAGCAGCAGGGTGACTGCCGTCAGGCCTATGAAATGGAACGATAAGCCTGACTCGAAATCCCGGCGTACCAGCCATAGCAGGAAGATCGCCAGTACCGAGCCGAACAGCAGATGTTGTCGGCGCGTGTCGCTGAATAGCTCTACCCAGGGCGCACGGATGACCGCCCAACTGAGCGCCAAGCAGTAGATCACCCAGCCGGTGAGCAGGGACGAGCCCGAAAGCAGTTCAGCGGAAATCATGAGGGGCACACCCGATATGTATGTCCAGGCTGCGAGCGGCAACTGAGGCCTGGCAACCACCTGTCTATGCAGTTACGACACGAAAGGTCGTCAGGTGGTTGCGAGGGCCGGCGGGGACAAACTGATTAAGGCGCGGGGTTGGGTTGGCTGGTGTGGATGGCGTTGATCGCGGCGATCAGTTCATCGGATAGCTTGATCTCGGCGCTGGCCAAGTTGCTTTCCAATTGTTCGATTGTGGTTGCGCCGATGATATTGCTGGTCACGAACGGTTGCTGGGTGACGAAGGCCAGCGCCATTTGTGCGGGGTCGAGTCCGTGCTCCCTGGCAAGTGCGACGTAGTGCGAGCATGCGGCTTCCGATTGCGGGTTGGTGTACCGGGTGAAGCGGCTGAACAGGCTGATCCGGGCATTGGCGGGGCGGGCACCGCCTTCGTACTTGCCCGACAGCATGCCGAAGGCCAGCGGTGAATAGGCGAGCAGTCCGCATTGTTCGCGAATGGCTACCTCGGCCAGCCCCACCTCGAAGGTGCGGTTGAGGAGGTTGTAGGGGTTCTGGATAGATACGACGCGGGGCAATTGCCGGGCTTCGGCCAGCGCCAGGTAGGTCATGACGCCCCAGGGTGTCTCGTTGGACAGGCCGATATGGCGGATCTTGCCAGCTTTGACTTGTTCTTCCAGCGCTTCGAGCGTTTCCTGCAGGGGTGTGAAGTCTTGTTCCTTGTGGCGGTAACCAAGCTGGCCGAAGAAGTTGGTGCTGCGTTCCGGCCAATGCAGTTGGTAGAGGTCGATCCAGTCGGTCTGCAGGCGCTCGAGGCTGGCATCAACCGCGGCGGCGATGTGCTGGCGGTTCATCTTCGGATTGCCGCCGCGAATGTAGTCGATGCCATTGCCGGGACCTGCGATCTTGCTGGCCAGTATCCAGTCGGAGCGGTTGCCGCGGGCTTTGAAATAGTTGCCAATGATGCGCTCGGTGGCGGTGTAGGTTTCCTTCTTCGGCGGTACCGGGTACATCTCTGCGGTGTCGATGAAGTTGATGCCTGCGGCTTTGGCGCGGTCGATCTGGACAAAGGCCTCGGCTTCGCTGTTCTGCTCGCCCCAGGTCATGGTGCCCAGGCACAGGGAGCTGACGTTCAGGTTCGAGCGGCCGAGTTTGCGCAATTCCATGGTGACTCCTCTTGGCGGTGTCGATAAAGGTAGGGGTCATTGAACGCCAGAGAGGGAGGCTATTGGAAGTCTGGGTGTGCGGCGGCGAGCTGCATGAAGTAGATGTTTAAAAGCGGTTGCTATTCTGCCGATTATCCGGATAATTGCGCAGCTTCTCGCCGGGGATGCCTAGCCCGGCGAAATGAAGGTAGGGGATGCCTAGCCTACCGAACCTCCGCCGTAGCGGACGCGCTGACCCGAGCCCCCGATAGCGTCTGTTTCCGGCTGCCCTGCTTGTCAGGGCGAGCACTATTCAGTAAGATTCGCCGTCTTATTTTCAGGGCGGCCCCTGAGGCTATAACGAATGAAGACTTTTACTGCTAAACCGGAAACCGTCAAGCGCGACTGGTTTGTCGTCGACGCTGCTGGTCAGACCCTGGGTCGTCTGGCTACCGAAATTGCCAGCCGTCTGCGTGGCAAGCACAAGGCGGAATACACCCCGCACGTTGATACTGGCGATTACATCGTCGTAATCAACGCTGAGCAAGTGCGCGTGACCGGTGCAAAGACTACCGACAAGATGTACTACTCTCACTCCGGTTTCCCGGGTGGCATCAAGTCGATCAACTTTGAAAAGTTGATCGCCAAGGCGCCTGAACGTGTGATCGAGACCGCGGTCAAGGGCATGCTGCCGAAGAATCCGCTGGGTCGCGACATGTACCGCAAGCTGAAGGTCTACAAGGGTGCCAACCACCCTCACACCGCTCAGCAGCCCCAAGAACTGAAGATTTAACGGAATAGTTCATTATGTCGGCGACTCAAAATTACGGCACTGGCCGTCGCAAGACTGCAACCGCACGCGTATTCCTGCGTCCGGGCACTGGCAAGATTTCTATCAACAACCGCGAGCTGGACAACTTCTTCGGGCGTGAAACCGCTCGCATGGTCGTTCGTCAGCCGCTCGAGCTGACTTCTACCGTCGAAAAGTTCGACGTGTATGTCACTGTTCTGGGTGGCGGTGTGAGCGGTCAGGCCGGCGCGATTCGTCACGGAATCACCCGGGCGTTGATGGAATACGACGAAACCCTGCGCCCTGCGCTGCGCAAGGCCGGTTTCGTGACTCGCGATGCACGCGAAGTCGAGCGTAAGAAAGTTGGTCTGCGCAAGGCGCGTAAGCGTCCTCAGTACTCCAAGCGTTAATCTCGCTTGCGAAGAAAACGCCCTGGTTCGTTCGAATCCGGGCGTTTTTTTTTGCCCTTCGATTCATTGATGCGACAGCATGTCGCGCGCTCAATGTCTTATTTATAAAGGCTTGCAGGCTGTTTGTGTCTGGCTATTACCTTGTCAGGGGAAGGGGTTTTCTTTACCATTTGGCGAATTTTTTCGCGGCCCGATTTTACGTAGTAGATGCCTGCTTTAAGGCAGGCCATAAGAAGCTGATGGGAGAGGACTGAATGAGCAATGACGGCGTGAATGCTGGCCGGCGTCGCTTCCTGGTTGCCGCCACTTCGGTGGTGGGTGCGGCAGGAGCGGTGGGTGCCGCGGTCCCGTTCGTGGGGTCATGGTTCCCTAGTGCCAAGGCCAAGGCGGCCGGTGCGCCGGTTAGGGTGAATATCGGCAAGATCCAGCCGGGCCAGCAACTGGTGGCCGAATGGCGGGGCCAGCCGGTATTTATCGTGCGTCGGACCGATGAGATTCTCGGCGGCCTGGAAAAAGTCGAGGCTGAAGTGGCCGATCCTCAATCCGAGGAGTCGGTTCAGCCAGAGTACGTCGATCCGAAGACGCGCTCCATCAAGCCCGAACTGCTGGTGCTAGTGGGGCTCTGCACACACCTCGGCTGCTCGCCGTCCTTCCGCCCGGAAGTCGCTCCGGCGGATCTCGGCGCCAACTGGCAGGGCGGCTACTTCTGCCCGTGCCACGGCTCCAAATACGACATGGCCGGCCGCGTCTACAAATCGCAGCCAGCACCCTTGAACCTGCCAGTGCCTCCGCACTCGTACGAGACGGATGATGTTCTCATCATCGGCGTGGACCAGGAGAACGCCTGATGAGCAAGTTCATGGAATGGGTCGATGCGCGCTTCCCCGCGACCAAGATGTGGGAAGACCATCTGAGCAAGTATTACGCGCCCAAGAACTTCAACGTTCTGTACTTCTTTGGCTCCCTGGCACTGCTGGTTCTGGTCAATCAGATCCTCACCGGTATCTGGCTGACGATGAGCTTCGAGCCGTCGGCTGAAGGGGCCTTTGCCTCCGTCGAATACATCATGCGTGATGTCGAGTACGGCTGGATCATCCGCTACCTGCATTCGACCGGTGCTTCGGCATTCTTCGTCGTCGTCTATCTGCACATGTTCCGCGGGATCCTCTACGGCTCCTATCAGAAGCCGCGTGAGCTGGTGTGGATCTTCGGCATGCTGATCTACTTGGCGTTGATGGCCGAAGCCTTCATGGGCTATCTGCTGCCATGGGGGCAGATGTCCTACTGGGGCGCCCAGGTGATCATCTCGTTGTTCGGCGCCATTCCGGTGATCGGCGACGACCTGACTCAGTGGATCCGTGGTGACTATCTGATCTCGGGCATCACCCTGAACCGCTTCTTCGCGCTTCACGTGATTGCCTTGCCAATCGTCATTCTTGGCCTGGTGGTGTTGCATATCCTGGCGCTGCATGAGGTTGGGTCGAACAACCCGATGGGTGTCGATATCAAGAAGTCCAAGGACGAGGCAGGCGTTCCGCTCGACGGCATTCCGTTCCATCCTTACTACACGGTGAAAGACATCGTGGGTGTGGTGGTCTTCCTGTTCGTCTTCTGCGCGGTGGTGTTCTTCTTCCCTGAGATGGGCGGCTACTTCCTCGAGAAACCGAACTTCGAGGCGGCCAACGCATTCAAGACGCCAGAGCACATCGCGCCCGTTTGGTACTTCACGCCGTTCTACGCGATCCTGCGCGCGGTACCTGACAAGTTGCTGGGCGTCATCGCGATGGGCGCGGCGATCGCCGTGCTGTTCGTGCTGCCATGGCTGGATCGCAGCCCGGTCAAAGCGATGCGCTACAAGGGTTGGATGAGCAAGATCTGGCTGCTGGTTTTCTGCGTATCGTTCGTAATTCTCGGCGTCCTCGGCGTTCTGGCTCCTACTCCGGGACGGACGCTGCTGTCCCAGGTATGTACGTTCCTTTATTTCGCGTACTTCCTCCTGATGCCGTTCTACACCAAGCTCGAGAAGACCAAAGTAGTACCGGATAGGGTGGATGGCTGATGAAAAAGCAAGTAGCTGCATTTATTCTCGCGCTGATGCCGGTCCTCTCCTTCGCTGCTGGCGGCCATGGCGTCGAGCTGGACAAGGTCGATATCGATCTTACCGACAAGGCCGCAATGCAGGATGGTCTGCGCACGTTCGCCAACTATTGCATGGGTTGTCACAGTGCCCAGTACCAGCGGTACGAGCGCGTCGCGACGGACCTCGGTATTCCCGAGGAGATCATGCTGGAGAACGTGATCTTCAATGACGCCAAGATTGGCGACCATATGCAGATCGGCATGCGTCCGGACGATGCCAAGGGTTGGTTCGGCGCTGCGCCGCCGGATCTGACGCTGGTTGCGCGGGTTCGTGGAAATGACTGGTTGTATTCGTATCTGCGTGCGTTCTACGAAGACCCGAGCCGTCCGTACGGTGTGAACAACCGCGTTTTCCCGAACGTCGGTATGCCGCACGTGCTGGCGCCGCTGCAAGGTCGTCAGGTGGTGGGTTGCAAGCAGGTTCAGGTGGTCGAGAATGGTCGTCGCCAGTTCGATCCGCTGACTGGGACGCCCATCACTCACGAAGCCTGTGACCAGTTGACCGTCATGCCTGGCACCGGAGCGCAAAGCGAGGTGGAGTACGACGAGACGGTGAAGAACCTGGTGACCTTCCTGGCGTACTCCGCCAACCCGGTCAAGCTGCAAAGCCAGCGCATCGGCACTTACGTGTTGTTGTTCCTGGCGGTCTTCTTCGTGTTCGCCTACCTGCTCAAGCGTGAGTACTGGAAAGACGTTCATTAAACCAGGCAGTACCTGTTGTAACCGCGCGCGCCTGATGGGCGCGCGTGTTTTTTCTGCTCTCCGAGAAGGGCGGTGCCGCTGGCATAGCCGCGCGGAGCGCGCTCACGGAACTCGTGGTTTGGCCATGCTGCCAGCCCAACGATATGCATTCATACGCGAGGAAGGACCCTATGGCCATGAACAACAAGCTGGCCTGTTATTCCGATCCCTCCGATCATTACTCTCACCGGGTGCGCCTGGTTCTTGCCGAAAAAGGCGTCGAGGCGCAGATCATCGACGTCGATCCGCAGCGCTGCCCACCGCAGCTCGCCGAGGTCAATCCCTACGCCAGCGTTCCGACCTTCGTCGATCGCGATCTGGCGCTCTATGAGTCCACGGTAATCATGGAGTACCTCGAGGAGCGTTATCCACATCCCGCGCTGCTGCCCGTATACCCGGTGGCGCGCGCCAATACGCGCTTGCTGGTTCACCGCATTCAGCGTGACTGGTGCCGCCTGGTCGATCAGATTCTCGAGCGACGTGTCGTCGAGGCTGCCAAGGTGCAGGCGCGCAAGGAGCTTCGTGAAAGCCTGACCGGTGTGTCGCCGGTTTTTGCGGACAAGCCCTATTTTCTCAGTGAAGAGCTCAGCCTGGTGGATTGCTGCCTGTTGCCAATCCTGTGGCGTTTGCCCAGTCTGGGTATCGAGCTACCGCGAGCGGCCAAGCCGCTGCTCGATTACATGGAGCGTAATTTCGTTCGCGAGGCCTTCCAGGCCAGTCTTTCCGCCGTTGAGCGCCGAATGCGCTAAGAGAGGCAGCCCACATGAATTCAAGTCGTCCTTATCTGGTCCGCGCGCTGTACGAATGGATCGTCGACAACGATTGCACGCCTCACTTGCTGGTCCATGCCGAGCATCCTGGCGTGCAGGTGCCGGCGGGTTTCGCCAGCGACGGACAGATCGTTCTGAACGTCTCGCCCAGTGCGGTGCGTCAGATGCAAATGGATAACGAGGCCGTCAGCTTCGAAGGGCGTTTCGGTGGGGTTCCCCATAGCCTCTATATCCCGTCGGCAGCCGTGATGGCGATCTACGCGCGGGAGAACGGGCAGGGCATGGTGTTCGAGGTCGAGCCCACGCCGCCCGATGACGGCGCACCGGAAGACTCGTCTTCTTCAGCGGGCGGGCCGCGCCCCAGTGCGGGCGGACGCCCCAGTCTGAAGGTGGTTAAGTAGGCCTTGAGCAAAAAAACGGCGACCATCAGGTCGCCGTTTTTTTCACTGGCGCAGCGTGAGGGGCTCAGTCGATGTATTCGAATAGCTTGACGATGCGCTGAACGCCGGAAACGCCCTGAACCAGATTGGTGGCTCGAGTGCCTTCCTGGCGGGTGACCAGCCCGAGCAGGTAGACGATCCCGTTTTCCGTGATGACCTTGATGCGCGAGCCGGGCACCGAGCTGTCGGTCAGCATCTGTGCCTTGATCTTGCTGGTAAGCCAGGTGTCATTGCTTCGCGCCAGGGCTGACGAGGGTTGGAGTATCTGCAGCTCGTTGTGCACGCGCTTCACGCGCTGCACCTGGCTAGCCGCCTGTTCGGCTAGCTGCTTGAGGTCTTCGCGGGGCGTTTGTCCGGCCAGCAGCACCACGCCGTTGTAGCTCGCAACGATGATATGCGAGTTCTTGTCCAAGTCGACATGGGCCTTGGCGATGTTCACCGAGGCCTTGGTCTCGATCAGCGAATCGTCGATCTTGCTGCCGATGGTGCGCGTGCCGCGGTTGTCCGATATCGGTTCGTCACGCGTCGCGTTCAGTACCGAGCTGCAGCCGCCGATCACGGCGAGGCAAAGGGCGAGTGCTGCGGCGCCCAAGGTTTTCCGGTTCATTCTTCACTCCCGAACAGTTGATTGTCGATCAGATCGCATAGGCAGTGGATCGCCAGAAGGTGGACCTCCTGAATGCGTGCGGTAACTTTGGCCGGAACCCGGATTTCCACGTCTTCGGGCAGCAGCAGGGAAGCCATGCCGCCGCCGTCTCGACCGGTAAGGGCAATCACCAGCATCTCACGGTCATGGGCAGCTTGGATGGCCTGAATGACGTTCGCCGAGTTGCCGCTGGTGGAAATCGCCAAGAGGACATCACCAGGCTGACCGAGGGCGCGGATCTGCTTCGAAAAGACTTCGTTGTAGCTATAGTCGTTGGCGATAGAGGTCAGGGTGGAGCTGTCGGTGGTCAGGGCGATTGCCGGCAGGCTTGGTCGCTCCCGCTCGAAACGATTGAGCAGCTCGGAGGAAAAGTGCTGGGCATCGCCCGCCGAGCCGCCGTTGCCACAGCTCAATATCTTGCCTTCGTTGAGCAAGGTGTTGACCATCGCCTGGCCGGCCTGCTCGATGCTCGGTGCGAGAACTTCCATTGCCTGTTGCTTGGTCTCGATGCTGGCTTGGAACAACTGGCGAATACGGGATTGCATATCCATTCGGTAATTCTGACCTTCATGTGGCGTGCGGAGCGGGCTGAGCGCCGGTGAGCGGAGCGGCTGGCGTGTAGTCTCTGCGGCTGTGCCCTGGCGTCAGCTGTCAAAAGCGTTGCGAATCCAGTTCGGCTCGCTGGGCTGCGTGGCGGCACTGAGGGCGATGACGTCGAAACGGCAGGGGTGCTTGGCCCAGCGCGTTTCCTTCTGCAGGAACAGCTGGGCTGCCTTGATGAGCTTCTGCTGCTTGCGCGCGTCGACGCTTTCCAGAGCGCCACCCCAGGCCTCGTGGCGCCTGTAGCGAACTTCGACGAATACTACTGTATCGCCATCGAGCATGACCAGATCGAGCTCTCCGCTGCGGCAGAGCCAATTCTGTGCCACCAGGCGCAGGCCGTTCCGCTTCAGGTGCGTCAGGGCCAGGGCTTCGGCCGCTCGGCCGCTGCTCTGGCGGTCCTCGCTCATTGTGCCGGGCTGTCGGGTAGGCGCTGCACCTGGCCGTCGCGGAACTCGGCCCAGGGCAACTCGCGCTCGACGCGCTGGCCAGGCGTCAGGCTGAGAGTGCCCGAAAGGCCCTCGAGGCGCATCCCTGGTAGCGCCGTCAACTGACTTAGGCGCGGTGCGAGGAGATAGGCATCGGCCCCCATCGCATAAAGCCTGCCCAGGCTTCCGGCCGCTTGTGGCCATTGCTGCTCGGCCTGTTGACGCAGCGGGATGCTGGGGTCGAGTAACCAGGGTGTTTCGGCAAAGCGAATACCGTCGAGGTCAAGGTACTGTGTGCGGTTGTTGGTTGCCGCGTGAAGATGCGAGGTCGCATAGACCGGCACGTCACCGGCGTACTGGAAGATCAGCGTCGGCTTTACCTGCTGCGCCTGTTGCGGCGTTGCGGCCAGGAATACGAAGTCCACGTCCTGCCGACGCGTCGGTTCGGCGTTCGCGCCGTTGGAGCGAACCTGGAACAGGTCGGCGATCTGCTTGGCCAGTTCGACCGGCTCCGCCAGCGGTTCGGCCGCCAGCAGGGTGCCGCCCTGGTCCAGCCAAGTCTGGCGGAAAGCATCCAATACACGGGAGCCCCATTCTCCACGGGGTGTCAGGGCGATGGCGCTGCGGTGGCCGTCGGCCCATGCCCGGCGCGCCACTTCGCGGGCCTCGTCCTCGGCAGCAAGGCCGAACTGGAACAGCTGTGGCGGCGTCTTTTGGCCAGCGTCGCTGTAGTTGAGGGCAAGGGTGGTGATCGGCAGTTGCTCGCGCTCGGCAAGCTGGCGGACCTGCTCCTTTTCCAGCGGGCCGACGACCAGCTGAACGCCATCGGCCTGGGCTTGCTGATAAAAGTCATCCAGTGAACGGAAGCGAGCCGTGTCGTACAGCTCGATCTTCGGTGAGGTGTTGCCCATCTGGCGGTCCTGCAGGTGCGCGGCGAGGAACCCGTCTCGCAAGGCGCGTGCTACCGAGGCCAGTTGGCCATCGGTAGGCAATAGCAGTCCGATGTGAGTCAGCGGTTGATCGGCCATTTCCCTGAGCTTCACCAGTGCTTCCGGCAGGCGCTGGGCGGCAGGGTGGCCGGGGTGCTGGTCGCGCCAGCTGTCGATGGCCGCCTGCTGCTGGCCTAGTGTGCCGGCCTGCTTGAGCGCGGCGGCCAACGACAGCCATCCGGCCAAGTCGGGCTCTTCGGCGGCGCCGAGTTGTTCGGACGGCAGGCTGGAGACCAGTCCCCAGATCGCTTCGTTGTTTTGCTCGGCAGCCTGGCCTCCGAGTAGCGGGGCGATGAAAACGCGTTCGCGCGCCGCCGCCATCAGCTGGCCGTCGCCTTCCAGTGCTTCGGCGCGGGCGAGCTGGCTGCGGATCTGCTGGTCCACTGGTAGTTCGGAAAGCCGCTCGAATGCGGGGTGTTGCAGAAGCACCAACGCCTGACGCGGATCGCCGTTCGCCAAGGCCAGTTCGGCCTGCAACGTGCGAGCGAAGATCTGCTGCGCGGGCTTGAGGATGTCCATCGGAACCTGTTGAAGAATCTGCGCGGCGCGGTCGAGGTCGCCCTGCTTGAACGACTGATCTGCAGCGGTGAGGCGCAGCAGGGCGGCTTTTTCGGCGTCGCTGCTGGCGGCCTGTTCCAGCAGCTGCTGGGTGGATGCCTGGGGTGTGCGAGGCAATTCGCCAAGGGTCGACGTCGGGCTGCTGCCGCAGGCCGACAGCAGGCCAACGAGGCAGAGGATGAGGAGCGGGCGCAGACGGGCCGTCATGGGAAGGTTCCTGAAAGCAATAGTGAGCGGATTGTACCCAAGCCCCTATGGGGCTGCGATGGTGCATCCCCGAAACGGGCTACAATGCGCGTTTCCGTTAGCGAGGTATGCCCTGTGACTGCGACAGCTGATGCGAATTCCGCCGCAGGCGTGCTCTATGTGGTCGCCACGCCGATCGGCAACCTCGAGGACATCAGTGCCAGGGCGTTGCGTATATTGAAGGAGGTTTCACTGATCGCGGCCGAAGACACGCGGCACTCGTCGCGCCTGCTGCAGCACTTCGGCATCTCGACCCCGTTGGCTGCTTGCCATGATCACAACGAGCGTGACGAAGGGCGTTTCCTGGAGCGGTTACTGGCTGGCGGTGACGTGGCGCTGATTTCCGATGCCGGGACACCGCTGATTTCCGATCCGGGCTTTCACCTGGTGCGCCAGGTGCGTGCTGCCGGAATCCGTGTGGTACCGATCCCTGGTGCCTGCGCATTGATAGCGGCGCTCAGTGCGGCTGGGTTGCCATCCGATCGCTTCGCGTTCGAAGGGTTTCTGCCGGCCAAGGTAGCCGGACGCAGGGCCCGGCTCGAGGCGCTGAGAGAGGAGTCGCGCACATTACTTTTCTATGAGGCTCCCCATCGCCTTCTCGACAGCCTGAGGGATATGGCAGACGTGTTCGGCGAAGCGCGCCCCGCAGTGCTCGGGCGTGAGCTGACCAAGACCTTCGAGACGCTGCAGGGCTTGCCGTTGGGCGAGCTGGTTCGGTGGGTGAAGGCCGACAGCAATCAGCAGCGCGGCGAATGTGTGCTTGTCGTCGCTGGATGGCAGGCACCCGCTAGCGAAGATGCCCTGGATGCTGGCGCGTTGCGCATATTGGACCTGCTGTTGGCCGAGCTGCCGCTCAAGCGCGCCGCTGCGGTGGCCGCCGAAATCACCGGGGTGCGCAAGAATCTGTTATATCAGGCGGCTCTGGAGCGCAAGGCGTAGCCGAATGATGGCTTATAGGTTGCGGCTGTGTGCGCCTAGCCCGTATTCTTGTCGGCGGAGAGTCGATCGGACAGTCGCTGTCTTGTTCTGCTTGCGGAATGGGAGGGAGGAAAGTCCGGGCTCCATAGGGCAAAGTGCCAGGTAACGCCTGGGAGGCGTGAGCCTACGGAAAGTGCCACAGAAAATAACCGCCTAAGCGCTTCGGCGCCGGTAAGGGTGAAAAGGTGCGGTAAGAGCGCACCGCACGGCTGGCAACAGTCCGTGGCTAGGTAAACCCCACTTGGAGCAAGACCAAATAGGGATCCATTGGCGTGGCCCGCGCTGGATCCGGGTAGGTTGCTAGAGGCAGTCAGTGATGGCTGTCGTAGAGGAATGGCTGTCCTCGACAGAACCCGGCTTACAGATCGACTCTCCCCTTCCTTTCGCTTGTGCTCGCCACAATTCTAATGCCTAAAAAGTCTTACTCTTAACAAGTTACTTTAACTGTGCTTGTTAACCCCTCGCTTTGCTTCGCAGTTCCCCTTCTTTTGCTCGTCACGAGCACTCCTACAGTCTCAAACCGCTTCGCTAAATAGCCGCCCCGTAAGGGTTTTCCCGCTGAGCGTGCCTTGACGGTGGGGTAGGCGCATTCCTATAGTGTGCCCAGGTGGTAGAAAGTGGTACGAAGTGGATAAAAATGGGCATGGATAGCTGAATTCAGGGGAAGCAGCCGTGTTTCGCGGAGCAAACGCCATCAGTCTCGACGCCAAAGGGCGGCTCGCGATGCCCAGCCGGTATCGTGACGAGCTCGTTTCGCGTTGCGATGGCCAGTTGATCGTCACGATCGACGCCGTGGATCGCTGCCTCTGCATTTATCCGCTGCCCGAATGGGAAGTCATCGAGGCGAAGTTGCGCGAGCTGCCCTCGTTGCGTGAGGAGGCGCGGCGACTGCAGCGCCTGTTGATTGGTAACGCGGTGGATATCGAGCTCGATGGCAGCGGCCGGGTGCTCGTGCCGCCGCGTTTGCGCGAATACGCGGGGCTGGACAAGCGCGCCATGCTGGTCGGTCAGCTCAACAAGTTTCAGCTGTGGAACGAGGACGATTGGAACGCGATATCTGACGCGGACCTGGCGGCCATCAAACAACCCGGCGGTCTGCCGGACGAAATGCGTGATCTCATCCTGTGAACCAGACAAGCAGCCTGCGACATATCACCGTGTTGCTCGACGAAGCCGTCGCGGCGCTGGCCGTTCGTCCGGAAGGTCGCTACGTGGATGGCACCTTCGGCCGCGGAGGGCACAGCCGCGCGCTGCTGCGGCGGCTCGGGCCCGACGGCTGCTTGCTTGGCTTCGACAAAGACCCGCAGGCAATCGCTACGGGGCAAGCACTGGCGGCCGAGGACGGCCGCTTTGTCGTTGTGCAGAGAAGCTTTGCCGAGCTTGGCGATGAGCTGGCGCACCGCGGTTGGAGTGGGACGCTAAGCGGCGTACTGCTTGACCTGGGCGTGTCCTCGCCGCAGCTCGACGATCCAGAGCGGGGTTTCAGCTTTCTCAATGACGGGCCGCTCGACATGCGCATGGATCCTTCCCGCGGCGTGAGTGCGGCGCAATGGATCGCCACTGCCAGCGAAGATGAAATAGCCCGCGTTTTCAAGGAATACGGGGAAGAGCGCTTTGCCAAGCGCATGGCACGTGCGGTGGTGCAGCGCCGCATCGAGCGTCCGTTCGAGCGCACCGCTGACCTGGCCAAGGTCCTGACGGAAGCCAATCCGGCCTGGGAAAAAGGCAAGAACCCGGCGACACGAGCCTTTCAGGGGCTGCGCATCTACATCAATAACGAACTTGGCGACCTTGAGGTGGGCTTGCAGGCCGCATTCGATGCGCTAGAAGTAGGCGGTCGGCTGGTGGTGATCAGCTTCCACTCGCTTGAAGACCGCATCGTCAAACAGTTCATGCGCCGTTACGCCAAGGGTGAAGCGGATCAATTGCCGCGCAATCTGCCGGTAATTGCCAAAGTGTTCGAGCCGCGGCTCAAACTCCTCGGCAAGCCGCAGTTCGCATCCGAAGCTGAGGTCAAGGCCAACCCTCGCTCGCGCAGCGCCGTGATGCGCGTTGCGGAGAAGCTGCGATGAGCCGGTCGCTGCGCTCCATGCCCAAGGGTCGCTTCCTGATGCTGTTGCTGTTCATCGGCGTATTGGTGTCCGCGATTTGCGTGTCCTACAGCGCGCACTGGAATCGGCAGTTGCTCAACATGCTCTATACCGAGCTCAGCGTGCGTGACAAGGCGCAGGCCGAGTGGGGGCGACTGATTCTCGAGCAGAGCACCTGGACCGCCCACAGTCGTATCGAAACGCTGGCCAGCGAGCAGCTGAAGATGCGCATTCCCGAGCCGGCCGAAGTTAAGTTGGTGGCGCCATGATGAGGCTCGAAGGCGCGCTCTATCCCTGGCGTTTTCGCCTGGTGCTGCTGCTGTTGGCGCTAATGATCGGCGCCATCGTCTGGCGCATCGTCGAATTGCAGGTATTCGACCAGAGCTTCCTCAAGGGGCAGGGTGATGCGCGCAGCGTTCGGCACATCCCGATTCCGGCGCACCGCGGCCTGATTACCGACCGTAACGGCGAACCGCTGGCGGTCAGCACGCCGGTGACTACCCTGTGGGCCAATCCCAAAGAACTCCAGTCGGTACGCGCGCGCTGGCCTGAGCTCGCAAAGGCGCTGGGTCAGGACTCCGCTACGCTCGCCCGGCGGCTGGAGCAGCAAGCCTCTCGCGAGTTCATGTATCTGGTGCGCGGCCTGACACCCGAGCAGGGACAGGCAGTCATCGATCTCAAGATTCCGGGCGTCTATGCCCAGGAAGAGTTCCGCCGTTTCTATCCGGCCGGCGAAGTGGCGGCCCACGTGGTTGGCTTCACCGATATCGACGACCGTGGCCGCGAAGGTATGGAGCTGGCCTACAACGAGTGGCTGGCCGGCGTGCCCGGCAAGCGCCAGGTGCTCAAGGATCGCCGTGGTCGGTTGATTCGCGACGTCCAGGTGGTCAGCAACGCCAAATCCGGCAAGTCGCTATCGCTCTCGATTGACCTTCGCCTGCAATACCTGGCACACCGCGAGTTGCGCAATGCGCTGGTTGAGTTCGGCGCCAAGGCCGGCAGCCTGGCGATGGTCGACGTCAAGACGGGCGAAGTCTTAGCGATGGTCAACCAGCCGACCTACAACCCGAACAACCGTCGCAACCTGCAGCCGGCGGCAATGCGCAATCGCGCCCTGATCGATGTGTTCGAGCCGGGGTCGACCATGAAGCCGATCTCCATGAGCGCGGCGCTGGCGACCGGCCGCTGGAAACCCACCGACAAGGTCGACGTTTACCCGGGCTCGCTGCAGATCGGCAGGTATACCATCCACGACGTCTCGCGGAGCGATGGGCCGTTGGATCTGACCGGCATCCTCATCAAGTCGAGCAACGTGGGCATGAGCAAGATTGCCTTCGATATCGGTGGCGAAGCCATCTACAACGTGATGCAGCAGGTCGGTCTCGGCCAGGACACCGGGCTCGGATTCCCCGGTGAGCGCGTCGGCAACTTGCCGAATCATCGCAACTGGCGCAAGGCGGAAACCGCCACGCTTTCCTATGGCTATGGCCTTTCGGTGACTGCCGTTCAGCTGGTTCACGCATTTTCCACCTTGGCCAACGACGGGCGGAACGTGCCCCTTTCGATGGTCCGGGTCGACCGTGCGCCAGAGGGCTCGCAGGTCATCCCTGAGGACATCGCCAAGACCATTCAAGGCATGCTCGTACAAGTCATCGAGGCGCCGGGTGGCGCCCATCGCGCACAGGTGCCGGGCTACCATGTGGCAGGCAAGAGTGGCACGGCGCGCAAGGCGACCGTCGGCAGCAAGGGCTATACCGAGCACGCCTACCGCTCGCTGTTCGCGGGCTTCGCGCCAGCCAACAATCCGCGCATCGCCATGGTCGTGGTCATCGACGAGCCGAGTAAGGTCGGTTATTACGGCGGTCTGGTCTCGGCTCCGGTGTTCGGCAAAGTCATGGCCGGCGCGCTGCGGTTGATGAACATTGCGCCCGACAATCTGCCTGCCGAGGTCCAGACGGCTGACGCCACCGACCGCAAGGGAGGACGGAGCTGATGCCCATGCCGCTCAATCAGTTGCTGGTCCAGGCCGACACCGCCGTTCTGGTACGTGAGCTCACGCTCGACAGCCGCAAGGTGCTGCCGGGCGATCTGTTTCTTGCTGTGCCTGGTCTCGAGCAGGACGGCCGCGCCCACATTGCCGATGCGATCGCACGCGGCGCGGCGGCCGTCGCGTACGAGGCCGAAGGCGCTCAGCCGGTGCAGGCCGATGGTGCCGTACTGGTTCCGGTCCGTCAGCTCGGTGCACAACTGTCGGCAATCGCCGGACGTTTCTATGGCGAGCCGAGCCGTGGCTTGCACATGGTTGGCGTGACGGGCACCAATGGCAAGACCAGTGTCAGCCAGCTCGTCGCCCAGGCGCTCGACGCGCTCGGCGAGCGTTGCGGAATTATCGGCACACTTGGTACCGGCTTCCATGGGCAGCTGGAGCAAGGACGTCACACCACACCCGATGCAATCGGTGTGCAGGCGACTCTGGCCAACCTGCGCAAGGGTGGAGCGCGCGCGGTCGCGATGGAGGTCTCGTCCCACGGCCTGGCCCAGGGACGCGTTGCGGCGCTGAAGTTCGATGTCGCGGTGTTCACCAATTTGTCGCGCGATCACCTCGATTATCACGGCAGCATGCAGGCTTATGGCGAAGCCAAGGCGCAGTTGTTCGCCACCCAGGGGTTGCGCTGCCGTGTACTCAATCTCGACGATCCGTTCGGTCGCGAACTCGCGGCTGCGCCCCACGAGTCGCGCATCATTGGTTACAGCCTGGAAGATGCATCCGCCTACCTGTATTGCCCCGAGGCGACGCTGGGAGACGATGGCATCCATGCACGGCTGGTCACGCCGCAAGGCGAGTATGCGCTGCGCAGCCCGCTGCTGGGACGGTTCAACCTGAGCAATGTGCTCGCTGCGGTGGGTGCGCTGCTCGGAATGAACTACCCGCTCGACGAGGTCCTGAAGGTCATGCCGGCGCTGCAGGGGCCCGAGGGGCGCATGCAGCGCCTCGGCGGCGGAGAACAGCCGCTGGTGGTGGTCGACTACGCGCATACGCCAGATGCCTTGGAAAAGGTGCTCGACGCCCTGCGGCCGCACGCTCGCGGCAAGCTGCTTTGCCTGTTCGGCTGCGGTGGTGCCCGTGACAGCGGCAAGCGGCCGCTCATGGCAAAGATCGCCGAGCGCCTAGCCGACCAGGTGGTGGTCACCGACGACAATCCACGCACCGAAGCCCCTGCGCTGATTCTCGAGGATATTCGTGCCGGTTTCGCTCGGCCGGGCGCGGTCCGCTTCGTGTCGGGACGGGAGCGTGCGATTGCCGAAATCATCGCTGGCGCCGCGGCGAACGACGTCGTGCTGCTCGCCGGCAAGGGTCACGAGGACTATCAGGAAATCAACGGTGAGCGTCTGCCTTTCTCCGACCTCGAGCAGGCGCGCAAGGCGCTCGACAACTGGGAGGCGGCCAATGTTTGACCCGATGCGTTTGAGTCAGCTTGTGCAGCCGCTTTCGGCGCGTCTGGTCGGCCAGGATGAGCAATTCTCGTCCGTCAGCACCGACAGCCGTGCGATCGAGCCTGGGCAGTTGTTCGTCGCGCTGACCGGACCTCGTTTCGACGGGCACGATTACCTCGAGCAGGTTGCAGCCCGTGGCGCCGTCGCCGCGCTGGTCGAACGCAAAGTCCAGGGCGCTATGCTGCCGCAGTTGGTCGTGGCCGATACACGCCTCGCGCTGGGCCAGCTCGGCGCGCTCAACCGGGACCGTTTCAGAGGCCCGGTCGCTGCCATTACCGGTTCGAGCGGCAAGACCAGCGTCAAGGAGCTGCTGGCCAGCATCCTGCGCTCGGCGTTTGGCGAAACCGGTGTGTTGGCGACGCGCGGCAATCTGAACAACGAGCTGGGCGTGCCGCTCACGCTGCTCGAGCTCGCGCCCGACCATCGTGCCGCGGTGATCGAACTTGGCGCGTCGCGTATGGGCGAGATCGCCTACACGGTCGGCCTGGTCCGGCCGCGTGTCAGCGTGATCAACAATGCCGGAACCGCCCATGTCGGCGAGTTCGGTGGCCCGGAAAAGATCGTCCAGGCCAAGGGCGAGATTCTCGAAGGGCTGAGCGACGGCGGTGTGGCCATCCTCAACCGTGACGACAAGGCCTATGCGGTCTGGGAAAAGCGTGCGGCCGGCCATCGGGTGCTGAGCTTCGGACTGGAAAGCGCGCTGGCTGATTTCTATCCCGGCTCGATTGCCTACGATCTGCGCGGCTGCCCGAGCTTCACCCTGTTCAGCCCGGTGGGGTCCGCCCGGGTTCAGTTGAACCTGCTCGGCCGCCACAACGTGGCCAATGCCCTGGCCGCGGCTGCGGCGGCCCATGCTCTGGGCATGAGCCTGGAACATATCGTTGCCGGTCTGCAGCAGCTGCAGCCGGTCAAGGGACGTGCCGTGGCGCAGATCGCCGCTAACGGTGCACGGGTCATCGATGACAGCTACAACGCCAATCCTGCCTCCATGTGCGCCGCGGTGGACGTGCTCACGGGGTTCTCCGGGCGCAAGGTATTGGCGCTCGGTGACATGGGTGAGCTGGGCGAATGGGCCGAGGAAGGACATCGCGAGGTCGGCGCGTATGCCGCCGGGAAGGTGGACGTGCTTTACGGCATCGGCCCGCTGATGACCCACGCAGTCGCAGCCTTTGGCGCCGGTGGCCGACATTTCGCCGACCAGCCCAGTCTGATCGAAGCGCTCCAGGCCGAGCGCGGCAGCACAACCACTATTTTAATCAAAGGCTCGCGCAGCGCGGCGATGGACAAGATCGTCGCCGCCCTGTGCCCACCGGCCAGGGAGAAACATTGATGCTGCTGCTGCTCGCGGAGTATCTGCAACAGTTCCACAAGGGATTCTCGGTCTTCCAGTACCTGACCCTGCGCGGAATTCTCGGCGTGCTGACCGCGCTGGTGCTGTCGCTGTGCATGGGTCCCTGGCTGATCCGTACCCTGCAGATCCGCCAGATCGGCCAGGCTGTGCGCAATGATGGTCCGCAATCGCACCTGTCCAAGTCCGGCACGCCGACCATGGGCGGTGCGCTGATTCTCAGCGCCATCACGATCAGCACGTTGCTCTGGGCCGACCTGTCGAACCGCTATGTATGGGTGGTGCTGGCGGTGACACTGCTGTTCGGTGCGATCGGCTGGGTCGATGATTACCGCAAGGTGATCGAGAAGAACTCCCGCGGCCTGCCGAGCCGCTGGAAGTATTTCTGGCAGTCGGTCTTTGGTCTGGGCGCTGCGACCTTCCTTTATGTCACCGCGCAAAACCCGATCGAAACGACGTTCATCATGCCGCTCTTGAAGAACATCGAGATCCCGCTGGGCGTGGGCTTCATCGTGCTGAGCTACTTCGTGATCGTCGGCTCGAGCAATGCGGTCAACCTCACCGATGGCCTGGATGGGCTGGCGATCATGCCGACGGTGATGGTGGGCGGTGCCTTGGGAATCTTCTGCTACCTCTCCGGCAACGCGAATTTCTCCGAATACCTGCTGATCCCGAACGTGCCTGGCGCCGGTGAACTGATCGTGTTCAGCGGCGCGCTGATCGGTGCGGGGCTTGGTTTTCTCTGGTTCAACACCTATCCGGCACAGGTGTTCATGGGCGACGTCGGCGCACTGGCGCTGGGCGCGGCGCTCGGCACCATCGCCGTGATCGTCCGCCAGGAGATCGTGCTGTTCATCATGGGTGGCGTCTTCGTCATGGAAACCCTGTCGGTGATGATCCAGGTCGCCTCGTTCAAGCTGACCGGCAAGCGCGTGTTCCGCATGGCACCGATTCACCACCATTTCGAACTCAAAGGCTGGCCTGAGCCGCGCGTCATCGTGCGGTTCTGGATCATCACCGTGATCCTGGTGCTGGTCGGTCTTGCCACATTGAAGCTGAGGTAACCCAGAGTGCTGATCGCTTCCGACCAGTTCCGCATCGTTGTCGGTCTCGGCAAGAGCGGCATGTCCCTGGTTCGCCATCTGGCGCACCGGGGGTTTGCCTTTGCCGTCGCCGACACGCGTGCGAACCCGCCGGAGCTGGAGACGCTCAGGAATCAGTATCCGCAGGTCGAGGTTCGCTGCGGCGAACTGGATGTCGAGTTCCTCTGCCGCGCCAGCGAACTGCTGGTCAGCCCGGGGCTGGCCCTGAGCACGCCGGCACTGCAGGCAGCCGCTGCGCGTGGCGTGAAGATAAGCGGCGATATCGAGCTGTTTGCCCGTGAAGCCAAGGCACCGATCGTGGCCATCACCGGCTCCAATGCCAAGAGCACCGTGACCACGCTGGTGGGCGAAATGGCTGCCGCCGCGGGGCGCCATGTCGCCGTGGGCGGCAACCTGGGCACGCCTGCACTGGATCTGCTCGATGATTCTGTAGAGCTGTACGTCATCGAGCTGTCGAGCTTCCAGCTGGAAACTACCGATCAGCTGGACGCTGAAGTCGCCACCTGCCTGAATATCAGCGAAGACCACATGGACCGCTACAGCGGCCTGCCGGCCTATCACCAGGCCAAGCACCGGATTTTTCGCGGTGCTCGCCAAGTGGTGTTCAACCGTGACGACCGCCTGAGCCGCCCGCTGGTTCGCGAAGACATTCCGCTCTGGTCGTTCGGCCTCGGTCGTCCGGATTTCAAAGGTTTCGGCCTGATCGAAGAGGGCGGCGAGAAGCACCTGGCGTTCCAGTTCGACGCCCTGCTGCCGGTGCGCGAACTGAAGATGCGCGGTGCCCACAACCAGTCCAATGCGCTTGCGGCCCTTGCGCTGGGCCACGCGGTGGGCTTGCCCTTCGAGCCCATGCTGCAAGCGCTGCGTACGTTCACCGGGCTGCCGCACCGCTGCCAGTGGGTCGGCGAACGCCGCGGAGTCTCCTACTATGACGACTCCAAGGCGACCAACGTCGGCGCGGCGCTGGCCGCCATCGAAGGGTTGGGTGCGGATATCGAGGGCAAACTTGTGCTGGTTGCCGGTGGCGACGGCAAGGGTGCCGACTTCAACGCGCTACGGGCACCGGTCGAGCGATTCTGCCGCAGTGCGATCCTGCTCGGCCGCGACGCGGAGCGGCTTGCCGAGACGCTCAAGGGCGCAGTGCCTCTGGTATTCGTGAAGACGCTCGATGAGGCGGTTCGTGAAGCCGCAGAGCAGGCGCAGCAGGGCGATGCGGTATTGCTTTCGCCGGCCTGCGCCAGCCTCGACATGTTCAAGAATTTTGAAGAGCGCGGTCGCCTGTTCGCCGCTGCGGTGGAGGCGCTCGTCTGATGCTCCAGACTCTGCTCAACTCACCGTCCCCCGTCTTCAGCCGTCGCGGCTTCATGGACGTCGACTATCCGATGCTGGCTGGCTGCCTGGCGCTGCTCGGCCTGGGACTGGTGATGATCGCCTCGGCGTCGTCGGAGGTTGCCGCGGTGAACGCCGGCAACGCGCTCTATCACATGATCCGTCACCTGGTGTATCTGATGATCGGCTTGGGCGTCGCCGGCCTGGTCCTTCTGGTGCCCCTGGCCAATTGGCAGCGTCTGGACTGGATGCTGCTGCTCGGCGCCTTCGTACTGCTGGTACTGGTGCTGGTGCCCGGCATTGGCCGTGAGGTGAACGGTTCGATGCGCTGGATCGGTTTTGGCGCCTTCAACGTGCAGCCGTCCGAGCTGGCCAAGCTATTCGTGGTGATCTACCTCGCGGGTTACCTGGTGCGCCGTCAGGAGGAGGTCCGGGAAAGTTGGGCCGGTTTCTTCAAGCCTTTCGTCGTGTTGCTGCCGATGGCTGGCCTGTTGCTGATGGAACCCGACTTCGGTGCGACCGTGGTGATGATGGGCGCCGCGGCTGCGATGTTGTTTCTCGGCGGTGTCGGGCTGTTCCGTTTCGGCCTGATGGTGGTGCTTGCGGTCGGCGCGGTGTTCATTCTCGTGCAGACCCAGGAATACCGCCTGCAGCGCCTGATCACTTTTACCGACCCCTGGGCGGACCAGTACGGTGCCGGCTACCAGTTGACGCAGGCGCTGATCGCGTTCGGTCGCGGCGAATGGTTCGGCGTCGGGCTGGGTAACAGCGTTCAGAAGCAGTTCTACCTGCCCGAAGCCCACACCGACTTCGTGTTCTCGGTGCTGGCCGAAGAGCTGGGCATGGTCGGCGCACTGGCGACCGTGGCGCTGTTCGGTTTCGTCGGTATCCGCGCGCTGTATATCGGTCTGTGGGCGGAAAAGGCCAAGCAGTTCTTCGCCGCCTATGTCGCCTGGGGACTGGCATTTCTCTGGATCGGTCAGTTCTTGATCAACGTGGGGGTGAACGTCGGGTTGCTACCAACCAAGGGCCTGACGTTGCCGTTCCTCAGCTACGGTGGCAGCTCGTTGGTGGTGACCTGCCTGAGCATGGCGCTGCTGCTGCGTATCGAATGGGAAAGCCGCACGGTACTCGGCAGCGAAGACGCCGATTTCAGCGAAGACGACTTTCCCGAGGATGTTAAGGCTGGGGGGCTCGCCCATGGCCGGTAACGTGGTGATCATGGCTGGCGGCACCGGGGGCCACGTGTTCCCGGCGCTGGCGTGCGCCAAGGAATTCCAGGCGCGTGGTTATGCGGTCCACTGGCTGGGCACACCCCGCGGAATCGAGAACGAGCTGGTACCGGCCGCTGGGCTACCGCTGCACCTGATCCATGTCAGCGGCCTACGCGGCAAAGGCGCTCTGTCGCTGCTCAAGGCGCCGTTCCAGCTGCTGCGCTCGTTGTTCCAGGCGCGCAGCCTGATGCGCCGGCTGGAACCGGTATGCGTGCTGGGCCTGGGTGGTTATGTCACCGGTCCCGGTGGTCTTGCCGCCAGGCTTGCCGGTGCGCCGCTGGTGATTCACGAGCAGAACGCCGTAGCCGGTACCGCCAATCGCAGTCTGGCGCCGATCGCCCGTCGTGTGTGCGAAGCCTTCCCGGACACCTTTGCCAGCGGCCCCAAGCGCCGTACCACCGGCAATCCGGTACGCGAGGAGCTGTTTCTCGAAACGCCACGTCAGACGCTGCGCGACCGTCGGCCTCGTTTGCTGGTGCTCGGCGGCAGTCTGGGGGCAGAACCGCTGAACAAACTGGTACCTGCAGCGCTCGCCATGCTGGCGCCGGAGCTGCGCCCGGAGGTCTTCCATCAGGCCGGCAAGCAGCATGCGGACCTGACTACCGAGCGCTACCGCGACGTCGGCGTCGAGGCGCAAGTAGCCCCTTTCATAAAGGATATGGCGCATGCCTATGCCTGGGCCGACCTGGTGATCTGCCGTGCAGGCGCGTTGACGGTCAGCGAGCTGGCGGCGGCGGGACTGCCGTCGTTCCTGATTCCGCTACCCCATGCGATCGACGATCACCAGACACGCAACGCCCAGTATCTGGCCAACGAGGGCGCCGCCGTCCTTCTTCCACAAGCCAAGACCGATGCGGCGCTACTCGCCGCACAGTTGACCGAGGTAATGATGCAGCCGGAAAAACTCAAGGCCATGGGGGCCACCGCGCGCCGGCTGGCGCGACCGGATGCGACGCGCACGGTTGTCGACATTTGCCTGGAGGTGGCTCGTGGCTAAATCTCCCGCGGCGGTAAAAGCCGAAATCCGCCGGATGCGCCGCATCCGCCGCATCCATTTCGTCGGTATCGGCGGTGTCGGCATGTGCGGCATCGCAGAGGTCTTGCTGAACCTCGGTTACGACGTTTCCGGTTCCGACCTCAAGGTGTCGGCGGCGACCGAGCGGCTCGAAAGCTTTGGGGCGCACATCTTCATCGGCCACCAGGCCGGGAATGTGGCCGGCGCCGACGTGCTGGTGGTCTCCAGCGCGGTGAACGAGTCCAACCCCGAAGTGGCTACGGCGCTCGAGCAGCGGATTCCGGTCGTACCCCGTGCCGAGATGCTGGCCGAGCTGATGCGTTATCGCCACGGCATCGCCGTTGCCGGTACCCATGGCAAGACCACGACCACCAGCCTACTGGCCTCAGTGTTCGCCGCCGGCGGTCTGGATCCGACGTTCGTGATTGGTGGGCGACTGAACGCGGCCGGGACCAACGCCCAGCTCGGCAGCAGTCGTTACCTGATCGCCGAAGCCGACGAAAGCGATGCGAGCTTTCTGCACCTGCAGCCCATGGTGGCTGTGGTCACCAATATCGACGCCGACCATATGAGCACCTACGGCGGCGATTTCGGCAAGTTGAAGAAGACCTTCATCGAGTTTCTGCACAACCTGCCGTTCTACGGGCTGGCGGTCGTCTGCGTGGACGACCCGGTGGTCAGCGAGATACTGCCCCAGGTCGGTCGCCCGGTGACCACCTATGGCTTCAACGAAGGCGCCGACATCCGTGCAATCAATGTGCGCCAGGAAGGCATGCGCACTCACTTCACTGTGCTGCGCGATGGTCACGAGCCGCTCGACGTGTCGGTGAACATGCCGGGCAATCACAACGTGCTCAACGCGCTGGCAACCATTGCCATCGCCACTGACGAGGGGATCGACGACGAAGCCATCGCTCTGGGGCTCTCAGCCTTCGAAGGCGTCGGGCGTCGTTTTCAGGTGTATGGCGAGCTGCAGGTCGAAGGCGGCAGCGTGATGCTGGTCGACGACTACGGGCACCATCCGCGCGAAGTGGCTGCGGTGATCCGCGCGGTGCGCGGTGGCTGGCCCGAACGGCGCCTGGTGATGGTCTATCAGCCCCATCGTTACACCCGCACACGTGATCTTTATGACGACTTCGTCCAGGTGCTGGCGGACGCCAACGTCCTGTTGCTGATGGAAGTCTATCCCGCCGGTGAGGAGCCGATCCCAGGCGCAGACAGCCGCCACCTGTGCCACAGCATCCGCCAGCGCGGCCAGCTCGACCCCATCTATATAGAGCGCGGTGTCGATCTCGGCCCGCTGGTCAAGCCGCTGCTGCGCGCTGGTGACATTCTTCTCTGCCAGGGCGCTGGGGACATCGGTGGCCTTGCGCCGCAATTGATTCAGAACCCTTTGTTTGGCGGGGCTGACAGCGCCGCAAGGAAAGCAAAATGACTGCGCTGCATTCGACCCGCCACCCGCGCGACTTCGGTCGTGTCGCTGTACTTTTCGGTGGCATCAGCGCCGAGCGCGAGGTCTCACTCAAGTCCGGCCAAGCCGTGCTGGGCGCACTGGTGGACGCGGGCGTCGATGCATTCGGCATCGATGTCGGCGAGGATTTCCTGAAACGCCTGACCAGCGAACGCATCGACCGCGCCTTTATCGTTCTGCACGGCCGTGGTGGCGAAGACGGCAGCATGCAGGGCCTGCTCGAATGCGCAGGAATCCCCTACACCGGCAGCGGCATCCTCGCTTCGGCTCTGGCGATGGACAAACTGCGTACCAAGCAGGTCTGGCAAAGCCTCGGCCTGCCGACGCCCCGTCATGCCGCGCTCGCCAGCGAAGCCGACTGCCACCAGGCGGCGCAGGCGCTCGGGTTCCCGCTGATCGTCAAGCCGGCTCACGAAGGCTCGAGTATCGGCATGGCCAAGGTGGGCGGCATCGCCGAGCTGATCGCGGCCTGGCGCGCGGCCAGTGCCTACGACTCGCAGGTGCTGGTCGAGCAGTGGATCCAGGGCCCGGAATATACCGTTGCCCTGCTACGGGGCGAGGTTCTCCCACCCATTGGCCTCGGGACCCCTCACACCTTTTATGACTACGACGCCAAGTACCTGGCTTCCGATACCCAGTACCGCATTCCCTGCGGCCTGGACGCTGCCAGCGAGCAGGCGCTCAAGTCGCTCTGCGCCCAGGCGAGCGACGCCGTGGGAGTGCGTGGCTGGGCTCGGGTCGACGTGATGCAGGATGCCGACAGCGGTCAGTTCTGGCTGCTCGAGGTGAACACTGTGCCCGGTATGACCGATCACAGCCTGGTGCCCATGGCTGCGCGTGCGGCGGGGCTCGATTTTCAACAGCTGGTGTTGTCGATTCTCGACGCCAGCCTAGAGGCGGGGCGCTGATCCATGGTCGCCATGCTGCGTCACACTCAACCGATCGGCCGTAGCCCGCTGCGCAAACCCGCGCAGCGCGGCGCCAGTCGGCTGGTGGTGCGCGAGCCGCTTTCGGCTCGGCTGCCCAAGCCGAGCCTGAGCGGCCTCAAGCGGGTGATGTGGCCGGTGCTGCTGGCCGGTCTGGCGGTGGGCGGCTACGAGCTGAGCCAAATGCTGCTGCCCTATGCGGATCGGCCCATCGCGAAGGTCAGCGTTCAGGGCGAGCTCGGCTACGTCAGCCAGCAGGCGATCCAGCGCCGCATCGCGCCGTTCGTCGAGGCGAGCTTTTTCACGGTTGATCTCAAGGCCATGCGCCACGACCTTGAGCAGATGCCCTGGATCGCTCACGCCGAAGTAAGACGCGTCTGGCCCGACCAGGTAATGGTGCGGTTGGACGAACAATTGCCGATTGCCCGCTGGGGCGATGAGGCATTGCTCAATAACAAGGGCGAGGCTTTTGCGCCCAACGAACTTGCCAACTATGGACACTTGCCACAACTCCAAGGTCCGAAACGCGCTCAGCAACGGGTAATGCAGCAATACCAGATGCTTAGCCAAATGCTGCGTCCGATGGGCTTCTCCATCACACGACTGGAACTGCGCGAACGCGGAAGCTGGTTCTTGACGACCGGGCAGGGGGTAGAACTCCTGCTGGGTCGCGATCACGTCGTGGAAAAGGTGCGCCGATTCATCACCATTTACGAAAAGGCGCTCAAGCAGCAGAGCGAGAACATCGCGCGGATCGACCTGCGTTATTCCAACGGCCTGGCCGTGGCGTGGCGCGAGCCCATCCCGACCGCAACGGAACCTACCGTTGCGGTGAAGAATTGAGGAACGGAAGAACATGTCAAGTGTGCAAAGCGGCAAGATGATCGTCGGCCTCGACATCGGCACCTCCAAGGTGGTGGCGCTGGTCGGTGAGGTGACCCCGGACGGGGCTATCGAGATCGTCGGTATCGGTACCCATCCCTCCCGGGGTTTGAAGAAGGGTGTCGTGGTCAATATCGAGTCCACGGTGCAGTCGATCCAGCGCGCCGTCGAGGAAGCCCAGCTGATGGCTGGCTGCCGCATCCATTCGGCGTTCGTCGGCCTGGCCGGCAACCACATCCGCAGCCTGAACTCCCATGGCATCGTCGCCATCCGCGATCGCGAGGTCAGCACCGCGGACCTGGAACGTGTCCTCGATGCCGCACAGGCGGTCGCGATTCCTTCCGATCAGCGTGTATTGCACACGCTGCCTCAGGATTACGTGATCGATAACCAGGAGGGCGTGCGCGAGCCTCTGGGAATGTCCGGCGTGCGTCTGGAAGCCAAGGTGCACGTGGTGACCTGCGCGGTTAACGCGGCGCAGAACATCGAGAAATGCGTACGCCGCTGCGGGCTGGAAGTCGACGACATCATCCTCGAGCAATTGGCTTCGGCCCATGCGGTGCTGACCGACGACGAAAAGGAGTTGGGCGTCTGCCTGGTGGATATCGGTGGCGGTACGACCGACATCTGCATCTTCACCGAAGGTGCCATTCGCCACACCGCAGTGATCCCGATCGCCGGCGATCAGGTCACCAACGACATCGCCATGGCGTTGCGTACGCCGACCCAGTACGCCGAGGAAATCAAAGTTCGCTACGCCTGCGCGTTGGCCAAGTTGGCCGGTGCCGGGGAGACGATCAAAGTACCGAGCGTCGGAGAACGTCCGCTGCGGGAACTCTCGCGTCAAGCCTTGGCCGAAGTGGTGGAGCCGCGTTACGACGAGCTCTTCACCCTTATCCAGGCCGAGCTGCGCCGCAGCGGCTACGAGGATCTGATCCCCGCAGGGATCGTCCTCACAGGCGGTACTTCGAAAATGGAAGGCGCCGTCGAGCTGGCCGAGGAAATCTTCCATATGCCGGTGCGCCTAGGCGTGCCGCAGAACGTCAAGGGCCTGGCCGACGTAGTGCGTAACCCCATCTATTCCACTGGTGTGGGCCTGTTGCTGTACGGGCTGCAAAAGCAGACCGATGGCGTGTCCATGTCCGGCCTCGGCAATTTCGGCGACGAATCAAAACCATCTGTTCTGGAACGGCTCAAGAGCTGGGTTCAGGGCAATTTCTAACAGTGCAACCGCAACACCAAAACTAGAAACTTGAAAGGAGAGAGGGACATGTTCGAACTCGTAGATCATACCCCGCAAAGCGCAGTGATTAAGGTCATCGGCGTCGGCGGCGGCGGCGGCAATGCCGTCAACCACATGGTGCGCAACAGCGTCGAAGGCGTGGAGTTCATCTGCGCCAACACCGATGCCCAGGCGTTGAAGAAGATCGAAGCCCGTTCCGTGCTGCAACTGGGATCGGCCATCACCAAGGGTCTCGGCGCCGGGACCAATCCGGAAATTGGCCGCCAGGCCGCCATGGAGGACCGCGAGCGTATCGCCGAAGTCCTGCAGGGCGCCGACATGGTGTTCATCACTACCGGCATGGGTGGTGGTACCGGTACCGGCGCTGCGCCGATCATCGCTTCGGTGGCCAAGGAAATGGGCATCCTTACCGTCGCAGTGGTCACCCGTCCCTTCCCGTTCGAAGGGCGTCGCCGCATGCAGGTGGCCGATGAGGGCATTCGCGCGCTGTCCGAGTGCGTCGACTCGCTGATCACCATCCCCAACGAGAAGCTGCTGACCATCCTGGGCAAGGATGCGAGCCTGCTGTCCGCCTTCGCCAAGGCTGACGACGTGCTGGCCGGCGCGGTCCGCGGTATCTCCGACATCATGCAGCGTCCGGGCCTGATGAACGTCGACTTTGCCGACGTGAAGACTGTCATGGGCGAAATGGGCATGGCGATGATGGGCACCGGCTGCGCCAGCGGCCCGAACCGCGCTCGCGAAGCCACCGAGGCGGCCATCCGCAATCCGCTGCTCGAAGACGTTAACCTCCAAGGTGCCCGCGGCATCCTGGTGAACATCACGGCCGGTCTGGATCTGTCGCTGGGCGAATACGCCGCCGTTGGTGAAATCATCGAGGCATTCGCTTCGGAGCATGCCACCGTCAAGGTAGGCGCAGTTATCGACGCGGACATGCACGACGAGCTGCACGTAACGGTTGTCGCCACCGGTCTCGGACCGCGCATGGAAAAGCCGGTCAAGGTCGTTGACAATACGGTGCAGACCGCTGCGATGGCCGCCCCGGCAGCAGCACAGCCTCAACGTGCCGAGCAGTCGTCGGTGAACTACCGCGACCTGGAGCGCCCGACCGTGATGCGTAATCAAGCCGGAGCTGCGACTGCCGCGAAAATGAACCCGCAGGACGATCTGGATTATCTGGATATTCCAGCGTTCCTGCGCCGTCAGGCTGATTGAAGGAGTCAATCACAGCGATCGCGCTGATTGGTGTTCAGCAAAGTAGGCATCTGCTATGATCGCCTTCGTTTTGTTGAAAACCATTCGCAACTAGTGCCTAGCGACCAAGCCATGATCAGACAACGCACATTGAAGAACATCATTCGCGCCACCGGCGTCGGTTTGCATTCGGGTGAGAAGGTTTATCTCACCCTTAAGCCGGCTCCGGTGGACACCGGAATCGTGTTCTGTCGTACCGACCTCAATCCGCCAGTGGAAATCGCCGCGCGGGCTGAGAACGTCGGTGAAACCACCATGTCGACCACGCTGGTTAACGGCGAGGTGAAGGTCGATACGGTGGAGCATCTGCTGTCGGCAATGGCTGGCCTGGGGATCGACAATGCCTATGTCGAGCTTTCAGCGCCTGAAGTGCCGATCATGGACGGTAGCGCAGGGCCCTTTGTGTTCCTGATTCAATCAGCTGGTCTCCAGGAGCAGGACGCCCATAAGAAGTTCATCCGGATCAAGCGCGAAGTCACCGTCGAAGATGGGGACAAGCGTGCCACCTTCCTGCCTTTCGAAGGCTTCAAGGTAAGTTTCGAGATCGATTTCGATCACCCGGTGTTCCATGGCCGAACCCAGACTGCCAGCGTGGATTTCTCGAGCACCTCCTTCGTCAAGGAAGTGAGCCGTGCGCGAACCTTCGGGTTCATGCGCGATATCGAGTTCCTGCGCTCGCACAACCTGGCACTCGGCGGCAGTGTGGAAAACGCCATCGTTGTCGATGAAAACGGTGTGTTGAACGAAGACGGCCTGCGGTACGAGGACGAGTTCGTCAAACATAAGATTCTCGATGCAATTGGTGATCTGTATCTTTTGGGTAACAGTCTGATCGGCGAATTCCGCGGCTTTAAATCCGGACATGCATTGAATAATCGCCTGTTGCGCACCCTGATGGCCCAGAAGGATGCGTGGGAAGTGGTTACCTTCGATGATCCGCAGACCGCACCGATCTCCTACATGCGCCCGGTTGCGGCCGGCTGAGCAATACTCTCCTTTCTTTTGAGGCCACCTTCGGGTGGCCTTTTTTTTTGCGGGATCGTTGCTCTTTTACGGATCAGTTCATGCCGTCCAGCAGGCCGGCCAGATCGTCGGCGTGCTCTTCTTCCTGCGCCAGAATGTCTTCGAAGATGCGGCGGGTGGTCGGGTCCTTGTCACCGATGTACTGAACGATCTCGCGATAACTGTCGATGGCGATACGCTCAGCGACCAGGTTTTCGAACACCATGTCACGCAGGCCGTTGCCCTCGGCATATTGCGCATGCGCGCGCTCGGTCAGGTTGTCGGGGTTGAAATCCGGTTCGCCGCCCAGTTGGACGATACGCTCTGCGAGACGATCGGCATGTTCCTGCTCTTCGTTGGCATGCTCGAGGAATTCATCGGCAGCAACGCTGGATTTGAGGCCGGTCGCCATATAGTAGTGGCGTTTGTAGCGCAGGTAGCAGACCAGCTCGGTCGCCAGCGCCTCGTTCAGCAGTTTGATTACGGTTTCGCGGTCGGCCGAGTAGCTTTCGGTCACCGCTCCGTTCTCGACATGCTGGCGTGCACGCTCGCGCAGTGTGTTCTTGTCGCTCAGTTGCACATAGCTCATCAGGCGTCTCCTTAATATGGCGTAGCGGCGCTGCGGAGTCTCTCCGCTGCCTGTTAGGTGCCGGGGTCACGGATCCACGGCTCGCTAATCTGATCGACAAGGGCAGGGAAAGTTTAGCCGGGCCGGCGCTTGCCGGCCGCTGGCGGCTCGTTGGGCTCCTCGATGGGAGCCGGCTCGCCAGGATCGTCCCTTGACGGGATGTGTCCGGGCCCTGGCGAGCCGTCGTCACGCGGATCGGGTTCTGGACGTTGCACAGGCATTCCTCAGCTCAGGGCCCGGATCAGCTCGTCCTTGCGCATCTTCGACCGGCCAGAAATGTCGCGTTCCCTGGCCTTTTTCATGAGCTCATCCCGAGTCATGTCGCTTAGCGAGGTACTGCCGGATTTGCTGGCGCGGGCCGATCCCTTGTTCGGCGAGTCGCCTTTGCGCGCGTCTGCCGCTCTGTGGGCTGAATCCTTACGCTCGGCGCTTTTGGCGGTCGAAGACTTCTTCTGTCCAGAGCCGCCCTTACGCTCGCCACCGCCCGATTGTTTGTTCACAGTCGCCCAGGCACGGGCTTCGGCTTCTTTATCGGAAACCCCTTTGCTTTCGTAGCTCTCCTCGATGTGCTCGGCCTTGCGCTTCTGCTTGTCGGTGTATTTGCTCTTATCACCTTGGGGCATGATGCGTACCTCATCGTGTGCTGTTGGGGCGCGGCGTCCTACAGGCGACGTGCGCGCTGGTTTTCATCCATCTGCCTGCAGGTCAGGAAGCCTTTGCCATCAACGCGCCCATTGGCGTCGAAGCTGACGAAGTAAGGTTGCTGTTCGTCGTTGTGGGTGAGGATGTAGTCATTGCAGGTGCCAGGGCTGGCAACTCTGTCACTCGTGGTCGAAGGCTCGCCGCCCAGGGACAGCACCTGAGCGCGAGTCATCCCGTCACGTACGTCCTTGACCAGTGGTTCGTCGCGAAAGGTCACGCGATCGACCGGGTTTTGCACGTGCCCAGCGCAACCGGTGAGCAGCGCGACGGTGATTAGCGAGGCAATAGGCTTGATCATGCGTACCTTCCTACGGTGTCGGATTTGTAGGTTGGGCCCTGCAAATTTCGATGAGTTTCACTTTTAGAAAGAATTAGAAACACAGGGAGGGTAAGTTGCGTTCCCTGGGAAGATTTAAAGCGTCGCTTAAAATTAGCTATTAGGCGGGGATTAGGCGCAAATAGGCCGGCAAAATACGATTAAATGGCTGGCATATAGATATCATCGCGATTTTTCTTGGTTCCGATGATGAGAAAAGGTGCTGTTAAGGGTTTCACTCGGGAACAAAACCCTTTGCAATTGGCCTGAACCTGGCCTTGCTCCGAAGGCCGCACTTGAACCGGTCGCAACGAAATAGTTGCTTGACGAAGGATCGGCCCGTCCAAAGGGTTTTCCGGCTATGGTCGCTCGATAACCTCCGGAGCTCAGCCTTGCGCCGCAGCACAAGCGGCCTGATTTGATGGCGTCGAGGCAACGCATCGACGTTCACTGATTCACTTGAGGTAACAAATGAAGATCCTTGTATGTGGCGCTAATGGGCAGGTCGGGCGGGACATCATCAGTCGCGCGCCGATGTTCGGTCTGGAGGCCATCAGTCTCGACCGTAGCCAACTCGACATTACTCAGGCCGATCAGGTGGAACAGGCGGTGTTGCGCTACCGGCCGAGGCTGATCATCAATTCGGCCGCATACACCAACGTGGACACGGCCGAGACGGAGCAGGCACTCGCCGAAGCGGTAAATCGCGACGGCCCGGGCAACCTCGCGGCGGTGGCCGAGAAATTCGGCATTGCATTGCTGCACATCTCCACCGATTACGTCTTCTCAGGCGAAGCCAAGGCGCCATATAGGGAAACCGACACGACTGGGCCGACCGGTGTCTATGGTGCGAGCAAGCTGGCCGGTGAAGCCATGATCCAGGACCGTCTGGCTAGGCATGTGATTCTGCGTACGAGCTGGGTGTACGGCATTCACGGCCACAATTTCGTCAAAACCATGCTGCGGGTCGGCGCCCAGCGCGACGAGCTCTCAGTGGTCTGTGATCAGTTCGGATGCCCAACCAAGGCCAGTAGCATTGCAGACACGCTGCTCGAGCTGGCGCGCCGTTACGAGCGCCAAGGTGAGTTGCCGTGGGGGCTTTACCACTACAGTGGGCGCTCCCCCTGCTCTTGGTACGACTTTGCCGTGGAGATCTTTCAGCAGGCACGAGCGCAAGGCCTACTGGAGAGCCGGCCGACGGTTTTCGCCATCCCCACCAGCGAATACCCGACACCGGCGCAACGGCCCATGTGGTCAGTGCTCGATTGCACCCGTTTCGAGTCCACCTTTGGCCTGCCGACACGCGATTGGCGTGATGAGTTGACCGAGGTGGTCCAACATCTTGCACAGATCGAGCGCAACTCCCATCAGATGGAGCGGCGAGCGCGCGCCTGATTGAGTTTTGCTCGGGTGGCGTTGGTCGGTTCGCCACAAGTGGTGGCCTGGCCAAGCGGAGGCAGCGTGCTTGCTTCCGGCTTTAGTTGGAGTGCGGCCGGTCAGACCCAGCCGGAAAGTCTAGCCACCCTGCTCGCTGGACATGCTTCCGGTTCTGATGCGGTTGGGTGTCTTGAGGGGGCGATGACCGTCTTGCCCGGCGAAAGGGCGAACGGATGGGGGGGAGGGGTGTCAGAAAATTAGCCCCTTCATTACCCGGGAGAACACCATGCTGAAATTCATTGGCGGTACCGCAGGCATCATTTTCATCATCGGGCTCATCGTGGTCATCGGGATCTTCAAACTGATCTTCTGACCCAGCTTGCGCCACGGCTTCTCCTGAAGTCATGGCGCTGCCTTTTCGCTTCAGCCCTGGAAGGGCTCCTTTTGCGACGACGTCGCCATGATATCTTCGAGGCTGAGGCCAGTGAGCCCGTGAATGGTTCGCCAAAGAAAGTAGAAGATACCCATCATCATCATCATGCTCGGAATCGCGATCATCGGATAACTGAGTAGCGTCATGCGTCCCAACTCCTCATTGAACGCTTCGCTGCCCGCTGGGCTGTGAACGATCCATTTCGCCAGTACATAATTCATGAACGATGAGAAGAAAAACGTGCCGCTGAGCCAGTAAGTGGCGCGCTGCAGGCGTGTTTCGAAGTGCTCGACCTGGCCGTTGCGCTCGAGTTGCTGGTGGATCTTGTCGACGTTGAGCACCTTCGGGTTATAGAGCATGGTGCGGATCAGCGGATAGCGTGTGCGAGTCGAGGCCAGCACGACGATGCCGAGAATGCCGGGAATCGTCGCTTCCTTGATGGCCAGCCACTGCGGGTCGAGCTTCAGCAGGCCGATGCCTCCCGTCAGCAGCACGCTGACCAGCCCGAGCAAGGCGATCCAGTTGAACTTGCGGTACTGGATCAGTTCCAGTGCGCCCCAGCCCAGTGGAAAGGCGAGGGCCAGCAACAGCGCGCCATCCGGGCCGAGCCGCTCTTCGCCGCTGAGCTTCATCAGAATGAGCGATGGAATCAGGATACTGACCGCCAGGTCGATGAGCGGGCGGGGTTTATGTTGGGCAGGGGCGTTCTGAGAGTCAGTCATATCATCAAGGCAGTTGGCTGAAGGGGCATGATCGCCTGCGAGTCTTGCCGCCGCTAGACCACATTCGTCGGATGGGCGCGCCGTCTCAATCACCCGGCAGTTCGACGCGCTTGCGTGACCACTGACGGACCTCGAAGCCTAGCACCACCATGATCGCCAGTGCGAACGGCAATAGCAGGTACAGGCAGCGAAAAACGATCAGCGCTGCCAGGACGTCTGCCGTTTGCAGCTCCGGCAGTGCGGCGATGAAGGTCACTTCCAGCACGCCGAGCCCGCCTGGGGCGTGGGACAGCAAGGCCAGGGAGAACGAGGCGAGGAACACGCCCAGCACCACCAGGTAGCCGGGGTTCTGCTCCACTGGCAGCGCGAAATAGATGATCGCTGCGGCGCAGATCAGCTCCAGCGGGCCGGCTAGCAGCTGCCGGCCCACGATGGCCAGGCGCGGATATTCGATGTGCCATTTGCCGAGGCGCCAGGGCGCGCGTTCGCGCCAGGCGCCGAACACATACAGCGCTACCAGCGCGAGGATCGCGCCGCCGACGGCGTAGGAGACCCATGGATCGACGCTGACGATGCGGTTCAGCAGGTCCGGGCGCAACAGCATCACCATCCCGATGGTCAGCAAGGTGCCGAGCACGAAGGTCAACGAGCAGAACACGATGAGCACGCCGATCTCGTGGGGCGTCAGGCCCTTGCTGCGGTACGCGCGATAGCGCACTACCGCGCCGGAGAATACCGAAGCGCCGATGTTATGGGCCAATGCGTAGGTGGTGAAGGAGCACAAGGTGATGAACCACCAGGAAATCCGCTTGCCCAGGTGAGCCATGGCGATGCGATCGTACCAGGCCAGCGCGCTGTAGGCGCCCAGGGTGGCGCCAAGGGCGAGCAACCAGTTGCGATGGCCGATGGCGGCAAGGCTGCCCATCACTTCCGCCAGCGATATGTTGCGCAATTCGTGATACAGCAGGTAGCTGGAGAACAGCACTGCCGCAAGCCCAATGAGGGTCCAGGCGGCATCGCTCCTTTTCATCATCGAGAATTCATCACGCAGGTGGGCTCCTTTGCCTCGGCCAGTGATTCGGCTGGCGTGGAGCGGGACGGGCAGAAAGGCCCGTATCATGCACGCAGCCACAGCAATCGGCCAGTAATGCTTGAATCGATCCTGGCATGCTCCATTCGTTCCTTTAACGTACCGCAACACCTCCTGTCCCGTTGCCGGCAACCCAGGCCAGAGGCCTGTTGTCGACCAATCAGGTTCAGACGAATTCAGGGGCGGGCAATGACCGACATACCGCGTGATGACAGCCTGGAAAGCTCGACGGCATTGTTGCGGGAAGGCTACACCTTCATCAGTGATCGCTGCCGCGCGCTAGGTACGGATGTGTTCCAGACACGACTGCTGATGCAGAACACGATCTGCATGAGTGGCGAGGAAGCCTCGCGGCTTTTCTATGACAAGGCGCTTTTCCAGCGCGCCCATGCCGCGCCGCGGATGCTCCAGCAAACGCTGTTCGGGCGCGGCGGTGTGCAGGGGCTCGATGGTGAAGCGCACCTGCAGCGCAAGCGGCTGTTCATGTTGTTGCTAGACGCCAATGGCGTGGCCGAAATGGTGCGGTTGGCGCAGGAGCAATGGGAGGCGGCCATCGAGCGCTGGACCCAGGCCGATCGGGTGGTCTTGCTGATCGAGTCCCAGCGGATTCTCACCCAGGCCGCATGCCGGTGGGCCGCCGTGCCGTTGGCGGATGACGAGGTCGAGGTCAGGCGAGCGCAGCTGGCTGCGATGATCGACGGCGCCGGCGGGATTGGCGCGCGCCATTGGCAGGCACGCAAGTCACGCCGTGAGGCGGAGCGATGGGCAGGGGCGCTGATCGAGCAGGTGCGCTCCGGAACATTCTCGGTCCCGGCCGATAGTGCGCTGTATGCCGTGGCGGCGTATCGGGACGCCGATGGCGAGCGGCTCGATACGCGGATTGCGGCGGTCGAGTTGCTCAACCTGCTGCGCCCGACGGTCGCGGTGTCGCGCTTTATCGTATACGCGGCGCTCGAATTGCTGGCCAACCCCGACTGGCGCCAGCGATTGGCCGAGGGCTCTGACGAAGACCTCGAACTGTTCGCTCAGGAAGTTCGTCGGCTCTACGCCTTCTTCCCGTTCACGGCCGCCAGGGTGCGCAAGGATTTCGAATGGAAGGGCTACCGCTTCGCCGAGGGGACCCGGGTGATGCTCGACCTGTATGGGACCAACCGCGACCCGCGCAATTGGGGCGATCCCGATAGGTTCCAGCCGGAGCGCTTCGAACGCTGGGACGGCAGCCCGTACAATTTCATTACCCAGGGCGGTGGTGAGGCGGCGACCAATCACCGCTGCCCCGGTGAGCGGCTGGCTATCGAGTTGCTCAAGCAGGCCCTGCGCATGCTGACGCAGGAGATGGAGTATGGCGTACCGGCCCAAGATCTTCGGATCGACAAGTCGAGGATGCCGGCCCAGCCGGAGAGCTGCTTGGTGATCAGTGACGTGCGCAGGCGCTGAACAGACTCAGCGCGACATTACGGCGGCCTTCTGCGCGATCCAGTAATCGATGAGTTCCCGCAGTTGCGACATTTCCACGGGCTTGGCCATATGTCCATCCATGCCGGCCTCGCGGGCACGTTCCTTGTGCTCGCTGAGGATGTGCGCGGTGAGCGCGACCACTGGCGTACGCCGGCGTTGCTGGCTGGCTTCCCATTCGCGTAGTCGTTCGGTGGCGGTGAAGCCGTCCAGTACCGGCATTTCGCAGTCCATCAGGACGAGGTCGTAAGGCTGCGCCATAATCGCCTTGAGCGCTTCCTCGCCGTTACTGGCGGTGTCGGGTTTGACGTTGAGCTTGTTCAGCATGCCGCGAATGACCTTTGTCGAGATGCTGTTATCTTCGGCGACCAGGATGCGGAAGTCGTCCGGTACGCCCATGGCCGCCACGCTCTGCGGCTCCGGCTCCGGTTGCTGATGGGGCAGCGAGCCGTGGGTGCGCTGGGCCAGCTCGTCGGCCAGCGTGGTCTTGAGCGTATAGCCGGCTACCGGTTTGGCGAGGATCCGCTTGATACCGGCATTGCGCGCGATGATTTTGCTCGGCGCGGCGCTGATGCCGGTGAGCATGATCAGCAGCAGGTCATGGTTGAGATTGAGGTCTTCCTTTATCTTGGCGGCCAGCTGCATGCCGGTCATGCCGGGCATCTCCTGGTCCAGGAGGACCACATCGAAATATTCGCGAAGGTGCGCCTTGGTGCGCAGCAGCGCCAGCGCCTCCTTGCCCGAGGCGACCGCGCTGACGTTCAGGCCCCAGCTGCTGCATTGCTGGACCAGCACCTTGCGGCAGGTTTCATTGTCGTCGACCACGAGCAGGCGCGCGCCACGTAAGGGGCTCTCGAGATCGGTACTTTGCGGCAGATGGAGCTCTCGGCCCAGCGGCAAGGAGATCCACAGCGTATTGCCCTGTGAGCTGCCGCTATGGATGCCGAACTCGCCATTCATCAGGCCAACCAGCTGGCGGGCAATGATCAGTCCCAGGCGGCCACTGAAGCGCGTCGCCGAGAGCACGTCGCGACTGTTGAGGGCTGCGTTGAGCAAGGCTTCGCGTTCGGCCTGATCCAGCGGTTGCCCGCTGTCCTGCACGGTGATGCGCAGGCGCGGAGCATCCGGTGATCCGTCCATGGCGGCGACCAGCAGTACCTCGCCCTCGTCGGTCTGCTTGAAGGCGTTGTCGAGCAGGCTCAGAAGCGTCTGGCGGAGGCGAGTCGGGTCGCCGGCTATCACCCGCGGCACTTGCGGCTGGATGAAGCTGATCAACTCGACCTTTAGCTGTTCGGCCTTGGCCCGGTAGATATCGAGGCAATCCTCTACCAGAGCGTTGAGGTCGAATTGCACATCGTCGAGTTCGATCTGCCCGGACTCGAGCTTGGAAATATCGAGGATCTCGTTGATCAGGTTGAGCAGCTCGTTACCGGCGCTGTGAATGGTCTGTACATAGTCGCGCTGTTTGGCCGAGAGCGAGGTGCCGAGCAGCAATTCAGTCATCCCGAGTACGCCATTCATCGGGGTGCGGATCTCATGGCTGATCTTGGCGAGAAAGTCGGCCTTGGTTTTCAACTCGGCGGTATTCACCGCAGCTGCGGTGTGCTGGGACAGTCGGGCGGCCTGGAGATGCCGCTGGCGCTCCACAAGCGCGAAGCTCAGCACCATGCCGCCAATGGTGGCGACGCTGAACACGCCGCTGACCAGCCAGCCGGGGTTGAGCTGGTCGAAGCCGAGCAGCACCGGAACGAAAAAGGCGAAGCCCGCATTGAACAGCAGCATGCCGGCAACCACCAGGCGTGCGGGACGGTAGCCCTGACGCCAATGGTAAATGGCCACCGCCGGAACGCTGATCGCCACTATCAACACCAGCGAATAGATCAGCCAGCTGTGCCAGAACCAGCCGGTCAGCAGGATGACAAGGGTGAGGATCGCGACCGTGCACAACTCGGTACCGATCAGCCAATTCACCCAGCGCCTTGGCCGATAGCGGAAAAAGCCCACCGTGAAGGCGAGCAGTGCCAGGCAAGCGACCAACGCCGAGATGTCGGCGATCAGCGATTGGCTGAAGCCCAGTTCCGGTACCCACACGGCCAATAGCCCGAGGTTGGCGGCGGCGCACACCAGCAAGGCGCCATGCAACAGGCCCAGCGTGATGTAGGTGTAGCTCAGGGTATAGGCGAAGCGCAGCAGGTTGTGGATCATCAGCAGCGCCAGCGCGCCGAGAAGTGCGCCGAACAGGTAGGCCGGCTTTTCCTGACTGACCAGCCCGGCTTCGTCGATGACCTGGAACCAGGTCATCAGCGGATGGTTCGATTGCATGCGCACGTAGACTTCGCGCGCGCGCTCGTCATTGGGCAGCGAGAACAGATAGGCGCGGGCAGGCAGCGGGCGGCTGCTCAGGGGTTGCTGCTCGCCCGTGCGAATATGCTGTTCGAGCTGGTTGTCGCGTAGCAGGTAGAAATCCAGCTGCTGGACGCGTGGTGCGAACAGCCACAGCCAGTTGGGTTCAGCGTCGCCGTGCAGGCTGACCTGCAGCCAGATGGCTTTGTCGCTGGCGGGAGCGGTATAGGACGTTTTATCGAGGCGCTGGAAAAGGTTGCGTTGGGCCAGAACCTCGCTCAGGGACAGGCGCCCGGATTCGTCGATCAGCAGGCGCCAGTTCGGACCGTTGTCCTCTTCCGGCGAGTCACCGGCGCTGGCTGATGGCGGTACCGGAAAAGCTTGCGCCGGCTGAAGGCTCCAGGCCGGCAGCAACAGGCAGCAAACGATTCCGATGGCAATCCAAAGCCGGCTCACGGCGAAGTCCCTTCTGGGGTGTGACAGCGGATTATAGCCACGGCCCCAAGGCGCTGTAATGCGCAAAGACGGTTTACCACCGGCCTTTGCGCTGATTTCGCCGAGCGGTTGTTCGAGCGCTACGCCTGTTCGCGGGCAATTGCCCGATAGCCGATGTCGCTGCGGTAGAAACAGCCGTTCCAGCGAATCTTTTCGGCCAGGCGATAGGCTTGTTGCTGGGCATCGGCGACGCTCTTGCCGATGGCCGTCGCGCAGAGGACACGCCCTCCGGCGGTCACGATCTGGCCGTCACGCAGTGCCGTACCGGCATGGAACACCTTGCCGTCGAGCGCCGCAGCCGCGTCCAACCCTTCGATCACGTCGCCCTTGGCATAGTCGCCCGGATAGCCGCCGGCCGCGAGCACCACTCCGACCGTCGGGCGCGGGTCCCAGCGGGCTTCGACCTTGTCCAGTGCCCGCGCCAGTGCGGCTTCGACCAGCAAGACCAGGCTCGACTCCAGACGCACCATGATCGGCTGCGTCTCGGGGTCGCCGAAGCGGCAGTTGAACTCGATGACCTTGGGCGCGCCGGACGTGTCGATCATCAGGCCCGCGTAGAGAAAGCCGGTATAGACATTGCCTTCGGCGGCCATGCCCTTGACGGTCGGCCAGATCACTTCGTCCATTACCCGCCGATGGACCTCGTCCGTCACCACCGGAGCCGGCGAGTAAGCGCCCATGCCGCCAGTGTTCGGGCCGGTATCGCCGTCGCCGACGCGCTTGTGATCCTGGCTGGTGGCCATCGGCAAGACGTTGGCACCGTCGACCATGACGATGAAACTGGCTTCCTCGCCGTCGAGAAACTCTTCGATCACCACCCGCGCACCGGCGTCGCCGAAGGCATTGCCCGAGAGCATGTCCCGCACGGCGGCTTCGGCTTCCTCCAGGCTCATGGCGACGATGACACCCTTGCCGGCAGCCAGGCCATCGGCCTTGATCACGATGGGGGCGCCCTTTTCGCGCAGGTAGGCCAGTGCCGGCTCGACCTCGGTGAAGTTCTGGTAGTCGGCCGTTGGAATGTTGTGGCGCGCCAGGAAATCCTTGGTGAAGGCTTTCGAGCCTTCTAGTTGAGCCGCGGCGGCAGTAGGGCCGAAGATGGCGAGCCGGCGTGCACGGAACAGGTCGACGACGCCTTTGACCAGCGGGGCTTCGGGGCCGACGATGGTCAGTGCCACATTCTTTTCGGCGAAGTCGGCAAGCTGTTCGATGGCCAGCACGTCGATGGCGACGTTTTCACACTTGGCTTCGGTAGCCGTGCCGGCATTGCCTGGCGCAACGAAGACTTTCTCGACGCGCTTGTCCTGCGCGACTTTCCAGGCCAAGGCGTGTTCGCGACCGCCACTGCCGATGATCAATACGTTCATGGGATTCTCCTTCAGGAGGCGGGCCTGCGGCCCGGTTGGTGGATAAGCAAAGCGTTATCCACCCTACGATGTCTGGCGTTCCGTGTAGGGTGGATGGCCGAAGCCATCCACCAGGGGTCAATGCCGGAAATGGCGCATGCCGGTAAAGACCATGGCGATGCCGGCCTCGTCGGCCGCGGCGATCACCTCGGCGTCGCGCATCGAGCCGCCGGGCTGGATCACCGCCGAGATGCCGGCCTTGGCCGCATTGTCGATGCCGTCGCGGAAGGGGAAGAAGGCGTCCGAGGCCATCACCGCACCTTGAACGGCCAGGCCGGCATGCTCGGCCTTGATGGCGGCGATGCGGGCCGAGTTGACGCGGCTCATCTGACCGGCGCCGACGCCGATAGTCTGGCGGTTCTTCGCATAGACGATGGCGTTGGATTTGACGAACTTGGCCACTTTCCAGGCGAAAATCAGGTCGTGGATTTCTTTTTCGCTCGGCGCACGCTGGGTGACGATCTTCAGGTCCGCCTCGCTGATCATGCCGATGTCGCGGCTCTGTATCAGCAGGCCGCCATTGACGCGCTTGAAGTCCCAGCCGGCGGCACGCTCGGCGGGCCAATGACCGCATTCGAGCAGACGCACGTTGGCCTTGGCGGCCACGACCTGGCGCGCTTCTTCGGAAATGGTCGGCGCGATGATGACCTCGACGAACTGTCGCTCGACGATGGCGCGGGCGGTCTCGCCGTCCAGTTCGCGGTTGAAGGCGATGATGCCGCCGAATGCCGATTCGCTGTCTGTGGCGTAGGCGAGTTCGTAGGCCTGGCGGATGCCGCCGTCCTCGTCCGGTACCACCGCCACGCCGCAAGGGTTGGCGTGCTTGACGATGACGCAGGCCGGCTTGACGAAGCTTTTAACGCACTCGAGCGCAGCGTCAGTGTCCGCGACGTTGTTGAACGAGAGTTCCTTGCCCTGCAGCTGGCGCGCCGTGGCCACGCAGGCCTCGTCGGGCGACTCGACGTAGAACGCGGCCTGTTGGTGCGGGTTCTCGCCGTAGCGCATGTCCTGGGACTTGATGAACTGCATGCTGTAGGTGCGCGGGAAGAGGCTGCGGCCTTCGGTGGTGAGGGTTTCGGCCGACTGATCGATGCCGCCCAGGTAGTTGGCGATCATGCCGTCGTAAGCCGCCGTGTGTTCGAACGCTTTCAGCGCCAGGTCGAAACGCTGGGCATAGGTCAGGCCGCCGTTCTTCAGCGCGTCGATGACCGACGCGTAGTCGCCGGCGTTTACCACTATGGCGACATCCTTGTGGTTCTTCGCGGCGCTACGGACCATCGTCGGGCCGCCGATGTCGATGTTCTCGATGGCGTCGGGGAGGGTGCAGCCAGGTTTCGCCACTGTTGCTGCGAACGGGTAGAGATTGACCGCGACCAGGTCGATCGGCTTGATGCCGTGGGCATCCATCACTGCGCCATCCTGCGCGCGGCGCCCGAGAATACCGCCGTGGATCTTGGGGTGCAGGGTCTTGACGCGACCGTCCATCATTTCCGGGAAGCCGGTGTAGTCAGCGACTTCAACCGCGGCGATGCCGTTGTCCTTGAGCAGCTTGTAGGTGCCGCCAGTGGACAGGATCTCGACACCGAGGCCGGCGAGCTCGCGGGCGAAGTCGAGGATGCCGGTCTTGTCGGATACGCTGATCAGGGCGCGGCGAACGGGAAGGCGGGAGGTCTGGTCGGTCATGTCGATGTCCATCAGAGCAGAGAAATCAGCAAAAAAGGGCGGCTTGTAGGCCGCCCTTTCTTCAGGTGAGGGGTTACAGCAGGTCGTACTGCTTGAGCTTCTTGCGCAGCGTGCCGCGGTTCAGGCCAAGCAGTTCGGAGGCTTTGGTCTGGTTACCCTTGACGTAGTCCATCACGGTTTCCAGTAGCGGGGCCTCGACTTCCGAAAGCACCAGGTCGTACACATCCGTGACTTCGGCGCCCTCGAGATGGGCAAAGTAATTGCGCAACGCCTTTTCCACGCTGCCGCGCAGGGTTTGTCCCGCTTCGCTCGGCGTGTTCAGGTGCTGCTTCAGGTTGACGTTATCGCTCACGGATGTCGTTCCAGTTACCAGTGTGTCGGTCATCATTGTCGTCATGCGGCCACCTCGTCCCCTTCCCCTGAATCAAGGCCCTTCCGGCATTCGGAGAAAAAGGCCCGAACACTGGCGCATTGTGCATCCCGCTCGTCCAACCGATTGAAGGTGCTGCGGAACGCCTTCGCCCCCGGCATCGTGGACAGGTACCAGCCCACATGCTTGCGCGCGATTCGCACGCCCATCACATCCCCGTAGAACCCGTACAGCTGGCCGAGATGCTCGAGCAGAATGCCCTCGATCTCCTCCAGCGCTGGCGCCGGAAGCAGCTCACCGGTCGCCAGAAAGTGGTCTATCTCGCGAAAGATCCACGGCCGCCCCTGGGCTGCTCGCCCGATTAGCAGGGCATCTGCACCCGTATACGCCAGCACCTGGCGAGCCTTCTGCGGGGAGTCGATGTCGCCGTTGGCGAACACCGGGATGCCCACCGACTGCTTGATCTGCGCGATGGTCTCGTACTCGGCCTCGCCGGTGTAGAGATCGGCTCGGGTTCGGCCATGCACTGCCAGCGCGGCGATTCCCGATTGCTCGGCGATCCGAGCCACGGTCGTGCCGTTTCGGTTCTGCCGATCCCATCCGGTGCGGATCTTCAGCGTCACCGGTACATCCACCGCCCCGACCACTGCTTCGAGTATCTGCGCCACCAAGAGCTCATCTTTCATCAGTGCCGAACCGGCCGCCTTGTTGCAGACCTTCTTGGCCGGGCAACCCATGTTGATGTCGATGATCTGCGCGCCAAGCTCGACGTTGCGGCGTGCCGCCTCGGCGAGCATCTGCGCGTCGCCGCCAGCAATCTGCACCGAACGAGGCTCCGGGTCACCTTCGTGCAGCAGCCTCAGACGCGACTTGCGGCTGTTCCACAGTCGAACGTCGCTGGTCACCATCTCCGAGACCACCAGGCCTGCACCAAGACGACGGCACAGCTGGCGGAACGGCTGATCGGTCACGCCGGCCATGGGCGCGAGGATCAGACGATTGGATAAGGTGTAAGGGCCGATGCGTACCGCTGACATTGAGATTCCCTGGTTTGGGCCTGCTTGTTAGGTCGATCGGGGACTGCAAAAAAGGGTGGGCATAATACCCGCTCTGCATGACTGGATAAAGATTGTTTTGAACAAATTCTGAACAGTCGAAACCTTATCGCCAAAGGTTCGGATGCGACGCATGCGCATCCGGAAGGCCTGTTCCGATCACTCTGGCGAGTGAAAACTCAAGCTGTAATTGACGGCCCTCGGACCGGGGTCGAGGATGTCCAGCGAGATGTGGATCGGCGTCTGCGGCGGCATGTCCGCCTGGCCGGCGAGCTCCCCAGCGAGGTATTCGCCCGGCTTGAAGCGTCGGCTGGCGATAAGCTGACCGTTGATGTCGGCAAAGCGCAGCTCGAGCATGGGGAAGGGTTGCGAGAAGGGCGCGCGGTTGTAGAGGATCGCGTCGACCACCAGCGCGCCACTGAACTCGGGATGGCTGCGCACCACCAGATTGCTGCTGCGGACCTGGGTGATATCGACCTTTGCAGGCACCTCGCAGCCCAGGGTTGGGCAGATCCATTCGAACCACGGCCGATACCGATCCTGTCGCGCCAGCTCGGCAAAATTATAGGCGGCGTACTGAGCGCCCAGTGCCAGCAGTGCGAGAAGCGTCAAGGCACCCCAGCCGAGCCTGCTACCCCACGGGCTCTTGGGCTTTTGCCAATCGAGTTCCAGTGGTTCGTCGTCGAGATCGAACAGTCGCTCCCGCTCCAGGGCTGGGTCGACGTCATTTTTCAGGTTGTCGCTGGCGCGCCTGGATTTACGGCGCTTCGGCCCCTGTTCTTCTGTGGTCAGGGTTTCAAGCGGTACAGACGTGTCACCGTTGCGCTCATCTGCCGCTGCGGCCTGCAGGGGCAGGGTGGAGGTCGTCAGGGGCGCGGGTGGAACCGGCTCGTCGGGGGTGACGGGAGAAAAGGTCACCTCCTGCTGCGGTTCTGGCAATGCGTCGGGAGCGCGGTGGTCCGATTCCTCGCGAAGAAGCTGCTCAGCCCAGGCTTCATCGAGCGGGTCCTGTTCGTCCTGGTTCGGTCGGTTGAATGCGGTCTTGGTCGCGCGTTGCTCCAGCTCCATGAACTCGCGCGACAGCTGCAGTTCTTCTTGCTCCAGCCTGGCCAGCTCTTCGTCGAGGTCCAGGTGATCGAGATCCAGGTCGTCGTGGATCCACAGCGTTTCCCGGTCGGCCTGCGGTTTTAGCGGGGTGGGTGGCGCAGGGGGAGCTGGCGTTGCCCGGACGTTCTGGTTCACCAGCAGCTGGCGTGCGGCATTGAACACTTCCAGGCAGGCCCCGCAGCGGACCACCCCTTGCGCCGCCCCGAGCTGGGCGCGGCTGACGCGGAAGCTGGTGCGGCAATGGGGGCACTGGGTGACGAAGCTGCTCATGCGGTGGTCCGGCGAAAAACAGCCGCTAGTCTAGCGCATGCCCGCCGGCTGTCGACAAGCTGCCGCCCCGCCTCGCCGATCAGGGGCGGCCTGCTTCCGCTCAACGGCGACGCACGCCATTGATGCGAACCCAGCCGTCCTTCGCTGCGGTCGGCTCGAGCTCGAATGCGTGTGCGTACGCCGCGCGGACTTCCTCCGCCTGTTCGGCGAGAACGCCCGACAGCGCGAGACGACCGCCTGGGCGGACGCGCTCGGTGATCTGCCCGGCGAGGGCGACCAGCGGCCCGGCGAGGATGTTTGCAACCACGACGTCGGCTTGGGCTGCGGGTAACTGTTCTGGCAGGAACAGCTTGAAGCGCTCTTTGGCGATGCGGTTGCGACTGGCGTTGTCGCGCGACGCTTCGAGTGCCTGGGGATCTATGTCGGTGCCGACGGCATGGTCGGCGCCGAGCAGCAGCGCGGCAATGGCGAGGATGCCCGAGCCGCAGCCGAAGTCGAGTACGGATACGCCTGTCAGGGTCTGCGCGTCGAGCCATTCCAGGCAGAGTGCGGTGGTCGGATGGGTGCCCGTGCCAAAGGCGAGCCCGGGGTCGAGCAGCAGGTTCACGGCGCCGGGTTCCGGTGCGTCGTGCCAGCTGGGGACGATCCACAGTCGCCGACCGAAGCGCATGGGCTGGAAGTTGTCCATCCAACTGCGTTCCCAGTCCTGGTCCTCGATCCGTTCGAGTTGGTGCTCCGGGAGGGCGCCGCCGGTGAGCAGCTGCAGATGGGCCAGCAGCGCATCGGCGTCGACGTCGGCCTCGAACAGGGCGAGCAGGTGGGTATGGGTCCACAGTGGCGTGGTTCCGAGGTCCGGCTCGAAGATCGGCTGGTCCTGGGCATCCATGAAGGTTACCGAAACGGCACCGACTCCGAGCAGGGCGTCTTCATACTGCTCCGCCTGATCGGGGCTGATGGCGATGCGCAATTGCAACCAGGGCATGGGAGCGTCCTCTGCGGGCACCCTGCAAACCGAGGGTGCGGAAAAAGAAAAAGGAGCGGCAGGGCCGCTCCTTGTCAGGTGCACATGATAGCGCGTGGCGCTTAGTGCTTATCCATTCCCAGTTTCTTTTCCAGGTAATGGATGTTCACGCCGCCCTTGCAGAACCCTGGGTCGCGCACCAGATCGCGGTGCAGCGGCACGTTGGTCTTGATCCCGTCGACGACGATCTCGTCCAGCGCGTTGCGCATGCGCTGCATCGCTTCCTCGCGGGTCGCCCCGTAGGTGATCAGCTTGCCGATCAGCGAGTCGTAGTTCGGCGGTACCGTGTAGCCACTGTACAGATGCGAGTCGACACGCACGCCGTTGCCGCCCGGTGCATGGAAGTGCTTGACCTTGCCGGGGCTCGGCAGGAAGGTCGAAGGGTCCTCGGCGTTGATTCGGCATTCCACCGAGTGACCGCGGATGACCACGTCGCTCTGCTTGACCGAAAGCTTGTCACCGCCGGCGATGCGCAGCATTTCCTTGACGATGTCGACGCCCGTCACCATCTCGGTGACCGGGTGTTCGACCTGGACCCGCGTGTTCATCTCGATGAAGTAGAAGTTGCCGTCTTCATAGAGGAACTCGAAGGTGCCGGCGCCGCGATAGCCGATTTCGACGCAAGCGTCGACGCAGCGCTTGAGTACTTCGGCGCGAGCCTTCTCGTCGATGAAGGGCGCAGGCGCTTCCTCGATGACCTTCTGGTGGCGACGCTGCAGCGAGCAGTCGCGGTCGCCGAGGTGGATCGCATTGCCCTGTCCGTCGGACAGTACCTGGACTTCCACATGACGCGGGTTGCCGAGGAATTTTTCCAGATAGACCATCGGGTTGCCGAACGCGGCGCCGGCTTCGGTGCGGGTCAGCTTGGCCGACTTGATCAAATCTTCCTCGTGATGGACCACGCGCATGCCGCGTCCACCGCCACCGCCTGCAGCCTTGATGATGACCGGATAGCCGACCTCACGCGCAATTGCCAGGGCAGCTTCCTCGTCTTCAGGCAGCGGGCCGTCGGATCCCGGAACGGTCGGCACGCCAGCTTTCTTCATCGCGTCCTTGGCCGATACCTTGTCGCCCATCAGGCGGATGGTGTCCGCCTTAGGGCCGACGAAGACGAAGCCGGATTTCTCGACCTGCTCGGCGAAATCGGCATTCTCGGCGAGAAAGCCGTAGCCCGGATGGATCGCGGTCGCGCCGGTCACTTCCGCCGCTGCGATGATCGCCGGGATGTGCAGGTACGAGTTGGTCGCAAGGGCTGGGCCGATGCACACCGACTCGTCTGCCAGCGCCAGATGCATGAGTTCACGGTCAGCCGTGGAGTGGACCGCGACCGTCTTGACGCCCAGTTCCTTGCATGCACGCAGGATTCGCAGGGCGATCTCGCCGCGGTTGGCGATCAGTACTTTTTCCAACATCGCAGGCTCTCCGCGGTTCAAACGATGGTGAACAGCGGCTGGTCGTATTCGACCGGCTGACCATTCTCCGCAAGGATCGATTCGATGGTGCCGCTGGTTTCAGCCTCGATGTGGTTCATCATCTTCATGGCTTCGACGATGCAGAGGATGTCGCCTTTCTTGACGGTTTGGCCGACTTCGACGAAGTTCGCCGAGGTTGGCGAGGCGGCACGGTAGAAGGTGCCGACCATGGGCGAGCGCACCACGGTGCCGTTGAGCTGAGGGGCTGCCGGCGCTTCGGCCGATGCGGCGGCGGGTGCGGCGGCAACCGGGGCCGGGGCGGGCGCCGGTGCGTACATCGGCTGCGACATCATCGGCTGCTTGCTGTGGCGGCTGATGCGCACCGATTCTTCACCTTCGTGGATCTCAAGCTCGTCGATGCCCGACTCTTCCAGCAGCTCGATCAGTTTTTTGACTTTGCGAATATCCATGAAGCAGTGACTCCGGTGAGTTCAAAGGTTAGCAATCGTTTCCCGAGCGCCGCGGTGCGCAGTGCGCGTCGCGCTCGCTCAGGAAGTGGCGAGTTGTTCCAGGGCAGCCTCCAGGGCGAGCCGATAACCGCTGGCGCCGAGGCCGCAGATCACCCCTACCGCCACGTCGGAAAAGTAGGAGTGATGACGGAAGGGTTCACGCTTGTGCACGTTGGATAGGTGCACTTCGATGAATGGGATGCTCACCGCCAGCAATGCGTCACGTAACGCCACGCTTGTATGCGTGAATGCGGCGGGATTGATCAGAATGAAGTCCACGCCTTCGCCGCGCGCAGCGTGGATACGCTCGATCAATTCGTACTCGGCATTGGACTGCAGGTACAGCAGGTGATGACCCTGGTCGCGTGCGCGCTGCTCCAGATCCTGATTGATCTGTGCCAGGGTCACGGCGCCGTAGACGCCAGGCTCGCGGGTGCCGAGCATGTTCAGGTTGGGGCCGTGGAGGACCAGAATGGTGGCCATGGTGGTTCCTTGTTGTTCTGCTCGCCTGGCAGGCGCAGGGGCGCGGCCAGTGAAAGGGCAAAACTATGCCCAAGCCGGCGCTGACTGTCCAGTCGCTTACTGGATCGAAGTAAATGGCAGCAATATGTCTGGAGATTGGCGCAATGATCTATCGGGCGGCGTCGACCGCGCTCAGGCGCTCGGCAAATGCCGTTGCCTTGATCTCGCCAACGACGCGCGATCGCTCAAGCTCGCGACCCTGGCCATCGAAAAACAGGATTGCCGGTGGCCCGAACAGTCTGTAGCGGTCCAGCAGACGGCGCTGTTCGGCGTTGCTTTCGGTGATGTCGAAGCGCAGCAAGCGATAGCTCGCCAGCCGCGGTGCGATCTGCGGATCGGCAAAAACCTCGCGCTCGATGACCTTGCAGCTGATGCACCAGTCGGCATACCAGTCGAGGATCACCGCCTGGCCGGCCGCGCTGGCCGCAGCCAGTTGGGCGTCGAGTTCGGCCGGGGTGGACAGGGTGTGCCAGCCTTCGGCTGCGGAGGCGGGCTGGCCGCTCTCGGCCATCCCCGTGCGGTGCAGCGGTCGGGTAGGATCGCTGGCCCCCTGCAGAGCGCCCACCCAGGCAGCAAGCGCATAAACCAGCAGCGCGAGCCCGAGCAGTTGAGCGAGCTTCGCGCGCGGGCTCTTGACGGTAAACTCGAGGGCGCCGAGAAACAGCGCGCTGCCCGCTGCGAGCAGACCCCAGAGGGCCAGCGCAATCGGGCCGGGCAACACGCGCTCGAGCATCCATACCGAGACCCCCAGCAACAGGACACCGAAGGTGTTGCGCACCGCAATCATCCAGGGACCGCTTCTGGGCAGCATGGCCCCGCCGCCGGTGGCGAATACTACCAGCGGCGCGCCCATGCCCAGACCCAGCGCGAACAGCTGGACGCCGCCGCCCAGTGCATCACCGCTGGCGCTGATGTACAGCAGCGCACCGGCCAGGGGGGCCGAGACGCAGGGGGACACCAGCAGACTGGAGACTGCGCCCAGAATGGCCGCGCCGACGAATGAGCCGCCACGGGCATTGCCGGCCAGGCGATCGAGCGGACCGCTGAGAGCTTGCGGCAGGCGCAGTTCGAACAGGCCGAACATGGCGAGCGCGAACGCGACGAAGAACAGGGCGAAGGGCACCAGGACCCAGGGTGATTGCAGGCGCGCCTGCAGATTCAGCTCCGCGCCGAAGACGCCCATCAGAGCGCCGAGAATGGCGAATCCCCCGGCCATGGTAAGCACATAGGTCAGGGCGAGCAGGAAACTGCGCATCCCGCCGATCTTGCCGCGCAGCACCAGCCCGGAAAGGATCGGCAGCATCGGCAGCACGCAAGGAGTGAATGTCAGGCCGACGCCTGCGAGGAAGAACAGCGCCACCGAGCGCCAGCTCAGGCTCGCCGTGCCGTCCGCGTTCGGATCGTCATCGGCGGGCTGTGCGCCATTGCCGAGGCTGAGCGTTTCGGTCTCGGGCGGATAGCACAGGCCTTTGTCGGCGCAGCCCTGGTAGCCGACCTGCAGCGTGAACGGCCTGTTTTGCGCGTTGGTGATCGGCAGCTGCACGTCGAGCACGCCGTAATAGACTTCCACGTCGCCGAAATACTCGTCGGTCTTGTGTACGCCCTCTGGCAAAACCGGCTCTCCCAGGGTCACGCCCTCGGTCGAGGTCGCGAAGTTGAGCCGGTGCCGGTAGAGGTAGTAGCCATCGGCGGCGACGAAGCGCAGGGTGATCTGCTCCGGGGCGGCTTCCACCAGCGTGAGCCGGAAGGCTTCGCGAACGGGCAGGAAGTCGGCGCTGTTGTTCAGGCCGCCAAGGGTCGGGCTCGGACGGCTGTCGAACAGCCCGGCGCTGGCGGGCAGCGCGATGATCAGGAGCAGCAGGCTCAGCAGGCGTCGCATGGCGGTCTCGTTTCGGATGATCCGCCCATGATACCCGCCCGCTGCGTACGCTGCCTGGGCTTAACCGTCACAGGGGGTATCGTGCAGCCAGATGCTGCCGTCTTCCTCGGTGCTCGGGACGGCGGTGAGTCTTTCGCCGGCACAGGGGCCGGCCACGCATTCGCCCGATTCGATCAGAAACAGCGCACCATGGGTCGCGCATTGGATCAGGCTGCCGCTGTCGTCGAGAAAACGGTCGGCTTCCCATTCCAGTGGGATGCCCCGATGCGGGCAGCGATTGATATAGACATGGACCCGGCCGTCGCGGCGCACCGCCAGCAGCCGTTCACCCTGCCAGGCGAAGCCCCGGCTCTGGCCTTCCGGCAGCGCGGTCGTGGCGCATAGTCGTATCATCGGGTCCTCCAGGCGTTGGCCGGGCATTATCCGCCGATGCCTGCGTTTGCCAAGGGTTGCCCCGAGGCTTGCCGGCACGATGTCGAAGGCTGGCGTCCCGCTGGCGGTTGAACTGAAGAGGAGGGTCAGGATGCGTCTGCTGTGCTGCTGGATCATGATCATGCTGGGTGGCTGCAAGACGCTGGCGCCACTGCCCGAATGGCAAGGCAGCGAGGGGCGTGATCATCCGCAGCTCGGCGCGGTTATCGATCTGCGAAGTGGCGAGCACCTTCAGCCGGCGGAGCTGGTCGCTCGGTTGTCGCAGGCCGACCGGGTGCTGATTGGCGAACGCCACGACAATCCAGACCACCATGCGCTGCAGGTGTGGTTGCTGCAGGCGCTGGGGCAGGGCCGCGCGCCTGGCAGTCTGTTGCTGGAAATGCTCAACCCTGACCAGCAGGCTCGGGTAAGTCGAGCCCAGGCCGAGTTCCGGCGCGGCGAGTCCGTGGACCTGCCGTCGGCGCTGGGTTGGCAAGAAGGTTGGGACTGGTCGCTATACGGGCCGCTGGTGCGCTATGCCCTGGAGCAGCCATACCCGTTGCTGGCTGCCAACCTGGATCGCGAGGAGATCGTCGAGCTCTATCGCAGCGGCGCGGCGCTCGAAGGGAGAGCGTCAACGGCTCAAGCACCGCGGCAGATGTTGCTCGCGCAGATCGCCGAGTCGCACTGCGGCATGCTGCCCGAATCACAGCTGCCGGCGATGCTGGCGGTGCAGCAGCACCGCGACCGGCGCATGGCCGAGCGGTTGCTCGAGGCGCCGAGCCCGGCGGTACTGATCGCTGGCGCCTTCCATGTGCGCCGTGACCTGGGCGTTCCGCTGCATCTGGACGACCTGCAGGCCCTGGGTGAAAGCCGGGTGCTGATGCTGGCTGAAGCAGGGGAGGCGATCAGCGCGCAACAGGCGGATTTCGTCTGGTTCACGCCAGCGCCGCCAGCGCAGGACCACTGTGCCTCCTTTCGAAAAGGCTGACAGCTCAGGTACCTGCAGGCACAAAAAAGCCAGGGCAGAGGCGCTGTCCTGGCTTGCTGTGTCACGTGCATCATCAGCCGCGATGGCGGCCCCGGAAGTAATCGACCAGGCCCTGGGTCGAGGCGTCTTCGGCCGGAGGGGAGTCGTAGCCAGTCAGTCGATTGTAGACGGCCTTGCCCAGTTCCTTGCCGAGTTCCACGCCCCACTGGTCGAAGGAGTTGATGCCCCAGATCACGCCCTGGACGAATACCTTGTGCTCGTACAGCGCGATCAGCGCGCCCAGGCGCCCAGGGCTGATGGTTTCCATCACCACCGTGTTGCTGGGGCGATTGCCGGGGATCACCTTGTGCGGCGCCAAGCGCTGCACTTCGGCTTCGTCCAGCCCCTTGGCGCGCAGTTCGGCTTCCGCTTCGGTGCGGCTCTTGCCGAGCATCAGCGCCTGGCTCTGGGACAGGCAGTTGGCGTACAGCCACTCGTGGTGGTCGGCGACCGGGTTGTGGCTGACCACCGGGACGATGAAGTCCGCCGGAATCAACGGAGTGCCCTGGTGTAGCAGCTGGTGATAGGCATGCTGCCCGTTCGCGCCGACACCGCCCCAGATCACCGGACCCGTGTTGCACGAAACTGGCGTGCCGTCCTGGCGGACGCTCTTGCCGTTGGACTCCATGTCCATCTGCTGCAGATGCTTGACGAAGTTGCGCAGGTAATGGTCGTACGGCAGGAAGGCGTAGCTCTGCGCACCCCAGAAGTTGTGATACCAGACCCCGAGCATTGCCAGCAGCACCGGCATGTTGCGTTCGAACGGCTCGTTCTGGAAATGGCAATCCATGCTGTAGGCGCCGGAGAGCAGGTCCTTGAAGTTGGACATGCCGATTGCCAGCGCGATGGGCAGACCGATGGCCGACCATAGGGAGTAGCGGCCGCCGACCCAGTCCCACATGGGGAAGATGTTCTTTTCACGGATGCCGAAATCGATGGCGGCCTGCTTGTTGCTCGTCACGGCGATGAAGTGCCGGTAGAGCTTTTCCTCGGTACCGCCCTTGCCGAGGTACCAGGTGCGCGCGGCCTGGGCGTTCTTCAGCGTTTCCAGGGTGCCGAAGGTCTTGCTGGAAATGATGAACAGGGTGGTCTCGACGTTCAGCTTGGCGGTCACCTCGCGGAACTCGCTGCCATCGATGTTGGCCAGGTAATGAGTGCGAACGCCATGCTGGGTGAACGGCAGCAGCGCTTCGGAAACCAGCTGCGGGCCGAGGAACGAGCCGCCGATGCCGATGTTCACCACGTCGGTGATGGTCTTGTCGCTGAAGCCGCGCCAGAGATTGTTGTGGATGCGGCTGACGATGTCCGTCATCTGCGCCAGCGCCGTGTGAACGTCGCGCATGATGTTCTGTCCGTTCACCATCACGCTTTCGCCCATGGGACGACGCAGTGCGGTGTGAAGAGCCGGGCGCTGTTCCGAAGCGTTGACGGGCTCGCCGGTCATCATTGCCCGCGTGGCCTGTTCGACACCCGCTTCGCGCGCCAGGTTGAACAGCAGGCTCAGCGTTTCGGGCGTGACCAGGTTCTTCGAGTAGTCGAGGAACAGGCCACAAGCCGATACGGACATGGATTCGAAGCGCTTGGGATCGGTGGCGAAAGCATCGCGCATGCTGAAGTTCTGCATGGCCAGGCGGTGATCGCCCAAGGCTTTCCAGGACGACAGGTCAGTGACATCAAGGGGATTCTGGTAATGCGTCATGGTAGTGCGGCTTCCTTTGCATGACAGACCGTTGATCATGGGCTCCTGGCGACACCGTGCTGGCGCCGCCGCATTGCGGCCTGGTGTGTGCTGGCACGCCAGGCACTCTTCCTGAATGCATCAGGCGCGAACCGACCCAGCACTGCCGGACCGGCGAAGGGCGCATCCTGCACCCAGCGAGACTGCTCTCAGACATGCAAAAAGCCCGATACGTTCCTGCGGGTCTGCAAACTCTGCTGGAACCGACGCTTTGCCGCTGCCCTGGCCTCAAACGAAAAGCCCGGAACGTCGAAAACGGCCCGGGCTTGGTGCTGCTCATCGGTCGCGGCCGTTCAGGCCACCTGTACCGGAATGGCGTTACTAGTGTGGCTCAAGTCGCCGTCGGCGCCGATGTACAGCACGTGAGGCTTGAAGTTGGCCAGCTCGGCTTCGCTGTAGTGCGCGTATGCGCAGATGATCAGACGATGCCCGACGCCGGCCTTGTGTGCGGCAGCGCCGTTGACCGAAATGATCTTCGAGCCTTCCTCGCCGCGGATCGCATAGGTGGTGAAGCGTTCGCCGTTGTCGACGTTGTAGATCTGGATCTGCTCGTACTCGCGGATACCGGCCAGGTCCAGCCAGTCCCCGTCGATGGCGCAGGAGCCTTCGTAATCGAGCACGGAATGGGTCACCACGGCGCGGTGCAGTTTGGCCTTGAGCATGATGGCGTGCATGTCGGTTCTCCGTGGGGCAGGGCGGCGCAGAGTGTGCCCGATGCCCCGTTGGTGATCAAGGTTACAGGCGAGTCAGGAAGGGCGCCGCTCGATTACCAGGTTGTCTAGCAGGCGGGTCTTGCCAAGATAGGCTGCAACCACTATCAACAGGCGATCGGAGCTGGCCCGAGGTTCGCCGAGGGTATCGGCGTCGCGTATCTCCAGGTAGTCGGGGCGCAGCCCTGCAGCTTGCAGTTCGCTCAGGCCTTGGTCGACCAGCGTCTGGTGGTCCTCGCGCCCGGCTTCGATCGCCTGGCCGAGCCGTTGCAGCGTTCGATAGATGGCTGGGGCGGTGGTGCGTTCCTGCTCGGTCAGGTAACCGTTGCGTGAAGACAGGGCCAAACCATCCTCGGCGCGGGCGGTGGGTTGGCCGATGATCTGCACGGGAATATTGAGGTCGCGCACCATCGTGCGAATCACCGCCAGCTGCTGGTAATCCTTTTGGCCAAACACCGCGACATCCGGCTGCACCATGTTGAACAGCTTGCTCACCACGGTCGAAACGCCGTCGAAGTGGCCCGGCCGGCTGGCGCCACAGAGCCCTTCGGAAACCGCCGGCACGCTGACGACTGTCTGCAGCGTCATGCCGTCGGGATACATTTCTTCGACCGACGGGGCGAACAGCAGGTCGCAACCGGCTTGTTCGAGCTTTTCCTGATCCGCCGCGAGGGTGCGCGGATAGGTGGCCAGGTCTTCATTGGGGCCGAACTGCAGTGGGTTGACGAAGATGCTCGCGACCACGAATCCGCACTGCTGGCGGGCGCGCTCGATCAGGGAAATATGGCCCATGTGGAGGTTGCCCATGGTCGGCACGAAGCCGATCGAGGCCCCGTTGCGCCGGCCTTGGCCGACTGCTTCACGCAGCTCGGCTACGCTGTGCACCGTCTTCATGCGGAAAACCCATGTTCGGCTGCGGGAAATTCCGCCGCCTTGACTGCCTGGACGTAACCGGCGATGGCCGAGGCGACGTCGCCATGCTCCTGCATGAAGTTCTTGACGAACTTCGGCGAGCGACCGGTCAGCGACAGGCCGAGCATGTCGTGCAGAACCAGCACCTGGCCGTCGGTGGCGCTGCCGGCGCCGATGCCGATCACTGGGATGGCGACCGCCTGGGTGATGCGCGCGGCGAGCTCGCTGGGTACGCATTCGAGCAGCAGCATCGCTGCCCCGGCCTGCTCCAGCGCCTTGGCGTCGTCGAGCATCTTCTGCGCCTGAGCGTCCTGACGACCCTGCACCTTGTAGCCGCCGAACAGGTTGACTGCCTGGGGGGTCAGGCCCAGGTGGGCGCAAACGGGAATCCCACGCTCGGCCAGCAGGCTGATGGCTTCGGCCAGCCAGGCGGCGCCTTCGAGCTTGATCATGTGCGCGCCGGCTTGCATCAGCACGGCGGAATTGTTCAACGTCTGTTCGGTGGTGGCGTTGGCCATGAACGGCAGGTCGGCGACGATCATCGCTCCGCGGTTGCCGCGCTTGACGCAGGCGGTGTGGTAGGCCATCTCCGCGACGGTCACGGGCAGGGTGCTGTCATGACCCTGCAGGACCATGCCCAGTGAGTCGCCGATCAACAGCATTTCCACGCCCGCCTCGCTGGCGGTCTTGGCGAAGGTGGCGTCATAGCAGGTGAGCATGGCGATCTTTTCGCCTCTCTGCTTGAGCCCTTGCAACGTGGTCAGGGTTACGTCTGGCATGGCGCCGTCCTCTGTGGAGGCCCTTGGTCGGGGGATCGAATGTTGGCATCTGCTGCGTCACAGTGCAGGTTCGGGCGTTACGCCCCAAGACGATGCGTTACCGGGAGGGCGCTTATAGTCCCGATGGGAACAGGCGAAGTCAATCGCGACTGTTACCTGACTGTTACCGAGGCTCGCCAGGAGGGAGCGGAACGCTGTCCTCGAGCCGCTCGAGACCGACGAATGGGCACTCGGCAAGCAACTGCGCAAGGCTCCGGCCGTCTGGCAGGCGCAGGTCGGTCGGGGCGACATCGGCCAGTGGGTAGAGCACGAAGGCGCGGGCGTGCAGGTGATAGTGCGGGACCTGCAGCCGCGGCTCTGCGATCTGTCGGTCACCGAACAGGAGAATGTCCAGGTCCAGCGTGCGCGGCCCCCAGCGTTCGGCCTTGCGTTCGCGACCCTGGGTCAGTTCGATCTGTTGCAGGGCATCGAGCAGGGCCAACGGCTCCAGTGCGGTGGCCAGCGCGGCGACAGCATTGACGTAACGCGGCTGATCGGGCGGGCCGAGGGGATCGCTGGCATAGAAGGGCGAGACGGCCAGCAGGGTCGACTGCTCCAGTGCGGCGATAGCCAGCAGTGCCTCGCGCAGCTGGCACCCGGGCTCGGCCAGGTTGCTGCCCAGGCCGACGTAGGCCGTTTCCATCTCAGTCGGCTGCAGCAGGGGAGTCGGATGCCGGGCCCCGGCGCTTGCGTCCGCCGCGACGACGTTTGCGCGTGGCGCCGGCACTCTCGTCCTTGCCGCTGAGGTCGCGGATCATGCTGCGGCGTTCACTGTCGCTGGCTTCCTGATAATCGGTCCACCAGTCGCCGAGGCCGTCGGTTTTTTCGCCGGCGCTTTCGCGCAGCAGCAGGAAATCGTAGCCGGCCCGGAAGCGCGGGTTTTCAAGCAACTGATCGGCGCGGCGGCCATGGCGACGTGGCAGGCGTTCCTGCATGTCCCAGATCTCGCGGATCGGAATCGAAAAGCGCTTGGGAATGGCGATGCGCTGGCATTGCTCCCAGATGATGTCGTGGGCCGCTTCCTGCATCGCGGGAATCGGCGGCATGCCGCGGTCTTGCAATTCGAGTACACGTGCCGGCAATGCGGGCCAGAGCAGGGCGGCGAACAGGAACGCCGGGGTAACCGGCTTGCCCTGACGGATGCGCAGATCGGTATTGGCCAGCGCCTGGCGGATCAGGGTGCCGGTGTATTCGGGGTTGTGCTCCAGCGCTTCGGCACTGGCCGGGAACAGCGGGGCGAACAGGTCGTATTCGAGCAGCAGTTCGAAGGTGCGTTCGGCGCGCCCGGCCAGGAACAGCTTCAGCACTTCCTCGAACAGGCGGGCCGAGGGAATTTCACGCAGCAGCGGTGCCAGTTGGCGAATCGGCGCGGCGCTGTGCTTTTCGATCTCGAAATCCAGCTTGGCGGCGAAGCGTACGGCGCGAAGCATGCGTACCGCATCTTCCTGATAGCGCTGCGTGGGGTCGCCGATCAATCGGATCAGGCGGTTGCGGATGTCGTGCACGCCGTGGGTGTGGTCGAGGATGCGCTCGCTGGATGGATCGTAATACAGGGCGTTGATGGTGAAGTCGCGGCGCTGCGCGTCATCTTCGAGGGTACCGTAGATGTTGTCCCGCAGGATGCGTCCGCTTTCGTGGCGCGAGCCCTGTTGGCCGGCGTCGGCCTCCTCGTCCTGCTCCGGATGGTTGGCGCGGAAGGTGGCGACTTCGATGATCTCGCGGCCGAAGTGCACATGGACGAGCTTGAAGCGACGGCCGATGACTCGTGCGTTGCGAAATTCGGCCCGGACCTGCTCGGGCGTCGCGCTGGTCGCGACGTCGTAGTCTTTCGGTTCGAGCTCCAGCAGCAGGTCACGCACGCATCCCCCCACCACGTAGGCTTCGTAGCCCGCGTGCTGGAGCCGTTCGACGACGCTCACGGCGTGTCGGCTGATCTCGTTGCGTTTGAGAGAGTGCTGCCGGCTGGTCAGTATTTCGGGCGTCCGGCGGGGATGCGGGAAACGGCGCGAGGGTAAACGAAATGACTGGAACAGCTTTTTCAGCATGGGGAGCACTGTGTGACGAGGTGGCGGATCGGCCTGCGGACGCGAGGGTCGCGGGTGTTGGCCGGAATGGGGGGATGGTGAACGAAGCGAGGAGAGGTGTCAAAGCGGGGGGATCGTTCAAAGCACTGGGGGGAGCCGAAGCTCCCCCCTAATGTGGTACGTGCTTTTTTATTATTGGTTTTACGGACGTGTTGTTCTTGTTGGTCGTCCGTCCCGGTGCGTCACCAGGATGCTCCCCATCCGGGAGCCAATAGCAAACGGATTGCTTTGGTCGCTGATATTGCCGTCATTCAACCAGTTCGGGCGCTGCCTTGGGGCAGTTTTATTGTTCTCGGGCTGGTCGTGGGGCAAGCCCCGCCGGCAAGTCGACTCCAAAAGAATCAGTTAGCTGCGTCTCTGCCTTCTTGTTGTTGTTCTGCTAGAGCCGTTACGTCTTATTTTTATTGAGGACTGCTTGTTATTGTTGTTGTGCGGGAGAGAAAGCAGGTGTCGTGCCAGTTTTTTGAAGTACTTTAAAATCAACGAGTTAGGTTCTATGCGTTCAGAGCTTGCAGAAAAAAACCGGGTTCCTCGTTACCGATGAACCCGGTTTTTTGTTACGCGATTGTTTCAAAGGTAACACCGCTTCGCATCGATCAGCCGGTGGCCGCGCTCGATTTGCGGCGTGGGATCCCAAGGCGCTGTCGCCGCTCCCACAGGCATTTGCGGCTGATGCCGAGCTTGCGCGCCAGCTCGGTCTCGGTCATGTGATCCTGATGTTCGAGCACGAAGTGCTGGAAATAGTCTTCCAGCGAAAGGTCTTCGGTCGGTTCGTGGCCATTGCCGAGGGGGGCACTGGGCGTGGCGAGGCCGCCGTCGTCGAAGTCGTCGTCCAGACTGTCGAGTTCGATATCGATGCCCAGCAGGTCGGCACCGATTTCCGGGCTCTCGCAGAGAATGGCGGCGCGCTCGATGGCATTCTCCAGCTCACGGACGTTGCCTGGCCAGGCGTAGTGACGGATGGCCTGCTCGGCGTCGCGAGCGAAGCGCAGCTCCCGGTCCATTCGCTGGCATTGACGAGCCAGGAACGCCTCGGCGATCTCCAGAACATCCCCGTCGCGCTCACGCAAAGGCGGCAGCTTGAGCGCAATCACGTGCAGTCGGTAATAGAGGTCTTCACGGAACTGTCCGGTCTTGGCCAGGGTTTTCAGGTCCCGGTGGGTAGCGGCGATCAGGCGGACGTCCACCTTTTGAGAGTGAACCGAGCCGACGCGCCGTATCTCGCCTTCCTGCAATACGCGCAGCAGGCGTGCCTGGGCCTCGAGCGGCAGCTCGCCGATCTCGTCGAGGAACAGCGTGCCGCCGTCGGCGGCTTCCACAAGACCGGCACGACCGGCACTGGCACCGGTGAAAGCGCCTTTTTCGTGGCCAAACAGTTCCGACTCGATGAGTGTTTCCGGGATTGCGGCACAGTTGACCGACACCATGGTGGCCTTGGCGCGCCGGGACAGGTTGTGCAGGGCCCGCGCAACCAGTTCCTTGCCGGTGCCGGACTCGCCCTGGATCAGCACGTTCGAGTCGGTCGGCGCGACCTTGCGGATCTTGCTGTACAGATCGAGCATCGGTGAGCAGCGCCCGATGATGCCGATCTCGCCCTGTGCCGGCGCGGCACCGTTCGCCGCACCGGCTGTCCGGCTCGGGGCCGCCGCAGCCGACTCCTGGCGGTCACGCAGGATGCGCGCGACGGTCTGCAGCATTTCATCGTGGTCGAACGGCTTGGCGATGTAGTCGACCGCGCCCATCTTCATCGAGTCGACCGCCGAGCGCAGGCTGGCATAGCTGGTCATGATCAGCACGGGCGTGCCTTCGGCATGCTTGATCAGCTCGGTGCCCGGCGCGCCGGGCAGCCGCAGGTCGCTGACGATCAGGTCGAAGCCGGGGATGTTGAAGCGCTCCTGGGCTTCCTGTACGGAGCCGGCTTCGCTGACTTCATACTGATTGCGCTCGAGCAGCCTGCGCAGCGCGGAGCGAATGATGGTTTCGTCTTCGACGATCAGAATATGTGGCATCAAAACTCTCTCGACGTCTTTGCGGCGAGCCGGCCAGAAGCGCGGTCCGCAGCCTCATCAGATTAAGCGATTGTCGCCTCGACATACCGTGGCAAAGTGACCCTGATTCGGGTGCCGCGCTGGGTCTGCGGATCTGCCGGGCTGTCGATATTTATCTGGCCATAATGCTCTTCCACGATGGAATAGACCAGTGAAAGCCCCAAACCGGTGCCTTCCCCCGGGTCCTTGGTGGTGAAGAACGGCTCGAACAGACGATCCTGGATCGCCTTGGGAATCCCGCTGCCTTCGTCTTCAACGATCAGGTAGACGGTCTGCTCCGACGCTTCGCTGCGCACCCGGATGGCCCCCCCATCGGGAGAAGCGTCGCGCGCATTGGAGAGCAGGTTGATCAGCACCTGGGCGAGGCGCTGAGGGTCGCCTTCGGCGAGGTGGTCGGGGTCGCAGAGGTTGTAGTACTGAACCTCAGTCCCGCGTCGATTGAGCGAGAGCAGACCGATGGCGTCGCGGGTTACCTCGGCCAGGCTGACCGGGTAGAGCTGCTGCTGACGGCCGCCAGCGTGGGCGAAGCTCATCAGCGACTGGACAATGCGCGAGACGCGTTTGGTCTGCTCGATGATCTGGTTGCTGCTCTCGACGATTTCGCCGTCCGTTTCGCGCTCCTCGCGCAGGTTCTGCGCCAGGCAGGCGATTCCGGTGATCGGGTTGCCGATTTCGTGCGCCACGCCTGCGGCGAGGCGACCGATGCTGGCCAGACGCTCGGAGTGGATGAGCCGGTCTTCCAGTACCTGGGTCTCGGTCAGGTCCTCGACCAGCAGGACCAGGCCGCTATTGCCCGGCGCCAATGGTTCGTCGATCGCCGCCTTGTGCAGGTTCAGCCAGCGGCTGCTGCTGTCGAGCGGCAGCTTCTGCTTGTGCAGGTGTTCCTCGGGTTGGCGGATGAAACCGTGCAGCAGGCTTTTCCAGGGGTCGGCGATGGTCGACAGGCGTGAGCCGACCACCTGCAGCGCGGGAATCCCGGTGAGCTCTTCCATGGCCCGGTTCCACATCAGGATCTCTTCGTCCTTGGCCAGCGAGCAGACGCCCATCGGCAGCTCCTGCAGGGTCTGGCGATGGTAGCGACGCAGGGCGTCGAGCTCGGCCGCCAGGCCCGTCAGGCGCGAGTGGTAGTCCTCCAGCCGGTTCTCGATGAAGTGGATGTCTTCGGTGACGTAGGCCTCGGTGCCGTGCTTGTAGGCCAGGAAATTCTCCACGATGTCCTGGGCGACGCTCGGGCCCATCAGGCCGGACAGGTTGGCCTCGATGCGGTCGCGCAGGCGGCGCAGCGCATAGGGGCGATGCTCGTCGAACGGCAGTTGCAGGTCATGGAGCGCCTGTTCCACCTCGCGCTGGGCGGTCTTGGCGCCGAGCGGTTTGGCCAGCTGCGCCGCGAATTCCTGCGGGGAGGCTGCCATCAGCTCGCGGCGCTGCGGGCGTCGGACGTTTTCCACCGCGCAGGCTTCGGCGGCGCTCTTTTCCTCGGGGCTGGCTTCGGTGAACAGCGAGACGAGGGAGAAGGCCAGCACGTTGACCGCCAGCGAAGCGATCGCTGCCAGATGCCAGCTGGTGTCGTCGAGCACGTAGACCACGTTGAACAGCGGGATATAGAAGCCGTCGAGGTTGCCCACCAGCGGCAGCAGCATGGTCACTACCCATACGCCTATGCCGGCCAGCAGGCCGCAGATATAGCCGCGCCGGTTAGCGGTCGGCCAGTAGAGCACAGAGAGCACGCCAGGCAGGAACTGCAAGGTGGCGACGAAGGCGACGATGCCCAGGTTCGACAGGTCCTGTTCGGCACCCAGCAGCAGGTAGAAGCCATAGCCGGCCATGATGATGGCGAAGATCAGTCCACGTCGGGTCCACTTCAGCCAGCGATAGATGTTGCCCTCGGTCGGCGGCTGATAGAGCGGCAGTACCAGGTGGTTGAGGGCCATGCCGGAGAGGGCGAGGGTGCTGACGATGATCAGCCCGCTGGAAGCCGACAGACCACCGACGAAAGCGATCAGCGCAAGGGTTTCGTTGCCCAGGGTGATGCCCAGCCCGAGGGTGAAATACTCCGGATTGGTGGTCACGCCGAGCTTGAGGCCGGCCCAGAGAATCAGCGGCACCGCCAGGCTCATCAGCAGCAGATACAGCGGCAACCCCCAGCTGGCGCTGACCATGGCGCGGGGGTTGAGGTTTTCCGTGAAGGTCATGTGGTACATGTGCGGCATGACGATCGCCGAGGCGAAGAACACCAGCAGCAGGGTTCGCCATGGACCTTCCTGTAGCGGTGTGTGCAGGGCGGCCAGCGCGGACTGGTTCTGTAGCAGCCAGGTTTCCAGCTCACCGAGCCCGCCGAACACCGAATACAGCGCATACAGGCCGATGGCGCTGAAGGTGACCAGCTTGACCACCGATTCGAAGGCGATGGCGAACACCAGTCCCTCGTGCTTTTCCCGGGTGGCGATATGGCGGGCGCCGAACAGGATGGTGAAGAGCATGATCAGTACGCAGTAACCCAGGGCCACCCGTTCCTGCAGCGGTTCCAGGGTCATGATGCCGATGGCGTCGGCCACCGCCTGGATCTGCAGCGCGAGCAGCGGCAACATGCCGACCAGCATGAACAGGGTGGTCAGGGCCCCGCTCCAGGTGCTGCGAAAGCGAAAGGCGAAGAGATCGGCGAGCGAAGCCAGCTGGTAGGTGCGGGTAATTCGCAGGATCGGGTAGAGCAGCACCGGTGCCAGCAGGAAGGCACCGCAGACGCCCAGGTAGGATGCGAGGAAGCCGTAGCCGTACTGGTAGGCCAGACCGACCGTGCCATAGAAGGCCCAGGCGCTGGCGTATACGCCGAGCGACAGGGTATAGACCAGCGGATGGCGGATGATCCAGCGCGGAATTTTCCCGCGCTCGCTGACCCAGGCGACCCCGAACAGCACGAACAGATAGGCCGCGCTGATCAGGATCAGGTAGCTGAGGTTAAAGCTCGTCAGCATCGCGTTGGCTCTGCAGGATGAAGGTCACCACGATCAGGATCAGCCACAGCAGGTAGGGGCGATACCAGGCCTCGTTGGGGTCGATCCACCAGTCCATGATCGCCGGCGAGAACAGATAGATCCCCACGACCAGAAGCAGTACCAGTCGATAGATGTACATGACGGGCCTCGGGTTGGAAGTGGGGGGATGGTAGAAGCGGCAGGTGGCGAGCCGCAAGCTACAAGTAAGAAGAGAAGGCATCGGGATGCCGATCACCGGGCGGGCCCGTCGCCTCAGCTCAGCTGCGCCTCGGCCAGTGTCGGGCTGCGAGGAATGGCGCCGGCATCCCAGTGGGCGGTCGCCCAGGCGAGAATCTCCTGCGGTGTAGCGCCGGTCAGCTCCATGGGCGGCCGCTGGCCGAGCGCTCGCAGGGCCCGCAACAGCAAGGGCGGCGCCTCGTGGGCCTGTAGCGGCGGTGAGCGGTAGCTCTTGCCGAGCTTGTGGCCATCGGGCTGGACGATCAGCGGCACATGCAGATAGCGCGGCTGCGGCAGGCCGAGCAGCTGTTGCAGGAACAGCTGGCGCGGCGTCGAGTCCAGCAGGTCGGCGCCGCGAACCACGTCCGTCACGCCCTGCCAGCCATCGTCGAGCACCACCGCCAGCTGGTAGGCGTAGAGCCCGTCGCGGCGGCGAATCACGAAGTCGCCGACGTCCTGCGCGAGCTGCTGGCTGAACGGGCCTTGCACGCGATCGGTGAAGCCGAACTCGTTTGCCTGCACGCGTATCCGGATGGCGGCATCCTTCGCGGGCTTGCCGGCGTCGCGGCAGAAGCCCGGATAGGCACCCGGATAGGCTTCGAGCTGTTTGCGCGAACAGGTACAGGCATAGGCATGGCCGTCGGCGAGCAGCTTGTCGATGACGGCCTGGTAGCGTTCGTGTCGCTCGCTTTGCCTGATCAGCGGGCCGTCCCATTCGAAGCCATAGGCCTGCAGCGCGTCGAGAATCGAGGTCTGCGCGCCGGGCATCTCTCTCGGAGGATCGAGGTCTTCCATGCGCAGCAGCCAACGGCCGTTCACCGAGCGGGCGTCGAGAAAGGAGGCCAGGGCCGCGACGAGCGAGCCGAAGTGTAGGTAGCCACTGGGAGTAGGGGCGAAGCGGCCCACATAGGGATCAGCAGTAGATGCACTGGCTGGCTGATTGGGCATGGGAGGCGAAACGGGGAGTCTATAAATGAAGCGGGGCGCCGAAGCGCCCCGTTCGGGATCAGGAGCCGAGCTGCTTTTCCTTGATTTCCGCCAGGGTCTTGCAGTCGATGCAAAGGGTGGCGGTAGGACGGGCTTCGAGGCGGCGGATACCGATCTCGACGCCGCAGGATTCGCACCAGCCGTACTCGTTGTCTTCGAGCAATTGGAGGGTTTCGTCGATTTTCTTGATCAGCTTGCGTTCGCGGTCACGGGCACGCAGTTCCAGGCTGAATTCTTCTTCCTGGCTGGCGCGGTCGGCCGGGTCCGGGAAGTTGGCTGCTTCATCCTGCATGTGATGGACGGTGCGATCGACCTCTTCCATCAGCTCTTGTTTCCATTTGTTCAGGATGGCGGAGAAATGAGCGCGCATCTTGTCGCTCATGTACTCCTCGCCGGCGGTTTCCTTGTAGGGCTCGAAGGCGCGAATCAGTTGGTTGCTGGTTTGTGTTTCTTTAAGAATGGCCATTGGATGAACGCCTCTCGCTATGTCCATTGCGCAGGTGAGTGGTCCCTCGCCGGCCCGTGCCGGCCCTGCGGCTGCAAGCGGGCGAACTTACCAGATCGAATCGGGGTGCGCTACTCCCGGCGATCACGGTGGCTGCGGCGTTTGAGAGACCTTCGGTAGAATTCAATTTTTATGTCTCAAGGACGGTCAGATGACCTTGTCTTACAGCGCCCGCAGCAGGGCTATCGAACCTTTTCATGTCATGGCGCTGCTGGCGCGAGCCAATCAATTGCAGGCTCAGGGGCACGATGTGATCCACCTTGAAATCGGCGAGCCTGATTTCACCACGGCCGAACCCATCATCGCTGCCGGACAGGCTGCCCTGGCCGCCGGACATACGCGTTACACGGCTGCCCGAGGGCTGCCGGAGCTGCGCGAGGCCATCGCGGGTTTCTATGCGCAGCGCTACAAGCTAGCTATTGACCCCGAACGGATCATGATTACTCCCGGTGGTTCCGGCGCTTTGCTGTTGACCAGCGGTCTGCTGGTCGATCCGGGCAAGCACTGGCTGCTCGCCGATCCCGGTTATCCCTGCAACCGGCACTTTCTGCGGCTGATCGAGGGGGCGGCGCAGCTGGTTCCGGTCGGGCCGCAGACCCGCTACCAGCTGACGCCCGAGCTGGTGCAGCGTCACTGGGACCGCGACAGCGTCGGCGCGCTGGTCGCATCGCCCGCCAACCCCACCGGAACGGTGCTTTCGCATGACGAGCTGGGCGCGCTGGCCGCGTCGATCAAGGCGCAGGGCGGTCACCTGGTCGTCGACGAGATCTATCACGGCCTGACCTATGGCATGGACGCCGCCAGCGTGCTGGAGGTGGACGATTCGGCGTTCGTGCTCAACAGTTTCTCCAAATATTTCGGGATGACCGGTTGGCGCCTGGGTTGGCTGGTGGCGCCGCCCGACGCGGTGCCGGAGCTGGAGAAGCTTGCCCAGAATCTTTACATCAGCGCGCCGACCATGGCCCAGCATGCGGCGCTGGCCTGTTTCGAGCCGGCAACTCTGGAGATTCTCGAGGCGCGCCGGGCCGAGTTCGCCCGTCGACGCGACTTCCTTCTGCCGGCCCTTCGTGAGTTGGGTTTCGGCATCGCCGTCGAGCCGGAAGGCGCGTTCTATCTCTATGCCGACATCAGTGCGTTCGGCGGCGACGCCTATCGCTTCTGCCAGCATTTTCTCGAAACCGAGCACGTAGCCTTTACGCCAGGCCTGGATTTTGGACGGCACCTGGCTGGCCATCATGTGCGCTTCGCCTACACCCAGCAGGTGCCCCGGCTGGAGCAGGCTGTCGAGCGCATCGCTCGTGGTCTGCAAAGCTGGGCCGGCTGATGCGCTTTTCCACACCCCTGGAAGAGGGGCGGCTGGTCCGACGATACAAGCGTTTTCTCGCCGATGTGGTGACCGCCGAAGGCGAGCATCTATGCATTCACTGCCCCAATACGGGTTCGATGCTCAATTGCATGAGCGAGGGCGGACGCGTCTGGTTCCAGCGCTCCAATGACCCCAAACGCAAGCTTTCGGCGACCTGGGAACTGGCCGAGACGCCGCAGGGGCGCCTGGCCTGCGTGAATACCGCAAGGGCCAATGCCTTGGTGGAGGAGGCGTTGCGTGCCGGGGTGATCGAGGAGCTGGCCGGGTTCACTGCCCTGCGCCGGGAAGTGCCCTACGGCGCGGAGAACAGCCGGGTCGACTTCCGGCTCGAGTTTCCCGATGGCCCGGCCTATGTCGAGGTCAAGAGCGTCACGCTGGGCTTCGATGAAGGCCATGTGGCGGCCTTTCCCGATGCGGTGACCAGTCGAGGCGCGCGCCATCTGCGCGAGCTCGCCGCGTTGGCTCGCGAGGGGATACGAGCCGTGTTGCTGTACTGCGTGAATCTCAGCGACATCGAAGCGGTGCGCCCGGCGGTGGAAATCGACCCTGCCTACGCTGCCGCACTCGCCGACGCCAGAGCGGCCGGTGTCGAAGTAATCGCCTATGGCGTGGAGCTCTCGATCGAGGAGATTCGCCTGACTCACCGGCTGCCCGTGGTGCTTTGAGGCGCCGGAGGAATCGGCGTGCCGTCAGGGCGTTTCTTCCTGAGCGCGCCGGCGTTTGCGGCGCCAGCCTGCGCGGCGCGCGGCGTGCCGTTCGAGTCCGGGCATGAGGATGAACACGGCGAGCGCAAGCAGCGTGGCGAAGACCGCTGTGGCCTCGTTGCCCAGTCCGGCCGCGACGCCGATTGCCGCCGTCAGCCAGATGCCGGCGGCGGTGGTCAGTCCCTGGACTTCCTTGATCGTGCTGCCCTTGAGAATGGTCCCTGCACCGAGAAAGCCGATGCCGGTGACGATCCCCTGCATGACCCGGGATACGTCGTCGCGCGGTACGCCGCCCTGCAGCGCGGTGAGGACGAAAAGGGCCGAGCCCAGCGAGACCAGCATGTGGGTTCGCAGCCCCGCTGCCTTGCCCTTGCGCTCGCGTTCGTAGCCGACCAGGCCGCCCAGTACGACGGCGAAGGTCAGCCGCGTGAACACCCGCGTGGCTTCTTCCAGGTCCGGAATGTCGGAAAATTCCGAAATCAGCGTTGAGATGATGCGTTCCCAGTTGGTCATGCCGAGCTCCCGGTCGTGAACTTATGACTGCAGGGCGCGCGAGGGTTCTGCCGACCTACTGCGTAACCTCGAAGCGCAACGTACCGATCATCTGGCCGGCCTCGGTCATGACCCTGACGCGCCATCGGCCCACCGGGTCCTGCGGGAAATTGCGCTTGTGGCTCCAGGCGCGATAGCCCTGCTTGCGGCCACCGTCGATGTCCAGCGCGATGCGATCGACGCGTCTGCCGTTATGCATCCACTCATGATAGATGCGCTCCTTGAGTCCGCGCGGCGCATTGATCGCGGTGTAGGCATACAGCCCGCTGCCCTGCAGTTGCGCGACGCTAAGGCTGCGCAGGCTTTGGCCCGGCTCCCGTTTGGCATCGTCCATCTGCATGCTTACCGCGACGTCCGTCAGCCACAATGTGGCAGGCGGAACCCAGACCCGGCCGTACCAGCCGGCCAGCCCCACCATCGCGGCCAGCGCACAGATCGCCACGCCGCGTCGCCAGCCCCAGTCCGGAAACAGTGAGCTGAAGCTGGGCAGGGCCAGCAACACGGCGATGCCCAATGCGAGCTGATAACTCTGTGGGGTCGACAGATGCAGGATGATGGGGAGCGCGGTAAGCAGCACCGCGAACAGCGTCAGGGCGTGGAAGGCGAGATAAATCCAGCGGCGGGGTGCCAGCCACCTGTAGTACAGCGGGTCGACGAGCGAGACCAGCGCTGCGCAGCCGAGCAGCGCGGTAAACGCCGCCTGGCCACTGTTCCAGGTGGTGGTAACGAAGAAAAAGGGGATGATGAAAAACAGGCTTTCCTGGTGAACCATCTGCGTCGCATAGCGCAGCAGCGGTGGCGGTAGCTGCCAGCCGAACCGGCGTTGGATGAAACGACGCAGGTTGTTTTCCAGCATCAGCCACACCCAACTGACCAGCATCACCAGCGCCACGACCTTGGCCAGGCCGGCTTGCCGGTCCACCAGTACGAAGCTGGCGACGCCTGAGCAGAAGCCGAACAACGCGACGGTGCCCGGGTAACGGCGGATAAGGGTGGAGACCAGCTCGAGCGTGCGGCTCAGGTAACGTTTCCAGCGCATGGGGACTTCGTGGGGGGATGGCTAGGGCTAGACAGCAGATAGTGGCGGATGTGCCGCAGCCTGTCAGGGCCAGTGGTCCAGCAAATCATCCCAGCGCTGCAGATGCTCGGGTTTATCCGTGGCTCCGACAGGTCCAAGAATCCGGCTGGGCTCGATGGTTTGCCGCCCCTGTTTGAATTTCATCTTTATCAGCACGCAGGCGTGTTCGACGCCGGACACTTCGAAACGGTGCTCGAAGTAGGCGAAGCGAGGGCCGCTGTACACCACCCGGGAGGCGACGCTCACCTTGGAGAATAGAGTGATGGGCCTGGTGTAGCGCACCGTCGCGGAGGCGTTTACGAAGTTGTAGCGATTACGTATCAGCATGCCGATGAGTCCGGTGCGCATCAGGAAGTCGAGCTGCGCCGCCTCGGTCAGCTGCAGATAACGGTCGCTCTTGAGCCGCGACAGGCCGATATCCAGCGGCGTGACGCGAAACCGCGTGACGAGCCGCTCGGCGGGCCGGACGCTGCCCTGGTGCAGCAGGGCCAGAATCAGGACCAGGAGATTGCGTAACAGACCGGCCATGAACGGCTACCTACGAGTCGAGAGGGGTACCGACAGGCCGCGTTATTGCAGTGCCGCTTCCAGCGCGTCGCGGACCTCGCTGAAGGAGCGTGCCCGCTCTGCGCTGAGCCTGATCAGCGGCAGACCGATGCTCTGGCAGAGCTGTTCGATGAAGGGCTCCTGCTCCTCGGCGCTGGCCGTGTATTCGATGGCGCAGACCACGCCGAGGTCTTCCTTGCGACAAAGCAGAAAGTCGAAATGGCCGGCACCGATGCGATTGACCGCGTGATACCAGGGCGCCCGACGCGGCACTGCGGTGACATCGACCACGTCGGCGGCGCGAACCTTCACCAGTATCTGGTAACGCTCGCCAACCGCCTCCCGGATCAGCTCGAACAGCGCCAGCTCGTCGGCCGAAAGGGGGCTTGCCTTGAGGCGATAGGGAAACTGCAACGCTGGATGGTTCATCTGGCGATTCTTGATGTAGAACACAGCGACGAAGCAGCCGAACACCACCAGGGTCAGGGCGAGCCAACTCATTGGATGCGCCCCCGGCAGACTGCGGCGAGCTTGTTGCCGTCCGGGTCGCGCACGTAGGCCGCATAAAAGTCCGGAGCATAGTGAGGTCGAAGGCCCGGTTGGCCTTCGCAGCGCCCGCCATGGGTTAGCGCTGCGCTATGGAAGCCTTGAACCTGCTCCCAGGTCCCCGCCGCCAGCGCTACCATCGTTCCATTCCCTCCCGTGGCTGCGCGCCCATCGAAAGGGCTCTGTAGCCACAGCGCCAGCTCACGACGCCCTTCGTCCTCGTACAGGCCCCAGCCGACACAGTTTTCCCATCCCGGCTCATCGCCCGTCTCGCAACGTGCATGTCCGAGCGCTGCCATCACCGGGTCATAGAACCGGACGGCGCGGGATAGGTCGTTGGTGCCGAGGCAGACGTAGGTGAACATGGCGATCTCCTTGCGTTGAGGCCACGCACCGTAACAGGCGCGGGGACGCTATGTACCGGCTTGGACCGCGACAGAGGCGGCGCGTGCCGAGCCGGTCGGGGCGGGCTTATCCTTTTCGGGTACAGCCCCGGCGTGTGCTTGGCATAGCGCTCTTCGGGGTTCTGGGCGATGCCTGCAAGAGCGTAGATGTCGGCAGACGTCGGCTCAAGGTCCGTCGCGGCGCAGCGCAGTCCATTCGGGGAAGGCCTGTATCAGGATGGAGCGCATGCGCCGGGTATGCGAGCCGAGCCAGTAGAGACGTCCGCAGCCCGGGCAATGACGCATCGGTTCGGCGAACGCTCGTGCCGAAGGCGGGGCCTTGGCAGCCTGCTCTTCACTGGCCTGTTGCAGCGGGCTGTTGCAGACCAGGCAGCGGCGAAACAACGCCGATGGCGGCTCGATCACACAGGCCTCGACGACCTGGCGCAACTGCTCGAGCGGTGCGTCGTGGCTGATTCGCAGTGCCGACTGAGGGCGCAGAAAGGTCAGCAGGTGGCGGTCGCGAGTCAGCAGAGTGCGCGAATCGCGCGCCGCCAGCGCCACGAGCTCGGCATCGGAAAGGGCGGGATCGTAGGCGGTGTCGCAATCGAGCACGCGCAACCAGCGAACGAGCCCGCCAAGCATGGCGTCGGCAAGCAGACGGGGCTGTTCCATAGAAGTTGGGATCATGGCCGCTGCTGGGGGTTCCGCCGATCTATCAGCGTGGCGCGCCCTCATCCCACTTGGGGGCCACCACCGGCTCCCAGGCTTCCAGTTGTTGCAGGAGGCCTTCGGCTGTTTCACTGCGTTGCAGCATGTCGCGGTGGTGTGTGCGTACGAAGCCTTCTTCCACCAGGTGGTCGAGGAAGTGGCTCAGCTTGGTATAGAAGTGATTCACGTCGAGCAGGCCCAGCGGTTTGCCGTGATAGCCCAGTTGTCCCCAGGTCCAGACCTCGAACAGCTCCTCGAGCGTTCCGAGGCCTCCGGGCAGGGCGATGAACGCATCGGACAACTCGGCCATACGGGCCTTGCGGGCATGCATGCCGTCTACGACTTCAAGGCGCGTCAGGCCACGATGGCCGATCTCTGCGTCCTGCAGACTTTGCGGGATGATGCCGATCACCTCGCCGCCAGCAGCCATCGCGGCATCGGCCACCACGCCCATCAAGCCTACCGCGCCACCCCCATAAACCAATGTAATGCCGCGTGCGGCAAGGGCTTGGCCAAGTGCGACGGCTGCTTCTCGATACACCGGGTTGGCACCGGTGCTGGCGCCGCAGAACACGCAGATTGAACGCAGGGGCATGGTCGACTCCGACTGTTGAACAGCCTGGCAGGGTAGCGCCCGGGTTCTATCTAACCAAGCGCAGCGCCGCTGGTTTGCAGCGATTCGTCGGTGCCTGCGCCGCTGGTGGCGCAGGCATAGGCGGCAAGCAATGTGCGAAACAAGCAGAAAGATGGCATCGCCAGATTCTCGGATGTAATGCAGGCGAGCTTATGCCGTTTGGCTTGTTAGCTCATTTCAATTGATCGAATCGAGTCGATAGTTTCAGGAAAGTATAAAAGGAAGTTATCCCCGGCTGCTGTGTAGCGTTCTGTGGATAACCTTGGGGCGGTCTAGCCAGACGCTTGTGTCACTAGGTATAGCGCGGGGCGTTCGTTTTTTGATCAACGACCCGTAATCGCTCTGACACGCATGCTGCGGGGCCTGGCGTCAAGCGGCTTGTCGGAAAAGCCCGACGTCAGAGGATGGTTCGCTGCGGTTATCCCCGTCTATTGTGGACGAGGTTGTGGATAACATGGGTAAACACCGACGCAGCAGCGAAACGGCGGGCGCTGCGCAGTGTTGGTTGAAAAATAGCCAATCAGCCCGATGCTGCTTCCTCCGGATCGGCGACTGCTTCGCCGCCATCATCGGCGCTGTGCCGCAGACGCAGCAGATGCAAAGCGCGGTCTGGATAGTCGGTAATCAGCCCGTCGGCGCCCATGTCCAGCAGGCGCTGCATTTCGGGCTGTTCATTGATGGTCCACAGCTGGGTGCGCAGGCCACGTTCTGCAGCGGTATCGAGCAGGCTCGGCGTGGCGACCTGCACGCCGCTATGGCGTGCGGGTATCTGCAGGAGTTCGTAGCTGGGCGACAGGAGGCTGCCCAGTCCGATGCGATCGAGCAGCACCAGCAGGCGCACCGAACTGGCCCCGGCAGAGGTGGCAACCGTCGGGCAGAGGCTGCGAAAGCGCTGCAGGCTGCGGTCGTGAAAGCTGCCGACGATGATCCGGTCGCGCTGACCGCTTTCCATTATCTGTTCGCACAGGCGCGCTTCCAGGTCCGGTTCGGGTACCTTGATCTCGACCACTTTGGGGATCTGCGGGAGCGCCGCGAGCACTTCGGCGAAGGTCGGGATGCCGATGCCCTGATTGCGGTACGGGTAGCTTTCGCCGCCATCCGCCGTCCAGCGATAGCCGGCATCGAGCGCCTGCAGGTCTGCCAGGTCGTGATCGGCGACCTCGCCGAAGCCGTTGGTGGTGCGCTCGAGGGTCGCGTCATGGATTACCACCAGCTCCCCATCACGCGACAGGTGCAGATCCATCTCGAGCATGTCCACCCCCAGGGCCGTTGACCGCTCGAAGGCGAACAGGCTGTTCTCGGGCCACAGCCCCATGCCGCCGCGGTGAGCGATGACCAGCGGCGGCCCGCCTTCGAATGGGGCGAGCACGCCGGGCACGGTGGCGGGCTGGCTGGTCAACAGCAGCAGGCCGAGCACCGCAGCAATGAGCAATGCAGGAGCGAAGAGGAAGCGAAGCAAGCGCAACATGGAGGGTTCCAGCCAGAGATTCTGGTCGGAGTATGCCCCTGCCTTCCGACCTGCAACAAGGCGCGCGGGCGCGTCTGGCGTGCCGTTTCAGTCGTCTTTTTCAAGATTTTTGACGAAGGTCTTGTCGTTTCGACGATGACGACGCGACGGCCATAAATCAGCAGGCAGAGAATGCTGCCCGCAGTAAGGCCGGGCCGCCGCTGCTGGTCATGCTGGCTGTGTGCCTTCATGCACCAATGCGCAGGCTGATATGGCCCTGGTTCGGCAGGGGCAGCGCCATGGATTGGCGCGTCCGGCTGAGGGTGTCGGCCCCGCCGAAGACCGAATGCGTCACCCGCTTGCCTTCCTTGTAATGCTCGACAATGGCCCGTCTGCATCGGCCACGCCGGCCGCTGCGTGCTTATGCCGAGCCATTCATTGGCGACGCGGTGATTGCCCCGCATCGGCCGCGAGGCGAGACTCGGCGCATCCTGACCCATGACATTCGAGGAGCCTGCACATGACTGAAGCCATTCGCTTCGACGACAAGGTAGTGATCATCACTGGCGCGGGTGGCGGCCTGGGCCGTGCCCACGCCCTGGCCTTCGCCCGGCACGGCGCACGGGTGGTGGTCAACGACCTGGGCGGTAGCGCCCAGGGCGAAGGCGCCAACGCCTCGGCGGCCGATCGCGTGGTCGAGGAGATCCGCCAGGCAGGCGGCACTGCAGTTGCCAATCACGATTCGGTGACCGATGGCGAGAAGATTGTGCAGCACGCACTCGATGCCTTCGGCCGGGTCGACGTGGTGGTCAACAACGCCGGCATCCTGCGCGACAAGACCTTTCACAAGATGGAAGACGCCGATTGGGACCTGGTCTATCGGGTCCATGTGGAGGGTGCCTACAAGGTGACTCGCGCCGCCTGGCCGTTGATGCGCGAGCAGGGTTATGGCCGGGTGATTTTCACCGCTTCGACCTCCGGCATCTATGGCAACTTCGGTCAGTCCAACTACGGCATGGCCAAGCTCGGGCTCTACGGCCTGACCCGCACGCTGGCGCTGGAAGGACGCAAGAACAATATCCTGGTCAACGCCATCGCGCCCACCGGCGCTACGCGCATGACCGAGGGGCTGATTCCGCCTCAGGTTTTCGAGCAGCTCAAGCCCGAGCTGGTCAGTCCGCTGGTGGTCTATCTCGCCAGCGAAGCGTGCCAGGAAACCTCGGGTCTGTTCGAGGTGGGCGGCGGCTGGATGGGCAAGGTGCGCTGGGAGCGCAGCCTGGGTGTCGGTTTCGACCCCAAGGCCGGTTTCGACGCCGAAGACGTGGCGGCGAGCTGGCAGCAGATCTGCAGCTTCGAGAACGCCGCACACCCGGCGGACAACATCGAGGCCCTGAAGGAAATGATGGCCAACCTGCAGAAGCACGCCGGCTGACATTCCCCCTCACGCTGCCGATGTGCAGGCTTGGTGGGCGTGCTCGGCGTCGCTCACTTGCCATCGGCGGTGCGTTCGAACTCGTCCAGCAACCCCAGCGCCTTACAGCGCGCCTGTTCCAGACCGTTGGCGTAGAGCAACCCTGACTGGCGGTGAACGCCTGCCCGGCGCAGCTTGAGCCTGACCCGGGCGTGGCTGCCGCTGAGAATCAGTGTCACAACTCGTTTGCGGTAGTCGTCCAGCACCGTTTCAAGGCTGGCCAGGGCGGTCATGTCCAGCAGCGGCACCGCGCTCATGTCGACGATCACCACCCTGATCTGCGGATTGAACCTGCGCAGCACCTGCAGGGCTTTTTCCGCTGCGCCGAAGAACAGCGGACCGCGGATGCTATAGGCGGCGACGGAGGCGGGCAGGCCCTCGAGCGGTCCTCGCTGAGCAGGGGGCAAAGGCGTCGTGTCGGTCAGTTCGCTCATGCGTTTGACGAACAGCCCGGCGGCCAACAGCAAGCCGACCCCCACCGCCAGCACCATGTCGAACAGCACCGTCAGCGACAGGCAGGTGAGCAGCACCAGGACGTCACCCCGCGGTGCGATACGCAGGATATGCACGACGTGCGGCGCCTCGCTCATGTTCCAGGCAACCATCAGCAAGAGCGCGGCCAGCGCTGCCATCGGCAGATAGCTGAACAGCGGCGAGAGCCAGAGAATCGCCACCAGCACGACGCCGGCGTGGATGATCGCTGCCAGGGGCGAAAAGGCCCCGGCGCGAACGTTGGCGGCACTGCGTGCAATCGCGGCGGTGGCGGTGATGCCCCCGAACAGCGGGGCGGCGAGATTGCCCAGTCCCTGACCGAGCAGTTCGGCGTTGGGGTCGTGACGGGTGCCGGCCATCCCATCGGATACCACCGCACAGAGCAGCGACTCGATGGCCCCGAGCATGGCGATTGCCAACGCCGGGGCCAGTAGTTCGCGCAGTAGGCCATAGCTCAGCGTCAGGGGAGCTCCGTCGGGGCCTGGCAGGTTCCAGGGCCAGTCGAACGACGGCAGGAAAGGCGGGATACCCGGATAGTCGATGCCGTCCTGGCTGTAGTGAAAGCGTTCCCCGAGGGTCGCGACCGAGACGCCTCGCGATTCGAGCGTGAGGGCCGCCAAGGCGCCTATCGTGAGGGCAACGAGGTGGCCCGGTACGCGCGGTACCCAGCGTGGCCAGAGGACCAGCGTCGCCAGGCAGAGGAGGGCGACCAGCGTGTCGCCAAGGCTGATACCGGGGAGTGCGCGCAACAGCAGGAGCAGTTGCTCGCTGTAATGGCGCGGGTCGGCTTCGAGCTGCAGTCCGAGCAGGTCCTTGAGTTGCAGCGTGGCGATGACGATGCCGATGCCGGCGGTGAAGCCCACGATCACCGGGTAGGGGATGAAGCTGATCAGCCGGCCAGCACGCAGCAGCCCGAGGGCGATGAGAATGAGCCCGGCGAGCAGAGTGCACAGCAGCAGGCCGCCGAGGCCGAACTGCTGGGTGATCGGCAGCAGAATCACGACGAAGGCCGCGGTGGGGCCGGAGACGTTGAAGCGCGAGCCGCCGGTAAGCGCAATGATCGGGGCGGCGACCAGTACGGTGTAGAGGCCATGCTGCGGTGGAACACCGACGGCGATCGCCAGCGCCATGGCCAGGGGAATGGCGATGATGCCCACCGTTAGCCCGGCGCTGAGGTCACCGCGTAGGGCGCGCCCGCCATAGCCGGCCTGCAACACCTCGCGCCAGGCGGCAAACAGTGGTGGCAGCGGCATGCGGGACCCTCCAGTCTGGTCGGCAGGCGCCCAGTATAGGGCCGTCAGGCGTCTACAGGTCCTGACCCGAATCGTCTCGATCGTCGCATTATCGACGCTCGCGCGGGAGTCGTTCTCCGTACGACCTTCGTCGCAAGGCTCATCATCGCGTTGAGCGGGCCGCGTGGCGAGAGTAAACTGCCGGCCCCGTAAGATCCGTTCCCCGGAGGCAGCATGCGCAAAGACAAGAAACAGGTGATTGGCGAAGAAATCGGTGACGAGTCGATCAAGCTGTTTCTGCAGCCGGAGCCGGCCGACGAAACGCCTGCTTCCTTGCACAAGCTGATCAAGGCCTACCGTGGGCTGCGTATCGATGATTTTGAGCGATTTCTCGGTTTCTTTGTCGAAGCCGGATACGACCTCAACGCCCGTGATGGTCGAGGTCAGGATTTCGTCCAGCTGATCGCCGATCAGCGCCAGGCACAACCCTACATCGAACTGGTCGAGGCCGCGCGCCGTTGAGTCGAGGCCCTTTTTCGCATCAAGAAGCCGCGTATCGATGATATCGTGCGCGCCGTCGCCGCAGGCGATGGTAAAAATTGCTGAACGATTTCCCCCGCTTTCGCTGCCTGTTCAGAGCTGATCGGACTTTCGAGTCCCGCTCCGGGTGCAAAGGCGGGAAGATACGGGGCCAAAAGCCTCGCGTCTGAGCTGGCAGGTGTTGCTCGCCTGCCATGTCGAGCACCCGCTCGACCAACGGCACAGAATCCCCCTCCGGTTTCTGCCCGTCTGGCTGAAGGGTTTCACACGCACCGAATACGGCGGTCGTGACAGGTTTTTGCTGCGATTTTGGAGAAGGCGTTAATGGCGCAACACGATAGCGAAGCAGTGGATATGGTGTTGGTGGGAGCCGGCATCATGAGCGCTACACTGGCGGTGCTGCTGAAGGAACTTGACCCTGAAATCCGTCTCGAGATCGTCGAGCTCCAGGAGGCTGGAGCTGTCGAAAGCTCCAATCCCTGGAATAACGCCGGTACCGGTCATGCCGGTTTGTGCGAGCTGAACTACACCCCTGAAGCGGCCGACGGCTCGATCGACATAAAGAAAGCGGTCACGATCAACACCCAGTTTGAAGTCTCCAAGCAGTTCTGGGCTCACCTGTGCGGTCGAGAAGGCTTCGGTTCGGCCAAGACCTTCATCAATGCCGTTCCGCACCTGAGCTTCGTTCGTGGTGCCAAGAACGTCCCCTACCTGCACAAGCGCTACGAGGCGCTGCGCAGTCATCACGCCTTCGCCGACATGGTCTACACCGAGGACCGCGCCACCATGGCCGACTGGATGCCGCTGATGATGCCGGGCCGCGCGCCCGACGAGCCGATCGCCGCGACCCGTGCCATGAACGGTACCGACGTGAATTTCGGTGCGCTGACCAACCAGTTGCTGCAGTACCTCGCTCTCAAGCCGGGCGTTACCGTTACCTATAACCATCGCGTCACCGACCTCGAGCGCAGCGGCAAGGGCTGGCGAGTGAAGGTCAAGGACAGCCGCAGCGGCGGTGAACGTGATATCCAGGCCGGGTTCGTCTTTCTCGGTGCCGGCGGTGGTGCGCTGCCGCTGCTGCAGATGTCGGGTATCAAGGAAGGCAAGGGTTTCGGCGGTTTCCCGGTCAGCGGCCAGTGGCTGCGTTGCGACAATCAGGAAATCGTCAAACAGCACCAGGCAAAGGTCTACAGCCTGGCCGCGGTTGGCGCCCCCCCGATGTCGGTGCCGCACCTCGACACCCGGGTGGTCGATGGCAACAAATCGCTGCTGTTCGGACCTTATGCGGGCTTCACCACCAAGTTCCTGAAGTACGGTTCGCCGCTCGACCTGCCGATGTCGATTCGGCCGAGCAACCTCAAGCCGATGCTGGCCGTTGCACGCGACAACATGGACCTCACCCGCTACCTGATCCGAGAAGTCCGCCAGTCGATGCAGGATCGCCTGGACACGCTGCGCGGCTTCTACCCCGAAGCCAAGGCCGAGGACTGGCGCCTGGAAGTGGCCGGTCAGCGCGTGCAGATCATCAAGAAGGACCCGAAGAAGGGCGGCATCCTGCAGTTCGGTACCGAACTGGTGGCGGCCCGTGACGGCAGTATCGCGGCCCTGCTGGGCGCCTCCCCGGGCGCCTCGGTCACCGTTTCGATCATGCTCGAGCTGATCGAGCGCTGCTTCCCGGAAAAAGCCCAGTCGCAAGCCTGGGCGAGCAAGCTGGCGGAAATCTTCCCGGCTCGCGAGAAGCTTCTGGCCACCGACGCCGAGGTCTATCGGGAAGTCACCGCGCGTTCCGACGAGCGCCTGGGCCTGTCCTACTGACAGGCCTCCGGCGTTTCCAGGCGGTCGGCCCGGGAGCGCCGAAGCTGCTGCGCTGGTGTCGGCTCGATTGCCGGCGTCCTGTCCGTTTCGGTTACGATCGGCTCGCTGTCAGCGGCCGGTCCGTCTGGCTATACTGCGGCCCGTTCCTTCCCAACCCTCACCTGGAGTAGACAGCATGCTGCAACGCCTGTTGTTCGGTCTTGTCACGGTAGCGGCGCTCGGCCTGGTCGGCTGCGCCCACAGCCCCCAGCAGCTCGATCCGCATCCCAAGCTCACCGGCACCATCAATCCGGTCGGTCAAGGCCAGCCGGTCATGGTGCGCGTCGTGGATGGTCGTCCCTCGTCGACGCTCGGCACCCGCGGCGGCCTCTATCCCGAGACCAGTGCGGTCATCGTTCCGGCCGACAAGGTGATACCCAAGCTGCAGGCCCAGGCCGAAGCCGCGGTTCGCCTGCTCGGTTTCACGCCGTCGGCCAATGCCTTCAATGCGCCTCAGCTGACCCTGACCCTCGCGGACCTGAAGTACCAGTCGCCCAAGGAAGGCCTATACGTTACCGAAGCCACGATCGGCGCCACCTTCCGCGTCGATGCGCAGAACGGGGGCCGACGTTACAACGGTCGCTACGGGGCGACGCTGAACCAGCGCTTCGGCATGGCGCCGAACGAGCAGACCAACACCAAGCTGGTCAGCGAGGTACTCAGCGATGCGCTGACCCGCGTCTTCAACGACCAGAACATCGGTCAGCTGTTGGCCCAGTGACCTGAGCCCGTCCTCGAAAGCCCGCTCTCGAGCGGGCTTTTTCATGGGCGAATGCTTGCCGGTGCGCAATGCAAACGCCCCGCAGGGGCGGGGCGTTTTGCAGGGTAGGGGAGCGGTCAGCGCACGCCGGCGTTACGCAGTGCTGCCGGGGTGTACTGGTTGGAATGCGCCTTATAGTTGTAGGTGTAGGGGTTGCGCTCCTCGTTTTTCATACCCATCACCAGATAGCGACCGGAGATCAGGTCGTAGAGGGTTTCCATCGCGTACAGCGGAACCTGCACGTTATAGAAATACAGGGCATGCGCCTCGGCTACACGCCAGAGCTGGCCGCGGCCGTCGTAATGGTCGACGATCGCTGCCTGCCAGGTGTCTTCGTCGATGAAGAAGTGGCGCTTGGCATAGATGTGGCGTTCGCCGCTCTTGAGCGTCGCTTCGACCTCCCACACGCGGTGCAGCTCGTAGCGGGTCAGGTCCTGGTTGATGTGGCCGGCCTTGACGATATCGCTGTACTTGAGCTGCGGCGAATCCAGGCGGTAGGAGTTGTAGGGGATGTACAGCTCCTTCTTGCCCACCAGCTTCCAGTCGTAGCGATCCGGGGCGCCGTTGAACAGGTCCAGGTTGTCGGAGGTGCGCAGGCCGTCGGCCGCGGTGCCGGGGCCGTCATAGGCCACCTGCGGGGCGCGGCGCACACGGCGCTGGCCGGCGTTGTAGATCCACGCCATGCGCGGTTCCTTCACCTGATCCAGGGTCTCGTGGACCAGCAGCACGTTACCGGCCAGGCGCGAGGGTTCGGTGACCTGTTGCTTGAAGTAGAACAGGACGTTGCCGTGCTTCTCTGGGCTGTAGTCGGTCAGGGTGTTGGCGTAGATCACCTCGTCGACGAACTTGACCAGGCTGAAGTTGCCATTGACCTGCGGGGTGGCCTGGGCGACTACGCGCCGTGCCGAGCCGCCGCGATAGCGGGTGATGTGGTTCCAGATGACTTCCAGGCCGTCCTGGGGGATCGGGAAGGCGACAGCGGTATCGAAGTTTTCCAGGCCGTTGCCGCCGCGGACCAGGTTGGTGCGGGTGGCGTTGCGCTTGGCTGCCTCGTAGATGCTCTGAGGCATGGCGGCGCTGCGGCGGGTCTCGAACACCGGCATCCGATACGTGTCCGGATAGCGCTTGAACATGGCGAGCTGGCCAGGCGAGAGGTTGTCCTTGTACTGGTCGACATTCTCGGCGGTGATGACGAACTTGGGTTTGTCATTCGGGAAAGGGTCGGTCACGAAGCCGGTGTCGGTGACAGGTGCGGCGTTCTCCGGCAAACCGCCTGTCCACTCCGGAATGGTGCCTGCGGCGTTGCCCGCCTTTTCCGCGCCTATCGGCGTGAGGCTGGCGCCCAGCTTGGCCGCATCGGAATCCGATACCGCCGCCATGGCGCTGGCAGCCAGCAGAGAGAGAGTGAAAGCCCCCGTTTTCAGCATTATTCGTTTCATTTGTTCTTATTCCTGTAATCCTGAAGCGCATTGACCATCGTGCCGTCGTTATTCAGTCGCAGGGCCGGTGGCGCCGAAGGGGCGTCACGGGGTCTTGGCCTGATAGCGGGCGTTCCCGGGGCTTCTGGCTGTTCCGCCTGGCATGTTCACATGCTCTGGATAGGCCCTTCGGGGGTTTTGAGGGTGCAGCCGGGCGCCACTATAGTCAAGGACGCCACGGCTTAGGAACGACCATAAACGAGGCAAATGCCGCCTGAATGGTCACGGTCGGTCTGTCGGCAGGAGGGAGGTGGCGCCCCGCGCGAGCGTCGCCAGGCGTCGGGGTCAGCCGTTCCGGCGGATCTGGTACTGGTTGCGAACCGGGGTGGCGTACTGCTCGACAAGATATGGCTGCTGCGCGCTCGGGCAGGCCGCCAGACGCTTGCTCCACTCGGCATGGGCACGCTGCAGTTCATGCTCGCCGAACAGCGTGGCGGCGTCCGGCACCTCCAGTGCGGGGTCCTTGCCAGCCCACATGTGATAGGCCAGGTAGTTCACCGGGAACAGGCGGTAGTTGCCGAGGATCTCCCGATCCAGCGCCACCGCGAACTGCTTGGCATCTTCGGGGACGCGCTCCATCGGGGCGCCGAAATGGACGTGTACCCGTCCTTTGTAGCCGGTGATGCCCAGGGCGATGCTGGCATCGTCTTCGCCCGGCGCCTTGGTGTAACTGCCGGTGGTGGAGCGGATGTAGAGCTCACGTGCCTTGGCCTGGTCGCACGGGTCGTATTCGTAGCTGATCGAGACCGGCGTTGGGTGCAGTTCGGCCATCGCCTCGGCGAAGGGCGCGTCCTTGCGGCTCATGTGCAGCATCTTGAGAATCGCCGAGTCGGTTCGATCGTCCCCGTCCTTGGCGCGCCCTTCGGCTTGGGCGATCCAGACCGACTCGCCGTCATGGCGGATTGAATGATTGATGTACGCCGAGAGCATTTGGTACGCCGCGAGCTTTTCACGCCTGCCGGTGATCGAACGATGAACGATGAAGCTCTTGTTCAGGCGCATCAGGTCGCTGACGAAGGGGCGCTGCAGCAGGTTGTCGCCGATGGCGATGCGCGGCGTGCGCAGGCCTGCCTGGTATACGGCGTAGTTGACGAACGCCGGGTCCATCACGATGTCGCGGTGGTTGGCGAGGAACAGGTAGGCGCAGCCACGCTGCAACTGTTCAAGGCCTGAATAGGTGATACCGTCTGTAGCGCGCTCGATGGTGCGGTCGATATAAGGCTCGATCTTCTCCTGCAGCGCGTCGACCGTCGCCAGCCCGGCGAACTCCTTGCGCAGGCGATGGGCGATCAGGGGCTTGAGCGCCCAGCCAAGGGTTCCCGCCAGACGGGGAAAGCGAAACCTCGCGAGAATCGCGAGAAAGGTCTGGTCGTTGAACAGGCGCGCCATGACAGTGGGGACTTCGGCGTCAGCGTAAGGTCGGATGGCTTCGAATTCGTCCATCATGCTCTCTTTGAGGTAACGGCGTGGCCGGCGCGTATGTAGGGCCGGTAACTAGACGGTCATTATACCGACAAGTCACACAGGAGACCGGTGATGCTGGAAACCCAGGACTACGCATGCCCCTATTGCGGAGAACCGGTCGAGGCGGTGCTCGATCTGTCCGCCGGGGATCAGCAGTACACCGAAGACTGCCCGGTGTGCTGCCGGCCAATCGTATTCGACCTGCGCACCGATGGTGTCGACTGGCAGCTGGCTGCGTTGCGGGAGGATGAGTGATGCGGCGCATCTACGAACCACGCGATTTGCTGGAGGCCCAGATGCTGGTCGGCATGCTCGCTGCGGAGGGCATCATGGCCTTCGTTTCCGGGCAGCACCTGATCGGCGCGATAGGCGAGCTGCCTGCCGCCGGTTTGCTGGGATTGCAGGTGGCCGAGGCGGATGCAGAGCGGGCGCGGACGTTGATCGCCGAGTACAATGGCGCCGATCCCTTGCCCGGTGACGAGCCGGAAAGCTATCCGGGCGAGCTGATCTGCTGACCGCCCTCCGTTCATCCCCCGCCCGATGAGTTCTGCAAAATGTGTGGCCGCTTCGCCTTTTTTCGCTGGAATCCCGACTTTGCGCAATTGCCGGGGTTTCCCGCCGATCAGCAACCTCACTGGAGCCTGGCGCCTGGCGCTTCGGTCCTGCTGCTGCACGACGCCGGCGAGGGCACGCGGTTGAACCGGGTGCGCTGGGGTCTTACCCCCGCCTGGCTTTCCGATCTCTCCCGCACGCCGGCCCAGGCGCGCGCCGAAACCCTGGCCGAGCAGCCGATGTTTCGTGATGCCTTTCGCCAGCGGCGGGGGCTGCTGCCGGCCAACGGCTTTTACGAATGGCGTGGCAATCAGCGCAAGCGGCCGTTCTGGATGACCGGCGAGGACTCGATTCTTTATTTCGCGGCCCTGTGGGAGGCCTACCCGGTGCAGGGTCATACCTACCTGAGCGCGGCGGTGGTGACCCTGCCTGCGGCCAGCCTGCGCCGACCGCTGATTCTCGATGCGGCCGGGCAGGCCGCCTGGCTCGATCCGCGTACGCCCCCGAGCGAACTCGACGCGCTACTCGCCGCTCCGCAGCAGCCACTGCGCGAGCGCCCGCTGGCGACGCTGGTCAACGACCCAAACCTCGACAGCCCGGAATGTCTGACGCCCGCCAACTAGGGCGTCAGACCTTGAACTGATTGATCAGGCGGCGCTGCTGCTCGGCCAGCTTGGTCAGGCCTGCGCTGGCACGGCTGGCCTCTTCGGCGCCCCCTGCGACTTCCTGGGCGACCTGGCCGATGTTGCTGACGTTGCGGTTGATGTCCTCGGAAACCGCGCTCTGCTGTTCCGCGGCGCTGGCGATCTGGGTATTCATGTCGTTGATCACCGACACGGCCTGGGTGATCGACTCCAGGGCGCGGGCCGCCTCGCTGGCCTGCTGCACGCTCTGTTCCGTACGCAACTGGCTGTTTTCCATGACCTGAACCACACCGCGGGTGCCTTCCTGCAGCTGCTGGATCATGCTCTGGATTTCGCCCGTGGCCTGCTGCGTCTTTTGCGCGAGGTTGCGCACCTCGTCGGCCACCACGGCGAAACCACGGCCCTGCTCGCCGGCGCGCGCGGCCTCGATGGCCGCGTTGAGAGCCAGCAGGTTGGTCTGCTCGGCGATGCTGCGGATGGTGACCAAAATGGTGTCGATATTCTCGCTGTTCCGGGCCAGTGTCTGCACCACGCCCACCGCGCGGCCGATCTCGCCGGCCAGATCGCCGATGGTGCCGGCGGTTTCCTGCACGACCTGCTTGCCCTGGCGTGCGGCCCGGTCGGCGTTGTTGGCCGCTTCGGCCGCTTGCGTGGCGTTACGTGCCACATCCTGGGCGGTGGCGGTCATCTCGTGGACCGAGGTGGCGACCTGTTCGATCTCGGCCAGTTGCTTCTGCACCCCCTTGTCGGTGCGAATGGCAATGTCGGCGGTATTTTCCGAGGCGTCGCTGACCTGCTGCACCGAGCCGACCACGTTGCCGATCATCGTTTGCAATTTTCCGAGAAACGCGTTGAAGCCCTTGGCGATCTGCCCCAGCTCGTTGCGGCTGTCGACGTGCAAGCGCTGTGTGAGATCACCGTCGCCCTGGGCAATGTCATCCAGCATGACCACCATCTGGCGCAGCGGGCGGGTCAGACGATGGCTGATGATCCAGACGAGGGCCAGGCCGGCAGCGGCGACCAGCAGGCCGATCACCAACATGCTGATCAGGTTGCTGTCATGGTTGGAGGAGAGGGTATCGATCAGTTGCTGGTGTTCCTGCATCACCACGGCGATGGGCATTTCCAATGCCAGGGTCCAACGCGCATCGGTGCCGGAGAAGCTGAACGGCAGGAACAGCTCGATCAGCCCCCGCGGCTGGTCGATCTGGTAGAGGTATTCCCCGGCCTTGAGCTGCTGCGCATGGGCCAGGTCCTCAGGCTCGAGCACATCGCTGGCGGGTTTGCCGATCATGGACTTGTCGCGCGAGTAGGCGGCCAGACGGCCGTTGTTGGAGATCAGCGAAATCTCGCCGGCGCCGCCGTAGAGCTGTCCGTTGGCTTCGATGAGCAGTTGCTGGATGAAGTCGACCTCGAGGTCCGCGCCGATGATGCCCTGAAACTGGCCGTCAATCAGGATAGGGGCGTTGAAGGAGGCGAGCAGGGTGGTCTTGCCGCCTGCCTCGTAGGGCGCAGGGTCGACGACGCAGGGCTTGAGGGTTTCCTTCGGGCACAGGTAATACTCGCCGGCGCGCACGCCCGTGGGCAGCATCGAGGTGTTCTCGATCTCCGTCAGCGTGTCGAGGGCGAGCTTTCCGCCGACGTCGCGGTGCAGCCAGGTGGCGAAGCGGCCGTTGAGCATGCCGGGCGCATCGCGGCGGTACATGATGTCGTTGGCGTCGATGGCGTTCGGTTCCCAGGCGATGAAGATGCTCTGCAGTACCTGGTTCTGGTCGAGGGTTTCTCGAGCCAGGTTGATCAGCTCCTCGCGGCGCAGGTTGGCCAGCGGCATGCCGTCGTCGCCGGTCTTGCCTGTCAGCGAATTGACCCGGGCGAGTTCGGCGGTGATCAGCAGGGGCGTCTGCAGCTGTGACTGGATACGGCTGATCTGCAGCTGGGCGAGGGCCGTGACGCGCTGCTCGACCATGGTCTTGGTGATCGCGCTGGTACGGGATTCGACGAGCGCCTGGGTGCGCTCACCGGAGTACATCACATAAAGCAGTAGGGCCGCGATGATGGCGACGATGCTTGCGCCGGCGAGTGCGGCGAATGCGGTCTGAACGGATCGGAACATGACGAACAGCCTTCTTATGGGTATGGCCCGTTATCGGCTGTCGTCATGAAAACTGAAATTTTGCGATACAAAGAGCGGGCGGCGCGCTTGCCGGGGTCACTGGCCGGTTCTAGCATACGCGCCACGTTTTATGGAGAAGCGCCATGTTCAAGCCACACTCTCTGTCGATGCTGATCGGCGCCGCGTTGCTGGCGGGCTGCCAGGCGGTAAACACCACCAGCGGCGGCGCTATCGGGGTCGATCGCAAGCAGTATATGTTCAGCATGCTATCGACCGAGCAGGTCAACCAGATGTATGCGCAGTCGTACCAGGAAACCCTTCAGGAAGCATCGAAGAAAGGCGTGCTGGACAAGAACAGCGCCATTTCCAAGCGCGTCAATGCCATCGGGCAGCGCCTGATCGCCAAAGCACCGGTGTTCCGCCCCGACGCGGCCCAGTGGGCCTGGGAAGTCAACGTGATCGACAGTCCCGAGCTGAACGCCAACTGCGGCCCTGGAGGCAAGATCATCTTTTACACCGGGCTGATCGAGAAACTGAACCTCACCGACGATGAGATCGCGGCGGTGATGGGGCATGAGATCGCCCATGCCCTGCGCGAGCATGGACGAGAGGCGATGTCCAAGGCCTATGGCGTGCAGATGGCCACCCAGCTGGGTTCCGCATTCGGCCTTGGTGACGGCAGCTTGCAGCTTGCCAACATGGGCGTGGAGTACCTGATGACGCTGCCCAACAGCCGTGCCAACGAGAATGAGGCCGACCTGATCGGCCTGGAGTTGGCCGCCCGTGGTGGTTACAACCCGAACGCGGCTGTCACGCTATGGGAAAAGATGAACCAGGCAGGCGGCTCGGCTCCGCCGGAATTCATGAGCACCCACCCGTCGTCCGGCAGCCGTATCGCCGCGTTGCAGGCGAACATCCCAAAAGTGATACCCTTGTACCAGCAAGCCCGCACGGGCAGCTGATCTCAGGGGCAGCCGCTCATGCCAGCGGCTGCACCTGCGCAAGGGGCGCTTCCTGAGGCATCAGGGAGCGTCCGCCATCGAGGTCGAACAGCGAATTGAGCTCTTCGATATCCCCAGCCGGGTTGAGCGTCCAGATCGACATCGCGGCGATTGCCATGATCTTGTCGCTCGGCTGACGCCCGAACGCCGGCTTAACCAGCGTGCCGATCAAGGTGCTGGAGGTGACGACCTTGTTGCCTTCGCTGAGGCACTCGTCGATCACCACTTCAAGATCCGGCATTGCCTCGCGTATGTCCCGCACGATCTGGGCGAACCCGGCGCTATCCAGCGGTTGCAAGGCCAGGGAACTCTTGTAGGTGAAGTATTTGCTTTGCAGCTGTTCGGCCAGAGCCAGGCGACCCTTGTTCCAGCTAAGGTCGATGTGAGTTCGGACCCGCTTCTTGCAATCATCCGGTGACATTGCAGCTTCTCTCCTGGGGTTCGGCTGCGGCATGCGATCAAGCATGTCGCAGCGTCCCTGGGTTCGGATAGTCGTGCCGGCAGTCAGAAAGGCAGCATTCCACTGAGGCTCAACGCTTTATAGGTGGCATACAAGGCTAGTCCAGCGAACGCTGCAGCTGCTATGCGACGAATGAGCGTCAGCGGCAGACGATCGGCTGCAAAGTTGCCCGCCAGAACCACTGGCACGTTGGCGACCAGCATGCCCAGTGTGGTGCCGAGGATAACCAGAATGAATTCCGGATACTGTGCGGCCAGCATCACAGTTGCGACCTGGGTCTTGTCACCCATCTCGGCGAGAAAGAAGGCGATCAGCGTGGCGAAGAAGGGGCCGTAGCGGCGTCCGCGGGAGGCCTCGTCTTCGTCGAGCTTGTCGGGAATCAGACTCCAGACGGCAACTGTGGCAAAGGCTGCCGCCAGGATCCAGCTCAGGGTGGTTTCGGAGAGGGCACTCGATACCCAGTTGCCGATCAGGCCGGCGAACAGATGGTTGGCCAGCGTGGCGACGACTATTCCCGCGATGATCGGCCAGGGTCGTCGGTAGCGCGCCGCCAGAAGTAATGCGAGCAGCTGCGTTTTATCGCCAATCTCGGCGAGGGCAACGACCAACGTGGGTATGAAGAAGGATTCCAAACGAGTTCCGAAAGGGGCGGGCCGACATTTCACCATGACATGCACGACCTGCCCGCCCCCGGGATCAGGTGTTCATGTCATGGGTCTTGTCAGGCCAGGCGAAGGCTGTAAGGCAGCTTCGCTGGTCGCGGGCGCCATGGTCTGCGGACCAAGTGTGTTGACGCACGCCGGGCGGGCAAGGTGCTCGCCGAGACTACTCCCCCAGGACGGGCGCGAGTTTGCCCAAGCACACCCGGTTGTGCAACAGGCTAACGCCGTTTGGCCCGGTAAATCCGGAAGCCGTCGGCCTCACTCAGTGTCTGGCAGGGGCCCAGCGCCGCCTCGATCAACGGGGGGTATCTGAGAAACGCATTGGCCACCAGGCGCAGCTCGCCGTTGGGAATCAGGTGGGCCGCAGCGCGCTGGAACAGGGTTTCGCTGGCTTGGTAATCGGTATGCACACCCTGGTGGAAGGGAGGATTGCTGACGATGGCCGCAAGGCCCATCGGTGCGCCGTCGATCCCGTCGGCGGCGATGACTTCGGCCTGCAGCTGATTGGCAGCGAGGGTCATGCGGCTGCTCTGCACGGCAAAGGCATCGACATCCAACAACACCAGGTCGCTCTCGGGGTAGCGCCGCTTGAGGGCGCTGCCGAGCACGCCGGCGCCGCAGCCGAAGTCCAGTATCCGGCCGCTCGGCAGGTGTTCGAGCTGGGTCAGCAGCAAGGCGCTGCCGCGATCCAGCCGCCCATGGCTGAATACGCCGGGCAGGCTCACGACCTCCAACGGGCCATCCGGCAGATCGAGAGTGAAATGGCGCGCAAGTTCTTCGAGCACCGGGGCGGCGGGGGCGTCTCTCACCATCAGCTGCCAGAGCTGGCAATGGCGCGCACTATCGAGCTTGCGTGGGGTGCCGAATTCCTCGAGTTGGCGGGCGGCACGTTCGATGCCGCCGCGTTTTTCGCCGACCAGGTAGAGAGGCTTGTCGGCCAGCCGGCTGGCCAGCGCGCGCAGCAGGTAGTCGCTCAGCTCGCGCGATTTGGGCAGGAACAGCACGGCGGCGTCGAAGGGCTGCGGCGGCGGGGTCACCCCGAACAGGCAACGCTCCCCAAAGCGCGCCTGTAGGCGCAGCTGGTCGCCGGCATGCCAGCTCCAGCCGCTGGCGTTCGGCAGGTGGCCGAGCAGGTCGTCGGCCGGCAGGCCCGCCAGCAACAGGTTGCCGCCGAACAGCTCGGCCTGGCGCAAGATGACTTCGCTGCGCGGATCCATGGCGACTCCTCTGAAAAAGCGGCGAAGCTTATCAGCCTTGCCGCCGCTGCGGCATGCCTACCCGCGCGATCAGCTGACCTGGCGTTTGGGCTCTCCGGCGAAGAAGGCGCTGGCGTTCTCGGCCAGCTGTCCAACGATACGCTGGCGGGCTTCGCGGCTGCCCCAGGCACTGTGGGGAGTGATGATCAGACGCGGAATGTCCTCGGCCAGCAGCGGGTTGCCATTGACTGGCGGCTCCACCGTGAGCACGTCAGTCGCCGCGCCGCCCAGGTGGCCGCTGCGCAGGCTGTCGGCCAGCGCCTGTTCATCGATCAGCCCGCCGCGTGCGGCGTTGATGACGAACGCGGTAGGCTTGAGCAGTGCCAGCTCGCGGGCGCCGATCAGGTTGCGGGTCGCTTCGGTCAGGGGGCAATGCAGGGTCAGGGCGTCTACCTGCGGCAGCAGTTCGTCCAGCGAAAGCCTGTCGGCGCGCTCCGGACGGCCCGGCAGGTTGCCGATCAGCACGCGCATGCCGAGCGCCTCGGCCAGCCGTGCGACGGCGCTGCCCAGCTCGCCGTGGCCGAGCAGGCCCAAGGTCTTGCCTTCGAGCTCGACGATGGGGAAGTCCAGCAGGCAGAAGTGGCCTGTCTCCTGCCAGCGACCGGCCTGTACCGCGCGCTGGTAGTCGGGCAGCCGTATGGCCAGCGCCAGCAGCAGGGCGAGGGTGTGCTGGGCCACCGTCGCGGTGCCATAACCCTGGCAGTTGCACACGGTGATCCCCTGTTCGCGCGCCGCGTTCAGGTCGATGTTGTTCACACCCGTGGCGCTGACCAGGATTAGCTCGAGCGTCGGGCAGGCGGCCAGCACCTCGGCGCCGAGTGCGATCTTGTTGATGATCGCCACCTGAGCGCCCTGCAGCCGTTCGACGATGTCCTGTGGGGCGGTGTGCTCATGGCAGATCAGCTCGTCGAACACGCCCTTTAGCGATGACAGGTCGAGGTCGCCCTGGTCCAGCGGGGCGAGGTCGAGGAAAACGGCGCGGCGATTGGTCATGACTGTACCTTTTGTTGTGGCTCTGGCTGGTCGAGAATGCCAACCGGTGTTGAGCGGAGCGTGAGACATGTACTGGATGGAATTTCTGACCGTGGCCCTGGTGCATCTGCTGGCCGTCGCCAGCCCGGGCCCGGATTTCGCGGTGGTGGTGCGTGAAAGCGTCACCCAGGGGCGGCGCGTGGGCAGCTGGACGGCGCTGGGGGTGGGCAGCGGCATCCTCGTGCACGTCGCGTATTCGCTTCTGGGTATCGGCCTGATCGTCTCGCAGTCGGTGATGCTGTTCAACCTCTTCAAATGGCTGGCGGCCGGTTATCTGTTGTATCTGGGCGTGCGCGCCCTGCGTGCTCGCCCCATGGGCGTCGGTGCGCTGGAGCCCACGTCGGAACAGCCTCAGGTTTCGTGGCAACGGGCCTTCGTCACCGGTTTCGTCACCAATGGATTGAACCCGAAGGCGACCCTGTTCTTTCTTTCCCTGTTCACCGTAGTGATCAGTCCGCAGACGCCGCTTGCGGTGCAGGCCGGTTACGGCGTCTACCTCGCCGTCGCGACGGCGCTCTGGTTCTGCCTGGTTGCCTGGCTGTTCAGTCGCCGGCGCGTTCGCGCGGGTTTCGCCCGCATGGGGCACTGGTTCGATCGCCTGATGGGCGCCGTGCTGGTGGGGCTGGGCGCGAGGCTGGCGCTGACCGAGCTGCGCTGAAAGTTCTACAACCTGTGTCGGTGGGGAATCGCGCGGCATGTTGCGAGGTCGAGATGGCTGCTGGCCAAAATCGCACTTTAGACGGGTTCAACGGCGTTCGACCGCCCACTAGAGTGCGGGCAACAACTCCAATAAAAAGGAATGCCCTCCGATGCTGCAGACCCGAGTCCTCAAACCGGCCGACAACGCCTATCAATACCCACTGCTGATCAAGCAGCTGCTGCTCTCCGGAAAGCGTTACGAGCGCACCCGAGAAATCGTCTACCGCGACCAGCTCCGCTTTGATTACCGCACGCTCAACGAGCGCATCGCGCGGCTGGCCAATGTGCTCACCGCGGCCGGGGTCAAGGCTGGCGATACCGTAGCGGTGATGGATTGGGACAGCCACCGCTACTTGGAGTGCATGTTCGCCATCCCGATGATCGGCGCGGTCGTGCACACCATCAACGTGCGCCTGTCGCCGGAACAGATCCTCTACACCATGAACCACGCCGACGACCGCTTCGTGCTGGTCAATGGCGAGTTCGCACCTCTATATCAGGCCATCGCCGGTCAGCTGACCTCCGTGGAGAAGACCATCCTGCTGGCCGACCAGGGCGCGGCCGATGCAGAGCTGCCCGATTGCCTCGGCGAGTACGAGCAGTTGCTGGCCGGCGCCGAGCCGCACTATGACTTCCCCGACTTCGACGAGGATTCGGTCGCGACCACCTTCTATACCACCGGAACCACCGGCAACCCGAAGGGGGTGTATTTCACCCATCGGCAGCTGGTGCTGCACACCCTGGCCGCGGCGGTCACAGTGACCGGCAAGGAAGACCCGGAGCTGATGCGAACCGGTGACGTCTACATGCCGATCACACCGATGTTTCACGTGCACGCCTGGGGGATGCCGTATGTGGCGACCATGCTTGGGGTCAAGCAGGTCTACCCCGGGCGCTACGATCCACAATTCCTGATCGAGCTCTGGCGCCGGGAGAAGGTCACGTTCTCCCACTGCGTGCCGACCATCGTGCAGATGCTGCTCAACGCCGGCACCGCTCAGGACATCGATTTCGCCGGCTGGAAGATCATCGTCGGCGGCAGCGCGCTCAACCGAGGCTGTTACGAGGCGGCCAAGGCGCGCGGCATGCGCCTGTCGGCGGCCTATGGCATGTCGGAGACCTGCCCGCTGATTTCCGGTGCGCATATCAGCGATGAACTGCTCGAAGCTGGCGAGGAGGCGCAGACCCGGGCCTACCTGAAGGCCGGCGTTCCGGTGGTGCTGGTCGACGCGGCGATTCAGGGCGCGGACGGCAGCTTCCTGCCCGCCGACGGTGTGGCCCAGGGCGAGCTGGTGTTGCGTGCGCCCTGGCTGACACAGAGCTACTTCCGAGAGCCGGAAAAGGGCGAGGAGCTCTGGCAGGGCGGCTGGTTGCATACCGGCGACGTCGCCTCGATCGATCCCGGCGGCGCCATCGACATCCGCGACCGCATCAAGGACGTGATCAAAACCGGCGGCGAGTGGTTATCGTCGCTGGCCCTCGAAGACCTGATCAGCCGTCATCCGGCGGTGCGCGAAGTGGCCGTGGTCGGCGTGCCGGACGAGCGCTGGGGCGAGCGCCCGTTCGCGCTGCTGGTACTTGCGCAAGGGCAGTCGCTCGATGCCCTCACCCTGCAGGACTTCCTCCAGCCTGCCGTGGACGCGGGGCAGATCAACAAGTGGGCGATCCCCTCGCAGATCGCCCTGGTCGCGGAAATCCCCAAGACCAGCGTCGGCAAGCTCGACAAAAAGCGCATCCGCGTCGACATCGCCCGCTGGCAGGAAGAGGGCGGCGTGGAACTGTCGTCGCTCTGAGGCTCCGCCAGCGTCGCGACGGGCATGCCGCGCCAGGTCTTGATAACCTGCGCGGCATGACACCACCGCAGCGAGGCTCTCCGTGTCGAATTCCGCTTCCCTGATTCGCGAAACCTTCCCTGTCGGGCCTTTGCAGTGCAACTGCACGATCATCGGTGACCCGCTGACCAAGACGGCCATGGTCGTCGATCCGGGCGGAGACCCGGAGCTGATCCTGTCGCGCCTGGACGCCCACGGCCTCAAGCTGGTGAGCATCATTCACACCCATGCCCACCTGGATCATTTTCTCGCCTCCGGGCAGATGAAGGAGAAGACCGGCGCCACCCTGCATCTGCACAAGGACGACCAGTTCCTCTGGGATAACCTGGAGATGCAGTGCCAGCTGTTCGGCGTGCCCTACGCGCCGGTGCCTGCGTCGGACCAGTGGCTGACCGATGACCAGGCGCTGGACTGTGGTTGTGGCGTTGCGCTGCACACGCCGGGACACACGCCGGGCTCGATGAGCTTCTGGTTTCCGGAGGCGAAGCTGCTGATTGCCGGCGATACGCTGTTTCGTCGTGGCGTCGGCAGGACCGACCTGTGGGGTGGCGACCGGGTTGCCCTGGAACGCTCGATCAGACAGCGGCTGTACCGGCTGGACGAGGACGCCACGGTGGTCGCCGGTCACGGCGCCGATACCCGGCTGGGCGATGAAATGCGAGAGAACCCCTTCGTGCGCGCCTGATCCGGCAGCGCCTACCGATTATCGTTCTGATGGCCGGTTCCCACTCCGCTGCGCTTCATCTTGTTAATCTTGCCGCGCCCTGCAGGAGCCTGCTCCGTCGGGGCGGCCAGTTTGATAACCGAACATGATCTAAGGAAGTACATATGAAGATGCTGGGTAACCTGACCGCCGTGGCTGCAGGCCTCGTACTGCTCGCCGGTTGTACCACCAACCCTTACACCGGTGAGTCCCAGGCGGGCAAGGCCGGCATTTATGGCGGCATTGGCGCGGTGAGCGGCGCGGTCATCGGCGCGGCCACCTCCAGCAAGAAGGACCGTACCAAGGGCGCGCTGATCGGCGCCGCCGTCGGTGGCGCAGCTGCTGGCGGCTACGGCTACTACGTCGACACCCAGGAAGCCAAGCTGCGTCAGACACTGCAGGGCACTGGCGTGCAGGTGCAGCGCAACGGTGACCAGCTGACCCTGATCATGCCAGGCAACATCACCTTCGGCAGCAACTCCTCCGACATTTCCTCGAGCTTCTACTCGACGCTGAACTCGCTGGTGCTGGTGTTCAAGGAGTTCAACAAGAACGGCGTGAACATCGTCGGCCATACCGACAGCACCGGCTCGTTGCAGCTGAACCAGGACCTGTCCAATCGTCGCGCGCAGAGCGTGGCGTCTTACCTGATGTCCAACGGTATCCCGTCCAATCGCATCTCCGCCTATGGCGCCGGCCCGAGCCAGCCCATCGCCAGCAATAGCACAGAGGCGGGGCGTGCACAGAATCGTCGTGTCGAGATCAACCTGATCCAGATGTAAGCCACAAGCGACTCCCTCTGCCTGCTTTGCTGGTTTTCCGTCGCCAATAATGTGACGAATTCGGAGGTTCTGATCGATCGGTCGGAACCTCTGGGGCGCCTGAAGACTCTCAGAATGCTGATAGCGCGCCAGCAGTGGCTGAGGAGGTCGGATGGATCGTCGCCCCGCTTTCCATTCGCGCAGGGCCTGGCTGCCTGTGTTGGTCACGCTGGCCTTGCTGGCGGGGCTGTGTGGATGGGTCGGCTGGCAATGGCAGGCCCTTGAAAAGCGCAATGCCGCCGAAGACGAGCGTCGCTTCGTCTTTGCCGTGAATGACATCGAACACACCCTCAAGGAGCGCATGCGTGCTTACGAGATGGTGTTGCGTGGTTTGTCCGGCTTCGTCGCTGGCAGTGGAGAGGTCACGCCCGAGGACTGGACTCGCGCCACCGATCAGCTGCAACTTCAAGACCTTTACCCCGGCATCCAGGCGGTCAGCCTGGCACGCTACGCCACTCCCGAGACACTGAATCAGCTCATCGCCGATATCCGGAGCAATGGCCGCCCCGGCTTCCGCATGTATCCCGAAGGGGTGCGCGACGAGTACCTGATCGTCGATTTCATTCACCCCACCGACTGGCGCAATCGCAGGGTGGTGGGGTACGACATGCTCAGCGAGCCGGGCCGCCGGGAGGCGATCGTAAGCGCTCGCGAGACGGGCGTGCCGGTCATGACCGGGCCGCTGAGGTTGAAGCAGGAGACGGAGCAGCATGTGCAAGTCGGCGTGTTGTTATATCTGCCGGTGTACGCGCCCAACGCGCCCACCACCACCCGCGACGAGCGACGGGCCGCCTTTGCCGGAACCCTGCATGGTGCGTTTCGCCTGAACGACCTGCTCGAGGGCATCCTCGGGTCGCGCAGCGGATTGTTCCAGCTGCAGCTCTATGATGCGGCCGAACCGGAAGCGGCTCTGCTCACGGAGCGCCTGCCGGTACCGGAAACCGCGAAGTTCAAGCGTACCCGCAATCTCTATATGTATGGGCGCAGCTGGCAGTTGGTGGTGGCCAGCACTCCGGCATACGAAGCCATCCTGCGCGGCAGCCGACAGTCGTTCAGCCTCATCAGTGCCCTGGGCGCGGCGCTGCTGTTTTCACTGATGGCTGGCGGTTACTTCTACCTGCGCGAGCGCACATTGCGCGAGAGCCGTGCCCTCAGCCTCAAGCTGCAGGAGCGCGAGTCGCGGTTTCGCCAATTGATCGAAAAGCTGCCTGTCGCGACATTGCTGTGCAACGACCGCGGCCGTATCGAACTGGCCAACCAGAGTGCGGCGAGCCTGCTGGGCAGTTCCATCGAAGGGTTGCTCAACGAGCGCGTTAGCCGTTTCGTTCCCGGAGTGCTGATCGATGAAAGCCGCGCCGGCCCGATGGCGGCCAATCAGGAGGAATTTCAGGCGCAGCGCGACGACGGCACGCTGGTGCCGGTGGCGGTCAGCCTGACCCAGCTCACCCGCGAAGACGGCCTGCATCATGTGATCAATCTGGTCGACCTGCAGGCTCGCAAAAGCGCCGAGGAGCGCTTTCGCAATCTGGTGGAGGCCTCGCCCAATGCGCTGGTACTGGTCGATAACCGTGGGATCATCGCGATGGTCAACCGGCAGACCGAGGTCATGTTCGGCTATGAGCGCCAGCAACTGCTCGGCCAGCCGGTGGAGATGTTGTTGCCCGATGCCTTGCGCGAAACCCACCGGGGTCTCTTGCAGGCTTATATGAAGAACGCCGAGCCGCGGCGGATGGGCAGCAACCGCGAACTGTTCGGCCAGCACGCCGATGGTCGGCCACTGCCGCTGGAAGTCGGTCTGTCGCCGATGCGCGCCGGCGACAAGCTGATGGTGCAGGCGGTGATCATCGACATCAGCCACCGCAAGGCCGCGGAGCGGCGCCTGCGCGACCAGGCCGATGAGCTGGCCTTGGCCAACCGTTACAAGTCCGAGTTCCTTGCCAACATGTCCCACGAGCTGCGCACGCCGCTCAACAGCATCCTGATCCTGAGCGACCAGATGCGGCAGAACACGGCGGGCAACCTGACCGAGAAGCAGGTTCGCCATGCCGACATCATGCATAGGGCCGGCAACGACCTGCTGCAATTGATCAACGATGTGTTGGACCTGGCGAAGATCGAAGCCGGGCGGATGCAGCTCGATGTAGAAACGCTCGATCTCGAAGATCTGCTACACGAAGTCGAGGCGAGCCTGCGGCCAATGGCCGAGCAGAAAGGGCTGATGCTGAACGTGCGGATCGAGCCGGGTGTGCGTACCGCGATACGCAGCGACCGCGCTCGATTGCAGCAGATCCTGCTAAACCTGCTTTCCAATGCACTGAAGTTCACCGAGCGCGGGAGCGTGGAGATCATCGTCGATCGGGTCGGCGAGGGCGAAGGCGAGGCGCCGGACAGCGAGACACTGCGAATCCGCGTGTGCGACACCGGTATTGGAATCCCAGCCGAGCAGCACGAGCGCATCTTCCAGGCGTTTCAGCAGATCGACGGTTCGATCAGTCGCCACTATGGCGGGACCGGCCTGGGACTGGCCATCACCCGGCAACTGGTCGAGGTGCTCGATGGCCGCGTGACGCTCACCAGCGCACCGGGCGAGGGCTCCTGCTTCGCCGTACAGATTCCGGTCATCCTGGCCAAGCCCAAGCTGGCCGAGCCCCGGGTCGAGCCGCACGTCGAACGGCCGGTGCAGCGGGCTACACTAGGACCCAGGGTGCTGATCGTCGAGAGCGATGCCGCGTTCGCCACGGAAGTGGCCGAGGCTGCTGGTAATCACGGGTTCGACAGTCTCGTCTGCAGCAGTGCCGAAGAGGCGCAACAGGCGCTGAAGAACGATCGCTTCGCCGCAATCGTGCTGGATGTTCTGCTGCCCGACCACAGTGGCTGGCAGGTGCTTGCCAACGTGCGCGGCGACGAGCGGCATCGTGACGTTTCGGTAATCGTCATCAGCAGCGTGCCGCAGCCGCACGATTGGCGGGACGACAGCAGCCGTTACCTGGTCAAACCGGTGCCCCGCAGCGATCTAGAGCGCCTGTTCATTGAGCTGGCGCGTCAAAAACACAACCCGCTGCGCCTGCTCCTGCTGGAGACGGACCGGAGCCTGCGCCAGCCGCTACGTGACCATCTGGAGCGACTCGGCTACAGCGTGACGGTCGCACGCAGCAGCGACGAGGTGCGTTTGGCCTATGCTGAGCAGTCCTACAGTGCGGTGGTCATCGACCATGAGCTTCACGGCGAGAGCGGTCTGGACCTGTTCGCTGCCCTGGACCGGCTGCGGCCGCTGGGCGGCACGCGCATAGTGCTCGGCGTTCGCCAGCCGCTCGACGACGACGAGCTTCAGCGGCTCGAGCGTTATTCCGGCGTGGCGTTGTCCAAAGACCGGGCCATCGAGCAAATCGCCGTACTGCTCAGGCCGCAGGAGCGCAACTCGCCGGCCTCGCGTGGCGCGGTGGAACAACCTTTACTGGGGCAGCGTGTACTGCTGGTGGATGAAGACGTACGCACCATCTACACCATGACCGCCCAGCTGGACGAGCTCGGTTTGCAGGTGGTGCCGGCGACCGATGCCGAGGAAGCGCTGGACTGTTTCGATGAGGAGCCCATCGATCTGGTGCTGCTGGACATGCGTGCGGCGAAGCTGGATGGACGCACGCTTATTCGTCGGTTAAGGAACGAACATGGCTGTCAGGTGCCTATCATTGCCCTCACGGCCCATGCAACGAAGGAAGACAAGGAGCACTGTGTCGAGGCCGGGGCCGATGATCATCTGCCCAAGCCGGTAGCACAGAGCGAGCTGGCCGAGCGACTGGAACATTGGCTCGGCGTGGCGATGAAGCGCTCCGCAGACAAATAAGGAGAAGGTGGATTGCACCCATTATTCATGTCCTACGTCCAGCAGGACGCCAAGTCCGAGCACGGGCTGTTCTTGGCATGTTCGGCCCTGCGGCTGTTCCAATCGGCCATGGTGTCGATCATTGTCACGCGGCCGAAGGCAGTGGAGGTGGCACATGGCGCGCGCGCAGCTTAAGTCGGACCCTCGCACCCGCACCTTGCTGGTAGTCGACGACCGAGAGGCCAATCTGGTTGCCATGGAGGCCCTGCTGGGCGACGGCGACTGGCAGGTGCACACCGTCAACTCCGGGGAAGCGGCACTCCAGGCGCTGCTCGAACTGGATGTCGAACTGGTCCTGCTCGACGTGCAGATGCCCGGCATGGACGGCTTCGAAGTGGCGCGGCTGATGCGCGGCAGCCCCCATACCCGCTACACGCCGATCATCTTCGTTTCGGCCATTGCCCACACGCGCGATTCGGTACTGCGCGGCTACGCGACCGGTGCCGTGGATTTCATTCTCAAGCCGTTCGATCCGCAGGTGCTCAAGCACAAGATCAACACGCTGCTGGCCCACGAGCACAATCGTCGCGATCTGCAGCTGCTCAGCCAGCAGCTCGACAGCGCCAGGGCGTTCAATGCCTCGGTATTGAACAACGCCGCCGAAGGCATCCTGGTGGTCGGCGAGGATGGGATCATCAGTTTCGCCAACCCGGCCATCGCGCAAATGCTGCACACCACGGTCGATGCGCTCAAGGGCACCCCGTTGCTGACGCACCTCGAGGCTCCGGAAATGCCCGAGGCCTGGCGCGAAACCGACTTCTACCTGCACTGGCGCAGCGGTGCGACCTATCGCGTCCACGAGGCGCAGCTGCGGACCGGCAATGGAGGGTCGCTGCCGGTGGCGCTGAGTTGCTCGCCTCTGCCGCGCCAACAGCGTTCGATGGTGGTGATCGCGCTGGATATGTCGGTCGTGCGCAACCTGCACGTGCAGCTCGAGACCCAGGCGGTCACCGACTCGCTGACCGGGTTGCTCAACCGCCGCGGCTTCCACCAGGCCCTGGATTCGGCCCTGGCGCGGGTCGACCGCAATGGCAAGCACATGGCGATCCTCTATATCGATCTGGACGGCTTCAAACGCATCAATGACTCGCTGGGTCACGAGGCGGGTGATGCGATCCTGTGCAAGGTGGCGCGCCTGCTGGAAACCTGCATGCGACCCTACGATATCCTCGCGCGGATGGGCGGCGACGAATTCACCGCGTTGCTCGATTCGCTGGAACACACCGAAGACGCAGCCAAGGTCGCGGAAAAGCTCATCGAGCTGATTTCGGTGCGCCATAGCATCGAGGGCACCGAGGTGACGCTGGGTGCGAGCATTGGCATCGCCAGCTTTCCCGAGTGCGGGCAGAACGTCGAAGACCTGCTGCGTTCGGCCGACATGGCGATGTACGAGGCCAAGCGTGCGGGGCGCCAGCAGTTCCGCTTCTTCTCCAGGGAAATGAATGGCCGTGCCCATGCTCGCCTGATCATGGAGGAAAACCTGCGCAGCGCGATCGATCGCAACGATTTCGGATTGGTCTACCAGCCGCAGATTCAGCTCGACACCGGCCGCCTGCGCGGTTTCGAGGCGCTGTTGCGCTGGGACGGCAACGGCAGCGGGCAGGTAATGCCGGGCGTGTTTATCCCTCTGCTCGAAGAAACGCGCCTGATCAACCGGGTAGGCGAGTGGGTAATGCGCGAGAGCCTGAGTCAATGTCAGGAATGGCTGCCACGCCTGGGCGATGACCTGGTCCTGAGCATCAATGTCAGCCCGATCCAGTTCGCCATGGCCGGGTTGGTGGATGCGCTCAGCAGGCTGCTCGACGACTACCGGCTAAAGCCATCGCAACTGGAGCTGGAGGTCACCGAAGGAACGTTGATGCAGGACCTCGACCATAGCTGCGAGAAACTCAGCAACCTGCGCAAGCTGGGCGTCAGGGTGGCGATCGACGATTTCGGCACCGGTTATTCGTCGCTCGCCTACCTGCGGCATTTCGAGCTCGATACGCTGAAGATCGACCGGCTGTTCGTGTCCAACATGCTCGACTCGCCCCGCGATGCGGCGGTGGTCAGCACCATCATCGACCTGGGCCGCAACCTGGGCCTGGAAGTAATCGCCGAGGGTGTGGAAACCATGGCCCAGCGGGATTGGCTGATCGCCCACGATTGCCACGTGATGCAGGGTTTTCTGGTGGCGCCGGGGCTTAGCTGCGATCAGGCAAAGAATTTCCCGTCGCAGATCGACTGGAGTCGGCTACCGGTGGCGGTGCCCGGGGACTGATTCGGGCGGCCCATCCAGGCCACCCGCGCTCACTGGTCTGCGGAGTCCGGGTATTCCCGGTGCAGCGCTTCGAGCTCGGCGTCCTTGTCCTGCCAGAGCTGGTTCACCCACTGCTGGAAGCTCAGCCGGTATTGCTCGTCCTGGTCATAGCTCTTGCAGATGAATTCGGCTGGAATCGGCATCGCCTCGATGCGTATCACCACGTGGCGTATCCGCCCGCACAGCAGATCCCAGAAGCTCGGATTGCCGTCCGGATAGTGGATGGTGATGTCGATCAGCGCGGTCAGCTGCTCGCCCATGGCGTCCAGCACGAAGGCGATGCCGCCCGCGCGGGGCTTGAGCAGATACCTGAACGGCGAGTCCTGTTCATCGTGCTTGGCGGGGGTGAAGCGCGTGCCCTCGAGGAAGTTGAACACCGACACCGGGTTGGTCTTGTAGCGTTCGCAGGCCTTGCGCGTGGTCGCCAGGTCCTGGCCGCGCTTTTCAGGGTGTTTGGCCAGGTACTCCTTGCTGAAGCGCTTCATGAAGGGAAACTCCAGCGCCCACCAGCACAGCCCGATCACGGGAACCCAGATCAGCTCCTGCTTGAGGAAGAACTTGAGAATCGGCATCCGCCGGTTGAGCTGGTACTGCAGCATCAGGATGTCGGCCCAGCTCTGGTGGTTGCTGGTGACCAGGTAGGAATGTCCCATGTCCACCTTCTCCAGTCCCTGGACGTCCCAGTGGGTGCGCTGCACCAGATCCATCCAGAAACTGTTCACCGATATCCAGGATTCAGCGATCCAGTGCATGGCGGTGCGCAGTGACCGTTGCACCACCGGGAATGGCAGCACCAGCTTGAGCAGCGAAAGGGCGAACAGCGGCCAGCACCAGAACAGCGTATTGAGGATCAATAGCAGGCCGGCAAGAGTGCCGCGAAGGCAGTGAGGCAGAAAGCTCAGCATCATGCGATGTCTCGAAAAAAAGCGCAGGGCGATGGCCCGGTTGGCGCTTGGGTCGTTATTTTGGGCGCCAAGGGTAACGATTGTGGGTAGAACTGCAAGTTATCGCCGAAGATCGGCAACGGTCGCAGGCGGGACGGACGTGGCCGCCGGGGATACAGGTGGGGCCCGGCGCGCCACCGCCCGGAGGCGATGGCGCGCGGAGAGTCAGGCTTCCTGGCTGGCAGCCTGGATTGCAGTGAGGGCGATGGTGAAGACGATATCGTCGACCAGGGCCCCGCGCGACAGATCGTTCACCGGCTTGCGCAAGCCTTGCAGCATCGGCCCGACGCTGATCACGTTGGCGCTTCTCTGCACGGCCTTGTAGGTCGTGTTGCCGGTATTGAGGTCGGGGAAGATGAACACCGTGGCGTTGCCCGCGACCTTGCTGTTGGGCGCTTTTTGCCGGCCGACGCTCTCGATGGCGGCGGCGTCGTACTGCAGCGGGCCGTCGAGCGCCAGATCGGGACGCAGCTCGCGGGCCAGACGAGTGGCTTCACGCACTTTTTCCACTTCCTCGCCGCTGCCCGAATCGCCGGTGGAATAGCTGATCATCGCCACCCGAGGCGGGATGCCGAAGGCCGCAGCCGAATCGGCACTCTGGATGGCGATTTCCGCCAGCTCGGCGGCAGTCGGGTCGGGATTGACCGCGCAGTCGCCATAGACCACCACTTGGTCGGGCAACAGCATGAAGAAGATCGAGGAGACGAGCTTGTAACCCGGCGCGGTCTTGATCAGCTGCAGGGCCGGGCGGATGGTGTTGGCGGTGGTATGGATGGCACCCGATACCAGCCCGTCCACCTCATCCAGGGCCAGCATCATGGTGCCCAGCACCACCGAGTCCTCCAGCTGGGCGCTGGCCATCGGCGCGTTGAGGCCCTTGCCCTTGCGCAGTTCCACCATCGACGGCACGTAGCGCTCGCGGATCAGGTCAGGGTCGAGAATCTCCAGCCCGTCCGGCAACTCGATCCCCTGAGCCTGGGCGACGCTGTGCACCTCGTCGGGCTTGGCGAGCAGCACGCAGCGGGCGATGCCGCGGGCCTGGCAGATCGCCGCCGCCTGAATGGTGCGCGGCTCGCTGCCTTCGGGCAGCACGATGCGCTTGTTGGCCGCCTGGGCGCGCTTGACCAACTGGTAGCGGAATGCCGGTGGGGACAGGCGCAGCTCGCGCGGGCTGCCGCAACGTTGCTTGAGCCAATCGTGCTCGATATGGCCGGCGACGAATTCGGTCACCTTCTCGGCGCGCTCGCGGTCGTCGATCGGGATTTCCTTGTTCAACCGGTTGAGGTTGGTCGCGGTGTCGTAGGAACCGGTCGAGACCGTCAGCACTGGCAGGCCGCTCTGCAGCGCGCCCTTGCAGAGTTCCATGATCCGCGGATCGGGGGCGAAGTCGCTGCACAGCAGCAGCCCTGCCAGCGGTACGCCGTTCATGGCGGCCAGGCTCGAGGCGAGGATGATGTCGTCGCGATCGCCGGGGGTCACCACCAGCACGTCCGGCTTGAGCAACTGCACGGTGTTCGGCACGGCGCGGGCGCACAGTACGATCTTGCCGACGCGGCGCTGCTCGTACTCGCCGGCATTGAGGACCCGGGCACCGAGCAGGTCGGCGATGTCGCGGGTGCGTGGCGCGTTGAGTTCGTCGGCCCAGGGGATGCAGCCGATCAGGCGGAAGTGGTCGCTGTCGAGCATAGGCGCGTGTCGCTTGAGGCGCTGGACGAAATCGTCCATGCCCGCTTCATGGCGCACCTTGTTGAGAATCACCCCGAGCACCTTCGGGTCCTTCGGACCACCGAACTGCTGAGCCTGGATCTCGATGCGCCCGTAGAGCTCCCCGAGGGTTTCGCTTTCCGGCGCGCTGACCAGGATCACGTCGGCGTCCAGGCTCTTGGCCAGGTGCTGGTTGACCCGAGCGGCATAACTGGCCTGGCGGGTCGGCACCATGCCTTCGACGATCACCACGTCCTTGTCCTGCGCAGCCTGCTGGAACAGGCTGACGATCTCTTCGAGCAATTCGTCGACATGGCCATCGCCGAGCATGCGCTCCACCTTGGCCAGGCCGAGCGGCTTGGGCGGCGTCAGGCCGTGGGTGCGGGCGATCAGTTCGGTCGAGCGTTCCGGGCCTTCATCTCCCAGGTGCGGTTGGGCGATGGGCTTGAAGAAGCCGACCTTCAGGCCGTTGCGCTCGAGCGCGCGAACCAGGCCGAGGCTGATGGAAGTCAGGCCGACGCCGAAGCCGGTCGGCGAGATGAAAAAGGTGTGCATCCGGTTCTCCTTGAGAGCGAAGCGGGCAGGGCGCGGCGATGGTCGACGCCGGGCGCCTGGGCGAATCAGGCGTCCAGCAGGCCCAGGGTGTCGAGGGCGATCTGGCGTTCTTCGTTGGTCGGTACCACCAGCACCCGTGGGCGGCCATAGGCCTGGATGAATCCGGATACTCCGCGGATGCAGCGCGCGTTGGCCTCGCTGTCCAGTTCCAGATTGAACAGGCGCAGGTGCTCGACGGTCTTGCGTCGGATCAGCGGCGAGTTCTCGCCGATCCCGCCGGTGAAGATCAGGCCGTCCAGCTGGGGTAGGGCGCAACCCATGGCGGCCAGCGACTTGGCAATGCGATAGCAGAACACTTCGATGGCCAGCGTCGCGCCGACATGTCCCTGTTCACGCGCCTGTTCCAGGGTGCGCATGTCGTTGGACAGGCCGGACAAACCCTTGACTCCGCTGTCGTTGTTCAGCATCCGATCGATCTGCTCGAGGCGCCAGCCCAGCGCCCTGGCGAGGTGGCTGTGCAGGTTGGGGTCGACGTCGCCACTGCGGGTGCCCATCGCCACGCCTTCCAGCGGCGTCAGGCCCATGCTGGTGTCGCGGCTCTGGCCGTTGACGATCGCGCAGGTGGAGCAGCCATTGCCCAGGTGTGCGCTGAGCCAGCTGCTGTCGCCCACGGCCAGGTTGGCCATGCTGGCGGCGCGGTGGCTGACGAAGCGGTGACTGGTGCCGTGAAAGCCATAGCGGCGCACGCCGTGCTGCCGATAGAGGTGATCGGGCAGGGCATAGCGGAAAGCGTGCTCAGGCAGCGTCTGGTGGAACGCGGTATCGAAAACCGCCACGTGCGGCAGGTTGGGGAACAGTTTCATCGCCGCCTGAATGCCCTGCAGGTTGGCCGGGTTGTGCAGCGGGGCGAGGGGGGCGGTCGCGTCGATCGCGGCCAGCACCTTCTGGTCGATCAGCGTCGCGCGGGTGAAAAATTCTCCACCATGAACGACCCGATGGCCGATGCCGTGAAGCTGGCCGCCAGCCACCGAATTGACCATCGGCAACAGCTGCGAAAGGGCCGCGCGATGATCGGCGTTGGGGATCAGCATGCTGTCCTTTTCGCCGCTGCTGCGCTGCCAGTGCAGCACCGCGTCGGCGGTACCGAGCCGCTCGGCCAGTCCGCTCAGGGGGAATTGCGAATGCGCTTCGTTGATCAGCGCGAACTTGATCGAAGAGCTGCCACAGTTGACCACCAGGATATTGCGCGCAGACATCGAAACTCCTTCATGTTGTATCGCAGCCCTTGGCGCACCAGCCGCAGGGGAACGGCTTGCCGAGCCGGGCGCGCCGCTGCTCGGGATCGACCACCCAGGCACGTGATTGCCAAGGCGGCTGGTGCCGCAGGTGCTGCGTATGACCACACGACAAGACTGCCACCCAGTGCAGGTCGTCGTCCTGATGAAAATCAATCAGATACGAAATAGTGGGCATGGCAGCCATTCCCGTTCATCTGGCCTCGATTCGCAATCATCGCGGGCCGCGGTTAAACTTTGGCATTCATAACTCTCAAGCAAAGGTCCACTCCCATGCTGATCGCCGCGAACAAGGCTGTCTCCATCGACTATACCCTCACCAACGATGCCGGTGAGGTAATCGACAGCTCTTCCGGCGGTGCGCCGCTGGTCTACCTGCATGGCGCAGGCAACATCATCGCCGGGCTGGAAAAGGCCCTCGAAGGCAAGCAGAGCGGCGATCACGTGCAGGTCGCGATCGAGCCCGAAGATGCCTACGGTGAATACAGCGCCGAGCTGGTCGCCACCCTGAGCCGCGCCATGTTCGAAGGCGTCGACGAGCTTGAAGTCGGCATGCAGTTCCACGCCTCCGGCCCGGATGGCAGCATGCAGATCGTCACCATTCGCGACGTCGAGGGCGACGACGTGACGGTCGACGGTAACCACCCGCTGGCCGGCCAGCGCCTGAACTTCGACGTGAAGATCGTCGATGTGCGCGAGGCCAGCGAGGAAGAAGTTGCCCATGGGCATATCCATGGTGAAGGTGGTCATCATCATTGAGGACAGCGTAACGCTGATCCCTGTGTGACCATTGGGCATGGTTGACGGTACCCGGCGGTGTTCGGGTAGCGTGTAGGAGGCGTTCCGGTATTGCCGGAGCGCCTTTGTCCTCTGTAGGAGTTGAAAATGAGTGCGTTCCACGAGTTGAAGCTGCCGGCTCTGGGAGGTGGGGAGCTGCCGCTCGCGCCCTTCAAGGAAAAGGTCACCCTGGTCGTCAACGTCGCGTCGCAATGCGGCCTGACACCCCAATATGCCGGCTTGGTGAAGTTGCAGCAGGAATATGGCGAACGTGGCTTCAGCGTGCTCGGTGTGCCCTGCAACCAGTTTGCCGCCCAGGAGCCTGGCTCCGACGAGGATATCCAGGGCTTTTGCAGCGCCACCTATGGCGTCAGCTTTCCGCTGACCGGCAAACTCGAAGTCAACGGCCCGCAGCGTCACCCGATGTACCGCCTGCTGGCGGGCGAAGGTGCCGACTTCCCGGGCGACATCAGCTGGAATTTCGAAAAATTTCTGGTCGGCAAGGACGGCCGCGTGCTGGCGCGCTTCTCGCCGCGTACCACGCCTGACGACCCGGCGCTGATCCAGGCCATCGAAAAAGCCCTCGGTGACTGATGTTGCCGTTGCCCGGCCGGTTCCGCGCCGGGCATCTTCCTGTTGCTTATGACCGTTGCAGTTGGCCGCCGATAAGCGTCGTTGATGATGCTATGTGTCCGAGACGACCGGTCATATTCTCGGCTCCATGAACAGCCGAGCCCGCTCCGACAAGCATGAACTGATCCTCGCCAAGGGTGCGCAGGTGATAACCCGGCGTGGCTATCACGGTACCGGCGTGCTGGAGATCGTCCAGGCCGCCGGCGTGCCGAAGGGCTCGTTCTATCACTATTTCGCCAGCAAGGAAGACTTCGCCCTGCAGGCGCTCGATCATCTCTATCGGCCGCGGCTGCAGCGTTACGAATGTGCGCTGACCGACACGCGCCTGCCACCGACGCAGCGCATCCTCGATTACTACCGCGAGCTGGTGGCTCACTTCGCCCGCCAGCCTACCCCCGAGTACCACTGTTTCATCGGCAGCCTGAGCTTCGAGATGGCCGAGCTGTGCCAGCCGATCGGCCAACGGGTCGAGGCGATTCTCGAGCGATCGGTCACGCTGCTGGCGGATTGCCTGGAGTCGGCGCGCGAGGCGGGCGAAATCGCCTCCGACGTGGATTGCCGCTCGCTGGCCGAGTTCATTGGCAACGCCTGGGAAGGCGCCTTGATGCGGATGAAGGTCGGTGGCCGGGTGGCGCCGCTGGAAAGTTTCCTCGGTCAGCTGGAGTGGCTGCTGCGCCATCGCTGACGCTTCCCCTTTTTCCGGTTCGCTAGACGACCGGTCATTTTAAACTGCATGGAGTTGCCCTCGATGACCGCTGCACAGTCCCTGTTCCAACCCTTTCGCCTCGGTTCGCTGACCATTCCCACCCGCGTCGTGATGGCACCGATGACCCGCTCCTTCTCGCCAGGCGGCGTGCCGAACCAGGCGGTGGTGGAGTACTACCGGCGCCGTGCGGCGGCAGGCGTCGGCCTGATCGTCACCGAAGGCACCACCGTGGGGCATCGCGCGGCCAACGGTTATCCCAACGTTCCGCGCTTCTATGGCGAGGACGCCCTGGCGGGCTGGAAGCAGGTGGTCGACGCGGTGCATGCCGAGGGCGGCACCATCGTTCCGCAGCTGTGGCATGTGGGCAACGTGCGTCGGCTCGGCGCCGAGCCGGACGCGAGCGTGCCGGGCTACGGGCCGATGGAGAAGCGCAAGGACGATAAGGTTCTGGTCCATGGCATGACGAAGGACGATATTCGCGAAGTCATCGCCGCGTTCGCCCAGGCCGCCCGGGATGCCAAGGCGATCGGCATGGATGGTGTCGAGATCCATGGTGCCCATGGCTACCTGATCGACCAGTTCTTCTGGGAAGGCAGCAACCAGCGCACCGACGAATACGGCGGCAGCCTGGCCAACCGTTCGCGCTTCGCCATCGAGCTGATCCAGGCGGTGCGCGAGGCGGTGGGTCCGGACTACCCGATCATCTTCCGTTTTTCGCAATGGAAGCAGCAGGATTACAGTGCCCGCCTGGTGCAGAGCGCCGAGGAGCTGGGGGCATTCCTCAAGCCCTTGTCCGAGGCGGGCGTCGACATCTTTCACTGCTCGACCCGACGGTTCTGGATTCCCGAGTTCGAAGGCTCCGAGCTGAACCTGGCCGGCTGGACACGCAAGCTCACCGGCAAGCCGACCATCACTGTCGGCAGCGTTGGCCTGGACGGCAGCGAGTTCACCCAGTTCTTCGGCAAGACCGACGAAGTGGCCCAGCCGGCCAGCATCGAGAATCTGTTGCAACGCCTGGACGACCAGGAGTTCGATCTGGTCGCCGTGGGCCGCGCCCTGATCGTCGATCCGGAATGGGCGGCGAAGGTCCGCGACGGCCGCATGCAGGACATCCTGCCGTTCAGCCGCGAGGCGCTGGCGACCCTGGCCTGACGCCAGGCGCTGCGGCCTATCTGGCCGGGCTGCTGCAGCCCGGCTTTTTTCTAGTTGCGCCGGACCACGGGATTTCCGCCGCCTTCGCGCACCCAGAGCACGGTCGCACCGGCGACCGCGGCAGGCATGATCAAGAGGTTGACCACCGGGATCAGCAGCGCGGCGTAGGTCACCGCACCGAAGCTCAGACTCTGCCAGCGTCGCTGGCGCAGCCAGGCCATCATGTCGTTCCAGCTCATCTTGTGGTTGTCGGCCGGGTAGTCGATGTACTGCACGGCCATCATCCAGATGCCGAACAGCAGCCACAAAGGCGCAGCCACCAGGTTCACCACCGGAATGAACGACAGGATCACCAGTGCCAGTGCGCGTGGCGCGAAGTAGGCCAACTTGCGCAGTTCCCGACCGATGGTGCGGGGCAGCAGGGCGAACAGCTCGCGCCAGCTGAACGGTGGAAAATCGTCCTCGCCACGCACGACGACTTCGACCTTCTCGGCAAGAAACCCGTTGAACGGCGAGGCGATGATGTTGGCGAACAGTGTGAAGGTGAAAAACACCATCAGCAGGACCAGTGCCACGAACAGTGGCCAGATCAGGTATTCGAGGAAGCCGAGCCAGTCCGGCAGGTTCGGCATGAAGACATCCACCCAGCCGCCGAAGCGGCTGATGGCGAAATAGATCAGGCTGGCGAACACCAGAAGGTTCGCGGTCAGCGGCAGTAACACGAAGAGCCTCAGGCCTGGGCTGAGGACCAGTCGCAGACCCTCGCGCAGGTATTGCGGGCCGGAAAGTGCAGCGGGCATGGGAAGACTCCAGCGAACGGATGCGGCGACCTTACCGGCTTTGCCCGGCGTGTAAAAGTGCCCCGTCAGATCGATAGCCGTTGCCTATGCAGCGGATCGAATACCTGAATTTCTGTGAACTGCGTTCCAGGCGTAGAGTTCGCGCCATTGGTTTCCCGAGGGTCATCCGCTCCATCAAGCCTTCCCCAAGTGCTGGGATGACCCTTTTTTATTTCGCCGACAGGCAAGGAGTCCCCATGGCAGATCGTCACGCTCGACTGATCATTCTCGGCTCCGGGCCGGCCGGCTACAGCGCTGCGGTCTATGCCGCGCGCGCCAACCTCAAGCCGTTGCTCATCACCGGCATGCAGATGGGTGGTCAGCTAACCACGACCACCGAAGTGGACAACTGGCCAGGCGACCCGCACGGCTTGACCGGTCCTGACCTCATGCAGCGCATGCAGACCCATGCCGAGCGCTTCGAGACTGAAATCGTCTTCGACCATATCAAGGCCGTGGATCTGGCCGGCAAGCCATTCACTCTGATCGGCGACAGCACGAGCTACAGCTGCGATGCTCTGATCATCGCCACCGGGGCGAGCGCGCGCTACCTGGGTCTTCCCTCGGAAGAAGCCTTCATGGGTCGCGGGGTCTCGGCATGCGCCACCTGTGACGGCTTTTTCTACCGCAACCGGGAGGTCGCGGTGGTCGGTGGCGGCAACACTGCCGTCGAAGAGGCCCTGTATCTGGCCAATATCGCCAGCCGGGTGACCCTGGTGCATCGTCGCGACAGTTTCCGTGCCGAGAAGATTCTCCAGGATAAGCTCCGCGAGCGGGTCGCCGAAGGCAAGATCGTGCTCAGCCTTGATCGGGAAGTGGACGAGGTGCTGGGTAATGAAATGGGCGTGACCGGCGTGCAGTTGCGTGGGCGTGATGGGCAGATCGAACGGCTCGATGTCGACGGTCTGTTCGTTGCCATCGGGCATACACCCAACACCTCGCTGTTCGAGGGGCAGCTGGCGCTGAAGGATGGTTACATCGTCATTCACGGCGGGCGTGACGGCAACGCGACTGCTACCAGCGTGCCGGGCGTGTTCGCCGCTGGCGATGTCGCTGATCACGTCTATCGTCAGGCGATCACCTCGGCAGGCGCCGGGTGCATGGCGGCTCTGGATGTCGAGCGCTATCTCGACGGGATCTAGGCCCTAGCCACGTCCCGATGGCCCGCGCATGCGGGCCGTTTTCGTTCAGCTTGGCTTGCGGGCAAGCGGCATGGCCTCGAAACGCACGCCAGGCAAGCCGGTCTGCATCAGCGCGCGGATGTTGCGGTGGTCATCGCCGTTCGGCGTTGCCAGCACGGCCTGGTAATGCTCGGCGAACGCCAGCAGCGCTTCTTCGGTCGAGAAGCCTTCGAGCAGGGCGAGCCCCAGCGTCTTGCACGAGCCCATGTTTTCACCGGCCGCGTTTTCCACATCGCCGTTGACGAAGCTGCTCGGCTGATAGAGGTAATGGCTGTCGATAAAGGTGAGGGTCTCGCTAAACCTGTGGGTGCTGCTGCTCAGGCGAGCGCGGAATTCTTTCAGTGCTTCGCTCATTTCTGTCCCTTGTCGAATGCGGCCTGCTGTTCGGCGCTCGCTTCCTTCTGGTAGCGGCCTTTCCATTCTTCGTACGGCATGCCGTAGATCTCTTCGCGGGCCTGGTCGTAGCTGACCTCCAGGTCCATGTCTTCGGCGGCAGCCTTGTACCACTTGGACAGGCAGTTGCGGCAGAAGCCGGCCAGGTTCATCAGATCAATATTCTGCACGTCGGGGCGACTGCGCAGATGCTGCACGAGGCGGCGAAAGGCGGCGGCTTCGAGTTCGAGGCGTTCTTGGTCGTTCATGGTTCGGGTCTCGGCGTGGCAGAGGTGGCCGTGATGATAACGCCTGCTTCGAGCACCGGGCCAGCGTCCGCGCCCGGCAGCTGGGTGGAACTTCCTGGCCCGGTTGCCACCGGATAGACAGAGGCTCGCCCACGCAAGGCAAGCCCGAGAGAGGACACCGCGAAGATGACGACGATGAGAGACAAGGTAGTGGTGGTGACTGGCGCGTCGGCAGGGGTCGGACGTGCGACGGCTGTTGAATTCGCTCGGCAGGGCGCTCGCCTCGCATTGTTGGCGCGAGGCGAGGAAGGATTGCAGGGAGCCCTACGGGAAGTCGAAGCGCTAGGAGGCCGGGCGTTGACGATTCGCGTGGACGTGGCCGATTCGGCTCAGGTCGAAGCGGCCGCCGAGCGGATCGAAACCGAGCTCGGCCCCATCGACATCTGGGTCAACAACGCCATGGTCACGATTCTTGCGCCGGTCCACCAGATCAGCGCCGAGGAGTATCGGCGGGTCACCGAGGTCAGTTACCTGGGTACCGTGCATGGCACCTGCGCCGCGCTCAAGCGCATGCGGGCACGCAATCGCGGCACCATCGTCCAGGTCGGCTCGGCGCTGGCCTACCGTGCGATTCCCTTGCAGTCGGCCTACTGCGCCGCCAAGTTCGCGGTGCGCGGTTTTACCGATGCCCTGCGGGTGGAGCTCAGGCATGATCGCAGCCGGGTACATGTCACCATGGTGCAGCTGGCGGCATTCAACACACCGCAATTCGACTGGGCCCGTACGCGTTTGCCGAAACAGCCGCAGCCGGTGCCGCCGATCTTCCAGCCTGAGATCGCTGCCCGAGGCATCGTCTGGGCCGCCGGGCAGCGCCGTCGCGAAGTCTGGCTGGGTTTTCCCGCAGTCAAGACGATTCTCGGCAATGGCCTGTTTCCCTGGCTGGCTGACCGGATACTCAGTCAACAGGGCTACGATGGCCAGCAGAGCGGCCAGCCGCTGGCGGACGATCGGCCGGACAATCTCTTCGAACCGGTAGCGCGCGACATGGGCAGCCATGGCCGTTTCGACCGTGAGGCCAAGGCGCACAGCGTTCAGGTGTGGGCGAGCATGCACCGCCGAGGCCTGGCGCTTGGCGCACTGGCCCTGGCCGGCGGTGCGTTGGTGGCGGGTCTGCTCAGTCGCGGTGGCCGGCCAAGGTGATCGATACCGACTCGGCAAAGCGCAGCGCGTGGGGTTTGTCGACTTCGACCTCGGCGTAGCGCACCGAGGGGTTAGCCATCACCAGGTCGAGAATCTCCTGAGTCAGGCGCTCCAGCAGGGCGAAGCGATTGCTTTCGACATGGGCGATGATCGCCTTGGTCAGGGTGCGGTAGTTCAGTGCCTGCTCGATGGCGTTGTCGCGCACGGCATCGCTGGCCGGGTAGATCACCGTGAGGTTGATCAGCACGTCCTGCTTGTTGAGGATTTCTTCCTCCTTGATACCGATATAGGTGCGCAGCCTGAGGTCTTTGACGCGGATGCGCGCCATGGCGGGTTCCAGTCGGGGCATATCGTTACTCCAATCAAGCTCATGGGCGGTCAAACCAGGTGTCGTCCGCCGTTTACCGGCAGCAGGGCGCCGGTGACATAGGGGTTGTCCAACAGGTAGCGCAGGCTCTGGTAGATCACTTCGGCACCCGGCTCGATGCCCAGTGCGGACTTGGCCAATGCCTTGCGGCGATAAGCCTCGTCGTCGCCTTCATTGAACTGGATCAGCGCCGGCGCGATGCCATTGACCTTCACCGCCGGCGCCAGGCGCGCCGCGAACGACAGCGTGAGGCTTTCCAGGCCGGCTTTGCTGGCAGCATACGCGGTGTGCTTGGCGCTTCCCTTGCGCGTGACATCATCGCTGATGTGGACGATATCAGCCGGGCCGCCGTGGCGTAGCAGGTCGCTGCAGTGCAGGTTGATGAGGTAGGGCGCGAGCATGTGCACCTGGAACATCTGGCGAAACGCCTCGGCTTCCTCTCCTGGCGTGTCCGGGTGCCAGAGCGAGGCGTTGTGCACGATCGCGCGCAGCTGCCCGGTCGTGTCCTTGAGGGCATCGATAAAGGCGAGAATGCCGCTCTCGTCGCTGAAATCCCCGTGCAGTGCGATCGCGCCGCGTGAGCGTAGTCGTTGCAGGCTGGGCTGCTCTTGTCGGTAGCTGACGATCACGGGCTGGCCGTCGTCCAGCAGCCGTTCGGCGCAATGCAGGCCGATGCGCTGGGCCGCTCCGGTGATGAGAATCGGTGGCGTGACTGGCTTCATGGCGGCTACTGCAAACGAGATGGAGTCAGGCGTGCGCCGCCAGTCGCCACGGCGCGTCCTGGAGAGGACGCGTTGCCGCAGCGCGAGCGGTGCTGAGCGGGGAGCTTACACCAGATCGAGGGGCATTTCGGGTTGCAGTTCCGGGTGCAGGCGGCGGTGCTGCCTGAAGAGGTAGCGGCGGATGCGCTCGGCATCCTTCTGTTCGGGGTAGTCGACCTCATAGGCGGTCATGCCTTCGTCGACATCGCGCACGCGCCGTGCTTCCAGCGGGAGCGTGTCGCCCCCGGGCAGCGCCAGGCGAAGCTGGAAGTAATCCGGCGTGTTGCGCTTGCGGCTGGTATCGACGAGCAAGCCGCTCGGCGACAATTCATGCACGCTCAGGCTGCTCCTGCCACCATCGGCTTCGAGCAGCGGCAGCGGCTTGTCGGGATGGAAGCGCCAGGCGCGCAGTACCGGGCCTCGCTCGTAGATGACCGGTGCGGCCATTCTCAGCTGCAGGACGTGAAATTCGTCCTTGGCCAGCTGCAGCGGAAAGGACATGCAGAAGTCGTCGAACTGGGCGTCGAAGGTCAGCTTCGAGTGTTGCGCCAGTGTCGAAAGCATCTGGTTGGACTGAGGCCCGCCGTCGACCCTGAAGGTGGGCGTATTCGACGGCTGCCCGACCGTTGGCGGGTTCATCAGGCTGTTGATGAACTCCAGCTCGTCGCTGGAGAGAATGCTGTCGTCGGCCATCGGGATTATCCCTCTCGGGGATGCTGAGCCGGGCGGTTGCAGGGCGCCGGGCGGGCCGCGTCCCTTGCAGGGGATCGGTGCCGTGTGGTGGGGACGGCGCTAAGACCTCATGGTGTCGAATTGGTTCCGCATGGGAGGGCGCCGTGACGCTACCGTCGGTCGACCGCTCTGTGATCGGTCACGATTCGAGCCGCGGCCCGCGATGGGGCATAATCGGAGGTTTTGATCGGAGCGACATCATGAAGATCGCAATTCTCTCAGGCTCGGTCTACGGCACCGCCGAAGACGTGGCACGGCATGCTGGGGAGCGCCTGAAGGCGGCTGGCTTCGACGTCTGGCACGATCCCCGGGCGCAACTGCCGCAGATCCAGACGTTCGGCCCCGACGCGCTGTTGGCGGTGACGTCCACCACCGGCATGGGTGAGCTACCCGATAACCTGATACCGCTCTATTCCACCATCCGCGATCAGTTCCCGGCCTGGCAGGGCCTGCCGTGCGCGGTCATCGCGCTGGGCGATGCGAGCTATGGCGATACCTTCTGCGGCGGTGGCGAGCAGATGCGCGAACTCTTTGCCGAACTGGGCATGCGCGAGGTGCTGGAGATGCTGCGCCTCGATGCCAGCGAGACGGTTACCCCGCAGAGCGACGCCGAGCCCTGGCTGGATCGGTTGGCCGCCGCGCTGCAAGCTTAGCGATGTCCCGGTGAGTCACTGCGCTGGCTGACAACGCGACTGGGCGAGTTAGCCGGGCAGGCTAGACTCAGCCTCATCAGAACAACAATGGATGAGGTGTACTGTGACGGCTCTACATACGCTCCCCGCAGTAAGAGACCAGGTCAGCCCGGCCGAGTGGCAGGCGCGGGTCGATCTGGCGGCCTGTTATCGGCTGGTGGCCCTGCATGGATGGGATGACCTGATTTTCACCCACATCTCGGCGAGGATTCCCGACAGCGAGCATTTTCTGATCAACCCCTACGGGATGATGTTCCACGAGATCACCGCCTCGAGCCTGGTGAAGATCGATCTGGCCGGCAACAAGCTGATGGACAGCCCCTACGACATCAACCCCGCCGGCTATACGATCCACAGTGCGGTTCATGAGGTTCGCCATGACGTGGCGTGCGTGATGCACACCCATACCGCCGCAGGCGTTGCAGTCTCGGCCCAGCGCCAGGGGCTGTTACCGATCAGTCAGCAAGCGCTGTTCGTGCTGGCCAGCCTTTCCCATCACGGCTACGAAGGTGTGGCGCTCAATCACGACGAAAAGGCGCGGTTGCAGGCCGACCTTGGCCACACCGGTTTCATGCTGCTGCACAACCACGGGTTGATGACCTGCGGGCGCAGCATCGCCGACACCTTCCTGATGATGTTCACCTTCCAGCGTGCCTGCGAGATCCAGGTGATGGCGCAGTCCGGTGGCACCGAACTGATCCCCATTCCGCAGCAGATCCTCGATGGCGCCAAGGCGATGGCCGCCGCGGTGACCAAGACGTCGAAAGGTATGGGTGGCGCGCTCGCCTGGCCGGCGCTGTTGCGCAAGCTGGATCTGCAGAGCCCCGGATACGACGCCTGAGGTTCAGCGCCGCGTCGCGAAGGCCTGCAGGTCGGGGTAGAAACTGCGGAAATCCTCGCTGAGCGGCGCGTACAGACGCTCGAGCTCCTGCAGGCTGCCGTCCAGCGCCTGTGGGCGCGACAGGCGCCGGCTCATGCCTGCGATCACCTGCTCGAGCACACTGAATTCGCGGTAGCTGCCGAGCCAATCCTGCGCGGCCATGCGTGGAGCGATCTGCGCCAGTGCGCCGGGTAGTTCGGCTTCGTCCTTCAGGACCCGATAGACGCGCCGGGTGAAAACATCGAGTGGCTCTTCGGCATAGTCGTGCCAGTTCGCCGCCAGGCAATGGTCGAAGAACAGGTCGACGAGAATGCCGGCCAGTCGACGGCGCTCGGTCGGAAAGCGCGCCTTGGCCATCAGCACGCGCGGATGGCTGTCGGTGAATACATCGATCTGACGGTGCAGGCGGATACCGGCCTCGATGTCGGCCGACCAGCGTCCCTGCAGCGGGCCCTTGACGAAATCGCCGTACAGGCTGCCGAGCAGATCGGCCGGGCGCGGGCCGCCAAGGTGGAGGTGTGCGAGGTAATTCATCCCCCAAGCTTAACCCAGGCGCTGCCCATACTGGCGTCGACGTCTTCGGTCAGGCGGCGGCCTTTTCGATCTCGGCGCTGCCGTACAGCGCTTCGGCGATTGCCGTGTGGCTCAGGCGCGCCAGGCTGTTGCGGTTAAGGCCTGCGGTCTCGATGGGCGTGAGCAGCTGGATTTCCACATCGGCCTCTTCGCTGCGGAGCAGCCGCAGTAGGTGAGAGAGGAGATCGTCGTCACCGACGAAAGGCGTTAGCCGGTCGGGCTCGCCATTGCGGCGATAGCGCAGCGCGACCGGCTGCAGCGGCACGCCGGCGTCGATGGCGCACGACAGCAGACGGGCATGGAAGGTGCGCAGAGTGCTGCCGTCGGTGGTGGTGCCTTCGGGGAAGATCAGCAAGGGGCATCCGGCCTGCAGTTGGCTGCCCAGCAATTGCCTGACCTCGGCGCTGTCGCCGGCGCCCCGGCGGATGAACAGCGTTCCGGCCTGCTGGGCGAGCCAGCCGATCACGGGCCAGCGGCGCACCTCCGATTTGGACAGGAACGAAAGCGGCGTCAGGCTGCCTAGTAGCGCAATGTCCGTCCAGGACAGGTGGTTGGCGAGCCACAGCATCGGGCGATCCGGCAGTTCGCCAATCACCTGGACGCGCAACGGCAGCGTTGCGGCCAGACGGCCGAGAAAAACACGGGTCAGCTGCTGCTGGAGCGCAGGATCGTCACGGCCCAGGCGCCGGCGCAGTGAAACCCAGCAGGCCATGGCCAGGCCTTGGGTGATGACTGCGGCGAGGCGCAGCAGCCGGCGATACAGACGTAGCCGCGTCATCTCACACCGCCGCCTTGAAGTGGCGCGCATAGCGCGGGCACAGCTCGTCGCGCTTGAGCAGAATGAACACGTCGGCGACCTGGAAGTCCGGGTCCCAGCACGGCTCGCCGCAGATTTTCGCGCCCAGGCGCATGTATGCCTTGAGCAGGGGTGGCATTTCCGAAATCAGGTTGCCGGGAAGGTCCAGCGGCGGCAGCGGATTCTTCGGCTCGGCACGCACGTGCTCGGTGCACAGGTAGCGTTCGCGCAGGCGCTGCATGATGGCCTGCGCCTGGATGCCGCCGTCCTGCATGGGAATGCTGGCGCAGCCCATCAGGTAGCGATAGCCGCCGCGGTTGAGGGCCTCGGCGAGTTCGCCCCAGAGCACAGCGATGGTCGCGCCGTTGCGGTAATCGGGGTCGACGCAGGTGCGACCGATTTCGAGAATTGGGCCATCGAGGTGCGCCAGCCCGTGCAGGCTGAACTCCTGTTCACTGTAGAAGCTGCCCAGCCCTCGGGCGGCGACGTGGTCGAGCAGGCGAGTGGTGGCCACCAGGGCTCCGGAGTCCAGATCGCGTACGCCGATGTGCTCGCAATGAGGATCGTAGTCATCCATGTCCAGGCCGAACTCTTCGCCTTTGAGCCGCGCCGCGAATTCCTGGCTGAACACGCGGTAACGCAGGGCCTGAGCGTCGCGCAGGGCCGCCGGGCCGACCAGGCGCTCTGCTTGCAGTCGACGATGTGCCAAGGTGCGGGTCGATACGATCGCGGTCATGCTGTGTCTCCCTGAGGTCGCCGCAAGCGGCGTGACTGCCTGTCCCGGTCTGCCTGTAGGTGGCGATCGGGTTGGCAGGCTCAGGCTAGGTAGCCGTGGTGTCAGCCAGGTGACGAAGGGATGATGCTTGGATGACAGCCGCGGCGGCCGTGCACGGCGTCGCGATTGGCCTGGCGGCAGTGGTTTGGCGCCTTGCACGGGCGGTGCAGCTATGGCTTTCGAATCGGGCTCGATGCGAACCTGGACCCCGGTCCGGGGTGGAACTCTGGCCGGCTTCCCAAGCCTATATCTGGGCGTGTGAGATCCGATGCCGGCAAGGCGATTCGGCCCCCCTCGCTCAGCGGCGGCGCATCGCTGTCGCGAACGAACTTTCGCAAAGGGATTTCATGAAGCAGCAGAGCAAGCTCGGCGCCGTGCTCGGCGGTAGCGGTGTTCCGCGCATCCGCCATCCGTCGCCCCAAGAGCAACGCACTCCTGTCATTGTCAGGCCTGCGCAACGGCATCCCGCTGCCCCTGGCCGGGAGCGCCTGCGTTGAAGCTGGCGGGCGGGGTGTTCCCGTGGCGCGACGGTAATCGTTTTCGATTGCTGCTCGACGGGCCGACGTTCTTTCCGGTCATGCTCGAGGCCATCGGTACGGCTCGGCATACGATCGATCTGGAGTTCTATCTGGTCGAGGATGGGCGCTGCGCCGATCGGTTGGTTGATGCGCTGATTGCGGCGGCCGGGCGTGGCGTGGCGATACGCTGTCTGTTCGATGGCTTCGGCTGCCTCAAACTGGGGCAGAAACCCCGTGATCGGCTGGCGCAGGCCGGTGTCGACCTGCGCGTCTATAACCCTCTGTCGCTGCGCCTGCGTTTTCGCAACCTGCACCGCGATCACCGCAAGATCCTCCTGATCGATGACCGCGTCGGTTACGTCGGAGGGGCCGGCATCACCGACGAGTTCTGGAATCCAGATGACCCGAGCGAGCACTGGCACGAAGCGATGGCGGAAATCGGTGGCCCGCTGCTGGCGGACTGGCAACGCCTGTTCGAAGCGCAGTGGGTGCATTGCCTGAAGCGACGTATCTGGCAATTGCCGGTGCCGGTCCGGCCGCCGCGGATTCCGCCCAGCCCGATGGCTACCGAGGGCATGGGCCGTGTGGCCTACGCGGCGGCGCGCCAGCACCGCGATGTGCTGCACAGTCTGCTGCGCAATATCCGACTGGCCAAGGACAGGATCTGGCTGGCTACTCCCTATTTCCTGCCAACTGGCAAGGTCCGCCGCGCCCTGATCCGCGCGGCTCGACGCGGGGTCGACGTGCGCCTGCTGCTGACCAGTCGCAACACCGATCATCCGCCGGTACGTTATGCCGGGCAGCGCTACTACCCACGCTTGCTGAGAGTCGGCGTGCGCATCTTCGAATATCAGCCACACTTCCTGCACCTGAAGATGGTGCTGGTGGACGACTGGGTCAGCGTCGGTTCCTGCAACTTCGATCACTGGAACCTGCGCTGGAATCTGGAAGCCAATCTCGAAGTGATCGATCCGGGATTCGCCGGCGAGGCGGCGATGAGCTTCGAGCAGGATTTTCAGCAGAGTCTGGAAATCGATATGGCGCAGTGGAAGCATCGACCGTTGTTCACCCGCGTGCATCAGCGTTTGTGGGGCACGCTCGACAAGCTGCTGATCAACGTTTTCAACCGCAGCGGCTGAGCCGCCAGCCTTTTAAGCCTTTTCACCGGAGGACACGCACATGGCCGCGAAAAAGATTCTGATGCTGGTGGGAGACTACGTCGAAGACTACGAAACCATGGTCCCATTCCAGGCACTGCTGATGGTTGGGCACAACGTCCATGCGGTCTGCCCCGACAAGAAGGCGGGGGAGACGGTGCGTACCGCTATCCACGACTTCGAAGGCGAGCAGACCTATAGCGAAAAGCCCGGGCATCGGTTTGCGCTCAATTTCGACTTCGCCCAGGTGCGCGAGCAGGATTATGACGCGCTGGTGATTCCAGGCGGTCGTGCTCCGGAGTACCTGCGCCTCAATGACCAGGTGCTGGCGCTGGTCAGGGCCTTCGCCGAAGCGCGCAAGCCGATCGCGGCGGTGTGCCATGGCGCCCAGTTGCTGGCCGCAGCGGGCGTGCTGCAAGGGCGAGGCTGCAGCGCCTATCCGGCGTGTGCCCCTGAGGTGAAGCTGGCCGGCGGCGAGTTCGTCGACATCCCGGTCGATCAGGCGCACACCGAAGGCAATCTGGTCACGGCCCCCGCCTGGCCTGCTCATCCGGCCTGGCTGGCGGCGTTTCTCAAGCTGCTCGGTACCGAGATCCGTCTGTGATCGAAATGGCTGCGGCGGCTTTGCCCGACGCAGCCGCTTTCACTATGCTGTCGGCCCTTCATCGACCAAGGCGAGGCTCACAGTGCCCGACTCTTCCCACGACCCGCTGCACGGCGTGACGCTCGAGGCCATGCTCGTCGAGCTTCAGGCCCGTTACGGTTGGGATGGCCTTGCCCAGCGTATCGATATTCGCTGCTTCAAGAGCGAGCCGAGCATCAAGTCCAGCCTGACCTTTCTGCGTCGTACCCCCTGGGCGCGGGAAAAGGTCGAGGCGCTGTTCGTGCGGATGCGCCAGTCGCGCTGATGCGGGATCGGAACCGCGCGCAATAAAAAGCCCGGCGCAAGGCCGGGCTTTTTATTGCCGGTGGGTTACTGCACTTCCACCGCCAGGCTTTCCGCGATCTTCTTGTTCCAGATCGCCGGGCCGGTGATGTGCACCGATTCGCCCTGGGTGTCCACGGCGACCGTGACAGGCATGTCCTTGACGTCGAATTCGTAGATCGCTTCCATGCCCAGCTCGGGGAATGCCAGCGTCTTGGAACCCTTGATCGCCTGCGACACGAGGTAGGCAGCGCCACCGACGGCCATCAGGTAGACCGCCTTGTTGTCGCGAATCGCGTCGATGGCGATCGGGCCGCGCTCGGACTTGCCGATCATGCCGAGCAGGCCGGTGCTTTCCAGGATCTGGCGGGTGAACTTGTCCATCCGCGTCGCGGTGGTGGGGCCGGCCGGTCCTACCACTTCGTCGCCGACCGGATCGACCGGGCCAACGTAATAGATGAAGCGGCCCTTGAGGTCCACTGGCAGCTGCTCGCCCTTGTTGAGCATGTCGACCATGCGCTTGTGGGCGGCGTCGCGGCCGGTGAGCATCTTGCCGTTGAGCAGCAGGGTCTCGCCCGGCTTCCACGCCTGTACTTCTTCCGGCGTGATGGTATCCAGGTTGACCCGGCGCGCGGACGGGCCAGCTTCCCAGACGATATCCGGGTAGGCGTCCAGCGGCGGCGCTTCCAGCTCGGCGGGACCGGAGCCGTCGAGGATGAAATGCGCGTGGCGGGTGGCTGCGCAGTTGGGGATCATGCACACCGGCAGGCTCGCGGCATGGGTCGGGTAGTCCATGATCTTGACGTCGAGCACGGTGGTCAGGCCGCCCAGGCCCTGGGCACCGATGCCGAGCTGGTTGACCTTCTCGAACAGCTCCAGGCGCAGCTCCTCGATACGGTTCTGCGGGCCGCGAGCCTTGAGTTCGTGGATGTCGATCGGCTCCATCAGCACTTCCTTGGCCATTACCGCGGCTTTCTCGGCGGTGCCGCCGATACCGATGCCGAGCATGCCCGGCGGACACCAGCCAGCGCCCATGGTCGGTACGGTTTTCAGCACCCAGTCGACGATCGAGTCGGACGGGTTGAGCATGGCCATCTTCGACTTGTTTTCCGAGCCGCCACCCTTGGCCGCCACGTCGACTTCCACGGTATTGCCGGGCACGATCGAGTAGTGGATGACCGCCGGGGTGTTGTCCTTGGTGTTTTTGCGGGAACCCGCCGGGTCGGCGAGGATCGAAGCTCGAAGCACGTTCTCCGGCAGGTTGTAGGCCCGACGCACGCCTTCGTTGATCATGTCGTCGAGGCTCATGCTGGCGCCGTCCCAGCGGACGTCCATACCGACCTTGACGAACACGGTGACGATGCCGGTGTCCTGGCAGATCGGGCGGTGGCCGGTGGCACACATGCGTGAGTTGATCAGGATCTGAGCCATGGAATCGCGTGCAGCCGGAGATTCTTCACGCAGGTAGGCTTCGTGCATGGCCTGAATGAAGTCGAGGGGGTGGTAATAGGAAATGAACTGTAGGGCATCGGCGACGCTTTGAATCAGGTCGTCTTGCTTGATCACGGTCATGCTGCGCGTCCTCTAGGGGGGGCGGGAACAACCGAGGCACGCCGAGCCAGGCAGCTGGCGTGCTCTCGCAGGAAAAACGCGCGGCAGTATAGCGCGCTGCATTGAATGGACACAGCCGCAGGAGAGAAGGGATGCGCACTAGGTTTTCGTCTGGCTTTGACGTATTTTGCTATCAAAATGATATTGCGGGATGGACCCCATGGGCGTGATGCGCGATGACGGGGCTCAGCAGGCGCTACAGCTTTTGCTGCTCAAACGCTTCGGCATGGCCGCAGGAACCTATGCGCTGGCTTTACTGCTTACCTGGCTGACCGTAGTCGGCGGGTTCTACCAGGCACCGGCCAGCACGGCGGTAGCATCCGGCGGGATGATTGTCGGTAGTCAACTGGTCTTCCTTTATTTCTTCCGCAGTGGGCTCAACCTCCGCTTCGAGGACCCGAGCCTGACCGAGCCTCAGGTCCTGGTCGGGCTGCTCTGGCTGACCTATTTCCTCGCGCATCTGGGCGAGGCCCGTGGCTCGCTGATCGTCCTCTATATCCTGGTGCTGCTGTTCGCCGCCTTCAGCCTCAGACCCCTGGTCTTCGTACGCTGCGCAGCCCTTGCGTTTTGCAGCTATGCCGGGCTCAACCTGTGGGATCACTTCAATCGGGTGCTGGTACAGCCAAAACTCGCGCTGCTAGAGGCCTGCGTGCTGCTGGTGATGCTGGTCTGGATGAGCCTCTTCGTCAGTTACCTGTACCAGATGCGCCAGCGGATGCGGCAGCGGCGTTTCGCCTTGCAGGCCCATCAGGAGACGCTGCGTGGAATGATGCGCCAGCTCGAAGACCTGGCATCTACCGACGAGCTGACCGGACTGTTCAATCGGCGGCATTTCATCAAGCTGGCCGAGGCCGATATCAGGCGCCTTCGACCGGGACATCGCTCGGGCCTGGCGCTGATCGATCTGGATCATTTCAAGCGCATCAACGATGTGCATGGCCACGCCACCGGAGATCTGGTGCTGCAGTGCTTCGCCAGCATCGCCCGGGGCTGCCTGCGAGAGGGCGACATTCTGGCCCGCTACGGTGGCGAAGAGTTCGTCCTGCTGCTGCCGGATACCGAGCCGGAGACTTTCACGGCCTGTTGCGAGCGTCTGCGCGAAGCTTTCGCTGCGGCCGAAGTTCCAGATACCAATGTCGATGCTTCGCAGCTGAGCCTGTCGGTGGGCATGACCCTGCTGAACGCGAACGACGATCTGGAAGCGGCGCTGCAGCATGCCGACGAGGCGCTGTACGAGGCCAAGCGCAGCGGGCGCAATCGCTGTCAGGCATCCTGGGGTAGAGTGTGATGCCTGAGCTGTGCTGCGCCGGGCAGTGCTGGTCGGTCGAGGCGGGTGCCAATCTGCTCGATGCGCTCAATCTCGCCGGTCATCGTGTGCCCTATAGCTGTCGTGCCGGCAGTTGCCATGCCTGCATGGTGCGTTGTACCGCAGGCCAACCCGAGGATGCCAGACCAGACGCGTTGCCATTCGACCAACGTGCGGCAGGCTGGCGTCTGGCCTGCCAGTGCCGCGTCCGCGAGAGCCTGAACGTCGAGGTCTACGATCCCGAGCGAGAAGGCATTCCAGCAAACGTGCAGCACCTCGACTGGCCAGCCAAGGGCATCGCCCGGCTACGCTTGCAGCCCCAGCGGCCCTTTCGCTACAACGCCGGCCAGCATGTTCTGCTCTGGACCGAACAGGGCGTCGCCCGGCCCTATTCGCTGGCCAGTCTTCCTGCCGAGGATGCCTGGCTGGAGTTTCATGTGGATTGTCGCAACCCCGGAGCCTTCAGCGAGGCTGTGCGCCATCTTTCGCTGGGCGATACCTTGCGCCTGGGCAACCTGCATGGCGGGGCGCTGCATTACGATCCGCTCTGGGAAAATCAGCCGCTGCTCCTGCTCGCCAGCGGGACTGGTCTCGCGCCGCTGTGGGCGATCCTTCGCGAGGCGCTGCGTCAGGGGCATACGGCGCCGATCCGGCTGATTCATGTTGGCTACGGCTATTTGGGCGAGGCGCTGGAGGCGCTGGCCCTGTCGCAACCGCAGGTAGAGGTGGAGCGGGTTGAGGAAGGGCAGGAATGGCTCGCCTCGCTGCAACCGACCTCGCGGCGGACTATCGCGTTGCTCTGTGGGGGGGATGGCTTCGTCGAGGCGGCTTCACGGCGTCTGTTCATGACCGGCTTGCCGCGTGGCCAGATATTCAGTGACACCTTCGTGTCTGCAAAGCACGACGCATAAAAAAAGCGGAGGGGCCAGAGGCGCTCCGCTTGGTACCGTCAGCTCGATCAGACCAGCGCTTCGCCAACGTGCAACAGCTTCATGCTGTTGGTGCCGCCGATGGTGTGGTAGCTGTCGCCCTTGGTCAGGATCACCCAGTCGCCCGGCTGAACCAGGCCGCGCTGCAGCAGTTCGTTCACCGCGGCCTGGCTGACGCTTTCGCTGCGCTCGATGGAAGGGTCGAACGGGATGGTGTACACGCCGCGGAACAGCGCGACCCGAGCCTGGGTTTCGCGGTTCGGCGCGAAGGCATAGATCGGTACCGACGACCGGATGCGCGACATGATCAACGGGGTGAAACCGCTCTCGGTCAGGCTGATGATCGCCTTGACGCCCGGGAAGTGGTTGGCCGTATACATCGCCGCCAGGGCGATGCTCTCGTCGCAACGGTCGAAGCTATGGCCCAGGCGATGGCTCGATTTCTGGCTGGTGGGATGCTTCTCGGCGCCGAGGCAGACCCGGGCCATGGCCTTGACCGCTTCGACCGGATAGGCACCGGCAGCGCTTTCGGCCGAGAGCATCACCGCGTCGGTGTAGTCCAGCACGGCGTTCGCCACGTCGGAGACCTCGGCGCGGGTGGGCATCGGGTTGGCGATCATCGACTCCATCATCTGGGTCGCGGTGATCACCGCTTTGTTGTAGCGACGCGCGTGCAGAATGATCTTTTTCTGGATGCCGACCAACTCCGCGTCGCCAACCTCGACGCCTAGGTCGCCGCGCGCCACCATCACCGCATCGCTGGCGCGAATCAGCCCATCGAGCGCTTCGTCGTCGGCCACGGCCTCGGCCCGTTCGATCTTCGCGACCAGCCAGGCCGTGCCACCGGACTCGTCACGCAGACGGCGCGCCAGCTCCATGTCGGCGGCATCGCGGGGGAAGGACACGGCCAGGTAGTCAAGTTCCATTTCCGCGGCCAGCTTGATGTCGGCCTTGTCCTTGGCGGTCAGCGCCGGGGCGGTCAGGCCGCCACCGCGACGGTTGATGCCCTTGTGGTCCGACAGCGGGCCGCCGATCAGGACCTTGCAGTGCAGCTCGTCGGCGGTCTTGTGTTCGACGCACATCACTACACGGCCATCGTCGAGCAGCAGCTCGTCGTTGACCGAGCAATCGCTGATCAGGTCCGGGTAGTCGATACCGACCACCTCCTGGGTACCGGCGTCGCGCGGATGGGTGACGGAGAAGCGGAACAGATCGCCTTCCTTGAGCTCGATGCGCTTGTCGGCGAATTTGGCGATGCGGATCTTCGGGCCCTGCAGGTCGCCGAGCAGCGCCACATAGCGCCCGTGCTTGGCGGCGATTTCGCGGATCAGGCGCGCTCGAGCCTTGTGCTCGTCCGGCGTGCCGTGGGAAAAGTTGAGGCGTGCAACGTTGAGCCCGGCAAGGATCAGTTGTTCGATCACTTCCGGAGAATTGCTGGCGGGGCCGAGGGTGGCGACGATTTTGGTACGACGCGAGGTCATGCAAAGACTCCTTGTTCTGGCTGGCCTGGAGGCTACTACGCGCTGGCGCTGTAGTCATTGTTGCGCGGCACTACTCTTTGGGCATGGCACGTACGGCAGGAGCGGCTGCAGATTCTGCCCGGCCGGTCGATAACGTCCTCAACGGAGGATCCCCATGCGCATTTTCATTCTGTTCACCCTGGCCATTCTAGCCACTGGCTGCAGCACCCAGAGCTCGCTCGACCGCCACTTGAACAATGCCTATCAGCATTACGAGAGGGGCGACTGCGACAAGGCCATGCTCGAGCTGTCCCAGGCCGAACGCCGTAGCCGATCGCGCAGCTACCTGCAGCCGGAGATTTCGCTGTTGCGCGGCCAGTGCCTGGAACGTCAAGGGCTGTTCGTCGACGCCGCGCAGACCTACCAGTTCATCATCACCCGCTACCCGGCCAGCGAATATGCCTTCCGTTCGCGCGCCAGGCTGGAGACGCTGCGACAGTTGGGGCATTATCAGCCAAGCGAGCCGGCAAAGGTGCGTCCAGCCAAGCCTTGAGTGCTCGCGGACGAAGCCAAGGAGGGATTCTGTGCGACTGTTCTTGTGGATTGCGTTGGCGTTGCCTTTGGTCGCATCGGCGCAGATTTATCGCTGGACCGACGAGCAGGGGCGCGTGCAGTTTGGTCAGAACCCACCGGCTGGTGCCGAGCGGGTAGAGGTCAAGCCGCAGGTAATGGAGCGGGACGACGCGGCGCATGAACGCCTGCAGCGGACAGAGCGCTTGTTCGAGGCGCGGCGCCAGGAGCAGCAGGCAGCCGGGGAGAAAGCGCAGAAGGTCCGGGCTGAGCGTGACGAGCGCTGCCAGCGTTTTCGCCGCGAGCTTGCGCAGCTGGCCGACGGCGGGCGTTTTTTTAGCACCGACGAGCGCGGCGAGCGGCAGTACTACAGCGAGACTCAGGTCGAGTCTGCGCGGCAATATTTGGCAGGCAGGATCAGCCGGGACTGTAGCGGCTGACTGGCCGTAAAGTAATGCAGCAGCCATACTGGCAGCAGGTGGGGGAGGTCAGATCATGCTCAACCAACGGCGTATCGAACGACACCAGTTGCCCTATTACCTCAAGGTTTTCAACCGTATCACCGACAAGCCGATGGGATTCATCGGCAACCTGTCGGAGAAAGGGCTGATGCTCATCAGCCCCTATCCCATGCTGGTCAATGCGCGGTTCGACATGCGCCTGAAAATCCCCGGCCAGGAGGGGCGCCTTCGTTATGTGGACTTTTCCGCGACCTGCCAGTGGACTCATGAAGACGTGACGCCGGGCAGCTTCGATTCGGGCTTCGCCCTGATCGCGCCGTCGGCCGAGTTCGTCGGCATGATCAACGCGCTACAGCATTACTTCAGTTTCCAGTCGTTCGTTCCCACCGGTGGTTCGCCGAGCCCGGCGTGGCGCGAGGACGATGGCTATATGGAACCGATCGAGTCAGCGCCGACCCGGCGCGCTGAGCGCGGGTAAAGGATCAGAGCGTGCCGGCCTTCTTCCAGGCCAGATAGCGGGCGACGATCTCGGGGCCTAGCTCGGCAGGGCGGACGTCCAGAACCGGTACGCCATGGGCTATCAGCCGCTCGTGCAGGGTGTTGCGTGCATTGAGGTAATCGACCGTGCCGCAATAGGCGAGCGCCTGCTCGTATCCCTCGATCGGTGTACTGCGCAGCCGGTCGAGCACTTCTTCCCTCAGACTGACCACCAGGACCCGATGCTGGCGCGAAAGGCGGCGCACCGCGGTCAGCAGCTCCGCGTCATCGTCGTCCCTCAGATTGCTCACCAGTACGACCAACGCACGCCGGCGTTGCCGGGCCAGTACAGCGTCGACGGCAGTGGCAAAGTCCGTCGCAAGCGTGCTGCTCTGCAGATCGTACAGGGCGTTGAGCAGGCTGTTCAGGTGCGCCGGCCCCTTGGCCGGGGCGACGAAGCGTGGCTGCTGCGTGGCGAAGGCCGAAATGCCGACCGCGTCTCCCTGGCGCAGCGCGACATGGCTGAGCAGCAGGCACGCGTTGAGGGCATGATCGAAATGCGAGAGTTCGTCATCCTGGCTGCGCATCCGCCGGCCGCCATCGAGCATGAAAAGAATTTGCTGATCGCGTTCGTCCTGGTATTCGCGGGCGATCGGTGTGCGCTTGCGCGCAGTAGCCTTCCAGTCGATTTGACGGAGTGTGTCGCCGTCGCGGAATTCGCGCAGTTGATGGAATTCCATTCCGAGACCACGGCGAGGCTGCTGCCGGACGCCGAGCTGGCTGAGCCAGTTGTCCACCGCGGTGAGTTGCGCACCGTGCAGCCTGGCGAAGTCGGGGTAGACCCGTGCCTGGGCGGGCAGCGCTAGCAGGCGTCGCATTCGCCAGAGGCCCAGCGGGCTCGGCAGGCGGATCTCGCAGGTCTCGAAGGTGAAATGGCCGCGACGGGTCGGGCGAAGGAAGTAGCCGAGCTCGCCGCGCTCTCCGGGCCGCAGCGTGATCCGCTGCGGCAGGTGTTCGATCGTCATCCCAGGCGGTGCATGGTCGAACACCTCGAGGGTGATCGGCTGCGCGAAGCGATGGTGGAATTCCAGGCGCACCTCGCTGCTACGGCCAAGCGGCAGATTACCCGACAGCCTCCGCGTCGGCTCGGGCGCCGGCAACCGCCGCAGCTGCAGCGCGTCGAACGCGGCGATGGCCAGCATGGCGAGCAGCAAGCTCCACCACAGACCGTCCAGCGCCCGAGGCAAGGCGATGCCCAGGGCCGGCAATGCGCCGAGCAGGACGGCGAGCAGCAGCAGGGCGACCGTCAGGATGATCAACCGGCGGGAGGGGTTCATGGGCGTGGCGTCCGGATCACAGGCGCGGCGCCGGAATCTGGTCGAGCAGCTGGCGCAGCACCTGGTCGGCCGAGAGCCCTTCGATATCCAGCTCCGGCGATAGCCGCACTCGGTGGCGCAGCACGGGCAGGGCGCAGGCCTTGATGTCGTCCGGGGTGACGAACTCACCACCGCGCAGCAGGGCGCGTGCTCGGCCGCCGCGCACCAGGGCGATGGAGGCCCGCGGGCCGGCGCCGAGGGTGAGGCCGGGCCAGGAGCGCGTGGCTCTTGCCATCCGCACGGCATATTCGAGCACTTGCTCGTCGACGGGCAGGTCGGCGGCGATCTTCTGCAGCGCGAGGATGTCTCGGGCCTGCAACAGGCTGCGCAGCGAGGCGACGTCGAGCATGTCGCCCTTGGCCGACCGCGTCACCTGGCGTACCAGGGTCATCTCTTCCTCGGCCTGCGGGTAGTCCATGCGCAGCATCAGCATGAAACGATCGAGCTCTGCCTCGGGCAGCGGGTAGGTCCCTTCCTGCTCGATGGGGTTCTGCGTGGCCATCACTAGAAAGGGTTGCGGTACGGCCAGCGCACGCCCTTCGAGGGTGATCTGACGTTCCTGCATGACCTCGAGCAGAGCGGCCTGCGTCTTCGCAGGCGCCCGGTTGATCTCGTCCGCAAGCAATAGGTTGGTGAATGCCGGCCCTTTGCGCAGTTTGAACTGCTCGCTCTGCAGGTCGTAGACCGCGTGGCCAGTGACGTCGCTGGGCATCAGGTCAGGGGTGAACTGGATGCGGGCGAACTCACCGCCGAAACAGCGCGCCAGTGCACGAATCAGCAGCGTCTTGCCGAGGCCCGGAACCCCTTCGATAAGGACGTGGCCGCCGGCGATGAGCGCTGTGAGCACGCCCTCGACAACCTCGTTCTGCCCGATCACGGCCTTGTGCAGCTCCTGGTTGAGAGCCTGGACGAGCTGGCTGGCGCGCGCGCGCTGGCTGCTTGGCGTCGCCGCCGGCGGCGTGCTGGCGGTCGATTCGGGAGTCTGTTCGCTCATAGGGCATTCCTGAGGTTTTGCAGGTGGGCGACCTGGCGGGTGAAATCGAGGGGACGAATGCGTTCTGCGGCCACGGGCCGCATCGCCTGGCTGATGGCGTTGACCGGCAGCCTGCTCAGCTGGCCCAGTACCTGCCACTGTTCCGCGACCGGGAGGCGTTCAAAACCGGGGTGCCGGTGGCGCGCTCGCCGCTGGATGTCCTTTTGCAGACTCTGTAGCAAGCGCTGTGGCCCGCTGCGGCGCAGGAGGAAGTCCGCCGTTCCGCGAAGATGCTCCTGGAGTTGGCGGCGTGCGGGGCTCGCCGGAACCAGGATCGGGCCCTGGCGCTGGGCATGGTGCCAGAGCAGCAGGGCGAGCATCAGCAGCAGGGCTGTCAGTGCCTGTGGGAAATGCTTCAGCAGCAGGCGGGCCAGATTCTCGTGATCGGCACGGTAAATGAGCGTCACCGCGCTGTCCTGGGTCAGGTACCAGAGCAGCCAGGCGTGGTCGTACTGGCCGATCTTGCGGTTCTGCCAGATCCAGGCGTCGGTCAGCACCGTCACGAGGCCATCGCCATGTTGCAGCTGAAGCATGTGCGTGGCGCCTGCGCTGTTGGCCCAGGCGTGTGCCCGATTGCCGGCGTCGTACAGGTGATAACCGGTGTCGAAGGCAAGGTAGGCGGGCGCCTGTTCGTTTTCCAAATACAGCTTGGTCAGTTCGGGATAGGGCTCGGCAGCGGCGGAATCCGCGGCTTTGCTGGCGTCTTCGGCTGTCAGCTCATCGGTTTCGTACTGCTGAAGCTCGAGACTGTCGAGTATAAGGTCGCCGCTCTTGCGTGCTTCCTCGTCCCAAAGGCGCTCGGCGACAACGATCAGATGACCGCCGCTCGCGGCCCACTCCAGCAGCTGGCGCGACTGGCGTGGGCTCATGCGGCTCCGGTCGCTGAGCAGCAGCAGGGTATTGCCGGGGCCGGGAAGTCCCTTGACGGCTTCCAGATCGTCATTGCGCCGGGTGGCAATGGCCTGTTCGCGTAGAAACGCCTCGGCCGCCAGATAGGGGTTGGCCTTGGCCTCGGGCGCAGGACCGTGCTCGATGATTTCCTCGTAAGGTTGCAGCCTGCTTTGCAGGTAGAAACCCAGCAGGCCGACCAGCACGGCGGCCGCCAGCGCGAGGGTCAGCTTGATCCGTAAGCTCATGACCCGGTTTCCTGCGTATGGCCTGCCTCGAACAGGCTGCGCCAGGTACTGCAGAGCTGGTCCCTGACCGATGCGGCGGGCATGCGATGGCCGTACGCCGCGTTCTGCCAGTGCAGGGTCAGCAACTGGACGAAATCATGCAGCGGCGGCTGGTCCAGCTGGCTTACCTGGGCGATCACCTCGCCCTCGGTATGGGCGTCTTTCAGCGGCAGTCGATGAGCGTGCACCAGACGGCTGAGCAGCGCACGATAGAGCAGGCCAAGTGCTGCGCGCGGGTTCTCGGCCCATAGTCGTTCGACTTCGCCGGCCACGTCCGACGGCAGGCTCCGGGGCTCGAGATCCAGGCCGAAGAGTTGCGTTGGAGCTTCTGGCGTTGGGCGTTGTGTCAGCCCGAAGCGTGAACCGAACACCTGCAGCCACGTACGATATCGCCAGCAGAGCATGAAGAGGCCGGCGATCAGCGCGGCCCAGAGCATCACTTCCAGCGCCTGGGCGACGGCCTCCAGACTCTTCCACATATCGCGAAGGCGTGACAGCGCTTCGAACAGGCCTTTGCCCTTTTCATCGTCCGCATCCTGCTGTTCGTCACCAAGCCGCCAGCGCGTGACGGTTTCTCGGTGTTCGAAGGGCGGATTATCGAGAATCTTCTGGATCTGCTCGCTGGAGGTCTTGCTGGTGAGCGGCTGGCTGAGTAGGCGTTGGGCTTTGGGGCTTTCGTCGCTGTCCCGCTTGGCTTCCTGCGTGGCGGCCGGTTGTTGGGCGAAGGCATCGCTCACCGGCAGAGCGGTCCACAGGCAGATCGCGATCAGCAGCGCCGGCACGATACCGGCCAGCCGCTGCTGCAGGCGCCTGAAGCCCAGTTCGATGTCCCAGCCCTCCAGAATCGTGCGGCGGTTGAGGTAGAGGCTGAAGCCGCAGGCCACGTAGATCGGTTCCCAGACGATGAGTACCAGCACATACAACAGGTTGCTCAGATGCTCCAGCCAGAGCCATTCCTGGCCATCGCCGAGCAGATCGCTCCAGTTCCAGTTATCCATCAGTTGAGCCGGCAGCATGAAGTACAGCGCCCCGAGCAGGCCCAGCCAGAGGGCAGTCTCCAGGTGCATCCCGACGATGGTTAGCCAAGTGGCCGTGCCGCTGCTTTGCTGCGCCAGAACTCCGAGACGTTGGCTTCTTGCGCGCCCGGACAGCCCTTCGAGCTGGACCACCGGCAGGTCGAAACTGCGGGTCATGCTGAAGCGGCGCCAGGTAACGCTGGCCAACCATTGGCTGCGCAGGGCGGACGGCAACGCCTTGAGGCTTTGCCTGAGGGTTGGCGTGTTACCGAACAGGGCGCGGGAAAGAATCAGCAGAGGCAGGCGTTCATAGAGCGGCTTGAACCACCAGAACAGCACAAACGCGACACTCGGGTATCGCCAGAATACCAGGCTGAGCACGGCGAACACCGGCAAGGTCAGCAATGCCCAACTGAGCATCAGGCGCGGTGCGTGGCGCCGCGCCAGGAGGACGCCGAGGTCGAGCGCTTCCCAGGCGCTGCGGGGGCGGATCGCCATGGTCGCATCACTCAGGCGCATGCGAACCCCGTCCGGCCAGTGACAGATAGAGTCCGACCAATACCCAGAGCGCCGCTCCGACCAGATATTTGACGGTCGCCGAGGTATAGGTCATCGACGACCAATAAGCCTCCACGAACGCAGCGATGAGAAGAAAGATCACCGCGCCGGCGATGAGACCGATGGCCCGTTTCGCCGCCATGCGCAGCGCCTCCGCCCGGGTGCGTTGACCAGGGGCGAGCAGGGCCCAGCCCAGCTTCAATCCTGCCGCTCCGGCGAGAGTGATGGCGGTCAGTTCGAACGCGCCATGACCGATCACGAACGACCAGAAGGGCTGGTGATAGCCGATTTCGGTCAGGTGCCCCGCGACCGCGCCGATGGTCAGGCCATTGAACAGCAGGAAAAACAAGGTGCCGATGCCGAAAAGCAGGCCGCTGGCGAAGGTCTGAAAGGCAATGCCGATGTTGTTCATGATGTAGTAGCCGAACATCAACCAGTCATCGCCCGAGCCGCGTTCGGAGAAACGACCGAGACGGCTCGCGTCGGGGTCGTACATCGACTCCATCTGGCTCACCTGATCGGCGCCCATCAGGCTGTACACCAGGTCCGGGAATAGATAGACCAGCACACCCATCAGCGCCAGGCTGCCATAGAACAGCAGGCTGGCGGCCAGCAGTGCGCGCCATTCGTGGCGCACCAGACGCGGGAAACCGCTCAGGACGAACCCCAGCAGGTCGGCCAGCAAATGACTGCGATGGCGGTAGAACTGCTGATGGCCGCGCATCGCCAATTGCCTGAGCTGGTCGATCAGGTAGCTGCTGTAGCCGCGCGACTCGGCCAGCGCCAGGTGCTGGCAGATCTGTCGGTAGGCGGCGGGAAAGTCGTGCGTCGGCTCGCTCGGCTTGCGGCCGCGCTCGAGCAGGTCGAGCTGGGCCGAAAAGCGCTGCCATTCCTTCTGATGCCGGGCTTCGAACAGGTTCTGCTTCATGTCGGGCCCAGCAAGCCGCGGGCGATCGCTTGAATACGCGCCTCGCTCTGTTCCGGCGCGACTTGCAGGGGCTCGGCCAGGATCGCCGCAAGCTCCTGGCGCCGGGGTGCGGACAGTCCCGCCTGGCGCTCGGCATAGCTCATCAGTACGCGCTGTTCGTCAAGGGTCAGCGGGAAGGGCGCGCGCATGGCTTCGATGTCCGGCAGCTGCGGCCGGTTCGTCGGCTGCTCGCGATACACCACCAGGGTTCCGGCCGCCAGATCGCCAAGGCGCTTGAACGAAGGATGAGCCAGGCAACTGAGGGCGCCGAGGAAATAGCCGAAGGGCAGCAGATCGACGAAGCGCAGCAGGTTGCGTGTCAGGGAGGCGGGCCAGCCAATCGGCGTGCCGTCGTCGTGCACCACACGCAGCCCCATCCATTGCTTGCCGGGCGTGCGCCCTTGGTTCAGCACTTCGAACAGCACCATGTACCACCATTGAACGAGGAACAGGACGATGGCGCCGAGCCCCATGCCGAATTTCCCGAGCAGAGTCAGTAGCAGGGCGAGGGCGCCAAGGATCGCACCCCGTATGGCCAGATCCAGGGCAAAGGCCAGGGCGCGCGGCACCAGCCCGGCGGGACGCAGCACGAGATCGATACCTTCCGGTGTCTCGACCTTGTGACTGTTGTCCAACGGCTCTGGAGATGAAGAACTGGCGGGTAACAAAGAGTGGACTCGTTCGAGGCGTCGAGCAAAGGCAGATGCTATGCGGCACCGCAGCGGGAATCAATTGGAGACTGGCAATATGCCGACTGGGCGACGCTGCGGCACGCCCGAGCTGGTGGCTGGCAATGGAATGGTTTAGCGGTTGCGAGCGATGTGAACGTTGGCAAGTAGGGTCCCAAGGGCGGTTCGCGTCGTCAGCGCGGGCGGCTGGGGTAGACTCGTGGCAACGCATGGAAGGATCGATCACGTGACGCCGACTATTTTCTGGTACGACTACGAAACCACCGGTATTTCGCCTCGTTGCGACCGTCCGCTGCAGGTTGCCGGAATACGCACCAACGAGGCACTGGAGGAAATCGGCGAGCCCCTGAACCTGTACTGTCGACCGGGCGACGACATCTTGCCCCATCCCGCGGCGTGCCTGGTGACCGGCATCACCCCCTCGACGTTGGAGCGCCAAGGCCTGTGCGAGGCGCAATTCATGACGCGTCTGCACGCGGAGCTGGCGCAGCCGGGTACCTGCACCGCCGGATACAACAGCATCCGCTTCGACGACGAAGTCACGCGCCATGGCTTGTATCGCACCTTCTTCGATCCCTATGCACGGGAATGGCAGGGCGGTAACAGCCGCTGGGACCTGATCGATCTGGTAAGAGCCGCCTATGCCCTGCGTCCAGAGGGTCTGGTCTGGCCGGAAGAGGACGGTCGCGTGAGTTTGAAGCTCGAGCGCCTGAGCGTGGCTAACCGCCTGGAGCACATGCAGGCTCACGACGCCTTGTCCGATGTGCGCGCGACCATAGCGCTGGCTCGCCTGATCCGCGACCGGCAGCCGCGGTTATACGATTACCTGTATCGGCTGAGGCGCAAACAACAGGTGCTCGAACAGATTCAGCTGCTCAAACCCTTCGTGCACGTGTCCGGGCGCTTTTCGGCGGCACGGCACTTCCTCTCGATCGTGCTGCCGCTCGCCTGGCATCCGGTCAATCGGAACGCGCTGATCGTCTGCGACCTGCAGGCCGACCCGTCGCCGTTGTGGCTCGAATCGGCGCAGACCTTGCGTGAGCGGCTCTATACCCGGCGCGATGAGCTTGGGGGCGAGCTGCCGGTGCCGCTGAAACTGATCCACGTGAACCGCTGCCCGGTCATCGCGCCCATGGGCGTGCTGCGCAAGGAAGATATCCAGCGTCTGGCGCTGGATGTCGACGGATGTCATCGCAACGCCGAGTCATTGCGTGAGCGTCAAGCGGACTGGCAGAACAGGCTCGACGAGATCTACCGGGAAGAGCCATTGCCCTGTCCCGACGATACCGAACAACTGTTGTACGACGGTTTCATCGGCGATCGTGACCGCAGGCTGTGCGACCGCGTGCGTAATGCGCAGCCGCATGAACTTGCAGGGCAATGGGCTTTTGCCGATCCACGTCTGGCGGAGTTGCTGTTTCGCTACCGGGCGCGAAACTTCCCGGAGTCGTTGACCGGTGAAGAAAGGCAGCAGTGGTGGGAATTCTGCAGACGACGCTTGAGCCAGCCGGAGTGCGGCGCTCCGAACACATTGGAGAGCTTCGAGGTGCAGGCCGGTCAGTTGCTGGAAGGCGCGAGTGCAGATCGGGTAGGTCTGCTGCAGCAGTGGCAGGCGCACGCCGAGCAGCTGCGTATTCGCTACGGTTTATGAGTTAAAAAAACGCCGGCTTCCTTGTTATTCGAAAAGTTTCTTTTTCGAATAACCGGGAGAACCGGCGTTCCGTGTTGCTGTGGTATCGAACCTTCAGAGGCTTTCAGCTGATAATGACCGAGTGGTCATGGGCGCTCTGGTCGCATTGGCGCTCTGACGATGTTCGCTACTTGGGTCAGCCCAGCAGGGTCGACCAGCCTTCAACGGTGTCTGCACCCCACTTGGCTTTCCACTCTTTCAGGGTCTTGTGGTTGCCGCCTTTGGTTTCGATGACTTCGCCGGAGTGCGGGTTCTTATACTGCTTTACGCGGCGGGCACGCTTGCTTGGCGCAGGCGCCTTGGCAGTACGGTTAGTACGAGTATTTTTTGCCTCCGGGTCGAGCAGGGCAATAACGTCGCGCAGCGATTTCTGGTACTGACCCATCAGCTCCCGAAGCTTGCCTTCGAATTCAAGTTCCTTTTGCAGCTTGTCATCCTGCGACATGTTCTTCAGGCGCTCCTGAAGTTCTTTGATAGCTTCTTCGGTAGCGCGGTATTCGTTGATAAGCGACATGTGGGCTTCCCTGATATGAGGATAAGGTTAAGGTTGTCCGTAATGGTAATCATGCAAATGCGGCAAGTAAATATAGCTCGGCAAATTACCGTTGTCGTACTCGAGATTTAAGTTGCGGCGTTTTTCCGATGCGGACGAATCTCGGACAACTTCTTTATTGATTTGTCTTGCCCACGGAAGCTGCCGTTTTCGGGCTTATGCCGTCGGCAATAGCGAAAAACGGCGATGGCTGCGATTTTACGCGTTGGGATAGAATGCGCGCCTCACGAACCGCGGAGTTACCTCGATGCGTACTTTCAGGCTGGTCATTGCCTGTCCGGATGGCGTTGGCATCGTCGCCAAGGTCAGTAATTTTCTCGCCACCTACAATGGATGGATTACCGAGGCGAGTCATCACTCCGACAGCCAGAGTGGCTGGTTCTTCATGCGTCATGAAATTCGCGCCGATTCATTGCCCTTCGATCTGGAAGGATTCCGCCAGGCCTTCGCGCCCATAGCCCGGGAATTCTCGATGGAGTGGCGCATCAGCGATTCGGAGCAGCGCAAGCGCGTGGTACTCATGGCGAGCCGCGAATCGCATTGCCTGGCGGACTTGCTGCATCGCTGGCACAGCGGCGAACTCGATTGCGAGATCCCTTGCGTGATAGCTAACCACGACGCCTTGCGCAGCATGGTCGAGTGGCATGGCATCCCCTATTTCCACGTACCGGTCATTGCGGGGCGCAAGGAAGAAGCATTCGCCGAAGTATCACGCCTGGTCAGGGCTCATGAGGCCGATGTGATCGTGCTTGCGCGTTACATGCAAATCCTGCCGCCCGATCTTTGCGAGCAGTTCGCCCAACAGGTCATCAATATCCATCACAGTTTCCTGCCGTCGTTCGTTGGTGCCAAACCCTATCACCAGGCGTCGCTCAGAGGCGTGAAGCTCATCGGTGCGACCTGCCACTACGTCACCGAAGAGTTGGATGCCGGGCCGATCATCGAGCAGGATGTCGTTCGCGTAACGCATCGAGACAGCATCGAAGACATGGTCCGCTTGGGCAAAGATGTCGAAAAAATGGTGTTGTCCCGCGGCTTGCGTTATCACCTCGAGGACCGTGTTCTCGTACACGACAACAAGACAGTCGTATTCAATTAAGCATGAGCACGCCTTTGGACAAAGCGACGAGCCAGGCCCCATCAACTATCGGTGAGGGCTGTGTTCGTCGTTATGATCCCGAGGAACTCAGCGAGAATCATGGCACGGAGTTTCCGGAGGCGGCGCAGTTGTGGCAGCGCTTGCAGGAACAAGCCCCTGATGGGCGTGATACGGCGGAAAAGTCATCGGGAAAGGACGGCTAAGGACGGGGCGGCAATGGACTGCCGTCTAACTTCCGCTATCAGCATGCTGCGCCAATCCGGTGCGTATTAGCCGCGCAATTTACAGGGACTTGTTTTCGGGATCGTCTTGCAGTTTCTCCCGTTCGAGTTCCAGTTTCTGCAATTCTTCCTTGAACGCCTGGTCTTGAACGCTGGCTTTTTTGCGCCAGGGTTTGCGTTCGGGTTCAACTTGGGCGGCGTAGGTAGTGACCTCCCCGCCATAAATGGTCTTGTATCGCTGCGCCTGGCGTTCGAGTTCGATGCGCAGTTCATCTTTGGTCACGTTTGGTCTATCGCTCGTTCAAGAATGGAATCTGCTCTGTGCAGGGTTGCGTATTGAAAGCAGATTGTTTGCGAGTTTCAAGATAAAACTGTTTGTTACGATGATCGGAGTGGCGAAACAGGAAGTGAATCGCTGGTGCAGGATGTTCCTGCGCACAGCCGACTTATGACTGTGCCGGCGCGATTTTCCAATGAAAAAGCCCCCTGCCTTGCGGAAGGGGGCTCTCTTTAGCGGCGTCGCTTAGCGGGCTACATTGGCTTCGACGCCCTCGGCGCGACCATATACGTCATCGAGGCGCTCGATGTCGTCTTCGCCGAGGTAGCTGCCCGACTGGACTTCGATAATTTCCAGCGGGATCTTGCCAGGGTTGGCGAGACGATGGACCGAAGTCACCGGAATGTAGGTGGACTGGTTCTCGGTCAGCAGGAAGGTCTTGTCATTGCAGGTGACCTGCGCGGTACCGGATACGACGATCCAGTGCTCGGCGCGGTGGTGGTGCATCTGCAGCGACAGGCTGGCGCCCGGGTTGACGCAGATCCGCTTGACCTGGAAGCGACCGCCCATGTCCACCGAGTCGTACCAGCCCCAGGGGCGGTAGACGGCGCAGTGGTTGTGGGTCTCGGAACGCTCCTTGGCATCGAGGGCGTTGACCAGTTTCTTGACGTCCTGGACCTTGTCCTTGTGCGCCACCATCAGCGCATCCTTGGTCTCCACCACGACCACGTCGTCCATGCCCAGCACGGTGACCAGCTTGCCATTGCTGTGGATCAGACTGTTGTGGGTGTCCATCGCGACGACGTCGCCCTTGACCACGTTGCCGTTCTCGTCCTTGGCGTGGACGTCCCAGATCGAGGACCAGGAGCCGACGTCGCTCCAGCCTGCCGACATTGGCACGACGCAAGCGAGCTGGGTCTTTTCCATCACGGCGTAGTCGATCGAGTTGTCCGGGCAGCAGGCGAAGGTTGCCGGGTCGATGAGGACTTCTTCGCCGTTGTGCAGGCTGCGCTCGAGCGCGGCCCAGCAGGTGTCGTAGATGTCCGGGTCGTGCTGCTTGAGCTCGTCGAGGAAGACGCTGGCGCGGAACAGGAACATGCCGCTGTTCCAGAAATAGTCGCCCGATTCGACGAACTGCTGAGCGCGCGCTTCGTCGGGTTTTTCAACGAACTGCATGACGCGATTGACGCCGTTGGGCAGGCCGTCGCGCTCGGAAAGATCGCACTTGATGTAGCCGAAACCGGTCTCGGGGCGGGTCGCTGGGATGCCGAACAGCACCAGCTTGCCACGTTCGGCGGCATTGGTGGCCAGGGCGAGCGAGCGCTGGAAGGCTTTCTGGTCTTCGATCACGTGGTCGGCGGGAAGTACCAGCAGCAGCTCGTCACGACCTTGCTCGATCAGCTTCATCGCGGAGATGGCGATGGCCGGCGCAGTGTTACGGCCGAAGGGCTCGAGCATCAGGCTCTGCACCGACAGCTTGCGGTTCTGCAGCTGCTCCTTGACGATGAAGCGGTGTTCCTTGTTGCACACCAGCACGGGTTGCTGCATGCCTTCGAACGCGAGGCGTTCGACGGTCTGTTGGAACAGGCTCTGTTCGCCGGTCAGTGCCAGGAACTGCTTGGGAAACTGTTTGCGGGACAGGGGCCAAAGCCGGGAACCGCTACCACCTGAAAGAATAACCGGGATCATGTGCGTTCTCCTGAATCGATTCGTTTGAAGTCTTTTCTTGTCCGATTAAGCGCAGCGCAAAGCCGCGTTGATGCATCGCTCATTTGAGCTGTCAGGTTCCACGGGCCGCGGAGTAGCGTTCCACGACTGAAAAGCCAAGGCGTGCCCGACGAGGCGTGAGCCCCAGGCAGCCGCAGTTTCTTCTCGCCTGCCGGCGAGCGGGAGTGATGTGAGCGACCTGGCCGCTGCCGGTGCTCCTGTTGGTTCTATCCACTGAACAGGACGAGCGCAGTGCCTCGCCACGGCAGTTCGACTGACCGGCAAAGCGCTGCTTCGCCGTGGATAGTCCGCGCGCGAATGGATCAGTCGTATCCATCGAGCGTCGAGACGCCGACTTGCCATGGCAAGCGGAGTGCTCAATATCCCGGGACCGCGGAGTGATCGCGCAGTGATCACTATCGGCGGATGAAGCGGGCAATACCTGTCGCGCTTCGGTCCGGAATGAAAAACGCAATTGTTTGATGACCCAGGGCACATTCATGTGCGACGTCCCTTTCCAATCCGGAATTGTCGGTACGCGCTTATGATGCTGGTGCCCTTAGATAGTTCCCGGGCATTTGTTTTTGGGGCAAAAGGTTGGAGGGTACGCGCCCGTTCCGACGAGCACTGCACCCGTTGTCCGTATCGAGAGCGGGGCGGCGAGGGCAGCCGCCCCGGAGGGGAGTAGAAGGGAAAGCGATCAGTCCACCGGTTCGGCCCTGAGGAAGACCAGGCGGTCGTCGGTCGAGCGCTCTTCGCTGAAGCGATAGCCCTTGTCGTCGAACGCCTTGAGTTGATCGACGTCGCGTATCCGATGCTTGATCACATGGCGAGCCATCAGGCCACGTGCTTTCTTGGCGTAGAAGCTGATGATCTTGTATTCACCGTTTTTCAAGTCACGAAACTCGGTTTCCACCACGCGGGCGGCCAGTGCTTTTCTTTTCACCGCGGAAAAGTATTCGTTGGATGCCAGGTTGAGCAGCACGTCATCTCCCTGCTCCCGTAGAGCTTCGCTCAGCCATTCGCTGATGCGCTCGTCCCAGAAGGCATAGAGGTCCTTACCGCGGGCATTGGCGAGCTTGGTGCCCATTTCCAGTCGGTAGGGCTGCATCAGGTCCAGCGGTCGCAGTACTCCGTACAGTCCCGACAGCATGCGCAGGTGCTTCTGCGCAAAATCGAAATCCTCTTCGCTGAAGTCCTGTGCGGCCAGCCCGGTGTAGACGTCGCCCTTGAAAGCCAGGATCGCCTGCCGTGAGTTCTCAGGGGTGAATTCCGGATCCCAGCCGCCATAACGCGCCACGTTGAGCGCTGCGAGCTTGTCCGACAGGTGCATCAGTTCGGCGACTTCCTGGGGCGAGAGCTTGCGAAGCTCATCGATCAGCACCTGGGAGTGGTCGAGGTATTGCGGTTGGGTATGGCGCCGGGTAGCAGGGGGCGTCTCGTAATCGAGGGTCTTGGCGGGGGATATCACCATCAGCATCAGCAGTCTCCATCAAATGGTGCCGATTCTAGGCGTGATGGGTCTCGCGGCTCCAGCTATCGGCGCGATTGTCCGTCCCGGCCAGCGGGATGCTTGACCTTCCCCTGGGGGCAAGGAGCAAGCTGTGTCGAGTTTCGAGGAGAGCGCCGATGACCGACTGCAACCATTCCCACTGGCATCCTTCCCATGATTACCGACCGCTGGAGCGGCAGTCCGAGCGGCAGGCCTGGAAGGTGGTGGCTTTGACCGGGGCGACGATGATTCTGGAAATCGGGGCGGGTCACCTGTTCAACTCGATGGCGTTGCTGGCCGACGGCTGGCACATGGCATCGCACATGGTGGCGATCGGTCTTGCGGCACTGGCCTACTATCTCGCCAGGCGCTTTGCGGGTGATCGCCGCTTTGCCTTCGGCACCTGGAAGATCGAAGTGCTGGCCGGGTTTGCCAGTGCCTTGCTGCTGGTTGTGGTGGCGGTGCTGATGCTCGGCGAATCGATCTGGCGCTTCTGGTCGCCTGCGCAGATCGCTTACGACGAGGCGCTCTGGGTGGCGGTGATCGGCCTGCTGGTAAACCTCTGGTCGGCGTGGCTGCTGCGTGGCCAGCATGAGCACGGGCATGCCCATCACGCCCATGCCGGTCATGGAGAGGGGCACCCGCATGGGCATGGCAAGGACCTCAACCGTCAGGCCGCCTTCGTGCATGTGTTGACCGATGGGTTGACCTCGGTGGCGGCGATCGTCGCGTTGCTCGGGGTGAAATATTACGGATGGGGCTGGCTGGACCCTCTGATGGGCGTGCTAGGCGCACTGGTGATCGGCATATGGGCCAAGGGGCTGCTGCTCGAGACCGCGAAGGCGCTACTCGATCGGGAAATGGACGATCCGCTGGTGGCGAAGGTTCGGCGGGCACTCGAGCAACTGCCCGATACCGAAGTGGTGGACTTGCATCTATGGCGCGTGGGGAAGGCGCAATACAGCTGCATCCTCAGTGTCGTCACCCATGGGGATCGCTCGGCGGACGATTACAAGGCGGTGCTGCATGGTTTTGCCGAGATCGTTCACGTCACCGCGGAGGTCAATCGCTGCGCTCTTGCGACGCATTTCGCAGGGCCTGGACTCGGGACTCTAGCGCGCTGAGCTCGGGACCGCCAAGCGCATTTCGTCGCGCGGAAAAAAAAGCCTCATCGGGTCGAAAAAGCCTTTCGCCGGTCATGTTTTTTACGGTATTACCAGAGACAGACCGCCGAAACCTGCAACACAGGTGGCGGCCTCGGGATGCTCCGAACCCACTGGCTCCCCAAGTCGCTCACCTTGCGCATGGCGGTTCGTATGCGACGGAGCGTCGTCTGCTCCGCGCCCGGCCAGACGAGAAAGGTGAAACCGCGTATGGATGATTACGGCAGACCCCGCGCTACGCAGCCCACGCTCTACGTGCTCGACACCAATGTGCTGATCCACGATCCCAACGCGTTGCTGAACTTCCAGGAGCATCACGTCGCGGTACCCATGACCGTCCTCGAAGAGCTGGACCAGCTCAAGACCGGGAAACATACGGTGGCCGCCGAGTGCCGCCAGGCGATTCGTCTGATCGACAAGGTGCTCGGCGAGGCGACACCGGAGGAAGTTGAAATGGGGGTGCCGATCCAGCGCGGCGCGGCGGGGCCGTGCGGCTGTTTGTCGATACTGATGAGCAAGCGCGCCGAACCGGTGACCTGGCTTCCCGAAGACCTCAACGATAACAAGATCATCAATCAGGTGGTGGAGTTGAAGGCCCGCCGCGGCGGCACGCCCGTGGTGCTGGTCACCAAGGACATCAACATGCGCCTCAAGGCGCGGGCCTGTGGTGTGGCCGCCGAGGATTACCACACCGACCAGTTGGTGGATGATATCGGCCAGCTGTCGCGCGGCTATCACGACATGAGTGGCTCGTTTTGGGACCGCGTCAGCAAGGTCGAGACGCGCCAGGCTCATGGCCGAACCTGGCACCGGGTGCAGCTGACCGACAATCTGCCCGCCGTGCACGTGAACGAATTCATCCTCGACGAGCAGGGCTTTGTCGGCTGGGTGAAGGGCATCAAGGCCGACGAACTGCTGATTCTCGATCTCCATCAGGAGCCGCTGCTGCATCAGGAGGCCTGGGGGCTACGGCCACGTGACATTTACCAGGCGCTGGCGCTTTTCGCCTTGCTCGATCCGGATATCCATCTAGTCAATCTGTCCGGTGCGGCAGGCTCGGGCAAGACGATTCTGGCCCTGGCTGCGGCGATCGAGCAGAGCATGGTCAGCAAGCGCTATCGGCGGATCATCGCGACGCGCAGTGTCCAGGGGCTCGATGAGGACATCGGCTTCCTGCCAGGCACCGAAGCGGAAAAGATGGAACCCTGGCTCGGTGCGATTACCGATAACCTCGAGGCTTTGCACATGGAGGACGAGAGCACCCATGGCAGCGTCGATTACATCCTCAGCAAGGTGCCGCTGCAGTTCAAATCACTCAACTACATTCGCGGGCGAAGCTTCCAGCAGAGCCTGATCCTGATCGACGAGTGCCAGAACCTGACGCCGCACCAGATGAAAACCATCATCACCCGTGCCGGTAGCGGCTCGAAAGTCGTGTGCCTGGGCAACCTTGCGCAGATCGACACGCCTTATCTGTCCGCCACCAGTTCCGGTCTTACCTACCTGACCGAACGCTTCAAAGACTTCCCCCACGGCGTCCATATCACCCTGCAAGGCGTGCCGCGTTCGGTACTCGCCGAATACGCAGAAGCACATATGTAACCAGACCGGCCGGCCCCGCTATGGGGCCGGAATGAAGCCGTCCTACCGGTATACAATGGGCGGCGTTCATTCCCGGAGTACCTTTTATGCTTACCCACCTGGATTCGCAGGGCCGCGCCAACATGGTCGACGTCACCGAAAAGGCGGTGACCTCCCGCGAGGCGACGGCCGAGGCGCTGGTGCGCATGCGTCCCGAAACCTTGCGCATGATCGAGGAGGGCGGCCACCCCAAGGGCGACGTGTTCGCCGTCGCTCGTATCGCCGGCATACAAGCCGCGAAGAAAACCCACGAATTGATCCCGCTATGCCACCCCCTATTGCTGACCAGCATCAAGGTCGAACTCGACGCCCTGGGCGAAGATCGGGTGCGTATCGTGGCGCGCTGCAGGCTGGCGGGGCAGACGGGCGTCGAGATGGAGGCGCTGACGGCGGCAAGCGTCGCGGCGCTCACTCTTTATGACATGTGCAAGGCGGTGGACCGCGGGATGGTCATCGAAGGCGTTCGGCTGCTGGAAAAACTCGGCGGCAAGAGCGGTCACTGGGAGGTCCCGGCATGATTCGCGTGCAGTATTTTGCCCGTTATCGAGAAGCGCTCGGGCTCGACGGCGAACAGCTGAATTGGGAGCCGACGTTTAGCAGAGTCGACGCGCTTCGCCATTTCCTGTTGGCGCGCGGAGGCGTCTGGGAGCTGATGGCCGAGCCGAATCTGATGTGCGCACGCAACCAGGAACTCTGCTCACTGGACGAGCCGCTCGAAGACGGCGACGAGGTCGCCTTCTTTCCGACCGTCACGGGAGGCTGAATGACCATTCGCGTACAGCAGCACAGTTTCGATCCGGGCGTCGAAGTGGGCGCCCTGCACTCGGCCAACCTGGGCATTGGCGCGGTCGCCAGTTTCGTCGGCTATGTTCGGGACTTCAACGATGGCCTCGAGGTGTCCGGGCTTTTTCTCGAGCATGCGCCTGGCATGACGGAGCATGCGCTGGAAAAGATCGCCAGCGAGGCCCATGAGCGCTGGCCACTGTTGGCGCTGGATATCCTGCATCGGGTCGGGCGTCTCGAGCCGGGCGATCCGATCGTGTTCGTCGGTGCCGCCAGCGCTCACCGCGATGCGGCATTCGATGCCTGCCGTTTCGTGATGGACTATCTCAAGACCCGCGCACCGTTCTGGAAAAAGGAAGACACGTCCGAGGGCGCGCGCTGGGTGGAAGGGCGCGCGAGCGATGAAGCCGCCGCTCGTGGCTGGTCGTCGAGCGGTTGATCAGCCGAAGGTGATGTACACCTTGTAGAGCAGCGACGAGAGCATGCAGACGACGCCCAGGCTCAGCAGTCCGACTCCCCATTCCTTGTCCCGGCAGTTGAAACCGACGCCGAGCAGCAGGAAGCCGGCAACGATCAGCAGTAGCATCCAATGGAAGGTATCCATCCGAATTCTCCTCTGGCCCGGATTTGATACCTGAAACTATAGACGGCCGTTGCGATGACGATCTGACCTGGGTCATCTCCGGTAGACCTGCAATAAAAAAGGCGAAGCCTTCGCTCCGCCTTTGTCACCGATCACCGTGAGCGCGGCACGGGCCTGAGCAGTGTGTCGGGGGGCATCTCGCAATTGATCTTGCGGCCGAGCAGCTCTTCGATGGGGGGCAGGGCGAAGGCGTCGTCTTCGCCGGCGAAGCTGATCGAAATGCCGCTGGTCCCGGCACGACCGGTGCGTCCGATGCGGTGCACGTAGTCGTCCGGATCTTCTGGCAGGGTAAAATTGATCACGTGGCTGATGCCGTCGACATGGATGCCTCGACCGGCGACATCGGTGGCTACCAGAACGCGAATCTTGCCTTCGCGAAATCCTTCCAGCACCTTGATGCGCTTGTGCTGGGGAACGTCTCCGGACATCTGCGCCGCGCTGATGCCGTCGCGCGTCAGGCGCTCCTCGATGCGGCGTACCTCGTCCTTGCGATTGGCGAACACCATGACGCGTTCCCAGTCGTTCTGGCTGATGAGGTTATAGAGCAGCTTGTACTTGTCGCTGCTGGCCACCGCATAGACGTGTTGTTCGACGGTGTCGCTGGCGACGTTTTCCGGCTCGATTTCGACGATGGCCGGGTTCACCGTCCACTGCTTGGCCAGATTCATCACGTCTTCGGTGAAGGTCGCCGAGAACAGCAGTGTCTGGCGCTCGCCCTTCATGGGCGTCTGGCGAATGATCTGGCGCACCTGGGGAATGAAGCCCATGTCCAGCATCCGGTCGGCTTCGTCCAGGACCATCACCTCGACCATGTCCAGGTGCACTTCGCCGCGCTGGTTGAAGTCCAGCAGGCGCCCGGGCGTGGCCACCAGAATGTCGCAGTATCGCGATTCGAGCTGCTTGAGCTGCTTGTCGAAGTCCATCCCGCCCACGAAGCTCATGACGTTCAGGCCGCTGTACTTGGTCAGTGCCAGCGCATCGTTGGCGATCTGCACCACCAGCTCACGGGTCGGGGCGATGATCAGCGCGCGCGGTTCGCCCATATAGCGCTCTTTCGGAGGTGGCGTCTGTTGCAGCTGGCTGATGATGGAGATGAGGAAGGCGGCGGTCTTGCCAGTGCCGGTCTGGGCGCGGCCGATGGCGTCGCGCCCCTTGAGCGTGAATCCCAGCACCTGCGCCTGGATCGGCGTGCAATAGGGGAAGCCCAGGTCCTGAATCGCATGCATCAGCTCAGGCGTCAGGTCGAAATCGTGAAAACGCGTCTTGCCTTCGGCCGGTTCGACCTGAAAGTCCTCCAGTTTCCATGCTGGCATTGGCGGTTTGCTGGGCTTTGCTCGGGAGGGCTTGCTGGTCTGTCGCGGTGCGCCTGGTTCAGCGGCTGGTTCGCTTTGCGGACGGCTCGGTGGCGTTGCGTCAATTGCCTGGGCGTCGTCTTGGCTGGTGCGAACTGCTGGCTCGGCGGACTGTTCGGGCGAACCCTTGGCGAAGATGTTCTTGAGTGCTTTGAGCACGGTCTTCTCGTCATTGATTGATAGGATCACTCGCCAGTGTAATGCAAGACGCAGGCAGGGCGAAGTCCGCGCCGAGCTTGGCTTGCGGCGCTACCTCTTATGCTTGTCGAGACGGGGGTGCGCTCAGCCGCAGAGGCAGTTGCGGCCTTGCTGTTTGGCCTTGTACAGCGCCTTGTCGGCGCGGCCAATCAGGCTTTGCAGGTTGTCTTTCGGGCGCATGGGGGCAAGACCGATGGAGACGGTAACGCCGGGAAGTATGCCGACCGGGGAATAGAAGTCATTGATCTGCTCGAGACTCGTGCGAAGGCGTTCACCGATCGAGCGCGCTTCATCTATGCCCAGTTCGGGCAGCAGGATGACGAATTCTTCGCCACCGTAGCGGGTGAGGCTGTCCTTCGGGCGCAACTGGTTGCGCAACGTGTGGGCCACCAGGCACAACGCGTAGTCACCGGCGAGGTGCCCGTGCCGGTCGTTGTAGGCCTTGAAGTGGTCGACGTCGAGCATGAGCATGCTCAGCGGTTGTTCGTTGAATGCGCAGCGTGTGCTCTCACGTTCATACACATGGTCGAGCCAGCGCCGGTTGAAAGCCCCGGTCAGCGTGTCGATTTTGGCGTTCTGCTCGCTGTCGATGATGATACGGTTGCCCTGTCGTACACGTTCGCAGAGCAGTTGCACCAGGTTCTGCATCAAGGCAGGCGACTGGGTGAGCAGCGGCAGGGTGCGATTGTGCAGACGCAGCAGCAGGGTCGGCTGACGCGCCACGACATAGGCCGAGGGCGCATGATTGTCGACGAAGCTGATTTCACCCACGCAATCGTTTACACCAAGGCTGCGTACCGGCTGGCTGTCGAGGGATTCGAGGTAGACCTCGAGCTCGCCACCGAGGATCAGATAAAGATAATTGTTGCGCTTGAAGGGCGTGAGCAGTATCTCGCCCGGCTCGAGTTCACACGCCTGCAATTCCTGGAGCAGCGGCTTGAGGCTGGCTGGGTTGACGTTGTGCATCAGTCGCATCTGCATCAGTTGCTGCAGGTTCTCTTGCCAGAAAACCGTCTTCATCGCACAAGCGCATCCAACTGCTTTACCCGGGTCGTACACATCGCGAACTGCTCTCCTCGTCTGGGTGGTCTGCTTCGACTCCCGTCGAGGCGAGTGGTGCTCGGTCGGGAGGCGAAAAGCAGAACCAGTCCGCTTTTTGCGGCTAGCGTAGCGGCGTTGCGATTCTCATGTATGCGTTTGGTCACAAAACCGAAGCCGAGCGGCTTGCGGGATCATCAGTTCTTGGAACCAAGCCTCTTTTCCAGCCAGTCACCGATGTCGTTTATCTCTTCGATCATCACTTCATGCGCCATCGGATAGTCCTGCCAGGTCACGGGCACGCCCGCCGTCTTCAGCTGGTCATAGGCTGTGCGGCCCATCTGTGGAAGCACCACATCGTCGCGAGTACCGTGCAGACAGAGTACGGGCAGGGCGCGTTGGCTAGGCGAAAGCGACAGCTCGTCGACGAAGGTGGGGGCGTACGTCGACAGAGCGATCACTCCCCCAAGGGCGTCGGGCCAGCGCAGGAAGGCGGTGTGCAGTACCACGGCGCCGCCTTGGGAAAAGCCTGCGAGTATCACGCGGCGAGGATCGATCCCCTTGTCGCGCTGTTCCTCGATCAATGACATGACCCGTTCGGACGAGGCCTCCAGTTGCTCCTGATCGATCGCCCTGGCCGGGCTCATCGCGAGGATGTCGTACCAGCTGGGCATCTGCCAGCCGCCGTTGATGGTTACCGCCTGGGTGGGTGCCTGGGGAAGCACGAACCGCGTGGAGACAAGTTTTTGCTGAAGCATTTGCGCGACCGGAAGGAAATCGGTGCGGTCCGCGCCGAGTCCGTGCAGCCAGATGACGCAGCTGTCTGCGGGCGAGGTGGGTTCTACGATCAAGGCATCGCTCATGGTGGCTCCAATTTGGGGCGCTCGAAAAAATGTGCGCATTGAAATAGGGCGTTCGGGTGGGAAGGTGACAGCCGATCACTGAACAGTAGCGCTCGGTTTCTTCTTTTGTCATGCCTCGGCCACGGATGTGGGGGTGTTGATATCGGTTCGGATGGGCATTCAGGTGGTGGCGCTCTGATATTCCGTGGTGTTTCGCGGCTCCGCTTACGGTTTTACAAATCTGGTTGTGCTATCGGCCCACGCTGGTACGCCGCTTGCTTTGTCCTGGCGGGGCTGCGAGGAGTTCATGGCGGTAACGCCGAGCCGATGCAGGTAGGCGGAGCCCCGATGCGGGTATCCCAACTTTTGATCGTTTCGGCCCATCGGTTCGATGAGCGAGAAGGGAGTCGATGGCCGATCAAAGATTTGGCGATTAGACTCCCGGCTAGTTTTGCTTCCGCCCGTTTCGCTTCGAGACGTGCCTGCCTCACAAGGGCGAGGGAGCAGGACCGGAACTCCGCACAATAAGAGCAACTGGAGGTTTTGATGAAAATGATGAAATCCACCCTGGCTGTCGTGATCGCTGCAGCTGCGCTGAGCGTCACCGGTATCGCCAACGCCGGGGCCACCCTGGATGCGGTGAAGAAGAAGGGTTTCGTTCAATGTGGTATCAGCGATGGCCTTCCGGGCTTTTCCTACGCTGATGCCAAGGGGGAGTACAAAGGGATTGACGTCGACGTTTGCCGCGCAGTTGCTGCAGCGGTATTCGGCGATGCCAGCAAGGTCAAGTACAGCGCACTGACCGCCAAGGAGCGCTTCACCGCGCTGCAGTCGGGCGAAGTCGACGTGCTGTCGCGCAATACCACCTGGACCAGTTCGCGCGATGCGGCCATGGGCCTGAACTTCACCGGCGTCACCTACTATGACGGCCAGGGCTTCCTGGTGAACAAGAAAGTCGGTGTCTCCAGTGCCAAGGAGCTCGACGGTGCCACGGTTTGTATCCAGGCCGGTACCACTACCGAGCTGAACCTGTCCGACTACTTCCGCGCCAACAACCTGCAGTACACCCCCATCACTTACGACACCTCCGACGAGAGCGCCAAGTCGCTGGAGTCCGGTCGTTGCGACGTGCTGACCTCCGACCAGTCCCAGCTGTACGCCCAGCGCATCAAGCTGGCCAGCCCGGACGACTACGTGGTACTGCCGGAAGTGATCTCCAAGGAGCCTCTCGGCCCATCGACCCGCCAGGGCGACGAGGAGTGGTTCGACATCGTGCGCTGGTCGCTGTTCGCGATGGTCAACGCCGAAGAGCTTGGCCTCACCTCGGCCAACGTCGAAGAAATGGCCAAGACCACCAAGAATCCCGACGTGGCGCGTCTGCTCGGTGCCGAAGGTGAATATGGCAAGGATCTGAAGCTGCCCAAAGACTGGGCTGTGCAGATCGTCAAGCAGGTGGGCAACTACGGTGAAGTCTTCGACCGCAACGTCGGTGCCGGCAGCGAGCTGAAGATCGAGCGTGGTCTCAACGCCCTCTGGAACAACGGTGGTCTGCAATACGCACCGCCGGTGCGTTGACCGTCCCGGCCGCTGCCACTGGCGGCCGTGTTTCCGTTTTGGCTTAACGTTTCCGGCACACCTATGTGTGCCGGTCGCGTTTCGTGAGGCTTTTTAATGCGAACCACCAGTAAAGCCGCGCCGTCTGCGGGGTCGTACATGCGCGATCCCAAAGTCCGTGCCTGGCTGTTCCAGATCATTGCCGTCGCCGCCGTTGTCGGCATCGGTTGGTACCTTTTCCACAACACCCAAACAAACCTGGCGAATCGGGGGATCACGTCAGGGTTCGGTTTTCTCAATAATTCCGCGGGATTCGGCATTCCGCAGCATCTGATCGATTACACCGAAAGCGACAGTTATGGTCGGGTGTTCTGGGTTGGCTTGCTGAACACGCTGTTGGTCAGCATCGTGGGTATCGTGCTGGCGACCATCCTTGGATTCATCCTCGGGATCGCACGGTTATCGCCCAATTGGCTGATCCGCAAGCTCGCTACCGTCTACATCGAAACCTTCCGCAACATCCCACCACTCCTGCAGATCTTCTTCTTTTACTTCGCCGTGCTGGCGCCGCTGCCGGGTCCGAGGGACAGCATTTCGCTGTGGGACATGTTCTTCTTGAACAACCGCGGTCTGCAGATGCCGGCGCCGTTCGCGGCCGAGGGCATGTGGCCGTTCCTGATCGCACTGCTGGTGGCCGTTGTCGCGGTGGTCGTCCTACATCGCTGGGCGCGTCTGCGGCGGCATGCGACAGGCGAGCGCTTCCCGGTGCTGTGGACCAGCCTGGGGCTGCTGATTGGCTTGCCATTGCTGGCTGTGCTGGCATTCGGTGCGCCGTTTCACTGGCAGGTACCGGAGCTGCAGCGCTTCAACATCCGCGGCGGCTGGGTGATCATTCCCGAGCTGGTATCCATCGTGCTGGCGCTGTCGATCTATACCGCTGCCTTCATCGGCGAAACCGTGCGTGCGGGCATTCAATCGGTCAGTCACGGGCAAACCGAAGCGGCTGGCTCGCTGGGCCTGCGCCCTGGGCAGACGCTGCGCCTGGTGATCGTACCGCAGGCCATGCGGGTGATCATCCCGCCGCTGACCAGCCAGTACCTCAACCTGGCGAAGAACTCGTCGCTCGCCGCCGCCATCGGTTATCCCGACATGGTCTCGCTGTTCGCCGGCACGGTTCTCAACCAGACCGGTCAGGCGATCGAAACCATGGCGATCACCATGAGTGTCTACCTGGCCATCAGCATCAGCATTTCGATCCTGATGAACTGGTACAACAAGCGCATCGCGCTTATCGAGCGGTGAGGATAAGCCTGTGACTACGCATATATTCAAACCTGACTTGCCGGCACCGAGCAGAAACGTCGGGGTCGTCGGCTGGATGCGCAGCAACCTGTTCTCCAGCTGGTTCAACACCCTGATGACGCTGGCCGGACTTTATCTGGTCTGGCTGATCATTCCACCGCTGCTCAACTGGGCCTTCATCCAGGCCGACTGGACGGGCGATGCCCGCTCCGACTGCTCGCGTGAAGGTGCTTGCTGGGTGTTCATCCAGAGCCGTTTCGCCCAGTTCATGTACGGGTTCTACCCGGCTGACCTGCGTTGGCGCGTCGATCTGGCCGCGGTATTGGCGGTCGTGGGTGCGGTGCCGCTGTTTCTGAAGAAAACGCCTCACAAGGCCCGTTTCGGGATCGGTTATCTGATCGCCTATCCGCTGATCGCCTACTGGCTTCTGCATGGCGGGTTCCTTGGCATGCAGACGGTATCGACCAGCCAGTGGGGTGGTCTGATGCTAACCATCATCATTGCGGCGGTCGGTATCGCCGGTGCCTTGCCGCTGGGCATCCTGCTGGCGCTCGGGCGTCGCTCGGAAATGCCGGCGATCCGCGTGATCTGCGTGACCTTCATCGAGTTCTGGCGTGGCGTCCCGCTGATCACCGTGCTGTTCATGTCGTCGGTCATGCTGCCGCTGTTCCTGCCCGAGGGCATGAACCTCGACAAACTGATGCGCGCGATGGTGATGATCATCTTCTTCGAGGCGGCCTATATCGCCGAAGTCGTGCGTGGCGGGCTGCAGGCGATTCCCAAGGGGCAGTACGAGGCGGCCGCGGCGATGGGCCTGGGCTACTGGCGCAGCATGATGCTGGTGATCCTGCCGCAGGCGCTCAAGCTGGTCATCCCGGGCATCGTCAACACCTTCATCGCGCTGTTCAAGGACACCAGTCTGGTGATCATCATCGGTCTGTTCGACTTCCTCAATAGCATCAAGCGCGCGACGGCCGACCCGGCCTGGCTGGGTATGTCCACCGAGGGCTATGTCTTCGCCGCGTTCGTCTACTGGATTTTCTGTTTCGGCATGTCCCGCTACTCCATGCATCTGGAGCACAAGCTGGACCGGGGCCACAAGCGTTAGGAGTGAACATGAACGATATGAACAAGCAGCCCGCTAGCGCCGATCAGTTGATGATCCAGATGGAGGGTGTGCACAAATGGTACGGCCAGTTCCACGTGCTCAAGGACATCAACCTGAACGTCACCCAGGGTGAGCGCATCGTGTTGTGCGGTCCCTCCGGCTCGGGCAAGTCGACGACCATTCGTTGCCTCAATCGGCTTGAAGAGCACCAGCAGGGTCGGATCGTCGTCGATGGCCATGAGCTGACCAACGACCTCAAGCAGATCGAAACCATTCGCAGCGAAGTGGGCATGGTTTTCCAGCATTTCAATCTGTTTCCCCATCTGACCGTGCTGCAGAACTGCACGCTGGCGCCGATGTGGGTGCGCAAGATGCCCAAGCGTCAGGCCGAGGAAATAGCCATGCAATATCTGGAGCGCGTGCGCATTCCGGAGCAGGCCAACAAGTATCCCGGTCAGCTTTCCGGCGGCCAGCAGCAGCGTGTGGCGATCGCTCGTGCGCTGTGCATGAAGCCCAAGATCATGCTGTTCGACGAGCCGACCTCGGCCCTCGATCCGGAAATGGTCAAGGAGGTGCTGGACACCATGATCGGGCTCGCCCAGGACGGCATGACCATGCTCTGCGTGACCCACGAGATGGGCTTTGCGCGCACCGTGGCCAATCGGGTGATCTTCATGGACAAGGGTGAGATCGTCGAACAGGCGGCTCCGGAGAAGTTCTTCACCAATCCGGAAAACGAGCGTACCCAGCTGTTCCTCAGTCAGATCCTGCACTGAATCCAGTAGCTGGCCGGGCGGTGTGCAACGCACCGCCGGGCGTTACGACGGAGGACGGGTGTTTGCCCGTCCTCCGTTCGCTTGAGGGTCGCGAAAAATTTGCGACCAGCCGCCGACATCCGGTTCCGCGCTTAGCCTCGCGCCGCCTGATGAGCTAGAATGCACGCCCTCTACGCTCCCCCCTTCGAGGCTGTTCCGACGATGTTGATCCTGCGCGGCGCTCCTGCACTTTCCGCCTTCCGTCACGGCAAGCTCCTGGCGCAACTGACCGAAAAGGTCGCTGCCGTGAGCGGCGTTTATGCCGAGTTCGCCCATTTTGCCGAGGTATCCGGCGCCCTCGGGGCGGATGAGCAGCAGGTGCTGGCTCGCCTGCTCAAGTACGGCCCGAGCGTGCCGGTCCAGGAGCCGACCGGTCGCCTGTTTCTGGTGATTCCGCGCTTCGGCACCATTTCGCCCTGGTCCAGCAAGGCCAGCGACATCGCCCGCAATTGCGGTTTGAGCAAGATCCAGCGTCTGGAGCGAGGCATCGCCTATTACGTGGCCGGCGAGTTGTCCGAATCCGACGCGGCGCTGATCGCAGCCGTGCTGCACGACCGCATGACCCAGCTGGTTCTCGAGCGCTTCGAGGATGCATCGACGCTGTTCAGCCATGCCCAGCCCAGGACGTTGACCGCGGTGGACGTGCTGGCCGGCGGCCGTGCAGCGCTGGAGCGTGCCAACGCCGACCTCGGTCTGGCGCTGGCCGATGACGAGATCGAGTATCTGGTCAAGAGCTTCGGCGAACTGGGACGCAACCCGCACGACATCGAGTTGATGATGTTCGCCCAGGCGAACTCCGAGCATTGCCGTCACAAGATCTTCAACGCCAGCTGGGACATCGATGGCGAAAGCCAGGAAAAATCCCTGTTCGGCATGATCAAGAACACCTACCAGATGCACAGCGAAGGTGTGCTCTCGGCCTACAAGGACAATGCCGCGGTCATCGTCGGTAACGTGGCCGGGCGTTTCTACCCCAACCCCGAGAGCGGCGAGTACGCGGCGACTCGGGAGCCCGTGCACATTCTCATGAAGGTGGAAACGCACAATCACCCGACGGCCATCGCGCCGTTCCCGGGCGCCTCGACCGGCTCCGGCGGCGAGATTCGCGACGAGGGCGCGACCGGCCGCGGCGCCAAGCCAAAGGCCGGTCTGACCGGTTTCACGGTGTCCAACCTGAACATCCCGGGTTTCGTTCAGCCCTGGGAAAAGCCCTATGGCAAGCCCGAGCGCATCGTCACCGCGCTGGACATCATGATCGAAGGCCCGCTGGGCGGCGCCGCGTTCAACAACGAATTCGGGCGTCCGGCGCTTACCGGTTACTTCCGTACCTTCGAGCAGGCGGTGCAGACGCCACGGGGCGAGGAAGTGCGCGGCTACCACAAGCCCATCATGCTGGCGGGCGGCATGGGCAACATCCGCGAGGAGCACGTGCAGAAGGGCGAGATTTCGGTCGGCGCCAAGCTAATCGTGCTCGGTGGCCCGGCCATGCTCATCGGGCTGGGCGGTGGCGCTGCGTCGTCGATGGCGACCGGCACCAGTTCGGCCGACCTCGACTTCGCCTCGGTGCAGCGCGACAACCCGGAAATGGAGCGCCGTTGCCAGGAGGTCATCGATCGCTGCTGGCAGCTTGGCGAGCGCAACCCGATCAAGTTCATTCACGACGTTGGCGCCGGTGGCCTTTCCAACGCCTTCCCGGAACTGGTCAACGACGGCGGTCGAGGCGGGCGCTTCGAGCTGCGCAACATTCCCAACGATGAGCCGGGAATGGCGCCGCACGAGATCTGGTGCAACGAATCCCAGGAACGCTACGTGCTTGCCGTGGATACCGCCGATTTCGAGCGCTTCAAGGCTATCTGCGAGCGCGAGCGCTGCCCGTTCGCGGTGGTCGGCGAAGCGACCGAGGAGCCTCGTCTAACGGTGTCGGACAGCCATTTCGGCAACAAGCCGGTCGATATGCCGCTCAACGTGCTGCTGGGCAAGGCCCCGCGCATGCACCGCAGCGCCAGCCGCGAAGGCGCGCTGGGCGATGATTTCGAGCCGGCGGGCGTCGAGCTCACCGAGGCTGTCGGACGCGTGCTGCATCATCCTGCCGTGGCCAGCAAAAGCTTCCTGATCACTATCGGCGACCGCAGCATTACCGGTCAGGTGGCGCGCGACCAGATGGTCGGCCCGTGGCAGGTCCCGGTTGCCGATTGCGCGGTGACCGCCACCAGTTACGACGTCTATACCGGCGAGGCGATGGCCATGGGCGAGCGCACACCGCTCGCGCTGCTCGATGCGCCTGCCTCGGGGCGCATGGCTATCGGCGAGACGCTGACCAACCTTGCCGCTGCCCGTATCGAACGCCTTTCCGACATCAAACTGTCCGCCAACTGGATGGCCGCCGCCGGCCATCCAGGCGAAGACGCTCGCCTGTACGACACCGTGCGTGCCGTGGGCATGGAGCTGTGCCCCGAGCTTGGGATCACCATCCCGGTCGGCAAGGATTCCATGTCGATGAAGACCCGCTGGTCCGACGAAGGCGTGGACAAGAGCGTGACCTCGCCGCTGTCGCTCATCGTTTCGGGGTTCGCACCGGTGGCTGATGTGCGCCAGACGCTGACGCCGCAGCTGCGCCTGGACAAGGGCGAGACCGACCTCATTCTCATCGATCTCGGCCGTGGTCAGAACCGCATGGGGGCCTCGATCCTGGCGCAGGTTTATGGCCAGCTCGGGCGCCGGGCGCCGGACGTCGACGACGCTGAAGACCTGAAGGCTTTCTTTGCCGTCGTGCAAGGTCTGAACGCGGACGGCCTGTTGCTCGCCTATCACGACCGCTCCGATGGCGGCTTGATCACCACTGCGCTGGAGATGGCTTTCGCCGGCCATTGCGGTCTGGATCTCAATCTCGACGGCATCGCCCACGATGCCGAGGAGATCCCGGCGATCCTGTTCAACGAAGAGCTCGGTGCGCTGATCCAGGTGCGTCAGGACGATACCGAAGTGATCCTGGCTCAGTTCAGCGCGGCCGGGCTTGGCGATTGCGTCAGTGTCATCGGTCGGCCGATCAACAACGGGCGCGTGGTGGTGCGCTACAACGGTGCGGATATCTTCACAGGTGACCGCCGTCTGCTGCAGCGCCAGTGGTCCGAGACCAGCTATCAGGTCCAGCGTCTGCGCGACAATGCCGAGTGCGCCGACGAGGAATTCGATCTGCTGCTCGACGAAGAAAACCCAGGCCTGCACGCCAAGCTCAGCTTCGACGTCAATCAGGACATCGCCGCGCCCTACATCAAGAAAGGCCTGCGGCCGAAGGTCGCGATCCTGCGTGAGCAGGGCGTCAACGGTCAGTCCGAGATGGCGGCCGCCTTCGATCGTGCAGGCTTCGCCTCGGTCGATGTGCACATGAGCGACATCCTCGCCGGGCGAATCGAGCTCGAAAGCTTCAAGGGGCTGGTCGCCTGCGGCGGTTTCTCCTACGGTGACGTGCTCGGTGCCGGTGAAGGCTGGGCTAAGTCGATTCTGTTCAACAGCCGTGCACGCGAGGCGTTCAGCGGCTTTTTCGAGCGCAATGACAGCTTCGCACTGGGCGTCTGCAATGGTTGCCAGATGCTCTCCAACCTTCATGAACTGGTTCCCGGCAGCGAGTTCTGGCCGCACTTCGTGCGCAACCGCTCCGAGCAGTTTGAGGCGCGGGTTGCGATGGTACAGGTGCAGGATTCGCCTTCCATCTTCCTGCAGGGCATGGCCGGTTCCCGGTTGCCGATCGCCATTGCCCACGGCGAAGGTCATGCCGAATTCGAGAGCGAGGAAGCATTGCTCGAGGCCGATCTGTCGGGCTGTATAGCCATGCGTCTGGTGGACAACCACGGCAAGGTTACGGAGCGCTATCCTGCCAACCCCAGCGGCTCGCCGCGCGGTATCACCGGGTTGAGCAGCCGAGACGGGCGGGTGACCATCATGATGCCGCATCCGGAGCGGGTGTTCCGGGCCGTGACTAACTCATGGCGTCCGGACGATTGGCAAGAGGATGGTGGCTGGATGCGGATGTTCCGCAACGCCCGCGTCTGGGTGGATTGATCGGCCTGGGGCTGGCGGGATGCCGCCCAAGCCTGCACCCACCGGAGCAGGAGCGAATCAGCGGAGCAAGGTAGCCAGACGCTGTCCGGGGAAGTTGTTTACTGGCGGCTTACCGTCACTCTTGTGGCGGTTGCCATCTTTCCGGAGCGGCATGCCGAAACACGCCGCTCCGGGCTGAATTCGTGCGGAGACCTCGATGTACAAGCTGTGCTTCTATGTGCCAGAAAAGCATCTGGACGAAGTCAAGAAAGCGGTATTCGCCGCCGGCGGCGGTCGTATCGGTGCGTATGACAGCTGCTGCTGGCAGACCCTGGGCCAGGGGCAGTTCAGGCCGCTTGCGGGCAGCCAGCCGTTCATCGGTGAGGCGGGCAAGGTCGAGCAGGTCGCCGAGTGGAAAGTCGAGCTGGTGGTATCCGACGAGCTCATTCACGACTCGGTAAAGGCCCTGAAAAAGGCCCATCCTTACGAGACGCCGGCGTTTGACGTCTGGCGCCTGTCCGACATGCAATTCTGAGTTCGCGCAGGGCCGCGTTGCGTGCCCTGGCGCGAATCATGGCCTGATTTCGATCAGGGTTCCGTCCGGCACCCGACTCCACAGATCGCGCATGTCATCGTTCTTCAGCGCAATGCAGCCCTCGGTCCAGTCCAGGGTGTGGAAGAACCATTCCGGGTATTCCTCATCCAGCGGGGTGCCGTGCAGCATGATCATGCTGCCCGGCTTCACGCCTTGCGTCCGGGCGCGCTCGCTGTCGCGGGCGTTGGGGTAGGAAATGTGCATCGCCAGGTTGTACTTGTCGCTGATCTTGCGCCAGTTGATCCAGTAGAAGCCTTCGGGTGTGCGCTGGTCGCCTTCGCGCTCCTTGGCCCCGACCGGTTGTTTGCCCAGCGAGATGCGATAGCTCTTGAGCGTCTCACTGCGGCTGATCAGGTGCAGCTTTCGCTCCGACTTGATCACCAGCACCTTGTCGATGGGCTTTTCGGTAGAAGTGGGTGCCGGGCTGGCAAGGGAAAGTGTCGCGAGGCTGAAACAGAAAACAGCGAACAACCAGCGCATCGAAGAGGCTTCCAGATTACTGCGTCAGACCGGTCTCGGCGTGCCGACCCGCATGGGTGCGATCGACTCGTTGCGTACCGGGAAGGTCTGCTGTTCCCGGTCGGCGAAGAAGCATTCTAGGGTACGGCCCACGGTGGGAAAAGCGAGCGCTGACCAGGGGATATCCCGTTGATAAAACAACTCGACTTCCAGGCTCTCGCTGCCAGGGCTGAAGGCGAGGTCAACGAGTTCGGCGCGAAAGAACATGTACACCTGGCTGATGTGCGGCAGGTCGAACAATGTATAAAGCTGCAGCCCCCTGACCCGCGCGCAAGCCTCTTCGAGGGTTTCGCGCTCCGCGGCCTCCCGGGTCGTCTCGCCGTTCTCCATGAAGCCGGCCGGCAGGGTCCAGTAACCGCGACGAGGTTCGATCGCTCGCCGGCAAAGCAGCACGCGATCCTCCCACACCGGCAGGCAGCCGGCGACGATGCGCGGGTTCTGGTAGTGGATGGCGCTGCAGCTGCTGCAAACGAAGCGCAGGCGGTTGTCGCCGTCCGGGATGAGTTCGGCCACCGGGCCGCCACATTGGTTGCAGAATTTCATACCGGTTCCTCGTCCAAGATTGGCTAATCTTGGCTTGGGCATACCAATGCGGCAAGACGCCAATCGACTTGACGTTCCGAGCCTTGGGCGCGCTTACCGTTTCGTGCCATGATGCTGAGCGAAGAAAAAGACGAGAAATTCGATGCTGGACCACATTCTCCAAAGGGTGCGCGATTATTCGCCGCTTCTGATGGAGCCTGAAGCAGACCTACCCGAAGCCGCGGTGCTGATGCCGATCACCAGGGTGGAGGAACCCGAACTGGTGCTGACGCTGCGTGCCAGTGGCTTGTCCACGCACGGCGGAGAGGTGGCGTTCCCGGGTGGGCGGCGCGATCCGGAAGATCGCGATCTGGTTCATACCGCGTTGCGCGAAGCGCATGAGGAAGTCGGGCTGGTCCCCGGCATGGTGGAAGTCATCGGCCCGCTCAGCAGCCTCGTGTCGCGCTACGGCATCCACGTCACGCCCTACGTCGGGTTGGTCCCGGACTATGTGGAGTATCGGCCCAACGATGCCGAAATCGCGGCCGTGTTCTCGGTGCCGCTGGAGTTCTTCCGCCAGGACCCGCGTGAAGTCACGCATCGCATCGACTATCAGGGGAAGAGTTGGTATGTGCCGTCCTATCAATATGGCGAGTACCGAATCTGGGGGCTCACGGCGATCATGATCGTCGAGCTGGTCAACCTGATCTATGACGCCGGTATCGACCTGCACCGTCCCTCCGATTCGTTCCGCGATCTCAGCGGCCGATGATGCGTCCCACGCGGGGCGCATCCTTGAGGCAGAACCACAGCGTGAGGTAAATGATGAAATACCGCCTGGGTGATTCCCGTGTCGACGCCGATCCGCAGAGCTGGGTCGCTCCCAATGCCACGCTGGTCGGCAAGATTCGCCTCGATGCCGGGGCCAGCGTGTGGTTCAACGCGGTGCTGCGCGGCGACAACGAGCTCATCCATATCGGGCCGAACAGCAATGTGCAGGACGGCAGCGTGATCCATACCGACATGGGCTATCCGCTGACGCTCGGCACGGGCGTCACCATCGGCCATAAGGTGATGCTGCATGGGTGCACGGTCGGAGATTACAGCCTGATCGGAATCAACGCCGTGGTGCTCAACGGCGCGAAGATCGGCAAATACTGCATCATCGGCGCCAATACCCTGATCGCCGAAGGGAAAGAGATACCCGACGGCTCGCTGGTGGTCGGCTCGCCCGGCAAGGTGATCCGCGAGCTGACCGAGGCGCAGCGCAAGATGCTCGAGGCCAGTGCGGCGCACTACGTGCACAACGCCCAGCGCTACGCGCGTGATCTGCAGGAGCAGGAAGATTGAGCGAGGCGCGCGCCGACAAGCCGGTCGCCTCGCCGTGCGTGAGCATCTGCGCGCTCGACGATGAGGATATCTGTACGGGTTGCCAGCGTACGGTCGAAGAAATCACCCGCTGGGGCCGCATGGATAACGCCGAGCGCCGCCAGGTGCTCTTGCGTTGTCATGAGCGTGCCCGTGCAGCCGGCTTATTGCTATAGAACCTTTGAGGAATTCCATGTCCCGTATTGGTACTCCGCTGTCCGACAGCGCCACGCGTGTTCTACTTTGCGGTAGCGGCGAGCTTGGCAAGGAGCTGGTCATCGAGCTGCAGCGACTCGGCGTTGAGGTCATTGCCGTCGACCGTTATGACAAGGCGCCTGCCATGCAGGTCGCCCACCGCAGCCACGTGATCGACATGCTCGATGGCGAGGCGCTGCGGCGCATCATCGAGCAGGAACGGCCGCATTACATCGTGCCCGAGATCGAGGCGATCGCCACGGCGACGCTGGTCGAGCTGGAATCCGAAGGGTTCACCGTGATCCCGACGGCACGGGCGGCCCGCCTGACCATGAATCGCGAGGGTATTCGCCGTCTGGCTGCCGAGGATCTGGGGCTGCCGACCTCGCCATACCGTTTCGCCGACTCGCTGGAGCAATGCCGCGATGCGGCTACTGAGCTCGGCTTTCCCTGCCTGATCAAGCCGGTGATGAGCTCGTCCGGCAAAGGCCAGTCGGTGCTCAAAAGCGCCGCCGATGTCGAGGCGGCCTGGAACTATGCCCAGGCTGGCGGCCGTGCGGGGCAGGGCCGCGTCATTGTCGAAGGCTTCATCGATTTCGATTACGAGATCACCTTGCTGACCGTGCGGCACGCGGGTGGCACCACCTTCTGCGAGCCGGTCGGGCATCGCCAGGAAAAGGGCGATTACCAGGAGTCCTGGCAGCCTCAGGCAATGAGCGAGGCCGCGCGTGCGGAGGCTAAGCGTATCGCCTTGGCGGTCACCGAGGGGTTGGGCGGGCGCGGAATCTTCGGCGTCGAACTGTTCGTCAAAGGCGACAAGGTCTGGTTCTGCGAGGTGTCACCGCGCCCGCACGACACGGGGCTGGTCACCTTGATCTCCCAGGATCTGTCCGAATTCGCCCTGCATGCCCGGGCCATCCTGGGCTTGCCGATTCCGGCGATTCGTCAGTTCGGGCCGGCGGCATCGGCGGTGATTCTGGTCGAAGGTGAGTCGAGTCGGGTCAGTTTCGGCAACCTCGAAGCGGCGTTGAGCGAGCCTGATACGGCCTTGCGCCTGTTCGGCAAACCTCAGGTCAGTGGTCAGCGGCGCATGGGGGTGGCTCTGGCTCGCGACGAGTCCATCAAGGACGCGCGGGCAAAGGCCCTGCGGTCGGCGCAGGCGGTCAAGGTCGAGCTCTGATGGTTTCTGGCTTGAATGCTGCCCGCCTGCATAGGTAGGCAGTCTTCCCGATCACGAAGTCCCTTCGTCTTCCTCTGCGGGCTCGGCAAGCGCCCAGGCGCGAACGCTTTTGACCCGGTTGTCGGAGGCCTGGAGGATCTCCAGGCGATAGCGATCCACCTGCAGGCAGACGCCGCTGTCGGGGATGTGCTCGAGGGCTTCGGTGATCAGCCCGTTGACGGTCTTGGGGCCGTCGACAGGCAGTTGCCACCCCAGTGCCCGATTGATTTCTCGCAGGTAGGCCGCGCCGTCGATCACATGGGTGCCGTCTTCCTGCGGATGGATGTCCGGGCTGAGCAGGCTGTCCTGGTTGCTGAACTCGCCGACGATTTCCTCGAGGATATCCTCCAGGGTCACGATGCCCAGCACCTCACCGTATTCGTCGACGACGATGCCGATCTGGCGTTTCTGCTTCTGGAAGTTGAGCAGCTGGGTCGACAGCGGCGTGTTTTCCGGAACGAAGTAGGGCTCGCTGCAGGCCGTGCGCAGGTTGTCCTTGGTCAGCTGGTCGTGGCTGAGCAGGCGGGCAATCTTGCGCATGTGCACGATACCCTCGATATGGTTGATGTCCTTGCGGAACACCGGGATGCGCGTATGAGGGGTGGTCCTGAGCTGGGCGACAATGGTTTCGAGGTCATCCTCGAGGTCGATCCCGGTCACCTCGTGGCGGGGAATCATGATGTCGTCCACCCGCACCTTTTCAAGGTCGAGGATGCCGAGCAGCATGTTCTGCCTGTTCAGCGGCAGGTCCGCGCCGGACTCGCGCACGACGCTGCGCAATTCCTCGGTGGACAGGCTGTCGGTGACCTTGCTCGCCGGGTCGACGCCAAGCATCCTCAGCAGCCCGTTGCTGATCCAGCCCAGCGCCAGCACCAGCGGGTAGAACACCTTCTGTAGCATCAGCAGTGGCAGGCTGAACGGGTAGGCGACTTTCTCGGGGCGCAACGCGGCCAGGGTCTTGGGCGTGATCTCGCCGAAGATCAGCAGAAGCACGGTCAAGCCAATGGTGGCGATGGCGATGCCGGCCTCGCCCCATAGCCTCACTGCCAGCACAGTGGCGATGGACGAGGCGAGGATGTTGACGAAATTGTTGCCGACCAGAATGGTGCCCAGCAGACGGTCGGGCCGCGCCAGAAGGCTGCTGACGCGCTTGGCCGCACGGTGGCCTTCCTTTGCCTGGTGGCGCAGGCGGTAGCGGTTGAGGCTGAGCATGCCGGTCTCGGAGCTCGAAAAGAAGGCCGAGCAGAGCAGCAAAAAGATCAGAACGCCAACCAGGACGCCGGGATGAAGGTTTTCCACGGTGACGATCTGCCTCAGATGTGCAGGATGAATTCGCGGACGAGCTTGCTGCCGAAATAGGCCAGCATCAGCAGGCAAAAGCCCGCCAAGGTCCAGCGGATGGCCTTGTGCCCGCGCCAGCCGAGGCGATGGCGACCCCACAGTAGAAGTCCGAAGACCACCCAGGCGACGACGGACAGAAGCGTCTTGTGTACCAGGTGCTGGGCAAAGAGGTCGTCAAGGAACATCCAGCCGGAGATCAGCGACGCCGACAGCAGCAGCCAGCCGGCCCAGAGAAACCCGAACAGCAGGCTTTCCATCGTCTGCAATGGCGGGAAGTTCTTGATCAGGCCGGACGGGTGCTTGTGTTTGAGGTGGTGATCCTGCAGCAGCAGCAACAACGCCTGGAACACGGCGATGGTCAGCAGGCCGTAGGCGAGTATCGACAGCAGGATGTGCGCCAGAATGCCGGGCTGTTCGATGATCGCCGGCACGGTGCCCGAGGGGGCGAATTCGGCGAAAAGAACGGTGAGGCAGCCCAGCGGAAACAGCAGCAGCAACAGGTTCTCGACCGGCATGCGGTACAGCGCCATCAGAATCAGCAGGATCACAGCGGCTGCGATCAGGCTCGAGGCGGTGAAAAAATCCAGGTGAAGGCCGGCCGGCGTCAGAAGTTGCATGGCCAGGCTCACGCCGTGGGCGAGCAGTGCAAGCAGGCCCACGCCGAGGAGCAGGCGTTTGTCTGGCGTGATGCGCTGCGTCAGCCGCAGGCCTTGGTATCCAGAGACGCCAGCGTAGAGGAGGGCGGCAGCGAGGCTGGGTAGCAGAGGGTGCATAGATCCCGGGAGCAAACTGGAAAGGCGCTGAGTGTGGCACAAAGACCAGGCCTGCAAAAGCAGGCGAGCGGCCAGGGGTTGACGAAAACCGTGACGGGCGGGGTACCGGCTGGCACCTTCCAGCTTCTATAATCTCGCCCTCACCACATCCAGCGTGGAATGGCTCATGTTTGAAAACCTTACCGACCGTCTTTCCCTGACCCTGCGCCATGTCACCGGCAAGGCGAAACTGACCGAAGACAACATCAAGGACACCCTGCGCGAAGTGCGCATGGCGCTGCTCGAGGCCGACGTCGCCCTGCCGGTGGTCAAGGACTTCGTCAACCGGGTCAAGGATCGCGCGGTCGGGACGGAGGTCTCGAAGAGCCTGACGCCGGGCCAGGCGTTCGTGAAGATCGTGCGTGCCGAGCTCGAAGAGCTGATGGGCGCTGCCAACGAAGACCTGTCCTTGAGCGTCGCGCCGCCTGCGGTGGTGTTGATGGCTGGCCTGCAGGGCGCGGGTAAGACCACCACTGTCGGCAAGCTGGCGCGCTTTCTCAAGGAGCGCAAGAAAAAGACGGTGCTGGTGGTTTCCGCCGACGTTTATCGCCCGGCAGCGATCAAGCAGTTGGAAACGCTGGCCGCCGAAGTGGGCGTGACCTTTTTTCCGTCCGACACCAGTCAGAGGCCGGTCGATATCGCCCAGGCGGCGATCCGGGAAGCCAAGCTCAAGTTCATCGACGTCGTGCTGGTCGACACTGCGGGTCGTCTGGCCATCGACAGCGAGATGATGGCCGAGATCCAGGCTATCCATGGTGCGATCAATCCGGCCGAGACGCTGTTCGTGGTCGATGCGATGACCGGCCAGGATGCGGCCAATACCGCCAAGGCCTTTGGCGATGCGCTGCCGCTCACTGGCGTGGTGCTGACCAAGGTCGATGGTGACGCGCGCGGCGGTGCCGCGCTCTCGGTACGCTCGATCACCGGCAAGCCGATCAAGTTTCTCGGCATGGGTGAGAAAAGCGACGCACTCGAGCCTTTCCATCCCGACCGCATCGCCTCGCGCATCCTCGGTATGGGCGACGTGCTCAGTCTCATCGAGCAGGCCGAGCAGACGCTCGATCGCGAAAAGGCGGAAAAGCTCACCAAGAAGCTCAAGAAAGGCAAAGGCTTCGATCTCGAGGATTTCCGCGACCAGCTTCAGCAGATGAAGAACATGGGCGGCCTCGGCGGATTGATGGACAAGCTGCCTTCGATTGGCGGCATGAACCTTTCGCAGATGGGCAATGCCCAGGGGGCGGCGGAGAAGCAGTTCATGCAGATGGAGGCGATCATCAATTCGATGACGCCTGCCGAGCGCCGCAATCCCGATATCATCAGCGGTTCGCGCAAGCGGCGCATCGCCCTGGGTTCGGGGACCCAGGTGCAAGATATTGGTCGCCTGATCAAGCAGCACAAGCAGATGCAGAAGATGATGAAGAAAGTCACTGCCAAGGGCGGCATGAGCAAGATGATGCGCGGTATGGGCAGCATGTTCCCCGGCGGCGGCATGCCCAAGTTTTAACCCGCATGGCAGGCGCTTCTGCGTCTGTCGCTGAAACCATTTGCAATCCTGCCGTTTATCCTTAGAATATGCGGCCTTTCGGGCCTAGGGCTCGTGTATCCAGATTCGCAGCACCGACTACAGGAACGATGTTCACATGGTAACCATTCGTCTCGCTCGTGGCGGCTCCAAGAAGCGCCCTTTCTACCACCTGACCGTGACCAACAGCCGCAATGCGCGCGATGGTCGTTTCGTTGAGCGTATCGGCTTCTTCAATCCGATCGCTTCGGGTGCGGAAGTGAAGCTCTCTGTCGACCAGGAGCGTGCCAGCTACTGGCTGAGCCAGGGCGCACAGCCGTCTGAGCGCGTTGCTCAGCTGCTCAAGGAAGCTGCCAAGGCCGCTGCCTGAACCCTATGAGCGCCACGCCTGCCCCGGCCGACGACCTGATCGTTCTCGGCAAGATCGTTTCGGTGCATGGTGTGCGCGGTGAAGTGAAGGTGTATTCCTTCACCGATCCGATTGAAAACCTGCTCGATTATCGCAACTGGACGCTGAGGCGAGGTGGCGAGATCAAGCAGGTCGTCATGGCTTCGGGAAGGCTGCAGAACAAGGTTCTGGTAGCCAAGCTGAAGGGGCTGGATGATCGAGAAGTCGCGCGCACCTACGCCGACTTCGAAATCTGTATTCCTCGCAGCGAACTCCCGGCCCTGGCGGGCGACGATTACTACTGGTTCCAGCTCCAGGGGCTGAAGGTTGTTAACCAGGAAGGGCAATGGCTCGGCGTGGTGGATCATCTTCTTGAAACCGGTGCGAACGACGTGCTGGTGGTCAAGCCGGCCGACGGTAGTCTGGATGACCGCGAACGGTTGCTGCCTTATACCGATCAGTGCGTGCTGAAGGTCGATCTGGACGCTGGCCAGATGCAGGTCGACTGGGATGCGGACTTCTGAACGGCGTGGCGACCTTGCGCGTTGAAGTCATCACCTTGTTCCCGGACATGTTCGCGGCCATCAGCGATTGGGGTATCACCAGTCGTGCGGTAAAGCAGGGCTTGCTCCAGCTGACATGCTGGAACCCCCGCAGCTATACCGAAGATCGGCACCAGACTGTGGACGACCGGCCTTTCGGCGGTGGTCCGGGGATGGTGATGAAGATCGCTCCGTTGGAGCGCGCGCTGGCCGACGCCAGGCTCGCTGCAGGGGAGAAGGCGAAGGTCATCTACCTGTCGCCGCAGGGACGTCAGCTTAAACAGGCGGACGTCCGTGAAATGGCGAAGGGGGAAGCATTGATCCTCATCGCCGGTCGGTACGAAGGTATCGACGAGCGCTTCATCGAAGCGCATGTGGATGAAGAATGGTCGGTTGGCGATTACGTGTTGTCCGGTGGCGAGCTGCCGGCCATGGTGCTGATCGATGCCGTGACCCGATTGCTTCCCGGAGCGCTGGGTCATGCTGATTCGGCCGAGGAGGATTCGTTTACCGACGGCCTGCTCGACTGCCCGCATTACACGCGACCCGAGGTGTATGCGGACAAACGTGTTCCTGAGGTGCTGCTCAGCGGCAACCATGAACACATCCGGCGCTGGCGTTTGCAGCAGTCCCTTGGAAGGACCTGGGAACGCCGCGCTGATCTTCTGGATAGCCGCTCGCTTTCTGGAGAAGAACAGAAGCTGCTGGCGGAATACATCCGTCAGCGGGACGATAGTTAACGTATCGATGGCGCACCCTCGACGGTCCGCCTTAGGAGCACACAGCATGACCAACAAGATCATCCAGCAGCTCGAAGCCGAGCAGATGTCCAAGGAAATCCCGCCGTTCGCCCCGGGCGACACCGTGATCGTTCAGGTGAAGGTGAAGGAAGGCGACCGTCAGCGTCTGCAGGCCTTCGAAGGCGTCGTGATCGGCAAGCGCAATCGCGGTCTGAACAGTGCGTTCACCGTGCGCAAGATTTCCAACGGTGTAGGCGTGGAACGTACCTTCCAGTCCTACAGCCCGCTGGTCGACAGCATCAGCGTCAAGCGCCGCGGCGATGTTCGCAAGGCCAAGCTGTACTACCTGCGCGAGCTGTCCGGCAAGGCCGCCCGCATCAAGGAAAAGCTGTCCTGAGGACAGCGGTTCCATCGAAAAAGCAGCCCTCGGGCTGCTTTTTTGCATTCAGGGGATCGCTGACCAGGCGGTCCGAGTCATCTGCCTGCGCGGCAGCGTAAGAACAATCACAACAACAGTCGCGGCACGAGGCCAGTCACTTCACATCCGAAGAGTGCGGCATGACCCCCAGAGAGCTAGAAATTCAGCGTCGCACGCAGTTGTCCGAGACGCGTGTCACCAAGGCGGTGTTTCCGCTTACCACCAATCACCACAATACCTTGTTCGGCGGGACCGCCCTGGCCTGGATGGATGAGGTGTCCTTCATTACCGCGACGCGCTTCTGCCGCCTGCCGCTGGTGACGGTGTCCACTGACCGCATCGACTTCAATCATCCGATCGCAGCGGGCTCGATCGTCGAGCTGATCGGGCGGGTGGTCAAGGTGGGCAACACCAGCCTCAAGGTATCGGTAGAGGTATTCGTCGAGAGCATGATCGCCGATGGTCGCAAGAAAGCCATCGAGGGTACGTTCAGCTTCGTCGCAATCAATGAAGAGCAGCGTCCGGTACCGGTATTGCCCAGTCTCGTAGAGTGAGGCGCTGGCATCTCCCTTCGTGCCTGTGGAAGACTGAGTGCCCCTGCTTGAAGTCCGGTTGCCCATGAGCGTTCGCGAAGATCCCCTGATCGATCAGTTTCTCGATGCCCTCTGGCTCGAGAAGGGCCTGGCCGACAACACGCGCGAGGCCTATCGCAGCGACTTGGGTCTGTTCAATGGCTGGCTGCACGAGCGCGGCGTAGCCTTGAGCGACGCCGGGCGAGAAATCATTCTCGATCATCTGGCCTGGCGCCTCGGCAATGGCTACCAGGCGCGCTCGACTGCGCGCTTTCTTTCAGGGCTGCGCGGCTTCTACCGTTATCTCTGGCGCGAAGGGCAGGTCGGCCAGGATCCGACCCTTCGTGTCGAGACGCCCCGTCTGGGCCGGCCGCTGCCCAAGACCCTTTCCGAAGCCGATGTCGAGGCGTTGCTGGCCGCGCCGGACACCGCCGAGCCGTTGGGGATGCGCGACCGTGCGATGCTCGAGGTCCTCTACGCGTGCGGGCTGCGGGTGACCGAGCTGATCAGCCTGACGCTTGAGCAGGTCAGCCTGCGTCAGGGCGTGCTGCGCACCTTTGGCAAGGGCAACAAGGAGCGTCTGGTGCCGATGGGGGACGAGGCCATGCACTGGATCGAGCGCTACCTGCGCGAGGCGCGAGGCGAGTTGCTGGCGGGCAAGGCCAGTGATGTGCTGTTTCCCAGTCAGCGAGGCGATCAGATGACGCGCCAGACGTTCTGGCACCGGATAAAGCTGCATGCGAAGGTGGCCGGTATCGGGAAATCGATATCGCCACATACGCTGCGCCATGCCTTTGCGACCCATCTGCTCAATCACGGGGCCGACCTGCGCACCGTGCAGATGCTGCTCGGCCATAGCGATCTGTCCACCACTCAGATCTACACCCACATCGCACGTGCCCGCCTGCAGGAGCTCCATGCACAGCATCACCCTCGCGGCTGATCCGGATGTGTCGTGGCCGGCAACGGACCCAATGTGCGCTGTGATAGGCTGGCCCACTTTTTCCACGCCGCTGTCAGGAGATTTCAGTTCATGCGCGTGATTCGTTTGTTTGCCGCGATGGCCCTCGGTCTGTCCGGTTCCCTGGCCCTGGCGGCCGATCCCGATCAGGCCATCCGCCAGTCGCTGCAAGCCCTGCAACCCGATATGCCGATCCAGGCCATCGCCGAAAGCCCCATGCCGGGCGTCTATCAGGTCCAACTGGCTGGCGGTCGCCAGCTGTATGCCAGCGCCGATGGCCAGTTCCTGATTCAGGGTTACCTGTTCCAGTTCAAGGACGGGCAGGCGGTCAACCTCACCGAGAAGGCTCAGGCCAGCGCCGTGGCCAAGGAAATCAACGCGGTGCCTGCGAGCGAGATGGTGGTTTTCGCACCCGAGAAGCCGAAGACCCACATTACGGTATTCACCGATACCGATTGCGGCTATTGCCAGAAGCTGCACAGCGAAGTGAAAGAGCTCAACCGTCTTGGCGTCGAGGTTCGCTACATGGCGTTTCCGCGTCAGGGCCTCGGCAGTGCCGGTGCCAAGACCCTCGCCAATGTCTGGTGCGCCAAGGATCGTCAGGCTGCGATGAACAAGGCCAAGGCCCGTGAAAACGTACCCGATGCCAGCTGCGAAAACCCTGTGGCCAAGCAGTTCGCGATGGGGCAGATGATGGGCGTGCAGGGTACTCCTGCGATCATTCTGGCCGACGGTCATATGATTCCGGGCTACCAGCCTGCGCCGCAACTGGCTGAAATCGCGCTCCAGGCGGGTCAGTAACCACGCCGCCGGTCCGAAAAGCCCGGTCCCCTTTGCGACTTCTCGAAACTTGGTGACCACCCTCGCTCAAAGCTAGAAACGAGCGAGGTGTTCCTATGAAACTGGAAGGTTCCTGTCATTGCCGTGCGGTGCGCTTCAGCGTCGAATCCGCTCAGCCCTATCCCTTCATGCGTTGCTACTGCTCCATTTGCCGCAAGACGGCAGGCGGGGGCGGTTATGCCATCAATCTGGGTGCCGATCACAGGACCCTGCAAGTCGAAGGCCGTGATCATCTGAGCGTTTACCAGGCGCGGATGGTCGGTGATGACGGCGAGGTGAGCATCAGCGATGGTCAGCGGCATTTCTGCAAGCACTGTGGCAGCGCGCTCTGGCTTTGGGACCCGAGCTGGCCGGACCTGGTCCATCCCCACGCTTCGGCGATCGATACGCCGTTGCCGGTACCGCCGGAGCACACCCACCTGATGGTTGGCTCGAAAGCCTCCTGGGTGGAGCCGCAGCTCTCACCCAAAGACAAGGTCTTCGAGGAGTACCCAGATGAATCCCTGGCGCAGTGGCACGAGCGGCTGGGGCTTTCCCGCTGAACCGCCACAATGCCCGCTGTACCCCGCGCCGATTGACTAAAACCTGCATGCTTCGTAATGTGCGGGTCTTTTGTTCGGTCGGTGCGCCGACCGTTTCGTTGGTATGGGGAGTTCAGCTTGAAACCGGTGAAAGTTGGCATCTGTGGGCTGGGTAACGTCGGTGGCGGTACCTTCAATGTGCTCAAACGCAACGCCGAGGAGATTGCCCGCCGTGCCGGGCGCGGAATCGAGGTTGCGCAGATTGCTACCCGCCGGCCGAACCCCAAGTGCGATACCGGCTCCACGCCGATTTGCGCCGATGTGTTCGAGGTAGTCGAAAACCCCGAAATCGATATCGTCGTCGAGTTGATCGGTGGCTACACGGTCGCTCGCGACCTGGTACTCAAGGCCATCGCCAACGGCAAGCACGTGGTGACCGCCAACAAGGCGCTGATCGCGGTTCATGGCAACGAGATCTTTGCCCGGGCCAGGGAACAGGGTGTGATCGTGGCGTTCGAGGCGTCGGTAGCCGGTGGCATTCCGGTCATCAAGGCGATCCGCGAGGGCCTTGCCGCCAACCAGATCAACTGGCTCGCCGGCATCATCAACGGCACGGGCAACTTCATCCTGACCGAGATGCGCGAGAAGGGCCGTACCTTCGAGGACGTGCTCAAGGAAGCCCAGGCGCTGGGGTATGCCGAGGCCGACCCAACCTTCGACGTCGAAGGCATCGATGCTGCCCACAAGCTGACCATCCTTGCGTCGATCGCGTTCGGCATCCCGCTGCAGTTCGACAAGGCCTACACCGAGGGCATTTCCCGTCTGGCTACCGCCGACGTGAATTATGCCGAGGCGCTGGGTTATCGCATCAAGCACCTGGGCGTTGCCCGCCGTACCGCCGCTGGTATCGAGCTTCGCGTGCATCCGACGCTGATTCCTGCAGATCGCCTGATCGCCAACGTCAACGGCGTGATGAACGCCGTGATGGTCAACGGCGACGCCGTGGGCTCGACGCTCTATTATGGCGCTGGCGCCGGCATGGAGCCGACGGCTTCTGCCGTCGTCGCCGACCTGGTGGATGTGGCGCGGGCGCTGACCACCGACCCGAATAACCGTGTTCCTCACCTGGCGTTCCAGCCCGACGCGCTGTCGGACCATCCGATCCTGCCGATCGGCGCCTGCGAAAGCGCCTATTACCTGCGCATCCAGGCCAAGGACCATCCGGGCGTGCTCGCCCAGGTCGCGACCATCCTGTCCGAGCGCGGAATCAACATAGAGTCGATCATGCAGAAGGAAGTCGAGGAGCACGATGGCCTGGTGCCGGTGATCCTGGTCACTCACCGAGTGGTCGAGCAGCGCATCGACGACGCGATTGCCGCCCTGGAGCATCTGGACGACGTAGTCGGTTCGGTCGTGCGCATCCGCGTGGAACAACTCAATTAATCCCTAGCCGGGAGCTGCACGCCGAACGCGAGTGTTTCGGCGCCAGCCTTCAGGCTCGAAACCGGAAAGGTTCGTCATGCGCTACATCAGTACCCGCGGCCAGGCACCGGCCCTGAATTTCGAAGACGTCCTGCTGGCTGGCCTGGCCAGCGACGGCGGCCTCTATGTGCCGGAAAACCTGCCGCGTTTCACCCAGGAAGAAATCGCCTCCTGGGCCGGCCTGCCGTATCACGAGCTGGCATTCCGGGTGATGCGCCCGTTCGTGGCCGGCAGCATTCCCGATGCCGATTTCAAGCGGATTCTCGAAGAGACCTACGCGACCGGCGAAGGCGGCGTGTTCGCCCACAGCGCCGTGGCACCGCTGCGTCAGCTGGACGCCAACGAATGGGTGCTCGAGCTGTTCCATGGCCCGACCCTGGCCTTCAAGGACTTCGCCCTGCAACTGCTCGGGCGCCTGCTGGACTATGTGCTGGCCAAGCGTGGCGAGCGGGTGGTGATCATGGGGGCCACCTCCGGCGACACCGGATCGGCTGCCATCGAGGGTTGCCGCCGCTGCGAGAACGTCGATATCTTCATCCTGCACCCGCACAACCGCGTGTCCGAAGTGCAGCGCCGCCAGATGACGACCATTTTCGGCGAGAACATCCACAACATTGCCATCGAAGGCAACTTCGACGATTGCCAGGAGATGGTCAAGGCGAGCTTCGCCGACCAGGCTTTTCTCAAGAGCACGCGTCTTGTCGCAGTCAACTCGATCAACTGGGCGCGGATCATGGCCCAGATCGTCTACTACTTTCATGCGGCGTTGCAGCTTGGTGGCCCGGCGCGCTCGATCGCCTTCTCTGTACCCACCGGTAATTTTGGCGACATCTTTGCCGGTTACCTGGCGCGCAACATGGGCCTGCCGATCGCCCAGTTGATCGTCGCGACCAACCGCAACGACATCCTGCACCGCTTCATGAGCGGTAACCGCTACGACAAGGACACGCTGCACGCCAGCCTGTCGCCGTCGATGGACATCATGGTGTCCTCCAATTTCGAGCGCCTGCTCTTCGATCTGCACGGACGCAACGGTGCGGTGGTGGCTGAGCTACTGAACAGCTTCCGTGCCAGCGGCAAGCTGGCGGTCGAGGAAGATCGCTGGACCGAGGCGCGTCGCCTGTTCGATTCGCTGGCGGTGGACGACGCTCAGACCTGTGCGACCATTGCCGAGGTGTTCAAGGCGAGCGGCGAGCTGCTCGATCCGCACACTGCGATCGGCGTGCGCGCAGCACGCGAGTGCCGGCGCAATCTGGCCACACCGATGGTGATCCTCGGCACCGCACACCCGGTGAAATTCCCCGATGCGGTCAAGCAGGCGGGCGTGGGCAAGGCTCTGGAGCTGCCGGCTCACCTGGCCGACCTGTTCGAACGCGAGGAGCGCTGCAGCGTAGTGCCCAACGACCTCGCCGCGGTGCAGGCCTTCGTCAGCGGACACGGCAATCGCGGCAAGCCGCTCTGACGCACGGCGAGCCGGTGCATAAGGGTGGTGACCTTTAGCCAGGGCAGCGGGCGAGTACAGGGCTCTCGTAGAAGCGGCCTGGGCCGCGGACGCCGTGTGCAGCAGTACTCATCCGGCCCTGCGGGCCGCAAGGGAGACGGGAAAAGCACGCCGCTGCCTGAGGCTTCAATGAGCGCCTGTAGGCGCTGGCGCGCCTGCGACGAAGTCTGCACGGCTCTGGCCCCCGCCTCGGGCGATAGTCCCGGAATCACTTGCGGCGAGGGCAGGGCAGGGGCTGGCTTAAGCGCCAGTTCAGAAAAATCGCGGTGTGGCGGGCGCCCGGTCCGTTATGGCTATTCAGATCATCTCTGCCTACATCGGATATCCCGAGCCGAGCCCTGCTCGCTTCGCCCTTGCTGATCTCTTCGTCGCGCTGGCGCTGTTCCTCATTCGCCGGGCGCTCGTCTGACGCCGCGCAAAGAGCTCAGTCGGGATTGACCACGCCGGCCAGGTTGACTGCCCCGATCTTCTGACCGAGATGCCCGCGAAGGATGGCGCCCAGGCGCTTGCCGTCGCGTGCGCGCAGCGCTTCGATCATTTCCTCGTGATCGTTCACCGCCTTGCGCCAGAAGGCATCGCTCATTTCCATGGTGTAGCGAATTCTTTTGATCCGCTGGCTGAGATTGTTGTACATCTCCAGCAGGATGGCGTTGCGCGAGGCCAGCAGGATGCACTCGTGGATCTGCCGGTTGGCCTCGAAATAGGCCTGCAGCTCCTTGCGCTGGTAGTGCCCGAGCATCTGCCGGTGCAGGTCGCAGATGCGCGCGAACTCCTCGTCCGTCAGGTGGCGGCATGCGGTTTCGCCGGCCAACCCCTCCAGGGCACCCATGACGTCGTAGGTGTGCTCGACGTCGCTCAGCGTCAGGCGGCTCACCCGCGCCCCGCGATTCGGCAAGATCTCCACCAGCCCCTCGGACGTCAGCACCTTGAGGGCTTCACGAAGCGGCGTCCTGGAAATGCCGAATTTCTCGCACAGCTGCTTTTCCGAGATTTTCTCCCCGGCGATCAGCGCACCGTGTTCGATCAGTTCGCGGATTCGGTTGGCCGCTTCCTGGTAGAGAATCCTGTGCTGAATCTTGTCCAACGACTTTTCCTGCGCGGGTAGCGTCATGTCGGCACCTTCGGTAGCGGTCGGCGGCATTGCCGCCTGGCCAGGCTGTGCTAGCTTTTTGAATTAAGAATACAAAGTAGCTCGAAAGTGCGATCTACGCGAAGCCGGAGCGACGACAGTACCTCGCCGCTGCGTTCCGGTAAGCCAGAAGTGGAGTTTACGGAGTGCCTGCGTAGACGCGAAAGCACTTCATCCGATCCGAAACACCCTGAGGAGAAATGGCATGGCTGGCAAGGTTTACCGTTCGAGCGTGGCGATTTCACGGGCGCAGGCCCGACGCATCCTGGACGCGGCATTCGCCGAAGCGAGGGCGAAGGACATGGAGCCGCTGACCGCCTTCGTCATGGACGGCGGCGGCAACCTCATCGCCGCCGAGCGTGAGGACGGCTGCGCCCCGCTGCGTTTCGCGGTCGCCAGAGGCAAGGCCTTCGCCGCGCTGGGCAACGGCGTCGCCAGCCGCACGGTCGGTGTACGTAACGAAGCGCGTCCGGCCTTTCTCGCCGCGGTGGCTGCCGCGTCCGATGGCCGCTTCGTTCCGGTGCCCGGCGGCGTGCTGATTCTCGACGTCAACGAAGAGGTCATCGGTGCGGTGGGTGTCAGCGGCGCGTCCTCGGACGAGGACGAGCAGGCCGCAGTCAGCGGAATCGAAGCGGCAGGGTTCAAGGCTGGCATCGTGCCGGCCTAGCACGACCCGGGGCGCTGCCGACCGGCCTCTCCCGGCTTGCGTCTCGATACCACGGATAGATGGTCGTCGGCGGCGACCCTATTTCTCACACGCCGCGCTCTTATCCAGCCGCGCCGGCCCCTGACAGACGGTGCCGGCCGCTGCATGTCTATTCCGTCGCCGACAGCAATCCGGCTGCGCGTGCCCATTGCCGTAGGCGACAGCTCCTTTCAGAACCCTCCACGGACCGCCGAAATTTTCTTCGATTCCTTTCTGGCGCCTCTCGAAAAGCTGAACTAAGGTCTGAACGGGATGATGAATAATGAATTCATTTTTCCTTGAAGCCCGGTTCGATGCTGTCCGCAATCTGAATCCACCGGGCTCCAGCAACGCCGCCTGCCGGCGATGCGCGTCGGGCTGCCCACCTGGGCTCCGACGGTGATTGCAGTACCACCTCAATAAAAACAACAGTGGAGGTCAGCATGAAAATCCTGAAGACGGCATTGGTCGCGTCCCTGCTAGGTCTTGCCGCAGCGTCGGCACAGGCGGCCGAGAGACAGATCAAATTCGGGCACGTCGGTGGCCCGGGGTCGCTGTTCGAAATCTCGGCCAACGAGTTCGCACGCATCGCCAACGAAAAGCTCGAAGGCAAGGCCAAGGTCGTGATCTACGGGTCCAGCCAGCTCGGCGACGACTCGCAGATGCTCAACAAGCTCAAGCTCGGCTCGCTCGACCTGGCGCTGCCCTCGACCGTGATGAGCAGTGTGGCGCCGGCGTTCTCATTGTTCGAAATGCCCTACCTGATCAGCGATCGCGAGCACATGAAGCGTGTCCGCGACGGGCTGGTTCGCGACGTGCTGTACAAGGCCGCGGAAGGCAAGGGCTACAGGATCATCGGCGTCTGGGAGAACGGCGTCCGGCAGATCACCAACAACGCCCGGCCCATCGTCGTGCCGAGCGATCTGAAAGGCCTGAAGCTGAGGACGCCGAACGGCATCTGGCGCGTCGAAATGTTCAAGAGCTACGGCGCCAACCCGGCTCCCATGGCGCTCTCCGAAGCTTTCGTGGCGCTGCAGACCGGTGCGATGGACGGCCAGGAAAACCCGCTGGTGCAGAGCTATTCGCAGCGCTTCCATGAGGTCCAGAAATACCTCTCCATGTCCAACCATGTTTACACCCCCGCCTTCGTCGTCGCTGGCGCGAGCTGGAAGCGCTTCCCCGAGGACGTGAGGCAGGCGCTGAGCGAAGCCGCCCAGCAGGTCGAGGCCTACGCCCTGGAGCAGGGCAAGTCGCTCGACGAAAGCCTGGTGAAGAAGATGGAAGAAGCCGGGATGGAGGTGAACGAGGTCGACCAGCAGGCCTTCATCGACGGCTCCTCCGCGATCTACGCCAAGTTCGCCAAGGAAGTCGAGGGCGGCCAGGCGATGCTCGACAAGGTGAAACAGCTCCGCCAGATGTGACCCCCACCTGCCTCCGCATGACCGCACCGAACGCCGGTGCGGCGATGCCCCAGATAGATCGGAGAGAGCTGATGAATTCCGTCGCTGCTTTCAGAAAGGGTTTTTCCAAGTTGCTTGAAGTCATCGTGGTGATCAACGTTGTGGCGCTGGCGCTGGTGATCACGATCGGCTTCGCCTCGCGGTTGGCCGGCTCGCCGTTCAGCTGGTACGACGAAGTGGCCTCGGTCGGGCTGGCCTGGCTCACCTATTACGGCGCGGCGCTGGCCGCTGCCAAGGGCGCGCATATCGGCTGCCCGAGCGTGGTGAATTACTTCTCGCCGAAGCTGCGTCTGCCGATCGCGCTGGTCGCCGAGGCGATCACCATCGGCTTCTTCGTGCTGCTGGCCTGGACCGGCACGCAGGTGGTCCTGATCCTGGAAGGCTCGACGCTGGTCAGCCTGACCAGCGTGTCGCTGCAACTGACCCAGTCCGTGCTGCCGATCGGTTCCGCGCTGTTCATCATCGCCGAGCTGCTGCGGCTGCCGGAAGTGATCGAGAGTGCCAAGGGCGACGGATTCGTCGATCACGAGCTCGAAGAGGCCGGCATCAAGCTCGCCAAGGCGTGAGTGGCCGAAACGCATAACGAGCGTCCGCCGCGGGCGCTCGGGGAGAACAAGAAATGACCATCCTGTACATGTTCCTTGGCTTGATATTCCTGATACTCATCAACGTCCCGGTAGCCATCGCGCTGGGTGTCGTCGGTGCGGTGGCGATCTTCATGAGTTACGGCGCACTGGCGCTTCCCAACATCGGGATGGTCATGTACGACGGCACCACCAGCTTCCCGCTGATCGCGATCCCGCTGTTCATCCTCGCCGGCGCCATCATGAACGCTTCGAGCATCTCGCGGCGCCTGATCGACCTGGCCTCGGCCATGCTGGGCTTCATCAAGGGCGGCTTGTCGATGGTCACCATCGGCGCCTCGATCTTCTTCGCCGAGATTTCCGGCTCGGCGGTGGCGGGCGTCTCGGCCATCGGCAGCATCATGATCCCGGCGATGAAGAAGAAGGGCTACTCGAAGGAGTTTTCCGCGGCGCTGTCGTCCTCGGCGGCGAGCCTGGCGATCATCCTGCCGCCGTCGATCCCGATGATTCTCTACGCGGTGATGTCGGGCGAGTCGGTGGTGAAGATGTTCGTCGCCGGCGTCTTCCCGGGGCTGCTCGGAGCGTTAGGGCTCGCCGCGATGTGCTACTACCTGGCCAAGAAGCACAACTTCCCATCCGAGGGCGAGTTCCGTGTGAAGAAGCTCTGGGAAGCGTTCAAGGGCGCGATCTGGGCGCTGTCGATCCCGGTCATCATCCTCGGCGGCATTTTCGGCGGCGTGGTGACCGCTACCGAGGGCGCGGCCCTGGCGGTGGTGGTGGCGATCTTCATCAGCGCTGTGATCTACCGCGAGTTCACCCTGAAGACCTTCTACAAGGCCTGTCTCGACGCGGGTATCCAGACCGCCGTGGTGATGCTGCTGGTGGCCAGTTCCGCGGTGGTGGGGCTGTACCTGACCGAAACCCAGCTGCCGCAACAGTTGGCCAGCCAGATCAGCGAGCTGACCAGCAACAAGTACGTGATCCTGGCACTGCTCAACATCATCTTCCTCATCCTCGGCATGTTCCTGCACTCGGCGGCGGCGATCATCCTGGTGGTGCCCATCGTGTTGCCGCTGGTGCTCGCGGTGGGCATTGATCCAATCCACTTCGGGCTGATCGTCACGCTGAACCTGGCCATCGGTCAGCAGACGCCACCGGTGGCGAGCGTGCTAATCGCTTCCTGCTCGATCGCCAAGGCCGATATCTGGGCCACCACCCGAACCAACCTGTGGTTCCTCGGCGTGCTGATGTTGATCCTGCTGATCAATACCTACGTGCCGGCCTTCGCCATGGCATTGGTGAACCTGGTGTACGGCACCTGATGGATATGACGGGAGGACGCAACCATGACTGATACGACACAGGGGCAGGTGGTCTGCCAGATCGAGCAAGGCGTCGCCTGGATCGGCTTCGACCGACCGGAAAGCCGCAACGCGATGACCTGGAGCATGTACGACAGCCTGGACCAGCTTCGCCAGGAGGTGGACGACAACCCCGAGGTGCTCGCCGTGGTGTTCCACGGTTGCGGCGGCAAGGCTTTCGTCGCCGGCACCGACATCGCCCAGTTCGCCGACTTCGAGGGCGGCGAGGCGGGGGTCACCTACGAGCGGCGTATCGACAGCGTGATCGCCGGGCTGGAGAACATGCGCAAGCCCACCCTCGCGCTGCTCGAGGGGTTCTGCGTCGGCGGCGGGGCGGCCATTGCCCTGGCCTGCGACTTCCGCTACTGCACGCCGTCGCTGAAGTTCGGCGTGCCGATCGCACAGACGCTTGGCAACTGCCTGTCGGTGACCAATGTCTCGCGGCTGATGGATCTGCTCGGCGTCGCGCGGACCAAGGAGGTGCTGATGGCCGCCCGGCTGATCGAGGCGCCGGAGGCGGCGGCGATCGGCCTGGTCAGCGGCGTCATCGAGGCGGAGGCGATCCGTCAGGAAGTTGCCCACAAGGCACAGGCCTTCGCCAAGCGCGCGCCGCTGACCGTGCAAGCCACCAAGGCCACCATCAATCGGGTGCTGGCGCACCGCCGTGCCTCGGCGGACGCCAGCGACGACTGGATACGCGCCTGTTACGGCAGCCGGGACTTCAAGACGGCCGTCGAGCGGTTCGCCAGCAAGACGCCGTTCGAATGGACCGGCCAGTAGTCACGCGCCCGCTGCCTGGAGATAACTCATGCTTCCACTGAACAACGTGAAAATCCTCGACATCTCGCAGATCATGGCAGGCCCCTACTGCACCATGGTGCTCGGCGACCTCGGGGCCGAGGTGATCAAGGTCGAGAAGGCCAATGGCGGCGACGACAGCCGACAGATGGGACCCTACGTCAACGGCGAGTCCACCTGCTTTTTCCAGATCAACCGGAACAAGAAGAGCATCTCGCTGAACCTCAAGGACCTGCGCGCGCGCGAGGTGTTCTACCGGCTGGCCGCCGACGCCGACGTGATCGTGGAGAACTACCGGCCGGGCGTGACCCAGTCGCTGGAGATCGACTACGAGACGATCCGCCGGATCAACCCAGGGATCATCTACTGCTCGATTTCCGGCTACGGCCAGAGCGGGCCGTACAGCAACAAGGGCGGTTTCGATCTGGTCGCGCAGGGTATGACCGGGCTGATGTCGATGACCGGCGAGCCGGGCAAGCGTCCGCTGAAGACCGGCATCGCGGTGTATGACATCGGGGCCGGCATTACCGCCATCTATTCGATCCTCGCTGCCTACATCCACAAGCAGAACACCGGGGAAGGGCAGCACATCGACATCGCCATCGCCGAGTGCGGGCTGCCCTGGTTCAGCTGGGAAGCGGCCGCCTATTTTGCCGAGGGCACCGTGCCCAAGCCCACCGGTTCGCGCCATCGGGTGTCGGCACCGTACCAGGCGGTCAAGGCCGCGGACGGCTATCTGATGCTCGGGTGCGCCAACCAGCGAACCTGGGAGCGCTTCTGCCGCGACGTGATCGACCGCGAGGACCTGCTCACCGACGAGCGCTTCGTCACCAACAGCGACCGCGGGCGCAACGTCGAGGTGCTGGAGACGCTGCTCGAGGAAATCCTGGTGCGGCAACCGATGAAGCACTGGCTCGAGCGCTGCGACACGGCTGGGGTGCCGGCCGGGCCGATCAACGACTTCGCTCAGGCCATGCACGACGAGCACTACCTGGCGCGGGACATGGTCAAGCAGGTCAGCCATCCGGTGATCGGCGAGATGAAGACGATCGGCTTCCCGACCAAGTTCTCCCGGACCCCCTTGCAGATCCGCTATCCGGCGCCGCTGTTCGCCCAGCATACGGACGAGGTGCTGCAGGGCATCGGCATGAGCGACGACGAGATCCAGAGCCTGCGCAGCGAAGGCTGCGTCCGTTGAATCCGCGTTTTTGCTGATTTGGATTGCATGCAAAACGCAAAAAACAACAAGAACAAAAGTTAAGGAGAGCCGCCATGTTGAAACTCGATTTCCATCCCTCCGGTCGCCATTTCCTCCAGATCCCCGGTCCGTCTCCGGTACCGGATCGTATCCTGCGGGCCATGAGCCTGCCGACCATCGACCACCGCGGCCCGGAATTCGGCGCGCTGGGGCTGGAAGTGCTGCGCAAGATCCGCGAGGTATTCAAGACCCAGCAGCCGGTGGTCATCTACCCGGCCTCCGGCACCGGCGCCTGGGAAGCGGCGCTGGTCAACACCCTCTCGCCGGGCGACCGGGTACTGATGTTCGAAACCGGCCATTTCGCCACGCTGTGGGAAAAGATGGCGCGTCGGCTTGGGCTCGAACCCGAGTTCCTCAGCCTGCAGGGGTACGAGGGTTGGCGTCACGGGGTGCAGGCCGACATGATCGAACGGCGCCTGAGGGAGGACAGCGGCCACACGATCAAGGCGGTCTGCGTGGTCCACAATGAAACCTCCACCGGCGTGACCAGCAACATCGCTGCCGTGCGCCGGGCGATCGATGAGGCGCGGCACCCGGCGCTGCTGCTGGTGGACACCATCTCCGGCCTCGCCTGCGCCGATTACCAGCACGATGGCTGGGGCGTCGACGTGACCATCTCCGGTTCGCAGAAGGGCCTGATGCTGCCGCCGGGCATCAGCTTCAACGCCGTCTCCGACAAGGCCGTCGAAGCCAGCCGCCGCGCGCAGCTGCCGAAGAGCTTCTGGGCCTGGGACGAGATCCTGGAATTGAACAAGAGCGGCTACTGGCCGTACACCCCCAACACCAACCTGCTGTACGGCCTGAACGAGGCGCTGGACATGCTCCTCGAGGAGGGGCTGGAGCAGGTGTTCGCCCGTCACCAGCGCTGGGCGGCCGGCGTGCGCGCCGCAGTCGAGTGCTGGGGGCTGGAAGTGCAGTGCCAGGACCCGAGTGTCTACTCGCCGGTGCTAACCGGTGTGGTGATGCCCGAGGGCATCGACGCCGACGCCGTGCGCAGCCTGATCTACAAGCGCTTCGACCTGTCGCTGGGCACCGGGTTGGGCAAGGCCAAGGGGAAGATGTTCCGTATCGGCCACCTGGGCGACTGCAACGACCTGACGCTGATCGCCACTCTCGGCGGCTGCGAGGCCGGCCTCAAGCTGTCCGGGGCGAAGCTCCAGGGCAGCGGCGTGCTCGCAGCCCTGGACTATTTCGCGGCGCATCCGCTGGCTGCCGCCAGCTGATGTCTTCCCCGACGGCAGAGTAGGAGGTCGTGATGACTTCGTTGAGCGGATCAGGTTTACAGACGAGCAAGGTGCCGGCGGCCCGCGTGACCGAGCTGGCGGCGAGACTGCAACGCGAGATCGCCGGGGAGGTACTGTTCGATGCCGCGTCGCGCGGGCGGTATTCGACCGATGCCTCGATCTACCAAGTGATGCCGGTGGGCGTCGTCATTCCCCGGCACCAGCATGACCTCCAGGTCGCGCTGGACATCGCCCGCGAGGCCAAGGTGCCGCTGCTGGCGCGCGGCGGCGGCACCAGCCAGTGCGGGCAGACCGTGGGCGACGCGCTGGTGGTGGACACCAGCCGCTGGCTGAACCAGGTGGTCGAGTTCGACCCCGAGGCACGCACCGTGGTGGTCGAGCCGGGCATGGTGCTCGACGACCTCAATCGCTGGCTCAAGCCGCACGGCCTGTGGTTCCCGGTGGACGTCTCGACGTCGGCCCAGTGCACCATCGGCGGCATGGCCGGTAACAACTCCTGCGGCTCGCGCTCGATCCATTACGGCAACATGGTGCACAACGTGCTCGGCATCGAGGCGTTGCTGGCGGACGGCAGCCAGGGCTACTTCGGTTTTCTGCACGAACTGCCGGCAAGCGAGCGGATGCGCGAGCTCGCCCGGCAGGTGCAGCGCATCGCCGAACGCGAGCAGCCGAACATCCAGGAGCATTTCCCCAAGGTGCTGCGACGGGTCGGCGGCTACAACCTCGACCTGTTCGACTGCCAGAACCAGCGGCCCTACGACCCGGACGGACAGGTCAACCTGGCGCATCTGCTGGTCGGCTCCGAGGGCACGCTCGGCGTGACCCGGCGGATCAAGCTCCGGCTCTCGCCGCTGCCGCGTCACAAGGTGCTGGGGGTGGTGAATTTCCCCGGCTTTTACCAGTCGATGGACATGACCCAGCACATCGTCAAACTCGACCCCACCGCGGTCGAGCTGGTCGACCGCACCATGATCGAGCTGTCGCTGGAGAACCCAGCCTTCCGCCCGGTGATCGAGAAGGCCCTGATCGGCCAGCCGGACGCGCTGCTGCTGGTCGAGTTCGCCGGCGAGGACGCGGGTGAGCTGCGTCGACAGCTGGATCGGCTGAGCGAGCTGATGGCCGACCTCGGGCTGCCGGGCAGCGTGGTCTGCATGATCGAGGGCGCCGAGCAGACAGCGCTGTGGAACGTGCGCAAGGCCGGCCTGAACATCATGATGAGCATGAAGGGCGACGGTAAGCCGGTGTCCTTCATCGAGGACTGCGCGGTGCCGCTGGAGCACCTCGCCGAATACACCGCCAAGCTCACCGAGGTGTTCCACAAGCACGGCACCGAGGGGACCTGGTACGCCCACGCCAGTGTCGGCACCCTGCATGTGCGACCGATCCTCGACATGCGTCGCGACGGCTCGGACAAGATGCGCGCCATCGCCGAGGAGGCGTCCGAGCTGGTGCGCGCGTACAAGGGCGCGTTTTCCGGCGAGCACGGCGATGGCATCTGTCGCGGCGAATGGGTGGCCTGGCAGTTCGGCCCGCAGCTCAACGCCGCGTTCAAAGAGATCAAGCAACTGTTCGACCCGGACAACCTGCTCAACCCCGGCAAGATCGTCGACACGCCACGGATGGACGATCACAGCTACTTCCGTTTCCCGCGGACCTACCAGCCGATCCCGGTCACGCCGGTACTCGACTGGTCGGGCTGGGACGTGCTGCGCGACCCGCTGACCGGCGAGCAGAGCGCGCCGGGCAGCGCCGGCGACCCCACCGGCGGGCTGATCAAAGCCGTGGAGATGTGCAACAACAACGGCCACTGCCGCAAGTTCGACGCCGGCACCATGTGTCCGAGCTACCGCGCCACGCGCGACGAGCAACACCTGACCCGCGGACGCGCCAACACGCTGCGCCTGGCGCTGTCCGGGCAGCTTGGCAGCGAAGGGCTGGCCAGCGAGGACGTGAAGGCGGCGCTGGATCTGTGCGTGTCCTGCAAGGGCTGCAAGCGCGAGTGCCCGACCGGCGTCGACATGGCGAAGATGAAGATCGAGGCACGCGCCGCGTGGGCCAGCAAACACGCCATTCCGCTACGCGAACGTCTGATTGCGGAGATGCCGCGCTATGCGCCCTATGCACGCCATCTGGCTAGCGCGGTGGCGGCGGTCGAGCGGGTGCCGTTGCTGTCGCGCTGGGTCAAGCGCCGGCTGGGCCTGGCCGACCAGCGCGCGCTGCCGAGCTTCGTCGGCAACTTCCTGGCCGAGGCCAGCGACACGGGGAGCGCGACGCAGACGCGGGAGGTGCTGCTGTTCGTCGACACCTTCAACAACTACATGGAGCCGGAAAACGCACGGGCTGCGCGGCGGGTGCTGGAAGCAGCCGGTTATCGGGTGCACTTCAACCAGGCGCCAGGGCAGCGCCCGCTGTGCTGCGGCCGCACCTACCTGGCCTCCGGGCAGGTGGGGAAGGCCAAGGCCGAGGCGAAACGGGCGCTGGAGCATCTGCTGCCGTTCGTCGAGCGCGGCGTCGCCATCGTCGGCCTGGAGCCTTCGTGTCTGCTCACCATGCGCGACGAGTTCCTGCGCTATGGCTACGGCGAGAAGGCCGTGGTGCTGTCGAAGGCCTCCTTCCTGTTCGAGGAGTTCCTGCTGCGCGAGCACCAGGCCGGTCACCTGCGGCTCGACCTCAAGCCGCTGGCCGAAACCCGGGCGCTGCTGCACGGGCATTGTCACCAGAAGGCGTTCGACGCGCTGCGCCCAGTGGAGCAGGTGCTGCGCTGGATACCGAAGCTGGAGGTCAGGACGGTCGAGACCTCGTGCTGCGGCATGGCCGGCAGCTTCGGCTACGAGCGCGAGCACTACGAGGCGTCGATGCAGATGGGCGAGCTGGCGCTGTTGCCGGCGGTGCGCAAGGCGGAGGCGGATGACCTGGTGGTGGCCGACGGCACCAGCTGCCGACACCAGATCCACGACGGGGCCCAGAGAACGGCGTTGCACGTGGCGAGGGTGCTGGAGCGGGCGCTGGCCTGAGGCGGGGCTGCGGTGTCGTCCTGTTCGCGGTCAAGACCGCTTCGCGGGGCAGGCGGCACCGGGCATTTCCCTTCTCCCTGCGGGAGAGGTGGCTCGCAGGACGGATGAGAGTATGCAGCTCTCCCACCCGGCTCCTACAGGGCATTCGAAGGGCTCAGCTTTCGTAGTCTTCCCAGCCGCCCATCTCCTTCCAGCGATTGACGATGCCGCAGAACAGCTCGGCAGTCTTTTCGGTGTCATAGCGTGCCGAGTGCGCCTCGCGGCCATCGAAGTCGATGCCGGCTGCCTGACAGGCCTTGGCGAGTACCGTCTGCCCATAGGCGAGGCCTGCAAGGGTGGCGGTATCGAAGCTGGAGAACGGATGGAACGGGTTGCGCTTGATGTCGCAGCGAGCAATCGCGGCGTTCAGGAAACCCAGGTCGAAACTGCTGTTGTGGCCGACCAGGATGGCGCGCTTGCAGCCGTTGGCTTTCAGCGACTTGCGCACGCTGCGGAAGATCTCGCCCAGCGCGTGGGATTCGGCAACCGCCATGCGCAGCGGATGGTCGAGCTTGATGCCAGTGAACTCCAGTGCGGCCGCCTCGATGTTGGCTCCCGCGAACGGCTCGACACGAAAGAAGTGCGTGTGCTCGGGAAACAGCAAACCCTGTTCGTCCATGCCAATGGTGACGGCAGCGATTTCCAGCAGCGCGTCGGTGGTGCAATTGAAGCCACCGCACTCGACGTCGACGACCACCGGCAGATAGCCCCGGAAGCGTCGTGCCATTGGATGGCGCGTATCGTTGGGGAGGTTGCCGTCCAGCTCGTCCTCGAACTGCTCTTCACTCATGCGCCGGTCTCCAGTCGCCATTGCAGGGTTTCGCCTGCCCGCAAGGGCACGACCTGTCGTTCGCCGAAGGGCAAGTGGCTCGGTACCGTCCAACCCTCGCGTACCAGCGTGATCTGCTCGGTGTTGCGCGGCAGCCCGTAGAAATCGGCGCCGAAGTGGCTGGCAAAAGGCTCCAGCCGGTCGAGCGCGCCGCGTTGTTCGAACGCCTCGGCATACAGCTCAATGGCGGCAAAGGCGGTGTAGCAGCCGGCACAACCACAGGCCGATTCCTTGGCGTGCTGGGCGTGGGGCGCCGAGTCCGTGCCGAGGAAAAACTTGGGATTGCCGCTGGTGGCCGCGTCGAGCAGCGCTTCCTGATGTACGTTGCGCTTGAGGATCGGCAAGCAGTAGAAGTGCGGCCGGATACCGCCCACCAACATGTGGTTGCGGTTGTAGAGCAGGTGATGCGCGGTGATGGTGGCGCCGACGGTGGCCGGCGCTGCCTCGACGAACTGCACGGCATCGCGGGTGGTGATATGTTCGAACACCACCTTGAGCGTCGGGAAGCGCTCGACGACACGAGTCAGATGTTCGTCGATGAAATGCTTTTCTCGATCGAAGACGTCGATCTCCGGGAGGGTAACCTCGCCGTGCACCAGCAACGGCAGGCCCACCTCGGCCATCGTTTCGAGCACCTCGAAGATATTGTCGATGCGGGTCACGCCGGAGGCGGAGTTGGTCGTCGCCCCGGCCGGGTAGAGCTTGGCGGCGTGGACGAAACCCGATGCCTTGGCCTGGCGGACGTCTTGCGGACGCGTGGCGTCGGTGAGGTAGAGCACCATCAGCGGGTCGAAGCGGCTCCCGGCGGGCCGGGCGGCAAGGATGCGCTGGCGATAGGCGTCCGCCTCTTCGGCGTTGCGCACCGGCGGAACCAGGTTGGGCATGATGATCGCCCGGGCGAACTGGCGGGAGGCATCGGCGACGGTGTGGGACAGCGCCTCGCCGTCACGCAGGTGGATGTGCCAGTCATCGGGGCGCAGCAGGGTGAGTCGATCGGACATGCAGAGTTCCAGGCGGGTCGAACGTGCGGGAATGCTACCGGAAAAGCCATGCGGCGGCACGCCGCGTTACCCGGTGATGCGGGGCTGCGCCGCGCTCCGGCAGCGCCCGGCTGTGGCTTCGCTAGATGACCGGGGCGCGCAGCCTTGGGGCTTGCGCTCAAGTTTTACCACCACCCACCGATACCTCCAGTTGAATACATCCTTTGCGGAGCCCGCTGTGCGCCTGCGTTCTTTTATCCTTTTCAGCCTGCTGGCCGTGCAACCGGTCCATGCCATCACGTTCCAGACGCGTCTGGAAAAGGTGGAGTGGCAGGTCGAGGGCGATCAGTTCGAATGCCGGTTGGCGCAACCCATTGCCGGGTTCGGTGCCGGCGAGTTCGTGCGGCGCGCAGGCGAGCAAGCGACTTTCCGTCTCAAGGCCAAGGATCGTTGGCTGGACACCGGTTCGGCGACGCTGCTTGCGGCCGCCGCGCCCTGGCAGCCTGCTCGCGGAGACATCAACCTCGGTGTGGTTTCGGTGGGGTCCGGGGAGATTCCGTTCAACAGTACGCAGGTGCAGGCAGGCCGTTTGCTGACCGGTCTGCTCGAAGGGCGCAGCCCTGTGGTGCGCCATCGCACGTTGCACGGTGGCGATGCGCTGGAGGTGCGCCTGCTGCCCGCACGGTTCGCCAAGGCCTACGAGGATTACCAGGCCTGCACCGCGAAGTTGTTGCCGGTGAACTTCGACCAGATCAAACAGACCAACATCGCCTTTACCAACAATGCGGTCGAACTCGACGACATCGGTCGCGCGAAGCTCGACATCATCCTGCAGTTCATCAAGGCCGACCCCACTATCAAGCACATCCAGCTCGATGGTCATTCGGACAACAGCGGCAACCGCCTGGCCAACCGCGACCTGTCGCGTCGACGTGCGCTGGCGGTCAAGGATTACCTGCAGGCCAACGGTATCGCCGAAGATCAGGTGACCCTGCGTTTTCATGGCGAACGCTATCCACTGGTGCCGAACAACAACGCCGCCAGCCGCGCCAAGAACCGCCGGGTGACGCTGCAATTGCTGCGTCATGCACCCACCCCCGACACCGCGGCCGCTGTCTTGCCAGGCGTAGTGCCGGCCTCCTGATTCCCTCGCCCCCTGTAAAAGCGCCGTCGCGACCAGTAGAATCGCGTTTTTCCGCACAACCCCGGGAGTGGATGGCGATGGCCGATGTAAAGAAGGTGGTCCTGGCGTATTCCGGTGGCCTGGACACTTCGGTGATCCTCAAGTGGCTGCAGGATACCTACAACTGTGAGGTGGTGACCTTCACCGCCGACCTCGGCCAGGGCGAGGAAGTGGAACCGGCACGTGCCAAGGCCAAGGCCATGGGTGTCAAGGAAATCTACATCGACGACCTGCGCGAAGAATTCGTCCGCGACTTCGTCTACCCGATGTTCCGCGCCAACACCGTCTACGAAGGCGAGTACCTGCTCGGTACCTCCATCGCCCGTCCGCTGATCGCCAAGCGTCTGATCGAGATCGCCAACGAGACTGGTGCAGACGCCATCTCCCATGGTGCCACCGGCAAGGGCAACGACCAGGTGCGTTTCGAGCTGGGCGCCTATGCACTCAAGCCGGGCGTGAAGGTGATCGCTCCCTGGCGCGAGTGGGACCTGCTGTCGCGTGAGAAGCTGATGGACTACGCCGAGAAGCACCAGATCCCGATCGAACGTCACGGCAAGAAGAAGTCTCCGTATTCCATGGATGCCAACTTGCTGCACATCTCCTATGAGGGCGGCGTGCTGGAAGACACCTGGACCGAGCACGAGGAGGACATGTGGAAGTGGACTGTCTCTCCCGAGGCAGCTCCAGATGCACCGACCTATATCGAGCTGACCTACCGCAAGGGTGACATCGTCGCCATCGACGGCAAGGACCTGACGCCTGCTCAGGTATTGGCCGAGCTGAACCGTATCGGTGGTGAGAACGGCATCGGCCGTCTGGATATCGTCGAGAACCGCTACGTCGGCATGAAGTCGCGCGGCTGCTACGAGACCCCCGGCGGCACCATCATGCTCAAGGCTCACCGCGCCATTGAGTCGATCACCCTGGACCGGGAAGTCGCTCACCTGAAAGACGAGCTGATGCCCAAGTACGCCAGTCTGATCTATACCGGCTACTGGTGGAGCCCGGAGCGTCTGATGCTGCAGCAGATGATCGACGCGTCGCAGACCAACGTGAACGGTGTGGTACGTCTGAAGCTCTACAAAGGCAACGTGATCGTGGTTGGCCGCAAGTCCGACGACTCGCTGTTCGACGCCAACATCGCGACCTTCGAGGACGATGCCGGCGCCTACGACCAGGCGGACGCGGCGGGCTTCATCAAGCTCAACGCCCTGCGCATGCGTATCGCCGCTGGCAAGGGCCGCAAGCTGTTCTGATAAAACAGCGGCAAAGGTTCAAGCGATAAACGCAGCAGACCCCGGCCACGAGCCGGGGTCTGCATTTTATCCAGCCGCAACTGCGGGCAAACAATGAGGAAACCCTGATGAGACTGCTGCATACCATGCTGCGTGTCGGCGACATGGAGCGCTCCGTCGCCTTCTATACCGAGGTGCTGGGCATGACGCTGCTGCGTCGCAAGGACTATCCAGAGGGCAAATTCACGCTCGCCTTCGTCGGCTATGGCGACGAGGCGCACAACAGCGTGATCGAGCTGACCCACAACTGGGGCGTGGAAAGCTACGAGCTGGGGACCGGCTACGGTCACATCGCGCTCGAGGTGGAAGACGTCTACAAGGCCTGCGAGGACATCCGTTCGCGAGGCGGCAAGATCACCCGCGAGCCAGGACCGATGATGCACGGCACCAGCATCCTGGCGTTTGTCGAGGATCCGGACGGTTACAAGATCGAACTGCTGTCGCCCAAGCGGGCTGACTGATACGGCAGCGGCAAACGAAAGCCCCTTCGCGGGGCTTTCGTTTGTTCAGATGTCGAAGTCGAAGTCGTTCAGCTGCTTTTGCAGGCGACGCTCTTCGAGCAGATTGTCGATGATCCGACGTTTGGTCAGGTTGGTCTTGGCCACTTCGACAGGGGCTTCGGCGGCGTCGTCTTCATCTTCGGCAACGAAATCGTCTTCGATTTCGATTTCTTCTTTCTCGGCCACGTTGTTCTCACTCCACTACTGCGGGGGCGCTGTTGGCGCACCTTATAGCGGCATTCCGGAGGGTGGTAAAAAAGATTTTTTCAATCGAGAAGACGAAAAATCCCTGGATCGCTCAATCGTCCGAGGTCTTGTGCTTGTACTCGCACAGATCCTCGATCAGGCAGCTGCCGCATTGCGGCCTGCGGGCCTTGCAGACGTAGCGGCCATGCAGGATCAGCCAGTGATGGGCGTCGAGCAGATAATCCTTGGGCACGAACTTGATCAGCTTGCGTTCGACCTCGAGCACATTCTTCCCGGGCGCGATATTGGTGCGGTTGCTGACCCGGAAGATATGGGTGTCCACCGCCATGGTGAACTGGCGGAAGGCTGTGTTGAGCACTACGTTCGCCGTCTTGCGGCCGACGCCGGGCAGGGCTTCGAGGTCCTCTCGGTTGTCGGGTACCTGGCTGCCGTGCTTCTCGATCAGGATCCGGCAGGTCTCCAGAACGTTCTTCGCCTTGCTCGGGTACAGGCCGATGGTCTTGATGTACTCGCACAGGCCGTCGTAGCCGAGCGCGTAGATCGCCTCGGGCGTGTTGGCCACCGGGTAAAGCCGGGCGGTCGCCTTGTTGACCCCGACATCGGTGGCCTGGGCGGACAGGATCACGGCGATCAGCAACTCGAACGGCGTGCTGTAGGCCAGCTCGGTCTTGGGCTCGGGATTTTCCCGGTGGAAGCGGCGGAAGATTTCCAGACGTTTTGCGGCGTTCATACAGGCTCGACGCGGATGGAGTGGATGATGAGGGCCATGGGGTCTTAGTCGATCACGCCGGTGACGCGGACCCGGCGGCTGGCCGACGGAGCCTGTGGTTGCACGGCTGCCCGGGCACGCTCGGCGAGGTGGTGGTCGATGCGGTTCTTCAGCGCGATCAGCAGGCCGAGAACGATGAAGGCACCAGGCGGCAAAATCGCCAGCAGAAAGCCTTCGTGATGCTGGAACAGGGTGATCGTCCAGCCTGCCGCAATGGGGCCGAACAGCAGGTGCATGTTGGCCAGCACCGCGCCGGTGCCGATCAGCTCCCGCAGGCTACCAAGCACCACCAGTACGGCGCAGAAGCCCAGGCCCATCATGACGCCGTCGTAGGCTGCGATGAGCGGGTTGTGGCGCGAGGCGAAGCCGTCGGCGCGGCCGAGGATCACGCAATTGGTGGTGATCAGCGGGATGAAGATGCCGAGGATCTGGTACAGCTCATAGGTGAAGGCCTGCATCAGCAATTCGATGCAGGTGGTCAGCGCAGCGATGATCATCACGAATGCCGGCAGGCGCACGGCGGTGTTCACCACGCCGCGTACCAGCGAGACGGCAATGTTGGAGCAGGTCAGCACCAGCAGGGTCGCAAGTCCCAGCCCCAGCGCATTGACCGCCGAATTGCTGACGCCCAGCAGCGGGCAGAGGCCCAGCAGCTGCACCAGCCCCGGGTTGTTGTGCCATAGGCCGTTGACGCTCAGCTCGCGAAGATTCGGTGTGCTCATCGGGACGCTCCGTCCTGCACGTGGGGTTGGTTAGCCGGTAGATGGTCGCTCGCCGCATCGCTGCCGGCCCTGGAATGGCGGGCGGGCTCCCTGACAGACTCGGGCCGCTCCAGCGCATCTTCGGGGGCTGGCTGCAGGGCATCGGTGGCGAGCAATGTCTCACGGTTGGCATCGAAGTACTGCAGCGCGTTGTGCACCGCCCTGACCACCGCCCGTGGGGTGATGGTGGCACCGACGAACTGGTCGAAGGCGCCGCGGTCGCGCTTGACCGCCCAGCGTGACGGTTCCGGTTCCTGCAGCGACGTGCCTGTGAATCCCAGGATCCAGTCGCTTTTGCCTGTCTCGATGCGATCCCCTAGCCCGGGCGTCTCGCGATGGCTGACCACGCGTACGCCAGCGAGTCGGCCGTCGGCGTTGACTCCGACCAGCAGATGGATGGCACCGCTGTAGCCGTCCGGCGCCAGCACTTGCAGGATCACCGCGGTGGGGACGCCCTGGCGCATGGCGACATAGGCCGGCAACGGGCTGCTGTAGCCGAGCAGGGGGTGTTGCACGTCGCGGGTGCTGTCGAGCAGCAGGTTGTCGTGGCTGTCTGGCGGCAGGATTTCCTGCAGGACGCGAAACTGAGCCGCGCGCTCGGCCTCGTGGATGCGTTCGGCGGTCGCCTGGCGCAGCAGGCTGACGCTGCCGACCGTGACGACCGCGAAAAGCGCCAGGACCAGGCCATTGCGCAGCATCGAGCGGCTGATTTCCGGCAGCGCCATGGCTAGTCCTCCGTCTTCAGACCGCGCACCGGCTTGTCATGGCCATAGGTGCGAGGGCGGGTGTAGTAGTCGATGGTGGGTGCCGCGAGGTTCATCAACAGCACCGCAAAGGCGATGCCGTCGGGATAGCCGCCCCAGGCGCGAATGACGTAGACCAGCACCCCGACACCGATGCCGAAGATGAGCCGGCCACGGTTGCTGGTGGCGCCGCTGACCGGGTCGGTGACGATGAAGAAGGCGCCGAGCATGGTCGCGCCGCTGAGCAGGTGAAACAGCGGCGAGCCGTTGGAGTCCGAGCCCGAGCCGTTCCAGAACACCAGGCTCATGACGAACAGCGCGGTCAGCATGCCCAGCGGTGCGTGCCAGGTGAAAAGCCGCTTGTGCAGCAGGAACAGCCCGCCGGCGAGAAACGCGAGGTTCACCACTTCCGAACCGATGCCGCCGAAATGGCCGAACGCAGACCCTTGCCAGAGCTCATCGACGGTCAGGCTCTGGTTGTTCTTCAGTACGTCCAGCGCGGTAGCCTGGGTCCAGGCGTCGGGTGCCGCGACCAGGCCGAGAATCTGTTGCAGGCCCGTGCCCAGGGACACGGCGTGGGCGACCGGCCAGGTGGTCATCTGCAGGGGAAACGAGACCAGCACCACCACATAGCCGACCATCGCCGGGTTGAACGGGTTCTGCCCCAGGCCACCATAGAGCTGCTTGCCGAGCACGATGGCGCTGGTGACCGCGATCAGCGTCAGCCACCAGGGCGCGTATGGCGGCAGCGCGAGCGCCAGTAGCACCGCGGTGACCAGCGCGCTGCCGTCGCGCAGGAAGAAACCCACCGGCCGCCGGCGCAGCCGCAGGATCACCGCTTCGATGGCCAGCGCCGCGCTGCTTGCCCAGAGCAGGTTGATCAGGGTGCCGGCGCCATACAGCCAGGTCAGCACGAGCGCCCCCGGCACGGTTGCGGCCAACACCGTCAGCATGACTTGCTGGGTGCGGTTGCCGCCCTTGGCATGGGGTGAGGTGGGACGGGGCAGGGCCATCGGCTCTCCGGTTCGGTTGATCAGTTGGCGGTCAGGGGCGCCGCGTTTTCGACGCCTTTCACGGCTGCGATTCAGTGTGGCGCTCGGATAGCCGGCGTTCCGCTTCGGTCAGGCGTATGCGGGCCGCCTCCAGTTCGTCGGCAGCGACCGCGTCATCACGCTCTAGCCTTTGCAGGTCGGCACGCGCATAAGCAAGCTCGGTCTTCAATGCGCGGGTAACTTCGTCGATGGGGCGCTTGTCGATGCGGATCAGCTCGGGAGCTGGATGCTGCGACTGTTCTTCAGCGGCATGTAGCGCCTGTTCGGCCACACCGAGCTGCTCGCGCAGAGGTTGCAGCTCGCTTTCGTCGGCACCGGCGGTTTCGGCTTTTTTCAGCGCGGCTCGGCGCATGGCCAAGTCGATCTTGGCTTTCTTCAGCGGACCGCCAGAAGTGGGTGTCGCTGCCTTCTCGCTGGGCTGGGGTTCAGCCAGTTTCTGTTCTGCGGCCTGAAGTGCCTCGCGCAGTTGCCGGAGCTCGCGCTCTTGGTCGGCGCCGGGCGAGCCGAGCTTTTCCAGCTTGCGTAACTGTGCGCGCAGCATGGCGGCCTCGATCTTGAGCTTCTTCAGGGCCGCTTCGTCCATCGCCGCGGGCTGTTCCTGCTGCGGCTGTTCGGTCAGGGCGCGTTCCAGCGCTGCCTGGGCGGCTTCGGCAACGCTGCGCAGCTCCTCGACCTGGCGCTCGAGTTCGGGCGAAGCATGGGCCGCCAGTTGTTTCTGAGCCTTCTTCAGTGCCACCTGGGCCATGCTCGCTTCTATCTTCAGCTTCTTCTGCATGTCCGACAGCGTGCTGGCCTTCTGCGCCTGCACACGAGCCAACGGGTCGTCCTGGACAGGCACCGAGCGGGTCTCGGCGTCCACGGCCTGAGTGCGGACCCGTTTCTCGGCGCGCGCCTTGCGGTCGGCCTCCTTCTGCTCGTCGGCGCGGCGCAGGCGTTCCTGGCGCTGTTCGAAGCGCATCCGCGACTGCTCGGCCTTGTGCTGGCGCTGCTCGATCTCGCGGATGTCCGCCTTCGCCGCCCGGTAGGACTGCACGAGCGGCAGATTCGAAGGGCAGACGTAAGCGCAGGCGCCACATTCGATGCAGTCGAACAGATTGTGTGCCTTGAGCTGCGAGTGATCCTCGCCCAGCGCGAAGAAGTGCAACTGCTGGGGCAGCAGGCTCGCCGGGCAAACCTGCGCGCAGTCGCCGCAGCGGATACAGGGTAACTCGGGGGCTGGTGGCGGCAGTTCGGCCGCGGTGCCGGCGAGCAGGCAATTGGTGGTCTTGATCAGCGGTACGTCGCGAGAGGGTAGCGCGAAGCCCATCAGCGGGCCGCCCATCAGCAGGCGTTGCAGGCGACTGTCGCGCAACCCAGCGAGCGCCAGCAGTTCGGCTACCGGCGTACCGATCAAGGCCTCGACATTCATCGGCCGCTCGAGCGCTTCGCCGGTCAGGGTGGTGATCCGCGAGATCAGCGGGCGCCCCAGCATGATGGCGTCGTGGATCGCGACGCAGGTGCCGACGTTCTGGCAGAGCACGCCGACGTCCATCGGCAGACCGCCGGAGGGCACCTCGAGGCCGGTGAGAATCTGGATCAGTTGCTTTTCGCCGCCCGACGGATAGCGGGTCGGGATGACCCGCACGGCGAATGGGCGTTCGCCAATGGCGGCTTCGAGTGCCGTGATGGCTTCGGGCTTGTTGTCTTCGACTCCGATCAGCACCTCGTCGGGGTCAAGCAGGTGCACGAGGATGTCGATGCCCTGCACCAGCGCGACCGGTTTCTCGCGCATCAGCAGGTCGTCGGCGGTGATGTAGGGCTCGCACTCGGCGCCGTTGATGATCAGCGTGCGGACTTTCTGCCGTGGCGCTGCGGCAAGCTTGGCCGCGGTCGGAAAGCCTGCGCCGCCAAGCCCGCTGATGCCCGCCTCACGGATGCGCTCGAGCAGACGATCGGGAGGCTCGCGGCGAAAGTCGCTGCAGGGCTCGAGGTCGGTCCAGTGTTCCAGCCCATCGGTTTCGATCACGACGGCCGGCGCCGGCAGCCCGGAGACATGGGGGTAGGGCTGCGGGCCGATAGCGGTCACCACGCCGGAACTCGGCGCATGCAGGGCAACGCCCAGGGTGCCGCTGGCCTGGCCGATCTTCTGCCCCTTGAGTACCCGATCGCCAACGGCAACGCACGGCTGAGCCGGCTCGCCTATGGTCTGGCCGAGGGGGACGCACAGGTATTTCGGCAGCGGCGCCGCCTGGATCGGGGTGCGATTGGAGAGCGCCTTGCACTCCGGTGGATGGATGCCGCCGGGAAAGTCCCACAGCCGTGCTTCGCTCATGCGGCGCGCTCCCGGTCACTGGCGATCAGTCGGCCCGGCGCTGGCGGTCGGTCCCAGCTCCATTGCCGAAGTCCGCTGGACACTTCGATCATGTCGATGCAATCGACCGGGCAGGGCTCAACGCACAGATCGCAACCGGTGCACTCAGAGACGATCACTGTGTGCATCAACTTGGCGGCGCCGACGATCGCGTCCACCGGACAGGCCTTGATGCACTTGGTGCAGCCGATGCATTCGGCCTCGCGAATGTAGGCGACCATCGGCGGTTTCTCTCCGCCTTCGGCATCGAGCGGTTCGGCGTCCAGGTCCAGCAGATCGGCCAGCGCCTGGATGGTCGACTCGCCGCCCGGTGGGCACTTGTTGATCTTGTCCCCGGCGGCGATGGCTTGGGCGTATGGCTTGCAGCCGGGATAGCCGCACTGGCCGCACTGGGTCTGCGGCAGCAGGGCGTTGATCCGCTCGGCAACCGGGTCTCCCTCGATCCTGAAGCGTATCGCGGCAAAGCCGAGCACGGCGCCACAGGCCAGGCACAGCGTAGCCAGCACCAGCACGGCTACCACGACCAGGCTCATAGCTTGATCAGCCCGCTGAAGCCCATGAACGCGAGCGACATCAAGCCTGCTGTGATCATGCCGATGGCGGCACCCTGGAACGCCTGGGGCACGTCGGCGATGGCGATCCGCTCCCGCAGGGCGGCGAACAGCACCAGCACCAGCGAAAAGCCCAGGCCCGCCGCGAAGCCGGTCGCCGTCGCGGTAAGGAAGTTGAGTTCCTGACGATTGGCGTTGAGCAACGCGACCCCGAGCACGATGCAGTTGGTCGTGATCAGCGGCAGGAAGATACCCAGCACTCGATAGAGCAAAGGGCTGGTCTTGTTCACCAGCATTTCGGTGAACTGCACCACCACCGCGATGATCAGGATGAAGCCGATGGTACGCAGGTATTCCAGGTCGAGCGGCGCGAGCACGTACCGCTGCACCAGGTAGCTGCACATGGCTGCGAGCGTGAGCACGAAGGTAGTCGCCAGCGACAGGCCGATGGCGGCCTCGATTTTTTTGGAAACGCCCATGAAGGGGCACAGCCCGAGGAACTGGACCAGGACGAAATTATTGACCAGGATGGCGCTAACCATGATCAGGGCGAGTTCGGTCATCGGATCCGTCGCGCCGGTGGGCGTCTTGGGAAAAAAGGGCGTCTATTATCGGGAAGGCGGGTGGGGCATACAACCGTGGCGGTTGCCGCAGCGCCCGATGGCAAAAGGCGTGGGCGCCCACTCGACGTACGTAACACCCTGATACGAACCCACGCTCGCAACCTGTGGCAAGTCGCCGATGATGCGGTCAAATGTCCAAAGCCTGGGCACCATGCCTATGGCCCGGAGGTGGTGATGAACGTTCGAACTCTCGTGGGAATCGTGGGCCTTGGTCTGGCTCTGGGTGCTCATGCCGATACCCGGGGCGGCGTCTACGTCTACAAGGCCGGCGACCATGGCTACTATGGCGGCGGTTCGCAGGTGCGTTCCTACCAGTACGATCCGCGTAGCCCCTATCCGCAACACCCTCAGTATCAGCGCAACCTGCCGAACCAGCCCGGCTACCGTCCGCCGCAGACCGGCGTCAAACCCAGGACGGACATCCGTCTGGATCGCTGGCAGCGCAACGATCAGCGAGTCGACCAGCGACACCCTCATTACCGCCCGCCGCAGCACGGCTACCGCCCGCCGCAGCATGGCTACCGTCCACCGCAATATCAGCACCAACCTCGTGGCTACTACGGTCAGCCGCAACGGCAGTTCAACGGGTCATATCGCCGCTGGTAGCCTGCCGTCAGTCCAGGTCAGCCAGCGGGTGCTCGCCATCCCAGGTGGGCTGGAAGTGGGCGTCGACAGCGGCGGGCGGCACGCTCGCCGGGTCAGGCCAGTGCCAGCGCGGCTGGTTGTCCTTATCGATGAGTCGCGCCCTGACGCCTTCGGGAAACTCCGGGTGGCGGCAGCAGTTCAGGCTCATCGTGTATTCCATGCGCAGGACTTGAGCGAGCGACAGGTGTCGCGCGCGACGCAATTGTTCCCAGAGCAGATGACCGGTCAGCGGGCAGCCGTTTCGCAAGGTTTCGGCGGCGCGGCTGAACAGCGGATCGTTATCGTCCGCTAGCGCCGTGAGGGCTCGCCAAGCCATCGGGAGATCGGCGACATCGAGCAGTTGGTCGATCGTTTCTCGACGCGGCATCAGTTGGGCTGGCGGCAGGTGTTGGCTGGCATCCTGCGCCAGGGCCCGCAGCAGGCTGTTGAGCTGACTGGCGGGTTGATCCTGCCAGTTCAGCTGGATCAATCCTTCGATCAGACTGTTTTGCTGATCCTGCCGCAGGCATCGATCAGCCAGGCCCATATCGAGTGCGTCGCGTGCGTTCATCTGGGTGGCGGTCAGCCCGACGAACGCGCCCAGCTTGCCCGGTAGCCGTTGCAGGAACCAGCTGGCGCCGACATCGGGATACAGGCCAATGCCGATTTCCGGCATGGCCAGGCGGCTGTCGGGGGTGACGATGCGGATCGAGCAGCCCTGCAGCAAACCCATGCCTCCCCCCATCACATAGCCGTGGCCCCAGCCAATTACCGGCTTGGGGAAGCGGTGCAGCTTGTGATCGAGTCGGTACTCGTCGGCGAAAAAGCGTGCCGCCAACGCCGGAACTTCGCCGGGTTGAGCCAGGCACGCCTCGGCCAGCCGCCTGACGTCACCCCCGGCGCAGAACGCCTTGGCGCCATTGCCGCGCAGTACGACACAAACCACTGCCGGGTCCTTTTCCCACTGGCCGAACTGAGTCAGCAACGCCTCTATCATCGGCAAGCTCAGCGCATTGAGGCTCTTTTCCGAGTCGAGCGTCGCGATGCCGATGCGGGCGCCGTGCAGGGCGTTGCGTTCTTCGAAGATCACGTTCATGGACGGCCTTTTTTATTGTCGGTGTGGATCATGGCGATGTCAGCGGTTGCGCCATTTTGGGTCGCGTTTTTCCAGGAAGGCGTTGACCCCTTCACGGGTGTCCTCCGCCTCGAAGAGGTCGAGAAAGGCCTCGCGCTCGGCAGCGGCAAAGGTGTCCGGCCCTCGGCTTCGAACGCCGTTGATCAAAGGCTTGATGGCGCGCACGGCAACCGGGCTTTGCCGCGCCACACGGGTCGCCAGCAGCAGGGCATGGCCGCGCGCCTCGCCCGCGTCGACCAGCTGTTCGACCAGACCGATGCGCAGCGCCGTATCGGCGGTGATGCGCTCGCCGCAAAGGATCATCCGCTTGGCCCAGCCTTCACCTACCAGCCAGGCGAGCGCCTGGGTTCCTCCGGCACACGGCAGCAGGCCGACCGCCGCTTCCGGTAGCCCCAGCTGGGTTTGTCGCTCGGCAATGCGCAGATCGCAGGCCAGGGCACATTCGAGCCCGCCGCCCAGCGCAAAGCCGTTGATCGCCGCGATGGTCACGCCGCGAAAGTCGCGCAAGGCCTCGAAGGCTTCGCCGAAGCGGCGGGCCATCTCGCGTGCGCGGTGGCGATCGCCGTCGGCGAACAGCTTGAGATCGGCACCAGCGCTGAAGAATTTTTCACCCTGGCCGGTAATGACCAGCGCATAGATGTCCGGATCCCGGTCGAGATGCTCGACCACCTGCCTGAGCCCGATCAGCGATTCACGGTCCCAGGTATTGGCCGGAGGGTGGTTGATCGTGATCAGAGCGGTATGGCCGTGCTTTTCCACCGTGAGTTTGTGAGTCAGGTCGAAAACGCCGGCTTGGTAGGGCTCAAGGGCATTGGTCATGCGATCGATCCTTTTCGTCTATTGCTCGCGCCAGGTAGCGGTTACATGAGTTTAGAAAACGTGGCGCGGCGGGCCTATCCGTCGAACGTTTCTGCCTGTTGCCGGCCCTGCTCGATGCCATCGGCCAGCGCGTCTTCGAATTGCCCGTAATACCGCTCCTGGTTGACCCGAACCGGTTGGACGATCTGCCGATCGCGCACCAGCTCGATGCCGAAGGTCCACAGGGTCTGCCCCAGGCTTTCGTATTCATAGCCGGTCAGGTGCACGATCACGTCCAGGTCGTTGTGCCTGAAGCGATGGCTGTGGGGGATCTGATGATCGCTGCCGGCTGGAATGCCGGCCGGCGCGTCGAAGTACGGGCGCTCGGCGTCGGGTTTGATTGCTTTGCTCATCGTGACACCTCGGATGGTCGATGATCTTTGGGCCGGCTCTTGCGGTGGTTGTTCCCGGTGCGGCTGCCACGCACTGAGCAATTAATGCGCAGGGGTGAATTTCACGTCTTGGGTCGGGTCGCAAGAAGGGAGTCCATCAGGAGAGTGCCATGGCTACCGCCACCATCCGGATCGACGTCTGGAGCGATTATGTCTGTCCGGTCTGCTACATCCAGCTGCCCGTGCTCAAGCAGCTCGCCTACGAGCTGGGCCCGCGGGTAGCGCTGGTCTGGCATGCGTTCGAGCTGCGCCCGGAATCCATGCTGGTGCCCGACCCGGATGCCGAGGAGCCCGGCGACGACTGGTCTAGGGAGGCGTTTCCCATGGCCTCGCTACGCCAGATCGTACCGCGACGACCTGTCGGCCAGCCATTGAGCCGCAAGGCATTCGAGATGGCGGCCTTCGCCCGGCAGAGGGGATGCTTCGAGATGGTCCACGAGGCGTTGTTCCGAGCCTATTTCGAGGAAGGACGCGACATCGGTGAAGAAACTGTGTTGCTGGAGCTGGCCCAGGAACTGAGCCTCGACACCGACGCCCTGAAGCAGGCCATCGACACCGGCCTGTATCTGGAGGACCTGTTCGCCGACCGGCAGCAGGCCGAGTCGCTCGACACCTCAGTGTTGCCGGTCATTTGCATCCGGCCGGCCAGCCAGCTGTTGGACGAGGCGATCTGTCTGCATGGCTCGGTGGAGTTCGAGACACTCAGGAGCGCCGTCGCGCAGATTTTGCAGGCGGCCTGAGGTCACTCGAGCTTCGTCGATAGGCCAGCGCTCTGCCTCTCCTGTTGCCATTGGGCAAGCGTCGGTGCCGCCTGCTCGCCGGAGAGGCGGTGCACGATTTCGAAGTAATCCTGCTTGAAGCGATCCTTCAGTACGTCCTCGCGGGGTTTCACCCGGACTGCATAGATGGTCTGGACATTCTGGTGATCGAAGCGACGCCAGTACTGTTCGTCCTTGAGCAGCCGGTAGCGGTAGTCTTCGAGGGCGGCGATCAGAGCTTCGCTGTTGAAGCTGCGCGCCCGCGTGGCGGCCTCGGCCCACTGGTGGACGATGCTGTAGGCCGACGCAGCGGAGCTTGAAGGGTGCGTCTGGTAGCGGGCATCGAATGCCTCGACGAAGGCCTGGCCGCGCTCGGATCCTTCCAGCGCCGGCACGCGCCAGGTCCAAGGTTCGGTCCCCAGGACGCCCTGCATGATGTCAGGACCGGCCTGTTCCACCATGCTCAAGGTGAGGTTCGGTACCGCGATCTGCATGCGCTCGGTCAGCCCCAACTCGTCAGCGATGCGCATCGCCCTGACCAGGTCATCGCCGAACAGCACCAGTGCCAGCACTTCGGCCTGGCTCGATGCGGCTTGTGCCAGAGCGTCGCGGTAGTCGGACAGGCGCGCGCCGGGGAACTGGACCTTGATGCCGGGATGGCGGCTGCTGTCCTGGCTGTTTGTGGTCTGTCGTAATGACGATTCGCTGGTATGCCCCCAGGTGTAATCGGAGGTGATGTAGAAGTAGCGCTTGTTGGGCATATGCTGGTTGAGGTACTGGCCGAGCACCTTGGCGCTCATCCAGGCGCTGTTGCACTCGCGAAACTGATAGCGATGGCCATCCTTTCCGGTAGTGTCGTTGGAATAAGTGAGGGTGCCGAAATAGAGCAGGCCGCGCTCTTTGGCGCGCTTGCCGGCGGCGATCGCTACGGCGCTCGACGCACCTCCGAAGAGCATTACTGCGCCTTCGTCAGCCAGCTTGTCGACGTTGGCCACTGCACGTTCCGGGATCGAGGCAGTATTGTGGCTGGCCAGCCGCAGCGGGCGCCCCAGCACGCCGCCTTTCTCATTGATTTCATCGATCGCCAGTAGTGCGCCGCGCATTTGCGCCAGGCCTTCCTCCTTGTAGCTGCCGGTGCGTGGGTAGTTGAGGCCAAGGGTGACTGGCTCCGCTGCCAATGCGGCAACCGTGGTGCCTAGATACAACGCAAGCGCGAGGAGTGGTCTGATCATGAGATATTCCTTGTTGTTTTTATAAGAACCCACGCTGTTTTCTACGCGCGCATCGCTCCATGGGGCATCGTCTATTGGTCTAGAGGGGGCGACGGAGTTCACATTTCACGCAATTGATTGGCGGCTCCCTTGTGACGATGCAGATTGACACCCTGGCCGTGCTTTTCTAGGGTGCGGCAGCCGCCAATCGAGATTTCGGATGACTCAAGACGATCGCATCAAGCTGGAGCCGGGCTGGAAAACCGCTCTGCAGGAAGAGTTTCAGCAGCCCTACATGCTGCAACTGAAGGATTTTTTGCGACGCGAAAAAGCTGCAGGGAAGGTGATTTATCCGCCTGGCCCGCTGATATTCAACGCGCTCAATTCCACGCCGCTCGATCAGGTGAAGGTGGTGATCCTCGGCCAGGATCCATACCACGGCCCTGGGCAGGCCCACGGGCTGTGCTTTTCAGTGCAGCCGGGCGTTGCCCCGCCGCCTTCGTTGCAGAACATCTTCAAGGAACTCAAGCGCGACCTGAATCTCGACATTCCGGCCCATGGCTACCTGCAGTCCTGGGCCGACCAGGGGGTGCTGATGTTGAACACTTCGCTGACCGTCGAGCAGGGTAATGCCGGCTCGCATGCCAAGGCCGGATGGCAGCGATTCACCGATCGGATCATTGAGGTGGTGGTGCAGCAAAGGCCTCACCTGGTGTTCATGCTCTGGGGGGCTCATGCGCAGAGCAAGGCTCCGCTGATCGATCCTACCCGCCACCTGATGCTGAAGTCCGCCCATCCCTCGCCGTTATCGGCGCATCGGGGCTTCCTGGGAAATGGGCACTTCAGCCGTGCCAACCAGTTTCTCAAGCAGAACGGCCTGACGCCGATCGACTGGAGCTTGCCGGCCGAGGTGTAGTCCGGTGCCGCAGATTGCGGCACCGGTCATCAATCCTTATTGCTTGCCGTGTTGGGCCTGAAGCTTGCGGGCATGCTCCAGATGCTGTTCCAGGGTCGGCAGGGTCTGCTCGGCATAACGCTTGAGGTCGGCGTTCTCACCACCCTGGATGTAGTCACGATACAGCTCGATGGTCTGTTCGTGAGCGACGACCTGGTTGTTCGCATAGGCCTGGTCGAAGTTTTCGCCATCGCGCATCTGCAAAATCATCGCTTTGGCCTTGTCCATCAAGGTCGCTTCATCGGACATTTCCAAATTCTTTTCACCGGCCAGCTGGGCCAGCTCTTGGTTGGCCTTGGTGTGGTCGTCGATCATCTGCTGGGCGAACGTCCGGATGTCTTCGGCTGTGCCTTTTTCCAGCGCCAGCCTGGCGGTTTCGATTTCCGCCATGCCTTTGGCCGATGCTTCGTCAACGAAGTTGTCGCCCTCGGCTGCGAGCGCCAAGTTGGCGGCCATGCCGAACAGCACGGCCATCGTGCCGCTGAAAAAAGCTTTTGTTTTAGCGTTCATGTCGTTTTCCTTCCTCTGCTGACGAAACTGCAATGACTGGCCAGGTGGGCCTGGTGGCATGCAAGCGAGTACGGCGAAGGCGCCGTCCATTTTGTGACTGGTGCCACAAATAAGGGTTCAGCAGGGTCCGGCGAACGGTAGGATTGGGCCGGCGAGCGCCGGCCCGGAGGGGCTTACTGCAGCATGCTCATGGCCGCGTCCATGGCGGCGGAGAGGTCTTCATCCTCGTCCACCAGGGAGTTCGGATCGATGCCCAGTTTGGCGAACGAAGGAATCTGGTTCCAGTCCAGCTGGGTGTAGGGATGCCCGGTACCCAGGTAGCTCTGTAGCGTCGCTACCTGAACGATGTCCACGTAGTCGGCCTTGGCCGAATCCCGGGAGAAGTCCACGTACTCACCGGGAACCTTGGCGATCGGCTCGGGGAATTCCCAGGCACGCAGGATCCTTTCGCCAATGATCGGGTGGATCTTGTCGATCACGTGGTTGAGGCTGATGGAGTCGGACAGCAGTTCGCTGTGCTCCTCGGCATAGGTGAGAATCGGCAGGACGCCGATCTGGTGTACCAGTCCTGCCAGCGTCGCCTGATCCGGCGCCAGGCGTGTGTAATGGCGGCAGAGCACATGGCAGATCGCGGCGACCTCCGTGCTTTTGTTCCAGACTTCTCGCATCTTGCGATCGACCACGTCGGTTGTGGCCTGGAACATCTGTTCCATCGCAAGGCCGGTAGCCAGGTTGCAAGTGTAGTTGATGCCCAGGCGGCCAACCGCCATCTGCAGATCGTTGATCTCCTTGTTCGAGCGCAGCAAGGGACTGTTGACGACCTTGATGATGCGGGCGGTAAGGGCGGCGTCGTTGCCGATCACCTTGCACAGGTTGGGAATGCTGATGTTCGGGTCTTCCGCTGCTTCGCGTACGCGCAGAGCCACTTCAGGCAGGGTGGGCAGCACCAGTTCGTCGTTCTCGATCGCCTGGATCAGTTGATGTTGGACGTTTTCGGCAAGGGTACTCATGTCATTTCCTTTTGAGCCGGTTATGCCTGGTAGGCGTTCGTGAAAGCTAGCGCTGGATTTCGCGGTCCGAATCCAGCGAATAAGGGAGCGGCAGCAGGGTCAGTGGCAGGCCGTCCGGTGAACCCAGAAATACCCGACCATCGGCGGCCGCATCTTCCTGCAGTACGGCGAGCAGTTCCACACCTTCGGTCGCCTTCGCGGCGAGCACGACCTCGCCGACGCTGGAACTGTGAACGGGTGAATAAAGGTCGACTCCAGGGGCAGGCAGGTCATGCTCGTCTGAGCTGTCGCTGGCCAGGCGAAACAGCCGCCGTTTGAGCTTGCCCAGGTACTGCATGCGCGCCACGATCTCCTGGCCGGTGTAGCAACCTTTTTTGAAGCTGACGCCGCCCAATGCCTGGAGGTTGATCATCTGCGGGATGAACAGCTCGCGCGTCGAGCCGAATACCTGGCCAACCCCTGCCCGTACCTGCTCCAGCAACCAATCGTTCAGGGGCGCTTGGCGAAGCTGTGCGTCGAGCCGGCAAGTCAGTGATTCGGCGTTTTCGGCGTCGGCCCAAAGCTCGCAGTTGCCGCCTGGCAGCCTTATGGCGATCAGGTCGTTGGCGTGAACTACCCGGCCAGGCTCCTGCGGCAGATCCAGTCCCAGGCTCAGCAGGACACCGTCACCGCGGTGCAGGCCGAAGCGAATCCAGCGTGCGCTTTCGTCAGAGAGGGTGGATTTGGAAAACGCCGCATATTTCTTCAGGTCGCTCAGTTGCGGCTCGAGCAGCTCCTGCGCCATCGCGAGCAGGTAGCCATCGGTTTCGGCGAGCAGGCGAAAGCTCGAAACCATGCGCCCCTTGGGTGTGCAGCGTGCGCCCAATGAGGCGTGCTCCGCGTCGATATAGTTGAGGTTGCAGGTCAGCTGGCCTTGCAGAAATTTGCTGGCATCGACGCCGCGAACGGCTAGGACGCCTTCGTGCGACAGGGCGCAGAAAAAAGCTGTGTCGGTCATGCTCGATCGCCGTGTAGGTGCGGAGGGCCATCATAGCAGGCCCGCCGTGCAAGATCGCGAGCGAGCGCTTGGCCGATGGTGCCGCTCGACGGCACGCCGTTATAATGCCGACCCGCTTTCCTGGAGCTGTCCCATGGTCGACCAAACCGAACTCAATCGTCTGTTCTGGCACAGCCGCCGCGGCATGCTCGAGCTCGATGTGCTGCTGGTGCCCTTCGTCAGGGAGGTTTACGCCGATCTCGATGCCGACGACCAGGCGCGCTACCGCAAGCTGCTCGCCTGCGAGGATCAGGACATGTTCGGTTGGTTCATGGAGCGCGACGAGCCCGAGGACGAGGATCTCAAGCGCATGGTTCGCATGATTCTCGACCGTGTCCAACCCAAGTGATCCCTTCGTCTGCCAATGGAAGCCGTCGACGCGCTTGCTGGCGCTGTATCTGCTGGGCCAGTCGCTGGCGTTACTGACGCTTCTGGTCGTGTCTGCGCCGCTGGGGGTCAAGCTGCTCGGGCTGGCGGGCTGCATCGCGCATGCCGGCTGGACCTTGCCGCGGCAGATTCTGTTGTCCCATCGAAAGGCCTGGCGCGCGCTACGCCATGACGCAGGCGGCTGGCAGCTGTGGAATGAGCGAGCCGGCTGGCAACGGGTGCAGCTTCGACGTGACAGCCTGGCGCTGCCGCTTGCCATCGTTCTGCGCTTTCGGGTCGAGGGCCAGCGTTTCGCCTGTAGCGTCTGCATTCCTCGCGACGCGCTGCCTCGGGATCAGCACCGCAGGCTCCGCCTGCGGTTGAAGTTCAGTCGACGAAGGTGGGCGGCACCAGAATAGTGTCCAGCGCCTCGGACAGTTGCTCGGGATAGTCGAGCGTATAGTGCAGGCCTCTGGATTCCTTGCGTGCCATCGCCGAACGGATCATCAGATCGGCTACCAGGGCCAGGTTGCGCAGCTCGATCAGATCGCGGCTGACTTTATAGTTGCTGTAGAACTCGTCGATCTCGCTGAGCAACAGGCGCACCCGGTGCTGGGCGCGTTGCAGACGTTTGTTGGTGCGCACGATCCCCACGTAGTCCCACATGAATCGCCGCAATTCGTCCCAGTTGTGGGCGATGATCACGTCTTCGTCCGAATCGGTTACCTGGCTCGAGTCCCAGGCCGGCAGGTCGACGGGTTCGGCGATTAACGCGCGCTCGCGCAGGATGTCTTCGGCCGCCGAGCGGGCGTAGACGAAGCATTCGAGCAGCGAATTGCTGGCCATCCGGTTGGCGCCGTGCAGTCCGGTGAAACTGGTTTCGCCAATGGCGTACAGGCCGGGCACATCGGTGCGGCCGTGGCTGTCGACGAGCACGCCGCCACAGGTGTAGTGGGCAGCCGGGACCACCGGTATCGGCTGTTGTGTGATGTCGATTCCGAAATCGAGGCAGCGCTCGTAAACGGTGGGAAAGTGCGACTTCACGAAATCTGCGGGCTTGTGGCTGATGTCCAGGTAGACGCAGTCGATGCCCAGGCGCTTCATTTCATGGTCGATGGCCCGCGCGACGATGTCGCGTGGCGCCAGTTCGGCGCGGGGATCGAAACGGGCCATGAAGCGTTCGCCGTCAGGCAGCTTGAGCAGCGCCCCTTCGCCGCGCAGGGCTTCGGTGACAAGAAAGCTCTTGGCCTGGGGGTGGTACAGGCAGGTGGGATGGAATTGGTTGAACTCCAGATTGCCTACCCGGCATCCGGCGCGCCAGGCCATGGCGATCCCGTCGCCGCAGGCGCCGTCGGGATTGCTGGTGTAGAGGTAGACCTTCGCTGCGCCACCGGATGCCAGCACCACGAAGCGCGCCTGATGGGTGTCGACGTCTCCCGTCACGCGGTTGAGTACATAGGCGCCGAGGCAGCGCTGGCTGCTGCGACCGAGCTTCCGTTCGGTGATCAGGTCCACCGCAACGCGTTGCTGCATTAGTTGGATATTCGGCTTTTGCCGTGCCTTGACCAGCAGCGTGTTGAAGATGGCCGCGCCGGTAGCGTCGGCGGCATGGATGATCCGTCGGTGGCTGTGCCCGCCTTCGCGGGTGAGATGAAACTCGAACCCGCCGTCTTCGAGGGCGGCGCTGTCGTCGCGGGTGAAGGGCACGCCTTGCTCGATCAGCCAGTCGATCGCCTCCCGGCTGTGTTCGACAGTGAAACGTACGGCTTCTTCGCGGCACAATCCTCCGCCGGCATTCAGCGTGTCGGCGACATGGGACTCGACCGTATCGCGGGTGTCCAGTACGGCGGCCACGCCCCCTTGGGCCCAATAGGTCGAACCATTGGCCAGTTCGCCCTTGCTGATCACCGCGATGCTCATGTCCTCCGGCAGGTTCAGTGCCAGCGTCAGTCCGGCCGCTCCGCTGCCTATGACCAGGACGTCGTGTTCGAAGAGTTGGCTCATGTCGAATCCCTGAAAGCGAGCAGGCGAGTATATCGGGGGGAGGCGGGTGCAAGAATAGGGATGGCTCGGGGCGGCTTGCGGGTTTGCGCTGGGGGCTTCGCGCGACATATGCTGCCCCGCTATCCGGTTCACTGGCTGCCTGCGTGGAACTTTTCCTGCGCATGCGGCTCAATAGAAAGTTATATAAGCAGCCTGGCTGGCTATTCCAAGATAGGCGGCCAGGGTGCGCTATGGGTGTCGTTGGATGCCCGCACGCCGTACCGGCGTCTTATTTATGTAAGCGATACCGTTGATCGCTTCGCATGACAGCTTGCTAGGAGGGGAGAACTTTTGCGTAAAGCCCGGGTCTATTCTGGCAGGTCGGTTCGCTGGTTTAAGCGACACCCCTTCGATCTTTCCAAGGAGTGTTCATGCTAACCCAGGAGCAGGACCAGCAACTGGTCGAACGAGTGCAGCGTGGGGATAAGCGGGCTTTTGATCTGCTGGTCATGAAATACCAGCACAAGATTCTAGGGTTGATCGTACGGTTCGTGCATGATTCCCATGAAGCCCAGGATGTGGCTCAAGAGGCGTTTATCAAGGCCTACCGTGCACTTGCGAATTTCCGTGGTGACAGTGCGTTCTATACGTGGCTGTACCGCATCGCCATCAACACGGCGAAGAATCATCTGGTGGCCCGCGGAAGGCGGCCCCCAGATAACGATGTGAGTTCCGAAGATGCCGAGTTCTATGAGGGCGATCACGCGCTCAAGGACATCGAGTCGCCGGAGCGGTCTTTGCTCAGGGATGAAATCGAAGGCACCGTTCATCGAACCATCCAGCAATTGCCTGAAGATTTGCGCACCGCTCTAACATTGCGCGAGTTCGATGGTCTTAGTTATGAAGACATTGCGAGCGTCATGCAGTGTCCGGTGGGGACCGTGCGCTCCCGGATCTTCCGGGCGCGGGAAGCCATCGATAAAGCATTGCAACCCTTGTTGCATGAATCCTGAGACAGCGGCGACAGCCAAGAGAGGAACCGCCATGAGTCGTGAAGCCCTGCATGAATCGCTGTCCGCGGTGATGGATAACGAAGCGGACGAGTTGGAAATACGTCGTGTGCTCGCCGCCAGCGGTGAAGACGAAATGCGATCCACCTGGTCGCGCTATCAAGTTGCCCGTGCCGCACTGCACAAGGAACTGATCGATCCGCGTCTGGATATCGCAGCGGCCGTATCCGCCGCGATTGCCGACGAGGCCGCTCCGGTGGTCAAGGCTCAGCGCTCGCCATGGCGCAGCATGGGCCGTCTGGCTGTTGCTGCCTCGGTGACAGTGGCAGTTCTGGCAGGTGTTCGTCTGTACAACCAGAACGATCTGTCGGGTCAGCAGTTGGCACAGCAGGCGCCTGCGCCGGTTATCAGTGTGCCGCAGGCGAGCCAGGCTCAAGGTCCGGCCGTACTGGCTGGTTACAGCGAAGGTCAGAGCGAAGCAGGCGATGCGCAAGCCGCTCCTGCTGAAGGTTGGCATGAGCAGCGTCTGCCGTCGTTCGTGCGTCAGCACGCGCAGCAGGCCGCTTTCAGCGGTGGGTCGGACAGTGCCCTTCCGTTCGCTCGCGCCGCCAGCATGGAAGAACGCTAAACGCTAGGGAGAAACATGCGCGTCCTACCGCTGTATGTGGTGCTCGGGGGCTGGCTATCGATGCCGGCCCTTGCTGCTGATGCCGATGAGTGGATGAGCCGTCTGGCCAAGACCGAGCACACTCAGAGCTATTCCGGAATCTTCGTCTACGAACGCAACGGAGCCTTCTCCAGCCATGCCGTGTGGCAAGGGGTGGACGGCGATGTCGTGCGTGAGCGGATGCTGCAGCTCGATGGGCCGGCGTCCGAAGTCGTTCGCGTGAATGGTGAGCTCAAATGCCTGAGCACCGAGCTGGCCGGGCAGTTCTCCGGCGGCAAGGCGTGGCATGAACAAAGCTTCGATACGCACGCGCTTTCCGAGTGGTACGAATTCCGTGTGATCGGCGATTCACGCGTCGCCGGCCGCGAGGCGGTCGCGCTGGCCATCTTGCCGCGCGATCAGCATCGCTATGGATTCGAACTCCATCTCGATCGTGAAACCGCGTTGCCCCTCAAGTCCCTGCTTCTGAGTGAGCGGGGGCAATTGCTCGAGCGCTTCCAGTTCGCTCATCTCGATACCGGTGACGTTTCTGACAGCGATCTCACGCCTTCGATGGCGTGCGCTACGGTGGCACCTTCGACTCAGCTGGATCAGCAGCTGGAAACCAATTGGCGCTCGGATTGGTTGCCGGCGGGCTTTCGCCTGACCAAGGCCGATGTGCGGCCGAGTCCTGCGTCGGATGAATCGGTTTCCTGGTTGGCCTACAGCGATGGTCTGGCGAGTTTTTCGGTGTTCATCGAGCCGCTCAAGGGTGAAGTCGTAGAAGACGCTCGCAGCCAAATGGGTCCGACCGTTGCGGTATCCAAGCGCATCACTGCCGCCGAAGGCGATGTGATGGTGACTGTGGTCGGTGAGATTCCGCCGGGAACCGCCGAGCGCGTAGCCTTGTCGATGAGGGCAGGTGCCGCCCAGGCGCAGCGATGATCGAAGAGCGGGGCCGGGTGGTGGCGCTCGAGGCGGAGGGCGCATGGGTCGAGCCTCTGCAAAAAAGCACGTGCTCTGGCTGTTCGGTCCGCAGCGGATGCGGCCAGGGCTTGATGGATCGGCTCGGTGTTCGCGAGCGGCGTCATCGGGTATTCGCGTCGTCAGATCTGGTTCTTGATGTGGGGGATCAGGTCGTTATCGGCCTCCCTGAGGCGACACTGCTCAAAGCCGCTGCATCGGTATACCTCTTTCCCTTGCTGGTGTTGTTCGCATCGGCATTTCTCGCTTCCTATCTTTCATTTGGCGAGCCCGCTGTGATTTTCTGTGGCTTGGGTGGCTTTGCGCTGGCATGGTTTAGCGTTTGGAGGCGCAACAGCCGCCTTGGGCATGACCCGCAGCTGCGCCCCGTCGTTCTACGCACAACATCGGTGCCTCTCGAAAGGGCTCTTTAACCTGTCGTTCTTGGGGAGACCCTGCATGTTGAACCGGACCCGTCTTGCCGCCCGTTTTACCGGGTTGCTTTTATTGAGCCAGGTGCTAGTGGTGCGGGCGGCGCTTCCAGATTTCACCCCTCTGGTCGAGCGGGCCTCTCCGGCCGTCGTCAACATCAGCGCCAGACAGGCAGTCACTTCGCGTGCAGGTAGAGTTCCTATGCCGGAGCTGGAAGGGCTGCCACCTTTTTTTCGGGAGTTCTTCGAACGCAGCATTCCGCAAAATCCTGGCCAGCCTGATCGCGGACGTCAGCGCGAGGCTCAGTCGCTGGGCTCGGGTTTCATCATTTCCAGCGACGGTTATGTGTTGACCAATAACCATGTGGTTGCCGACGCGACGGAAATCATGGTGCGGATGACTGATCGGCGGGAGCTGCAGGCGAAGGTGGTGGGCGCCGATCCACGCGCCGACATCGCGCTGCTGAAAGTAGAAGGCCAGGATTTGCCTGCCGTCACGCTGGGCAAATCCAGCGAGTTGAAGGCGGGCGAATGGGTGCTGGCGATAGGCTCTCCGTTCGGTTTTGATCGCTCTGTCACTGCCGGGGTGGTAAGCGCAACCGGCCGCAGTCTCTCGGCTGAAAGCTACGTGCCGTTCATCCAGACCGATGTCGCGATCAATCCGGGTAATTCTGGAGGCCCGTTATTCAACCTGGCCGGCGAGGTTGTTGGCATCAACTCTCAGATATTTACCCGCTCCGGTGGCTTCATGGGGCTGTCGTTCGCCATACCGATCGACGTGGCGTTGGATGTTGCCGATCAGCTGCGTACCGAAGGCAAGGTCAGTCGGGGTTGGCTGGGCGTAGCGATTCAGGAGGTGAACAGGGAGCTCGCCGAGTCGTTCGGGCTTGAGCGCCCGGCTGGCGCGTTGGTTGCCCAGGTGCTGGAAAACGGTCCGGCGGCCAAGGGTGGTGTGCGAGTCGGTGACGTGATCCTCAGTGTCAATGGCCAACCGATCAGCATGGCTGCGGATCTGCCTCACCAGATCGGTGCCTTGCGTCCTGGGAAGTTGGCTCGATTGGAGGTTGTTCGCGAAGGCAGCCGAACGACGCTGGAGGTCGCCGTCGGTACGCTGCCGGAGCAAGGTCAGGAGCTGGCCTCCGCTGCCGAGCCGGAAATGGAGATTGACCAGGGCAGCAAGCGATTGGGCGTGCGGGTTAACGAGCTTACCCCTGAGCAGAAGCAGGAATGGGATCTGCAAAGCGGCGTTGTGATCAGTGAAATCATCAACGGTCCCGCGGCGATGATCGGATTGCGTCCTGGCGACATCATCACGCACCTGAATAACCATGCGATCAATTCGGTTCGCACTTTTACCCAGGTCGCCGAAGAACTGCCGAAGCACCGCTCGGTCTCCATGCGGGTGCTGCGCCAAGGGCGTGCGAGTTTCATTACTTTCAAACTCACCGATTGAGAGCTAGGCGCAGGGGTGGGCGGCTGTTCGGTCACTATCCCAATAAAGGCCGGTCGTATGGCCGGCGTGGCGCTTGCTTAGGCGTTCGAGTACACTTGTCGGCTATTTTCGGCAGGCAATCGGCCTGCGGCATTTCGAGTGTTGAGCTGTGAGTGACCTGAGTCATATCCGCAATTTTTCCATCATCGCGCACATTGATCACGGCAAGTCGACCTTGGCGGACCGCTTCATCCAGATGTGTGGTGGCCTGACCGAGCGCGAAATGGCGTCTCAGGTCCTCGACTCGATGGATCTGGAGCGGGAACGAGGCATTACCATCAAGGCGCACAGCGTCACGCTCTATTACAAGGCGAAAGATGGCATCACCTATCAGTTGAATTTCATCGACACCCCCGGTCACGTGGACTTCACCTATGAGGTGAGCCGTTCATTGGCCGCCTGTGAAGGCGCGTTGCTGGTCGTCGATGCGGGGCAGGGCGTCGAAGCCCAGTCCGTTGCTAACTGTTACACGGCTATCGAGCAGGGGCTGGAAGTGATGCCAGTCCTGAACAAGATGGACCTTCCCCAGGCTGATCCCGACAAGGTGAAGGGCGAGATCGAGCACATCATCGGCATCGACGCCACCGACGCCGTTGCCTGCAGCGCCAAGAGCGGGATGGGCGTGGACGATGTGCTTGAGCGTCTGGTAGCCGTCATCCCGCCGCCGACGGGCGAAATCGAAGCGCCGCTGCAGGCACTGATCATCGACTCCTGGTTCGATAACTATCTTGGTGTGGTCTCGTTGGTCCGTGTTCGTCATGGCCGGATCAAGAAGGGCGACAAGGTCCTGGTCAAGTCCACCGGCAAGGTGCATCAGGTCGACAGCGTCGGCGTGTTCAACCCTAAGCACACCAGCACGGCCGATCTGAAGGCCGGCGAAGTGGGTTTCATCATTGCTGGCATCAAGGACATCCTCGGTGCGCCGGTTGGCGATACCTTGACGTTGTCGAGCACGCCCGATGTCGAGATGCTGCCTGGTTTCAAACGGGTAAAACCGCAGGTCTACGCGGGACTGTTCCCAGTCAGCTCAGACGATTTCGAAGATTTCCGCGAGGCGCTGCAAAAGCTGACGCTCAACGATGCGGCATTGCAGTATGAGCCCGAAAGCTCTGACGCATTGGGCTTCGGCTTCCGCATCGGCTTCCTCGGCATGCTGCACATGGAGATCATCCAGGAGCGCCTCGAGCGCGAATACGATCTGGATCTGATCACCACTGCGCCGACCGTGGTCTATGAGCTGTTGCTCAAGAACGGCGAGACCATCTACGTCGATAGCCCCTCCAAGCTGCCGGACATGTCCGCGATCGAGGACATGCGCGAGCCCATCGTGCGCGCCAATATCCTGGTGCCCCAGGAGCACCTGGGCAGTGTCATCACCCTGTGCATCGAGAAACGCGGCGTTCAGCGAGACCTCCAGTTCCTAGGCTCGCAAGTCCAGGTGCGCTATGACTTGCCAATGAGCGAAGTGGTGCTCGACTTCTTCGATCGCCTCAAGTCTGTCAGTCGTGGCTACGCCTCGCTGGACTACAGCTTCGAATGCTTCCAGTCAGCCAACCTGACTCGGCTCGACATCCTGATCAACGGTGACAAGGTCGACGCACTGGCGCTGATCGTTCATCGCGACAACGCACACTACAAAGGGCGCATCCTTGTCGAGAAGATGAAGGAGCTGATCCCACGGCAGATGTTTGATGTCGCCATTCAGGCTGCGCTCGGTGGTCAGATCGTCGCGCGAAGCACCGTCAAGGCACTGCGCAAAAACGTTCTGGCCAAGTGTTACGGCGGTGACGTTAGCCGTAAGCGCAAGTTGTTGGAAAAACAGAAGGCCGGTAAGAAGCGCATGAAGCAGGTTGGCAACGTCGAAATCCCCCAGGAAGCGTTCCTGGCGGTGCTGAAGGTAGATAGCTGATATGTCGATCAATTTCCCGTTGTTGCTGGTCATCGCCGTGGCGGTCAGTGGTGCGCTGGCGCTCATCGATCTGCTGGTACTGGCGCCACGCCGCCGCAGGGCGATCGCTGCCTACGAAGGACGAGTAGGGGAGACCGACCAGAGCACGCTGGACGCGCTGAACAAGGAACCTTTGCTGATCGAGTACGGCAAATCGTTCTTTCCAGTATTGGCGATCGTGCTGGTGTTGCGCTCGTTTCTGGTCGAGCCGTTCCAGATCCCGTCTGGCTCGATGAAACCGACGCTGGAAGTCGGCGACTTCATCCTCGTCAACAAGTTTGCCTACGGTATTCGCCTACCTGTGATCGATACCAAGATCATCGACGTAAGCGATCCAGCGCGTGGCGACGTGATGGTGTTCCGTTACCCCAGCGACCCTAATGTCAACTACATCAAACGTGTGGTCGGGTTGCCTGGAGATGTCATCCGCTACAGCAGCGACAAGCGTTTGTTCATCAATGATCAATCGGTGGCGGAAACCCTGATCGGTGAGGAGCCGGGCAGCCTTGGCAGCGCGGCGCTTTACAACGAGCAGTTGGGCGAGGTCGAGCACCAGATCCGCAAAGAGATGGGTCGCTATCGGGTCGAGCCCGGGCGCCAGTGGACCGTGCCGGATGGGCATTACTTCATGATGGGCGACAACCGCGACAACTCGAACGACAGCCGCTATTGGCAGGATCCGGGCATTCCGGCGAACCTGGCCGGTATGGTCCCCGACCGCAATATCGTCGGCAAGGCATTCGCCGTATGGATGAGCTGGCCCGATCCGAAGTTCAGCAACCTGCCGAACTTCTCACGCGTGGGGCTGATTCACTAAAGCTGTGAATTGCCGCCGTCTTCGCTTTGCGCAGGCCGCTATATTTGTCGAGCCCCGATCGGTGGGTACTGCAAGACGTTGAGGTCGAAATGAGTTTCGCGCGTTCTCAGAAAGGGATGTCCATGCTGGGCTGGGTCATGCTGCTGGCGGTGGTTGCGTTCGTCGCAAGCACGGCTTTCAAGATGATGCCGCATTACTTCGACTACATGTCGATGGACAAGATCATCAGCTCGGTGGAAACCGACAAGGCGCTGGACATCCGCAGTGTTCGCGACTTTTATAGTCATGTGGAAAAAGGGATGCAGGTCAATGGCGTCCGCGACCTGAAAGTCAGAGACGTGCTCAAGGTGGAAGTCGAGAACAACGAGTTCAAGGCGCACCTGAATTACGAGAAGCGTGAGCCGATGATCCGCAACCTGGACCTCGTTGCGCGCTTCGACAAAGAATATCGTTTAAGGATGCCGTGAGCACTTCGTTAGCCCGCCTGGAGCGCAAGCTCGGTTACCAATTCAAGGACCAGGAGTTGATGCTCCTGGCTCTCACTCATCGCAGTTATGCCGGGCGCAACAATGAGCGCCTGGAGTTTCTCGGCGATGCCATTCTCAACTTCGTCGCTGGCGAAGCCCTGTTCAATCACTTCCCCCAGGCACGTGAAGGGCAGCTTTCACGGCTGCGCGCGCGCCTGGTCAAAGGCGAAACGCTTGCAATCCTGGCGCGCGGTTTCGAGCTCGGCGACTACCTGCGTCTGGGTTCAGGCGAGCTGAAGAGCGGCGGCTTTCGCCGTGAGTCGATTCTGGCCGATGCGCTGGAGGCCCTGATTGGGGCGATCTACCTGGATGCCGGCATCGACGCCGCGCGCGAGCGGGTGCTGGCTTGGCTGGAAAACGAGCTGCAGAGCCTGACGCTGGTCGATACCAACAAGGATCCGAAGACGCGCCTGCAAGAGTTTCTGCAATCGCGCGCCTGCGAGCTGCCGCGCTACGAAGTGGTGGATATCCAGGGTGAGCCACATTGCCGGACCTTCTTCGTCCAGTGCCAGGTGGCGTTGCTCAACGAGACGACACAAGGGCGGGGCGCCAGCCGGCGGATCGCCGAACAGGTTGCCGCGGCAGCCGCATTGATCGCCCTTGGCGTGGAGAACGGAAATGAATGAAGAGGGCGCGGTGAGCCGCTGTGGGTATGTGGCGATCGTCGGGCGGCCGAACGTCGGCAAGTCGACCCTGCTCAACCACATCCTTGGACAGAAGCTGGCGATCACCTCGCGCAAGCCGCAGACCACCCGTCACAACATGCTCGGCATCAAGACCGAGAGCGCGATCCAGGCCGTCTACGTCGACACGCCTGGGCTGCACAAGAACGGCGAGACGGCGCTCAATCGTTACATGAACCGCACCGCGTCCTCGGCACTGAAGGACGTCGATGTAGTGATCTTCGTGGTCGACCGTACCCGCTGGACCGACGAGGACCAACTGGTGCTCGAGCGCGTCCAGTACGTGCAGGGCCCCGTGATCCTGGCGGTCAACAAGACCGACCGCGTCGAGGACAAGGGCGAGCTGATGCCGCACCTCGAGTGGCTCGCGCAGCAGTTGCCGAACGCCGAGATCGTGCCGATCTCCGCCCAGCACGGCCACAACCTCGACACCCTCGAGCGACTGGTGGCCGAACGCTTGCCCGAAGGCGAGCATTTCTTCCCGGAAGACCAGATCACCGACCGCAGCAGCCGGTTCCTCGCTGCCGAACTGGTGCGCGAGAAGATCATGCGCCAGCTCGGCGCCGAAGTGCCTTACCAGATCACCGTCGAGATCGAAGATTTCAAGCAGGAGGGCCGGGTGCTGCACATCCATGCCCTGATCCTGGTCGAGCGCGACGGTCAGAAGAAGATCATCATCGGCGACAAGGGCGAGCGCATCAAACGCATCGGCCAGGAAGCGCGCAAGGACATGGAGGTGCTGTTCGACTCCAAGGTCATGCTCAACCTCTGGGTCAAGGTGAAGGGCGGCTGGTCCGACGACGAGCGCGCGTTGCACTCGCTCGGTTACCGCGACAGTTGATTGCCGGGCCGCACCGTTGCGGCACCGTTCCCGCGTCATTGCCGATGAGCTGCCATGACCGCTCAAGCCGCTTTTGTCCTGCATAGCCGTCCCTACAAGGAAAGCAGCGCCCTGGTCGACCTGTTCACGCCCCAGGGGCGCCTGCGCGCCGTGCTGCGCAGCGCACGGGGCAGGGCCGGCAGTCTGGCGCGGCCGTTCGTGCCGCTGGAAGTGGAGTTGCGCGGCCGCAGCGAGCTGAAGACCTTGGCGCGCCTGGAAGGTGTAGGGCTCGCTCACTGGCTCGATGGCGATGCGCTGTTCAGCGGGCTCTACCTCAACGAGCTGCTGATTCGGCTGCTGCCCGCCGAAGACGCTCACCCCGATCTGTTCGAGCACTATGCGGCGACGCTGCCGGCGTTGGCGGCCAAGCGTCCGCTGGAGCCTTTGCTGCGAGCGTTCGAGTGGCGATTGTTGTCCGAACTCGGGTACGGCTTTGCGCTGGACCACGATATTCAGGGGCAGCCCGTCGCTGCGGACGGGCTCTATCGGCTGATGCCGGATGCGGGGTTGGAGCCGGTCGGGCAGTTTCAACCCGGGCTGTTTCAGGGCGCCGAACTGTTGGCGATGGCCGAGGCCGACTGGCAATCGCCCGGTGCGCTGGCCGCGGCCAAACGCCTGATGCGACAGGCCCTCGCCCCTCACTTAGGCGGCCGACCGCTGGTCAGCCGCGAGCTGTTCATGAACCTCAAGGAGCCTACCCGTGGCTGAATCCAGTCGTATTCTGCTTGGCGTCAACATCGATCACGTCGCCACCCTGCGCCAGGCGCGCGGCACCCGTTACCCGGACCCGCTCAAGGCGGCGCTGGATGCCGAGGAGGCCGGGGCCGACGGCATCACCCTTCACCTGCGCGAAGATCGTCGCCACATCCAGGAGCGCGACGTACGGATGATGAAGGACGCGCTGCAGACCCGGATGAACTTCGAGATGGGCGTTACCGACGCGATGCTCAAGTTCGCCGAAAGCATCCGCCCCGAGCACATCTGTCTGGTCCCGGAAACCCGCCAGGAACTGACCACGGAAGGCGGACTGGATGTTGCCGGCCAGGAAGCGCGTATCCGCACGGCGGTGGAGCGCTTGAGCCGGCTCGGCAGCGAAGTCTCGCTGTTCATCGACGCCGAACCCGAGCAGATCGAGGCTGCGCGGCGGATCGGCGCGCCGGCCATCGAGCTGCACACCGGCCGTTATGCCGATGCCGAAACGCCGGCCAAGCAGGCCGAGGAGCTCGAGCGCATCCGTCGAGGCGTGGCGCTAGGCAACGAGCTCGGATTGATCGTCAATGCGGGCCATGGCCTGCACTACCACAACACCCAGGCGGTGGCGGCGATCAAAGGGATCCACGAGCTGAACATCGGTCATGCCATCGTTGCCCATGCCCTGTTCGTCGGTTTCAAGCAGGCGGTCAAGGAAATGAAGCACCTGATCGTCAGCACCTCGCGTCACTGAGGGGCTGGGTGCTCACCTTCGTGGTGCGCGAAACGCCGCGGCAATTTGCAGGGCAAGGGCCTCGACCGCGCTGCCGCGGTTGCTGCTGCGCACCAGCTTGATATGACACTGGCCCAGTTCGGGCAGGCCATGCTGAGCGCCCAACTGCCTGAGCGGAGGTTGGACCAGGCTCAGCGGGAAGGGCGCTATCGCCAGGTCGGCGAGCATCGCCGCAGCCTGCCCGGCGCAATATTCACTGCTGTAGGCGATCCGGTAGGGCTTGCCCATCCGGTCGAGCGCATCGAGTGCAGTGCGGCGCCAGCGGCAATCCTGACTGGACAGGGCCAACGGCAGCGGTGAGCGCTCGACGGCCAGGCCACCGTCACGCCCGGCCCATACCAGCGGTTCGGAGTGGATCAATTCGCCTCGTGCCTCGTCCTGCCCCGCGTTGCCGATACTGATCAGCGTCAGGTCCAGCTCGCCATCGTCCAGGCGCTCGAGCAGCTCGATGCTGCGTCCGGCCGAAACCTCCACCTGTATTCCCGGGTGGCTTCGGGCGAACAGCGCGAGGATGCCCGGCAGGATTTGCGAGCCGACGTCCGACGGAGTGCCGAAACGCACGAGCCCCTTGATCGGGGCGCGCACGAAATGCGCCACCGCTTCCTCGTTCAGTTTCAGCAGACGTCTGGCATAGCCGAGCAGCGTCTCGCCTTCGGGCGTGAGGCGCACCTGGCGCGCTTCACGAACGAACAGGCTGTGGCCCAGCGTTTGCTCCAGCCGTTTGATCTGCATGCTCACTGCGGAGGTGGTGCGGAAGATCTGCCCGGCGGCGCGGGTGAAACTGCCGGTCTCGGCAATGGCAATGAAGGTTCGCAGCTGGTCGCTTTCCAGCAACGGCAGCGGCGAATGCTGCACCGAGAAGCTCGCGTCGTTCATGTCTACCGTTCAATTTTTCTTAATCGACGATTGTAGTTTAGTCGTTTGAATGAACACTGCATCACTTTCATTCTGTCTCCAGGGGCGCAATCAGGCGTACCCGGTAACGGAGGCTGCGTCATGAAGACTTCGGAACGGAAGACACGGGCTAGACATGGGCGGAACGATCGGGACTTTATGCCGGACTTCTACCTGCCGGCGATGTGGCCCCTGGGGCTGCAACGGCGTGTCGCCGACTGGCTCTGGGCCTGGCGCTGGCGACGCCGGTTGCGTCGTTTGATCGCGCTGGAGGCACGAGGACAGGCGCGCCTGGGCTCGGTTCGCGAGGAGGTGATGCAGGGAGCTCGGCGACCGCTACAGGAAATCGTTGCGTGCCACGTCTCTCGCCGAGGCCCTTTCGCCTGATCTCAGGGCTTGCGGGCGACGATCACTGCGCGCATCGGCGCCGGCAGCCCCTCGAGGGTCTTGCTCGGATCTTGCGGATCGAGGAAGTCCGGAAGCGACTGGTAGCGCATCCATTCGGTGCTGCGCTGCTCCTCGGTGCTGGTGAGACTGACGTCCACGCAGCGTACATCGACGAAGCCTGCCCGCCGCAGCCATAGCTCCAGCGCCGGTACGGAGGGCAGGAACCAGACATTTCGCATCTGCGCGTAGCGGTCTTCCGGCACCAGGGCGGTGTGCTCATCGCCCTCGACTACCAGAGTCTCGAGAACCAGCTCGCCGCCTTTGACCAGGCAGTCGCGCAGATCGAGCAAATGATCGATGGGGGAGCGGCGGTGATAGAGCACGCCCATGGAGAACACCGTGTCGAAGCCTTCGAGCCTGGCGGGCAGCTCTTCGATGCCCAGCGGTAAATGCCAGGCGGGATGCTCCGGCAGGTAGCGCTTGATCGCCTGGAACTGGCAAAAGAACAGCCAGTTGGGATCGATGCCGACCACGCTGTGGGCGCCGGCACCCAGCATGCGCCACATGTAGTAGCCGTTGCCGCAGCCGACATCGAGGATGCGCTTGCCGGACAGATCCAGATGCGGGGCGACACGGGACCATTTCCAGTCCGAGCGCCATTCAGTATCCACCGGCACGCCGAAGATCTCGAACGGGCCCTTGCGCCAGGGGATCAGCCCGCGCAGGGCTTCGAGCGTCTGCCCATGGAGCTGTTCTTGGCCAGCAGCGCTCAGGCGAACGCCCTGATCCAGGCGGACATCGGTCGGCGTCAGGTCGGGCAGGGCGTCGACGGCGCGTTGCCAGCGCGGCAGGTCGCCGTGACCGATCTCCAGCTTGGCGTCGAGTTGTTGCTGCAGGCCGTTGGCCCAGGCGGCCAGGGGAGTACCGGCCAGGCGCCAGGCCAGTGAGGAAAGATCGAGATTCATGGCAGGGCAATCAGAGAGGCGAAATTCAGGCACTGGAACCAGGGCACCACCTTGGAAAAGCCGGCGTCGAGCAGGCGCTGGCGGTGGGTTTGCAGGCTGTCGGGCTTCATCACGTTCTCGATGGCGCTGCGTTTCTGGGCGATTTCCAGCTCGCTGTAGCCATTGGCGCGCTTGAAGGCGACGTGCAGGTCGGTGAGCAAGGCGTGCTCCTGCTCATCCTCGAAGCGCAGCTTCTCCGACAGGATCAGCGCGCCGCCTGGCAGCAGGGCCTGGCGGATGCGCGTCAGCAGTGCCGGGCGTTGCTCGGGCGGGATGAATTGCAGGGTGAAGTTGAGGGCGACCAGCGAGGCGGGCTGGAACTCCAGGGTCAGGATGTCTGCCTCGATCACGCTGACCGGCAGCAGCTCCTGGAACATCGAATCCTGCGCATGCAGGTATTCGTTGCAGCGCGTGGTCATCGCGGCCGAATTGTCCACCGCGATCACCCGGCAGTTGTCAGCCTTCACGTGGCGGCGCAGCGCCTGGGTGACCGCGCCCAGCGAGCAGCCGAGGTCGTACAGGCAGCTGTCGGGCTGGGCGAATTGCGCGGCGAGCACGCCGATGTTCTCGACGATGGTCGGGTAACCCGGCACCGAGCGCTTGATCATGTCCGGGAACACGCGCACCACATCTTCGTTGAACACGAAGTCCGGTACGTGGGGCAGGGGCTTGGCGAACAGATGATCGGGATCGTGGCTCACGGCGTTTGGCGATGCGGCGAAAAGGGCCGGCATTGTAGCGGAAACGCAGAGGGCGGCGCGTACAGCGCGTCAGCGCACCTCGATGCGGCAGTCGAACAATCCGGCCGGTTCGGCGGCGGCGTCCCAGGGTTGCTGGTAGGCCAGGTACAGCCTGCCTGTGCCGCTACCCTGCACCTGGAAGCGCCACGTGGAGAGCCCTTCGCCGCCGATCACGTCCTTGTCCGGTGAGCTGAACACTTCGGGTCCGAGGCTCTTGAGCTGAGCGGGTGCTGCGTCCTGCAGGTTCCAGCGGTAACCGCTGGTGGGGTTGCTGGGCAGACTGACGATCAGCATCTGACCGTTGTGCAGGCTCAGCGGGCAGCTGCGATCGTCTTTGAGCGAGACACTGCTGGGCGGGGTGCTCGAACAGGCGGCGAGCAGTACCAGCGAGGCGGGCAGGATGAGGCGAGGAACCGAAAGCATGGGCGTGACCGATCCGTAAAACGAACCGCAAGGATAGCCCGCCCGGGCACAAAGGCCCAGGCGCGGGCTGCGGCATGCCAATGAAGCGCGGTTAGAACAGCAGCTTGGCGACGTCGGCGAAACGCCGAGCGAAATGCACCGTGAGGCCTTCCTTGAGGTAATCGGGCAGCTCTTCGAAGTCCCCCCGGTTGGGCTCGGGCAGGATCAGTTCGAAGATTTTCTGCCGACGTGCCGCGATGACCTTCTCGCGCACCCCGCCGATCGGCAGCACCTGTCCGGTCAAGGTCAGCTCGCCGGTCATGGCCACGCCTTTCTTCGGCGCTTGGCCGCGGGCCAGAGAAAGCAGGGCGCTGGCCATGGTGATGCCAGCACTCGGACCGTCCTTGGGCGTGGCGCCTTCGGGCACGTGCAGGTGAACGAAGGCCTCGTCGAAGAACTGCGGATCGCCCTTGAATTCCTTCAGGTGCGAGCTGACGTAGCTGTAGGCGATTTCCGCCGACTCCTTCATCACGTCGCCGAGCTTGCCGGTCAGCTTGAAGCCACGGTTGAGGGTGTGGATGCGGGTGGCCTCGATCGGCAGCGTCGCGCCGCCCATGCTGGTCCAGGCCAGCCCGGTGATGACGCCGACGCCCGAGAGCACCTGTTCGCTGCGGAACACCGGTTTGCCGAGGTAGTCGTCCAGATCCTTCGGCCCGATCCTGATCGTGCGCTCCGGGTCTTCCAACAGCTGCACGACGCTTTTACGCACCAGCTTGCCCAGCTGTTTCTCGAGCTGACGCACGCCCGCTTCGCGGGCATAGCCGTCGATCACCGCCTTCAGGGCGCTGTCGCTCAACGATAGCCGCTGCTTCGGTACGCCGGTCTTCTCCAGCAGCTTCGGCCACAGGTGACGCTTGGCGATGGCCAGTTTTTCCTCGGCGATGTAGCCGGAAAGGCGAATCACCTCCATGCGGTCCAGGAGCGGGCCGGGGATGGAGTCCAGGGTGTTGGCGGTGCAGACGAACAGCACTTTGGACAGGTCCAGGCGCAGGTCCAGGTAGTGGTCGAGAAACTCGACGTTCTGCTCCGGATCGAGGGTCTCGAGCAGGGCCGACGCCGGGTCGCCCTGGTAGCTGGCGCCGAGCTTGTCGATCTCGTCGAGCATGATCACCGGGTTCATCACCTCCACGTCCTTGAGCGCCTGCACCAGCTTGCCGGGCATCGCGCCGATGTAGGTGCGTCGGTGGCCCTTGATCTCGGCCTCGTCGCGCATGCCGCCCACGCTGAAGCGATAGAACGGGCGGCCGAGCGATTCGGCAATCGATTTGCCGATGCTGGTCTTGCCGACGCCGGGCGGGCCGACCAGCAGGACGATGGAACCGGCGATCTCGCCCTTGAAGGCGCCTACGGCGAGAAACTCGAGGATGCGGCTCTTGATGTCGTCGAGCCCGGCATGATGCTGATCCAGCACCTTGCGGGCGCGCTTGAGATCGAGCTTGTCTTCGCCGTAGACGCCCCAGGGCAGGGCGGTGGCCCAGTCGAGGTAATTGCGGGTGACGGCGTATTCAGGCGAACCCGTTTCGAGGATGGACAGCTTGCCGAGCTCCTCGTCGATACGCTTCTGCACCGGGGCGGGCAAGGTCTTGCCGACCAGCCGGGCGCGGAATTCGTCGGCGTCGGCGCTCTTGTCGTCCTTGGTGATGCCCAGTTCGCGCTGGATGATCTTGAGCTGTTCCTTGAGGAAGAATTCGCGCTGGCGCTCGCCGATCTTGCGGTTCACCTCACCGGTGAGTTCTTTCTGCAGTTTGGCGACCTCGACTTCCTTGCGCAGCAGCGGCAGGACCTTTTCCATGCGCTTGAGCATCGGCACGCAGTCGAGCACTTCCTGCAGTTCCAGTCCTGGCGCAGTGGTCAGCGCCGCGGCGAAGTCGGCCAGCGGCGAGGGGTCGTTGGGGCTGAAGCGATTGAGGTAGTTCTTCAATTCCTCGCTATAGAGCGGATTGAGCGGCAGCAGCTCCTTGATGGCGTTGATCAGCGCCATCCCGTAGGCCTTGACCTCGTCGCGCGGGTCGTCTTCGCTCTGCGGGTAATCGACCTCGGCGAGGTAAGGCGGCTTGCGACGCAGCCAGCCGCGCACGCGTACGCGGGTCAGGCCCTGGGCGACGAACTGCAGCTTGCCGCCTTCGCGGGTGGCGTGGTGGACCCGAACCAGGGTGCCGTGTTGGGGCAGACTGTTCGGGTCGAAGCTGCTGCTATCTTCGGTCGGGCTGTCCATATAGAACAGAGCCAGGCGCTGGTGTGGCGTCTTGGAAACCAGTTCGAGGGTTTCCGCCCAGGGATCTTCGTTGACGATGATCGGCAGCACCTGTGCCGGAAAAAAGGGGCGGTTATGGATCGGGATGATGTAGACGCGCTCGGGGAGCGTCTGCCCAGGCAGTGCCAGGCTGCCGCCTGACTGGGTGATCTCTTCGACGATTTCCGGCGTGTTGTCCTGATCGCTCATGGGGCACCTGTTGGCATTGGATGCTGCTTAGATGGGTAGCGCCGTCGATGATTTCAATCCCGCGCGTCCTGTGGCTGTGCAAGTAGGGCGGGGCTCGGTTAAAGTCGACCGAATCCCGAGGTACCCGCCAATGCTCCAAGCCCGCCTGCTTTGCCTGGACTCACAGGCCCACGAACACGCCCACGACTATCACCAATTGGTGCTGTCCTTGGCTGGGCGTGCGGAATTCGAGGTCAACGGTGCGGGTGGCGAAGTCTGTCGCATGCGGGCGTGCCTGGTGCCAGGCGATGCCGAGCACGAGTTCGCCGGGGTTGGCGACAATCGCATGCTGATTCTCGACCTCGACGAGCAGAACCTCCCTCAGGAGGACCGCGACCTGCTCGCGCAACTGTTCGATACGCCGCGCTATCCGGCGCTCGATGCGGACTTCCAGAACTTGCTGAGCTACGCCGGCGCCGAGCTTGCTCGCTACGGCAGCGACCCTTTGCTGGGGCGTGCGCTGGGCGGCGTGCTGCTGCGGGCGCTGCATCTGCGCCTGTTCGGCGAGCAGCAGCGCGTCCCTGCCGGCTCGCTGGACATCGAGCGGCTCGACGCACACATCCATGACAACCTGGCCAGGCGCATCAGCGTCGCCGAGCTGGCTCAGGTCGCCTGCCTGAGCCCCAGCCACTTTCACATGCAGTTCAAGGACTGCGTCGGGTTGACGCCTCATCAGTACCTGCTCAAGACACGTCTGGACCGTGCCACGCGGATGCTGCGCGAGAGCCCGCTGCCGCTGGTACGGATCGCCGAGGAGTGCGGATTTTCCAGCCAGAGCGCGCTGACCACTGCGATGCGCCGCTACCTGGGCCTGACACCAAGACGGATGCGCCGCGAGCCGGCCTGACGGCTTCGCCCTTTACGGGGAATTCCTTTCTCATCGCCGCCGCGCACCTTATTGGTGCCAGGCGCATTCCTGCGCCAAATAACCGCAGCTGGCGGAGCTTTTCGCAAAAACTTCATAGCTTTGCGCAAGAACCGCCCCGGTGGCTGCCTCTACATTCCGCCATCCCCTTGCGAAAGCAGCCGCGCGCACGTGTTGTGAGCGGTGCTGTCGTGGGCTAGACCCATACCTATCTTCACCTCCAGAGGAGCGGCGAGATGTTCAAAGCCGGTCACGTCTTGCAGGGCGACTTCGCCAATCTGAAAGCCGCCGAGTTCTTTCCCCAGGTCAGCGCAAACTACAGCGTCGACGAAGCCGAGTATCTCAACGAATTGTTGCAACTCGCCGACCCTGGCGAGGCGGGCATCGAATCGATCCGACAGGAGGCGCGCAGCCTGATCGAGGCCGTTCGCGGCCGTGACAATGCGGTCGATACCCTCGATGCACTGTTGCGCCAGTACAGCCTCGATACCCAGGAAGGCCTGATGCTGATGTGCCTGGCCGAGGCGCTGCTGCGCGTGCCAGACGCCGTGACTGCCGATGCGCTGATCCGCGACAAGCTCAACGCTGCCGAGTGGGAGCGTCACCTGGGCCAGAGCGACAACGTGCTGGTCAATTTCGCCGCCTGGGGGCTGGTGATGACTGGCCGGGTTGTCGACCCGGAAAGCGGTGATGGCCGGCCGAAGAATGTCCTCGGTCGCCTGATCAAGCGCTCCGGCGAGCCGGTGATTCGCGCCGCGATGAACCAGGCGATGAAGCTGATGGGCAAGCAGTTCGTCCTCGGGCGCACCATTTCCGAGGCGCTGAAGAACGGCCGTCCCGAACGCGAAAAGGGCTACACCTACTCCTTCGACATGCTCGGCGAAGCGGCCCTGACGGTCGAAGACGCCGACAAGTACATGGCCGACTACCGCCGTGCCGTCGAGACCGTCGGCGCCGAGCCCCAGGTCGGGCCGGGCCCGCGACCGTCGGTGTCGATCAAGCTGTCGGCGCTGCACCCGCGCTACGAGGTCGCCCAGCGCGAGCGCGTGCTCAGTGAACTGTTCGAGAGCGTGCGTGAGCTGGCGGTACTGGCACGCACACTCGACGTCGGCATCACCATCGATGCCGAAGAGGCGGACCGACTCGAGCTGTCGCTGGAGCTTTTCGAAAAGCTCATGCGCGACCCGGCGATCGCCGGCTGGGGTGAGTTCGGTCTGGTTATCCAGGCGTACTCCAAGCGCTGCCTGCCGGTGCTGGTGTGGCTGACCTTGCTGGGCAAGGAACTCGGCGCACGTATCCCGCTGCGCCTGGTCAAGGGCGCCTACTGGGACAGCGAGATTAAGCAGTGTCAGGTTCAGGGGTTGTCCGGCTATCCGGTGTTTACCCGCAAGGAGGGCACCGATACCTCCTACCTGGCCTGTGCGCGCTACCTGTTGTCCGAGCAGACCCGCGGCGTGATCTATCCGCAATTCGCCAGCCACAACGCGCATACCGTCAGCTGCATCCTGGCGATGGCCCAGGAGGCGCAGGCTGCGTCCGGGCACGCGCGCGAGTTCGAGTTCCAGCGCCTGCACGGCATGGGCGATGCGCTGTACGACACGGTGATCGAGAAATACCGCAAGAACGTGCGCATCTATGCGCCGGTCGGGGCGCACAAGGATCTGCTGCCGTACCTGGTGCGGCGTCTGCTGGAAAACGGCGCGAACTCCTCATTCGTCCACCAGCTGGTCGATCCGCGCGTGCCGGTGGAATCGCTGATCGATCATCCGGTGACCCAGCTGCGCCAGTTCAAGACCTTTGGCAACTCACGCATCCCGCTCCCGCCGGCGCTGTACGGCAATCGGAAAAACTCGCAAGGCATCAACATGAATATCCAGACTCAATGGAACGAACTGGCCAGCGCTTACCAACCTTTCTTGTCGCGCCAGTGGCAGGCTGCGCCGGTCATCGACGGCAAGACCTTGGGCGGTACCGCGAGCGAAGTCCGTTGCCCCTATGACCTCGCCGATGTGGTCGGAACTGCCCAGTTCGCTACCGCCGAGCACGCCCGCCAGGCACTCGATGGCCTGGCGGCAGCCTGGCCGCGCTGGAACGCGACGCCGGTCGAAGAGCGCGCCGCGATTCTCGAACGGCTCGGCGACCTGCTCGAGGCCAACCGTGCCGAACTCATGGCGCTCTGCACCCGTGAAGCCGGCAAGACCCTGCAGGACGGTATCGACGAGGTCCGCGAGGCGGTGGATTTCTGTCGCTACTACGCTCTGCAGGCGCGCCAGAAGCTGGGCCGCGAAGAGCTCAAGGGCCCGACCGGCGAGCGCAACGAGTTGTTCCATGAGGGCCGTGGCGTGTTCGTCTGCGTCAGCCCTTGGAATTTCCCGCTGGCGATCTACCTCGGTCAGATCACCGCGGCGCTGGTGGCCGGCAACACCGTGCTGGCCAAGCCGGCGGAGCAGACCAGCCTGATCGCGGCGCGCGCACTGGAACTGATGTTCGAAGCCGGCCTGCCAAAGGATGCCATCGCCTTCCTACCCGGCGAGGGCGCGACCCTGGGCAGCGTGTTCTGCCGCGATCCGCGTGTGGTTGGCGTGTGTTTCACCGGCTCCACCGACACCGCGCGCATCATCAATCGCCAGCTGGCCGAGAAGGAGGGGGCGATCGCCACCCTGATCGCCGAGACCGGCGGCCAGAACGCGATGATCGTCGATTCCACTGCGCTGCCCGAGCAGGTGGTCAAGGATGCCATAGGCTCGGCCTTCACCAGCGCCGGCCAGCGCTGCTCGGCCCTGCGCGTGCTCTACGTGCAGCGCGACATCGCCGACCGCGTGATCGAGTTGCTCAAGGGCGCGATGGCCGAGCTCAAGGTCGGCCCGACCCATCTGCGCGAGAACGACCTGGGTCCGGTGATCGACGCCGAAGCCCGTGAAGGTCTATTGGCGCACATCCAGAAGCTCAAGGGCGAAGGTCGGCTGATTGCCGAAGCCCGTCTGCCGGAGGGTTTGAACGGCCATTTCGTCGCCCCGGTGGCATTCGAGATCGGCGGCATTCACGAGCTGACCAAGGAGCATTTCGGGCCAGTCCTGCATGTGGTGCGCTACGACGCCGCCGATCTGGAAAAGGTGGTCGCTGCGATCAACGGCACCGGCTACGGGCTGACCCTCGGGGTGCACAGCCGCAACGAGGAAACCGCCGCGCGCATCGAGTCGCTGGCCCGGATCGGCAACCTCTACATCAACCGCAACCAGGTCGGTGCGGTGGTCGGCGTGCAGCCGTTCGGTGGCAACGGGCTGTCCGGAACCGGCCCGAAGGCGGGCGGCCCGAGCTACCTGCTGCGCTTCATCAACGAACGCACCACCTCGACCAACACCACGGCAGTAGGCGGTAACGCCTCGCTGCTGTCGCTAGTCGACGACTGACCGCTACGGGTGCACCAGCCGGCAGTCGATTCGGCTGCCGGCGACGTACAACAACACGAACAGTTGGCGTATCGCTCTTGCGCCACTGACGAGCCGGTTCTGGTTCGTCGCCCGGTGATGGCGTCATGGCCATCGCCCTCTGCCAGGTGGGTTCGGGGCTTCCCTCGCACCCATCGACAACAACTAACGAGGGAACACAATGAGCATCAGTACACCCACACTCATCACCTTCCTGGTCTACATCGGCGCGATGATCCTGATCGGCTTCATCGCGTACCGTGCCACCAAGAATTTCGACGACTACATCCTGGGCGGTCGCAGCCTGGGCAGTTTCGTCACCGCGCTGTCGGCCGGCGCGTCCGACATGAGCGGCTGGCTGCTGATGGGCCTGCCCGGCGCCATCTTCGTCTCCGGCCTGTCGGAGAGCTGGATCGCCATCGGCCTGATCGCCGGGGCCTGGCTGAACTGGCTGTTCGTGGCCGGCCGCCTGCGGGTGCACACCGAGCGCAACCAGAACGCATTGACACTGCCGGACTACTTCACCCACCGCTTCGAAGACACCAGCCGCCTGCTGCGCATCTTTTCGGCGCTGGTGATCCTGGTGTTCTTCACCATCTACTGCGCCTCGGGCGTGGTGGCCGGCGCGCGCCTGTTCGAGAGCAGCTTCGGCGTGCCCTACGAATACGCACTGTGGATCGGCGCGGCGGCGACCATCCTCTACGTGTTCATCGGCGGCTTCCTGGCGGTGAGCTGGACCGACACCGTGCAGGCCACGCTGATGATCTTCGCGCTGCTGATCACCCCGGTGTTCGTGATCCTGGCGGTGGGCGACATGGGGGCTGCGATGGACACCATCGCCACCCAGAACCCGGCCGCCTTCGACATGTTCAATGGGCTGTCCTTCGTGGCGATCATCTCGCTGCTGGCCTGGGGCCTGGGCTACTTCGGCCAGCCGCACATCCTGGTGCGCTTCATGGCCGCCGACTCGGTCCGGACCATCCCCAACGCCCGTCGCATCGGCATGGCCTGGATGATCCTGACGCTTGCCGGCGCCGTGGCGGTGGGCTTCTTCGGTATCGCCTACTTCGCCGGCCACCCGGAGCAGGCCGGCCCGGTGAGCGAGAACGGCGAGCGGGTATTCCTGGAACTGGTGAAGATCCTGTTCAACCCCTGGGTCGCCGGGATCATCCTCTCCGGCGTACTGGCGGCAGTGATGAGCACCCTGAGCGCGCAGCTGCTGGTGAGCTCCAGCGCCCTGACCCAGGACTTCTACAAGGCGATGCTGCGCAAGAGCGCCTCGCAGACCGAGTTGGTCTGGGTCGGCCGCGGCATGGTGCTGTTGATTGCACTGATCGCCATCGGTATCGCCTCGAATCCCGAGAGCAAGGTGCTGGGCCTGGTGTCCTACGCCTGGGCCGGCTTCGGCGCGGCGTTCGGTCCGGTGGTGCTGATTTCGCTGCTGTGGAAGGGCATGACCCGTAACGGCGCGCTGGCCGGGATGCTGGTTGGAGCCGTCACCGTGGTGGTGTGGAAGCAGTTCATCGGGCTGGGTCTGTACGAGATCATCCCGGGCTTCATCCTGGCGAGCCTCGCCATCGTGGTCTTCAGCCGCATCGGCCAGGGTCCTTCGTCGGCCATGGTCGAGCGCTTCGAAGAGGCCGAGCGCGAGTATCAGGCGGGCTGATAGCTGTTTCGAAAAAGCCGACCTCAGGGTCGGCTTTTTTCGTTTTGGAGGGTGGTGAGCCCACAGTTCGCGGTCAAGACCGCTCCCACGCACTCCCCGAAACCTGGAACATGTCGCTCCGGCGATCTCTGCGAGCCGTGGAGCGGTCTTGATCGCGAGCTTTTACAGAGCCACTTTCCTCACTCTGCTCGTGCTTCGCAAGCAGGAACCCGCGGCCGGGTATACGGCCTCGGGTTTTCTCTCTACCTTCGTCCGGTTGGACTCATGCCGGTCGCTCAGACGTCGGCAACCAGGTTCTCCCGGTCATCCTTTGCGCCCGCCGCGATCAGGTGTTCAGCCTCGTCTTCGGCAACATGGACGCTGGCGCTGTCGATGTGCGCGACCGACATGCGCGCCTGCGGGTCGGTGCTGATGCGCACGTCCATGATGGCGCTGCGGTAGGTGGTTTCGTTGACAACGGTGCTGCAGGTGCCGGTGGCGGTATCGATGTTGACGATCATGGCGAACCTCCTGGTTTGTCGTGGACCGCACCTTCGTGACAGTCGATAACGTCTAGACCATCGATACGGTTGTCCGTGCCGCAACGGCTTTCGGAGGGATGAAGCCGGCTTGTCGCCCCGGGCAACGCATTGGAGGTCTGACGCGGTATTCAGCCATTCGACTACGCGGTTAAATGGCCGCCAGGTTCGCGCCACTCAGAGCTGTTTGCCGTCCCGCATACAGGGAGCGCTGGTCGGAAATCCCCCAGTGCCGGTATTCTTGCGCGCCAAAATTGCTTGGCCGCTCCGGCCAGGCAGTCAGACATTCGTGCGTTCCAGCGCAGCAGCAGGCATCGGGCTGCGCCTAACAAGGATAATTCCATGGACTTTAGCAACCCGACTCTGATCACGTTCGTGGTCTACATCGTGGCGATGATCCTGATCGGCTTCGTCGCCTACCGTGCCACCAAGAACTTCTCCGACTACATCCTCGGCGGTCGCAGCCTGGGCAGTTTCGTCACTGCGCTGTCGGCCGGCGCGTCCGACATGAGCGGCTGGCTGTTGATGGGCCTGCCGGGTGCGATCTTCGTCGCCGGTCTCTCGGAGAGCTGGATCGCCATCGGCCTGATCGCCGGTGCCTGGCTGAACTGGCTGTTCGTCGCCGGCCGCCTGCGGGTGCACACCGAGTGCAATCAGAACGCATTGACACTGCCGGATTACTTCACCCACCGCTTCGAAGACACCAGCCGCCTGCTGCGCATCTTTTCGGCGCTGGTAATCCTGGTGTTCTTCACCATCTACTGCGCCTCGGGCGTGGTGGCCGGTGCGCGCCTGTTCGAGAGCAGCTTCGGCGTGCCCTACGAATACGCACTGTGGATCGGCGCGGCGGCGACCATCCTCTACGTGTTCATCGGCGGCTTCCTGGCGGTGAGCTGGACCGACACCGTGCAGGCCACGCTGATGATCTTCGCGCTGCTGATCACCCCGGTGTTCGTGATCCTGGCGGTGGGCGACATGGGGGCTGCGATGGACACCATCGCCACCCAGAACCCGGCCGCCTTCGACATGTTCAATGGGCTGTCCTTCGTGGCGATCATCTCGCTGCTGGCCTGGGGCCTGGGCTACTTCGGCCAGCCGCACATCCTGGTGCGCTTCATGGCCGCCGACTCGGTCCGGACCATCCCCAACGCCCGTCGCATCGGCATGGCCTGGATGATCCTGACGCTTGCCGGCGCCGTGGCGGTGGGCTTCTTCGGTATCGCCTACTTCGCCGGCCACCCGGAGCAGGCCGGCCCGGTGAGCGAGAACGGCGAGCGGGTATTCCTGGAACTGGTGAAGATCCTGTTCAACCCCTGGGTCGCCGGGATCATCCTCTCCGGCGTACTGGCGGCAGTGATGAGCACCCTGAGCGCGCAGCTGCTGGTGAGCTCCAGCGCCCTGACCCAGGACTTCTACAAGGCGATGCTGCGCAAGAGCGCTTCGCAGACCGAGCTGGTCTGGGTCGGCCGTGGCATGGTGCTGTTGATTGCACTGATCGCCATCGGTATCGCCTCGAATCCCGAGAGCAAGGTGTTGGGCCTGGTGTCCTACGCCTGGGCCGGCTTCGGCGCGGCGTTCGGTCCGGTGGTGCTGATTTCGCTGCTGTGGAAGGGCATGACCCGCAACGGCGCGCTGGCCGGGATGCTGGTTGGAGCCGTCACCGTGGTGGTGTGGAAGCAGTTCATCGGGCTGGGTCTGTACGAGATCATCCCGGGCTTCATCCTGGCGAGCCTCGCTATCGTGGTCTTCAGCCGCATCGGCCAGGGGCCTTCGTCGGCGATGGTCGAGCGCTTCGAAGAGGCCGAGCGCGAGTATCAGGCGGGCTGATAGCTGTTTCGAAAAAGCCGACCTCAGGGTCGGCTTTTTCGTTTGGGTAGCGAAGGGGACCGCGAGCTTTACAGGTCGAGTTGGCGCCGCAATGAGGCAGCTAGCCGGTGACTTCGGACAGGTCGATCCTGCGCCATAGGGCCTGGGCGAAGCTATAGAGGGCGAAGGCCAGTAGACCCAGGCCGACCGCGCCCAGCAATAACCAGCCGAGCGGTAGGCCCTGTAAGGCCTGGAGCGCTTCCTTCAACCCGGGCGGGTCTGTGGGCTCATAGCGGTTTCCACCCACCAGCAGCAGCGCCGAGATGATCAGGAAGACGCTACCCCTCGCGACCAGCCCGATCCGCGACACGGGCGTGATCAGACGCATCTTCTGTTCATCGCACTGGAAGTAGCGCTCGAAACTGCCGCGCCAGGCCTTGATCAGGTGAGCGACCCCGACCCCCAGCGGGATCAGCGCCAGCAGATAAATCACCAGGTTGGAGTTGCGCCATCCCAAAAAGCGCGACAGAAAGTCCCCGTTCCCGCCGCCGCTCCCTGAGCCGTCACCTGTCAGTGAGGCCAGATCGCTTCCCAGAACGCCCAGGGCGAACAGCGCCAGCAGCAGATTGGTGATGCCGCTGCCGATCAAGCCGGCACGCACCAGCAAGCCCTTGGCACCGGTGCCGTGGCGGTCGGTATCACCGATCGCCTGGGTCAGCCGCCAGATGACATGCGCCAACAGGCCGATGACCAACAGCCAGAGCAGGGCGGTACCGAAAGGCTGCGACAGCAGTTGCTCGACAGCGCCTTTGCTGTCAACGGTGCGCCCCGAGCCCAGGGCGGCGGTGAAAGCGAATATTCCGATGATCACATACACGACGCCGCGGGCGGCATACCCGCTGCGCGCTAGCAACACCACTCCGTGGGTGACGTTCATTGCGTTTCTCTTAGAAGCAGACCGATGGCGGCACAGGAGGAATAGACGCGGCGAAGGCGCTTCGGTTCTGTGGCTATACCGAAACGCACCGGCGAGTGCTCGTCGTGTGTCGCTGGCCCGCTTATGTGAAATGGATCATCTTGACGGGACCGGGTCTAAGTTCGGTGCGCCGTGTCATCGGCGATATGCAAGACGAGGTGGTGATGACAGCTGAGGTATCCGAGTCGGCCGTGCCGGTTTTTTTGCGTGATGGCGGGGCGATGGTAGAGCCGATGCTCGCAGTCGACTGGTCGAACAATCCACTGGGGCCCCTTGAGCACTGGCCTCAGTCCCTGCGTACCGCAGTCGCGATCGTGCTGGCTTCGCGTCACCAGATGTTCCTCGCCTGGGGGCCGGACTTGGTATTCATCCATAACCAGGCATATGCCGCCGTACTCGGTGCCAAAGCCGAGGGCGCGCTGGGGCAGCGCTTTGCCGATTTGTGGTCGGAGATCTGGGACGACATCGAGCCGCTAGTCGAACAGGCGCTTTCTGGGGCAGGCACTTGGTCGCAGGACCTGCCGCTGTTGATGATGCGCAACGGATTCCCCGAGCAAGCTTATTTCACATTCTCCTACAGTCCGATCCGTGATGAGCAGGGGCAGGTGGCAGGCCTGTTCTGCGCCTGTACCGAAACCACCGCTGGGATTCTGGCCGAGCGTGCACTGGTCGCTAGCGAGGCACGAGCTCGCAATGTGCTTGAGGGCATGGGCGAGGCCTTCCTAGTGCTGGACAGAAACTATCGCATTATCCGCATGAACGATGCGGCCTTGCGGGGCGATGGCCGGCCTCCTGAACAGCTGATTGGCCAGGACCATTGGCAGGTTTGGCCGAATACCCGCGGCACCGAGCTGGAACTGCGCTATCGCAAGGCAATGGCCGAACGGGGGACAACTGAATTCGATTACCACTTCGTCTCGCCTGACAAGGACGTTTGGCTGGAGATCCGCGCTTACGCTATCGACGAGGGGCTGGCGGTCTTCTACCGCAACATCAATGGCCGCAAGCGTGGGCAACGCCGTGAAGCCGCCTTGCTGGAACTCAGCGAGCGGCTGCGCGAGCTTCGGAATGTGGCGGAGATATCCCATGCGGCGGCGGAGATTGTCGGGCGCACCCTTGGGGCTTCTCGTGCGGGTTTTGCCGTAGTAGATGCCGGCAACTGGGCGCTGATCGAGCGAGACTGGTGCGGCCCTGGAGTGTCCTCCATCGCCGGAAGGCATTACATGCCGAAGTTTGGTGATGCATTCTTCGCTAGTCTGCTCAACGGTGATGTTGTGAGCGTGGATGATGTGGCGCTTGATCCGCGAACCGCCACGTGCCCTAAGGAATTCGAGGACATCGGAGTAACTGCCTTGCTTCACCTGCCGGTGATCAAACAGGGCAGGCTATCCGCCATTCTCTTCGTGACCCAGCACCATCCTCGAAAATGGCATGACAGCGAGGTCGAACTTCTGCGCGAAGTAGTCGACCGTGCCTGGGCTTCGATAGAACGTGTGAGTGCGGAAGCGGCGCTGCAGCGTGTCAACGACGTGCTTCGGCTGGAGAAGCAGGCCGTCGCCAGGCTCAACTCCCGGCTCGCCGAGGAAAGCGATCGGCTGCGCGCGTTGTTCGAAATGGCGCCTGGATTCATGGCAGTGCTGCGCGGTCCGGATCACGAGTTCGAGCTGGTGAACCAGGCCTATCAGCAGCTCATCGGTCACCGCCAGGTGCTGGGCCGTACGGTACGTGAGGCGCTTCCGGACGTGGCCGATCAAGCGTTCTTCGACCTGCTGGACGAGGTGTACCTCAGCGGCGAGGCGTTTATCGCCCACGGTTACCCGCTGTTGATCCAGCGTACGCCGGAAGCCGCGCGCGAGCAGCGGTACTTGGACTTGGTCTATCAGCCGATTACGGATGCGGACGGCGAGGTAAAGGGCATTTTTGTCCAGGGGCACGACGTTACCCAGGCTAAAGAGGCCGAGCACGCGCTGCGCGCCAACGAGTTGCGTTTGAAAGCGAGCGAAGCGCGTTTCCGGCAGCTCGCCAATCTTGGGCCTTCGATGATCTGGCTCGGCAATCCTGACGGTTCGTTGAGCTACCTGAATGAACGCTGGCTGGAATATACCGGCCGGTCGACGCAGGAAGCATTGCCCTTCGGTTGGGTCGAAATCATCCACCCGGATGATAGGCAGATGCTGCTCGACGTCTGGGCCGTGGCTCGCGCCGGGGGACTGCTTTACGAAACCGAGGCGCGGTTGCAGCGCTCCGACGGCGCATATCGATGGTTCCTCATACGTGCTCTGCCGGTGCGCGATGAGGCCGGAGATGTGGTCGCCTGGTTGGGCAGCAACAACGACATCCATGAACGCAAGATAATGGAAACTGCGTTGCGCACTGATCGTGACCGCATCTGGACCCTGTCTACCGATCTGATGCTGGTGGCGCGCTTCGATGGGGTCATCGAGGCGGTCAACCCGGCATGGTCGACCATGCTCGGACGCGACGAGAGCGAGCTTCTCGGCGCGATGTTCCTGGACTATGTGCATCCCGACGACCTGCCGGCAACGCTTGCCGAGGTTGGCTCGCTGGAACAGGGGGTGACGACTCTTCGATTTGAAAATCGCTACCGGCATCGCGACGGCAGTTACATAGCGCTTTCTTGGACGGCAGTACCCGGAGCTGGGCTGATCCATGCCATCGGCCGCGACGTGACGGCCGAGAAGCAGGCTGCGGAGACCCTGCGTCGCACCGAGGAGGCGTTGCGGCAGGCACAGAAGATGGAAGCGGTCGGCCAGCTCACCGGCGGTATTGCCCATGACTTCAACAACCTCCTGCAGGGGATCACCGGGTCGCTGGATTTGATGCAGACGCGACTGTTGCAAGGCCGAACGGGCGAACTCGAGCGCTTCGTCGGCAGTGCCATGACGTCAGCGAAACGTGCCGCCGCCCTGACTCACCGACTGCTGGCCTTCTCCCGTCGCCAACCGCTGGACCCCAAGCCTGTGCGCGCCAATCACCTGGTCTCCTCGATGGAAGACCTGCTGCACCGCACCATGGGCGAGCTGATTGAGGTCGAGCTGGTGCTCTCGGCCGGACTCTGGCAGACCCTGTGCGACCCCAATCAGCTGGAAAGTGCGCTGCTCAACCTAGCGATCAACGCACGCGATGCCATGCCCGACGGCGGCAAGCTGATCGTCGAGACCTGCAACGCACACCTGGATTCGGCCTATGCCGCCAGGCACCATGAGGTCAGCGCTGGGCAGTACGTCTGCATGAGCGTTACCGACACCGGTGTCGGCATGGCCCCTGAGATCATCGAGCGGGCCTTCGACCCTTTCTTCACCACCAAGCCGACCGGGCAAGGTACCGGCCTGGGTCTGTCGATGATCTACGGCTTTGCGCGGCAGTCAGAAGGCTATGCGGTGATCTACAGCGAAGTGGGGCAGGGCACCTCAGTAAAGCTCTACCTCCCGCGTTATCGCGACGAGGGCGGCATCGAGGAACATGACGAGGACGATCAGCAAGCACTGGCCGCCACCGGCGAAAACGAAGTGGTACTGGTGGTTGAGGACGAGCCGGTGGTACGCGGGCTCATCGTGGAGGTGCTGCGCGACCTGGGGTACGCCTCGCTCGAAGCGTCCGACGGCCCTTCGGGGCTGGCGGTCCTCAACGGCTCGCAGCGCATCGACCTGCTCGTGACCGATATCGGCCTGCCGGGGCTCAACGGTCGTCAGGTCGCCGATGCCGGGCGCCTGGCCAGGCCCGGGCTCAAAGTGCTGTTCATGACCGGCTACGCGGAAAACGCTGCAGTGGCCAGCGGCTTCCTGGACCACAATATGGAGCTGATTACCAAGCCTTTCGCGCTCGACGTACTGGCGCGGCGCATTCAGGCATTGATCGAAAGCTGAGTTGCAATGCCTGGTGCATGGTGTTGAGAAGCGTTAGCATTCTCGTCCTCCGTGCGAGGGCAGATCATGGCAGGCGATGGCATCCTCAGACAGCAGCAGCTGCACCGGTTCTACAGCGACCACCACGGCTGGCTGCAGGGCTGGCTGAGGCGGCATCTCGGCTGTTCGCATCACGCGGCCGATCTGGCCCAGGATACCTTCGTACGCATTCTTGCCAGGGATCAGGACGTTGCCTCGATCCGCGAGCCGCGCGCCTACCTGCACACCATCGCCAAGGGCTTGCTTGCCAACCATTGGCGGCGCCGGCAGATCGAGCTGGCCTACCTCGAGGCGCTGGCCCTGCAGCCCGAACAGGTGGCGCCCTCTCCGGAGACCCGCGCGCTGATCGTCGAGACCCTGCTCGAGGTGGACGCCATGCTGGCCCGCTTGCCGGACCGGGTGCGGCGCGCCTTTCTCATGTCCCAGCTGCAGGGGCTCACCTATGCCGCCATTGGCGAGGCGCTGGGGGTTTCCGAGCGGATGGTCAAGAAGTACATGGCGCAGGCCATGCTGCATTGCCTGGCCCTGCAGGACGCCTCATGAGTACCGACTTGCGCGTACTCGAAGAGGCGGCCCGGTGGTTCTCGATACTGGGCTCGGGGGACGTCAGCGAGGCTGACCGGCTGGCCTGGCGGCGCTGGCTCGATGAACCGGCGCATGCGCTCGCCTGGCAGCGGGTCGAACGCATCAGCGGCCGGTTCGAGCGCCTTGCCCTCGACCCGGCGGCGCGTGAGGCCGGTGCGAGACTGCACGGCGGGCAGGCGAGCCGTCGGCAGGCCCTGAAGATCCTCGCGCTGCTGGTAGGTGGCGGCGCCCTGGGCATGGGTGGCGTCGGTGCGTTGCCCTGGCGCGAATGGTCGGCCTCGCTGCGCAGCGGTGTCGGCGAGGTGCGCGACCTGCGGCTGGCGGACGGTTCGCACCTGTGGCTGAACACCGATACCGCCGCCGATTTCGACGCGGCGACGCGGCACTTGCGGCTGCACCGTGGTGAGGTCCTGATCGACCCCGCCGCCGGCAGCCCGCCGTTCAGGCTGGAGTCGGCGCAGGGCTGGGTGCGTCCCGAGGCACAGGGCAGGGTCGCGGTGCGCCAGAGATCGGGCCGGACGCAACTGGGCGTCTTCAGCGGAGCGGTGGAGGTGATGCCCTACGAGGCCGCCAGCGGCACCTGGCTGCGGGCGGGCGAGCAGGCCCGCTTCGACAGCGTCAGGGTGTCGGCCAGCGAGCCGCTGCAACAGGCCCGGCAGGCCTGGGTCGATGGCGTGCTGCTGGCCGACAGCATCCGTCTGGGCGACTTCATTGACGAGCTTTCACGCTACCGCCGCGGTTACCTCGCATGCGATCCACAGGTTGCCGGCCTGCCGGTGGTGGGCGCGTTCCCGTTGGGCGATACCGAGCGGATTCTCGCGGCGCTGGCCTCGACGCTGCCGGTACGGGTTCATCGCCACACGCGCTGGTGGATCACCCTCGAGCCGCGCGCCGAGCTACACCAGGGCTGAACGAACACTACGCGAAATATTCGTATTCGCAGTTCCCTTTTCCGTTTCCAGAGGGGCAATAGGCGCAAAGGTCTTCGCACCCGCCCATGGAAACAGAAGGATTCGCCATGCGTAACGCCCGTAAGCCATTCAACCCCATCAGACAGCGCTCCCTCGCCTTGGCCGTCCGCGCCGCATTGCTGGCCCTGCCTTTGGCTGCGCTGCCCCCTTCGCTTGCCGTCGCGGCCGAGCCGAACCAGATCCGCCAGGCGCAGCGCAGCTACGAGATTCCCGCCGGGTCTCTCTCGGGGGCGCTGAGCCGGTTCGCCGGCGAGGCCGGCGTGCTGCTGTCGGTCAATGGCGAGCTGGTCCGCGGGTTGCAGTCGCCCGGGCTGAGCGGCCAGTACGGCATCGATGAAGGTTTTGCCGCCTTGTTGCGGGGCTCCGGCCTGCAGGCCACGCGAGACGGGCAGGGCAACTATTCCCTGAGGCCGGCGCCGACGTCTGCGGCGCAGGCGGCAGCCGAACTGGAACCGATGGTCGTGCAGGGGTTCGCCCTGGGCAATGCCCTGGGCGAGATGGACGGCTACAACGCGACCCATAGCAGCGTGGCCACCAAGACCAGCATGCCCCTGGCCGAAACCTCACAGACGGTCTCGGTCGTCACCCGCCAGCAGATGGATGACCAGGGTTCGCGCACTGTCGCCCAGGCGCTGCGCTACACGCCCGGCCTGATGAGCACGCCGTACGGCGCGACGACCCGCTACGACTACGTGGCCATGCGGGGGATCACGGACGGCTCGGTGGACAACCTCTACCTCGACGGACAGAAGCTGCTCGGCGACAGCGGGACCTATAGCAGCCTTCAGGTCGACCCTTATTTCATCGAGCGGATCGACGTGCTCAAGGGCCCGTCTTCGGTGCTCTATGGCCGCAGCCTGCCGGGTGGGCTGGTGGCGATGACCACCAAGAAGCCGCAGTACGAGACCCGTCGCCAGCTTCAGCTTTCCTATGGCAGCGACGATTACAAGCAGGCCGCTTTCGACTTCACCGGCCCACTGGATGAGGAGCAGCGCCTGGCCTATCGGTTGGTCGGGGTCGTCAAGGACGCCGACAACCAGGTCGACGGCGTCGAGGAAAAGCGTTACGCACTGATGCCTTCGTTGGCCGTCAACCTTGGCGAAGACACCCGACTGACCTTGCTGGCGATGCTCCAGCGTGACCCGGAAAGCGGCTATCACGGCGGCCTGCCGGCCGACGGCACCGTCACCTCCCACAATGGCCGGCGCATCTCGCGCAGCTTCTTCGAGGGCGATGAGGCCTACGAGAAGTTCGAGCGCGCCCAGCAGATGATCGGCTACCAGCTCGAGCACCGCTTCAACGACGTGGTGTCCGCGCGGCAGAATTTCCAGTACCTGGATTCGACGGTCGAGTCCGGTCAGGTCTACCAGTACGGTTATCTCACCGCCGACGAGCTGGATCGCTATCACACCGGCGCCGATGAGGTGCTGCACGCCTGGACGCTGGATAATCAGCTCCAGTTCCTTTTCGATACCGGTGCCCTGAGCCATACGCTGGTCACCGGCCTGGACTATCAGCGGCGCAAGGCCAAGGTCAACTACGACGCCGCAACGGGCGTCGGCAGCATCAACCCCTACACCGGTGTCGCCAACCCCGGCAACCTGGCGTTCTACCACCAGTACGACGAATCGCGCGAGCTGGAGCAGACCGGCCTGTACCTGCAGGACCTGATCAGCCTGCAAAACTGGCGGTTCTCGCTCGGCGTGCGGCAAGACTGGGTGGATGTCTCGTTCAGGCAGACGGAGTCGCTCTACGGCGATCAGTCCGATCGCTCCAAGCTGGAGCAGTTCACCGGCCGGGTCGGTGTGCTCTACGCGTTCGATAACGGGCTGTCGCCGTATGTCAGCTATTCGGAATCGTTCAACCCCAACGCCACCGGTGCCTACAACTTCGACGGCAGCGCCTATGACATCACACTGCTCGATCCGACCGAAGGCGAGCAGGTGGAGGTGGGCCTCAAATATCAGCCGCTCGGAACGGACGACCTGTACACCCTCTCGCTGTTCGACCTGAAGCAGTCGAACCTGTCGAGCAAGGATTCCAACGAAAGCTTCTTCCGCTCGGTGGGCGAGATCACCTCCCGCGGCGTCGAGCTGGAGGCGCGCGTCAGTCCGGTTCGGGACCTCAACGTGCTGGCGAGCTACACCTACCTGGATGTGGAGTACAGCAAGGACTACGTGGGGACGGCCGGCGTGAACAACCGCGGCAACACGCCCAATGCGGTCGCGCGCAACATGGCCTCGCTGTGGGGTGACTACACCTTGTCCAACGGTCCTTTGGCAGGCCTGCAGATCGGTGCCGGCGCGCGCTATTTCGGCAAGAGCTGGGCGGATGCGGAGAACACCCTGCGCATTCCGTCCTACACCCTGTTCGACGCCATGCTCGGCTACGACCTGTCCCGTGTCGGTCTGGACGGCCTCGGGGTGCGGCTGAACCTGAACAACCTGACCGACGAGAAATACGTGGCGGCCTGTAACAGCCTCAACCAGTGCTACTACGGCGAGGCGCGCAACGTCATGGCGACCCTGACCTACGACTTCTGACTACGGCAATCGGGTGCCGAGAGCCGCCGGCGGCGGTGGCAAGCTAGCGGCTAGCGGTGCGGCGTACCTGCAGTACCAAGGCGATGCCGCCGAGCACGGCAATCGCGGCCAGCAGCAGCCGCAGTGTCAGCGCTTCGGCCAGCAGCAGGCTGCCGGCCAGGGCGGTGAGTACCGGCACGCTGAGCTGTACGGTGGCGGCCTGCAGGGCACCGAGTCCGGGCAGGGCGCTGTACCAGATGGCGTAGCCGAGGCCGGAGGTGAGGGCGCCGGAAAGCACGGCGTAGACTAGACCGGGCATGTCCCAGCGCAGCGTTGGCAGCAGTACCAGTGCAAGCACCAGGGCCAGTGGAATAGCCCGGACGAAGTTGCCCGCCGTGGCGGACAGCGGGTCGCCGGCGCCGCGTCCGAGCAGCGAATAGATGCCCCATCCCGCCCCGGCGAGCACCATCAGCAAGGCGGCGCCCAGTGGCGGTGCGCTGGCGCCCGGTAGCAGGAGGGTGATCATTCCCGCCAGCGCCAGCAGCAATCCCAGGCTTTGCAGGCCGGTCAGCCGCTCCCCGCGCAGCCAGCCGATCGACAGCATGCACAGCTGAACGGCACCGAACAGCAGCAACGCGCCGGTTCCGGCGGCAAGCTCCCGGTAGGCGAAGGAAAAGCCGGCGGCATAGACGAACAGCGACAGTGCCCCCGGCCAGCTGCCCCCCAGCGGCTGCCGGGCGCGCAGGCGGACCAGCGCCCACAGTACCAGCGCGCCGGAGACCAGGCGCACGGCGGTGAAGCTGGAGGCGTCGATGGCGGTGTCGCGCAGGGCGATCCGGCAGAGCAGCGAGTTGCCGGTGAAGGCCAGCATGGCCAGGGTGGTCAGCAGCAGGATGCGCGTGGCAGGCATTGGGTGCTCGGCATGGCAAAGCGTCGAGTCTAGCGTCCGCCACGGCGTGGGGCGCTTGGACTTTAGCCTCGACGGGCGAACTCATCGGCGACCTCGGCCTCAGACACTAGACACGCCCGCCGCGTACCAGACGAGGATTCCCATGCACCCTTTGCTCGCCCCCTTCGAACTCAAGCACCTCAGGTTGCGCAACCGCGCCGTGCTGGCACCCATGACTCGGGTCAGCGCCGAGCCCGAAGGCCGTGCCAACGACCTGATGCTCAGCTACTACAGCGCCTTCGCCAAGGGTGGCTTCAGCCTGTTGATCAGCGAGGGCATCTACACCGATACGGAATACAGCCAGGGCTATTTCAACCAGCCGGGGCTGGCCACCGAGGCCCATCGCGACAGCTGGAAACTGACCGTGGAGGCGGTGCACAACGCCGGCGCCGCCTTTATCGCGCAGCTGATGCATGCTGGCGGCCAGACCCAGGGCAATCTTCACCACGCACGCCGCGTCGCGCCTTCGGCCGTGCAGCCAGCCGGCACCCAACTGAGCTTCTACGGTGGTGAAGGGCCTTACGCGGTACCGGCCGAGATGACCGAGGAGGAAATCCAGCAGGCAATCGCAGGCTTCGCCCAGGCGGCGATCCATGCGCGCGATGCCGGTTTCGACGGCGTCGAGTTGCATGGTGCCAACGGCTACCTGTTGCACGAATTCATGAGTGTCGAATTCAACCAGCGCAGCGATCGCTGGGGCGGTGACTTCAAGGCGCGCCTGAGCCTGCCGTTGACGGTCATCCGTGAGGTGCGCAAGGCCGTGGGCGAGGACTTCGTGGTCGGGCTGCGTCTGTCCCAGGCGATGGTGACCAACAGCCAGCTCAAGTGGGACGGCGGTGTCGAGGAAGCCAAGATTCGTCTGGCGACCCTGGCCAATGCCGGGCTCGACTACCTGCACATCAGCGAGCCTGACGCTAGCGCACCTGCCTTTGGCGAAGGCCCCAGCCTCTGCGCCCTGGCCAAGGCGAGCGCCGCGGTACCGGTCATAGGCAATGGCGGGATTGCCACGGGCGAGCAGGCGCAGGGGTTGATCGAGCGTGGCGAGGCAGATCTGGTAGCGGTTGGCAAGGCCGCGCTGGCCAATCATGACTGGCCACTTCGCGTCGAGCGGGGCGTGGCCATGACCCCGTTCGACTTCGGCATGCTGGCGCCGCTCGCAACCATCACCAACGAGTTGGCCTGGCGCCAGGCCAACGACCATCAGGCGACACTGCAGCCCTGACGAGCCGGTCACGCTGTCGATACGCTCGACAACATCCAGAGGGATGTTGTCGTACAACTGGATGGGATAAGATGCCAGACTTTCCTTCTTCCGGAACCGCCGCCGATATGGACAACTCGAGCCCACCGCAGCCAAGAGTGCGCCGCAAGCACCGCAGCCTGGCTCAGGAGCTGGTCATTGAGCTTTCGCAGCAGATACGCGACGGCCACATCAAGCGCGGCGAGAAGCTGCCGACCGAGTCGGCGATCATGCAGGCGCAGGGCGTCAGCCGCACCGTGGTGCGCGAGGCGATCTCCCGGTTGCAGGCCTCCGGACTCGTGGAAACACGCCACGGCATCGGCACCTTCGTGTTGGATACGCCCAGCACCACGGGCCTGCGCATCGATCCGGCAACCATCGTCACCCTGCGCGACGTGCTGTCGATCCTCGAACTGCGCATCAGCCTGGAGGTGGAGTCCGCCGGGCTGGCGGCGCAGCGGCGCACCCCCGAACAGCTCACCGAGATGCGCAAGTTCCTCGATACGCTCAACGACAGCGTGGCGCATTCGAGCGATGCCGTGGTTTCCGATTTCCAGTTTCATCAGCAGATCGCCGAAGCCACCGACAACCGCTACTTCACCGACATCATGAAGCACCTGGGCACCGCGATCATTCCGCGTGCGCGGCTCAACTCGGCGCGGCTGGTGCACGATGACCAGCAGCACTACCTCGGCCGTCTGAGCCGCGAACATGAAGAGATCTACAGCGCCATCGCTCGTCAGGATTCCGATGCCGCGCGTGCCGCCATGCGCCTGCACCTGACCAACAGCCGCGAACGCCTGCGTCAGGCCCATGAAGAGGCAGAGGCGGAGAGCGAGTAAAGACAGGCCCGAAATGGGCCTTGCGTGAGTTAGCGACTGCCGCGAGGCTCAGCGGCCTATTCGCGGTGTGGCCTGTCCGCGATCGATCATCATCCTCAAGCCTTGCGCGAGGTCAGGATGACGATCCCGATGACGACAATCAGCCCGCCGAACATCTGGATCGGGCTGAGCATCTGGCCCAGCACCACCCAGCCCATCAGCAGCGTCGCCACTGGCTCGATGTTCATCACCGGGGCGTTGCGTGCCATGTCCAGTCGCGGCACGCAGACGAACAGCGTGATGAACGCGGCGCCGTAGAGCACCACCAGCAGACACAGCGCCAACCAGCCGGAGTCGCTGCCGGGCAGGTCGAGCCCGCCGGGCAACAGTCCGCTGTACCCGGCCACGCTGGCGCTGGAGAAGACGATCGCCATGGTCAGCATGCTGCGTACCGAGCCGCGTAGCGTGGACAGCTTGTGATCGGTGATCCACAGGGCGCAGGCGAAGACGCTGGCGCCGCAGAACGCCAGTCCGATGCCCAGCGCCCAGTCGTCGCCAACCGGCGCGCCGTCGCCCAGACGCGACGGAACATCCAGGGCGAAGGCCAGGCCCACCAGAATCAGACCCATGATCAACGAGGCGCGCGCGGTGGGGCGCGGCCCACCCAGCGCCCAGGTGAGCAGCGCCAACAGGATCGGAAACACGTTGGCCACCAGCAACGCCAGCGCCACCGGAATCCGTGCCACGGCCGAATAGAGACACAGACTCTGGATCGCGATCAGCAGGCCCAGCAGCAATTGCCACCGTCCGGTGCCAGGAGGCAGTCGCAACGGCTGGCGTTGCCAGATCACCAGCGCAGTGAGCACCAGCAAGGTACCGCCCGAACGGCAAAGAATGGCTAGCAGGACACCGGCGCCGCTATCGAAGGCGACCCGTGCGGCGACGTGGTTGCCGGCGAAGGAACAGCCCAGGCAGAGCAGAACGAGAACGGCGATGTGACGAGGAAAAGGAGTGGGCAGCGTCATGGAACCTGCTTTTTGACTGAAAAATCGAAGCTTTGACATGGGGTAAAGCGCACCGCTCCCGCCTGCGTGAACAAGCGGGAGCGGGGAGGTGGGGCCTACGTGCGGCTCAGCGCGTTACAGCACCAGGTTGGGCAGCCACAGCGAGATGGCCGGAATGTAGGTGACGGCCATCAGTACCATGAACAGCGCGGCGTAGAAGGGCAGCAGCGCCTTGACGGTGCTTTCGATGCTCACCTTGCCGATCGCCGCGCCCACGAAGAGCACAGCACCCACCGGCGGGGTAATCAGCCCGATACCCAGATTCACCAGCATGATCATGCCGAAGTGTACCGGGTCGACGCCGATGCCGGTGATCACGGGCATCAGGATGGGCGTGAGGATCAGGATCAGCGGCGCCATGTCCATCAGCGTGCCCAGTGCCAGCAGCATGAAGTTGATGCACATGAGGATCACGTAGCGGTTGTCCGACAAGGTCAGGAACGCGGTGGTGATCTTCGAGGGGATCTGCATTAGCGTCATGATGTAGCCGAAGCTGGCGGCGAAGGCGATCAGGATCATCACGATCGACAGCGTGCGCACTGTGCGGTGCATCAGCTTGGGCAGGTCACGCCACTTGTAGTCGCGGTAGATGAACATGGTCACGAAGAAAGCCCAGACCACCGCGATGGCGGCTGACTCGGTCGCGGTGAAAATGCCCGACAGAATCCCGCCGAGGATAATCACCATGGTCATCAGGCCCCACATGGCCTCGACGCAGATCTTCAGTGCCTGCTTGAGCGGAATGACCTCGCCCTTGGGGTAATTGCGTTTCTTGGCGAAGATCAGACACAGGGTCATCATCACCGCGCTGAGCAGCAGGCCCGGGCCGATGCCGGCGACGAACAGCGAGGCGATCGATACCGTGCCGCCAGCGGCCAGCGAATAGAGCACCGAATTATGGCTGGGCGGGGTGAGCAGGGCTTGTACCGAGCCGCTGACGGTGACCGCGGTGGAGAACTCGCGCGGGTAGCCTTTCTTCTCCATCTCCGGAATCAGCACCGAACCCACCGACGCAGTATCGGCCAGGGACGAGCCGGAAATGGCACCGAAGAAGGTCGAGGCCATGATATTGACCAGCGACAGGCCGCCGCGGACGAATCCGACCAGCACCCCGGCGAAGGCCACCAGACGGCGGGACATGCCGCCCTCGGCCATGATCGCGCCGGCCAGCACGAAGAAGGGAATGGCCAGCAGCGAGAATTTGTTGATGCCGCCGGCGATCTGGATCATCACCGCATCGAAGGGGATGTCGATGTACCAGGCGCCGATAAGGGCCGACAGGCCCAGCGCATACGCCACCGGCATGCGCACCATGATCAGTACGGCGAAACTGCCGAGCAGAATGAGAGCGTCCATTTACACGGCCTCCTTGCTGTCTTCCACCAGCTCGAAATTGACCGCGCGGCGTTGGCTCTGGTCTCCGAGAAAGAGTCTTTCGAGAATGAAGATCAGGGTCAGAAAGCCCCCGATCGGAATGGGTGAGTAGGTGATGCCCACGCGCAGCGTCGGCAGTGTGCTCATGAACTGGTTCCACATCGCCATGCACAGCTTGGTGCCCCAGATGACCATGAACAGGCAGATGATCGCCATCAGTATCTGAACCAGCACGGTGACCGCGCCCTGCATCGAGGCAGGCAGTCGATCGGTACACATGCTCACGGCCATGTGGGCGCAGGCGCGATAGCTCGCCGCTGCCCCGATGAAGGTGAACAGGACCATCAGCAGAATCGCCACCGGTTCGGGCCAGCCGGCCCCGGAACCAAGGACGTAACGCGCAAAGATGCCCCAGGGAATGATCAGGGACATGACCGCGACCGATAGCCCGGCGACCCAGATACAGGCCATGTAGATCACGTCGTTGATGCGCAGAATCGTGTTTTTCATGAGACTTCACCGCGAGCGCGGCGACCAGCTCATGCTGACCGCCGCGGGGTTCTTCAGAGTTTTTTTACTCGACCGCTTCGATCCGCTTGATCAGCTCGGCGTAAGGCGCGCCGTACTTTTCACGAATCGGCGCGGTGGCGTCGAAGAAGGGCTTCTTGTCGACTTCGATGAACTCGACACCGGCTTCCTTGAGCTTCGTCTCGCTTGCCGCCGATTTTTCGTCCCACAGCCGGCGTTCTTCGAACTGGGCTTCCTTGGCGTACTTCTTGACGATCTCCTGCTGCTCGGGGGTGAGCTTGTTCCAGGTCGCCTTGGAGATCACGATCGGCTCGGGAAGGATCAAATGCCCGGTCAGCGTGTAGTACTTGGCATTACGGAAGTGGTTGTGCTCGAGCATGGTCGGCGGGTTGTTCTCGGCGCCGTCGATCACGCCGGTCTGCAAGGCGCTGAAGATTTCGCCGGTGTCCATGGCGATGCCGTTGGCGCCCAGGGCGTTGAATGTCTCGATGAACATCGGGTTGCCGATCACGCGGATCTTCATGCCCTTGAGGTCTTCGAGGCTGCGCACCGGCTTCTTGGTGTAGAGGTTACGTACCCCGCCATCCATCCACGCCAGGCCGACCATGTTGAATTCGGAGTTGGTGATCTTGTCGAGGATCTCTTGGCCGATTTCACCGTCGATAACCTTGCGCATGTGGTCGTGATCGCGGAACACGAACGGCATGTTGAACACGTTCACGTCCGGGACCACGGGGCCGAGTGTGCCGAGGCTGACGCGGGTCATCTGCACTGCGCCGATCTGTACCTGCTCGACCACTTCCTTTTCGGAGCCGAGCACGCCGCCGGAGAACATTCGGAATTTGAGCTCGCCGTTGGTCGCCTTTTCGATGGCCTTACCCATGTTTTCCTGGGAAACGACCGTCGGATAGCCGGCCGGGTGGATCTCGGCGATCTTCAGGGTCATGTCGGCCTGTGCCAGCCCGGACAGGCAGAAGGCGAAGGGGAGGGCGGCAAGGAGCAACTTGCGTTTGAAGTTCATGTGAATCTCCATCTTGTTGTTGTTTGGTGTGCAGCGTTGCGAGCATCAAGGTAGCGGCCGGAACAGCCCTGCCTCGGTTGGAACACGGGTCAGCGGAAAAAAGGTTCCTCCAGTCCGGTGACGCCCGGGTGGAGGGCGAACACGCCGCCCGCCAGCGGCTGATCGGAAAGATCGCCACCGGGCCGGATGGAAGTGACGAAGAGGGTGTCGAGGCGGCTGCCGCCGAAGGCGCACATGGCCGGCTTCTTGACCGGCACGGCGAGGGAGCGGTCGAGGCGGCCGTCCGGCGTGAAGCGATGGACGAGCCCGGCATCGTTGCCGCAGATCCAGTAGCAGCCGTCGGCATCCACCGCGGCGCCGTCCGGCCGGCCAGGGTGCTCGTTCATGTCGACGAACAGCCGGCGATTGCTCGGCGTGCCGCTGTCGGTGTCGTAATCGAAAGCCCATATCTTCTGCACGCTGGGGTGCGAATCGGAGAGATACAGGGTGCGGCCGTCGGGGCTGAAGCCCAGGCCGTTGGGCACGATGAAGCCGCTCAGTTGCGCGGAGAGGGTGTCGTCGTCCGAGGCACCGTCGATTCGATAGAGCGCGCCGGCCGCTACCCCGGCGCCCATGTCCATGACCATGGTGCCGGCCCAGAAACGTCCTTGGCGGTCGCAGCGCCCGTCGTTGAAGCGCATGCCGCCCTGGGCATGCTCAACCGAGGCGACGGGGCTGGCGGCCAGAGTGCCGTCATCCTGCGGGACGACGTCGAACACGCCGCTTTCCATGCCTGCGACCCAGCGGTTGCCCTGGCCGCTGCGGCGGGCAATGCAGGCGATCATCTGTTCGCCGGTCCAGCGCGTGACCTGGTTATCGGCGGCCGTCCAGCGCAGGAGCTGACGATTGGGGATGTCGACCCAGTAGAGCGCCTGTTCCGCTGCCACCCAGACCGGGCTTTCGCCGGTGGCGTTCTGCGCGTCTAAGATGAGTTCTGCTTGGCTGGCCATTGCGATTCTCTTTGTTGTTGTTCGCGGTTCGGCGTTGGGTCAGGTCAGTCTTCGAACGGGCCCGCCTCTACGAATGCGCCGCCGTGGTAGATGCCCGCCGGATCGTTGGGGGCATATGGCGGCTGGGCGTCGATCTTGGCGCGAAATTCTTCAGAGCTATCCTGGGGCTCGTAGCCCAGGTGCGCGGCCATATGGTTGTCCCACCACACGTCGCGGTTGTTCGACATGCCGTAGACCACGGTGTGACCCACCTCGGGCGTGAACAGCGAGCGGCCGATGAGATTGGTCAGGTCGCGGTAGCTGAGGTAGGTCGACATCATCCGCAGGTTCTGCGGCTCGGGGAAGGAGGAGCCGATGCGGATGCTGACGGTCTCGATGCCGTAGCGATCGAAGTAGAAGCTGGCCATGTCCTCGCCGTAGGACTTGGACAGGCCGTAGTAGCTGTCCGGGCGGCGGGGGGCGCTGGCGTCGATCTTCTCGGTCTGCTTGTAGAAGCCGACCACATGGTTGGAGCTGGCGAAGATCACCCGCTTGATGCCGTGGCGGCGTGCGGCTTCGTAGATATGGAAGATGCCGCGGATATTCGCTTCGAGAATCTCTTCGAAGGGGCGCTCGACCGACACACCGCCGAAGTGACAGATAGCATCCACGTCTTCGCAGAGGGTATGCACGGCTGCCTTGTCAGAGAGATCGCACTGCACCACTTCCTCATGGCTGCCTTCGGCCGGTGCCATGGGTGCGATGTCGGACAGGCGGATGATAGAGGCGTAAGGACGCAGGCTTTCGCGCAACACCTTGCCCAGACCTCCTGCGGCGCCAGTCAGCAGGATGCGGTTGAAGGGCGTATAGGAGAAGGTCGTGCTTGTCATGGTCGGATAGGCCCGTCGCTTATTTTTGTTAGTGTCATCGGTCGTCGTATGACGAGGTTCGATTATTTTGCAGCTGTCTTGTCTTTGTCAACCCGCCGGCTGGCAGGCATTGCTCGCCAGTTTCCGGATTCGTTGCGTGTCTATCGGCTCCGGCGCTTTAGAACGCGGCTTAGCGTGATCAGACAAGGCTCGGGGCAACAGGTTCGCGGGTTACCTTATCCAGCCCGGTCAGGCTTGCCCATTGCACTAACGTCGACATCGGAACGGCGGAGTGACGACCCAGAGTGGCTTGGGTGACTTGCATGTAGTTGTACGATGACCTATAACAAGCCACGCAACGATTTTGCGCACCCAACAATAAGACCCTTTCAAGGTGACCCTCCATGAATCCACAAGAGCTGAAGTCCGTCCTTTCGTCCGGCCTGCTGTCCTTCCCGATTACCGATTTCGATGCCCAGGGCGACTTCAACCGCGCGAGCTACGCCAAGCGTCTCGAGTGGCTGGCGCCCTATGGCGCGACTGCGCTGTTCGCGGCGGGCGGTACGGGCGAGTTCTTCTCGCTGGCCCCGAGCGAGTACCCGGACATCATCAAGACGGCGGTGGACACCTGCGCCGGCCAGGTACCGATCCTCGCCGGCGTCGGTGGCCCGACCCGCCTGGCGATCGAATACGCCCAGGAAGCCGAGCGCCTAGGCGCCAAGGGCTTGCTGCTGCTGCCGCATTACCTGACCGAAGCGAGCCAGGAAGGCGTGGCCGCCCATGTGGAGCAGGTGTGCAAGGCGGTGAAGATCGGCGTGGTGGTCTACAACCGCAACGTCTGCCGGCTGACGCCTGAGCTGCTCGAGCAACTGGCCGAGCGCTGCCCGAACCTGATCGGCTACAAGGACGGCCTGGGCGACATCGAACTGATGGTCTCGATCCGCCGTCGTCTGGGCGATCGCTTCAGCTACCTGGGTGGTCTGCCGACTGCCGAAGTCTACGCTGCGGCCTACAAGGCGCTGGGCGTGCCGGTGTATTCCTCGGCGGTGTTCAACTTCATCCCGAAGACGGCGATGGACTTCTACCACGCCATTGCCCGCGACGACCACGAGACGGTGGGCAAGCTGATCGACGACTTCTTCCTGCCGTACCTGGACATCCGCAACCAGTGCAAGGGCTATGCGGTGAGCATCGTCAAGGCGGGTGCGAAGATCGCAGGCTACGACGCCGGCCCGGTTCGCGCGCCGCTGACCGACCTCAAGCCCGACGAGTACGAGCGCCTGGCCGCGCTGGTCCAGAAGCAGGGCGCGCAATAACGCCTCTCTCGGCCACTGCGAGTCTGCGGTGGCCTCGATACCCCGTGGGAGTGGTCGGGACGCCTAGTCTCTAGTCTCGACCGCGAGCTGTTAAAGCCAGCGACACCCGATGTCTGGTCGCTCGTGCGCATGCCCTTTCGCGGTCGAGACCGCTCCCTCAGGCTTCACTCTGCACACGGGAGGATGGTATGCACGCATCCAGCACCGAAACACAGGGCGATCGAATCGTCTGGATCAGGCTGCGTTCGGTCGATCTGCCCCTCGCGGCGCCGGTCAGCGACGCCAAGGTACTCACCGGCAAACAACGTCCCCTGGCTTCGGTCGCACTGCTGTTCGCCGAACTCGAAACGGCCCAGGGGCACGCCGGGATGGGCTTCAGCTACACACTGCGCGCTGGCGCGCGGGCCCAGTTCGAGCATGCCTGCGAGATGGTGCCGTTGCTGCTGGATGAGGACCCCAACGACATTTCCCGACTCTGGAGCAAACTGCTGTGGGCCGGCGCCTCGGTCGGCCGCAGCGGCGTAGCGGTGCAGGCAATCGCCGCCCTCGACACGGCGCTCTGGGATCTCAAGGCGCGACGTGCCGGGCTTCCGCTGTCCAAGCTGCTCGGTGCCCGGCGTGATGCCGTGCGCTGCTACAACACCTCCGGCGGTTATCTGCAGGCCTCGATCGAAGAGGTACTGGACAAGGCCACCCAGTCGCGGGCGCGTGGCATTGGGGGCATCAAGATGAAGGTCGGCCATCCCGACCGACGTGTCGATCTGCAGCGCGTCGAGGCGCTGCGCAAGCATCTGGGCGATGCGGTGCCGCTGATGGTCGACGTCAACCAGCAATGGGATCGCACCACGGCCCTGCGCATGGGGCGCGCGCTGGAGTCCTACGCCCTGGAGTGGATCGAGGAACCGCTGGACGCCCACGACATGGCGGGCCATGCGGCATTGGCCGCCCAGCTCGACACGCCGGTGGGCACCGGCGAGATGCTCACCAGCAGCGCCGATGTCCATGCCTTCATCGAAAATGCGGCGATGGACGTGTTGATGCACGATGCGCCGCGTATCGGCGGCATCACGCCGTTTCTCAAGGCGGCCACGCTGGCCGAAATACGCGGCATGACCATGGCGCCGCACTTCGTCATGGAGATCCATCTGCACCTGGCGGCGGCCTACGAGCACGACACCTGGGTCGAGCACTTCGAATGGCTGGAGCCGGCATTCAACGAGCGCCTGGAGATCCGCGACGGCACCATGATCGTGCCGCAACGGCCAGGATTGGGACTCAGCATTCATGAGCAGGTACGCGGCTGGACGCTGGTCGAACGGAGCTTCGGCGCCCGACCCTGAGCTGGGGTCAGTCGCCGATCAGTTCCTTGATCCGAACGGCCAGCGCTTCGATGTCGAAGGGCTTGGTCATCACGTACATGCCGGTTTCCAGGTGGGTGCTGCCGATCGCGGCGGCGGTTTCGGCGTAACCGGTGATGAACAGGACCTTCAGATCCGGGCGCCCGACACGGGCGGCATCGGCCATCTGCCGGCCATTCATGCCGCCGGGCAGGCCGACGTCCGAGACCAGCAGGTCGATGCGTTGGTCCGATTGCAGAACCTTCAGACCGGAGGCGCCGTCTTCGGCCTCGATCGCGGCGTAGCCCAGTTCCTCCAGAATTTCGCAGACCAGCATGCGGATGGTCGGCTCGTCATCGACTACCAGTACGGTCTGGCCGGCGACAGCCCGGGGCGGCTCGCCGTGCATGGGGGCGTGCTCGGCGGTGCCGGCCTGCTGGAAGTGGCGAGGTAACAACACGCTGACCTGCGTGCCTTCATCGAGGCGGGAACGGATCACCACCTGCCCGCCCGATTGCCGGGCGAAGCCGTAGATCATCGACAGCCCAAGGCCTGTTCCCATGCCCAGCGGCTTGGTGGTGAAGAACGGATCGAACGCCTTGCTCAGCACCTCTGGCGGCATGCCGCTGCCGGTGTCGGTCACCGACAGCGACACGTAGCGCCCGGCCGGCACGTCCAGCTCACGGGCAGCGTCGGTGTCCAGCCAGCGATTGGCGGTTTCCACGGTCAGCTTGCCGCCGCTGGGCATGGCGTCGCGGGCGTTGATGCATAAGTTCAACAGCGTGTTTTCCAGCTGATTGGAGTCGACCAACGTCGACCAGAGACCGGGCGCGCGGATCACCTCGATCACGACTTCGGGTCCCATGGTGCGCCGTACCAGGTCTTCCATGCTGTCCACCAGGCAATTGACATCGGTGGGCCTGGGGTCGAGGGTCTGGCGACGGGAAAAGGCCAGGAGTCGGTGGGTGAGGGCGGCGGCCCGTCGGCTCGCGCCCTGAGCTGCGTCCAGATAGCGTGGGAGGTCGTTCAGGCGCCCTTGCTGAAGGCGCTTGGACAATAGCTCAAGGCTCCCGCTGATACCCGAGAGCAGGTTGTTGAAGTCATGTGCCAGCCCCCCGGTGAGTTGCCCGACCGCTTCCATTTTCTGCGATTGGCGCAGCAGCTCTTCGGACTTCAACAGTTCGGCGGTGCGTTCGGCGACCAGGCTCTCGAGCCGCGCGTTGAGCTCTCGCAGATTGTCTTCGGCGCGGCGGCGTTCGATGGCGCCTCGGGTACGCTCGACGACCTCACGGGCAAAGGCCACTTCCTCGTCATCCCAGGCTCTGGGCCAGGAACAATTGGCGAAGATGAAGGCGACGGTGCGGCCCTGTTCGACGACGGGCACGTTGAGCAGCGCGCGTACCGAGAGGCCATCAAGGACCTCGGCATGTGTCCGCGTACGTGGGTCGATCCGGATATCGGTGATGGCCACGGTTTCGCCTCGACCGAGATCGTCCATGAAGGAGCCGAAGTCCCGCATCCGGTACCCGCCCGTGCTTCTAGGCACGTTCGGTGCAGTCCAGTCGCGCTCAAGCAGCGCGGTTTCGGTATCCAGGTCGAGCATGCAATAGCCTGCCTGGTCGACCCCCAAGGTCCTGCCCAGCACTTCGGCGGCAACGTAGGACATTTCGGTCGGGTCGCGCATGTTGCGCAGCTGATCGCTGAGCTCGAGCAGGCCGTTGCGGCGCACCTCGGCTTTTCGACTCTCCGTCACGTCGCGAAAGATGATAGCGAAACGCTCCTCGTCGACCCGATGCGCATCGACGCGATGCGCGCGCCCTTCATACCAGCGGCCAAGCGCGCCGATCTGCCGGGTAAACGTGGCAGAGTTTCCGGACGCAACCACTTGGGCCGTTTCGCTGATCCATTCCTGTTCGATACCGGGGAAAACTTCGCGCACCGTTTTGCCGGTAGCGTCTGCGGCGCTGATGCCGGTCATCCTGGCCCAGGCCGGGTTGATGTCCAGGTAGCGCCAGTCGACCGGATTGCCGACCTCGTCGCGCAGTAGCTGACCGAGAATGAAGCCCTCGCTGAGGTTCTCGAACAGGCTGCGCCAGTGTTCCTCGCTACGGGCCAACGCCAGTTCGGCCTGCCGGCGCTCGGAAATGTCATTGAACAGGATCGCCACGCGCCGCTCCGACGGCTCGCCGATGCGCAGCGCCTGGACGTCGTACCAGCGGCCGAAGGCCTCGGCCGCGTTTTCGAAGCGCACCGGCTCACCGGTCAGCGCGACGCGGCCATAGAGATCGAACCAGTGGCGCTCGAGGTCCGGGGCGATTTCGCTGACCCATTTGCCGTTGGCATCGAACAGGCCGGTCATGCGTTCGAACGCGGGGTTGCCCTCGACGATGCGATAATCGATCGCCCGCAACGCATCGTCGAAGCGCATCTCGACGATGCAGAACCCCGAGTCGATGGCTTTGAAGAGCGTACGGTAACGCTCCTCGCTGGCCGCCAGCAGCCGGTTCACTTCGCCTTGATTCGCCGCTTTGAGCTTCGCCAGCTGATCCTCGAGCAAGCGGATACGGCGGCGCGGGTCGTCCAGGTCGGTCATCGTAATCCTGTCGTCGTCGCTGCGCGGCCCGCGGGACTAGCGAGCCCGGATGGCCGCAGGGGAGCGACTGGTCACTTTAGCAGCACAACAGCCGTCCTATGAATGTTCACCGGTCGCTGGAATGGCCAGGGTGGCTCCTGGCTGTCCAGCATGATCCGCAGATTATTGCCTTCGATGTCAATGCTCCTGGGCCAGGCGTCCAGCCTGGACCACCCGGTGTACGAAATGCAGCTTGCCGATGGCGGCCGCCGGGAGGACGAAGGGATAGAGGTCCGGCTGGCCCATGCTGCGAGCCAGTTCGTTGAGCATTGCCGCCAGCTCGATCCAGGCATTGATGAAGTTCAGGAAGGCATCGCTTTCCGGATCGTTCTGGTCGTACAGGGCCGTCCGGGTGAAGGGCACCAGATCCAGCGCACCCGGGGCGGCGCGCATGCCGAAATTCAGTGCGGTATCGAGGGTATCCATCATGTGCAGGTAATGGGCCCAGGTTTCGGCCCAGTCTTCCCAGGGATGCATGGTGGCGTAGGCGCTGATGTAGCTGGTCTGCCAGCCAGGCGTCGGGCCTTCGGCGTAATGGCGCTGCAAGGCCTGGCCGTAGTCCTCGCGTTCGTCGCCGAACAGCTGGCGAAAGGGATCGAGCCATTCGCCATCGGCGATCAGGCGGTCCCAGTAGTAGTGGCCGACCTCATGACGGAAATGTCCGAGCAACGTTCGATAGGGCTCGTGCATCTGCACCCGGACTTCCTCGCGCCGGGCATCGTCGGCCTCGTCGATGTTCAGGGTGATCACGCCACTGGCATGGCCGGTCATCGGCTGATTGCCGCTCATGTCGGTGCCGAGAAACTCGAAGGCGAGGCCGTCCCGTTCGTTTTCCAGCTTGGGAACCACGGGCAGGCCGAGGTCGAGCAGCTGCGCGACGAGACGACGCTTGGCCGCTTCGAGTTTGCGCCAGCGCAGGTCGTTGCCTTCGACCGAGAGGTCGGGGATGACCCGGGTGAGGCGACAGGCCAGGCACAGGGTGTCGTGGCTGCCGGCTGGCAACAGCCAATTGCAGCCGGCCGCGCTGTTCAGGTTCGCGCAGCGCCGATACAGCGGGGACTGCGGATCGTCGGCAAGCCGCCATGTCTCGGCGTCCGAGGCAGGCCGCAGCGTGGCGAGCATGCCGCGCTCGGGTACGTAGCCGAGGGCGGATTTGCAGACCAGGCAGACGCTGTTGCGGAAGTAGATCGGCTGGCCGCAGGTGCACTGATCGATACGCGGAGTGACCGCCCGTAACGGGTGCGCGGCGTCGTTGAGCCGGCGGGAGAGCGATGTGAAGAACGCGTCCATGGGTCGCCACCTCTGAGGGCGTGCTTACTAGATTGATTGGCGAGCCCGGGGTTCCATGCCGCCGAGCCGGTCGCGCCCGTGTCCGAGCGCCGTACCGAGCCGTATCCCGGCGTGCCCGCTTGTCGAGCGCGGGTCACGGCTGCCTAACAGGGCGGTGTTCCCCGGCACTGGACCCGATGGCGCGAGCTGCGCACACTGCGCGCCGCGATATTGCGGCCGACGCATCGAACTCCGCGCCCATTCCGGCATCCCAGCTTGCGCACCTGCGCGCGACGAATGCCGGTGCCCAGCCCGGTCGTGCGTTGCCGATCCTCTTGCCGTCATTCGATATTCAGGGAGCTTTATCTTGAGCGAGCGTATCCATCCTCTGGCCGGCCAGCCGGCACCCGCTTCGATGCTGACCAACGTTGAGGGGCTGCTGGCGGCATACGATGACCTGCAGCCGGACCCGAGCGTAGCCACCCAGCGTGTCGCCTTCGGCACCTCCGGCCACCGTGGCTGCTCGCTCACCCGCGGTTTCAACCGCCATCATGTCCTGGCAATGAGCCAGGCGATCTGCGATTACCGCAAGCGCCAGGGCATCGACGGCCCGCTGTTCATCGGTGCCGACACCCATGCGCTCTCGCAGCCCGCGCTGGACACCGCGCTGGAAGTGCTGGCGGCCAACGGCGTACAGACGATGCTCTCGGCTGGCGGCGAATACACACCGACGCCCGCCGTGTCCCACGCAATCCTGGTGCATAACAGGGGACGCAGCAGCGGGCTGGCCGACGGCATCGTCATCACCCCTTCGCACAACCCACCGGACAGTGGCGGTTTCAAGTACAACGCCACCAACGGCGGGCCGGCCGACACCGACGTCACCGGCTGGGTGCAGAACCGCGCCAACGAACTGCTCGAAGGCGGCCTCAAGGATGTGCGCCAGATGCCGTTGGCCGAGGCCCGGCAGGCCGCGACCACCCACAGCCACGATTATCTGAGCGCCTACGTCGACGACCTGGGCAGCGTCATCGATTTCGACCTGATCCGCAGCGCCGGGCTGCGCCTGGGCGTGGATCCGCTGGGCGGGGCGGGCGTGCATTACTGGTCGCGTATCGCCGAGCGTTACGGCATCGACCTGGACGTGGTCAGCGAGACCATCGATCCGCAGTTCGCCTTCATGACCCTGGACTGGGACGGCAAGATCCGCATGGACCCATCGTCGAGCAACGCCATGCAGCGCCTGATCGGCTTGAAGGATCGCTACGATATCGCCTTTGCCTGCGATACCGACTACGACCGCCACGGCATCGTCGCGCCGAGCGTGGGCCTGCTGCCGGCTAACCATTTCCTGAGCGTCTCGGTGGACTACCTGTTCCAGAACCGTCCGCAGTGGAGCGCCCAGGCCGCGGTCGGCAAGACGCTGGTCAGCAGCGCCATGATCGATCGCGTCGCTGCCCGGCTGGGTCGCTCGCTGGTCGAAGTGCCGGTGGGCTTCAAATGGTTCGTCGGCGGCCTGGTCGACGGCTCGCTGGGCTTCGTCGGCGAGGAAAGCGCCGGCGCCACTATTCTGCGGCGTGACGGAAGCGTCTGGACCACCGACAAGGACGGTATCGTGCTGGCCCTGCTGGCGGCGGAAATGACCGCCAAGGATGGACGCGACCCAGGTGTGCGCTACCGCAGCCTGACCGACGAGTTCGGCGCGATCTACGCCGACCGCGTCGATGCCGCCGCCGATGCCGAGCAGAAGAAGGCCCTGGGTAGACTCTCGCCGGAACAGGTGCGCAGCAGCCAACTGGCCGGTGATGCGATTACCGCGGTGTTCGACAAGGCACCCGGCAACGGTGCGGCCATCGGCGGTATCAAGGTCGCCAGCGAAGGCGGCTGGTTCGCGGCACGCCCTTCGGGCACCGAGGACATCTACAAGATCTACGCCGAAAGCTACCGCGACGAGGCGCATCTGCAGCGCATCCTCGGCGAAGCGCAGCAGATCGTCGACGAGGCGCTCAAGAACTGAGCCTGGCGATTCGGTGTGCTGTCGGGCCCGGTGCGCGCGTGCTGCCGGGCTATCGAGCGGCTCGTTCAGCCTTGCTGTTCTAAGGCGTTGGGACGAACCGGCCGTTCAGCGGTAACGCTCCAGGATGGCCTCGAATTCGCCGTCGCGCTGCATCTGCTGCATCGCCTCGACGATCTCGGCGGCTGGCACGTCCGGAACGTCGCGGACGATGCAGGCGACGGGCTCGGCGCTCAGCTCCCGCAACGCGACCAGACGATCCTGCGGTGGCAGGTAGCGGTTGAACCAGCGCAGCGACAGCTCGTTGCTGATCGCGAAGCGATAGCGCCCGGCCTCCAGCTTGGCCAGCACGATTTCCTGAGTGCGACCATCGTCGCGTCGCAGCGCGCCGCTGGCGAACTCGGCATCGAACGGGGGATAACTGAAGCCCAGCACGGTGCCGATGACCTCGCCGTGCTCCGGTGCAGTGACCGCCGTGTCGCCGGCGACCAGTTGGTTGCGCTGGACCATGAACGGCACCGTCCAGCGGTAGCGATAGCCATCCTCGTACAGCCAGGCCGGATGCAGGTAGCAGCTCACGTCGATCCGCCCATCGGCCATCATCTTCTGGATACGCAGGCGGGGCATCACCGTCTGCTGTGCGCGGCGTCCGAGCTTCTCGGCGATTCGCAGGTGCAGATCGTTGAGAATGCCCGCGCGAGCCACGCCATCCTCGATGCTCATCATCGGCATGGTCGAGCTGTCGCTGACTGAAAAGCGCAGGGCCGGCTCGTCGGCATGCACTGCGAAACAGAGCAGCGCGGTCGTGGCGAGGCATAGGTTACGCATGGGAGTCCTTTCGGTTGCGCCAGCGTTCGAAGACGTGCGAGGGCAAGCGCCAATCCTAATGGCCTGCAACGCACCGTGCGAGGCGTGCCTGCTGGGGGTGCCGATCGGCCCGCTCAGCGGGTCATCGGCAGCGCGGCGCCCATCAGCGCGAACAGCGCGCCGCAGCAACGATTAAAGCCTTTTCCGCTGCGTTCGAGCCAGGGGCGTATGCGGTTGGCCAGGCTCGCCAGGACGATCTCCACCAACCCTTCGACCGCGGCGAAGGTGGCTGCCATAACCAGGAACTGCGGCAGAAGAGAGGCCTGCGGGTCGAGGAACTGAGGCAGGAAGGCGCCGAAGAAGAGGATCACCTTCGGGTTCGACAGCGCGGAAAACAGCCCTTGGCGAAACAGGCTGCCGGCGGCCTTCGGCGCGCTCCTTTCCAGGTGGCCCAGACGCATCGCCGGGGTGCGCCAGAGCTGGATGCCGAGCCAGATCAGGTACAGACCGCCGATCAGCTTGAGCAGGATCAGCGCCTGGGCGGAGGCCTGCAGCAAGGCGCCGATGCCGAACATCGACAGCGCCATCAGCAGGACGAAGCCCAGCACGCCGCCGCCGACCGTCCACAGGGTGCGGCGCCGGCCATAGAGTGCGCCGTGGGTCAGCGCCAGCAAGCCGTTCGGCCCGGGAGTCAGTGCCAGACCGGTGACGGCGACGAGATAGAGCAGCCAGGTATGCAGCGCCATGGGAGAAAGTCCGCGTCGGTGGGCTCTGCAGTAGAGCACAGCGGCCCGGCGAGGGGCAGCCGGGACAAGCGTTCGCAGCGATTTTCCGGTTCGGTTGGCAATGACGTACCGATACCTGACGGTGCGGCGCCGAGCGGACTGAACGCCGGCCGCGGCAGCCCCTCCAATCTCCACGTCTCGTGAGATTTCCTCATGCCCCTTGCTGTCGTTAGATGCATTGGCGCCCCGCTGGTCGAGGGGGCTGAAGGGGCAAGATCGATCTCCGGGAACGACCTCACCGACGCGCAGGTCTGTGCTTGGCGCAATGGCTTCAGATCTTTTTCATTCAGGAACCCGCCGCTTCGATGAATGCACGCAAGCTCGTCGTGATTGGTCTGATCCTCGCCGCCGTGGCGAGCTTCTTTTTCTTCGACCTGGGCCAGTACCTGACGCTCGAATCGATCAAAAGGCTGCACGGGCCACTGCGGGCCGAGGTGCGCGGTCACCCCTGGTGGGCGGGGGCGCTTTTCTTCCTGGCTTATGCGGGGCTGACCGCTTTTTCATTTCCCGGCACCGTCGTCCTGACGTTGCTGGGAGGTGCACTGTTTGGCCTGATCGGAGGCACGTTGCTGGTCTCGTTCGCCTCCACGGTCGGCGCTGCGATAGCGATGCTGATGAGCCGGTTCATGATGCGCGACTGGTTTCAGAAGCGATTCGGCAGACACATTGCCGGCATCGACCGTGGATTGGCCCGCGACGGGCCGCTGTATCTGTTCTCGCTGCGCTTGATGCCGGTCATTCCGTTCGTGCTCCTGAATCCGGCATTGGGGTTGACCCGGGTGAAGTTCTGGACCTTCTGGTGGACGACCTGGGCGGGGATGCTGCCGGGCAACGCGGTCTACGTTGCGGCAGGCCGTGAACTGGCACGCATCGACTCGCTATCGGGAATTCTTTCGCCCAGCATGATCACCACCCTTGTGCTGCTGGGGGTGTTTCCGCTGCTAGCCAACAAGTTGCTGGGTGTCTACAAGGCCCGCAAGGCTTACAAGGGCTGGCGCAAGCCCAAGCGCTTCGAGCGCAACCTGATCGTGATTGGCGCCGGCGCCGGTGGGCTGGCGGCGGCCGAGCTTGCAACATCGATGAAGGCCAGGGTCACGCTGATCGAAAGGAAATCCCTCGGCGGGGACAGCCTCAACACGGGCAGCGTACCGTCCAAGGCCCTGATCCGCTCCGCCCGGCTGGCGCACGAGATGGCGCGCGGCGAGCGTTTGGGTCTTGTCGAGGCGCGCGGCAAGGTCGATTTCGCCGCGGTGATGGAACGGGTGCGCGCTGTGATCGAGGCAGTCGCCTTGCATGATTCGGTGGAGCGCTACGAGAAGCTCGGTGTCGAGGTCATCGCGGGGGAGGCCAGGGTCGTCTCGCCGTGGGAGGTGGAGGTGGACGGTCGCACCCTGAGCGCGCGCAACCTGATCATTGCCACCGGCAGCCGACCCACGATGCCGGACATACCCGGGCTCGCCGATGTCGAGCCGCTGACTTCCGACTCGGTGTGGAGTCTGCGCCAGCGGCCCGAGCGCCTGCTGGTGCTGGGCGGTGGTCCGGTGGCCTGTGAGCTGGGGCAGGCCTTCCAGCGCCTGGGCAGCCAGGTAACGCTGGTCCACCGAGGCGATCGGCTGCTCGCGTGCGAGGAGCCGGAAGCGGGCGAGGTGATAGCACAGACGTTGCGCGCCGAGGGCATGGACGTGCGCCTGGGGCATGTGCCGCAGCGTTTCGAGGTCAGGGACGGCGAGCGGCGGATGGTTTGCCAGGCCCCCCATGGCAGCGAGCTGAGCCTGCCCTTCGACGAGGTGTTGGTGGCGGTGGGCCGCAGCGCCAATCTGGAAGGCTTCGGGCTCGAACAGCTCAGGCTTGAGCCGGGTGAGGACGGTACCCTGGAGGTCAACGAGTACCTCGCCACGCGCATGCCGAATATCTACGCTATAGGTGACGTGGCCGGACCCTATCGGTTCACCCACATGGCGGCGCGCCAGGCCCGGTACGCGGTCTTCAACGGCCTGTTCGGCATGTTCTGGCGATTGAAGATGAGCTACCGGGTCACGCCGAGGGCCACCTTCACGTCACCGCAAGTCGCCAGGGTCGGGCTCTGCGAGCACGAGGCGCGCGAGCAGGACGTGGAATTCGAGGTGACCCGTTTCGACCTTGCCGAGCTCGACCGCGCCATCGCCGACGAGGCTCCAGACGGATTCGTGAAAGTGCTCACCGTACCGGGCAAGGACCGCATTCTCGGGGTGACCGTGGTCGGCGAGCACGCCAGCGAGACGATCACCGAATTCGTCATGGCGATGAAGCACAAGATCGGGCTGAAGAAATTGCTGGAGACGGTGCACATCTACCCCACCTTCGCTGAAGCCAACCATTCGCTGGCGACCGTCTGGAAGCGCGACCATGCACCGCAACGCCTGCTCCGCTGGGCGGAGCGCATCAATCGCAGGCGCGTCAGCGAGCCGCCGGCCTAACTCGCTTGTGGCGCGGGGCCGGAACCGAGTCTGGCTCAGGGCTTGGCAGACACCGCTGCGTTGGCGGTGGCCGGCTGGCTGGTCCAGGCCCAGAAGAAGATCGCCAGCCCGCATACGGCCATTGCCGCGCCGATGTAACCGGTGGAGGTCCAGCCGAAGCCGGCGGTGATGGCCAGCCCGCCGAGCCAGGGGCCCAGGGCGTTGGCGACGTTGAACGCGGCGTGGTTGGAGGCAGCGGCCAGCGTCTGGGCGTCGGCCGCCACGTCCATCAGATGCGTCTGCAGGGCAGGGGACAGGGCGACCATGGTGCCCACCGCGAACAGCGCCGGCAGCACCGTCCACAGCGAATGGGTAGCCAGCGGGAAGACCAGCAGCACCGCCGTGCTCCACAGCAGCAGCCAGGCCACCGCCTTGAATTGCAGGCGGTCGAACAGCCAGCCGCCAGCCAGATTGCCAATGATTCCGCCCAGGCCGAAGGCCGCCAGCCCGAGGGGGATCCAGCCGGGGCTGACCTGGGTCACTTCCAGCAGCGTCGGGGCGAGGTAACTGAACACGCAGAACATCCCGGCAAAGCCGATCGAACTGATGGCCAGCGCCAGCCAGACCGGCTTGCGGTTGAACGCGCGCAGTTCGCGCATCGGATCGTTACGCGGCTCGTCGCGGTTGAGCGGCAGGAAGATCGCCACCAGCGCCACCGTCAGCAGGGCGATCGCTGCGACCAGCGCAAACGCGTAGCGCCAGCTCAGCCACTGGCCCAGCCAGGTCGCCGCTGGGTTGCCGATCAGCATGGCGATGGTCAGACCGGCCAATACCCGGCTGACCGCCTGGGCCCGCTTGTGCGGCGGCACCATCGAGGCGGCTACCAGGGTGGCGACGCCGAAGTAGGCGCCATGGGGCAGGCCGGTGATGAAGCGAAACGCCAGCAACGTGTGATAGTCGGGCGCTAGCGCGCTGGCCAGATTGCCCAGGGCGAAGAAACCCATCAGCAACAGCAGCAGATGGCGACGGGGAAGCCTGGAACCGAGTATCGCCAGGAGCGGGGCACCCACCACCACGCCCAGCGCGTAGGCGCTGATGACATGGCCGACTTGCGGTTCGGTAATGCCCAGGCCCTGCGCCACGTTGGGCATCAGCCCCATGATCGTGAACTCGCCGGTGCCGATGCCGAAACCGCCCATGGCCAGGGCGAATTCGAGCAACAGCACGGCCCGCGGTGAAAGGCGTGGCGAAGCCGCCGTGGCCGGTTCCGTCATTTCCAACCTCATGATCGATTGCGTGAACGCGCGTTGCGTTTGGTCAACGCAAGCGCTCAAGGGCGGGCCTTGCGGCCCGCTCGAAGGGGGAGAATGTTGAGTGGTTTCGTCAGCATTTACAAAGTGTTTCTGTTCGGCCGGCAAGCAGGCGCGGTTAGCTTCGCGCCGGCGGTGCCATGAACTCGGGGCCGACCGGCTCCTTGACGTGATCGGCAAGCAGCGCGTCGATGTCCTTGAGGTCCTGCTCGCTCAGGCGCCAGCCGAAGGCGTCGTCGATGCCGTTGAGCTGGTCCGGGCGGCGTGCGCCCCACAGCGCGATGGTTGGACCCTGCTCGAGCACCCAACGGATCGCCAGCGCCAGCACGGACTTTCCATAACGCTCCTGCGCCAGCGCCTTGAGCGCCTCGACGGCGGCCAGGTACTGCTCGAAACGTGGCGCGCGAAACTTCGGATCGGACTTGCGCAGGTCGTCGCCGTCGAAGGTGGTGTCGGGTTTCATCCGGCCAGACAGGAGACCGCGACACAGGGCGCCGTAGCCCAGCACAGTCAGGCCATGCTGGCGCGCATACGGCAGCACGTCTTTCTCGATCGCGCGCTCGAACAGGTTGCACGGCGGCTGGATGCTGGCCAGCGGCGCCTCACGGCGGAACGCATCCATCTGTTCTGGCGAATAGTTGCTGACGCCAATGGCGAGGATCTTGCCTTCCCGGCGCAGCTTCTCCAGCTCGGCGGCGGTCTCTTCGATGGGCACCAGCGGGTCAGGCCAGTGCACCTGGTAGAGGTCGATCCGGTCGGTGCGCAAGCGACGCAGCGAGTCCTCGATTTCCTGGCGGATGCGCTGCTGCGTGGAGTTGCGCCGCGGTCCCTGGTCGGTCCAATCCAGGCCAAGCTTGGTGGCGATCACCGCCTGGTCGCGCACGCCCTCGAGCGCCTTGCCGACGACCTCTTCGGAATGGCCGAAGCCATATACTGGCGCCGTGTCGATCAGATTGATGCCGCGTTCCAGAGCACCTTGGATAGTGGCGATCGAACTCTGGTCGTCCGCGCCGCCCCACATCCAGCCGCCTATGGCCCAGGTGCCCAGGCCGATGCGCGATACGGGCGTGGCGATGCCCTCGATCGAAAGCGTTTCGATGGTCATGGAGGCTCCTTTTGTCTGTCCGGTGTCGGCCAGCCTGTACACGCTGGCCGGGTAAGAGTTACAGACAGCGGACGGCGTCAGGTGTGCGGGGGTTGCGGCTAGATCAGCCCGCCGCGTTTTTCGGCTTCATGGCGATCTCGACGAGAGGCTGGATAAGCCGGACTATATCTGCCCCGTTAACGACAGAGCTCGCCATGACAGCCGCCACCCCACCGGCCGACCGCATCGCGCCATCCCACCTTCCGATCTACTGCAAGCTCACCGCCGTGGCATTGCTCTGGGGCGGCACCTTCATCGCCGGACGGCTGCTGGCCGAGTCGCTGGCCCCCAGCGTGGCGGCCACCGGGCGTTTCGCCGTCGCCGTGCTTCTGCTGCTGGTGCTCACCTGGCGGGTCGAGGGCGGTCTACCACGCCTGACCCTGGGTCAGACCCTGACCACCTTCGCACTCGGCGCGACCGGTGTTTTTCTCTACAACATCAGCTTTTTCGCAGCGTTGTCGCAGATGCCGGCCGGGCGCACGGCGCTGTTCGTCGCGCTCAATCCGATCGTCACCGCGCTGCTGCTGGCCGCACTGTTTCGCGAGCCGCTTGGCCTGCGCAAATGGACCGGCATCCTGATCGCCTTCTGCGGTGCGGCGGTCGTCATCAGCCGCGGCGACCTGCTTGGCGCGGTGCGGGACATCGGCTCGGCGGTGGGCAAGGGTGAACTCTTCATGCTTTGCGCGGTGACCAGCTGGGCCGCCTATACCCTGATCGGTCGTTATGCCCTGCGCGGGCTGTCGCCGTTGGTCACGACCACCTATGCAACGCTCTGGGGGCTTTTACTGCTCGGTATCGGCGCAATCTTCGACCCGGCCCCGCTGCAGCTCGGCAGCCTGAACTGGCAGCAGCTGGTTGCAATCCTGTATCTGGGGGCGGGCGGCACGGTGATCGGTTTCGTCTGGTACTACCAGGGCGTGCAGGCGATCGGCCCGGCGCGCACCGCTGTGTTCAACAACCTGGTACCGGTCTTCGGTGTGTTGCTGGCCACGCTGCTGCTCGATGAGCCCCTGACGTTGGCGATGTTGGTCGGCGGCGCGCTGACCATCGGCGGAGTGATGCTGACCAATCGCAGCGCGCGCTGAGCACGCCGCGCGGTCTACGCTCACTCAGCCGCGCGCGGCCAGGGCCTCGGCCAGTAGCTTGGGCGTGTCCTGCGCGCCCATGGTCTGGGCGGCGGCCAGCGGAGTGACGCCGTTGATGTCGGTGGTCGCCGGGTTGGCGCCGTGGCGCAGCAGCAGTTCGACGATCTCGGTGCGGTTGAACATGGCGGCCATCATCAGAGCGGTCTTGCCGTCGGGGGACGCGGCGTCGACGTCGGCACCGTGACGCACCAGCAGCTCGGCCATCGGCAGGTCGCCCTTGAAGCCGGTGCCCGCCAGCGGCGACTGGCCCGCGTCGTTGACGATGTTCGGGTCGGCGCCGCGCTCGAGCAGCACGCGGGCGGCTTCGAGGTGACCGTGGTAGCTGGCCAGCATCAGCAGGGTGTCGCCTTTCTGGTTGCGCAGGTTGGGCGGCAGATCCTTTTCCAGCAGACGGCCGAGCATCTCGGCGTCTCCCTTGCGCGCGACGTCGAAGACCTGGGTCGCGAATTCCTGCATTTCCTCTTCGCTCATCGACGACGCGGGGCCGCGGGTGGTGTCTTCCGACATGGTGTCTCCCTGGTGATATGGCCGGTGGATAGGCGGTGTTTTACCACCATCGGTCTGACCGCAAGTAGCCGGCGCCGTGCGCTCCGATGCACGACGCCGGCACTGTCCCGCGCTCAGAGGGTGCGCAGGAAGGCCACCAGATCGGCCTTCTCCTGCTCGTCGAGCTGGCGCTGCAGCACCAGATTGAAGAACTCCACGGTGTCATCCAGGGTGAGCAGCCTGTCATCGTGCAGGTAGGGCGGCGAGTCCTTGATGCCCCGCAGCGTGAAGGTCTTGATCGGCCCGTCGCCGACCGCCATGCGTCCATGAACTTCGTGCGGCTCGAAGAAGCGCTCGGTTTTCAGGTTATGCATCAGGTGATCGGTGTAGTAGGGCGGCACATGGCAGCCGGCGCAGGCGCCCTTGCCGTGGAACACCTGCTCGCCACGCAGCTCCTGCTCCGTGGCGCGGGCCGGGTCCAGACGCCCCTCGAGATTCAATTTTGGGGCGGGTGGGAAGTCGAGAAGGGCCTGGAACTCACCCATGAAATGCACCTGGCTGCCACGCTCGAGCACGTTGACGCCCTTCTTCGCCGCCATCACCGGATCGCCGTCGAAGTAGGCGCCGCGCTGCTCGAACTCGGTGAAGTCCTCCACGGTTTTCAGCGCCCGTTGCGAGCCGAAGATCTGCTGGATGTTCACGCCCCGCAGAGATGGCGTGTCGAGGCGGTGGCGAAAGGCCTGGGGCCTGACGTCGCCGGCCAGGTGCGTGGCGGCATTGGTATGACCGTTGGCGTGGCAGTCGAGGCAGGCGACGCCGTTATGGGGATGCTCGCTGCGGCGATCGTCGGTGGGGTTGAATTGCTGCTGGGTGAAGGGCGTGACCAACAGTCGAAGGCCTTCGAGTTGCTTGGGATTGAGAATGCCGTTGAACAGCTCGAAGTAGTTGCGCAGGTTGACCAGCTTGCCTTGCGAGACGTCGCCCAGGTCCGGCCGAGTCGTCAGGTAGATGGGTGCCGGGAACTCGGGTAGCAGATGGTCGGGCAGGTCATAGTCCAGATCGAAGCGAGTCAGGTCGCGCTGCTCGATGCGATTGACCTCGTCGATCTGGAATTGCGGAAAGACCATGCCGCCTTCCGGGTGGTTGGGATGCGGCAGTGGCAGGAAACCGGCCGGGAACAGCTTGCGCTCGCGGATCTCGGCGGGACTCAGGGTGGCCAGCTCGTCCCAGGTGGTGTCGGCCGGCAGCCGCACCCGTACGCCGCTCTGGATCGGCTTGCCCTTGCTCATCGTGACGCCCTCGGCCGGCCTGTCGGCCAGGTCATAGCGCTGTTCGAGCAGGGCCCTGTGCTTTTCCATGATGCCGGGCCTGGCATCGGACATCCGCTTCATGATCACGTCGAAGGGTTCCGTGATCACCACGGGCGAGTAGCTGGTGGGCGGAGCATCCGCTGCGGAGGCGGTTGCCGCTCCGAGCAGCAGGCCCAGCACGGCCGCTTGGCGGGCGAGGGCGTAGGTCATTGTTGTTCTCCTGTTGGTTGGCTCCTAATCGAGCCGTACCAGCAGGCCTAGCCAAGCACTAGGTGTTGTGAAAATAGGCTTGCTCTATGAGATCGATTGAGCGAGTCAACCAACGGAGCACCTTGGGCGTCAGGCCACGCCCGAAGCGGGCTCGGGAGAACCGGGCGCGGCGGCTTATGGCTTTTGCGCCAGAACCGGCCCGCACTTACGCAGAATCGAGCTAATCCGTGGCGCTTCAGGCGGGGCCGGCTGGTGTGGCAGTATCGCTGGCTACCGACCGACACGATGCCCATGAAACCCGAAGACCTCGAACGCCTGGTGACCCAGACGATGCCCTACGGCAAGTACAAGGGGCGGATCATTGCCGATCTGCCCGGCAACTACCTCAACTGGTTCGCGCGCGAGGGATTCCCGCCCGGCGACATCGGCCGGCTGCTGCAACTGATGCAGGAGATCGACCACAACGGTCTGTCGGGCCTGCTCGATCCCTTGCGCCGGCGCTGAGGCTTATTCCTCGCTCGCGTCGCGCAGTGCTTCGTAGGAGGGCGCGGCGTAGATGCCCACCTCGACCGCCAGCGCCATCATCCGCTCCAGGTCGCTGCGATAGACGAGCACCGCCTGTAGCGCGTTGTCCAGCGGCTCGCTGAAATCCACCAGCACATAGCCGCCCTTTTCCGGATAGAGGCTGCCCAGCTGCACCTGGATGCGGTTGAGCGCCACCAGCGGTTCGGCCTTGGCCAGCTGCTTGGGCTTGAGCACGAAGCTCACCTCGGGACCGAACGAGGCGACGATCTGGGCCAACAGCTCCTCGTAACTGTCGGCCTGGAACAGCACGGTGTCCGGCAGGCTGCCAACCACCACCCACTCGCCCAGGGGGATCGGGAAACTGTCGTCGTAGTTGATGTCCGGATTGGCCTGCAGAAAGGCTTGCGGGTCGGCGTAGGCCTGGGCCGCTTCATCGGCGATCTGTCGGATCTGGGCGTCGCTCAGGCAACCCGAGCTTATCTGGGTGATCAGTTCGACGAGCGGGGCGTTCATGGGCGTTGTCCTGGTGGGCGTGCGGGGTGCGCAGGATAACCCAGGCCGGTCGGCGATCCACCTGTGCGAACATGGCCGCCTCGCCTGGATCGGATCACCCATGCTGACGCTCTCTCTCGGACCCCTGACGTTTTCCCTGGGCCACCTGATGCTGTTGGGCAGCCTGGCACTGTCCATTCTCGTCGGCTGGTGGTTCGGCCGGGGCCAGGGGATCAACCCCGAGTCGCTGCTGTTTCGCCTGTTGCTGCTGGCACTGCTGGTGGCGCGGCTGGCCTTCGTCGTGCAGTACGCCGGGCATTTCGCGGAGCAACCCTGGCGGGTACTGGATATCCGCGACGGTGGCTTCATCGCCTGGCCCGGCCTCGTCGCGGCATCACTCTATGCAGGCTGGCGGCTGTGGCGCGACCGACCGTTACGCAAGCCGGTGGGCGCCGCGCTGGCGGTCGGGGTCGGCGCCTGGCTGGTCGCCACCTTCGCCTGGCAGACCTTAGAGCAGCAGACCCGTCTGCCGTCGCTGACCCTGTATACGGCCAGCGGCGAGGCGGTCGAACTCGAGCGCTTCGTCGGCCAGCCGCTGGTGATCAACTTGTGGGCCACCTGGTGCCCCCCTTGCCGGCGGGAGATGCCGGTATTCGTCGAGGCGCAGCGACGCCTGCCGCAGGTGACCTTCCTGTTCGTCAATCAGGGCGAGGGGCCCGCCGTGACCCAGGGCTATCTCGCCGACCAGGGCCTCTCGCTGGACAATCTGCTGTTCGACCCCAGGGGTGAATTGGGGCAGCGGGTCGGGTCCCGGGCGCTGCCGACCACGCTGTTCTACGATGCCGAGGGACGTCAGCGCGGCAGCCATCTGGGCGAACTCTCCGAGGCCAGCCTCGCCCGCGCTCTAGAACGGCTGCAGCGCGCTGAAAGACGGAATTGATTGGCACCATTGAGCGCGAACACTGGGGAAATTGTTACGTTTTGGTGCACAATGGCCGCCATCAACAGGTACAGGAAAACGACCCGGACCGGCCGCCAGCCGGTCGTTGCGTTTCCGGGTGCCGACAACGATCCGCCTTATCGAAGAGGAACGACTGTGTTCAACGTCGTCATCAGTGGCACCGGTCTCTATACCCCCCCGCACAGCATCAGCAACGAAGAGCTGGTCGAGTCGTTCAATACCTACGTGCACCGCTTCAACAGCGAACACGCTGCGGCCATCGAGGCCGGTGAGATCCAGCCGCTGGCCGAATCCAGCGTCGCCTTCATCGAAAAGGCCTCGGGGATCAAGAGCCGCTACGTGACCGACAAGGAAGGCATTCTCGACCCGCAGCGCATGGTTCCGCGCATCCCCGAGCGCGCCAACGATCAGTGGTCGATTCTTTGCGAGATGTCGATCAAGGCCGCCGAAGAAGCCCTCGCGCGGGCCGGCAAGACCGCCGCTGATATCGATGGCGTCATCGTCGCCTGCTCGAACCTGCAGCGCGCCTATCCCGCCGTGGCGATCGAGGTGCAGGCGGCGCTCGGTATCTCCGGCTTCGGCTTCGACATGAACGTGGCCTGTTCGTCGGCCACCTTCGGTATCCAGAATGCGGTCAACGCGGTCCAGCTGGGGCAGGCGCGGGCGATCCTGATGGTCAATCCGGAGATCTGCACCGGGCACATGAACTTCCGTGACCGCGACAGCCACTTCATCTTCGGCGACGCCTGCACCGCGGTGGTGATCGAGCGCGCCGACCTCGCCACCTCGCCCTACCAGTGGGAAGTGGTCAGCACCAAGTTGCTCACCGAGTTCTCCAACAACATCCGCAACAACTTCGGCTTTCTCAATCGCACCGCCGAAGAGTACATGACCAACCCGGACAAGCTGTTCGTCCAGGAAGGGCGCAAGGTGTTCAAGGAAGTCTGTCCGATGGTCGCCGACCTCATCAGCCAGCACCTCGAGGAGAACGGCCTGAACGCCTCGCAGATCAAGCGCTTCTGGCTGCATCAGGCCAACCTCAACATGAACCTGCTGATCGCCCGCAAGCTGCTCGGCCGCGATGCCGAAGCCAACGAGGCTCCCGTCATTCTCGACAGCTATGCCAACACCAGTTCGGCCGGCTCGGTGATCGCTTTCCACAAGCATCAGGACGACCTGCCGGCCGGTAGCCTCGGCGTGTTGAGCTCGTTCGGCGCCGGTTACTCGATCGGCAGCGTGATCCTGCGCAAGAAGTAATCCTTCCTCCCCAGCGCCCGGCTCGAAGCGACGCCGGGCGCGGTCTCCAGCCTCCAAACGCCTGACCGTTGATCGGCAATGGGCTCTATGAAGCCGGTTCCAGCCCCATGCGGCTGTAACAGAAGCTTTACGGAACAGCCGTCGCGCTGAAATAACCCCCCGCCAAGATTCCCCCAGCACAAAGAGCCCGGCTCCTGTGTTTACCAACGCTGACCATTCAAGGGGAATTTTCGATGATCCGTAAGCACTTTGCCGGTTTCGCCGCCAGCGCGCTGGCGATGGCTGTAACCGCCCAGGCTTTCGCCGGCACCGTCACCACCGACGGCGCTGACATCGTAGTCAAGACAAAAGGCGGCCTGGAAGTCGCCACGACGGACAAGCAGTTCAGCTTCAAGGTCGGGGGCCGCCTGCAAGCTGACTACAGCCGCTTCGACGGCATCTACACGGTCAATGGCGATAGCGCCGATGCCGCCTACTTCCGCCGCGCCTTCATCGAGATCGGTGGCGTCGCCTTCACCGACTGGAAATACCAGTTCAACTACGACCTATCGCATAACGCCGGTAGCAGCGAAGACGGCTACTGGGACGAGGCGTCTATCCAGTACAGCGGCTTTAAACCGATCAACATCAAGGTCGGTCGCTTCGACCCCGACTTCGGTCTGGAAAAAGCCACTAGCTCCAAGTGGGTGACGGCACCGGAGCGCAACGCCGCCTACGACCTGATCGACTGGACCAATGGCCACCAGAACGGCCTCGGCGTTCAGGTCAACGGCACGGCCGGCCCGTCGCTGTACGGCTCGCTCGGTCTGCACGCCAAAGACCAGAACGACGTCAACGGTGACAGCGTCAAGCAGGTCAACCTGCGGGGCGTGTTCGCCCCGATGCACGAAGCGGGCAACGTCCTGCACCTGGGTGTGAACTTCGCCCGTCGCGACCTGGATGACGTTGGCGGTCTGGACACCCGTATTCGCAGCCGTCTGGGCATGCGTGGCGTGTCCACTTCTGGCGGCAACGATGCCGGGACCAACGGCAACCGCCTGACCGTCGCTGGCGCCAGCAACCTGCCGGCCGGCTCCTATGGCGACGATACCGCCTGGGGTCTGGAAGCCGCCTGGGCGATGGGCCCGCTGTCGGTTCAGGGTGAATACATCAAGCGCAAGCTCGAGGCCGATTCCAACGCTTACCAGGACATCGATGCCAAGGGTTACTACGCTCAGATCGCCTACACCATCACTGGCGAAGCCCGTGATTACAGGCTGGGCCGCTTCGATGCCATCAAGCCGTCGAACAAGCAGGTTGGCGCCTGGGAAGTGTTCTACCGCTACGACTATCTCGAAGGCGACGACGATACCGTAGGCACCACCGCCACCAGCACCGTCGAGGGCAAGGTCCACAACCTGGGTGTCAACTGGTACCTCAACGACAACGTCCGTCTGACCGGCGCCTACGTCAAAGCCAAGGTAGACAACGCGCAGAACACCGCTGGCGACGATTCCGGCGACGGCTTCGTCATGCGCGCCCAGTACGCGTTCTAAGCAACACCCGCGTCATCGTTTCATCCTGTGATGCTCCTTTCAGGCCCCGCTTCGGCGGGGCTTTTTTTCGTCCGCCGCACAGGCCAGACTTGGCGGTATGCCTATCCAGACGATTTCCCGCCTCGCCGAACTCCCCCCTGCCCAGTGGGACGGCCTGCTCGCTACCCGGCAGCCATTTCTCAGCCACGCATTCCTGTCCTCCCTGGAAGACAGCGGCAGCGTCGGCGGGCGAAGCGGCTGGCGTCCGCATCATCAGGTGCTGACAGACCCTGCTGGTGGACTGAAGGCGGCCCTGCCGCTGTATCGCAAGACCAATTCCTATGGCGAATACGTGTTCGACTGGGCCTGGGCCGACGCCTGCCACCGCGCGGGCATCGAGTATTACCCCAAGCTGCTCTGCGCCGTGCCGTTCTCGCCGGTGACCGGCGAGCGCCTGCTCGGCGACCCGCAGGCCAGCGGACAACTGATCGACGCGCTCACCGCCGCACTCCCGGGGCAGGGCTATTCCGGGTTGCACGTCAATTTCACCGAGCCGGGCGCCGATGTGCTGATGGACGGCCGCGAAGGCTGGCTCGAGCGCATCGGCTGCCAGTTCCACTGGCACAACCGTGGCTACCGGGACTTCCAGGACTTTCTCGACGCGCTCGCTTCGCGCAAGCGCAAGCAACTGCGCAAGGAACGCGAGCAGGTGGCGGGGCAGGGGATCGGCTTCGATTGGCGCGAGGGACACCAGCTCAGCGAGCTGGAGTGGGATTTCGTCTACGCCTGCTACGCCAACACCTACGAGATCCGTGGCCAGCACCCGTACCTGACGCGGGCGTTTTTCAGCCTGCTGGCGGAGCGGATGCCCGAAGCCATTCGCGTGGTGCTGGCGTTGCAGAGCGGCCGCCCCGTGGCCATGGCGTTCTGCCTGACCGATGGACACAGCCTCTACGGCCGCTACTGGGGCTGCCTGGCGGAGTTCGACCGGCTGCACTTCGAGACCTGCTTCTACCAGGGCATCGACCAGGCCATCGCGATGGGATTGCAGCGTTTCGACGCGGGCGCCCAGGGCGAGCACAAGCTGATCCGCGGATTCGAGCCGGTGATCACGCGCTCCTGGCACTACCTGCAGCACCCAGGGCTGCGCGCCGCCGTCGCCGAGTTCCTCGAACAGGAGCACATCGGCGTCCTGCGCTACGCCGAAGCCGCCCGCGAGGCCTTGCCGTACCGCCAGGGCGATTCGTAGAGCGACCCGGAGCTCAGCGGCCGGGTCTTCGTAGGAGCGGTCGGGGACGCCTAATCTTGACCGCGATCGGCCGTGACGCCATTCGCGGTCAAGACTGGGCGTCCCCGACCGCTCCCACAGCAGGCTGATGACAGGCCGCTACTCCACGCCGACGAAGCCGCCGGTCTGGTGTTGCCAAAGCCGTGCATACAGGCCGTTGCGCTCCAGCAGTTCGGCGTGGGTGCCGGTTTCGACGATGCGCCCCTGATCGATCACCACCAGACGGTCCATGCGCGCGATGGTCGACAGCCGGTGGGCGATCGCGATCACCGTCTTGCCTTCCATCAGCGTCTCCAGGCTGTCCTGGATGGCGGCCTCGACTTCCGAGTCCAGCGCCGAGGTCGCTTCGTCGAGCACCAGGATCGGCGCGTTCTTGAGCAGCACGCGGGCGATGGCGATGCGTTGGCGCTGGCCACCGGAGAGCTTGACCCCGCGCTCGCCGACGTAGGCGTCGAATCCGGTGCGGCCAGCGTCGTCGCTGAGTTGGGGGATGAACGCATCGGCGCGGGCGCCGCGGATGGCTTGCAGCAATTGGGCATCCGTCGCGTCGGGATTGCCGTAGCGCAGGTTGTCGCGGATCGAGCGGTGCAGCAGGGCGGTGTCCTGGGTCACCACGCCGATCTGCGCGCGCAGGCTTTCCTGGGTTACCCGGGCGATGTCCTGGTCATCGATGAGGATGCGCCCGCTCTCCAGGTCGTACAGGCGCAGGAGCAGATTGATCAGGGTGGACTTGCCGGCGCCGGACGGGCCGACCAGGCCGATCTTCTCGCCGGGGCGTATCTGCAGGTCGAGGCCGGCGATGACGCCTTCGGCCTTGCCGTAGTGGAAGTGGATATTCTCGAAGTGGATGCCGCCTTCGCGGACCTGCAGGGGCGCCGCGTCGGGGCGGTCGGCGAGCTGCTGCGGCTGGACGATGGTGCGCATGCCGTCCTGCACGGTGCCGACGTTCTCGAAGATGCTGTTGACCACCCACATGACCCACTCGGACATGTTGTTGATGCGGATCACCAGGCCAGCCGCCAAAGCGATCGCGCCGGGGGTGATCTCGCCGATGCTCCACAGCCACAGGGCCAGTCCGACGGTGCCGGCGATCAGCAGGCCGTTCATGCAGATGATCGAGAAGTCCATCGCGGTGATGATGCGCGACTGCCAGCGGAAGCGCTCGACAAGGTCCTGCATCGCCGAATGGGCGTAGCGTTCCTCATGCTGGGAATGGGCGAACAGTTTGAGGGTGAGGATATTGGTGTAGCCGTCGACCACCCGACCCATCACCTTGGAGCGGCCTTCGGACGCCGCCGCCGAACGGCGACGCACCCGTGGCACGAAATAGCACAGCGCGGCGATGTAGCCGACTATCCAGAGCGTCAGCGGAATGACCAGGCGGATGTCGGCCTGGGCGAACAGCACCAGGGCGCTGCCGGCATAGATGATCACGTGCCACAGCGAGTCGACCACCTGGACCGCCGACTCGCGCAACGCCGGGCCGGTCTGCATGACGCGCTGGGCGATGCGTCCGGAGAAATCGTTGTGGAAGAACCCCAGGCTCTGGCGCAGCACGTAGCGATGGTTCTGCCAGCGGATCAGGTTGGTCAGGCTCGGCGACAGCGACTGGTGGACCAGCAGGTCATGCAGCCCGAAGAACAGCGGGCGCAGCAGCAGGGCAACCACACCCATCCAGATCAGCTGGTTGGCGTTCTGCTCGAAGAAGTCGGCGCTGGGCGTGGCCTGCACCATGTCGATCAGCTGGCCGATGAAGCTGAACAGCGCCACCTCGATGAGGGTGACGAAAAAACCCACCGTCAGCAGCGCGACGAGCAGCGGCCAGACCTGCATCAGGTAGTGCAGGTAGAACCGGAATATGCCTTGCGGCGGCAGGGTGGCGGGGGCTTCCTTGAACGGGTCGATGAGGTTTTCGAAACGACGGAACAGCATTCAGGCCTCGCTGGAGGAGGACGGGCGCAAGGCCCGCCCAGCGGAAACTACAGGCGTTTGGCGGAGATGATCTTGACCGGCTCGCGCGGAACATCCTGCATCATGCCCTTGCGCCCGGTGGGCACCTGGGCGATCTGGTCGACGACGTCCATGCCGCGTACCACCTTGCCGAACACGGCATAGCCGAAATCGCGCGAGCCATGGTCGAGGAAAGCATTGTCGCGATGATTGATGAAGAACTGGCTGGTGGCCGAATCCTTCGCCTGGGTACGCGCCATCGCCAGGGTGCCGCGCACGTTGTGCAGGCCGTTGTCGGCTTCGTTCTTGATCGGCGCCTGGGTGTCCTTCTGGCGCATGTCTTCGGTGAAACCGCCGCCCTGGACCATGAAGCCGGAAATCACCCGATGGAAGATGGTGTTGTCGTAGAACCCGCTGTCCACGTAGGCGAGGAAGTTCTGCACGCTGACCGGCGCCTTGTCCGCCTCGAGCTCGATTTCGATTTCGCCGAGGCTGGTGTTGAGCAGCACCTGCGGGTTGTCGGCGGCCAGCAGCTGGCCGGTCAGCAGAAGGGTGGAGGCAGCAAGTAGCAATCGTTTGAACATGGATGAATTCCTGCGTTTGGGACGTCGTTCAACCCGCGAAGGCCGCGAGCGGTTCGGCATCGTACGTCTTGATCAGTTCGATGAGAATCTGTGTGGCCGGACCGAGGGTCTTGTCCTTGTTGGTGTAGAGGTAGAACAAGGGCCGACGCACGCCGCCCTGCACCAGCGGTAGCGGCTTGAGCACGCCTTCGGCCAGTTCGCGTTCGATCATGTGCCGCGGCAGCCAGGCAAAGCCCAGTCCATTGCGGACGAAGGCCACCGACGTCGCCAGGCTGCCGACTGTCCAGCGCTGCTCGGCGCCCAGCCAGCCGCTGTCGCGCGGCTGGCGGCGGCCCGAATCGCGGACCACCATCTGCATTTGGGTCTGCAGATCCTGCACGCTGAGCTTGCGCTGCAACTGGTGCAGCGGATGCTGGGCATGGGCCACGGCGACGAATTCGACGGTGCTCAGTTCGCTGCCGAGATAGCCGGTGATGTCCAGGCCACTGATGGCCAGGTCCGCATGGCCCTCCTTGAGCACCTCCTCGGCGCCGGAGAGTACCTCTTCGCGCAGCAGCACCCGACAGCCGCGGCTTTTCGGAATGAAAGCGGTCAGTGCGCGGATCAATTTCTGATTCGGGTAGGCCGCGTCCACCACCAGGCGCACTTCGGCTTCCCAGCCCTGTTCCATGTGATGGGCCAGTTCTTCCAGCTGGCCGGCCTGGATGAGCAACTGGCGCGAGCGACGCAACAGCACCGCGCCGGCGTCGGTTAGCACCGCCTTGCGGCCGTCGATGCGCAGCAACGGCACGCCAAGCTGCTCCTGCATGCGCGCCACGGTATAGCTCACCGACGACTGCGAGCGGTGCAGCACCTCGGCCGCCTGGGCGAAGCCTCCATGGTCGATGACCGCTTGCAGGGTGCGCCATTGGTCTAGGGTCACGCGGGGGGCTTTCATTGCATCCTGCTTCCTTCTGCTGCGGCGTAGGCGGTCTGATAAGCTCGGCCCCGCCCCGTAGGAGATTGCCAAAAATGAAAAGATTCTGCTGCGTGCTTCTTGCCTTGCTGCCCGTTGCCGGTTTTGCCGCGACCTATCCGATCGAAGTCGAACAGAAACTCAACGATGCCGAGATCTCGGTGACCCCCCAGGCCATCGACCGGGACATGTCCGCGTTGTTGCTCTACAACTACGGGCCGGTTCCTGTGGCTTGTACGGCGGTATTCCGCAACGGCCCCGAGTCGCCGCGTACGCGCAAGGCCGTGATTCCCTCCGGCGCTCAGATGCCGATGACGGTCAAGTTCAAGCGCGATGTCATCCGCTTGCGCACAAGCCTCACCTGCGAGAAGCAGTGACGCCGTTCAGTCGAGTAACCCCTCGAAGAGTTCCTAGATGGTGCCGGTGGCGACGGCGACCGGCACCACGTCGCGCTCGAGCTGGCGCCAGTCGTAACCCTCGTGGCGCGGCAAGCGGTCGAGCAGGCTGCCGTTCATGCGCTTGGCGATACCCGGAGGTAGTGCTTGTCGCGCGCGAGGTTCCTGGCGATGCCGGGCGGTAAGGCGTCGGCTGGAGCCAGGAGGTGACGTTCGCAGAGCAGGATCTGGCGGATCCGCCCCGTATCGAGTTGCGGGCCTGCCAATTGGCTGGTCCCTTTGCCCGGACCTGCCTGGTGCTGTTTGCCCGGTTGGGGTCGGCCATGGACGTGGTAGCGCACAGCCGTGCGCTGGCAAAGGCAGCGATTCGTAGAGCTCTGTTCATGGTGATTCCGGCGCCTTGGCGCGCTGACGATGGCCAAGCTTAGCGGCCTCGGCCTCCGAGAAACACGGGCGCCCATGGATGCGGCGCCCGGCTGCGTAACCGGGTAACCTATGCAGCCGTTTTCCCCGTCTTCGCCCGAGGTGTCGCCTTGTTTTCCCAATTCGCCCTGCACGAACGCCTGCTCAAGGCGGTCGCCGAACTCAACTTCGTCGAGCCCACGCCCGTGCAGGTGGCGGCCATCCCTCCGGCGCTCGAAGGGCGCGACCTGCGGGTGACGGCACAGACCGGCAGCGGCAAGACCGCCGCCTTCGTGCTGCCGATGCTCAACCGCCTGATCCGCGACGCCCAGCCGCGCACCGACGTGCGTGCGCTGATTCTGCTGCCGACCCGCGAGCTGGCGCAGCAGACCCTCAAGGAGGTCGAGCGCTTCGCCCAGTTCACCTTCATCAAGGGCGGCATCGTCACTGGCGGGGAAGACTTCAAGGTGCAGGCCGCGATGCTGCGTAAGTGCCCGGACATCCTGATCGGCACGCCGGGCCGGCTGATCGAACACCTCAACGCCGGCAACCTGGTGCTCAAGGATGTCGAGCTGCTGGTGCTGGACGAGGCCGACCGGATGCTCGACATGGGCTTCGCCGAAGACGTGCAGCGCCTGGTTGGCGAATGTGGCAAGCGCGAGCAGACCCTGCTGTTCTCCGCCACCACCGGCGGCGCGGCGCTGCGCGAGATGGCGGCGCAGGTGCTCGATGACCCGTTGCACCTTCAGCTCAACCGCGTCAGCGAGCTGAACGAAAACATCCGCCAGCAGATCATCACCGCCGACGACCCGGCGCATAAGGAAAAGCTGGTGCACTGGTTGCTGGCCAACGAGCCGTTTCAGAAGGCGATCATCTTCACCAACACCCGCGCCCAGGCCGACCGGCTGTACGGCCACCTGGTCGCCGGCGAGATGAAAGTCTTCGTGCTGCACGGCGAGAAGGACCAGAAGGACCGCAAGCTCGCCATCGATCGCCTCAAGCAGGGCGGGGTGAAGGTGCTGGTGGCGACCGACGTCGCCGCCCGTGGCCTGGACATCGATGGGCTGGATCTGGTCATCAACTTTGACATGCCGCGCTCCGGCGACGAATACGTGCACCGCATCGGCCGTACCGGTCGTGCCGGTGGCGATGGCCTGGCGATCTCGCTGATCTGCCACAACGACTGGAACCTGATGTCCAGCATCGAGCGCTACCTCAAGCAGCGCTTCGAACGTCGCGTGATCAAGGGCCTCAAAGGCACCTACCAAGGGCCGAAGAACCTCAAGGCTTCAGGCAAGGCCGCCGGTACCAAGAAGAAAAAGGTCGAGAAGAAAACCGCCGACAAGAAGGCCAAACCAACTGCGCGCAAGCCCAAGCGCGAGGCGCCGTCGAAGGTCGTCAGCCAGGACGGCCTGGCACCGCTCAAGCGCAAGAAGCCAGTGGAGTGAGGCCGCGTCTGCTCTAGGGTGGCGGTGCGATACTTCGCGGTCGAGACCGCTCCCACAGGGATTGTGGCGTGCCTGCGATGGCGCTCCGGACGATATTTCGTGGGAGCGGTCGGGGACGCCTAGTCTTGACCGCAATTCGATCCAGGCCACACCGCTGATCGGTGTTGCTGGTTGCCAGCGCGGCGTCTCAAAAGCTTCGTGATCGGCAGTGCCGAAGCCTGCTCTGACAGGAAGCCAGGCGGCTGGCGATTCCTGGGGCCAGCCCATTCACGTCGATGCTACCGCCAGGCCGATATCAACTGGCCGGAATGTCAGCTTCGTCTTCTGCCTTTTCCAAGTCGCGCATGCGCTGGTCGTAGGTCTCGCATTCGTTGCCTGTTTCGTTGGCGGTGCGTTTGAGTTGAAGCTCGCGGATTTCGGCGTTGATCTTGGCGGCGCGTTCGGGGTCGCTCTTGGTCAGTTCGTTGACCCTTTTGCCCAGTTCCTGGGCCTTGGCATTGGCCTCGTCGGTAGTACAGGCGAATGCCGCGGGGCTGGTCAGCAGGGCGGCGGTAAGCGGAATGATCAGGAATTTCATGGCGTAACTCCTCGCAGGACGTCTTGAACGGTGGATCGTCGATTCGCCGCTTAAGTTCAGCCGTCTGCCCGGCCAGCGGATGATCGAACCTAGCGGTTAACCCCAGGGTCACTATGCATATACGCCGTGCCTGCGGTGCGGTCGCCACCGGCAAAAGGAGAGACGTGATGAGTTACAACTGGGATCTGATCCTGCGCCTGCTGCATGAGGTGCAGAACTCGGCCAACGACACCTTCAAGCCGCGCCGTTATGCCGAAGAACACGCGCAGGCTATGGAGGCGGCCGGCCAACCATTGCCGAACCTCGATCATCTGCGTGCCGAAGCGTCCGACTACGAAAGCCTGCTGTTCGAGGGCAAATTCATCGCCACGCGGCCGACGGATGAGGGCGGCACCGGTGAGAACTTCGTGCTCACCGAGCGTGGCGCCCAATTGCTGCGCCTGATCGATGCGAGCTATCCCAACAGCGACGGCTTCCGCCAGCAGCTCGACGAACAGGGAGAGGCTGCGCTGGTGCCAGAAATTTTCGACGATCTCGCCGCCAAGGCCGCCGTCAGCAATTGATTCGCGGATCGCCCTGCCAAGCGCGCTCATAGCTGAGCGTGCCAGGCCTGGACGGTGGATCGGTGAAGCGTGATCCACCCTACGACGAGCGTAGGGTGGATGATGCTTTTTTCATCCACGCGTGTTTTTTACGCCTCCGCTTCCCTGGTCAACGTACCCGGTCGCGGCTTCTGACTGTCAAGTCCAACGCTTTTTGCATGTCCAATCGCGCCGAGCGGCCGATGTCTTTGTTATCGAGTTCATAGCCACGCTCCGAGGGCAGGATCGGAGCGGTGAGGTCGTCGGCATCGGTGGGTTCGAAATCGAATTCATCGCCGATGGTCATGGCGCTGCGACGCAGCAGAATGCGCAGTTGCTCCGGCGTCAGGTCTGGGTTGATCGACAGCATGGCGGCGACGATGCCACCGACCATCGGTGTCGCGTAGGACGTACCGCAATGAGGCTCGCCCCGCGCTTCGGCCTCGTGGGTCGAGGCTTCGGCGCACGCCGAGGCTGAAATGTCGACGCGCATGTCCAGGTTGGACGAGGCGCGTCGTTCGACGTAGCGCGGATCGTTCACCGAGACATTTTTCTCGCCGCTGCGCTGATGGCCGCCCACCACCAACAATTGTTCGGTGACGAAGGATGACGGCAGCCGGTACTCGTCGGCGCTGCTGAAGGACGAGCCGTTGCCGGCCGAGTTGACCACGACCACGTCCGGGTGCTTCATCCGCAGCCAGAGGAAGAACTCTTCGAGCAGCTCCTCGTAGCCGCTGAACGCCAGTCCCGAGCGCACCAGCGAGTCGACCTCGTCACCTTCGACGTCCCGTGCGCCGAGGCGATGGATGCCCCAGCTCCAGTTCAATATCCGCGCCCCGTCTTGGACCAGATTCACCGAAGCGGCGATATTGCCGAGGATGCCGGCGTCGGAGTTGCGGTCGACGATCACCTCGAAGCCGCCGCTCACCTCGTCGAGCCCGCGTAGAAAACCGGTGTTGCCGCCCTGGTTCCAGTCGGCGGCGAATATGCCGGCCACCGTGCTGCCATGGCCGTCGGGCTTGTCGCCATCGCGGGCATAGAGGCAGGTGCGGCGTTCGCCTTCGCATGCGCCGAGGTAACTGGCGAAGTCCGGCGCGTCGAAGTCCACATCGCGTTCGATCACCCCGATGCGCACCGGCGTCGGCTCGATGGGCGTCTCTCCGGCGGGAATGCGCCGACGGTAGTAGTTCACCGCATCGATGAAGCGGTTGGCCGCCCACTCCTCCGGTGCGGGTCGGGTTTCCGGGCGCTGCTCCGATTCGCCGCTTTCGGGACTCGACTCCTCGATCACCACGGCATCCACTGAAATCTCGCTGCCGATACGCAGCACCAGTGCATCGCGCTCGGTGAGGTTGGTTGCCGGCAAGCGCAGCTGATAGGTGTTGAGCGGCGGAATCGCGCCCACCACTTCGGCGCCGTAGCGCTCGGCCAGACGCCGTGCCTCTTCGAGGCCGTCGTGGTTTTCCTCGATCACCACACTGATGAGGTCAACATAGGTGGTCAGGCCGTCCATGTTCTTGGCGACCTGATCCGGCCCTGCCGCGAGCACGTGGCTGCTCTGCAGCGAGAGCCAGGCGGCGTTGCTGCGCTGTTCGCCGCGCTCGAGCCACAGCGGGCCGCTCTGGCGCTCGCGGGCGCGCAGGGTCAGGCGCAGCGTCTCGCCTTCGCGTACCAGATCATCCTGCTCCACCGGCTTGCCGTCGAGCAGGACACGAACGCCCGAGGCGTCGCTGCCCAGCCCGGTCGCGCGCAGGCAGAACGTCACTTCCTTCGCGTGCAGCAGGTCGCCGCAGCGCTGAAGCTGCTTTATCCGCAGCGGTTCGTCCGACAAGGCATGGGAGGCGCCAAACGCGAGAGAAAGCCCCAGCGCGAGGCTGGGGAGCAGGGAGGGGTTGGACATTGCGGTCTCATGGTGAGGTAGCGGGGTAAGGCTCAGCGGGTGAGGTAATGGACGCCGAACAGTGCCTTGGGATCGGTCCAGTAGGCGGTGGATTCGAAGCCGGCGCTTCGAGCCAGGTCGATGAAGGATTCGCGCGTGTACTTGTAGGAGTTCTCGGTGTGCAGGCTTTCGCCGGCATCGAAATGAAAATGCCGGCCTTCGATGACCACGTCCTGTGCCTGCGGGCTGATCAGGTGCATCTCGATGCGTGATTCGCGCTCGTTGAAGAACGCGTGATGGACGAAGCGCGAGGGGTCGATGTCGCTGTCCAGTTCTTCGCGGATGCGTTCGAGCAGGTTCAAATTGAACGCGGCAGTGACATGGGCCTTGTCGTTGTAGGCGGCTTCGAGCACGTCCTTGTCCTTGACCAGGTCGACGCCGATCAGCAACCCGGCACCGGCCGGCAGCATGGCATGCAACGAGCTGAGGAACTGGCGGGCCTGGTCTGGGGTGAAGTTGCCGATGCTGGAGCCGGGAAAGAAGGCCAGCGGGTGCTCGCTGTCGAAGCCCTGCGGCAGGGTCAGTTCACCGGTGAAGTCGGCGCAGGCCGCATGCACATCCAGCCACGGATAGTCAGCCGCCAGCCGCTGGGTGCTCGAAAGCAGAAAGTCCTGGGAGATGTCGATGCCCAGGTAGCTGGTCGGATGCATGGCCTCGAGCAGCAGGCGCACCTTGCGACTAGCGCCGCTGCCGAATTCGATGAGATCGGCCTGGGGGCCGGCGATCTCGACGATTTCGTTGGCGGCGCTACGCAGGATCGATTCTTCGGTGCGGGTCAGGTAATACTCAGGCTGCTTGCAGATCTGCTCGAACAGCTCCGAGCCGCGCCGGTCGTAGAAGAATTTGGGCGAGGCCCACTTGGGGGTCGCGGCGAAGCCCGCGAGGGTTTCGTCTCGAAGCGAGGCGGTATGCTCATGCTGACTCTGGTCGTAAAAGCGGACGGCAAGGGCCATTCAGCTCTCCTTGGCCAGGCGCAGGCCGGCAAACTGCCAGCGCGAGGCGGGTGGGAAGAAGTTGCGGTAGGTGGCACGAATATGGGGTTCGGGCGTGGCGCAGCTTCCGCCGCGCAACACCATCTGGCCGGACATGAACTTGCCGTTGTATTCACCCAGGCTGCCATCGAGCGGGCGGAAACCGGGGTAGGGCAGGTAGGCGCTGGCAGTCCACTCCCAGACATCGCCGAACAGCTGCGCCGGCGTGTCCGGCGAGGCGCCAGACGCCACCGGTTGCAGATGATCGCTTTCCAGAAAATTGCCACGCAGCGGTTGGTCGGCGGCTGAGACCTCCCATTCGGCCTCGGTGGGCAGGCGCGCGCCGGCCCAGCGCGCGTAGGCGTCGGCTTCGTAATAGCTGATGTGGCAGACCGGGGCGGCGAGATCCAGCGGGCGCAGACCGCCGAGGGTCATCTCGTGCCAGAAGCCTTCGTGGTGCTGCCAGTACAGGGGTGCGTTCCAACCTGCCTGGCGGATCAGATTCCAGCCGTCCGACAGCCACAGTTCGGTGCGCGCATAGCCGCCATCGACGATGAACGAGAGGTATTCGCCATTGGTGACCAGCCGGCTGCCGAGCTGGAAGTCTTCGACGAACTGGCGGTGTCTGGGTATTTCACAATCGAACGCGAACGCGTCGCCGCTGTGCCCGATGTGCCGTACGCCCCCTTCAATGCGGTGCCAGCGCAGCGTCTGCGGCGAGGGCGCCGGGGCCGGCTTCAGATCGCTGCGGTAGACCGGATGCAACGGGTTCTGCGCGAGAATGTGCTTGATGTCCATCAGCAGCAGTTCCTGATGCTGCTGCTCGTGCTGCAGGCCGAGTTCGACCCGGCGCACGATTTGCGCGGCGTGTTCGACCGGCGGCTGGCTGAGCAGGTCGCCCATGGCCTGGTCGATGTGATGGCGGTAGCGGTAGACCTCGGCCACGCCGGGCCGTGAGATTAGGCCGCGCTGGGCCCGCGGGAAGGGTGTGCCGTGGGTTTCGTAATACGAGTTGAAAAGGTGGTCGAAAGCCTCGTTGGGCGTCCGGTAACCGGCCAGGTAAGGCTTGAGCAGAAATGCCTCGAAGAACCAGCTCACGTGGGCCAGGTGCCATTTCGGCGGGCTCACGTCGGGCATGCTCTGGATCAGGTGATCTTCGACCGAGAGCGGCGAGCAGATCGATTCGCTGGTCGCGCGCACCTGCTGATAGCGTTGCAGCAAGTGGTCCAGGTAGGCCAGTGCCGGTCTCTGCATGGGCTCGCGTGCCAGGTGCGCCATGAGCTTCCTCTCGGGATTGGTTGGAGCGGCACGAACCGCTCCAGTAACGACCTGGAATCGACGGCGAAAGTTCGCTGGCGGAACGACGGGACGACTGCAGTCAGCTGTCCAGCGGAGGAGTCGGGCGGATGAGGATCTCGTTGAGGTCGACATGCGCCGGCTGCGAAAGCGCATAGAGCACCGCGTTGGCGATGTCCTGCGGTTGCAGCGCATAGGCGGGCGGCTCGTCGAACAGCGGGGTGTCGACCATGCCCGGTTCGATCAGGGTGACCCGCACGCCGCTGCCGCGCAGTTCTTCGCGCACGCTGTGGCCGAGTCCGGTAACCGCCCATTTGCTGGCGCTGTACATCGAGCCCGGGATCACGAAGCGCCCGGCTGCCGAGCCGGTCAGCAGCAGGTGGCCGCGGCTGGCCTTGAGCGCTTCGAGGCTGTAGCGCACCGTCAGGGCGACGCCGAACACGTTGGTAAGCAGCATCTCGCGCCAGACTTCCGGATCCGCACCGCTGAATCCGCCTTCGGCACCGGGTATTCCGGCATTGGCGTAGACCGCATCGAGCCGGCCATAGGTCTCGAGCGTCTTCGCGACCATGGCCTGCTGGTCGGCGATTTCCTTGACGTCGCAGGTGATCGCCAGCGCGCGGTCAGGACCTCCCAGTTCACCCACCAGCGACTCGAGCTTGTCTTTCGAGCGTGCGGCCAGTGCCACGCGGTAACCGGCCCCGGTCGCGGCGCGGGCGGTGGCGGCGCCGATGCCGGAAGAGGCGCCGGTGATCAGCAGTACGGGATCTGCCACGGGGGTCTCCTGGCTCAGTAATTGGGGGTGGTGACCGGAATGCCTGTGCTGTCTTCCATCGGCATCGTCCAGGGTTCGAGCCGGCAGCCTTTCTGCTCGACGTCCAACCGCGCCTGTTGCAGCACGTTGCCCATGCTTATCGGGTCGGCGTACTGGCTGCTCGGGACGTTGGTCACTTGAAGGACCGGTTCGCCGCTGCCGCTCATCACGGTGAAGCCGAAGCTGTCATCCTCCGGGTTGGCGCTGGTCACGCAGCCCAGCGGCAGGAAGGCTTCGGATGCCAGTTTCATCGCATCGTCCAGGGATATCGACGGGTTGCTCATGCTGCCTCCAGGGGTTGGGGTTGCACAGGGTAGACCCCGCCCGGCAGTGGCCGTTTCCCCGGCCTGCCGACCAGCTGTCAGCGCAGCCTTGTGGTCGGCCGGTGGCGGCACCATATTCGGTGCATGACTCAAGAAACCTTCGACGCCGCGCTGGCCGGCTTTCATCCCGCCGTTGCCGGCTGGTTCGCTCGCCATTTCCCCGCGCCCACCGCCGCGCAGGCGGCAGCCTGGCCACTGATCCGATCGGGCCGCTCGACGCTGGTCGCCGCGCCCACCGGCTCGGGCAAGACGCTGACCGCGTTTCTGGCCGCGCTGGACGACCTGGTTCGCCGCGGTTTGGCCGAAGGCGAACTGGCGGACGAAACCCTGGTGGTCTACGTCTCGCCGCTCAAGGCGCTGTCCAACGATATCCAGCTCAACCTGGTCGAGCCGCTGGCCGGCATCTCGGCGGAACTGGAGCGGCTCGGCCTGCCCCCGGTGGACATCCGCACCGCGGTGCGCACCGGCGACACGCCGCAGAGCGAGCGCACCGCCATGCGCAAGCGGGCGCCTCACATCCTGGTCACGACGCCTGAATCGCTCTACGTGCTGCTCGGTTCCGAATCTGGACGGGACATGCTCAAAGGCGTACGCAGCGTCATCGTCGATGAGATTCACGCCATCGCCGGCAACAAGCGGGGCAGCCACCTGGCGCTCTCGCTGGAGCGGCTCGAAGCGCTCTGTGACCAGCCGCTGGTCCGGGTGGGGCTGTCCGCGACACAGAAACCGATCGAGGCGGTCGCCGGGTTTCTGGTGGGCGCCGGGCGCTCCTGCGAAGTGGTGGACGTCGGCCACCGTCGCGCTCGCGACCTGGCCCTCGAAGTGCCACCGGTGCCTCTCGAAGGGGTGATGAGCAACGAGGTCTGGGAGCTGTGTTACGACCGCCTCGCCGAGCTGGCCCGCGAGCATCGCACCACCCTGATCTTCGTCAACACGCGGCGCATGGCCGAGCGCGCGGCGCGGCACCTGAGCGAGCGCCTGGGCACCGATCAGGTGGCGGCGCACCACGGCAGCATGGCCCGCGAGCAGCGCCTGGATGCCGAGCAACGGCTCAAGCGTGGCGAGCTACGAGTACTGGTGGCGACCGCATCGCTGGAGCTGGGCATCGACATCGGCGATGTCGAACTGGTCTGCCAGTTGGGCTCGCCCGGCTCGATCGCGGCCTTCCTGCAGCGGGTCGGGCGAGCAGGGCACCAGGTTGCCGGTGTCTCCAAGGGCCGCCTGTTTCCCAGTTCCCGGGACGATCTGATCGAGTGCGCGGCGCTGCTCGACTGCGTGCGGCGCGGCGAGCTGGACCGGCTGAAGATCCCTCAGGCGCCCCTTGACGTGCTGGCCCAGCAGATCGTGGCCGAGGTGTCCTGCCGAGAGTGGCTGGAAAGTGATCTGCTGGCGCTGGTTCGCCGCGCCATGCCTTACGCCGAGCTGGACGAAGCGCGCTATCAGGCCGTACTGGCGATGCTCGCCGAGGGCTACACCACCCGCCACGGCGCCCGCGGCGCCTACCTGCACCGCGACAGCGTCTCGCGCAGCCTGCGCGGGCGCCGTGGCGGACGGCTGACCGCGCTGACCTCCGGCGGCACCATCGCCGACAACGCGGACTACAGCGTACTGCTCGAGCCCCAGGGGCTGAACATCGGTACCGTCAACGAGGATTTCGCGGTCGAGAGTCTGGCCGGCGACGTGTTCCAGCTCGGCAACACCGCCTACAAGATTCTCAAGATCGAGCCCGGCCGGGTGCGGGTCGAGGATGCCAAAGGCCAGCCGCCTAATATCCCGTTCTGGTTGGGCGAGGCGCCGGGGCGCAGCGATGAATTGTCCTCTGCCGTGGCGCGGCTGCGTGGGCAGATCGACGACCTGCTGGCTGACGCCGCGGCGTCACCTGGCGATCCGCGCGGCGAGGAACAGCCCTCCCGGCTGCAAGCGGCGATCGACTGGCTTCGCAACACGTTGGGTCTGGATGAATCGGCCGCCCGGCAGATTGTCGAGTACCTGGCCCGCGCCCGATCGGCGCTCGGCGCCTTGGCCACCCAGCAGCGGCTGGTGATGGAGCGTTTTTTCGACGAGTCCGGCGGTACGCAGCTGATCATCCATTCGCCGTTCGGCAGCCGGCTCAACCGGGCCTGGGGGCTGGCGCTGCGCAAGCGCTTCTGCCGCACCTTCAACTTCGAGCTGCAGGCGGCGGCGACCGAGGATGCGATCATCCTGTCGCTGTCGACCAGCCACAGCTTCGAGCTGGACGAGGTATGGCGCTACCTGCATTCGAATTCGGCGCGCCAGGTGCTGATCCAGGCGCTGCTCGATGCACCGCTGTTCGGCGTGCGCTGGCGCTGGAACGCCACCACCGCGCTGGCCTTGCCGCGCATGGCCGGCGGACGCAAAGTGGCGCCGCAGCTGCAACGGATGAAGAGCGAGGACCTGCTCGCCACGGTCTTTCCAGATCAGGTCGCGTGCCTGGAGAACATCGTTGGCGAGCGCGAGATTCCCGATCACCCGCTGGTCGCGCAGACCCTGGACGATTGCCTTAACGAAGCGATGGACTGCGATGGCTGGCTGGCCCTGCTTGGCGCGATGGAGCGCGGCGAGGTCCAGCTGCTCTGTCGCGACCTGCCGGCACCGTCGCCGCTGGCGATCCAGGTGCTCGGCGCGCGGCCCTACGCCTTTCTCGACGATGCGCCGCTCGAGGAGCGACGTACCCAGGCGGTGCTCAACCGCCGCTGGACCGATCCGGAGTCGAGCGATGACCTCGGCGCGCTGGACCCCGATGCCATCGAGGCGGTGCGGGCCGAAGCCTGGCCCGAGGCGCGCAGCGCGGACGAGATGCACGAGGCGCTGACCGGGCTGGGCTGCATGGCTGAGGACGAGGCCAGCGATCACCCGCACTGGCAAGCCTGGCTGGACGAGCTGGCACGTGCCGGGCGGGCGACGCGTATGCAGGTCGCGACCGGACGTGCGCTGTGGCTGCCGGTCGAGCGCCTGGCGATGTTGCGGGCGATCTACCCCACCGCAACGCTGGCGCCCGCGCTGCAGACGCCGGTCGGCTACGACCAGGCCTGGGACGAGGAGCAGGCCATCACCGAGCTGATCCGCGCCCGGCTGTCCGGCTTCGGCCCGCTGCCGGTGGCCTTGATCGCGCGTCCGCTGGCGCTGCCGGCCTCGGCGGTGGCCCAGGCGCTGCTACGCCTGGAGCGCGAGGGGTACGTGATGCGCGGCCGCTTCAGCCCCGATGCCGGTGAAGAACAATGGTGCGAACGTCACCTGCTGGCGCGCATCCACCGCTACACGGTCAAGCGCCTGCGCCGCGAGATCGAGCCGGTGGAGCGCGCCGACTTCATGCGCTTTCTGTTCGACTGGCAGCATCTCTCCAAGGACGCACGCATGCGTGGCGCCGATGCGCTGGACGTCGTCGTCGGTCAGCTCGAGGGCTTCCAGGCGGCCGCTGGCGCCTGGGAGAGCGAACTGCTACCTGCTCGGTTGCAGGATTACAGCATCACCTGGCTCGATGATCTGTGCCGCTCCGGCCGGGTGGTCTGGACTCGCCTGGCCGGCCGAACCAAGGCCGGAAGCGGGCCTGTGCGCGGCACGCCGATCGTCCTGCTGCCGCGCCGCCAGCTGGCCACCTGGCAGCGTCTGGCCGGCGTGCAGGGTGCGCTGGAACTCTCGCCACGTGCACAACGGGTGCTCGATACGCTGCGCGACCAGGGCGCGCTGTTTTTCGACGAACTCACCCACGAAGCGCACCTGTTGCGCAGCGAACTGGAGGATGCTCTGGGCGAGCTGGTGGCGGTCGGGGTGGTCAATGCCGACAGCTTCGCCGGCCTGCGTGCGCTTCTTGCGCCAGCCGCCAAGCGTGGCCGGAGCGGGCGGCGCAACCGGGGTGGGGCGTTCATCGGTGGCATGGCCGATGCTGGCCGCTGGGCGCTGGTACGCAAACCTCCACCGGAGAGCGACGACAACGGTCGCGCCACCCCCGATCAGCAGGCGTTGGAGCATCTGGCAATGGTGCTGTTGCGCCGTTACGGTGTGGTCTTCTGGCGCGTACTCGAACGGGAAGCCGACTGGCTGCCGCCGTGGCGCGAGCTGCTGCGCGTCTACCACCGGCTCGAGGCACGCGGCGAGATTCGCGGCGGGCGCTTCGTCGCGGGCGTCTCGGGCGAACAGTTCGCCATGCCCGACGCCGTCGCGCTGCTACGCGAAACCCGCAAGCGAGCGGGCAGCGGCGAGCTGGTCAGCGTATCGGCCGTCGACCCGTTGAATCAGCTCGGTACGCTACTGCCCGGGGCGCGTGTGCCGGCGCTCGCCGGTAATCGCATCGTCTACCGCGACGGCGTCCCAGTGGCGACGCTGGTGGCCGGCAAGATCGAGACGCTCTCCGAGCTGCCGATCGAACAGTTGGCACTGGTGCGCCAGAACCTGATCGTGAGGGTTTGAAACGCAGCGTGAAGCTTGCCGGAGCTTTGGAGCTTTGGAGCTTTAGTTAGAGGCTGGCAAGCTTTTCGTGGGTGCAACTGTCTTTTTCATGGGTTCCATTCGTGCCAGGTTCCCGAATGGAGCGCCCTGGACGGTAAGGGTGGCGAGCATGAGCGCTCGGTAGCCCCTCACCCTAACCCTCTCCCCCGAGGGAAGGGGACGTATGTGTCGTTCTGACGATCTGCGAACCGTGGAAACGGCCGGGGACGCTTAGTCTTGACCGCGATTGCGATCGAGGCCATCGAAGACAATGGCCTGCCACCACAGCAGGCCCCAAACTCCTGGCTCCAGCTAATCCCTCAAACAGCGCAGCGAGCTGAAATCCTTGCGGATGCCTTCGATGCGCGAAATCAGGCGGGCGCGCTGGGTCTCGCTGGCCATCGCATAGATGTCGACGGCGAGCGCCAGGCCGGCTTGCTCGGTATTGGCGAAGGCTTGGCGATAGTCATCGGTCCAGTAGGCTTCCCGGTTCTGCAGCAGGCTGGCCATGCGCTCGGGGAACTGCGGCGACTGGCGTTGCTCCAGCGCCTCGACGAACGCCTGTTGCCAATGAACCCGGTTATCCAGCCAGCGGCGGTTCTGGTCGCCGAGGGAATGGGACCATTGCAGCACCCGCTGACGCTGCTCGGCGCTCAGTCGACCGAACCAGTCCGCCAGGCGCTCCTGCATGCGCTCGGCGCGGTCGCGAATCTGCCGGTCGAGCGGTGGGTCGAGATACTTTTCCTGGCGCTCACGGCGGTCTTCCTCGAGCTTGGTTTGCAGCTCGCGGACTTGGCGGTCGTCCAGGTCACGTAGCAATTCCACGGTGGTAGGGGTGATTTCGACCGCTATCACCTCTATCGCATCCCTGGCCTCACGGTAGCGGGCGCGCAGGGTCTGTTCGTCCACCGTGCCGCTGGCGGCGTGTTGCTGCATCCGTTCGAGCCAGGTCAGGTAGTCGGGCAGCTGGGTCTTGCAATGCCAGCTCAGGTGTTCACGGAGGTCGGCCTTGAAGCCGCGCTGCTGCTCGGCGTTCATCGCCAGGTAGTCGTTCAGCGACCAGGGAATGAGGGTGTCCAGATTGCGGTAGACCAGGGTGATCCGTGTGCAGCCGGCCAGGGCGACGGCAAATGCCAGCGTCAGCAGCAGGGTTTTGATCAGCGTCGACGAGTCCTGCATCGGGGCCTCGAAAGTCCGGGGGCTTGGTCAATAGAGCCCAACGGACTCTCACCGTTCGCGGCGCTTCGATGCAAGTCGTTTCAATTGAAATCGAGCAAAGCCGGGCGGTAGTGGTCAGCTGTATACGACGTTATGCCCAAGCAGGAGGACGAATGAAACCGACGGTACGCAAATTGACCAGTGACGAAATGCCCGCATCCTGGCGGCCAACCTGGGTGGTGTGCTGGATCGTGGAGCTCGACGGCGCGCTGATGGGCGGACCTTATGCCTCGGAAGCCGAAGCGCAGGCCGTGGCGAACGGTGAAAAGGCGCCGGATACGGATCACACCGCGCTCTGATCGCTGACGCGACCGGGTCGCTCAGTCCTCGGCCGGCTCGGTCGCGGAACGTTCTTTAGCCAGCTGTTGCGGGGCGTCGAGCAACTGATCGACGACCTCGCGTGCCTTGTCGAAGGACGGATAGCCACTCTGGGCCACGTCCAGTTCCCCGTAGCGTTCACGATAATGGCGCGCCTTGGCGGGGTCGGGCTGATCGATCAGGTACGGCTCGTCGTAGATCTTGTAGAGCAGGGCAATGGCGTGCGGGTGGTCCTTGTCGGCGGCCTTGTCCAGCATCCGGATCACCTCGGTAGTTTGCGGACCCTGACGAATCATCAGCAGGGCACGGTAGAACTCTGTCTCGCCGCGTTCATCCTGCCTGGCGCTGCGGTTGAGCAACGCATGGGCCAGCTCGTAGCCTTCTTCGTCACCCGCCGCGATAAGTATCTTCGCCTGCATCAGATCGTTCTGGTAAAGCAGACGATCCTCGCGGCAGGCGCTCTCGCTCCACGGCATATCGCAGGATTGCGAGGCACAGCCGCTCAGGGCGAGCAGCAGCACGATCATCATTGGTGTTTTCATGGCTGACCTTGCCTTTCCGTCATTGTTATTCGCGTCGTTCGACCAGCGGTGCGGGGTTCTGTTCGCCCAGGGCCAGGATGCGAGCAGCCAGAGTTGGAATCAGCGTAGCAGCGTGAGGCGTGTCAGCCTCTCGTCCGATCCCCCCTCACCTCAGCCCTTTCCCTCAGGGAGCGGGGGCTGTTGGTGGTTGCTGGGAGAAAAGTGTCAGGCTTTCGGCCGTTTCCCCTCACCCCAGCCCTCTCCCTCAAGGAGAGGGACGTTGGGTGGTAGCCGGGTGAGGAGTGTCAGGTTCCACTGGTCCGCCCCCTCTCCCCTCCGGGGAGAGGGCTAGGGTGGGGGGCGTGCCCCTTTTTGAATTCCCCGGTTTTCTGCGTGGGCTACCGGCGAAGGGCGTGCGGAGGTCAGCTGCGCAACAACTCGGCCGTAGCGCTTTTCTTCGAGCGCAGGGCCTGGATCAGATGCCAGGCAATAGACGCGGCCGCGAGTATGAGGAACGCGCAGGAGATCGGGTTGGTGATGAACCCGCTGAAGTTGCCGTCCGACAGCATCAGGCCGCGGCGCAGATTGGTTTCGGCCATCGGGCCCAGGATGAAGCCGATGATGAAGGGCGCCGCGGGCATACCGCCCTTCACGAAGCCATAGCCGATCAGGCCGAACAGCATGATGGACCAGACATCGAACAGCCGGCTGCTCAGCCCGAACGCGCCCACCACGCAGAGCACCAGGATGATCGGCAGCAGGATGTGCTTGGGCACCGCCAGCAGCTTGATGAAGATGCGCAGCCCGTAGAACTCCAGTACCAGCATCATCACCGAGGCCAGCAGCAGCGCGGCGAAGATGGTGTACACCAGCGGTCCCTGGCTGATGAACAGCATGGGGCCCGGCTGGATGCCGTGGATCAGGAAGCCGCCGAGCAGGATCGCGGTCGTCGCATCGCCCGGAATGCCGAGGGTCATCAGCGGAATCATCGCGCTGCCGATGCCGGCGTTGTTGGCCGTTTCGCTGGCTACCACGCCGGCGGGTTCACCCTTGCCGAAGCGCTCCGGGTGTTTGGAGCGTTTCTTGGCGAAGATGTAGGAGACGATGTTCGAGGTGCCCGCGCCGATGCCGGGCAGGATGCCGATGCCGATGCCGACCAGCGAGGAGCGGATGGCGTTGGGGATCTGAGCGAAGAACTCCCGGATGGAAAACCCGAAGCCCTTGACGTTCTTCATGTTCACGTCAGGGATGCGGGTTCGGTGGATGGATCGGCCGGTCTCGGCGATCTTGATCACTTCGGCGACGGCGAACATGCCGATCATCACCGTCAGCATGGCGAAACCCGCGTTGAGGTTGGGCGAGTCGAAGGTAAAGCGCCGAACCGCCTCGACCGGCGCGATGCCGACAGTGGAGAAGGCGAACCCCAGGGTGCCGGCGTAGATGCCCTTGAGCAATGAGCCTGCGGAGAGCGTGGCGATCAACGTCAGCGAGAAGACCGCGATGGAGAAGTATTCATGGGGACCGAAGCGCAGGGCGGTCTTCGCCAGCCAGGGCGCGATGGACATCAGTGCAACGATACTGAGGATGGTCCCGAAGAAGGAAAACACGACGCCCAGGCCGAGCGCCTTTACACCCTCGCCCTTTTCCATCATTGGTGCACCGTCGAAGGTGGTGGCGATGGAGGCGGGTGTTCCGGGGATCTTCAACAGGATCGCCGAGATCAGCCCTCCGGATGTAGCGCCGATGAACAGGGCGACCAGCAACGATAGTCCGGCGGCCGGACCCATGGTGTAGGTCAGTGGCAGACACAGCGCGATGGCCATGGTGGCCGAGAGGCCGGGTACCGCGCCGAAGACGATCCCGACGGCGACGCCCAGCGTGATGAGTACGAGGATGTAGGGTGTGAAGACAGCGCCGAATCCCGCCTGCAGTAGCTCGAACATGTCCGTCTCCTAAAGGTCCAGAAAGCCGGCCGGGAGCATCAGGTCGAAGCCGTGGCGGAAGGTGAAGAAGATAGCCATCGAAGCGATGACTGCGATCAGGGCGTAGGCCAGGTGGTTGGCTTTCTGTTCGTGCGGGGTCAGCACAATGAACTGCACGTACAGGTAGAGCGCGGTGACGATGGGGAATCCGACCGGTTTCAGCAGCCCGATATAGACTGCGATCAGTGCCAGGGTCTTGAGCACGGTGGGGTAGTCGACGGCTGTCTTGGGTGCCGCGTCCGGATCGGCTTCAGGCTGAACCGCCTTGCGCGCGCCCAACAGCTGCAGCAGCCCGAGCAGGCACAGCCCGACGGCAAGGACGTAAGGGACGGTCGAGGCGTCGATGGTGCCCTTGCGTGGCAGATTGATGGTCAGAACGAGGTAGAACAGGCCGGCGCAGAGCATCACTGCGCCGACCGCCAGCTCCTTTTTCTTGTACGTATCCATGGGCGGGTCCTCATGGTTTAAGGGCGGAAAGTCCGGACGCGGTGGCCGCGTCCGGTAGGTGCGCAGCGCTTATTTGCCCTGGCGCAACTCGTCCTTGAACTGCATGAATTCCTCGCGCGTCTTGCGCAGCAGTGCGACCGACTCTTCGCTGTTGTAGTAGCTCACCGGCTGCTTGAAGGTCTTCTTCAGCTCCTCGCCGTAGGCAGGGTCTTCGGTGATCTGCTTCATCACGTCAGCCATCTTCTGCACGATTGCCGGGTCGGTGCCCTTGGGGAAGGCGACGATGTAAGGCTTCTCCATCACGAAGTCGACGCCTTGCTCCTTGAAGGTCTTGACGTCGCCCAACAGCGGGTTGCGCTCGTCGTTGGGCTGGCCGAGGGCGAACATCTCGCCGCTGGTGACGTAATCCTGCACCGAGCCGTAGCTGATGCCGCCCAGGTCGATGCGACCGCCCAGCAGCGCCACGACCTTCTCGGATACGGTGCCCGCGTCGACCATCTTCATCTTGGCGCCGGTGAGCTTCTCGAACATCAGCCCTTGCAGGTGAGAGTAGCTGCCCATCTCGGTGCCGTAGGTGACTGTGTTGGGCTCGGCCTTGGCCTTGTCGATCAGCTGGTCGAGGGTGGTCAGGCCGGAGCTCTTGGACGACACGAACACCGCACCCTTGTCGACGCCGGCGATGCAGGAGATGTCGAAGGCTTCGAAGGAATCTTCGGTCAGGCCGGCGACCTCGTTGACGATCATCTGGCCGGTGTGGGTGAAGAGGATGGTGTTGCCATCCGGCGCGGCGCTCTTGACCTGATCAGCGGCGATGGTGCCGCCCCCGCCCGCCATGTTGGTGATGACCATTGGCTTGCCGGTGATCTTGGTGAAGTACTTGGCCATGGTGCGGGCGTTGAAGTCGGTGTCGCCACCGGCGTTGGCGATCACCACGACCTGTACCGGGCGGGTCGGCCATTCGGTTTCGGCAGCGAATGTGCTGGCGGCAGTGAAGCTCATGGCGGCGCAGAGCAGGGAGGCGCAAAGGGTTTTTCTCATTTTTATTTCCTCTGGGGTTGTGGCGGTGATGCCTTAGCGGGTTTTGCGACCGAGGCTCGGCTGCTTGGGGTCGTACTTCCAGTTTGGGACCAGGTACCGCATGGCCATGGCATCGTCGCGGGCGCCGGTGGCGACCTTGTTGTACAGCTCATGGGCCGCCATGATCCGGTCGAGGTCCGGCTCTATGCCCAGGCCCGGCTTGTCCGGTACCCGGACCTCGCCGCCGACGATCTGCAGCGGTTCGCGGGTCAGGCGCTCCTGGCCTTCCTGCCAGATCCAGTGGGTATCGATGGCGGTGATGCGGCCCGGCGCGGCGGCGGCGGCATGGGTGAACATGGCCAGCGACACATCGAAGTGGTTGTTGGAATGCGAGCCCCAGGTCAGGCCGAACTGGTCGCACATCTGCGCCAGGCGAACGGAGCCGGCCATGGTCCAGAAATGCGGGTCGGCCAGCGGGATGTCGACGGCTTCGAGGCGCAGCGAATGGCCCATCTGCCGCCAGTCGGTGGCGATCATGTTGGTGGCGGTGGGGATGCCGGTGGCGCGCTTGAACTCGGCCATCACTTCGCGGCCCGAATAGCCGTTTTCAGGGCCGCAAGGGTCCTCGGCATAGGCCAGGATATGGCCCTGGCCCTTGCACAGTGCGATGGCTTCTTCTAGCGACCACGCGCCGTTCGGGTCCAGGGTCACGCGGGCATCGGGGAAGCGCGCCTTGATGCCGGCGATAGCCTGCATTTCTTCGGCGCCGCTCATCACACCACCCTTGAGCTTGAAGTCCTTGAAGCCGTAGCGCGCCACGGTGGCTTCGGCCTGACGCACGATGGATTCGGGGGTCACGGCCTCCTGATGGCGGATGTGATACCAGTCGTCGCTGCTACCGGCGCCGGCGAGGTAGGGCAGGTCGGTGCGGGTACGGTCACCTATATAGAAGAGGTAGGCGAGCATCGGCACGCTGTCGCGCTGTTGGCCGCTGCCGAGCAGTTCGGCCACCGGTACGTCCAGATGCTGGCCGAGCAGGTCGAGCAGGGCAGCCTCGACGGCAGTGATCACGTTGTCCAGGCGCAAATTGATTTCATGCGGCTGCTTGAGCACCGCGGCCTCGGCCTCGGAGGTGACTTCGTGACGGGTGGCCTGGGGGCCCTGACCATTGCCGGCAATTGCATGGCGCAGCTGGTTGAGGATGCGGTTGTAGCGACCGACAGGCTGGCCGATCACCAGGGATTTCGTGCGTTCGAGTGCCTGGCGGATCCCTTCGCCACCCGGCACTTCGCCAATGCCGGTGCGTCCGGCGCTGTCCTTGAGCAGGACCAGGTTGCGGGTGAAGTAGGGCGCGTGTGCGCCGCACAGGTTGAGCAACATGCTGTCGTAGCCGGCCACCGGGATGACCTGCATGTCCTGCACAACCGGGGTCGCCGTCGTTTGATCAACCATTTTCCGTTTCGCTCCTCGAAAGTGTGGCGCCGATCGCCGTCAGGGAAGAAGGTGCTTGTGCAGCGGGCCCGGTCACGAAGCGCACGCTATTTGCCGTGGGGGCACGGAAGCGTCGGTGGGTATCGGTGATCGATAGAGGATGCTGCGCGGCGCTGCAGGAGGGGAGATGCTGGCCGACCAGGCGGGTCAGGGCACTCAGGCGATGGTCCAGGACCATGGCGAGAAGACGGGGGTGCGGGCTTGTGGCTGTACCACGGATCGTGGGCATGGGCCTGGCTCTTCTGTTGTTGTTATTGATGTCATAGGTTGTCATATGACTTGGCGAGATTATTACCAATCTCTGACGGCCCTTGTCAAACGTCACCGAGTCGATTCGCAACTTCACGGGCGTGTCATGATGCTGGCGCCAGGTATGGCTCAGAGGGCAAGCTAGAGCTGGCGAGGCTTGCAGCCTGACGGGTACGACGTTGGTCGTGTTCGAACGACGGGGGCTGGCAATGTCAATTGTCGTACGATAACGTATCTCTACTCATGTCGAGTTTCATAACAACTGCTGCGCAAGGTTTTCACATAATGAATCCACAAGAACTGAAGGCCATTCTTTCCTCGGGGCTGCTGTCGTTTCCCGTGACCGATTTCGATGCCCAGGGCGACTTCAACCGCGCGAGCTACGCCAAGCGTCTCGAGTGGCTGGCGCCCTATGGCGCGACTGCGCTGTTCGCGGCGGGCGGCACGGGCGAGTTCTTCTCGCTGGCCCCGAGCGAGTACCCGGACATCATCAAGACGGCGGTGGACACCTGCGCCGGCCAGGTACCGATCCTCGCCGGCGTCGGTGGCCCGACCCGCCTGGCGATCGAATACGCCCAGGAAGCCGAGCGCCTAGGCGCCAAGGGCTTGCTGCTGCTGCCGCATTACCTGACCGAAGCGAGCCAGGAAGGCGTGGCCGCCCATGTGGAGCAGGTGTGCAAGGCGGTGAAGATCGGCGTGGTGGTCTACAACCGCAACGTCTGCCGGCTGACGCCTGAGCTGCTCGAGCAACTGGCCGAGCGCTGCCCGAACCTGATCGGCTACAAGGACGGCCTGGGCGACATCGAACTGATGGTCTCGATCCGCCGTCGTCTGGGCGATCGCTTCAGCTACCTGGGTGGTCTGCCGACTGCCGAAGTCTACGCTGCGGCCTACAAGGCGCTGGGCGTGCCGGTGTATTCCTCGGCGGTGTTCAACTTCATCCCGAAGACGGCGATGGACTTCTACCACGCCATTGCCCGCGACGACCACGAGACGGTGGGCAAGCTGATCGACGACTTCTTCCTGCCGTACCTGGACATCCGCAACCAGTGCAAGGGCTATGCGGTGAGCATCGTCAAGGCGGGTGCGAAGATCGCAGGCTACGACGCCGGCCCGGTTCGCGCGCCGCTGACCGACCTCAAGCCCGACGAGTACGAGCGCTTGGCCGCACTGATGGCCAAGCAGGGCGCGCAGTAACTCGCCCATTGCCACAACGACCACGTCCGGCGTGATTGGCAGCGGGTCCACGGACCGTCGGCCAAAGCGCCGTAAAGCAAGCAGTCGCACCCTGGTGCCGGCTGCAAAAACAATCGACTGGAGCTATCCATGGCAGAGCACAAGCGTTACGACAATTACATCGGTGGCGAGTGGGTGGCGGGCGCCAACTACTCGCGCAACGTCAACCCGTCGGACCTTTCCGATGTGATCGGTGAATACGCCCAGGCTGACGCCGCCCAAGTGTCCGCGGCCATCGAGGCTGCCCGTGCCGCGTTCCCAGCGTGGTCCACGTCCGGCATCCAGGCGCGTGCCGATTCGCTGGAAAAGGTCGGCCTGGAAATCCTCGCTCGCCGCGAAGAACTCGGCGAGCTGCTAGCCAGGGAAGAGGGCAAGACCCTGCCCGAGGCGATAGGCGAAGTGTCGCGTGCCGGCAACATCTTCAAGTACTTCGCGGGCGAGTGCCTGCGCCAGGCCGGCGAGACCCTGCAGTCGGTACGCCCGGGCGTGAGCGTCGAAGTGACCCGCGAGCCGCTGGGTGTGGTCGGCCTGATCACGCCGTGGAACTTCCCGATCGCCATTCCGGCCTGGAAGATCGCGCCAGCGTTGGCCTACGGCAACTGCGTGGTGATCAAGCCGGCGGACCTGGTTCCGGGTTGCGCCTGGGCCATCGCCGAAATCATTTCCCGCGCCGGCTTCCCGGCTGGCGTGTTCAATCTGGTGATGGGCCGTGGCCGTGAAGTCGGCGAAGTGCTGGTCAATGACGCACGGGTCGACGCCATCAGCTTCACCGGTTCGGTGGGCGTTGGTCGCGGCATCGCGGCGGCCTGCGTCGCCCGCGGCGCCAAGGTCCAGCTGGAGATGGGCGGCAAGAACCCGCAGATCGTGCTCGACGATGCCGACCTGAACGTTGCCGTCGAGCTGTGCACCCAGAGCGCCTACTACTCCACCGGTCAGCGCTGCACCGCTTCGAGCCGCATCATCGTGACCGAAGGCATCTACGACCGCTTCGTCGAGGCGATGGTCGAGCGCATCAAGAAGATCAAGGTCGGCTCCGCGCTGGAGAAGGGCGTCGATGTCGGCCCGGTTGTCTCCGAAGCCCAGCTCGAGCAGGACCTGCGCTACATCGAGATCGGCAAGCAGGAAGGCGCGCGCCTGGCCTGTGGCGGCGAGCGCGTCAAATGCGAAACCGAAGGCTACTACTTGGCGCCGACCCTGTTCGTCGACAGCACCGCTGACATGCGCATCAGCCGCGAGGAAATCTTCGGCCCGGTGGCCAACGTGGTGAAGGTCAAGGACTACGAGGCGGCGCTGGCGATGGCCAACGACACCGAATTCGGCCTGTCGGCCGGTATCTGCACCACCTCGCTCAAGTACGCCAACCACTTCAAGCGTCACGCGCAGGCCGGCATGGTGATGGTCAACCTGCCGACCGCAGGCGTGGATTACCACGTGCCGTTCGGCGGCCGTAAAGGCTCGTCCTATGGCCCGCGCGAGCAAGGGCGTTACGCCCAGGAGTTCTACACCACGGTGAAAACCACCTACATCGGCTGAACCGGCGTGCCCGCCCTGGCGCGGTGAGTCCGGCGGCGCAGCCCTTTTGGGAGGTGCCGCCAGTGCCTAGCCGGGCGAGGCGAATACCTGTACAGCTGTCCGCGTTACCAGACCCGCACAACAATAAGAGGGGCTACGGACATGAACACTCAGACCACTGCCGGCCACGCTTCGGGCGCGCCGGGCATTACCGAACTGCAGGTGATTCCGGTCGCCGGCCAGGACAGCATGCTGCTCAACCTGAGCGGTGCGCATGGCCCATATTTCACCCGCAACATCCTCATTCTCAAGGACAACGCCGGGCACGTCGGTGTCGGCGAGGTCCCCGGTGGCGAAGCCATCCGCCAGACCCTCGAAGATGCACGCTCGCTGCTGGTTGGCGAGTCGGTCGGCAACTTCAACGGCATTCTCAATCGCGTGCGCAAGGCGTTCGCCGACCGCGACTCAGGCGGCCGCGGCCTGCAGACTTTTGACCTGCGGATCGCCATCCATGCCGTTACTGCGCTGGAATCGGCATTGCTCGACCTGCTCGGCCAGCATTTGGGCGTACCGGTCGCGGCGTTGCTCGGCGAAGGGCAGCAGCGCGATGAAGTCGAGATGCTCGGTTACCTGTTCTACGTGGGCGACCGCAACAAGACCGATCTGGGCTACCGCGACGAGTCCTCCAGCAGCGACGAGTGGTTCCGCGTGCGCAACGAGCAGGCGCTGACGCCGGAGACGGTCGTGCGTCAGGCCGAAGCCGCCTATGCGCGTTACGGCTTCAAGGATTTCAAGCTCAAGGGCGGCGTATTGCGCGGCGAAGAGGAAGTCGAGGCGATTCGCGCCCTGGCCGCCCGCTTCCCCGATGCGCGCATCACCTTGGACCCGAACGGCGCCTGGTCGCTGAACGAGGCCATCGGGCTGTGTCGTGATCTGCACGGCGTGCTGGCGTATGCGGAAGACCCATGCGGCGCCGAAAACGGCTATTCGGGTCGCGAGGTGATGGCCGAGTTCCGTCGCGGCACCGGGCTGCCCACTGCCACCAACATGATCGCCACCGACTGGCGACAGATGGGGCATACGGTACAGCTGCAATCGGTGGACATCCCGCTGGCCGATCCGCATTTCTGGACGATGGCCGGCTCCGTGCGCGTCGCACAGATGTGCAACGATTGGGGACTGACCTGGGGCTCGCACTCGAACAACCACTTCGATGTGTCGCTGGCCATGTTCACCCACGTCGCCGCCGCCGCGCCGGGCCGCATCACCGCCATCGACACCCACTGGATCTGGCAGGACGGCCAGCACCTGACCCGCGAACCGCTGCAGATCGTCGGCGGCAAGGTGGCCGTGCCGAAGAAGCCGGGCCTGGGCGTGGAGCTGGACTTCGATGCGCTGGAAAAGGCCCATGCGCTGTACAAGGAAAAAGGTCTGGGCGCGCGGGACGATGCCATCGCCATGCAATACCTGGTGCCGAACTGGACCTTCAACAACAAGAAGCCGTGCATGGTGCGCTAAGCCCGGCATATCGCGGTCAAGACCAGGCGTCCCTGACCGCTCCCACGAAAAGCCGCGGACCCGTGGGAGCGGTCTTGACCTCGAATGGGACACTACCGATATCCGTTGCAAAGATCGCCGAACTGGGCGCGACACCACACAACAACAGACCGGGCGAACCGGAGACCGAGATGAACGAAACTGTGCAGCTGATCCAACACCAAGATTCGCCCCGTTACATCCGCCTCAATGCCGCCGACAACGTCGCGGTCGTGGTCAACGACGGTGGAGTGCCGACCGGTGCCCGGTTCGACGATGGCCTGGTCACCGTCGAGATGGTTCCGCAGAGCCACAAGGTCGCCCTCGTCGATATCCCCGAAGGGGAGCCGGTGCGCCGCTACGGCCAGATCATCGGCTATGCCCTGGCCCCAATTCCCCGAGGCAGCTGGGTCAAGGAAACCCAGCTGCGCATGCCGAGCGCGCCGCCGCTCGACAGCCTTCCACGTGCCAACGCCGTGCCGGACAGGCTGGAGCCGCTGGAGGGATACACCTTCGAGGGCTACCGCAACGCCGACGGCACCGTGGGCACGCGCAACATCCTGGGCATCACCACCACCGTGCAATGCGTCACCGGCGTGCTCGAGCATGCGGTTTCGCGCATTCGCAAGGAGCTGCTGCCTAAATACCCGAACGTCGACGACGTGGTGGCGCTGACCCACAGCTACGGCTGCGGCGTGGCGATCAACGCCCGCGACGCCTACATCCCGATCCGCACCGTGCGCAACCTGGCGCGCAACCCCAACCTGGGTGGCGAAGCGTTGGTCGTCAGCCTCGGTTGCGAGAAGCTGCAGGCCGAGCAGGTGATGCACGAGGGCGACCCCTCGGTGGACCTAAGCGATCCCTGGCTGTATCGCCTGCAAGAGTCCAATACCGGTTTCGGCGAGATGATCGAGCAGATCATGGCGCTGGCCGAAACCCGCCTGAAGAAGCTCGATCAACGCCGCCGCGAGACGGTGCCGGCTTCCGAGCTGATCCTCGGCATGCAGTGCGGTGGCAGCGACGCCTTTTCCGGAATCACCGCCAACCCGGCGCTGGGCTTCGCCTCCGACCTGCTGGTGCGTGCCGGGGCGACGGTGATGTTCTCGGAGAACACCGAGGTGCGCGACGCCGTGTACATGCTCACCGCGCGGGCCGAAAACACCGAGGTGGCCGATGCGCTGATCGCCGAGATGGACTGGTACGACCAGTACCTGGAACGCGGCGCCGCCGACCGCAGCGCCAATACCACGCCGGGCAACAAGAAGGGTGGGTTGTCGAACATCGTCGAGAAGTCGCTGGGTTCGATCGTCAAGTCCGGCAGCAGCGCCATCAACGGCGTGGTCGGGCCGGGCGAGCGGGTGGAAAGCCGGGGGCTGATCTTCTGCGCGACGCCGGCCAGCGACTTCGTCTGCGGCACGCTGCAGCTGGCCGCCGGGATGAACCTGCACGTGTTCACCACCGGCCGCGGTACGCCCTATGGGCTGGCCATGGCACCGGTGGTCAAGGTGGCGACCCGCACCGAACTGGCCGAGCGCTGGCCGGATCTGATCGACATCGACGCGGGCCGCATCGCCACTGGCCGCGCCAGCATTGAGGACCTCGGCTGGGAGTTGTTCCACTACTACCTGGACGTCGCCAGCGGCCGCAAGCAGACCTGGGCCGAGCAGCACAAGCTGCACAACGACATCGTCCTGTTCAACCCCGCGCCGATCACCTGACCGGGCGGCCCGCTGCGCGTCGACGGCGGGCTTCCTGGATCGTCCATCCTAAGCGCCAGAGCCGGGTTCGGCCTCTGGTGCCCGCCTGGAGAACACCGATGACGGCACTGACCGCTGAATTGATCGATCGTCTGGAACAGGTGGTAGGCGCCGCTGGCCTCGTGCGCGACCCGCAGGACATGGCCCGCTACCTCAGCGACTGGCGCAACGCCTACCGGGGCAGGGCGGCCCTGGTGGTAAGGCCGGCCAGTACCGAGGAGGTCGCGGCGGTGGTTCGTCTGTGTCATCAGGCTGGAGTCGCGCTGGTGCCCCAGGGCGGCAATACCGGGCTCTGTGGCGGCTCGATTCCGGATGCCTCGGGCGAGCAGATCGTGCTGTCGCTCACCCGCATGACACGGATCCGTCAGGTCGATCCGCAGAACGACACTATCACCGTCGAGGCAGGCGTGATCCTGCAGCAGCTGCAGGAAGCCGCCGTCGCAGCCGGACGTATGTTCCCGCTGTCGCTCGGCGCCGAGGGCAGCTGCACGGTGGGCGGGAATCTCGCGACCAACGCGGGCGGTACCGCGGTGTTGCGCTACGGCAACATGCGCGAGCTGACCCTGGGGCTGGAGGTCGTCTTGCCCGACGGACAAGTCTGGAACGGCCTGCGCGGCCTGCGCAAGGACAACACCGGTTACGACCTCAAGCAGCTGTTCATCGGCTCGGAAGGCACCCTGGGGATCATCACCGCGGCGGTGCTCAAGCTGTTCCCTGCGGTGCGCAGCACCACCACTGCCTGGGTCGCACTGCCCAGTAGCGAAGCGTCGATCGAGCTGATCGGGATCATGCGCGGGCTGTGTGGCGATCGGCTCACCGGCTTCGAGCTGATGTCCCGGCAAAGCGTCGAGTTCGTGCTCAGGCATGTCGTGGGTTGCAGTGATCCATTCGGTCAGCCACACCCCTGGTACGTGCTGATCGAACTCGGCGACACGCAACCCGATGCGCCGCTCAACGAGCTTCTGGAAACGGGGCTGGGCGAGGCGTTGGAACGGGGTGTCGCGCTCGATGCGGTGATCGCCTCCAGCGGGGCGCAGGTCCAGGCGTTGTGGGCGATACGCGAGGGCATCTCCGAAGCGCAGAACCACGAGGGACCAAGCCTCAAGCATGACATCAGCGTCCCGGTCAGTGGCATCCCGCAGTTCATCGAAGAGACCGACCGGCAACTGCTCGAGCGCTTTCCCGGGGTACGCATCGTCTGTTACGGCCACGTGGGCGATGGCAACCTGCACTACAACATCAGCAAGCCAGTGGGCAGCGAGGACGCGCCCTTCAAGGCGCAGCACGAAGCAATCATGCAGGTGATCTACGACGCGACGGCCCGTTTTAATGGCAGCATCAGCGCCGAACACGGCCTGGGCCAGGCCAAACGCGACGCCGCGGCGCGCTACAAGGACCCGCTGGAGCTGGCCTTGATGCGCTCGATCAAGCAGGCGTTCGACCCGGCCGGGCTGTTGAACCCGGGCAAGGTACTCTAGCGGCACTGGTCTCGGTCGACCGCTCGCAGCAAAGCTGCCCATCTCCGGATACGAGTGCGCTTTCCTTCCTCTCGAAAAGAGTTCGGATAGGAAATGTTTATCTTCTAAATAGAAACATTTATCAATATCATGTGCGTTCACATTACCAGGGAAAGGGAGAGCCCGTGGCTGTCGCCGCTTCGTCCGCGTTTCTGTTGCGCCCGCTGGTGATGGGGCTGCCGATGCTGGTGCCCAGCAAGGCAAGTGCATCGCCAGCGTGCCCGAGCACATGGCCTCGCTGTGGTCGCAACACCGCTTCAGCATCGCAGGCATTCCGGGCTTCAGCGCCGGTGCCGGGGTGCGTTGCGTGGGCGCCAGCTGGGACGGTGCGGACAGCCTGAAGACGTCGTCGACCACGCTGTTCGACGCCATGCTCGGTTACGCCTACGACGACTGGTCGTTCACCCTCAACGCCACCAACCTCGAAGACGAAACCTACTTCACCACCTGTCTGTCACGCGGCGACTGCTTCATCGGCAATCGCCGCACGGTGGTGCGACGACCAGCTATAGCTTTTGATTCCCGTTGACATGCAGCCGCCCGCGCGGCCCGAACGTAGGAAGCATCACGTGAACATGATTCTCACCAAGGCCCGCTGGGCCCTAGCATTGCGCATCCTCGCCGCGCTGGTAGGCGGCTATGCCGTGGCCTATGCCGTTACGGCTTTCCTGGCGGTCTACCTGCCGCTGGCGCGGCCGGACCGGGTGGTGTTTTCCAGCCTGGCCAGCTTCGCCGTCTGGACCGCCGTGGTCGTCTACGTGTTCGCCGCGCGCAGCACCACGCGGGTGTGGCTGTTGCTGGTGGGGCTGACGACGGTGTTGTGCCTGGCCGCATTCTTTTCCGGAGACTGGAGGACCCGCCCATGAAACTGCGCCAAAGCATGGCCGGCCTGCATACCTGGGGCGGCCTCCTGCCGAGCTGGTTGCTCTACGTGATCATCTTCGCCGGCACCGTCGCCTGCTTCGACAAGGAGCTCAGCCGCTGGATGCGACCAGCGCTGCATCAGGGCTCGGCATCGACCCTGAGCGCCGACGACGTGCGCGGCTGGCTGCAGCGCAACGTCAGCGAAGAACTGCATGCGTTCTGGATGCACGGCCCGACCGCGCGTGAGCCCTACTGGCGGCTCGGCTGGGAGGTGGACGGCACCGAGACCTTCCATAACGTCGCCTTCGATCCTCGCAGCACGCAGCCCGAACCCATGACCGAGACGGTCGGAGGAGATTTCTTCTTCAAGCTGCACTACAACCTGCACGCCGGAAACATCGGTATGTACATCGTCGGCCTGGCCGGCATGTTCATGCTGGTCGCGCTGGTGTCCGGCGTGATCATCCACCGGCGGATCTTCAAGGACTTCTTCACCCTGCGGCCCAAGGCCAACGGGCAGCGTGCCTGGCTCGACGCCCACAACCTGTTCGGCGTGGTGGGTTTTCCGTTTCACCTGGTGCTGGCCTATACCGGCGTGGCGATCTTCGTCGCTTCCTACATGCCGGCCGCGGCCCAAGTGAGCTACGCCGGCAACGTGATGCAGTATTTCGGCGAGGTGATGGGCAGCTATCACCGGGATGAGCTGCATCAGCCGGCTGCGTCGCCGGCGTCGCTCGATACGCTGATTGCCGAGTCGCGTCGGGAGTGGGGGGGCGCCGCGGTGGGCTGGGTCAGCGTGCATCATCCGGATGATGCCTCGGCGGTGGTGGATATTCGTCGCCTCGATGAGTCGCGTATCGGTTCGCCGCAGGACACGCTTACCTACGACGCGGCCACGGGCGAGCTGCTCAATCGCCAGGACGCGTCCACGGGCTATCGCGCCTATGTCTGGCTGGCCGGCCTGCACATGGCCCAGTTCGGCGGCACCCTGGTGCGCCTGCTTTATCTGCTGATGGGGCTGTGCGGCTGCGCCATGCTGATCGGGGGCCTGCAGGTCTGGTTGGCCAAGCGCGAGGCGCGCGGCGATGCGAGCCTGGCCTGGGTCCGCGCACTCAACGCCGCGGTATTCGCCGGTCTACCGTTGGCCAGCCTGGCGTTGCTGTGGGGCAACCGCCTGATCCCGTCGACTCTTGCCGAACGCGCCGTTGCCGAAGGCTGGGTGTTCGTCGGCGCCTGGCTGCTGGTCGCCCTCTGGGCCGTGCTGCGGCGTCAGCACAGCCGCCGGCTGCTGCGCGACCAGTTGGTGCTCGGCGCGGTGCTCGCGCTCGGGCTACCCGTGATCAATGGGCTGACCGGGGACGGACACCTGGCTGCCAGCCTGGCGCGGGCCGACTGGGCATTGGCGTCGGTGGATCTGTTCCTGATCGCGGCTGGTCTGATCTGCGCTTTTTACGCCTGGCGTTTCAGCGCGGCACCGGATCGAGCGGAGACGCGTGGTCCGGTCGACCGGGTGCAGGAGGCATGAGCATGCTTTTACTGGCTTTCGCCGTGGCTTACCTGGCCATGACGCTGCTGTGCCTGACCATGAGCCGCCATCGTGGGGCGCTGCTGCATGCCGATACCCGTCTGCCAGGCACTCCGGTCTTACGGCTGCTGGCGGCTGGCTGTTTCGGTTTCGCCCTGTGGCTGTGTGTCAACAGCCAGGGAGGGGAGATCGGCACGGTCGTCTGGCTGTGCCTGGTGATGCTCGCCGGCATGCTACTGGTTCTGCTGCTGGCCTGGCGCGCGCGCTGGGTATTGCCGGTCGTGCCGCTGCTGGCGGTCTTTGGCGTCTTGCAGGGGCTGCTCTAGTGTCCGGCCCTAGCTGGCGTGCTATACAGGAAGCTGCCTTACGCCAGTCAATCACCCGGGGATGACCGATGACCTGCATGCTCCAGATGGGACCTTTGACCGAACGCTTCAATCAGGGCCTGGCCGCTGCACACGAGGTTCTGCCGCACTGGCAGGGCGATGCCGAAGCGCTGCTCGCCGAGCACGGCGCGCGCATCGAGATCGTGATTACCTCGGCGCGTTTCGGCTGCCCGGCTTCGGTGATCGAGCGGTTACCCAATCTGAAGGCCATCTGCAGTTTCGGCGTCGGTTACGACGCCATCGCCATCGAGGCCGCCAGGGCGCGCGGCATCCCGGTGAGTAATACGCCGGATGTACTGAACGACTGCGTGGCGGATCTCGCCTTCGGCCTGATCATCGACAGCGCGCGTCTGATCGCCCATGGCGATCGTTATGTGCGCGAAGGCCGCTGGGGCGCCAGCGGCTTTCCCCTTGGCCGCCGGGTCAGCGGCAAGCGGCTGGGTATCGTCGGGCTGGGTCGAATAGGCGAGGCGGTCGCCAAGCGCTCGTCGGGTTTCGACATGGCGGTGCGCTATCACAATCGTCGGCCTGTCGCAGGTAGCCCCTACGGCTATGAGGCGGACCTGATCGCGCTCGCGCGCTGGGCCGATTTTCTCGTGCTGACCTGTCCGGGCGGGCCGCAGACGCAAAACCTCATCGACCGTCCGGTGCTCGATGCGCTGGGCTCCAAAGGCATCCTGATCAACGTCGCGCGTGGCTCGGTGGTCGACGAGCCGGCGATGGTCGCGGCCCTGCAGGAAGGGCGGCTCGGTGGCGCAGGGCTGGATGTGTTCGCCAGCGAGCCCAAGGTGCCCGCCGCCCTGTGCGAGATGCCCAACGTCGTGTTGCTGCCGCACATCGGTAGCGGTACCGAGGAGACGCGTCTGGCCATGGAGGAGCTGTTGCTGGCCAATCTGCAGGCTTTCCTCGATGACGGGGCGGTGCTCAACCCGGTCTGACCTCAAGGCCTGGTAAAACAACGGGGCTCGTCGCTCGTCGAGGTGCCGCTGGAAACATCTTGTCGCAACCGCCCGTGCTTGCCATGGCTCAGGCGCGGCGCGGGTAAGAGTCCGCCGAGCCCGTTTACCGGCATGGACCGACTTTCTCCGAGGGAGCGGCCCCGTAGTCGTGTGGCTAGGCTTTCCCTGTGGGACGCACAAAGAATCCTGTCCGACGCCGCGTTCGCAACGATTCGAGGCAACCGTTGCGCTCGTTTGGTGGTCCCAACTATGGGTCGTGCCTGTTTTCCTCGTCGGCCTGGGTATCCGGTTGCGATAGGCAGCCAGTGAGCGTGCAAAAGGGGATTCTAAATGGCCAAGTCCGCTGCGCTTCCCGCCAACGAGTCCAGGCGTCTGGCCCGGATCCAGGAGCTCAGCCTGCTGGAAAGCAGGCCCGATGAGGTTTTTGACGAAATCGTGGGTCTGGCCACGCAGTTGTTCGACGTGCCCATCGCCCTGGTCTCGATCATTGGCCGACACCGCCAGTGGTTTCGCGCCAGGGTCGGCATCGATGTGGCGGAGACGCCTCGTGAACATTCGCTCTGCGCCCATGCGATCCTCGGCAAGGACCTGTTCCTGGTGTGCGATGCGGCACGTGACGAGCGCTTCCGGGACAATCCCTATGTGGTGGGCGAGCCTGGCGTGCGGTTCTATGCAGCGGTACCGCTGACCACGGCCGATTCGCTCGGGCTCGGCGCCCTGTGCATCATCGATACCAAGCCCAGGCCACCGCTGAGCGAGGAGGAGGCCGGCATGCTCCGGCGGCTCGGCAAGCTGGCGATGAGCCGCATCGAACACATGCACGACGCCAATTACGTGGACACGCCGACCGGGCTGTTCAACCGGTTCCGCCTGGAAGAAGACGTCGACCATCTGCTCAAGGAAGGACATGACCTGCTGCTGGCGGCGGCCGATGTGATTTCCCCGCTGTTTTACAACGATATCGTCAAGGCACTGGGCTTCACCTTTTCCAGGTCGCTCGTCCTGGCGATCAAAGCTCGCCTGCAGAAGGAGTTACCCGGCGTCGAGCTCTACAAGATCAGCCCGACCCGCTTCGCCTTCATCCTCGACCGGACACGGCTCGATCAGGCCGAGGCGCTGTTCGCTCGCCTGGCCAGGGCGTTCGACGAACCGGTGGTCTGCGGGGAGATCCCCGTGCGTACCCAGTTCGGCATTGGCGCCCTGCACCTGAGCGCCGCTGACGAAACGCGTGGGGACTGGCTGCGCCTGCTGGTCAGCTGCGCCGACGAGGCCCGCGAGCGGGGCGTGGCCTGGTCCTATTACTCACCGCAGCAGGATTTTGCCCAGCAGCGTGCGTTCAAGTTGCTCAGCGCGCTGGCCGAAGCGGTGCGCAAGGGCGACCAGTTCAGGCTGGTCTACCAGCCGAGGGTGGACCTGCACAGCGGTCGCTGCACCTCGGTGGAAACCTTCATCCGCTGGAGGCACCCGGCGCTCGGCGAAATCGGTCCGGCCGAATTCATCCCGCTGGCCGAAAAGACCGCGCTGATACGGCCGATCAGCCTGTGGGTACTGCGCAATGCCCTGGAGCAACTGGCGACCTGGCAGCAGCAGGGGCTGATGTTCAAGCTGGCCATCAACGTGTCGGCCACGGACCTCGACGAGAGCCTGTTCACCGACGAGCTGGCGGCGTCGCTCGAGCGGCTGAGCATAGACCCGCGCGGCTTCGAACTGGAGTTCACCGAGAGCGCACTGATGCAGAACCCTGAGGCGGTGCGGGCGCAGCTCGAGCGTATCCGCGCGCTGGGCGTGGAGGTGGCGCTGGACGACTTCGGTGCCGGCTACAGCAACTGGGCCTACGTGCGCGACCTGCCGGCTAATACGGTCAAGCTCGACCAGTCGTTCCTGCGCAATCTGTTGTCCGCCGACAGGGACAAGCGGGTGGTCAGGACGATGATCGGCCTGGCCAAGCAGCTGGGGTACTGCGTGGTTGCCGAAGGCATCGAAAGCGCCGAGGTGCAGGCGCTGATGAGGCAATGGGGTTGCAACGAAGGGCAGGGCTATCTGATCGCCAGGCCAATGCCGGCGGCTGAGTTTCTAACCTGGCTCGGCCAGCCCCGGTCGCTGCACTGAGGCCGGGATGCAGGTTCATTCGCGGTCAAGACCGCACCCACGGGTGCTGGAAGCTGTGAGCGCGCCTGTGTGGGAGCGGTCGGGACGCCTAGTCTCGACCGCGAGCTTTCCAAAGGGTGGAAGGCATCCCGCAACGGTTGATCCAGGGCCGGGGCAATCGCGGCCAGGACCGCCCCAGCGGGGTGGGGCGGTCCTGGGCAGGTCAGGCCGGAATGGGTTGAGCGACCGGAGCGGGGCGGCCCATGGATTCGAGCACCACATCACCGATCATATCTGCGGTGACCGCCGATAGAGTCCAGCCCAGGTGGCCATGGCCGGTGTTGTAGAACACGCACGGCGAGCTGCCGCGGCCGACCTTGGGCATCATGTTCGGCATCATTGGCCGCAGGCCGGCCCAGGGCACCACGCTGCGGGTGCTGACTCCTGGGAAGCATTCGTTGACCCAGTCCACCAGCGGGCGGATACGGTCGGCGCGAATGTCGCGGTTGTAGCCGTTGAATTCGGCGGTCCCCGCGACCCGCAGCCGGTCGTCGCCCAGGCGGCTGGTGACGAGCTTGGTCTCGTCGTCCAGCAGGCTTACCACCGGTGCCGACGCCTGGCTCTGCTCGTCGAGCAGGTTGACCGTGATCGAGTAGCCCTTGACCGGATAGATGTTCACCCGGTCGCCCAGCTGCGCGGCCAGAGCACGGCTGGCGGTGCCTGCGCAGATCACCACGCCGTCGAAGGTCTGCGTCTGGACCGCATCACCTTGGCCAAGGCTCACGTGAACCTGGCGACCGTCGGTGGTCACGCCGCGCACGTCCTGACCGTACAGGCACTTGGCGCCCAGGCGAATGGCGGCAAGCGCCAGGCCATGGGTGAACTTGTGGATGTCGCCGGTCGAATCGCTTTCGGTGAAGTAGCCACCGTAGTAGTTGCCGGCGAGGGTCGGCTCGATGGCACGCATCTCGTCCGGAGTCACGGCGCGGCGTTCCAGGCCGCCCTTGGCGAGTAGCTGCGACACGTTACCAGCGTGATCGAAGCCGGCCTTGTCGCGGTAGATGTGCAGGATGCCTTCCTTCTTCAGGTCGAAATCCAGCCCCTCGGCCTCGGCCCACGCATAGAGGTGCTCGCGCGCGGCAATGGCCAGGCGTGCGGTCTCGATGGTGTTCTGCTGGTAGCTGGGGATCGAGCCGATGAACTCGGCGAACCAGGACAGCTTGTGCCAGCTGGGCTTGGGGTTGACCAGCAGCGGCGCGTCGCTCTTGAGCATCCATTTGATGCCCTTGAGGATGGTCGACCAGTGAGTCCAGACCTCGGCGTTGGAGGCCGACAGCTGTCCGCCGTTGGCGAACGAGGTTTCCATGGCCGCGTAGCGGTGCTTTTCCAGCAGGGTGACGTCGAAGCCGCGCTTGGCCAGGGCATAGGCGGTCGTTACGCCGGTAATGCCGCCGCCGATGATTGCGATGGTTTTCATGGTTCAGGTTCCAAAAAAGACGTCGAGGGTTGAGCCCGTGCGCCCATGCGCGGCGAGCGCCCCCTCTGTCCTGAACCTGAGAGTTTTCGCGGGGGTGGCCCGCTTGCTCCTTCGGTGCGCCGGTCGACGAAAGCTCCGGCGGCTCTTCAGAGTGCGAATGTGATCACGGTCCTTTTGCCTGAGAGTTTCCGGGGCGGTTGCTCCTTCGGCGCTGCAGTGAAGCAGTCTCTCCCGTGTTCACCGGCACCTAGCGGGTCGTTGCGGTGTTCCCGCGCGGCCCCAATGCTGCGTGCTGAAGTTGCGCAGCATAAGCGTGCGCCGCGAACCGCTCAACTGGTTTATTTCGGGCGCGTCAGTCATCCCGCTCGTTCCTCGGGAACGGAGCCTGCCCATTGGCAAAACAGACTTCGCCAATAGTTTATGTTGGCTTGCGTTATTTTAAGAATCGGCCATTCCTCTAACTTTGAATGGGTATGAAAGGTTGCAATTAATGACTTGTTAGTTGTCAAGATAAAATGATCAATCGGGACTTTGATTAATGCTTACTTCTTTCTTGGGCTCGCCCGTCTAGAATTCTTCTCCATCGCTGGCGACTAAAGATTGTCAATATAATCAGTTTGTTGGCGATATATTTTCCCCGCTATTTCAGCCGATCAATGCATGCGACTTCTTCCTTATTATTTGCCGGGAGGTTGTATTCATATTGCTTGAGGCTGGGCAGCTTAAATGAGTCGGATCGGCCGCCCTCATGAGGGGTGAGACGATTACAGGAGATATGAACGTGAATACCCGCAACTTCGTTAATGCCGCCATGCTTTCTCTGACTGCGCTGACCGCGAGCGTTGCCCACGCGGACGGCACAAGCGAAGCCGAACCTACGCACTATCGCTACGGCATGCCGCTGGACATCGCCCAGGTCGTCTCGATCCGGGAACCCAGCATGCGTTTCTGCCAGGTCGTGACCAGCGAGATGACGTACATCGACTCGGCCGGACAGCGCAACTCCATCGCCTATCGCAAGCTGGCCGACGTCTGCGGCTCGCAGAACTGAGTACCCGCAACGCTGAGGGACCGGAACCGCGCTGGCGGTCCGGCCTTCTTCTGGCACCGTCTTCTACAACCATTCGCCCACGAAGCCCTATGCTGCCCCTTTCGCGTAAGGGGAAGCGGCATGGGTGAATGTGTTCAGGTCGATGTGGCGATCGTTGGCGGCGGGCAATCCGCCCTTGCCGTCGGCTATTTTCTGCGCCGAACCCAGCGCTCGTTCGTGCTGCTCGATGACCAGCCTCGCCCTGGCGGTGCCTGGCTGCACGGCTGGAATTCGCTGCGATTGTTCTCGCCTTCCACCTGGAGTTCGCTCCCCGGCTGGATGATGCCCAGGGCCGCCGATGGCTATCCGATGCGGGACGAGGTGATCGACTACCTCACGCGCTATGAGCAGCGCTACGGGCTGCCGGTGAAGCGGCCCTGCGAAGTGAATGCGGTAACCGTCCACGAGGATGGGCTGAAGGTCCGAGCCGGCGGTTCGTGCTGGCAGGCCCGTGCGGTGGTGAGCGCCACCGGCACCTGGCGCAAGCCTTATGTACCAGCCTATCCGGGAGCCGAGCTGTTCGAAGGGCTGCAGCTGCATTCGGCCGACTACCGCGAGCCGCAGGCATTGGCCGGCAAGCGGGTGCTGATCGTGGGGGCTGGCAACTCCGCAGCGCAGATCCTCGCGGAGCTGTCGTCGTGGGCGGACTGCACCTGGGTGACGCAGGAAGCGCCCCGGTTTCTGCCGGACGACGTCGATGGGCATGTACTTTTCGAACGCGCCACCGCGCGCTGGAAGGCACAGCAGGCCGGCGAGCCGGTCGACGAGCTACCGGGAGGCTTTGGCGACATCGTGATGGTGCCGCCGGTACGCGAAGCCCGCGAACGAGGCGTCTTGCAGCAGGCGGTGCGCCCGTTCGTGCGCTTCACCCGCAGCGGCGTGGTCTGGCCCGATGGCCGGGAGTCGGCGGTGGATGCGGTGATCTGGTGCACCGGTTTTCGTCCCGCGCTCGATCACCTGCGAAGCCTCGGGGTGATCGAGGACGACGGCCGGGTCGCGGTCGAGGGAACCCGGTCGCTGCGCCAGCCGCGTCTATGGCTGGTGGGGTATGGCGACTGGACCGGATCGGCATCGGCCACCCTGATCGGCGTGATGCGTTCGGCGAGAAGCACCGCCGCCGAGGTCGACGCCTATCTGCAGGGGCTGCCGGGCTAGGGTTACGCAGCCGCAACGCACGCCCGGCCCGCCTGGTTCAGGGAATCAACCGCTGGGCGCGCAGGCGGGTGAACAGCTCCAGAAAGCTCGCCCGGCTGTCGTGATAGCCGAGAAAGCCCAGCTCGCGGCTCTTGGTCATGTCGTTCAGGCACTCGATCTCGCGGCCGAGATCGGCGTCGGTGTGCCACCAGGAGGCCAGGCGGTCCACGTCCGGCTCGCGCAGTCCATGCTTCTGGGCGATCGCTCGCCATTGCTCGGGCGCGACGTCCTTCAGGCGAGCCTCCAGCGGCATCGGCTGCTCGGGGAAGGGCGCCGCCTCTAGCCCGAAGAACGCGGCGATCTCGCCCCACATCCAGCGCCAGCGGAACACGTCGCCGTTGACCGTGTTGAACGCCTGGTTGCGCGCCGCCGGCGATTGCGCCGCCCATTCCATCTGCCGGCCGAGCAGACCTGCGTCGGTGACGTCGGTCAGGCTGTCCCACTGCACCCGCGAGCCGGGGAACACGAAGGGCTGGCCGGTCTCCTTGCACAGGCTCGCGTATACCGCCAGGGTCACGCCCATGTTCATCGCGTTGCTGCCGCCGGCCTGGCCGATCATCGAGTGGGACCGATGCACGCTCCAGCCGAAGCCGTGGCGCTCGGCGGCGGCGAACAGGATGTCTTCGAGGGTGTAGTAGAAGTTCTCGCCGCTCTGGCGTGGCTCGCTCTCGCGGAACGGCGTTTCTGCCTTGCCGCTTCCGTAGTTCTCGAACGAGCCCAGGTAGTGCTTGGTGCCGGTGACCAGCGCCATATGCTGCACGGGCGCCTTGCCGAGTGCCTGGCAGAGGTTGTTCATCATGGCGCCGTTGGCTTCGACGTTTTCCTTCTCGGTGGCGCGGCGCGTCCAGGTGCAGAAGAACACATGGGTGATCGGCAAGCCTTCCAGCGCTTTGTTCGTGGCGTCTGCGTCAAGCAGGTCCGCGGCCACCGGAATGACGCCTTCCTGCGCTTGCGGGCGGCGGGCCAGGCCGTAGACCGTCCAGCCGCTGGCGAGCAGGACGTTGGCAAGGTTGTAGCCGGAAATGCCGGTGATACCGACGATGAGTGCTGTGCCTTTCTGCATGGGGGCTCCTGTCTTGCTTGATGCGGCGTCATGGCGCCGTTGGCAGCCCGTCGGGCCTTGGATAACCACAGACCGCGGGCAAGCCGCCGACGCTCCCGCGCGGTGACCGCCGGTGCAGGATCGAGCGCGGGCTTGTGCCTCAGGAGGGCCTGAACAGGTGGCGATGCTCGGCGCGATAGAGGGCCGAGTCGGAAAAGGTTTCCGCGCCCAGTACCCGGCCGACCAGGATCAGCGCGGTTCGGGTGAAGCCCTTCGCGAGGACCTTTTGCTCGATGTCGGCGAGGGTTCCGCACACCCAGTCCTGATCCGGCCAGCTCGCACGATGCACCACCGCGACCGGGCAGTCGGGCCCGTAATGCGGCAGCAGCTCGGCGACGATCTGCGCCATATGGCTCACGCCGAGGTGAATGGCCATGGTCGCACGGTGGCGCGCCAGATCAGGCAGCTGCTCGCCCTCGGGCATCGGCGAGCGATGGGCGTAGCGGGTCAGGATCAGCGTCTGCGAGATATCCGGCAGGGTCAGCTCGCTTTCCAGCAGCGCCGCGCAGGCGGCGGTCGCGGTCACGCCCGGAACGATCTGGAAGGGGATGTCTAGCGCCCGCAACTGGCGGATCTGCTCGCCGATTGCGCCGTAGAGCGAGGGGTCGCCCGAATGCACCCGGGCCACGTCCTGGCCATTGCGGTGGGCGGCGTGGATCAGCTCGATGATCTCCTGCAGATTCCGCTCCGCGGTGTTGACCACCTGCTCGGCGCGGTGTCCTTCGAGCACCTCGGCGGGCACCAGCGAGCCGGCGTAGAGAATTACCGGGCACTGACGCAACAGGCGCTGACCCTTGACCGTGATCAGCTCGGGGTCGCCGGGACCGGCGCCGATGAAATAGACCGTCATGCGGGCTCCGCAGGTAATGGAAGGGAAGAGGCGATCGCCAGGCTTGCGGCCGGGTTGCTGCGCTTGGGGCCGAGCAGTGTCGCCTCGGCGCCAGTGAGCGCATGCGCCTGTGCCAGCGCGCAGGCTTCGGCGACACCGGCGCTACCGGTAATCGCCAGGACCCGTGGCGAAGCGGCGCTTAGCCGGTGTTGGTAGGGCTGCAGCTGCTCGGCCGAGAAAAACGCCAGTGGCAATTCCAGGTACTCAGCCAGCTGTAACAGCCCGGGTTCGTCGCGCTTGTGGGTGCTCGTTGCGAGGCCTGCGATTTGCTCCAGGCGCAACCCGTGGGTTTCCAGGCCGGCCTGGAGCAGCCTCAGCAGCGACTCCATCGAACAGCCGCGTCGGCAGCCGAGGCCGGCAACATGGATGGGAATCATGATGGGGCGCAGCCCCGCGAGCGTTCGCTTTGGCCGGTGGCAAAGGTCTTTGCGGGCAGGAGCGAGGCGATGCCGCTGGACATGATCGAGCCTTTTGAAAAGGGGCAGAGCAGAAGGAGGCAGCGAGGGCAGCCAGGCGGAGCTGGCATCCGGCGCACCGTGGGTAGCCAAACGGGTTTCAGGTCGTCTCCGGGCTTGCGAGGGCTGTCGTCGGACACCGCTGGACCCACCTTCCCATGCGATGCACTCGCACAGTGGTCAAGAGATCCCGACCTTCGCTTACCGTTGCGGGGGCAGCGCCGGACTCGCCCTGTCGGAAGGGCCCACCGGCTTCCCGTTTCACCCTGCGCACGGCGGCGCGAGGCACCTGAAACGACTTTTCTAGAACATCATGAAGGGCGCGCGAGCGTCAATCGTGCGATTGACCGCCCCGCAGGCACTGCGTAGCCTTCGCTCGTTCGAGGTTCTTCGGCCAGGTGCCGGAGCTAAGAGGGAACACGGTCGAGCCGTGGCTGCCCCCGCAACTGTGAACGGCCTGTATCCCTTCGAAAGCCACTGCGAGAGCGGGAAGGCGAAGGGCGCGGCGGTGATGCATCGCCGCCCGGCCGTGAGCCAGGAGACCTGCCTCGTCAACGCGTTCGACAACCGGGCGGGGTGATCCGGTGGTGCATGCCGACTCCGTTCGGCTGTCCTGCCTGCCTGCTCGTCGATCCCCTCGATCTGCGCAGGACCTCGCCATGAAAACCCACGCCAAGCTTCCCGTCACCATCGTCACCGGCTTTCTCGGTTCCGGCAAAACCACCTTGTTGCGGCACATGCTCGATAACGCCGAGGGCCGCCGCATCGCGGTGATCGTCAATGAATTCGGCGAGCTGGGCATCGATGGCGAGATCCTCCAGCAATGCAGCATCGGCTGTAGCGAAGAGGAAGCCCGTGGTCGCGTCTACGAACTCGCCAACGGCTGCGTCTGCTGCACCGTGCAGGAGGAATTCTTCCCGGTGATGCGCGAGCTGGTGGCCCGTCGGCGCGATCTGGACCACATCCTCATCGAGACCAGCGGCCTGGCGCTGCCCAAGCCGTTGGTGCAGGCCTTCAACTGGCCGGAAATCCGCAACGCCTGCACGGTGGATGCAGTGATCACCGTGGTCGACAGCCCGGCCGTCGCTGCCGGCACCTTCGCCGCCCATCCCGAGCAGGTCGATGCGCAACGCAGGCTCGACCCGAACCTGGATCACGAGTCGCCCCTGCACGAGCTGTTCGCGGATCAACTGGCGAGCGCGGATCTGGTGATCCTGAACAAGACCGATCTGCTCGAGTACGATGCGTTGCAGGCGGTCCGCACCGAGGTCGCCGAGGAGCTGCCCGAGTCGGTCAAAGTCGTCGAGGCCCAGGGCGGCGACCTGCCGCTGGCCGTGCTGCTGGGGCTCAACAGCGAGACGGAACTGCACATTGATAGCCGCAAAACGCACCACGATCTTGAAGGTGATGATCACGATCACGATGAATTCGACTCCTTCTCCGTCGAGCTTCCCGAGGTCGAAGAACTGCGCCTGCTTCAAGCACTCAAGCAAGTTGTCGCCCGCCACCGGGTGCTGCGCATCAAGGGTTTCGCCAGCGTACCGGGCAAGCCGATGCGGCTGCAGATCCAAGGCGTCGGCACGCGCTTCGACAAACATTACGACCGTGCGTGGGGCGCCGAAGAAGCGCACCTTACACGGCTGGTGGTGATCGGGCAGGCGTTGGATCAGGAGGCCATCGGCGCCGAACTGAAGGCGGCGTTGGCATGAATCACAAGCCAGAAACTGGCGGCCGGAAGCTGGAAGCACCCGCTTGGCACTCGATGCCTATCCGGGGCAGAGCCTTTTCCAGCTTCAAGCTTCCAGCAAGCTGCTCCTGATGCACCTGCTGCGCACCCAGCCCGGCGTTCAGCTGCCGGCCGACAGCATTGCCGACCTGCAGCAGACGCCTGCCGAGCTGGTACTGCTCTGTACCGGTGATTCGCACCTTTCGTTGCTGGCAGAAGCCGCTCAAAGCCTGCCGGCCGACTACCCGAGCCTGCGCCTGGCAAGCCCCGCGCAGTTGGGCAACAACGCCTCGATCGACTTTTACGTCGATCAGGTGCTGCAGCACGCCAAGGTCATCCTGATCTCGGTACACGGCGGTGTGAGCTACTGGCGCTACGGCATCGAGCGGCTGGTCGAGCTCGGCGCGCTGGGTGTGCAGGTGATCATGGTGCCGGGGGACGACAGCCCCGATCCGGAGCTGACCGGCTTGAGTACCGTCGCGCCTGAAGAGGCCGAGCGCCTGTGGCAATTCCTGCGCCAGGGTGGACGGGATAACGCACGGCAGCTGTTCTATTGCATTGCTTCGCGCTGGCTCGACCGAGCCTACCCTTGGCAGGAACCCCAAGCCTTGCCGCGCGTGGGGCTTTATCACCCGGCACACGCTGAGCCGGCGCTTGCGCATTGGCGCGCCGCGTGGACGCCTGGCCGGCCGGTGGCGGCGCTGCTGTTCTACCGGACCCAGGTGCAGGCAGCCAATACCGCCTTCATCGACAGGTTCTGCGAGCGGCTGCGCGTCCAGGGGCTCAACCCCCTGCCGATCGCTGTCGCCAGCCTCAAGGAGTCCGCCTGCCTGGCGCAGGTCGAGTGCTGGCTGGACGACAGCGACGCCGCGCTGATCATCAACACGACCGGATTCGCCCTGTCCAACCCCGAAGCGCCGAACCTGCGGCCCTTCCGGCGCGATGTGCCAGTGCTCCAGGCCATCTGCGCGCTGGACGGTCTCGAGCCGTGGCAGGCCAATCCACAGGGGCTGGGCACGCGGGATCTGGCAATGCATGTCGTGCTGCCCGAGCTCGACGGCCGGCTGATTACCCGGCCAATCAGCTTCAAGGGGCTGGCCTGGCGCAGCGAGCGCAGCCAGAGCGATGTGGTCTGCTACCAGGCCCATCTTCCAGGCATGGATTTCGTGGCCGAACTGGCGCGACGCTGGTGCGACCTTGCGCGTCTGCCCAATGCGGACAAGCGTATCGCGCTGGTGCTGGCCAATTACCCGACCCGCGACGGGCGCATCGGCAACGGGGTGGGCCTGGACACGCCGGCCGCGGCGCTGAACATTCTCAAATCGCTGGAGGAGCAGGGCTATCCTGTCGACGGGCTGCCCGACAGCGGTACGGCATTGATCCATCAGCTACTCGGCGGTGTGACTAACGACCCGGACGGCCTCGACCTGCGGCCTTGTTCCCAGAGCCTGGCGCTGGACAATTACCGGGCCTTTTTTGCCAGTCTCCCCGAGGCCAACCAGCAGGCAGTGCGCGAGCGCTGGGGCGAGCCCGAGCAGGACCCGATGTACCGCGGCGGTCGATTGATGGTCGCAGGGTTGCGCTTCGGCTTGACCTTCGTTGGCATCCAGCCGGCGCGTGGCTATGGCGTGGACGCGGCGGCCGTCTATCACGACCCCGACCTGCCGCCGCCACACGGTTATCTGGCGTTCTATTGCTGGCTGCGCCAGGCGTTCGCCGCCAATGCGGTGGTTCACGTCGGCAAGCACGGCAATCTGGAATGGTTGCCCGGCAAGAGCGTTGGGTTGTCCGAGGCGTGCTGGCCGGGCGCGATCCTCGGGCCGCTGCCCAATATCTATCCCTTCATCGTCAACGACCCGGGGGAGGGCGCGCAGGCCAAGCGGCGCACCCAGGCGGTGATCATCGACCATCTGATGCCGCCGCTGACCCGCGCCGAGAGCTACGGGCCGCTACGCGACCTGGAGCGCCTGGCCGACGAGTATTACGAAGCGAGCCAGCTGGATCTGCGCCGCGCGGTGGAGCTGCGCGGCGAGATTCTCGCGCTGGTGCGCGCCACTGAACTCGACCGGGAGCTGGGTCTGCAACTGAACGAAGACCCGGACAGCTGGCTGCCGCAGCTCGATGCCTACCTGTGCGACCTCAAGGAGTCGCAGATCCGCGACGGCTTGCATGTCTTCGGCGAGTCGCCGCAGGGCCGGTTGCGGCGAGACACGTTGCTGTCCCTGTTGCGTATCCCCCGGGGCGACGGTGTTGGCGCCAACGCCAGTCTGCTGCGAGCCCTGGCCCGCGCGCTGGCGCTGGGTTTCGATCCGCTCGACTGCGACATGGCAAGTCCCTGGCAGGGACCGCGCCCCGCGCATCTGGAAAGGCAGGGCGATGAGCCCTGGCGCACCTGCGGCGATACCCGCGAGCGACTCGAGCAACTGGCGCTGGAGCTGATCGAGCAGAGCCTGTCGGGCGAGGCGGTGGCGGTCGACGGAAGCGAGGTATCAACGATCCTCGTGGAGCTGCGCGAGCGCATCGCACCTTTGCTGGATGGCAGCGGGCCAGCCGAGATCGGTGGGTTGCTGGCGGCACTACAGGGGCGCTTCGTCCCGGCCGGACCGAGTGGTGCGCCCAGCCGCGGCCGACTCGATGTGCTGCCGACCGGGCGCAACTTCTATTCGGTCGACGTACGCAACCTGCCGACCCCGACCGCCTGGCGCATCGGCGTGCAGTCGGCGGACCGCCTGCTCGAACGCCATCTGCAGGATAACGGCGATCACCTGCGCCGGCTCGGGCTCTCGGTCTGGGGCACCGCGACCATGCGTACCGGCGGCGATGACATCGCCCAGGCCATGGCGCTGATCGGCGCGCGGCCGGTCTGGCAGGCTGGCAGCCAGCGCGTTGAGCGTTTCGAAATCCTGACGCTGGAGCAGCTTGGCCGGCCTCGGGTCGACGTCACGCTTCGCGTGTCGGGCTTCTTCCGCGATGCGTTCTCCAACCTCATTCGCCTGTTCGACCAGGCGGTACAAGCGGTGGCCGAACTGGACGAGCCGGACGACATGAATCCCCTGTCGGCGCGCGTCTGGGACGATGCCCTGCGTCTTCAGGATGACGGCCTGAGCGAAGCCGAGGCGCGGCGCCAGGCGGGCTGGCGGGTGTTCGGCTCCAAGCCGGGCGCCTATGGTGCCGGCATCCAGAATGCCGTCGAAGGGCGGCTCTGGCATGAGCGTGCAGACCTCGCCGAGGTGTACCTGAACTGGGGCGGATACGCCTACGGCGGCGATGCTGAAGGCGCACCGGCCCGCGAGCGCTTCGGGGATCGGCTGGAACGGCTCGAGGCGGTGTTGCAGAACCAAGACAACCGCGAGCATGACCTGCTCGACTCCAACGACTATTACCAGTTTCAGGGCGGCATGCTGGCGGCGGTAGAAACCCTGCGCGGCCTGCAGGTGGCGAGCTACCACGGCGATAACAGCCATCCGGACACCCCACGTATCCGCACCCTCAAGCAGGAGCTCGGACGTGTGGTGCGCGCCCGTGCGGCCAACCCCAAGTGGATTGCTGGCATGAAGCGCCACGGCTACAAGGGCGCCTTCGAACTGGCCGCCACGGTCGATTACCTGTTTGGCTTCGACGCCACCAGCGGGCTGGTCGACGACCACCAGTACGCGCTGCTCACCGATGCCTACCTGCTCGACCGCGACACCCGCGACTTCATCCAGCAACACAACCCCGGCGCCCTGCAGGACATGCTCGAACGGCTGCTCGAGGCTCAGCAGCGGGGGCTCTGGCAGAATCCCGGAGACTACCGCGAGGTACTGGAGAACATGCTGCTGGACAGTGAAGAGGCGTGAAGTCCCGAAGGTCGTCGACGCTTCAGGTGACAGCAGATGAATATCGGGGCAGGTGCGTTGCCTCACGGTTACTCATCACCGTTGCGTCAGACACGCCGCCCTCGCGCACTACGCCGCTGCCTGTAGGAGCGACATTGGTCGCGAAGGCGGTAGTCGGCGCGCGGCCAATGATGGGTCAGCGCCGAATCGTTGGCGCCGCGCATCGCTGCCGCCGGCGCCTAACACCGCCGCGCTATCGCTACACCAGATGCCGCATACGCACCGCGGCTTCCACCAGCAGGCGTTCGGTGCCTTCCCAGCCAAGGCACGCATCGGTGATCGACACGCCGTAGCGCAGCTCGCCGCCCAGGCTCTGGGCGCCGTCGAACAGGTGGCTCTCGAGCATGACCGCGCGCAGCGAGCCGTCGCCGGCCAGGCGCTGATCGAGCACGCTGCGCAGCACTTCGGGCTGGCGGTGCGGATTCTTGCCGCTGTTGGCGTGGCTGCAGTCGACCATGATCTTCGGCTCGATCCCCTGGCCCTCCAGCTCGGCGCGGGCCCGGGCGATGCTGGCTGCGTCATGGTTTGGGCCGGCGTGGCCACCGCGCAGCACCAAGTGGGTGTCCGGGTTGCCGCCGGTCTGGACCAGGGCCGGTCGACCCTGGCCGTCCACGCCGAAATGCTGATGTGCATGGGCCGCCGAACGCATCGCGTCGCAGGCGATGCCGAGGCTGCCGTCCGTGCCGTTCTTGAAGCCCACTGGCAGGTCCAGCCCGCTGACCAACTCGCGATGCACCTGCGATTCGCTGGTGCGCGCACCGATCGCAGCCCAGCCGAGCAGGTCGTCGAAGTAACCGGCCAGCATCGGCTGCAGCAGCTCGGTGGCCAGCGGCAGACCCCGTTCCAGCAGCTTTAGCATCAGCTGGCGCGATAGGCGCAGCCCTTCGGCCATATCGCCGCTTCCATCGAGCGCGGGATCGTAAACCAGGCCTTTCCAGCCCACCGTGGTGCGCGGTTTTTCAACGTAAGCACGCATCACCAATAGCAATCGATCACCTACGCGCTGGCTCAGTGCGGCCAGGCGCTCGGCGTATTCCAGTACGGCTTTTTCGTCGTGCAGCGAGCAGGGGCCGACCACCACCAGCAGGCGTGGGTCGTGACCGTCGAGGATGGCGCGGATGGCGTGGCGCTTTTGCTGGACCTGACGGGCGAGGTGGGGCGTCAGCGGGAGCTGCTCACGCAACTGGGCGGCGCTGGGCAGGGGTTGAGTCTGGCGGCGGGTCGGCGGGGCGACCAGGTGCAGATCGGTGGCGGGCTTCTGGGTGGAACGGGTGGTTGCGGCTACGGACATGATGGCTTCCTTGGGCCTGCGCGGTCATCCGCACGGCTCGCTATCTGGGGCGATGGGATGTTCGATTGAGTGCATGGGCAGGGCTGCCCTGGGTAAATCGCCAGTCGTAGCGGTAATAGGCGTAGTAGCGGTTGTATGCGGTCATGCTCGGATCCTCGGTTGCGATGGCTTTTTCCAGCCGTAAAAAACAAAACCCCCGGTCGGGTTGCCGACCGGGGGTTTCGAGAAACTGTCTGGTGGCGACCCTGTCTTGCTAGGGCGCCTGTGAGGTATCAGGCGCGCCTGTGGCTAAACCAATACCCATAAAAGCAATAACCCACGGCCGCCACGAATGCCTGTGCACGCGCGATCGCGGTGCGAGGGGCACCGAGGCGAGTACGTGACAGGGAGAGGGACGACGACATGGAAAGCTCCGTTGAGAGGGCTTCGAAGGTAATCCATCGGCCGCGGCGGTTCAACCGCTGTTTTTGCCCGGCCCGGCCTATCCCTGCGATTGACCTCGGTGGGCGGCGTCGAGCTGCCCTACAATGGCGCCTTTGCCCGTCGCCGGATGCCGCCATGATCGACATGCCTCATTTTCCCCTCGCCGCCGTTGTCGGTGCCGATGCGCTGAAGCGGGCGCTGTGCCTGGTGGCGGTGGATCCGGCCATCGGCGGGCTGCTCATCGAAGGTCCGCGCGGCATGGCCAAATCTACCCTGGCGCGGGGCCTGGCGGGGCTGCTGCCCAGCGGGCAATTCGTCACGCTGCCGCTGGGGGCGAGCGAGGAGCGCATCGTCGGCACGCTGGATCTGGACGCCGCGCTCGGCGAGGGTCGCGCCACGTTCTCGCCGGGCCTGCTGGCAAAAGCCGACGGGGGCGTGCTCTATGTGGATGAGGTCAACCTGCTGCCCGACCACCTGGTCGACCTGTTGCTCGATGCCGCAGCCAGCGGCGTCAATCATGTCGAGCGCGATGGTATATCCCACCGCCATCCGGCACGTTTCGTCCTGATCGGCACCATGAATGCGGAAGAGGGCGAATTGCGCCCGCAGCTGCTCGATCGGTTCGGCTTGAACCTCGCGCTGGACGGCCATCCGCAACCGGCCGAGCGTGCCGAAATCGTGCGGCGGCGGCTGGCTTTCGATGCTGACCCGCAGGGGTTCGTCGAAGCCTGGCGCGAGGTGCAGGACGAGTTGATCCAGCGCTGCCGTGCGGCACGTGACAGGCTTGCGCAGATTCCCCTGAGCGATGCGGCGCTGGATGAGATCACCGGCCGCTGTTTCGCCGCCGGCGTCGACGGCCTGCGCGCCGACCTGGTCTGGCTGCGCGCCGCGCGTGCCCATGCGGCGTGGCGAGGTGGCAGTGAGACCGAAAAACAGGACATCGACACCGTGGAGCCATTGGTGCTGCGACATCGCCGCCGCGCCCCGACGCCCGCCGCGCAACCGCCGGCACCTCCCCAGGCCGGGCAGGGCGCCGATTTTCAGGACCCGAGCCAGGGCGAAGGCCAATGGGGCGAACTGCCACCTCGGCCGCAGCGCATCGGCGAGCGCCGCGAGCCGCCACGCTGGCCAAAAAAGCCCTAAGCATCCGCCCGCGCACGCCAAGGAGTGCGGATGCGTTACCCAGGCCTGGCCCCGAATCGGGCGGTCGCAGCGGCGCGCGGCGTACCGGTGGACTGGGCACGATCGACTGGCCGGCAACCTTGCTTGGCGGTCGTCCGCGCACGCTGGCCGACCTGCAGCGACGGCCACGCAGTGCTCGGCCAGCCGAGCTCTGGGTGGTCATCGTCGATGCCTCGGGTTCGACTGGTCGGCACGGGGCATTGACGCAGGCCAAGGGCCTTTTGGCCGAACTCTTCGAACAGGCCTACCGCCAGCGCGTGCGGCTCGCCGTGCTCGATGCGCAAGGCGCTGAGCCGCGTTGGCATGTGCAGGGGCAGAAGGCGTCCGGTCACTTGCGGCGCTGGCTGGATGAGCTTGGCGCGGGAGGCGGAACGCCGTTGATCCCCGCATTGCGGCTGGCCCATGAATGGGTCCAGCGCCGACAACGCCTGAAACCGTCCGAGCAGCAGCGCCAGCTGATCCTCACCGACGGTCGCCTGCGCGACTGGCCGGCGTTGCCTGCGAGCCCATGTCCGACGCTGCTGGTGGACATCGAGTGCGCGCCGATTCGCCTGGGTCGTGCGCGGCGATTGGCCGAGGCGCTGGGCGCCGAATACCGACACCTCGAAGCCCTCGCGCCGGCCACGGCTCAGGCGGGTTGGTAGTCCAGCGGACGCCTGGAGGTTTCCGGTAGCGCCATGCCGCCAGCGAGGGCGAGCAGGGCGATGACGATCAGGTAGTACGCGGGTGCCATGCGGTTGCCGGTCAGCTCGATCAGCCAGGTCGCGACCAGCGGCGCCGTACCGCCAAATACGGTGTAGGCCAGGTTGTAGGTAAAGGCCGAGGCGGTATAGCGCACCCGAGTCGGGAACTGCTCGGAGAGCAGCACCGCGGTCACCACGCCGCAGGTCACTGCGCCGACGGCCAGCAGCATGGCGCCCAGCGCCGAGGCCAGGAGACTGCCCGAGGCGGCCAGGGTGAAGGCCGGGTAGACCGCGACGATCAGGCTCGCACCGGCGGTGAGGATGGTTCTGCGCCGGCCGACGCGATCCGAATAACGGCCGATGAAGGGACATAGAATTGCCGCGAACAGCAGCGCCGCCAGGCTCGCCAGCAATGCCGTCGGCCGTGTCGCACCGCCGACCACTTGCATGTAGGTCGCAAGATAGGTGGTGAACATATAGAACGACAGCGCGGTGGCCGAGATGAACGCCGAGAGGCAAAGGATGGTTGCGCCATGATTGCGCAAGGTTTCGCGAAGCGGCGAGTGCGCCGGATGCGCCTCGGCCGCCAATGCCTGGAACGCTGGCGACTCATCCAGCCGCAGGCGCATGTACAACCCGACCAGCCCCAGCGGCGCGGCGATCAGAAACGGCAGCCGCCAGCCCCAGGCCTGCATCTGGGCATCGTCGAGCAGCAGACCCAGGCCGAAGACCAGGCCTGCCGCCGAAGCGAAGGCCAGAAACGTGGAAACGGGTACGAAGCTGCCGTAACGCGCTTTTTGCTCGGTGGGCGCGTGCTCCATGACGAATGCGCAGGCTCCGGCGTACTCGCCGCCTGCGGAAAATCCCTGCAGGCAGCGCGCCAGGGCCAGCAGCACGGGCGCCAGCAGGCCGATGCTCGCGTAGGTGGGCAGGATGCCGATCAGCGTCGTGGCGCCAGCCATCAGCAGCACGGTGACCGACAGCACCCGCTTGCGTCCGATGCGGTCGCCGAGGATGCCGAACACGATCCCGCCCAGTGGCCGCAACGCAAAGGAGACGGCGAACACCGCGAAGGTCTGCAGCAGAGCGAGGGCCGGATCGCCCTGGGGAAAGAACAGGGCTGCGATGGTCACCGCGAGAAAACCGTACACGGCGAAATCGAACCACTCGACGAAATTGCCGATTGCCGAGGCGGCGATGACTTTGCGCAAGATGCGCGTATCGACCTGCTGCTGCGCTGGAAAGATGGCGCTCATGAGATTCCCCGTACGTTGGCCTGCCTGGCGAACGCGTCTGGCACGGGCCTTGGCGTCCTTCTGTGGCTAACCTACGCGGCTCGCGCCAGCCGCTGCGCCTCGTTCGCGACCTGGGGATAATCGAAAGCGACAGGCGCAACGGGATCGGTGCGTCTTTCAGCTACCGTTGGCGAAGCGCTGCAAGGCTTCGCCGTCCAGCCGATAGCGAATCCACTCATCCTGGGGTTCGGCACCGATGCTCTGGTAGAAGCGGATGGCCGGCTCGTTCCAGTCGAGCACGCTCCATTCGAAGCGACCATAACCCTTCGCCACCGCCTCTGCGGCCAGTTCGCGCAGCAGCGCCTTGCCGGCACCGGAGCCGCGGTATTCCGGTTTCACATAGAGGTCTTCCAGGTACAGGCCGGGCTTGCCGAGCCAGGTCGAGTAGCTGACGAAGTACACCGCGAAGCCTACGGCGGCTCCGTCTATCTCGCAGATCAGTGCCCTGGCGGCGGGCTCGTCGCCGAACAGCGAGCGGTGTATGTCATCGGCGCTGGCGAGGACTTCATGTTCGGCCTTCTCGTAGCGGGCCAGGTCGGTGATGAGTTCGAGGATCAGGCCGCAGTCGTCAGGGGTAGCGGCGCGAATGGCAGGGATGGGCACGCGAAGAGTTCCTTGATGGCGGGTGGGCAAGGGGCGAGTCTATCCCATGCCGCCGCAGCCGCGGCTGAGGCCGTCTTCGCCGCCTCTGGCGGCCGTGAACGAACCCACCGACCGCGCGCTCATACTGCCGAGGCGGCATCGCGCCCAACCCGAACCGCCCTTCAACGAGGAGCCATCCATGAATACCCAGGCACTCTCCGATTTCTACCGGGGCTACATCGACTGCCTCAATCGGCAGGACTGGAACGCTCTGGGCCAGTTCGTGGCCGAGGACGTCCAGTACAACGGACAGCGAGTCGGCCTGTCGGGATACCGCGACATGCTCGTAGGCGATTTCCGCGCCATCCCGGACCTGCGCTTCGTCATCGACCGGCTGGTTGCCGAACCTCCCCAGGTCGCCGCCCGGCTGTGCTTCGATTGCACGCCGGTCGGCGAGCTGTTCGGTCTGCCGGTCAACGGCAAGCGGGTCCGTTTTGCCGAGAACGTGTTCTACGAGGTTCAGCAAGGCCGGATTCGCGACGTCTGGTCCGTCATCGACAAGGCCGCCATCGAGGCGCAGCTCGCCTGAGCGAGTCGAGCGACAGTGCTTCGGACATGGCCAATCCGAGGGACGGATATCGGTCGCCGCTCCCCTGCGGCCGGTAAATAGTCCTCGCCAGGCTCGCCACTGCCCGGAACGCGGCGCTGTTTGACGAGACGGCACATGGCCGCGCTCCGATGGTGCGCACGGCCCATTTTGGGCCCATGGGTAAGTGAACCAGCGGCAATGGTTCGGGTAGTGGCGCGAACCAATTCTCCAAACGCCACGGGCGATCCGCCATCGCCCAAACGCTGAATCGCTCCAAGGCGTTGGTTCGCCGCGTTCGCGCTGCGGTTGTTCTTCCCTTTCGAAGCGAACCAATTTTCATTGGCACCCATCTTGCTCCCGCCCCTGGTAACGAAGGTGCGCTTTCGCGCCCTGTTGCTCAGCAACCGCCGGAGACCGGATATGCCGCGAACCGAAATCGCTCAGGTGGCCGACAGCAATGCCGGGTTGGCCTTGGAGGCCTTGCGCAACCTGGTTGCCATGCATGCCCTGACGCCTGAAAAGCCGCTGCCCACCGAGCGCGAGCTGGCCGAGGAGTTCGGTGTGGGGCGGCGTGCCGTGCGTCGAGCGTTGGCGGTGCTGGAGTCCGAAGGGCAGATCTGGCGGCGACAAGGCCGCGGCACCTTCATCGGGCCGACGCCACCCAGTGCGCTGAGCTTCGCGCGCCTTTCGAGCCGGACCAATTTCAGCGAGGTCATGGAGGCGCGCCTCTATCTCGAGCCTGCACTGGCGTCCCTCGCCGCGATCCGCGCCAGCGGCGAGCAGACCGCGATGCTGCGTCGACTGGTCGCTCAGATGACCGAACACCAGCAGGACGCCGAGCAGATCGAATTGTGGGACAGCGCGCTGCACCGCTGCATCGCCGAGGCTGCGGGCAACCGCCTGCTGCTGGACCTGTTCGAGATGGTCGATGCCATCCGTCTCGACCCGATCTGGCGCGACCTGCGAGCCCGTGCCCGCAACGCCGACAAATTGCGCGGCTACGACCATGACCACGAGGCCATTGTCGATGCGATCGCGGCCCGCGCGCCGACCGAGGCGGCCGCCTGCATGCGCAGCCATCTGCGGGCGCTGCGTGATTCTCTGAACGTCGTTCTCGACCAGACACTGGATGCCTGCGTATGACTGCCCCCCTACTGAGCCTGCAAGATCTGAGGGTGCGCTTTCCCGGCGCGCCCGCCAACGTCGTCGACGGCCTCTCCTTCGAGGTGTCGGCCGGCCGTACCCTGGCCATCGTTGGCGAGTCGGGTTGCGGCAAGAGCGTGACCTCGCTGGCGTTGATGGGCCTGCTGCCAGCCGGCACCGATGTCAGCGTGGCCCGCGCCGATTTCCAGGGCCGGCCGCTGCTGGAACTGGACGAGGCCGAGCGCCGCGATCTCAGGGGCAATCGCCTGGCGATGATCTTCCAGGAACCGATGACCTCGCTGAACCCAGCCTTTACCGTCGGTGAGCAGATCGCCGAAGGCGTGATGCGCCATCAGGGCCTGTCGCCCAGGCTCGCCCGCGAGCGCGCGCTGTCGATGCTGGAAAAGGTCCGGGTGCCGGACGCCGCCAAACGTCTGGACGCCTATCCGCACCAACTGTCGGGAGGAATGCGCCAGCGCGTGATGATCGCCATCGCGTTGGCCAACGACCCGAGCCTGATCATCGCCGACGAGCCGACCACCGCGCTGGACGTGACCATCCAGGCGCAGATTCTCTCGCTCATCGCCGCTCTGCAGGCGGACACCGGCACGGCGATGATCCTCATCACCCATGACCTGGGCGTGGTCGCCGAAGTGGCCGACGACGTGGTGGTGATGTACGCGGGGCGCGTGGTCGAGAGCGGGCCGGTGCAGGCCATCTTCGACGACCCGCAGCATCCCTACACGGTCGGCCTGATGGGCTCGATGCCCTCGATGGGGGCTCGCGAGGCACGTCTGGCGACGATCGAGGGGCGGGTGCCGACGCCTGCCGAGATGCCCGAATACTGCCGCTTCGCCAGTCGTTGTCCGTTCGCGGTGGACGCCTGCCGGGCGCAGCGCCCGCCTTTGGTGGAAGTCGGCCCCGGGCATTTCGCGGCCTGCCTGCGGGTACCGCTGGAAGTTCACGCCGGAGCCTGCGCATGAAAACTCCCGACAAACCAATTCTCGAAGGTCACGGCCTGACCAAGCATTTCACTGCCAACCGCGGCTTCCTGCAGCGCGCCGCCGCGCCGGTGCGGGCGGTCGACGATGTGTCGCTCACCGTGCGCCGGGGCGAGACGCTGGCGCTGGTTGGCGAATCCGGTTCGGGCAAGTCGACCCTGGGCCGCCTGTTGCTGAACCTGCTCGAGCCGACCGCGGGCGATGTCATCTACGAGGGGCGCAACCTCGGCAATCTGTCGGCGCAGGAGCTGCGCAAGGTGCGCCAGGACCTGCAGATCATTTTCCAGGACCCTTTCGCCTCGCTGAACCCGCGCATGAATGTGCAGCGCATCGTCGGCGAGCCGATCTGGCTGCATGATGCCGCCGCTCGTAGCGAGCGCGAGGACCGGGTGGCCGAGTTGTTGCGTACGGTCGGGCTCGCGCCGGAACACGCCGAGCGCTACCCCCACGAGTTTTCCGGCGGGCAGCGCCAGCGCATCGGCATCGCCCGCGCCCTGGCGTCGCGCCCGAAACTGCTGCTGGGGGACGAACCGGTCTCGGCCCTGGATGTGTCGGTCCAGGCGCAGGTGGTCAATCTGCTCGAGGACCTCAAGCAGCAGTTCGGGCTGACCCTGGTGATCGTTGCCCACGGGCTGGCAGTGATACGCCACATGAGCGACCGGGTGGCGGTGATGTACCTGGGCGAAATCGTCGAACTGGCCCCGGTCGATGCGCTTTTCGAACAACCGCTGCACCCCTACACCCAGGCCCTGATCGACTCGGTGCCGGTCAGCCATCCCAAGGACCGGCGCGAACGTCAGGTGCTCGGTGGCGACATGCCCAGCCCCAGCGCGCCGCCTCCCGGTTGCCGTTTCCACACCCGTTGCCCGCACGCCCGCCCGCTATGCCGAGAGAACCAGCCGGTTTTCGAGCGTCTGCCGGACGACCGCCAGGTCGCCTGCCACTTCTGGCGCGAGATCGCCTCGGCGGGCAGCGGCAGCCCAATTGTCGTCACCCCCAGTACCGCGTTCAGCCAGCGCCTGGCGCTGTTCAAGGCGCGTCAGTCCACCCTTACGGAGCCGCATCCATGAAGCACTTGCTCGCGTTTACCGGCGTCACCCTGTTGCTGGCCTGCAGCCAGGCCATGGCCGCACCGGCCACCCTGCGCATCGGTATCCAGGACGATCCCGACATGCTTGATCCGCACCGGTCGCGCACCTATGCAGGGCGGCTGGTCTACACCGCCCTGTGCGACAAGCTGGTCGAAACCGATGCCGACCTGCAGTTCATTCCGCGTCTGGCCACGGCCTGGGAGTGGAGCGAGGACGGCAAGACGCTGACCATGAACCTGCGCGAAGGCGTGACGTTCCATGACGGCGAGCCTTTCGACGCCGAGGCGGTGAAGTTCAACCTGGACCGTGCCCGCACGCTTCCCGATTCGCAGCGCAAGAGCGAGTTGTCATCGGTGGAAAGCGTCGAGGCTACCGCGCCGACCACCGTCACGATCCACCTGAAAAAGCCCGATGCCACGCTGATCGCGCAGCTGTCCGACCGTTCCGGAATGATGCTCGCGCCCAAGGCGGCCGCGGGTGCCGACTATGCCAGCAAGCCGGTCTGCTCAGGCCCGTATGAGTTCGTCGAACGCGTGCAGCAGGACCGTATCGTGTTGAAGAAGTACGACGGTTACTGGAACAAGGACGTCTTTCATTTCGACCGTGTGGTGTTCATGCCGATTCCGGACACCTCGGTGCGTCTGGCCAACCTGCGCTCTGGCGATCTGGACATGATCGAGCGCGTGGCGCCCACCGACGTCAAGTCGGCCAAGGCCGACGCCAAGCTCAAGGTCTACAGCACACCAGGACTGGGCTTCATGGAAATGGTGGTGAACATCGACAACGGGTCGAAGGCGCAGAACCCGCTGGGCCAGGACAAGCGCGTACGCCAGGCGCTGGAGCTGTCTCTGGACCGCGATGCGATCAATCAGGTGGTCTTCGAAGGGCTGTACATCCCGGCCAACCAGGCGCTGTCGCCGAGCAGCCCGTTCTTCGACAAAACCAAGACCATCCCCGCCCGGGACCCGGAAAAGGCCCGTGCGCTACTGGGTGAGGCTGGCGTCAAAATGCCTTTCCCGATTGATCTGAAGGTAGCCAACAACCCCATCGCCCAGCAGATCGGCCAGATCATCCAGGCGATGGCGCAGGAGTCCGGTTTCCAGGTAAACCTGATCGCCGGCGAATACGCGACCCAGCTCTCCGAGCAGCAGGCGGGCAACTTCCAGGTAGCCCTTTACAACTGGTCGGGGCGCCCTGATCCGGACGGCAACCTGCACCAGTTCGTGACCTGCAAGGCGCCCCTCAACGATGCGCGCTACTGCAACCCCAAGGTCGACGAGCTGCTTAACGAGGCGCGGGTGCGTAACGGCCTGGAGGAGCGCAAGGCGCTGTACGCCCAGGCGCAGGAGATCCTCGTCGACGAGGCACCGTACATCTATTTGTTCTTCGACCCGCGCCTGTTCGTCGCCCGCGGCGATCTGCAGAACTTCCAGCCGCAGCCCGATGGGTTGATCCGCCTGGAAAACGTCAGGCTCGCTCCGTGATACACGCCCCGGCCGCCGCCCGAGCGGTGGCCGGGGTCCCGCTTCCCTCGCTGTTCAGAGGTCCGTCATGATCGGATTCATCTTCCGCCGCCTGAGCGCGGCGATACCGACGCTGATCCTGGTATCGCTGTTCGTCTTCACCCTGCAGAAGCTGCTACCCGGAGATCCGGTACTGGCCATGGCCGGCGAAGAGCGCGACCCCCAAGTGCTCGAATACCTGCGCGACAAGTACCGGCTCAACGACCCGATTGCGATGCAGTACCTGCACTGGGTCGGGGACGTGCTGCAGGGCGACTTCGGGCGTTCGATGCGCACCGAGCAACCGGTCACCCAACTGCTGCTCAGCAAGCTTCCGGTCACGTTGCAGCTGGCTGCCTGGTCGCTGATGTTCGCCATGCTCATCGGTATTCCGGCTGGGATCATCGCGGCGGTGCGCAAGGGCACGCGGGTCGATTACGGAGTCAACGTGCTGGCCCTGTCGGGTATTTCGATTCCCAACTTCTGGCTCGGGCTGCTGCTCATCCTGCTCTTCGCGGTCAAGCTGCAATGGTTGCCGGCTTCGGGTTTCGTACCCTTCAGCGAGGATCCGCTGCGTAATCTGCAGACCATGCTGATGCCGGCCTTCGTGCTCGGCGCGAGCCTTGCCGGGACGCTCATGCGCCACACCCGCAGCGCAATGCTCGAGGTGCTGCGCTCCGATTACGTGCGCACCGCCCGTGCCAAGGGGCTGATGCCGCGGGTGGTGATACTCAAGCATGCGCTGCGCAACGCGCTGATGCCCATCGTGACTCTGAGCACGCTGCTGTTCGGCGAGCTGCTCGGCGGCGCCGTGCTGACCGAGCAGGTGTTCAGCCTGCCGGGCTTCGGCAAGATGATCGTCGACGCGGTGTTCAACCGCGACTACGCGGTGGTGCAAGGCGTGGTGCTCTGCGTCGGCATCGGTTTCATCCTGCTCAACCTGCTCGCCGATGTGCTCTATCGGCTGATCAACCCGCGCATGAGGACCTCCGCATGACCGCTGCCAGCCTGATGTCCCGACCGGCCTTCGGCCTGCGTCTGCCCCGGCGGGCGGTGCGGCCGCTGGGACGGTTCATGGCCAACCGCGGCGCGGTGGTCGGTGCGCTGATCCTGCTCTGCTTCATCCTCGCGGCGTTGCTGGCGCCCTGGATCGCACCCCACGATCCGCTCAAGGCCAACTTCATGGCCGTACGCCAGGCGCCCTCGCTGGTGTACTGGCTGGGCACCGATGAACTCGGTCGTGACTTGTTCTCGCGGCTGCTCTGGGGCGCACGCAGTTCGCTGCTCGCCGGGGCGGTGTCGGTCGCCATCGCCTTGGCTATCGGTGTGCCGCTCGGCCTTGCCGCCGGATATTTCGGCGGCATGCTCGATGCGCTCATTTCGCGGGTGGTCGAGGCATTGTTGTCGTGCCCGTTCCTGGTCCTGGCGATTGCCCTGGGTGCCTTTCTTGGCCCAAGCCTGATGAACGCGATGATCGCGATCGGGCTGTCGGCGATGCCGATTTTCGTGCGCTTGACGCGCGGCCAGGTGATGGCCATCCGTCACGAGGATTACCTCGAAGGCGCTCGGGCCATCGGGTTGCCGGATCGCTGGATCATCCTGCGCTACGTGCTGCCCAATGTGCTTTCACCCATCGTGGTGCAGGCGGCCCTGACCATCGCCTCGGCGATTCTGGCCGAGGCCAGTCTGTCGTTCCTCGGGCTCGGGCAGCAACCGCCGACGCCGTCCTGGGGATCGATGCTCAATACTGCGAAGAACTTCATGGAGCAGGCGCCCTGGATGTCCATCGCGCCGGGCGTTGCCATCTACCTCACGGTGCTGAGCTTCAACCTCGTCGGTGACGGTCTGCGCGATGCGCTAGACCCCAAAGGCTGAGCCTCACCCGCTTCGGCGGCGTCACCGGGCGTGACGCCGCACTTCAACTGCAAGGAAATCCGCTATGCCCCTCGATCTCGATTACACCCAGGCCTATGGTTCGGCGCGCTCCTGCGTCATGGGTCGCAACATGGTCGCCTGCTCCCAGCCGCTGGCCGCACAGGCAGGCATGACGATGCTGCAGCAGGGCGGCAATGCCGTGGACGCCGCCATCGCTGCGGCGATGGTGCTGACGGTGGTCGAACCCACCGGATGCGGCATCGGCAGCGATGCCTTCGCGGTGGTCTGGGACGGCCAGTGTTTGCAGGGCCTGAACGCATCCGGCCGCGCACCGGCCGGCTGGCGTCCCGAGTATTTCGCCGGCCAGCAGCAGATACCGGAGCGTGGCTGGGGGGCGGTTACCGTTCCGGGCGCCGTCTCGTCCTGGGTCGCGCTCTCCGAACGGTACGGCAAGTTGCCTTTTGCGAAACTGGCAGAACCTGCCATTGGCTATGCGCGCGACGGCTTCCAGGTCACTCCGGTGATCGCCAGGCTCTGGCAGCAAGGCGCCAAGCTGCTCAAGGACCAGCCGGGTTTTGCCGAATGCTTCATGCCGGGTGGGCGGGCACCGCTGGCCGGTGAGCGGGTGGTGATGGCCGACCATGCCCGCACCCTCGAGGCGATTGCCGAAACGCGCGGCGAAGCGTTCTACCGGGGCGCGCTGGCCGACGCCATCGTCGCCCACGCGAAGGCCAACGGTGCACTGATGAGCCTGGACGACCTGGCCAGCCATACGGTGGACTGGATCGACACCATCAGCTTGCGCTATGCCGGTGCGGTGGTACACGAACTGCCACCGAACGGCCAGGGCATCGCCACGCTCAGCGCCCTGGGCATGCTCGAAGAATTGGGCGTCGGCAACGATCCTGTGGACAGTCCCGAGACGCTGCATCAGGTGTTGGAGGCCATGAAACTCGCGTTGGCCGACGTGCACGAGCATGTGGCCGACCTGGCCCACATGCGCGTGACGCCCGACCAGATGCTGGCACCGGAGTACCTGCGCCAACGAGCAGGACAAATCACAGGCGAGGCGGCTGATCCCGGTCACGGCGATCCTCAGCGTGGCGGCACCGTTTACCTATCGACCGCCGACGAGAGCGGCATGATGGTGTCGTTCATCCAGTCCAATTACATGGGCTTCGGCTCCGGCGTGGTCGTGCCGGGCACGGGCATCAGCCTGCAAAACCGAGGCGCCGGCTTCAGCCTTGACCCTGAGCATGTCAATTGCGTCGCGCCGGGCAAACGACCCTTCCACACGCTCATCCCTGGCTTCGTGATGAACGCTGATGGTACGCCGCTGATGTCCTTTGGACTGATGGGTGGCCCCATGCAGGCGCAGGGGCACACCCAGATGATGCTGCGCATCTTGCGCTACGGGCAGAACCCCCAGACGGCGATCGACGCGCCACGCTGGCGGATCGAGAAGGGCCGCACGGTCGCGGTCGAAGATGCCTTCGACGTCCAGACACTCGCCGAATTGCGTCGGCTGGGCCACGACCTCAAGGTGGAGCAGGATCGCTCGTCCTTTGGTGGCGCGCAGATTATCGTGCGTACCGAGCACGGGTACGTTGGCGGCTCCGAATCGCGCAAGGACGGCCAGGTGGTGGCCTGCTGAGCCGGCGCGTTCAGTCTTGTGGATACCACCTGGGCGTGTAGACCCACTGCTTGCCATCCGCACGGGCAAAGCGGCGGGTCTGGCTCGAGCCGATGATGACGAGGGTCCGCATGTCCACCTTCTCGGGTGTGAGCTCGCCGAGGGTGAGGACATGCAGCGCCTCGGCGGGCCGGGCAATGTCGCGGCCAAGCACCACCAGGGTCTCGGCGCTGCGGTGGCGGCGGACAATCTCCAGCGCGCGACCAAGCTGCCAGGGGCGCGCCCGGGAGATGGGGTTGTAGAAGGCCATCGCCAAGTCCGCCGCACCGGCATGGTCGAGGCGGTTTTCGATCTGGCTCCACGGCTTGAGGTTGTCCGAAAGCGAGATCATGCAGAAGTCGTGGCCCAGCGGCGCGCCAGCGCGGGCGGCGGCGGCCAGGGCGGCGGATACGCCCGGAAGTATCTGCAGCTCGACGCCGTGCCAGCGCGGATCGTCCTGGCCTTCGAGGGCTTCGAGCACCGCTGCGGCCATGGCGAACACGCCTGGGTCGCCTGACGACACCACCACGACGCGGCGCCCTTGGGCAGCCAACTCGAACGCGTGGCGGGCGCGCTGAAGTTCCTCGCGGTTATCACTGTTGTGCTGCAGTTGGTCCGGCCGGAACGGGCCGGCCATCTCGACATAGGTGGCGTAGCCGAGCACATCTTCGGCCTCGTCCAGCGCCTGGCGAACCGCAGGCGTCATCAGATCGGCCGCGCCTGGGCCAAGCCCGACCACGCTCAGACGTCCGCGACGGCGGCCGAGGCTATCGGGGGCGAGGGGCTGATTGCCAAGCAGCAGGCACAGCCCGTCACCGTCGGCATGCCGTGGCGGTAGACCTACTTCTGCGTCGATGAAGCGCAGTGGCAACCCGAGTTCGGCGGCTGCGGCATGCAGGTCGGTATCGGCCTCCAGGCTGGTTTTGGCGAGCAGGCAGCCCAGCGCCTGAGGCGCTAGTTGGGCAGCATCCAGCGCCAAATGAATGCGGGCGGCGAGGTCGGCGCCGGGCCGGTCGATCAATGCAGCGACCTGCTGCGGATGGATTAGCAGCTCATGCCGTTGCGCCGCACGACGTTGCGGGCTGACATGGATGACGCGCTCCGCGTTTTCAGCAACTGGGAGCTGTGCGGTGTCCAGCCAGGGCGCCGCGCCGTCGATGCGCACGGTTTGGCCTCCGAGCAGATCAGACACGAAGCGTTTGCCCTGTTGCAGGTCCGCCAGTACGTAGCCACTCGGGGGTTCCAGCAGGCAGGTGCCGAAGCGTAGCTCACCACTGGTGGTGATTGCGGGGGCGACACCCAGATGGGCGGCGAGCTCCCGGGCCAGACGGTTCACGCCGGCCAGGCCGCCAAGCAGCGGAACCACCGCGCTGCCATCCTCAGCCACGGCCAGCACCGGCGGCTCGGCTCCTTTTTCGGCTAGCAGCGGCGCCAGCGCACGAATCACGATGCCGGCGGCGCAGAGCACGATCAGCGGCTGCCCGGCGCGATATTGCGCGCGCAGGTTCTCACCGAAATCCGCGTAGTGGCGGTCGGCTGCTTCAACGCGACCGTGCAGGCCATGGATCAAGGCATCCGGGTACAGCGCCTGCACGCGCCGCGCAACCGAAAGGGCTGAGGTGCCGAGAACGACGATGGCAGGAGCGGGAATCATGGGAAGGTTCTCTTGCAGCCGGCTGGGGCTGATGGTTCAGATCACCGGCCACTGGGAGGCTGAGATCGTGTGGTTTTGCAGGCATTTCGACACGGACTGGGGCTACCGCTTCGGCAAGATCTTTCCCGGCGAAGGGTGCCGGTTCGTCACCCGCGCCATTGCTCGCCCGGCACCAGAATCATCGAAAAATAAGGGGAGGACATCGGCTCGACCTGATCCAGCGGGACGATTTTCTGCTCGGCCATGGTGGCGCGCTCGACATAGTGGGCACGCCCATCGAGGCCGAGCTTGCGCAGCACGCGGCGGACCTTGTCGAAGTTGCGCCCCAGTTTCATCACCACGGCGGCTTCGGCGTTGCGCAGGCGACTCTCCAGTTCGGCTTCGTCGAGCACGCCTGAGAGCACGCTGAGCGACTGGTTGCGATACACCAGGGGTGTGCCGAGTACCGAGGCGCAGCCCAGCATCGAGCAGACGCCTGGCACGACGTCCACGTCGAAGCGGCCGGCCAGGCGGTCATGCAGGTACATGTAGGAGCCGTAGAACAGCGGGTCACCTTCGCAGATGACGGCGACGTCCCGGCCGGCGTCGAGCTCGTCGGCGATCTTCACAGCGCAGGTGTCGTAGAAGTCGCTAATGACATCTTCATAGGACAGCGGTGGCGCCAGCGCCTCGGTGGTCACCGGATACACCAGTGGCATGCGCTGTTGAACGTCAGTCAGATGCGCCTCGATGATGCCAAAGGCATTGCCGCCCTGGCCGCGGCTGGCCTTGGCGCGGGCTACGAAATAAGCAACCACCGGCGCCGCCCGCAACAGGCGCAGCGCTTTCAAGGTGATCAGTTCCGGGTCGCCGGGGCCGACGCCCAGGCCGAGCAGACGTCCGCGCATCATTCGATCTCCGTGGCCAGGGCATTGACCGCGGCGGCCGCCATGGCGCTGCCGCCGCGCCGACCCCGGACGATCACATAGGGCACGCCGCGGCTGTCGGCGGCGAGCATGTCCTTGGATTCAGCCGCGCCGACGAACCCGACCGGCATGCCGATGATCAGCGCGGGTTTGGGGGCGCCGGCGTCGAGCATGTCCAGCAGATGAAACAGCGCAGTGGGCGCATTGCCAATCACCACCACGCTGCCGGCCAGATGCTCGCGCCAGCGCTCCAGTGCGGCGGCCGAGCGGGTGTTGCCCATGGCCTTGGCCAGCGCCGGTACTTGCTCGTCATGCAGGGTACAGATCACCGGGTTTTCCGCCGGCAACCGCGCGCGCGTGACGCCTTCGGCCACCATCCGCGCATCGCAGAGAATCGGCGCGCCGCGCGACAGCGCCTCGCGGCCAGCGGCGCCTGCGCCCGGCGAGAAGCGCAGGTCATCGACCACATCGACCATGCCGCAGGCGTGGATCACCCGGACTGCGAGCTTTTCAAGGTCGACGGGAATGCCCGACAGGTTGGCTTCGGCGCGGATGATGGCGAAGGAGTTGCGGTAGATCTCCTGGCCGTCGCGGATGTAATCGATCATCGGTTGGTTCCTGGCTCGGATCGGTCAACGAACCACTCGCCGGCCTCGTCGAGGGTCAGCGCGGGGGCCACGAGTTCGCCGAAACCGGCCGCTCCCGGCTCGCGATGGAACAGCTGGTAGCGGCCATCCGGCAGGGCCAGCAAGGTATGTGCGGCGACCTGGGGCGAAGCACACGAGCGTTCGCAGCCGCTCAGATGAACGTCCGGGCGCATGCGCGCTTCGCGCAGGCGGCGGGCCAGGGTCAGCGCGTCCGTCTTGGTATCGGCGTGGCCCTTGGCGCAACCGCGGGCACCCGTGCAGGCGACCAGATGGGTCAGCGGCTCGTCTGTGGCGAGATGCAGGCCCAGCTCGGCGAGCTGACCGAACACGGCCGGGGCATTGGCCTGAAGTACGTTGGGCAGCAGCAAGCTCTGCCAAGGTGTGAGGCGCAGGGTGCGGTCGCCGAGCTTTTCGGCGATGTCGGCCACTGCGCGCAACTGTTCGGCAGTCATTCGTCCCAGCACCGGTGCGGCGCCAATCATGCACAGCCCGGGCTGGCGCTGCGCGATGGCGCCCAACGGCATGCCGGTGATGTTCTGCTCACGCGGCGGGGGGACAGGCGCAGCAAGGTTGGAGTCGAGCCGCGCGCGCAGGCGTTCAAGCAGTTGTCCCGTCGGCAAGCCGGCGAGGAGGTGGCGCATGCGCGTTTGCGGCGGTTGGGCCAGTTCGATGAAAGTCTCCAGCACAGCGTCGACCAGCGTCAGTACCGCATCGGCTGGGACCACTCCCAGTGGCGGGTCCGTTGGGCAGCCGGCGAGGCCGAAGGCGAAGCCGATCCCGTGGTCCATCGGCACGGCCGACAGCCAAAGATCGTGCGGGTGATCGAGCACGGCCAGGTTCTCGCCGCCGTCGAGCTGTAGCGCGAACTTCGGGGACAGGCGGCGAAAGGCCGGGCGGCTCTGCAGGTGATCGAGCAATTGCTCGGCCAGCGGCGCGACATCCAGCATGGCCTCCTCGTCGAGGCCGAAAGCGGGGCTGACCAGAAGGTTGCGCACGTCATCGGCGGCGGCGTCCCGGGGGCCGAGGCCGGCGGAGAGCAGGCGGTCCACCAGGCGTTCTCTGTCCTCCTGGCGCACGCCACGGATCTGCAGATTGCTGCGGTTGGTCAGTTCGAGCACGCCGCTGGCGCAAGCCGTCGCGGCAGCGGCAATGCTGTGGGCCTGGGCCACGCTGAGCTGTCCGCAGGCCAGCTTGACCCGGCAGATGCCGCCATCGAGGGCGGGCACGATGCGTAGCAGCCCAGGGCACGCGGAAGCGGACGGCATGAAGGGGGGGAGAATTGAGTCGTTCAATCGGTCACCTGAAACCCGAGACGCGGCGACCGGACCTGAAACCCTTGGCGACAGGATTTCGGCATCGGTACACCCCGCCCGATGTTGGCACTCGCGACCAGCTTCGTCGGCAGGTCTCCTGGCTGGCAGGTCAAGGTCCATCCGCGGCCTTCCCGGTGATCCAGTGGCCAGAGGCGGCGAACTCGCTGCTTACAGTTGCGGGGGCAGCCACGGTTGGAATCGCTTCTTCCGTGTTCCCTCTTCGGCTCATGCGGGCATTGCCCGATGTAGCACCGACGAACGAGATATTATGCCCGTTTTGAGCGAAGCCGGGAAAAGCCATCCGCGATGGAGGCAGCCGGAGCGGACGAGGAACACGCATGACGCCGTGGCTGACAGTGGTGGGAATAGGGGAGGACGGTTACGCCGGGCTCGGCAAGGCCGCGCGGCGAGCGCTGCTCGATGCCGAACTGATCGTCGGCGCGCCTCGCCAGCTGGCCCTGTTGCCCCCCTGTTTGCGTGCCGCTCGGCAGCCGTGGCCGAGCCCGTTTTCCCTGGTGCCTGTGCTCGAACGGCAGGGCCGGCCGCTCTGCGTACTCGCCAGCGGCGATCCGATGCTGTTCGGTGTCGGCGCCAGCCTGGCCCGTGCGGTTGCGCCGGAGCAGATGCAGGTGTTCCCGGCGCCGTCCTCCGCCTCGCTTGCGGCGGCGCGTATGGGCTGGCCGCTGCAGCATGTCGAACTGGTGTCTCTGGTGGCGCGGCCGCTGGCAGCACTCAATCGCCACCTTTATCCCGACGCCCGCCTGCTGGTACTGAGCAACGACGGCGGCAGCCCCGCCGCGGTGGCCGAGCTGTTGCGCCAGCGCGGCTTCGGGCCCAGCCGGATCACCGTGCTCGAGCATCTGGGCGGCGAGCGCGAGCGGCGTATCGACGGGTTGGCGGACGACTGGGCGCTGATGCAGGTCGAGGCGCTGAACCTGCTCGCCATCGAGTGCATGGCAGACAACGATGCGCCGCGGCTGCCGCTAACGGCCGGCCTTCCAGATTCCGTATTCAGCCACGACGGCCAACTGACCAAGCGCGACGTACGGGCGATCACCCTGGCGCGCCTCGCGCCCTTGCCCGGCGAGCTGGTCTGGGACGTGGGCGCCGGTTGCGGCTCGATCGGCATCGAGTGGATGCGCGCGCATCCGCGCTGCCGCGCCATCGCCGTCGAAGCCGACGAGAGCCGCCAGCGCCTGATCGCGCGCAATCGCGATGCACTGGGCGTACCGGGACTGCAGCTGGTCGCTGGGGCAGCGCCTGCCGCGCTTGAGGGTCTCGAACGCCCGGATGCCATTTTCATCGGCGGCGGCGTGACCGTGCAGGGCGTTCTCGAGCGCTGCTGGCAGGCGCTCAAGCCCGGCGGGCGGCTGGTGGCCAATGCCGTCACCTTGCAGGGCGAGGCGGTGCTGGTGGACTGGCGAGCTCGCCACGGCGGCGAGCTGACGCGTATCGGTCTCGCCCAGGCACAGCCGCTCGGCGGTTTCGACACCTGGCGCAGCGCGCTGCCGATCACCCTGCTCGACGTGCGCAAGGGGTGAAAGCGGTGGTCATGAGCCAACAGTGGTTGCCCGACCATGCGTGAGGAAACGCCCGAAAAGCCGGCACCGCTGCGCAGCGGCTACACCACCGGCAGTTGCGCCACCGCCACCAGCCTCGCGGCGGCGCGGCTGTTGTTGCAGGGCGTGGCCTCCGATGCGGTACGGATCGTGCTGCCGCGAGGGCAGGGCGTGCTGATGCGCCTGGCGTTCTGCCGGGCCTGGGAAGACGGCGCCGAGGCCGGCACGCTGAAGGATGCCGGCGACGACCCGGACGTCACCCACGGCGCGCTGGTGTTCGCCCGGGTGCGGCTGGTCCCGCAGCCCGGCGTGCGTTTTCTCGCCGGCCCCGGCGTCGGCACCGTGACCCGGCCCGGACTGGTGCTGGCGGTCGGCGAGCCGGCGATCAACCCGGTACCGCGGCAGATGATCGGCGGCCACCTCGAACAGCTGGCCCTGGAATCTGGCTATACCGGGGGCTTCGAGGTCGCCATCGGCGTCGAGGGCGGCGCGGAGCTGGCGCTCAAGACGATGAACCCGCGGCTCGGGATTCTCGGTGGGCTGTCGATCCTCGGCACCACGGGCATCGTGCGGCCTTTCTCCTGTGCGGCCTACATCGCCTCGATCCACCAGGGTATCGATGTTGCCCGCGCCAACGGCTTCACCCACCTGGCGGCCTGCACCGGCAACGCCAGCGAAGACGCCATGCGCTGGCGCTACGGCCTGGACGACACCGCGCTGATCGAGATGGGCGACTTCGCCGGCGCCGTGCTCAAGCACCTGCGCAAGGCGCCGGTGGCCCGGCTCAGTCTCTGTGGCGGCTTCGGCAAGATCAGCAAGCTGGCGGCCGGCCATCTGGACCTGCACAGCCGCCATTCCAGTATCGACCTGCCGCAGCTGGCCGGCTGGGCCGCGGGGCTCGGTGCCGACGAGGCGCTGCAGCAGGCCATGCGCGAGGCCAATACCAGCCAGCAGGCGCTCGCGCTGGCGGCGGCGCAGGGCGTCGCCCTGGGGGACGAGGTCTGTCGCCACGCGCTGCGGTTCGCCCGCGGCATCGTCCCGCCAGAGGTGTGCCTGGAGGTGTTCGCGATCGACCGCCAGGGCAATCTCGTCGGCCAGGCCGGAGCGGACGAATGAGCCGCATCCTGCTGCTCGGCGGGGTCGGCGATGCGCTGGCCATCGCCCGGCGCCTCGGGCCGCAGCATGTGTACAGCCTGGCGGGGCTGGGCCGGGTGCCGGACGACCTGCGCTGCGAGGTGCGGGTTGGCGGTTTCGGCGGAGCCGAGGGGCTCGCCGAGTACCTGCGCCGCGAGGACATCGGCCTCCTACTCGACGTGACCCATCCCTACGCCGCGCAGATCAGCGCCAACGCGGCCCAGGCCGCTCGGCATGTCGGCGTCCCGTGCTGGGCGCTGCGTCGGCCGGGCTGGCAGGCGGGCGCCGGTGACGATTGGCGCGAAGTCGCCGATTGGCATGCGCTGAGCCAGGCGCTGGCGGGCTTCAAACGGCCCTTCTTCACTCTTGGTCGCGAGGCGCTCGGGCATCTGGAGTCGATTCCGGATGGGCAGTTCTGGACGCTGCGCATGCTCGATCCTCATCCGGGCAACGAGCGCGCGCGCGTGCTCGCCGCGCGCGGCCCATTCAGGCTGGAAGAGGAGCGGGCGCTGTTCGAGATTGGCGGCTTCGACGTGCTGATCAGCAAGAACAGCGGCGGGGCGGCCACCGAGCCCAAGCTGCAGGTCGCCCGCGAGCGCGTGCTGCCGGTACTCATCCTGGCGCGCCCGGCGCTGGCGCCGGTCGACCGCGTCTTCAGCGATGTCGATGCGCTGTGGCAGGCGCTGGACCCTTTGCTCTGACAGGTCGTCTGGACGCTCGGGTAGACTGTCACGCCCTCCGGCCTCGAGCATGCACATGGTTGTCGATAATGCTTCGTTCTATTCCCGCGTGCTGTTCGTAGGTCCTGATCTGTCGCACGGCTCGTTGGCCGAGCTGTTCCAGCGGCAACTGGTAGCGCTGCGCGGCGAAGCGGCGCTGGCCGACGTCGTCGATACCACCGAGGGTTTCGACGGGCTCTGGCGACGGGTCGGGCAGGCGCTGGAGACCGACGAAGGGGCGCTGTTGCTGGTGGACATGGAGCCGCAGAGCTCGGGCCCCTACCTCGACTGGCTGCGCAGTGAGCTGGCCCGGCTGGGTGCACCGCAACGGTTGTTCGTCGCGGCGCAAGGCGCGGAGCGCGACGAGGCGGGACTGGCCGCGCTGATTGCCATGCGCGAGCGCCATCTGGGCTGCGAGGTCATCCCGGCGCTGGCCGACAAGCACGACTGGTCGCGCATTCCGCCGCATCGCTACCGCGTGCTGCTGTGCAACGGGCCGCGTTGTACCCGGCGCGGCGCGTTGCCGTTGTGGAAGATGTTGCGCCAGCAATTGGTAGCGGCCGGCCGCCTCGAGGGCGCCGAAGGGGTGCATATCACCCGCACGCACTGTCAGTTTCCCTGCGACCTGGGGCCCACGCTCAGCGTCTATCCGCCGGGCGCCTGGTACCGGGTGCCGGACGAGGCCGCGGTGATCCGGCTGGTCGAGGAGCAACTGATTGCCGGGCGCCCGGTGCCGGAGCTGCTGATGGAGCCTCCGGCCGACTGAGGGCTCAGGCCGCGCCGAGCCAGTGCTGCCAGACCAGCCGCGCGGTGAGCGCCAACACCACACAGATGAATACCGGGCGAATGAAGCGCGAGCCGCCACGAATCGCCGTGTGGGCGCCCAGGTAGGCGCCGGCCATCAGCGAAGCGCCCATGCAAAGCCCGAGCACCCACTGCACCTGGCCGAAGGCGATGAACACCACCAGCGCGGCGGCATTGCTGACGAAGTTCATGCTGCGGGCCACGCCGCTGGCACGCACCAGGTCCAATGGATACATCAGCAGGCTGCTGACCGTCCAGAAGGCCCCGGTACCGGGGCCGGCCACGCCATCGTAGAACCCCAGCCCAAGGCCTTGGGGCCATTGCCGACGGCGCGGGATAGGTGCATCGGCGTTCAGTGGGACGTCCGGCGTCTTGCCGAACAACAGGTAGAGGCCACAGCCGAACACCACCACCGGCAGCATCTTGTTCAGCCACTCGGCCGGCAGCCAATGGGCGATGACGGCGCCGATCAGCGCCCCGATCAGCGTGGCGATGAGGCCGTTGCGCCATTGCCTGGGATCGAACAGCTTGCGGCGATAAAAGGTGTAGCTGGCGGTCGCGGCACCGAAGGTCGAGCTGAGCTTGTTGGTACCCAGCACGAGATGGGGCGGCAGGCCGGCGGTGAGTAGGGCGGGTACGGTCAACAGGCCGCCGCCACCGGCGATGGCATCGATGAATCCGGCGAGAAAGGCGACGCAGGCAAGGGCAAGCAGGATGGCGGGATCTATCGCCAGGTCCATCGGCAGTGGCATGGGCAGCTCTGGGGCAGGTCGGTGGGATGTGACGAAGCCGGCGATGATAAGCCTCTTGGATGAGCGATCCATGATTGACCAATAAAAAATTCTCCGATAAATGAGACTCGTTGCAATTTAAAGGCCGTAACAGGCCTGCCAACGACCGCTGCCCGATTCGCTGCCAGAAGGGATCGATCGCCGGCTCGACGATGCGTCTAGATTGCCCGCGCCGCTCTGCAATAAGCGGATTGAGGCGGGAGGACGAGACGGGGCAAGGGTTGTTAGACTCGGCCGAAACCGCAACCGACCTACGGACAACCCTGTGACAGAAATCGAGCGAGACGAGGAACTGGACCTGCAACACGTCCCGACTGGGGTGCCCGGTCTGGATCAGGTACTCAACGGTGGGCTCCTGCCGCGCGCGGTATATATCGTTCAGGGCGGCCCAGGCGAGGGGAAGACCATTCTCGCCAACCAGATCTGCTTCAGCTGGGCCAAACGCGGCCAGCGCTCGCTGTATGTGACCTTGCTCGCCGAAACCCACCACCGCCTGCTGCGCCATCTGCGCAAGATGGATTTCATGGACAGCAGCCAGGTCGGCGACAACGTCTATTACGAAAGCGCCTTCGATACCCTGCGCAAAGATGGTCTGGAAGGCATCCTGCGATTCCTCACCCGCAACAGCAAACGCCAGCGTGCATCGCTGATCGTCATCGACGGACTGTTTGCCCTCGAAGAGAACGGCGAGTCGGAGCGGACCTTCCGCGAATTCGTCAATGATGTATCGGTATTCGCCGATGTGGCCGGCTGCACCGTGCTGCTTCTGACCAACAGTCAGCGCCTTTCCGGCAGCCCGGAATTCACCATGGTCGACGGCTGGATCGAGCTGCTCAGCGCCGAAGAGGGATATCGCACCTACCGTTACCTGCGGGTACGTAAATTCCGTGGCAGCGGCTTCGTGCACGGTCGCCACATGACCCGTATCGGCAGCGACGGCTTCCGTGTCTTTCCACGGCTGGAGGCCGTGGCGGGCGATGCGTTGGCGCCGGAGATGCACGAGCTGCGCCTGAGTACCGGTATCGAGCGCCTGGACATAATGATCGGCGGCGGCATCCCCTATTCCTCTATGACCCTGCTGGCCGGGCCGACTGGGGTGGGAAAGACCAGCCTGGGGCTGAGCTTCGTCTGCCAGAGCACGGTCGATGAGCCCGGGCTGATCTTCAGCTTTCATGAAGAAACGCGGCGGCTGACGCGTCGGGCGGCCGGACTGGGGCTTGATCTCGCCTCGCTGATGGAGGCAGGTGCGGTGGAGGTCATCAACTGCCCGCCAACCGAACAGACCATCGATGAGCTGGCCGAGCGGCTACTCGAAGCGGTGCGTCGCAAGGACGTGCGCCGGCTGTTCTTCGACGGCATCGATGGGCTCGAGCAGTCGGCGGTGCACACAACGCGACTGGGTCGATTCCTCACCGCACTGACCAGCATTCTTCGCGCCGAAGGGGTTACTACATTCCTGACCGCCGAGCTGCACGACATGATCGACAGCAAGCCTGGCTTTCGTTATTCGGCCATTTCCGCGATCTCCGAAAATATCCTGCTGCTGCGCTATGCGGAGCTGGAATCGACGCTGCACCGTACATTAGCTGTCATTAAAATGCGGGAAAGCGGTTTCGAACCACGGGTGTTCGAGTTTTCGGTGGGCGCTGACGGCGTTCAGATTGGGGAGCCGATGAAGCGGACCGAGGGCATTCTTATCGGGCGCCCGCATCGTCAGCCCAGGGAGAGGGCTGACGATGCGTGACTCAGGGATCGCGAGTCCCCCGCTGGTCCTTCTGGTGGAGGACGAGCCGGGGCTCGCCAAGCTGATGACCTTCATGCTCGAGGATGAGGGCTTCGAAGTCGTGGTCGCCGCGAACGGGCGCGAGGGCCTCAAGCTGCTGGCCCAGCAGCGTCCGGAGTTGATCATCACCGACTACATGATGCCGGAGATGAATGGCGCCGAGATGATTCGGGCGATTCGCGCCGAAGCGGCCTACGACACGATTCCCATCATGCTGATGAGTGCGGCGCTGCCGGTGGAATTGGTCACCCAAAGTCTGGCTGACCGATTCCTGGCCAAGGGCGCCAGCCTCGATACAATCCTCAAGGCCGTCAACGAGCTGATCGAGCTGTGCTGATCGCCTCGGGCTCAGTCAGGCGCGTCCGTAGCAACGCCTCGATGATGCCGTGCGCCAGACGTATTCGCGCCTCGATCGGGAAGTTCCTGTTGGCCAGCAGCACCAGCCCAATTTTTTCCGAGGGCACCAGTGCCACATAGGCACCGAAACCATTGGTCGAGCCGGTCTTGTTGAGCCAGACCTGCTCTCGCGCTGCCTGTGGCGGGTCAAGGCGTCTGGCCGGATTGCTCTGGTAGGCCATGGTGCTGGAATTGCCCTCCAGCAGTGCATCCAGCGCGACCGGGTACGGGTATTGTTCCCAGACCAGATCCTGCGTCATCGGGCCTACCGCGAAATAGCCGGTGTGGGTCCGGGCAATGGCTCGCCGAAGGTCGTCATCCACGTGGGCGATACCCAGATTCACTTCGACCAGGCGAAGCAGGTCTCTGCTGGTGGATTTGACTCCATAGGCTTCGTCGCCCAGCAGACCGGGGTTGAGCCTGACCGGCTCATCGTCCCGGTTATAACCTTGGGCGTAGCGGGGCTGCGCGACAGCCGGAACCTGAAGATAACTGTCGGCCATGCCGAGTGCCGGCAGCAGGCGCTGTTCCAACGCCTGGGCGTAAGGCTCGTCCAGGCTCGCCGCGGTGGCCATGCCGAGCAGGCCCATCCCCGGGTTGCCATAGGTACGCTGGCTGCCGGGCGCATGGGCCGGCCGCCATGTTCTGAAATACGCCAAGAGCGCCTCTTCACTGTCGACCTCGTCGGGCAGCTGCAGTGGCAGCCCTCCGTTGGTATGGGTCGCCAGCTCGAGCAGGCTGACGTCATCGAAGGCGCTGCCGCGCAGTTGGGGCAGGTGGGTCGTGATCTTGTCATCGAGAGACAGACGCCCTTGTGCCTGGGCATAGGCGGCCAGCGTGGCGGTGAAAACCTTGCTCACCGAGCCGACCTCGAACAGCGTGTTCTCCGTTACCGGTTGGGCCGTTTCTCGTGATGCGACGCCGTAGTGATGGTACTGCCGTCGACCGTCGACCGTGATTGCGATCGCCAGGCCGTCAATACCGTGCTGCGCCATGGCGGCGCGGGCCTGCTGTTCGATCTGGGTGGCCAGTGGCGGTTCATCGGCCAGCGCGAAGCCGATCGTCAAACCGCAGGTCAGGAAGGCGCGGGCACTAACTCGGGCAAGCGGGTGCATGCGGGTCGATCCTCGTCTGTCGTGAAGCGGGCAATGATGCCGTTTTGGCGCGGCAATTGCGCGTACGAGCGCCTCCTCGCTAGGCCTCGTTCTCAACGCACAGACGATTACGACCCGATTGCTTGGCGCGATACAGCGCGCGATCAGCCCGCCCGATCAGGCTGTCCAGGGAATCGTTGGCGTGCAGCAGGGTCATCCCCACGCTTACGGTCATGGTGATGTCCTGCTCGGCGAAGGTGTAGTGGCGCGATTCGGCGAAGGCGCGGATCCTCTCGCCCAGCCCCTGGCCGGTGGCGGCGTCGGTGTTCTTGAACAGCACGATGAACTCCTCGCCGCCCCAGCGGCAGAGGATGTCGGATTGGCGCAGGTGGCCGCGCAGGTCGGCGGCGAATCGGCGCAGTACCTCGTCCCCCGCGAGATGGCCATGGGTGTCGTTGAGCTGCTTGAAGTGGTCCAGATCGATCAGCAAGGTGGTCAGCGGGCTCTGGTCACGACGCGCTTCCTGCAGCGCCTGTCCGGCGAGCAGCTCGAAGCCACGCCGATTGGGCAGTTCGGTCAGCAGGTCGGTGGAGGCGAGGGAGGTGATGCGTGCCTGGTAACGTTGTAGCACCTTGCCCACCAGAATCATCACCAGAGCGATCACCAACAGGCAGACGACGAGGTTCGCCAGCAGTGCGTGGCGGATGCCCTCGAGCATGTCGTCTTGCTGCTTGTCGACGAACAGATACCACTCGAGCTCGGGAAGGTAGCGCACATTGACGAAGTGCGATCGATTGTCGCGTTCGTATTCGAAGGTCGCACTTTCGCCGGGTAAAAGCTGCTCCATCAACTGCGACAGCCCCGGCAGCTCGGCCAGCGACTGCCCGGTGCGGAGCGTCCCCGGTGACGTGTTGTTGCCCGTCAGGGTGACAATGCCGTTTTTATCGACGAAATAGATCGCGCGCGCATAGCGCTGCTGATAATCGTCGATGATCTTCACCGCAGCTTCGACGCTCAGGCCAACGCCGGTAACGCCGATGAAGTTGTTCTCGTAATCCAGCACCCGGTAGTTGATGAAGAAGGTCAGGCGGTCCTGGTTGGCCAGGTCGACATCGGCTTCGATCTCGTATGGGGCGCTCGAGGCGCGGATGCGGAAATACCACTCATCACGTGGTTCGGCTTCATCAATCTTTTTGAGCACGCCCTGCGCCTGATAATAGGTGCGGCTGTTCTCGGAGACGAAAAAGGTGGTGTACGCGCCGTACTGCTCCTTGATTTCCGCCAGGTAGCGGGTCATTTGATCACTGTTGCGCTCACCGCCGAGTACCCAGTCGCGCACGAAGGTGTCGCGCGCCATCATCGATGAGAGCAGGATCGGTCGTACCAGATCCTTCTGGATCTCCGAATAGACCGTGTCGGAGGTCAGTGGCAGTTCGGTGTTGACGATGGTGTTGCGAATCGTCGTGCGCGACGTGTGATAGCTCAGCAGCGACGTGATGACGAACCCGGTGCCGAGCAGCAGCAACAAGGTCAGGAACAGAGTGCGGGACAGGCGGCCCGGCGTTGATAGCGGCATAGATGAAGACGTCTGCTCATGTCGTCTCCGCGGACGAAAGACGCCAGCGGAAGTCGGAACTAGGGGCGAATGAAGCGCCGAAGCCTCGTCGATTGTTTCGTACGTGCGCCCGGTATCGGCCTGGGGGTATCGACAACATCGGGAGGCTTTACGTCGGCAAAGGGCCATCTCTGGTTTTTATTTCCGATGAGCGGTATGCCGCGCCTATCATTGGTCCATTTGGCGTGCCGCTGCTCGGCCAAAGCGTATTCCACCTCATCGACTGCTGTATTGTCCGAATTAAAATTACGCTGACGCGAAGGCCACCGACCTTCTGAGGAACCCGATGAGCGACTCCGTAGAGCTCTCCGCCAACCAAAAGCCTTCCTCCGTGCGCAGCGATCTGAAGTTCCCGGTGGTCGGCATAGGGGCCTCCGCCGGTGGGCTCAAAGTACTGATGTCCTTCTTCGAAAACCTGCCTAGCGATTGCGGCATGGCCTTCGTCGTGATCATGCACCTGTCGCCGAAACACGAAAGCACGGCAGACCGCATCCTGCAGACCGTTACCAATATGCCGGTCAGCCAGGTGACCAAGCCGGTACCCATCGAGCCCAACCATATCTACGTGATTCCGCCGGCTAGCGACCTGCTGATGAACGACGGTTATCTGCGCCTGGTGGAGCCGACCCGCGAACGCGGGCCGCAAGTCGCAATCGACCTGTTCTTCCGCACATTGGCCGACGTCCACCACACCCATGCCATCGGCATCGTGTTGTCCGGTACCGGCTCCGACGGTTCGGTAGGGCTGGCGCGTATCAAGGAACAGGGCGGCATCACCATGGCCCAGTCGCCCGACGATGCCGAATACGATTCCATGCCGCGCAGCGCCATCGAGACCGGTAAGGTGGACATCGTGCTACCGGTGGTGGACATGCCGCAGCGGCTGATCGAGCTGTCCTCCAACCTCAAGCACTTGAAGGTGCCATCTCTGCTCACGCCCGAAGCGGAGATCAAGGAAGAACAGGCCGGCGACCGTCCGTTGGCGAAAAGCATCGATCTTGCGCTGCGCGACATCCTCACCCTGTTGCGTACCCGAACCGGACATGACTTCCGGCACTACAAACAGGCGACCGTGCTGCGCCGGATCGAGCGCCGCATGCAGGTCAACGCCGTCCGCGACATGCCCGCCTACGCGACCTTCCTGCACGAGAACGTCGATGAAACGCCGGCGTTGCTCGACGACATGCTGATCGGGGTGACCAACTTCTTTCGCGACCGTGAAGCCTTCGAAGCGCTAGAGCGCGACGTCATGCCCGACCTGTTCGATCGGGTGACGGCTCGGGATCCGGAGGAGCGCGAGGTGCGTATCTGGTCCGCCGCCTGCTCGACCGGCGAAGAGGCCTATTCGCTTGCTATGTTGCTGAGCGAGCAGGCGCACCTGAAGAACAGCGACGCCACGCTGCACGTGTTCGCCACCGACATCGACGAGCGTGCCCTGGAAATTGCTCGCTCGAGTCTCTACCCCGAAGCGATCATGACCGACGTGCCTCCTGCGCGGATGCGCCAGTTCTTCGTCAAGGAAGGCAATCATTGCCGCCTGAAAAAGGAATTGCGCGAGAAGGTGCTGTTCGCCCGCCACAACCTGCTACGTGACCCGCCATTCTCCCGACTTGACCTGATCACCTGCCGCAACCTGCTGATCTATCTCGATCGGGACATTCAGAGCGAAGTGCTGCGCATTTTCCACTTCGCCCTGAATCCGGGTGGCTACCTGTTCCTCGGCAGCTCCGAGACGGCCGATGCCTGTTCCCACCTGTTCACTCCTGTGGACAAGAAGAACCGCATCTACCGTGCCCGTGATGTAGCCTCCAGCCTGCGACGCTCGCCCATCACCACCATGCAAGGGATGCCGAGCAGTGCGCCGGCGCCGCTGGTCAAGGAACCGCGCAATCGGCGCAAGCGCTTCTCCTTCGCCGACGTGCATCAGCGCGTGCTCGAGCAGTACGCGCCGCCGAGCGTGGTGGTCAATTACGAAGCCGAAATCGTGCACATGTCCGACCGCGCCGGTCGCTTCCTGCGCTATATCGGCGGCGAGCCGTCGCTCAATCTCCCGGCATTGGTGCTGCCCGAGTTGCGGCTGGAGTTACGCACCGCGCTGTATCAGGCCGTGCACACAGGGAAGAGCGTCGAGGCCAGGCGCGTGCGGCTGGAACGGGAAGGGCGCACCTACTACGTGAACATGGTGGTGCGTCCCTTCCGCGACGACGAGGCCGGCAACGACTTCATGCTGGTGCTCTTCGACGAAGTCGAGGACGTCATGGGTGACGGCGACGAGAGCGCCCAAGGCGCCGCCAAGGACAATGTCCTGACCCAGCTGGAAAGCGAGCTGCAGCGCACCAAGGAACAGTTGCAGGTCACCGTGGAGCATTCGGAGACCTCCACCGAGGAACTGCGAGCCTCCAACGAGGAGCTGCAGGCGATCAACGAGGAGCTGCGCTCGGCCACCGAGGAGTTGGAAACCAGCAAGGAAGAGCTGCAGTCGATCAACGAAGAGCTGATTACGGTGAATGCCGAGCTCAAGACCAAGGTCGACGAAACCAGCAAGATCAACGATGACTTGCAGAATCTGATCACCTCCACCGACATCGCCACCGTGTTTGTCGATCGGGAGATGCGCATCAAGTGGTTCACCCCACGTGCACGCGACATCTTCAACGTGATCGGCAACGACACCGGGCGCTCGCTGCTCGACATCACCCATCGGCTCGACTATCCGCAGCTCACCAACGACGCATCCGAGGCGTTCGAGGAACTGCGTCTGGTCGAGCGCGAGGTGGCCAGCCAGGACGGCCGCTGGTATTTGGCGCGGCTGCTGCCTTATCGCACGGTGGACGACCGTATCCAGGGCGCCGTGCTGGCATTTCTCGACATCACCGCACGACGCAAGGCCGAAGAGCGCATACGCGCTGGCGAAGCGCACATGAAGCTGCTGGCACAGAGCACCCGGGGATACGCGATCATCACCCAGGATTGCGCTGGCGTGATCACCACCTGGAATACCGGTGCCGAAGCCATTTTCGGCTACACGGAACAGGAAGCGGTCGGCCAGTCGATCGATATTCTGTTCACCGAGGAAGATATCCAGCAAGGGCGACCCGAGCAGGAGCGTCAGGATGCGCTGCGCGATGGGCAGACCGCCGATGAACGCTGGCACCTGCGCAAGGATGGGGTGCGGATCTTCTGCACCGGGCTGGTCAATCCATTGATCGATGGCAATCCGATCGGTTTCGCCAAGATCGCCCGCGATATCACCGAGCAGCGCCAGCGGTCGGCGCAGCAGGAAAACGAGCTGCAAACCATTCAGGCCTCTAGCCTGCAGAAGGATCAGTTCTTCGCGGTGCTTTCCCACGAGCTCAAACACCCGCTTAATCTGGTGCAGCTCAACAGCGATCTGATCGCCCGCTCGCCGCTGGTGCGCAACGCGCCCGCGCTGGTCAAGGCGGTGCAGTCGATCCAGAGCGCGGTGCGGAGCCAGTCCAGGATCATCGATGATCTGATGGATGTCTCGCGCATCCGCACCGGCAAACTGCGGCTGAGCATGGATACGGTGCACCTGCAGGCGCTGCTGTCGCGTATCGAGACGGTATTCCAGCCGTTGGCCGATGGTGAAGGACTGACGTTCGAGGTCGTCAAGTTCGAGCAGTCGCTGTATGTCAAAGCCGATCCCACGCGCCTCGAGCAGATTGTCTGGAACCTGCTGAACAACTCCTGGAAGTTCACGCCGTCGGGCGGGTTGATCCGGCTAGCGCTGGCCCGCGAGGGGGACATGGCACGGCTGGACGTGGTGGACAGCGGGCAGGGCATGACCGAGGACTTCCTGCCCAAGGTGTTCGACATGTTCGGCCAGGCCGAGATGCAGCATGCGCAGCGTGCCAAGCATGGTCTGGGTATCGGCCTGGCCCTGGTCAAGCAGCTCGTCGAAGCCCATGGCGGGCGGATCGAGGCCTATTCCGAAGGTATCGGTCGCGGCGCCCGTTTCAGTGTCTGGCTGCCGATCTGCCTGCAGACCGAAATCGAGCTCGACGCCGCTCAGGGTTCGCAGCGTATGGGCGCTCTGAGCGGGTTGAACATCCTCCTGGTCGACGATTCGAAAGACATCCTCGAAACCCTGGAGATGCTGCTCGAGAGCGAGGGGGCTCAGGTCACCACGGCACCGGGTGGCGAAGAAGGTCTGGCGTTGGCCGAACAGACCCGTTTCGACCTGATCGTTTCGGATATCGGCATGCCGCGCCTCGATGGCCACCAGCTGATGCGTGCGATACGCGAGGGCGGCGTCAATGCCGCGACCCCTGGCATCGCCCTGAGCGGCTATGGCACCTTGCAAGATGTCGAAAAAGCCAAGGCTGCAGGCTACAGCACTCACCTGCGCAAGCCGGTCGATCTGGATACGCTGATCCAGGTCATCCAGAAGGCTACTTGCTAGGCTGGCGCCGGTCCGTGCTGTCGGAGCCAGGCATGCTGACGTCCTGCAGGCTCGACGGCCCGCTGGCTGCGGCATGGGCCACGACGCTGAACGAGCCGTCGGTTTCGAGGATGACGGCCTCGATCTCGTCCAACGCTGCATGGCCGGAGCCGCGCACCGCGGCGCGTACTTCGTTCTCGGCGACCCGCGCCTTGCGCAAGGCATCGGGCAGCATGCGGCCACGGTAGAACAACAGCGCCGGCTCGCCGGTGACCACCCTGCGCACCCAGTCGAGGCGAACGCTGGTCCAGGTCACTAGGTACTGCAAGCCAATGAGCGTTGCGAACCCGAGTACGCCTTGGGCGAGGCTCACGTCCTTGTTGAGCAGGACGGTCGCCAGGGTGGAGCCCAGGGCGACCGTGACGACCATGTCGAAGGCGTTCATCTTCGATAGCGTGCGGCGACCGGAGATGCGTAACAGGGCGACCAGGCTGATGTAGGCGAGTACCCCGACGATCAGGGTGCGCAACAGGGCTTCGGCATGATTGAAGAACATCTGGTCCACGCTGGGTTTCCTTGCTAGTCGTGTTGCATCAAGCCATGGGCGGGGCGAGAGCAGACGTGTCCGCGCGGCGCACCTGAGATCCGAAACAGACGCGCCTATGAAGTTCAGCCGGATAGCCCAGATCCGGACCGTCGCCACGCGATCGGCTGACCGGGTCCCGCCTGACCGGTCGCGACGCCAGGGTCGATCGGCTAGAATCGCCAGGTCTAACGACCGAGACGATTTCCTACAGCGTGGCTTCCCGCATGATCACCATTTGGCAGCCCAGTCCGCCATAGCGCTATGCCCCCGCGTCATCGCGCGGACGCCGCTGTATCTGCGCCGGCCGCCTCCGGCGGTGTACGCGCTTTTTGCCGTCCCGCAGCCTGTTCAGCTCAGCCCTCGCATCTGCCCGCCGCGCTTCGGCGGCGATGCCTTCGTTCTGGATATACCAATGCTTTCTTCGATTCGACAAACCTGGTTTTCCAATCTGCGCGGCGACGTGCTCGCCGGGCTGGTGGTCGCGCTTGCGCTGATTCCCGAGGCGATTGCCTTCTCCATCATCGCCGGGGTCGACCCACGAGTCGGGCTCTATGCCTCGTTCTGCATCGCGGTGGTCATCGCCTTCGTCGGCGGCCGTCCGGGAATGATTTCCGCTGCCACCGGGGCGATGGCACTGTTGATGGTGACGCTGGTGCGCGAGCACGGCTTGCAGTACCTGCTGGCGGCGACGCTGCTCTGCGGTCTGTTCCAGATCGGCGCCGGCTACCTGCGCCTGGGGTCGTTGATGCGCTTCGTCTCGCGCTCGGTGGTGACCGGCTTCGTCAACGCCCTGGCGATCCTGATTTTCATGGCCCAGCTGCCGGAGCTGACCGGCGTGACCTGGCATGTCTACGCCATGACCGCCGCGGGCCTTGGCATCATTTACCTGTTTCCCTATGTACCGAAGGTCGGCAAGGTCATCCCTTCACCGCTGGTCTGCATCCTGACGCTCACGGCAGTGGCGATCTACCTGGGGCTGGATATCCGCACGGTCGGCGACATGGGCGAGTTGCCCGATACCCTGCCGGTCTTCCTCTGGCCGCAGGTACCGCTCAATCTGGAAACCCTGCTGATCGTGCTGCCGTATTCGGCCGCGCTCGCGGTGGTCGGCCTGCTGGAGTCGATGATGACCGCGACCATCATCGATGACCTGACCGATACCTCCAGCGACAAGAACCGCGAGTGCAAAGGGCAGGGCGTGGCGAACATCGTCTCCGGCCTGTTCGGCGGTATGGCGGGTTGCGCAATGATCGGTCAGTCGGTGATCAATGTGAAATCCGGCGGGCGTACGCGGCTCTCGACCCTGATCGCGGGCGTGGTCCTGCTGCTGATGGTGGTGTTCCTGAGCGACTGGGTCAGCCAGATCCCAATGGCGGCGCTGGTGGCCGTGATGATCATGGTGTCGATCGGCACCTTCAGCTGGGACTCGGTGCGCAACCTCAAACAGTACCCGCTTTCGACCAACATCGTCATGGTGGCCACGGTCGTGGTAGTGGTCTTTACCCACAACCTGGCCTACGGTGTGTTGGTCGGGGTCCTGCTGGCGGCCATGTTCTTCGCCAACAAGATCGCCCACTACCTGGACGTGACCTCCGAACGGGACGCCGCCAGCGATACGCGGACCTACCGCGTGGTCGGCCAGGTGTTCTTCGCGTCGGCCGACAGGTTCACGGCGGGATTCGATTTCAGGGAGGCGCTGGACAAGGTGATCATCGATCTCAGCCGCGCTCACTTCTGGGACATCACTGCCGTCGGTGCGCTGGACAAGGTGGTGCTCAAGCTCAGGCGTGAGGGCACTGTGGTCGAAGTACTGGGTCTGAACCAGGCGAGCGCCACCATCGTCGATCGCTTCGGCGTGGCGGACAAGCCCGACGCGATCGACAAGCTGATGAGCCACTGAGGAGCTACCTGCGATGTCCCACGTCCTGGCCTGTATCGATGGCTCACCTTCCGCTGCGGCGGTGTGCGATTGCGCAGCGTGGGCCAGCAGGACGCTCGGCGCGCCCCTGACATTCCTTCACGTGCTCGATCAGCGGCGCTATCCCGCCTCCGGCGACCTGAGCGGCACCCTTGGCCTGGGTAGCCGTGAGTACTTGCTCGAAGAACTCGCCGCGCTCGATGAAAAGCGCGCCAAGCTGGCACTCGAACAGGGTCGGATACTGCTCGAAGCGGCCTGCGATCGCATACGCCAGACAGTCCCGTATGCCGGTTCGCGCCAGCGCCATGGCGATCTCGTCGAAACGTTGCGCGAGTTGGAAGACGACTTTCGGCTGCTGGTGATCGGCAGGCAGGGCGAGGGCAGCGGCATGCTCAGGCAGCACATCGGCAGTAATCTGGAAAGCGTGGTGCGGACCCTGAGTCGGCCGATCCTGGTCACCACTGAAAGCTTTACCGCGCCCAGGAGCGTGATGCTGGCCTTCGATGGCAGCACCACCGCGCGCAAGGGCGTTGCAATGCTCGCGGCGAGCCCGCTGTTCGCCTCGCTGCCGATCCACCTGGTGATGGTCGAGGCCGACACCCCGGAGAACCGGGCCCAGCTCGAAGCGGCGGGCGAGGGGCTGCGTAGCGTTGGCTTCAGGGTCGAGCTCGCGATCCGCATGGGCGAAGTCGAGCCCACACTGCACGCCTACCAGGAAGAAAAGGGTGTGGATCTGGTGGTGATGGGCGCCTACGGGCATTCGCGCATTCGTCAGTTCTTCGTCGGTAGCATCACCACCGCGATGATCCGTGCCAGCCGTACGCCGCTGTTGCTGCTGCGCTGAGGCGGCCATAAATGCAGGCCGAGCAAAAAGTGGGATCCGTCGATCGACAGATGCGATCATCTGCCCCTCGACACGGGAGCCCCTTCGATGCCTGAACATTCGTCCCTGACCGAACTTCATCTGCAGCATGGCGACTGGCAGCTGTCGCTGTGCCCGGCGCTCGGCGGCGCCATTACCGCCCTGCGGTTCGCCGGCCTCGATGTCCTGCGGCCCTGGGATGGTTCCGACAGCGTGCGGCGCAGTGGCTGTTTCGTCCTGGCGCCATATTCCAACCGCATGGGTGGCGGCCAGTTCACTACCGACGGGCAGCGCTACGCCCTGCGGCGAAACTCGCCCGATCACGAGCTGCCCATCCATGGCGTCGTCTGGAAACGCCAGTGGCAGGTGCTCGAGCAGCAGCCCGATGGCCTGGTGCTGGGATACACCCACCACGCCGAAGCGGCCGAAGGCGCGGAGGACTGGCCCTTCAGCTTTCGCCTCGAACATCGACTGCACCTGGACGGCGACGCGCTGCGGTTGCAGCTGCATCTGCACAACCTCGACGCAAGGCCGATGCCGGCCGGCCTGGGTTGGCATCCTTACTTCCCACGGCACGACGGGGTGATGCTCCAGTTCGTCGCAGACCAGGTCTGGCATGGCGACGCCGATCAGCTGCCCGCATGGGCCGGCGCGGTGCCGTCGGCCTGGGACTTCGGCGTGGCGCGGCCGCTCGACGAGCCCGGCCTGGACAACTGTTTCGCCGGCTGGAATCGCCAGGCGCGTATTCGCTGGCCGCAGCAGGGGCTGGAGCTGGCGCTCGAGGCCGACGCCGGGCTCGATCATCTGGTGGTGTTCATGCCGCCGGCCAGCAACGGCTTCTTCGCGGTTGAGCCGGTGTCGCATCTGAACAATGCACTCAATCAGCCGGACCCCGTCGCGCATGGCGTCGAGTGGCTCGCGCCGGGCGAGTCGATGCAGCGCAGCTGGACGCTGCGAATCAGCACCCCGCCTGGCACGGCATAAAAAAGCCCGTCACGAGGACGGGCTAAAGAAATGCCGTAACAGGAGCAAACGGGTGAAGCGGTGTTACAGGATCGACAACGGGTAGTTGAAGATCAGGCGGTTCTCGTCGAACTCGTTGTTG
>NZ_JAAMRF010000020.1 GCF_013522725.1 Stutzerimonas azotifigens
ACGGCATGTCCACCTTCGAAGGCCCGATGATGGCCATCAAGACCGTCAACGCCCTCTCCCACTACACCGACTGGACCATCGGCCACGTACACGCCGGCGCCCTCGGCTGGGTGGCGATGATCACCATCGGCTCGCTCTATCACCTGATTCCCAAGGTGTTCGGCTCCGAGCGGATGTACAGCATCGGCCTGATCAATACCCACTTCTGGCTTTCAACCGTGGGCACCGTGCTCTACATCGCCTCGATGTGGGTCAACGGCATCACCCAAGGCCTGATGTGGCGCGCCGTCAACGACGACGGCACCCTCACCTACTCCTTCGTCGAGGCGCTGGAAGCCAGCCATGCGGGCTTCGTAGTGCGGATGGTCGGCGGCGCGATCTTCTTCAGCGGAATGCTGGTGATGGCCTACAACACCTGGCGCACCGTACGGTCCGTCAAGCCGGCCGAATACGACGCCGCGGCGCAGATCGCCTGAGGACGCAGAGATGAAACAGCACGAGAAACTCGAAAAGAACGTCGGCCTGCTGACCTTGTTCATGATCCTGGCGGTCAGCATTGGCGGCCTTACCCAGATCGTCCCGCTGTTCTTCCAGGACGCGGTCAACGAGCCGGTCGAAGGCATGATGCCCTACACCGCCATGCAGCTCGAAGGGCGTGACATCTACATCCGCGAAGGCTGCGTCGGCTGCCACTCGCAGATGATTCGTCCGTTCCGTGCCGAGACCGAGCGCTACGGCCACTACTCGGTCGCCGGCGAGAGCGTCTACGACCATCCGTTCCTGTGGGGCTCCAAGCGTACCGGCCCGGACCTGGCCCGCGTCGGCGGCCGCTACTCCGACGACTGGCACCGCGCGCACCTCTACAACCCGCGCAACGTGGTACCCGAGTCGAAGATGCCGTCCTATCCCTGGCTGGTCGAACACACCCTCGACGGAAAGGACACCGCCAAGAAGATGCAGGCCCTGCGCACCCTCGGCGTGCCCTACAGCGAGGAAGACATCGCAGGCGCACGGGACGCTGTGAGGGGCAAGAGCGAAATGGACGCCCTCGTTGCCTACCTGCAGGTTCTGGGCACCGCGCTGACCAACAAGCGCTGATCGACTCGCACCGTTCCACCGACCGGCGCCACGGCGCCGTCAGCAAATCAATTGCGGGCGGGCTGGATACAGACCGCCAGGAGTACTACATGAGCGCTTTCTGGAGTGTTTACGTCACCCTGCTGACGCTGGGCACACTCGTGGCCCTGTTTTGGCTGATCTTCGCGACGCGCAGGGGCGAGTCGCAGGGCCCCACCGATCAAACCATGGGTCACGCCTTCGACGGTATCGAGGAATACGACAACCCACTGCCCAAGTGGTGGTTCATGCTGTTTCTCGGCACCCTGGTATTCGGTGTGGGTTATCTGATCCTTTACCCGGGCCTGGGCAACTGGAAAGGGATCTTCCCGGGATACGAGCACGGCTGGACGCAGGAAGCCCAGTGGCAGCGCGAAGTGGCCAAGGCCGACAGCCTGTACGGCCCGATCTTCGCCCGCTACGCCGCCATGCCGGTCGCGGAAGTGGCTCATGACGATCAGGCACTAAAGATGGGTGGCCGCCTGTTCGCCAACCATTGCGCGGTCTGCCATGGTTCGGACGCCCGCGGCGCGGTCGGATTCCCGGACCTGACCGACAACCACTGGCGCTGGGGCGGCGATGCCGAGACGATCAAGGCCAGCATTCTCCACGGACGCACCGCTACCATGCCCGCCTGGGTGTCGGTGATCGGCGAAGAAGGGGTCAAGAACGTAGCGGCCTACGTGCGCCAGGATCTGGGCGGGCTGGCATTGCCGGAAGGTACGCAGGCCGACCTGGCGGCAGGCAAGCAGGTCTATGCCGGCAATTGCGCCGCCTGCCATGGCGCTGGCGGCGAAGGCATGCCCATGATGGGCGCCCCCAGCCTGACGCAACCCGGCGGCTGGATCTACGGCTCGAGCCTCGCTCAGCTGCAGCAGACCATTCGCCACGGGCGCAACGGCCAGATGCCGGCGCAGGAGCAGCACCTGGGCAACGACAAGGTTCACCTCCTAGCCGCCTACGTGTACAGCCTGTCGCAACAACAGGCAGACTTGGCCAAGCGCTGATCTGCTCGGAGCGGATCCCTTACCGCCCTCAAGGGGCGATCTGCGACCATGTGCCGCAGGCCGCTCCGACCAACTGCCCTTCCCCCTCCCCCGCAGTAGCCCTAAGCTTCCGCCCAATTCGCCGACTGCCAAACTACGAACGACAAGGCGAAACCTTTCACTTCTGTCACACCAGACTGGTGTGTATCAACCCTGTGACCCCACGGATGGCGCACTCAGGCCGTTGAACCGACTTCGCTCAGCTGGCGCGTGACTTCAGGCACTTGTAACAAGCGTCGCCGCATCTGCCCTGACAGCTGCTTCCAGTTTTCTTCGAGTTCGGCCGATTCAGGCTTCTAGCACAGGGCCCGCGCGGGACGAGAGAGCATCGGCGCCGTTTGCAATGCCCCCCTGCTTTCCTCATACTTGCCGCCGTTTTTTGCCTTCGAAATGCCATTAGCGTGGAACCCTGTATGAGCACAGCAATCAGTCAGACTGCTTATAACTATAAAGTGGTTCGCCAGTTCGCCATCATGACGGTGGTTTGGGGAATCATTGGGATGGGTCTAGGTGTGTTCATCGCCGCACAACTCGTGTGGCCAGAGCTCAATCTCGACCTGCCGTGGACCAGCTTCGGCCGTCTGCGTCCCTTGCACACCAATGCCGTGATCTTCGCATTCGGCGGTTGCGCCCTGTTCGCCACCTCGTATTACGTGGTGCAGCGCACATCGCAGACCCGCCTGATCTCGGACGGTCTGGCTGCCTTCACCTTCTGGGGCTGGCAAGCGGTCATCATCCTCGCGGTGATCACCCTGCCGATGGGCTTCACCTCTTCCAAGGAATACGCCGAACTGGAGTGGCCGATCGATATCCTGATCACCATCGTCTGGGTCAGCTATGCCCTGGTGTTCTTCGGCACCATCGCCAAGCGCAAGGTCAAGCACATCTATGTTGGCAACTGGTTCTTCGGGGCCTTCATCGCCACCGTGGCGATGCTGCACATCGTCAACAACCTGGAAGTGCCGGTCACCTGGTTCAAGTCCTACTCGATCTACTCGGGCGCGACCGATGCCATGGTGCAGTGGTGGTACGGTCATAACGCAGTGGGCTTCTTCCTGACCGCCGGCTTCCTCGGGATGATGTACTACTTCGTGCCGAAGCAGGCCGAACGCCCGATCTACTCCTATCGCCTGTCGATCGTGCACTTCTGGGCGCTGATCTCGGTGTACATCTGGGCCGGCCCGCACCACCTGCACTACACCGCTCTGCCCGACTGGGCGCAGAGCTTGGGCATGGTGATGTCGATCATCCTCCTGGCTCCGAGCTGGGGCGGCATGATCAACGGCATGATGACCCTCT
>NZ_JAAMRF010000021.1 GCF_013522725.1 Stutzerimonas azotifigens
AACTGGCGCGCTGGCATGCCGATGACGAGATAATCCGTAAGCTCGACGAAGTCAGTGGCATCGGTTTGCTGACGGCCAGTGCCTTGAAAACCGCCGTCGGCAAACCCGAGCGCTTCGCCAGTGGCCGACACCTCAGCGCCTGGTTGGGCATGACGCCGAATGAATACAGCAGCGGCGAAAGGCGACGCCTTGGACGGATCAGTTGCAAGGGCAACTTGTATGTCCGAACGCTACTGATCCACGGCGCGAGAGCCGCGCTACTGGCAGCCAAACGCTGCAAGGCGCGAACGCCCGAGCGATTAACTCAACTGCAAAGCTGGGCATTGGATACAGCCGAACGCATCGGCCACAACAAAGCTGCTGTGGCGCTGGCGAACAAGCTGGTAAGAATCTGCTGGGCCGTGTGGTGTCATGAGCGCCGGTTTAGCGGCAACTGGCACAGCACAAAGCCCGCCTGATGGCGGGTTAACAAAGTGAAGTGAAGGGTTTCTAGTGGTTGTGGTGAGAAGCGAGACTGTCGGAACAGGCGAGTCCTGCAGCAGAGCAAGGCCGATAACAACGATGATCTTCGTGATCGCTTGAACGCTTGGCCCCTGCTGCTGCGCGAACTACAGAATGGCCAGGGCAGTGCCCAGTACAGGCCGGATATACGAATGCAACCGCGCCGACGGCAGGATCGAAAAAGCTATTCCTCATCGCTTGTGGGGAGAGTCCATATACCAGTTGTTAGGCTTGCTTACGCTAATGTTGAAGCAACAAATCTTTCAATCTCGTTAATCATTGAGTTTACGTCGTCTTTGTTGAACTCTTCTGTTTTTCCGTGTGCTGCACTATTTCGAATGCCGGCGAAAGCGGTGATTCGCTTCTGGATAAGGGAATTATATATGCCTTGCTTTGCAAGATCCGCATTCATTTTATCGAGCTTGCCAAAAGGTATGTTGTGATCGCTGCATAAATTTCTAATGGTGGTCTCCAGAACAACCCCGGCAATGACTGCGGCTGCTGAAGCATACCCTGAGCTTAGAAGCTCTTTCGCTTGATCCAGTTCATTATCGAATACTTCTGCCTGGACAAGATTTCGAACTGAGTTTAAATGGCCGCCCTCAAAGTCTTCCTTGGCGGCCAGGAAGACTGCCTTCATTTGTTGCAGCATTGTGTAATTTCTGGTGAATGCGGTTGCGGTGCCGGCTTCTATAAAGGCGGAAAAGTGCTGAGAGTTTTCCCCGCAGAGATTAGATAGTAGGTTTTTGACTTTTACTTGCCAGTTAGTATCAGGTTTCCGTCTATATGCTCATAGCTTCCGGAATATTCGCTGTGCTTCCGTTGCTTTGTAGCTTCAATAGACAAAACTTGCGACTCCAGCTCTGAGAACCTTCTTTCGAAAATTTTAGTCATTCAGCGGTTCCCTTTGTGAGCCTAACGTTTGGTTAAGGGGCGGGCTTTAGCCCGTCCCAGTGAGCGAAGCGAACGATTTGAGCCACTAGTTAGGCGTTACACTTGTACTTGGATGAACGGGAAATAATTTCGAAACTCAGTAAGAATTGCATGGTTATCATGTAGTGAATTCAAAGCTCGACGCCTGCTCGGGCCGTCAAATACTTCACGATTGCGGATATATGCAATTCCGAAGATTGCTTCATCCTCCTGCTTTGTAAAGCTACGACCAGGGCTGAAGCCTATTGAGTTGTAGATATGAAAGCGAGGTGCGTCAAAATTTGATAGTTCCGCTATGTAGTCTGGATATGATTCTGCTGACTCCATAACCATGAAAGCCCACTGCTGCAGTTCTTCAGTGTTGATTGCATCACTAAAATAACAATTCACGACAAAGGCGATAGTCGATGAATTCTCGCGTGTAAGTCCATTCATGATCTAGGTCTAACGTTTGGTTAAGGGGCGGGCTTTAGCCCGTCCCAGTGAGCAAAGCGAACGGTTTGAACCAATAGTTAGAGGTTCTCGCGCACGGATGACTTGTTCTTTGGCTCCCAATAACCGCCGCTACCATGATATGTCTCGGCGTGTAGGGAAAAGCGTTCGCTGCAATTTGGGCAACAAAAGTTATATTCAACAAGATCGCCCCATGCTTCGCCTGATGCAACGGCTGCGAATGAATTTTGATTTATAGGCTCGAGGTCTGGCAGTTCGATGATTGTGCCGTCTTCCACGTTTTGCTTGGCGATTTTAATTGCTTTAAGCAAGTCGTTTGGCTGCCGAATTGGGTAGCGAACACAAAGATCGGCGCACTTCTCACACGGCATCGGACGATGACCTCTAACGTTTGGTTAAGGGGCGGGCTTTAGCCCGTCCCAGTGAGCGCAGCGAGCGATTTGAAGGCTGTAATGGACTCTCCCCGCACCACGTTTCTTCTATAACACCGTGGTGACTGTTCGCTGGGAGAGGTGCGATGAAACGCATAGCAGTTGATTTGGCCAAGTCCGTTTACCAGGTTGCCGA
>NZ_JAAMRF010000022.1 GCF_013522725.1 Stutzerimonas azotifigens
CACCGCGTAAGGCACGCACTTCTGGCCGCTCGATCAGCTCGCACGCTTGGCGTAGAAACGGCTTGATGCCGCTCGGTGCCTCGACCCCAGCTTCACGTAGGATGCCGCGCAGCAGGTTGATGCGTTGTACGCGAGACTTCTTCCAACCCTCGCGTAGCTTATGCAGCTGCTGGATCTCCTGCTGTTGGACGCTCTTGACCGGAACCGGGCGGATCTCCTGGCAGCGAGCCGCTTCCAGAATGGCGTCGCAGTCGTTGCGATCGGTCTTGTTACGCCGCCGATACGGGCGCACGTAACGGGGGTGCAAGAGCACGACGCGATGCCCTCTCTCCTGCATCAACCGGCCCCAATGGTGAGCTGTGCCACAGGCCTCCATCACCCACTCGACAGGTTCAGTTTGCTCCTGTACATATCGCGCAAATGCCCCGGAATCGAGCCGCCTGCGCCGATCCACTCGGCCGACCTGGACACTCTCGGCAACCTGGTAAACGGACTTGGCCAAATCAACCGCTATGCGTTTCATCGCACCTCTCCCAGCAAACAGTCATCACGGTGTTATAGAAGAAACGTGGTGCAGGGAGAGTCCATTACAGCCCTCAAGTCGCTCACTTCGTTCGCTGGGACGGGCTAAAGCCCGCCCCTTAGCTAATCGTTAGAAGCGGCTCGTACTTTTGGTGGTTTCAAATGCACGGAAGCATTGTTTCATTTCTTCGGTTAAAGGCCCGTACGGTTGTAAGCCATAAGCGTGGGCTCGCAACCTGGCTGAATGCCCGCAGCGTTTCGCACTGGCCTTGCCGGCCGAGCGCTGGCACAGCAGCCATTGAACATCCGGCGTCTCTATATCTGCCAACGTCCGCACGTTCGTTGCTCACTCTTTCGGTTCGGCTTGAGCTACAGTCAGCGTGGCCTGAACATCCAGCGCCCCGCTTGTCACCGCGTCTAACTGCAAGTTCAAGGCGTTCGCTTCGCTCACTTGGACGGGCTAAAGCCCGCCCCTTAACTTAACGTTAGAGGCTTTAATTGATAACTCACTACCTCATAAGTTATGGGCACCTTGCTGCATTATTTACCTTTGTTATTGCAGGTTTTTCATTGCTGATGGCAAGGCAAATAATCCCCGGAGCCATTGTTTTCTTAAGTTCATCAATAATGCTCGCACTAAGAGCGATGCACGAAATATCATTCAATCAAGAGATGGTTTCACATGTCAAAGATGAAAGCGGCCAGGTAATCGCCTTCAACATCGAAATGACATCCTGGCAGAACGCATCACTGTGGGCTGACCCACTCGGCTTTATACTTATCTCGCTCAGCCTGCTTCTACTAGCTAACCAGGCGTTTCAACAAAATAAACGATCTGCGAAACGGCCAATTTAATGGTGCACACGCCTCTAACAACTTATATGTACTCTCCCCACAAGCAGTGAGGAATAGCTTTGTCGATCCTGTCGTCAGCGCGGTTGCATTCGTATATCCGGCCTGTTCTGGGCATTGCCCTGGCCATTCTGTAGTTCGCACAGCAGGGGCCAAGCGT
>NZ_JAAMRF010000023.1 GCF_013522725.1 Stutzerimonas azotifigens
AAAAGGGGACAGATTGAACTACCCCCGGTTTCACGGACACCGGCCTAAGAGACAGCGTGTAGGCTTTCAAATTCGAATGGCGTCATGTACGCCAGATATGAATGCCGTCGCTGCCGGTTGTAAAACACCTCGATGTAGTCGAACAAGCTTTGCCGAGCTTCGTCGAAGGTACGGTACTTCTGGTGACGTACATGCTCGGTTTTCAGGGTATGGAAGAAGCTCTCCATCGCTGCGTTGTCATGACAATTGCCCTTACGGCTCATGCTCGGTTGGATATTGTTTTGAGCTAGCAATGCCTGATAGCGAGCCGTTCTGTACTGCACACCTTGATCGGTGTGCAGCAGCAATCCAATCGGCTTGGCACGCCTTCCCAGGCCCATTTCGAGTGCCAACGTTGCCAATTCCTGACTGGGCTTTCTATCCATTGCCCAGCCGACGATCAGCCGGGAGTAGAGATCCATAATCACAGATAGATACAGCCATCCTTGAGCTGTCGGGATAAACGTGATGTCCGCTACCCAGCGCTCATTTGGTCGGTCCGCGTAGAAGCGCCTCAGCAGTCGATGCTCAACGATGTGCTCAAAGGTTCGTCCGCGGCCAGCCTGCTGCCATACCAGTGCTTGTCTTGTTTTGAGGCCCGCCTCCCGCTTCAAACGGGCTATGCGGTTGAGGCCTGCGGTATTGCCTTGGCTACGCAGCTCCCGATAAATCCGGTTAGGTCCATACGTTTGGCGGCTATTGAGATGAGCGGCCTCAATCTGGCTTAGCAACATGCGGTTTGCTTTGGAGCGACGAGACTCTGCTCTGTTACGCCACGCGTAGTATCCGCTTGGCGAAGCTCCAATCGTTCGGCAAAGCCTGCGGATCGGATACTGTGCAGCATGATCGCGGACGAAGGCGTACTTCACACGAGGCTCTTGGCAAAGTACGCAGCCGCCTTTTTTAGGATTTCATTCTCTTCACGCAACCGCTCTAGCTCGCGCTTCAGCTGAGCCACCTCACTCTCTGGTTCAGCCTGGCGGCCAGAGCCAGGAAAGGCATTGGCCTGGTTCTGGTCAATCTGCTGCTTCCACTTGTAGAGCTGGCTGACACGAATGCCGAGCTCGCGCGCAAGCTGTGTGCAGGACTTATCCGTGTCGGCCAGCTGGCGGACGGCCTCTCGCTTAAACTCGGGGCTGTAGCACTGGTAAGTACGTTTGTCTGTCATGGGGACACCTTCCTCTCTGACGGTATAGTCACATTCGAGGTGTCCGTAAAATCAGGGTCAGTTCAGAT
>NZ_JAAMRF010000024.1 GCF_013522725.1 Stutzerimonas azotifigens
GCATAAAAAAGCCCGTCACGAGGACGGGCTAAAGAAATGCCGTAACAGGAGCAAACGGGTGAAGCGGTGTTACAGGATCGACAACGGGTAGTTGAAGATCAGGCGGTTCTCGTCGAACTCGTTGTTGCTGAAGTCGCGACGAATGCTGGAGTTGCGCCAGCGCATGCTCAGATCCTTGAGCGCGCCGCTCTGGATGGTGTAGGCCAGTTCGGTCTCGCGGCCCCATTCCTTGCCGTCGGTGACGGTGGCGGTCTGCACGTTGTCGCCGCTGATGTAGCGGTTCATCAAGGTCAGGCCAGGCACGCCGAGGGCGGCGAAGTTGTAGTCGTGGCGCACCTGCCAGGAGCGTTCCTTGGCGTTGTCGTAGCTGGAGTTGTAGCTATCGTTGGCCAGGGTGCCGCCGCTGGTGCCGTTGACGCGCATCCAGGCGTTGTCGCCGCTGACCTTCTGCAGGCCGACATAGAAGGTGTTGCCGCCGATCTTGGCCGAGAACAGACCCGAGTAGGTCTTGTTGTCCAGGTTGCCGGCACGGGCGCTGCCGTCTTCATCGCCCTGGAAATAGCCGAGATTGGCGCCCAGCACCCAGTCGCCGACCGGCTGCACGTGGCGCAGGTTGACGAACTGCTGCTCGTAGATGTCCTTCAGTTCGGCATGCCAGAGCCCGACCACGGTGCGGTCGCTATTGAAGGTGAATTCACCCCCGGCGAAGTTGAAGCGATCGGAGGTGGCGCCGGTGAAGCCCTGCATGAACATGTCTTCCATGCTGGCGTTGTTACGCTCGCTGTTCTGGCGCATCTGGCCGGCGTAGAGCGCCAGGCCGTCGATTTCCTGGGAGGTGATCTGCGCCCCCTGGAAGGTCTGCGGCAGGGAGCGGCCGTCGTCAGCGCGCAGGATCGGCAGCACCGGCATCCACTCGCCGACACGCAGCTCGGTCTTGGAGATCTTGGCCTTGGCGGCCAGGGCCAGGCGGCCGAAGTCATCGGCCGGGCGACCATCGCTGTGGCGCGGCAGCAGAGCGGTGCCATAGGTGCCGCCACCGCCGTCGAGCTTGACCGAGAGCAGGCCGAGGGCATCGACGCCGAAGCCGACGGGGCCGGAGGTGTAGCCGGACTGGAAGTTGAGGATGAAGCTCTGCGTCCACTCTTCGGCCTTGCTCTGGGCATTGGTCGGGTCGACGAAGTTGCGATTGATGTAGAAGTTGCGGGCGTTGACGCTCAGCTTGGAGCCATCGA
>NZ_JAAMRF010000025.1 GCF_013522725.1 Stutzerimonas azotifigens
CATGATTGTTATCGGCCTTGCTCTGCTGCAGGACTCGCCTGTTCCGACAGTCTCGCTTCTCACCACAACCACTAGAAACCCTTCACTTCACCTTGTTAATCCCCGCCGTCAGGCGGGCTTTGTGCTGTGCCAGTTGCCGCTGAAGCGGCGCTCATGGCACCACACCGCCCAGCAGATTCTTACCAGCTTGTTTGCCAGCGCCACGGCGGCCTTGTTGTGGCCGATGCGTTCGGCGTTTTGCAGAGCCCAGCTTTGCAGTTGCGTCAGCCGCTCGGGCGTTCGCGCCTTGCAGCGTTTGGCTGCCAACAGTGCGGCTCGCGCGCCATGGATCAGTAGCGTTCGGACATACACGTTGCCCTTGCAGCTGATCCGTCCGAGCCTTCGTCGCTCGCCACTGCTGTACTCATTCGGCGTCATGCCCAACCAGGCGCTCAAGTGCCGACCACTGGCGAAGCGCTCGGGCTTGCCGACGGCGGTTTTGAATGCACTGGCCGTCAGCAGACCAATGCCACTGACCTCGTCGAGTTTGTGCACGATCTCGTCATCGGCATGCCAGCGCGCCAGTTGCTCTTCGCACTCGCGCATCGACTGTTCATAGAGGCTGATCTCGGCCAGGACAACTTGCAGCGCACCGCGCAAGGCACGCACTTCGGGCCGTTCGATCAGCTCGCATGCCTGGCGCATAAAGGACTTGATGCCGCTCGGAGCTTCAACGCCCGCTTCACGCAGGATGCCGCGCAACAGGTTGATGCGTTGCACTCGTGATTTCTTCCAGCCCTCGCGCAGCTTGTGGAGTTGTTGCACGTGCTGCTGTTGCACACTCTTGACCGGAACCGGGCGGATTTCCTGACAGCGCGCCGCTTCCAGAATGGCGTCGCAGTCGTTGCGATCGGTCTTGTTACGCCGCCGATACGGGCGCACGTAACGAGGGTGCAAGAGCACGACGCGATGCCCTCTCTCCTGCATCAACCGGCCCCAATGGTGAGCTGTGCCACAGGCCTCCATCACCCACTCGACAGGCTCCGTTTGCTCCTGTACATATCGCGCAAACGCCCCGGAATCGAGCCGCCTGCGCCGATCCACTCGGCCGACATGGACACTCTCGGCAACCTGGTAAACGGACTTGGCCAAATCAACTGCTATGCGTTTCATCGCACCTCTCCCAGCGAACAGTCACCACGGTGTTATAGAAGAAACGTGGTGCGGGGAGAGTCCATTACAGCCTTCAA
>NZ_JAAMRF010000026.1 GCF_013522725.1 Stutzerimonas azotifigens
GCGACGTCTCCCCGTCTTCAGTAGCAGCTGGCTTTAGAGTCCTGGGTCAATGTAACGGCTTTCGAGGCCAGTTGCTCGGCATAGGCCGATGGGGTTAACCCACCAAGCCCTTTCTTCGGTCTCTCTTCGTTGTATTCCCTCCGCCAGGACTCAATCACTACCTTGGCGTGCGGCAGGCTGGTGAACCAGTGTTCGTTCAGGCATTCATCACGGAAGCGCCCGTTAAACGATTCGATGTAGGCATTCTGATTGGGCTTACCTGGCTCAATCAGGAACAGCTGCACACCTCGCTGATGAGCCCAGGTCAGCATGGCCCTGCCACAGAACTCCTTGCCATTGTCCGTGCGGATGGCTTTGGGCAGTCCGCGTGACATGGCCAGACGATCCAGGATGCGCGTCAACGAAAGCCCGCCAATCGCTCTTTCCGGCACGATGGCTACAGCCTCATGGGTGGCATCATCCACCACGGTCAGGCTCTTGATGACACGCCCTTCAGCCGTGCGATCAAATACAAAGTCCATCGACCAGACCTGGTTGGCGGCCCGCGGGCGGCCCAGCGGCTGTCGATCTGCAATCGGAATCTTCTTGCGCTTACGCCTTTTCACCTGCAAGCGGGCTTCGGCATACAGGCGCTCCACCCGCTTGTGGTTGACCACCTCGCCAGCCTGGCGCAGCTTCAAATAGATCATCGCGGCGCCATAGCGGCGATGCCGATGAGCCAGGGCCACAATGCGCTTGCGCAGGCTCTGGTTGCGATCCGGCCTCGGTTGGTAGCGCAGAGCACTGGCGCTCATGCGCATCACCTGAAGCGCTCGGCGCTCACTCAAGCCGCGTGCCGTCATGTGGCGCACCAGCTCTCGACGCGAGGGTGCGCTCACCACTTTTTTCGCAACGCCTCGCGGGTGACTTCAATCTCCAGCATCGACTCGGCGAGCATTTTCTTAAGCCGGGCATTTTCGCTTTCCAGCTCCTTCAGGCGCTTGGCATCCGACACGCTCATCCCGCCAAACTTGCTGCGCCAGAGGTAGTAACTGGCCTCTGAAAAGCCGTGCCGACGACACAGCTCCTTGATCGGCAGCCCAGCCTCGGCTTCGCGTAGAAAGCCAATGATTTGCTCTTCAGTGAAACGCTTCTTCATGTCCAATCTCCTGGTTACTGGGATTGGACTCTAAAGCTGAGCGCTACTCAAATCAGGGGAGACGTCG
>NZ_JAAMRF010000027.1 GCF_013522725.1 Stutzerimonas azotifigens
ACTCGATCAGGGTCACGTGGGCGACGATGCCGGCGAGATCGATCGCCGCTTCGACACCGGAGTTGCCGCCACCGATCACCGCCACGCGCTTGCCCTTGAACAGCGGGCCGTCGCAGTGCGGGCAGTAGGCCACGCCCTTGTTGCGGTATTCCTGCTCGCCGGGGACGTTCATTTCACGCCAGCGCGCGCCGGTGGCCAGGACGATGGTCTTGGCCTTGAGCTCGGCGCCACTTTCGAAGCGCACGGTGTTCAGCCCGCCAGGCTCGGTGCAGGGCACCAGGGCGGCGGCGCGCTGCAGGTTCATGATGTCGACTTCGTACTGGCGCACGTGCTCTTCGAGGGCGCGGGCCAGTTTCGGCCCTTCGGTCTCCTGCACGGAGATGAAGTTCTCGATGGCCATGGTGTCGAGCACCTGGCCGCCGAAGCGCTCGGCCGCGACACCCGTGCGGATGCCTTTGCGCGCCGCGTAGATGGCCGCCGAGGCGCCGGCCGGGCCACCGCCGATGACGAGCATGTCGAAGGAGTCCTTGGCGTTGAGCTTGGCCGCATCGCGGGCCGAGGCGCCGGTGTCGATCTTGGCGAGGATCTGCTCGACATCCATCCGACCCTGGCCGAACAGCTCGCCGTTGAGGTAGAGACTCGGCACCGACATGATCTGGCGCTGCTCGACTTCGTCCTGGAACAGCGCGCCGTCGATGGCGACGTGGCGGATGTTGGGGTTGAGCACCGCCATCAGGTTCAGCGCCTGGACCACGTCCGGGCAGTTCTGGCAGG
>NZ_JAAMRF010000028.1 GCF_013522725.1 Stutzerimonas azotifigens
ACTCGATCAGGGTCACGTGGGCGACGATGCCGGCGAGATCGATCGCCGCTTCGACACCGGAGTTGCCGCCACCGATCACCGCCACGCGCTTGCCCTTGAACAGCGGGCCGTCGCAGTGCGGGCAGTACGCCACGCCCTTGTTGCGGTATTCCTGCTCGCCGGGGACGTTCATTTCACGCCAGCGCGCGCCGGTGGCCAGGACGATGGTCTTGGCCTTGAGCTCGGCGCCGCTTTCGAAGCGCACGGTGTTCAGCCCGCCAGGCTCGGTGCAGGGCACCAGGGCGGCGGCGCGCTGCAGGTTCATGATGTCGACTTCGTACTGACGTACGTGCTCTTCGAGGGCGCGGGCCAGTTTCGGCCCTTCGGTCTCCTGCACGGAGATGAAGTTCTCGATGGCCATGGTGTCGAGCACCTGGCCACCGAAGCGTTCGGCCGCGACACCCGTGCGGATGCCTTTGCGGGCGGCATAGATGGCTGCCGAAGCGCCTGCCGGGCCACCGCCGATGACGAGCATGTCGAAGGCGTCCTTGGCGTTGAGCTTGGCGGCATCACGCGCGGAGGCGCCGGTGTCGATCTTGGCGAGGATCTGCTCGACGTCCATCCGACCCTGGCCGAACAGCTCGCCGTTGAGGTAGAGACTCGGCACGGACATGATCTGGCGCTGCTCGACTTCGTCCTGGAACAGCGCGCCGTCGATGGCGACGTGGCGGATGTTGGGGTTGAGCACCGCCATCAGGTTCAGCGCCTGGACCACGTCCGGGCAGTTCTGGCAGG
>NZ_JAAMRF010000029.1 GCF_013522725.1 Stutzerimonas azotifigens
GACATGATCTGGCGCTGCTCGACTTCGTCCTGGAACAGCGCGCCGTCGATGGCGACGTGGCGGATGTTGGGGTTGAGCACCGCCATCAGGTTCAGCGCCTGGACCACGTCCGGGCAGTTCTGGCAGGACAGCGAGTAGTAGGTTTCGAAGTTGAATTCGCCTTCGATGCCCTTGATCTGCTCGATCACGTCCGCCGCGGTCTTGGACGGATGGCCGCCGACCTGCAGCAGGGCGAGCACCAGGGAGGTGAATTCGTGGCCCATGGGGATGCCGGCGAAACGCAGGCTGATGTCCGCCCCGGGGCGGTTGAGCGAGAACGACGGCTTGCGGGCATCGGTGCCGTCGGTCTTGAGGGTGATCTTGTCGGTCAGGCCGACGATGTCTTCGAGCAGCCCGTGCAGCTCACGGGACTTGGCGCCGTCATCGAGGGAGGCGACGATCTCGAACGGCAGGCTGACCTTTTCCAGGTAGGCCTTCAACTGAGTTTTAAGATTGGCGTC
>NZ_JAAMRF010000002.1 GCF_013522725.1 Stutzerimonas azotifigens
TCACCAGCGCCCTGACCAGCGAAGTGAAGGGCGACGGCCAGAAGGTCACCGGCCTGATCTACAAGGACCGCAACTCCAGCGAATTCCATTCGCTCGAGCTCGAAGGCATCTTCGTGCAGATCGGCCTAGTACCCAACACCGACTGGCTCAAGGGCACCGTCGAGCTGTCGCCACGTGGCGAGATCGTGGTCGATGCCCGTGGCCAGACCTCGCTGCCGGGCATCTTCGCGGCGGGCGACGTCACCACCGTGCCGTACAAGCAGATCGTGATCGCGGTGGGCGAGGGGGCCAAGGCCTCGCTGGGTGCCTTCGATCACTTGATTCGCAGCTCGGTGCCGGCCTGACACGGCGCCGGGGCGGAAAAGAAAGGGGCAGACCATGGTCTGCCCTTTTTCGTTCCCGCTCTGTCCAGTGCCGGATGAGGTTAGAGCGCACCGTCACAGGCTGGCAGGCCCGCCCGCGCGCTGCCCTCGTTGCGGGTGAAGCGGCAGCCATAGGTCGGGTCGGCCACGGTCCGGGCGTCGAGCACCTCATCCCCGGCAGGCTTGGTGCCGGTCTGCTCCCAGGTCGTCATCGCCGAGAACGCCTCGACCTGTTCCTGATAGCTGAAGTCGCAATGGCCGGGCGCGCGGATGGCACGCTGCACCAGGAGGCCTCCGTTGCCGTTGGTTTCGGCGCGCTTGCGATACAGCTGCATGTGCTTGAACGGCACGTACAGGTCGCCGAGGGTATGGATACTCACCACCGGTACGTTGAACTCGCCACGGACCACCGGAATCCAGCGCAAGCCGTCCGGCCGCAGGTTGTTGGCCATCGGCAGGCCCAGCACGCGCGGAATCGACTTGTTGAAGGCGCGCTCCTCGGCTGACAGTCGCTTGTCGTCGTCGAACTGGTAGATCACGCCGAGGTTGCCGGTCAGCGAATCGGCGAGGATGCCGTTGATGGTGCCGTCGCCACCGCCGGTACTCATGACCACGTCCTGATAGGCGGTCCTGAAGCCTTCTGCGAAGATCGGTCGCTCGCCGCCGCTCAGTTCCCGCACGATGCCCTCCAGCTTGCGGCCCTGCTCGTTGGGAACGGTCGGGTACTGCGTCCAGAGATTGCCGATGATCTGCGGCAGCTTTTCCTGAAAGTCGCTGGCCGGGTAGCCGCTCGGGCCGAGCCCGGCCAGGTGCTGCGCAGCCCAGGTGAAGTTGAACAGGTATTCGAACTCATAGACATCGCCGGTCACGCCGCACATCGGCACCGAGCCGTGGTAGCGCACGCGGTTGTTGGCGGTGGCGAGGGTTTCGGCCTCCACTGCTGCCGCGGCGACGTGGCCGCCCATCGAATGTCCGGTGACATAGCGCTTGCTGGGCTCCGGCTTACCTGTGATCGAGGAAAACGCCAGGGCGAGCGCATTGGTGTCTTCCACCCCGGCACGCACATCGTAATAGTTGGCGCTGTAGCTCGAGGCGGCCCAGGCATAACCGTTCTGCAGCAGCCAGGGGCGCAGCGACGGGTTGGTCACCGTCAGTTCCGCTCCGGTACCACGGTAGCCGTGAGCGTACATCACCAGTTTCCCGTTCCAGTTCGGCGGCACCTCGATACGGTACGAGGCGCCCTGATGGACACCGTACCAGCGCTCGCTGGGCAGGCCCGGCAGGGCATCGAAGGGGGTGGACACCGGAACGTAGAGGCGACTGTCCTGTTCGCGCGTCTCGCTGTGGGCGTAACGCGGGACGGTCGGCTTGCCCTGTGCCTGGGCGAGGGCCGTGACGCCGCCCTGCAGCAGCAGGCCGGCCAGCGCCACGGCGCCGAACTTTACGGAGGCGATCGTTTTCATCTGTAACGTTCTCCTGCACTTTTTGTTGTTGTGGTCAGTGCATTCCATGGCTTCTGCCATACGCCGGCGGTAGGCCGCCGGTGATACTTCTTCCAATGCTGGCGCAGACACCCTGTTTAACCGTGGCACAGCGCAGGGCGGCGTCAAGCGCGAAGGCAACGTCTGGCTGTTCCATCAGTCGGGGCGATGACGCGAGTGCGGTCCGACTGTAATAAGGGCAGAGCGGAGTCGGGATGGATGAGTGGATCGTCGTCGGGCTGCGGTGGTCTATCACTTATCGCGGCCTAAACGCCTGAGCGATCCGCAGCGCCCGTTGCCCCTGGGCCGAGCCGTTTTTCCGGAGCTAACGACGATGACCCGCGTAGACACCGCTGGATACTCTCGAGTGGTACAGACCTACCCCAACCGCAGCCGTGAGCCAGGCCACGAGCGTTATGTGCACCAGGCGCTGGCACAGCGTCTGGCCCATCTGCAGGGGATCGACTATGGCGGCGACTGCGATCCCGGCAGCGTGACCGCCGGGGCGGTCTATCTGGTGCCTTCAGGCACAGTGGTGGGGTGCGCCCATGCCGAACAGCTCGGCCTGCGCGATGAGCAGGACCTGTTCGGTGGCGTGGTGCCCTGGGCCTTCGTGGCGACGAAGGCGATCACTCATCCCTTGATCTGCGCCGATGCGCAAGCTCCGGATGGCTGGTCGACGGCTTTTGCCGAGCAGGTTCGCGGCGCCACACTGGACGGGTTCAGCGTATTCAGCCGCGCCGACGCGCGACGTGCGGCCGAGCGGCTGCTGGCACGCGGTCCGCTGCGCAGCAAGCCGGTACGGGCCACCGGAGGGCGCGGACAACAGCTGATCGATTCGCTACAGGCACTGGAACAGGCGCTGGCCGAGCTCGATGAGCACGAACTTGGCGAGTGCGGACTGGTACTGGAGGAGAACCTGCAAGAGGTGGTGACCTTCAGTGTCGGGCAGGTGCGGGTCGGGGGCCGGGTCGCTAGCTACTACGGCACCCAGCGGCTGACACCCGACAATGCCGGCGAAAGTGTCTATGGCGGCTCCGATCTGGTGGTGGTCGCAGGCCGCTTCGAGGCGCTGCTCGGCCTGGATCTCTCGCCTGAGGTGCGCCAGGCCGTCGAGCAGGCGCAGCAATACGATGCCGCGGCGTCTGCGTGCTACCCCGGTTTTTTCGCCTCGCGGCGCAACTACGACATTGCGTTGGGTATCGATGCGCACGGGCGACAGCGTTCGGGAGTGCTCGAGCAGTCGTGGCGCATCGGTGGCGCCAGCAGCGCCGAGATCGCAGCGTTGGAGGCCTTCGCGCGGCCCGGCGGCGCGACGGTGGTGCGCGTCCGTTCAGTGGAAGCCTTCGGAGAGGGCGCGCAAGTGCCGAGCGCCGCCCAGGTGTTGTACCAGGGGCATGACGAAGACGTCGGCTTCATCACGAAGTACGTTCTGGTGGAAGAGCATGGCAACCGATAGCGAAATGATCCAAATCGATGTGGACGACCAAAGCATTGCCGGGACCTTTCTGTCCCTGCCGAACAAGCTGCCCGGCATGCTCTTCGTGCATGGCTGGGGCGGCAGCCAGGAGCGTGACCTGGCGCGTGCCAGGGGCATCGCCGGGTTGGGCTGCATCTGCCTGTCGTTCGATCTGCGCGGTCACGGGCAAACGCTCGAGCAGCAGCAGAGCGTAACGCGCGAGCAGAACCTGGCCGATGTGCTGGCCGCCTACGATCGCCTGGCCGAGCACCCGGCGATCGACCGCTCCTCTATCGCTGTGGTCGGAACCAGCTATGGCGGCTATCTGGCGGCCATTCTCACCGCCTTGCGCCCGGTCAAGTGGCTGGGCTTGCGGGTGCCGGCGCTCTACCGCGACGAAAACTGGCAGACGCCCAAGCGCAAGCTCGACAAGGCCGACCTCGACCGTTACCGGCGTTCGCGCGTGACGCCCGAGGAGAATCGAGCCCTGGCCGCATGTGCGGCGTTTCGGGGCGATGTGTTGATCGTCGAATCCGAACATGACGATATCGTTCCGCACGAGACGATCATGAGTTATCGCGCGGCGCTGCGTAATACCCATTCGCTGACGCACCGGATCATCAACGGTGCCGACCACGGTTTGAGCGGGGACGCCTGCCAGAAGGCTTATACGTCGATCCTGGTCAATTGGGCGACCGAGATGTTGATCGGTGCCCGCCTGGGCGGCGCTCAGACAGCCGCTGAAGACGTGCTCAGCACTCGCCGGCGGAACGAGTCGGCTTGACCTCAGAGTGGGGGCGCTGAAGGCGGATTAGGGCCAACGAAGCGGCTCCAGCGACGGTCGAAGATCTGCTGCTTGAGGACTTCGATGATGTCCACCAGCAGTTCTTCGAGAGCCATGTCGGTATTCTCGTCCTGATACAACCAGGCGTCGAAGAACTGCTCCGACAGGCCGCGTGCCAGCGTCTGGAATTGCGTGCTCTGCATACCGCCGATGGCACCCTGCAGAAGCCGCGCGGCGATGTCGGTCAGCGCGCCGTCCAGCGTATCGGCGACTCTCCCGCCCAGCGGCAGGCGGCGCAGGTTGCGCATTTCGGTATTGTCGGCCAGCGCCTGGTGGATCAGCGTGCTGACATAACCTTCGATCGAGCCACGATGGTCTCGGTAGCCCGCTTCGATCATGCCCTGCAGGCGCCGCGACAAATCGTCGAGCAAGCGTTCGCGCCGCGGCTTGACCACGTCCTGCAGCAATCGCTGGGCCAGATCGTCGCTGGTGCCTATCTCCTGCTGCAGGCGGGTGAAGAGCTTGACCATCACCCGATCCGACAGCTCCTCGAGCAGCAGCTGGTAGTAGCGATTGAAAAATCCGTAGAGCGCCCAGCGGCGCATGTCGATCAGGCCGAGCCGTTGCAGGCGTATCGCCAGGACAGCGATGCGCAAGGCCCGCAACCAGCGGAAACCGCTCAGCGGGATGCAGCCCAGTACGTCGTACCAGTGGGCGAACGGGTAGTAATACCAGCGTGCGTAGCGCCGCTCGCCGATCGCTACCGCCCAGCCGAGCAGGACGTCGAGGACGAAGATGGCGACGAATGCCAGGTCGATGACGATGAAGTGGGCATGGATCTGCGTGTCGTAGAAGCGGTGCGCGCTCGGAGCCAGTGTGGCGAGCGCGTCGTTGATCGGCGCCAGGACGAACAGGCTGTCGAACAGGATCAGCGCAAGATTGATGCAGACCAGCAGGACGATGAAGGCTTCCCAGGCCGCGTGGAGCCCCTCACGGTTGCGCATCTTGCGCTCGATCGGCGTGGCCTCAGCCATCCGCACGCTCCGGCGCGGGGGCCGCTTTCCAGAGCACTTCGGCCACGCCCTGGCGGCGACCGATCAGCCGCGCGGTGACGAAGAACAGGTCCGAGAGACGATTGAGATAGGCGGGCAGTACGGCGCGTAGCGGTTCGCGAGCATTGAGCTGCTGGCAGCGGCGCTCGGCGGTCCGCGCATGGCAGCGGCACAGGTGAGCGAGGGCGACAAGCCGCGAGCCGGCCGGCATGATGAAGTTCTCGAGCGGGCCGAGTTCCTCGTTCCAGCGGTCGATGGTGGCTTCAAGCCGGACGACTTCCTGCTCGTCGAGGGCCTGGTATTCGGGCATCGCCAGTTCGCCGCCGAGGTCGAACAAGCGGTGCTGGCAGGGCTCGAGCAGCTCGATCAGTTCGTCGAGGCCTGGCCAGCGGCCCCGGCCATCGGTGAGTTCGGCCAGCAGCAGGCCGAGCTGGCTGTTCAGCGTATCCACTTCCCCGATCGCCTCGATACGGGGGTGATCCTTGCCGACGCGACGGCCGTCGGCCAGGCCGGTTTCGCCCCGGTCGCCGGTACGGGTATAGATCTTCGACAGACGATTGCCCATGTCAGTGTCCTGGTGGCGTTTGCGCCGCGTCGCTGGCCGAGCCGAGCGGCAGACGCAGGGTGAAGGTGGTGCCTTGGCCCGTGCGGGACTGCACCTCCATCTGGCCCTTGTGATTGTTGGTGATGATGAAATACGAAACGGAAAGCCCCAGCCCGGTTCCCTGGCCGACTTCCTTGGTGGTGAAAAAGGGCTCGAAGATCCGCTTGCGGATGTGCTCGGGCATGCCGTTGCCGTTGTCCTCGACCTGGATCTCGGCCCAGGGACCGATAAGGCGGGTCCGCAAGACGATCTGGCCATGCTTGCCGGCTTTCTGGTGGATGGCCTGGGCGGCATTCTTCAGCAGGTTGAGCAGTACCTGCTCCAGTTCGTTGGCAATGCAGCGCACCCGGCCGACCTGTGGATCGAAGTCGCGGACGATGTCGATGGAGCGAAAATCGAAGCCCTCGGCCAGATCGAAATCGTTGCCGGCGATTTCCAGTGCCTGGTCGATCAGGGTCGGTATCGGGCAGTCGGCAAGCTCGCGGTTGCTCATCCGACTGAAACTGAGCATGTGGGTGACGATCTTGGCGGCCCGCGCGCCGGCCTGCTGGATGCCGTCGAGCAATTCAGGGACTTCCCGTCGTTCGAGGTAGAGGTTGACCGCATCGAGCCGCACGCCGGTTTCCTCGGCCGCCTCGCGGTTGCGTTCGAGCTCCGGGGACAGCCGCCTGCGGATGTTCTGGGCGTTGTGCAGGATAGCCCCGAGCGGGTTGTTGATTTCATGGGCCATGCCGGCCGCCAGACCGCCGACCGAGAGCATCTTTTCCGACTGCACCATCATTTCTTCCATACCGATGCGCTCGGTGATGTCGTCGATGCGGATGACCACACCCCGCCCGGCGCTGCCGCTCAGTGGATAAAAGGTGAGGGCGTAGTGGTGGGGCTCCTCGCCGCGCATCCAGGTGACGCGTTCGACCTTCTCGACCTGGTGCTGCTCGGCGGTACGGCGGATCTGCGCGAGAAACGGCTTGAGCGGCTCGAAGGCGAGGAACACCGGCAGGTTCAGCGCCTCGGCCAGCGGGGTGCCAGAAAGCACGCTGGCTTCCTTGTTCCACTGGGTAACGTAAAGCTGGTCGTCGAGGGCGATAAGCGCCGATGGCATCGAGTCGATGATGCTGTTGAGGTAGTTCTGAAATCCGGTGAGTTTGCGTTCGATCTTGCTGCGAACCTGGACCTCAAGCTCCAGCTTGCGGTTGGAGTCGCGGGTTTCTTCGGCTAGCCCTTGGGCGTGGTCGAAGGCGGCCTGGGCGTCGTCGCGAGCACGCTTGAGTTGCTGCTCGCGTGCTTCCATGCGCGAGAGCATGGTGTTGAAGGCATCGGCGAGGCGGCCGATTTCGTCGTGATTCTTCGGCGAGGCGCGTAGCGAGTAGTTTTCTTCGCGGGTCACCTGGCGCGACAGCCGCTCGAGTTCGCGTATCGGTCGGGTAATCAAGCCGCGGATCTGCCGTGCGACGAAGAACCACAGCGCCACGCTGAGCAGCAGAATCACCAGGCTCGCGCTTAGCGTGCCGGTGTAGAACGCCCCCGGAAGCTCGCTACTGGCCACCATCAGCAGATGCCCTGGCGGGCCGTCGGCCTGGGGCAGTTCGGTCAGCAGGTTGACGCGGAACTCCCCCAGGCGCCAGCGCCCCAGTTCGTCCAGATGCCTGGGCAGGCGCAGCCGCTCGCCACGATGCAGCTGCGCCAGTGCGCTACCGTCGGGGCTGTAGATCATCGCCGCACGAAGCGGCTCATAGCTGTCCAGGCGCTGCAGCAGCTCGTTGGCCGACTCTGGCGAGGCGAGCGCCGTGCGGCTCAGCTCGGGCGTGGAAAACAGGGCGCCGAGGGTGTGCATGGCCTGTGGCGCGACGCTTTGCTGGGATATCCAGTAGGCGGCGCTGATGAACGCGAGGTTGGCCACCAGCAGCACGGCCATCAACAGGACGAGCAGAGCGACCAGCAGCTTGCGGCCAACCGGGAGATTTTCGAGACGCTGGCGCAGGGTCATGGCATCGGATCGGCGGGACGTGCCTGCAGGTTAGCGGCGCTTCAGTCCTGGGGCAATCCACGCGCGGCCAGGTGTCGACGCAGACGCTGATGCAGTTCGTGCAGCGCGGGCAGCTCGAGGCCGAGGCGTTCGGCGCTGGCGCAGGCATGGCCGAGCAGATAGCCGACCTCGGTACGGCGATGCTGATGCACGTCCTGATGCATGGAGGAATAATTGCCAGCGGTGGCGTCTATCACCTGCCAGACCCGGTCGTGCAAGGTACTGGCAGCCTCTGCCAGCCCGTTGGCCTGAAGCAGTTCGGAGAGTTCAGCGCAGAGCGCGTCGACTTCGGCGGGGTGTTCGCCCAGCTCGCCGTTGCGGCAGTCATGCAGCACCGTGAGCGGGTTGATCGCGCAGTTGAGCGCGAGCTTTTGCCACAACCGGGCGGTGATGTCGGGCGACCAGGTTTGGGGGATGCCCGCATCGTCGAGCTGCTGCAGCCAGTCCGGCGCGGCGGCGTCCTGCGGGTCGCCCAGCCAGTTATGACCCCGGCCAGCGAATACCACGCGCCAATCCGCCTCGCGGTAGGCGCCTTCGGTGCTGGAAACGAACAGGCAACGGGTTTGCGGCCAGCGAGCGGCGATCGCTTGTTGCGCACCGAGGCCGTTCTGCAAGAGCAGCAGCTCGGCGCCTGGCACCAGTCGATGGGCAACCTGGGCGATTGCCTCTTCGGCGTCGTACGCCTTGCAGGCAACCAACAGGCGCCGAATCGGCGTGGCGGCATTGGGCAGCTGTGCGGCGATCGGAAAGAGGCTGGCGTGGCCATCCTCGACCAGCGTCAGGCCGCTGGCGGCGCGGTAGGCGGCCAGGCGTTCGCTGTTGCGCAGGATCAGGTGTACGGAGATGCCGGCACGCGCCAGGCGAGCGGCCCAGAGACCTCCCAGGCTACCTGCGCCAAGAACGTGCCAGTTCATCGTCAGGCCGGCTGCGGTTGCGGCAGGCGCTGTGGCGCGATGCGCCCGGTTATGTAGGCGTCGGGCAGCAGCGCAGCGGCGCGGTCCATGATCGATTGCGGCTCGATAGGCAGGGCCTTGGCATCGAGCCCGACCAGGCTGATGCCGGCCTTGAGGCTGATGAATCCTTCGCTGGTCTTAAATGCCTTGAGATTGAGTCCCTCATGCAGGCGCCGGAAGCTGCTCGGCGAACACTCGTGGAGGTCATCGAGCAGGGTGATCAGGCCGAAGTGGCTGTCGTCCAGGCGGGTCAGCACGTCCAGCGGCCGTACCAGTTGCTGCAGGCGTCGGGCGACGCCGTGCAGCAGCTCGTTGAAGAAGGTTTCGCCATAGCGATGGCGCAGCGCGGCGGCTTCCGGCAGGCCGATCATCAGGTAGCAGACCGCGCTGCCTCGGTATTCGATCTGACGCAGGCTGTCGTACATCTTTTGGCGCAGATAGCGGGCGTTGCCTAGGCCGGTCAGAGGATCGACCAGGTTGCGCTGCTCGAGGCTTGCGATGTTCTCGGTGAGCATGCGTTTTTCCTGCAGCAGGCGCTGCAGCGTGTTGCACAGGCGGTCGGCGGCGAGTACGCGGGGCACCAGCTGCTCGTTCATCGCCGACTTGCTGATGAAGTCGTCGACCCCGTGGTCGAAGGCCTGGCTGAGTACGTTTTCACCCTCGCGCCCGGTCAGCAGGATGATGTAGCTGTAGTGATCGGTCATCTCATCGAGCTGGCGAATGCGACCGGTCAGTTCGAGCCCGTCGATTTCCGGCATCAGCCAGTCGGCGAGAATCACGCTGGCGGGGCGCTCCTCGAGTTGCTCCAGCGCACCGACGGCACTGCTGGCGAAGCGGATATCCTGGTAACCGGCCTGGGTTAGGGCGCGGCCGATCATGGCGCTGGAAAACTTAGCGTCATCGACCACCAGGATACTGAGTTGAGCGTTGGGCATGGGCAGACTCGAATGGGAATGAAAGGTGACGCAAACGTTTGACCGGGCAGTCAGGCGTTGTCCTGGCGACCAGTTATAATGACCGCCCATTTGAAACGTCAAGCTGCGCGCGGACCGGTGTTCCAAAGCTGCGCGCCTTTTCTCTGGAGGAACCCCATGCCCTCGTTCGACGTGGTGTCCGAATTGGACAAACATGAAGTAACCAACGCCGTCGATAACGCTGTCAAGGAACTCGATCGTCGTTATGACCTGCGCGGCAAAGGCAGCTTCGAGTTCAAGGAACTCACCGTGCACATGACCGCGGACGCCGATTTCCAGCTGGAGCAGATGATCGAAATTCTCAAGCTGAGTCTGGCCAAGCGCAAGATCGACGTACAGTGCCTCGAATTCAAGGATGCCTATCCTTCCGGTAAGACCGTCAAGCAAGACGTATTGCTCCGTGAAGGCATCGACAAGGAAATGGCGAAGAAGATCGTCGCCCACGTCAAGGACACCAAGCTCAAGGTCCAGGCCGCAATCCAGGGTGAGCAGGTGCGCATCACTGGCAAGAAGCGCGACGATTTGCAGGAGGCCATCGCCTCGCTGCGTGCCAAGGATTTCGGCATGCCGTTGCAGTTCAACAACTTCCGCGATTGATTAGCGGGCGCCGCCAGCGCCCGTTCCGCCTTATCGCCGCCGCCCGGCCTATGTCGTTGCGGCGGTTGCCTGACAGGAGCGTTTGCCTGCAATGGATATGAATTACCTGATCGACCTTTCCGAAACCTGGCTTCCCCTCGCGCTGCAATACGGGGCCCAGGTGACCCTGGCATTGCTGACGCTGATGATCGGCTGGTGGCTGATCAATGCGCTCAACGCCCGGATCGGCGGTTTGCTGCAACGGCGCAGCGTGGATCCGACCCTGCACGGGTTCGTCGGCAGTCTGGCCGGTATCCTGCTCAAGGGGCTGCTGCTGATCAGCGTGGCCTCGATGGTGGGGGTCGAGACCACCTCGTTCATCGCGGTGATCGGCGCCGCCGGCCTGGCGGTTGGCCTGGCGTTGCAGGGCAGCCTGGCGAACTTCGCCGGTGGCGTGCTGATTCTGCTGTTCCGCCCGTTCAAGGTCGGCGACTGGATCGAGGCGCAGGGCGTGGCTGGCACCGTCACCTCGATCCAGATCTTCCATACCACTCTCAAGACCGGCGATGCCAAGACGGTGATCGTGCCCAACGGCAGCCTCTCCAACGGCAATATCACCAATTTTTCCCGTGAGCCGCGGCGGCGTGCGGAGATCAACCTTGGGATCGACTATGGCAGCGATATCAAGCTCGCGCGCCAGGTGTTGCTGGAGATTGCCAGCGAAGACGAACGGGTGCTCGACGATCCGGCGCCCGAGGTGTTCGTGACAGGGCTGGGCGACAGTGCGGTAAACCTGTCGTTGCGGATCTGGGTGGCGACACCCGACTTCTGGCCCGTGACCTTTGCCTTCACCGAGCAGGCCAAGGAGCGTCTCACCGCCGCGGGCGTGGGCATTCCGTTCCCGCAGCGGGTGGTGCATCTGGTACAGAACTGAGGCATTGCGCCTGACATGAAAACGCCGGCGTAAGCCGGCTTTTTCATGTCAGATACGCTCGCTTGCCGGGTCGGCGCTGTTCGGTTCGGCATCGAGGCGGCTACGTTTCCACTGCCAGGCGATCAGGACCAGGGTCGGCACGCCCAGCAGTGCGGTGACCAGGAAGAAGTCGCTGTAGCCGAGGGTCTCGACCATGACCCCAGAGTAGCCCCCGATCAGACGCGGCAGCAGCATCATCAACGAGCTGAGCAGCGCATATTGAGTAGCCGAGAACTTGAGGTTGGTCAGGCTCGACAGGTAGGCGACGAACGCCGTGGAGGCGAGCCCGGCGCTGAAGTTGTCGCAGGAGATGGTGATCACCAGCATCTGCAGATTGGCACCCATGCCCGCCAGCACCACGAACATCAAGTTGGTGGCGGCGGAGGCCAGACCGCCGATGAAAAGAATCGGCAGGATGCTGAAGCGCACGATGAGCAGACCGCCAAAGGCTGCGCCGAGCAAGGTCATTACCAGCCCGAACAGCTTGCTGACGCTGGCGATCTGGTCCTTGGTGAAACCCTGATCGATGTAGAAGACGTTGGCCATCACCCCCATCACCGTATCGGACATCCGGTAAGTGGCGATCAGGCCCAGCAGCAGCAAGGCCTGCCAGCGATAGCGAAGAATGAAGTCGGTGATCGGCGTCAGCACCGGCCCCATGAGGATGCGCCCCGGCCCCGACAGGCAGCCCATGCAGATCAGCAGATACATGGTGCCGCGCGGCCAGTAGCCACCGAAGTAGGACTTGAACATGCCGCCAGTGGCCACCAGCAGGATGATCAGCAGGATCACCGAGACGGCCTGATGGACGAAGTCGAAGTGGGTTGGCCGCTGGCGCTGCTTGGCCTGACCCAGCATCTGGCGTACCGGTACCAGCAGTGTCAGGCCCACCGGCGACAGGGTTCCGATGATGAACAGCGCGTAAAGGGTCGCGCGCGGCCAGGCCTGGGCGATCAGCGCGTTGATCATGGCCGGTACGGAAATCAGCAGCACCAGCAGCAATCCGACCGCCGCCAACTGGTGGTTGAAGCTGTGTCGGGACGGGCTGCTGGGCAGCGGAGGGCCGACCTCTGGCTCGCGGATGACCAGGCTGGTGATCAGACCAGGGATGATCAGCAGCGCGAAGACGATATAGGTAACAGTCCAGGCACCTTGTTGATAGTCGACGCGGCTCGAGCCCAGCCACTCGGCGAGGAACAGCGCGCCGGCGCTGGCCAGCAGCATGGCGATGCGATAGCCGGTCATGTAGGTGGCGGCGAGCGTGGCCTGAAGCTTGTCCTCGGCGATTTCCAGACGGTAGGCGTCGATCGCGATGTCCTGGGTCGCTGACGCAAAGGCGACTGCCACGGCAAGGGCGATCAGCAGCGTGAGGTGGGTTTGCGGGTTGCACAGCGCCATGCCGATCAGGCCGACGGCGATCACCAGCTGAGAAAGCACGAGCCAAGAGCGACGGCGGCCCAGGCTGCCGATCCAGGGGAGCCGCCACTGGTCGAGCATCGGCGACCAGACCCATTTGAAGGCATAGGCCAGGCTGATCCAGCTGGCGAACCCGATCGTCTCGCGCGAAACGCCTGCCTCGCGCAGCCAGACCGACAGCGTCGAGAATACGAGGACGGCGGGCAGGCCGGCAGCGAAACCCAGCAACAGCAGCGCAAGGCTGGCGGGGCTGGCATAGGCGGCGAGGGCGTCGCGCCATGATTCACGGGACATACGGCGGAGATCTGTCATGAATGGGACACGAAGACGCGCACTCTAACCGCTGTGCTCCGTCGAAAGCCAGCCGTGCCGACGCACGTCCACCCGGTCGTTGACGATGGTCACTCCTTCGGCGCGCAAGCGCGCCCGCTGCTCCTGTCCCGAGCGTGTGCCGGCTGGCAGGCTGAGGCGGCCACCCGCCGCAATGACCCGGTGCCAGGGAAGGCTGGTGCCCTCGGGCAGTTGAGACAAGGTGCGCCCCACCCAGCGCGCGGCGCGACCGAGCCCGGCCATTGCCGCCAGCTCGCCATAGCTGATGACCTTGCCCGGCGGAATCTGCGCCATGGTCAGATAAAGCGCCGAGCGCCGGCGCTGCGGTTCATCGACTTCGGACAGCTTCAAGCTGTGATCGTCATCGATCTTCTGCATATCTTCGTTCATGCCGTTGAACTTACCGACCATCGGTAGTGTCACTGCTTGCCGAGAATCCGAGCATAGGGATAATGCCTTCCATTTCCATTCCCGAGTCATTTTCAGACCTTCTATGCTAACCAGAACCCTGCTCTGCGTAACGTTCACCGCCCTGTCATTTCCTTCGCTCGCCGATACCGTATGGTTGAAGAACGGCGACCGTCTTACCGGAAATATCACGCTGCTGGACGGTGGCAAGCTGCTCCTGGAAACGAGTTATGGCGGCTCCATTCCGTTGAAGTGGTCCCAGATATCGACGCTGGAAAGCGACCGTGAGCTGCTTATCAAGCAAGACGACGCCTATGGGCAGATCACCAAGACGATCCAGGCGGGGGAGCCAGGGTACGTGACACTGGTCAACGGCGCCGAGCCGGTCAGGGTCGAGTTGTCCAGCATCAGCCAGATCATCCAGCCCAAGCCGCTGATCGAAGATTTCACCTGGACGGGCAACGTCGACGTGGCTTTCGATTACAAGCGCGCGGAAAACGACAGCGAAGACCACGACGTCGCGCTCAAGACCAGCGCTCGCCATGGGCTGTGGCGCCACAATGCGCAGGCCAAGTACACGCGTGATTCGCGCAACGAGGTGGAAACCGCGGACAACTGGGAAGCCGAATACGCGCTGGACCGCTTCCTCACCGAGCAGTGGTTCTGGCAGGGACGGGTCGATTACAAGCGCGACAACATCGAAGAGATCAGCCGCCAGCGTACGCTCGGTACCGGTCCGGGTTACCAGTTCTGGGACAACGAGCTGGGAGCCTTCTCCCTGGCTTCGCTGTTCAACCGTCGTGACTACGAGTTCGCCGACGGCAGCAGCGACTCCTTCTATGCGGCCACGCTCAAGTGGGATTACAACCGCTTCTTCGCCGGCAAGACCTTCGAGCTCTTCACCCATGGCGAAATCGGCAAGCCTCTGGCGAGCGTCGCCGAATACTCGCTCGATGCCCAGGCTGGTCTGCGCTACAAGGTCACCGACTGGGCGTCGCTGAACATTCGCGCCGAAAAGGACATCGTCAGTGGTTCGGACCAGGACCTGGACGAGACCCGCTACCTGATGGGCTTCGGTGTCGGCTGGTAGGACGATCGCTGTACAAGAGCCCCGCCTGGTGCGGGGTTTTTCATGCCCGGCGATCGGCGCCGGCCTTCGGGATGCGTACGCACAGGTCGTTCGCAAGAGGCTCGACGGCCCTCGGTCGAATGCGCATGGGCGACACCCCTCCCGAGCCGTTATGCTGAACCTTCTGCTCGACGACGAGCCAAGCGACAGGAGACCGAATGTGAGCGCCGAGGCCGCAAAGCAAGCCCGACTGTTATTGCTCAAGGAGTACCGTGGCGTGCTCTCTACCCATTCGAAGGCGATGCCCGGCTTCCCGTTCGGCTCGGTGGTGCCGTACTGCCTGGATGCTCACGGCCATCCGCTGATTCTCATCAGCCGGATCGCACAGCACACCCATAATCTGAAAGCGGACGGTCGTTGTTCGCTGCTGGTCGGCGAGCGTGGCGCCGAAGACGTCCAGGCAGCGGGAAGATTGACCCTGCTGGCCACGGCCGCGCCGCTCGAGCCTGCCGACATCGACTCGGCTGCGCAGCTCTATTACCGTTATTTTCCTGAGTCGCGCGACTATCACCGTGCCCACGATTTCGACTTCTGGCGGCTGGAGCCGGTGCGCTGGCGCTACATCGGCGGTTTCGGTGCCATTCACTGGCTCGACCAGGTGGCCTTGGCCAATCCATTTGCCGGCGAAGCCGAGACGGGCATGGTCGAACACATGAACGCCGACCATGGCGCGGCCATCGCACATTATGTCGAGCTGGCGGGGCTGCCCACCGAGCCGAGCGCCGAGCTCGCCGGGATCGACAGCGAGGGCTTCCACCTGCGCATTGGCCAGTCGCTGCACTGGCTGCCGTTCGGCCAGGCGTGCAACAACCCCGGAGCAGTGCGACAGGCGCTGGTGGAACTTGCACGTGCGCCGCGATGGCCAGAGTGACGACCTGGCGTCGGGAATAATCCGGTTACAGGCAAATTTGCCCTGCGGGGTTGAATTCATCGGTGGGAGGCGTCACTAACGGAGAATCGGAAGCCGTTCTTCCGCCAAGGACCATCAATGCGTATCTTCTTCTTTCTTTTTCTGCTGTTTCCGCTGGCTGAGCTGGCGCTGCTGATCAAGGTCGGCAGCTCGATCGGTGTGCTGGCGACGCTCCTTCTACTGGTTGTCAGTGGCATGGCTGGCATCCTGGTGCTGCGCCTTGCCGGCTTCGCCACCGCCTGGCGCGCCCGCGAACGACTGGCGCGCGGTGAATTGCCCGAGCGGGAAATGCTCCAGGGTCTTGTCATGGCGATCGGCGGTGGGCTGCTGGTGCTGCCTGGCCTGATCAGCGATGTGGCCGGCCTGCTGATTCTGTTCCCGCCGACCCGCAAACTGCTGCTGGGCCTCGTCCAGCGCCGCTTCGAGGCTCAGGCACAGCGTCGGCGTGCGTTCGCCGACGACCTTCAGGCCCGCTCCGGTGCCGAGCGACCCAAAGTCATCGAAGGGGAGTGGGAGCGGCGTGATCGCTGAATCTCCTGCAATTAAGGCCGCATGTGGCAATGCATGTCGGCTTTTTCGTTTTTCGGATAGAAATTTTTGCCCGAGCCCTTGAAATAAACGTGGCAGCCCGCATGTAGCGGTCACCGTAAGGTCTCTGCCGTTTCGGCAGTCAGTCTTCTGCGGCTTGCCTGGCAAGTCGCAACCGGCACCGCCGGCTTTGCTAACCCGCCGATCAGATGCATCGGCATGGAAACCACTCTACTAGGAGAGATCGACAATGAAGCTTCGTCCTCTGCATGACCGCGTCGTGATTCGTCGCAGCGAAGAAGAAACCAAGACCGCAGGTGGCATCGTGCTGCCGGGTTCCGCTGCCGAGAAGCCGAACCGCGGCGAGATCGTTGCCGTGGGTACCGGTCGCGTGCTGGACAACGGCGAAGTTCGTCCGCTGGCCGTCAAGGTTGGTGATCAGGTGGTGTTCGGCCCTTACTCGGGTAGCAACACCGTCAAGGTCGATGACGAAGACCTGCTGGTGATGAGCGAGAACGAAATCCTCGCGGTCGTCGAAGCCTGATTTCGACCCGTCTGCATCACTAAATTTACAGAATTGAGGGATAAGTAAATGGCTGCTAAAGAAGTCAAATTCGGTGATTCCGCACGCAAGAAGATGCTGGTTGGCGTAAACGTCCTGGCTGACGCGGTCAAAGCGACTCTCGGCCCGAAAGGCCGCAACGTTGTTCTGGAAAAGAGCTTCGGTGCACCTGCAATCACCAAGGACGGCGTCTCCGTCGCCAAGGAAATCGAACTCAAGGACAAGTTCGAGAACATGGGCGCTCAGCTGGTCAAGGACGTTGCGTCCAAGGCCAACGACGCTGCAGGTGACGGCACCACCACCGCTACCGTTCTGGCTCAGGCCATCGTCAACGAAGGCCTCAAGGCCGTCGCTGCCGGCATGAACCCGATGGACCTCAAGCGCGGCATCGACAAGGCGACCATCGCCATCGTCGCCGAGCTGAAGAGCCTGTCCAAGCCATGCGCCGACTACAAGGCCATCGCTCAGGTTGGCACCATCTCCGCCAACTCCGACGACTCCATCGGCCAGATCATTGCCGAAGCCATGGAAAAAGTCGGCAAGGAAGGCGTGATCACCGTTGAAGAAGGCTCGGGCCTGGAAAACGAACTGTCGGTCGTCGAAGGTATGCAGTTCGACCGCGGCTACCTGTCCCCGTACTTCATCAACAAGCCTGACACCATGGTCGCCGAGCTGGACAGCCCGCTGCTGCTGCTGGTCGACAAGAAGATCTCCAACATCCGCGAGATGCTGCCGGTCCTCGAAGCCGTCGCCAAGGCTGGCCGTCCGCTGCTGATCGTCGCCGAAGACGTCGAAGGCGAAGCGCTGGCCACCCTGGTGGTCAACAACATGCGTGGGATCGTCAAGGTCGCCGCGGTCAAGGCGCCTGGCTTCGGCGATCGCCGCAAGGCCATGCTGCAGGACATCGCCATCCTCACCGGCGGTACCGTGATTTCCGAAGAAGTTGGCCTGAGCCTGGAAACCACTACCCTGGAGCACCTGGGTAACGCCAAGCGTGTCGTCCTGAACAAGGAAAACACCACCATCATCGACGGCGCTGGTCAGCAGGCCGATATCGAAGCCCGCGTTGCTCAGATCCGCAAGCAGGTCGAAGAAACCTCGTCCGACTACGACAAGGAAAAGCTGCAAGAGCGTCTGGCCAAGCTGGCTGGCGGTGTTGCCGTGATCAAGGTCGGTGCCGGTACCGAAGTCGAGATGAAAGAGAAGAAAGCTCGCGTCGAAGACGCCCTGCACGCGACCCGTGCAGCCGTCGAAGAAGGCGTGGTGCCTGGCGGTGGCGTTGCCCTGGTACGCGCCCTGCAGGCCATCTCCGAGCTCAAGGGTGACAACGAAGACCAGAACGTCGGCATCACCCTGCTGCGTCGCGCTGTCGAAGCGCCGCTTCGCCAGATCGTCGCCAACGCTGGTGGCGAGCCGAGCGTAGTGGTCGACAAGGTTAAGCAGGGTTCGGGCAACTACGGCTTCAACGCCGCGACCGACGAGTACGGCGACATGATCGAGATGGGTATCCTCGATCCGGCCAAGGTCACTCGTACTGCGCTGCAGGCCGCTGCCTCCATCGGCAGCCTGATGATCACCACCGAAGCGATGATCGCCGAAGTGGCTGATGACAAGGCCGCTCCGGCAATGCCGGACATGGGTGGCATGGGCGGTATGGGCGGCATGATGTAAGCCGACCAGTCGTCAGAAAAAACCCCGACTTGTTCGGGGTTTTTTTATTTCCGCGAGCAGCGGCAAGGCGAATCAGGCAGAGTGTCTGCCTCGTTCGCTCGATGTTGCTGGGATGCGCTGCGCCACTCGTCGCCGGAGTGGGCAGGTGTGCGAACTCTGGCCTAGGGTTAGATGACTCATCCATACCGCACATCAAGGGCTTACGCCATGAAGCTTGAAATCGCACGAGGTTTGTTTCTGATGGGGGCGCTAGGCGTCGCATCGTTATGTGCTGCTGCGTGGCACGAGCCGGATTCGAGCGTGGTGAAAGCGAACAATGGCCTGGGTTATTGCCCGGCACCGCCCAGCGTCAGGCTCAAGCAGGCCGATATTCGGCCAGATCAGGATCTTCTGCTGTTCATGTACAGCCTCTCGCAGGGCATGCGCCCCAGTGGTTGAGCATTCATTCCTGCGGTGAGTCGAAGCGCGGCGCCTTTTCAGGCGCCGCGCTTTTTTATACGTGTTCCACGGCAGTGGAGGGGGCGACGTCTGGCTTGGCCAGTAGCGTGTACACCGCCGGCAGCACGAACAAGGTGAACAGCGTGCCGATCGTCATGCCGGTCGCGATCACCAGGCCTATATCGAATCGGCTGACCGCACCGGCGCCGCTGGCGAGGATCAGCGGCACCATGCCGAACACCGTGGCGGCGGTGGTCATCAGCACCGGACGCAGGCGGATCGCGGCGGCTTCCTCGACCGCCTGCCGGCGATCCAGCCCTCGTTCGTGACGCAACTGATTGGCGAACTCGACGATCATGATGCCGTGCTTGCTGATCAACCCGATGAGCGTGACCAGTCCTACCTGCGTGTAGATGTTCATGCTCGAGAGGCCGAGGAACAGCGGAACCAGCGCGCCGCAGACCGACAGCGGCACCGTGACCAGGATCACCAGCGGATCGCGGAAGCTCTCGAACTGGGCGGCCAGCACCAGGAAGATGATGGCCAGCGCCAGGGCGAAGGTCACGTACAGCGCATTGCCTTCCTGCACATACTGGCGAGCGGCGCCGGCATAGTCGAAGGTGAAGCCCTGCGGAGCTTCTTCCACCGCGATCTGGCGCAGCGTCTCGATCGCCTCGCCCATGCTGACGATGGGAAAACCCTGGATGGTCGCCGCGTTCAACTGCTGGAACTGCTTGAGCTGGGTCGGCCGCGCCCGGTCATGAACGCTGATCAGCGTCGACAACGGCAGCATCTCGCCGCGCCCGCTCCGCACGTAGTAGTTGCTCAGCCAGCCGGGATTGTCGCGATAGGCGCGTTCGACCTGCGCGATCACCTTGTAGCTGCGGCCTTCGATGGTGAAGCGGTTGATCTCGCCCTCGCCGAGCAGGCTGCTGAGGGTGACACCCAGGTCCTCCATCGATACGCCCATCTGCGCCGCCTTCTGGCGGTCGATGTCGACGACGATTTCCGGCTTATCGAAGGCCAGGTCGACATCGAGGAAGGCGAACTTGCCCGACTCTTCGGCACGCTGGCGAATGCGTTCGGTCACCTGCAGCAGGGTTTCGTAGTCGCTGGCGGTGTTGATCACGAACTGGAAGGGCAGGCCTTCCCCGGTGCCGGGAAGGGAAGGGAGGTTGAAAGCGAACACCTGCAGCCCTGGAATCGCGTCCAGGCGCTGCTGGACCTCCGGCAATACTTCCATCTGGCTCCGTTCGCGCTCGTCCCATGGCTTGAGCAGCAGCCCGCCGATACCGCTCTGCACACCGTTGAAGCCATTGATCTGGAACCAGGAGTAGTACTCGGGAAACGTCTTGAACAGCTCAAGGAACTGGTCGGTGTAGGCGTTGAGGTAATCCAGGTTGGCGGTCTGCGGGGCGCTGGCCATCATGAACACGATGCCCTGGTCTTCCTCGGGTGCCAGTTCGCTCTTGGTAAATTTGAGCAGGATCGGGATCAGGCAGAGCACCAGCACGGCGAACACCAGCACGACCGGCCGGGTGTCGAGAGTGCCGTGCAGGGCGCGCTTGTAGCGATCCTTGAGTCGATCGAACAGCACGTCGAGCCGGTGGGCCAGGCCCGAGTCGTTGTTCTGCGGGCGCAGCAGCATCGAGCACATCATCGGTGAAAGGGTCAGCGCGACGATGCCGGAAATCAGCACGGCACCGGCCAGGGTCAGGGCGAACTCCTTGAACAGCGCCCCGGTGATGCCCTGCAGGAAGCCGATCGGCGCATAGACCGCCGCCAGGGTCACCGTCATGGTCACCACCGGCATCGCGATCTCCCGCGCGCCCTCCAGAGCCCCCTGGAACGGCGATTTGCCCTCCTCGATGTGGCGGTGGATGTTCTCTACCACGACGATCGCGTCGTCCACCACCAGGCCGATGGCGAGCACCATCGCCAGCAGCGTGAGCAGGTTGATGGAGTAGCCCATCATCTGCATGAAGAACATCACGCCGATCATCGACAGCGGAATGGTCACCAGCGGCACCAGCACCGAGCGAATGGCCCCGAGGAACAGGAACACCACGACGATGACGATGAGCACCGCCTCGGCGAGTGTCTTGATCACCTCGTCGATGGAGGCCTGGATGAAGCGGGTGGCATCGTAGGCAATGGTCACCTTCAGGTTCGGCGGCAGCTGGCTTTCGATCTCCGGCATCACCTTGCGCACTTCCTCGATCACGTCCAGCGGGTTGGCGCTGGGCGTGGCGCGGACGCCGATGTACACCGATGGGATGCCGTCGAAGGAGCTCACCGCGTTGTAGCTTTCGGCGCCGAGTTCGACCCGGGCCACGTCTCCGAGCAGCACGCGACTGTCGCCCTCGGTCCTGAGGGGAATCGCGGCGAAGGCTTCGGGCGATTTGAGTTCGGTGCTGGCGTTGATGCTCGTCACCACGTACTCGCCCTTCACCTCGCCGGCGGCGGAGAGGAAGTTGTAGCGGCGTACCGCATCGTTGACGTCGCCTGCGGTCAGCCCGTAGGCGGCAAGCCTGACCGGGTCTAGCCAGAGGCGCATGGCGAAGACCTGGTTGCCGAGAATCTCCGCCGCGGCCATGCCCGGCAGGGTCGCGAGCTTGGGCTGGATGACACGGGAGAGGTAATCGGTGATCTGCGGATTGCTCATCGTGTCGCTGTAGAAGCTGATGTACATCAGCGCGGTGGAATCGGCGGCCTGCTTGTTCAGCACCGGGTCTTCGGCATTCTGCGGCAGCTGGTTCTTCACCGAATTGGCCTGGCTGAGCAGCTCGGTGTACAGGCGGTCGGTGTCCGCGCCGATGCGCGCGTAGACCGAGATCACCGAGGCGTTCTGCTGGCTGACCGAGGTCATGTAGTCCACGCCCTCGGCGCTGGCCAGGCTCTGTTGAAGCGGCTGGGTTATATAGCCCTGGATGGTCTCGGCATTCGCGCCGGGGTAGGCGGTGGTGACCGTGATCAGGGCGCTTTCCATCTGCGGATACTGGCGCAGGGGCAGGCTACTGAAGGCCTGAAAGCCCAGCAGCACGATCAGCAGGCTGACCACGCTGGCCAGCACCGGGCGACGGATGAACGGATCGGTAAATGCCATGGCGTCTGTCCTTCGTGCCTTAACGGCTGTCCTGGCGGGTGGCCGGCTCACGCGAGAGGGTCTGCCCGTCTGCAATGACCACGTGGGTACCGTTGTCGAGCTTGAGCTGGCCGGAGGTGACCACCCGCTCGCCGGCTGCAAGGCCATTGCGCACCACCACCAGGCCGCCGCGCCGATCGCCGGTCTCGACGAAGCGTCGCTCGATGACCAGGCGAGGCTCGTTGCCGTCTTCGCCAGGCTGCTCTTTCACCAGCAGGACCGAGTTGCCGTACAGGGTGAAGGTGATCGCCGTCTCGGGGATCGCTATTTTCGGTGCCTCGTCCGGCAGCACGACCTGCAGGTTGGCGAACATGCCCGGCAGCAGCCGGCTCTCGGGGTTGTTCAGCTCGGCGCGCACGAGGACGTTGCGGGTGGTCTCTTCGACTTTCGGGTTGAGCGCGACGATCTCACCGTCGAAGCCCTCACCCGGATAGGCCGCGACCTCGACCCGGACGCGCTGGCCGACGGCGAGCAGAGGAACCTGCTGCTCGGCCAGATAGAAGTCGACGAACAGGGTGGAGAGGTCCTGCAGCGTGGCCACCGGAGTGCCGGCAGCGATGTACGCGCCTACGTCCACCTGGCGGATACCGATCGTGCCGGCAAAGGGCGCGACGATGCGCTTGCGGGCCAGCGATGCGCGCAGCTGCGCAACCGTGGCGTTGGCGCGTTGCAGTTGGGCGTTGAGGCGGTCGAACTCGCTCCGGGCGATGGATTGACGGTCGATCAGGCTGCGGGCGCGCTCGAACTCCACCCGCGCCAGGCCCAGATCGGCCTCGGCGGCGGCCAGACTCGCCTGTTCCACTTCGCTGTCGAGGGTCAGGATTGGCTGGCCCTTTTCGACCTTCTGCCCGGAGCGGAACTGTAACTGGCTGACCGTCCCGGCCACCTCGACGCTGAGGTCGGCGCCTTGGGAGGCCTTCAAGGTTCCGATGGCCGGCAGGCGGTTCTGCCAGTCCCGCTCGCTCGCTTCGACCACTTCGACGTTGACCGGCGGTTTGAGAGCCGTGAATTGCTCGATCTGTTTGCTTATGGAATTGAACTTGAGGGCGGCGAGGATCAGAACGACCAGGATCACCGCGCCCAGCATGATCAGCATGCGGCGCAACATCTTCCGATTTCCTTGGAGGCGTTGGTTGCAGCGAAGTGGCGGGCTACGGCACGTCGTTCATGAAGCCGACGAGAAACCGCTGGGGCGCTTCAACCGGGTGTTTGTTTTTGTTTGCGGCCTGTGGACCGCCTGGCATTGAGCGGAGCACCTTAGTCCTGCACCGATGACAAGTCAAAGACAGCGGTGGCGGGCGGTTGAGTGGGCTATGAGGGGAGGGCGTTGGGGGCCTCGGTAGCTGGTCACGGGCAGTGCATCGAGCGTTCGTACTCGTGCGGATAGCTCGGCGAAACCGCCCGTGGCCCGCAGGCTTGAGATCTGCGAGACCCAAGCGTGAAGTGGTTCAGGCCAGTCGCAAATGGTTGTCCCAGAGTCCTGATGGAAGATCCAGCGGCTGGGCGACGATGCGCTCGCCGCGGCAGTCGTAGAGGCGGCAGCGACCCTGGCCGGAGGTGACCACGAAGCCCTGCTCGACAGCGCCGACACCGGCGCAGTCGGCCAATGTGGCTTCTTCGAGCAGCTCGGCGCTGTCCAGATTCCAGAAGAACACCCGATTGCCACGCGGTGCGGTCACCGCCAGCAGGCGCAGTTCGTCGTGAATTGCCAGGCTCGCGGTGTACTGGTTCATCACCAGGCGTTGCGCTTCGGCGAGAGGAAAGGGCTGGAACCGCTGGCCGGGGCGCTTGATTGCCAGCAGCGGTGCGCTGTCCATCGGATCGCCTTCGTACTGCTGCCCGGAGACCACCGTACCGTCGTGCGCCACGGCCAGGTGGCGAACGCTGTTCATCTGCTCGGGCAACTGTTCCTTGCTCACCAGGGTGCCGTCGCGGCGCAACAGCACCAGGCTGGCCTCCATGGCGTCGAGGTTCATCATCGCGCGGCTGTCGGCCTCGGTGCGGATGCCACCATTGGCGATCACCAAGGTTTCGCCATCGGGCATCCACAACAGTTGATGCGGGCCAACACCGTGGGTGGACAGCTCGTCGCTGCGCACCAGGCGCTCGCCTTCGACGCGGTAGACGCCGAGCACGCCCCGCCCTGGGTCGGAGGTGTCATTCTCGGTGGTGTAGAACCACTCGCCGCTCTTGTGGAACACCCCGTGGCCATAGAAGTGGCGATCCGGTGGCGAGGCGAGCACCTGCAGCAGGCGGCCGTCACGTGAATCGATCAGGTAGCTTTCGCGGCTCGGCCGGCGACCGACGAACACCGCCAGTGGCAGGTGCGGATGGGCGTAGATGTCGTGACAACGCTCGGCGACCGGCGTCGCGAAAACCTGTGTTCCGTCGAGGCGGAAACCCACGGCGTAGTGGCGACCCTGGCCGTCATCGCGGGCAGAGAGCAGGATCTTCTGCTCGCCATGGTGGGCCAGCGTCCAGCCGCCGAGCGCGGAAGCCGCAATCAGGGCGCTGCCGAAACCGAGGAAAGCGCGGCGCTTCATGGTCAATCTCCGTCGTGTGCGTTGAAGCCGATCTGGATACCCAGCGCCTGTGCGAGCTCGCCCTGATGCAGACGATGCAGCGCGTTGAGGTCGTCATACAGCGCGTTGAGGGCGTTGCGCCCCGCCTCGTCGGCGAGCAGCACGTTGAGCGGCTTGCCAATCTCGGCGAAATGGCGGTGGGTGGTGGCGAAGGCGTCGTCGATGCGCTCGGCCAACTCGGCCTGATCATCGCCCAGCAGGGCCCTGAGGCCGTCCTTGTTGGTGCCTTCCCAGAGCCGCTGCGCGCCACTGATGGCGGCTTCGAGACTGGCCAGCGAGGTGTCGCTGCGCCAGGCTTCGGCCTGGTACGGCTGTGGCTGGCCCTTGCTCTGGCGACCCAGCGGTGTGCCCAGCTTTTTCTTCAGTGCATCGAGGGCGGTCACGTCCACTCGCAGCAGCTCGGCAATGGCCTCGCTTGATTCGGCATAGCGCTCGCTGGGAAAGCGCTTGAGTTGGGTGGCCATGCCGTCCTTGGCCGCCCACTGTTCGACGATACCGGCCGAGAGAGTCTGCTGGTGTTCGCCGATGGCCATCAGCAGCGGGCAGTATTGTTCGCGGGTGGCCGGCTGCTGCAGATCGATGTCCTTGTCGAACAGAACGTACTCGTAGGCGGTGAGCCCCTGGACCACCACGCTGGCGCTTGCCAGGTCATTGCGGCTCAGTTGCGGCTTGCTCTTGAGCAGGCCGCCAACCTGGCGAGCCACCAGATTCTTCTTGTCTGGCCAGAACTGCACCTGCCAGGCCAGGTTGCCTTCTCCCATGGGGCCGATCAGTAGCGGCTGCAGGCCGGCCCAGGCCAGTTGCGCATGCACGTAGGCCTGGCGTGCTTCGTCCAGAGACTGGTTTCCCGCACAATAGGCATGGGCGCTGGAGGCCAGGCGCCGGTCGGTTTCGGCCCACTCGCGATAGGCCGGCAGCAGGACGCCGTCCGCTATCGCGGCGCTGGTCTGGCCCATCGGATCCGGCTGGGAGCAGCCAGCGAGCACGGCGCCTGCCAGCCAGGCCAGGCACAGGGCGCGAAGGTTACGGTTGCTGTTCATGATGACTCCTCACGCGTGGCACCAGACCGGCCGCAAACGGCCCGATGTTAAAGAGATTCGAGAAAGGCGAGCAGGGCGGCTCGTTGCTGCGCGTCGAAGCCCAGCACCTGTTGGCGGGCCGCCTCGGCCTCGCCACCGTGCCAGAGGATGGCCTCGAGCAGGGAGCGCGCCCGCCCGTCATGCAGAAACTGGGTGTGGCCGCTGACGGCCTCGGTCAGGCCGATCCCCCACAGCGGCGCGGTACGCCATTCCCGGCCCGTGGCCTGGAACTCGCCGCGATTGTCCGCCAGCCCCTCGCCCATGTCGTGCAGCAGCAGATCGGTATAGGGGCGGATTACCTGGCTGGCCAGTTCCGGCTCTGCGGCGTCGGCCGCGGTGGTGAACTGCGGCGTATGGCAACGCTGGCAGCCGGCCTGATGGAACAGGCCCTTGCCGGCCAGCACCTGGGGATCGTCGACCTTGCGGCGCATCGGCACGCCCAGGTTGCGGGTATAGAACAGGACGGCGGCGAGGATGTTGTCGCTGACTTCCAGTTCGCCGCCGTTGATTGCTCGGCGGCAGTCGATCTGGGCCTCGGTGCAATCGTCGTGGGGAAAGATGCGGTTGGTCAGGCCCATGTCGATGGCGAAGGCCTGGGCGTTCTGCTGATTGAGCGTGGGCAGGCCGGCCTTCCAGCCGAAGCGACCCAGCTCCACCTGGCCGGTTTCCTCGTTCCAGACGAGGTTGGGGCGGCCAGAGATGCCATCTCCGTTGCGGTCGTCGGGATCGGCCAGGGCGAGGATGTCGGCCGGAGCGATGGCTTCGAGCAGCCCGAGGCCGATCATCGGCGGCGCGATCCGTGCGGAGAACTCGGTGTCCGGGTGGAAGGGGCCGTAGCCGAGCGGGTCGATCTTCAGCTGCGGGGTGCGCAGTTCGACTTCGGTGCCGTCGGCAAAGGTCACGCTCGAATAGGTGTATTCCAGGCGGATTCGCGCCTCGGGCGCCACGCCGGGTATCGACATGTCCTGCAGCTGGGCGCCGTACACCGGGTCGGGGCGATTGCCCAGGCGCTCGAGCATCGCCGCATGTTCTTCGCTGCTGGCCGGTTGCGATACGCGCACCAGCATCGAGACGGCATTCGCCGCCTGCGCATCGGCCGGATGGCCGCGGCCGTCCTTGATATGGCAGTTCTGGCAGGCATTGGTGTTGAACAATGGGCCCAGCCCGTCACGCGCGGTGGTGGTGGCCGGTGCGATGACCCAGGGGCTGCGGAAGAAACTGTTGCCGACGCTGAAGTCGAGCCGCCTCGTTGGCGCTAGGTTGGCCGAGGGCATCGAGAACGCGTTGTGATCGCTGCGGTTGACCGTGGTACTGCCGCCCGAGAGTGCCTCGCCCGGCTCGGCGCTATCGAAGCGTGGAGCCTGTTCGCCGCAGCCGGCCAACGCCAGCGCCAGAAGCAGGAACGAGCAGCGAAACAGCGGACGCATCGGGATGCCCAGCAGTGAAGAGGGCGGCAAGCTTAGCAGGCTAACCGTCATTGAATAAGAGGGATTTGCATTTCGAGTTGCGCGAATTGGGCACACTGCCGGCAAAGCCAGGCAGTGCGCCAATCCAACCTCGGTGCGGCGCGGTGCCGCGGGTCCGCCCGGCGCTGCTCCGGGCGGCGTCGATCAGAATTCGTGATCGGCGGTGTCGGGGTTCAGGTCGCTGATGCCAAGGGCCGCCGCGGCCTGTTCGATGGAGCCGGTCTGCTTGACCAGCGCCGCGATGGCGTCACGGACCTTCTCCTGCCCTTCGGTGTTCTCGGCCGCGATCAGCTGGTCGAAGGCCTCGCCGTTCTCGGCACTGGTGACCAGTGCCTGCAGCTTGGCTTCGGTGTCTTCCAGGTCGGCCTGCAGGGTCTTGTCCACTTCAGGATTGGCTGCGTTGACCAGCGAGGCCAGGCTGGCACCGCTCAATGTGCTCCCGTCCACGCGGCGGTATTCGCCCAGGTAGACGTTGCGGATGCCCTTGCCGTTATAGAAGTGGGAATTGTGGGTGTTGTCGCTGAAGCAGTCGTGTTCGTCTTCGGTGGAGTTGGCTTCGAGTGCGACCTTCATGCGCTCGCCGGCCAGTTCGCCGAGCGACAGGCTGCCCATGCCGAAGAGCATCTTGCGCAGGCCGTTCTCCGGTTGTTCGGATTCGAGGGTGGCGCGGTAGTTGTCCTGGCCTGGCGCCCACTGGCCGACCATTTCCTCGAGGTCGCTGACCAGCAGGTCGGTGGCTGCTTTCAGGTAGGTGCGGCGGCGGTCGCAATTGCCGCCCGTGCAGCCGTCACCTTCGACGTAATCGGTAGCCGGGCGTTCGCCGGCGCCGGGAGCGGTGCCGTTGAGGTCCTGGCCCCAGAGCAGGAATTCGATGGCGTGGTAACCCGTGGCGACGTTGGCTTCGGAACCGCCCAGTTCGTTCAGACTGGCGAGCTTCTCGGCGGTGATCTCGTTGACGTCGATGACGTCTTCGCCGACCTGGATCTCGCGGTTGGCGATGATGTTGGCTTGGGCGCCCGGGTTGCCCAGCGCGTGCTGGTAATCGTCGGCGACGTAGTCGATCAGGCCTTCATCGAGCGGCCAGGCGTTGACCTGACCTTCCCAGTCGTCGACCACGGTGTTGCCGAAGCGGAACACTTCGGTCTGCATGTAGGGAACGCGCGCCGCTACCCAGGCCTTGCGGGCGGCCTGCAGGGTGTCTTCGGTCGGATCGGCGAGCAGGGCTTCGACGGCCTTCTGCAGGTCCACGGCGGTGCTGTGGGCGTCGCTGAACGTCGCATGGGCCAGTTCGGCGTAATGCAGGACTACCGCCTTGATCGCCTCCTGGTCCGGCTGCGCCGCTGCCTGGGCCGGCTGGCTTTCGGTAGTGGCCGGTGCAGGTGCAGCCTGGTTGGTGGCTTCCTTTTCATCGCCGCAGCCAGCGAGGGTGATGGCAGCGGCCAACAGGCTGGCAGTAGCCCATGAGGGAGTGCGTAGCATGGCGTATTCCTTTGCTTCGAAGGGATAGAAATGTCGGTAAAACGGCCAGGCCCTGCGGTTGAACCGACGGCAGCGGGTCACTTCGCTTCGACTCGGGTCGCAAGAACGAGGCAGGCACGACAGGCATGCCCGGCCAGATAGAGCGGGGTGCTCTGCTGGATGCGAGACATAATGCGAAAGATTTTCATTTTGTGCAAAGGGCGCGGTTGCGTTGCGCCTGCAACTGGGGGGGCGGGGACACCGTAGCGAGGTGACGCCGATGGGGTCAGTACAGGGGCGGAATCACCCGACGGCGGCCGGGCGGGGCTGGTTCAGGTACTGGGTGAGCTCACGGGCCGGCAGAGGCTTGCTGTAATAGAAGCCTTGGCCCTCATGGCATCCCTGGGCGATCAGGTAGGCTTCCTGTTCGGCTGTCTCGACGCCTTCCGCGATCACCTGCATGTTCAGGCTTCGCGCCAGTTGAACGATGGCGTTGACGATGGTCGCGTCGCCGCCTTCAGGCGCGATGTCCTGGACGAAGCTGCGGTCGATCTTGATCTTGTCCAGCGGCAGGCTCTTCAAGTAGCTCAGGGACGAGTAGCCGGTGCCGAAGTCGTCGATGGCGATCAGCGCACCCGAGCGTCGCAGGCTGTGCAGGTTCTGCGCCGCAGCGGAAATATCTTCCATCAGGCCGGTTTCGGTGACTTCGAGCTCCAGAGACTCTGGCGGCAGCCGGTGCACCTGCATGAGATTGCTCACCAGTCTGGGCAGTTCGGCATGGTGCAGTTGAACGGTAGAAAGATTGACCGCCATGCGCAGGCCGACGAAGCCTTCCTCGTGCCACTCGCGCAATTGCCGGCAGGCCTGGTCCAGCACCCATTCGCCAATCGCCAGGATGCTACCGTTCTGCTCGGCCAGCGGAATGAACTGATCGGGGGGGACCAGACCACGTTCCGGGTGTTTCCAGCGGATCAGCGCCTCGACGCCGTTGACCCGATTGAGCCGGTAATCGACCTGGGGCTGGTAGACGAGGAAGAACTGCCCCAGCTGCAGCGCTTCGCCCAGATCCTTGACCAGCTCCCGGCGCCGCCGCATTTCGCTGTCGATGCTGGCGACGTAGAACTGATAGCGGTTGCGCGAGCGGCTCTTGGCCAGGGTCATGGTCTGCTCGGCCTTTTGCAGCAGTTTTTCCGCACTGTCCCCGTCGTCGGGGAACAGGGTGATGCCGATGGTGGCACGCACGCGGATGACGTGGTTGTCGAGCATGATCGGCGCATCCAGCGCGTCGAGCAGCTGCTGGGCGAGCTCGGCGGCCTCGTAGGGCTGTTCGATCTCGGCCTTGATCATCGCGAACTGATCGCCGCCCAGCCGTGCAAAGGCGACTATCCGACCGTTCTGCTCACGCAGCCGGTCAGCCAGCGCCACCAGCAACCGGTCGCCTATCTGATAGCTGAACTGCTCGTTGATGCCCTTGAAATCGTCCAGGCCCAGGCACAGCGCGGCGACGCAACGCTGCGTGCGTCCCGCCTCATCGAGGATCTGGTTGAGCTGGCGCTGCAGATGCTGGCGGTTCGGCAGGCCGGTGAGGAAGTCGAACTGAGTCATGCGCGCCAGGCTGTCCTCCGCCTCCCGACGCAGGTTCATGTTCTGGTCTATCGAGGCGAGCAGGCCATTGGCGGTGTTCACCCAGAGCCCCAGTTCGTTCTGCTCGTGCCCCCTGATCATCGGCAGCTTGTGCTCGCCGGGGCGGTCGGGGTTGATCCGTACCAGATTCTCGATGATGGCCATCAGCGGGCGAGTGAGCAGCCACTGGTAGATGAGGTAAAGCACGAGCCCCAGCGCCAGCGCGCGGAGGGTTCCGGCGATGAAAATCACCACCGAGTTGTTGATGAACTGCTGTCCGTAGCGCCCGGTATCCAGGGTGATGGCCAGCTCGCCGTAGTATTCGTTGTGCGGTGGGCGACCCACCAGAGGAATGGTGAAGGTCTGCTGCTCGCCGAGCACGGGGTCGGTCAGCCAGCGGGTCGGGAGCTTTATCAGTGGGCGGGTCTTTAGCGCCAATGGCGCTTCGGCGGGGTGGCCGATGGAGGCGACGCGTATCGATTCGTGCTGGAACAGGCCTTCCATGACCTGCGTGCCCATTTCGCGGTCCAGGCTGTACAGCGCTTGGGTCGAAGGATCGCGAGACATGCGCAGGATGCGCTGGGCCTCGGCCTCGATCACGCCGCGCGTCTTGTAGGCATCGAACAGTATCTGGGCGCAGCTGAGCACCAGTCCGACGGCAAGGGCCGAAAGCAGCACTCCGCGCAAGAGTTTTCGTGACAGGCTACTACGCGATTCCAACTTCACAGATGGTTCCTTTTCCCAGGCCCGCTTCATGAGTATTGGTAATGCAGTGACGATCGTCAAAGCGCCATCATGAGCATCGACCGGTATGGTGGACGAGGTGCGCCAAAACGAGCGGAGCGGGAAGGATGTGGCAATCGCGAATTTGGCTCAACAGTTGACGTCAGTATTCCGTCGAATAGTTGGCCGGTTGTCGTTCGGGGATCGCTAGGTTCAAAGGGAAGTTGGCGGTGCGCCAAAAAGCAAAATGCCCGCATCGCTGCGGGCATTTCTGGGCTGCATCCCGGATGGGCTGCAGCAGCGGCATCCGGAGATGCCCAGGGATCAACCCGCGAAATTCTTCGCGACGAAGTCCCAATTGACCAGGTTCCAGAACGCCTCGACGAACTTCGGACGGGCGTTGCGGTAGTCGATGTAGTAGGCGTGTTCCCACACATCGCAGGTCAGCAGCGGCTTGGCGCCGTCGGTCATGGGGTTACCTGCACCGCCGGTGCTGGCGAGGCCGACGCTGCCGTCGGGCTTCTTCACCAGCCAGGCCCAGCCGGAGCCGAAGGTGCCGATGGCAGTCTTGGTGAACTCTTCCTTGAACGTATCGAACGAACCGAAGGCCGCATTGATTGCGTCGGCCAGTTCACCGGTCGGCTGGCCGCCGCCGTTGGGCGACATGCAGTTCCAGAAGAAGGTGTGGTTCCAGACCTGGGCGGCGTTGTTGAAGATGCCACCGGTGGAGGTTTTGATGATGGTTTCCAGATCCTTGCCTTCGAACTCGGTGCCCGGGATCAGGTTGTTCAGATTGGTCACGTAGGCCTGGTGATGCTTGCCATGGTGAAAATCCAGGGTCTCGGCGGAAATGTGCGGCTCAAGGGCGTTCTTTTCGTAAGGCAGCGGCGGCAATTCGAAAGCCATGGTGTATCTCCTGCTCAGGTATCGAGGATTGATGCGGCGGGCAAAGGAAGCGCGTGTTTACTGCTGCGCCGGTGGTTACGGGCTTATTCTCGCCCGTTTCCGCTGACTCCCTTACCTTGCTGCATGCTTGCGCAGTCTCTGGCCGTTCACGGTCGGCCGAACAGGCGGGCCGGAGCGTTCGCTCCTTGCTCGCGAGCTCTGGATCATAGCACCCGACCGGTGGCTAAACCACGCGGCAACTGTGTGGAAAAGCCGGGCCAGGGCGTCTCTGGAGACGCGAGCCTGTGCCATCGACAGATGCTGGCTGCGCCTTGCGTGGACCATCGATGGACAGAGGCGTTCCTCTGGCGAGCGGTTATTGGGTGACCAGCTGATAGGCGATCGCGTACATCATGCTGGCTACGCCCAGATCCAGAACTCGCCAGGTCAGCGGTTTCGCCAGCCAGGGCGCGAGCCAGGCGCCGCCGAGCGAAAGCGTCAGGAACCAGAGCGTCGAGGCACTCGCTGCACCAAGGGTGAAGGCGCCGGGCTCGGGCTGCTGGGCACCGAGCGAGCCGATCAGCACCACCGTGTCGAGGTACACATGCGGATTGAGCAGTGTCACGGCCAGGGCTGCCAGCAACACGGCTCGGCGCGAGCGCGGTGCGGCGTCCTGTTGCTGCAATGCGCTGGGGCGCAAGGCGCGGCGCAGCGCCAGGGTCCCGTACCAGAGCAGGAAGGCGGTGCCGCCCCAGCGCGCCAGGTTTTCCAGCAGCGTGCTCTGGGCGATCAGTGCCGCCAGGCCGAACACGCCGGCGCAGACCAGCAGGATGTCGCAAACGATGCACAAGGCCGCGACTGGCAGATGATGTTCGCGGCGCAGGCTCTGGGCGAGCACGAAGGCGTTCTGCGCACCGATCGCCATGATCAGCCCTGCGGCGATCAACAAGCCGTTGAAGTAGCTCTGCAGTAGTGGGTTCATCGGGGCTGCTCCGACAGCTCGAGCAGCACATCGAGCGCGCGTTGCGCCTCGTGCTCCGCCACGAACAGATGGTCGTGGTGATAGCCCGCGATGACGTTGCAGCTGATGCCGGCCGTGGCCAGCGCGGTCGAAAACGTCGCGGTAAGACCCACGGCGGCGAGCGAGGAGTGCACCTGGAGGGTGATCCAGCGAGCCAGGTACTCGTAGCTCAGCCCCAACTGGTCGGCCTGGCCTTGTGGCAGGACCACGGATAGACCCTCGCGTTCGCGCAGGCTGGCCAGTGGCTGGATCTCGGCTGGCAGCGACCTGCTCGCGTCGAGGGTGCAGAAGACATAGCAGCCAGGATGCAGTTCGGGCTGCAGCGTGCGCAGCAGTGTTGCGAGTCGGGTTTCGCCAGTCATGTTGGGTCAGCCTTGGAAAAGATGCTGGCGAGTCTGGGTAGGGGCGCGTTATAAGGGAAACAAATATTGCTCAAGTTGTATAAGGAAATCTGATGTTCGATTACAAGCTGCTGACCGCGCTCGCCGCCGTGGTCGAGCAGGCTGGATTCGAGCGCGCTGCCGGGGCGCTGGGTCTGTCCCAATCGGCCGTATCGCAGCGCATCAAGATGCTCGAGGCGCGGGTCGGCCAACCGGTACTGCTGCGCGCGACCCCGCCACAGCCAACCGAGCTGGGCCGCCGGCTGCTCAACCATGTGCAACAGGTTCGGCTGCTCGAGCGCGACCTGCAGGGGCAAGTCCCGGCGCTCGATGAAAACCGCCTGCCGGAGCGTCTGCGCATCGCACTCAATGCCGACAGCCTGGCCACCTGGTGGGCCGCTGCGGTGGCGCCATTTTGCGCCCGTTACCAGGTCCTAATCGACCATGTTGTGGTCGATCAGGACGTGGGGCTGAAACGGATGCGTGCCGGCGAGGTCGCCGCCTGTGTCTGTGCCGCCGAGCCGGCGCTGGCTGGCGCGCGCAGCCAGTTCCTCGGCGCGATGCGTTATCGCGCCCTGGCCAGCCCGGCGTTCCTGGCACGGCATTTCGACGGCGCACCGACGGCTGACGTCTTAACCCGCGCGCCGGCGATCGTTTTCGGCCCCGACGATCAGTTGCAGCATCGCTACCTGGCGGCGTTGGGAATCACCGGTGGCTTCATCCACCATCTGTGTCCGTCGTCCGAGGGGTTCGTCCGGCTGCTGGAGAGCGGTCTGGGTTGGGGGCTGGTACCCGAGTATCAGGTGCGTGGGGAGCTGGCGCGCGGCGAGCTGGTCGACGTGCTGCCGGACAGGTACATCGACGTTCCGCTCTATTGGCATTACTGGCGCAACGGAGGCGAGCTGCTGGCCGACCTGACGCGCCAGCTGGTCGGCTCGGCGGGCAACTGGCTGGTGGCGGACAGCTAGTCAGGTCACGTTCTTTGTGTCCTGCGCCCGGTAGCGGCGCCGTGGCGCTGAAGGGCGGCATGCAAAGCGTTATACTGCGCGTCATTTTTTTCGCTCGCCTCGATGGTGCCCAATGCGTAACGATTCCGACGACGACCTGGATAACATCCCTAGCCTTCGAGCTGATCGCGATCGCGACACGCCCTATCCGGAGCCTGAGCTGGAGCCGGTAGGCAAGCGTCGCAACGAGCGCAGGGACGAACCCCGCGCGCCTCGACAGAAGCGCAAGTCCGCCGCTACCGGCGCGCTCTGGGCGATGGTGCTGGCTCTGTTGATCGCCCTCGGCGGGCTCGGCTGGTGGAGCTTCCAGCAGATCGCCATGCTGGAGATGCAGCTGGTGGCGACCCAGGACAGCTTCGCCCGCATCAGCGAAGACGCCAACGGCAGGCTCCGGGATATTTCCGGCAAGGTGGTGGCGACGGAGTCGAATGTCACCAGCGAGAGCGAGGCGGTAAAGCTGCGCATCAAGCAGCTCGAGCAGCAGGTCGCGACCCTGACTCAGCAGCAACAGGCCTTCAGCACCGAGCAGAAGAGCGTGACCGGTCTGCAGAGCGGGCAGAACAAGCGCGCCGAGGAATTGGGCGCGCGGCTCGAGCAGCTTTCCGGCGAGCTCAAGAACCAGCAAGGCGCGCTCGCCAAGCTGGGCGAGGAGCTCAAGGTCGTGGGTGGCGAGCAGGCGGCGCTCAAGTCGGCGCTGGCCGGCCAGAGCAAGCTCGAGGTGAGCATCGAGGGCCTGAACAAGCAGGTGGCGTCGCTCAAGCAGCAGGGCGGTCAGCAAGCCAGCCAGACCCAGGCGATCAGCCGTCTGGAGCAGGACCTGCTGGTGCTGCGCAGCGAGATCGACAACCGTCCCGCGCCTAGCACCAACACCAGCGAATTCGACGCCTTCCGCGCGCAGATGACCCGTAGCATCAATACGCTGCAAAGCCAGATCGTCAACCTTCAGGGCCAGATCGACGCCCGTTGAGCCTGACCCGGCACGGCGCTGTCGTGCCGGGTGATCTCGCTGCCACGTTCCGCCCGGGAACGCAGCCCTGCTGCCGCGATCACTACTGCATCGGCACCGCGCCATCCCGGCGCGGTGCGCAGGAGGAGCGGCAATGAACCAGAGCACCGAGCACAACCGCAGCATCCATCTCGCTTCCCGGCCCCACGGCGCGCCGAAGGCGGAGAACTTCCGGCTGGAAACCGCGCCGCGTCCGAGCCCGCAGGCTGGGCAAGTGCTGCTGCGGACCGTCTACCTGTCCCTGGACCCCTACATGCGCGGGCGGATGAGCGATGCGCCGTCCTATGCCCCGCCCATGCAGGTCGGCGACGTGATGGTCGGCGGTACCGTGAGCCGGGTCGCCGAATCGCGACATCCAGATTTCACGGTTGGCGACTGGGTGCTCGGTGCCAGCGGCTGGCAGGACTACGCACTGTCCGACGGCAAGGGTCTGGTCAAGCTCGATCCGAACATGCCTCATCCGTCCCATGCCTTGGGCGTGCTTGGCATGCCGGGCTTCACCGCCTATATGGGATTGCTGGACATTGGACAGCCGAAAAGCGGCGAAACGCTGGTGGTCGCCGCCGCCACTGGGCCGGTGGGTGCCACCGTCGGACAGATCGGCAAGCTCAAGGGGTGTCGCGTGATCGGGGTCGCGGGAGGCGAGGAGAAGTGCCGCCACGCTGTCGAGGTGCTGGGCTTCGACGCCTGCATCGATCATCACCACGAGGACCTCGCCGAACAGCTGGCGCAAGCCTGTCCCCAAGGTATCGATGTCTACTTCGAAAACGTCGGTGGCCGGGTCTTCGATGCGGTACTGCCGCTGCTCAATACCGGAGCTCGGGTGCCGGTCTGCGGCGTGGTCGCGCAGTACAACAGCACCGCGCTGCCGGAGGGGCCCGATCGCCTGCCGCTGCTGCTGAACACGCTGCTGCGCAAGCGCATGCGCATGCAGGGCTTCATCATCTGGGCGGATTACGGCGATCGTTACGACGAGTTCTACCGCGACATGAGCGCCTGGTATGCCGAGGGCCGCATCAAGTACCGCGAGCATCGTGTGGAGGGGCTGGAGCAGGCGCCCGACGCATTCATCGGGCTGCTCGAGGGGCGAAATTTCGGCAAGCTGGTGGTTCAGGTGGGTGAGACGGGCTGATCCGCCCAGTGTTTGCTCACGCCTGCGGTACGTTGAAGACGTGGCGCAGGTAACTGAGAAAGGCCTCGTCGCGGCACATGCTCTTGCCGGGGGAGTCGGAAATCTTCGCCACCGGATAGCCGTTGCAGCCGATCATCTTGATCACGATGTTGGTCGGCTCCACGCCGGGCAGGTCGCAGGTGAGCTGGGTGCCGATGCCGTAGCTGGTCTTGATGCGTCCGTTCAGGGCTCGGTAGATAGACAGCGCGCGTTGGAAGTCGAGCCCATCGGAGAACACCAGGCTGCGGGTCATCGGGTCGATGTCCAGGCGCTTGTAGTGGGCGATGGCCTTGTTGGCCCACTCGATCGGGTCGCCGGAGTCGTGGCGCAGGCCATCGAAAAGCTTGGCGAAGTAAAGATCGAAATCGGCGAGAAAGGCATCCATGGTGATGCAGTCGGTCAGCGCCGTACCCAGGGCGCCACGGTATTCCTTCACCCAGCATTCCAATGCCGCGCGTTGGCTGTCGATCAGCCGTGGTCCGAGCTGCTGGTGCGCCATGATCCATTCATGGGCCATGGTGCCCATCGGCTTGAGGTCAAGGGTTCTGGCCAGGTGTACGTTGCTGGTGCCGACGAAGCGGCCGGGGAACTGTTCCTTCATGGTCTGCACGATGCTTTCCTGCACCGCATAGGAAAAACGCCGCCGGGTACCGAAATCGGCCACCTTGAAGCCACGCAGTTCTTCTTCGCTGGCCTCCTGGCGCAGCCAATCGAATTTTTCCAGCAACCGATCACGCGCCTGGTCGGCGGTGGCGTCCGGGTAGCACGCCCGGTTGCGCACCTCGCTGACGATCGCCAGTAACGGGACTTCGAACAGAATGATATGCAGCCAGGGGCCGCGCAGGCGTATCACCAGCTCACCGGCTTCGCTCTCAACCTCCACATAATTCATGTTGAAGCGGAACAGCCGCAGGAAGCGGATGAAGTCCGGTTTCATGAAGGGAATGCTTTCGAGGAAGGCCTGCTCGGCATCGTTCAGCCGCAGATCGGCCAAAGCGCGGACCTGGGCGCGAATCGCTTCAAGGTGAGGGGTGAGATCTTCTCGCGTGCGGCTGCGAAAGGCCCACTCCACCTCGGCGTCGGGGTAGTGGTGCAGGATGGCCTGCATCATCGTCAGCTTGTAGAAATCGGTGTCGAGCAAACTCCGGATGATGCGGTCGTCGGGGAGGGACGTCATGCTGGCTCCTTGTCTTGGAGGGCATGCCTCACGCGCCGCCGATGCCCTCGATTATCTTGCCCGTTCCGCCGCAATTTGCACAGTCGCGGTTCGCCAGACGATCACTTCCAGCGCAGCGCGGACAAATATTCTCACCGGTACCGGAAGTTCCGGGCTCGGCTTGATCGCCAGGATTGAGTCGGGAGGACACTTTTGTCTCCGAGTAAACATTAATAGTATTCAGTAGCGATGTTTTGGATATTTGGCTGAGCTATAAATTACAAACTTTGATTGCAAATTGGTTTAAGCAAAGAGTCGATTTAGCTCGGCGCTAATTTACAGACGAAAATAGGGCAGAGGCCTTGAGCCTCTGCCCTATTTTCTGGCGATTAGCTGCTACGGCCGCCGCCGTGGCTATTCTGGCCGCCTTTCTTGCCTGCTTCGGAGGCCTTTTCACGGTCATTGGCGAAGTTACCGCCGCTGTTATGACCGCCTTTCTTGCCTGCTTCGGATGCTTTTTCGCGATCGTTCGCGAAATTGCCGGGGTTGTTGTTAGCCATGTCGTTTCTCCTCTTGGATAGGGACGTTGGTTAGTTTCGCGGGTAAGCCTTCGGCTCAGCTGTTTCTGCCGCCGCCGTGGCTGTTCTGCCCGCCTTTCTTGCCGGCTTCGGAGGCTTTTTCACGATCGTTCGCGAAGTTGCCGCCGCTGTTGCTTCCGCCTTTCTTACCGGCTTCGGATGCTTTCTCGCGATCGTTTGCGAAATTGCCAGGGTTGTTATTTGCCATTTCTTTTGTCTCCTCGGTGGATAGAGAACTAAAGGGGCTGATACAACTTTATCCAGCCTTCACGATTTCAGAGGGGCTTAGGCGAGCAGGAGTTCACGACGCGTTTCAACAGCGGACGAATGGTTTTCCCTATGCGTAGTAGTGCTATGGCGCGGTGAAATCACAGACGAAACGGTGGTTTGGGAGAACTATCAAAGTGCTATTTCAAGCGAAGCGGTAACAGCAAGTTAGTTGTCTTTTATATATGTGTGCAGGCGCCTCGTTAAAGAGCCGCCAGCGCCGGCGGTCCGTGCTTACGAACGGCGAGCGGCCCTTGTTGCTCTAACGAGGCGTACCCATACAGGAGAGCCACCATGCAGCACTATGAGGTCATCAGCCGGGACAACGACCGTTGGGTCCTGCGCGAGGAGGGCGATGCGCGCGCGCTAATCGAGGCGTCCAGCCGCGACGACATCCTGGCCGAGACGCGCGATTACATGAAGCTGCGGACAGCCGTGGTGAAAGTCTACGAAAACGGCCAAGTCACCGAAGAGCACCGCTATCCGCAAGAGCAGAATCCGCGTCAGACCGGCGGATAGCTCCCGGGCCTCGGTTCACCGAGGCAGAACGATGATGGCGCGAAAGTCGTTGACGTTGGTGCGGGTCGGCCCAGTGACCACCAGCGAGTCGAGCCTGGCGAAGTAGCCGTAGCCGTTGTTGTTCGCCAGCTCCGCAGCGGCATCGAGGCCCAGCGCCTCGCCGCGCGCATGGCTTTCCGGCGTCATGATGGCGCCGGCATTGTCCTCCGAGCCGTCGATGCCATCCGTATCGCCGGCTAGCGCATAAACCCCCGGCATTCCCGCCAAATTCTCGGTCAGGCTGAGGAGAAATTCCGCGTTGCGCCCGCCGCGTCCATTGCCTCGGACTGTCACGGTGGTCTCGCCGCCGGAGAGGATCACGCAGGGCATTGCTATTGGTTGGCCATGCAGCACGATCTGCCGGGCAATGCCGGCGTGAACCTTGGCTACTTCACGTGACTCGCCTTCGAGGTCACCGAGTATCAAGGGCGTCAGTCCTGCTTCGCGGGCATAGGCGGCTACGGCTTCTAGCGACTGTTGGGGGGTCGCGATCAATTGGAAGTGGCTTCGGGAAAGGTAAGGATCGCCAGGCTTGAGCGTTTCCGAGCGCGGGTCTTCAAGCCAGGCGCGAACGTTCGTCGGCACATCGATGGCGTAGCGGGTAAGAATCGCCAAGGCGTCGGCTGAGGTGGTCGGATCTGCGACCGTCGGGCCGGACGCGATGACCGTGGGTTGGTCCCCCGGCACGTCCGAGATCGCATAGGTATACAGGCTGGCCGGCCAGCAGGCCCGGGCCAGACGGCCTCCCTTGATGGCCGAAAGGTGCTTTCGCACGCAATTCATCTCGTCGATGGCCGCGCCGCTGCGCAGCAGGGCCTTGTTGATCGCCTGCTTGTCGGCCAGCGTGATGCCTTCGGCTGGGAGGGCCAGCAGCGAGGAGCCGCCACCGGAAAGAAGGAAGACGACCTTGTCAGTGTCCTTCAGCCCGCTGACCAATTCGAGGACGCGGCGGGCGACCCGCTCGCCGGCATCGTCCGGGACCGGATGTGCTGCCTCGACTACTTCTATCCGGCTGCACGGCGCGCCATGCCCGTAACGCGTCACGACCAGCCCATGCAGTTCACCTTCCCAGCAGGCCTCGATAGCTTGCGCCATGGCGGCCGCAGCCTTGCCGGCGCCGATCACGATGGCACGGCCGCTGCGATCCGCGGGTAGATGTGGAGGCAGCGTGTCTCGCGGGTGAGCGGCTTCGATAGCGACGTCGAAGAGTTCGCGAAGCAGGCGGTGCGGATCGAGGGTCATGGGAGGGCTCCGGGTAATTGTTATGGCCGCATGGGCGACGGATGGTATCCAGGGTGTTTCGATTGTTGCCGATATCGCGAACGAATGGGCGACTCGATCAGTGGTGGCTGTTAGCCATAAAAAAAGTGGTAAAGTGTGATCTGTGTCTCGCTATGCTGTCCGGGCGGCGCGGGTCGATTACCTGAATGTCCGCAGTTGTCGGTACCTGGTCCTCAGGGGCGCCATGACGGCATTGGAGAAAGCTTCATATGGCGCGCTTGTTTTCTTCGCTCATCTGTCTGCTTGGCACGCTCGGCTTTCCGGGCGGGGCGTGGGCCCTGGGCATGGGTGACATCACGTTGCGTTCGGCCCTGCATCAGCCGCTCGACGCGGAAATCCAGCTGCTCGACGTGCAGGGGCTGGACGCATCCGAGATCAAGGTGAGCCTGGCCTCGCCGAGCGTGTTTGCCCGCTCGGGTGTCGATTATCCGCAGCACCTGATGGACCTGCGCTTCTCCACTCAGCTGCGGGGCAGCGACGGCAGTATCCGGGTCACCACGTCGGCTCCGATTCGCGAACCCTACCTGAATTTCATCGTCGAGCTGGTCCGCCCGAACGGGACGCTGCTGCGCGAATATACCGTGCTGCTCGATCCGATCGAAACCATGGCTTCCTGGGTGCCGCCGGTCCCGCAGACGGCGCCTGTGCGTCCGCTTCGTGAGGCGTCGCCAGTGGTATCAGCGACAGCTACGCCAGCTCCCCAGGCCGCGCCTGCGGCATCGCTCGGTCAGCGTTACGCAGTGCGCCGAGGCGACAGTCTCTGGCTCATCGCCCATCGCTTGAGCGCCGATGGCAGCGCGGCGAGCGTCGAACGACTGATTCGCGACATCCATGCGCTCAATCCTCAGGCCTTCGCGGCGGGCGACGTGTCGCGCCTGCTCTCCGGCACCAGCCTGCTGCTGCCCGATCGGGTCGAGCTTGGCGGGCCGGCAACGATGGCCGAGCGCGTGACGCAGCCGGCCGTGACGCCTGCGGTCGAGACGATGCCGTCTGCTGAGGATGAGATCGTTCGCCTATTGGCTGAGCAGCGCAAGCTCGACGAGCAGGTCGCGATCGAGCAGGGCGTGCGAGATGACTTACGTGACCAGATCCAGGCGTTCCAGGTGCGTCTCGATGAGCTGATGGCCATGGTCGAGGAGCGGGACCGGCTGCTGGTCCAACTGACCCAGCAGCTCGCGAAAGTTCGCCAGGCCTCCGCGCCGAAGGCTGTCCAGCCCGCTGCGCCAGCGATCGCTGAGGTCGAAGCCGCGATATCGCCGGCTCGTGACGATGCTCTTCCGGGGGACTGGCGGCTCTGGCTCGCAGTGCTTGTCCTGCTGCTGGCACTGAGCGGCCTGTTCTGGCGTTCGCGCCGCTCGGCCGAGCAGACGCCTGAGCCGGTTCCTGCAACGGTCACCACTCGGCGTCGGACGGCGGAGCCGGTCGATGCCGTCGAAGAGCCGAGCAAGGACGACCCATTCGATAGGCTCGAGGTCCAGCCCGAACAACCGGTTCCGGTTGCCGAACCCCACGTAGCTCAGGTAGCGGCGGAGCCGGTACCGCCCAGAGGATTGCCTTCAGCCAGCGATGCCCTGGACGCGGCCCGCCTGTACATGGCCTACGGGCGTTACAAGCAGGCCCGTCATACCCTCGAGGCAGCGCTGCTGGTCGAGCCGACCCGCAATGCGATGCGCCTGAAACTGCTGGAAGTGCTGAGCGAGCTGGGTGACGGGCCGGCCTTTGCGCAGGAGCTGGCCCGGGCACGTGAACTGGGTGTCAGCGACGTGCAACTCGATGCGATTCGGCCTCCGGCCAGCCTGCCGCTTCTGGAGGAAATACTCGAGCCGCCGAAACAAGAAGCGCCTGAAGAGACCGAGTACACCGGTCTGGACCTCGACAGCTTCTCGCTGGATGCGGATTGGGACCTGATCAGCCCATTCAGGCCGTCGGCAGGGCAGCGCAAGGCGGCGCCCGATGAAGCGCTGGAAGACCCCGAGTTCAACTCCAACCTGCATGAGCTGCCCGAAGTGTTGGAGATCGACGAGGTGACCGAGTTCTTCAGCGAACCTGCTGTGGACGTGACGGATGCCCCGCAGCAGGACACGCGTACCGCGCGCCGCGCGTGACTGCCTTCTGGTCCGCTGGTCGTGGCACTCAGGCGCCGGCCACACCTCAGCCGGTCACGTCGTCCTGCACCTCGCAGCCCTTGATCACCATGCGGATGAGGGTTTCGGCCGCCGCTTCGTAGTCGGTGTCGCCCAGCGAAGCCTTGCCGGTGACGCTGGAGATCTGCCAGTCGAAATCGGCATAGGTCTGCGTCGCTGCCCAGATGCTGAACAACAGATGGCTAGGATCGACCTTCGCCATCAACCCTTCATCGATCCAGCCCTGAATCCGCGCGATGTTATGGCTCGCCTGTGCGTTCAGCTGCTCGACCCGCTCGGGCGACAGGTGGGGCGCGCCATGCATGATTTCGCTGGCGAATACCTTGGATGCACAGGCGTGCTCGCGGGAAATTCGGATCTTGGTGCGGATGTAGGCGCGTAGCACCTCGGCGGGTTGGCCCGGCTGGTTGAACGGGCTGGAGGCCTGCAGCAGCGGCTCGATGATGCTTTCCAGCACCTCGCGGTAGAGCCGTTCCTTCGATTTGAAATAGTAGTAGACGTTGGGCTTGGGCAGTCCGGCTCGCTGGGCGATATCGCTGGTCTTGGTCGCAGCGAAGCCCTTTTCGGCGAATTCTTCACTGGCCGCGCGCAGGATGAGCTCCCGGTTGCGTTCGCGAATGCTGGTCATTGGGGCGGGATCCCTGCCTCGGCTGCCGATGGCGAAGCGGCATGCTAGCACCGGCCTCGCGAGCCTCTCAAGGGAACCAAAACGGTGCTTCAGCGGCGCGCATGCCGTCCGGATCTCTGAACGAAGGCGGCCATGGGCAGTCGACTTAACTGGTAGGCCGCAAGATGACGGCCGTTAGGTTCGATACCCGAGGAGGAAAAGATGGACAACAAAGAAACGATCTCTGTACTCAACGACCTGATCGAAACCAGCAAAGACGGCGAGAAGGGCTTTCGCGAATGTGCAGAAGACCTGAAGAGCCCGCAGCTCAAGACCACCATGACCCAGCGCGCCCAGGATTGCGCCAGTGCAGTGGCCGAGCTTCAGCAACTGGTCCGGTCGCTCGGTGGCGACCCGGAAACCAGTACCAGCATGAGCGGCGACATGCACCGTCGCTGGGTGGATCTGAAGTCCATGCTCACCGGCAAGGACGACGAAGCGATTCTCAACGAATGCGAACGTGGCGAGGACGTGGCGCTCAAGAGCTATCGCAAGGCGCTGGAAAAAGATCTGCCGCCCGACGTACGCGCCGTGGTGGAAAAGCAGCTGCAGGGTGTGCAGCGCAACCACGACCAGGTCAAGGCACTGCGTGACGCCGCGCGCGCCGCGAGCTGATTGCAGCAGCGCTGAAGAACGCCGGCGAATGCCGGCGTTTTTTTTGTCTCCAAGAACGGTTCGGTCTGTGGTTTCGACGCCGAGCGCCGAATACGCCGGTCAGTCGATGGGGGCGCCCCGACCGATCCAGGCACCGAGCAGGTCGCGTTCCTCCTGCGTCATCTGGGTGATGTTGCCTAGTGGCATGATCTGGCTCGCGACAGACTGGGCGTGGATCTTCGCGGCTTGCTGGCGGATCTGCTCGGCGGTATCGAACATCACCCCGCCGGGCGCGGCGCTGAACAAAGGGCTGGTCGGATTCGCCGAATGGCAGACCGTGCAGCGTTCGTGGATCACCTTGCTGACCTTGGCGAAATCTGTCGTGGCGGGGTGGGCATCCGCCTGTTGTTCGATGCTCTGTTGTTCGGGCGTCGTCGTCGGCAGGTTCGGTGCCGGTTGCCGGTTTGGCGCGCTGACGAAGGCGAGGCAGACCATACCCACCGCGGCTACCGGCAGCGCCCAGGCGAAACGCTGGCTGTTGTGGCGGGTGTTGAAGTAGTGACGGACCAGCACGGCGAGTACCGAAATCGCGGCGAGGATCAGCCAGTTGTAGCGGCTGCCGTAGGTGCTCGGGAAGTGGTTGCTGATCATGATGAACAGCACCGGCAGGGTGAAATAGTTGTTGTGCCGCGAGCGCAGCAGCCCCCGCGCCGGCAGCTCCGGATCGGGTTCGCGTTTTTCCTCGATGGCGCGCACCAGCGCACGCTGGGCCGGCATGATGATGCGAAACACGTTGCCGACCATGATGGTGCCGATCAGCGCGCCGACATGAATGTAGGCCGCGCGGCCGCTGAACAGCTGCGAATAGCCCCAGGCGGCCGCGACGATCAGGCCGAACAGCACGAGCCCGAGCAGGCCCGGGCGTTTGCCCAACGACGAGTTGCAGAGCAGGTCGTAGACGAACCAGCCGGCGATCAGCGAGGCGAAGCCGATCACCACCGCCATCGCGGGGCTCAGCTCGCTGCCCGGCGCGACGAGGTAGAGCGCCGGGTTGAGGTAATAGACGACGGTCAGCAGGGCTACGCCCGAGAGCCAGGTCGAATAGGCTTCCCACTTGAACCAGTGCAGGGTTTCCGGCATGCGCTCGGGGGCGAGCTTGTACTTTTCCAGGTGGTAGATTCCGCCTCCGTGGATCGCCCACAGATCACCCGACAGCCCATCGCGCGGATTGGCCCGGTTGAGGTTGTTTTCCAGCCAGACGAAATAGAACGAGGCGCCGATCCAGGCGATACCGACGATCATGTGTATCCAGCGGATCGTCAGGTTCAGCCATTCGGTTAGATGTGCTTCCACGGTTGCTTACCTTTGCTGCGGCGGCTTGCCGCGTGATTCGTGCGACGCTGCTCAGCGCTCGTCTGCTTGCTGCTGCGGGTCGAGCCGCATTGCCTGGTCGTCGTCGAAGAAATGCTCGTCGCAGTTGTTGCCCGCGCCGCTGCGATCGACCACCAGAAAGTCATCCTCCGGCGCCAGGGCCAGTATCGGGTGATGCCAGACGCCGCGGTGATAGTTGACGCCCTGGCTGCCGTCGGCGAGAAACGCACGTACCTGATCGGCGTCCGGCAGATCGCTGGCGGGCGCCACCACCACCAGGAAGGACTTGCCGTGCAGCGGCACGAACGCCTGGCTGCCCAGTGGGTGGCGCTCGAGCATGCGTACCGTCAGCGGCATGGGCAGCGCCTGGGCGCGGAAGATGCTGATGATCGCCTTGTCTTCCGGCAGCCCGGTCTGCACGGTGGCCAGTTGGTGATAACGGCGGGTGGAACCGTTGTTGATCATGAAATAGTCGCTGCCAGCGGTTTCGATCACATCGCCGAACGGGGCGAAGGCGTCCTTGGTCAACGGCTCTATCTGGAGTGTGCGCATGCGGGTGGGGGCTCGCTGCTAAGTGGGAGGGCAGACCGTAGCACGGGCCGGCCCGATGTCAGGTGGGCCGAAACCCACCCTACAACTGTTGGAACAGACGCTTACTTCGCCAGTTTGCCGAACAGGCGCAGGCGGCTGACGCCACCGTCCGGGAAAATGTTCAGTCGCACATGGGTGATCGGGCCAAGGGATTTGATTTGCTCGGTGAACTCATGCTCCTGGTGCATCTGCAGCTTCTGGCTCGGCAGCAACTCGCGCCAGAACAGGCTCTGGGTTTCGATCTGGCTGTCGGTGCCGCCCTTCACGTAGGCGGCCTGGATCGAGCAGCTGTCCGGGTAGTTGCCCTTGAAGTGCAGGGTGTCGACGACGATCTTCTCGATTTCACCCGGATGGCCGAGGGCAATGATCACCCAGTCGTTGCCGGGCGTACGGCGGCGTGCGGTTTCCCAGCCGTCGCCCATGTTCACGCCGCGGCCGGGAGTGAGCAGGTTGCTGATGCTGCCGTAGTGCTCGTCGGAGCAGGCCAGCGCCCGTCCGCCGTTGAGGGCCGAGACGAGGTCCAGTTGCTCACGGGCATCGACGGCCGACCAGTCGCGGTAGGGAATGCCATACACGCGCAGGCGTGCGATACCGCCGTCCGGGTAGATGTTGAAGCGCAGGTGGGTGTAGGGCTGGATGTCGTCGATGGCGTGGTAGTGGTGGCTGTTGCCCTGCAACTCGACGGCGGGCAGCACTTCGGTCCACTGGGTCTGCTCATCGGGGTCGCCGCTCGTGACGAAGCAGGCTTCGAGCGATGCGGAAGGCGGGTAGTTGCCGGTGAAGAAGCTGGTGTCGATGTCCACGCCTTTGATCGAGCCCGGAACGCCCAGGCGAATGACCGTATGGTCGTAGCCTTCGAAACGCTTGCGCCGCGATTCCCAGCCATCCATCCATTTGCCGTTGTCGTCGAACACGCCTTCCTTCCATACCGGGGCGGTGGGCTGCAGCATGCGATCGACCGCGGCGAACCAGTCATCGGTGACGTGGATGGCTTTGGTGCCCAGCCGGGCATCGGCCAGGTTGACGTATTTTTCGAAGGGTGCGGCGTAGGTTTTCATCGATATCTGCCTTGAAGGTTGAAATGGTCGGTGCAGGTCAGAGCGTCTGCAGACGAAACAGGGCGATCTTGTTGATTTCGGCCAGGGCGCGAGCGAACTCCTGCTCTGGCGTGTTGTGCAGGCGCTGCTCGAAGGCCTCGAGGATCTGGTATCGGTCGCTGCCCTTGACCGCCATGATGAAGGGGAAGCCGAAGCGGGCCTTGTAGGCATCGTTCAGCTCGGTGAAGCGGGCGAACTCCTCGGCGCTGCATTCATGGATGCCGGCCCCGGCTTGTTCTGCCGTGGACGAGGCGGTGAGTTCGCCGCGCACGGCAGCCTTGCCGGCAAGATCCGGGTGCGCCTGGATCAGCGCGAGCTGCTCGTCGCGCCCGGCGGCAAGCATCGCCTGGGACATGCGTACGTGCATGATCTCGACATAGTCCAGCGTGTCGTCGACGCCTGCGCCGTAGACGGTTTCGGCCACCCAGGGCGAATGTTCGTAGACGTCGGCGAAGGCGGCGACGAAAGCATCGCGATCCATTTGGCTGGGCGTGAGGGTCTTGAATCGGTTCATTGGCTGCGCTCCTCGAACGGATGAGTGGCATGCCAATGCCGGGCGATGTCCACACGACGCGCGAACCAGACCTGCTCATGGCTCTTGGCATACTCGATGAAACGCTGCAGCGCGGCCAGCCGCGCCGGGCGACCGAGCAGGCGACAGTGCATGCCAATGGACAGCATTTTCGGCGCGCCCTCCGAGCCTTCTGCGTAGAGCACGTCGAAGGCGTCCTTCAGGTACTCGTAGAAATCGTCGCCCTTGTTGAAGCCCTGCACCTGGGTGAAGCGCATGTCATTGGTGTCCAGCGTGTAGGGGATCACCAGATGGGGGCGTTGCGCGGTGCTCTGTGGGTCCCAGTAGGGCAGGTCGTCGTCGTAGGTATCCGAGTCGTAGAGAAAGCCACCTTCTTCGCGCACCAGGCGGCGGGTGTTCGGGCTGGTTCGGCCGGTGTACCAGCCGAGCGGTCGCTCGCCGGTCAGCTCGGTGAGGATGCGCACGGCTTCGCGCAGGTGCTCGCGTTCCTGGGTCTCGTCCATGTATTGGTAGTCGATCCAGCGCAGGCCGTGGCTGCAGATCTCGTGACCATCGGCGACCATGGCGCGGATCACCTCCGGATGGCGCTGCGCGGCCATCGCCACGGCAAAGATCGTCAGGGGAATCTGGTGCTTTCTGAACAGTTTGAGCAGGCGCCAGACGCCAGCGCGGCTGCCGTATTCGTAGAGCGACTCCATGCTCATGTTGCGCACGCCCTGCAGCGGTTGCGCGGACACCATCTCGGAAAGAAACGCCTCGGATTCGCGGTCGCCATGCAGGATGCTGCGCTCGCCGCCTTCCTCGTAATTGAGGACGAACGACAGTGCGATGCGGGCCTCGCCCGGCCAGCGAGGATGGGGCGGGGTATCGGCATAACCGATGAGGTCACGAGGGTAATCGGCGCTCACTGTCGGATCCTTGGCTGGACGATGCGGTTATATATTGTATACAAATTGAAAGACATCTTGTAAGCAGGAATACCGCCGCCGACTCATCGTTTAGCCGCTTCCAGATGGTCAATACCAGCAGAATGCCCCGAAATCTGCAGCACGAAACGGGCCAATGGCTAACAAACTTGTGTACAACTTTGACTGCGAACTGTCACGTGGCCACTGACCGCGTGCTAGGCTCGCCGTCAGATCAGAGAGAGGAGGGGGCACCCAGGTGCCCGAGGCGATGGGACGTTTGACCACTCATGTACTGGATGCGACGCATGGCTGTCCGGGCCGGGCGATCAAGGTCGAGCTCTACCGCGTAGCGGGCGACAGGCTCGAACTGCTGGCGCAGCGCGAGACCAACGAAGACGGCCGTTGCGACGCGCCGCTGCTCGAAGGGGAGGCGTATCGCTCCGGCGTCTATCAGTTGCAGTTCAACGCTGGGGATTACTACCGAGGGCGCGGCGTCGAACTGGGGGAGCAGGCGTTTCTCGACGTGGTGGTCCTGCGTTTTGGCATCAGCGCCGAGCAGCCGCACTACCATGTGCCGCTGCTGCTCTCGCCCTACAGTTATTCGACGTACCGCGGCAGCTAGCGGCTCAGGAGCGAGGCCGCGCCGGCGCCCCCGAAGAGTGCAGCGCTGACTCGGTTGAACCAGGCTTGCCCTCGGCCGGTGCGCAGATAGCGCGCCGCACCCTGGGCGCCGAGGCCGTAGCTGAGCTTGGCCAGTACGTCGATCAAGGCCCAGGTCAGGACCATGACCAGCAGCTGAGGCAGGAACGGCTGCTGCGTAGACAGGAACTGCGGCAGGAAGGCGGCGAAGAACAGGATGTCCTTGGGGTTGCTGGCGCCAAGGCCGAAGGCACGCCAGAACAGCGCGCCGATACGCGGCGCCGGCAGAGCGGTGGCAAGCGTCGGTGCCTGTTGCGCCTGGCGCGACTCGCGCCAGCTCTGCCAGGCCAGATAGAACAGATAGAGTGCACCGACGATCTTGAGTACGCCGAACAGGCGCTCCGAGGCGAGCAACAGCGCGCCCAGACCCAGTGCCGACGCGCAGAGCAGGGAGATCGAGGCGGTGACGCCGCCCAGATAGGCGGGCCAGGAGCGGCGCAGGCCGTAGTTCAGGCTGTTGCTGATCATCAGCAACGAGAGCGGCCCGGGGATGAGAATCACCACCAGTGCTGCGCTGGCGAACAGCAGCCAGGTTTCAAGAGTCATGGGAAGGTCCGTAGGGTGGTGGTATTCGACGCCGCGAAGATGAACCAAGCACGGCGATTATGCGGCTGTATACAATCATTGCAACCCGGCCGGCCATTACAGGTCTGCCCCCCTGAGACATGAATGCCGATGAGCGAATCGTTGCAACCTCTGGCCAGCCCGCGCGCTACCCGTAGCCGTACCGAAACCCAGGACGACCGGGTCTACGCGCACATCTTCGACGCGATTCTCGAACAGCGCCTGGCACCCGGCACACGCTTGAGCGAAGAGACGCTGGGCGGCATCTTCGGCGTCAGCCGGACGATCATTCGCCGTGCCCTGTCGCGACTGGCCCACGAGGGCGTGGTGCTGCTGCGGCCCAATCGCGGCGCCGTGGTGGCCAGCCCCAGCGTCGACGAGGCCCGACAAATTCTGCATGCGCGCCGTCTGGTGGAGCGGGCGATCACCGAGCTGGCGGCGTTGCATGCCACCTCCGATCAGCTCGAGGGTTTGCGGCGCATGGTCAACGAGGAACACGAGTGCTTCGCCCGGGGTGATCGTGGCGCCGGTATCCGCCTGTCTGGCGAGTTTCACCTCAAGCTCGCCGAGGCGGCACGCAACGCACCATTGCTCAGCTTCCAGCGCAGCCTGGTCTCGCAGACCTCGCTGATCATCGCCCAGTACGAAGGCCCGAGCCGCTCGCACTGCTCCTACGACGAGCACAGCCGGCTGATCGACGCCATCGCCTCGCGCGATGCCGAGCGAGCCGTGGCGCTGATGATGAGTCATATGGACCATATCGACAGCAAGCTCGAGCTGGGCGAGGACGCCGGTAGCGGAGACCTGCAGCAGGTCTTCTCCCATGTGATGCAGGAGCGCCCGCCGGGGCGCAAGCCTCGCTGAGGGGCTAGCGGCGATGCACCGACACGCCGGCAGCGAAGGTTTCACGCACCGCACGGTCATCGCCGAGCATCATCAGCGCGAAGAGCTTCTCCTGCAGGCTGGTCGCCTGGCCCAGACGATGGGCGATCAGCGGCGTGGCCTGGTAGTCGAGCACCACGAAGTCGGCGTCCTTGCCCGGTTGCAGGTTGCCGATGTGCTGGTCCAGATAAAGCGCCCGCGCTCCGCCCAGCGTGGCCAGGTACAGCGCCTTGAACGGATCGAGCTTCTGGCCCTGCAGCTGCAGCACCTTGTAGGCCTCGCTGAGGGTCGTCAGCTGGGAAAAGCTGGTGCCACCACCCACGTCGGTACCCAGGCCGACCCGTACGCCATGGGCTTCGAGCCTTGCCAGATCTAGCAATCCGCTGCCGAGGAACAGGTTGGAGGTGGGGCAGAACGCCACCGCCGAACCCGCCTCGCCCAAACGCTGGCATTCCTCGTCGCACAGGTGCACGCCGTGGGCGAACACCGAGCGGGCGCCGACCAGACCGTGATGGTCGTAGACGTCCAGATAGCCGCTGCGCTCGGGGAACAGCGTCTTGACCCACTCCACCTCCTGCTTGTTTTCGGAAATATGGGTGTGCAGGTAGAGGCCGGCGAATTCGCCGAGCAGCTTGCCGGCCAGGGCCAGCTGTTCCGGCGTGCTGGTCGGCGCGAAGCGTGGGGTAACGGCGTAGTGCAGGCGGCCCTTGCCATGCCAGCGCTGGATCAGCTCGCGGCTGTCGGCATAGCCGGATTCTGGGGTGTCGGTGAGGTAGTCCGGTGCGTTGCGGTCCATCAGCACCTTGCCGGCGATCATTCGCAGGTCCAGTTTCTCGGCCGCTTCGAAGAAGGCATCCACCGACTGCTTGTGTACCGTGCCGAACACCAGCGCGGTGGTGGTGCCGTTACGCAGCAGCTCCTCGAGGAACAGCGCCGCCTGCGCGCGCGCATGCTCCGGATCGACGAATCGGCCTTCGTTGGGAAAGGTGTAGGTTTCCAGCCAGTCCAGCAACTGGGTGCCGTAGGAACCCATTACGCCGACCTGCGGGTAGTGGATATGGGTATCGATGAAGCCGGGGGTGATGAGCGCGTCGGGGTATTCGATGAGCTCCGTGCCGGCCGGCAGGCTGGAAAGCAGATCGCCCGCCGCGCCGAGCCGGGCGACCTTGCCGTCTTCCACGAGCAGCAGGCCGTCCTCGAAGTACTCGTAAGACGCCTCGACACCTACCTCTCGCGGGTCGGCGAGGCAGTGCAGGAGGGCGGCGCGAAAGGCTTTGGTGCGGGGCATGGCGTTCTCGTCAGGCAATGTTGGTAGTGGATTTATGGGGGTGGTCGCGCCCGCGATGGGGCGCGGCATAGTGCCTTTTTCGCGGTCAAGACTAGGCGTCCCCGACCGCTCCCACATTGATTGTTGCTTCAGCTTCGGCGCGAGGCGGGTATCAGCATCGGCACGGGCTTTTCGCCGTCCCGGATCTTCTCGCCGAAGCGGGCGTTGTAGGTGGCGATGATTTCCCCGGCGATGGACACCGCGATCTCGACCGGCAGCTTGCCTTTGACCTCGGCGATGCCCATCGGACAGCGCATGCGCTGCACCGCCTCGGGCCGCACGCCGCGATCGCGCAGGCGGTGCTCGAACTTGGCGCGTTTGCTCTTCGAGCCGATCAGGCCGAAATAGGTGAAGTCGTCGCGGGCGAGGATCGCGGCGGTCAGTTCCAGGTCCAGCCGGTGGTCGTGGGTCATGACGATGAAATAGCTGCCAGCGGGCATGTTCGCCACCTCGTCGACCACCTCGTCGTTGACCAGGCACTCGACCCCCTGGGGGACCTGAGTCGGAAATTCGGCTACCCGTGAGTCTATCCAGCGCACCCGGCACGGCAGCGCGGCGAGCAGCGGCACCAGGGCACGGCCGACGTGGCCGGCGCCAAACACGGCGATGTGCGCCTGGGGCTGGCCCATGGGTTCGAACAGCAGCACGGTGGCGCCGCCGCAGCACTGGCCCAGGCTGGCTCCCAGGGAGAAGCGCTCCAAGCGAGTTTCGCGTACCCGGTTTTCAAGCATCTCGCGGGCGATCTGCTGCGCCTTGTATTCGAGATGACCGCCGCCGATGGTGTCGTAGAGGCGCTCCTGGCTGACCACCATCTTCGAGCCCGCATTGCGCGGCGTGGAGCCGCGCTCCTCGATGATGGTTACCAGCACGCAGGGTTCGCCCTTGTGCTGCAGCTCGGCGAGGGCGTCGATCCAGCTGTTCATCTCTGTTCTCCGATGCCGAGAGGCATGCGTTTGCGGTGTCATATTCGCGGTCAAGGCCAGGTGTCCAACCGCTTCCACGAAGCCCGTAGGGTGGAAACCGCGAAGCGTTCCCACCAAAGCGATCATGTTGCGCCGATGGTGGACAAGCAGAGCGTTGTCCACCCTACGTCAGGCCGGGGTCGTTTCCGGTGCTGCAGACTTACTCGCCGCCTGCTTCAAGTTGCGCATCTGCTCCACGCCCCAGAGCACCCGTTCCGGCGTCGCCGGCGCGTCGATCTTCGGCTGCACCTGGTAGTCGGCGAGACTCGCGACAGCATCCTTGATGGCGCACCACACCGAGATGCCGAGCATGAACGGCGGCTCACCCACGGCCTTGGAGTGGAATACCGTGTCTTCCGGGTTCTTGCGGTTTTCCACCAGCTTCACCCGCAGATCCAGCGGCATGTCGGCCACGGCAGGAATCTTGTAGCTGGCAGGGCCCGCCGTCATCAGCCGGCCCTTGTCGTTCCAAACCAGCTCTTCCATGGTCAGCCAGCCCAGCCCCTGGACGAACCCGCCCTCGACCTGGCCGATGTCGATGGCCGGGTTCAGCGAGGCGCCGACGTCATGGAGGATGTCGCTGCGCAGCAGCCGATACTCGCCCGTCAGGGTGTCGATGACCACCTCCGAGCAGGCCGCGCCGTACGCGTAATAGTAGAACGGACGCCCACGGGCCAGGCTGCGGTCGTAGTGGATCTTGGGCGTGCGATAGAACCCGGTTGCCGAAAGCGAGACCTGCCCGAGGTAGGCCTGCTGGATCAGCTGCTCAAAGCTGATGTACTGGTCGCGCAGACGTACCTGCCCACTACCGAATTCGATGTCCTCCTCGTACAGCTGCCAGTTGCGCGTGGCGAACTCGATCAGCCGCTGCTTGATGGTCTGCGCGGCGTTCTGCGCGGCCTTGCCGTTAAGGTCGGCGCCGCTGGACGCCGCGGTCGGCGAGGTGTTGGGCACCTTGTCGGTGTTGGTCGCGGTGATCTGGATGCGCTCGACCTCGACCTGGAAGACCTCGGCCACCACCTGCGCGACCTTGATGTTGAGCCCCTGGCCCATCTCGGTTCCGCCGTGGTTCAGGTGAATGCTTCCGTCGGTGTAGACGTGGATCAGCGCGCCGGCCTGGTTGAGGAAGCTCGCGGTAAAGCTGATGCCGAACTTCACCGGCGTGAGTGCCAGGCCCTTCTTCAGAATCGGGCTACCGGCATTGAACGCACGAATCTCCTCGCGGCGACGAGCGTATTCGCTGCCGGCTTCCAGCTCGGCGGTCATTTCCTCGAGCATGTTGTGCTCGACGGTCTGGTAGTAATGGGTGACGTTGCGTTCGGTCTTGCCGTAGTAATTGGCCTTGCGCACGTCGATCGGATCCTTGCCCAGCTTGCGGGCAATGGCGTCCATGATCTCCTCGATGGCGACCATCCCTTGCGGGCCGCCAAAGCCGCGGTAGGCGGTGTTGGAGGCGAGGTTGGTCTTGCAGCGATGGCCGTTGATGGTGGCGTCGCCCAGGTAATAGGCGTTGTCGGCGTGGAACATGGCGCGGTCGACGATTGAGCCGGAGAGGTCCGCCGAGTAGCCGCAGTTGCCGGCCAGGTCGATCTCCACGCCATGCAGTCGCCCGCTGTCGTCGAAGCCGACGTCGTACTTGACATAGAAGGGGTGGCGCTTGCCGGTCATCTGCATGTCTTCGTTGCGCGGCAGGCGCATCTTCGTCGGCCGCCCGGTGAGGTGGGCGACCACCGCGCAGAGGCACGCAGGGCCGGCGGCCTGGGTTTCCTTGCCGCCGAAGCCGCCGCCCATGCGGCGCATGTCGATGACGATCTTGTTCATCGGCACGCCGAGCACTTCGGCCACGAGCTTCTGCACCTCGGTGGGGTTCTGCGTCGAGGTATAGACGATCATGCCGCCGTCTTCGGTGGGCATCACCGAGGAAATCTGGGTTTCGAGATAGAAGTGTTCCTGCCCGCCAATGTGCAGGCTGCCCTGCAGCCGGCGCGGTGCAGCCGCCAGCGCCGCGCTGGAGTCGCCACGCTTGTGGGTGTGGCTGTCGAGCACGAAGTGACGCTTGCGAAGCGCCTCGACTACATCGAGCACCGGTTCAAGGTCCTCGTACTCAATGATCGCGGCCATCGCCGCCTTGCGTGCGGTGTCCAGGCAGTCGGCCGCCACGGCGATCACGGGCTGGCCGACGAACTCGACCTTGCCGTCGGCCAATAGCGGGTCGCCGCCCACCAGCGGGCCGATGTCCAGTTGCCCGGGCACGTCCTGGCTGGTAATGGCGATGGCGACGCCATCGAAGGCGTAGCAGGGCGAGACGTCGATGCGGATGATCCGCGCGTGGGCGCGTTCGCTCATCCGCGCATAGACGTGCAGTTGATTGGGAAATTCGAGGCGGTCGTCGACATAGATCGCCTCGCCGCTGACATGCTTGGGCGCGCTGTCGTGGCGCACACTTTTGCCGACGCCGGTGACCAGGTCCTGCTTGAACAGGGCGGCAATTTCTTCCTGGCTCTTGATAGGGCTATGCATAGGCGGTCACCCGGGTCTCGTAGGTATGCGGCTGCGCTTCGTGGAAGCATTTGCGCAGCAGGTTCTGGGCCACCAGCAGGCGGTACTCACGGCTGGCGCGGAAGTCGCTGAGCGGCGTGAAGTCATCGGCCAGGGCCGTGCAGGCGCGCTCGATCGAGTCGATATCGAACGGCATCCCCTGCAGGGCTTGCTCACAAGCCACGGCGCGTTTGGGGATCGCCGCCATGCCGCCAAAGGCGATTCGGGCCTGGCTGACCCGTCCGTTTTCGAGCGTCAGTGCAAAGGCTGCACAGACCGCGGAGATGTCGTCGTCCAGGCGCTTGGAGACCTTGTAGGCGCGCAGCGTCTGGCCGGGTTGCGGACGCGGCACGATGATTTTCTCGATGAATTCGCCGCTCTGGCGTGCGGTCACCCGGTAGTCGATGAAGTAGTCCTCCAGGGCCAGCGTGCGGCGAGCGCTGCCCTGGCGCAGCACCAGTTGCGCGCCCAGGGCGATAAGCAGGGGAGGCGAGTCGCCGATCGGCGAGGCATTTCCGATGTTGCCGCCCAGCGTGCCCTGGTTGCGGATCTGCAGCGAGGCGAAGCGCTGCAGCAGTTCGCCGAAATCCGGGTAGTCGTGGGCCAGCACCTCGTAGCAATCGGTCAGCGAGGTGGCGGCGCCGATCTCGATCTGCTCGGCGCAGACCTCGATGGTCTTCATCTCGGCGATGTGGCCGACGTGGATCAGCACCGGCAGGGAGCGGTGAAGCTGGGTCACTTCCAGGGCGAGATCGGTGCCCCCGGCGAGCAGGCGGGCCTCGGGATTGGCGCTGTAAAGCTCGGCCAGGTCGGCGACCGTGAGCGGCGACAGGCAGCGGTTGCCGCCGATTTCCAGGGTTGCGGTCTCGCGTGGGGTGATGGCCCTGAGCAGGGTGATGGTTTCCGCTTCACGTGCATCGAACTGATCCGGTTGCGCCTGGCCGCACGCCTGCTCGGCGGCAGAGAGGATCGGCCGGTAGCCGGTGCAGCGGCAGAGATTGCCGGCCAGTGCCTCATGGGTCACGGCCTTGTCGTAGCCGCTGCCCCCCTGCGTCTTCTGCAAGGCGAACAGGCTCATCACGAAGCCGGGCGTGCAGAAGCCACACTGCGAGCCATGGCAGTCGACCATCGCCTGCTGGACGCTGTGGAGCTGCCCTTGGTGCTTGAGGTCTTCGACGGTAATCAGCTGCTTGCCGTGCAGGGTCGAGACGAAGGTCAAGCAGGCGTTGAGCGTGCGATAGCGCAGGCGCTCGCCGTCCTCCGGTCCGGTCAGTTCGGCCACCACCACGGTGCAGGCGCCGCAGTCGCCCGAGGCGCAGCCTTCCTTTGTGCCGGTCTTGCCCAGCTGTTCGCGAAGGTAGGTCAGTACCGTGGTGTTGGGGTCCAGCGACTGCTCGCTGCGCAGTGTTCGGTTGAGTAGAAACTGGATCACAAGGCCTCCTCGGTGCTGCTCTTCTGGCTCGCTTGCGGCGAATCTAGTGCTGGCTGACTTTTGGGTCAATAAATTCTGACTTAAAAGTCAGGTTGTCATCCGTGCCTTGGCGTCGGCGGCCAAGGGCGATCGCTCGCCCGGCCGCAGGACAGGGTCAATTAGGAGTCTGGCTCAGACCGCCAGAGGTTGTTCGGTGCGCCGATAGGCGTAGGTTTCGGCGAAGCGCGAGAGCATGTAGGCGCTGCAGGTGGTGCTGGCGTAGCGCGGTGGATTCTGCGCGTCGTGGCAGCCCGGCAGGCAGCTGATTTCGGTATCCGGGTGCGGCTCGGCGAAGAACGGCATCGAATAGCGATCCACGCCCAGCGGGCTGACCACTCGATGCGGTGTCGACTTGTAACGGTCGTTGGACCAGCGCGCCATCATGTCGCCGATGTTCACAACGTAGGTGTCCTCGATGGGCGGCGCGTCGATCCACTCGCCCCGTACGTTTTGCACCTGCAGCCCGCCGGCCTGATCCTGGTGCAGCAGGGTGACGCAGCCGTAGTCGGTGTGCGCGCCTGCGCCTTGTTGGTCCTCGCTGCTGGCGGTGTTGCGCGGCGGGTAATGGATCATGCGGAACACGCTGATCGGCTCGACGAAGCGCCTGTCGAAGAAGTCCCGCTCGATGCCCAGCGCCAGGGCGATGGCACGCAGCAGGGTGCAGGCCAGATCCTGCATGTCGCGGTAATGGCCTTCCACCAGTGCCTGCCAGCCGTCCATGTCGGGATGGCGGTTGGGCCCGCGCAGAGGCTTGCCAGCGAGTACATCAGGGTGATCGGACGGCATATGGAAACCCATGTCGAAGGTTTCCTTGAGGTCGCTCGGGCGGCTCGGATCGAGCTGCTCGGTAGCGATTGCACCGTAGCCACGATGATGGCTGCTCTTGGTGATGTCGATGCGCAGCTTTTCGTCGCTGCTCTGGGCGAAGAAGCGGCGGGCGTAGTCGGTCAGGGCAGCGAGGCGCTCGACGCTGATCGGATGGCCCTTGATATAGAAGAACCCCCACTCCCGGCAGGCGCTGTCGATCTGACGCGCGACTTCCAGGTGGCCGCTTTCGTCGGAGCGGTAGAGCGGCGCGATGTCGATGATGGGCAACTGGTTCATGGTACTGGCCTCTTGAAGCGTCGGCTGCCGGCTATCGGGCACGGCGGCCGTTCAGGAAAAGCCCCTGCTCGGTGGGAGAGGGGCTGTGTGCACGCAAGGCACTTTTCCTGTGGTCTTATTTTGGAATGTCGGCCTTGATGCCCTGCACGTAGTAGTTCATCGAGGCCAGCTCCTGGTTGCTCGCGGCCTGCCCTTCAGGGATGCGTACAGTGCCTGCCTGGTCCTTGATCGGGCCGGTGAAGGGATGGAACTCACCGCTGCGGATGCTGGCGATCAGGGCCTCTGCCTCGGTTTTCACATCGGCCGGAACCAGATCGCTGATCGGCAGGCTGATGGTGTCTTCGGCCAGACCGCCCCAGAAGTCGTCGGATTTCCAGGTGCCGGCCATCACGGCTTCGGCGGATTTGGTGTAGTGCGGGCCCCAGTCATTGACGATGGAAGTCAGTACGGCCTTGGGTCCGAAGTGCGCCATGTCCGAGGCGTAACCAACCGAGTAGACGCCACGGCGTTCGGCGGCCTGGATCGGGGCGGGGCTGTCGGTGTGCTGGAAGATCACGTCCACGCCTTGGTCGATCAGCGCATTGGCGGCATCGGCTTCTTTGCCGGGATCGAACCAGGTGTTGACCCAGACCACGCGGATTTCGGTGCCGGGGTTGTACTTGTCCAGGGCCAGTTGGATGGCGTTGATGTCGCGGATTACTTCAGGGATGGGGAAGGAGGCGACATAGCCGATCTTCTTGGTCTTGGTCATCTTCGCGGCGAGGAAGCCACCGACGTAGCGACCCTCATAGGAACGCGACAGGTAGGTGCCGAGGTTCTTGTCCTGCTTGTAACCGGTGGCGTGCTCGAAGGTGACCTTGGGGAACTGCTTGGCGACCTTGAGCGTAGGGTTCATGTAGCCGAACGAGGTGGTGAAAATCAGATCGTAGCCGCCCTTGGCCATGTTGCGGATCACGCGCTCGGCATCGGCACCTTCGGGAACGTTTTCGACGAAGCTGGTTTCGACCTTGTCACCGAGTTTCTCGGCCATGTACTTGCGGCCCTGCTCGTGCTGGTAGGTCCAGCCGTGGTCGCCGATCGGCCCGATATAGACGAAGCCCACCTTCAGCGGGTCGGCTGCCGAAGCGCCGAGGGTGACGCTGAAGCCGATGGCTGCAGCTAGGGTGCGCAGCAGGTTTTTTCGGTTTTTGGTCTGCATGGCAGATGACGCTCCTGTTGGTCTCTCTATCTATAGGGCCTGGGTGGCATCGCTTTGTTGCAAAAAACTGACCAACTGGACAGTTAATCTGGCGCCCGCGCTACCTGGCTACCGAACACGGTTTCCGCGATTCCCGCTGGTGCGGTTTTGCCGTCGCGTGCTGCAAAAAGGTGCAGATTGTACGGTGCAACGGCGACAGATGCGCGAGGCGAGGTCATCCGGCGATCAGGTGCGCAGCTGCCTGGCGGTGATCGGCAACCAGGCCGCGCACGTCGAGCCCTTCAATCTCGCCGTCGACGACCCGCCACTGTCCGCCGATCATCACCCGGTCGGCGCGGTCGGCACCGCACAGCAACAGCGCCGAGAGTGGATCGTGGCTGCCGGAGAAGCGCAGTGCGTCGACTGTGAACATGGCCAGATCCGCCTGCTTGCCGACGGCGAGCTGGCCGATGTCGTCACGGCCGAGCAGTCGGGCGGAGCCGTGGGTGGCCCAGCCGAGTGCCAGTTCCGGGGTGATCCGCTCGGCGCCGTAACGCAGGCGTTGCAGATACAACGCCTGGCGCGCTTCGAGAATCAGGTTGGAGGCGTCGTTGGAGGCCGAGCCGTCCACGCCCAGGCCGATCACCGCACCAGCAGCCTCCAGTTCCAGGGTTGGGCAGATGCCGGAAGCCAGGCGCATGTTGGAGCTGGGGCAATGGCATATTCCGGCGCCGGCATCACCGAGGCGGGCGATCTCTTCATCGTTGAAGTGAATGCCGTGAGCCAGCCAGGTACGCGGGCCGAGCCAGCCGACGCTGTCCAGGTAGTCAACGGTGCGCAGGCCGAAGCGCTGGAGGCAGAAGGATTCCTCGTCCAGCGTCTCGGCCAGGTGGGTGTGCAGGCGCACGTCATGCTGCTCGGCCAATGCTGCGCTCGCACGCATGATCTCGGGCGTGACCGAGAACGGAGAACAGGGCGCGAGGGCGATCTGGATCCGCGCGTCAGCGCCGCGCTCGTGGTAGCGGGCGATCAGCCGTTCGCTGTCGGCGAGGATCACCTCGGCCTGCTGCACCGTCTGCTGGGGCGGCAAGCCGCCATCCGCTTCGCCGAGGCTCATCGACCCGCGGCTCAGCATCGCGCGCATGCCCAGCTCGCGCACCGCCTGGACCTGCACGTCGATGGCCTCTTCCAGACCTTCAGGAAACAGATAGTGATGGTCGGCCGCGGTGGTGCAACCCGACAGCAGCAGTTCGGCCAGTGCTACCTTGCTGGCCAGGGCGAGCTTTTCCGGGGTCAGTCGCGCCCACACCGGATAGAGCGTCTTGAGCCAGGGGAACAGCGGCTGGTTGACCACCGGTGCCCAGGCACGGGTCAAGGTTTGATAGAAGTGGTGATGGGTGTTGATCAGCCCGGGCAGGACCACATGAGCGCTGGCGTCGAAGGTGGAGTCGACTGGTCGTGCCGGATGCTGGTCCTTGCCGAGCAGCTCGACGATGACGCCATTCTCGACCACCAGCCCGCCGGGGGCCTGATGCTCGGTGGCCGTGAAGAGCGCGAGAGGGTTCTTGATCCAGAGACGGTCTGCAGGCATGGCCGGCTTCTCCTGAAAAGTGAGTTCAGAGTGAGCCAGCTCAGTTATGCCCTGTCTGCTGATCCAGGGGGCCTCGTTGGGAGGCCTAGTCGGAGTATCTAACCGGGGCGCCTATTGGACGCCTGGTCGGGACGCCAAGACAGGAACACCTAGCTGAAACCTAGTCCGTACCGGGCGTCGCGCGACGCACGATAGCGACTCGACTTTGGGATGTCTAACGCCATTCGCGGTCAAGTCCGCCCCCCAACAGGGCGCGCGAACCTTTTGTGGGAGCGACCCCGGCGCGTCCTGACCGGCCTTGCCTCAATGTCCCGGCTGCCATGGCTGGCCCAAGGAGACCGGCGCGTACAGACGGGTGCGTACGGCGTCGCGCGAAAGCAGCACCAGCACGACGATGGTCGCCACGTATGGCAGCATCGCCAACAGGTTGCCGGGAATCGCCAGGCCGATGCCCTGGGCCACCAGATGCAGGATGCTCGCCAGGCCGAACAGATAGGCGCCGAGCAACACGCGGCTGACCCGCCAGCTGGCGAACACCACCAGCGCCAGTGCAATCCAGCCGCGCCCGGCGGTCATGTTTTCCGCCCACATCGGCGTGTAGGCCAGCGACATGTAGCCGCCGGCAAGACCCGCCATGGCGCCGCCGAACATCACCGCCAGCGTGCGCACGCGCAGCACCGGCAGGCCCATGGCGCTGGCGGCGTTGGGGTTCTCACCAACGGCCTGGATGATCAGGCCGATGCGGCTCTTGAGCAGCACCCAGGCCACCAGTGCGAACAGGGCGAACGAGAGGTACACCAACAGGTCCTGAGCGAACAACATGCGACCGATCAGCGGAATCTCGCTCAACAGCGGTAGGGCAATCGGCTCGAATCCGGCCAGCGGCTTGCCAACCCAGCTTGCACCGACGAAGGATGAAAGGCCCACCCCGAAGATCGTCAGTGCCAGGCCCGTCGCCACTTGGTTGGCGTTGAAACCGAGCGCCACCAGGGCGAACAGCAACGACAGCAGCACGCCCGCCAGGCAGGCGAAGACGACCCCGAGCCAGAGGTTGCCGCTGGCGTAGGCGACCATGAAGCCGATCACCGCGCCGAACAGCATCATGCCTTCCTGGCCGAGGTTGAGCACGCCGCTCTTCTCGCAGACGAGCTCACCGAGGGCGACCAGCAGCAGCGGTGTGCCGGTGCGGATCATCGCGTAGAAAATGTTGGTCAGTAGATCGATGTCCATGAGACGTCCTTAGCGGGAAGCTTGAGGCTGGAAGCTGGAAGTAAAAGCAGTCATGACTGCGCGGCCGGCTTCACACTTCCGGCTTTCGACTTCCAGCCTCGCGCGAAGCGCGGCCGATACAGGATCAGCACGTCGCAGGCCAGCAGGAAGAACAGGACCATGCCCTGGAACAGCTGGGTGATCGATTGCGGCAGGTTCGCCGCCATCTGCGCGTTCTCACCGCCCAGGTAGAGCAGCGCCATCAGCAGGCTGGCGAAGACGATGCCGACCGGGTTGAGGCGTCCGAGGAAGGCCACCGTGATCGCCGCATAACCGTAGCCTGGCGAAACTTGCGGCACCAACTGGCCGATCGGGCCGGTGACTTCGGCGATCCCTGCGAGGCCGGCCAGCGCGCCGCTGATCAGCAGGGCGATCCAGACCAGCTTCTTGTCGCGAAAACCAACGAAGCCGGCGGCGCGGCGGTCCAGCCCGAGGACCTTGATCTGAAAGCCCAGGAAGCTGCGTTGCAGCAACACCCACACGACCACCAGCGCCAGCAGGGCGAAATAGAGGCCGCCGTGTACGCGCAGATCCTCGACGATCTGCGGCAAGCGGGTGGCGTCTCCGAACATTGCCGACTCGGGGAAGTTGTAGCCTTCCGGATCTTTCAACGGGCCATGCACGAAGAACAGCAGCAGGTTCAACGCGATGTAGTTGAGCATGATACTGGTGAGGATCTCGTTGGCGTTGAACGCGGTTTTCAGCCAGGCGCAGAGCCCCGCCCAGGCAGCGCCGCCGAGGGTGCCGACGATCAAGGTCAAGGCCAGTGCCCAGCGCGAATCCCAGTCGATGATGTTCACCGCCAGCGCGCTGCCGGCCAGCGCGCCGATCAGCAATTGGCCTTCCGCGCCAATGTTCCAGATGCGGGCGTTGTAGACCACCGCCAGGCCCAGGGCGCAGAGCAGGATCGGCAGTGCTTTAACCAGGAGTTCGGAGACGCCGTAGAGATCGCTGACCGGGTCGATCAGCAGCACCTTGAGTGTGGCCAGGGGCGGATGGCCGAGCACCGCGAACAACAGCGCGCCGCTCAGCAAGGTCAGCACCGCAGCCAGCAGCGGCGACAGCCAGAGCATGGCGCGCGACTGCTGGCCACGAGGTTCGAGGGATAACAACATGGGACTGGTCTCTCGTCAGGCGGCGGTGGAGGAGGCGGCGGTATCGAACTGACCGGCCATCCAGCGGCCGACTTCGGCCTGGGAGCTACCGGCGGTGGGACGCAAGGGCGATAACCGTCCCTCACTCAGCGCCGCGATGCGATCACTGATCTGGAACAGCTCTTCCAGATCCTCTGAGATCACCAGAATCGCCGCGCCCGCATCGCGCAGCTCGATCAGGGCCCGATGAATCGCGGCGGCGGCACCGACATCCACGCCCCAGGTGGGGTGGGCGGCGATCAGCAACTTCGGCTGCTGCAGTATTTCGCGGCCAAGGATGAATTTCTGCAGGTTGCCGCCGGACAGGCTGGCGGCCGGGGTCAGCGCGTCGGGCGTCTTTACCGCGAAGCGCTGGATGATGCGGTCGGCGAACTGCCGGACCTTGCCGCGCTGGATCATGCCGCGGTTGAGCATGCCACGCTGCTGATAGGCGGTGAGCAGCGCATTGTCGCTCAGGCTCATGCTGGGGACGGCTCCATGACCGAGGCGCTCGGCGGGGACGAATGCCATACCGTGGCGGCGCCGCGCATCGGGATGCAGGTGCGCGACGTTTTCGCCGAGAAAGCGGATGCGCCGGGCCTCGCCGTTGGCCAGGCGTTGCTCGCCGCTTAGCAGGGCGAGCAGTTCATCCTGACCGTTGCCGGCGACACCGGCGATGCCGAGGATCTCGCCGGCGCGCACCTCCAGGTCGATGTCCTTGAGCGAGACGCCGAACGGATCGGCGTTGTGCCAGGCAAGGCGCTCGACTTGCAGAAAGGGTGCATGGCCCTCGGCTTTCGGGTATTCGGCTTCCAGACCTTCGGCGTCGCCGACCATCAACCGCGCCAGCTCCAAGTCCGAGGACTCGGCCGGCACGCAGTCGCCGGAGACGCGTCCGCCACGCAGCACCGTGGCGCTCTGGCACAGCGCGCGCACTTCGCCGAGCTTGTGACTGATGAAGAGGATGCTGCAACCCTCGGCTGCCAGCCGGCGCAGGGTGACGAACAGCTCGTCGGCCTCCTGCGGCGTGAGGACCGAAGTCGGTTCGTCGAGGATCAGCAGCTTGATGTCCTGCATCAGGCAGCGAACGATTTCCACACGCTGGCGCTCGCCGATCGACAGGCTGTGGACCAGGCGCTGGGGCTCGAGCGGCATGCCGTAGCGTTGCGAGACCTCGCGGATCTTCGGTTCCAGCCGGGCTGGCGTGCCGGCGCTGGCACCGAGCGCCAGAGCGATGTTCTCGGCGACGGTCAACGTTTCGAACAGAGAGAAGTGCTGGAACACCATGCCGATCCCGCGCTCGCGCGCCTGGGCCGGGTCACGCATGGTCACCGCCTCGCCCTCCCAGAGGATCCGGCCGGCATCGGGCTGGGTCACTCCGTAGATGATCTTCATCAGGGTGCTCTTGCCGGCGCCGTTTTCGCCGAGCAGGGCGCGGATCTCGCCAGGCGCGATGGACAAGTCGACCTGATCGTTGGCCAGGCAACCTGGGTAGCGTTTGGTGATGCCGGTCAGCTGTAGGCGTGCGGTCTGTGGTTCGGGCATGGGGGCGTCCGCTGGGTTTTCTTGGGCATTCTAATAGCAAAAAACTGGCCAGGCAGTCAGGAATCTGCCCGATGCCTGGAGCTGCAGCGATGCGTCATGGAATGGTCATCGGACGATGGTAATGCGTGCTTCGCTCTGGTGCCTAAAGGAAGTGGCTCGCGGTGCGGCTGCACCGAGCTGGGGCGCGGCAACCGAAAGCCCGCCGGCCGCCTCGGTGGGGTGAGCTCGGGTTCCGCCCGGCCCTGGGCGGATGCGCGACGAATCATTCGTACCGTTGGTGGATCAACCGCCGGTCTGTCGCGAATTACCGGGGCGGCTTACCGATGCCGCCCCGGTCGCCTGGCTTCACTGCACAACCGGGTCCGGTACTTCGCGTAGCGCCTGTGCTGCGTCGATGGCGCGTGGAAAGCCAGCGGTGACGGTCGTCAGATAGACCACCTCCTTCAGCTCGTCGCGCGTTACGCCGAGCCGTAGCGCATAGCCGGCATGGATCTTCATGTAGGGCAGGTTGCCTTGCGCGGCAAAGGCGGCGATGGCCGCGAGCTGCCGGGTGCGATCGTCAAGTACCGTACGGCCCCAGACATCGCCCAAGGCATAGCCGACCACGCCTTCGGCGAGAAAGGGGTAATCCTGGCGGAGGGCATTGAGCACCGGTTGCCCGGCTCCTCCGGACAGATGATCCATGACCTCCAGGCCGCGTTCGTGCCGCTCGTTGCCGAGCGCATCGAGCGACGTCAGTGTCAGCGGGCCCAGTATCCCCAGCCAGGCGGCGAGCAGTATGTTGCCCATGCGAATGTTCATGGCGGCGACCTCAGTAAGGGCTGGCGGTGGGACGTACCACCAGCTCGCTGACGTCGACGTCGGCGGGCTGCTCGACCGCGTAGACGATGGCACGCGCAATGGCTTCGGCCGGAAGGGCGATGCGGCGGAAGTCGTTCATGACCGCACGCGCGCCCTCGTCGGAAATGCTGTCGGCCAGTTCCGATTCGGTTACGCCGGGGGAAATCAGGGTGACACGGATATCGCCGCCCACTTCCTGGCGCAGCCCTTCGGAAATGGCGCGCACCGCATACTTGGTCGCGCAATAGACCGCCGCGGTGGGACTGACGGCATAAGCACCGATGGAAGCGATGTTGATGAACTGACCCGAGCGCTGGCGCTGCATCAGTGGCAGACCGGCCGCGATGCCGTGCAATACGCCGCGGATGTTCACGTCGATCATCCGATCCCACTCATCGATTTTCAGTGCGTCGAGCTTGGACAGAGGCATCACGCCCGCATTGTTGATGATCACGTCGATGCGTCCGAAACGCTGTTCGGCGAAATCGACGAAGGCCTGGGTGTCTTCGCGGCGCGTGACGTCCAGTGCGCGGCATACCGCTATACCGCCGGCTTCGTTGATGCTCGCTGCCAGGCTTTCCAGCCGCTCCAGGCGACGAGCGCCGAGCACGACGGTGGCGCCTTGCGCGGCCAGCAGACGTGCCGTCGCTTCGCCGATACCGCTGCTGGCGCCGGTGATGAGTATTATTTTTCCGCTGATGTTCGACATGGTGTCCTCCACAGGTTCATTGATCCGGCGCCGATGTGCGCCTTGGTTGAATCCTGATGCGGAGGCGGCTTGTGCCGTTATATCGATCCTGCCGACCACTTGCCTGATTCTGGATGGAGCGCGTTGCCAGATACCTTCGTGCAATCGGGCTGCTTCCTCAGCGACGCCCGAAGGGCGTAATGGCAACTGCTGTTTTGCTCGAACGAAATGGTGGCGCCGCGGATGGCTGGAGGCGGATCTAGAAGGCGGAAAGGTAGCAGCCGCGACTTTCCGCCAGGGTGTCGACCCTCAGTGGGGTAGGCGTGAAACTCAGCGAGAACCGGCCCGCCCGCGGGTTGCGCCGCACTTCGTTGCAGTACAGACCTTCATCGGTCAGGGCTTGCCAGAGTTCGCTCGGCTCATAGGCGCGCTGGCAAAAGGTGGTCTGCACCGGGGCCTGCGCAGGGGTGTCCCGGCAGACGAAACGCAGGGTCACGTCGAACAGGCAGGGTTCGCTGGAAACCGGTTCGCAGCTGGCTTCAAGTCGCCAACGCTGGCCGAACAGGCACACGTCACGCTTACCGTTGAAATAGTGGCAGTCGAAGATCGAGCGATGGTCGTAGGCATCGACCAGCAACGTGGCGGTCGGGGTCGGCTTCAGGGCACGGGCAAGCGATCTCGTCGCCTGATAAAGCGCGCGGTCATCGAGCAGGTAAGCACTGACGCAACCGGGCATGAGGATGGTGTCGAAGCTGTTTCGAAACGGCAGCAGGCGAACGTCGGCCTGCACCAGAGGAACGCTGGAGAAGCGCGCATGAGCCACTGCCAGCGCCTCGGCATCGAGATCGACGATCACGGTGGGCCGGTAGTCGAGCTGCTCGATCAGCGCATAGTAGGAGCCGATCCAGAGCGAGGTGCCGCCGCACTGGCGAACGGCATCCAGGCTGTGGCCATCGACCCAGCCGCTCGCGTCGCTCTGGTAGTACTCGAGCAGAAACCGTCGCTCAATGGATCGCATTTCGATGGTAGCCATGTTCGACGAGGCTCAGCAGTACCTGGGCGGCCTTGCGTCTCAACTCAGGCAGCGCAGCTTGGGAATAGAACGCGACGTGCGGCGAGAGCAGCACATCGTTGCGTTGCAGGAATAGCATGGGGATGGCCGCCTGCTCGTCCTCGAACACGTCCAGGGCGACGCCAGCCAGCAGACGGTCGGACACGGCATCGGCGAGGGCCGCGCAATCGATGATCGGGCCGCGCGCGGTGTTGATCAGGTACTTGCCCTTGAGCATTGCCAGCTCGCGGGCTCCTATCAGGTGGCGGGTCTCGTCGTTTAACGGCGCATGGATGCTGATCAGATCCGAACTTTGCATAAGTCCGGCAAGGCTCTCGCAGCGGCGCACTCCGAGGGCTTTTTCCACGCCGCTCGACACGTAGGGATCGAAGAAGCGCACCCGGCAACCGAACGCTTTGAAACGTGCGGCGACGGCCATGCCGATGCGGCCGAAGCCGATCAGGCCAATGTCGAGCTGGCTCAGTCGCGGCAACGGGCCGACCTCACGCCAATCCCAGCTGCCCGAAGCGACCACCGCGTGACCTTGTTGCAGCCGGCGCAGCAGATTCAACGCCATCGCAAGGCTGTGGTCGGCGACTTCCTCGGTGCCGTAGTCCGGCACGTTGGCGACGACGATTCCCCGTTCGCGCGCCGACTGCAGGTCGATATTGTCGAAGCCGACCGCGGCACGCACGATGCCGCGGCACTGGCGCAGACTGTTGATAAAGGGCGCGCGCAGTGGCACCAGATGCCAGCTGATCAGCCCGTCGTAGCCGAATACCTGCGCTGGCAGCTCGCCGGTGTTGCGCACGTGGAACAGGTCGACCTCGGCCTTTTCGCCCAGCACCTCGCGCTCGATGTCGGGCTCGCTGACGTAGCAGTGGTCACAGGAATCGATAATCGCGATTTTCATCGTCACATCCTCATTATCCAGCGGACCCAGGCGCAGGTCAGGGTGCCGATGGCCACGCCCAGCAGTGTGTTCTTGAATTTCCAGACCACCGCCACGGTCACCAGCGAGGCGATCCATACCGAAGGGTCACCGTCGGCGATCTTCGGCGCGACCAGAGCTGCGAGAATGGCCGCGGGCAGGTTCTTCAGGAAACGTTCGGGGAAGCCGCTCAGCGAGAGGCGGTCGGCCCGAACCAGGAGGCCTCCGACCCGGGTGAAGTAGGTGGCCAGCGCCATGCCGACAATGGCGGCCAGTTCCAGTGAACTCATGTCGGCTCCTCCATCGCGTGGGAAACGGGCAGGGCTGCCACCAGAGCGCTGGCGACGATGGCGGCGATCACCACCGAGGCCTGTCCGATGCCTGGCAACTGAGCGACGAAAAATGCCACGACGCCGGAAATGCCCCAGGTCGCGAAGTCCATCGAGCGCTGCCAGAGCAGGACCATCAGCGACAGGAACATTGCGACGAAGGTGAAGTCCAGCCCGTAGTCGGCCGGCCGTGGGATCTGGTTGCCGATCTGTGTGCCTATCAGCGTGCCGCCTACCCAGCCGACATAGATCAGCAGACCCGCCTGGATGAAATAGCGCAGCGAGGGCGCGCAGTTCTTGAAACGGTGTTCGGCCAGGGCCCAGGTCTCATCGATCAGCAGCAGCGCGAAGGCAGGCGAGAGTCGGCGCTTCGGCTCACGGGCGAACCACTGGCGCAGCGACAGGCTCATCAACAGATGGCGCAGATTAACCAGCAGGGTGGTCAGGACGATGGCCATGACCGGCAAGTGCCCTGGCTGCCATTGCTCGATGGCGACGAACTGCGAGGCGCCGGCGAATACCAGCGCACTCATCAGTGTCGCAGCCAGTGGCGACAGCCCGGCCTTGCTCGCCAGCACGCCGAATACCAGACCGAACATGAAGCCGCTGATGATGATTGGTAGCGCGTCTTGCAGGGCATCCTTGAAGGTCAGGCGTGATTTCATGGGCGCGCCCTCAGGAAGATGTCGAGCAACCACTCCTGCAGCGCCGCTTCGCACAGGGTCACCCGGATCAGGTTATTCAACGAAGGGTGCTGTGGCCGATGCACCGCTACCTGGAAGGCCAGCAACTGCTCCTGCAGATGGCGCGCGTCCGCTTCCGTGGGCAACAGCAGGGAGACGAAATTGGTACCCGATGGCAGCACTTTGTAACCGGCCGCCCGCAACCGCTCGCTGAGCGTTTCGCGCAACATTGCGTTATGCGCTCTGATCGCTTCGGCATGCTCGGCGTCGGCCAGGGCCAACTGAGCGGCGTGCTGGGCCAGGCCGCCGACCGAATAGTGAACGCGTACCTTGGCCAGGCCATCGAGCAGGTTCTTTTCGGCCAGCGCGTAACCGATCCTCAGACCGGCCAGGGCGTGGGCCTTGGACAGCGAGCGGATACGGATGCAGCCGGGAATGCTGCGCTCGCTGCCGGCCGCCAGTGCGGGGCAGAATTCCAGGTAGGCTTCGTCGAGCAGCAACGTGCAGTCATCGGGCAGCTGTTGGGTCAGCGCCTCGATCCGCTCCAGCGGCAACCAGCTGCCGGTGGGATTGTCCGGGTTGGCCAGATAGATCACCTTGGCGCGCGCCCGTCTTGCGGTCGACAGCAGCGTTTCAAGGCTCGCCGAGAGGGCGCCGTCGCGGTCCTCGTAGGGCACTTCGATGAGGTGACAGCCGCTCGCCCGAGCGAAGTAGCCGAACGTGGGGTAGGTACCGGCGCTGGTGACCACGGTATCGCCCGCCGAGCAGAGTGCCCGCATGCACAGGGCGATGACCGCATCGGCGCCGCTGTCGATGCACAGCTCGTTCGGGTCGAATCCGCCGATTTGCGCCAGCCGCTCACGCAGCCGCTCGCCGCTGGGATCGCCGTAGAGGCGAGCGAGGTGGCAAAAGGCGTCGCCGTACAGCTGGCGCAGCGAGGTCAGCGGCGCATCCAGACTCTCGTTGCCTCCCAGACGCAGCTGCACGTTGCGCCCGGTCTTGCGCTCCAGGGCCAGCAGGCCGGGAAACGGGTTGGGATTGTCCAGGTCGACCAGATGATTGGCCAGGCGATGTGCCATGGGGAAGACTCCATTCATTCCGGGAAGGTGCAACGCTGGCCCTGCCAATTGACGAAGTGCAGGTACTCGCCGTCCTCGCGTACTTCCAGCTCTGGCGTGCCCTTGCACAGATCCAGCGGAACGCTGTATTTGCCGGTCTTATGGGGCAGCACGTATTCGGGTACCGCCATGTTCGACAGGCGGCGCTTCATTCTCCCGACGATCGCCAGTGCTGCCGTGATGTCCGTGCGGAAGGCCTCCGAGCCCGGCGAGAAGGGCATGAAGTGATAGAGGTAGTGCGGCTGAATGCCGTTGCGGTAGAGCGTCAGGCACAGCTGCGAGAGCGTCTCGTAACTGTCGTTGACGCCATGCAGTAGCGGAATGTTGGCGAACAGCATCGCGCCGCTGCTGCGCAGGCGTCGTACGGCAGCGAGCATTTGTCCGGTAATTTCGTTCGGATGCGCGATATGCAGGCCGACGGCGTTGACGTTGTGGCGGGCGAATATCTGCACCAGTTCCGGGGTGATACGAAACGGATTGAACGTCAGCGCGCGGGTATGGATGCGGATGATCAGGTCGGGGCGCAAGGCGCGCAGGTCACAGAGGTAGCCGTCCAGATGCTTGTCCGAGTGCATCAGGGGTTCGCCACCGCTGAGGATGACCTCGTCCAGCTCGTGGTGGTCACGGATGTAGTCGAGGGTGTCGAGCCAGTCCTGACGCCGCATGGACGGCTTGACCGGGTCCTTCTCCAGCGTCCGCAACGCTTCGTAGCAGAACTGGCAGTAGGCATGGCAAACGTTGGCCAGGCGTACGATCACTCGGTTGTCGTATTTGTGCTGGCAGATCGGCGTGACCATCTCGCCAGGCATCTCCCAATTTTCCGATTCACCGTCATAGTCCAGCGGTTGTGCTGTGGCGCCGCTGTGCCAGTCAGGGATCAGCTGTCTCCAGACAGGATCGCCCGCCGCTGGCAGGAGGTTTTCGTCGCAGCGGATCAGGTCGAGGGTATAGGGCGTGACGCTCAGCTTGCGGTTCTGAAGGTGTTCGCGGATCAGGTTCAGGCGCGGTTCGGCCTGGAGTCCAGGGAAGTGATGCAGCAGGTCTTCGGCACTGGTAATCGCGTTGCGTTGTTGCCATTTCCAGTCCGACCATTCGGATGTGCTGAAAATGATCGGAGCGTCATCCAGAGAGGGGCTGTTCGACATCGGGTGGGAGATCACGTGTGACATGCTCGTTCCTCGAGTGGTCTTCGTAAACCAAGCCATGGTTACCCGAGTCGACGCGGCAGAGGAAAAACACTGGTGATGTGGCTTGCCGAACTGTTAGAAAGGTCTGTCTAACAGTGAAGCGAGGGTGGCGAAATGGAATTGCTGCTGGGAACGACAGGCCAAGCCCCTGGAATAGAGCAGGTCGCCGATGCCATCAAAACGGCCATCCTCAACGGGGCTGTCCGCCCCGGCCAGCGTCTGCCCTCGATCCGTAAACTGTCAGCCAGCCATGGCTTGAGTTTTCACACAGTTGTTGGCGCCTACGAACGGTTGGAAGTCAGCGGACTGATCAGCGCCCGTCCGGGTCGGGGTTTTTTTGTCGAAGCCACTGCGGCAAAGCCGGCCGCTGCGGCCCTGCAATCGCTTTCCGGTAACGATCAGAGCAGCCTCAGCGCCTTCTGGCGTCTGTTTCACGGTAACGCGGCGAGCATGAAGCTGGGCTGCGGCTGGTTGCCCCCAGGCTGGCGCGATACCCAGACGCTCGCCCGGGTGATCCGCCGTACGGCTAATTTTGCCCACAGCACCCTGGTCGAGTATGGCGATCCATCCGGGCATCTGCCGCTGCGCCAGCATCTGGCCGAGCACCTGGAAAAGCGCCTTGGCCTGGCGCTGGATCCGAACCAGATCCTCACCACGTTGGGCGCCACCCAGGCACTGGATCTGGTGATTCGCAAGATCGTCGAGCCTGGTGACTGCGTGCTGGTGGACGATCCCTGCAACAGCAATCTCGTCCAGTTGCTGGCCTTGCGCGGCGCCGAGGTGGTCGGCATCGCCCGGCTGCCGGAGGGCCCGGACATCGAACGGCTCGAAGCAGTGCTGGCGGCTCGTCCGGTGCGTGCGTTCTTCATCAACTCCCAGTTGCACAACCCCACCGGCTCCTCGCTGAGTCCGCAGAATGCGTTTCAGGTGCTGCAGCTGGCGCATCGCTACAACATCACGCTGGTCGAAGACGACGTTTACGGCGATTTCAGCGGAGATCGCAACAACAGCCTGGTCACGCTCGACGGCTTGCGCAAGGTGATCTACATCGGCAGCTTTTCCAAGACGCTCTCCGCCAGCCTGCGGGTCGGCTATCTGATCGGCTCGCCCGATCTGGTGGCCTCGCTGGCCGATCTCAAGTTACTGACCAGTGTCGCCGTGCCGAGCTTTTGCGAGCGCTTTCTCAGCGCGATCCTGGCCGACGGCACCTACGAGCGCCACCTGGGGCTGGTGCAGCGCAAACTGCAGACCTCACAGGCGATCGCCCAGGCGGCGTTTCAGAGTTGGGGCTGGGAAATCTTCCACGCCGCGAAGGGCGGCATGTTCATCTGGGTCAGGCATCGTCAGTTGAGCGACCTCGACGCCTTTCTCGAGCGTGCCCTGCAATGCGGCATCCTGCTTGCGCCGGGGAACCTGTTCAGCGCAGACGGGCGCAAGAGCCCATGGCTACGCATCAATGTCGCACACCTGGACGTCGAGCAGGCCGAGCCGCTCTTTCGGCTCTAGGCCGCCAGTGCAGTGGGGCTCGTTGCTGCGAGCAGCCGCACCTGTGACGCCCGCCCATGCATGACTCCGTGTGATGACCTTACCTGCGCCTTCGCAGTGTCGAAAAACGCTTAAGCCCCACCGAAGCATCAGCGCACAGGAGCGGGTGGCTGCAGGCCGCAGCCCTTGAGGATGATGTGGATGAGGTTGTCGGTGGCGTGGGCGAAATCGTCCCTCGTCATGCGTTTATGGTCCATGACCCGGTTTATCTGGTCGGAAAAGTCCGCGTAGTGCTGGGTGCTGCTCCAGATCAGGAAGATCAGGTGCGCGGGGTCGACCGGGTCCATCTTGCCGGCTGCGATCCAGGCCTCGAACACGGCCGCCCGGCCGCGAAACCAGTCGCGGTAATCCTGGCTGAAGTGCTCGTTCAGGCACTCACAGCCGCTGATCACTTCCATGGCGAAGATCTTCGACGCCTGTGGCTGGCGGCGGGAAAACTCCATCTTGATGCGGATGTAACCCGCCAGGGCCTGAGCCGGGTCATCGTCGACGGTGAGCTCGTCGAAGGCGCTGTCCCAGAGTTCGAGAATATGGCGCATGACTTCGACATAGAGCCCGAGCTTGCTGTTGAAGTAGTAGTGCAGATTGGCCTTGGGTAACCCTGCCCGTAGCGCGATGGCGCTCATGCTGGTGCCCTTGAAGCCGTAGCGGGCGAATTCCTCCGCCGCCGCCCCGAGGATCGCTTCTTCGTTTTTCTGGCGTATGCGCCCCGCCGGTTTATCCACCGAACTGCCCGGTGGCGAGGCTTGGCTGGTGCTCATTGCGGGTCCTTGAGGGCTGCTGGGAAGCCGCCATGCGGCAGACCGGCAGGCCCGACGCCGGCAAGGGTGGCCGCATAGGCGTACGAGCGGCGCATGGGTGGGAGCGGTGGAGCATTCTTCATGGCAGCGACCTCAAAAAACGTGGAGCGGCAGGCGTATGCGCCCGTCTGGTATTGGCTGAGGTTGTGCAAAAAACTGACCACCCGCTTAGTTTCGTGCGCTGTCACGCTCGCTGTGGATGCAACGGTGGGCCGGCAGTGCAGGCGGGGGAGGGATGAGCAGGATGTCGGTAATCTGTGCGACAGGTTGTCGAGGCGCGCACTAGATTGATGCGTTCAGGGGAGGTGCCGCCCCGTTATGTAGCGGCACACCAGGAGCAGCCGCTCGGCATTGACCGAGCGGAGGTGGATCAGAAGTGAACCTGCACGATGGCGCTGAAGGTGTTCTGGTCCGTCTTGCCGACGAAGTTGCGGCTGACGTAACCGCCATCTTCGATGCCGTACTTGTTCGACCAGTAGTCATATTCGATACCGACATAAAGCTTACCGGCCTCATGATCCAGTGCCTTGCCCAGGTCGTACTTGATCTGCGGGTTGATGTGGAGGTTGCGCTTGAGTTCGGTATCGCTGTTGCTGGCGTCGTTGATCACCCAGTCGATGAAGCCGTCGAACAGGATGTCGGACTTGCCCACCGGGATGGTCATGGCCCAGGTCGGCGTCAGCTGCCACTGGCCGGACGGGTTGCCCGTCTTGCCGTCGGGTTTGCGGTAGTAGAGGTTCAGGTTGAAGCGGTCGAAGCCGGGCAGGGCGAGGTCCACCGCCGGACCGAGCAGGTAGGTCTGGTTCGGCACGCCCTCGGCGCTGCTTTCGCCGCGTTCGTAGGTTGCCGCGATCAGCACGTCGGTGACCGGGCCGAACTTGATCTCGCTACCGGAAATCTTGCCCAGCGACAGGCGTGGGCTGAACTCGCCGTAGTAGGTATGCCCGTCGCGCCCGGAGATGCCGTTGTAGAAGATGTTATCAACGAAGAGGAACATGTCGCCCCAAGCCCAGCCGCTGGCGTGCTCGAAGGTCACGGTTTGCTGGGTCGAGCCAGCGTCTACCTTGTAATCCTTGCCGTACAGGTACGTCAGGCTGTTGCTCTGCCACAAAAATGGAGAGGCCGTGGCATGGCCTGCCAGCATCAGGCCGGCCGCGAGCGTTGCGGTAGTCAGGGTGCGTTTCATCGGTGTGCTCCTGGTGCAAAAGGGGTAAAGGCGATCTTTTTAGTTGTCCAAACGGTCAGGCTTTTGAGCGAAAGCAATACTTGCGCCAACACCGGAACGGTCGGCGGTACATTTATAAGTTCTGATTAATCAAACGGTTACTCACAACAAGGGCGCTCGTTCAGGGGAGCGACCGGCGATGGCAAGGCGTCTTGGCGGTGTCATGCTCCATAAAAACTGACCGAGTTGTCAGTTTGCTTCAAATTGAGGCAACGCTTTGAATCACGCGCCCGCCTTCAGAAGAACCCCTGTACCACTGCGGCCAGGACGACATAACGCCCGCCCTTGGCTAGGGTGACCAGTAAGACGAAGCGCCAGAACGGCTCGCGCATGACACCGGCGATCACCGTCAACGGGTCCCCCACGATGGGCACCCAGCTCAGCAGCAACGACCAGCGGCCGAAGCGCCGATAACTGGCCTGGGCTTTTTCCAGCTGTGCTTCGCTCACCGGAAACCAGCGTTTGTGTCGAAAGTGCTCCAGGTAGCGCCCCAGCAGCCAGTTCACGACCGAACCCAGTACATTGCCCAGCGTCGCCACCAGCAGTAGCGCGGCCACAGGGAAATCGCCGGTGAGCAAGAGGGCCGTCAGAACCGCTTCGGATTGGGCCGGCAGCAACGTGGCTGCGGCGAAGGCCGCGAAGAAGAGGCCCAGGTAAGCGGACAGGCTCAGCATCGCGGCGCCGTCCTGGCTGGTGCACCACGAAGCGTGCTCAGACGTCCGAAGCGCCCAAGACCAGGCAGCGATGCGTGATCGAGCCTTTGTTGCACAGCGAGGGTGAGCGCAGCGGAGGGATCAACAGGTTTCATCGATCGAGTCACTTCCCTTCGGCTCGCGCTTGCAGGTCAGCCACCGCTTCGCCAGCGATCGAGATCTCGCTGGGCTGGGTTCTCGGGAGCGGTCGCCGCGTGGCCATAAGCAGCCATGGCTAAAAGAAAAAGCCCTGCGTCGGCAGGGCTTTTGGTATCTGGAGCGGGCGAAGGGAATCGAACCCTCGTCATGAGCTTGGGAAGCTCAGGTAATGCCATTATACGACGCCCGCGCAGGGGTGCCTTTGTACCAGAAGCGTTGGCGTAAATGAAGCGCTGGCGATGGGCATTTTATCGATCGGCCAGCTTTTCCCGGTCAGAACTGGCCGATTTCTTCAGGGCTCAGAGCGCGATACTCGCCTGGCTCGAGTAGCGGGTCGAGCCGAACCGCGCCGATGGACTCTCGGTGCAGGGCGGTGACCTTGTTGCCGAAGTGCCCGAACATCCGCTTGACCTGATGATAGCGACCCTCGTGCAGCGTCAGCCGAGCCAGGCGTGGCCCGAGCAGTTCGAGCTCGGCCGGCAGGGTGGTGAGGTCTTCGAAGCGAAAATACAGGCCGCGGGCGAAGTGCTCCACGCAGGCGGGGTCGATGGGGTCTTCGGTTTCGACGCGATAGACCTTGCCCATACGGCTGGCGGGCAGGGTGGCGCGGCGTGACCAGAGCCCGTCGTTGGTGATCAACATCAGGCCGGTGGTGTTGAAGTCCAGCCTGCCGGCAATGTGCAGGTCGGCTCGATCGGCTTCGTCTGCCACCAGTTCGAGTACCGTCGGGTGCAACGGATCGCTCGTGGCGCTGACGCAGCCGCGCGGCTTGTGCAGCATCAGGTAGCGGGCCGGCTTGCCGGTCTGCAGGATCTGCTCGTCGAGCTGCACCTGGTGGAACACGCGGATCGGATACAAGCCGTCGCGCACCGACTGGCCGTCGACACGCACGCGCCCGGCGGCCAGAAGCTGGCGGGCTTGCTGGTGGCTCAGGTGGGGAAGGTTGGCGAGAAAACGATCCAGGCGCATGCGGCTGCTATTGGGCTGTACCAGACCGGTCGCCGCGGGCACAACGCGGGCAGAGGCACGCGTTGCCTTGCACCTGCGGCGGCAGATCGGCCAGCCGCGTGGCGTCGATGGTCATGGAGAAGCACCAGCACGGGGATGTGCTATCGCCCCCGGCCAGCCCGCAGTCGTTGCCCTTGCCGCAGACGGGGCAGCGGCTCGGGTCGATTGGAGGCGGGGCGTGGGTGTCGCTCATCGGCCAGCGGCCTCGTTGGTTGAGGGACACCAGGGCTCGCAGCGACGAGCCCTGGCGTAGGCGTTACTTGACGCGTTGGCCGGGCTTGGCGCCGCTGTCCGGGCTCAGCAGGTAGATTTCTTCGCCGCCAGGGCCGGCGGCGAGCACCATGCCTTCGGAGACGCCGAACTTCATCTTGCGCGCGGCGAGGTTGGCCACATAGAGCGTCAGGCGGCCTTCGAGCTTGCTCGGGTCGGGGTAGGCGCTCTTGATGCCGGAGAAGACGTTGCGCTTCTCGTCGCCGATGTCGAGGGACAGCCGCAGCAGCTTGTCCGCGCCTTCGACGAACTCGCACTTCTCGATCAGCGCGATGCGCAGGTCCACGGCAGCAAAGGCGTCAAAAGCGATTTCGGCGGCCAGCGGTTCCTTCTTCAGTTCACCGTTGCCAGTGTCCGGGGTACCGGCAGGCTGGTTGGTTTCGGCGGCAAGGTCTTCCTTGGAGGCGTCGATCATGGCTTGGATCCGGGCAGGTTCGATACGGGTCATCAGCGGGGTGAAGGCGTTGAGGTTGTGGTCGGCGAGCAGCGTGCGGTGGTCGTCCCAGGTCAGCGGCGCAACGTTGAGGAACGCTTCGGCCGCGGCGGCGAGTTTCGGCAGCACGGGCTTGAGGAAGATCACCAGCTGGCGGAACAGGTTGACCCCCAGGGCGCAGATGGCATGGACTTCGTCCTGCTTGCCTTCCTGCTTGTTCAGGGCCCAGGGCGCCTTTTCGGCGATCCAGGCGTTGGCGCGGTCGGCCAGCGCCATGATCTCGCGCATCGCACGGGCGAAGTCGCGCTGCTCGTAGGCCTCGGCAATGCTTGGCGCCGCACTGAGGAAGGCATCGGTCAGTTCCGGTGCGGCGTTACCGGTGACCAGCACGCCGCCGTTGCCCTTGTGGATGAAGCCGGCGCAGCGGCTGGCGATGTTGACCACCTTGCCGACCAGGTCCGAGTTGACCTTCTGCACGAAGTCTTCGAGGTTCAGGTCCAGGTCGTCGACGCTGCGGCTCAGCTTGGACGCAAAGTAATAGCGCAGGTATTCGGGCTCGAGGTGATCCAGATAGGTGCGTGCCTTGACGAAGGTGCCGCGGGATTTGGACATCTTCTGCCCGTCGACGGTCAGGAAGCCGTGCACGTTGAGCGCGGTCGGCTTGCGGTAGCCAGCACCTTCGAGCATGGCGGGCCAGAACAGGGCATGGAAGTTGACGATATCCTTGCCGATGAAGTGGTACACCTCGGCGTTCGAATCCTTGCTCCAGTAGGCGTCGAAGTCCAGCTCCGGGCGGCGGGCGCAGAGGTTCTTGAAGCTCGCCATGTAGCCGATCGGAGCGTCCAGCCAGACGTAGAAGAACTTGCCGGGCTCGCCAGGGATCTCGAAGCCGAAGTAAGGCGCGTCGCGGGAAATGTCCCACTCCTGCAGGCCGGCATCGAGCCATTCGGCGATCTTGTTGGCGACCGCCTCCTGCAGCGAGCCGCTACGCGTCCAGCGCTCGAGCATGGCCTGGAAGTCGGGCAGCTTGAAGAAGAAGTGCTTGGATTCCTTGAGTACCGGCGTGGCGCCGGAGATGGCCGAGCGCGGGTTTTTCAGCTCGGTGGGCGCGTAGGTTGCCCCGCACTTTTCGCAGTTGTCGCCGTACTGGTCTTCGCTGCCGCACTTGGGGCAGGTGCCCTTGATGAAGCGGTCGGCGAGGAACATGCCCTTTTCGGGATCGTAATACTGGGTCACCGAGCGGGTAGCGATATGTCCGGCATCGCGCAGGCGCGTGTAGACCAGGCTCGACAGTTCGCGGTTCTCGTCCGAGTGGGTGGAGTGGAAGTTGTCGAACTCCACGAGAAAGTCGGCGAAGTCGGTGCTGTGCTCGCGGCGCACGGCTTCGATCAGCTGTTCCGGCGTGATGCCTTCTTTCTCGGCGCGCAGCATGATCGCCGAGCCGTGGGCGTCGGAGGCGCAAACATACGTGCATTGATTGCCGCGCATCTTCTGGAAGCGCACCCAGATGTCGGTCTGGATGTACTCGACCATGTGGCCCAGATGAATGGAGCCATTGGCGTAGGGCAGGGCGCTGGTAACGAGAATCTTGCGAGCTTCGGTCATGGGGGATCGGCTGTACGGGAAATCGAGGTAAGTCGGCAACTATATAGGTCCGAGCGCCTTTTTTCACCCCGGCCGCCCGTAGCCGTGCGCATCAGCGAGCTGCCTGGCGAAGGTCCTGGCGATACAGTTGCGCAGCGATACCGAACCTGCAGACCGTAGCGAGGAACTGCACGCCGACTGCCGAGCCGACCACCACGGCGCCATAGCCGAGTTCGTCATGTACATAGAGCGGGATGACGGCCAACGGCAGGCCGATAGTGAGAAAGCCGATGAAGGTCGCAAGGCAAAGCAGCAGCACGCGGTCGGCGGACAGGGTGTGGGCTGGGTGAGTCAAGGCGTGCTCCATTGGGTCGGGGCGCGCTCGGTCGTTGCGCCCCCCGGCTCCACGTAGATATCCCGCGGATGGTTGCGCGTTGGTTGACGTGAACGCTTATGCGTAGCGGCCTCTGGCCGCTACGATGGAGGCGGAATTAACGTGTGGCAAGCGGGACCGTCAACCGCGGCGTCGATGGGCAAACCCGGTGCAATTGGTTGGCCCTGACAGGCCTTGCCTGCGGTAGCATAACCATCTGTTTTGCTCAGCCTTTGGAGAGCCCATGTCTGCAATCACCCGCGAGGCGGTGGAAGCCGCACTGCGCCAATACACCGACCCTCATTTGAACCAGGATCCGGTCAGCGCCGGATGTGTGCGCGCTATCGACATCCAGGGCGATCGGGTCAGTGTCACCCTCGAGCTTGGCTATGCCGCTGGACTGTTCCGCAATGGCTGGGCGCAGACCCTGGCGATGGCAATCGAAAATCTCGACGGCGTGTCCCGCGCCAACGTGCAGATCGACTGTGTGATCCGTGGCCACAAGGCCCAGCAGCAAGTGCCGGAACTGGCGAACGTGAAGAACGTCATCGCCGTCGCGTCCGGCAAGGGCGGCGTGGGCAAGTCGACGACCGCCGCCAACCTGGCGCTGGCGCTGGCGCGCGAAGGTGCACGTGTCGGTGTGCTGGACGCCGACATCTACGGACCGAGCCAGGGGATCATGTTCGGCATCGCCGAAGGCACGCGTCCGGAAATCCGCGATCAGAAGTTCTTCATTCCGCTGGAAGCCCATGGCGTCCAGCTGATGTCCATGGCCTTTCTGGCCGACGACAAGACGCCGATGGTCTGGCGCGGGCCGATGGTCTCCGGTGCGCTGTTGCAGCTGATCACCCAGACGGCGTGGCGCGACCTCGATTACCTGGTGGTCGACATGCCGCCGGGCACGGGCGACATCCAGCTGACCCTGGCGCAGAAGGTGCCGGTGTCGGGCGCAGTGATCGTCACCACTCCGCAGGATCTGGCGCTGCTCGACGCGAAGAAGGGCGTGGAGATGTTCCGCAAGGTAAATATTCCGGTGCTTGGCGTGGTGGAGAACATGGCCGTCCACATCTGTTCCAACTGTGGCCATGCCGAGCATCTGTTTGGCGAGGGCGGCGGCGAGAAGCTGGCCGCCCAGTACAACGTCGAGCTGCTGGCCTCGATGCCCCTGTCGATGGCCATCCGCAGTCAGGCTGACGCAGGCAAGCCGACGACCATTGCCGATCCGGAAAGCCAGATCGCGATGATCTACCAGCAGATGGCGCGTAGCGTCAGCGCGCGCATTGCCCAGAGCGGGCAGATCGTGGCGCAGTCGATGCCCAATATCGTCATCTCCGACGACTGAAAGCCGCCCGCCCCGGCGAGAAGGTCGCCGGGGCATCGGTGCAGGCCTGACGAACAGGCAAAAAAAAGCCCTGCAGAGCAGGGCTTTTTTCTTGAGTCAGTGCAGGTTAGATAACCTGAACTTCCTCAGCTTGCATGCCTTTCTGGCCGCGGGTAGCGACGAAGGAAACGGCTTGGCCTTCTTTCAGGCTCTTGAAGCCGTCGCCCTGGATGGCACGGAAGTGTACGAAGAGGTCGTCACCGGATTGCGGAGTGATGAAGCCGAAGCCTTTTTCATCGTTGAACCACTTAACGGTACCGGTTTGGCGATTGGACATTTTTATGTCTCCTTGAACGGAAGATGATGGGGTACGGGTAAAGCCCGAACCAGGACTGAGCGCAAGGAGTTAGGAGTCGTAGCAATGATCGGATCGAAATCTAAACATGTAGCGATTCACGGTGACACATGCAGCAGCAGCTGACATACACAATACGCTTTTCTGGCGTCCGCGCGAGCTTTATTTTCACTTTCTTGCATAAGGGCGGCGGCAACTAACGGACAACGCCGTTGTCGTGACCGCGAGCGGCTTTGAACAGCGGCGCATGGCTCGGTAAGATGCGCGTTCGTTTTTCTCCCGTCAGCCAATCAGGACGCCTGCCATGAGCATCAAATCGGACAAGTGGATTCGCCGCATGGCCCAGGAGCGCGGCATGATCGAGCCCTTCGTCGAGCGTCAGGTACGCAGTGAAGGCAACGATCGGCTCATCTCCTACGGCGTCTCCAGTTACGGCTACGACGTACGCTGCGCCGACGAATTCAAGGTGTTCACCAACATCAATTCGGCCACCGTCGATCCGAAGAATTTCGACGAGAAGAGCTTCGTCGACATCAAGAGCGACGTCTGCATCATCCCGCCTAACTCCTTCGCACTGGCGCGCACCGTCGAGTACTTCCGCATTCCACGCAACGTGCTGACCATCTGCCTGGGCAAGAGCACCTATGCGCGCTGCGGCATCATCGTCAACGTGACGCCGCTCGAGCCGGAGTGGGAAGGCCACGTGACGCTGGAGTTCTCCAACACCACGACGCTACCGGCGAAGATCTACGCCAACGAGGGCGTCGCCCAGATGCTGTTCCTCGAGTCGGACGAGGAGTGCGAAGTTTCCTACCGCGATCGCGGTGGCAAGTACCAGGGGCAGCGCGGCGTGACCCTGCCGCGAGCCTGATGGATTCCAGACATGAAAAAGCCGGGCATTGCCCGGCTTTTTCATGTCTGCCTTTAGCCGCCCAGATAGGCGTCGCGAACCTTCGAGTTGGCCAGCAGCTCCTCGCCAGTGCCCTGCATGACGATGCGCCCGTTCTCCAGCACATAGCCACGATCAGCCAGCTTCAACGCCTGGTTGGCGTTCTGTTCGACCAGGAAGATGGTCACGCCGTCCTCGCGCAGCTGTTCGATGATGTCGAAGATCTGCTGGATGATGATGGGCGCCAGGCCCAGCGATGGCTCGTCGAGCAGCAACAGGCGCGGTTTGCTCATCAGCGCGCGGCCGATGGCGAGCATCTGCTGCTCACCCCCGGACATGGTGCCGCCGCGTTGCTGGTAGCGCTCCTTCAGGCGAGGGAAGAGCTGCAACACCTTGTCCAGCTGCTCCTGGTAATGCGCCTTGCTGGTGAAGAAACCACCCATGGCGAGGTTTTCCTCGACCGTCAGGCGAGCAAAGATGCGCCGCCCCTCGGGCACTACCGCAATGTCCTGGCGCATGATCTCGGACGTCGACAACCCGACCAGCTCGTTGCCCTCGAAGCGAATGGTGCCGCTGGCCGCCTGTGGCGCGCCGCACAATGTCATCAACAGGGTCGACTTGCCGGCACCGTTGGCGCCGATCAGGGTGACGATCTCGCCCTTGCGGACTTCGACGTTGACGTCGTGCAACGCCTGGATCTTGCCGTAGAAGGTGGAAACGTTGTTGAAATACAGCATCACGCTTCCCCCAGGTAGGCTTTGATCACATCGGGATTGTCGCGGATCGCGTCCGGGCTGCCGTCGGCCAGGGGCGTGCCCTGGTTGATCACGAAGATGTGGTCGGAAATGCTCATCACCAGCTTCATGTCGTGCTCGATCAGCAGCACAGTGACGTTGTGTTCGTCACGCAGCACGCCGATCAGTGCCTTGAGGTCTTCAGTTTCGCGCGGGTTCAGGCCCGCCGCCGGCTCGTCGAGCATGAGGATGCGTGGACGCGTCATCATGCAGCGGGCGATTTCGAGGCGCCGTTGCTGGCCATAGGCGAGCGTGCCGGCAGGGCGGTTGGCCACTTCGGTGAGGTTGACGCGCTCGAGCCAGTGCGCGGCGAAGTCCATCGCCTCGCGCTCGCTGCGGCGGAACGCCGGGGTCTTGAACAGCCCGGAGAGGAAGCCGGTCTTGAGGTGGCGATGCTGGGCGACCAGCAGGTTCTCCACCGCGGTCATCTCCTTGAACAGGCGCACGTTCTGGAAGGTGCGCACCACGCCTTTGCGGGCGATAAGATGGCCTGGCAGGCCTTCGATCTGCTCGTCGTCCAGGCGAATGCTGCCGGAGGTGGGCTTGTAGAAGCCGGTCAGGCAGTTGAACACGGTGGTCTTGCCGGCGCCGTTCGGGCCGATCATCGAGACCACCTGCTTTTCATGTACGGTCAGGCCCACGTTGTTCACGGCCAACAGGCCGCCGAAGCGCATCGAGAGGCCGCTGACCTCGAGTATCGGTCGGCTCATTGCTTAAGCTCCAGGTGCGGGCGTTGCATCGGCAGGAGACCCTGCGGACGCCAGATCATCATGACGATCATGGTCAGGCCGAAGATCAGCATGCGGTACTCGTTGAAGCCGCGCATTTCCTGAAGCAGGACCATGACCACCGCCGCGAGGATCACCCCCAGCTGCGAACCCATACCGCCGAGCACGACGATCGCGAGGATCATCGCCGATTCGATGAAGGTGAAGGATTCCGGTGTCACCAGGCCTTGGCGGGCAGCGAAGAAGCTGCCGGCGAAACCGGCGAAGCTGGCGCCGATGGTAAAGGCCGAGAGCTTGACGATGGTCGGGTTCAATCCCAGTGCGCGGCAGGCGATCTCGTCCTCGCGCAGCGCTTCCCAGGCGCGGCCGATCGGCATGCGCATCAGGCGGTTGATCACGAACAGCGCCAGCAGCACCAGCAGCAGGGCGATCAGGTAGAGGAAGATCACCTTGTAGCTGGAGTTGTAGGCCACGCCGAAGAACTCGTGGAACGTCTGCATGCCCTCCGGCGCGCGACGATCGAACGACAGGCCGAACAGCGTTGGCTTGGGGATCGAGCCGATGCCGTTGGGGCCGCCGGTGATGTCGGTCAGGTTGCGCAGCAGGATGCGAATGATCTCGCCGAAGCCGAGCGTCACGATCGCCAGGTAGTCACCGCGTAGACGCAACACCGGGAAGCCGAGCAGGAAGCCGAACAGCGCGGCCATCATCCCCGCGATCGGCAGGGCGGTCCAGAAACCGAACCCGGCGTACTCGGCGAGCAGGGCATAGGTGTAGGCACCTACGGCGTAGAAGCCCACATAGCCCAGATCGAGCAGGCCGGCGAGGCCGACGACGATGTTCAGGCCGATGCCGAGCATCACGTAGATCAGGATCAGCGTCGCGATGTCCACCGCACCGCGCGAGGCGTAGAACGGCCAGATCAGCCCGATGATGACCAGCGCGAGGATGATCCAGCGTTGGGTCGAGGGTAGGGTGAGGCTGTTCTTCAGGCCACCGGGCATGTTCGGCAGGCTGCTAAATCCCCAGACACCGAAGCGATGGCGGAACAGCTGCCAAACGAACATCAGCAGGGCGGCACCGGCAATGGTGAGCAGGGTGCGGGTATCGGCGCCTTGGACCTGCAGGCGAATGCCTACGGTGGTCAGCTTGAGACCGAGAATCGGGTAGGAGACCAGTACCACCAGCAGGGCGCTGAACAGGGCGGTCTTGAGGTTCTTGCTCATACCTTTTCAACCTCCGGACGGCCGAGAATACCGGTCGGGCGGAACAGCAACACCAGGATAAGCAGGCTGAACGCCACCACGTCCTTGTACTGGTCGCCGAAGATGTCCGCGCCGAAGGCTTCGGCGACGCCCAGCAGCAGGCCGCCAAGCATGGCGCCGGGAATGCTGCCGATACCGCCGAGCACGGCGGCGGTAAAGGCCTTGATGCCGGCAAGGAAGCCGATGTGCGGATTGATCACGCCGTATTGCATGCCGATCAGCACTGCCGCGATCGCAGCCAGTGCCGCGCCGATGACGAAGGTCAGGGCGATGATCGAGTTGGTATTGATGCCCAGCAGGTTGGCCATCTTCAGGTCTTCGGCGCAGGCTCGGCAGGCTCGACCCAGGCGGGAGCGGGAAATGAACATCGACAGGCCCCACATGGCCAGGATGGTGACCATGAAGATCAGCACCTGCATGTAGGAAATGGTCACGCCGTTCATGGCGCTTTCACCGAGCACCAGATTGCCGGGCATCGGGTTCGGAATGGCCTTGTCGCGCGAGTCCTGGGCCAGCAGCACGACGTTCTGCAGGAAGATCGACATGCCGATGGCGGATATCAATGGGATCAGCCGGTTGCTGCCGCGCAACGGGCGGTAGGCGACCCGTTCGATGCTGTAACCGTAGGCGCTGGTGACGATCATGCTGGCGACGAAGGCGCCCACCATCAGGATCGGCAGCGCATCGAGGCCCATCATGGAAAGGCCGACGATGGCGATGAAGGCGACGTACGAGCCGATCATGTACACCTCGCCGTGGGCGAAGTTGATCATCCCGATGATGCCGTAGACCATCGTGTAACCGATGGCGATCAAGGCATAGGTGCTGCCAACGGTGAGTCCGTTGATCAGCTGTTGTAGGTAGTGGTAAAGCTCAGGCATCACATCTCTCCTGAAATCCCTGCATACCGCTGCCGAAGGGCGAGGGACGGCTGGCTCCGTCTCGAACACGCCGCAGTTCGTGCGGCATCACGGCTGTGCAGGGGATCGTGCGGGTGGCGCACGGTCCTGGTTCGAGGCGGGTCCGTTGTCCGGACCGCTCGTTTTGGCTGTAGGTGTTATACGGGGGCTCGAGTGCTTGTGGCGGAGCCGTCCCGATCAGCTAAAACAAAGCCCACTGCGGACAGTGGGCTTCGTGGAGGCATTGCTCGGGGCTACTTGGCTTCCGACTTGCTACCGTCCTGATGCCATTCGTAGACCACGAAGTTGAAGTTCTTCAGGTCGCCCTTTTCGTCGAACTCCAGGGTGCCGGTCGGGGTTTCGAAGGCGTTGCTGCGCAGCGCTTCGGCCACCTTGTCGGTGTCGGTGCTGCCGGCTTTCTCGATGCCCTGGGCGATGACCTGGACGGCGGAGTAGGCAGGGAACACGAACGGACCGGTAGGGTCTTCCTTTTTCGCTTCGAAGGCCTTCACCAGTTCCTGGTTGGCCGGATCCTGGTCGAACGACTTGGGCAGGGTCACTAGCATGCCTTCGGAGGCAGGGCCGGCGATGGCGGAGATTTCCTTGTTGCCGACGCCTTCAGGGCCCATGAAGCGTACGTCCAGGCCTTTTTCCTTCGCCTGGCGCAGCAGCAGACCCAGCTCCGGGTGGTAGCCGCCGTAATAGACGAAGTCCACACCGTCGCGCTTGAGGCGGGCGATCAGCGAGGAGAAATCCTTGTCGCCAGCATTGATGCCTTCGAACAGGCCCACTTTCACGCCCTTGCTTTGCAGCGTGTTGCGCACGGCGGTGGCGATGCCTTCACCATACTGCTGCTTGTCGTGGACCACGCCGACGTTCTTCGGCTTGATGTGGTCGGCGATGAAGTTGCCGGCGGTCGGGCCCTGCAGGCTGTCCAGGCCGATGGTGCGGAAGATCAGCTCGTAGCCGCGGGAGGTGATTTCCGGGCTGGTCGAGGCGGCAGTGATCATCAGGATGCCTTCGTCCTCGTAAATGTCCGAGGCAGGCTGGGTGGAGCTGGAGCAGAGGTGGCCGACGACGAACTTGACGTTGTCGTTGACGATGCGGTTAGCCACCGCGACGGCCTGCTTGGGGTCGCAAGCGTCATCATAGACCACGCCTTCGAGCATCTGGCCGTTCACCCCACCGGCCTTGTTGATCTGCTCGATGGCCATCTTGGCGCCAACGAACTGCATTTCCCCATACTGAGCCACCGCACCGGTGACCGGGCCCGCCATCCCGATCTTGATCGTGTCTGCTGCCAGGCTGTACCCAGCGGCTCCGGTTAAGGCAATGGCCACAAAAAGTTTGGACAGACTCCGCTTGGTCTTCATACGTGCTCCACATGCATCGTTATTGTTTGATCCTGCAGGCTGAGGTCGCGTAAGGGTCAGAACGCCCCCAAACGTCCCGGCAACTGTACCGGTACAGTGTAGAGCGGACTCTACCCGTTTGCCCAGTCGGCTGATCATGCTTCATGGGAACCCGGTCAGGTTTATCATGGCGCCCTTTTGAGGCGAGGTTCCCAAGATGGATGAAGCAAGCACGCTCTATGCCAAACTGCTGGGGGAGACGGCCGTGATCAGCTGGGCCGAGTTGCAGCCGTTCTTTGCGCGCGGGGCGTTGCTGCACGTGGCCTCGGATGCGGATCTGGTCGAGGTGGCGACCGCCGTGGCCGAGGACGATTCGGCCCGGATCGGCCGCTGGCTCGCCAGCGGCGCGCTTGCCAAGGTCGGCGAAGAGCAGGCCAGGCTGTGGCTGGAGCAGGACCCGACCCTGTGGGCGGTGGTGGTGGCGCCCTGGGTGCTGGTGCAGCAACGCGAGCGCGCCGAGGTTGTGCACTGAAACGGTGCTTCGCTAGCGGCGTACCCAGCGCTGGCGAGCCCAACCGCTGAGGGCGTCCACCGCCAGCACCATCAGCAGCATGGCGATGATCACGGTCGAGGCCTGGGCTTCCTGGAACAGGCTCAGGCTCATGTAGAGCATCTGCCCGAGGCCGCCGGCCCCGACGAAGCCGAGCACGCTGGCCATGCGAATGTTGTTCTCCCAGCGATACAGCATGTAGGCGATCAGTTGCGGCCAGATCGCCGGGAGCGTGCCGTAGCAGAACGCGGCGATGCGTCCGCTGCCGGCCATCCGCAGGGCCTCGCTCGGCTCGGCCGGCGTGTTTTCCAGTGCTTCGGCGAACAGTCGGCCAAGCACGCCGGCCGTGTGCAGTGCGAGGGCCAGCGTGCCGGCGTTCGGTCCCAGGCCCGCCGCCAGGACCATCAGCGCCGCCCAGACGAGCTCGGGAATCGCGCGCAGCGCGTTAAGCAGTAACCGCGAGGCGGCCTGGGCGATGACGCCGAAGCGTCCGCAGGCCGGCAACGCCAGCAACAGGCCGAGCACGGCGGCCAGCAGGGTGCCGATCGCCGACATGGCCAGCGTCTCGAGCGTGGCGTGACCGATGGCCGCGAGGTGGTCTGGCGAGAGGTCGGGTGTCAGGAAGCCTTGGGCGTATTGTCCCATTTGCCTGAGGCTGTCGCGGCTGAAAAGAGCCGTCACCTCCAGTTGGAGAAAAACGAACGACGCCACAACCGCTACGACAAGTAACAGCGGGAGGAACAGGCGGGCCAGGACTTTCACGTCAGTCGCTCGCGAAGAACACGGCTGAGCAGGTCCGCCAGCAGGACCAGCAGCAGGAAGGTGAGCAGCATGCTGGCGACCTCGCCGCCGGCGAACATGCGCATCGACAGGTCCATCTGCTGGCCCAGTCCGCCGGCGCCGACGAAGCCCATCACCACCGAGGCGCGGATCGCGCACTCCCAGCGGTACACCGTATATGACAGCATCTCCGAGGCCGCCTGGGGTAGCACGGCGTAGGCGAAGGCGGCGAGTCGCGAGCTGCCGGCGCCGAGCAGGGCGCGCGTCGGCAGCGGATCGACCGATTCGAAGATTTCCGCATAGACCTTGCCGAGCATGCCGCTGTAGGTGATCGCGATCGCCAGTACGCCAGCGGTCGGACCGAGCCCCACCGCCCGTACGAAGAGCAGCGCCCAGACGATTTCCGGCACGCTGCGCAGGACGATCAGCAGGCCACGCACCGGCCAGCGCAGCGCTTGTGCCCACCACGCCGGGCGGCCGCCGCGGGCGAGGGCGCTGATCGACAGCGCGCGGGTGGCCAGCAGGGCTCCGGGCACGGCGATCAGCAGGGCGAGGGTCATGCCGGCGGTGGCGATCGCCAGGGTTTCCAAAGTCGCCTTGAACAATAGGGCAAGAAATTCCTGGCCATGTTCCGGCGGCCAGAAGCCCGAAAGGAACTGGCCCATGGTCGACAGGTTGCTACTGGCGAGTAGGACTGGCAGGTCCAGCTCGCTGAGTCTGATGCCTGGCCAGAGCAGCGCCACGGCAAGCAGCGTCAACGCCAGGCGCGGCAGCGCGGCAGGGTCGCGCCGGGTCAGTTCGGGGTTCAGCATCGGGGGATGTTCAGTGGCGCAGCGGCAGGTGAAATGACGGGCGCGGCATCGAGTTGGTCGTTGGCGTAGAGCCGATCCAGTTCCTCGCGTGTGACCTGCTCGGCCGGCTTGTCGAACAGGATGCGACCATCGCGTACGCCGATGATCCGGGGAAAGTGCGCCAGCGCCAGTTCCACGGCATGCAGGCTGGCCAGCAGCGTCGCGCCGCGCCGTTGGGCTTCCCCGTTGAGCACGCTCAAGGTGTAGGCGGAAAGCACCGGGTCCATCGCCGAGACCGGTTCGTCGGCCAGAATCAGTTCAGGCTGCTGATACAGTGCTCGGGCAATGCCGACGCGTTGCAACTGGCCGCCGGACAGCTGATCGCAGCGTTGATAGAGCTTGTCCGCCAGGTCCAGCCGGCCCAGCGCATCGGCCGCGCCGTTACGGTCCAGCGGGTAGACCAGGCTCGTGAGGCTGCGCAGCAACGACCAGCTGCCCAGGCGACCCGCCAGTACCGCCGTCACCACCCGTTGGCGAGGCGGTAGCGGCGGTGCCTGGTGGATCAAGCCGATGCGGGTACGCAACTTCTGACGCGCCGAGGCGCGCAGCGACCACGGTTCGCTGCCGAGCAGCTCGAGACGACCCTGGTCCGGCCTGAGGCTGGTGGCCAGCACGCGCAGCAGGGTGGTCTTGCCGGCGCCCGAGGGGCCGATGATCGCCACGCGTTCACCGGCCGAGACGGCCAGGTCGATGCTCCGTAACGCCGGGTGGCCATTGGCGTGGGTAAGACCCACGCCGGACAGCTGGATCACTTCAACAGGCCCGCGGCGCGCGCGGCTTCCTCGATGCCTTCGTAGTTTTCCGGCTTGGTCTCGATGAAGCGGCTGGCGGCCTGCAGATCGAGGATCTTCTTGTGTTCCGGGTTCGCCGGATCAAGGGCGAGGAAAGCGGCCTTGATCTTCTCGGCCAGTGCCGGATCGAGGTCGCCGCGCACCGTCCAGTTGTAGTCATAGTAGGGCGGTGTGGTGGAAATGACGCGGACCTTGCTGGTGTCGACCTTGCCAGCGGCGACCAGCTTGTCCCATACCGAGGCGTTGAGCACGCCGGCGTCGGCCTTGCCGGCCTCGACCCAGGCGGCGGTGGCGTCATGCGCGCCGGAGTAGGCGATGCGCTTGAAGAATTTCTCGGGCTCGATGCCGTCCTTGATCATGAAGTAGCGCGGCATCAGGCTGCCCGAGGTCGAGGAGACCGAACCAAACGCGAAGGTCTTGCCCTTGAGGTCCTGCAACGATTTGACTTCAGGGTCGGCGGTGATGAATTTGCTGGTGAACTGCTCGTCCTGCTCGCGCTGAACCAGGGGAATGGCGTTGCCGGTTTTCAGGCGGGTCTGGACGAAGGTGAAGCCGCCGAGCCATGCCATGTCGAGGCGGTCGGAAGCGAGCGATTCGACGACGGCGGCGTAGTCGGAGACCGGCATGAATTTCACTGGCATGCCCAGTTCCTGCTCGAGGTACTTGCCTAGCGGTTCGAACTTACGGATCAGCTCGGTAGGCGCTTCGTCAGGGATGGCCGATACACGTAGGGTGTCAGCGGCGTGGGAGGTGACAAACGAAAGGGATGCGGCAAGGCCGACAACGGCTGCCAGAGTGTGCTTTAGCATTGAGGGTTCTCCGGTTCAATAGCGGAAAAAGCGCGCGGATTATAGAGGCACAGAGGTGCATTACGGCAAGCGTTGCCACCGGGCTTGGCGAGTCGCGTCCCCGGCGGGCTAGACTGGGGGTTTCCCATTCGACGAGGCGATCCATGTCCGCACTGCCTTCTCTCGCGTTTGCCGGCATCGGCCTCATGGGCCTGCCGATGTGTCGTCGCCTGCTCGCCGCGGGCTTTCCGCTGAGGGTATGGAACCGCTCTCCGGAAAAATGCGCGCCGCTGGTGGCGCTGGGTGCGGCACAGGTCGAGCGACCGGCGCACTTGTGCGAGGCGGACATCGTATTGCTCTGCCTGGCCGACACCGCGGTGGTGCGCGAGGTGGTGTTCGGCCCCGGCGGTATCGCCGAAGCAGGGCGGGAGGGTCAGCTGCTGGTCGACCATTCAAGTCTCGAGCCGGCCGCGACCCGGGAGATGGCTGCGCAGCTGGAAGCGCGGTGCGGCATGCGCTGGGTCGATGCGCCGGTATCGGGCGGAACTGCGGGCGCCGAGGCCGGGTCGCTGGCGATCATGGCGGGCGGCCTGGCCGACGACATCGAACGGGTACGGCCGGTGCTGATGCAGCTGGGTCAGCGCCTGACCCACATGGGACCGGTCGGTAGCGGGCAGGTGAGCAAGGCCTGCAACCAGATGCTGGTGGCCTGCAATGCGCTGGTGATCGCCGAGGTCGTCGCGCTCGCCGAGCGTGCCGGGGTCGACGCCGGCAAGCTCGCCCCGGCACTGGCCGGCGGGTTCGCCGACTCGAAGCCACTACAGATCCTGGCGCCGCAGATGGCCGAAAGCGACTTCGAGCCGATCAAATGGCACGTGCGCACACTGGTCAAGGACATCGAAACCGCCGTGCGCCTCTGCGCCGAACAGGGCACTGCCGCGCCGATGAGTGGGATGGCAGCGCAGCTGCTGCGCCTGCATGGCAGTCGCGGCAATCTGGACCAGGACCCAGCCACGCTGGTGCAACTCTACCGGGAGTGACCTGATGAAGATCGCCGCCAATCTCGACGTCCTGTTCGGTGACAGACCACTGCCCGAGCGTGTGCTCGCCGCGCGCCTGGTGGGTTTCGATGGCGTGGAGCTGCGCCATCCTCTAAGCGTCGCGACGATCAGCTTGGCGCAAGCGCTCGAACGGGCTGCTCTACCGCTGGCACGTCTGGCAGTGGACGTGGCCGTGGACGGCTTCGAGTCGGCGCTGCAACGGGCATTGACCGACTCTGCGATGCTTCGCCCGCAACAGATCAGCGTCGAGGTCGAGGCCCTTTCAGCTGCCACGGCCGAGGCGCAGTTGCGTAGGGCAGCCGAGGCCTTCGCACTGCTCGGCATCGGCGTGTTGTGCCGTGACGACTCCGCGCAGCCGAGCGGTTTCGCCGGGCTGCTGGCGCTGGTCGAGCAGGTCGATCACCCCAATTGCCGTGTGCAGCTCGATCTGTCCGGCGAGCCTGAAGACCGCGCTGCAATAGAGCTGCTCTCCGGCTGTATCGGCTATTTGCAGCTGTGTCGCCTACCCACAGGGGAAAAGGGCACGGCCTTGCTCGATGCGCTGCGCTCTGCTGATTATCAGGGTTGGCTAGGGCTCGGCTATCGAGGCGCGGAGGCGCTGTTGGCTAGCGGGTCGCATCGCCCGGCATAAGCCCGGCGAATGTTCACAGACAGCCTATGGAAGGCGCTCTAGAGTGGGTAACAACCGGGCACAGCGCCGGCATTACAAGAACAATCGAGAGCGACCCTCCATGCAGCCATCCACCCAAGCCGCTAACGCCTGGCGCGTCCTGTTCCTGCTGTTTCTGGCCAATCTGTTCAATTTCTTCGACCGCACCATTCCGGCCATCATCGCCGAGCCGATCCGCCTGGAGTGGAGCCTCAACGATTTCCAACTCGGCCTGATCGGTACCGCCTTTACCATCGTTTACGCCATCGCCGGTGTACCGCTGGGGCGCATGGCGGACATCGGTTCGCGGCGCAAGATCATGGGTTGGGGCCTGACCGCCTGGAGTGGACTGACCGCGGTCAACGGGCTCGCCTGGAACTTCTGGAGCTTTCTGCTGGTGCGCATGGGCATCGGCATTGGCGAGGCGAGCTACGCCCCGGCGGCCAACTCGCTGATCGGGGATCTGTTTCCCGCTCACAAACGCGCACGGGCGATGGGCATCTTCATGCTCGGCCTGCCGCTGGGCCTGCTGCTGGCCTTCTTCACCATCGGCTCGATGGTGGAATACTTCGGTAGCTGGCGAGCGCCCTTCTTCATCGCGGCGATTCCGGGGCTGCTACTGGCGGTATTCATCTTCTTCATCCGCGAGCCGCAGCGCGGGGCGGCCGAAGCGGTAAAGGTCTCGCAGGAGCCTGTCCAGCAGCCGGTTCGCAAGGTGCTGGCGATCCGTACCTTCTGGTGGCTGGTGATGGCCGGGCTGGCGTTCAACTTCGCGACCTATGCTTGCAACGCCTTCATGGTTCCGCTGCTGATGCGCTATCACGGCGTACCGCTGGTGGAGGCCTCCGTCGCCACCGGTATCATCGTCGGTCTGACCGGGCTGATCGGGTTGACCCTCGGTGGCTGGGTCGCCGACAAGATTCATCAGCGTTTTGCCCGTGGACGGTTGATCTTCGCGGCGGCGAGCATGGCCGTGGCTACGCTCGCCACCGGTTATGCGCTGCTGGCCGGGCGCATCGAGGTCGGCGTGTTCGTCGCGGTGTTCAGTATCGGCTGGCTGTTTTCCTACAACTTCTACACCTGCGTCTACACAGCGATCCAGGATGTGGTCGAGCCGCGCCTGCGTGCCACGGCGATGGCGTTGTTCTTCGCGGGGCTGTATCTGCTCGGTGGCGGCATGGGGACGGTGGTCGTGGGGTTGCTCTCGGATCATTTCGCCGAAGCGGCGATGCTGGCCGCCGGTGCGACCGAGATGGCCGAGGCGTTCCGCGCCGAAGGTCTGCATGGCGCCATGTACCTGATCCCGGCCTCGCTGCTGCTAACCATGCTGTTCCTGTTCCAGGCCTCTCGGACCTTCTGCCAGGACGCCAAGCGGATGACCGATGGCATGGACCAGTCCGCCAGCGCCGCTGAAGCCGAGGCCGCCCTGGCCTGACGGCTCGATCCCGCCGTGCGGCTCGCTGCCAGCTTTTCCGGCAGGAGTCGCGTTGGTCGCACGGGGTTCAGCAAGCGGTTTCATGCGATTGGTGTCTCAGTCGAAAGCGAAAAGCTCGCAGTCTTGACCGCGAAGCTCTTGTCCTGCGAGCTGCTGTTCCCTTCACTCAGGACACGACGAGTAACCAACGCGACGATTGGCCTGCATTTGCCGGCGGGCTCGCATAAACTGCGCGGCCGTTTTTTCTGGCAGTCCGTCCATGCACACCACACCTGCCCGCGCCTGCGGTATCGACTTTGGCACTTCGAACTCCACCGTTGGCTGGTGGCGCCCCGATGCCGAGCCCTTGATCGTCCTGGAGGGCGATGACCTGACTCTGCCCTCTGTGGTGTTCTTCAACCTCGAAGAGCGCCGTCCGGTCTACGGCCGCCAGGCCCTGGCCGAATACCTGGAGGGTTACGAAGGGCGGCTGATGCGCTCGCTCAAGAGCCTGCTCGGCAGCAAGCTGCTCAAGAGCGAGACCACCGTGCTCGGCAGCGCCATGCCATTCAAGGATATCCTCGGGCTGTTCATCGGTACGCTCAAGCAGCGCGCCGAAGCGCAGGCCGGCCAGGCGTTCGAGCAGGTGGTGCTGGGCCGTCCGGTGCATTTCGTCGACGACGACCCGGTCGCCGATCGCGAGGCCGCCGACACCCTGGCGGGTGTGGCGCAGACCCTGGGGTTCAAGGACGTATCCTTCCAGTTCGAGCCGATCGCTGCGGCCTTCGATTACGAGTCGCGGATCGCTCGCGAGGAGCGCGTGCTGATCGTCGACATCGGTGGCGGTACCTCCGACTTTTCGCTGGTTCGGCTCTCGCCGGAGCGGCGCGGTGTCGATGACCGCCAGGCGGACATCCTGGCCACTGGCGGCGTGCACATCGGCGGTACCGACTTCGACAAGCAGCTCAGCCTGCACGGCGTGATGCCTCTGTTCGGCTATGGCAGCCGGATGAAGAGTGACGCGCCGATGCCGACCAGTACCCACCTGAACCTCGCCACCTGGCACACCATCAACGCCGTCTACGCGCCGGCGTCGCTGCGCGCCTTGCAGAGCATGCGCTACGACATTCAGGACCCGACCGGCATCGACCGACTGTTCCGTCTGATCGAACAGCGCGCTGGGCACTGGCTGGCGATGCAGGTGGAGCAGGGCAAGATTGCGCTGACCGATGCTCAAGAGCATCTGATCGATCTGGCCCGGATCGAGGCGGGTCTTGCCGCCGAGCTGACGCGTGACCGCTTCGAGGCGGCCATCGATCCTTTGCTCGAGCGGATTCGCCGTACCGTCGACGAATTGCTGGTGGCTGCCGGGCTCGGCAGTGATGAGGTCGATACGGTGTTCTTCACCGGCGGATCGAGCGCCATTCCGGCGCTGCGCCAGAGCATCGCCCAGGTGCTGCCCAACGCCCGCCATGTCGAAGGCGACCGCTTCGGCAGCATCGGCAGTGGCTTGGCCATCGAAGCCAGGAAACGCTACGGCTGAGCCTCGCCGCGCTGCACTCGGTAGCGTTTACGGTGTCGCATGGAGAGGTTTTCCGTCCGTCGGGGAGTGTCCATGTCCTATCGTATTCGCGCCCGGCATCGTGCCGACGAAGAGGTGCGCAAGGTCGCGCTCGGTCGTCTGGTCAAGGCCGTGCAGGCCCTGTCCGTGCCGCCTGAACAGCAGGCCGAAGGCGTGCATCAGGCGCGCAAGCGTTTCAAGGAGCTGCGCGCCTTGCTGCGCCTGGTGCGCACGCCGCTGGGCAAGCGCTTTGCCCAGGAAAACTGCCGCATCCGTGACGCTGGGAGAGGTCTGGCCGAACTGCGGGATGCGACTGCCCTTCTGGAGAGCTGGGACGCGCTTGCCGGGCACTACGCCCAGGCATTCTCCGCCGGGCCGATGCAGCAGGTGCGCCAGCGCCTGCAGGCTCGCGCCGACAACACCATCGCGAGCGAGGCGGGCGATACCGCGGCGCAGATTCCGAAGGTGATCGGTGAGCTGGAGCGGACCATCGGTGAAGTCGAGGATTGGCCACTCTCGGGCAAGGGCTTCGGTCTTTTCGCCGAGGGGCTGGCCAAGACCTACGGCGACGGCCGTGCCGAACTCGCGCGCGTCCGACGCGACCCCAGCGACGAACAGCTGCACGAGTGGCGCAAGCGGGTGAAGGATCTCTGGTACCAGACCCGCCTGCTGATGGACGCCTGGCCGGCGGTGTTGCGTACCCAGTGCAAGCTGCTCAAGCGTCTGGCCGATGCGCTGGGCGACGATCACGATCTGGCGATGATGCAGCAGTTGATGACGCAGGAGCCCGAGCTGTTCGGCTCCGAGGAGACCAGCAGACAGGTCGCCCGCTACCTCGCGATGCGTCGCGCAACGCTGCAGGGCGATGCCTTGGAGCTTGGGCGTCGACTATATGCCGAATCGCCCAAGGCACTGGTCAAGCGCTGGCAGCGGTACTGGAAGATTGCCCGCTCGGTCGAAGCGGAGCAGCCCTGAATCTCGAGAAGCCTGCGGGACTCCTGCAATCGGCAGAAAGGATGCTTTGAAGCCAGCCCTCGCGGGGCCGGCTTCGAGCAATCTCAACCGGCGACCAGGACGCGAATCGCTTCCAGGCGCAGGGCGGCTTTTTCCAGCATGGCGAGACCGTCTTCGCGTTGCTTGCGCAGGGCTTCGATCTCGCTGTCGCGCACGCTCGGATTGACTGCCTGCAAGGCCGTCAGGCGTGCCAGTTCTTCGTCCAGGTCGGCCTGCAGCCGGCGCTGGGCATCGGCAACACGCTCGGCATGGCGCGGCGCGATCTTGCTTTCGGCGGCGTTGACCTGCACCGCGAGCACATCGCGCTGGGCCTGGATGAACTTGTTGGCGCTGGCCCGCGGCACGCTTTCTAGCTGGTCGTTGAGCGTGTCGAAGGCGACCTTGCTGGCCAGGTCGTTGCCGTTGGCGTCCAGCAGACAGCGCAGCGCCACCGGTGGCAGGAAACGGCTCAGCTGCAACGAGCGCGGCGCGACCACTTCGCTGACGAACAGCAGTTCGAGCAGCACGGTGCCGGGCTTGAGCGCCTTGTTCTTGATCAGCGCCACGGCGGTGTTGCCCATCGAGCCGGACAGCACCAAGTCCATGCCGCCTTGAACCATCGGGTGTTCCCAGGTGAGGAACTGCATGTCCTCGCGGGCCAGCGCTTGCTCCCGGTCGTAGGTGATGGTGACGGCCTCGTCGTCGCCCAGCGGGAAGCTCGCATCGAGCATCTTTTCGCTGGGGCGCAGGATCAGCGCGTTTTCCGAATGGTCCTCGCTGTCGATGCCAAACGCATCGAACAGCTCCTCCATGTAGATCGGCAGGGCGTACTGGTCGTCCTGCTCGGCAATCGCCTCGACCAGCGCATGGCCTTTCTCGCCGCCGCCGGAGTTGAGCTCCAGCAGCCGGTCGCGGCCGGTATGCAGTTCGGCTTCGAGGCGCTCGCGCTCGGCACGGGCTTCGTCGAGCAGTGTCTGGAAAGCCTCGTCGTCGCCTTCTTCGAGCAGCGGCAGCAGGCGCGGGCCGAACCGGTGCTGCAAGGCGCTGCCGGCCGGGCAGGTCGACAGGAACGCGTTGAGCGCCTGGTGATACCACTGGAACAGACGTTCCTGCGGGCTGGTTTCCAGGTAGGGCACATGGAGCTGGATGACGTGCTTCTGGCCGATCCGATCGAGGCGGCCGATGCGCTGCTCGAGCAGATCGGGGTGCGCCGGCAGGTCGAACATCACCAGGTGATGGGCGAACTGGAAGTTGCGCCCCTCCGAGCCGATTTCCGAGCAGATCAGCACCTGGGCGCCGAATTCCTCGTCGGCGAAGTAGGCGGCGGCGCGGTCGCGCTCGACGATGCTCATGCCTTCGTGGAAGACCGTCGCCGGGATGCCGGAGCGCACGCGCAGCGCATCTTCGAGGTCCAGTGCCGTTTCAGGATGGGCGCAAATGACCAGCACCTTGAATTTCTTCAGCATCTTGAGGGTGTCGATGAGCCACTCGACACGCGGATCGAAGCGCCACCAGCGCGAGTCTTCGGTCAGATCCGGCTGGCTCTGGAAGCTCACCTCCGGATACAGCTCGGCATGCTCGCCCAGCGGCAGTTCCATGTATTCGACCGGGCAGGGCAGCGGATAGGGATGCAGCTGACGCTCCGGGAAACCCTGAACCGCGGCGCGGGTGTTGCGGAACAGCAGGCGGCCGGTGCCGTGGCGATCGAGCAGCTCGCGGATCAGCCGCGCGCTGGCCTGGACGTCGCCGTCGCTCACCGCGGCCAGTAGCGCCTCGCCTTCGGCGCCGAGGAAACTGTGGATGGTCTCGTGCGCCTTGCTCGACAGGCGCCCCTCTTCGAGCAATTCCTGCACGGCCTCGGCCACTGGCTGGTAGTTGGCGCTTTCAGCGCGGAAGGCTTCGAGATCATGGAAACGGTTCGGGTCCAACAGGCGTAGGCGGGCGAAATGGCTGTCCTGGCCTAGCTGCTCAGGCGTGGCGGTAAGGAGCAGTACGCCGGGGATGACTTCAGCCAGTTGTTCGACCAGGCGGTACTCGGCGCTGGCGCCTTCGGCGTGCCAGACCAGGTGGTGCGCTTCGTCGACGACCAGCAAGTCCCATCCGGCTGCGAAGGCAGCGTCCTGGACGCGCTCGTCGCCTTTGAGCCACTCGAGGGCAACCAGCGCCAGCTGAGTGTCTTCGAAGGGATTACTGGCATCGCTTTCGGCGAATCGCTCGGCATCGAACAGCGCCGGGTTCAGGTTGAAGCGACGGCGCATCTCCACCAGCCACTGGTGCTGGAGGTTCTCGGGGACGAGGATCAGCACACGGTTGGCGCGTCCCGAGAGCAGCTGGCGGTGAATGACCAGGCCCGCCTCGATGGTCTTGCCAAGGCCAACTTCGTCAGCCAGCAGTACACGGGGGGCGATGCGGTCGGCGACTTCCTTGGCGATGTGCAGCTGGTGCGCGATGGGTTGGGCGCGAACGCCACCCAGGCCCCAGAGGTCCGACTGCAGCTGTGTGCTCTGGTGCTGCAGGGTGTGATAGCGCAGGGCGAACCAGTTCAGCGGGTCGATCTGGCCGGCGAACAGACGGTCGCTGGCCAGACGGAACTGGATGAAGTTCGACAGCTGGGTTTCCGGCAGCGTGCGGGGGGCGTTCTGTGCGTCGAGGCCGTGATAGACCAGCAGGCCGTCGATGTCCTCGACCTCGCGGACGGTGAGCTTCCAGCCTTCGAAATGGGTGATCTCGTCGCCGGGGACGAAGCGCACCCGCGTCAGGGGCGCATTGCGCGCAGCGTACTGGCGGGTTTCGCCAGTGGCCGGGTAGAGCACGGTGAGCATCCGGCCGTCCTGCATGAGGACGGTGCCCAAGCCCAGTTCCGCCTCGCTGTCACTGATCCAGCGTTGCCCCGGTAGATACTGCTGCGCCATGCTGCCTCCCCATGTGAAAAAAGCCGGCTATGGTAACGGAACCCGGTTGCAAGAGCGACGCGCAGTTGCCGAGCCGATAACAGACGGAGTCTAGCGTTACCGTTACAGTCGTTGTGCGCTTGGCCGATCAAGCGGCTATTGGAGAGCCAGCATGTTGCCACCGATCCCAACCGGCGTGATTCCGGTGACCGCCCAGCAGGACGTGGTCAAGCCGCGTCCCGATATAGCCCCCGTGACACCGGTGCAGCCGAGCGCCGACGAAAGCGCGGTGGGCCTCGATCGCCGTCACCCCCAGGAAGCCGAGGAGATGCTTCGCGAGGAACAGCGGCGGCGTCAGCGCCATGGCTATACCCCCGAGGAGCTTGCCGAGGGCGAGACCGACGAGCAGGACAAGGCCGGACTCGAAGAACTTCCGCGCCAGGGGCTATGGGTGGACATCGAGGTCTGATCGATGTGTAGCATGCAAGGCCTGTTCGCCAACCTTCATCGCGCATGATCCTCGATCCTTCTTTCAGGCTGGCTCTAGCCGATGCCGAACTCTATTACCTGCCCGGCTGGGTCGAATCCGGCGAGGCCGATCGCTGGCTCGCCGAACTGATCGAGCGGACGCCTTGGGAGCAGCCGCAGGTGCGTCTTTATGGGCGCAGCTTCCCGGTGCCGCGCCTGGTGGCCTGGTATGGCGACCCGCAGGCACGCTATCGCTATTCGGGTCTGCTGCACGAGCCGCTGGCCTGGACGCCAATGCTGGCGGAGATACGCCAGCGGGTGCAGGCCGCCGTCGACAGGCCTTTCAATGGCGTGCTGCTCAACCTCTATCGCGATGGTCAGGATGCGATGGGCTGGCACAGCGACGACGAGGCAGAATTGGGGCGCGATCCGCTGGTGGTTTCCCTGAGTCTCGGCGCGTCCCGACGCTTCGACCTGCGCCCCTGCGGCAGCAGTCGCATCGCGCATTCACAGGCGCTCGAGCACGGTTCGCTACTGGTCATGGCCGGCGCCACACAGCATCATTGGCAACATCAGATCGCCCGCACGCGCAAGGTTTCGGCGCCGCGGCTCAATCTCACCTTTCGCCTGATCGATCCGGAGCCGGGCCATGAGTAACGACGACAAGGTCATCGACTTCACCACCGAGCGTGGCAAGCGCATCCATGACCTGAAGGAGAAGCGCCTGACCGAGCTGCGCGATGCCTTCGAAAAGGCCATGCCGCTGGGCAAAGGCCGCAAGAAGAGCAAGGGCAAGCCGAAAAAGCGCTGAACGACCATCCCTTCGCTGCCCCGTCCCGCCAGCCTTGGCGGGCGACCTTCTTTTTCTTGACCTGCGTCAGTATTGGCCCCCGCCTGAGGGCGGAGCGGCCCGGGCATTGACGCGGGTCAATTTTCGTCGGCCATCCTCGGTTTACCTTGCATCCATCGCGACATTGCAGCCGCAGGAGGGAGAGATATGTTCGTCGATGAGGTGGTACTCGCAGGGGTGGTCACGGTCGGCTTGATGTTCGCCTTCTTCGGTGGGGTCGGTTATTTCATCTGGCAGGACTCGCGCAAGAAACAAGGCTGATCCTGCCCGATACACAGAGCACGCAAGGCATTTAGGCGACTTCGGTCGCCTTTTTTTTGCCTGGAAAAAGTCGCGTTGCGGTTATTAGTTAGCTAGCTAATAATTTAATCGGTGTGGACCTGTCAGATGTCCAACGTGCCGATTGACCTCACCGAGCCTACGCTGTCGTGCCAAACGCCCTCCAGCCATTCATCTTTCCCGACAAAGCGGCTCTTCAGTTCGCCTGCAAGACCCTGCTCGGCGCTGGGTTGGCGCTATGGCTGGCCATGCGCTTCGATCTGGAGCAGCCGCAGTGGGCGATGATGACGGCCTTCATCGTCGCCCAGCCGCTGTCCGGCATGGTGTTGCAGAAGGGCCTGGCGCGGGTGATCGGCACGCTGGTCGGCACCTGCATGGCGGTGGTTCTGATGGGGCTCGCAGCCCAGGCGCCCTGGCTGTTCCTCGGATGCCTCGCGGCCTGGCTCTGGCTCTGCACCGCCGCTTCGACGCTGCTGCGCAGTGCCTGGTCCTATTCCTTCGTGCTGGCCGGTTACACGGTAATGCTGATCGGCCTGCCGGCGCTGGCCGAGCCGGTGTTGGTGTTCGACCACGCAGTGGCGCGCTGTACCGAGATCCTCCTCGGCATCAGTTGCGCGACGTTGACCAGCGCGGTGCTCTGGCCGCAACGGGTCCAGCTGCAACTGGCGCAGCAGGCAGAGGCCGCCTGGCGCTCCGCGCTCGCCAGTGCCCAGGCTTCGCTGCAACCGGGAGAACCGGACCGCCAAGGGCTGCTGGAAATGCTTGGGCGGATCGTTGCGGTGGATGCCCAGCGTGAGCACGCCTGGTTCGAAGGGCCTCGCGGACGCATACGGGCCAGGGGCGTACGTGCGCTCGGGGCGCGTCTACTGACGCTGTTGCGCACTGCACGGGCCGTGCGCCGCCAGCTGCGCGAGCTTTCCGAAGCCGAGCGCGTGCAGCTCGCACCCTGGCTCGACGAGGTGCGTGCCGCCTTGCAGTCGCCTGACCTGAAAACGCTGCGGGCGCTGCGCGAGCGCCTGATCGGCGAAGCCCGGCAGCCAGATCTGGGCGCCAACCTGCATTACTGCCTCGGTCGCCTGGCCTTGCTGCTTGAGTATGCGGCGGCGGCCAGCGAAGCCCTGGAGGCGGTCGAAGAGGGGCGGGAGCCCGAAGATCGGAGCGGCGAGCTGGCGGCCCATCGTGACCTCGCTCTGGCGCTGGCGTACGGGCTTCGCAGTGCGCTGACGTTCACCGCGCTGGCGACCTTCTGGATGTTCACCGGCTGGACCGCCGCGGTGGGCGCGATGATCCTCGCGGCAGTGGTCTGCGGGCTGTTCGCCAGCCGCGACAACGCGGTGCAGATCGGCTTCAGCTTCCTGCGCGGCATCGCGATGGCGATTCCGGTCGCCTTCGTCGTCGGCCAGTTGTTGCTTCCACAGTGGAGCGGCTTTGCGATGCTCTGCCTGGGGCTCGGCGTGCCGCTGTTCTTCGGCGCGCTGGGCATGGCGCGCCCCGCGCTGGCGGGTACGGCCACGTCGTTTTGCCTGCACACCATCGTGCTGGTCGAGCCGCAGAATCTCATGCGGTTCGACGTGGCCTACTTTTTCGATCAGGCCATCGCCATGCTGATTGGAGTCGGTTGCGCCGTGGCCGCGTTTCGCCTGATCAGCCTGCGCCATCCCGCCTGGCACGGGCGGCGATTGCTCGAGGCGACCCTGCGTGACCTCGGGGAGCTGACCTCGCGGCGCCTGGCCGGTGCCGAGACCTGGTTCGCCGGACGCATGGCAGACCGCCTGCTGCAACTGGCGCGGCACCATTCGATCCTGCCACCGGAGCGGCGCAAGCGCTGGGACGACGGCCTGCTCGGGCTGGATATGGGCGACGAGCTGCTGCACTTGCGCCTGTGCCTCGCCGCCGCCAGGCCGGCCGAGCAGGGCATCCAGATGCAGGCGCTGCAGGCATTGCAGAAGGTGCTGATACAAGGCCCTTCGCCGCAGCGAAGGGATTGGCTCGACACGCCGGCCGAGCGCCTTCACGAGGTGCTCGCCAGTGCAGCGCCGGGCGAGGCGCGGCGCCTGGGCGAGGCGGCGGTCGAACAGCTCAGGCGCAGCTGGCGGCAATGGTGCCGTTTGCAGGAGGAAACAGCCGATGTGGCATGAATGGTCCCTGGGCGGGGTGCTGGTCAGTCCGTTCCTGCCAGCCGCGGTGCTGGCGCTGGTGCTGACCCTTGGCCTGCGCATGCTGCTGCGCGCGGCGGGCCTGGGACGTTGGATCTGGCATGAAGCGCTGTTCGATTGCGCGTTATTCGTCTGTGTACTGGGCGTCGTGGTCGCCGTCCTTTTTCGTCTGTAGGAGCTTTGCATGCGCACTGCAATTCGTGTCGCCGTGACCCTGACCGTGGTGCTGCTGGCCGTGGTCGCCGGCTACAGCCTCTGGCATCACTACCTGATTTCGCCCTGGACGCGGGATGCGCGGATACGCGCCGACGTGGTCACCGTCGCGCCCGATGTTTCGGGCCGGGTGGTTTCCCTCGCGGTGCGCGACAACCAGCACGTCGAGGCGGGACAGGTGCTGCTCAGCATCGACCGCGAACGTTATCAGGCGGCGCTGGACAAGGCCCGTGCGGTGGCCGAGACGCGGAATCAGGAGCTGCGCTTGCGCGAGCACGAGGCGGCTCGTCGTTCGCAGCTGCGCCAGTCGATCAGCGATGAGCAAAAGGAAAATGCGCAGATCGCCGCGGCCATCGCCCGAGCGCAATACCGCGAGGCCCAGGCCGAGGTCAGGGTTGCGGAGCTCAACCTCGAGCGCTCCGACGTACATGCGCCGCGCGCGGGCCAGGTGACCAACCTGCGGCTCGCCGAAGGCAACCATGTCTCGGCCGGCGAGCCGGTGATGGCGCTGGTGGCGGACGGCTCGTTCTACGTGCAGGCCTATTTCGAGGAAACCAAGCTGCCGGGTATCCGCGTCGGCGATCCGGTGCGCATCTGGCCGATGAGCAGCGGCGAGCCCCTGAGCGGCCGGGTCGAGAGCATCAGCCGCGGCATCACCGACCGCAACGCCAACCCCGACAGCCAGCTACTGGCCGACGTGGAGCCTACCTTCCAGTGGGTGCGGCTGGCCCAGCGCATTCCGGTGCGCATCCGCTTCGACAGCCTGCCCGAAGGCACCGAGTTGAGCGCCGGTATGACCGCCAGCGTGCAGGTCGTGGAGGAGTAGGGGAGAAGCACGACCGAATCGTGGCATGGCAGACGTAGGGTGGATGGCGCTCTTCTCATCCACCATGGCTGGCCCAGGGTGGTGGATGATGAAGCGCCATCCACCCTACATCTCCCCTTAGCAGCGCTCCACCCGCGCGGGCGTGCGCTGCATCAGCAGCCTGCCTTTGCGGATCGATGCCAGGGCGTAACCCTGGGTGCGGATCATCTCGTAGTCGCTGGGCGCCGACAGGATCAGCAGGTTGGCCGGACGGCCGGGTTCCAGGCCATAGCCTTCGCCCAGGTTCAGCGTGCGCGCGCTGTTGTCGGTAATCAGGTCTAGGCCGCGCTGCAGATCCTCGTAGCCGAGCATGTGGCAGATGTGCAGCCCGGCTTCGAGGATGCGCATGATGTTGCCGTTGCCCAGCGGGTACCAGGGGTCGACGATGGAGTCCTGGGCGAAGCAGATGTTCATGCCGGCGCGGTCGATCTCCGCCACGCGGGTGAGTCCACGGCGTTTGGGATAGGTGTCGAAACGGCCCTGCAGGTGGATGCTTTCGGTCGGGCAGGAAATGAAGTTGATCCCCGACATCTTCAGCAGGCGGAACAGCTTGGAGCAGTAAGCATTGTCGTAGGAGCCCATGGCCGTGGTATGGCTGGCGGTGACCCGCGCGCCCATGCCGCGCACCCGGGCCTGTTCGGCGAGCACTTCGAGAAAGCGCGAGTGCGGATCGTCGGTTTCGTCGCAGTGCACGTCCACCAGCAGACCCTTGCGCTCGGCCAGGTCCATCAGAAAGTGGATCGAGCTGACCCCCTGTTCGCGGGTGTTCTCGAAATGCGGGATGCCGCCGACCACATCGGCGCCGATGGCGACGGCCTCTTCCATCAGGTGGCGACCGCCTTCGAAGGATTCGATGCCCTCTTGGGGGAAGGCCACGATCTGCATGTCGATCAGGTGACGGGTCTCGTCGCGGACCTCGACCATGGCCTTGAGCGCGGCGAGGGTAGGGTCAGTCACGTCGACGTGGGTACGCACGTGCTGGATGCCGTGGTCGACCAGCATGTCGATGGTCTTCTTCGCCCGTGCCTTGCTGTCTTCATGGGTCACCAGGGCTTTGCGCTCGCCCCAGCGCTCGATGCCCTCGAACAGGGTGCCGCTCATGTTCCAGGCCGGCTCGCCGGCAGTGAGGGTCGCGTCGAGGTGGATGTGCGGTTCGATGAAGGGCGCGGTGACCAGGTTCGATGCCGCATCGAGGTCGCCTACCGTGGTTTCTGCCGGACTGGGCTGGGGAGCGATGGCGGCGATGCGCTCGCCTTCGAGTTCGATGCGAAACAACCCTTCTTTACCACGCAGACGGGCGTTGACGATGTTCATGGGGTACTCCTCGTGTATCGGGGCGACGACAGCCGCCAGATCATCAGGGCGACGGCAACGTTCAGTCGATCGTGCGGATCGCTGAACGAGCAGCCGGTCAGCGCTTCGATACGCTGCATGCGATAGCCCAGGGTGTTGCGGTGCACCGCCAGCCGTTGAGCCGCTAGCGCCAGGTTGCCGTTTTCGTGGAACCAGGCCTCCAGGGTCGGCATCAGCACCGGCTCGCGGCGCGAGTCGTCGCCGATCAGCGCGCCGAGCACGTTGTCGACGAAGCGGTCCAGCAGGCTGCGGTCGCGAATCGCGCCAAGCAATTCGAGTACGCCCAGCTCGCTGAAGCAACACAGGCCCAGGCGCTCCGGAAACGATTGTGCAGCCACCAGCGCCTGGCGTGCCTCGCCCAGGGCCGTGATGAGTTGCCCCGGTCCATGGCCGCTGGCGCTGAGGCCGGCGAACAGGCGCAAGGGTGACAGGTTCTGGTTCAGCTCATCCAGCACCGCGGCGAGCGCCTGACGATTGGTCTGCGCATGGGTGGTAGGCGCGGGGAACAGGGCGATCCAGTGCTCGCCCTGGCACACCAGCGGCAAGGGGTCGCCAAGCTCGTTGAGTGCTTGCTCGAGGCGCCGTTGCAGTCGCTGGCGGCTCGCCTGAAGGCGGCGCTCGGCATGATCGGCCGGCTCGTCGGTGAACAGTCGTTCGCTGTCCTCGAGTTTGATCAGGGCGACCTGACGCGGCACCGCCAGCGGCAGGTGCAGGCTGTCGGCACGCTGCAGGAGTACATCCAGCGACTGGTAGTCGCCCTCCAGCAATTGCTGCAGGACATGTTCGCGCGAGCGCCCGCGCATCTGCTCCTGCACCAGGGCGGTACCGATCGCCTGGGTGACCACCACCATTTTCAGCTGGTAGGGCTGCTCCAGCAGCGGCACGCCTAGGCGCTCGGCCTCGGCGATCACCGGCTCGGGAATGGTATGGATGAATTCTTCGCCGGTCAGGATCACCACACCGGCCGTGACCCGCTCCTGAGCTTCGCCGAGCAACCGCAGCAGGTTGGCTTCGTCGCGCGGATGGTTGATGCCGGTGACGAACACCAGCTCGCCACCCATCACCCAGTCGGCGATGCCTTCGTTCTCGGCGACATAGGGCCAGCGCACCGGATTGTTCAGCCCGGCGGCGCCTGAACGCAGGCGCAGGCTCTCCAGGCCGGGCAGGGCCAGCACATCGGCGACCGTCAGGCTCATGCGCGCGGTTCGGCCAGGGCCGCGTTGCGCCCCAGCAGCGCGCGCTGCGCTTCGAACAGCAGGACGTAGGCCAGCGCGCCGACGAGGATGCCGACGATGGGCGCAATCCAGGGCGACAGATAGGCGCACAGCGCACCGATGAAGTAGGCCGCCAGGCCCACCCAGTTGAAGGTCGGCAGTTGGCTGTCGGCCAGGGCCGGATAGCGGCCGCGATGGCCATAGAAGTAATCGGCCATGATCACGCCGCCGATCGGCGGGATGATCGAGCCGAGCAGAATCAGAAAGGGGATAAGCATGTCCGACATGCCCCCAATCGCCAGCAGCGTGCCGATCGCCGCACCGCCCAGGGTGACCAGCCGGCGACGCCCGGTGCGCAGCAGGTTGCAGCCGGCCGCGGCGAAGTTGTAGATGGTGTTGTCCTGGGTGGTCCAGAGGTTGAGGAACAGCATCACCACCGCAGCCATCGACAGGCCCTGCAGGACCAGCACTTCGACGACGTCAGGCTGCTGGTAGACGATGGCACCGTAGGCGCCGGCAATGATCATCAGGCCATTACCGATGAAAAAGCCGATCAGGCTCGCCAGCACCGCGACGCGGCCGTTCTTGGCAAAGCGTGTCCAGTTGGTGGCCTGGGTGGCCCCGCTGACGAAGGTGCCGAAGACCATGGTGATGGCGACGCTCAAGGTCATGCTTTCGCTGGGCTCGATGGCCATCAGCGCATCCAGGCCGCCCACGTCGCGCGTGGCGATCCACAGCGAGCAGACGAGCAGGGCGAGCATCGCCGGGACGGCGAAGCGCGAGAGCAGGTCCAGGCCCTTGTAGCCGACGAAGGCGGTAACGCAGAAGCCGAAGCCGAACAGCACCATCAGCGGGATGGTCAGCCCCTCAGGCAGGCCGAGAATCTTCACCAGCACCAGGGCGATGGTGGCCGTTCCCCAGGCGTACCAGCCGACCTGGGTGAAGCCCAGCAGTATGTCGGACAGCTTGCTGCCCATCTCGCCGAAGCAGAAGCGCCCCATCAGCACCGAGTTCAGCCCGCTGCGGCAGGCGATCAGCCCGAGCACGGCAGCATAGGCACCCAACAGCAAGTTGCCGATGACCGCGGCCCAGAGCAGGGTGGTGAAGTCGAACGCCATGCCGATGCGGCCGCCGGCGAACATGGTGGCGGTGAAGAAAGTGAAGCCGAACAGCATGATCGAGGTGGAAAACAGGCCCTTGCGGGCGCTGGCAGGGACCTCGCTCAACGGGAAGTCGCTGTCGCCTTGGCGTGCTTGAGTCATGTCCGTAACTCCACAGTGTAAGTGAAGTCATCGCTCTAGCAGTCGCCATGCCAGTTCGCTCGGCGTGGGGCGAACGTTCGAAAATGCCGGTGTAGGTTGTGCTTGCTGCACAATGGATTCGGGGGGTAGGGCGCTTTAGGTCGTGTTTCCTTGTGATATGCGAACAATGCGTGAGTCGCTTTGGTGCGAGACGGCGCGCGCCTGCACCGCTTTCGCACGCGAAAAAAAGGCCCGCGACGGCGGGCCCTGAGAGGACGGCGTGCTCGTCAGCCGATGCTGACGGTCGGCACGGCCTTGATTTCGACGGTCTGCGCCTTGCGCGGCGCGAGAATCTCGGCTTCGCCGTCGACCACCATTTCGTCGCGCTGATTGAACACCTGTGTGGCGATGCGTACGCGGAACTTGGGCAGCTTCTCGAGGATTTCCAGGCGAACGGTCAGGGTGTCGCCGAGCTTGACTGGCAGCGCGAAGCGCATCGTCTGACCGAGGTAGATGGTGCCAGGGCCAGGCAGCTCGCAGGCGACCGCGGCGCTGATCAGCGCACCGCTGAACATGCCGTGGGCGATGCGCTCGCGAAAGATGGTGGAGGCGGCGAATTCGGCGTCCAGGTGCACCGGGTTGTGGTCCCCCGACATCGCGGCGAACAGCTGGATATCGCGCTCTTCGACGGTCTTGCTGTAGGAGGCCTTCTGACCGACTTCCAGGGCTTCGTAGGGGGTATTGCTGAGGGTGCTCATGGGCGCTCCTTGAATATGACCGGCGAGTCACGGCCGGGGTCTGTATCCGGATATTACCCGGTACTGCCCGGATGGGCTGTGAGGCTTGGACGCCACGGATGGCCTCCCAGGCACGTAACGGCCGATTGGCGCGGCCGGCGCCTGGGTGGCGGGTGTTTCGGAGGCAGCAAGGTGATGGAAGATTCACACCGCTGATGGAGCCGGGCGAGCCCTTGCGCCTTCTTGCCAAGCTGCTAAGTTCGCGGCAGTCCGCCCTGCGCGGGCCAGACAAACTCAGGTAAAGAGGCCAAGAACAATGCAACCTGATTTCTGGAATGACAAACGTCCCGTGGGCATACCGAACGAGATCGATCTGGGAGGGTATCGTTCGGTGATCGAGGTGTTCGAGCGAAGCTGCAAGCAGTACGCCGATCGCCCCGCTTTCAGCAACATGGGCGTCACGCTCACCTATGCGGACCTGTCGCGCTATTCCGCCGCGTTCGCCGCCTATCTGCAGAACCACACCGACCTCAAGCCCGGCGACCGCATCGCCGTGCAGATGCCCAACCTGCTGCAATACCCGATCGCCGTGTTCGGCGCGCTGCGTGCGGGCCTGACGGTGGTCAACACCAACCCGCTGTACACCACGCGGGAGATGAAGCACCAGTTCAAGGACTCCGGCGCGCGCGCGCTGGTCTACCTCAATACCTTCGGCAAACAGGTGCAGGAGGTTCTGCCGGACACCGATATCGAATACCTGATCGAGGCGCGCATCGGCGACATGCTGCCGCCGCTCAAGGGCCTGCTGATCAATGCCGCGGTCAAACACCTGAAGAAGATGGTGCCCGACTACCAGCTGCCACAGGCGGTGCCGTTCAAGGCCGCATTGCGCGATGGTGCACGGCACAGCCTCAAGCCGGTGTCGACGATTCTCGACGATATCGCGGTGCTGCAGTACACCGGCGGCACCACCGGCGTGGCGAAGGGCGCAATGCTCAGCCATGGCAACCTGGTCGCCAACATGCAGCAGGCGCGGGCGAACATGCAGCAGCTGGGCGAAGACGGCCATCCGATCATCAGGGAAGGCCAGGAAGTGATGATCGCGCCGCTGCCGCTCTATCATATCTACGCCTTCACCGTGAATTGCATGTGCATGATGGTGACCGGCAACCACAACGTCCTGATCACCAACCCGCGCGACATCAACGCCTTCGTCAAGGAGCTGCAACAGTGGCGTTTCACTGGCTTCCTCGGCCTCAACACCCTGTTCGTCGCACTGATGTCGCATCCGGATTTCAAGAAGATCGATTTCTCGGCGCTCAAGGGCACCAATTCCGGCGGTACCGCACTGGTGGCCGCGGTGGCCGAGCGCTGGCGCAGCATTACCGGCGTGACGGTCGTGGAAGGCTATGGCCTGACCGAAACCTCGCCGGTGGTCTGCGCCAATCCGCACGGTGAACGGTCCCGGCTGGGTACCGTTGGCCTGCCGGTGCCGGGCACCGCACTGAAGGTTATCGACGAGCAGGGCAACGAGTTGCCGCTCGGCGAGCGCGGCGAGCTCTGCGTCAAGGGCCCGCAGGTGATGAAGGGATACTGGCAGCGTCCCGAAGCGACCGCCGAGGTGCTCGACGAGGAGGGTTGGCTGAAGACCGGTGATATCGCCGTGATCGATCACGACGGCTTCGTCAGCATCGTCGACCGCAAGAAGGACCTGATTATCGTCTCGGGTTTCAACGTCTACCCCAACGAGATCGAAGAAGTGGTCATGGCCCATCCGAAGGTTACCGCCTGCGCGGCCGTCGGTGTCCCGGACGAGAAATCCGGCGAGGCGGTCAAGCTGTTCGTGGTGCCGAGCGACAAGGCGCTCACCGTCGAGGAGCTGCAGGCCTACTGCCGGGAAAACTTCACCGGCTACAAGATTCCCAGGCACTTCGTCTTCAGGGATTCGCTGCCGATGACGCCAGTCGGTAAGATACTGCGCCGGGAACTGCGCGACATCGCCTGACACCCCCGCAACACACGCTGCGATAAATGACCGAAGCCTTTGCTTCGGTCATTTTTTTGCCGGCTCGATAGAAAGTGGACACTGTTCGGCTGGGGGCAAAACTGCTAACCTCAGGCCCGCTTTTTGCCGGTATCGCGGTACAAAAGTTAACAAAACACAACAAAACGGCTGCCATCATGCGCAGTCAACGCTGTCGCTTAGGAGTGGGGTTATGACCGATAACTTCTGGAAGGATAAATATCCTGTCGGGGTAGCAAGCGAGATCGATCCCGACGCTTACCAGAACATCCAGGCGGTATTGAAGTACGCATGCGAGCGTTTCGGCGACAAGCCGGCGTTCAGCAATCTCGGCAAGACCCTGACCTATGGCGAACTCTTTTCGCTCTCCGGCCAATTCGCGGCCTATCTCCAGCAGCACACCGACCTCAAGCCCGGCGATCGCATCGCCGTGCAGATGCCCAACGTGCTGCAGTACCCGGTCGTGGTGTTCGGTGCCCTGCGCGCCGGGCTGATCGTGGTCAATACCAACCCGCTGTACACCGCGCGGGAGATGGAACACCAGTTCAACGACTCCGGCGTCAAGGCGCTCGTTTGCCTGGCCAACATGGCGCACCTGGCTGAGGCCGTGCTGCCACGCACCGGCATCAAGCGGGTCATCATCACCGAGGTCGGCGACATGCTGCCGACAGTCAAGCGGGTGCTGGTCAACGCCGTCGTCAAGCACGTGAAGAAGATGGTGCCCGCCTACAACCTGCCGCAGGCGGTGCGCTTCAACGACGCCATGGCCATGGGCCGTGGCAAGCCGGTCACCGAAGCCAATCCGGCCAGCAACGACACCGCCGTGCTGCAGTACACCGGCGGCACCACGGGCGTGGCCAAGGGCGCGATGCTGACGCACCGCAATATCGTCGCCAACATGCTGCAGTGCCGTGCCCTGATGGGCACCGAGCTGGGCGAGGGCTGCGAGGTGATGGTCGCGCCGCTGCCGCTGTACCACATCTATGCGTTTACCTTTCACTGCATGACGATGATGCTGATCGGTGCGCACAACGTGCTGATCACCAACCCGCGCGATCTTCCGGCCTTCGTCAAGGATCTGGGCAAGTACCGCTTCACCGGGTTCGTCGGCCTGAATACCCTGTTCGTTGCCCTGTGCAACAACGAAGGCTTCCGCAAGCTCGATTTCTCGTCGCTCAAGGCCACGTTTTCCGGTGGCATGGCGCTGCAGCTGGCCGCTGCCGAGCGCTGGGCCGAAGTCACCGGCTGCCCCATCTGCGAAGGTTTCGGCATGACCGAAACCAGCCCGGTGGTCTCGGTGAACCCTTTCCAGAACATCCAGATCGGCACGATCGGCATCCCGATGCCCTCGACTCAGTGCAAGGTCATCGATGATGAGGGCAACGACCTGCCGATGGGATCCATTGGCGAGCTGTGTGTCAAAGGTCCGCAGGTGATGAAGGGCTACTGGCAGCGCCAGGACGCCACCGACGAGATTCTGGACGCCGACGGCTGGCTCAAGACCGGCGATATCGGTGTGATCCAGGAAGACGGCTACATGCGCATCGTCGATCGCAAGAAGGACATGATTCTGGTGTCCGGTTTCAACGTCTATCCGAACGAACTGGAGGATGTCCTGGCGACCCTGCCGGGCGTGCTGCAGTGCGCCGCGATCGGTGTCCCGGACGAGAAGTCGGGCGAGGCGATCAAGCTTTTCGTGGTCACCAAGCCGGGCGAGAGCCTGACCAAGGAGCAGGTCATGCAGCACATGCATGACAACGTCACCGGCTACAAGCGGCCCAAGACCGTGGAATTCCGCGACAGCCTGCCGACCACCAATGTCGGCAAGATCCTGCGGCGCGAGCTGCGTGATCAGGAACTCAAGAAACTTGGCAAGACGTAATCGCCGGCACGCGCTGTAGGAAAAAGGCCCGCTTCGGCGGGCTTTTTCATGGGCGCAAAAAAACCCGACCAGCTGCAGGCCTGACTGGCGCAACGCCGAGAACCGGGGGCGGCGAGCCCAGTCTAGTGACCAGGTCGCGTCCGCTGGAAGCTGTAGGGGACAGTGGCGTACGCACGGCGAATGCCACCGCCGGCCTGCCCAACCATGTTCGTCCATGAAGGATGAGTTACCTATGAATAAGAAGAATGTTTGTCAGGTAGTGGGTTCCCTCGCGTTAGCTTCCTCGACCGCTTTTGCCGCGCCACCTCTGGAGATCGGGGCCTTCGACGACCTCTGGTCTCCCGACAAGCCCAACGCGGCGGTCTGCAATTCGATCCTGCTGGTCAGCTCGCCCATAGGCCTGCCGCGTTGCATGCAGGCCACCAATGTGATGGAACGTCTGGAAGCGCTGCAGGATATCGCCACGCTCAACGGCAATCGCGCTTCGGGGCAGCCCGGCTATCAGGCCTCGGTGGATTACGTGCGCAGCACGCTGGAAAAGGCCGGCTACCAGGTTTCGATCCAGGCGTTTCCGTTTTCCGCCTACTACCCGGTCGGGCCTGGCACCTTGTCGGCCGTGGCGCCGCAGCCGGCCAGCTACGTCTGGGAGGAGGATTTCACCTACCTTTCGCAAACCGAGGCCGGCAGCGTCAGCGGGCCGGTGTTCGCGGTCGACCTTGCCCTAGGCGCCGGCAATACCTCCAGCAGCGGCTGCGAGCCGGAGGACTTTGCAGGATTCCCGAGCGGCGCGATCGCGCTGATCCAGCGTGGCACCTGCGACTTCGCGGTCAAGGCGCAAAATGCCGCCGATGCCGGTGCGATCGGCGTGGTCATCTTCAACCAGGGCAACACCGAAGACCGCACCGAGCTCACCAATGCAACCCTGGGCGACGATTACCAGGGAGGGCTGCCGGTCATCTTTGCGACCTACGCCAATGGCGTCGCCTGGGCCAACACGCCCGGTCTGCAGCTGAGCTTCTCGGTGGACGTCGTGCGTGAGCGCACCGAGACCTTCAACGTGCTGGCCGAAACCCGGCGCGGCGACCCGAACAACGTGATCATGGTCGGTGCGCATCTTGACTCGGTGTTCGAAGGCCCCGGCATCAACGATAACGGGTCGGGCAGCGCCGCCGTGCTGGAAATGGCGGTATTGCTGCGTCGCGCCCAGCCGCTGAACAAGATCCGCTTTGCCTGGTGGGGCGCCGAGGAGTCGGGGCTGGTGGGCTCGACCTACTACGTCAATCAGCTGGCCGATGAGGAGAAGGCACGCATCAAGGCCTACCTCAACGTCGACATGATCGGCTCGCCGAACTACGCGAACTTCATCTATGACGGCGACGGCTCGGATTTCGGTTTGCAGGGCCCGCCCGGTTCGGCGGCCATCGAACGGCTGTTACAGAGCTACTTCCGTCTGCGTGGCGCGGCGTCGGAGGGCACCGAGATCGACTTCCGCTCCGACTACGCGCAGTTCTTCGACGACGGCATCGCCTTTGGCGGCCTGTTCACCGGCGCGGAAGGCATCAAGACCGTCGAGCAGGCGCAGCGCTATGGCGGTGCGGCCGGCGAGCCCTACGATGCCTGCTACCACCAGGCCTGCGACGACCTCGGCAACATCGACATGGACGCCTTGGAGCTGCACGGCGATGCCCTGGCGTTCGCCACCAGCTGGCTGTCGCTGTCGACCAAGGTCATCGACGACGAGATAGCGGCCGCCGAAGCGGCTCAAGGCGCGACCATCCTGCGTCAGCAAGTGGTCCGCGAGCGTACTCACTGGGGGCATGACTGGATCAAGTGAGGCCGATGGGCTACGCCGGCATCGAGCCGGCGTAGCTCCCTTCAGTGTGCGGTGGCCTGCAGCGGCACCGATTTCAGCCAGCCGCGTAGGTCCATGAACAACGCGCGTTGCCCATCGTCGGCGAGCAACCGCCCGCGTTCCACGAAACGCCCGGTACCAAGGGTGTAACGCAGCGTCTGTTCGCGGCCCGGGCTATCGGCGAAGTGCCCGGACTCCAGGTCCAGCGCCAGGATACGCAGGGTTTCGACGAGGTTCGTACGCAACGCGTCCCGATAAGGCTGCGCCTGGTCGACCAGCCACGGATCGAGCCCGATGTTGGCTGTGGAGTCGGCCTTCCAGGGTGCGGCGTCCAGCACCTCTATCCGCCCTTTATAAAGCACCTCGTGCCCGAAGCTGAGCGTGACCTCGCTGATCAGCCGCGTGCTCTCGAAGGTGTGGCCGAGTTCGGCCTGGGGCTCGAAGCGCAGCAGGTAGGGGCTGGCTTCGCTGAGCGCGCCGATCGAGCCCGCCGCCAGCTCGTCGCGAAGCTGTTGCTCGAACCAGCGATCGAGGCCCGTCCCGGCGGTTGCCAGACGCAACGGTGCCACTTGTTGGTCGGCCTCGCTCCGAGCCTCGCTGTGTACGCGCGTCCTGTTCAACTGGCTGACCAACAGGCCACCGATCATCACGCCAGCGGCCGAAGCCCCCATCGAACCGCCCTGGCCGGAGACCTGCACCGCAGGCGCCGAATTGCGGGCATGTTCGAGCATCTTCCGGCCATCGACCATCACGTCGCCCTGGACCAGCCGCGCCTCGCTCACATCGACCTCGACGCGATAGCCGTAAGCCTTGAGCAGGGCGGCAGGATCCTGATCGATGTGTGGGCGCAACGGCTGAGGTGCGCTACAGCCCGCGAGAGCGAACAGCAGCACCAGCAGTAGCGGCCGACCGATCATTGCGCGCTCAGCATCTCGGGACGGAAGGGTGCCAGGATTCGCTGCTCGCTTTCATCCAGGGCCTGGTAGAAGGCGTTGGTCAGGTTCGGGTAGTCCGGGCCTTCGTCCCACTCGCCGTCGGCTGCGCGGGTGGAGCCAAACGTCTGGTAGAACGCCAGGCGGTTGTCCTCGAGATCGATCACCTGGGTCAGGCCACCAACCTGGCTCAGCGGGTCGCTGGTGGGCATGATCGAGTAGTAGCTACGCAGGGTTCCGGCAACGCTCAGGGAGACCAGAATGAGCTTGTCGACCTGCTGTTGCTGGCGCAGCGGTGTGAAATCCTGCTTGGCATATCCGAGCTTGGCGCCACTTTCCTTGAAGTCGGACAGCTTGAGCGCCGGCAGCACCTTGGCCTTGTAGCCGCGCTGGGTCAGCTCATCCGCCAGCTTTTGGGGGATGTCCTCGACGCTGGCGAGCTCCCAGGTCTCGACCTTGCTGCGCAGGCCTGCGGCCAGGCCGGTATTGATCGCCAGATCCAGTAGGCCCTGGTTACCGATCAGTTGGACCGAGGGTTTGGGCAGTTCGACGATGGCGACGCCGATGGTCTTGTCGCGTTCACTCCAGATGGAGTCTTCCAGTGCGATCGGTAGTTGGGGCGAGGCGCAGCCGGTCAGCCAGGCCGCGGTCAGGAGCAGAAAAAACAGTCTGAACAGTTTCACGGTACAAGTCCTTTTGAGGGTGATCAGGGGCGGCGATTCTATTGATGGTTAGTGGCATATGGCTATTAATGGGGCGAGCAATGGCCGCCAACTGCGCGACTTCCTATCACGCGTGAGACGTGCCTCGCATTTCATGGCGTCAAAAAACACGTCCGCGAATGAACCCGCCCCCTTTGCGCGGGTCCGCAGGACGTTTTCGGCTGGCCGGGCAAATCTGCGACAATCGCGCTTTCACGTATTGCCCACGGCTGTCCATGACCGACGCAACGCCCGCCTTCGACACCCTGCACAAGAACCTCGATCAGGTTTTCAACGCCGATCGCCATCGCCTGCGCCGACAGCTTCACGAGCTGCGCAAGACGTCGGGCACGCCGTCCTGGAACGAGGCCAGGTTCGCCCAGTGGCTCGAACGTTTCCAGGCTTCGGTCACCAAGGTCGAGGCGCGCCGCCGCAGCGTGCCCACCGTTCGCTATGACGATGCGCTGCCGATCGCGGCCAGGCGCGACGAGATCAAGGCTGCGCTTTCGAAGCACCAGGTCCTGGTGATCGCCGGCGAGACCGGGTCGGGCAAGACCACCCAGCTGCCCAAGATCTGCCTCGAGATCGGGCGCGGCGTGCACGGGCTGATCGGCCATACCCAGCCACGACGTCTGGCCGCGCGCAGCGTCGCCACCCGAGTCGCTGAAGAACTCGGCACGCCGCTGGGCGAGGGCGTGGGCTATCAGGTGCGCTTCGAGGATCAGAGCACCGACCAGACCCTGATCAAGCTGATGACCGACGGCATCCTGCTGGCCGAGACGCAGCATGATCGTTTCCTGGAAAAGTACGACACCCTCATCGTCGACGAAGCCCACGAGCGTTCGCTCAACATCGATTTCCTGCTGGGTTTTCTGAAGACCCTGCTGCCGCGCCGGCCGGATCTGAAGGTGATCATCACTTCGGCGACCATCGACCTGGAGCGCTTTTCCGAGCACTTCGACAACGCGCCGATCATCGAGGTGTCCGGGCGTACCTACCCGGTGGAAACCTGGTACCGCCCGCTGGCCGCCGAGACCGACGAGGACGGCGAGCGCCTGGAGGACGACCTGACCGTCGACCAGGGCATCCTCGCCGCGCTGGACGAGATCGCCGCGCACGAGAAGAGCGTCGGCCAGCGCCCCGGCGACGTGCTGGTGTTCCTGCCTGGCGAGCGCGAGATCCGCGACGCCGCGGAAATGCTGCGCAAGGCCAACCTGAAGTTCACCGAGGTGCTGCCGCTGTACGCACGCCTGACCCCGGCCGAGCAGCAGAAGATCTTCCAGCCGCGACCGGGACGCAAGATCGTGCTGGCCACCAACGTGGCCGAGACGTCGCTGACAGTGCCTGGCATCCGCTACGTGATCGACTCGGGTACCGCACGCATCAGCCGCTACAGCTACCGCGCCAAGGTGCAGCGCCTGCCGATCGAGGCGGTGTCCCAGGCCAGCGCCAACCAGCGCAAGGGCCGCTGTGGGCGGGTCGAGCCAGGCATCTGCATCCGTCTGTACAGCGAGGAGGATTTCCTCGGACGGCCCGAATTCACCGACCCCGAAATCCTGCGCACCAACCTTGCCGCCGTCATCCTGCAGATGCTGCACCTGCGCTTGGGCGACATTCAGGACTTCCCTTTCATCGAGCCTCCGGATGGCAAGGCCATCAGCGATGGTTTCAACCTCCTGCAGGAACTCTCGGCGGTCAACCGCGAGAACCAGCTGACCCCGCTGGGTCGCCAGCTGGCCCGCCTGCCGATCGATCCACGTCTGGGCCGCATGCTGCTCGAAGCGGCGCAGCTCGGGAGCATGGCCGAGGTGTTGATCGTCGCCAGCGCGCTGTCGGTGCAGGATGTGCGCGAACGCCCGGCCGACCGCCAGACCCAGGCCGACCAGGCCCACGCCCAGTGGAAGGACCCGGATTCCGATTTCGCCGCGCTGATCAACCTCTGGCGCGGCTTCGAGGAGCAGCGCCAGGCGCTGGGCTCCAACGCGCTGCGCAGCTGGTGCCGGAAGAATTTTCTTAACTATCTCCGCCTTCGCGAATGGCGCGATGCCCATCGCCAGCTGCTGCTGATCGTGCGCGAGCTCAAGCTCGATGCCCAAACCCGCGGTTCCGACCGCGAACAGGGTGGCGTTGGAGCGAAAGATCGCGGTCAAGACCGCTCCCACCAGGACACCACCGGCCGCCGTCGGAGCGGTCTCGACCGCGAAGAGGCTGGCGCCGCAGAAAGGGAGGGTGCCAGCAAGGAAAAGATGCGTGCCCATGCCGAGGAGCCGGTGCGCACCACGGACAAGCGGGTCAACGCCAAGCTCGTCCAGCAGGCCGAAGCCAGCGAAGCCGCGCAGAAGGCCAAGGGTTACGCCGCCGTGCACAAGGCGATCCTCGCCGGCCTGCTCAGCCACATCGGCCAGAAGACTGAGGAGGGCGACTTTCTTGGCGCGCGTCAGCGGCGCTTCTGGGTGCATCCCTCAAGCGTGATCGGCCGCAAGAAGCCAAACTGGATCATGGCCGCCGAACTGGTCGAGACCACCAAACTGTTCGCCCGCATGGTGGCCAAGATCGAGCCGGACTGGATCGAGCCGCTGGCTGGCCATCTGGTCAAGAAGAACCACTTCGAGCCGCACTGGGAAAAAAAGCGCGGGCAGGTGGTCGCCTACGAACAGGTGACGCTCTACGGGCTGATCGTCGTTGGCCGCCGCCCGGTGCATTACGGCCCGATCGACCCGGTCGCGTCACGCGAGCTGTTCATCCGCGAAGGGCTGGTGCGCGGCGAGATCAACAGCCGCGCCCGCGCGCTGTCGGCCAACCGCGAGCTGCTCGAACGCATGGATGAGCTGGAAGCCAAGGCGCGCCGCCGCGACATCCTTGCCGACGAGGAAACCCTGTTCGGTTACTACGATGTGCGCGTGCCCGTCGATATCTACCAGGCGGCGAGCTTCGAGAATTGGTACAAGCGCGAAAGCCAGAAAGATCCGCAACTGCTCGTCATGCGCGAAGAGGACGTGCTCGCCCGCGAGGCGCGTGAAGTCACCGCCTCGCAATACCCGGATAGCTTGCGTATCGGCGAGCTGTCGCTGCCGCTGGAATACCACTTCGAGCCCAACCATCCGCGCGACGGCGTGACGCTGCGTGTGCCGGCGCCGCTGTTGCCGCAACTGCGTTCCGAGCGTCTCGACTGGCTGGTGCCGGGCCTGATCGAAGCCAAGGCCGTCGCGCTGGTGCGCGGCCTGCCGAAGGCGATTCGCAAGAACTTCGTGCCGGTGCCGGATTTCGTTGGTGCAGCGCTTTCGAAGATCACCTTTGGCGAAGGCTCGTTGCCCGAGGTGCTCGGTCGCGAACTCTTGCGCATGACCGGCGCGCGCGTGCCGGACGAGGCCTGGGGCGAAGCGGCCATCGGGCTCGAAAACCATCTGAAGATGAACATCGAAGTGGTCGATGCCCAGGGCAAGTTCCTCGGCGAAGGACGAGACCTGGCCGAGCTGACGGCGCGTTTCAACGAAGCCAGCCAGGCGGCGTTGGCGGCTCCACGGCAGAAAGCCGAACAGAAGCCGGTCGAGGCCAGGGGCTTCGCTGAAGTAGCGGAAAAGGCCCAGCAGAAGATTGCGGGGCTGTCGATGACGGTCTACCCGGCACTGGTGGAAGAGGGCGGTGTGGTCAAGGAAGGTCGTTTCCCGACCCAGGCCGAAGCCGACTTCCAGCACCGCCGCGCGCTGCAGCGGCTGCTGCTGCAACAACTGGCCGAGTCGGCCAGGTTCCTGCGCAACAAACTGCCGGGCCTCACCGAGCTGGGCTTGCTGCACCGCGACCTGGGCAAGATCGATGCGCTGGTCGAGGACATCCTGCTGGCCAGCCTGGACAGCTGCATCCTCGACGGCGAAGCCCAGTTGCCGCGCGACGGCGCCACGCTGGCCTTGCTGGCCGAGAAGAAACGAGGTGACTGGACGGCCCACGCCGAGCGCCTAGCGCGCCTCGTGCTCGACATCCTAAAGCTCTGGCACGGCCTGCAGAAGCGCTTCAAGGGCAAGATCGATCTGGCCCAGGCGGTGGCGCTCAACGACATCAAAGCGCAGCTGGGCAACCTGGTCTACTCCGGCTTCGTGCGCGAAACGCCGGCCGAATGGCTGAAGGAATACCCACGCTACCTCAAGGCGGTGGAGCAGCGCTTCGACAAGATCGGCGCGCAGCTGCAACGGGACCGCGTCTGGGCGGGCGAGCTGGCCGGCTATTGGGAGCAGTATCAGGCGCGCCTGAAGAAGCACCAGCAGGAAGGCAAGCGCGATCCGGAGCTGGCGCTGTACCGCTGGATGCTGGAGGAATACCGCGTATCGCTGTGGGCCCAGCAACTGGGAACGAAAATGGCGGTGTCCGACAAGCGTCTGAACAAGCAGTGGGCGCAAGTGGACGCGTGACCGGCGGCGAGAGGGCGCACCGTTTTCCGCTAACGAATAGCGGGAACTGTTGCAGGCAAGGCGTGGGGAAGGGCGCCTTGCCTTATCTGGCCTGGTTGCTCAGCGATCGCCCAGCATGCGCGCCAGTACATCCTCGTCCTGTGGGCGCCGCCGATGGATGAAGACCATCGCCACATGGCCGACGATCAGCGCCAGCAGCAGCCAGCCGAGCCAGCTGTGCAGCAGGTTGGCCGGCGCCATCATCCAGTCGATGCGCGCGCCTTCGAAGCCGGGCATCAGGGGCAGGCCGAAGGGCTCGAAGGCGCGGCCCGAGCCGTACTGGCGCAGCAATGCGAGCAGCGGGACGATCACCATCAGGGCATACAGGGCCATGTGGCCCAGCGTCGCCATGGGGCTCAGTGAGGCGGGTCGGTGGCCGCGGTTATGCAGCGACCACAGCCCACGGGCGACCACGAGCAGGATCAGCAGCAGCCCGACCGTCCTGTGGGTGGCCCAGAGAAACCCTTCGATTGCCGTATCCTCGAGCAGCAGGTGCGCGAGTGCCGTCGCGAACTGCCAGGCCAGGATCAGGGCCATTCCCCAGTGAAACAACCGGCTCGCGGTGCCGTAGCGGGCCGGGGTGTCATGGAGCTGGAACTGTGCGCGTTTCATTCGCGTCCTCCTTGGTAGGTGCGTCGGGTTGGCGGGAGCAGGCCAGCCGTGGACTCGCGTGAGGTAACGCCAGGACAGTCCAGAGGACTGACCCGACTCGGCGCCTTCCGACGGCTCTGCGACGCGGGCTTGCGGCAATCTCGCAGGAGCGTCGGGCGGGGCGCCTGGCGATAATGCGAAGGATCGGTGGCATGGGCAACGCCCGAAGGCGTCAATAAAGGTAAAAAGAATGAAAAGACGGCCTTGCCGGAGGCTGGCGGGCTGCGTCTGTTTCGCTCTCTCGGCCGGGATTTCCGGCCTCTGCAACCTCAGGAGTCCGCATGTTCGAGCTGCAACCCATAGAGGCTGACCGTTATCGTCAGCAAACCCGGCGTATCGCCTTGTCCCTCACCGCACTGTTCGCGGTTCTTGGGATGCTCTTCTCGGTGCTCGCGGTACGGCTGTTCGGCGAGGAGGGCGGCGACAACTTCCGTTGGAATCTGCTCGGCGTGCTGGCCGGTCTTGCCGTCACCGTGGCCCTGGTACGGTTGACGCTCTGGCCCACGGCGTGGATGGCGCCGGCGGTCTATGGTTGGCAGCTCAAGCGCGCACTGATGCGGGTGACCAACCTGATGCATCACGTCAAGGCCGGCGTCGCCGCGCGCGATCCGCAGGCGCTGAAACTGCTGCGCTTCTATCACCTGGGCCTGGCCCAGATGCATCGGCTCGACGGCAATCTGTCCGAGCTCAGCCAGCATGTACGCGAGATCGATGGGCACCGGGCACTGCTGGAGTCCCTCGGCATCGACGCGGAGCAGAACCGTCTCGATCCGGCCTGGCTCGAGGCGATCAAGCGCTTCAAGCCTTGAGTCCGGGCCGCATCCTGGCGCAGGGCCGTGCAGAAAGAGCGCACGAGCGTCCGGCTTTCTGCGCTGCCGGGGGGACATATTCCCTGACACTTTCCGGCTCCGGCAGGCCCCCTGCGGGCGCCGGGATAAAGGTTCGTGAAAGTTTTGCGCCGTAGTCTCCTCCAGCGCGCGTCGACGCCCTGACAAGAAGAAGAGGAGATACCCTTTGTTGACCCTGATCGGTCTGTTGACCATCGGCAGCCTGGTTGCGCTGCTGCTCATCGGGCGCATGTCGCCTGTCCTGCCCCTGATCGTGGTACCGCTGGTGGGCGCGCTGTTCGCCGGTTTCGGTCCGCAGGAGCTGACCGCCTTCTTCAATGACGGCATCGGTCGCGTCACTGCCATCGCGACGATGTTCGTCTTCGCCATCACCTTCTTTGGTGTGCTGCAGGATACCGGTCTGTTCCGGCCGCTGATCGGCGGGCTGGTACGTGTGACCCGTGGCAACGTGATTGCCGTATCGGTCGCCACCGCCGTGATCGGCATGCTCGCCCATCTGGACGGGGCAGGGGCGACGACCTTCCTGCTGACCATCCCTGCGCTGCTGCCTCTTTATAAAGAACTGCGGATGAACCCGTACCTGATGCTGCTTCTGCTCGCCCTGGGCGCCGGCATCTTCAACATGCTGCCCTGGTCGGGCCCGCTGGGGCGCGCCGCGGCGGTGACCGGCATCGAAGTAACCGAACTGTGGCGGCCGCTGATCGTGCTGCAGGTGGTCGGGGCGATTATGCTGGTGATGCTGGCCGTGTTGCTGGGCGTGCGCGAGCGCCGGCGGATCGCGGCGGCCGGCACGGCAGGCGCTGGCTCGGCGGGCGACGGGGAGATCCAGTCCCTCGATGCACCGCTGTCGGCCGAAGCGCAGGCGCTGCTGAGGCCAGGCCGGCTTTGGCTCAACGGCCTGATCTTCCTGGTGGTGCTGGTGTCGCTGTTCACCGGAGTACTGCCGGCCGGGTACATCTTCATGATTGGCCTGTGCGTGGTGCTGATGGCCAACTATCGCGGCGCCAAGGTGCAGATGAGCCGTGTGGGCGCCCATGCGCCAGCCGCGCTGAACATGGGGATGATCATCCTCGCGGCCGGTTCGATGCTGGGTATCTTCACCGGAACGGGAATGCTGACTTCAATTGCGCAGGACCTGGTCAGGGTGCTGCCGGCTTCGCTGGTACCCCAACTGCACGTGGTGCTAGGGATATTTGGGTTGCCGATGGAGCTGATGCTCAGTACCGACGCCTATTATTTTGGTCTGCTGCCCGTAACGCTCGAAGTCGTCGCCAGCCATGGTGTCGAGCCGGCCAGCGTGGTGTACGCGCTGACCATCGGCAACATCATCGGGACCTTCATCAGCCCCTTCTCGCCGGCATTGTGGTTGGCGCTGGGCCTGGCGGGTCTGGATCTGGGGCGGCACATCCGTTACTCGTTGTGGTGGATGTGGGCGTTTTCCCTGGTGCTGTTCGCCGTCGCCTGGGGTATCGGCTTGTTCTGAGGGCCATTTGGCGCGGGCGGACGAACGCAACCCTCGCGCCATGCATCGAAGGCTATAGTGAGCGGACCTGTCTACGGCGCGGCGAATCCATATGCGTAACCCGTCCCCACTGTTCATCGCTGGTGTTCCCCTGTTGACCATCGGCACCGTGTTCGCCGTGCTCGGCCTGACAACCGAGGTCGCGCCCTTCTTCTATGTGGTCCCCTGCTTCATCGTGCCGGGGCTGGTGTTGGTCGCCTGGCCGCGCTGAACGCTCCAAGGGTTCGGCGTTCAGGGAGCCGGTCCGAGTCAGCTCGGGCGCCCTGAAACAGTGATCGTCAATGTGGTAATGCACTGTTGTGGTTCGATTGGTCGACCGAGCGTCCTGCTCGCTACCCCTCTGTCATACCCCTTCTTGATACCCGTCTTCAACGCTTGAGCCCAACGTCCATGGGCTTTCCGCTGTTCGGGACGATGCGTCCGAAGGCAGCTTTCCGCCTGCTGGCATGCAATCTGCAAAACGTCTGGTTACATAGTCCGGAGGGTCATTGGCGACCCTCGTGCGCACCCGCGCCGGACCGGTGAGTCGGGCAACGGCGCTCGATCCTCACCTTAAAGAACAGGCAAAGGCGCCTGGAGCTGCTCGTCAGCTCCAGGCGTTTTTTTTTGTGTGTCAGCACGCTGGCACCGGCTTCGACAGAGGTAGGCAGGGCATGAACGCGATCGTTTCCCCCATCGGCAGAGAACGACTGGTCATCATCGGCAACGGCATGGTTGGCCACCACGGCATCGAGCAGTTGGTCGAGCGCGGCGCGACTGGCCGCTACGAGGTTCACGTGTTCGGTGAAGAACGCCAGCGTGCTTACGACCGTGTCCATCTCTCGGAATATTTCGGTGGGCGCGACGCGGAATCCCTGGCGATGTGCGAGGCCGATTACTACGCCCGTCACGGCATCCACGCTCATCTGGGGGTGCAGGTGCTGGAGATCGATCGCGAGCGCTGCGAGGTTGTGACCACCGAAGGTCGTCATTCCTACGACAAGCTGATCCTCGCTACCGGCTCCTATCCCTTCGTGCCGCCGATCGCTGGCGCCGAGGGCAATTCACGGCTGGTCTACCGCACCCTTGACGACCTCGATGCCATCCGCGCCGCCGCACAGGGCGCGCGCCGCGGTGTGGTGGTAGGTGGCGGATTGCTCGGCCTTGAGGCGGCCAACGCGCTGAAATCTCTCGGCCTGGAAGCCCATGTCGTCGAATTCGCGCCACGGCTGATGCCGGTGCAGCTCGACGCCGAGGGCGGCGCGGCGCTCAAGGCACGCATCGAGGCGCTGGGCGTCGGCGTGCACCTGTCGCGCGCCACCCAGGAGATCGCCATCGGCGAGGCGTACGCCTACCGTATGAACTTTCAGGACGGCGACTTCCTGGAAACCGACCTGATCGTCTTCTCCGCGGGCATCCGCCCGCAGGACGCCCTGGCCCGCGCCGCCGGGCTGGAACTGGGCGCGCGCGGCGGGGTGGCGGTGGACAACGACTGCCGCACCTCGGACCCGGCCATCTACGCCATCGGCGAGTGCGCCGCTTGGAATGGCAGCGTGTTCGGCCTGGTCGCTCCCGGCTACAGCATGGCCCGCACCGTTGCCGCGCAGCTCGCCGGAGAGGCGCACGCGCCCTTCACCGGTGCCGACATGTCGACCAAGCTCAAGCTGCTGGGCGTGGACGTCGGCTCCATCGGCGACGCCCAGGGCGCCACTCTGGGCAGCAAGAGCTACCGCTTTATCGACGAGGCCCGCGCCAGCTACCGCCGCCTGGTGGTCTCGCCGGACGGCAAGACGGTGATCGGCGCCGTGCTGGTTGGTGACAACAGCTACTACGACACCCTGCTGCAGTACGCGCAGAACGGCATCAAGCTGCCGGCCGAACCCTCGGGTCTGATCCTGCCGGCGGGCGAGGGCGCCCCGGCGCTCGGCGCCGATGCGCTGCCGGACACCGCGACGATCTGCTCCTGCCACAACGTCACCAAGGGCGCGGTCTGCTGCCAGGTCGATGCCGGTGTCACCGATCTCGGCGAGCTGAAAGCCGCGACCAAGGCCGGCACCGGCTGCGGCGGCTGCGCGGCGCTGCTCAAGCAGGTCTTCGAGCATGAACTCAGCGCCCGTGGCGTCGAAGTCGACAAGAGCCTCTGCGAGCACTTCGCCTACACCCGCCAGGAGCTCTACGGCATCGTCCGCGTCGAAGGCATCAAGCGCTTCGATGAGCTGCTGGCCAAGCACGGCCGCGGCCATGTCGGCTGCGACATCTGCAAGCCGGCGGTGGGCTCGATCCTCGCCTCCTGCTGGAACCAGCCGATCACCGATCCGGCGCTGATTCCGCTGCAGGACACCAACGACACCTTCATGGCGAACATGCAGAAGAACGGCACCTATTCCATCGTGCCGCGCATCGCCGGCGGCGAGATCACCCCCGACAAGCTGATCGTGCTCGGCGAGGTGGCGAAGAAATATGACCTCTATACCAAGATCACCGGTGGCCAGCGCATCGACCTGTTCGGCGCCCAGCTGCACCAGCTGCCGGACATCTGGGGCGAGCTGATCGCCGCCGGCTTCGAGACCGGCCACGCCTACGGCAAGAGCCTGCGCACGGTGAAGTCCTGCGTCGGCAGCACCTGGTGCCGCTACGGTGTGCAGGACAGCGTCGGCATGGCCCTGTTCCTCGAGAACCGCTACAAGGGCCTGCGCGCGCCGCACAAGATCAAGTTCGCCGTCTCCGGTTGCACCCGCGAGTGCGCCGAGGCGCAGAGCAAGGACGTCGGCGTGATCGCCACCGACAAGGGCTGGAACCTCTACGTCGCCGGCAACGGCGGCATGCGCCCACGGCACGCCGAGCTGCTGGCCACCGACCTCGATGACGACACCCTGGTGCGCTATATCGACCGCTTCCTGATGTTCTACGTGCGCACCGCCGACCGCCTGCAGCGCACCTCGGTCTGGCGCGAGTCGCTGGAAGGCGGACTGGATTACCTCAAGCAGGTGGTCATCGACGACCGCCTGAGCCTCGCTGCCGAACTCGAGGCGCAGATGCAGCACGTGGTCGACACCTACGAGTGCGAGTGGGCCAACGCGCTCAAGGACGAGGAGAAGCTCAAGCGCTTCCGCACCTTCGTCAACGACGCGCGCCCCGACCCGGACATCCATTTCGTCAAGGAGCGCGGCCAGCCACGGCCAGCCCGCGTTTCCGAGCTGCACCTTATTTCCGTAACAGAGGAGGTGGTCTGATGAACCTGCCCAATGCCTTGCGTGTGGAGTCCCGATCGGCCAGTGCGGCGCGGTGGTATCCGCTGTGTCAGCGAGCGGACCTGGTCGCCAATTCCGGCGTGGTCGCCTGGCTCGACGGCGAGCAGGTCGCGCTGTTCCATGTGCCGGACACCGAAACGGGCGATCAGGTGTTCGCCATCGACAACAAGGACCCGAAGTCCGGCGCGAACGTCATCGGCCGCGGCCTGATCGGCCAGCTCAAGGGCGAGCTGGTGATCGCCTCGCCGCTGTACAAGCAGCACTTCCGGCTACAGGACGGCAGCTGCGTGGAGTATCCCGAGCAACGTCTGCGCGTCTGGCCGGTAAGGCTCCACGGCGAACAGGTGGAGATCGGCCTGGACTGAACCGCCGATACGCCCGGTACGTTCCGGGGCGCCTGCGCGCCCGAGCTACCGCCTGTTTTCAAGCCACTTTCTGGAATCGAAGCCCCATGTCCTACCTCGTCCCGTCCGAATTCGTCACCAAGATGGTCGATGCCGGTGAATCCAAGATCTACATGTCCACCCGCGATACCTTGATTCGCTCCTACATGGCCGGCGCTATCCTGGCGCTGGCGGCGGTGTTCGCGGTCACCGTCACCGTCCAGTCTGGCTCGCCGCTGGTGGGCGCGATGCTGTTTCCGGTGGGCTTCATCATGCTGTACCTGATGGGGTTCGATCTGCTGACCGGCGTGTTCGTGCTGACGCCGCTGGCGCTGCTGGATCGTCGTCCGGGTGTCACGGTGGGCCGCATCCTGCGCAACTGGGGGCTGGTGTTTCTCGGGAACTTCGGCGGGGCGCTCACCGTGGCGTTCATGATGGCCTTCGTCTTCACCTACGGCTTCTCGACAGAGCCTGGGCCGGTGGCCGAACGGATCTCCCACATCGGCGAGGACCGGACTCTGGGCTATGCGCAATACGGGGCGGCGGGCTGGTTCACCATCTTCCTGCGCGGCATGCTGTGCAACTGGATGGTGTCGATGGGCGTCGTGGGCGCGATGATCTCAACTTCGGTGAGCGGCAAGGCCATCGCGATGTGGATGCCGATCATGTTGTTCTTTTTCATGGCCTTCGAGCATTCGGTGGTGAACATGTTCCTGTTCCCTTCGGCGATGCTTCTGGGCGGCGACTTCTCGATCATGGATTACATGATCTGGAACGAAATCCCCACGGTACTGGGCAACCTGGTCGGCGGCCTGGCCTTCACCGGCCTCACGCTCTACACCACCCACGTCAAAACCGCGCCCAAGCGCGTGCTCTGAGCCCGACGCGCGCCGGCCCAGCGCCGGTGCGTTGCCTCCATGAGCAACCGACTCTCGATCAGCGCTGGACAGCACTCCGATCCGGGGCGCAAGGCCGTCAACCAGGACTTCCACGGGCTGTGTGTGCCCGGCGAGCCACTGCTCGGCAGCAAAGGCATCGCCGTGGCGCTGGCCGATGGCATCAGCAGCAGCGATGTCAGTCACATCGCCAGCGAAACCGCGGTCAAGAGCCTGTTGCAGGACTACTTCTGCACACCCGAAGCCTGGTCGGTGAAAAAGTCGGCGCAGCGCGTGCTGGTCGCCACCAACTACTGGCTGCACGCCCAGACGCGCCAGAGCCGCTATCGCTACGATCAGGATCGCGGCTACGTCTGCACCCTCAGCGCGCTGATCCTCAAGACCACCACGGCGCACCTGTTTCACATCGGCGACGCACGCATCTACCGGTTGCGCGGCGGCCAGCTCGAACAGCTCACCGAAGACCATCGGGTCTGGGCCTCGCAGGGCAAGAGCTACCTGGGCCGGGCGCTGGGCATCAATGCGCATCTGGAAATCGACTACCGCAGCCTGCCGCTGGAGCGGGGCGACCATTTCGTGCTCACTACCGATGGCGTCTACGAGCATCTGGACGAGCGCTGGATCGTCGCCGCGATCGAGCAGGGCGGGGATGACCTCGATGCCGCGGCGCGCGGCCTCGTCGAGCAGGCCTATGCCGCTGGCAGCGACGACAACCTGACGGTGCAGATCGTGCGCATCGACAGCCTGCCGGAACAGGCCGCCGACGAGCTCGGCCAGCAGGTGGCCGACCTGGCCCTGCCACCGGTGCTCGAACCGCGCATGCGTTTCGACGGCTACCGCATCGAGCGCGAGCTTCACGCCAGCAGTCGCAGCCATGTGTACCTCGCGACGGATGAGGAAAGTGGCGAAACCCTCGTGCTGAAGACGCCTTCGATCGACCTGCAGAGCGATGCGGCCTATCTGGAGCGCTTCCTAACCGAAGAGTGGATCGCCCGGCGTATCGACAGCCCGCACGTGGTCAGGCCATGCACGCAACGGCGCGCACGTCGCTACCTGTACACCGCCACCGAATACATCGAAGGCCGTACGCTGGCGCAGTGGATGATCGACAACCCGCGGCCGGATCTCGAGACCGTGCGCGGCCTCGTCGAACAGATCGCCCGTGGCCTGCGCGCCTTCCACCGGCTGGAGATGGTTCACCAGGACCTGCGTCCGGCCAATCTGATGATCGATGCCAGCGGCACGGTGAGAATCATCGACTTCGGCTCCACCCGGGTGGCCGGGCTGGTCGAAGCCAGTCCCAAAGGCACGCTCGACAGCCCGCTGGGCACGGCGGCCTATACCGCGCCGGAGTGTTTTCTCGGCGAACCCGCCAGTGCGCGGTCCGATCTGTTCTCCCTCGGCGTGATCGCCTACCAGATGCTCACCGGCCGCCTGCCATACGGCACGCGAGTGGCGACCAGCCGGACCCGCGCCGCGCAGAAGCGCCTGGCTTATGCGCCGGCGCGCGAAGTCAATCGCGACCTGCCGCCATGGGTCGACGACGTTCTGCGCAAGGCACTGCACCCGGACCCCTACAAGCGCTATGGCGAGCTTTCCGAATTCGTCTTCGACCTGCGCCAGCCGGGCCGGGCGCTGCTGGAAAAGGCCCGGCCGCCCTTGATGGAGCGTGATCCGGTGCTGTTCTGGAAATGCGTGTCGCTGGCACTGGCGGTCGTCATCGCCTTGCTGCTCGGGCGCTGAGAGTCAGCCACCGCCGCTGGGTCGAGCGACCGGCCACATCACGGCGTCTCGCAGTTGATCATCCAGCTGACCCCGAAACGGTCGACTAGCGAGCCGAAACGCAGCGCCCAGAAGGTCTGCGCCAACGGCATCTCCACCCGACCGCCTTCGGCCAGCGCGGCGAACAGCCGCTCGCCGTCGGCCACGCTGTCCGGGCTCAGGGTGATCGAGCAGCCCCGAATACCTTCGTACGGCTGTCCAGGCATGCTGTCCGAGGCCATCAGCAGGTGGCCCTCCAGACGCAGGCAGCCGTGCATGATCCGGTCGCGATACGCGGGTGGGACCTCGAGCCCTTCGCTCTCGGGCACATCGGCGAAGGTCATCATCGCTTCGAGCTCGCCGCCCAGGACTTCCTGGTAGAAGGTGAGGGCCGCTCGGGACTGGTCTTCGAAGAACAGGTAGGTCGAAATCTTCATGGTGGGCTTCTCCCGGGACGAGGCAGGATGCCTTCGCTCACCCATAGTCGAACGAGGCAGGCCGGAATCGACAGCCGTCGGGCGTGCGCGGCCCGCTGGAGGCCGCGCAGAGCGATCAGTAACTACCCAGCTGCGTCACCGAGGCGCTGTTACCGTTGCCACGCTGGGCGATGGTCGCCTGGTTCGGCGCGCCATAACTGCCACCCATGTACTGGTTGAGGTGCGCTGTGTTGAGGTTGCCCGCCTGGCTGATTCCAGCGCTGTTGTACGAGAGGTTCTGGTCCGCGCTGATGAAGTTCTCGGTGCCGATCTGGTCGATCGTCAGGCTGTTGTCGAACATCGTAGTGGAGACAACTTCCACGCGGTTGTAGTCCCCGATCGATTGCCCCGTCACCTGTGTGCCCGTCGTGCGAGCGGAAAGTTCGTTACCGGTGCCCTGCTGGAGAAAGTCGATGTCGCCGCGCTCGCCGGCGTGAATCTGTGCGTTGTTGGCGGTGCCTGTCTGATGCAGGTCCACCTCGCCGGCGGGATAACGGCCCGAGGGCTGCACGATTTCGGCGACGTTGGCCACCCCTTCCTGGACCACCTGGGCAACTTCCTGGCCGAGGCCGAACGAGGTCTGCTCCAGTTGCACGCTGTTGGCCGTCCCGACCTGAACGATGCTGGCCGAGCCGAAACCGGCCTGGCGCACGCTGACCTGGTTGTCCTGTCCGATCGACTCCACTGCCAGCGTATTGGCGATATAGGTCTGCGAGGCGTCCAGATGGTTGTTGTCGCCTTGTTGGTAGATCACCGCGTTCATGGCGGCGTCGACCTGTTCCAGCACAACCGTGTTGAGAGCACCGACCTGTTCGATTTGTGCGGTGACGTTGCCAACTTCGCGTGTGTGCGCTTGTTGAACGTCCGCACTGTTCGCGGTGCCACGCTGTACCACCGAGGCGTGCAGTTCAGAGACGCCCGACCCGGACTGGCCGGTGTAGGCGCTGTTCTGCTGCCCATACTGCTCGATGAACGACTGCAGACTCGAGCCTTGCTGGACCTGTTCGGCCAGATTGGCATCGCCGGTCTGGATGACTTCGGCAAGGTTGCCTGCGATAAGGGGTGCACTGCTGGTCAGCAGCAGCGCGGTTGCGATGGGTTTGAGCGAAAACATGCGAACCTCCTCGTGTCGTCGAGTTCGATCCGATGGCTGGACTGCGCCACCCGATGCCGATTGTTGCGCCGTCGTTACCGTTGGGAAATCGCCGTTTCGGTTGAGACGCAGCGCCTGGAGGCATTAATCCCGAGCACCACCGAACCATCCCGTATTGGCCAATATGCGCCCGGGCGGTATGGTTGCCGCTTCCTCATCCGTGGAGAACGACCGTGTCCCTGACTGCCGCTTACGATTCGCAGAACATCTTCGCCCAGATCATTCGTGGCGACGCGCCGTGCTACAAGATCTACGAGGATGAGGATGTGCTCGCCTTCCTCGATGTCTTTCCGCAGTCGTACGGCCATACCCTGGTGATTCCCAAGCGCTCAGCCGCCTGCAATATCCTCGACGTGGACACCGAGGCGCTGTGCAAGATGGCCGCGGTGACGCAGAAGCTGGCGCAAGTGATCGTCGCCGAGCTGCAGCCCGATGGCGTGCAGGTCGCGCAGTTCAATGGCGCGCCTGCGGGGCAGACGGTGTTCCACATTCACATGCATATCGTGCCGCGTTTTTCGGGCGAAGGGCTGGGCGTGCATGCCGCGGCCAAGGCGGATCCGGCCGAGCTTGAACAGCTGCAGGCGCGTCTGCTCAAGCGTCTCGCGGCTTGAGCGATGTCGTGAAGGCCGGGCGGTGGCCGGCGAAGCATGCCGCCTACGATCCATTCCGCCTGGCGGCGCTGTGTCTCGGTGCGCTGCTGGCACTTGCCGGTTGTGGCACCCAGCCATCGCAGCCGGCCGGGCCGACACCTGAAAATGTGCAGGCGAAGATCGCCCGGCTGATGCCGACCACCGTGAAGGATCGCCAGGCCTGGGCGGTGGACATCCAGCTGGCGTTCGAAGTGCAGGGCATCGCGCCGACAGACGAGAACATCTGCTCGGTCATCGCCGTGACCGAGCAGGAGTCCACCTTCCAGGCCGAACCTCCGGTGCCGGGGCTGGCGAAGATCGCCCGTCAGGAAATCGATCGGCGCGCGGCGCGTCTGCACGTACCGGGGTTTCTGGTGGACGCGGCGCTGCGCACCGAATCGCCCGGCGGCAAGACCTACGGTGATCGGCTCAAGGCGGTGCGTACGGAGAGGCAACTGAGCGACATCTTCGACGACTTCATCGGCATCGTGCCGCTCGGTCGGCAGCTATTCGGCAGCCTCAACCCGGTGCGTACCGGCGGGCCGATGCAGGTGAGTATCGCCTTTGCCGAAAGCCAGGCGCGGCGCTATCCCTATCCGGTGCGCGGCACGATTCGCGACGAAGTCTTCACCCGCCGCGGAGGCCTGTATTTCGGCATCGCCCATCTGCTCGGCTACGAGGCCAATTACGACCGGCACCTGTATCGCTACGCCGACTTCAACGCCGGCTGGTATGCCAGCCGCAACGCGGCGTTCCAGGCGGCGGTGGCTCGCCTGACCAAGACGAAGCTGGCGCTGGACGGTGATCTGATCATCCATGGCAGTACCGCCGCCGGGCAGACCGAGCGGGCGGTACGGACACTCGGCAGCAGGCTGGGCATGAGCGACGCGGCGATCCGGCGAGCGCTGGTGCAGGGCGATCAGCTCGAGTTCGAGCAGACCGAGCTGTACCGCCAGGTCTTCGCCATGGCCGACAAGGCTGCTGGCAAACCCTTGCCCCGCGCCGTGCTGCCGGGCATTCGCCTGGAAAGTCCGAAGATCACCCGCAACCTCACCACCGCCTGGTTCGCCAATCGCGTCGACGAGCGCCACAAGCGCTGCATGGCCAGGGCCCGGTGAGGCGGCGGTTCAGAACCCGCTGACCCACTGGGTCAGCGCGTGCAGCAGCAGCCCGACCAGCCCTCCGACCAGGGTGCCGTTGATGCGGATGTACTGCAGGTCCTTGCCGACGCTCTGTTCCATCTGCTCCACCAATTCGCGGCTTTCCCACTGCTCCACACGATCCGCGATGTAGCGGCCGATCTGCCCGCGGTAGCGCTCCAGCAGATCCGGCGCGGCGGTCATCAGCCGTTCATTGATCCAGCCGCGCATCGCCTCGTCGGTGGCCAGGGCATCGCCCAGGCCTCGGGTCAGCGTGACGATGCGGGCGCCGATACGGGAGTCGGTGCTCTCCAGATCCGCCTGCAGCCAGTCGGTCAGCTCGCCCCAGAGGCCATGCAGATATTCGGTGGTGGCGGGGTGTTCGAGCAGTTGCGAGACGATGCGCTCGACCTCCAGGCGCGACACCGGGTCGTGCTTGAGGCGCTCGATGTAGTCGGCGACATATTCGTCGAAGCGCTCGCGCAGGGGGTGCTGCGGGTCGTGCGCCACCTCGGCGAGCAGCGCGCTGATGCCATCGACCACCTTGTTCGCCGACCAGCCGCCGACCGCCTTACCCAGTCCGAAGTAACGCAGCGTGTGGACTTCAGCGGTGATCGCGTTGGCGACCAGGGCGCGGGTGTCCTCGTCCTGCAGGATCACATCGAGCCTGACCAGCACTTCGTCGAGCATCGCTTGATGACGGCCATGGCTGGTAAGCACCTCCAGCGCCTGGCCGCACAACGGTGCGAGGTCGATGCGTCGGACGCGGCCGAGCACCTTCGCCTGGACGAAGCCACGAACGCGCTCGTCCCGCAGCGATTCGGCGCCGAACCGGGCAATACCGGTGAGCTGTTTGCCGACCGCGTCGGCGTTGTCCGGATGACGCAGCCAGCCGGCCAGCCGGCCTCCCAGGTCCAATGCCTCGAGCTTGGCCAGCACCAGCGGTGTGGCGAGAAAGTGGGTGGTGATGAAGTCCGACAGCTTCTGGCCAATGCGCGCCTTGCTGCGTGGGATGATCGCCGTATGGGGGATCGGCAGGCCCAGCGGATGGCGGAACAGCGCGGTGACGGCAAACCAGTCGGCGATGGCGCCGATCATTGCCGCTTCGGAAAACGAGGCGAGATAGCCCCAGGCCGGATGGTGAGCCTCCATGGCGGTCGCCAGGGTATAGAGCACTGCAGCCAGCACCAGCAGCAGGCTGGCGACCAACTTCATGCGGGAGACCGGTGACTGCCAGGTACGGGCAATGGACGTCATGTGCATCCTCTTCGTGACGGGGCGGTAAGGCGAAGCTGCAATGACTGCACCTGTGACAACAGAGTCGTTTTGCGCAGCGATGTTCGTATCAGGCCGGGGCGGGAGCGATCCGGCAGCGATCGGTAGCCTACGGGTGAGGCCATTCGCGGTCGAGACCGCTCCCGCTCGATCGGCGAACCGTGGGAACGGTCGGGGACGCCTAGTCTCGACCGCGAGCTTTTGGGTTTCTGGCGGAATCATCCATAGGGCCTGGCATGCCAGGGACGGTCACGGTGCCGAAGGACAACCGGCGACGTCAGGGCAATTTCGTTCAATACCGGGATGGCGGTCGCCAATAGGCTATTGAGGTCCTTCAGCCAGGTGTTGCACCACGATGAACCTCTATCTCTCCATGGCCGCCTTCGCGCTGGCCTCTTCGATTACGCCGGGGCCGGTCAATCTGGTCGCGCTTGGCTGTGGAGCCAGCCATGGACTGGGCCCGAGCCTGCGCCATGTCACTGGGGCAACGGTCGGGTTCACGTTGCTGTTGCTGCTGATCGGGCTGGGCCTGTACGAGCTGCTACAGCGGCTGCCGGTGTTGATGCTCGGCATTCGCTGGGGCGGTATCGGGTTTCTCTTGTACATGGCCTACCGGCTGGCGATCGACGACGGGCGGGTAAGCCCTGACGCAGCGGGCAACCGTCCCACGATGCTGCGCGGTGCGCTGATGCAATGGCTCAATCCGAAGGCCTGGCTGGCGTCCGTCGCGGGGATGGGGTTGTTCGCCGCCGATGGCGAGGTGCTGCAGGTCTGGCGATTCGCCGGGTTGTACTTCCTGGTGTGCTACCTGTCCATCGCCTGCTGGGCGCTGGCTGGCAGCCTGTTGCGTCGCCATATGGCGCAACCGGGGCGCCTGCAGCTGTTAAATCGGCTGATGGCCGCCTTGCTGGTGGTAAGCGCATGCTACCTGCTGGAGGGTTGACGCAATCAGTCGCGGTACTGGCCGGGCGTGGCGGCCAGGTGGCGTTTGAAGGTCCGCTGAAAATGCGCCTGATCGGCGAAGCCCGCCTCCAGGGCGACGTCGGACAGGCTGCGGCCTTCGCGTAACGCGCGTTGGCTGTGCTGGATTCTACGGTTGACCAGGTAAGCGTGTGGCGTCAGGCCAAAATGTCTTTTGAATGCCCGGATCAGATAGGAGGACGACACGCCGGCCTCGGCGCTGATGTCATCGAGCGTCAGCGCCTCGGTGCAGTGCCGCTGGATGAAGGCGGCCGCTCGCCGCAGCGCTTGCAGCGGTTCTTCATCTACTGGAGCTGCCGCCAGATGGCCTTGCAGGGCGGTGAAGAAGGCGCGCACTTTCTCCTGCTTGATGGCGTTGGCCAACAGCGGATCGATCAGGCAGGCATAGAGCCCGGTCACGCCGGAGAACAGTTCGGGAGCTGGGCTCAGGATGCTGGCGAAGGGGACGAAGGTGCCGCCCGCGCTCATACCGAGGGTGTGTTGCAGCGCACCGAGCCATTGCGGGTCGATATAAAGCATCACGTACGACCAGGGCTGCCCCTCGACTGGGTTGCAGGCGTGTACGACCTGCGGATTCATCATCACCACGCAGCCCTGCGAAATGCGCTGGCGCTGGATGCCGTTGACATAATCGCAGCTGCCCGCGATGACCGCGCCTACCGAGAAGGTCGCGTGGGCGTGCGGCGCATAGCAGACCTTGCGCCCATCGGCGACCGAACGCGCCTCGATGAAGGGCAGCGCCGGATCGCGCCAGAAACGGGGCAGGGCGTCAGTTGAGGCAGGACAGGACATGGCAGGGTCGCGGCATTGGTGATTGCCAGACTCTAGCATGCGGATCGCTCAGCGACGGTACACCCGTCCGACGCTTGGGTAGCCGACGAACCCTAGGGCAGGAGTACTCGCCGCGAAAGAGACGCAAGTTGACCGAGGGCGCCAATCCGGGCGTGCCTGCTCGGGTTGTTAAACGGCGCCAGACCGATGGCGCTACAGGGTAAGCTGGGCGTTTGTCACCGCCCGCCAGGACGCTCGCATGGACACTACCGAGATTCAGCTGTTGATCATCCAGCGCCTGCAGGACGACCTGCGGATTGCCCAGGATGCGCTGCGTGCCTCGCATGAGGCCGCGACCCATGCCGAGAGCAAGGCGGAGAACAAGTACGATACCCGCGGGCTGGAAGCGGCGTATCTCGCCGATGGGCAGCGCCGCAGGGTGCGTGAAATCGAAGCCGCGCTCGCGGCCTACCGCAACCTGAAGGTCGAGCGTGGCGACGGCATCCGGATCGGCGCACTGGTGGTACTCGAACACGAAGACGGCGAGCGCTGGGTATACCTGGGGCCAGATGGCGCCGGTCTGAAGCTCGCCGTCGAGGGGCGCGAAGTTCTGGTCATTTCGCCACGTTCGCCGCTGGGCCAGGCATTGCTCGGTCGCGAGCAGGACGATGAAGTCGAGATACGCGTCAACGGTCAGCCGCAGCGCTACCTGATCCGCGAGCGCTACTGAATCGTGCGTCGCACTATCGCCGCTGCGGTGCTGTCACAGGCTTATCGCTAATTCCCATACACCATGGAGGGTTCCCATGCGTTCGATGCTTTGCCTGCTCCCCCTGCTGGCGCTCGCCGGTTGTTCTTCCTTCACCCCAGACGAAATTTCTCCGGTTCCCGAGGAGCGCGTGTTGGGTTATCAGCAGAGCGTGCCGGGCGGCGGCGAGATCCTGGTGCAGCGCGATGTCGGCATGCTCGGTGGTGGTTGCAACGTGGCGTTCCTCATCGACCGCCGTGTCGCTGCGCGCATCGGTATCGGCGAATTCGCCCGCTTTGAGGTGCCTGCGGGTACGCGCATCGTCGGCATCGGTATCGACAAGGAAGGGCCCGGTCTGTGCAGCAAGGGGCGGCTCAACCGTGAACTCGTGGCTCAGGTCGGCGAAGGTGCGACGCTCAAGTTTCGTATCGTCAGCGAGGCGAAGATCGGCTTCGACATCAGACCGCTGGAATAGCCTGCTCGGTGTGGCCCTGAACGGGGGCTCCGTTGGGGCTAGGACGCGAAGGGTCGTCGATCAGAAGCGTTCGTTGTCGGCCAGATAGCGCCACTGGCCTGCCGGTAGCTTGGCCATCGACACGCGCCCGATACGAATGCGCTTGCTGCCTAGCAGGCGCAGCCCCACCGCCTCGCAGAGCTGGCGAAGGTCGTCCTGCTTCGGTCCCTTGAGCGCGATGCGCAGATGGGTCTCGTTCTGCCAGCTCGCCTTGGCCTTCGGCAGGCTGACACCCCGGTGAGTGTAGCCTCGTGCCAGTCGTTCCAGAGCGTGAGCGTCAGCTTCGCCGGCGACTTCCACGACATATTCCTGTTCGAGCTTGTGGCCGTTTTCGGTGAGCGTGCGGATGGTGCCGCGCTGTTGGCTGAACACCACCAGGCCGCTTGCCTCGGGGGCCAGGGAGAACAGTTGCGTATGGCGAAGCAAATGACGCTGCAGGGTCGCCAGGCGCGAAGGGTCGATATTCCAGCGCAGGTCTGCCGACAGGATCGCCTCGGCGCCATCGACACCGGCCGGCTTGTGCCAGAGCAGAGTCACCGGAGGCACTTCCGTTGCCGTCGCTCCGGGCAGTAGCTCGATCGTTACACCTTCCTGCACTTTGTAGAACGGCGCTTCGATCACTTGGCCATCGACGCGGATCCAGCCACCTTCTATATACAGCTCGGCTTCGCGGCGGGAGCAGCGCAGCTGTTCGGCAACGCACTTGGAAAGGCGGACGGGTTCGGTCATGACGGGCTCGGGGAGGGGGCGTAAAGCCACGAGCCGCGTGCGTTTGAAAAGCGCTGCGGCTCGTTGATGGGGTCAGGCGCGGGTATTGCTCAAGCGTGTTTCTTGCTGATGGTGATCTGGCGCGAGGGGCCTTGGGTCTGGCCGCTTACGCCGTTAGGGATCTTCTGGATTTCGCCGCCGGCCTTGAGGAAGGCGGCCATCTGCGCCGCGAGCGACGAGCTGGTTTCAGTGGCGGGTTCCGGCTTGCGTTTGGCGGTGCTGGTGGCTTTGCTGGCCATGGTCATTGCTGTCCTTCAGTCAGTCGAACAGGAAATTATACAGATTTTCGTCTTCCCTGTTCGAGTATTTTCCTGCTGGTCATCTCTTGCAACGAACCATGACTGGGCAAGACGCCCGTCTGACGCACTACGCTGTGCGCCGGAGGACTAATCGGGTCCTGGATTGATAGCTTGGAGAATGTTCAATGTTTCGCCATGTTCTGTTGCCGACCTTGTTCGGACTTACTCTCGTTGCAACCGCGCCGCTGTCGGCGGCTGAGGTAGAGCGCTACGACAGCGAGCTGGGCGCGGTGACTGTGCGGGAGATCGCCGGCGGCCTGGAACATCCCTGGGGCCTGGCATTTCTGCCCGGCGGCGAGCGGATGCTGGTGACCGAGCGTCCGGGTCGGCTGCGTGTGGTCAGGCTCGATGGCGTGTTGTCCGAGCCCCTCGAAGGCGTCCCCGAGGTCTATGCACAGGGGCAGGGCGGTTTGCTCGATGTGCACCTGTCGCCGGACTTCGCCAGAGATCGGCTGGTCTACCTCAGCTACGCCGAGGCGGGCGAGGGCAGCCAGTCGGGAACGGCGGTGGGGCGAGGAAGGCTGTCGGAAGATCTTGCCCGGCTGGAGGATTTCGAGGTGATTTTCCGCCAGGCGCCGAAGCTCTCGTCCGGTATGCATTACGGCTCGCGGATGGACTTCGACCGTGAAGGCCATCTGTTCATCGCGCTGGGCGAGAACAACCAGCGTCCGGCCGCCCAGGACCTGGACAAGCACCAGGGCAAGGTGGTGAGGCTGTATCCCGATGGGCAGGTTCCGGGCGACAACCCCTTCGTAGGGCAGGCCGATGCGCGGCCGGAGATCTGGTCCTACGGGCATCGCAATCCGCAGGGCGTCGCGCTCAATCCCTGGTCCGGTCGCTTCTGGCTCAACGAGCATGGGCCGCGTGGCGGGGACGAGGTGAACATTCCCCAGGCCGGCAAGAACTATGGCTGGCCGCTGGCTACCCATGGCATCAACTACAGCATGCAGCCGATCCCTGAAGCCAAGGGCAAGACGGTCAAAGGCACCGAGGCGCCCCATTACGTCTGGGAGGTGTCCCCAGGGGTAAGCGGAATGGCGTTCTACGATGCCAATCGCTTCCCGACCTGGCAGCGCAGCCTCTTCATCGGCGCCCTGGTCGACCAGTCACTGATCCGCCTGCAGCTCGATGGCGACAGGGTGGTGGACGACGAGCGCCTGCTCAAGGACTTGGGCGCTCGCATTCGCGACGTGCGCCTCGGGCCGGACGGCTACCTCTATCTGCTGACCGACGCGAGCAAGGGGCGCCTGTTGCAGGTTGGGCTCGAGGACCAGTAGTCCTCCGTTCGCCTGCGGTTCTCTTCCGCCCGGCGCACCGGCCTCTGGTGCGCTTCGGGCGACGATTTCAGGGAGCGATCCCGCCGAATGCCTGTCCATAGCTTGGGCCGGCAGCCTTTTGCCAGCCCGATAACAACAGACCACAGGCGGTAGCGCGCGCTCCTCGCGCATGGCGCTGCCCAAGAGGTCGAGCTGGAAGGAGAGGCAGCGTGGCGGTCATCATCACTGGGATCTTTTGCATTCTGTTGGCACTGGGGTTGGGATACGGAGGGTTTCGCGTCATCGACCTGGGGGGGACCTGGTACTTCTTCCTGGTCGCGATAGGCTTGCTGGCGACCGGCCTGCTGCTGTTGAGGCGCCGACGTACCGCCCTATGGGTTTATTCGCTGGTGATGATCGGCACCCTGGTCTGGGCGTTGATCGAAGTCGGATTCGACTGGTGGCAACTGGCACCGCGCGGCAGCATCATCGCCCCGCTCGGGCTCTGGTTGCTGATGCCCTGGGTGATTCGAAAACTCAGCTGGAAGTACTTCGACTGGCGTGTCTGGGGCGGCGCCGCGCTGCCGTTGATGTTCGCCGTCGTGCTCTGGGCGGCCGCCGCGTTCTACGCGCTTACTACTCCCAGCCATGAGATTCGCGGCATGCTGCCGCCGCCCTTGGCCGCGGCGCCGATCGAGTTCGAGCGAGGCAGTGACGACGACTGGCCTGCATACGGACGCACTCAGCAGGGCATGCGCTATTCACCGCTCGAAGACATCACGGTGCGCAACGTCGATCGTCTCGAGGAGGTGTGGCACTACCACACCGGGGACCTGCGCCGGCCCACCGATCCGGAAGAAACCACCTACGAGGTGACGCCGCTGAAGATCGGCGCCAGCCTCTATTTATGCACGCCGCACAACCTGGTCATCGCGCTGGACGCGGACAACGGTACCGAACGCTGGCGGCACGACCCCCAAGTTCCCGACTCGGTCAACCGTCAGCACCTGACCTGCCGGGGACTGGCCTACCACCAGGCTCCTGCCAGAGACGCCAACCAGGTTTGCGCCTCGCGGCTGTTCATGCCGACCGCCGACGCTCGCCTGCTGGCGCTCGATGCCCGTACCGGCCAGCGTTGCCCCGGCTTCGGCGAGGGGGGACAGATCAACCTCTGGGCCAACATGCCCAACATCACCGAAGGCTTCTATTACTCCACCTCGCCCCCGATCGTGGCTCGCGGCCTGGTGATCATCGGCGGCGCGGTCAACGACAACGTCTCGGTGAACAAGCCGTCCGGCGTGATCCGTGCCTACGACGTCAATACCGGCGAACTCAAGTGGAACTGGGATGCGGGTAATCCGGAGCAGACCGCGCCGATCGCCGAGGGGCAGACCTACACCAACGGTTCGCCAAACAGTTGGAGCATCGCCAGTGCCGACGAGGCCTTGGGGTTGATCTACATCCCCATGGGCAACGAGGTGCCGGATCAGTGGGGCGGCAACCGCGGGCCCAATACCGAGCGCTTCTCGTCGTCGATCGTCGCGCTGGACATCGACACCGGCGCGCTGCGCTGGGTATTCCAGACGGTCCGTCATGACCTCTGGGACATGGACGTGCCGGCGCAGCCGAGCCTGGTCGACATCCAGACCGAAGAAGGCCTGGTGCCTGCGCTGGTCGCGCCGACCAAGCAGGGCGACATCTATGTGCTGGATCGACGTAATGGCGAACCTGTGCTGCCGGTCGAGGAAGTGCCCGCGCCGCAGGGAGCAGCCAAGGGCGATCGCGTGGCCGCTACCCAGCCGGCTTCGGCGCTGTCCTACGAGCCGCCGAAGCTGCAAGGCAACGACCTCTGGGGCGTGACCCTGGTCGATCAGATGCTCTGCCACATCCAGTTCCATTCGCTGCGCTACGACGGACGCTACACACCGCCCTCGGAGCAGGGTTCGCTGATCTACCCAGGCAATTTCGGGGTGTTCAACTGGGGCGGCGTGGCGGTCGACCCGGTGCGGCAGATGGTCTTCAGCACACCGGCCTATCTGGCGTTCACGTCCCGGCTGGTGCCGCGCCAGGACGACACGACCACCTACGTGTCCGATAAACCGCCTTTTCTCAATGAAAACTTCGGCGCGCCATTCGCCGTGGAGCTCGGGCCGTTCGTGTCGCCGATCGGGCTGCCTTGCACCGCGCCGCCGTGGGGCTATGTCGCCGGGGCGGACCTGCGTACCGGCCGTACGGCCTGGCAGCGCCGCAACGGTACCGTGCGTGACCTGACGCCGCTGCCGCTGCCTTTTCGCATGGGGGTGCCGAGCCTGGGTGGCCCGATCGTCACGGCCGGTGGGGTGGCGTTCCTCAGCGGTACGCTCGACTACTACCTGCGGGCCTATGACGTCACCAATGGTCGCGAGCTGTGGAAGGCGCGCCTGCCTGCCGGCGGGCAGGCCACGCCCATGACCTACCGCAGCCAGGCCGGCCGGCAGATCGTCGTGGTCGTGGCCGGAGGCCACGGCTCGCTGGGCACCAAGGCGGGCGATTCGATCATCGCCTACGCGTTGCCACGCTAACGGCCCGCCATCGAACGCGCGCCGGGCGTGTTCGATGGCCTGCTAGAATCGCCGACTTTCATCTCAGGACCCAAACCATGGCCGCCATCGGGCGTTACAACAGCCTCCAGATCGTCAAACACACCGGTTTCGGGCTCTACCTGGACGGCGGCCCGGATGGCGAGATCCTGCTGCCCAACCGCTACATTCCCAAGGACAGCCCGACCGAGGTCGATGACTGGCTGAACGTGTTCATCTACCTCGACAGCGAAGACAAGCTGATCGCCACCACTGAGCGGCCGAAAGTGCAGGTGGGTGAGTTCGCCAGCCTGAAGGTGGTGGAGATCAATCGGGTCGGGCTGTTCCTCGATTGGGGGCTGCCCAAGGATCTGCTGTTGCCCCATTCCGAAGAAAAGCGCCCGCTGCAGGAAGGCGACTACTGCGTGGTGTATGTCTACATCGACAAGCGCACCAAGCGAATCACCGCGACCGCTCGCTTGGATCGTTACCTGGACGCGACGCCGGCACGCTATGAGGTCGGCGAAGCGGTAGACCTGCTGGTGGTCGAGGCGACCGACCTGGGTTTCAAAGCGATCATCAATGGCAAGCACTGGGGCCTGATCCACAAGAACGAAGTGTTCAAGTTCCTGCGCGGTGGCATGCGCGAATCCGGCTTCATCAAGGAGATTCGTGGCGACGGCAAGATCAGTCTCAGCCTGCAGCCCATAGGTAACGAGGCCGCCGACAGCCTGCAGGCGCTTATTCTGCAAAAGCTGGAGGCCAGCGACGGCGTGCTGATGGTCAGTGACAAGAGCCCGCCGCAGGATATTGCCCGCCTGTTCGGCGTCAGCAAGGGCAATTTCAAGAAGGCCATCGGTGGCCTCTATAAAGAAGGGCGCATCGTCATCCATGCCGACCGGATCGAAGCGGTGGCGCGCTCGCCTCGCTAGATTGCGCGAGGTCAAAGGTCCAGCCGCATTTGCGGTGCCTGCTCGCGGCCGTTGGCGGCTCGACCTTCGCCGGCTCGGTAGCTCAGCCGCCCATCTTCCAGGCGTGCCGCTGACGTGAAGGGATGAGGTGTCGCCGCCTGTTCGCCCTGGATATGCAGCACTTCGACCCCGCGTACCTTGAGCGCGTCGGAGACTAGGGATCGGTGACAGCGCCACCAGAGGACCTCAGCGCACATCATGCAGGTACGCTGAGTAGTGGCGAGCTCCCACAGCTGGGCGAAGCCGTCAGCGAAAGCCCGGCTGGTCATGTAGTCGGCATAGCCCCGAAACGCCGCGTTGCGCCAGGCATCGTTCGGCGAATCGGGTAGAGGATGTCTTCGCCCGCCAAGCGCTTCTATCCATTGATAATCGATGCCTTCACGCGCCAGTGCTTCGCGCAGGGATTGCTCGCCGAACTGGGGAAGGCGCCGCGATCCCGGAAAGCGTCTGACATCTACCAGCATCTCGATGCGGTGCGCCTTGAGCGCATCCAACAGAGCTTCTATCGAGCGGGTGGAATGGCCGATCGTCCAGACAGAAGTCGGTGCGCTCATTCAGTCACCCGGTGCAGCGCTGTTTCCTTGTGCATTGCCAAGTGCCCGGTCTTGGCACTCCTGACTTCATATTGCGGCTCCTCGGTACTGGCGCGACGTATACGCCCCATGAACTCGGTATCGCGCGTATGTACTTTCACGATCTCGCCCTCGATCCATCCAGCTTCCGAGTTCCATTTCACCTTTTCCCCGGTCTTGTAGCTCTGGCTCATCGATTTGCCCCCTGGCCGTTTTCACGGTGTCGATGAAGGTGGGACCTGCGTCACACGCGACGGTGCGATCAGCCCTATTCGACGGTTCCTAATCCCTGCCGTTCGTCGGCTTTTTATCAAGCATAAGCCAGTGCTGCAGGCGGTCTAATTCAGAAAACTGACGCCATTAAAAAATCAAAAAAGCCGCAACGACGGGCATATAGGCAATCGATATGTACTGGCACTTAGCCAAAAGATACTGGCTATGTAGTGGCAAGTAAGCTTTTTTGTCGAGATTCTGACGCCGAATTGACGCCAGAAAAATTTCCCATGTATTCGGAAACCTATTATAAATACGCCACACAACGGATTTGCCCCGGTTTTTACCCGCACTTCTAGGTTGTGACGAATCGTTAGGTTTCGCGAATTGAGACTTTGATCCAGCAAGCGCCCAAACGACTTTATTAACCTCTCGCCACTTTTTTAAAGGTTTTCGCGCCTTTTGAAGTATTAAGTTTCGGAGAGACGAAATGTTTATGAATACTTTCGCCAGTGCCCATAAGGCACTTGCCGCTTCCATCGCACTTGCAGCTGTTCTCGGTAGCTATACTGTCGCTTCGCCAGCTAGCGCTGCAGCCGCTGCTACTACTTCTGCGTCGGCTTCTGTAACTTCGACTCTTAATAGCTTCACCAGCGCTGACTGGCTGAATGGTATTTGGAGGAAGTCGGCTGGTTTCTCCATTCCAGCGACCAGTGCAAACATCGCCGCCTTTAAAGTTGGAACTTCCGTCACACTGGCGGACGGCCAGGTTCGTAAAGTCGTCGCTATATATAACGTCGGCAGTTCGTTGAGCGTCATGCTTGCCGGCGCGGTATTGGACGGTAACAAAGTCGGTTACCCGAAAACCGTTTCCACCGGTACGGGCGCTGCCACCGTTCAGCACACCTCCGGCATCAATGCCTTCACCAACAGCGATTGGCTGAACGGTGTATGGCGCAAGTCGGCGGGCTTCTCCATCGCCGGTACCGCCGCCAACAAGGCTGCCTTCAAGGTTGGCGCCACCGTCCAGCTGGCTGACGGTCAGATGCGCAAGGTCACCGTTGCCCAGATCGTTGGCAACAACATGAGCATCTTCCTCGATGGCGCGGCGCTGAACGCCACTGCCGTCGGCTATCCGAAGACGCTGAAGATCGTTTCCGCAGGCTCTGCATCGGCGCCTGGGACCAACAACCCGGTCACGACCACGCCTAACGCGCCGGTCACCAGTACGCCGACCGCTCCGGTGCCCACCGCTCCGAAGCCGAGTACTCCCGTGGCTACCACTCCGACGCCTAGCGCGCCTGTAACCAGCACGCCGAGCAACGGTGCCAAGCTCGACCTGGTCGGTGTGAACTTCGGCTCTGCCGTCTTCGACGGTGGCAATGTGCCGGGTGTTTACAACACCAACTACACCTATGCGGCTGAGTCCTATTACAAGCGTCACAGTGAGCTTGGCTTCAAGTTGGTGCGTCTGGGCTTCTTGTGGGAGCGCATTCAGCCCAAGCTTGGTGGAGCGCTCAACACCGCGGAACTTGCGCGTCTGACGCAGTCGCTGGACTACGCTCAGAAATACGGCATCAAGGTTGTCCTTGATATGCACAACTACTACCGTTACTACGGTAAGCAGATCAATACGCCTGACGTACCGATCTCGCAGTACGCTAATGCCTGGCGCCTTATTGCTCAGAAGGTCGTTAACCATCCTGCCGTATATGGTTACGGTTTGATGAACGAGCCGCACGATAATAATGACGGTTGGCCGGCTGCTGCACTTGCCGCTGCTCAGGCCGTACGCGCAGTCGATTCGAATCGCTGGATCTTCGTTGCGGGTGAGCGCTGGTCGAGTGCTTATCACTGGCCGAGCTACAACACTCGTCTGATTCAGAACCCCTGGATGCGTGATCCGAAGAACAACTTGGTATACGAAGCGCACATGTATATCGACAGTGACTTCTCGGGTAACTATTTCAACAAGGCCGAAAAGTTCGATCCGATGATTGGCGTCAACCGTGTCAAGCCTTTCGTTGAATGGCTCAAGCAGAACAAGCTGCGTGGCTTCCTGGGTGAGCACGGCGTACCGGACTTCTCGCCTTCGGCGATGGTCGCTACCGACAACCTGCTGGCTTACCTGCGTCAGAACTGCATTCCGAGCACCTACTGGGCTGCCGGCCCGTGGTGGGGTGAGTACTCGATGTCCCTCGACGTGACCAGCAACAAGGCTCGTCCTCAGTTGCCAGTCCTGCAGAAGCACGCTGCTGCTGCGAAAACCTGCTCGACCATCGGCCCGCTGTAAGCCGTACGTCGAACTAGAAAACGGGCCCTCTGGGCCCGTTTTTTTTTGCCTGTTGAAATTGTAGCAGGCGCATATTCCGCCAAAGTGACCTGCTGTTCGTCGGAACTCGCTTGGCAAATAGTCAGCAGAATTCAATCGAAGCCGTATTCCAATTACGACGAACGGTATTGGACGCCGTTTCGCTTGTTTTGCAATGGTTTAGGCCAGGTGCCCACGGCGCGGGGCTCCCAGACCTTATTGCTGGCCATTGGGGTTTCGAGCGGCTCGGTATGCCGTTCTTTGGAAGACTTCTAGGCCGACTCTTGAGCGGATTAGATAAAGCGGAACTCGTTATTTCAGCTTCGGTCACCTTTTATGTACGCGCTTACAAGCGCATGCGGCACCAGCTTGCCAAGGCAAGTTGGCGGATCGTGATAATCCGACCCAGCCACATATATATAGGTGAAGAAAATGACGACACCCGAAGACGAAATCACAGGATACGGTGGTCAGCCCAAGACCCCGTCATCCTCGCATTCCAGTACCGGTACGTCGCCTGGCTCCCTGTCTCAGGGCGGGAGCGGTTCATCGCAGGGCACCCAAAGTGGGCAGGGCGCTCAAGGCGGTCAGGCCGCGCCATTCAGTCAGAATCGGTCCGACATGCATTCGGACTCCTCATCCTCCGGTTCGCAGATGAGCGAGCCGCTCAAGGAAAAGGCCCATCAGGTGGCCGACCAGGCCAAGTCCGAAGGGCGCGCTCAGTTCGAGCAATACCGTGGCACTGCCGCCGACCAACTGGAAAAAGTAGCCCAGAGCGCCAAAGCCGCGGCCAGTGAACTGGAACAACAGGACAGTGGGCTGTCGCACTACGTGTCGGACATGGCGCAGACGATGGTGCGGTTCGCCGACGATCTGCGTGGCAAGAGCGCGGATGATCTGCTGCGTGACGTCAACACCCTTGCGCGCAACAATCCCGCGCTGTTCATTGCTGGCAGCGTTGCGCTGGGCTTCGGTTTGACCCGCTTTGCCAAGGCTTCCAGCCATCGCACGTCCAATCAGGGCGGGGCCGGTAAGACGTCGATGCGAACCGGTGGGGCAACATCTTCCACTGTTTCCGCCAGCGGGCTGGCCACCGATCATGGCGCTACTGGGGGCTACGGTGGTGGCCGGTTGCCCAGCCAGTCTGAAATCAATCGTCAGGTCGACAGCGGCGCCAGCGGTGCGAGTGTCGGCAGCGTGTCCAATGCGGGCACTTCGTCTTCCTCCCCGTCCTCGACCGCTTCGGCTTCGCATTCCACTGGCGGCGCTGGTTCCACCACCGGCCGTGACAGCAAAGGCACCGACGGAGGGCTTCTGCCATGAAAGAGCAACGCACCCTGGATACTCCCTATGTGGCGGGCGCGTCCGATCCCATGACGGATCAAACCAGTCACGACACGTCGGTGGGCGGTCTGCTTCGCCAGCTCACTCGCGAAGTGCCCTCGTTGTTCACCAAGGAACTGGCGCTGGCCAAGGCCGAGCTTACCGAGTCGCTCAATGCGACCAAGGCTGGCGTTGCCAGCGTGGCTACCGGTGGAGCGGTACTCTTGGGCGGCTTCATCGTCCTGCTGATGGCAGCGGTCTATGGCCTGAGCCTGTATATGCAGCAATGGCTGGCGGCGTTGATCGTGGGCGTCGTGGTGATGGTGATCGGCGCGGTCATGGTCTCGGCAGGCAAGAAGAAGTTCGAAGCCTCGTCCTTCCGGCCCGACCGCACGATCCACTCGATGAACAAAGATAAGGAAGCCGTCAGGGAGCACGTATCATGAGTACGAACAATCAGATCGAGCTTGAATCCCACAAGGATCCAAAAACCCTTGAGCGCGAGATCGACCAGCAGCGCGCCGAGATCGGGGATATCGTCACCGCACTGGAGAACAAGCTGTCCCCTGGCGAGTTGATCGACACTGCCTTGGGGTATGTGAAGGGCGGCGGTGGCGAATTCTTTGGCAATCTCAGCAACACGGTGAAGGCCAACCCGGTTCCCACACTGCTGACCTCGGTGGGGCTCATCTGGCTGATGGCCGGCCAGAATCGCCGCGTAGAGCACAGTTATTCCACCGGTCCGTCGCTTGGCGACAAGCTCGGTGCCAAGGCCGACGGTCTGAAACATCAGGGCGCCGGGCTGAAGGAAAAGGCCAGCCACCTGCAGCACGACGTGGCCAGTTCGCTGGGCAGTGCCCGTGAACGGGTAAGCAATACCGGCCACCAGGCAGCCGATACGTTGCGCCACACCGCCGACAGTCTGCGCGATACCGCTGACCGCGCGCGCGGTGGCTTTAGCCATCTGTTGCGGGAACAGCCGTTGGCGGTCGGGGCGATCGGCATCGCACTAGGTGCCTTGCTCGCCGCGAGCGTACCTCCGACGCGCCAGGAAGATGAGCTCATGGGACAGGCGCGGGACGACGTGGCCGATAAGCTCAAGCACAAGGCCCATGAGGAATACGAGCGCGTGAGCGAAGTCGGTGAAGACGTTGCTCGTCAGGTAAAGCAGGACATGAACAACGACAGCGCTCAGTCGGCGTCAAGACCTCACTGACCGCGTGCGTGCCCTGCCCTGTGGCCTGCCGAAATCGGCAGGCCATTTTCGTCTCATGGGCTTGAGTCCTGCGGAACAAACTTCGATAATCCGCCGCGGCGCCGGTGTAGCTCAGTAGGTAGAGCAGCGCATTCGTAATGCGAAGGTCGGGGGTTCGACTCCTCTCACCGGCACCAGAGACATCCAAAGAAAAGGGTTGGCGAAAGCTAACCCTTTTCTTTTTGGGGTGGAGAACTGCCCGGCTTACCGGTCGGGTTCGTGGGTATGAAGGGTTATGTCTGCGCGAAGCGCCACCAGGGCGTCTGCCTTGATGGTCGGTTCGCCATGCAGTGTGGTCCGAAGTCAGCCAGAGCGGTCGTCATGGCCAGGCTGGGCCGGGAAATCCGTTCCTATCGCAGAATGGGCACCGCTCGTGCGAAGGATCGCCTCGATCCGTTCGGCACCGCACCGTACCGCAGCGGCCCGGCGCTGGTGATGGCGACGCGCCGAGGCATCGCCGATCGGTATCGTTACTTGGCCACCTGCATGTCCATCGCCATGAACTTGCCATCCATCGGTTGCCCGTATGCTTGCTCGTAGCGTGGTTCTTCATGGTGCGGGGCGTGTTGCGGAGTTTGTTCGAACACCTCCGGCTCCTTGTCCTGATCGAGCTTGTGGGACAGGTGGCGGATGGTGCGCTTGAGACGCAATACTTTGTCCTCCAGGCGATAGACCTTGCGGCTGTTGTAGAACAGCCCTAGCACGAAGCCGGCAGAGGTGAAGATCAGACCGTAGAGCATGGCCATGTTGTACAGGTAGTCGGCGAACATCGATTCTCTCCTTATTTTCGTCTGGGCCAGGGCCTTTTCGGATCCATGCTACCGCGCCGGGAAGGGCGGGGCGGATGATGCCACCTTGATGTCGAGGTGATGCCGAACTGAGACATGTGTCTCAAAAAAGCGTTCCGTACTGGCGTCGGGCCTTCTTTGGGCTGGAGCGAGCCGTTTCGCCTGCGTCATGAGTATCGGTCATGCGCCGCGCGGCGTGCTGGTTGCAAGGGGCCTCTGGGGCGTCCGTTCGGCGGGGGTAAGCGAACTCCTGATACATCGAGCCGTCCGACGAGTATCAATAGACTTCAGCAAGGGGCGAGCATGGCTTTCTTCAAAACCGGCGGTCTGAGTCTGTTCGAATTGGCCAAGCGAACGATCAAGGAGTTCGCGAACGACGATATGTCCACCCACGCATGCGCGCTGGCGTACCGGGCGTTGTTTTCCCTGTTTCCCTTCCTGTTGTTCCTCATCGCGATGCTCGGTTTCCTGCATCTGCCCGAGTTCTTCACCTGGCTCAGAGAGCAGGCCGCGCTGGTGTTGCCGGACGAGCCGCTGGAGCAGGTCAACGGGGTGATCGATCAGCTGCAGAACCAGGAGGCCGGCCTGCTTTCCTTCAGTATCCTGCTGGCGATCGCAGCGGCAGCCCGGGGTGTGCGCTCGCTGATGAATGCGATGAACGTCGCCTACGACGTAGAGGAAGGACGCCCTGGCTGGAAGCTGTATCTGTTGTCGGTGGTTTACACCTTCGCGCTGGCCTTCATCCTGCTCGGGGCGGCCGGCCTGATGATCATCGGCCCCCAGGTCATGGAGTGGTTGGCATCGCAGGTGGGCTTGCAGGAAATCGTGGTCGTTCTCTGGACGTGGCTGCGCTGGCCGGTGGTGGTCATCCTGCTGATGCTGGTGGTAGCGGCGCTGTACTACGTCACACCGGATGTCGAGCAGGACTTTCGCTTCATTACGCCGGGTTCGGTGCTGGCGGTAATCGTTTGGATCGCTGCGTCCGTGGGGTTCGGCATTTACGTACAGAACTTTGCCGACTTCAACGCCACCTACGGCAGCATCGGGGCCATCATCATTCTGCTCATGTACTTTTACATCTCCGCTGCGGTGTTGCTGTTCGGCGCCGAGCTCAACGCCGTGATCGAGCACGCCTCCAGCGAAGGCAAGGATCCGGGAGACAAAAAGCTCGATAGTTGACTCTATGGGCGTACGGCAGGATTGCCTGCCAGCTCGTGTCTCGCTCGTCGAACAACTCTGTCACGTTACGGTCAATTAGGTTCATTACAGAATCTTTCAGCGTCGATTTCCTGTAAGCGAAGTGTGCTCCTGCGCTTCGTGATGCCTGTCGGGCGGTGCTGAAGGTCTGCATCGAGGCCGAACGGAGACGCTTTACCTTGCATATCGCTGATATGACCATGTTTTACGCGCCGGCTAGCGGCGGCGTTCGCACCTATCTCGAAGCCAAGCATGGCCGGCTGCAGCGCTACCCCGGGATACGCCACAGCGTTCTTGTCCCAGGTAGCGGGTACGCCGAGAACGACGGTATCTATCAGGTTCCCGCACCGGTCTTGCCGTTCGGCAAGGGTTATCGTTTCCCTGTGCGTCGTGGCCCGTGGCGCTCGGTGCTGAACAACCTGCAGCCGGACCTGATCGAAGTGGGCGATCCCTATCTCACCGCCTGGGCCGCGCTGGATGCCGGACGGCGTCTGGATATCCCCGTCATCGGTTTCTATCACTCGGACCTGCCGCTGCTGGCCAGCAAGCGCCTGGGCTCCTGGTTCGGAGCCAATATGAGCAGCTATGTAGCGCGCCTGTATCGCAGCTTCGACCGGGTTCTGGCCCCCAGTCAGGTGATGGCCGACAAGCTCGACTCGCTCGGCGTGCGCAATGTCTTCGTCCAGCCGCTTGGCGTCGATTTGCAGACCTTCCGGCCGGAGCGACGCGACGCCAACCTGCGAGCCGAACTGGGACTGCCCGATGAGACGCGCCTGCTGATCTTCGCCGGCCGCGGATCGCGGGAAAAAAACCTGCCGGTGCTGCTGCGCGCCGCCCAGCTGTTGGGCAAGCCGTATCACCTCTTGCTGGTGGGTTCAGGAATGCCCAAACGGGTGCCGGACAACGTGACGGTCATCGATCGGTTCTGTCCGGCTACGGAGGTGGCTCGGTTGTTGGCCAGTAGCGATGTGCTTCTGCACGCGGGCAATCAGGAAACCTTCGGGCTGGTCGCCCTCGAGGCCATGGCCAGCGGTATTCCGGTGATCGCCACGCGCGCCGGTGCACTGCAGGAAATCGTGCCGTTCCACACCGGGCGGCTGTGCCGCCCGCTGGACCCGCACGCCATGGCGCAGACCGTGCGCGAACTGTTCGAGGGCGATCCGCGCCTGCTCGGGCAGCAGGCGCGCCGCCATGTCGAGTCTCATCATGCCTGGGACGCGGTAGTTGCCGGCCTGCTGGCCCACTACCAGGCGGTGCTCAGGGTCGCCCCGCTGCCGGTGGTGGCCATGCATGGCTGAGCGCGCGCTGATGCTGGTGCTGCATGACGTGGCGCCTGAAACCTGGCCCGATTACCGGCCCTTCGTCAACGCGGTCGATGCGCTCGGTTCGATCCCGATCAACTGGCTGGTCGTACCGGATTTCCACCGGCGCAATCCCTTGCAGGACGCTTCGGGGTTTCGCCGTCTGCTCGATGAGCGGATAACTCGTGGCGACGAACTCATCCTGCACGGGTTTTCCCATGCCGACGAGGCGCCACCGCCGCGCTCGCCTCGCGACTGGTTCATGCGCCGGGTGTATACCCACGAAGGAGAGTTCTACGCGCTGGACGAGGCACAGGCGCGCCAGCGGCTGGAGCAGGGCATGGCGATGTTCGACCGCTTCGAATGGCCGCTGCACGGTTTCGTCGCCCCTGCGTGGTTGTTGAGCGAGGGCGCCAAGCGCGCACTGTCTGCGTCGGGGTTGGCCTATACCAGTGATCCTCAGCACTTCTATCGATTGCCCGAGTTCACGTCCATCGATGCGCCCGGATTGGTGTGGAGCGCCCGCAGCGCCTGGCGCAGGGGCGTCTCGCGAGTAGTCAGCGAACGAATGTCGGAGCGTCACCGGCAGGCGCCGGTACTGCGGCTCGGCTTGCACCCGGTGGACATGCGCCACGGTTTTTCGCGCGATTACTGGTACCAGTTGCTGGTGAGGCTGCTGGCAGACGGGCGTCGGCCTATCACCAAGTATCAATGGCTCCTTCAGCAGACGCACCGTTCGAGCGCCGCGGCGTGAGTCGCGGTGTCTGGCTGCTGCTGGGCGGCTTGCTCGCAGCGGTCCTGATTCCTGCGCTATTGGGCGGGACGGGGTTGTTCGAGCGGTTGCGCAGTTTTCCGCCGGGCCTGTTGCTGATCATGGTCGGCATGATCGTCGTCTGCTGGCTCCTCAACGCGCTGCGCTTACGGCTGTTGCTGGGCCGGGACACGATTGGGCAGGCGCGAGCGTTGGGCATCGTCGTGGCGACCGAATTTGCCATCTGCGCGACGCCGGCAGGGGCGGGCGGTCCGATCACCTTGGCGGCCTTGCTGATGCGTCGGGGCGTGGCCCCAACCAAGGCGACCGCCACCTTCGCGGTCGAGCATCTGGGCGATCTGCTGTTCTTCTGCTGCGCCCTGTTCGGTGTGCTGGCCTATGCCGTGACCCATGCGCTCAGCGCCCACGTCGGCAACCTGCTGATGGTTGGCGCGCTTTTGCTTGGTGCGGTGCTGGTGATGCTCGGTCTGGTCGGCCGCTACCATCGCGGCCTGTTTCGCTTCAACGGCCGGCTGCTCGCGCGGCTAGGGCTGTCGTGGCGCAAGCGTCACCGCTGGGCTCGGCGGGTGTTGCGTTTTCGCAACGAGCTGGGGCAGACCCTGCGTCTGCCGCGTCGGGTACTGCTGGCGGTCTTTCTGCTCACCAGCGTGCATTGGTTGCTGCGCTACAGCGTGCTTTATCTGACGTTGCAGGGGCTTGGGCGCGATATCGCCTGGGCCTGGACCTTTCTCGTGCAGATGCTGGCGCTTACGGCAGGGCAGTTGAGCCTGCTGCCCGGTGGGGCCGGCAGCGCCGAGCTGGCGTCCATGGCGCTGCTGACGCCGCTGGCAGGCAAATCAACGACGGCGGCCGCCATTCTCATCTGGCGCTTCGTCACCTATTACCTTTATCTCATCGTTGGGGCGCCTGTGTTTCTGCATCTGGCAGGGCGCCCGCTGCTCAAGCGGCTGATTCGTGCGCGTCAGACCTGAGGAATGCCGTCCCGATGGATGGAAGCAACTTAGCTAGCCCTCGAGTGGTCAACCTTATACCTGTAGAGAAAGTGGAGGAGACGCACATGAGTAGTGCCGAAGACAAAATCAAAGGCAACACCAACGAAGCCGTTGGCAAGATCAAGCAAGGCGTAGGCGAAGCCACCGGTAACGGCAGCATGAAGCGCGAAGGTCAGCGCCAGGAAGTCAAAGGCGATGCCCAGCAACTCAAGGGCGACGTCAAAGACACTGTCAAGGGCAGGGTCGACCGCGCCTGATTTCATCCTGGGGCTCTATGCCCCATAAAAAAGCCCGCATCCTTGGATGCGGGCTTTTTCGTTTGAGTAGGCTGTTACTCAGCGTTCCAGATGCTGCAGCTTGTCCTTCTTGCCATCCCACTCCTCGGCGTCCGGGAGTGCTTCTTTCTTTTCGGTGATGTTCGGCCAGATGTCGGCCAGGTCGGCGTTGAGCTGAATGAATTCCTGCATGTCCTCGGGCACTTCGTCTTCCGAGAAGATGGCCTGGGCGGGGCATTCCGGCTCGCACAGTGCGCAGTCGATGCATTCGTCAGGATGAATGACCAGGAAATTCGGGCCTTCGTAGAAGCAGTCCACCGGGCAGACTTCCACGCAATCGGTATATTTGCACTTGATGCAGTTGTCGGTGACGACAAAGGTCATTCTCGCTATCTCCTCGGGCTGTCGGAGGGCTGGGGCAGTCGCCCTCCGGTCGGCAGCAAATCGGCACCAGGCATGCCGCTAATCAAAAATGCGCGCGATTCTATCAGCTTTGCTGGGCTTCAGACGCGCGTTTTCAGGTTGTATAGCAATTCCAGCGCTTGGCGCGGCGACAGTTCATCGGGATTGACCCGCGAAAGCTCGTCGATCACCGGGTGCGGCAGGCTGGCGAACAGGTCACTTTGCATCGGCGCCGGAGTGCCACCGGTGGAGGAAGAGAGCGGGCGCTCCTGGGCCAGGCTGGTGGTTTCCAGGCGCGACAGGTGCTCGCGTGCCCGCTGAATCACATCGCCCGGCACGCCGGCCAGCTGCGCCACGGCCAGGCCGTAGCTCTGGCTCGCAGGGCCGGGCAGCACGTGGTGCAGGAAGACGATACGGTCATTGTGCTCGGTGGCGTTGAGGTGGACGTTGGCGACCACCGGCTCGCTATCCGGCAGTACCGTCAGCTCGAAATAGTGGGTGGCGAACAGGGTGAAGGCGCGCAGCCGGGCCAGCTGTTCGGCGGCAGCCCAGGCGAGCGACAGGCCATCGAAGGTGCTGGTGCCGCGCCCGACCTCGTCCATCAGCACCAGGCTCTTGTCGGTGGCGTTGTGCAGGATGTTGGCGGTCTCGCTCATCTCCACCATGAAAGTGGAGCGTCCGCCGGCCAAGTCGTCGGACGAGCCGATGCGGGTGAAGATACGGTCGACCAGCGACAGTTCGCAGGCCTTGGCCGGGACGAAACTGCCGATCTGCGCCAGCAGCACGATGAGCGCGGTCTGGCGCATGTAGGTGGATTTACCGCCCATGTTCGGGCCGGTGATGATCAGCATGCGCGTGCTGTCGTCGAGGGTCAGGTCGTTGGCGACGAAGGGTGTATCGAGCACCTGTTCGACCACCGGATGGCGGCCCTGGTCGATCTTCAGGCACGGCTCGTCGACGAAGCGTGGGCGGTTCAGGTCCAGCGTCAGCGAACGCTCGGCCAGGTTGCTCAGTACGTCCAGCTCGGCGAGGGCGGCGGCGGTTTCCTGCAGCGGGGCCAGGTGGTCGATCAGGGTTTCCAGCAAAGCCTCATAGAGCATCTTCTCCCGGGCCAGGGCGCGGCTCTTGGCGGACAGTGCCTTGTCTTCGAATTCCTTGAGTTCCGGTGTGATGAAGCGTTCGGCGCCCTTCAGCGTTTGCCGGCGGATGTAGTCGGCCGGTGCCGACTCGGCCTGCTTGCTCGGCAGCTCGATGAAGTAGCCATGCACGCGGTTGTAGCCGACCTTGAGATTGGCCAGGCCGGTGCGCGCTTTTTCCCGGGTCTCCAGGTCCATCAGGTACTGGCCGGCGTTTTCCGAAAGCGATTGCAGCTCGTCGAGCTCGGCGTCGTATCCGGTCTTGAGCACGCCGCCGTCACGAATCACCGCGGGCGGGTTGTCGATGATGGCCCGTGCCAGCAGGTCGGCCAGTTCCGGATAGGTGCGGATGCTCTTCGCCAGGTCGATCAAATGGCCGGCGACCAGATCCTGCATGCCGGTCTGCAGCTGCGGCAGGGCGGCCAGTGCATCGCGCAGGCGTGCCAGGTCGCGAGGGCGGGCATTGCGCAGGCCGATGCGTGCGAGGATGCGCTCCAGGTCGCCGATGTCTTTCAGCTGTGGCTGGATCTGTTCGAACCGGTAGTGCTCGAGCAGGCAGGTGATCGAGTCCTGGCGGGCTTCCAATACGGCGCGGTCGCGCAGGGGGCGGTTTAGCCAGCGCGTCAGCAGGCGCGAACCCATGGCGGTCTGGCAGCGATCGACCACCGATTGCAGCGTATTGTCGCGGCCTCCGGCGAGGTTGGTGTCCAGCTCCAGGTTGCGGCGGGTCGCCCCGTCGAGAATCACGGTGTCGTCCAGTCGCTCATGTCGCAGGCTGCGCAGATGGTGCAGGGCGGTGCGCTGGGTGTCCTTGGCGTAGCCGAGCAGGCAGCCGGCGGCGCCGATGGCCAGGGTCAGCTTTTCGCAGCCGAAGCCCTTGAGGTCCTGCGTCGCGAACTGCTGGCAGAGGCTCTTGAAGGCGCTGTCGCGGTCGAAATCCCAGGGCGCACGGCGGCGAATCCCGCGACGCTTTTCCACCGGCAGACCCTGCGGCCAGTCATCGGGAATCAGCAGCTCGGCCGGGTTGATGCGTTCGAGTTCGGCCAGTAGCGTTTCCCAGCCCTTGAACTCAAGCACGCTGAAACGTCCGCTGGCGATGTCCAGCACGGCGAGGCCGAACAGCTTTTCATCGCCGAGCACGGCCGCCAGCAGGTTGTCGCGCCGCTCGTCCAGCAGCGCCTCGTCGCTCACCGTGCCGGGGGTGATGATGCGCACCACCTGGCGTTCCACCGGGCCCTTGCTGGTGGCAGGGTCGCCGATCTGCTCGCAGATGACCACCGATTCGCCCAGCTTCACCAGGCGCGCGAGGTAGCCTTCGGCCGAGTGAAAGGGAATGCCCGCCATCGGAATCGCGTTGCCCGCGGACTGACCGCGTGCGGTCAAGGTGATGTCCAGCAGCCGGGCGGCCTTCTTGGCGTCCTCGTAGAACAGCTCATAGAAGTCGCCCATGCGATAGAACATCAGCTGGTCCGGATGCTCGTTCTTGAGTTTCCAGTATTGCTGCATCATCGGGGTGTGCTTGGAGAGGTCTTGCGTGTCTTTGGGCATCGGTGCGTGCGTCGATCGGGGGCGGGGCTGGGCCCGCCCATGGTGGGCGGTGCGATTAAACGGGCAAGGTTAACATGCCCCTCGGGTCGAATCGCAGCTGTTGCCGCGCCGCTTCCGAGCTGACGAAGGCGCTGCGAGACCCGGCCAAAGGCACGTAGGATAGGCAGCTTTCTACCGTTGCGCAGGTGCCGAAATGAATCGTCTGACCGAACTCGCCGAGCGCCTGGGCCAGCGCCTGCTGGCGCACAACGCCCAGGTCACCACCGCCGAATCCTGTACCGGGGGCGGCATCGCCGAGGCCATCACCCGCGTCGCCGGCAGCTCGGCCTGGTTCGAGGCCGGCTACGTGACCTATTCCAATCTCCAGAAGACCAGGCAGCTGGGTGTGCCCGAGGCGCTGTTCGACAGCGTCGGGGCGGTGAGCCGCGAGGTGGTCGAGGCCATGGCGCAGGGCGCCAGGCGCGCCAGCGGGGCGCGGCTGGCGGTCGCGGTCAGCGGGATCGCTGGCCCGGGCGGTGGTTCGGCCGACAAGCCGGTCGGCACCGTCTGGCTGGCCTGGGCCGATGGCGAGACCCTCTATGCCGAACGTCGCCAGTTCGACGGCGACCGGCAGGCCGTGCGCGAGCAAACGGTCGAAGCGGCACTCGTCGGATTGATTGCCCTGTGCGCCGGAGAAAATCCTGTTCGGGACTAGGCGAGTGCCAGGCCCTATGTTCTAATACTGTCTACTTATACAGTTGTTGTGGCCTCTGGCCCTCTTGATCAAGTGAGGATTGCAATGGACGAGAACAAGAAGCGCGCTTTGGCTGCAGCTCTGGGGCAGATCGAACGGCAGTTCGGCAAAGGCGCGGTCATGCGTATGGGCGATCATGATCGCCAGGCCATTCCCGCCATCTCCACTGGCTCCCTGGGCCTGGACATCGCCCTCGGTATCGGCGGCCTGCCCAAGGGGCGTATCGTCGAAATCTACGGTCCGGAATCATCCGGTAAGACCACACTGACGCTGTCGGTGATCGCCGAAGCGCAGAAGCTCGGTGCCACTTGCGCATTCGTCGACGCCGAACACGCGCTCGATCCGGACTATGCCGGCAAGCTGGGCGTCAATGTCGACGATCTGCTGGTTTCGCAGCCGGATACCGGTGAGCAGGCATTGGAAATCACCGACATGCTGGTGCGCTCCAATGCGGTAGACGTGATCATCGTCGACTCCGTGGCGGCTCTGGTACCCAAGGCCGAGATCGAAGGCGAGATGGGCGATACCCACGTCGGTCTGCAAGCCCGTCTGATGTCCCAGGCCCTGCGCAAGATTACCGGCAACATCAAGAACGCCAACTGTCTGGTGATCTTCATCAACCAGATCCGCATGAAGATTGGCGTCATGTTCGGTAGCCCGGAAACCACGACGGGTGGTAATGCGCTGAAGTTCTATGCCTCTGTCCGTCTGGACATCCGCCGTACCGGCGCGGTGAAGGAAGGTGACGAGGTGGTCGGCAGTGAAACCCGCGTCAAGGTGGTGAAGAACAAGGTAGCGCCGCCTTTCCGCCAGGCCGAGTTCCAGATCCTCTACGGCAAGGGTATCTACCGTAACGGCGAGATCATCGACCTGGGCGTGCAGCAGGGCCTAGTCGAGAAATCCGGTGCCTGGTACAGCTACCAGGGCAACAAGATCGGTCAGGGCAAGGCCAACGCAGCCAAGTACCTGGAAGACAACCCGGAAATCGGCCGCACCATCGAAATGCAGATTCGCGAGAAGCTGCTGGTGCCGGCAGGTGGCAGCAAGGCCGGTGCCGCCGCGACTGCTACCAGCGATGATCTGGTCGACGCCGATCTCTGATAACAGGCATGCCTGTCATCCTCGATAGCCCCGCCGCGGTGCGGCGGGCAGCGATGGATCTTCTGGCTCGACGCGAGCATGGCCGCGTCGAGCTTCTTCGCAAGTTGCGCCAGCGTGGCGCTCCCGCCGAACTCGTCGAGGCAGCCCTGGATCGTCTGGTCGAAGACGGTTTGCTGTCCGAATCGCGTTATCTCGAAAGCTACGTCAGAAGTCGCGCCAATGCAGGTTACGGTCCGTTGCGCATCCGAGAGGAGCTGTCGCAGCGCGGCCTGCCGCGCGCGGATATCGAGCAGGCGTTACGCGAGAGTGGCTTCGACTGGGCCCACCAATTGCGCGAACTCTGGCAACGAAAGTTCGCTGGCGAGCCGCCGCGGGATGCGCGCGAGCGTGCTAAGCAGGGCCGCTTTCTCAGCTATCGCGGGTATCCGCTGGATCTCATCGGTCGTGTTCTACGCGGTGCTGGCGACGACTGAGGCCGCCAGCGTATCGGCTCACTCGGCTTGCCAGTGCTGTGGCTGGTTGATGTAGTCGATCAGCTCGCGTAGCCGGCCATGGTTGCGTCCATTGAAGACAAAAGTCAGTCGCGGCAGGCTTTGGAGTTCCGGCTCGTCCTGTTCGGCTTCGCAACATGCCTGTTGCTCGAAGGTGCCGGTCAGGCAAAGGTCGGCGAACGAGGTGGCCAGCTGTTCAAGCGCCTTGCTGACGAGCCGATGATTCATCCGGATCACGAAGCGGTCCTTGAGCCAGCGGCTGGAATGAAAATTGCCATAGAACCGGGCGATTTCTTCTGCTGCTTCCTCGGTGTCGTTCACCAGGCGCATCAGGCACATGTCGCTGGGCAGGATATAGCGGTTGTGCTCCAGCTGGTTCTGGATGAATTGCAGTGCGTCTTTCCAGTAGGAGCCGTTCGGCTCATCGAGCAACACTACCGGCACCAGCGGACTTTTGCCGGTCTGGATCAGTGTAAGGACCTCCAGGGCTTCGTCGAGGGTGCCGAAGCCCCCCGGACAGAGCACCAGCGCGTCCGCTTCCTTGATGAAGAACAGTTTGCGAACGAAGAAGAAGTGGAACGACAGCAGGTGGTCGGAGCCGTCCACGGTGGGGTTCGCGTGTTGCTCGAACGGCAGGGTGATGTTCAGGCCGAGGCTGTTGTCGCGTCCGGCACCTTCGTGGGCGGCTGCCATGATGCCGCCTCCGGCTCCGGTGATGACCATGAGTTCGTGGCGCGCCAGGGTTTCTCCCAGTTCCCGTGCCAGCGCGTAAAGAGGATGCTCGATCGGCGTGCGCGCCGAGCCGAACACGGTGACCTTGCGCCGCCGCTTGAACTGCTCAAGTCGCGCGAACGCCTGCTCCATCTCCCGCATGGTCTGCAGCATGATCTTGGCGTCCCACCGGTTGCGGTCGGCTTGCGCCATGCGCATGACGGTAACGAGCATCTCGCGGTACAGCGGCAGGTTCGGGCTGGTTTGGGGAACGACCAGGGCGGCCAGTTCGTCGATCTTGTGTGCGAGGTCCTCGCCACTGGTCTTGAAATGCCGCGAGAGGTAGTCATCCGGTTCAAATGACATACAACGTCTCCATGAAAGGCTTGCGCACTCGATATGCCCGAGAAGCGGGCGTGTGGAGCGGATCCTATACCCACTGGCGAGAGCTGCCGCGTTGGCGTTGAGCTATCCGGCGATGGGCTCATAGCACGTCAGAGGTCGATCCGGTCTGCGGTTCCGGTGTACGGACACTCCTGGAACCTGCTGTGCCGGGCATCTCCAGTCAAGGGTTATGCTCGGTTGGGGCGAGTGCGGGCTAGGCGCTGTAGGGTTTAGGACGGCCTGCCTGAGGCCCGGGTCTTATGAGTGGTGCTTCGATCGATAAACGGGCCGACAGAGCGACAGCGGGGCTACCGGCGGATGGAAGGCTCAAGCGACGACGCCTGGCACTGGCCAGGCGTCGCCGTAGGCAAGGGTATTGTCAGACGCCGCAATCATTGGCGGAGTAGCGCTCGGTGGCGATGGGACGATTGCTCTGGTATTCGCTGAACTCGTACCGCAGCACGGCGCCCTGTTGCAGCAGGACACGCAGGCCGTCGTTGTTGCAGACGCTCTGCGCCAGTTGGCCGCGAACGTCGCTGGGGTTGTCGCGCATCTGCGCGGCATGGCGCGGCTGGACGCTCAAGTGGTTGACCAACTCATTGCCGTCGACGGTGTACCCCTGGTCCAGAATGTCGGAGTTGATGGCCCGTGGCGTGCCGACATTGCTCTCCTTGGCTACGCGGTCGAGCAGTTGCCCCAATTGCTGCTCCTTGAGCGAGGCGGCCTGGGCAGCAGGCACGAGCAGGCAGAGGGCGAGCAGGGTGGTCAGGCGTTGCATGGGCAAATCTCCTTGGGAACTGCCTGTGTTGACCGGTCAGGCCGGGTGGGGTTCATTTCCCCAGCGTGGGTACGGGGTGCGCTCTGTTAGACTGGCGCCCCCTTCCGGTTAGTGCCGACCAGCCATGCCCCACGCCGTATCGCGGCTGCGAGACGAGCGCCTCGCGCGCAGCGTCAAGCCGTTCATTGCTCGCGGATCGCGTATGCCGCGCTGCCCGCGTTGCCGAATTGCTGCCAGCCACTGCCTGTGCGCGTGGACCCCGCAGGTGTCGGCGCAAGCCGGCGTCTGCCTGCTGATGCACGACATCGAGCCACTCAAGCCCAGCAACACCGGCTGGCTGATCGCCGATGTGGTAATGCAGACCTATGCTTTCAGCTGGCTTCGTACCGGTGTCGATCCTCGCCTGCTGGCGCTTCTGGATGATCCGCAATGGGTGCCGGTAGTGGTGTTTCCCGGCGAATACGCGGGCGCTGAGCGGGTGACGTCGCAGCTTGCGGTTCCAGCCGGAAAGCGGCCGCTGTTCATCCTGCTCGATGCGACCTGGACCGAGGCGCGCAAGATGTTCCGCAAGAGCCCCTACCTGGACCGTTTCCCCGTGCTCAGCCTGGAGCCCGAGCAGTTGTCGCGCTATCGGCTACGGCGTTCTACCCGCAGCGAGCATCTGTGCACGGCCGAGGTCGCGGCCCTGTGCCTGGAGCTGGCAGGCGACACGCCGGCTTCTCTTGCGCTGGACGCCTGGCTGGATGCATTTACTGCCCATTATCTCGGCGCCAAAACCCAGCGGCCGATCACGGCAGACGATCCCGTTCACTTGCCGTTGCGGCCCTACCTAAGCGCTCCGGAGGCCGACTAACGCAGGGCCTCAGTCGGTATGCCCGGCCGGCAGCTTGCGCGGCCACAGTTGGGCGACCAGCATGCCTGTGAACATCAGGGCACAGCCGAAATAACCTTGCAGACTGAGGCTTTCCTGCAACAGGAGCGCGCCGGCAATGGCGGCGAATACTGCTTCGAGGGAGAGGATGATGGCGGCGTGGGAAGCGATGGCGTGCTTTTGCGCGACCACCTGCAGGGTGTAGCCGACCGTGACCGCAAACAGGCCGCCATAGATGAGTGCGGGCCCTGCGAGCAGGATGCCTTCGACCGAGGCCTGCTCGAACACAGCGGCCAGAATCAGGCTCACCACGGCGCAGGTGGCGAACTGCAGGAATGCCAGGCGGATCGCGTCATGGCGGCTGACGAACAAGCCCACCAAGAGTACGTGCAGGCCCCACACGAACGCGCCGGCCAGCTGTATCCAGTCACCCAGGGCTATGTGGAAGTTCTCGCCGATGCTCAGAAAGCCCATGCCCACTACGGCGAGAATCGCCCCCAGCCAGGTGCCCAGTCCGGTCTTGTGGCCGATGATCAGCCCGAGCAGCGGCACGACGATCACGTACAGGCCGGTGATGAACCCCGAGTTGGTGACGCTGGTGAACAGCAGGCCGACCTGTTGCAGGTTGATGCCGACCGTCAAGGCCATCCCCATGGCCAAACCGCCAAGCAGCAGGCCGCGTTGCAGGAACGGCTCGTGGCGCGCGGCGGTCCGCCCGCGCCAGAGTACCAGTGGCAGCAGCGCCAGCGCGCCCAGGCTGAAACGCAGGCCCGTATAGAGAAACGGACCGATATGATCCATGCCCATTCGCTGGGCGACGAAACCCGATCCCCAGATCATCGCGGTTATCAGCATGAGGATGTCGGCACGCAGGGCTTGGCTACGCATGGATGGTCTCGATTGGGAAAAAGGCGCAGACTTTGCCGTAAAGCGGTGCCCTTGACCACTCCTGGTGGGGGTGGGCATGCTTGCGCCGCTTTGGTTTTTTTACGGCGGACGGTCGATGCGCGTTGTGGCATGCCGACAAGGTCGCCGGCCAATGCCCGAGAGGACGTCGGGAGTCATCCCAGGCATTTGTGTTGGCCCTGGCCTCGCCAGGTCCTGCCAATAACAACAATAGGATCTGCCATGGCCGCGTACGAAATAATCATCGCCGATGATCATCCGCTGTTCAGAAGCGCCCTTCAGCAAGCACTGACCCTGGGGTTGGGCCAGAACGTTCGCCTCGTCGAAGCGGCCAGCATCGCCGAACTGGAAAACTGCCTCGGACAAAGCGCCGATTGGGATCTGGTCCTGCTCGATCTGAACATGCCTGGCGCCTATGGCTTCTCCGGTCTCGTATTGCTGCGTGGCCAATATCCGCAGCTGCCGGTGGTGATGATTTCAGCCCAGGAGGAAGCCGCCGTGGTGGCTCGGGCGCGCGAATTCGGTGCCAGCGGCTTCATTCCAAAATCCAGCGCCCTCGAAACCATTCAGACAGCCGTTCGCGCCGTGCTCGACGGCGATACGTGGTGGCCGACGCCAATTGACGCGGCGGTGTCGGTCAGTGACGAAGCCAAGGCGGCCAGCGCGGGTCTATCCAGCCTAACGCCGCAGCAGTTCCGGGTGTTGACGATGGTCTGCGACGGGTTGTTGAACAAGCAGATCGCCTACGAGCTGAACGTTTCCGAAGCCACGATCAAGGCGCATGTGACTGCGATCTTCCGCAAGCTCGGCGTGCGTACTCGGACCCAGGCGGCGCTGCTGTTGCAGCAGATGGAAAGCATTCCGGCCTGAACCAGCTAGGCGATCGGTGGCAGGACGATCTCGTCGCTGCGTCGAACGCCAGCGGTGAGCGCTTGGCACTGTTCGATGAACTCGCGCATCGCGGCGGTCTGGTACTTTTGCGAATGCCAGATGAAATAGAACTGCCGGGTCAGGTCGAGCGCCGGGGTTTCCACCGCGACCAGGCTGCCGCGGCGAAAGGCGTCGCGTAGCGCCAGGCGCGAGATGCAGCCGATCCCCAACCCTGATTCCACAGCGCGCTTGATCGCCTCGGTATGCTCGAGCTCGAGGCGCACATTCAAGGGCCGCGGGTGATGACGCATCGCCTGATCGAACGTCAGTCGCGTGCCGGAACCCTGTTCACGTAGAATCCATGCCTCGGTCGAGAGTCGCTCCAGGTCGACCGCGCCTGCCTGCGCCAAGGGATGCTGCGGTGCGCAGAAAACCACCAGTTCGTCCTCGACCCAGCGTTGAATCTCCAGCTCGTCGTGCTGGCAATCGCCTTCGATCAGACCCAGGTCAAGTTCATGATGCGCGACCTGCTGCACGATGTGAGCGGTGTTGTGCACATGGAGCTTCACCCGGCATTCCGGATGGCGCTGCATGAAACTGCCGATCAGCAGGGTGGCGAGATAGTTGCCGATGGTCAGTGTCGCGCCGACATCCAGAGAGCCGAAGCCGCTCTTGCCGTTGAGCAGGTCCTCGATCGCCTTGGCCCGGTCGAGCAGGGCGACGGCCTGGGGCAGCAGCTGGCGGCCCAGGGTGTTGAGCGAAAGGCGCTTGCCCAGGCGATCGAACAATTGGCAGTCGGCATGCCGTTCCAGTTCCGTGAGCGAGGTGCTGGTGGCCGATTGTGAAAGCGAGAGCGTTTGCGCGGCACGGGACACGCTTTCCTGGCGGGCCACGGCGACGAATACCTGAAGTTGTCTGAGGGTAAATCGCATATCTATATAACCGATTACCTATATCTTTAATATTCAATTAACAGATATTACAGGGGTCGATAAACTATCGGGCAATACTGCCGTCGGTTCGGCGCCCCGTTAATGAGGAATTCCCAGCATGAGTAACCTGAACGTCGAGCGAGTCCTCAGTGTTCATCACTGGAACGACACGCTGTTCAGCTTCAAGACCACCCGTAATCCGGGTCTGCGCTTCGAGAACGGCCAGTTCGTCATGATTGGCCTGGAAGTCAACGGTCGCCCGCTGATGCGCGCTTACAGCATCGCCAGCCCGAATTACGAAGAGCATCTGGAATTCTTCAGCATCAAGGTTCAGGACGGTCCGTTGACCTCTCGCCTGCAGCACCTGAAGGAAGGCGACGAGCTGATGGTCAGTCGCAAGCCGACCGGCACGCTGATCCTTGGCGACCTCCTGCCGGGCAAGCATCTCTACCTGCTCAGCACCGGTACCGGCCTCGCGCCGTTCATGAGCGTGATCCAAGATCCGGAAACTTACGAGCGCTTCGAGAAGGTCATCCTCATCCATGGCGTGCGTTACGTGAATGAAGTGGCCTACGAGAGCTTCATCACCGAGGCGCTGCCGCAGAACGAATTTTTTGGCGATGCGGTTCGGGAAAAGCTGATTTATTACCCCACCGTCACGCGCGAGCCCTTCCGCAATCAGGGTCGTCTGACCGATCTGATGCGCAGCGGCAAACTGTTCACCGACATCGGCCTGCCGCCGATCAACCCTCAGGACGACCGCGCCATGATTTGCGGTAGCCCGAGCATGCTCGACGAAACCAGCGAAGTGCTCGATGGCTTTGGCCTGAAAATCTCTCCGCGCATGGGCGAGCCCGGCGATTACCTGATCGAGCGGGCCTTCGTCGAGAAGTAAGCCTTCCCGTTGCGCCTGCCCGGTCGGGCAGGCGTTCTTTCTGCGGCACTCAGACGTAGGGGCCGCAACACTTCTTGAATTTCTGGCCGCTGCCGCAAGGGCAGAGGTCGTTGCGCTTCGCGTTCAAGGGCACCGTGGCGTCGATGTAGTACCAGCGCCCCTGATGCTGGACAAATGCGGACCGCTCCTGCTGCGCGTGTTCCCCCGCCTCGTCATGCCAGCGCGCCGTGAACTGCACCAGTGCGTGTTCCGGCTTGCCACCGAGTACCGTGTTCTCTTCGACTTCCAGCCCCAGCCAGGTGCTCGAGGCACTCCAGGCGCGCATCGACTCCAGATCCAACGCCGATTGCTGCGCTGGCAGGGTGGTGTCCTTCAGGTACTCGATCAGCCCCAGTACATAGGCGCTGTAGCGCGAGCGCATCAGCGTTTCAGCGCTTGGTGCCGGTGTGCCCGCATGGTAACGCCCACAGCAATCGGCGAGGCTGTCGGAGCTCGCGCAGGGGCAGGGTGAATGGTTGTCGGGAATCGCTTTTTTCACGGCTACCACCAATATTTGCCGAACATTTGCGGATTCGCCCAGAACCTGGCGTTGAGCCAGTCCGGAACCTGCTTGTACTGCAGCAGGTCGTAGGTCAGGAGAGTCAACGTCTGATCAGCGCGCGTGAAGCGATCACTCACCTGCAACGCCAGAGCATAGAAGTCTGTCACTTGCCAGTCGGTGGCATCGAGGTCAACCAGTACGGCGATGCGGCTAGCATTGAGGTTGCGGATGCCTCCCAGCAGTTCCAGGCCGTTGCGTTTGGGCATATGCTCGAGGCAATCGGCCACCAGGGCGATGTCGTAGCGCTGGCTGGCCAGTTCGGCAGGCAGCGGACCGGCTTCGGCGCGGTCCAGACGGCTGTCAGGGTGAACCTGGCAGAACGCATCGACGGCGGGAATGTCGCTGCGGCCGATGTGCAGCAGGCGGGCGGGCGCGTAGTGTTCGAGGAGCGCGGCCAAAGCCTGCTGAGGTGTTTGAGTGGAGCTGCTGTTGATCAAATCGAGATCCTCGTATGAGTTCAGAGACTAGCGCGGAGTCGCTTGGCGGCCTAGTCCTGGCACAACCGGAGCCGGCGTCTGGCATTACGAAGTGGCGGTTCTGGCCGTTCCCAAACTGGAGGTTTAATAATGAGTACTTTACGGACAGCTGTACCCGTGATTTTCATGACTACCGTTCTGGCCGGCTGTGCCGGGGTGCAGAAACAGGATTGGCCCACCTGTGCTGCGGTGGGTGGTGTGGGCGGTGCCGCCCTGGGGGCGATCGAAAGCTCCACCTATGCGGGCTGGGGCGCTCTGATCGGTGGCGGCATGGCTGCCGCCTATTGCTGGGTGCATGGTGAGGATGGCCAGCAGACGCTGGCAGTGGTGGAAACCGTCGAGGTCGAGCCTGTGCCGATGGCCGAGCCTGAACCCGAGCCGGTCGCAGAGCCGGTGCGCGTTGAGCTGGACGTTAAGTTCGATTTCGACCGCGCTCAGGTGCGTAGCGAGAGCTACGGCGACATCCAGAACCTGGCCGACTTCATGAAGCAGTACCCGCAAACCTCCACCGTCGTCGAGGGCCACACCGACTCCGTGGGCACCGACGCTTACAACCAGCGTTTGTCCGAGCGCCGCGCCAATGCCGTTCGTGACGTGCTGGTCAATCAGTACGGCGTTGAGGGTAATCGCGTGAACTCGGTGGGTTACGGCGAGTCCCGTCCGGTTGCCGACAACGCCACCGAGGAGGGCCGTGCGATCAACCGTCGTGTCGAGGCGGAAGTAGAAGCCCGTCCGTAAACGGCAGTGCAATCGAAAAGGCCGGGCATCTGCCCGGCCTTTTCGTGTCCGTCGACTAGAACATCGGCCGTGCGGTGGCCGCCATGAATACCGCGATGCCGATCAGCAGATTGATGCCCACCAAGCGGCGAATCTGCCCCAGCGCGGCGCCCGCCTGCGGCCAGGTGCCGGCCGCCACGCTCGTCTTCAGCAGCGGGTAATGCAGCAACGAGATGCGCAGGAACAGCGCGAGCATTACCAGGTAAAGCCCCGCCATCAGGTGCACGTAACGCGGCGCGCCGTCGAGGCCGGCGAAGCGCATGTGCCACAGCCCGATACCGCTGAGCGGTAGCAGCAGGACCGCGACCCATACCCATTGGAGGAAACGACGTAGCACGTCAGCCCATAGCGTCAGGCGCTCCGGTGCCGGTAGCGTAGCGACGGCCGCCGGTCGGAGAATCACCCAGGCGAAGAACATGCCCCCGACCCAGACCAGCGCGGCCAGTGCGTGCAAGGCGTAGAGGAGCGCGAAGGCGGTCATGACAAATCTCCGGTGGCGGTAGGGGAATCGCGCGCTATCATAGCCGCCACGTTAAAATACTGAAAATTTATACAGCTACGCGCCCATGCTCAGTACCGAACTCAAGTCCCAGATCCAGGGCGCCTACTCCCGTTTTCTCGAAGCCAAGGGGCTCAAGCCCCGCTATGGCCAGCGGCTAATGATCGCCGAGGTGGCCAAGGTTCTGGGTGCCATCGAGACAGACGAGGAGGGGCGTCGCGAGGGCGAGCCCGCCGTCGTCGCCGTGGAAGCGGGGACCGGTACCGGCAAGACCGTCGCCTACAGCCTGGCCGCGATTCCCACCGCCAAGGCAGCGGGCAAGCGCCTGGTGATCGCCACCGCGACGGTGGCCTTGCAGGAGCAGATCGTCAACAAGGACCTGCCCGACCTGATGCGCAACAGCGGGCTCAACTTCAGTTTCGCCCTGGCCAAGGGCCGCGGCCGCTACCTGTGCCTGTCCAAGTTGGATGTGCTGCTGCAGGAGGGGCAGGCGCAAAGCGCGACCGCGCAGCTATTCGAGGAAGAAGGCTTCGGCATCGATGTCGATGAAGTGAGCCAGAAGCTGTTCAACAGCATGATCGAAAGGCTCGCCGGAAATCGCTGGGACGGGGACCGCGATGCCTGGCCCGAGGCGCTGGAAGATCCGGTCTGGGCCCGCCTGACTACCGATCACAGCCAATGCACTGGGCGCCATTGCCCGAATTTCCAGCAGTGCTCGTTCTACAAGGCACGCGAGGGCATGACCAAGGTCGATGTGATCGTGACGAACCACGACATGGTCCTGGCCGACCTGGCACTGGGCGGCGGAGCGGTTCTCCCCGATCCGCGCGACACGCTTTACGTGTTCGATGAAGGCCATCATCTGCCGGATAAGGCGATCGGTCACTTCGCCCATTTCACCCGTCTGCGCTCAACCGCCGACTGGCTGGGGCAGATCGAAAAGAACCTGACCAAACTCCTGGCGCAGCATCCGCTTCCAGGCGAGCTGGGGCGCCTGATCGAGGGCGTTCCGGAGCTCGCCCGCGAGCTGCGCACCCAGCAGCAGTTCATGTTCACCGCTTGCGAACAGGTGGCGGATTTCAAGGCCGGCGAAGACATGGAAGGACGCGAGCGGCCACGGCATCGGTTCGTCGGCGGGCTGGTGCCCGAGCACTTGCGCGAGCTGGGCTTGGAGCTGAAGAAAGGCTTCGCCAAGCTCAACGATGTTTTCACGCGTCTGGCCGAACTGCTCAAGGAGGCGATGGATGGCGAAGCCACGGTGGGCATCGCCAGCCATCAGGCCGAGGAATGGTATCCGTTGTTCGGCAGCCTGCTGGTTCGGGCCCAGGGCAACTGGGAGCTGTGGACGGCCTTTACCGTCGAAGATCCTCAGGACAGTCCGCCGATGGCACGCTGGCTGACCTTGGCCGAGAGCGGGGTGCTGTATGACATCGAGGTCAATGCCAGCCCGATCCTTGCCGCCGAGACGTTGCGGCGCAACCTCTGGCACGTTGCCTACGGCGCGCTGGTGACTTCGGCCACCCTGACCGCGCTGAACAGTTTCGATCGCTTCCGCATGCGCGCCGGATTACCGAGGAACGCTGTTACTGCGGTGGTGCCCAGCCCCTTCCATCATGCCGATGCCGGCGTGCTGCGGGTGCCCGACCTCAAGGCCGATCCGCGCGAAGCCGCGGCGCATACCGCGGCCATCGTGCGGGAGCTGCCACGGTTGGTCGAAGGTGCGCGAGGCACGCTGGTGCTGTTTTCCTCGCGCCGACAGATGCAGGACGTCTTCGACGGACTCGATCGCGAGTGGCGTCGCCGGGTGCTGATCCAGGGCAACCTGTCCAAGCAGGAGACCTTGAACAAGCACAAGGCGCGGATCGACGACGGCGAGACCAGCGTGCTCTTCGGGCTGGCAAGCTTTGCCGAAGGGGTCGATTTGCCCGGCGCCTATTGCGAGCACGTGATCATCGCCAAGATTCCCTTCGCCGTGCCGGACGATCCGGTCGAAGCGGCGCTGGCCGAATGGATCGAGGCGCGCGGCGGCAATCCGTTCATGGAAATCGCCGTGCCCGATGCCTCGTTGCGCCTGGTGCAGGCCTGCGGGCGTCTGCTCCGTACCGAGCAGGACCGGGGACAGATCACGCTACTCGATCGCCGAGTGGTGACCCAGCGCTACGGCAAGGCGATCCTCAACGCGCTGCCGCCGTTTCGCCGCGAGATCGAATAACCGCGGGGCCTGGAGGCGGATCCATTTCAGTAATGGCGCCGCGCTGCCTGTTCCCATCCGGCGCTGACGCTGGAACAATGCGCGACACCTAAGACGAAGGGGCAGGCGCGTGCAGATCCAGGGACATTTCGAGCTCAAGTTCGAGGCGGTCAGAGAAGAATTCAGCGCTCTGTTCGACGGTACCCAGCAACGCGGTGCGGCAGTTTGCGTGCAGGTCGGCGGCGAGACCGTGGTCGACCTGTGGGCTGGCGTGGCCGACACGGCCGGGGAACAGGTCTGGCAGAGCGACACCATCGTCAACCTGTTTTCCTGCACCAAGACCTTTGCTGCCGTAGCCGCTCTGCAGCTGGTCGAAGAGGGCAAGCTCGAACTCGATGCTCCGGTAGCCAAGGTCTGGCCCGAGTTCGCCCAGAACGGCAAGGCGGGCATCACCCTTCGCCAGTTGCTGTCCCACCAGGCCGGCCTGCCGGCGATTCGCAATGACCTGCCGCCCGAAGCCCTCTATGACTGGCAGATCATGACCAACGCCCTGGCGGCCGAGGCGCCCTGGTGGATGCCCGGAGATGGACATGGCTATGCGGCCATCACCTATGGCTGGCTGATCGGGGAGCTGCTACGGCGCGTCGACGGCCGCGAGCCGGGCGAGTCGGTCGTCGCCCGCACGGCCACGCCACTGGGGTTGGATTTCCACCTCGGGCTGGATGACAGCGAGTTTCATCGAGTCGGCTATCTCACCCGGGTCAAAAATGACTTTGGCGACGCAGCGGCCCAGCGGTTGTTCAAGGCAACCCTGAGTGAGCCCAGGTCGCTCAGTGCACGCGCTTTCAACAATCCCCCGTCAGTGCTTAACAGTTCCAACAAGCCGGAGTGGAGGCGCATGGCGCAGCTCGCGGCCAACGGACATGGCAATGCGCGCGCCCTGGCTGGCTTCTACAGCGGGCTGCTGCAGGGGCGCCTGCTCGATCCGGCCATGTTGGCCGAAATGACCCGCGAACATTGCCACGGAGAAGACCGCACGCTGTTGGCTTCGACCCGTTTCGCGCTGGGTTGCTGGCTGGACCAGCCCGAGGTAACCAATGCCACCTTCGGCATGGGGCCAGGCGCCTTTGGCCATCCCGGTGCGGGTGGCTGCGTGGGTTTCGCCGACCCGCAACGGGAGGTGTCGTTCGGCTTTGTCACCAACACCCTCGGTCCCTATGTGCTGATGGACCCGAGGGCACAGAAGCTGGCGCGCACAGTTTTACAATGCCTAGGTTGAACCACTCGTCAGAACGGATAGACAACCCTTTGCAGAATAAAGAGTTGCATACACAATTTAAGCCGAATCCTTGATTTTCGGGGCTCTGCTGCGGGGCCCGTTCAAGCCACCTCCTAAAACGTCGACGGAACCTGCATATGAAGCTGCTCAAGCACGCCACCTTGATTCTCTGCATGACCGTATCCGGCTGCAGCATGTTCGGAGGAGACAAAGTCAGCAAGGCCGAGCCCGTGCCGGAAGAACCCAAGGTGGATCTCGCCTGGCTCGACGATTACGAGCCGCGCCTGCGCGATGCGCTCAAGGACAGCCGCTTCGAGCTCGAGCGCCGCGATGCGCTGCTGGTGGTGACCGCCCCGGTCGACGCCTCCTTCAACCCTGATCGTCCCGGCATGCTGCTGCCGGCCACCCTCGGTCCGCTGAGCCGCGTGGCCAAGATGGTCGAGAATGACAGCAAGACCGCCGTGGTCGTACTTGGTCATGCCGACAGCACCGGTGCCGAGGAAGCCAACCGTGTCCTGAGCCGTGAGCGAGCCGGGGCCGTGGCAGCGATCTTCCGGCTCAGCGGTCTGAAGACTGACCGCCTGTTGATCCGTGGCCTGGGTTCGGACATGCCCCGCGCCGCCAACGACAGCAGCGAAGGCCGCGCGCTCAACCGCCGCGTCGAGATGGTCCTGGCGCCGCAGAGCACCATGCAGGCGCTGATCGCGCAGTACAGCCGGCCGGCTGTGGCAGCGCCCGCCGCCGCAGCTCCGACTCAGGTCGCAGCTACCGAAGTGGCGACCAAGTAAATCCCGTCCGGGCCGTTCGCCGGCCCTTCGGACGTTCTTGGCGCGGCCACCCGGGGCCACGCGGGCTTTGCCTTGAATCAAGCCTGGATCGCGCAAAGCGGATAAGCTCTGAACATCCCGATTCAGGAGCTCCAGCGATGACCCAGACCCTGGCCGACATGCGCCGCGACTACACCCGAGATGGCCTGAGCGAGGCCAACGCGCCGGACGAACCGTTTGCGCTGTTTCGCCGATGGTTCACCGAGGCGGTGAAGACCGAGCAGATTCCCGTCGAGCCCAACGCGATGACGCTAGCCACCGTCGACGCCGAAGGTCGCCCGCATTGCCGGGTATTGCTGCTCAAAGGGCTCGACGAGCGCGGTTTCACCTTCTTCAGCAACTACCAGAGCGCCAAGGGCGAGCAGCTTCAGGTCAACCCCTACGCGGCCATGACATTTTTCTGGCCCAGTCTGGAGCGGCAGGTGCGCATCGAGGGAAGTGTCGAGCGGGTCAGCGCGGAAGAATCCAACGCCTACTATCAGGTGCGCCCCTTGGGTAGCCGTCTGGGGGCCTGGGCTTCTCCACAGAGCCGGCCCATCGCGGATCGCGCCGAGCTCGAGCGCATGCTCGCCCAGGCCGAGCAGCGTTTCCTCGATCAAGCGCCAACCTGTCCGCCGCATTGGGGCGGATATCGTTTATTGCCGGAGCGTATCGAGTTCTGGCAGGGCCGCCCCAGCCGTCTGCATGACCGCTTGAACTATCACCTGCACGCCAGTACCTGGCGGCGCGAGCGTTTGGCTCCCTGACGCGAATTCAGTTCTTCGCGTAGCGGCCCGCTTCGTCCTCCAGCCAGCGAGGCAGGTCGCGGCGCTTTATCCCTTCGTCTCCTGCCCGGGCCAGGCGCTCGAGCATCCAGGCGCGCTTGGCCGGGTCGTTCCCTGCGAGCGACAATGCAAGGTCACGGTCCGCCCAGCAACGGAAGCGGACGATCAGCCAACCATGGAAGACCAGGGCCGCCGCCGTGGTGATAAATATGATGAAGTAATCCATGATGAGTCCCGTTTATTCAATGGCCTGTAACAGTGCGGCGGCAAGCGTCGGGATAGGGATCAGTAGAATGTGGTCCGATCAATTAACGATGCTCAGCCAGCTGGGCGAGGTTGCCAGGATCAGAAAGTCTTGGCGGCACGGATGATCGGGCCGAACCGTCCGTACGAGGAGAATGCTATGCGCAAGTCGATTTTCGTTGCTTCGTTTACTGCCGTTACCTTGGCGATAACCGGCTGTCAGTCTAACCTGACGGGCGATACCTATTCCCGCGACGAGGCTCGCGCAGTTCAGACGGTGCGATACGGCACCATCGAGTCGCTGCGGCCGGTCAAGCTCGAAGGGACCAAGACCCCGATCGGTACCGGTGCCGGAGCCGTGGTCGGCGGCATCGCTGGCAGTGGTGTGGGTGGCGGGCGCGGCAGTGCCGTGGCGGCCGTGATCGGTGCGGTGGCCGGCGGCATGCTCGGCTCGGCTGCCGAGGAGGGCATCACCCGCACGCAGGGCGTGGAGATCACCGTACGTGAGGACGATGGCAGTATGCGTGCCTACGTTCAGGAGGTGGAGCCGAATCAAGTGTTCAGCGTCGGCCAGCGCGTACGCATCATGACCGTCAACGGTACCAGCCGGGTCGCTCACTGATACCTGCGTCATTGTGACGCTCAGAGGCTGGTAAAAACGCTGCCAGGCTCCGTCATTCGGCGGGTCCCGGCGGCGATTTTGTTTTTTAGAAATACATCAAGCGATGACGCTAGCCTGATCGATATGGATAATCGATGGTTATCACTTGGGCCGGTCATGGCCCGTCGCCGGGGCTATTGCCGGTGAAGGATGTGTTTGGCCACCTCGTGAGGCCGGTTTGAGGAGTTCGTTTCATGGCGCTTGCGCTGATCATCGCTTTGCCCTTTCTCGGCATCGTCCTGCCTTTGATCCTCGAGCGCTATGGCCGCTCCGCCTGTGCGTTCGGAGCGGGCCTTGCGCCCCTGATCGCGCTGATCATCCTGTTGGGGCGTCGCAGTCAGGTATTCGCAGGCGACGTCGAGATCGTCCGCCTGCCTTGGCTGCCCGATATCGGATTGAACCTGAGTCTGCGCCTCGACGGGCTAGGCTTCCTGTTCGCGCTGTTGATTCTCGGCATCGGCCTGCTGGTCATCCTGTATGCGAGGTACTACCTCTCAAAAAAGGAGCCAATGGGGCGCTTTTACGCCTACTTCCTGTTGTTCATGGGCGCCATGCTTGGCGTGGTGCTGTCTGAAAACCTGCTGTTGATGCTGATGTTCTGGGAGCTGACGAGCCTGTCCTCGTTCCTCCTGATCGGCTTCTGGGGCCACCGTTCCGATGCTCGCCAGGGCGCACGCATGGCGCTGACCGTGACCGGCGGCGGCGGCCTGGCATTGCTGGCGGGCATTCTGCTGATTGGCCATATCGTCGGTAGCTTCGAGCTGTCGACGGTGCTTGCGGCCGGCCATGCCATTCGCGCCCATGATCTTTATCCGGTGGCGCTGATCCTGGTGCTGCTTGGGGTTTTCACCAAGTCGGCACAGTTCCCGTTCCATTTCTGGCTGCCGCAGGCCATGGCCGCGCCAACGCCGGTGTCCGCCTTCCTCCATTCGGCGACCATGGTCAAGGCCGGTGTGTTCCTGCTGGCGCGCCTGTATCCGGCGCTTTCCGATTCGCAGTGGTGGTTCTACATCGTCAGCCTGACCGGCATGACTACCCTGCTGGTAGGGGCGATCATGGCGTTGTTCCAGCACGACCTCAAAGGGCTGCTGGCTTATTCGACGATCAGCCACCTGGGCCTGATTACCCTGTTGTTCGGTCTGGACTCGCGCCTGGCTGCAGTGGCGGCGATCTTCCATATCATCAACCACGCCACGTTCAAGGCGTCGCTGTTCATGGCGGCTGGGATCATCGATCACGAGACCGGAACGCGGGATATGCGGCGAATCAACGGGCTGTGGAAGTACATGCCGCATACCGCGGTGCTGGCGATGGTGGCGTCGCTGGCGATGGCCGGCGTGCCGTTGCTCAACGGCTTCCTCAGCAAGGAAATGTTCTTTGCCGAGACCCTGGACCAGCATCTGCTGGGCAGCTTCTACTGGACGATTCCCGCCGCCGCGACGCTGGCCGGGGTGTTCTCGGTGGCCTATTCGCTGCGCTTCATCCATGACGTGTTCTTCAACGGCGAGCCGATCGACCTGCCGAAGTATCCGCCGCACGAACCGGCGCGCTACATGAAGATCCCGGTCGAGGTGCTGGTGCTGCTCTGCCTGCTGGTCGGCATGGTGCCCGCTTACACTGTGGCCCCTTTGTTGGCGGCCGCGGTAAGCGGAAGCCTGCACGGCGAGGTGCCCGAATACAGCCTGTCGATCTGGCACGGCTTCAACCTGCCGCTGGCGATGAGTTTCATTGCGCTGGTGGGAGGCATCCTGGTGTATTCGTTGCGCAAGGTGATGTTCGCCTGGTACGAGGGACTGCCGGCGGTCGATTCGCTGGACGTCTTCAAGCGCAGCGTGAACGGTGTCGCCCGTGCCGCTCAGCGCCTGACCGACTCGCTGGAGACCGGGTCGCTGCAACGCTATATCGCGCTGATGCTGATCAGTACGCTGGTCTTGGTGGTGGTCGCGCTGACCCCGCTGCAATCGCTGCATGGACCGCTCGAACTGTCACCTATCGACGGTATCACCGCGCTGGGCCTCGGCATTCTCGCGCTGACCTCGCTGCTGACTGTGCTGTTCCACCGTAGCCGGCTGGTGGCGCTGATGATCCTCAGCGGTGCCGGCCTGATGGTGGCGCTGGCGTTTGCACGTTTCTCGGCCCCAGACCTCGCGCTGACGCAGCTGTCGGTCGAAGTGGTGACCATCATTCTGCTGATGCTGGCCCTGTATTTCATGCCGGCACGCACGCCAGTGGAAACCAGCAGCCTGCGCGGGTTTCGTGACCTGGTGCTGGCCGGTGCCAGCGGCACCATGGTGGGCCTGCTCGCTTACGCGGTGATGACCCGGCCCTACGACAGCATCGCCTCGTTCTTCCTGGAAAACAGCGTCTCCGGCGGCGGCGGAACCAACGTGGTCAACGTGATCCTGGTGGACTTCCGCGGCTTCGACACGCTGGGCGAGATCGCCGTGCTGGCCATCGCCGCAGTGGGTATTTACGCGATGCTACGCGGTCTGGGATTGCCGCATCCTGAGCGGGACTACGGCGGTCGACCCTGGTCGAGCGATCGGCATCCGATGATCCTCTCCACGCTCTCGCGGGCGCTGCTGCCGATGGCGCTGCTGATTTCGGTGTTCATCTTCCTGCGCGGGCACAACCTTCCCGGTGGCGGTTTCATCGCCGGACTGGTCACCGCGGTAGCGCTGATCCTGCAGTACCTATCCAATGGCGTGGCCTGGACTCAGGAGCGCCAGCCGCTCAGCTATCACGCCATTGCGGGCGCGGGCGTGTTCATCGCTGCGCTCACCGGTCTTGGCAGTTGGGTGTTCGGCTATCCGTTCCTCACGTCGGCATTCGACCATTTCCACCTGCCATTGATTGGCGAATTCGAACTGGCCACCGCGATGCTGTTCGACCTCGGCGTCTACCTGGCCGTGGTCGGCTCGACATTGCTGATGTTGTCCAACATCGGCCATGTCAGTCAGGGAAATTCGCGCAAGGAGGTTTATTGATGGAAGCGCTGTTCGCGATAACGCTCGGCGTGATGACGGCCAGTGGGGTCTACCTGCTGCTGCGTGCTCGGGTATTCCCCGTGGTGATGGGGCTGACGCTGATTTCCTATGCGGTCAATCTCTTCATCTTTTCCATGGGACGTCTCTCGACCGGGATGCCGGCGGTGATCGGCAAGAGCGCCGAGTACGGAGATCCTCTGCCTCAGGCGTTGGTATTGACGGCGATAGTGATTGGCTTCGCCATGACTGCTTTCGTCGTGGTGCTGGCGCTGCGCAGCATGGGTGAAGTGGGAACCGACCATGTCGACGGGCGGGAGCCGCGCGAATGAACCATGCTGTCATGCTTCCGCTGGTACTGCCGCTGTTCGTCGGTAGCCTTCTGCTCGTTCTGAATCGCCTGGCGCTGCCGGCAAAGCGCGCCATTTCGCTCGTTTCCACCGGTCTGCTGATACCTATCGGCATCTGGCTGCTGATGCTGGCCGGCGACGATCAACTGCGCCTGTACGCACTGGGTAATTGGCAGCCACCGTTCGGCATCGTCATGGTACTCGATCGCCTGAGTGCCTTGATGCTGCTGCTGACCGCTGTGCTGGCTGGTTTCGCACTGCTCTACGCGAGCCGCGGCGACGACGAACGTGGCCCGAACTTTCACGCGCTGTTCCAGTTTCAGCTGCTCGGTATCAATGGCGCCTTCCTGACCGGCGACCTGTTCAACCTCTTCGTCTTCTTCGAGATCCTGCTGATCGCGTCCTACGCATTGCTGCTGCACGGCAACGGCGCGGATCGGGTGAGGGCGGGCTTGCACTATGTCGTGCTCAACCTGGTCGGTTCGTCGCTGTTCCTGATAGGCGTCAGCATGATTTACGGCCTGACCGGCTCGCTGAACATGATCGACGTGGCTGCGCGGGTCAGCGCAGCCGATCCGGAAGTATTGCCGCTGCTCGGCGCGGCCGGCTTCCTGATGCTGGTCGTATTCGCGCTCAAGGCCGCGATCCTGCCGCTGTACTTCTGGTTGCCTCGGGCCTATGCATCGGCGTCGGCGCCAGTCGCCGCGCTGTTTGCGATCATGACCAAGGTCGGTCTGTACACCATTATTCGCGTGTTTACCCTGATATTCGGCAGCGAAGCCGGCGAGCTGGCGAACATGGTTCAGGACTGGCTGTGGCCGTTGGCATTGCTGACGCTCGCCGCCGGTGTGATTGGTGCCCTGGGAGCGCGTAACCTGCAAGTGATGCTCGGCTACCTGGTGGTGGTATCGGTCGGCACGCTGCTGGCGGGCATCGCCATTGGCAATGAGCAAGGCCTGGCTGGCGCGCTGTATTACCTGATCCACAGCACCCTGGTGGCCGGTGGGCTGTTCCTGCTGGCGGACCTCATCGCTCGTCAGCGCGGCGAGGCCGCTTCGCAACTGGTCCCCGGGCCTTCGTTGCGCCAGCCGCTGTTGCTGGGGGCGATGTTCTTCGTGGGGGCGATCTCGGTTGCCGGCCTGCCGCCATTCTCAGGCTTTCTCGGTAAGGTCATGCTGCTGCGCGCGGTCGAGATGGGCCTGCCAGCACTCGTCCTGTGGCCGGTGGTGCTGATCGGCGGGCTGGGCATGCTGGTGGCGCTGAGCCGGGCCGGAAGCTTGGTGTTCTGGCAGCCGAGCGAGGCGCCGGCCGTAGCGGAGCGGGCCGATCCATGGCGCGTCTTCGCGGCAGCCTCGTTGCTGCTTGGCGGCCTGCTGCTGGTCATCGCAGCCGCGCCGCTGGAGGCTTACATAAAGGCCACAGCCAGCCAGCTGCTGGATGTGCCCGGTTATCTGCGCATGGTGCAAGGAGGTGCAGCATGAGCGCACGCTGGCTACCCAACCCGGTCCTGACCGTTCTGCTCACGCTGCTCTGGATGTTGCTGGTCAATACCCTGAGCTTAGGCCATCTATTGCTTGGCGCCTTTCTCGGCTGGGTCATACCGCTCCTTTGTCGCGGTTTCCTGATCGATGTGCCGAAGGTGCGTAAACCGCTCAAGCTGTGCCTGTTCATGCTCAAGGTGCTTTACGACATCGTCGTGGCCAACGTTCATGTCGCGCTGCTGGTCGTTGGTCCGAAGAATCGCCTGTCGCCAGCCTTCGTCGAAGTGCCGATGGCGATCGAGGATGAGTTCGTCCTGGCGGTGCTCACCAGCATCATCTCGCTGACGCCGGGTACGGTTTCGGCAAGCCTCAGCGAGGATCGGCGCATGCTGCTGGTCCACGCGCTGAACGCGCCGGATGTCGACCAGCTGGTCGGCGAGGTCAAGCGCCGCTACGAGGCGCCGCTGCTGGAGGCATTCGAATGCTCGCGTACGTAATCCCGTTCTGCCTGGTGCTGATCAGCATCGCGCTGGTGCTCAATCTGGTGCGACTGATCAAGGGGCCGGACATGCCTGACCGGGTGTTGGCGCTCGACACGCTCTACATCAACGCGCTTGCGCTGATCATCCTGTTCGGTATCTGGCTCGCTTCCGATCTCTTCTTCGAGGCGGCGCTGCTGATCGCGGTGATGGGCTTCGTCAGTACCGTGGCGGTGTGTAAGCACCTGCTGCACGGCGACATCATCGATTAAAGGAACGCCACGATGCCTCTCTGGATCGAAATCATCATCTGTGTGCTGCTGCTGCTCGGCAGTGCTTTCGCGCTGGTCGGTGCCATCGGGCTGTATCGCCTGCCCGACTTCTTCACCCGCCTGCATGCGCCAACCAAGGCCACGACCCTCGGGGTCGGCGGCATCGTGGTGGCCTCGATGCTGTTCTTCAGCAGTCAGGGCGATGGGCTCAGCCTCCACGAGCCGCTGATTACCCTGTTCCTCTTCCTCACCGCGCCGGTTGCAGCGCATATGCTGGCCAAGGCCGCGTTGCAGCAGAAGCTGCGCATCGACGAGAAGACCCGCGGCAAGCCCTGGGACTGACCTGCTCGATGCGCCTGTACGCGACGGCCCTGCGGGGCCGTTTTTTATGCGTCGAGCCGAGACGGCGGGTACACTGCGGCCCTTTTCCACAGGGGGCGAGAGATGGCAGAGCAGGGGCAACGGGTGGCGATGCTGTGTCTGGTGCTGGCGATGGCCATCTGGGGCAGCTCGTTCATCGCACTCAAGCTCGCCTTCGAGCAACTCGAGCCGCTGTGGGTGATCTTCGGGCGAATGCTCATCGGCAGCGTGGTGTTCCTGCTCGCTTGGCGCTGGCGCGGGCAGATCCGCTACCAGGCGGGCGACTGGAAGTACCTGTTCGGCATGGCCATCTGCGAGCCGTGCCTGTACTTCGTCTTCGAGGCGTTGGCGCTGCAGCGCACCAGCGCGTCACAGGCCGGGATGGTGACGGCGATGCTGCCGCTGATGGTGGCCATCGGTGCGTCGTTGTTTCTGCGCGAGCGGATCACTCGCCTGACGCTGTCCGGCTTCCTCATCGCCATGGCCGGTGCCGTCTGGCTGGGCATGGCCGGCGAAGCCAGCGAACAGGCACCCGAGCCGTTGCTGGGCAATTTTCTCGAGTTCATGGCGATGGTATGCGCCACTGGCTACATGCTGCTGGTCAAGAAGCTCACCGCGCGCTATTCAGCCTTCATGCTGACGGCCATGCAGGCGTTCATCGGCGCGCTGTTCTTCCTGCCGCTGGCGCTGTGGTCCGCACCGGTGCCGCAGGCCATCACACCGACGGGCGTGCTGGCGCTGTTCTACCTGGGTGTGATCGTCACCGCTGGGGCTTACGGGCTGTCGAACTACGGACTGTCGCGCATGCCGGCGAGCAAGGCGTCCGGATACATAAACCTGATCCCGGTATTCACGCTGCTGTTCGCCGTGCTGGTGCTCGGTGAAACGTTGACCCTGACGCAGATGCTCGCCGCCGGCCTGGTGTTCCTCGGGGTGTTGCTCAGCCAGTGGCGCAGCCCGGCAGCGCCACCGCCGCCCTCGGTGGTGCTGGACTAGCGGCGCGAAGAAGTAGTGCTAAGGATGCGCACCGCCGTGGTAGGCGCAGCCGCGCAACACCTGGCCGTCGAGGCGCAACTGCGCGGAGAGGTGGCTGACGGTGCCGCTGGCGCTGTCGACACAGCGTTGCGGGGCGACCCACAGTTCGATCCGCTGGGTGTTGGCCTCGCTGCTGAAGTTGGTGCCGCCTTCGGGGAGCGTCTCTTCGAGATAGGGCAGTGCCTGTGCGGGTTGATCCGGACGCTCGAGCAGCATGCCCTGGTTGTTGATGCTCAGCGTCCAGTCCGGTTCGTGTCCGCTGGCGCGCAGCAGCTGACGCTTGAAGTTCGGGTCCTCGCAGCCGTGACCTTCACCCTGTAGTCGGTAGAGCCGGTCGACCGTCAGTTGCCCGTCGACGCCCTTTACAGCGCTCGAACCCAGGTTGCCGCGCAGATCGGCGAACAGTTTGGCGCCAAGGTCTGCGCCGAGCCCTTGTGCGTCCTGCTCGAAGCCGGTTGCGCCTTCATCGACAATCAGAAAGCGCCGCTGCTCGCTGCAGGGCCGGAACAGCAGTTGCCCATCGACGCGGGCGACCTCGCCCTGAAAGCGTTCGGTGGCGCGCTTGGGCGTGGGCGTGCTGCTCTGGAACATCTGGCAGCTGGCGAGCAAGGGAATGAGGCTGAACAACAGGACGCGGTGAGGAGTCATGATGGGCTCGAGCGGACGGGGAGGGGGGGCGCAGCGCCACTCAAGGCGCTGCGCGGGCAGGTCAGTTGCCTTTGACGGGCTTGCCGTCCACGCTGCCCTGCTGAAGCATGATCTGGTATTCCTTGCCGTCCTTTTCGACCTGGTGCAGGGCGACCAGCAGGTAGTCCCAGTTCTTGGCGAACCAGAGGATGGTGACGCGCTGGCTCTGGGTCGGGTCGCGGACGCGCTCCACCTTGACCGCATCGATCTGGCCGGCCTTGGTGCTCACGGATTCCTCGCCGAGCACGCGGAAGTCGTAGGTTTCGACTTCGTCGCCGTCGAGCACCTGATAGCTCATGCTCTTCTTGCCGACCGCCACGTCGTGCTGCAGCGCCAGTTGATAGGTCGATTTGTCGAGCAGCCCTCGGTTGAGTGGCAGCGTGACCGCGTCACCGCGATCACTACCGGTCACTTGCTTGGCGGCCCAGTCGAAACGGTGTTCGACCCGTTTGCCCTTGCCCAGACCGCTGCGCTTGAGGCGATAGCTCTGGGGCACGAAGGTGTCGCCGTCGACGGTGAATGTGCTGCGCTCATTGAGGCTGGCGACCAACATCGAGGCGTCGAAGTCGAGCTGCCAGCGTCCATTATCCAGTGCGCTCAGGCTGCGCTCGGCAGTGCCGCTGACCGGGACCTGTTTCCAGTCGGCGGTATAGCTTGCGGAAAACGGCTTGAGCTCCAGCGCCTGGACCGGCAGGGTCAGCAGGGCCAGGGCGAACAGCAAGGCACGGCGCATAGGGTCTCCTAAGTTCGTATCTGATAGCCGGTAGCCGGCAACGTGTCCCCATCCAGCATCGCGCCTTGTTCGGCAAGGCGCAAGCGCCCCTCGGCGAACCAGCGCATGGCCATGGGATAGATTCGGTGCTCTTCGACGTGCACACGGGCGGTCAGGCTTTCGGCGGTTTCTCCCGGAGCGACCGGTATGACGGCCTGGACCGCGACCGGCCCGCCGTCCAGTTCCTCGGTGACGAAATGAACGCTGCAGCCATGTTCAGGCTGGTTGTCGGCCAGTGCCCGGCGATGCGTGTCGAGGCCGCGATACAGGGGCAGTAGCGAGGGATGGATGTTGAGCAGGCGGCCGGTGTAGCGACGCACGAAGCCGGCCGTGAGGATACGCATGAAGCCGGCCAGAATCACGAGGTCGGGCGCATAGCCGTCAATGATCTCCATCAGGGCGGCATCGAAGGCCTCGCGCTCGGCGAAGGCCTTGTGGTCGACGACCCGGGTCTCGATGCCGGCTGCCGCCGCGCGCTGCAGGCCGAAGGCCTCGGGGCGGTTGGAGATCACTGCGCGAATCCGCGCGGGATTGTCCGCGCCCTGGCTGTCGATCAGGGCCTGCAGATTGCTGCCGGACCCTGAAATCAGCACCACCACATTGCAGGTTGCGGTCATCAATGACCCTTCAGATTGTTCAGCACGACGCGTTCGGTCCTTTCGCCGGCCTCGCCGATCTGGCCGATCACCCAAGGTGCCTCACCAGCCTCGCGCAGCGATTTCAACGCGGCCTCGACCTGGTCGGCCGCCACGCAGATCACCATGCCGACGCCGCAGTTGAGGACGCGGTGCATCTCATGCTCGTCGACGTTGCCCTGCTGCTGCAGCCAGTCGAACACCGCCGGGCGCGTCCAGCTGGCCACGTCGATCACCGCCTGGGCGCCGTCTGGCAGTACCCGCGGGATGTTGTCGAGCAGGCCGCCGCCAGTGATGTGGGCCATGGCCTTCACTGCCCCGGTTTGCTTGATCAGCTGGAGCAGCGGCTTGACGTAGATGCGGGTCGGCGCCATCAGCAGGTCGGCGAGGGGAGTGCCGTCGAGTTGCACCTGCTCGATGTCGGCGCCGGCCACTTCGATGATCTTGCGGATCAGCGAATAGCCGTTGGAGTGCGGGCCCGAGGAGGGCAGGGCGATCAGCGCGTCGCCGGCCGCTACCCTGGAGCCGTCGATGATTTCGCTCTTTTCCACCACGCCGACGCAGAAGCCGGCCAGGTCGTAGTCCTCGCCTTCGTACATGCCGGGCATTTCCGCGGTCTCACCACCTACCAGCGAACAACCGGCCAGTTCGCAGCCAACGCCGATGCCGGTCACCACGGTAGCGGCCACGTCGACGTTGAGCTTGCCGGTGGCGTAATAGTCGAGGAAGAACAGCGGTTCGGCGCCGCACACCACCAGGTCGTTGACGCACATGGCCACCAGGTCCTGGCCGATGCTGTCGTGCTTGTTCAGATTCAGTGCCAGGCGCAGCTTGGTACCTACGCCGTCGGTGCCCGACACCAGTACCGGTTGGCGATAGCCGGCCGGGATCTCGCAAAGAGCGCCGAAGCCACCGAGCCCGCCCATCACTTCAGGCCGCGCGGTCCGTTTGGCCACGCCCTTGATGCGTTCGACCAGGGCTTCGCCGGCATCGATGTCGACGCCTGCGTCCTTGTAGCTGATGGAGGGTTGCTTGCTCATAGAATCCGGGCCTGTCAGAAGGAGGTGCGGGAGAGTCGGCCGGGCGGGAAACGCTGTATCGGTGCGCTTCGCAAAGCGCCGGAGCCGGTCTGCGGAAAAGCCCGCGATTTTATCAGGCTTGCTGCACAGCGACCATCCCGCGCGGCGCCAGCTGCTCGCCGGGCGCTGGCGATTGCAGGCGTCGTCGCGCTGCGTCTACGGTGCGGTTGCTCGCGCTGTGGCGGCTGTTTAAGGTAATAGGCCATTTCAACGCCGCTTCGTGCATCGACACGAGGCGCCTCTCGAGACTGACTCCATGCACATGATTTCCCGCGTATTGCTGCTGTGCCTCGCGCTGTCGGTCTTGCCCAGCCATGCCGAGCAGACGCGTGGGCTGTTCCAGGTGCGCGAGCCGGTCGAGAATCAACAGTCAGGCGAGCGCGAGCAGGCGCTGCAGCGCGCCTTCGATACGCTGGTGCTGCGCCTGACCGGCGACGAGCAAGCCGCCAGGAGCGCGGCGGTCGGCCCGCTGCGCGAAGATCCCCAGCAGCTCGTGCGCCAGTACAGCTATGACGGCGAAAAGCTGGTAGTCGATTTCGATCAGTCGACCGTCGAGCGCAGCCTGCGCCAGGCCGGCCTGCCGCTGTGGGGCTCCAACCGCCCCGGTGTTCTGGCGTGGTGGCTGTATGAAACGGTCGATGGCAGCCAGTTGGTCGGAGACGGGCAGAGCAGTGCGGCACTGCTGCGTGAAGCCGGACGCCACCGCGGCCTGCCGTTGCACCTGCCGTTGGCGGATCTGAGCGAGCAGCTCGAAGCGACGCCCGAGACGGTCAAGGCGAGCAGCGGCGATGCCCTGCGCATGCTGTCCGAGCGCTACGACGCCGATGTGATGCTGGCCGTTTACGCCCATGAAACCGATGGATCCTGGCAGGCCGATTGGCAGCTCTGGGACGGAGAAGATCGCGGCCACGGCAAGGCCAAGGGCGACAGCCGCGAGGCGCTGGCCGACGCGGTAATGCTCGGGGCAAGTCAATTCTTGGCGCCGCGCTTCGTGGTCGCGCCTGGCGCCGTTTCGGAGATCACCCTGGAGATCGAAGGTGCCGACATCAGCCGTTTCGCGGAGCTGGACAAGCTGGTCGAGCCCTTTGGCGGCAGGTTGCTGCGCATCGATGACGACATGCTGGTCTACCGCCTCAACGCCAGCCCCGAGCAGCTGCGTAGCCAGCTGGCCCTGGCGCGCCTGAGAGAGGTCGAGATCCCCAAAGAGCCGATTGTCGAGCCGAACGACGAGCTGCAGGTCGAGGCGGATGGCGCTACGCAGGTTGCCCCGGGTGATGTCGCCCCCGGGGTCAATCAGCCTCCGGCACCGCCTGCCGAAGTCGATCGTGGCACGGTGATGCGCTTCAGCTGGTAAGCGCTTAGCGGCGGCCCGGCGCACCGGGCTCGCCCTCTTGCAGAGCAAAGGACTGCCATGCATCACTCCAATACCCCTTCTTACGACCGGCCTCCCATCTGCCGCCGCTGCAGCGCGGTGAGGAGCTTGCCCAGCGCATTGCGTCCGGGCTTCATCTTTGTTGAAACGAGGCACTAAATGAACAACCGCTGGCTATGGCTGGCCGGGCTGCTGCTGTGCGGCTGGCTGGTATACCTGTTGAAGCCGATCCTCACGCCCTTTCTGATCGGTATCCTGCTGGCGTACCTGGGCGATCCGCTGGTCGATCGGCTCGAACGTCTGAAGCTGTCGCGTATCTGGGGTGTGGTGGCGGTCTTTGGACTGTTCAGCCTGGTCTGCGTGCTGCTGCTGGTCGTGCTGGTGCCGATGCTCGGCCGCCAGTTGATGCACCTTTACCAGTTGGCGCCGGTGGCGCTGGACTGGTTGCAGCAGGTGGCGCTGCCCTGGGTGCAGGCGCGCTTCGGCCTGGAAGAGGAATTCTGGCGCTTCGATCAGCTCAAGGCCGCCTTCGCCGGACAACTGGGCGGCACTACCGATGTCCTGGCGCAGCTGTTCAGCCGAGCCACGGCATCGAGCCTGGCGTTGCTCGCCTGGGTGGCCAATCTGCTGCTGATCCCGGTAGTCAGCTTCTACCTGTTGCGCGATTGGGATGTGATCGTCGCCAGGCTTCGCGACCTGTTGCCGCGGCGCCGCGAGTCGCTGGTGGTGGGGCTGATGGGGGAGTGCCATGAGGTGATTGGCGCGTTCCTGCGAGGTCAGCTGCTGGTGATGCTGGCCTTGGCGGTGGTGTATTCCGGCGGGCTGATGCTGGTCGGCTTGCAGCTGGGCCTGCTGATCGGCGTGCTGGCGGGGTTGGCCAGTCTGGTGCCCTACATGGGCTTCGTGGTCGGCATCGGCGCGGCGCTGATCGCGGCGTTGTTCCAGTTCGGCCTCGAGCCGTACCCGTTGCTTGGCGTCGTGGCGGTCTTCACCGTCGGCCAGTTGCTCGAAGGCATGCTGCTGACGCCGCTGCTGGTGGGCGACCGCATCGGCCTGCACCCGGTGGCGGTGATCTTCGCCGTGCTGGCCGGTGGGCAGTTGTTCGGCTTCACCGGGGTGCTGCTGGCGTTGCCGGTCGCCGCGGTGATCATGGTGCTGCTGCGCCACATGCACGATGTCTATAAACTCTCCGGCCTTTACGCCGATCCGGCCATGGATCCGGCCGAACAACCCAGGCTGCCATGAAACCCATCCAGCTCCCGCTCGGCGTCCGTCTTCGCGACGACGCCACCTTCGCCAACTTCTACCCAGGCGCCAATGCCGCGGCGCTGGGCTATGTCGAGCGTCTCTGCTCGCCGCAGGCCGGCTGGTCGGACGAACTGATCTATCTGTGGGGGCCGGATGGCGTCGGGCGCAGCCATCTGTTGCAGGCGGCGTGCCTGTGGCTGCAGCAACGCGGCGAGGCCGCAGTCTATCTGCCCCTTGGCGAGGTGGCCGAATACGGCACGGCCTTGCTGGACGATCTGGAGCAGAGCGAGCTGGTTTGCCTGGACGATCTCGATGCGGTTGCTGGCGATCCGGTATGGGAGGAGGCGTTGTTTCACCTGTTCAATCGCCTGCGCGACGGCGGGCGGCGTCTGCTGCTGGCAGCCAACAGCGCGCCACGCGAATTGCCGGTGCAACTGGCGGACCTGAAGTCGCGCCTGAGCCTGTCGCTGGTGTTCATGCTCCAGCCGCTGTCGGACGAGGACAAACTGCGCGCGCTCCAGCTGCGGGCCTCTCGTCGCGGGCTCAACCTGCCTGATGATGTGGGCCGGTTCATCCTGACCAGGGGCTCGCGCAGCATGAACGCGCTGTTCGATCTGCTCGACCAGCTCGACCAGGCCTCGCTGCAGGCGCAGCGCAAGCTGACCATCCCTTTTCTCAAGGAAACCCTCGGCTGGTAGCGAGGATTCCCTGTCTGCCGGTTGACCCGCTTCGAGGCCGGTGGGTGCCTTATTCCACGCCCTGAATGATGAAGGTGCGATAGGTGGCGCCCCGGAAGCGATGCACCACCGCTTCTTGGTAGGCGGGGCTGTCGTACCAGGCTTCGGCGTCTTCGAAGGTGGGGAACTGCAGGATCACCGCGCCTTCCATCGGCTCACCCTCAGTCATGCGGAACGGGCCGTAAAAGGCCAATGGCATCAGCGCATCGGTGCGAGCCTGCGCCGCTTTTTCGCTATAGATCTTGAGCTCTTCGGCGTCCTGGGTTGATTCGCGGATGGCAACGAAATAGGCCGGCATCGGTGATTGCTCCTGCTGATTAGGTAGGGCGGGTCGCCCCAGGTGCAGGGCCGGTCCGCTACGAGCAGGACGTTACGCCATTCGCGGGCCTCTGACCAAGCCCGTCGGCTGCCTTCTGTCTGTGGTCCAGCGCCTCGACTGTGAAAACGCTGAACTCCCGATGCCTTCCAGCCATCGAATGTCGTAATGAGTTGGACCGAGTTTGCTCGCTGCGGCGGCGGGCGGGTCAGTGCGCGGAGAAGTTGATGACCCAGGGCAGTCGCTACCCAGGCAATGAAGACAATCTACCAGTAGATCATGAGGGTGGAGGGCAGAGCGGTGGGCTGCCCGCCAAAGGTGAGTTCGATGAAAGCAGTTATAACCCTCTAGGCAATCCAGGCCTCAAGCACTGGCAGGCCAGCTACATCACTCGGCCTGGCCTGGACGATCGCAGCAGCGTATTTTTTGCCGCCGTCGAAATGACCCGCATGCCGATGGTTCTCACCGACCCCCGCCAGCCGGACAACCCCATCGTTTTCGTCAACAAGGCCTTCCTCGACCTCACCGGGTACGAGGAAGATCAGGTTGTGGGCCGCAACTGCCGGTTCCTGCAGGGCGAGCAAACCGATCCGGAATCGATCGCAGAGGTCCGCAAGGCACTGGAAGAGCATCGCGGCGTGGCGCTGGACCTGCTCAATTACAAAGCGGACGGCTCGCCGTTCTGGAATGCGCTGTTCATCGGCCCGATCTTCGACGAAAGCGGCGAGCTGCTGTACTTCTTCGCTTCTCAGCTCGATGTCACCCAGCGCCGTGTCTCCGAGCAGTCGTTTCGGCATGCGCAGAAGATGGAAGCGATCGGCCAGTTGACCGCCGGGATGGCGCATGACTTCAACAACCTGCTGCAGGTGGTCACCGGCAACCTGGAGGTGGCGCAGCAGTACGCGGTCGGCAACTCGGTCCTCTCCAGCGCCATCGAGCATGCGCAGGCGGCTGCCGAGCGCGGTGGCAAACTCACCCAACAGCTGCTCGCCTTTGCCCGTAAGCAGCGCCTGGAGCCGCAGCGGCTGAACCTCAACAGCCTGGTCGTCGAGTTCAGCGAGATGGCAGTCCGAGCACTGGGCGAACGCGTTGATCTGCGGTTGGACCTCAAGCCGGGATTGCCGTCCTGCGTACTCGATCCGACGCACATGGAAATGGCCCTGCTCAACGTTCTGATGAATGCGCGCGATGCCATGCCCAATGGCGGCCGGGTTACCGTCGGCACCACGACCCTGCAGAGTCCCGAGCGCAACGCGGCGCATAATCTGCCTACGGGCAACTATGTGGTCATCTGCGTCATCGATGAAGGCGAGGGGATGCGTCCGGAGGTGTTGCGTCGGGCCTCGGAGCCTTTCTTCAGCACCAAGGGGCCGGGCACGGGTCTGGGCCTGGCGATGGTCCATGGCTTCGTCCAGCAGTCCCACGGCCGGCTCGAGATCGAGAGTGAGGTCGGCAAGGGCACCACCGTGCGGATGATCTTTCCTGTGGCAGGGGAGCGTGCATCGCGTTCGGAGGAAAGCCCTCTCGACGATCTGCTCCCGGCCGTCGCCGGCCAGCAGACGATTCTACTGGTCGAGGACAGCACCGATGTACGGGAAGTCACCCAGGCCTATCTGGCCTCGCTTGGCTATCGGGTGCTGGCCGCGGACAGCGGCGAAGCGGCGCTACAGGTACTCGAGGATAACGACGGCGGTATCGATCTGCTGTTTTCGGACGTGATCATGCCTGGCGGCATCAACGGGCTGGTGCTGGCCGAGCGCGTGCGCGAGCGCATCCCGGGTTTGCCTGTGCTGCTGACGACCGGTTATGCCGACGACCTGTCTGGGCAGGGCGTCGATGCGTCCAAGCTGACCATCCTCAACAAGCCCTACAAGCAGCGTGAACTGGCCGAGTGCCTTGGCGTGCTGCTCGGTCGCGAGCAAGGCGCATGAGCGGATCTCATGTCCTGGTGGTCGATGACGAAGCCGAGATCGCCGCTCTGTTTCAGGCTTTCCTCGAACTGGACGGCTACCGGGTATCGGTTGCCAACAGTGGCGAGGACGCGTTGAGCCTCGACGAGGCGGACCCCATAGATGCTTTGGTGACCGACCTGGCGATGCCCGGCATGGATGGACGCGCGCTGGTCCAACGCTTGCGCGAGCGACGTCCGCAACTGCCCGTGCTGGTGGTGTCGGGATATCCGAGCGACGCTTTCGTCGATGTGCCGCGCACCCGTGTATTGAACAAGCCGGTGGGGCTGGTGCCGCTCACCCGGTGCCTGCGCGATCTACTCGGATAACGAGGCGCGTTCAGCAGGCTTCGAAGGCCGCGTCGATGGCAGCCAGCAGCTCGTTGATATTTACCGGCTTGGTCAGGTGGCGATCGAATCCGGCCGCCAGCGCGGCTTCCTTGTCCTTGGGCTGACCCCATCCGGTAATCGCCACCAGGAGCACCTGCTGGTCTCCCGGCAGGGCGCGGATGGCACGGGCCACCTCGTCGCCACGCAACCCCGGCATGCCGATGTCCAGCAGGGCGACCTGCGGGCGGATGCGCTGGAACGACTCGAGCGCTTCGAGACCGTCGAACGCCAGGTGCACCTGATGACCCTCCAGGCGCAGCAGTTCGGCCATGGTTTCGGCAATGTCGCGGTTGTCGTCCGCCACCAGGATGCATCGCGCGGCGCTGGCCTGGACCGGCGTCGTGCGATCCGGCGAGAGGGGCGCCTGTTCCTCCCGCACGGGCAGGTGCACGGTGAACTGCGAACCCTGGCCAAGGCCTGCACTGCTGGCCTCGATATCGCCGCCGTGAAGCCGTGCCAGTCCACGCGCCAGCGCGAGGCCGATGCCGAGCCCGGTGCTCTGGTATGTAGGTGCTACCTGGGCGAACTTCTCGAAAATCGGGGTCAAGTGTTCGGGGTCGATGCCACGGCCGTCGTCGCTGACGCGAATCCGTGCCAGCCCGTCTTCGCGGTCGAGAGCTACACCGATATGTCCGCCGCCATCGGTGAACTTGGCAGCGTTGGTCAGCAGGTTGGTGACTAGCTGTTCGAGGCGTAGTGCATCGCCATGGACCATTATCGGTGTGTCTGGCAGCTGCACGAGCACCTGATGATGCTTGGCCTCCAGCTTCGCCCCGGCGGTTTCCAGGGCTGCCTCGACCACCTTGCGCAGATCGACCGGCTCGCTGCGCAGGATCAGCTTGCCCAGCGTGATGCGGGAAATGTCCATCAGATCATCGAGCAGTAGCGCCATGTGCCTGACCTGACGCTCGATGACCTGCTGGCTGCGCTGCTTTTGCGCCTCGCTCGCCATGGGCGTGCCGAACACGCTGGCGGCCAGGCGAATCGGCGCCAGCGGGTTGCGCAGCTCGTGAGCGAGGGTCGCGAGGAACTCGTCCTTGCGGCGGTCGGCTTCGAGGATGACCTGTTCCTGGCGCTTGCGATCGCTGATATCGGCGAACCAGATCGCCACGCTCGAGCGAAACGGCGTGGCGATGACATGGAACCAGCGCTCGCGCTCTTCAAAGGTCGAAGGCAGCTCGAACTCTTGCGAGCGTCCGCTGGTGACCACGTCGACCAGGGTGGCGAACAGCCGGGAGTTACCCCAGTCCGGCAGCAGGTCGCAGCCCCGTGCCCCGGTCAGCTCCTGAACCGGGCAATCGAGGATGGCGGCAGCCTTGGGGTTGACGAAGTCGCAGCGAAAATCCCGGATCACGTCGCTGTCGTCGCGCAAAGGAGAAATGACGGTGAAGGGCACGGTGGACGAGTCGAGCGCAACCTGCAGGCGCTGCTCCAGCGCGCCGGCCTGGGTTCGCGCGCGGTCGCGGTCGATGAACACCGAGGCCAGGTCGGCGGTGAGATCGGCCAGACGGATCTCCCGCTCACTCGGCACGCGTGCTGTGGCCAGCAGGATGGTGAGGGCACCCATCACCGTGCCGTCGCTGTGCTTGATCGGCGTGATGTGCGCCGCGCGGAAACCTTCCAGGCGTGCCTGCGGCGCGAAGGGCGCGAAACAGGGATCGGTGTCCACCGCTACTATCCGTTGGCCACTGAGCACGGCGCCCCCGCAGATGTCCCGCCCAGGCTGGAGATCATCGAGCCATTCCAGCGCCGCCTGCGACAGGCCGCGCGTGGAGTGCGGGCGCGGTGGCGAGCCGTTCTCGCTGAGGGAGAGAAGCCCCTGGGTGGCGCCATGCAGATCGCACAGCACCTCGAGGATGCTGTCGAGCTGCTCGTCGAGCGACGGCAGTTGCAGCAGGCGGCTGCTCAGCGCCTGCAGGCGCTCCAGGTCGGACACCTGCTGGGTGAGCTCGCGCTGGGCCTGTTCGAGCCGCGAGACCATCTGGTCACGTTCGCGCTCGCTGAGGTCGCGCGCTTGCGCGGCAATCTGCAGCGCCTGGCCCACTTCGCGAATCTCATCGATTTCGCTGTCCGGTGCATGGACCGGCTGATGTTTCCCGATGGCGTTGGCGGCGCGGCGCAACTGGCGCATCGGCACGTTGATGCGCTGGGTGGCGAACAGCACCGCGGCCACCGCGAGCGCGAGCGACATGGCGAGCCCGCTGCCGTAGAGCATGAGCGATTGCATCGCCCCGGCAGCCACGTTGCTGCGTGGAATGCCGGTGGCGATGGTCCAGCCGAGTTCTTCGAGCCTCACGAAGGCGGTATACATCGACTCGCCTTCGAGCGTCTCGGAGACGCCAATTCCCTCGGCGGCCGGGTTGTGCATGAGCAGGTCATGGAGGGTTGCAGTGGGCGAAGTGCCCAGGGTTTCCTGGTGATGCACGGTGCGCGCGACGCGTTTTTCGTTGCGATCGAGCACTGTCGTGACCCAGCCTTCGGGCAGGCGACGGTTATTGATGACGTTAAGGATGGCCTCGGGCTGCAGCACGGCTGTCAGCACATAGCGGATCTGCCCGTCGCGCACCACCGGCACGCGCAAGGGGATGCCCCAGGTGTTGCGGGGGCCAAGCGCCATGTTGCCGACCTGAGCGTTGCCGGTGCGCAGCACCTCGTTGAAGCTTGCGTGGTCGGCCAGCGCGCCATCGGCGGTCGGTGTTTCGCGGGCGACCCGCTGCACTACCTGGCCGTCGTGATCGATCAGCAGTATCGAATGCCAGCCCGGCATGAATGGCAGTACCCGGCGGCCCAGCTGGCCATAGGCCCGGATGTCTCCTTCGGTGAGTGGGCCGGACTGGGCCAGTGCCTGCAGGACGTCCATCGAACGCTGCACCTCCACCTCGATCGCGGTGGCGGCCAGGCGGGTCACTTCCAGGCCCCGCAGCTCGGTCTGGTGCCGTTGCTCGTGGATGATCGCGAGCAGGCCGAGACCCGCGGCCACCGCGAGCGGAACGATACCCGCCAGGGCGATGGTCAATAGCCGCTTTCGCAGCCGAACGGTGCGCGGTGGCTTGTGTCCAACGTTCTGATCCATGGGACCTCCTGCCTTTGCGTCCCGGTGGACGGGCGTAGCGTCATGGGACGGCCGGGATTCGTGCCCGGGCGCGCGTTCTGCAAGCCGCCGAATGGACGGAGTGTAATCGCGGTGCGGGCAGAGCGCAGCGGCAAATATTGGGCGGCCTGCCACATGCGCGAGGAACCTCACGCGAGTGCTGGTGCTCTCTAGAACTGGAAAGCACAAACAGGAGGCAGGCGTGCAGAACTATCATGTGAAACAGGTCGACGCGGGCTGGGCGTTACTGGAAGAGGGTAGCGAGCGCGCGGTGCTCGAGGCGTCGACGAAGGAGGAACTGGTGCGCCAGGTGCCCGGCTACATGGCGGGCAAGGTGGGCTCGGTGAAGATTCATCGCGCGGACGGTACTTTCGAGGAGGAGCGCACCTACCCGCGGGCAGCGGATCCAACCCAATCTCCTGGCTGATGCGCTGGCAGCGTAGCACCCTGGTGAGCCGAATGACGTGAGCGGGCGGATCCTTTAGCGCATGGATGTCGATGACCCGGCATTGCTGGTTGCCCGCATTCAGTTCGGGCTCACCATCAGCTTCCACATCGTGTTGGCGGCCTTTTCCATTGGCCTTGCCAATTTCCTGATGGTGCTCGAAGGTCTTTGGTTGCGCACCCGCGACGAGCTCTATCTGGACCTCTACAAATTCTGGCTGAAGATATTCGCGCTCAACGTGACCGTGGGCGTAGTGTCCGGAATCGTCATGGAGTTCGAGTTCGGCACCAACTGGGGGCGGCTGTCGACGTTGGCCGGCTCGGTGATCGGGCCGCTGATGTTCTACGAGGTGCTGGTTGCGTTCTTTCTCGAGGCCGGCTTTCTCGGGATCATGCTGTTCGGCATGCGCAAGGTGGGGCCGAAGCTGCATTTCTTTACCACCTGCATGGTAGCCCTCGGCTCGCTGTTCAGCGCCTTCTGGATCCTCTCGGCCAATTCCTGGATGCACACGCCGGCCGGCTTCGTCATCGGTTCCGATGGTCGCTTCGAGGCCCAGGACTGGCTGGCGATCATCTTCAACCCGTCGTTTCCCTATCGTTTCACCCACATGACCATCGCAGCCTTTCTGGCGACGGCCTTGATGGTGGCGGCCACCGGCGCCTGGCACTTGTTGCGCGACAAGAGTAACCGGGGCGCACGTGTGATGTTTTCCATGGCCTTGTGGGTCGTCGCGGTGCTCGCGCCGTTGCAGATTCTTGTCGGCGATCTGCACGGGGAGAACACGCTCGAGCATCAGCCGCAGAAGGTCGCGGCCATGGAAGGCGCCTGGGACCGGCCGCCGCCCGGGGCGGGCGAGCCAATGAGGCTATTCGCGATCCCCGACATGCAGGAGCGGCGCAACCACTTCGAACTGGCGATCCCGCATGTGGGCTCCTTGTACCTGCGTCACAACCTGAGCGGCACCATCAAGAGCCTCAACGAATTCCCACCCGAAGACATCCCTCCGGTGCCGATCGTGTTCTTCGCCTTTCGCATCATGGTGGGGCTGGGCCTGCTGATGGCCGTGCTCGGAGCGGCAAGCGTAGTGTTGCGCCGGCGTGGCCGGCTGTATGACGCGCGCTGGCTGCAACGGATATCGGTGTGGATGGCGCCGGCAGGGTTCATCGCAATGCTCTGCGGCTGGGTGGTCACCGAGGTCGGTCGCCAGCCGTTCACCGTCTATGGCCTGCTGCGCACCGCAGACAGCCGCTCGCCAGTCTCGCTGTCATTCGTGACCACCTCCACGCTCAGCATTCTGGCGGTCTACCTGCTGGTGTTCGGGCTGGGCCTGGCCTATCTGCTACGCGCGCTGCGCAGGCCGCCGGAGCAGGGGGAGCGCGAACCTGAACCCGGGCTGCGGAGCCCGCCTGTCGACTGACGCCACGCGAGGTGAGTCATGTTCCTGTCGGATTCGCTGTTACCCCTGCTGGCTGCCGGAGCGCTGGCCTTCAGCGTGCTCACGTACGTGATACTCGACGGCACCGACCTCGGGGTCGGCATCCTGTTCATGGCCAACCCGGGCGACGACGAGCGTCACGTGATGGCGATTTCCATCTTGCCGATCTGGGACGGCAACGAGACCTGGCTGGTACTGGGTGGCGGCGGACTGATCGCGATGTTTCCCGCCGTCTACAGCATTTTTTTCACCGCCACCTATATCCCCTTGTTCGTGATGCTGCTGGCATTGATCTTCCGCGGCGTGGCGTTGGAGTATCGCGACGGTGCATCAAGCGCGCGTCGGCGACGCCTGTATGACCTGGCCTTCATCGCAGGTTCGACGCTGGCGACCTTCGCACAAGGTGTGCTGGCCGGCGCGCTGTTGCAGGGCATTCCCCATGATGGCAGCCAATACAGCGGCAACGGCTGGGATTGGCTCAGCGGCTTTTCGCTGTTCTGCGGTCTGGCACTGGTGGCCGGCTACGCGCTGCTTGGCGCGTGCTGGCTGGTCTGGCGAACCGAGGGCGAACTACAGGCCAAGGCGCGGCGACAGGCACGGTGGCTCGGCCTGATGACGCTGCTACTGGCGGGAGCCGCCATCTACTGGAGCGGGCTTGTGCAACCGGTTCTGTGGGAACGCTGGGGCGATCTGCCCTTGCTGACCGCCTGGCTCGGGCTGCTCGCGCTACTGGCGCTCGGCTTCTGGAAGTGGCTGGATAGCCGCCACGATTTTCTGCCCCTGTTCATGGTGCTGGGTGCGGTCGTGGTCGCCTTCGCGGGCCTGCTCGCCAGTCTCCACCCGACCATCATTCCGCCTTCGCTGACCCTGGCGGAGGGTGCGTCGCCCGCGTCCAGCCTGGGTTTCATGCTGATCGGCTTTGCCGTCCTGATTCCCTTCACGCTGGCCTACAGCACCTACGGGTTCTGGGTCTTTCGCGGCAAGGTTCATCCGCGTGGAGAGGGATAGTCCAGCTGAGCGGGCGGTCACCTGCTGGCATCCAGGCTTTTAGCGCGTTAACGTTATCACCTGATCAACCGGAGCCCGACCATGGCCGAATCCTGCGATGAGCTGCTGCTGGACAACCAGCTGTGCTTTGCCCTCTATTCCACCTCGCTGATGATGACCAAGGTGTACAAGCCGCTCTTGCAGAAAGTCGGGCTGACCTATCCGCAATACCTGGCGATGCTGGTGCTGTGGGAGAGCGACGGCATTACTGTCGGCGAGCTCAGCGCCCGACTGCTCACCGATCCGGGTTCGGTGACCCCGCTGCTCAAACGTCTCGAAGCCATGGAGCTGATAACCCGTACCCGCAGCAGTAGCGACGAACGTGTCGTCCAGTTGCGGGTGACCGAAGCGGGGTGGGACGTGCAGAAGGAGGCCAAGGCGTTTCCCCAGTGCATCCTCACGTCCAGCGGCATGAGCCCCGCCGCGCTCACCGAACTCAAGCACGAGCTGGTAGAGCTGCGCCGGCATCTGCACGCCTCGCTGTAGTCCTCCACGGCCTCGCGGCATCCCACCTACGACGCCTGACCCAGGCGGCCGAAAGCTCGCGGTCAAGACTAGGCGTTCCCGACCGCTCCACACACGCTGGTAGATCCGTGGGCGCGGTCTTGACGCGAAGGACCCCGTCAGGTGTTCCGCCCTGTAACCCCCGGCATTCGTGGTTTATGCCGTTTTCATGCTGGGCGCGAACCAAAGATTCTAACGAAATGGTTTGCGTGCAAAACAAATGAGCACTAATGTTCTTTTCAGGGAACAAGTTAGTGCGCAAGAAGTTGTCGAGCCAGTTAATGACAGCGCCTGCTTCCTCCTGATGGCAACCACCGGTAGCCCAACCCTGAAAGAGGAAAGACAGATGAAACGCATCGCCTTATTTGCCCTCGTCATCGCTGCCAGCACAGCGGCCCATGCCACTCCCAATGAAAGTGGCCGCCAATTGCAGGCGCCTTACCCCACCTGGCTGACGACCCACCAGGGCTGAGCCCTGTCATGCACCCAACTCACTTAGAAAGGAAACTCACCATGTCGATCGAAAACGTTCTCTACCGCACATCCGCTGAAGCGACCGGCGGCCGTGACGGCCGTGCCATCTCCTCCGACGGCGTCCTCGACGTGCGCCTGACCACACCCAAGGAGCTTGGCGGCGCGGGCGGGCAGGGCACCAATCCCGAACAGCTGTTCGCCGCTGGTTACTCGGCCTGCTTTCTCGGTGCGCTGAAATTCGTCGCCGCCCGCGACAAGCACAAGCTGTCGCCTGAGGCCTGGGTCGAAGGCTTCGTCGGCATCGGCGCCATACCCACCGGCTTCGGCATCGAGGTCGAGCTGAAAATCACCCTTCCGGGCATGGATCGCGAAGAGGCGCGTCAGCTGATCGAGAAGGCGCACATCGTCTGCCCTTACTCGAACGCCACCCGCGGCAACATCGACGTCACCCTGACCCTGGCCTGACCGGCTCGACAGAGGAGGAACTCCCATGAACATCAAGCAGACCCTTTCACTCGCCGTCCTCTCGCTGTCGGCCGGCGCCGTGCTCGCCGCCGGTAGTCCCGGCGTCGAAAGCCAGACCCAGGCCTTTCTCGAGGCGTTGGAAAACGGTGACGGCAAGCCGATCGAGCAGTTGTCGCCCAAGGATGCCCGTGCCGTACTGAGCGGTGCCCAGGCCGGCGCCGAGCTGCCGGAGGCAGACGTCAGCGAACGCACCATCAAGGTGGACGGCCAGTCGATCCGGCTGAACATCGTTCGCCCCTCCGGCGCCAAGGGCGAGCTGCCGGTCTTCATGTTCTTCCATGGCGGCGGCTGGGTGCTGGGCGATTTCCCGACCCACGAACGGCTGATACGCGACCTGGTGGTGTCGTCCGGTGCGGCGGCGGTTTATGTGGACTACACGCCGTCGCCCGAGGCGAAGTACCCGACCGCGATCAACCAGGCCTACGCCGCCACGCGGTGGGTGGCCGAGCATGGACGGGAGATCCAGGTCGACGGCAAGCGCCTGGCCGTTGCCGGAAACAGCGTCGGCGGCAACATGGCGGCCGTGGTCAGCCTGATGGCGAAAGACAAGGGCACCCCGGCGATCCGCTTCCAGGCGTTGCTCTGGCCGGTGACCGATGCGGGCTTCGAAACCGCCTCGTACAAGCAGTTCGCCGAGGGCCATTTCCTGACGCGCAACATGATGACCTGGTTCTGGGACAACTACACCACCGACCCGAAGCAGCGCGCCGAGGTCTACGCCTCGCCGCTGCGGGCGGATGTCGAACGGTTGCGCGGCTTGCCGCCGGCCCTGGTGCAGACGGCGGAGTTCGACGTGCTGCGTGACGAGGGCGAGGCTTATGCGCGCAAGCTCGACGCGGCGGGGGTTGCGGTGGTGGCGACGCGTTACAACGGCATGATCCACGACTTTGGGCTGCTCAATGCCCTGAGCCAGGTGCCGGGAACGCGGGCTGCCGTCGGGCAGGCAGGCAACGCGCTGAAAACCCACCTGCAGTAAGCCTGTGCAACGCACCGACCCCGACCGCCTCCAGGCGGCCGGGGTTTCTGCACAAATGTTCCAGAAGCTGCGGAAGGTGCTCGGTATGATGTCGTGTCAGGCGCATCACTCATGGGGCCATCATGGGCAGCCACCGCTGGATCACCCTCAACCAGGATGCCGAAACCGGTATCGAGACGATCCGTGCCCATTTCCAGGGCCACGCCTACGATCCCCACTGGCACGACAGCTACCTGATCGGCTTCACCGAACAGGGCGTCCAGCAGTTTCACTGCCGCAAGGTGCTGCACAGCGCAACGCCGGGGCAGGTCTTTCTGCTCGAACCCGGAGAGCTGCACGACGGGCATGCGCCGACGGAGGACGGCTTCACCTATTCGATGCTCTATCTCGATGCCCAATGGCTGGAACGCGAGCTGCGCAGCCTGCACGACGATGCGCCGGGCAACTGCCAGCCGCGGTTCGCCAGCACGCTGACCGAGGAGCCCGAGCTGATCGCGCGCATCGCGGACGCCTATCGGGCGCTGCAGGGCAGCGAGATGCGAATGGTCCGCCAGGCCGCGCTCGACGGCCTGCTCAGCAAGCTCGCGGCGCACCTGCAGTGGCGCCCGCGCATCGACCATGACCCGCGCCTGCCGCTGGTGGCGCTGCGCGCCCGCGATTACCTGCATGCGCATCTGGAACAGGACATCGGTCTGGACCACTTGGCGCAGGCCTGCGGGGTCGATCGCTTTCGCCTGTCTCGGGCGTTCAAGGTCGCGTTCGGCCTGGCGCCGCATGCCTACCTGGTGCAGCTGCGCCTGTCCCGCGCGCGTCAGTTGCTGGCCATGGGATGGGCACCGGCCAGCGTCGCGACCTCGCTCGGTTTCGCCGACCAGAGCCACCTGGGGCGCTGGTTCCGGCGTGCTTATGGCCTGACCCCGGCGCACTACCGCACGCGCTGCTCGAATCTTCCAGACGCCTGAGCGCGACCGCTCGACAATTGGCTTCCGACCTTCCTATCGGAGCCACCATGTCCACTACGTCATCGTCACGGCTGCCGCGATGAGCCAATTGCTGCCGTTCGTCCTGTTCGCCTTCGTCGCGTCCATCACCCCCGGTCCCACCAACCTGCTGGTGCTCAGCAACAGTGCGCGTTACGGGTTATGGCGCGCCTTGCCGATCGTGCTGGGGGCTTGTACCGGCGCGGCTGGCATCGTCCTGCTGGTCGGCCTGGGTATCGGCCAGTGGCTGCTCGGCCATCCCGGCCTGCAGCGCGCCATGGCCTGGCTCGGGGTGGCCTGGCTCAGCTACCTGGCCTGGCAGATCTTTCGCAGCGAGGCGCAGCCGATCGAGAAAGACGGCCTGGAGCCGGTGCGGCGTCTCGGGCTGGTCGGCGGCGCTGGCTTGCAGCTGGTCAATCCAAAGACCTGGATGATGGCGATGGCGGTGGTGAGCCTGTTCGCCGGAGCCGATGCCAGCGCCGCACGTTACGCCCTGTTCGCTCTGGTGTTTTTCCTGGTGGCGCTGCCTTGCCTGGGCGTCTGGGCGCTGCTGGGCATCGGTGCGACCCGGCTGCTGCGCTCGGCGCGCGCGCTCAAGCGCTTCAACCAGCTGATGGCATTGCTGCTGCTCGGGTCGGCCTGGGCCAGCCTGCTCGGCTGAACGGCTGCCGCCCGGCTGGGATTCTCGTAGAATGCCGCTCCGTCTTGCGGCTGGCATCGATCATGGTTCAGCGTCCCGTCCTCAGTTTGCAGCTGTTTCTGCCGGTTACCTTCGTGGTGCTCTGGAGCACCGGTTTCATCGGCGCCAAGTTCGGCTTGCCCTATGTCGAGCCGCTGACCTTCAACGTGGTGCGGTTCATTCTCGTCGTGTTGCTGATGACGCCCATCGCGCTGCTGACCCGCGCGCCCTGGCCGGCCACGCCACGCGCGGCGATGCATATCGCGGTCACCGGTCTGCTGGTGCACGGCGGCTATCTGGGCGGCGTGTTCACCGCCATCGACCGTGGCCTGCCGGCCGGGCCGACGGCCCTGGTGGTCGGCCTGCAGCCGCTGCTCACCGCGCTGCTGGCCGGTCTGCTGTTGGGCGAGCAGGTCACCCGCCGGCAGTGGTTCGGGCTGGGGCTGGGTCTGGGCGGCGTGCTGCTGGTGCTGGGCAGCAAGCTCGAACTCGACGGTGTCACCTTAGAGGTGCTGCTGCACTGGGTCTGGCCGGCGCTGTTCGCGCTGTGCAGCATCACCCTGGGCACGCTCTACCAGAAGCGCTTCTGCCCGGCGTTCGATCTGCGTAGCGGCTCTGTAATCCAGTTCCTGCCGTGCGTGCTGGTGCTCGGCGCGGTGGCCTTGCTCACCGAGACCCGGGAGATCCAGTGGAACGGCGAGTTCGTCTTCGCGCTGCTGTGGTTGGTGCTGGTGCTGTCGATCGGGGCCATCACGCTGTTGAACAAGATGATCAGCCAGGGCAGTGCGGTGAAGGTGGCCAGCCTGTTCTACCTCACGCCGCCGACCACCGCGCTGATCGCCTGGCTGCTGTTCGGCGAGGTGCTGGCGCCCCTGGCCATCGTCGGCATGCTGCTCTCGGCGACCGGGGTGTGGCTGGCCCGTCGCTGACGCTGCGAGCTTAGCCGTTCGGCGCGTCGATCAGGTCGCGCCACTCGGGGTGCCGCTCGACGTAGGCATTGACGAAGGCGCAGAGCGGCACCAGCCGTTTTCCGGATCGACGTACGTCCTCCAGCGCCTCTTTCACCAGCCGGGCGCCGAGGCCTCGGCCTTCGAGGTCCTGGTCCACTTCGGTGTGGGTGAACAGGCGCTGTTCGCCCTGCTCGGTGTACTCGGCGTGGCCGCGCACCGCGCCGTCCACTTCGAGCACGTAACGGCTTTGCCCGGCGTCATGTCTGACCTTCACGTCTTCGCTCATCGGATACTCCATCGAGGGTGGCCTTCACTATTAGGTAGGAGTCGCGCATGGCGAGCAGGTTCGGCCGGCGCGCCGAGGGGCGTCGGGTCAGAACGACTTGATCATGCGCCCCAGCAGCGCCATGGCGTTCTCGCTGCGCTGATCCCAGGTGTGCCCATGGTTGAGCCGGGCGCAATTGCGAAAACGCTGGGTGGCCGAGAAGATCGGTCCGGGGGCGAGACTGATGCCCTGGGCCAGGGCCATGTGCAGCAATTGCAGCGAGTCGACCGGCTCGGGGAACTCGAACCAGAGGAAATAGCCGCCGCAAGGGCGGGTCACCCGCGTGCAGGCCGGAAAGTGGCGTGCGGCGGAGGCGAGCATCGCGCCCTGCTGCATTTCCAGCGTGTGGCGCAGCTTGCGCAGATGGCGATCGTAACCGCCGTGCTGCAGGTAGTCGGCGATGGCCGCCTGGGCCGGCACCGACGGGGAGATGGTGGTCATCAGCTTCAGGCGACTGACCTGCTCGGCGAAGCGCCCGGCCGCTACCCAGCCGACCCGATAACCGGGCGCCAGACTCTTGGAGAAGGAGCCGCAGTGCATCACCAGCCCCTGGCGATCGCGGCTCTTGACCGGCTTGGGCGGCTCCCGGGTGAAATACAGCTCGGCGTAGACGTCGTCTTCGATCAGCGGCACCTGATGTCGCTCGATCAGGTGGTAGAGCGCGTCCTTCTTCGCCTCGCCCATGCTCGCGCCGAGCGGGTTCTGCAGGCTGCTCATGAACCAGCAGGCCTTGATCGGCAGGCGCTGCAGGCTGTCGGCCAGCACGTCGAGATCGATGCCTTCGCGCGGGTGCACCGGGATTTCCACGGCCTTGAGCTTGAGCCGCTCGAGGACCTGGAGCGTGGCGTAGAAGGCGGGCGCCTCGATTGCCACCAGGTCGCCCGGTTCGGTGACGGCCTGCAGACAGAGGTTGAGCGCCTCCATGGCGCCGTTGGTGATGACCAGCTCCTCCAGCGGCAGCATCACGCCGCTGACCATGTAGCGCAGGGCGATCTGTCGGCGCAGATCGGGGTTGCCCGCGGTCATCTCCGCGATCACCGCGCCGGCCGGCATGTCGCGCACGGCGTGGGCCATGGAACGGGCCAGCCGGGCAAGGGGAAACAGGTCCGGGCTGGGAAAGGCAGAGCCGAAGGGCACGGTGCCCGGATCTCTCAAGGAAGCCAGGACCGAAAACACCAGTTCGCTGACGCCGACGTCGGTGGTCTCGCCGGCACGAGCGCTGATGTCGGGCTCGTTGAGCGGGCGTTTGGCATGCTCGCGCACGAAGTAGCCGGAGCGGGCGCGTGCCTGGATCAGGCCTCGGTCTTCCAGCAGGTAATAGGCCTGGAAGACCGTCGAGGGGCTGACGCCGTAGGTTCTGCTGGCATGGCGCACCGAGGGGATCTTCTCGCCGCCCTTGAGTACGCCGCTGCGGATCAGCTCGGCGATTTCATCCGCGAATTTTTCGTAGCGCTTCATCCTGTCCTGGCCTGGCACGTAGGGCACCGGACAGTCTACTGACCCCGTCATCACAAAGGCACTTCCCGAGCGTGCGGTGCAACGGCCGCCCTGTCGGCGGCCATCGCTCAACGGTTGGCCGGGGCCACGAAGGTGCTCGGGCTGCTGATGCGGCTTGCTGGATCGTGCAGGTCTTCGAGGTTGAACTGGATGCGGCTGGCGGTCTGGCCGCTCTCCCGCAGGCGCGCCACGCTGATGGGCAGGTCAACGATCTCGCCGGCGGCCAGGGCGATTTCCTGCCGGCCTCTGAGCGCGTAATTCTCGCCCGAAACCGAAACCCGGTACTGGCGCGGCTGCTGCGTCTTGTTGATGAGCTTGAGGCTGTACATGTTCTCGATCTGGCCGGCGGTGTTCTCGCGGAAGAGGGTGCGATCCCGGGTGACGTCCAGCGACAGCAGTGGCCGCGCCTCGAGCGCCCAGGCGAAGGCGCCGAGCATCGCCAGCAGGGCCACGGCGTAACCGACCAGGCGCGGGCGCCACAGGCGTGTCCTGCCGCCTTCGAGCGCCCGTTCGGAGGTGTAGCGCACCAGGCCACGTGCATAGCCCATCCGGTCCATCACCGAGTCGCAGGCATCGACACAGGCGCCACAGCTCAGGCAGTCGAGTTGCAGGCCGTCGCGGATGTCGATGCCGGTGGGGCAGACCTGCACGCAGATGCTGCAGTCGACGCAGTCACCCAGCCCCTGGGCGGCGGGGTCGCTGTCCTTGCGGCGCGGACCGCGGTTCTCGCCACGTGCCGCGTCGTAGGAAATGATCAGCGTGTCGGGGTCGAACATCACGCTCTGAAAGCGCGAGTAGGGGCACATGTGCACGCAGACCTTCTCGCGCAGCCAGCCGGCGTTGAGGTAGGTGGCGGCGGTGAAAAAGAACAGCCAGAACGCCGTTTGCGCATCGAGACTGAAGCTGAACAGCTCGACCACCAAGGCCCGTACAGGGGTGAAGTAACCTACGAAAGCGATGGCAGTGGCCAGGCTCACCGCCAGCCAGAGGCTGTGCTTGGCCGATCGGCGCAGCAGTTTGCCGAGGCTCCAGGGAGCGGCGTCGAGTTTGATCCGCGCGAGCCGGTCACCCTCGGTGACCTTTTCGGCCCACATGAAGATCCAGGTCCAGGTGCTCTGCGGGCAGGCGTAACCGCACCAGGCGCGGCCGGCCAGCACGGTGATGAAGAACAGGCCGAACGCGGCGATGATCAGTAGCGCCGAGAGCAGGATGAAGTCCTGCGGCCAGAAGGTTGCGCCGAAGATGTAGAACTGCCGCTTGCCCAAGTCCCAGAGCACCGCCTGGCGGCCCTCGACGTTCAGCCAGGCCGTGCCGAAGAACAACAGAAACAGCAGGGCGCCGATGACGAGGCGAAGGGTGCGGATCGTGCCGGTGAAGCTGCGGGTATGGATCGGGCCGCCGCTGCGGGCGGGCGTCAGGCGTACGGGTCGGCTGGAATCGAGGGAGTCGATGAGGGTGGCGGGAATTCGTTCGGTCATGGCGCGCGGCCCCTTGGACTGTTCAGGCCGGCGCATCATCCCTGCCGATCTGTATTGGTAACAGCCTCAGCTGAACGATAAAAAAGCGGATCAGAACGACGGCGGCGATGCTGCTATCAGAACAGGCCAGACGCAGCCTTGATCCGGATCAGCCCGGCAGAGGGTGCAATCCTTCTGATATGGTTTTGCGCGTCACATCTGCGTCTGTTTTACGGCGCCGCCGTTGGGCGATAGTCCTCCGCTTGGCGCGCGCGTCGTGGGATGCGCCTAAGACGCCTGGCCACGACCGGTGGTATACGGTCGCTCGGCCGACGAACCGCGTCCGTTCCGAACGATGTCTTGGAGACCCCTGATGATTTTGAAAGGCCTGACCTGGCTGGTCCTGCTGCAGCTGCTGGGCAGCGTGCTGAACCTGTTGCTGCTGCCGGCGTTGCCCGGGCCGATCATCGGCATGGCGCTGCTGTTCGGCTGGTTGCTGCTGCGCCGTGGTATTCCGCAGCCGCTGGAGCAGACCGCGGGCGTCCTGCTGCAGTACCTGCCGTTGCTGCTGGTGGTGCCGGCGACCGGGATCATGGTCAGCGGCGATGCGTTGCTCGGCGATCTGCCGGCGATCGCGGCGGGACTGGTGGTCTCGCTGCTGGTCACCGTGCCGTTCTGCGGATGGCTGATGCAGCGTCTGGCGCAGCGCATGGATGCAGCCGGAGCGGAGAAGGACGCATGAGCGGGCTGGATTGGTACGCCGTTTGGGTCCTGGTGCGCGAGCACCCCATGTTTCCGGTTGGCCTGACGCTGGTCGCCTTCCAGCTGGCACTGCTGGTGTACCGGCGCAGCGGCTGGCTGGTGCTGCAGCCGGTACTGGTAGCCATGCTGCTGGTGGTCGCCGCGCTGCACCTCAGCGGTCTGGACTACACCCGCTATCGCGAAGGCGCGTCGCCGATTGCACTGCTGCTCGGGCCGGCCACGGTGGCGCTGGCCGTGCCCCTGTATCGCCACCTCAAGCGCATCCGCCAGTTGTTCTGGCCGATCCTGCTGACCCTCGTCGCGGGCGGCGTGCTGGGGGTGGCGATCACCCTCGGCGTCGCCTGGCTGCTGGGCGCCGAACTGACCGTGCTGATGAGCCTGGCGCCGAAGTCGGCAACCATGCCGATCGCCATGCTGGTGGCCGAACAGCTGGGCGGCATCGCGGCGCTGGCGGCGGTGTTCGTGATGCTGACCGGGGTGATCGGAACGGCGTTCGGGCCGCTGCTGCTGCGCTGGGCCGGCGTCGACAACCCCGCCGCGCGCGGCTTGAGTTATGGCATCAACGCCCACGCCATCGGCACCGCGCGGGCGCTGGAGGAGGGGGACGAATGCGGCGCCTTCGCCGCCCTCGGCATGAGCCTGCTGGGCGTGATGATCGCCCTGACCCTGCCGCCGATGCTCTGAGCCCTCAGCGAATGCCCAGACGCTTGGCCAGCCGGATCAGGTGGGCTGAGTCCACGCCGCCGTTGCAGCACCGCGCGCGGTGGATGTGGGCGCGCGCTGTTGCAGCTGGCCGCGCTCGCGCGCGGGGTGGTCGCTGTTCAGCGTCCTCGCGCTATGGCTGTCGGGTTTGCTGTTCGTGGCGTCCTACGGACCCTGGCTCTGCAACCCCCGGTCGACGGGCATCCAGGTTAGCTGGCTCAGCGCGAGGCCTTGAGCAACTCGCGCGCCTCGCCCAGCACTTGCAGCGACTGAGTGTGGTCACCGGCCTTGTGAAGTTCCTCACCTTGGGCGCGCAGCTGCTGCACCTGCTCGAGGATTGCCGGGTCGCTGGGCGGATTGTCCTTGAGCTGCTGGTCGATCTCGGCCATGTCGGCCGGGCAGTGCATCGCCCACAACGGAGCACTGAGGAGGGTGGCGGCGATAAAGGCGATTGCGCGGTGCATGGCGGATCTCCCGTGAGTGGTCCATCGAGTATAGGAAGCGCTGTGATTCCTGCTCAGTGGATGTTGCGTAAAACACCGCACCGGTTCAGGCGGCGCCGCCCATGAACTTCTCGACGGCGTCGCACAGCGTTTCGCCTTCGCGGCAAGGCGGCTGGCCCCAGCGCTTCAGCGAGGCCTCCAGCTGGATCGCCTGGGCTATCTCGTGTCGGCTCTCGAGGGCTCGCACCAGGGCGCCGGCCGAATGCTGGCCCTGCCCGAGCAGGCTCATGCCGTTGGTCATCACCGCGAGCGCGGCGACGGCGAAGAAATGGGGTGAAAGAGGCATCGCTGATGTTCCTGGGCTACGGCGGACGCGTTCCTGGCCGGTTGCGTCGCTCCGGTTGTGACGAGCCCAGATGATCGGCCGGCGCGCCGCGCCAGAGAACCGAATGCGCGAGATGGTGGATATCGAGCGCGCTGATGGGAAGCGCCGCGGTACCGGTCGTGCGCCGATTCAGGCACAGTTGCACACCGGGAAAATCATGGAGCGGGTCGATGGAGCTGGCGTTCTGTATCGCGGTGTTCGTGCTGGCCGGGGTGGTCAAGGGTGTGGTGGGTATGGGCCTGCCCACGGTGGCCATCGGCATGCTGGTGCTGGTGATGAGCCCGGCGCAGGCGTCGGCCTTGCTGCTGGCGCCATCGATGGCGACCAACCTCTGGCAGCTGTGGGCGGGGCCTGCGCTGCGCCCCCTGCTGGTACGGCTATGGCCGATGATGGTCGCGGTAACCATCGGTACGCTGATTACCACGCGCTGGATGGTCGGTTCGGGCAGCCCCTGGGTGTCGGCGGCCCTGGGCGCGACCTTGATCCTCTACGCCATCATCGGGCTGAAGGCGGTCCGCCTCAGGTTGCCGTCACGCGGCGAGCGGGGCGTCTCGATAGCCGTCGGCTTCGTCACCGGACTGGTCACAGGCCTGACCGGAGTGTTCGTCATCCCGGCGGTGCCGTACCTGCAGACCCTTGGGCTGGACAAGGAGAGCCTGATCCAGGCGCTCGGCCTGTCGTTCACCGTCTCGACCCTGGCGCTGGGCCTCGGACTGCTGCTGCACGGCGGCACCCAGGCGATCGACTTTGGCGCCTCGGCGATGCTGGTGCTCCCCGCATTGCTTGGCCTCGCGCTGGGGCAGTGGGTCCGCCAGCGGTTGAGTGAGGCGGTATTTCGCAAGGCGTTCTTCATCGGCCTGTTGCTGCTCGGCATCCAGTCGCTGGTGCGGGCGTTTCTCTGATCAGGGTCAGTCGTGCGGCTTGTGGTAGGTGCTCGGATGCCAGTAGTCGCGCAGGAAGAGCAGCTGCGGGCCTTCCCAGCCCTGCGCGCGCAGGTGCCAGGCGATCAGGATGTTCATGATGCCGTGCCCCATCAGCAGCACGCTTCCGTACTCCTGGGCCAGTTCGATCAGTCGGTTGGCCGCCTGCCTGGCGCGTTCGCTGGATTGGCCGATCGATTCCGTGTGACTTGAGAAGCCCAGAAACCAGGCGGCGCGGAACAGGGTTCGCCAGACTCTGACCGGCAGGCGCGGGTAGTCGAGGTCGGGGTAGGGTAGGTGGGCCTCGGCGAAGACCCTGTCGTTGACGCACTGCGGCTCGCCCACAAGATGATGCGTCGATTGCCGGCATCTCGACAAAGAACTGCTGACGACGGTCCCGGCGTTGTCGGCGAGCTGCTGCAACGCTGCCGGCAGCGGTTTTTCGATGATGTCTGCCTGGTTGTAGCCTTCGATCCAGGTCTTCATCTCACGCGGTGTGCACCAGCTCGCGCCAGCATGGTCGGGCTCGCCGTGGCGCACCAAAATGATCTGCATGAACGCACTCCGATTGCGAAACGGCCGCACCAGTGCGGCGGCCAGGCAATCGATAGGACCTCATCGAACCGTGGAGGTGCGTCATCCGCGTGCTAGACGTATCAGCGCCCCTGGGCGAGTGGCTGGCGCTCGGCGCTGCGTCGTCTGGGTAACGCTTCGCCAGCATCGAGCTCGGACGGGCGAGCCTGGCGCCAGGCATCCAGCCCCCTGGGTTCCGGCGCATTGCGGGCACACTGGGCGATCAACCGTTGCAATCTGCTCATCACAGCCTCCTGTTCGCCGCGGTTCGGCAGGAACAGGCTAAGCGCTGGGACATGACCAAAGCGTGTCAGCGCCAGTGTGCGCGACGAGTGGCGAAGTCCGGTTTTGCTGCTGGGACGGGGTTAGGGCCGCCAGAGCTGCGGCCCTGGTTGAACTACGGCTGGGTCATGATTTCCTGGTAGCGACTTTGGAACTGCTCGTAACTCAGGTTCTGCTGGCGCAGGTCATACAGTTGCTGCGCTTTGGTCGGCGAACCGTCTTCGCGCAGAACCGGCATGGCGTTTCGTCCGAGCCCGGCCGCTCCGTTCGGAAAGAGCTGGTCGGTGAGTTCGGCGATCTTGGTTTCGGCATCGATGAACTTGTCCAGCCGGCCGCCTCCGGAGCGCGAGTCATACAGCGCCTGGCCTACCTGGCGACCCTTGTTGAAGACCCGGATATCGGCGTACTTCATGTACAGGGCGAGGTCCCAGCCCCACTTTCCGATGTAGGTGGTGGACAGCTCGCAGGTCCGGGGACTGGTGTTGGGCTTCAACTCCCGTACGGTGAAGCCCTTGCTCTGCAGCAACGACTTGTAGGTGGTGTTGAAGCCCTCGCGCAGCCCCTCGGCGGGAATCGCACAGATCTCGGCAGGCAGATCGGCGGCCAGTTCGGCCGGCGTCACGGTTTGCTTGATGCTGCAGCCGCTGAGGATCACGGCGGCGGTCAGGAGTGCTGTCGTTTTGTACATCGGAACGGTCCTTGTAATTAACTCATGAGTAGCTGCTAGGCCATCGTTCGCCCGAGGCCGAACGGTGGCGCGCAACCATAGCGCATGGCTACAGGTTGCCCCAGAGGCGTTTTGCATGCGGCCATGTTCCATCTGGTGCCATCCTCGCAGGTCCCTTGCGATACAGCACGAGTCGATAGCAGGCCAGACAGATCAGCCAGTCGAACAGCAGTGTCCAAAGATTGTGCGAAAGAAAATGTGCGCCCTGAGCCATTCGACTTAACGAAAAAACCGTGCCGAGTGCCAGTGCTCCGACGAGGGCTGCCTTGGCCAGGCGAGGTTTCCGGTCGCGCAGGACGAAGAATAGTGCCAATAGCGAGAAGCCGGCCGAAGCATGACCGCCAGGCCAGCAGCGGCCGGGTTTGTCTGTCGCAGGATGAACTCCGAACAGCGGTGCGTAAGCCTGATCTCCGCCGAACTCGTTCAGGCTCCATGGGCACTGTACGCCGGTCAGCGCTTTGAGCGGCGTGACGATGCTGGTCGACAGCCCCAACGCCAACACCAAGTAGCCCAGCGGCCGACGCCAACGGCGTAATGGTGTCGGCAACAGACTGGCAACGAAGCCCGCGATGGCCAGTACGCCGATCACGATGACCAATTGCTTGGCGCGGTCATGCAGCACGTCTTCCAGGAAGCTGCTGTCGCGGCCAATGAAGCTCCGCTGCGGATCGTAAAGCATATGAGCCAGGGCGAAGTCCACTCCGATGGGGTCGATTACCAGCATCAGCACGCCGAAAATCAACGGCAGGCCAAACCAAAGGCGGAAGTCGAAGGGTCGGGACGGAATGGGTGATGGGCTGTTCACGGACGCTCCTTATCATTGTCCGACCGCGGTATCGTCTTCGGCGGCGGTTGGCGCATGCCAGGCCAGTAGACCATGGCCGAATGCGTAACTCGCGCCTTGGAAAAGCCCTATGTCGCGGCGCACCAGCGGGTCGCTGCGATCTGCCGCGTGTTCCTGGCTATGACCCAAGGCATCGTCGTGGAGGCGAATCGCCTGGCGGGGGCTGAGAATGGCCAAATCCTTACCGTCGTAGAAACCAAGGTGCTGGTAGGTACCAATCAGCGCGCGGCCCGGTGCCGGGTTGTCGAGTAGCAGGTTGCGGCCGAAGAAGGTCGAGGTGTAGTCCAGGTTCAGCAGCCCGAGCAGGGTGGGGGCAATGTCGATCTGGCTGGCGAGGGTGTCGATTTCCCGAGGCGCGACGTGCTTGGGCGAATAGACGAAAAGCGGGATGTGATAGTTGGCAACCGGCAGATCCTCCTTGCCGGCGCTGCCTGCACAGTGGTCGGCGACGAAGATGAACAGAGTGTCGTCGAACCATGGCTTATTGCGAGCCTTGGAGAGAAAGTCACCGATCGCCCAGTCGGTGTATTTGACCGCGCCCTCGCGACCCCGACCTGAAGGTATGTCGATGCGACCGTCCGGGTAGGTATATGGACGGTGGTTGGAAGTGGTCATCAGTTGCAGCAGGATCGGTTTTCCGGCGGCGTGATCGGCATCGGCGAGCGCGAGCGTCTGATTGAACAGGTCTTCGTCGGACATGCCCCAGGCATTGGTGAACCGGATGTCGCGCTCGGCCACGCTGCTCTGGTCGACGATGCGGTAGCCGTTACCGCTGAAGAAAGCGTTCATGTTGTCGAAGTAACCACGTCCGCCATAGACGAAGACGCTGTCGTAGCCGCGGCTCGACATCTGTTGGCCGAGGCTGGCGTAGCCGGTTTCCCGTCCGATACGCTTGACGATCGAGCGGCCCGGTGTAGGCGGCACCGACAGAGTGATGGCCTCCAGGCCTCGGTCGGTGCGGGTACCGGTGGCATAGACGTTGCTGAAGAACAGGCTCTGGCGGCGCAGCTCGTCAAGGTTTGGCGTTAGGCCTCGGTTGTCGCCGAAACTGCCCAGGTACTTGGCACTGAGGCTTTCGACGGTCACCAGCACTACGTTGAGCTGGCGAGTCTGTCCTGGGTTGTCGATATGCCGGCGGATATCCAGCGCGTCGTGGTCCATGAATCGGGCGTTGGGCTCGGCCAGTTCCTGGCGCAGCATCGCACCGACTTCCGCTTCGGGCAGGGTGGCGTAGAACTGTGGGTAATCCAGTTCGTTGTTGCGGAAGGCGGCGAAGAACTGATACGGCCCGTTTGCAGCCAGCTCTCGCTGGTAGGCGTTGCCGCCCAGACCACGCGGTGCGTCCTGTCCAAGCATGCCCAGGCACAGCCCGAATAGGGCGATGGACGCGGCGGCCAAGGCTCCTCGGCTCCGCCAGCTAGCCAGCGGTGTGGCTAATGCCGCCTCGGTAAATGGATGCAACAGCACTGCACCGGCTGCGGCAATGGTGGCTAGCGCGGCCAATAGCGGATAGATCGGATAGGACTCGAGGATGTTGTTGAGTACCTCGTCGGAATAGACGAGGTAGTCGACCGCGATGAAGTTGAAGCGTACGCCGAACTCATCCCAGAACAGCCACTCGGCTACCGCCGTAAAGATCATCGCGAACAGGCTCACCGCGACCAGCGCATGCATAAGGCGGCGATGATTCCGGCGGCGCCATAGCCAGGCGGGGCACAGCAACAGGTAGAGTGCCAGCGGTAGCGCGGCGTAGCAGAGAAAACCCAGGTCATAGACCAACCCGATGCCGAACAGGCGCGGCAGGTCACCGGGCCCGATGGCGGCATCGCTCAGGTGTGTGAGCAGAAGCACGCTGCGGGTCAGGGTAAAAACGCCGAGCCAAGTCGACAGGAGTAGGAGCAGAAAGCGGGTTTGAGCAACTCGAAGGCGGGGCATCGTCAGTCCTCCTTGAAATGGATGGCCGCGAGTCTGCCGAGGGCCTTGTCAGTGGCTCGTCAAGGCAATGTGAAAAATACGTCAATCGACGAGGCGAACATTTTTCTTCATGCTGAGCAGTCCGGTCGGGGCCATGCCGTCCCTTCGCTACGAGACTCTGGTGAGGAGTGCGCATGCGCATACTGGTTATCGAAGACAACCGCGACATCCTTGCTAACGTGCTCGACTACCTGCAGCTCAAAGGCTATGGCGTCGACTGCGCTCAGGATGGATTGAGCGGCCTGCACCTGGCGGCAACCGAACACTACGACTTGATCGTGCTGGACATCATGCTGCCCGGAATCGACGGCTATCAGCTGTGCCGCAGGCTGCGAGAAGACGCCCGACGTGACACGCCGATAATCATGCTGACTGCCCGCGATACCCTTGACGACCGGCTGCTGGGGCTGAATGCAGGCGCCGACGACTATCTGGTCAAACCCTTCGCGCTCTCCGAACTGGTAGCCCGCATTGAAGCGGTGTTGCGTCGCAGCCAGGGCAACCGCAAACGCCAGCTGCAGGTAGGCGACCTGCGCTATGACCTCGATACCCTGCAAATTACCCGTGCCGGTCAGCCGCTTCGACTCAATCCGATCGGTCTCAAACTCCTGGCGCTGCTGATGCAGAGGAGCCCCGCAGTAGTTCGTCGCGAGGCCCTTGAAGAGGCTTTGTGGGGAGACGACAGCCCCGACAGCGACAGCTTGCGCAGCCACGTCCACCAGCTGCGTCAAGTGCTGGACAAGCCGTTCGATAAGCCGTTGCTACACACCATCCATGGCGTAGGCTTCCGTCTGGCGGAACTGTCCGATGCTGGCTAAGCAGCCGCTGTCGCGGCGCATCGTTATCGCCTTTACGCTGATGACATTGATAGTCAGCGGCGCTTTTGCGCTGAGCATCGTCGGCATCGTGCACTTCATCGAAGAGCACCTGGTTTCCGAAGAACTGGACCGGGAGCTGGATATTGTCATCCACCAGGACCTGCGCCACGGGCGAGCGCCTCGGGTGGACTCGCGCACCCGCTTTTTTGCCTCGAGCCTACCGCAATACACCATACCGGATCGGTTCGCCACGGTACCGGAAGGTTTCTCCGAAGTGGTCGATGGAGATCAGGCGTTCTATGTGTACACGCGCGATCTGGCTGGCAATCGCTACACGCTGGTCCAGGAGCAGCATGAGTTTGAATCTCGCGAGCAGATTTTGTTCGACGTAGTGCTGGCGGGCTTTCTGCTCAGCGTTGCCGTTGCCGCAGGGCTTGGTTGGCTGGTGGCGCGCAAGGTGATGGCGCCGGTTACGCGGCTGGCCTCTCAAGTACGTCACCGGGACCAGCTCCTTCCTCTGGCGCCGCCTCTTTCGCCGGAATACGCCGATGACGAGGTCGGTCACCTGGCCGCGGCGTTCGATTCCACGCTCGGGGATTTGCGTCGCTCCCTGGAGCGCGAGCGCCTGTTCACGAGCGACGTCAGTCATGAGTTGCGCACGCCTCTGATGGTGATCGCCAGCTCCTGCGAATTGCTGGAAGCCGGCCCGCTGAGTGCGCGCGAGCGCGAGCAGGTCGACCGTATCGGTCGAGCCGCCGAGGAGATGCGCGATCTTGTGCAGACTTTCTTGATCCTCGCCCGGGCTCGGGACGAAGGCTCAACCCAGGTCGGCAGTGCGACGCTGGCTAGCGTTGCCGACGAACAGGCCAGGCGCTGGGCGCCACTAATCGAAGCCAAGGGGCTGAAGTTCGAGCTGGTGCAAGAGGGACTTGACGAGGTGCGCCACAACCTCACCTTCCTGCGTACGGTGCTTTCTAACCTGTTGCGCAACGCCCTGCATTACACCAATTCGGGATGCGTGAGACTGGTGCTCGAGGCAGGCGGTTTCCGGGTAGAAGACACCGGTATGGGTATTCCGACGGGGGAGCAGGACCGCATGTTCCAGCCCTTCGTGCGCGGTGAACAGGCACGCGGGGAGGGGCTTGGACTTGGGCTCTCGCTGGTCAAGCGGATCTGCGCGTACCAAGGCTGGACCGTTGGCGTGGAGCCAGGCGCAAACGGTGGCAGCTGCTTCCGGGTACGCCTGGGTGCCGTTTGACGTTTTTTTCACATTCCCTTGACGGCGGCTTGATGCTGCGCTCGATAACTTGACGGCATCCCTCCAACGGAGCGCTGTCATGTCATCGTCCCAACCCATCGAACTGGATTTTTCCCGCAAGTACGACCGCAAGCACGCGCTGGCATATTACGACAAGCACCAGGACGGGCTCGCTCGGCGTCTCTCGCATTGGCGTGATGAGCAGGTGGCGCGCCGTGCGTTGAAGCTCGCCGGTGAGCCCGACCTGGTGCTCGATCTTCCCTGCGGTGCCGGCCGGTTCTGGCCGCTGTTGGCCGAGCAGCCGAACCGGGTGATCCTCGCCGCCGACAACTCCGACGACATGTTGGCCATCGCGCTGGATTCGCAGCCCGCCGAGGTGGTGGAGCGGGTCGAGGCGTTCCGTACGTCCGCGTTTGCCATCGATCTGCCGGACAACGCCGTGGACAACATCTTCTGCATGCGTCTGCTGCATCACGTGGCCGACAGCTCGCATCGCCTGGCCATGCTGCGCGAGTTCCATCGGGTCACGCGCGACAGCCTGATCGTCTCGCTCTGGGTGGATGGCAACTTCAAGGCCTGGAAACGCAGCCGACTCGAGCGTCGTCGCGCTGCCGAAGGGAGGTCGTCGCAAAATAAGAACCGGTTCGTCGTGCCCTCGGGGCGTATCGAGCAAGAGTTTCAAGCGGTTGGTTTCAAGGTTGTGGGAAGCCTGGATTTCCTTCCCGGCTACGCCATGTGGCGCACTTACGTACTGCGTAAGGAGGCCTGAACATGGCCCAGTTGATTGCAGCAGGCGCGCCGGCGCGGAGCACAGATGTCTTCGACCGTTGGTGGAGCCTGCAGGGCGCCTGGGTAGAGGCGCCGAACCAGCGTCGTGGCGGCGAAAGCGGGGTGCAGCGCGTCCAACTGCGGGGAAGCGGTGAGGTCCTCTATCTCAAGCGTCAACATGAGCACCTGTACCGCTCACTGACCAGGCCATTTGGCGCGCCAACGGCGCTGCGCGAACAGCGTGCGCTTCAGGCGCTTGAGACGCTTGGCGTGCGGGTGCCGCGCCTGGTCTATTGCGGGGCGCGCAAGGAGGCCGGCCACTGGCGCGCGCTGCTGATTACCGAAGCGCTCGAAGGCTTTATCGACCTTGACCAGTGGTACGCCGAGGGGATGCCCGAATACGTTGGCCCCGAAGCCCAGCAGGCCATGTTGCGCCAGCTCGGCGCGACCTTGGCCCGGCTGCACCGAGGCCGTTGGCAGCATGGTTGCCTTTACGGCAAGCACGTGTTCGTCAACGCGCGGTCGTTCGACCGCGACGGTGTGGTCGAGGTCGCGCTGCTGGATCTGGAAAAGAGTCGCCGTCGCGCCCGGGTATCGACGGCTTCGCGGCGTGATATCGAACAGCTGCAGCGACATCGTGATGGCATGCCTGACGCGGACTGGGCGTGCCTACTCGAGCATTATCGCTTCCATCTGGCGCGCGGTAGCCGGCCATGACCCCAGAGCCGGAGCTTGGCAACCATTGGCGCAAGGGGCGCGCCGGTTTTGGACGCATCCTCGATGCGGTGGGCTATTCCCTAGCCGGACTACACGCTGCCTACGTGGGTGAGGCAGCCTTTCGCCAGTTGCTGTGGCTCGCCGTGCTCCTGATCCCTATCGCATTCTGGCTGCATGTCAGCAGACTGGAGCGGGCGATGTTGATCGCCGTGGTGCTGCTGGCCTTGTTGGTAGAACTGCTCAATTCGGCCATCGAGGCGGTGGTGGATCGTATTTCCCTGACGCTGCATCCACTGTCGAAACAAGCCAAGGACATGGGCAGCGCGGCGCAGATGGTCGCGTTGGTGATCATCGCGGCGGTGTGGGGGCTGATCCTGCTATGAAACCCCGGAAACTACGGTCCATGCCGCTTATCATGGCGTTTTTACTGGGCGGATGCGCTGGCAGCCACAACGTAGCCGAGAGTAAACAGCCGGCACTCGCCGATGGGCATTCAGACGGTTGTCGCGGTGGTCGCCAGGCAGGTGGTGAAGGCAGGGCGTTCACCAGGGATGATTCTCGTGCGGAACGCGAGCCGCTTTACGCGCGGGGCTGGGACGAAGGCTATCTGGACTGCCAGTCCTCTGCCCAGCGCGTGCAATTGGATGAGCGGTTCGAGCTACTGAACGAGCAGCGCGACCGAGAGTGGAGGCACCACGTGGATCAGTCTATGGGGCGGGCTTTCCGCAGACGTTAGCTACATTCCCGGTCTAATCGGAGCATTCTCGGCGAAACAGCTGCCCAGGCATTGGAAGCATGGACTGAATCACATCTGGCTGCATCCGCAGGCCGAGCGATAGACTGTGCACGAACAGCGGTGCGCCCTGAATGTCCATGAGGTAGTGCCGTCCTCTCACGTTCCAAGAACCTCTATCGACGATGCGAATCCTTCTGGTTGAAGACGACCCGATCCTGGCCCTTACCGTTGCCTCCCAACTCACTGCTGAAGGGCACGAGGTGGCGGGTCCCGCCTACGATGTGGCCGAAGCCCTGATGCTTGCAGCTGGCCAGGAGGCCGATCTGGCCTTGGTGGATATCAACCTCGCCGGCTGCGACGAAGGCATCGGCCTGGCTCGGCAGCTGCGCGATCATCATGGGATCGCCTCGCTGTTCGTCAGCGGGCAGCTGATGGTGGCACGCGGCAGCGGCGATGCCGCGGTCGGCTTGTTGCGCAAACCCTATCGGCCCGACGACCTGAACCGCAGCGTCCTTATCGTCGAGGCGCTGCTGCAGGGGCGCGAACCCTCGGTGCCGTTGCCGGTGGCGCTGGAAATCTTCGACAGGCCGCAACCGGGCAGGACAGGGAAATGACGCAGATTGAAGGCATACCCGCGGGCCTGAATCCGGCAGACATGGGCGAGCGCGAGTTTCGCGAACTCGCCGACAACGCCCCGGTGATGATCTGGCGCTCGAGACCGGACAAGCTTTGCGACTGGTTCAACCGACCCTGGCAGGACTTTGCCGGCAAGAGCCAGGCGCAGCTGTTCGGCTACGGCTGGGCCGAGGACGTGCACCCGGACGATTTCGACCGCTGCGTGTCCATCTACCAGACCGCTTTCGATGCACGCGAACCCTTCACCATGCCGTATCGCCTCAAGCGTCACGACGGCGTCTACCGTTGGCTGCTCGACAACGGCGCGCCGTACTACCGCAACGGCACCTTTGCCGGTTACTTCGGCAGCTGTATCGACATCACCGAGCAACGCGACTTGGAAGATCACCAGCGCGTGCTGCTGGCCGAACTCAATCACCGCGTCAAGAACAACCTGCAGCTGATCATCGCCTTCCTCCAGCTCTCCAAGAACCAGGCGCTGGGCGACGAGGCGAAAACCTTGTTGCAGGCCGCCATCAGCCGCGTTCATGGCGTCGGAGCTGTGCAGGAAGAGCTGCACCGCAACAGCAGCGGCACGGTTGATCTGGGCGATTACCTACCGAATCTGACGCGCGCGATCATCAGCGCCGAAAGCGGCGGGACGGCGATGCTGACCGCACAGACCCAGTCGGTTCCGGTCTCGTTCCAACTGGCCTCGAACCTGGGGTTGATCGTCAATGAGCTGGTCATCAACGCGATCAAGCACGGCAACGCCGACGAGGTGCGCCTGCAGGTGCGTCGGCTCGATGAGACCAATGCCGAGGTCTCGCTGAGCGACGCCGGTCGCGGTTTCGGTGATGCGCTACCAGAGACAGGGACGAGTGCAGGTGATCGTGGTCAGGCGCTGATGGCTGCGCTGGCGCGCCGCTGCGGCGCCCGGCTGACACGTGAGAACCGTGACGGTGCCCAGGTTACCTTGATCTTTCCCATCGCCTAGCGGCGGCGCTTTTCGGCAATCCAGATGGTGTGGCGGGTGCCCTTGTTGCCGTGGGCGTAGACCTGCACGTCGCGGGCCGCGAAGCCGGCCTTGGCGAGCCGTTCGGTGAACGCCCGATCGGCGCTGGCCGACCACACCGCCAGTATGCCGCCGGGTCGCAGCGCCCCCGCACAGCTGTTCAGCCCCGCCAGCGAATAGAGCCAGCTGTTGCTCTTCTGCGTCAGCCCCTCCGGGCCGTTGTCGACATCCAGCATGATTGCGTCGAAGCCGCCTTTCTCACGCTGCAGCAGCGCTGCTACATCTTCATTGACGATCCGGGTGCGCGGGTCCAGCACCGGCTTGCCGGCTTTTTCACCCAGCGGGCCGTGGTTCCAGGCAATCACCCCGGGCACCAGTTCGGCGACCACCACTTCGGCATCGCCGCCCAGCTCCGCAAGCGCCGCGGCAAGGGTGAAGCCCATTCCCAGCCCGCCGATCAGCACTCGGGCACCGGGGCGCGAAGCGATCTGGCTGCAGGGAATCCGCGCCAGCGCATCTTCCGAGCCATGCATGCGCGTATTCATCAACTGGTTGCCGTCGCCACCACGGATCTTGATGACGAAATCCTCGCCGTACTCGAACAGGCACAGGGCGCCGTCGGTCTCGGGAATCGGGGCGGTGTCGAGCAATACGAAGCGTTTCATCGGTGGGACTCGGGTCGGATAGGAAGGGCTGAGCACAGAGTGACGTCTCGGGTGGCCTCATTGTAGAGCCATTGCACGCTCAAGGGATTGTCGCCACGCTAACCTCCTCGTTCCCTGGGAGGTAGGCGACATCCATGTATCACGGTGAAAAACTCAATGCCTGGACGCATCTGGTCGGCGCCGCGCTGGCCTTTATCGGCGCTGTCTGGCTGCTGATCCTGGCAGCCCTCGACGGCTCGCCCTGGAAGATCGTCAGCGTCGCCATTTACGGCGTGACGCTGGTCGCGCTCTACACCGTGTCGACCGTCTACCACAGCGTGCGCGGCCGGGCGAAACGCATCATGCAGAAGGTCGATCACCTGTCGATCTACCTGATGATCGCCGGAAGCTACACCCCATTCTGCCTGGTCACTCTGCGCGGCCCCTGGGGCTGGTGGCTGTTCGGGATCGTCTGGGGGCTGGCGCTGGTGGGCATGCTGCAGGAAATCAAACCCCGTTCGGAAGCGCGGGTGCTTTCGGTGGTCATCTACGCGGTGATGGGCTGGATCGTCCTGGTCGCAGTCAAGCCGCTGCTGGCCGCGCTCGGCGCCGCCGGTTTCGCCTGGCTGGTGGGCGGCGGCGTGCTCTACACCCTGGGCATCGTCTTCTTCGCCTTCGACCAGCGCTTTCGCCACTGGCACGGCATCTGGCACCTGTTCGTCATCGGCGGCAGCCTGCTGCACTACGTGGCGATCGCGTTCTACGTGCTCTGAGGGTTCCTGACAGTATCCAAACGCATCCGTGTGGGCCCGTGGGCGCGGTCTTGACCGCGAAAGCGATGGCGGTTGCAGGATATCGGTGGCGTATTCTTCGCGGGCGAGTCCCGCTCCCACAGGGGATCGCGCCCCCGTGAATGACCTCGCGGTTTCGGACGCGCGAACGAAACGTCCGGGGCCATACACGATCACAAGGGTATCGCTGCGGTCGGTTGCGCCCCATCGAATACAGTGGCGATCAGACGGGAGGACGTGCCATGCGATTGAAGCAGACGCCACGCGGGTTCATCCCGCCGTACATTCTCAGCCACATCATCGAGCACGGTTCGGAGCGGCAGCGCTCCTGCGCGCTGGGGACGCTCAGCCATGTCCAGGCCCTGCAGCGAAACCCTGGTCCGCCGCTGCATCGGCCGATGCAGAGCGCGCTGCCGGAGCGTTCCCAGCCGGGCCAGCCAAGGCGCAGCATCCACGACGCCGAGGGGCAGATGCGGCTGCCCGGCAGGCTAAGCCGCATCGAAGGGCAGGGCGCTACCGGCGACGCGGCGGTGGACGAGGCCTACGACGCGTTGGGCGCGACCTACGAGTTCTTCTGGCAGGTGTACGGTCGCCATTCGATCGACGGGCGCGGGTTTCCGCTGATCGGCACGGTTCACTATGGCGAGCGCTACGAGAATGCGTTCTGGAACGGTGAACAGATGGTCTTCGGCGATGGCGACGGCGAGGTGTTCCAGCGCTTCACCCGTTCGCTGGACGTAATTGCCCACGAACTCGCTCACGGCGTCACCGAGACCGAGGCGGGGCTGGTGTACTACAACCAGTCCGGCGCGCTGAACGAGTCGGTGTCCGATGTCTTCGGCGTGCTGACCAAGCAGTACGTGCTTCGGCAGGCGGCGCAGGAGGCGGACTGGCTGGTGGGGGCCGATCTGCTCACCGAGCGTATCAAGGGGCGTGCGTTGCGCTCGATGGCAGAACCGGGCAGCGCCTATGACGATCCGCTGTTGGGCAAGGACCCGCAGCCGGGGCACATGCGCGACTTCATCGATACCCGCGACGACAACGGCGGCGTGCACCTCAACTCCGGCATTCCCAACCGCGCGTTCTATCTCGCGGCCAGCGCCATCGGCGGATACGCCTGGGAGAAGGCCGGGCAGGTCTGGTACGACACGCTGTGCGACCGTGAGCTTCGCAACGATGCGGACTTCAGCGCTTTCGCCGCGTTGACGGTGGCCCATGCCGAGCGGCGCTTTGGCGCACAATCGGGCGAAGCACAGTCGGTTGCGAAAGCCTGGGCGGACGTCGGCGTAGATCTGAGTTGAAGGAGGCGTGATGAAACGATTGCCAGATCTGGGACAGGACACGGTGGTGCGGCTTTCGCGCCAAGGTGGCTTCGCCGCGATGTCGATGCTCAGCCGCCCGCGGGAGATCGATTTCGCCCAGTGCGATCCCGGGCAGCGTGGGCAGATCTGCTCGCTGCTCGAGGGCTGCCTGCCGCTGTCCACGCCCCAGGCAGGCCAGGGCGACCAGCGCTACTACAAGGTGGAACTGCGCTACCGGAGCGAGGATGCCGACGACGAGCTGGTGTTGCAGATCCCCGAGGAGCGCGCCCCCGGGGACCTGGTGCGGCTGTGGGACAAGGGCCAGCTGGACACTTAGCGCCGCTGGCCCTTCGGCCTTAAAACTCCTGAACGGTCGGACGCAGAACCACTTCGTTGATGTCCACATCTGCCGGCTGCTCGATGGCGTAGGCGATGGCCCGCGCGACCGAGTCTGCCGATATCGCCTGCTTGTAGAACTCGACGACGTTCTTCGCGCTGGCGTCGTGGGAGCTGCCGTACTTGAGTTCCGAATCCACCGCGCCGGGGGAGATGATGGTAGTGCGTACCGCGCCGCCGAGTTCATGGCGAAGCCCTTCGGTGATGGCGCGCACCGCATATTTGGTACCGCTGTAAACAGTGCCGCCGGGGCTGAACACCTTGATGCCTGCCACCGAAGCGATGTTGATCAGGTGCCCTGCGTTCTGCCGTTCGAACACCGGCAGCACGGCCGCGACACCGTAGAGCAGGCCCTTGATGTTGATGTCGATCATCCGGTCCCATTCCTCGACCTTGGTCTCGCTCATCGGTGCGATGGCCATCAAGCCTGCGTTGTTGATCAGCACATCGACGCGACCGAAGCTGTCCAGTGCGCCCTGGATCAACGCCTGCACGTCGGCCTGACGGGTGACGTCGGTGGCATAGGCGACGGCCTTGCCGCCTGCTGCGGTCAACTCCTCCACCAGGGCATCGAGGCGTTCTTTGCGGCGAGCACCGAGTACGACGGTGGCGCCGAGGGACGAGAGATGCCGCGCAGTGCTTTCGCCCAGGCCGCTGCTGGCACCGGTGATGACCACGACCTTGCCTTCGATTCGATTGCTCATGAGCCGTTTTCCTTTCATGCGTTGTGGGAGGTCAGTATGCAAAGGGGGGCGGCTGATAAAAATGGAACGATTTGGATTAAGCTATTCCACTTATTGGAATAGAGGTCCTTATGCTCAATCGGGTCGATCTGCTGCGAATTTTCTGCGCCGCAGCGCAGGCTGGAAGCTTTCGCGAGGCTGCCGCGCATCTGGGAATCTCACCGCAGGCGGTGACGCGTGCAGTCAAGACACTGGAGGATGAACTCGGCGAAGTGCTGTTCCACCGCAACACACGTCGCGTCCATATCACGGCGTATGGCCAGGCCCTGGCGCAACAGGCGCGCCTGGCGCTGGACGGGCTCGACGAGCTGTTTCGCCGCAACGCCCGCGATGACGAGGCCGCCATCGGCGGGCGCGTCGGGATCACCGCCCCGCAGGCGTTGGGTCGGCGGGTGTTGCTCGATCTACTGCTGCCGCTGCTGCAGCGTTATCCGAACCTGCAGGTCGAGCTGCGCCTGGCGGACGAGCCGACCGACTCGGTGTCGGCACAGATCGATATCGGGGTGCGTGTAGGACTGATCCGCGACCGGCGCTATATCGCTCGGGCGCTGGCGCAGGTTCCTTTTCACGTGGTCGCGACGCCGCAACTGCTCGCCACGACCGGCAAACCCGAATCACTCGAGGCGCTGATGCAGCGGCCGCTCTCGGCGCTGATCGATCGCAACAGCGGTCGGGTCTGGCCCTGGATGTTCGCCGACGGGCAGATGCTCGCGCCGCAACGTCCGGCCTTCGTTTGCGACGATGCAGAGGCCGAGCTGACGGCTGTGCTGGGCGGCCTCGCTTACGGGCAGCTACCTGGTTATCTGGCCGTCCCGCATATCCGCAGCGGCGCGCTGGTGACTGTGCTCGATGGGTTCGCACCGCCTCCGTGGGAGTTGTTCATCTACCGCCCGCAGCGTGGGCCGGTTCCGGCTCGGGTGAGGCTGATCTACGATTATCTGATCGAGCGCTTCGCTGATCCTGCGTCCTTTCCCACGCACCGCTGAGGGCACGTTCGCGGCGCAACGGCGGTCGGAATAGGACCTGGACCGGCCAACGCCGCTCCCGACTCGCACCCGACGAGGCCAAGCCGTGGAAAAACTGAAAATCGCGACCTTCAACATCAACGGCATTCGCTCGCGTCTGCCCGCGCTGCTGCAATGGCTCGAGCGCGAGGCGCCCGACGTGGCCTGCCTGCAGGAGCTCAAGACGCAGGACGCTTCCTTCCCCATCGACGAAATCCGTGCCGCGGGCTATGGCGCGATCTGGCACGGACAGAAGTCCTGGAATGGCGTGGCCATTCTGGCCAGGGGCATGGACCCGCTGGAAATCCGCCGTGGCCTGCCCGGCATGGAGGCTGACAGCCACAGCCGCTATCTGGAGGCTGCCGCCCATGGAGTGATCGTCGGCTGCCTGTATCTGCCCAACGGCAATCCGCAGCCGGGGCCGAAATTCGACTACAAGCTGCAGTGGTTCGAGCATTTCATCGCCCATGCCCAAGGGCTCTTCGACAGTGGCCATCCGGTGGTGTTGGCCGGCGATTACAACGTGGTGCCCACCGACGACGATATCTATAACCCACGCTCCTGGCGCAAGGATGCGCTGCTTCAGCCGGAAAGCCGTGAGTGCTTCCAGCGTTTGCTGGCCCAGGGCTGGGTCGATGCTCTGCGCGAGCGCTATCCCGACGAGCGCATCTATACCTTCTGGGATTACTTCCGCCAGCACTGGCCGAAGAATTCAGGGCTGCGTATCGATCACCTGTTGCTCAATGCCGAACTCGCGCCGCGATTGCACGACGCAGGCGTTGATCGCTGGGTACGCGACCAGCCCAAGGCGAGCGACCACGCACCCACCTGGATCGAGTTGAAGAGCGCCGCGAGCGGGAAGTGAGCGGCAGGGCGGATGACCGTTCGGCGGGCGGCTGTGGTGCCACCCGTCGGCAGATGCCGGGCAAACCCGCGCCAATGCTGGACTCGATACGCAACGATAGAGAAAAGCTTTCGCCCAGATAGACGCAAGCTCTGAACTAATCGACCGGGCCGCTTCTCCATTTTATAAGTTTGGTCGCAACTTCGTCGATCAGGCCTGAAACCGTTGCGGTTTCTAACCTATGGAAAATAACGCTGAAAGGACGCTGTTTAATTTTCCCACAGGAGAACAGCATGTTTGTCCATAACAAGCGACTGCAATATACCGTGCGAGTGGCTCAGCCTAATCCTGGCCTGGCGAACCTCATGCTTGAACAATTCGGGGGTCCGCAAGGCGAACTTGCCGCGGCGATGCGCTACTTTACCCAGGGCGTGACCGAGGAAGACCCAGGCCGCAAAGACTTGCTGATCGATATCGCCACCGAGGAACTCAGCCACCTCGAAGTGATTGGCTCGATCATCGCGATGCTCAACAAAGGCGCCCGTGGTGAGCTTGCCGAAGGCATCGATAAGGAAGCCGAGATGTATCGCTCGCTGACCGGTGCCGGTAACGACTCCCATGTGACCCAGGTGCTCTACGGCGGCGGTACTCCGCTGATCAACTCCGCGGGCATACCCTGGACCGCGGCCTACGTCGACACCATCGGTGAGCCGACCGCAGATCTGCGTTCGAATATCGCGGCCGAGGCGCGAGCCAAGATCGTTTACGAGCGGCTGATCAACGTTACCGACGACCCCGGCATCCAGGATGCGCTGAAGTTTCTGATGACCCGCGAAATCGCCCACCAGAAATCCTTCGAGAAGGCGCTGCACTCGCTGCAACCCAACTTCCCGCAGGGCAAGCTGGCGCCGGTGCCGGAGTTCGAAAGCGTGTACTTCAACATGTCCCAGGGCCAGGGCGACACGCGCGGTCCTTGGAACGAGGGGCCGGAGTGGGAGTACATCGAAAGCCCGGAACCGGCGGTCGATGGCGGAGATGGCATGGCGACGGTGAACCTCTCCGAAAAAGAGATGAAGGCGACCACGATGATGGTCAAGCGTACGGCCTCCAACCCGTCGCTGGACCCGATCACCGGGGCCGATCTCGGCTCGGGAATGGCCGTCCAGAAGAAGAAGTGATACCGCGATGCTCGCCCGTGGTCTCGGCTACGGGCAGGCAACAAAACAGAAAACCCATGGGGCTTGTGGCTCCATGGGTTTTTTGTTTTGACGCCTGGGATTCAGGCCAACGCAGCCTCATCAGCTGTTGCGCTCGATCAGGCGATCGCTGCCGCCTTCGGCCAGCAGACGCCCCAGCGGAGTGCGATCGAAACCGTCATCGGCGAGCTGCAGGCCCAACGGCGTACGTTCGAAGCCGCCTTCGGCCACGGTGGTAGTGGTCTGGTCATGGGAGGGCTGTGCCTCGAACAGAAGTTTCTGCGGCTCGGCCGGGATGGCGAACACGGTGCCGCTCAGGCTGGCCAGGATCAGGCTGGCAATTAGCTTTTTCATGGTGGCTTCCTCGTGGGAAATGGGTACAGAGCAAAGGCTACCCAGACAGGACCAATCTCCAAAGACGGACGTGGCGATAGTGACCATTACCTCCATTGATGCTTTTCGAATACTTGTCGCTCGGGATCGATAGCTCGATCGACGCTCGGTTTGAGCGCCCGGTGCGATACGGTATCGATCTCCTGCGTGCGCTGGACATGCCTGGTTACCCCTTGACCTGGTCAGCAACTTGCTTCGCAAGGGCCTAAGCCGGCCCAATGTTTCAGCTCTTTTTCATGGGGTAAGACAAATGGCAAAAAGGCGTTTCCCCCGCTGGCCGGGGTTGCTGCTGCTGGTGGCGCTCGTGGTGGGGCTGCCGGTGGGTTGTTCAATGCTCGAGCAGAAGGAGCGCGAATTGGTCTTCCGCGTCGAGCAGGGTAACGCGAGCTGGTATGGCGGCTTGCCCGAGGGTGTAGAAGAAATGGTGCTGCGGGGTCCGAACTTCGGCGAAACGCAGAGCATTTCTGCCTGGTGGTGGCCTGCCGCGAGCGAGGATGCGCCTGCGGTGCTTTATCTGCACGGGGCGCGCTGGAACCTCACCGGGCACCTGTTTCGCCTCGAACAGCTGCGCGCGCTGGGCTTCTCGGTCTTCGCCATCGACTATCGAGGCTTTGGCCAGAGCCTCGGCGATCCGCCCTCGGAAGCCACGGTCTATGAGGATGCGCGCATCGCCTGGGAACGGATGAAGACGCTGCAACCCGATGCCAGCAAGCGCCTGATCTACGGGCATTCCCTCGGTGGTGCGGTAGCGGTCGATCTTGCCGCCGAGCTGGGGAGCGAGTCGCGTAGCGCCAATGGCGAGGTCCAGGCGCGTGGCCTGATCATCGAGTCGACCTTCACCACGCTCGCCGACATCGCCACCGTCCTGGCCGACACCTCCCTCCCGGTGCGCTGGCTGCTGTCGCAGCGCTTCGATTCGGTCGACAAGATCGATCAGATCGGCATGCCGCTGCTGGTGGTGCATGGCACCCAGGATCAGTACGTGCCGGCGCGTTTCAGCCAGGAGCTGTACGAGGCGGCACTCGAACCCAAGCGATTGCTGCTGGTGGAAGGCGCCACCCACAACAACAGCATGCGTGTCGGCCGCCAGGCCTACCGGGAAGCGATCCAGGCGCTTTTCTGATACCGGAACGGCGCCGTGCCATGGGTCCCGATTTCGGGGGTTCGACACGGCGTTGCGTCTGATCCGACGAATGGCTTGGGCCGTTTTCGCCTGCGCAAGCGCGGCCCAGGCGGGGTTAATCCAGTCGGCCATTGAGTCCGGCTCTTTTTACACCGTTAAGCCGATTCACCTCCCTGGCCGCGCTGGCGAACAATCCGAGCGCTGTGCAGTACAAGGAGGCCGGTGGGGAGACCTCGGATGTCGCCCGACCCGCCTGTGCCGACGCACTCGTTCAGGAGCTTATTGCGCATGTTCACACCCAAACCCTTGGCCACCGCCATTCTGTTCGCCCTCAGTCTCAACGCCACCGCTGCCAACCAGGTAGATCAGAGCCAGACCGGAAACGACAACGAGGTATTCGCCGAGCAGTCCAACGGCGACGGTAACCAGATCGTCCAGTTCCAGGACGGTGACCTGCAGAGCTCGACCGTCATCCAGTCCGGTGATTCGAACCTTGCCGAAACCATCCAGGCCGGCCTGGAGCATATTGCCGTCATCGATCAGGACGGGACGAGCAACAATGCCAGCATCTATCAGGAAGGCCAGCGACAAGACGCGGCCATCAATCAGGTCGGCGAAGGCAACTATTCGGTGATCTGGCAGGAGATAGCGGACAACCAGGTCGTCTCGTCGCAGCAAGGTAGCGGCAACCTGCACGTGATCGAGCAGAACGCGAGGCAGAACCGGGCCGATGTGTCGTCGATAGGCAACGACAACTCCACCACCCTCACTCAATTGGGTAGCGGAGCCACCGTCAGTCAGCAGGTTGGAGACGGCAACGTGCTGTCCATTGTGCAAGACGTCAATGGATTCGGCGGCACCATCGAAGTCGCCCAAGTAGGCAACGACAACAACGCGGACGTGGACCAGTATTCCAATCGATACAACGCCGGGCTGGTTCGCCTGGAGCAGGCAGGGGATGCGAATACCGCTCAGGTTGCCCAGGCAGGTGGGAACAACCTTATCGACCTCGTACAGGAAGGTAACGGCAACGACCTGGTGGTCGATCAGAGTGGGCGCAGCAGCGAAATCACCGGCGTCTCGATTGGCGACGCCAATGCGGTGGAGGTCGTGCAAGGTGGCGATTTCAATACCACAACCTTCTCCCAGCAAGGCTCGGAAAACCTCATCAGTGTTACTCAGGACGGCTACTACCTGGACGCCGCGGTCAGCCAGGTCGGCAATGCCAACCAGGCGACGATCACCCAGGGCGGCCCCGATCTGACGAGCTGGGGCCTCAGCGCCACCGTGATGCAGAACGGTACCGGCAACGTCGCGACCGTGATCCAGCGCTGACAGGAAAGGCGCCGCCGCTCGGCGGCGCCTTTTTTCTCTCGCGCTCTCTCCACAGCAGTTTCTTTTGAGAAAATCGCGCATCATCGCGGCTCATCCCTTGAGCAACCGGAACGCCGTCGGCGTCTGATCCGTAGCTCCTGCTGAGAGACCTCGATGCGTTCACGATTGATGATTTTGCTGGTACTGGCCGGCCTGCACCTGTTCGTCGGTGTCACGCTGATTCCCGATCTGGCCTTGGGCCCAGTGGGGACTGGCGCTGCCTGGCTCTATCTGATGATTTCCTGCCTGCTGCTGCCCATGGGCATGCGGCGTCAGGGTACGGCGTGGCTCGCCTGGACGGCGTTGTTGGTGATGGGTGTGTTCTCGAGCCTGGCGGTGCTCGCGCTGCTGCGTGGTTTCGCGCTTGCCGTGCTGTCGCTGACCGGCCTGGACTGGCCCGGCTTCGCCCATGACTCGGCGCTGGTCGTGGTCGGGCTGGTGATCGCGCTGACGCTGTTCGGTTTGCTCAACGCACGTCGGGTGGCGCGTGTGGTCGAGCGGGAGATCGTCCTGGACGACCTGCCCGAGCCGCTGCACGGCTTCACCATCGTTCAGCTCAGCGACATCCATGTCGGGCCGACCATCAAGCGTGGCTACCTGGACGGCATCGTCGAGCGGGCCAATGCGCTGTCGCCGGACCTGATCGCCATTACCGGCGATCTGGTGGACGGCAGCGTCGCCGACCTGCGCGACGACATCGCGCCGCTTGCCGACCTCAAGGCTCGACACGGTACGCTGGTGGTGACCGGCAACCATGAGTATTACTCCGGCGCCAAGTCCTGGGTCGCCGAGTTCGACCGGCTCGGCCTGCAGGTGCTGCTCAACGAGCACGTGCGGCTCGCCCACGACGGAGGCGAACTGGTAGTGGCGGGCGTCACCGATTATTCGGCCGGCCATTTCTACCCCGACCACCGCAGCGACCCCCAGGCCGCACTGGCCGGAGCGCCGGCCGATGCCCCGAAGATCCTGCTGGCGCATCAGCCGCGTTCGGCCACTGCCGCCCGCGAGGCGGGGTATGACCTGCAACTGTCGGGGCATACCCATGGCGGTCAGTTCTGGCCCTGGATGCACTTCGTACGGTTGCAGCAGCCCTGGGTGGCTGGCCTGCAGCGGGCAGGGCAGCTGCAGGTGTACATCAGCCGTGGTACCGGCTATTGGGGACCGCCGATACGTTTCGGCGCACCCTCGGAGATCACTCGGATCCGCCTGGTGGCGGCGAGCTGAGGCGATTCTTGCGCCTCGCACCCGCTCTGCACAGGCTCCGGCAGTCGGCGGGGATGAACTCGCAACGGCGGCATCGGGACCAATCGAAAGGCGTCACGTATCTGCACTCGGCGCGCTGCCGCGCCGCCAACCAATGCCAGGAGACAACCATGAAAGCCATGATCTATGAGCGCTACGGCGACCCTGACGTGCTGAAACTTGGCGAGCGGCCCGCGCCGAAGGTAGCGCCTGGTGAGGTGCTGATCCGCGTGCGCCGTGCGGCAGTGAATCCGGTGGACTGGAAACTCATGGCCGGCGCCCTCGATGGGGCGATTCAGACCTTCTTTCCGGTGACGCCGGGCTGGGACGTTGCCGGGGTTGTCGAGGCCGTCGGCTTCGACGTACCGGAATTTTCGCCCGGTGATGAAGTGATGGCCTACGCCCGCAAGGATTTTGTCCACGACGGCACCTACGCCGAGCTGGCGACCGTTCCGGCGCGCGCGGTCACTCGCAAGCCGGCCAGTCTCGACTGGGACCAGGCGGCTGCCATTCCCCTGGCGGGCCTCACCGCCTACCAATTGCTGACCCGTCTGCACACCGGCGAAAAGGACGTGGGGCTGGTGCATGCCGCTGCGGGTGGAGTGGGCATCCAGGCCGTGCAGATCGCGCGTTACCTCGGCGCACGGGTGATCGGTACCGCGTCGGAAAAGAACCACGAGTTTCTGCGTTCGCTCGGTGTCGAGCCGGTGGCCTATGGCGATGGCCTGGTCGAGCGCGTCCGCGCGCTGGCACCCGAAGGTGTGGACGTGGTGGTGGACTTCGTCGGTGGCGTGCTGGAGCAGACCCGGGCGGTGCTGCGCGAAGGTGGCCGTCACGGCTCGATCGTCGACGACTCGGTGTCATCCGCCGGCGGGCTGTGGGCCTGGGTGCGCCCAAGCGGCGCGGACCTGCGCGTGCTGGCCGACATGGCCGTCGAAGGCCGCCTGATCGTGCCCATCGCCGAAACCTTCCCGCTGGAAAAAGCCGCAGACGCCATGCGCCTGAGCCAGACCGGCCATGTCCGCGGCAAGATCGTCATTCACGTGAGTGACTGAAGATACCTGGCTCATGGGGCCGGTCTTTGTGGGACCGGTCTTGACCGCGAAAAAGCCCGCCCAGTCTATCGCCTAGCACGCAGAGCTATCGGTTCGTGCAATGAACGCAGTGCTTGCGCTGTCAACCCTCCATCAGCCACTGCAGGAGCGCCCTCATGAATGGCCCTTATTCGCCCCAGGCCCCGTCGCGTGAAGAAGTCGATGCGCTCGAAGGGGAGACCGTCATCGAGTTCGGCACCGACTGGTGCGGCCACTGCCGCGCCGCGCAACCTTTGATCGAACAGACCCTCGCCACGCGATCCGGTATTCGCCATATCAAGGTCGAGGACGGCAAGGGTCGGGTGCTTGGCCGCACCTTCCGCGTCAAGCTCTGGCCGACGCTGATCTTCATGCGTCAGGGGCAGGAAGTCGCCCGTGTGGTGCGGCCGACCGACGTCGGTGAGATCAGCCAGGCGCTGGCCCAGCTGAACTGATCACCCGCGCCGGCGGCTCCGATTCACTTAGCAACTGCGCCGCGGTTTCGCCGATACGGCGCACCGCGGCCTCCAGCTCGGGGCAGGGGCGGGCGGCGTAGTTCAAGCGCAGGCAGTTCCGGTACTTGCCGGCTGCGGAGAAGATACAACCCGGCGCGATCTGAATGCCTTGTTCGAGCAGGCGCCGGTTCAGTTCGAGGCTGTCGAACTGCTCCGTCATCTCGACCCACAGCATAAAGCCGCCCAGCGGCTGGCTGATGCGCGTCCCGGCGGGAAAATAACGGCTGACCCAGGCGCTCATCTGATCGCGGTTGCGTTGGTACTGGCTGCGCATCCGGCGAAGGTGCGGTGGGTAGTGCCCCTCTGAAATGAATTGGGCGATGGCCATCTGCGGTTGAGTGCCCGTCGCACCCGAGCCGATGTACTTCATGTGCAGGATGCGCTGCAGATAGCGCCCCGGTGCGATCCAGCCAACCCGCAGCCCTGGCGCGAGCGATTTGGAGAAGGAGCTGCAGAGCAGCACCCGCCCCTCGATATCGAACGACTTGAGCGTGCGTGGGCGCGGGTAGCGGTAGGCCAGGTCGCCGTAGACGTCATCCTCGATGACCGCCACATCGAATTGCTGAGCCAGGCGCAACAGGGCGCGCTTGTTGGCCTCCGGCATGATGTAGCCGAACGGGTTGTTGCAGGTCGGGGTGATTTGGATCGCCTTGATCGGCCATTGCTCGAGCGCCAGCTCCAGCGCCTCCAGGCTGATGCCGGTGAGCGGGTCGGTCGGGATTTCCAGCGCCTTCATGCCGACGCCCTTGAGCGTTTGCATGGCGCCATGAAAGCTCGGCGAATCCACAGCAACGATGTCGCCCGGCTGGCATATCGCCCGCACGGCGGTGGAGAGCGCCTCGATGCAGCCGTTGGTAATCACCAGGTCATCGGCTGTGATTTGGCAACCGGAATCGAGCGCAAGGCGTGCGACCTGCTCGCGCAATGCCCGCAATCCCTGGATGTCGCCGTAGTACAGGCCGGGCGTGTCGCTGCGCCTGCTCAGGCGCGCAAGGCTTGCAAGCAGCGGCTTGAGCGTCGGCGAGACGACATCGGGCATGCCGCGGCCGAACTGCATCAGCTCCGGTGCCGGGCGGCTGCGCATCAGCTCGAGAATGTCTTCCCACTGAGAGATTTCCACCGGCCGTTGCGCCAGGCGAGCAACCCGGGGCAGTTCGGGCAGGCGTCGCTCGTCCGGCACGAAGTAGCCGGACTTCGGGCGCGGCGTCGCCAGGCCGGCGTCTTCGAGCACGCGGTAAGCCTGTTGCACGGTCGTCAGGCTGACGCCGTGCTCGAGGCTCAGCGAACGCACGGAAGGCAAGCGTTCGCCCGGGCGGTAAAGGCCTTGTTCGATGCGCTGGCCAAGGGATTCGGCAAGTTCGAGATAGAGCGTCATGCCCGGCACCATACCCGAGCCCTTGCGGGTCGTCACAATACAGATAGCCCCGTTTTCAGGGATTCAGATGCGGAACAGGCCATTCTGTGCTGCAAATGATTGGCTGGTTCTGGATCTTCAATACAGATGGCGCGATGCCGATCATGGTGATATCCCTTCGTATGGACGTCGACATGAAAGCCAGCCTAATTCCAACCAGACTTACCGTCCCCAGTACCGAGCCCGTCTCGCTCAGTCGTCTCTGGGCCCGCTTCCGGCTACGTCAGCAAACGCGCCGCGCCCTGTTGCGGATGACCGACGATCAACTCAAGGATGTCGGCCTGACGCGTCAGCAGGCTGAGCGGGAGGCGACGCTGCCGTTCTGGCAGCTGCTGCGCTGAACTCGGTGATGTCGACGCGTCGGCCCAGAGCCAAGCTGATGATGGACAAACTTTGAATCAGCGCGGCCATCGCCAGCACGGCCGCGCCGCCCCAGCCTGCCGGTGATGCTTCGCGTAACAGCCCGAACAGCGCCGGGCCGAAGGCGTAGCAGGCCTGCGACAGGGCAACGATCAGCGAGACGGCGCGCTGCGCATCGGCGAACTCCAACTGCGCGATCAACGGGGGCAGGGAGGTCGCGTTGCCGATACCCGATCCGAACAGGACCACCCCGAGCCACAACAGCGCGGGCTGGCCATCGGCTGCGAGCAGAACCAGCGAGCCGAAAACCTGCAGGGCATAGGCGCAGCAGGCAACCTTGCGCCGGTCGGTGCCTGGCCTCAGATAACGCCCTACCAGGATGCGTCCGCCTATGGCGGCGAGTGTCGCAACGCCCATCGCAATCCCCGCCCATTGACCGCCAAGGCGTGGTATCAGCAGGCTGAACAGATGGGTGATCAGCCCGATCTGCGCGAACAGACCCAGCGACATTCCCAGCGCCAGGGTGATGAATTGCCGATTGCGCCAGAGGGCACGTCCCGGCAGGTGTACGGGCGAACGCCCCTGCACGGCTGCGGCCATTGGGGTGTGCTCGAGCTCACGAGGCTGGACCTGAGCGCGAGCGGGGTGGTGCAGACGATCGCGGTCAAAACCGCTCCCGCCAGCGCACCGCTGATCATCGTGGGAGTGGTCTTGACAGGGTAAAGTCTCGCCATCTGGACGTTGCCCGAGCGATTCGGGGCTATGGATGAATATGTGCCAGGCCAGGATGCCGATCACGGCGACCACCGACAGACCGACCGTTAACGTAGCGCCGCCGAAACCCAGGGTCGCGATCGACGCTACCCACAACGGTGAGAACAGCACGCCGCCCAGGCTCGCCCCGTTGTAGGCCATTCCCAGTGCAGCGGGGCGGGTGGTGACGAACCACGGCGCGATGAGCGCATTGACTGCTGCCGCGCCGAGCGTTACCCAGCCCATGCCGCTGAACAGCGCCGCCAACAGCAGCTGCCAGGGCGTTGCGGCGACAGCCCAGCCGCCAATCCCGAGGGCGAGCATCAGCGAACCGCCAAAGGTCACACGGGCGATGCCGAAACGGGCGTAGATCCGCGGCAAGTTGGCCACCACTAGCGTGCCGGCGAGAAAGTGCAGCGTGACCGCTCCAGAGACCAACGACAGCGGCCAGCCGGTGCGCTGCATCACGGCGTGGAGAAAGATCGGCGGCCCGTAAAAGCCTACACCCCAGCCGAACACGGCCATCGTGAAGACTGCCCACATCACCTTGCGGCCAAAGAAATCCGATCGTTGCATGCAGCTGCCTCCTGCGAAGGGTATGGCAACGCAGTATGCTGTCGGCTGTAGCCGACACTTCGGGATGGGCCGAACCATGAATGCGGACCAGGCAGACCTTCATTTGGCCGATATCGCCGGTGCGATCGCGGATCGCGCGCGGGCCCGCATGCTCTGCAGCCTGCTCGACGGCCATGCGCGTACCGCAACGGAGCTGGCTGCGCTGGCCGATATCGGCAGCTCCACCGCCAGTGGACATTTCCGGCGTCTGTGCGATCAAGGACTGGTGGCAATGTCGTCCCAGGGCAAGCACCGCTACTTCCGCCTGGCCAACGCCGAAGTGGCGGCTGCGCTGGAGGCCTTGCTGACCGCTGCCGGCGTGGCGCGTACGCCGTTCCGACCGAGCACGCCGTCGCCGCTGCGTCATGCGCGTACCTGCTACGACCACTGCGCGGGCGAGGTGGCGGTCAAGCTTCACGACGCCCTGCTGGCGCAAGCCTGGATCGCGCCGGAGCAGGACGGTTACGGGCTCACCGATCGAGGCCGCGAAGCGCTAGTGGCGATGGGCGTCGATGTGGACGAGGCGCGAGGCCGTCGTAGGCGCTTCGCCTATCCCTGCCTGGACTGGAGCGAGCGGCGTCCGCACCTGGGCGGCAGCCTCGCCGCCGCGTTGCTCGACCTGATGAGTAGCCGCGGGTGGGTGGTGAAGGACCTCGACTCGCGCGCCTTGCGAGTTACCGCCAAGGGCAGCCGTCAGTGCCGCAAGCATTTCGGCTTCGATATCGTTGCCCAGGCCGGTCTTTAAGACTGCCGCGCAGGCTAATAGGGCGCCACGCGAAACTGCCCGTCGGGCTCGAGCACCACGCGGTGCAGTTCATCGAAGCCTTCTTCCAGGCTCGGTCGTTGCAGGCGCTTGAGGGTGCCGAACAAGCCGGCGGGCGGTACCTGTCGGGCGCGGGCCTTGTTGCGCTGTTCGCAGCCGTGGTGGTCGGGCTCGAAGAAATAGCCGATCACCCGGAACCCGGCGGCCCGCGCCGGCGCGATATAGACGGCACGTTCGGCGAGGGTCGGGTTGGTGTTGTCCACCACCACGCGTTGCTGTGTCGCGAGGCAGGCCTGCAACAAGGACCGCTCGCGATGACGTGTGCGCAGCATGTCGAGATTGAGGCGCAGGTGGGTGTCGAAGAACCGCCGGGTGTAGAACGTGGATTTGCCCGCGGCCTGGATGCCGATGAAGAGAATCAATTCCATGCGAGGACGCCAACCGATACGCTGCGTGAGCGGTAAACCTGAGACCTTCGGGTCAAGGCATTGTATTCAGCTCGCCGCCACCCCGATGCCAACTTCACCCTGACGCAGACCGCCACTACCCGGAGACCGCTCGATGACCGTTGCGCCAGTCCAGCCCAGCGACGATGAACTGCGCCGCCTGTATCGCACCATCACCTGGCGGCTGATCCCGTTCCTCTGCTTCTGCTACCTCGCCGCCTATCTCGACCGGATCAATGTCGGCTTCGCCAAGTTGCAGATGGCCGAGCAGCTGCAATTCAGCGAGGCGGCGTTCGGGCTCGGGGCAGGGCTGTTCTTCGTCGGCTACATCCTCTTCGAGGTGCCGAGCAATCTGGTGCTCAGGCGCGTCGGGGCGCGGATCTGGATCGCCCGGATCATGATCAGTTGGGGCGTGCTGTCGGCCTGCACGCTGTTCGTGCAGACGCCGGGGCAGTTCTACCTCATCCGTTTTCTGCTTGGTGCGGCCGAGGCGGGCTTTCTGCCTGGGGTGCTCTATTACCTGACGCTCTGGTTTCCGAGCTGGCGCCGCGGGCGGATCATTGCTCTGTTCATGATCGGCTTGCCGCTGTCGAGCCTGGTCGGCGGACCGCTGTCGGGCTGGATCATGGGGCGTTTCGATCAGGTCAGCGGGCTGCACGGCTGGCAGTGGCTGTTTCTGCTCGAAGGCCTGCCTAGCGTGCTGCTCGGCGTGCTGGCGTTTCGGCTGTTGCCGAACGGCCCGGAGCAGGCCCGTTGGCTGAAACCCTCCCAGGCGCAGCTCATCGCCGCGCAGCTCGCCCTCGACGAGCAGCAGAGCCCCGGCAGCGGGCAGAGCTTTCGCGAGGGTTTTTTCAACCTGAAGGTCTGGATGCTCGGCGGGATCGATTTCTCGATCCTGCTCAGCGCCTATGCCATGGGGTTCTGGATGCCGACGTTCCTGCGCAACGCCGGCGTGGCCGATCCGCTGACCATCGGCTGGCTCACCGCGATTCCGAGTCTGGCCGCGCTGCTCGGCATGCTGGCCCTAGGCGCGAGTTCGGACCGCTTCCGCGAGCGGCGTTGGCACATCATCGTGCCGTTCTGGATCGGTGCGCTGGCCATGGCGGGCAGCACTTGGTTCAACCATAGCGCGACGGGCACGGTGATTCTCTTCGCCATCGCCCAGGCGACGATCATCGGCGCGGTACCGGTGTTCTTCAGCCTGCCAGCGACCTTTCTCAGCGGGACCGCCGCGGCCACCGGCTTTGCGCTGGCCTGCTCGCTGGCCAACATCGCGGGGCTGGTGAGCAACTCGCTGGTCGGGCTGGCGCTCGACCTCACCGGTTCGAGCACCGGCGCGATGTGGTTCTTCGCTGGGTGCCTGGTGCTCAGCTCGCTGCTGGTGGTGGCGCTGCCGGCGAAGGTGGTCAACCGCTAAGCCTGCTACGGCTCGGGCCTGAGCATCACATAGGCTTCGCCGCCGTTACGGTCGTGGGTGAAGAGGAAGGTCTGGCCGCCGACGCTGACCTTGATCGGCACCTGACGGCCGGCCGGGCCCCCGGTGGTGTCGGCGATCGTCTCCAGGAACTGCCGCGTGAGGTGCTCCTCCGGCTGACTGGGGGTGGTCACCGCGCATTCGCTGTTTTCCTTGACCTGTACGCCAATGGATTTGTCGGCCGTCACGCCCAATTTGACGAAGCCCATGTCGGTGAGTCCGTCGATACCATGCTGGCGAGCCGCTGCCGAAGCTCCGGCGAAGCTTGGCGCGGTTTCCAGGCAGATGCTGCGAAAGGCGGCGATGGCCGGGTTTAGCGGCGGTTGCGAGGCATCGTTGCCGGGCGGGGTGGTGCTGCAGGCTGACAGCGCGAACAGCAGGGGCGCAAGGCGCAATGGGGTCATCGAGAACTCCTCGTTTCGGACGAAGTGCCTGCAGCCGGAGTTGGTCCAACCGCAGGCATCTGCTTAGAGCCTGAAACGCGCGACCTGTTGCTGCAGTTCGTTACCCAGGCGTGCCAACTCGATGCTCGACGCCGCGGTTTCCTCGCTGGAGGTCGCCGATTGCTCGGCCACTTCGCGCACGTTGACCACGCTGCGGTTGATCTCGTCGGCGACGCTGCTCTGCTGCTCGGCAGCCGCGGCGATCTGCAGATTCATGTTCTGGATCTGCGAGACGGTCTGGGTGATGGTGCTCAGGGCGAGGCCCGCTTCGCGGGTCAGGTCGACGGTCGAGGCGGTCAGCGCTCGGCTATCGTGCATCGTCGCCATGGCCTGCTGTGCTCCCTGTTGCAGCCCGGCAATCAGCGCTTCGATTTCGGAGGTCGACTGCTGCGTGCGCTTGGCCAGGCCGCGCACTTCGTCAGCCACCACCGCGAAGCCGCGCCCGGCTTCACCAGCCCGGGCGGCTTCGATGGCGGCGTTGAGCGCCAGCAGGTTGGTCTGCTCGGCGACCGATTTGATCACGTCCAGCACGCTGCCGATCCGCTCGCTTTCCGCGTTGAGGCGTTCCATGGCTTCGGCCGAACGCTGGACGCCCTGGGCCAGCTGCTCGATACCGTTGATCGCGGTGCTGACCACCTTGTCTCCCTGCTTGGCCTGCTGATCGGCCAGGCGCGCGGCCTGGGACGCCTCTTCGGCGTTGCGCGCAACTTCTTGCACCGTCGCGACCATTTCATGCATGGCGGTGGCCACCTGGTCGGTCTCGATTTTCTGGCTGCTGACGCCGGCACTGGTCTGCTCGGTGATGGTCGACAGGGCCTCGGCCGAGTGAGTGATTCGGGATACTCCACTGCCGATACGACCCACCAGGTGCCGGAGGCTGCCAGCCATTTCCGCCATCGCGTTCTGCAGCTGCCCGAGCTCGTCCAGGCGCTCGGTGGTCGCCTGGGCGCTGAGGTCACCCTGGGCGATGCGCCCAGCCAGGCCGAGCGTCTGGCGCAGCGGGCGGATGACCTGGCTGCCGATCGTCAATGCAGCCAGCAAGCCGAGCAGCAGGGCGGCGGTGGCCACCAGAATGACCTGCCGGATCGCTTTTCGGGTGGCCTCGGCCAGGGCGTCCTGGCGATCGTCCAGCAGGGCCTGGGCGTTTGTGCGCAGCGAGTCGGCCAGTTTCACCAGACCCGCGTCCACGTCTCGCCCGGTGGCCAGGCTCTCGCCAAAGGCACCGACCGATGCCTGGTAGGTGCGCAGGGCTTCGAGGGTGCTGGCCAGGTCGGCGGCGACCGGCGCCGGGAGCCGGCTGCGGCTGGCCTCGGCCGCCTTGAACAGCTGTTCCAGCGCGTCGCTGGCCAGCTGCTGCGATTGCGGCGTCTGCTGGAAGATGAAGCCGCGCACCAGATAGCGGATGTTGAGCACCTGCTTGTTCAGCGCCTCGGTTTCCCGTACCTGATCGATCAGGCCGGACGCATAGGGATCGTTCCTGATACTGCTATACAGGCGCTCCTGCAAGGCATTGAATCCAGCCAGGGTCTGCTCGGCGCTCTTGACCAGCACGCCGCGGATCTGTTCGCGGCCGGTGCGGATTTCGACCATCCGCTGCAGGGCGCTGCGATAGGCCGGGATAGTGTTCTGCAGCTCGCTGGCGATGGCCAGGCTGCTCGGCGAATCGAGCGAACCCGCGAAGGATTCGAGCAGTGACTGCATCTCCACGGTCAGCTCGACGACCTTGTCGGCATGCGCCTTTTCACCGGCGATGCCGAACAGGATGCGCTCGCTGCGGGCCTGCAATACCAGTTGTTGCAGCGTGTCGACCTTCAACAGTTCGCGATTGCTTTGCGCAACCTCGCTCAAGCTGCGCACGCTGAGCGCGGCCACCAGGCACGTCAGCAGGAGCACCAGGCCGAAACCCACGATGAGCTTGTTGGCAACCGACAGATCAGCCAGCCGCTTTTCACTCCATTGATACATCTTGTTCCCCAGTTCGATTAGGCCTGTCCGGTGAGACGCACCGGATTTGCGGAAACAGGGCTTCGGCAGGATCGTCGACAGCTTTAGTGGCATTCTGACGCCATTGAGGCGTCGTCGAGAAAATTGCAGGCGCGCTTGATCCAGGTCAATTCTTCCGCTCAATGCCGAGGAGAAACGGGTCGGCATGGCTTGTGCATTTTGGATAGCCGTGGTGGCGCCTCCCGCAACGTTTGGCGATATCCATGGCGGGTTGCCCCGGCCTGGTGCGTTTCGGCCGAGTTTGCGCCCAACCGACCCGCTCGCCGTCACAGCTCGAGGCCCCATTCGCCGCTCGCGGCGTCACCCCCCACAGAGGTTGCTATCGATGATTTCCAGCCGTGAACAGGTTACCCAGATGATCCTCGCCGCCAAGGTCGCCAGAGGCCTGAAGTGGTCCCAGGTGGCCGAAGCCGTCGGCCTGTCCAAGGAGTGGACGACAGCGGCCTGCCTGGGTCAGATGACCCTGGACAAAGCCCAGGCCGAAGTCGTCGGCGGGTTGTTCGGCCTGCCCGACGAGGCTGTCGCCTGGCTGCAGATCGTTCCCTACAAGGGCTCGCTGCCCACCGCCATACCGACCGATCCGTTGATCTATCGTTGGTACGAACTGGTCAACGTCTACGGCACGACGATCAAGGAACTGATCCATGAGGAGTTCGGCGATGGCATCATGAGTGCGATCGACTTTTCCATGGACATCCAGCGCCAGCCCGACCCCAAGGGGGATCGCGTCAACGTCGTGCTCTCGGGCAAGTTCCTGCCCTACAAGACCTACTGAGCGCCGCTGTCCGTGTGAGAAGGAGCGCCAGCCGGCGAGTCGCCAGGCCGACGTGATCGCGCGGTACGCCTGAAGGGCGAACCCGTCCATCCCCATCCTGCACTGGAGAGCCCATGACCTCATCCACCCGCTATCGCGGCGTACTGTCGCCGGTGATCACGCCGTTCGGCCCAAACCTTTCCCCTGGCGCCGAGCGGATGGTTCGCCATTGCCGCTGGTTGCTGGCCCAGGATGTCGGGCTTGCCATATTCGGGACCAATTCCGAAGCCAACTCGCTCTCGGTGAAAGAGAAGCGCGGTTTGCTCGATGCATTGGCCGAAGCCGGGATTCCCGGTGAGCGCTTGATGCCCGGCACCGGCTGCTGCGCGCTGAGCGACAGCGTCGAGCTGACCCGGCACGCGCTGGAGTGTGGCGCGGCTGGAGTGCTGATGCTGCCGCCCTTCTTCTACAAGGGCGTCTCCGATGATGGCCTGTTCGCGAGCTACGCCGAAGTGATCGAACGGGTCGCTGACGAGCGCCTGCGGATCTACCTCTACCACATCCCCCCGGTTTCCCAGGTGCCGATCAGCCTGGCGCTGATCGAGCGGCTGCTTGAGGCTTATCCGGGCGTGATTGCCGGTATCAAGGACAGCTCCGGCGACTGGTCCAACACCCAGGCGATGCTCGAACGCTTCCAGCCCAGGGGGTTCGACGTATTCGCAGGCAACGAGACTTTCCTGCTGGCTACCCTGCGCGGCGGCGGTGCGGGCTGTATCACCGCCACGGGCAACGTCAATCCTGGCGCTATCGTGCAGCTCTATCGCAGCTGGCAGGGCGTCGATGCCGACGCGCAGCAACAGGCACTCGACGCGACGCGCGCGGTCTTCCAGCGCTTCCCTATGATCCCGGCGCTCAAGGCAGCGGTGGCCCATTACGCCGACGACCCAGGCTACGCCCGCGTACGGCCACCGCTGGTAGCCCTGAGCGCAGCGCAGCGTGCTGACTTGCTGTCAGCCCTGACCGAGCAAGGGTTCGCGATGCCGGGGTTGTAAATCAGCGCCGAAACGGACCCCGTGGGAGCGGCTAACACATCGCCATGAGCCTGGTTTGCAGATTGACTGCCTCCCTCGGTCGGTATGCGCAATCAGGTCGGCTTGGGCTGACGCAAGGCTATAGCCCACTCATGCATAGATGGAACTCTCACCGCCCCTTTCTATCGAACCAAACGAAGCACATAACGGAGGCATCCGGATGAAATCACCTGCCAGGTGCTGCGTAATGTTGGTTTTTTTGTTATCCGCGGCTGGCTGTGATCAGCCAGCCGAAACCCCTGCGCCAGACACCAGTGCTCCCGACCAGACATCGCAGGAATCGACCGCACCACAGCCTCCTGTCAACACTGATAACGAGAATGCCAAGCGCACCTTTACATCCGATGCGCCGGATGCTGCAAACCCCACACCTGAAGCTCAAAGGAAGTGACTTCATTATCTACCGCTAACGGCACGATGGGTCTGGGCACCATGGTTGTAACGCTTCCACTTGATAGCTATTTAAACCACCGCCTATCAGGCCATCGCAGCAGCGTATAGTCCTTGACCAGACTGCCCACAATCACTGCTTGGAAGTTATGGCGAGGAAACGGTGTTGTTTCATACGCCATATAAATTCTTCCCTGACGATTACGCTTACTTAGCCAGTAAATGCACGATAGTTCCGCCTTTTTTTTGCCGTGCTAGATGAGGGCCTGAAGTATATTTCGGGCCAACATTGCGAATGGGATAATAGGCTTATAACACATCGGTATATTTCAATTGACCCGTCAAGCAGTCTAAGAGACAGCGTATTCGCCTATGTTCGGTCAACGCTCATTGGGTTAGTCAGGCGTCGGCCGAGATGCAATGTTCGCTGCTAACCTATACTTAGGCGTATGGGCCAAATGGCTGCATGGGACTTTTGTTACTGGCTTGCGCGGATAAATAGTTAGCCACGTACTTTAGGATTACGTTGATGACCGAACCTGCAAACTCCAAGCGCGCTGCTCGCTGGCCTATTTGGATCGCCGCATTTGGCGTATTGGTTTTTGGCTTGCCATTCTTGGCAGGCGGTGCCTATCTCGCCACCTTGGGGGGTTCCCTGTACTTCGTGCTGGCCGGTATTGGCCTGACCCTCTCGGCGGTGCTGCTGTTCAAAGGTCGCCTGATGGGCGCCTGGCTGTTTGCGGCCGTGATGCTGGTCACGGTCATCTGGGCCTTGGTCGATGCGGGGCTGGAGTTCTGGCCGTTGGTATCGCGAATTTACGCTTTGGCGGTGTTGAGCCTGGTCGTTGCGCTCGTCTACCCAACGCTGCGCCGGATTAACGGTTTTAATGCCGGACGCGGTGGCTATGCGCTGAGCGCGCTCCTGGCTATTGGCATAGTTGCGGGCGGCTGGGGCATGTTCATTCCCCATGCGCCCGTGGCGCCAACCGGCGATGGTCCGGGATTGACCGCCGTCGACCCTGACAATGCGCAGCAAGACTGGAAGCACTACGGCAATGACAACGGCGGTGGCCGCTTCGCCGCCGTCGACCAGATTAATCGCGACAATGTCGGCCAGCTCGAGCCGGCTTGGACGTACCGTACCGGTGACATTGCCGATAGCGACGGCAATGGCGCGGAAGATCAGCTCACGCCGTTGCAGGTCGGTGACAAGGTCTTCATCTGTACCCCGCACAATAACTTGATCGCGCTGGATGCCGATACCGGCAAGCAGTTGTGGAAAAACGAAATCAATGCCCAGACCAAGGTCTGGCAGCGTTGCCGCGGCCTCGCCTACTTCGATGCCTCCGAGCAGATCACTCCACCTACGGATGGCAGTACACCTCCCGTCCCGGTTTCCCTACCAGAGGGCACAAATTGTCAGCGGCGCCTGCTTACCAATACCGTCGATGCGCGGCTCATCGCGGTCGATGCGGATACGGGCGAGTTTTGCCGGGACTTTGGTGAGGATGGACAGGTCGATCTGAAAGAAGGCCTTGGGGACGTCCCTGACTCTTACTACCAACTGTCTTCTCCGCCACTGATGGCCGGGACGACTGTAGTCGTAGGCGGTCGCGTGGCTGACAATGTCCAGGCGGACATGCCGGGCGGCGTTATCAGAGGATTCGACGTCATCAACGGGCAAATGCGATGGGCCTTTGACCCAGGCAACCCTAAGGGCAGGAGCGCACCTACTGGCGAGAATACCTATGTGCGCAGCACGCCCAACAGCTGGGCGCCGATGACCTACGATCCCGCTATGAATACCGTGTTCCTGCCGATGGGCAGCTCGTCGACCGATATCTACGGCGTAGAGCGCACCGAGCTCGATCACAGGTACGGCGCCTCCGTACTGGCGCTCAACGCCAGCACTGGCGAAGAGAAGTGGGTCTACCAGACCGTCCACAATGACCTGTGGGACTTCGACCTGCCCATGCAGCCTAGCTTGATCCAATTCACCAAAGCCGATGGTACCCAGGTCCCGGCCGTCGTGATTGGCACCAAGGCCGGCCAGATCTATGTCCTGGATCGCGAGACTGGGCAGCCGCTGACCGAGGTGAAGGAAGTCCCGGTCAACCCTGCCAATATCCCCAATGAACCATATTCGCCCACCCAGCCACTGTCGGTCGGCATGCCGCAGATCGGTGCGTCACACCTGACCGAGTCGGATATGTGGGGCGCTACGCCGTTCGACCAGATGCTCTGCCGGATCGCCTTCAAGAAGATGCGCTATGAAGGCCTCTATACGGCGCCGGGCACCGATATTTCCCTGAGTTTTCCTGGGTCGTTGGGCGGGATGAACTGGGGCGGCCTGTCGACCGATCCGGTCCACGGCTTCATCTTCGTCAACGACATGCGCCTAGGTCTGTGGGTTCAGATGGTACCGCAGCAGCGCGATGCAGAGGCCTCCTCCGGTGGTGAAGCGCTGAATACCGGTATGGGTGCCGTACCGTTAAAGGGTACGCCGTACGCGGTCAACAAGAACCGCTTCCTCTCCCTCGCAGGCATCCCGTGCCAGGCGCCACCGTTCGGTACCCTGACCGCGATCGACATGAAGACCCAGAAGATTGCCTGGCAGGTACCGGTCGGCACTGTCGAAGACACCGGCCCGCTGGGGATCAAGATGCACCTGCCGATTCCCATTGGCATGCCAACCCTTGGCGGCACCCTGTCCACGCAGGGCGGGCTGGTATTCATAGCGGGCACCCAAGATTATTACCTACGCGCGTTTAGCTCGGGGGATGGTAAAGAGCTTTGGAAAGCACGCCTGCCGGTAGGCAGCCAAGGGGGGCCGATGACTTACGTCTCGCCTAAGACCGGCAAGCAGTACATCGTCATTACCGCTGGTGGCGCGCGGCAGTCGCCAGACCGTGGCGACTACGTGATCGCATACGCCCTGCCAGACGAGTGATAGACAGGGCCTCGTAGAGCGTCATTCGCAAATCCTGACGCTCGTCCGGGTCGACCCGTTACCTGATGCACATGAGTAGGGCCCTGCCACCTGCGGCGTAGGATATGGCACTCAAGGATAAATACCCTTCAGCCCAGCGCGACACCTCACACGGCAACCAGATGATCTTCCCCGACATGGCGAAACTGCTGGACGGGAGGCTCGAAGCCGTGGGGTTTGATCGGGTCTGGGGCATCGAAGGCCTGTAGCAGGCTCTTGAAGTCCCGGCGACGGTCGACGTCCGGCATCGGCACCGCCTCGAGCAGTCGGCGGGTGTAGGGGTGTTGCGGGTTGTGCAGGACCTGGTCGCGGCGGCCGATCTCGACGATGCGGCCGCAAAACATCACCGCCACTCGATGGCACAGGCGCTCGACCACTGCCATGTCGTGGGAAATGAACAGGTAGCTCAGGCCATGCTCGGCGCGCAGCCGTTCGAGCAGTTCGAGTACCTGCGCCTGCACCGAGACGTCGAGCGCCGAGACCGACTCGTCGGCGACGATGACCTTGGGGTTCAGCGCCAACGCGCGGGCGATGCAGATGCGTTGGCGCTGGCCGCCCGAGAACTGGTGCGGGTAGCGGCTCATGGCATCGGCCGGCAGATCGACCTGGCCGAGCAGCTCGGCGACCCGCTCGCGGCGCGCGGGGAGTGGCAGCCGGTCGTGTATCAGCAGTGGCTCGCCAACCAGCTCCAGGATCATTTTGCGTGGATTCAGCGCGGCGTAAGGGTCCTGGAAGATCATCTGGATGTCACGCCGTACCGCCTGTAGCGGCGTGCCGGTTAAGCCGTGCAGCTCGCGGCCTTCGAGCTGCACGCTGCCCTGGTAGTCGAGCATGTTCATCAGCGCCTTGCCGATGGTGGACTTACCGCAGCCGCTTTCGCCGACCAGTCCCAGGGTCTCGCCCTGGCGCAGATCGAAGCTGACGTCCTCCACCGCATGCACGTTCCTGCCGGGCTCCAGCCAGCCGCCACGCAGCGGGAAGCGCACCCGCAGGTCGCGCACCTGCAGCATCACCGGGTTGTCTTGCAGCGGCTGCGGTGGCGGCGCGGTGCCCAGCACAGGCACCGCATCGAGCAGCCGGCGGGTATAGGCCGCCTGGGGCGCGGTGAACAGCTCGCGCACCGGCGCGTGCTCCTCCATCCGACCCTGGTTCATCACCACCACCTGGTCGGCCATTTCGGCGACCACGCCCATGTCATGGGTAATCAGCAGCAGGCTGGTGTGGAAGCTCTGTTGCAGCTCGCGCATCAATTCCAGTATCTGCGCCTGGATGGTCACATCGAGCGCCGTGGTGGGCTCGTCGGCGATCAGCACCTGGGGCCGGCAGAGCATCGCCATGGCGATCATCACCCGCTGGCGCATGCCGCCGGACAGCTCGTGGGGGTACTGGACGAGGCGTTTTTCGACATCCGGCATGCGCACCGCATCGAGCATTTCGCGGGCGCGACGGCGGGCCTCGTCGCGGGTCAGCGGTTCGTGGCGGCGCAGGGTTTCGATCAGTTGCTGGCTGACGGTCATCAGCGGGTTGAGCGAGGTCATCGGCTCCTGAAAGATCATCCCGATCTGCTTGCCGCGCAGATGACGTCGCTCGTGCTCTGAGAGTCCGAGCAGGTCACGCTCGCCGAACAGGATGCGGCCTTCGGGCACCTGAGCGGCGCGTGGCAGCAGACCCATGATCGCCAGTGAGGTCAGCGACTTGCCGCTGCCCGACTCGCCGGCGATGCACAGGGTCTTGCCGGGTTGCAGGGCGAAGCTCAGGTCGTCGACCACACGGCGTGGGCCGAAGTCGATGGACAGGTGGTCGACGCAGAGAATGGGGCGATCGTTGGGTATCGAGGCGTTCACGGCAAACCTTTGACTTGCGCAGTGCGGTAAGGGCAGGGCGTTGCTCGCCATCAGGCGAACACCACCTTCGGCACGTAGAAGGACACCACCCAGTTGGGCATGTCGACGATCTCGCTGATGCGCAAATCGCCGCACACCGAGCAAAGCATGTAGGCCTGCTCGGCCGGCATGCCGTGCTCGCGGCAGAGCCAGTCGATGGCGTTCGACAGGGCGTCACGCGAGGCCTGCATCAGGTCCGGGGCGATGCCGGTGAAGGCTTCGTAGCCGGCGCTGTCCAGATGTCGCGTGACCGGGCCGGGGGTGCTGAAGCGCGGGGCCCTGAGGGGTGTGTCCTTGACCAGATCCAGCGTGACCACCACGTCCATCTGGCTTTCGATGGCGGTGCCGCAGACTTCACCGTCGCCCTGCGCCGCATGGGTGTCGCCGATGGAGAAGAGCGCGCCCTCGACTTCTACGGGCAGATAAAGCGTGGTGCCAGCGGCCAGGTCGCGGATATCCAGATTGCCGCCGACCCGACGCGGCGGGACCACCGAATGCAGGCCGGCCTCTGCCGGTGCCAGGCCGATGGTGCCGGCGAAAGGTTTGAGCGGCACCTTGGCGAATTCACCGAAGGCCGCTGGCGCCAGGCTCTGGGTGTCGTAATGCCAGAGCGCGAGCGCTGGGTCTTTGAACTGGTCGGCCAGCAGGCCGAAGCCCGGGATGTTGGCCGTCCAGCCGAAACCGGAGGGTTTGAAGCTGTCGATGGTCACCTTGACCACGTCGCCGGGCATTGCGCCTTCGATGAAGATCGGGCCGGTGACCGGGTTGATCTTGTCGAACGGCATGTTCGCCACATCGGCGGTGACCGAGTTCGGCGTGAAGTAGCCGTTGGACGAGTCGCGGCAGTGGAATTCGAGGGTGGTACCGGGGGCGACCCGTTCCACCGGGACGAAGCTGTTGTCCCAGCCGAAGTGGCTGTGGACGCTGTGAATGGTCTTGATCAGGCAGTTCTGGCACATGGATGGAGCCTCCGGCAGTCGATTCGAAGGCCCGGCGAACCGGGCAGGGTGGGCGCAACCGGAAGGGTCCGGCTGCGGCCACGGTGGCTAGCGGATCGTCACTGGCCCTTGATGTAGATGTAGTCATAGTTGACCGGCACATGCACCGGATCGACATAGAGCGCGTCGTCCCCGCCCATGCGTGCGGAGCGCACCGAGAAGCGCTGCTCGTTGAAGATCGGCACCCAGGGCGCGTCGGCCATGGTGTCGGTGAAGACCTTCTTCCACAGCGCGATGCGTTCGGCTTCCTGCTCCGGCTTGGCCATGCTGTCGGCCTTGGCTGCCAGCGCGTCGAGCTCCTTGTTGCAGTAAAGCGACCAGTTCCAGCCGCCTTCCACCGCGCCGGCGCAGCCGAGGATCGGGCCCCAGAAGTTGGACGGGTCCGGGAAGTCGGCGATCCAGGCCATGCCGCCCGACCAGACCATTGGTGCCTGGTCCTTCTCGCTGCCAGCGGCGATCACGTTGGCCTGGGCCAGCGATTTGATCTGCGCGCGGATGCCGACCTTGGCCAGGTCCTGCTGGATCGACTGGGCGATGCGCGGCTGCGGATCGGTGTTCATCACGTACAGCTCGGTGTCGAAACCATCCTTGAAGCCCGCTTCGGCGAGCAGCTTCTTCGCGCCCTCGACGTCGTAGGCGTAGCCTTTGTAATCCTCGTCGTATCCGGGCATGGCAGGCGGCAGCGGCTGGTTCGCCGGGGTAGCGCGGCCGTTGATGATGCGCACGATGCGATCCTTGCTGATCGCCATGTTCACTGCCTGGCGCACCTTGAGGTTGTCGAAGGGGGCGAGGGTGGTCTTGAGGGTCAGGTAGCCGGTGTGCAGTTGGTCGCCGACCACCAGCATGTCCTTGAATTTCGGGTCCTTGCGAAACTGCAGGAAGCGCGCCGGTGGCACGCCGTCGCCCGCGATATCGACCTCGCCTTTTTCCAGGCGCAGCAGGGCGACGCTCGGGTCCTGGCCGACTTCGAAGGTGATGCCGTCCAGGTACGGCAGGCCCTTGTTGAAGTAGTCCGGGTTCTTCTTGAACACCAGGCGCTGGCCGAGCTTCCAGTCCTGGAGGCTGAAGGCGCCGGTGCCGACCGGATGCTTGCCGAAATCCTCGCCCCATTGCTCGACCGCTTCCTTGGGCACGACGGAGGCGAAGTTGATCGCCATGACATGGAGGAAGGTGGCGTTGGCTTCGCTCAGGGTGATCTTCACCTGATAGTCGTCGACGACCTCGATGCCGCTGAGGCTGTCGGCCTTGCCTTCGGCCATCGCCTCGTAGCCGGCGATCGAACTAAAGAAGCCGGCGCCCGGGCTCTGGGTCTTCGGGTTGACGGTACGCTCGAGCGAGTATTTGACGTCGCTGGCCTTCATCTCACGGCCGTTGTGGAACTTCACGCCCTTCTTCAGGGTGAAGGTGTAGACGGTGCCGTCGTCGGAGATGCTGTAGTCCTCGGCCAGGTCCTTGACCAGCTCGGTGGTGCCCGGCTTGTAGTCCATCAGGCCGTCGAACAGGCTCTTGATCATCGACCAGTTCTGCCAGTCGTAGCCGATCGCCGGATCCAGCGTGGCGACGTCGTTCTGGTAGGTCACCACGGCATTACCGCCGGATTTGGCATTGGGGTCCCGGTCCGGCGACTCGTCGGCCAACAGGCCGCCGGCGAACAGTGTGGCCGCGATGGCCAGCGATAGTGCTTTGCGCTTCATGCTTCCTGCCCCTTGCTTTTGGTTAGTGTTTTTTCACATCGATGCGCGGATCGACCAGTGGGATCACCAGGTCGGCCAGCAGATTGCCGAGCACGATGGCCACGGCCGATACGGTGGTGACGCCGACGATCACCGGGATGTCCACCTGCTGGATCGCCTGCCAGGCAAGTTGGCCGATGCCCGGCCAGCCGAACACCGACTCGACCACCACCAGCCCGCCCATGAAGATGCCGATGTCGATGCCGATCATCGGGATCACCGGGACGATCGCGTTAGGCAGCACGTGGCGCAGGATCACCCGGCCACGGCTCAGGCCCTTGGCGCGGGCGGTGCGGATGAAGTCCTGGTGCAGCACCTCGATCATCGAGGAGCGCACCATGCGCGAGTACCAGCCGCTGCCGAGGATGCCCAGCGTCAGCGCCGGCAGCAGCAAATGCTCCGGCCCGCCGTAACCGCCCAGAGGGAACCAGCCCAGCTGCATGGCGAAGAAGTAGAGGAACAGCATCGCGGCGATGAACTGGGGTGCCGAGACGCCGATGAAGGAGAACGCCATGAGGATCTTGTCGGCCACGCCGCCGCGGCGCAGCGCCGCAATGACGCCCAGGCCGATGCCGATCAGCAGCTCGAAGCCGATACCGGCCGCCATCAGTTCCAGCGAAGGTCGCAGGCGCGAGCCGATCAGTTCGGCGACTTCGCTGCGCTGGATGTAGGAGCGGCCGAGGTCGCCCTGCACCAGCTTGACGAGGTAACGCCCGTACTGTTCGTAGAAGGGCAGATCCAGGCCGAGCTGCGTACGGATGCCGGCAACCACTTCAGGCGTCGCGCTGCGCCCGGCGATCTGCCGGGCCGGATCGGCCGGGAGCATGAACAGCAACAGGTAGGTGATGAAGGTGACGCCGAACAGGATCAGCAGTGCGTAGCCGAGGCGGCGCAGGATGAAGACAGACATCAGCGTCTCCCCACCAGTGTCGGGTCGAGCTCATCGCGCAGGGCGTCGCCAACCAGGTTGAAGGCCAGCGACAGCAGGATGATCGCCGCGCCGGGAATGAACACCAGCCAGGGCGCCTCGCTGAAGTAGGTCTGGCTCTCGAAGATGATGTTGCCCCAGCTTGGCGTGGGCGGCTGCACCCCGACGCCGAGGTAGGAAAGCGTTGCTTCCAGCAGCACTGTCGTGGAAATGCCGAGCGTCGCCCAGACCAGAATGGTTGGCAGCAGATGCGGCAGCAGGTGGGAGAACAGAATGCGCAGCGAACTGGCGCCCAGGGTGCGCTCGACCGCAACGAAGTCCCGTGCCCCGAGGGCGACGGTTTCCGAATAGATCACCCGGGCGATCTGCACCCAGTTCACCATGGCGATCACCAGCGCGACGATCCACACGCTCGGCTGGAAGATCGCCGCCAGGGCGATCGCCAGCAGCAGCGCCGGGAAGGCCATCATCAGGTCGGTGAAACGCATCAAGACGCTACCCAGCCAGCCGCGCAGGAAGCCGGCGGTCAGGCCGACAAGGGTGCCGATCAGCACTGCCAGGCCGTTGGCTACCAGGCCGATGAATAGAGAGGTGCGAGCGCCATGGATCAGGCGCGAGAGCAGGTCGCGGCCGAGCAGGTCGGTGCCCAGCCAATAGGTATCGTCCGGCGGTAGCGGGGCGCCTTCCATCGACAGGCCTTCGATGAACTGCTCGGACGGATCGTAAGGGCTGACCCAGGGGGCCAATATCGCCAGCACCACGATGATCAGGATCAGCAGCAGCGAAACGGCCACCGAGGGTCGCCGGCACAGGGCGAGCAGAGTGTTCATCGGCCGCCTCGCGGGATACCGGTGGACGGCACTGGCGCGCGGTCGTTCGCCAGTTCGACGCAGAGCGATTCGAGGCTTCGGTTCAGACGCATCGACAACCCGCGCAACCGCTCGTAGGCCGCTGCCTCGTCGATGCCATGCTCGGCCATCAGGCGGGCCAGCGCCTGCGCCAGCAACGGAGCGGACGACAGACGCCGCTGCAGGACCAGGCGCTCGTCGCGCTCGGCGGCCAGGCGCTGCTGCAGACCGATGGCCATCATCAGCGTGGTGTAGACCGAGCCCTGGGTGATCGGCTTGTTCAGCAGCGCGGTGGCGCCCAGTTCGATGGCGCGCTGGATCTGCGACAGGGTTTCGTGGGCGGTCAGCGCGATCAGCGGGACCCCGGCCGCTTCCAGCTGGCGCAGAGTTTGCGGACTGGCGAAATGTTCGAGCTCGACCACCGCGGCGAAGCAGTGCTCCAGCGCCACGGGCGCATCGGCGGTCGATGCCAGCGCGGTGATGCCCAGGCGCTGCAGGCTCTTGTGCAGGGCGCTGAGGGTGCGCTCTTCGCAATCGATGAGCAGCAGTCGGCCGCTTTCGAAATCCGGGCGTTTGAGCAGGCTCATTTAACGATCCTCAGCTGGAACGGCGTGGTCGCGCGCATGGGGCGCAGGTCGTTCAGGTCGGTGGCGGTCAGATAGGGGTCCGGTGCCACCACGCCCGCCTCGCTGTGCAGCAGGCAGAAGCGCCCGTTCTGCAGCTCGGCGATGTGGCTGGGCAGGCTGGTGTGGTTGTTGTGTGGCGAAATGCGCAACGCGCCGAGCGCGGTTGGCAGGGCGGCCTGATGCAGGTAGTCGGTAATCGCTTCGGGGCGATCGTCGCCGGTGTGTTGCAGGGCCCGGGCGAACAGATGCACGGCGGTGTAGGCACCGGTGTAATAGTGCGAGCAGCGTTGGAGCCCGTGTCGTTGCTGCTGGCGTTGGCTGAACAGCGGATCGACCGCCTCGAAGAAGGGCCCGCAGGAGAGCAGTCGCAGGTTGTCCAGCGTGCCCAGTTCGTCCAGTTCCGCCTCGGTGAGGTTGCAGCTGAGCACCGGCAGGCTGAGCCCCCCCAGCCCGCAGGCCTGATCGAGCTGGGCCAGGAAGGCGTAGGACGACTCGCCCACCAGGTTGTTGAGGATGAAGGCCGGCGGGTCGGCCATCATGGCCTTGATCGACTCGGCGAAGGCGGTCGAACCGAGGTGGAAATACTTTTCCGCCAGCACCTCGCCGTCGGCCGCCAGCAGCGCCTCGCGGGCGATGCGGTTGCTCTCCCAGCCCCATACATAGTTCGAGCCGATCAGCTGGGCGCGTCGTCCGAAGGTACGTAGCGCGTAACGCAGCAGCGGGATTAGTGTCTGGTTCGGGCAGCCGCCGAGGTAGAGCACATTTTCGCTGCTTTCGAAGCCTTCGTAGGGGCAGGCGTACCAGAGCAGTCCTGAGCGCTGTTCCAGGTCTGGGATGATTTCCTTGCGGCTTGCCGAAGTGATGGTGCCGAACAGGTGGCGGATGCCCGCGCCCATCAGCGCGGCGGCGCCTTCGCCGTAGCGGCCGAGCTGGCCTTGCGGGTTGATGTGGGTAGCGTGCAGCTGGAAGCCGTGGCGCGCGTCCTCGTTGATTTCGGCCAGTGCGTCGCGGGCGCCGGCCAGCGCATGGCTGCCCATTCGGCGATAGGTACCGTCGGTGGAGAGCAGCAGACCGATGGAAAAGGTACGGGGCATTTGTTCGCGTCCAAAAAAAAGCCTGATCGACCAGCAGGCTGGTGATCAGGCTTCTTTACCTGGCGCCATCGAGGCGCGGATGTCGGCAAGGCTTAAAGGACTAGGAGTCCCGGCTTGCGTGTTTGGCTTGCTCCATGAAAAAAGAATGCCAACTCGCTGCGGCTTCAACGAACGGGGCGTATGGGAGGCGCTGCGAGGCGCGGTGCGTTCTGTTTTACGGTTGGGCCGGGATGACGCTCAGCCAGCCGTAGACGCACGGACAGGGACGGCGCCCGGCGCCTTGTGTTCCATTATGGAGCGCAAGACGCAGAGACTGCATCGCGACGGTGCGTCAACTCAGCTGCTAGGGCCGAAGACTTCGTGCAGGTGCGCCTTGTAGGCGGCGATGTCGCCTTCGATGTCCGGTGCTTTGATCACGTCGGTGGCGAGGAACGTCGGCAGAGCCTGCAGGCCGAGGAATTCCTGGGATTTGTGGAACGGGAAGTAGACGCCGTCGACGCCTCGCCCCTCGAAGAAGTTGCCTGGCTCGTCGAAGGCGGCCTGGGGTGCGTTCCAGGTCAGCGAGAGCATGTAGCGGCGACCCTGCAGCAGCCCGCCGCTGCCGTAGTGGCGGCTCGGATCGTTGCGGCTGCGGCCATCGCTGGCGTAGAGCGTGCCGTGACCGGCGGTGAAGACTTCGTCGAGGTACTTCTTGACGATCCAGGGCGCACCCATCCACCAGCCGGGCATCTGATAAATGATCACGTCGGCCCAGAGGAACTTGGCGACTTCGGCTTCGATGTCGTAACCGGCATCGACCTGGGTCTCCTGTACCTCATGGCCCAGTTCGGCGAGCTCGCCACGGGCGATGTCATGCAGGGTGTGGTTGTAACGCCCCGCCGAATGGGCGAATTCCTTGGCGCCGTTGATCAGCAGAATTTTCATGAAACCTCCAAAAAGACCTGCGCTCCAGAACAAGCGCTATAAAAAGTAGAAGGATTATCTCCAGTCAGACTGTTGCGATTAAGACGCACGAAGGAAATTGACCGTTGCCTTCGCGGCAAGGATGCCTCTGCAACAGCATTTACCAATCGGAGGGGCCATGACCCTGAGCGAAAAACAGAAGATGCTGGCCGGAGAGCTCTACAGCCCCGGCGATGCCGAAATACAGGCCGACCAGACCGCGGCCAAGGCCTGGATGGTTCGTTACAACGCCGCCCTCGCGGCGGAGCCTGCCGAGCGCCGCACGCTGCTGGAGCAGCGCCTTGGCTCGGTCGGGCGCGGTGCGGTGATCCGGCCGCCTTTTCACTGCGACTATGGTTACAACATCCACCTCGAAGAGGGCGTGTTCCTCAACTTCAATTGCGTCATCCTCGATGTGGTCGAGGTGCATATCGGCGCCGATACCCAGATAGGCCCGGCGGTGCAGATCTATACCGCCGACCATCCCCGCGATGCCGAGCAGCGGCGCGCCGGGCTGGAATTCGGCAGGCCCGTGCGCATCGGCCGCAATGTCTGGATCGGCGGCGGGGCGATCATCCTCCCCGGTGTCGAGATCGGTGACGATGCGTTGGTTGGCGCGGGCAGCGTGGTGACCCGCGACGTGCCGGCTGGCGCCACCGTGATGGGCAATCCCGCGCGGCTGCGCTCGGGCGGTTGATCGCTCGTGTCCTCTACGGTTGATTGGTGTGAGCGTTTGGCCGCTACGCCGGTCACACAGGCATAGGCGTCTGGCACGGCGCCCGCAACCCAAGGAGCGCGCATGTCCCATTTCACCAAGCACACCACGGCGACCCTCATTCCCTGCCTGCGCTACCGCGATGTCAGCGCGGCGCTCGACTGGCTGGACCGCGCCTTTGGCTTCGACCAGCAGCATGTGGTCGAGGACGAGCAGGTCGGGATCATTCATGCGCAGGTGTCGTTCGGCAACGGCATGCTGATGATCGGGCCGGTGGCTGACAGCGAATATGGCCGTCTGCTGCGACAGCCCGACGAGGTCGGCGCCAGCACCCAGAGCATCTACGTCATCGTCAACAGTGCCGATGCGCTCTACGCGCAAGCCAAGGCGGCCGGCGCCGAGATCGTCATGGAACTCAAGGACCAGGACTACGGTGGCCGCGGCTTCAGCTGTCGGGATTTGGAAGGCCACCTGTGGAGTTTCGGCACCTACGACCCCTGGCAGGAAGACGTCGAGGAGGGGGCCTGATGCGTACGCTGGAATTGGCCGACGGCACCTGCGTACCGGTGATCGGGCAGGGCACTTGGCACATGGGCGAACGCGGAAGCGAGCGTGACCGCGAAGTCGCCGCCCTGCGCCTGGGCATCGAGCTGGGCATGACCCTGATCGATACCGCCGAGATGTACGGGGAGGGCGGCGCCGAACGTGTGGTCGGCGAGGCGATTGCTGGCCGCCGCGAGCGGGTGTTCCTGGTCAGCAAGGTGTACCCGCACAACGCCAGTCGAGAGGGCGTGGTCGAGGCCTGCGAACGCAGCCTGCAGCGGCTGGGCTGCGATTACCTCGACCTCTATCTGCTGCACTGGCGCGGCCGTTACCCACTGGCCGAGACGGTGGAGGGCTTCGAGCGGCTGAAGGCGGCCGGCAAGATACGGCGTTGGGGCGTTTCCAATCTCGACCTGGAAGACATGTTCGACCTGCCTAACGTCGACGCCTGCACAACGGACCAGGTGCTCTACAACCCGGCCGAGCGGGGTATCGAGTTCGACCTTCTGCCCTGGTGCCAGCAGCGGGGGATCCCCGTGATGGCCTATTGTCCGGTCGGCCAGGGCGGTGCGCTGCTGCGCCATCCAGCGTTGCTCGAAGTGGCGCGGCGCCAAGGTGTCGGACCGGCGGCGGTGGCCCTGGCCTGGGCGCTGCGCCAGCCCGGTGTGATCGTCATTCCCAAGGCGGTGAAACCCGAGCATCTGCGCGCCAATGCCGCCGCGGCCGTGCTGCAGCTGAGCGACGAGGAGCTGGCGATCATCGACGACGCCTTCGCACCGCCAACCCGCAAGCAGTCGCTGAACATGGTCTAACCGGCCCGGCGGTCATCTGCATTGCTCCGGACAGTCGGACGGAATGTTTGCCTCGCCGGAGCTGTCAGCTGAACAGACTGTAATGGAACCGGAGGAACGATGAGCCTGCGAAATCTTCATGGCGCGGTGGTGGTGATCACTGGCGCTTCCAGCGGAATCGGACGCGCGGCAGCCCAGTGCTTCGCCCGCCACGGTGCGCGGCTGGTACTGGCCGCGCGCGACGAGCAAGCCCTGAACGATGCCGTAGGCGAATGCGAGCGCCTCGGCGCCGAGGCGATTGCCGTGCCCACCGACGTCACCTCCAGCGATTCGATGGAGGCGCTCGGCACCGCCGCGGCGGCGTTCGGCCAGGGCCGCATCGATGTCTGGGTCAACAATGCCGGTGTCGGGGCGGTCGGCGCGTTCGACGAGACGCCGCTCGATGCCCACGAGCAGGTGGTGCAGACCGACCTGCTTGGCTACCTGCGCGGCGCCCACGTGGTGCTGCCCTATTTCAAGCAGCAAAATTCCGGGGTGCTGATCAATACCTTGTCGGTTGGCAGTTGGGTGGCGCAGCCCTTCGCGGTGGCCTATTCGGCGGCCAAGTACGGCTTGCGAGGCTTTTCCGAAGCCTTACGCGGGGAGCTGGCGAAATGGCCCGATATCCATGTTTGCGACGTGTATCCGGCCGTGGTCGATACCCCCGGTTTCCGCGACGGCGGCAACTATGCCGGGCGCTCGCTGCAGCCACCGCCACCGCTGTACGACCCACGCCGCGTTGCGACTGCCATGGTCGATCTGGCGATGCGCCCACGTCGCACCACCACGGTCGGCGCGACAGCCACTCTGTTGCGCATGGCGCATTTCCTCACGCCTGGCTTCGACCGCATCAACGGTCTGCTGACCGGCATGGCGCTGGGCCGCGCCGACCGTCTGCCGACCTCTTCGGGCAATCTGTTCCATCCGCCGTCGGGGCAGCGTCGGATCCACGGCGGCTGGCGTGGGGGCGAGCAGGGCGATCGCAAGATGCTGCTGGCTGGCGGCATTGCGGTAGGCCTGTTCGGGCTGTTCCTCTGCTGCCGACGCAAGGACTGAACGTCCCCGCGCAGGCTCGCGCAACCGCGGGCCTGTCCGCTAGCGGCTGGCTTTTGGCGCGGCGCTGACGCCTTCGAGGGTGGCGAACGAGGTGTCCTTGGCGGTGAGGAGGAAGTCGCGCATGAACGGGGAGTCGAGCATGTCGGCGCGAATGCCCGCGTGCAGCGTGGCGAACAGGCCCTTCTCGCCGAGCCGCTTGGCGGTCACGTAGCCACGCGCGCTGTATTCGTGCAGCGCCCAGTTGGGCAGGCAGCAGACCCCGCGCCCCGACGCCACCAGCTGCATCATCATCACCGTCAGCTCCGAGGTGCGCACCTGGGCGGGCTCAACGTCAGCCGGTTCGAGGAAACGGGTGAAGATATCCAGTCGGTCACGCTCGACCGGGTAGGTGATAAGGATCTCGCCGGCCAGATCCTCGGGTTTGATGTGCGGTCGGGTGGCCAGCGGATGCTGGTTGGCTACCGCCAACAGCGCTTCGTAGGTGAACAACGGGACGTAGGTGATGCCGGGCAGCTCGACCGGATCGGAAGTCACCACCAGATCCAGATCGCCGCGGGCCAGCGCCGGCAGCGGCGCAAACGAAAAGCCCGAGGCCAGGTCCAGCTCGACCTCCGGCCAGGCATCGCGGAACTGATCGATGGTCGGCATCAGCCATTGGAAGCAGCTGTGGCACTCGATGGCCATGTGCAGGCGTCCCGCCGTTCCGCCGGCCAGCCTGGCCAGGTCCCGCTCGGCGGCGCGCAGTTGCGGCAACACCGAATCGGCCAGCTGCAGCAACCGCAGGCCGGCGCTGGTGAAGCGCACCGGGCGGGTCTTGCGCACGAACAGTTGCACGCCGAGCCGCTCTTCCAGCTCCTTGAACTGATGCGATAACGCCGATTGCGTGAGATGTAGCCGTTCGGCCGCTTCGACAAGGCTGTCGGTTTCACGCAGCGCATGAAGTGTCTTGAGGTGGCGTATTTCCAGCATGGAAGTCTCCGGGTCGTCCGTGAGTCGCTAGATGAAACGTTTCAATAGCGTTGTTCGCTATCCATGAACATAGTTCATCACGAAAGTGTGTCCCAGCCTCCCATGACTGTCGAGTCTCAAAACAGCACCTGAATGAAGAGAAAGAGCAAGACGCCATAGAGACCGAGGGCCGCAAGGATCATCGCGCCATCGCGCGCCATCATCCCCAGGCCGAGCAGGGTCAGTATCACGCCGGCCAGCGAATTGGCGAAGGGAATCAGCTCCAGCGGCGGCATGGTGATCGCGACCAGCACGCAGAGAACGGCGGTGAGGCGTACCGCGATGCCCGTGGTGAGTATCTCCAGGCGCGGCCGCAGAATCCGGTCCACGTGCTTGGCCAGGCGATGCAGGAAGCCCATCGCCTTGTCGTACTTGCGCCGCGAGGCGCTGCGTTGCAGCAGCCAGCGGGGTATCCAGAAGTGGTGGCGTCCGATCAACAGCTGCGTCGCGACCAGCACGATCATCACCGCGAAGAAGGTGGGCAGCCCGGGAATGCCTGAGAGCGGCGAGAGCACCAGTAGTCCCGGCACCAGCAGCAATACGCCAAAGCTGCGCTGCCCCGTAGCCTCGAGCATGCTGCCGATCGAGACCCGATCTTCGCCGTCGGCGGCGCCGTCCAGCTTCTGCAATACGGATTCGAGGTTTTCAGGCTGCGGATCGGTCATCGTGAGCGCTCTTCCTTCGGGGCTCAGGGTTAGAAACCCGCCGGGGCCAACAATTCAAACATGAGCGATGCGATGCAGTCTGGCGAGCAATGATGAGACGAGTTAATCGATGCACCTGGCTGCACGCTCTTCACTCTGAGCGGCGCGCGCGGTCGAGCGCGGTCAGGCCAGGCGCGACAGTTCGAAAGGAGGCAGGGTGTCCAGGGGGCGTTCGTCGAGATAGCGTGCCAGGGCGAGCTGCTCCTGGGGTTGCATGAAAAGGCCGAGCTTGCTGCGTCGCCAGAGGATGTCTTCGGCGCTCTGGGCCCATTCCTCTGCGACCAGATAGTCGACCTCGCGGGCATGGAGGTCCGCGCCGAAGCACTGGCCCAGGTCGCCAAGCGAGGCGGCGTCCTGCAGCACCACCCAGCTGCGGCTGCCATAGCTGCGCGCCCAGCGCCGCGCCAGCGGCTCGGGAAGCCAGGGGTGCGCGGCGCGCAGCTCGGCGACCAGCCCGTCGATGGAGGACACCGCTTCGCCACCGGGGAGCGGTGCGCGGGCAGTCCAGGGCGATCGCATGTGGGGGAACCAGGGTCGCAGTTGCGCCAGCGCGGCCTCGGCGAGCTTGCGGTAGGTGGTCAGCTTACCGCCGAACACCGACAGCAACGGTGCCTCGCCCGGGTGCGCGGCCAGCGACAGGGTGTAGTCGCGGGTGATCACCGACGGCTCGTCCGACTCGTCGTCGCACAGCGGTCGCACGCCCGAGTAACTGTGAATGATGTCGCTGCGCTGCAGTTGACGCTTGAAATGGGCGTTGCAGATGTCCAGCAGATAGTCCATCTCGTCCGCGCCGATGCGCACCCGCGCCGGATCGCCCAGGTATTCGCGGTCGGTGGTGCCGATCAGCGTGAAGCGTTCCAGGTAGGGGATGGCGAAGACGATCCTGCGGTCTTCGTTTTGCAGAATGTAGGCGTTATCGCCCTCGTATAGGCGCGGCACGATCAGGTGGCTCCCCTGGATCAGGCGAACCCCGTATGGCGAGGTCTGCTTGAGGTCTTCGCGGATGAACTGGGCGACCCAGGGCCCCGCCGCATTGACCAGTCCGCGCGCCCGTACCGAGTAGAGGCTGCCGTCGGCTCGCTCGAGGTGCAGGTGCCAGAGGCCCTTGCTGCGCCGGGCACTGACGCAGCGGGTGCGGGTATGCAGGTGCGCTCCTTTTTCTCGGGCGGCAATGGCGTTGATCACTACCAACCGGGCGTCATCGACCCAGCAATCGGAATATTCGAAACCGTGGTGAATCTCGGCCTTCAACGGGCTGTCGGCGCCGAAGCGTAGGCCGCGCGAAGCCGGCAGCTTCTCGCGCTTGCCGAGGTGATCGTAGAGAAACAGGCCGGCGCGAATCATCCAGGCCGCCCGCAGGTGCGGGCGGTGCGGCAGGACGAAACGCATGGGGAATACGATATGGGGTGCCTTGGCGAGCAAAACCTCCCGCTCGGCCAGCGCCTCGCGTACCAGCCGGAACTCGTAGAGCTCCAGGTAGCGCAAGCCCCCATGGATCAGCTTGCTGCTGGCCGAGGAGGTGTGCTGAGCCAGATCCTCCGCCTCGCAGAGAAACACCGACAGACCACGACCGGCCGCGTCTGCGGCGATGCCCACGCCATTGATGCCACCGCCCACGACGGCCAGGTCGTAGACTTCCGCCAGTGGCGCATGAGGGGTCCGGGTCATGGAAACACCTGTCGTCGATGATGAAACGCTGTTTTCGCTTTCGAACCAGACTAGGCCGGTCGCACGGGTACGAGCGGCAGCATCCTCGTGGGTCATTCGGATTGGGCCCGGCTCCGCCAGTAAAGTTCGCCGCGCCAAGAGCGCCCTTGGTCAACCGCGGCCGACACTGTGGGGTAGAGTTCCAGTGACTATTCTCGCGATCAGCACAAGCGAAAAAGCGGCGATCCGCAGTCGTACGGGCAGGATCGCCGCCAGGAGCGGGGCTGGATGACGCGGTGTCGCTGGGCTACTGTAGAGGCCTTACCCGCCTTTCATTATCGAACATGACGCCTGCCATCGATCTGCTGAAGAAGGCCCGTGCCGAACACCGGGTCCACAGCTATACCCATGACCCCAAATCCCCGTCCTATGGCCTCGAAGCCGCCGAAAAGCTCGGGTTGGACCCAGCCCGGGTGTTCAAGACCCTGCTGGTGGCGAGCGAGAAGAACGAACTGCTGGTCGCGGTGGTGCCCGTGGTGGGCAATCTTGACCTCAAGGCCCTGGCGCAGGCGGCTGGTGTGAAGAAAGTCGACATGGCCGACCCGCAGGCAGCGCAGCGCGCGACTGGCTATCTGGTCGGAGGGATAAGCCCGCTGGGGCAGAAGAAGCGTTTGCGCACCTTTATCGATGACTCGGCCAGGGCGCACGCATCGATCTACGTGAGTGCTGGTCGGCGCGGTCTTGAGGTGGAGTTGCAGGCCGAGGTGCTGGCCGAACGGACCGGAGCGACGTTCGCCGCGATCGGGCGTTACTGAGGGCGCTGCCCTCGTGTCAGAGGGGCGGCAGCGTTTCTTGCGGCTCGCCGGCGTAGATGCCCGGCACGTGCATTTCGCCGTTGACCAGCTGGCCGCCTTCCATTTGCGGCTGCGTCACCCAGGTGAGGATGTCGTAATAGCGGCGGATGTTGGCCACGAAATGCACCGGTTCGCCGCCGCGCGCGTACCCGTAGCGGGTCTTGCTGTACCACTGCTTCTGGGCGAGACGCGGCAGCATCTGTTTCACGTCCAGCCATTTGTTGGGGTCCAGGCCTTCGGCCTCGGCGAGCTTGCGCGCGTCCTCGAGGTGACCGCCGCCAACGTTGTAGGCCGCCAGCGCGAACCAGGTCCGGTCAGGCTCCTGGATGCTGTCGGGTAGGCCGTTGTGGATCTTCACGAAATACTTGCCGCCGCCCTCGATGCTCTGCACCGGGTCGAGCCGGTTGGAGACGCCCATGGCGTTGGCGGTGCGCAGGGTGAGCATCATCAGTCCGCGAACGCCGGTCTTGGAGGTGGCTTCGGGCTGCCAGTGGGATTCCTGGTAGCCGATCGCGGCCAGCAGGCGCCAGTCGACGCCATGCTTGCGGCCGGTCTCGCGGAAGGTCTTCTCGTAGCGCGGCAAGCGCTGTTGTAGGTGCTGGGCGAAGGCGTAGGCACCGACATAGCCGAGCACGTCGACGTGGCCGTAATAGCGTTCGCGCAGGGTCTGCAGGGTGCCGTTCTTTCGTGCTTTATCGAGAAATTCGTTCGCTGCGGCTAGCAGGCTGTCGTCTTCGCCTTGGCCCAACATCCACACCAGGTTGGTGGATTCGCCCAGATCGAAGGCGGAGCGCACGTTGCTGAAGTAGACCTGGTTCATCGCCAGCTCGTTGGATTCGACCAACGTCAGGTCGATCTGACCTTCGTCCACCATGCGCAGCAGGTCCACCACTTCGAAGGCGTCGGACTCTTCGAACTGCAGGCCCGGCAGCTCGGCTTGCATGGCTCGCAGCCGCTCGGCATGAACGCTGCCTTTGAGTACGAGAATGCGCCGGCCGACCAGTTCTTCGGGGCGTCGGGGTCGTTGCTGGTCCTTGCGGTAGATCACCTGGGTGGTGACTTCAAGATAGGGGTGGGTGAAGCGCACCTGGTCCCTGCGCACATCGCTCGCGACCAGGCCGGCGGCGGCCAGAGCGGGGCCGTTCGGGCGGTTGAGGCGGTAGAAGATGTCGTCGAGGTTATCGGCCGTTTCGATCTGCAGATCGACGCCCAGGTGGGCCGCGAAGCGCTTGGCTAGTTCATATTCGAAACCAGCGTCGCCGTTGCGATCCTGGAAGTAGGTCGAGGGGCTGTTCCTGGTGATCACGCGCAGGACGCCTTCCTCCTGAATGCGCTCGAGCTCGCTGGGCTCTACGGCGCAGCTGCCAAGCATCAGGAAGATTCCGGTCGCCAACAGCCAGGCGGTGCAGCGCTTGCGGAACGCGGTTTGGGCAAACATCGGCGCAGTATACGCAAAGGTGATCGGGCTCCATATCTGGACACGCAGGCCGCGCTCTGCTAGCCGTCACCTCAGTTTCGGTGTCCTGCTCGTCCCCTCGATCGGGGGGCGGCGGGCACCTGCTTCAGATGTGTATCCGGTGCATCCCTTTGACTTGGAGGGCTGCAGCCCGAACGGTAGGTTAAAGGGCGCTGCATATAGCCGATTTTTGGAGCGTTGCAAGTGGAAATTTATAAAAGACTCGATAGAGAGAAACAATTCCTGTCGAGCAATAAAAATGTGACGCCTGCACGCGTTTTTCCCTGGATGTCGCGAGGCTTTTCACACCTCGCGAAGACGCCGGCTTAATCCTGGGGAAGCGTACGCGTAGTTCCGGTATCCGTAGGCCTTGGTTAATCCTAGCTGCTTCATGCAAGCTTGCAGGCCTTTTCTCCATTGCCGTTTCGGCTGACATTAGCTCTTCGCCATGACCGACAGCCCCATCAAACCCTGGTTCGTCTATCTGGTGCGTGCCGCCAATGGCGCGCTCTACTGCGGCATCAGCGACGATGCGCAGCGCCGCTTCGCCGAACACCAGCGCGGGCGCGGTGCGCGCTTCTTCCATTCCAGTCCGGCCGTCGCACTGGTGTACGTGGAGCCCTGCACGAGCAAGGGCGATGCGCTACGGCGTGAGCGCTCGATCAAACAGCTGCGCAAGTCAGCGAAGGAAGCGCTGGTGTCCGCCGCGGACCCCGCCTTGCTGAATGATCCGGTAATCGCCTGAAGCGATAGGCCAGGGCCTGCGGGGCGGGTAAGCTGCCCGTCCAAGAAGAAATCTGCGGAGCCCGTCATGCACGATCTGATCCTGCACCACTATCCGACATCCCCGTTCGCCGAAAAGGCCCGGCTCATGCTCGGCTTCAAGCAACTGTCCTGGCGTTCGGTCAGCATTCCGCCGGTGATGCCCAAGCCGGACCTGACGGCCCTGACCGGCGGCTATCGGCGGACTCCGGTCTTGCAGGTCGGCGCCGATATCTACTGCGACACGGCGATGATCGCGCGGCGCCTGGAAGCGGAAAAGGCGACCCCGGCCCTGTTTCCGGAAGGGCAAGAGTTCGTCGTCGCACAGCTGGCCCAGTGGGCCGACTCGACCCTCTTTCTCACGGCGGTCAGCCTGGTATTCCAGCCCGACTCGATGGCGGCCCGCTTCGCCAAGGCCCCGGCCGAATTCGTACAGGTCTTCAGCAAGGACCGCGCGGCGCTGTTCAGTGGTGGCAACGTCAGTCGGGTGCCGCTCGAGCAGGCCAAGCACCAGTGGCCGACCCTGATGGGCCGGCTGGAGCAGCAACTGTCACGCAGCTCCGGCGAATACCTGCTCGGTGCGCCGTCGCTCGCCGATATCGCCGTGGCGCATTGCCTGTGGTTCCTCAAGGGCAACACGGTGACCTCGCCGCTGGTCGACGACTACCCGCACATCGCCGCCTGGCTTGGACGAGTGCTGAGTGTCGGGCATGGCTCGTTCACCGAGCTCTCGTCGGGCGAGGCGGTCGAGGTGGCGCGCAATGCGGCGCCTGGCGACCTGCCAGCCAGCGAATTCCGCGACCCTAACGGATTCGCCCCAGGGCAGGCGGTGTCCATTGCCGCGGTGGACTACGGAGTCGATCCGGTCGAGGGTGAACTGGTCTATACCGACGCCGAAACCCTGGTGCTGCGCCGCGAAGACGAGCGGGCGGGGACGCTGCACGTGCACTTCCCGCGTAACGGCTACCGGATCGAAGCCCGCTGAGCCGAGGGACGGGCTGCAAGTGGGCGGCCCGTCTAGCCTCAGAGCATGAAGGCGATGATCAACAGCACCACGCCGAGGACCAGCCGGTAAATCACGAACGGCAGCATACCGAGCCTGTCCAGCGCGGCGAGGAACAGCTTAATGCAGAGAAATGCCGACACGAACGACAGGCCGGCGCCCCAGGCGACATCTGCCCATTGTGCATCGGTGCCCGATTGCGCCAGTTCCACCGCCTTGAGCCCGCCCGCAGCGAGAATCAGCGGGATCGACAGCAGGAAGGAGAAACGCGCCGCCGCTTGACGGGTGAAGCCCAGCAGCAGCGCCGCCGTCATGGTGATGCCCGAGCGGGAAGTGCCCGGAATCAGCGCCAGGGCCTGGGCGATGCCGATCAACAGGGCACGTTTCCAGGTCAGTTGATCGAGTTCGACGACCCGCTTGCCGTGTACGTCCGCCCACCAGAGCACCAGGCCGAACACGATGGTGCTTGCCGCGATCACCAGCATCGAGCGGGTGTAGGTCTCGATGTAGCTTTCCATCAGGACGCCAATCAGGCCGGCCGGGATGGTGCCGATGATGATTGCCCAGCCGAGCCGGCTCTCGGGGCTCGCCTGTTGCCTGAAGACGTGCCGGCACCAGCCGCGTGACGTGGTAGCCACCTCATGGCGGAAGGCGATGAGCACGGCCAACAGCGTGCCGACGTGTACCGCGACGTCGAAGGCCTGGCCCTGATCGGGCCAGCCGAGGACCTGGGAAGGCAGAATCAGATGAGCCGAAGACGAAACCGGGATGAACTCGGTGATGCCCTGGAGCAGGGACAGAACCACAAGGTGAAGCCAATCCATTGAATATCCTTACCGTTTCGGGGCGAGCAACCGCTCTGGCCAGGCCATGTGACTGGAAAACGGTTCCATTTATCCCTTCGCAGTGACAGCTTTTTCGTTCTGTTCAGCCAAGCGACAGCGAACCGAAGCTTCGGCCAGGGGGAAAATGGTCCTTCGGAAACGGCACCGAGCGGGCGAAGCGCGAGGACACGTTCGCCTCGAACGCTAGTCCTTGCGACGTTTGAGCTGGTCGACGAGCTGGGTCGGCAGCTGGCGGATGATCAGCATGTCGCGCGCTTCGTCGTATTCGATCTTCGAGCCCAGCAGGTGGGCCTCGAAACTGATCGACAGGCCTTCGGCGCGTCCGGTGAAGCGGCGAAACTGGTTGAGCGTGCGCTTGTCCGGCGGAATCTCGGGAGACAGCCCGTAATCCTTGTTGCGGATGTGCTCGTAGAACGCCTTTGGCCGTTCCTCGTCGATGACCCCGGACAATTCTTCCAGGGTCATGGGTTCGCCGAGCTTGGCCTGGGTGCTGGCGTAATCCACCAGTGCGGTGGTCTTCTGTCGCGCCTGTTCTTCGGGCAGGTCCTCGCTTTCGACGTAGTCGCTGAAGGCCTTGAGCAGGGTGCGCGTTTCGCCTGGCGCGTCGACGCCTTCCTGGCAACCGATGAAGTCGCGGAAATACTCCGAGACCTTCTTGCCGTTCTTGCCCTTGATGAACGAGATGTACTGCTTGGATTGGCGATTGTTCTGCCATTCGGAGAGGTTGATCCGTGCCGCCAGGTGGAGCTGGCTCAGGTCAAGGTGCTTGGCCGGCGCCACCTCCAGGGATTCGGTGACCGTCACGCCTTCGCTGTGGTGCAGCAGGGCGATCGCCAGGTAGTCCGTCATGCCCTGCTGGTAGTGAGCGAACAGCACATGACCGCCGGTGGAGAGGTTCGATTCCTCCATCAGCTTCTGCAGGTGCTCGACCGCCTGGCGGCTGAACGCGGTGAAATCCTGGGCGCTTTCGAGGTATTGGCCGAGCCAGCCACTGAACGGATAGGCCCCCGACTCGCTGTGAAAATAACCCCAGGCCTTGCCCTGCTTGGCGTTATAGCTTTCGTTGAGGTCCGCCAGCAGGTTTTCCATCGCCTGGGAGTCGCCCAGCTCGCTGTCGCGTGCGTGCAGCACGGCGGGCGTGCCGTCGGGTTTTTTCTCGATAAGGTGGACGATGCAGTGGCGAATCGGCATGGGATCTACTCGTATAGCAAGGCCGCTCGGGGCGGATCATCAAACCGCGAAGTGTACCTCAGCGACCCGGGCACCGGGTGCTGGCACTGGCTTCGGGCAGTCGGGAAAAACAATCGGATGGACGGTGGTGCGGCGGGTCGCCCAAGGCCTTCAATCCTGCTGGAGGCTCGGTATCATGCGGCCTTCGGGCCTGCCAGGCAGACGTTTTGCGATGTTGAAAGGCCATGCTCTGCGGCTTTGCGGAAAGCCGGCTTGATAACCGTATTGGCATGGCTGGCACGATTCGTGGAATCAAATCGCGCCGCTTCGCTCAAAGCTTGAGTATCGGGTGTGCCTGTGGGCGGATTGCAGCATTCAGTGATGAGATTCTTGTCATTGCCGCAGCCTCAGGCGTTGTCGCGGAACTGTCACCAATAACGAGTAAAACGCTGCCGCATGCAGTTTTTTGGAGTAGTTGAACCATGTCCACCCTCACCGAACTTGCTCAGCAAATCGCTAAACTCTACCCGCTCAAGGACAAGGCGGCCGGTAAGCGATACCGCGTGGTGGGCGAGTTGGCCGGTATGACCGAGCTCGAAGAGATCAATGGTGAGCCGCGCTATATCCAGACGCTGTCCCTGAAGGACAAGCAACTCTGGGACGTAGCGGTCTGACATCCACCCAGAGGTCTAGCCTCTGCGCTGACGCCAGGCGCTGCGGCTGTCCTGATCGAGATAGGTCCAGGCGACGAAGCGACTCTGCTTCTGTCCCTGGGCCATCGGCTGGACCTCTACGCGCTCGGTTCCCAGCCGCTTCAAGCGCGCTAACAAGGGCGGCAGGTTGCCGCCTTTCGACACCAGCGTACTGAACCAGCACACCTGATCGGCGAACGTGCGGCTCTCTTGCGCCAGCCGCGCGATGAATGCCGCCTCGCCACCTTCACACCAGAGTTCTGCCGCCTGCCCGCCGAAATTCAGCACCGGCAGTTTGCGCTTGGGGTCGAGTTTGCCCAGGTTGCGCCACTTGCGCTGGCTGCCCTGGGTCGCCTCTTGCGCCGAAGCGTGAAAGGGGGGATTGCAGAGACTGATGTCGAAGCGATCGGCGTCTTGCACGATGCCCTCGAAGATCTTTCGCGGATCCGCTTGCCGACGTAGGCCGATCGATTTTTCCAGCCCGTTGGCCTTGATCACGGTTTCGGCGGCGGCGAGGGCGACCGAATCGATGTCCGACCCGGTGAAGCGCCAGCCATATTCATGCAGGCCGATCAGCGGATAGATGCAATTGGCCCCCGTACCCACATCCAGCACCCGGACCGCGGTGCCGCGAGGAATCGCGCCATCGTTGTCTTCAGCCAGCAGATCGGCCACGCCGTGCAGGTAGTCGGCGCGCCCAGGCACGGGCGGGCAGAGGTAACCGGGCGGAATGTCCCAGTGCTCGATGCCGTAAAACTGCTTAAGCAACGCGCGATTGAACACCCGCACCGCAGCGGGATCGGCGAAGTCGATGCTTTCCTTGCCGTACGGATTGATCACGACGAACTCGGCCAGCGCTGGGCAACCCGCAATCAGTGCGGCGAAATCGTAGCGCCCGCTGTGACGGTTGCGCGGGTGCAGCGCCGGACGCGTCGGGGCGGAGGCGTTGAATGAAGGATGGGGCTTTTTGTTGGAAGACATGGGCGGGGCGGGGCAGGTGATCCGGCGCCCATTGTCCCATATCTTCGCCGCGCTGCGTCGAGGCAGTCGGGTCAACGATACCCGAGCACGCCCCGGATGCGCGGCAGGTTGCGCTCGACCCAGGTGCGATCGATGGCGCCCCAGTCGCGTATGCGATAGTGACCGGCATTGTGGCGCTCACCGTCGTCCTGCTCGAAGACGCACTCGATATCCAGTTCGCCCAGCGCCGCCAGGGTGTCCTGGGCGGTACGTCGCGGCATGCCGGTGTTCTCCATCAGCGCCGGCACGCTGGTGGCGGTGCCGCTGTCGATCAGCCAGGCGACGTAAAGACGGCGGTAGAAGCTGGTTCGGGTCTTGCTCGCGCTCATCGTCTCCTCACTCATGACAGGGCCAGCATGCCGAGGTAGGTCGCCGCTCCGGCCGAATAGCCAAGGAAGGCCAGCAGGCTGACGCGCTTGATGTACCAGATGAAACTGATCTTCTCCATGCCCATCGCGGCAACCCCTGCGGCCGAGCCGATGATCAGCGTGCTGCCACCGGTGCCGGCGCAGTAGGCGAGCATTTCCCAGAAGGTGCCGTCGACGATGAATTGAGACAGCCAGCCGGTCTGCTCCGCTGCGGCGCCTTCGAGCATTGTCGGGCTCACCAACGGGTACATCTTCATCGCGCCAGCCACCAGCGGCACGTTGTCGACGACCGCCGAGAGCAGCCCGATCGCGTAGTTGATCGCATAAATGTTGCCGAACGCCCATTCCAGGCCGCTCGCCACCTGGGTCAGGTGGCCCGCGGTGGCCAGCGCCGAGACGGCCAGCAGGATGCCGAGGAAGAACAGCACGCTCGGCGTGTCGACCTTGCGCAGCACGCCGACGACCGACAACGGATGCTTGTCCTCATCATTCTTGCCGCGGTGGATGATTTCGGTCGCCAGCCACAGCACGCCGAGGCCGAACAGGATGCCCATGTATGGCGGCAGGTGGGTCACCGTCTTGAATACCGGCACGAACATCAGTGCGCCGATGCCCAGCGCCAGCACGAGGTTGCGCTCGAAGGCAGTGGTCGGGCTACGCTCTTCGGCCAGGTGGGCCCGCGGTCGGGGGCGAGGTGCATCGCCATTGAGACGAAAGCTCAGTACCGTCAGGGGTACCAGCAGGCAAACCAGGCTTGGCAGGAACAGCGCGGTGATCACGCCGGTCGCGCTGATCTGGCTGCCGATCCAGAGCATGGTGGTGGTGACGTCGCCGATTGGCGACCAGGCACCGCCGGCATTCGCGGCGATCACCACGACGCCGACGTACAGCCAGCGTTCGGGCCGGCCACGTACCAGCTTGCGCAGCAGCGACACCATCACGATGGTGGTGGTCAGGTTGTCCAGTGCCGCGGAAAGGAAGAACGTCAGGAAGCCGATGATCCACAGCAGATGAACGCGCTTGCGTGTCTGGATGCGGTCAGTGATGGCCTTGAATCCCTCGTGGGAATCGACCAGCTCGACGATGGTCATCGCGCCGAGCAGGAAGAACAGGATCTCGGAAATCTCGCCGAGGTGATGACGCAGTGCCTCGATCACCAGGTCCGAGCCGCTATGCGCGGCGTGGCCGTCCTGGGGAATAAGCGGCAGGATGTGGTCCGCGCCGAGGACCAGAATCGTCCAGGTCAGTACGGCGGTGAGGATCGCCGACGCCGCTTTGTCGATCTTGAGAGGATGCTCCAGTGCGATGCACAGGTAGCCGATGACGAACACCACAGCCATTAACAGGTACATCAAAGCGCTCCATTCTTTTTTGTGACCCGTCGGCCTGCTCCGCAGAGCCGTGGTGCCTACATCGATGCCGCAGATTGCACGGTAAGGGTGCAGCGCACGCCCGGGCGCGGAAGGCCCGGGCGATGGTGGGCGTTACAGCGTCGCCATGCGCTCGCGCTGCTCGCGCAGTTTGCCCAGCGCCAGTTCCGCCTCGGCGAGCTTGGCGCGTTCCTTCTCGATGACATCCGCGGGTGCTTTCGCGACGAAGCCCTGATTGCCGAGCTTGCCCCCGACGCGCTTGACCTCGCCGTCCAACCGGCCGATCTCCTTGTCCAGGCGCGCCAGTTCGGCGTCCTTGTCGATCAGACCGGCCATCGGCACCAGCACTTCCATCTCGCCGACCAGCGCAGTGGCGGCCATGGGCGCTTCTTCGCCGTTCGCCAGTATGCGCACCGATTCGAGCTTGGCGAGTTTCCTGAGCAGAGGCTCGTTCTCGAGCAGACGGCGCTGGTCTTCAGCACTGGCATTGGCAAGCAGCACGTCGATGCGCTTGGCCATGGAAATGTTCATTTCGCCGCGGATCTGCCGCAGACCGAGCATGAAGGTCTTGACCCAGCCAATGTCGGCCTCGGCTGCCGCATCGGTGCGGCTCTCGTCGGCCACCGGCCAGGGTTGCAGCATCAAGGTCTCGCCGCTCTTGCCGGCCTGGGTCTTGATCCGCTGCCAGATTTCTTCGGTGATGAAGGGCATGAAGGGATGGGCCAGGCGCAAGGCCACTTCCAGTACGCGAATCAGCGTGCGGCGGGTGCCGCGCTGGCGCTCGACCGACGCGTTCTCGTCCCACAGCACCGGCTTGACCAGCTCCAGGTACCAGGCGCAGTACTCGTCCCAGACGAATTCGTAGAGGGCCTGGGCCGCCAGGTCGAAACGGAAGGCATTGAGGTGCCGGGTCACGTCGGCCTCGGTGCGTTGCAGCGCGGAGATGATCCAGCGGTCGACCGACGACAGCTCGACGGGCTCGTCATTGACGCCGGTGTCCTGGCCGTCGGTGTTCTCCAGCACGAAGTTGGTGGCGTTCCACAGCTTGTTGCAGAAGTTGCGATAGCCCTCGACGCGGCCCATGTCGAACTTGATGTCGCGGCCGGTGGAGGCCAGCGAGCAGAAAGTGAAGCGCAAGGCGTCGGTGCCGTAGCTGGCGATGCCTTCGGGGAATTCGGCGCGGGTCTGCTTGGCGATCTTCTCGGCGAGCTTGGGTTGCATCATGCCGCTGGTGCGTTTCTCCAGCAGTGCGTCGAGGGTAATGCCGTCGACGATGTCCAGCGGGTCGAGCACGTTGCCCTTGGACTTGGACATCTTCTGGCCCTGGCCGTCGCGTACCAGGCCGTGCACGTAGACAGTCTTGAACGGGATCTGCCCGGTCAGGTGGGTCGAGAGCATGATCATCCGGGCGACCCAGAAGAATATGATGTCGAAGCCCGTGACCAGCACGTCGGTGGGGTGGAAGGTCTTCAGCGCCTCGGTCTGCTCGGGCCAGCCGAGGGTGGAGAAGGTCCACAGGCCGGAGCTGAACCAGGTGTCGAGCACGTCGTCGTCCTGGCGCAGGCTGACTTCGCCGAGGTTGTGCTTGGTGCGAACCTCTGCCTCGTCACGGCCGACGTAGACGTTGCCCGCCTCGTCGTACCAGGCCGGGATGCGGTGGCCCCACCAGAGCTGGCGGCTGATGCACCAGTCCTGGATGTCGCGCATCCAGCTGAAGTACATGTTCTCGTACTGCTTGGGCACGAACTGGATCTGCCCGCTCTCCACCGCAGCGATGGCCTTCTCGGCGAGTGGCTTGGTGGAGACGTACCACTGGTCGGTGAGCCAGGGTTCGATCACGGTGCCGGAGCGATCGCCCTTCGGTACCTTCAGGGCGTGGTCGTCGATCTTCTCCAGCAGGCCGGCAGCGTCGAAGGCTGCCACGATCCGCTTGCGCGCCTCGAAGCGATCGAGGCCTGCGTATTCGGCTGGCAGGCTGGCATCCACCGCGGTGTTGAGGCTGCCATCAAGGTTGAACACCTGGCCGGCGGCGAGCACGGCGGCATTCTTGTCGAAGATGTTGATCAGCGGCAGGCCGTGGCGCTTGCCCACTTCGTAGTCGTTGAAGTCGTGTGCCGGGGTGATCTTGACGCAGCCGGTGCCGAACTCGGGGTCGCAGTAGTCGTCGCCGATGATCGGGATCCGCCGACCCACCAGTGGCAGTTCGATGTAGCTGCCGATCAGTGCCTTGTAGCGCTCGTCCTCGGGATGGACCGCCACGGCGGCATCGCCGAGCATGGTTTCCGGACGGGTGGTGGCGACGATCAGGTAATTCTTGCCATCGGCGGTCCGCTTGCCGTCGGCCAGCGGATAACGCAGGTTCCACAGCGAGCCTTTCTCGTCGTGGCTTTCCACTTCCAGGTCGGAAATGGCGGTGTGCAGCTTGGTGTCCCAGTTGACCAGACGCTTGCCACGGTAGATCAGACCATCTTCATGCAGGCGCACGAAGGCTTCCTTGACCGCTTCGGACAGGCCTTCGTCCATGGTGAAGCGCTCGCGCGACCAATCCACCGAGGAGCCGAGCCGGCGGATCTGGCGGCTGATGTTACCGCCCGATTGCGCCTTCCATTCCCAGACCTTCTCCAGGAATTTCTCCCGGCCCAGGTCGTGCCGGCTCAGGCCCTGCGCGCCGATCTGCCGCTCCACCAGCATCTGCGTGGCGATGCCGGCGTGGTCGGTGCCAGGCTGCCACAGGGTGTTGCGGCCCTGCATGCGGCGGAAGCGGATCAGCGCATCCATGATGGCGTTGTTGAAGCCATGGCCCATGTGCAGGCTGCCGGTGACGTTCGGCGGCGGGATCATGATGGTGTAGGGTTCGCCGGCCCCTTGGGGGGCGAAGTAATTGTTCTGCTCCCAGGTCTGGTACCAGGAAGTCTCGATGGCGTGCGGCTGGTAGGTCTTGTCCATGCGGCGGGACCCTTAAAACGGCTGATCAGGGAAAACCGGAGAGTATAAAGGCAAAACGCCGATCGGAGGATCGGCGTAAGGGTAGGCCGGCGCGACTGAGTTTCGCCCGGTCAGTATTTGCGGGTCTGGATCAGTCCTTCGAGGCGGCGCTTGAGTTCGGCCTCGATTTGCGGGACGAAGTCGTCGATGACGTCCTGCAGGATCAGGTTGGCCGCGGCCCGCAGTTCGCTGTCCAGCTTGCGTTCGGCGGGCGTTCGCTGACCGGGCTGCTGCGACGAAGGCTGAGTTGCGGGGTGAGTCGGTGCTGGCGCGGTCGGCGATGCGGCAGGCGGCGCTCGGTCAGGTACGGGGGCGACGACCTCGGAAAGCAGCGGAATCGCAGCAGGATCCAGAGCAGCGTCCGGCGAGTCGGCTTCGGGAAAATCGTCGCCGAGCAGGGCGCGGATCGACTCCAGGTCGTCCAGCAGGGGCGAAGGCTTTTTCGGGGTATCAGCCATGGTGCAGGGTATTCCGCGATCGCGTCTTAGAGTTCAACACGCTTTGGATCATAGCCGCGCTGGCGATACAGACGAAAGTTGTCCCGGCAGACGGTCAACAGCTCCGGCGCCTGGTTGACGATCTCGATCACCCGGCTGAAGCGGTCGACATGGGGCGACAGGGTCGGGGCCAGGTTGACTAGCAACCCCTGCGAGACCTCCGGTGGCTGGTCGCGACCGATCACCACGGGTGAGTTCGGCTCGTCGTCGTGCAGGTCATGGGGGATGAAACTCTCGGCCCGAAAGCGCCAGAGCAGCTCGTCGATCTCCCGGCACTGCGCCCCGTCGACGCAGCGGATGAACACCGACATACCGTGGCGCCAGCCCTTGGCCGCAAGTGTGCAGGCCGCCCGCAGGCGACCGGCCGTGTCGGCACTCGGCAGTACGTAGAATTCGACCCGGGTCATGAACCGCCAGCCTGGTCGAGCTGGCGGGGCAGGGGCAGGCGTGGCATTCAGCCGGCCCGGTCGAGGAGGTACTGGGTCAGCAGCGGTACCGGACGGCCGGTGCCGCCCTTTTCCTTGCCGCCGCTGGTCCAGGCGGTGCCGGCGATGTCCAGGTGGGCCCAAGCGTATTGCTTGGCGAAGCGGGAAAGGAAGCAGCCGGCGGTGATGGTGCCTGCCTTCGGTCCGCCGATGTTGGCGAAGTCGGCGAATGGGCTGTCGAGCTGCTCTTGGTACTCCTCGAACAGCGGAAGCTGCCAGGCGCGATCATCGGCGCGTTCACCCGCCGATAGGAGTTGCTGGACCAGGTCGTCGTTGTTGCCCATCAGGCCGGAGGTATTGCTGCCCAGGGCGACGATGCAAGCACCGGTCAGGGTGGCGATGTCGATGACCGCCTGCGGCTGGAAGCGCTCGGCGTAGGTCAGGGTGTCGCACAGCACCAGGCGCCCTTCGGCATCGGTGTTGAGAATTTCGACGGTCTGCCCGCTCATGGTGGTGACGATATCGCCGGGGCGGGTGGCGCGGCCGCTGGGCATGTTCTCGGCGCAGGCGAGCAGGCCGACCACGTTGATCGGCAGCTGCAGTTCGAGCAGGGTGCGGAAGGTTCCCAGCACGCTGGCGGCACCGCACATGTCGTACTTCATTTCGTCCATGTTGGGCGAAGGCTTGATGCTGATGCCGCCAGTGTCGAAGGTGATGCCCTTGCCGACCAGGGCGTAGGGTTTGTCGCCCTTCTTGCCGCCGTTGTATTGCATCACGATCAGGCGCGGCGGCTGTTCGCTGCCTTGGGAGACCGCCAGGAAAGCCCCGGCGCCCAGCGCACGCAGCTTGTTCTCGTCGAGGATCTCGACCTTCAGGCCCTTGTAGGCCTTGCCCAGCTGCTTGGCTTCTTCGGCCATGAAACTCGGGTGGCAGACGTTCGGCGGCAGGTTGCCGAGGTCGCGCGCATAGGCCATGCCGGCGGCGATTGCCGAACCTTGCGCTGCGGCGCGCTCGACGCTCGCCTGATCGGCTTTGCTGCAGAGCAGGGTGATCTTGCCTAGCGACTGGGGTTCGGCTTTTTTGCTCTTGTAGCGATCGAAGACATAGCGGCCGTCGGCGAGTACTTCGACCAGCAGGCGGGCGGTGGCGTACGCGTCCCGGCCATCGATCAGGACACCTTGCAGTACGAGGGTCGCGTCAGCGCCGCTCAGGCCCTTGAGTACCGACAGAATGGCGGCGGCGACCTTGCGCCACTGGCGGCCGTTTAGTTCCGACTCCTTGCCAATGCCGACCAGCAGCACGCGTTCGGCCTTGAGGCCGGGCAGGCTGTGCAGCAGCAGCGTCTGTCCGACCTTGCCTTGCAGGTCGCCGCGCTTGAGGATCGTCGTGATGGCGCCACCGCTCGCGGTATCCACGGCCTGCGCGGTCTCGCCCAGTGCGAGGCCTTCGCTGACCGGCAACACCAGCGTGGCGGTTTTCAGGGTTGAGGCTTTGGCGCTTTTGACAACGAATTCCATGGTGTGGAGTCCCCAAGACAAAGAGTCGGGTTTGCAGGATAATGCCGGCTATTTTCCGGTGGTTCGTCTGCGGGCGGGCCGGCAATGGCGGTTAGTTTGAGCGTACCCGCCTGAGCCTGACAACCCTGGAGTTTCTGGTTTGATCGTCTTTCGCTACCTGTCTCGTGAAGTCCTGATCACCATGAGTGCCGTCAGCGCCGTGCTGCTGGTGATCATCATGAGTGGCCGTTTCATCAAGTATCTCGCCCAGGCCGCGCAAGGCCTGCTCGACCCCGGCGTGTTGTTCCTGATCATGGGGTTCCGCCTTCCCGGCTTCCTGCAATTGATCCTTCCCCTGGGCTTGTTCCTCGGCATTCTCCTGGCTTACGGGCGTCTTTACCTGGAAAGCGAGATGACGGTGCTGTCGGCGACCGGCATGAGCCAGCAACGGCTCATGGTCTACAGTCTTGCGCCCGCCGCGGTTGTGGCTTTTCTGGTTGGATGGTTGAGCTTGGGGCTGGCCCCGCAAGGGGTGACCGAGGTGGCGCGGATCCTCAATCAGCAGGAGTCGCTGACCGAATTCGATACCTTGGTTCCTGGTCGCTTCCAGACCATGCGGAGCGGCAGCCGGGTGACCTATACCCGCGAATTGTCCCAGGATCGCAGCGAGCTGGCTGGCATCTTCATGTCCGAGACCAACACCTCGAGCCAAAGTGGCGCCGACCGCGGCGTTTCGGTGATCGTTGCCGAGCGCGGGCGCCAGGAAGTCCAGCCGGACGGCAGCCGCTATCTGATTCTGGAAAAAGGCTTTCGCTACGACGGCAATCCGGGACAGGCCAATTACCGTGCCATCGAGTACGACACCTACGGCGTACTGCTGCCGCGCCCGGAAGTCAGTCTCGAGATCAGCGACCGCGAAGCCATACCGACGGGCGATCTGTTCGGCAGCGACAACCTGCGCCATCAGTCCGAGCTGCAGTGGCGCCTTTCGCTGCCGTTGCTGGTGTTCGTCGTGACGCTGCTGGCCGTGCCGTTGTCGCGGGTCAATCCGCGGCAGGGGCGATTCCTCAAGCTGTTGCCCGCGATCCTTCTTTATATGACCTACCTTGCGTTGCTCATCGCCGCCCGCGGCTCGCTCGACAAGGGGCGTATCCCGCCGGCCCTGGGCCTGTGGTGGGTCCATGCCCTGTTCCTCGGGGTTGGTCTGCTCATGCTGTACTGGGAACCCCTGCGCCTGAACATGAAGCGCCGTCGCGCCGGGAGCCTTGCCCATGGTTAAGCTCGATCGCTATATCGGTCGTCATGTGTTCGTGGCGATTCTGGCCGTCCTGGGAATCATCGTCGGGCTTGCCCTGCTGTTCGCGTTCATCGACGAGCTGGGTGATATCGAAGGCAGCTATGGGTTGGCTGATGCGTTGTTATACGTGTTCATGACTGCCCCGCGTCGTTTGTACGAGATGCTGCCGATGGCCGCGCTGATCGGCTGCCTGATCGGTCTGGGTACGCTGGCCAGCAGCAGCGAGCTGACCATCATGCGCGCCGCGGGTGTCTCGCTCGGGCGCATCGTCTGGGCGGTCATGAAGCCGATGCTGGTACTGCTGATGGTCGGCGTGCTGATCGGTGAATACGTCGCGCCCTGGAGCGAGGATGCCGCCCAGGCGCGACGTGCGATGGCGCAGGGGGGCGGCGAGGCGCAAAGCAGCAAGCGCGGGTTATGGCATCGCCAGGGCGATGAGTTCGTCCATATCAACGCGGTTCAGCCCAATGGCGTGCTGTTCGGGGTGACCCGCTACCGTTTCGACGGCGAGCGGCACCTGCTGTCGGCAAGTTTTGCTCGTCGCGCCGATTACCAGGGCGATCACTGGCAGTTGAAGGACATCTCCACCACGCATTTTCGCGGCGAGCGCACCGAGGTCGAGCAGACCGATGAAGTGCGTTGGGACGTACAACTGACGCCGCAATTGCTGGGAACGGTGATCATGGAGCCCGATGCGCTGTCGATCACCGGTCTGTGGCGATACATCCACTATCTGGGCGAGCAAGGAATGAACAATGCGCGCTACTGGCTGGCCTTCTGGGGCAAGGTCCTGCAGCCGTTGGTCACCGTCGCGCTGGTGCTGATGGCGATTTCCTTCATCTTCGGCCCGTTGCGCTCGGTGACGCTCGGTCAGCGGATTTTTACCGGTGTGGTGGTCGGATTCGTCTTCCGCATCGTTCAGGATCTGCTCGGGCCGGCCAGTCAGGTGTTCGGATTCTCTCCGCTGCTGGCCGTGGTGCTACCCGCTGCGATCTGCGCATTGGCGGGCCTGCTTCTGCTGCGGCGGGCCGGCTAAAGCCGTCACTTCTTCTTGTGGATGTTCTTCGGCAGTTGGACGACCTGGCTTTCGGAATAGATGTCATGCCAGGTGCGCTTGCGCTTGTCCCAGAGCATCCAGAGATAGCCGAGTCCGAAGAACAGCCACGAGCCAATCGCAACGATGAAGCGCAGCAACGCCTGCCAGAGTCTTATCGCGCTGCCGTCCGCATTCTGTATCCGTACGCCCCATACCTGCATGCCGAGTGTCTGGCCATTATGGGTCCAGAATTTAGCGAAGAAGCCGAACAGGCTGAAGAACAGCAGGGTCGAGAGCAGTGGGTCGATATCCAAGGCGCCGGTTTCGGACATCGCCTGCAGTTGTTCGCTGCCGTACAGCAGTCGCAGCACGATCTGCTGATAGGCGAGCGTCACTACCATCATTAGAGCGATGGAAAGGAAGCTGTCGTAGAAAATAGCGGCCAGGCGACGCCAGAGACTGGCGGGCGGGAAGGGTCCCTGGGGGGTGAGCAGGTGATTGCGCATCTCGGCTCCGATAGAAAAGGCAGCCGGCATTCTACGGAATTCCGCCCACAAAAAAGCCCCTGATGTTTCCATCAGGGGCTTTCGACAAGCGGCGAGGCTTAGCCCAGGATTTGAACCTGGTCAGCCTGCATGCCCTTCTGTCCTTGTACAGCGATGAAGCTGACTTTCTGGCCTTCTTTCAGGCTCTTGAAGCCATTACCTTCGATCGCGCGGAAGTGCACGAACAGATCCGGACCGCTCTCAGGAGTGATGAAACCAAAACCTTTCTCGTCGTTAAACCACTTGACGGTACCGTTCTGACGATTCGACATGTCTTTGTATCCTTGAAACTCAAAAGTTGAATTGCCCCGGCATTTAGATGCAGGAAGCTGGAACTGGTTGCAAAGAGTAAGAGAAGTCGAGCGGGATGTAGCGGATCTGAAGATCTACTGCATCAGGTCACGATTCAACAGCGACCCATGCAAACACAGTGGGCACACTCTACGCTAACTCGCCGGGGAATGCCAACCCCTCGGAGCCATGAAAGTTGAACGTGCAGAGACAGCACCTGCGCGTGTGTGTGTGCTGGCGAAAGTCGCCGTGTTGCGGTCGCGTTTCTGTGACGGGGATGTGGCAGTTGCCGTACACCTATCACGGCGCTCGCGCCATGGCCCGTCTGGAGCCTGAATCCGCAGGCGGATCCAGTATTCGGTGATGCTGCTTCGGTAGCCGGTGCTCGTAGTGGAGCGCTGGCAGATTCGTACGCCGAAGAGTCGCCTGGCAACCTGTTGGATTTGGTTTGGCTGCGCAGGAAAGGACGCGGATACTACAGCGTCGAACGCTGGCATGCAATGGCGCAGAGCCAATAACCGGAACCGCTCCACACTGCATGTGGCTGAGACAAAAAAACCGGACAACGCCGGTTTCATATCGGCGGCTTTGCTTGCCGCCTGAAGTATTGGTGCCTCGGGAGAGACTCGAACTCTCACTCTGTCGCCAGAAACGGATTTTGAATCCGCCGCGTCTACCGATTCCGCCACCGAGGCACGATGGGCGCGCAGTATAGGGATGCCGATCAGAGCGGTCAATCGGGTTGGCGTGGTCAGCGGCCCTTCGTTTCGGATAAGCTTTGCGCCCCCGAAACCAGTCTGACCCCGCCATGCACGTCGCCGATTTTTCCTTCGAACTCCCCGAGTCGCTGATCGCCCGCCATCCGCTTGCCGAGCGCCGTGGCAGCAGGCTATTGCAGCTCGATGGCGAGACCGGGCGGATCGAGCATGGGCAGTTCGCCGATCTTCTGCAGCGCCTGCATGCAGGCGATCTGATGGTCTTCAACAACACGCGGGTGATTCCGGCGCGCCTTTTCGGACGCAAGGCGTCGGGCGGTAAGCTCGAGGTGTTGGTCGAGCGGGTTCTGGATGAGCGTCGGGTGCTGGCGCACATCCGCTCGAGCAAGTCGCCGAAGTCCGGCTCGTCGATTTTGCTCGACGGTGGCGGCGAGGCGCGGATGCTCGCTCGCCACGATGCGCTGTTCGAACTCGAGTTTTCCGAACCTGTGCTGCCGCTGCTCGAGCGTATCGGCCACATGCCGTTGCCTCCTTATATAGACCGCCCCGACGAGGCGGCGGATCGCGAGCGCTACCAGACCGTCTATGCCGAGCGCGCCGGTGCGGTGGCTGCGCCGACGGCGGGGCTGCATTTCGACGAGCCTTTGCTGCAGGCGATCCGTGACAAGGGGGTGTCGATCGCCTTCGTCACCCTGCATGTGGGGGCGGGGACTTTCCAGCCGGTGCGGGTCGAGCGGATCGAAGACCATCACATGCACCGCGAATGGCTGGAGGTCGACCAGCAGGTGGTCGACGCCGTCGCGGCCTGCCGCGAGCGCGGCGGTCGAGTGGTGGCGGTCGGTACTACCAGCGTGCGCTCGCTGGAGAGTGCCGCGCGCGACGGCACGCTCAAGCCGTTCAGCGGTGACACCGACATCTTCATCTACCCGGGCAAGACCTTTCATGTGGTCGATGCGCTGGTGACCAATTTTCATCTACCCGAGTCCACGCTGCTGATGTTGGTCTCGGCGTTTGCGGGATACCCGGAAACCATGGCCGCCTACAGGGTGGCGGTGGAACAGGGCTACCGCTTCTTCAGTTACGGTGATGCCATGTTCATTACCCGCAATCCCGCGCCGCGCGGACCCGAGGATCGCCCATGAGTCGTACCTGCCACATGACCTTCGAAGTGCTCGCCAGCGAAGGGCGGGCGCGTCGTGGTCGCCTGACCTTTCCTCGCGGCACAGTGGAGACACCCGCGTTCATGCCTGTCGGAACCTATGGCACCGTCAAGGGCATGCTGCCGCGTGACATCGAGGCGATCGGTGCGCAGATCATTCTCGGCAACACCTTTCACCTGTGGCTTCGTCCCGGTACCGAGGTCATTCGCCGCCATGGCGATCTGCATGACTTCATGCAGTGGAAGGGGCCGATCCTGACCGACTCCGGCGGTTTCCAGGTGTTCAGTCTGGGCGCCATGCGCAAGATCAAGGAGGAGGGTGTGTACTTTTCCTCGCCGGTGGATGGCGCCAAGGTATTCATGGGCCCCGAGGAGTCGATGCAGGTGCAGCGTGATCTGGGCTCCGACATCGTGATGATTTTCGACGAGTGCACGCCCTACCCGGCTGACGAGGACGTCGCGCGACGTTCGATGGAGCTCTCGCTGCGTTGGGCTGCACGTTCCAAGGCGGCCCACGGCGAAAGTCCCGCGGCGCTGTTCGGCATCGTCCAGGGGGGCATGCACGAATCGCTGCGCCTGCGCTCGCTGGAGGGGTTGTGCGATATCGGTTTCGACGGTCTCGCCATCGGTGGGCTTTCGGTAGGCGAGCCGAAGGAAGAGATGCTACGTGTGCTTGATTTCCTGCCCCCGCACATGCCGGCAGACAAACCGCGTTACCTGATGGGAGTAGGCAAGCCCGAGGATCTGGTGGAAGGTGTGCGCCGCGGCGTCGACATGTTCGATTGCGTGATGCCGACGCGCAACGCGCGCAATGGTCATCTGTTCGTCGATGACGGCGTGATCAAGATCCGCAACGCGGTGCACAAACACGACGAATCGCCGCTCGATCCGACCTGTGACTGCTATACCTGCCAGAACTTTACCCGCGCCTACCTCTATCACTTGGACAAGTGCGGCGAAATGCTCGGCAGCATGCTCAATACCATCCACAACCTGCGGCATTACCAGCGGTTGATGGCCGGTTTACGCGACGCCATCCAAAAGGGTACATTGGCGGCCTTTGTCGACGCCTTCTATGCCAAGCGCGGACTGCCAACCCCGCCGCTTGGATGACCGTTATCCAATACGTCCCTGCAACAGGAGTGCTACATGAGCTTTCTGATTCCCGCCGCCCATGCCCAGGAGGCCGCCGGCCCCGCTGGTACCGGTTTCGAGTGGGTCTTCCTGATCGGTTTTCTGGTCATCTTCTATCTGATGATCTGGCGTCCCCAGGCCAAGCGTGCCAAAGAGCACAAGAACCTGATCGGTGGACTGCAGAAGGGTGATGAAGTGGTCACCTCCGGCGGCATCGCGGGTCGCGTCGCCAAGGTTGCGGACGATTTCGTAGTGCTGGAAGTATCCGATACCGTCGAACTGAAGATCCAGAAGGTCGCCATCGCCGCCACCTTGCCCAAGGGCACCTTGAAGGCGATCTGAGCTTACTTCGTTCATACCTATCGACGGGGCGCGCAAGGCGCCCCGCGTTCATTAAGTGGGCTGCGTCATGCTCAATAGATTCCCCCTCTGGAAATACCTGCTGATACTGGCAGTGCTCGCGGTTGCTTTCGTTTATTCCGCGCCGAACCTCTATCCCGATGACCCCGCCATCCAGATCACCGGCTCTACCGCTGCGCTGCAGGTCGAGCAGGCCGAACTCGACCGCGCCCGTACCGCCCTCGAGCAGGCCGGTATCGCGGTCAAGTCCGCCGAGCAGGCGGAGCAGGGGCGTGGCGGGATGTTGCGACTGGAGCGTCAGAGCGATCAGTTGCCGGCCAAGGACATTGTTCGTCGCGTCCTTGGTGACCAGTATGTGGTCGCACTGAATCTGGCTCCCACCACGCCGGACTGGCTGCGCAAGCTTGGCGCTTCGCCGATGAAGCTCGGCCTCGATCTGTCGGGCGGTGTGCACTTCCTGCTCGAAGTGGACATGGACAAGGCCATCGAAACGCGGCTCAACGTCTCCGACAGTGAAGTGAAAGCGCTGCTGCGCCAGGAGCGCGTGCGCTACCGCAGCCTGCCCATCCAGGGCAACGCGCTGCAGCTGGGCTTTGCCGATCAGGAAACACTGGCCACGGCCCAGTCGTTGATCCGCAAGAACTTCAGCGATTTCGAAATCAGCACCAGTGAGCGCGGCGGGCAACAGGTGCTACGCCTGACCATGACCGAGGCCAAGCTCGCGGAGATCCGCGAATACTCGATCCGTCAGAACCTCACCACCGTACGTAACCGCGTCAACGAGTTGGGGGTCGCCGAGCCGCTGGTTCAGCGTCAGGGTGCCAACCGCATCGTGGTGGAATTGCCGGGCGTGCAGGACACCGCCGAGGCCAAGCGCATCCTGGGCAAGACGGCGAACCTCGAGTTCCGCCTCGCTGCCGAGGCCGATGCGCCCCGTGCTTCGACCGAAAGCTTCAATTTCCGCCAGGAAGGCCGCCCGCCGGTGCCGCTCGAGCGCAACCTGATCATCACCGGTGACCAGGTCACCGATGCCCAGGCGAGCTACGACGAAAACGGTCGTCCGCAGGTGAACATCCGTCTCGACGGGCATGGCGGCGATCTGATGAATCGCGCCACTCGCAATAACGTGGGCCGCAGCATGGCGGTGATCTTCATCGAGCAGCGGCCGATGACGCGCTATGTGCGTCAGACCGTCGACGGCGTCGAGCAGGAGGTCCAGGTCCAGGGCTTCCAGGAAGAAAAGCAGATCATCAGCCTGGCGACCATCCAGTCGCCGCTGGGCAGTCAGTTCCGCATCACCGGACTCGACGGGCAGGGCGAGTCGTCAGAGCTGGCTCTGTTGCTGCGCGCCGGCGGTCTGGCTGCGCCGATGTACTTCGCCGAAGAGCGCACCATCGGTCCGAGCCTGGGCGCGGAAAACATCCAGCTGGGTATCAAGGCCGCGATCTGGGGCTTCCTTCTGGTAGCGCTGTTCATCACGGTGATCTACAAGTTCTTCGGCGTACTGGCCACTCTGGCGCTGATGTTCAACATGGTTGTGCTGCTGGCGGCGATGTCGATGCTTGGTGCCACCCTGACCCTTCCCGGCATCGCCGGTATTGTGCTGACGATGGGTATGGCGGTCGACGCCAACGTGCTGATCTTCTCGCGAATCAGGGAAGAGATTGGCAACGGAATGTCGATACAGCGGGCCATCCATGAAGGCTTCGATCGTGCGTTTTCGGCGATCCTCGACGGAAACCTGACCACGTTGCTCGTGGGTGGCATTCTCTTCGCGATGGGCACTGGCCCGGTCAAGGGCTTTGCCGTCACGTTGTCGCTCGGCATCCTGACGTCGATGTTCACCGCCATCATCGTGACGCGCGGCATGGTCAACCTGATCTATGGTGGCCGCGATCTCAAGAAGCTTTGGATTTAAGGTGCTGCCACGATGAAGCGTGTAATCAATTTCATGGCGATTCGCCATTTGGCTTTCGCACTGACCCTGTTGTTGACCGTGGTTTCGGTGGGCAGCTTGATTTTCAAGGGGTTGAATTTCGGCCTGGATTTTACCGGCGGTACCTTGATCGAGCTGGGCTACGAGAAGCCGGTAGCCCTCGACCAGGTGCGCTCGCAGCTCGGTGCGGCGGGTTATGGCGATGCCGTAGTGCAGAGCTTCGGCGCCACTACCGATGTGCTGGTACGCATGCCGGGCGACGACCCGCAGCTGGGTACGCAGGTGGCGCAGGCGCTGCAGGCAAGCGATGCCGACAACCCGGTCACGGTCAAGCGGGTCGAGTTCGTCGGCCCGGCGGTCGGTGAGGAGCTGCGTGATCAGGGTGGCCTGGGCATGCTGCTGGCCCTTGGCGGCATCCTGGTTTACGTGGCGTTCCGCTTCCAGTGGAAGTTCGGTTTCGGCGCTGTCGTCTCGCTGTTCCATGACGTGGCGGTGGTGCTGGGCGTGTTCGCTTTCTTCCAGATTCCGTTCGACCTGACGGTGCTGGCGGCGGTGCTGGCGGTGATCGGTTACTCGCTCAACGACACCATCGTGGTGTTCGACCGGATTCGCGAGAACTTCCGCATGCTGCGCAAGGCCGATCTGATCGAGAACATCAACATTTCCACCACCCAGACCTTGTTGCGAACCCTTGCGACATCGATCTCCACGCTCATAGCGGTGGGTGCGCTGATGATCTTTGGTGGCGAGAATCTCTGGGGCTTTTCGCTGGCATTGTTCATCGGCGTGGGTGCCGGTACCTATTCCTCCGTCTATGTGGCCAGCACGCTGCTGGTCTGGCTGAAGCTGACCCGCGACGATCTGATCCCGCCGGTTGCTGAAGAAGTGGACGAGCGCCCCTGATCGGACTTCCTGAACTTTTCGGGCCTTGCTGAGTCAAAGGCCCGGATCACGGGCGAGGCCCGCAGGAGAGGACGTAGCATTGAATAAATCCATGGTTGTCGGTGCGGTTTTGGGTGCTGTAGTGGTGACTGCAGGTGGTGCGTTCGCCACCTATAACCTGATGGATCGAGGTCCTCAGTTCGCCGAAGTGGTCGCGGTACAGCCGATCAAGGAAACCCTCAAAACGCCTCGCGAAGTCTGCAAGGATGTCACCGTGACGCGTCAGCGCCCGGTTCAGGATCAGCATAAGATTGCCGGTACGGTCATCGGTGCGGTCGCAGGTGGCCTGCTTGGTAATCAGGTTGGCGGCGGCAACGGCAAGAAGATCGCCACCGTGGCCGGCGCCGCGGCAGGTGGTTATGCCGGCAACAAGGTTCAGGGCAACATGCAGGCGAGCGATACCTATACCACCACCGAGACCCGCTGCAACACGGTTACCGACGTCAGCGAGAAAGTGGTTGGCTATGACGTGAAGTACAACCTGGGTGGCGAGGTTGGCCAGGTGCGCATGGATCGTGATCCGGGCGCGCAGATCCCCGTCAGGGATGGCCAGCTGGTGCTGGTGCAGCAATAAGATCTGCTCGAGATGAAGAAGCGCCCTGCGGGGCGCTTTTTTTTGTCTTCAATTCTTGGCCTGGGCTCGACTGCGCAGCGGAACGCGCTTCAGCGCGGCCCCGAAGGGGTGAGGATTGCCGAGTAACCTGGGACGCAGTCCCTGGTGAGAGTCCGGCGGCCACAAGCCCCAGGTTTTCACCTGAGGCTTTTGAATTTGGCTCCGCGACCTGGACTCGACTGCGCAGCAGAACGCGCTTCAGCGCGGCCCCGAAGGGGTGAGGCTTGCCGAATAACCTGGGACGCAGTCCCTGGTGAGAGTCCGGCGGCCACAAAAAAGCCCCAGGTTTTCACCTGAGGCTTTTGAATTTGGCTCCGCGACCTGGACTCGAACCAGGGACCCAATGATTAACAGTCATTTGCTCTACCGACTGAGCTATCGCGGAACGACGATGCGTATCCTACTGTTTACAAAGGGGAAGTCAACCCCGTGGAAGCGTCTTGATGACCTCGACGATGGCATCGGTCACGTGGTCGAGGTTGTGCTGATTCAGTGCGGCGACGCAAATCCGGCCGGTGCCGATCGCGTAGACACCAAAGTCCGTACGCAGACGGTCGACCTGCTCCGTGGTCAGGCCGGAGTAGGAGAACATGCCGCGTTGGGCGCTGACGAAACCGAACTCCTGCACGGCGCCCTTGGTGCGCAGTTGCTCGACCATGGCCAGGCGCATCTTCTGGATACGACTGCGCATCTCGCCCAGTTCCTGCTCCCACAGCGTGCGTAGTTCGGGGCTGCTCAGTACGCTCGCCACCACGGTGGCGCCATGGGTCGGCGGGTTGGAGTAGTTGGTGCGGATCACTCGTTTGACCTGCGAAAGCACGCGCGTCGCTTCCTCGCGGCTGTCGGTGACCAGCGAGAGCGCGCCGACGCGCTCGCCGTACAGCGAGAAGGACTTGGAAAAGGAGCTAGATACCAGGAACGGCAGCCCGGCATCGGCGAACAGGCGTACCGCGGCCGCGTCGTCCTCGAGGCTGTCGCCGAATCCCTGGTAGGCGATGTCCAGGAAGGGCACATGGCCACGCGCCTTGATCACTTCAAGAACCTGCTCCCAGTCGGCCAGGTCCAGATCGACCCCGGTGGGGTTGTGGCAGCAGGCGTGCAGTACCACGATCGAGCGGGGCTGGAGCGCGTTAAGGTCTTCAAGCAGGCCCGGCAGATCGATGCCATGGCTGGCGGCGGCGTAGTAGCGGTAGTTTTTTACCGGAAAGCCGGCCGACTCGAACAGGGCACGGTGGTTTTCCCAGCTGGGGTCGCTGATGGCGACGGTCGCATCGGGCAGCAATCGCTTGAGGAAGTCGGCACCTACTTTCAGGGCGCCAGTACCGCCCAGGGCCTGGGTGGTGACGACACGGCCTTCGGCCAGCAGCGGCGAGTCTTCACCAAAGATCAGTTTCTGCACGAGCGAGTCGTAGGCCGCAATGCCATCGATCGGCAGGTAGCCACGCGGGGCCTGTGCCGCCAGGCGTGCCTTCTCTGCTTCGGCGACGGCGCGTAGCAGCGGAACACGACCTTCTTCATTGTAATAGACACCCACCCCGAGGTTGACCTTGTTCGGCCGAGTATCGGCATTGAAGGCTTCGTTGAGGCCCAGGATCGGGTCGCGCGGCGCCATTTCGACAGCAGAGAACAAACTCATGGTGGGAGGGCTCGAAGAGAAGAGGAAAGGTGACGGAGCAGCGCCCTCGCTTCGGCGCTAGGGCGGTGCGCAAACGGGGCGGTATTATAGCGATCAAGTTCGCCTGCCGCGACATGCCGCTGGCGATAATCTGACCGATTGCGGCCTAGCCGATCACGGCTTTGCTTCTCTCTCGCCGCCATGTGTTTTTTGCCCGCTGCGTTCGCACCCATCGTCACGCAGCGTGGCTATATCAACGAGGTCGATATGTCCCAGTTCGAACTGGTCACGCGTTTCCAGCCGGCCGGCGACCAGCCGGAAGCCATCCGACAGATGATCGAAGGCATCGAGGCCGGTCTTTCCCACCAGACGTTGTTGGGGGTAACCGGATCGGGCAAGACCTTCAGTATCGCTAACGTCATCGCGCACGTGCAGCGTCCGACGCTGGTACTGGCGCCAAACAAGACGCTGGCCGCGCAGCTCTACGGCGAATTCAAGGCGTTTTTCCCGAACAATGCGGTCGAGTATTTCGTGTCCTACTACGACTACTATCAGCCGGAAGCCTACGTTCCGTCGTCGGACACTTTCATCGAGAAGGACGCCTCGATCAACGATCACATCGAGCAGATGCGTCTCTCGGCGACCAAGGCGCTGCTGGAGCGGCCGGACGCGATCATCGTCACCACGGTGTCGTGCATCTACGGTCTGGGCAGTCCCGAGACCTACCTGAAAATGGTGTTGCACATCGATCGTGGCGATCGCCTCGATCAGCGTGCGCTGCTGCGTCGGCTGACCGATCTGCAGTACACCCGCAACGAGATGGATTTCGCTCGCGCGACCTTCCGTGTGCGTGGCGACGTAATCGACGTGTATCCGGCCGAATCGGATCTCGAGGCGATCCGCATCGAGCTGTTCGACGACGAAGTGGAGAGCCTGTCGGCCTTCGATCCGCTGACCGGCGAGGTGATCCGCAAGCTGCCACGCTACACCTTCTACCCCAAGAGCCACTACGTGACCCCGCGCGAGACGCTGCTCGACGCCGTCGAGCGGATCAAGGACGAGCTCAAGGATCGCCTCGACTACCTGCGTTCCAACAACAAGCTCGTCGAGGCTCAGCGACTCGAGCAGCGCACTCGCTTCGATCTGGAAATGATCATGGAGCTGGGTTACTGCAACGGCATCGAGAACTACTCGCGCTACCTGTCGGGGCGCGAGCCAGGGCAGGCGCCGCCGACCCTGTACGACTACCTGCCAGCCGATGCGCTGTTGGTCATCGACGAGTCGCACGTGAGCGTTCCTCAGGTCGGCGCCATGTACAAGGGTGACCGGTCGCGCAAGGAAACGCTGGTGGAGTACGGGTTTCGTCTGCCCTCAGCGCTGGACAACCGGCCCATGCGCTTCGACGAGTGGGAAGCGGTCAGCCCGCAGACCATTTTCGTCTCGGCAACCCCGGGGCCTTACGAGGCCGAGCATGCCGGTCGGGTGGTAGAGCAGGTCGTGCGTCCTACCGGCCTGGTAGATCCGCAGATCGAGGTGCGTCCGGCGCTGACCCAGGTCGACGACCTGCTGTCGGAGATCCGCAAGTGCGTCGTCAACGAAGAGCGTGTGCTGGTCACGACCTTGACCAAACGGATGGCCGAGGACCTGACCGACTACCTGGGCGATCACGACGTGCGCGTGCGTTATCTGCATTCGGACATCGATACCGTCGAGCGTGTCGAGATCATCCGCGATCTTCGGCTTGGCACCTTCGATGTGCTGGTGGGGATCAACCTGTTGCGCGAGGGGTTGGATATGCCCGAGGTCTCGTTGGTAGCGATTCTCGATGCCGACAAGGAAGGTTTCCTGCGGTCGGAGCGTTCGCTGATTCAGACCATCGGCCGTGCGGCCCGGAACCTGAAGGGGCGGGCGATCCTCTACGCCGACAACATGACCGGATCGATGCAGCGGGCCATCGACGAGACCGAGCGGCGCCGCGCCAAGCAGATCGCATTCAACGAGGCCAACGGCATCACCCCTCAAGGCGTGACCAAGGACGTGCGCGACATTCTCGAAGGCGCGACGGTGCCCGGTTCGCGCAGCAAGAAGCGGCGCGGTGAAGCCAAGGCGGCGGAGGAGAGCGCCCGTTACGAGAACGAACTGCGCTCGCCAAGCGAAATCACCAAACGCATTCGCCAGCTCGAAGAGAAGATGCTCTCGCTGGCGCGCGATCTCGAGTTCGAGGCTGCGGCCCAGGCCCGCGACGAGATCCACAAGCTGCGTGAGCGGCTGTTGCAGGTCTAGGACGCCTGTGGAGCGAGCGGGTGGGTGCCTGTTACCATCGCGGCTTTACGGCGCCGCCGACGGGGCGGCGCCTTCCTGCTGTCGATCCAGAGAAGCCAATGACCACCGTTCGTACCCGCATCGCGCCTTCGCCCACCGGTGACCCCCACGTCGGCACGGCCTACATCGCTCTGTTCAACCTCTGCTTCGCCCGCCAGCACGGTGGGCAGTTCATCCTGCGCATCGAGGACACTGATCAGCTGCGCTCGACCCGTGAATCGGAGCAGCAGATCTATGACGCCCTTCGTTGGCTGGGTCTCGAATGGGACGAGGGCCCGGACGTTGGCGGCCCACACGGGCCGTACCGGCAGAGCGAGCGGGGCGAGATCTACAAGCGCTACTCGGACGAACTGGTCGCCAAGGGCCACGCCTTTCCCTGTTTCTGCAGTGCCGAGCGTCTCGACCAGGTACGTGCCAAGCAGATGGCCAACAAGGAAACCCCGCGCTACGACGGTCATTGCATGCACCTGGAGCCGTCCGAGGCGCAGCGCCGCATCGTAGCCGGCGAATCCCATGTCATCCGTATGAAGGTGCCGAGCGAGGGCGTCTGCCAGGTCCAGGACATGCTGCGCGGCACCGTCGAGATCGGCTGGGACCGCATGGACATGCAGGTGCTGATGAAGGCCGACGGTCTGCCCACTTATTTCCTCGCCAACGTGGTCGACGATCACCTGATGGGCATCACTCACGTCCTGCGTGGCGAGGAGTGGCTGCCGTCGGCCCCCAAGCTGATCAAGCTGTACGAGTATTTCGGCTGGGAACAGCCGCAGCTGTGCTACATGCCGCTGCTGCGCAATCCGGACAAGAGCAAGCTTTCCAAGCGCAAGAACCCGACCTCGGTGACCTTCTACGAGCGGATGGGCTTCCTGCCCCAGGCGATGCTCAATTACCTGGGACGCATGGGCTGGTCGATGCCGGACGAGAGGGAGAAGTTCACGCTGGACGAGATGATCGAGCACTTCGACATCAATCGCGTCTCGCTGGGCGGGCCGATCTTCGACATGGAGAAGCTCTCCTGGCTGAACGGTCAGTGGATTCGCGAGCTGAGTGTCGACGCCTTTGCTGTCGAAGTGCAGAAGTGGGCGCTCAATCCCGAATACCTGATGAAGATCGCCCCGCATGTGCAGGGCAGGGTGGAGACGTTCAGCCAGATCGCACCCCTGGCCGGTTTCTTCTTTGCCGGGGCACTGCCCCTCGATGCCTCGCTGTTCGAGCACAAGAAACTCGATGGCAATCAGGTACGCCAGCTCATGCAGCTGACGCTGTGGAAGCTCGAAGCGCTGCGGCAGTGGGACAAGGAGCGCATCACCGGCGCCATTCAGGCGGTGGCCGAGCACCTGCAGCTCAAGCTGCGCGACGTCATGCCGCTGATGTTCGCTGCCATCACCGGCCAGGCCAGCTCGGTGTCGGTGCTGGATGCGATGGAGATTCTGGGGCCGGATCTGACGCGTTTCCGGCTGCGTCAGGCCTTGGAGCTGCTTGGCGGTGCCTCGAAGAAAGAAGCCAAGGAGTGGGAAAAGCTTTTTGCTTCCATCGCTTGAACGATGAGCGGGCGGTTCGTTGAAAAAGGCCTCTGAGGTGCCGGCGTTTCGTTAAGTATTTGTTCTGCTGCCAAAAATCTTTTGCGCGTTGGAAAAAATATCATTGACACTGCCTGGGTCCGACCCTAATATGCGCCCCGTCCTTGAGATGGGGCTATAGCTCAGCTGGGAGAGCGCTTGCATGGCATGCAAGAGGTCGACGGTTCGATCCCGTCTAGCTCCACCAAATCTCGGATAACGAATTGCCACCAACCCGCCTCTCGGCGGGTTGCGTTTCAGAAGGGATTGCGTCCCCTTCGTCTAGTGGCCTAGGACACCGCCCTTTCACGGCGGTAACAGGGGTTCGAGTCCCCTAGGGGACGCCACTTTTCGCAGTGCCTGCACTGCACGTCGAGAGACGTAAACTCGGGGCTATAGCTCAGCTGGGAGAGCGCTTGCATGGCATGCAAGAGGTCGACGGTTCGATCCCGTCTAGCTCCACCAATTCCACGGTGCGTCCGGCGGTAATGGATGCATCTCGAAGGTTTCGTCCCCTTCGTCTAGTGGCCTAGGACACCGCCCTTTCACGGCGGTAACAGGGGTTCGAGTCCCCTAGGGGACGCCAGTTTTACTTGCCCGTTTTGGGTGCCAAAGGGTCATTTCTCACGAGATGGCCCTTTTTGTTTTGCCTGCGATTTGCACCGATGGTGCTATAGGCATTCGCTGCTTTTATCAATGGCTCTCGGACGCTGCTTGTTTGTTAGGGTAGAGCATTCGGGCGGGAGTCATCTGCCGGGGCGTGCGGTCTGTTCTGACGACGCTGTCGCGTTGCTCTCTCGACGCCATGACTGCTCAAAACATCCTGCAAGCGAGGTCCGCATGATCTTTCAGAAAGCCGACGCGTTCATCATCGACATCGAGGTCGGCGCCGAGCATATCGATGGGCTTGGGCATGCCAACAATGCGGTCTATGTGTCTTGGCTGGAGCGCTGCGCCTGGGAGCATTCCCAGCACCTGGGGCTGGGTCTGGACGATTACCGGCGCCTGGACCGGGCCATGGCGGTGCTGCGCCATGAAATCGACTACCTGGCGGCGGCCTATGAAGGGGACCGGTTGCAACTGGCCACCTGGATCGTGGATTCCGACCAGCGCCTGAAGATGAAGCGCAGCTTCCAGCTTGTGCGCCCCGCGGATGGAACGACGCTGATCAGTGCGCTGACCACGTTCGTCTGTATCGAACTCTCCAGCGGCAAGCCGAAGCGGATGCCTCCAGAGTTCATCGAGGGATACGGCAAGGCTTTGGTGCAGCCGTATCCGCTGGAGCTATGAGGCGTTAGCCACGTTTAGCTGCCGCCCTGTTCAGGGCGCTTCGCGTCGCTCTCGCGGCGCTGTTCGGCATCCTCGCGCCAGTCTTCCTGGACCTCCTTGCGCATTTTGGTACTCACGCCGTCGGGGTCGCGCTCATGAGTCCCGACGTCCCCGTCGTTGTGGGTTTCCTGCATTGCGCTGCCCTGGGTCTGGGCGCCGCTGCCTTGTTGGGCAAGCAGTTCAGAGGAAAAAGAGGCCGCCAGTACGAGCGCGCCAAGCTTTATCATGTTCATTGTCGATCTCCGTAACGCGGGTGGCGAAGAGGCTGCGTCTCTATAACCGACCCGGCCTGTCAGGAATTGTTCGTTTTTCACCCGTTCAGGTCATGCGCAAGCCTTGATGACGCAGCGAAAAATCATCCATGTTGACTGTGCAGCTCGTTCGCCCTCGTTTTTATGTGTTCGAATAGTCCGCGCAGGGCGCGGCGTTCGGGTTGTTTGCGTAATCGCCGTCTCGCGGCTCGAAGACCCCCGTCTCTCTGGAATTGGCCAAGTGCCGCAAAGAACACCGGCTCGCCGCCGCGAAGCGTGATGTGGTAGGGCTGTTTGATCTTCGGGTTGGCCTCGTCCTGCTTCCACTCGTACCACCCGTCTGGTGGTACGATCGCCCGGTCAGTCTTCCACACGACGCGGAAAAATGTGGTCGTCGCGGCGGTCTCCACCTTGGCATTGATCGCCGACGGGTCTCTTCCCCTGCGCCCAGACCGGGGCATATCCCATTTGATTGGCTTCCATGCGCAGCCCGTCAGCGTCTTGGTGCAGCAGCTGGACCCTGGATTGCGGCGGCACGTTGTAACGCCCGATCAGCTCGGGACTCAATCCTCCCAGCAACGGCAGCTGCACGCTAATCTTGTCGAGATACTCGTACGCGATTCGGTACTGGGCGAAACGTGCACACATGATGCCTCCGCACGTCTGCTCCAATTGGCCAGGCTGCAGCCTCAGAATACTGTATGTACATACAGCTATGAGGTCTCCACGCTCGGGGCACCGGCGCACACGATTTTAAGCATGGCACGACGTAGTGCTTCCATTCTCTCAGCCGTCGATCATCTCGGTGATCTTTTCGGCGAGGTCAGCCATCACGAAAGGCTTGGTAATTAGTTCCATCCCCGGTTCCAGATGACCATTGCCAACGGCGGCATTCTCCGCATAGCCTGTGACGAAAAGCACCTTTAGGTCGGGCCGCGAACTTCGGGCGGCATCCGCGACCTGGCGGCCGTTCATGCCACCGGGCAATCCGACGTCGGTGATCAGCAGATCGATCCGTGTGGCAGTTTCTAGAATCTTTAGGCCGGACGGCCCGTCCTCTGCTTCAAGGGTTGTATACCCCGCTTCCATTAGCACCTCGACAATAAGCATCCGCACGGTGGGCTCATCATCAATGACGAGCACCGTCTCGCCAGAGCCCATTTCAGATATTGAAGCATCAGTGTCCGTCGGCCCCGCCTCCAACGGACCTGTGTAGCGTGGGAGATAAAGGCACATCGTCGTGCCGTGTCCATCCTCGGAGTAGACCCGCACCTGCCCACCTGACTGGCGCACAAACCCGTGGATCATCGAGAGGCCGAGACCTGTTCCCTGCCCAATCGGCTTGGTCGTGAAAAACGGGTCGAAAATGCGGTCGACAATATCCTTGGGAATCCCGGTTCCGCTGTCGGTCACGCAGATCGAGATGTACTGGCCCGGCGGAAGATCACGCTCCGCGCCGGCGCGTCCATCGAGCCATTTGTTGGCGGTTTCTATCGTGATCCGCCCCCCTTCGGGCATTGCATCGCGCGCATTGATCGCGAGGTTGAGCAGCGCGCTTTCAAGCTGAGCCGGGTCGACCTTGGTCGACCAAAGCCCCGCCGCTCCCACTACTTCGACGAGGATGGACGGCCCGACGGTGCGCCGAATGAGGTCCTCCATGCCGAACATTAGCCGGTTGACGTCGGTGGGTTTTGGATCGAGGGTCTGGCGACGGGAGAAGGCCAGCAGTCGCTGAGTGAGGGCAGCCGCGCGTTGTGCTGAAGTTTGCGCGCCGACGATGAAGCGCTCAATGCCTTGGGTGCGACCCTGCGAAAGCCGGCGCTCTATCACTTCAAGGCTGCCACAAATGCCCGCCAGCAGATTGTTGAAGTCGTGAGCGATGCCGCCCGTGAGTTGCCCCACTGCTTCCATTTTCTGTGCCTGGCGTAGCGCCTCGTTGGCCTCGGTAAGTTCGGCCGTTCGCTCCTCAACACGCTGTTCCAGTGTTTGGTTGAGCCGCGAGAGTTCTCGATTTAGGTGATCTGCGTCCGATAGCGCAGCCGAAAGCTCGGTTGCTTTTTCGCGGATATCCGCCCGTGCTCGATCTAGGGCAGCGGCCAATTTATTGGCGCGATCGGTTGCGTCGCGGGCGACACCGACCAAGCCGCTGCTGGCAAGCTGCACTGCCTCCGCATTGAGAAGTGCCGACAGCAGAGGGGTATCGGCGAAGCGCTCAATCGGCAGCTGATACGCTGTCCCGATCAGCAAAAAGACGACTGAGTCGCATGCGAAGCCCAGCGCGGGCTTGGGCGTGCCCTGGTCCGGAAACGGGAGCTGGAGCGTGAATGTAGTCCCGGAGACCGGCTGCATCTTCAGAAAGGCACGCCAGGCCGGGCCGCCGGGCAACGTCTTCGGAAATCCGGGGGCTGGCAACAACGCGTCAATCTCCGCATCGCGCAGAAATATAAGGAACGCTTCGCCACCGGCTTCACGTGCAATCTGTGCTGCTTGCTCCGCCCGTCTCTCCGGCTGGGCTAAGCGGTTGGCGATTTCATGGATGTTGCTGAACACTATCAGTTCGGGAACAGGCACACGACCGCCGTGCAGTTGTGAAATCCCTCGAACTGCCCTTCAGCTCGAGCGATCTGGCCATGGGTATTGCAGCCCACGAGCGCAGCGTCCCCAATCCGGCTCGTCACTGCATCGACTTCGGTCTGGAAATGATCGCCACATCTCAGCCGCGTAGCAACGCAGTCGAAAAATAGCGCCGCCTTCGGCAGGTTAGGGCCAATTGCAGTAATTGCCGCATCTGTTGCGCGTTCGGCCGCTTCGGCCGCGGATGCATGTGAACTCTTCATGATCCGCACGACACTGCCGGTGGGGATTTCCGCCGCACAATGAAGAGATCCATCCTCATTGACAACGAGCGGCACCCGCAACCTGTAGCCGCTGCCTGTGTCTATGCCGATAATGTTCTGCAGAAAAAACGGGATTGGCGCAGCGCGGTCGATATGCTCGCCTTTGGCCTGCGCATGTTCCTCAAACGCTTCGATTGCGGGCAGGCCATTCAAGCTGACGAGCTTCAGACCAATCGCCTCCGTGACTCGTAAAGGCTCAGATGCCGGTTCCCACCCATGACTGACTCCGATCCCGAGCGGCTTTCGGGAGAGGATTTCGAGAGCCACTGCCGCATCCGAGAGCACTTGGGTCCCATGAAAGACGGTGGTGCGCTGGAAGTCGGCATTGTCGCCGGCGCCGCCCCCGAAGAACTGATATTCGCCTGCGGTCTCGAATGTCAGGGCATCGGTCAGAGTATCCGCATAGCCGGCCAAAGCATCGGTCAGGATCAAGGCCGATCGATGGGGGAAGGAATGATCCGCCGCGCCCGCGAAGCCACGCGCGATCTCGCGCGCCGCCGCGCTCGGATCATCCTTCAAACGATGGCCGATTTGCGCAGTAAACTTCGACTCTTCATCTCGGATTGCAAGCGCGGTCGCAAGCCCGACCCCAATCGTATCGTTCGTAAACTCTCCAGCTGAGGAGGCCCCGACGATTATTGAAGACGGCGCCGCGTTCTGGAGAGCCTCCAGCAAGAGTCGATGATCATAAGTTGGCGCCGCAAAAACAATGATAACGTGCGGGGGCAGCGGCAAGGCTGCATTTATCTGCTCACCAAGAGCAGCTCCTGCTACTGCGCTGTCGGTCTCTGCCGTCGATACTGCAACTGTGTTCGTGGACATCGCCTAGAAACCCATTGCGAGAAAGCCATAGCGGCTGGAAGGGGCCGGTCAACATACGGTGCTTGCAGCCCTTCGACTGCTGCTTTCGCGGGTAGTGCCCGTGTGGTGTAGGAACACCGATCTTCGGTATGGCCAAGGATGATCGGGCTGCCAGTGCCGGCAGGCTGATCGGGGTATCATCACTCAAGGTGCCGATTGTTTACAGCGTCATGTAGCGGCGCGACATCGACCCATTCGTCGTTTTGCTCGAGCATGAGCGCGCCGAAGAGGCGGATGACCGCGGCGGTGTTGAGGAAGATGCCGATGACGTCGGCCCGTCGCTTGATCTCTTTGTGGACGCGCTCGAGCGGATTCGTAGACGAGATCTGGGCGATGGAAGAGGCGCTTTACGAGACAACCATCCTGCGTCAGTTCGCGGGACTGAGTGTGGAGCGTATCCCTGACGAAACCACCATCCTCAACTTCCGCCGGCTGCTGGAGAAACACGTCGGAACAGGTGATGGGTGTGCTCGATTCACCCAACGCCAAAGTGGGGCCGCAACTCCTTCCGGCACGGTCGCGTGCCCACTGACGCCCGATTGGGGTATGCGGCGGGAGATAATGAGTCGAAGCTTTACCACGCGGTTCGATCAGTCGTGGGAGGTTGGGTGTAAGTAAGCAGCCAATCGATTCTGGAGACGCTACGGACGTTACGGGTATAGTGATGGTTATCCGAGTAGGGTGTGTGTCGCCTAGTCCAGTCGGTTGGAGAGATGAAATACCGGCTGGTTTGCAGCGATTAAAAAGACGGGTATCACAGCGGGTACCAAATCCGTAAGTTTCGATGAAATCCGAAGAAAATCAGCACTCTACTAAGCAAAGAAAAATCATCCATGTCGATTGCGATTGCTTCTACGCGGCGATCGAGATGCGCGACGACCCGAGTCTGGCCCAGCGGCCTTTGGCCGTGGGCGGCTCGGCCGATCGGCGCGGTGTGATATCGACCTGTAACTACGAGGCACGTGCCTATGGCGTGCGTTCGGCCATGGCTTCTGCGCACGCAGTCAAGCTGTGTCCTGATCTTTTGATCATCAAGCCGCGTTTCGAGGCCTACCGGGAAGCTTCGCAGGAAATCCACTCGATCTTTCGTACTTACACGGATCAGATCGAGCCGCTATCGCTGGACGAGGCTTTTCTGGATGTCAGCGGGTGCGAGCATCTTTCCGGCAGCGCGACGCGTATTGCTCAGGACATCCGCCGGCGCGTCTGGCAACAGCTACGCATCACGGTGTCGGCGGGCGTGGCGCCGAACAAGTTTCTCGCCAAGATCGCCAGCGACTGGAAAAAGCCCGACGGCCTGTTCGTCATCACGCCTGACCAGGTCGACGACTTCGTGCGCGTGTTGCCCGTCAACAAGCTGCATGGTGTGGGCAAAGTGACGGCTGAAAAACTGTCGAGGCTGGGGATTCGAGACTGCGGCGATCTGCGTGAGTGGAATCGGCTGGACCTGGTGCGCGAGTTCGGTGCTTTCGGCGAAAGATTGTGGGGATTGGCGCGAGGGATAGACGAGCGTCCCGTTCAGGTCGAGAGCCGGCGCCAGTCGGTCAGCGTGGAGCAGACTTACGATAAGGACCTACCCGACCTCAACGCCTGCCTGATGCGCCTTCCGGAGCTCATGACCGATCTGGAGAAACGTCTGGCTCGGCTGGACAGCGGATACCGGCCGGGCAAGCCGTTCGTCAAGGTGAAGTTTCATGACTTCACCCAGACCACGCTCGAGCAGAGCGGGGCGGGGCTTGCGCTTGAGGACTACGCCTCGCTGATGGCGACAGCCTTTGCTCGTGGTGGCAAGCCGGTGAGGCTGCTGGGCGTCGGGGTTCGTCTGGTCGATCTACGCAGTCGCTTCGAGCAGCTGCGGCTGTTTTGAGCGGAGACGAAAAGGGCCGCTCGATGCGGCCCTTTCGTGTTGCGATAAAAGAGGGGAATCCCCGGCCTGCCTGTACCAAGGTCCCCGAAACTGGTACAGGTCTTAATGCATGGCCTGTGCCAGTTTCGTTTGGCGTTGGTCCTTTAGCCCTGAATTGCGTGTCAAGCGCCGTTCCGAACGCTCAGAGAGTCCGATTCGAGGGGCTTGCAGGTGCTGGAGCGGCGGCGATTGCCATTTTGCTCGGCGAGATCGCCAAGGCGCACAGAGCGCAGCCAACGTTAGACGTTGTGGCGGCGCGCGCCGATGCGCCCCGGAAGCGCAGCAGAGCGCGCGAATGCGCAAGAATGGCGCACGCTATTCATCGGCCGGCCACAGGCGCATGGGCGCACCCTGATCCGGCCACAGGCGCAGCTGATCGAGGTTGGAGATGTCCCAGCGCTGAACGCGGCCCAGGGTCTCGAGGAAGTGGTTTTCCTGCGCCATGATCGCTTCGTTGCAGGCACGGCGGGTACTGCCCAGTTCGCTGAAGCGAAGCTGTTCGCCGTCACGCACATAGCTGCCGAACCAGTGGTTGCAGCCGCCGTTGCCATAAGCGCGTCCATCGGCGAGAACCAGTGTGACCTGGGTTCGGCCGATCACCGGTTCGTCACCGATCCACTCGGTGGCGTAGGTGACGTTCTCCTGTAACGGCGTGGGCTCGGTTGCGCAACCGCCCAGTCCCAGCACCAGTGGCGAAAGCGCGAGGGCCAGGGACCTCATGGCTGTAGCGTCCGGCATTTGCCGCACAGGTGCTTGCCGGATGCGGTGCTCGACCAGCCGAGCTCGGCGATGCGCGCTTCGGCGGCCGGTTTGCGGGCGGCTTCACCCAAGGCTGCATCGACCGCAAACTCGAAGTCCAGGCGCTTGCCGCAGCTGTCGCAGTCCACCTGCCAGTTGAGGATCGCCAGTTCGCGGAACACTGGCCCATCGGCCACCGCCAGCCATTGTCCGGGTGGGTTGATCAGGTGGCGGACCTTCTCGACGGTCAGACGCTGCGAGAGCTCGCGGCTGCCTTTTAGGGTAACCAGCAGGGTGTCGCCGGCAAGAATGGAGCCGCCGGTTCCGGTGACCTGGTAGCGGCCAGGTGCCAGCGCACGGCATTCACTCAAGGTATGGGCGGGGTTGAGCAGGGTGTAGCGAAAATCGTGTTCGGCCATTTCGATCGACTAGCAAGCAGCAACGACTGCGGGGTTCGTCATGCTAGCACGGCGAACCCCGTCACGATGACCGGTCGGGCCGCAGGCGTGTTGCCGCGGCGCGCCCTGCGTGCGTCAGAGGCGCTTGTTGGCGAAGGTGGTCTCGAAGAAGCGCTGCATGTCGCCCCACGAACGCTCGTCGGCCTGCTTGTCGTACCCCAGGTCCAGCCCATGGCCGGCATGGGCGTCGGCATTCGGGTTGCTGAAGCCGTGCTTGGCGCCGGGCAGGCTGACGAACTGGAAGTCGGCGCCGGCTTTGACCATCTCGACGGCGAGGGCGCCGATGTCGTCTTCGCTCACCATGCTGTCCTCACTGCCGTGCTCGACCAGTACGCGTGCCTTGACGCTTCCCGGAGCCGCCCGCGTAGCAGTGGCGAGGGCGCCGTGGAAGCTGACCACGCCATCCAGCGGAACGCCCTGGCGCGCCATGTCCAGGACCACCTTTCCGCCGAAGCAATAGCCGATGGCGCCGAGCCTGGAGTCGTCGGTCTGCGGTTGCGCCTTGAGCAGCTCCAGGCCCGCATTGAAGCGGCCCTTGGCGGCGTCCGCATTGGCCAGCGCCGCCTCCATGAAGCCCATCGCGTCCTTGGGGTGCTCGGTGTTCTTGCCCTCGCCGTACATGTCGATGGCCAGGGCGCTATAGCCCAACTCGGCCAGGTCGCGGGCGCGGCGCTTGGTGTAGTCGTTCAGCCCCCACCATTCATGGACGACGACGATGCCGGGACGCGCGCCTTCGATGGCGTCGTCATAGGCGTAATAGCCAATCATCTGGGTGCCGTCGGCCGCCGTGTAAGGCATTTCCTGGGTCTGGATCTCGGCGTGAGCAACTGCGCTGAGGGTCATCAGCAGGCTGAGCAGGCGTAGGCGCATCGAATTGTTCTCCCTTGAGTCATGGGCCGCACAGACAGGGCGGCGGCTGTTGGACTGTTGTCGATGGTGCTGGTTGCATTTCTTGTAGCAGGCCTGCTTCGGTAGCGTCGAGTGTGGCCTTGTTGATCGCTATGCATTGAAAATGCATGAACATCAGTCCCATCGCGCCGCTGGGCATGCTGCCGGTATGCCAGTGCTCCGGCAAGCGACCCGTGCTGAGCTAGACGTGTAATCCTCTTCTTTGGGCTCTTCATAAGGGTAGCGCGCGAGTGATTGCTCGCTGCCGAGGATTTTTTTCCGGGATTACACGGCCGGCCTGGTTTCTGGTCTTGTGGGGGGCAAGCGCGATCAGGCAAGTCATTGACGCGGATCAATCGCACCGCACATGCCGCCTGCGGTGCGGTCTGTGGTAGGTTGCGCGCGTTTTTTCGCCTGCTCGACGGAGACCCGGACGCCAAATGGCTATCAACACTGACACAGCCCACCTCAGGCAGGGCACGACGGCTTATCGGCGAGCGACGCTGGCGTTGTTCTGTGCAGGCTTCGCCACCTTCGCATTGCTGTATTGCGTGCAGCCCCTATTGCCGTCGCTGGCGGCAGCGTTTCGAGTCTCGGCGGCGAGTAGCAGTCTTGTGCTTTCGTTGAGCACGCTCAGCCTTGCGGTCAGCCTGCTGATCGCTGGAGCGCTGGGCGAAGCCTGGGGTCGCAAACCGGTGATGGCCGCCGCGCTGGGGCTCTCCTGCCTCCTCGGGCTGGCCTGTGTGCTGGTCGAGTCCTGGCAACTGCTCCTGATTCTGCGTGCGTTGCTCGGGGTCGCGCTGAGCGGGCTGCCGGCCTTGGCGATGGCCTACGTCGGCGAGGAGTTCGAGCCCGCATCGTTGCCCGCGGCGATGGGCCTGTACATCGGAGGCACGGCGCTGGGTGGGTTGCTCGGTCGGCTGCTGGCCGGCCTGCTCAGCGATATCGGCGGCTGGAAGCTGGCGTTGGGCGGCATCGCCGGGATGGCGTTGATCTCGCTGGCGCTGTTCTTCTGGCTGCTGCCGGCTTCCCGGCATTTCAAGGCCCAGCCGCTATCGCTACGCGGGCTGGCCGGCAACTTCGCCGCTCACCTGCGCAGCCCCATGCTGCGGCGGTTGTTCCTGCTGGGTTTCCTGCTGATGGGCGGCTTCGTTGCGCTGTTCAACTACATCGGTTTTCGCCTGGCGGGCGATCCGTTCAGGTTGTCCTCCACCGTCATCGGCCTGCTGTTCACCGTCTACCTGGCGGGCATTTTCAGCGCCGGCTGGGCAGGGCGACTGGTGCCGCGGTTCGGTGCGCGGCAGGTATTGCTGCTGGGGATCGCGCTGATGCTGGTTGGCGTCGGTCTCTGCGCGACGCCGTGGCTGGCGGCCATCATCCTCGGGCTGGGGTTGTTCACCCTGGGCTTCTTCGCGGCCCATGCAGTGGCCAGCGGGCAGGTGGGGTATCACGCACAGGGCGCCAAGGCGCAGGCCTCGGCGCTGTATCTGTTCGCCTATTACCTGGGGTCGAGCCTGGTGGGCTACCTGGGTGGCTATATCTGGGAGCATGCTGGCTGGCTTGCCCTGGTCGCAGCACTGGCGGCCCTGTTCGTTCTTGCCGGTGGATTGGCGCGGCGCTTGCCATAGCGCCCCGCGAGAGGCTCACTCCTCCCGTTGCTGTCCGCTGAAGGTCAGCGTCGCCCGGCAACGTCGGCAGATGTAACGCCGGCCTTTGGCGACCAGTGCGTGACGCTGCGCGGTGAACGAGAACTCCTGTTCGATGCAGTCGCAGCGGTAAAGGTAGCGCGTGCCGCGTCGGCGGGGCACTTCATAGGTGTGGCAGCGGTCAGGGGGCAGTTCGTACACGCCGCGCATGATTAGTTGCCATTCTTCCCCGTGGGGCCTGATCTGCGGGCCGAACAGCTGGTGTGCGACCAGGTGGGCGACTTCGTGCGCCACTGTCTGGCGCAGGAAATGTTCACGGTTCTGTTCGTACAGCTGGGCGTTGAAGCGCAGCAGATTCTGCTGCAGATGCGCGACGCCGGCCTTTTGCCCGCGCAGCTTGAGACTGACGTCGGGGCGGGCAAAGGGCTGTTTGAAAAAGGCCTCGGCGAGCTGATAGCAGCTCTCCACGCGGGCCAGCAGGCGTTCGGGCATGATCGGGGCTCCAGGCAGGCCGCGATTATGCCAAAAGCGAGCAGCCCTTACAGGCCGCCTGGTTCCTCCTGCGGTCGCTCGTCCTGGGTGCCGTAGCTCTGGGCTTCCTGAACGGTGCGCTCGTAGGTCGGATCGAGTGCCAGTACCCAGAACAGGATCATCGGTACCTTGAGGTTGACCAGCACCAGCAAGCCGATGCCCCAGGTGCAGGCGCCATAGAAGAATGTCTTGCGCTTGTCGATGTGCATGAACCTGGGCAGGCCGACGAACAGCAGGTAGGTCGAGTAGGCGCCAGCGGCGAGCAGTACGAAAATGGCGACCCAGCGCGTTGGATAGAGTGCACCGAGGCCCGCGATCAGGAACGGGCTGATGATGTAGGCCACGAAGCCCACGCACTGGTTGAAGGTCGCCCGCGACTCGAAATGGCGCGAGAGCCACTGCAGAAGCAGGCCCATGATGAAGGTGCCGAGAATGATGGTGATGTAGATCAGCCCGCTCAGCTGCAGGGCGCTGCGGGTATCGAGGCGGATGCGTTCCGCGTCGACCAGGCTCCAGCCGACGTAGCGTGTACCGATGAACATGCAGATGGCCGGAAGCAGGGTGAACAGCAGCAGGTGGGGGATGTACTTGGAACTGTTTTTCTCCTCGTCTTGGCGAATGTCCGCCCATGCCTTCTCAGGCTTGGTCATCAGGGTAAACAGGTGCGGGATCATTGGACTCTCCATCTGCCTTCAGGGCCTGCCGTGTAAACACACGGACTGGCGATGCTGTTTAGAACGGCAGATGGGGCGAGGGTTTCGTCGAAGAACGGGGTGCGGCAAATGAAACGGGCCGCGCAAGGCGGCCCATTGGCGGGCTCGATGCCGGTCAGCGCACGTAGACCGGACCGATACCCATGCCCCATGTGATGACCGATACGGCAATGATGGCTACCAGTACGACCAGTCCCACGGCCAGTACCGAACTCGAGAACAGGAAGCCTTCATCGGAATGGATATTCATGAAGGTCGGCAATCCCACATAAAGCAGATACACCGTGTAGCAGATCGATGCAGTCCCCACCAGCATGCCCAACCACAAGTGCGGATAGAGGGCGGCGAGCCCTCCGATGAACAGCGGCGTGGCCGTATAGGCCGCGAATACCACACACTGGGCCAAGGTCGGATTGGAATCGTAGGTGCGCGACATCCAGTGGATGAAGGCCCCCATCACCGCAACGCCAGCGAGCATGCACAAATAGGACATCAGCGTCAGTTGGAAGGCACTCGACTCGGTGAGCTTCACCGGCGTGCCACCGCCGATGCTCCAACCCATCTGCGTCGTGCCTATATAAGCGGAAACGGCCGGTATCGCTGCCAGTACCAAAACATGGGTCAGGTACATATGGCTGATGGTTTCTTCTTCACCGCGGATCTGTTGCCACTCTTGGCCTGGATGCGTGAACAGGCCCCACACATGATTGATCATGCCGACTTCTCCTCTTGGTAGGAGGTCGCGCGCATAACCAATCGACCCCGGCGTGCGACCTTGTGTCGCAGTATAGGAAGCGAGGCAACGCCGCGGGCGGGGGGGTTAGAGCGTTTCGAAGCTAAGCGGTCAGCGGTAATAGCGCTGCAATATTTCCATTGCCAGGTTGATCGACTGCAGACGCGTAGTACTTCCGCCACGATCGGGGTGGTGCTGACTGACCAGTTGGCGATAGCGCAGTTTGATTACTGCAAGGGTCAGCGGCTGCGGCGAAGAATCGAGTTCGAACAGTTCGAGCGCGGCGCGTTTTTCATCACCGCCCTGCATGCGTGTCCAGAAGCTTTCGAGCAACTTCTCCACGTCCTCCTCGCGGGTGTCGCGCAGGGTGCTCAGGTCCAGGTAGTACTCGCGCAGCGGGTCCTGCAGCGCCAGTTCGTCGCTGCCTTCGGCATAGGGCAGCAACTGGATGCACAGAGGTGAAATCGACACTTGAGCGGAGCGCTCGGCCAGCAGGCGGTCCCGCAGTAGGTAGAGGGCGTTGAACACCAGGAAATGCGTGCGGAACAGCACCAGCTTGTCCGTTAGGGGGAGGTTCGGGATACGTGTGCTGTGGCGGCTCTTGAGCTGCTGGATGAGCTGATATTCGCTGCAGCCCTGGGGTTGCTCGCGCAGGAGTATCAGCAACTGGTCGGGGAGCTCCAGCTCCGGGGGTAGGTCCTTGTTCATCGACGCAGCCTAGCACGGGCGGTGCGGTAGCGGACGGTCGGCCAGTCGATGGGGTAGGGGCGCGGCACGTTTGTGCGTAAAATGCGCGCCTTTCGCACTATTCCCGGATTCCTGAGCACCATGGGCACCCTTTCGGTCAACCAGAACAAACTGCAGAAACGCATCCGTCGTCTCGCCGGCGAAGCCGTCACCGATTTCAACATGATCGAGGACGGCGACAAGGTGATGGTCTGTCTGTCCGGCGGCAAGGACAGCTACACCATGCTCGACGTGCTGCTCTATCTGCAGAAGGTGGCCCCGATCCGCTTCGAGATCGTCGCGGTGAACATGGATCAGAAGCAGCCCGGTTTCCCCGAGCACGTGCTGCCGCAGTACCTGGAATCGGTGGGGGTGCCGTACCACATCATTGAGAAGGACACCTACTCGGTGGTCAAGGAGAAGATTCCTGAGGGCAAGACCACCTGCTCGCTGTGTTCGCGGCTGCGTCGTGGCACGCTCTATACCTACGCCGACGAGATCGGTGCGACCAAGATGGCGCTCGGACACCATCGCGACGACATCCTCGAAACCTTCTTCCTCAACATGTTCTACGGCGGAACCCTGAAGGCCATGCCGCCCAAGCTGCTTTCCGACGACGGGCGCAACGTGGTGATTCGCCCGCTGGCCTACTGCAACGAGGCGGACATTGAGGCCTACGCGCGGATCAGGGAGTTTCCGATCATCCCGTGCAACCTCTGCGGCTCGCAGGAGAACCTGCAGCGCCAGGTGGTCAAGGAGATGCTGCAGGAGTGGGAGCGCAAGAGCCCGGGGCGCACCGAGATCATGTTCCGTGCCCTGCAGAACGTGGTGCCGTCGCAGCTGGCGGACCGCAACCTCTTCGACTTCCAGAGCCTCAGGATCGACGACAGCGCGACGCCACGCTTCCTCGACGTGATGAGCCTGTAAGGCAAGCCGATGCGCGACTATAAATGGCTGCATGAATACTGCCTGAACCGCTTCGGCTCTGCCGCTGCGCTGGAGGCGCGTCTACCGCAGCCGTTGACCGCCGAGCAGCTCAGGACCATCCCCGACGATCGTTACCTGTCGCAACTGAGCCTGCGCATCTTCCGCGCCGGGCTCAAGCACAGCCTGGTGGATGCCAAGTGGCCGGCCTTCGAGCAGGCGTTCTTCGGCTTCGATCCGCACAAGGTGGTGCTGATGGGCGGCGAGCACATCGAGCGACTGATGCAGGACGCTCGGCTGATCCGCCACCTGGGCAAGCTCAAGAGCGTGCCGCGCAATGCGCAGCTCATCCTCGACGTGCAACGGGAGCGGGGCAGCTTCGCCGCGCTGATCGCCGATTGGCCCGTGACCGATATCGTCGGGCTCTGGCGCTACCTGGCCAAGCACGGCAACCAGATGGGCGGGCTGTCGGCACCGCGCTTTTTGCGCATGGTCGGCAAGGACACCTTCGTCACCACCCAGGATGTGGTGGCGGCGCTGAGCGCGCAGCAGGTCATCGACAAGGCCGCGACCAGTCAGCGCGATCTCGCGGCGGTCCAGGCTGCCTTCAACGAGTGGCATGCCCAGAGCGGGCGCCCGCTCTGCCAGCTATCGTTCATGCTGGCGCACACGGTCAACCATTGAGCGGTGCGCGCGCGATCTTCAGCTGAGGGAGCCGCGATGGAGCGGAACATTGCACGCCTCGTCGAGGCCCTAGCGCAGGCTAGGCGCACGCTGATCGTCACCGGTGCGGGCCTTTCGGCCGATTCGGGACTGCCCACCTACCGTGGGCTGGGCGGTCTGTACAATGGTCATACGACCGAAGGCCTGCCCATCGAGGCCGCCTTGTCTGGGCCGATGCTGGTGCAAGACCCCGCGCTGTGCTGGAAGTACCTGGCCGAATTGGGCAAGGCGTGTCTGGGGGCAAGGCCGAACGCCGGCCATTACGCCATCGCCGATTACCAGCGACGCACGCCCGGTTGCTGGGTCCTGACGCAGAACATCGATGGCTACCACCGCGCCGCCGGGAGCCCGCCCGAGCGGCTGATCGAGATCCACGGCGAACTGCAACCCCTGTTCTGTCAGCGCTGCGGTACGCAGGATCCTGAACTCGAAGCCCATCTGAGCCGAGCGCTACCGCCGCGGTGTGCACGGTGCGATGGTGTGCTGCGACCGCCGGTCGTGCTGTTCGAGGAGATGTTGCCGGCCAAGGCGCTCGAGACGCTGCAGCGCGAGGTCGCCCAGGGCTTCGATGTAGTGCTGGCGGTGGGCACCACGGCGAGCTTCCCGTACATCGTCGAGCCGATCCTGCGTACCCGCCAGCAGGGCGGTTTCACGGTCGAGATCAATCCGGGTGAAACGGAGCTTTCGGGTATTTTCGACCTGCGTCTCGCGGCTAGCGCGTCAGACGTTTTGCCGCACGCACTTGGTCACATTTCCCATGTTAGAAATTGATCATCGAACTCATTGAAGGCATAGTCGCGCCACCTTCAATTTCCAGACACGGTCGTGCCCATGCTCAAACGCTTCGCACCCCTCGTGCCTTTCGCACTCATCGCATTGCTTGGCGCCTGTGCAACAGCGCCTCAGACAAGTGAAATCGACACCGCCGCGCAATCCGTCCGGGCAGCGGTTGGCCCAGCCAAGTTCAAGCTGTCCGAGCTGCCTGAAGAGTCTGCCGAGATGCAGGTCGGCGAATTCGACGACGACCATGACTACAAGTTGCCGCAGCTGGCTGACAGCGTTCTGGAACGCGGCTTCGATCTGGTGGGCACGCCTTACCGCTACGGCGGTGGCTCGGTAAAGACCGGTTTCGACTGCAGCGGCTTCGTCGGCTTCGTGTTTCGCAAGGAGACCGGGATCGAGCTGCCGCGCTCTACGCGCGAGATGATCAAGCTGGACGCTCCGAAAATACGCCGCGATCAGCTTGCGCCCGGCGACATCGTCTTCTTCAACAACCGTGGTCGTGGTCGTGTCAGCCATGCAGGCATCTACATCGGCGACGACCAGTTCATCCATTCCGCCAGCCGTCGCAGTGGCGGCGTTCGTGTAGACAGCCTGGACGACGCCTACTGGCGCGCCAGTTTCATGGAGGCCAAGCGGATCCTCGCTTCGGCGCCTTCGACCCAGGTGATCGCGCGGCACCCGTAATTTCCTGTAATCACGGCGGCGCTCTGCGCCGTCGCTCTTCGTCTATCGCGGGTTGCGTTCCAGCAGGCATGGCGGCAGAGTGACAGCTTTCTGTCCGGACCGTCTGCCATGCCTGTTACGGCTCGTCTCTGCCTCATTTCCCTGCTTGCCCTGTTGGGCGCATGCGCCAGCCAGCCGCCGTCGGCCCCGCCGGTTGCGCCGCAGATCGTCGCACCTGCCGGAAGCTTTCCGCGCGCCGCCGAAGACGTGCTGTTCCGCGCCCTGGGCCTGGTCGGCACGCCCTATCGCTACGGCGGCAACACCCCCGAAGGCGGCTTCGACTGCAGCGGCCTGATCGGCTACGTCTACCGTGATGCGGCAGGCGTCGCGCTTCCCCGTACCACGCAGGAGCTGAGCCGCATGCGCGCCTCCACGGTGCGCGTCGATGCGCTGGGCCCTGGCGATCTGGTGTTCTTCGCCACAAACGGCGGCAGCCGTGTCAGTCACGCCGGCATCTACGTAGGCGAGGGGCGCTTCGTCCATGCACCGTCGACGGGTGGAACGGTGCGCCTCGACAGCCTCTCCAATGGCTATTGGAAGAACAGCTACCTGAGCGCCAAGCGTGTGCTCGACAACGAACGCCTCGCCCATAATCCCTAGCCGGCCATGCCCGCGCCGGCCGCCTGACCGGAGACCGGAATGACCGCGCGCACCCTTCAGCTCGACGATGCCCTTCACCGTTACCTGCTCGACGTATCGCTGCGCGAGTCGCCCTTGCTGCGTCGACTGCGCGACGAAACCCAGGCGCTGCCCCGGGCGAGCTGGCAGATCTCGCCGGAACAGGGCCAGTTCATGAATCTGCTGGTGCGCCTGATCGGTGCCCGGCGGATCGTCGAGGTCGGCACCTTCACCGGCTACAGCGCGCTGTGCATGGCCGAGGCGACGGGAGAAGAGGGCAGGCTGATCTGCTGCGATCTGCCGGGCGACTACCACGCGATCGCACGGCGTTACTGGGAAGAGGCGGGTGTTGCCCCGCGCATCGATCTTCGCCCGGGTCCGGCGCTCGACACCCTGGCCTCGCTGCGCGAGGAAGTCGCACCCGGGCATTTCGACCTGATGTTCATCGACGCCGACAAGGCCAACTACCCGCATTATCTGGAGCACGCTCTGGTGCTGGTGCGTCAGGGCGGGCTGATTCTCTTCGACAACACGCTGTGGAGCGGTCGGGTTTTGGAAGCCGAACCGGCGAGCGCCGATACGCGAGCGATCCAGGCACTCAACCGGGCGCTGCGCGACGACAGCCGCGTCGACCTTTCGCTGCTGCCACTCGGCGATGGGCTGACGATCTGCCGTAAGCGTTGAACCATGGTGCAGACGATCCGGCTGCCGCCGCAGCCGCAGGCCTGCGAACTTTGCGGGCGCCAGGTCGCGCTGACGCGCCACCACCTGATTCCCAAATCCCTGCACGACAAAGCCTATGTACAAAAGCGCTACGGGCGCCTGGAGCGCATCACCGCCACGCTATGGGTCTGCCGGCCCTGCCATGACCAGATCCACAAGGTGCTGAGCGAAAAGGAGCTGGCGCTCAGCTACAACAGCCGCGAGGCACTGCTGGCGCATCCGCAAATTCAGACTTTCGTCCAATGGCTTTCGCGCAAACCGGCCGGATTCGTACCCAGGCACTAGTGCCGTAAGGCATTGCGAGCGGCTGGTCAGAAAACCAGCAGGAACGCCTCATCTATTTCCAGATGTGTCCGATAGCCGATGAGGCTACTATCTGGGCCCTTTTTCTGGCTGCGCGCCTCGCGCGTGAACATCCCTTTTCCGGTACCCCCAAATGCTGCCTTCCATTTTGATAGGTCTGGCCCTGATCGCGCTGCTCGGCGTGATATTCGAAGAAAAAACCCATGTGAACAAAGCCAAGGTGACGTTGTTTTTCGGCACCTTGTCCTGGGTGCTGCTGTTCGTCTTCTCGACGCCCGGGGATGAGCGTTCCCTGGTGCTCGAAAGCCTCAACGAAAACGTCGCCGATATCGCCGGGCTTTGGATTTTCCTGGTGGCGGCGATGACGTTCGTCGCCTACCTGAACAAGAAGGGCATGATCGAGACGCTGATCTACCTGGTCCTGCCGGCGCGGATCAGCGAGCGCGCCTTGCTGTTCCTGACGGCGCTGTTCTGCTTCGTGTTCTCGTCGCTGGCCGACAACATCACCGCCACGCTGGTATCGATCACGCTGATCCTCTCGCTGCGGCTCGATGCGGCCAAAACCGTCAAGTTCGCGACCCTCGTGGTATTCGCTGTGAACTCCGGGGGCGTGGCGTTGATTACGGGCGATGTCACCACGCTGATGATCTTCCTCGCCGGCAAGGTGAAGATTCTCCAGTTGCTGGCGTTGGCACTGCCTGCGTTCGCCGCGGTGATGCTGCTCGCCTTCATGCTTTCGGTGGGCATGAACGGGGAGGTAACCGTGACCAAGAAGCGCACCGAGGTGCGCGGCGTGGACGTTGCCATTGCGCTGATCTTTCTGGGCACGATTCTTTCGACCATCGCCGGCAATTTCTTCTTCCAGATCCCGCCGGTGCTGACCTTCCTGACCGGCCTGTCGATCATGTTTCTGGTGGCCCGCTTCTTCAACGAGGACAACGACACCGATCCGATCCTGGAGTACGTGCGTCAGGTCGAGTTCGAAACCCTGTTCTTCTTCCTCGGCATCCTGCTGTTGGTGGGCATGCTCAAGGAAATCCAGGTGCTCGACGGGCTGGTACGGATCTACGACATGATCCCGGCCGTGGCCGCGAACTACCTGATGGGTGTGCTCTCGGCAGCGATCGACAACGTGCCGTTGACCGCCGCGCTGCTCAAGTCGGGACTGGATATGGGCACGGCTGAGTGGATGGTGCTGACCTACGCAGTTGGCGTGGGCGGCTCGCTGCTGGTCATCGGTTCGGCGGCCGGCATCGTCGCGATGAGCAAGGTGCCCGGTCTGACCTTCGGCACCTACCTCAAGTATTTCCTGTTCCTGTTCATCGCCTTCAACTGCGGCTTCGCCGGCGTCTATATGCTGGGCCGGTTGATGGCCGCCGGGTAGCCCGGCGGACTCCTGGAGTCGTCGCAGAGTATGTTTCCTGATCCTTCGCAACGGAATTTCCCTCCACAACGAAGGGTCTAGCCCCTGAGCCTGGCGGCAAACCGACGCCAGCCGGAGCGAAGGAAGGGGTGCGATGGCGATCAGCCGACCAGGCCGTCTGAGCACTGGTCTTGCCAGCCTCGTGGTGCTTGCGGCGAGCACGCTGTGCGCTGCCGCAGCGCAACAGGAGGGCGACGAGTCTCTCGCCCGCGGCGAGTACCTGGCGCGGGCGGGCAACTGCCTGAGCTGCCACACCCGCGAGGGCGGGGCGCCATTCGCCGGCGGCGTGCCGTTCGAAACCCCGTTCGGCATGCTCTATTCCACCAACATCACCCCGGATCGCGACACCGGCCTCGGGCAGTGGAGCGATGAAGACTTCGTCCGTGCGCTGCATGAAGGCGTCGGCCGCCAAGGCGAGCACCTCTATCCGGCCTTTCCCTATACCGCCTACACCAAGATGAGCCGCGACGACGTGCTGGCCATCAAACGTTACCTGGACGGCATTGAGCCGGTCGCCTACCAGCCGCCTGAGAACCGGCTGCGCTTTCCGTTCAACCAGCGCGCCACGCTGGCGGTCTGGAAGCTGGTGAACTTCGAGGCCGGGCGTTTCCAGCCCGATCCCCAGGCCAGCGATGAGGTCAACCGCGGCGCCTACCTCAGCGACGCCGTCAGCCACTGCGGCGAATGCCATACCCCGCGCACGCTCACCCAGGGGCTCGACGCACAGCAGCATTACGCCGGCGCGACGCAGCAAGGTTGGACGGCATGGAATATCACCAGCCATGCGCGCGGCATCGGCGACTGGTCGCAGGAGAAGCTGGTTCGTTACCTGGCGACCGGTCACCTGCGTGGCGAGGCGGTTGCCGGAGGGCCAATGGCCGAGGTGACCAGCGATAGCCTGAGCTGGCTCAGCGATGCGGATATCCGAGCGATCGCGAGCTACCTCAAGCAGCTTCCCGCTCGCGAGGGCACGGTGCCGGCGCGCAGTGAAATAGAGCCGGCCAGCCCCGATCCCGACGATCCCGCCCATGGGCTGTTCGTGGCGGCGTGCGAGAGTTGCCACTACCCGGACGACCGCGGCCTTGGCGGGCCGTATCCCTCGTCCTTTCCCAACTATTCGGCCGTGCGCGACCCGGCCGGCACCAATCTGATCCGAGTGATGCTCGACGGTCTGGTGCGCGGCGGCCGCGCCGATCCGGCCTTCATGCCGGCCTATCGCGACCTGCTCACCGACGAGCAGATCGCCGAGTTGGCCACCTACATTGGCCAGCGGTTCGGCGGCCACGGCACCATTTTCAGCGCGGACGATGTTGCCGCACTGCGCGACTGACAGGAGCGTCCCATGGCCCTTTCTCTGCACGTCAACGGCCAGGCCCACCCGGTGTCGGCGGACCCGGATACCCCATTGCTCTATGTGCTGCGCAACGAGCTCGGCCTGAAGGGCCCCAAGTTCGGTTGCGGGCTGGGCGAGTGTGGCGCCTGTACCGTGCTGGTCGAAGGCTCGCCGGTCCGCTCGTGTGTGTTGCCGGTGGCCTCGTTCGCCGAGCGGGTGGTGACGACGCTCGAAGGGCTGGGAGACGCCGACAATCCCCATCCCCTGCAACAGGCGTTCATCGATGAGCAGGCCGCCCAGTGCGCCTACTGCATTCCGGGAATGATCATGTCCGCCCAGGCACTGCTTAGCCGGGTCCCGGAGCCCAGCGAGGCTCAGATCAGGCAGGCGCTGATGGCCAACCTCTGTGGCTGCGGCACCCACGTGCGGATCCTGCGCGCGGTGCAGCGCGCGGCCCGTGCCATGGCGGGGGAGCGCAGGGTATGAGCGGATTTTCCCGGCGCAGATTCCTGCAGGGCTGCTCGGCGGCGCTGGTGGTGGGGTTCAGCCTCGTTCGTCCGGTCTCGAGCCTGGCGGCCCAGGCGCTCGGTGCCGACGCGCCGGACAAGCCCATCGATGGCGAGCAGCTCGACGCCTGGCTGGTGGTCCGCGACGACGGGCATGTGGTGGTCTACAGCGGCAAGGTCGAACTGGGCACCGGCATCGAGACGGCGCTGCGGCAGATCGTGGCCGAGGAGCTGGGTGTCGCCTTCGCTGCCACGTCGCTGGTGCAGGGCGATACGCAGCTGACGCCTAACCAGGGCGTCACGGCGGGCAGCAAGACGATCCAGGTCGGCGGTCGGCAGTTGCGCCGCGCCGCCGCCACGGCCCGAGAGGCGCTGCGCCTGCGGGCGGCGGAGGTTCTCGGGGTACCGGGCGATGCGTTGCAGCTGCACGACGGCCGGGCCAGCGTGCGCGAGCGGCCGGAGCAGGCCGTCACCTACGCCGAGCTGATCGGCGGGCGGTCGTTCGACCAGCCGGTCGATCGCTCGGCGCCGTTGCTCGAGCCGGCGAGTTACCGTCTGGTCGGCACCTCGGTGCCGCGCGTGGACATTCCGCCCAAGCTCTTTGGCGAGTTCAGCTTCGTTCAGGACATTCGCCTGCCCGGCATGCTGCATGGGCGGGTAATACGTCCGCCCATCACCGGGGTCAGCGCCCTGGAGGTGAAGATCGAGTCGATCGACGACAGCGCCTTGCCCGAAGGTGTGCAGGTGGTGCGCCGCGGGGCCTTTCTGGGGGTGGTGGCAGAGAACGAGTGGGCCGCGATCCAGGCGGCGCGATCATTGAAGGTGCAGTGGTCGCACGACGTGGCGCTGCCGGAGATGGAGCGGCTGTACGACTACCTCGAAGCGCTGCCGGCCAGAACCTCCCGCATCGTCGACCGGGGCGAGCTGCACCCGCAGTTCGAGGCGGCCGCCCAGGTGCTCGAGGCGCGGTACGAGTGGCCTTACCAGAACCACGACTCCATAGGCCCGTCCTGTGCGGTGGCCGATGTTCGCGATGACGAGATCACCGTCTGGTCCGGCACCCAGGGGCCGCACCAGTTGCGCCAGGTACTGGCGGCCCTGGCCGAACGGCCGAAGGAGGCGATCCGGGTGATCTACGCCGAGGCGTCCGGTTGCTACGGCCACAACGGCGCCGACGACGTCGCCGGAGATGCCCTGCTCATGTCCCAGGCGGTCGGCCGACCGGTGCGGGTGCAGTGGTCGCGCGAAGACGAGCATGGCTGGAACCCCAAGGGCCCGGCGATGCGGATGCGGCTGCGCGGCGCGCTCAACGATGCCGGGGAGGTACGTGGCTGGCACTTTCGCAACTGGACGCCGACTCACTCGACGCGACCGGGGCCGGATGGCGGCGATCGTGCGCTGCTGGCGGGCATGCTGATCCACGGCATGCCGGAATTCAGCCGCCACGTGGGCGGCGATCGCAACGCACCGATCGACTATCGCTTCGAGCACTGCCGGGTCGAGGTGAACTGGCTGAAGGTCGCCGACACGCCGCTGCGCCCGTCGGCCTTGCGTGGCCTGGGCGCGGTGCAGAACTGCTTCGCCAACGAGAGTTTCTTCGACGAGCTGGCCCATGCGGCGGGTCGCGATCCGCTTCAGATGCGATTGCAGTACCTGGACGACCCACGCGCGCGCGCCGTGCTCGAGGCGGCGGCCGAGCGTGCCGACTGGCAGGCGGCACGGCGCGGCGAGCAGCGCTGGCGTGAAGGGACCGCCAGCGGGCGCGGCGTGGCCTATGCGCGCTACGAGAACGAAAACGCCTACGTCGCGGTGATTGCCGACGTGGAGGTGAGCGAGCGGGGCGTGAAGGTCACGCGGGTCACCGTGGGCCACGACTGCGGCCTGATCATCAACCCCGACGGGGTGCGCAACCAGGTCGAAGGCAACGTGGTGCAGGCGATCAGCCGTACCTTGAAGGAGCAGGTGGTCTTCGGTCGAGAGGGGGTTACCAGCCTGGAGTGGGGCGCCTATCCGCTGATTACTTTCGCCGAGGTGCCCGAGGTGGACATCATATTGATCGACCGCCCCGGCGAGCCTTCGGTGGGCGCCGGGGAGGCGGCCAGTGCGCCGATACCGGCGGCCATCGGCAACGCAATCTTCGATGCGACCGGCTTGCGCCTGCGTCAGGCGCCCTTCACCCGGCAGCGCCTGCTGGCGGTGCGCGACGCCTGAGTCACCAGGACAGGTTGAAGTGCGAGCCGAGCACGAAGTGTCCGTCGAGCAGATCCCAGCGCTCCACGCACGCGGTCTTATGGCCCTCGGTACACAGGCGTAGACGGTTGAACGAGTTGGGCGAGGTGCCGCGCACCCGCGAGGAGAGCGTAGTGCCGGCCTGCACCATCCAGATCTCGCGGGAGAGGCTCTGGTACTGCTTGGACAGCGGCAACACGTAGGGCAGGTGGATATGACCACCCATGACCATGTCCAGGCCGGCCTCGGCCCAGCGTTCGAGGGCGGGCTGCGCACCGTGCTGCAGGTTCCTCAGGTCGCTCGGCACCATGGCGCCGAACGGCTGGTGGGCGACCACGATGCTGACCTTGTGGCGGTCGCTTCGCTCGAGCTTGCGACACACCGCCTCGACCTGCTCGGGGGTCACCAGGCCGTCCTTGTGCCGTTTCGGCGCCGTGGTGTTGAGGCCGATGATCAGCGCATCGTCGTTCTCGAAGGTCGGCTCCAAATCATCGCCGAAGTGCTTGCGGTACTGGCCGTAGGGGCTGATGAAGCGACGCAGCAGGTTGTACAGCGGAATGTCGTGGTTGCCGGGAATCACCAGGCTATCGGGAATGCCGTGCCGCTCGAGGCGCTGCATGAAGGCGCGGGCGGCGGCGAACTGGGCCGGGCGGGCGCGCTGGGTGATGTCGCCGGACAGGATCAGCAGATCGGCTCCATGCTCCACCACGTGCCGTTCCATGGCGTCGAGAACCGCCGGCTGTTCCGTGCCGAAGTGGGTGTCGGAGATCTGCAGGATATGGGTCATGGGGCTCGGGCATCCTTCTTGTCGTGAGCGATGAGCATTACTCATTCGAAGCTCGAGCGCGCCGGGCGTTCCGATGGGTGCGCAACGAGATGCAACAGTGCGGCGCAGCGGGCCATGCGCGTTGGTTGCGCTCGGCAAGGCCTTACTCTAACCTGCGCCGCTTGCCTCAGGTGTCCGCTGGCCAAGGCCAGACGGGTGAAACAGGGAAGCCGGTCCATTCTCGCGAAGATTCCGGCGCTGCCCCCGCAACGGTAGGCGAGTCGAGAACCCTAACATGCCAAGGCGCACGCGTCGCACGGCAAGGGTTGCAACAGATGCGTGGCGGCCATCGCGGCCCGCGCGATCTCGCTCGCAAGCCCGGAGACCGGCCTGTCGCAGTCCATGGCATGCCGCGTGTGCCTGTCGGACGCGCCAGCCGCTTCCGCCAGGCAATCGCCTGCCTTTGCATGAGTCGTGCGGGTGGCACGACGGAGACCCGACCGTGTTGCGCACACCGCTTTCCCTGCCGTCGACCTCGCATCGATCGGCTATTTTTCTTCGGTCCTCCCTCGCCGGGCTTTCGCCTCGTCCCGCCGCCGTTAACCGCGCCAGTCGCCTTGCGTCATGCAGGGTCGCGTCTGGTGCTGGCTTGAGGAGTGCTGCAGATGAGTGAGTCAGACGAGCGCGACGCCCGCCACCGAGCGCGCATGCAGCGCAAGAAAGCCGTGATCGACGGCAGGATCGCCCAGGCCCAGGACGAATACGGCCTGCTGCTGGTGCACAGCGGCAACGGCAAGGGCAAGAGCAGCTCGGCCTTCGGCATGGTCGCGCGCGCCTTGGGGCATGGCATCAAAGTCGGCATCGTGCAGTTCATCAAGGGCGCGGCGAGCACGGGTGAAGAAGCCTTTTTCCGCCGCTTTCCCGACGAAGTGAGCTACCACGTGATGGGCGAGGGCTTCACCTGGGAAACCCAGGACCGCCAGCGCGACCGGCTCAAGGCCGCCGAAGCCTGGCAGGTGGCCGCTTCCCTGCTGCGCGATCCGGCCATCGGCCTGGTGGTGCTGGACGAACTCAACATCGCCCTCAAGTACGGTTACCTCGACCTGGATCAGGTGCTCGCCGACATCGAATCGCGGCCCCTGCTGCAGCACGTGGTGGTGACGGGGCGTGGCGCGCCGGATGACCTGATCGCGGCGGCCGATACCGTGACCGAGATGAACCTGGTCAAGCATGCCTTCAAGTCCGGGGTGAAGGCGCAGAAGGGAGTCGAATACTGATGCCCGCCTGCAAGCCTCGGCGCTGCGCGTCATGAACGATCGCCACTGCCCGGCGCTGCTGATCGCCGCGCCCGCTTCCGGCCAGGGCAAGACCACCGTGACCGCTGCGCTCGCCCGGCTCCACAGCCGCCAGGGCAAGCGGGTGCGGGTGTTCAAGTGCGGTCCGGACTTTCTCGACCCGATGATCCATGCCCGCGCCAGCGGTCAGCCGGTGTATCAGCTGGACCTGCGCATGGTGGGCGAGGCCGAATGCCGGCGTCTGCTCTGGGACGCGTCGGGCGAGGCTGATCTGATTCTCATCGAAGGAGTGATGGGGCTGTTCGACAGCAGCCCTTCGGCCGCCGATCTGGCGCGCCTGTTCCGGATTCCGGTGATGGCGGTGATCGACGGCTCGGCCATGGCCCAGACCTTCGGCGCCATGGCCCACGGCATGGCCACCTACCAGCCGGACCTGCCGTTCTCCGGGGTGCTCGGCAACCGCGTCGGCAGCTTGCGCCATGGCGAGATCCTGCGGGCCGCGGTGCCTGAAGGCATTCGCTGGTACGGCGCCTTGCCGCGCAGCGCCGAGTTCGAGCTGCCGAGCCGCCACCTGGGACTGGTCCAGGCCGAGGAGCTGGCCGATCTCGATGCCCGTCTGGACGCCGCGGCCGATGCCCTGGCGGCCAGTTCGGACGTCAGCCTGCCGCCCCCGGTGCGCTTTGCCGCGAGCCCGGCGCCGGCGGTGGGGCGGCTGCTCGACGGCGTGCGCATCGGCGTGGCGCGCGACGCCTCGTTCGCCTTTCTCTATCAGGCTAACCTCGACCTGTTGCGCGCGCTGGGCGCCGAACTGCGCTTCTTCTCGCCGCTCGTCGACGCTCAGCTGCCTGGGGTGGACAGCCTGTATCTGCCCGGCGGCTACCCGGAACTGCACATGCATGTCCTGAGTGCCAACACCGCCATGGGGGCGGCCCTCGCGGCCCATCACGCGGCCGGCAAACCGACGCTGGCCGAATGTGGCGGTATGCTCTATCTGCTCGATGCGCTCACCGATCTGTCCGGCGAGCGGGTGCCGATGCTCGGCCTGCTGACGGGCGAGGCGGTGATGCAGAAGCGCCTCACCGCGCTTGCGCTGCAGGAGGTGGAATTGCCCGAGGGGCGGCTGCGGGGGCATACCTTCCATCATTCGCGGCTCGAGAGTCCAATGCAGCCCATCGCACTGGGCGAATGCCCGAATTATCGGCGCACCCAGGAAGCGGTGTTTCGCGACCGCCGCCTGACCGCGTCCTACATCCACTTCTACCTGCCGTCCGATCCCGCCACGGCGGCGGCCCTGTTGCGCCCATGAATCGACACGCCTACAGCGCGGATGAGCGCGCAGCCATCTACCGGGTGATTGGCGAGCGCCGCGACATGCGCCATTTCATCCCCGGCGAGGTGGAGCCAGCCCTGCTGGCACGCCTGCTCGAGGCGGCGCACCAGGGTCCCAGCGTCGGCCTGATGCAACCCTGGCGTTTTGTGCGCATCACCCGTCCGGCCTTGCGCACGGCCATCGGCGAGCTGGTCGAGCAGGAGCGGCTGGCCACGGCCGAGGCGCTTGGCGAACGCGGCGCGCAGTTCATGAGGCTCAAGGTCGAGGGCATCCGTGACTGCGCCGAGCTGCTGGTCGCGGCGCTGATGGAGGGGCGCGAGCCTTACGTGTTCGGCCGCCGCACCCTGCCGCAGATGGATCTGGCATCGCTGGCCTGCGCCATCCAGAATCTCTGGCTGGCGGCGCGCGCCGAGGGGCTGGGGATGGGCTGGGTGTCGCTGTTCGATCCGCTCGCGCTGGGCCGGCTGCTGGGCATGCCCGACGATGCGCAGCCGGTGGCGATTCTTTGCCTCGGCCCGGTCGAGACTTTCTATCCCGCGCCGATGCTGGCGATGGAAGGCTGGGCGCAACCGCGGCCACTGCAGGAATTGGTATTCGAAGATCAATGGGAACAACGATGACCAAAGGATTGTCCCGCGCCGGCCATAGGCAGGTGCGCGTTTGAGCCTGTTTCTGACGAGCGCCGCCGCGGTGGCGCTCGATGCGCTGCTCGGCGAGCCCCGGCGCGGCCATCCGCTGGTGGCCTTCGGTCGGATGGCCGAGCGGTTGGAGCGACGTTTCAATGGCGCGCAGGACACCGGTGAGGCGGGGCGCGGCTGGCGCAGCCATGGCGTGACTGCCTGGTGCCTGGCGGTGCTGCCGCTGACACTGCTGGCCTGGCTGCTCAGCCTGCTGCCGGGTATCGGCTGGCTGGTGGAAATCGCTCTGCTGTACATGGCGCTGGGGTTGCGCAGCCTCGGCGATCATCTGATGCCGGTGGTGACGGCCCTGCGCAGCGGGGATCTGCCGCAGGCGCGTCGTCGCGCGGGTTACATCGTCAGTCGCGACACCCGCGAGCTGGACGAAACCGCGGTGGCGCGCGCGGCCACCGAGTCGGCGCTGGAGAACGGCAGCGACGCGGTGTTCGCCACGCTGTTCTGGTTCGCCATCGGCGGGGCGCCGGGCGTTGTCCTGTATCGCCTGAGCAATACCCTCGATGCCATGTGGGGCTACCGCACGCCGCGCTTCGAGCGCTTCGGCTGGGCCGCGGCGAAGATCGACGATCTGCTCAATTACATCCCGGCGCGACTGGTCGCCGTCACCTATGCGCTGCTCGGTCGCTGGGATGGCGCCTGGCGTTGCTGGCGCCAGCAGGCGCGTCATTGGGACAGCCCCAACGCGGGGCCGGTGATGGCCGCGGGTGCCGGCGCTCTGGGTGTGTCGCTGGGCGGACCCGCCATCTACCAAGGGCAACTCCATGATCGCCCGCTGCTGGGCGAGGGGCCTGCGCCGCAGGCGCGGGACATCGAGCGCGCGCTGGATCTGGTCTGGGCTGGAGTCGGCCTGTGGCTGCTGGTGCTGTTGCTCGGAGGCTGGCTACGTGCTTGAGCATGGAGGACGCCTGCGCGCCGCGGCGGCTCGCCATGGCATACCGCTGGCCGACTGGATCGACCTGTCCACCGGCATCGCCCCCTATGGCTGGGCCCTGCCGCCCATTCCGGAGAGCGCCTGGACACGCCTGCCCGAACCTGACGACGGCCTCGAAGCGGCGGCTTGCGACTACTACGGCGCCGACGCGGTACTGCCGGTCGCCGGTTCTCAGGCGGCGATCCAGGCGTTGCCCTGGCTGCGCCCGAGAGCGCGGGTCGGGGTTCTCTCGCCCTGTTATGCGGAGCACGCCGAGGCCTGGCGTCAGGGGCATCACCTGCAGGAAATCAGCGAGGGCGCGATCCCGCGCGCGCTTGAGCGGCTCGATGTGCTGGTGGTGGTCAATCCCAACAACCCCACCGGGCGCCTGATTCCCCCGCAGCAACTGCTCGATTGGCATGCGCAACTGGCCGAGCGCGGCGGCTGGCTGATCGTCGACGAGGCGTTCATGGACTGCACGCCGCTGTTCAGCCTGGCCGCGCACAGCCAGTTGCCGGGGCTGATCGTGCTGCGCTCGTTCGGCAAGTTCTTTGGCCTCGCCGGTACGCGCTTGGGGTTCGTGCTCGCCGAGACGAAGCTTTTGCACGACTTGTCGGAGCGGCTGGGGCCTTGGGCGGTGAGCGGCCCGGCGCGCGTGCTCGGCACTGCACTGCTGAACGATGGTGAGGGCCAGCAACGCCAGCGCGAGCGTCTGCGTCGGGACGGCCAGCGACTGGCCATGCTGCTGGCGCATCACGGGCTGCCGGTCACTGGCGGCTGCGCGCTGTTCCTGTGGATCGCCCACGCCGAGGCGCAGCTGCTGCACGAGCTGCTCGCCTGCAACGGCATTCTTACGCGGTTGTTCGAGCAGCCGCTCAGCCTGCGTTTAGGCCTGCCGGCGGACGAGCCGGCTTGGGCGCGGCTGGAGCAGGTGCTGACGGCTTTTGCGGAGCAGCATGCATGACCACACTGATGGTGCAGGGCACCACCTCCGATGCGGGCAAGAGCACCCTGGTGACGGCGCTGTGCCGCTGGCTCAGGCGCCAGGGCGTGGCGGTGGCGCCGTTCAAGCCGCAGAACATGGCGCTCAACAGCGCGGTCACCGCCGACGGCGGCGAGATCGGCCGGGCCCAGGCCGTACAGGCCCAGGCCTGCGGCCTGGCGGCGCACACCGACATGAACCCGGTGCTGCTCAAGCCCAACAGCGACATCGGTGTCCAGGTCATCATCCACGGGCGTGCGGTCACCAACATGGATGCGGCCGCCTACCACGACTACAAGCGCGTGGCCCGAGAGGCGGTGCTGCAATCCCACGCTCGGCTGAGCGACGCCTTCCAGGTGGTGATGGTGGAAGGCGCGGGCTCGCCGGCCGAAATCAACCTGCGCGCCAACGACATCGCCAACATGGGCTTTGCCGAAGCGGTGGACTGCCCGGTGATCCTCGTTGCCGATATCGACAAGGGTGGGGTCTTCGCCCACCTGGTCGGCACGCTGGCATTGCTTTCTCCCAGCGAGCAGGCGCGGGTGAGGGGCTTCGTCATCAACCGTTTTCGCGGCGACATCGCCTTGTTGCAGCCGGGCCTCGACTGGCTGGAGGCGCATACCGGCAAGCCGGTGCTCGGCGTGTTGCCGTATCTCACTGACTTTCACCTCGAGGCCGAGGATGCCATCGATGCGCGTCAGTCGCGCAAGACCGGCGAAACCCTGAAGGTGGTAGTGCCGGTGCTGCCCCGGATCAGCAACCACACCGATTTCGATCCGCTGCGCCTGCATCCGCAGGTGGACCTGCGCTTCGTCGGCCCCGGCGAGCCGGTTCAGCCGGCCGATCTGATCATCCTGCCGGGCTCCAAGAGCGTGCGGGCCGATCTCGAATTTCTGCGTGTCAACGGCTGGGAGCGAGTCATCGCCCGCCACCTGCGTTACGGCGGCAAGCTGCTCGGTATCTGTGGCGGGTTGCAGATGCTCGGTGAGCGCATTGCCGACCCGCTGGGGCTCGAAGGCCCGCCGGGCGAATGCGTCGGGCTCGGCTTGCTGGCGTTCACCACCGAGCTCAAGGCGCACAAGCAGCTGCGTAACGTCAGCGGTCGGTTGTGCCTGGACGGTGCCCAGTTGAGCGGCTACGAAATACACGCCGGTGTCAGCGGCGGGCCGGCGCTCGAGCGGCCGCTGGTCGAGCTGGCCGATGGCCGGACCGATGGTGCGTTGAGCGCCGATGGCCAGGTCGCCGGCACCTACCTGCACGGCCTGTTCGAACAGCCCTCGGCGAGCGCCGCTCTGCTGCGCTGGGCTGGCGTGTCGGAGGTGCAGGCCGTCGACTACCAGGCGCTACGCGAGCGCGACATCGATCGGCTGGCCGATCTGGTCGAGGTGCATCTGGACATCGTTCGGCTGCGGGCGCTGTGCGGGTTGGCCGGACCGGATGCTCCCATTGCCTGCCCAAGAGGCTCGAAGCTCACATGATCGATCTGATTCTCGGCGGCGCCCGTTCCGGCAAGAGCCGCCTGGCCGAACGCCTGGCCCGGGACAGCGGGCTGGCCGTCACCTACGTGGCCACCAGTGAGCCGCTGGATGGCGAGATGGCCGAGCGCGTGGCCCAGCATCGGGCGCGTCGTCCGTCCAGCTGGACGCTGGTGGAGGAGCCGCTGCAACTGGCCCGGGTACTGCGCGAGCACGCCGGGACCGGTCGTTGCGTGCTGGTCGATTGCCTGACCCTGTGGCTGACCAACCTGCTGCTCGCCGAGGATGCGACGCGACTGGCTGCCGAGCGCGAAGCGCTGCTGGCGGTGCTCGAGGATGCACCGGGGCGGATCATTATGGTCAGCAACGAAACCGGGCTCGGCGTGGTGCCGCTGGGCGAGCTGACCCGCCGTTACGTCGACGAGGCGGGCTGGTTGCACCAGGCCGTGGCCGAGCGTGCCGAGCGAGTCATCTTCACCGTCGCCGGTCTTCCCATGATGCTCAAAGGATCCCTTGCATGACCGATCGATGGTGGAATGCGCCGTGCAGAACGGCGGACGATTCGGTGCGTCGCGCCGCCGAGGCCCGGCAGAGTCAGCTGACCAAACCCCGCGGCGCGCTGGGCCGCCTGGAGACCCTGGCCGTCGAGCTGGCGGCCTTGCAGGGCCGCGAGCGTCCGGTCGTCGAGCGTGTCTGGATCAGCGTCTTCGCCGGCGACCATGGCGTGGTGGAAGAGGGTGTGTCGGCCTACCCACAGGCGGTGACCGGCGAGATGCTGCGCAATTTCGTACGCGGCGGGGCTGCCATCAGCGTCCTGGCCAAGGTCCTCGGGGCGCCGCTGGAAGTCATCGACCTCGGCCTGGCGTGCCCGATCGAACCCCTGCCTGGCGTTCTGCAGCTGGGACTCGGTGCCGGCACGGCGAACATGACCCGCGAGCCGGCCATGACGCCTGAACAATGCGGCCAAGCGCTGGCGACAGGACGCGACAGCGTCGCGCGTGCCCAGGCGGCTGGCGCCCGGCTGTTCATCGGCGGCGAAATGGGCATCGGTAACACCACGGCCGCCAGTGCGCTGTCGGCCGCCTTGCTCGACGCCGCACCGGCCGATCTGTGTGGGCCTGGCACCGGTCTGGATGCCGCCGGCGTGCAGCGCAAGCTGGCGGTGCTCGAAGCGGCCCTGGCGCGACATGGCTCGCTGTGGACGCAGCCGCTCGAGGCCCTGCGCCGGCTGGGCGGGTTCGAGATCGCGGCGCTGGCCGGCGCCTATCTCGCCTGCGCGCAGCAGGGCGTGCCGGCACTGGTCGACGGCTTCATCTGCAGCGTGGCGGCGCTCTGCGCGGTGCGGCTCAATTCGGCGTGTCGTCCCTGGCTGATCTTCTCGCATCGTTCGGCGGAACCGGGGCATGTCGCCGTGCTGCAGGCCCTGGAGGCCGAGCCGCTGCTGGACCTGGGGCTGCGTCTGGGCGAGGGCAGTGGTGCGGCGCTGGCGGTTACTGTGCTGCAGCAGGCCTGCCTGTTGCACAACGGCATGGCGACCTTCGCCGAGGCGGCCGTCTCGGACCGCCCCGCATGAGCCTGATCGATCTGCTGCGCCATGGCGAGACCGAGTGCGGCGGCGGTTATCGCGGCAGTCTCGATGACGTCTTGACCCCTGCCGGCTGGCAGCAGATGCGACGCTCCACGCAGGACACGGGACCCTGGGATGTGCTGGTAACGTCGCCCTTGCAGCGCTGCGCCACCTTCGCTCGCGAGCTCGCCGACGAGCGTCAGCTGCCGTTGGAGGTCCATGCCGACCTGCGCGAGCTGCATTTCGGCGAGTGGGAAGGGCGCAGCGCCGCCGAGCTGATGGAAACGGCGCCGGACGACCTGGGGCATTTCTGGCGCGACCCCTACCGCTTCACGCCGCCGGGGGGCGAACCCCTGGTCGCCTTCGAGCAACGTGTGCTGGGCGCCCTGGCAGAGCTGCACGGGCGACATGCGGGCCGGCGACTCCTGCTGATTACCCACGCGGGCGTCATGCGCGTGTTGCTGGCGAGGGCGCAGGGCTTGCCCCGCGAGCGACTGCTCGAGGTGGTGGTCGGCCATGGCGAGTTACATCGGCTGGAGGACCTTTCCATACACCACCCGGACCACGTCGGCGGTAAATCCAACGAGGGCATCCCGTGCAGGCGTTGCTGATCGCGGTGCAGTTCCTAACCTGCTTGCCGGTTCGCCTGGCAGGCATGCCGGCACCCGACGCAATGGGCCGCTCGCTGCTGTATTACCCGCTGGTCGGCGCGATGCTCGGCGTGCTGCTGTATCTCGCCGCCGGCATGCTCGACGGCGCGCCCGCATTGCTGCAGGCGGCGCTGCTTCTCGCCTTGTGGGTGGGGTTGACTGGCGCGCTGCATCTGGACGGCCTTGCCGACAGCGCCGACGCTTGGCTGGGCGGCTTCGGCGATCGCGAGCGCACCCTGGCGATCATGAAGGATCCGCGCAGCGGGCCCGCGGCCGTGGTGGTGCTGGTCCTGACGCTGCTGCTCAAGTGCGCCGCGCTGTTCGCGCTGATCGAGCAGCAGCAGTTGGTAGCGCTGCTGCTGGTGCCGATACTCGGCAGAAGCGCGCTGCTCGCGCTGTTTCTCAGCACCCCTTACGTGCGCGCCGGCGGGCTCGGGCAGGCGTTGACCGAGTATCTGCCCAGAGGGCCTGCCAAGGCGGTGTTGGCGGCCGTTGCGTTGTTCGCCCTGGCGCTTGGCGGCGGGTGGCCGCTGCTGGTCGGTGTCGTGCTGTTCATGCTGTTGCGGCAATGGATGGTAGCGCGCCTCGGCGGCACCACGGGCGACACCGCCGGCGCGCTATTGGAGCTGCTCGAATGCGCCCTGCTGGTGAGCTTGGCGCTTGGTTGACGGCGCTGGCCGGCAGGGCGATGCTCAGGTTCCTGCCTGGCACCCGCTGCGATGCAGGCCGCCTTCGAATGGCAGCTTGGCTGGACGCCCTGCGTGCGCTAGCGTTCGCTGCATATTTCTCCTTTCGTGAGTCGACCCATGTCCCGCCACGCCCCTGCGCTGCTGATCGTCGACATGCAGAAAGCCATGCAGCAGGTGGCTGCGGGCCCGCGCAACAATCCCCTGGCCGAGCGCAACATTGCCGAATTGCTGCACGCCTGGCGCGGTGCCGATCGCTGGGTCGTGCATGTGCGACATCTGTCCCGCTCGCCCGGCAGCCTGTTCTGGCCGGGGAAGCCCGGTGCCGAATTCCAGGATGAGCTGGCGCCTCTTGCGCATGAGCACGTGGTCGACAAGAACGTCCCCGACGCCTTCACCCACAGCGGGCTCGAACGCTGGCTGCGGGTGCGCGACATCGAGGCGCTGGTAATCGTCGGTGTCAGTACCAGCAACTCGGTGGAGGCGACGGCCCGAAGCGCCGGAAACCTCGGCTTCCACACCCATGTGGTCAGCGACGCCACCTTTACCTTCGAAAAGGCTGATTACTCAGGCGTACGGCGCACTGCAGATGAAGTCCATGCTATGTCGCTGGCAAACCTGGACGGCGAGTACGCGCAGATTCTCGACACTCGCCAAGCGCTGAATCTGGGCTGAGCGATTCATTCCCAAGCATGCAACAGGAAGGTGAACGATGGCGACAGTGAGGATCGGCCTGATTGGCGACTATTGCGCCGAGGTTACCGCGCACCAGGCCATACCGCTTGCGTTGCAGGGTGCGGCGCAGCGGCTCGGAATCGAGGTGGCCTTCGACTGGGTTTCGACCGACAGCATCCTAGAAGGCTTCGCATTCGACGGGTTTGGCGGAATCTGGTGCGTACCGGCCAGCCCCTACCGCAACATGGAGGGTGCGCTGCGGGCGATTCGCCATGCGCGGCGGGCGGAAATTCCGTTCCTGGGTACCTGTGGCGGCTTTCAGCATGCGTTGGTCGAGTACGCGCGTAATGTCCTCGGCTGGGCCGATGCCGACCACGGCGAAACCGCTGGGGAGGGGGCCAGGCTGCTGATAACGCCCCTGTCCTGCGCCTTGATCGAGACGCGCGCGGAGGTCCGCCTGCGCGATGGCAGTCGCCTCGCGGCCATTTATTCCTGCGAAGAGATCAGCGAAGGCTACCGCTGCAGCTATGGGTTGAATGCCGCGTTTGCCGATGAGCTGCTGGGCGGTGCCCTGCGTGCTTGTGCCCACGACCTTGACGGCGAGGTGAGGGCGGTCGAGCTGGAGGGACACCCTTTCTTCGTCGCAACCCTGTTCCAGCCCGAGCGGAGCGCGTTGGCCGGAAACGCTGCACCGCTGGTCGAGGCATTCGTTCGCGCTTGCGCCGCGCGCGTTGCCGTTTCCAATTCGCCGGCGTAGCGTGGCCAGCATCCGAGTCGAGGGAAAACCCATGAAAGCCGTCCTGCTTGCCGTTGCACTCTGGGCTGTCGCCAGTTCCCCTGCCTATGCCGAAAGTTGCCCCGCGGTGCTGCAGCATGAGCTGCCGGCACTGCGCTCGAAGGAGACGCTGGATCTGTGCGAGCGTTTCGAGGGCAAGGCGCTGGTGGTGGTGAATACTGCCAGCCACTGCGGCTTCGCGCCGCAATTCGAAGGGCTCGAGGCGCTCTACCAACGCTACAAGGGGCAAGGCCTGGAGGTGCTGGGCGTGCCGTCGGACGATTTCTTCCAGGAGTCTGACGATCCCGAGGAAACGGCCAAGGTCTGCTACGTCAATTATGGCGTGACCTTCGCCATGGCATCGACTCAGCCGGTGCGTGGTAGCGATGCGACGCCGCTGTTCCGTGAACTGGCCGAGCAGGCTGGACAGGCGCCGCGCTGGAATTTCTACAAGTACGTGGTCGATCGTCAGGGGCGGGTGGTGGCCTACTTCCCCAGCAAGGTGAAGCCGGACGATCCGGAAGTTATTGCCGCGGTCGAAAGAGCGTTGCAACGCTGAAAGGAAAAGCCCCGGCGGACCGGGGCTTTTTTGCATCAGAAGCGGTAGCTCAACGCAGCGCCAAAACCGTGGGCGCTGTTCTCATAGGTGGCGTTGTAAACACCACGCGTTGGACTTTGCCGGCGAACCTTGGTGTCTTCTTCCCAGAGATATGAGTACGCCAGATCGACGGTCACGTCGTCGGTGGGGTTCCAGGCCAAGCCGAAGCTGACAGCAGTACGGTCACCGCTTGGAATGCGCGGCGAGCGGTGAACGTTGTTGGTCGGGCTCTGATCGAACGCCAGGCCGGTCCGCAGCGTCCATTCGCGGTTCAGCTTGTAGGCTGCGCCGAGCGCATAGGACCAGGTGTCATGCCAGTCCTGTTCCTCAATGATGGTGTGCAGGCTGCTCGGCAGTGCTGCCGACATTCCCTCGTTCTCGATCACGATGGCTTCGAAGCGGCTCCAGCGTGTCCACATTGCGCCTGCATAAAGCGTCCAGTCGTCGTTCAGCTCGTGGGTAAGCGAGATGTCCACCGACTCGGGAGTGGTCACATCCAGCGAGGCGTCGTATTTGGTGCCGGAGAACGGGCCGAGGCTCGCACCGGTAATCCTAGTGTCGCCTTCGAGGGTGTACTCCACTTTCGAATGGTAGGTCACGCCCATCCGGGTATGAGGGGTGAACTCGTACAGCACGCCGAGGTTGAAGCCCAGGGCTGTATCGTCGCCCTTGACCTTTACCCTGCCATCGTTGGCACCAGGACTGGATTGGTTAAGCGTCGCGCTTTGCAGTTCGCCATCGATACGATTCAGTGTCGGACCGAAACCAACCGACAGTTTCTCATTGAAGCGATAGCTCACTGTCGGCTGTACGGTGATGACACGCACTTCGCTGTAGTCACCGAAATAGCGGCCTTCGAAGCCACCCTCATAGTCAGTGATCATGCCGAACGGCACGTAGACGCCTACACCCAGAGCCCACTTGTCGTCGATCGGCTTGACGTAATAACCCATCGGAACGGCGGTGAAGGGGACCATGTCGCCATCGTTGGAACCGTTGCCGGGAACACCGCTGGTGTTCTTGATATCGGTCTTCGCATGAATTGCCGCCATGCCGAAGCTGACTTCCTCACGCTTGAGGCGCGACATGCCGGCCGGGTTGCCGAACAGGGTGGTCGCGTCGTCGGCGGACGAGGAGCGCCCTGCGAACGAGGTGCCCATGCCGCTGATGCTTTGCTCGTTCAGCGCAAAACCCGCTGCAAGCGCTTGCCCGGACAACGTTCCGATGGCGAGCGCGAGGGTGGTTTTGAACCATGTTGTTTTTTTCATGTGGTACTACTCCTGTGGAAATGCGGGCTGGACCCCTTGTGTTCGGGGTCCTTGCGCTTGAACCGACCCACCGCCGAAAACGGCGAACAAAAGCCAGAACGTGCGCATTTTAGAGTCTGTTGAGCAGAAACTGCTCGGGCGGTTCGTGACCGGTCAGCCACGAATCCTTCACCAGGCTCGCGCTCGAGGGTTCGAGCGCGTTTCGCTCTTTCCGGGTCATGCAATCGGTCGCTGGGGCTCGGTGATCCACTCGCTCCAGGACCCCGCATAGAGCCGGGGCAGGCCAAGGCCGGCAAGGCTGATGGCGAACGCATTATGACAGGCAGTCACACCTGATCCGCAATACACGACTGTCTGTTCAGTGGGTTTGCCCCCCAGTACCTTCTCGAAGCGCTGGCGAAGTTGCTCCGGTGGCAGGAACCGACCTTGCGCGTCCAGGTTGTCGGTGAAAGGCATGCAGGACGCACCGGGGATATGGCCTGCCACCGGATCTATCGGCTCGACCTCACCTAGAAAACGCGGCAAGGCGCGGGCATCGAGCAGGGCTAGCGTTGGGTCTTCGAGCCGTTGCGCGAGGGTTTCGGCGTCGATCAGCAGGCTGGGATCGGGATGGCCGGCGAAATTCCCGGCGCTGGGCTCCGGCGCTTCCGAATTCACAGGCAGATTGGCCTCGCTCCAGGCCTTGAAGCCGCCGTCGAGCAGGTAGACACCGTCGCGCTTGCCGAGCCATAGGAGTAACCACCAGGCGCGGGCGGCAAAGGCGCCGGGGCCGTCGTCATAAAGGACGATCTGGCTGTCCTGGTCGACGCCCCAGCGGCGCAGCGTGGCTTGCAACGCTCGTGGATCCGGCAACGGATGGCGACCCGTGACTCCCGGCCTCACCGGACCGGAAAGGTCCTGCTCGAGGTCGGCGAAAATGGCGCCCGGAATATGCGCCTGGGCATGGCTACGGCGTCCGTAGTCGGAATCGTCCAGGGCGAAGCGGCAATCGAGGATGACCAGTCCCGGTTCGTCCATACGTTCTGCGAGCCGGTCAGGCGTCATCAGTTGGGCAAGTGGCATGGCTATTCATCTCCGGCGGGCGGGCCCGCCATGATAAGCCTGCCCACGCCGCCGACAAGACCGGCTCAGTCCAGCCGAAGCTTGCCGATGCGATCGTTTTCCAGGTTCTTTGGGCGTGTGCGGGGCGCAAGCCTAGGCCGGAAGCGGTTGGTAGGCATCAATGCCCGTTGATCGTCCCGCTCGATATATACTTCACGGCTCGTTCGGCCGCGCGCCGATCTTCAGTCGAAGAGGAGGCCGTGTGGCCAATGAAGTTCGATGGGTACGCGAGGATGCGCACCTGGCCCGTCTGTCCGCCGAATGGCGCGCGTTGCCCTATGTGGCGGTCGATACCGAATTCATGCGGGTCGACACCTTCTATCCCATCGCCGGCCTGGTGCAGGTGGGCGACGGACAATGTGCCTATCTGATCGACCCGCTGACCATCAGCGACTGGTCGCCGTTCGCACAACTGCTCGAGGATACTTCGGTGGTCAAGGTGCTGCATGCCTGCAGCGAAGACCTCGAGGTGCTGCTGCGCCTGACCGGCAGCCTGCCGACGCCCTTGTTCGATACCCAGCTGGCCGCCGGCTACCTCAACATCGGCTTTTCGATGGGCTATTCACGCTTGGTCCAGAGTGTTCTCGGCCTTGAGCTGCCCAAGGGCGAGACCCGGTCGGACTGGCTGCAGCGCCCCTTGAGCGAGATGCAGGTGCGCTATGCCGCCGAGGATGCCCAGCATCTGGCCGAGCTCTACGAGGCGTTGCTGGCGAAGCTGCCGGACGACAAGCGCGCCTGGGTATTGGAGGACGGCGCCGAGCTGGTCGCCAACTTGCAGCGCGAGGTCGATCCCGACGAGCTTTACCGGGACGCGAAGCTTGGCTGGCGCCTGAATCGCCAGCAGCTCGCCGTGTTGCGCGTCCTGACCGCCTGGCGCGAGCGTCAGGCGCGCGAGCGCAACCAGCCACGCAATCGCATCCTGCGCGAACACAGCCTCTGGCCGCTGGCGCGTTATCAACCCGCTGACCTCACGGCACTGGCGCGCATCGACGACATGCACCCGCGAACCATCCGTCAGGATGGCGAGACCCTGCTGGCACTGATTCGCGAGGCCGCGGCCACGCCGCCGTCGCAGTGGCCTGAAGCGCTTCCCGAGCCCTTGCCGCTGGAGGCCTCTGCGGCATTGAAGAAACTGCGCGCAGTAGGGCAGCGCGAGGCCGAGCGGCTTGGCATCGCACCGGAGCTGATGCTGCGCAAGAAGGTTCTCGAAAGCCTGCTCAAGAGCGGCTTTCCCGATGGTCCCTATCGTCTGCCCGACTCGCTGAAAGGCTGGCGACGCGAGAAGATGGGCCAAGCCCTGCTCAATGCACTGGAAACCTCTGCATGAAACGTATCTGTTCGATCTACAAAAGCCCGCTCAAGAGCGGCATGTACCTTTACGTGGACAAGCGCGACGCGCTGGCGCGTGTGCCCGAAGCCTTGCTGGCAGCGTTCGGCGCGCCACAATTGGCTTTCGAAATGGTACTGACGCCCGAGCGCAAGCTGGCCCGCGAAGACATTGCCAAGGTACTGGTCAACCTGGAGAGCCACGGCTTTCATCTGCAGATGCCGCCTCCTGAAGACGAATACATCGAGCACCTGCCCGAAGAGTTGCTGCGCCTGAATGACGCGCTCTGACGCCGCTTGGCGGCGCTCGCTTGGAGCGCCGCCAGACAGCGACTAGACTGCGCGCCCTTTTTCCGATCTTCTGTTCCCCGCCATGGCCGCCAAAGTCGAACCCTTCTGGAAGCGCAAGACCCTGTCCGAACTGGACCGGGACGAGTGGGAGTCGCTCTGCGACGGCTGTGGCCTGTGCTGCCTGCAAAAGCTCGAAGACGAAGATGACGGCAGCGTTTACTACACGCGCATCGCCTGCAAACTGCTGGACTTGAAAACCTGCCGTTGCAGTGACTACCCGAACCGTCGCGCCAGCGTCCCCGATTGCATCCAGTTGACAGCGGACGATGCGGCCCAATACCAATGGCTGCCCCCGACCTGCGGTTACCGGCTCGTCGCCGAGGGCAAGGATCTGCCGCTCTGGCACCACCTGGTCTGCGGCGACCCTGATGCCGTACATGCCGAGCGGATTTCCCAGGCCGGACGCATGCTCGCCGAAGGCAGCGTTGCCGAAGAAGACTGGGAAGATCATCTGATTTTTCGGGCCGGTTGAATCAAGCGCATCGGCCATCGTCCAAGCATGCATCCATTTTCTCCATGGAGCCCTTGATGGCTGTTCGCCCGCTTTCCCTTGGTATTCTCCTGGTACTGGCGTTGGTCAGTACGCTGAGTGACGCCGCCCGGCGTGTCGATCTCGATTATCACGTACGGCTGCTGCCCGATCAGGATCAGGCCGAGGTGCAGATCATCCTGGCCGATGGCGCCGCCGTGCGGGGCTTCGACTTCAACCTGGGCCAGCGCGAGATCTACAGCGACTTCGAGGCCGATGGCGAATGGATTCAGGAGACACCCGGTCGCGGCACCTGGCTCCCGGCTCCTGGCAAGGCGCGGCTGGCCTATCGGGTGAAGATCAGCCGCGAGCGCAAGGACGGGCGTTACGACGCCCGGATGACCGACAAGTGGGCGCTGTTCCGGGGCGACAACCTGGTTCCAGCGGCGAACCTGGACAACGTCGACGGCATCGACCTGGTGTCCCGCCTGACCTTCGAGTTGCCCGAGGGTTGGAAAAGCGTCGAAACCGGTTGGCCGCGGGTCGGCAAGAATCGCTTTCGCATCGACAATCCTTCGCGCCTGTTCGACCGTCCCACGGGCTGGATGCTGGCCGGGCAGCTGGGTACCCGCCGGGTCAAACTGGGCGAGACCCAGGTGACCATTGCCGCGCCGGTAGGCGAGGGGGTGCGGCGGATGGACATGCTGACTCTGCTCACCTTCGTCTGGCCGCAGGTGCAGAACGTGTTCCTGCGTGACCCGCCCAAGCTGTTGGTGGTCAGCGCCGGAGATCCGATGTGGCGCGGCGGTCTGTCGGCGGCCAACTCCCTGTACATGCATGCCGACCGGCCGCTGGTCAGCGAGAACGGCACGAGCTCGCTGGTGCATGAAGTGGTTCACGTGTTCAGCCGCATCCGCGATACCGATCGCAGCGACTGGATCAGCGAAGGTCTGGCCGAGTACTACGCCATCGAACTGGTACGCCGTGCCGGCGGCATGACCGAGCCCCGCTATCTGCAATTGCGAGAACGGCTGGTCAAGTGGAGCCGTTCGGTGGACAGCCTGCGTACCGAGGACTCGACCGGCAAAATCACGGCCCGCGCCGTCATTCTGCTGCAGGACCTGGACCGCGAGATTCGCAATCGCACCAAGGGCAATCATTCCCTGGACGACATCAGTCGTGGGCTGATGCGTCTGGATCGGGTCAGTACCCAGGACTTCATCGAAATCACCGAGACCCTGCTTGGCGGTGCGTCGAAAACCCTCGATACCAAGCTGCTGCGCTGAGCGCGTCCCGACACCGGCTGCCGGTCAATGAATCTGGAGCGCTCGCAGGCTTTGGGCCGGCCCTGCTAGGCTAGCGTTCTCAGCCATCAGGAGCCCGCCAATGCCCGTCATCGACCTGCGCAGCGATACCGTTACCCAGCCCACTGCCGCCATGCGCGAGGCGATGATGGGCGCCCCGCTGGGCGATGACGTTTATGGGGAAGACCCGACCGTCACGCGTCTGGAACAGACCCTGGCAGCCCGTCTGGGCCTGGCGGCCGGGCTGTTCGTTCCCAGCGGGACGATGAGCAATCTGCTGGGCCTGATGGCCCATTGCGAGCGCGGTGACGAGTACATCGTCGGTCAGCTTTCGCACACCTATAAATACGAGGGTGGCGGCGCGGCGGTGCTCGGCTCGATCCAGCCGCAGCCGATCGAGATGGAGGCCGACGGGTCTTTGGATCTGGAGCGCGTCGCCTCGGTGATCAAACCCGATGACTTCCACTTCGCCCGGACCCGGCTGCTGGCGCTGGAAAACACCATGCACGGCAAGGTGTTGCCGCTGGACTATCTGGCCGCCGCGCATGATTTCACCCGGGCGCGTGGGCTAGCGCTGCATCTCGATGGCGCGCGGCTGTTCAACGCGGTGATCAAGCTCGGCTGCGATCCGAAAGACATCTGCCGGTACTTCGACTCGGTGTCGGTCTGCCTGTCCAAGGGGCTCGGCGCGCCTGTCGGTTCCGTGCTCTGCGGCAGCGAAGCGCTGATCGCCAAGGCCAGGCGCTGGCGCAAGATGGTCGGCGGCGGTATGCGCCAGGCCGGGGTTCTGGCGGCGGCAGGCCTGTACGCCTTGGATCATCACGTGCAGCGACTGGGGGACGACCATGCTCGCGCGGCGCGTATCGGCGAGGCGCTGGTCGATCTCGGCTACGAGGTGGAGCTGGTGCAGACCAACATGGTCTACGTGCGCATGGATGACCGGGCCGATGCCTTCAAGGCGTTCTGCGCCGAGCGGGGCATCCTGATCAGCGCGGCGTCGCGCCTGCGTCTGGTGACCCATCTCGATGTGCTCGACGAGCATGTCGATGCGGTAGTCGAGGCCTTTGCCGCTTTCGCCAGACGCTGACCGAACCGCGCCGGCAAATAGCTGGGCTCAATATCACATATCCCCTATACCAGGCGCGCAACGCCGATATAATGCGGGCTTTTGCCGGCTGTCCCTTTGGATAGTTGCGAAACGGTCCGGGGCTGCCTGGCCTTTGCCGTGTCGTTTTGCAGCCGCCCGGCCGCAGTCTTCTGGAAGAACCTATGAAAAGCGCAGAAATCCGTGAAGCCTTCCTCCGCTTCTTCGAAGAGAAGGGACATACCCGCGTCGCCTCCAGCTCGCTGATTCCGGCGAACGACCCGACGCTGCTGTTCACCAACGCAGGGATGAACCAGTTCAAGGACTGCTTCCTCGGGCTCGAGAAGCGCGCCTACACCCGCGCTGTCAGCAGCCAGAAGTGTGTACGCGCCGGTGGCAAGCACAACGACCTGGAAAACGTCGGCTATACCGCCCGCCATCACACCTTCTTCGAAATGCTGGGCAACTTCAGCTTCGGCGATTACTTCAAGCGCGACGCCATTCATTACGCCTGGGAATTTCTGACCTCGGAAAAGTGGCTTGGCTTGCCGAAGGAAAAGCTCTGGGTCACGGTCTATGCCAGCGACGATGAGGCCTACGACCTGTGGACCAAGGAAGTCGGCGTCCCTGCCGAGCGCATGGTGCGCATCGGCGACAACAAGGGCGCGCCCTATGCCTCGGACAATTTCTGGGCGATGGGCGATACCGGCCCGTGTGGCCCCTGCACCGAGATCTTCTTCGACCACGGCCCGGAAATCTGGGGCGGCCCACCCGGCAGTCCGGAAGAGGACGGCGACCGTTACATCGAGATCTGGAACAACGTCTTCATGCAGTTCAACCGCACCGCTGATGGTGTGATGCATCCGCTGCCGGCGCCGAGCGTCGACACCGGCATGGGCCTGGAGCGCATCAGCGCCGTGCTGCAGCACGTTCACGCCAACTATGAAATCGACCTGTTCCAGAGCCTGCTGGCCGCTTCGGCCGAAGCCATCGGCTGCGCCAACGACGGCGCGCCTTCGCTCAAGGTCGTGGCCGACCACATTCGCTCTTGCAGCTTTCTGATTGCCGACGGCGTGCTGCCTTCCAACGAAGGTCGCGGCTATGTGCTGCGGCGCATCATTCGCCGTGCCTGCCGTCACGGCAACAAGCTCGGCGCCAAGGGCAGCTTCTTCCACAAGATCGTGGCGGCGCTGGTCGCCGAGATGGGCGATGCCTTCCCCGAGCTCAGGCAGCAGCAGGCGCACATCGAGCGTGTGCTCAAGACCGAGGAAGAACAGTTCGCCAAGACTCTGGAGCAGGGGCTCAAGATTCTCGAGCAGGACCTGGCTGAACTCAGCGGTACGGTGATCCCCGGTGCGGTGATCTTCAAGCTGTACGACACCTACGGCTTTCCGATGGACCTCACCGGCGACATCGCCCGCGAGCGAGAACTGACGCTGGACGAGGAGGGCTTCGAGCGAGAGATGGAGGCCCAGCGCGAGCGTGCTCGCGCCGCCAGCGCCTTCGGCATGGACTACAACAGCCTGGTGAAGGTGGAAGGCGAGACCCGGTTCCTCGGCTACGAAGGCACCCGCGGCACCGGCAAGGTGCTGGCGCTGTTCAAGGAAGGCATGGCGGTGCCAGCACTCAGCGCGGGCGATGAGGGCGTCGTGGTACTCGACCAGACTCCGTTCTATGCCGAATCAGGCGGTCAGATCGGCGATTGTGGCTTCTTCAGCACCGAAGAAGGCCTGCGCTTCGACGTGCGCGACACCAGCAAGGCGGGCGGCGCCTTCCTGCATCACGGTGTGCTCGACAGTGGTCGTCTGGAAGTCGGCGGCACGGTCGAGGCGATCGTCGATCATTCGGTCCGCCAGGCCACCGCGTTGAACCATTCGGCGACCCACCTGCTGCATGCCGCGCTGCGCGAGATCCTGGGCGACCACGTGGCTCAGAAGGGCTCGCTGGTCGACAGCCAGCGCCTGCGCTTCGACTTCAGCCACTTCGAGGCGATCACTCCCTCGCAGATTCGTGCGCTTGAGGACAGGGTCAACGAAGAGATCCGCCGCAACACCGCGGTGGAAATCGATGAGACCGACATCGACACCGCCAAGGCCAAGGGCGCGATGGCGCTATTCGGCGAGAAGTATGGCGACCAGGTGCGTGTGCTGACCATGGGCGGCGGTTTCTCCGTCGAGCTCTGCGGCGGAACCCACGTTTCGCGCACCGGCGACATCGGCCTGTTCAAGATCACCAGCGAAGGCGGCGTTGCCGCCGGCGTACGGCGTATCGAAGCGGTTACCGGCGCTGCGGCCCTGGCGTATCTCAATAGTGCGGAGGAGCAGCTCAAGGAAGCCGCTCAGCTGGTCAAGGGCAGCCGCGACACGCTGCTCGACAAGCTGTCCGGCGTGCTCGAGCGCAACCGGCAGCTGGAGAAGGAGCTTGAGCAGCTCAAGGCCAAGGCCGCCAGCGCGGCGGGCGACGATCTGGCCGGATCGGCGGTCGAGATCAAGGGCATCAAGGTGCTTGCGGCACGACTCGACGGCCAGGACGGCAAGGCGCTGCTGGCGCTGGTCGATCAGTTGAAGAACAAGCTTGGGCGGGCGTTGATCCTGCTCGGCTCCGAACTCGACGGCAAGGTCGTGCTGGTCGCCGGCGTGACGGCCGATCTCGCCGGCCAACTGAAAGCCGGCGAGCTGATGAAGCAGGCTGCTGCGGCGGTCGGCGGAAAAGGCGGTGGTCGTCCGGACATGGCGCAAGGTGGTGGTACCGAGCCTGCCAAGCTGGACGCGGCGCTGGCGCTGGCGACGGCCTACGTCGAGCAAAGTCTTTAACTGGCCGCCGCTGGCCAGTCCTGACGGCCAGCGAATCGGCCCGCCACGGCAGCTCAGGCGCCGTGGCTTTGGGATGAATGACTAACGGGGCCCGCGACGGGCTTGGGCGATTTTGAAATGGCTTTGATCGTACAGAAGTTTGGTGGCACCTCGGTCGGCTCGGTCGAGCGTATCGAGCAGGTAGCCGAGAAGGTCAAGAAATTCCGCGAGAAAGGCGATGACATCGTCGTCGTGGTCTCGGCGATGAGTGGTGAGACCAACCGCCTGATCGATCTGGCCAAGCAGATCAGCGAGCAGCCGGTAGCGCGCGAGCTGGATATGATGGTTTCCACTGGCGAGCAGGTGACCATCGCGTTGTTGGCGATGGCCCTGATCAAGCGCGGCGTGCCTGCCGTGTCCTACACCGGCAACCAGGTGCGCATCCTGACCGACAGCGCATTTACCAAGGCGCGCATCCTGCAGATCGACTCGCAGAAGATCCAGGGTGACCTGAAGGCCGGTCGCGTGGTGGTGGTGGCTGGTTTCCAGGGCGTCGACGAGCAGGGCAATATCACCACCCTGGGCCGCGGCGGTTCCGATACCACGGGCGTTGCCCTGGCGGCTGCCCTGAAGGCCGACGAGTGCCAGATCTACACCGATGTCGACGGCGTCTACACGACCGACCCACGGGTGGTGGCCAAGGCTCAGCGCCTGGACAAGATCACCTTCGAAGAAATGCTGGAAATGGCCAGTCTCGGCTCCAAGGTCCTGCAGATCCGTGCCGTTGAGTTCGCCGGCAAGTACAGCGTCCCGCTACGTGTATTGCACAGCTTCCAGGAGGGTCCGGGTACCCTCATTACACTTGATGAAGAGGAATCCATGGAACAGCCAATCATTTCCGGCATCGCCTTCAATCGCGACGAGGCCAAGCTGACCATCCGTGGTGTGCCGGATACGCCCGGCGTTGCTTTCAAGATTCTGGGTCCTGTCAGCGCGGCCAATGTCGAAGTCGACATGATCGTGCAGAACGTGGCGCACGATAACACCACCGATTTCACCTTCACGGTTCACCGCAACGACTACAACAACGCGCTGAGCGTGCTGCAGGGCATCGCCAACGAAATGGGCGCGCGCGAAGTGATCGGCGATACCAACATCGCCAAGGTGTCCATCGTAGGAGTAGGCATGCGCTCTCACGCCGGCGTGGCAAGCCGCATGTTCGAAGCGCTGGCCAAGGAAAACATCAATATCCAGATGATTTCCACTTCAGAGATCAAGGTCTCCGTGGTGATCGAAGAGAAGTATCTGGAACTGGCAGTACGTGCGCTGCATACGGCGTTCGAGCTGGATGCTCCCGCCGGCAAGGGGGATTAACCAGGCCGCCAGAGGCGGTCTGGCTCGCGCCTTCTGTCGAAATGAGCAGTACGGAAGGAACTTTAGGCTCCACCAAGCTGGTCAATAGCTGGTGAATGGCCTTAGGGCTTGGGTTTTCACGAACCGTGTCCGATTTTATTTGCAGACTGTTTTCTGTACTGAATCCGTTAAGGAGAAAGGAATGCTGATTCTGACTCGCCGGGTCGGAGAGACCCTGATGGTGGGTGACGACGTCACTGTCACTGTACTAGGGGTGAAGGGTAACCAGGTGCGTATTGGTGTCAACGCGCCCAAGGAGGTGGCAGTGCATCGCGAGGAGATTTACCAACGGATCCAGAAGGAGAAGGACCAGGAACCAAGCCACTAATTTTTAAATAAATTTTGTCTTTGCAAGCGGGGTAAAGATGAGTATCATGCGCCCCGTGTTGCGGAGAGGTGGCCGAGTGGCCGAAGGCGCTCCCCTGCTAAGGGAGTACATCTCAAAAGGGTGTCGGGGGTTCGAATCCCCCCCTCTCCGCCATTGCATTAAAGGGTTGACCGCTGTTTTCTTCTCCCTATAATGCGCACGCTCGACGCACTCATAGCTCAGCTGGATAGAGTACCCGGCTACGAACCGGGCGGTCGGAGGTTCGAATCCTCCTGAGTGCGCCATATCTCGAATGGCTTGCAGTGATGCAAGCCATTTGTTTTAACCAGGGGTGAACTGGTCTAACAAGCGCCAACGCACTCATAGCTCAGCTGGATAGAGTACCCGGCTACGAACCGGGCGGTCGGAGGTTCGAATCCTCCTGAGTGCGCCATTCGAAAGGGCCTGCAGCGATGCAGGCCCTTTTTCTTTGCCTAGCGTTTTGTTCGTACGCAGCCGTTTTCGTCAAAGCTCACCGAGCGAGTCTTTCCCTTGCCGTCGTTGTAGCTGTAACGCGTCAGGCCGTTGCTAGTCTAGGTCTTCGTTGGCTTCCCTAGTGCGCTTTCGATATCGGCCAAGGTCATGCCTGCTTTGGCCTGCTTGCGCAGAACGGCAATACGTCGCTCCTGGCTCGTTAATTGATTGCCACAGCCATCGTCGGTCTCGCCCACTACCAATAGAGCATCGGTTCCCTTCCTGGTTGGGCGGGTAGTTGAGGAGGGCTTGGCCATGGGTACGGGTTTACCGCTGCCTGGCGTGGCGTTGAATGCCCGCTGGGTGTCGCTCTGCTGGTCTTGTGCGCAGCCGTGGCGGGTAAAGGTGACTCGACCCTCATGGTCCACGCAGCGATAGACGTTAGCGGCCGTTGCGGTCGGGCTGGCCAATATAAGGGTCAGAATCAGAGCTGGATAATGCACTGTTGTCATCTCGCGTCCTCCTTGACGTCTCGTTTAGCCTAGCAAAAAACTTAAAGGGTGCCGTGCCCCATGTCGCTCCGGCGGCGTCGATATGTGGTTGGCATCGCGCTGCGCGCAGGAGGGATGCGTGACGATCTTGCCCTGTCGCTGCACATTCCTCATGCAAGCTCCTGTATTTAGCCGTTTTTTAGGCCCCTGCAGGTGGCTGCGATGTTATTATTGCGCCCGTCTGCCCGTCGGGCTTGTGGAATACCACCATGGACTTACCCAGTAGTCGCTCAACCTTTTTGTTTGCCTTATCTGATCTCGACTGATTGATCCCTGGCGTACTCCTCGGCCGGGGTGGAGTGCGTCATGAACGAAGTAGAAGCCAAAAAGCCACAGGAAAGCCTTCAGGACCGCCTGGCGCAGGTGGTCGAACTGCTGCATCGCCAGAAGCTCGTCGAAGACCTGGCCCATCGCCAGGAAGGACACAACCAAGACCTGGTCGAGGGCTTGGTGCACCGTCAGAACCTCGTCGAACTGCAGCGCAAGCTCGACGAGTTGCACCCGGCAGATGTCGCCCACATCCTTGAGGCTCTACCGCCTGAAGATCGTCTGACGATCTGGCACCTGGTGCGCTCCGAGCGCGACGGCGACATCCTTCTCGAAGTTTCCGATGCGGTCCGCGAGACCCTGATCGCCGACATGGATGATCAGGAGTTGCTCGCTGCGGCCAAGGAAATGGACGCCGACGAGCTCGCCGACTTGGCGCCCGAGCTTCCGCGCGACGTGGTCCACGAGCTGATGGAAACGCTCGATGCGCAGCAGCGCGAGCGGGTTCGTTCGGCGTTGTCCTACGAAGAGGACCAGATCGGTGCGTTGATGGACTTCGAGATGGTCACCATCCGCGAAGACGTCAGCCTCGAAGTGGTATTGCGTTACTTGCGGCGCCTCAAGGAGCTTCCGGGTCACACCGACAAGCTGTTCGTGGTCGACTATGACGGCGTGCTCAAGGGCGTTCTGCCCATCAAGCGGCTGCTGGTCAACGATCCGGAGAAGCAGGTGGCCGAGGTCATGGCCAACGATCCGGTGGCCTTTCATCCCGATGAAGACGCCTACGATGCCGCCCAGGCATTCGAGCGCTACGACCTCGTGTCCTCTCCGGTAGTAGACAAGAACGGCAAGCTGATAGGCCGTCTGACCATCGACGAGATGGTCGACCTCATCCGCGAAGAAAGCGAGAGCGAAGTCCTGAGCATGGCGGGTCTTCGTGAGGAAGAGGATATCTTCGCCTCGGTCTGGAAGTCGGTCCGCAACCGCTGGGCATGGCTGGCGATCAACTTGGTCACGGCCTTCCTTGCCTCGCGGGTGATCGGCCTGTTCGAAGGGTCGATCGAGAAGCTGGTCGCCTTGGCCGCGCTGATGCCGATCGTCGCGGGCATTGGCGGAAACTCCGGCAATCAGACCATCACCATGATCGTCCGGGCGATGGCGCTGGGGCAGGTCAGCATCGGTAATACCGCCCGCTTGCTGCGCAAGGAACTGGGCGTTTCGCTGGTCAACGGCCTAGTCTGGGGCGGGGTGATCGGCGCCGTGGCCCAGGCGCTTTATGGCTCATGGTCACTGGGAGTGGTGATGACCGCGGCAATGACCTTGAACTTGCTGCTGGCGGCGCTGATGGGGGTGCTGATTCCCATGACCCTGGCGCGTCTCGGTCGCGATCCTGCGATGGGCGCCAGCGTGATGATCACCGCCATGACCGATAGCGGCGGTTTTTTCATCTTCCTCGGGCTTGCCACGCTATTTTTGCTATGAATGGGGCGGGCGGATCCGGCAATCGGGTTTGCCTCGCTCAGGCCTTCGGGCTAATGTTCGTCAGCTTCGCTCATGGCTCAGCCTCTCTGAGTCCTTCGCTCGAATAAAAGAAGCGGCCTCGAGTCGCACTTGGAAGGAACTCCCATGACCTCCAGTCAACTGTTGCTCGAGGGCGTCGAGCTCATGCTGTTCGGCATGGGATTCGTCTTCGTCTTTCTGCTCGTGCTGATCGCCTCGATTCGCGTCATGTCTTACGTCATTGCTCACTTCGCCACTGCGCCGGCCGCCCAGCCTGTCGCTGCGGGGCCGGGGTCTGCTGCCGACATCGACGCCGATACGCTCGCCGCTATCCGGGGCGCCATTCAACAACACCGAGCCCGCCGCGGCTGATTCAGGAAGGGAGTTTCCCGCATGATCTCTGCTAAACGACCGCTCGGTATCACCGATGTGGTGTTGCGCGACGCCCATCAGTCCATTCTTGCGACCCGGGTTCGCCTCGAGGATATGCTGCCGATCGCGCCCAAACTCGATCAGGTCGGCTTCTGGTCGGTAGAATCCTGGGGCGGTGCGACCTTCGACGCCTGCATTCGCTATCTGGGCGAAGATCCGTGGGAGCGTATCCGGGAACTGAAGAAGGCGATGCCCAATACGAGGCAGCAGATGTTGCTGCGGGGCCAGAACCTTTTGGGTTATCGCCACTATGCCGACGACGTGGTGGAGCGTTTCGTCGAGCGCGCGGCGGTCAACGGTGTCGATGTGTTTCGCGTTTTCGACGCGATGAATGATCCGCGCAACCTGAAGACGGCGCTCGAGGCGGTACGTGCCCAGGGCAAGCATGCCCAGGGGACTATTTCCTACACCACCAGCCCGGTGCATACCCTGCAGATGTGGATAGACCTGGCCAAGCAGATCGAGGACATGGGCGCGGACTCGATCGCGATCAAGGACATGGCGGGAATCCTGACGCCGTATACCGCTTTCGACCTTGTCTCGCAGCTGAAGGCAAGCCTGTCTATCCCGATCCACATGCAATGCCATGCCACCGCAGGGCTGTCTACCGCAGCGATCCTGAAGGCCGCCGAGGCTGGGATCGACAACATCGACAGCGCCATCTCGTCGCTGTCGATGACCTACGGTCATTCACCGACCGAATCGGTGGTGGCGATCTTTCAAGGGACCGACCGAGATACCGGCCTTGATCTGGCTCTGCTCGAAGAGATCGCCGCGTACTTCAGAGAGGTGCGCAAGAAGTACGCGAAATTCGAGGGCAACCTCAGGGGCGTCGATTCAAGGATTCTGGTCGCACAAGTGCCTGGCGGCATGCTGACGAACATGGAAAGCCAGCTCAAGGAGCAAGGTGCCCTCGACAAGTTCGACCAGGTGCTGGCCGAAATTCCTCGCGTTCGAGAAGACTTGGGTTTCATCCCACTGGTCACGCCAACTTCTCAGATTGTGGGCACCCAGTCGGTGATCAACATCCTCACCGGTGAGCGGTACAAGTCGATCACCAAGGAAACCGCCGGCATCCTCAAGGGCGAATACGGCAGTGCCCCGGCGCCTTTCAATGCCGAGCTGCAGGCGCGCGTGCTCGATGGCGCGCAGGCTATCGTTTGCCGTCCGGCCGATCTGCTCGAGCCGGAAATGGACAGGCTTACGGCAGAGCTTAGGGGGCTGGCCAAGGAGAAGGGCTTCTCCCTGGCCGAAGACGAGGTCGACGATGTCCTGACGTATGCACTCTTTCCACAGATCGGCCTGAAGTTCCTGGAAAATCGCGGTGATCCGACGGTCTTCGAGCCCGCGCCGACCGGCAAGGAGCCTTTAGCGCGCGAACCTGGCAAGCCGGAGGTGTATACCGTCGAGGTCAGCGGCAAGTCGTTCGTGGTTCAGGTCAGCGAAGGCGGCGAGATAGAAGGCATCAAGTCGCTGTCGGCTCCGCCCAGCGGGAATGAATCATTGGCAGCTGCGCCGCTTCCGGTTGGTGGCGAGCCTCAGTCGGCGCCTTTGGCAGGCAATATCTTCAAGGTGCTGGTGCAGCCAGGCCAAGCGGTGAACGAAGGCGATGTCATCATCATCCTCGAAGCGATGAAGATGGAAACCGAAATTCGCGCGACCCGGGGCGGTACGATCGGCAGCGTGAACGTCAAGGTGGGCGATTCGGTGGCGGTTGGCGATAGCCTGCTGACCATCGGTTAAGGGGCAACTTCATGGAAAAGCTGCTCAAGCTTTGGCACAGCACCGGCCTTTATCATCTGGAGCCCGGTCAGGCGCTGATGATCGCCGTGTGCCTGGCGCTCATCTATCTCGCCATTCGTAAAGGGTTCGAGCCTCTGTTGCTGATCCCGATCGGCTTCGGTGGCCTTTTGGCCAACATACCTCTGGCGAACATGGGGGAGGGCGGTGGAATCCTTCATCTGTTCTATGAGGTGGGACTACCCACCAGCGTATTTCCGCTACTGATCTTCATGGGTGTAGGGGCGATGACCGATTTCGGTCCCATGCTCGCCAATCCCAAGACGCTGTTACTCGGGGCGGCCGCTCAGTTCGGTATTTTCGCGACGCTGCTCGGTGCGTTGGCGCTGACCGCTGCCGGAATACCGGGAATGGAGTTCACGCTTCGTGAAGCGGCGTCGGTTGCGATCATTGGCGGGGCGGATGGCCCGACCTCGATCTTCGTGACCTCAAAGCTGGCGCCCGACCTGCTCGGGCCGATTGCCGTGGCGGCCTATTCCTATATGGCACTGGTACCGCTCATTCAGCCGCCTATCATGCGTGCGCTGACCACCAAGGCCGAGCGGGCGATCGTCATGCAGCAGCTTCGACCAGTCAGTCAGGCGGAAAAGATCGTGTTTCCTCTGGTGTTGTGCCTGCTCGTGGGCTTGCTGCTGCCGGATGCCGCGCCTCTGGTCGGCATGTTCGCGTTCGGCAATTTGTTGCGCGAATGCGGTGTCGTCGAGCGCCTGGCCGATACGTCGCGCAATGCGCTGATCAACATCGTCACCATAGGACTTGGCTTGACGGTCGGCTCTAAGTTATCTGCCGAGGCCTTTCTGCAATTGAAGACGCTAGGGATTCTGCTGCTCGGGATGGTGGCCTTCTGTGGCGGTACGGCGGCTGGGGTATTGATGGCAAAGGTGATGAATCTGTTCAGCACCAATAAGATCAATCCTTTGATCGGTTCGGCTGGCGTGTCGGCCGTGCCCATGGCGGCGCGCGTGTCGAACAAGGTAGGGCTGGAGGCCAATCCTCACAACTTCCTGCTGATGCATGCCATGGGGCCCAATGTGGCGGGCGTGCTTGGCTCTGCGGTGGCGGCGGGGGTGCTATTGAGCTTTGTGAGCTAAAGGGATAGCGGTGGCGCCTGATGGCGCTGCGCAAAAAAGCCGGCTACGAAGCCGGCTTTTTTATCTAACCGATGCTCAGCTTTCTGCAGAAGCCATCTCTGCGTCGTGCGCGATCAGGGCAACCAATGCGTTTTGCTGTCGGCGGGTAAGCTGACGGAAACGCTGCAGTAGCTCTCGCTCATGCAGCGACAACTCCGGGCTATCCAGGCGCAAGCTCAGCTCGTCGTCCAGTACGCCTTCCTGGAAAAGTGTCTGCTCCAGGCGAGCAATAATTTCAGAGTTCATGCTGCGATGATGGTTGCGCGCGACTTCCGCAATACGTTCGCGCATGCCGTCAGGTAGCCGGACCACAAACTTGTCAGCCGTACGGCTGGAATAAACTGCCTGTTTCATAGGGCGCATACTTAACCGGTTAGTCAGAAGGGGCGATGCTGGCTTAGTGCTGCATTTGTCACGTGTCTGACAATCATTTGCACTCGCCGTTCCGTGCGGCCACGCAAATAACGCACAGCGCAAAACAATCCGCTGGCGTCAATTGTGCGTCAAATACTGCGAGAGTAAAGGCTTTTTGCTATTACCCGCATTTGCCTGTGAACCGATTGGCATTCAAGGGCGCGAAAGAACTATGCGATAACGCCTCCTGACTCGTCCTGGCTGAATCTCAGCGCAGGACTGGGTCGAACTTGATACGACGTCCTAGAACCATCGAGACGAAGGAAAGGATTCCGAACAGCCCGAGCCCGAATTTGACGAAGCCAGACCACGCTGCCTGCTCGGGGCCGACAAGCGTTAGAGCGGCGCAGGCGATCGTGAGAACGAGAAAGCTGAAACCGAGTCGTGACATTTGAAGTCTCCTTTTCGAATGCTTGGTGCTGATAGCAGTGGGATGCGGTTAGAAGACCCAGCGCTGGGTTTGGGCCGGCCGGGATATCTCGGCTTCACTTGTTGTCAGTATCTGGGCGCGGGACTTCTGAACGGCCCGCTCTACTATCTGGTGAGAGGTTCCCTGCACACCCTTGGGGAGCTGGTCTGGCGTTGGCGCATGGAAGACGGCTGCGGCCGTTAGAAAAACTGCTCCGAAAATATACGGTGAACTCAGCATGGGCGTCTCCGTCGCTCAAAGTTGCAATACAGGGAGTATTGCAGGCTGCATGCCAGATCTACTTCTTTAGAAATTCCTTATTTATCAATATGTTATGTGTAATGCACGCGCTGAGAGTATTGCGGTTTGCATGACCGCCTGATTGGGGTCATGCATTTTGCAATAAGGGACAAGACCGATGTCTTCGGGAAGGCGAGGGGGAGGGCTGACAAAAAAAGGCGGGGCCGTTAACATGCCCGCCGCGTCATGTCCCAGTAGCTCAATTGGATAGAGCATCCCCCTCCTAAGGGGAAGGTTGGAGGTTCGACCCCTCTCTGGGACACCAGTTCGAAAAAGCCCGCATCAGCGGGCTTTTCGTTGTAGGGCTAGAAGTCGTCCTGTCGAGCTTCACGTTGCAGCTGATTGACCAGTCGCTCAACCTGCCGTTGAAGCAGCCCGCTCATGCGATGGAAGCGTACGCCGCACAGGGTGATGGACTGCTTTTCGTCGAAGTACACGTGACGCACTTCGATCGCCGTTTCCATTCTCCCGATCGGCAACTGTGCAGACAGGCTCTCGTAGACCTCGCCGGTCTGTAGGTAGCTGTAATCGCCTTTTATGCAAAGGCGGCAACCCGTAGCTGAAATATCCAGGATTCGGCACTGGAGGCTACCTTTCAGGCTTTTTCCTGACAAAACGCCGCTCACCGGTTGCCCTTTCAGGATCGCTCGATAGGCGTTGCGTCGCTGGTGATAGATCGCTTTCTGAGGGATAGGACTCCAGAAGCAGCGTGCCCCCGTCAATTCGCCGACCCGTGTGGGTTGATCGTTTTCCCAGGCTATTCGGGCCCCCTCGTAATAGCCTTCGATCTCGAACGCTTCGCCATTGGTCATGAAGCGCTCGCCATCGTTGGGGATCAGCTCATCCAGAGCGATCCAGCCGCTCTCTCGGTTGAGCTCGACAAGGAACGTTTGAAAGCACTGACTACGCTCCTTGAAGCGCATGATCAAAGGAATGCGGTTATCTTTGAGCACCTTGAGATTGGCGCAGATCTCCACTGGGGCCTTTAGCACGCGCGGCGGCTGTGGGCCTTTTTCATCGGCAAAGGGGTTGGACACGTTTCTGGCTCTCCGACGCTAACGCGACGCGCAAGCATAATGTCATATCGCCAGCATGTCCTGACGTTTATGCCTGACTTAGGGGACGCTGATAAGCGCTCTTCGAAGCGCTGCCACGGCTATCGTAAAGGCCGGGCGCCTCGTTACCCCGGAGGATTCCAAGCATTCCTTTGACCGCTGTCTGGTTGGCTCGAATCAGCCTGCCGTTGCGCAAGTTGGCGCGTTGGCACTCATCGAGGATCTGGCTGAGCTCGTCGGACTTCGCCAGGATTTCGTCGCGCAGTCCTGATGCCGACACCAGGCTTTCAAGCCCTGCACGGCTGCTGGGCAGATTCTGGGACGAAAGCAACTTGTTCCGTTGTGCGCCGTGTTGCCCTAGCAAGGCGAGCAGAGGTTGCTTGCCAGCCAGTATTCCTTCTAGCGCCACGAGATCGCGCTCGCCGAGGAATCGAAATTCTTCATCGGTGAGTTCGCACAGCTGGCGAGCCATTGCGATGTCGCCGGTGAGTTGTTCAAGCAGCGCGGTATCCTGCATATCGACCTCTATATCAGGCGCGCAGCTCTATGGCGCGCCGTTAACGCTGGGATTCGAACGTGAGCAGCTTCGAGGCTACGCGTTGGCTGTCCACTTGGTAACTTCCATCAGCGATTGCTTGCTTGAGCTTGGCAACACGCTCCTGGTCTACCGATGGCAGATCACGCAATTTGTCGTTTACCTGCTGCATTTTCTGAGCCTCATCGCTCAGCTGGACGCTTTCTCCAGCTTTGGCGGTCGGCTTGGCCGCCTCGGTGCTGGTTGCCTGGGTTGGCCCAGGGCGTTCGCTGGACTGAACGCCGCTGCTGCGCCCGGCACTCGCCGGAGTAGCTGTGTTGTTCGGCCGGTTGAAGTCGATGACCATGTGCAAAACCTCAAAGGAATCAGGACGCTTGCCATGTTTACGGCGCTACCAGGCAAAACTTTAGCTTTTTTTGACGGCTATCGTTTTGTTCAGTGTAGGGCGCGTTGATTGGAGGGCTCCAATCGTGGGCGCAACTAGCAGATCGATGAATCTGAAGCCGGCTCGATGGCCGTTACACGATCGCATACGGTGCGCTTTTTTTCTTTGGATTTCAATCCGACTCAACCGCCTCGTACGTTACATCGCGACCTCCACCTGGCCGGGGCCGAGTACCCTTGCCCGGACTACTCGCCCGGAGCTCTGATTCTTCACTCTGATCTGCTGGCCCGGCGCACCATCAGCCAGGGCTTCGCCCGGCATGCGCACATTGATCGAGGAGGCCTTGGCGCTGATCACTACCTGATCGCCCTTGCGAACCACCTCGGCCAGTTCGAGGTGTTGAGGCGTCAGCACCTGGTCGGGCAGTACGTTGCGGGTGACCTTGGTGCCTACCACCTGGTCGAGTGAGCTGAGATACCCCTGCGACAACAACCCAACGTCCCGCTCGATCAGGGCGACGTCCGCTGGCGTGACTTCGCCTTGGCGGGTGAGGGGACGGGTGACTACGACGACGTCGCGATAAAGCTTTACCCGTGCTGGCACAAAAACGGTCCAGGGCGTGGCGCCTGGGCAACTGACCCTCACCGTGACCCGTCCCACGGGTTGAGCTGGGCTTTCCAGGCGGGTTGCCAAGGGCTCTGGGCATAGCGCCAGTCGCAAGCGTGGGTCGAGTCTGTTCACTTCGACCTCATGACGCGCAACGATCGCGCTGCGCTGCAAATAGTCTGTCACCGCGTCCTCAAGAAACAGCCGGGTCGCGTCGATAAGATGCTCAGGTAGTGTATTGGCGGCAACCGGGTATGCATGAGTGGCCGAGCAGAGGGCTGCGATGAGCAGTCCTTTGTGCGGCAGTTTGTTGCTCAGGCGTCGGAAAAAAGTCGTTCGATCGTTCATGGCTCCACCCAAGCAAGGCGCGTGCCGCCTGCTAGGCTGATGGTTGCCCTCGTCATTTCAACAAGAGGAATACTGGCATGGCCGGTGTATTGGATTCGGTTAACCAGCGTACTCAACTGGTCGGGCAGAACCGGCTCGAGCTGTTGCTGTTCCGTCTCGAGGGCAAACAGCTCTACGGAATCAACGTGTTCAAGGTAAAGGAAGTGCTGCAGTGCCCGCGCCTGACGGTGATGCCGAAATCCAGTCGGGTGGTGCGCGGCGTTGCCAATATCCGTGGCGGCACCTTGCCGATTCTCGATCTGTCGATCGCCATCGGCAAATACCCACTCGATGACCTGCCTAACAGTTTCGTGATCATCACTGAGTACAACACCAAGGTCCTGGGATTCTTGGTTCGCTCCGTCGAGCGCATCGTCAACATGAACTGGGAGGAGATTCTGCCACCGCCCAAGGGCACGGGACGCGATCATTACCTGACCGCCGTCACTCATGTGGATGGTCAGTTGGTCGAGATCATCGATGTAGAGAAAGTGCTCGCCGAGGTTACCCCTGTGTCGGAAGAAATATCCGAAGGTGTGCTCGACGCCGAAACCCGGGTCAAGGCCGTATCCACCCGCGTGCTGATCGTCGATGACTCTTCGGTGGCCCGCAAGCAGGTCTCGCGCTGCCTGCAAAACATCGGGGTGGAGGTGACGGCGCTCAACGATGGCCGCGAGGCGTTGACTTACCTCAAAAAACTCGCCGACGAAGGCAAGTCGCCGGCGCAGGAATTTCTCATGATCATTTCCGATATTGAAATGCCGGAGATGGACGGCTACACCCTAACTGCGGAGATCCGACAGGACCCGCGCATGCATAAGATGCATGTCCTCCTGCATACTTCGCTTTCCGGCGTGTTCAACCAGGCGATGGTCAAAAAGGTGGGGGCTGATGATTTCCTTGCCAAATTCCAACCGGACGATCTGGCTGCGCGTGTTGTCGAACTCATCAGGCAGGCGGACGCAAACTGAGGCAAAGCCTCTTTCAACATCTTTGGCGGGGCCAATCAGTGTCGGGTAATTTGGATTTCGAGCAGTTCCGTATATTTCTAGAAAAGACCTGTGGGATTCTGCTGGGTGCCAACAAGCAATACCTGGTATCCAGCCGACTGAACAAGCTGATGGAACAGCAGAAAATCAATACTTTGGGCGAATTGGTCAGTCGTATCCAGACGCAGCCGCGCAGCGGCTTGCGCGAACAGGTCGTCGATGCGATGACCACCAATGAAACGCTATGGTTTCGTGATACCTACCCCTTCGAAGTGCTCAAGGGTCGTGTTCTGCCGGAAATGATCAAGGCTTATCCGGCACAGCGGCTGCGTATCTGGTCGGCGGCCTGTTCGTCGGGGCAAGAGCCTTATTCTCTCGCCATGACGCTGGACGAATTCGAGCGCAGCAGCCCCGGCCAGCTCAAGAGCGGCGCGCAGATCGTGGCGACGGACTTGTCCGGTTCGATGCTTACCGCCTGCAAGGCGGCCGAATACGACAGCCTGGCCATTGGCCGGGGACTCTCCCCGGATCGCCTGCAGCGCTACTTCGATTCCAAGGGTACCGGGCGCTGGGCCGTGAAGGCGCCGATCAAGAACCGTGTGGAGTTCCGGCCGCTCAACCTGCTGGACAGCTATGCGGCGCTCGGAAAGTTCGACATCGTGTTCTGCCGCAACGTGCTGATCTACTTTTCGGCCGATGTGAAGAAGGACATCCTCAAGCGGATCCATGCCACCCTCAAGCCGGGTGGTTATCTGTTTCTCGGCGCTTCCGAGGCGCTCAATGGGCTTCCCGACCTCTATCAGATGGTTCAATGCAGCCCAGGCATTATCTACAAGGCCAAATGACACCGCGTGCCGGTCGCGGTCCGCTGCGTGGCAGCGGCAAAAAACCGGCGCCGCCGCTTGCCGCTTGCGGCGCGAAAGCGGAAAAGCGTTGCCGTTTCTGGCGCTGCCTCTAAGCGATTACATATAATTATCTTATAAATCATTGAGTTACATGATTGGCACGGCCTTTGCTGAGGTGGGTTACGCAGACCCGCAACAGGACGGTCCAGATCATGAGCATCAGTTTCGATAGCGCACTCGGTATCCATGAGAAGGCACTTGGCTTCCGCGCACAGCGTGCCGAGGTGCTGGCTAATAACATCGCCAATGCCGACACGCCAAATTACAAGGCGCGTGATCTGGATTTCGCCTCGGTGCTCGCCGAGCAGAACAATCGCAACGGCAGCGGCTCCTTCAGCGCGACTCGTACCAGCGCCAAACATATTGCGGCCGAGGCGATGGACATTGCCGATCCGTCCCTGCGCTTTCGCACCCCGCTGCATGCCTCGCTCGACCAGAACACCGTCGATCCGCAGATCGAGCAATCCAACTATGCCCAGAATGCCATCGACTTTCAGGCCAGCTTCACGCTGCTCAACGGCAAGTTCCGCGGCCTGATGAGCGCCCTGCGCGGCGAATAAGGAGAACCCCATGTCCCTCAGCAATGTATTCAACATCGCCGGCTCCGGCATGAGCGCGCAAAGCACGCGCCTGAACACTATCTCCAGCAACATCGCCAACGCCGAAACGGTGTCGTCCAGCGTGGACCAGACCTATCGGGCGCGCCATCCGGTTTTCGCCACCATGTTCCAGCAGGCCAGCGGCACCGCCAATGGCTCGCTTTTCGCGGAGCAGGACAGCGCTGGTGCTGGTGTCCAGGTGCTCGGCGTGGTCGAGGACAAGAGCGAGCTGATGCCACGGTACGAGCCTAATCACCCGGCTGCGAACGAAGAAGGCTATGTCTACTACCCCAACGTCAACGTGGTGGAGGAGATGGCCGACATGATTTCCGCCAGCCGCTCGTTCCAGACCAATGCCGAGCTGATGAACACGGCCAAGACCATGCTGCAAAAAGTACTGACCCTCGGTCAGTAATCGGACGAAACGATCATGAGCACTACAGGCAACGTTAGCGGTACCGGCTCGGTCCTGGACCAGTATCAGTTCGGCGAAGAGCGCACCGTCAAAAAAGACCTCGGCAAGAATGAGTTTCTGGAGCTGCTGGTCGCCCAGCTCAACAACCAGAACCCGCTCGACCCACAGGACAACGGCGACTTCATCGCTCAGCTGGCACAGTTCAGTACCGTCGAAGGGGTCGAGAAGCTCAATTCGAGCATGGAGACGATTCTTTCCGGCTACCAGTCTTCGCAGGCGTTGCAGGCCTCGTCTCTGGTTGGGCGCAAGGTCATCGTGCCAAGCGACAAGGCAGTGGTCGATACCAGCGAAACCTTCAAGGCCAGCCTGGTCTTGCCGCTGTCCAGCAGCAACGTGTACGTCAACATCTATGACAGCGCGGGTTCGGTTGTCAGTCGCGTCGACATGGGTCAGCAGGAAGCCGGGAACATCTCCTTCATGTGGGACGGCAAGGACAGCAGCGGCAATGTCGCGCCGCCCGGAACCTACCGATTCGAGGCTCAGGCGACCTATGCCGATGGCACCAAGGGTCTCTACACCCTGCTGCCTGCCAACGTGGACAGCGTCACCCTCGGGCAGAACGGTGGTGAGTTGACGCTCAACCTCGCCGGCATCGGCAGCGTTCCGCTTTCCCAGGTTCAGATTATCGGTCAGTAACCCGCCGGCACACTCGGCAAAGGAGCAACCAAATGTCGTTCAATATCGGCCTCAGCGGCATGCGTGCCGCGAGCAAAGACCTCAACGTGACCGGTAACAACATCGCCAACGCTGGCACGGTCGGTTTCAAACAGTCGCGCGCGGAGTTCTCCGATGTTTACGCGGCGTCCGTGCTCGGAACCGGCAAGAACCCGCAGGGCAGTGGCGTGCTGCTGTCAAACGTCTCGCAGCAGTTCAACCAGGGCAACATCAACTACACCCAGAACGCGCTGGACCTGGCCATCAATGGCAACGGCTTCTTTCAGGTCAGCAACAACGGTGCGGTGAGCTATACCCGTGCCGGTTACTTCGGCACCGATCGCAGTGGCTTTCTGGTCGACAACTTCGGCTACAACCTGCAGGGCTATTCGGTCGATGCCAACGGCAACCTGCAGAATGGTGTGGTCGGAAACCTGCAGATCCAGACCACCAACCAAGCACCGAAAGCGACCAGCACGATCGAAACGGCTTTCAACCTGAACTCCGCTCAGAAAGCGCCGACCGCGTGGCAGGCCGCCTACGACGCGGAGGTGAATGGCCAGTACGAAGCTGAGATTGAACAACGAATCGCCAATGGTGCGGCTGATAGGGATGCGGCCATTGCGGGGATGACTGCCGATAATTGGAGCGCAGACGCGTCGCTGGCGCTTGACAGGGCCAACGCCACTTTCAATCCGGCCGATCCAACCACTTATAACAGCTCCACTTCGCTGAACATCTACGACTCCCAGGGCAATGCCCACGTCATGACGCAGTACTTCGTCAAGACTGGCGCCAATACCTGGGACATGCAGGTGCTGATCGACGGGCGCAACCCGGCCGATCCGGCGCAGGAGCCGCCGCAGCCTTATGTCATGGGGCTGACATTCAATACTTCCGGTGCATTGACCGGCGTGACCAGTTCCGATCCGACGTTGTTCAGCGTTGCACCCGATCTTAAGGTGACTCTGAATAGCGCGGCGGCCGGCGGCACCGGCGGCTGGGTGCCGGCCATCTCCAACGGCGGGACGCCCGCGACCTGGTCGCCCAACGGGGCGCTCGCAAACGCCGATGGCATCGTGTTCGATTTCACCAAGTCCAGCCAGTTCGCCAGTTCGTTCGCGGTGAACAGCGTGGCGCAAGATGGCTATACCACCGGCGAGCTGGCAGGTCTCGAGATCGACGACACCGGCGTCATTTTTGCGCGTTACACCAACGGTCAATCCAAGGTTCAAGGACAGATCGTTCTGGCGAACTTCGGCAACGTGCAGGGGCTGACGCCGGTCGGCAAGACGCAGTGGGTGCAGTCGTTCGAATCGGGCGAGCCCGTCGTAGGCACGCCTCGCTCGGGTACGCTCGGTGCGCTGCAAGCTGGTGCTCTGGAGGATTCGAACGTCGAATTGTCGGACCAACTGGTCAACCTCATCGTGGCTCAGCGTAACTACCAGGCCAACGCGAAGACCATCGAAACCGAAAGCGCCATTACCCAGACCATCATCAACTTGCGTTAACGGGCCAGGCCAGCGGCAATGTCTTTTGCCGCTGGTGGCAGTATCCCGCCGTCTTTCTCCTTTCAGGGCCCCTTCGGGGCCCTTCTTTTTTATAAAATCCTTATATATCAATCGGTTGTATCTGCGTGTTTTGCTTGGCATGCCGCTTGCTAACTACCTCTGTAACAGACCCTTAGCGTCAAACTCGCGTCTGCGGAGGATTCGATGGACAAGATGCTTTATGTAGCCATGACCGGTGCCAGCCAGAACACGCGGGCACAGCAGGCGCATGCCAACAACCTGGCCAACATATCCACCACGGGTTTTCGGCGCGATTTCGAGCAGGCGCGGTCGATGCAGGTGTTCGGTGACAGTTTTCCGGCGCGGGTCTACGCCATGTCCGAGCGACCCGGGACCGACTTTACTGCCGGTACCCTGCAGGAGACCGGGCGCGACCTGGACGTCGCGGTCGAAGGGCAGGGCTGGCTCGCCGTGCAGGCGCCAGACGGCAGCGAAGCCTACGTACGCACTGGTAGCTTACGTATCGATGCGCTGGGGATGCTGCGCACCGGTGACGGCATGCCGGTACTGGGCAATGGCGGCCCGATCGCCATTCCGCCGGAAGAAAAGATCGACGTGGGCCAGGACGGCACCATCAGCATTCGGGCTCTGGGCGAAAACCCCAACGTCGTGGTGAATGTCGACCGGCTCAAGCTGGTCAATCCCGACCTTTCGCAGCTGGAAAAAGGCCGCGATGGCCTTATCCGCATAAAGGACGGCCAGCCCGTCGAGGCCGACGCCAACGTGCGGGTGACTTCAGGCTTTCTGGAGTCCAGCAACGTGAACGCGGTTTCCGAGATGACTTCCATTCTGGCCCTGTCACGGCAGTTCGAACTGCACGTGAAGATGATGCGTACGGCCGAGGAAGACGCCACCGCGATGGCCCGTGTATTGCAACTGAGCTAATTACCAGCGCGTAGCGCCTGGTTTCCGGCGCACGAGGAGAACATCATGCTTCCAGCACTCTGGGTCAGTAAGACCGGCTTGTCCGCCCAGGACATGAACCTGACGACCATTTCCAACAACCTGGCAAACGTCTCGACCACTGGTTTCAAACGCGACCGGGCCGAATTCCAGGATCTGCTGTATCAGGTTCGCCGGCAACCCGGCGGCCAGGCCACTCAGGACAGCGAATTGCCGTCGGGCCTGCAGCTCGGTACCGGCGTACGCATTGCCGGCACTCAAAAGGTCTTCACGGCCGGCAGCCTGCAGACCACCGAACAGCCGCTGGACATGGCGATCAACGGCCGTGGTTTCTTCCAGGTTCTGCTGCCGGACGGCACCGTGTCCTACTCACGTGACGGTGGTTTCCACATGAACGCCGATGGCCAGATCGTTACGGCCAACGGCTACGCCCTGGAGCCGGCGATCGTCGTTCCGCCGGAAACTCAGACCTTCACCGTCGGCGAAGACGGCACCGTCTCGGTGACCACGATGGGCGACCCTCAGCCGCAGATCATCGGCAACATCCAGACCGCCGATTTCATCAACCCGGCCGGCCTGCAAGCGATCGGTGGCAACCTGTTTCTCGAAACCGCAGCCAGCGGCGCGCCGCAGGTCAGCAACCCCGGCCTGAACGGTCTGGGCACCGTGCTGCAGAACACACTGGAAAACTCCAACGTCAGCGTCGTCGAGGAGCTGGTGAACATGATCACCACCCAGCGCGCCTACGAGATGAACTCGAAAGTCATTTCCACGGCCGACCAGATGCTGTCCTTCGTGACCCAGCAACTCTAATGATCGATCGACGTTGGCTTGAGGTGTTTATGGGCCGCTCCGTATGTGTGTTCACGCTGATCTTCGCTTCGCTACTCGCAGGTTGCGTTGCGCCTGCGGCCAAGCCGAACGACCCCTATTACGCACCGGTTCTGCCGCGCACGCCGCTCCCGGCTGCGCAGAACAACGGGTCGATCTACCAGTCCGGTTTCGAAACCTACCTGTTCGATGACCGCAAGGCGTATCGCGTGGGCGACATCATCACCATCACGCTCAACGAGCGAACCCAGGCGAGCAAGAACACCAGCTCCAAGCTCTCCAAGAGCAGCAGCGCCGATATTGGCCTGGGTTCGCTGTTCGGCGGTGCCGTGTCGATGGCCAACCCGCTTACCGGCAACAGCATGAGTCTGGGCGCAGAGTACGACGCGTCGCGCTCGAGCCAGGGTTCCGGTCAGGCAGGGCAGAGCAACAGCCTGTCGGGCTCGATCACCGTGACCGTTTCCGAAGTGCTGCCCAACGGCATTCTGGCCGTGCGCGGCGAGAAATGGATGACGCTCAACACCGGCGATGAGCTGGTACGTATCGCCGGGCTGGTTCGTTCCGATGACATCGCCACCGACAACACCGTGCCGTCGACGCGCATCGCCGATGCCCGCATCACCTATTCCGGCACCGGCGCGTTCGCCGATACCGCCCAGGCCGGCTGGCTGGATCGCTTCTTCATGAGCCCGCTGTGGCCGTTCTGATCAGGTGCAGGCAATGACTTTCCTCAAATCCGTCGTCGTTGCGTTCGTCGCGCTCTGCGCCGCTTCTACCGTGCAGGCAGAGCGGCTCAAGGATGTCGCCACGATCCAGGGCGTGCGCGCCAACCAGCTGATCGGTTACGGCCTGGTCGTAGGCCTCAATGGCAGCGGTGACCAGACCACCCAGACGCCGTTCACCGTGCAGAGCTTCAACAACATGCTCGCGCAGTTCGGCATCAAGGTGCCGGCTGGCGGCAACATCCAGCTCAAGAACGTGGCGGCCGTGTCCATTCATGCCGAGCTGCCGCCTTTCGCCAAACCGGGCCAGACGCTGGACATTACCGTGTCGTCGATCGGCAACGCCAAGAGCCTGCGCGGCGGTAGCCTGCTGATGTCTCCGCTCAAGGGGATCGATGGCAACGTCTACGCCATCGCCCAGGGCAACCTGGTGGTCGGTGGTTTCGACGCCGGCGGCGCCGATGGTTCGCGGATCACCGTCAACGTGCCGTCCGCCGGTCGTATTCCAGGCGGCGCCCTGGTCGAAAGGTCGGTGCCGAGCGCCTTCAACCAGGGCAACACCCTGACGCTGAACCTGAATCGTCCGGACTTCACCACCGCGAAGAACATCGTCGACCAGATCAACGACCTGCTCGGCCCTGGCGTCGCTCAGGCGATCGATGGCGGTTCGATCAGCGTGGCCGCGCCGCTGGATCCGAGCCAGCGGGTCGACTACCTGTCGATCCTGGAAAACCTGGAAGTCCAGGTCGGCCAGGCCGTGGCCAAGGTCATCATCAACTCGCGTACAGGCACCATCGTGATCGGCCAGAACGTGCGGGTTCAACCCGCGGCGGTGACCCATGGCAGCCTGACGGTGACCATCAGCGAAGACCCGACGGTCAGCCAGCCCAACCCGCTGTCCGGTGGCCAGACGGTGGTCGTGCCCAATTCGAGGGTGCAGGCCGAGCAGGAAGCCAAGCCGATGTTCAAGTTCGGCCCCGGAACCACGCTCGATGAAATCGTGCGCGCAGTCAACCAGGTTGGCGCAGCGCCCAGCGACCTGATGGCAATCCTCGAAGCGCTCAAGCAGGCCGGTGCGCTTCAGGCCGACCTGATCGTGATCTAAGGAAACGGACATGCAGACTCGACTCGGTGGTGTGAGCGGTGGCGTCGATAGCGGAAGCTATAGCGACCTCAATCGCCTGAACCAGCTCAAGGTGGGCAAGGACCGCGACGGCGAAGAAAACGTTCGCAAGGTCGCGCAGGAGTTCGAGTCGCTGTTTCTCAACGAGATGCTTAAATCGATGCGCTCGGCCAACGAAGTGCTGGCCAAGGACAACCCGCTCAACAGTCAGGCGACCAAGCAGTACCAGGACATGTACGACCAGCAGTTGTCGGTGAGCCTTTCCAAGGAAGGCGGCATGGGCCTGGCCGATGTGCTGGTGCGCCAGATGAGCAAGATGACCGAAGCGCCGAGCCGCCCCAATCCGTTCGCCCAGGTAGCCGAGACCCAAGGCGCTGCCTGGCCGAGCAAGCCGGGCGCGGCGGTCGAGTCTTCGCGAGATGATTCGAAGTTGCTCGCTCAGCGTCGTCTGGCACTGCCTGGCAAGCTTGCCGCGCAGCCTTCGATGACCGATGGCGCGGCAGTGGACGCGCGGATGCCCGGCGCGCTGCTCGCCGAAAGCGAGCCGCAGCCCCTGGTCGGTAACGATTGGAAGCCGGCCAAGACTTTCGCCGCGCCCGCAGACAAGGGGCTGGTGATCAATGGCGTTGAATCCAGCGCGAACGGTTCACCCTCGAAAACCCGTTTCAACTCGGCCGAAGAGTTCATGGCGACCATGCTGCCGATGGCTGAAAAGGCCGCCAAGCGCCTGGGCGTCGAAGCGCGTTATCTGGTAGCCCAGGCGGCGCTGGAAACCGGTTGGGGTAAATCCATGATTCGCCAGAAGGATGGCAGCAACAGCCATAACCTGTTCGGCATCAAGTCCACTAATTGGAACGGCGAATCGGCCCAGGCGCGTACCACCGAATACGTCAACGGCAAGGCGGTAAAGCAGGTCGAGGGCTTCCGTGCCTATAGCTCGTTTGAGCACAGCTTCGACGACTTCGTGAATCTGCTGCAGAACAGCGATCGTTACCAGTCGGCGCTCAAGGTCGCTGGCAATTCGGGCGACTCCGAGCGTTTCGTGCAGGAGCTGCAGAAAGCCGGTTACGCGACCGACCCGCAGTACGCGCGCAAGATCAGCCAGATCGCCCGCAAGATGCAGACTTATCAAACTGTAGCCGATGCAGGTTCCGCATCGATCAAGCAGAGCAGGGGCTAACAGATGGCGGACCTTCTCAACATCGGCTTGTCCGGCCTGGCCGCAAGCAAGACGCAGCTCTCGATCACCGGACACAACATCAGCAACGTCAATACGCCTGGGTTCAGCCGCCAGGACGCTGCTCAAGCCACACGCTCCCCGCAGTTCAGCGGCGCCGGTTACATCGGGACGGGCACCAGCCTGGTGGAAGTCCGTCGCAGCTATAGCGAGTTCCTGACCAGCCAGGTACGCAGCAGCACCGCGCTGTCCAGCGACGTGCAGGCGTACAAGAGCCAGATCGATCAGCTCGACTCGCTGTTGGCCGGCAGTACCACCGGCATCACGCCAGCGCTGCAGAGCTTCTTTTCGGCGATGCAGACGGCTGCCGAGGATCCGTCGAATATTCCTGCACGCCAGCTTGTGCTGGCCGAGGCCGAAGGCGTGGCGCGTCGGTTCAACACCGTGTACGACCGCCTTTCCGAGCAGAACACCTTCATCAACAAGCAGATGTCGGCGGTCACCGACCAGATCAATCGCCTGGCCGGAAGCATCGGCAGCCTCAACGAGGCCATCACCAAGGCATCGGCCAACGGACAGACCCCCAACGACCTGCTCGATGCGCGGGACGAGGCCGTACGTCAGCTTTCCACCTACATCGGTGTGACCGTCGTTCCTCAGGACGACAACAGCTTCAACCTCTTCATCGGCAGCGGCCAGCCGCTGGTGGTGGGCAATTCGGTGGCCCGTCTGGAGGTGGTGCCAGGCGCGGGCGACCCCAACCGCGCGGAAGTCCAGTTCGTCAGTGGCGGCTCGCGCCAAGGCATCACCACCCAGATCACCGGCGGGGAAATAGGCGGGCTGATTCGTTACCGCGAGGAAGTGCTCGATACCACGCTCAATTCACTGGGGCGCCTCGCGCTGTCGTTGAACGAACAGGTCAACACCCAGCTCGGGGAGGGACTGGACCTCAAGGGTAACGTCGGTACGGCGTTATTCGGCGACTACAACCACCCGGACCTTGCGGCACTGCGCGCGAATGCCTTCAGCACCAACAAGTCGTCGGCCAACGCGTCGTTGTCCATCACCAACACCAGCTACCTGACCACCAGCGACTACAAGCTCGAGTTCGACGGTAACAGTTACCAGGCGCGCCGGCTCAGCGACGGCGCGCTGATGAATGTTTCCAACCAGAACGGCGTCCTGACCTTCACCGATTCGCAAGGGCGCGATCAGGGATTCTCGGTTTCCGTAAGCGGTCTGCCGGACTCCGGCGATGGCTTCCTGCTGCAGCCCACCCGTCGCGGCGCGTCGGACATCAAGGCGGTGCTCGATCAGCCCGACCAGCTGGCGTTCGCCGCACCTGTCCGTTCCGAGGCGAGCGTGCAGAACAAAGGTACTGGCGTCATTGGCCAGCCGGATCTGGTCTCGGCCAGTTCCAGTCCGATCGACCTGGTCGCTATTCAGGCCGGGCTGCCGCAAACCCTACAGTTCAATGGAACCGGCTTCGTCGACGATGCGGGCAACCCGGTCGACGGCTTGACGCGTGTGCCGGCAGGCGATTTCAAAACCGGCGAAGTCAATACGTATGAGCTGACCCTGAGTCCTGGCAATACCGTGCGCTTCACCGTCAGCGGAAGGCCCGAAGCCAATGACAGCTTCACCCTCGCTTTCAACCAGAACGGCGTGTCGGATAACCGCAATGCGCTCAAGCTGGTGGACCTGCAGACCAAGCAGACCGTCGGCGTTGATCCGAGCAGCGACGTAAGCGGCATGACCTTTACCGACGGTTATGGCCAACTGGTCGAACGTGTCGGAACCCTGACGGCCCAGGCACGCCTTGATGGAGAGGCCACCAGCGCGATTCTCAAACAGGCGACCGACAGTCGCGATTCGCTGTCAGCCGTCAACCTCGACGAAGAGGCGGCCAATCTGATCAAGTTCGAGCAGTACTACAACGCCTCGGCACAGATCATTCAAGTTGCCCGCTCTCTGTTCGATACATTGCTCAGCACATTCAGGTAATAAGGCACCGTCATGCGTATCTCTACCTTGCAAGCCTTCAACAACGGTGTCGCCGGATTGCAGCGCAACTATGCCAATGCGACCCGCACTCAGGAGCAGATCAGTACCGGCAACCGCATCCTTACGCCGGCGGATGATCCGGTCGCGTCGGTACGCCTGCTGCAGCTGGAGCAGCAGCAGAATGTGCTCAGCCAGTACGACTCCAACCTGACTGCAGCCAAGAACAGCCTGACCCAGGAAGAAGTGACGCTCAATTCGGTCGACACCATCCTGCATCGCATCCGCGAACTGACACTCCAGGCGGGTAACGGTGCGTTGAGCGGGAATGACCGCAAAGCCATCGCCGCCGAGCTGGGTGAGCGTGAAGACGAGCTGATGTCACTGATGAACACGCGCAACGCGCGGGGCGAGTATCTGTTCTCCGGTTTTCAGGGCAAGACTCAACCGTTCGTGATCGAGGGTGGCAGCTATGAGTACAAAGGCGACGAAGGCCAACGGACCCTGCAGATCGCCAGCTCGCTGAACATGCCCATCAGCGATAGCGGCAAGAGCATTTTCGAGAACATCACCAATGCAGGCCGTCTTGACCGGACACTGACGGCGCCTGAGGATTCGACTCTACGAGTCTCCGCGCCGCTGGTCAGCGACGAGGTGGCCTTTGGGGCCAATGAGGGCTTCCCGCCTGGTGGCATCGAACTCGAATTTGACGCCGACGGCAGTTACTCGATCTACGGCCTGCCGCGTGCGCAGGACGATACGCCGCTGGCTGCGGATCGGAGAATGGACAACGATCCGACCAAGTCCGACACGCTGGTCTTCCGCGGCGTGACATTGCAGCTTGACGGTGAGGCGGTAGGAGGCGAGATCGTGCAGATCGTCCCACCGGCAGAACCACGCGAGAAACAGGGCATTCTCAATACCATCGCCAATTTGCGGGCGGTCCTTGATAACCCCAACAGCAGCAATGACGATGTTCGCGATGCCGTGGCGCTGGGGGTGACCAACCTCGACCACGCGATGGTCAATGTCGACGCCACGCGCGGCAAGATCGGTGCACGCCTGAACGTGATCGAAACCACTATGACCGACAACCAGGACGTCACGCTGGTCAACAAGTCGGTTCAGGCAGAGTTGCGTGAACTGGATTATGCCGAGGCGCTGTCGCGGCTGTCGTTCCAGACCGTCATTCTCGAGGCCGCCCAGCAAAGTTACGTGAAGATCAGCAGCCTGAACCTGTTCAATGCGATGCGTTGACTGTGAGGCTGGTCACGAAAGGCGTGTGGTCTGATTGACGCTATCGGTTGGCGGTCTAAGTTAGTGACGCGGCGCTAGGAAAGTACCGCGCCGTTACCGTTGTCACTCATAAGGATCGTGAAATGACCAAGATGTTTGTCCGCGCTGCAACCCTCGCTCTTTTCGCAAGTTTCGCTATTCATGGCCAGGCTGCCGAACCCAAACAAGTCGATGCCGAATCGGCTGCCGTCATTCAAGCCGCCGCGGTCAGCCTAAACACCGCCGATGCCGAAACCCTGACCCGTGAGCTGACGGGAATCGGCGCAACCAAGGCCAAGGCCATCGTTGATTACCGCGACACCCATGGTCCCTTCACTTCGGTGGACGAACTGCTGGAAGTCAAAGGCATCGGCGCCGCAACTCTGGAAAAGAACCGCAGTCGCCTCAGTTTGTAATAGGAACAGCCCGTAGAAAAAGCCGGTCATATCACCGGCTTTTTTATGTGTGGCATGTCTGCCCCGTCTGGGTGAAGGTTTCCGATCACCCCATCGTCTGTTTTCAGGAAACACTGTTCGGCGCGAATAAACTGACTAGTCATCGACCTTGGTTGGGTCGTAGCTGACAAGTTGAACGCGAGATGAGCTACACGCAAGCTCAGAACAGGCAGATCGATGGGCTCATGGCAGCGCAAGCACGACCAGTCAGGACTGAAGCCAAGGCGCCTGTCGGAAGCCCCGTTCACGCAAACACCACGAGCTTTACCCCGAACGGCGAGAACGAGGTAGATGGCTCAGGTTTTCTGTGAAAGTCGTAACCCATATTTCAGGCTGGCTCTGCCAACGCGCCCTTGCTCGGCTAGCACGGCTGAGGCATGAACGTGCAACCCTTTTTTTTGTCGAAAACCGAGGAAAAGGCGTTGACAGTGTTACGGTTATGCACATTGCACAACGGCCTGGGACGGCAGAGGTGAATAAAACCCTAGAAGCTTTAGGATATTTTTAACTCATTGATTATTAACAAATTTCTACGCTGTGTAAAAAATCGTCGATCTGTACGGACCCCGCATCAGGCGGGCGTTTGGCGCAGTCATCCATAATCTGTTCACAAGGTTATCCACAGGTTCGGTGGATAACCTCTGTACGCCATGCGCAGCGGCGCTTTGCGAGAGGTGACCCATGAAAGCACCCTGGAAATTCCTGCGATATCTGCCTTTGGCGCAACGCGTTCTCAGTCGTGGCCGCCTGCCGATGTTGCTCATGGCTGTGGCGCGTAAACGAAAATCTGGGCGGGGTGCGATTGGCGGTATCGGTGACGACCTGCGAACCCTGCAATCCTTGTGCGTTGCGTGGTGGCGCGGTGAATACCGGGCGGTCAGCACCCAGGCACTGCTCGCTGTGGTGGCTGGCTTGCTGTATTTCGTATCGCCCCTGGATGCCATCCCTGACTGGCTGCCTGGCATAGGTTTTCTCGACGACATCGCCGTGCTTGGCTGGGTCATGAACAAGTGGTCCCACGAGCTCGACGCCTTCCGCGCCTGGCGCCAGGCGCAGACCCCCTCCAAGCAAGCCGATCTGGAGCGCCTGCCGGCTGCGAACGAAGCCAAGGCCTGAACCACGGCTGTTTGCCGTCCTGTGTACTTCTCGGCTTTTGCAGACGCTGCGGACTGTTAAGATCCTCTCCCATTGAAATCTCGATGGGAGGCGCAGATGAACGTTCAAGTCATCACGCGGGACGGCGATCCGGAATATGCCGTACTGCCTTGGGACGAGTATCAGGCCTTGCTCAAAGCGGCCGGGCGGGACGTGCAGGCCGTGACCGATGCCCAGCCGCCTTGCGAGGCGCATCCCTTGAAGCAGCTGCGATCGTTGCGTGAATCGCAGGGTAGAACGCCTGAAGATTTCGCCCGGTCGGTGGGCGTCAGTCCAGCCTATCTGGCGATGATCGAGGCGGGTGAGCGCGATCCTGATGCAGCCATCCGCCGCGCGCTGGCTCATGCGCTGGGAGTCGCCCGTTGGGAGGATGACGCTTGAGCCAGCAACCCGTACGAATCAGTCGCCAGCACTGGCAGGCCCTGCTCGATGAGCTGGAGGATGCTCGGCGACAGCGCCACCTGGTTACCTACCGCGCGCTGGTCGAACGCCTCAAATTACCTTCACCGGCAATGCAGATCCTGACCGCAGCCCTGGAGCATCTGGCGGCCCTGGATGCCCACGCTGATAGGCCGTTGCGCAGCGCCCTGGTGATCAGTCAGGGAGCCAGCCGCCTGCCGCGCCCCGGGTTTTTCGAATGCGCCAATCGCCTGGGCCGTTTCATCGGCGCCTCGGACGGGTTCGCCGCAGCCTCCTGGCATGCGGGGGAGGTGGCCCGGGTTTTCGAATTCGATTACCCGGAGGCCCCCTGATGCTGCTTGGCGTTCAAGCGCGGCTGGGCTATCGCGTGGCCCGCAAGCTGATGGGGTGGCGCTGGGCGGTGCAGCAACCCAAGCTCTGGCGTTGGATGGAGGGGCAGTTTTCGCGAATGGCGGCGCTGGGTAACGTTTCGGCGCAAAGCTTCTATGGCCACATCCTGGTGTTCCGAGGTCGCGGTTTCGGCGCACGCAGCGAGGGCATCCGGTTGCTACGGCTGGCGGGGAAGGCGGGCGATGCCAAGGCGGCCTACCAGATGGGCATCATCAGCCTCAGCGAGGATGCGAGTCATGGTCCGGATGCGGCGGAGGCGGCGAACTGGTGGGCGCTGGCGACAGAGGCCGGCCATCCCCTCGCGGCAACCCGTCTCGCTCAGCTCTATCGCGCCGGAGGCCATGGCCTCAAGGCCGACCCTGAACAGGCCAAGCGCTACGAGGCGTGCGCCGCCAAGCTCGGGCTCTGATGCTCACTGCCTGTCTGCATCAGCTCCAGACTGTTGCCAGGTGTCGCTTTGGCTTGACGTTTGGCTTGGGACGCCAGGTGTGCGAGACCGTCGGGGTCCAGGTTTGCCGAGTCGCTTCCTACCTGAACCGCCCCGATGGACAACGAAAGCAGAGGGAAGCGCTCCATCGTGCCCTGGCGGCTCATGGCAACGAAACCGTCGGCGGCCAGGTGTTCGTTGCGGTATAGCGGCAGGCAGCGTGCCTGGAAGGTACTGAACAGCTCCGTTAGCCGCATCTGCCAATCTTCCGAGCAAAACACCAGCATGAAGTCGTCGCCACCGATGTGGCCGACGAAGTCGCACCGTGGGTCGACCTGGTCGCTCAGGCACTGCGCGAGGGAAAGCAGGACCTGGTCGCCTTTGGCGTACCCATAGAGGTCGTTGAAAGGCTTGAAGTGATCGATGTCGACATAGCAGATCACGGCTTCGCGGCCCTGTCTGAGCAAGCGGGCTAGACATTGCTGAATGGGCACGTTGCCGGGCAGCAAAGTCAGTGGATTGGCGTAGCGCGCTTGCTGGATCTTCATCTCGGTGATCAGTTTGAGGACGTCCATCACCCGCCCCAGGCCGAGATAACGACCGTTCTGGGTGATGATGAAATCGTCCTCGATGCGTTGGCGTGCCCGGCTGGTCAGCAGCCGGCTGACCTGCTGCATCGAGTGGGACACCTCGACGGCCAGGAACTCCTCGCTCATCAGCCGGCTGATGGGTTTGCGCGCCAGCAGGTCCTTCGCGTAGGGCTTGAGCAAGGCTTCGGACAACAGGCTGCGCTGTACGATGCCCACCGGCCGCTCATCGCTGTCCAGAACCGCGAGGGCGTTGAGGTTGGCCTGCAGGCGGAACACGTCGAGCACGTCCGATATCGACTGGTCCTGGGAAACACCGGCCTGCTGCACGAGAAGGGGCGAGAGGTCGCCGGCTTCTTCGAGAAAGTCGCTGTCGGCGTTCGGCGCCTTGGGCAGCAGGTCGGCAAAGTCGACGCTGGGGCTGGTCTCGGGCCGACCGATCAGATAGCCCTGTACCAGGTCGACACCCATCTCCTGCAGTACGAACAGTTCCTGCTGCAATTCGATGCCTTCAGCGATGACCTCGGCGCGCGAGGCCCTGGCTATCTTCAATATCGAATCGACGAATTCTCGTTTTACGGCGTCCCGGTGAATACCGTCGATGAAGTAGCGGTCGATCTTGACGTAATCGGGACGCAGCTCCGACCAGAGCCTCAGGCTCGAATAGCCTGCCCCCAGATCGTCCAGCGCTATCGAGAACCCCATCGCGCGGTAATGGCGAAGCGCGTTGTCGAGCAGCTCAAAGTCCTCGATCGGGGTCTGTTCGGTCAGCTCGATGACCACCTGGCTGGGCGAGATCCCGAACCGCTGCAGAAACTCCAGCGTTTTGCCGGGCTTGTGGGTGATGTCGAGCAGCGATTCGGGGGAGGCGTTGAGGAACAGCTTGCCCTGCAGGCCTTGTGCGTCGAAATGGCGACAGGCGCTTTCACGGCAGGCGAGCTCGAGGTCATTCAAGCGTTTGGCATGGCGGGCTGCGGAAAAGAGGGTGACAGGAGAGTGCAGGCTGCTGTTGGACGGGCCTCGCGTCAGCGCCTCATAGCCGATTACCGACTGCTGAGACAACGAAACGATAGGTTGAAACAGCGTGGTGAGGTCTCCGCGAGCAAGGATCTGGGCCAGGTTGCTCAACTGCTCGGTGACGGTCATGGCGATCTCGGTCTGTCCGCGAAAGAAAAAGGGGCCTTCGAAGGCCCCTGGTCATTTCACTTCACCGTGATGTCATTTTGATTACAGGCCTCAGCGCGTCGTCTGGTGCTGCGCCATTGCCGAATTCAAACCTAGGAAGTCCAGCAGGATGCGGCCGCTTTCGGTGAGGTAGGCGTCGTCCTCGGGCTTCTTCGGTTTGTCTGCCTCTGCCAGCGCGGCGGCTTCGTCCTCTTCCTCGATCTTCTTCAGCGGCTCTTCACCCTTGGAGGTGCGCAGCGCGTTTTCCAGCGCCAGCTGGCGCTCTTCGATCGCCTTCTGCTGGGCCCGGCGCTTTTCCTCGTTGAGGCTGACCGTGGTCTCGTGCATCAACTCCTGGGAAAGCGCAAGGCGGTCACGGGTGAAGACAAAGTCTGGGTTGTTTTCGGAGCGCGCCTCATGACGAGCGGTGAGCTCGGCGAGGAACGGCTTGAAGGGGTTCGATTCCGGATTGATCGCTGCGCGGATGCTGTCCCAGGGCATGGCCTCGGGCAGCGCGCTTTCGCCGATTTCCTTGGTATCCACATTGGCCGGATAGGAGATGTCCGGGATGACGCCCTGGTGCTGGGTGCTCTGCCCGGAGACCCGGTAGAACTTGGCCAGGGTGAGTTTCAGTTCGCCATGGTTAAGTGGCTGGATGGTCTGCACCGTGCCCTTGCCGAAGGTCTGCCCGCCGAGGATCAGCGCGCGATGGTAGTCCTGCATGGCACCCGCGAAGATTTCCGACGCAGAGGCCGAAAGGCGGTTCACCAGCACAGCCATCGGGCCGTCGTAGTAGGTGCCTGCGGTGTCGTCGGCGAGGACGTCGACGCGGCCGTCACTGTTGCGTACCAGCACCGTCGGACCCTGCTCGATGAACAGGCCGGTCAGCTCGGTGGCTTCCTGCAGCGAACCGCCACCGTTGTTGCGCAGGTCGATGACGATGCCGTCGACCTTGTCTTCCTGCAGCTCACCGATCAGCTTCTTGACGTCGCGTGTGGTGCTCTTGTAGTTCTTGTCGCCGGCCCGTAGCGCCTTGAAGTCCAAGTAGAACGCGGGGATCTCGATCACCCCGAGTTTGTAGTCCTGGCCTTCATGGTTGAGCTTGAGCACCGATTTCTTCGCCGCTTGCTCCTCGAGTTTCACCGCTTCACGGGTGATCGAAACGACACGGCTGGATTGGTCGTTCGGTGCGTTGCTCGCCGGAATCACTTCCAGACGCACCGTCGAACCCTTAGGCCCGCGGATCAGCTTGACTACCTCGTCCAGGCGCCAGCCGATGACGTCGACCATTTCCTCATTGCCCTGGGCTACCCCGACGATGCGGTCCGCCGGGGCGATCTGCTTGGTTTTTTCCGCAGGACCTGCCGGAACCAAGCGCACAACCTTGACGTGCTCATTGTCGCTTTGCAGTACCGCACCGATGCCTTCGAGCGACAGGCTCATGTTGATGTCGAAGTTTTCCGCGTTGTCCGGCGACAGGTATTGGGTATGGGGGTCGTAGGATTGCGCGAACGCGTTGATGTAAGTCTGGAAGACATCTTCGCTGCGGGTCTGCTCGAGGCGCGCCAGCTGGTTCTTGTAGCGCTTGGTCAGCAGCTCCTGGATGGCAGCGGGCTCCTTGCCCGCGATCTTCAGACGCAGTACCTCGTCCTTGACGCGCTTGCGCCACAGGTCGTCGAGTTCGGCGACGTCTTTTGGCCAGGCCGCCTTCTCGCGATCGATGAGCAGTTCCTCATCGACGGTGAAGTCGAAGCTGTCGACGCCTTTCTCCAGCATGCCGAGTGCGAACTGGAGACGCGACTGCAAGCGCTCGAGGTGGCGACGATAGATGGCGAAACCTGGATCCAGGTTGCCGTTTTTCAGAAAATCGTCGAAGTCCTTGCGCCACTTGCGAAATTCGTTGATGTCCGACTCCACGAAATAGCTGCGCGAGGGGTCGAGCATCTTCAGGTAGCTGTCGAAGATCTTTTCCGAGCGTGCGTCGTTGAGTGGCGGCTTGTTGTAGTGGTGACGCTTGAGCAGTTCGACCACGTTGAGGCTGGCGATCACCTGATCGCGGTCCGGCTGCAGGTATTCCCAGCTCTCGACCGCAGTGGTCTTGGCCAGCGCGGTGGTCGCATTGAAGCTCAGCACCAGCGCGAGCAGGGTGAAGCTCAGCGAACGTTTCATCAGGGAGGGGCGGCTTGAGGCAATGGGATAACGCATAGTAGGCCATCAATTGAAGCGCCGGATGCGTTACCGGTCCGGCGGTGTAGATCTTCAACCCGAAGGTTCGGGCAGTTGGGCAGCGAGTCGGCCGGCAGCGCCTGGCAACAGCAAAACGCGCTAATGGGTGTCTATAGGAGTCTCGATCACCGGCCCGGGTTCGGGCGCGCCGCTTGTGTAAGCTGCGCTTTTCAACTATCGATTTCAACACCGCGACGGCTCGTCCGGGCTTCGGACCGCATAAACGAGACGTAGGCACGACTCACTATGGAGGCAGCATGAAGGCATTGCAAGGCATCGAGGGACATCTGGAGTGGGTCGACAGACCTGAGCCGGACTGTGTCGAGGGGCAGGTCCGTATCCAGGTCGCGGCGGCTGGTATCAATCGTGCCGACCTGCTGCAGCGGGCCGGACACTATCCGCCGCCGCCCGGTGTCACCGATACCCTGGGCCTGGAATGTGCCGGAGTGATCAGCGAGGCGGGCGCGGGCAGCCGCTGGAAAGTCGGCGACCGGGTCTGCGCATTGCTGGCCGGAGGCGGGATGGCCGAGCAGGTGGTGGTGGACGAGCGGCACGCGATGGCCATTCCGCAAGGCTTGAGCCTGGTCGAGGCTGCGGCGGTACCGGAGGTCTATGCCACCGCATGGCTGAATCTTTATCGGCTGGCCGCGCTCAAGCCGGGTGAAAAGGTCCTGCTCCATGCCGGGGCGAGCGGGGTAGGCACGGCTTCCATTCAGCTCTGCCAGGCCTTCGGCAATCCGTGCTGGGTCAGCGTCGGTTCAGCCGAACGCCTGGCCTATTGCGAAAGCCTGGGCGCCAAAGGCGGCGTCGTTCGCAGCGTGGATTTGGAAAGCCTGCGGGATTTCGCGCCGTTCGATGTGATTCTCGATCCGGTAGGCGCCAACTACGCGCCTCTGAACCTGCAGTTGCTGGGCCTGGATGGGCGCTGGGTGATCATCGGTTTGATGGGCGGGCGCATCACCGAACTGGACCTGGCCAAGGTGCTCGGCAAGCGGGTCCAGCTCACTGGCTCGACGCTCCGTAGCCGGGATGCGGACTACAAGGCCGAACTGCTCGCCGATCTCGAGCAGAAGGTCTGGCCGCTGTTCGCCGCCGGTACGCTCAAGGCGCAGCTCGAGCGCTGCTTCCCGATCGGCGACGCACAGGCGGCGTTCGCGGCGCTGGAAAGCAACACCGTGTCGGGCAAGATCGCGCTGGTAATCGACGACGGGTTGAGCTGAGGGCGCGGGTCGGGCGACGGTGTCGCCGCCCGACCGGGTCAGGGTAACCGCGCGGTGGTGTAGAAGGCGGAGAGCACCTTGACCAGATGGGCGAGATCCTGGCCTCCGGCCAGCTCGCGGATCGAGTGCATGGCAAAGGTAGGCAGGCCGATGTCGACCGTGCGCACGCCAAGCTGGCCGGCGGTGATCGGACCGATGGTCGAGCCGCAACCCATGTCGCTGCGGGTGACGAAACTCTGTACCGGTACCTCTTCGGCCAGACACAGATGGCGGAAGAAACCCGCCGTTTCGCTGTTGGTTGCGTAACGCTGGTTGCTGTTGACCTTGATGACCGGGCCGGCGTTGAGCTTGGGGCCGTGGTTGCCGTCATGCTTGTCGGCATAGTTGGGATGCACGGCGTGGGCGTTGTCCGCGGAGATCAGCAGCGAGCGGTTGATGACCCGGACGAAGCCGTCGCCTTCGGGAAGAACCCGGCGCAGCACCTGTTCCAGGAAGGGACCGTCGGCCCCACACATGGAAGTCGAGCCGATCTCTTCGTGATCGGTGCAGACCAGCACGCAGGTTTCGTCGTCACCCGCCTTGAGCAGCGCTTGCAAACCGGCGAAGCAGGACAGCAGATTGTCCAGGCGTGCGCCGGCGATGAAGTCACCGTTCAGGCCGATCACAGCCGCAGCTTGGGTGTCGTAGAAGCTCAGCTCGTAGTCGAGCACCGCGTCGACCAGCAGACCGTGTTCTCGGCTCAGTTGGTCGGCGAGCAATGCGCGGAAGTCCGGGCTTTCCTGACTGGCGACCTGGGCGAGAATGGGCGGCAGCTCGTTCTGGGGGTTGATGGCCCAGCCCTGATTGGCTTCGCGATTGAGGTGGATGGCCAGGTTCGGAATGGTAGCGATCGGCTGCTTGAAATCGATCAGCTGGCTTTCGATACGTCCATCTTGGCTGAAGGTCACGCGACCGGCCAGTGACAGGTCACGGTCAAACCAGGGTGCCAGCAGAGCGCCGCCATATACCTCGACGCCCAATTGCCAGAAGCCCTGGCGCTGAAGCTCGGGGTGAGGCTTGACCCGCAGGCAAGGGCTGTCGGTATGGGCGCCGACCAGGCGCAAGCCGGATTCGAGCAACGGCGTCCGGCCCAGGCGAAACGCGACGATCGCCGAGTCGTTGCGGGTGACGTAATAGCGGCCACCGGCTTCGGTGTGCCAGGGTTCGCCCTCGTGCAACGGCTTGAACCCGGCCGCCTGGAGGCGCTGGGCGAGGCTGGCGGTGGCGTGAAACGGGGTTGGCGAGGCCTTGAGATAATCGATCAGGCCCTGGTTGAGTTCTTCGCGCATAGAGACTCCCGGCTGCAATCGCGCCAGTTTATCCCATCACACCCACTCGGGCTGGGGGCGAATGCATCCATTAAGGAGTGGCGCCACGGCAGCTACCGGATCATGGGGATGGATCAGAACGGTGCCGGGCTGTCGAAGCGCAGCCGCTCGCCCGTCGACGGGTGGGTGAGGGTCAGCATGCTGGCGTGCAGGCACAGGCGTTCGTGGGTGGCCAGCGCCTCTTCGTGGGCGTAGAGGCGATCGCCCAGCAGCGGGTGGCCGATGGAAAGCATGTGGACCCGCAACTGATGGGAGCGGCCGGTGATCGGTGTCAGCTCGACGCGGCTGTAATGACCGCAGCGCTCGAGCACCCGCCAGTAAGTCAGGGCATGGCGGCCCAGCTCGTGATCGACCACGTGGCGAGGCTTGGTTGGCGGGTCGTAACGCAGGGGCAGGTCGATGCTGCCGCTGTCCTGGGTTGGTTCGCCCCAGCACAGCGCCGTGTAGGCTTTCTCCGTTTCGCGGTCGTGGAACTGGCGCGAAAGCTCCCGATGGCTGTCGGCGTCGCGCGCAAGCACGATCAGGCCGGAGGTTTCCCAGTCCAGTCGGTGAACGATACGTGCCTCGGGGTAGCCGTTTTCCTGCAGACGAGTGACCAGGCAGTCCCTGTTGTCCTCGGCGCGGCCCGGTACGGACAGCAGGAGGGTCGGCTTGTCGATGACCAGGAGTGCGGCGTCCTGGTGGATGATGCGGATGGTGCTGAGCGGCATGGCCAAGCCCGAAAATAAAACGGGGCCCTCGCAGGCTGTATGAAACTGCTGCACTCGATCATGCTGCGTTAAAAGCAGGCTCAAAATGCTCATTTACAACTCGTAAACTGCGCTTTTTCGCCTGTTTTGCCTTGCCTGATCTTCGCTCGCTACGTTTCACACAGTCTGCGGGGGCCGCCATTGTCTGCGTCAGTGGATCGTACGCGCCTGGGGCGACGATTCACCGATCTGGCAGGGTGATGTTGAGTTCAAGGATCGAGCAGCTGCCCTGGTCTTCCAGGGCGACCTGGACCTGATCGCTATCGATGTTGACGTACTTGCGGATCACCTCCACCAGCTCTTTCTGCAGGGCCGGCAGGTAGTCCGGCTCGCTGCGCTGGCCGCGCTCGTGGGCGACGATGATCTGCAGGCGTTCCTTGGCGATCGCGGCAGGAGTTTCCTTCTTCTTGCGTTCACGGAAGAAGTCGAAAAGATTCATTCGCGACCTCCGAAAAGTCGTTGCAGGAAGCCGGGCTTCTTGATGTCGAGGAAGCGGTGCGCGACTTCCTTGCCCAGCAGGCGGTCGACCGCATCGCTGTAGGCCTGGCCGGCATCGCTCTGGTCGTCGAGGATCACCGGGATGCCCTGGTTGGACGCCTTGAGGACGGCCTGGGATTCGGGAATGACGCCGAGCAGGCGGATCGAGAGGATTTCTTCGACGTCTTCCACGCCGAGCATCTCGCCCTTGGTCACGCGCTCGGGGTTGTAGCGCGTCAGCAGCAGGTGTTCCTTGATCGGCTCCTGGCCGCTTTCGGCGCGGCGGGACTTGCTGGCCAGCAGGCCGAGCATGCGGTCGGAGTCGCGTACGGAGGAGACTTCCGGGTTGGTCACGACGATGGCTTCGTCGGCGAAGTACATCGCCAGGTGAGCGCCTTTCTCGATACCGGCGGGGGAATCGCAGATGACGTATTCGAAGTTCTCGGCCAGTTCGGTGATGACTTTCTCGACGCCTTCGACGGTCAGCGCGTCCTTGTCACGGGTCTGGCTGGCGGCCAGCACGTAGAGGTTTTCAAGGCGCTTGTCCTTGATCAGCGCCTGGGTCAGGGTCGCATCGCCCTGAATGACGTTGACGAAGTCATACACCACGCGCCGCTCGCAGCCCATGATCAGGTCCAGATTGCGCAGGCCGACGTCGAAATCGACAATGACGGTCTTGTGCCCACGCAGGGCGAGGCCGGTGCCGATGGCAGCGCTGGTGGTAGTTTTGCCGACGCCACCCTTACCGGAAGTGACTACGAGGATCTTGGCCAAGGTGATTCACCCTAAAATATGAAAATGTCGGGTCCGTCGCCTTTTTGGCTGACAGAGCGCCGTTTGGTGCTTGTAAATTCGCGGCAGTATCCGTTAAAGGCGGGTGATGTTCAACACGTCACCGGACAGCCCGATCCGTACGGCTTCACCCCAGAGAGGATCGCGTCTGATGTCCTCGGCGACCTTGTACTGACCCGCGATGGAGACCATTTCCGCCGCCAGTTGCTGGCAGAAAATGCGTGCGTTGACGTCGCCTTTGATACCGGCGAGTGCTCGGCCCCGTAATGGGGCGTAGACATGGATGTTGCCGTCGGCGAGAAGTTCCGCACCGGGGCTGACCGGGGCGAGCACGATCAGGTCACCGCCTTGCGCATAGATCTGCTGGCCGCCGCGAATCGGCGCGGTGATGACCCGGCTCGGGCGATAGACCGGCTCTGCCGGAGCGGCGGGCTTGGCCGGTTCGCCGTCGTGCGGGTCGATCTTGCGTTCGCGCGCGCCGGAGGGTGGAAGCACGGGCAGGTCCAGCGCGCTGGCCGCGCCGATGTGGGCCGCGTGGCTGGCCCTGATGGCGAGGGTGCGCAGGCCGTGGTGACGGCAGACGCTCATCAGCTCTGCCAGGTCGAATCGCTCGTCGGCCTGGGGCAGTTTGTCCAGCGCGAGCACCAGCGGCGTATTGCTGAAGAAGTTCGGCGCCTGCGCGACTTTGCGCGCCAGCTGCTGGTCCAGGCGCTCGGGATCGTTGTCGGCCAGCTCCAGGACGGTGATGGCGAGCATGCTGCCCTTGAGCTGGAATACGGGATCTTGATCGGCTTGGCTCATGGTCTGCCTGCTACGGTAAATGGCGAGGACTTATAGCGGTCACGACGCGGACCTGCAAGGGCAAGCGGCCTGCATCAGGCCGGTGAGCGGGAGTGTCCGGACAGCCGGAGGGCGATCAGGGCCGACCCGTTTCTGCGTTTGCCGTTAGAATGTACGGCTTTCCATCCGGTTCGAGCGTTTCATGGATCGCCCCCGCTTCAGTCGCAAGTTCCTCCATCCGCGTTTCTGGCCGCTCTGGGCGGGGCTCGGTCTGCTCTGGCTGCTGGTGCAGCTACCGTATTCGGTGCTGCTGGCGCTGGGCCGCGCTCTTGGCGCGCTGATGTACCGCGTGGCCGGTTCGCGTCGCCACATCGCGCGGCGCAACCTCGAATTGTGCTTCCCGGAAGTGGCGCAGACCGACCGCGAGCGGCTGTTGCGCGAGAACTTCGCGTCCACGGGCATCGCCTTTTTCGAGATGGCGATGAGCTGGTGGTGGCCAAAGGCGCGCTTGCAGCGCCTGGCCAGGATCGAAGGGCTCGAGCATCTGCAGCAGGCCCAGGCAGAAGGGCAGGGCGTGATCCTGATGGCGCTGCATTTCACCACCCTCGAGATCGGCGCGGCGCTCCTGGGACAGCGACATACCATCGATGGCATGTACCGCGAGCACGACAATCCATTGTTCGACTTCATCCAGCGCCGCGGGCGGGAGCGCCACAATCCGGACGCTTCGGCGATCGAGCGCGAGGATGTGCGGGCCATGCTCAAGGTGCTGCGCGCCGGTCGCGCCATCTGGTACGCGCCCGACCAGGATTACGGTCGCAAGCAGAGCCTGTTCGTGCCGCTATTCGATATCCAGGCGGCGACAGTCACGGCGACCACCAAGTTCGCGCGGCTCGGGCGCGCCCGGGTGTTGCCGTTCACCCAGGAGCGGCTCGCCGACGGCAGCGGTTACCGTCTGGTGATACATCCGCCCCTGGAGGACTTCCCCGGGGAAAGCGAGGAGCAGGATTGCCTGCGCATCAACCAGTGGGTCGAGCAGGCGGTGCGCCAGTGCCCGGAGCAGTATCTGTGGGCGCACCGGCGCTTCAAGACGCGGCCGGAGGGGATGCCCAGCCTGTATCGCTGAGCGTTAGCCTGGGGTGTCTGATTCCTGCGACACGGCGATGCCCTGCTCAGGGCCTTCGCCGCTCGTGGCGATGTGCTGCAGATGTCACTCGTCGATTTGCAGCTTGCGCGCCCGCGTATAGACGTACCGCACCTTCTCGTACTCGAACGGCGAATTGAGCTGGCCGTAGCGGAAGTTGGTGGTGTAGCGGGTGTCCACGGCACGCAGCGCCGTGAGCTCCAGGTGCCCACCGCTCATCTCCCCATAGCTCAGGAAGTTGATTTGCCGCTCGGTGCCGAAGTCCGCTACCAGGCCTGTGGTATCGCGCAGGTTGGAAGGACCGAACGCGGGCAGGATCAGGTAGGGTCCATCCGGTACACCGTAGAAGCCCAGAGTCTGGCCGAAATCTTCGGCCTGGCGTGGCAGGCCCATGCGGGTCGCGGGATCCCAGACGCCGCCGACGCCGATGATGGTGTTGAACAACAGTCGGGCGGTGGTATCCATCGCGCGCTTGCCTTTGAGCTGCAGCACGCTGTTGACCAGATTGGTGACGTCGCCCAGGTTGTCGAAGAAGTTGCTCACGCCGCTGCGCACCACACGTGGCGTGACCTTTCGGTAACCGCTTACGACCGGCAGCATGACCCACTGATCGAGCCGGTAGTTGAAGTGGTACATCCGCCGGTTGACCGACTCGAACGGGTCGTAGACGTTCAGCGCCTCGAAGGTGGCGCGCTCGAACTCGTGCTGGTCCAGACCGGGGTTGAATTCCAGATCCCGCAACGGATGGGTAAAGCCGTCCTCGTCGACGTAGCGGGTTTCTGCCTGGGCGACCGCGGCGGCCAAAAGCAGGGGCAACAGCAGAAGGGATCTAGCCACGGAAGAACTCCAGCATGTGTTCGGCGTTGACGCGGTAATTGAGGTTGCCGCAATGGCCCCCGTACGGGTAGAGCGTCAGCCGGTCGCCGAAAGTGCGGCGCAAAAAGCCGATATCGCCGGGCCCTAGAATGATGTCGTCGGCGTTGTGCATTACCGAGATCTTCGGGCTGTCGCGCAGGTAGTCTTCCAGCGCATAGAGGCTGACCTGCTGGACCAGTTGGGTCAGGCTGCCGCCATCGTATTGCGCGCGCCACATGGGGATCAGTTGCTGGGTCATATAGCACTCGAAGTCGCACAGCAGAGAGCGGCGGAAGAACGGCTCGAGGCTGGTGCCCTCGGTGATCGGGTGTTTCGGTGGAATCAGGATCCCGCGGCGGTTGATCAGGTCCGAAGTGAAGGCGATATCGGCGGCGGAGAAGCGGAACGAGGTGCCGATGAGCATCGCCATCTCTTCATCGCTCAGGCGTACGGTCGATTGCTGAAAATCGAACAGCATCGCTTCGTCCAGATTGATATTGCCCTGGTAGCGGAAGTAGCGAGTGAGCTTGTCCATCACCAGCTCATAGAACGTCGTCTGTTTGTCGATGCCCTCGACGCGCGTCTGCACGAGCTTGTCGAGGTTGCGTATCGAGGTCTGCAGGTTCACCGGCGGGTTGAGCAGCAGCACGCGCTTGAAATCGAAGCTGTGGCGCGTTTCATCGAGGCGGCTGACGAAGGCGGCGTGCAGCGCGCCCAGGCTGTAGCCGGTCAGATGGAATTCGGTGACCGGCAGATCCCGCTGCTGTGCTCGTACGGCCTGCATGACCCGGTACAGGTCCTTGGCATCGTCCTCGCTCAAGCCAGGTGTGGCGTAGCGGGAGGCGGCGGCCATGAAGTCGTAGCTGGTCGGCGACGACAGCTGGACCACGTGGTAGCCGGCGCCATAAAAGATTCGCTTGAGCGATTCGGAGATACCGCTGGAGTAGTGCGCCCCGGTGCCGGCAATGATGAAGATCAGCGGCGCGGGACCCTTCTGGCGTGCCACGCGGTAGCCCAGGCGGGTCACCGGCCAGAAGTTAGGCGGCAGGGTGAACTCGCGCTCCGGACGCAGCTTGAGGCTGTAGTCGGCCTGGTCGATGTCCTCGTCACTGGGTACGACTGCCCTGAGGCCCGGCGGGGTGGTGGCGATCGTCGCCTCGAAGGGGTTGGTAAGGGGGAAGGCGTAATCGGCGGCATCTATATCCCGCGCGAACAGCGATGCGCTGGTGAGCAAGCTGCCCAGCAGCAGTGTGAGTGACCAAAACCTGAGCATGCAAAATCCCTTTCGGTGACAGCCCATTGGGAGAGAGTGCCTTTCGGCAATGAGTCCGGCATGACAACCGGTCGATCTGCTATATGACCTGCGTAATAGGGCAGAGTGCCGCTTCCTTTGTTCGGCTGCAATGCTCAGGTCAGCGGCATCATGCCTGATGATGCAACCAGGCGTGAGGTGGGATGTGGCGTTTGGCGCCCTTGGCTTCGAACCGTTGCCAGATCTTTTCGTGGAAATAGAAGCCCACCGAATTGCACAGGGGTTCGATGGCCGCCACAAGGCCGCCGACGGCCAGGCTACCGGTCAGCGCATAGGTAACCGAGAAGGCGATGCAGAAGTGCATGAGCGTAAAGGTGATGGTCTTGAGCATGACAACCTCGGAATGGAGACGGTGCGATGCTGAGAGGCTAAGCGTCCGCCCGCTCGTTCGGAAATGGTCGATGCATATCGGGTAGATAGTCGGCAATAATCGATTCGCTTGTTTCGATAGTTGATTTGGCGTGACGGGTTTCATGGCCGCGTATTTCGAATCGAAGGGGGAGGCGACATGGCTGATCGATTAACCGCCGATGCGATAGTGGTCGTACACCTTCTGTTCATCGCCTTCGTACTGCTCGGTGGACTACTGGTGCTGCGTTGGCCACGTCTGGCCTGGCTACATCTCCCCGCGGTGGCCTGGGGCATTCTGGTCGAGGTGCTGCATCTGGACTGTCCCTTGACGCCTTGGGAGAACCGCTTTCGCCAGGCTGCCGGGCAGGGCGGCTACGACGGCGGTTTCGTCGAGCACTACCTGATCCCGCTGATCTACCCGGCCGCACTCACTCCGCAGATTCAACTGTGGTTCGGGGCGCTGGTCGCTGCGCTGAACGCTGCGATCTACGGACGCCTGCTCTATCGTCGTCGCCGTCACGGGCGGGTTTGCCGGGGTCATTCAGCGCCCTGATGAAGGCTGGCGCCGGGGTTTCCTTCGCTAAACTCGTCGTAACAAAACGAACGGAAGGCTTCCTCGATGCAGAACCGCATGATGATCACTGGCGCCGGCTCCGGTCTGGGCCGCGAAATCGCGTTGCGCTGGGCCCGGGAGGGCTGGCACCTGGCGCTCTCGGACGTGAATGAGCAGGGCCTTGCCGAAACCTTACAGATGGTCCGAGAAGCCGGTGGCGACGGGTTCACCCAGCGTTGCGACGTCCGCGACTACAGCCAGTTGATCGCGCTGGCGCAGGCGTGCGAGGAAAAGCTCGGCGGTATCGATGTCGTGGTCAACAACGCCGGCGTGGCGTCGGGCGGATTTTTCGACGAGCTGTCGCTGGAGGACTGGGACTGGCAGATCTCGATCAACCTGATGGGCGTGGTCAAGGGCTGCAAGGCTTTCCTGCCCCTGCTGCAGGCCAGCAAGGGTGCCATCGTCAACATCGCCTCGATGGCGGCGCTGATGCAGGCGCCGGGGATGAGCAACTACAACGTGGCCAAGGCAGGGGTCGTCGCGCTCTCCGAGAGCTTGCTGGTCGAGCTCAAGCCAGAAGGCATTTCGGTGCACGTGGTCTGCCCGTCGTTCTTCCAGACCAACCTGATGGACTCCTACCGGGGCCCGACGCCGAACATGAAGGCCCAGATCAGCAAGCTGCTCGAGTCCTCGCCGATTTCCGCCGCGGATATCGCCCAGTACATTCACGAGGGGATGGTGCGCGGCGATTTCATGATCCTGCCCCACGACGAAGGGCGTATGGCCTGGAAGATCAAACAGCAGAACCCCCAGGCGATCTACGACGAAATGTTCACCCTTACCGAAAAGAAGCGCGCCAAGGCCCGCTCCCTCTGATCGATAGCTTGCTCATGAAAGAGCCGGGGAGTACGGTGGCCGCCCCGGCTTTTTCGACAGGCTTCGGTTGCCCCCGTGAACGTTCACATCCGTCTTCTTTTCATGCCCGCGCTGGTAATGGCCGCGGTCAATCTGCGTCCGGGCATCACCTCCTTCGCTCCGCTGATCGAGCGCATCGCTGATGAGTTGCAGCTCAGCCGCGGCCTGATCAGCCTGACCACCGCAGCACCCGTACTGCTGATGGGTCTCCTGGCCCCGCTGGCGCCACGGCTGGCGGTTCGTTTCGGACTCGAGCGCACCATCACCGCCTGCCTGCTGACCCTATGCATCGCCCTGGCACTGCGTCTGTTCGGGCACCATGCCGGGCTGCTGATTGCCACCGCGGTATTGCTAGGGGCCGCCATTGCGATCGCCGGCCCGCTGCTGTCGGGCTACATCAAGCGTCATTTCCGCGAGCGTATCGGCAAGACGGTCGCCTGGTTTTCGCTGAGCATGGCGATCGGCGGGACGCTGGGCGTGGTCCTTACCGCTCCGATCGCGCATCTGTTGGGCGAGCAATGGAATCTTGGCCTGGCGATCTGGACGATCCCCGCCGTGCTGGCGCTGCTGGTCTGGCTGAGGGTGCCGAACCAGCCTGAACCCTCGACGCAGAGCCCAGCCGGTCTGCCTTGGCGAGAGCCTCGCGCCTGGCTGGTGAGCATCTTCTTCGGGCTCCAGGCCGGACTCTTCTATGCACTGGCGACCTGGCTGGTCGCTCGTTACAGCGAGGCCGGTTTCAGCGTGCTGCGCGGCAACGCATTCTTCAGTGGTTTCATGCTGATCGGGCTGCCCAGTGCCTTCGTGATGCCCTGGCTGGCCCAGCGCTTCGGACGGCGTCACCTGATGCTCTTCGGCTGCAGCCTGGTCGCGCTGTTCTGCCTGACCGCGATCACCTGGTGGCCAAGCGCTCAACCGATGCTCGTCTGCATGTTGCTGGGCATCGCCCTCAACGGCAGCTTTTCCCTGGCGCTGGCTCTGCCCATGTACGAGGCCGGCTCACCGCTCGCGGTAAGCCGATTGACCGCGATGATGCTGTGCGCCGGTTACGGGCTCGGCGGTCTGGCGCCCATGCTCGCAGGGCTGGGACGCGATCTGGGCGGTGACTATCGTGCGCCGTTCGCCGCCCTGGTCGCAGTGGCGGCGATGATGACTATGCTCAGCCTGTTTCTGCGTCCCCGCCGCGATGCGAACCCACTCGTCTAGGATGGAAGCTGTGGCGCGGTTCACCTCCTGCCGTGGCGCGCATGACCGTTGCGCGCCGCTGTGTTAGAACGCTGCGCAAACGCCCGACCCGTAACCTTTTGATCGTCTGCCCTGGAGTGTTCGAGTGGAGTCAGAATCCATCGTCTATGGCTGCATCCGTGACTGGCCGTCGGCGGACGACGACCAGCGTCGGCAGCGCCGACTGGCCAATCTGCGTGCGCTCGAGCAATTGCCACAGGGTGAGGGCTGGCCGTTCATCGGACGGGAGATGTTTTCCTTCTGCGCGCAGGAAGAGATCGGCCTCTACCAGACCCAGGTGATCCACTTCGGCGCCAGCTACCGAGCGGTGGAATACGAGTGGGCGTTGTGGGTGGAAAACTTCGAGGCGCTGCTCAAGCAGCTGTACTGGACTGGCGCGGTGGTGCACCTGGAAACCGAGCTCAACGGTACCCACACCTTTCGCTGGGAAACCGACTCGGGGTCCCACAGCCCCAACGACAGCGGCCTGCGCATGCGCTGTTCGTGGGAGCGTGAAAGCGGGTTGCTTGGCTGATCAGTCTTCCAGCCATTCGCGCGGTACGTCGCGCTTGAGTGCGAGCTGACACTGGCCGCTGTCCGGATCGAAGACGATCACCGCCTCGCCCTTGTGCAGGGCGCGGCGTACTCGCTCGACCCGTGTGGATAGCGGCGTTTCGTCCCCGTTGTCGGTGCCGTCGCGGGTGACGAAGTCTTCGATGAGACGGGTGAGGGTGTCGGCTTCGAGCTGATCGTGGGGAATGAGCATAGTGCGCGGGTTACCTGGCGTGCGGTGACGCCTATTTTAACCCGGCTTCGGTGGTTCCCATCTGACTCTCTGTTTCGCCCAGGTAATGATCGAGTCGTTCGTGCAGTGCCAGGTCGTTGAGCGGCTTGCCGAGGAACTCGTTCATGCCGGCGAGGGCGCCCCGTTCGCGTTGCTCCTCTGGCAGGTGCGCGGTCAGTGCGATGATCGGCACCGGCGACAGACCGAGCTGTGCTTCGAACGCTCTGATCTGGCGGCTGGCCTCGAAGCCGTCCATCTCCGGCATTTCGCAGTCCATCACGATGGCCTGGATCGCGCTCGGCGCGCGACGGTAAATATCGAGTGCCTGCTGGCCGTTGTCCACCAGCGTGACCAGGTAGCCGCGCTTTTCGAGAAAGCCCCGGATCACCATCTGATTGACCTGATTATCTTCGGCAACCAGCACGCAGGGACGGTCGACACCGGGACGTTGTCGCGGGGGCGGCGGCGTTGCGGCGGATTCGTCGCGGATCGCGAACAAGCCGTGCAACGCCTCGCGTAGCGGGGCGATGGCCAATGGCAGAGCAATGCGGATGTCGACAGGGCGAGGTGTCGGTCGGTTGGCGGGGGCATCGAGCAGTAGCAGGGGCGCTTGCGGCGGTTGGCAGTATTCCAGGGCCTCGAGCCACTCGGTTGGCTGACCCGGTAGGGGCATCATCAATACCAGCAGGTCCTGGCCGCCCAGTTGCTCGAGGCAATCGGCCAAGGTCTGGGAGTTTTCGCAGTGCATGCCCCAGCGCTCGAGCAGGCATGTCAGTGCGTCCATTGCCTGCTCGTCGGACGACGCGAGCAGGGCGCGCCGTCCTGCCAGCAGTTGAGTGAGGGGATCGGCCGGCTGCGGAACCTCGGGTGATGGCAGGGTGAGCAGGAAACGGCTGCCCTGCCCGGGCGTGCTCTGGACGTCGATGGCGCCGCCCATCATCTCCACGAGTTCCTTACTGATGGCTAGCCCCAGGCCGCTGCCGCCGTAGCGTCGACTCGTGCTCGAGTTCTCCTGGGAGAAGGACTCGAACAGCTGCGGCAGTGCGCTTGGGTGGATGCCGATGCCGGTGTCGATCACGGCAAATTGCAGCTGCGCCACGCCGTTGCCGTCGCGGCTCCAGCTGACCGTCAGGGCGACGTGGCCGCTTTCGGTGAACTTCACCGCGTTGCTCAGCAGGTTCAGCAGGACCTGCTTCAGGCGTGTCGGGTCTCCGCGCACCATCCGTGGGACACCGGGGTCGAGGCTGATGTAAAGGCTCAGCTGCTTTTCCAGAGCCTGTGCGGTGAACAGGCTCATGGCCTCGGATACCAGCGTCTCGAGGTCGAACTCGATGTCTTCGAGTACCAGCTTGCCGGATTCGATCCGGGCGTAGTCGAGGATGTCGTTGATTACCGTCATCAGCGAGCGGCCAGAGCTGGAAATGGTATCGACGTAGAACCGCTGGCTGCCGTCCAGGCGGGTCTCGCGCAGTAGCTGGAGCATGCCCAGCAGGCCGCTGAGCGGGGTGCGGATTTCGTGGCTCATCTTTGCCAGGAACCGGCTTTTGGCCTGGTTCTCGATGCGTGCCCGGGCGGCCGCCTGGCGCGAGCGGTAGCCTTCCTCCTTGAGCTGGGTGATGCGGTCGGCCAAGCCGATCGACAAGGTGATCAGTTCGATGGCGACGCTGACCTTGACCACCGAGCTGCCATAGACGCCGAAGAGCTCGAAGCCCAGCGAACCGGCGGTGACGATGATGAAGGAGACCAGCAGGATGCCCCAGGCCAGGATGTAGTACGAACCATAGCGTACCCCCCGATGCCAGGCATAGGCGCCGGTCAGCAACAGGCCGATCGAGGTACTGAGCACCGCGACGCTGGCCAGGATGCTCCAGGTCTGCAAGGGCACCAGCAGCCCTGTGACAAGGCCGGCGAAAGAAACCAGTACCGCGCCGCGAAGCAACTGATCCAGGCGCGGGAAGTGCTCGCGGGTATGCAGGAAATGGCGGCTGAACTGCACGGAGGTGAAGCAGTGCGTAAGCATCAGCAGATAGATGAGCACGCCATGGAGCCCACCCAGTTCGGGCAGCAGCTTGAGCAGCAGGCCGTCGAAGCTGGCCGCGAACAGGCCGATGTTGAGGTTGTAGATCAGATACCAGAAGTACGCCGGTTCGCGCAGCGAAAGGAACAGGAAGAGGTTGTAGCAGAACATCGCCAGGAGCACGCCGTAGAACCCGCCGTAGAGTGCTGTGCTGTGTTCCTGGGCCGCGGCGCTGGCGCCGTGGGTGCTGAGGTAGATCGGTACGAACAGGCTGCTGGTGCTGTGAACCTTCACCAGCAGGGTCGTCGAACCGGGCGAGAGCTCGACCGGGAACCAGAAGTTGCGCACCTTCACGGGGCGCTGATCGAAGGGGTAGTCGTCACCGGCCAGCTGGCGGGTCTGTCGGCCGGACGCATCGACCAGGAACAGCTCGATGTGATCGAGCAGTGGGTAATTGATTTCGACGAAGCCGCGCAGGATGTCGGCGCGAGGATTGTCCAGACGGACTTTGAACCACCAGGTCGAGTCGTTCTTGCCCTTGTTGGCGTGCTGGCTTTCGATCGGCTCGAAGCGCTCGGGTGGCGAGGCGAGAACCTGCGCGACATCGAGGCGGCCCTTTGGGTCTTCGAACGACTCGAGCCACTGGCCCAGCGACAGACGAAAATCGCCATCCGGCAGGTGCACGGGCGCGGCAGCTTTGCAGCCGAGGCTCAGGCAGAGCAATAGCAGAGCCAGTCCGTAGCGCGCCATATTCGATCCATGAAAAAAGTCGCGACACTTTGCCTCTATGTGTGCTCTGCGGCAACGCTTGCTGGCCCGAACCTAGTGCCTAGTCACGTATGCGGCCTTAACGGTCGGGGTCGTCGGACCTGCCGACCAGGGTTTCGACCGCCGGCACACGGGTGTCGTTCTCCATTTGCGCTTCATGTTCGAGCTGATGGCTGAAGCGTTCGAGCGAGTCCTTGCCGGCATGGGCGTCGCTGGCGAATACCGGCGGGCTGAGCAGGTAGGCGCTGATCAGCTGGGTCATCGCTGCGAGGCTGTCGATGTGAGTGCGCTCGTAACCGTGGGTCGCGTCGCAGCCGAAGGCGATCAGGGCGGTGCGGATGTCATGGCCCGCTTCGACCGCGGACTGCGCGTCACTGTGGTAATAGCGGAACAGGTCGCGGCGCACCGGGATCTCATGTTGGCCGGCAAGCTTGAGCAGGTGCCGGGAGAGATGGAAATCATAGGGGCCGCCCGAGTCCTGCATCGCTACCGTGACGGCATGCTCGGTAGACTGCTGGCCCTTGGCGCTGGGCGCGATGTCGATGCCGACGAATTCGCTGACGTCCCAGGGCAGGGCGCCGGCAGCGCCGGAGCCGGTCTCCTCGGTGATGGTGAATAGCGGGTGGCAGTCGATGGGCGGTTCGCGGCCGCTATCCACCACGGCCTTGAGTGCCGCCAGCAGTGCGGCGACACCGGCCTTGTCGTCCAGGTGGCGTGCGCTGATATAGCCACTTTCAGTGAATTCGGGCATTGGATCGAAGGCGACGAAATCACCGATGTTCACGCCCAGGGCAACGGTTTCCGCGCGGCTGTAGGTGAACGCATCCAGGCGCAGCTCGACATGATCCCAACTGATGGGCATTTCATCGACCGCCGTGTTGAAGGCATGGCCGGAAGCGAGCAGAGGCAGCACGCTGCCGCGGATGACGCCGTGGTCGGTAAATACGCTCACGCGGCTGCCCTCGGCGAAGCGACTCGACCAGCAACCCACCGGGGCCAGTCCCAGCCGACCGGTGTCCTGGATCTCGCGAACGATTGCCCCGATGGTATCGACGTGGGCGGCGACTGCGCGGTCCGGGCTGTAGCGACGGCCCTTGAGCGTGGCGCGGATGGTGCCTCGACGGGTCAGCTCGAAGGGAATGCCCAGTTCCTTCAGGCGCTCGGCCACATAGCGCACGATGGTATCGGTGAAACCGGTCGGGCTTGGAATGGCAAGCATCTCGAGTAGAACGCGTTGCAGATAATTCAGATCGGGTTCGGGCAGTTTCGGAATCATGGAGTCTCCTTGTGTGGCTTGACGTGCCGGGTCGGGAGGTAGTTGGCGAGGATGATGGACGCAATGCACGACACCGCAAACGGACGTTTGCGGTGTCGTGCAGCGCGGCCGCGTCAGCTGTTGGTATGGCTGAGCGGGAACAGCAGATCGATGAAACGCTCGGCGGTCGGCTGCGGTTGATGGTTCGCCAAGCCGACACGCTCGTTGGCTTCGATGAAGACGTACTCGGGCTGGTCGGCCGCCGCAACCATCAAGTCTAGCCCGACTACCGGGATATCCAGCGCACGCGCCGCCTTGACGGCGGCGTCGACCAGGGTCGGGTGCAGGATGTCGGTAACGTCCTCTAGCGTGCCTCCCGTATGCAGGTTGGCTGTGCGACGTACGGCCAGCCGTTCGCCCTCGGCCAGGACGCTGTCGAAGTCGTAATTCGCCGTGCGAATGCACCGCTGGGTTTCCTCGTCGAGCGGGATGCGACTTTCACCTCCGGTGGCCGCCATTCGCCGACGGCTTTGCGCCTCGATCAGCGCGCCAATGGTGTGATGGCCGTCGCCGATGACCTCGGCCGGACGGCGGATAGCCGCGGCGACCACTTCAAAGCCGATGACCACGATGCGCAGATCCAGCCCCTCGTGGAAGCTTTCCAGCAGCACACGGCTGTCGAATTGCTCTGCCCGACGAATCGCCACTTCCACTTCTTCAGCGCTGCGCAGATCCACCGCGACGCCCTGGCCTTGCTCGCCGTCGACCGGCTTGACCACCACGCTGCCGTGCTCCGCCAGGAAGGCGGCGTTGTCAGCCGCCGCCCCCGCCAGTTGCTGGGCCGGCAATTGGAGCCCGGCGCGTGCCAGCGTGCGGTGGGTCAGCTGCTTGTCCTGACAGAGGGTCATGCTGACGGCGCTGGTCAGGTCCGACAGCGATTCGCGACAACGAACCCGCCGGCCGCCGTGAGTCAGGGTGAACATGCCCGCTTCGGCATCGTCGACATGCACCTCGATGCCTCGGCGACGGGCTTCGTCGACGATGATTCGGGCATAGGGGTTGAGGTCCGCTTCAGGGCCGGGGCCGAGGAACAACGGTTGGTTGAAGCTGTTCTTGCGCTTGACCGTGAAGGTCGGCAGGTCCCGGAAGCCGAGCTTGGCGTAGAGGGCCTTGGCCTGCAGGTTGTCATGCATCACCGACAGGTCGAGGTAGGCCAGGCCGCGCCCCATGTAGTGTTCGACCAGGTGACGTACGAGCGCTTCGCCCACGCCCGGGCGCGGGCAGTCCGGCGATACGGCCAGGCACCAGAGGCTGCAGCCGTTTTCCGGGTCGTTGAACGCCTTGTGATGGTTGATTCCCATCACGCTGCCGAGGATCTGTCCGGTGTCTTCGTCCTCGGCTACCCAGAACACCGGGCCCCCTTCTTCATAAGGGGTGCAGCGCGTCGGATCCACCGGCATCATCGAACGGGACTGGTACAGGCAGTTGATCGCATCCCAGTCGTTCTGGCATTGGGTGCGGCGGATGGCGAAGCCTCTAAAACGACGTTGGGCGGGTCGATAGTCGGTGAACCACAGCCGCAAGGTGTCGGAGGGGTCGAGGAACAGCTGCTGAGGCGCCTGCGCCAGTACCTGCTGAGGCGCGGCCACATACAACGCGATGTCCCGGTCGCCCTGCTGCTCGTTGAGCAGGTCGTTGGCGATCATGGCCGGGTCCGAGTACGTATGGCCGACGAGAATTCTCCCCCAGCCGCAGTGAAGGATCACCGGGCTGTCGGGATGAGCCTGGCCGTCTTCGGCAAAACGTGCCTGCAACCTCTGGTAGGTTGGCGCCTGGCCGCGCAACAGGCGCTGACCATAAGCTTGAGACTTCTGCATGGTGCGCTTCCTTAGAGGCCCTGTTCGGTCAACCAAAGGTTGACCGCCGCGAGTTGCCAGAGTTTTGAACCGCGCAGCGGGGTGAGCTGGCCATGGGGGTCGGACAGCAAGGTATCGAGCATCTCCGGCTGGTACAGGCCGCGGTCCTGGCTCGGATCCAGCAACAGCTCGCGCACCCAGTCCAGGGTGGCACCCTGCAGGTGCTTGAGCCCGGGCACCGGGAAGTAGCCCTTCGGCCGGTCGATGACCGCTGCGGGAATGACCTGACGAGCGGCTTCCTTGAGCACGTATTTGCCGCCTTCGGGCAGCTTGTATTGTGCGGGGATGCGCGCCGAGAGCTCTGCCACCCGGTAATCCAGGAACGGCGTGCGCGCCTCCAGGCCCCAGGCCATGGTCATGTTGTCCACACGCTTGACCGGGTCGTCGACCAGCATCACCGTGCTGTCGATGCGCAGTGCCTTGTCGACAGCCGCCTCGGCGCCCGGCTGGGCGAAGTGCCGGCGCACGAAATCGCCGGAGAAATCGCCCTGGGCCCATTGCTTCTGGACCGTCTGGGTGTATTCCTCGTAGCTGCGGTCGCGGAAGGCCGCGAGGTACGCCGCCACCGGGTCCTGCGCCCCGTCAACCTGCGGATACCAGTGATAACCGGCGAACAGCTCGTCGGCACCCTGGCCGCTCTGCACCACCTTGCAATGCTTGGCCACTTCGCGCGAGAGCAGGTAGAAGGCGATGCAGTCATGGCTGACCATCGGCTCGCTCATCGCGCGGAAGGCGGCGGGAAGCTGTTCGAGGATTTCCTTTTCCTGGATCCGCAGCTGGTGATGACGGGTCTGGAACTGGTTGGCGATGATGTCGGAATACTTGAACTCGTCGCCGCGCTCGCCGCCCGCATCCTCGAAGCCGATGGAGAAGGTCAGCAGGTTTTCCGCCGCACCCGCTTCACGCAGCAGGCCGACCAGCAGGCTCGAATCGACGCCTCCGGAGAGCAGCACGCCGACGTCCACCGCGGCGCGCTGCCGGATGCCCACCGCTTCGCGCATGGTGGTCAGGACGCGATCCTTCCAATCTTCGAAAGTGTAGTTCTGCTCTTCGGGCTTGGCGCCGAATTCCAGCGTCCACCAGGTCTTGGTGGTGGTCTTGCCTTGGGCGTCGATGCGCATCCAGCTAGCCGGCGGCATCTTTTCGATACCGGCGATCAGGGTGTCGGGTGCCGGCACCACGGCGTGGAAGCTCATGTAGTGGTTCAGCGCGACCGGGTTGATCACGGCCGTGATGTCGCCGCCCTGCAGGAGCGAGGGGAGGCTGGAGGCGAAGCGCAGGCGCTGGTCGGTACGCGACAGATACAACGGCTTGACCCCAAGCCGGTCGCGGGCGATGAAGAGCTGCTGCGTGTCGCGCTCCCAGATGGCGAACACGAACATGCCGTTCAGGCGCGGCAGCAGGGCTTCGCCCCAGGCGTGGAAGCCCTTGAGCAGTACTTCGGTGTCGCCGTCGGAGAAGAAGCGATAGCCGAGCGATTCGAGTTCGGCGCGAAGCTCGGGGTAGTTGTAGATCGCACCATTGAAGACCATCGACAGACCTAGCGCCGAGTCGACCATCGGCTGCCCGGAGGCCTCGCACAAGTCCATGATCTTCAGCCGACGATGGCCCAGCGCGAGGGGCCCGTGACTATGGAAACCGCACGCGTCGGGCCCGCGAGAGGTCAGGTGATGGGTGATGCGTTCGATGGCGGCCAGGCTGGCCGGTTGGTTATCGAAGCGTAGTTCTCCAGCTATTCCGCACATAATCCTTACCGGTTCTCCGTTGGGGTGTGGGCGTGCTTGTTCAGCACTTTTTTACCTAACCAAATCGACACTTTCATGTCAAAGTAGTTCGTTGTATGTTTTTGGCAAGAATAGCCGCTCCGTAGCTCAGCAGAATGTTATGACTGAAACTAAATCATCAGCCCGGGAAGCCTATGCGCTTTCGATATTCCAGGCCTTGCGTCGCTTGCAGCAGGCGGCTGAGGTCCACGCCAAGCGCCTGTCGCGCTATGGCGGGCTGACACCGTTGCAGCAACTGATCCTGCAGGTATTGGCGGTGGAGAAGGAACTCACGGCCAGTCAGTTGGCGCGTTTCGTCAGTCTGTCGCAGGCCTCGCTGTCGGGAGTGCTCGAGCGTCTGGAGGGGCGGGGGCTGATCAGCCGGCGGCGTGACGAGCAGGACCGGCGCAAGCAGTGGCTACATCTGGATGAATCGGGGCGGGACGCCTTGCGCGACGCGCCTTCGCTGTTGCCCGAGCACGTCCTGGAGCGTTTCGCCGCGCTGCCCGAGTGGGAGCGCCATTCGATTCTCGCGGCGCTGCTGCGCGCCGCCGAGCTGTTCGACTCGGCCGAGCTGGCCGAGCAGGTCTAGAGGCGAAACCCCTCGACGATGTGTTCGGCCAGCGTTTCGCTGATCTGCGACTGTTGGCCGTTGCGCAGCAGCACGATGCTGCAGCCGGGCAACGGAGGCAGCCCCTGGGCCTCGTCGAGAATGCGCAGCTGCGACGGGATCACGCTCTGCAGCTGGGCGGTGACCGCGAGGCCGGCGCTCACCACCGCGACGATCGCCGCCAGGCTGGGGCTGGTGTAGGCCATCCGGTAATCGATTTCCCGGGCGTCCAGCGCATTGCACGCCCAGGCGCGGCAGAAGCAGTCCGAGTTGAACATCGCCAGCGGTAGCGGCCGCTGTTCATGCACTTCGAAGCCCGGCGCCTCGGCCCATACGAAACGTTCCTGGCGCAGCAGCTGGCCGATCTCGGTGCCCGGCTCGCGGGTGACGATGGTCAGGTCCAGGTCCTTGCGTTGCAGCAGCAGGGTCGAGGGCTCGCAATGCACCTCCACTTGAACCAGCGGAAAGCTCTGGGCGAAACGCGAAAGGATGCCCGGCAGAAAACGCATCACGTAATCGTCCGGCGTACCGATGCGCACGGAGCCGACCATGTGCGGCTCGCGCAACGTGTTGATCACCTCGCCATGCAGCTTCAGGATGCGCCGCGCGTAGCCCAGCAGCACTTGGCCTTCGGCTGTGAGCCGCACGCCGCGACCGTCGCGCTCGAAGAGGTCACGCTGCAGCACGTCCTGCTCGAGCCGTTTCATCTGCATGCTGATGGCTGATTGGGTTCGATTGACCGCCTCGGCGGCGCGAGTGAAACCGCCGTGGTCGGCGATGGCGACGAAGCTGCGCAGCAGTTCGGTGTCGATACTCGGGTAGGTCGCCATGCATCAATCTCTCAGATGAGTTGGATCACGAAGATTCGTTGGATTGATATTAATCCGAGGCCGACACTTCTTCCATCCCACAGGAGGATGGACAGATGAAAAACGACAAGGGTGTTTCGCGTAGCGGGTGGTCAGTGCTGCGTCTGCAGCTGGTCCGCTGGTGGCAACTGCATGACCAACGCCAACGGCTCGCTGCGCTGGATGACGCCGCGCTGAAGGATCTGGGCCTGAGCCGGGCCGACGTCGTTGCCGAAAGCGAGCGGCCTTTCTGGGACGACCCATTCGGCTCGCCGCCGCGCTCGGAAAAAGCCGGCCGCTGCTTCGATGACAGCCGCCAGGCGCTACACGGCCGCTAACCCGGCAGCAGCTTCTGGATGCCCAGTGACAGGCTCACCGCCACCAGCATCAGCGCGAACAGGCGCTGCAGGATGCCGCTGTTCAAGCGCTGGGCCAGTCGGTTACCGGTGAGTACGCCACAGGCGCCTCCGGCAGCCAGGCCGCCAAGCAGCAACGCCGGCGGATGCGCCCCGCTGAGGTAGATCAGGAAGCCACCGCCGCTGACCAGCGCGATCACACCCATCGAGGTCGCCATGGCGCTGAGCAGCGGCAGCGGGGTGAACCAGAGCAAGGCCGGCACGATGAGAAAGCCGCCACCGACCCCCATCAGGCCGGACAGCACACCCACGCCCAGGCCGATAAGTACCAGTGAGCCAGTGCGTTCGTGCTCGACGACCCGTGCCGGCAGGCTGGCGCCACGCCACATGCGGCGGGCCGACCAGAGCACCAGCAGACAGAACGCGACGATCAGCGCCTTTTCCGGGACGAAGCGCCCGAGCCATTGACCCAACGCATTGCCGGGCAGCCCGAAGACCACCAGCAGCATCAACGGGCGCCAAGCCACTTGGCCCTGAATCGCACGCGGGATGGCGCCGACCAACGCGGACATCGCCACCGCGCCCAGGCTCACGCCGATCGCGTCGCGCAACGGCAATTGCAAACTGAGCAGCAGGGGCAGGGCGACCAGCGAGCCGCCAGCGCCGGTCAGGCCGAGCAGCAAGCCCAGGACCAAGCCGATGCCGAGCGCCTCGATCAGCAGCAACTCCATCAAATCGAACCGTATGGGCAGGGGAGGATTCGGCCAGTGTCCGTGCCGCCTTCAGCGGGAGAGGCGAGGGGATGAAGCGCTTCGCTCATGGGCGTCCTTGATTGGCGTTGGGCAGCGAGGATCCGTACCGGTTGGACATTATGGAGGCCGCTGAGACTGGAATGTTCGTATCCACGGCGGTTTCTGTTCTGTGGCCGCCACTGCGCGGGGCGCTCAGCCTCTGATCGCCTTGCGCAGAAGGAAGCGGTTGGGGTGGCAGGCCTCGGCCACTTCGCGCGGAAGCGGCAGCGGATCACCATCGATCCAGGCCGCCAACAGTTCGCCTGAAAGGGGCGCGGTGATCAGACCGCGCGAGCCGTGCGCGGTATTGACGAAAAGACCCTTGTGCCAGGGGCAAGCGGCCTCGGGTATCTGCCGGGCATCCTTGCGCAGTACCGCATAGGTTTCGGCGAAGCCTTCGGCCTCTGCCAGAGGCCCGATGATCGGCAGATAATCGGGGCTGGTGCAGCGAAAGGCGACGCGCCCTTCGAGCCCGGCGAGCGGTCGCTCGTCCAGCTGCAGGCGCTGATAAAGGTCGGGCGAGATCGCCGCCAGCATGTCCAGATTGGAGCGGTGCTCGGCGTCGCTGGGCTCGAGGCCCGTCTGCTGGAAGTCGAAGCTGGCACCGAGGGTGTGCTCGTCTCTCCAGGCCGGAGCGATATAGCCCTCGCCGCAGAGTACGGTCCGTAGCGCTGCGCTGCGCTCGGTGACGGGCAGGCGAGTGATCTGCCCACGGATGCGCTTTAGCGGCACCCAGGCACTCTGCTCGAAACGCGCCACGTCTGCCGCGCCGGCCAGCACCACCACCGGTGCCTCGGCGAGCAACCGGTCGCCTACACGCGCCTGCCAGAGGTCGCCGTGACGTTGCAGCTGCAAGGCTTCGCAGTGGGTGAGCAATTCGATGGAAGGGTGATTCGCCAGCTGGCGCGCCAGTGCCGGTGGGTGCACCCAGCCAGCGCTGGGGTAGTACAGCCCGCCACAGGGAAGGTCGAGCCCACTTAGCGCTTCGGCTTGCGTGCGATCCAGCGGTTGCAACAGACCGGGGAAGGCGGTGGCGAGCTTGGCCTGGCGCGTGCGCTCTTTCTCATCGAACGCCAGCTGCAGGACGCCGCAATCATCCCACTCCAGCCCTCGCGTCAGCCGTTCGAGCAGACGCCGGGTGTAGCCGAACCCACTGACGATCAACTGGGACAGCGCAGTGCCATGTGCCGACAGTTTCAGATAGAGCACGCCCTGGGGATTGCCCGAACCTTCTCTGGCCACCGCCGCGTGCCGCTCCAGTAGCGTCACCTGCCAACCGCGCGCCGCCAGGCTGGCCGCGCTCGCGCAGCCCGCCAGCCCGGCGCCGATCACCAGGGCCTTGCGCGCGCCCTGATGGGGATCGGGCCGCGCGTACCAGGGAGGGAAAGCCACACGCGACGTGTCCACGAATCGCCCGCTGAGCATCTCCCATTTCGTGCCGAAGCCCGGCACGCGTCGCACGGCGAAACCCGCCTCCACCAGCGCGCGCCGCACCACGCCAGCACTGGTGAAGGTGGCGAGCGTCGTCTCCGGGGAGGACAGCCGCGCCAGTTCGGCGAACAGCGGCGGCTGCCACATCTGCGGGTTCTTCGCCGGCGCGAAGCCATCGAGGAACCAGGCGTCGACGCGCGCATGCAGGCGCGCCAGGCATTCGGTGGCGTCGCCCACCAGCAGCGTCAGGGTGACCCGGCCGCCCTCGAGGGTGAATTGCTGAAAGCCGGGGTGTATCGCCACGTACTGCTCGATCAAGGCGCCCGAATAGGGCGCCAGATCCGGCCACAGGCTCAGGGCCCGGCTGAGATCGTCGCGGGTCAGCGGATGTTTTTCGACACTGATGAAGTGCAGGCGCGCATCGGCCGGCGCGGTACGCTCGAACAGCTGCCAGGCGCAGAGGAAGTTCAGCCCGGTACCGAAACCGGTCTCGCCGATCACCAGCGAGCGCCCGGGCGCGAGTGCGGCGAAGCGCTGCGCCAGGGCGTTGGGCTCGAGGAACACGTGCCGCGTTTCGTCCACTCCGCAGCTGCGGGAAAAGTACACATCCCCATACTGGCGCGACTGCGGTACGCCGTTTTCGTCCCATTCGAGCTCGGCGTGCTGGAATCCGGGAGAGGCGGGGCGGTCGGACATAGGTAATGGCATCCTCGTGGGGGGCTGCAATTCTAGAGTCATTCGCGCCGGATGGGCACGAAGCCGTTGGGAGAGTCAGATGTTCGAATCCGCGGAGGTCGGTCACACGATCGACAAGGCAACCTACGACGCCGAAGTACCGGCGCTACGCGAGGCGCTGCTGGAAGCGCAGTACCAGCTCAAGGAGCAGGCGCGCTTCCCCGTGCTTATTCTCATCAACGGCATCGAGGGTGCCGGCAAGGGCGAGACGGTGAAGCTGCTCAGCGAGTGGATGGATCCGCGCCTGATCCGGGTCGACAGTTTCGATGTGCGCAGCGACGAGGAGCTGGCCCATCCACCCAGCTGGCGTTACTGGCGCAAACTGCCGCCCAAGGGACGCATGGGGGTGTTCTTCGGCAACTGGTACAGCCAGATGCTACAGGACCGCGTCCACGGCAAGATCAAGGACAGCGAGCTGGAGCTAGCGCTGGGGCGTGCCGAGCGCATGGAACGCATGCTCTGCGACGAAGGCACATTGATCTTCAAGCTCTGGTTCCATCTTTCCAAGCAGCAGATGAAGGCGCGGCTGGAAACCCTCGAGGCCGATCCGCTGCACAGCTGGCGGATCAGCCCGCTGGACTGGCAGCAATCGAAAACCTACGACAAGTTCGTTCGCCACGGTGAGCACGTGCTGCGCCGCAGCAGCCGCGAATACGCACCCTGGTACGTCATCGACGGCTCCGACGAGCGCTATCGCAGCCTAACGGTCGGGCGGATCCTGCTCGAGGGCCTGCAGGCGGCCTTGGCCGACAACCGGCGCGCGAGCCAGCCGCCGCATGCCGCGCCGATGGTGGCCGCCTTTGAAGGGCCGACCCTGCTCGACAGGCTGGACCTGAGCCAATCGCTCTCCAAGGTCGCTTACAAGCAGCAACTGATCGAGGAGCAGGCGCGGCTCTCCCGGTTGTTTCGCGAGCCCCGGCTGCGGGAACGCGCGGTGGTGGCGGTCTTCGAAGGTCACGATGCGGCGGGCAAGGGCGGGGCGATACGACGGATCACCGGAGCGCTCGATCCACGCATGTATCGGATCGTTCCGGTATCGGCGCCCAGTGAGGACGAACGCGCGCAACCCTGGCTGTGGCGCTTCTGGCGCAACGTTCCGGAGCGCGGCAATTTCACCATTTTCGATCGTTCCTGGTACGGGCGCGTGCTGGTCGAGCGGGTCGAGGGTTTCTGCTCGCCTGCCGACTGGCTGCGTGCCTACGACGAGATCAATGATTTCGAAGAGCAGCTGGTCGAGGCGGGCATCGTCGTGGTGAAGTTTTGGCTGTCGGTCGATCCGGACGAGCAGCTGGCCCGCTTTCAGGCCCGTGAAGAGAACCCGATCAAACGCTTCAAGATCACCGAGGAGGACTGGCGCAATCGCGAGAAGCTGGGCGATTACAACCTGGCCGTCAGCGACATGGTCGACCGTACCAGTACCGAAATCGCGCCCTGGACGATGGTTGAAGCCAATGACAAGCGATTCGCCCGGATCAAGGTGCTGCGCACGCTGAACGAAGCGCTCGAGCGGGCTCTCGACTGAGTCGTGGCTCCCGATGGCCATTCATATATGGCTTGAATGGTCATCGCCCGCCCGGCGAGCACGCGCTTATGCTGATCATCACTCCTAACAAGAACTCCGAGGTGTGCCATGCGCGAAGTGGTAATCGTCGACAGCGTTCGGACCGGCCTGGCCAAGTCCTTTCGCGGCAAATTCAACATGACCCGTCCCGATGACATGGCGGCCCATTGCGTCGACGCCCTGCTGGCGCGCAATGATCTCGATCCGGCGCTGGTGGAGGACTGCATCGTCGGTGCCGGCTCCAACGAAGGCGCGCAGGGCCACAACATCGGGCGCAACGTGGCGGTGCTGTCGGGCCTGGGGATTCAGACCGCCGGCATGACGTTGAACCGCTTCTGCTCGTCCGGTTTGCAGACGATCGCCATCGCCGCGAACCAGATCGCCTCCGGTTGCAGCGACATCATCATCGCTGGCGGCGTCGAGTCCATCACCCTGACGGCCAAGAGCCGTAACACCGAAAACCTGGTCAATCCGATCCTGCAGGAGCGCGCGCCTGGCCTCTATCACACCATGGGACAGACGGCCGAGGCGGTCGCCCGGCGTTACAACGTCACTCGCGAGCAGCAGGACCGTTTCGCGCTGCAGAGCCAGCAGCGCACGGCGCGTGCCCAGGCCGAAGGGTTGTTCGACGACGAAATCGTGCCGATGAGCGTCCGGTACGTGGTCGAGGACAAGGCCACCGGGGAGAAGAAGATTCTCGAAGGCGTGGTAGACCGTGACGACTGCAACCGCCCGGACACCACCTACGAAAGCCTGGCCGGCCTCAAGCCGGTGTTCGCCGAAGACGGCTCGGTGACGGCCGGCAACGCCTCGCAGCTCTCCGATGGCGCTTCGATGACCTTGGTGATGAGCCTGGACAAGGCCCTCGAGCTCGGTCTCAAACCGCGCGCCTTCTTCCGCGGGTTCACCGTGGCCGGCTGTGAACCCGACGAGATGGGAATCGGGCCGGTGTTCTCGGTGCCGCGGCTGCTCAAGGCCAAGGGCCTGAATATCGACGATATCGACCTCTGGGAGCTCAACGAGGCCTTCGCGTCGCAATGCCTGTACTGCCGAGATACGCTCGGGATCGACAACGAGAAGTACAACGTCAATGGTGGCTCGATCTCCATCGGCCATCCGTTCGGCATGACCGGGTCGCGCACCACGGGCCACTTGGTACGTGAGCTTCAGCGGCGGAATCTGCGATACGGCGTGGTGACCATGTGCGTCGGCGGCGGCATGGGCGCCTCGGGTCTGTTCGAAGCGGTGCGCTGAGTTTTACCGCTGTTGGGAACCCGCGCCTGGCGCGGGTTTTCTTCATCTGCGGCCAGGCGAGCCGTACAGTATCGGATGCAAAAGGTCGCAACTGTGCCTGTGCCGCACCGGTATCCGCTCTAGAATGCCAGGTCCATGCGGCGTCGCTCCCGGCGCCCCGGTATCGAGGCCCATATGCATATCTCTTCGGGGCGCTGGCTCTACGGTTTTTCCCTCGCACTGCTCACCGCCTTTCTCTGGGGCGTTCTCCCGGTCAAGCTCAAGCAGGTCTTGCAGGTGATGGATCCGGTGACCGTAACTTGGTATCGCTTGCTGGTCGCCGGCAGCGTCCTGCTGGCCTTCCTTGCCGCGACACGGCGGCTGCCCTCGTTCCGGCCGCTCGGCCGCAACGGCCTGGCCCTTGTGCTGCTGGCCGTCTGCGGCCTGACCACCAACTACGTGCTCTACCTGATGGGCCTCAACCTACTGACGCCAGGTACCACGCAACTGGTGCTCCAGGTGGCACCGATCCTGCTGCTGCTCAGCAGCCTGGTAATCTTCAAGGAACGTTTCAGCCTCGGTCAGGGGCTGGGGTTGCTGGTGCTGCTGGCCGGCTTCGCGCTGTTCTTCAATGAGCGTTTGATCGAGCTCTTCTCCTCGCTTGGCGCTTACACGCTCGGGGTGCTGACCGTACTGGCGGCGGCCGCCTGCTGGGCTTTTTACGGCCTGGCCCAGAAGCAGCTGCTGACGGCCTGGAATTCGGTGCAGGTGATGATGGTGATCTACCTGTCCTGCACCGCGCTGCTGACATTCTGGGCGCATCCGCTGCAACTGCTGGAGCTGAGTCCCTTGCAGGGCTGGTTGCTGGCGGCCTGTTGCCTGAACACGCTGGTCGGGTATGGCGCGTTCGCCGAAGCCCTCGCGCACTGGGAGGCGTCGAAGGTCAGCGCGACCCTGGCGGTGCAGCCATTGTTCACCTTCGGCGCGGTAGCCGTTGCGTCGCTGCTATGGCCGAGCTACGTGCAGCCCGAAGAGATCAACTGGGTCGGCTACCTGGGTGCCTTTCTGGTGATGGCCGGCTCGGCCATCACTGCGCTCGGGCCGTCGTTGCTGGCCAGCTGGCGCGCGCGCAAGGCCACGCCACTGGTGGGCTGAGCGGGCAGGGTGCCCGCTCGGGCGCTCAGGCGCCCTTGCCGGGCTCGAGCATGGTTTCAGGGCGCACCCACTGATCGAACTGCTCGTCGGTCAGGTGGCCAAGCGCTAGCGCCGCCTCACGCAGAGTCTTGCCTTCCCCATACGCCTTCTTGGCGATTTCAGCCGCCTTGTCGTAGCCGATATGGGGATTCAGCGCGGTGACCAGCATCAGCCCACGCTCCAGGTGCTCGGCCATCCGCTCGGCGTCCGGCTCCATGCCGATCACGCAGTGGGTGTTGAAGTTGCGGCAACCGTCGGCCAGCAGGCGAATCGATTGCAGCACGTTATGAATGATCACCGGCTTGAACACGTTCAGCTGCAAGTGGCCCTGACTGGCTGCAAAGCCGACAGTCGTGTCGTTACCCATCACCTGACAGGCGAGCATCGACAGCGCTTCGGATTGGGTCGGGTTGACCTTGCCCGGCATGATCGAGCTGCCCGGTTCGTTGGCCGGCAGCTTCACCTCGGCAAACCCGGCACGCGGGCCGGAACCAAGCAGGCGCAAGTCGTTGGCGAGCTTCATTAGCGCCACGGCGAGGGTCTTCAGGGCACCGGAAAGCGCGACCAGCGGCTCATGGCCCGACAGTGCGGCGAACTTGTTTGGCGCCGAGACGAAGGGCAGTCCCGACAGGGCCGCGAGTTCGGCAGCGATGGCTTCGGAGAAGCCATGCGGCGAGTTGAGGCCGGTGCCTACCGCGGTGCCGCCCTGGGCCAGTTCATATACCGCCGGCAGCGCGTTACGGATGGCCCGCTCGGCAATGTCGAGCTGAGCGACGAAGGCCGACAGCTCCTGGCCGAAGGTCACCGGGGTGGCGTCCATCATGTGGGTGCGTCCGGTCTTCACCAGCCGGCTGTGACGTGCCGCCTGCTCGGCCAGGCCGCCGGACAGCTCGGCGATGGCCGGCAGCAGCTGCTCGTGCACGGCTTTGGCGGTGGCGATGTGCATGGCCGTCGGGAAGCAATCGTTGGAGCTCTGGGCCCGGTTGACGTGGTCGTTCGGGTGCACCGGGCTCTTGCCGCCGCGCACGTTCCCGGCCAGCTCATTGGCACGCCCGGCGATGACCTCGTTGACGTTCATGTTGCTTTGGGTGCCGCTGCCGGTCTGCCAGACGACCAGCGGGAACTGCTCGTCGTGTTGCCCGGCGAGCACTTCGTCGGCGGCCTGTTCGATCAGGCGGGCAATGTCTGGCGGCAGTTCGCCGATGCGGTCATTGACCCGCGCGGCGGCTTTCTTGATCAGCGCAAGCGCGTGCAGCACCTGGATCGGCATCCGCTGATCGCCGATTTCGAAGTTGACCAGCGAACGCTGTGTCTGCGCGCCCCAATAAGCGTTTTCCGGGACTTCGACGGGTCCCAGGCTATCGGTTTCGGTACGTGTCATGGACCTAAGCTCCCGGTTGGATATGGCAGTTTAGGCCGGTATGTGACCGAGCGGTTCCCCTAGGCCCGGTTGGGATGAGCCCTACCGGCACTCGCCGCACCCCGCCTTGAGGCCTGTCGGGCGAGGGCGTAGAGTGACCCGCCTTGGGCTACCCCTGCCAGAACCGAAGGAAACCGCATGTCCCGACTGCTCACCCTCATAACCGCCTCGCTGCTGAGCTTCGGCAGCCTTCAGGCCCACGCCGACGCCCGCAGCCACCAGGCCGATGCCGAACGCTTCCTGCAGATGGTCCAAGCGGACAAGCTCGCCGTGCCGGTGTATGGCCAGGTGCAACAGATGTTCGCCCAGCGCTTCGCCCAGATCGAGGCGCCGGCCGACAAGCAGGCCACGCTGGAGCGCTACGTCGCCAAGGCCGATGCCGAGCTGGACAAGGCCATCGGCTGGCCCAAGCTCAAGCCCGAGATCGTCGAGCTCTACACCAGCACCTTCACCGAGCAGGAGCTCAAGGAGCTGATCGCCTTCTACGAGTCGCCGATCGGCAAGAAGATGATGGCGCGTCTGCCAGAGCTCAACGCCCGCTCGGCGCAGCTGACCCAGGTCAAGCTGGAATCAGCCGTTCCGCCGGTGAACAAGCTGCTCGAAGACATGACTGCCGAACTTCAACCGAAAAAGCCCTGACGGAGGCATTGCCATGTCGAAGCGCGACCAGATCGTAGCCGCCCTGCAGGCCATCGAACCGCAGCACCTGGACGTGCTCGATGAAAGCCACATGCATAGCCGTGGCCTGGAAACCCACTATAAGGTCGTATTGGTGAGCCCGGTGTTCGACGGACTGAACGCGGTCAAGCGCCACCAGAAGATCTACGCCACCCTGGGCGATCTGATGGGGCAGGTCCATGCGCTGGCCTTGCACACCTACACGCCTTCCGAATGGCAGCAGCAGGGCGCGGCGCCCGATTCGCCCACCTGCCGCGGCGGCAGCAAGCACGACCTGGCCCACTGAGGCGGCGCACCGGGCAATCCGGTGCGATTCCCAGCGCCGCGCCAGCCAGTGCGCGGCAATCGAGGCGCAGGACTGCGCCTGGTGCTTTTGCTAGACTGCGCCACCCGCCGGCCAGAGTCGGCACCCGTTGAACCCGGTCCGCCCTTTGCGAGGGCGACCACTGAGGAAGCCCCATGCGCGATACCATTGTCGTGGCGGCGCTGTACAAGTTCGTCTCCCTGCCGGACTACGTTGCGCTGCGCGAACCCCTGCTGCAAACCCTCCTGGACAACGACATCAAAGGCACGCTGCTGCTGGCCGAAGAAGGCATCAACGGCACCGTGTCGGGCACTCGCGCCGCGATCGACGCGCTGCTCGACTGGTTCAGGCGCGACCCTCGCCTGGCCGATGTCGATCATAAAGAGTCCTATTGCGACGCTCAGCCGTTCTACCGGACCAAGGTCAAGCTGAAGAAGGAGATCGTCACCCTCGGCGTGCCGGGCGTGGATCCCAATCAGCGTGTCGGCACCTATGTCGAGCCGCAGGACTGGAACGCGCTGATCTCCGACCCGGAGGTGCTGCTGATCGATACCCGCAACGACTATGAAGTGGCGATCGGTACCTTCGAGGGCGCCATCGATCCGAAGACCAAATCCTTTCGCGAATTTCCGGAGTACGTGCGCAAGCACTACGACCCGTCCCGGCACAAGAAGGTCGCGATGTTCTGCACCGGTGGGATTCGCTGCGAAAAAGCCTCCAGCTTCATGCTCGGTGAGGGCTTCGAAGAGGTCTATCACCTCAAGGGCGGCATCCTCAAATACCTGGAACAGGTGCCTGAAGCCGAAACGCGCTGGCGCGGGGACTGTTTTGTGTTCGACAACCGGGTAACGGTGCGCCATGACCTCTCCGAAGGCGACTACGATCAGTGCCACGCCTGTCGCACCCCGATTTCGGTGGAGGATCGCCAGTCCGAGCACTACGCGCCAGGCATCAGCTGCCCGCATTGCTGGGACAGTTTGAGCGAGAAGACTCGCGCCAGCGCCCGCGAACGGCAGAAGCAGATCGAACTGGCCCGCCAACGCAACCAGCCTCATCCGATCGGCCGCGATCCGCGTGAGGTCGGGCCGCGTCAGGCCTAAAGCTGAAAACACCGGTGCGATGGCACCTTCGAGACGAGGCAAAACCATGACAGCTCGACTGGTGTATGTAATGGACCCGATGTGCTCGTGGTGCTGGGGTTTCGCTCCGGTCCTGGAAGCGCTGGCCAAGCAGGCTGAGGCCGCGGGTGTCGGGCTGCATCTGGTGGTAGGAGGTCTGCGCAGCGAGCACAGCCCGATGGACGCAGCCGGGCGCGAGCGTATCCAGTCCTACTGGCGAGCCGTCGAGCAGGCCACCGGCCAGCGATTCGATTACGAAGCGGGAATGCCCGAGGGCTTCGTCTACGATACCGAGCCGGCCTGCCGTGCGCTTGTGGCCGCATGCCTGCTCGATGTCGCGTCGGTGCTGCCGCTGGCCAACGCGATTCAGCATGCTTTCTACCTGCAAGGACACGACCCTGCCTCGGCCCCGGTGCTGGTGGATCTGGCCGAGGCGGTGGGGCTGGCGCGTCATGCATTCGCAGAGTGCTTCGACAGTCTCAAGGCTATCGAGCAAACCCGCGCGGATTTCGCCTGGGCACAGAACCTCGGCATTGCGGGCTTCCCGACATTGCTCGCCGAGCGAGACGGCCAGCTCGCCTTGCTGACCAATGGCTACCAGCCGCTGGAGCGCCTGGCTCCATTGCTTGCGCGCTGGCTGGAGCAGGGTGCCAATGCCTGATCGCCTGAGCTGGGCGGAGATTCGCCGCCTCGCGCTGTACCACCGCAAGTCGCTGATCTTCGCCAACCTGATCGCCGTGCTGGCAACCCTGTGTAGCGTGCCGATTCCGCTGCTGCTGCCGTTGCTGGTGGACGAAGTGTTGCTGGGGCAGGGCGACGCGGCGCTGCGTGTGATGGACCGCCTGCTGCCGGAGGGGCTGCAGAGCGCCTTCGGATACATCGGGCTGATGCTCGGCGTGACCTTGCTGCTGCGCTGCTCTGCTTTGGTATTCAACGTGCTGCAGGCGCGCCTCTTCGCACGCTTGTCCAAGGACATCGTCTATCGCATCCGCATACGCCTGATCGAGCGCCTCAAGCGCATCGCGCTGGCCGAATACGAAAGCCTCGGCGGCGGCACCGTGGCCGCGCACCTGGTCACTGATCTGGAGACCATCGACAAATTCATCGGCGAGACCCTGAGTCGCCTGTTGGTGGCGGTGCTGTCGATCACCGGTACGGCCGCGATCCTGATGTGGATGCACTGGAAGCTGGCCCTGCTGATCCTGCTCTTCAACCCCCTGGTGATTTACGCCACGGTGCAGCTGGGCAAGCGCGTCAAGCACCTGAAGAAACTCGAAAACGACAGCACCTCGCTGTTCACCCAGGCGCTGACCGAAACCCTCGACTCGATCCAGGAAGTGCGCGCCAGCAACCGCCAGGGCTTCTTTCTCGGCCGGCTCGGCCTGCGCGCGCGCGAAGTGCGCGACTACGCCATCGCCTCGCAGTGGAAGACCGATGCCTCCAATCGCGCCAGCGGGTTGCTGTTCCAGTTCGGCATTGATGTGTTTCGCGCCGCGGCGATGCTCACCGTATTGCTCTCGGATCTGTCCATCGGGCAAATGCTGGCGGTATTCAGCTACCTCTGGTTCATGATTTCCCCGGTCGAGCAGCTGCTCAATCTGCAGTACGGCTATTACGCCGCGGGCGGTGCGCTGAGCCGGATCAACCAGCTGCTGGCACGTGCCGACGAGCCGCAGTATGCGGGCACGCAGAATCCGTTCGAAGGGCGCAAGACGGTGGGCATCGAAGTCCGCGGCCTGCGCTTTTCGTACGCCGAGGAAACGGTGCTCGAAGGCCTCGACCTGCACATCGAGCCAGGCGAAAAGGTGGCGATCGTCGGGGCCAGTGGTGGGGGCAAGAGTACCCTGGTGCAGTTGCTGCTCGGGCTCTACCAGCCGCAGGCGGGGGAGATCCGTTTCGACGGTGTGAGCCTCGAGCAGATAGGCCTGGAAACCGTGCGCGACAACGTGGCGGTGGTGCTACAGCATCCCGCGCTGTTCAACGACAGCGTGCGGGCCAACCTGACCATGGGCCGCGAGCGTGACGATGCGGTCTGCTGGCAGGCGCTGGAAATCGCCCAGCTGGCCGAGACCGTGCGCCAGCTGCCGCAGGGTCTGGACAGCATCGTCGGGCGGTCCGGCGTGCGCCTTTCGGGAGGCCAGCGCCAGCGCCTGGCAATCGCCCGAATGATCCTCGCCGAGCCACGGGTGGTGATTCTCGACGAAGCCACCTCGGCGCTCGATGCGGCGACCGAGTACGCCTTGCATCAGGCGCTGGCGCGTTTTCTCCATGGACGCACAACACTCATCATCGCCCACCGCCTGTCGGCCGTTAAGCAGGCCGATCGGGTGCTGGTGTTCGATGACGGACGCATCGCCGAACAGGGCGAGCATCGACAGCTGATCGCCGATGGCGGGCTCTACGCCAAGCTCTACGGCAGCGTCCAACAGCATTGAACTGGCTTGGTATGGCAGATCGGGCCTAACGCGCTGTGCTGTGCGCCGGTCGATGTGATGGCATATTGCTTTATCACTGTCTTTGATTATGATCCGATCCATAAAAATGGCGCTTGTTTGTTGACGTAATCAGCGCAGGGCCTGCTTGTTCATGTTCGGGCCTCAACTTTCATTAAGTCTGGCCGATGCCTTGGTCAGTCGTTCTCTTTTCATGGATAGGATCCTTCACATGCAGCTTGTCATTCGCGCCTTCGCCAACATGGCGGTGGGAAAGAAGATGCTGCTGGGCTTTGGCCTGGTAATTCTGCTGACTCTGGCGGTGGTCGCCACTGGCTTCTTCGCGGTCGATGCGATTCGCACCCGTGGAGACCAGATGATCGAGGTATCGAAGGTCAATGCGGCGATCCTCGACATACGCACCCTCGAGCGCGGTTTCGCGCTGTCCCGTGATCCCAAGGCCGCCGATGCGCTGCGCCAGCAACTGCAGGCACTCAAAGCCGAGATCGAGCGGCTGCTCGGGGTGGCCGATACTGACGCGCAGGCCACGCTGCGTCAGATTCGCGAGGCGGTAGCCGCTTATGAAAAGCAGTTCGAGCGTTACATGCTGTTGCTGGGCAAGGCCGGCGAAGCCCGGGTAGTGATGGGCGAGGCCGCGCTGGAGAGTCGCGACCAGTTCGAAACCATCGAGATGGACATGTACGACGAAGTGCGCGTGCTGCGCCTGGAAGGCGACCGTCTCAAGGGTAGCGACCCGCTGACCCTGGCGGAAACCGCCTCGGGCCTGAGCAAGCGCATGCTCGACCTGCGGGGTTATGAAAGCCAGTACATTCAGGATACCAGCGAAGAATCGGTAACCAGCTGGGAAGAGATCTACGAAGACCTCAGCACCATCGCCCGCAACCTGACCGTCTGGCTCAACGATTCGCAAAAGACGTCGATCGAAGCCGCGCTCGTTGCGCTGGATACCTACCGCAACAGCTTCATCAACTTCCGCGAGACTCGTTCCGAGCGCATCGCCAGTGAGAAGGAGATGGCCAACCAGTCGCAGGCTGTAATGGCTGCCGCCGATCGGCTGTTGAACGATGCAACGGCCGACGTGCAGCAGGCCCAGGCGCGCTCCTACATGACCCTGACAATCATCGGCGTACTGGCCACCCTCATCGGCATCTTCGCTTCGTTCGTCATCACGCGCCTGATCGTTTCTCCGCTGCGCTACACCGTGGAGCTGGCAAAGAGGGTCGCGGCGGGCGATCTCAGTCAGGCCCAGGTGGCCAGCGGTCGTCGTGACGAGCTGGGCCAGCTGCAGGACGCGATGCAGAGCATGACCGGCAACCTGCGCAGTCTGGTAGGCAGCATCGGCAGCGGCGTTGGCCAGATCGCCACCGCCGCCGAGCAGCTTTCGTCGATCACCGCGCAGACCAGCCGAGGCGTGCAGAACCAGCGCGACGAAACCGAGCAGACCGCCACCGCCATGCACCAGATGGCTGCCACCGTGCAGGAAGTGGCGCGCAACGCCGAGCAGGCCTCCGAAGCGGCGCGCCAGGCCGACCGCGAAGCGCGCCAGGGTGATCTGGTGGTACGCGAGGCAGTGACCGAAATCGGCAATCTCGCCCATGAAGTCGAGCAGACCGCCGAGGCCATCGTCGCCCTTAATCAGGAAAGCGGTCGTATCGGCAGCGTGCTGGAAGTCATCCGTAGCGTTGCCGAACAGACCAACCTGCTCGCGCTCAACGCCGCCATCGAGGCGGCGCGCGCCGGCGAACAGGGTCGCGGCTTCGCGGTTGTTGCCGACGAGGTGCGGGCGCTCGCCATGCGCACCCACACCTCGACCGAGGAAATCGAGGGGCTGATCGCCAACCTTCAGCGCGTCGCGCAGAAGGCGGTGGAAAAGATGGACAGCAGCCGCAGCCTGACCCAGCGCACCGTGACGCTGGCCGGCGAGGCGGGCTCGGCCCTGGGCCGCATCACCGATGCGGTATCCACCATCGAGCAGATGAACCAGCAGATCGCCGCGGCCGCCGAAGAGCAAAGCGTCGTGGCCGAGACCATCAACGAGAGCGTGACCCGGGTGCGCGACATCGGCGAGCAGAGCGCCACCGCCAGCCACCAGATCGCCGGCTCCAGCGCCGAGCTGGCGCGCCTCGGTGGAGACCTCCAAGGCCTGGTTGGCCGCTTCCGAACCTGACCATACGCTGCACCATGAAACCCCGGCCGTTGCCGGGGTTTTTCGTTTCGGTCGATTCTGAACTCCGCCGGCCGACGCCGATCTAGAAAGAAATCGGGCGCCCCCAGGCACCTATCGTCGCCGACCTGCTCGGGAACCGCACCATGCCGCTCCTTCTTTGCCATACCGATACGTCTGCGCAACGGCGGACCATGTCATGAGTGCCCCTGCGCCCGTCAGCGGCGAGACCCGGTTGCACCGAGCCATTACCGGCCCGGCGCTGTTTCTTTTCATTCTCGGTGACGTGCTCGGCGCCGGGGTCTATGCCCTGGTCGGCAAGGTCGCGGCAGAGGTCGGTGGTGCGGTCTGGGTGCCGCTGCTCGTCGCGCTCGGCTTTGCCCTGCTGACCGCGGCGTCTTACGCGGAACTGGTGACCAAATACCCCAAGGCCGGCGGGGCGGCGGTCTTCGCCGAGCGTGCCTTTGGCAGCCCGCTGCTGTCGTTCCTGGTCGGGTTCTGCATGCTCGCCGCCGGCGTGACCAGTGCAGCGGGGCTCTCGCTGGCATTCTCCGGCGACTACCTCGGCGCCTTTCTCGACACACCAACGGTGCCGACGGCACTGGTGTTCCTGCTTCTGGTGGCGCTGCTGAACGCTCGTGGGATACGTGAATCCCTGGGCGCCAATGCGGTGATGACGGTGGTGGAGGTGTGCGGACTGCTGTTCGTGGTGATCCTGGCCGCGCGTTTCGTGCTGTCCGGGCAGGGCGAGCCGTCTCGAGTATTGGAGTTCACGCCTGGGGTGTCGCCCGCGTTCGCGGTGCTCGGAGCGGCGCTGATCGCGTTCTATTCGTTCGTGGGGTTCGAGGTTTCGGCGAACGTCGCCGAAGAGGTCAAGGATGTTCAGCGGGTCTATCCACGTGCGCTATTCGGCGCGCTGCTAGCCGCAGGGTTGGTCTACATGGGCGTCGGTATGGCCGCCACTGCGGTGCTTTCCCCGCAGCGCCTGGGCGACTCGTCTGCGCCGCTGCTCGATGTGGTCCGAGCCACCGGTTATGCGGTGCCGGACGGGCTGTTCGCTGTCGTGGCGCTGGTGGCGGTCGCCAATGGCGCACTGCTCACGATGATCATGTCCAGCCGGCTCGCCTATGGCATGGCTGACCACGGCCTGCTGCCCGAGCCGCTCACCCGGGTACTGCCCAGGCGGCGCACGCCGTGGGTGGCGATCATCGCGACGACGCTGCTGGCCATGCTGCTGACAGTCACCGGAACGCTCGCGGCGCTGGCCGAAACCGTGGTGCTCCTGCTGCTGTTCGTGTTCATCAGCAGCAACGTTGCGGTGTTGATGCTGCGCAAGGATACCGTCCCGCACCCTCACTTCCGCACGCCTACCTTCCTGCCGGTACTGGCGATCGGTTCCTGCCTGCTGCTGCTCTCTCAGCAGAGCGCCGGCACCTGGCTGCGGGCCGGGCTGCTGCTGGGATTGGGGGTCGGCCTGTACGCCCTCAGCCGCTGGCACCGTGGCCGCGTTAGCGGCGCTTGAGCTCGGCCGTCCATTCAGCCAGGGGGACCTCCGGTTGCTGGTGCCAGATGCGCTGCCAGAGCAGGTGCAGCCGGCTCATGTCGCCGCGCTCGGCGGGTAGGCGCTCGACGTAATCGATCGGCTGCCACTGACCGTCCACGCGTTCGGCCATGGGAAAGCGAAACGGGTGAAAACCGGTCATGCCCAGCCGAAGATCCGTGACCAGCAGTTGGTCGTCGATTTCGTCGTAGCGCAACACCCCGCCGGTGAACCACATCAGCCGGTGATGTTGGGTCGAGCGCTCGAGCTGCGCAGCGAGGTCGCCGCCGCGGTCCAGGCGCACCAATTGGGGCGGCTCGCGATCGAACCAGCTCACCAGTGCCTCGTAATAGTCGTCGCCATCGACCACAACCGCGCGCCACAGCAGGCTGTTGAACGGCGTTGGCGTGGTGAACACCGTGTCTGGCTGCAGGCCGCGGTTGGCCAATGCCTGGTCGATTCGATGGTCGGCCATCAGCTTCCCACCGACGGTGAATGCCAGGTACACGGTGGACAGGCCGAGGGCCATTGCCGGCCAGCGTGCCACGCGCCCGTTCAATCCGGCGAAGGCTCCGGCCACCACCGCGAGCAGCAGGGGAACGGTGTAGAGCGGGTCGATGATGAAGATGGTCGACCACGCGGTCGGCTGTACCGGAAAGGGCCAGAACAGCTGGGTGCCGTAGCTGGTGAAGGCATCGAGCAGCGGGTGAGTGATGAGCACCAGCCACAGGGTCAGGAACAGCCGACCGGTCGTGTAGCCGGCGTTCGGCCAACATCGCCGCACCAGCCCGGTCAGCACTGCGGCCAGGGCACTGAGTACCAGCAATGAATGACTGAAGCCGCGGTGGTAGGTCATTTCGGCAATGGCATCGCCGTAGTCGAGCACGACGTCCAGATCGGGAAGGGTGGCCAGGGCGGCGCCGTAGAGCAACGCCTTGCGTCCCTGCCAGCGGCCCAGCAGCGCACCTTGTACGCTGGCGCCGAGAACAGCCTGGGTGATCGAATCCATATGAGGGTCCGGTGGTTGAGGTGGCGCTACCTTAGCCCAGGCGCCGCGGCTCTAGCGCGGGCAATGTGCGAAAAGGTATGTCTCGCCTGTCTGGGCGTAGGACAATGACCGACGATTCCGATGCCGAACGAACCGCCATGCTGGAAATTTCCAACGCCGTGCACCTGCCCGATGCCGAAATCGAGCTGAACGCCATCCGCGCCCAGGGTGCCGGTGGACAGAACGTCAACAAGGTCTCCAGCGCCGTGCACCTGCGCTTCGACATCCATGCCTCGTCGCTACCGCCGTTCTACAAGGAGCGCCTGCTGGCGCTGCGCGACAGCCGCATCAGCAGCGAAGGCGTGGTGGTGATCAAGGCCCAGCAGTACCGAACTCAGGAACAGAACCGTGCCGATGCCCTGGAGCGGCTGGCCGAGCTGATCCGCAGCGTGACCAAGGTGGAAAAGGCGCGACGTCCGACGAAGCCGACCCTGGGCTCGAAAAAGCGCCGCCTGGAAGGCAAGACCAAGCGCGGCGCGATCAAGGCCGGCCGCAGCAAAGTCGATTTCTGAGAAACCGTTGCGGGCCTAGTGCTTGGCCGGCTCCGGCTCTGCATAGGCCGCCGATTGAACTTCTTCGTCGGCTTCGTGCTGCTGAGCGTCATGATCGATTTCAGGCGTATCGGGCATGAGTTCGAGCACCGTGGGGCTGGTGCGCAATATCGGTGTGAAATGCCCGTGGGGTTCTGTGAGCAGGTCGACGACGCGGCGCGAGCGGTAGAACGAGTAGAGCGCCAGGAAGCCGAGGGTGACGGCGAAGAAGATCGGCAGGGCCATGGCTCCGAAGAAGGTCATCAGCCCGCCTGCCGCTACCGGGCCGAACGCGGCACCGAAGCCGTTGGCCAGCAGCAGCCCGCTGGAACCGGAAAGGATTTCGTCGGGATGCAGCTGGTCGACCATCTGCGCCACGGCGATCGAATAGATGGAAAACGCCAGCCCGCCCCAGATGAACATCAACCCGAGCAGCAGCGGGCCGGCGGTGAGCAGGCTGATGCCGATCGCCAGCACCACGGCCAGCGCGACGACCCAGAGCATCACCAGGCGCCTGTCATGGGTGTCGGAGAACAGCCCGATCGGCCACTGCAGGACGGCGCCTCCAAGGATGGTCACGCTCATCATCAGGCCTACGCCCGACGCATCGAAGCCGACCTGGCTGGCATAGACCGGCGCCAATCCCCAGAACCCGCCGAGCGCAAGGCCCGAAATGCCGGCGGCCATCAGCGGCAACGGGGCGATGCGCGCCAGCTGCAGCAGGTCGGTACTGGGCATGTCGGGAAGCGTGGGTTGCGCCTGGCGGGTCAGGGTGATCGGCATCAGCGCACTGCAGATCAGGATCGCAGCGAGGGCGAAGAGGGTGAACTGCAGGGGGCTGTCAAGGCTCAGCAGTTGCTGCGCGAGGGCCAGTGCGCCCAGGTTGACCGCCATGTAGAGGGCGAACACCTGGCCGCGCTTGTCGCCGCTGACCTGCGCGTTGAGCCAGCTTTCGATGACCATGTAAAGGGTCACCAGGGCGATGCCGTAGAGCACGCGCAGCACCAGCCATACCCAGGGGTTGACGATCAGTACATGAAGCAGCGCGGCGATCGCGGCCAGGGCGGCATAAAAGGCGAAGGTGCGGATGTGACCGACGCGGCGAATCAGCGAGGGCGCAAGCCAGGTGCCGACCAGGAAGCCGGCGAAATAGCCGGACATCATCACGCCGATCAGACCGGTCGAATAGCCTTCGGCGATGCCGCGAAGGGTCAGAAGGGTATTCAACAAACCATGGCCGAGCAGCAACAGGGCCACTCCACCCAGCAAGGAACCGATGGGGGCAAGTAAAGAGCTCATGAAACTACCTAAGCAAGTGTGTCCGTGGTGACAGGTTGCCCGTTGCCGCAGGAGTCCATGCAAGAGCGCGGCGACGTGGCGAATTGTAGGGGAACGCAGCGCCGACGGGCGCCCATTCTCCCCAGCTTGGGCAGCAATTGGCCGTCAGGATTCCAAACGGCTGCCCTTGATTAGTGCATCGTGGTGTCTGATGGCGACGTTCAGTCGCTCGATTGCGGCGTCGATCTCGTCCAGGTCGAGCGGGTCCGACAGCGATGCCGAGGCTTGGCCGACGACCGCCGACGCGTGACGCAGCAGCACCGCTTCGAGCTCCGCACCCGGGTCGCAGAACAGCAGGTTCTTGTACGCCTGCAGCAGGCTGAGCATCACCTGTACATCCTCTTTGCCGTAGGTGCACAGCGGACCGAAGATGGCATGCAGCATCTGATGCAGGTCCAGCTCGCGGAAATACAGTCGCGCCGGCTGGTCGGGCAGTGGCTCGATGTCGAAGTCCGGCAGCTTCAGGCGCTCCGAGAAGAGCACGCTAAGCATGTCGATCGCCTTGATGGCGGTACCTGGGTCGTTGATGCCCGGACTCAGCGCCTTGGTCGCGATCTCCGTCATCTGCTTGAAGCCGAAGAAGAAATGGTCGTTGGCGTACTCCTCGACGAAAAAATCGAAGCTGTCGAGCAGGGCTTCGACGGTTTCCTCATCGGCGTGCCTGCTCAAACGAAAAAGCGGATGGCCTGGCATGACGAAGAAGCCATAGTGCACGCGCACCGTCATCTTCAAGTCGTGGCGGCAGAGCAGGTCGTGGACGGCGTCCACGTTGAGCGCTTTGAAATAGCCACTGCGGCGGGCGCGGACCACCATCCACTCGTCATCCTCAGGCCATTCGGGACGTTGCGGCTGCTGCTCCAGGTTTCGTTGCTGGCGTAACAGCTCCTGGCGGGTCTTTTTGAAAATGCCGTAGAGGATGTAGTCGACCTGGATCGATTGCGAAATCCCCCGAATGAAGGCGATGAACAGGCAGAGGCTGATGATCCCGAGCGCCAGCGCGAAGAAGATGCCAAGGCTCGGAATGGTGATGTCCTCGCCTTCCTGGATGGTCAGGATCAGCAACAGCGAGTCGATGATCGTGCCCAGGTAGATGCCGAGGATGATCTGGTGGCTACGGCTGCTGATCAGGCTCGGGATGACTCGAGGGGAGAGGCTGGAGGAGGCCGAGTTGAGCACCACCATGACCATGCTGAAACTGAACACCATCAGCGAGACGATGCCGCCCACCAGGGTGCCGAGAATCAACCGCGCGTTGTTGGCGTTGTTCACCAGCCCGAGCTTCACGTCTTCCTTGTACGGCTGCAGCCAGGTCAGCTCCAGCACGATGCTTATCAAGCAAAGCAGCACCAGGCCCAGGGTGATCAGCGCCGGCACAAAGGCGATGCTGCTGACGATTCGCTGGTAGAGGCGAAACAGTCGGTTGTTAGTCGCTGCCATGACCTTCCCGGTTCGGCCTTTGGCCGATCGATGTGAGGGGGAACCTGTGCCCTTTGGCAGTGCCGCTGGACGAATGTTCGCTTCGCGGGTGATGAAGCGTCAGACCGCGTCCGGCGCCAGGGTCGAGATCAGCGCGCGCACACTGCCGGGCAGGGCATCCAGCTCTCGGACCAGGATGCTGCGCTCGCGTACTGCCCAGGGTTCGTCCAGGGTGACGGTCGCGAGCTGCATGGTACGGCTATGCCGGCGCGCCGCCGACTCGGGAATGATGCCGATGCCGACTCCGGCTTCGATCATCCGGCAGATGGCCTCGAAGCTGGACATCTGGATGCGTAGCGACAGTGTCTCGCCGAGGCGTTCGACCTGGTCGCGCAGAAAGCTGAGCAGCGTACTGCCTTCGTGCAGGCCGATGTGCTGGTAGGACAGCGTCTGACGCAGGCTCACCTGCTTCTCTGCGGCCAGCGGATGGCCAATCGGCAGTGCCAGCAACAGCCGGTCGGTGCTGAAATGCATCACCTGCAGGCCACTGGCTTCCACGGGGCCGGCGATGATGCCGAGGTCGGCCGCGCCGTCGAGCACGCCGCGTACGATGTCGCGCGAGAGCCGCTCTTGCAGGTCGACGCTGACCCCGGGGCGAGCAGCGAGGAAGCCTGCAAGGATCTCCGGCAGGAATTCGGTCACCGCTGTGGTGTTGGCAAAGATGCGGATATGCCCGGCGGCATCGGTCCCGTAGTCGGTGAACTCGCTCTTCAGGTAATCGACCTGGCGCAGGATCAGCCGCGCATGCTGCAGCAGCCGATGGCCCGCAGGCGTCAGCTCCACCCCACGGCTGTCGCGGTAGAGCAGGCGGGTGCCGAGTTGCCCTTCGAGGGTCTTGATCCGGGCGCTGGCCGCAGCCGGCGAAAGGTGCGCGCGGCGGGCGCCCTGGGTCAGGCTCGGCGACTCGGCGATGTGTATGAACAGGCGTAGGTCGGCCAGATCGAAATGCATGCTCGTTGTCCTCACAGCCATGTGGTGGGCGTTCAGTTTACCCGAACGCCGGTGTCATCAATTACAAATTCACAGAACGCTGGGGCCGGGCGCATGCTGGCCCTACAACAACTAGCCGCGGATGACATTCGATGACCGACGCAGCACCCTCTGCCTGGATCGGGCGAACCGAACAAGCCCACGACCAACTCAGCCGCAACCTGCTCAAGCGCATCGCCGCCACCCTGGGCGAGCCCGCCGTCGGGCATGGCGAGCCGCTGCCGCCGCTGTGGCAATGGTGCTTTTTCCAGGAGCCGCTCGACGAGCGTGAACTCGGGCAAGACGGTCATCCGGCACGTGGCGGATTCCTACCGCCTGCCGACAACCGCAACCGTATGTGGGCCGGCGGGCGTGTCGAGTTCTTCGAGCCGCTGATCGCCGGAGGCGAGGCGACGCGCGTTTCCACCATCACCCAGGTCGAGGAAAAGCAGGGCCGTACCGGCTCGCTGCTGTTCGTCACCGTGCGACACGACTATATGCAGGATGGCCGGCTGGCGATTCGCGAAGAGCAGGACATCGTCTATCGCGAGCCAAGCCCGCCGAAGACCAGCAGCTCCGAGGCGCTGATCCAGGGCGATTGGCGCGAGCCGGTCAACCCGACCCCGACGTTGCTGTTCCGCTATTCGGCGGTGACCTTCAACGGCCATCGCATTCATTACGACTGGCCCTATGTCACCGAGACCGAAGGCTATTCCGGGCTGGTGGTCCACGGCCCGCTGATCGCGACGCTCAGCCTGCGCGCGTTCTGTCGCGCCAATCCGCAGGCGCAGCTGAAGCGCTTCGCCTACCGCGGCGTGCGCCCGCTGATCGCGCCGCAGCCGTTCGAGGTTGGGGGGCGCATCGTCGAACCGGGCAAGGCCGAGCTGTGGGCTGGCGATGGCAGCGGCCCGGCGCAGAAAGCCGAGGTGGAATTCGAATAAGGGGCACGCTCCTCACCCTAGCCCGCTTCCTGAAGGGGAGAGGGGACCGGACGAGCAGGCCTCAAGCTCCTCGCCCGGAAACACCGAACTGCCTCTCCTGAGAGAGGACAGGGATGAGCGGGACGGACGAGAGGTCGACACTTCTCGCCGGCAAACCACCAACAGCCCCCTCTCTGAGGGAGGGTGTTGGGGTGAGGGGAGGGTCCAGCGGCTAACACCCCATTCGGCCATCGCCCGCAAATAGAACAACGAATCAGCGCAACAGGCGCACAGGCACCAAGCTTTCGAGGAACCGAGATGAACGCGAACAAGATCGAAGAACTGAATTTCATCCGTGAAGGCGTGCGCGGCCTCTGTGCCGAGTTCCCTGCCGAATACTGGCGCAAGATCGACGAGCAAAAAGGCTTCCCGGAGGCCTTCGTCACGGCATTGACCCAAGCTGGCTGGCTGTCTGCGATGATTCCAGAAGAATACGGCGGCTCGGGCCTGGGCCTGGCCGAAGCCTCGGTGATCCTCGAGGAGGTGAACCGCTGCGGCGGCAACTCCGGCACCGTGCACGGGCAGATGTACAACATGTTCACCCTGCTGCGTAACGGCAGCGACGAGCAGAAGCGCTTTTACCTGCCGAAACTCGCCAGCGGCGAGCTGCGCCTGCAGTCCATGGGCGTGACCGAGCCCACCACCGGTACCGACACCACCAAGATCAAGACCACGGCGGTGAAGAAGGGCGACAAGTACGTCATCAATGGGCAGAAGGTATGGATCTCGCGCATCCAGCATTCGGACCTGATGATCCTCCTGGCGCGCACCACGCCGCTGGCGGAGGTGAAGAAGAAATCCGAGGGCATGTCGATCTTCCTCGTCGACCTGCGTGAAGCTATCGGCAACGGCCTGACCGTGCAGCCGATCGCCAACATGGTCAACCACGAGACCAACGAGCTGTTCTTCGACAATCTTGAAATTCCGGCCAGCAGTCTGATCGGCGAGGAAGGCAAGGGCTTCCGCTACATCCTCGACGGCCTCAACGCCGAGCGCACCCTGATCGCCGCCGAATGCATCGGTGACGGCCGCTGGTTCATCGAGAAATCCGCCGCCTACGCCCGTGACCGCGTGGTGTTCGGTCGTCCGATCGGGCAGAACCAAGGCGTGCAATTTCCCATCGCCGAGGCCCATATCGAGATCGAGGCGGCCGACCTGATGCGCTGGCGCGCCTGTGAAGAGTACGACAGCGGCAAGAACGCCGGCGCCGCCGCCAACATGGCCAAGTACCTCGCGGCCAAGGCCAGCTGGGAGGCAGCCAACGCTTGCCTGCAGACCCATGGCGGCTTCGGCTTCGCCAACGAATACGACGTCGAGCGCAAGTTCCGCGAAACGCGGCTGTACCAGGTGGCGCCGATCTCCACCAACTTGATCCTGTCGTACGTGGCCGAGTACCTGCTCGAGCTGCCGCGCTCGTTTTAACGGCGAGCGTAGGGTGGATGTCGCGCAGCACATCCACCGCCGCGTGGTGGAAATGCTTCGCGATTTCCACCCTACGAAGAGGGGAGTGCGTCATGAATATCAGCCACCTCGACCACATGGTCCTCACCGTCGACGACCTCGAGGCAACGATCGATTTCTACACGCGCGTGCTCGGCATGCAAGCGGTCACCTTTGGCGAAGGGCGCAAAGCGCTCGCGTTCGGCCAGCAGAAGATCAACCTGCACCAGGCCGCTCGTGAGTTCGAGCCCAAGGCCGAGCGCCCGATGCCGGGTTCGGCTGATCTCTGCTTCATCGTCGCCACGCCGCTGGAAGAGGTCATCGCAAACCTCGAACGCCAAGGCGTTGCGCTCGTCGAGGGGCCGGTACAGCGCACCGGTGCCACCGGGCCGATCCGCTCGGTGTACGTGCGCGACCCCGACCAGAACCTCATCGAACTCTCCCAACCGATTGGCTAACCCACTGGAGCCGATAGCATGAGCCAGCACACCCACGCGTTGACCGAATTTCTCGCCGGGCTGCGTTACGAGCAGATCCCCGAGCCAGTGCTTGCCCGCACCGAAGACCTGTTCCTGGACTGGCTCGGCTCTGCCCTGGCCAGTGCCGGTTCGCACCCGATTCCGCTGTTCGAGCGCTACGCGCAGGAGATGGGGCCGGCCTCCGGTCCATCCCGCATTTTCGTCAACCGCGGCAGCAGCTCGGCCTATTTCGCCGCGCTGGTGAACGCTGCTAGCTCGCACTTGGTGGAGCAGGACGACCTGCACAACAGCTCGGTGCTGCATCCGGCCACCGTGGTGTTCCCAGCCGCGTTGGCGGCGGCGCAGCACCTGGGCAAATCAGGGCGTGAGCTGCTGGTGGCCTCGGTGGCCGGTTACGAGGCGGGCATCCGCATCGGCGAGTTCCTTGGCCGTTCGCATTACCGCATCTTCCACACCACTGCGACCGTTGGCACCCTGGCCGCCGCAGTGGCAGTGGGCAAGCTGATGGATTTTGACCAACAGAAGTTCATCCACCTGCTGGGCAGCGCCGGCACCCAGGCCGCCGGGCTCTGGGAGTTCCTGCGCGACGCCGCCGATTCCAAGCAACTGCATACCGCCAAGGCCGCCGCCGATGGCTTGCTCGCCGCCTACCTGACCCGGGAGGGCCTGACCGGCGCGCAGAATATCCTCGAAGGCGAGCAGGGCATGGCCGCGGGCATGTCTACCGATTCCGATCCGAGCAAGCTGTCCGACCGCCTCGGCACGCGCTGGGCGTTGGCGGAAACTTCGTTCAAATACCACGCCTCCTGCCGTCATACCCATCCGGCCGCCGATGCACTGCTCGAGTTGATGCAGCGTGAGGGGCTACGCGCCGAAGATATCGCCCAGGTCACCACACGCGTGCACCAGGGTGCCATCGATGTGCTTGGTCGGGTGACCGTGCCGCAGACGGTGCACCAAGCGAAGTTTTCCATGGGCACCGTGCTCGGGCTGATCGCGGTGCACGGCAAGGCCGGGCTACCGGAGTTCCACACGCTGGCGCTGACCGATCCGGCGGTGGCTGCGTTCCGCGACAAGGTGAGCATGCTCCTCGACCCCGAAGTGGACGGCGCCTATCCGGCGCGCTGGCTCGGCCGAGTCGAGGTCACCACCACCGACGGGCGCAGGCTGAAGGGCGCTATCGACGAACCCAAGGGTGACCCGGGCAATACGCTCAACCGTGATGACCTGGAAGACAAATTCCGCCGCCTGGTGCAGTTCTCGAATGCGCGCAGTGCCGATGAGGCAGGTGAGCTGATCGAACAGGTCTGGCGGCTGCGTGAAGCTGCCGACCTGAGCGGGCTGGCATAAAGGCCACCGAAGTTACCCAGGCGGCAGTGAATTGCAGGTGCGGTCGTTACCGCGAGATGGTGCGCGGCCTTATCGCGGTCAAGACCGCTCCCACAAAGATGCGTGACGCGATCTGAGTAGTGAATGGCGGTAAAGGAGGGAGTGGCTTGAGACCTCCCCCCAAAGATCGATGGCACGACGTGGTGATAGTGGTTTGGCGGTAAAACGTGGGAACGGTCGGGGAGGCCTAGTCTTGACCGCAGAATGTGCAGGCTTCGTCGCGACCTGGACCGCTTCCACAGGAAAAACATTGGGCGTAAGAGCGACCTTGTCGCGAATGGCCGTTGAACCGATTTGGCAGGAAAACGAAATGAACGAGACAACAGCGAACCCCCGTCCCCTTGACGGCATCACCGTGATCAGCCTGGAACATGCCATCGCCGCACCCTTCTGCACACGGCAGCTGGCCGATCTCGGCGCCCGGGTGATCAAGGTCGAGCGCCCTGGCGCTGGCGATTTCGCCCGCGGTTACGACGAGCGCGTCAACGGTCTGGCCTCGCATTTCGTCTGGACCAACCGCAGCAAGGAGAGCCTGACGCTGGACCTCAAGCAGGACGCCGCGACGCAGGTGCTCGAACAGCTCCTGGTCGATGCCGACGTGCTGGTGCAGAACCTCGCGCCGGGTGCCGCCGCGCGTATGGGCCTGTCGTTCGAGGCGCTGCACGAGCGCTTCCCGAAGCTGATCGTCTGCGACATCTCCGGCTACGGAGAGGGCGGCCCCTACGAGCAGAAGAAGGCCTACGACCTGCTGATCCAAAGCGAGGGCGGTTTTCTCTCGGTGACCGGGGGGCCGGGTGAGGATGAGATGGCCAAGGCCGGTTGCTCGATCGCCGACATCGCCGCGGGCATGTATGCCTACACCGGCATCCTCTCGGCCCTGATGCTGCGCATGCGCACTGGCGAGGGCAGCCGCATCGACGTCTCGATGCTCGAAAGCCTGGTCGAGTGGATGGGCTACCCCCTGTATTACGCCTATGAAGGCGCGACTCCGCCGCCGCGTGCCGGTGCCGCCCACGCCACCATCTATCCCTACGGGCCGTTTCCCACCGGCGGTGGCGGCACGGTGATGCTCGGCCTGCAGAATGAGCGCGAGTGGGTGCTGTTCTGCGAGAAGGTCCTGCTGCAACCGCAACTGGCCGAAGACGAGCGCTTTTCCAGCAACGCCCGGCGATCCGAACACCGCGAGGCGCTGCGGGCGATCATCGTCGAGCGCTTCGCGAGCCTGAGCGCCGAAGAGGTCATCGCGCGTCTCGACTCCGCGCCCATCGCCAATGCCCACGTCAACGACATGGCAGGCGTCTGGGCTCATCCCCAGCTCAAGGCACGACAGCGCTGGAGTGAAGTGGGCAGCCCGGCAGGGCCTTTACCGGCCTTGCTGCCGCCGGGGCGCAACGCGGCCTTCGCGCCTCGCATGGACCCCGTGCCTGCGTTGGGAGAACACAGCAGCCAGTTGCTCGCCGAGCTGGGCTATGCCGAGGGCGATATCGAGCGCATGCGCGAACAGGGCGTAATCTAGCGGCCGCCGCCAAGCGCCGATCCGCCATAGGCGACAACGAGAACAACGAAGGACAGAACCATGGCACAACCGATCATCCGCAGCGCACTGTTCGTCCCGGCGACGCGTCCCGAGCGCTTCGCCAAGGCGCTGGCCAGCGGTGCCGATGCCGTCATCGTCGATCTCGAGGATGCCGTCGCCGAACCGCTGAAGGTCGAGGCACGCGCCAGCCTCGACGACTTCCTGCAGACCAACCCCGAGGCGCAGGTTCTGGTGCGCGTCAATGCGCCGGGGCATGCGCAGCAGGCCGAAGATCTCGCGCTGTGCGAACGTCACCGGGGCGTGGTTGGCATTCTGCTGCCCAAGGCCGAAAGCGCGGCTCATGTATCGAAAGCCGCTGCGACCGGCAAACCGGTCTGGCCGATCATCGAAAGCGCCCGCGGGCTCGACACGCTGAGCGAAATCGCCGGTGCCGCCGGGGTTGAGCGCCTCTCGTTCGGTGCCCTGGACCTGGGGCTGGACCTGGGGCTGGCCAGTGGCAGCGCGGCGGCCGAGCGCGTGCTCGATCAGGCCCGTTACGCTTTACTGTTGCAGTCGCGGCTGCGTGAGCTGGCCATGCCACTCGACAGTGTCTATCCGGACATCAAGAATCCGCAGGGCCTTGCCCGCACTGTTGCCGACGCCCGCGACATGGGCTTCGGCGGCTTGCTGTGCATTCACCCCAGCCAGGTGGCTGTGGTACATGAAACGCTGATGCCCTCCGGCGATGAGCTGGCCTGGGCGCAACGTGTCCTCGAGGCCGGATCCACCGGCGAAGGGGTCTTCGTGGTTGATGGGCAAATGGTCGACGCTCCGGTGATCGGCCGCGCCCGCCGCCTGTTACAACGTGCCGGTCAGACGCTGCCCTGAAGGGCGGCCTGCGGCGAACACGTGCCAACCGACAAAAATAAAACAAGAGGGTAACTACCATGCTGAAAACAACCGCCAAGGCGCTCGTCTGCGCGATTTCCCTGACCGTAGCCGGGTTTGTCCAGGCCGATCCGGTCGTCATCAAGTTCGCCCACGTGGTCGCGGACAACACCCCCAAAGGGCAGGGCGCGCTGATGTTCAAGAAGCTCGCCGAAGAACGCCTGCCGGGAAAAGTGAAGGTCGAGGTATACCCGAACTCCTCGCTGTTCGGCGATGGCAAGGAAATGGAAGCGCTGCTGATCGGTGACGTTCAACTGCTGGCGCCATCGCTCGCCAAATTCGAGCACTATTCCAAGTCCATGCAGATCTACGATCTGCCGTTCCTGTTCGACGACCTCGCCGCCGCCGACCGCTTCCAGAGCAGCCCGCAGGGCAAGGCGCTGCTCACTTCGATGGAAGACAAGAACATCACCGGCCTGGCCTACTGGCACAACGGAACCAAACAGCTGTCGGCCAACAAGCCGTTGCGCGAGCCGAGCGATGCCCGGGGCCTGAAGTTCCGCGTACAAGCTTCGGCGGTACTGGACGAGCAGTTCAAGGCCGTGCGCGCCAACCCGCGAAAGATGAGCTTCGCCGAGGTCTATCAGGGCCTGCAGACCGGCGTGGTCAATGGCACCGAGAACACCTGGTCGAACTACGAAAGCCAGAAGGTTCACGAAGTGCAGAAGTACATGACCGAATCTGACCACGGCCTGATCGACTACATGGTCATCACCAACACCAAGTTCTGGAAGGGCTTGCCCGACGATGTTCGCAGCGAGCTGGAGGCGATCATGGCCGAGGTGACCGTCGAGGTTAACCGCCAGGCCGACGAGCTCAACCAGAAGGCCAAGCAGGCAATCGCGGCAGCCGGCACCACCGAGATCATCGAACTGACCCCGGAGCAGCGCGCCAAGTGGCGTGAGGCGATGCAGCCGGTCTGGAAGAAGTTCGAGAACGAGATCGGCGTTGACCTGATCAAGGCGGCCGAAGCTTCGAACCAGCGTTGATGCACGACCGGCACCCGGCCCCTGCGCCGGGTGCCGCTGTTGCGCAGGCATCTGCTCGACGAGACACTTGTCGCACCTCATCGATGCCTTGGCACAGGACTTCCCTATGAAGGTAAGCGACGCGCTGCGCCAGCGGCGCAGCATTCGCGCGTTCGACCGCCGCCCGGTGGACGATGCGCTGTTACGGTCATTGCTGGAACAGGCCTGCCGCGCGCCTTCGAGCGGCAATCTGCAACCCTGGCGGATCTTCGTCCTGCAGCGCGACGCGCTGGTGCGTTTTCGCGAGGCGATGCAGCAGTACCTGGCCGAGGCCCCCGCGCCAGAGGCGCGGGACTATGCGATCTACCCTGAGCCGATCTTCGAGCCCTACCGCGGTTATCGCTTCCGGGTCGGCGAAGACATGTATCGCCTGCTCGGCATCGCCCGGGAAGACAAGGCGGCGCGCCTGGCCTGGTTCGCACGCAACTTCACATTCTTCGACGCGCCCTGTGCGCTGTTCTTTTTCGTCGATCGGCGCATGGGCCCGGGCCAGTGGGCCGATCTTGGCATGTACCAGCAGAGTCTGATGCTGCTGCTCAAGGAGCACGGCCTCGACAGCTGCGCCCAGGCCTGCTGGGCACGTTATCCGCGACAGGTGAGCCAGTGGCTGGACGCGCCGCCGGAGCTGGTGCTGCATTGCGGCATGGCGGTGGGCTATGCCGACCCGCAGGCACCGGTCAACCAGCTGCGCAGCGAGCGGATGCCGCTGGCCGACTACTGCCGATTCGTCGACTGACGACAGATGTTCAGTAGGCCATGGCGGCGTTGAGCATCAGTAGGGTGTCGTCTTTGCCTGCGTGGTTCCGATACCAGGTCAGTCGCCGCGGTCGGGGAGCGCTCAGGGCGCCTCCATCCATTTGGGCTTCGGATAACGCCGGTCGGCCTTGCCGGCCTTGAGGATTGCGCTCGGCACATCGTGGCCTACCAGCTCCGGCAGTCGCGCCGCGGCGTCGAGCAGCTGGTCCAGATCGACTCCGGTTTCCAGTCCCATGCGCTGGAACATATGCACCAGGTCTTCGGTGCAGATATTGCCGCTGGCCCCAGGGGCATAGGGGCAGCCGCCGAGCCCGCCCAGGGACGCGTCGAAGCGGTCGATGCCCGCGTTGAGCGCAGCAAGCGCGTTGGCCAGGCCCATGCCACGGGTGTTGTGGAAATGTGCGGTGAACACCGACTGCGGCCAGCGCCGGCGGGCTTCGTTGCAGATCCGTTCGACCTGTGCGGGGTCCGCCATGCCGGTGGTGTCGCATAGGGTCACGCCCTGCACGCCGATGTCCAGCAGCTTCTGCACGAGTTCGTAGACGCGCGCTTCCGGCACCTCGCCTTCGAACGGGCAACCGAAGGTGGTCGACAGCGAGGCGTTGACGAACACGTCAGTGCCGCGAGTGACTTCGATGATCGCCTTGAACTGCTCCAGTGACTGTTCCGGGGTCATCCTCAGGTTGGCCAGGCCGTGGGTGTCGCTGGCCGACATCACCAGGTTGATCTCGTCCACCTCGCAGGCCAGCGCACGCTCGCAGCCCTTTACGTTGGGCACCAGTACGGTGTACTCGACGCCTTCCACACGACGGATGCCGCGCATCACCTCTTCGGCATCGCGCAGGTTGGGGATCGCCTTGGGCGAGGTGAACGAGGTGACTTCGATCTTCGCCAGTCCGGTCAGCGAGAGCTGGTCGATCAGAGCGATCTTGTCTTCGGTCGGCACGAAGGCCGATTCGATCTGGAAGCCGTCGCGGGTGGCGACGTCCTGGATGTAGAGGCGTTTACTCATGGCGAAGTCCTATCGGTTATGCCCGGTTCGTAGGGTGGATGACGCTTTGCCCATCCACCGTTACGAAGGGCGCGTAACTCAGGTTCGTAGGGTGGGTGACGCTTTACCCATCCACTGTTACGGGAATGCCGCGGTGGATGGAAAAGCGCCATCCACCCTACGCGGTACGCTGTCGGTTTGAAGCCTGTGGCTTGCAGCTTGGCGCTGCTTCCATCAGATGATCCCGCGCTCGCGCAGGCCCTGGCGTTGTTCATCGGTCAGGCCGAGCCCAGCGAGCACGTCGTCGGTGTGCTCACCCAGTTGCGGGCCGCCGGTACCGAGGCGGCCTGGTGTGCGGCTCAGCTTGGGCAGTACGCCCGGCACCTTCAGCGGGCCCGCGGAGGTCTGCACCTGCTCGATCATCTGGCGGGCCAGGTAATGTGGATCGCTGACGATGTCCGCGGCGGTATAGGGGTAGCCTGCCGGCACCCGCGCGCCCTTGAGCGCTTCGATCACCTCGTCGCGGCCGCGCGTACCAGTCCACTCGCCGATGGCGGCGTCGATCATCTCGGCGTGCTGGCTGCGTCCGTCGTTGTGCGCCAGGCGCGGGTCATCGGCCAGATCCTGGCGGCCGATCAGCATCATCAGGCGCTTGTAGATGCTGTCCCCGTTGCCGGCGATCAGCACATAGCTGCCATCGTTGCAGGGGTAGGAATTGGACGGCGTGATGCCGGGCAGGGCGCTGCCGGCCGGTTCGCGCACGTAGCCGAAGGCATCGTATTCGGGTATCAGGCTTTCCATCATCGCGAACACCGATTCATACAGCGCCACGTCGATCTCCTGGCCGACGCCGCTGCGGGCCCGCTCCTGCAGGGCCAGCAGCACGCCGATCACCCCATAGAGCGACGACAGCGAGTCGCCGATGCTGATACCGACGCGCACGGGCGCCTGGCCGGGGTAGCCGGACAGGTGACGCAGCCCGCCCATCGCTTCGCCGATGACGCCGAAGCCGGGCAGGTCGCGGTAGGGGCCGGTCTGCCCGTAGCCGGAGATACGCAGCATGATCAGCTTCGGGTTGAGCGCGGCCAGCTCGGCGTAGCTCAGGCCCCAACCCTCCAGCGTGCCGGGGCGGAAGTTCTCCACCAGGATGTCGGCTTCGCAGATGAGCCGGCGGGCGATGTCTTGCCCCTCGGCTTCTTTCAGATCCAGGGTGATCGAACGCTTGTTGCGCGACTGCACATGCCACCAGAGCGAAGTGCCGTCCTTGATCTTGCGCCACTTGCGCAGCGGGTCGCCGACGCCTGGGGGCTCGATCTTGATCACGTCGGCGCCGAATTCGCCGAGCAGCTTGCTGGCGAAGGGGCCGGCGATCAGCTGGCCCATCTCGACCACCTTGAGGCCGTGCAGCGGCATGCCGCCTGAGATCTGTTGCGTCATCCTGTTCACCCTGTCTGAGCGGTTACCGGGCAGCCTGGCCCGTGACTGCATGCAGCATGATCAAGCTGCGCCTGGTGGGCAATTGGCTGTTCACCAATGAAGGCTTCGCGATCGGCGAAGGCAAGGCTGTCGCAACGGTCTTCAAGGCCTTAGGCTTGTCACTCGTTCACGCAGGAAGCCAGACATGCGCCGCATCGATTTCGTGACCCTTCGGCTGTTCGTCGCCATTGCCGACGAGCGCAACCTGACCCGCGCCGCCGAGCGCGAGCATCTGGCGCTCGCTGCGGTGAGCAAGCGTATCAGCGACCTGGAGGGACAATTGGGTATCGCGCTGCTCTATCGCCAGCCCAAGGGCGTCGAGCTGACGCCGGCCGGCCATGCGTTACTGCATCACGCCCGCCACATTCTCGACAACCTGCAGCAGATGAGCGCCGACCTCAGCGAATTCAGCGAGGGAGTCAAGGGCCACGTACGCATCCACGCCAACACCTCGGCGGTGATCGAATTCCTGCCCGAGGACCTGAGTGCATTCAGTCGTGCGCATCCCGAGGTGAAGATCGACCTTGAGGAACGCGTCAGCAGCGAGACCCTGCACGCGGTGCGCGAAGGGCTTACCGACATCGGTGTTTTCGCCGGCCACATGCCGGCCGAGGGATTGCAAGTCTATCCCTATCGACACGACCAACTGGTGCTGGTCACGCCGCGCACGCATCCACTGGCGGAGCGCGAGCGCATCAGCCTGGGCGAGGCGGCGGGGTACGACTTCATCGGCCTGCAGCAGGATGCCTCGCTGCACACCCTGCTTCAGCAGACCGCCGCGCAACTCGGCACGCCTTTGCGCCTGCGCATCCAGGTGCGCAGCTTCGAAGCGATCTGCCGGATGATCCACACCGGCATGGGCATCGGCGTGCTGCCCGAGCAGGTGGTGTGCAATTACCTGCCGGCGCTCGACGTCTCGACGATTCCACTTTCGGATGGCTGGGCGCGGCGGGAGCTCAAGATCGGCGTGCGCAACCTCGACGGGCTGTCGGTCACGGCGCGGCAGATGCTCGAACACCTGATCGGCGACCGGCCGCTCTAACACCGTTTTAACAAGCCTTCGCGGATGCCGAAGGCTTGCTTGCCAAAATGCGAATTTTGGTCAGGCGTAGGCCGGCGTAGAGTCGACTCCGCTACCGCTCAACAACGATAAATAGGAGCTCCCATGGCGCGTTTGACCCTGCGCGGCGCCGTCCGCGTGCTTGCCGCATCTGCCTTGTTCGCTGCGTTCAGCGTTCAGGCCGACCCGATTCTCATCAAGTTTTCCCATATCACCGCGGACAACACGCCCAAAGGGCAGGGCGCGCTGATGTTCAAGAAGCTGGTCGAAGAACGATTGGCCGGGCAGGTCCAGGTTCAGGTCTACCCGAACTCTTCGCTGTTCGGCGACGGCAAGGAAATGGAAGCGCTGCTGCTCAACGACGTGCAGATGCTCGCGCCTGCGCCGTCCAAGCTCGAGCAATACACCAAGCAGTTGCAGCTGTTCGACCTGATGTTCCTGTTCGACGACATGGCCGCTGCCCAGCGCTTCCAGCAGTCGGACAAGGGCCGCGCGATGCTGACCTCGATGGAAGACAAGGGCATCACCGGTCTTGCCTATTGGCTCAATGGCATGCGCCAGTTCACTGCCAACAAGGCGCTGCGCGAGCCGGCCGATGCCCGCGGGCAGAAATTCCGCGTGCAACCGTCGGACCTTCAGGCCGCCCAGTACTCGGCCCTGCGTGCGGTGCCGCGCAAGATGGCGTTCGCCGAGATCTACCAGGGCCTGCAGACTGGCGTGGTCAATGCCCAGGACAACCCCTGGTCGAACATCTACAGCCAGAAGTACTACGAGGTACAGAAGTACATGACCGAGTCCAACCATGGCATCGGCAACTACGTACTGATCACCAACACCAAGTTCTGGCACAGCCTGCCGGATGACGTGCGCGGCGAGCTGGAGAAGATCGTCGACGAGGTCACCCTCGAAGTGAACCGCCAGGCCGCAGCCCTCAACGAGGAGGCCAAGCAGGCCATTCTCGCCACTGGCAAGACCGAGCTCATCACCCTCACGCCGGAACAGCGCGCGGCATGGCGCGACGCGGTACGCCCGGCCTGGAAGAATTTCGAAAGCGATATCGGCATCGATCTGATCGAGGCTGCTCAGGCAGCCAATACCGCGCCCTGAGCGTTGGACCTTGGTTCAATGGCCGCACCGCCCGGTGCGGCGTAGAACAGCAGCGACAAATCTGCGTGATCGGATTTGAGCGTGTCATGCAATCAGCTGATTGCGAAGACGGCCCTCTGGGCCGTCTTTTTTTTGCCGCCCGATTTCAGTCGCCTCGATTGGGGGGTAGCGGCTGCAGGCGCGGGGTCGGCAGTTCGAGCTCGTTCAAGCGGTCGATCACATCGTTGATGGAAATTCGGTCCCGGCAGTTGTTCACGCACTCATCGGCCTCGTCGCGCACGGCCTGGACCTCTTCCCAAAGCGCGTCCAGCTGGTCAGGCGACGGGCCGAAATGGATGGCGTTCTTGATGCACTGCAGCAGCGCGGTGATGACCTGCGGATCGCCCCGGCCGTAGTTGCGAATCGGGCTGGTGACTGCCGTCAGCAGACGGCGCATTGGCAGTTGTCGGTAGAACAGACGAGGCCTTCCGTTATCGAAACAGCCCACGTCATACGCGGGCACACCCATCAGCCGGCTCAGCAGCACGCCGATCAGGTTCGCGGTGCGAATGGCTGTGCCGGGGTCGTTCACGGCCGGGCTGATCGCCTTTACCGCGATCTCCGACATCTGTCGCATCCCGTAGGCGGCGTTGGACGAGGCGTATTCGTCATTGCTGAAGTCCATGCAGTCCTGCACTTCCCGGGCTTCGCGCTCCGACAGCTCGCCGCTGAGCTTGATCAGCGGGTGCCCTTCGATGAGGAAGAAGCCCGGCTCGACCTGCAGCGTGGCCACCATGTCCCGTTTCTCGAGCAGCTCGCTCAGACGTTTCTCGTTCACGTGGCGCAGATAACCCGGGCGCTGCGCGGTCAGGCAATGCCAGTTGTCGTCGTTGGGTACCGCGGGCGCACGTTGCAGACGCTTCTTTCGTTCTTCCAGTTGGGACAGCGCGTCCCGGTAGAGGCGGCTGACGTTCCAGTCCACCTGTATCGATTGCGAGACCGAACGGATGAACACCACGAACAGGATCAGGCAGACCGCGGCAAACAACACCGCCAGCAGCATGCCGAGCGTTGGAATGCTCTGTGGGTCGCTCTTGTTGATCAGGATGATCTGGGACAGGTAGTACAGGATGCTGCCCAGATAAACGCCGAGAATCACCCGGTTGCGCAGGTCGCTGATCAGGCCCGGCAGTACCCGTGGCGATAGCCTCGCTGCGGCGCCGTTGAGCACCACCATCACCATGGAGAAGCTGAAGACCGCGAGCGAGACGATGCTGGTGATCAGCGTGCCGAGGATTTCCCGCGCGTTGTCGGCGTCGGTCAGGCCGCTGGGCAGGTCGTCGCGCAAACGCGATGCCAGGGGTGTCGTCTCGAAGGCGATCACCAGCCCGCTAATGACCAGATAGGCGGCAGCAATAACGGTCGGGTAGAAGGCGATGCTATAGCGAATGCGATACAGCGCGCGAAACAGCGCGTTCGAGGCTTGGGCCATGGGTGGTTCCGACAGTTGAACATGCCGAATATCAGACACCTTCTGTTGCAAACGTGCGCCCGGTGATCGCGGCTATGCTCAAGAGGACCGCGCACGTCTCATCAGGCGGTCATGATAGGTCCGGTCCCCCGTGAAGGCGGGCCGCGCTGGCGTTTGGACTATGGTCGTATGGTCCGGGTGGGGAGGGGCGGGCTACAACTGAGGGCATAACAAAATAGATTCGAGGTGTTATTCCATGAGTGCTGCGTCCCTGTATCCCGTGCGTCCCGAAGTGGCGGCCCAGTCGCTGACCGACGAGGCCACCTACAAAGCCATGTACCAGCAGTCGGTGGTAAACCCTGACGGTTTCTGGCGCGAGCAGGCCAAGCGCATCGACTGGATCAAGCCCTTCACCAAGGTCAAGCAGACCTCCTTCGACGACCATCATGTCGATATCAAATGGTTCGCCGACGGCACCCTGAACGTGTCGGCCAACTGCCTGGACCGCCACCTCGCGGAGCGCGGCGACCAGATCGCGATCATCTGGGAAGGCGACGACCCGTCCGAACACCGCAACATCACCTACCGCGAACTGCACGAAGAAGTCTGCAAGCTGGCCAACGCCCTGCGCGGACAGGATGTGCATCGTGGCGACGTGGTGACCATCTATATGCCGATGATCCCCGAGGCAGCCGTGGCGATGTTGGCGTGCGCGCGCATCGGCGCTATCCACTCGGTGGTATTCGGCGGCTTCTCGCCCGAGGCGTTGGCCGGCCGGATCATCGACGGCTGCTCGAAAGTGGTGATCACTGCGGACGAAGGCGTCCGTGGCGGCAAGAAGGTGCCGCTCAAGGAGAACGTCGACGAGGCCCTGACCAACCCGCAAACCAACTGCGTGCAGAAGATCATCGTGGTCAAGCGCACGGGCGGGGACATCAAGTGGAATCAGCATCGCGACATCTGGTACGACGACCTGCTCAAGGTCGCCGGTACCGTCTGCGCGCCGAAGGAGATGGGTGCCGAGGAGGCGTTGTTCATCCTTTATACCTCCGGCTCCACCGGCAAGCCCAAGGGCGTGCTGCACACCTGTGGCGGTTATCTGCTCTACGCCTCGCTCACCCATGAGCGCGTATTCGATTACAGACCGGGCGAAATCTACTGGTGCACCGCGGACGTCGGCTGGGTGACCGGACACAGCTACATCGTTTACGGGCCGCTGGCCAACGGTGCGACGACACTGATGTTCGAAGGCGTGCCCAACTATCCGGACGTGACCCGCGTCGCCAAGATCATCGACAAGCACAAGGTCAATATCCTTTACACCGCACCCACTGCGATCCGCGCGATGATGGCGCAAGGGCGCGCCGCGGTTGAAGGCGCCGATGGTTCGAGCCTGCGCCTGCTGGGATCGGTTGGCGAGCCGATCAACCCCGAGGCCTGGAACTGGTATTACGAGGCGGTCGGCCAGAGCCGCTGCCCGATCGTCGATACCTGGTGGCAGACCGAGACCGGCGGCATCCTGATCAGTCCGCTGCCGGGGGCCACGGCGCTCAAGCCGGGTTCGGCGACCCGCCCGTTCTTTGGCGTGGTCCCGGCGTTGGTCGACAATCTGGGCAACCTGATCGAAGGCCCCGCCGAGGGCAATCTGGTGATCCTTGATTCCTGGCCCGGTCAGATGCGCACCATCTACGGCGACCACGACCGTTTCGTCGACACTTATTTCAAGACCTTCAAAGGCATGTACTTCACCGGCGACGGCGCGCGCCGCGACGAGGATGGCTATTACTGGATCACCGGTCGCGTGGACGACGTGCTCAACGTGTCGGGCCATCGCATGGGTACCGCCGAGATCGAAAGTGCGATGGTCGCGCACAAGAAGGTCGCGGAAGCGGCGGTGGTGGGCGTCCCGCACGACATCAAGGGGCAGGGCATTTACGTCTATGTCACCCTGATCGCCGGTGAGGAGCCTTCCGAGCAGCTGCGCCAGGAACTCAAGCAGTGGGTGCGCCGCGAGATCGGTCCGATCGCGGTGCCGGACGTCATTCAATGGGCGCCTGGGCTACCCAAGACCCGCTCGGGCAAGATCATGCGGCGCATCCTGCGCAAGATCGCTACCGGCGAGTATGACGGGCTGGGTGATATTTCCACCCTGGCCGATCCGGGCGTGGTGCAACACCTGGTCGATACGCACAAGACCATGCAAGTCGCCTGATCCGGAAAGTCGCGCCAACGAAACCCCGGTTTTCCCGGGGTTTTTTATGTCTGTCGAAAGGCATAAAACCGTCTTGCCGGCGGTTCGCGTCCCAGCCTCGGGACAGGTGGGGCGTGCGCCAGCTGTGCTCTACCGCCGTTATTCGCACAGGTATGGCGCGAGATCGAGATTTATCAAGAAGCGGGGGAAATCGCGGTTCCCGATGGTGTCAATAGCGAAACGGCTGCGCGCTGGCTGCCATGCTTTGGGGCGCCGGTGGGAACGCTGGTCAGTAAGTGCTCCACTGTGGTGCGTCACGGCAGAGGGGTTTCGCCAGGTAATTGATCCTGAAGGAAATTTCTTCTGGCATGCCGCTTGCGAAGCATCAATGTGTTGCGACAGGCGGGAGCGCTGAATGACGCGGGTCTTTTACGATGAGATGTACGACGCCGACGGCCATTGCCGCCCGCATTATCACGCGTTCGCTCAATGGCTGGCCAACACCCCGGCGGACGAGCTGGCCAAGCGTCGGCAGGAGGCCGATCTGCTGTTCCATCGGGCCGGCATCACCTTCACGCTGTATGGCGACGAGCAGGGCACCGAGCGGCTGATTCCCTTCGACACCATTCCGCGCAGCATTCCTGCCAGCGAGTGGCGAACGGTGGAGAGGGGCTGCATTCAGCGCGTCCAGGCCCTGAACCTGTTTCTTGAAGATCTCTACCACGGCCAGCGCATCCTCAAGGAGGGTGTGGTTCCCATCGAGCAGGTGCTGACCAACGACGGGTATCAGATGGCGATGCAGGGGCTAGACCTGCACCGAGGCCTGTATGCGCACATTGCCGGTGTCGATCTGGTGCGTGACGGCGACGGCCGCTACTTCGTGCTCGAGGACAACCTGCGCACCCCGAGCGGGGTGAGCTACATGCTCGAAGACCGCAAGATGATGATGCGGCTGTTTCCCGAGCTCTTCGCGGCGCAGCGCATCGCGCCGGTCAACCACTATCCGAACCTGTTGCTCACCACGCTCAAGGAGTCCAGCCCGCTGGACAACCCCAGTGTGGCGGTACTGACGCCGGGCCGTTTCAACAGTGCCTATTTCGAGCATGCCTTCCTGGCGCGGGAGATGGGCGTGGAGCTGGTCGAGGGTGCGGATCTTTTCGTTCGCGACGAGCACGTCTACATGCGCACCACTTCCGGGCCGCAGCGCGTCGATGTGCTTTATCGCCGGCTCGACGATGCCTTTCTCGATCCACTGGCCTTCAACCCCGAGTCGACGCTGGGGGTGCCGGGTCTGCTGGCGGCCTATCGTGCCGGCAATCTGGTGCTGGCCAATGCCATCGGCACCGGCGTGGCTGACGACAAGTCGATCTACCCTTATGTCAACGACATGATCCGCTTCTATCTGAGCGAGGAGCCGATCCTGAATAACGTGCCCACCTGGCAATGCCACAAACCTGATGAGCTGTCCCATGTGCTGGCGAACCTGCCGGAGCTGGTGGTCAAGGAAACCCAAGGCTCCGGCGGTTACGGCATGCTCGTCGGGCCGGCATCCACCAGCGCGCAGATCGAGGCGTTTCGCGAGCGGCTCAAGGCCAATCCGGCCGCCTATATCGCGCAGCCGACGCTGAGCCTGTCCACGTGCCCGACGTTCGTCGAAAGCGGCATCGCGCCGCGTCATATCGACCTGCGGCCATTCGTGCTCTCCGGGCGTGAAACCCGCCTGGTACCCGGCGGGCTGACGCGCGTGGCACTGCGCGACGGTTCGCTGGTGGTCAACTCGTCCCAAGGGGGCGGTACCAAGGACACCTGGGTGGTGGAGGATTGACCATGCTTTCCAGAACCGCCTCCGATCTGTACTGGATGTCGCGCTACCTCGAACGGGCCGAGAACCTGGCGCGCATGCTCGAGGTGAGCTATTCGCTGTCGCTGATGCCGCAGAAGGGCCTGGGCGACGGCCTCGATGAACTGGCGATGCCGTTGCTGATCACCGGTACGCTCGACGATTACCTGCTGCGTCACGGCCCGCTGGACGCGAGAAAACTGCTGCATCATTTCGCTTTCGATCCGGACAATTCCGGCAGCATCTATAACTGTTTCCAGGCCGCGCGGATCAACGCGCATGCGGTACGCGGGCGCATCACCACCGACATGTGGGAGAACATCAACGCGACCTGGCTGGAAATGCGCATCATCGCGACCCAGGACCTCAGCCGCTACGGCATCAGCCGCTTCTGCGAGTGGGTCAAGGAACGTTCGCACATCTTTCGCGGCGCCACCTACGGCACCATCATGCGCAGCGACGCCTACCGCTTCATCCGCCTGGGCACCTTCATCGAGCGCGCCGACAACACCTTGCGTCTGCTCGATGCGCGCTACGAGTTGCTGGGAGACGATATCGACGACATCGACGACGGTTCGGCCCGCGCCTATTACCAATGGAGCGCGCTACTGCGTGCGGTGTCCTCGTTCGAGGCCTTCGCCGAGATCTACCGGGGCTCGCCCAAGGTGCGCAAGGTGGCCGAGATGCTGCTGCTGCGTCCGGACGTACCCCGCTCGGTACGTGCCTGCACCGATGAACTGAACCAGATGCTGGCCAGTCTGCCTGGTATCAACGGTCGGCCTGCCCAGCGTATGGCGGCGGAGCTCGAAGCCCGCCTGCGCTATACCGGCGTCGATGAAATCCTCAAGGCGGGGCTGCACGACTGGTTGACCGAGTGCATCCAGGAGGTCAACCGGCTCGGTCAGGCCATCCACAGCTCGTACCTGGAGGTCGCATGAAACTCTCCATCAGCCATGACACCAGCTATCACTACGACGATACGGTACGTACCAGTATTCAGTATCTGCGGCTCACGCCCCAGGAGAGCGAGCGCCAGCACGTCCTCAACTGGCGGCTCGACCTGCCTCGGCCGGCGCGCAGTCAGATCGACCCCTACGGCAATATCCTCCATGTCCTGTCGCTGGAGGACCCGCACGAGGAAATCCTCATCCATGCCAGCGGCCAGGTCGAGATCGACGAGCGCTGCGAAGCCGAGCACGACACGCAGTCGCCGTTCCCGTTTCTGCGCATGACGCGGCTCACCCACCCCGATGAGGCGCTTAGAGAGCTCGCCGGGCGCAGCGTCGGAGAGCGGCGCGACCGCGCCGGATTGGCCGACCTGATGCAGGCCTTGGGTGAGCACATGCTCTACAGCCCAGGCTCGACCGGGGTGGAGAGCACTGCCGCCCAGGCGTTCGCGGCCCGCGCAGGCGTATGCCAGGACCACACCCATGCTTTCCTGGCCTGCGCGCGCAGCCTTGGTATTCCGGCGCGCTATGTATCCGGCTACCTGCTGACCGATGACCAGACCCACCTGGCCAGTCATGCCTGGGCCGAGGCCTGGCTGAATGGAGCCTGGTACAGCTTCGATGTGACTAACCAACTGGAACGCCCGGAGCGTCATCTCAAACTTGCCGTCGGTCTGGATTACCTCGATGCCTGTCCGGTTCGTGGAAGCCGTCGCGGTGGTGGCATCGAAACCATGCACGCCCGGGTATTTGTCTCGCCAATCACACAGGCCCAGCAGTAAAGTGGCGCCAGCGGCCGTCCAGGTCTGCCGATAGAAGCAGACCGGGCGACGCCGTGTTTCGTCCTGACAGTCCGGATCCGCCATGACTTATTGCGTTGCCATGAACCTGAGCGAGGGCTTGGTGTTCGTTTCCGACTCCCGTACCAATGCCGGAGTCGACCACATCGCCACCTTCCGCAAACTTTATATCTTCGGTGTTCCGGGAGAGCGGCTGATCGTATTGCAAGCGGCGGGCAATCTCGCCACGTCGCAGTCGGTCATCAGTCTTCTACGCCAGCGGCTCAAAGGCAAGGGGCCTCACCTGTGCAGTGTCGACAGCCTGTTCGAAGCGGCGCAACTGGTCGGCAAGACGATGCGTGAAGTGGTCTCGCGCGACGCCGAGCCCACCATGTCGGCCGGCGTGGACCTGACCTGCTCGTTTCTGCTGGGCGGACAGATCGGCGAAGAGCCACCAGCGCTGTTCAACCTGTACCCGCAGGGCAACTTCATCGCGGCGACACCCGATACGCCGTATTTCCAGATCGGTGAAAGCAAATACGGCAAGCCGATTCTCGACCGCGCGCTGACTTACCAGACGCCGCTGGATCACGCCTTGCGCTGTGCGCTGATTTCGTTCGACTCGACCATTCGCAGCAACCTGTCGGTCGCCTTGCCGCTGGACGTGCTGGTCTACCGAAGCGGCAGCCTGGAAGTCCCGAAAGGCTACCGCGTGCAGGAAGGGGATCCGTATTTCGAGGAAATTCGCGACTACTGGGGAGGCGGATTGCGTCGCCTGCTCGGCGAGCTGAGCTCGCCGCCGGACGGTTACTGGAACTGACCGAGCCGGAGGCGAGAGAGGCTTACGCTGGCTGAGGTTCGGCGCCCTGGTCGCCATTGGCGGCGGGGCGATCCTTGGGCATCCCCGCGACGGTGATTTCCGGCAGCTTGCCGCCGATGAACTCGACGCTCTGGGTGGGGAAGGCGAACTGCACTTCCATCTCGGCGAGATGCTCCATCAGCTTCAGGTTGATCTCCTGCTGGATATCCATGTAACGGTTGTACTCGGAGCTGAGCACCATATAGACCACTTCAAAGGTCAGCTGGTAGTCGTCGAAGGCCAGAAAATGCGCCCGATCGAAACGGGTCATCTCGATCCCTTCGATGATGCTGCGAACTACCCCACCAATCTCACGCACCTTGGCCGGCGGCGTGTTGTAGGTGACACCGAACTTGAAGACGATACGCCGCTGCTGCATGCGCTTGTAGTTGTGCAGCGTTTGCTTGAGCAGGTCCGCGTTGGAGCAGACGATCTGTTCTCCGCTCAGCGCGCGGATGCGCGTGGTCTTCAGGCCTATATGTTCGATGTTACCGGCCACCTCGCCGAAGACCACGAAATCACCAACTTCGAACGGCTTGTCGATGCCGATCGACAGCGAGGCGAAGACGTCGCTGAGCAGGGTCTGAACCGCGAGCGCGATGGCGATACCGCCGACGCCGAGGCTTGCCACCAGTGCGGTGATGTCGACCCCGAGGTTCGCCAGGATAGACAGCAGCATCATGGTCCAGACGACCAGGCGGATCATGATGCCGATGATGGTCGTGGTCACCGGGTTTCGCGTCTTGCCATCATGGGTCAGGCTTTCCATCCATAGCCGCACGCCGCAATCGAGCCAGAGTGCGATCTGGAACGCGAGCGCCACGAACCAGCCGTGCGCCATGGTGGCTTCCCAGCGCGGGGAAAGCTCGACGATCTTCAGGCCGATCAGCAAGGAGAAGGCGAAGATCAATAGCCGACTGGTGCGGCTGAGCATCTCGGCGACGAATGTGTAGATGCGTGTCTTCGAGCCCTTGGCCATGGTTTGCAGGCGCCTGGTCAGAACCTTGACCAAGGTGCGCAGTACCCAGTAACTGATTACCGTCACAGCCGTGACGATGGCGAAATCGATCCAGATCGACTCGTTCAACAGAACGTCCCAATTCATTAAAAAATGGCTCCTGTGAGGCTGCGCGCAAGGCGCAGAGATAAGGGCGGGGCTGTTTTTCAGTCGGCCATAGGCGCGATAAGTTCCCGTCAAAGGGGTACGCATACGCCTTTGCTGGCTGAGGTCGGCTGGGGTTTCGGGGCGCGGAAAGAGGCCGGGGCGGGGCCTGGAGTGCCCGCCGCTACTGCTCGGGCATGGCGAGGCGGCGCGGATGGTCGCGGTGACGTACAGGCCAGAACGGCTCACATCGCGGCTTGCTCAACTGAAAATCCGGGTGAGGTTGGGGAGAATCAGCACAACGGCTGTAGCGAGAAGAATCAGTGTTGCCTGGCGAAGTTTTTTTTGTTTAAACATGGGGCGGCCTTTTATTTTTCTGGACGCCTGGCGGCGAGTCGCTCTGCAGGCGTGCTGTTGTAAAGTTTCGTCCCGGCCTTGAGCCGGCGGCACGTTTTGCTTGAATAAGTGACCGATAAATTCCGTCATTCATGCATCCGTTGGGCGGCTCGCCCAGTCATGACCTGACCGTCCGCATTGCCGCGATCGTCGCAATTCCCGTGCCAGAGGGCTTGGACGGGGTGTCCACATCATCTCTACCGTTCGTCGTTTCTCGGTTACTGCATTCGGTGGCGGCGGCGGGGCACCTTAGGCGTCGTGGGAGGGTCCACTTTATAAATCGACCCCAGTTTTGGAGGTAGTCATGAAGTGCACAGCTTTCCCCCTGATGCTTCTGACGGTGGCGTTATCCGGTGCCACGCTGGCGCAGGAAGACATGACCTTGCAGCAGGAGCGCGACCAGATCGGTGCCGACATGGTGGATAACCGCCAACAGACCGGACAGGGCATCAATGCCATACGTGAACCTGCACCTGCGGGTGAGACCGGGGGTGCCGCAGGCGGTGCAACCCGTCCTGACATCGGCGTCAACAGTCCGCAGTTCGACTCTTCGCCGGCAACTTCACCTAGCCGAACCGTTCCGGACCGACCCGCTACTACGCCGGCACCAACCGGCTCGACCACCGCGCCTGCCGGTGGCGGCACGGTTAGTCCGCTGCCATCCAACACGGGCGAAGGGGTCGACGTACGGCCGGGAGCCGGCAGCACGGGTGGAAACGGAACATCCACCGGTAGCGGAGGCGCCGCGACGCCATCCGGTGGTGCCGCAACGCCGTCCGGTGGCGCCCCGACCGGTACAGGTGCGAATTAGCGCTTTGGTCAAAGCAAAAAAAAGCCCGACTTGCGTCGGGCTTTTTCATATCTGGCGGTGAGGGTGGGATTCGAACCCACGATACGGTTTCCCGTATACACACTTTCCAGGCGTGCTCCTTCAACCGCTCGGACACCTCACCGGATCTCGCCAGACGATCAGGTCTGTCGAGGCGCGCTAATGTAGCGGAAGAGACCTGGCATGGCAAAAGTTTTTTTAGCTTATTCATGCGCTTATTAGGTTTTGCCAGAAACGGGCAGCGGTCTCGTTTCTGGCCAGATGATGGCCCACCTGTGGCAGTCGTCTGATAACCTCCGGGCAGGTTCAGATCTCAGACCGGCCTGGCCAGGTATGGCATGAAATTGTTTCGCAAGCTGAGGAAGCGCCCCGACACTACGCTCGTGATGACCAAACGTCGCGTCGACGTCGCTCGCCTTGAACTTGGGATGTATGTCTGCGAACTCGATCGACCCTGGAGCGAAACGACTTTCCTTTTCCAGGGCTTTCCACTGTTGCGGTTGTCCGACCTGAATGCGGTCAGGAAGCGCTGCGACTACGTCTACGTCGATGACACGCAGCGCGTGGCGTTGCACCAGATCGAGCGGAGCGTACCTGTGGCGCTCAAGCCCACGGCGCGGCGCGAGCGGGTGCGTGAGCCCCTCTATGCGGAAATCGACCACGCACGAACCGCCTTCCAGGACAGCTCCCTGGTCCTGGGCGAGTTGCTTGCCGACGTGCAACAGGGCCGGCCCATCGACACATCGGCTTGCCAGGCGGCCGTCAGGCGCAACCTCGAAAGCCTTCTGCGCAACGAGAGCGCCATGCTCTGGCTGACCCGGTTGAAGGATCAGGACGTCTATACCAGCTTGCACTGCCTGTCGGTGTCGATCATGGCGATGGGCTTCGGTAACCACCTGCAATTGGCCGACGCCGAACTCGAGCTGCTGGGGCTCGGCGGCCTGCTGCATGACGTTGGCAAGGTGCGCATCGATCCGGAAGTGCTTAACAAACCGGGCAAGCTCACGGCCGAGGAGTTCGCCCACGTCAAGTTGCATCCGGTGTTCGGCTATGAAGCGCTCAGGGACCAGGCCGACATACCGGTCGCCGCCGCCCAGGCAGCGTACGGCCATCATGAGCGCCTCGATGGCAAGGGATACCCGCAGGGGGTCGCGGAGCGCCAGATTCCCTTCATGACGCGCATCATCACCATCGTCGATGCGTTCGACGCCATCACCAGCCACCGTTCGTATGACAAACCGCGCCCGGTGCAGGTGGCGTTCGACATCCTGCGCGAGGGCAGTGGTACCCAGTTCGATCCGAAGCTGGTACGCGACTTCATTCAGTGGCTCGGTGTGTTTCCGGTGGGCACCCTAGTGGAATTGCACACCGGCGAAGTCGCATTGGTGCTGGAAAAACACGAGCGGCTGCAGCTGCGTCCCCGGGTCGTCGTGCTGCGCGATGCGGACAAGCAGCCCTGCGAGCCGCGCTACCTGGATCTCGCCCGGATCTGCGTCGACGCAGAGGGTAACCCGTATCGGATCAGCAACGGTTTGCCGGACGGTTCCTATGGGCTGTTCATCGCCGATCCCGCCCTCCAGGCGATCCTCCATCCCCAATCCCTGTTCGACTTCGAAGTCGGGTTCGGCATCGAGGACGATTGAAATGCCAGCCTGACCGGGCGGTCAGTCACGGCGCTTTACCTCGTCGATAGCGATGGTTAACGTCTGCGCTATTCAAACAAGGAAAACCGCCATGACTGAGCTGATCGCCTACCAATTCGAAGACGGCATCGCCACCCTGACGCTTGCCAACGGCAAGGTCAACGCCATCTCCCCTGACGTCGTTCAGGCATTCAATTCCGCGCTGGACCGCGCCGAGCAGGACCGCGCCATCGTCATCATCACCGGGCAACCGGGGATCCTTTCTGGTGGTTACGACTTGAAGGTGATGACGTCGAGCCCCGAGGATGCCGTGGCGCTGGTCGCCAGCGGTTCGACCCTGGCGCGGCGGATGCTCGCCCATCCTTTTCCCATTATCGTCGCCTGCCCGGGGCACGCGGTAGCCAAGGGCGCGTTCATCCTGCTTTCGGCGGATTATCGGATCGGTGTCGAAGGCGCGTTCAGTATCGGGCTCAACGAGGTGCAGATCGGCATGACCATGCACCACGCGGGGATCGAGCTGGCTCGTGACCGGCTGCGCAAGTCGGCGTTTCATCGTTCGGTGATCAACGGCGAGATGTTCGATCCACAGGGAGCCATGGACGCCGGCTTCCTCGATCGTGTCGTGCCGGCGGGCGAGCTGATGGCGGTGGCCAGGGCGACGGCCCAGCAGATGAAGAAAATCCAGATGACGGCCCACCGCAACACCAAGCTGAAGGTGCGCAAGGCGCTGCTGGAAACCCTGGACCGGGCCATCGAACTCGACCGGCAGCACCAGCTCTGAAAGACCGCGGCGCGACAGAAATGCGCGCGCCGCTGCCCAACGCCTCGATCCTGCGTTTACACTGGGCGTTCGGCGCCAGCGGTCCGCTGGCGCCTTCCTCATTCGATTCCATCGCCTCGCAGGAGAGCTCTGATGTCCGCCCCGCATACCCCGGTAGAACGCGCCGATTTCGACCAGGTCATTGTTCCCAGTTTCGCGCCTGCCCGCTTCATCCCGGTACGCGGTCAGGGCTCGCGAGTATGGGATCAGACGGGGCGCGAGCTGGTGGATTTCTCCGGCGGCATCGCCGTGAACGTGCTGGGTCACGCCCACCCCGAATTGGTTGCCGCGCTGACCGAACAGGCCGGCAAGCTCTGGCACATCTCCAATATCTTCACCAACGAGCCGACGCTACGCCTGGCCAAGAAGCTGGTGGCGGCGACCTTTGCCGACCGGGTGTTCTTCTGCAACTCGGGTGCCGAAGCCAACGAGGCCGCGTTCAAGCTGGCCCGTCGCTACGCCCATGATGTCCACGGGCCGCAGAAGTTCGAGATTATTTCCGCGGTGAACAGCTTCCACGGTCGGACCCTGTTTACCGTCACAGTGGGCGGCCAGCCCAAGTATTCCGATGGCTTCGGGCCGAAGATCGAAGGCATCACCCATGTGCCGTACAACGATCTCGAGGCCCTGAAGGCGGCCATTTCCGACAAAACCTGCGCCGTGGTGCTCGAGCCGATCCAGGGCGAAAGCGGGATCCTGCCGGCCGAGCAGGCCTACCTGGAAGGCGCACGCGCCTTGTGCGACGAGCACAACGCGCTGCTGATCTTCGACGAGGTGCAGTGTGGCATGGGCCGTACCGGCGAGCTCTTCGCCTACATGCACTACAACGTGGTGCCGGACATCCTCTCCAGCGCCAAGAGCCTGGGTGGCGGCTTCCCGATCGGAGCCATGCTCACTACCCACGAGATCGCCGCGCATTTTAGTGTCGGGACCCATGGCACGACGTATGGCGGCAATCCCTTGGCCTGTGCAGTCGCGGAACGGGTGCTCGACATCGTCAACACGCCCGAGGTGCTCGAGGGCGTCAAGGCACGCCATGAGCGGTTCAAGACGCGCCTGCTGCAAATCGGCGAGCGCTATGGGCTGTTCAGCCACATTCGCGGCCGCGGCATGCTCATCGGCTGCGTGCTTTCCGACGCCTGGAAGGGGCGTGCCCGGGATGTCTTCGATGCGGCCGAACGCGAGGCGGTGATGGTGCTGCAGGCCGGTCCCGATGTAGTGCGTCTGGCACCGAGTCTCGTGATCGACGAGGCCGACATCGAAGAGGGGCTGAACCGTTTCGAGCGCGCCGTCGCTACCCTGACGCAGGCCTAATCCATTCCACGCGGGGGTGGGCCCCGCGTCACCAGCAGAGACATCACCATGAGCGACAGCCTTCAACTCATCCTCGAAGACGTGGACGGTACCCAGCTTGAAACCTCCTGCACCCGATTCGCCGTCATGTGGCAGGGCAGGGAAGTGTGGATCCAGCAGGTCGGCAATGGCCAGCTGATGATCGGCGTGGATGTCGAGGATGGCGACACCGAATACGCAAACCTGCTGCTGCGCCCGCTGGCAACCAATCTGGTGAGCCTGCAGCTGGAGATGGAGCCGGTCGAAGCGGACGACCACGTGCACGGTCCCGACTGCAACCACGACCACTAAGGCAGGCCCGGATGCTTTCTCTGGGTAAGCTGCTCGAGTTAAGCCTGGCCGGTCGTGAACCGGCTGAAAAAATCCAGGTCACCAGCCGCGGCGTCAAGCTGCATTGGCTGGCCGATGGCGTGCTTCAGATAACGCCACCTGCCAGCGAGGACTGTGGCGTCGATTTACTCCTGTCGGCAGGGATTCACGGCAACGAGATCATTCCGATCGAGTTGCTCGACCGGCTGATCCGGGCGATCGCCCGGGGCGATTTGCGCCCGCGGGTCCGTTTGTTGGTCATGTTCGGCAATCTCGAGGCGATTCGTCGTGGGGTGCGCCACATCGGCAACGATCTTAATCGCCTGTTCTGTGGTGCTCACGTGGAGGCAGGCGGTGCCGAGGCGATGAGGGCGATGGAACTCGAGCGCATGACCGCGAGTTTCCTTTCTCTCGAAGGGCGGACGCGCCGTCATTACGACCTCCATAGCGCAATGCGTCCTTCGCTGTTGAGCCAGTTCGCCATCTGTCCGTGGCGCAACGGGCGTCCTTTGGCCGAGGGGGCTCTCGAGCGATTGCGTGCGGCGTCGATGGATGGGGTGCTGATGCAGCGTGCGGCATCCACTACCTTCAGCGCTTACACCGCCAACGAGCACGGCGCCGAAGCCTTCACCCTCGAACTTGCCGAGGAAAGCGCTGAGCGCTGGCCGGCTTGTCTGCAGGTATTCGAGCGGGCGATGCAGGCTCAAATTGCCGGTCAGTCGATACAGGCAGAGGCGACGCCGGAGCGGTTTCATGTGTTCAGCGTCGCCCGGGAAATCATCAAGCGCAGCGAGCGATTCAGGCTATGCCTGCCGGACGACGTCGAGAATTTCGCGATGCTGGTGCCCGGCACATTGCTGGCCGAGGATGGCGAGGGAGATCGCTGGATCGTCGAGGAAGAAGAAGCCCGCATCCTGTTCCCAATGGCTCAGGTCGCCATTGGCCAACGGGCCGGATTGGTGGTAGTACCTGGCGAGCCCGCTTGAGCAGTGCCGGGCGTTGCGCCCGGCTTCTCTTGATCAGACGCCGGTAGGCGGGTTGTTCAGTGAATCGTTGCCGGTCACCGTCGCGCTGCCGGTGGCCGCCTGCGCATTCTGCTTCATGCGTTGCTGATCGTTGACCGATGGCTCCAACGGCATCTGGCTTGAATGCTTGTCGGCCATCGCCGTGTGCTCGTTGATCTCGCAGAGCACACGCTTCGCCTCGCAATGGCCGGTCATGCCGCGCGCCAGCGCCATGCCACCCACGGCCAGCTGCAACAGGCCACCGATGCCTCCGCGCCGCAACCCCTTGCCCAGGAAATACAGTCCGCCCACGACCGAGGCGGTGCGCTCCCAGCCATGAACGTTCTCGCTCTTGGAACCATCGGAAGGAAGAGTGCGATTCATCATCAGGTCTCCGGGAAGATGTTGTTCATTTACAGACTCTGACGCGTCCCGGCTGTTCATGCCGCAGGTCGGATAATCCACCCGCTGCATTGACGATGCGCAATCAGTCGGCTGTGCCTGTCATGTCATTCCGAACACCTTCAGCATGAACGCATATTCCAGCGCCACGTCCTTGAGCGCCTGATAGCGACCGCTCATGCCGCCATGGCCTGCGCCGAATTCGGTCTTGAGCAGCAACAGTGCGTCGTTGGTCCGCAACGCCCGCAGGCGGGCGACCCACTTGGCTGCCTCCCAGTACTGGACGCGGCTGTCGTTGTAACCGGCGACGGCGAGTATCGCGGGATAATTCTGCGCGCGCACGTTCTCGTAAGGCGCATAGGCTTTGATACGGGCGTGCACCTCGGGGTCGTTCGGGTCGCCCCATTCATCGTATTCGGTAACGGTCAGCGGAAGGTCGGGGTTGAGCATGGTGTTGAGCACATCGACGAAAGGCACCTCGGCGATGGCCGCGCCGAACAGCTCCGGACGCAGGTTTAGGACCGCGCCGATCAGTAGACCGCCGGCACTGCCACCGCTGATGACCAGCTGCGAAGGTTGGGTGTAACCCTCGGCGATCAAAGTCTCGGCGCAGGCGATGAAGTCGCTGAAAGTGTTGGGCTTGTGCTCGAGCTTGCCGGCGCGATACCAGGCCTCGCCCAGGTCGCCGCCGCCGCGCACGTGGGCGATGGCGAAGACGAAACCGCGATCGAGCAGCGACAGCCGCGCATGGGAGAACCAGGGATCGAGGCTGTGGCCATAGGCCCCATAACCGTAGAGGTAGAGCGGAGCCGGCTGACCGAAGGTCTCGCGCCTCGCCACCAGGCTCACCGGCACGCGGGTGCCGTCGGGCGCTGTGGCCCAGATGCGCCGGCTTTCATAGGCATCCGCCTCGAAGGGCCCTTCCACCGGGGTTTCCTTGAGCACCTGCTGGCTACCATCGGCGAGGACAAGCTCACGGATCTGTGCCGGGCGGTTGAGCGCCTCGTAGCGCAGCCGGATCACCGTGCTGGTGAATTCTAGGCTGTTCTGCACGTGCAGGCTGTACACCGCATCGGGCAGTTGGACGCGGTAGGGCGCGACGCCTTGCGGGCGCACCTCGATCAGCGGCAGGCCCTCGGCACGCAGTGTCAGGGTGATGGCCTCGGCGTTCAGGCTGACGTCTTCGAGCATCACTGCCTCGTCATGCGGGACCAGCTCCTGCCAATGCTCGCGCTGCGGGCGGTCTTCGTCGGCTGCGTAGAGCGCGAAGTTGATGCCTGCCTGGTTGCTGCGGATCAGCCAGCTCCAGCGCCCCTCGTGCAGACCGTGGTCCGGGAAGTATTCGTGTTCTTCCTCGCGAGTCGCGAGGCAGGTCCAGGTGCCTTCCGGCGTGTCGGCCGGCAGTACCCAGGCTTCGCTGGTGGTCTTGCTGTGGGAGAGGATGACCAGTTGCCGGTCGGAGCTGGCACGGTAGCAATGCACGAAGTAGCGGCCGTCCGGGTCGTAAAACACCTCGGTGGGGCTCGCTTCGCCCAGGCGATAGCGGTTGATGCGGTGCGGGCGGTGAGTTTCGTCCAGCTCGCCGAAAAACAGCGTCTGGCTGTCGTTGGCCCAGGTCATGCTGCCGTCGCAGTGTTCGAAGGGCAGGGCGGTTATCTCGCCGCTCTGGAGATCCTTGACGAACAGCTGATAGATCTCGTCGCCCTGGGTATCGAGGCTGTAGGCAAGCTTGCTGTGATCCTGGCTGACGCTGAAGGCGCCCAGGGACAGGAAGCCACCGTTGGCGAGCTCGTTCGGGTCGAGCAGCAGCTGCTCGGCCGTTTCGTCGACCTTGAGCGAGCCATCGACCGGCCTGGGGCAACGGTAGTGACGCGGGTATTCGTCGCCGGCGGTGGTGCGCTGGTAATACAGCCAGGGACCCCAGGGGCTGGGCAACGACAGGTCGGTCTCGCGAATGCGACCTTTTATTTCTTGGAAGAGGGTCTCGCGCAGCTCGGCCTGTTCGGCCAGTTGCTCTTCCAGATAGGCATTCTCTGCCTTGAGGTATTCAACCACATCCGCAGCGTCGCGGTTTTCCAGCCAACGGTAGGGATCGTCTCCCTGGTCTACTCTGGCAGTCGGGGCTTTGCTCATGGGTACTCCGGGCAGGGCGGCTGCAGGTGCAGCGGCGGCATTGAAGCGGTTCCGGTTATCTGTAGTGACATAGACCGGCGATTGGCCGAGTTTACCCGGCTCGCTCATCGGTAAGGGTAGTGGGCGAACGTCTGGACCTGTCGATCCGTGAATGGGCGGCCATCATCGCGTTGGGCATGCGCCCATGGCGTGGGACATCCGCCATGATGGTGTGGCCGCCGCCGCCGCTACGGTCGGCCAATTGACAAGGCAACGCTTTTCCCTGAAGGTGTGCGCACCCAAATCAAACGGGCGTATGAATCGAGTGTTTGCCTGCGTAGGAACCCGGTTCAGGCCCGACTATCGTGTCGGTGGGTGTCGTATCCGTGGCGTCACGGCGGATGGCCAGATGGCCGGGCGACGAGCGACGCGTAACGTTCAGCTTCCATACCGTGGAGATCAGTTGATGATTTACGAAGGTAAAGCCATCACGGTTAAGGCTCTTGAGAGCGGCATCGTCGAAGTGAATTTCGACCTCAAGGGTGAGTCCGTCAATAAATTCAATAGCCTCACTCTTAACGAACTCCGTCAGGCCGTCGATGCCATCAAGGCAGACACTTCCGTCAAAGGCGTGATCGTCAGCAGCGGCAAGGACGTCTTCATCGTCGGTGCCGATATCACCGAGTTCGTCGACAACTTCAAAATGCCCGACGAGGAGCTGGTTGCCGGCAACCTCGAAGCCAACAAGATCTTCAGCGATTTCGAAGACCTGGGCGTGCCCACCGTCGCCGCCATCAACGGCATCGCCCTGGGTGGCGGTTTCGAAATGTGCCTGGCCGCCGACTACCGCGTGATGTCCGCTACGGCCAAGGTCGGCCTGCCGGAAGTCAAGTTGGGCATCTACCCGGGCTTCGGCGGTACCGTGCGTCTGCCGCGCCTGATCGGTGTCGACAACGCCGTCGAGTGGATTGCATCCGGCAAGGAAAACCGCGCCGAAGACGCAATGAAAGTAGGCGCCGTCGATGCGGTCGTGGCTCCCGAGAAGCTGAACGACGCCGCACTCGACCTGGTCAAGCGCGCCATTTCCGGAGAGCTGGATTTCAAGGCCAAGCGTCAGCCCAAGCTCGAGAAGCTCAAGCTCAACCCCATCGAACAGATGATGGCCTTCGAGACCTCCAAAGGTTTCGTCGCTGGCCAGGCGGGCCCGAACTATCCGGCCCCGGTCGAGGCGATCAAGACCATCCAGAAAGCGGCCAGCTTTGGTCGCGATAAGGCGCTGGAAGTCGAGGCCGCAGGCTTCGTCAAGCTCGCCAAGACTTCCGTTGCGCAGAGCCTGGTTGGCCTGTTCCTGAGCGATCAGGAGCTGAAGAAAAAGGCCAAGGCCTACGACAAGCAGGCGCGTGAGGTCAAACTCGCCGCGGTGCTCGGCGCCGGCATCATGGGTGGCGGCATCGCCTACCAGTCCGCGCTCAAGGGTACGCCGATCCTGATGAAGGATATCCGTGAAGAGGGTATCCAGATGGGCCTGGACGAGGCGTCCAAACTGCTCGGCAAGCGCGTCGAGAAGGGCCGCCTGACCCCGGCCAAGATGGCCGAGGCGCTCAACGCTATCCGTCCGACCATGTCCTACGGCGACTTCGGCCACGTCGACATCGTCGTCGAGGCGGTGGTCGAGAACCCGAAGATCAAGCAGTCGGTTCTGGCCGAAGTGGAAGGCCTGGTGCGCGAAGACGCAATCATCGCCTCGAACACCTCGACCATTTCGATCAGCCTGCTGGCCCAGGCGCTCAAGCGCCCGGAAAACTTCTGCGGCATGCACTTCTTCAACCCGGTACACATGATGCCGCTGGTGGAAGTGATTCGCGGCGAGAAGACCAGCGAAACCGCTATCGCCACCACCGTCGCCTACGCCAAGAAGATGGGCAAGAGCCCCGTCGTGGTCAACGACTGCCCGGGCTTCCTGGTCAACCGCGTGCTGTTCCCGTACTTCGGCGGCTTTGCCCGCCTGGTCAGCGCTGGCGTCGACTTCGTGCGCATCGACAAGGTGATGGAGAAGTTCGGCTGGCCCATGGGCCCGGCGTACCTGATGGACGTGGTTGGCATGGACACCGGTCACCATGGTCGCGATGTCATGGCCGAGGGTTTCCCGGACCGCATGAAGGACGATCGCAAGACCGCCGTCGATGCGCTCTATGAAGCCAATCGCCTTGGCCAGAAGAACGGCAAGGGCTTCTACAGCTACGAGACCGACAAGCGTGGCAAGCCAAAGAAGGTCGTCGACGACAGCGTGCAGGGCGTTCTGGCCCCGATCGTCTACGAGCAGCGTGAAGTGACCGACGAGGACATCATCAATTTCATGATGATCCCGCTGTGCCTGGAAACCGTACGTTGCCTGGAAGACAACATCGTCGAGACGGCTGCCGAGGCCGACATGGGCCTGATCTACGGCATTGGCTTCCCTCCCTTCCGCGGAGGCGCGCTGCGCTACATCGATTCGATCGGCGTTGCCGAGTTCGTGGCGCTGGCCGACAAGTACGCCGACCTGGGCCCGCTGTACCACCCGACCGCCAAGCTGCGTGAAATGGCTGCCAACGGCCAGCGCTTCTACGGTTAATCGAGCGAGAACGAGAATATGAGCCTGAATCCGAGAGACGTCGTCATTGTCGACTTCGGCCGCACCCCGATGGGCCGTTCCAAAGGCGGCATGCACCGCAACACTCGCGCCGAGACCATGTCGGCGCACCTGATCGACAGCCTGCTGGCGCGCAATTCGAAAATCGACCCGGCCGAGGTCGAGGACGTGATCTGGGGCTGCGTCAACCAGACCCTGGAGCAGGGCTGGAACATCGCCCGCATGGCTTCGTTGCTGACCCGCATCCCGCACACCAGCGCCGGACAGACGGTGAGCCGCCTGTGCGGTTCGTCGATGAGCGCCCTGCATACTGCCGCGCAAGCCATCATGACCGGCAACGGCGACGTATTCGTCGTCGGTGGTGTCGAGCACATGGGCCATGTCGGCATGATGCACGGGGTCGACCCGAACCCTCAGATGTCCCTGCACGCCGCCAAGGCGTCCGGCATGATGGGCCTGACCGCCGAAATGCTCGGCAAGATGCATGGCATCACCCGCGAGCAGCAGGATGCGTTCGGCGAGCGTTCCCATCGCCTGGCCCACAAGGCCACCGTCGAAGGCAAGTTCAAGGATGAGATCATCCCGATGCAGGGCTACGACGAGAATGGCTTCCTGAAGATGTTCGACTACGACGAAACCATTCGTCCGGAGACGACCCTCGAAAGCCTCGCGCAGCTCAAGCCGGCGTTCAATCCCAAGGGCGGCACCGTGACTGCCGGTACCTCCTCGCAGATCACCGACGGCGCGTCCTGCATGATCGTGATGTCGGCGCAGCGTGCCCAGGATCTGGGCATCCAGCCGATGGCCGTGATCCGTGCCATGGCCGTTGCCGGTGTGGACCCGGCGATCATGGGTTACGGTCCCGTACCGTCCACCCAGAAGGCGCTCAAGCGTGCCGGCCTGACCATCGACGACATCGATTTCGTCGAGCTCAACGAGGCGTTCGCAGCTCAGGCATTGCCTGTGCTCAAGGACCTCAAGCTGCTCGACAAGATGGAGCAGAAGGTTAATCTGCACGGCGGCGCGATCGCGCTGGGCCATCCGTTCGGTTGCTCCGGTGCGCGCATCTCTGGCACCCTGTTGAACGTGATGAAGCAGAACGGCGGTGCTCTGGGCGTGTCCACCATGTGTGTGGGGCTTGGCCAGGGGATCACCACGGTGTTCGAGCGCGTCTGATCGCGTATCGTCGACCGAAACCGGGGCCACGTGCCCCGGTTTTTCTTTTTGAGGACGGCACATGCAAATACAGCCCGGGCGCTATCGCCATTACAAGGGGCCCGAATACCGTGTGTTCGCCGTGGTCCGCCACTCCGAGACCGAGGAAGCGCTGGTGTTCTATCAGGCGCTGTATGGCGAGCAGGGCCTCTGGGTTCGCCCGCTGTCGATGTTCACCGAGACGGTGGAAGTCGATGGCGAGACAGTTCCGCGCTTTGCCTTGATCGAGGCCGAACCGGCCCGTTTCTGACGCAAAGGGCAGGACGCTCGGCAGGCCATGCGCTTGACCTCGGCTTCGTCGCCACTATATATAGCGGTGCTTTTGCGGCTCCGTGAATCCGCCAATGCCTGTTCTGGCACCCGGCGATGGGCCGCACACCCTGGCGTCATCGTGTCGCTTCAGCTCTGGCTGCGCACGAACGCCGGTTTGCTTTACTGCAGTTCGGGCATCTACCGCCTTCACATCTCGATTCAGGAACTCTCCTCTCCATGGGTAAATCGCTGGTCATCGTGGAATCACCGGCCAAGGCCAAGACCATCAACAAGTATTTGGGCAACCAGTACGTGGTGAAGTCGAGTATCGGCCACATCCGCGACCTTCCCACCAGCGGCTCGGGCACTGCCAACAAAGAGCCGGCCAAGCGCACCAAGAGCGCCGAAACCGCTGCCCTGTCGCCAAAGGAAAAATCCAAGCGCCAGCTCTTCGCACGCATGGGTGTCGACCCCGAGGCGGGATGGAAGGCCAAGTACGAGATCCTGCCGGGTAAGGAGAAGGTGATCGAGGAACTGCGGCGCCTGGCCAAGGAAGCCGACACCATCTATCTCGCGACCGACTTGGATCGCGAGGGGGAAGCCATTGCCTGGCACCTGCGCGAGTCCATCGGTGGCGACGACAGCCGCTACAAGCGCGTGGTGTTCAACGAAATCACCAAGAAGGCGATCCAGGAGGCCTTCTCCAAGCCTGGCGACCTGGACATCAATCGCGTCAACGCCCAGCAGGCGCGCCGCTTCCTCGACCGCGTCGTCGGTTACATGGTCTCGCCGTTGCTCTGGCAGAAGATTGCCCGCGGGCTCTCGGCTGGCCGCGTGCAGTCGGTGGCGGTAAAGCTGGTGGTCGAGCGCGAGCGTGAGATCCGCGCCTTCGTGCCCGAGGAATACTGGGAAGTCCACGCCGATCTGGCGACCGCGAAAAAGGCCACCGTGCGCTTCGAGGTCGCCAGGCAGAATGGCGAAGCCTTCAAGCCGCTCAACGAAGCCCAGGCCAACGCGGCGCTGGAGAAGCTCAAGGGCGCCAGCTATAGCGTCGTCAAGCGCGAGGACAAGCCCACCAGCAGCCGTCCCTCGGCGCCGTTCATCACCTCCACGCTGCAGCAGGCGGCGAGCAACCGCCTCGGTTTTGGCGTGAAGAAGACCATGATGATGGCCCAGCGTCTCTATGAGGCCGGCTACATCACCTACATGCGTACCGACTCGACCAACCTCTCGGCCGACGCCCTCGGCATGGCCCGGGGCTTCATCGAAAGCGAATTCGGATCGCAGTATCTGCCGGAGAAGGCGAACGTCTACTCCAGCAAGGAAGGCGCGCAGGAGGCCCACGAGGCGATCCGCCCGTCTGATGTGAATCTGCGGCCGAACCAGCTTTCAGGCATGGAGCGCGACGCCGAACGCCTCTACGATCTCATCTGGCGCCAGTTCGTCGCTTGTCAGATGCCGCCAGCCGAGTACCTGTCCACCGGCGTAACGGTGGCCGCCGCCGATTTCGAACTGCGCGCCAAGGGCCGTATTCTCAAGTTCGACGGCTACACCCGGGTGCTGCCGCAGCAGAGCAAGTCCGGCGAAGACGACGTGCTCCCTGAGATGAAGCAGGGCGATGCGATGACCTTGCTCAAGCTCGACCCGAGCCAGCATTTCACCAAGCCGCCGGCGCGCTACTCCGAAGCCAGCCTGGTCAAGGAAATGGAGAAGCGCGGCATTGGCCGACCTTCGACCTATGCGGCGATCATCTCGACCATCCAGGACCGCGGTTACGTCTCGCTGCATAATCGCCGGTTCTACTCGGAAAAGATGGGCGATATCGTCACCGAGCGCCTGTCGGAGAGCTTCAACAATCTGATGGACTACGGCTTCACTGCCGCCATGGAAGAAAACCTGGACGACGTCGCCCAGGGCGAGCGTGAGTGGAAGCACCTGCTCGATGAGTTCTATGGTGATTTCAGGGGCAAGCTCGAGGCGGCTGAAAGCGGTGAGGGTGGCATGCGAGCCAACCAGCCGACGCTCACTGACATTCCCTGCAAGGTCTGCGGGCGTCCGATGATGATCCGCACCGCGTCCACCGGCGTCTTCCTTGGTTGCTCCGGTTATAGCCTGCCGCCGAAAGAACGCTGCAAGTCGACGGCCAACCTGATTCCGGGTGACGAGATCGCTGCCGATGACGAAGGCGAATCGGAATCGCGAGTGTTGTTGGGCAAGCACCGCTGCCCGATCTGCAGCACGGCGATGGATGCCTATCTGCTCGACGAAAAGCACAAGCTGCATATTTGCGGCAACAACCCCGATTGCTCCGGCTACGAGGTCGAAGAGGGGCAGTACCGTATCAAGGGCTACGAAGGTCCGAGCCTGGAATGCGACAAGTGCGGCAGCGAAATGCAGCTCAAGACTGGCCGCTTCGGCAAGTTCTTCGGCTGCACCAACAGCGAGTGCAAGAACACCCGAAAGCTGCTGAAAAGTGGTGAGCCTGCGCCGCCCAAAATGGACGCAGTGAAGATGCCCGAGCTCAAGTGCGAGAAGGTCGACGATACCTACGTTCTGCGCGACGGTGCCTCTGGGCTGTTCCTCGCTGCCAGCCAGTTCCCCAAGAACCGAGAAACCCGTGCGCCGCTGGTGGTCGAGCTACTGCCGCACAAGGACGAGATCGACCCGAAGTACCACTTCCTGCTGCTGGCGCCGCAAAAGGATCCGGAGGGGCGTCCCGCGGTGATTCGCTTCAGCCGCAAAACCAAGGAGCAGTACGTGCAAACCGAGGTCGAGGGCAAGCCGACCGGCTGGCGCGCCTTCTACGACGGTGGCAAGTGGAAGGTCGAAGACAAGCGCTGAGCCGAGCGCCCTGAGAGCAGTCGCCCAGCGGCGACTGCCTTCAGTCTCTATCGGCTTGCCGTCTGGGCGTCGCCGAATCATGCTGCTTTCGATCCTGTTGCGGAGAATGCCCCATGGCCCACGAGCTCTATACCCGAACGAATCAGAAGATGTACTTTGCCGGTCTGTCGCTGGAGAGCTGGCGCCAGGGCGAGCAGGGCGGATCAATGAATGCCCAGGGCCTGATTCAGGCGGAGCGGGAAGCCTGCCTGTTTCACCTGTACGGCGCGCTGCTAGGCCTCTGTCACGAGATCGCCGGCTATTACCGCTCAGCCGATGCCGGCGCGCCACAGGCCGAAGCAATGCTTACGCCTGCTTCATTGGAGGCGTATCCGAGTCCGGAGCGTGGTGAACTGGTGGAGCTGGCAAACCACCCGGAAACCTGGCTCGGACAGCTGTTGGCGGCTTATGCGGCGCTGTTCCAGCCTCCCCAGGTTCCTGCAAAAGTCAAAGTCGACCCTCGCACTCCCTTGATCGAAGCGGTCAGCATGGATGCCGAGGAGGAGGCACCTGGCCTGTCCCGCGAAGAGGTCGAGGCATGGCGGCAAAACCTCAAGCGCCTGGCGCTGCGCTTTCGCGAGTCGATGACTGAGTGGTGATGCCGGCGGCGGGCGCTGGGCTCGACTACTGAGGCGAGCCTGTGGCAATCGCGCTCGGCTGGTACAATGGGCTCTTTCATGGAGAGTGATCTCATGCCTACGTCTTTTCTGGAAATTGTCGAACTGCCCGACGGGCGCATCGTCCTGCGCCGTGCGGACGACGAAGAAGCGCTGCTTACGCTGGACTTTTCAAGCGACGCGAAACTCTTTCTGCAGGGGCAACACGTTGAAGTTGCCAAGGCGATGATCAATGTTGGGGTGCAGATGGCGGGGCGGATGTCGGAAGGGGAGTTGGAGCGGGAAGAGGAAGGGTCGCGGGTCTTGCATTGAGGTCGGCACGTCCCTGTGCTGACAGATTTAGCAGCCCAGCCTGATATTGAGGCTCTGGGCGCTTCCCCTACGTGCCGCAGCACGCAGCTTCTGTCGTGTGGCACCGTCGAGTTTTCCGAGCCAGCTGATAACCGTATGGCTGCAGCCTGACATCAGGGCTTTGCAGGCCAGGTCGAGCGCATTGTGCGTGCCCCTTGGCTGCAATAGCAGAATACGTTCGCGATTGAGCCCGTTTTCCTTCAGCCATTCCTGAGTCAACACCGAGGGTGGTGCGATCAACGTCAACCAGCGGCTGTCGGCCGCTTCGCTCAGATCCCGCAGGATCGGAGCCAGCAGCAACTGGCAATGCGTGCTGCTGCCGCTGAGGCTCATCTCGCTGAGCCTTTCCGATTCGGATTCACTGTCCTTGAGCGGCAGCGTCGAGAAAGACGCCATGTTGTGGGCCAGGAAGCCCTCGAACAAGGACAGCTGCGAGCGTGATGGAATGCTCTGATACTGCATGGTTTCTCCTCAGCGGCGAATTACGCCGACACTCAAACCTTCGATGACCAGTTCCTGCTGCTCGAGGTCGACCTCGATTGGAGCGAATTCGGGATTTTCCGCAACTAGCCAGACCTTCTTGCCGTCGCGCTTGAAGCGCTTGACGGTGACCTCGTCACCGACGCGGGCGACGACGATCTGGCCGTTGCGGGCTTCACGGGTGGTATGCACGGCAAGCAGGTCGCCATCGAAAATCCCGACGTCCTTCATGCTCATGCCACGCACCCGCAAAAGGTAGTCGGCACGTGGATGGAAAAATGCAGGGTTGATCTGGCAGGATTCCTCGACATGTTGCTGGGCCAGGATGGGCGCGCCAGCAGCCACGCGGCCAATGATCGGCAGGCCGGTCTCTTCGTTCGCCGCTTCGAAGCCTGGGATGCGGATGCCGCGCGATGCGCCGGGAGTCATCTCGATGGCGCCTTTCTTGGCTAACGCCTTGAGGTGATCCTCCGCGGCATTGGGCGATTTGAAGCCAAGCGCCTGGGCTATCTCGGCACGGGTCGGGGGATAGCCGTTGTCTTCCAGGCAGCTTTTGATGAAGGCTAGGATTTCCGATTGGCGCGGCGTCAGCTTGATCATGGCGGGCTCTGTGCGTTTATCCAGTAGCTGGGATTATATACAGTGGCCTGTGGTTGGCAATCGCTGTTTTGCCTCGTCAGGGTTTGCCCTGTGGCACTTTGGGATATGATCCTGGACCCGGCGAGCAGGTTGTCTGTTGACTTGGCGCCGTTTGAAACGTAAGTTTCAAACAGGTGTTTGTCTGGCGGAGGGGTCAATGGCGCAGTCCGAAACGGTGGAGCGCATTCTGGATGCTGCGGAACAGCTGTTCGCGGAGAAAGGCTTCGCCGAAACGTCGCTTCGCTTGATCACCAGCAAGGCCGGCGTCAATCTGGCTGCGGTCAACTATCACTTCGGCTCGAAGAAGGCCCTCATCCAGGCCGTTTTCTCGCGCTTCCTCGGACCGTTCTGCGCCAGTCTGGAAAAGGAGCTCGATCGGCGAGAATCCGAGTCGGATGTACCCGACACGCTCGAGCAGCTGCTGGAAATCCTTGTCGAGCAGACCATAGCGGTGAAGCCGCGCAGCGGCGACGACCTGTCGATCTTCATGCGTCTTCTGGGACTTGCCTTCAGCCAGAGCCAGGGCCATTTGCGGCGTTACCTGGAAGACATGTACGGCAGGGTGTTTCGCCGCTACATGCATCGGGTACACGAGGCGGCCCCGTCGATCCCTCCGATCGAGCTGTTCTGGCGCGTCCATTTCATGCTTGGCGCTGCCGCGTTCAGCATGTCGGGCATCAAGGCGCTGCGTGCCATCGCTGATAATGATTTCGGTGTCGATACTTCCATCGAACAGGTGATGCGCATGATGGTGCCGTTCCTGGCCGCTGGTATGCGTGCCGAGAGCGGGATACAGGACGCCTCGCTCGCCGGCGCCCATCCGCGCGCACGTCGCAACGCGGTAGCCATGCCGGCCAAGGCCTGAGCCTTCGGCTGGGCAGCAGTTACCGCCTCGCCCGAGTTTGCGGCGCCTGTTAAGCTTGCCGCCATGGCTACTCTCGATCACCTCCATATTTCCATCGCCGATCAGCAGCTCTATGGCTTTTGCCAGGGTCGGCTGCGCTGCCGGCTGCCTGTATCGACTGCCCTGAACGGGGCTGGCGAGCGCAATGGCTCCGGTTGTACGCCGCGCGGACGACATGTGGTGCGCGCCCGTATTGGCGACGGGCTGCCGGCCGGCGCGGTGTTGCGGGGCAGGCGCTGGACTGGCGAAACCTGGACGCCGGAGCTGCATGAGCAGCATCCCGGTCGTGACTGGATACTCAGTCGTATCCTCTGGCTAAGCGGTTGCGAGCCGGGCTTCAATCGCCTTGGCGCGGTCGATACCTTCCGTCGCTACATTTATCTGCATGGCACGCCCGACCGTGAACCGCTGGGCGTACCGCTCTCCCACGGTTGCGTGCGCCTGCACAGCGCCGACCTGCTCGAGCTGTTTCCGCAAGTTCCGGCCGGTTGCTCCGTGCAGATCGAGGAAGACAGCCGCCCAGACTGGGCAACGGCCCCTCTCGAATAAGGATTAAGCAAGACATGCAAGGCTCTCTGATGCTGGACATCGCCGGCACCTGGCTCACCGCCGAGGACCGTCATCTGTTGCGCCAGCCGCAGGTCGGTGGGCTGATCCTGTTTGCCCGCAATATCGAGGACCCTGCGCAGGTCCAGCAGCTTTGCCGCTCGATTCGTGCGGTGCGCCCGGACCTTCTGCTCGCGGTCGATCAGGAAGGCGGGCGGGTCCAGCGGCTGCGCCAGGGCTTCGTGCGCCTGCCGGCAATGCGCCGCTTGGCTGCCTGTGCCGATGCGCTGGCGCTGGCCAAATCCTGCGGCTGGGTAATGGCCACTGAGGTGTTGGCAGTCGGGCTGGACATCAGTTTCGCGCCGGTGCTGGACCTCGATCACCAGCGTAGCGCGGTGATTGGTGCTCGGTCATTCGAGGCCGACCCTCGGCGGGCGATCGAGCTGATCGGCGCCTTTATCGAAGGCATGCACGAGGCCGGCATGGCCTGCACCGGCAAGCACTTCCCCGGACACGGGTGGGCCGAGGCCGACTCGCATGTGGCCATTCCCGTCGACGAGCGCGACCTGGCGACCATCCGCAACCATGACATGCTGCCGTTCCAGGCGTTGAGCTCGAAGCTGGATGCGGTGATGCCCGCCCATGTCATCTATCCGCAGGTGGATGATCAGCCGGCAGGCTTTTCCCGCCGCTGGTTGCAAGACATCTTGCGCGGCGAACTCGGTTTCGACGGCGTGATTTTCAGCGACGACCTCTCCATGGCCGGCGCCCATGTCGCCGGCGATGCAGCCGGCAGGATCGAGGCAGCGCTGGACGCCGGCTGTGACATGGGGCTGGTCTGCAACGACCGTGGCGCCGCCGAGCTCGCGCTGGTCGCCTTGCAGCGCCGCTCGGTTCAGCCGGCTGCGCGCCTGGCTCGGATGCGCCGTCGCACCAGCGTTTCGCTCGACTACAAGCAGGACCCACGCTGGCTCGCCGCCATCGGTGTGCTCAGGTCCGCTGACCTGATCGACTGAGGTCCACGCCTCCACGTTTGCAAGACCAAGGATAACGCCATGACCATTCACGCCATCATCGGCGGCACGGGCCTGACCCAGCTGTCCGGGTTCAATCTGCGCGATGCGATCGCCATCGACACGCCTTACGGAGCGCCTTCGGCCCCCATCCTGCGCGGTGAATTCGCGGGTCGCGACGTGTTGTTCCTGGCCCGTCACGGGCATCCGCATCGCATTCCACCGCACCAGGTGAACTACCGGGCCAACCTCTGGGCACTCAAGGAAGCGGGTGCCGAGGCGGTGCTTGCGATGAATGCCGTGGGCGGGATCCATGCGGCGATGGGTGCCGGGCACTTCTGTGTGCCGCATCAACTGATCGACTACACCTCGGGGCGCGATCACACCTTCTTCGAGGGGGAGCTCGAACATGTTACCCACGTGGATTTCAGCTACCCCTATGACGAGGCGCTGCGCAGCCGTCTGGTCGCCGCGCTGGCAGTCGAAGGCTACGCGTTCAGCAGTCATGGCGTGTATGGCTGTACTCAGGGGCCCCGGCTGGAAACGGTCGCCGAGATCGCCCGCATGGAGCGCGACGGCTGTGACATCGTCGGCATGACCGGCATGCCCGAAGCGGTACTGGCGCGGGAGCTGGAGCTGCCCTACGCGTGCCTGGCGCTGGTGGTCAACCCTGCTGCGGGTAAATCCACCGGGATCATCACCATGGAAGAGATCGAGGCCGCGTTGGCCGAGGGGATCGGCAAGGCGCGCGCCGTGCTCGGTCGCGTATTGGCCGGCTAGCCGGGTCAGGGCAGGGGGGCGAGCAGGGCGTCGATGTCGCTTTGCTGCAGGTTCCAGCCTTCCTTGTCGCTGCCTTCGAGCAGTCCGGCGGCCAGATCGGATTTCTCCGCCTGCAGCTGCAGGATGCGTTCTTCGACGGTGCCCCGTGCGATCAGCTTGTAGACGAACACCGATTTATCCTGGCCAATGCGGTGCGCGCGATCCGTGGCCTGGTTTTCGGCGGCCGGATTCCACCAGGGGTCGTAATGGATCACGGTGTCGGCGGCGGTCAGGTTAAGCCCGGTGCCGCCAGCCTTGAGGCTGATCAGGAAGACGGGAACCTCGCCAGCCTGGAAGCGCTCGACGGGCTGACGCCTGTCCTTGGTGGCGCCAGTGATCTGCACGTAGTCGATGCGACGCTGCTTGAGCTCGCCCTCGATCAGCGCGAGCATCGAGGTGAACTGGGAAAACAGCAGCACCTTGCGGCCCTCGGCCAGCAGGCGCTCGAGCATTTCCACCAGACGATCCAGCTTACCCGAGGTGGTCCCGCGTGCCGGCTTGGCATCGCTTGCGACCAGGCGAACATCGCAGCACACCTGGCGCAGTTTGAGCAGGGCCTCGAGGATGATCAGCTGGCTGCGCGCCAGGCCCTTGCGGTCGATTTCTTCCTGGACCTTGCGGTTCATCGCCTGGCGCACGTTCTCGTAGATCTCACGCTGCGCCGCGTTCAGTTCGATCCATTGGATGATTTCGTTCTTCGCTGGCAGTTCGCGCGCCACGTCTTCCTTTTTGCGACGGAGCAGGAACGGGTTGATCCTGCCTTTGAGATGCGCGAGACGGGCGCTGTCGCCATGCTTCTCGATCGGGATGCGGTAGTCCCGGTTGAAGGCATTGGCTTCGCCGAGCCAACCGGGCATGAGGAACTGGAACAGAGACCACAGCTCCCCCAGGTGATTTTCCAGGGGTGTGCCAGTCAGGCACAGTCGCTGGCGCGCGACCAACTGACAGGCCGCGACCGCAGCCTTGCTGCCGGGATTCTTGATGTTCTGCGCCTCGTCGAGAATCAGCACGTGAAAAGCCTGCAGCTTGAGCTTTTCGATGTCCCGGGGCAGCAGCGCATAAGTGGTCAGCAGCAGGTCATAGTCGGCGAGCTTGGCGAAATGGGCCTTGCGCCCTGCACCGTGTAGGGCAGCAACGCGAAGTTGCGGGGTAAAGCGTGCCGCTTCGTCCTGCCAGTTGGGGATCAGGCTGGTGGGCATGACCACCAGCGCCGGTCGGTCCAGGCGCCCGGCGTTCTTTTCCTCCAGCAGGTGGGCAAGGCTCTGCAGGGTCTTGCCCAGGCCCATGTCGTCGCCGAGGATGCCGCCCACCTGCAACTGGCGAAGCGTCTGCAACCAGCCAAGCCCCTCGCGCTGATAGGGGCGCAGCGCGGCGCCCAGTCCGCTCGGTTCGTCGGCGCTTGGCCGGTCCGCCAGTGCGTGTGCGAAATCCAGCAGTTGCGATCCTTCATGCCAGTGCAGTCCCGCCTCTTCGAGGCCGCTCAGGCGGGCGGCGTCGGCCGTGCTCAGCTCCAGCGTGTCGGCCATCGGTTGCTCGGAAAGGTAGAGCTCGCCAAGGGTGGCGAGGATCGGTTTGATCCGTGCTAACGGGACCGCCACCTGCAGCGGACGGCTGTCCCGATTGCTGCGATCGAGTTGCAGGCGTACCCATTCATCGTCGCTGCGGCGCTTGAGCTGCAGCGGGGCGAACTGGCCGGGCTTCTGGTGAACCAGACGGGCCAGCAGGGGCAGCAGGCTGACGCGCTGCCCCCTGATCAGGATGCCCACCTCGAGCTCGAAGCGCAGGGCGTCCGCGTCCGGGCGGGCGCTGGCGTACCAGCCATCCACCGGCGTCAGGTCGAACAGAAAGCCTGGACGCACGTCCACTTCCCAGCCTTGCGCGCGCAGCTGCGGCAACTGCTCGATGGCGAAACGCAGCCAGTCTTCCTCGCTGGCGCGGTCGAACATTTCCGCCGAATCCTTGGGTAGCGCCAGGCTCTGGCGCAGCGCGGTTCTGAAGCCGAGCTGCAACAGCTGCTGGCGCAGCGCCTGTTCGGCCTGGGGCTGTCGGTCGACGGTCGGGCGCGGTTCGCTTCGCAACGTGGGGCCGTGTACGGCGCTATCGCCGTAGATGAAACTCAGGCCGGCGCGATGCTGGTGCTCGCTGACCATCCGCCCGTTGCCCGCGTGATAGTGGGTCGTGAGGCAACTGCCCAGGGTCAGGCGCGGTGTCGGCGCCTGGTCGCTGCTCGGCTGACGCTCCGCTTGGTGCATCATGTGTTCCCGCCGGGATAAGTCCGGCGAGCCCGGTCGGGACCGGGCTCGCCGTCGGACAAAAGTGGGAAGCGGCGCGGCGGCTGTATCGGCAATCGAGGCATGCGGTTCCTAATCAGGTGGGTGCCAGGCGTTCCATCAGCGCCTCGAGGGTATTGAAGCGCTCTTCTGGGCGTTCCATGGGAACCTGGAATTTGAACACGGTAGCGCCTTCGAACTTGTAACGGTTGGGCTGACTCTGGATCAGCTTGATCAGCACCAGCGGATCGACCCGGGTGTCGGCGGCGAACTCGATACGTCCGCCTTGCGGACCGGCATCGATCTTGGTGATGCCAAGCGTTTCGGCTTGCAGCTTGAGCAAGGTCAGACGCACCAGGTTCTTGGTCGGTTCCGGCAGCAGACCGAAGCGGTCGATCATTTCCACCTGTAGTTCCTTCAAGCCGTCTTCATCGGCGGCCGAGGCGATGCGCTTGTAGAGAATCAGCCGCGCATGAACGTCCGGCAGGTAATCCTCGGGGATCAGCGCCGGCAGCCTGAGGTTGATCTCCGGTCCGCCGCCCAGCGGCTGGTCGAGGTTGGGTTCCTCGCCCTTGCGTATCGACTTGACGGCGCGCTCGAGCATTTCCATGTAGAGCGTGAAGCCCACTGCCTGGATCTGCCCGCTCTGGCCTTCGCCAAGCAGCTCACCGGCGCCGCGGATTTCCAGGTCGTGGGTGGCCAGCACGAAGCCGGCGCCCAGATCCTGAGCGTTGGCGATGGCTTCCAGCCGCTTTTCCGCATCCGGCGTCATCGCCTTGCGCGGCGGCGTCAGCAGATAGGCGTAGGCCTGGTGATGGCTTCGGCCGACCCGTCCGCGCAACTGATGCAGCTGGGCCAGGCCGAACTTGTCCGCGCGTTCGATGATGATGGTGTTGGCGTTGGGCACGTCGATTCCGGTCTCGATGATGGTCGAGGCGACAAGCACGTTGAAGCGCTTGTGGTAGAAGTCGCCCATCACCTGTTCCAGCTCGCGCTCATGCATCTGACCATGTCCGACGGCAATGCGCGCTTCGGGCACCAGCGCTGCAAGGTCCGCGGCGCATTTCTCGATGGTCTTCACTTCGTTGTGCAGGTAGTAGACCTGGCCGCCACGCAGCAGCTCGCGCAGCAGGGCCTCCTTGATCACGGTGTTGGCCTGCTCCATGACGAAGGTGCGCACCGACAGTCGGCGCGCCGGCGGGGTGGCGATAATCGACAGGTCGCGCATGCCGGCCACCGCCATGTTCAGCGTGCGTGGAATCGGCGTGGCGGTGAGGGTCAGAATGTCCACCTCGCTGCGCAGTGCCTTGAGCTGCTCTTTCTGGCGCACGCCAAAACGGTGCTCTTCGTCGATGATGACCAGGCCAAGGTTCTTGAACTGGACGTCGCCCTGCAGCAGCTTGTGGGTGCCGATGAGGATGTCCACCTTGCCTTCGGCCAGCTCCGCGATGGCGGCTTGCACGTCCTTGGCGGACTTGAAACGGCTCATCACCTCGACCCGCACGGGCCAGTCGGCGAAGCGGTCGCGGAAGCTGTTGTAATGCTGCTGGGCGAGCAGTGTGGTCGGCACCAGCACGGCGACCTGTTTGCCGCCATGTACGGCGATGAACGCGGCGCGCATGGCCACTTCTGTCTTGCCGAAGCCCACGTCGCCGCAGACCAGACGGTCCATCGGCTTGGCGGCCAGCATGTCCTCGCGTACGGCTTCGATCGCGGACTGCTGGTCGGGGGTTTCCTCGAACGGGAAGCCGGCGCTGAAAGTGGCGTAATCGGCCTGCGGATCCTTGAAGGCGTAGCCCTCGCGCGCGGCGCGTCGGGCATAGATATCGAGCAGTTCGGCTGCCACGTCGCGCACCTGCTCGGCCGCCTTGCGCTTGGCCTTCTGCCAAGTCTCGGAACCAAGTCGGTGCAGCGGCGCCAGCGCATCGTCACTGCCGGTGTAGCGGGCGATCAGGTGCAGGCTTGAAACCGGCACGTAGAGCTTGGCCTCGTCGGCGTAGGCAAGCATGAGAAATTCAGCGGCCTGGCCTTCGACCTCGATGGTGACCAGGCCCTGGTAGCGGCCGACACCGTGATCGATATGCACCACCGGTGCGCCTTCGCGCAGTTCGGTGAGGTTCTTGATGACGTTCTCGCCAGCATCGCGGCCCTTCTCGCGGCGACGGCGTTGCATCACGCGCTGGCCGAACAGCGGGCTTTCGGCGATCAGTGCCAGTCCGGGTTGCTCGAGCAGAAGTCCCTCGTCGAGCGGGGCGATGGCGATCGCCAGACGCTCGTCACTGTCGATGAACTCCGGCCAGCCTTCCAGCGTCTGAGGGCGCAGCTTGAGCCTGGCGAGCAGTTCTAGCAGCACCTCGCGACGGCCGGCCGACTCGGCGGTAAACAGGACGCGGCCGGGGAACTCATCGAGAAAGCGGCGCAACGCGCCCAGTGGCTCGCTGGCCTTGGCTTCTATCGCCAGCTCCGGCAGCGCCTTGGCGGGGAAGCGCTCGCGGCCGATACCGGTTTCCACGTCGTCGCGACTAGCGACCACGCGTGGCCAGCGCTTGAGCAGGGCAAAACAATCCTCGACGGGAAGGAACAGATCGGCGGGCGGCAACAGCGGGCGTTCCGGATCGACTCGGCGTTCCTCATAGCGATTGCGCACATCGTTCCAGAACTGCTCGGCGGCCTGCTCGATGCCCGGCAGCGAGAACACCTGAGTATCTTCGGGCAGATAGTCGAACAGTGTGTCCGTCTCGTCGAAGAACAGCGGCAGGTAGTACTCGATGCCCGCTGGCGTGATACCGGTGGAAAGGTCCTGATAGATCGGGCAGCGGCGGAAATCCACGTCGAAACGCTCGCGAAACCGTGCGCGAAAACCGGTGACCGACTCTTTCTTCAGCGGGAACTCGCGCGCCGGCAGCAGGCGGATGGACTCCACCTTGTCGATCGAGCGCTGGTTTTCCGGATCGAAAGTGCGCAGCGTCTCGATCTCGTCGTCGAACAGGTCGATCCGGTAGGGCAGGGCGCTGCCCATTGGATACAGGTCGATCAGCGCGCCGCGCACGGCGAACTCGCCATGCTCGTAGACGGTATCCACGCAGCGGTAGCCCGACGCCTCCAGGCGCAGCCGCATCTGCTCGACGTCGAGCGTCTGGCCGACGTCCAGCACCAGGCTCGATCCGAGCAGGAAGCGCCGCGGTGCGAGTCTGTGTAGGGCCGTGGTGATCGGGACTACCAAAACACCGTGACTGAGCTCCGGCAATTGGTAGAGCGCCGCGATGCGCTGCGAAATGATGTCCTGGTGCGGCGAGAACAGGTCGTAGGGCAGGGTTTCCCAGTCGGGGAAATGCAGTACGGGCAGCTGCGGCGCGAAGAACCCCAGCTCCTGTTCGAGGCGCTCGGCGCTCTGGCTGTCGGCGGTCAGCAGCAGGGTAAAACGTTGGGCGGCGCTGGCGGCTTCGGCAATGGCGAGGCTTAGCGCGGCCCCTGGGAGGTTGCCCCAGAGTTGCTTGCCGCTGGCGGCAGGCAAGGGCGGAAGGCGCAATACGGACACGAGAGGGCGTGACTCCGGTCTTAAAAATGGACCGGGTCGATTGTAACTATCCGCACGCTTCGCTGTCAGTGTTTCGTCCGCTGCAGATTGCCGGCGCTAGGGTGCGTCGTCATAATGTAGCCCCTTTTATCAGCCCCTACATGTGGAAGGAACTGCCCCGTGACCCAGAAGCCCGACCAGTGCCTTGGTGAATGGATTGATCGAGAAGCGCTCGCTGAAGCGATGATCCCGTTAATTGGTCAGCTGTATCGCAACAACAACGTGGTGACATCGATTTACGGCCGTGGGCTGATCAATCGCTCGGTCATCGACATCCTCAAGGCGCATCGTTTCGCGCGCCATCGTCAGGCTGACGAGGCCGAACTCTCGGTACATGAGACCTTCCAGATCCTCAAGACCATGAGCGACATGAACCTGGGCGCGGCTTCGGTCGACCTGGGCAAGGTTGTCGCCAAGTTCAAGGCCGAGGGCAACGGTCGTAACCTTGAGCAGTTCGTTCGCGAAGAACTCGCCGAAGTGGCCGGCAAGCGTCCGAGTGGCGCGCAGAAAGGCACCGACGTGGTGCTGTATGGCTTCGGTCGTATCGGGCGTCTGCTGGCCCGTATCCTGATCGAGAAAACCGGCGGCGGCGAGGGGCTGCGCCTGCGCGCAATCGTGGTTCGCAAAGGGGCGGAGAACGATCTGGTCAAGCGCGCCAGTCTGCTGCGTCGCGACTCGGTACACGGCCCGTTCGACGGCACCATCACCGTCGATGCCGAGAACAACACGCTCACCGCTAACGGCAACCTGATCCAGGTGATCTACTCCAACGATCCTTCGTCGGTGGATTACACCCAGTACGGGATTCAGAACGCATTGCTGGTGGACAACACCGGCAAGTGGCGTGATGCCGAAGGTCTGAGCCAGCACCTCAAGTGCCCGGGTGTCGACCGGGTGGTGCTCACCGCTCCGGGCAAGGGTGCACTGAAGAACATCGTGCATGGCATCAACCATGGCGAGATCACGGCTGACGACAAGATCGTCTCGGCGGCCTCGTGCACCACCAACGCGATCGTGCCGGTACTCAAGGCGGTCAACGACCAGTACGGCATCGTCAATGGCCATGTCGAGACCGTTCACTCGTATACCAACGACCAGAACCTGATCGACAACTTCCACAAGGGCGATCGTCGTGGCCGCAGCGCGCCGCTGAACATGGTGATCACCGAGACCGGAGCGGCCACCGCCGCCGCCAAGGCGCTGCCTGTGCTCAAGGGCAAGCTGACCGGCAATGCGATTCGCGTACCGACACCCAACGTGTCGATGGCGATTCTCAACCTGTCCCTGGAAAAGCCGACCAGCCGCGAAGAAATCAACGAATACCTGCGCCAGATGGCGATGCACTCGGATCTGCAGAAGCAGATCGACTTCGTCAGTTCACAGGAAGTTGTTTCTACCGATTTCGTCGGCTCGCGCTATGCCGGCGTGGTCGATGCCGAGGCCACCATCTGCAACGACAATCGTGTGGTGCTCTATGTCTGGTATGACAATGAGTTCGGTTACAGCTGCCAGGTGGTCCGCGTGATGGAAGAAATGGCAGGAGTCAATCCGCCCGCCTTCCCGCGCTAAGGTCGTCTGACGAAAAACGGGAGCTTCGGCTCCCGTTTTTCGTTTCTGATGGATGGAAAAAGCCTGACGCCGTCGGACCATTTTCGACAATTCCGCTTGTCTGCGGCAGCGCTTGCTCCATGGTCTATGGGGATTTGTCGAATAGAAAAAATGGATCGCCTTGGGTGGTCAGTTCCGGTGCATGACCTCTATAATCGGGCGGATTTTTTACCTGAGTCCGCCGCAGAAACCGCGTCATTACTGCAATGACGGGGATAGCGCAATGCGACTTTGCGCCAATGCCGGCTCTGAAAGTTTTCCAAATCAGTGGTTAGGCAAACCGATGATCAAAATAAAACGTGGGCTTGATTTGCCCATAGCGGGAGCGCCGGCGCAGCACATCGAGGCCGCAAGGCCGGTGCGCAGCGTCGCCGTGATTGGCTTCGACTACCCGGGGATGAAACCGACCATGGCCGTTCAGGTCGGTGATCGGGTCAAGCTGGGGCAGTTGCTCTTTTCCGACAAGAAGACCGAGGGCGTACACTTCACGGCCCCTGGGGCGGGTGTCGTCAGCGCCATCCACCGAGGCGAGAAGCGGGTTCTGCAGTCGGTGGTGATTGACCTCGAAGGGGACGAAGAGCTGACCTTCGCCCAGTACGAGGCGTCGGCTCTGGGAGCTCTGACGGCTGAGCAGGTGCGCGAGAATCTCCAGCAGTCGGGTCTATGGACCGCGCTGCGGACGCGTCCGTTCAGCAAGGTGCCGGCGATCGATGCCACGCCGAACTCGATATTCGTCACCGCCATCGATACCCATCCGCTGGCAGCGGACCCGACGGTGATCATCGGCGAGCAGGCGCAGGCTTTCGAAGCGGGCTTGAGCGTCCTCGGAAAACTGGCTCGCGTGTTCCTCTGCAAGGCTGAAAACGCCTCGCTGCCCGGTGAAACGCTGGCCAACGTCAAGACTGAAGTCTTCTCCGGCCCGCACCCGGCGGGACTGGCAGGAACGCACATTCACTTCCTCGATCCGGTCAGCGCCTCCAAGAGCGTCTGGCATATCGGCTATCAGGATGTGATCGCGATCGGCAAGCTGTTCACCACCGGCCGTCTTTCGGTCGAGCGCGTCGTGGCGCTGGGCGGTCCCGTCGTCGAGAAACCCCGTTTGTTGCGCACCCGCCTGGGTGCCAATCTCGAGGAGCTTACGGCAGGTGAGCTGCAGGCAGGCGTCAATCGCGTGGTTTCCGGCTCCGTGCTCGGCGGGCGCACCGCCCGGGGCGCATTCGCCTTCCTCGGTCGCTATCACCAGCAGGTGTCCTGCCTGCGCGAGGGTAACGAGCGGGAAATGCTGCACTACCTGCGTGCCGGTGGCGACAAGCATTCGATTCTCAACATCTATATCTCCAAGCTGATGGGCAGCAAGAAATTCGCGCTGTCCACCACGACCAATGGCAGTCCTCGCGCTATGGTGCCGGTCGGCAATTACGAAGAAGTGATGCCGCTCGACATTCTGCCGACGCAACTGCTGCGGTACTTGATCGTCGGCGATACCGAGTTGGCTCAGAAGCTCGGTTGCCTCGAGCTCGATGAAGAGGATCTGGCGCTGTGCACCTATGTCTGTGCCGGTAAATACGAATACGGCCCGATCCTGCGGGACAACCTGACCCGTATCGAGAAGGAGGGTTAAGTCATGGGCATTCGCGCATTCCTCGACAAGATCGAGCACCACTTTGAAAAAGGTGGCAAGCACGAGAAGTGGTACGCCCTCTACGAGGCGCTGGACACCTTTCTCTATCGCCCCGGTAGCGTGACCAAGACCACGGCGCACGTGCGTGACGGCATCGACCTCAAGCGGATGATGATCACCGTCTGGCTGTGCACCTTCCCGGCGATGTTCTTCGGCATGTGGAACACCGGCTACCAGGCCAACCTGATCTACGCCGCCAACGGTGAACTGCTGCAAGCCCAGGAAGGCTGGCGTTTCGCACTGATCGGCGCACTGGCGGGCTTCGATCCGAACAGCTTCTGGGATAACTTCATCCAGGGCGCTGCCTACTTCCTGCCCGTCTACGCGGTGACCTTCATTGTCGGCGGATTCTGGGAAGTACTGTTCGCCACCATACGCAAGCATGAAGTCAACGAAGGGTTCTTCGTTACCTCCGTGCTGTTCGCGTTGATTCTTCCGCCGACCATTCCGCTCTGGCAGGTCGCGCTGGGTATCAGCTTCGGTGTGGTGATCGGCAAGGAACTGTTCGGCGGTACCGGCAAGAACTTCCTGAACCCGGCCCTGACCGGCCGTGCGTTCCTGTTCTTCGCTTACCCGGCGCAGATGTCCGGTGACGAGGTCTGGACGGCGGTCGACGGTTTCTCCGGCGCCACCGCTCTCAGCCTCACGGCCGCAGGCGGCATCGAGAACGTGATCGGCAACGGCATCAGCTGGATGGACGCTTTCGTGGGCACCATCCACGGTTCGATCGGCGAGACCAGCACGCTGGCGATCCTGATCGGTGGCGCCGTGCTGCTGTCGACCAAGATCGCCTCCTGGCGCATCGTTTCGGGCGTCATGCTGGGCATGATCGCGTTGAGCTCGCTGTTCAACCTGATCGGCTCGGAGACCAATCCGCTATTCGGCATGCCGTGGTACTGGCACCTGGTCGTGGGTGGTTTCGCCTTCGGTCTGATCTTCATGGCCACCGATCCGGTTTCGGCCTCGATGACCAATACCGGCAAATGGATCTTCGGCGCCCTCATCGGGGTGATGGTGGTGCTGATCCGCGTCGTCAACCCGGCTTTCCCGGAAGGCATGATGCTGGCGATCCTGTTTGCCAACCTGTTTGCACCGCTGATTGACCATTTCGTCATTCAGGCCAACATCAAGCGGAGGCTGGCACGTAATGTCTAGTCAGAAAGAATCCACCGCCCGCACGCTGACGGTAGCGCTGCTGGTCTGCCTGGTCTGCTCGGTCTTCGTGGCCGGTGCGGCCGTGGCCCTCAAGCCCACGCAAGTGGAAAATCGCCTGCTCGACAAGCAGCGCAGCATTCTGGCCATCGCTGGCCTGAGCAAGCCTGGCATGTCGGCGAACCAGATCAAGGAGCTGTACCAGAGCACCATCACCGCTCGTGTTGTCGAACTAGAAACCGGCACCTACAGCGACGCGCAGGATCCGGAAACCTTCGATCCGCTGCGCGCGGCGCGTGATCCATCGCTGTCCAGCCCGGTCCCGCCCGAGCAGGACATCGCCTCGATCAAGCGCCTGGAGCGTTACTCCACGGTGTATCTGATCGAGAACGATGGCGAACTCGATACCATCATCCTGCCGGTTCGCGGCTACGGTCTGTGGTCGACGCTCTATGGCTTCATCGCGCTCAAGGGCGACCTCAATACCGTGGTCGGCATGGGCTTCTACCAGCACGGCGAGACGCCCGGCCTGGGAGGTGAAGTCGACAACCCGCGCTGGACGGGCCAGTGGCCCGGCAAGACCATTTTCGACCAGAACGGCGACCTGGCCGTACAGGTCGTCAAGGGTGGTGTCGATCCGCGCAGTCCGAACGCCGAACATCAGGTTGATGCGCTGGCCGGGGCAACGCTAACCAGCAATGGTGTCAACCATTTGCTGCATTTCTGGCTGGGGCAGGATGGCTTCGGTCCCTTCATTCGAAACCTGCGTGCAGGGGAGGCTTGATCCATGTCGCTTCCAACCTATCGTGAAGTCCTGTTCAACCCGGTCTTCAACAACAACCCCATCGGCCTGCAGATCCTCGGGATCTGTTCCGCGCTGGCGGTAACCTCCAACCTCAAGACCGCTCTGGTGATGTCGGTCTGTCTGACCATGGTGACGGGGTTCTCCAACCTGTTCGTCTCGATGATCCGTCGGCAGATCCCGAGCTCCATCCGCATGATCGTTCAGATGGTCATCATCGCCTCGCTGGTGATCCTGGTGGATCAGATACTCAAGGCGTATGCCTTCAGCCTGTCCAAACAGCTGTCGGTATTCGTCGGCCTGATCATCACCAACTGCATCGTGATGGGGCGTGCCGAAGCCTTTGCGATGCAGAATCCACCGCTGCTGTCGTTCTTCGACGGGATCGGTAACGGTCTGGGCTACAGCGCCATGCTCATCGCGCTAGGAATCATTCGTGAGCTGTTCGGCTCGGGCAAGCTTGCGGGCTACACCATCCTGCCGGTCGTGAACGACGGGGGCTGGTACCTGCCCAACGGCATGCTGCTGCTTCCGCCTTCGGCGTTCTTCCTGATCGGTCTGTTCATCTGGGGCATTCGCAGCTGGAAGACTTCTCAACTCGAGCAACCGGCATTCAAGATGGCGCCCCAGGTTTCGAACAAGGAGGCCTACTGATGGAACATTACATTAGCCTGTTCGTCCGCGCGGTGTTCGTCGAGAACATGGCGCTGGCGTTCTTCCTCGGCATGTGTACGTTCATCGCGATTTCCAAGAAAGTGGAGACCGCCATCGGGCTCGGCATCGCGGTGGTTCTGGTGCTCGGCATCACCATGCCGGTCAATAACCTGATCTTCAGCTACTTCCTGAAGGAGGGCGCGCTGGCCTGGGCCGGTCTGCCTGATGCGGACCTGAGCTTTCTCGGCCTGTTGACCTTCATCGGCGTGATCGCGGCCATCGTGCAGATCCTTGAAATGACGCTGGATAAGTACGTGCCGTCGCTCTACAACGCCCTTGGGGTGTTCCTGCCGCTGATCACGGTGAACTGCGCCATCCTCGGTGGTTCGCTGTTCATGGTCGAGCGGGACTACAACCTGGCTGAGAGCGCCGTTTACGGCGTCGGCGCCGGTGTGTCCTGGGCGCTGGCGATCGCCGCGCTGGCCGGTATTCGCGAGAAGCTCAAATACAGCGATGTTCCGGCCGGCCTCCAAGGGCTGGGGATCACCTTCATCACCATCGGGCTGATGTCGCTGGGCTTCATGTCTTTCTCTGGCGTACAGCTGTAAGGACGGATGAACAGATGAGTTACGAAATCTTCCTCGCCATCGGCATGTTCACCGTGATCGTGCTGTTGCTGGTGGCGATCATTCTCGCCGCCCGCGCCAAGCTGGTTAATAGCGGCGACGTGAGCATCGAAATCAACGGCGAGAAAACCATCACCGTACCGGCTGGCGGCAAGCTGCTGCAGACCCTGGCGGCCAACAATATCTTCCTCTCGTCCGCCTGTGGCGGCGGCGGTACCTGCGCCCAGTGCAAGTGCATCGTCGAGAGCGGTGGTGGCGAGATGCTTCCCACCGAAGAGTCGCACTTCACCCGCCGTGAAGCCGGCGAAGGCTGGCGCCTGTCGTGCCAGACGCCGGTCAAGGCAGACATGAAGATCGACGTTCCCGAAGAGGTGTTCGGCGTCAAGAAATGGGAGTGCACCGTCGAGTCCAACCCCAACGTCGCCACCTTCATCAAGGAACTTACCCTCAGGTTGCCCGAGGGCGAGAACGTCAACTTCCGCGCCGGTGGCTACGTGCAGCTGGAGTGCCCGCCTCACGAGGTTCGCTACAAGGACTTCGATATCCAGGAAGAATATCGCGGCGACTGGGACAAGTTCGACCAGTGGAAATACGTGTCCAAGGTCGACGAGACGGTCATTCGGGCCTATTCCATGGCCAACTATCCCGAAGAAGTCGGCATAGTGAAGTTCAACATCCGTATCGCATCGCCGCCGCCGGGCAAGGATCACTTGCCGCCGGGCAAGATGTCGTCCTGGGTGTTCAGCCTCAAGCCGGGCGACAAGGTCACGGTATACGGGCCGTTCGGTGAGTTCTTCGCCAAGGATACCGATGCCGAGATGGTCTTCATCGGCGGCGGTGCCGGGATGGCGCCGATGCGCTCGCATATCTTCGACCAGCTCAAGCGCCTGAAGTCCAAGCGCAAGATGAGTTTCTGGTATGGCGCGCGCTCCATGCGCGAAGCCTTCTATGTCGAGGAATACGACCAGCTGCAGGCCGAGAACGAGAACTTCGAGTGGCATCTGGCGTTGTCCGATCCGCTACCCGAAGACAACTGGCAGGGCCCCACGGGCTTCATCCATAACGTGCTGTACGAGAACTACCTCAAGGATCATCCGGCACCCGAGGACTGCGAATTCTATATGTGCGGTCCGCCGATGATGAACGCTTCGGTGATCAAAATGCTGACCGACCTGGGTGTGGAGCCGGAGAACATCCTGCTCGACGACTTCGGCGGCTAGCATGTCGGTAGCGCTGATCCGGCCCGTCATCGCTGTCGCTCTGGCGACAGCCCTGACGGGCTGTTTATTTCAAGACACGATCCAAAGCTTTTCCGGGCCGACCCAAGGCAGCACCTATAGCGTCAAATACGTGAAGTCCCACGGCGTGCCCGACAAGGCGGAATTGCAGAGGGCGACAGAGGCGATTCTCGAGCAGATCGACCAGGAGCTTTCGACCTATCGAAACGATTCCGATATCGAGCGGTTCAACGACATGCCGGCAAGCAGTTGCCAGTCGATGCCCGCTTCGATATTCGAACTGCTTGAAGTCAGTCGCCAGCTATCTGCCCAGGGCGACGGGGCATTCGATCCCACCCTGGAGCCGCTGCTGAATCTCTGGGGCTTCGGTCCCCGAGCCAAGGGGGAGGGCGTGCCGAGCGACGAGGCTATCGCCGAAGCCAGGGCATTGACCGGCTTGGGGCATTTTCGGCGTGACGGTGAGCAGCTTTGCAAGGATGCGCCGGCGCAGCTGGAATTCAACAGCATCGCTGCCGGATATTCGGTCGATCGCGTCTCCGAGCGCCTTAAGTCGCTCGGGGTGACCAGCTATCTCGTCGAGATCACTGGGGAGCTCAAGGCCGAAGGGCTCAAGCCGGACGGTTCGGCATGGCGTATCGGTGTCGAGGAGCCGCGTGATGACCAGCGTGTAGCCCAGCGGGTGATCGAGCTGGACGGGTATGGAATTTCGACATCGGGCGACTATCGCAACTATTTCGAGCGCGACGGGCAACGATATTCTCATACCATCGATCCCCGTACCGGTGCTCCAATAGCCCATAGGCTCGCCGCTGTAACCGTTGCCGACCGCTCGACTCTTCTGGCTGATGGGTTGTCTACCCTGCTCATGGTTCTGGGACCGGAGCGCGGCTTCGACTTTGCTACCGAAAATTCCATTCCTTCTTTCTTTGTGATTCGTGAAGGAGAAGGGTTTGTAACCAAAAGCACCGAGGCTTTCGACAAGTTGTTCGGTGCGGGAGGTAATCAATGACCTGGCTTCTGGTTTTTTCCGTCATGCTGATCGTTGTGTTCGGTATGGCCATTGGCGTGATCATGGGGCGCAAGCCCATTGCCGGCTCGTGTGGCGGCATCGCCAACCTCGGTATCGAGAAAGAGTGTTCGATCTGTGGTGGTAGTCGCGAGAAATGCGAAGAAGTGAATGCCGAAGGTAAGGGCAATCCCAACGCGGCATTGGCATACGACGCTACCAAGCAATAGAAAATGACAGGGCGGTGCTGCACCGCCCCTGTTTTTCGGCCTCGCCGGTCAGGCATAGTGCGCCGTTCTAGAGGCCCTGCCTCAACCCCGTTTCATCTACGGATTGGTCGACTGCGCTGGCGCCCCAAGGGCACGCCGGCGCGTTATCAGGAGTAAATATGGCTGTCTATAACTACGATGTGGTCGTTCTGGGCTCGGGTCCGGCGGGAGAAGGGGCGGCAATGAACGCCTCGAAGGCCGGGCGCAAGGTGGCAGTGGTCGACAGTCGACCGCAAGTGGGGGGCAACTCCACCCATCTGGGGACCATCCCCTCCAAAGCCCTGCGCCATTCGGTTAGGCAGATCATGCAGTACAACACCAACCCGCTGTTTCGCCAGATTGGCGAGCCACGCTGGTTCTCTTTCCCTGACGTGCTGAAAAGCGCGGAGAAGGTGATCTCCAAGCAGGTCACCTCGCGGACCGGCTATTACGCGCGCAACCGTATCGATCTCTTCTTCGGCACCGCCAGCTTCGCCGATGAGTCCTCCGTCGAGGTGGTCTGCAACAACGGCGTGGTAGAAAAACTCGTTGCGCCTCAGATCATCATCGCTACCGGTTCACGGCCTTATCGCCCTGCGGATATCGACTTCAGTCACCCGCGTGTCTACGACAGCGATACGATCCTGACACTGAGTCACACCCCGCGCCGCTTGATCATCTACGGAGCCGGTGTGATCGGCAGCGAATACGCCTCGATCTTCAGCGGCCTTGGCGTACTGGTCGATCTGATCGACAACCGCGACCAGCTGCTCAGCTTCCTCGATGCTGAAATTTCCGACGCCCTGAGCTATCACCTGCGTAACAACAACGTACTGATTCGCCACAACGAGGAGTACGAGCGTATCGAGGGCTTGGACAATGGCGTGGTCCTGCACCTGAAGTCAGGCAAGAAGATCAAGGCCGACGCGCTGCTCTGGTGCAACGGTCGGACCGGCAATACCGACAAGCTGGGCCTGGAAAACATCGGGGTCAAGGTCAACAGTCGTGGCCAAGTCCAGGTCGACGAGCACTACCGGACCGAGGCCAGCAACATCTATGCAGCCGGTGATGTGATCGGTTGGCCGGCGCTGGCCAGTGCCGCTTACGACCAAGGGCGCTCGGCTGCCGGCAGCATCGTGCAGAACGACAGCTGGCGGTTCGTCGACGACGTACCGACCGGGATCTACACCATTCCTGAGATCAGTTCGATCGGCAAGAACGAGCGTGAGCTGACGCAGGCCAAGGTCCCGTACGAAGTCGGCAAGGCATTCTTCAAGGGGATGGCGCGTGCGCAGATATCCGGCGAGCCGGTCGGCATGCTGAAGATCCTTTTTCACCGCGAGACGTTGCAGGTCCTGGGTGTGCATTGCTTCGGTTATCAGGCGTCGGAGATCGTCCACATCGGTCAGGCGATCATGAACCAGCCGGGCGAAGCCAATACCGTGAAGTACTTCGTCAACACTACCTTCAACTACCCGACGATGGCTGAAGCTTATCGGGTCGCTGCGTTCGATGGTCTGAACCGGCTTTTTTGAGCGGCTCCGCCCGGTGGCCTGAGCCGGGTGGGGGCGACCCCTTCGAGCATTCTCGCGACTGGCAGTGGCCGAACCGGGAAAGCTTCTGATCAGGAACCGGCGCGTGGGCAAGCCACGCGCCATGGCGGTCGGTTCTATCCAAGCGTTGTGCTGGCAAGCCCAGGGAAGTCTGTGATCAGACTGTCGACACCCTGGTCGGCCAATCGGCGCATCAACGCCGGATCGTTGACCGTCCATACCGAGACGTGAAGGCCTTGCTGCTGCGCCTTGGCGACACGCTCGGGGCTGCACAAGGTCCATTTCAGCGCCAGCAGCTCGCAATCGTACTGTTTGGCGACCTTCAGCGGGTCGAGCCAGGTGTATTCGGCCACCAGGCCGCGCGAGAGCTCTGGTGCGGCACGCTGAAGGGCTTTGAGTACTTCGCGCGAACTCGAGGTGACGGTGATCTTGTCCAGCAGCGCATAGCGCTCGGCCAAGGCCTTGATCGCCAGCACAGTACGCTCGGCGCGTGCCCGCGAAGCACTCTTGACCTCCAGCTGCCAATGCTCGAATGCGCATTTTTCGAACAGTTCTTCCAGGCGCGGGATTGGGCAGACCTGTTTCCAGGCGGGGCCGGCATATCGGGCATCGTATTCGATGAGCTCGTCCGCAGTGTGCTCCACCACCTTGCCGCGGCGCCCAGTAGTGCGCTTGAGGGTGGGGTCGTGGATCACCATCAGCTCGCCATCGCGCGAGAGGTGCAGGTCCAGTTCGCAGCGGCGCACGCCGTGCTCGAGGCATTTCTGGAAGCTGGCCAGAGTATTTTCCGGGGCTTCGCCTTTGGCGCCGCGATGGCCGTAGATGAGGGTCACGGCAGTTGTCCCGTCTGAGGCTGGGTTCGAGGTCGATGATGGATCACGCTGTTTATCACCCGATCACTCTCGAAATAGACCGTGAACTCCCGGTAGTCCCAGCGCGTGATAGGTGGTTTACCAACGCTGGGATGTTCCTTGTCCGCCAGGCCAAAGCGCTCGAGCACACGGCTTTTGGATTCGCCACGGTGCGGTAGGGGCAGGCTGGGGGCGCCTTGTTCGCCGACTGGAATGTAGAGGGTGTCGGCAAAGGCGACTGACGAAAACAGGAGGACTAGCGATAACGATAGCGGGCGGAGCATCTTAAATCCCTTCAGGAAGTTCGCGGGCCAGGCGTCTCTGTTGCGCCTGTTTTTTCAGGATATGCCGAGCCAGCAATTGCCGCTGTGCATCAGTCAACGCTTCGAATTCGGTTCCGATCTCATATTGCCCGTCTTCGCAGGCCTGGCAGTAGAGAACCCGTGCCTGCAGCGCGAGGCCCATCGCCTGGGGCATCAATACCATTTTGAGCAGCAGCCGCTCGCCTTTTTCGAACGGCTTCGGGTGACCGAACCTGAGGCCGCCCTCGGACAGCACTACGGCTCTGGATTCGCCTAGATCCTTCAGCAGGTCTTGCGCCAGTGCCTGGCCGATCAGGTCGATGCGCCTGTTCTGTACCTTGAGGTAGTTCACCAGCGTGCGATTGCTCTCGCCGATCTGGCGTAGCAGGTGCTGCGCTTCGAAGTCGAGCCGGTGCAGTTCGCTGAGCAGATTGAACAGCGGCGGGGAGTGGCCGATATTGTCATCTTCAGCTACCTGGTCCCGGGGTAGCGGGACGATTTCCAGTGCGACCCTATCCTCTATGCGGTAGTATTCGCGGCGTTCTTCATTGTCTTGTGTCGACATGGCGATACCATGGCCAGCAGTGGTCGCCTGAGTGTATCAGTCGCCGGTCGCGTCAGTCAGAAGCACGTATTCCTTCCGCCAGCGAACCCGTCCTTTATGTTCAGACCGCTGTCCGTTTACATCGGGGCGCGCTATACACGCGCCAAGCGCCGCAGCCTCTTCGTTTCCTTCATCTCCTTCACCTCCATGGTCGGGCTGGCGCTCGGCGTGCTGGTGATGATCCTCGTGCTCTCGGTCATGAACGGTTTCGACCATGAGATGCGTACCCGCGTGCTGGGCATGGTGCCCCATGCGACCCTTGAGAGCGCTCAGCCGATCGACGATTGGCGAACGCTTGCCGAGCGTCTCCAAGATCAACCCCAGGTCACCGGTATCGCTCCCTTCATCCAGATGCAGGGGTTGTTGACCAACGAGGGCAACGTCCAGAAGGTGCTGATCAATGCGGTCGATCCAGCCCTCGAGCGCAACGTGTCGATCATCGACCGCTTCTTCCAGCAAGGGTCGCTCGATTCGTTGCAGCCCGGCGAGTTCGCCATCGTCATTGGTGATCGAGCGGCGCAGAAGCTCGGCGTGGGCATTGGCGACAAGATCACCTTCGTCGCGCCCGAAGTGACGGTAACGCCGGCCGGTATGTTTCCCCGGATGAAGCGCTTCACGGTCAGTGGCATCTTCCATGTGGGGGCGGGCGAGATCGATGGTTTCGTGGCGATGGCCAATATCACCGATCTGGCTCGCTTGCATCGCTGGAAGCCCGATCAGGTGCAGGGGCTGCGGCTGCGTTTCGAGGACCTGTTCCAGGCGCCTCGGATCGCCTGGGAACTGGCGGGGCAGGCCGGGCAGGACTTCTATTCGCGCGACTGGACCCGTACCCATGGCAACCTGTACCAGGCGATCCGAATGGAAAAGGCCATGATCGGTCTGCTCCTTCTGCTGATCGTCGCGGTGGCGGCGTTCAACATCATCTCGATGCTGGTGATGGTGGTGACCGACAAACGCGGCGACATTGCCATTCTGCGCACCCTTGGCGCGACGCCGCGCCAGATCATGGGCATCTTCATTGTCCAGGGCACCGTGATCGGCGTGGTCGGCACCCTGATCGGCGCCGTGCTGGGAATGCTCGCGGCGCTCAACATCAGCAGCTGGATCTCTGCCCTCGAGCGCGTGCTCGGGCACAAGTTTCTCAGTGCCGACGTGTACTTCATCGATTATTTGCCTTCGCGGCTGATGGCCGAGGACGTAGTGCTGGTCTGCGGTGCAGCGCTCGTCCTGAGTTTTCTCGCGACCCTTTACCCCGCCTGGCGCGCCGCACGAACCCAGCCGGCAGAGGCGCTACGTTATGAGTGAGCAGTTATGCATGAAAAAGCCGTTCTGAGTTGCCGCAACCTGGGCAAGCGCTACGAGCAGGGCCCTGAATCGGTCAACGTGCTTTCGGATCTGCAACTCGAGCTGTTCCCCGGCCAGCGAGTGGCCATCGTCGGCAGCTCCGGCTCGGGGAAAAGTACGCTGCTGAATCTCCTGGGTGGCCTCGATACGCCGAGCGAGGGCAGTGTCTGGCTGGCAGGCGAAGAGCTTTCCGCGCTGAGCGAGAAGGGACGCGGGCTTCTGCGTAACCGCGCGCTCGGTTTCGTTTATCAGTTCCATCACCTGTTGCCCGAGTTCACCGCGCTGGAAAACGTGTGCATGCCGCTGCTGATCGGCAAGACCGGCATTCCCGAGGCGCGCCGTCGCTCCACCGAGCTGCTGGAGCGTGTAGGACTCGGCCACCGACTGGCCCACAAGCCCGCCGAACTCTCGGGTGGCGAACGCCAGCGCGTCGCCATCGCCCGGGCGCTGGTGAACCAGCCGGCCCTGGTGTTGCTCGATGAGCCCACCGGCAACCTGGACCACCACACCGCGCAAGGCATTCAGGATCTGATGCTAGAGCTGAGCGCGTCGCTGCGGACCGCCTTTCTGGTGGTGACGCACGATCAGCAACTGGCGGCGCAAATGGACCACGTGCTGCGTCTGGAAGACGGTCGTCTGGTGGCTGCCTGATGTTCCGGCCCCTGAGTCTTTTTATCGGCAGCCGCTATACGCGGGCCAAGCGCCGCAACCATTACATCTCGTTCATTTCGCTTACCTCGATGATCGGCCTGGTTCTGGGCGTGCTGGCGATGATCGTGGTGCTCTCGGTGATGAATGGATTCCAGCGCGAAATGAGTTCACGCATCCTCGGGATGGTGCCGCATGCAACCATCGCCGGAGCGGGTCCGCTGGACGATTGGCAGTCGCTGGCCAGGCGGGCGCAGTCGCATCCAGAAGTGCTCGCCACGGCGCCGCTCACTCAGCTCGAGGGGATGCTGTCCTACAAGGGGCACATGCAGCCTATCCAGGTCAGCGGCGTCGAACCTTCGGCCGAGGCCGGGATTTCCATTGCCGCGTCGCGAATGGTCGCCGGTAGTCTGGAGAATCTGAAGGCCGATGAGTTCGGTGTGGTCATCGGGTTGGCGACGGCGCGTCGTTTCGGACTTTCCCTCGGCGACAAGCTGACCCTGATCGTGCCCGAAGTGAGCTCCGCGCCGGGTGGTATCACTCCGCGGATGCAGCGCCTGAACGTGGTTGGCGTGTTCAAGGTAGGGGCCGATCTCGATGGGACGATGGCGATGATCCATCGCTCCGATGCCGCGCGCATCCTGCGCTGGGAGCCGGGCCAGGTGCAGTCGGTGCGATTGAAGCTTGCGGAGCTGTTCCGGGCGCCTCAGGTCTCGAGCCAGATCGCTGCCGAACTTGGCGCGGAGTATCGCGCCGAGGACTGGACCCACAGCCAGGGTAGCCTGTTCAGTGCGATGAAAATGGAAAAGACCATGATCGGTCTGCTGCTGATGCTCATCGTCGCGGTCGCGGCGTTCAACATCATCGCGACGCTGATCATGGTGGTCTCTGACAAGCGCGCCGACATTGCCATCCTGCGCACGCTGGGGGCGACGCCGCGTCAGATCATGGCAATCTTCATGGTCCAGGGAAGCATCATTGGTTTTACCGGCACCTTCGCCGGCACGCTGCTGGGTGTGCTGGCTGCGCTCAACGTCAGCGAGTTGGTCTCCTGGCTGGAGCGCCTGACCGGGCAGCACGTATTCAGTTCGGAGGTATACGTCATCAACACGTTGCCCTCCGAGTTGCAGGTCGCCGACGTTGCGCTGGTCGCCTTTGCGGCGTTGACCATGAGCTTTCTGGCGACGATCTATCCTGCCTGGCGGGCAGCGCAGACGCAGCCGGCCGAAGCGCTGCGCTACGAATAGCTGGTGCTCCGCGGCCTTTAGTGGCCGCGGGCCTGGCGTGCGGCGCGGCGCTTGCGCCAGTTGTTGCCGACCCACCAGCGCCAGTAGGCCTGCGTAAGCACGTAGCCGAGGACCGCCAACACCACGCCGAGCACCAGTGACCCAAGATAAAGGGGTTGCCAGTGCGTCTCCAGCAGCCTGCGGATCCAGGCCAGGCTCAGTTCGGCAGGCATGTCGAAGGCCGGCGTACCCATCAGCCAGGTGCCGACCTTGTAGTTGCAATAGAAGACAGCCGGCATCGTCAGCGGATTGGTCAGCCATACCAGCCCGACGGCCATCGGCAGGTTGGCCCGGGCGGGCACAGCCGAGGCGGCGGCAGTGAGCATCTGCATCGGAATCGGAATCATCGCCCAGAACAGGCCGATGGCCATCGCTCTCGAAACCGAATGACGGTTCAGATGCCAGAGGTTCGGGTCGTGGATCAGCGTGCCCAGAAATCGCAGGGATTTGTTTCCCTTGATGCGATCCGGGTGCGGCAGATAGCGTTTGAAAAAGCGACGCGGCATGAGATTCTCTGGCAGCCTGAAGCCTGTTGATTATGCCTTGAAACGGGCAGCGACGTTGGCCACGTTTGTGACAATACGTCTATGCGAAACGGCGGTTGTGGTTGGTTCGACCATGCAGGTACTGCATCGGAACCCAAAGCGCAGGATGCGCGATGTGTCGTGCTGGTTTAACGGCGTGCGGTTGCCGTTCTTGAGGATGGAGTCTCGATATGCGCACAGGGATGTTGGCGCTGGCGGCTGGACTGGTCCTGCTTCGCTTTCTGCCCACACTGCCGCCTCTCTGGGGTGTGATCGCGTTATTGTCGGCTGGGCTGCTACTCGCATGGCCAAGGCTGCGCCTGCTCGGGCTCCTCTGTATCGGGTTCGGTTGGGCCTGCCTCAACGCGCACTGGGCGATGAATGATCGCCTGCCGGCATCGCTGGATGGCCGCACCTTCTGGCTCGAAGGCACGGTGGTCGGGTTGCCGGCAGTCGAGTCGCGCGTGGTGCGATTCGAACTCGAGCAGATCGACTCGCGTCACGCCGGGCTGCCCTCGCGCCTCCGGCTCGCCTGGTATGGCGGTCCGTCGATTCAGGCCGGAGAGCGCTGGCGGGTAGCGGCAACGCTCAAGCGTCCCCACGGACTGATTAATCCGCAGTCGTTCGATTACGAAGCCTGGCTCCTCGCGCGTCGCATCGGCGCCACCGGAACCATCAAGGCCGGACACCGATTGCAGGCCGCGCAGGGTGTACGTTCCGTTCGCGATGCGCTGCGCAGCCGGTTGATGTGCGTCGATGCGTTCGGGCGAGAAGGGGCTCTTGCAGCGCTGGTGGTTGGCGATTCATCGGGCCTCACTGCTGGCGACTGGCGCGTCCTGCAGGACACCGGCACCGTCCATCTGATGGTCATATCCGGCCAGCATGTCGGCATGCTGGCCGGGTTGTTGTATGGCGCGGTTGCACTGCTCTCGAGGTTCGGGCTCTGGCCACGGCGACTGCCCTGGTTGCCATGGGCGTGCGGGCTCGCGCTGGGCGGCGCACTGGGCTACGCCTGGCTAGCCGGATTCGATGTTCCGGTACGTCGGGCCTGTCTGATGGTCGCGGCGGTGTTGCTCTGGAGGTTGCGATACCGGCAATTGGGCGTCTGGATGCCGCTGTTGTGTGCCTTCCTCGTCGTGCTGGTGCTCGAGCCGCTAGCGGTTCTTCAGCCCGGCCTGTGGTTGTCATTCGGCGCGGTCGCGCTGCTGGCATGGGTGTTTCGTGGCCGACTCGGCGCCTGGAGCGGATGGCAAACCCTGCTCAGGGCTCAGTGGAGCATGGCGTTAGGGCTGGTGCCCTTGATGATGGCGCTGGGTTTGCCGGTGAGCCTGACTGCGCCCCTGGCTAACCTGATCGCCGTGCCAGGCGTTTCGCTGCTGGTGGTGCCTACGGCGCTGCTCGGTTCTTTGTTGTTACCGCTGCCCTGGATAGGCGAAGGTCTGTTGTGGCTTGCAGGCGGCCTGTTATCGCTGCTTTTCACCTTTCTCGGCTGGGTTTCGACTTTGCAGCCGGCCTGGCTGCTGCCGGCCATACCGCTCTGGGGCTGGATACTGGTCGCGCTTGGAACGCTCGTGTCGTTGCTGCCGACGGGGGTGCCGTTGCGCCCATTGGGTCTGGTATTGCTGTTGCCGCTATTTTATCCCTCCCCGCAGAGCCCGGCTGAGGGCAGGGCGCAGGTCTGGATGTTCGACGTAGGGCAGGGCAATGCGCTGCTGATAAGAACCCGTGGGCATGCGTTGCTCTACGATGCCGGTCCCCGTTTCGGCGATTTCGATCTGGGGGAGCGTGTCGTGGGTGCCTCGTTGCGTAAGCTCGGCATCCAGCATCTGGATACGATGTTGCTCAGTCATGCCGACAGTGATCATGCTGGCGGAGCACTTGCGGTGAGACGTATGGTGCCCGTCGCTCGGGTTCTGAGCGGCGAGCCACAACGTCTGCCCCGCACGCTGAAGTCCGAGCAGTGTACGGCAGGCGAGCACTGGGAGTGGGATGGCGTCCGGTTCACGACCTGGCTGTGGGCGGGGGCTCGCAACGGTAACCAGGCGTCCTGCGTGCTGTTGGTCGAGGCCAATGGCGAGCGGCTGCTGTTGACGGGTGACATCGATGTGGCCGCCGAGCGCGCTTTGCTGCGCAGTGGTTTCGATGTGCAGGCTCGCTGGCTGCTGGTTCCGCATCACGGCAGCCGCAGCTCGTCATCGCCAGCCTTCGTCGAAGCCGTAGCACCGCAGGCCGCACTGCTTTCGCGCGGGTTGCACAACAACTTCGGGCATCCTCATCCCAGCGTCGTCCAGCGCTTCGACGCCATTGGTGTTTCCCTCCTGGATACGGCGAAAATGGGCGCGGTGAGGTTTGAGCTTGGCGACTGGTCGGGTGCCGAGGGGCTGCGCGCCGAGCGCAGGTTCTGGAGGGAAAAATGAGAACGGCGGCCAACGGCGGTTCCCCGACCCTATGCTAGAGTGGCGCCACTTTTCGGAGGGGGATTCATCTCGTGTGGGAGTTGGTGAAAGCGGGCGGCTGGATCATGCTGCCGATCATTCTGTGTTCCATCGCCGCCGCCGGCATCATCGCCGAGCGCCTTTGGACGCTGCGTCCTAGCCGGGTTACACCACCGCATCTGCTAGGGCAGGTATGGAAGTGGATCAAGGAAAAGAAGCTCAGCAACCAGAAGCTGAGGGAGCTGCGCGCCGATTCGCCGCTGGGTGAGATCCTCGCGGCCGGTCTGGCGAACTCCAAGCATGGCCGTGAGATCATGAAGGAATGCATCGAGGAGGCCGCCGCTCGTGTCGTCCATGACCTCGATCGCTACCTCAACGCCCTCGGTACCATCGCTGGCATCGCACCGCTGCTGGGTCTGCTGGGCACGGTGCTGGGCATGATCGAGATTTTCAGTTCCTTCATGGGCTCAGGAATGGCCAACGCGCCGTTGCTGGCCGGCGGTATCGCAAAGGCGCTGATCACCACGGCGGCCGGTTTGATGGTTGGCATTCCTGCGCTGTTCTTCCATCGCTATCTGCAGCGGCGGGTGGAGGAGCTGGTCATCGGCATGGAGCAGGAGGCCATCAAGCTGGTGGAAGTGGTGCAGGGCGATCGCGACGTCGACCTGGGCGAGGGCAAGGCGTGAAATTTCGGCGTAAACCCCGGGAGAACGTCGAGATCGGCCTGGCGCCGCTGATCGATGTGGTGTTCATCCTGCTACTGTTCTTCGTCGTCACGACCACCTTCACCCGTGAAACGCAACTGAAGGTCGACCTGCCCGAGGCCGCCAGCGGTACCCCGCCTCAGGAGACCGATGTCAAGCAGCTTGAGGTCGTGATCGATACCGAAGGCAACTACTCGCTCAACGGGCGTGCCTTGCTCAAAAGCGACCTGGCGACCCTGATGGCTGCGCTGAACAAGGAGTCCGGTGGCGACAACAGCCTGCCGATGGTCATCAGCGCTGACGGCAGGACGCCTCACCAGGCGGTCATTACCGCCATGGATGCCGCCGGCAAGCTGGGGATCGCGCATCTGCGCATCACCACCGTCGAGGCCCAGGCGACCCCCTGATGTCTCTTGCCGATCGCTTGCAGCAGGCCTGGTATCAGGGGCATCCGGCGCTGGCGCTGCTGAAGCCGCTGGAGGCGCTGTACCGCGGTGTGGTCACCCGACGCCGCCAGCGCTTTCTCGATGGCGAGGGGGATATCTATCGACCATCGGTTCCGCTGATCGTGGTGGGCAACATTACGGTCGGCGGGACTGGCAAGACGCCACTCATTCTCTGGCTCATCGAGCATTGCCGCGCCCGCGGGTTGCGAGTGGGGGTTGTCAGCCGCGGTTACGGTGCGAATCCGCCCAACCACCCCTGGAGGGTCGAGGGGGGGCAGTCGGCCGCCGAGGCGGGTGACGAGCCGCTGCTGATCGTAGAGCGTACGGGCGTGCCGCTGATGATCGATCCACAGCGTGCTACAGCCGTGCAGGCATTGTTGGAAAGCGAGCCACTGGATCTGGTGCTCAGCGACGATGGATTGCAGCACTACCGACTCGCTCGGGATCTCGAGTTGGTGCTGGTCGACGCTACGCGAGGGCTGGGCAATCGTCGCTGCCTACCGGCAGGCCCGTTGCGCGAGCCGATCGAGCGGCTCGGCGAGGTCGATGCCGTGCTGTACAACGGTGCGGCGGCGGACTCGGCAGATGGTTTTTCGTTCAGGCTGCAGCCGTTGGCGCTGGTGGAGCTGTGCAGCAATCAAGTCTTTCCTCTTGACCATTTTCCGGCTGGCCAGTCGGTGCATGCCGTGGCCGGGATCGGCAATCCGCAACGTTTCTTCACCACGCTCGAGGCGCTACACTGGCGCGCGATCGCACATCCCTTCGCCGATCACGCCGCGTTCACGCCGGAGCAGCTGGCTTTCAGCCCCGACCTGCCTGTGGTGATGACCGAGAAGGACGCGGTGAAATGCAGGGCCTTCGCACCGCCTGGCTGGTTCTACCTCAAGGTGCAGGCTTCCCCGTCGGATGCCTTTGTCGCCTGGTTCGACGCCCAGCTGGCTCGCATGTTGCCCACTCATTCATAGCGGTCCGATCTGCCTGCGCAGTCGGCTGCGTATCAAGGACTGCCCATGGACACCAAACTGCTCGATATCCTGGCCTGCCCGCTTTGCAAGGGGCCGCTGCGTCTTGAGGCCGACAAGACCGAACTCGTGTGCCGCGCCGATGGCCTGGCCTTCCCGGTGCGCGATGGGATTCCGGTGATGCTGGAAAGTGAAGCGCGCACATTGGACGTGGATGAGCGCCTGGACAAATGAGCGACCTCTATACCGTGGTGATCCCGGCGCGCTACGCTTCGAGCCGACTGCCTGGCAAGCCCCTGCAGGAGATTGCCGGCAAGCCGATGATTCGCCACGTATGGGAGCGTGCCAGCAGCAGTTCTGCCGCGCGGGTAGTGGTCGCGACTGACGATGCGCGCATTCTCGATGCATGCCGCGGCTTTGGTGCCGAGGCGCTGATGACGCGTGCCGACCACAACTCCGGTACCGATCGTCTGGCGGAGGTCGCCGCGCAGCTCGGCCTTGCCGCGGATGCGATCGTGGTCAATGTGCAGGGTGACGAGCCGTTGATTCCGCCAGCGGTCATCGATCAGGTGGCGGCGAACCTCGCAGCTCATCCCGAGGCGGCGATCGCGACGCTGGCCGAGCCGCTGCATGACGCGGCGAGCCTGTTCAATCCCAACGTGGTCAAGGTCCTGACCGACCGCGATGGGCTAGCACTGACGTTCAGTCGGGCGCCCTTGCCCTGGGCGCGCGACGATTTCTCCAGTAGCCGTGATCGGCTTCCTGCTGACGTGCCCTACCGGCGTCATATCGGCATCTACGCCTACCGTGCGGGCTTTCTCGCCGACTTCGTCGCCTGGGGGGCTTGCTGGCTGGAGAACACCGAGGCGCTGGAGCAATTGCGGGCGCTGTGGAATGGGCAGCGTATCCATGTTGCCGACGCGGTGGAGCCGCCGCCCGCTGGCGTCGATACCCCTGAGGATCTGGAGCGGGTGCGACGGTTGCTGGGGGGCTGATGCGAATACTCTTCGTCTGCCTCGGCAACATCTGCCGGTCGCCCACCGTCGAGGCAGTGTTTCAGCACAGGTTGCGCCAGGCCGGGCTCGACAGCGTGGTCGTTATCGACTCCGCAGGCACGGGGAACTGGCACGTAGGCAAGGCGCCCGATAGCCGGGCGACTGTCGCCGCCGGCCTTCGCGGTTATGACTTGAGCCCACTAAGGGCGCGTCAGGTCTCACCGGAGGACTTCGACCGGTTCGACCTGATCCTGGCGATGGATGCGCAGAACCTGGCGGACCTGCGGTCGATCAGGCCGGCTGCCAGCGCGGCGAGACTGGATCTGTTCCTGCGTCACGTTGGCATGATGCCGGAGGATGTGCCCGATCCCTATTACGGTCAGGATGACGGCTTCGATCGGGTCCTCGATCTGGTCGAGCGGGGGAGCGAGGTATTGCTCGATGACATCCGGAGGCTTCTGTGAGTCTGGCGCTGCAGGAATGGGTGAGCCTACGTCCCTACAATACGTTTGGCCTGGACGTGCGGGCGCGCTGGTATGCAGAGGCCGGCTCGCATGAGGACGTCCCGCGGATACGCGCCGCAGCACGCGAGCTGGGCATGCCGCTGTGGATACTGGGCGGCGGCAGCAATCTGTTGCTGACTTCCGATGTGCAGGCGGTGGTGGTGCGAATGGTCAACCGGGGCATCGGCGTCGTCGCCGACCACGGCGATCAGGTCATTCTGGAGGCGCAGGCAGGCGAGCCCTGGCATCCGCTCGTGTTGCGCAGCCTTGAGCTGGGTCTGGTCGGTCTGGAAAACCTGAGTCTGATTCCCGGTACCGTAGGCGCGGCGCCGGTGCAGAATATCGGCGCCTATGGTGTCGAGTTCAAAGACGTAATGCACAGCTTGACGGCTGTGAACCTCCACTCGGGAGAGGTGTATGAGTTTTCCGTGGAGCAATGTGCCTTCGATTACCGCGACAGCCTGTTCAAGCGCGAGCCGGGCCGCTGGCTGATCCTGAGTGTGCGTTTCGCGCTGGAGCGCAAAGGGCGGCTGCACCTCGACTATGGCCCGATTCGCCAGAAGTTGGCAGAGCAGGGCGTCACCCAGCCGACGGCGATCGATGTGAGTCGTGCAGTTTGTGCCATACGCAGCGAAAAATTGCCGGATCCGCGCGAGCTGGGGAATGCAGGCAGCTTCTTCAAGAATCCTCTGGTGGCGTCGTCGCTGGCTGCGACGTTGCGCGAGCGCTATCCGGATCTGGTCGCTTATCCGCAGCCGGACGGGCGGGTGAAGCTCGCTGCGGGCTGGCTTATCGAGCGAGCCGGATGGAAGGGCTTCAGGGATGGCGATGCGGGCGTGCACAGCCTGCAGGCGTTGGTACTCGTCAATTATGGCAATGCTACCGGCGGTCAGCTGCTTGGCCTGGCCAGGCGCATCCAGGCCGACATCCTTGAGCGTTTCGGTGTGGAGCTGGAAATCGAGCCGAACCTGCTTTAGGGCGCGGTACGAGCGGGGCCGATCGGGTGTGCCTCCGCGACGTGTACGAACTTTCGGAGCCAAAAAAAAAGGGATGCCTAAGCATCCCTTTTTCTCGTTCAAGGATCAGCCTTGGGGCTTGTCCTTGTCTGCTTCGGTCTCGCCGTCAGCCGGCTGCTCATCCGTCACAGATGTTTCAAGCGGTGCGCGCGCAGGCGTCTGCTCTAGCGTCTGCTCGGTTTCGCCAGGCGCGGTTGCGTCAGGCTGCGCGACGACCTGCTCGGGCAATGGCTCGGCTGTGGGCTGCTCGAGTTCCACGGGGGCGCTGGCAACGATCTCTGGTGTGGCGAGAGGTTGCTCTACTGCCACTGCCGGTTCGGATGCCGCTGCGGCCTGCGCTTCAGCTGCTTCGCGCGCCAGGCGCTCGGCTTCGCGCTTGCGACGACGCACTTCGCGTGGGTCGTTAGGCGCACGGCCGGTGCTCGACGGGACCACTGCTTCGCTCTTCACAGCCTCGACCGGTTGAGGTACGGCTGGCTCGGCAGCGGGTTCCGACACCGGAGCGGGCGCAGGTTCAGCCAGCGCGGGCGTCTCGGCTACCATCGGGACTGCCGGAGCGGTGGGCTCCAGCAGCGGCTCGGGCGTCGGTTCCTCAGAGACCTGCTCCCGCGCGGCCGGCGCCTCGACTTCCGCGTTCGGCGACAGCGATTCACTTACCGCAGCGACAGGTACCGCCTCGGCTTCGATCGGCGTGTGCTCGGCAGGTGCTTCTTCGAAGGGCTGCGCATCGGTATCGGCGGTATTGGCGGCGATTGCAGCAGCCGTGGCGGCAATGGCCACATCGGCCGATTTCACCGGAGCTTCACGCTCGGCGTCCGCACTGGTCTTATCGCCTTCGCTGCCTTCGCTGCCTTCTGCCGATTCGATCTCGTTGCCGTTGGCATCATGCTGGCGTTCGCGGCGATTGCTGCGGCGACGCTGGCCACGGGAGCGGCGGCGAGGACGCTCGCCATCGGCCGAGGATTGTTCGTCGTCGTGGCCTTCTTCCTGCTGCTGCAGCTCGTCTTCGGTCACTGTCTCTTCGACACGCGGCTTGCGCTCTTCGCGCGGTACGCGCGGCTTGCGTTCGGTGCGTTCTTCGCTGGCCACGGCTGGCGATTCGCCGGCCTCGTCGAGCGGTGCGCGCAGTTCACGCTTGCGTTCTTCACGAGGCTGACGGTCTTCGCGTGGAGCGCGCTCGCGGCGCGGTTGCTGCTCCTGGGCCTCGACAGTTTCGTTCTGCTCGCGAGGCTCACGTGTTTCACGGGGCTCGCGCGGTTTGCGCTCTTCGCGCGGCGGACGCGGCTGGCGCTCCTCGCGGCTCTGGCGTTCTTCACGAGGCTTGCGCTCTTCGTCGCGAGGACCACGGCCGTCGCGGCTGTCACGGCGACGGTTCTGCTGGCGGCCGTTGCGTCGCTCATCATTGCGCGGTTGGCGTGGCGAAGCGGGCTTCTTTTCAACTTCAACCGGCTTTGGCTCTTCCTTGCCGGCAAACAGGCTGACCAGCGACTTGACCAGGCCCTTGAACAGGCTCGGCTCGGGCTTCTGCTCGGTCGCTACGGTTTGCGCCGGCTCGGTCGGAACCGGAGCGCTGCGCTGAGGCGCTGCCTTCACAGCCGCTTCCTGGCGAACCAGTGTGCGGGTGGAACTGATCGGCTGAGCCTCCTCGACTTCTGGTGGGCTCATTTCATAGCTGGCCTGGCCGGCCAAAATTTCCGGGCTGTCGTCACGCAGGCGTACCACTTCGAAATGCGGTGTTTCCAGGTGGTCGTCCGGAAGAATGAAGATGCGCGCACGGGTGCGCAGTTCGATCTTGGTGATCGCGTTGCGCTTCTCGTTGAGCAGGAAGGCGGCAACCTGGAACGGCACGCGGGCGCGGACCTCGGCGGTGCGATCCTTCAGGGCTTCTTCTTCGATCAGGCGCAGAATGGCCAGCGAGAGGGATTCGACGTCACGGATGATGCCTTGTCCGTTGCAGCGTGGGCAGACGATACCGCTGGTTTCGCCGAGGGAGGGGCGAAGGCGCTGGCGGGACATTTCCAGCAGGCCGAAGCGGGAAATACGGCCGACCTGCACGCGGGCGCGATCGGCCTCGAGTGCTTCGCGAACCTTCTCTTCCACCGCGCGCTGATTCTTGGCCGGAGTCATGTCGATGAAGTCGATCACGATCAGGCCGCCGATGTCGCGCAGGCGCAGCTGGCGGGCGATTTCCTCGGCCGCTTCGAGGTTTGTCTGCAGGGCGGTTTCTTCGATGTCGCCACCCTTGGTGGCGCGTGCCGAGTTGATGTCGATGGACACCAAGGCCTCGGTCGGGTCGATCACGATCGAGCCGCCCGACGGAAGCTTCACTTCGCGCTGGAAGGCAGTCTCGATCTGGCTTTCGATCTGGAAACGGTTGAACAGCGGAACGCTGTCTTCGTACAGCTTGATCTTGCTCGCGTACTGCGGCATCACCTGGCGGATGAAGGTTAGGGCTTCTTCCTGGGCTTCGACGCTGTCGACCAGTACTTCGCCGATGTCCTGGCGCAGGTAATCACGGATGGCACGAATGATGACGTTGGATTCCTGGTAGATCAGGAAGGGCGCGCGATCTTGCGACGCGTCCTTCACTGCACCCCACAGTTGGAGCAGGTAATCCAGGTCCCACTGCAGCTCTTCGCTGCTGCGGCCAAGACCGGCGGTACGCACGATCAAACCCATGTCGGCCGGAATGTCGAGGCCGTTGAGCGCTTCGCGCAGCTCGTTGCGTTCCTCGCCCTCGATGCGGCGAGAAATGCCGCCCGCACGCGGGTTGTTCGGCATCAGCACCAGATAACGGCCGGCGAGGCTGATGAACGTAGTCAGAGCAGCGCCCTTGTTGCCGCGCTCTTCCTTTTCTACCTGAACGATGACTTCCTGGCCTTCGGACAGAACATCCTTGATGTTCACCCGGCCTTCGGGGCTCTTCTTGAAATATTCGCGGGAGATTTCCTTCAGCGGAAGGAAGCCGTGGCGCTCGGCACCGAAGTCGACGAAAGCCGCTTCGAGGCTTGGTTCTACGCGGGTAATCTTGCCTTTGTAGATGTTGGCTTTTTTCTGCTCACGGGCGCCCGATTCGATATCGAGGTCGAACAGACGTTGTCCATCGACCAGTGCGACACGCAACTCTTCGGGCTGAGTTGCGTTAATTAGCATTCTTTTCATGTAGTACCGTCGGTTTCCGGGCTTCCGGAAACGGCGTTCGGCACACACGACTCTCACGGTCGGTGTCAGGTGCGTCAGGAATGGTTGTAAGGCATTCCAGTGTCTAGCGATGTGAGGCCAGTAGGGCCAGCGTCGCGACGACGTCTCCTGCTAACTGTCGGAACAGCAGCTGCGGTCAGGGAGGAGGAATCAGCCATGGTAGCGGACGGAATGACGCGTCTGTGAAAGCCTTTGCTACGCAATCCGATGGCTGTGCATCTCCACCCAACACTTATCCTTTGAAAATCGGGTGCCGCCCGCAGAATCCAGAGCGGGTTGGCGATTGTCACGATTCCCCAGCGGGGGCACGCATCATGTCGTTGGGCTTGTTTCGGGGCTTTGCACTTGAAGAAAGCCCCGTCGGACAGCCTCACGTCCTCAAACATTTGCTTCGTCAGGGATGGCGATATGACAGGCATCCGCAGACACTCCGCTTTTGGCGGCGTTCGGGACTATAACAGCAATGTTTGAGTGCTTCAAACTGGCGAAATTGCTATGATGCCGCGATGACCAATACCCCATCCCAGGCCTCCGGCGTCCAGCTGATCGAGGTCTCGCCGGAACTTGCCGGCCAGCGCATTGACAACTTTCTCCGCACGCAGCTCAAGGGTGTCCCCAAAACCCTGATCTACCGCATTCTGCGCAAGGGCGAAGTGCGAGTGAACAAGGGGCGCATCAAGCCCGAATACAAGCTGCAGGCCGGCGATGTGGTGCGCGTGCCGCCGCTTCGTCTACCCGAGCGCGACGAGCCCGCGCCGCTGGCTGCTGGTCTGCTCGAGCGCCTCGAGGCGTCCATCGTTCACGAAGACAAGGCGCTGATCGTGATGAACAAGCCGGCCGGGATCGCCGTGCATGGCGGCAGCGGGCTCAGCTTTGGCGTGATCGAGGCGCTGCGTCAGTTGCGTCCCGATGCCAAGGAGCTTGAGTTGGTCCATCGGCTCGATCGCGATACGTCCGGGCTGCTGATGATCGCGAAGAAGCGCAGCATGTTGAGGCATCTGCATCAGGCCCTGCGGGGCGATGGTGTGGACAAACGCTATATGGCGCTGGTACGCGGCCGCTGGGAAACCAGCAAGAAGCAGGTCAATGCGCCGCTGGAAAAGAACACGTTGCGCTCCGGGGAGCGCATGGTGGAGGTCAGTGAGGAGGGTAAGGATGCGTTGACCCTGTTTCGTGTGCTACGCCGTTTCGGTGACTTCGCCACTCTGGTCGAGGCCAAGCCGATCACCGGGCGCACTCATCAGATCCGGGTCCATGCCCGGCATGCCGGTCATAGCATCGCGGGCGACAGCAAATACGGAGACGAGACGTTTACCCAGGAAATTCGTGAGCTGGGCGGCAAGCGACTTTTCCTGCATGCCTACGCATTAAAGGTGCCGCTGCCCGATGGGGGCGAGCTGGCGCTGGAGGCCCCGGTGGACGAGATGTGGGCGCATACCTTGGAGCGCCTGGGTGAGTAATTGCGAACTGCTTATCTTCGATTGGGATGGCACGCTTGCCGATTCCATCGGCCGGATCGTCCAGGCGATGCATCAGGCTGCGGACGCCTGCGATCTGCCTCGGCTCGACGATGCGGCGGTCAAGGGTATTATCGGGCTCGCCTTGCCCGAAGCGATTGCTCATCTCTATCCGCAGCTGACCGGTGCGGCTTCGATCGAGGTGTTCCGTCAGCGTTACAGCGAGCAGTACCTGGCGCTGGAACATCAACCGTCGCCTCTGTTTCCCGGCGTGGTCGAATTGCTTGCGAAGTTTCGCGAGCAGGGTTTGTTGCTGGCGGTTGCAACGGGTAAGAGTCGTCGTGGTCTGGATAGGGTGCTCGCGGCGCATCGCTGGGAAGATTATTTCGATATCACCCGCTGCGCCGACGAGACGGCCAGCAAACCCGATCCGTTGATGCTCGACGAGATTCTTGCCCATTGCGGCAAGCGCTCCGATCAGGCGGTAATGATTGGGGATTCGATTTTCGATCTGCAGATGGCGCAGCGTGCCGGAATGGATGCAATTGCTGTGAGTTATGGTGCTCAGGCGCCAGAAGTGTTGGCGCTGCATTCGCCACAACGAATGATCAATCGTTTCGAGGAGCTGAGCGGCTGGCTCGCTGCTCGGAATGCCAGTGAGGTGGAATGTTATGTCGGATGAGTGGAATTCACCGGACGGAGACAAGGAGGACCGCAGAAGCTGGCGTCTGCTGGAGAAGACGTTGCTGGCCGGTGTGCAAGAGCAGCGTCGCGCCAGGCGCTGGGGTATCTTCTTCAAGCTGTTGACCTTCGCCTATTTGTTCGGCGCGCTGCTGATGTTTTCACCGCTGTTGCAATTGGGTAAGGAGAAGAGCAGTACCAGCCATACGGCGGTCATCAATGTGCGCGGCATGATTGCCGATGATGAGGCGGCCAGTGCCGATAACGTCGTGGGTGCTTTGCGCGCGGCGTATGAGGCTGAAGGGACGAAGGCCGTGATACTGCGGATAAACAGTCCGGGTGGAAGTCCAGTGCAGTCTGGCTATATCTATGACGAGATTCGTCGTCTGCGTGGGGAATACCCAGCCATCAAGCTTTACGCCGTAATTACCGACTTGGGTGCCTCTGGTGCCTATTACATCGCCAGTGCGGCTGATGAAATCTATGCCGACAAGTCCAGTCTGGTCGGGTCCATCGGGGTGACGGCTGCCACCTTCGGCTTCGTCGATGCCATGCAGAAGCTTGGTGTGGAACGACGCGTGTATACCTCGGGCGAGCATAAGGCATTTCTCGACCCCTTCCAGCCGCAGAAACCGGAAGAAACCGAGTTCTGGACGAGTGTGCTGGGTACTACTCATCGCCAGTTCATCGACAGCGTCAAGCAGGGGCGGGGTGATCGGCTGCAGGATGCCGAGCATCCAGAGTTGTTCTCCGGCCTGATCTGGTCGGGAGAACAGGCGTTGGAGCTTGGGCTTATCGATGGCTTGGGCAGTACGGGGTATGTCGCCCGTGAGGTGGTTGGCGAGCCTGAAATCGTGGACTACACGGTAAAAGATTCGCCCTTTGACCGCTTCACAAAGCGCCTCGGCGCGAGTGTCGCCGAGCACCTGGCTCTATGGGTCGGTTTGCAGGGACCTACGCTGCGCTGATGCCAGTCAGGGAACCTCGATGCCTTCGTTGGCGAGCATGTCGACCAGTCTGATCAGTGGCAGGCCGATCAGGCTGGTAAGGTCGGCGCCTTCGGTTGAGCGGAGCAGGCTGATGCCCAGTCCTTCCACCTTGAAGCTGCCGGCGCAATCGTAGGGCTGCTCGGCTTCGAGGTAGCGGTCGATCTGCGCTTCGCTCAATTGTCGGAACTGAACGCTGAAGGGGATGCAATCCACCTGCAGGTGGCCGTTCTCGGCGTTAAGCAGTGCTAGTGCGGTAAGGAATCGTACCTGCTTGCCGCTGGCGGCTTGCAGTTGCTGGCGGGCGCGCTCGAAGGTGAGAGGCTTGCCGAGGATTTGCTGGTCGAGCACCGCAACCTGGTCGGAGCCTATGATCAGGTGCTGTGGGTAGCTCTGCGCAAGCGCACGTGTCTTCTGTTCTGCCAGTCGTCGCGCGAGCGCTTCGGCCGTCTCCTGTGGGTGCGGTGTTTCGTCTATGTCCGGGGCTGCGTGGTCGAAGGGCAGGCGCAGGCGTGAGAGCAACTCTCGCCGATAGATCGAGCTGGATGCAAGCAGCAGGTGGCGCATTATTTCCTTCCTTTATATATAGGCAGCGGCTGTAGGTTACGGCTGTAAAAGACGGGATGGAATTCCTTTGACAGGGACAGAGTGCATCCCTAGAATGCCGCGCTTATGTTTAAAGGACCGATACCTTCGCACGTTGATCCGCGCAAGCACGCCGACCGGGAAACCACCTTTGAAGGTGAGATTCCTCTGGCGAGCCTCAAGCGGCTCACCGATCCTCTTGAGGATGATCGGGGTGCGGTGCGCGCCCGTTTGATCTTTGGGCGCGACGAGCAGAAGTCTGTGGTGATCCACAGCGAGCTCGAGGTGGATGTCACAATGATTTGCCAGCGTTGTCTGGAGCAGGTTGTTCTGCCGATTCACAGTGAGTGCGATTACGCGGTCGTGAATGAAGGCGCGAATATCCAGCACCTGCCCAAGGGCTATGACGTGCTGGAAGTAGGAGAGGATCCTCTGGATCTGCTGGCGCTGGTCGAAGACGAGCTTTTGCTCGCGCTACCGATTGTTCCACTCCATGACCCTGAAATTTGCCAGCCGCCGGCTGGGCTGGAAGAGCCCGAGCCGACAGAGGACGAGGTTAAGCGGTCCAACCCGTTCAGCGTGCTGGCGCAGTTAAAGCGTGACCCAAACGTTTAGGAGTTGATCCAGATGGCTGTTCAGCAGAACAAAAAATCCCGTTCCGCCCGTGACATGCGTCGTTCGCACGACGCGCTCGAGCCGAACGCCCTGTCGGTAGAAAAGAGCACCGGTGAAGTTCACCTGCGCCACCACGTTTCTCCGGAAGGTTTCTACCGTGGTCGCAAGGTGATCGACAAGGGCTCCGACGAGTAATCCTTGTCCGCCCCGATCATCGCGATTGATGCAATGGGTGGGGACTTTGGTCCCCACTGCATTGTTCCGGCCAGTCTCGACTGTCTGGCTGAATTCCCCTCGCTGCATCTGACCCTTGTCGGTCAACGTTCCCTTATCGAATCTCTTGTCGGCGCCACCCTCGGTGTCGATCGGTCGCGCCTGCAGATTGTCGATGCCGATCAGGTCATCTCCATGGATGAGCGTCCGGCGCTGGCTTTGCGCGGCAAGCCTAGATCGTCGATGCGGCTGGCGCTCGAACTGGTGCGCGACGGTCAAGCGCACGCGTGCGTCAGTGCGGGCAACACCGGTGCGCTGATGGCGTTGGCACGCCACTTGTTGAAAACACTCCCTGGAATCGATCGGCCGGCCATAGTGACGACAATTCCGACCCGTCATGGCGGTTCCTGTCTGTTGCTGGATCTGGGTGCCAATGTCGATTGTGATGCACGGCAACTCTATCAGTTCGCCTTGATGGGGTCGGTTGCAGCCAGTGCCATGGGCGTGGATCGCCCAAGGGTCGCCTTGCTCAATGTCGGGACCGAGGAGATCAAGGGGAATCAGCAGGTCAAGCTCGCGGCTAAACTGTTGCAACAAACCCCTGCACTCAATTACCGGGGATTCATAGAAGGCGACGGGTTGTTTCGTGGTGATGCCGATGTGGCGGTCTGCGACGGCTTCGTCGGCAATCTGCTGCTCAAATCCAGCGAAGGACTGGCCGAGATGGTCGGCGAGCGCGTCGAGGCACTGTTCAAGCGTTCGATGGGCGCGCGTCTGGTCGGTATTCTGGCGTTACCGCTGCTGCGGCAGTTGCGTGGCGAGCTGACGCCCGCCGCGCACAATGGTGCCAGCTTCTTGGGGTTGCAGGGAATCGTGGTTAAAAGTCATGGTGCTGCCGGGCGCGAAGGATTTCGTACGGCGCTGCGCCATGCCGTGCAGGAAATCGAGCAGAATCTTCCTGACCAGCTTCGCCGCCGGCTAGAGCTTCTGCTCTAACGTGCCCAGCGATGTGACCCTGTTGGACGGCTCGCCATCCAACTGACTAATTGGTGCGTCCAGCTCGTTGGGCGCTTTTCCAAGACGAACAGAACCACAAGAGATCCGTTATGTCCGCATCATTTGCTTTCGTCTTTCCCGGTCAGGGCTCCCAGGCAGTCGGGATGCTCGCCGAGCAGGGTGCGCAGCACGCTGTCGTTCTCGATACCTTCGCCGAAGCCTCGCAAGCGCTGGGCTACGACCTCTGGGCGCTGGCGCAGCAAGGCCCCGAAGAGCGGCTGAACCAGACCGACAAAACGCAGCCGGCGATCCTCGCCGCCTCGATTGCCCTTTGGCGTCTCTGGCTGGCAGAGGTCGGTGCGCGGCCTGCCTATGTCGCTGGGCATAGCCTGGGTGAGTATTCAGCCCTGGTTGCCGCGGGAAGTCTGCCATTCGCCGATGCCGTCAGGCTGGTCGAACGCCGAGGGCAATTGATGCAGCAGGCCGTGCCGGCCGGGCAGGGGGGGATGGCTGCCATTCTCGGGCTTGAAGACGCCGATGTACTGGCGGCCTGTTCCGAAGCGGCCCAGGGCGAGGTTGTGAGCGCGGTGAATTTCAACGCGCCAGGCCAGGTGGTCATTGCCGGTTCCGCTGCTGCCGTCGAGCGTGCCATCGAGGCGTGCAAGGCCAAGGGCGCGAAGCGGGCCATGGCCCTGCCGGTCAGCGTCCCGTCGCACTGCGACCTGATGCGTCCCGCCGCCGAGCAGTTCGCCGCTGCGGTCCAGGCGATCGCGTGGAAGGCGCCGGAGATCGCTCTGGTACAGAACGTGAGCGCGGCGGTCGTAACGGATCTGGAAACGCTCAAGCGCGATCTGCTGGCGCAGCTCTATAGTCCGGTTCGCTGGGTCGAATCAATGGTCGGTCTGCATGCCCATGGGGTGACGGATCTGGTCGAGTGCGGCCCGGGCAAGGTGCTTTCGGGGCTCAATAAGCGCTGCGTCAAAGGCATTAACACCTACAATCTGGACACCCCAGAGGCTTTCGCGGCGGCTCGCGCGGCGCTGGCCTGAACAAGGAGATATCTATGAGTCTGCAAGGCAAAGTCGCACTGGTCACCGGCGCGAGCCGTGGCATCGGCCAGGCGATCGCTCTCGAACTGGGCCGCCAAGGCGCTACCGTTATCGGAACCGCGACATCCGAGTCAGGTGCCGAGCGCATCACGGCAACCCTCAAGAGTCAGGGCATCGAAGGCCTTGGAATGGTCCTCGACGTGGGCAGTGACGAATCGGTGTCCGCCGCGCTCGAGCAGATCCAGCAGCAGCTCGGTCAGCCGGCTATTTTGGTGAACAACGCCGGCATCACGCGCGATAACTTGATGTTGCGGATGAAGGATGACGAGTGGGACGACGTCATCAATACTAATCTCACCAGTCTGTATCGTCTGACCAAGGGCGTCTTGCGCGGCATGACCAAGTCGCGCTGGGGGCGCATCATCAACATTGGCTCGGTGGTGGGCGCGATGGGGAACGCCGGCCAGGTGAACTACGCGGCGGCTAAGGCCGGCCTGGAAGGTTTCGGTCGTGCATTGGCTCGTGAAGTCGGCTCGCGCGGAATCACCGTGAACTCGGTCGCCCCTGGATTTATCGACACCGACATGACACGTGAGCTGCCTGAGGCGCAGCGTGATGCGTTGACCGGCCAGATCCCGCTTGCCCGTCTGGGGCAGCCGGAAGAGATCGCAAAAGTAGTCGCTTTTCTGGCTTCAGAAGGTGCAGGCTACGTCACCGGAGCTACTATTCCGGTCAATGGCGGGATGTACATGAGTTGAATGTGTGACGCCGATCAGTCGAGCTCAGTCATAAAAGCCGTCTGAAAATAGTTATTAAGACGTAGCTGGTTTATAGACAGATGGTTGAACGCGGGATGATGCTGATCCGCTTTCAGCTTGAAATGCGGAAAAAGCTTTCTATACACTACCGCGCAGACCAGCTGCCTGGATTTTTCCATAGGAGTGAAAACAAGGTATGAGCACCATCGAAGAACGCGTCAAGAAAATCGTTGCCGAGCAACTTGGCGTCAAAGAAGAGGAAGTCACCAATAGCGCTTCCTTCGTCGAAGACCTGGGTGCCGACTCTCTTGACACCGTTGAACTGGTGATGGCTCTGGAAGAGGAATTCGAAACCGAAATCCCGGACGAGCAGGCCGAGAAGATCACCACCGTTCAGGAAGCTATCGATTACATCAATGCGCACGCGCAATAAGCTGTAATCCGCTTCGAACCTGGAAAGCCGCACTGCCTTGAATGAGGTAGTGCGGCTTTTCTTTGGTATTGATTTGTACGCAGGCGCTGCCGCTTGGTGGCAACTGTAGGGGTGCTGCCCGCGACCGTCCTTCGAGGGGCGCGACACGACGGCGTCACCAAACGATAATGGTAAGGAGATTGCTGTGTCGCGTAGACGCGTCGTAGTCACCGGGATGGGGATGGTATCGCCTCTGGGTAACGATGTGCCGAGCAGCTGGCAGGGAATTCTGGCCGGCCGCAGTGGGATCGGCCTGATCGAGCACATGGATCTTTCAGCTTATTCGACCCGCATCGGCGGTTCGATCAAGGGCTTTGATGTCGAGCAGTACCTGCCGGCCAAGGAAGCACGCAAGATCGACTTGTTTATTCAGTACGGTCTGGCTGCGAGCTTCCAGGCGTTCAGGGACTCCGGGCTCGAAGTCACTGACGCCAACCGCGAGCGCATCGGTGTGGCCATGGGTTCGGGCATTGGTGGGCTTACCAATATCGAGAACAACTGCAAATCGTTGTTCGACCAGGGCCCGCGCCGGATTTCCCCCTTTTTCGTCCCCGGCTCGATTATCAATATGGTTTCGGGCTTCCTGTCGATCCACCTGGGTCTGCAAGGGCCCAATTACGCTATTGCGACAGCCTGTACCACGGCGACTCACTGTATCGGCATGGCGGCACGCAACATCGCCTATGGCGAGGCGGACGTGATGATTGCTGGTGGCTCAGAGATGGCTGCGTGTGGGCTGGGTATCGGTGGCTTTGGAGCCGCACGGGCCTTGTCCACGCGCAACGACGATCCGACTGCGGCGAGCCGCCCGTGGGATCGTGGTCGCGACGGTTTCGTCCTGTCCGATGGTGCCGGTGCGCTGGTGCTCGAAGAGCTCGAACATGCCAAGGCGCGCGGTGCGACCATCCATGCCGAGCTGATCGGATTCGGCATGAGCGCCGATGCGTTCCACATGACCTCGCCGCCGGAAGACGGCGCTGGCGCCAGTCGCTGCATGCGCAGCGCGCTCAAGGATGCGGGGATCGATGCGAGCAGCGTCGACTACATCAATGCCCATGGCACCTCCACGCCGGCAGGTGACAGGGCTGAGGCTGCCGCGGTCAAGTCGGTGTTTGGCGAGCACGCGTATAGCCTATCCGTCAGTTCGACCAAGTCGATGATTGGGCATCTGTTGGGCGCCGCTGGCGCTGTCGAAGCGATCTTCAGCGTTCTGGCGATTCGCGATCAGGTGGCTCCTCCGACGATCAACCTGGACGATCCCGATGACGGTTGCGACCTTGACTTCGTGCCGTACGAGGCCAAATCGCGCCGCATCGAGGTCTCGCTGTCCAACTCCTTCGGCTTTGGCGGCACCAACGGCTCGCTGGTGTTCCGCCGGTTCGCCGAGTGATATCGAGCTGGGTGAACGGGTATCCCGCCGATGGGGTGGCCGTTCACGATCGGGGTCTGGCCTACGGCGATGGCCTGTTCGAGACGATCCGCGTCGTCGATGGCTCGCCTCGATACGCCGAGCGTCATCTGCGGCGCCTTGTGCATGGTTGCCAGCGACTGTCGATTCCCTGCGAGCCCGACCTCGTCAGGTCGGAACTGCAGGCTTTTGCTCGGTCGCTCGGCGACGGTGTCGCCAAGCTGGTCCTGACGCGCGGCGCCGGGCAGCGGGGCTATGGCTCACCTGATCCTTGTCATCCCACTCGTCTGCTGCTTGCCGCGCCGGCGCCGGCCTATCCCAGTGAAAATGCCGACGAGGGCGTGGCGCTCTACCCCTGCACGACTCGCCTGGCGGAGCAGCCGCTGCTGGCTGGCCTCAAGCACCTCAACCGCCTCGAACAGGTTCTCGCTCGCGCCGAGTGGCAGGATCGGCGCTATGCCGAGGGCTTGATGTGCGACACTTCCGGAAGGGTCATAGAAGGGGTGTTCAGCAACCTGTTCATGGTTATCGATGATCGACTGACGACTGCGAGCCTGGCGCGCTGCGGCGTGGCGGGCATCATGCGCGAGCGAATCCTAGATATCGCCGGTCAGCAGGGCTGGCAGGTCGAACAGGAAGATATCGACCTGGGGCAGTTGTGGCACGCCAGCGAGGTGTTCTGCTGCAACAGCCAGTACGGTATCTGGCCGGTGCGATCGCTGCAGTCGCACGCCTGGCCTGTCGGGCCGATGACCCTTAAACTTCAATCCCTTATTGCCGAGCCTGACATCCCGTGATTCGTAAATTGCTTCTGTTGATGATCGTCGTGGTGGGCCTGGGTGTAGCCGGCCTCGGCGTGCTGGCCTGGAAGCAATACGCTTCGCTCGAACAGCCCCTCGCCCTGGAACAGGATCGCCTGCTCGAGGTGCTGCCGGGCGATACGCCCGGTGGCATCTTCAAGCAGCTGGAGGCCGAAGGGCTGCTCCAGGACGCCTTTTCGCTGCGCCTCTACTGGCGTCTGAATCTCTCCGGGCAGACCTTGCACAGCGGTGAATATCAGCTGCGTCCCGGTATGACGGTGCGCGAGATGATCGGACTCTGGCAGCGCGCCGAAGTGGTCCAGTACACCCTGACACTGGTCGAGGGCTGGAATTTCCGCCAGCTGCGCGCAGCGCTGGCCGCCCAGCCTCGCCTGAAACAGACCCTGCAGGGTATGAGTGATCAGGAAATCATGGCGCAGCTGGGTCAGCCCGATCTGCACCCGGAAGGGCGTTTCTTTCCGGACACTTACAGCTATACCCGCAGCGTGAGCGACCTCGATCTGCTCAAGCGCGCCTATGCGCGCCTGGAAAAGGTTCTCGCCGAGGAATGGGAAAACCGCGCCGAGGGCTTGCCGTATGCAGACTCCTACCAAGCGTTGATCATGGCATCGATCATCGAGAAGGAGACTGGCGTGCCGCACGAGCGGGGCGAGATCGCCGGGGTGTTCGTGCGCCGCCTCGAGCAACGTATGCTGCTGCAGACGGACCCCACCGTGATCTACGGCCTCGGGGAGCAATATCAAGGGCGCATCACTCGCGCGCATCTGCGCCAGCCGACGCCCTACAACACCTACACCACGGCGGGCCTGCCGCCAACGCCGATCGCCATGGTCGGTCGCGAAGCCATTCATGCGGCGCTGCATCCGAAGGAGGGAACCAGTCTCTACTTCGTGGCCCGTGGCGATGGCAGCCACGTGTTCTCCGACAATCTGGCCGACCATAACCGCGCAGTCCGCGAGTATCAGCTCAAGCGACGCGCGGACTATCGCTCCAGCCCAGCGCCGCAACCAAAGCCGGAAGAGAGCGAGGCCGCTCAGTGACGGGACTGTTCATTACCCTGGAAGGGCCCGAGGGCGCCGGCAAAAGCACCAACCGCGAGTATCTCGCCGAGCGCCTGCGCAAAGCTGGCTGCAGCGTCGTACTGACCCGCGAGCCCGGTGGCACGCCGCTGGCCGAGCGGATTCGCGAGCTGCTGCTGACGCCGGCCGAGGAGGCGATGGCGGTCGACACCGAATTGCTGTTGGTCTTCGCCGCACGAGCACAGCACCTGACCGGTGTCATCCGGCCAGCCCTGGCGCAGGGGTCGATAGTGCTCTGCGACCGCTTCACCGATGCCACTTATGCCTATCAGGGGGGTGGGCGGGCCATGGATATTGACCGTATCGCGCTGCTGGAGACGTTCGTGCAGGGCGAGCTGCGCCCGGATCTGACTTTGCTGTTCGATCTGCCGGTGGATATCGGTCTGAGCCGGGCCGCGGCGCGTGGCCGTCTCGATCGCTTCGAGCAGGAGAAACGCGAGTTTTTCGAAGCTGTCCGGCGGACCTATCTGATGCGGGCCGAAGCGGCGCCGGCGCGTTACCGGGTGCTTGACGCAGCGCAGCCCCTTGCGAGCGTGCAGGCGGCGTTGGATGGGTTGGTGCCTAGCATCCTGGAGCGCGCCCGTGGCTGATGCCTACCCCTGGCAGGCCGGGCTCTGGCAGCAGCTGGCCGGTAGAACTCAGCATGCTCATGCCTATCTGCTGCATGGCCCCGTCGGAATCGGCAAGCGTGCGCTGGCCGAGCGTCTGGCGGCGTTGCTGCTGTGCCAGCGTCCGGCGCCGGAGGGCGCATGTGGTGCCTGCAAGAGCTGCCTACTGCTCGCCGCCGGCACGCATCCGGATCACTATGTGCTCGAGCCCGAAGAGGTAGACAAGGCGATCCGGGTCGATCAGGTACGCGATCTGGTGGGCTTCGTCACCCAGACCGCTCAGCTCGCCGGGCGTAAGGTGATCCTGCTCGAGCCTGCCGAGGCGATGAACCTGAACGCTGCCAACGCGCTGCTCAAAAGTCTGGAGGAGCCTTCGGGCGATACGGTCCTGCTGTTGATCAGCCACCAGCCCAGCCGGCTATTGCCAACCATCAAGAGTCGCTGCGTCCAGCAGGCCTGCCCGTTGCCTGGACGCGAAGCGAGCCTTGCGTGGCTCGAAACGGCGCTTCCGGAGCTGACGCCGCAGGCGCGGACGGATCTGTTGGCACTGGCAGCCGGATCTCCGCTGGCAGCGGCCAAGCTGCATGCTCAGGGTGTGCTGGAGTTGCGCGCGTTGATGGTGGACGGCGTCAAGAAGCTGCTCAAGCAGCAGCAGTCGCCGAGCCAGTTGGCCGAAGCCTGGAACGCGCTGCCGCTGTTGCTGGTGTTCGACTGGTTCAGTGAGTGGGCCTACCTGATTCTGCGCCATCAGATGACCGGCGACGACGATGCGCTCGGCGCGGTCGACATGTGCAAGGTCGTGCAGTACCTGGCGCAGAAGGCGCCCCGCAACAAGGTTCTGGCGCTGCAGGACTGGCTGCTGTCGCATCGGCAGAAAGTGCTGGCCAAGGCCAACCTCAACCGTGCCTTGCTTCTCGAAGCGTTGCTGGTGCAGTGGGCAAGCTTGCCATCAGCGGGCTAGAATCCTTGCAAATCGTACGCTAGGTACATCGAATGAATTTGCCACCGAATCTGGGGCCGCGTAACGGGATCATGTCCTTGACCATCAAGGATAAATCCGTGCTGTATGCGGCCTATATGCCCTTCATCAAGCATGGCGGGCTGTTCATACCCACCAACAAGAGCTACAAGCTCGGCGACGAAGTGTTCATGCTGCTCAACCTGATGGACGAGCCGGAAAAGATCCCGGTCGCAGGCAAGGTCGTCTGGATCACCCCCAAGGGGGCCCAGGGGAACCGCGCCGCCGGGGTAGGCGTCCAGTTCAACGAGGGCGACAATACCGCTCGCAACAAGATCGAGACCTACCTGGCCGGTGCGCTGAAGTCCGATCGTCCGACCCATACGATGTAGATCTCATGCAAACGCAGCCGCCATTTACATCCTCTCTGAGATTCCCGCACTTTCGATGCTCGTAGACTCGCATTGCCACCTCGATCGACTCGACCTCACCGCTCACGATGGCTCCCTCGATGCTGCGCTGCAGGCGGCTCGCCAGCGTGGGGTGGGGCATTTCCTGTGTATCGGCGTGAGCGCCGACAACGCTGCGGCGGTCAAGGCGCTCGCCGATAGCCATGATGATGTGGACTGTTCGGTCGGGGTTCATCCGCTTGACCTGGAGCCCGGTGCCGAGCCGGCGCTGGGCTGGTTGGTGGGGGAGCTCGCGCACCCGCGGGTGGTCGCCATTGGCGAGACCGGGCTGGATTATCACTATGAGCCGGAGGCGGCGCAGCTGCAGCAGCAATCCTTTCGACTGCATCTCGAGGCTGCCCGGATTACCGGCAAACCGGTGGTCATCCACACCCGCGCGGCTCGCCTGGACACTCTGGCACTGCTGCGCGAGGCCGATCTACCCCAGGCTGGCGTGCTGCACTGCTTCACCGAGGATTGGGAGATGGCTCGGTCTGCGCTGGACATGGGCTACTACATCTCGTTGTCGGGCATCGTCACGTTCCGCAATGCCGAAGCCCTGCGTGAAGTGGCGCGCCAAGTTCCGGCCGACCGACTGCTGGTGGAAACCGACTCGCCCTATCTGGCGCCGATACCGCACCGTGGTAAGCCGAACCTGCCGGAATACGTGCGCGACGTGGCGGAGTTTCTCGCCCAGCTGCGAGGCGTCGGCTTCGATGAGCTGGCTGCGCAGACCACGGCCAATTTCCAGCGGCTGTTCCCCCTGGCGCGGGTTCGCAAGGCATCCGCGACGCCATGACGTCTCGGGCGTCGTGCCCGCCATGTACAATGCGCGCCTCCTGACCCGTAGCCCCGTTTCTCCATGAGTTCCAGACCCTTCGCGGCAGCGCGGCGGGCTTGCGTCATGTTCCGTATCGAAGGTTGATCGATGAACGATAGTTTGCACACCGGTCCGCTCAAGCGTGGATTGAAAAACCGGCACATCCAGTTGATCGCCTTGGGCGGCGCCATCGGCACGGGCCTGTTCCTAGGCTCGGCCGGAGTGCTCAGGAGTGCCGGGCCGTCGATGATTCTGGGATACGCCATCGGCGGGTTCATCGCCTTCCTGATCATGCGCCAGCTCGGCGAGATGATCGTCGAGGAGCCGGTGGCCGGCTCGTTCAGTCATTTCGCCCATCGCTACTGGGGCCGCTATGCAGGCTTCCTGTCGGGCTGGAATTACTGGGTGTTGTACGTGCTGGTGGGCATGGCCGAGCTGACTGCGGTCGGCAAGTATGTCCAGTATTGGTGGCCCGAGATCCCGACCTGGGTGACCGCGGCGGCCTTTTTCATACTTATCAATCTGATCAACCTGAGCACGGTCAAGGCTTTCGGCGAGGCCGAATTCTGGTTCGCCATCATCAAGGTTGCCGCGATCGTCGGGATGATCCTGCTCGGTCTGTTTCTGCTGTTCGGTGGGGCAGGGGGCGAGCAGGCCAGCGTCAGTAACCTGTGGAGCCATGGAGGATTCTTTCCCAATGGCATCAGCGGGATGGTGATGGCGCTGGCGTTCATCATGTTCTCGTTTGGCGGGCTTGAGCTCGTTGGCATCACTGCCGCCGAGGCGGAGAACCCGCGGGAAGTCATTCCCAGAGCCATCAATCAGGTGGTCTACCGGATCCTGATTTTCTACATCGGGGCCTTGAGCGTGCTGCTCGCACTGTATCCCTGGGACAGCCTGTTGCAGACTCTTGGTGCGGCTGGCGACCCTTACAGCAGCAGCCCCTTCGTGCAGATCTTCTCTCTGATCGGTAGCGACACCGCCGCGCACGTGCTCAATTTCGTCGTGCTGACGGCGGCGCTGTCGGTCTACAACAGCGGCGTGTACTGCAACAGCCGCATGCTTTACGGGCTGGCCGAGCAGGGCGATGCGCCGAGAGCGCTGATGAAGATCAATCGCCGGGGCGTGCCGGTCCTGGCGCTAGGGGTTTCGGCACTGGTCACCTTCCTCTGCGTGCTGGTCAACTACCTGTTGCCGCAGGGAGCCTTGGAATTGTTGATGTCGCTGGTGGTGGCCTCGCTGGTGATCAACTGGGCGATGATCAGCCTGACGCATCTGCGCTTTCGTCGCAGCATGCAACAGCAGGGCCTGGAGCCTGGGTTCAAGGCGTTCTGGTTCCCCTTCACCAACTACCTGTGCCTGGCCTTCGTAGTGCTGATCGCCGGCATCATGCTGCTGATTCCGGGCATTCGCCTGTCGGTCTACGCGATACCCCTGTGGATTCTCTTTCTCTGGTTCTGCTTTTGCCTGCGCCGCAAGGCGATCCGCTCAAGCACGGCGGCCAGCTGAACCGGGACCCAAAAAAAACCCGGAAGCCAAAGGGATCCGGGTCAAGACCATTAGGAGTCGAAGACGCATTCCTAGCGACTTCAGCTGGCTTCGCATCGGGGGATTGCGTTGCCAGTTGATGAAGTATTGGCGCGAATGGACGGCTTTGCAGGGTGATCGCTGGCTAATTTTTAAACAAATTTGGAATAGCTTTCCCGACGTTGATCGCTAGCCGTTGGCCAGTCGGTGAACGATGGCCAGGGTCTCCTCGATTACCGATGCCGGAGTATAGAAGTGCGGCGACAGCCTGACGCCGCCGCCACGTTGTGCGCATACCACCTGCTCGGCCTTGAGCTGAGCGAACAGCTCGTTGCTATCCAACTGCTCGACCCTGAAGGTCAGGATGCCCGAGCGCCTCGATTGCGCGTGCGGGCTGAGCAACTCGACACCGTCAATTACGTCGAGGCCGCTGCGCAGCCACTCGATACGCTCGAGCACTAGCTTGGCCACCTGATCCATGCCTACCTCTTCGAGCAGTGACAGGCTGGCCTCGAGCGCCATGCAGCCGAGCATGTTGGGGCTGCCGCATTCGAAGCGCCTGGCGCTGCGTGCGGGCTGCCAGTCGTTGCGGTCGTAGTTGCCGGCATCCTCGAGCATGTGCCAGCCGTATTCGTGGAGCTTCAACTGGCTGCGCAGATCGCTGCGGCAATAGAAGACGCCCAGGCCTTCCGGCCCCAACATCCACTTATGTCCATCAGCCATCGCGAACGCGCAGCGCGCGGCCTGCACATCCAGGGGCAAGGCGCCCAGCTGCTGAATGGCATCGATGCACAACAGTACGCCTAGTTGCTCGCAGGCGAGGCCAAGGCGTTCGAGATCCAGACGCAGGCCGCTGGCGTACTGCACGGCGCTGATGGCCATCAGCCGTGTCCTGGGTCCGCAGGCAGCGAGCAGGTCGGCTTCCGGGTCTTGCCCTTTGAGGCTGACCTGGATCACCTCCACGCCTTGCGGAGCAAGCGCCTCCCATACGACGCGATTGGATGGGAACTCTTCGTCGCTGATGACGATCTGGTCGCCGGAACGCCAATCCAGCCCGAAGGCCACGAACGAAAGTGCCTCAGAGGTATTCTTGACCAAGGCGATGTCGGCTCTGCTCGGCGCGTTCAGGAGGCGGGCCAGACGTTCACGCAAGCGTAATTCCACATCAAGCCACTTGGGGTAGTCGCGCGCGCCGATGGTGTGGTTCTCCTTGGCGAAAGCCATTACCGCATCGCTTGCCCGCTTGGGCCAGGGCGCGACCGCAGCATGGTTGAGGTAACGCAGGCCGGCGGGGTGCGGGAATTGCTCGTCGAAGGTATTCATAGGCTGATGTTCCGTGCATTTCTGGGCTAGATAGGCATAATATCCCGCTTCGATTTTCCACCCCGCAGTCTTCTCACCTATGCAGAATGAACCTCGAAAAGTCCGCGAGTTTCGGCGGCGCGAACAGGAAATCCTCGATACCGCGTTGCAGCTTTTTCTCGAACAAGGAGAAGACAGCGTCACCGTGGAGATGATCGCCGACACGGTGGGCATCGGCAAAGGCACGATCTACAAGCACTTCAAGTCCAAGGCCGAGATCTACCTGCGGCTGATGCTTGACTACGAGCGCGACCTGAACGAACTGCTCCACTCTCCGGACGTCGACCGTGACAAGGAAGCGCTTTCGCGCGCCTATTTCGAGTTCCGCATGCGCGATCCACAGCGCTACCGCCTGTTCGACCGCCTCGAAGAAAAGCTGGTGAAGGGCAATCAGGTGCCGGACATGGTCGAAAACCTGCACAAGATCCGCGCGTCCAACTTCGAACATCTGACCCAGCTGATCAAAGGACGCATCGCCGAGGGCAAGCTCGAGGACGTGCCGCCTTATTTCCATTACTGCGCGGCTTGGGCGCTGGTGCACGGTGCCGTGGCGCTGTATCACTCTCCCTTCTGGAGCAGCGTGCTCGAGGATCAGGAGGGGTTCTTCCAGTTCCTCATGGATATCGGCGTACGCATGGGCAACAAGCGCAAGCGCGATTGATCCTCACGGCCTCGCAGGTGCGTTGCTTGTGCCGATGATGGCCTGGATGCTGCATTGCCTCGGGAATTGCCGGTTTTCCGTCACCGGCCTGGAGACGATGATGAAGTATCTGAGCGCGCTATTGGCGCTGGTGCTGTTGAGCGGCTGCATGAACGTCAGCGACATGGCCGAGGGCACGCGCTACCACCTGCGTGACGCTGGCATTCTCGACCACAGCGATACTCAGCGCTCGGCCACCTGGCGCATTCAGCCGGACTCCCTCATCTATATTGCCCAGGGCCACTTCGTACCGCCGGGCCAATTCTATCCGCGGCCGAACGTGGTGGCCGAAGAGGCGTTCAAGGGGTTCGTCGAGTATTTCCCCATGGTCCGGCGGGCGCCGGAACCTGCCGGTCTCGAAGAGGCATTGAACCAGGCGGCCGCCAATGGTGCCCATTACCTGTTGTACACGCGATTCGCCGCTGCGGACGACCGCATCGGCACCTATGAGGAATGGGATGATCAGCGTGTGATCGATCGGCTGGGCGTGGATACCAGCGTCATCCAGCTGATGCTGATCGAAACCGGGACCCGCTATCAGGTGGACAATGCGCGCATTCGCACCCGTGGCGGCATCCTGACCCTTTATGACGCCAAGCCGGATCAGTACCTGGGCCCGCCGCTACGCGACTATGCCCGGCGCCTGCTTGGCCTTGGACGTTGAGGAAAGCGCGATGCCCGTTTCAGGCAAGGCCAACGATTTGCTTGGCCAGATTCCGAAAAGCGAGAAGAAAGGACTGCCTCCGGTTCACCTCTGGAATCCGCCGTTCTGTGGCGATCTGGATATGCGGATCGCCCGCGATGGCACCTGGTACTACCTGGGTACGCCTATTGGCAGGCCGGCGATGGTACGCCTGTTCTCCACCGTGATCAGGCGCGACGGCGACGACTATTTTCTGGTGACGCCGGTGGAGAAGGTCGGTATCCAGGTCGAGGATGCACCCTTCGTGGCAGTGCGCCTGGACGTCCTGGGCGAGGGGGAAGGGCAGGTGCTGCGCTTCATCACCAATGTCGAAGACGAGACAGAGGCTGGTACCGAGCATCCGTTGCGGGTCCTGGTCGATCCCAAGACGCAGGAGCCGGCGCCCTATGTCCACGTCAGGGCCAACCTCGAGGCGTTGATCAGCCGAAACGTGTTCTACCAATTGGTGGAGCTGGCGGTGCCTCGGGATATCGACGGCCAGCCCTGGCTGGGCGTTTGGAGTCACGGCGAGTTTTTCCCGATAGGGCCGCAAGGCTAACCACTGAAGAACTTCGCACAGTTGTGAAAAAGGCTCCCGAGGGAGCCTTTTCTGTCTTACATGTTGGGATAGTTCGGCCCGCCGGTACCTTCGGGCGCTACCCAGGTGATGTTCTGCGCAGGGTCCTTGATGTCGCAGGTCTTGCAGTGCACACAGTTCTGCGCATTGATCTGGAAGCGCTTGCTGCCGTCGTCGTTGGCCACCACCTCGTAGACGCCGGCTGGGCAATAGCGCTGTGCCGGTTCGTCATAGAGTGGCAGGTTCTTGTCGATCGGGATGCTCGGGTCGGTCAGCTTCAGGTGTACCGGCTGATCTTCCTCATGGTTGGTGTTGGACAGGAACACCGAGCTGAGCTTGTCGAAGCTGAGTTTGCCGTCCGGCTTGGGATAGCTGATCTTCTCCGCCTCCGAGGCCTTCTTCAGGCAGGTGTGATCCATGCGGGTGTCACGCAGCGTGAAGGGGAGCTTTCCGCCCAGCAGGTTGTATTCGACGAAGCTGAACGCCGGACCCATGATCGGGCCGAATTTGTGCATCGCCGGACCGAAGTTGCGGCTCTGGTAGAGTTCTTCATGCAGCCAGCTCGCCTTGAACCCTTCGACGTAATTGGTCAGTTCGTCGGCTTCCCGGCCTTCGGCCAGGGCGGCGGCAATGGCTTCGGCGGCCAGCATGCCGGATTTCATGGCGGTGTGGCTGCCCTTGATCTTGGCGGCGTTGAGCGTGCCGAGGTCGCAGCCGATGAGCGCGCCGCCCGGAAATACCATCTTCGGCAGGGAGTTGAAGCCGCCCTTGACCAGCGCTCGCGCGCCGTAGGAGATGCGCTTGCCACCCTCGAGGTACTGTTTGATGACCGGGTGATGCTTGTAGCGCTGGAACTCGTCGAACGGCGAAAGGTGCGGGTTGCTGTAGGCGAGGTCGACGATCAGTCCGACCACGATCTGGTTGTTCTCCAGGTGATACAGGAAGGAGCCACCCGGATTTTCCTTGTTCAGCGGCCAGCCGGAGGTATGAACGACCAAGCCCTGTTCATGCTTGGCTGGATCGATTTCCCAAAGCTCCTTGATGCCGATGCCGTAGTGCTGCGGATCAACATTGGCGCTGAGCTGGAAGCGCTTGATCAGCTGCTTGCCGATGTGGCCGCGGCAACCTTCGGCGAACAGGGTGTACTTGCCGCGCAGCTCCATCCCTGGCGTGTAAACGCCTTCTTTCGGATTGCCCTCGCGGTCGACGCCAAGGTCACCGGTGATGATGCCCCGGACGATGCCTTCTTCGTCGATCAGGGCTTCCTGGGCGGCAAAACCCGGGTAGATCTCGACCCCCAGGTTCTCGGCCTGCTGCGCCAGCCAACGGCACAGGTTGCCGAGGGAAATGATGTAGTTGCCCTCGTTGTGCATCGGCTTCGGCACGAAGAAGTTAGGTACTTTCGTGGCTTTTTCGGCATTGTTGAGCAGGTAGATATCGTCGCGCTTGACCGGGGTGTTCAGCGGCGCGCCAAGGGCTTTCCAGTCGGGAAACAGCTCGTTCAGCGCGCGGGGCTCGAACACGGCACCGGAGAGAATATGCGCGCCAACCTCAGAACCTTTTTCGACGACGCAGACACTGATCTCTTGGCCAGCGTCGGCGGCTTTCTGCTTCAGCCGGCAGGCAGCCGATAGGCCCGCGGGGCCGGCACCGACGATGACAACGTCGAATTCCATGTATTCGCGTTCCATTAGCTATCTCCTACTCAAGGCTTGATATTTTATAAGATGGAGGGCCAGGCTGGTCCCTTCGCTGGCCGAGCGGCAGATTATATCTACACCCCAAGGCAGGTCCAATACAAACGTTTGTTTGAATTTGCTGGAAGCCTGATAGAATCGAGGATCTGTGGTTTATGACGGGGTATTTGCGTTGTTGACCCCTCTATAGGCACCCGTCAAGATACGAGCGGTTTTGCGCGCGCAGACGGTGCTGGCCACAGTTTGGGGTGCCATGCAGGGCCCGGTTCGCCTCGGCGGAATTCAATTCACCGGAGAGTAACGAGGAATCCATGAAGGTTCTTGTAGCTGTCAAACGAGTGGTCGATTACAACGTCAAAGTCCGCGTCAAGGCGGACAACTCCGGCGTCGACCTCGCCAACGTCAAGATGTCGATGAACCCCTTCTGCGAAATCGCCGTGGAAGAAGCCGTGCGCCTGAAAGAGAAGGGCGTGGCCAGCGAAATCGTTGTCGTCTCCATTGGCCCGACCGCTGCCCAGGAGCAGCTGCGCACCGCGCTGGCGCTGGGCGCTGACCGTGCCGTACTGGTCGAGTCTGCTGACGAGCTGAACTCCCTGGCTGTGGCCAAGCTGCTCAAGGCCGTCGTCGACAAGGAACAGCCGCAGCTGATCATTCTCGGCAAGCAGGCCATCGACAGCGACAACAATCAGACCGGACAGATGCTCGGCGCCTTGACTGGTTACGCCCAGGGCACCTTCGCTTCGAAGGTTGAAGTGTCGGGCGACAAGGTCAGCGTGACCCGCGAGATCGATGGTGGTCTGCAGACCGTTGCACTGAACCTGCCGGCGATCGTCACCACCGACCTGCGTCTGAACGAGCCGCGCTACGCTTCGCTGCCCAACATCATGAAGGCCAAGAAGAAGCCGCTGGAAGTGCTGACGCCCGATGCGCTCGGCGTTGCCACCAGCTCCACCCTCAAGACCCTCAAGGTCGAAGCGCCTGCCGCCCGCAGCGCAGGCATCAAGGTCAAGTCGGTAGCCGAACTGGTCGAGAAACTGAAGAACGAGGCGAAGGTAATCTAAATGACTATCCTGGTTATCGCTGAACACAACAATGCGGTCCTGGCGGCTGCGACCCTGAACACTGTCGCGGCAGCCAAGGCCATTGGCGGTGACATCCATGTGCTGGTAGCCGGCGCCGGTTGCGCTGCCATCGGCGAAGCAGCTGCCAAGATCGAAGGCGTGTCGAAGGTGCTGGTCGCCGACGATGCGGCCTATGCTAATCAGCTGCCGGAAAACGTCGCGCCGCTGATCTCCGATCTGGCCAAGCAGTACAGCCATGTTCTGGCGGCCGCCACCACCAACGGCAAGAACTTCCTGCCCCGCGTCGCCGCCCAGCTGGACGTCGACCAGATTTCCGAGATCGTCGCGGTCGAGAGTCCGGACACCTTCAAGCGTCCGATTTACGCCGGCAACGCCATCGCCACCGTGCAGTCCAGCGCTCCGGTCAAGGTCATCACCGTGCGCACAACCGGTTTCGACGCGGTGAATGCCGAAGGCGGCTCGGCTGCCATCGAGCAGATCGCCGGTCCAGGCGATGCCGGCAAGTCGGCCTTCGTCGGTGAAGAGCTGGCCAAGTCCGATCGGCCCGAACTGGCTGGCGCCAAGATCGTGGTTTCCGGCGGTCGCGGCATGCAGAACGGCGACAACTTCAAGTACCTGTACTCGCTGGCCGACAAGCTCGGCGCTGCCGTCGGCGCCTCGCGCGCTGCCGTCGACGCCGGCTTCGTGCCGAACGACATGCAGGTCGGCCAGACCGGCAAGATCGTCGCGCCGCAGCTGTACATCGCGGTCGGCATCTCCGGTGCCATCCAGCATCTGGCGGGCATGAAGGATTCCAAGGTGATCGTCGCGATCAACAAGGACGAAGAAGCACCGATCTTCCAGGTAGCCGACTACGGCCTGGTCGGCGATCTGTTCGAAATCGTGCCGGAGCTTGAACGCCTGGTCTGATCGACCGGCGCGTTACGAAAAACCCGCTTCCAGGAGCGGGTTTTTTCATGGGCGAGCGATCGTGCCGCCAATGGTAAGATTCGCCGCATCGTCCTACAGGCCAAGAGGTATTCATGGGGTTTCCCAGGCTAAAGCCGGCGTTGCTCCTCATCATGCTCAGCGTGACGGGGCTTGCGAGCGCGGCGGGCAAGTGCGATCGGGTGATTGCCACCGGCGCTGCCGACAACCCGCCGTTCCTCTGGCGTGACCCACAACATCCGGAGCGGCTGATCGGTGCCAGTGCAGACCTGCTCAGGCAGATCACTGACGCGATCGACCTGAAACTGGAAATTCTCTACACCGGCGATGCGGACAAGGCGCTCGACGAAGTTCGCAGCGGCAGGGTCGATATTTTCGCCGGGGCGCCGCTCAGTATCGAGCGGCTCGAGGAGCTGGACTTCGTCCACCCGGCCGTCGCCGAGCTGGAAACGCTGCCCTGGGTGCGTCGGGATCATGTCTGGTTCTATGGCAGCCGTGAGGACCTCATCGGGCGAGCCGGTGCTTATGTGTCGAGCTCGCGCTTCGGTAGCCAGTTCGACGCGTTCGCCAGGGACAGCCTGCGCTTGCAGTCGACGCCTAATCTGACGCAGGCCTTGCAGAACCTCCTGGTGGGCGAGAGCGACTACGTGCTGCATGAGCGCTATTCGGCCATGGCACAGGCCGACACGCTGGGGCTGCTCGATGATTTGCTGCCCCTCGACCCGCCGGTGCTGAGCCAGGGTCTGCATCTGGCAGTGTCCCACGATTCGGCTTGTAATGACGCCTGGCTGCGCGGGAAATTGGCGCTGCACATGACGCAGTTGCGCGCTGCTGGCGTGCCCCGCGCACTGCTGATGAAAAACGTCGATCTCTGGAAAAGCCAACAGCTGGCACCTGCCAGCGCAGGTCAAGATTAGGAAATCTGTCGTGAACGCTTTCTCCCCCTGCCTTTTGCTGTCGGCGCTGTTGATCGCCGGCTGTGCTACCGACCCGGCTCCCACCGAGCAACTTCGCCTCTCCGAACAAGCCGTGGCGCAGGCGCGCGCTGTCGGTGCCGACGAAACGCTGGCCGAGCTACCGCTGGCCGAGGCAAAGCTCGCCCGGGCTCAAGCCGCCACGGCGCGCGGCGATAACCGGGCGGCGCGGCTGCTGGCCGAGCAGGCCGAGCTGGACGCTCGCCTGGCCGAGACCCGTGCTCTAAACCGACGCAGCGAGGAGCAACTGGCTGAGTTGACCGCGCGTATCGGCCGGTTGCGCCAGCAATTGGGAGCCCTGCAATGAAGCGCTTCGGATGCGGTTGGCTGGTGTTCATCGGCCTCTCGATCGGCGGCTGCGCCAGTCAGTCGCAAGGCCCGGCGCTGGATGACGCGTTGGCGGCGTACACACGGGTCAAGACGGATCCGGATGTGCTGCGCAGCGCGCCCAAGGATGTGGTTCGCGCCGGTGAGACCCTGGCGCGTGCCGAGCGTTTTTCCAGCTACCTGGGCAGCGGCGAGGACGTCGCGCATTATGCCTATCTCAGCCAGCGCTACAGCGATATCGCCACCCAGCACAGCGAACTGGAAAAAGCGCAGCAGCGTATCGCTCTGCTCGAGCGTGAGCGCGACCGGCTGCGCCTTGCCTTGCGTGAGGGCAGGATGCTCAGTTCGCAGCAGGAGAACCGGTGGGTCGAAGACCAGATGATGAGCCTCGCGGCCAGCGAGACCGATCGCGGGCTGGTGATGACGCTCGGCGACGTGCTGTTCGAGACGGCCAGCGCGACCCTGAGCCCGTCGGCCAACCGTACGCTGCTCAAGCTGGCGCAGTTTCTCCAGATCAACCAGCGACGCAACGTCAGGATCGAGGGCTACAGCGACAGTCTCGGCAGTGCCGAACAGAACCTGGCGCTATCGAAAGCACGTGCGCAGGCGGTTGGCGATCTGCTGGTCGACCTGGGTATCGAGGCTCGCCGGATCGAGGTCGTGGCATACGGCGAACGTTATCCGATCGCTGAAAACGCCTCGGCGCAGGGGCGAGCGCAAAATCGACGCGTCGAGATTCTGTTTTCCGACGACCAGGGGCGGATAGCGCCTCCCCGGTAACAGGCGAAGGCTTTGGCGCGACTGTTTCGCGCACTCTGCTCACAACTGTTATGGTGAAATACCGCTCCGCTGAGCTACTGTTATGGTTCAGTTAGCGGAGGCCGACGGAATGACCAATCTGTTGCTTTATCAGCGTATCGCGCACCAGCTTGCCGAAGACATTCGTCGCGGCGTCTATCGCCCCGGCGAGCGAGTGCCTTCGGTGCGCAAGATGAGCGTCCAGCTCAATGTCAGCCACGCCACCGTGCTTCAGGCCTATGCGAATCTAGAGGATCAGGGGCTGATCCGCGCCCGCCCGCAATCGGGATTCTATGTTCATCAGACGCCTGCGCTGACCGCGCCGACCCCGGATATCGCACGGGTCGAGAAGCCGACGCTGGTAACGCGCAGCAGCATCATCCATCAGGTGCTACGTGAGGCCCGGCGCGAGGGTGTCATCCCGCTCGGTGCGGCGGTACCCCATGTCGATTATCTGCCTGTGCGGGCACTGCACCAGCAGCTGGCCAAGGTCACCCGGTTCCAGAGCGCCGAAGTCTTCGCCTACATGTTCAGCCCCGGATACGAGCCGTTGCGGCGCCAGGTTGCGATTCGCATGCGCGATGCGGGCGTCGTGGTCAGCCCTTCGGACATCGTCATCACCCATGGCTGTGTGGACGCTCTGCAGATGGCGCTGCGGGTCCTGACCAAGCCAGGCGACCTGATCGCCGCCGAGTCGCCTACGTACTATGGGCTCCTGCAGCTGGCCGATCTGTTGGGCCTGAAGGTCATCGAGATTCCCAGTGATCCGGCAACCGGAATCAGTCTTGAGGCATTGCAGCTGGCGGCCAGTCAGTGGCCAATCAAGGCGCTGGTGCTGACTGCGCGACTGAGCAACCCCTTGGGCGGATGCATCCCCGAGATGCGCCAGCGGCAGCTCCTGACGCTGGCCGAGACCTTCGACATCCAGATCATTGAGGACGATATCTACGGCGAGCTGATGTTCGAACAGGGGCTGTCAAAGGCTCTCAAAGCCAATGACCGGCACGACCGGGTGATCTATTGCTCGAGCTTTTCCAAGACCCTTTCGCCGGGCGTGCGCATCGGCTGGATGATCGCTGGCAAACATCAGGAAGAAATCCAGCGCATGCAGACCTTCAGTACTCACTCAGCCTGCAGCGTGACTCAGATGGGGGTTGCCGCCTATCTGGAAAATGGCGGCTACGACCGACATTTGCGCTATATCCGCCAGGAGTATCGCAAGAACCTCAGCGCGTTCCAGTTGGCCGTACAGCGCTATTTTCCCGAAGGGACACAAATGACCCGGCCGATCGGGGGGTTCATTCTCTGGGTTAGCCTGCCGGTCAAGGTCAACACCAAGGAGTTGCATGCCAAGGCGCTCCTGCAGGGTGTGAGTATCGCGCCGGGGCTGATTTTCAGTAACACCGAGCAGTTCAATCACTGCGTGAGACTCAACTGTGCATTTCCCAGGGGGCGTGACGCGGAGCAAGCGGTGCGAACCCTCGGGGCGCTGGCCGGCCAGTTGTGCCAACAGGCGCAATAGCCGAGATTTCATGGTCTAACCGAGGGTGGGTGTTTGGAGAGGCTGACATGAAGCGCTGGATTTTTTTTCTGCTGCTGGTGCCGATGCTTGTCGCCTGTGACAACGCCGATGAGCCGATGTCCCGGGAGGCCGTATCCGAGGCGGCATCGCAGCCGCCGGCCTTGGAACCGGTTGAGTCAGAGCCAGAGGCTCAACCGGCGCCGACAGCGCCCGCCGATCCGGCAGGCGAAACGGCTCCAACCTCGATGCCCCCAGCGATCGAGATCGAATCGCCATCCTTACCCGACCCCCAGGCCGACACGCCACCGGCTGTGGCGATTCGCTTGCCGGATCCGGATAAACCGACCCCGCCGGTTGCCACCGCCAAGTCAGCGAAGCAGGCGGTGAAGGACGTTGAGCTCGCCGCGTCGCGGTTGGACCTCAGCTTGCCTGACGATTGGGTGGACGAGTTCGTCTTCGCCGAGGAAGAAGTCGCCGATGGTAACCGCGTCCTGCCGCCGCTGTTCACCGAGCCTCGCCCACAGCTTCAGATGAGCGGGCGGCTGCTGTCTGGCAGCACCTATGAGGACAACGACAAATTTGACGGCGCCGAGATTCAGTTCGAGCTCAAGCGCTGAGTCTGGGTCATGTCTGTCGAGTCCGTCGGGGGCGGCACCAGACTCGTGAACGGCCCCGTCTGTTCCTTTTGTACGAGGCGGGCACCCTGGACGGATAGCAGGTGCGAATCGTATTGACGGCTGGGTGCGAGCGGCGCGACGCCGATTGCTCGGATGCGCCGTCCATCTATTTCTGCAACCAGGGATGCGCCGGAGGGGTCAGCGGTATTTGGCGTCTTCGGCATCAGCCTGGGCATTGCGTTTGGCAATGCGCTCTTTCTGTTCTTCGGTCAGCGGAATCTTGCGCGCCGTCTTGAGCAGCATCATCAGGCTGGCCACGATCGAGCCGAGCACAATCGCGATCAGCAACCATACGTACCAGGGCATGAAATTCTCCTTTCGCTGGGCAGCCTTCAACAGGCCGGGTCCGCTAACGATAACGGCTGCGCGGTGGCGCAGCATCTACTCTTGTTGGACAGGCGCGGTTCGGTTTCGTCGCGCAGGTTGATTTCTGCGACAATGCGCGCCGAAATTTTAGCCGAGGAGCCGCCATGTCCTGCCAGACCCCCATCATCGTCGCGCTCGACTTTCCGACCCGCGATGCCGCGCTGGCACTGGCTGGCCGGCTGGACCCGTCGTCGTGCCGCGTCAAGGTTGGCAAGGAGCTTTTTACCCGTTGCGGCCCGTCAATCGTAGAAGACCTCCAGGCCAAGGATTTCGAGGTGTTTCTGGATCTGAAATTCCACGACATCCCCAATACCACGGCGATGGCCGTCAAGGCGGCGGCGGAGTTGGGCGTGTGGATGGTCAACGTGCATTGTTCCGGCGGTCTGCGGATGATGCAGGCCTGCCGCGAGGTGCTGGAGCAGCTCGCGGGTGCTCGCCCGCTGTTGATCGGTGTGACCGTCCTGACCAGCATGGAGCAGGCCGACCTTGCCGACCTGGGTCTCGACATCGACCCCCGCCAGCAGGTGCTGCGTCTGGCCGCGCTGGCCGAGCGTGCCGGGCTCGACGGCCTGGTGTGTTCGGCCCAGGAAGCCTCCGCCCTGAAGGACCAGTCGCCGGGTCTGCAGCTGGTGACTCCGGGCATTCGTCCGGCCGGCAGCGCAGCCGACGATCAGCGCCGCATCCTCACACCCGGCCAGGCCATGGCGGCAGGCTCCGACTTCCTGGTGATCGGCCGTCCGATCAGCCAGGCCGCCGACCCTGCGGGTGCGCTGGCGCAGGTGCTGACTGAGCTGGGCTGACGTCGCGGTCGAATGGTGCTCGCCTGCTCAGACCTTGAGTATGAGCTTGCCGAAGTTGCCGCCGGTGAAGAGCTTCATCAGGGTTTCGGGAAAGGTTTCCAGTCCTTCGACGATGTCTTCTTTGCTCTTGAGTTCGCCGCTGGCGAGCCAGCCGGCCATGTCGCGCATCGCCTCGGGGTAGCGCGACATGAAGTCGGTGACCACCATGCCCTCCATCCGGGCGCGGTTGACTAACAGCGAGAGGTAATTGGACGGACCCTTGACCGCTTCCTTGTTGTTGTACTGGCTGATGGCGCCGCAGAGCACCACCCGTGCCTTGACGTTGATGCGAGTAAGCACGGCGTCGAGGATGTCTCCGCCGACGTTGTCGAAATACACGTCCACCCCCTTGGGGCACTCGCGTTTGAGGGCTGCGTGGAGGTCCTCGTTCTTGTAGTCGATGGCGCCGTCGAAGCCGAGCTTCTCGATGAGGAAGCGGCACTTGTCTGCGCCACCGGCAATGCCTACGACGCGACAGCCTTTGATCCTGGCGATCTGCCCGGCCACGCTGCCCACTGCGCCGGCGGCGCCGGACAGCACCACGGTCTCACCAGCCTGGGGTTGGCCGACGGCGAGCAACGCAAAGTAGGCGGTCATGCCGGTCATGCCCAGCGCTGACAAATAGCGCGGCAGCGGTGCCTGAGCAGGGTCTACCTTGTAGAAGCCCTTGGGTTCACCCAGGTAATAGTCCTGAATGCCCAGCGCTCCGTTGACGTAATCCCCTTCGGCAAAGCCCGAGTGGTTGGAGGCGATGACCTTGCCGACGCCGAGCGCACGCATCACCTCGCCCAGACCGACCGGGGCGATATAGGACTTGGCATCGTTCATCCAGCCACGCATCGCCGGGTCCAGCGACAGGTATTCGACCTTCACCAGAATCTGGTTTGGCCCGGGCTCGCCGAGCGGCGTCTCGGCAAAGCTGAAAGTCTCGCGAGTGGGTGCGCCAACCGGGCGCTGGGCGAGCAGGAACTGGCGATTGGTCTGTGTCATGGCAGCCTCGATCTGTCGAAAGCTCAGATGTAGTCCCGCTGGTACACGTGGGCAAGGACGTTCGGCACGTTGGAATGCAGCGGCATCCAGGTGGGTGATAGTCCTGTCGGCGCACTTAAGGCCGCAGCATGAAAACCGGTATAACCGTGACCAGAACAAGAACTGTAGTCACAACGGCTGCGGAACCCATCTGGCAGAGGATGTTTCGATGAGCATGACGTTTTCCGGAAAGGTCGCCCTGGTGACCGGTGGCGCGGCGGGTATCGGGCGGGCGACTGCCCAGGCGTTCGCCCAGCAGGGGCTGCAGGTAGTGGTCGCCGATCTCGATGTCAACGGCGGCGAAGCCTGCGTCGAAGCCATCCGCGGCGCGGGCGGCCAGGCAACGTTCGTGCGTTGCGATGTCACCCGCGAGGCAGACGTCAAGACGATGATCGAGCAGACCCTGGCGAGCTACGGCCGGCTCGATTACGCGTTCAATAACGCGGGCATCGAGATCGAGAAGGGCCGCCTGGCCGAGGGTAGCGAGGCGGAGTTCGACGCGATCATGGGCGTCAACGTCAAGGGTGTCTGGCTATGCATGAAGCACCAGCTGCCAGTCATGCTGGCGCAGGGCGGAGGTGCGATCGTCAACACCGCCTCGGTGGCGGGGCTGGGCGCGGCTCCGAAGATGAGCATCTATGCCGCATCCAAGCATGCGGTGATCGGGCTGACCAAGTCGGCCGCGATCGAATACGCCAAGAAGCGGATTCGCGTAAACGCGGTGTGCCCGGCGGTGATCGACACCGATATGTTCCGCCGCGCCTATGAGGCCGACCCGCGCAAGGCCGAGTTCGCCGCCGCGATGCACCCGGTCGGGCGCATCGGCAAGGTCGAGGAAGTCGCTGGGGCCGTACTTTACCTCTGCAGCGACGGCGCCGCGTTCACCACCGGTCAGGCGCTGGCGGTCGACGGCGGCGCCACTGCCATCTGATTCAGGCGCGGTGGCGGGCGTTGAGGATCAAAAGCGTCAGGATCCCGGCGATCAGCCCCCACAACGCCGATCCGACTCCCAGCAGCGTTAGCCCCGATGCCGTCACCATGAAGGTGATCAGCGCGGCTTCGCGCTCGTTCGGCTGTTGCATGGCCTGGGTCAGGCCGCTGGCGATGGAGCCGAGCAGGGCCAGGGCGGCAATCGACAGCACCAGTGCCGCAGGGAAGGCCGCGAACAGTGCCGCCAGGGTCGCCCCGAACAGCGCCGCCACGCCATAGAACAGACCACACCAGACTGCCGCGGTGTAGCGCTTGGCGGGATCGGGATGCGCCTGCGAGCCTGCGCAGATCGCCATGGTGATGGCCGCCAGGTGAATGCCATGGGAGCCGAACGGCGCCAGCAGAACCGATGCGATACCCGTAGTGGAAATCAGCGGCGAGGCCGGCACCTGGTAACCCTCGGCACGCAACACCGCAAGGCCGGGCGTGTTCTGCGAGGCCATCGCCACGACGAACAGCGGAATGCCGATGCTGATCATCGCCGCGAAGGAAAATGCCGGCGTTGTCCAGACCGGAACGGCGAGTTCCAGGCTCAGCCGCTCGAAATCGAGCAGCCCGAGCAGCGCGGCCAGCACGCAGCCCACCAGAAGGGCGCAGAGCACCGCATAACGCGGCGCCAGCCGCTTGGCCAGCAGGTAGCCGAAGAACATCGATAGCACCAGCAAGGGCTGGAATTCGATGGCGCTGAACATCTCGATGCCGATGCGGAACAGGATACCGGCCAGCAGCGCGGCAGCCAGCGAGCCGGGCAGATGGCGCATCAGCCGCTCGAAGCTGCCGGTCAGCCCGCACAGAGCGATCAGCGCCGAGGCCATGATGAATGCACCGATGGCCTCGCCATAGGGAACCCCCGGCAGACTGGTGATCAGCAACGCTGCGCCGGGTGTCGACCAGGCGACCACCACCGGTGTGCGATAGCGCAGCGAAAGGCCGATGCTGCAGATCGCCATGCCGATCGACAGCGCCCAGATCCAGGACGCGATCTGTCCCTCGCTGAGGCCTGCCGCCTGGCCTGCCTGGAACATCAATACGATGGAGCTGGTATAGCCGGTGAGCATCGCCACGAAGCCGGCGACGATGCTCGAAGGGGAACTGTCTGCGAGCAGGCGCAACGGATGGGAGGTTGCCTGGGTCATTGTTATAGGGTCTCGGTCCTTGTGCAGGTGCGCATAGACTAGCCGGAGCGGCCAGGCTACGTCGCCGTACAGCCGGCCACGCGATGGCAATAACAGTGGAGGGGGCGATGCAGCCAGAGGATCCATACCGCGTGCCCGAAGCCGAGCTGTTGGACAGCGCGCCGGCGGAACGGCTCGCGGGTTGGACGGCCGGACAGTTGCGGCTGTTGGCCATGTTCTGTTTGCTGCTCGTGCTCGGCACCTTGCTGCTCATCGCTCTGGTGCTGGGCGAATCCTTCAGCGGCGTGGCGCTGCCGCTCTGGTATGAAACCTGGTTCGGCCTGGTGCTCGATCTGCTGGGTTGCTATCTGCTGATCAGCTTCAAGCGTTTTGCCGAGGCGCGCTTCGCTGCTCGAGGCCTCGGTTGGCCGGTATGGTTGCTGGTGGGCGTCAATCTTTTGCTCGAGCCGGCCGAATATTGGGCCTCGACTTACGTGGCCGCAGGGCTTTGGCCTATGCGGCTTTACCTGGGCCTGTTGCTGGCTGTCGGGCTTCTGCTGGTCTGGCTAGGCGGGCGCCTGCTGCTTATGCGCAGCGACTGGCACTGCTTTCGCATGATGGGCTGGCTGTATCTGATCGGTGGCGCAGCCTTCGCTTCCCAGGTGTTGATGCCATTGGCAGCGTTACTGCTGATCAGCGCGCAGCTGGCGATGATGCGGGTTTTCCTGCGCGGCTGTTCGGAAGTTCTGACGCTACGCCCTCGCTCTCCTTGAGCACCTGCGCCGGCGCTACGTTTTTCCGAACGGAATCAGTTGGATAGCGGATTTCGAAAAACTGGCACCCTTGTTGCTATATCCCTCTTGCTTGCTGCGTACGCGTCAAAATTTTCGCGGCTGTTGGAGGAAAGATGAGCCAGGGTGTCGAATTCAATCGCTTGATGCTGGAAATGCGCTCCATGCAAATGGACGCAATGGCCCGTGCCAAATCGGCTGCCGCCCCGCAGGAAGTCGCGGGTGCACCGAGCTTTTCCGACATGCTCGGCCAGGCCGTCAACAAGGTCCACGAGACACAACAGATTTCCAGCCAGATTTCTTCGGCTTTCGAAATGGGGCAGGGCGGCGTCGACCTGACCGAGGTAATGATCGCCTCGCAGAAAGCCAGCGTTTCCTTCCAGGCCATGACCCAAGTGCGCAACAAGCTGGTCCAGGCTTATCAAGACATCATGCAGATGCCGGTTTGAGGCAGGGTTGAATCATGGCTGAAGCGTTGTCCACCTCCGTTCCTGTCCCTGCCGCATCGGGCGAGCCGAAAAAGCCGCTGTTCGGCCTGTCGGTTCTGGAAAACCTCTCCGAAATGTCGATGCTGCGCCAGATCGGCCTGCTGGTCGGTCTCGCCTCGAGTGTGGCGATCGGCTTCGCCGTGGTGCTCTGGTCGCAGCAGCCCGACTACCGTCCGCTGCTCGGCAGCCTGGCGGGCATGGACACCAATCAGGTGCTGCAGGCCTTGGGCGAAGCGAACATTTCCTACACCGTCGAACCCAATTCCGGCGCGCTGCTGGTCAAGGCGAGCGACCTCGGCCGTGCGCGGCTGAAGCTCGCCGGGGCGGGCCTGGCGCCGGCCGATACCAATATCGGCTTCGAGATCCTCGACAAGGAACAGGGTCTGGGTACCAGCCAGTTCATGGAAGCAACCAATTACCGGCGCGGCCTGGAAGGCGAACTGGCGCGGACGATCTCCAGCCTGAACAATGTCAGGGCTGCCCGTGTTCACCTGGCCATTCCGAAGAGTTCGGTATTCGTGCGCGACGAGCGCAAGCCGAGCGCCTCGGTATTGGTCGAACTCTATCAAGGGCGTGGCCTGGAGCCGAGCCAGGTGATGGCGATCGTCAACCTGGTCGCCACCAGCGTGCCGCAGCTGGGCAAGTCGGAAATCACCGTGGTCGACCAGAAGGGCAACCTGCTCTCCGACCAGCAGGAGCTGTCCGAGTTGACCATGGCTGGCAAGCAGTTCGACTACAGCCGACGCATGGAAACCCTGTTCACCCAGCGCGTGCACAACATCCTGCAACCGGTGCTTGGCAGCGGTCGCTACAAGGCCGAGGTGTCGGCCGACGTGGACTTCAGCGCTGTGGAGTCGACCTCCGAGACCTTTAACCCGGATCAGCCGGCGCTGCGCAGCGAGCAGAGCGTCAATGAACAGCGCCAGAGCAGCCTGCCGCCGCAAGGCGTACCCGGCGCGTTGAGCAATCAGCCGCCCGGCGCCGCGACCGCTCCCGAGCAGGCCGGTGCAGGGCAGGCCGCTGCCGGCGCGATCGCTCCCGGCCAGCCACTGCTCGACGCCAACGGCCAGCAGATCATGGATCCGGCCACCGGCCAGCCGATGCTGGCGCCGTTCCCGGCCGACAAGCGCGAGCAGGCTACCCGTAACTACGAGCTGGACCGTTCGATCAGCTATACCAAGCAGCAGCAGGGCCGCCTGCGCCGGTTGTCGGTGGCGGTGGTGGTGGACGATCAGGTGCGCGTGGGCCCGAACGGTGAAGTCGTCCGTACGCCCTGGAGCGCCGATGATCTGGCGCGCTTCACCCGCCTGGTGCAGGACTCGGTCGGTTTCGATGCCAGCCGTGGCGACAGCGTCAGCGTAATCAACACGCCGTTCATGGCCGACAACGTCGAGCAGTTCGTGGACATTCCGTTCTATTCGCAGCCGTGGTTCTGGGACGTGGTCAAGCAGGTGCTCGGCGTACTGTTCATCCTGGTGCTGGTGTTCGGCGTGTTGCGCCCTGTGCTCAACAACCTGACCAATGCCGGCAAGAACAAGGACCTGGCCAGCGCGGGCGGCGATCTGGAATTGGGAGACATGGCCGGTGGCCTGGACGGCGACCTTGCCAGTGATCGGGTAAGCCTCAGCGGTCCGCAAAGCATCCTGCTGCCGAGTCCGACCGAGGGGTATGATGCCCAGCTGAACGCAATCAAAGGCTTGGTAGCCGAAGATCCGGGTCGTGTGGCCCAGGTGGTAAGAGAGTGGATCAACAGCGATGAGTGATAATCGAGTCCCTGCCAAGCTGAACAAAGTCGACAAGGCCGCCATTCTGCTGCTTTCGCTCGGCGAAACCGACGCCGCCCAGGTGTTGCGTCACCTGGGGCCCAAAGAGGTCCAGCGCGTTGGCACCGCCATGGCGCAGATGCGCAACATCCAGCGCGAGCAGGTCGAGAAGGTGATGAGCGAGTTCGTCGAGATCGTCGGCGACCAGACCAGCCTCGGCATCGGTTCCGACGGCTATATCCGCAAGATGCTCACCCAGGCGCTGGGCGAGGACAAGGCGGGCGGCCTGATCGATCGCATCCTGCTGGGCGGCAACACCAGCGGCCTGGACAGCCTCAAGTGGATGGAGCCGCGCGCCGTTGCCGATGTGATCCGCTACGAACACCCGCAGATTCAGGCCATCGTGGTGGCCTATCTGGACCCGGACCAGGCCGGCGAGGTGCTGTCGCACTTCGACCATAAGGTGCGTCTGGATATCGTCTTGCGTGTGTCTTCGCTCAACACCGTGCAGCCGGCTGCGCTCAAGGAACTCAACCTGATCCTGGAGAAGCAGTTCTCCGGCAGCTCCAATACCACCCGCGCCAGCCTGGGCGGCGTGAAGCGGGCGGCCGACATCATGAACTACCTCGACAGCTCCGTCGAAGGCGCGCTGATGGACGCCATCCGCGAGGTGGACGAGGACCTCTCCAGCCAGATCGAAGACCTGATGTTCGTCTTCGACAACCTCGCCGACGTCGACGACCGGGGCATCCAGGCGCTGCTGCGCGAAGTCTCCTCCGAAGTGCTGGTGCTGGCGCTCAAGGGTTCGGACGAAGCGATCAAGGAAAAGGTCTTCAAGAACATGTCCAAGCGCGCCGCCGAACTGCTGCGCGACGACCTGGACGCCAAGGGACCGGTACGTGTCAGCGACGTGGAGACGGCGCAGAAGGAAATCCTTACCATTGCCCGCCGCATGGCCGAAGCCGGAGAAATCGTTCTCGGTGGCAAAGGCGGCGAAGAAATGATCTAAGCAGGTACCCCATGGCGAAGGAAAACCCCAGCGACCTGATCCGAGCGAAAGACGCCAGCGTCTTCGATCGCTGGGCCTTGCCGAGCTTCGATCCGGACAAGGCCGATCTGGTCGAGCTGGAGCCCGAGCAGGCGCCGGTCGAGGAAGTCCCACAGATCGAGGACGTTCCGGTCGAAGACGTCAAACCTCTGACGCTCGACGAGCTGGAGGCGATCCGTCAGGAGGCCTACAACGAAGGCTTCGCCACGGGCGAGAAGGATGGTTTCCATGCAGGCCAACTCAAGGCACGGCAGGAGGCCGAGCCGGTGCTGGCAGCCAAGGTCGCCAGCCTCGAACAGATAATGGGCCAGTTGCTCGAGCCGATCGCCGATCAGGACCGAAACCTCGAGCACGCGATCGTCACCCTGGTCAGCCATCTGTCGCGGGAAGTCATCCAGCGCGACCTGCTGATCGATTCGAGCCAGATCCGCCAGGTACTTCGCGAGGCGTTGAAGCTGCTGCCTATGGGCGCCGAAAACGTACGCATCCACATCAACCCTCAGGACTTCGAACAGGTCAAGGCGCTGCGTGAGCGCCATGAGGAAAGCTGGCGGATTCTCGAGGACGAAGGCCTGCTGCCCGGCGGTTGCCGCGTCGAGACCGAGCATAGTCGCATCGATGCGAGCGTCGAGACGCGTTTGTCCCAGGCGATCAAGCAGCTGTTCGAGCAGCAGCGCGAAAATGCGACCAACCCGCCGCCGGCCGATCTGACCATTGATACGGACAGCGCCGATGAAGGTTGATCGGGTCAGCTTCGGGCGGCGTTTCGACACCTACGTCGAGGCGATCAAACTTCCGGGCCAGCCGGTTCTGGAAGGCCGGCTGCTGCGCATGGTCGGGCTGACCCTGGAGGCTGAAGGCCTGCGCGCGGCCATTGGCAGCCGCTGCCTAGTCATCAACGACGACGACTACAGCCCGTCCCAGGTCGAGGCTGAGGTCATGGGCTTTTCCAGCGGCAAGCTGTTCCTGATGCCGGTCGGCAGCCTCGCGGGCATCGCGCCCGGCGCACGGGTCGTGCCGCTGCCCAATACCGGCCGCCTGCCGATGGGCACCTCGATGCTGGGTCGCGTGCTAGACGGCGCCGGCCGTGCTCTGGACGGCAAGGGCGGAATGAAGGCCGAGGACTGGGTACCGATGGACGGTCCGGTGATCAACCCGCTCAAGCGCCATCCGATCAGCGAGCCGCTGGATGTGGGCATTCGCAGCATCAACGGTCTGCTCACGGTTGGCCGTGGCCAGCGCCTCGGGCTGTTCGCTGGCACCGGCGTGGGCAAGAGCGTGCTGCTCGGCATGATGACCCGCTTCACCGAGGCCGACGTCATCGTCGTCGGCCTGATCGGCGAGCGGGGCCGCGAGGTCAAGGAATTCATCGAGAACATTCTTGGCGAGGAAAGCATCAAGCGCTCGGTAGTGGTCGCCTCACCCGCTGACGAGGCGCCGCTGATGCGCCTGCGCGCCGCCATGTATTGCACGCGCATCGCCGAATACTTCCGCGACAAAGGCAAGAACGTTCTGTTGTTGATGGATTCGCTGACGCGCTTCGCCCAGGCCCAGCGCGAGATCGCACTGGCCATCGGCGAACCTCCGGCGACCAAGGGCTATCCGCCGTCGGTGTTCGCCAAGCTGCCGAGCCTGGTCGAGCGTGCCGGCAACGCCGAGGAGGGCGGCGGATCGATTACCGCCTTCTACACCGTGCTATCGGAAGGTGACGACCAGCAGGACCCGATCGCCGATGCCGCCCGCGGTGTGCTCGACGGCCATATCGTGCTGTCACGTCGGCTCGCCGAGGAAGGGCATTACCCGGCGATCGACATCGAGGCCTCCATCAGTCGGGTCATGCCGCAGGTGGTCAGTGCCGACCACGTGCGCGCCTCGCAGCGTTTCAAGCAGCTCTGGTCGCGTTACCAGCAGAGCCGCGATCTGATCAGCGTTGGCGCCTATGTGGCCGGCGGTGATCCGGAAACCGACCTGGCGATTGCACGGCAGGCCGACATGGTTGCCTATCTGCGACAGGGTCTCAATGAAAGCGAAGGCCTGAGCCAGAGCGCCGCAAGCCTCGCTGCGGTATTTGCCGGCCGCCAGGGTAGCTGAGCGTGACGGCCAGCCGCGCCGCCCGCCTGGGGCCGGTCATCGAAATGGCCGAGCGTGCCGAGCGCGACGCCGCGCGAATGCTCGGTCAGGGCCAGGCGCAACTGACCCAGGCACAGAGCAAACTTGGCGATCTGGAACAGTACTTCGGGGACTACCAGCAGCAGTGGATCAGCGAAGGCAGTCGCGGTGTTTCCGGCCAGTGGCTGATGAACTATCAGCGCTTTCTTTCCCAGCTCGAGTCGGCCATCGCCCAGCAGCGGCGTAGCGTGGGTTGGCACAGTGACAACCTCGACAAGCTGCGCGCCCAATGGCAGCAACGCCACGCGCGGCTGGAAGGTTTGCGCAAACTGGTCGAGCGTTATCTGCAGGAAGCGCGGGTGGCCGCCGACAAGCGTGAACAGCGTCTGCTCGATGAGTTCTCGCAGCGACTCGCCGGTCGGGTCAAGAACGATTGAGTTGCCGCTCCGGAGGTTGAGTGCTAAATCTTCAGGGGCGTGGCGTATTTGTCGTCGCTGCGCAGTTCGTTAAGGATCAGGGAGCGCTACATGACCATCACTTCGCAGCCTTCGGCAGATGGACAGGAACTGACCATCAATATCCAGGGCCGCTTCGATTTCAGTACCCATCAAGCTTTCCGTGATGCCTACCAGCGCGTCAGCGAGACGCCCAAGCGCTACGTGATCGACCTCAAAGAAACCACCTATCTGGACAGCTCTGCCCTGGGCATGCTGCTCCTGCTACGCGACCATGCGGGCGGCGAGGGCGCCGTGATCCGCCTGGTCAATTGCAGCCCGGAAGTTCGCAAGATCCTGTCGATCTCCAATTTCGAACAGCTGTTCGCGATCGACTGATGGCCCGCGGCCTGACGATACTCATCGCTGAGGACAATCCGGCCGATCGGATGCTTCTCTCGGCGATCGTCAGTCGCCAGGGGCACCGCGTTCTCACCGCGGGGAACGGCCTGGAGGCCGTGGCGATGTTCGAGCAGGAGCGGCCGCAGCTGGTCCTGCTCGATGCCCTGATGCCGGTGATGGACGGTTTCGATGCTGCTCGCCGCATCAAGACGCTGGCCGGCGACGAGCTGGTACCGATCATCTTTCTCACCTCGCTCACCGAGAACGAGGCGCTGGTCAAATGCCTGGATGCCGGTGGCGACGACTTCGTCGCCAAGCCCTATAACCCGATTATCCTCGAAGCGAAGATCCACGCCATGGGCCGCCTGCGGCAGCTGCAGGCGACAGTGCTGGAGCAGCGCGACCTGATCGCCCGGCAAAACCGACAGTTGCTCGACGAGCAACGCCAGGCCAAGGCGATCTTCGACAAGGTGGCGCATGCCGGCTGCCTTGCGGCGCCGAACATTCGCTACCTGCAGTCGCCGCTGGCACTGTTCAACGGCGACCTGCTGCTCGCCGCGCAGGCGCCCACCGGCAGCATGTTCGTCCTGCTCGGCGATTTCACCGGACATGGGCTACCTGCCGCGATTGGCGCCATGCCCCTGGCCGAGACCTTTTACGGCATGACCGCCAAGGGCTATTCGAGCCAGGACATCGTTCGCGAGCTGAACACCAAGCTCAAGCGCATCCTGCCGGTTGGAGTGTTCTGTTGCGCCACGCTGCTGGACATCAACCTGGCACAGCGAATCCTGCAGGTGTGGGCTGGTGGGCTTCCCGACGGCTATCTGATCAGGTCGGCCGAGGGGGGCCATGTGGCGCTGCGTTCGCGACATCTGCCGTTGGGGGTTCTCGACGCGCAGGTGTTCGACGATCGCTTCGAAAGCTATTCGCTGACGCTCGGCGATCGCCTGCTGCTGGTGTCCGATGGCGTGGTGGAAAGTCGCAACCCCCAGGGCGAGCTGTTCGGCGAGGAACGCTTGCTCGCATTGATAGCCAGCCGCGACCCGTCCAGCCTGTTCGACGAGACCCGTGCCGCGTTGATGGCTTTCCATGGCGAACTCCAGGATGACCTCAGCATGGTCGAGGTTCATCTGGTCGAAGGGGTCGAGAACGGCATCTTGCCCGCAGCGCCGGCGCCGAGCGGGACGCTGCAGCCGAGCCCGCTGGACTGGTCGGCGAGTTTCGAGTTGCGCGCCGAATCCCTGCGCGACTACAACCCGCTGCCGTTGCTGTTGCAGCTGCTGCTGCAGGTGCAACCGCTCAGGCCGCAGGCCGGCACCATCTCTACGGTACTGGCGGAGCTCTACTCCAATGCGCTGGAACATGGAGTGCTCGGTCTGGACTCTTTCCTCAAGAGCGACGCCCAGGGTTTTGCCCGTTATTACGAGCTCAGGCAGCAGCGCTTGCAGGCTCTCGAAGCGGGGCACGTGAGGTTTCACTTCCAGCTGCAGCCAACGCCGGATGGCGGCCGCCTGTGCATCACCGTGGAGGACAGCGGGGGCGGCTTCGATGCCGCCCGGGTATGTGCGCTTCGCTACGATACCAAGGGGCTTGCGGGTCGAGGGTTGCGCCTGGTGGAAGAATTGTCCGACCGATGCGAGTGGGGGGCCGACGGTAGGAGCGTACACGTGGAGTTCAGCTGGTCGCTCGGCGCATAATCACCATTTTCCCGGAGCGGGCCCGTGTCCCTACCACATCTCGACAGTGCCGTACTGGCCACGCTGCAGGACGTGATGGAAGGCGAGTACCCGGTACTGCTGGATACTTTCCTCAACGACTCGGACGAGCGCTTGCGCTCGTTGCACCTTGCCTACGAGGCGAACGATGCCGACGCTCTGCGGCGGGCCGCCCACAGCTTCAAGGGCAGCTGCAGCAACCTGGGCGCGCCGGCCCTGAGCGACTTGCTGCGCAGGCTCGAGGAGCAGGCGAGCGAAGGGCGGCTGAGCGATGCCGCAGGGCTCATTGAACAGGTGGAGCGAGAGTTCGCCATCATCCGTATCCTGTTTCGCGCCGAGCGGCAGCGTCATAGTCCTGACTGATGCCAAGTCTCTGACGGTTTTCGCTGGCCCGGAATTTGCTCTGGTAGCGGTACGACCCATCAAAGCGGAAATAACGATGTCCGTTTCCCCTGATCTGCTACTGAAGCTCACGCCACCTGACCTGCGCGCCAAGGCGCTGTCCCAGGGGCAGAGCGCGCCCGTCAATAATGCAGGCGCCAGCACGGCCCCTAATACGGGCAAGGCCGCCAGCCGAAGCGATGCAGCCAGCTTTGCCCAGGTCTTCGCGCAAGAACGCCAGGCCAAGCCGGCGCAGCCGTCCAAGCCCGCCGAGCGCAGCGAAAGCACCGCAGCCAAGCCGCAGCGGGACAAGCCGGCTGACGCCAAGCCCAAGGCCGATTCGCGAGATGGCGCGGCCGCCGCACCGGCAGAGGCGCCTGGCGCAGCACCAGCCAACGTTGCCGCTAGCGGCAACGATTTGCCTTCGACAGAGACCGAGCAAGCGCCTCCGCAGGAAAGCGACCTCGATCCGCTGCTGATGCTTGGCCTTTCCGGTCAGTTCCAGCCTGCGCTCGATCCACAGGCCACTCAGCAGGCGTCGCAGTTCGGCCTCGGTGGTCTGCTGTCGCAGGCGTTCGACGGTGCGCCGGAAGGCGAAGCTGGCGACTCGACGCTGTCGCTGGCCGGCTTGAGCACCGAACCTGCCGTTGACGAACTTGCCCTACAAAAGACGCTGTCGGCAGCCGTCGAAGGCGAGGCCGAGCCTGACGTCTTGCAGTCCTTCGCTAGCGCGCTGCTGGGCGCTTCACAGAACGCCGAAACCGAATCCTCGGTCGAGCTGGATGCGGACCTCGAAGAGCTGTTGGGCGGGGCGGTGAGCCTCAAGGACAGCCGCGCTCTAGCCAGCGAATCCCAAGACAATCGCGTCAATGCGCTGACTCAGCCGGCCGCCGCTCAGGTCCAACCCCACCGACCGACGCTGGCACCAGGACAGCCGGTGCAGATGCAGCAGGAGGGCTGGAGCGAGGCAGTGGTCGATCGGGTGATGTGGCTGTCCAGCCAGAATCTCAAATCGGCGGAGATCAAGCTCGACCCCGCCGAGCTCGGCCGCATGGAAGTGCGGATCGAAATGAACAAGGATCAGACCCAGGTGACCTTCCTCAGTCCGCACGCCGGCGTGCGCGATGCACTCGAAGGGCAGCTGTCACGCTTGCGCGACATGTTCGCCCAGCAGGGCATGAACCTTGTGGACGTGAATGTCTCGGACCAGTCGCGCGGCTGGCAAGGCCAGGGCGAGGGCGGCGGGCGCAACGCAGGTCGTACCGGCAGCGGCTCGCAGGAAGATGAAACCGTATTGGGCGTCAGTGAAATCAGCAGCTCCCGAACCTCCGGCGATCGCGGCCTGGTGGATTACTACGCCTGATTGCAGCTGGCGACTCGCCGTACTTCGCGACTGGCTTGGTAATACGGTGGGCTTCGCCATTTACGGCATCGCTGGCGTGCCCGATACTTCGACCTATCAAGTTCCTGTCCAGCATTTGACGCTCGGCATGGCGCGCTTAACGACGGATTTTTGTCATGGCTAAGAAACAGGCACCTGCCGCTGCGGCAGGGCCGGACGCTTCCCCCGGCGGCAAGAGCAAACTCAAACTCATCATCATCATGGTTCTGGCGCTGTTACTGGCAGTGGGAGCCTCGGTCGGCGCGACTTGGTTTCTGATGAAAAAGGATGGTGCAGACACCCCCGAGCGTGACGAGGTGGCCTCCACGGCACCGGCCGTCAGGCCGGAGGCGGTGTACGAGGTACTGGCGCCTGCTTTTGTTGTCAATTTCAATCACAAGGGCCGCCAACGCTACATTCAGGTGAGCATCGCGCTGATGTCGCGTGACCAGGTTGCGCTCGACGCGCTCAAGGAACAAATGCCGCTGTTGCGCAATCGCTTGGTGATGCTCCTGTCCAGCCAGGACTTCGCGGCGCTGATGACGCCGGTCGGCAAGGAGATGTTGCGCCAGCAAGTGACCGCGGGCGTGCAGGAGCTGGCCCAGAAAGAAACCGGCAAGCTTGCCGTCGAGCAAGTGCTGTTCACCAACTTCGTACTGCAATAGAAGGGCTTGCCCCAGATGGCCGTTCAAGACCTGCTCTCACAAGACGAAATCGACGCGCTCCTGCACGGGGTCGATGACGGTCTGGTCGAGACCGAAAACGATGCCGAGCCGGGGAGCATCAAGAGCTACGACCTGACCAGCCAGGATCGCATCGTCCGTGGACGCATGCCGACGCTGGAAATGATCAACGAACGTTTCGCCCGTTACACCCGCATCAGCATGTTCAACCTGTTGCGGCGCTCGGCCGATGTATCGGTCGGCGGTGTGCAGGTGATGAAGTTCGGCGAGTACGTGCATTCGCTCTACGTGCCGACCAGCCTGAATCTGGTGAAGATGAAGCCGATGCGCGGCACGGCGTTGTTCATCCTCGACGCCAAACTGGTGTTCAAGCTGGTGGACAACTTTTTCGGTGGAGACGGCCGCCATGCCAAGATCGAAGGTCGTGAGTTCACCCCCACGGAGCTACGCGTCGTGCGCATGGTGCTGGACCAGGCCTTCGTCGATCTGAAAGAAGCCTGGCATGCGGTAATGGACGTCAACTTCGAATACATCAACTCCGAAGTGAACCCGGCGCTCGCCAATATCGTCAGCCCCAGCGAAGTGGTGGTGGTCTCCACCTTCCATATTGAGCTGGACGGCGGCGGCGGCGATCTGCATATCACCATTCCCTATTCGATGATCGAGCCGATCCGCGAAATGCTCGACGCCGGCTTCCAGTCCGATGTCGACGATCAGGACGAGCGCTGGATCAAGGCGCTGCGCGAGGACATCCTCGACGTCAGCGTGCCGCTCGGGGCCACGGTCGTGCGCCGCCAGCTCAAGCTTCGCGACATCCTGAACATGCAGCCGGGCGACATCATTCCGGTTGAAGTACCTGAAGACATGATCATGCGTGCCAATGGGATGCCGGCTTTCCGGGTCAAGCTCGGCGCGCACAAGGGCAACCTGGCCCTGCAGGTGCTGGCGCCAGTGGAACGGCCACGCTAAAGCAACTTTTTCATCTTTAATTTCGCGCCAGTCGAGGATTTGCAATGGCAGACGAGAACGAACAGTCCCCTGAAGAGCAGGCGCTTGCCGACGAATGGGCGGCCGCGCTGGCCGAGGCCGGCGATGCCAGTCAGGACGACATCGATGCGCTGATGAACGGGGGCGCTGCCGCGGCTACTGCTGCTGCTCCGGCAGCACCGCGCGCGCCGATGGAAGAGTTTGGCGGAATGCCAAAGCCCAGCGGACAGGTGAGCCTGGATGGACCGAACCTGGATGTGATTCTGGATATCCCGGTGTCGATCTCGATGGAAGTCGGCAGTACCGAAATCAGCATCCGCAACCTGCTGCAGCTCAACCAGGGTTCGGTGGTGGAGCTGGACCGTCTGGCGGGCGAGCCGCTCGACGTTCTGGTCAACGGAACCCTGATCGCCCATGGCGAAGTGGTGGTGGTCAACGAGAAGTTCGGCATCCGCCTGACCGACGTGATCAGCCCCAGCGAACGCATCAAGAAGCTGCGCTGATATGCGAATCCTCCGACTTTTCGCCTCGCTGGCGTCCCTCGCCGCGTTGCCCGCTTTCGCCGCTGAACCCGCGGCTACCATGAGCAGCGCGAGCATGGGTTCGCAAGTGACCAAGCTGCTGCTCGGGTTGCTGCTGGTCATCGGTCTGATCTTCCTGCTGGCCTGGCTGTTGCGCCGCGTCCAGCAGCTCAACCCGCGTGGCGCTCAGGTCATCAAGCTGATCTCCACCCAGGCCCTGGGACCACGGGATCGCCTGGTGCTGGTACAGGTTGGTGGCGAGCAGGTGTTGCTGGGCATCAGCGCCGGGCGGATCACGCCGCTGCACGTACTCAAGGAACCGGTGCATCTGCCCGATGCGGAGCCGGCCAATCCGGAATTCGCTCAGCGCCTGATGGAGTTGCTGGGCAGGGACAACAAGGACAAGCTTTGATGCCGCGTATTCTGCTGGCGATTTTCCTGGCGCTGGTCGCGCCCTTCGCGCTCGGCCAGGACGCCGGCGGGCTGCTTTCCCAGGGCGACAGCCCATTGTCGATCCCTGCGATCACCCTGAGCACCAACGCGGAGGGGCAGCAGGAGTATTCGGTCAGCCTGCAGATCCTGCTGATCATGACGGCGCTGAGCTTCATTCCGGCGTTCGTCATGCTGATGACCAGCTTCACCCGGATCATCATCGTGTTTTCCATCCTGCGTCAGGCGCTGGGGCTGCAACAGACGCCGTCGAACCAGATCCTGGTCGGCCTGACTATCTTCCTGACGCTGTTCATCATGGCGCCGGTGTTCGACCAGATTAACCGCGACGCCCTGCAGCCCTACCTGAACGAGCAGTTGCCGGCCCAGGAGGCCATCGCGCGTGCCGAGGGGCCGATGAAGAACTTCATGCTGGCGCAGACCCGCGAGAGCGATCTGGAACTGTTCGTGCGCCTGTCGCGGCGTACCGACATCCAGAGTCCCGACGCCACGCCGCTGACGATCCTGGTTCCGGCTTTCGTGACTTCCGAACTCAAGACCGCGTTCCAGATCGGCTTCATGATCTTCATTCCATTCCTGATCATCGACATGGTGGTTGCGAGCGTGCTGATGGCCATGGGCATGATGATGCTGTCCCCACTGATCATCTCGTTGCCGTTCAAGATCATGCTGTTCGTGCTGGTCGATGGCTGGGGGCTGATCATCGGTACCCTGGCCGGCAGTTTCGGAACCCTTTAGGAGGCTCGACCATGACACCCGAAGTCGCAGTCGACCTTTTCCGCGAAGCCCTCTGGATGACCGCCATGATGGTCGGCATCCTGGTGGTGCCGAGCCTGCTGATCGGCCTGGTGGTCGCGATGTTCCAGGCCGCGACCCAGATCAACGAGCAGACCTTGAGCTTTCTGCCGAGACTGCTGGTCATGCTGTTGACCCTGATCTGGGCGGGGCCTTGGCTGGTCCGTGTGTTCATGGAATACACCGAGACGCTGGTCCGCAACATTCCCATGCTGATCGGCTGACATGCTCGAGCTGAGCAATGCGCAGATCGGCGGTTGGGTGGCGCAGTTCCTGTTGCCGCTGTTTCGTATCGCCGCCTTGCTGATGACCATGCCGATCATCGGTACCCAGCTCGTGCCGGGGAGGGTGCGGCTGTACCTGGCGTTGGCGATTACCGTGGTGCTGGTACCGGCTCTGCCGCCGATGCCGGTGGTCGACGCGCTGACCCCGCGGGCGCTGTTGCTGATTGCCGAGCAGATCCTCATCGGGGCGATGCTGGGGTTCGCGCTGCAATTGTTCTTCCAGGTGTTCATCGTCGCCGGTCAATTGCTGGCGATGCAGATGGGCCTTGGCTTCGCCTCGATGGTCGACCCCGCCAACGGCGTCTCGGTGGCGGTGATCGGGCAGTTCTTCAACATGCTGGTCGTGCTGCTGTTCCTGGCGATGAACGGCCACCTGGTGGTGCTCGAAATCATCACTGAGAGTTTCGTCACCCTGCCGGTGGGCGGCGGGCTGAGCAGCAATCATTTCTGGGAGCTGGCCGGCAAGCTGGGCTGGGTGCTCGGCGCCGGCCTGTTGTTGGTGTTGCCGGCAATCACCGCGCTGCTGGTGGTCAATCTGGCGTTCGGCCTGATGACCCGCGCCGCGCCACAACTGAATATCTTCAGCATCGGCTTTCCGTTGACGCTGGTGCTGGGGCTGTTCATCGTCTGGGCCGGCATGGTCGATTTTCTTGCGCAATACCAGCAGTTCGCTACCGAAGCGCTACAACTGCTGCGCGAGCTGGTCGGCGCGCGATGAGCAGCCCATCAACAGAGGCGATTTCGCATGGCTGAAAGCGAAAGCGGTGCCGATAAAAGCGAGGAACCCACGGAGAAACGGCTCCGTGAATCCCGTGAAAAAGGCCAGATCGCGCGCTCGCGCGATCTCACCACCGTCGCTGTCACGCTTGCCGGCGTAGGCGGGTTGCTCGCTTCTGGCGGCAGCCTCGGCCAGGCCATGATGGGAATGATGCGCGGCAATTTCGCCTTGAGCCGGGAAACCCTGCTCGAAGAGGGCGCCATGGCGATGATGCTGATGAGCAGCGGCATGATCGCGCTCAAGGCGATCATGCCGTTATTGATGGTGCTGCTCGTGGCTTCGATCGTCGGCCCGATCGCCCTGGGTGGCTGGCTGTTCTCGGCCAAGGCGATGGCGCCGAAATTCAGCCGGATGAACCCCGGCGCGGGGCTCAAGCGGATGTTCTCGACCAAGGCGCTGGTCGAGTTGCTCAAAGCGCTGGGGAAGTTCCTGGTGGTGCTGCTGGTGGCGCTGGTGGTGCTCTCTGCCTACCAGGACGACCTGTTGTCCATCGCCAAGCAGCCGCTGGATCTGGCGGTCATGCACAGCGCGGAGATTGTCGGCTGGTGTTCCCTGTGGATGGCGTGTGGCCTGATCCTGATCGCGGCGGTGGATGTGCCGTTTCAGCTCTGGGACAACAAGCAGAAGCTGATGATGACCAAGCAGGAGGTGCGCGACGAATACAAGGACACCGAGGGCAAGCCCGAGGTCAAGGCGCGTATTCGCCGCATGCAGCGTGAAATGGCCGACCGGCGGATGATGCAGGCGATCCCCGAGGCCGACGTGATCATCACCAACCCGACCCACTTCGCGGTAGCGCTCAAATACGACGCCGAACGCGGCAACGCGCCGATGCTGCTGGCCAAGGGCGGTGACTTCCTGGCCCTGAAGATCCGGGAGATCGGCCAGGAGCACAAGATCACGGTCTTGGAATCACCGGCACTCGCCCGTGCGGTGTATTACTCAACTGAAATCGATCAGGAAATTCCCGCAGGGCTGTACCTGGCGGTTGCGCAGGTACTGGCCTATGTCTACCAGTTGCGCCAGTACCGCTCGGGCAAGGGCCGGAGGCCCGACCCGCTGCCGGACCTACCGATTCCGCCGGACTTGCGCCGCGACGAATAGCGGCCAGCGCTGCAAGCGGAGGCTGGAAGACTTGCACAGTGGCTCGACAACCACATCCTGCCCAGCTTCCAGCTTCCAGCTTCCAGCTTCCAGCCTTATTCAATCACCCCGCAGGCGACGCGGGCTCCGCCACCACCAAGCGGCTCGGGATGGTCGGAGTGGTTGTCGCCGCCCTTGTGGACCATCAGCGCGAGGCCCTTGAGATCGCCCAGGCTCTTGAGTCGCGGTGCCTGCACGGGTTGGCTAGCAGTACCGTCGCTCTCGACCGTCAGGCCCGGCAAATCGCCCATGTGGCCGTCGCCCCAGGGCTCGCCGTGCTTGCCGGTGTTCTGGGGATCCCAATGGCCGCCCGCAGCTCCGGCCGGTACCGTTTTGCCATCTTGTTCTGCGGTGCCGCAATTGCCCTTGGCATGAACGTGAAAGCCATGAATACCGGGCTCAAGCCCTTTTAGTTCGGGGCGGAACACCAGGCCGTATTCGTTGCTTTCGATCTTTACCGTGCCGACCGATTGGCCGACGCCTTCCTGGTTGACCATGTTCATCGGGACCGAGAGCGTTTCGGCGTGCAGGCCCGCGGCCGTGCAACTGGCCAGCGCGGCGATTATCCATTGCTTCATGTCTCGTCTCCTGTGCGAAGGGGGAAGGGTGGCGTGGCCACCGTTGAGTTCTGACTGCGACATGGCAGTCAGGTTCGCCCTTGGGCTCCACGCCCCGGCCCCGCAGGGTGGGCGCGAGTTTCGCGCCAGCCCAAAAAAGTTGGACCCCTTCTTGCTATAGCTCATGCGAGACGCAGATAGCGTCAAAAGATTGTTATGCCGGTGGGGGCTCCGTGGATCGCACGCAACTAGTCAATATGCGCAACAACCTGGCGGGACTCAGCCGCGGCAACCTCGGGGTGCCACTGCTGTTGCTGGTCATGATGGGCATGATGATGCTGTCGGTGCCGCCGTTCCTGTTGGATCTGCTGTTCACCTTCAACATCGCTCTGTCGATCGTGGTGTTGCTGGTTAGCGTCTATGCGCTGCGCCCGCTGGATTTCGCGGTGTTTCCAACGATCCTGCTGGTCGCGACCCTGATGCGTCTGGCGCTGAACGTGGCGTCGACCCGCGTGGTGCTTATCAACGGTCACGAGGGCGGTTCTGCGGCCGGTCACGTGATCGAAGCCTTCGGCAACGTGGTGATTGGTGGCAACTACGTCGTCGGTATCGTCGTTTTCGCGATCCTGATGATCATCAACTTTGTCGTGGTCACCAAGGGTGCCGGCCGTATCTCGGAAGTGAGCGCACGTTTCACCCTCGATGCGATGCCCGGCAAGCAGATGGCAATCGACGCCGACCTCAACGCCGGCCTTATCGATCAGGCCGAGGCCAAGAAGCGGCGTGTCGAGGTGTCGTCCGAGGCAGACTTCTACGGCTCGATGGACGGTGCCAGCAAATTCGTGCGCGGCGATGCCATTGCCGGCTTGCTGATTCTCTTCATCAACCTCATCGGTGGTGTCGCCATCGGTATGGCACAGCACGCGATGAGCTTCTCCGAAGCCGGCAAGGTCTACGCATTGCTGACCATCGGTGACGGCCTCGTGGCTCAGATCCCGTCGTTGCTGCTGTCCACAGCCGCGGCGATCATGGTTACCCGTGTCACCAGCTCCGAAGACATGGGGCAGCAGGTCCAGCGCCAGATGTTCGCCTCGCCCAAGGCGCTGGCGGTCTCGGCGGCCATCCTGATCGCCATGGGTCTCGTCCCAGGCATGCCGCACATGTCCTTCCTTAGCCTGGGTGGCGTCGCCGCTGGTGGAGCCTATTGGATCTGGCACCGCCAGAATCAGGTCAAGGTACAGGCCGAACAGGAAGTCCAGAAGCAGCAGGAACTGCTGCCAGCCCAGCGCGCGTCCGAAACCAAGGAGCTGGGCTGGGATGACGTGACGCCGGTCGACATGGTCGGACTGGAAGTGGGCTACCGGCTGATTCCGCTGGTCGATCGCAACCAGGGTGGTCAGCTGCTGGCGCGAATCAAGGGCGTGCGCAAGAAGCTCTCCCAGGAACTCGGTTTCCTGATGCCGTCGGTTCACATCCGCGACAACCTGGATCTGATGCCCAACGCCTATCGCCTGACATTGATGGGGGTGAGCCTGGCCGAGGCGGAGGTGTATCCGGACCGGGAGCTGGCAATCAACCCGGGCCAGGTGTTCGGCACGCTCAACGGCATCGCCGCCAAGGATCCGGCGTTCGGCCTGGAGGCGGTCTGGATCGAAGCCAGCCAGCGCGATCAGGCGCAGTCGCTGGGCTACACGGTGGTGGATGCCAGTACCGTGGTCGCGACCCATCTGAACCAGGTATTGCACAAACATTCCCACGAGCTGCTGGGGCACGAGGAAGTGCAGCAGTTGATGCAGCTGCTGGCCAAGAGTTCGCCCAAGCTCGCCGAAGAGCTGGTGCCGGGAATGATTTCGCTGTCGACGCTGCTCAAGGTGCTGCAGGCGCTGCTGCAGGAGCAGGTGCCGGTTCGTGATATTCGCACCATCGCCGAGGCGATCGCGAACGTTGCGCCGCGGAGTCAAGATCCCGCCGCGATGGTTGCTGCGGTCCGTGTCGCGCTATCCCGTGCAATCGTGCAAAGCGTTGTGGGACTAGAGCCCGAGCTGCCTGTGATCACGCTCGAGCCAAGGTTGGAACAGATATTGCTCAACAGCCTGCAGAAGGCCGGACAGGGCTCCGACGACGGAATTTTGCTGGAACCCGGAATGGCCGAGAAGTTGCAACGTTCCCTGATAGACGCCGCACAGCGTCAAGAAATGTTCGGCAAGCCAGCGATCCTGCTGGTAGCCGGTCCGATCCGCGCGATGCTCTCGCGGTTCGCCCGGCTCTCGGTTCCGAACATGCATGTGCTGGCGTACCAGGAAATACCGGACAACAAGCAGGTCACCATCGTTTCGACGGTGGGTCAGAATTAATCGAGGGTGTAGGCCATGCAGGTCAAACGTTTCTTCGCAGCCGATATGCGTCAAGCCATGAAAATGGTGCGTGACGAGCTGGGCGCCGATGCCGCGATCCTCGGCAACCGCAAGGTTGCCGGCGGGGTCGAGCTGACCGCTGCGCTGGACTACCCCGTGCAGGCGCCGGCACCGCGCCAGCCGAACCCGGCACTTGAGGCAGAACTGCGCAAGACGCAGTCGCGTATCGCGGCCGCACACGCCGAGCTGAGCAGTCGTGCCCAGGCCGATGCCGTGAGCAATCGCCAACTGCAAAGCGAGCAGAAGCCTGCCGCTCCGGCCATGCCCGCGCCCGCTGCTGCCCCGGTTGCCGCCGTCGATCCGCGCGCCTTCGATGCGATGCGTTCCGAGCTGCACGGTCTGCGCGAGCTGATCGAAGTCCAGCTCGGCTCGATCGCCTGGGGGCAAATGCAAAGCCGCAAGCCGCAGCAGGCCAACCTCTGGCGCCGCCTGCAGCGCATGGGCCTGCCGGCCGAGCTTTCGCGCGCGCTGCTGGAAAAGGTGGCCGGCATCGACGAGCCACGCAAGGCCTGGCGCATGGTCCTGGCCTACCTGGCCCAGGCGATCAAGACCACCAAGGAAGAGCCGCTGGAGGAGGGCGGGGTGATCGCTCTGGTCGGCCCGGCAGGCGCCGGCAAGACCACGACGCTGGCCAAACTGGCCGCCCGTTATGTTCTCAAGTACGGCGCGCGCAACATTGCGCTGGTGAGCATGGACAGCTACCGCATCGGTGCCCAGGAGCAGCTCAAGACCCTCGGACGGATTCTTGACGTGTCGGTGACCCCGGTGGATGCCGGCCAGTCGCTGACCCAGGCGCTCGCGCCGCTGGCGCGCAAGCGTGTGATCCTGATCGATACCGCCGGTTTGCCGGCGAGCGATCCGGCCCTGCGCATGCAGCTCGAAGCCCTGGCCAGCCGTGGCATCAAATCCAAGAACTATCTGGTGCTGGCGGCAACCAGCCAGAGTCAGGTCCTCAAGGCTGCATGGCACAGCTACAAGCGTTGCGGCCTGGCCGGCTGTATCCTGACTAAACTGGATGAAGCCAGCAGCCTTGGCGAAGTGCTGGGGCTGGCCATAAGCCAGCGTCTGCCGGTAGCCTATCTCGCTGACGGCCCGCGGATACCGGATGACCTGCATCTGCCGCGCAGCCACCAGTTGGTCAGCCGGGCGGTAAGCCTGCAAAGTGCCGAAGATCCCAGCGAGGAGACGATGGCTGATATGTTCGCAGGGCTGTACAACGACTCTTCGCGTCGGGTCGGGTGAACGTTGCCCGCACCGTCCAGACAAAAACAGAGGTGTCCCGCCGGGACGCATCTATGGCCGACAGGCCTCAGCGAGACAAAGGTGTTTAATTAAAATGGGTATGCATCCCGTACAGGTGATTGCGGTGACCGGCGGCAAGGGTGGCGTCGGCAAGACCAATGTGTCGGTCAATCTGGCGCTCGCCCTGGCCGACCTCGGTCGCCGGGTGATGCTGCTCGATGCCGACCTCGGGCTTGCCAACGTCGACGTCCTGCTCGGGCTGAGCGCCAAGCGCACCCTGGCCGACGTGATCGAAGGCGACTGCGACCTGCGCGACGTCATCCTGCAGGGGCCTGGCGGTATCCGCATCGTTCCGGCCGCATCCGGCACGCAGAGCATGGTGCAGCTGTCGCCCATGCAGCATGCCGGCCTGATCCAGGCATTCAGCGACATCAGCGAGAACCTCGATGTGCTGATCGTCGACACCGCGGCCGGCATCGGCGACTCGGTGGTCAGCTTCGTTCGCGCCGCCCAGGAAGTGCTTCTGGTGGTGACCGACGAGCCGACGTCGATCACCGACGCCTACGCCCTGATCAAGCTGCTCAACCGGGATTACGGCATGAGCCGGTTCCGCGTGCTGGCCAACATGGCTCACACCCCGCAGGAAGGGCGCAACCTTTTTGCAAAGCTCACCAAGGTGACCGAGCGTTTCCTCGACGTGGCCCTGCAGTATGTGGGTGCCGTGCCGTACGACGAGACGGTGCGCAAGGCGGTACAGAAGCAACGCGCCGTTTATGAAGCCTATCCTCGTTCCAAATGCTCGCTGGCCTTCAAGGCCATCGCGCAGAAGGTCGATACCTGGCCGCTGCCGGCAAACCCCCGCGGCCATCTCGAGTTCTTCGTGGAACGCCTCGTTCGACCAACCGCAGATAACTCCGTATGACAGCAGCCGGACTTCGTATGTATGAAAACAAGGCACAAGCGAAGGACTCGCAGTACCAGCTGATTGACCAGTACGCCCCCTTGGTTAAGCGCATCGCCTATCACTTGCTGGCCCGTCTGCCGGCCAGCGTTCAGGTCGATGATCTGATGCAGGCCGGCATGATCGGTCTGCTCGAGGCATCCAAGAAGTACGACGCCGGCAAGGGCGCCAGTTTCGAGACCTATGCAGGGATTCGAATACGCGGTGCCATGCTCGACGAAGTGCGCAAGGGCGACTGGGCTCCCCGTTCGGTACACCGTAATTCGCGTATGGTCAGTGACGCGATTCGCTCGATTGAAGCGAAAACCGGACGTGACGCTAAAGATCACGAGGTTGCTGCCGAACTTAAATTGAGTCTCGATGAGTACTACGGCATCCTTGGCGACACTTTGGGCAGCCGCCTGTTCAGCTTCGATGACCTGCTCCAGGAAGGTGAACACGGCGAACTGAACGAAGACGCCAGCAGCGCCCACCCCGAGCCTTTTCGCGACCTTGAAGACGAGCGTTTCCAGCAGGCTCTGGCCGATGCGATCGCCAATCTTCCCGAGCGCGAGAAACTGGTGTTGTCGCTGTACTACGACGAAGAGCTGAACTTGAAGGAAATTGGACAGGTGCTCGGCGTCAGCGAATCGCGCGTGAGTCAGCTGCACAGTCAATGTGCCGCCCGCTTGCGTGCTCGCCTCGGCGAATGGCGCGCGCACTGAACGGTTTCTCAATGGATGACGTGCTCAGCTGCTAAGGCATTTTGAGACTTACGGAGGTCGACTTGGACAAGAACATGAAAATCCTCATCGTCGATGATTTCTCGACGATGAGACGGATCATCAAGAACCTCTTGCGTGATCTTGGCTTCACCAATACTGCCGAAGCGGATGACGGCACCACTGCGCTGCCAATGCTGCAGAGCGGTAGTTTCGATTTCCTCGTGACCGACTGGAACATGCCTGGCATGACCGGTATCGACTTGCTGCGCGCCGTGCGCGCCGATGATCGCCTCAAGCACCTGCCCGTGCTGATGGTGACCGCCGAAGCCAAGCGTGACCAGATCATCGAGGCGGCCCAGGCCGGCGTGAACGGTTATGTGGTCAAGCCGTTCACGGCCCAGGTATTGAAAGAAAAGATCGAGAAGATCTTCGAGCGGGTTAACGGCTGATGTATGCCGCGAGGGCATTATGGCGCATATCGATTCACAACCAGGTGACCTCGAGTCGACCCTGAAAAACCATGCCCGCGAGCTGACGGAACACCTGGAAAAAGGCCAGTTCAGCGATGCGGCGCAATTGATTCACGCAATGGCGCAGGTTCACGACAACGGCCTGTACCGTGAGGTCGGCAAGCTGACCCGCGAACTGCACACCGCCATCGTCAATCTCCAGATCGACCCCCGGACTCCGCACGCGACGGAGGTATCGCAGATTTCCGATGCCACCGAGCGGCTTTCGTACGTCGTCCAGATGACCGAACGCGCCGCCAACCGGACCATGGATCTGGTGGAGGAGTGCGCGCCGCTGGTCAACGATCTGAACGACGAGGCCAAGTTGCTCAGTGTCGAATGGGGCAAGCTGCTGCGCCGCGAGATTGGCCTGGAATCGTTCCGTGAGCTGGCCAAGCGCATCGAACTTTACTTGGCACGCAGCGAGCGCGACACGCAAAAGCTGTCCTCTCACCTGAACGACATCATGCTGGCGCAGGACTATCAGGACCTGACTGGGCAGGTGATCAAGCGCGTTACTCAACTGGTGACCGAAGTCGAGGGGAACCTGGTCAAGCTGGTGCTCATGGCCAGCCAGGTCGACCGCTTCACCAACGTGACGCATGACCATGAACAGATCAAAAAAGAGCAAGAACTACAAAAAGGTCCTTCCAAAGGTGAAGGTCCGCAGATTCATGCCGATAAGCGTGAAGACGTCGTATCCGGACAGGACGATGTCGACGATCTGCTTTCCAGTCTTGGTTTCTAGGGGTATGCCAATATGAGCTTCGACGCCGATGAAGAAATCCTCCAGGATTTCCTAGTTGAGGCTGGCGAGATTCTTGAGTTGTTATCCGAACAGTTGGTCGAGCTGGAAAGCAGCCCTGACGATACGGCACTGCTCAATGCCATTTTTCGCGGTTTCCATACGGTTAAGGGCGGCGCCGGTTTCCTCCAGCTGAACGAGCTGGTCGAGTGCTGCCACATCGCCGAGAACGTGTTCGACATCTTGCGCAAGGGCGAACGACGCGTCGATTCGGAGTTGATGGACGTCGTGCTTCAGGCACTCGACGCCGTCAACGAGATGTTCGGCCAGGTCCGCGAGCGGACCGACATGACGCCTGCCTCGCCCGAGCTGCTCGCAGCCCTTGCACGGCTGGCCGAGCCGGCTTCCGCCGCGGCACCTGTTGCGGCAGCACCGGCGCCGGTCGTCGCTGCTCCGGTGGCCGCCCCACGGCCCGCTTCCGGTGACATCACCGAAGAAGAATTCGAGCAGATGCTCGACTCTCTGGGCCAACCGGACACTGCTACCGAGCCGTCCGCCGCGGGAGCGGCTTCGGACGAAATCAGCGACGACGAATTCGAATCGTTGCTCGATCAGTTGCACGGCAAAGGTCAGTTTTCCACAGCGCCGGCGGCCCAAGCGCCAGCGGCCGCTCCGTCGGCCAATGCCGCGGCAGGCGATGAAATCAGCGACGACGAATTCGAGGCCCTGCTTGATCAGCTGCACGGCAAGGGCAAGTTCGAGCCGGCCGTGGCCGCTGCCGAAGATAAGCCCGCCGCACCGGCACCGGCACCGGTGGCGGCCTCGGGCGATGAAATTACTGATGACGAATTCGAAGCCCTGCTCGATCAGCTGCATGGCAAGGGCAAGTTCGTCGAGCCCGTTGCAGCGTCCAGCGCGCCAGTTGCTGCGCCAAAGCCCGCCGCTGCTCCTGCCCCGGTAGCTGCCGCGCCGGTCAAGGCTGCGGCCGCTGCTGCCGAAGCGCCCAAGCGCGCCGCGGCTGCAACAGCCGAGAAGCCGGCTGCGGCCAGCGAGGCGGAGACAACCGTTCGGGTCGACACGGCGCGCCTCGACGAGATCATGAACATGGTCGGCGAGCTGGTGCTTGTGCGTAACCGTCTGGTGCGCCTGGGTTCCAACAGCGGCGACGAGGCGATGTCCAAGGCCGTGTCGAACCTGGATGTTGTGACCGCCGATCTGCAGACCGCGGTCATGAAGACCCGCATGCAGCCGATCAAGAAGGTCTTCGGACGCTTCCCCCGGCTGGTTCGCGACCTGGCGCGCAACCTGAAGAAAGAAATCAATCTGGAGCTGGTCGGTGAAGAAACCGACCTGGACAAGAACCTCGTCGAGGCGCTGGCCGATCCGCTGGTGCACTTGGTGCGCAACGCGGTCGACCATGGCATCGAGTCGCCGGATGAGCGCGAGGCCGCCGGCAAGCCGCGCACCGGTCGAGTGGTGTTGTCCGCCGAGCAGGAGGGTGACCACATCCTGCTGATGATCACCGATGACGGCAAAGGGATGGACGCCGCGGTCTTGCGTGCCAAAGCGGTCGAAAAAGGCCTGTTGGACAAGGATGCTGCCGATCGTCTGAGCGAGCTGGAGTGCTACAACCTGATTTTCGCGCCTGGCTTCTCGACCAAGACCGAAATCTCCGACGTCTCCGGGCGCGGCGTGGGCATGGACGTGGTCAAGACGAAGATTTCCCAGCTCAACGGCACGGTCAACGTGTTCTCCACCAAGGGCAGCGGATCGAAGATCGTGATCAAGGTCCCGCTGACACTGGCGATCATGCCGACCTTGATGGTGATGCTGGGCGAACAGGCCTTCGCCTTCCCGCTGGTCAACGTCAACGAGATCTTCCACCTCGACCTGTCGCGCACCAACGTGGTGGACGGCCAGGAAGTGGTCATCGTCCGCGACAAGGCTCTGCCCCTGTTCTACCTCAAGCGCTGGCTGGTCCGGGGCGCCGCCCACGAAGAGCAGCACGAAGGGCACGTGGTGATCCTCAGCATTGGCAACCAGCGCATCGGCTTTGTCGTCGATCAGTTGGTCGGCCAGGAAGAAGTGGTCATCAAGCCGCTGGGCAAGATGCTGCAGGGCACGCCCGGCATGTCTGGCGCGACTATCACCGGCGACGGACGCATCGCTTTGATCCTCGACGTGCCGAGCATGCTCAAGCGTTACGCGCGCAAGATCTGATTCAGCGAGGCAGTGGCCGCACGGCCGCTGCCGCTAGGAGTTGTTCAATGGCAGTCAAGGTCCTGGTGGTAGACGATTCCGGCTTTTTCCGCCGGCGCGTCTCCGAGATCCTCTCATCCGATAAAAATATCCAGGTTGTTGGCACCGCGACCAATGGTCGTGAAGCCATCGATCAGGCGCTGGCGCTCAAGCCGGACGTCATCACCATGGACTACGAGATGCCGATGATGGACGGCATCACGGCGGTTCGGCAGATCATGCAACGCTGCCCGACGCCGGTCCTGATGTTTTCCTCGCTTACCCACGAAGGGGCCCGAGTCACTCTCGATGCGCTCGACGCCGGTGCGGTCGATTATCTGCCGAAGAATTTCGAGGACATCTCGCGCAACCCCGAGAAGGTCAAACAGATGCTCTGCGAGAAGGTCCATACCATCGCGCGGAGTAATCGACACTACGGCAGTTTCTTGAGCACTGCTGCTTCGGCAACGACTTCCACCGCAGCCCCGGCTTCGCGCTCCGCTGCCGCTCCGGCGCCGCGGCCGAACGCCACGCCAACGACCAGCGCGGCGCCCAAGCGCAAGAACTACAAGCTCGTTGCCATTGGCACGTCCACCGGCGGCCCGGTCGCGCTGCAGCGCGTTCTGACGCAGCTGCCGGCCGGCTTTCCGACGCCGATCGTGCTGATCCAGCACATGCCTGCGGCCTTCACCAAGGCTTTTGCCGAGCGCTTGGACAAGCTCTGCCGGATCAACGTCAAGGAGGCCGAGGACGGCGATCTGCTACGTCCCGGCCTGGCGCTGCTGGCGCCAGGCGGCAAGCAGATGATGATCGACGGGCGCGGATCGGTACGCATCCTGCCCGGCGACGAACGCCTGAATTACAAACCCTGTGTCGACATCACTTTCGGCTCGGCCGCCAAGTCGTTCAATGACAAGGTGCTGGCCGTCGTGCTGACCGGCATGGGCGCCGACGGCCGTGAAGGCGCGCGCCTGCTCAAGCAGTGCGGAAGCCAGGTCTGGGCTCAGGACGAGGCCAGTTGCGTGATTTACGGAATGCCGATGGCGATCGTCAAGGCCAATCTCAGCGACGCCATCTACAGCCTCGACGACATCGGCCGTCACATCGCCGAGGCATGCAGCTAGTGGATGTACTGAGCCTCATTGGGCTTGCCTTGGCGTTCATCGCCATCGTCGGCGGTAACTTCCTGGAAGGCGGTCACATTTCGGCCCTGCTCAACGGCCCGGCTGCGCTGATCGTGCTCGGCGGTACGCTTGGCGCGGTGCTGCTGCAGACGCCGATCACGGTGTTCAAGCGTGCCATGGTGATAGGCCGCTGGATATTGTTCCCGCCGCGTATCGATCTGGCCCGGGGCATCTCCGATGTGGTTGGCTGGAGCATGACGGCGCGCAAGGAAGGCCTCCTAGGATTGGAGCCGGTCGCCGACAGCGAAGCCGATCCCTATGCGCGCAAGGGGTTGCAACTGCTCATCGACGGTGCCGAGCCCGAGGCGATCCGTAGCATCCTCGAAGTCGATCTTTACACTCAGGAAGGGCGAGATCTGCGCGCGGCCAAGGTGTACGAAAGCATGGGCGGCTATTCGCCGACCGTCGGTATCATCGGCGCGGTGATGGGGCTGATTCACGTCATGGGCAATCTCGCCGACCCCAGCCAGCTCGGCAGCGGTATCGCCGTGGCCTTTGTCGCGACCATTTACGGGGTTGCCTTCGCCAACCTTCTGGTGTTGCCCATTGGCAACAAGCTCAAGTCCGTCGTGCAGAAACAGTCGGCCTATCGGGAAATGATCCTCGAAGGTGTGCTGTCGATCGCCGAAGGAGAAAATCCACGCTCGATCGAACTCAAGCTGCAAGGCTTCATGGACTGAGCGATGGCACGACGCAGGCGTGAGGAAGAGCATGAAAACCACGAGCGTTGGCTGGTCTCCTATGCCGACTTCATTACGCTGTTGTTCGCATTCTTTGTGGTGATGTATTCGATTTCGTCGGTGAACGAAGGCAAATACAAGATTCTTTCCGAGTCGCTGGTTGGCGTATTCAGCAGCCAGGATCGCGCGATCAAGCCGATCCCGGTCGGCGAGGAGCGTCCGCGCACGACTGAGCCGATTCGCCTGGACATCGACCAAGGCGCCACAAACGACCAAGCCGAAGCGCCTGAAGACCCGCTGAAAAGCATCGCACGGAGCATGCGCGAAGCGTTTGGCGATCTGATCGGCGACGGTCAGTTGACGGTTCGGGGCAACGAATTGTGGATCGAGCTGGAGCTGAGCTCGAGCCTGCTGTTTCCCAGTGGCGATGCGATTCCCAATGACCGTGCGTTCGAGCTGATCGAAAAGGTCGCCGCCATTCTCGCGCCGTATCAGAACCCGATCCATGTCGAAGGCTTTACCGATAACCTGCCGATCAGTACCGCCAGCTACCCGACCAATTGGGAGCTGTCTGCCGCCCGTGCCGCCAGTGTGGTGCGCATGTTGGCCGCCCAAGGCGTCGACGCCGACCGGCTGGCTGCCGTCGGTTATGGGGAATTCCAGCCGGTGGCCGACAATGCGACGGCCGAAGGGCGCGCGCGCAACCGGCGCGTCGTGCTGGTGGTCTCGCGCAATCTCGATGTGCGCCGCAGTGTGACGAGCGCCGGCAGTGCCAATACCGAGGCGGACGCGACGCTGCAACGCGCTGGCACGCAAACTGCACCACGTGCCGACAGGTAGTCTGCCCGTGTCGGCACCGTCAAATCACCGTCGTGCCTGTTCGGGGCGACGCCAGTTCCCGATCCGTATCGGTCCGGGAGGAAGAACGTCATGAGAGTCTGGGCTGTAGCCAATCAAAAAGGTGGGGTAGGCAAGACCACCACCTCTGTCGCGCTGGCAGGCTTGCTGGCCGACGCGGGCAAGCGCGTGGTCGTGGTCGATCTGGATCCACATGGGTCGATGACCAGCTATTTCGGCCAAGACCCCGATAGCCTCGAGCACAGCGTCTTCGAGCTGTTCCAGCATCAAGGCAGCGTGCCGGAGGGTTTGCCGCGCCAGCTGCTACTGCCGACCAGCCACGAGCGCATTTCCCTGCTGCCATCCAGCACCGTGCTGGCGACGCTCGAGCGGCAATCGCCGGGCCAGAATGGCCTTGGGTTGGTGGTTGCCAAAAGTCTGACACAGCTCTGGCAAGACTATGATCACGCGATCATCGACAGCCCGCCGCTACTCGGCGTGCTGATGGTCAATGCCCTGGCGGCCAGCCAACAGCTGGTGATACCCGTGCAGACGGAGTTTCTGGCAGTGAAAGGACTCGAGCGGATGGTCAGCACGCTGGCGATGATCAACCGTTCACGCAAGCAGGCGTTGCCATACACCATCGTGCCGACGTTGTTCGATCGGCGTACCCAGGCGTCGATGAACACGCTCAAGGTGCTGCGTCAGGGTTATGAGGCGAACCTATGGCAGGCGTTCATCCCGGTCGATACCCGTCTGCGCGATGCGAGCCGTGCGGGTCTGGTGCCATCACAGTTCGATTCGGGTAGCCGCGCGGTGATTGCCTATCGTGCGCTGCTCAAGCATTTGCTGGCCTACCAGGCTACCCCACAGGTAGCCTGAGATGTACGCAACTAATTGCGGTCGGGGCTCAAGTCCGCGGCGATGCCAGCCGATAGCCTGTTCAGATATTTCCTACGAGTGCGTTTCATGAGTCGCTCTGTTCTCGCCGCAACCCGCCCTCAGCTGGCTCTCCAGTCCTATCTCGACGCGCTGCTTCAGGATGCGGCGATCGAGCTGGCCGACTCGGTCACGCTCGACGAGTTTCAGGCTGCCGTGCTCGAAGAGCAGCAGCGCGACGCGGTGCCGAAGGTGCCCGTGGTCGCATCGCCTGCGGTGGCCCCGGCACCTGTTGCGGCAGTGCCGGCTGCGCCTGTGCTTGTCGCGCCGGGTGCGGAAAGGCCTGTGCTGGTTCCGCCGGTACCTGCGGTCGTGCCCGCTGTTGCGCCTGTACTGGACATCGGTTCGCCTGTGGTCGAGCTGGTGCCGAAGAGCGAGCCGCCGCTGACACCGCCATTGCAGTTCGATGGACAGCCTGCGTGGGGTGAAGAGCCGTTCGAGTGCCTGCTGTTCGATGTCGCGGGGCTGACATTGGCCGTCCCGCTGGTCAGTCTGGGCTCGATTTATCCGTTGGCAGGACAGGAGCTGACGCCGTTGTTTGGTCAGCCCGACTGGTTTCTCGGAATCCTGCCGTGCCAGGCGGGCAATCTCAAGGTGCTCGATGCGGCGCGCTGGGTAATGCCGGACCGCTACCGTGACGATTTCCGCGAGGGCCTGCAGTATGTGATTTCGGTAGAGGGTTACGAGTGGGGTTTGGCGGTGCATCAGGTCAGCCGTTCGATCCGGCTCGATCCGCGGCAAGTCAAATGGCGTTCCCAGCGCAGCCAGCGTCCCTGGCTCGCTGGAACGGTGATCGAACACATGTGCGCACTGCTCGATGTGGCCGCGCTGGCCGAGTTGATCGCAAGCGGTGCGGCCAAGCGCGCCGAGCATGAGCAAGCGTCGGCGGCGAAGCCAGCAGGGCGCAAGCGAAACTGAATGGAAACCCGGGCGTGTCTTGCTCCCGGTATGGATAATCGACCGTCACAGCGGTAACTGAGAGGCTGGGCTATGAAAATGACGTCTTCACAGGGTTCGGAAGATCCCATTCTGCAATGGGTGACCTTCCGCCTGGACAACGAGACCTACGGCATCAACGTGATGCAGGTTCAGGAAGTGCTGCGTTACACCGAGATCGCCCCGGTACCGGGTGCGCCGAGCTACGTGCTGGGGATCATCAACCTGCGTGGCAACGTGGTGACGGTGATCGACACGCGCCAGCGTTTCGGTCTCGATCCCGCGCCGGTCAGCGACAATACCCGTATCGTCATCATTGAGGCCGATCGCCAGGTCGTCGGCATTCTGGTCGATAGCGTTGCCGAAGTCGTTTACCTGCGGCAATCGGAGATCGAAACCGCGCCCAACGTGGGCAACGATGAGTCGGCCAAGTTCATCCAGGGCGTCTGCAACAAGAACGGCGAACTTCTGATCCTGGTCGAACTCGACAAGATGATGACCGAAGAAGAATGGTCGGACCTGGAGAACATCTGATCCATGCTGATCGCTGCGGTGGCTGTGCTGGCGGTGTGCTGCGTCGGCCTGTTGGGTCTGCTGCTTTGGCTGATGCAGAGCCACAAGTTGCAGGCACAACTACAGGCCGAGCGCGACGCCATGCGCGACCAGCGCATCAAGGAGCTGGGCAAGCGCCTGGATGCCTATCTTGAAGGCAGCGTCCGCATCGGCGAGGAGCTGCATGAGGTGCGCCGTCTTGTTGCGCCGCTGCCTGACAAGCTGACCCAGCTCGAGCAGCGCGATCCAGGCAGCCTGTCGTTCACCCAGGCCGCCCGGCTGGTGGGCATGGGCGCCAGCGTCGATGATCTGACCCAGTCCTGCGGCCTGACCCAGGCCGAAGCGGAGTTGATGAGCAAGCTGCACCAGAGTCGGCGCCCGCAGCGCTGACTTTCCTGATGCCGGCATGCCGGCTCCGAGTCCCTTCCACCCGCCAGCGCGATGCCTGGCCGATCCCCTCGACATCAGGTCGATTGAACCCCGCGCGACTTCCTGCTCTCCAAGGTTAAGGAATGACCCTTCGGTCATTCGGGCTCCGCATGGCTCAGGCCGGGGAGGGCGTGATGTTGCGCATTCTGGTTCTCATCCTGTTCAGCGTTCCCGCCTGGGGGCAAGCCGAAGAAGCGCCGCTTGAAGTCGAAGGCGCGATGACAGTCAACGTCTATCAGGCCAAGCGTCTCTACGACCTGGGGGCAGTATTCGTTGACGTCAGGCCGACGCGAGAGTGGAGCTGGGGGCATATCCATGGCGCCGTTCATCTCGACCTGCACGGTCGCTTTCCGGGACTGTCCCAGGGGCAGTGGCCGCGCGAGGTGCCGCTGGTGCTCTATTGCGACAGCGAAGTCTGTCCCAGTGGCGCGGCCGCGGCGCGGCGCGCGGTGGCATGGGGCTACAAGCAGGTGTTCTATTTTCGCGAGGGCTACTTCGCCTGGCAGCTGGCGGATTTCCCCCAGGGCAAGAGTATGGCGGGCGAACTCTCCGCCCTTAGCGCTCAGGCCCACTGAGCAACAGCGGCGCGTCGCCGTCGTCGCGCTGGCCGAAGCCTACGGGGGCCTTGCCCTTGAGATACCAGGCGAAGGCGATGACTTCGGCGATGCTGCGGTAGAGCGCCTCGGGAATCGCGTCGCCGAGTTCGAGCCTTGCCAGCAGCCGGACCAGTTCGGCGTTCTCGTAGATCGGCACCTCGTGTTCGCGAGCGATGGCGAGAATTGCCTCGGCCAGCGCGTCGTCACCCTTGGCGGTCACGCTCGGCGCGTTGCGGCCGTCATAGGCCAGTGCGATGACTTGCTTGCTCATGCGGTTTCATCCACGAAACGTTGTTCAAGCGAGGTTTTTGGCCCTTGCGGTGGCGTGCCCTGGCGACAGGCCAGTTCGGCGACTGCGAGGCCGGCCGCCGTTAATCGTTCGCGAAGATGCGCGAGTTCTCCATTGATCAGTTGTGCAGTGCCGGCGCGCTCGGCCCATAGCTGGCTCGACAGATTGCCCTGCGCCAGCTGAGCCTGTACCTGCAGCGGGCCGAGGGGCGACAGGTCGAAGGCGAGCTCCACTCGCCAGACGATTTCCGGCTTTTCCTTGCGTTGTTCGGGTGGGCTTTCCTCGCGCTGCAGCTTGACCTGCAGGGGCACGATATCGCGTTGATCGCGCATGGGGATTTCCATCTGCCAGGTCGTCAGCAAGGTGCCTTCCGGGCCGACCTGGGATTGCGCCAAGCTGGACAGTTGATGCGTCTGCAGGCGAGAGACGGCTGCGGCGGCGAGTTTGAGCAGGGTTTCCAGGTCCGCTTCCTCATCCATGCCTTGAAGCAGCCGGCTCGGTAATGGAAAGCCCATTGCCGGCTGGCGCGCGCCGTTCTGCCCGAATACACCGAGTGCGTGACGGGCGAAGGCCGGTAGCGCTTGGCCCATGGCTGCGCCGGCCTGGGCGGAGGCGAGCGGCGTGCTGCCGGGCAGGTTGGGTAGCAGTTGGGCGATGAGCCGCAGCAACGCGGCCTTCATGTCGCCCTGCGCCGCGCCGTGCTGGCCTGCGAGCAGCCGTGCCTCCAGCAGCGTGCCGCTTTTTTCCAGTGCCTGAGCCAGGGCCTTCGGGTCGGTGAGTTCGCTGACGTCCGGCATGAGACCGAGCAGTTTTTCCGCGGCGCCCCTCAGGCCCTCCGGCAGCGAGCCTGCATTGCGCAACGCCCCGAGCAGGCCCTCGAGCGAAGCCTGGCGCTCCTGCTGCGAGGCCATCTGCTGGCCGAGCGCGAGCTGGTCCAGCCGACCGCTCAGGGGCAGGAAGCTCAGGGCCTGGCTGCCCTTGACCTGGGCAGTGAGCAAGGTGCCCAGGGGCAACGGTGTGGTGGACTCGATCTCGAGTTTTTCACTGGCCATGGCGGTATTGAGCAGCTGGATCACCATCTTGAATACGGCTTGTTCGCCTTTGGCCGCCGCGATCTGCTGGCTGGCCACCACCTTGCCCTGCAGCACGGTGCCAATGGGCACTCGCTCCAGATCGATGCTGCCCACTGGCTGACGAGCCAGCGCCTGCAGACTGGCCATCAACCGATTGTCGGAAAGGGCGGTGACGGCATAGGCGGTGCCGCTGGCCACGGCACGATTGCTGAGGGCTTCGAGGGTGGTTTGGCGACCGTTGTCGAGCGTCAGGCGCAGGATGAGCTGGAACGCCTGACCGCTTTCCTTGACGCTGACGACCTCCGCCTCGGCGCTCTCGCCAGCGGCGAGCAGGCCCTGCATCGGCTGGAGCAGCTTGAGCGCCAGATCCGCAGCGGCCGCCGCGGAGCGGGGCGGGGCGGCTGGAAGAGGCTGTGCGGCCTTGATCTCGGTCATGTTTGCTTCAAATGCCCTTACAACCTGATGACTTTGCGGTCTTCGGCGGTCATGGATGCCATGTATAATCGCGCCCCGGTTCGGCCGGCGCCCGGTGTCAGTATAGCGGCCCGTCCATTCCCTTCTTGAATGCCAGCAGGTGTCCACAAGCGTGACCGATCCTTTCCTTCAAGCTGTTGCGCTCACCTGCGAGAGGGATTGGCGGCTGCTGTTCGACGGTCTGGCCTTTAGCCTTGAGCGTGGTCAGATGCTTCAAGTCTCCGGGCCCAACGGCAGTGGCAAGACCAGCCTGCTGCGTGTGCTGGCCGGTCTGATGCAGCCGACCGCGGGCGAGGTCCTGCTGGACGGCGAGCCGTTGGCGGCGCGCCATGCCGATGTGGCCCGCAATCTGTTGTGGATCGGCCATGCCGCGGGCATAAAAGGGTTGCTCAGCGCCGAGGAGAACCTTGCGTGGCTCTGCGCGCTGCAGCAGCCGGTCAGTCGCGAGAGCATCTGGCAGGCCTTGGCGACGGTCGGACTGCGCGGTTTCGAGGATGTTCCTTGCCATACGCTTTCGGCCGGCCAGCAGCGCCGTGTCGCCCTGGCCCGGTTGTACCTCACTGCCGCACCGCTGTGGATTCTCGACGAGCCGTTCACCGCGCTGGACAAGCATGGCGTGGCCCAGCTCGAAGCGCATCTGGCTGCCCATTGCGAGCAGGGCGGTGTCGTGGTGTTGACTACCCATCACAGCCTGCAAGTGCGGCCGTCGGAGTTTCGCGACATCGCGCTGGGGCAGGCGGCATGAGTGGCGTGTTCACGCTGCTGCTCAAGCGCGAGGCGCGCCTGCTCGTTAGGCGTCCTGCGGAGCTGGCCAACCCGCTGGTGTTCTTCGCCATCGTCATTGCGCTGTTTCCGCTGGCGGTCGGGCCGGAGTCTCAACTGTTGCAAGGCATTTCCCCAGGATTGTTGTGGGTAGCGGCGCTGCTGGCCGTGCTGCTCTCGCTCGACGGGCTTTTTCGCAGCGATTTCGAGGATGGTTCCCTGGAGCAGTGGGTCGTTTCGCCGCACCCTCTGGCGCTTCTGGTGCTCGCCAAGGTGCTGGCACACTGGTTGTTCTCCGGCCTTGCGCTGGTTCTGCTGGCGCCCTTGCTCGGGTTGATGCTGGGCTTGCCACTCCAGGCGCTACCGGTGTTGCTGCTGTCGCTTTTGCTGGGCACGCCTGCCTTGAGTCTACTGGGCGCGGTGGGTGCGGCACTGACCGTCGGCCTCAAGCGCGGCGGCCTGTTGCTGGCGCTGCTGATTCTGCCGCTGTACATCCCGGTGCTGATTCTTGGCAGTGGGGCGTTGCAGGCGGCCTTGCAAGGATTGCCGACGGCCGGCTACCTGTTGTGGCTGGCCAGCCTCACTGCATTGGCTGTGACCCTGACACCCTTTGCGATTGCCGCCGGGCTGAAGATCAGCCTCGGTGAATAGACGCAGGTACGGACCGCTGGGGCTCGACGGCGCCCTGGCAGAGCATTCTCCGGGGGCTTGCCCTCACCGGAAACGAGTCATTCGATGAACTGGACATGGTTTCACAAGCTGGGTTCGCCCAAATGGTTTTACGAAATCAGCGGCCGCTGGCTGCCCTGGTTAGGCTGGAGCGCCGCCCTTTTGCTGGCGGTGGGCGTGGTCTGGGGCCTGGCATTCGCGCCGCAGGATTACCAGCAGGGCAACAGCTTCAGGATCATCTACATCCATGTGCCGGCCGCGTTCCTGGCTCAATCGGTCTACGTGATGCTCGCGGTCGCGGGCGTCGTCGGGCTCGTGTGGAAGATGAAGCTGGCAGACGTCGCACTTCAGCAAGCGGCACCGATCGGCGCCTGGATGACCTTCATCGCACTGCTGACCGGCGCCGTCTGGGGCAAGCCGACCTGGGGCGCCTGGTGGGTCTGGGACGCGCGACTGACCTCGATGCTGATCCTGCTGTTTCTCTATTTCGGCATCATCGCGCTGGGTAACGCGATCAGTAATCGGGACAGCGCTGCCAAGGCGTGCGCGGTGCTGGCGCTGGTCGGCGTGGTGAACATCCCGATCATCAAGTACTCGGTGGAGTGGTGGAACACCCTGCATCAGCCAGCCACGTTCAAGATCACCGAAAAACCGGCGATGCCGATGGAGATGTGGCTACCGCTACTGGTCATGGTGCTCGGTTTCTATTGTTTCTTCGCTGCCGTGCTGCTGATGCGCATGCGCCTCGAGGTACTGCGTCGCGAGTCGCGCAGCAGTTGGGTAAAAAGCGAGATCAAGGGATTGGTAGGGGGCTCACGATGAATTTTTCCTCGTTCGCCGAATTCGTCGCCATGGGTGGCCATGGCGTCTATGTCTGGTCCTCCTATGGCATCAGCCTGGCGGTACTGGCTTTGAACGTCGCGCTGCCTGTACTGGCACGTCGGCGTCACCTGCAAGACGAGGCGCGTCGTTTGCGCCGGGAGGAAATGAAGTGAATCCGGTACGCAAGAAGCGGCTCTACATCGTCCTGGCGATTCTCGCCGGTGTCGGTATCGCGGTTGCCCTGGCGCTTTCCGCGCTGCAGCAGAACATCAACCTGTTCTACACGCCGACCCAGATTGCCCGGGGCGAAGCGCCCGAAGGCACGCGTATACGCGCTGGAGGCCTGGTCGAGGAAGGTTCGGTCAAGCGTGATCGGGACTCGCTGTCGGTCGATTTTCGCGTTACCGACGGCGCCGAGACTGTCACCATTCGCTTTCAGGGCATCCTTCCCGACCTGTTCCGCGAGGGGCAGGGCATCGTCGCGCTAGGGCGCGTGAATGAGGAGGGCATCATGGTGGCCGACGAGGTGCTGGCCAAGCACGACGAAAACTACATGCCGCCCGAGGTCACCCAGGCGCTGGAGCAGAGCGGCATGATGAAGCATTACGAAGATGGCAAGGGGTACTCGAAATGATTCCGGAGCTCGGCCATCTGGCAATGATTCTGGCCCTGTGCCTGGTCCTGGTACAGTCGATCTTCCCGCTGATCGGCGCCTGGCGCGGTGATCGTCTGTGGATGAGTCTGGCGCAGCCGGCGGCGTGGGGGCAGTTCGCCTTCCTGGCGTTCTCCTTCGCCTGCCTGACCTACGCGTTCATGGTCGACGACTTCTCGGTCGCCTACGTCGCGAGCAATTCCAACAGCGCATTGCCGTGGTACTACAAGTTCAGCGCCGTATGGGGTGCCCACGAGGGCTCGCTGCTGCTGTGGGCGTTGATCCTGGCCGGTTGGACCTTTGCCGTGTCGGTGTTTTCCCGCCAACTGCCCGAAGAAATGCTGGCGCGCGTGCTCGGCGTCATGGGCCTGATCAGTCTCGGCTTCCTGCTGTTCCTGATCGTCACCTCGAACCCGTTCGAGCGCTTGCTGCCGCAGGCGCCGACCGATGGCCGCGACCTGAACCCGTTGTTGCAGGACTTCGGTCTGATCGTTCACCCGCCGATGCTCTACATGGGCTACGTCGGCTTCTCCGTAGCCTTCTCCTTCGCCATCGCGGCCTTGCTCGGCGGCCGGCTGGACGCGGCCTGGGCGCGCTGGTCGCGGCCCTGGACGCTGGTGGCCTGGGCGTTCCTCGGGATCGGTATCGTGCTCGGCTCCTGGTGGGCCTACTACGAACTGGGCTGGGGCGGCTGGTGGTTCTGGGATCCGGTGGAAAACGCTTCCTTCATGCCCTGGCTGGTCGGCACCGCACTGATCCATTCCCTGGCGGTGACCGAAAAGCGCGGCGTGTTCAAGAGCTGGACGGTGCTGCTGGCGATCGCGGCCTTTTCGCTGAGCCTGCTTGGGACCTTCCTGGTGCGCTCCGGGGTGCTGACCTCGGTGCATGCCTTCGCGACCGATCCGGAGCGCGGCGTCTTCATTCTGTGCTTCCTGCTCCTGGTCGTCGGTGGATCGCTGACGCTGTTCGCTTTGCGGGCCCCGGTGGTCAAAAGCCAGGTCGGCTTTGGACTCTGGTCCAGGGAAACCCTGCTGCTGGTCAACAACCTGCTGCTGGTAGTGGCTACCTCGATGATCCTGCTGGGCACGCTTTATCCCTTGCTGCTCGACGCGCTGTCAGGGGCCAAGCTGTCGGTTGGCCCTCCCTATTTCAACGCGATGTTCCTGCCGCTGATGGCGCTGGTCATGCTGGCGATGGCGGTCGGTATCCTGGTGCGCTGGAAGGACACGCCGGTGAAGTGGCTCACGGGCATGCTGGTGCCGGTGCTGATTACCAGTGGCGTGCTCGGGGTCGTCGCCGCGTTTGTTTTCGGCGATTTCCACTGGTCGGTCCTGGCGACCTGCTTCCTCGCCGCCTGGGTGGTGGTCGCCGGTGTTCGCGACCTGCTCGACAAGACTCGCCACAAGGGCCTCTACAAAGGTGCTCGCGGCCTGTCGCGCAGTTATTGGGGCATGCAGGTCGCCCACCTGGGGATCGCGGTCTGCGCGCTCGGCGTCGTGTTGTCCAGTCAGCAGAGCGACGAGCGCGACCTGCGCATGGCGCCGGGCGACTCGCTGCAGATGGGGGGCTACAGCTTCATATTCGAGGGTGCCATCCATCATGATGGCCCCAACTTCACTTCGGACAAGGCCACCATCCGCGTGCTCAAGGGCGACCGCCAAATCGCCGTGCTGCATCCGGAAAAGCGGCTCTACACCGTTCAGCAGATGCCCATGACCGAGGCCGGTATCGATCCGGGCTTCACCCGCGACCTCTATGTCGCCCTGGGCGAGCCCCTGGAAGATGGCGCCTGGGCCGTGCGCGTGCACATCAAACCCTTCGTCCGCTGGATCTGGCTGGGCGGCTTGCTGATGGGGCTCGGCGGTGTGCTGGCGGCCTGCGATCAGCGCTACCGGGTCAAGGTCAAGACGCGGGTACGCGAAGCCCTCGGCCTGGCTGCCCAAGGAGCCTGATGATGAAAAGAGTGCTGCTGCTGTTGCCGCTAGTGATCTTCCTCGGCATCGCTGTCTTTCTCTACCGTGGGCTGTTTCTCGATCCGTCCGAGCTGCCCTCGGCGCTGATCGGCAAACCCGTACCGCAATTCTCGCTGCCTTCGGTTGAAGATGAGCAGCGCCTGATCAGCGAGGCCGACCTCAAGGGCAAGCCTGCGTTGGTCAATGTCTGGGCGACCTGGTGCGTGGCCTGCAAGGTCGAACATCCGGTGCTCAACGCGCTGGCGGCGCAGGGCGTGAACATCCACGGGGTCAACTACAAGGACGACAACGCCGCGGCGCAGAAATGGCTTCGCGAGTTTCACGACCCCTACCAGCTGAATATTCGCGACGAACACGGCAGCCTGGGCCTGGACCTTGGTGTCTACGGCGCGCCCGAGACTTTTCTGATCGACAAGCACGGCGTGATTCGGCACAAGTTCGTCGGCGTCATCGACGAGCGTGTCTGGCGCGAAAAACTCGCCGTGCTCTATCAGGAGCTGGTGGACGAATGAACAGATTTCTTTGCGCCTTGCTGTTCGGATTGACGCTAAGCACGGCTGTCTTCGCTGCGATCGATACCTATGAGTTTCGCGACGAGACCGAGCGTCAGCGCTACCGCACGCTGACAGAGGAGCTACGGTGTCCGAAATGCCAGAACCAGAACATCGCCGATTCGAACTCGCCGATCGCGATGGACTTGCGCCAGGAAATCTTCCGCATGCTCGAGGAGCAGAAGAGCGACGACCAGATCGTCGACTATCTGGTCGCCCGCTATGGTGATTTCGTTCGTTACAAGCCGCCAGTCAACACCAAGACCCTGGTCCTCTGGTACGGCCCGTTCGTGCTCCTGGCGATCGGTTTTGGCACTGTAGCGATGATCCTCTTGCGCCGTCGCCGTCGTGTCGATGGCCCCACCTCAAACACCCTTTCCGAGGCCGAGCGCGAACGGCTCGCCACGCTGCTGGATAACAAAGACCCATGATCGATTTCTGGATTGGCGCCGGCCTGCTGTTGATGGCGGCGCTGCTGTTTCTGCTGCTGCCCATCATGCGCGGTCGCCGCGCCCAGACGGAGGAGGATCGCACCTCCCTCAACGTCGCGCTCTATCAGGAGCGGCTCGATGAACTGCAGGCTCAACATGCCTCGGGTACGCTCACGTCCGAGCAGCTCGAGGCGGGACGGGCAGAGGCCGCCCGCGAACTGTTGAATGACACCGAAGGCGGCGAAGCGCATCGGGTCTCGCGCCTGGGTCGAGGTGCGCCGCTGGTGGCCGCATTGCTGGTGCCGCTGATGGGCTATGGCCTGTATCTGCATTGGGGCGCCAGCGACAAGGTGGAGCTGGCGCGCCAGTTCGCCCAGCAGGCCGGCTCGATCGGAGAAGTCACCCAGCGCCTCGAGCGCGCCGTCGAGGCCCAGCCGGAATCTGCCGAAGGTTGGTATTTCCTCGGCCGCGCCTACATGGCCCAGGAGCGTGCCGCCGATGCGGCCGTGGCCTTCGAGCGTGCTACCAATCTGGCGGGGCGCCAGCCCGAACTGCTGGGGCAATGGGCCCAGGCGTTGTATTTCGCGGGCGACAAGCAGTGGACCGAGCAGCTTCAGGCGCTGACCGACGAGGCGCTGAAAGCCGATCCGGCAGAAGTCACCAGCCTTGGGCTGCTAGGCATCGCCGCCTATGAAGAAGGTCGCTTCGCCCAAGCGATCGCCTTCTGGGAGCGGCTGGTGGCAGTGCTGGGTGACCAGGATCCGTCTCGCGCCGCCATCGAAGGTGGCATCGCTCGCGCCCGCGCCGAACTCGGTGAGTCCGCGGTTGAATCGCAGGCGGCTGTCTCGGGCGGATCGGCCCCTTCGGTAGAAGTGAAGGTAAGCGTTCAGCTGAGTCCTGAACTCGCCGACGAGGTGCAGCCGGATGACAGCGTTTTCGTCTTCGCCCGTGCCGTATCGGGTCCGCCGATGCCTCTGGCGGTGAAGCGGTTGAGCGTTGCCGATCTTCCCGCCGAGGTCACGCTAGCAGATGCCGATGCAATGATGCCGCAACTGAAGTTGTCCAACTTCGAACAGGTGCAACTGGTTGCCCGGATTTCCCGCGATGGCGATGCCACCCGGGGCGAATGGACCGGGCAGAGCGATGCGCTGGACCTCGCTGCGAGCGCCGAGCGTCCGGTTCAGCTGACCATCGACAAGCCGGAGCGCCGCTGATTCGTTCTGACGATCGAGGTAATGCATGACCGCACAGGATTTTCCCCCTCGCCAGGTGGCCTTCAGGCGTGTGCGCCTGGGCGCGGTGGCTGCGCTAGGCGCCTTGCTCGCGGCGTGCGCCGGCACGCCCTATGAGACCGCCCCTCAGCCTCAGCCGCCGGTGCCGCAGACACCAGCGCCGGGCCCGGTGATCACCACCCCGCCGCCGGTGCAGACGCCGCCGGCACCGCGCCCGCCGGCCACACAGCAGAGCCACCCCCGTTATGCACCGCCGCCACATGCGCCGGCGCACTGGGACAATCGTCTGGGCGTCTATGTGGTGGAAGGCAAGGATCTTTACTACCGTGAACGGCTCTATTACCGCTGGGATGGCGAGTGGCTGTGCGCCGGCCGGCCTGACGGCCCCTGGGAGCCTGTAGCGCTGCCGAGCGTGCCACCGGGGTTGCGCAACCGCTATTGAGTCGGGACACGCTGTAGCGGCGCTGCGATGGTTATTTGGGCTAAAGCTGTTCCGCCGCTTGCCGATAAGAGGGACAAGCGCGAACAGTGCGCCTTTTTCCGTCCCGGTGGATGCCCGGTGACGCAGGACAATCGGAGTAGATTCATGAATGCCTCTGTGAAGCGTCTCGAAGAAACCGGCAGCGCGCTGCGCTCGGCCCTGGCACAGCAGGACTGGACCGCCATCGGCGAGCTGGATCTGCTGTGCCGGCAAGCCGTGGAAGACGCGATGCGCGAGCCGGAGCGGGACGAGGGTGTCATTCGTTTGCGCATCCAGGAGCTGCTTGAGCTCTATCGCGAGTTGGTCGGCTTGTGCCAATCCGAGCAGCGCCGCATTGCCGATGAGCTCATGCAGCTCAATCAATCCAAGCAAGGGGCCAAGGTCTATCAGCTTTTCGGCTGATCTCACCATCGTGCCGTTCCATCCGTCGTGCCGGGATCATTCGGCGCCGATGCCTCACATTCGTTGTTGCGTTTCCTTACCGTCTTCGTGTTTAAATCACGTCATAAATTTGACTCAGTGCTCGTTTTTTACTTAACTAGTGGCCAAATGCCGGTTTGTGAGGTCGTCTGACGTCAGTGCCGGCTTTCTTCCAGCCCCATAGAGTTCTGAAACCACGATGTGGCGCGAAACCAAGATTCTGTTGATCGACGATGACAGCGAACGTCGCCGCGACTTGGCGGTAATTCTGAATTTTCTGGGCGAAGACCATCTGGCCTGCTCGAGCACCGACTGGCGTAACGCCGTTGCACCGCTCGAATCCAGCCGCAGCGTGCTCAGCGTGATGCTCGGAGAGGTCAAGGCTCGGGACGGAGCCGTCGAGCTGCTCAAGCAGATCAGCAAGTGGGACGAGAACGTTCCCCTGCTGCTGATCGGCGATCCGGCGCCGGCCGAGTGGCCGGACGAAACCCGCCGCCGCGTGCTGACCAGCCTGGAGATGCCGCCCAGCTACAACAAGCTGCTCGACTCGCTGCATCGCGCCCAGGTCTATCGCGAGATGAACGACCAGTCCAAGGCACGTGGGCGGCAGCGCGAACCGAACCTGTTCCGTAGCCTGGTTGGTACCAGCCGGGCCATCCAACACGTGCGGCAGATGATGCAGCAGGTTGCCGATACCGAGGCCAGCGTGCTGATCCTTGGCGAGTCCGGCACCGGCAAGGAAGTGGTCGCACGCAACCTCCACTATCACTCCAAGCGTCGTCAGGCGCCTTTCGTACCGGTCAATTGCGGCGCGATTCCGGCCGAGCTGCTGGAAAGCGAACTGTTCGGTCATGAAAAGGGCGCCTTCACCGGGGCCATCACCGCGCGGGCAGGGCGCTTCGAGCTGGCCGAAGGCGGGACCCTGTTTCTCGATGAAATCGGCGACATGCCACTGCCGATGCAGGTCAAGCTGCTGCGCGTGCTGCAGGAGCGCACTTTCGAGCGCGTCGGCAGCAACCGCACGCAAAGTGCAGACGTGCGGATCATCGCCGCGACGCACAAGGACCTGGAGAAGATGATTGAGGAAGGCAGCTTCCGCGAGGATCTCTACTACCGGCTCAACGTCTTCCCGATCGAAATGGCACCGCTGCGTGAGCGCGTCGAAGACATTCCGCTGTTGATGAACGAACTGATTTCGCGGATGGAACACGAGAAGCGCGGCTCCATCCGTTTCAATTCGTCCGCCATCATGTCCTTGTGTCGCCACGACTGGCCGGGCAACGTACGCGAGCTGGCCAACCTGGTCGAGCGCATGGCGATCATGCATCCCTACGGGGTGATCGGCGTGATGGAACTGCCGAAGAAATTCCGCCACGTCGACGATGACGACGAGCAGTACATGAGCGCCGCCAGCGATGATCTCGAGGAACGCGTTGCCTTCCATGTGCCGATGACCGGCCTGGAGGCCAGCGCCATGCTGCCTGCCGAGGGGCTGGATTTGAAGGACTACCTGGGTAACCTCGAACAGGGCTTGATTCAGCAGGCACTCGATGATGCCGGTGGGGTGGTCGCCCGTGCCGCGGAGCGCTTGCGCATCCGTCGGACCACGCTGGTCGAGAAAATGCGAAAGTATGGAATGAGCCGGCGCGACGATGAGGGCGACGAGGCCTAGCGCCTCTCTCTTCAGCCCACCAACGCCCCGCCATGCGGGGCGTTTTCGTATCTCTCTCGCTCCGTTCGTCCGGTGCTGGCTGAGGCCGGGCACGATGTTTGCTCCTGCCTCTACAAACGCCCAACTTTTGACGGCACGAGTAAAGCGCAGTGAAGCCCATCGTCCATTCGATCAACCCCGAACCTGCCGAGCATGAAACAGCGCTCGAGCTGGAGCAGTCGTTGCGGCGGTTCAGCCAGATGTCTGCCCAGCTGGGGCAGTCGCGTGGGTTGCTCGAAGAGCGAGTGGCTGAACTCAAGCAGGAACTGGCTCTCGCCGGAGCCCAGCGCGAGCAGGAGCTGGCGGAGAAAGAGCGCCTTGCCGGTCGCCTGCGTAATCTGCTGGACCTGCTGCCCGGTGGCGTAATCGTGATCGATGGTCAGGGGCGCGTGAGCGAGGCCAATCCTGCTGCGTGCCAGTTGCTTGGCGACGCTCTCGAGGGTGAGCGCTGGCGCGATGTCATCGCGCGCAGCTTCGCACCGCGCCGCGACGACGGCCATGAGATTTCCCTGAAAAACGGCCGTCGCCTGTCCATCGCCACGCGCTCGCTGGCTGGCGAGCCGGGCCAGCTGGTGCTGCTCACCGATTTGACGGAAACCCGTCACCTGCAGGAACAGCTGGCGCGTCACGAGCGGCTTTCTTCGCTGGGACGGATGGTCGCCTCGCTGGCGCATCAGATCCGCACGCCACTGTCTGCCGCACTGCTCTATGCCAGTCATCTGACGGACAGCACCCTGGCGCCCCAGCATCATCAGCGCTTCGCCAGTCGGCTCAAGGAGCGGCTGCATGAACTCGAGCATCAGGTGCGCGACATGTTGGTGTTCGCCCGGGGCGATCTGCCGAAATCCGATCGCTTGAGCCCGGGAGCGCTGCTGCAGGCCTTTCGCCTGGCGGCCGAGACCCAGGTCGAAGGCACGGCGGTTCGCTGGCAGTGCGACAGCTACGTCGGCGAGCTGCTGTGTAATCGCGACACCCTGGTGGGCGCCTTGCTCAATCTGCTGGAAAACGCGATTCAGGCGGGCGGCCGTGAGGCGCGGATCAAGGTCCACTTCTACACCCGTGGGACGACGCTGAGGCTCTGTGTGAGTGACAACGGCCCGGGCATCGAGCCGGCGTTGCTGGCGCGCCTGGGCGAACCCTTTCTTACCACCAAGACCACTGGCACCGGCCTCGGTCTTGCGGTCGTGCAGGCGGTGACACGCGCTCACCAGGGCCAGCTGAGCCTGGTGTCGCGCCCTGGCCGCGGTACCTGCGTGCTGCTGTCGCTACCGCTGATTCTCCCGGCTGCGGCCGGAAACAAGGAGTGAAGTCCATGACAGCGAAAATCCTGCTGGTGGAAGACGATCGAGCTTTGCGCGAAGCGCTTGGCGACACGCTGATGCTTGGCGGGCACGAGCATCGGGCCGTGGATTGCGCCGAAGCGGCGTTGGTAGCACTGCAGGAAGAAACCTTCGGCCTGGTGCTCAGCGATGTGAACATGCCAGGCATGGACGGCCACGCGCTGCTGCGAATGGTGCGCACGCGATATCCGCAGGTCCCGGTGCTGCTGATGACGGCCTACGGCGCGGTCGAGCGGGCGGTCGAGGCCATGCGCCTTGGTGCCGTGGATTATCTGGTCAAGCCGTTCGAGCCGCGCACGCTGCTCGAGCTGGTCGCGCGTCACGCCTGCGGCCATCTGGGCAAGGCCCATCGCGATGGCCCGGTGGCCTGCGAACCGGCCAGCCAGCAATTGCTGGCACTCTCGGCACGGGTGGCCCGCAGCGATTCGACTGTCCTGATTTCGGGTGAGTCCGGTACCGGCAAGGAGGTGCTGGCGCGCTATATCCATCAGCAATCGCCTCGTCAGGCCAGCCCTTTCATCGCCATCAATTGCGCAGCGATCCCTGACAACATGCTCGAGGCCATGCTGTTCGGGCACGAGAAGGGCGCCTTCACCGGGGCCATTGCGACCCAGGTCGGCAAGTTCGAACAGGCCAATGGCGGAACCTTGCTGCTGGACGAAATTACCGAAATGCCGCTTGGCCTGCAGGCCAAGTTGCTACGTGTTCTGCAGGAGCGTGAAGTCGAGCGAGTTGGCGGTCGCAAGCCGATCGCCCTCGATATCCGGGTGGTCGCCACCACCAACCGCGACCTGGCCGCCGAAGTCGCGGCCGGACGGTTCCGCGAAGACCTGTTCTATCGGCTTTCGGTATTCCCTCTGGCCTGGCCGCCGCTGCGCGCGCGCCCGGCCGACATCCTGCCCCTGGCTGAGCGGCTGCTGGCGATGCATGCGCAAAAAATGAAAGTTGGTCCGGTGCGTCTGTCGGGCAACGCTCAGCGTTGCCTGCTGGCGCACCCCTGGCCGGGTAACGTCCGGGAGCTGGACAATGCCATTCAGCGTGCGTTGATTCTGCAGCAGGGCGGACTGATCCAGCCCCATGATCTGTGCCTGAATTCAACCATCGGGCTGGTGCCGCCGGCTGCGGTCAGTGCGGCGCCGGCGGTCCCCGTGATCGAGCCGGTGGAAACCACGGCGGGTCTGGGTGAGGATCTGCGCCGGCGCGAATTCCAGGTGATCATCGACACCTTGCGCACCGAGCGCGGGCGGCGCAAGGAAGCGGCAGACCGCCTCGGCATCAGTCCGCGTACGCTGCGTTACAAGCTGGCGCAAATGCGCGAGGCCGGGTTCGATGTCGAGGCCTACCTGTACGCCAGCTGAGTCCTGGGGAGGACGGCGGTCAGCGGTTTCTGTGCGTGCGCGCCAGGGCCTGGTTCACTGCCTGCCATCCTCCGACTGCCGTCTCGCCGACCTCGGCGAATACCTTCTCCAGCAGCCGCGCCTGTTCTCGGCGTAGCGCCTGTTCCAGCTTGGCTCCTTGGGCCGATAGCCGCAGCAGGCGCTTGCGCTTGTCCTCTTCAGCCGTGAGGCTTTCCACCAGATGCATCTCTATCAGCTGACGCAGCGGGATATTCAGCGCTTGCTTGCTGACGCTCAGGTGACCGAGCAGATCAGTCACGCTGAGCCCTGGGTAGCTGGCGATGAAGAACAGGATTCGATGGTGTACGCGCGATAGGCCACGACGCGCCAGCATCTCGTCGGGCTTGGCCGTGAACGCCTGGTAGCCATGGAACAGGCTTTCCATGAACTGGCGCTGAACGGCGCTTTTTTTTAGGTCAGCCATATTGACGTTTTTACCGTTGGGAGCGTAGTTTCGGTCAAGTAGTTTGACTTATTTGTCCGGCCCCTGCATCTGGTACTCCCATGGCTTTATCGAAACGCGTCGACCGCCTGAAAAGCTCCCTGATCCGCGAAATACTGGCTGCCGCGCAGCGCCCTGAAGTCATGTCATTCGCAGGCGGATTGCCGGCCGAGGCCATGTTGCCCAAGGTCGACTGGGCACAGATGCCTGCCGGTATCGGGCAGTACGGGATGAGCGAGGGCGAGCCGGCGTTGCGCGAGGCGATCGCGGCCGAGGCGCGTGCGCTGGGCGTACCCTGCGAGGCCAGTCAGGTGCTCATCGTCAGCGGATCGCAGCAGACCCTGGACCTGGCGTCCAAGCTGTTCATCGATCCGGGTACTCAGGTTCTGCTCGAGGCGCCGACCTACCTGGCTGCGCTGCAGGCGTTCCAGTTCTTCGGCGCGGATTGCATCGCCGTCGCGCAGGAAAGCGATGGGCCCGAACTCGAGGCGCTACGCCAGGCGCTGGAGCAGAGCGCACCGGCCTTCGCCTACCTGATACCGACCTTCCAGAATCCTTCGGCGGTGCGCTACAGCGAAGCCAAGCGCGAGGCGGTTGCCGCGCTGCTCGATGAATTTGGCGTGACCCTGATTGAGGACGAGCCCTATCGCGAGCTGGTGTTCGACGAGGGCAGCGCGCGCCCCATCGTCAGCCGGTTGCGCAAGGCCAGCTGGATCTACACCGGTACCGTTTCCAAGACCCTGCTGCCGGGGCTGCGCGTCGGTTACCTGATCGCTTCGCCGGACCTGTTCCCCTACCTGCTGCGCCTCAAGCAGTCGGCGGACCTGCATACCAATCGCATCGGTCAGTGGCAGGCATTGCAGTGGCTCGGTAGCGAGCAGTACCGCGCTCATCTGGCCGAATTGCGCGACTTCTACCGCATTCGCCGCGACGCCATGCAGGCGGCGCTGCTCGAGCATTTCGCCGACCTGGCTGACTGGGAAATTCCCCAGGGCGGGTTGTTCTTCTGGCTCACCCTCAAGCAACCGATCGATACGCGCACGCTGCTCGACGCGGCGCTGCAGCGCAACGTCGCCTTCATGCCGGGCGAGGCGTTCTTCGTCGACCCGGATCGACATCCAGGCCACTTGCGTCTGAATTTCAGCCATGTCGGCCCGGACCGGCTTGGCGAGGGACTGCGCCGTTTGGCTGCGGTGATGCGCGAGGCGTTGCCGGCCGAGGCGGCATAGAGCGAGGGGGTGTCATGTACAAGGTTTATGGCGATTACCGTTCGGGCAACTGCTACAAGGTCAAGCTGATGCTGCATCTGCTCGGCCGCGAATACGAGTGGGTCCCGATCAACATCCTGCGCGGCGAAAGCCGCTCGCCGGAGTTCCTGAAAAAGAATCCGAACGGCAAGATCCCGGTTCTGGAACTCGATGACGGCAGCTGTCTATGGGAATCCAACGCGATTCTCAATTACCTGGCCGACGGCAGCGAGTTTCTCCCGGCCGATCCGCGGCTGCGTACCCAGGTGCTGCAATGGCAGTTCTTCGAGCAGTACAGCCACGAGCCCTATCTGGCGGTGGCGCGCTATATCAAGCTCTATCTCGGTTTGCCGGAGGAGCGCCGTGAGGAATACGAGGCCAAGCAGCTCGATGGCTATCACGCGCTGGCGGTCATGGAACAGCAGCTGCAGCGCACGCCTTATCTGGTCGGGGAGCAATATTCCATCGCCGATGTGGCCTTGTATGCCTACACCCATGTGGCTGAGGAGGGTGGATTCGATCTGGCGGCGTATCCGGCGATACGTGCCTGGCTGCAGCGAGTGGGCAGCCATCCGCGGCATGTCGGGATGTATGACTGACGGGTAGGACGGGCAAAGCCCATATCGAAGGGGCGCCAGGCGGCGCCCCTTTTCATTGTCGAAGAATCAGCGGACCAGGCCCAGGAACTCGCTGCGCGTGGCGGCGTTCTCGCGGAACTGGCCGAGCATCACCGAGGTGACCATCGAGGAGTTCTGCTTCTCCACGCCGCGCATCATCATGCACATGTGCTGCGCCTCTATGACGACCGCGACGCCCCAGGCACCAGTAACGTTCTGGATGGCCTCGGCGATTTCGCGGGTCAGGTTCTCCTGGATCTGCAGGCGGCGCGCATACATGTCAACGATGCGTGCGACCTTGGACAGGCCCAGCACCTTGCCATTGGGCAGGTAGGCAACGTGAGCCTTGCCAATGAACGGCAGCATGTGGTGCTCGCAGAGCGAGTACAGCTCGATGTTCTTGACCAGCACCATTTCACTGTTGTCGGAGCTGAACAGGGCGCCGTTGGTGACCTCTTCGAGGGTCTGCTGATAGCCCTTGCACAGGTACTGCATGGCCTTGGCGGCGCGTTTGGGCGTGTCGAGCAAGCCCTCGCGGTTGACGTCCTCGCCAAGCTGGCCAAGGATCGCGGTGTAGTGTTGTTCCAGAGACATTGAAATACCTGTCAGGCGTCGGGAGCGCGAGAGGCGCAGGGTAGGGGGCAAGCGCAGCGCTGGCAAGTGCGGGATGGGCGTACGTTTCGTACGTTATTCGTCCCGCCCCTCCAGCATCGTGCGCTTGAGCATGACGTAGAGTGCGCCGCTGCCACCATGGCGCGGAAGGCACGAGGTAAAGCCCAGAACCTGCGGGTGCTGACGCAGCCAAGTGTTGACGTGGCTCTTGATCAACGGCCGCTTGCCATCGAGCCGCGCGGCCTTGCCATGGGTAACGCGCACGCAGCGGATCTCATATTTTCCGGCTTCGGCCAGGAAATCCCATAGCTGTTCTCGGGCCTTCTCGACGGTCAGTCCATGCAGGTCGAGACTGCCTTCGAACGGAATCTGCCCGGCTTTGAGCTTGCGCATCTGCGCCTCTTGTACGCCGTCACGGCACCAGTACAGCTCGTCTTCGGCGCCGACATCGATGACGAACTGGTCGGACAAGCCGTCGATGCGCTGCTCACCGGTGCGCACCGTCGCGTTGGCGCGGCGGGTGGCGATCTGCTCGCGGTTGTCGCGTGGCTTTCCGGTCTCGGCGCGCTCGTGGCGGATCGGTTTCACGCCGCGTACGGCTGACTGGAAAAGGGAAAAGTCGTCGTCTTGCATAGGGCCTCCACAGAGGCGGCCAGTTTATCAGTCGAACGCGGGAGCGGGAGGGTGGGTTGCCCCGAGCGACTAGCGGCGTTTGCGCAAAAGATGCGGCGACATGCTCAGGCCGTCGGGCTGGCGCAGGCGGCGTCGGCAACGACGGCAAATGGCGATACCCAGCCACAACAGCACGACACCGACGACCAGCATCACGATGGCACCGTCTCGCCCGGTTCCGAGGCTACCCAGCGCCTGCCCGTGGCCGAGCAGCGAGGCGGTGCCTGCCAGCGCCAGCAACACGCCTAGGGTCGCGAACAACGCGCCGAGGAGTGCCGCCAGGCGTAGACCCCAGCCGCGGCGCTCGCGTGGCGGGCGCAGGCGGCGAGCGTCGAAACCATCGGATGACTTCATTGCGGTACCTCTTCAGGACAGGGCTGTGACCGGAACATCCCGGTCGGGTTCATTGCCCGTCAGCATCGAGTTCGGCACGCTGCAGCGGAATCGCTCGATCAGAGAAGCGCCTGGGTATTGTCGACGCAGGCCGCGAAGTTGTCGGCGAGGATGGTCATTTCCATCCGATGGACATCGGCCGCACTGACCACGCCCTGGCCGTGGGGCAGGTCGCGGGTGGCGCAGGCGTCATCGACCAGCGTGCAACGATAACCGTAGTCCTTCGAGGCGCGCACGGTGGTGCTGATGCTCGAATGGGTCATGAAACCGCAGACGATGATGTCCAGCCGCCCCAGCGCTTGAAGCCGATCATGCAGGTCGGTGCCGGCAAAGGCGTTGGGCAGGCGCTTCTCGACGACCGCCTCGCCGGCCTGCGGCGCGGCCTCGGGCATGATCTGACCGCGCTGAGCCTGGGGATCGAACAGACCGCCGCTGATGCCCAGATGACGCACGTGCACAACCGGCGCGCCGGCTTCACGGGCGGCGGCGAGCAGGGTGGAAACTTCCTTGAGCGCGGCTTCCAGCCCCGGCAGTGCCAGCACGCCATCGCGGTACTCTTCCTGCGCATCGATGATGACCAGGGTGGCGTTTGCCAGCTTTGCCGGCGCGTAACCACGGCCACTGAGCTGAAACATGGTCTGTGGCAGGGACATTGCTGACTCCTTGTGTGAAAGAGGGTGATTGTGGCGCCAGATGACGAGGATGTGAACCGCTGCGATGCAATGAGTCCCCGTCGACGCGCTGCGCTCATGCCCTCAACCCTGGCCAGCCCAGGAGAAAAGGCCGCCTGGCTGGGCTAAACTGCCGCCCTTTGACTTGGGAGATGCTCTGTGACCGCTTCGCCATCGCGCCTGCGTACTCTGCGTGATTACATCCGATGGGCCGTCAGCCGCTTCCAGGCCGAGCAGTTGTTTTTCGGTCACGGCACCGACAATGCCTGGGACGACGCCAGGCAGTTGGTGCTCGGTGCGCTGCACCTGCCTTACGAAATCGCCGACAGCTACCTCGACTGCCGCCTGGAGGACGACGAACGCGAGCACCTCGTGCAGTTGCTGCACCGTCGTATCGAAGAGCGCGTACCGACCGCCTACCTGTTGGGCCAGGCCTGGTTCTGCGGCTTGCCCTTCATCGTCGACGAGCGCGTGCTGGTGCCTCGTTCGCCGATCGGCGAGCTGATCGAGCAGCAGTTCAGGCCATGGCTGGCGCAGGAGCCGGCGCGAATCCTCGACCTCTGCACCGGCTCGGGTTGCATCGGCATTGCCTGCGCCTACGAGTTCATGGATGCCGAGGTGGTGCTGGCCGATCTGTCGTTCGATGCCCTGGAAATCGCCAACCGCAACATCGAACAGCATGGTCTCGAAGAGCGTGTCTACACGGTACAGGGCGACGGTTTCGACGGCCTGCCGGGGCAGCGCTTCGACCTGATCGTCTCCAATCCGCCCTATGTCGATGCCGAGGATTTCGCCGACATGCCGGACGAGTTCGGCCATGAGCCAGCGATGGGGCTCGCCTGTGGCGAGGATGGCCTGGATCTGGTCCGGCGGATGCTTGCCGAAGCGGCCGACCATCTGACCGACAAGGGCACGCTGATCGTCGAAGTGGGTAACAGCCAGGTCCACGTCCAGGCGCTTTATCCAGAAGTGGATTTCACCTGGCTGGAATTTTCCCGCGGCGGGCATGGGGTATTCCTGCTGGCGGCCAGCCAGTGCCGCGAGCATCAGACGCTGTTCCGCTCCCGCGTGAAGGGTTGAGCGTCAGCGCGTCGCGATCCAGATGAGCAGCCCTGCCTGGAATAGGGCGAAGGCCACCAGGCAGACGATGGTGAAGCGCAGGGTGCCGTCTTCGCGCTGGAAACGCGTCATGCGCTCCTGCAGTTTGCGGATCGCCGCCTCCTGTTCCAGCAGGTTGCGATCGGCCTGCTCGAGCATCGCCGCACCGTCGAGCAACTCGACGATCTGCACTTTGTCCTTATTCCAGTCCCCATGCAGCGCGCTGACTCGCGGAGCGGCGTAGGTGGCCTTCAGCGTGCGGGCATCGGGGTAGTCGACATCGAAGCCTTGAGCCTTGATGAAATGGTCGCGGCGCATCCGGGCGTCTTCGCTGAGCACGTCCTTCATGCTCAACGATCCGCCTTCGACTTGGTAGTGAGCCCAGCGTTTCTTCGCCCATGCGGCGCCCCAGGCCAGCAGGAAGCGCCCGAGGCCACGGTTCAAGGGCTCGATCTTGAGGCCCGAGTCAGGGCCGAAGCGTACTTCCTTGCTGCGGTGGTCGGCCCACACCTCCAACACATTCTGTTGTTTGTGCAACGCCTGGCCGGGCAGGTGAATGAATAGCCGTAGCAGGCTCTGTTGTGGCGTGTGCCGCTCCACTTCGCCGAACTGGACGAAGCGCAGTGGCCGCGCACCGGTGGCGCGGTCGGTGGGTAATGCCGTCAGGCGCAGCAGGCGAAAACGCTCGGCTTGCAGCTCCGCCCAGGGATGCGGCGAAGGCGGCGCTGCGGCAGCGATTTCGGCTTCGGCTTCGTGGTTTTCCGGGGTAACGGGTGTATCGGTCATCGTGGGGCCTGCATCGTCTCGGCGCTTGGGCGCAGGGTTCGGCAACGCAGACCCTGTCCTCTGTGCAGCAGGGTATCGGCCGGATCGCGATTAACTGGAGGGTGGCAACAGGCCGTGGGCACGCAGGAAGCGGCCGATGTGCTCGCCGACCGCTCTGGCGATCGGTAGCGAGGGGTCGTTGTAGGACGCCATCTGGAGGTTGCGTTCGGCCGGAACGATGCGTAGCACGTGGTTCATGCCGTCGATCAACGCCAGTTCGGCGTCCGGCTTGGCCCGCTGCAGGGCCTGGGCGTCGGCAACGCTGACCTGGATGTCGTGCCGGCCCTGGATGATCAATGCGGGCATTTGCAGCGCGGCGAAGGCAGCGGCGGGGTCCTGGCGAAACAGTGAGATCAGATAGGGCTGTACGCTGGGGCGGAACAGGGCCTGCAGCGGTTGAGGGATGTCCGCGTGCTGGCGTCCGGCCTTGAGCTCGTCGAGCAGATAGAAGCTGGTCGCCAGTAGCGGTGGGGGCAGTCGGCCCTGCAGTTGGTCGCGCAGCAGGATGTCCACCGGTTCGCCCGTACCGGCGATCGAAATCACCGCGTCGGCCTGCGCGACGGGTGCGGCCAGGCTGGCGATCAAAGCGCCTTCGCTGTGGCCGATCAGGATCACCGAGGCGAAGCGGGCATCCTGCCTGAGCTGGCGGACCCAGCCGACTGCATCTTCGACATAGCCTTCGACGCTGAGGTCGCGCTCGTCCGGCGAGGCCGGCCTGCTGGCGGCGATCCCTCGCTTGTCGTATCGCACGCTGGCCACGCCTAATCGTGCCAGCGCCTGGGCCAGACGCTTGAGTGCATCGTTGTGGGCGTCGGGGTTGTTGCCGTCGCGGTCGGTTGGCCCGGAGCCGGCGATCAGCAGCGCGACGGGCACGGCGGCATCGCGCTGCGGCAGCATCAGGCTGCCGTGCAGGACGCCGGTCGGCGTCTCCAGGCGCATGGACTGGTGGAGCAGGGTCTGTGCCTGAAGGGAAGGGGCGAGCATGGCGAGCAGGGTTATCAGTAGAAGGCGCATGGCGGATTCGTTTCGACGACGCGGCTTGGACGCAGCAGGTGACGCAAGGTTCGGCGCGAGTGTAGGCACATCGCCGGCAACAGCGAAACACTGGTCGGCTCAGGTATACTGCCGGCCCTTTCTCGAGGTCGTTCGCGGAGCGTCGTGCATGTCCGGCAATACTTTCGGCAAACTGTTCACCGTCACCACCGCTGGTGAAAGCCATGGTCCGGCACTGGTGGCCATCGTCGATGGATGCCCGCCTGGCCTCGAGCTGAGCAGCGCCGACCTGCAGCGCGACCTCGACCGGCGCAAGCCGGGCACCAGCCGTCATACCACCCAGCGCCAGGAGGCCGACGAGGTCGAGATCCTTTCCGGGGTGTTCGAGGGCCGCACGACCGGCACGCCGATCGGCCTGCTGATTCGCAACACCGACCAGAAGTCCAAGGACTACTCGGCGATCAAGCACGTCTTCCGTCCGGCTCACGCCGATTACACCTATCACCACAAGTATGGCGTGCGCGACTACCGCGGCGGCGGCCGTAGTTCGGCACGCGAAACCGCCATGCGTGTGGCCGCCGGGGCCATCGCCAAGAAGTATCTGGCGAAGCTGGGCATCCAGGTGCGTGGCTACATGAGCCAGCTCGGGCCGATCGAGATCGCCTTCAAGGGCTGGGACAGCGTGGAGCAGAACGCCTTCTTCAGTCCCGACCCGGAAAAAGTTGCGGAGCTTGAGGCCTACATGGATCAGCTGCGCCGTGACCAGGACTCGGTGGGCGCGAAGATCACAGTGATCGCCGAAGGCGTGCCGCCGGGCCTTGGCGAGCCGATTTTCGATCGCCTCGATGCGGACCTCGCCCATGCGCTGATGAGCATCAACGCGGTGAAGGGCGTCGAGATCGGCGTCGGCTTCGCCTCGGTCGCGCAGCGTGGCACCGAGCATCGCGACGAGCTGACGCCCGAAGGCTTTCTCTCCAACAATGCCGGCGGCATCCTCGGCGGTATCTCCAGCGGCCAGCCGATCGTTGCGCACCTGGCGCTCAAGCCCACCTCCAGCATCACCACCCCGGGCCGCTCGATCAGCATCGACGGCAGCGCGTCGGACGTCATCACCAAGGGACGTCACGATCCCTGCGTCGGCATCCGCGCCACGCCGATCGCCGAGGCGATGATGGCCATCGTCCTGCTCGACCACCTGCTGCGTAACCGTGGACAGAACGCCGATGTGCAGGTCGACACGCCGGTATTGCCACAGCTTTGAGATATCGACCCGTGGCGACGACTGCGCGCGCTCCTGTGCGTGATCCGACATGAGTAACGCATTGCCTTACTGGCGCCTGTCTGGCTTCTACCTGTTCTATTTCGCCCTGCTGGGCGCGACGGCGCCATTCCTCGGGCTTTATTTCGATCACCTGGGGTTCGCCCCCGAGCGGATCGGCGAGCTTGTCGCCATCCCCATGCTGATGCGCTGCCTTGCGCCGAACCTGTGGGGCTGGCTGGGCGACCGTACCGGCCAGCGCCTGGTGATCGTGCGCATCGGCGCGATCTGTACGCTGGTTTCCTTCGCGCTGATCTTTTACAGCAAGAGCTACGCATGGCTGGCGCTGGTGATGGCCCTGCATGCGTTCTTCTGGCATGCCGTGCTGCCGCAGTTCGAAGTCATCACGTTGGCGCACCTGCGCGATCAGGCGTCGCGCTACAGCCAGATCCGTTTGTGGGGCAGCATCGGCTTCATCCTGGCTGTGGTCGGGTTGGGCGTCCTGTTCGACCGTTTCGGCCTGGGCATCTACCCGCTGGCGATCGTCGTGATCATGGCCGGCATCGTCGTCAGCAGTGTCTGGGTGCCCAACGCCCAGCCGCAGCAGCGTGACGAGCGGCCCGGTGAGGGTGGCTTTCTGCGTCAGCTGTTTCGCAAGCCAGTACTGGCGTTCTACCTGGCCGTCGGTCTGATGCAGTTGTCCCATGGCCCGTACTACACCTTTTTCAGCATCCATCTTGAAAGCCTCGGTTACCCGCGTACCACCATCGGCCTGTTGTGGAGCCTCGGGGTGGTCGCCGAGGTGCTGCTATTCCTGGTGATGATGCCGATACTGGCGCGCTTCAGTCTGCGCCAGGTGCTGATGGCGAGCTTTCTGCTCGCGGCGTTGCGCTGGTTGCTGCTCGGCGCCCTGGCCGAGAATCTGACGGTGTTGCTGATCGCACAGCTGATGCATGCCGCCACGTTCGGCAGTTTCCATGCGGCGGCCATCCATTTCGTCCAGCACAGCTTCGGGCATCGACAGCAGGGTCAGGGCCAGGCGCTGTACGCCTCGCTGGCCGGCATCGGTGGCGCGCTCGGCGCGTTGTACTCGGGTTACAGCTGGACTAGTCTCGGCCCGGTCTGGACCTTTGCCATCGCCAGCCTGGCGGCGCTGGCCGCAGCCGTTATCATTGCCATCCCGTTGCAAGAGGACCGGGCATGACTGCCACACGTGAATCCCTTTCCCGCGCCATCATCGAGGCGGGGCGCTTTCTCTACAGCCGCGGCTGGTCGCCCGCCACCAGCAGTAACTACTCGGCGCGCCTGAGCGGCACCGAGGCGCTGCTGACGGTGTCGGGCAAGCACAAGGGCGAACTCGGCATTGACGATTTGCTCGCGGTTGACATGCAGGGCCAGAGCCTCGAGCCTGGCAAGAAACCTTCGGCCGAAACCCTGCTGCACACCCAGCTGTACGCTTGGAAGCCGGATATCGGCGCGGTGCTGCATACCCATTCGGTGAATGCGACGGTCCTGTCGAGGATCAGCCTCAGCGACTCGCTGGTATTTGCCGATTACGAACTGCAGAAGGCCTTTTCTGGCGTCTCGACCCACGAGAGCCAGGTGCTGGTGCCGATCTTCGACAACGATCAGGACATTGCCCGCCTGGCCGGGCGCATCCAGCCCTGGCTCGAGGCGCATCCCGACTGTGTCGGCTACCTGATTCGCGGCCACGGCCTCTACACCTGGGGGGCGCAGATGAGCGACGCGCTGCGGCAGATCGAAGCCTTCGAATTTCTCTTCGAGTGCGAGCTCGCCGTGCGCGCGTTGCAGCGGAACTGATTACATCCCTGACACATGCCGCGAGGCGCCACGCGTCCCGGCCAGAAACCCGAGCGGAAATCAACCATGAGCACACTGAGCGTTTATCACCAGGCATCGCCCGAACTGCCGAACAAGGTCTTGACCCATGCCGAGGACATCGCCGCCACGCTGGCCGAAGTCGGCGTGCGCTTCGAGCGCTGGGAGGCGAGCGTTCCGGTGGCAGCCGGTGCGTCCCAGGAGGAGGTCATTGCCGCCTACCGGACGCAGATCGAGCGGCTCAAGGCCGAGCGCGGTTACGTCACGGTCGACGTGATCAGCCTCGATCGCGATCATCCGCAGAAAGCCGAACTGCGCGCCAAGTTTCTCGACGAGCACCGCCACGCCGAGGACGAGGTGCGTTTTTTCGTGGCGGGCCGTGGGCTGTTCACCCTGCACATCGATGACTATGTCTACGCGGTGCTGTGCGAGAAGAATGACCTGATCTCGGTCCCGGCCGGCACGCCGCACTGGTTCGACATGGGGGAAAACCCACATTTCGTCGCCATCCGCCTGTTCAACAATCCGGAAGGCTGGGTTGCGAACTTCACCGGCGAAGACATCGCCAGCCGCTTCCCGCGCCTGGAAGACTGACCTCCACGACGGCGGCCGCATCTGCGGTCGCCGGCCTTCAACCCGGCTGCCGCCGCACCATCGGAAACGCCATGACCATCAAAGCGATCCTTACCGACATCGAGGGCACCACCAGCGCCGTCAGCTTCGTCTTCGATGTGCTGTTTCCCTACGCGAAAAAGCATCTGCCAACCTTCGTGCGGACCTATGCCAGCCAGCCCGACGTGGCCGCGCAGCTCGACGCCGTGCGCCAGGAAAGTGGCGAGCAGGACGCCAGTACCGAGCGTCTTATCGAGATCCTGCTGGAGTGGATCGCGGCCGATCGCAAGGCGACGCCCCTCAAGGCGCTGCAGGGGATGGTCTGGGCGAAGGGCTATCGGGCCGGTCAGCTCAAGGGGCACGTGTATCCCGATGCGGTCGCTGCGCTTCGACGCTGGCACGAGGACGGCTATCGGCTCTACGTCTATTCGTCCGGTTCGGTTCAGGCGCAGAAGCTGATCTTCGGCTGCTCCGAGGCAGGCGACCTGACACCGCTGTTCACCGATTTCTTCGATACCACCACGGGCAACAAGCGCGAGCCCGAGGCCTACGAGCGTATCGCTCGTGCGGTCGGGTTGCCGGCTGAGCAGATCCTGTTCCTTTCCGACGTGGTGCAAGAGCTCGATGCCGCCCGAGCCTCTGGCATGCGCACCTGCGGGCTGTCCCGGGACGGCGCCGAGCTGCCCGAACACCCGGTCGTCGCGTCGTTCGACGATATCGACCTCTCGGTCTACTGAGCCCTCTGCGTGGACTGAACCCTGCTCCCGCCCTGGCATCCTAAATTAGGAACCTATCTGAAACAGGAGCGACCTCATGGATGCCTTTGGCGGAATTTTCGGCCTGATCATTCTTCTTCTGGATATCTGGGCCATCGTCAGCGTGCTGCGCAGCGACAGCGAGACCGGCAAGAAGATTCTCTGGGTGCTGCTGATCGTGATCCTGCCGGTTCTGGGTCTGATCATCTGGGGCATCATGGGCCCGCGCGGGAACCGCAACGGCGATGCCGGCCAGCTTCGACCCTGACACCTGTTGCCCCGCTTTGCGGGGCACTCTGACGCGGGTGCGCGATGGATACCTTGAGCACGGTCCTGATGGTGCTGGTCGCGATCCTCGATGTCGTTGCGCTGTTTTTCGTGTTGCGTAGCGGTATCGAACCGGGCCGCAAGCTCGTCTGGTCTGTCGTGATCATCGTGTTGCCGGTCGTCGGCATCATCATGTGGGCCTGGGCTGCCGGGCCGCTTGGAAAGGTGAGGCTCTAGTCGTGTCCGGGCGCCGACACGACGGGTTCTGGCTAACGGTTTTACTGGCATTTGCACCCTTGGCATGGGCCGACGACTTGGCTTGGGAGGCACTGCGCGAAGGGAGGGCGTTGTTGATGATGCGCCATGCGACTGCGCCGGGCCTGGGTGACCCCGCGGGCTTTGTCCTGGCCGATTGCAGCACACAGCGCAACATCGATTCGCGCGGCCGTGCCGAGGCGCAGCGCTGGGGCGAGTCGTTGCGCGCCCGGGGCATCACCCGTGTACGGTTGTTCAGCAGCCGCTGGTGTCGCGCGCTGGATACCGCACGGGAAATGGCGCTTGGCGAGGTTCGGCCGCTACCGTCTCTCGACTCGTTCATTTCCGACAGTCACCGCAGTGACGCTCATGTCGCCACCCTGCGGCGTGATCTCGCAGCAATGCCGCCTGGCGACCCGCTGGTGCTGGTCACCCATCAGATCAACTTCACCGCACTGACCGGAATCTTCCCGCGCTCCGGGGAAGCCGCCATCATCGAGCTGCCGTTGGCCGATCCGGTGCGGGTCCTGGCGCGCGTGCCAACGCCCTGAATCATCGTCCTGCGTAGTTGCGCCATAGATGAATCGCGGCATAGGCGCGCCAGGGGCGCCAGGCATCGGCGCGCTTGGCCAGGGCCTTGGCGCCGATGCCATCCGGACCCCAGGTCGGCGCTTTGAGCAGGCCCAGGTCCGCGGCCGGAAAGGCATCCGCTTCGCCGAAGCCGCGCAGGGCGATGTACTGCGCCGTCCAGGGACCGATGCCGGGGAGTTCGCACAGGCGGGCCACCAGCGCATCGGCACCGTCTTCGACATGCAGTTCAAGCGCGCCCTGGGCGACGCTGGCGGCGAAACGCTGCAGCGCGGCCAGCCGTTTGGCGGGCATGCCGATGGCGTCGAGCGTCGCGCTGGCGATAGCTTCGGGGGTCGGGAACAGCCGGTCCAGCATCGGCATCGCTGGGTCGTGCTGGGGTTCGCCAAGCCGCTCGACGAGGCGACGGGTGATGGTGACCGCCGCCTTGATCGAAACCTGCTGGTTGATGATCGCCCGAACCGCCTGCTCGAACGGGTCGAACGCCGCCGGAAGACGCAGCGACGGTTTGGCGGCTATCAGGGGGCCGATCGCGTCGTCCTGGGCGAAGTGCCGGAGCAGCGTCTGCGGCTCGGTATCGAGATCGAACATCTTGCGCACGTGCGCGGCCAGAGGCTCGCGCACGCCGGCGGCCGAAGCGCTCAGGGTCAGCTCCAGGGCGTCCCGTTCGGGCAGTGGTCGCACGCTGAACCAGCCGCGGACCTCGGCCAGGCGGAAGTTGCGGCTGTAGCGCTCTTGCTCCAGCGCCTCGACGCCCGGCAGCAGACGCAGGGCGAAATGCTCATGGAATTGCCCCCATTCCCATGGCGGGCAATAGGGCAGATGTATGACGATCGGTTCACTCATGTGTAGACGATATTCGCTTGGAAGGTCGCTGTCGCGTCGGTTAGTGCTTTCAAAGCGGCAAGGTTTCACCTGTCCTTGAAGGCGACGTAGAATGCGCGGCCCTTTTCCAGGGCGGCCGGATGCGTCGCCCTCCATCGTCAGCCAGCGGAGATCGACCCCATGAGCGACTATCAGGAAACTCTCTACGAGGGTTACGGCCAGCGGTTTCGCATGGACCGGCTGCTGCACGAGGTGCGCACCGAACACCAGCATCTGGTGATCTTCGAGAACGCCCGCATGGGGCGCGTCATGGCGCTCGATGGTGTGATCCAGACCACCGAGGCCGACGAGTTCATCTACCACGAGATGCTCACCCACATGCCGATCCTCGCCCACGGGCTGGCGCGGCGGGTGCTGATCATCGGCGGCGGCGACGGCGGCATGCTGCGCGAGGTCGCCAAGCACGACAGTGTCGAGCACATCACCATGGTCGAGATCGACGGCACGGTGGTGGACATGTGCAAGACCTTCCTGCCCAATCATTCCCGCGGCGCGTTCGATGATCCGCGACTGAACCTGGTGATCGACGATGGCATGCGTTTCGTCGCCACGACCGACCAGAAGTTCGATGTGATCATCTCCGATTCCACCGACCCCATCGGCCCGGGCGAAGTGCTGTTCTCGGAAAACTTCTACCAGGCCTGCCGCCGCTGCCTGGCCGACGGCGGGATCCTGGTGACCCAGAACGGTACGCCCTTCATGCAGTTGTCCGAGGTGAAGACCACCGCCAACAGAATGAATGGTCTGTTCGCCGACTGGCATTTCTATCAGGCGGCGGTGCCGACCTACATCGGGGGTGCCATGACCTTTGCCTGGGGCGCGTGCGACAGCCAGACGCGCAAGCTGCCGCTCGACGTGCTCAAGCAACGGTTCGCCGGTAGCGCAATCGTTACCCGGTATTACAACCCGGAAATCCATCTGGGTGCTTTCGCCCTGCCGCAATACGTCTTGCAGGCCATCAACAAGTCCAGCAACAGCTGACCCCTCCTCGCGGGGCTCCCCAGGCCCCGCAGCCGGCCCGCCAGAGTCTCCTCCAGGCCAGGCGCGCAGGCTATCCCGGCGCGCTTCGTTCGAACTCCTCCCGCCGGCGGCTCTCAGAACTGATACGTAGGCTCACTGGCTTGCCCGCAATAACGGATCGCTGTTGGCCTCCATAGTGGATGTCAGGCGACAGTTGCCGGCGGCTGGCATACAGTCAGGGAGTTCGCACTAGCAAATGCCCGAGGAGGTTGATCATGAGTACTACCTTCCAAGAGGACATCAGCAGCAGCGTATTGCGGAGAATGAAGGAGGGTGGATTCGATTTTGCCCGGGTTCACCCCATCGAGTTCTACGCCATCTTTCCCGACGAAGGTTGCGCACGTTTGGCTGCGAGCAAGTTTCGCGGCGAGTCCACCAATGCGCAGATATCGGCCCGGGACGATGGTGCCTGGAGCCTGCAGGTCAGCAAGGTGATGTACGCCACCCACAACGGCATCGACGACTTCGAACAGGACCTCGAAGAGCTGGTGGAGCCCCTGGGTGGTGTGCTCGATGGCTGGGGCGTGACTCAGGAAATCAACGTCGAAGCCTGATCGTCAGCGTTCTCCGAAACGGCCCTGCAGCGCCAGATCCCAGGGGGCGGTCGGGCCGAATCGACTTTTCAGAAACTCCAGCAGCAGGCGAGTCCGCGAATCGGCTTCGCGGGTCAGGCGCAGCGCGTAGATGCCGCTCGGTTCCGGCGAGGGCAGGCCGTTTTCGCAGAACAGGGCTTGCAGCTCCCCGGCCTGCAGATGGTCACTGATCAGCCAGGTCGGCAGATGCGCGATGCCAAGTCCGGCGCGTGCGCCGGAAAGCAACGCCTCGGCGTTGTTGGCCACCATGCGCAACCGCCGGGGTCGCAGCAGGCGGCTGCGCCCTTCATGCTCGAAACGCCAGGCATGCGGCGGGGCCGGGCTGTCCCAGTCCAGTCCGTCATGCTCAGGCAGCTCCGCCGGAGTCAGCGGTACTCCGCGGCGTTGCAGATAGTCAGGGCTCGCGCATACCACTCGAATCATCGGCGCCAGAGGCGTGGCCACCAGTCGGGTGTCGGCCAGCGGGCCGATACGCAGTACCAGATCGACCTCGCCCAAATGCTCGCCCTGCAGATCGATAAAGCTGTCGATCAGGCGCAGCTGGATATCGACGCCCGGGTAGGCCTGGAGGAATTCAGCCAATGCCGGTGCCAGGTATCGCCTGCCGAAGGGCGCCGGGGCGTCGATGCGGATACGGCCTTCCGGCGAGTTGCCATGGGCAGCGGCCTCGGCCCGCGCCAGTTGCAGCTCCTGAAGGATGCGCCGGGCGCGTTCGGCAAACGCCAAGCCCGCGGCGGTCGGCCGTACCGCATGGGTGGTGCGACTGACCAGCCGGCAGCCGAGCGTCGCCTCCAGCGCATCGATGCGCCGCGAGACGGAAGAGGGCGTAAGCCCCTGTTGACGGGCCGCGCTGGAAAAGCTTCCGCTTTCCAGTACCGCGAGAAACAGGCTCAGTTGATCGGACAGGTTGTCTGGTTGCATCGTTGGCTCTTTGCGTTTTATGCATAGCCATTGTGCGTGGCTATGCGTTTCGCTGCCAGTCCGAGGGCCGTAGCATGTCGCCTTTCGTTGACGGAGTGTGGCATGTCGATCATGGAGTTCGCGCTGGACGTCGTCCTGGGTCTGGTGCTGGGTACGTTGGGAGGGCTGTTCGGCATCGGTGGCGGGTTGATCGCTATTCCCGTGCTGGGTGTACTGTTCGGCCTCGATCAGCAACTGGCCCAGGGGACTGCGCTGGTGATGGTGGTGCCCAACGTGCTGCTGGCAGTGTGGCGGTATCACCAGCGCAACCGCATCGACATTCGTCACGCGGGCGCCCTGGCGGTCAGCAGTTTCGCCTTCGCGATCATCGGCGCAGCGGTCGCCGTGTCGCTGGATGCAGGCCGTATGCGCATGGCTTTCGTCGGCTTTCTGCTGGCGCTGGCGGCCTACACATTGCTGCGAGCCTTCCTGCGCCAACAACCTGGCGGTACGGAGTTGAGGCATCCCTGGCCCTGGCTCGGCCTGCTGGGCGCAGGCGCGGGCTCGCTGGGCGGGCTGTTCGGCGTCGGCGGTGCGGTGCTTGCCACGCCCATTCTGACCGGCGTGTTCGGCACCAGCCAGGTCGTCGCCCAGGGGCTGTCGCTGGCGCTGGCGGCTCCGAGCACCGGCGTGACGCTGGCGACCTACGCGATGCACGGGCAGGTCGACTGGTGGCTCGGGTTGCCACTGGCCCTGGGCGGTCTGCTTAGCATCAGTCTTGGCGTTCGGCTGGCCCACGCGCTGCCCGAGCGCTTGCTGCGCGTCCTGTTCAGCGGGTTCCTGGTGGCAAGCGCGCTGCTGCTCGCCTACAAGGGCTGAGGGCCTCTCAGTCCTCGACGCGAGCTCTGCGGGCGCGGTGGATTTCCCGCCTGGCGCTCCGGGCCAGCCGGATGCCAAGCAGGATCGCCGCACAGCTGAGCCCGGCGATCAGGCCCTGCCAGAGGCCTTTAGGTCCGCTCGGCTCGCCCATCCAGTCGGTCAGGCCCAACAGGTAACCGATGGGCAGGCCGATTCCCCAGTAGGCGAACAGAGTGAAGACCATGGTCATGCGGGTGTCCTGGTAACCGCGCAGGGCGCTGGCGGCAGTGACCTGCACCACGTCCGAGAACTGGAACAGCGCGGCGTAGTAGAACAGACTGGCCGCTACCGCGATAACCGCCGGATCCGCCGTGTAGAAGCGGGGGATCTGCTCGTTGAGCAAGAGCATCGAACTCGCCGAAAAGCACGCGTAGATCAGCGCGGCGCCAATGCCCACGCCGGCGACGAAGCGCGCATCGCGTGGCGCGCCGCGCCCCAGCGATTGGCCAACTCTGACGGTGATGGCGATGCCCAGCGACAAAGGGATCATGAAGATCAGCGAGGTAAAATTGAGCGCGATCTGATGGCCCGCCACGACTTCGGCGCCGAGGCCACCGATCAGCAGCGCGATGACCGAGAAAATGCTGGCTTCGGCGAACACTGCAACGCCGATAGGTACTCCGACCGATAGCAGGCGCGCGATCGGCTCCCTTCGTGGCCATTCGAAGCGCAAGAAAAGCGCACTGGCTCGATAGTGCTCTTCACGGCTGACATGAAACAGCATGCCCAGGAACATGCAGCACATGACGATCGCGGTGGCCCAGCCGCAGCCGACCCCACCCATGGCCGGCAGCCCGAGCTTGCCGTAGATGAAGATGTAGTTAAGAGGGATGTTGAGCAGCAGCCCGAAGATGCCGATCTTCATGGCCGGCAGGGTCCGTCCGATCCCATCGCTGAAGCAGCGCAACACCTGATACAGCGCGACCGCGGGGAAGCCGCAGGCGACGGCACGGAGGTAGGCGATCGAAGGGTCGATAAGTGCCGGGTCGACCTGCATGAGGCCCAGGATCGGACCGGCGTTCCAGAGCGCCACCGCACAGAGCGCGCCCACGCCAAGCCCCATCCACATCGCCTGGCGCACCAGTGGACCGATCTGCTCCTGCTGGTTGGCGCCGAAACGCTGGGCCACGTTTGGCGTGGTCGCAAGGATGGTGCCCGTCATCAGCAGGAACATCGGAACCCAGAGGGAATTGCCGAGCGCCACGGCGGCGAGGTCCGACGCGCTGACGCGGCCGGCCATCACGGTATCGACGAAGCCCATGGCGGTATGTGCCAGTTGGGCGATCATGATGGGGAAGGCAAGGGCGAAGAGGGTACGCAGTTCGCTGAGTACACGCCCGAGTCGGGGCTGCGTGGGCATTGCGGTTTTCCGGTTGTATACAAAATGGACGGCAAGTCTACGCGCCGGCGCAATGACCCGAAAGCGGCCGTGATGCCTTTGCTAGAATGACCAGCCGACCCCCGCAGGAGCTGCGCATGCGTATTCTCGCCGACGAAAACATTCCCTTGGTCGACGCCTTCTTCGCCGAGCTGGGGGAGATCCGGCGCATGCCCGGGCGGGCAATCAATCGCGCCGCCGTCGAACACACCGATGTGCTGCTGGTCCGCTCGGTAACGCGGGTCGATCACGAGTTGTTGAAGGACTCGGCGGTGCGCTTCGTCGGTACCTGCACCATCGGCACCGATCACCTAGATCTGGATTACTTCGAGCAGGTCGGGATCGACTGGGCAAGCGCGCCCGGCTGCAACGCCCGCGGTGTCGTGGACTATGTACTCGGCAGTATCCTCGCGCTGGCAGAGCGCAGCGGAGTGGACCCGGCCTCGCGCCGTTACGGCGTAGTCGGCGCCGGCGAGGTCGGAGGCCGCCTGGTAGAGGTCTTGCGCGGTCTGGGTTGGTCGGTGCAGGTCTGCGATCCGCCGCGGGCTGTCCGTGAAACGGGCGATTTCGTGGCTCTCGAGCAGTTGCTGGCCGAGTGCGATGTCATCAGTCTGCACACGCCGCTCGAGGCCGAGGGTGCGTTCGCTACCTTTCACCTGATCAGTGACGCCGAACTGGGCCGCCTCGAGCCGGGCACCTGGCTGATCAACGCCAGTCGCGGCGCGGTGGTCGACAATGCGGCGCTGCTGCGCAAGCTCGAAGGTGGCGCAGACCTGCAGGTGGTGCTGGACGTCTGGGAAGGTGAGCCGCAGGTCGATGTCGAGTTGGCCAGGCATTGCCTGATCGCCACGCCGCATATCGCCGGCTACAGCCTCGAAGGCAAGCTGCGCGGTACTGCGCAGATTCACCAGGCGTTCTGCGCTGCCCGTAGCCTGGCGCCTGGCGCTAGCCTGGACAGATTGATGCCGCCGCCTGGGCTGCAGGGTCTGAGCTTCGCCGCCAGTGCCGAGCCGCTATCTGCTCTGTCCACACTATGCCGAGCGGTCTATGACCCGCGCCGTGACGACGCCGATTTTCGCCGTAGCCTGTCCGGCGACGAGGCCAGCCGCCGGGCCGCCTTCGACGAGCTACGCAAGCGTTATCCGGTCAGGCGCGAAATCGACGGGTTGCAGGTGCACATCGACGGCGACAATCCGGCTCTCGAGCGAATCGTGCGGGCGCTGGGCGCTTCGCTGATCTAGCGTGGCGCTGATTGGCGCCCGGGCAGTCGGGCTCAGATCGGATGCAATTTGGCGCCTGCTCCGCTAGCATAACCAGTCCTCCGCTTCAGCTCGCGATGGTGTTATGAGTTATCAGGTGCTTGCCCGTAAATGGCGTCCGCGATCGTTCCGCGAAATGGTCGGACAGACGCATGTGCTGCGGGCTCTGATCAACGCGCTGGACAACCAGCGGCTGCACCACGCCTATCTGTTCACCGGTACCCGCGGGGTCGGCAAGACCACCATCGCGCGGATCATCGCCAAATGCCTCAACTGCGAGAGGGGTGTCAGCTCGACGCCCTGTGGGCAGTGCTCGGTCTGCCGGGAGATCGATGAGGGGCGCTTCGTCGACCTGATCGAAGTGGACGCGGCGAGCCGCACCAAGGTCGAGGACACCCGCGAACTGCTCGACAACGTGCAGTACGCGCCCAGCCGTGGTCGCTACAAGGTCTACCTGATCGACGAAGTGCACATGCTCTCGTCGCACTCGTTCAACGCGCTGCTCAAGACCCTCGAAGAGCCGCCGCCGCACGTCAAGTTCCTGCTGGCCACCACCGACCCGCAGAAGCTGCCAGTGACGATCCTTTCGCGCTGTCTGCAGTTCTCGCTGAAGAACATGCCGCCCGAGCGGGTGGTCGAGCACCTGACCCACGTGCTCGGCGAAGAGCAGGTGCCGTTCGAAGAAGATGCGCTCTGGCTGCTGGGCCGTGCGGCTGACGGCTCGATGCGCGACGCCATGAGCCTGACCGATCAGGCCATCGCCTTTGGCGAAGGGCGGGTGATGGCCGCCGATGTGCGTGCAATGCTCGGGACGCTCGATCACGGGCAGGTCTATGGCGTGCTGCAGGCGCTGCTCGAAGGCGATGCTCGAGCGATGCTCGAGGCGGTGCGCCATCTTGCCGAACAAGGGCCCGACTGGTCGGGCGTGCTCACCGAGATGCTCAACGTCCTGCACCGCGTGGCCATTGCCCAGGCACTGCCCGAGGCGGTCGACAATGGCCAGGGCGATCGCGACCGGGTGCTGGCGCTTGCCCAGGCTTTGCCGGCCGAAGACGTGCAGTTCTACTACCAGATGGGCCTTATCGGGAGGCGCGACCTGCCGCTCGCTCCGGAGCCGCGCAGCGGTTTCGAAATGGTGCTGCTGCGCATGTTGGCGTTCCGCCCGGCCGACAGCGACGATGCGCCTCGAACATCGCTAAAGACAGCAGGAATCAGCCCGGCCACGACTGATTCCTCGCGTCAGGTGGCCGGTACGGTTAGTCCGCCGCCGGTCGCTCCTGTCGTTCCAGCGGGGCCAGCAGTCGCAGCCCCGGCGCCGCAGACACCCGCGAATGTGCCTGCCACGCCGCCAGTCGCCGAGCCGGTCGGGTCCGTTCCGAGCGTGCCCGCTGCGCAACCGGAGCCGCACGGCGAGCCGTACGTTGAGCCGCATTCCCAGCCGCAACCCAGCGCCGCACCGTCAATGGCTGAAGCCGAAGCGCCTTCGGACAACCCGCCGATCGCCGATCTGCCCTGGGAAGAGCCGCCTGCCACGCCGCCGGTCGCCGCGCTTCCCGAAGCCGTGGCGGACGTGCCGTCGCTGGCTGCCGAGGAGCATCACGCGCCGGTGGTACTGGTCAATGAGCCCGATGACGACGAGCCGCCGATTACCGACGAAGACTATTTCGAAGTCGAGGCGCAGGCCGAGGCTTACCTCGACGGGCTGGACGAGCCGATCGCCGAGCCGCAGCCGCCGGCCCAGCCTGCGCTGGCCATTCGGCCTGCCAGCGGGCTGAGCGCCGAGTGGCTGGAACTGTTTCCCAAGCTCGGTCTGGGTGGGCTGACCGGCAGCATCGCGGCCAACTGCACCCTGGTGGCCGTAGAGGGTGATCGCTGGCTGATGCACCTGGACCCTGCTCAGAGCGCGCTGTTCAACGCGACCCAGCAGCGTCGTTTCAACGATGCGCTCAACCAGTATCACGGGCGTATCCTGCAGCTGGACATCGAGCTCAAGGAACCGCAACAGGAAACGCCCGCCCAGGCCGCCGCCAGGCGTCGTGTCGAGCGTCAGCGGGCCGCGGAGCGCTCGATCCAGAGCGATCCGGTTGTCCAGCAGCTGATGCAGCAGTTCGCTGCCGTGGTCCGCGACGGCACCATCGAACCCGTAGAAAACACCGAAAGCTGATTTTGATTCCGAGGTGATACCCATGATGAAAGGTGGCATGGCCGGCCTGATGAAGCAGGCGCAGCAGATGCAGGAAAAGATGCAGAAGATGCAGGAAGAGCTGGCGAACGCCGAGGTCACTGGCCAGTCCGGTGCCGGCCTGGTCAGCGTCGTGATGAACGGCCGACACGACGTCAAGCGCGTCAGTCTCGACGACAGCCTGATGCAGGAAGACAAGGAGATCCTCGAAGACCTGATCGCCGCAGCGGTGAACGACGCGGTGCGCAAGATCGAGCAGAACAGCCAGGAAAAGATGGCGGGCATGACCGCCGGGATGCAGTTGCCCCCAGGGTTCAAGATGCCGTTCTAATCGGCGGACGAACCAGGCGGGAAGTTGCCGCTCCCTGTCCATTCGCGGACAGGTGCACGCCGGCGGCCTCCGCTTTTTAGATTTCAGCGTTTCGAGACCTCCATGAGCTTCAGCCCCCTGATTCGCCAACTCATCGACGCATTGCGCATCCTGCCCGGCGTCGGCCAGAAGAGTGCCCAGCGCATGGCGCTGCAAATGCTCGAGCGCGACCGCAGCGGCGGCTTGCGGCTCGCCCAGGCCCTGTCGCGGGCGATGGAAGGCGTGGGTTATTGCCGCCAATGCCGCACCCTGAGCGAAGACGAGATCTGTCCGCAATGTGCCGACCCTCGGCGTGACGACAGTTTGTTATGCGTGGTGCAGAGCCCGATGGACGTGTTCGCCGTCGAACAGACCGGTTTTCGAGGCCGCTATTTCGTGCTCAAGGGTCACCTCTCGCCGCTTGATGGGCTGGGCCCTGAGGCCATCGGCATCCCCGAGTTGCTCGAGCGTGTCGCCAATGCCACGTTCGCCGAAGTGATTCTTGCCACCAATCCAACTGTGGAGGGTGAGGCGACCGCCCATTACATCGCCCAGATGCTCGCCCCCAAAGGCCTGGCGGTCAGCCGCATCGCGCACGGCGTGCCGCTGGGTGGCGAGCTCGATCTGGTGGACGGTGGCACGCTGGCCCATGCCCTGGCGGGTCGCAAGCCAATCAGTGTCTAGGGCGCGCTAATACGGCACGTCGTCTTGCAATTAATGGCTAATTGCCGGATCGGATGGATGACGGCCATCAGCTGATTCGTGTAAAGTTATAAGTGCTCTTTAGTATATAACTTAAAAGAATATCTTGCATGTTTCCGGTTATATGCGCCGGTCTGCCGATGTTGGAGGTTTGGTAATGAAAGCTCGGAATTTATTGATCCCCGCGCTGCTGTTGATCAGCGCCTTCGCTCAGGCCCAGGAGAAATTCAAGGTCGGTTATATCCGCGTGATGGACGATGCCCAAGCCATGGTCGCCCATGAGGCCGGGCTCTATCAGAAGCACGGCTTGGACGTCGAGCTGATCGAGTTCAGTTCGGGTACCGATTTGATCAAGGCCATCGTCGGCGGCCAGCTCGATACCGGCGTATTGGGCTTCACCAATGCGGTCGCCTGGGCCTCCAAGGGGGCCGACCTCAAGGTCGTCGGCGGCGCGCAGCAGGGTTATCACTCAATCGTCGCGCGCGAGGCGACCGATATCAAAGAGGTAGCCGACCTCAAGGGTCATAGCCTGGCCTCCCAGAAGGAAGGCAGCACCGCCGATACCGTTCTGCGCGGCGTGACCTTCCGCGACGCCAACCTGCAACCGGGTGATGTCAACGTGCTCGGTGTCAGCCCTGCCGTTGCGGTGCAGTCGCTGGTCTCCGGTCGGGTCGATGCGGCTTTCCTGTTCGAGCCTTATGACCGCATCGCCCAGTTGGTCGCGCCGGTTCGCCAGATCTACGAGATTGGTGAGGTCTGGCCGTTCCCCTGCATGGTGGTGATCACCTCCGGCGACATTCTCGCCAAGCGCAAGGATGCCGTATGGAAGAGTCTCGATGCGCAGCGCGAGGCAATCGAGATGCTGGAAAACCAGCCCGCCGACGCAGCCAAGCTGATCGCCAACTACTTCATCGCCGAACCGACGCTCAAGACGCTGCAACGCGGCGAAGTGCCCCGTGAAGTGGTGATCGAGGAGGCCATCGCTACCCAGACGTTCAGCCCGAAGCTGGACGCCGATGACCTGGCGCGCATCCAGGAGCTGGCCGATATCCTGCAACAGCAGGGTTCGCTCAAGACTCGCGACGGCAAGCCGTTCGATACCAGCGCTATCGTCGACCTGTCCTGGCAGCAGGCGCGCGAACTCTGATCATGACGCCATGACCGCCCGGCCCGGTGCCGGGCGGTCGCGTTTCCTGCGCCGCTGCGGCGCTCCGATGGTTTTTGGATGGTTATGCAGCTTAGCTTCGAAGACGTAGACAAGCGCTTTGGCGAGCTTGAAGTCATCAAGGGCTTCTCCCGCCAGATCGCCCAGGGCGAGCTCGTTGCCCTGGTAGGCCCCTCCGGTTGTGGCAAGTCGACCCTGCTGCACTTGGTGGCGGGGCTCGAACAGCCCACGGCTGGCCGCGTGCTGGCCGACGGCAAAGCCATTACCGGGCCCAGCCCGCGGCGTACCCTGGTATTTCAGGAGCATGCGCTTTATCCCTGGCTGTCGCTGCAGGCGAACGTGGCGATGGCGCTGGAACTGCAAGGCGTGGCCAAAAGCCAGGCTTTCGACCAGGCAAGGAGTTGGCTGGCTCGGGTCAATCTCGTGGGTTTCGAGGATTACTACCCCCACCAGGTATCCGGCGGTATGCGCCAACGCACCGCGCTTGCCCGTGCGTTCATCGCCAAGCCTGAAGTGCTGTTGCTCGACGAGCCGTTCGGCGCCCTCGATGCGCTGACCCGGATGGCACTGCAGGACGTGCTGGGCGAGCTCATCGACGAGCATCGCCCCACGGTGCTGCTGGTGACTCACGATGTTGACGAAGCGCTGTACCTGGCCGATCACATTCTGGTGTTCAGCAATCGTCCGGCGCGGGTCCTCAAGGCTTTCGATTTCGCCCATTGCGAAAAAAGCCACGACCTGTCCGGCTTTGCCGCCGAGCGCAAGGAAATACTCCAGCTGTTGGGAATCAAGACGGAGGTCGAGCACCCATGAGTCAACCTCGTCGGCTTACCGGCCCCCGAAAATATCTTGCCGTGCTGCTCGCGGTGCTGTTCATCGCGCTGATCTGGCAGGCGGCGGCTTGGAGTCTACCCTCGTTCCTGATGCCCGGAATTCCCGCAGTGTTCGCGCGATTGGTCGAGGCGGTGCAGGAGCCCGCGTTCCGTGACGGCCTGCTAGGCAGTATGAGCCGCCTGGGCAGCGGTTACAGCTTCGCCTTGTTGTTCGGCATCGGCTTCGGGCTGGTCGGTGGCGTGCTGTTTTTCTTCCGCGAGATCCTGCGCTCGGCGATCGTCATCCTGCAGTCGATCCCCTCGATCGCCTGGGTGCCGCTGTTTCTTATCGTGATGGGTTTCGGCAACCTGCCGATCATCGTTGTGGTCGCCCTGGCGGCGTTCTTTCCGATGGCACTGTCGGTGATGAACGCCACCGAGAGCGTACAGCCGGTGCATGTGTCGGCCGCACGAGTGATGGGCGCGTCTCGCTGGCAATTGCTGCGCCGAGTCTACCTGCCCGCGGTCATGCCGGAGCTGATCACCGGGGCCCAGCTGGCGTTCGGCAACGCCTGGCGTGCGCTGATCTCGGCGGAGATGCTGATCGGTTTCGGTCAGGGCCTGGGGCGCTCGCTGGCGTATTCGGGCGAGATCGCCGATATGGTGGGTGTGATGATGAATATTCTGGTCATCGCCATACTCGCAACGCTGATCGATCAGGTCGTGCTGGAAAAATTCAAGCAGCGGATGCTCCGTTACCAATACGTCTGAGGCCCGAATCATGGCTGCTCGGTTGCTTGCGGGGTTGATGCTTGCATGCCTGGCGGCGCCGGTTTCGCTGGCGGCGCCTGCGCTGCAGGTCGCCCTGGCTGGTGACCATCGCGCGCTACGCGCTAGCACTCAGGACGTAGTGCCCGGCAGTTTCGAGCAGGAACTGGCCGAGCGGTTGGCGGCATCGTTGCAGCGGCCCGTCGCTGTTGGCGATAGCGCAGCTGCGGATCTGATCATCGGCCCGCAAGAGCAGGGCGCTATTTTCTACCAGAGCGAGATGGCCGCCCTGACCGCTGCTCAAGGCGGTATCGAGCGGTGGGATCAACTTCGCGAAAAGCCGTTCTGCGTGACTCAAGGCAGCCCTTATGGTCCGCAGGTGGTGGAACGCTTTGGCGGGCGGATGCGTGAATACCCCAGCGCTGCCCATGCGTTGATCGGTCTCAAGCTGGGTGAGTGCCAAGCGGTGGTGGATGACAATCGGTTGCTCGCCGACATCGCGCCGCTGCCGGAGTGGCAACGCTATAACCGGCTATTGCCAGCGTTCGCTGAGGTCGTTGTGACGCTGCGGGCCGCGACCAACGAGGCAGCCTTGCAGACGCAGGTGGGGGAGAGGCTGGAGACCTGGCGCCGCGACGGTAGCCTCGATCAGCTGATCCAGCACTGGATCGATGAAGTAGCCTTCCAGGCCTACGTCCTGGCCGACACCCTCGACTGCCACTAAAGCTCGTTATTCGCCGTCGCGTGCCCTGATCAGTTCGGCTAATGCCTGTTGCAGCCCCTCGAGATTGAGCGGTGCACGAAGATGGCCGCGCAACGTCGCGTCCGGCCCGACTAGGGCGAGATTGCCGCTGTGGCTGACGCTGTAGTTGCCTTGGGTATCGCTTGCCGGCACGAACGGCAGACCCAACCCCCTGGACAACGTCTGCAGTTGATCCACTTCGCCAGTCAGGCCGAGGAATCCCGCGCGGTAGAAACCCAGGTACTGCTTCAATTGCGCGGGGGTATCGCGAGCCGGGTCGGCGCTTACCAGGATCACTTGCAGCTGGTCGCGCACATCTGGCTCGAGTTGCGACAGCAAACGGCGGACATCGGCCAGGGTCGTTGGGCAGATATCAGGGCAATGGGTAAAGCCGAAGAACAGCAACGACCAGCGTCCCCGCAGCTCTGAAGTGCTGAAGGGCTGATCATCCTGATTGGTCAGGGTGACCTCGGGCAGGGCCCGCTCGCGCGGCAGCACCAGCAGGTTGGCTTCATCGAGCAGTGCCTGGCGGTCCAGCCCCTGGGCTGCCAGAGGCAGACACAGGGCGCAGCTCAGAGTCAGGATCAGCGCCTTGCGCATGGTGAATGGCTTCCGGGGATGAGGAGCTGCGCCGAGCGCGGGCTCAGCGATCGTCCAGGGCGAACGCGGTCAGGGTAAAGGTCGGTATGCCGGCGTCCTGCAACTTGCGCGAGCCGTCCAGCTCCGGCAGGTCGATGATCGCGGCCGCTTCGTGGATGCGGGCGCCCATTCGCCTGACCAGCTGGGCCGCGGCGAGCAGGGTACCGCCGGTGGCGATCAGGTCGTCGAACATCAGGATCGAGTCGCCTTCGCAGAGGCTGTCGGCGTGGACTTCCAGATAGGCTTCGCCGTATTCGGTGCAGTAGGACGCTGACAGCACGTCGGCAGGCAACTTGCCCTGCTTGCGGAACAGGATCAGCGGCTTGTTCAGCTCATAGGCGATGATCGAGCCGATCAGGAAGCCGCGTGCATCCAAGGCGCCGATATGGCTGAAGTCGGCCTCCACGTAGCGCTGGATGAAACTGTCGGCGACCATGCGCAGCGCGCGCGGCGATTGGAACAGCGGGGTGATGTCGCGGAATACCACGCCGGGCTTGGGAAAGTCCGGCACCGGGCGGATCAGGGTCTTGATACTGAATTCGTCGAATATCATCTCAGAGATCCATGTTGCCGCCGGCCAGTGCGCAGAGGCCGATGGAGTCCACTATCCGGACTTCCTTGCCTTCGGCTTCGATCAGGCCGTTTTGCTGGAAGCGTGTAAAGACTCGCGAGACCGTTTCCACGGCCAAGCCGAGGTAGTTGCCGATCTCGTTGCGCGACATCGACAGGCGGAACTGGCTCGCCGAGAAGCCACGAGCGGTGAAACGCGCCGAGAGGTTCACCAGGAAGGTGGCGATGCGCTCGTCGGCGGTCTTTTTCGAGAGCAGCAACATCATCTGCTGATCGTCCCGAATCTCGCGACTCATGATGCGCATCAGCTGCCGGCGCAGCTGGGGCAGGGCGACGCTGAGCTCATCGAGGCGTTCGAAAGGTATTTCGCAGACCGAGGTGGTCTCCAGCGCCTGCGCCGTGACCGGATAGGCTTCGGTATCCATGCCGGACAGGCCGACCAGCTCGCTCGGCAGGTGGAAGCCGGTGATCTGCTCTTCGCCATTGTCAGTCACGCTGAAGGTGCGCAGGGCGCCTGAGCGGACCGCGAACACCGAATTGAAGGTGTCGCCCTGGCGGAACAGCGTTTCGCCTTTTTTCAGCGGACGCCCGCGCTTGACGATCTCGTCGAGTGCATCCATGTCCTGCATGTTCAGCGAGAGGGGCAGGCAAAGACCGGAAAGGCTGCAATCTTTGCAGTTCACCTGTCTTTGCGCGCGGGCGTTGATCGGCTCGGCCATCGTTGCGTCCTGGGTACATGCGAGTGGTTTGTAAGGTTAACCCAGGCAGGGGATGGAGCCAACCGAGCCGGTGTCGCATGCGCGGCACCCGATGATCAGATCACTCGCGAATAACGCTGTGTCGTTTGTTGCGGCAGGTAGTGGTCGAAGGCCATGCAGACTACGCGTACCAGCAGGCGACCGGCAGGCAGGACCGAGATCAGCTGTTCGTCCAGGGTGATCAGGCCATCGTCGCTCATCTGTACCAGCAAGGGCCAGGCATCCTGGAAGTAGGTCTGAAAATCGATCCCGTGGCGGCGCCCGAGTTGGGTATGGTCGAGTTCGAAGTCGCAGATCAGGCGGCGAATCACGTCGCGGCGGATACGGTCGTCGTCGTTGCAGTGCAGGCCGCGCTGCGTGGCGAGCTGGTCGTGCTCGAGCTGCTGTTGATAGGTGTTGAGGTCGCTGCTGTTCTGGCAGTAGAGGTCACCTATCTGGCTGATCGCCGAGACGCCCAGGCCGATCAGGTCGCAATGGCCATGGGTGGTGTAACCCTGGAAGTTGCGCTGCAGAGTGCCGTCTTCCTGGGCGACGGCCAGCTCGTCATCGGGCAGGGCGAAATGGTCCATGCCGATGTAGCGGTAGCCCGCTTCGGTCAGCTGCTCGATGCTGTGCTTGAGCATGTGCAGTTTGTCCGATGGGGTCGGCAGATCGTGGGTATTGATCCGCCGTTGCGGCATGAAACGCTCCGGCAGGTGGGCATAGTTGAAGAGCGAAAGCCGGTCCGGCTGCAGCTTGATGATGGCCTCCACCGTGCTGGCGAAGCGGTCCGGCGTCTGCAGGGGCAGGCCATAGATCAGGTCTATGTTAACTGACTTGAACTGCAGCGTGCGCGCGGCCTCGACGATGGCCTGGGTCTCCTCCAGGCTCTGCATGCGGTTGATCGCCCGCTGCACCTGCGGATCGAGGTCCTGCACGCCCAGGCTGACGCGATTGAAGCCCAGTTCGCGAAGCAGGCCCATGGTCGGCCAGTCCGCTTCGCGTGGGTCGATCTCGATGCTGTAGTCGCCTGCGCCGTCTTCCAGCAGGTTGAAATGCCGGCGTAGGAGGGACATCACCCGGCGCAGCTCGTCATGGTTGAGAAAGGTCGGAGTGCCGCCGCCGAAATGCAGTTGCTCGACGAGCTGCCCGGGGCCGACGTGGGCGGCGACCAGTTCGATCTCCCGTTCCAAACGATCCAGGTAGATCTGGGCGCGACTGCGGTCCTTGGTGATGACCTTGTTGCAGGCGCAGTAGTAGCAGATGTTGGCGCAGAACGGGATGTGCACGTAGAGCGATAGCGGCCGGTTGGCCTTGCGGCTGTCACGCAACGCGTGCAACAGGTCGAACGAGCCGATGTTGCCATTGAACTGGACGGCCGTCGGATATGAGGTATAGCGAGGGCCGGCCTGATCGTAGCGGCGGATCAGATCGATATCCCAATGAATGACGTCTAGCATGATGGCACCCCGGCAAAACAGCGATGGGCCGATTCTAGGGGCCGCCCCGGCCGTGCGACTTGACATGAATCAAGCAAGGCCGGAGGCCGGGTACCGGCGGTCGCCACCGGACCTGCATTTTCCGTGAGTCCTCGTTGTCCAATTCCCGAGACGCCGCCGCTCTGCCGCGCTGTTTACCCCGCGCCAGCGGTGCAGTATTTTCCCTCTGTCCCAAATACCCGGCCCAAGGCCCCAGGAGGAACCACCGATGCATAGCCGTCAGCCTGAAATTGCCGCAGCACTGAAGGTTTGCGCACCCTTTGACGGCCCTGCCTCGATCCAGGCGGAAATAGACCGGCGCGTGGCATTCATTCAGCAGTGCCTGAGAGTCTCGGGGATGAAAACCCTGGTGCTCGGGATCAGCGGCGGTGTCGATTCGACGACCGCCGGGATGCTGGCGCAGCGTGCCGTCGAGGGGATGCGCGCGGCGGGCGAGGGGGACGACTACCGGTTCATCGCGGTGCGCCTGCCGTATCAGGTCCAGCACGACGAGCACGAGGCGCAGCTGGCGATCGACACCATCAAGCCAGACGAATGCCATACGGTGAATATCGGTACGGCGGTGCTGGGGCTCGCCAAGGCGACCGAAGCGCTGGAAGCGCTCACGCCTGAAAAACGCGATTTCGTGCTGGGCAACGTCAAGGCGCGGATGCGCATGGTGGCCCAGTACACCATCGCCAATGCGAGGCAAGGGCTGGTCATCGGTACCGATCATGCCGCCGAGGCGGTGATGGGATTCTTCACCAAGTTCGGTGATGGCGCTTGTGACCTCACGCCGCTGACCGGTCTGGTCAAGCATCAGGTCCGCGAAGTCGCCGCCGCCCTGGGTGCGCCGCAGCAACTGGTGCAGAAGGTGCCAACCGCCGATCTGGAAGAGCTCACCCCCGGCAAGCCGGACGAGGATGCCCACGGCGTTACCTACCAGGACATCGATGCCTTCCTGCAAGGCAAGGATGTACCGGATGCTATCGCGCAGACCATCGTCGATACCTACGACAAGACGGCGCACAAGCGCGAGCTGCCCAAGGAGCCGTAAGGCCAGCGGCCGCCTCTCGCCTGAGCACGGTGGCCATGTGTCGTTGTCTCGACCGCAGCAGGGCGACTCCTCGCCGCTGTCAGTGGTGGTGATATTCGCTGGTGGGTGCCTGATCGCCTGTTGCCGGCGCGCCGTGACCCATCAGCCAGTGCTGGTGTGGTCCGGGTAGCGTCCAGAGGCCGAACAGCATCACCAGCACACCGCCGGCCATCCGGACGCGCCGCTTGCGCAGCACCGCCATCAGGCGTTCGGCGGCCAATCCGGTCGCCAGCAGCACCGGCCAGGTGCCGATACCGAACGCAAGCATCAGCAATGCGCTTTCCCAGGCGTCGCCCTGGCTGGCTGACCACAGCAGCGTGCTGTAGACCAGGCCGCAGGGCAGCCAGCCCCACAGGGCGCCGAGTAGCAATGCACGAGGAAGGGTTTTGACGGGCATCAATCGACTGGCCACCGGTCGCAGGTGCTTCCACAGGCCTCGGCCCAGCGCTTCGATACGGGTCAGACCGCTCCACCAGCCGGCCAGGTACAGCCCCATCGCGATGAGCAGAAGCGCTGCCACGACCCGCATGGCCGTCGATGCCGGGCTATTGGAAACCGCCCAGCCGGCCAGACCGACCAGCAGCCCGGCGGCGGTGTAGCTGAGTACACGGCCGAGGTTGTAGCCCACCAGCAGGCGCAACCGCCTGCTGCGCTGCTCGGCCGGTATGCCCAGGGTCAGGGCGCCCATCAGACCTCCGCACATGCCCAGGCAGTGACCGCCGCCGAGCAGGCCGAGTACGAATGCCGAGATCAGCAGGGGGAACAGTTCAATCACGACGGCGCTCGTCCGCTGGCATATCGCCGTCTTCGGCTTGTTCGACGCCCGCCTTGTGCCGCGGATCCTCGTCGTCGAACAGGATGCTGTGTGCCGGGCCTTCAAGGTCGTCGTACTGGCCGCTGTCCACCGCCCAGAAGAATACCCAGATCGCGATCGCGACCAGCACCACGGCGATGGGAATCAAGACATACAAGGCAGCCATGGCAACTCCGGATTGATGGCGCATGCGAGCGCAAAGGGCCAGTGGGCTTGCGAGGTGCGATCAGTGACGGGCGAGTCGCAGCGCATTGAACACCACCAGCAGCGAACTGACCGACATGCCCAGCGCCGCCCACAGCGGGGTGACCCAGCCCACGGCGGCGAACGGCAGTACCAGGCCATTGTACAGGCTTGCCCAGGTGAGGTTTTCGATGATGATGCGCCGGCTGCGGCGGGCCACCGAGAACGCCTCGACCAGGCTGTCCAGACGGTTGGACAGGAGCACGGCATCGGCGCTGGTCTTGGCCAGGTCGGTGGCCGAACCCATCGCGACGCTGATGTCCGCCGCCGCCAGAACCGGGACGTCGTTGACCCCGTCGCCGAGCATCAGCACGCGGTGTCCCTGGGCCTGCAGAGCCTGGACCCTGGCCAGCTTGTCGTCCGGCGTCAGGCCGCCTTCGGCCTGCTCGATGCCCAGCGTCCGAGCCACGTGGCCAACCATCGGCGAACTGTCACCCGACAGCAGCAGCGTCTGCCAGCCCTGGCGTCGGCAGGCCTCCAGCAGCGCTGGCGCGTCGTTGCGCAGGCGATCATCAAGCACCAGCCAGGCCAGCGCGCCCTGCTCGTCGCCGAGCAGTAGCCATTGCCCCTGGTCGCCTGGAATCTGCGGGGCAGGGGCGCCATAGCCTCGGGCGACGAAGGCTGGTTGGCCGATCCGCAGCCTGCGACCGTCCACCCTTCCTTCAAGGCCGAGGCCGGGGACGCTTTCGACCTGGTCCGCCGCCAGCGGCGCCTGGCCGAAGGCGCGGGCGATGGGGTGCTCGGAGCGATTTTCCAGCGCGGCGGCCAGCGCCAGGCACTGGTCGGCGTCCAGCGTTCCGAGTGGCAGCACCTGGACGAGGTTCAGGCGTCCTTCGGTCAAGGTCCCGGTCTTGTCGAAGACCACGGTGTCGATCTGCCTGAGGCCTTCGAGCACATGGCCGCGAGTCAGCAGCAGCCCGAGCTTGTGCAGGGTGCCGGTGGCGGTGGTCAGTGCTGTCGGTGTCGCCAGCGAGAGGGCGCAGGGGCAGGTCGCCACCAGCAGGGCCAGCACGATCCAGAAGGCGCGCGCGGGATCGATCTGCCACCACACGAGGCCGACCACGGCGGCGACGCCGAGCACGATCAGCAGGAACCACTGCGCTACCCGATCCGCCAGCTCGGCAATCCGTGGCTTGTCGGCCTGGGCGCGTTCGAGTAGACGAACGATGGCAGACAGGCGCGTCTCGTCCCCCAATGCCGCCACGCCGATCGTCAGCGGGCCTTCGACATTGAGCGTGCCCGCCGTGACCGTATCGCCGACGACTCGCGGTTGCGGCAGGTATTCGCCAGTCAGCACCGATTCGTCGACGCTCGACTGTCCGTCGAGGATCAACCCGTCGGCCGGGATCAGCGAGCCGGGTGTCACCAGTACGCGGTCGCCGATGAGCAGTTCGCTGAGCAGAATCCGGCGGCTCTGGCCATCTTCGTCCAGCCTTAGGCAGGACGTGGGCAGCAGGTTGACCAACTGCGCCGTCGCCGATGCGGTACGTTCGCGGGCACGGCGTTCCAGGTAGCGTCCGGCCAGCAGAAACAGCGCGAACATGCCGACCGCATCGAAGTACAGCTCGCCATGGCCGGTTACCGTCGACCAGATGCCCGCCACGTAGGCGCCGCCGATGGCGAGGGATACCGAGACGTCCATGGTCAGGTGACGGGTCCGCAGATCGCGGACCGCGCCCTTGAAGAAATCGGTGCAGCAATAGAACACGATCGGCGTGGTAAGCAGCAGGGCGGTCCACCGCAGGATGCGGTCCATTCCCGCTGACAGGTCGAGGTTGAATTCCGGCCAGGTCGCCATGCTCGCCATCATCACCTGCATCCAGAGCAGCCCGGTAACGCCGAGCTGGCGCATCGCCCGACGGTTTTCCCGGGCGATGCGTTCGGCAGCCTGGTCAGCTTGATACGGATGGGCGGCATAGCCGATACGGCGCAACTCGCCGAGCAATTCGCTGAGCGGCAGGTGGGCATCGCTCCAGCGCACCTGCAGGCGGTGATTGGACAGGTTGAGGCTGGCCTCGGCCACACCTTCCAGAGCGCGCAGGTGGCGCTCGATCAGCCAGCCGCAAGCCGCGCAGCTGATGCCTTCGATATGCAGAGCGGTGCTGGCGAGCTCGCCGTCATGGCGGACAAAGGGCTCCTGCACATCGGCGCGGTCGTACAACTGGAGCTCGTCGCTGAGCGCCTGGGGCAATGCCTGGGGATTGGCAGAGGTGTCGCTGCGGTGCTGGTAGTAGCTTTCCAGGCCGCCCTCGACGATCGCCTCGGCGACCGCCTGGCAACCCGGGCAGCACATGTCGCGGGATTCACCGAGAACGGTAGCAGTGAAACGGCTACCTGCGGGTACCGGCAACCCGCAGTGATAGCAGGGCAGAGGTGTCGCCATCAGCCCTTGCTCAATGGTTCAGCTCGAGCGTCTGGCCGGGTTCGATGGTCATTTCCTCGAACAGACGCCAGTCCTGGTCGCCCTCGCGCCCCAGCAGTTCGACGAAGCGCCGTCCCGTGACCGCATCCTGCATGTGCCCTTGATAGATGCCGTCGCCCTGAGGCTGCAGCACAACGCGACGGTCGCGCTCCGGCTGAGTCGGGGAAATCAGATTGAGGACCAGCTGCTGCGGCCGGCTGACGCCCGAAAGCTGCAGCTCGGCGATGCCGGCGTCGTCGTTGAACGTCAGCTGTGCATTCATCTGCAGGCGCGTGGCGAGCGTTTCGCGTTCCAGCGACTGGTTGATCCCTTTGCCGGCATCGTAATAGTTGTCGGAAACCAGCGAGTCGGAATTGCGAATCGCGATGGTCAGTAGCGACAGGCCCAGCACCACCGCGAAAACCAGAATGGCGATGATGAACCAGGCCCAGGGTTGGGTGTACCAGCGAGTGATTTGAGTATCGGTATGCATGCGGTGCCTGTTAGCGAACGCTGGGGCCGATGAAGCGGCTGTCGGCGTCGTCAGTGATGGAGTCGTCGTCCGCCGACTGGATGTGGAAGACGATCTTGTTGGTGCTCGAGGGCAGTTTTTCCGGCGGAACCGACAGCCCTACCGGGATCGACAGTTGCTCGCCAGCGGCCAGGCGCACCTCCTTGCGGCCGTGGTAGATCAGACCTTCCAGACCGGATGCGTCAATCACCACCGTTTGCTCATGCTGCGCCTTGTTCATCAGCTTGAGCGTATAGACGTTCTCGATGTTGCCTTCCTGATTCTCGCGGAACAGCACGCGGTCCTTGCTGACGTCCAGCTTGACCAGCGGTCGTTCGACGACGGCGTAGGCGAACAGGCCCATCATCACCAGCAGTGCGATGGCGTAGCCGATCAGACGCGGGCGTACCAGTCGGGTCTTCTGCCCGGAAAGGTTGTGCTCGGTCGTGTAGCTGATCAGGCCCTTGGGGTAGTTCATCTTTTCCATGATGGTGTCGCAGGCGTCGATGCAGGCGGCGCAGCCGATGCATTCGATCTGCAACCCATCGCGGATGTCGATGCCGGTCGGGCAGACCTGGACGCACATGGTGCAGTCGATGCAGTCACCCAGGCCCATGGCCTTGTAGTCGGCATCTTTCTTGCGCGGCCCGCGGCGTTCGCCTCGGCGCGGGTCGTAGGAGACGATCAGGGTGTCCTTGTCGAACATCACGCTCTGGAAGCGCGCATAAGGGCACATGTAGATGCACACCTGCTCGCGCAGATAGCCGGCATTGCCGTAGGTGGCGAGGGTGAAGAAACCGACCCAGAACACTGCCCAACCGCCCGCCTGCAGCGTGAACAGCTCAGGAATCAATTCGCGGATGGGGGTGAAGTAGCCGACGAAGGTGATCGCGGTCACCAGGGAGACGGCCAGCCAGATGGCATGCTTGCCAGCCTTGCGGGTGAGCTTGTTGGCACTCATCGGTGCCTTGTCCAGCTTCATGCGCTGGTTGCGATCGCCCTCAGTGACCTTTTCTGCCCACATGAACACCCAGGTGAACACGCTCTGCGGGCAGGTGTAGCCGCACCAGACGCGCCCGGCGAAGACGGTGATGAAGAACAGGCCGAAGGCGGCGATGATCAGTAGGGCCGAAAGCAGGATGAAATCCTGCGGCCAGAAGGTAGCCCCGAAGATGTAGAACTTGCGTTCGGGCAGGTTCCACCAGACCGCTTGCCGGCCTTCCCAGGTTAGCCAGACGGTGCCGAAGTAAAGAAGGAAGAGGGCGGCGCCACCGAATCGACGAAGGTTGCGAAACAGGCCGGTGAACGCGCGGGTGTAGATTTTTTCACGCTGTGCATACAAGTCGACGGAACCTTCGACCTGACGCGGGGCAGTGACATCTCGAACGGGAATCTGCTCAGTCATCGGTTGCGTACCACGGCGTTGGGTAGGTGTCCCGGTCGATGCGTGCCGACCGGGATCTCTTCTGACTTGGCTGCGTATGGTACGCCCCGGGGGAGGGGGTCAGGTGCGACAGGTCGTCGCCCCTGGCTTACTCGTTCTCCGGCTGCCGAGACAGGCTGTAGACGTAGGCGGCCAGCAGGTGAACCTTGTCGTTGCCAAGGTGCTGCTCCTGAGCCGGCATGTGACCGTTACGGCCATAGCGCAGGGTCTGCTGAACCTGGCCGAAGCTCGAGCCATAGAGCCAGACTCGATCGGTCAGGTTCGGTGCGCCCATGGCCTGGGTGCCTTTGCCTTCGGCGCCATGGCACACGGCGCAGTTGGCAGCGAAGACTTCCTTGCCCTTGGTCATGTCGACCTGAATGCCTTCAGGATTCTCCAGGCCCGAGAGGCTGCGCACGTAGCCGGCCACGTTGCGGATGCCTTCTTCGCCGATCACATCGAGCCAGGCCGGCATCGCGGCTTGGCGGCCGCCCATGATGGTGGTCTTGATGGTCTCGGGTTCGCCGCCCCACAGCCAATCATTGTCGGTCAGGTTGGGGAAGCCATAGGCGCCACGGGCATCGGAGCCGTGGCAAACGGCGCAGTTGGATGCGAACAGGCGGCCGCCCATGCGCAGGGCCTGTTCGTCCTGGGCGACTTCCTCGATGGGCATGGCCGCGTACTTGGCGAACAGCGGGCCGTACTGCGCCTCGGCGCGAGCGACTTCCTTCTCCCACTGGTGCACACCGGTCCAGCCCTGCTCGCCGGTTTCGAAGGCGACTTGGGCTTCGCCGTCGAGGTACTGGTAGCCGGGCAGGATGCCCTTCCAGTTACCCAGGCCCGGATAGAGCACCAGGTAGCCGAGGGCGAAGATCACGGTGGCGACGAACAACATGAACCACCACTTGGGCAGCGGGTTGTCGTATTCCTCGATGCCGTCGAAGGCATGGCCGACGGTTTCGTCAGTGCTGTCGTTACGCTGTCCCTTGCGCGTGGCAAACAGCAGCCAGACCAGGGCCGCGATGGTGCCCAGCGTCAGCAGAGTAACGTACCAACTCCAAAACAAGCTCATTTGTTCTTACTCCTGGAAGCTTCTTCATCAGGCTTCTTGGCGTCGGTCTCATCCGCGAAGGGCAGGTTTGCCGCGTCATCGAAGCTACTTTTGCGCTTGCTGCTGTAAGCCCAGAGCACGACGCCGATGAATGCGACAAAGACCAGCACTGTGCCCAGGCCGCGGAGAGTTCCGATATCCATCATGAATTACCGTTTGTTGGTGAGCGCGGTGCCGAGCACCTGCAGGTAAGCGACGAGGGCATCCATTTCGGTCTTGCCCCTCACGGCGTCCCGTGCGCCTGCAATGTCTTCCTCGGTGTAAGGGACACCGAGCGAGCGCAAAGCTTCCATCTTCTTGGCGGTGTCCCTGCCGTCGAGGGTGTGTTCGACCAGCCAGGGGTAGGACGGCATCTTCGACTCGGGTACCACGTTGCGCGGGTTGTAGAGGTGCGCGCGGTGCCAGTCGTCGGAGTAGCGGCCGCCGACGCGGGCCAGGTCCGGGCCGGTACGCTTGGAGCCCCACAGGAACGGATGGTCGTAGACGCTCTCGCCAGCGACCGAGTAGTGGCCGTAGCGCTCGGTCTCGGCACGGAACGGACGGATCATCTGCGAGTGGCAGCCAACGCAGCCTTCGCGGATGTAGATGTCACGTCCTTCGAGCTGCATGGCGGTGTAGGGCATCATGCCTTCGACCGGCTCGTTGACCGCGTCCTGGAAGAACAGCGGGACGATCTGAGTAAGACCGCCAATGCTGACCGCCAGGATCATGAACAGGGTCAGCAGGCCGATGTTCTTTTCTACTTTTTCGTGTTGCTTCATTTCCCGTCAGCTCCTCAGGCGATCTGCGCCGCGGCTTCGTATTCGGCCGGCTTGGCGGCCCGTACGGTGCGCCAGGTGTTGTAGGCCATCAGCAGCATGCCGGTGAGGAAGAACGCACCACCGATCATGCGCACCACGAAGCCGGGATGGCTGGCTTCCAGTGCTTCTACGAACGAGTAGGTCAGGGTGCCGTCCTCGTTGACTGCGCGCCACATCAGGCCCTGGGTGATGCCGTTGACCCACATCGAGGCGATATAGAGCACGGTGCCGATGGTGGCCAGCCAGAAGTGCGCGTTGATCAGACCGACGCTGTGCATCTGCACACGGCCGAATACACGCGGAATCAGGTGGTACATCGAGCCAATGGTGATCATCGCCACCCAGCCGAGGGCGCCGGCGTGTACGTGGCCGATGGTCCAGTCGGTGTAGTGGGAGAGGGCGTTGACGGTCTTGATGGCCATCATCGGGCCTTCGAAGGTGGACATGCCGT
>NZ_JAAMRF010000030.1 GCF_013522725.1 Stutzerimonas azotifigens
TACTGCCCGCACTGCGACGGCCCGCTGTTCAAGGGCAAGCGCGTGGCGGTGATCGGTGGCGGCAACTCCGGTGTCGAAGCGGCGATCGATCTCGCCGGCATCGTCGCCCACGTGACCCTGATCGAGTTCGACAGCCAGCTGCGTGCCGACGCCGTGCTGCAGAAGAAGCTGTTCAGCCTGCCGAACGTCGACGTGATCACCAGCGCCCTGACCAGCGAAGTGAAGGGCGACGGCCAGAAGGTCACCGGCCTGATCTACAAGGACCGCAACTCCAGCGAATTCCATTCGCTCGAGCTCGAAGGCATCTTCGTGCAGATCGGCCT
>NZ_JAAMRF010000031.1 GCF_013522725.1 Stutzerimonas azotifigens
TGGGCCGGCCCGCACCACCTGCACTACACCGCTCTGCCCGACTGGGCGCAGAGCTTGGGCATGGTGATGTCGATCATCCTCCTGGCTCCGAGCTGGGGCGGCATGATCAACGGCATGATGACCCTCTCCGGCGCCTGGCATAAGCTGCGCACCGACCCGATCCTGCGCTTCCTGGTGGTTTCGCTTGCCTTCTACGGCATGTCCACCTTCGAAGGCCCGATGATGGCCATCAAGACCGTCAACGCCCTCTCCCACTACACCGACTGGACCATCGGCCACGTACACGCCGGCGCCCTCGGCTGGGTGGCGATGATCACCAT
>NZ_JAAMRF010000032.1 GCF_013522725.1 Stutzerimonas azotifigens
CGGCCACTGGCGAAGCGCTCGGGTTTGCCGACGGCGGTTTTCAAGGCACTGGCCGTCAGCAAACCGATGCCACTGACTTCGTCGAGCTTACGGATTATCTCGTCATCGGCATGCCAGCGCGCCAGTTGCTCTTCGCACTCGCGCATCGACTGCTCATAGAGGCTGATCTCGGCCAGCACAACCTGCAGCGCACCGCGTAAGGCACGCACTTCTGGCCGCTCGATCAGCTCGCACGCTTGGCGTAGAAACGGCTTGATGCCGCTCGGTGCCTCGACCCCAGCTTCACGTAGGATGCCGCGCAGCAGGTTGATGCGTTG
>NZ_JAAMRF010000033.1 GCF_013522725.1 Stutzerimonas azotifigens
AACTGGCGCGCTGGCATGCCGATGACGAGATAATCCGTAAGCTCGACGAAGTCAGTGGCATCGGTTTGCTGACGGCCAGTGCCTTGAAAACCGCCGTCGGCAAACCCGAGCGCTTCGCCAGTGGCCGGCACTTGAGCGCCTGGTTGGGCATGACGCCGAACGAATACAGCAGCGGCGAGCGGCGCAGGCTTGGGCGAATCAGCTGCAAGGGCAACGTCTACGTGCGCACCTTGTTGATCCATGGCGCGCGAGCCGCACTGTTGGCAGCTAAACGGTGCAAATCAAGAA
>NZ_JAAMRF010000034.1 GCF_013522725.1 Stutzerimonas azotifigens
AGCGCGGCGGGCTTGCGTCATGTTCCGTATCGAAGGTTGATCGATGAACGATAGTTTGCACACCGGTCCGCTCAAGCGTGGATTGAAAAACCGGCACATCCAGTTGATCGCCTTGGGCGGCGCCATCCCGTAGCCCCGTTTCTCCATGAGTTCCAGACCCTTCGCGGCAGCGCGGCGGGCTTGCGTCATGTTCCGTATCGAAGGTTGATCGATGAACGATAGTTTGCACACCGGTCCGCTCAAGCGTGGATTG
>NZ_JAAMRF010000003.1 GCF_013522725.1 Stutzerimonas azotifigens
ACCACCTGATCCCATCCCGAACTCAGTAGTGAAACGACGCATCGCCGATGGTAGTGTGGGGTTTCCCCATGTGAGAGTAGGTCATCGTCAAGCTTCTATCCCAAACCCCCAATCCGAGCAATCGGGTTGGGGGTTTGTCTTTGTGCGCGATAATCTCTGGCTGGCTGGCTGGCTGGCTGGCTGGCTGGCTGGCTGGCTGGCTGGCTGGCATCGGCTGCGGAGCGGTCTGGGCGTTGTCTCGCTCCGGTGTTCGCAGTGATCGCTCGATCTCGTCTGGACCAATTCGGTATCAGGATGCGGCCGGTCCACCTGTAGGGGCTGTGAGCGAGCTTGTGATGCACGGCCGTCTGGTTCGTGCGAGCGAGAGGCCGTGACTTTGCCCTTGGGGTCGCGCGGCCCATCCATACTAGACGCCAAGCACCGCTCGCAGTATCCGGTACTTCCTGCCGCCGGTAGCGGTCGCTCTGAAGAGCGGTCGGGCGAAGCGGCTGCGAAAAAACGCAGTCCCGTTGAGCTCATCGGGCTGCTTTTGCGGCGGAAATGGCCCCGTCGCGAACGGCATTGCTGCCGTTCGTTCATGCTTCGGTAGAGCTGCGGCAGGTGCGCACATCGTTTCCGTCGGCAACCCTCTGCTGAACCCAATCGCAAGCGCCTAGGCCGCCCCGTTCCGTTCGTCTGCTCGCCACCGCCGACGGGCTCCTGCACGCTAAGCTTGCCGCCGAAACACTTGCTAGGAAGCCAGGCCGGTAATCATGGGCGCAGTATGGCAATCCGATAGATCTGGAGCTGCGCGACCCTCGCCTGCTTCGTCTGCGACGCCTCCAAACAAATCACCTAAACGTGGACGCCCAATGGCGCGCCGGCTGGCATTGTTGTCGGCCGTCTCCTTGCTGGCGGGCGGCGGCTATGTGGCCTGGCAGGAGATCGACAGCTCTCGCTGGCAGGCTCACTGGATCAGTCGCTACGCGGCCAATCTGGACTATAGCGTCGAGCCCGGCCCCAGCCCATCGGTGCAGTTTCCCGATAGCGGCCCGTTCGATCGCCGCCTGGGTTATGCCGACATGCCGGCGTTTCTCGAGCGCCTGGTTCAGCGCAATTTCCGCATCGAGGCGCAGGCGCGCTTCTCGCCGGCGCTGGAAGACTATGCCAACCGCGGTTTCTTCGTGCCTTATCCGGAGAAATCCCAGGCGGGCCTCACCATCGACGATTGTCGCGGCGAGCCGCTCTATGCCAACAGCTACCCGCACGAGTACTACGACAGCTTCGAGAGCATCCCGCCGCTGATTGCCCGGAGCTTGCTCTTCATAGAGGACCGCAGCCTGCTGGCCGCCGACCGCCCGATGGCGAACCCGGCGGTCGACTGGCCGCGCTTCGCCAAGGCGGCGATCAGCCAAGCGCAGAAGCAGCTCGGCCTTTCCGGCCAGTCCGCCGGTGGCAGTACTCTGGCGACCCAGGTCGAGAAGTACCGCCATTCGCCCGAAGGACGCACAGGCAGCGGTGAGGAAAAGCTGCGCCAGATGGTCTCGGCCAGCGTTCGCGCCTACCGTGACGGTCCGCAGACCCTCGTCACCCGGCAGCGTATCGTGCGCGACTACCTCAACAGCGTGCCCCTGTCGGCAGCACCGGGACATGGCGAGGTGCATGGCATCGCCGATGGCTTGCGGCTGTGGTACGGCGCCGACTTTGCCGAGGTCAACCGCCTGCTCGACCCGCGACGCAATGCCGGTACCGATCTCGAAGCCCAGGGCCTGGCGCTGCGCCAGGTGCTTTCGCTGCTGATTGCGCAGCGCCGGCCATCCTATTACCTGGGCAAGGGACGCCAGGACATGGTCGATCTCACCGACAGCCACATTCGCCTGCTGGCCCGTGGTGGCATCATCGACACGGCGCTGCGCGATGCGGCATTGGCCCAGCATGCCGCATTCCGCGACTTGCGCCGCGAGCCTGCGCTGCGCCCGGTCGAGGCCACCAAAGGCATCAGCGTGGCGCGGATGCGGGTGGCCGGGCTGCTTGGCCTGCCGCTGTACGACCTCGACCGCATCGATCTGGCTGCCACCACCACCCTCCAAGGCGACCTGCAGGAGCAGATCAGCGACTACCTCGGCCACCTGGCCGACCCGGCGTTCGCCAAGGAAATGGGGCTGCTCGGCGAACGCATGCTGTCGCCGGAAAAGACTGGCGACGTGCGCTACAGCTTCACGCTCTTCGAGCGAGCCGGCGAAGGGTTCCGGGTTCGGGTGCAGACCGACAGCACCAACCAGCCGTTCGACATCAACGAAGGCAGCAAACTGGAGCTGGGATCGACTGCCAAGCTGCGCGTACTGACGACCTACCTTGAAATCATCGCCGAACTGCATGGACGCTATGCCGGCATGACGGCGGGCGAGCTGCGCCACGTCGAAGTGGAAGATCCGCTCAGCCGCTGGGCGATCGGCTACCTGAGTGCGACGAGCGACCGCAACCTGCCAGCGATGCTCGACGCAGCGCTCGAACGACGCTATTCGGCAAGCCCCGCCGAGCGCTTCTTCACCGGCGCCGGTGTGCACCGCTTCGGCAACTTCCGCCGCGAGGATGATGGTCGCCTGCCGACCCTGCGCGAGTCGCTGCAGGAGTCGATCAACCTGCCGTTCGTGCGCCTGATGCGCGACCTGGTCGCCTACAGCACCTACGCGATGATCAACCGTGCCGAGTTGCTTAAGGATGACAACAACCCCGCGCGCCTCGAATACCTGACGCGCTTTGCCGACCGCGAAGGCTCGGTGTTTCTCCAGCGCTTCTGGCAGAAGTATCGCGGCAAGAGCGGCGATGAGCGCATCGAGGCCTTTCTCAACGGCATGCGCGCCACGCCGGTGCGGCTGGCGGCGGTCCATCGCTACCTCATGCCGGACGCCGACCGCTCGGCCTTCGAACGCTTCCTGCGCGCTCGGCTGCCGGATGCCGAACTGACCGACAAGCAGCTCGACGGCCTCTACAGCCGCTACGCACCCGGCGCCTACAGCTTGCCGGACCAAGGCTACATCGCCCGTGTGCACCCACTGGACCTGTGGCTGCTGGGCTATCTGATCAACCATCCGGACGCCACGCTCGGCGAGATCGTCGGCGCCAGTCGCGAACAGCGCCAGGAGGTCTACGGCTGGCTGTTCCGCAGCCGCCACAAGAGCGCGCGCGACAGCCGCATTCGGATCATGCTCGAGGTGGAAGCCTTCACCGACATCCACCGGCGCTGGCAGCGCGTCGGCTACCCGTTCGACCATCTGGTGCCGTCGCTGGCCACTGCGCTCGGCAGCTCCGGCGATCGCCCGGCGGCGCTGGCCGAGCTGATGGGGATCATCCTCAACGATGGGGTGCGGCTGCCAAGCGTGCGCATCGACAGCCTGCAGTTCGCCGTGAACACCCCCTACGAAACACGCCTGGGGATTGCATCCGGCGCCGGCGAGCGGGTGATGCCGAGCGAGGTCGCCGTGGCGCTGCGCGAAGCGCTGGCCAGCGTCGTGGAGGGCGGTACCGCACGGCGGCTCAACGGTACGTTCGTGCTCGACGATGGCAGCGCTCTGAAGGTCGGTGGCAAGACCGGTACCGGTGACAACCGTATCCAGAGCGTGGGTGCGGGCGGGCGACTGATCAGCTCGCTGGCAATGAACCGCACGGCGACCTTCGTCTTCTACCTCGGGCCCAACCATTTCGGCACCCTGACCGCCTATGTGCCGGGCCGGGCGGCGGACAGCTTCCGCTTCACCTCGGCGCTGCCGGTGCAGGCCCTCAAGGGCATGGCGCCGATTCTCAAGCCCTACCTGCAAAGCGGCGCGACAACCCTGTGCCAGCCAGCTGCGGTAACCACGGCCCAGCTCGTACCCTAGCGGTCGAGCTGGCTTCTCTGTCGATCGGCACGGCCAACGACTAGGCGCTCCCGGTTATTTCGCTCGGTCAGGGGATGCTCGATCAGGCCGATGCGGCGATTCTGCTGGGCTTGTCCCGCCGCGGCCGCTTCGAGATTGGGGAGCAGAATTCCTGGGCGGCGACTACAGCGGCTTCACCCACCGGCTGAGGAGGCCAGCGACCAGCAAGGTCGTCGCGGTTGATGCGCAAGGGCGACAGGCAGGCATAATCGCAAGCTTCGCCACCTGAGCGCGCGCCATGCAGATCGATGAAGAACTGACGCTGAAGAAATTGCAGGTGTTCCTGGCTTTCATGCGCAGCGGCAACCTCGGCAAGGCCGCTGCCGATCTCAACACCAGCAACGTCAGCGTGCACCGGGCCATCCATTCGCTGGAGGCGGCGCTGCGCTGCCCTTTGTTCAAGCACGAAGGGCGAAATCTGATCCCGCTGGAAAGCGCCTACGTGCTCGAGGAGCGGGCGCAGAAACTGGTGCAGGACGTGGTCGAGACGGTGCGCCAGACGCGCGAAGCCGCCGGTTTCTCGGCCGAGCGCTTCAAGCTCGGCGCGCTCTATTCGCTTACCGTCAAGACCGTTCCGCAGCTGATCATGGGGCTCAAGCTGCGCCGCAGCGAACTCAACATCGATCTGATTCTGGGCTCGAACGTCGACCTGTTCTACAAGCTCAAGAGCATGGAGCTGGACGCGATCCTGGTGTCGCTCAACGACAGCGTCAGCGATGCCGATTGCGCCCAGGTGCCGTTGTTCTCCGACGACATCTTTCTCGCTGCGCCGGCCGACTCACCGGTCGCCCGGCAGGCGGAAATCGATCTGAGCGAACTGCGCGACGCCACCTTCCTCACCCTGACCCAGGGGTTCGCGACCCACCAGGACGGCAACCGGGTGTTCCGCCAGGCCGGCTTCGAGCCGCAGGTGGCCATGCAGGTCAACGACATCTTCACCCTGTTGAGCATGGTCAATTCCGGGGTCGGCTATGCATTGCTGCCGGGGCGGGTGGGGATGGTCTACGAGTCCGGCGTCCGGCTGATCCCGCTGCGTGCCGATTATCGCCTGCAGCAGCACATCGGTGTGGTCTTCCTCAAGGCCAAGGAGCGCGACCCGAATCTGCTCGCGCTCCTCGCCGAATGCCGCATGTACAGCCTGAAACATCCGGGCTGAAGCGGCGTAAGGTGGAAAACGGCGAAGCCTTTCCACCGCCACGGCTGTGCCCAGACGTCACCGTACCGATCCACCTTCAGCCCAGTATCCCGCGCATGATGAAGAACAGCAGCGACGGCCCGAGCAGGCAGCCCAGCGCGGTATAAAACGCCGCGGTGAGGCAGCCGTAGGGCACCAGCTTCGGATCGGTGGCGGCCAGTCCGCCGGCAACGCCGCTGGAGGTGCCGATCAAGCCGCCGAAGATCACCGCCGAGCGGGGATTGTTCAGGCCGATGTAGGGCGCCACGAAGGGCGTCGCGACCATCACCAGGATCGCCTTGACCAGCCCGGCGGCGATCGACAGGGCCATGACGTCGGAACTCGCACCGAGCGCTGCGCCGGTGATCGGCCCGACGATATAGGTCACCGCACCGGCGCCGATGGTGGTCAGGCTGACCGAATCGGTATAGCCGAAGGCCATGGCCACCGCGACGCCGGCAATGAAGGACGTGAAGACGCCGATGAATAGCGCCAGTATGCCGACGTAGCCCGCCCGCTTGAGCTCCTCGACGCTGACCCCGAAAGCGGTGGCGACGATGGCGAAATCGCGCAGCATCGCCCCGCCCAGTAGACCGATGCCGGAGAACATCGCGATGTCCACCAGGCCCTTCTGCCCGCCGGTGAGCGCGCCGCCGATATAGGAAAGCACCAGGCCGAGCAGAATGGCGATGGCCGAGCCATGCAGGCGGCCCCGTGTGAACCGCCTGGACAGCCAGTAGGAGAACCACATGGCGGCGCCGATCACGGCGAACCCGCTGATCAGGCCGTAACCGGAAATGACCTTCATGAGTGAGTCGTACATGATCAAACCCTCGGGCCGGTGGTCAGGGGCTTTTCGTCGACGCCGGCTTCAGGCTTTTTTTGCCCGATCCGGCTGAGCACCGGGACCAGAGCGAAGGACGCGGCGACCGCGGCGACGCCCGCAAGAATCGCCATCGGCCCGCCGGCAAGGGCGCCGTAGACGTTCTGCTGCGCGGCCATGGCGACCACGATGGGGATGTAAACCGCACTCCAGAACTGGATGCCCTGCTCGGACGTGCCGTCGAACAGGCCGCGCTTTTTCAGGTAGCTGCCGAGTAGGATGAGGATGACCATGGCGATGCCGACGCCGCCAACGTTGGCCGGCACGCCGATGAGCTTGCCGAGCATCTCGCCGGCGAAGATGCCTGCTAGGGTACACAGGGCCAGAAAGGCCACACCGAAGATAATCATTGTTGTTGTCCTCTTGTGCGCGGCCTGGCGGCGGTTCGCTGGAGCAACCCGCTTTACCGGCGACGCGTGGTGTCGAAGTGATTGTTGTTATTCATCGATCAATCGGCGGCCTGGCGCACCTTGCTGGCGCGTCCGCCGCGTCCCGAGAACGCTGCGATCTATGGCGTCTGGCTAACCTCCTGGCGCAACAAGGCGTCCATCGTGTCCAGCCGGGCGCCATCGAAGGCGACCAGCGTACCCTGTTCGAAAACGCGTCGTGCCAGGCCGGTGAGGACCGTGCCGGGCGGCAGTTCGATATGCAGACGCACGCCGCGTTCGTAAGCGGTGCGCAGGGTGCCGTGCCAGTCGACGACGCGGCACATGTTGAAGGCGAGGTCGTCGCGCAAGCGCTCGGGATCGGCGATCGGCCGGGCCGTTGTGCTGCTCAGATAGCGCAGGCGCGGCGCGCGGAGCTCGATGTCGGCGAAGGCTTCGGCGAGTGCAGTGGCCGGCGCTTCGAGCAGCGCACTGTGGGACGGCACGCTGACCGCCAGCCTTTTCGCCGCCGACGCGCCCAAGGTTCTGGCGCGCTGCGCGACCTGCGCCATGGCGTCGTCCGCCCCGGCGATGACGATCTGGTTGTCGGCGTTGATGTTGGCCAGATGGACCGGCGATCGCTCGTCATGCACGTCGGCCAGCAGGCGCTCCACGCTGCCGAGATCAAGGCCGATGAGGGCGGTCATGCCGTAGCCCCGGGGGTAGGCGTTCTGCATCAGTTCGCCCCGCAGCGCGACCAGCCGAACCGCGTCTCGATAGTCCAGCGAGTCGGCAATCACGGCCGCTGCGTAGGCGCCGATGGACAGCCCCGCCACGTAGCCCGGCGTCTGCCCGCCGCTCATCAGCAGACGGGCACCGGCCACGCCGGCGATCAGCAGGCAGAGCTGCACGGCGCGGGTCGACGTCAGGGCGTCTTCGCTATCCAGCGCCAGGGCGTCTTCGCCAAGCGCTTCACCGGCCTGTTCGAGGCATGCCAGGACCTGCGCTTTCTGCGGAAGGCGATGGAGCATACCGGGCTTCTGAGCGCCCTGGCCGGGAAAGGCGAACAGGCTGCTCATGCGGCCCGCTCCGCCTGGTCCCAGGGATCGTCGATCAGCCGAGCGCCCGTGGCGCACTTGAGCAGGACATGGGCCGAATCGCCGGCCCACTCGCGCAGGGCGATGGCGCCGGAGGGCGTCTCCAGCTGCAGGTCGACCCGGCACGGAGCCCTGTCCAGCAGCTGTTGAAGCTCGCGCGCCTCGTCGCGTGAAAATACCGTTGGTGTGCGCAGCAGCAGGTCGAGGTCGCTTTCGGCGCTGACGACCGCGATGCCACTGCCGAGCTGATACCCCACCGAGCCGGTGACGCCCCAGGCCAGGCCCAGGCTGTCGAGCAATGGATGCAACCGGTGCAGTGCGAGCAGAGCGGGGAGGCGGCTGTCCGGAAGGCGGGCGATCAGTTGCTCGGGGCTGACGCGTGAAACCACCGATTCGCGTCGCATCCGCGCGGCGAAGCGTTGCTCACGCGTCGCGCCCCGCAGGCCAATGGCGATCTGGTCGTCGGCTACCACCGCGCGGCGCACCACGACCGGTTGGCCGGCGGCGAGCACCTGCCGTGCCCAGGCTGGCGCATCAGCGGGCAGCTGTACCGGCGTCATGCCCCAGAGCAGGTCGTGGGGGCGTGGAATGTCGTGCATCTACAGCCTCCGTTTTTGATTGTTATTGTCGAGCTGGTCGTCAAACGTCAGGGGTTTCTGTGTTCGGCCTTTGCGGTGCGTCCTTCGCGTCAAGACCGCTCCTCGAATCGCTCCCATACTCGACCGAAGGGATGCGGGCGAAGCAGACTTACCACTGCGCCCGCAGCATCTCCCGGACCTTCGATGAAGCAGCCCGATTCGGCGCGCCAAGGCGGCCCTGCAGGTCGGTGCTGGCGCCAATATCCTCAGCCGCCTGCTGCAGGCAGTCGCGCACCCGCGCCAGATCGTCAGCCGAGGGCTGCTCGATGTTCTGCACCGAGAGGGTTTCCCAGAGCAGCCCGAGGGTCGCGTAGTTGTCGATGTCGTAAGCCATCGGAGGCACCGACTCGGCCAGCGCTTCCAGTTCCTCGACGCTGCGCAGGGTGATGCGTGCCGCCGCGGCCTTGCCCATGGCGTGCACCATCACTCCTGGGTCGCGCAGGGCGATGATCCGCTGGGCTTGATAACCGTGGGCGAGGAAGGCGCCGGACATGGCCTTGCCCACCAGCAAGGCGATTACCGGATGCCCAGCCAGACGGGCGCGGGCATAGCCATCCACCGCGCCGGCCAGTGCCTGATGAATCCCCAAAGCTTCTTCGCGGCGGCCGTAGGCCTGGCTTGGCACGTCGACCACGGCGACCACGACGCGCTTGTCCGCCTTGTCGCGGTCCGCTTCGATCACCTCATCCAGCGCCTGGCCCAGGGCCCAGCCTTCGAGCAGTCCGACCTCGCCATTGCGGGCGCGCGGGAACGGATTCCCGGCATCCGGCACCACGGCAATGTAGCGTGCGGCGCGCTTGCCGAGCGAGCCATCGACGACCTTCACCGAGGCCGGATAGCCCGTCAGGGCCTGGCCACCGGCCAGGGCTTGCAACCAATTCAGTCCACGGCTCATTGGGCATCTCCTTGATAGAGGGCGCGCACGGCGGCGGCATCGAGCTGTGTGCGGATGTCGACGTCGGCCAGGCGCTGGAGGAACCAGGCATGGCGGCGACTGCGCGGTTGCGGCGGTTTGCCTTGGGCGAACAGACGGTGCAGCTCGGCGCGGATGGCGTCGGCGTCGTCGGCGACATAGGCGTCCACCAGCCCCGAGGCGTAACGCTGCTCGCCGCCGGTCAGGCTCCAGATGAACGGGCGGTCGCGCGAGTCGTACTCATCGAGGCCGGCTTCCTGCTCGATCACCTGTGGACCGTTGAGGCCGATGCGTGCTTCGCGGGTGGCGATCAGGTAGCTGCACAGCCCGGCGGCGATGGACATGCCGCCGAAGCAGCCGACGGCACCGGCGACCACGCCGGTCACCGGCCGGTATTCGCGCAGCTCGACGATGGCCGCCTGGATCTCGGCGATTGCGGCCAGCCCCAGGTTGGCTTCCTGTAGGCGCACGCCGCCGGTTTCCAGCAGCAGTACCGCCCGGGTCGGGATGCCATTGCGGTTGTCTTCGACGGCCAGCTCCAGGGCGCCTGCGATCTTCGCGCCGCCGACTTCACCCATGCTGCCGCCCTGGAAGGCGCCTTCGATGGCGGCGATCACTGCCGGCTGGCCGTCGAGGGTGCCCTTGGCCACCACCACGCCGTCATCGGCCTGGGTGACGATGCCCTGCTTCGGCAGCCAGGGAGAAGTGACGCGGGCGAAGGGGTCGAGCAGCTCGCGGAAGCTGCCTTCGTCCAGGAGCGCGCGGGCACGCTGGCGGGCGCCGAGCTCGACGAAGCTGCGTGACTGGAGCAAACGTGCGACGTCAGTCATGGCCAACCTCCTCCAGTCCTTGTTCCAGGCGCAGGCGCACCACGCCGGGAGTCGCGCCGAAATCGTGGATGTCGATGTTCAGCGCTGGCGGCGTCTGCTCGCGGAACATCCGCTCGAACAGTTGCTGCCAGCGTTGCTCGGCGCCGTTGACCGAGGTGACCACCTGGATCGCCAGCGTGCCGGCCTGGCCGGGCTCGAGCAGCACTTCCAGATCGCCCGAGCCGACCACGCCGACCAGGGCCTTGCCGCGGGCGGGTTGCCCGGCGGGGAATTCGAAAGACAGGGTTTCCATGTTCAGTTGCTCCCAGTCGGCGCCGGCGCATGAGGCGCCAGGCGATCGAGGAAAAGGGTGGCGGCCAGCAGGTCGGCGGCGCCGCCGGGCGAGGCGTTGAGGGCGAGCATGTCGCGATCCAGCAGGCGCAGCTGTCGGCGGCCGGCAAGGCTGGCTGCACCACCGGCGGCGAGCACGGCGCGGGCACCGGCCTGCATACGAGTCAGCCCCTCCAGACCGGCGCGGTGCAGCACGCAGGTGTCGGTCAAGGTGCTCATGATCGCCAGCAGTGCATCGAGCCGGGCGTTCTGCTCGCCGGCACCCGCGCGACGGCTGGCGTTGAGCTGCGGCAAGCCGTGTTCGATCACGGCGGGAAAGCCGTGCTGCGCCTGTTCCCGCGCGCCGAGCACGCCGTAGCGGCGGCACACCCGCGCGCCATGGCTGTCCGGGTTGTGTGGCGCGGCCGGGTCTTCCAGCCGTGCCAGGGCGGCGGCGGTCAAGGCGATCTCGCCAGCCGCAGCACCCGGTTTCAGCATCGCGGAGGCACTGAGCAGCCCCAGCGCCCAGATGGCACCACGGTGGGTATTCACGCCGTTGGTCACGCGCAGCATTTGTGCTTCGCCTTCGCGGCCGAGCTGGCCGAGGTTTTCGCGCAGCGGCTGGCTGACCCGACCTTCGAGCCGTGCCGCCTCGGCCATGGCGGCGAAGGCCGGCCACAGCGATTGCGCCGAGGCGTGCATCAGGCCCAAGTGCAGGTCGTCATGGGCGCCATTGCCGCGCCGGTCCACCAGGCCCGGCTTGGGCGAAAGGTCGGCCTCGTCGATCAGCGCCTGCACCGCCAGATCGGCCAGACGCTCGGCCGCAGACGGCGCCTGTCGTGCAATGAGTGCGCTCATCACCAGCTCCTGAACTTGGCAGGCGGGTTGTAGAGGCCGCCGGACCACTCGACCAGCTCGGCGATGCTTTTGGCCGCGAGCAGCTCGCGGGTCGCATCGTTGCGGCGTATGCCGAGGTCTTCCGGCAGGACGATCAGCCCTTCGCGGCGCATGCGCTCGGTGTCCTTGGGGTTGTGGCGCAGGCCGATGCTGGTCACCCCGGCCACCGCGGCGATCATCGCCTGGCGTTCGTCCAGCGAGCGCGCCTTGTACAGGTAGGCGATGCCTTCCTCGGTGAGCAGGTGGGTGACGTCGTCGCCGTAGATCATGATCGGCGCCAGCGGCATGCCGCTCTTCTTCGCCACCTCGACCGCATCGAGCTGCTCGACGAAGGTGGGCTTGCCGCCTTCCTGGAAGGTCTCGACCATCTGCACCACGAGCTTCTTGCCGCGCTCGAGCATGGTGACCGGGGCTTCTCCACCGGGCATGGCCATGTCCAGCCAGGCCGGCGTCGGATGGCGACGACCGCGCGGGTCGTGGCCCATGTTCGGCGCGCCGCCGAAACCGGCCAGACGCCCACGTGTCACCGTCGACGAGTGACCATCGCCATCGACTTGCAAAGTGGCGCCAATGAACAGGTCCACCGCGTACTGCCCGGCCAGCTGGCACATCATGCGGTTGGAGCGCATCGAGCCGTCGCGGCCGGTGAAGAACACGTCCGGGCGCTGGGCGATGTAGTTCTCCATGCCCAGTTCGGTGCCGAAGCAGTGCACGCTCTCGACCCAGCCGGTCTCGATGGCCGGGATCAGCGTCGGGTGCGGGTTGAGCGTCCAGTTGCGGCAGATCTTGCCTTTCAGGCCGAGCGACTCGCCGTAGGTCGGCAGGATCAGCTCGATGGCGGCGGTATTGAAGCCGATGCCATGGTTGAGCGACTGCACGTTGTGCTTTTCGTAGATGCCGCGGATCGCCATCATCGCCATCAGCACGTGCACCGGCTTGATGTGGCGCGGGTCGCGGGTGAATAGCGGTTCGATGTAGAACGGCTTGTCGGCGACCACGACGAAGTCGACCCAGCTCGCCGGGATGTCCACGCGTGGCAGGTCGCGCGGGTCATCGACGATCTGGTTGACCTGGACGATGACGATGCCATCGCTGAAGGCCGTGGGCTCGACCAGCGCCGGGGTGTCTTCGGTGCTGGGGCCGGTGTAGATGTTGCCCTCGCGGTCGGCGGTGAAACCGGCCACCAGCGCGACGTTGGGGATCAGGTCCACCAACAGGCGCGAATAGAGTTCGATGTAGGTATGGATGGCACCGACTTCCAGCAGCCCGTCTTCGAGCAGCTGGCTGATGCGCAGGCTCTGCGGGCCGGCGAAGGAGAAGTCGAGCTTGCGTGCGATCTGCCGTTCGAACAGGTCGAGGTGCTCCGCGCGGCTGACGCTGGGCATGATCATGTGCAGGTCGTGCAGGCGGGCGGGGTCGGCCTGGGCCAGGGAGCGGGAAAGGAAATCCGCCTGCTTCTGGTTGTTGCCCTCGAGCACTACCCGATCGCCCGGGGCGATCAGCGCTTCGAGCGCCGCGACGATCTTGTCGCTCGGCAACACCACGCCATCGGCGAGGTTGCGCACCTGGTCGAGACGCCGGGCTTTTTCAGCGCGACGACGCGACCACTGCGGCGGTGGGGATATTGTTGTTGTCATGCTGACTCCACATTTTCCGCGATGTGGAGGGCACGTTAGGCAGTGACCGGGCGGTCATCAATCAAGCTCGCCGCGTGATCGTTACGCCCAGGTTAACGATGGCTCTACAGCGCGCGTGGGGTCGGCGGTGCGGTCGGTTCAGCTCTTGAGCTGGTTGGCGAACTGGCCGACCGCGTTGACCACCCGCTTCGCGCCGTCCTGAATCTCGACGATCACCGCACCCGCTTCGTTGGCCAGCGCCAGGCCCTGTTCGGCCTGCGTCTTGCTGCTGGACATGCTGTTCACGGCGGTCTGAGCGAGGGCCTGGTTCTGCTGCACCACGTCGACGATTTCGGCGGCCGCCTTGCTGGTGCGGCCGGCCAGTTGGCGAACCTCGTCGGCCACCACCGCGAAACCGCGGCCCTGCTCGCCGGCGCGGGCCGCTTCGATGGCGGCGTTGAGCGCCAGCAGATTGGTCTGCTCGGCGATGCCGCTGATGGTTTTCATGATGGAGCTGATCAGTTGCGACTGCTTGTCCAGCGCCTCGATACCGTTAGCCGCCTCCTGCACCTGGTCGGCGATCCGATGCATCACCTCGACGGTCTGCTGAACCACCGCGGCGCCTTTCTGAGCGGTGTGGTCGGTCTGCTGGGACGTGCCGTAGGCGATGGTGGCCGCTTCGGAAACCGCCCGCTCCTGATTGACCTGGTCGGTGACGATGGTGGCGAACTTGACCACCTTGTACAGCTTTCCGTAGCTGTCGCGCACCGGGTTGTACGAGGCCTCCAGCCAGACGATCCGTCCATGGCTGTCGACCCGCTTGAAGCGACCGGAGACGAACTCTCCGGCGTTGAGACGGGCCCAGAAGTCGCGGTAGCCCTGCGAGGCCACTTCCTCGGGGTCGCAGAACAGGCGGTGATGTTTGCCCTTGAGCTGTTCGAGGCTGTAACCCATGGCTCCGAGGAAGCGCTCGTTTGCCGTGATCACTTCGCCCTCGAGCCCCAGTTCGATGACGGCGGTCGAGCGCAGCAGCGCGTTGATCAGCCCTTCGTGCTCCTTGGATTTTTCGATGGTGCGGGTCAGGTCGTTGGCGCACAGGGTAAATTTCAGGGTGCGTCCCTGGCTGTCCTTGATCGGTTCCCAGATCGAGCGCAGCCAGGCTTCCTGCCCGTTGGCGCGGAGCATCCTGCACGCACCGCTGAAGTGTTCGCCGCGTTTGAAGGTGGCCTGCAGCTTCTGATAGTTCGGCTGGGTGCGGAACGAGGCGGAGATCAGGTCCTCGATCGAACGCCCGATCAGATCCTCGCGCCGATACAGCATCTCCTTCAGGAACAGATCGTTGGCGTAGCGGATACGACCATCGACATCCAGCTCCAGCACCATCATTTCGCGATAGAGCGAGTCCCGGGTCTGCTGGAGGCTGGAAAGCTCTTCCTGAAGCTGAGCGTACTGGGCTTTGAGTTTTCTGAAGAACATGGGGTCGGTTACCGAAAGGGCTGGACGGCGGGTAACAGGTAGTCGGCCGATTCATCGATCTCTGAAGGCCTAATGATGGCCAGGGGCCTGCGCATGGCTTCAGGTTGCGCAAGGTTCGAGGGCTCGCTATCCGCCGGATGGGCCGCTCGCTTGCGCGCCAGTCAAAGGTGTTTGGTGGCCAGGTGGCTTTTTCCGGATGAGGCCAGCGGCCAGACTGCGGAGCACCGTCTCACTCATCCACTGGAGAGCTCATGATCCACGTCATCGCCACCCTTCATACCGCTCCGGGTGCCCGCTCGCGGGTACTCCAGGCCCTCGCCGAGGTCACGCCAGAGGTACTGGCCGAGGCGGGCTGCCTGGCCTACCAACCCCTGATAGACCTTGCCACCGATATGGCGGCGCAGACGGTCGACCCAGACAGCATCCTGATGTTCGAGCAATGGCAGAGCGTCGAGCATCTTCAGGCGCACCTGCAGACGTCCCACATGCGGCGTTACCGCGAGCGGGTGGGGGATGACGTCACCGGGGTCACCTTGCGTGTGTTGACCCTGCCCTGATCGTTCAGGCGTCGTGCCGGCTGAAGACCAGGGCCTTGAGCCCGGCGTCCGGGTCGATGTCGGCGAATTCCGGCGGGTTGTCCAGGCGCTGCTCGAAACGCAGCTGCGGCGCCTCGCGGCTCATTTCGTCGATAAGAAAGGCCGGCCCGGTGTCCGGGTCGTTGACGCAGGCCAGCACCTGCCCCTCGTCGGTGAGCAGTTCGGCCAGCCGGCGCAGGATCTTCTGATAATCGCGGGTCAGGGCGAAGCTGCCCTTCTGGAAGCTCGGCGGATCGATGATGATCAGGTCGTAGGGGCCTTCCTTGCGCACCTTGCCCCAGCTCTTGAACAGCTCGTGGCCGAGAAAGCCGACCCGGCTGAGGTCATGGCCATTGAGGCGATGATTGTCACGCCCACGGCTCAGCGCGGCCCGCGCCATGTCCAGATTCACCACGTGCTCGGCGCCACCGGCGATGGCCGCAACCGAAAACCCGCAGGTATAGGCGAAGAGGTTGAGCACACGCTTGCCGGCCGCCTGCTCGCGCACCCAGCGCCGGCCATGGCGCATGTCGAGAAACAGTCCGTTGTTCTGCTTCTGGCCGATGTCCAGCTGGAAGCGCAGGCCGTCTTCGTGAATCACCCAGTGCTCCAACGGCTCGCCGAGCAGGCGTTCGGTGGGGCTGTCCGGCAGGTAGCGATGCTGCAGAAGCAGGGTGTGCGCGCCGCTGGCGGACCAGGCTGGCGCGGCTGCGACCGCCATCAGCATGTCTTTCAGGGCGGCCAGCGCCTCGGGATCGGGCGCCCGGAACAACGCCACCAGCAGCACGCCCTCGAGCCAGTCCACAGTCAGTTGCTCCAGGCCTTCCCAGCGCCGTCCCCGGCCATGGAAAAGGCGGCGTGCTTCGTCGGGGGCGGAGTCGAGTGCGTCGAGCAGCAAGCGGTGCAGGGTGGCGATGGCGGTGGGCGTCATAGAGATCGGTATCCGGAAGGCATGCCAGTTTAAACCTGGTGGTGTGCGAGAGGGCGAGCCGTTGACGGAGGTCAATCACCCGGCGATGGGGTCACGGCCGCTTTACGGACAGTGTCTATACTGCCGGTGCTCCCGTTTGTAACCGGGCGTGTATTCGCAAGAGACCCAGCCTGCCGATGGACATTCTTTACCTGATTTTCCTGCTGCTGTTGGCAGTAGGCGCCAGTCGCATCCTCGCCAATCTCATTCCGTTGCCCCTGCCGATCCTGCAGATAGTGCTTGGCAGCATCCTCGCGATGCCGCCGTTTGGCATGCAGATCGAACTGCATCCGGAAATCTTCATGCTGCTGTTCATTCCGCCGTTGCTGTTCTACGACGGCTGGAAGATCCCCAAGCGCGAGTTCACCGAACACGGCGTGGAAATGACCGCCATGTCGCTGGTGCTGGTGCTGGTACTGCTGGTGGTCGTGGTCGTGGGGTACTTCATCCATTGGCTGTTGCCGGCGATTCCTCTCGGCGCGAGTTTCGCCCTGGCGGCAATCCTCTCGCCCACCGACGCGCTGGCGGTCATCGCCATCGGCCAGGGGCGTCTGCCACGGCACATGGCGCATCAGCTCGAAGGCGAGGCGATGATGAACGACGCCACGGGCCTGGTTTCCTTCAAGTTCGCCCTGGCGGCGGCCATCAGCGGTACTTTTTCGCTGGTCTCGGTGGCCGGCGAATTCCTGATCGTCGCCCTGGGTGGCCTGCTGATCGGCGCCGGCCTGAGCTGGTCGGTGGGCAGGCTCAAGCGCTGGATGACCGCGCGTGGCCTGTTCGACCCCGCAGTGTATGTGGTGATGATTCTGCTGCTGCCGTTCGCCGCGTTCTATCTGGCCGAGCATGCGGGCATGTCCGGCATCCTCTCGGCGGTAGCGGCCGGCATGGTGCAGAGCCGTGTCGACATGCTGCCGGTCAAGACCAGCACGCGGATCCTCAATCGCAGCATCTGGGAAATGCTCGACTTCAGCTTCAACGGCCTGGTGTTCCTGCTGTTGGGCCTGCAGTTCCCGCGCATCGTCGGCCGTGTCTGGGAGGCGTCCAGCCATCAGGCCTACAACATGCCGACGCTGCTGTTCAGTGCCGTGGCGATCATGGCGCTGCTGCTGGCGATGCGCTTCGCCTTCGTTTACGCCTATCACTGGAGCGAAATGCGTGTGCGCCGGTTGCGTGGCGCACCGGTGGAGGAGAAGTCGCTCGGCCTGTTCTCGGCGCTGAGCGCGGTGGCGGGCGTACGGGGCGCCATCACCCTGGCCGGGGTGCTGTCGGTGCCCCTGATGATCGGCGATACGCCTTTCCCCGGGCGCGACCTGATGATCTTCCTCGCCGCGGCGGTGATCATCCTTTCGTTGCTGGTCGGCGCGCTCGGCGTGCCCTTTTTCCTCAAACGGATGCCGAACAACGATTTCGAAGAGCACGAGCGCGAACTGCAGAAGGCCAGGCGCCAGGCGGCGCAGGCGGCGGTTGGCTGGCTGGAGAACTGGCGGCAGGAGAATGCCAGCAGCGACGTCGACCGCTCGGCCTTGCAGAGCGAGGTTGCCGAGCGGGTCATCGAGTCCTACCGGCAGGATCTCGAGGCGCTGATGGACCGGGAAGACATGGCCAACCAGGCGCGGCGGACCCGAGCGTTGGAGATCGAATTGCGTCTGCAGGCGATCGCGGTGCAGCGCAAGGAGCTGCTGCGCATGCGCAAGCGCCATGACATCGACGAGCAGATGCTCCAGGCGCTGATCCGCGACTTGGACTATGACGAGGCAGCGCTACGCTGAAACAGCTGAACCGATTCAGTTGTTACCACATCTTGCGCCGGCTTGGCGCGAGGTGAGTGTTACGGTAACGGATCGCCCAGGGGTTACAGCGAGCCCTTTGCGCGATTTGCCCTAAGCGGTTGAATTTTAAGGGTTTGCTATTTTTGGCACGCCGTATGCTTTCTATCTGGCACAACAAAAATAATAAGCGGCAAAAAATCAAACAAGAACGATACGTATCGACTCTCGCACAATAACGACAAGACGGCAGAGACGAAGCTAACCGATTCTTTTGGAGAGGAAGCGCCAGCGGGCACGACCCGGCGGCCAGTCGAGAATAAAAAACTGCTCGAGCAGCTCGGTGACTGGTGGTAAATGGTGATTCAGCGTCCAAAAGCATCCGTTATCTACTGGGCCTAGATGGCCTCCACCGCTTGGTGGGCAGAAAAACAAGAGCGTTCAAACTCAAGGGAGCTTCGGCTCCCTTGAGTCGTTCTGGCGTCCGAATTCTGGGTGCGTCCCTCAGAACGGTAAATCAACCCAGGCCGGGTACCTCTGACATGCATCCATCCCGTATCCCTCTGCCGTTCTGCTGCAAGCCTTAGCTTGCGAGCAACAATCCTGCATCCCGCCCTACGTCTCTACCGCGAAGTTGCCCGCCCATAGCGCACCCTGTCCCAGGCCGCCTACGCATGTGCTGGGTGCAGACGGACGTCGCCCCGTTGTTCTCGACGCTTTCACACTGGAGCGGGCCGTCAGTGGCGGCTTCGCCGTCGGGCCACCGTCACCGGTGCCATCCTTCGAAAGGATGGCACCGATGAATGGCTTCATCCCTACGACTGAATCACTCGCGCGCCGACCGGAGCGGCGAGAACTCCAGCGTGACCGCTCAGTCACTACTTCGCATCGCAACCGGTGCAGCCCTGTCATGGCAGTAACGGCTCGACGAGGCAGGTGACGCAGTGATTCGTGTCCGTGCCTGCTCTCCTGGCCGCTCACATAACAACAATCTCCAGGAGTTGAGTGCCCATGATCCGCCTACGCCCATCCCCGCTTGCCCAGGTGTTTCCCTTGCTGTTCGTTCTGCTGTGGTTCGGCGTTACCCACGCCACGGCTGCGGACCGTTTGCCGATCGTCTTCGTCCATGGCTCGTCGGGTTCTGCATCGCAGTTCGAAACCCAGGTGATGCGCTTTACCAGCAACGGTTATCGCCAGGAGTTGTTGTTCGTCTATGAATACGACACCAGCGTGCCGTTCACCCAGAACGGCGCACAAGTCGTAGCCGGGCTCGATGCCTTCATCGACGCGGTGCGCTCCCGCACTGGCAGCAGCCAGGTCAACCTGGCCGCGCATTCGCTCGGTACGACCGTTTCGACGACCTACCTGAACGGATTTCCCGGGGGCGCGGCCAAGGTGGCGCGTTACGTCAATATCGACGGCCGCTCGATGCCTGAGCTGCCAGGTGGCGTGCCGACCCTGGGCATCTGGGGCGAGTGGAATTCCGGCGGCCTCTATGCTCGCCAACCCGGACTGACCCAGATAGGCCCCAACCCGCAGGACAACTACCATTTCCCTGAGAAGGGCCACACCGAGGTTACGACGTCCGCCGAAGCGTTCTCGCTGATGTACCGCTTCTTCACCGGCGTCGCGCCGCAGACCACCGATGTCGTGCCGGAGCGACCTTCCCAACTCACCATCGCCGGGCGCGCGGTCATCTTTCCTGAAAACTCGGGTTTCGCTGGCGCCACCCTGCAGCTATGGCGCATCAATGAAAACAGCGGCCAGCGCATCGGCTTGCGGCCCCTGCTGACCCAAACCCTCGATGCCAGCGGCGCCTTCGGTCCTATCCCAGTCAACGGACGAACCCTCTATGAGCTGGCGCTGGTGCGCCCCGACGGCTCGGTTCACCACTTCTACCAGCCGCGTTTCGTCCGCAGTAACCATTTCGTGCGGCTCAACTCCAGTCGCCCAGGTGTCGGGCTCGATGCCGTGGTGCCCAAGAGCCCGAACCACAGCGTGCTGACCCTCACGCGGCAGAAGGAGTTCTGGGGCGACCAGGGCCACCTGAACGATCGACTCGAGATCAACGGTGCCGAGTTGCTTACCGCGCAGGTCAGCCCACGGCGGGGCGTCACCATTGGCGTCTATGCCTATGACGATGGGCTCGACGGGCAGAGCGATCTGGGCAAGGGTGAGTTGTTTCCCTTCAACACCATCACCTTTATCTCTGCCGGAGACCTGTTCATACCGGCCTCTCCCAACGGGCGTGGCGTGGTTCGGCTGAGCCTGCGCAACCGGGGCGGTGCTGAACGTACGCAGCTCAACGTGCCCAACTGGCCCTCGAGCACGGACCGGATTTCCGTGCAGTTCCGCGACTACAGCCAGGCCCATTACGAATACGACGACTACCTGCGCAATCAACTGCTCTGCGAGCTCAAGGAGCGCCTGCCGCGAGCCAAGGTCGAGTGCGACCGCTGACGCGATGAGCCCAAGCCTTGCCCGCCGTGGAACGTCCAACGGCGGGGAGGCATCACAGTCTCATCCACCCCGAGCGAGGCTACCGACATGTCATCTCGACGCACGTTGTTTGCAGCAATCAGCCTGTCCGCGTTCTGCCTCACGGCCCAGGCCGCCGAGCTGACCCCCGAAGCCTTGCTCGAACAGGCCCAGGCCGAGCAGCAAGCCTACCTGGACACCGTGCAGACGCTGGTTGCCGTGGATTCAGGCACCGGCCAGCAGGAAGGCATCGCCCAGGTGGGCGGGATGCTGGTCGAGCGCCTGGAGGCCCTCGGCGCCGAGGTACAGACCTCGCCGGCGACGCCGTCGGTTGGTGACAACATTGTCGGGACGATCAAAGGCAAAGGCACCGCCCGGTTTCTCTTGATGGTCCATTACGACACCGTCTTCGCGCCTGGCACCGCTGCCAAGCGCCCGTTCAAGGTCGAGGGCGAGCGCGCCTATGGCCCGGGCGTCGCGGATGCGAAGGGCGGCATCGCGATGATCCTGCACAGCCTCGAACTGCTGAAGGCACAGGGCTTCGACGACTTCGGCAGCGTTACCGTGCTGTTCAATCCGGACGAAGAAATGGGCTCGGCGGGCTCCAAGGACAAGATCGCGGAGCTTGCGCGCCAGCACGACTACGTCTTCTCCTACGAGCCGCCGGACCGCGACGCTGTGACGACCGCGACCAATGGCATCAACGGTGTGCTGCTCGAGGTAAAAGGGCGCTCGTCACACGCCGGCTCGGCGCCGGAGGAGGGCCGTAACGCGGTGATGGAGCTTGCGCATCAGCTGGTGCAACTCAAGGACTTGGGTGATCCGGCCAAGGGCACCACCGTGAACTGGACGATGATCAAGGGCGGCGAGAAGCGCAACATCATCCCTGACAGCGCCTCCGCCGAGGCGGACATGCGCTACTCGGACATCACCGAGTACGACCGTGTGCTCGCCGACGGCAAGAAGATCGTGCAGACGCGTCTGATCGATGACACCGAGGTGGACTTCCGTATCGAAAAAGGCCGCCCGCCGCTGGCTGACAACCCGGGCTCGAATGCCCTCGCCAAAACGGCCCAGGCGCTGTACGGGCGGATCGGCAAAACCATCGAGCCCATCGCGATGCGCTTTGGCACCGATGCCGGCTACGCCTTCGTGCCAGGCAGCGACAAGCCGGCGGTGCTTGAAACCATGGGCGTGGTCGGTGCGGGCCTGCATTCCGAAGACGAGTACCTGGAACTGTCCAGCATCGCCCCGCGCCTGTATCTGACGGTGGCGATGATCCGTGACCTCTCGGCGGGGCAGGGGACGCCTTGATAGTCGTCCGGCGTCGATCAAGGCCTGATGCGCAGGATGTCGCGGTTCACCGCAGCCATATCCGTCTTGCCGCAGAACGCCATGGAAAGGTCGAGTTCGTCCTTGATGATGCTCAGCGCCTTGGTCACGCCGGCTTCTCCGAGGGCGCCCAATCCATACAGCATCGCGCGTCCGATGTAGGTGCCCTTGGCCCCGAGCGCGACGGCCTTGAGTACATCCTGGCCCGAGCGAATGCCGCTGTCGAAATGGACTTCCGTATGCCTACCAACGGCATCCACGACCTCCGGCAAGGTCGCGATCGACGACGATGCACCGTCCAGCTGCCGCCCGCCATGGTTGGACACGACAATGGCGTCGGCACCGTATTCCACGGCGAGTCGAGCATCCTCGGGATGCTGGATGCCCTTGACGATCAGCCGCCCGCCCCAGCGCTTGCGGATCCACTCCAGATCCTGCCAGGAGAGGGTCGGATCGAACTGTTCCCGCGTCCATTCCACCAGCGACTGTATGTTGTCGACGCAATGCGCGTGGCCGACGATGTTGCCGAACTGGCGGTGCCGTGTACCCAGCATGTCCAGGCACCAGCGCGGCTTGCTCAGCATGTTCGCGATGTTTCGGAGTGTCGGCCTGGGCGGCATGGACAGGCCATTCTTCTTGTCCTTGTGCCGTTGACCGAAGACCTGCAGGTCCATCGTCACGACCAGTGCGGAACAGTTGGCCGCCTGGGCCCGGTCGATGAGGCTCTCGACGAAAGTGCGATCGCGCATGACGTAGAGCTGAAACCAGAACGGATGCCGCCCGGTCGCCTCGGCCACCGCCTCGATCGAGCAGATGCTCATGGTGGACAAAGTGAAGGGTATTCCGAAGTCCTTCGCCGCCCGTGCCGCCAGGATCTCTCCATCGGCATGCTGCATGCCGGTCAGGCCCGTGGGCGCAATGGCCACCGGCATGCTGACGTGTTGGCCCACCATGGTCGTGGCGGTGCTTCGATGGGTGATGTCGCAGGCCACGCGTTGGCGAAATTCGATGCGCTGCAGATCCGACTCGTTGGCCCGATAGGTATATTCAGTCCATGAGCCGCCATCCACATAGTCGTAGAACATGCGCGGCACTCTTTTTCTCGCCAGACGGCGCAGATCTTCGATGCATGTTATTTCGGCCATGGAATGCCTGCGGTAAATCGGAATGAAACTGCCAAACTAACGAAGTTCGGCAGTGCAAGGATATTGACTCAGAAGAGTTGGCTCTGGCAGTTCAAGACTTGTCGTATGCCATATACGCGTTCTGCAAGGCGATATGATCGGCAATGTATTTCGCATCATGCCAAACGCCATAGATGAACGACGAGGCGCGGTTTACCAAGTTCGGCAGGCCGACAAAGTAAACGCCACTTTCGGCGGAGATGCCGCGCTTGTGGAACGGCATGCCTTTATCGTCGAAGGCATTGACCTTCATCCAGCTGAAGTCGAACTTGAATCCTGTGGCCCAGAGAATTGTGGTGATACCAGCTTTTTCCAGATCCAGTTCGAGGATCGGATCCTTTATGCAGCCGGGATCGGGTAGCAGCTCCCAGGCTTGCGGCTCGGGCGGGAACGGCAGTCCGTTCTGCTCGATGTAGACATCGGCCTCACGCAGCACGTCGAAGTAGGCCTGGTCGCCATCGGCGATATTCTTCGCCAGCCCTTCTTCGAATTCGACGACGCCGTCTTTCCAAGATTTGGTCAGGCCCACCAACGTGATACCCGAATGCGCCAGGCGTCGGAAGTCGACGGTCTTGCCGCCTTCGTAGCCGCTGACGGCGAAGGCGACGTGCTCTTTCTTGGGCCTGATCTTGACCTCGTCCCACAGGCCGAGGGCGCCCAGCCACCAGCAGTAGTCACGACCGCGATACGAGCGCGGCGGACGATAATGCTCACCGACCGAGAGGTAGACGCGCTTTCCCGCCCGCTGCAATTCCTCGGCGATCTGGGAGCCCGAGGCGCCAGCGCCCACGACCAGCACGCCGCCCTCTGCCAGTTGGCCGGGGTTCTTGTAGGCCGAGGAATGCAGCTGCCGGACCCCGGCGTTCTCGGGAACGATCTTCGGATAGGTCGGCTTCTGGAAGGGGCCGGTTGCCGCAACAACGTTGGCGGCTTCCAGCACGCCTTGCGACGTCGTGACCTTGAAGCCCGGCCGTCCTGGGAGGCGCTCCACCTGGAGGACTTCGACCCCCGTACGGATGGGTGCCTTCAGCATCGCGGCGTAGTCCTCGAAGTACTGCGCCATGCGCTCTTTCGGCGGAAAAGCCTCGGGGGAGATGTTGTCGAATTTCAACGCCGGGAAACGGTCATGCCAGGCGGGGCCATTGGCAACCAGGGAATCCCATCGTTCCGAGCGCCAGCGTTCGGCGATTCGGCTTCGCTCCAGGACAACGTGGGGTACGCCCATCAGTGAGAGGTGTTCACTCATGGCAATTCCCGCCTGGCCAGCACCGACCACCAAAGTGTTGATTTTTTCAACTGACATTTGAGTTTCCTAAAGGGAGCCGACCCTGTTTTGTTGTGTCGGCGCCGAGCGCCAACAGTAAGTCGAAGAAGCACAGGTGCCCTGGGAACAACTTCTTCGACCGTTGGAAGTCTGATCAAACCGAACTCTTTTGAGAATCACGCTTTTTGAACTCAGCGCTTAGGAAAAAACAAAGCGAAGTTCTGCAATGGCAAAGCGGAAGTTTCATCCGTAGTTATCGGGTGCAGGCCGTTGAAACGGCCCGACTCTTGAGCTGCCTTAGTTATCGGAATCGATGAAGCGGTTATGCGAGAAACATCGAGGCGAGGCGCTCGAGCATGGCGTCGCAGGCATCGAGCTGCGAAACGCTGACGAACTCATCGGGTTTATGGCCCTGGTTCATGCTGCCCGGCCCGCATATCACCGTCGGGATACCGATGGCGTCGAACAACCCGCCTTCGGTACCGAAGGCAACCGTGGTGAAGTCGGTGGAACCGCAGATCTGCGCGATCAGCTGCGCGGCCTCGCTCTGGGCGTCCGTCGCGAGCCCGGGGTAGGCGGAGAGTCGCGAAAAACGAATATCGCTGTGGGCGTCCACCGCACGCATCTTCGGCAGCAGGTCTCGCTGCGCATATCGTTCCAGCTGCTGCGCAACCTCGGCTGGGTCCGTCGCCGGAAGGGCCCGGACCTCGAAGTCGAAGCGACAGTCGGCCGGGACGATGTTCAGCGCCTTGCCACCGCTGATGACGCCGGTTTGCACCGTCGTGAAGGGTGGGTCGAACCGGGGGTCGCACCGATCGGGTGCGCGTAATACCTGGCCAATACGGCCGAGTTCGCCGATCAGGTCGGCGGCGTATTCGATGGCGTTGACGCCCTGCGGGGCGTACGCGGAATGACAGGCCGCGCCATGAACGTCGCAGCGCATGGCGAGCTTGCCCTTGTGGCCCAGCACCGGCTGCAGCTGCGTGGGTTCGCCGATGATGCAAAGCCTTGGTTTGTTAGCCCGTCCTTCGAGGCGCGAGATGAGATCGCGCACGCCCAGGCAGCCGACTTCCTCGTCGTAGGACAGGGCGATATGAATGGGCAGGCGCAGCGGTCTGGCCAGAAAGCCGGGGACGGCCGCCAATACGCAGGCGATGTAGCCCTTCATGTCAGCGGTCCCGCGACCGTAGAGCTTGCCGTCTTTCTCGCTCAGTTCGAACGGCGGGACGGTCCATGGCTGACCGTCCACGGGCACGACATCGGTATGGCCGGAGAGCACGATGCCGGGAACGTCGTCCGGCCCGAGGGTGGCGAACAGGTTGGCCTTGCTCCGCTCCTCGTTGAAGATCAGCTCACAGGGCACGTTCAGCCGGGCGAGGTAGTCGCGCACGAACGTGATCAGCTGCAGGTTGGACTCGCGGCTGGTGGTGTCGAACGCAACGAGGGCGCACAGCAACTCTTTGCTGGTCATCATTCGTCCCCTGGCACGCCGTAGCGAGGCGCCTGGGTAGGGTCGAGGGCTCGGGTGATGTAGTCCTGCATCTGCGGCCGGTAGTCGTTCCACAACTGCGCCAGCGTCCCGATCGGGTCTTCGTCTGCCCAGTCCACCCGAAGATTGACGATGGGCCAGGCCTGCTCGCCCACCACGACCAGCGCGGCCGAATGCACCGGTCCCGCTTCGCCGCCGGCCGCCATTGCGGCCTGCATGGCGGCGATCAGTCGGTCGGCCAATTGGCCTTCGGCAGACTCGAAGGCACGTACCAGCGCGACGATGACGCTTTCGTCCGCCAGCATGTTGCCGGCGCCTACGCATTGCTCCCCGATGACGGCGTTATGACGCCCCAGCGTTTCGCTGCCGCTGAAGTGCGCCGCGTTGCCGAAGCGATCGATCACGGTGAGCTGGCGGTACTGACTGTAGGGGTCGCTAGCCAGTGCAAGGTCGCGTGCGTCTTCGGGTGTTGCCCCTAGTACGAGCTGATCGAGCACGCGATTACCCAGCGCGGGGAGCGTGACGTTTTGTGTCGAGACGGCCCCGATACCGGGGCGTACCCACGGGCAACGGGCTCCGACTGCGATACTGGATGAGCTGATCGCGATGCCCATTTGGCCCGTTTTGGCGCAACGGCCGGTGATGGAAAATGTCATGTCGGTGTCGCTCCTCTCAGGTCTGGGCGTAACGATCGGAACCGGTTTTCCACAGGGGCATCGACCGGCGCCTTCGGGCAAGCCCGGTCCGATCGCCGTGTGTTTGGTTCCCGGCTCACCGCGGCGCCTCGACATTGAGTACTCGCCCGAGCCCGAGAAACCGGTTCGCCAGCGTCAGCAGGGAGGCGGTCGTGACGATGTAGATCACCGACAGCGCCGCCAGGGTTGGGTCCGCGAACTCGCGGACATAGTTGTACATGGCCACCGGCAGCGTCTGGGTCGCCTGCGTGGTCACAAACAACGACGCGGTGAACTCGTTGAACGACAGGATCGCGGCGAACAGCCAGCCGCCGAACAGGCCGGGAATCATCAGCGGTACGGTGATGGTCCAGACCACCCGCAAGGGCGAGGCGCCGAGGCTGGCGGCGGCCTGCTCGATCCGCTGTTCCAGGTTGTGCAGCGATACATAGAGGCTGCGCAGTACGAAGGGCAGGACCAGCACGACGTGGCAGAAGACCACCAGCGCATAGCCGCGGCTGAGGTTCAGTTGCGCCGTCAGCATCAACAGGCCGAGGCCGATGGTGAAGTGGGGGATGAACAGCGGTGACAGCAGCACGCCCTCGAGTACGGGTTTGAAACGGAACTCGTAGCGGTTGATGGCGATGGCCAGGGTGGTGCCGATCACCACGGCCAGGGTCGATGCCCAGCCCGTGACGATGAGCCCCGCATAGAAGCCATTGCGAAAATCCGGGTAGCTGACGGCCCGTTCGAACCAGCGCAGCGACCAGCCCTTGGGCGGGAAGAACAGCACCGAGGTGCTGCTGAACGAGGAGATGAACACCACCACCGTCGGCAGCAGCACGAACATCAGGATCAGTGCGACCAGCAGACGCCCGGCGTATCCCAGCCATTTGTCGCGATTTGAACGGGTCATCTCAATGCCCTCCCACGTGTTGCAGTGAGCGGCTCATGCGCTTCAGCGCGGCCAGCAGCAGCAACGTCAGTACCAGACCGGCGACGCTCAAGGCCGCCGCGAAGGGGAAGTTCAGCGATGAGAATCCCAACTGATAAACGAGTGTGGCCACCGTACTTACCCGTCCACCGCCAATCAGTTGCGGTGTGGCGAACGCGCTGAAGGTCCAGGCGAAGGCCGTAGTAGTGCTCGCCACGATGCCCGGCAGCGACAACGGCAGCGTCACCGTCAAAAAGGCGCGGATCGGCCCGGCACCGAGACTGGTGGCGGCCTTCTCGTAAGCGGTGTCGATGTGTGAGAGCCCGGTGGCGAGCATCAGCACCATGATGGGCATCGTCACATGGACCAAGGCCAGCACGACCCCGGTATTGGTGAACATCAGCTGCAGCGGCTTATCGATCACCCCCATCGCCAGGAGCAGGCTGTTGAGGAAGCCACTGTTGCCCAGCACGATGATCCACGAGTAGGTGCGTACGACTTCGCCAAGAAACAGCGGGGTAATGGCAATGATCAGAATGCAGGACTTCAGCCATGGGGTCCGCGTGCGTACCAGCGCGTAGGCCAGGGGATAGCTGAGCAGCAGGCCGAACAGCGCCGTCTTGAAACTCAGCCATACCGTGTTGATGAAGGCGTCGGCGTAGAGGCTCTTGAGCATGCCCTGGAAGTTGTCGAGGGTGAAGCCACCCACCTCCAGCGAACCGGGAATGTAGGCGCGCACGCTGTACTGCAGCACGGTCAGCATGGCGATCGTCAAACCCAGAGCCGTGAGTACCGAAGGCAGCACGAACCATGGGACAAACGCAGGATTACGGGTCATGGGTGTTTCCGTTGAAGGCGGACGCAGGCGTTAGCCACAGCAGATGACTCAGCGAAGCGGGCGCGAAGGGTGCTCGCGCCCGCGCGGCGATCAATGCGCCATGATGTTTTCCGAGAACCACTTGCGCCATTCGGCGGTTTTTTCAGCGCGCAGCTTGGGATCGATGTTCAACGTGGCGTCCCACTGAGCCTCGGTGGTCAGCATTCCAGGAAGCTTGGCAATCTCTGGATCGATCTCGGCATTGTTGACGACGGGGCTGCCGCGGTTGATCTCGGCGATCTTCGCTTGTACCTCAGGCGACAAGGCGATGTTCATGAAGGTGTAGGCGAGGTCGGCCTGCTTGCTGCCCTTGTTGATGCCCATCGCATCGACGCCCAGCACGGCACCTTCTTTAGGTATGGCGAGTGTGATGTCCACGCCTTCTTCGATCATGTGGTAGGCGTTCATCGACAGCAGCACCTGCACGGGCGTCTCGCCGGTGGCGATGAGCTGTTGGCTGTTGGCATCGTTGGTGTAGTACGACTTGATGCTGGGGATGAGGGCCTTGAGCTTGTCCTGGCCCTTTTCCCAGCTACCTGCATCAGCGCCGGACAGCTGGGCCGAGACGGCAATGATGTGGCTGGGGTCGAAGTCCGGCAGCGCCAGGCTGGCGTTCAGTTCAGGCTTCCAGAGATCGTTCCAGCTTTCGAAGGTCTCGCCGGCCGGCACCAGATCCGGACGGTAGCCGATCGTGTAGACATAGCCCCATACCCCGATGTGACTTGGGCTCAGCTGCGCCTGGTGGACGAGGTTCTTGGCGTTGGGGATCTTGCTCATGTCGAGCGTTTCGAACAGGCCGTCAGTGGTGTACAGCCAGCCGACGTGAGAAGTGGTGAAGGTGATATCCGTCTCGGCGGTACCGGCCAGCTTCGCCTTGTTCAGGCGATCAATGGTGCCGCCCGTGACGTACTCGACCTCGACGCCGGTCTGCTTGGTAAATTCGGTGCCGATGGCTTCGTCGATCAGATCGCGGAAGCTTCCGCCCCAGGTACTGACAATCAACTTGTCAGCAGCACTGGCGTTTGCTGCGGCCAGCAGGCTGGCACTCAACACGGTCAAGGCAAGGGCTTTGCGCATCATCATTCTGCTCCTGGTAGGGGTCGAGCGTTTTAGCGTTACGGGAAAGTCGCGATGCGGTCTGATTTTCGTTCGAATCAGTGGGCGTTCGCGCCGCCCCTTAATGGGGCAAAGGCAGGCCTAACGTGATGGGGACAATCATGGCGGGGGGCAGTGATTGCGGTAAAACAACCTTTACCGTGCCGTTGCATAGGAATTTCCGATGCAGGCCCAAGGGCGCGATCTGACAAGCTTTACAGCCACCCGCGAGCCCGCCTTGACCGTCTGTAGCCGGCGCTGGCGCATGGCTGCGGGCACGGACCTTGCGTCCCGAATGGCAAGACTCAAAGCGCTTACGTTCAGTCAGCGAGCCCATCTTCAGAGAGCCATCAATGCTTAGTCGAATCACACAGCGGCAGCTGGAATACTTCGTCGCTTCAGGCGAGGCCGGCAGCCTTCTCGGGGCGTCGGAGCGCCTGCACGTGTCGTCGCCATCGATCTCGGCGGCCATCAGCCACATCGAATCCGAACTGGGCGTGCAATTGTTCGTCCGCCACCATGCTCAAGGCGTGTCGCTGACGGCGATTGGCCGTCAGGTGATGACCGAGGCCAAGCTGATCCTTGATCAGATGAGCAATCTCTACACGATCGCCTCCGAGTCGCTGAACACCATCCGCGGGCCGCTGCGGGTGGGCTGCCTGGAGTCGCTGGCGCCCATGATTACGCCTGAACTGGTATTCGGCTTCGGGCGCGCGTTTCCGGGCGTTCGGATCAGCCAGTTCGAGGGCAATCACGAGCAGTTGCTGGGCAAACTGCGCGGTGCCGACATCGACATCGCCCTGACCTATGATCTGGCGACCAGCGACGACATCGACTTCCATTCACTGGCGCAGTTGCCGCCCTACGTGATGGTCGGCGAGCACCACCCGCTGGCGGACCTGCCGGCGGTGACGCTGGACGATCTTGAAACCCATCCGATGGTCCTGCTGGACATCCCCTGGAGCCGCGAATACTTCCTCAGCCTGTTCATGCCGGCGGGCGTTACGCCGAACATCGTGATGCGCTCGAGCAACCTCGAAGTGGTTCGGGCGATGGTCGCCAACGGCGTCGGCTACAGCATCGCCAACGTCCGCCCCAAGGCCAATCTGTCCCAGGACGGCAAACGCCTGATCCGTGTGCGCCTGGCAGGCGAACACCGGCCGATGCGATTGGGCTATGCGGTGGCCCGTAACGCCCAGCTCTCGCGTGTCGTCAGCGCTTTTGCCGAGCGCTGCCGGATGTTCGTGTCCGACCAGTACATTCCCGGCATGGCCGCACCGAGCTTCTTCGATCCGCACTCGGTACGCATGCTCAAGGGCGTGAGCTGACGGTCAATAACCCCGCGCGGGGTCGACCTGGTGCAGGACGGTCTCGCCACGTTCCAGGCGCATGATGTTGTCGGCGATCTGCTTGGCCGCCGAGCCTGGAATGGCAACCGACGCCAGGTGAGGCGTGATCAGTACGTTGTCCAGCGCCCACAGCGGATCTTCCGGTGGCAGCGGCTCCCGGTCGAAGACATCCAGGGTGGCTTCGGCGATAAGCCCGCTGGCCAGCGCCTCGGTCAATGCGTGCTGATCGACCACGGCGCCGCGCGATGCGTTGATGAAGCAACTGCCCGCAGGCAGAAGCGCCAGCCGTTCGGCGTTCAACAGCCCACGGGTTTCAGGGGTCAGCGGAAGCATCACCACCAGGATGTCGCTGCCGGCGATGAAGCTGTCCAGCGCGTCCAGCCCACTGGAGCAGGTCACGCCGTCGAGCTGCTTGGCCGAGCGTGACCAGCCGCGCACGTCGAACCCCTGACGTACCAGTTCAGCCGCCGCGTAGGCACCGAGCTCGCCGAGCCCCAGCACACCCACACGTATGCTCGCCGGCAGGCGCGGATGCACGTAATGCCAGCGCCGCTCGCGCTGCGCGCGCTCGAAGGCCGGGATATCGCGCGCATAACGCAGCACGGCGAAGAGGATGTAGCTCGCCATCATGCGGCCCATGTCCGGGTCCGAAACGCGGGTGATGGGAATGGACGGCAAGTCGTCCCGCCCAACGAGCGAGTCCACGCCGGCGCCCAGGTTCACCAGCAGTTGCAGGTTGCGGTAGCGGGCGAAGAAGCCCTGAGGCGGCTTCCAGGCCAGCGCGTAGAGCACGTGGTCCGGGTCTTCGACGTCCTGCTCCTGGCAAATGCGCACGTGCGGAAGTAACGGTGCGAGCAGGTCGCGCCACTCTTCGAAGCTGTCGAACTGGCTGTAGAACACGAGCGTAGGCGTCATGGCTGGGTCTCCAGCAACTCGGCGGCGGCCGTCAGTGCCAGTCGATAGCCCATCGCGCCCAGGCCGGCGATCACGCCGGTGGCGGCCTTTGATACGTAGGAGTGATGACGGAAGCTTTCACGCTTCCAGATATTGCTCATGTGCGCTTCGATGATTGGCCCCTCGAAGGCCAGCAACGCATCGAGGATCGGCACCGAGCTGTACGTCAGCCCTGCGGCGTTGATGATGATGGCGTCAGCGTTCAGCCGTGCGTCCTGAATCCAGTCCACCAGCACACCCTCGTGGTTGCTCTGGCGAAATTCGAGTGTCAGGCCAAGTTCACCCGCATGGCGCTGGCAGCGCTGTTCGATGCTGGCGAAGCTTTCGCTGCCATAGGTGCCGTTCTTGTCCAGCCCGTAGAGGTTGGCATTCGGGCCATTGAGGAAAAACACGGTGTGCGGCATGGAAGGCTCCAGGGCGTCAGGCTACCGGGCGGGTCGCGAGCATGGCGGGGTGTTGGTCGAATTCGGCGAACCAGGCGGCTGCGGCCGGATGGTTGGCGCGCCAGTCGAGGTCGGGAAAGCGAAAGTCCAGGTAGCCAAGGCCGCAGCCGATGGCGATCAGGCCGATGTCATCCGGGCTGCGGCTGAACTGCGGTGCCTGGCGTTCGATTTCGGCCAGTGCCGCCCAGACCTTGGCCAGCTGCGACGTGATCCAGGTGTCCCACTGCTTTTCCGGCGGGCGGGCGGTGGTTTCATAACGTGCCAGCAAGGCGGCATCGACCAGGCCATCCCCCAGCGCCTGGCGGGCGAGACTGACCCAGCGTTGAGCGTCGGCACCAAACAGCGTGCCGCCGGCGAAGGCGTTCAGGTACTCGCAAATCACCCGGCTGTCGTAGAGCGACAAGCCGTCGGGTGTCTGCAGGGCGGGGACCTTGGCCAACGGGTTAAGGCGCGCGATGCGCTCGTCGCGTTGGACCGGGTGGGCGGCCGAGTCGAGCTTCTCGATCTGGTCGGTCAGTCCCAGGAGGTGCGCGGTGATCATGACCTTGCGGACGTAGGCCGAGGTCGAGGCGTAATACAGCTTGAACATGATGAGCCCTTCGTGTGCGCCACGCTTTGGCGTGGCGAGCGCGTTACGGTGCGTCGAACGTGAGCAGTACCTTGCCGATGTTCTCGTTCGCTTCCAGAATCCGATGGGCCTCGGCCGCCTGGCCCATTGGCAATCGCGCGTGGATCAGCGGGCGAACCTTGCCCGCCGCGAGCCAGGGCAGCAGCTGCTCGCGGATAGCCGCGGCCAGGCGCGCCTTTTCCTCGCTGCTCTTGGGGCGCAACGTCGATGACGTCAGGCTCAGGCTTTTGCGCATCAACAGTTGCAGGTCCAGCTCGATCTTCGGACCTTGCATGAACGACAGACTGACATGGCGGCCGCCCGGCGCCATGGCGGCAAGATTGCGCGCCACGTAGGGGCCTCCAACGCTGTCGAGCACCACGTCGACACCTCGCCCCTGGGTGCATTCAGCAATCACCTCGACGAAATCCGCTTCGTGTCGGTCGATTGCACGCCACACGCCCAGCTTTTCCAGTACGGCGATTTTCTGCGCACCCCCTGCCGTGGCGATGACCTTGGCCCCGGCGGCGTGGGCGCACTGGATGGCGAAGGTACCGACGCCACTCGCGGCCCCATGAATCAGTACGGTTTCGCCTTCGCGCAAGCGGCCAAGTTCGAACAGGTTGTGCCACACCGTGAACGCCGCTTCGGGTACGCCTGCAGCATCCTCCAGCGCCAGGTCCGCAGGCACCGGCAGGCAATGCGCGGCGGTGGCGACGCAATAGTGCGCGTAGCCGCCGCCGCTGAGCAGTGCCATGACCCGGTCGCCAGGGGCGATATCGCTCACGCCATCGCCCACGGCAACCACGGTTCCCGACGCTTCCAGGCCCAGCACGTCGGTCACACCGGGAGGGAGAGGCGCGCCGCTCCGTTGCATGAGGTCCGGGCGGTTGACGCCTGCAGCCGCCACGCGGATGAGCACCTCGCCGGTGTGCACATCAGGCAGCGCGCGCTGTACGCACTCGAGCACATCAGGACCACCCGACTCACGGGCGATCACAGCGTTCATCGTTTCAGGGGGCAGGTTCACAGGATCGCTCCGATTCAATGGGAAGGCTGGGCGTCGGCGGCAAAGGCGCATACGCCTTCATCGTCGAAGGCGAGGCCGGCAACGGCGCCCACAGGCCAGCGAGTCAGCGAGTCGAGCCCCGATTGGCGCACGAACAGGCGGGTTTGGCCCAGCGCGGGAACGTCCAGGTGGATGTCGACGTGGTCGCCCTGGAACACATGGTTGACGACGGTCCCGCTGAGCAGGGAGCCGGCTCCCAGCGGCACCAGGCGAATGTTTTCCGGACGCGCGTAGACGTTCAGGCGTGCGCCGACCTGGGCATGCACGCGGTCGGCCGGCAAGCGCAGCGTGGCGTCGCCCAGTTCCAGGCTGGCGGTCTCGTCGCGGCTCAGATAGCGGCCAGGCAGGATGTTGGCATCGCCGACGAAGCCGGCCACGAAGGGGTCTTCCGGACGCCGGTAGATCGCATCGGGCGTGCCGATCTGCCGTACGTGCCCGGCGGACATGACCACTACGCGATCACTCATGCTCAAGGCTTCGCTTTGATCGTGGGTGACAAAGACGGTGGTGACGCCCAGTTTGCGCTGGATCTCCTTGAGCTCGATCTGCATCGACAGCCGAAGGTTCTTGTCCAGCGCGGAGAACGGTTCATCGAGGAGCAGGACCTTGGGCCGGATCACCAGCGCACGGGCCAGCGCGACCCGTTGCTGCTGGCCGCCGGACAGTTCGCGCGGCTTGCGTTCGCCATAGCCGCTCAGTTTCACCAGCGCCAGGGCCTGCTCCACCCGCTCGGCGATTTCGGGCTTCGGCACGCCACGCATGCGCAGGCCGTAACCGACGTTCTTCGCCACGTTCATGTGGGGGAACAGCGCATAGTTCTGGAAGACGATGCCGATTTCGCGCTGGTAGGGCGGGGTTTCGGTGACCAATTGGCCGTCGATGAAGATCTCGCCGTTATCGGCGTCGGCGAAGCCGGCCATCAGGTTCAGCAGCGTGGTCTTGCCGCATCCTGACGGGCCAAGGAGGGTGACGAATTCGCCTTCCTGAATCTTCAGCGACACCTTTTGCAGCGCGATGGAATCGCCGAAGCGCTTGAGCACGCCATCGAGCTGAACCGCCGTGTTGATGCGCGGCGACGATGGCGCTCTGGTGTCGAGCGCAGGGGGAAGGGGCTTGATCTGTGCAGTCGCCATGGGCGCTCCGGTTACTGATGGGGCTAATGGATCAGGTGGCGGACCCGTCATCCGGAATGACCGCGATGACATCGATCTCCATCAGCCATTGGGGCTGGCCAAGCGCCGAGACGACCAGCCCTGTCGAGATCGGGAATACCCCTTTGAGCCACTTGCCCACTTCCTGATAGACCGGCTCGCGGTAGCGTGGGTCGATGAGGTAAGTGGTTGTCTTGACGATATGGGAGAGGTCCGAACCCGCTTCCTCGAGCAGCTGCTTGACGTTCTTCATCGCCTGCTCGGCTTGCGCGCGCGGGTCACCCAGGCCGATGAGATTGCCCTCGAAGTCAGTACCGACCTGGCCGCGTACATAAACAGTGTTGCCGGCGCGCACGGCCTGGCAGAGGTCATTGTCCAGCGACTGGTTGGGATAGGTCTGCTTGGTGTTGAACATGCGAATGCGGGTATGGGTGGGCATGCCTGGTAACTCTGCGATGGGATTGGCCAGAGCTTCCCATTGCTGTTGAACCGGCGAAACCAGCATTTGCGTTGAGTAGTGCTTAGGAAAAGCTGAAGCCGGTACAGCCGGCGCGGATTGCGATGATCAAGCCCGGCGCAAGCGGCGTACGAGGGCATTTTCGTCGGCGCTTGGCTTGCGGCCCCCCTTCATGCCTGAGGAGGCTGGAGCCGCCTGTGAGCAGCGCCACCGGATCGTGCTTTCGGCCAGGAATGGACATGTGGAGGGCTGGGCTGAGCGGCTTCCACATAACCAGAGCATTGCAGGGGCCGCTGGTGTTGGCCGGGATCAAGACGCCGCCAGGCCCCAGCAAAACCCGCCGCAAGCGACCACGGCGATGCTTGAGGAACCCAGGCGGGAGATCGGAAACACGCCTTTCAGTTGGGATACGCACACCTCGGTGTTGACCCTGCGAATGCGGGTATGGGTAACCATGGTCGGCTCCAAAACAGAAGTCATCAGGCGCGAGCCTGATTGAGCGGCGTCACGGCGCTGGCGAATTCATCTGCCTCGTCCTTGCGGCGGTACTGCTGGTACTTGCGCTGGATGGCGATCTGCTCGGCCACGTGCCTGGCGTCATGCCACACGCCCCAGATGAACGCCGAGCCCCGTCGAGACAGCCAGGGCAGGCCCACGAAGAAGATTCCGGGTTCCTTGCCCACGCCACGCTGGTGGCTGGGTTTGCCGCCTTCGTTGAACGTGTCGACCTGCAGCCAGCTGTAATCAGCGGCATAGCCCGTGGCCCAGATGATGCTCTTCACGCCGGCGGCGGCCAGATCCAGCTCTCGCAGCGGCTGCGCGATGCACGGCGCATCGGCCACACGTTCACGGGCAGCGGGTTCGAGTGGCAGATCGAGCCCATTACGGTCGACGTAGGCGTCTGCAGCATCGAGCAGCGCCAGGTAATTCTGATCGCCCTGATCAAGATTCTCCGCCAGGTCTGGCTTGAAAGTGACCTTGCTGTCCTCGAAGCGCTCGGTCAGGCCGACCAGGGTCATGCCGGCCTGGGCCAGGCGGCGGAAGTCCACGGTGTGGCCGCCCCGGGCACCGCTCACGGCGATGGTCACGTGCTCACGGCCCGGCTTCATGGCTTCGGTGTCCCACAACCCCAGCACACCCAGCCACCAGCAGAAATCGCGATTGCGATAAGCGCGTGGCGGGCGGTCATGCGGGCCTACCGACAGGTAGACCTGTTTGCCCGCACGCAACAGCTCGTCAGCAATCTGTACGCCGGAAGAGCCCGCGCCCACGACCAGCACGGCTCCATCAGGGAGCTGCTCAGGGTTGTAATAGTGTGCCGAGTGGATCTGATAAAGACCTTCGGTTTTCGGCGCGATGGCCGGAATCACCGGCTTCTGGAAGGGTCCGGTGGCACTGACGACTCGTTGGGCCAGCAAGGCGCCCTGGCTGGTTTCGACGGTGAAGCCAGAGCGCCCTACGTTGCGGGTCACTCGCTTGACTTCGACACCGCTGCGGATCGGGGCGTTGAATTGACGAGCGTAGGCTTCCAGATAGTCAGCTATCTGTTCCTTACCGGCAAAGCCGTCAGGGTCGATATCGAATTCACGACCGGGAAAGCGGTCATGCCAGGCCGGCCCGTTGGCCACCAACGAATCCCAGCGGCCGCTACGCCATGCTTCTGCCACCCGGTTCTTCTCCAGCAGCAGATGCTCGATGCCAAGCCGGCTCAGGTGCTCGCTCATGGCGATGCCAGCCTGGCCTGCGCCGACTACCACGGTATCGATTTCGGTCATTTCATCAGTCATCGCTGCATCCTTGGGCCGAGCGCGAACAGCCAGGCCACACTAAATACCGGTCACTACTTACCCGCGCCCGGGCCCAATTGGCCCAGCGGGTGTTCACACAGACAGCAGAGGCTTCAGTCCAGAACGGATGGATCCTGCTGGATCATCAGCTCCTTCATTTCTTCGAAGTGACGCTGGGAGAAATCGGTGATCTTCGTCCAGGCGCGGGCGGTTTTTTCCGCGACCTCATCGTCCAGCAGCTTGAGCGGCTGGCCGGTGGACCACGCGGTCACCAGAATCTGGCAGGCCCGCTCGAGGGTCCAGATGTCGTCAAAGGCTTCGCCGATGGTGGGTGCTGTCACCATCACGCCGTGGTTGCCCATCAGCAAACGGCTCTTATCACCCAGCAGGCTGGCCAGACGAGCGCCTTCGGCGACGGTGTCGGCCATGCCGCCGTAGAGTTCATCAACGGCCACGCGGTTGAAATAGCGTGCGGTGTTCTGGTCGATCGGCGGAATCTGTGGCTGAGCCAGGCACGCCACGGCGGTGGTGTACACCGGGTGCAGATGCAGCACGACCTTTACCTCGGGAAGACGCTGGTGGATTTGCCCGTGGATTGACCAGGCCGTGTTGTCGACGTCGTCACGCTCGGCGCTGCTGGCGTCATCCGCATCGAGGAGCAACAGATCGCTGGCACGAATGCGCGAGAAGTGTTTCCACTTCGGGTTCAGCAAGAACTGCTTGCCGTCGGCTGAAACGGTCGCGCTGAAATGGTTGGCCACCGCTTCATGCATATTGAGGTGGGCAATGATGCGGAACGTGGCCGCCAGATCTATGCGTGTCTGTTCTTCAAGAGACAGGGGCATCGGTTCTACTCCTACCGTTAGCGTGCGCCGCGGGGGCGCACACGGCTTCAGGTATCAGGGCTTGGGCATCAGCTCGGCGATTTCGGCTTCAGTTGGCGCCTGGAAGTTGTACTTCTTCAGCAGCGCTTCGTACTCGGGCGTCTTGCTGTAGGTATCCAGCGCCTCGATCAGAGCGGTCTTTACTTCGTCATTGCCCTTTTTCACGCCGAAGCCGTTGAGTACCGGATAAATCAGCGTTTCCGAGGAGATCTGTACGCGATTGCCAAGTTTCTCGATCAGACCCCGGGCGACGGCAGCGTCGGTGATTTGTGCTTCGACCGCGCGCGCCAGCAGCGCCTGGGTAGTCTGGGGATCGGTGCCGTACTCGCTTATCTGGATCGCACCTTTGCCGTTCTTGACGCAGTACTCTTCAGAGAGCTTCTGCAACTGTTGCAGCCACGAGGTGGCACCCATCGATCCGATCTTGTGACCACAGAAGTCTTCCGGCACCTTGGGTTGGTAGTCGCTGCCTTTGAGGGCAATGATCGCCTCGCCGCTTTTCAGGTAAGGGACCATGTCGATCACCTTGAGGCGCTCGGCGGTGATGTACATCGACGAGTTGGTAATGTCGAAACGACCGCCCTGCAGACCGGTGATCAGGTTCGGAAAGCGGGTGTCGATATGTTCGGCTTCACGCCCCATGACCTTGGCAAGGCCGTCGAGCAGCTCGATGTCGAAGCCGGCTGGCTTGTTACCTTCCATGTACTCGTAGGGATAAAAGGTCATGTCCGAGCCGGCGGTGATTTTGCCGGGCTGCTGGAAGGCCTGCGCGGCAACCGAGGAGAAGGCCATCGCCGTGCCAAGTAGGCCCAGCGCGAGCGGACGAGCGATGCTTCGAATGGTGTTCATGCAAATTCCCCGCGAAAGAGTAGGTAAGGTTTTTTAGGCATTTGCCAGGTCTTGCCCGGCTTGCTGCACGAAAAACGAAGCACCGCGTGGTTTCTGCGGCAGGCGGATATGGTTCGCAGTGCTGCGTACCAGGCCGCTCTCTTCGCCCGCTACCATGATCCCTTCGTGATCGCTGGGGAGCGGATTTTCGCCGAAAGGTAGAGCGTCTTCGGCGGCGTACACGCTGATGAACAGCGTGCGCGGGTATTCGGTTTCATTCGGTGCTGATGCATGCAGCAGGCGGGTGTGCATGAAGCACACCGAGCCCGATGGGCCAAAACACGCGATTGGCTGCTGGCAGTTCTGCTCCTCGACTTCGGCGTCAACCGAGCCGGTGAACCGGCCGTCATGCCAGTGCGACCACAGTGGCCCCTTGTGGCTGCCTGGGATGACATTCAGCGGGCCGTTCTCCGGCGTCACTTCGCTGACCATCAGCAGCGCGGTGACGATGTCGTCATTGCTGTGCGGCGTGAAAAGGAAGTCCTGGTGCCATTTCACCTGGGTGGCGGTGTGCGGCAACTTCGAATTGATCTTGCTGTGATGAAAGCGGGTACCGCTGCCGCCGATCAGTTGTCCGGCAATAGTTGCCATGCGCGACTTCAGGGCAGCGTAGGCAAACGCTTCGGAGATTTCCGTCGGCGACGCTACGCGGCGCAGCGAGGGATGGTCCGGGCGGTGGTCGCTCTCCACGTCGAAGCGTGGACGGCCATCGCGTGTTTCACCCCAGGCCTGAGTCCGGCTGCGGCTGTCTTCGACCCATTGGTCGAAGTCCTGCTGCAAAGTGGCGACTTCTTCAGTCGAGAGCACACCCTCGACCACCAGGAAACCTTGCTGATGGAACTGTTCAACCTGAGATTGGGAAATCATGGTGTTTCCTTCGGAATGGTTAAGGGTCAAGCCAGCGATACGTCCTTGAGGAACGCTTCCACCCGCGGGTGTCGGCCACTGCGCAGCACGGGTGGTGTGTCGTCGCACACGACCCGGCCTTTTTCCATGAACACGATGCGGTCGGAAACCTTGAAGGCGAAGTTCATCTCGTGGGTCACGATCACCATGGTGATCCCCTCCTTCGCAAGGGTTTCCATGACCTGCAGCACCTCGTGGACCTTTTCCGGGTCCAGCGCGGAGGTGGGTTCGTCGAACAGCATGATTTGCGGGCGCATCATCAAGGCCCGTGCGATCGCCACGCGCTGCTGCTGGCCGCCTGACAATTGCTGCGGGTATTTGTAGGCGTGCTCGAGCATCCCTACTTTGTGCAGCAGCTCGAAAGCCTGTTGGCGCAGCTCCGCTACAGGAGCGAGGCGGTGGTAACGCGGCGCCAGCAACAGGTTGTCGAGCACGTTCAGGTGCGGAAACAGGTTGAAGCTTTGGAACACCATGCCGATGTTCAGGCGGTGCTGGGCATGCTCCACAAAACGTGGCCTTTGCGCGCCTTCGCGGGTCAGCTGGATGAATGGCTGGCCGTTGATACAGATCTCACCGTTGTCGATCTGCTCCAGACCGATGAGCAAGCGAATCAAGGTCGTCTTGCCGGAGCCCGACGGTCCGATTACCGAGACCACCTCGCCCGGCTCGATGGCCAGACTGACAGCGCCCAGCACCTCGACATCGTTATAGGCCTTGTGCAGACGAGTGGCTTGCAGCGCAGGGGCCTGCTCATTGGCCACGACCGGCCGCGCTTGCACTGTGGCCTGGGTGGCAGGATGGGCAAGTACCTCAGGGCCTGGGGCAGGGCGTGGCTTGCGCTGTCCGACATCGAGAAAGCGCTCCAGGCGTTTGAGCAGGAAGTCGAACAGCGTCACGATCAGCACGTAGTAGAACGCCACCGCAGCCATGGTTTCCATCACCAGGAAGTTCTGCGAATACAGGCGCTGGCCCACCATAAGGATTTCCGTCAGGGAAATTACCGACACCAGAGAGCTGAGCTTGACGATGGAAATGAATTCGTTGGTCAGCGCCGGCAACGCTACACGCAACGCCTGGGGGATCACTACGCGCCATTGAATCCCGAGAAAGCGCAGGCCCAGCGCACGGGCTGCTTCGCTCTGGCCCTTTGGGATGGATAGCAGCCCGCCGCGGTGAATCTCCGCAACGTAGGCGGTTTCGCAGATCACCAAACCGATAAGACCTGCCCAGAACGGGTCGCTGATCAGAGCCGAGGTCGCGGGGATAGCCTGTGGCAGGTTGTAGGTAAAGATCAGCAATACCAACAAGGGCATGCTGCGAAACAACCAGATATATCCCCTGGCCGGCATATTGAGCAGAGCACGCGGCGACTGTTTGGCGAGTGCCAGTGCAAAGCCGAGAACGATACTTATCAGCCAGGTCAGGACACTCAGCTTAATGACAACCCACGCCGCCAGCCAAAAGTCCTTGTAGCTGAGCAGACTCAACGTGTAGTGAAAATCAAATGTCATAGTCAAACCGCCCAGCAAATAGAATCGAACAGCTGAAGTGTGGAGTTTCTTGAGCCGACCTCAAGCTGTGCCTTCAGAATGCGAACTCTTCTACATAGCGGTCAATTAGAATTTTTTTGATCTTGCATAGTGCTGGGCTATACAACAAAGCAGTTCGCTACCGATCAAAAAGGCGCACCACCTTTGGGCGTGGGTTCTTTAAAAGGCTACGTTAAGGTGCGAATCCAGTCATGACGAAAACATGAGCAAGGCCCTCAATCCAGCGCAACTAAAGGCGTCCGGTCGCTGGCACGACTTTCGCTTGGATAAGCAATAATTATTCAGATCACAAGCATGAAAAGTTTCGCCCTATAGGCTAAGCCGTGATGCACTTCACCCTGAAACAACTGAAGTATTTTGTGACCGTGGTTGAAGAAAACAGTATTGTCGAAGCCGCGCGCAGACTTCATGTATCGCAACCATCTATATCGGTAGGCATCCGAAATCTGGAGGAATCGTTCAATCAGATACTCTTTATCCGCCACCATGCGCAAGGCGTGTCATTAACGCCGAGTGGGCGGAGAGTCTATGAAAGAGCCAGAGAGTTGTTGCGACTGTCACAAGATCTTGAAAGTAGCTCGCGCGCAGAGAATGAGCTGATATCAGGAACTGTCGGTATTGGTTGCTTTGAATCCGCGGCGCCCTTGTATATGCCGAAGTTGGTAGCGGATTTCAAACAGAAATACCCGGATATCAGCGTGCAGTTATATGACGGCGAGCAGCATGAATTGCTGCTGGGGCTGCACCGGGGGCGTTTTGACCTGGTATTCACGTATGACCTGGAGCTGGGCGGTTCCATCGTGAAGGAGGCACTCAATGCTCCGCATAAACCCTATGCCCTACTGCCCGCCGGGCACCCGCTTGCGCAACGCAGCACGGTGACCCTCGGTGAGCTTAGCCAGGAGCCGATGATCCTGCTGGACGTGGTTCCGAGCCGCAATTACTTCGTCGATATCTTCAAGGAAAATGGCTACCACCCCAAGGTGGCTTACAGTTCACCCTCTATAGAAATGGTGCGTTGCATGGTCGGCCAGGGCTTGGGTTTTTCAGTACTGGTAACCCGCCCCTGCATGGACCTGACCTACGACGGGATGCGCCTGTCGCAGGTGGATATCGAAGACGAAATGCCGGTGTCCACGCTGGTGATGGCCTATCTGCGCAATGTTCAACCGACGTTAGCCACTCAGCTCTTTATGGAGCATGGCCGGCAAGCGAACCTGTCGCCGCTGGCCGCAACGCCTGCTTGAGGTCGCTGTCCACCGCGCCGGGAGCGATGGAGGTCATGCGTACCTTCCGCCACCGCCGCAGCCAGTTTGGCTGCCCGGCGTACGGCAATGGCTACCTTGGCTCCGCGCGCTGAGAGCAAGCGGGCCATTTCGGCGCTAGTACTGGCTGCCACCGGTTATCAACACCACTTTTCCTTCGATATCGTTAGTCATGACAACAGCTCTTCTTTAACGTCAGATTTGGCAGGGGAATAGCGCGGGTAATCCGTGAATCCCTGCTCGCCGCCGCCATACAGACCGGCGGCGTTCAAGGCATTCAGTGGCCAGCCGTTGGCGATGCGCTGGGGCAGGTCGGGGTTGGCAATAAAGGGCCGCCCGAACGCAACGAGGTCGGCCAGGCCAGCGTCGATCAGGCGCTCCGCGCGGCTCGCGGTGTACAACCCGGCGTAGATGATCCGTCCGCTGAAGGTGCTGCGCGCCTCACGACGGAACGCCTCGGGCAGATCGGGGGCATTGGGCCAGTCGGCTTCAGCGATCGACAGGTAGGCGATGCCTGCTTGCTCAAGCACCTTGATGGCTTCGATGTAGGTCTGATGCGGGTCTTCTTCGACGAAGCCGATGTACACGCGGTCTTCATCGGTGCTGGTGAACAGCGGTGTGAAGCGCACTCCAACGCGCTCCGGCCCGACCACGGCGCTGACGGCTTGCACCACTTCGCGCAAAAAGCGCAGGCGGTTGTGCAACGAACCGCCGTATTCATCGGTGCGCTGGTTGGCGTGGGCCGAGATGAACTGATTGACCAGATAGCCGTTTGCCGAGTGGATCTCGATGCCATCGAAGCCGGCGCTCAGGGCATTGCGCGCGGCCTGGGCGTATAGCTCGACCAGCGCCTGGATCTCGGCAACGCTCAGCTCCCGCGGCGTGGAGGGGTCGACCAGAACGCCAGTGCCAGCGCCCGTTTCGATAAAGGCTTTGACCTTCTGCGCCTGGATCGCTGACGGCGCAATGGGCGCGGCGTTGTCTGGCTGCAAGGCGGTGTGGGACACACGACCGACGTGCCACAGCTGGGCAAAGATCACTCCGCCTTCAGCGTGCACGGCATCGGTCACGGTGCGCCAGCCGTCAATCTGCGCCTGGCTGTAGATACCCGGCGTCCAGGCATAGCCCTTGCCGCGCGGTTCGATCTGGGTGCCTTCGCTGATGATCAGGCCGGCGCTGGCACGTTGTTGATAATAGGTGGCCATCAGGGCGGTCGGTACATCGCCAGGCTGGCCGCTGCGTTGGCGGGTGAGTGGCGGCATGACGATGCGGTTTTTCAGCGTGATGGAGCCCAGCGAGGTGGGTTCGAACAGCGAGCGGTGTTCCATGAGTCGATTCCTTTTGCGTCAGTTATCGGGTCGGCTTACAAGCCGCCGAGGCTGAGGTATTTGAGGTGGAGGTATTCCTCCAGGCCGTGGGCTGAGCCTTCCCGGCCGATACCGCTGTCCTTGATGCCGCCGAAGGGTGCTTCGACGGTGGTGATGACGCCGGCGTTGATGCCGACCATGCCACTCTGCAAGGCGCGGGAGACGCGGAAGGTGCGCGCCAAATCGCGGGTGTAGAAGTACGCGGCGAGACCGAATTCGGAGCCGTTGGCAGCGTCGATGCCCTCTTGCTCGGTGCCGAAGCGGAACAGCGCAGCCACCGGACCGAAGGTTTCTTCCTGGGCCAGAAGCATGTCTTCGGAGGCATCAGCGATGACGGTGGGCTCGTAGAAGGTCGCGCCCAGCGCATGGCGTTTGCCGCCCACTAATACGCGGCCGCCCTTGGCTTGGGCGTCCTCGACATGCGCCTCGACCTTGCTGACGGCGGCCTGATTGATCAGCGGACCTTGCTCGACGCCTTCATCGAAGCCGTTGCCGACTTTTAACTGGCGAACCCGTGCGGTCAGGCGCTGGGCGAATTCGTCATAGATGCCGTCCTGGACGTAGAAGCGGTTGGTGCTGACGCAGGTCTGCCCGCTGTTGCGAAACTTGCCAGCGATGGCGTTTTCCACGGCCAGGTCGAGATCGGCGTCGTCGAAGATGATCGTCGGGGCATTACCGCCCAGCTCCAGGGAGAGCTTTTTCATGCTGTCGGCGGATTGCTTGTAGAGCAGCTTGCCGACTCGGGTGGAGCCGGTGAAGGTGATCTTGCGCACCAGGTTGTTGGCGGAGAGTTCACCGCCCACGGCGGCGCCGTCGCCCGTAATCACATTGACCACACCGGTGGGGATGCCCGCTTTCTCGGCCAGCACGCCATACAGCAGGCCGGAGAACGGCGTGAACTCGGAAGGCTTGATGACAATGGTGCAGCCAGCGGCCAGGGCCGGCGCAATCTTGCGCGAGAGCATGGAGAACGGGAAATTCCACGGTGATATCGCCCCCACAACACCCACCGGCTCACGGGTGACGAGGATCTGCCGGTCTTTCCAGGGCGAAGGAATGATCTCGCCATTTATGCGCCGCGCCTCCTCGGCAAACCACTGGATGTAGTCGGCTCCCAGCTTCATTTCATTGCGCGCTTCGGCCAGCGGCTTGCCTTGCTCGAGGGTGAGCATGCTGGCGAGGATGTCGAGGTTGTCGCGAACAAGCTGGGCCATACGGTTGAGCAAGGTGGCACGCTCTGCCGCGGTGGTCAGTGCCCAGGAGGTGAAGGCCACTTGGGCGGCGTCGATGGCGCGGCGTGTTTCAACGGCGCCACTCCAGGGGATCTGGCCGATCTGGGTTTCAGTGGCGGGGTCGTTGACGGCGAAGAGGCTGGCATCGTCCGCCGGCAGCCACTGGCCGTCGATGTAGTTGGCTTCTTTCAGCCAGCCAGCCTCCTTGATTTGCTGCAGATTGAACGTCGTCATGGTGTCTCCAGGAATGTCAGGGCGTAACCGAAGTCCCATGCCGCTGGCATCGGGACGGTGGAGCGCGCGGGAGACGCTGCGGCGTCTCCCGCTACTGGCAGGCTCAGCCGTTGTTCAGCAGATCGACCAGCACGCTGGCGGCTTCGCTGGACGAACCCGGGTTCTGGCCGGTGATCAGCAGGCCGTCGCGGACCACGTAGGAAGACCAGTCGGCGCCCTTGGAATACACACCTCCGTTGGCCTTGAGCATGTCCTCGACCAGGAAGGGCACGACCTCGGTCAGGCCTACCGCCTCTTCCTCGGTGTTGGTGAAGCCCGCGACTTTTTTGCCCTGGACCAACGGTGTGCCGTCAGGCTTCTTCACATGGCGCAGCACGCCGGGTGCGTGGCAAACCAGGGCCGCAGGTTTGCCGGCAGCGATGAAGGATTCGATCAACCGGATCGAGATCGGATCTTCTGCCAGATCCCACAGCGGGCCGTGGCCGCCGGGGTAGAAGACGGCATCGAAGTCGGCGGGTGAGACGCTGTCCAGGCGCACGGTGTTTGCAAGCAATGCGTTGGCGTCCGCGTCGGCTTCGAAACGGCGGGTCAGGTCAGTCTGGAAGGAAGGCTCGTTGCTCTTTGGATCGAGTGGTGGCTGCCCGCCCTTGGGCGAAGCCAGAACGATCTCTTCCTTCGCATCCATAAACGCGTAGTAAGGCGCCGCCAGCTCTTCGAGCCAGAAGCCGGTTTTAAGGCCTGTGTTGCCAAGGGTGTCGTGCGAGGTCAGTACCATGAGAACTTTCATTTGATTTTCCTGTTTCAGGTTAGGTAGTGCGATTAAATTAGACCGGTCGTCTATTGTCTGGGTAAAAAAATTCACTGCTTCGCGACATGGCTAGACGGCACTTCCACCGAGACGGCATGCATGCGCTTGGCCTGATCCTGCTGTCGTTGCGGGTAGATGATTGCATCGTTACCTGCAACCACGGCGAAAGAGGGCGCGCTGTGCCAGGCGGCATGCTTGACCCGCTCGCTCAACGCGTGGCTATTCAATGCACCCTGTATGGCAGCGATGAGCACCTGCTCCGACGGTGGCAACCCCTGGGCGAAATACTTGGCGGTACGAGCTTTCATGACGTGCATCCTTGTGCGATGCGTTGAACGTGTGGCTACCTTAAATTCAATTAGACCAGTCGTCTAGCGATTTTTAGCTTTTTTATCTGCCACTGGGTTTGCGCTTTCGATAGGGTGGATGGAGAGCAATCGGCCTGCGCAGGCTCGCCCTGCAGACGAGGCTGTTCGGACCTGGGGTGGGGCAAGTTGGGGAGGGAGAAGAGCTAGAAGAGCGGGGCGAGCGCGCCGCTCTGTCCATGGGTCAGGGAATACTCAGGGCCTGACGCGTCATTGACATCGCCGCCTCGAATGGCTGGATGCTTTTGGTGATCTTCACCATGACACTCGCGCCGACCCACAATTGATAGAGGCTCTGGGCGACAGCATGAGGTTCATCGCAGATCCTTAGGGATCCTTCAGCGACACCTGCCTCAATCGCCTGCGCAAGGCGGTCGGTGATACCAGACGTACCACGCTTGAGAACGGCGCGCATCGCTTCTGAAAGGTCGGCAACCTCTACGCCAAGCTTCACCGCCAGGCACTTGCCCTGGCAGTCCTGGAACGACTGGGTGTCCTGCCAGACGGCCCAATACTTCATCAACCGCTGGGCCATGTTCAAATCAGGGAGAGCCAGGACCTGATCGAGTTCAGCCAGATAGGCCGCGAAATAGCTTTCCAGCAACGCCTCGCCGAAAGCGTCCTTGGAATTGAAGTAATGGTAGAAGGACCCTTTCGGCACACCGGCAGTGGCCAGAATTTCATTCAAGCCCACAGCGGAATATCCCTTGGCAGCCATGATTCGTTGGCCTACATCAAGGATTTCCTGGCGGACGTTGGAAGTTTCGCGTGTCTTTAAGCTGGTCATGCCATTACTTTATTCGTTACTAGACGATCAGTCTACTTGAGGTGTTCCAAGAGTATGGAGTTGGGATTGAGTTACACAGCTCGTGATCGGCCAATCTGCCTGAAGCGAGGGGCCGCTACTGGCCCGAAAGCTGCCTGTCGTGACGGGCTGCTCGGGGCAAGCAGCCCGCCGCTAACGGCTGCTCTCGTCCTAGAGTGTGTAAACGCGGCTAGCCGGTGTTCGGTGATCAACGATCCCTGTTGGCTGTCAGCTAATTTGGCGTGACATAGTGTTGCTCTCGACCCATTAGCGAAAGGAGCCTCTGTGTCCACTGGCGTCCAAATGAGGGCCATCAGCCTCAGCTATCCGACCGAGTCGGGACCCGTTGCGGTGCTTGATAACGCATCGCTGACCATTGCTCCGGGCGAGACGCTGGCGGTCACCGGGCCGTCAGGCAGTGGCAAAACGTCCCTGCTCCTGTTGCTCTCAGGCCTCGAGCGTCCAAGCAGCGGTGAGATATGGGTCGGCAGCCAGCAGCTTGGCGATATGAGTGCCGATGCCTTGGCCGACTGGCGCAGCGAGCACCTTGGCATCATCTTCCAGTCTTTTCATCTGCTGCCTGGCCTCAGCGCGCTGAGTAATGTCAGCCTGCCACTTGAAATTGCCGGGCAGGCGAACCCACGCGAGCGAGCCATTGCGATGCTCGAAGCCGTCGGGCTGAGCCATCGATTGCAACACTACCCCATGCAGCTCTCTGGCGGCGAGCAGCAGCGTGTGGCGATTGCCAGGGCGCTCGTGCATCAGCCGAGCCTTCTGCTGGGCGATGAGCCAACCGGCAACCTGGACCAGAAAACCGGTGAGAAGGTGCTTTCGCTATTGTTCGACCTGCATAAGCAGAGCAAGTCAACGCTGGTACTGGTGACGCACGACGAGCGCGTGGCCGAGCGCTGCCAACACCGGGTCAGAATGGACGGTGGTCGCCTCCATGAATACTGACAGACCCGCCGGTACGCGCTGGATGCTGCGGTTCGCGTTGTCCGATCTGCGCTCTCGCCTCTCCGTGCTCAAGGTCTTCCTTGCCTGCCTCATCCTCGGCGTCACGCTGGTTGCAGCCACGGCCATTCTTTACCGAATCATCGAGCAGAGCCTGCTGGCCGATACCCGCGCCCTCCTAGGCGGGGACGTCGAGCTGGAGGCCAGTGAACCTCTGCCAACAGAGGTGCTTGAATGGATTAGTGCAACCGGGAGCATCTCGCTGGTCAGGGAACTCAACACCCTCGTCAGCGACGAGCTAGGAGAGAGTTTCTACAACGCCGAAATACTGGTCGCAGATGCGGCTTACCCCTTATACGGCGAGCTCAAATTGACGCCAGACCAGTCTCGCGCCGCTCTCCTCGCGCGTCAGGGTGATCGCTGGGGCGCCATCATCGACCCGATGTTAGCTGAGCGGCTGGGCCAGACCATCGGTGATCAGATCGAGATCGGAGCTGCGACCTTCCGCATCAGCGCCTTGATCCAGGCGCAGCCTGACCGCAGCCTCAATGCCAACTGGCGTGGCTTGCCAATCATGATTTCGGACGAAGCACTGCAGGCCACCGAGCTGATACGCCCGGGCAGCGTAGTCGACTACCAGTACCGGGTGCAGACTGACCGTAACCTGGATGCCTGGCTCGACGAGTTTGAGCAAGCCTTTCCAGACACTCGCTGGGACATCACAACCTTCGCCGAACGCAGCGAACGACTGGCGCAGCGGCTCGACCAGATCGCTACGTCGCTGATCCTGATTGCGTTCACCACCCTTTTCATCGGCGGACTGGGGGTCGCGAACAGCATCCACGCCTATCTGGACGAAAAGCTCGGCACCATCGCCACGTTACAGACGCTGGGTTTGCGGCATGGACCGCTGATAGGGATCTATTTGCTGCAGGTCGGCATGCTGGGCAGCCTTGCCGGCATTATCGGCGGCGCAGTTGGTCTGGCGTTGTCCGCGGTGGCATTGAATCTTGCGGGCGATGCTTTCGCGGTGTCCGCCTCGAACGGTGCGGGCCAATGGATAGCGCAGTGGGTGGTGCCTCTGCTCCTGAGTTGGCTGTTTGCAGTACTGACCGCCTACGTCTTCGCACTTCCCGCGCTTGCGAGGGCACTTGCTGCTTCGCCGGCGGGGTTGTTCCGCGGCAAAGTTCAGGCGGCGCGTCATGAGCCTCACCTCTGGCGAATGGCGAGTTATGGGTTACTGGCTGTTTATATCGTCGCCCTGCTCGTCTGGCTACCGTCTACGCAGCTAGGATTCTTCTTTCTGCTGGCGCTGGGCGTGCTGTGGGGAATGCTGGAAGGCCTTATCAGGGGACTGCGGTATGCGGCCCGAGCGCTGGAAAACGGCGGTTTTGCCGGTAGCAGTTTTGCCCGGCGACTGGCCCTGGCCAACTTGTATCGGCCTGATTCCCCATTGCGGGCGACGCTGCTCTCCCTCGGGACGGCGCTGACGCTGGTCGTCGCCTGCACGCTGCTGGTCAGCACCCTGCTGCGGGCGCTGGAATCGACCATCCCGGCCGAAGCGCCAGCACTGATTCTCTATGATGTTTTCCCCGATCAGCTCGACTCGCTGGAGTCTGGCCTCCGATCGCTCGACCCCCTCAGCCGCACCGAACTGCTGCCGTTGGTTCGGGGCCGCCTGGCTGCAATCAACACGAAGCCGATCGCCGAGTTGCTCGCCGATGATTCGCGAGCCAGGCGCGAAGCAATGGGTGATGAATACAAGCTCAGCTATCTGTCCGGCAACCCGGAGGATCTGGAGCTGGTCTCGGGTAGCTGGTGGGCCTCTCCTGCGGCCGATGGCGAGCCCGCATTCATGGCCATGGAGGATCGCGAGGCCAACGAGCTCGGACTGACGGTTGGAGACCGCGTGGAGTTTTCGGTCGAGGGACGGACCATCGCGGCTGAAATCAGGGCGCTTTATCAGCAGAAAGGCCTGCAGACCCGCTTCTGGTTCGAGGGCGTCCTGCAGGATGGTGCGCTCGACACATTTATCGGGCGCTACGTAGGTGTGGTCTACCAGAGCGATGCTGCGGCGAAAAAATCGCAGCAATGGTTGGCCCGCAACACCGCCAATGTGATCACACTACGCACCGCAGATTGGCTCGAGACAGCCGGAGATTTGCTAGGCAAGGCGACTGCTGGCCTCGCCGCCATCGCCGCGGTCAGCCTGATGGCAAGTCTTCTCGTGCTATCCAGCGTGGTCAGTGTCAGCCGGAGGAGGCAGCTCTACGAGGCCAACCTGCTGCATTGCCTTGGCGCCAGGCACCGGGCCATACGATCGGCAATGCTACTCGAGACGGGGCTGCTTACCGTCATATCAACGATATTCGCCACCGCCCTCGGCTCGTTGATCGCGTTGCCGCTGGCCGCCACGCTGCTGAAATTGCCGGCGGGCGACCTTTGGTGGCTTGGTGCGCTGACTGCGGGCGCCGTCAGCTCATTTGCATTGCTAGGCGGCCTGCTGCCATTACTGCGGGCGCTACGTATGAACCCAGCTTTTCTGCTGCGCGAGGGCTGATAAACATCGACCTAGGCAAGTCTCTCAATAGCTGCGCAGCTTTGGGCGTGAGCGGTAGCGTGCTGGGTAGATCATTTTATGTGGAGGGTGAGTGGGCCGTCCGGCGATCCAGAATTACATGCTTCCACAGCAGCTGGAATAGCTCGCCACGGCGCATGGCAGTTTCCAGCGCAAGCTGCACGATGGAGCGTATCCACGGGTTGTGTGAGCCGTCGGCATAGTAATACCCCGTGGATCTCGCTTTCGATCATGCGAGCCCAGGCTTGGGCATCGGATTTGGTTTCGAAGGTTTTGCGCTGGGCCGGATAGCCCTTACGGCGAATTTGCGCTTCCCACTGATACACGCCGCGATTCCTGATTGTTGCCATTTCGACCATTCCCGCCACGTTCAAGAGTGGCAAATTTGTGGTTCAAACGACTTTCAGGACTAGGACAGGTTTCTATCAGAAGCGCTAACCCTTGAGAAACAAGGGAAAGAGGTGGCGCACCAGGCGGGATTCGAACCCACGACCCCTGCCTTCGGAGGGCAGTACTCTATCCAGCTGAGCTACTGGTGCGTAGCGGGCAGCATGATACGCATCTCGCTCGCGGGCGTCCATGGCGCTTCGGCGGGTGGTTGGCGCGGCGCTACATGACTCCACGGTACTGTAGGCAGGTTGCCGTTGCGCTGGGTTGTAGCGCTCGGTGGGACGAGCCCCTTTGGTCCATCAGGCTGGGCTATGGGTTGTTAATTTTTCTGAACATAGAGTTGCGGCGCTGGGGTCGTTGCTCCTAGGATCGTTTGAGATTTCAAACACAGCCGTGCCTGCAGGAACCCACTGCGGTTGCTGCTCTCTCATTCGAGACGAGGCAGCGCTGCGGCGCTTCGCTCCCTTTCTGCTGCCCCAGGCTTTGCCCATATCCGGCGCGCAACGCCGGCTCGAAGGAGACTGCCATGCAACTCAAAGACACCTCGTTGTTCCGCCAGCAGGCCTATATCGATGGCGCCTGGGTGGGGGCCGACGGTGGCCAGACCATTTCTGTGACCAATCCGGCCAGTGGCGAGACGCTGGGCACCGTGCCGAAGATGGGCGCCGCCGAAACCCGCCGCGCGATCGAGGCGGCCGAGCGGGCATTACCGGCGTGGCGTGATTTGACCGCCAAGGAGCGTTCGCAAAAGTTGCGCCGCTGGTTCGAGCTGATGATGGAGAACCAGGACGACCTGGGCCGGCTGATGACCCTGGAGCAGGGCAAGCCGCTGGCCGAATCCAAAGGCGAGATCGCCTATGCGGCCTCGTTCATCGAGTGGTTCGCCGAGGAAGCCAAGCGTGTCTATGGCGACACTATTCCCGGCCATCAGAAGGACAAGCGCATCCTGGTGATCAAGCAGCCGATCGGGGTGACCGCGGCGATTACGCCGTGGAACTTCCCGGCGGCGATGATCACTCGCAAGGCCGGCCCGGCATTGGCCGCTGGCTGCACCATGGTGCTCAAGCCGGCCAGCCAGACGCCGTTTTCTGCATTGGCGCTGGCCGAGCTTGCCGAGCGTGCTGGCATCCCTAAGGGTGTGTTCAGCGTGATTACCGGGTCTGCCGGCGACATCGGCAACGAGCTGACCGCCAATCCGACGGTGCGCAAGATCAGCTTCACCGGCTCCACCGAAGTCGGTGCCAAGCTGATGGAGCAGTGCGCGCCAGGGATCAAGAAAGTCTCGCTGGAGCTGGGCGGCAACGCGCCGTTCCTGGTGTTCGACGACGCGGATCTGGACGAGGCGGTGAAGGGCGCCATGCAGTCCAAGTACCGCAATGCCGGCCAGACCTGCGTCTGCGTCAACCGCATCTATGTGCAGGATGGGGTGTACGACGCCTTTGCGCAGAAATTCCAGGCGGCGGTCGAGAAGCTCAAGGTCGGCAACGGGCTGGACGAGGGTGTGGACATCGGGCCGCTGATCGACGATCGCGCTGCGACCAAGGTCCGTGAGCACATCGAGGATGCCGTGGCCAATGGCGCTACCGTGCTCACCGGCGGCAAGGCACACGAGCGGGGCGGCAGCTATTTCGAGCCGACGCTGATGGTGAACGTGCCGCACAGCGCCAAAGTGGCCAAGGAAGAAACCTTCGGCCCGTTGGCGCCGCTGTTCCGCTTCAAGGACGAGGCCGAGGGCATCGCTCTGGCCAACGACACCGAATTCGGCCTGGCGGCCTATTTCTATTCCCGAGACCTGGGCCGTGTGTTCCGCGTGGCCGAAGCCATCGAGGCCGGGATGATCGGCATCAACACCGGGCTGATCTCCACCGAAGTGGCGCCGTTCGGTGGCGTGAAATCCTCCGGGCTCGGGCGCGAAGGTTCGAAATACGGGATCGAGGATTACCTGGAGATCAAGTACCTCTGCCTGTCCATCTAAGGTGAAGCACGGGTGCGGCTGTAGCCGTGCCCGCGGTGTCGATGTCTCGCCGAGAAGCCGATCGGATGATCGGTTTTTTTATTGCCTGGATTCAGGGCTAGCTAGCCGAGTCGCTCGCTGCGAGCCTGGTCAGGTTCAACTCGAGGACGCTGCTCGCCGTACCATCGATTCGCGGACAAGACCGCCCCCACAACGAGTCCCCGATCCCGTGGGGGGTGGTCGGGGACGCCTAGTCTTGACCGCGAATGTTCGGGAATCACCGGCGGCTCGACCGGTTCGCCCGCCGGGCCAACAGCGAGGCGGGCCCTTCTGACGAAGCCTTTCCGCCGACATTCGCCTCGCCAATAGCGCTTGTTCGTCCTTGAGCAGGTGCTATGACTGATCGAGCCATTTTCGTTCTCGACAGAGCAAAATGACTTTTGTATTCTGCTGTGCGAAATATGGTTTCGTGAAATAACAAATCTAAAAACACACCTCACCAGCGGAGGCCTGCCATGTCAGAAGTCGTTCGGCTCGAGCGCCGGGGCGATATCGCCCTGATCACGGTCAACAATCCACCGGTCAACGCACTCGGCGTGGCGGTACGTGCAGGGCTGCAACAGGCCTTCGAGCGCGCCGAGGCCGATACCGAGGTTCGCGCAGTCGTATTGCTCTGCGAGGGCACGACCTTCATTGCTGGCGCGGATATCAAGGAGTTCGGCAAGCCGCCACAGTCGCCGAGCCTGCCCGAGGTGATCGAAATCATCGAAGGTGGCAGCAAGCCCAGCGTTGCCGTGATTCACGGCACTGCGCTGGGCGGCGGCCTCGAGGTCGCGCTGGGCTGCCATTACCGCATCGCCCGCCCCGACGCCAAGGTCGGCCTGCCCGAGGTGAAGCTCGGCCTGCTCCCCGGCGCCGGCGGTACCCAGCGTCTGCCGCGTCTGGCCGGGGTCGCCAAGGCGCTGGACATGATCGTCAGTGGCCAGCCGATCGGTGCGGCCGAGGCGGTCGAGCACCGCATCGTCGACGAGCTGTTCGAGGGTGACCTGGTCGAAGCCGGCCTGGCCTACGCCCGCCGCATGGTCGAGGAAGGCCGCGCGCCCCGGCGCAGCGGCGAGCAGACCGCCGGCCTGGAGGGGGCTGACAACGCCGGGCTGATCGCTGCCAAGCACGCCGAAGTGGCCAAGCGCATGCCGGGCCTGTTCTCGCCGCTGCGCTGCGTGGCCGCGGTGGAAGCAGCAACCAGACTACCGCTGGCCGAAGGGCTCAAGCGGGAGCGCGAGCTGTTCGTCGAGTGCCTGCAATCGCCGCAGCGGGCGGCGCTGGTTCATGCGTTCTTCTCCGAACGGCAGGCGGGCAAGGTCGCCGGTTTGCCTGCCGATGTGTCGCCCCGCCAGATCAAGAGTGCCGCGGTGATCGGCGGCGGTACCATGGGCGTCGGCATTGCGCTGTGCTTCGCCAATGCCGGGCTGCCGGTCAAGCTGCTGGAAATCAACGACGAGGCGCTTGGCCGTGCCCTGCAGCGCGCCCGTGACACCTACGGCGCCAGCGTCAAGCGAGGCAGCCTGACCGAGGTGGCCATGGAAAAGCGCCTCACGCTGGTTCAGGGGGTGACCGACTACGCTGCGCTCGCCGACGTCGACCTGGTGATCGAGGCGGTGTTCGAAGACATGGGTGTCAAGCAGCAGGTGTTCGAGCGGCTCGATGCGGTCTGCAAGCCCGGCGCGATCCTCGCCTCCAATACCTCCTCGCTGGACCTGAACGCCATCGCCGCCTTTACCAAACGCCCCGAAGAGGTGGTGGGCCTGCATTTCTTCAGCCCGGCCAATGTCATGCGCCTGCTCGAAGTGGTACGCGGCGAGCGGACCAGCCATGAAGTGCTCGCCACCTCGATGGCGCTGGGCAAGACGCTGAAGAAGGTCGCCGTGGTGGTGGGTGTGTGCGATGGCTTTGTCGGCAACCGCATGGTGTTCCAGTACGGCCGCGAGGCGGAGTTCCTGCTCGAAGAGGGCGCCACGCCCCAGCAGGTGGACGCCGCGCTGCGTGACTTCGGCATGGCCATGGGCCCGTTCGCCATGCGTGACCTTTCCGGCCTCGACATCGGCCAGGCGATCCGCAAGCGTCAGCGCGCGACGCTGCCGGCGGGCCTCGACTTCCCCACCGTGTCCGACAAGCTCTGCGAAGCGGGGATGCTCGGGCAGAAGACCGGCGCCGGCTACTACCGCTACGAGCCCGGCAACCGCACGCCGCAGGAGAACCCGGCACTCGCCGAGATGCTCGAAGCCGCCTCGCGTGAGAAGGGCATCGAACGCCGCACGCTGGACGAGGCGTACATCATCGAGCGGACGATCTACGCGCTGGTGAACGAAGGCGCAAAGATCCTGGAGGAGGGCATCGCCCAGCGCTCGAGCGACATCGACGTCATCTACCTCAACGGCTATGGCTTCCCGGCGTTTCGCGGCGGGCCGATGTTCTACGCCGACAGCGTCGGGCTCGACACCGTGCTGGCGAAGGTCAAGGAATTGCACGCGCGCTGCGGCGACTGGTGGAAGCCGGCGCCGCTGCTGGAAAAACTGGCCGCCGAAGGCCGCACCTTTTCGCAATGGCAGGCCGGCGAGTAGCCGCCTGCACCCCTGCTCAGAGGAATACCCATGAACGTCAACTACACGACCGAAGAGCTCGCCTTCCGCGACGAGGTGCGTGCTTTCCTGTCCACCGAGCTGCCGGCGGATATAGCCACCAAGACCAAGCTCGGCAAGCACCTGTCCAAGGAAGACCACCAGCGCTGGCAACGCATCCTGTCGAACAAGGGCTGGTACGCGCCGGGCTGGCCGGTGGAGCTGGGCGGCACTACCTGGGGCCCGGTGGAAAAGCACATCTTCGACGAGGAGTGCGCCGCCTTCGGTGCGCCGCGCACCATCCCGTTCGGCGTCAACATGGTCGCGCCGGTGATCATCAAGTTCGGCACCCAGCAGCAGAAGGACCACTACCTGCCGCGCATCCTCTCGGGCGAGGACTGGTGGTGCCAGGGCTATTCCGAGCCGGGTGCAGGCTCGGATCTGGCGAGCCTCAAGACCCGCGCCGTGCGTGACGGCGACCACTACGTCGTCAATGGCCAGAAGACCTGGACCACTCTCGGCCAGCACGCCAACATGATCTTCTGTCTGGTGCGCACCGATCCCGAGGCCCAGCAGCAGCGCGGTATCAGCTTCCTCTTGATCGACATGAGCACGCCGGGCATCAGCGTGCGGCCGATCATCACCCTGGACGGCGACCATGAGGTCAACGAAGTCTTCTTCGATAACGTTCGCGTGCCGGTGGAAAACCTCGTCGGTCAGGAAAACCAGGGCTGGACCTGCGCCAAGTACCTGCTCACCCACGAGCGCACGGGGCTGGCCGGCATCGGCGCCTCGAAGGCGGCGCTGGCGCACCTCAAGCGCATCGCCATGAAGGAAGTCTGCGACGGCAAGCCGATGCTCGAAGACCCGCTGTTCCGCGCCCAGGTGGCGGAGGTCGAGATGCAGCTGATGGCCATCGAGATGAGCACCCTGCGCATCCTCGCGGCGGCGAAGGAGGGCGGTGTGCCCGGCGCCGAGTCTTCGATCCTCAAGGTCAAGGGCACCGAGATCCGCCAGGCGATTACCTACCTGCTGCGAAAGGTCATCGGCCCCTACGCGCTGCCCTTCCTTGAGGAGGAGCTGCAGCTGGACTACGACGGCGAGCTGCTGCACGCCGATTACAGCGCGGCGCTGGCCGGCGACTACTTCAACATGCGCAAGCTGTCGATCTTCGGCGGCTCCAACGAAATCCAGAAGAACATCGTCTCGAAGATGATTCTCGAGCTGTAAGGGGGCACCGCAATGGACTTCAAACTGACTGAAGAGCAGCAAATGCTGCAGGACACCGCGGCGCGTCTGGTGCGCGACGCCTACCCGTTCGAGCAGCGCGAGAAATTCAGCGAGTCGGAGCTCGGCTTCTCCTCCGAGTTCTGGGGACAGCTGGGCGAGCTGGGCCTGACCGCCGTGCCGTTTTCCGAAGAGATCGGAGGCTTTGGCGGTGGTGGCGTGGAAACCATGCTGGTGATGACCGAACTGGGCCGCGGGCTGACGCTCGAGCCCTACGTGCAATCGGTCATCTTCGGTGGCGGCTTGCTCAACCAGCTCGGCAGCGAAGCGCAGAAGCAGGACTTGCTGCCCCAGGTGGCGGCCGGTTCGCTGCAGCTGGCGGTGGCCTTCGAAGAGCCGCAGAGCCACTACAACCTCAACGACGTGCAGACCCGCGCCGAGGCGGTGGACGGCGGCTATCGCTTGTCCGGGCGCAAGGCCGTGGTGATTGGCGGGCACAGTGCCGGGCGGATCATCGTCTCCGCGCGCATCTCCGGCGACAGCCGTGACGAGGCCGGTATCGGGCTCTTCATCGTCGATCCGAACGCCAAGGGCGTGAGCCGTCGCGTCTACCCGACCATCGACGGGCGCAAGGGCTGCGAGCTGTTCCTCGACAACGTTCAGGTGTCGGCCGAAGCTGTGCTCGGCGAAGCCGGTAATGCCCTGCCGGCGCTGCGCTACCAGCAGGGCCGCGCCATCGCCGCGCAGTGCGCCGATGCACTGGGCAGCATGCAGGAGGCCTGCAAGCTCACCCTCGACTACCTGAAGACGCGCAAGCAGTTCGGCGTACCGATCGGCAAGTTCCAGGTCCTGCAGCACCGCATGGTCGACATGCAGACCGAGCTGGAACAGGCCACCAGCATGGCGATCCTCGCCGCGACCTTTGCCGATGGCGAAGACAACGACGACCGCCGCCGCATCATCGCCGCTGCCAAGTACATCTGCGCCCGGGCCGGTCGCAAGATCGCCGAGGAAGCCATCCAGCTGCACGGCGGCATCGGCATGACCTGGGAGTACAACCTCGCCCACCATGCCAAGCGCCTGGTGATGATGGCCCACGAGCTGGGCGACGATGACCATCACCTGAAGGCTTATACGAAGCTGATGCAGGTGGCGTGATCGGCCGAGGTCGAGTGAACGAAGACCCGCTCCCAGGAGCGGGTTTTTTTTTGACGGATGTCGATGCGCGGTTTGTGATTTTTGGATGATGCGGAGGATCGGTAGCGCCGTAGGGGGGATGTCGCCTTTCACATCCACGCGGCCGGGTCGATGCCGTGGGCCGGTGGATCGGTGGATCGGTGGATCGATGAAGCGTGATCCACCCTACGGCTGCGTCGGTTTGGGTTCGTAGGGTGGATGTCGCTTTTCACATCCACGCGGCGGGTCGATGCCGTGGGTCGGTGGATCTATGAAGCGTGATCCACCCTACGGCTGCGCCGGTTTGGGTTCGTAGGGTGGATGTCGCCTTTCACATCCACGCGGTCGGGTCGGCACCGAGGGTCGGTGGATCGGTGAAGCGTGATCCACCCTACGGCTGCGCCGGTTTGGGTTCGTAGGGTGGATGTCGCCTTTCACATCCACGCGGCGGGGTCGATGCCGTGGGTCGGTGGATCGGTGAAGCGTGATCCACCCTACGCGGGCTTGCCTGTGTGCGATCAGGCCGGCTTGGCCTGGGCGTCGTCCGCAGCCGCGCTCTGCGGCTTCCACGCCTGCAGCCGATCCAAGCTGCCGCGGTAATGCTTCAGCCCCATGCCGAGCAGGATCATGGCGCCGACCAGGGCGATGCCGGTGACGATCAACAGCGAATAGCGCAGGGCGTTGTCGTCGCCGAAGACGAAGTCGGTACCCAGCGCCACTGCTGTCGGGCCGATGCCGAGGCCGACCATGGTGATGACGAACAGGTACACCGCCGAGGCCTGGCCGCGCATGGAGTTGGGCATGATTTCCTGGATCGCCGCCGGGCCGACCCCGAAGGGCATGGCGATGGTGAACACGTGCAGGGCGATCAGGGCCAGCGCCAGTTCGCCGCTGCCGGCGAGGTAGGCGAGGTTGAGCGGCAGGGTCAGCGCTGCGGAGATGATGCCCACGCGCAGCGGTGCGTCGCGATAGCCGCGGCGGTGCAGCAGGTCGGACAGCCTCCCGCCCGCGATGATGCCCAGCGAGCCGGCCACCGCCACCACCGAGCCGTAGAGCACACCGACGTCGCTGGCCGACCAGCCGTAGGTGCGGATGAAGAAGGTCGGGATCCAGGCCGAGCTGCCATAGGCCGCGAAGGCCAGGCAGGCGAAGCCGAAGTTGTGGCAGAGCACGGTGCGACGGTTCTGCCGGATGTAGCCGGCCACCTCGCTCAGCGGCACCTCGACGCCGGCGCCGATGCCCTTGCGCGACGGCTCGCGAATTAACAGCAGCACGGCGGTGAACAGCACCCCGGCGGCGCCGAGCACGAGGAAGATCAGCTGCCACGGGCGAACCATGCCGAGCACCGGCAGGTGCACGTCGCCTTGCGCCGAGGCGAACTTGACCACCAGTCCGCCGAGTAGAAAGGCCAGGCCCGAGCCGATGTAGATGCCCATCGAGTAGACGCTCATGGCGGTGCCGCGCAACTTGGGCGGGAAGCTGTCGGCGATCAGCGAATAGGCCGAGGGCGACAGCGCGGCCTCGCCGACACCGACGCCGATGCGGAACACCAGGAACTGCCAGAACGTCCGGGCGGTGCCGCACAGGGCTGTCATCAGGCTCCAGACCAGCACGCCGATGGCGATGATGCCGCGACGACTCTTGCGATCGGCCAGACGACCGATCGGCACGCCGCAGATGGTGTAGAACACCGCGAAGGAGAAGCCCATCAGCAGGCTCATGTGGGTGTCGGTGATGTCGAGGTCGCGGCGGATCGGCTCGACCAGCAGGTTGAGAATCTGCCGGTCGACGAACGACAGCACGTAGGCGAGCATCAGGATGGCCACTGTCATCCAGGCGCGGGTACTCGAGGGGTAGCCGTTATTGTTGTTGTGCATGGCAAGCTCCGATTGGCGGGCTGTAGCCAGCCCGTCCTCACTGTTGTCGGAGATCAGCCATTCGGCAAGTTGAATAACCCTCGGATATGTTTCGCGATAGAGTCCCTACGTTCCGCTGTGCGAAACCCGCACTACCTGCCTATGGGCATGGGCCACCACCCGGTTTTCATCGCAAGCCAGCTCCGGCAGCAGCCAGCGGGACCACAGGTTGTCGGCGAAGCTGCGGCGGAAGAATCCGAAATGGCCGATCCGTGTGGCACCCACGTCGCCTGGGGCGATGCGCTGCATGGTTTTCGGTGCGCCGCTATAGAAGCCGTGCAGGGATTCGGTATTGCGCGCCGACATCATCTCGTCGTCGCTGAAGGACAGCGACGTCAGGGGTGTACGCACCGCCGCGAAGGCCTGGCGCACCGGCTCGCCTTCGACGCCGACCAGATACTCCGGATGCAGGCACCAGCGCCGCCACTGGCGAATCACCCCGGCCGGCAGATCGCCGACCGCGCCGATGCGGTCGCCCGGGAAATACCCCGCGATGGCGGTCAGCAGCGGAGCCAGGCCGTGCCAGAGCAACCACGCCTTGCGCCGGATCTGCGGGCTGTTCTCGCGCCAGTAGCCGCTGCCGGCAGCGATGGTGACGATGCGGGTCAGCCGGTGGTGACCCCTGACCAGCGGCAGGATCTGCGCGCCGACGCTGTGGCCGATCCAGTACAGCGGCAGGTTGCCAGCCGCTTCGGCGACCGTGGCGAGTACCGCGCTGCAGTCGTGGTGGCCCCAGTCGAGAATGTCGACCTGGAGCTGGCGCAGCGGTACCGAACGGGAGCGGCCCATGCCCAGGTAATCGAAGGTCACGACCAGGTAGCCGCGCTCGGCCAGCCAGCTGGCGAAGTCGGTATAGAAACGCTGCTTCACGCCCATCGCGGGTGCGATGATGACGGCGCCGCGTGAAGGGCCGCTCGGTGGGTACCAGTAACTGGACAGGGTGTGGCCGTTGCCGTTGTCGATTGCGCGTTCTTGCGCCTGTATCGTCGCCATCTTGTTGTTCTCCGCTCTTTCGCCAGTGCTGCGATCGAAGCAGTATAAGAACATCAGAATATAATTCTAGAAAATTATTCTAGTCAAAACTTGGAGGTCGGATGGCCCGCAGTAGCCGCAAGCAGGAAATCCTTCAGGCCGCGCTTGGTTGTTTCACCGAGTACGGGGTGGAGGCGACCACCATCGAGATGATCCGCGACCGCTCCGGTGCCAGCATCGGCAGCCTGTATCACCACTTCGGCAATCGGGAACGGATCATCGCCGCGCTGTACCTGGAGGGTATCGGCGAATACGCCGCGCGGCTCGAGGCCGGGCTGATCGAGACGCTGGATGCCGAGGCGTGCGTCCGGCTGTTCGTCTCCAGCTACATCGATTGGGTGGTGGCAAACCCGGACTGGGCGCGTTTCGTGCTGCACAACCGTGGGCGGGTCGAGGCCGGGGAGATGGGCGATCGGTTGCGCGAGGTCAATCAGGCCCATGGCGAGCGGGTCGGCGCGATTCTGCGTCGCCACCGTGAAAGCGGTGCTTTCCGGCGGATGCCAAGCGACTGTTTCATCGCCGTGGTGATCGGGCCCTGTCATGACATGGCGCGCAACTGGCTGGCCGGGCGCTCGCGCACCGCGCTGGCCGATGTCCGTGACCTGCTCGCGGACATCGCGTGGGCCAGCGTCAGGGCTTGACGCTGAGCTCGGTCAGACCCCGAGGCTTTCGATGTCGCGGGCGAGCATTTCCAGCTGGTGGGCCAGCGAGCCCTTGAGGGTGGCCTCGTCGAGCTGGAACGAGGGGGCGCCGCAGGTCAACGCCATGATGCTGCCGTCGGACAGGTGCAGTGGCACGCCGGCGGCCTTCACGTTGCGGTCCCATTCGCCCAGCGACAGGCAGAAGCCGGTGCGTTCGAATTCGGCGAAGGCGCTCTCCAGCGAGGTCTTCATCGCGTCCCAGCCGTCTTCGTATTTGTCGGCGAGCAGCGCCATCAGGTGCTCGCGCTCCTTCTCCGGGGTGGCGGCCAGGTACGCGCGACCCGCGGCGGTGGTCGCCAGCGGCAGGCGCACACCGGCGTCCATGCGCAGCGAGGTGACCTCGGCCGGACGGCAGTTCTCGATGTAGATCATCGACAGGCGATCACGGCAGGTCAGGCCCACCGTGGTGTTGGTGCGCCGGGCGAATTCGTCCATGTACGGCTTGGCCAGCTGGCGCACCCGAAGGTTGGAGACGTAGGCATAGCCCAGGGCGAGCACGCCGGAGTCGAGCTGGTACTTCTCCAGCTGCTGCGAATAGCTGAGGTAGCCGAGCTTGGTCAGGGTGTAGGTCATGCGCGACACGGTCGGCTTGGGCAGGCCGGTGATGCGGGCGATGTCCTGGTTGCCCATCACCACCGAGCCGTGGGTGAAGGCGCGCAACACGTCCAGCCCCCGGGCCAGCGCCTCGACGAATTTGCGATCCTTCGGAGTGCTGCTGTCTTCAACGTCGTCGCTCATGTCTCGGTGGTCTCGCAGGTAGGGGCGGGGCGAACGATAGCAGATCGATGGTCGGCATACAGGGAGCTGCGATCGTTGCGAGGAAAGCGTAGCGAATAACGTCGAATTCGACATCATGTTTCGCACAGTAAAACAGATGCAGTATCCGCGGTCCGAGAATGCGCGGCCATGGGTGTGTTGGACGTACGCAAGGGCGAGTCGGTGAAGCTCTTCGTCAGCCTCAAGGAGCCAGCATTGAGCCAGAAGCGTTGATCGAACACTGTCGCGCTTCCCTCGCGGGTACAAAGTGTCGAGCGAGGTGGAGATTCGCGACGAGGCGAGAGCGTTGTCGGCGCTCGAGCGGTAGCGGGCGGAATCGGTTCGAAGTTGCGTTTCTTTCGCGGTCAAGACCAGGGAGTGTGGGGCTCGTGTGGTAGCGGTCTTGAGCGCGAAGGGGCCGGTACGGTTATTCGCCTGAGCCGAGCGACGGCAGCGTCGGTCGGCTCATATATAAGGTCAGCGTATGGCCTTGCCTGCCTGTTGCAAGGGAGACCTGCAGTGCTACGGCGTTAGCAGCTGCGAGGCGGGAGGAGTTGTCGGCGCTCGAGCAAGGCAGCATCGATCGCTGCCTTGGCTATATAAAGGCAGCGGCACTGAATGCAGTTGCCTGTGCTGCAACGGCCCTGCGGCGACGGATGGTCGTTTGGCTCCAGGCGCCTGGGCACGGGCCCTGGCCTGGCAGATCGGGCTGCGGTAGACCGCTATGCAAAGCCATATCGCGCTTGTGGGGTGTGGGGCTTTCTGATATAAAGCAGCGCTCTTTTCTAGGGGCCCGGCTCTTCGCACGACGCTGCGGCTGGTAAGACCCCGATGAAACGCGGCGCAGAGCGCCAAATGACTGAGAGTTCAAGCGGCCAACCCATGCCGGGTTGGGCATGTGGTTTTAGAGGGCTGAGGCATGTCTAGAGTCTGTCAAGTTACCGGTAAGGGTCCGGTAACCGGGAACAACGTTTCCCACGCAAACAACAAAACCCGTCGTCGTTTCCTGCCGAACCTGCAGCATCACCGCTTCTGGGTTGAGTCGGAAAATCGCTTCGTTCGTCTGCGCGTTTCCGCCAAGGGTATGCGCGTCATCGACAAGCGTGGTATCGATACCGTTCTGGCTGAACTGCGCAGCCGCGGCGAAAAGGTTTAAGGAGAACGACATGCGTGACCTGATCCGTTTGGTGTCCAGCGCCGGTACCGGCCATTTCTACACCACCGACAAGAACAAGCGCACTACGCCCGACAAGATCGAAATCAAGAAATTCGATCCGGTTGTTCGTAAGCACGTGATGTACAAGGAAGCCAAGATCAAGTAATTGATCTGGCCCTTGACCAAAAAACCCGCCTCTCGGCGGGTTTTTTCGTTTCGGGGAACCCGTTGCGCCTGCCGTCGCTCAAGTGCAACGGCAAGCGAGCCGCGGCCTTAGCCCGCCTTTCGGATCGCGTCGGCGAAACGGCTGAACAGGTCGTCGATGTGGGACTTTTCGATGATCAGTGGTGGCGACAGGGCGATGGTGTCGCCGCTGGCGCGCACCAGCAGACCATCCTCGAAGCACTGACGGAAGATGCCGTAGGCGCGCTTGCCGACGCCCTCGGCATGGGGCTCGAATTGCACGCCGGCGACCAGCCCAACGGTGCGGATATCGGCGATGTGCGGCAGGTCTTCCAGGTTCTTCAGCGCGCTCTGCCAGTAGCCTTCCAGCTCGATGGCCTTCTGGAACAGGTTTTCCCGTGCATAGATGTCCAGGGTTGCCAGGGCGGCGGCGCAGGCGACCGGGTGGCCGGAATAGGTGTAGCCGTGAAAGAACTCGATGGCGCTGTCCGGGCCAGCCATGAAGGCCTCATAGAGTTCGTCGGCGACGAACACTGCGCCCATCGGAACGGCACCGTTGGTCAGGCCCTTGGCGCAGGTGATGAGGTCCGGGGTGACGCCCCAGCGCTGGGAGGCGAAGGCTTCGCCGACGCGTCCGAACCCGGTTATCACTTCGTCGAAGATCAGCAGGATGCCGTGCTTGCGGGTGATCTCTCGCAAGCGCTGCAGATAGCCTTTCGGTGGGAGGATCACGCCGGACGAGCCGGACATCGGCTCGACGATCACCGCCGCGATGTTTTCCGCACCGTGCAGGGTAACCAGGCGCTCGAGCTCATCGGCCTTTTCCGCGCCGTGTTCGGGCAACCCCTTGCAGAAGCGGTTGCGCTCGATGTCCAGGGTGTGCGGCAGATGATCGACGCCCGGCAGCAGGGCGCCGAACGCCTTGCGGTTGTTGGTCATGCCGCCGACCGAGATGCCGCCGAATCCGACCCCGTGATAGCCCAGCTCTCGGCCGATCAGGCGGGTGCGGGTGCCCTGACCGATGGCGCGCTGGTAGGCGAGGGCGATTTTCAGGGCGGTGTCGACCGACTCGGAGCCCGAATTGGTGAAGAACACCCGGTTGAGCCCGGCAGGGGTGATCTCGCTCAGCCGCTCGGCCAGCTGGAAGGGCAGCGAATGGCCCATTTGGAAGGTCGGTGCGAAGTCCATCTTCGACAGCTGCTGGGTCACCGCCTCGGTGATTTCCCGGCGTCCGTGGCCCGCGTTGCAACACCAGAGTCCGGCCGTGCCGTCGAGAATCTGCCGACCGTCGTCGGAGGTGTAGTACATGCCCTCGGCGCGCTCGAGCAGGCGCGGTGCGCTCTTGAACTGGCGGTTGGCGGTGAAGGGCATCCAGAAGTGGTCGGGCTGAGCGGTATGGGCCATGGGGAAAGCTCCGGAGCAGAGGGCGGGTTCGCCGAGTCTATGTTTAATAAAACGAACAAAACAAGGCAAAAACCGCGCCGTTCGTAAAAAATATTGATATAGCCCACGGCCCGGTTTAGGGTGCCCTTTTCCATGGTCGACCACCTCGAGGAACTCCCATGACCCGCCTGACACTCGCCGACTGGCAACAGCGCGCCCGCGACTTGCAGATCGAAGGCCGTGCCTTCATTCAGGGCGAATACACTGGTGCCGAGGCCGGAGCCACGTTCGACTGCATCAGCCCCCTCGACGGCCGGGTGCTGACGCAGGTCGCGAGCTGCGACCAAGCCGACGCCGACCGCGCGGTGGTCAGCGCGCGCAAGGCGTTCGAGACGGGCGTCTGGTCCCGTCTGGCGCCGGTCAAGCGCAAGGCGGTGATGATTCGTTTCGCCGGCCTGCTCGAGGCTCATCGCGAGGAGCTGGCGCTGCTGGAAACCCTGGACATGGGCAAGCCGATCAGCGACTCGCTGCAGCTGGACATCCCAGGTAGCGCCCGGGCGCTGCGCTGGAGCGGCGAGGCGATCGACAAGATATACGACGAGGTGGCCGCCACCGCCCATGACGAACTGGGGCTGGTCACGCGCGAGCCGGTGGGTGTGGTCGCGGCCATCGTGCCGTGGAATTTCCCGCTGATGATGGCCTGCTGGAAGCTCGGCCCGGCGCTGTCGGCGGGCAACTCGGTGATTCTCAAGCCCTCGGAGAAATCGCCGCTGACCGCGATCCGTATCGCCGCCCTGGCGCTCGAGGCGGGTATCCCAGCGGGCGTGCTCAACGTGCTGCCGGGTTACGGCCATACCGTCGGCAAGGCGCTGGCGCTGCACATGGATGTCGACACACTGGTCTTTACCGGCTCGACCCGTGTCGCCAAGCAACTGATGATCTATGCCGGCGAGTCGAACATGAAGCGCGTCTGGCTGGAGGCGGGCGGCAAGAGCCCGAACATCGTCTTTGCCGATGCGCCGGATCTCAAGGCCGCGGCCGAGGCGGCAGCGGGCGCGATCGCCTTCAACCAGGGCGAAGTCTGCACTGCGGGCTCGCGGCTGTTGGTGCAGCGCTCGATCAAGGACCAGTTCCTGCCGATGGTGGTCGAGGCGCTCAAGGCCTGGAAGCCCGGCAATCCGCTCGATCCCGAGACCACCGTCGGCGCGCTGGTCGATACCCAGCAGCTCGGCACGGTGCTCGGCTACATCGAGGCCGGCCGCCAGGGCGGCGCCCAGGTGTTGATCGGCGGCCAGCAGACGCTGCAGGAAACCGGCGGGCTGTATGTCGAGCCGACCATCTTCGATGGCGTCGATAACGCGATGAAGATCGCCCAGGAAGAAATCTTCGGGCCGGTGCTGTCGGTGATCGCCTTCGACGAACTCGACGAGGCCATCGCCATCGCCAACGACACCCAGTACGGCCTGGCCGCAGCGGTGTGGACGTCCAATCTGTCCAAGGCGCACCTGGCCGCCAAGGCGCTGCGCGCCGGTAGCGTCTGGGTCAATCAGTACGACGGCGGCGACATGACCGCGCCCTTTGGTGGCTTCAAGCAATCGGGCAACGGCCGCGACAAGTCGCTGCACGCCTTCGACAAGTACACCGAGCTCAAGGCGACCTGGATAAAGCTTTAAGGAGCAGCAATAGCCGGAAGCCAGAGGCTGGAGGCAGACGCGCCATCATGCGTTCGGCTTCAGGCTTCAGAGGCTTTATTGCCCTTGCTGCTAGACCGTCGGCGGTTCGCCCGGAGCCCGGCGGAGCCGTCACTCGGCAAGGCGGACCTGGTTGCGACCGTTGTGCTTGGCGCTGTAGAGCGCGCGATCAGCCTGTTCGAGCAGGTCGTTGGGGCGCATGCCCTCGGCGGTTTCGGCGATGCCGGCGCTCAGGGTCACGTTGAAACGCTGGTCGTCGGCGCTGAAGATCAGCTCGGCGAAACGCTCGCGGATCTCGTCAATCACACGTTTGGCCTGGGCGGCCGAGCAGTTGGGGAGCACCGCGACGAATTCCTCGCCGCCGTAGCGGCCCAGGCTGTCGACGCGGCGCAGGCGCTGGCGCATCAGGTTGGCCAGCGCGCGGATGACGTTGTCCCCGGCGGCGTGGCCATGACTGTCGTTGACCTTCTTGAAGTGGTCGATATCGAGCATGACCGCGCTGGTGGGCTTGCCCGAGCGCTGCGCACGCTGCACCTCCACCGCCAGGTGTTCCTTGATGTCGGCGTGCTTGAGCAGGCCGGTAAGGCTGTCGCGCGCCAGCGCGTTGCTCAGCGAACGGGCCCTTTGCGCGTGGGAGAACACGGAAGAGATCAGCGCGTTGTCGCTGATCGGCTTGGTGATGAAATCGTCGCCAGCCTTCACCAGCGCTGCCATCTGTCGGGTGATGTCGGTTTCGGCCGAGAGATAAATGATCGTTACCCGCAGCCATTCGTCATTCAGGCGAATGGTCTGTGCCAGTTCCGGACCGGAGCAGCCGGGCATGTTGACGTCCAGCAACAGCACCTCGGGATTGAAGTTGTGCAGGGCCTCGAACAGCCGGCCGGGCTCGCCCAGCACCTCGACCTGCATCCGCGCGCTGCGCAGCGCCAGGCTGTAACGCGTGGCCAGCTCCAGATCGTCGTCGATGATCAACACCCGGAACGGCTCGCCCTGTTGCTGGTTCAGGCAGTGCTCCAGGCGCTGTTCCAGGCGGGTGATGTCCAGTGGCCGGGTGAAATAGCCCTGGGCGCCCGCACGCACCGCGGCCAGTTGGCTGTCGAAATCGTCCCGGTCATTGATCAGCAGCAGGGGCAGCGGCGTTTGCAGGTTCGGCTGGATTGCGGCGGCCTGTTGCAGGTCGTCATCCTGGCTGAGGCTGACGATCAGCGCGTCGGGCAACTGCCGGGCCGTAGCCTCGGCCAGCGCCTGGGCGGTGGCGAAGTGGCTGACCTCGTAGCCGAAGTTGCCGAGTGTCTGGACCATGCCGGTCGCCGCATCGGGATCGCCCTCGAGCAGATAGATGCGGGTACCGCCGGCTTCGCCGTGGCTATCGAGGCGCTCCGTTTCGGGTGTCCGGGCCGAGGGTGCGGCGGGGGACTGTTCGGCGAAGTGGGCGATGTCCCGACCCAACTGATCGAGACTGCTTTCGGTGCTCTGGCCAGCCTCGAGCCAGGCATCCACGCGTTGCTCGAGCAGCCTGGCCTCGTCGCCGACACGGGAGAAGCCAAAGGTTCCGGCCGAGCCGGCGAGCCTGTGCAGACGCTCGCGAATTTCGCCGAGGTAGCCGAGGGCCTCGGGCTCCCGGCTGTGAACGAAACCGGCCAGGCGGGCCAGTTCCGGTAGTTCCAGGCTCAGCCGCTCAGCGAATCTGTCGGTCAGGGCTTGCAGCTGGCGCTGCAACTCGAGCCCGGCATCAGTCATGTAGGTGTTTCCATATGTCCTGCAGGCGTGCGGACAATTGCATGGGATCGAAGGGTTTGGCCAATACGTCGCGGGCACCGAGCTGACGCAGCTCGTTCAGCCGCTCCGGCTCCACGGTACCAGTGAGGAAAACCACCGGCACCTGGGTCAGGTCGATGCGCTGGCCGAGCTGGCGCAACAGCTCCATGCCGTCCATTTCGGGAAGCATCATATCCAGCAAGATCAGATCGGGTGCGAAATCCCGTACGCGGTCCAGTGCCTCCTGGGCCGACAGACAGCTGAGCACCTCGAAGCCGCCGATCTTTTCCAGGGCGATGCGGGTCACCACCTGGATCGAGGGTACGTCTTCGACATGGAGAATCCGCTTGAGTTGCTTCATGGCTGTTGACCCTCACTGGTCGTTGCCGGTTGTTCGTAGCGCGGTAGCTCGAACCAGAAGCAGGCACCGCGGCCCTCTTCGGAGTCGAAGCCGATACGTCCGCCCATACGTTCGATCAGATCCTTGCTGATGGCCAGGCCGAGGCCGGTGCCGCCCTGCTGGCGGGTGTCCGACGAGTCGGCCTGGGCGAATTTCTGGAACACCCGCTCGCGAAAGGCCTCGCTGATGCCGGGGCCCTGGTCGGTGACACTGACCCGCACGGCGTCGCCGCGCATCTCGGCGCTTATGCATACCTCTTCGCCAGGCGGAGAGAACTTGGCCGCGTTGGACAGCAGATTGCTCAGTACCTGATGCAGGCGCAGGGTATCGACGCGAACGAGCGCCTCGCTGGAGTGCGTCAGGCGATAGCGCACGCCGAGCCGCTTGGCATAGCCTTCGTTGCTGCGCAGGGCCTGTTTCAGCAGCGGCTGCAAGGGCTGGATGTGCAGGTCGAAGCGCATCTTTCCGGCGTTGAGCTTGTCCATGTCGAGCAGGTCGTTGATCAGCGCGGTGAGCCGCTGGCTATTCTGGTGGGCGATGCCCAGCAGCTCCTGCAGGTGGGGCGGCACCTCGCCGATCACTTCGCCACAGATCAGCGCGAGCGAGCCCGTAATCGAGGTCAGCGGCGTGCGCAGCTCGTGGCTGACGGTGGAGATGAACTCGCGCTGCAGCTGCTCGATGCGCTTGCGTTCGGTGATGTCGTGCAGCACCGCGACGGCACCGATCTGGTCACCGTCCGGTGCATGCAACGGGTCGGCATTGACCAGCACATGACGCGGCTGGCCGTCGAGCACGATGGTCATCTCGAGATTGGTGATGTGCTCGCCGTGCAACGCCCGACGCAGCGGAATCTCCTCCTCGGCCAGCAAGGTGACGCCGTCGGCGTGATAGAGGTGGTAGCGGCTGGCCCACTGGTCGGGGGAAATCGGCTCGGCATCATGGCCATGCCACTCCCTGGCCTTGTCATTGAATAACGTCAGGTGGCCTTCGGCGTCACAGGCGATTACCGCTTCGGAGAGGGCCTCGAGCAGACGACGGTTCATTTCCTGCTGCTTGGCCAGCTCATCCTGCTGCGCGCGGCGCTCGGTGATGTCCGTGACCAGGCCATGCCAGAGCACCGAACCATCGGGGCGGGGCATCGGTGTGGCCCGTGCCTCGACCCAGATCAGCCCCTTGCGCGGGTGGTTGATGCGGTGCTCGAAGTGCCACGGCGAGAGGGTCGCGGCGGCGGCACGGATGGTACGGCCGACGCGCTGGCGGTCCTCCGGATGCATGACCGCAAACAGCGGATTGACGCTGTCGGAAATCTGGTTCGAGGTCAGCCCGTAGATCTGTTCGATGCCTTCGCTGGCATAGGGGAACTGGCCGCGCTCGCCGGGTCGCCAGAGGTACTGGAAGAGCATGCCCGGCACCTGCGCCGCGATCTGTTGCAGGCGCAGCTGAAGCTGTTGCTGGTAGCCCATGTCGTACGCGATGGCGAGGTAGCCGCGTAGTCGCTGCTGGTCGTCGATGATCGAAGAGACGCTCAGTTGTACCGGGATCAGGCCAGCGTTGCGGTGCCGCATCTGCCATTCGCGCAGCTCGCGGTGGCCGCGTTGCAGCTCGGCGGTCAGCACGTCGAAGCCGGGTTCGATCGGCCGCCCCAGCTCTTGCGACATTGCCGAGGCACGCGCCTGCAGGGCCTCGCTGGTCAGCAGCGTCTGCGCGAAGGGCTGGTCGATCAGCTCCGCCTCCCGGTAACCGAGCAACTGCTCGACGGCGGGGTTGATACTGGCGATATGTCCCGCCTGGTCTACCACCACCACCGCACTGCTGGCGCTGTCGAGGATGGCTTTCTGGAGTGCGGCCTGTTCGGCATGGCGGCGGGTCAGCAGGCGCTGTTCGAACAGGCGGATGACCTGGCGACCGAGGCGCTCGAGGGCGTCGCGCTGCTGGTCGCTGAGCTGGCGTGGCTTGCGGTCGATCACGCAGAGCGTGCCCAGGTTGTAACCGTCGGGCGTGGTCAGTGGCGCCCCGGCGTAGAAGCGGATGTCCGGCGCATCGGTGACCAGCGGATTGTTGGCGAAGCAAGGATCGCGGGTGGCGTCCGGCACTTCGAAGACATCGTTGCCCTGAATGGTGTGGGTGCAGAACGAGATTTCCCGCGGGGTCTCGCTGACCTCAAGCCCGACGCGGCTCTTGAACCACTGTCGGCGCTCGTCGATCAACGAGATCAGGGCGATGGGCGTGCCGCAGAACTGCGCGGCCAGCTGGGTGAAATCGTCGAAGGCGTCCTCATCGGGCGTATCGAGAATCTCATAACGCAGCAGGGCGGCCAGGCGCGAAAGTTCGCGCTGTGGCGGGGCGAGCGTCGTGCTCGTGTTCGCAGGTTCCATCGGGTTGCCTGATGCTCGGCTCATTGTGTTTGTTCCGGCGGCGCCATCAACCTCGCCCGGCTTGCCAGATGGACCTTACCTGGCCTGCCAGCAGCATGGGGTCGAAGGGTTTGATGATCACTTCCCGAGCACCCAGGCCCCGCAGGTACTCGACTTCGTTGGGTTGCACCTTGGCCGTCATGAAGGCTACCGGGATGTCTGCCAGGGCGAGGCGTTCACGCAGGCGCGCCAGGGTTTCGGGGCCGTCCATGCCGGGCATCATCACGTCGAGCAGAATGAAGTCGGGCGCGAAGCCCAGGGCTTGTTCCAGGGCTTCCGGGCCGGACGAGCAGCACAACACCTCGAATCCACCGACCACCTCCAGCGCGACCTTGGTCACCGCCTGGATGGAGGGATCATCCTCGACATGCAGAATTCGCCTCAGCTCGTTCATCGTCTCGCCCCAATGAGTGTAGTTTGCCCATGCTGGCATGACCGCCTGCGGAAAGCAGCCAGCATCACCGAGTGGTCTCCGCGACCTCGTCGGCCAGCGGCAGCTCGAACCAGAAGGATGCGCCCTGGCCTGGCCTGCTGTCGAAGCCGATGCGTCCGTGCATGCGTTCCACCAGTTCCTTGCTGATCGCCAATCCCAGGCCGGTACCGCCCTTCTGGCGGGTGTCGGAGGAGTCGGCCTGGGAAAATTTCTGGAAGATGCGGGTCTCGAATTCCGGTGCGATGCCGGGGCCGCGGTCGGTCACGCTGACCCGTACCCCGTTGCCCTGCGCGCGGACCGCAACGATGACCACTTCGCCGGGCGGCGAGAACTTGGCCGCATTGGACAGGAAATTGGCCAGCACCTGTTCCAGCCGTGTCTCGTCGGCCATCACCTGCCAATCGCGCACCGGCTCGAGGACGAAGCGCACCTGGTGCTGTTCCGCGTAGGCCTGGTGGCTGCGCAGGGCCTCTTCGAGCAGCGGGGCCAGCGGCAACGGCCGGAGATTGAACGCCATCTTGCCGGCGACCAGCTTGTCCATGTCCAGCAGGTCGTCGATCAGTCGGCCCAGGCGCAGGCTGTTCTGATGGGCGATGCCGAGCATCTGTCGCATCGGGCCGGACAGCTCGCCGAGCGCGCCGCCGTTGATCAGCCCCAGCGCGCCGCTGATGGAGGTCAGCGGCGTGCGCAGCTCATGGCTGACGATGGAGACGAATTCGCTTTTCATGCGCTCGATGCGCTTGCGCTCGGTGATGTCGCGTACCAGGCCGATGTACTTGCGTGTTCCGTCATGGCTGACCTGCGAAACGCGCAGCTCGACGGTAAACGGCTCGCCATCGCGGCGGATCGCGGTCAGCTCGCGATCCAGCGCCTGGCGTTCGGACAGGTGGTCGTCCGGCTGGCCGTTACACAGTGCGACCGTTTCCGGCAGCAGCAGGGAAAGCGGGCGGCCGAGTACTTCGTGCTCCAGATAGCCGAAGGTGCGCTCGGCCGCATGGTTGAAGGTCTCGATGGTGCCGTTGTTGTCGGTGATGATGATCGCGTCGATGACGTTGGCGATCAGCAGGCGCAGGTAGCGCTCGCGTTCCTGTACCTCCTGCTCGGCCTGGGCGCGCTCGGTGATGTCCTGGATGATCGACCAGACCAGCGGCTGGCCATCGTCGCCGGTCATCAGCGCGCCGTTGAGCAGTACCGGTACCTGGGTCCCGTCGGCGTGGCGCAGCAGTGTTTCGTAGGGGCCATGAAAGCCGTCGCGGATGAGGGCGTTCAAAGCCTGCGAGTCGCCGGCCAGCGCGGGCATCAGGCTCAGGAAGTCGAGGTTGGTCAGGGCCGAGTCGTCGTAGCCGCTCATCCGGCACAGCTGCGGGTTCCACTCCAGCATTCTGGCGTCTGACAGCCGGCTCAGCATGATGCCCACCGGCGCCAGGCGGTAGAGCGCGGCGAAGCGCTCCTGGGTCAGGCGCAATGCACTTTCGGCCAGCACCCGCTGGGAGATATCCCAGATGAAGCCGTCGTAACCGATGATCTCGCCCTTGCGATTGCGTTGCGCGCGGCCTTGCTCGCGGACCCAGACCACTTGCTGCTCGGCGTTGACCAGCCGGTAGGTGCGTTCGAAGACATTCTCCCTTTGCAGCTGCCGGGGGGCGTCGAAGGCCGGGCGATCCTCGGGGTGAACCAGGCTGGCGAAACTGCGTACCCGACTGTCGATCAGCTCGTCGACCCGGTAGCCGGTCAGACGTTCTATCCCCTCGCTCAGGTAGCTCATCGTCTGGCCGTCATCGGTGCGGCTGTTGTAGACCACGCCCGGCAGGTTGCTGACCATGGCGCGGAAGCGGCTTTCGCTCTTCTGTAGCGCGCGGGTGGTTTCCATCAGTTCGGTGACATCGCTGGCAAAGCCCAGGAAACCGATGAGCTGGCCATTGGCGTCGGTGATGGTGCTGATGGTCAGGTTCAGTTGGCGGACCGTACCGTTCCTGTGTGGGTAGGTCCAATGGCGAGTTTCGGGCGTGCCGGTGCGAGCGATCGCCGAGAGCGTCTCGAAGCCTTCAATGGGACGGCCGAGTGCGGCGCTGAGGGCGCGGGCGCGCTCGGCCAGTTGCGCTTCGGGCAGTAGCGCCGTGGCGTTGAGCGTGCCGACGACGTCGTGGGCCTGGTAGCCAAGCAGCAGCTCGGCGCCGGCGTTGAACAGGGTGATCGTGCCCTTCGGGTCGGTGGCGATGATCGCGACTTCCGACGACGAGTCGACCACGGCTTCGAGGAAGGCGCGTGTCCGACGGATGGCGTCTTCCTGCTCGCGCTCGCGGCTGACGTCCTTGAGCGTGCCGTACATCATCAGTGGCTCGCCTTCGGCGTTGCGGCTCAGGACCTGACCGCGTGCGCGCACCCAGACCCAGTGACCGTCGCGGTGTTGCATCCGGTAATCATGCTCGAACAACGCCTGCTCGCCGTGGAAGTGCCAGCCCAGAGCCTCGGCCGCGGCGAGCTCGTCGTCTGGGTGGACCATGCGCGCCCAGATGGCGATGTCGATCGGTGCCAGGCTCTCCAGGGTATGGCCGACGATCTCCGCCCAGCGCGGGTTGATCGTCAGAGCGCCGGTCTGCACGTTCCATTCCCAGGTTCCGGCCTGGGTTGCCTCCAGGACGCCGGTCATGCGCTGGCGCTCGACCTTGATGCGTTGGTCGATCGCCTTGCGTTCGGTGGTGTCGGCGATGAAGCCATGCCAGAGTACCGAGCCATCGTCGCGTGCTTCTGCGGTGGCGTAGCCGGCGGCCCAGATCGTGCCCTTCTGAGGGTGGACGATGCGGTATTCGAAGCTGCCCGAACGCAACTTGGCCGACCAGTCGCCGATGGTCTGGTGTACGGAGCCCAGATCGTCCGGATGGATACGGGCGAAGGCCAGCGAGGGGTTCTGCATCAGCGCCTCGGCGCTCACCCCGTAGAGTTCCCTGCAGCCTTCGCTGACGTAGGGAAAGCTGTACTCGCCCTCGGCCGTGCGGATCATCTGGTAGACCATACCCGGCAACAGGCTGGTGATCTTCTGGGTGCGCTCGAGCAGTTCCGCGCGCTCGCGCTGCTGATGCTCACGGGCGAGCAAGTGTTCCCGCTGGGCATTCAGCCGCCAGCGATGCAGGAGGATCAGAGCCAGTAGCAGCAGTTCGGCGAGTAGCCAGGCGCTGGCCCATTTGCGAAACAGCCGATGGTTGCCCGCTTCGTGTTCCTCGCGTTGCTCGCTGATGTCATGCCAGACCATCGCCGTGGCCAGCGGTGGACGGGTCGGATCCTGTTCTCCGCGGACGTCGCGTAGCGAGAGCTGGTTGAGCAGGAAATATCGGTTGCCGGACTCAAGCTGACGGGCCGCGGACCCTTGCTCCGACGAGGACAGCAGCTTTCGCTCGACCCAGTCGGGCAGCTCGTCGGCCGATCGGCTGTCGAGCAGCCAGTCACCGCCGTCGCCGAGCGGCTGGCCTTGCGGCTTCTTCCAGAGGCTCTGTTCGAGCGTCCGGCGATCGACGATCAATGCCAGACCGGCGTCGAGCTGCTTCTGCAGCACGTCAAGATCCGGAAGGATGTCCAGGCCGACCTCCAGGGCGCCGATCACCGCGCTGGTCGGATCGTCGCTGGCACGCAGGGGAACGATCGCACGGTTACCGGCGCCGTGCCGGGCGATGTCCAGGCCGGAGGCGGGGCGCCCCTGTTCCAGCACGCTGCGCAGCAATTCGCGGTGCTGGGCCACGTCATCGCCATGAGCCTGCGGATCGTGCAGACGCAGCAGGGTCTTGCCGGCCTCGCCCCAGTACACATCCAGCTGCCGTACCTGGTGTTGCGCCATGGCCTGCCAGGACGGGGCGAGTATTGCGTGAAGGCGCTGACGCAGGGCCTGTACGGCGGGTGCGTCGGTAGCGGCACCGCTACGCAGTTGTGCATCGATCTGACGCACCACCTCGAGCATCTCGGTGTCGTGCGCCAGCGTGCCGGCCAGCGACTCGGCCTGCTTGAGCAAAGCTTGTTGTGCATTCTGCAGCGCCTGCGTCTGGAAACGCCCCTGTCTTTCCATCTGCTGTTGCCACAGTCCGTCGCGTACCCGATAGCCGTCATAGGCGAGGAAGGCGAAAAACAGGCTGAGCAGGAGCGTGCCGATGAGCAGGGGGGTAACGGGAGACAGGTATGTGCCAATGGTTTTTGTTGTTGTCATACAGGCTTTTCGAACGAGCGCCGCTTGAGGTTGTGCAATGAGGGCTTTCGCGTGCGTCTGGCCGGTGGCCATGCGCGCAACGCATTGCTACGGTACAGCCCAAGAGTGATGGCCAGGGGCGCTCGCTGGCAAGCGCGCGGCGCTCGCGGGAGCATCTTTCTCGCGCACCACCGAAGGAAGTCTAGCGTCTCGCTGCGGGGCTGGTCTGAAACATCCCGTCGATGTTCCGGGGCGGCGCCCGAAGATACCGACGAAACGGTCTTCGATCGGTCGAGCAGGCCGCGAAGACGCATGGTTCGCGGCGTGCGAATACCGTCGAGCAGGGCGACGGTTCCTTTGCGGGCCGGGTATCGTCAGGCGGAGCGACGATCGGTTGTTTTCTATCGGCAGGGGGGCTGGTGTTATTGATCTTCGGCCTGATAATGCAGTGCAGGTCGCCCGAGCCTGCCCACTTCACGATCCGAGGCAACAGATACGCTATGTGGTACAACGGTCTTCTCAACCTGTCGGTCTGGCAGCTCGTGGCCGTCACGCTGGCCGTGACGCACGTGACCATCGTCGCGGTGACGGTATACCTGCACCGCTACTCCGCGCACCGCTCGCTGGAGCTGCACCCTGCGCTCAAACACTTCTTCCGTTTCTGGCTGTGGCTGACCACCGCCATGAATACCCGCGAGTGGACCGCCATCCACCGCAAGCACCACGCCAAATGCGAAACCGCCGACGATCCCCACAGTCCGGTACAAAAAGGGCTGGGGACTGTGTTGCGGCGCGGCGCCGAGCTGTACATGGAGGAGGCCAAGAACGAGGAAACGCTGCGCATCTACGGCAAGAACTGCCCGGATGACTGGATCGAGCGCAACCTCTATAGCCGCTTTCCCAACCTCGGCATCGTACTGATGCTTGGCCTGGATCTGGCGCTGTTCGGCGTCATCGGCCTGACCGTATGGGCGGTGCAGATGATCTGGATCCCGCTGTGGGCCGCCGGGGTGGTCAACGGCCTGGGCCATGCGGTGGGTTATCGCAACTTCGAATGCCGCGACGCCGCGACCAACCTGGTGCCCTGGGGCATCCTCATCGGCGGCGAAGAGCTGCACAACAACCACCACACCTACCCGAACTCGGCCAAGCTGTCGGTCCGCAAGTGGGAGTTCGACATGGGTTGGGCCTGGATACGCCTGTTCAGTTTGCTGAGGCTGGCCAAGGTCAATCGCGTCGCGCCCATCGCCCACCGCGTCGAGGGCAAGGGCCAATTGGACATGGACACTGCCATGGCCATCCTCAACAACCGCTTCCAGATCATGGCCCAGTACCGCAAATTGGTGATCGCGCCGCTGGTGCGCCTGGAGCTGGCCCGTGCCGATGCGTCGGTACGCCACCATTTCCACCGCGCCAAGCGCCTGTTGTCGCGTGAGCCAAGCCTGCTGCACGACGACCAGCACGCACGCATCGCCGTCATGCTCGAGCAGAGCCAGTCGCTGCGGGTGATCTACGAGAAGCGTCTGGCGCTGCAGCAGATCTGGTCCAAGACCAGCGCCAACGGCCATGACATGCTGGCGGCGATCAAGCAGTGGATCCACGAGGCCGAGGCCAGCGGCATCCAGTCTCTGCGCGAATTCGCCGAGCAGCTCAAGACCTATTCGCTACGCCCAGCACCCGCTCTGGCATGACACATTCAGGCACGGTCTGGGAGGCCGTACCTGAGGGAACTTGCTCACGGGGACGCTTTCTGAAAGGCATCTTACGGGGTGGCCCCCCACACGCGGCTGCAGGTGTCCTGGAGCCGGCCTTTTTGGGTATGCAGTCATGAGTCTGCTGGGAGAGCAAGGCGGTACGGGAATGGGGCTGTTGCCGGGGACTGAAGCGGAAACGTTGCTGGCGCTGATGCATGCGCGAGCAGAAGTCGCACGGCTCAGCGAACGTGAACAGATGTTCAGCTCGCTGCTCGGCAGCCTTAATGCGGTGCTATGGGCTTTCGACTGGAAAGCCCAGCGGATGATCTACGTCAGCCCCGCTTACGAACGGGTGTTTGGCCGGTCGGCCGCGCTGCTGCTGGCCGATTACGCCGAGTGGCGCAACAGCATCTATCCGGACGATGTGGAATACGCCCAGAAGACCATGCTCGACGTGCTCGATTCGGGCGCGGTGGAAGAGCGCGAATACCGCATCATTCGCGGCGATGGCCAGCTGCGCTGGCTCAGCGACAAGTGCTTCATCGCCCGTGACAGCGAGAATGGCAAGGGCCCCCTGGTGGTGGGCATCGCTGAAGACATCACCGAGAAGAAGCAGCTCGAAGGCGAACTGCAACGCCTGGCGACCACCGATGTGCTCACCCAGAGCAGCAATCGTCGGCACTTCTTCGAATGCGCCCAGCGTGAATTCGACCATGCCCGTCAGTACGCTACCCCGTTGGCGTTCCTGTTGCTGGACATCGATGATTTCAAGCGGATCAACGATACCTACGGCCACCCGATGGGCGACCAGGTATTGCAGAAGATCGCCCAGTGCGGCGCGTCGACCCTGCGCCGGGGCGATCTGTTCGGGCGGATCGGGGGCGAAGAATTCGCCGCGGTGCTGCCCGGCTGCGCACCGGATCTGGCTGAGCAGATCGCGATGCGCCTGCAGCGCGAGATCCGGCGCCTGGGCTTCGTCTCCGAAGGGCGGCTGTTCCGCGTCACCGTGAGCCTGGGTCTGACCTCGCTCCATGCCAATGACCTGCTGCTGACCAGCCTCTTCGCCCGCGCCGACGCCGGCATGTACCAGGCCAAGCGCCAGGGCAAGAACCAGATCGTTCTTACCTGAGGCGCTGACGTCCGGTCAGCCCAGGATGGCGTTGAACAGCAGCAGGGTGAGCAGCGAGCTGAGCCAGCCGAGGGTGGACGGGACTGACCAGGTCAGCAGCTGTTGCTTGGCGTTCTTCACGCCGAGCATCCGGTTGACCACCCAGAAGTAACTGTCGTTGAAATAGCTGAAGACCATCGAACCGATGGCAGCGGCCTGAGCAGCGAACACCATGTTGACGTCGGGGATCGAGGCCAGGATCGGTGCTGCAATGGACGCCCCGGTGATCATCGCGACCGTACCGCTACCCTGGATCAGGCGCACCAGTGAGGCGATCACGAAGGGAATCAGCACCGCTGGCATCGGCAGGGTAGCAACCCACTCCCCCATGTATTGGCCTGCGCCGCTGTCGCGCAACACCGCGCCGAGCGCTCCCCCGGCCCCGGTCACCAGCAGGATGATCCCGGCGCTTTCCACACCTTTCTCCATTTCCGCGATGACTTCATCGCGCGGGCGACGCGGCACCAGACCGTAGAGCGCTGCAATCACGCCGAGGCCGACGGCGATCACGGGGTTCCCGACGAACGCGATGATTTGCCCGAACAGACTCTGGGCGAGGGTGCTGTCCCCGTTGAGCTTGGTGATGGTGACGACCAGGGTGTTGGCAAAGATCAGCAGGATGGGCAGCAGGATCGGCAGCATCGAAAGCCACAGCGGCGGTAGCTCGGCCTCGCGGGCATCGGCGCGTTCGAGCACCTCGCGGTAGGCGGCGGCCGGCTCGATCGGCGGCTGACCGCTCTGGGCGATCATCGCCTCGATGCGCGGACCCATGATGCGCGCGTAAGCCACCAGCACGAACATCCCGGGGATGGTGAACACCACGCCCCAGAAGATCATCAGCCCGACATCGATGTTGAATATCCCGGCGATGCCCAGTGGCCCCGGGGTCGGCGGCACCGCATGGTGGGTCAGCATCAGGCCGCCCGCCAGCGCGATACCCAGGGTGAGCATGGATTTGCCGGTGTTGCGCGACAGGGCACGCACCAGCGGATTGAGGATGACGAAGGCCGAATCGCAGAAGATCGGCACCGAGACGATATAACCGGTGACCATCATCGCCCATTCTTCGCGCTTGCTGCCCAGCCAGCGAACGAAGCTGTAGGCCATGCGCTCGGCCGCGCCGGAGACCTCCAGCAGACGGCCCATCATCACGCCGAAGCCGATGACCAGGCCGATGGTCGACAGCGTGGCGCCAAAGCCGGTGGTAATGGATTTGACCAGCGCGTCGGGTGCCATGCCGCCGACCAGGCCGGCGATAGACGCGGCGATGATCAACGCCAGCAGCGCATGGATACGAGTTTTTAGGACCAGCACGATCAGCACGACGATGGCCATGACCAGGCCGACCATCAGCTGTGGACCGGCGATGGAAGTTGCGTCCATTGGAAACCCCTCTTGTTGTTATTGGATGGAGCGACGACGCCAGGTTGGCGCCGCTTGGTTAGCGATTCATATCGCGCTGGTGAGCCTTCACGACGCTGTCGAAGTCCGCGTCGACGCGAAAGCCCAGCTGCAGCGGTCGCTCGATGTCGAAATCGCCGGGCCAGCTGCAGACGATGCGTTGTACCCGCTCGTCCGGCTCGAAGCCGACCCGCGCACGCGCCGCGTCGCCACCGACGCGGGCAAGGCTGTCGAGCATTTCGCTGACCCTCACGCTGATGCCGGGAAGGTTGAGGGTGCGGCGCAGGCCCAGCGCCTGGCCGTCCAGGCGCGCGGCATGGAGCAGATTATCGATAACGGTCTGTGGGGACGACAGCCAAAGGCGGGTATCGAGCGGCACCGGGCAGTTGCTCGCCTCGCCCGACAGGGGCTCGCGGAGAATCCCGCTGGCGAACGACGAGGCTGCGGCGTTGGGCTTGCCAGGACGCACGGAAATGGTTGGCAGGCGGCACACGCGGCCGTCGACGAAGCCCTTGCGCGAATAATCGTTGATCAGCAGTTCGGCCATCGCCTTCTGCGCGCCGTAGGAGGATTGCGGCAACGGCGCGAGCGATTCGGGCACCTGCTCGGGCATCGGCCCGCCGAATACCGCCAGGGAGCTCGCGAAGACGAAGCGTGGCGTCTGCGCCTGCTGGCGGCAGGCCTCGAGCAGAGTGCGGGTCGCATCGAAGTTGACCCGCATGCCGAGGTCGAAATCGGCCTCGGCCTGGCCGCTGACGACCGCAGCCAGGTGATAGACCAGGGTCGTACTCGGATCGATCAACGAGGCGATGAAGGCCGGATCGGAAACATCGCCTGTGTGCGAGACCACGCGCGGATCATCCACCGGGCAGGGCGCCAGGTCGGCCGAGACGATGGTGCCGCCAGCGGGCAGCAGGTCGTTCGCAGTGGGCGCCAGCAGCGCCTCGATCAGACGGGCACCGAGAAAGCCGGCACCGCCGGTTACCAGGATCTTCATGCATCGCACTCCGCTTCAGGAGAATATTCGGGCAGTGATGTGGCACGCCCATTCTTGTTATCGACGAATCAGGTGACAGGTAGTTGTCATGTTGTATGATGAATTTAACGTTGGCGCAACCGTTCGCACCGTTCTCCTTTGTCCGCAGTGCTGGCAAAAACGCGTGATGGTTGCCGGGAGCCCGAGTGAATATGCTGAACGACGCCACCCCCAAGCTGGCCGAACGACTGGCCAAGCGCCTGAGCACGGCGGTCCATGAAGGTCAGCTGACCGCCGGAACGCGGCTGCCCACCGAGCAGGCGCTGTGCGAGCAGTACGGTGTCAGCCGCACCGTGGTGCGCGAGGCCATTTCGATGCTCAAGCGCGAGGGCATGCTCACCTCGCGCCAGGGCAGCGGCACCTTCGTCGTCCCCAACCCCTCCGTGGCGCTGCGCCTGTCGCCGCCGCAGGGCAACTTCGAGGCCGTGGTGGAAATCCTCGAGCTTCGCAGCGCCCTCGAGATCAAGGCCGCCGAGTTGGCCGCGGCGCGCCGCACCAACGCTCAGCTGCGGGCGATGCGCAACGCCTTGGCCGAGCTCGACGAGGCGGTCGAGCGGGGGGAGGACGGGGTGCGCGAAGACCTCGCCTTTCACCGTTCGGTGGTCGCTGCCACCGGCAACCAGCACTTTCTCGAAACCATCGATTTCCTGCATCAGCTGGTGCAGCAGGCGATCAGCGTGACCCGTCGCAACGAGGCGCGTAACGCCCGCTACATGCACCAGGTCGACCGGGAGCACCACGCGCTGCTCGACGCGATCGACGCGGGTGACAGCGAGGCGGCGCGGCGCGCGGCCTCCACCCATCTGCACAATGCCGAAGCCCGTCTGCGTGAAGCGCAAAGCGAGGCCGACATCTCCTTATAACAACCACAAGAGGACTCACCAGATGACAGCGATATCCAGCGTTGGCGTGGTCGGCCTGGGCTCCATGGGCCTGGGCATGGCGCGTTCCCTGTTGCGAGCCGGACTGCCGGTATGGGGCTACGACATCCGTGAGGATGTGTGTCAGGCCTTCGTCGCAGAGGGCGGCCAACCGGTGACCGCGCTGGCCAATAGCGCTGCGTCCGGCGACCTGCTGTTCATCGTGGTGGTCAACGCCGCGCAAACCGAGCAGTTGCTGTTCGGCGAGCAGGGCATCGCCGCACGCCTGCGTCCGGGAGCCGTGGTGATCGCCTGCGCGACCATTTCTGCCGCCGCTGCCCGGCGCATATCGGCGCGGCTGGCCGAGCAGCAGGTGCTGATGCTCGATGCGCCGATCTCGGGAGGCGCCGTGCGCGCCGCCGCCGGCGAGCTGACGATCATGGCCTCGGGCCCTGCCGCCGCGTTCGAAAGGGCCGAAACGGCGCTTGCGGCGGTAGCCGCCAAGATCTACCGCCTGGGTGACGAAGCCGGGCAGGGCTCGCAGATCAAACTGGTCAACCAGTTGCTGGCTGGTGTGCACATCGCCGCCGCGGCAGAGGCCATGGCCTACGGCATACGCCAGGGCTGCGATCCGCAGGCGCTGTATGACGTGATCAGCCACAGCGCCGGCAATTCCTGGATGTTCGAAAACCGCGTGCCGCACTTGCTGGCCGGTGATTACCAGCCGCGCTCGGCGGTGGACATCTTCGTCAAGGACCTGGGCCTGGTGCTCGACAGCGCACAGGACGCCGTCTTCCCGCTGCCGCTCACCGCCAGCGCACACCAGATGTTCAAGCAGGCGTCGGCCGCCGGGCTGGGGCGAGAGGACGACATCGCCGTGGCGAAGATCTTCCCGGGTATCCGCCTGCCTTCCGCTGCCAACGAGGAGATGTGACCATGCCCCTGATCGGATGCATCGCCGACGATTTCACCGGCGCGACCGACCTTGCCAGCATGCTGGTCCGCGGCGGCGCCCGCACCGTGCAGACCATCGGCGTGCCGCGCCGGCCGCTGGAACTGGGCGAGGCCGATGCCTTGGTGGTGTCGCTCAAGTCGCGCAACCTGGCGCCGGCCGAGGCGGTCGCGCAGTCGCTGCAGGCCCTCGACTGGCTGCGCCAGCAGGGGTGCCGGCAGTTCTACTTCAAGTATTGCTCGACCTTCGACTCCACCGCCGAAGGCAACATCGGCCCAGTCGCCGATGCATTGCTGCAGGCCCTGGGCAGCGATTTCACCGTGGCCTGCCCGGCGTTTCCGGAAAACCGCCGCAGCATCTTCAACGGGTACCTGTTCGCCAATGACGTGCTGCTCAACGAAAGTGGCATGCAGGACCATCCGCTGACACCCATGCGTGACGCCAACCTCCTGCGTGTGCTGCAACCGCAGACCGCACACAAGGTCGGCCTGATCGACTACCGCACCCTGCGCACTGGCGTCGAGGCGACCCGCCAGCGAATCGCCGCGCTACGTGCCGAAGGCGTCGGCATCGCCATCAGCGACGCCATCGACAACCAGGATCTCACGGTGCTTGGCGCTGCCTGCGCCGATCTGCCGTTGGTCACCGCAGGCTCCGGACTGGCGCTGGGCATGGCCCAGGACTGGCAGGCCAGGGGACTGCTCACGGCCAGCGGCGAAGCCAGTCGGCTGGAGACGGGCTGGGGTCGCCAGGCGATTCTCAGCGGCAGCTGTTCGCGGGCTACCCTCGGCCAGATCGAGCAGGCTGCGGCCGTGTATCCCGCGTTTCGCCTCGAGGCCGGCGAGCTGATGGCCCGTGGCGACGCGGTGGTCGCCGAGGCGCTGGCCTGGGCCGCCGAGCGACAAGGGCCGATACTGATCTACGCCAGCAGCCCACCCGAGGAAGTCCGCCGCGTGCAGCAGCAGTTCGGCACCCAGCAGGTCGGCGAGCGCATCGAAGCGGCGCTGGCGGCGATTGCGCGCGAGCTGGTCGAACAGCAGGGCGTAGGCCAACTGCTGGTGGCCGGCGGCGAGACCTCCGGTGCGGTGGTCGGCGCGCTGGGCATCGAGGGTTTGCGCATCGGGCCGAGCATCGATCCCGGCGTGCCCTGGACCCAGACGCTCGGCCAATCCGGGCGGCCGCTAGCGCTGGCGCTCAAGTCCGGCAACTTCGGCAGCGCCGATTTCATGGTCAAGGCCTGGGAGATGCTCGCATGAGCGAAGAAAGCGCACTGCGCGAAGAAATCGTTGAAATCGGCCGTTCGCTCTACCTCCGCGGGCTAAGCCCCGGTTCCTCGGGCAACATCAGCGCGCGCCTGGACGACGGCTGGCTGCTGACGCCGACCAATGCCTGCCTCGGGCGGTTGGACCCGGGCGATATCGCCAAGCTCGACTGGCAAGGCAACCACCTGGCCGGCAAGCCGGCATCCAAGGAGGCCTTCCTGCACCGAGCCGTCTACGAGGGCCGTGAAGACTCCGGCGCCATCGTGCACCTGCACTGCACCCACTCGGCCGCGGTGTCCTGTCTGGACTGCCTGGACGCGACCTCCTGCCTGCCACCGCTGACGCCCTATTTCGTCATGCGTGTCGGCAGGCTGCCGCTGATCCCGTATCACCGTCCCGGCGATCCGCAGCTGGGCGAGGCGATTCGCGGGCTGGTCGGGCAGCACAGCTCGGTGTTGCTCGCCAATCACGGGCCGGTCGTCTCGGGCAAGAGCCTGGAGGCGGCTACCTACGCGATCGAAGAACTCGAAGAAACCGCCAAGCTGTACCTGCTGCTGCGTCAGCAGCCGGTACGCCCGCTCGATGATGACCAGATCGAAGAACTGCGCCAGACCTTCGGCGCTCAATGGTGACCGCTATGCCACGATTCGCTGCCAACCTCAGCATGCTGTTCAACGACGCCCCCTTCCTGGAGCGCTTCGGCCGTGCCGCCGCCGCGGGCTTCAAGGGCGTGGAATACCTGTTTCCCTACGACTTCGCGCCGGCCGAGCTGGCCGAGCGGCTGGCCGAGCATGGCTTGAGCCAGGTGCTGTTCAACCTGCCGCCGGGCGATTTCGCCGCGGGCGAGCGGGGCATCGCGGCCCTGCCGGGACGTGAGGCGGAATTTCGCGAGAGCGTGGACCGCGCCGTCGAATACGCCCGCGCCCTGGGCTGCCCGAGGCTGCACGCGATGGCGGGGCTGGTGAGCGACGAGCGCCAGCGCCCACGGATGCGTGAGGTGTACCTGGAGAATCTGCGCTATGCCGCGCGGCGTCTGGCCGAGCACGACCTGACGCTGTTGATCGAGCCGATCAATACCCGCTCGATTCCGGGCTACTTCATCAACCGCCAGGCCGAGGGCCATGCGATTTTGGCCGAGCTGGGCGAGCCGAACCTGCGGGTGCAGCTGGACCTGTTCCATGCGCAGATCATGGAGGGCGACCTGACCGTCTGCTTCAGGCGCCACCAGGCGGGTATCGGGCACATCCAGATCGCCGGGGTGCCGGATCGCCACGAGCCGGACCTGGGCGAGGTGAACTTCCCTTACCTGTTCGCCCTGCTCGACGAGGCCGGCTACGACGGCTGGATCGGCTGCGAGTACAACCCGCGCGGCCTCACCGAAGACGGCCTAGGCTGGTTCGCGCCCTGGCGCTGAGGCTCCGCTAGCGCGGCAACGGCTGCTGCTGGGTGATGCAGTGGATGTTGCCGCCGCCGAGCAGGATCTCCCGGCCCGGCACCATCACCACCTGGTGCTCGGGGAACACCTCGGCCAGGATGCGTTCGGCCTGGGCATCCAGTGGATCGCCGAAGGCCGGCGCGATGATTCCGCCGTTGACGATCAGGAAGTTCACGTAGCTGCCGGCCAGCCGCACCGAAGGGTCGCGTGGCTGACTGCCGTCGAGCGCCACCACGCCGGCGCATTCCTCGGCGCTGGCGTGCAGCGGGCCGGGGATCGGCATCCTGTGTACGGTGATGGCCCGGCCCTTGGCGTCGCGCGCCTTTTCAAGCACGGCCATCGCCGCCTGACAACGCTCGAAGTTGGGATCGGCCGGGTCGTCGGTCCAGGCCAGCAGCACCTCGCCTGGGCGCACGAAGCAGCAGAAGTTGTCGACGTGCCCGTCGGTCTCGTCGTTGTAGAGGCCGTGGGGCAGCCAGATGATGCTGTCAACCGCCAGGTGCTCGCGCAGCACGTTTTCGATCTGCTCGCGGGACAGGTGCGGATTGCGGTTGCGGTTGAGCAGGCATTCCTCGGTGGTGATCAGAGTGCCTTCGCCGTCCACGTGGATCGAGCCGCCCTCGAGCACGAAACCCTCGGTGCGGTAGCGGTCGCAGCGCTCGATCTCGAGAATCTTCTGCGCCACTTCGTCGTCGCGCTGCCAGTCGGCATAGAGTCCGCCGTCGAGGCCGCCCCAGGCATTGAAGGTCCAGTCCACGCCGCGCAAACCGCCCTTGCCGTCGATGACGAAGGTCGGGCCGGTGTCGCGCACCCAGGCGTCGTCGGTGCTCATTTCCACCACGCGGATGCGCGCATCGTCCAGCGCCGCGCGGGCGACGTGATACTGCCCGGCGGTGGCGCAGACGGTGACCGGCTCGAAACGGGCGATGGCCTTGGCCACCGCGGCGAAGGCGTCCTGCGCATCCGCACCGTCGTTACGCCAGTTGTCCGGGCGCTGCGGCCAGACCATCCACGTCTGGCTGTGCGGGGCCCATTCGGCGGGCATGAAGTAACCGTCGGTGCGCGGCGTGGTGGTCAGGGTGGTCATGGTGATGTCCGTGTGTAGGGTGGAAAACGGCCGCAGGCCTTTTCCACCGACTGTTGGCCTAGCGGTGGAAACGCTGCGCGGTTTCCACCCTACGGATGGCGGTGGCTCAGTTGGAGGGCTGCGAGCCGTCCAGGGTGCGGATCGGGCTGTACAGGTTCGGCCGGCGATCGCGGAACACGCCCCAGGCGCTGCGGATGTGCTCGAGCTGGTCGAGGTCGAACTGATGCACCAGCACGCCTTCGCTGGTTTCGTCCAATTCCTCGACCTTGGCGCCGAATTGGTCGGCGATGAACGAGGAGCCGTAGAAGGTGATGTCGTAGCCGTCCTGCTCTTCGCGGCCGATGCGGTTGCTGGCGATCAGCGGCATCAGGTTCGCACCGGCATGGCCCTGCTGCACGCGCTGCCAGTGGTCGCGCGAGGAAATGGTGGAGTCATGCGGCTCGCTGCCGATGGCGGTCGGGTAGAACAACAGTTCGGCCCCCATCAGCGCCATGCTGCGGGCGGTTTCCGGGAACCACTGGTCCCAGCAGATGGCCACACCGATCTTGGCGTAACGGGTGTTCCACACCTTGAAGCCGGTGTCGCCCGGGTTGAAGTAGTACTTCTCGTGGTAGCCGGGGCCGTCCGGGATGTGGCTCTTGCGGTAGACGCCGAGCAGCTTGCCGTCGGCATCGATGATGGCGATGGAATTGAAGCGCGCGCGTCCCGACAGTTCGAAGAAGCTCACCGGCAGCACCACCTGCAGTTCGGCGGCGACTTTCTGGAAGTGCTGGATGGCCGGGTTTTCTTCGACCGAGGTGGCCAGCTGCAGGTACTCCGGATTCGGCTTCTGGCAGAAGTAGGGCGTCTCGAACAATTCCTGGATCAGGATGATCTGCGCGCCTTTGGCGGCCGCCTCGCGGACCAGCTTTTCGGCGTTGGCGATGTTCGCTTCGCGATCCCAGGAACAGGCCATCTGGGTGGCGGCAACGGTAACGATACGGGACATGGAAAACCTCGCGAATGCTGGCGTGAAGACGGCCCGAATGGGTGTTGCGAAATTTATTCGATAGTTATCCGGATTAAAAGCGCTATCTGTCGCTTTTTAAGTTGCTCGCGGCCGTATTAACTCGATAAATATCGATTAAATCGTGCGTGCTCGTTTGGGCAAGAAGGGCGGCAGGTAAAGACCGAGGTAGGCGTCGAAAACCCGCATGCCTTCTTCGGCCATACGCGGCGTGATGCTGCCGTGCAGGTGCACCGAGCGGGCGTAGACACGGTCGCCCAGCTCCATGGCCAGGGCGAACACATCGACGTCGCCGGGCAGCGCGGGCAGCTCGAAGTGCCGTTCAAAGAGGACCTGCATCAAACCGGCGAGTTCGATGTCGTGCTGGCGGTCGGCCTGGGTGACTTCGGCCAGGCCGTGCTGGGCGAGGATCAGCTGCCGTGCCGCCGCATCCCCCTGGTAGATCGCCAGCATGCGCCGCTCGATCAGCCGCGAGAGGTCGTGCCAGTTGCCCAAGCTGTCGTGATCCACCGGCTCCTGCAGGCTGGCGCGAAAGGCGGCGTGAACGTCGGCGGTGAGCGCCTCGAGCAGCGCTGGCACGCTGGCGAAGAAGTGATAGACCGAGGAGGGCGGGATCGCTGCACGCTCGGCCACGCTGTAGATCGACAGCCCGGCCACGCCCGCGTCGGCGAGCAGTTCGCGGGCAGCGGCAAGGATCTGCGCGATGCGCGCCTGGCTGCTGGCGCGCGGCTTGCGGCCTGAAGGGGTGCGGGGAGGCGTGTCGGCTGTAGTCATGGGGCGCTATTGGATGTCAGTGCCGGGGCGGATGCAACGTGCGTCGCTGACGTCTCGCCTGCCGGGGGCGACATCAGCAGGTCGCGGAAGGTCTTCACTAGCGGTTCGCGGCTGCGTCCGCGGCGGGTGATCAGGGTGAACGGCGCCTGGTAGCCGAAGGTCGCCGGCAGCAGGACCTTGAGTCGGCCCTGGTCGGCCCAGGTCTGTGCGTAATGTTCCGGCAGGTAGCCGATATAGGCGCCGGAGAGCACCAGGATCAGCTGCGCCTCCATACTCTCCACCGTCGCCGCACTGTCCTTGAAGCCATGCCGTGCCAGCTCCGCCTGGCTCCAGTAGCCGCGCCCGACCATGCGCTGCTGGGTGATCAGGTCGGCGGGAATGCGTCGCTCGCCGAACAGCGGGTGTCGGTCGCTGCAATACAGCCAGTGCTGCTCGCGGTAGAGCGGTTGGTAGATCAGCCCGCTCATGCGCGTATAGAACGCGCCGATCGCCACATCCAGACGATTCTCCAGCACCGCGAGCTGCAATTCATGCGGGCCCATCACCGACAGGCGCAGGTGCACGCCGGGGTTCTCCGCGCTGTAGGCACCGAGCACGGCCGCCAGGGGCAGCGCCGGGTCGCTCACCGTGGAATCGATGATGCCCAGCGACAGGGTGCCGCTGAGCTCGCCCTTGAGCGCGGCGGCGTAGCGCTCGAAGCTCTCCAGTTCGGCCAGCAGGCGCAGGCTTTCCTGATAGAAGGACTCGCCCTTGGCAGTCAGCCGAAAGCCGCCGCGGCCGCGGTGACACAGGCTGAAGCCGAGCGCCGTCTCCAGCTGGCTCATGTAGGTGCTGATGGCCGAGGTGGACAGGTTGAGCGTCTGCTGCGCGGCGGCAAATCCCTGCTGACGCACGACCGCGACGAAGATGCGCAGCAGCTTGATGTCCGGTTGGGCGTTGTTCATGACGGCTCCTGAAGCGAGACCGCCGCAGTCTAAACCAGCGCGCTGTGACCGGGGCCTCGCAAACGGCGAGGCTTTACCGATTCATTACCTCGGCCTTACCCCAGCCAAACGAAGCGCTTCCTATAGTGGGCGGCACCTCTGTCATGCCGGCTGGAGTGCCCTTCGCATGCCTCGTTCTACCCGTACCCGTCTGTTGTTCGCCGTTGCACTGGCCCTCGTTGCCGGCGGCGGTTACTTCGCCTACGCCACCTTCTACCCCAGTTCGACCCAGAGCCGCCTGCTCACCGCCGACGTATCGCCGCGCAACATCGAGCAGAGCGTGATCGCCACCGGCACCCTCGAAGCCTTCGAGCAGGTGAGCGTTGGCGCCCAGGTCTCCGGGCAGATCAAGACGCTGGCGGTCGCGATCGGCGACCCGGTGAAGAAGGGCGACCTGATCGCCGAGATCGACTCGCTGACCCAGCAGAACGCGCTGAAGAACGCCCAGGCCGCGCTGGCCAACGTCAAGGCCCAGCGCGCGGCCAAGGTGGCGGCGCTCAAGCAGGCGCAGCTCGCCTTCGACCGGCAGAAGCGCATGCTCGAGCAGCAGGCCAGCGCCCGCGAGGACTTCGAGGCGGCCGAGGCCACGCTGGCCACCGGCAAGGCGGAAATCGCCGCCCTCGACGCGCAGATCGAGCAGGCGCAGATCCAGGTCTCCACCGCCGAACTCGACCTCGGCTACACCCGCATCGTCGCGCCCATCGACGGCACCGTCGTCGGTGTGCTGGTCAAAGAGGGGCAGACGGTCAACTCCGCGCAATCGGCGCCGACCCTGGTGAAGCTCGCGCAGCTCGACAAGATGACGGTCAAGGCGGAAATCTCCGAGGCCGACGTGGTGCGCGTCGCGCCCGGCCAGCCGGTCTACTTCACCACCCTCGGCGAGCCGGACAAGCGCTACCGCGCCACGCTGCGAAGCGTCGAGCCGGCGCCTGCGTCGATCAACACCGAGGACAGCGCCAGCAGTTCCACGAGCAGCAGCAGTACGGCGATCTACTACAACGGTGTGTTCGACGTGCCCAACGAGGAGGGCCGGCTGCGCATCTCCATGACCGCCGAGGTGTACATCGTGCTGGCCGAGGCGCGCGGCGTGCCGACCATTCCGGTCGCCGCGCTGGGTCGCCCGGCTCGCGACGGCAGTTACAGCGTGCAGGTGCTGCAGGACGATGGCCGCATCGTCGAGCGCAGCATTCGCACCGGCCTCGAAGACAGCCTCAACGTCGAGGTCACCGAGGGCCTGTCGCTGAACGAGCGCATCGTGCTCGGCGATTCCTCCCAGGCCACCGCCAGCCCCGTCTCGGGCCGTCGTGGCCCGCCAGGCATGAGGCTCTGAGCATGGGCGCCCTACTCGAACTCAAGGGCCTGCGCCGGGAGTTTCCCGCAGGCGAAGAGACCATCACCGTGCTCGAAGACGTCGATCTGACCATCGAGCGTGGCGAGATGGTCGCCATCGTCGGCGCGTCCGGTTCCGGCAAGTCGACGCTGATGAATATCCTCGGCTGCCTCGATCGGCCCAGCGCCGGTACCTACAGCGTCGACGGCCGCGAGACCGCAACCCTCGATGCCGACGAACTGGCGCGCCTGCGTCGCGAGCACTTCGGTTTTATCTTCCAGCGCTACCACCTGCTCGCCGACCTCGATGCCATGGGCAACGCCGAGATCCCGGCGGTTTACGCCGGCATCGACAGCGCCACGCGCCGCGAGCGCAGCGTGAAGCTGCTCGAGCGCCTCGGTCTGGGCAATCGACTGACCCACAAGCCCGCCCAGCTTTCCGGCGGCCAGCAGCAGCGGGTGAGTGTTGCCCGCGCGCTGGTCAACGGCGGCCAGGTGATCCTCGCCGACGAACCCACCGGCGCCCTCGACCGCAGCAGCGGTCAGGACATGCTGGCGCTCTTGCGCGAGCTGCACAGCCAGGGCCACACGGTGATCATCGTCACCCACGACATGAGCGTGGCGCAGAGCGCCGACCGGCTGATCGAGATCAGCGACGGGCGGATCATCGGCGATCGTCGGCTCAGGGAGGAAAAAGTCGAAGGCGTCGCCCCGCTGGCCGACGTGGTGGAGCCGCACGCCGGCCTGCTGCGCCGTGCCCGCGTCGGTCCGTTCGGCGAGGCCATGCGCATGGCCCTGCTGGCGATGCTGGCGCACAAGCTGCGCACCTTTCTGACCATGCTCGGAATCATCATCGGCATCGCCTCGGTGGTCTCGGTGGTCGCCCTGGGCCAGGGGTCGCAGCAGAAGATTCTGGAGAACATCAGCGCCATCGGCACCAACACCGTCGATGTGTTTCCCGGCAAGGGCTTCGGTGACCGCAACTCGGCGAAGATCCAGACCCTGGTGCCGGCCGATGCCGAGGCGCTGGCCGGCCAGGCCTTTGTCGACAGCGTGACGCCAACGGTCTCCACCAGCAGCACCCTGCGTTACCGCTCCCAGGCATTGAGCGTGTCGATCAATGGGGTCGGCGAGCAGTTCTTCCGCGCCAAGGGCTACAGCTTCCGGCAGGGGCAGGGCTTCGACCAGGCCGACGTGCGTGCCTCGGCGCAGAGCGTGGTGATCGACGACAACACCTGGAAGAAGGTCTTCGGCAGCGGCGATGCGCTGGGCAAGGTGATCATGCTGGGCAACATGCCGGCCCGGGTGATCGGCGTGCTAGACCCGATCCAGAGCAGCTTCGGCAACAACGACTCGCTGCGCGTCTACGTCCCCTACACCTCGGCGATGAATCGCCTGCTCGGCCAGTCGTACCTGGCCAGCATCACCGTGCGCATCCGTGACGACGTCGCCAGCGACGCCGCCGAGCAGGGCATCGTGCGGCTGCTGACGCGTCGTCACGGCACTGAGGATTTCTTCGTGGTGAACACCGACACCATCCGCCAGACGATCCAGAAGACCACCCAGACCATGACCGTGCTGATCTCCATGATCGCGCTGATTTCGCTGGTGGTTGGCGGCATCGGCGTGATGAACATCATGCTGGTGTCGGTCACCGAGCGCACCCGCGAGATTGGCGTGCGCATGGCCGTCGGCGCGCGGCAGAGCGACATCATGCGCCAGTTCATGATCGAGGCGGTGCTGGTCTGCCTCATCGGCGGCGCCCTCGGGGTGCTCGGCGCGTTGGGCTTCGGCGCGGTGTTCGCGCGCTTCTCCAGCGAATTCACCCTGATCTTCTCCACCGGCTCGATCATCGCCGCGTTCGTCTGCGCGACGGCCATCGGGCTGATCTTCGGTTACCTGCCGGCACGCAACGCCGCCCGCCTCGATCCGGTCGAGGCCCTGTCCAGGGAATGAACAGCATGATCCGTAGCCTCTCGACCCTCATCGGCTGCCTGCTGCTGACCGCCTGCAGCTCGATGAGCACTTCGTACGAACAGCCGCCGGTAAACCTGCCGACCCACTGGCAGCAGGCGCCGAACGGCGGCACAACGCTGCCGGACGCCTGGTGGAGCGCCTTCGAGGACCCGACCCTCGATGCCCTGGTCAGCGAAGCGCTGGTGCGCAACAACGACCTGGGCACGGCGCTGCTCAACGTCCGCCGCGCCCAGCTGCTGGCCGGGCTCGCCGACGACGCACGCTATCCGCAGGCCGGCGCCAGCGCGAGCGGCCAGACCAGCCGCTACGTGCGCGGCGATACCGCGAGCACCCGCAGCTATTCGCTGACCGGCTCGGTGAGCTGGGAGCTCGACCTGTGGAATCGCCTGGGCAGCAACGCCGACGCCGCGCGCCTCGAAGCCCTGGCGACACAGGAAGACTACCAGGCCACCGAGCTGTCGCTGGTCGGCACCCTGGCCAACCTCTACTGGCAGATCGGCTACCTCAACGAGCGCATCGCCGCGAGCGAGGAGAGCATCGCCTACGCCCGCCAGACCTTGCAGCTGGTGCAGGTGCGCTTCGACGCCGGCCAGGGCTCGGAGCTGGAACTGGCCGAAGCCCGGCAAAACCTAGAAAGCCAGCAAGCCAACCACGTGGCCCTGCTGCAGGACCGGGTCGAGCAGCGCAACGCCCTGGCGCTGCTGTTCGATGGCAGCACGCCGATCGCCTTCAGCGAGCCGCAGACCCTGGCGCAGACCCATCTACCCCAAGTCGACGCCGATCTGCCGGCCAGCCTGCTCGGTCGCCGCCCGGACCTGCGGGCCGCCGAACTGCGCCTGCGCAGCAGCCTGAAGTCGGTCGATGCGATCCGGGCCAGCTACTATCCGGACTTCAGCCTCACCGGCACCCTGGGCTACGCCAGCGACCGTCTCGGCGATGTGCTGCGCAATCCGGTGGCCGCGCTCGGCGCCGGGCTGACCCTGCCGTTTCTGCAATGGAACCAGATGCAGCTGGACATCGCCGTCTCCAAGACCGATTACGAGCTGGCCGTGGTGGGCTTCCGCCAGAGCCTCTATCAGGCGTTGGTGGACGTGGAGAACAACCTCGCCGCGCGCCGTCATTACGCCGAGCAGGAAGCCATGCGCGAGCGCGCCCTCGCTGCCGCGCTGGAAGCCGAGCGCATCTACCGCATCCGCTACGAAGCCGGCGCGGTGGATCTGCAGTCCTGGCTCAGCGCCCAGGACACCCGCCGCACGGCGCAGATCAGCCTGACCGAAACCCGGCTGAGCCGGCTGCAAGCCCAGGTCGCGCTGACCCAGGCCCTGGGTGGCGGTGTGCCGCAGTAGTTATCTTCGCGCCCCGGTCCGAAGCCACGCCGGCGGCGCGACCGGGGCGCTGCGACAGTTTGTCCGATCGTTCCATCCGTGCCTCACGTAGATCAGTGCCTTGCCGAAACAGAGGGGTTCCAGCCTTGCTGGACGCCTTGCCCCTCTCTTGCTGTGTGGACGCTCATGACAACGAATCTGAAGTTCAGCCATAAGATCCTGATTGCCGCCGCGCTCGTCGTCGCGGCTGCATTCGCCTGTTTCATCCTGTTCAACGATTACCGGCAGCGCCAGGCGCTGCACGACAGCACCGAACGCTCGATGCAGGACATCGGCAGCCTCACCAGCAGCAACATCCGCACCTGGCTGGAAAGCCGCATGCAGCTGGTCCAGTCGCTGGCCCAGCAGATCGCCCTCGACGGCAGCTCCACCCAGAACCTGCAGCGCAGCGTCGGCTTGCCGGCCTACATCGACAACTTCGAGCTGACCTACTTCGGCGCCGAGACCGGTGCGATGTTTTCAATTCCGGCTGGCAGCCGCGCGCCCGACTACGACCCGCGCCAACGCGGCTGGTACAAGGCCGCCAATGCCGCGCAGCAGACCATCGTCACCGAGCCCTATATCGCCGCGTCGTCCGGCAAGCTGGTGATCACCGTCGCCACCCCGGTCAGGCAGCAGAATGCCTTCGCCGGTGTGGCCGGTGCGGACATCGACCTGGGCAGCATTAGCGCCACCATCAACGCATTGGATTTTGGCGGCCACGGCCATGCCTTCATCGTCAGCGCCGACGGCAAGATCCTGGTGCACCCCGACAGCAAGCTGCAGCTCAAGACGCTGGCCGAGGCCTACCCGAACGCGACGCCTCGCATCGTCGATGGCCTGCAGGAGTTCCAGGTCGGCGGCAAAGCACAGTTGATCTCCTTCACCCAGGTCACCGGCGTGCCGTCGGCCGACTGGTACGTCGGGCTGGTGCTGGACAAGGACATCGCCTTTTCCATGCTCAGCGAGTTCCGCACCTCTGCGTTGATCGCCATGGTCATCGCGGTGCTCATCATCATCAGCCTGCTTGGCATGCTGATCCGCGTGCTGATGCAGCCGCTCTTGCTGATGGGCCGTGCCATGCACGACATCGCCGAAGGCGAGGGTGACCTGACCAAACGCCTGGTCATCCACGGCAATGACGAGTTCGGCGCCCTGGGCATGTCGTTCAACCGCTTCGTCGAGCGTATCCACGGCTCCATCCGCGAAGTCGCCTCGGCCACCAGCCAGGTCAACGAAGTCGCATTGCGCGTGGTCAGCGCCTCCAACGCATCGCTGCACAACTCCGAGGAGCAATCCTCGCGGACCAACAGCGTGGCCGCCGCAATCAACGAGCTGGGCGCCGCTGCCCAGGAAATCGCGCAGAACGCCGCCACCGCCTCTCACCATTCGAGCGATGCGCGCACCCTCGCCGAGGAAGGCCAGCAGGTCGTCGACCGCACCATCCGCGCCATGCAGCAGCTGTCGGCGAAGATCAGCGACTCGTGCGACAACATCGAGACGCTCAACAGCAATACCGTCAACATCGGGCAGATCCTCGAGGTCATCACCGGCATTTCCCAGCAGACCAACCTGCTGGCGCTAAACGCCGCGATCGAAGCGGCCCGCGCAGGGGAAGCCGGGCGCGGCTTTGCCGTGGTCGCCGATGAGGTGCGCAACCTGGCTCACCGCACCCAGGAGTCCGCGCAGCAGGTGCAGAAGATGATCGAAGAGCTGCAGGTCGGCGCCCGTGAAGCGGTAGCCACCATGACCTCCAGCCAGCAGGAGAGCGAAGCCAGCGTCGGTATCGCCAACCAGGCCGGCGAGCGGCTGGGCAGCGTGACCCAGCGCATCGGCGAGATCGACGGCATGAACCAGTCGGTAGCCACCGCCACCGAAGAGCAGACCGCCGTGGTGGAGTCGATCAACGTGGATATCACCGAGATCAACACCCTCAACCAGGAAGGCGTCGAGAACCTCCAGGCGACCCTGCGCGCCTGTTCCGACCTCGAGCAGCAGGCCACCCGCCTGAAGCACCTGGTCGGCAGCTTCCGCATCTGAGCCTTTGCCTGCGCCCCGCTTCGGCGGGGCGTAGGGCAATCGCTGTTTGTGCCACCGCTGTTTGCCGCCTAGAATCGGCATGAACATGCAGAAACAGGCACAAACATGCAAAGCCAGGAAGCGCCGGAACTCCCTCATCTGCGTCGGCAGAAAATCCTCCTGCTGCTCGAGCGCGACGGCAAAGTCATGGCTGCCGACCTCGGCCAGCGCTTCGGCGTCTCCGAAGACACCATCCGCCGTGATCTCGCCGAACTCGCCAGTGCCGGGCTGCTGCATCGTGTCCACGGCGGCGCGCTGCCGCGTTCGGCCGATACCGGCAAGGATTTCTTCACCCGCGCCATCGAGGTCAGCGAGGCCAAGCAGGCCTTGGCCCACCTCGCCGCGCAACGGGTCCGGGACGGCCAGATCGTCGTCTTCGACTCCGGCACCACCACCTTGCAGATCGCCCTCTCGCTGCCGGCCGAGATCGCCATCACCGCCGTGACCCATTCGCCGATGATCGCCATGGCCCTGGCGCGCTACAGCAACATCGACATCATCATCGCCGGCGGGCAGCTCAACACCGCCGCGATGGTCGCCACCGGCCACGAAGCGGTGCGCATGTTCGAATCGATCAACGCCGACCTGCTGTTCACCGGCGTATGCGCCATCCACCCCGAACTCGGCCTGACCACTGCCCACTTCAACGAAGTGGCCGTGAAACAGGCCATGCTGCGCGGCGCCTCCCAGGTCGTCGCGGTGGTCACGGCCGACAAGCTGGGCGCGGTCGAGCCCTTCGCCGTCGCTCCCTGCCACCGTGTCGATGTATTAATCACCGAACGGCACATTCCCTCGGGCGATATCGGTGTGTACCGGCAGCAGGGCATCGAGGTACAACAGGCGAGGGCGTGAGGTGAGACGAAGGCTGCAAATGCATTTGAAAATCCGGTTCCAGGGACAGGAACGAAAGATGATGGGCATCCACGGCAACTGACGCTGCATCGCGGTGCGGCCTGATCGAGGCGGTAACGACATGGTGATTTCGCGCGCTCATGCTTTCGGATGTGGCCTCCTGGCGATCGGGGCAGTCGTCGCCTTGGCGGCCTTCAACAGCTTTACCTGCTACCGGCACGACTTCGAAACATTCGTGGCCGCCAACTCGGTGTTCGTCGCTCCGCCGCTGGTGCCTGCCGTCATCTGCCTGGCTTTTCCGAATCCCCTGCGTGCGGTCGGTGCCTGCCTGTTCGTGGCGCCTTGGCTGCTGTTCGCCTACTACACCGATTGCATGGCTCCCACTGCGGGCGGTGGAGCCTCCATGGTCTACGTGAGCGTCCTGCTCTGGGGCATTCCGTCCGCTATCGTGGGGGCGTTGCTGGCTGGCCCGGTTGCGCGCTGGCTGAACATCCATGTCGCTCGCTGAACCTGTACGGGCCACGAACCACGCTGTCGTTTCGCTTTCATCGGGGCCGGTTGCACGGCTCCCTCAGAAACCTCAAGCCCTGGGGTGGCGGGCGTTTCAGCGCTCTGACAGCCGCGTCTGGCGTCTGCGCCGACACGGCTCCTCCGGCCATGGGCGGCCACTTTTTTTGTGCGTTATGGCCGCTGGGCGGGTCAAAACTTTCCGTTGGGTCTCACATGCCCACCTTTTAGAAGCCGCTGGAGATGCCTTGTTTTGACGACCGAGCCGCAGATGAGCGTCACCACGATCGACTGTGCCCAGGAGCCGATTCACACCCCCGGCACCATCCAGCCCCATGGCTTGCTGTTGGGTTGCACCCTGCCCGATTGGTCCGTCGCTCATGTGTCGGGCAATGTTTCGAAATTTCTCGAAGGTGTCGCGCCGGTGGGTCTGCTGGGGCAGTCGCTTGACCAGGTGCTTCCGGCCGAAACGGTGCACGCGGTGCGCAATCAGCTGCAGACCGCCATGCTCTCGGGCCTGGCCGAGCGGCTCGATTGCCTGGCCCTCGACGGGGGCACCCGGCGGTACGACCTGACGGTGCATCTGGCGGGCGGTCTGGCGGTGATCGAGGCGGTGCCAAGCATGCCGGGGGCAGGCGCCAACGGCGTGACGTTGCTGCGGGGGCTTGCCGGTCGCCTGCGCCGCACGGCTACGGTGTCGCGCCTGCTCACGCTCGCCGCGCAGCAGATGCGTGCCGTGACCGGTTATGACCGGGTGATGATCTACCGCTTCCTGCACGACGATTCCGGCGAGGTGGTGGCCGAGGCGGTCCGACCCGGCACCGACTCCTATTTTGGCCTGCGCTACCCGGCCACCGATATCCCGGCGCAGGCGCGTGCGCTCTACCGGCGCCAGCCGCTGCGGCTGATCCCGGATGTCGACTATGTGCCGGTCCCGGTGCTGCCCGGGCGCGGCCCCGACGGGCAGCCGCTCGACCTGGGGCTGGCGGCGCTGCGCAGCGTTTCGCCCGTGCATATCCAGTACCTGCGCAACATGAACGTACGCGCGACCCTCACCGTGAGCCTGATGCGCGGCGACAAGCTGTGGGGCCTGATCGCCTGTCACCACAGCGAGCCGCATTACCTGAGCGGCGCCTTGTGTTCGGCGGCGGAGCTGTTCGGGCAGATGCTCTCACTGCAGATCGACGTGCGCGAACAGGAGCAGGAACAGCATCGCCTGTCCAAGGCGCAGAGCGCCCACGACCGGCTGCTGTCCGCCATGTCGCCGCGCGACACGGTATTCGAGGACCTGGGCCGCTACGCCGACATGCTCAATGCGATGATCGCCAGCGACGGCCTGGCGGTCTGGTCGAACGGCCAGCTCAGCGGGCAGGGCGTGCTGCCGCCCGACGAGGCGATCGCCGAGCTGATCGCGTTCCTCGGGCAGAAGCCGGTCGATCGCATCTACGCGACGTCATCGCTGGCCGAGCATTTCGCGCCGGCTGCGCGTTTCGCCGATCGCGCCAGCGGTGTGCTGGCCATTCCCATTTCAAGGGCGGCGCAGGATTACCTGCTGTTCTTTCGTCGCGAAGTGATCCAGACCGTCACCTGGGGCGGCAACCCGGACAAGGCCATGCAGCGCGATACGTCGACGGGCCAGCTCCACCCGCGGCACAGTTTCGAGGTCTGGCGCGAAACCGTGCGGTGTCACGCCCAGCCCTGGACATCGAGCGAGCTGCGGGTCGCCGAGACGCTGCGGGTCGCCCTGCTGGAGGTCGTGCTGCGGCGCTCGGAGCTGATCGCCTCGGAGCGCCAGCGCGCCCAGGACAGTCAGTCGCTGCTCATCGCCGAACTCAATCATCGAATCAAGAACGTGCTCAGCCTGGTGCTGGCCACCACCCGTCAGAGCGCCCAGCAGGCCACTTCGGTCGAGGCGTTCACGGAGGAGATGGAGCACCGCATCCAGGCGCTCGCCAGCGCCCACGATCAGATCAACGCGCCCAGCGGCACCTGTACCCAGTTGCGGGCGCTGCTTGAATCCGAGGCGCGGGCTTGGAACGGCCGGGATGAGCTGGACGAACGCATCCAGCTCTCCGGCAGCGCCGTGCTGCTGGACGTGCGCAGCTACCAGACGCTGGCGCTGGTGTTCCACGAGATGATGACCAACGCCGCCAAGTACGGCGCCCTGAGCGTGCCGGAGGGGCAGCTGACGGTGAGTTGGCAGCTGATCGAAGGGCGCGGCCTGGTGATCGAGTGGAACGAAAGCGGCGGCCCCGAGGTGCAGCCTCCGACCCGTCGTGGCTTCGGCAGTATCGTGACCGAGCGCACCATTCCTTTCGAACTGCAGGGCGAGGCGCGCGTGGAGTTTCGTCCCGAGGGCCTGTTCGCCTGCTTCCAGGTACCGCCGGCGCATGTCTCGGCGGGCGTCGATCGAGAGCAGCCGCGCGATACGGTCAAGCCGCCAAACGCCAGCTCGCTCGCCGGGCTTCGTCTGCTGCTGGTCGAGGACAGCATGATGATCGCCCTAGACGCCCAGGCCATGCTCGAAGATGTCGGCGTCCAGGTGGAAATCGCCGGCTCGCTGGATCACGCCCGGCGTGCGTTGCGCCTGGATCGCTTCGACCTGGCGGTGCTCGACGTCAACCTCGCCGGCGAAACCAGCCTGGGCATCGCGGCGGAGCTGGAGGCCCGGCAGCATCCGTTCCTGTTCGCCACCGGCTACGGTGCGCGGACGGCCATTCCCGAGCGCTTCGACCAGGTGCCCGTGGTGACCAAACCCTACAACCTCAATGCCCTGGCCTACGCCATCGGCCAGGTCCCGGGCATCGCCTTGCCCGGCTGACGATGGCGGCGGCCCCCACCAGGCGATAGCATGAGGCCGCGCGGCTCGGCATCGACAGGCGAGGTTCAGGGAATGAAGAAACTGCTCTATTGCGTCCTGCTGATCGCGGCGGGCCACAAGGGTTGGACGTACTGGCAGGCGCGTTCGGTCGAGCCGCTCGAAGACCGGCCCTATCTGGTGGTCTACGGCCGCGACAGCTGCGGCTATACCCAGGGCACGCTTCGCGCGCTGTCGAGCGCAGGGGTCAGGTTCCGCTACCTGAACGTGGATGACCCGGTGGTGGCCGACTCCCTGCACGGGCGGATGGGCCGCAAGGGAATCGACACCCGCTATTACTACCTGCCGGTGGTGGACCTGAACAACGCGATCAGCATCCGGCCGGACAATGCCACGCTGGTCGCCCAAGCCAAAGCCACGATTCCCTGATCGGCGCCTGGGCGCTCACTCGCAGGCCACGCGGACCTGGGTCAGGTCGAACCCCAGGCGCTCGCGAAACTCGTCGAGAAAGGCCTGGGTAAATCCCGCCTTGCCCCAGTCGTTGAAGATGAAGCCCAGGTTCGAGAACGCGCAGGGCTGCAGAAACAGGAAGCCGTTGATGTCGTCTTCATGGCCGCATTCCGGGCAGCGGAAGTGGTCGGTGTGGCCGGGCATCCAGTCTTCGAGGCTGTCGAACAGGGCCTCGCCAATCTCCCGACGGCATTCGGGGCAGCCGGCTTCCTCCTTGAAACCCTGCGTCGGGGTATAGATGCAGCGGCGGGTGATGACTTCCAGACCGTTGACTGGCTCGTCGAAGGGCAGCCTGGCTGGATGCTGCGCGACTTGCCGGGCACCGGGGGCCAGCGCATGGGCCATGCGGTTGCCGGTGCGCCCGCAGGTGGTCGGCACCGTCTCGACGATGTTGCGGTGGGCCAGCCAGCGGACAATGGCGTGGGCACGGGCTTCGTGGCCTGGGTAGCTGGAAATCTGCGGCACGATGATCAGCTGGTCGGCCATGGCGGCGCCTCGTGAGGTCGGACAGGCGCGCAGCTTAATGCCTATCCGGCGCGGGTCAAGGCAGGCGGGACAGGGTGCAGCCCGCGGTCCGATGATGAGCGAGGCATGTCGATAGTTTAGAAATCTCTGAACTGATTATTTGCTCCGGCCGATTCTTCCGTTCCGGCGTGCTGGCCAAGATGGCTCTCAACGATCGCATCGACATGAGGGCCGTCCGTTGGAAAAGACCTTGCACCAGCCGCTGGGAGGCAACGAAATGCCGCGCTTTGGCGGCATCGCCAGCATGATGCGCCTGCCGGTGGTGGACAGCCCCGCCGGGCTGGACGTCGCTTTCGTCGGCATTCCGCTGGATATCGGCACCTCGCTGCGTGCCGGAACGCGCTTCGGCCCGCGGGAGATTCGCGCCCAGTCGGTGATGATTCGTCCCTACAACATGGCCACCGGCGCCGCGCCGTTCGACTCGCTGAGCGTGGCGGACATCGGCGACGTGGCGATCAATACCTTCAACCTGCTCGACACCGTGCGGATCATCGAGCAGGCCTATGACCGCATCCTCGAACACGGGGTGATCCCGCTGACCCTGGGCGGCGACCACACCCTGACGCTGCCGATTCTGCGGGCGATGAAGAAGAAGTACGGCAAGGTCGGGCTGGTGCATGTCGATGCCCATGCCGACGTCAACGATCACATGTTCGGCGAGAAGATCGCCCACGGCACTACCTTCCGCCGCGCGGTCGAGGAAGACCTGCTCGACTGCGACCGTGTGGTGCAGATCGGCCTGCGTGCCCAGGGGTACACCGCTGAAGACTTCAACTGGTGTCGCACCCAGGGCTTTCGCGTGGTGCAGGCCGAAGAATGCTGGCACCGGTCGCTCGAACCGCTGATGGCCGAGGTGCGCGAGCGCGTCGGTGGCGGGCCGGTGTACCTGTCGTTCGACATCGACGGTATTGACCCGGCCTGGGCGCCGGGCACCGGCACCCCGGAAGTCGGCGGGCTGACCACCATCCAGGCGCTGGAAATCATCCGCGGCTGCCAAGGCTTGGAGCTGATCGGCGGCGACCTGGTGGAGGTCTCGCCACCCTACGACACCACCGGCAACACCGCGCTGCTCGGCGCCAATCTGCTCTACGAAATGCTCTGCGTGATGCCTGGCGTGATCAGGCGCTGACACGGACACCCCGCGGCCCGCCCGGCGCGGCCGGACCCTAACCGGTAGCAGGATGCAGCATGAAGCTCGAGATATTTCGCACCCTCTGGGGCAATCGCAGCCCCTGGCCCCAGGTACTCGATGAACTACGCGGCGCCGGCTTCGACGGTATCGAGGCGCGCCTGCCTGAAGCTGGGGCCGAACGCAGCCGTTTCGGCCGCTTTCTGCGCGACAACGCAGTGCCCTACATCTGCGTGCTGTTCACTTCGACGCCAGTGTTGCCGCGCCAGTCCGACACCCCGGCGATGCACCTGGCAGACCTGGCGCGCAAGCTGGCGCTGGCCGCCGAGCTCGAGCCGCGCTTCATCAACCTGCTGGCCGGCAATGACCGCTGGAGCCAGGCCGAGCAGGTCGACTTTTTCGGTGCCGCGATGGAGCTCGGGGAGCGTGCCGGTCTGCTGCTGAGCTTCGAGACCCACCGCGCCCGTTCGCTCTATAGCCCCTGGGTCACGCTGGACCTGATTCGCCAGCTGCCGGCGCTGCGCTTCACCAGCGACATCAGCCACTGGGTGGTGACCTGCGAGCGGTTGCTGGACGATCCGGCCGACGACCTGACGCCCTTCGTCGAGCGCGTGCACCACATCCAGGCCCGTGTCGGTTACGACCAGGGGCCGCAGGTGCCCCATCCTGGTGCGCCCGAGTACGCCGACGCACTGGCCTTTCACCAGCGCCACTGGGAGAGCGTCTGGAGCAGCCAGCAACGGCGCGGCTTCGCTGGCACCACGCTCACCCCCGAGTTCGGCCCGGACGGCTATTTGCATCACCTGCCCTTTACCGACGTGCCGGTCGCCGACCTCTGGCAGCTGAACCAGTGGATGGCGCGCACCGAGCGGCATCACTTCCATCGATTTCTCGGCCACTAGCAAGGAGCGATTCCATGAGCGGCAGCGCCAAGCATTTCACCCGTATCCCGGTGATCGACATCGGCGACCTGTTCAGCCCCGATCTGGCCCGACGCCAGGCGGTGGCCGACCAGCTTGGCAAGGCGGCGCGCGAGGTGGGCTTTCTCTACATCACCGGCCATCGCATCGAGCCGTCGCTGATCGACGGCCTGCACCGCGCCGCCGAGGACTTCTTCGCCCAATCCTTCGAAACCAAGATGCGCCATTACATCGGCGCCTCGGAAAGCCACAAGGGCTACGTGCCCGAGGGTGAAGAGGTCTATTCGAAGGGCAAGCCGGACCACAAGGAAGCCTTCGATATCGGTTTCGAAGTGCCCGCCGACAACCCATTGGTGCTCGCTGGCACGCCCCTGCTGGGGCCGAACCGCTGGCCCGAGCTGCCGGGCTTCAGGGAGGCGGCGCAAGCCTATTACGCCGCGGTGTTTGGTCTCGGGCGCCAGCTGTTTCGCGGCTTCGCCCTGGCCCTGGGGCTGGCCGAGGATGCCTTCGACGGCGTAGCGAACTTTCCGCCATCCAAGCTGCGGCTGATCCACTACCCCTACGACGGCGAGGCGCAGGACGCCCCGGGCATCGGCGCCCACACCGACTACGAGTGCTTCACCATCCTGCTGGCCGACCGCCCGGGGCTGGAGGTGATGAACGATCTGGGCGACTGGATCGACGCGCCGCCGGTGGAGGGCGCCTTCGTCGTCAATATCGGCGACATGCTCGAGGTGATGACCGCCGGCACCTTCGTCGCCACCGCCCACCGGGTACGCAAGGTGGCCGAGGAGCGCTATTCCTTCCCGCTGTTCTACGCCTGCGACTACCACACCCAGATTCGCCCGCTGCCGCAATTCGCCGAGGCCGGCACCCGTTACGAGCCGCTGAGTATCGGCGAGCACATGTGGAGCCAGGCGCTGCAGACCTATCAATATCTGAAAAGACGCGTCGAGGCCGGGGACCTGCAACTGCCCGAACGCGCCCGCAAACCCTCGAGCTTCGGCCACCTCAAGCATCAGCCGAGCGCGACCTGATTCGCTGCCGACGACCTTTAAAGCCTTTGGAGAACATAACGATGAAAAGCCTGAAGACTCTTTACCTCGGCGGCCTGGGCGCGCTGCTACTGGGCGCCACCCTCGGTGCTGTCGCCGCCGACACACCCAAGACCGCCACCCGTGGCGAGCTCAAGGTGGGCATGGAGATCGCCTACCCGCCGTTCGAATACTACGAAGGCGACAAGGTGGTCGGGTTCGATCCGGAAGTGTCCGCCGAGCTGGCCAAGCGGATGGGCCTGGAGGCGACCTTCTCGGACACGCGCTTTCCCAACCTGATCCTGGGGCTGAACGCCAACCGCTTCGACACCATCATCTCCGGCATGTACATCCTGCCCGAGCGCCTCGAACAGGCCGACGCCATCCCCTACGCCAAGACCGGCGCGGCAATCATGGTACGCGCCGATGCCGAGCGTAAGCCTGCGACCGAGCAGGAGCTGTGCGGCCTGGCCGTCGGGCTGCAGCAGGGCACGTCCTGGATCAAGAAGCTCAACGAGCTGTCGGCCGGCTATTGCACCGAGCAGGGCAAGGGCGCGATCACCGTCAACGAATACCCGACCAGCTCGGAAACTTCCCAGGCGCTGCTCTCCGGGCACATCCAGGCGCACCTGGAAATCGCCAGCGCCTCGCAGCTAATGGTGGAGAAGTCGCGCGGGCGCATCGTCGTCACCACGCCTGAGTCGATCTACCCGGAAACGCTGGGCATCTATGTGAAGAAGGGCAACACCCAACTGCTCGATGCGCTCAAGACCGCACTCGATGACTTCAAGCAGAGCGGCGACTACGAGCAGCTGCTGGCCAAGTACGGTCTGGAAGAAGCCTGATCGCCCTGCGCGGCGCGTGTCTGCGCCGCGCGACGACCCACCGGGGCCGCAGGATCGCGACCCTAGGCTAGAGGTGACGCATGCCATTCGAATGGACGTATTTCTTCTCGATGTTCTCCATGCCGGCCTTCTGGAAGGCCAGCTGGACGGTGGTCAAGCTGAGTACCCTGGCCTGGTTGATCGGCATGCTGATCGGCTTTGGCCTGGCCAGCGCCAAGCAGTCGCTGCACGCCTGGGTGCGTATGCCGGCTTCGATCTATGTCTGGTTCTTCCGCAGCGTGCCGTTGCTGGTACTGCTGATCTTCGTCTACAACCTGCCGCAGCTGTTTCCCGGCAGTGGCCCGATATTGTCCCAGCCGTTCTACGCCGGCCTGTTCGCGCTGGTGCTCACCGAGGCGGCCTACATGGCCGAGATTCATCGCGGCGGGCTGCTCTCGGTCGCCAAGGGCCAGCGGGAGGCGGCGCGGGCACTGGGCATTCGCGGGCTCGGCACGCAGCGGTTGATCGTGGTGCCGCAGGCGTTTCGCATCGCCCTGCCGACGCTGACCAACGAGTACGTCACCATCGTCAAGCTGACCTCGCTGGTGTCGGTGATCTCGCTTACCGAGCTGCTGCTGGTGGGCCAGCGCCTCTATGCGCAGAACTTCCTGGTGCTCGAGACCCTCGGCGCGGTGGCGCTCTACTACGTGCTGATCGTGAGCCTGTTCGGCTGGCTGCTGCAGTACCTCGAACGGCACCTTGACCTGAGCCGACGCAAGTCCGAAACCCTGGAAGGCGCGCGTCTGCAAACTCTGCGCGAAAGCCTGCCGGCATCCACCGCGGCGACCGCGCAGAGCCCGCGTGCGGGCATGCCCGACGCGCTGCGTCTCAATGGCGTGCACAAGCGCTACGGCAACCACCACGTGCTCAAGGGCATCGACCTGCGGGTGCGTCCGGGCGAGGTCATCTCGATCATCGGCCCATCCGGTTCGGGCAAGACGTCGCTGATCCGCACGGTCAACGGCCTGGAGCGCATCGACGAAGGCGAAATCGTGCTCTTCGGCGAAAGCTTCATCCATGCCGGCGATGCGCCTGACAGCCGCCGCCTGCGTGCCGGCGTGCGGCGCATCGGCATGGTGTTCCAGAGCTTCAACCTGTTCCCGCACCGCACCATTGTCGACAACGTGCTGCTGGCGCCGCGTTATCACCGTCTGGGCGATACCGCGACCCTGCGCCAGCAGGCCCTGGCGCTGCTCGACAAGGTCGGCCTGTTGGCCCATGCCGAGAAATACCCGCATCAGCTCTCCGGCGGCCAGCAGCAACGCGTGGCGATCGCCCGCGCGCTGGCGATGAAGCCGGACATCATGCTGTTCGACGAACCCACCTCGGCGCTCGACCCAGAACTGGTCGGCGACGTGCTTAACGTGATCCGCGATCTGGCCAGCGAGGGCATGACCATGCTCATCGTCACCCATGAGATGGACTTCGCGCTGTCGATCTCCGACCGCGTGGTGTTCATGGAGGACGGTCACATCGGCCTGGACGCCTCGCCCGAGGCGATTCGCAACCACGGCAGCGAGCGCGTTCGGCGCTTCATCGGCCTGGAGACGGACCGGACATGAACGACGACATCGCCACCCTGCGCCGGGACCTGGCCGCGGCCTACCGGCTGGCCGCGCTGTTCGGCTGGGACGACACCCTCTACACCCATTTTTCCGTACGCCTGCCGGGCGAGGAGCCGCGCTTTCTGATCAACCCGTTCGGCCTGCTGTTCGAGGAAGTACGGGCCAGCGACCTGATCGTGGTGGACATGCACGGCAAGGTGGTCGAAGGCCGCGCCGACTACAACGTCGCCGGCTTCACCATCCACAGCGCGGTGCACATGGCGCGCGAGGATGCGCACTGCGTGATCCACACCCATACCCTGGCCGGCATGGCGGTGGCGGCGCAGGACGACGGCCTGCTGCAACTGAACCAGATCAGCACCGAGTTTTACCAACGCGTCGGCTACCACCCCTACGAGGGCGTGGCGCTGGATCTGGAAGAGCGCCGCCGCATCCAGGCCTCGCTGGGCGATCACATCGCCCTGATCCTGCGGCACCACGGCCTGCTCAGCGTGGGCGCCAGCGTCGCCGATGCCTTCTACGTGATGTTCTACCTCAACCGTGCCTGCGAGATTCAACTGACGACCATCTCGAGCGGCTGCCGCTACAGCCAGATCCAGGCCCATCTGAGCCGCCATGCCTGCGAACAGCTGGAGGGTGCCGAATGGCAGCGCCAACTGATCTGGCAGGCCTGGCTGCGCAAGCTCGACCGCCTCGACCCCAGCTACAAGGACTGACCAGCATGACCACCTGCGGCGAGTTTCTGATCCGCCAGCTCCAGGCCTGGGGCGTCGATACGATGTTCGGCATCCCCGGCGTGCACACCGTCGAGCTCTACCGGGGCTTGCCCGGCAGCGGCATTCGCCATGTCACGCCGCGCCACGAGCAGGGCGCGGGGTTCATGGCTGACGGCTACGCGCGGGTTAGCGGCAAGCCCGGCGTGTGCCTGATCATCACCGGCCCAGGGATGACCAACATCCTCACGGCCATGGCCCAGGCCTACGCCGACTCGATCCCGATGCTGGTGATTTCCTCGGTCAACGAGCGCGACCGGTTGGGGCAGGGCAGGGGCTACCTGCACGAGCTGCCCGACCAGCGCGCGCTCACCGCCGGTGTCAGCGCCTTCAGCCACACGCTGATGAGCGTGGAGGCGCTGCCCGACATACTGGCGCGCGCTTTCGCGGTGTTCTCGGGCGCGCGGCCGCGGCCGGTGCACATCGAGCTGCCGCTGGATCTGATCACCATGCCGGCCGATCACCTTGCCTTGCAGCCGCTGGCCCCGGCCTCTCGCCCGGTGGCCGATGGTGCGCTGATCCGCGCGGCGGTCGAACGCCTGCGCGCCGCCCGGGCGCCGTTGCTGCTGCTCGGTGGCGGCTGCGTCGAGGCGCCGGACGAGGCCCGTGCGCTCGCCGAGGCGCTGGATGCGCCGACCGCGCTCACCATCAACGCCAAGGGCCTGCTGGCGGCCGGCCATCCGCTGCTGCTGGGCAGCAACCAGTCGCTGGTGCCGGTGCGCGAGCTGGCGCGACAGGCGGATGTGGTGCTGGCGATCGGTACCGAACTGGGCGAGACCGATTACGACGTGGTCTTCGACGGTGGCTTCGCCCTCGGCGGCGAGCTGATTCGCATCGACATCGATGCTGCGCAGCTGGGCCGCAACTTCACCCCAGTGCTGGCCATCCAGGCCGATGCACGTCAGGCAATGGAGCAGCTGCTGGCCGAGTTGCCGCCCGCCGTCTTCGATGCCGAGAGTCCGGGGGCACTGCGCGCCGCCGCGGTTCGCGCGGCCCTGGCCGAAGACTTCGCCGGCTGGGCGCACTACCGACAGCTGTTCGATACCCTCCTGGAAGCGCTGCCCAGCGCGCGCTTCGTCGGCGATTCGACCCAGACCGTCTACAGCGGCAACCACCTGGTCGACACCATGGCCCCGCGACGCTGGTTCAACTCATCGACCGGCTACGGCACCCTCGGCTACGGCCTGCCCGCCGCCATCGGGGCGAAACTCGCCGACCCGTCCAGCCCGGTGATCTGCCTGATCGGCGACGGCGGCCTGCAATTCAGCCTGGCGGAACTGGCCAGCGCGGTCGAGGTGGGCGTCGGTATCGTCGTGCTGCTGTGGAACAACCAGGGCTACGGCGAGATAAAGCGCTACATGGAGCGTCGCCAGATCACCCCGCTCGGCGTCGACATCCACACCCCCGATTTCATCGCGATCGCTCGTGGCTTCGGCTGTCTGGCCGAGCGCGCCCGTGACCACGCGCACCTCGCCGAACTGCTGCGCCAGGCGCCGGGCGACCGGCCACTGCTGATCGAGCTCATGGAGGCGCCGCCGTTCCACCCTTGATTCCACAACAACATGCCGGTAACCGCCTTCTCTCCTGCCAACCACAAGAGCAAAACCGGGAGTCACGCCATGTTCAGACAGCTTACCCAGTACTTCGGCCAGGACAGCCTGGCCGCCACCGATCGCACCCATCGCAGCCTCGGCATGCCGGGCACCCTCGCGCTCTGGCTGGGCGCCAACGTGGTGGTGACCACCATTCTCACCGGCATGCTGCTGGTGCCGGATCTGCCGTTCGGCCAGGCGATGCTGATCGTGCTGCTCGGCTCGGCGATCGGCATCCTGCCGCTGGTGCTGGTCGGTCTGATGGGGCAGCGCTCGGGCCTGAGCACCATGGTGCTGGCACGGGGCAGTTACGGCCTCCAGGGGGCCAAGCTGCCGTCGCTGGTCAATCTGTTGAGCCTGCTGGCCTGGAGCTGGATTCAGGCGCTGCTGGCCGGCATGAGCCTGAACTTCGCGGTGCAGGCGCTGACCGGCTACAGCAATCTGGCCTTGTTCACCATCCTCTGCGAGGCGTTGGTGGTGCTGATCGCTCTGCGTGGTCACCTGGGCATCGAACGGGTCGAACGTTGGGCCGCGCTCGGCATGGTGCTGCTCGCCGGCGCGGTGTTCTACGCCATGGGCCAGCACTTCGAATTCGCCGAACTGCTCGCCATGCCGGCCGAACCACGAAACGAGATCACCGCCGGGATCGCCTTCGATATCGTCATCGCCACGGCGTTTTCCTGGATTCCGCTGGCGGCCGACTACAACCGCAACTGCCGTACGCAGAAGGTCGCCGCGGTCGGCACCTGGGTCGGCTACGTGCTCGCCACGCTGCTGGCGATGGGCATGGGCGCGGCGGTGTCGGGCTTCAGCGTGCTGTCGGGCATGGAGCAGACCTACGACCCGGCCGTGTTGCTGGCCGGCTTCGGCTTCGGGCTGCCGGCGGCGATCGTGGTGTTCCTGTCGGTGATGACCACCAACGTGATGTGCGTGTACAGCGCGTCGCTGTCGTACCTCAACATCCGTCCGCAGACGCCTTTCTGGAAGCCGGCGCTGGTGATCGGCCTGCTGTCCATCGCCGGCTCGCAGATCCCGGGCATCCTCGACAATTTCCAGACCTTCCTGCTGGTGATCGGCAGCGTCTTCATTCCGGCGTTCGCCGTGCTGATCGCCGACTACTTCGTCATCCACCGCGGCGACTACGACGAGGGCGACCTGCTGCGCGAAACGGGCGGCCGCTACGGCTACCGGGCAGGCATCAACCCGGCTGCGTACGCCGCCTACGGCTTGGGCGCGTTGCTGGCCTACTATTGGGGCTGGGTCTCGCCGCTCGCGTTCGGCGCCTCGCTGCCGGTGTTCGTGCTTACCGCCGTGCTCTACGTGGTGCTGCGCAAGTGGGTACTGGTACCGCGGGTGCAGGTGGCCTGAGGATGCGCTGGCTTTTCCCGTGACCAGGCGGTGGCGCCCGGAGGAACCGATGAAGATCGTCGCCCGAAACCAGTGGTTCTAGGTGCAGCGCCGCGCCGATGGCGTGAGCCTGATCCATGAGCCCTGGATCAGGCCTTTCTACCGCTGCAACCTCTGGCACGTTCAAGGGCGCGAGCGCGACGTGCTGGTCGATAGCGGCTCGGGCGTGGTCAGTCTGCGCGAGCAGCTGCCCTGGCTGACCGAGAAGCCGCTGCTGGCGGTCGCCAGCCACACCCACTTCGACCACGTGGCCGGGCACCATGAATTCCCCGAACGCCTGGTGCATCCGGCCGAGGCGGACATTCTCTCCCGGCCCGACGGCCAAAATACGCTGGCTGAAGCCTATGTCGGCGACGAGATGTTCGAGGCCCACCCCGACTGCCCGCTGTGCTACGCCGAATATCGCGTGAAGGCGGCGCCGGCAACGCGGCTGGTGGAGGAGGGCGACGTGCTGGATCTGGGCGATCGGGTGCTCGAGGTGCTGCACACGCCAGGGCATTCGCCGGGCGGCATCAGCCTATGGGAAGCGCGCACGCAGACGCTGTTTTCCGGGGACATCCTCTACGACGGACCGCTGATTGAGGACGCCTACCATTCGGACCTCGGCGACTACGCGCGCAGCCTGGCGCGCTTGGGCGAATTGCCGGTGCGCACCGTGCACGGTGGGCACTTCTCGAGCTTTTCAGGGGAGAGGATGCGTGAGCTGATCGAGGCGTGGTTCGCTGCCCATCCAGGGATGGACTAGCGAACCCGCGTCGGTTCAGACGGTGTGCAGGTACCAGTTGTACTCGAGGTCGGAGATCGAGTGCTCGAACTCGGCCAGCTCGCTTTCCTTGCAGGCGACGAAGATGTCGATGTAGTCCGGGCTGATGTAGCGGGCCATGATTTCGCTGTCGTCCAGCTCGCGCAGCGCGTCGCGCAGGTTGGTCGGCAGGCTCTGCTCGACCTGCTCGTAGGAATTGCCCTCGATCGGTTCGGCCGGCTCGATCTCGCTGGTCAGGCCGTGATGGATCCCGGCCAGGACGCCAGCGAGCAACAGGTAGGGGTTGGCGTCGGCACCGGCTACACGGTGTTCGATGCGCACCGCGTCCGGACTGTCGGTGGGAATGCGCAGGGCCACGGTGCGGTTGTCGAGGCCCCAGCTCGGGGTGTTCGGCACGTAGAACTGGGCACCGAAGCGGCGGTACGAATTCACGTTCGGGCAGAGGAAGGCCATCGAGGCCGGCATGGTCTCCTGTAGCCCGCCGATGGCATGGCGAAGGCGGGCATTTTCCAGCGGCTCGTCGCCGGCGAAAATATTGTTTCCGTCCTTGTCCAGAATGGAAATGTGCACGTGCAAGCCATTGCCTGCCTGGCCGGGGTAGGGCTTGGCCATGAAGGTGGAGTCCATCTCATGGTCGTAGGCGATGTTCTTGATCAGCCGCTTGAGCAGGACCGCGTAGTCGCAGGCCTTGATCGGGTCGGCGACGTGATGGAGGTTGACCTCGAACTGCGCCGGCGCGCTTTCCTTGACGATGGCATCGGCCGGGATGCCCTGTTCCTTGGCGCCTTCGAGCACGTCCTGCAGGCAGTCGACGTATTCGTCCAGGTCGTCGATCAGGTAGACCTGGGTCGACACCGGGCGCTTGCCGGAGATGGGTGAGCGCGGTGGCTGCGGGCGGCCGTTCACGTTCTCCTGATCGATCAGGTAGAACTCCAGTTCGAACGCGGCGCAGATGGTCAGGCCCAGCTCGTCGAAACGCGCTACGACCTGGCGCAGAACCTCGCGCGGGTCGGCGAAGAACGGCGAACCGTCGCGCTCGTGCATGGTCATCAGCAGCTGCGCGGTGGGGCGCTTCTGCCAGGGTTCCTTGGAAAGGGTGTTGGGAATCGGGAAGCAGGTCCGGTCGGCGTCGCCCATGTCCAGGCCAAGGCCGGTGCTTTCCACGGTGATGCCATTGATGTCGAGAGCGAACAGCGAGGCGGGGAGGTTGATGCCCTTTTCATACACCTTGTGCAGGCTGGCGCGCTCGATGCGCTTGCCTCGAACTACCCCGTTCATGTCGGCGATCAGTAGATCGACGTAGAGGATTTCCGGATGTTCCTTGAGAAATGCGTTCGCTTCGTTGAGCTGAACGGCACGCGGCTGGGAAGCCATGATGAAGCACCTTAATTGTTAAAAATTTCAATCATCAAACGTCTTGCCTGGAGTCAATCGAAAAGCCAGGCCAGTGTCAATAGTGGTCCCGGAAGGCTCCGTGCGGCCTGTCGAGGCCCGTTTACCTGGTTGTCGAAGGCGCGACTGTTCAACGAACTGGCAAGCTATTGTCTAAAAAAATGAACAAGGCTACTCTCGATCAAGACTTCCACGACAGACAGACGTGTGTCCTCATGCCTCGCTTGCCGCTGATCGGCGTATGCGCCTGCACCAAACAGATCGGTCACCATCCTTTCCATATCGCTGGCGACAAATACCTGCGGGCGGCCTCCATCGCCGGGCTACCGCTGGTGATTCCGGCGCTCGGCGAAGCGCTCGACCAGGCCACCCTGCTCGAGCAGTTCGACGGCCTGCTGTTCACCGGTTCGCCGTCCAATGTCGAGCCTCATCATTATAGTGGGCCGGCGAGCGAGCCCGGCACGCCCCACGATCCCGATCGCGACGCCACGACCCTGCCGCTGATCCGCGCTGCCATCGACGCCGGCATTCCGGTGTTCGGCATCTGCCGCGGCTTCCAGGAAATGAACGTCGCCTTTGGTGGCAGCCTGTACCAGAAGGTTCACGATGTCGGCGTTTACGGGGATCACCGCGAGCGTCCGGACGATCCGGTGGAGGTGCAGTACGGCCTCAGCCATCCGCTACACATCCAGCCGGGAGGGCTGCTCGCCACGCTGCTGCCACCCCAGATCCAGGTCAACTCCGTGCATGGCCAGGGGGTCGAACGCCTGGGCCGGGGCCTGCGTATCGAGGCGCTGGCGCCGGACGGGCTGATCGAAGCCTTCTCCGTCGAGGGCGCGCGTTTTGCCCTAGGCGTCCAGTGGCACCCGGAATGGAAGGTGCATGACCACCCGCATTACCTGGCGCTGTTCCAGGCTTTCGCCGAGGCCTGCCGGGAGCACGCGAGCCAACGCTGACCGCACCCTCGCAGCGGTCGTTCCATCAACCTTGAGGTCGTTATGACTACCAAGCTCGACCAGCTCACGGGCTGGCTGAAAGAACGCAAGATCACCGAAGTCGAATGCCTGATCAGCGACCTGACCGGTATCGCACGGGGCAAGATTTCCCCGACCAACAAGTTTCTCGACGAAAAGGGCATGCGTCTCCCCGAGAGCGTGCTGCTGCAGACCGTCACCGGCGACTATGTCGAGGACGACATCTACTACGAGCTCCTCGATCCGGCCGACATCGACATGTTCTGCCGCCCGGACCCCAATGCCGTGTTCCTCGTGCCTTGGGCCATCGAGCCCACCGCCCAGGTCATCCACGACACCTACGACAAGATGGGCAACCCCATCGAGCTGTCGCCGCGCAACATCCTCAAGAAAGTACTGAAGATGTACGCCGACATGGGCTGGCAGCCGATCGTCGCGCCGGAGATGGAGTTCTACCTGACCAAGCGCTGCGAGGACCCTGACCTGCCGTTCCAGCCGCCGGTCGGTCGCTCGGGCCGGCAGGAAACCGGACGCCAGTCGTTCTCCATCGATGCGGCCAACGAATTCGACCCGCTGTTCGAGGACATGTACGACTGGTGCGAGGCCCAGGGCCTGGACCTCGATACGCTGATCCACGAGGAAGGCACCGCGCAGATGGAGATCAACTTCCGTCATGGCGAGGCGCTGCACCTGGCCGACCAGATCCTGGTGTTCAAGCGGACCATGCGCGAGGCCGCGCTCAAGCACAACGTCGCCGCTACCTTCATGGCCAAGCCCATGACAGGCGAGCCGGGCAGCGCGATGCACCTGCACCAGAGCGTCATCGACCTGGAAACCGGGCGCAACATCTTCTCCAACCCCGACGGTTCCATGAGCCAGCTGTTCCTGCACCACGTCGGCGGCCTGCAGAAGTACATCCCCGAGCTGCTGCCGATGTTCGCGCCCAACGTCAATTCGTTCCGCCGTTTCCTGCCCGACACCTCGGCGCCGGTGAACGTCGAATGGGGCGAGGAGAACCGTACCGTCGGTTTGCGCGTGCCCGATTCCGATCCGCAGAACCGCCGCGTCGAGAACCGCCTGGCCGGTGCCGATGCCAACCCGTACCTCGCCATAGCCGCGAGCCTGCTGTGCGGCTACATCGGCATGGTCGAGGAATTGACCCCGAGCCAGCCGGTCAAGGGTCGCGGCTACGAGCGCCGCAACCTGCGCCTGCCGTTGACCCTGGAAACCGCCCTGGAGCGGATGGAAAGCTGCCGACAGCTGGAAAAGTACCTGAGCCCCAAGTTCATCACCGGCTATGTCGCGGTCAAGCGCGCCGAGCAGGAGAACTACCATCGGGTGATCAGTTCCTGGGAGCGCGAGTTCCTGATGCTCTCGGTGTAATCGTAGGGTGGATGGCGTTTTTTTCATCCACCGTCAACGCACCGCACTAACGACCTGGAGGTGATCGATGAGCGATACGCAAACCCAGCAATGGCAAGCCATGAGCCGCGACCACCATCTGCCGCCGTTCAGCGACTACAAGACGCTGAACGCCCGAGGTGCGCGGATCATCACCCGCGCCGACGGCGTCTACCTGTGGGACAGCGAGGGCAACAAGATCCTCGATGCCATGGCTGGGCTCTGGTGCGTCAATGTCGGCTACGGCCGCGAAGAGCTGGTCGAGGCGGCCAGCCGACAGATGCGCGAGCTGCCCTATTACAACCTGTTCTTCCAGACCGCCCACCCGCCGGCCCTCGCGCTGGCCAAGGCGATCGCCGAGATCACGCCGGCCGGCATGAACCATGTGTTCTTCACCGGTTCCGGCTCGGAGGCCAACGACACCGTGCTGCGCATGGTGCGCCATTACTGGGCAATCAAAGGCCAGCCGGAGAAGAAAGTGGTCATCGGCCGCTGGAACGGCTATCACGGCTCGACCGTCGCGGGCGTCAGCCTCGGCGGGATGAAGGCGATGCACGGGCAGGGCGATCTGCCGATTCCGGGTATCGAGCATATCGACCAGCCCTACTGGTTCGGCGAAGGAGGCGACCTGGACCCTGACGCCTTTGGCGTGCAAGTGGCCGAACAGCTCGAGCGCAAGATTCTCGAGGTGGGCGAGGACAAGATCGCCGCCTTCATCGCCGAGCCGATCCAGGGCGCGGGCGGTGTGATCATTCCGCCGGACAGCTACTGGCCCAAGGTGCGCGAGATCCTCGACCGCTACGACATCCTGCTGATCGCCGACGAGGTGATTTGCGGCTTCGGCCGCACCGGCGAATGGTTCGGCAGCGACTATTTCGGCAACGCGCCGGACCTGATGCCGATCGCCAAGGGCCTGACCTCCGGCTACATCCCCATGGGCGGCGTCGTGGTGCGCGACGAAGTGGTGCAAACGCTCAACGAGGGCGGCGAGTTCTACCACGGCTTCACCTATTCGGGGCATCCGGTGGCGGCCGCGGTGGCGCTGGAGAATATCCGCATCCTGCGCGAGGAGCGCATCGTCGAGCGGGTGAAGGCGCATACGGCACCCTATTTGCAGAAGCGCTGGGCGGAACTGGCGGAACATCCGCTGGTGGGGGAGGCGCGTGGCGTCGGCATGCTCGGCGCGCTCGAGCTGGTAAAGGACAAGAAGACCCGAGAGCGCTTTACTGATCAGGGTGTCGGCATGCGCTGCCGCGATCACTGTTTCGATAATGGTCTGGTGATGCGCGCCGTCGGCGACACCATGATCATTTCTCCGCCGCTGGTGATCAGCACCGACGAAATCGACGAGTTGCTGGCCAAGGTTCGCCGTTGTCTGGATCTGACGGCGAAAGACATGCGGGCCTGAACGCTGCGCACGGCGGCCGTTACGGGTGACTTTTGTAGCGTCTGGCCTGTTGTAAAAAAGGGGCCGATCTTGCCAGACTGCGCGGGTGCGTCAGGCGGCCGGCCCGTTCGCCACGTCACTGCCCCGAATGCTTATTAAGACAACAGGAGCTGCACGGATGAAACCCTTTGCCAAGACCCTACTCGCCTTGACGCTGGCCGGCGCCACCGTCGGGGTTTCCCAGGCCGACGACAAGGTGCTGCACGTTTACAACTGGTCCGACTACATTGCCGAAGACACCCTGGATAACTTCACCAAGGAAACCGGCATCAAGGTCGTCTACGACGTCTTCGACAGCAACGAAGTGCTCGAAGCCAAGCTGCTCGCCGGCAGCTCCGGTTACGACGTGGTGGTGCCGTCCAACCCCTTTCTGGCCAAGCAGATCAAGGCTGGCGTGTTCCAGAAGCTGGACAAGTCCAAGCTGCCGAACTGGAAGAACCTCGACGAGGACCTGCTCAAGGCACTGGAGCCGAGCGACCCGGGTAACGAATACGCGATCCCCTACATGTGGGGCACCATCGGCATCGGCTATAACGTCGACAAGGTCAAGGCGGTGCTCGGCGACGACGCACCGGTGGACTCCTGGGACCTGGTCTTCAAACCCGAGAACATCGAGAAGCTGAAGTCCTGCGGCGTCTCCTTCCTCGACTCGCCGACCGAGATCCTGCCTGCAGCCCTGCATTACCTGGGCTTCCAGCCGGACAGTGGCAAGGCCGACGAGCTGAAGAAGGCCGAAGACCTGTTCATGCAGATCCGCCCGCACGTGGCCTACTTCCATTCTTCCAAGTACATCTCGGACCTGGCCAACGGCAACATCTGCGTCGCCATCGGCTATTCGGGCGACATCTACCAGGCCAAGTCGCGCGCCGAGGAAGCCAAGAACAACGTCAACGTGGGCTACAACATTCCCAATGAAGGCGCTGGCAGCTTCTTCGACATGCTAGCCGTCCCGGCCGATGCGAAGAACGTCGAGAGCGCGCACGCGTTCCTCGATTACCTGATGAAGCCCGAAGTGATGGCGGCCATCACCGACTATGTGCAGTTCCCCAACGCCAACGCAGCTGCCACGCCGCTGGTCGACGAGTCCATCCGCAACGATCCGGGCATCTACCCGAGCGCCGAGGTGGCCAAGAAGCTGTACACCTTCCCGGACCTGGATCCGAAAACCCAGCGCGCCATGACCCGTAGCTGGACGAAGATCAAGTCGGGCCGCTGAGCCATGCCGACTCCGGTCTTGTATCCCGTCTCCGGAGTCCTTTCGGCGTGGCAGACGCGTATAGCGGCTGCCACGCCTCTCCCCAATCGCCACCCCATTCAGACCTGCTGTTGTCCCGTCTTTGCGACAACAGTTGATTTTTCGAGGTTTTTCCCATAAACAGCCCGCCTTTACCCGCCGGGTGACAGCGGCCTGGAACACGAGGACCCAACATGCGTTCGACGCTCAAGACTCTGCTCGTCACGGCCATTGCCTGTGCCGCGACGGCACAGGCCCATGCCGAATCCACCGTGCACATCTACAACTGGTCGGATTACATCGGCGAGTCGACCCTCGAAGAGTTCCAGAAAGCCACCGGCATCACGCCGGTCTACGACGTCTTCGACTCCAACGAAACGCTTGAAGGCAAGCTTCTGGCCGGCCGCAGCGGCTACGACGTGGTGGTGCCCTCCAATCACTTCCTCGGCAAGCAGATCAAGGCCGGTGCCTTCCAGGAGCTGGACCGCGACAAGCTGCCCAATTGGGAGAATCTCGACCCCGAACTGCTCAAGCAATTGCAGAAGAACGACCCGGGCAACCGTTACGCCGTGCCCTATCTGTGGGGCACCAACGGCATCGGCTACAACGTGGAGAAGGTCAAGGCCGCGCTAGGCGTGGACGAGATCGATTCCTGGGATGTGCTGTTCGAGCCCCAAAACATCGAGAAGCTGTCGAGCTGTGGCGTGGCCTTCCTCGACTCGGCCGATGAAATGGTGCCGGCGATGCTCAACTACCTGGGTCTGGACCCCAACAGCCAGGACCCGGCCGATTATGAAAAAGCCGAGGCCAAGTTGCTCGAAGTTCGGCCTTTCGTCAGGTATTTCCATTCTTCGAAGTACATTTCCGATCTCGCCAATGGCAATATTTGTGTCGCCGCCGGGTTCTCCGGTGACGTGTTCCAGGCCGCCGCCCGTGCCGAGGAAGCCGGCAAGGGTATCGAGATCGCCTATTCCATTCCCAAGGAAGGCGGCAACCTCTGGTTCGACATGCTGGCGATCCCAGCAGATGCCAGCAATGTCGACGAAGCTCACGCCTTCATCAATTACATCCTCGATCCGCAAGTCATCGCCGGCGTCAGCGATTACGTCGGCTACGCCAACCCCAATCTCAAGGCGGGCGAGCTGATGGATGCCGAGGTGTATGAAGACGAGTCGGTCTATCCGCCCCAGGAGGTGCTCGACCGGCTCTATGTGTCGGCAGAACTGCCTCCCCGGATCCAGCGGGTGATGACGCGAACCTGGACCAAGGTCAAATCCGGCCGTTAAGTCCCGACGCTGTGCCCGGCGCAGCTCGGTAGCCGCCCAGCCCGCTGGCTGGGCCAATTTTCCATCTTCGGGAGTTCGCGCATGGCCGTAGCCTCCAGCGCCTACAAGAAAGCCCTCAGCGGCGAAAGCAAAAGCAAGCAGGTGCTGCTCAAGATCGACCGCGTCACCAAGAAGTTCGACGAGACGGTGGCGGTCGACGATGTCTCCCTGAACATTCACCAGGGCGAGATCTTCGCCCTGCTGGGAGGATCGGGCTCCGGCAAGTCGACGCTGCTGCGCATGCTCGCCGGCTTCGAGCGGCCCACCGAGGGGCGCATTTTCCTCGACGGTCAGGACATCACTGATTTGCCGCCCTACGAGCGGCCGATCAACATGATGTTCCAGTCCTACGCGCTGTTCCCGCACATGACGGTGGAGCAGAACATCGCCTTCGGCCTCAAGCAGGACAAACTGCCCAAGGGCGAGGTGGAAGAACGTGTCGCCGAAATGCTCAAGCTGGTGCAGATGAGCCAGTACGCCAAGCGTAAGCCGCATCAGCTTTCCGGTGGCCAGCGCCAGCGGGTCGCCCTGGCCCGCTCGCTGGCGAAAAGGCCCAAGCTGCTGTTGCTCGACGAGCCCATGGGCGCGCTGGACAAGAAGCTGCGCTCGCAAATGCAGCTGGAGCTGGTGCAGATCATCGAGCGGGTCGGCGTTACCTGCGTGATGGTCACCCATGATCAGGAAGAGGCCATGACCATGGCCGAGCGCATCGCCATCATGCACCTGGGCTGGATCGCCCAGGTCGGCAGCCCGATGGATATCTACGAAACGCCGGCGAGCCGGCTGGTTTGCGAGTTCATCGGCAACGTCAACCTGTTCGATGGCGAGCTGGTCGAGGACATGGAAGACCACGCCATCATCGCCTGCCCTGGGCTGGAAATTCCGATCTATGTCGGCCACGGCATCAGCACCCGCGCCGAAGACAAGCGCATCACTTACGCCCTGCGCCCGGAAAAGCTGCTGATCGGCACCGAGTTGCCGGAGCTGCAGCGCCCCGGCTACAACTGGGCCAAGGGCGTGGTGCATGACATCGCCTACCTCGGAGGTCATTCGGTGTACTACATCAAGCTGCCGTCAGGCGGTGTGGTGCAGGCCTTCCTGGCCAACTCCGAACGCCACGTGAAATGGCCGACCTGGGAGGAAGAGGTGTACGTGTACTGGTGGGATGACAGCGGCGTGGTGCTGCAGGCATGAACCGGCTCAGGATGAACAACGGACGCCGTCTGGTCATCGGTGTTCCCTTCGTCTGGCTGATGCTGTTCTTCCTGCTGCCCTTCGTCATCGTACTGAAGATCAGCTTTGCCGAAGCCGACGTCGCCATTCCGCCCTATACCGAAATCTTCAGCTACGCCGAGCAGCAGCTGCAGGTGGTCATCAACCTGGGCAATTACATCTTCCTCAGTGAAGATCAGCTCTACCTGGCGGCCTACGCCGGTTCACTGAAGATCGCCTTCGTCAGCACCCTGCTGTGCCTGCTGATCGGCTATCCGATGGCCTACGCCATCGCCCGCGCGCGCAAGGACCTGCAGACCGTCCTGCTGCTGCTGATCATGATGCCGACCTGGACGGCCATCCTGATCCGCGTCTACGCCTGGATGGGCATTCTCAGCAGCAACGGCATTCTCAACGGGCTGTTGCAGGGCCTGGGGCTGATCGATGCGCCGCTGCAGATCCTCAATACCGACACCGCGGTATACATCGGCGTGGTCTATTCCTACCTGCCGTTCATGATCCTGCCGCTTTACGCCAACCTGGTTAAGCACGACCTCAGCCTGCTCGAGGCGGCTTCGGATCTCGGTGCGCGCAATCTCTCCAGCTTCTGGAAGATCACCGTACCGCTGTCGAAGAACGGCATCATCGCCGGCTGCATGCTGGTGTTCATTCCGGTGGTGGGCGAGTTCGTGATCCCCGAGCTACTCGGCGGGCCGGAGACGCTGATGATCGGCAAGGTGCTCTGGCAGGAGTTCTTCAACAACCGCGACTGGCCGGTGGCTGCGGCTCTGGCAGTGGTGATGCTGGCGCTTCTGTTGGTGCCGATCATCCTGTTCAACCGCAACCAGGCGCGGGCGCTGGAGGGCAAGCTATGAAGCGCTACAGCTTTTCCAACCTGATCCTGGTGCTGGGCCTGCTGTTCATCTACCTGCCGATGGTGATTCTGGTCATCTACTCGTTCAACGCCTCGCGGCTGGTGACGGTGTGGGGTGGCTGGTCGCTGAAGTGGTACGCCGGGCTGCTGGACAATAGCCAGCTGATGGGCGCGGTGATGCGTTCGCTGGAGGTGGCCTTCTACACAGCGATCGCCGCGGTAGCGCTGGGCACCATGGCCGCCTTCGTGCTGACCCGTATTCCGCAGTTTCGCGGGCGCACGCTGTTCGGCGGTCTGGTCACCGCGCCATTGGTGATGCCCGAGGTGATCACCGGCCTGTCACTGCTGCTGCTGTTCGTGGCCATGGCGCAGTTGATCGGCTGGCCGGCCCAGCGCGGCCTGACCACCATCTGGATCGCCCACACCACCTTCTGCTCGGCCTATGTCGCGGTGGTTGTTTCGGCCCGGCTGCGAGAGCTGGACCTGTCCATCGAAGAAGCGGCGATGGACCTCGGGGCGAGGCCGTGGAAGGTGTTCTTCCTGATCACCATGCCGATGATCGCGCCCTCTCTGGCGGCCGGCGGCATGCTCTCGTTCGCGCTCTCGCTGGACGATCTGGTGCTGGCGAGCTTCGTCTCCGGACCCGGTTCGACCACCTTGCCGATGGAAATCTTCTCTGCGGTGCGCCTCGGTGTGAAGCCGGAGATCAACGCGGTGGCGAGCCTGATCCTGTTGGTCGTGTCGCTGGCGACATTCCTCGCCTGGTTCATCACTCGGCGTGCCGACAAGCGCCGTGCACGGGCGATGCAGCAGGCCCTGGACGACACCGGGACACCGACCTTCCGTCAGGTGATCGACAGTCGCAAGGCCATGACCCCGCCTTCAACCCACAGCTGAGCGAGACCGCCAGCTCGTCGCTGATGCGACGGCTGGCGGGCCGTCAACGCTGCCAGTCGCAGAAACAACCCACCGCCAGCGAATGGGTCGCCGCCACCCGGCGGCCGGACGCCAGGGCCTCGATGATCGGCTCGATGAAGCTGTTGCCCGAATTGCACACCGCGCCTTCGCTGTAGGGCCCGACATAGGCCAGCCTGCCGCTGCGGTCCCAGATCGCCACGGCGGGGCTTGCCGGCAACCCCTCGGCGCCGGACAGTGACTCGAGCGGCTGCAGTCGCGCCAGCTGGTGCGGCAGGCGACCGCTGCTGCCGGGCTTTTGCACGACATGGAAGGACACGCCCTGCCCGGCGTAGCGCGCGATGAGTTCGGCCAGATGCTGCTGATTACCGACATTGCAGGGACAGGCCGGATCCCAGAAGTGCACGACGCGAATATCCCCGGTGCCTGCCAGGGCGGGTGGCAGGGCGAGACTGTCGCCGGAGAACAACGCGGTGCGATCATCGAAGGGGCGCAGATAGCGCGCCTGGAACCACCAGAACGCGGCGAGCATGGCGATGATCCAGAGGATGCCGATGAGGCCGACCAGCAGGTATTTGTAGCGTGGAGACATGACGGCGCTCGTTAGACGGTTTCTCAGCTTGCCACGCCGTGGCACAGAGCAGAATATCGTGCCCGCTCACGTTTGAAGAATTTGATGATGGCCGACTCCCTCGATCCCGACCTGCTGCGCGCGGCCTTGCAGCCCCTGGCGCAGACGACCGACCTGTCGCCCCAGGCGCGCCACTACCAGGCCTTCTATGGGCTGGACCTGCCGCACCGGCCGGGCGTGCACAGCGCCCTGGGGCGTTTCGCCGTACGCGATTACGAAGTGGTCGCCCAGGCCTGGTGGCCGGACAGTCCGCGCGCGACGCTGATCGTCCTGCACGGTTTCTATGACCACATGGGGCTGTATCGCCATGTGGTCGACTGGGGCTTGGAGATGGGGTTTGCCGTGCTTGGCTGCGACCTGCCCGGCCATGGGCTGTCGAGCGGCCCCAGGGCGAGCATCAACGAGTTCGACGAATACCAGGCGGTGCTGCAGGCCCTGCTCGAAGAGGCGCGGCGGCTGGAACTGCCGGCCCCCTGGCACCTGCTCGGACAGAGCACCGGCGGTGCGATCGCCCTCGATCACCTGCTGCATACGGATCAGCCCGGCGCGCTGGGTGAGACCATCCTGCTGGCACCGCTGGTGCGGCCGCGTTCATGGGGCTGGTCGCGGGTGAGCTACGAGCTGTTGCGCCGTTTCGTCGATCAGATCCCTCGACGTTTCAGCGAGAACTCCAGCGATGCCGGCTTTCTCGAGTTCATCCAGACCCGCGACCCGCTGCAGCCGGTCATTCTGCCGACGGCCTGGGTCGGCGCCCTGTCGCGCTGGATCCCGCGCATCGAGGCCGCGCCGGGCTGTCGGCACCGCCCGATCATCGTGCAGGGCGAGGCGGACATGACGGTGGACTGGCGCTACAACCTGCCGGTACTGCAGCGCAAGTTCGACAACCCCGAGGTACTGCGGCTACCGGCTGCGCGTCACCACCTGGCCAACGAGAGCGAGGCGCTGCGACGGCAGTACTTCGACTTCCTCCGCGAGCGCCTCGGCTAAGCGGCGATTACTGAGCGCCGACCGCCAGAGCCGCACGCAGCGCCTTCAGCGCGGCATCAAAATAGGCCTTGCCGTCGCTCGATTGGGCGAAGGCGACGTACTCCTCGAGTTCGGCATCGGACAGGTCGCGGTAGACGAACAGCAGGGTGTTGTCGATCTCGCCGTCCATCTGCTGGATCAGGCGTTCACGCTGGGTATCGAGCAGTCCCTGGGCCTGACCTCCACCGAGGATACCCGGCAGCATCTGGCTCAGGCTGTCGGCGGCTACGCCGGCCAGCGCCAGACTGACTTCGGCACCGGCCTCGGTGGCTGGCACGGCCTGGGCGAGATGGCGAATCAGCAGCTGGCGGTTGCTGCCCGCCTCCAGGCGGGGCAGGCCACCGGCATACTTGTCCAGTTGCTCGCGGCGACCGGCCAGCACCTCGGCGGATACGATCTTGCGCCCCAGCGGGGACTGGTAGAACTCGAGTGCCGGCTGTGGGTCGGCGAGGTTGCTACGCAATGCCTGCAACGCGCGGTTGTCCATGGCCTGCGGCGCGAAGCGCTGATTGCTGTTGTTGACCAGGGTCTTGAACACCGCCGGTGGAAGCGTCTGCTGGTAGCGCTGCTGAGCGGAGGTGAGTGCATCGGCGAAGTTGGCGCGCTGATCGGGCCAACCGGCGGTTTCGTACAGTTCCTGGTGGGCGTCGGCAAAGCTGTAAAGGCTGAAGGCGAACAACGCACAAGCTAAAAGGACGCGCATGGGAACTCCTGTCTGGCGGGCATTTTATTTTCGGTGCCCCGGCGGCTGCTTGTCGAGGCTGGATTGGGGCGCTGATAGACTGTGCCGAGGCCTTTCGGAGTCTGCACCCTTGTCTTTCTCTGTCATCATCGACGACCTCGCCGCGCGGGGATGGTCGTTGCAGCAAGCGTTCCTGTCCTCTGATCTGACCGCCGATCTGGCCGTCGAGTGCCGCACACGCGAGGCCGAAGGCGCCTTGCGCCCGGCAGGCATCGGTCGGGGTGATGGGGTTACGGTGCTCGAAGGCATCCGCGGCGACCACATCCAGTGGCTCGAACCAGGCCAATCCGATCCCACCGATGCCTATCTCGATCTGATGGAGCAGCTGCGGCAGACGCTCAACCGCGAGCTTTTCTTGGGCCTCGAGGACTATGAGTGCCATTTCGCGCTCTATCCGCCCGGCGCGTTCTACAAGACGCATCTAGACCGCTTTCGCGACGACGATCGCCGTGCGGTGACCACCGCCCTGTACCTCAACCCGGACTGGCAGCCCGAGCATGGTGGCGAGCTGCGTATGCATTTCAGCGATGCGCCGGCGCTGGATGTGGCGCCGACGGGTGGCACGTTGGTGGTATTCCTCTCCGGCGAAGTGCCCCATGAAGTGCTGCCGACCCGCTGCGAGCGCCTGTCGCTGACCGGCTGGTTTCGCCGCCGCGCCCCCGAGCCGCTCTGACCGGCGCTTTTTCACAGGCAAAAAAAGCCCGGCACTTGGCCGGGCTGAAAGAATTACTTGTGCTACATACCCAGCATGTTGGGCAGGCTCATCGAGATCGCCGGCACGTAGGTGATGATGATCAGGAAGCTCAGCATCATTGCCAGCCATGGCAGCACGGCGCGGATCACCTGGGTCACCGGCATGCCCGTCACCGCCGAGGCGACGAACAGGTTCAACCCCACCGGCGGTGTGATCAGACCGATTTCCATGTTCACCACCATGATGATGCCCAGGTGGATCGGATCGATCCCCAGCTGCATGGCGATCGGGAACAGGATCGGCGCGAGGATCAGGATGATCGCCGACGGCTCCATGAAGGCACCGGCTATCAGCAGCACGATGTTCACCACCAGCAGGAACATCCAGGGCTGCAGACCGGCCTCGATTACCCAGGCGGTGATCGCCTGCGGAATCTGCTCGGTAGTCAGCACGTGGGCGAACAGCATGGCGTTGGCGATGATGAACATCAGCATGATGCTCAGTTTGCCGGATTCGAGGAGCACCTTCGGACAGTCGCGGATGCGCAGGTCCTTGTAGACGAACAGCGCGACGAAAGCCGAATACACCGCCGCCACGGCCGCGGCCTCGGTGGGGGTGAACATGCCCGAGTAGATACCGCCGAGGATGACCACCATCAGCAGCAGGCCCCAAACGGCCTTGCGTGCGGCGGTGAGCCATTCACGGAAGGTCGCGCGCGGCAGTGCGGGGAGGTTTTTCTTCACCGCGATGATGTAGATCGCAATCATCAGCGCAAGGCCAAGCATGATGCCCGGCACGACGCCGGCCATGAACAGCTTGCCGACCGAGGTCTCGGTGGCGGCGGCGTAGACCACCATCACCACCGACGGCGGGATCAGGATGCCCAGCGTACCGGCGTTACAGACGATGCCGGCGCCGAAAGCCTGCGGATAGCCGGAGCGCACCATGCCGGCGATGGCGATCGAGCCCACTGCAGCCACAGTTGCAGGCGAGGAGCCTGACAGCGCAGCGAACAGCATGCACGCCAGCACCGCGCCGATGGCCAGGCCGCCACGGATGTGGCCGACGCAGGCGTTGGCGAAGTCGATCAGGCGACGAGCCACGCCACCGGTGGTCATGAAGGCACCGGCGAGCAGGAAGAACGGAATCGCCAGCAGGGTGTAGTGCTCGGAGGTCTCGAACAGCTTGATCGCCAGCGAGCGCACCGAGTCGGGGCTGAAGAAGATGATCGTCATCGAGCCGGCGAGGCCCAGGGAGATGGCCACCGGCACGCCGATGAACATCAGCGCGAACAGCGCGACGAAAAGGAACAGGATGGTCATTTGTGCAGCTCCTCCTGATCGCCACCGAGCTTGGCGGCCTCGGCGGCTTCGTCAGCCAGGCCGAGACCAGTCTGCTGGTTGCGCAGGATGCGTACGAGAATCTCGGCGAAACGGATGAACACCAGGGCAAAGCCGATGGGAACGATCATCCCGATATGCCACTGCTTGACGCCAATGTGGCCGAGGTCTTCAGCACCGATGTTGGCGATGAACAGGGTCTGGATCCACTCGAAGCTGGCAATCGTCAGCAGGGCGGCATAGCCGAGGCAGATCAGACAAGCGATCAGACCGATGACACGCTGCACGGGTCGCGAGGCGAGCTTGACCAGTGCATCGACGCCGATGTGGCCTGCGGTGCGCACGCCATAGGCCAAGCCGAAGAAGATCAGCCAGCCGAACAGCGCCTTGGTCAGCGCGGTGCTCCAGGTCATGGACTGAGCGAGGCCGATGATGAAGTCGCCGATGGCGAAGAGGAATTCGCTGGCGCCCTCGAACTTGTCGCCAAGGTCGTAGAAAAGGGTGTAGAGGTTATTGAGGATGACGTAAACGAAGGTCACCAGCGTCATGGCGGCCAGAAGGAAGGCAATGAACCCTTCCTCGAAGTGGTCCCAGACGCGCCGAAGGGCGTTCATGGATGACATCTCCTGATGGACTAGCTGTTTGCGGAGCGAAAGGCACGAGCCGTGCGCGTGGCACCGACCGTAGCCGGCAGACAGATCAATGAAACTTTTTTGTCATCGACCAGGCCGGGGGCCTGAGCTGGCGCCGCCGCGGATGACTGGTGCGTTACGCTTTTTTCACTGGCTGTCGATGTTGCGTTAGGTATGCGAAGAGGCCCGCGATGCGGACCCCTTTGCCAAGGCTAGTATCAGCCCTTGTTGGCTGCTTCGGCGGCCTGGATCAGGTCGACACCGATTTCGCCCTCGAACTTCTTCCAGACAGGCTTCATGGCTTCGCGCCACATTTCGCGCTGCTCGGGAGTCAGGGTGATGATCTCGGTGGTGCCCGCATCGAGGATGCGCTGCTTGTCGCCCTGGTTCAGCGCATCAGCCTGCTCGTTCACCGCGACGGTGACTTCGTTCAGGATGCTTTCCAGCTCGGTACGCACGTCATCCGGCATGCCCTGCCAGAACTTGGTGTTGGTGATCACCATGTAGTCAAGCAGGCCGTGGTTGGATTCGGTGATGTACTTCTGCACTTCGTGCATCTTCTGCGAGTAGATGTTCGAGTACGGGTTCTCGGCACCGTTGACCACGCCAGTCTGCAGGCCCTGGTAGACCTCGGCGAAGCTCATCTTGCGCGGGTTGGCGCGTACGGCCTTGAACTGCTCGTCCAGTACTGCCGAAGCCTGTACGCGGAACTTCAGACCACGTGCGTCCTTCGGCTCGCGCAGCGGCTTGTTGGCCGACAGCTGCTTCATGCCGTTGTGCCAGTAGCCGAGGCCGGTGATGTTCTTGTCTTCCATCGAGCGCAGCAGCTTCTGGCCGGCTTCGCCCTGCTGGAAGCGGTCAACCGCTTCGATGTCGTTGAACAGGAACGGCAGGTCGAATACCTGGACGCCCTTGGAGTAGTGCTCGAACTTGGCCAGCGACGGGGCGATCAGCTGCACGTCGCCGAGCAGCAGCGCTTCCATTTCCTTGCCATCGCCGAACAGCGAGGAGTTCGGGTAGACCTCGACCTTCACTTTGCCGGGCAGACGCTCTTCAGCCAGGCGCTTGAACATGATCGCGCCCTGGCCTTTGGGCGTGTTGTCCGCTACGACGTGGGAGAACTTGATGATGATCGGGTCGGCCGCATGGGCCAGACCGGCGACGCTAAGGGACAGAGCGCAAGCGAGCGCCTTGGCTGTCAGCTTGAACATTATTGGCATTCCTTTTGTTGTGAAGAACCGCTCCGAGAGCAATCCGGCAGTGAGAGGCAGAACCCTGCGGCGGCGGCTCGATCGCCATACCGTACGCGGAGTGATTACCCGACTCGGTTAGTGCGAGAGCAAGGCACGTGCCAGATGGGCATGATTCGCTTCCGCTGTCGCCTTTTACCACTTTGCCATGACGAAATGGAGCCTTTTCTTTCAGGGTGCCAATCGGTCTAGCCCGCAGGGTTGCGGGACCTGCGAACGGTCGCCGCGGCAGGGCGGTACTGCTGTGTCCAAGCCGCGTCCGGCTACCGGTGCCGACCGGGCATCGCACGGGTACGGCGGTGCGGTGTCACCTAAGGTGGCGGAAACCCGCCAGCTATTCGCCATCGTCCGGCGAGGTTCCGCCAGGATCGGTAAAGCTCAGGCCATGTTTGCGTAGCCGGTCGTGCAGGGTCTTGCGCGGCAGCCCCAGCGCCTCGGCGACGCTGCGCAGCGAACTGTGCGGGCGCGCCAGTTCGGCAGCGATCAGCGCACGCTCGTAGGCCTCGACCTGATCCCCCAGGTTGCTCGCCACGCTCTGTTCCGGAGCGGGCGCGACATCGTCGTGCTCGAGGCCCAGGTCCAGGCCGAGGGCGAAACGCTCGGCGGCGTTCTGCAGTTCGCGCACGTTACCTGGCCAGCGGTGGCGCAGCAGGAGTGCACGTTGCTCGGGCGCGAGGGTACGCAGGGGCAGGCCGTGGCGACCGGCCGCCGCCTCGGCGAAATACTGGAACAGAAACAGCACGTCGCCGTTGCGCTCGCGCAGCGGCGGGATGCGCAGGGGCGCGACATTGAGGCGGTAATAGAGGTCGGCGCGGAAACGCCCCTGGTCGGCGGCGTGGCGCAGGTCTTCCTTGGTGGCGGCGATGACCCGGATATCCAGCGGCATCGACTGATTGCCACCCAGACGTTCGACCACCCGCTCCTGTAGCAGGCGCAGCAGCTTGACCTGAACCTCCAGGCTCATGCTTTCGATCTCGTCGAGAAACAGGGTGCCGCCGTTGGCGAACTCGAACTTGCCGATGCGCCGTTTCTGCGCGCCGGTGAAGGCGCCCGCCTCGTGACCGAACAATTCGCTCTCGACCACCGACTCGGCCAGCGCACCGGCGTTGATCGCCACGAAGGGGCCGGCGCGGCGGTTGGACAGGTCGTGCAGCGCGCGCGCCACCACTTCCTTGCCCGAGCCGGTTTCGCCGAGGATCAGCACGTCGGCCTGGGTGCTGGCCAGGGCGCCAATCTGCTCGCGCAGGCGTTGCACTGCTGACGAATGGCCGAGCAGACGCGTCGAGAGCTCCTGGCGGTCGGACAGGGCCAGGCGCAGGCTGCGGTTGTCCAGCACCAGCTGGCGCAGGGCGAGGGCGCGTCGCACACTTTCGAGCAGCGCCTCGCTGGGAAAGGGTTTCTCCAGAAAGTCGTAGGCCCCGGCGCGCATCGCCTGCACCGCCAGCGGCACGTCGCCGTGGCCGGTGATCAGCAGCACCGGCAGCTCGGCGTCGCGGGCATGCAGCTGTTCGAGCAGGGTCAGGCCGTCGACGCCGGGCATGCGGATGTCGCTGATCACCACCCCCGGCCAGTCGGCAGGCAGCTGCGCCGCGAGGTTGCGTGCATCGCCCAGGCTCACCACACGAAGGCCGGCGAGGTCGAGGGTCTGGCTCAACGCCTTGCGCAGGTGCGCATCGTCGTCGATCAGCACCACCTGCGCCTGGTTGTCGATCTGGCTGCCGATCATTGCAGAAGGTCCTCGGTTGGAAAGGCGACGGCGGCGCTGGCCGAGCGTAGCGTCAGGCGCAGCTCGGCGCCGCCGTCGCGATGGTTGCCCAGCGAAAGCTCCGCGTCCAGCGCGCGGATCAGGGTGTCGCAGATCGCCAGCCCCAGCCCCAATCCCTGGGCGCTGGTCTTGGTAGTGAAGAAGGGTTCGCGGGCGCGCGCCAACGCTTCGTCGCTGAAGCCCGGGCCGTTGTCGCGCAAGGTCAGCATCACCCACTGGTCGCGCTGCTCCGCACTGATCCAGATGCGGCGCGGCAAGCCCTTTTCGTTGAGCGCATCCAGGGCATTGGCCAGCAGGTTGGAGATGATCTGGCGCAGGCGTGTTTCGCCGGCCTCCACCCAGAGCGTGGCGTCCGGCAGATCGCGGATCAGCTCGACGCCCATCGCCTGACGCCGCTTGGCCAGCAGTGACAGCGCATCGTCGATGGCGGGCTGCAGCGCTACCCGCTCGGGCGCATGCCGATCACGGCGGGCGAAGGCGCGCAGGTGGGCGATGATCGAGGCCATCCGCGCGGTCAGTTCGCTGATCAGCCGCAGGTTGTCGCGGGCTTCGTCGTTGCGACCGTGATCGAGCAGCACGCCGGCGTTATCGGCATAGCTGCGGATGGCCGCCAGCGGCTGGTTGAGCTCGTGGCTGATGCTCGCCGACATGGTACCCAGCGCCGACAGCTTGCCCGCCTGCAGGAGTTCGTCCTGCGCGCGCACCAGGTCCTGCTGCGCCTGTTCGCGTTCGAGCACTTCCTGTTTGAGACGGCTGTTGAGCGCTTCGAGGTCCTGGGTTCGCTCCTGCACGCGTAGCTCGAGCTGTCGCCGTGCCTGGGCGTCGTGGGAGAGGCGTTCGAGGAAGTGCCGACGCCGTTGCATCAGCAGCCCGATCCAGAGCAGCAGCGCCAGCAGGGTCGCGCCGCCGATGGCGACCACGGTGCGGACCGGGCGGTCGATCAGACTGACCGGCGCGAGGATGCGTACCGTCCAGACGGTCTCCTTGAGTTCGCGGCTCTGGATCAGCCACTGGTCGGTGTCGAAGGCCAGGTGGCGCGGTTCGAGGGTCGGGTAGGGCTGGTGCCGCGCCAGCTCCTCACGTTCCTCGGCGTCGAGCGCGCGAGTGGCGCGAAAGCGCCAGTCGGGGTTGGAAGTAAGAATCACCACGCCATAGTTGTCGGTGACCAGCAGCTGCTCCGGCGTGTTGCCCCAGAGCCGCTCCGTGTGGTCCAGGTCGACCTTGACCACCATGACCCCGATCACCTCGTTGCCCTCGTGGACGGCCGCGCCGAAGTAGTAGCCACGCTTGCCGGAGGTGGTGCCGAGGCCGAAGAAGCGTCCGAGCCGGCCGGCCTTGGCCTGGCGGAAGTAAGGGCGGAAGGCGAAGTTACGGTTGACGAAGCTGTCTTCGTCGGCCCAGTTGGACGCCGCGAGGGTGTTGCCTTGCGGGTCCATCAGATAAATGACGTCGGCGCCTGTCTCGTTGCGCAGCTGATTGAGCCGGCGGTTGGCGCGATCGAGCGCAGCGGGGTTGGTCGTTTCGAGCAACGCGTCGCGGACCTCGGGCAGCTCGCCGAGGATGCGCGGCAAGACTTCGTAACGGCGCAGCGAACCCAGCAGGTTGGCGACATAGAGGTCGAGGGTTTGCCGGTTCTGTTCGATCAGCTCGCTGCGGTAGTAACGCTCGGCCAGCTGCTCAAGGGGCCAGAGCATCGGCACCAGTATCAGGGCCAGCAGGGCCAGGCTGCGCCAGCGGGGGCGTCGGGGTATCAGGGGAAAGGTCATGCATGCTGCGCCTGTAGGACTGGCGCATTATGCACGTTCGCCGGGACGGGCGGGACCGCCCGGTCGTCTTGCGCGGCGCGTCGGTCAGGCGTCCTGCCTGGCCGTCTCGGGTCTGGCCTCCAGGTTCCGCGGGGTAGCGAGGCATTGGTGCATGGCCGCTTCCCAGTCGGGCAGCTGGAGGTTCCAGGTCTGTTGCAGCAGGCTGCAGTCCAGACGGGAATTTAGGGGACGCTGGGCCGCGGTGGGGTAGTCCTTCGAGGCGATGGGGCTCACCTCGGCGCAGGCTTTGCCCTGCGCGCGCAGGTGTTCGCCGATGGCGCAGGCGAAGCCGTACCAGGAGGTCTCGCCCGTGGAGGTCAGATGGTACAGGCCCCAAGGGCCGCCTTTACCGTCGCGCCAGGCGAGCACCATCTGCCGGGTGACTTGCGCGAGCGTACCGGCCCAGGTTGGCGAGCCGATCTCGTCGGCGACCACCGAGAGGCGGTCGCGTTCCTGCAGCAGGCGCTGCATGGTCAACAGGAAGTTCTTGCCGTGCAGCGAGTAGACCCAGCTGGTGCGAAGCACCAGATACTGGCCGTCGACCGACTGGATCGCCCGTTCTCCGGCCAGCTTGCTGGCGCCATAGACACTCAATGGGTCGGGAGTGTCCTGCTCGGTATAGGGCGCAGGTTTGCGGCCGTTGAAAACGTAGTCGGTGGAGTAGTGGATCAAGGGTACGCCAAGGGTGGCCGCCTCCTCGGCGAGTACGCCGGGGCCGGTGGCATTGATGGCGAAGGCCTGCTCGCGGTTGTCTTCGGCGGCATCCACCGCGGTGTAGGCCGCGGTGTTGATGATCAGCTCCGGCCGCAGCCGACGGATCTGCTGGCGAACCTGTTCGGGGTCCGCCAGATCCAGTTCGGTGTGGCCGAGCGCAGTCACCTGCCCGTCACCGGCAAGTTCCAACTGCAGTTCGCGTGACAGCTGGCCCTGTTTACCGATGATCAGGATGTTCATGCAAAGCACTCCGCCTCGCTGAGGGGCAAGCCGGCGACGTCTTTCGGGGACAGTTGCGGTGCCTGGTCGATGGGCCACTCGATGCCGAGCGCCGGGTCGTTCCAGAGCAGGCTGCGCTCGTACGCCGGTGCGTAGTAGTCGGTGGTCTTGTAGAGAAATTCGGCCGTTTCGCTGAGCACCACGAAGCCGTGGGCGAAGCCCTCGGGAATCCAGAGCTGGCGGTGGCTCTCGGCGTTCAGGTGGATGCCGAACCACTTGCCGAAGGTCGGCGAGCTGCGGCGCAGGTCGACGGCGACGTCGAAGACTTCGCCAGCGACCACGCGCACCAGTTTCCCCTGGGGCTGCTGGATCTGATAATGCAGGCCGCGCAGTACACCGCGCTGGGACTTGGAGTGGTTGTCCTGAACGAACTCGCGCTTGACGCCGGTGGCGTCTTCGAAGCGCGCGGCGTTGAAGCTTTCATAGAAAAACCCCCGCGCGTCACCGAACACCTTGGGTTCGATGACCAGCACACCGGGCAGGCTGGTCTCGATCACGTTCATGCGTATTCCCCGGCGAGCTTGAACAGGTACTGGCCGTAACCGGTCTTGCCGAACAGGTCGGCGCGCGCGAGCAGCTGCTGATGATCGATCCAGCCGTTCTGGTAGGCGATTTCCTCGAGGCAGGCCACTTTCAGGCCTTGGCGGTGCTCGATGGTCTGCACGTACTGCGAGGCTTCGAGCAGGCTGTCGTGGGTGCCGGTATCGAGCCAGGCGAAGCCGCGGCCGAAGCGCTCGACGCGCAGGTCGCCGCGCTGCAGGTAGGCCATGTTGACGTCGGTGATCTCCAGCTCGCCGCGCGGCGAGGGCTTGATCGACTTGGCGATCTGAACCACGTCATTGTCGTAGAAGTACAGGCCGGTGACGGCGAAGCTGGACTTAGGCTTCTTCGGCTTCTCCTCGATGGACAGGGCCTTGCCCGACTCGTCGAAGTCGATCACGCCAAAGCGCTCCGGATCCTTGACCCAGTAGCCGAACACCGTCGCGCCATCGGGCTGGCTCGCGGCGCGCTTGAGCTTCTCGGTGAAGTGCTGGCCATGGAAGATGTTGTCGCCCAGGATCAGGCACACAGAATCGTCGCCGATGAAGTCTTCGCCGATCAGGAAGGCCTGGGCCAGGCCGTCCGGAGAGGGCTGTTCGGCGTAGCTGAAGTTCACGCCGAACTGGCTGCCATCGCCCAGCAGGTTGCGGTACTGCGGCAGGTCGGTCGGGGTGGAAATGACCAGAATGTCGCGAATCCCGGCCAGCATCAGCACCGAGATCGGGTAGTAGGCCATCGGCTTGTCGTAGATCGGCAGCAGCTGCTTGGATACGCCCAGGGTGATGGGGTGCAGGCGGGTGCCGGAGCCCCCGGCGAGGATGATTCCTTTCATGCGCTTTGCTCCAGCGCGCCGAGGCGCTCACGTTGATAGCTACCGTCCTGTACGCGACGGCACCATTCGAGGTTGTCCAGGTACCACTGCACGGTCTTGCGCAGGCCGGTCTGGAAGGTTTCCTGCGGCACCCAGCCGAGCTCGCGCTCGATCTTGCTGGCGTCGATCGCGTAGCGCAGGTCGTGGCCCGGGCGATCCTTGACGAAGGTGATCAGGTCTTCGAAACGTTCGACACCGGCCGGCTTCTGAGGTGCCAGCTCTTCGAGGAGGGCGCAGATGCCGCGCACCACGTCGATGTTCTTCTGCTCGTTGTGGCCGCCGATGTTGTAGGTCTCGCCGATCACGCCTTCGCTCACCACTTTGAACAGGGCGCGGGCGTGGTCCTCGACGAACAGCCAGTCGCGTACCTGCGAGCCATCGCCATAGACCGGCAGCTTCTTGCCGTCCAGTGCGTTGAGGATCACCAGCGGGATCAGCTTTTCCGGGAAGTGGAAGGGACCGTAGTTGTTCGAGCAGTTGGTCACCAGCACCGGCAACCCGTAGGTGCGGTGCCAGGCGCGGACCAGGTGGTCGGACGAAGCCTTGCTCGCCGAGTACGGGGAGCTGGGCGCGTAGGGCGTGGTCTCGGTGAACAGGTCGTCGACGCCGTGCAGGTCGCCGTACACCTCGTCGGTGGAGATGTGATGGAAGCGGAACGCGTCGCGGCGCTCGGCTGGCAGGCTCTGCCAGTAGGCGCGGGTCGCTTCGAGCAGCTGATAGGTGCCGACGATGTTGGTGTGGATGAATTCGGCAGGCCCGTCGATGGAGCGGTCGACGTGGGATTCGGCGGCCAGGTGCATGATGGCGTCGGGCTGGAACTCCAGCAGCGCCTCGCTTACCCGATCACGATCGGCGATGTCGGCCTGGACGAACCGGTAGCGGGGATTGTCCTGAACTTCGCTGAGCGATTCCAGGTTGCCGGCGTAGGTCAGCTTGTCCAAGTTGAGAACGCTGTGCTCGGTGTCGAGGATCAGGTGACGGATAAGTGCGGAGCCGATGAATCCGGCTCCGCCGGTAACGAGAATGCGCATGATGATAGGGCTTCCTTGGCGCGCTGTAGAGCAGCAGGCTCTTAGCATATCGGCTGCATAGACACAGCCGAAATTCAAAAATTCCCAAGCCGCCGCAAGGAGCTCGATGACATTTCGAGGTACCTTGCGCTCGGCTGGGCGGGCCGAAGACGAGCGGGTCGGCGGCGGGGCTTAGTCGGACGTGCCTTCGAGCCTGGCGAGCCGCTCTTCGAGCGCCTGCACGCGGGCTTCCAGCGCTTCGAGGCGAGAGGGGGCGACCGGCGCGTCCGCTTCGTCCGCGCAGCTGCTGGCCGGCACTTCGTTGCCGGCCAGCAGCTGCATGTAGCGCTCCTCTCGCTGGCCGGCCTGGCGTGACAGGCGGGTCACCAGCGTGCGGCTGGCCAGGCGTTCGAGCTGATGCTGGACGTCGGCCAGGTCATCGAAGGGTTGCATCCGGCTGCTGCGGGTCAGCAATTCGTTGAGGGTCTGCGGGCCGCGCAACAGCAGTAGGCCGATCAGCGCTACCTGTGGCGCAGTCAGTTGCAGCGCCTTTTCGGCACGGTGCTCCCAGCGGTCGGCACGGCTGCCCATGACCATCCGCACCAGCCCTTGCTCCTCGAGCGTGCGCAGGCCCTGGCCGACCTGGCCGGCAGAGAGGTTCATCACCGGCTCGCGGCTGGTCTTCTGGTTGCAGGCCAACACCAGCGCATTGAGCGTCAGGGGGTAGGTTTCCGGCGAAAGCGCCTGCTTTTCGATCAGGCATCCGAGGATGCGGGCTTCGGTGGCGCTCAGCGGCTGCGGAGAATTCTCGATGTCGCCGGGGTCAGACAGGGTCATGGGTTCTCCTTGTTTGCGAAAGCGCCAAGCCTAGCTGGCCACGAAGCGGTTGCCCATATGCCCAGGCGGGCGATGACGGCGGCGGTACTGCTCATCGGCGCTGGCTGTTAGGATCAAGTAGGTCGCGCGACGTCACCACTTTCACCAAGGGATATTGATGCACGCTGATACCAGGCTACCCGGCACGCTGCGCCTGCAGGACGAGACGTCCGGCAGCCATCTGCAGCTGTCCGGCGACTGGACCCTTGCGCATTACGCGACTCTGCGGCGCGAGGTTCAGCGGGCTCAGCCGCGGGTCAGCCAGGCCAGCACCGTGGATCTGGCTGGAGTCGGCGCACTGGATACCGCCGGTGCCGGGCTGCTGGCCGAACTGATAGGCGCCGAGCGACTGGCGCGCGTCGATCAATGGGCACCGCAGCTGCCGGACGAGCGGCTGGCCCTGCTGCGCAGCGTCGCCGATGCCCTGAACGCGCCCAGTGGCGAGCCGGACGATACACGCAGCGGCTCGGCGGTCGGTGACGTGCTGGCCCACATCGGCCGCACCGTTGCCCATGTCTGGCAGCAGCAGCGCGCCTTGCTCGGCTTCATCGGCCTGACCTTGCAGGCGCTTGCGCTGACCGTCCTGCGTCCGCGCCGCTGGCGGCTCACCGCACTGGCATCGCATATCGAGCAGACCGGCCTGGACGCGGTGCCGATCGTCGCGCTGCTGACCTTCATGGTCGGCGCGGTGGTGGCCTTTCTCGGCGCCACGGTGCTCGCCGAATTCGGCGCCAGCATCTACACGGTGAGCCTGGTGGCCTTCGCCTTCCTGCGCGAATTCGGCGTGCTGCTGGCGGCGATCCTGCTCGCCGGGCGCAGCGCCAGTGCCTTCGCCGCGCAGATCGGCTCGATGAAGGCCAACGAGGAAGTCGACGCGATTCGCACCCTCGGTCTCGATCCGGTCGAGCTCCTGGTGCTGCCGCGGGTACTGGCGATGATGGTCGCGCTGCCGATCCTTACCTTCGTCGGCATGCTCTGCGGGATCGTCGGCGGCGCGGTGGTGTGCGTGCTGGCGCTGGACATTTCGGTCGCCCAGTTCGTCGGCATCCTGCAGCGCGATATCGGCATCAGCCACTTTCTGGTCGGCCTGGCGAAGGCGCCGGTGTTCGCCTTCCTGATCGGCGTGATCGGTTGCCTGGAAGGCTTCAAGGTTTCCGGCAGCGCCCAGTCGGTGGGCGAGCACACCACCTCCAGCGTGGTGCAGTCGATCTTCATGGTGATCCTGATCGATGCGGTCGCCGCGATGTTCTTCATGGAGATGGGCTGGTGACGGGCCCGCAGGCGTCGACGGCCGAGACGCTGATCCAGGTGCGCGGCCTGGTCAACCGCTTTGGCCGGCAGACCGTGCACGACGGGCTCGACCTGGATATCCGCCGTGGCGAGATCCTCGGCGTGGTTGGCGGCTCGGGGACCGGCAAGTCGGTGCTGCTGCGCAGCATCGTCGGCTTGCGCCGGCCCACCGAAGGCAGCGTGCGGGTGTTCGGCGAGGAACTGCTGGCGCTGAGCCCGGTGCGCCGTTCCCAGGTGGAGCGGCGCTTCGGCGTGCTGTTCCAGCGCGGCGCACTGTTCACCTCGCTGAACCTGCAGGAGAACGTCGCGTTGCCCCTGATCGAGCATGCAGGGCTCAGCCGCCGCGATGCCGAGCACCTGGCACGGCTGAAGCTGGCCCTGGCCGGGTTGCCCTCCGGGGCGGCCTGCAAGTTTCCCGACGAGCTCTCCGGCGGCATGGTCAAGCGCGCGGCGCTGGCCCGCTCGCTGGCGATGGACCCCGAGGTGCTGTTTCTCGACGAGCCGACCGCAGGGCTCGACCCGATCGGGGCGGCGGCCTTCGATCAGCTGATTCTGACCCTGCGCGACGCGCTGGGCCTGAGCGTGTTCCTGGTCACCCACGACCTCGACACCCTCTACACCATCTGCGACCGGGTCGCGGTACTGTCGCAAAAGCGTGTACTGGTGGCTGATCGGCTGGAGGTGGTCGAGGCCACCGACGATGCCTGGATCCGCGATTACTTCCACGGTCCGCGTGGCCGTGCGGCACACAAGGCTGCCGAACTTCTGGAGGCTCCCTGAATGGAAACCCGCGCCCATCATGTCCTGATCGGCCTGTTCACCGTGATCGCGGTGGGCGGCGCGCTGCTGTTCGCGCTCTGGCTCGGCAAATCGAGCATGGACCGTGAGTTCAGGATCTACGACGTGATCTTCAACCGCGACGTCAGCGGCCTGTCGGTGGGCGGCTCGGTGGAGTACAGCGGCATCAAGGTCGGCGATGTCGAATCGCTGCGCCTGGAGCCGGACGACCCGCGCAAGGTGCGGGCGCGGATCCGGGTCTATGCCGACACGCCGATCAAGCAGGACACCCGGGTGCGCCTGGCGCTGGCCAACATTACCGGCAGCATGGTCATCCAGCTGCACGGCGGCACCCCGGAAAGCCCGCTGCTGACCAGCAAGACCGGCGAGCCGCCGATCATCGTCGCCGACCCGTCCCCGCTGGCCAATCTGCTGGCCAACGGGGAAGACCTGCTGGGCAACATCAACAGCCTGCTGGGCAGCGCCAACCGAATGTTCTCGGAGGAGAACACCCAGCGCATCAGCAGCACGCTGGACCACATCGAGCAGGCCACGCGGGTGCTCTCCGAGCAGCGTGGCGATCTCGCCGAGGCGCTCGCCCAGCTAAACGGCCTGGGCCGCCAGACCAGCGCCGCGCTCGAGGAAATGACCCAGCTGGCGCGTAACGCCAACGGCCTGCTGGATGAAGAAGGGCGGGGCCTGCTCGACAGTGCCGCGCAGTCGATGGCGGCGCTGGAGCGCTCCACCAGCCGCCTCGACCAGCTCTTCGAGCAGAACCAGGAATCGCTCAACAGCGGCCTGCAGGGCGTCGGCGACCTGGGACCCGCCATCGGCGAGCTGCGCCAGACCCTCGGCGCGCTTCGCCGCGTGACCCGCCGTCTCGAAGACAACCCCACCGGCTTCCTGCTCGGGCGGGAACGCATCCAGGAGTTCGAACCATGATCCTCAGCCGTCTGCCGCGCCTTGCTGCGCTGGCCATGTTCGCCAGCCTGACGTCCTGTGCGCTGGTCTCGTCGCCGGATCCGATCGCCGTCTACCTGTTGCCAGGCACCCTGGCCTCACCGGCGAGTACGGGCCAGCCGGCCGCGGCACCGCTGGACCTGTCCCTGCGGGTCTCCACGCCCCAGGCCAGCCAGATTCTCGGCGGGCCGCGCATCGCGGTGATTCCCGAGGGCAACCGGATCAGCAGCTACAAGGGTGCCCGCTGGAGCGACTCGGCGCCGGTGCTGCTGCGCAACCGCCTGGTCGAAGCCTTCCAGGAGGATGGGCGCATCGCCTCGGTCACCAGCGATGACGTGAAGATCCATGCCGATGTGGAGCTGTTCAGTGACTTGCGCGCCTTCCAGACCGAGTACGTCGAAGGGGCACCGGTGGTGGTGATTCGCCTGGATCTGCGGCTGGTCCATAACGCCAGCCAGCGGATTGTCGCCAGCCAGCGGCTCGAAGTGCGCCAGCCAAGCCGAGGCGAGTCGGTCGACCAGGTCGTGCGGGCCTTTGGCGAGGCCAGCGACCGATTGTCCGCCGAGGTGGTGAACTGGACCCTGGCGCAACGGCCCCGTCTGGAGATGGGCCAAGGACAGCACTGATGTACCGCTGGCCGACCGAGGCAAATGCCTCGATCGGCCAGGCGTGACCTGGGCGGGTTACATCAGAGGAATGCTGTAGCTCAGGATCAGGCGGTTCTGGTCGATCTTGCGGCCGCCGCTGGCGCGGTAGGTGCCGTTGCGCCACTTGAGCCCGAGGTTCTTCAGCGCACCGCTCTGGATGACGTAGGCGAGGTCCGTGTCGCGTTCCCATTCCTTGCTGTCGCCGCCCGGGCCGAAGTCGTCGCCGCTGATGTAGCGCGCCATCAGCGACAGCCCCGGGATTCCCATCGCAGCGAAGTTGTAATCGTAGCGGGCCTGCCAGGAGCGCTCGTCGGCGTTGGCGAAGGTCGGTGCGATCATCACGTAGTTGACCAGAAAGGCATCGCTGCCGTTGATGAAGGGGTAGGCCGTGTCGCCGCTCATCTTCTGGTAGGCCAGGCCGAACGAATGGCCGCTCAGGCTGTAGGTGAACATCGCGCCGAAGGCCTTGTTGTCCACCGTCGCGTTGCCGTCGCTGGTCGAGCGGGCGTAGCGCAGGTCGCTCTTGAACGACTGGCTGTCGCCCAGGGCGGCCACGTGGGTGAGGTTGACGATGTGCTGCTTGTAGTTGCCGTCAAGCCTGCCGTAGCTATAGGCGGTGGACAGGGCCTTGTTCCAGCGGTAACTGGCGCTGCCGAAGTCGAACTTGTCGGTCTGCCGGCCGCCGGCGACCCCGGACATGATCATGTCCTCGTAGCCGGCCTCGCTGCGCAGGCTGTTCTCGGTCAAACGCCCGGCGTTGAGGGTCAGGCCGTCGATCTCCTCGGAGGTGAGCTGGGCGCCGCGAAAGGTCTGCGGCAGCAGGCGCGTGTCGTTGGGCAGGATGGTCGGCAGCTTTGGGATCAGCGTACCGACGCGCAGGGTGCTCTTGGAGACGCGCACCTTGGCGGTCATGCCGAGGTTGCTGTAGTCGTCCGGCGCGGGGTCGTTGAAGCCGCCCGGCAGCAAGCCGCTGCCGGCGCGTTCGGGGCTCGAGTCGAGCTTGACCCCCAGCAGGCCGAGGGCGTCGACGCCGACCCCCACGGTGCCCTCGGTGAAGCCCGATTCGAACTTGAGCAGAAATCCCTGGGCCCATTCCTCGGCCTTGGACTGCGCCACGCCGTCCTGGCGGTTGTCGCTGTTGACGTAGAAGTTGCGCAGCTCCAGGTTGGCGCGGCTGTCGCCGATGAAGTCGGCGTGGGCGGCAGGCGCGGCGAGGCCGCCGGCGAGGCCGCCGGCGAGGGCGGCGAGGGTGACGGACCGGGCAAGGGGCGTCTTGGGCATCGGGTCGTTCCTTTTGTTGTTGTTGGAAAGGATGGCCAGGTGCGCGGCGGGCAGACGAGAGCCCGCCGGCGGGTCAGAACAGCAGGTTGGGCAGGTAGGTCGCGATCTCCGGGATCATGGCGATGATCGCCAGGCCCACCAGGTTGACGAGTACGAAGGGGATCACCGACCAGTAGATGTCCTTCATGGTGATGCCCGGCGGCACGATGCCCTTGAGGTAGAACAGGTTGAAGCCGAAGGGCGGCGTCATGTAGCCGATTTCCATGTTGATCACGAAGAGGATGCCGAACCAGATCGGATCGAAGCCCAGCGAGGCCACGATCGGCAGGAACACCGGCAGGGTGATCAGCATGATTCCGACCGGGTCGAGCAGCATGCCCATCACGAACACCAGGGCCATCATCACGATGATCACGCCCCAACGCCCGCCGGGCAGGTCCATCATCAGCCCCTCGATCAGGGCCTGGGCGCCCATGCCCTGGTAGGCGGAGCTGAAGGCATGAGCAGCGAAGAGAATCCAGGCGATCATCCCGGTCAGCTTGAAGGTGCGGATCGCCGCCTCGTGCAGCACCGGCCAGTCCAGCTTGCGGTAGATCGCGGCCGAGATCAGCGCGCCGAGCACACCCATGGCCGCCGCCTCGGTAGGCGTGGTGACGCCGCCGATGATCGAGCCCAGCACCATCGCCACGATGCCGATCGGCAAGAGCACGGCGCGCAGGGCGGTGAACTTCTCGCTCCAGCTGCCGCGCTCCTCGGGCGGCAGGGCCGGCGCCAGGTGCGGTTGCAGGTGGCTGCGCACGATCACGTAGATCAGCGTCAGCGCCACCAGCAGTAGGCCCGGCAGCACCCCGGCGGCGAACATCTTGCCCACCGAGACGCCGCTGATCATGGCGTAGAGGATCATCATGATGCTCGGCGGGATCAGGATGCCCCAGCCGCCGCCGGTGTTGATGCAGCCCAGCACCATGCGCTTGTCGTAGCCACGTTCGAGCATCGCCGGCAGCGCGATGGTGCCCATGGCCACCACCGCCGCGCCGCTAATGCCGACCATCGCGCCGAACACCGCGCAGATGCCCAGGGTGCCGATCGCCAGGCCGCCGCGCATGCCGCCGCACCACAGGTGCATCATCCGGTAGAGGTCCTTGGCCACGCCGGTGCGCTCGAGAATCATCGCCATGAAGACGAACAGCGGGATCGCCACCAGGGTGAAGCTCTCCATGGTGCCCCACATCTGCGAGGCGACCATGTAGAAGGCGTCGACGCCCCAGGTGAAATAGAGGAACAGTACCGACACGCCGCCCAGCACGAAGGCCAGCGGCAGCCCCAGCAGCAGGAAGAACACCAGGGCGAGAAAGAACAGCAGTGTGGTGATTTCGATGCTCATCGGGCGTGCTCCGATGGGACGTCGGCGCTGTCGTCAGCCTTGTCCAGCGCGACGAGGATGTCCTGCAGCAGCTTGGCGATGCCCTGCAGCAGAAGCAGCGCGGTGCCGATGGGGATCGCCGCCTTGATCGGCCAGATCGGCGGGTTCCAGGCCGAGAACGAGGTTTCCCGGCTGCCGATCGACTCCCACGCCATGGAGCTGCCGAAGTAGAGCAGGGCGGCCGTGAACAGGAAGAACATCGACGAGGTGAAGATGTCCAGGCAGGCCTGGGCGCGCCGTGACAGCGTGCCGTAGAAGATGTCGACGTTGACGTGATCGCGGTGCAGCAGCAGGTAGCCGCCCGACAGCACCACGTAGAGGCCGAACAGCATCTGCCCCAGCTCGTTGGTCCAGGACGTCGGCGAGGACAGCACGTAGCGCATGAATACCTCGCCGATCAGCAACAGGAAGATCGCGAAGATCAGGTAGGCGACCCAGCGGCCGATGAAGGAATTGAGTCGGCTGATGCCGTTCACGTAGGCACGAATCACGCGCATTGCTCTGCCCTGACAGGAAGTATCGAAAGGAATCGGCCGCCGCCCCGGGGCGGCGGCCAGGCAATGGGCGACTCAGAGGTAGCCGAGCTCGCCGAGGAACGCCTTGAGCTTGTTCAGCGCTTCGGCGGCCTTGTCGCTGCGCTTGCCTTCTTCTTCCCAGGTGTTGCGAGCGATGTCGGTCAGGCGCTTCTGTACGTCTTCGGGCAACGTGTTGACCTCGACGCCTTGCTCCTTGACGGCCTTGCTGAGCGCGATGTGCTCTTGGTAGAGGTACTCGTTGGTGCGGTACCAGAATTGCTCGTCCAGCACCTGCTTGACGATTTCCTGGTCGCGCTCGGACAGCGCGTCGAGCGCCTTCTGGCTGACGATGGTGACGTCGGTGCCGGCGATGTTCAGGGCCGGTTTGACGTGGTATTTGGCCACCTCGTAGAAGCTCATGCTCGCCGCACCCTGGGCCGCGCCCCAGTGGGCCGCGTCGACCACGCCGGTGTCGAGCGCCGGATACAGCTCGCTGCCGGGCAGGTAGGTAGTGGAGGCGCCGGCTTCGTTGAGGAATTTCTGCAGGGCACCCGAAGAGCGGATCTTCAGGCGGGTGAAGTCTTCCCAGCTGTTGATCGGCTTCTTCACCACCATTTCGGTGGGGTAGACCTTGTCAGTCGCCCAGTAGACGCCGAACTTGGCCGACTCCTCGCGCAGCATCTGCTCGAAGCCCAGCTGCTGATGGAAATAGGCCGCCTCCCACACGTGCTGGAAGGCGAACGGCAGACCCGAGGCGATGCCCGCCAGGGTGATCTTGTCCTGGGCGTAGCCGGGAGAAATGGTACCCATCTGGATGATGCCGCGGCTGACCGCGTTGAAGGTCTCCTGCGCCTTGAACAGCGCGCCGGCTTCGAACAGCTGCAGCTGGACGCGACCCTCGGTGCGGCGCTCGATTTCGTTCTTCAGGCGTACCAGGCTGTCCTTGTAGGAGCTGCTGGCGCCTGGCCAGTGGGACTGCACACGCCACTTGGCAACGTCCTGGGCGCTGGCGAGCGAGGGTGCCAGCGCGGCAACGGCCAGCAGGGCGGCGCCGACGGCGAGCTTGAGGGTCTTGAGCGGGGGCGACAATTTCATTTCGGATCCTCTTTCTTGTAATTGTTCTGGGTTCAGAACTGCAACGCGGTACCGATTTTGTCAGCTACACTGGCTAAATGTTTCGCAGTGCGAAATTACCTTTTGCATATCGTTAAGGCGAACCTAGCACGTCAGGACAATTTTTCAACAGCCCGTCCGGCGAAAAGCATTTCGCTGTGATGCGATATCAACCGTCTTGATGGGGACGTTTTTCAAATTGACGGCCCTGGGCGAGCCGTGACAGCGTCAAAAAAAGGGCCGTTTCACGGTTGCCCCGACGGGAAGCTGGCGTGCGTTGGCAGTGGTTATTCGGGGGCCGTGGGCCCCTGGAAGCTCGCGGTCAAGACCGCTGCCACGGATCGCCTGACCCCTGGTGGGAGCGGTCTCGACCGCGAATAGCCTCACCCGCAGACCCGTCGTCGGTCAGTGAAGTATCCAGGCGTGCAAGTCGTGCCGGTGAGCGAAAACAACAAGAAAACGCGCTGCGTGAGCGTCGATCTGCGCGCAACGCACTGGAAACCGCCGGCCTGAGCCAGGCCGTGTCATGAGAGGTGCCTCGATGACCAATCCCCTGTTCGATCTGAGCGGCAAGGTGGCGCTGATCACCGGTTCCACCAAGGGTATCGGCCGCGCCATCGCCGAGCAGATGGCGCGCTGCGGCGCCCGCGTGGTGATCTCCAGCCGCAAGGCCGATGCCTGCGAGCAGGTGGCCGGCGAGCTCGTCGCGGCCGGCTTCGAGGCCATCGCCGTGCCCTGCCACGTCGGGCGCAAGGAGGATCTGCAGCGGCTGGTCGACACCACCCTCGAGCGCTGGGGACAGATCGACGTACTGGTCTGCAATGCCGCCACCAACCCGGTCTACGGGCCGACCCGGGAGATGACCGACGAGGCCTGGGACAAGATCATGGAGACCAACGTCAAGGGTACCTTCTGGCTTTGCAACAGGGTGTTGCCAGGCATGGCCGAGCGGGGTGGCGGCGCGGTGATCATGCTTTCGAGCATCGCCGGGCTGCGCGGCAACACCACCATCGGCACCTACGGCGTGTCGAAGGCGGCCGAGGCGGCGCTGGCGCGCAACCTGGCCGCCGAATGGGGGCCGGACGGCATCCGCGTCAACGCCATCGCGCCGGGACTGGTGCGCACCGATTTCGCCAAGGCGCTGCTGGACGATCCCGAGCGGGTGCGGCGCGCCGCCGAGAAGACGCCGCTGCGCCGGATCGGCGAGCCGATCGACATCGCGGGCCTGGCGGTCTTTCTCGCCGCGCCTGCCAGTGCCTACATCACCGGCCAGGTGATCGTCGCCGACGGCGGCGAGACGGCCTGCTGAGGGGGCGCCATGAACGGACCAGAGTTGATTGACGTCCTGCCGGCCCATCGCTTCGACGAGGCGGCGCTGGCGTCCTACCTGCGCGGACGGCTGCCGGAAATGGGCGATGAACTGGTGATCCGCCAGTTCCAGGGCGGCCAGTCGAACCCTACCTTTCTGCTGGAAACCGCCGGCAGGCGCTATGTGCTGCGCAAGAAGCCGCCAGGCAGGATCCTGCCGTCGGCGCACATGGTCGAGCGCGAGTACCGGGTGATCAGTGCCCTGGATGAGCAGGGCGCGGTACCGGTGCCGGCTGCCCATGTGCTCTGCGAAGACGAGGGCATCATCGGCACGCCCTTCTACGTGATGGATTTCGTCGACGGGCGGGTATTGCCCCATCCCGCCTTGCGCGAAGCCGAGCAGGGCGAGCGACGGGCGATCCACTTCGCCGCCATCGACACCCTGGCCGCGCTGCACCGGGTCGATGTGCAGGCGATCGGCCTGGCCGACTACGGCAAGCCCCAGGGCTACATGGCGCGCCAGGTCAAACGCTGGAGCGGCCAGTACGAGGCTTCGCGCACCGGCGACATGCCGGCCATGGACAAGCTCATGGCCTGGCTGCAGGACCAGTCGCCGGCGCGCGACGAAACCGCCATCGCCCACGGCGACTACCGGCTGGGAAACCTGATGCTGGCCGGCGATGGGCCGCAGGTGACGGCGATCCTCGACTGGGAGCTGTCCACTCTCGGGCACCCGCTGTCGGATCTTGCCTACTACTGCCTGCCCTATCACCTGCACTGCGAACACGAAGGCATGCGCGGCCTGGTCGGCCTCGACCTCGCCGCATTGGGCGTGCCGAGCGAGGGCGAACTGCTGGATCGTTACTGCCAGCAAAGCGGGCGCGACGGCATCGACGACTGGCACGTGTTCCTCGCCTTTTCCCTGTTCCGCCTGGCGGCCATCGTCCAGGGCGTCTACGCCCGCGCGCTGCAGGGCAACGCCAGCAACGCTGATGCGCTGGACGTCGGCAAACGTGCCGGCATCCTCGCCGAAGCGGGCTGGGCCATCGCCCAACGCGGCAACGGAGTCCTTTCGCCATGAGCTACCCCCTGCTGCGCCGTGTCCTGCTGACCAACGATGACGGCATCGCCGCGCCGGGCCTCGCGTTGCTCGAGCGGCTCGCCGCCGAACTGGCCGAAGAGGTCTGGGTGGTCGCGCCCGAACATGACCAGAGCGGCACCGGCCAGGGCATTTCGCTGCATGCGCCCTTGCGGGTGTTCGCCCACGGCGAGCGCCGTTACGCGGTGTCCGGCACCCCGTCGGACTGCATCATGTTCGCCATGGCCGAGTTCCTGCGCGACACACCGCCGGATCTCGTGCTCTCGGGCATCAACAGCGGCGCCAACATCGCCGACTCGGTGCCCTATTCCGGGACCATCGGGGCGGTGCTCAGCGCCGATCTGCTCGGGTTGCCGGCGATCGGCCTGAGCCAGGCATTTATCGATCGAGCCGCCATCGACTGGTCGCCGGTGCAGCGCTATGCGGGCAATCTGATCCGCGCGCTCTGGGCGCGCCGCGAAGCCGACGGCTGCTGCTGGAACCTGAATTTTCCGGCCTGTCCGGCAACCGAGATCAGCCAGCTGCGCATGGCGCGCCAGGCGCGAGGCTCTATCCGCGCGCCGCGGCTGCTGGCCGGTCGGGATGCCCGCGGGCTGCCTTACTGGTGGCTGGGCTTCGAACGCTCATCGACGCAGATCGTCGCGCCGGATGCGGACGTCACCGCACTGCGCGATCGCTGCGTTGCCATCACGCCGCTGCGCGATACCCGCGGCTGGCTCGAATGGGGCCAGGAACAGCGCCTGGCCGACCTTGAACGGGAGACGTCACGATGAGATTCGAACGCCACTACGGCGTCTGGCCGCGCCAGCTACCCAAGACCCTGTCGGTCCCGCAGACCAGCCTGTTCACCAACCTGGAAATCTCCGCGAGGCGTTTTCCGGACAAGACCGCGATCGTCTACTACGACACCCGCATCCGCTACGCCGAGCTGCTGCGCGAGGTCGAGGCGCTGGCCGGTTACCTGCAGCATCTGGGCGTCGGTCGTGGCGATCGGGTGCTGCTCTACATGCAGAACGCGCCGCAGTTCACCATCGCCTACTACGCCATCCTCAGGGCCGACGCGGTGGTGGTGCCGGTCAACCCGATGAACCACAGCGCGGAGCTGGAGCACTACCTGGCCGATACCGGTGCCGCCGTCTGCCTCTGCGGTCAGGAGCTGACCGGCTTCATCGCGCCGCTGGTGGGCCAGGCGCAGCTGCGGCACGTGATCGTCACCGCCTACCGCGAGTACCTGCGCCAGCCCACCGACCTGGCGCTGCCGCCCGAACTCACCGACGAGTCGCCGTTCACCGCGTTCGAGGGCGCCATCGCCTGGCAGGACGCGCTCGCGGCCGGACATCGGCCTTCGGCGCACCTGGCCGGGCCGGACGACCACTGCGTGTTCCCCTACAGCTCCGGCACCACCGGCGCGCCCAAGGGCTGCGTGCATACCCACCGTTCGGCGATGGCCACGACGGTGCACCGGCTGGTGTGGAACGGCAGCACCTCGGAAACGGTGATCCTCGCCACGCTGCCGTTCTTTCATGTCACCGGCATGCAGGGCGCGATGAACGGGCCGATCTATCTGGGCGGCACCAGCGTGGTCATGACCCGCTGGAATCGCCAGGTGGCGGCGCAGCTGATCGAGCGCTACGCCATCAACGCCTGGATCAACATCGCCACCATGGCCATCGACTTCCTCTCCGACCCGGATATCGAGCGCTACGACCTGTCGAGCCTGAAAAGCATCGGCGGCGGCGGCGCGGCGATGCCGAGCGCGGTGGAAGAGAAGCTGCAGCGCCTGACCGGGCTGCACTACATCGAAGGCTACGGGCTGTCCGAAACCATCGCCGCGACCCACATCAATCCGGCCGAGCGGCCCAAGCCGCAGTGCCTGGGCATCCCGGTGTTCGACGTCGACAGCCGCATCATCGACGTCGCCAGCCTCGAGGAGCTCGGCCCCAACGAGGTAGGCGAGATCGTCAGCCACGGGCCGCAGCTGTTCGAAGGCTACTGGAACCGCCCCGAAGAGACGGCGCAGGCCTTCATCGAGCTGGACGGCAAGCGCTTCTTTCGTACCGGCGACCTGGGCTACTACGACCAAGAGGGCTACTTCTTCATGGTCGACCGGGTCAAACGGATGATCAACGCCTCGGGGTTCAAGGTCTGGCCGTCGGAAGTGGAGAGCCTGATGTACCGCCATCCGGCAATCCAGGAGTGCTGCATCATTGCCACGCCCGACCCGCGCCGTGGCGAGACGGTCAAGGCCTGCGTAGTGCTGCGCCCGGAGCGGGTCGGCCAGGTCGGCGAGCAGGACATCATCGACTGGTGCCGGCAGGAAATGGCCGCCTACAAGGTGCCGGCGGTGGTGGAGTTTCGCCAGTCGCTGCCGCGTTCCTCCACCGGCAAGCTGATGTGGCGCGCCCTGCAGCAGGAAGAGGATGCCCGCCAGGCGCTGCGCGCCACCTCCTGAGCCGCCGGGCGTGATTAGATAAGCCTTTCGCTCCGGCAACTGCCTTGGAGGCCCCGGTTGGCTGGTCGTGCTGAATCTCTCGAACGCCCCCTCGCCCGGACCGGCGAGCGACTACACAAGGGCACCATCTCGGTCCAGCTGGTGGCCGAGGCGCTGCTGGACATCGAACGGCGCGGCCATGACGGCGCGGCCCTGCTGCGGGTGGCCGGGATCGAGTCACCGTTAGCCGAAGGCGAGGCGAGGGTAACCGCCCAGGCCTATGCGCGGCTGTGGCGGCTCAGCGCCCGGCTGCTCGACGACGAATTCTTCGGCATGGACAGCCGCGGCCTGAAGGCCGGCAGCTTCGCCTTCATGGCCCGCGTCGCCCAGAGCGCGGCCAGCCTCGGCGAGGCGCTGGAGACCATGCTCGCCTTTCTGCGCCTGTCGCTGGACGACCTGGCGCCGCGGCTCGAGCGCGGCAACGGCCTGGCCGAGATCGTTCTCGATCACCGCGCCGGCCATCTCCCGCGTGCCTTCACCTGCTTCACCCTGTGGATGATCATCCACGGCCTGGCTTGCTGGTTGGCGGGGCGTCATCTGTCGATCCTCGGCATCGACCTCGAAGGCGAGGCGCCGCGCCGTCTCGACGATTATCGCGTCAAGTTCACCGACAATCTGCGCTTCGGCCGTGCCAAAAGCCGCCTACTGCTCAACGTCGACTGCCTCGGCCAGCCGGTGCGGCGCAGCGCGGCCGAGCTGGAGCGCTTCCTCGCCCGGGCGCCGGGCAACATCCTGGTCCGTTACCGCGACCCGCAGGGCCTCGGCGCGCGGGTCCGACAGCAGCTGCGCCGGCTCGATGCCAACGACTGGCCGGACATCGAGGCGCTGGCCGCGCAGTTCCACGTGGCCCCGTCCACCCTGCAGCGCAAGCTCGCCGCTGAAGGACAGTCCTACCAGCGGCTCAAGGATCAGTTGCGCCGGGACCTGGCCCTCGAACACCTCGCCCGGGGCGAGGGCAACCTGGCGCAGCTGTCGCAGGATTTGGGCTTTGCCGACGCGAGCGCCTTCCACAAGGCCTTCAAGAAGTGGACCGGCTCGACGCCGGGCCGCTATCGGGCGCTGCTGGGCGTACCCGCAGCGGACTGACCGCGCACCTGCGCCCACTGTCAAAACCTCTCACCCCGTTCGAGGCGTTCGGCCATTGGCAGGCCGGCAGGGCGAGGCGAATATCCGGGCCATACTGGAAATCCGGTTCATCGCGCGGGAGGCAAGCATGCAGATCGACGGCAGGACATTTCTCATCACCGGTGCAGGCTCCGGGCTGGGCCTCGCCACGGCGACAGAACTGGCCGGGCAGGGCGGACGCGTCGTGCTGGTCGACATCGACGAGGCGCGCGGCCAGGCGGCTGCCGAGACGCTCGGGCAATCCGCGCGCTTCGTCAGGGCCGACATCACCCGGGAGGCCGATGCAGCGCAGGCGGTGGCGGCAGCGCTGGACGCTTTCGGCGCCGTGCACGGGCTGGTCAACTGCGCCGGTATCGCGCCGGCCGAAAAGATCCTCGGGCGCAATGGCGTGCATGGGCTGGAGCGCTTTCGCCAGGTCATCGAGGTCAACCTGATCGGTACCTTCAACATGCTGCGCCTGGCCAGCGAGGCGATGGCCCAGGGGCAGCCCGGGGCGGACGGCGAGCGCGGGGTCATCGTCAACACCGCCTCGGTCGCCGCCTTCGACGGGCAGATCGGCCAGGCGGCCTATGCCGCGTCCAAAAGCGGCGTCGCCGGTCTCACCCTGCCAGCCGCCCGTGAGCTGGCCCGCTCGGGGATTCGGGTGATGTGCATCGCCCCGGGCATCTTCCAGACGCCGATGATGGCTGGCATGCCCCAGGAGGTTCAGGACTCGCTGGCGGCCAACGTGCCGTTCCCGCCACGGTTGGGTCGGCCCGAGGAATTCGCCGTGCTGGTGCGGCACATCGTCGAGAACCCCATGCTCAACGGGGAGGTCATCCGCCTGGATGGCGCCCTGCGCATGGCAGCCAAGTGAAGGGGACAAGATGAACACGAACAACGATCCGGTCGTCATCGTCATCGTCATCGTCAGCGCCATGCGCACGCCCATGGGAGGCTTTCTCGGCGCGCTCAAGGGAGCGACGGCCGCCGAGCTCGGTGCTGCGGCCATTCGCGCGGCGGTGCAGCGTGCCGGCGTGCCGGTCGAGCGCATCGACGAGGTAATCATGGGCTGCGTGCTGCAGGCCGGGCAGGGCCAGGCCCCGGCGCGTCAGGCGGCCTTGGGCGCCGGGCTGCCGCAAGGGGTGCCCTGCTCGACGCTGAACAAGATGTGCGGCTCGGGCATGAAGGCGGTGATGTCGGGGTTCGACGCCCTGCTGGCCGGCAGCGCCGAGGTGGTGGTCGCCGGCGGCATGGAAAGCATGTCCAACGCGCCGTATCTGCTGGAGCGGGCGCGCTCCGGCTACCGCATGGGCCATGGGCGGGTGCTGGACCACATGTTTCTCGACGGGCTGGAAGACGCCTACGACAAGGGCCGGCTGATGGGCACCTTCGCCGAAGAATGCGCATCGGCATACGCCTTCACCCGCGAGCAGCAGGACGGTTACGCCATCGCCTCCCTGGAGCGGGCCCAGCGCGCGATGCGCGAGGGACTGTTCGCCGACGAGCTCGTCGCGGTGGAAACCGCTGCCGGCCGCGAGCAGGTCACCGTGAGCGAAGACGAGCAACCGCCCAAGGCGCGCCCGGACAAGATTCCCAGCCTCAAGCCGGCCTTTCGCGACGGTGGGACCGTAACCGCTGCCAACGCCAGCTCCATTTCCGATGGCGCCGCGGCTTTGGTGCTGATGCGCCTGTCCCAGGCCGAAGCCCTGGGGCTGACGCCGCTCGCACGCATCGCCGGTCACGCCTCGGTGGCCCAGGCGCCGAATCTCTTCACCACCGCGCCGGTGGGTGCGATCAACCGCTTGCTCGAACGTACCGGCTGGGTGTTATCCGAGGTGGACCTGTTCGAGATCAACGAGGCCTTCGCCGTGGTGCCGATGGCGGCCATGCGCGAGCTGGACATCTCCCACGAGCGGCTGAACGTGCATGGCGGGGCCTGCGCCCTGGGCCACCCGATCGGTGCCTCGGGCGCGCGGGTGCTGGTGACTCTGCTGCACGCGCTGCGCCATCACGGACTCAAGCGAGGCGTGGCATCCGTGTGCATCGGCGGCGGCGAGGCTACCGCCGTGGCGATCGAGCGAATCGATTAGCGTCCAGGTGTGGCCGCTCAGTTGTAGCGGCCGTGCACACCGCCGACGCTCAGCCGGCCAGCGCCGAGCAGGGCAACGGCGACCGCGGTAAACAGGAACATCGCCTGCAGCTCGATGGCGGAGCCACCCATCGAGTTCAGCGCGAAGATTTCATTCGCATGCGCCAAGGCCAGCGCCACGATCATGTTGATCGCCACCACCAGCGCGGCGATGCGGGTGTAGAAGCCGACGATCATCAAGGCCGGGGCCAGCACCTCGCCGACATAGGCCCCATAGGCGAACACACCTGGCAGGCCATGTCCGGTGAGCATGCCGGCAATCGCGCCGACGCCGTGCTGCAGCTTGAAGATGCCGTGCAGCAGGATGAGCAGGCCAAGCGCCACGCGCAGAACCAGTTTTCCAGTGTCTTCGGTATTCATGCCTTCCTCGCTGATTGATGGGCGGGCGCTTGCCCGGGTGCCGATTCGGTGACTGCTCTGGTCGTTATAGACCACCCCGCATTGGAACGGGTGATTGGGTCCGCAGCCCGGCTGCTTGCGGCTGGCATCTTTACGGCCTGGCCGACGGTTGGCGCCGCCTGGCCGTTGCGAACCGAAGGCCGACTTCTACGCTTGAATCTTGCAGGCAGCACGACTCGACGCAGGAGGCGACCTCCGACAACAAGACCGAGGAACACCCATGACAATAACAACGGGTTCCCTGCGCGCGTTGCGCTACGGGCTGACGCCCCTTGCCCTGGCCCTCTGTTTCACCGCCACCACCCACGCCCAGAACGCGCCCGCGTCGCGTATCCAGGTCGAGAGTCTGTCCAGCCGCGCGGACAAGCTCACCGGCGACGATGCCCTGATCCGCATCACCCTGCCGTCTTCTGCCTCGGGCGAAGGCGTGCGCGTGTTGCTCAACGGCGCAGACGTGACGGCCGCCTTCAACCCATCGGTCGATGGTCGGGTGCTGACCGGCCTGGTCGAGGGCCTGCGTCCGGGCGCCAACATGCTGATGGCCACCGCGCCCGGTGTCGGAGCCAAGGGGCTGATGCTGACCAGCCATCCGCTGTCGGGCCCGGTGTTTTCCGGTCCCAAGCAGCAGCCCTTCATGTGCGAGACGGAGGAATTCGAGGTCTATCCGGGCGGCGGTAAACTGGGCCCTGCGCTGGACGAGAACTGCACCGTGGCGCGACGGGTGGACTACGTCTATCGCAACACCCAGGGGCGGTTCGCCCGCTACGACCCGGCCGTGCCGCCGGGCGATCTAGCCACCACGACCACCCTCGACGGCAACACCGTGCCCTACGTGGTGCGACTGGAGACCGGCACCCTCAACCGCGCGATCTACCAGACCGCCGTGCTCGATGACCCCGCACGGCCCGGGCCGGGCATCGACCTGCGCGACGGCGCCTGGAACGGCCGGCTGGTCTACACCTTCGGCGGCGGCTGTCGGTCGGGCTGGTACCGCCAGGGCAACAGCACCGGCGGCGTGCTCGACGACCGCCATCTCTCGCGCGGCTTCGCCACCGCCTCGGCGTCGCTGAATGTGTTCGGCAACCAGTGCGACGACCTGCTCGCCGCCGAGACCATGATGATGGTCAAGGAGCGCTTCATTGAGGCCTACGGGCCGCCGCGCTACACCATCGGCTGGGGCTGCTCGGGTGGCTCCTATCAGCAGCATCAGATGGGCGACAACTACCCGGGCCTGCTCGACGGCATCATCCCGATGTGCAGCTTCCCCGAGGTCGGCTTCGGCACCGTGCACACCCTTGCCGACTCGCGCCTGCTGCTGCATTACGCCAAGACCACCGAGGTTGCCTGGGCGCCGGAGCAGCTTCGGGCCGTCTCGGGCTTTGCCCAGTTCAACACCATCGGCAATCTGGACAACGGCGCCGCGCGCATCGACCCGGTGCCCGGTCGCGATGATGGCCGCGCCTCGGCCGAATTCGACGCCTCGGTACCGGCAGCAGAGCGCTATCACCCGCTGAACAACCCCGACGGCGCCCGGGCGACAGTCTACGATCACGCGGTGAACAGCTACGGTCGCGACCCGCGCACGGGCTTCGCCCGCCGGCCGCTGGACAATGTCGGCATCCAGTATGGATTGGAGGCGCTCAACGCCGGGCAGATCAGCAAGGCGCAATTCCTCGATCTGAACGAAAACATCGGCGGGCTGGGCATCGACGCCAACTTCACCGAACAGCGGATGGTCGCCGACCGCCAGGCCACGAGGGCGGCGTATCAGACTGGCCGGCTGCTCTATGGCGGCGCCGGGCTGTCGGAAATGCCGATCCTCGATTACGACCTGATGTACACGGATCTCGAACCGGGCGGCGACATTCACCTGAAGTTTCACCACTTCTCCACCCGCGAGCGGCTGCGCGAGGCCAACGGCCACATCGACAACCACGTGATGTGGAGTGGCGGGGCGGGCTATCCCGAAGGCGAAACCCGCACCGCCCGTACCGCCTACATCCAGGACCGCGCGCTGGAAGCGATGGACCGCTGGCTGGCCGCCATAGCGGCTGACCCGGGCAGCGCGGCGCGGGCCGAGAAGGTGGTGCGCAACAAGCCGGCCGACCTGCAGGACGGCTGTTGGACGCGCGACGAACAGCCGAGCTTCATCGCTGAACCGCAGACCTTCGGCGGCCGCGGCACCTCGGCATGCAACGACCTGTACCCGGCGTTTCCCTCGCCGCGAATGGTCGCCGGCGGGCCGCTGGCCTCGGATGTCATCAAATGCCAGCTGCGCCCGGTGGATGAGCGCGATTATCAGGTGAGCTTCGATCCTGACGAATACGCCCGTCTGATCCGCATCTTCCCCAACGGCGTCTGCGACTGGGAGGCACCTGGCGTCGGCCAGCAACCGCTGGCCGGCACCTGGCTGCGGTATCTCGGCGAAGGGCGTTACGTGCGCGACGCGGCTCGGCCGGGCCGCTGAAGTCGAGCCCGGGGCGGGCGGTGGCCGCCTGCCCCGGAGCCCTGCATGATTTTGTTACCTGTCCGGACGCCGAGGGCGCCTGGTGCGGTGAACGGCGGGCTGGCGGCCAGGGTCGCAAAAAGGGACCGATTCGATCGGGCGCCTTGCGGTCCGAACGACGATAGCCGAGCCAGGAGTCTTGCCGATGTACTGCTCCCTTCCCATGACGGGTGCGCTGCCCGAAACCGAAAACGCCCCGAGGCTGCGCCGCTGGTGCCTGCCGGTGCTGGCGCTGACACTGACGCTGCTCGGCGGTTGTGGCGACAGCGAACCGGGCACATCGGACCAGCCGTCGGCTGGCGCCGAACAACCCGTGACCCAGGACAGTCGCGACACCGCGGGCCTGCAATACCCCAGCGAGCACCTGCGTGTGACCCGCTATCCGGGCGAGCTGGCCGACGCCGACCGCGACACCTGGCGCGAACAGGCGCCGGAGATCGAGCGCATCGAGATTGCTTCCTCGGCCGACGATGCCTCGCAGCCGGCGCTGTATTACGACTCCGGTTCCGAGCGAGAGAAGCCGCTGCTGCTGGTGTTGCACAGCTGGAGCACCGATTACCTGCAGAACATCGACATTCCGCTTGGCCAGTTCGCGGTGGCCAACGACTGGGTATTCATGCACCCCAATTTTCGCGGGCAGAACGACGGCCGCCCGGAATCCACCGCCTCGGATCTGGCGATCGCCGACATGCAGGATGCGCTCGACTATGCGCTGGACAATGCCAGCATCGACCGTTCGCGCATCTATCTGCTCGGCTATTCGGGAGGCGCGCTCAACGCGATGCACCTGGCCAGCCGCAACCCCGATCTGTTCGCCGGCGTCTCGCTGTGGGTCCCGGTGTACGACCTGGTCAGCTGGTATCAATGGAATGCCGAGCGTGGCGAGAAATATGCCGAGGAAATCGCCCAGGCCTGCGGCGGCGAGCCGACGCCGGGCACCGACGCGCACGATGAGTGCGCCAAGCGCAGTGCGAAGTCGCGGATCGAAGACGCGGCCGGCAAGGTGCGGGTACGCATCGCTCACGGCATCGGCGACCAGACGGTGCCGCCGGAGCAAGCGCTGCACGCCTACAACGACCTGGCCGACGAAGCGGACCGCATCTCCCAGGAGCAGATCGACCAGCTCATGGCCGACCGCAGGGTTCCCGACGCGCTCAAGGAACGCTCGATCCATGCGCAGGAGGACCATGCTCGCTTCGACGAAGCCGACGCGCCCGTGCTGCTGCACCTCAAATCCGGGCTTGCCGAGCTGATTCTGTTCGACGGCGAACATGACATGCTCTACCGCCCGGGGCTCGAATGGCTCGGCGAACAGGAGCGCTGATGAAGGCAACGATCACCGGGGCCGCCGCGCCCCTTCGCCGTCTCTTTGACCCTTGGCGCGGCAACGGGCGTGCCGCTCCGGCAGCGCTTGCGATTGCTACAGCCTGCCTGCTGCCGGCATCCGACGCGCTCGCCAGGGACTGGTCCGAGGTCCCGGGCCCGCTGGTGGGCCCGCCGCGCGTCATCGGCCACCACGGGGCCGCCTGCCTGATCGGTGCTCAGCAGCTGCCGGCCGAGGGTGTCGGCTACCAGGCCGTCGATCTGGAGCGCCGCCGTCACTATGGTCATCCCGAGCTGCTGGACTACATCCAGATCCTCGGTCGCCGCGTCGCCGACGCCGGGTTCGGCCCAATACTGGTGGGCGACATGGCCCAGCCTCGCGGCGGGCCGATGAGCTACGGGCACGTCAGCCACCAGAGCGGGCTGGACGTGGACATCTGGTTTCGCCTGGACCTGCCGCAACTCGAGCGCAGCGAGCGGGAAGGGCTCGAACAGCCGATCCTGGTCGACCCGAGAACCGCCCGGCTGGACGCGCGCTGGACCGATCAACATGCCGAGCTGATCCGCCTGGCCGCGGACGATCCGCGCGTGGCGAGGATCTTCGTCGACGGCGCGGTCAAGCGCGACCTGTGCGAGCGCGAGTGGGACGACCGCTCCTGGCTGCGGCGCATCCGCCCCTGGCCCTGGCACGACGAACATTTGCACGTGCGCCTGCGCTGCCCGGCGGACCAGAAGGAATGCGTCGACCAGCCCGAGCCCCCGGCAGGCGACGGCTGCGCAGCGATCCTGCCGACGCCGCGTCCGCTGGTCGAAGCCAGCCCGGTGCGGCGCCTGCCGCCAGCCTGCGCCGCCGTGCTCGAGCAATAGCGGGATCGGGTTGGTCGAAGCCAGCCGCGGTGCGACGGCTACATCGGCCGTAACCAGGCATGAAAAAGGGCGCCATCGGCGCCCTTGATGGGTTGCAGCGGTGGTTCAGTTCCACCAGCGCGGCAGGCCTTGGCGGTCCTTGCGGAACTCGACGCGCGAGGCGCTGCGTTCTGCCTTCGCGTCGTCGGCGGTGCGCGCCTCGGCCAGTTCGATGTCCTGCCGGTCCGGCTCGGCACGGCTTGCCTCGAGGCGAGCCGTCTGGGTGGTGGTGACGGTGGTGTCCGCCGTGGCGGCGAAGGCGTTACCGGCCAGGCCGGCGATGATCAGGGATGCGATGACGTGCTTGCTCATGATGGGTTCCTCAAGGGTTGTCGGTGACTTCGGTGCCAATGGTGGCGGCCGATCGCACGCATGAGAAACGCAGAGGATCACTAGTGAATATCAACACTATCGATCCGATCATCGTCGAGCCCGGGTGACGGCGGGCAAGGCTCGCTACAATCGGCGGCCTCCATCGCTCCCAGGAAAACGGCGTGAATCAACAGCAAGGCTTCGTCCTTACCCGCCATTGGCGCGACACGCCGGCAGGCACCGAAGTCGAGTTCTGGCTGGCGACCGATGACGGGCCGCGGCGCGTCCGGGTGCCGGAGCAGGTGTCCACCGCTTTCATTCCGGCCACGCAGCGCGACGCCGCCGAAGCCGTGCTGCGTGGCGAACGCGGCGTCGAGCTGCGTTCGCTGGAGCTGCGCGATTTTCGTCAGCGCGCAGTGCTCGGCCTGTACTGCCGCCAGTACCGCCAGCTGCTGCAACTGGAAAAGCGCTTGCGCGCCGCGGGCGTGGATGTCTACGAAGCCGACGTGCGTCCGCCGGAGCGCTATCTGATGGAGCGCTTCATCACCGCGCCGGTCGGTTTCGAAGCTCAGGCCACTGCCAACGGCACGCTGATGGTCGCCCAGCTCCGGCCGACGTCGTCCTATCGGCCGCGCCTGAAGCTGGTCTCGCTGGACATCGAGACCACCGCGCGCGGCCAGCTCTATTCCATCGCACTGCAGGGTTGCGGCCAGCGGCAGGTGTACATGCTCGGCCCGCCCAACGGGGAGGACGCGGAGGTCGATTTCGACCTCGACTACTGCGACAGCCGCGGCGAGCTGCTCGAACGGCTCAACGTCTGGCTGGCCACCCACGACCCCGACGCGATCATCGGCTGGAACCTGGTGCAGTTCGACCTGCGGGTACTCCACGAGCACGCCCAGCTGCTGAAGATTCCCCTGCGTTTGGGGCGTGATGAGCAGCCCATGGAGTGGCGCGAGCACGGCGCGCGCAGCAACCATTTCTTCGCCGCGGCGGCGGGGCGGTTGATCATCGATGGCATCGAGGCGCTGCGCTCGGCCACCTGGAGTTTCCCCTCGTTCAGCCTGGAGAACGTCGCGCGGACGCTGCTCGGCGAAGGCAAGGCGATCGACAACCCCTACCAGCGCATGGACGAGATCAACCGCATGTTCGCCGAGGACAAGCCCGCCCTGGCGCGCTACAACCTCAAGGACTGCGAGCTGGTGACGCGCATCTTCGAGAAGACCGAGCTGCTGAGCTTCCTGCTCGAACGCGCCAGCGTGACCGGGCTGGCGGCCGACCGCAGCGGCGGGTCGGTGGCTGCGTTCGAGCACCTCTACCTGCCAGCGATGCACCGCCAGGGCTTCGTCGCGCCGAACCTCGGCGAGCGCAGGCCCGAGGCGAGCCCTGGCGGTTTCGTCATGGATTCGCGCCCTGGCCTTTACGACTCGGTGCTGGTGCTCGACTACAAGAGCCTCTATCCATCGATCATCCGCACCTTTCTGATCGACCCGGTCGGGCTGGTCGAAGGCCTGCGCGAGCCCAGCGACGAGGCCTCGGTGCCCGGCTTTCGCGGCGCACGCTTCTCGCGCACCCGGCACTGCCTGCCGGCCATCGTCGAGCGGGTGTGGGAGGGCCGCGAGGCGGCCAAGCGCGAAGGCAACAAGCCGCTGTCCCAGGCGCTGAAGATCATCATGAACGCCTTCTATGGCGTGCTCGGTTCCAGCGGCTGCCGCTTCTTCGATCCGCGCCTGGCCTCGTCCATCACCCTGCGCGGCCACGAGATCATGCGCTGCACCCGCGAGCTGATCGAAGCTCGTGGCCATGCGGTGATCTATGGCGATACCGACTCCACCTTCGTCTGGCTCGGTCGGCCCCACGAGGAGGCCGATGCCGCGCGCATCGGGCAGACGCTGGTGGCCGAGATCAATGCCTGGTGGCGCGAACGGCTGGCGCAGGAATTGGGCTTGCACAGTGCATTGGAGCTGCAGTTCGAGACCCATTTCCGGCGGTTTCTGATGCCAACCATCCGCGGCGCCGAGGAGGGCAGCAAGAAGCGCTACGCCGGGCTGGTCAGGCGCGCCGACGGCAGCGAGTCGATGGTCTTCAAGGGGCTGGAAACCGTGCGCACCGACTGGTCGCCCCTGGCCCAGCAGTTCCAGCAGACGCTGTACCGGCGCATCTTCGATGGCGAGCCGTACCAGGATTACGTGCGCGACTATGTGCGCCAGACCCTGGCCGGCGAGCTGGACGACCTGCTCGTCTACCGCAAGCGCCTGCGCCGCCGCCTCGACGACTATCAGCGCAACGTCCCGCCCCACGTGCGCGCGGCGCGTCTGGCCGACGAGTACAACGACCGCCAGGGGCGTCCGCGTCAGTACCAGAGCGGTGGCTGGATCAGCTACGTGATCACTACCGCCGGTCCCGAGCCGCTGGAGATCCGCCGTGCCGCCATCGACTACGACCACTACATCAGCCGCCAGCTGCAACCGGTCGCCGATGCGATCCTGCCATTCGTGGGCGACGACTTCGCCAGCCTGATCGATACCCAGATGGGATTGTTCTAGAGGGCTTGGCCAGGCGCCGGCCAAAGAAGAAAGGCCCGCGCGAGGCGGGCCTTTGTCGTGCCGTGAAAGACTGCCGGTCAGTCCGGCAGGCGGAAGGTGATGAAGCTCGCACGGCCCTGGCGCAGTACCCGCATCGACACCGACTGCTTGGCCGGCAGCTTGTCGACGATGCTGCGGAAGGATTTTACCGAGTCGATTGCCTGGTTGTTCAGGTGAGTGATCACGTCGCCCGGACGCAGGCCGATTTCGATGGCTGGCCCGTCACCGACCTCGCGCACCACCACGCCACCACGCAGATCGAAAGACTTCTTCTGCTCCGGGCTCAGCTCGCCCACGGTGACCCCGAGGCGGTTGCTGCTCTGCTGGGCGCCACCCGGCGCACCGCTGCCGGCGACCACTTCGTCGTCATCGGGCAGGGCGCCGATGGTGACGTTCAGGGTCTGGCGCTTGCCGTCGCGGACCACGGCGAACCGTGCCACGCTGCCTGGCTTGAGCGCGCCGACCAGGTGCGGCAGGTCGCTGGACATCTCGATCGGCTTGCCGTCCATGCTCAGGATCACGTCGCCCACCTGCAGGCCGCCCTTGGCCGCCGGGCTGTCCTCGAGCAATTGCGCGACCAGCGCACCGGCCGGGCGGTCCAGACCGAAGGAGTCGGCCAGGTCCTTGTTCACTTCCTGGATCACCACGCCGAGCCAGCCACGGCTGACCTTGCCTTCGGTGCGCAACTGGTCGGCCACGTCCATCGCGACGTCGATCGGGATGGCGAACGACAGGCCCATGAAGCCACCAGAGCGGGTGAAGATCTGTGAGTTGATGCCCACCACTTCACCGTTCAGGTTGAACAGCGGACCGCCCGAGTTGCCCGGGTTGATGGCCACGTCCGTCTGGATGAAGGGCACGTAGCTTTCGCTAGGCAAGGTGCGCCCGGTGGCGCTGACGATGCCGGCGGTGACGGTGTGATCGAAGCCGAACGGCGAGCCGATCGCCACCACCCATTCACCGGCCTTGAGCTGATCGGACTTGCCGAGCTTGACCGTCGGCAGGTTGTTGCCCTCGATCTTCAGCAGGGCCACATCGCTGCGCGGGTCGGCGCCGACCAGCTTGGCGGTCAGTTCGCTGCGATCGGGCAGGCGCACCATGATCTCGGAGGCGTCGGCGACCACGTGGTTGTTGGTCAGTACGTAGCCATCTTCGGAAATGATGAACCCCGAGCCCAGCGACTGGGCCTCGCGCTGGCGTTCCGGACGGTTGGGAATACTGCGCTCGAAGAACTCGCGAAAGCCCGGCGGCAGTCCTTCAAGGTCCGGTATCTGCGCCGCGGGGCCGCGCGCTGGCATTTTCTGCTTGGTGCTGATGTTGACCACCGCTGGCGACGCACTCTCCACCAGCGGTGTGAAATCCGGCAGGTCGGCATAGGCCACAAGGGCCTGGCCGAGCATCACGACACCTGCCGTAACGGCCAGCAATTGTTTACGAAGTAACATGGCGGTTGGTCTCCCCACGCTGATCAAGGATTGGAGCGAAAACTGACGTGCCCCATTCGCAACGCAAGTGTCGCGGGCGGAAAAGGGACGGGTTACCGACACCGTAACGCTGCATGACGGCTATGTGGGGGCGCCGGTGCCCTCATCCAAGGGGGCAGGTCGATTCGTCAGCCTGGGTCCAGACTCTACGCCTAACAAGGTCAGCATCGTGTGAAGTCGACGTAAAGGAAACGTAAGCACTGTTTTCCATGGCGCTGACGGAGCCCCACTTTGGCTGGGCCCATGCGTACAGGGGACGGCGTAACGTTAAACTTATTCATATTGAGCATATAAAAATAACAATTCGATATTTTATTGGAATAACTATAGTCCGTACTGTCGTCTCGTTACGGCCAAGAAGGCCCAACGATCCCTCCGCCGCGCGGCTGCGATCCAGCCGGGGCTTCCTCATCGAGAACAATGGACATGAAAAAGACCTCGCTACTGGCCGCATTGGCCGCTGCCTTTTCCATCAGCCTCGCGCAAGCCGGCGAAACGCTCACCATCGCCGCGACCCCGGTGCCCCACGCCGAGATTCTCGAGCTGATCAAGCCGCAGCTGGCCGAGCAGGGCATCGACCTGGACATCAAGGTGTTCACCGATTACGTGCAACCCAACATGCAGGTCAGCCAGAAGCGGCTGGACGCCAACTACTTCCAGACCAAGCCCTACCTGGACACCTTCAACAGCAGCCGCGGCACAGACCTGGTGACCGTCACCGGCGTGCACGTCGAGCCCTTCGGCGGCTATTCCAGCCGCTTCGAGTCGCTGGACGAGCTGCCCAAGGGCGCCACCATCGCCATCCCCAGCGAAGGCAGCAACAGCGGTCGCGCCCTGCTGCTCCTGCAGAAAGCCGGCCTGCTGACCCTCAAGGACCCGAGCAATGCGCAGGCCACGCCGCGCGACATCGCCGATAACCCGCGCGCCTTCAAATTCAGGGAACTCGAGGCGGCCATGCTGCCGCGCGTGCTGAATCAGGTGGATCTGGCGATGATCAACACCAACTACGCGCTGGAAGCCAAGCTCGACCCGGGCGCCGACGCGCTGGTGATCGAGGACCGCGATTCGCCCTACGTGAACTACCTGGTGGCCCGCCCGGACAACCGGGACAGCGAGGCGATCAGGAAGCTCTCCGCCGCGTTGACCAGCCCGGAAGTCAAAGCCTTCATCGAGAAGCGCTACGCTGGTGCGGTCGTGCCCGCGTTCTGATCGAGCCGAGCGCTCAGCCTGCATGGCGCCGGTCGCAAGAGGCCGGCGTTTTTGCATCTGCCCAGGGGCGCCCCTGAACCATTGCGAAGGAAGAGATATGAGCAAGCAGCAGCCAGGACTTTCCACCCGCGCGGTGCACAGCGGCAACGACGTTGACCAGAAGATGGTCACCCGCGCCAAGAGCCTGCCGATCTACGAAACCTCGGTGTTCGTCTACGAGTCCCTCGCACAGGTCGACGACTTTCTCGCCGGCAACCCCGACAACTACATGTACACCCGCTTGGGCAATCCCAACACCGCCGCGCTGGAAACCCTGGTATGTGAACTGGAAGGGGGCGAGGCGGCGCTATTCTCCGCCTCTGGCATGGCCGCGATCAGCGCGGCGCTGCTGGGCCGCCTGAGCGCGGGCGACCACCTGGTCGCCAGCCGCGAGCTCTACGGCACCACGCAAAGCCTGATCGAGAAGGAGCTCGCCCGCTTCGGCATCAGCGCCACGTTGGTCGACATCAACGATTTGGCCGCCGTCGAGGCCGCCATCACGCCGAACACCCGACTGATCTACACCGAAACCGCCTCCAACCCGCTGGTGCGCATCAGCGATGTGCCCGGCCTGGCCCAACTGGCCAAGGCCCGGGACCTGAAGCTCGTGGTGGACAACACCTTCCTTTCGCCTGCGCTGTACCAGCCGCTCGCCGACGGCGCCGATCTGGTGCTGCACAGCACCACCAAATACCTCAACGGCCACAGCGATGCGACCGGTGGCGTGATCGTCGGCGACGCCGAGTGGGTCGCCCAGGCGCGGCGCTTCCAGATCAACAGCGGCGGCAGCGCCAGCCCGTTCGAGGCCTGGCTGACCTTCCGCGGCGCCAAGACCCTGGCCCTGCGCATGCGTGCCCACTCTGACAACGCGCAGCAACTGGCCGAAGCGCTGGAGGCGCATCCCAAGGTCGCCAAGGTCCACTACCCCGGCCTGCCCTCGCATCCGGACCACGAACGGGCCAAACGGCTGTTTCGCAAGGGCTACTCGGGCATGCTCAGCTTCACCCTCGAGGGCGGGCTGGAGGAAGTCGACACCCTGATCCAGGGCCTGCAACGCACCGCCTTCGCCCCGTCGCTCGCTGGCGTGGCCAGCAGCATCACCCACCCCGGCAAGACCTCCCACCGCGCCCTCTCGGCCGAGACGCTGAGCAGTCTGGACATTCATGACGGCACGATCCGTGTGTCGGTGGGGATCGAGGATGCGCAGGACATCGTCGCTGACTTCATCGGGGCGCTGGATCGGTTGTAAGCCCTGAGCCGGGCGCCTCGTCTGCATGATCGCCGGCTGCGGGTGCATGTGGCTTCTGCCGATCCGGATCGGCAAGGAGCCACGGCGCGTAACGATCGGGCAGTCGCTCTACAGTACCTGTCTATGCGCTCCGAAGAGGACGAGGTCGCAGCCATGAATAGCGTTGCCCATCCTCATCCCGTGCCTTCCCTTCCCGGTTCAAGCAGAGCCGGGCTCGGACATCTGGCGATGGCGCTCCGCTTTCTGCTGTTCAGATTCCGTACGGTTGGCGCCTTCACCTTCTTCCTTCACCTCCGGACCACCCCCGTACACTTCTGGCTGCCCGGCCATGAGTGCCTCGAATCCTTGCCGAGCCACCTGGGCAGGATCATTTTTCTCTGCGGAACCGACTTGCGTGTCGTCCTCTCCGGCACGATGGAAGAAGTTGGTTTCAGTGGGGCCTGGCATCAGGACCGTGACATGAACCCCGGTACCTTTCATCTCGTTGCCGATGGCATTGCCGAATGAGCGTACGAAGGCCTTGGACGCCCCGTACACCGCCTCGAATGGCACTGGCGACGTTCCAGAGATGGAAGAGGTAAAGAGCATGCGGCCATGGCCCTGCGCAACCAGGTCCTTGGCGAACATTTTGGCGATGTGAACAACGGACACCACATTGAGCTGAATTAGATTGAGCTCACTCTCAAGGGTCGTTGCGGCCTCCGTTCCGGGTACGAAACTTCCGCCCACCCCTACGCCCGCGTTAATGGCGATTGCCTCTACCGGCCGGTTCATTGATCGGGCTTTGGCGTATAGCTTCTTGACGCCATCATAAGTGCCCAAATCCACCGCGATGCTTTCAACCTGTGCACCCAAGGCTTGCAGCATCTGGCGCGTTTCATCCAGGCCACTACCACGAGAGGCGATCAACAGGTCGAAGCCGTTTTGTGCAAATTGCTTCGCTAGCTCAAGGCCGATCCCGCTTGAGGCGCCTGTAACGACTGCTAAAGGTTTGCTCATATCAGACATGCCATCGACTCCGTCATAGGTGATAAGCCTTTGACTCGACAGGCAGGGAACAACTCCCTCGTGTGCTGGTAGCTTTCAGCCAGATGCCGCTGGTTCTCCAAAATCTCGCAGTCGCCGCAGTGCCTGTACTGCAGCGGGCAAAGCGGGCAAGCAGTGGCCCGGAGCTAGTCCTGGCCACCGCGACGAGAAGGATTTGCCTCCCTTGCCAGCTGCTGTCGTTTGGCGCCGCGCGCGAGTAGCGCTTCGGGCTACTCTTCTGGAGTCTGCCCCACGCCTGGAGAAGCGAGATGTCCCCCAAGAATACGATCTGCCTCTGGTACGACGGCGCCGCGCTGGAGGCGGCAACCTTCTATGCCCGCACTTTTGAGGACAGCGCGGTAGGCGCGGTCCACCATGCGCCGGGCGAGTATCCGGCGGGCCAGGAGGGCGATGTCCTGACCGTCGAGTTCACCGTGCTGGGCATTCCTTGCCTCGGATTGAACGGAGGGCCGGTCTTCAAGCACAACGAGGCCTTCTCCTTTCAGGTCGCGACGGACGACCAGGCCGAGACGGACCGCTTGTGGCAGGCGATTGTCGACAACGGCGGCCAGGAAAGTGCCTGCGGCTGGTGCAAGGACAAGTGGGGCCTGTCGTGGCAGATCACGCCACGCGCATTGACCGCGGCGATAACCCACCCTGACCGAGCGGCAGCCAAGCGCGCATTCGAGGCCATGATGACCATGGGAAAGATCGATATCGCTGCGATCGAGGCGGCGTTGAAGGCCTGACCCATCCATCGCCCGCCCGGCTGACCGGGTGTCGCTCGGCGCTCCGCTCAAAGACGTCCTTGAGGACAAGGGCCAGGTCTGAATTTTCTCGTGGTCCTCAGACCGGCGGGCTCCAGCCGTCCATGCCGGAATAGATGGCATCGCGAAGCTGCCTGATGTGCCTGTTCAGCTCCGCCAGTTCCGCCGGCGACTGACCGGAGGCCTGGAGCAGTGAGTCACCCAGGCAGCCCGCATCGGACTGGAGCGCACGACCCTGCTCGGTGAGGGCGACGACGACCTGGCGTTCGTTATGCGGGTTTCGGGTGCGGCGGACCAGGCCTGCGGCTTCCAGCCGCTTCAGCAGCGGCGTGAGGGTGCTTGATTCGAGCGCCAGCTTCTCTGCGATCCCACTCACCGTTTGCTCGTCCTCTCGCCACAGGACGTTGAGCACGAGGTACTGCGGATAGGTCAGGCCCATCTCGTCGAGCAAGGGCTTGTAGATGCGCTGGATCGCCATACTCGCCGAATAGATGGCGTAGCAAAGCTGGTCGCCCATGGGGGGAGCAGGGTTGGCTTTCTTGCGGGTCATGGCGTGCTCGTCGGGAACTGCTGGAAATCGATATTGCGATAAATGTTATCGCTTGACAATCGAAGGGTCCTGTCGCAGTTTGTGGTTATCGCGATAACTGTTATCGCGAGATAAAGCGAGAGGACAGGATCATGAAGATGAAAAGCCTTTTGTATGTAATCGCGACTATGGTCATCACTGCGTCCGGCGCCGCGCATTCTGCTGAGCGGATCCCCGACGATCAGGCTGTCCGAAACGTGGTGCTGGTGCATGGCGCCTTCGCCGACGGGTCGGGATGGCGCGGCGTGTATGACGAGCTGACCGGCCGTGGATACCGGGTCACGATCGTGCAGAACCCGCTCACCTCGCTTGCCGCCGATGTCGCCGCGACGAAGCGGATTCTCGATCGCCAGGACGGGCCAACGCTGCTGGTCGGCCATTCCTACGGCGGCACGGTGATCACCGAGGCCGGCGTGGACCCGAAGGTCGCCGGGCTGGTGTACGTCTCGGCCCTGGCTCCGGACGTTGGGGAGTCGACGGGCTCGCAGTTCAACGACATCCCGCCTCCGCCGGAATTCGTCATCGAGACCCAGGAAGATGGCTTCGGATTCGTCGACCTCGAGCAGTTCCGGGCCGGCTTCGCGGGCGACACCAGCGAGGCGGACTCCGCCTTCCTGCGCGACTCGCAGGTGCCGATCAATATGGCGATCTTCGACACGCGGGTCACTCAGGCGGCTTGGAAGAGCAAGCCGAGCTGGGCGGTCATCGCCACGCAGGACAAGGCAATCGACCCGGCGCTGTTGCGCCATACCGCCAAACGTATCGGCGCGAAGGTCGAGGAAGTGGACGCGAGCCACGTGCCGTTTATCAGCCAACCCAAGGCGGTCGCCGATGCCGTCGATCGCGCCGCGCGGGGTGCCTCTCGCTGATGGATGGCGATGGCGCCCTGAAAGGCGAATGACCTATGTGCAGCTGAGCTCCAGATACTCAACCTCGAGGGCGACATTCCATGGATAGCGGCTCCGGCAAACAGCATCGGCCACAGATCACGATGGCAGGTGCGACCGATCTCGATTCAAGTTATGACTTCATTGTCTGCGGAGCAGGGGCCGCGGGATGCGTAGTCGCGGCGCGCCTAGCCGAGCAACCAGAGATACGAGTCCTGCTGATAGAGGCGGGCGGCGATGGGGTCTGCTCCGCGACGACAGAGCCCGGCAGTTGGCCGTTGAACCTCGGCACCGAGCGCGACTGGGCCTTCGAAAGCGAGCCGGGCCAACACGTGAACGGTCGCCGTCTGCCGCTGAACATGGGCAAGGGCCTGGGTGGCGGCTCCAGCATCAACGTCATGGTCTGGGCGCGAGGCCATCAGTCCGACTGGGAGTACTTCGCTTCGGAAGCCGGCGATCCCGCCTGGGGCTACGCGTCGGTACTCGGCTACTACCGGCGAATCGAAGACTGGCAGGGCGCCGCGGACTCACATCGTCGCGGCTCGGGCGGGCCTGTGCATGTGGCGCCTCCCGCCGCGCCGCAGCCACTTGCCCAGGTAACGGTCGAGGCCGCCGGCTTGCTGGGCATTCCGCGGTTCGACAGCCCCAACGGGGCGATGATGGAGGGGCCGGGCGGTGCCGCGATAGCCGACCTGAGCATTCGCTACGGCAAGCGGCAGTCGATGTACCAGGCCTACATTCTCCAGCGTCCGCATCGGCAAAACCTGACCGTGCTGCCCCATGCGCTCGTTTCTCGCCTGCGGCTGGAGGGCCGAAAGGTGACCGGCGTCGAGGTGCTGATGGACGGAGCGCTCAGGACGATCGAGGCGCGCCGCGAGGTGATTCTGTGCCTCGGGGCGATCAATACGCCCAAGGTGCTCATGCAATCGGGCATCGGCCCGGAGGAGGAACTCAGGGCGCACGGCGTCCACGTGGTACAGCACCTGCCGGGCGTCGGCCGGAACCATCAAGACCATGTGGCCTTCGGCTGTACCTGGGAGTACCTGCAGCCGCAGGAAATTGGCGGCGGCGGTTGCGAAGCCAAGCTGTACTGGAAAAGCGATTCGCGCCTCGATGCTCCGGATCTTCTGCACTGCCAGCTCGAGTTCGCCGTGCCGTCGCCGGCCGAAGTCGGCATTGCTGCTCCCGAGCACGGCTGGACCATGTTTGCCGGCCTGGCCCAGCCCAAAAGCCGGGGGCGTCTGCGCCTGTCGGGCGCCGGTCCGCTGGACAGGATGCTCATCGAGCCTAATTCCCTGAGCGAGCCGGAAGACATGACGGCCGCACTCTCGACCATCGAGTTGTGTCGGGAGCTCGGCAACCATCGGGCATTCGGGCGGTTGGTAAAGCGAGAGGTCGTGCCCGGCCAGCGGGACCGCCGTGCCATGGAGCAATTCATCCGAAACTCGGCCGTGACCTATTGGCACCAGTCCTGCACGGCGAAGATGGGGCGGGACGCCGAGTCGGTCGTCGATCATCGGCTACGGGTATATGGCATCGATAACCTGCGCATCGCCGACGCTTCGATCATGCCGCGGATCACCATCGGCAACACCATGGCGCCCTGCGTGGTCATTGGCGAGCGCGCCGCCGACATGATCCGCGCCGACCACACACTCTAGAAGCGCTGCGCCGTAGCTGGCTGTAGGCGTGAAGGAGGTCTTCTTGGGTCTACTAGTGACGATTAAGGGATGTGGAAGATGAAGATATTGGTCGTTGGCGGAGGCATTGCCGGGTTTTCCATGGCCCGGGCGCTCGAACTCAAAGGTTATCGACCCGAGCTGGTCGAGCGCCGCCCCGATGAACTCTCAGGCGGCACGGGGCTTTATCTGCCGGGAAACGTCGCACGAGCGCTGGGGCAGCTTGGCCTGCACGAGGCCGTTCGCGACACGGCTGTCGTGATCGCCACGCAGCGCATACTGGACAGCCACGGTCGGCCGTTGACCCTCACCCGGACGCAGGACGTCTGGGCCCCTTGTGGTCCATGCCTTTCGCTTCCCCGTGCGGCCTTGCATGGCCTTCTTCGCGATTCGCTGAGCAGCACGACCATTCGCTTCGGCGTCTCCCTGGAGGGTCTGACGCCGTCGGGGCAGGGGTGCGAGGTGGCGTTCTCCGACGGGACGATGGCTACTTACGACCTGGTGATCGGCGCGGACGGCATCGACTCGACCGTCCGCGGACTGATGTTCCCGGGCGTGCAGCCCGCCTATGTCGGTAACGTCTGCTGGCGCCTGGTGACGCGAAATACCACGGGCATCGAAGGCTGGACGGCCATGTTGGGCCATGGACGGACCCTGCTGGCGATTCCAGTGAGCGCGGAGCAGGTCTATGTCTATGCCGACATGGCGATAGCGGAGAGCGATATCCAGGATTCCCTCGCTCACACGTCCCTGGCGGGGCTGTTTGACGGTTTCGCGGCGCCGGTGTTTCCGCTGATTGCCGATGTGCCGGCAGACACGCAGGTCCATTTCGGCAGGATCAGGCAGGTGGTGCTGGACGACTGGACCCGGGATCGCGTCGTGCTCATCGGCGACGCCGCGCACGCCTCTTCGCCCAGCATGGCGGAGGGCGCCGGCATGGCGATCGAGGATGCGTTGGTGCTGGCCGAGGCCCTTGCAGCCACAGGCAGCCCCGACGCCGCGCTTGCCGCTTACACGGCCAGGCGCCGACCGCGAGTCGACTGGGTACAGAAACAATGCGTGGCGCGGGACAGGATGCGCACCCTGCCGACGCCAGCGCGCAATGGCGTCCTCAGGTTGCTGGGCAACAGGCTGTACAAGCGGAGCTATACACCTTTGCTCGCGCCTGTATGAGGGCGCCTTGTTCGACGAAGTGCTGCATCACGGCCGCACCGATTCCCCGGCTGGCGCCGGTTACCAGCCCGCGTGTGCCGGCAAGCTCCAGGTTCATGTTCATCAGTCGATCTCCAGGCGATCGATCCGATCACCGTTCAGATGAAAAACGTAGCGCAACTGAGCTGGGGAACCCGGAAAGGTGCCGGATACGCGGGCCATCACGATGACGTTCCCGTCCTGTTCCTGCTGTTCCAACGGCTCGGCCTGGAAGCGATAGAGGCGCCGTGCTTCGTCCAGCCATGCGCTGATGGCGTCGTGGCCGATGTAGGTACGTCGCTCATCAACAACGACCGCATCGGCGGAAAAGCACGGGTGCAGCGGTAACGGTTCTTGTCCGTTACTGAGGGAAAAGAAGGTTGCGATTGGCGAAGGCAGCTGCTCGTTCATGTCAGGTTTCACCTGGTCGGGGGGTGGCTTTACAGTTTCGCCATCGACTAACCTATCGACAAGAACGCGCCTAAAAGTAAGTAACTACCCTATGACCACCTACACGCCAGACACGGCCGCAAGCGGTGTCGAAAACATACTGAAATTACTAGAGGGTCGGTGGAAACTGATCATCCTGTTCCACCTGTTCGACGGCAAAGTGCAACGCTTCTCCGATCTGGAAAGGCTGATTTCTGGTATTTCCCAGAAGATGCTCGCGCAACAATTGCGGCAGCTGGAGGCGGACGGCATCGTCTCACGCACGGTGTATCCGCAAGTCCCGCCGAAGGTCGAGTACCGCTTGACGGCCTGGGGGCAGGCCCTGTGTCCGGCACTGGATGCGCTGTTGAAATGGGCTGAGCAGCGCGACTCGTTGCTGGGCTGTTCATGACGGCGATGATGACGAAGCGTCCGATCGTAGGCGTACGAATGGCGGTCAAGCCGCAAGCGACGGCGCAATCATGCGGCGGCGGGTACCGAGTAGTGACAATCCTGTAGACCCATAAGCACGGAAACGAAAAAGGCCCACCTTGCGGTGAGCCTTTTCGTGAATTCTATGGTGCCGGCACCAGGAGTCGAACCCGGGACCTACTGATTACAAGTCAGTTGCTCTACCAGCTGAGCTATACCGGCATGAAGGGTCGCCATTATATCCATTGCGCGGGGCTAGTAAACCGTTGATTGCTGGGGATTTGCTGGCTTTTATCATGAAGCGACGAATTGGCCTCAAAGGCGCTCGGCGAGCAGCAGCAGGTTGCGGGGAGTCAGGCTGGGTGGGCAGAAGATGCCGAGGCGGACGCGGTAGCCGCTTTCTTCGAGCAGCAGCGCGCGGTCGAGCAGTAGCCAGAGTTCGAGGGGACGGCGGAACAGGTTGCGCACCGTTTCGAGGTTGCGTACCTGGGCCAGGCGTTGCCAGCCGGCGTGTTCCAGCGCGTTCCAGTCCTGTTCATCGACATCGCCCAGGTTCTTGAGCGAGGCGAGGTCGCGGCAGTAGTGCGCGAAGGGCTTGCGCAGCCAGGCGCTGGGCAGCGAAGGCGTCGGCAGGTAGCTGTCGTGGCCACGCAGCCGGCGTTGCAGCAGGTCGAAGCCGAGCCGCCAGGCCATCGATTGGTCGCGGTTGCGCCGCTCGCGGGCGCCGGCCGTGACGGTTTCGCTGAGTGGCAGGCCGAGATCGTCGCGGCTTAAGGTCAGCGCAGACCGGCGAGCGGCTTGCGACAGCGGCCGATAATGCTCGCCGGCGATGCGGTTGTAGCAGCAGGGCGCGACGGCCAGCTGGCGGCAGCCACGGCCCATGGCGAGCTCCATCAGCCTGACGTGCAGGTCACCGCATGCGTGCAGGGCGATGGGCGTGTGGTCTGGCTCGAGGCAGGCGACTGCGCTATCGGCCATCACATCCTGCTGGCGATGGGTCGCTGCGATGCCCAGGCGGCTGCTGAGCCGCTCGCCTTCGGCGACCAGCGCCGGGTCCCATTCCAGGCAGGTCAGGGGTGTGTCGGGATAAGCCATCAGGCGGCCCAGATGACCCTTGCCGGCGCACCAGTCGAGCCAGTGTCGCGGTGGTTCGGTAAACCTGAGGCGGCCGGCGAACGCCTGTATCTGTTCCCATTTGCGGCCGGGCACGCCTACCGATTGGCGCGGCGCGCCTGTCGCTCGTGTGGTCGCGGGCAGTTCATCCAACCGCGACAGCTCCGCGGCTTGGGCGGCGAGTTGGGCGAGGCTTGGCGGCGCTTCGCCGGGCAACCCCTGCAGGGCCACGTGCTCGGCATCGCTCAGCGAGCGGGCGCGCAGCCAGGCCGACCAGTCTAGGTGTTCGGCTTCCCAGGGCAAGCTGAGGCAGGTGAAGGGGCGCGGGCGCCAGAGCGCCTGGTGCCCGAGCAGGAACGCGTCCAGCTCGCCGAACCGCGCCCGTGTCCCGGATGACGGCGCCACGTTGTTCAGATGCTGCCGACACCCCGCCGCGGCAAGCGCAGCGGGCGGTCAGCGGCCCTGGCAGGCATCGACCCGCAGCCAGCGCTCGAGCAGTTTGAAACCCTGCATGAGGATGAACGCGATGGCCAGATAGATCAGGCCGGCGGTGAGGAACATCTCCTCGTGCATGTAAGTGCGGGCGGCGATCTTGCGCGCCATGCCGGTCAGTTCCAGCAGGGTGATGGTGCTGGCCAGGGCGCTGGCCTTGAGCATCAGGATCACTTCGTTGCTGTAGGCCGGCAGGCCGATGCGCGCGGCACGCGGCAGGATGATGTGCAGCAGCGCCTGGCTGCGGGACATGCCCAGCGCCCGCGCCGCTTCGACTTCACCGGCCGGTACGTTCTGGATGGCGCCACGCAGGATTTCGGCGATGTAAGCGGCCGTATGCATGGTCATGGTGATGACCGCGCACCAGTAAGGGTCGCGCAGATAGGGCCAGAGCACGCTCTCACGCACGGCCTCGAACTGTGCCAGTCCGTAATACACGAGAAACAGCTGTACCAGCAGCGGCGTGCCGCGAAAGAAGAAAATGTAGCCGTAGGGCAGGGCGCGCACCGCCAGGAGGCGTGACGAGCGGGCGATGCCCAGCGGCAGTGCGAGGATAAGTCCGGCGATGACCGAGAGGCCAACCAGCTGCAGGGTCAGCCAGGCACCTTCGAGAAAGCTCGGCAGCCACCTGATGAAAATCTCCCAGGTCATGCGGCGCTCCTGACGAAACCGCGTCCGGCGCGTTTTTCGAGAAAGTACATGGCGATCATCGCGAGGACGGTCAGGCCGAGGTAGATGAAGGCGGCGACGAGGAAGAAGGTGAAGGGTTCCTTGCTCGCGGTCACCGCGATCTGCGAACGGCGCATGATTTCTTCCAGGCCGATCACCGAGACCAGCGCGGTGTCCTTCATCAGGATCATGAACAGGTTGCCCAGGCCCGGCAGGGCCAGGCGCCACATCTGCGGCAGGATCAGCCGCAAGAAAATCCGCCGCTTGCCCAGGCCCAGCGCCAGGCCGGCTTCACGATGGCCCTTGGGGATGGCCAGCAGCGCGCCGCGAAAGACTTCGGTCGCGTAGGCGCCAAAGCACAGGCCGAGGGCGATGGTGCCGGCGGCGAACGGGCTGAGCGCCAGTTCCTGGATGCCGACCAGTTCGCCCAGGCCGCGAACCAGATTGATGGTGCCGAAATAGATCAGCAGTACCCAGAGCAGTTCGGGTACGCCGCGTACGATGGTGGAGTAGGTGCCGCCGAGCCAGCGAAAAAAGGCGTAGGGCGAGGTCTTGGCCAGCGCACCGAGCAGCCCGAGCACCAGGCCCAGGGCCAGTGATGCCAGTGCCAGCTGAATGGTCATCCAGGTCCCGGCAATCAATGCCGGACCGAATCCGTGAAGGTCAGGAATCATGTGTACTCGAACTACGCTGCCCGGAGACGATCCGGGCAGCGGTCAGGCGGGTCAGTAAATGCTGAACGGGAAATACTTGTCGTTGATCTGCTTGTAGGTGCCGTCGGCGAGAATTTCTTCCAGCGCCTTGTTCAGATTCCCACGCAGCTCGTCGTTGCCCTTGCGCACGGCAATGGCGATCTTGTCGTCGTCGAAGACCGGCTCGCCCTTGAACTCGAAGTTCTTGCCGGCGTCGCTCTTGAGCCATTCCCACTGCACGAAAGTGTCGGCGAGGATGCCGTCGACGCGGCCGGAGGCGAGGTCCAGGTAGGCGTTTTCCTGGGTGTCGTAGAGCTTCACGTCGACGGTCTTGCCCAGGTTGTCTTCCAGCCAGGTGCCGGCGATGGTGGCGCGCTGGGCGCCGATGACCTTGCCCTTGAGGCTGGCTTCATCGGTCTTGAAATCCTTGGATTTCGGCGCGATGAACTGCAGCTTGTTGGTGTAGTAGGGGTTGGTGAAGTCCACCGCCTGCTTGCGCTCTTCGGTCACCGACATGGAGGCGATGATGAAGTCGAACTTGCGCGCGTTCAGGGCGGGGATGATGCCGTCCCAGTCGGAGGTGACCACTTCGCACTCAGTCTTCATCTTGGCGCAGAGGGCGTGACCGATGTCGAGGTCGAAACCTACGACCTGGCCGCTGGCGTCGATGAGGTTGAAGGGTGGGTAGGCACCTTCGGTACCGATGCGCAGTTTCTCCGCAGCGAACGAGCTGCCGCAGGCGATGGTCACGGCAGCGGCGAGGAGAATCTTGTGGAAGCTCTTCATTGTTGTTGCTCCAGTTTTAGCGATGGCTAGACATGAATTGTTTACAGCGCGCCGACTCCGGTCGCTCGAAGACCTGTTCGGGTGTCCCCTGCTCCTCCACCAGCCCCTGATGAAGGAAGACGACTTCGCTCGATACTTGCCGGGCAAAATTCATCTCATGGGTTACCAACAGCATGGTACGTCCCTCGTCGGCTAGCGAGCGGATGACATTAAGCACTTCTTGTACCATTTCCGGGTCCAGCGCCGAGGTGGGCTCGTCGAAAAGGATCACCTTCGGCTGCATCGCCAATGTGCGGGCGATCGCGGCGCGCTGCTGCTGACCGCCGGACAACTGCGCAGGATAGACATGGCGCTTGTCGGCGATGCCGACCTTGGCCAGCAAGGCCTCGGCCGTTTCGGTCGCTTCGGCGCGGCTCTTGCCGAGCACCCGGCGCGGGGCTTCGATGATGTTGTCGAGCACGGTCATGTGCGGCCAGAGGTTGAAATTCTGGAACACGAAGCCGATTTCGCTACGCAGGCGGTTGATCTGCTTGGCATCGGCCGCCACCAGCTCGCCGCCCTTGGCGGTCTTGAGCTTCATCTGTTCGCCGGCCACCAGGATTTCCCCTTCGTTGGGGTTTTCCAAAAGGTTGATGCAGCGCAGAAAGGTCGACTTACCGGAGCCTGAGGAGCCCAGGATGGAAATCACGTCGCCATCGCGCGCAGTCAGCGAAATGCCCTTGAGAACTTCCAGATCGCCGTAGCGCTTGTGCAGATTGCGAATTTCCAGTGCGGGTATGGCCTCGGCCATGGATCTACCTCTTAATCAGACCCTCGAACGATATTTCACGGTCTGTTCGATTGATTGCGCTCCGGCCTAAGGCTCGCCCTCCTGGCGAGGGCGCAAAGCTAGCATGCATGCGGCCTAGAGCCAAGCGCGGGTGCAGCCGTTTTCGCGGTCGTACGGCTCGGTTGCAGGCATGATCGCGATGCGAGCCGTCTGGATCGCGGCCTGGAATTGGCGCCACGATGGACGGCGTTTTGTCGGCTTTAGCGGCTATAGTCGGAACGCTGTGCGTTCAATCACGCCAGTGTAGCGGGCAGGCGGGTAAAACACCGGTCCGTCAGGATCGCCAGCATACGGCTATGGGAGCTAACGACATGCGCATTCTTCTGGTTTTGCTGTTTGCGCTGCCCGGCTGGGCGCATTCGGCGACCATCTTCAAATGCGTGGGCGGCGACGGCCATGTCACCTTCTCCGACCGGCCCTGCGGCGTTCAGGGCGAGGAGACCCGTCTTTTCGAGCCCAAGGCGACCAACGAGCTGCCGTCGGCCCAGGAGATCGAGCAGTTGCTCGGTCCCGCGTCGCAGTCAGTGTACGAAGTGCGAGGGCCGAACATTTCCGATGCTCCCGCACCCAGTGGCGATCTGATGCCTGACAACGAGCCGCCTCCGGGCATCACCTATGGCGACCCCAGTGGCATGCGGCGCAATCCGGCGGGCCTGTAACAGGGTCAGTGTCCGGGTTGTTTGGCCTCTGTCGGCGTGTCGCCGAGCATCTCGTCGTGTTCTTCCATCTTCCAGGGCAGGCTTCCCGGTGAGATGTGCAGGAAGTGCAGGTACGTCTCGAACTGATCGAGAATGTCACCAATGATTTCCTGCTGGTCGTAACCGTAGATATCGTATGACTGCCCGCCGCGCCGCAGGAACACCTCGGCCCGGTAGTAGTGCTCGTCGCCTTCGGGGCTTTCCGGATGCGCGAATGCCGGCATCGCGTAGCTCATCAGGCGGATTTCATAGATGAAATCCAGCTGATCCTCCCTGATCACCTCCAGATACAGCCGTGAATGTGGCTCGTCGACGTGCACCTGAGCCGGCCAGCCTTGCTCTTGCAGCCCACGTTGCACACGGCGCATCGCTTTGAGAACCGTGGTGGACATGAACGTCTCCACCGGTTCGCGAGCCGGGAAGTTGACCAGCCCGACCAGCCGCTTTTTCCACAGCCCTGGCGCAGCATTGCTGGTGGTGCGGCTACCCTGCATGTGGTTTTGCAAATTCAACTGATGGCCTTCGATGATCAGCGCGCGCCACATCCCCAACGCGGTCAGCATCATCAGGATGCAGAACGGCAGCCCCGCCGCGATGGCCATGGTCTGCAGCGCGCTGAGCCCGCCGGCCAGCAGCAGGGTCGAGGCGACGACGCCTGCGGTGGTCGCCCAGAAGACGCGCTGCCAGGTGGGGGTGTGGCTTGCCCCTCCGGCGGCGATCGAATCGATCACCAGCGAGCCGGAGTCCGAGGATGTGACGAAGAAGGTGACGATCAGCAGCACCGCCAGCATCGAGGCGAGCGAGGTCAGCGGCAGGTGCTCGAACAGCTTGAACAGCGCGATGGCGTGGTCGGCCTGAACGTCGTTGATCAGGCTGGTGTAGCCCTCGACCATGATCAGGTGCAGGGCGGTATCGCCAAACACCGAGAACCAGAAGAAGGTGAACAGCGTGGGGACGATCATGACGCCGAAGACGAACTGGCGAATGGTGCGGCCGCGGCTGATCTTGGCGATGAACAGCCCGACGAAGGGCGACCAGGAAATCGTCCAGCCGAAGATGAACAGCGTCCAGTTGCCGATCCAGTCGCTGCGGCTGTAGGCCTGCAGGTTGAAGGTCCGCTCGATGATGTTGTTCAGGTAGCTGCCGGTGTTCTGCAGGAAGGCTTCGAGGATGAAGATCGTTGGACCCACCGCCAGCACGAACAACATCAGGATCGTGGCCAGTACGATGTTGAGCAGCGACAGATTCTTCACGCCCTTGTCCAGACCCGCAACGACCGAGCAGATCGCCATGCCGGTGATGATCGCAATGGCGATGACCTGCACGGTGATGCTCACCGGAATGTCCCACAGATAATTGATCCCGGCGTTGATCTGGGTGACGGAGAGACCCAGTGTCGTGGCGATGCCGAACAGCGTGCCGAGGATGACCAGAACGTCGACGACATGACCGATCGGGCCATGGATGCGCTCGCCGATCAGTGGATAGAGCGCCGAGCGCAGCGACAGCGGCAAGCCGTGTCGGAACGAGAAATAGGCCAGCGCCAGTCCGACGATCCCAAAGATGCCCCAGATATGGAAACCCCAGTGGAAGAAGGCGATCTGCATCGCCTGCTTGGCCGCATCCACGGTTTCCGGCGCGCCGGCCGGCGGCGTCGAATAGTGCAGCACCGGCTCGGCTACGCCGAAGAACAGCAGCGCAATGCCATAGCCTGCCGAGAACAGCATGGCGAACCAGGCCGGGAAGCTGTACTGCGGCTCCGAGTGATCCGGCCCAAGCTTGATATTGCCCCACTTGGTCATGGCGATGCCGACGATGAACATCAGAAAGAACGCCACCGACAGCATGTAGAACCAGCCGAAGGTCCGGGTGATGTAGGCCAGCACCGAGTCGAAAAGCTCACCGGCCAGTTCCGGATTGCTGATGGTGCCGATGACCAGCAGAAAGGTGATGACGACGGAGGGGATGAAGACGGGGAAGAGGATGACGGCTCGGGGTGGTTTCTTGTTCGTGTCCATGGGGCGTCCGGTTTTCTTGTCGGAGATCGGCAACGGCTACGCGACAGGCTCCGAGATAAAAATGCAGCGTGTGCAAGGGTAGACGGCCAATAGCCTGCAAATACTCACCGGTATTTTCGAGGCTCTTGATGTGGCGGGGCGCCGGAGGGCTCGATTGCCGAGCTCGGTCTGATGGCGGGTGTTTAGTCCAGCTGAAAAGCTGGCGCCGCGAATATGCGGGCAACAAAAAACCGGCTCTAGGCCGGTTTCTGTTTCGAGTGGCTTGCACCACTCGAAGAATCAATGGTGCCCAGGGACGGAATCGAACCGCCGACACGGGGATTTTCAATCCCCTGCTCTACCAACTGAGCTACCTGGGCAACGGGGCGCCATTAAACGGATTTGGCTTTGGCCTGTCAAGCGAGGTCAGGAAAATATTTAGCCACGGCGGGCGCTTAGGTGTTCGTGCAGCGGTTCGCCAGTGCCGCTGGTTGCGGCACATTCCGAGGCGAAATTCACTCGCTGGGCGGCACGTAGCCTTCGGCCTGGGCGTAGTCTTCGCCAGACAGGAACTTGTCCATTTCTTCCTGCAGGAACTTGCGGTCCTCGGCGTTCATCATGTTCAGGCGACGCTCGTTGATCAGCATGGTCTGGTGCTTCTGCCAGTCTTCCCAGGCCTTCTTCGAGACGTTGTTGTAGATGTCCTCGCCTTTGGCGCCGGGGTAAGGCGGCCGGTCCAGGCCCGGGAGCGCTTCCTTGTATTTACGGCAGTTCACGGTGCGGGTCATGACGTCTCTCCTGCATTCAGTTCGGTTGCGGCGCGCTTGAGCAGCTTCTTCACCGGGGCGGCGAGGCCGAGGCGCTGCGGGGCGGCGAGGTTATACCAGAGCCAGTCCGCTTCGGTCACGGCGGGTGCGGCGCCGCGCACCTGCACCAGCCAGGGTTCGATGGCGAGCTGGAAGTGGCTGAAGGTATGGGTCAGCTCCGGCAGCGGTCGGCGTTCGCCGAGGTCCAGGGTATGGCGCTGGGCGAGCGGGTCCAGTGCGTTCAGGTCGTCCAGTTCGGGCAGGCTCCAGAGTCCGCCCCAGAGCCCGCTGGCGGGTCTGCGGTAGAGCAGAATCTCGCCGTCCGCGTTGGCCAACAGTGGCATCAGGGTGCGCTTTTGCGGCAGTGCCTTGCGCGGTTTGGGCGCCGGGTAATCGGTCTCGCGACCCAGCAGGTGGGCCTGGCAGCCGCTACGCAGCGGGCACAGCAAGCAGCTCGGGCGGCTGCGGGTGCACAGCGTCGCGCCCAGATCCATCATCGCCTGGGTGTAGTGATTGACGCGCTGGTGCGGTGTCATCCGCTCGGCCGTCAGCCACAGCTCGCGCGCCACCTTCGGTTCGCCGGGATAGCCGCTCTGGGCACTGAAACGTGCCAGTACGCGCTTGACGTTGCCGTCGAGGATCGCCGCGCGCAGTCCCATGCTCAAGCTGGTGATGGCGCCTGCAGTGGAGCGGCCGATGCCGGGCAGTTCGGCCAGTTGCTCGACGTCGCGCGGGAATTCGCCGCCGTGCTCGGCGACGATCAGTTTGGCGGTCTTGTGCAGGTTGCGGGCGCGGCTGTAGTAGCCGAGGCCGGTCCACAGGTGCAGCACTTCGTCTTCATCGGCTTCGGCCAAGGCCTGTACCGTGGGCAGGGCGTCCATGAATCGGTCGAAGTAGCCGAGCACGGTGCTGACCTGGGTCTGCTGCAGCATGATTTCCGAGACCCACACTCGATAGGGCGTGATCCCGATCTGCCAGGGCAGATCCTTGCGGCCGTGGCGGTCGTACCAGTTTAGGACCGCCTCGCCGAACTGTTCGGGGGTCATCGGTTGAACAGGCCTCTGAGTGCATCCTTCAGGTCTGGCGAGACCTTGTCGCCGAGCTTCTCTTCGATCTTTTCGTTGAGCTTGTCGCCGGCGAGCTTGGCCGCGACCTTGCCCAGGGCATCCTGATCGAGGCGGCAGGCCTTGGCGCCGATTTCCAGCGGGCCGCGGCAACGCAGCGGCCACTCGATACCGGCGTAGCGCTGGTTGACCTCGCAGGCCGGGTCTGGCATCTCGCCCTTGTCGCCTTCGATGAGGATGCCGATGCGGTAGTCCAGGCCCAGCACGCGCAGGTCCAGATCGCCGTTGCCGTTGACTGTCATTCCCGGGATGCTCGCCTTCAGGTCCGGGTTGGTCGCCACGCCGTTGCGTAGCACCAGGTTGCCTCGCAGCGCGCGGAACGGGGTGTCCTGGCTGCGCGGTTCGCTGGAGAGGCTCTTGCGATTGAGGGTGGCGATGGCTCGGCACAGCTGCTGTTCGAGGTTGGCGTCGACCAGCACGCCGTTGTTCACGGTAAAGCCAAGCGTGCCGTTGAGCCCGTCGATCCAGGCCCGCTCGCTGTTGCCCTGGGTGCGCAGGTCGGCGTTGAGGTCGAGCAGGCCGCGAACCGTCGGCTTCTGGCCCTGACTTTCCAGCAGGCGCTCGACCGGCACCCGGCTGATGCGCTTGGTGACTGTCAGCGCGGGGATCTGTGGGCGCACGTCCACGGTCGCGTTGGCTTCGAGGCGACCATTGTAGAGGTTGCCGCGCATTTCCTCGAGGGTGATCAGGCCGCCGAGGCTGTTGACCTTGAGACTGAACGCTTCGAGAGGCAGCTTCTTCACCACGAGGCTGTCGACGACCAGGTTGATGCGGCTGTCGAGCTTGCGCAGCGTGGCAATGGGCAGCACATCGGCTTCGCTCCAGGCGTGCTGGGTAGGCTTATCCGGCAGTGGGGTGGTGCCGTTGCCGACCGCAGCCGCTTCGGTGCTGCGCACCTGATCCTGTCGTGCGGCACTGGCGGCCTTGCTCTGCTCGTTGTCCGGCGGCAGGTAGCGGTCTAGATTGAGGCGGTCGCCCTTGAGCGTGACACGCAGGGCCTGGGTGCTGAAGTTGGCGATGCCGAGCTGGCCGGTGAAGGTGCTGTCGTCGAGCTTCAGGGTGGCGTCTTCGAGCATCAGGCTGTTGGCGGTGCCGCTGAGACGAGTGACCAGTTCGGCTTTTTCAAGGGTCTTGCCATCGGCCATGGGCGGCAACTGCTGGCCGACTCCGTCGAGAAACTCGCGCAGGTTGAACTGGGCGATGGACAGCGCACCGGCGATCTTCGGTTCGCTTTCGAGCTCGCGCACCTTGAGTTCGCCCAGGCCGCGCAACTGGTTGGCGGAGAATTTCAGGCTGTTCCATTCGGCGATCTGCGCGGCACGGTCGACCAGCAACTGGCCCTGGGCGCTGAATGCGAGGGTCTTGCCGTTCAGCGGCTCGCCGGAGGCTTCGCCGGACAGGCGCAGGTCTTCGAGGGAGTAGCGCAGCAGTTGATTGTCGAAGCGCAGGTTGCCCTGCAGTTCGGTGCGCGCACGCATAACCGGCTGGTTGCTGCCGAAGAAGGCGCTGAGTTTCAGGGGAATGGTCGCGCCTTCGCGGATGGCGCCGGTGCTCAGCTCGATGCTTTCGGCGCTAAGCTGCTGGCCGCTGCGTGCGTCATGGTAGGTGACGCGTGCATCGCTGATGGCCAGGCTGTCGATATCGAGCTTGAGCGGTTTGCGGCGAGCCGGCTCGGCCTCGGCAGGCTCCGGCTGTTCGGTCTGGGGCTCGGCGGGAGAGGTGTCGGCGCGCGCCTGGCCCGCCGGCTGGCCAACGCCTTCCCAATTGCCATGGCCGTTCTCGTCGCGCACCAGGGTCAGGTTCAGGCCGTTGACCGTGATGTCGCTCATCTGCACTTCGCGGCGCAGCAACGGCATCACACGCACCGAGAGACCGAGCATGCGCAGATCGGCGAAAGGCTGCTCCGGCGTCTGGACACTGGCCAGGGTGGTCTCGTGCAGTTCCAGGCCCAGCCAGGGGAACAGGCTCCAGCCAATGTCGCCGTTGATGGTCAGCTCCAGCCCGGCCCGCTCGCGTGCCAGCTGCTGGATCTCGTCCTTGTAGTCGTTGGGATCGAACAGGTGAGTCAGCGCGAAGCCCAGTGCCACCAGTATCAGTAGCAATCCGAGAATGACCAGACCCAGGATCTTGCCCAGCGCTTTCATGGAGAGTCCCTTTGTGAGGTGTGGCAAAAGTGGCGAGTATAACGCCGACCCGTGACGGCGGTAGGCGCGGCTGGTTTGGAACGCCTGGCCAAGTACCGGTTCCGCTGCTGCGGCTAGAGCTGCAGGGGCTGCAGCGGCAGATGCACGCGCGCGGCCAGCGCCTGGGCTTCCAAGTGATCGGTCGGCGCGCCCAGGCGCAGGGTCTTGCCGGCTTCGCTGCTCAGGCGTTCGGCCTCATCGAGCAGGCGCCTGCCGACGCCGCGGCGGCGGGTGACCCGCCGCACGCACAGGTGCGACAGTTGCCAGGTCTGCTCGCCGGGTTGCAGCAAGGCCGCGCCCAGCAGTCGGTCGTTGAAGCGCCCGGCGATCAGACGACCACTGGCCAGGCCTGCCTCGATGAGTGCTTCGGCACTGGCGTAGGGGAGGAGCAGCCAGGCCGGTGCGTCGGCGTAAATTTTTGCCAGGTCGATGCGATCCTGGGCTGAGGGAGTGCCGACGGCTTCGACGAGTACAGGCATGACAGGCTCCGGAACGGGGTTGCCAGTGTACCCCAGCCCATGCACGGCGGTAGCCGGGGGAGGCGGCGCACGCCTATAATGGCAGCCTTTTTCCCGATCGCTTTTGTGGAGCAGGTGATGGCCGAACGTACGGCATTCGTCGAGCGCAACACCCTGGAAACCCAGATCAAGGCCTCGATCAATCTGGATGGTACCGGCAAGGCGCGTTTCGCCATTGGTGTGCCCTTCCTGGAGCACATGCTCGACCAGATCGCCCGCCACGGGCTGATCGATCTGGACATCGAGTGCAAGGGCGACCTGGAAATCGACGACCACCACACCGTCGAGGACGTGGGTATCACCCTCGGCCAGGCGTTCGCCAAGGCCGTCGGTGACAAGAAGGGCATCGTCCGCTACGGCCACTCCTACGTACCGCTCGACGAGGCGCTGTCCCGCGTCGTGATCGACTTCTCCGGTCGCCCGGGCCTGCACATGAACGTGCCCTATACCCGCGCGGTGGTTGGCCGCTTCGATGTCGACCTGTTCCAGGAGTTCTTCCAGGGCTTCGTCAATCACGCCCTTGTCACGCTGCACATCGACAACCTGCGTGGCATCAATACCCATCACCAGATCGAGACGGTGTTCAAGGCGTTCGGCCGTGCGCTGCGCATGGCGGTGACGCTCGACGAGCGCATGGCCGGGCAGATGCCGTCGACCAAGGGATGCCTGTAAATGCAGACGGTAGCCGTCATTGACTACGGCATGGGCAACCTGCACTCGGTGGCCAAGGCGCTCGAGCACGTCGGTGCCGGCCGCGTGCAGGTCACCAGCGATGCGCGGGTGATTCGCGAGGCCGACCGGGTGGTGTTTCCCGGCGTCGGTGCGATCCGTGACTGCATGGCCGAGATCCGCCGCCTGGGCTTCGATGAGCTGGTGCGCGAGGTCAGCGTCGACCGTCCGTTCCTCGGCATCTGCGTCGGCATGCAGGCGCTGATGGAGCGCAGCGAAGAGAATGGCGGCGTCGATTGCATCGGCCTGTTCCCCGGCCAGGTGCGCTTCTTCGGCAAGGATCTGGAAGAAGATGGCGAGGCGCTGAAGGTCCCCCACATGGGTTGGAACGAGGTCAAGCAGGCCGTCGACCATCCGCTGTGGCACAGCATTCCCGATAATGGGCGCTTCTATTTCGTCCACAGCTATTACATCGACGCCGGCAACCCGCGCCAGGTCGTTGGCCGCGGCCACTACGGCAAGGATTTCGCCGCCGCGCTGGCCGACGGTTCGCGCTTTGCCGTGCAGTTCCACCCCGAGAAGAGCCACACCCACGGTCTGCAGCTGCTGCAGAACTTTGCCGCCTGGGACGGGCGCTGGTAGCTCATGGAAGCTGGACGCGCATGAGTCGCGCACGCCACAAGCCGCCGATCCTGACCCTCGACCAGGCACAGGAGCAAGCGGCGGTACAGGCGATTCAGGCATTTCTGCAGGAGCGTTTCGAACTCGATGTCGGCTCGTTCGAAGCGCTCGAACTGCTCGAGATGCTTGGCCGCGAGGTGGCTCCGCACTTTTACAACAAGGCGATCTTCGACGTGCAGACGCACCTGAAAGACAGGTTCGAAAGCATCGAAAGCGATCTTTGGGCGCTCGAGAAGAGCTGACCCCTAACTCGACAGAGCAGGTTCATATGCTGATCATCCCCGCAATCGATCTTAAAGACGGTGCCTGCGTGCGCCTGCGTCAGGGCCGTATGGACGATTCGACGGTATTTTCCGACGATCCCGTGAGCATGGCGGCCAAGTGGGTCGAAGCCGGCTGCCGCCGCCTGCACCTGGTCGACCTCAACGGCGCCTTCGAGGGCCAGCCGGTCAATGGTGAAGTGGTCACGGCGATCGCCAGGCGCTTCCCGCAGTTGCCGATCCAGATCGGCGGCGGCATCCGCTCGCTCGAGACCATCGAGCATTACGTCAAGGCCGGCGTGAGCTACGTGATCATCGGCACCAAGGCGGTGAAGGAGCCGGAGTTCGTCGCCGAGGCCTGCCGCGCCTTCCCCGGCCGGGTGATCGTCGGACTGGATGCCAAAGACGGCTTCGTCGCTACCGACGGCTGGGCCGAGGTCAGCGGGCTGCAGGTGGTGGATCTGGCCAAGCGTTTCGAAGCCGATGGCGTCTCGGCGATCGTCTACACCGACATCGCCCGCGACGGCATGATGCAGGGCTGCAACGTCCCGGCCACCGCGGCGCTGGCCAATGCCACGCGCATTCCGGTGATCGCTTCGGGCGGCATCCACAACATCGGCGACATCCAGGCGCTGCTCGACGCCGGTGCGCCGGGGATCGTCGGGGCGATCACCGGGCGCGCCATCTACGAAGGTACGCTGGACGTCGCCGAAGCGCAGGCGATCTGCGACCTGAAGTACAAAGTCGAATAAGCAGCTCGAGGCAGGAGCCGCTGCATGCTCCTGGCTCAGTTGCGGCTTCCAGCTCTTTGCGGAGAAAAGCATGGCCCTCGCCAAACGCATCATCCCCTGCCTCGACGTGGACAACGGTCGTGTGGTCAAGGGCGTCAAGTTCGAGAACATCCGCGACGCCGGCGATCCGGTGGAGATCGCCCGCCGCTACGACGAGCAGGGCGCCGACGAGATCACCTTCCTGGACATCACCGCCAGCGTCGATAACCGTGACACCACCCTGCACACCGTCGAGCGCATGGCCAGCCAGGTCTTCATCCCGCTCACCGTGGGCGGCGGCGTGCGCAGCGTGCAGGACATCCGCAACCTGCTCAACGCGGGCGCCGACAAAGTCTCGATCAACACCGCCGCGGTATTCAATCCGGAGTTCGTCGGCGAAGCGGCGCAGCGCTTCGGCTCGCAGTGCATCGTCGTGGCCATCGATGCCAAGAAGGTGTCCGCCGAAGGCGAGACGCCGCGCTGGGAAATCTTCACCCATGGCGGGCGTAAGCCCACCGGGCTCGATGCGGTGGGCTGGGCGCAGAAGATGGAAGCCCTCGGCGCCGGCGAGATCCTGCTGACCAGCATGGATCAGGACGGCATGAAGAACGGCTTCGACCTCGGCGTGACCTGCGCCATCAGCGAGGCGGTTCGTATCCCCGTGATCGCGTCGGGCGGCGTCGGCAACCTTCAGCACCTGGCTGATGGCATTCTTCACGGCAAGGCCGATGCGGTGCTGGCCGCGAGCATCTTCCACTTCGGTGAATACACCGTCCCCGAGGCCAAGGCCTACCTGGCGAGCTGTGGCATCGTGATGCGCTGACGCCACGGCCGCTCCCCTTCCTGTTTACCGATGCAGCCGCGTTCACGCGCGGCGCAGGGAAGCTTTTTTCATCAAAAGGATGCGCCTGCTGTCTGGGCGCGCATTAAAGAGGAACCTGGCAATGCCCCGTCGTATGCTGATCGGCCTGATCGGCGCCCTGCTTTTCATCTCGGCCGCCCATGCCGAAATTCCCGCCAACTACAAGGTCGATCTGCTGACCGAGAACTTCCCGCCCTACAACATGGCGCCCAACGGGAAAAATTTCGCCCAGGGCGATGCCGTGTCCGGTATCGCGGCGGATATCGTGCGGGAGATGTTCCGGCGTGCCGGGGTGGACTACACCCTGACGCTGCGTTTCCCATGGGAGCGCCTTTATGCAACGGCGCTGGAAACGCCCGACTATGGCCTTTTCGTGATGGCGCGCCTGCCCGAACGTGAGGCGTCGTTCAAATGGGTAGGGCCGATCGGGCCGGATGATTGGGTGCTGTTGGCGCGAGGCGACAGTCGCATCAGCCTGAACTCCCTGGCACAGGCCAAGGCATTCAACGTGGGTGCCTACAAGGGCGACGCGATAGCTGAGCACCTGCTTAAGCAGGGGCTGGAACCGATGCTCGCGCTGCGCGATCAGGAAAACGCGACGAAGCTGGCTGCCGGGGAGATAGACCTCTGGGCGACAGGCGATCCGGCAGGACGCTATCTGGCGCGTCAGCAGCATGTCACCGGCTTCAAGACGGTGCTGAGTTTCAACCGGGCCGAACTGTTCTTGGCGCTCAATCGCGAAGTGCCGGATGCGGTGGTCGGGCAGCTACAAAAAGCACTGGACGAGATGCGAGCCGAGGGCTTCGTCGACGCTGTGAATCAGCGCTACCTCTGACGTTGACGCCTCATGCGCTTGCGCGTGAGGCGTTTCAGTTTTGCACGCCCTGCAATGGGGCGTGCACGCCGTGACCGCAAGCGAATGCACGGTATTGGAACCATCAGCCGGGCGCTGACAACTTCCATTCAAGATTCTCCATTACCCTATCCTCTCGCCTCGGCGTGCGGCGCCCTGGCACTATGCCACCTGCGCTGTACATGGCAGTCACACGTGTCTCCTGGTGTAAAACTTGCTTTCGCCAGACGACGACAACTGCCTGGCGCCAAGGCGTCGACATAACAAAGACAATTTAAGTGCTCTGCACATCGAAACTATGGGGTCCACCATGCTCAAGCGAATCCAGTCCATCTTGTTGCTGGCGCTCATCGCCACCGCCGCCAAGGCCGAGTTGCCGGACGGCTATCAGGTCATCGTCCTGACTGAAAATTTCCCGCCTTTCAACATGTCGGTCGACAACAAGAATTTCGCCCAGGAGGCGAACGTCACTGGCATCAATTCCGACATCGTGCGTGAGATGTTCAAGCGGGCGAAGATCGACTACAACATGACGCTGCGCTTCCCCTGGGACCGCATCTACAACCAGGTGCTGAGCCAGCCGAACCAGGGAATTTTCTCGACGACCTACACGCCGGCACGTGAGGAGCTGTTCAAGTGGGTCGGCCCCCTTTCGACGACCGGCTGGGTGCTGCTCGCCGCTCCCGGCAGCGATGTGCGTCTGACCTCCCTCGAGCAGGCCCGTCAATACCGCATCGGTGCCTACAAGAATGATGCGGTGAGCCAGCACCTCGAAGGCCTCGGGCTTGAGCCGGTCAATGCGCTGAAGGATCAGGACAACGTCGCCAAGTTGCTCAAGGGCGAGATCGACATGTGGGCGACCACCGATCCCGTCGGCCCCTACTGGGCCAAGCAGGAAGGCGTGGCCGGACTGGTCACCGCGCTGCGCTTCAACGATGCCGAACTGTTCCTGGCATTGAACAAGGACACACCGGACGAAGTCATCAAACGTCTGCAGAACGCGCTCAACCAGATGCGCGCAGACGGCACCATCGATGAGATCCGTCGCCGCTACCTGTAATACGCCTCAGCGGTAGATACCGCTCTTCCCATGCGCGGCCATCGCCCGATTGCCGCGCACGGCGATCATCTGCTCCACACCTATCCAGTCGATGCCGCGCGCCGCCAGCCGTGGCAGTTCGCGCTCGAGCACTTCGAGCGTGGCGGGATAGGGATGGCCGATCACCACTACCGAACCCTGCTTGTGCGCTAGCGCCACGGCCCTTTCGAGCTGTGCGGCGACTGCGTCGGCAGTGGGCTCGTTGTCCAGGAACACGTCGCGGGACAGGCTCGCCAGACCGACGCGCTGGGCGGTGGCGCCGGCGACCGTGGCGGCACTGGTGCGGCTGTCGACGAAAAACCGGTGGCGTCGCTGCAGCTCGCCCATCAGCCAGCTCATGGCTGCGGTATCGGCTGTCATGCGGCTGCCCATATGGTTGTTGACCCCATGGGCATGGGGCACGGCTTCGAACGCCGCATCGAGCCGCCGCTCCAATTCGTCGACGGGAAGCTCGGGATGCCAGGCATAGCGGCCGCCTGCAGGGTCCATCGGCAGATGCAGCATCACCGTCTTGCCGCTGCGGTGGGCCTCGTCGGCCAGCTGCGTCGCATGGGGCGTATCGGGAAGGATCGCCAGCGCGACGGGGCCAGGCAGGGCAAGGACCCGGCGATCACGATTCGGCGTCTGTCCGAGGTCGTCGATGATCAGCGTAAGGCGGGGATTCGCTGCGCTTGTCTGCTCGACGGCGCTGGTGTTCGGTTCCGACATGGTGAGCTGAGCGGCCAATGGACCACTCAGCAACGCCAATAGCAGCGGGGCGAGAAACCTCACCCGTTACTTTCCGCGGGTGAGGTTCAATCCCTTGAGCAGGTTGAGCGCCTGGCCAAGCTGGAAGTCGTCATCCTGCGGCCGCGGCGAATCGCTGACGACCTGGGTGCTGCTCGGGCGGTCCGGGCCGCCGTTGCCATTACCCAGGTGTCCCTGCAGGTCCGCTTCACGGAAGCTTTCACCAGCCTGTTCGCGCGTCAGTTTGGCGCGCTCGACCTGGATGTCCGGGACGATGCCCTGTGCCTGGATCGAGCGGCCGTTGGGCGTGTAGTACAGGGCCGTGGTCAATTTCAGGGCGCGGTCGTTATTGAGCGGCAATACGGTCTGTACCGAACCCTTGCCAAAGCTGTCGGTACCCATCAGCACGCCACGCTTGTGGTCCTGCAGTGCGCCGGCGACGATTTCCGAGGCCGAGGCGCTGCCGCCATTGATCAGCACCACCAGTGGTATGCCTTCGCTGGCGTCGGCCGGGTCGGCATTGAAGCGCAGTTCGGAATTGGCGATGCGGCCTTTGGTGTACACCACGAGACCGCTGGTGAGGAAGTGGTCGGCCACCTCGACCGCAGCCTGCAGCACGCCGCCGGGGTTGTTGCGCAGATCGAGCACCAGACCGTTGAGCTTGTTGCCCTGGTTGTCCTTTTTCAGGCTCGCCAGAGCCTTGCCCACTTCGTCGCCGGTATTCACCTGGAACTGGGTGATACGCAGGTAGCCGTAGCCTGGCTCGAGGATCTGGCTGCGCACGCTGCGCACCTTGATTACCGCGCGGGTGAGTTTGATGTCCCGTGGGCTGCCGCCGTCGCGCACGATGCTCAGCGTGATCGCGCTGCCCGGCTTGCCACGCATCTTCTCCACGGCTTCCATCATCGACAGGCCCTTGGTCGGCTGGCCGTCGATCTTGACGATCAGGTCGCCAGCCTCGATGCCTGCCTTGGAGGCCGGTGTGTCGTCGATGGGGGACACCACCTTGATGAAGCCGTCTTCGAGGCCGACTTCGATGCCCAGGCCGCCGAACTCGCCGCTGGTGCTCTCCTGCAATTCGGCGAAGGCTTCGGGCTCGAGATACGCCGAATGCGGGTCAAGGTTGCTGAGCATGCCCTTGATGGCGTTCTCCAGCAGCGTCTTGTCGTCCACAGGCTCGACATAGGCGGCCTTGATGCGGTCCAGCACCTCGGCAAAGGTGCGTAGCTCGTCCAGAGGCAGCGGCGATTTGTTGGTCGGCGCGTCGATGGCCGGTGGCGGTGCCAGGTCCGCTGGCGGCTGCTGTGCCCAGGCGTTGCCGTAGGCTCCCAGCGTAACGGCCAGGGCGAGCGTTGAAGGTCGGGCAAAGCGGCGCAGGTACAGCATGTCGAACTCCGAGGTTTGAGGGCGCGCTTATCCTTGCGCGCGGCACCATTGCGCCGGATCGCTTGGGCGACCCTGTTGGCGAATGGCGAAATACAATGCGGAAGCTTCCTGCCCGCCACTGGTGCCTACGGTGGCGATGGGATCTCCCGCCTTGACGATGTCGCCAGCGTCGCGGAGCAGGCTTTGGTTGTGGCCGTACAGGCTCAAGTATCCGTTGCCATGGTCGAGGATCACCAGTAGACCGGCGCCGCGCAGCCAGTCGGCAAACACTACCCGACCTCCATGCACGGCACGTACCTGGGTGCCGGCGCTGGCGCCGATCAGTACACCGTCCCACTTGGTTCGAGCGTCGCCACCGCGAGGAGTGCCATAGCGCGCGATCAATTGGCCATCGATCGGCCACGGCAGCTTACCTTTTGCCTTGTCGAAAGGTCCGCCATAGCTGGTGCCAGCGCTGGAAACGACCTGTCGCGGTGCGGTGCTGGGGGTGGCGGCCGGCGATGCGGCGGCTGACTGCCGCTGGCGCTCCTGCGCTTCGCGCGCCTCGGCGATGGCCCGCTGCCGGGCTTCTTCGGCTTCGCGCGCCTGCCGGGCCAGTGTCTGTTCGATGGTCCTGAGCACGCGTTCGAACTGGGCCTGCTCTTGCTGCCTGGCTTTGAGCGTCTGGCCGCGGCTGGACAAGTCCTGGTTGAGCTTGGCCAGGACCTGCTGACGTTCCTTGCGTACTTCGGCAAGCTCGCCGCGGCGAGCTTGCAAGCCGTTGCGCTGTTCGGCCAGGCGCGCCTGCTCGGCGGTGATGCCGGCCTCGACATTGGCCAACTGGCGCAGGGTTTCGTTGAAGGCGTCGAGTTGTTCGAAGCGTGCTTTGTTCAGGTAGTCGTAATAGGTGAGGGTGCGGCTGAATTTTTCCGGATTCTGCTGATTGAGGAGCAGCTTGACGTACTCCTGCCGACCGCTCTGATACGCGGCCCGGGCCTGGATGCCGATCAGGCGCTGCTGTTCGATCCGGGCGCCTTCGAGTGTGGTCTTTTCTTCTTCCAGGCGCTGCAGCTCCGACTGGCTGCGGTCGATCTCCTGCTGAAGGGTGTCGACTTGCTTTTCCAGTGTGCCCATTTCCTTTTCGGTGGTCTGCAGCTGCTTTTGCACGCTGCTCTTCTCCTGCTCGATCTGCTTGAGCAGTTTCTGCAGCTCGGCGACATCCTTGCGGGCGGCTTCGATCTGAGCACGGGCGGCGTCGCGATCGTCCGCCACGGCGGAGCCGACGACAAGCGCGAGTATCAGGGGAGGGAGAAGGCGGAGCATGAGTGGCGCGATACCAGGGTACGAGACCGGGCTAGTATGCCTAAAAAATGCAGCGCGAGGCTGCACGCCAGATAAAAGCCGCGTGGTGTTGTGAACGGCACCGCGCGGCCCGATGAGCGGTGGGCATCAGACCCACCGCTGGCCCGTTTCAGTCGAGCTCGACGATGCTGCGGCCGGTCATCTCGGCAGGCTGGGGCATGCCCAGGAGCGTCAGCATGGTCGGCGCCACATCGGCGAGCACGCCCCCTTCGCGAATCTTCAGGTTGCGCTTGCCGACATAGATGAAGGGCACCGGCTCGCACGTATGGGCGGTATGGGCCTGGCCGGTCATGGCGTCTTCCATTTGCTCGACGTTGCCGTGGTCGGCGGTGATCAGGGCTTCGCCGCCGACCTTTTCCAGGGCTGTGACGATCCGGCCGACGCAATGATCCAGGCATTCGACCGCCTTGACCGCGGCCTCGAACACGCCGGTGTGGCCGACCATGTCGCCGTTGGCGTAGTTGACCACGATGACGTCGTAGCGCTGGTTCTCGATCGCGTCGACGATCCGGTCGGTCACTTCCGGTGCGCTCATCTCCGGCTGCATGTCGTAGGTCGCGACCTTGGGTGAAGGGATCAGGATGCGCTGCTCGCCTTCGAAGGGCTCCTCGCGGCCGCCGGAGAAGAAGAAGGTGACATGGGCGTACTTTTCGGTTTCGGCGATGCGCAACTGGGTCTTGCCGTTGTTGGCCAGGTACTCGCCCAGCACGTTGGTCAGCGACTCCTGGGCGAATGCGCTGGGGGCCGGGATGCTGGCGGCGTACTGGGTGAGCATGACGAAGCCAGCCAGTTGCGGGCGGCGGGCGCGAGCGAAGCCCTCGAAGTCGTCCTCGACGAAGGCACGCGACAGTTCGCGGGCACGGTCGGCGCGGAAGTTCATGAACACCACGGCGTCGCCGTCCTCGACCTTCACCGGCTCGCCGATGGTGGTGGCCTTGACGAATTCGTCGCTTTCGCCGCGCTCGTAGGCGGCGATCAGGCCGTCCACCGCGTAATCGGAGCGGTATTCGGCCTTGCCGTCGACGATCAGCTCGAAGGCCTGCTGCACACGGTCCCAGCGGTTGTCGCGGTCCATCGCGAAGTAGCGGCCGATGAGGCTGGCAATGCGGCCTTTGCCGAGGCGGGTGAAGGTGCCCTGGAGCAGCTCGATCGAGGCCTGGGCGCTCTTGGGCGGCGTGTCGCGGCCATCGAGGAAGGCGTGCAGGTAGATTTTCTCGGCGCCGCGCTTGGCGGCGAGTTCGGCCATGGCGACCAAGTGATCCTGGTGGCTGTGCACGCCGCCATCGGACAGCAGGCCGAGGATGTGCACCGCCTTGCTTGCGCCGACCGCTTTGTCCACCGCGGCGCAGATCGTTGGGTTCTCGAAGAAGTCGCCGTCGCGGATGGATTTGGTCACGCGGGTGAAGTCCTGGTACACCACGCGGCCGGCGCCGAGGTTCATGTGGCCGACCTCGGAGTTGCCCATCTGCCCATCCGGTAGCCCGACATCCATGCCGCTGCCGGAAATCAGGCCGTGCGGCTGGGTGCTCAGCAGGCGGTCGTAAACCGGTGTGTTGGCTGCATGGATGGCGTTGAACTCGGGGCTTTCGCTATGCCCGAAGCCGTCGAGGATGACGAGTACCAGGGGTTTGGGTGCGGCGGGCATGTTCGGGCTCCTTGCGCGGGGACTTGAAAGGGCGGCCAGTCTACTGGCGGGCCGGGCCAGGGTCACGAGTATCAGGGTTCAGCCGGCTGGGGGGGCTGTGTATACTGGCCCGCATTTTATCCCCCGGGTACCCTTTTGATGGTCGCTAACCTGATTGAATTTGTCTCTAACCACTATGTATTGAGCAGCCTGTTCGTCGTGCTGCTGATCCTTCTGGTCATCACCGAGACGCGCAAAGGCGGCAAGAGCCTGAGCAATCGCGAGCTGACGGCACTGGTCAACAGTGGAGAAGGCGTGGTGTTGGACGTGCGGGCGAAGAAGGAGTTCGCCGCCGGTCATATCGTCGAGGCGTTGAACATTCCCCACGACAAACTGGTCAGCCGAATGGCGGAGCTGGAAAAGCACAAGGGCAAGACGCTGATCGTGGTCGATGCCTTGGGCCAGCACGCCGGTACGGTTTGCCGGGAGTTGCAGAAGGCAGGCCACACGGCCGCCAAGCTGGGCGGAGGGATTTCCAGCTGGCGCGGCGACAACCTTCCCCTGGTCAAGTGATATGCCCCATGTCGTGATCTACACCACTGCCTGGTGCCCCTATTGCCTGCGGGCCAAGAGCCTGCTGGACAAGAAGGGCGTCGACTATCAGGAAATTCCGGTCGACGGCCGGTCTGAGCTTCGCGCTGAAATGGCGCGCAAGGCAGGTCGCACCTCGGTGCCGCAGATCTGGATCGGCGAGCAGCACGTCGGTGGCTGCGACGAACTTTTCGCCTTGGATCGTGCCGGCCGTCTCGACGCCCTGCTCAAGTCCTGAAGGGCAGGCCGCAACGGACGGTCGCTCGACAACCCTTATCAAAACGCACAACGAGAAGGCTTCGAAAATGGCTGAACAAGAAACCAACGGCGCCGCTTCCCAGAACGGCGAGCAAGGCGCGCAGTTTTCCCTGCAGCGCATCTATGTCCGCGACCTGTCGTTCGAGGCGCCCAAGAGCCCGGAAATTTTCCGCCAGGAGTGGAATCCGAGCGTCGGCCTGGATCTGAACACCAAGCAGAAGGCGCTCGAAGGCGACTTCCATGAAGTGGTGCTGACGCTGTCGGTCACGGTCAAGACCAACGAAGAAGTAGCCTTCATCGCTGAAGTGCAGCAGGCCGGCATCTTCCTGATCAAGGGCCTGGACGCACCGTCCATGAGCCACACCCTCGGCGCGTTCTGCCCGAACATCCTGTTCCCGTACGCCCGCGAAGCCTTGGACAACCTGGTCACCCGCGGCTCGTTCCCGGCGCTGATGCTTTCCCCGGTGAACTTCGATGCGCTCTACGCGCAGGAAATGGCCCGTATGCAGCAGGCCGGTCAGGCGCCGAGCACCGCTCAGCACTGAGGACGCACGGCGCCTGCGGGCGCAACGCGTTCGACACGAAGGGCTCGCCTGATGGCGGGCCCTTCGTCGTTCTGGCGGTCTCTCGGACGCGTCAGCGGACCTTGACCACCACCTTGCCGACCGCGCGGCGCTGGCCGAGGGTGTCGATCGCTTCGGATGTCTGCGCCAGCGGGAAGGTCTGGGATACCAGCGGCTTGAGCTTGCCCTCGGCGTGCCAGGCGAACAGCTGCTGGAAGTTGGCGGCGTTGTCCTGGGGCTGGCGCTGGGCGAAGGCGCCCCAGAATACGCCGACCAGGGAAGCGCCCTTGAGCAGCGGCAGGTTCGCCGGCAGCGCGGGGATGCCGTCTCCGGCGGCGAAACCGACCACCAGCATGCGGCCGTTCCAGGCGATGCTGCGGAACGCCTCCTCGAACAGCGAGCCGCCGACCGGATCGTAGATCACATCGACGCCCTGGCCGCCGGTCAGCTCCTTGAGCCTGTCCTTGACCCCGCCTTCGCTGTAGTTGATCAGCTCATCGGCGCCTGCCTTGCGTGCCACCTCGAGCTTCTCGGCGGTCGACGCCGCGGCGATCACCCGGGCGCCCATCGCCTTGCCGATTTCCACCGCTGCCAGCCCCACGCCGCCCGAGGCGCCGAGTACCAGCAGGGTTTCGCCCGGCTGCAGGTTGGCGCGCTGACGCAGTGCATGCATGGACGTGCCGTAGGTCATGCTGAACGCTGCCGCCGTTTCGAAATCCATGCTCTGCGGAATCGGGAGCACGTTATGAGCCGGCACCGCGGTCTGCTCGGCGAATGCTCCCCAGCCGGTCAGTCCCATTACCCGGTCGCCAACCTTCAGGTGGGTGACCTTCTCGCCCACCGCGGCCACCACGCCAGCCGCTTCCCCGCCCGGGGAGAAGGGAAGCGGCGGTTTGAACTGATACTTGCCCTCGATGATCAGCGTGTCGGGAAAGTTGACCCCGGCGGCGTGTACGTCGAGAAGGATCTCGTTTTTCTTGATCTCGGGGCTGGTGGTCTCCTCCATGACCAGGGTGTCGGCGGGGCCGAAGGCTTTGCACAGAATGGCTTTCATCGGGAAGGTCCTTGTTGGAGTTATTGGGCCAAAGGCTGCCAGGCAGTCTAGGTCCGGAGGGCGGGGACGCAACGAGCATGGCCCGTCCTGATGGCGTCGCATAAGTGTGGTTCGAGGCCAGGCCGCGCGCGCCCTGGCCCTTCTTGGAAGGGGAGGATCATGATTCGGCAAAGTTTGTATTGTCTTGAAACAATTAAAGCTTTGCTTCACACTTGTTTTGCTAACTCGGACACGCACGAGCTGCAGCCCTTGATATTTGGGCTTCTGGGCCACCTCGCCACGGCTCGCCTGTCCGTCCCTGCCATGAGGCGATTCATGGCATCGGCCATGGACGTGCCTGCACCGACTCCTCCGCCCACCTAGAAAAAAACAATTGGGCCACGGATCCGCTGGCGCAACGCCAGTCGCCGTTATCCGGCAATAACGCACCGAGCCAACAGACGAGCCTTCGCGCTCCTCTGCCTATCTTCGAGCCGCTTCGAAGATACGGGCACCTGCGACCTATCGATTCCCAAGGACTGAATGGCAGCCAATGGTCGATGCCTTCAGGCACATAGTTCGAGGCCAAGAATGAGCAACAAGCGATACCCGAGATTTCTGAGCGTCCTGCCGTTTCTGATCATGCTGCTGCTCGGTGGGTGCGACATGACGCTGTTCAATCCCAAGGGTCAGGTAGGGCTGGACGAGCGGAACCTGATCATCGCCGCGACGCTGCTGATGCTGATCGTGGTGATTCCGGTATTCATCATGACCGCCGTGTTCGCCTGGAAATACCGCGCTAGCAACACCAAGGCGAACTATCAGCCCAACTGGGCGCATTCGAACCGCATCGAGGCCGTGGTTTGGGGCATCCCGACCCTGATCATCATTGCGCTGGGCGTCCTGACCTGGAAAAGCACCCACGCGCTGGACCCCTACAAGCCTCTCGAATCAGACGTGCCGTCGGTGACTGTGCAGGTCATCGCCATGGACTGGAAGTGGTTGTTCATCTACCCGGAACTCGGCGTGGCCTCGGTCAACGAGTTGGCCATTCCCGATAACACGCCCATCAACTTCCGCATTACTTCGGATGGGGCGATGACCTCGTTCTTCATCCCGGCGCTCGGCGGGCAGATCTACGCCATGGCCGGCATGCAGACGCAGCTGCATCTGATCGCCAACGAGATCGGCGAGTACCGCGGGTTCGCCGCCAACTACAACGGCGAAGGCTTTTCCAAGATGGGCTTCGCGGCCCGCGCCATGAGCCCCGACGACTTCCAGGCCTGGGTCGCCCAGGTACGTGGCGACCCGGCTCGGTTGGCGTCGATGGCCGATTACGAAGTGCTGGCCAAGCCCAGCATCGAGCATCCCGTCCAACATTTCGCCTCGGTGCAGCCGGACCTGTTCCAGCACGTGGTGGACAAGTACGAAGGCATGAACAAGGGCGCCCCAGCCCACGGAAAGATGGATGACATGCCCGACATGAACATGGACAGCCATTGAGCCGAGACAGACACAGATGCATTCGATTGAAGGCAGAGGAAATTGAGCATGTTCGGTAAGTTGACCCTTGATGCCATCCCGTGGCACGAGCCCATCATCATGTACACGCTGGCCGTCGTCGGGGTCATCGGGGCTGCAGTTCTCGCCCTGATCACCCGTGCCAAGGGCTGGGGACCGCTGTGGCGCGAGTGGCTGACCTCGGTGGACCACAAGAAAATCGGCGTGATGTACATCGTCGTGGCGTTGATCATGCTGCTGCGCGGCTTCTCCGACGCGATCATGATGCGCACCCAGCAGGCCATGGCCGCGGCGGGCTCGGCCGGCTACCTGCCGCCGGAGCACTACGACCAGATCTTCACCGCCCACGGCGTGATCATGATCTTCTTCATGGCCATGCCGTTCATGATCGGCCTGATGAACATCGTCGTGCCGCTGCAGATCGGTGCCCGCGACGTCGCCTTCCCGTTCCTCAACTCGTTGAGCTTCTGGCTGTTCGTGGTCGGCGCCGTGCTGGTCAATATCTCCCTGGCTGTCGGCGAATTCGCCCGTACCGGCTGGGTGGCGTATCCGCCGCTCTCGGAGCTCGGCTACAGCCCCGGAGTAGGGATGGATTACTACATCTGGTCATTGCAGATATCGGGTATCGGGACGCTGCTGACCGGTCTGAACTTCTTCGTGACCATCCTCAAGATGCGCACCAAGGGCATGGACCTGATGAAGATGCCGATCTTCACCTGGACCTGTTTCTGCACCGCGATCCTGATCCTCGCCGCCTTCCCGATCCTGACCGCGACCCTCGGCCTGCTGACCCTGGATCGCTACCTGGACATGCACTTCTTCACCAATGAGCTGGGCGGCAACCCGATGATGTACGTCAACCTCATCTGGGCCTGGGGCCATCCTGAGGTGTACATCCTGATCCTGCCGGCGTTCGGCATCTTCTCCGAAGTCACCTCGACCTTCGCTCGCAAGCGGCTGTTCGGTTACACCTCGCTGGTGTGGGCGACCATCGCGATCACGGTGCTGTCGTTCGTGGTGTGGGTGCATCACTTCTTCACCATGGGCGCCGGCGCCAACGTCAACGCCTTCTTCGGCATCATGACGATGATCATTGCGGTGCCGACCGGGGTGAAGATCTTCACTTGGCTGTTCACCATGTTCCGCGGTCGGATCGTCTTCGAGACGCCGATCATGTGGACCATCGGCTTCATCATTACCTTCACCATCGGTGGCATGACCGGTGTGCTGCTGGCGGTGCCTGGCGCCGACTTCCTGCTGCACAACAGCCTGTTCCTGATCGCCCACTTCCATAACGTGATCATCGGCGGTGCGGTGTTCGGCTACCTCGCGGGGCTGACCTACTGGTTCCCCAAGGCGTTCGGCTACCGCCTGCACAATCGCCTCGGTCAGGTCGCGTTCTGGTGCTGGCTGATGGGGTTCTTCTTCGCCTTCATTCCGTCCTATTTCCTGGGCTTCATGGGTATGACCCGTCGCCTGAACAGCTTCGACGTACCCGAGTGGCGGCCCTTCCTGATGCTCGAGCTCGTGGGTGTGGCGCTGATTCTGATCGGTGTCTGCGCCCAGGCGGCGCAGCTGGTGGTCAGCTACCGCAACCGCGAGAAGCTGCGCGACGTGACGGGCGATCCGTGGAATGGACGCACCCTGGAATGGTCGACCTCCTCGCCGCCTCCGTTCTACAACTTCGCCGAGCAGCCTGAGGTGGACGATCTGGATGCCTACTGGGGCATGAAGGAGCGTGGTGTCAGCACGGCCATACGCAGCGATTACAAGAAGATCCACATGCCGCGCAATACGAGTGCGGGTCTGATCCTCGCCGGCTTCAGCCTGGTGATCGGCTTCGCCCTGGTCTGGCACATCTGGTGGATGGCCATCGCCGGCCTGATGGGCTCGGTGATCGCCTTCATCATCCGCAGCAACGACGACGATATCGATTATTACGTGCCTGCCGAAGAGGTGGCGCGGATCGAGAACGCACGACTCGAATCACTGGCGAAGGCTTAACGATATGCAACATGTACTTCATGCAACAGAGCACGCTGCCGAGGAGCACGGTCCGGAGCATGTCGGCTCGGTAACGGTGTTCGGCTTCTGGATCTACCTGATGACCGACTGCATCTTGTTCGCGACGATCTTCGCGACCTATGCGGTCCTGGTCGACAGTGTGGCGGGCGGCCCGTCCGGTGCGGAAATCTTCGAGCTGCCTTATGTGCTGGTGGAAACCTTCTGCCTGCTGTTCTCCAGCATCACCTATGGCTTCGCCATGCTGGCGATGCACCGGGGCGACAAGCAGAAGCTGCTGGGCTGGCTGGCGGTCACCTTCCTGCTGGGGCTCGCGTTCATCGGGCTCGAGATCAACGAGTTCCACAAGCTGATCAGCGAGGGCTTCGGCCCCAACCGCAGCGCATTCCTCTCCGGCTTCTTCACCCTGGTCGGCACCCACGGCCTGCATGTGATCAGCGGCCTGCTGTGGATGGCCGTGCTGATGTTCCAGGTGCGCGCCAAGGGGCTGACCGAAACGAACCAGACCCGCCTGCGTTGCCTGAGCCTGTTCTGGCACTTCCTCGACGTGGTGTGGATCTGCGTGTTTACCGTCGTCTACCTGATGGGAGTCCTGCGATGAGCAACACTTTCACCGACGCAACCGGTGCCGATCACGGCACCACGGGTTCTTATGTCATCGGCTTCGTGCTGTCGGTCATCCTCACCGTCATACCCTTCGCACTGGTGATGTTCCCGACGTTTTCCCAGAGCACCACGCTCTGGCTGGTGGTCGGCTTCGCGGTGGTGCAGGTGCTCGTGCACCTGGTGTTCTTCCTGCACATGAACGGCGCGTCGGAGCAGCGCTGGAACCTGGTGGCGCTGGGCTTCTCGGTACTGATCATCTTCCTGCTGGTGTTCCTGTCGCTGTGGATCATGTTCAGCGTCCACCATTACATGCTGGCGCACTGATGATGAAGCCGCGCGGTGCGCTGGGTCACTTCATTCAGGTCACCAAGCCGGGGATCATCTTCGGCAACGCGATCTCGGTGGCGGGCGGCTATTTTCTCGCCGCGCGGGGAGCTGCCGACCTCTGGTTGCTGCTGGTAGCGCTGCTCGGTACTGCCCTGGTGGTGGCCTCGGGCTGCGCCTTCAACAACTACATTGACCGCGACATCGATGTGATGATGGAGCGCACCCGCAACCGCGTGCTGGTGCAGGGGCTGCTTCCGGGCCGGGTGGTGCTGGCCTATGCGACGGTGCTGGGGCTGGCCGGCGTTTCCCTGCTGTATTGGGGGGCGAACCCGCTGTCTGCGTTGTTCGCGGTGCTCGGCTTCGTCATCTATGTGGGCTTCTACAGCCTGTACCTCAAGCGCAAATCGGTTCATGGCACGCTGGTCGGCAGCATATCGGGCGCCATGCCGCCGGTGATCGGCTACTGCGCGGCGAGCGGCTCGTTCGACCTGGCCGCGCTGACGCTGCTGATCATCTTCAGTCTGTGGCAGGTGCCGCACTCCTATGCGATCGCGATCTTCCGCTACAAGGACTACCTGGCGGCATCGATCCCGGTGCTGCCGGTGGAGCGGGGCATCGCCGTGGCCAAGCGGCATATCCTCCTTTATATCCTGGCGTTTCTGCTGGCCACGCTGATGCTCGCGCTGTGGGGTTACGCCGGAATCAGTTACCTGGTGGTCGCGGCCGCGATGGGTTCCTATTGGCTGTATCTGGCCTGGACCGGCTATCAGGCAGTGGACGATCGGCTGTGGGCCCGCAAGCTGTTCTTCTTTTCCATCTATATCATCACCGCCCTGAGCCTGATGATGGCGGTGGACGTTCAGCGCACGGGCCAGATGTTGCTCAGCTACGCCGGCTGAGGCGAGCGCGGTTCAAGATAGGCCGCAGGCGGCCGATTCATCGGGAAGAATCGAAGCCGCCTGCGCCTTGGCACTGACGTCGCGCGTGGGGACAGGCAGAATCGCCGTTTTCGAGGAGAAGCCGATGAAGTCGTACGCTGCCCTGCTGGCCCTTGCGCTGGGCCTGTCCTGCCAGGCCATGGCCAACCCGCCGGTCGAAGCCAGAACCATTTACCACACCCTGACCCCCGCGCTGGTCGGCAACTATGGCAGCGGCGAGCGGCTGAAGTACTACAAGGCCGACGTCGCCCTGCGGGTCGCCAATACCGATGCGGAAAATCGCGTGAAGCATCACGAGCCGCTCATCCGCAATCAACTGGTCATGCTCTTCTCGGAGCAGACCGACGAAAGTCTCGGCAGCTTGGACGCCAAGGAGACCCTGCGCCAGGAAGCGCTCAAGCAGGTGCAGGATGTGCTGAGCCAGGAAACCGGCCAGCCTCTGGTTGACGATCTGCTGTTCAACAACCTGATCATCCAGTGACCGACTGGCCGCGTCCGGCTCAGCGTAGCGCCAGGATCGCGTTCCATTCGTCGGGCGACACCGGCATCACCGAGAGGCGACTCCCCTTGCGAACCAGCGCGAGGTCGGCGAGGGCCGGGGCGGTCTTCAGCAGCGCCAACGGCAGGACCGCGTCGAAGGCTTCGACGAAGCGCACGTCTACCGCGCTCCAGGGATTTTTCTCGGCGCTGGCCTTGGCGTCGAAATAAGGGCTCTGGCCGTCGAGCGCGGCAGGATCGGGGTAGGCGGCGCGAATGATTTCGCCGATCCCCGCGACACCGGGTTCCGGGCAGCTAGAGTGATAGAAGAAGAACCGGTCACCCTCGCGCATCTCGCGCAAATAGTTGCGCGCCTGGTAGTTGCGCACGCCATCCCATCGGGCGTTGCCCTTTTCCTTCAGGTGCTGGATAGAAAATTCGTCAGGTTCCGATTTCATCAACCAATAGGGCATGAAGTTTGCTCCGTGAATTACTGCAGGCAGCCGAACGATGGCAAGGTTAACCGACAACTGGTCCCAGCACCGGTTTGCGGGACGCCCACCCTTCGCGGAAAATGCCTCGTTTTCGAAATCGACCGTCGCGGCACAAAACCAGAAAAGAAGTTTCGACGGGATATTCGCCTGACAGGGGGAGGCGAACTTATGAGACGCAAGCCAGATATTTTGTGGGTATTGGTCGTGATTTTCGGCCTGGGTGTGGTCACTACGGGCTACACCCAGAGCCTTTGGGAGCGCCAGAGTGACGCGCCCCCGGTTATTCAGACGCAACGATAAAGTTCGCCGCCGGCCGTCCCGGCGACGCACTCAGGTACTGCGGTACCAACCCTGGTCAGTCACCGTCGCCGTCATGGGCACGTCCCAGCTGGCCAGGGGCAGGCGATCCACCTTCTGACACTCGTGAGCCAGGCCCAGCAGGGTCGGTTTGTGACAATTTTTGCGCAGGCGCCGGTACGCCAGGCTGCGGTCATAAAAGCCACCACCCATGCCCAGGCGGCCGCCACGCTCGTCGAAGCCCACCAGGGGCATCATCACCAGGTCGAGCGCCCATAGCGGGCGCTGCCTGGCCGGTGCCCGGTGGGGTTCGAGGATGCGGAAGCGGTTGCAGCGCAGGCGCTCTCCCGGAGCGATACGCTGAAACACCATGCGTGTGCGCGGCCAGGGGTTGAGCACCGGCAGATAAGTCGCCTTGCCGCGACGCTGTGCTTCGCGCAGCAGCGGACGTGGATCGATCTCGCCATCGTTGGGCAGGTACAGGGCAATGTGGCGCGCGCGGCGAAACAGCGGATGCTGTGCCAGTTGGCGGTAGAGTCGTTGCGAGGATTGGCGTTGTTGGGCGGGGCTGAGATCGCGCCTCAGTTGGCGCAAGTGACGACGCAGTGCCGGCCTGGAAAGGCTCTCGGCTGCGACGGTCAAGAAAGGCTCCCCAGCATGCCGCTGCCGGCGTAGGCCCTTGAACCCGAAAGTTCAAGGTGGCGACTGCCGAAGACCATCAGGCTTTCCGTCGGGCGGACATGCACACCGGTCAAACGTGCAGCCTCCATGGTTTTGCGTATCGGGAGAGGGTCATCGCCGACTGGCGCACATGCCAGGGAGTCGCCGGCAGTATAACCCAATCCATCGACCATCCATCAGTTACCCGTGCTGTTCGGATCAGTGGCCAACGCATTGTCGACCCGCTCGAGCAGCGAACGCACGTGCTCGCGGGCGTTGCCGGCCTCCTCGTCGAGGCGGTGTTGCTTGTCGAGCAGCTCGTGGGTGATGTTCAGGGCGGCCATCACCGCGATCCGGTCGGCGCCTATGACTTTGCCGCTGTTGCGGATGTCGCGCATCTTGCCGTCGAGGTAGCGCGCGGCGCCTTCGAGCTTGCTGCGCTCTTCGGGTGGACAGGCGATGCAGTATTCCTTGTCGAGAATACGCACGTTAACGGTGTTCGGCTGGCTCATGAGTCCTGCTCCAGGGCTTTCAGGCGTGAAATCATCGATTCGACCTTCAACCGGGCCATTTCGTTCTTTTCAATCAGATGAGCGCGCTCTTCGCGCCACGCCTGCTCACCCGCTCGCAGGGCTTTGTTCTGCGCCGTGAGCTGCTCGATGCGCTGGATCAACAGCTCTAGCTTGGTAGTCAGCAGGTGCAGATCGGCGTCTTCCATGGGGATCTCTACGTGGCGACGAATGGGGAGTGGGCTGCAGGGTGCGGCGCCCGCGCGTTGGTCTTGGCTCGCACCCCGGTGCTAGGATACGAAGCCTTCATTCTAGTCATTGCGCTTCTATGCGCCTAGCCACCATGTCAATCCAGAATTCTCCCTACGCTGCCTTTTCCGCACTGCTGGCCGGCAGCGCGCAACCCGTATCGCCCGCCGAGTTGCACGGTCATCTGCTCGGTCGCAGTTGCGCCGGCGCCGGTTTCGAGGCCGACCCCTGGCTGTCCTACGCCGCCGAGCTGCTCGGTGGCGAGCCCGAAGAGCCGGTCCGCCAGGCCCTGGTGGGGCTGCAGGAAATGGTCAAGGGCGAGCTGGCTGGCGACGACATCGCCATTGTCCTGCTGCTGCCGAGCGACGAGGCGCCGCTGGCCGAGCGTACTGCCGCACTCGGTCAATGGTGCCAGGGCTTCCTGGCCGGTTTCGGCCTGACGTCCGGTGATCGTGCGCTGAGCGACGAAGCCACCGAGGTGCTGCAGGATCTGGCCGCCATCGCCCAGGTGCAGGGCGGGCTGGAGGAGTCCGAAGACGGGGAGAACGATTACATGGAGGTGATGGAATATCTGCGCGTGGCGCCCCTGCTATTGTTCACCGAGTGCGCCAAGCCGGTTCCCCCTGCACCAAAACCTTCCCTGCATTAACGAGAAGCCCGCCCATGACTCGCATCCCGAAATCGGAATTCGCCCGCCGTCGCAAAGCCCTGATGGATCAGATGGAGCCCAACAGCATCGCCATCCTCCCGGCCGCGCCAGTGCATCTGCGCAACCGGGATGTCGAGCATGTGTACCGCCAGGACAGTGATTTCCAGTACCTGTCCGGCTTTCCGGAGCCCGAGGCAGTGGTTGCGCTCATCCCCGGCCGCGAGCACGGCGAGTACGTGCTGTTCTGCCGCGAGCGAGACCCCGAACGCGAGCTCTGGGACGGTCTGCGTGCCGGCCAGGACGGGGCGATCAAGGAATACGGCGCGGACGATGCCTTTCCCATCGGCGACATCGACGACATCCTGCCGGGGTTGATCGAAGGGCGATCACGGGTCTACTACGCGATTGGCAGCAATCCGGAATTCGACCACCAGTTGATGGAATGGATAAACACCATCCGCTCCAAGGCGCGCCTGGGCGCTCAGCCGCCGAGCGAGTTCGTCGCCCTCGACCATCTGCTGCACGACATGCGCCTGTACAAGTCGGCCAACGAGGTAAAGGTGATGCGCGCCGCGGCCGAGATTTCCGCGCGGGCCCACATCCGTGCGATGCAGGCCAGCCGCTCCGGCCTGTTCGAATACCACCTCGAGGCCGAGCTGGATTACGAATTCCGCAAGGGCGGGGCGAAGATGCCGGCGTACGGCTCGATCGTCGCGGCCGGACGCAACGCCTGCATCCTGCATTACCGGGAAAACGACGCGCCGCTCAGGGACGGCGACGTGGTGCTGATCGACGCCGGCTGCGAGATCGACTGCTACGCCAGCGACATCACCCGTACCTTTCCGGTCAGCGGCCGGTTTTCCGCAGAGCAGAAGGCGATCTACCAGATCGTGCTGGACGCCAACCTGGAAGCCTTCAAGCACATCGCGCCGGGCAAGCACTGGAACGAAGCCCACGAGGCGACGGTTCGAGTCATCACCGCCGGGCTGGTCAGGCTGGGTCTGCTCGAAGGCGAGGTGGACGAGCTGATCGCGGCCGAGGCCTACAAGCCGTTCTACATGCACCGCGCCGGCCACTGGCTGGGCATGGACGTGCATGACGTCGGCGACTACAAGGTCGGCGGTGAATGGCGCGTGCTCGAGCCTGGCATGTGCATGACCGTCGAGCCCGGCATCTATATCGCCGTGGACAACGAACAGGTCGCCAAGAAGTGGCGCGGTATCGGCATACGCATCGAGGACGACGTGGTGGTCACCCGCGACGGTTGCGAGATTCTCACCGGCGGCGTGCCCAAGGAAATCGCCGAGATCGAGGCGTTGATGGCTGCTTCCCGCGAACAGGTCGCCTGAAATGAACGGGCGCCTGGCGATCATCGGTGGCGGGCTGGTCGGTGCCAGCCTGGCGTTGGCCTTGCAACAGGGCGCCCGGGCACGTGGTTGGCGCATCGAGCTGATCGAGCCGTTCGCGCCCGGCGAGGAGTACCAGCCGAGCTACGATGCCCGTTCCACCGCGCTGTCCTACGGCAGCCGGCTGATCTACGAGCGACTCGGCGTCTGGGACGCCATCGCCACGCGTGCTGAAGCGATCCTCGACATTCATGTCTCCGACCGCGGGCGCTTCGGTGCAGCCCGTCTGAGCGCCCAGGAAGAGCGGGTCCCGGCGCTGGGCTACGTGGTGGAAAACGCCTGGATCGGCCATTGCCTGTGGCAGGCGCTGGACGATGACGTCGTGACGCGCCGCTGCCCCGCCGAGGTCGATCGGCTCCAGGCGATCGAGGGCGGCTACCGCCTGACCCTGACCGATGGCGAGTCCCTTGATTGCGCCCTGAGTGTGCTGGCCGATGGCGGCCGCTCCGGCTTGCGCGAACAGCTGGGGATCGAGGTGCGCCGCACGCCCTACGGCCAGACTGCGCTGATCGCCAACGTGACGCCGGGCAAGGCTCATGGCGGCCAGGCCTTCGAACGCTTTACCGATGACGGGCCGATGGCGTTGCTGCCCTTGCAGGAAAAGCGTTGCGCCCTCGTCTGGACTCGGCCCGAGGCTGACGCGGCGCGGCTGGCGGCGCTCGGCGAAGCGGCCTTCCTGGCCGAGTTGCAGGAGGCCTTCGGTTACCGGCTCGGTGCCTTCGCCCAGGTCGGGGCCCGGCACCTTTATCCCCTGTCTCTGGTCGAGGCGGCCGAGCAGGTGCGCGCCGGGCTGGTGGTTCTCGGCAACGCGGCGCACAGCCTGCACCCGATCGCCGGGCAGGGCTACAACCTGTCCCTGCGTGACGCCGATGTCCTTGCCACGGCTTTGCTGGAAAGCCCGGCAGCGCTGGGCGACCTGGCCACCCTGCGGGATTATCTGCAACGTCAGCGTCTCGATCAGAAACTGACCGTCGGGTTTTCCGATCAGGTGACGCGGCTGTTCGGCGACAGCGCGCCGCTGTCGATCGTCGGACGCAATCTTGGTCTGGTCGGGCTCGACCTGTTGCCTGCCGCCAAGCACTGGTTCGCCAGGCAGGCGATGGGCTTTGCCAGCCGATAACGGGCATGCGCGCCCGTACAACCACGCCGCAGCGACGGCAAGCGGAGGAGACAGGATGCAAGCGGACCTGATCATCGTCGGCGCCGGTATGGTCGGCAGCACGCTGGCGCTGGCGCTCGAAGGCACCGGCCTGGATATCGTGGTGGTCGACGGCAGCCCCCTGCAGGTGCCGCCCTTCGACGCCCAGGCGCCCTTCGAACCCCGCGTCAGCGCGCTCTCGGCCGCCAGCCAGCGGATTCTCGAACGTGTCGGCGCCTGGCCTGGTATCGCCGCGCGGCGTGCCAGTCCTTATACCGACATGCAGGTATGGGACGGTTCGGGGACCGGCCAGATTCATTTTTGCGCCGCGTCCGTGCATGCCCCTGTGCTCGGTCATATCGTCGAGAATCGCGTGGTTCAGGATGCGCTGGTCGAGCGGTTGCGTGAGCAGGCCAGCGTACGGCTGCTTGCCGATGCGCGGCTCGAGCAGTTGCGCCGCTCCGGCGACGAATGGCTGCTGACGCTGGTCGACGGCCAGCAGATCCGCACGCCGCTGCTGGTGGCCGCCGACGGCGCCAATTCCGCGGTCCGTCGCCTGAGCGGCTGCGAGACCCGCGAGTGGGACTACCTGCATCACGCTATCGTCACCAGCGTCCGCTGCCATGAGTCGCATCGCCGGACCGCCTGGCAGCGCTTCACCGACGACGGACCATTGGCGTTCCTGCCGCTGACCCGTGACGGCGACACGCACTGGTGCTCGATTGTCTGGTCGGTGCCAGAGCGCGAGGCCGAACGGCTCATGGCGCTTGACGATAAGGCCTTCTGTCTGGCGCTCGGGCGCGCCTTCGAGGAGCGCCTGGGTGAGGTGGAACACGCCGATCCGCGCGTGTGCATCCCGCTGCGCCAGCGGCATGCCAAACGCTACGTGCAGCAGGGCCTGGCATTGATCGGCGATGCCGCGCACACCATCCATCCATTGGCGGGGCAGGGCGTCAACCTGGGGCTACTGGACGCAGCGGTCCTGGCCGAGGTGCTGCAGGCTGCACTGCGGCGCGGCGAGCAACCGGGCGATCTGCAGGTGCTCAGCCGCTTCGAGCGCCGACGGATGCCGCACAACCTGTCGATGATGGCGGCGATGGAGGGCTTCGAGCGTCTGTTCCAGGCCGACCCGCTGCCGCTGCGCTGGTTGCGCAACAGCGGCCTGAAGCTGGTCGAGACATTGCCGGGAGCCAAGTCGATGTTCGTCCGCCAGGCGCTGGGGTTGTCCGGCGATCTGCCCGAACTGGCGCGAGCCTGAGCGCGCCGCGAAACGACTTGTAATCGCTGCGCGGGACGTTCGCGTTGAGAAGCTAAATAAGATTCACTACTATCTGGCCTCTTAAATAACGCGACGAGGCACGATCATGCGCGCAAGCAAGGGACTACTGGCCGTCATGGCCTTGACCAGCCTGGCAGGTATCAGCCAGGCCGCCGATGAAGTGGTGGTCTATTCGTCGCGCATCGACGAGCTGATCAAGCCGGTGTTCGATGCCTACACTGCCAAGACCGGGGTCACGGTCAAGTTCATCACCGACAAGGAAGCTCCGCTGATGGCGCGAATCAAGGCCGAAGGCGCCAACACGCCCGCCGACCTGCTGCTGACCGTCGATGCCGGCAACCTCTGGCAGGCCGAGCAGATGGGCATCCTCAAGCCGATGAAGTCCGAAATCATCGAACAGAACATCCCGGCGCAATACCGTGCCTCCAGCGGCGCCTGGACGGGACTGTCGCTGCGCGCCCGGACCATCGTCTACTCGCCCGAGCGGGTCAGCGAAGGCGAGCTGTCCACCTACGAGGCGCTGGCCGACCAGAACTGGGAAGGCCGCCTGTGCCTGCGCACCAGCAAGAAGGTGTACAACCAGTCGCTGACCGCCACCCTGATCGAAACCCATGGTGCCGAGAAGACCGAGCAGATTCTCAAGGGCTGGGTGAATAACCTCGCCACCGACGTCTTCGCCGACGACAACTCGGTGATCCAGGCCGTCGACGCTGGCCAATGCGACGTCGGCATCGTCAACACTTACTACTTCGGCCGCCTGCACAAGCAAAACCCGGGTCTGAAAGCCAAGCTGTTCTGGCCGAATCAGGACGACCGTGGCGTTCACGTGAACCTGTCAGGCATCGGGCTGACCCAACACGCCCCGCACCCTGAGGCGGCGCAGAAACTGGTGGAGTGGATGACCAGCGACGAGGCCCAGGGCTTGTTCGCCGGAGTCAATCAGGAGTTTCCGGCCAATCCAAAGGTCGCGCCGTCCGAAGAAGTCGCTGCCTGGGGCAGCTTCAAGGCTGACACCATTGCGGTGGAGGTGGCCGGCAAGCGCCAGGCCGAGGCGATCCGCATGATGGACCGCGTGGGCTGGAACTGACGCCACGACCGGCACAGGCTGACTGCCGTTATACTTTCGCGCCCCGGCTGAGTCCGGGGCGTCTTGTATCCGCCAGGAGCTTTTTTTCTTGTCCTTCACCGTGCAGCGCCGCTGGTACCCGATCACCTTTGCTGTCGCGGCGCTGGTGCTGCTGCCGCTGAGCATCCTCGCGTTCAGCTGGCACGACGTGGACATGGAGATCTGGTCGCATCTGTGGAACACCCAGATGCCCAGGCTCCTGGGCAACACCTTGACCCTGGTGCTGGGGGTTGGGCTGGGCGTGACGCTGCTAGGCGTCAGCCTGGCCTGGCTGACTGCGCTGTGCGAATTTCCCGGGCGGCGCTGGTTGGACTGGGCGCTGATGCTGCCCTTCGCGATCCCGGCCTATGTCCTGGCGTTCGTCTTCATCGGGTTGTTGGACTTCTCCGGTCCGGTGCAGACGCTGGCACGCGAATGGTTCGGCAGCGGTATTCGCTTTCCGAGGGTGCGCTCCACCGGCGGGGTGATCCTGGTACTGGTGCTGGTCTTCTATCCCTATGTGTACCTGCTCGCCCGCACCGCCTTTCTGGCCCAGGGCAGGGGACTGATGGAAGCCGCGCGGGTGCTCGGGCAGACACCCTGGCAGGCGTTCTGGCGCGTCGCGCTGCCGATGGCCCGGCCTGCGATCGGTGCCGGGCTGGCGCTGGCGCTGATGGAAACCCTGGCCGATTTCGGCGCGGTCTCGGTGTTCAATTTCGATACCTTCACCACCGCCATCTACAAAACCTGGTACGGCTTCTTCAGCCTCACCAGCGCCGCCCAGCTCGCCAGTCTGCTGCTGTTGGCGGTGATGCTGGTGCTCTATGGCGAGCGCCGTTCGCGCGGAGCGGCGCGTCCGGCCAGCGAGCGCGCCCGCGCTGGAGCGCTCTATCGCCTGCGTGGGGCCAAGGCGTTCGCCGCGACCTTCTGGTGTGGCCTGGTGTTCGCCTGCGCCTTCGTCATCCCCGTGCTGCAGTTACTGGCCTGGCTCTGGCAGCGGGGTCGCTTCGATCTCGATGAGCGGTATGTCGGGCTGATCCTGCGCAGCCTGTCGCTGGGGGCGATGGCCGCACTGATTACCGTGGCGGCAGCGTTGCTGCTCGCCTTCGCCCGCCGTCAGGCGCCGGTTCGGCCGGTACAGGGTGCAGTCGGCTTGGCGAACCTGGGTTATGCATTGCCGGGCTCGGTGCTGGCGGTCTCGATCATGCTCGCCTTCAGCTATCTCGACCGCGAACTGGTGGTGCCGCTGTCCGGCTGGCTCGGCGGTGCAGGCAAGCCGATTCTGCTGGGTAGCCTCGGCGCGTTGCTGCTGGCCTACCTGATCCGTTTCATGGCGGTGGCCTTCGGCCCGCTGGAGAGCAGCCTGGCGCGCATCCGGCCGTCCCTGCCGCAGGCCTCACGCAGCCTTGGCGTGGGCGGGCCGGCGCTGTTCCTGCGGATCTACCTGCCGCTGCTGGTGCCCGGTGCGCTGAGCGCCGCACTGCTGGTTTTCGTCGATGTGCTCAAGGAGATGCCGGCCACCCTGCTGATGCGGCCATTCGGTTGGGACACGCTGGCGGTGCGGATTTTCGAGATGACCAGCGAAGGCGAGTGGGCGCGTGCGTCGTTGCCAGCGCTGACGCTCGTGCTCGTCGGCCTGCTGCCGGTGATCCTGCTGATTCGGCGTTCGGCCAGGCGCATCGGCTGAGCGCTGCCCCCTCGGTCGGCATGCCGTGACCTTCCCCGACCTTGCCGCTACAATGCGCGCCATTCGAAGTAGCCCGCCCTCCCGGAGCGGGTCCGAGCACCGAGTCGGTGCGGCTCCAGTGTCCTGCCCGGAAGGAGAAAACCCATGGGTCAGCGTACTCCCCTCTACGAACAGCACCTGGCTCTCGGTGCCAAGATGGTCGACTTCGGCGGCTGGGACATGCCGCTGCATTACGGCTCCCAGGTAGAAGAACACCATCAGGTGCGGCGCGACTGCGGCGTGTTCGATGTGTCCCACATGACGGTGGTCGATGTCGCCGGCAGCGGCGCCAAGGCCTATCTGCAGCATCTGCTGGCCAACGACGTGGCCCGCCTGACCACCCTCGGCAAAGCCCTCTACAGCGGTATGCTCAACGAGCGGGGTGGCGTGATCGACGACCTCATCGTCTACCTCGCCGAGGACGGCTATCGCGTGGTGGTCAACGCCAGCACCCGCGACAAGGATCTGGCCTGGATGCAGGCGCAGGCCGAGGGTTTCGAGGTCAGCGTGGAGGAGCGGCCGGACGTCGCGATGCTCGCCATCCAGGGCCCGCAGGCGCGCGCCAAGGTCGCCGAGCTGGTCAGCCAGCCGCGCGCGGCGCTGATCCACGAACTGAAGCCCTTCCAGGGGCTCGCCGAGGGCGACTGGTTCATCGGGCGCACCGGCTATACCGGCGAAGACGGCCTGGAAATCATCCTGCCGGCCGCCGAAGCCTCGGATTTCTTCTGCGAACTGGTTGGCGCGGGCATCGCCCCGATCGGACTCGGCGCGCGCGATACGCTGCGCCTGGAGGCCGGGCTCAACCTTTACGGCCAGGACATGGACGAAAACGTCTCTCCGCTGGCGGCCAACATGGGCTGGACCATCGCCTGGGAGCCGGCCGAGCGCGACTTCGTCGGACGTGCGGCGCTGGAAAGTCAGCGCCGCAACGGCGAATCTCAGAAGCTGGTAGGTCTGGTGCTGGAAGAACGCGGCGTACTGCGGGCTCACCAGGTGGTTCGCGTCGGCGGTGTCGGCGATGGCGAGATCACCAGCGGCAGTTTTTCGCCTACCCTTGGCAAATCGATCGCCCTGGCGCGGGTTCCAGCCGCCACCGGGGAACGCGCCGAGGTGGAAATCCGCGGCAAGTGGTATCCCGTGCGTGTGGTGCAGCCGAGCTTCGTGCGCCACGGCAAGGTTCTGATCTGAATCCGGCGACTGCAGCGCCAATAGCCCTCGAGGACATAACATGAGCGACATCCCCAGCGATCTGCGTTACGCCGCCAGCCACGAGTGGGCGCGCCTGGAAGCCGATGGCAGCGTGACCGTGGGCATCTCCGACCACGCCCAGGAAGCCTTGGGCGACGTGGTCTTCGTCGAACTGCCGGAAGTCGGCCAGCAGCTGACCGCCGGTCAGGAAGCCGGTGTGGTCGAGTCGGTGAAGGCCGCCTCCGACATCTATGCGCCGGTTTCGGGCGAAGTGCTGGAGGTCAACAGCGCGCTCACCGATTCGCCCGAGCAGGTCAACGGCGACCCCTATGGCAGCTGGTTCTTCCGACTGCAGCCGAGCGACAAGGCCGAGCTCGACAAGCTGCTCGACGCCAGCGGTTACAAGGCGTCCTGCGACAGCGACGCCTGATCCGCGTTGTGCAAAAGCCCCGCCATGCGGGGCTTTTCTCGTATCAGTCCCACCGCCGACTGCCCATGCCGGCGGCCAAGATGCCGGCACTGCCCCGCGATTCGCGCAACGACAAGCGTCGGCCCGTTACTCCGAGAGAATCCGTCATGTCCCAGACTCCAAGCCTTTCCCAGCTTCATCAGCCCGATGCGTTCTTGCGTCGCCACCTGGGCCCGGATGCCGCCGAGCAGCAGGCGATGCTCGAGGCGCTCGGCCTGGAGCGGCGTGAGCAGCTGATCGACCAGACGGTGCCGCCGAGCATCCGCCTGCAGGGTCCGCTGCAATTGCCGGTCGCCCTCGACGAGCAGCAGGCGCTGGCACGGCTGCGCGGGCATGCCGAGCAGAACCAGCTGTGGACCAGCCTGATCGGCATGGGCTACCACGGCACGGTCACCCCGCCGGTGATCCTGCGCAACGTGTTGGAAAATCCGGGCTGGTATACCGCGTACACCCCTTATCAGCCGGAAATCGCCCAGGGTCGACTCGAGGCGCTGCTCAATTTCCAGCAGATGACCATCGACCTGACCGGCCTGGATCTGGCCAACGCCTCGCTGCTCGATGAGGCTACCGCGGCGGCCGAGGCCATGGCGCTGGCCAAGCGCATGGCCAAGAACAAGAGCAACCGCTTCTTCATCGACGAGAATTGCCACCCGCAAACCCTGTCGGTCGTGCAGACCCGCGCCGAGGCGTTCGGCTTCGAGCTGGTGGTCGGCACACCGGATAGCCTCGGCCAGGAGCAGGTGTTCGGTGCGCTGCTGCAGTATCCCGACACCCATGGCGAGATACAGGACCTGCGTCCGCTGATCGATGCGCTGCACGCGCAGCAGGCTATCGCCTGCGTCGCGGCCGACCTGCTTAGCCTGGTGCTGCTCACCCCACCGGGTGAACTGGGCGCCGACGTGGTGCTCGGTTCGACCCAGCGCTTCGGCGTGCCGATGGGCTACGGCGGCCCGCACGCGGCCTATTTCGCCACCCGCGACGAATACAAGCGCGCCATGCCTGGGCGCATCATCGGCGTGTCCAAGGACGCGCGCGGCAACACCGCGCTGCGCATGGCACTGCAGACCCGCGAGCAGCACATCCGCCGCGAGAAGGCCAACTCCAACATCTGCACCGCCCAGGTGCTGCTGGCCAACATCGCCGGCTTCTACGCCGTCTACCACGGCCCCGAAGGCCTCAAGCGCATCGCCCAGCGCGTGCACCGGATGACCGCCATCCTGGCGACGGCGCTGGAGCAGCGCGGCATCAAGCGGGTCAACCAGCACTTCTTCGACACCCTGACGCTGGACGTCGGCGGCAGCCAGACCGCCATCGTCGAAAGCGCCCGGGCGGCGCGCATCAACCTGCGCATCCTCGGTCGCGGCAAGCTGGGTGTGAGCCTGGATGAAACGAGCACAACGGAGACCCTCGAGCAGCTGCTGGCGATCTTCCTCGGTGCCGACCACGGGCTCGATGTCGCCACCCTCGATGCCGGCGAAGTGCCGTCCGGGATTCCCGCCGGGCTGGTGCGCCAGTCGGCGTTCCTCAGCCATCCGGTATTCAGTGCGCATCACAGCGAGACCAAGATGCTGCGCTACCTCAAGCAGCTGGAAAACAAGGATCTGGCGCTGAACCAGGCGATGATTCCGCTCGGCTCCTGCACCATGAAGCTCAACGCTACCAGCGAGATGATCCCGATCACCTGGCCGGAATTCGCCAACCTGCACCCGTTCGCACCGCGCGAGCAGGCCCAGGGTTACCGGTTGATGATCGACGAGCTGGAAGCCTGGCTCTGCGCGATAACCGGTTTCGATGCGATCAGCATGCAGCCCAACTCCGGCGCGCAGGGCGAATACGCCGGCCTGCTGGCGATCCGCAAGTACCACGAGAGCCGTGGCGAAGGGCAGCGCAACATCTGCCTGATCCCGTCCTCGGCCCACGGCACCAACCCGGCCTCGGCGCAGATGGCGAGCATGCGGGTGGTGATCGTCGAGTGCGACAAGGCCGGCAACGTCGACCTCGACGACCTCAAGCGCAAGGCCGCCGACGCCGGCGCAGAGCTGTCCTGCCTGATGGTCACCTACCCGTCGACCCACGGCGTCTATGAAGAAGGCATCCGCGAGATCTGCGAGGTGGTCCATGCCCAGGGCGGGCAGGTCTACATGGACGGCGCCAACCTCAACGCCCAGGTCGGCCTGGCGCGGCCGGCGGACATGGGCGCCGACGTCTCCCACATGAACCTGCACAAGACCTTCTGCATTCCCCACGGCGGTGGCGGCCCGGGCATGGGCCCGATCGGCGTGAAGGCGCACCTGGCGCCCTTCGTCGCCAACCACCCGGTGGTCGAACTGGAAGGACCGAACCCGCAGAACGGCGCGGTGAGCGCCGCGCCCTGGGGCAGCGCGAGCATCCTGCCGATCAGCTGGATGTACATCGCCATGATGGGGCCGCAGCTCAAGGACGCGACCGAGGTCGCCATCCTCAACGCCAACTACCTGGCCCATCGCCTGGGTGGTGCGTTCCCGGTGCTTTATGCCGGGCGCAACGGGCGCGTCGCCCACGAATGCATCCTCGACCTGCGCCCGCTCAAGGCGCAGACCGGGGTCACCGAGGAGGACGTGGCCAAGCGCCTGATGGACTACGGCTTCCACGCGCCGACCATGTCCTTCCCGGTGCCCGGTACGCTGATGATCGAGCCGACCGAGAGCGAATCGAAGGCCGAGCTGGACCGCTTCGTCGAGGCGATGCTGCAGATCCGTGCCGAGATCGACAAGGTCCAGTCAGGGCAGTGGCCGGCCGATGACAACCCGCTGGCCCGCGCGCCGCACACTTTGGCCGACGTGCTGGGCGGCTGGGACCGCGCCTACGGCGTGGTCGAGGCGGTCACGCCGACGGCCCATACCCAGGCGCACAAGTACTGGCCGACGGTGAACCGGGTCGACAACGTCTACGGTGACCGCAACCTGTTCTGTGCCTGCGTGCCGGTGGACGACTACCGCGACTGAAGATGCCGGACACTAAAAAGCCGCCCTCGGGCGGCTTTTTAGTGTCTGATCGAACGTCAGCGCGGTGCGTCTTCGTTCATCAGGATCGCGGTGGCCAGCTCCATGTCGCTGGCGGCGAGATCAGGCTGTTCGGCACGAACGCGCTGCAACGCGGCTTCCAGATAGGGACCACGGATTTCGCCATTGCTCGCGACGAAACTGCCGGCGTCTTCACGTGCGCCCAGTACCAGCTTGTTGTCGTGGGTGGTCGCGTAGGTCGAGCCGATGGTCGCGCCCGTGGTGAACAGGTTGCGGAACCAGGAATCGGCCATGGCGCTGCCCAGCGGGGCGGCGGAAAGGGCCAGAACAGCGATGAGAGCTTTAGTGCGCATGGTAGACGCCTCCTTCTGTTGTTACAGGTAGGAGTCCAGCGACGCGGAGCGAGTTCCGCCCGGTGCCGTCCGGCTCAGCCTTCGATCATCTGGCGGATGCGTCCGGCGAGCGCGTCGATGTTGAACGGCTTGGCCAGCATGTCCATGCCCGGGCCGAGAAACTCGCCGCGCACTTCGGCATTGGGCGCGTAGCCCGTGATGAACAGTACCTTGAGGTCTTTGCGGTGCTGGCGGGCGATCTCTGCCAGCTGGCGCCCGTTCATGCCGGGCAGGCCAACGTCAGTGACCAGCAGGTCGATGCGCTGATTGCCCTCGAGGTGCGGCAGTGCGGACGGTCCGTCTACCGCTTCGAGGGCTCCATAGCCGAGCTCCTTGAGCACCTCGATGACCAGCAGGCGTACGGCGGCCTCGTCCTCGACTACCAGCACCGTCTCGCCGAGCTGAGCGCGCGGGATGTCGCTGCTGCCGGTGCGCTGTTTGCCATCGGTATCGACGGGTTCCAGATTACGCGGCAGATAGAGCGTGATCTGGGTGCCGACGCCGACCTGGCTATCGATGCGCACATGTCCGCCGGTCTGCTTGGCGAAACCATAGACCATCGACAGTCCGAGCCCGGTCCCTTGGCCGATCGGTTTGGTCGTGAAGAAGGGATCGAAGGCCTTCTCGATGATTTCGGCCGGCATCCCCAAGCCGCTGTCGCTAACGCACAGCACCACGTAGTCGCCGGCGTTCGGCCCATCGGGCTGACGGCCGGCGAGGCTGACGCAGCGGGTCTCGATATTCAGCTCGCCGCCCTCCGGCATCGCATCGCGCGCGTTGATTACCAGGTTGAGCAGGGCGTTTTCCAGTTGAGGGGCATCGGTATAGGCCAGCCAGGGCCCGGCCGTCAGGCGCGTCTGCAGCTGGATCCGTTCGCCCATGGTGCGGCGCAGCATGTCCTCCATCGAGCCGACCAGCGCGTCCACGTCCACCGGCTTGGGATCGAGCGACTGGCGGCGGGCGAACGCCAGCAGGCGGTGGGTGAGGGCCGCGGCCCGGTTGGCCGAGGTCACCGCAGCGTCAATGTAGCGATCGAGTTCGCCGGTCCGCCCGGCGGTGACCCGCCGCTGGATCAGGTCCAGCGCGCCGAGCACGCCGGTCAGCATGTTGTTGAAGTCGTGGGCCAGGCCGCCGGTGAGCTGGCCGATGGCTTCCATCTTCTGCGCATGGCGCAGGGCTTCCTCGGCGCGTTCGCGCTCGCTCATTTCCCGATGCAGGCGGTGGTTGATCTCGGCGAGCTCCCGGGTGCGTTCGGCGACTCGGCGTTCGAGGTTGTCGTTGAGTTCGCGCAGCGCCTCTTCGGCGGCGACCTGGGCGGTGATATCGGTGTTGGTGCCGAACCAGTGGGTGACCTGGCCCAGCTCGTTGCGGATCGGCAGGGCGCGCGAGAGGAACCAGCGGTATTTGCCGTCCTTGCCGCGCAGGGGGAAGGTGTCTTCCCAGATCGAGCCGATGGCGAAGGCGCGCTTCATCGAGGCCGAGACACGCTCCATGTGTTCGGGGTGATGCACCGATCGCCAGCCCAGAGCGCGCATGGCCTCGAACGTGGTGCCGGTGTAGTCGTACCAGCGCTTGTTGTACCAGTAGATCCGGCCGCTGGGGTCGGCCGTCCAGGCGAACTGACTCATGTTGTCGGCGAGCGTGCGGAACTGCTCTTCGCTTTCGCGCAGGGCGCGCTCGGCGCGGATCCGCTCGTCCGCCGTCCAGGCACGGTCGGCCACGTCGCGGATGAAGGAGATGTCGTCATCGGCCCAGTGGCGAGGTTGGGCGTCGAGGATGACCAGGGCGGCGCTCAGCCGGCCGTTTTCCAGCAGCGGGACGCACAGCAGGCTGCGGATGTTCCGCTCTTCATAGGCGTCGGCGCTGGTGGCGGTACGCACGTCGTGCTGAATGTCATCGATCGCCACCAGTTCGCCGCTGCGCAGGTCATAGGCCAGGTCGCCGAAATCGGCGAAGCGGATCCGGGTGTTGGGGTCCTCGTCCTTTTCGTCGACCCAGTTGCGTTGCATCGTGGCGTATTCGCCGGTCGGGTCGATGCTGGCGAACGCGACCCGCGCTACGCCCAGGGTGCTGCTCAGCACCCTTTCCGCGGCGGCGGCGATGGTGGCGCTGTCGGGTTGTTCGCGCAGCAGGTCGCCCAACTCGATGAAGGCCGCCTGGCGTTGTTCGGCCAGGCGTCGTTCCGCGATCTGTTCTTCGAGCAGGGTATTGATGCGCAGCAACTCCTGCTCGGCGTTACGCTCTTCGGTGATGTCGCGAGCGGTGCCGATGATGCGCACCTCCCCGCTGGTATCGATCACCCGGCGGCCACGGTTGGCCAACCACAGGTACTGGTTCGTCAACGGGTCGAAAACCCGGTAGTCGAGATTCAGCTCGCTGTCGCCATCGAGCGCATTGTGCAGGGCTTCGAAGAAGCGGCTGCGATCGTCCGGGTGCAGCCGGGAGAGCAGTTCGTCCACCCGCAGCGATGGGCCCTCCGGCATCAGGCCTGCCATCGTCCTCAGTTGGGCGTCCAGGAGCAGCGTGTTGCGGGTGTTGTTGTATTCCCAGACGCCGATCGAGGCGATCTCATTGGCCAGGCTGACCCTTTGTTCGGCTTCGCGCAGCGCCTTGGTCGCCTGCGCGCGCTCGTTGGCAGCGCGGATGCGCCCCACCACCTCGCGCACCAGTGCCAGGTCATTCTGAGTCCAGTGTCGAGGCCGTTCGCAGGCCAGCAGCAGGAAGGACAGCTGCGGGGTCCGCTCGAAAAGCGGTGCGTACAGCAGGCTGCGACAGCCCAGGCGTTGCGGGACGGCAAGGGCGGCCTCGTCGTAATGGCCGCTCTCCAGGTCGTCGATGGCAACCGGCTCGCCCTGCTGCAAACGCGAGGCGATGAAGGCGGCGCTCTTGCCTATGCCGTGCCGGCCCAAGCTGCTGCCCCGGCCGGGCGGTGTCCATTCGTACTGGACGGTGAGCGAGTCGGCTGAGCTGACGTGGCCGTAGGCAAGGCGATCGCATCCCATCAGCTTGCCCAGTCGCTCGCCGAGCAGGGCGGGGACATCGACCCGCTCGCTGGTGTCCTGCAGCTGGTCGCTGAGTTCGAGCAGGTAACTCTGCAGCGCCTCGCCGCGGGCACGCTCGCTGATATCGGTGAAGGTGCAGATCGCGCCTTGCAGCTCGCCCTCGCGCCAGATCGGCTCGGCGCGGTATTCGACCGAGAGGCTGCTGCCGTCCTGGCGGAAGAACAGTTCGTGCTTGACGTGTGCCGGTTCGCCCGTGCGGGCTGTGCGCTGGATCGAACAGTCGCGCTCGTCGACCGGCGAGCCGTCGGCACGCTGCCGGCGGAAGACCTGCTGCATCGGCTTGCCCAGCGCCTGGTCCTTGGTGGCCAAGCCGAGCAGCTTGATGAAGGCCTCGTTGCACAGGGTGATCGCCCCGTCGCGATCGATGGAAAAGAATCCCTCGCTGGCCGAGTCGACCAGCAGCCGGGTGAAGGCCTCGCTTTCGAGGCGTTCGGCATCGGCGCGACGTCGCGCGTCGATGTCGTGGGCCACGCACATCCAGCGGGTGACCGCGCCCTTGGCGTCGAACTCCGGCACGCCGCGCTCCTGAAACCAGCGCACGCTGCCGTCGGCCGCGGTCAGGGGCAGCTCCAGGGTATAGGGCTGCTTGCCCTGGAGCGCTTCATGCCAGCTGGCCTCGACCCGTACGCGCTCGTCGGCGCAGACCGCCTGCAGCCAGCCGTCGCCGAGCGACGCCTCGGGGCACAGGCCGGTGTAGTCGCACCAGTAGGCGTTGGCGAAAGTGACCCGGCCCTGGGCGTCGGCCAGGCGCAGGGCCTGAGGGCTCAGGTCGATCAATGCGCGGTAGCGTTCCTCGGCCTCGATCCGCGCCGCCTGTTCGCGACGCAGTTCGGTACGGTCGCGCAGAATCTTGATGAAGCCGGTGATCTGCCCGGCTTCATTGCGCAGCGGCATCAACTCCCCGCTGCCCCAGAGCAGGCTGCCATCCTTGCGCTGATGCCAGTGCTCGTTGATGGCGGCACCGCACTCGTGGGCCGAGCGCATTTCGAGCTCCGGCAGGTTGGCGGCGCGATCCTGCTCGGTGAAGACCCGGTCGGCCGGCTGGCCGAGCATTTCCTCGGCGCTCCAGCCGAGCAGGCGCGTGGCGCCTTCGTTCCAACTGGTGATGCGACCGTCGAGATCGGTGGAGAAGATCGCGTAGTCCACCGCGCTGTCGATGATCAGCTGGTCACGACGGCGGCTTTCGCTGAGCCGGCGCATCTCCAGCAGCGCCATGATCTGGCGCGCCAGCGCGCGAAGGCGCTCGGCCTGACGGTCGCTCAGCTCGCGCGGCCGTTCGTCGAGTACGCAGAGCATGCCCAGCGGTATGCCTTCGGCGGTGCGCAGGGCCGTCCCGGCATAGAAATGTACGCCTGGGGCGGCGGCGACGCAGGGATGCTGGGAAAAGCGGGGATCCTGGCGCAGATCCGGGATGACCGTCAGGTCGGTTTGCAGGAGGCTTTGGGCGCAGATCGATTCGGCGAGGGCGAGGGTCTGTCGATCGAGCTCGACGGCGGCCTTGGACCACTGGCGCTCGTTGTCGAGGAACGTGATCGCGGCGCTCCTGGCCCCGCAGAGATCGGCTGCCAGCGCCGCCAGATCGTCGAAGGCGGGCTCCGGTGGCGAGCCCACGATGCGATAGCCGGCCAGCTCAGCCAGGCGTAGCGCGTCGTTCCCTGATGCGGGAGGGTGAATGCTCGGGTGTACGTTCACGATATCTGCTCGGCTTTCCATGGCTCGCCCGGCACCTGACGCTACGCGCCAAGGCTTCCGGTCATGTCGCGGCGCAAGTGTGCATGCGCCACATCAGGCGTTCCACCGCCTTCGGTACAAGAATAGCGATGGTTATCGTTTCTGGCGCTGGTGGCAGTTGGACAGCCTGGCGCGGAGCGCACTCTGTCTGGCGCGGGAAAATGTCGGCAGAAACGGGGCAGAAGCGACAAATATCGTGAATTGTTCATGTTATTGCCTTAAACGGGTCAACTCTTAATCGACCCGCGCCCCGGTTGGCCGTTCAGCAAATCCATCTGCGAAGACTCGCGGTGGGCCCGAGGGGTGGCCAGGCTGACGAATCGAGGTCTCTAGCCCGCGCCTTGCACGCAGGCCAGAGGCATTCGCCGAGTCGAATGGCCCGGGGGAAGGCGACGCACGGTCGACCGTGCGCGGCGGCTAGGCCATGCCAGGGCCTTCTTCCTCGGGGCTGCTGGTGAGCGTCAGCTCGAAATGGTCGGCGTTGTCGAGCATGCTCGCTGCGACCCTGTCGATCGAGCTGAGCGCAGGTGCCAACAGCGGGCTGACGCTTCCGTCGCGAGCGTGGTGCGGCAGCCTGGCGATCGCCGCCAGGACTTCCTGGCCCGGCACGGTTTCCTCGTCCAGCAGACGCTGGGCGATTTCATCGAGGGCAGGCTTGAGACGTTGCAGCAGCGCCAGGCATTCGCGCTCGAGCTGACGCAGCAGATCGTCAGCGGCGCGGATCGAGTCGGCCGAGTCGAACTCGATATGGGCCTCGCGTACCGCTTGCAGGCTCAGCAGGGACCCGGTCGGCCCCATGCCCAGCGCGCCCACCATGGACAGCGCGATGCGCGACGCTTCCTGCAGGTCCTGGCCGGCGCCGGAGGAGACTTCGTGGAAATACAGCTGCTCGGCACCGCGGCCGGCCAGCAGCATCTGGATGCGGGCGCGCAGCTCAGACTCCATGTGCAAGCGCTTGTCCTCGACCGGCGTCACCAGGGTGACCCCGAGCGCCTGTCCGCGCGGCAGGATGGTGACCTTCTCCACGCGGCCTACCTTCAGCTCGGCCGCGACCAGGGCATGGCCGGCCTCGTGTACGGCGATGCGCTTGCGGTCGCTCGGCGACATCGGTGTCACGCCCGAGGGCTGCTCGCCGATGCGGCAGGTTTCGACGGCATCGACGAAGTGCGCCATCACGACCTGATCGGCACCCGTTCGGGCGGCCAGCAGGGCGGCATGGTTGGCGATGTAGGCGATGGCGGCGGGGGTCAGCCCGACGGTGTTGCGCGCCAGCTGGGCGAAATCCAGCTCGCCGCCGACGCGGATCTTGCCGGCATAGAGGCGGAACAGCGCTTCGCGATCATCCAGGCTAGGCAAGCCGACGGCGATCGAGCGGTCGAAACGGCCTTCGCGCACCAGCGCCGGGTCCAGCGAATTGGGGAAGTTGGTGGCGCCGAGTACCAGCACGCCGCTGGCCGCGTCGAAGCCGTCCATCTCGGCGAGGAACTGGTTGATGATGCGGTTGCTTTCCGCGTCGCTCGAGCGGGTCTGCTCGGAGCGCTTGCCGATACCGTCGATCTCGTCGATGAAGATGATGCACGGCGCCTGCTTGCGGGCGGCGCGGAACAGCGACTTGACCTTCTGGATGCCGACGCCGAAATACATCGACGAGAAGTCGCTGCCGGTGACCTGAATGAACGCGGCGTTGGATTCGGTCGCCAGCGCCTTGGCCAGCTGGGTCTTGCCGGTGCCGGGCTCGCCGGTCAGCAGCACGCCCTTGGGCGGACGGGCGCCAAGGGCCGCGTAAGCATCGGGGTCGCGCAGGTAGGCGGTGACGTCATGCAGGGCCTGCTTGGCCTCGCCCGCACCGATCACGTCGGCGAAGCGGATGCCGGTGCCCTTGCGGTTGACCCGGTAGGGCTTGAGTTTGAGCGCGCCGGCGATGATCGCCACCACCAGCAGCAGGGCCACCGGCCAATAGGGCAGTGCGCGCTTGTACCAGGGCGATTCGCCGTCGGTTTCGAACAGGGTCACCGGGAACAGCTGGCCTTCGGTGCTGCGGTACTGGTCCAGCAACAGGTCGGCGACGCGCCCCGACTGATCCGGCACCCAGTACTGGGTGCCGGAGGTGGTGGTGATGTACAGCGCATCCTTGCCCATGGCCGCGGTGGCGATGGTCTGGTTACGCAGATCGGCCATCAACGTGGAAAGGTCTTCACGATTGGCCTGCCAGGGCGCGGTGGACTCCTGGAGCTGGGCCAGCATCGCGGCGGCCGAGCCGGCCTGCGGCGGGCTGGCCGGCGGCGCTGGGTAGAACTGCCAGATGGCCGCTGCGGTGGCGAGCAGGACGACCAGAGCATAGGCGCCCAGCGCATGGCGGCCTTGCAGTAAGCGAGGTTTTTTCATTTCACATCCAGGCGGGCAAACCCGACACAACTACGGGACAACCGTCCCGGCGGGGACGGACGGAGTGTTCTTGCGGGCATTTACCCGCTGCACCCGTCAGGCGCATACACGGTCTGGGCACTGCCGGTTTATCGGCGGGGATCCCTGTGCGAGGAGACCGTCGGTCGGGTGGGGAATCCGACCTGGCCCGCAGAATACGGTAAGCGTCGCCGCCTGGAGGATGAGGCGACGAACGGAAGGGCATTTTGCGACGGGTGACAGGTCGCCGGAGCGGCCCGCCGTTGCGGCGGGCCGCTTGGGGCTAGTGCTCCTCGCGGCGCTCGCGGATCTGCTCCTCGTTCAGCGTAGCGTCCAGGCCGGCGAAGTGGTTGAGCACGAAGTTGCTGACGGCCGCCACCTCGGAGTCGGTGAAGTGCCGGTCGAAGGCTGGCATCGCATGATCGCCGTCCGGCCCGTGCAGCACGTCGCCCTGCAGGATGATCTGCACCAGATTCAGGCCCTCGGGGTCATGTACCGTGCGCAGCCCGCGCAGCGAGGCGTAGGGCGACTGGCGGCCGTTGCCGTCCCACAGGTGGCAACTGACGCAGGCGTCGGCGAACAGCTTCTGGCCCAGTGGGTGCGGCGTCTGCGTTGGCGCCTCGGCGGCCAGTTCGCGTGGTTGCGGCCGTTTCACCTCGGCGTCCTGTGCCGGCACCGATCTGAGGTACACCGCCATGGCGCGGATATCCTCGGGCGTCAGGTGGCGCAGGCTGTGATTGACCACTTCGGCCATCGGCCCGCCCGCCACGCTGTAGCCCTCGGCCAGCCCGGTCGCCAGGTAGCGCTCCAGCGTGTCGTCCGGCCAGCCGCCGATGCCGCTCTGCTCGTCGCCGGTGATATTCCAGGCGTTCCAGCCCTGGATGGTGCTGCCGGCAAGGTTCTTCGAGCCGCTACGCGCCTGGAACAGGTTGCGCGGCGTGTGGCATTCGCCGCAATGCCCCGGCCCTTCGACCAGGTAGGCGCCGCGGTTCCACTCCGGGGATTGCTCCGGGTCCGGCTCGAAGCGCTCGTCGTCGAGAAAGAAGAAATTCCACAGGGCCATGCCCCAGCGCTGATTGAACGGAAAGCCGATGTCGTTTTCCGGATTGGGCTGGTTGACCGGTTCGAGACTGAACAGATACGCCTTGATCGCGAGAATGTCCTCACGCGGCATCAGTGTGTAGGAGGTATAGGGGAACGCCGGGTAGTAGTGCTTGCCATCCTTGCCGACCCCCTTCTGCATCGCCCGGACGAAATCATCGTCGCTCCACTCGCCGATGCCGGTCTCCTTGTCCGGGGTGATGTTGGTCGAATAGAGGGTGCCGAACGGCATCTTGATCGGCAGCCCGCCGGCGTACGGCTTGCCGCCTTCGGTCACATGGCAGGCAATGCAGTCGGCGGCCCTGGCCAGGTACTCGCCACGCTGGATCAGCTCGGTGTCGGCCGGTTGTGCCAGGACGCTGCCGCCGAACAGGGCAAGCGCGCCGCAGGACAGCGCGCGAAAGAAAGCGTTGAACCTCATGCAGGACGTCCTCCAAGCACGTGATAACCGGCGCGGGCCAGCGGCAGGCGACGGATGCGCTCGCCGCTGGCGCTGTGCAGGGCGTTGACCAGGGCAGGTGCGATCATCGCGGTGCCGGCCTCGCCCACGCCGCCGGGCGCTTCGGCGCTTTCGACGATGTAGGTTTCCACCGGTGGCGCATCGCTGATGCGCAACTGACGGTAGTCGTGGAAATTGCTCTGCTCGACGCGGCCATCGCGCACGGTAATCTCGTTGAACAGCGCCGCGGAGAGGCCGAACAGGGTGCCGCCCTCGATCTGCGACTTCACCGACACCGGATTCATCACCTGGCCGCAATCGACCGCCACCACCAGGCGTGTGAGGCGAATGCCCTTGCCCTCGGCGACTTCCAGCTCGACCACCGTGGCCAGGAAGCTACCAAACACTTCCTGCACCGCCACACCGCGCCCGTGCCCGGCGGGCAAGGACTGACCCCAGCCGGCTTTTTCCGCAGCCAGACGCAACACCGCCTGGGCTCGCGGGTGCTGGCCGAGCAGCTGCATGCGGTAATCGACCGGATCGCGGTCGACGCTGCGGGCCACTTCGTCGATGAAGCTTTCCAGCATGTAGGTACTGCGCAGCGGGCCTACCCCGCGCCACCAGGACTGGTGGATCGCCTTGGGCGGCACCGGGATGTAATTGACCCGCAGATGCTCCAGCGCATAGATCGGATGCTGCGCCACCTCGACCGCATCGCCGTCGAGTCCATTCTCCGGCACCGCTTCTGGCGCGAAGCGCGCCAGCACCGAAGCCCCGGCGATGCTGTGACGCCAGCCCAGCAGGCGGCCCTCGCCATCCAGCGCGGCGGCCAATCGGTCGATGTAATGCGGCCGGTACATGTCGTGGGCGGTGTCTTCCTCGCGGGTCCAGGTCAGCTTGACCGGATAGTCGACCTGTTTGGCGATGGCCACCGCCTGGGCAATGAAATCCACTTCCAGGCGGCGGCCGAAGGCGCCACCGATGAGCTGGTTATTGACGATGACCTGCTCTGGCGGCCGCCCGGCCTCTTCGGCAGCAGCTGTCTGGGCGCGGACGGGAACCTGGGTGCCGACCCAGAGCTCGACCGCGTCGGGACGTACCTGCGCCACGCAGCCCATGGGCTCGAGTGCGGCGTGGGCGAGAAAGGGCATCTCGTATTCGGCTTCGAAGGTCTTGGCGGCGTTGTCCAGGGCGTTCTGGATGTCGCCGACTTCGTTTGCCAGCGCGCCGGGTTCGTCCAGCGCGTCGCGGATCGCCCGCTCCATCTGCTCGGAGTCGAGCCCGGCGTGCTCGCCGTAATCCCACTCGATTTCCAATGCGCGCACGCCGGAGAACGCCGCCCATGTGTGCTCGCCGATCACGGCCACGGCATTGCCCATACGCACCACATCGACTACCCCGGGGATCCGGCGTGCGGCGCTGTCGTCGACGCAGGCCACGCTGCCGCCGACCACCGGACAGGCACGGATCGAGGCGTATTTCATGTCCGGCACGGCCAGGTCGATGGTGAACCGCGAGCGGCCGTCCACCTTCGACGGCGTGTCCAGCCGGCGCAACGGTTTGCCGATCACCTTGAACTCGCTGGCCGGCTTGAGCGGGATGTCTTCCGGAATCGGCAGCTGCGAGGCGGCCTCGACCAGCTCGCCATAGCCCAGAGTCTGGCCGTCCGGGCCGTGCACCTGGCCGTTCTCGGCACGAAGCCGGTCGGCCGGTATCTGCCAGCGCTGCGCCGCGGCCTGGATCAGCATCAGCCGGGCCGCGGCGCCCGCGCGGCGCAGCGGTTCCCAGTTACTGCGGATGGAGGTCGAACCACCGGTCGCCTGGAAATTGAGCAGGCTGTCGTTGTAGATATCTTCGTTCGGCGGAGCCTCCTTCAAGGTGATCTCGTCGAGAGGAACTTCCAGTTCCTCGGCAATCATCATCGCCAGTCCGCTCTGGGCGCCCTGGCCCATCTCGATCTTCGGCACGGTAAAGGTCACCTTGCCGTCACGGTCGATGCTGATGAAGGCGTCGAGTGCGGTAGCGGTTGGCAGCGTTCCGTCCTCCGGTCCCTCGGGAAGCACCTGTTCGGCGAAACTGCGTCCGGCGAAGGGCAGCGAAAAGCCGATCACCAGTCCGCCGAAGCCGAGGCCCGCGACCTTGAGCAGTTGCCGGCGCGATGGGGAAAAGGGTTGCTCGTTCACGGCGCGCCTCCTCATGCCTGGCCGATGCGCTTGATGGCGCTGCGAATGCGGGTATAGGTGCAGCAGCGGCAGAGGTTGCCGGCCAAGCTCTGGTCGATGGCGACATCGTCCGGGGCAGGGTTCTGCGCCAGCAGGGCGGCGGCTGCCATGATCTGCCCGGACTGGCAGTAGCCGCATTGCACGACTTCATCCTCGAGCCAGGCGGCCTGCACTTCGCGGCCAATGTCCGTCTCGCCGATGGCCTCGATGGTCACCACCTGCTTGCCGGCCGCGCTGCTCGCCGGCAGCACGCAGCTGCGTACCGCCTGACCGTCCAGGTGCACGGTACAGGCGCCGCACTGGGCGATGCCACAGCCGTATTTGGTGCCGGTCAGACCCAGCACATCGCGCAGAACCCAGAGCAGGGGCATATCGTCCGGCACATCGACCTGCAGGTCGTTGCCATTAATTGAAAGCGTCAGCATAGAAGGGAGACCTCATCATCAGGCTCGAAGCGGTGCGCATGTCTTTCTGGTCGAGTGCGCTCCCTATCCAGACAACAAAAGGCGGCAAAGTTAGCGGGTTGTTTCTTTTTTTGTCGGCTGGCGCATCAGCGGTACGGCCTCAGGAATACGAGAAGGCGTTCAGCAAGCATTGCGCTGGCCAGGATCGAAGGGTGGAGGCGAAGCCGCGCGCAGCTGTCACCATCAGACCGGGGTACATACCCGGTCTGAACGGACGCGCGCTGAGCCAGGTTCATTTCTCGACGAAGGCGCGCTCGATCACGTAGTCGCCGGCTTCGCCCTGCTGCGGTGAAGCGTGGAAACCCATTTCGTCGAGCATGCCGGTCAGCGCATCGAGCATGGCCGGACTGCCGCAGAGCATGACCCGGTCGCTGTCCTTGTTCAGGGGCGGCAGACCGATGTCGGCGGCGAGCTGACCGGTCTCCACCAGCGTGGTGATGCGGCCCTGGTTGCGGAACGGCTCGCGGGTGACGGTGGGGTAGTAGATCAGCTTGTCGCGCACCTCTTCGCCGAGGAATTCGTGCTGCGGTAGCTCGTGGGTCAGGTAGTCGTGATAGGCCAGTTCGCTGACCTCGCGCACGCAATGCACCAGCACGATCTTGTCGAAACGCTCATAGGCCTCCGGGTCGCGGACGATGCTCATGAACGGCGCCAGACCGGTGCCGGTGCCGAACAGGTAGAGGTGCTTGCCGGGTCGCAGATCGTGCATCACCAGGGTACCGACCGGCTTGCGGCTGACCAGGATCGGATCGCCCGCCTTCAGATGCTGCAGGCGCGAGGTGAGCGGGCCGTCCGGCACCTTGATGCTGAGAAATTCCAGGTGCTCGTCGTGGTTGGCGCTGACGATGCTGTAGGCGCGCATCAGCGGCTTGCCTTCGACGCCGAGGCCGATCATCACGAAATGACCGTTCTCGAAGCGCAGCCCCGGATCGCGGGTGGTGGTGAAGCTGAACAGGGTGTCGTTCCAGTGGCGGACGCTGAGAACGCTTTCAGTACCGATTGCAGCCATGGCAAATCCTCCAACAGTCAAAAGGGAAACGGGGCAGAAAAAATCGTCAGGGCGACGCCAGTGCCAGCAACGCCATCGCGCCCAGCAGCAGCCCGACGCTGAGCACCACCAGCAGCAGCATCGGCCGCCAGCCTTGGGCAAAGAGTTCGCTCAAGGTGGTGCGCATGCCGAGCGCCGCCATGGTGACCAGCAGGCAGGCGTTGGAGGCGGTAACGAGCCCTTCGCGCAGCCCGGTCGGCAGCCAGCCGAGGCTGTTCAGCCCGAACAGGGCGAGAAAGCCGAGCAGAAACAACGGAAATTCGGCGCTGCCGGAGTCGCCGCGACGCAGCAGCCAGCCGAGCAGCAACACCAGCGGCGCCAGCAGCGCGACCCGCAACAGTTTGGTCAGGGTGGCGACATCGCCGGCCGTCTCCGACACCAGGTAGCCAGCGCCAGCCGCCTGCGCCACGTCGTGGATGCTGGCGCCGAGCAGCAAGCCTCGTTGGATATCGTCGTAACCCAAGGTGCCGAGTAGTGGCGGATAGATGAGCATCGACAGGGTGCCCAGCGCAGTGACGCCTACGACCACACAGAGCAACCGTCGATCCTCCAGCCGGCCAGCAGGAATCACCGCCGCCACGGCGATCGCCGCCGACACGCCGCAGATCGCCACCGCCACGCCAGCGACTAGGCTGTGCAATCGTGGCAGACCCAGCCAGTGGCCCAGCAGCAATGCCGCGCCGATCACCAGCGGGACGCTGGTCAGCACGATCAGCAACGGCAGGCTACCGACACTGAGCAGCTGTTCGACGCCGATCCGCGCACCCAGCAACGCCACGCCGATACGCAGCACATGGCGGCTGCAGAAGCCGACACCTACCTGCATGCGCGCGTCGGCGGCCTGGCTGGCGAAGCCGAACCCCAGCAGCAGCACCAGCATCAGCGCCGGCGCGGCATAGTGCTCGGCGAGGAAGCTGCCGGCCAGCGCCAGCACTACGCACAGCGCCGCGCCGGGATAAAGCCGGCGGACCGCAGCGAAGGGCGGCGCGAACAGTTGCTGAGCGCGCAGATTCATTGCAGCCGCTCGCCCAGTTCGCGCAAATAGGCCCAGGGATAGAGTCCACGGTAGTGGCCATCGCTGAAATGGAACTGCACGCCACTCACGCCGGACACCTCCAGCCGATCGACACCGACATCGGCATCGATCAGCGTCAGCGTGCCCTGCTGCTGCGCCTGGGCGCACATCGAGCAGGCGCAGGATTTGCGCAGCGCCAGGCAGCTCAGCTGGCTGCGCACACCGTCGGACCAGAGCACTTCGAGCATCTTCTGCGCCTTGCGCAGGCGGATTTCCTGGGGTGGGGCGATCAGGGTCTGGGTGGTCATGGACAACTCCTCAACCTATCTGGAAAAAGGGTCCGAACAGGCGCGGCGGATAGCCGTCCGGCACCATCAAAGCAGCGATTTCCGGCGTCCTGACGAAGCGGCTCTGGTCCTCGACCGGCCGGGCGCTGCCGGTCAGCGCAGCGCTGCCGATCACCAGTGCCAGCAGGGCGGGGCGCAGCCAACTCGTCATGACAAGTTCGGGCATGGGTCAGCGCTCCAGAAACTGCAGCTTGTCGCCCTGATCGACCCAGGTGTCGGCTTCGGCCAGTGGGCTGTTGGTCTGGGTGATCACCGGCCAGACCTCGGCCAGTTCGGCGTTGAGCGCGATGAAGTGGGACTGGTCGGCGGGCAGCGCGTTGTCGGCGAAGATGGCGTCCGCCGGGCATTCCGGTGCGCAGAGGCTGCAGTCGATGCAGGTCTCGGGGTTGATCACGAGGAAATTCGGGCCCTCGTGGAAGCAGTCCGCCGGGCAGACTTCGACGCAGTCGGTGTATTTGCAGCGGATGCAGTTTTCGGTAACGACATAGGTCATTTCATAGGCTCCTCTGGTGCGCCTTGCCCCCTCCACCCCGACCTTCTCCCATGGGAGAGGGGGCGGAAGCACAGCGCGAATCTGCACGGCGACGGCAGAACCGTAGGGCGGGTGAAACCCGCCGAACGTGCTCGGCGGCGACTACGATCAGCGGGTTGCACCCGCCTTACGTATTCGTCACGCCGCCGCATCGAGTTTCGACATGGCCCAGCGGGCCAGCTTGCGGACGTCCGGGTCCGGGTCGTCCATGGCGGTTTCGACGAAGGGGCGGCCATCGCTGTGGCCGATCGCGCCGAGTGCGCCGATGGCGGCCTTGCGCAGGTTGCTCATCGGGTCGCGGGCGCAGACGCCGAGCGCCGGGATGGCACCGACGGCGCCGAGCTTGCCGAGTGAATCCACGGCTTTCTCGCGGACCTGCCAGAAGCTGTCGTGAGTGGCCTCGACCAGAGGCTGCAACGCCGCCTGGTAGTCGAGTTTGCCGATGCTCACCGCGGCCTCGACGCGAACCTGCCAGTGCGCGTCGTGCAGCAGCCCCACCAGCGTCGGGCCGACCTGCTCGGGCGTGGCGTACACCAGGGCGCCGGTGGCGGCGCGTCGCACTTCGGCGTCCTCGTCATGCTGGGCGCGCTCCATCAGCGCCGGCAGGTTTTCGGCCTGCTTCAGCCAGCCGAGTACTGCGACCGCCTCGCGGCGCACACCGGCATCGGCGGCCTGCATGCGCTGCAGTGCCGGCGCCTGGGCGGCCGGGTTGCGCAGCGGTTTGACCGCCCGCAGGATGCCGGCCACCACAAAGGGATCGTCCGTTCCGGCCAGCGCTTCGAGCAGCGGCATCGCCGCGGCCGGGTCCTTGAGGTCGGCCAGGGCATGGGCGGCGGCGTTGCGCACCACCTCGTTGCTGTCCTGCAGGGCGGCGATCAGCGCGTCGGCGATGTCCACCGCATCGAACTCGTCGACCACCTTGGCGGCCTCCTGGCGCACCGCGGGGTCGGGGTCGTTGAGCGCCAGGATCAACAACTCGGCGGCTTCCGGCTCACCGCAATCGACCAGCTCGAGCACGGCAACGCGGCGGATGCCGGGATCATCGGAGGCCAGGTTGTCGGCAATCTGCTGCAGCATGGGATCGTCATAGGTCTTCATCAGCGGCTCCTCAGCGCAGCAGGTAGGGAATGTTCACCTTGACCGCATCGGTCGGGCAGTCGGTCTCGCAGGGCATGCAGTACCAGCATTCGTCGTACTTCATGTGCGCCTTGCCGGTGTCCGGGTTGATCCACAGGACGTCCAGCGGGCAGACGTCGATGCAGACGCGGCAGCCTTTTTCGGCGATGCATTTCTCTTCGTCGACGATGACCGGGACGGCAGAGCGGTGGTTGGCTACGGGCATGGTTTATCTCCTCGGTTCCAGTCGAGCGGGCACGGTGAGCCTGCTTTCCTGTAGGGGCGAATTCATTCGCCCATTGGCATCAGGTGTTGGGCGAGTAAATTCGCCCCTACAAGGTTGCAAAGGCCGTCAAAGGTCAGGCATTCGCGGCCTTTTTCACTCGCAGCTTGCTGTAGGCATCCTTTTCTTCGCCCAGCGGGACGATGTAGTCGGCGACCGGGCGCTTGCCGTGGGTCATCTGGCCATTGGCGTCCTTGAACAGGCGGCTGTGGTAGAACCACTCGGCGTTGTCCTGCTCGGGGAAATCGACGCGGTAGTGGTACAGGCCCCATCGCGATTCGGTGCGGTACAGCGAGGCGCGCGCGGCCATCTCGGCGCAATCGATGATCGATTGCACTTCCAGCGCCCGGAGCAGTTCGTGGGGGTCGGCGGCGGCGAGTTTCGGCACGTCTTCACGCACGGCCAAGATGCGTTCGAGGCCGATTTCCATCTTCTTGGTCACCTTCGGCGGCTGCAGGTAGTCGTTCACCAGACGGCGCACCTTGTATTCCATCTGCTCCGGCGGAATGCCGTCCTTGACCAGGAGCGGCGCCTGGATGCGCGCCAGTTCGGCGGCGATGAAGGCTTCGTCGAGCACCGGCTCGCTGCGTTCCTTGACGAACGCGGCGGCGCTTTCCCCGCAGATCTGCCCGTAGACGAAGGCGCCGAGCATGTAGTTGTGCGCCACCGAGGCCATGTCGCCAGCGCCGTAGAGGCCGGGCACGGTGGTCGCGCCGGTCTCGTCGGTCCACACGCCTGAGGCCGAATGCCCGGAGCAGAAGCCGATCTCGGAGATGTGCATTTCCACCATGCGCTGGCGGTAGTCGACCTGGCGCCCTTCGTGGAAGCGGCCACGGGTCGGCCGTTCGTTGGTATGCAGGACGGTCTCGATTTCCTGGATGGTTTCCTCGGCCAGGTGATCGAGCTTGAGGAACACCGGGCCGGTGCCCGATTCCAGCTCCTTGAAGAACTCCAGCATCATTTGCCCGGACCAGTAGTCGCACTCGATGAAGCGCTCGCCATAGGCGTTGGCGGTGAAGCCGCCCAGCGGGCCGGTGACATAGGCGCAGGCGGGGCCGTTGTAGTCCTTGAGCAGCGGGTTGACCTGGAAGCACTCCAGGTTCACCAGGTCGGCACCGACGTGGTAGGCCATGGCGTGGCCGTCGCCGCAGTTGGCCGGGTTTTCATACGTGCCGAACAGGTAGCCGGAGTTGGGCAGGCCGATGCGTCCGGCGGCGCCGGTGGCCATGATCACCGCCTTGGCGCGGATGATGATCGGCTCGGCGGTGCGGGTGTTCACCCCGATCATGCCGGCGATGTTGCCGTCCGGGTCCTTGAGCAGGCGGGTGGCCTGGAAGCGGTTCTCGATCTCCACCCGCACGCGGCGCAGGCGGCGGTAGAGGATTTTCTTGACGTTGTGCCCTTCGGGCATTGGCAGTACGTAGGTGCCCAGGTGGTGCACCTTCTTCATGTCGTAGTCGCCGGTTTCGTCCTTCTGGAAATGCACGCCCCAGGAATCGAGCTTCTCGATCATCGGGAACGAGCGCGTGGCATAGGCCATCAGCGCCGGCTGGTGGACGATGCCGTCGTTGGCGATGGTGATTTCCTTGACGTACTGCTCGGGCGTCGCATGACCGGGGACCACGGCGTTGTTGAGGCCGTCCATGCCCATGGAAATGGCTCCGGAGCGTTTGACGTTGGCCTTCTCCAGCAGGATGACCTTGAGGTTCGGGTCCTGCTCCTTGACGGTCACGGCGGCCATCGGGCCGGCGGTGCCGCCGCCGATGACCAGTACGTCGGTGTCGATGACTGGGATGTCGTTGATAGTGGTCATGTCGCCTCCTATTTCCGATCCACTCGGAACTGGTATTTGAATGCGTCGCCGCGGTAGCAGAGGTATTCGAAGTCGATGGGGCGGCCGGCGCGGTCGTGGGTCAGCCGCTCGATGCGCAGGATGGGTTCGCCGGGCTTGAGGGCCAGGTAGTGCTGGTGTTCCTCGTCGGCCAGGGTGGCGTCGAGGCTGATGTCGGCACGCCCGAGGGCGATGCCGAAGGCGTTCTCGAGCATCGGGAAGATGTCGCCGGACAGGTCCAGGCCGAACATCCGCCGGCCGATGTCGAGGGGGAAGTAGCTGTTTTCGACGCAGACGGCTTCGCGGTTGAGGTAACGCACGCGCTTGACCTCGACCACGTCTTCCCCGGCGAGCAGGTGCAGCGCGGCAACTACCGCCTTGGGCGGCTTGCGTTCCTGAATCGACAGCAGTCTGGCGGTGGCCTCGTAGCCCTGGGCGGCCATGGCTTCGCCGAAGCCTTGCAGGCGCTGGACGTTCTGCACCGCCTTCGGCTTGCTGACGTAGGTGCCCTTGCCCTGAGCGCTGAATACCAGGCCTTCGTTGTGCAGATCGCGCAGCGCCTGGCGAATGGTGATGCGGCTGACGCCAAAGGCGTTCATCAGCTCGTTTTCCGAGGGCAGGCGCTCATGAACCACGTAGCTGCCTTCCAGGATCTTGCGCCGCAGGTCATCGCGAATCTGCACGTACAGCGGCAGCGGTGACTGGCCAGGGGCGAGTTGCTGGGTTCCTTTCATCGGGTGAGCTCCAGCCTGTCATGACAGGTCATGTCGAGCGAAGACGAAAAACGGAGGCAATCAGGCATGGCTCAGCCTCCGTTCTGCTGCTGAAAGGCGCGCAGGGTTTCCTGCCGGATCAGGTCCAGGCACTGGCGCTTGTAGTCCATGAACTCCGCGCTGGTGAGCAGACTCTGCTCGCGGGGCCTGGGCAGCGAGACCTTGATGTCGGCGATGATCCGCCCGGGGCTGGCGCTCATCACCACGATGCGGTCGGAAAGGAATACCGCCTCGTCGATGTCGTGGGTCACGAACACCACGGTGTTCCTGAACTCGCGCCAGATCTCCAGCAGGTTCTCCTGCATCATGATTCGGGTCTGCGCATCCAGCGCGCCGAAGGGCTCGTCCATCAGCAGCACGCTGGGGTAGTTGGCCAACGCCCGGGCGATGCCGACGCGCTGCTGCATGCCGCCCGACAACGTGCCGGGGTAGGCGTCTTCGAACGCCGCCAGGCCGACCAGCGAAAGAAAGGTGCGTGCCACGCTGCAGGCCTCGTTGCGCGACGCGCCGGCCATCAGCGGGCCAAAGGCGACGTTGTCCCTCACGGTCTTCCAGGGAAACAGCGAGTGTTGCTGAAACACCATGCCTCGATCCGGGCTGGGCGCATCGACCGCCTTGTCGTCGATGCGAAGCTCGCCGCGAGTTGGATTGACGAAGCCGGCCATGGCGTTCAGCAGAGTCGACTTGCCGCAGCCGGACGGGCCGAGCAGGCAGACGAACTCGCCAGGACGGATCTCCAGCTGGGCGTCCTGCACGGCGGCGCGCTTGCCACCCTGGTGGTCGAATTCGATGTGCAGGTTGCGCACGCTGATATGCCCGCGTCCCTCATCGTTGGCGTTGGCCTTCGCCCGCAGCCGGCTGTGGTCGAGCACGGCGAGGCGGCTGTCCTGCACGGCGCTGTTCATGGCCGACCTCCTTTGGCCTGCCAGTGCAGCAGCGGCGCGCAGGCCTTGCGCACGAGCAGGGTGCAGAGGGTGCCGAGGCCGCCGATGGTGAGCATGCCGATGATGATTTCCGGATACTTGACCAGCGTGTAGGAGGTCCAGGTGAAGTAGCCGATGCCGTACTGGCCGCTGATGATTTCGCCGGCCAGCAGGGAGAACCAGGCCACGCCCATGCCAATCGCCAGCCCGGCGACGATGCTCGGCATCGCACCGGGGATCACCACGTGCCAGAGGATCGCCTTGCGGCTCGCGCCGAGGCTGCGGGCGGCGCGGACCAGGACGTCGGGCGTCTGCTCCACGCCGTGCACGGTGTTGAGCACGATGGGGAAAAAGGCGCCGAGAAAGGTGATGAAGACGATGCTCGACTGTTCCGTGGGCAGCATCAGGATCGCCAGGGGAATCCAGGCCACCGCAGGAATCGGCCGGAACAGCTCGATGTACGGCAGGATGATGTCCTCAGCCCAGCGTGAGCGGCCCATCATCACGCCGGTCAGAACGCCCAACACCACCGCGTAAGCGTAGGCAATGGCGATCCGTTCCATGCTATGGACGATGTGCAGGTAGAACTCCGAGCTGGACAGCTGGGCCACCAGTGCCTGGCCCACCAGCAGCGGCGTCGGCACGTTCTCGAAGTTGATGAAGACGTTGAAACCGCTGCTGGCGGCGAAATGCCAGACCACCAGCGCCATCAGCAGCGCAGCGATGCGCACTAGATAGCGTCCCGTCATTTGCGGCAGGCGTCTGCGCGGCTGGCTGCTGGTAGGTGCGCTCGGCGCTGCGGAGGGACAGGGCGCGGGTGCAACTTCCAGCGTGGGCGCCGCTACCGCTGCGGGCACTGGCGTGGCTGAATCGAACACCGGATTCGGCTTGACACTCATGGCTACGCTCCTCGGCTCAGGTTTGATTCGCGCGCTCTGCGGCGCATGGCGAGCGGATCAGGGCAACATCGCGACCGGGTGCGCAGCGCTCAGCGGTACGCCGCCGCTTTCGGCGATATGCTGCTCGGAGTCGCTTTTCTTCATGAAGGCGAATACCTCGCCGCTCGGGTCCTCGATCAGGTAGGCGGCTTTGCCGAAAAGCTTCAGCCCGCTGAGGTTGTCGTAGACATAGGTGGCATTGATCGCTTGGCCCGCGGCCTTGGCTTGCGCTTCGGCGGTGAGCATCGCGGCGGTGCTGTCGTAGGCGACGATCCCCTTGTCGGCGAACCAGATTTCCGCAGGCTTGCGGCCGGGCGCCCGAGGGATCGGGCTGACCACGCTTTGCACCATGGCGTCGTAGTCGAGATTCGACGCGGCGTAGGCCTTTTTCAGATAGGCGTCATCGATCCAGGTGGCGAAATCGAGATCGGGAATGTCCATTTCCTTCTGCAGCAGGGCATGGTCGTACTTCATCGCCTCGATCCATTGCGGCTTGATGCTCGCTTCCATGGTCGAGATGCCGCCGTCGCTGAAGTAGAGGTAGAGCACTTCCTTGTCGACACCGGTCCACTCGGCCACCTGGGTAGCGGCGCGCATCGGGTCTTCGCTGATCCACTTCTGCGCGGCGAGCGTGGCCTTGAGCACGCCTTCGACGACTTCGGGATATTTCTGCGCGAAGGCGTCACGGACCACAATGCCGTGGAAGGTGGGAATGCCGGCTTCGCTGCCGTCGTAGATCTTCCGGCCGGTGCCGCGGAACTCCATGATTTCCGACCAGGGGCAGAAATCGGCATGCGCGTCGATCTTGCCTGCGGCGATGTTGGCCGCGCCCACCGGCGGCGACTGATTGACCAGGGTGACCTTGTCGGACAGGCCGGCATCACGCAGCACCTTGAGCGTCATGCCCCAGGCGGCACTGCCGACTGGCGTCGAGAGGGTCTTGCCGGCCAGGTCCTGCAGGCTCTGCACGGAGGACGCGGCCGGCACCACGATGCCGTTTCCGGTGCCCTTGAGGTTGTAGCCGGTCACCGCGATGAAGCGCGTCTGTTGCTTACCGGTTTCCTGGAACTTGGCGCCGTTGACGATCAGCGGGTAGTCGCCCATCACGCCGAAGTCGAGCTTGCCGGCGAGCATCTGGTTGGTGATCGGCGGGCCCGAATCGTAGTCGCGGAATTCGATCCGATAGTTCGCGTTCTGGTATTTACCGGTCTTGGGCAAATGCTGGTCCAGCAGGCCGAGCTTTTCCAGCACGATACCCCCGGCAACGGTATTGGTGACCATGCTCTGATGGCCGATGCCGATACGGATGGTTTCCGCGGCGGCAGGACCGCCGAAGGCCATGAGCGATCCGAGAAACGAGGTTGCAAGCAGGCTATTCCGGTTGTGCATTGTCATCACCTTGGCGGTTGAGCAACTTGTACTAACAGGGCATAACGCCTGTGTTTGAAGGTGCACCGGATGTGCCATACCGCCGCAGTCGGGTTTTATCCTGCTGTTTTGTGTAGGTAATTTCGGCGAGAGCTGACCGAGCGGCCAGAGACGCTGCCGATCATGTTCTGCCCAGCGCTGGTGCAGGCCATTCTTGGTTGGGCCAAGTCGGCGCAGCGGTGAGTGGAGGCTCTAGAACAAGTGGGACAAGTTCCGGTCGGCGGCGTGGGGCGGGCTTGTTTCCCTGGCCAGGAGGGTGGCCCAAGCGCTACAGGCCACGGCGTAATGCGATGGCCTAGGCGGGTGCGTGCAGGTAGGCCTGGACGTCGACCTGATCGAGCTGTTCGGGCTTGAGCCGGCGCTCGCCGTACTGCAGGTGAAGGCCGGACGAGAGGAAGAGGGCGAACAGGTCGGCGTCGATGTGGCCGCGGTCGCGCAGGCTGGCGAGGATGTCGATGGATTCGCTGAGGGTCTTGGCCTTCTTGTAGGGGCGGTCCGAGGCGGTGAGGGCCTCGAAGATGTCGGCGATGGCCATGATGCGCGCCGGGATCGACAGGCTGTCCTTGTCGAGCTGGCGGGGATAGCCGGTGCCCAGCAGCGTTTCGTGGTGGGTGCCGGCGTATTCCGGCACGCGCCGCAGGTTCTTCGGGAAGGGCATGCTCTCGAGCATCACGATGGTCTGGTTGATGTGGTCGTTGACCTTGTAACGCTCTTCGGCGGTCAGGGTGCCGCGGCTGATGCTGAGGTTGTAGATCTCCCCGTAGTTGAAGCGATATTCGGGCACCGTGACCTTGAAACCGTATTTCGGGTCCAGCGCTCGGTCCTCGCCGCGAGGTATCAGGTGCTCGGGCTTGTCGGACAGCAGATGTTCGACGGCTGGCAGCGGTGCGGCGGGGATCGCTTCGAGGCGGGTGCTCTCCTCGTGGGACAGCCCCAGGCGGTCGTCGAAATGCCGCACCCAGGTCTGGGAGGCGATGCGTTGCAGGCGTTCGATACGCTCCGGAGCCATCAGCTCGCCGCCGATGTTGCAGCTGGCGACGAAGGCGAAGTCGTCCTGAAGGCTGGCCAGCCGCTCTTGGTAGGCGGCTTCGATTTCCTCGGCAGGCACGCCGTTGGCCAGCGCCTGGAGACGGGCAATCGTCGCGTCGCGCAGCAGCACCTCGAACCGCATCCGTACTTCATGGATGCGGTTGTAGACGATCTCGAGCTTGGTCGCCTTGTCGACGATGTGCTCGGGCGTGGTGATCTTGCCGCAGTCGTGCAACCAGGCGCCGATGCGGAATTCGCGCCATTCGTCTTCGCTCTGGAACGCGAACGAGGCCAGCGGCCCTTCGGTGACGGCGCAGGCTTGCTCGGCGAGCATCAGCGCAAGTTCCGGCACCCGAGCGCAATGGCCACCGGTGTAGGCGCTCTTGGCGTCGATGGCGCCGGCGAGCATTTCAATCATCGCGTCGATCAGCGCCTTCTGCGAGTCGATGAGGTTGTGGTTGTCCAGCGCCACCGCCGCCTGGGAGGCGAGCGCCTCGAGGAAGTTGAGGCTCTGCCGGGAAAAGCCGATCACTGCGCCGGTCTGCGGGTCGAGGGCGTTCATGAACTGCAGCACGCCAAGTACTTCTCCGCTGTGTGCGGTCAGCGGGACGCACAGCATCGACACGGTCTTGTAACCGGACTCGCTATCGAAGCGGCGCGTGCCGGAGAGGTCGAAGCGGGTCTGCGCGTAGACGTCGTCGATGGCGACCGTTTCGTTACGCAAGGCCACGTAAGTCGAGACGTGCCGCTCGTTGGGCTTGCCGGTTGCCGGGTCGTATAGCGGGATTTCGAAGGCCGGCAGCGGATCGGCCTTCGAGCGCAGGGTGAAGCGCAGGCTGTCATGGTCGGTCATCAGGTACAGGGTGGCGGCGTCGGCATGGCAGATGCGCTTGCCCTCCATCAGGATGTGGCGCAGCAGCCGGTGCTTGTCGCGTTCGGAGGACAGCAGCAGTCCGTTCTCCACCAGGCTGGCCAGCTTGCGCTGGGCTTCACCCAGCGTTTCGGTCTGGGCCTTGAGCGAGCGCTTCATCTCTCGATGTTGATGGTGCAGGTCTTCGAGTTCGCGAAACAGCGCCCGCGGCCTGTTCTTGGCACTGAAGTCCAGGTGACGGATACGTTGGGCGTCCTCGGTCAGTGCCGCGATCGAACGGCGTATGCTCTCGAAGCCGGCGATCGCCAGCGGCAGGGTCAACAGCATCAGCACCAGGCTGCCCAGCAGCACGGTGCGGGTTTCGAGGACCCCGAAGCCGATCAGTACGATCAGCAGGGTTGGCTGCAGGATGTAGAACAGGCAAAGCGCGAGGGACCAGGCATCGAATCTGAGCAAGGGGTGTTTTGGTGTCATACTGCGTCCTGCATCAGCATTCCTGGACTGAACTGCGCACGAGCAGAGCTTAGAGGCCGTGAGGCTTGTCGGCTCATGTCGCGAAGTGGTTTGATGGCCAATCGCCTTTATGGACGGAGGTTACTATGTTTCGGTTCAAAAATATTTTGCTCGGCGCGCTTGTAGCCGCTCTGGCGACCGCCGGTAGTGCGAACGCTGACGAGCCAGGCGAACCCATCGGCTACGTGATGAAGGTCGAAGGGGAGGCTACCGTGGTTACGCGTGGCCAGGCGCTGCCGGCCAGTGTAGGGCAAGCCGTCATGCTCGGGGCAGAATTGCGTACCGGAGCGGATGGGGCATTGGGCGTCACGCTGACTGACAACACGGTGATGTCCTTCGGTCCCAATTCGCTGCTGACGGTCGATGAGTACCTGTTCACGCCCGCTCAGGAGCAGCTGCGCCTCAGTGCTCGCATCAGCCGTGGCACGATGAACTTCATCTCCGGGGTCATCGCCAAGCTCAAGCCCGAAGCGGTGGAAATCAAGACGCCCACCGGTACCATCGGCGTACGCGGTACCCATTTCCTGGTGAAAGTAGATAGCTGATCGATGAGAGTTCTGTTGTACTCGCTCGTGCTGTTGATGTTCGCGCTCGGTGGCTGCGCGTCGAAGTCCTACGTGGTGCTGCTGGAAAGCCCGGATGGCTCCACTGGCGCCATCGTGGTCAGCGATTCGATGGGCACCACGCGCGTCGAGCGCAAGCAGCAGGCGGTGACGCTTGGTGGTCTGTGGCGGGGTCAGTTCAGCGTGCCCCAGACGCGCCTGGATCGAGATTTCTCCGCTGCCCTGGCGGCGCAGCCGGCGCTGCCGGAAACTTTCCTGATCTATTTTCAGACCGGTGGCGCGAGCCTTACTCCCGCTTCGGAGGCCGAAATTCCGCGTGTGCTGGACACGATCCGCACGCGTGGGCCTTCAGCCGTCTCGGTGACCGGCCATACCGACACGGTCAGCGGCGCGCGCTGGAACGAGCAGCTCGGGCTGATCCGTGCCCAGGCCATCGCCGACTTGCTCAAGGCGCGCGGTCTGCAGGTGATCGAGCTGAAGGTGCAGTCCCACGGCGAGCGCAACCTGCTGGTGAAGACCCCGGACGATACGCCGGAGCCGCGCAACCGCCGCGTCGAAATCATCGTCCGCTAGGCTCGCTCACTTTTCCTCCATGGCGATGCGAATGCCCTGCTCACCGCGGCGTAACCGTTCCAGTTGGAAGGCGACCAATCCGTCTTCCGGTCGCGCCAGGGCCAGTTGCTCGAAGGCCGACCGCGCCTGCGGCTGACGTTCGGCCAGCAGCGCATAAGCCCGTTCGTATGGCTCATCCTTCGACTCCAGCGGCTCGTACAGCCTGACGGGTTCGGTCTTGCCCAGCAGGACCACGTCGCCGATAGGGCGCATGGGTTGCTGCGCATTGGCCTGGTGAATCGGCTGGGAAACGCACAGTGCCGTGCCGAGGTGGCGGTTCAAGGCTTCCAGGCGCGCCGCGACGTTCACCGCGTCGCCCAGCGCCCGGTAGTCGAAGAGCGTCGAGCCGCCGAAGTTGCCCACCACCACCTCACCGCTGTGCACCCCGATGCGGGTTACGCCAAGCGCAATGCCCGCAGCCTGCTGGTGCCGAGCGTGTTCGGCGGTGAAGCGACGAATTTCCAGGGCGCAGGCCAGTGCCCGGCATGAATGATCCGGCTGGACGACGGGTGCGGAAAACAGAATCGCCACCGCGTCGCCGACGATGCGATCGAGGGTGCCTTCATGGCGGAAGGCGATCTGGATGATGCCGTCCAGGTATTCGTTGAGCAGGCTGACCACGCGTTCAGGCGGCTGGCTTTCCATCAATCGGGTGAACCCGGTGAGGTCGGTGAACACGAAACTGCAGGTCTGCCGCCGACCGCCAAGCTGCAACTGCGCCGGATGGCGAACCAGGTGCTCGACGAGGTTGGGCGACACATAGTGCGAGAAGGCGTCGCGAATCCAGCGTTGCTGATGCTCACTGTGGCGGTGGGCCGCGAGGCTCGCGCCGAAGTAGCAGAGCAGCAGGCCCACCGAGGGCGTCAGCGCATCGAGCAACAACCCCTGTGCGGAAAACGCCCACCAGGCGCCGAGGTTGAGTGCGGCGATCAGGCCGGCGGCGAGCAACGCGCCGGTCAGCGCGCCGGTACGCATCACCACCACGCACAGCAGGACGCCGCCCAGCAGCAGGCCGAGCGCTTCGATTGCGGAACTCCAGATCGGTCGCTGCAGGACCGACCCGTGCAGCACCTGTTCCAGCGCCTGGGCATGGACCTGAACGCCCGGAATGATTCCGCCCAACGGACTGAAACGAAGGTCTTGCAGGCCCTGGGCGGAACTGCCGATGAGCACCAGGCTGCCCTTCAGCAGGCTGGGGTCGAACTGGCCATCCAGAACCTGCCAGGCCGGCAGCGCCTGATCGACGGGCATGGGGCGATAGTGCACCCAGAGTTCGCCACGGTGGTTGGTCGCGATCGACTGCGAGCCGATGTCAATGCGTTCGATGCCGAGCGGCTGCTGGGCGACGCGATAGACCTGTTGGCCGAGAAATACCCGCAGCGCCTCGGCCGACAGCGACGGCAGCACGTCGTCGCCTGCGCGGATCAGCAGCGGGACCCGGCGCACCACGCCGTCGGCGTCGGGTACGAAGGTCATCGCGCCGTTGCCGGCGGCCGCCTGCTGAAGCTCGGGCAGTGCGCCGACGCTGCCGCCGAAGCCGGACAATCGTGCGGAAAGGGCTTCTGGATCATCGCTGCGCACGGCGAAGCGTTTGCGAGGTGAATCGCCGCTGGCCGCTGCGGTGGCGGCGAACCCGAGCACGGTCGGTTGCTGCGTCAAGGCGGTGGCAAGCTGGTGATCGTGATCGTCCAGCTGCGCCAGTTGCCGGGATAGCGTTTCGGGGATGCCGGGCTGCGTGGCGATGCGGGAGGGCGAGGTGCGGTCCGGCTCGGCGAACAGCACGTCGAAGACCACCACCGCGGCGCCGGCCTCGCGCAGCCGGTCGAGCAGCTCGGCCATGCGCGTACGCGGCCATGGCCACTGGCCGAGCCGTGCAAGGCTGGCGTCGTCGATGTCGACGATTTGAATCGAGGGAGAGCCCGTCGGAGCGCTACGGGGCTGCCAGCGTTGATACTGGTCGAACAGGCCGTTGCGCAGCGTTTGCACCATGGCCGGTTCATAGAGGTAGAACAGACAAGCCGCGAGAAGCCCGCCGAAGGCAACCAGCCTACCGAGCGATATGGAACGTAAAAACGCCACGGTCGTTGCGCTCCCTGCACCCCGGACCGTGCCGGTGGATGGCTGCGAAAGGGCCGGCGTGCCGGCCCGGGTTGGTCGTTAGCCCAGCACCATGATGCCGTCCATTTCCACCTGAGCGCCCTTGGGCAGCGCGGCCACGCCAATGGCTGCCCGTGCGGGGTAGGGCTGCTCGAAATAGCGGCTCATGATTTCGTTCACGGTGGCGAAATGGGCGAGGTCGGTGAGGAAGATGTTCAGCTTGGCGATGTCCTTGAGCGACCCGCCAGCGGCTTCGGCGACGGCCTTGAGGTTCTCGAAGACCTGCACGACCTGCGCATCGAAGCCCTCGACCAGCTGCATGCTGGCTGGGTCCAGGGGGATCTGGCCCGAAAGGTAGACCGTATCGCCGGTCTTGATCGCTTGGGAATAGGTGCCGATGGCGGCGGGGGCTTTGTCGGTGTTGATGACGGTACGGGTCATGGGAAGTCCTCGATCGAGCGCTTGAAGCAGGAAGCCTGAAGCTGGAAATAAAAGCGGGATGCTAGACAAGCCGAGCAGATGTGACCACCTTTTCCAGCTTCCAGCTTCCAGCTTCCAGCTTCCAGCTCGCTTTAAGCTTTCACCCGCGTGATACGCATGACACCACCGATGGTACGCAGCTTGCGGATGACTCGCGCCAGATGCACCCGGTCGTGGACGCTGACCACCAGCTGCACCACGCTTATCCGGCCGTCGCGCTCGTCCATGCCGATCTTCTCGATGTTGCCGTCGGCGGCGTTGACGCTGCTGGCCAGCAGGGCGATGAGGCCGCGCTGGTGCTCGAGCTCGACGCGCAGTTCGACGTTGAACTCACCGGTGACATCCTTGGACCACGAGAGCTGGATGCACTTGTCCGGGTTGTGGCGGATTTCGGCGATGTTGCGGCAGGTTTCCAGGTGCACCACCATGCCCTTGCCCGCCGACAGGTGACCGACGATCGGGTCGCCTGGAATGGGCGTGCAGCACTTGGCGTAGTTGAGCACCAACCCTTCGGTGCCGCGGATCGCCAGAGGCCCTTCGACGCTTGGCGCCTGTTCCCCCTCGTTGGCAACCAGCCGGCGCGCGATGACATAGGCCATGCGATTGCCCAGGCCGATGTCTTCGAGCAGGTCTTCGAGTACCTCCATGCGGTATTCGCTCACCACCTGGCGAATCCGCTCCATCGGGATCTTCTCGAGGCTGGTGTCGAAGCCGTTGAGGACCTTGTTCAGCAGTCGCTCACCCAGGTTGATCGACTCCGACCGGCGCTGCAGCTTGAGCGCGTGGCGAATGTGGGTGCGCGCCTTGCCGGTGACCACGAAATTGAGCCATGCCGGGTTCGGCCGGGCGCCAGGCGCAGTGACGATCTCGACCGTCGAGCCGCTCTCCAGCGCCTGCGACAGCGGCGCGAGGCGTCGGTTGATGCGGCAGGCGATGCAGGTGTTGCCGACGTCGGTGTGCACGGCGTAGGCGAAGTCCACCGCCGTCGAGCCCTTGGGCAGCTCCATGATGCTGCCCTTGGGGGTGAAGACGTAGACCTCGTCGGGGAACAGGTCGATCTTCACGCTCTCGATGAATTCAAGCGAATTGCCGGCGCGCTGCTGTAGTTCGAGCACGCCCCGGACCCACTCTCGGGCGCGGGCGTGGGTGCCCTTGGGCGCTTCGTCGTCGCTGGACTTGTATAGCCAGTGGGCGGCGATGCCGTTGTTGGCCATCTCTTCCATCTCGCGGGTGCGGATCTGGATTTCGATGGGCACACCGTGCATGCCGAACAGGGTGGTGTGCAGCGACTGGTAGCCGTTGGCCTTGGGGATCGCGATGTAATCCTTGAAGCGCCCAGGCAGCGGCTTGTAGAGGCTGTGCACGGCGCCGAGGATGCGATAGCAGGTGTCGACCTTGTCGACCACGATGCGAAAGGCGTAGACGTCCATGATCTCGTTGAACGCCTTACGCTTGCCGCGCATCTTCTGGTAGATGCTGAACAGGTGCTTCTCGCGCCCGATCACCTCGCCCTCGAGGCCTTCGCGTTCCAGGCAGTGGATCAGCGATTGCTCGATCTTGTTGACGATTTCCTTGCGGTTGCCACGCGCACGACGCACCGCGGCGCGGATGCGCTCGGAGCGCATCGGGTGCATCGCCTTGAAGCCCAGGTCTTCGAATTCGACGCGCATGGCGTGCATGCCCAGGCGATTGGCGATGGGCGCGTAGATTTCCAGGGTTTCCTTGGCGATGCGCCGGCGCTTCTCGCCCGAGAGGACTTCGAGGGTGCGCATGTTGTGCAGGCGGTCGGCGAGCTTTACCAGGATCACCCGGATATCCCGGGCCATGGCCATGGCCATCTTCTGGAAGTTCTCGGCCTGCGCCTCGGCCTTGGTCTCGAAGTTCATCTGGGTCAGCTTGCTGACCCCGTCGACCAGTTCGGCCACGGTCTCGCCGAACTGCGCCGTGAGCGCTTCCTTGGCGATGCCGGTATCTTCGATGACGTCGTGCAGCATGGCGGCCATCAGGCTCTGATGGTCCATGTGCATGTCGGCGAGAATGCCGGCTACCGCCAGCGGGTGCGTGACGTAGGCTTCGCCGCTGCGGCGACGCTGCCCGTCATGGGCCTGCTCGGCGTAGAAGTACGCGCGGCGGACCAGGTTGACCTGTTCGTCGTCCAGGTAGGTCGACAGGCGATCGGCAAGTGAATCTATGCCCGACAAGGATGCGCTCCTTGCCGGCGAGATACAGCGCGCGCGGCTCGACTTCGACCTGGCATGGAATCAGATGGCCTCGTTGGAATCGTCCTCGAACGGCGCGAACAGCGGCTCGTCAGTGACGATTTCGTCCTGGGCGATGACGTCGTAGTCGACCAGGCCGGAGGCGATTTCGCGCAAGGCGACCACGGTCGGCTTGTCGTTTTCCCAGGCTACCTTGGGTTCTTTGCCGCCGGTGGCCAGCTGGCGCGAGCGCTTGGTGGCGAGCATGACGAGCTCGAAGCGGTTATCAACGTTGTCCAGGCAGTCTTCAACGGTAACGCGAGCCATGGGTGTTCCTCGTGATCTTTGAACGGTGGAGCGTGCCCGAATGGGCGAGCGGACGGAGTAGTTTAAAAAATAACCAGGTTTTAGGGAAGCGGTAAAAATCGTTCGCCGCAGGCCGCAGCTTCAGGCCAGCAGCCGGCTCAGCAGGCTTCCGTAGCGCTGCTGCTGGGTGGCCTGCCTGAGCTGGTTGGCGCGGAAAATCGCCTGCAGATCGGCCAGCGCGTGGGCGAAGTCGTCGTTGATCACCAGATAGTCGTATTCGACGTAATGGCTCATCTCACTGACCGCCTCGCGCATGCGCCGTTCTATGATCTCGTCGCTGTCCTGGCCGCGGTTGGTCAGGCGCTGGCGCAGCGCGTCCTGGGTGGGCGGAAGGATGAAGATCGAGCGGGCCTGGGGCATCAAACGGCGAACCTGCTGGGCGCCTTGCCAATCGATCTCCAGGATCAGGTCGTAGCCTTCCTCCAGCGTCTGTTCCAGCCAGCGCTGGGAGGTGCCGTAGAGGTTGCCGAACACCTCGGCGTGCTCGAGGAATTCGTTGTGCTCCAGGCGCTCCAGGAAGTCTTCACGGGTCACGAAGTGATAATTGACCCCGTCGACTTCGCCAGGACGCATCGCCCGAGTGGTATGCGAGACCGACACACGGACCTGCTGCTGGGTGTCGACCAGCGCTTTGACGAGGCTGGTCTTGCCCGCGCCGGAGGGGGCTGAAACGATATAGAGCGTGCCGGTGGCGGACATGATGGTTTCCTGAGGTATCCGGTGTGGGGTCATGCGCGGCGTGGTGCCGTCATTCGATGTTCTGAACCTGCTCGCGCATCTGCTCGATCAGAACCTTGAGGTTGACCGCGGCCTGGGTGCTGCGCGGATCGAAGGCCTTGGAGCCCAGCGTATTGGCTTCGCGGTTGAGCTCCTGCATCAGAAAGTCGAGCCGGCGGCCGGCTGCGCCTTCGCTTTTGAGCACACGACGCACCTCGATCACATGGGTGTTCAAGCGATCGAGTTCCTCGGCGACGTCGCTTTTCTGCGCCAGCAGCACCATCTCCTGCTCGAGGCGCTGCGGGTCCAGTTCGGCCTGCATCTCGGCGAAGCGATCGAGCACCTTCTGGCGCTGGGCGGCGAGCATCTGCGGGACCTGTTCGCGCAGGGTGGCCACCTCGGCGAGGATCGCCTCGAGGCGCTCGTCGATCAACCGGGCCAGTTCGGCGCCCTCGCGCTGGCGCCCCTTCTTCAGCTCTTCGAGCGCGGCGTGGAACAGTTGCAGCGCACCCTGGTTGAGTGCCTGCGGATCGCTCGCATCGCCGGCCATCACGCCTGGCCAGGCCAGTACTTCCAGGGGATTGAGCGGCGCAGGCTGCGAGATCAGGCGCGCCAGCTGCTCGGCGGCGGCGATGACCTGCCTGGCCCTTTCCTCGTCGATCTGCAGCGAGCGGCTGCCCGATTCTTCGACGAAACGCAGCGTGCATTCGACCTTGCCGCGCGACAGCCCCTTGCGCAGCGCCTCGCGTACGGGGCCTTCGAGTTCGCGAAAGGCGTCAGGCAGGCGCAGGTGGGGTTCGAGGTAGCGATGATTGACCGAGCGGATTTCCCAGCTGAGGGTGCCCTGGGTGCCGGCCTGTTCGGTACGGGCGAAGGCCGTCATGCTGTGGGTCATGGGGGATACCTCTCGGTGCGGGCTGCGAAAAGGCGGTGGATTGTAAAGCAAAAGCCTCTCGCGGGTGCAGCGGCTCGGGGGCGGCGGTCGGCTGGTGCATGCCGATCCCCGCAAGGCCGGTCGAGGCTTCTATAATGGCCGCCGATCATCCTATTGCTAAGCGAGAACTCCCATGAAACGTCCCAGTGGCCGCGCCGCCGATCAGCTGCGCTCGATTCGCATCACCCGCAACTACACGAAGCATGCTGAGGGATCGGTGCTGGTCGAGTTCGGCGATACCAAGGTGATCTGTACCGCCAGTATCGAATCCGGAGTGCCGCGCTTTCTCAAGGGGCAGGGGCAGGGCTGGCTCACGGCCGAATACGGCATGCTTCCCCGGGCCACCGGCGAGCGTAACCAGCGCGAGGCCAGCCGTGGCAAGCAGGGTGGTCGGACGCTGGAAATCCAGCGGTTGATCGGCCGTTCGCTGCGCGCCTCGCTGGACATGACCAAGCTGGGTGAAAACACCCTCTACATCGACTGCGACGTGATCCAGGCCGATGGTGGTACCCGCACCGCTTCGATCACCGGAGCGATGGTCGCGCTGGCCGACGCGCTCAAGCTGTTGAAGAAGCGTGGCGGGCTGAAGGGTGGCGATCCGCTCAAGCAGATGGTCGCAGCGGTGTCGGTCGGCATCTACCAGGGCGAGCCGGTGCTAGATCTGGACTACCTCGAGGATTCGGCAGCCGAAACCGATCTGAACGTGGTGATGACCGAAGGCGGTGGTTTCATCGAAGTGCAGGGCACTGCTGAAGGCGCGCCGTTCCAGCCCGAGGAGCTCAATGCCATGCTGGCGCTGGCCCAGGCGGGTACTCGCGAGCTGTTTACGCTGCAGCGCGCCGCGCTGAGTGATTGAGGAGGTTGCGATGAGCGATCAGGAACTGGTGCCCTTGCCCAGCCGTGAGGCGCGGCAGTGGGCGATGTTCTGCCACTACTCGGCGTTCTTCTGGTTCCTGGTGCCGATGATCGGCAACGTGCTGGGGCCGTTGATCATCTGGCAGTTGAAGAAGGACAGCGATGCGTTCATCGATCAGCAGGGCAAGGAGGCGCTGAACTTTCAGATCACCTTCAGTGTGCTGATGATGATCTGCGGCTTGCTGGCCTGGGTCCTGATCGGTTTTCCGCTGATGGCGCTGATCAGCATCGTGACGCTGGTACTGGTGGTGATCGCCGGGATCCGCGCCAACGAGGGTAAGCCCTACCGCTACCCGTTCTGCTGGCGGCTGATCAAATAGGTCGTGTTCATCGGGCCAGCTTTCGGTTGGCCCGATGGAACCCGCAGCCTTAGAGGCTCAGCGTCCAGTCGTAGTCGACGATCAGCGGGGCGTGCTGAGAGAAGCGCGGCTGACGTGGCAAGCGAGCGCTTCTTACGAAACGGCGCAGGCCCGAGGTGAGGATCTGGTAGTCGAAGCGCCAGCCAAGGTTGAGCATCTCGGCCTGTTCGGTATCCGGCCACCAGCTGTACAGGTCGCCTTCACGGGTGACTTCGCGCAGGGCATCGACATAACCGAGATTGCCGAACACTTCGTCCAGCCACGCCCGCTCCGGTGGCAGGAAGCCCGGGGTCTGCTGGCAGTCACGCCAGTTCTTCAGGTCCAGCTTCTGGTGGGCGACATACAGCGAGCCGCAGTACAGGTACTCGCGACGCTTGCGGCGCTGCTTGTCCAGGTAGTGGGTGAAGTCGTCCATGAACTTGAATTTCTGGTTCAGGTTTTCATCGCCGTTCTGGCCCGAAGGCATCAGCAGGCTGGCAATGCTCACCTTGTCGAAATCGGCCTGCAGATAGCGCCCGTAACGGTCGGCCATTTCGAAGCCGAGTCCGCTGATCACCGCTTTCGGTTGTAGCCGGGAATAGAGCGCTACACCGCCCTGTTCGGGAATCTCCGCATCGCTGGCGTAGAGAAAATAGCCGTCGAGCTGGTAGGCAGGGTCCTCGAGTTCCAGGACAGAGGCGCGGGTATCCTGCAGGCAAATGACGTCGGCATTCTGAGCCTGCAGCCAGCTGAGAAGTCCTCGCTGTGCTGCCGCTTGAATGCCATTCACGTTGACACTGATGATCCGCATAAATGGCCCCTAAAAACACGTCCGTGTATGATAACCGAGCTGTTTGCAATTAGCTAAATCCGTGGCTTCCGGGAATTTCTTTCATGCAGGCGTACCAGCGCGAATTCATCCGTTTTGCCATCGAACGCGGCGTCCTGCGCTTCGGTGAGTTCACCCTGAAATCCGGACGCACCAGCCCTTACTTCTTCAATGCCGGGCTGTTCAACAGCGGTTCGGCTCTGGCGCAGCTGGGTCGTTTCTATGCCGAGGCCCTGGTCGACAGCGGCCTGGATATCGACGTGGTATTCGGCCCCGCCTACAAGGGCATCCCGCTGGCGGCGACGACCGCAGTGGCGCTGGCCGAGCATCATGGCCGGGACCTTCCCTGGTGCTTCAATCGAAAGGAAGCCAAGGATCACGGCGAGGGCGGCACCCTGGTCGGCGCGCCGCTGGCCGGGCGGGTGCTGATCATCGATGACGTGATCACGGCGGGCACCGCCATCCGCGAGGTAATGCAGATCATCCAGGCCAACCAGGCACAGCCGGCGGGCGTGCTGATTGCACTCAATCGTGAGGAGCGTGGTCAAGGTGCGCTGTCGGCGATTCAGGAAGTCGAGCGTGATTTCAATATGCCAGTACTCAGTATTGTGTCCTTGTCGCAAGTTCTGGAATATCTTGCCTGCGATAATCAGCTGAAACAGCACTTGCCTGCGGTGGAGGCTTACCGCGCGCAATACGGAATCTGATACCAGGACAGGTAAATCACCCATGCTCAAGCCGGCTGCCGTTGGCTCCTTCGTTATGCTTGGTCTGCTGCACATGCAGTTTGCCGATGCCGCCGAGCTCTATCGCTATGCCGATGACAAGGGTGTCGTGGTGCTAGACCGCCAGGGTGTGCCGCCGCAGCACATCGGCAAGGGCTATGAGGTGCTCAACGAGCAGGGCCGTGTGGTACGGGTCGTGCCGCCGGCACCGTCTCCCGAAGAAATGAAGCGCATGCTGCAGGAAAAGGCACGCGCCAACTCCGATGCCCAGCTGCTGCGTCTCTACACCGGTGTCGAGGACGTCGAGCGCGCCAAAGCGCGCAAACTGGCAGAGCTGGAAAGCGTTATCGGCGTGACCCAGGGCAACCTGCAGTCGCTGCGTACCCAGCAGGCGAACCTGCAGAGCCAGGCGGCCGACCATGAACGCGCGGGGCGCAAGGTGCCCGAGCATCTGCTGGCGCAGATCGAAAACCTGAAAAAGGAACAGGCCAGCCTGCAGCGCAACATCGAGCGCTACAGGCAGGTCCGCGAGCAAGCCGATGCCAGTTTCACTGCCGATCGCGATCGCTTGCAGGAATTGCACGGGCGCATGCAGCGCTAAGCTGGCCCTCGCACCTACCCTGCCATGCCGGTACTGCAGCGCATGGCACCCTTCTCGCCGCCGAGCGCGGCGACCCTCCCTGTGTCCCCTTCCAGCTCTCTTAACGTTAAGTTCGCTTTGCGCTCAGGTTGATGCCCGTCCGTTCGCGCCCTGTATTTTCCAGTCCATGTGACGGTGTCGAGAAGCGCTGGCGACGCGGCTGCGCGCAAGCCTTGTAGGGCCTGGGGCGTGTAATTTCAGGGATCGATCGGGTCGGCTCGGATCAGAACGCGTTGGAGCGATTTAGGAGACGTGGACCGCTGCCAGAGCCAGGCGTGGCTGTGGCAGCGGTCGCGATGTTGCGGATGTCAGTGGTGCTTGCGGTTGGTGATCAAGGTGCCGACGCCGACATCGGTGAAGATCTCCAGCAGCACCGCATTAGGTACCCTGCCATCGATGATGTGCGCGCTGTGGACGCCACCCTGGACGGCCTCGAGCGCGCAGCGGATCTTCGGCAGCATGCCGCCATAGATGGTGCCATCTGCGATCAGCCCGTCCACCTGGGCAGTGGTCAGGCCGGTGAGTACCTTGCCTTCCTTGTCCATCAGGCCGGCGATGTTGGTCAGCAGCATCAGCTTCTCGGCCTTCAGGGCCTCGGCAACTTTGCCCGCCACCAGATCGGCGTTGATGTTGTAGGACTCGCCATCCTGGCCGACGCCGATGGGCGCGATGACCGGGATGAAGTTACCGCGCACCAGCATGTCCAGCAGCTCGGTGTTGACTCCGGTGACTTCGCCGACCTGGCCGATGTCGATGATCTCCGGCTTGGTCATCTCCGGGGTCTGACGGCTGGCATGCAGCTTTTTCGCGCGGATCAGCTGCGCATCCTTGCCGGTCAGGCCGATGGCGCTGCCGCCGTGCCCGTTGATCAGGTTGACGATGCTCTTGTTCACCTGCCCACCGAGGACCATCTCGACCACGTCCATGGTCTGGCTGTCGGTCACCCGCATGCCGTCGATGAAGTGGCTTTCGATGTTCAGCCGCTTGAGCAGCTCGGCGATCTGCGGGCCGCCGCCGTGTACCACCACCGGGTTGATGCCTACTGCTTTCATCAGCACGATGTCGCGGGCGAAGCCGGTCTTGAGCTCTTCGCTCTCCATCGCATTGCCGCCGTACTTGATGACCAGCGTCTTGCCGACGAAACGTCGAATGTAGGGCAGCGCCTCGGACAGGACCTGGGCGAATTGGGTGGCAGCTTCACGGCTGAGGGTCATGCAGGGCTCCGAATGTCAGAACGGCAGGGCAAGATCAGGAGCGACAGTATAAAGCTGGGCGCGGAAGACTTCCTGGATACGCTTGAGCTCTTCCTCGGTCTCGGCTTCGAAGCGCAGCACCAGTACCGGTGTGGTGTTGGAGGCGCGCACCAGGCCCCAGCCCTTCTGATAATCCACCCGTACGCCGTCGAGCGTGGTCAGGTTCGCCTCGCCCCACTCGGCGTCGCGCTGCAGCGCTTCGATGATGGTGAACTTGCTTTCCTCGGTGACGGTGATATTGATTTCCGGCGTCGAGATGTCGTTGGGGAAGGCGGCAAAGACGCTTTCGGCGTTGCGCTTGTCCTGGCTGAGGATTTCCAGCAGCCGGGCGGCGCTGTAGATGCCGTCGTCGAAGCCGAACCAGCGCTCTTGGAAGAAGATGTGGCCGCTCATCTCGCCCGCGAGCAGGGCGCCGGATTCCTTCATCTTCTTCTTGATCAGCGAGTGACCGGTCTTCCACATCACTGGGCGGCCGCCATAGCCACTGATCAGCGGGGTCAGGCGGCGGGTGCATTTGACGTCGAAAATGATGTCGGCGCCCGGGTTGCGCGAGACCACGTCCTTGGCAAACAGCATCAGCAGGCGGTCCGGATAGACCACCGTGCCGGTGTTGGTCACCACGCCGACACGGTCGCCGTCGCCGTCGAAGGCCAGGCCCAGGTCGGCGTTTTCGGCTTTCACGCGGGCGATCAGGTCCTGCAGGTTTTCGAGCTTGCCCGGATCGGGGTGATGGTTCGGGAAGTTGCCGTCGACGTCGCAATACATCGGAATCACGCTGCAGCCGAGCGCCTCGATCAGTTGCGGTGCGATCACGCCTGCCACGCCGTTGCCGCAGTCGACCACCACGCGCATCGGCTTGGCCAGGGCGATGTCATCGCGGATCTGCTTGAAGTAACGCTCCAGTACGTCGACCTGCTCGATCCTGCCGACGCCGCTGGCCAGGTCGTTGTTCTCGATGCGCAGGCGCAGCGCCTGGATCTGTTCGTTGGCCAGGGTATCGCCGGCGATGACGATCTTGAAGCCGTTGTAGTCGGGCGGATTATGGCTACCGGTGAGCATGACTCCGGATTTGCCGGCCAGGATGTTGGCGGCGTAATAGAGCACCGGCGTCGGCACCATGCCGATGTCGCTGACGGTGCAGCCGCAATCGGCGATGCCCTGGATCAGTTGCTGCACCAGCTCCGGTCCGGACAGGCGTCCGTCACGGCCCACCGCCACGTTCGGCTCGCCCTTGGCCAGGCTCTCGGAGCCGATCGCACGGCCGATCCAGTAGGCTGCTTCGGGCGTCAGGCTGTCGCCAACCACGCCGCGGATGTCGTAGGCGCGGAAGATACTTGCGGGCAATCGGGGGGCTTTGGCGCTGCTCATTGCGGATTCTCGCTCCATGGTGTCGAGGCCAAACAGGTCCTGGTCTTCATCGAGGATGTCGATGTCGAGGATATCGGTGTCCTGGTATAGCGGGTCGACGAACTCGGTGGGTTTGGCTTGCCGTGAAGCGGCCACCGGAGCGGGAGCGGAGCTGACAGGCGCAGCGCCGGCTGCCGGAGCCGGGGGGCGCCGTGGCATGCGGACCAGGCTCTTGGCCAGCGCGTCGAGCGCCGGCAGGCTCAAAGTCGGAGGTTTGATGGCCTTGCCGGCGGAGAGTTCCTGCACCATGCGACTCAACTGCAGCACATCTTCGCGTAGTCGCCGTTGTTGCGAACCGAGTACCAGTTGCAGACCGAACAGGCTGCCGGCCAGTGCCAGGAGACCGGCGAGGATCAGCACCACCGGCGAGACGGAGGGCTGTACCAGACGATTGCCGGGAGAAAAGCTGAGCTGCCAGTTGGGGTTGCCGCTTGACAGGCTCTGGCGCAGATCGTCGCGACCCGGCGTGCCGAGCTGGGCCAGCATCTGCGGCGGGGCGTTGCCGAACTGCTGTTGCAGGCGCAATTGCCCGACACCGTCGGGCAGGGCTGGCAGCGAGGCCAGCAGACGGTCGAGCTCGAACACCAGCAACAGAGTCCCGAGGGCTGGTTGCTGCGGGTCGGGGCGAAGCGCGGCGACGCTGTAGAGCATCCAGCGACTGCCGACCTTGTAGGCTTCAGGCGCCGGCGTCTGGCCGTTTTCGGCACGCTGCAGCAGATCCAGCGCAGCGAAGTTCATCGGTGCGACGCGTCCGGTGCTCTGGGTAGCGCGGCCGCGAAGGTTCAGGTGTGCATCGACGACCCCGCTCCGATAGCCCAGGCTACGCTCCGCGGTGCGGATGCGCTCCGGCTGTTCGCTGAGCAGGGCCTCGAGCAGGCGAGGGTCGCTGGCGGCGGACTGGGTATCGGCGGCGATCTGGTAAAGCGCCTGATTGATCGCGCCGGATTGACCTTCACCCCAGGCGCTGCGCAGTTCGCTCAGCTGTCGCTGCTCGCTCGCCTGGAGGCTGAACCAGAGCAGGGCAGCGGCGGCGAGCAGCCCGATCAGGCTGGAAATCAGGCCAGGCAGCATTGGTGCGAGGCCTGGGCCGCCGGGCCGCTGGGTGGAGGTTGCATCGGCCGGGTTCAACGTGCCGGGTTCCTTGGCGGTGCGCTTGAAGACTTTCATGTTCCTGCCGACATCTCATCCTGAAGAGTGGGGTTCAGCGTGTGCCTGAATGGCCGAAGCCGCCCGCGCCGCGGTCGCTGTCGTCGAAGGTTTCGACCAGTTCGAATTCGGCTTGCACGACCGGTACCAGCATCAGCTGTGCGATGCGCTCGCCGACGGCGATGTCGAACGGCTGGCTGCCGCGGTTCCAGCACGACACCATCAGCTCGCCCTGGTAGTCCGAGTCGATCAGGCCGACCAGGTTGCCCAGCACGATGCCGTGCTTGTGGCCCAGGCCCGAGCGCGGCAGCACCAGGGCGGCCAGGCTCGGGTCGGCGATGTGGATTGCAAGGCCCGTGGGGATCAGCAGGGTCTGGCCGGGCTCGACCCGGCTGTCGGCGGGCAGCATGGCGCGCAGGTCCAGGCCGGCGGAACCGGGCGTGGCGTAGTGCGGCAAGGGAAAGTCGCGGCCGAGGCGGGGGTCGAGGATCTTGGCTTGGAGCTTTTGCATGGAGTCAGGCCTGGTTGAATCGGTCGGCGATGAAGGCCACCAGCTGGCGCGCGATGTGCCCCTTGCTGGCCTGGCCAAAGCGGGTTTCCTGCTGGTTGCGGTCGATCACGCTCACGGCGTTTTCCTCGCTGTTGAAGCCGATGCTCGGATTGGCGACATCGTTGGCGACGATCAGGTCGAGGTTCTTGTCGCGAAGCTTGCGGGCGGCGTAGTCGAGCAGGTTCTCGGTCTCGGCGGCGAAGCCGACGCTGAAGGGACGATCCGCCCGACCTGCAAGGGTGGCCAGGATGTCAGGGTTGCGCACCATCTGCAGCAGCAGACCGTCGCCGCTGGCAGGGTCTTTTTTCAACTTGTGCGGTGCGACCACTTCCGGGCGGTAGTCGGCGACCGCGGCCGCCGCGATCAACAGGTCGCAGGGCATGGCGGCTTCGCAGGCGGCGAGCATGTCGCGGGCACTGACCACATCGATGCGGTGGACCCGATCGGGCGTGGGCAGATGGACCGGGCCGCACACCAGGGTGACGCGCGCACCAGCCTCGGCGGCGGCTTCGGCCAGGGCGAAGCCCATTTTTCCGGAGCTGTGGTTGGTGATGTAGCGCACCGGGTCGATGTTCTCTTGCGTCGGCCCGGCGGTGATCAGCACGTGGCGACCGGTGAGCAGATCCCGTTCGAAGCAGTCGGCCGCCGCGCGAGCCAGGTCGTCGGGCTCGAGCATCCGTCCGAGGCCGATGTCGCCACAGGCCTGGGAGCCGGCGCCAGGCCCCAGCAGGCGGATGCCACGTTCGACCAGCAGTGCGGCGTTCGCCTCGGTGGCCGGGTCGCGCCACATCGCCTGGTTCATGGCCGGTGCCAGGGCGACGGGGGCGTCTGTGGCGAGCACCAGGGTGGTCAGCAGGTCGTTGGCCACGCCCTGGGCCAGGCGCGCCATGAGGTCGGCGGTGGCGGGGGCGACGAGGACCAGGTCGGCCCAGCGTGCCAGCTCGATATGGCCCATCGCGGCTTCGGCGGTGGGGTCGAGCAGGTCCAGGTGAACCGGGTGACCGGACAGCGCCTGCAGAGTCAGTGGGGTAATGAATTCTCGCCCGCCGTGGGTCATGACCACGCGGACTTCGGCGCCATGGTCGCGCAGGCGGCGGACCAGTTCGGCGCTCTTGTAGGCGGCGATGCCGCCGCCGACGCCCAGGACGATGCGTTTACGATACAGCCGCTGCATAAGCCTGCCTTGTTGCCGGAAAGGGTGCGCGACGCAGGCGGGTGCTGAAAATGGAGGCGGGGCGAGAAGGGCGCGATCGGTCCGGCGCTGCGGCTGTTCGGGCTTCCCGGCCGGTGCCGGACGTTCTGTCGGGCAACCGATGCTCTCGTTATTTTCAGCGTCCTGCCGGGCGGCCGCTGTGCAAAAAAGAGCGCTAAGATAGCACAGCGCCCCTGACGGAACAGGGGCCGCGGCTCACAAGGAGATGACATGAGCATTCGTGACTGGCCGGCGGCCGAGCGGCCCCGGGAAAAGCTCCTCGAACAGGGCGCTGCAGCCCTTTCCGACGCTGAGCTGCTGGCGATCTTTCTGCGTACCGGGGTGGCTGGCAAGAGTGCGGTGGATCTGTCGCGCCACCTGCTGGCCGAGTTCGGCAGCCTGCGCGCGCTGCTCGAGTCCGACCTTGCGCGATTCGGCGCGCATCTGGGGCTGGGTCCTGCCAAATATGCGCAATTACAGGCAGTCCTGGAGATGGGGCGTCGGCACCTGGCCGAGCGGATGCGCCGCGACTCGGCGCTGGAAAGTCCGCAGGCGGTGCGCGATTACCTCACGGCGCGGTTGCGGCACGAGCCCCATGAGCTGTTCGCCTGCCTGTTTCTCGATTCGAAGCACCGCGTGCTGGCGTTCGAGGTGCTGTTCCACGGCACCATCGACGGCGCCAGCGTCTATCCGCGCCAAGTGGTCAAGCGGGCTTTGGCGCACAACGCGGCGGCGTTGATCCTGACCCACAACCACCCTTCCGGCGTAGCCGAGCCGAGCCAGGCCGATCGCCAGCTGACCCGGCGCCTGACCGATGCCCTGGCGCTGGTGGACGTGCGGGTCCTGGACCATTTCATCGTCGGCGACGGAGAGCCGCTGTCGATGGCCGAACAGGGCTGGATGTAGGCGTCAGGCCAGTAGCGCGATCAGCATCAGCGGGCCGATCGCCATGAGCACGAAGCGACCGTTCCAGTCGAAGGCGATGCGCCACGGTGACAGTTGCGCATAGCGCGCCAGCAGCAATGCGGAGGGTCCGTAGGGCGACAGCAGCATGGCCAGGGAAAACCCGGTCAGCAGCGCCACCGCCGGTTGCATCACCGGCACGCCATGCTCGGCCAGCTGCGCGAGCAGCGCGGCACACAGGCTCAGCGAGATGATCGGAGCGACGCCGAGCAGCGCCAGGGCGATGATTGCGAGCATGCCCAGCGAACCGATCATGAACAGCGCGACCGGCGTGACGCTGAACTGGCCTGCCAGCAGGTGTATCGGCACCAGCTCGGCGGTCAGCGCACCGAGCAACCCTGAGGCGGCGAAGATGAACGTCTCGTTGCGCATGCCGGCCAGCGTGTCACCCACCTCCTTATAGACCGCGCCTGCCGCCTGCCCACGCCAGAGCAGCAGGCCGATGACCGCAAGCGGCACCAGCAACATGGCCGCCTGGGTTGCCGAGAGCCAGGTCAGCGCCGCCAGCAAGGCGATCAGCACGATGCCGATCAGGCTGCCGAGCATCAGGCCCGTCAGGCGAACCGGGACGTCGGAATCGTTGCGTTCGCTTCCCTCGCGGAGCAGCGACTGCAGGCGACGATTTTCCATCGGCCAGCCGACCAGCAACAGTACCAGCGCGCCGAGCAAGCCGAAGGGCAGCAGGGCGCTCCAGCTCAGACCGGGCAGCTCACGAGTGAGAATCGCCACCGCCACGCTCGTCGGCGCCAGCAGAGGTACCAGGGCGAAGCCGCGCAGCGCCGTGACCATGACGCCGCGGCGCCCTTCGCGGTGCGGGTCGCCGCCAGTGGCGCGGCGGCTCAGATGAGTGTCCAGCGAGCCACAGATGAGGTTGAGCATGCCGAAGCTCAAAATCGAGCTGATGGCGAAGGTGCTCAGCAGATAGCCTGGATAGAGAAAGGTGCGCGGTCCCGACAGCAGCAGCCGATGCAGCTCGCCGAGCTGATGCAGGCGTTTGACCAGGCAATGCATCAGCCCCAGTGCGCCGATGAAGGCCGCGTAGTAGGCCGCCGAACTCATCATCCGTTGCGCCTTCTGCCAACTCGGCTCGCCCAGCAGCAGCCAGCCGCCGAGCACGACCAGCGTTACCAGTCCGAGCCGGCGTGGATAGGGCATCAACGACCGCCAGTGATAGAGGAAGAACAGCCCCAGCATGCCCGCGCTGGCTACGCTCAGTGCCTCTATATGGGTCACCAGGGCGAGCAGCTCGCAGGCCAGCGCCAGGGGAAGCAGGACGATCATCGGCTCACGGCAGTTCGCTGCGCAGCGCACCGCGCTGGAAGACGCCTTCGCCGAAAGCGATCAGCCGATCCGATTCGTCGAGCAGATCGCAGCTGGCCATGAAGGTCTTGTGCCCGCCCGAGCGGCAGCGGGCCACGGCGCGCACACGGCTGTCGGCGGCGGCTGGCGCGCTGAAGTTCACGTTCATCGAGAGGGTGATGGCCACGCGCCGCTGCTCGGGCTGCTCGGTCCAGGTGCCGCACAGGCCCATCGCCACATCCATCAGCGTCGCAGTGACCCCGCCATGCAGGTTGCCCGCGTTGTTCAGGTGACGCGGCGCCAGAGTCAGGGCGACCACCGCGCGGTCGGGCGAATACTCGAGCAGTTCGCAGCCCAGATCCTGGAAGAATCCGGTAACGGAAGCGCCGACCTGGTCGAGCGTGGCGCGGGAAGTGGGCGTGTCGGTCATGGGGCGATCACAGTGCTGGGCGCTTGCGTCGCAGACTGGCAGCCTTTAGGCTCCTGGTCAATATAACGAAATGTTGTTCTGCACTGCGAAATTAAAGACTCTAAGTAAGGAGGTTCGCATGTTCAAGCGCATCGGTGTCATCGGGTCCGGGGCCATGGGGCGCGGTATCGCGCAATTGTTTGCCACCGCCGGACAGCAGGTCCTGCTCTATGACGTTCGCGCCGAGGCCGTCGACCAGGCCCTGGCGTTCAACCGCGAATTGCTCGAACGCAACGTCGCCAAGGGGCGAATGACTGCCGAGGCGCTCGCCGCAACGCTCGAGCGCATGCAGCCGGCTGGAAGCCTGGCGGAATTGGCCGAATGCGACCTGTTGATAGAGGCCATCGTCGAAAAGCTCGAGGTAAAGCAGCAGTTGTTCGTCGAACTCGAAGGCCTGATCAGTGACGATGCGGTGCTGGCGACCAATACCTCGTCGCTATCGGTCACGCGGATTGCCGCCGCCTGCCGCCGGCCCGAACGTGTGGCCGGGTTTCACTTCTTCAATCCCGTGACGCTGATGAAGCTGGTCGAGGTGGTGCGCGGCGAGCGTACCGAGGCGGAGGTCATCGACCGGTTGGTGGCGCTGGCCGAGCACGCCGGACATTTCCCTGCGATTACCCCCGATACCCCCGGATTTCTCGTCAACCATGCCGGCCGCGCCTATGGCACCGAGGCCCAGCGCATCCTGTCCGAGGGGGTCGCCACGGCCGAGCAGATCGACCGTATCCTGCGCGACGGTCCCGGCTTCAAGATGGGCCCGTTCGAGCTGTTCGACCTCACCGGCCTGGACATCTCCCATGCGGTGATGGAGTCGGTCCACGACCAGTTCTACCAGGACCCGCGTTACACACCGTCCTATCTCGCTGCGCAGCGGGTCGCCGCCGGGCTGCTCGGGCGCAAGACGGGGCAGGGCTACTACCGGTACGAGAATGGCCAGCAGCTGCGCAGTCCCGAGCCCGTGGCTGACCCGGTGACGATCGATCGCCCGTTCTGGCTCGACAGTATCGAGCCGCAGGTGCGCGCGCAGTTCGCAGCGGTGCTCTCCCAGGCCGGGGCGACCCTGGAAGAGGGGCAAACGCCATCCGACGCGGCGATCTGCCTGATCACGCCACTCGGGGAAGATGCCAGCAACATGATCGAGCGCCTCGGCCTGCCGGGCATGCGCACCCTCGCCTATGACCTGTTCTCGGATTTCGACAAGCGCCGCGTGCTGATGCGCCAGCCTGCGCTCGACCCGGCGCTCGAGGCGCAAGCGCGTCAGGCGCTGGGCGCCGATGGCGTACCGGTGGAGGTGATCAACGATTCGCCGGGCTTCGTCAGCCAGCGGGTGGTCGCCAGCATCGTCAACCTCGGCTGCGAGATTGCGCAGAAGGGCATCGCCACGCCGCAGACGCTGGAGAGCGCCATCCAGCTCGCGCTTGGCTATCCGAAAGGGCCGCTGGGGTTTGCCGAGCACTATCTGCCGGCACGCATCCTGACCATTCTCGAAGGCCTGCAGAGCTGCTACCGCGAGCCGCGTTACCGGCCCAGTCCCTGGCTGCGCCGTCGCGTCCAGCTGGGTATTGCGCTGAGCCAGCCGGACCGACCTGCAGGCTGAGCGGCCGCTATTCCAGCAGCCCGATCTCGACCAGGTAGCGTTCGACGCCCGGGTGCAGCAAGCGGCGCTCCGGCGCGGCGACGGCCGTATTGGCCGGCGTGGTTTCGCCGGCCTGCTCGAGCCTGGCGGTCAATGCCGGCCCGGCCTTGTCGATGGCGCTCATCAATCGGTAGGCGAGCGTCTCCGGCAGGTCGCTGCGGATAAGCACCAGGTTCCAGGAGCCCACCGTGTCTATCGCCTCGTCCTGGCCAGGGTAGCTGCCGGCCGGCAACTGCATGGGCATCAGGAAGCCATGGCGAGCACGGACCTTTTCACGCTGCGCCTCGTCCAGGCCGATGAAGCGAGCTCCTTGCGGCGCTCCGGCGACCCGCTCGAATCCGGGCCAGCCGACACCCGCTCCCCACAAGGCGACCGCTTCGCCGTCAATGACCTTGCGTGGCGATTCGGCCGCGGCGCTGACGAACACCGCATCGAAATCGCGGCGCATGTCCAGCCCGAGCCCCTCCAGAACGTAGTCTGCCAGCACGACCAGGCCCGAGCCTTCGGTCCCGAACACCACCGTCTGGCCCTTGAGATCGTCGAGCGTTCGCGCCGAGACGTCACCGCGCACCGCGAACACCCCGGGGCTGGCATACATTGCGGTGAGGATGCGCAGATCGGCGCGGGGCCTGCCGACCCCGACCAGGGCTTCATAAGCTACCGTTCCCTGAACCAGCGCCATGTCCAGTTCGCCCTGCTCGAGCAGCGGAATGTTCTCATCGGTGCCGCGGGTTGGCCGTGACATGACTTTGAGTCCGGGATCGACGGCATTGATCGCCGCGGCCAGTTCGTCGCCATAAAGGCTGAATCCGCCGCCCTGGGTGGACGTGCCGAGCGTCAGCGGACGGGTTTCGGCGCGGGCGACCGTGCCCAGCACCGCTGCCAGCATGACCATGGCACAGCCGATAATTGCCGATCTGTTCACCTGGTACCTCCATGGGTCTCGATGGGTTGCAGCCAGCTCCGCTCCGAAGTGACAGCCTAGTCGTTCGCGCCGGCTGCTGGCCTCTTCTACAGTTGAACACAACCGCGCCGATAACCTTTTCCGAAGGTGGTCCGTTTGGCTGCGACTAAGGGAGCACTAGGTTTCCGGGCGCAGCAGCGGTACAAGCAACCCTGTCGTGACAACTAATAAGAAGAGGCCAGGATGCGCCCAGCACTAACCCGTTTTCCCAAGACCAGTCTGGCCCATGCGGTGGGGCTGTTCGGCCTGCTGATGTTCTACCAGTCGATGGCAGTGCCGGCGGCGCTGCTGATCGGATCGGTCATGCTGCTGGCGCTCTGGCCATGGCTCGGACCCTGGCGGCGTGACGACGAGCCGTCCGTGCAAGGCGGAATCTCGACGGATTTCGAGGCGCTGAGCAAGCGCCTTTCGCGGCACACCTGCCACAACGCACTGGCCGCCGCCCAGGTGGCGTTCAGCGTCGAACAGCTCGCCAACAAGCTGCAATCGCAACTCGGCGCGCTGGGTGAAATCGCCAGTGGCGCCCAGGCGATGACCGACACCGAACAGCACAGCGCCGAGCGCGCCAGCCAGGCGCAGCAGGCCGCCGAGGCGGTGAGACGTACCGGCGACGAAGGACGGCGGGGACTGTTGCGGGCGGCCGAGCGCATGCAGCAACTGAGCGCCCAGACCCAGGCCAGTCGCGATCTGCTCGATGGGCTGGCCAACCGCACCGAGGAGATCCGCCGTATTACCGATGTCATCCAGTCGATCGCCAGCCAGACCAACCTGCTCGCACTCAACGCCGCGATCGAAGCGGCACGTGCGGGTGAGGCGGGGCGCGGTTTCGCGGTCGTCGCCGACGAGGTGCGCAGCCTCGCGGGCCGTACCGCCAGCGCCACCGAGGAAGTCGGACGGATGATCAGCGACATTGGCGCCCAGAGCCAGGCGGTAGTTGCCCACATCCATCAGCAGGCCAGCCAGCTCGATCAGGTGGCGGGCGAGGTAGCCGACAGCGGCACTCAGCTGACCGAGATCGCGACCCTGGCCAGTGATGTCGAAGTCCAAGTGGCGGCCATCGCCTCGGGTACCGCCAGCAATCATCAGCGTCTGGCCGATCTGTTCGTCGCCCTCGACCAACTGCGCGAGGATGTGCACGGCAGCGAAGAGCAGACCCGGCAGGTCGGTCAGGCCTCCGAGCGCTTGGTGGCCCAGGCCGAGACCGTGAGCGAGCAACTGGCGCAGGTCCAGCTCGATGACTATCACCAGCGCATCTACGACCTGGCGCGCGAAGGCGCGGCGGCGATCGCTGCGCGTTTCGATGCGGACCTGCAGGCCGGTCGCCTGAGCCTGGATGACTTGTTCGATCGCCGTTACGTCCCGCTACCGGGCACCCAGCCGCCGAAGTATCAGACACGTTTCGATCGCTATGCCGACGGGGTTCTGCCGGATATCCAGGAGCCGCTGCTCAGTCGCAACGATGCGCTGGTCTATGCCATCGCCACCACGCCGGAGGGTTACGTGCCCACTCACAACCGTGCGTTCAGCCAGCCGCCAGTGGGCGATCCGGCCATCGATATCGTCAAGAGCCGCAGCAAACGTCTGTTCAACGACCGCACCGGGAGCCGCTGCGGCAGCCATCAGCGCGACTTGCTGTTGCAGACCTACAGCCGCGACACCGGTGAGCTTATGCACGACCTCTCGGTGCCGATCATGGTGCGCGGGCGGCACTGGGGCGGTCTGCGGCTGGGTTATCGGCCGGAACCGGAAACGGCGTCGCGCTGAATGCGCGCCAGCCATCATTGTGCTTTGCGGGGATGACGCTTGATGAAGACGCTTATCGATCACCTGGCCGGTTACGCGGCCTATCACCGTGACCCGCGCAACCTGGTCACCCATTTCATTGGCATTCCGATGATCGTGTTCGCCGTGGCGGTGCTGCTGTCCCGGCCGGGCCTGTCGCTCGGCGGGTTCTGGCTGAGTCCGGCAGCGCTGGCGGCCGGTTTGTCGGCAGTGTTTTACCTGCGGCTGGACCTGCGCTATGGGCTGGTCATGTCCGGGTTGCTGGCGCTTTGCCTGTGGGGCGGGGCGGTGCTGGCCAGTGGGGCGACGGCAGCCTGGCTGGCCGTTGGGATCGGCCTGTTCGCGCTCGGCTGGGTGATCCAGTTCATCGGGCACTACTACGAGGGCCGCAAGCCAGCCTTTCTCGACGATCTGCGCGGTTTGATCGTCGGGCCACTGTTCGTGGTCGCCGAAGCGGGCTTTCTGATCAGGCTGCGCGACGAGGTGAGGCTCGCGATCGAAGCCCGCTCCGGCGGGCTCAAGCGGCGACCGGCCGAAGCCTGAGCGCCGCGCTGCGGCTTACTGAGCGCGTGCCATCCATTGATCGCTCAGCCCGCGGGTGTGACGATCGACCATGATCGGCGCGAACGGCCGCCCCGAGGCGCTGTTGAAACCGTTGCTGCCGCTGTTCATGTCCGTCAGGGCCGATTTGAGGAAGTCCCAGCGCGCCTTGAGCTTGGCGATCAGTGGGTCGCCGTCGATTTCGAGCTGCCGTATCTGCTCATCGATCGCCGGGACCAACTTGCGCTCGTCCTGCCCCAGATAGGTATCTGGCTGTTCACGGGCGGTTTCGAATGAGCCGATATAGGCGCGGCTCAGGTACTGCACCGCCAGGTATTCGACCTTCGCAGGTAGTTCGGCCTGCGTGTCACCGCCCTGCTGCTCTCGGGAGGCGGTGAGAAAGTCGCGCAACGACTTCGCCAGTTTCGACGGCCAGCCCCAGGGCACGTCGTCTTCGGTGTGCCCGAAGGCGGCTCCTTCGCGCAGCAGCGCGACGAGCTCCTGGTGCTTCAGGCGCAGGTCCGGGCTGGCGGTGGCGAGGCTCTGCACCGCGGCATCGAGCTGGCCGATGTCCTGTTCCAGGCGGGTGAGATGGGCTTGCTGAAAACCTTCGCCGCGGTACAGCAGGAAACTGCTGGTGGCCCGGTTGGCGTAGATCTGCGCGTTTTCGAGAGGGGAGGCTTGGGCTGGTGCGAGCAGGCCGGAAACGCAACCGGCAACCGCGATGATCATCCCTAACCATAAAGGACGTGCCATGGGGAGTGCTCCTTTTTATTTTTGTCGAGCAGCGCTGCAATTATGCAGTCAGGCGTAGCCTACGCATCGACAAGCGCACCGCCATTGCACCAAAGAGTGATTTGTCGTCAGCAAGCCGTTCATCCCTGAACCATCGGGCCGCCTCGTTGTCGGCTCGCTTAGAGCATCCGCTCCAACCCGACGACTCTCGCGATCCAGGCATTGAAGCGCCGCCAGGCCCCTCCCGGCTCCTTGTCCAGGACATATGCCCGGCCGTCGTCTTCGGCGAGCCAGACCAGTTGTTGGCTGCCGTCGCGCTCTTGCAGGCGCACCTCGTAGCTGATCGAAGGCGCCATGCCTTCCAGCGTCAGCTCATGCACCTGGCGGGCTAGATCGGGGCTTTCGACGAGAATGCCCACTTCGGTATTCCACAGCACCGAACGTGGGTCGAAGTTCAGCGAGCCGATGAAGACCCGTTGCTGATCGAACACCGCTGCCTTGCTATGCAGGCTGGATTCGGATGATCCACTGAGGTTGTAGGAGGTTTCCTCTTCCGGCTGCCGGCGCATTTCGAACAGCTGGACGCCCATCTCCAGCAGTTGCGGGCGATAGGGCGCGTAGCCGCCGTGGACGATGGGTACGTCGGTGGCCTCCAGCGAATTGGTCAGCAGACGGATGGTGATACCCGCTTCGGCCTTGCGCGCGAAGTACTCGACGCCGGTCTGGGTCGGAACGAAATAGGCCGACACCAGCGTCAGCTCGTGCTCGACGTCGCGCAGGACCGGCTCGAGCTGGGTGGTCAGCAGCAGGTCGGGGTCGGGCAGGCCGGTGGCGCCGATCTTATCGGGGTGATCCCATAGCGCCTGGCCGGGCGCCCAGGTCAATTCCTGCAGCCAGCTTTCGAACTGCGGCTGCTGCAGGTCGGTCATCAGGTGCTGCCAGCGCTCGGAATTTTCCAGGCGCGCCTGTTCGAGAAATTCGGCGACCTGCTGGCGCGCCTCGGCCAGGCTGCGCTCGGTCGGTGGTCGCCAAAGGAACTGCTGGATCGGGATGCTCAGCTCGTGGTTCCAGTATTCGTCGAAGCTATCGGCCAGCTGATTGGCTACCGGGCCAACGCCGAGCAGGTCGATATCGGTGAAGTTGAATCCCTGGTCGGCCTCGAAATATTCGTCGCCCAGGTTGCGTCCGCCGACGATGGCCAGGCTGCTGTCGACCACCACCACTTTGTTATGCATCCGCCGATGCTGCCTGGACAGTAGCATCAGCCGCCCCAAGGAGCGGGTCACGAAGGTGCTGCGTCCCACGTGCAGCGGGTTGAATACCCGGACCTCGATGCTGGGATGGGCGGCCAGGCGTGCGATCTGATAGTCATTGCCGGCGCTGGTGGTGTCATCGAGCAGCAGCCGTACCCGCACGCCGCGATCGGCCGCTTGCAGCAGCTCCTTGACCAGTGCGCGTGTGCTTAGGCCGTCGTGAACGATGTAGTACTGCACATCCAGCGTGGCCTGCGCCGAGCGGAACATCTTGATGCGCGCGGCAAAGGCCTCGGTGCTCGAGTCGAGCAGACGAAAACCCGAATAGCCTGGGGGGTGCTGTGCAGCCATTTCCAGCACGCGGCGCCCCAGCGGCGTGCTGTCCGGCGGGAGGGAGTGGGAGGGAATGGGCGTGACCTGGGCACAGCCAGCCAGCAAAAGCACCGCCAGTATCAGCACTCGCACGCGTCACTCCTGTTGTCGTTCTGGTTCCTTGGGTGCTTGGACGTCGGCGGCGTGCGGTAATTCAGAAACGGTCCTTGAGGCGATACCAGAGCATGCCCAGCGCGAGCAGCGGCGAGCGCAGATGGCGGCCGCCGGGGAAGCTGGGGTGCCTGATTCCGGCGAACAGGTCGAAGCCGGTGCTCTGCTCGCCACAGATCGCCTCGGCGAGCAGGCGTCCGGCCAGGTGCGTTGCGTTCAGTCCGTGTCCCGAATAGGCCTGGGCGTAGTAGACGTTCGGATGGTCCGGCAGGCGGCCGATCTGCGGCAGGCGGTTGGCGCCGATGCCGATCATGCCACCCCACTGGTAGGCGATGCCGATGCCGACCAGTTGGGGGAACACCTGCAGCATCTTCGGCTGCATGTAGGCGGCGATGTCCTTGGGGTCGCGGCCGGAATAATGGCAGGCGCCGCCGAACAGCAGGCGCCCATCGGCCGAGAGGCGGAAATAGTCGAGCGCCACGCGCTGGTCGCACACTGCCATGTTCTGGGGCAGCAGCTCGCGGCACAGGGCCTCGGGCATGCGCTCGGTGGCGATGATGTAACTGCCGGCGGGCAGCACCTTGTTGGCAAGCTGCGGTTGCAGGTCGCCCAGGTAGGCGTTGCAGGCGATCACCAGGGTGTCGGCGCGCACCACGCCCCGTTCCGTATGCACGGCGACCTGCGCGCCATGATCGATGCGCGTGACGGTCGAGTCTTCGAACAGTTGCACGCCGAGTGATTGCGCCGCGGCGGCCTCGCCCAGCGCCAGATTCAACGGATGCAGGTGGCCCGATCCCATGTCCACCAAGCCGCCCAGGTAGCGCTGCGAGCCAATGATCTCACCGAGGTTGACCTTCGATACCCGCCGCACCGGGTGCGGATAGCCCAGGCGCATCAGGTCGGCGTATTCCTCTTCGAAGGCCTTCAGATGGCGCGGCTTGGTTGCCAGGTCGCAGTAACCCCAGGTCAGGTCGCAGTCGATGGCATAGCGCTCGACGCGCTGGCGAACGATATCCACTGCCTCGATACCCATCTGTTTGAGGGCGACGACGCCGTCTTCGCCGATGGAACGCTCGAACTGTTCGACATCATGGCCCACACCACGAATCAGCTGCCCGCCGTTGCGTCCGCTGGCGCCCCAACCGATACGCCGCGCCTCCAGCAGCACCACGCTGAGGCCGCGCTCGGCCAGTTCGATAGCGGTATTGAGACCGCTGAATCCGCCGCCGACGATGCATACGTCGGCCCGCAATTCACCAGCGAGGCTGGGCAGTTCGAGCGGGCGATTGGTGCTGGAGGCGTAGTAGGAATTGGCGTGAGAAGGTGTGTGCAGTGAAGTAATGCTCATTTCATACCTTGAAACATTTTTCTTTCCAGCATAGGCCGGCATTCAGACAACGCAAAGCGCGGGTTTGGTCGAAGTCGATCCGTTCCAGGCTTGCTCGTTCTTGTTTCGGCGTCGATTGGCGGTTGGGGTTCACTGTTCGGGCACTGGCAGATCCAGGGATTCCTTCACTTCCTCCATGACGATGTAGCTTTTCGACTCCCTGACGTGGGGCAGCTTGAGCAGGATGTCACCGAGCAGTTTTCGGTAGGACGCCATCTCCGAAATACGCGCCTTGACCAGGTAATCGAAATCGCCCGAAACCAGATGGCATTCCAGCACATGGGGCAGCTTGAGCACGGCGCGGCGGAACTCCTCGAAGATGTCGCCGGACTTGTAGGCCAGGCTGATCTCGACGAACACCAGCAGGCCGGCCTGGAGGAACTGTGGATTGAGCCTCGCGCTGTAGCCCATGATGATGCCCTCGCGCTCCAGACGGCGGACCCGCTCGGTGCAGGGCGTGGTCGACAGCCCAACTCGCTCGCCGAGTTCGGTGAATGGCAGTCGGCCCTCGGCTTGCAACAGGCGCAATAGCTGTCGGTCTATCTTGTCGAGTTCTCGACGACTTTGATGGCGGGTTCGCATGGTGGATATGCCTCCGAAAGGCGGCTATATGGCGAGAATTATTGCTAAATATAGCTGCTTATATAGGCAAAAACACTGATTGCCCTTTTCTATACTGCGCTCAATAGCGCATACGGAAGCTCGCTCGGCGGGCTAGGAGGCAGCAATGCGAGTTCTGGTCCTTGGCAGCGGCGTGATCGGCACCACCAGTGCCTACTATCTGGCGCGCGCCGGTTTCGACGTGACGGTGGTCGACCGCCAGCCGGCGGTGGCGCAGGAGACCAGCTTCGCCAACGCGGGCCAGGTCTCGCCTGGTTACGCCTCGCCGTGGGCTGCGCCCGGCGTTCCGCTCAAGGCGATCAAGTGGCTGCTGCAGCGCCATGCCCCGCTGGCGATCAAGCTTACCGGCGACGTTCAGCAGTACCTGTGGATGGCGCAGATGCTGCGTAACTGCACCGCTGCCCGCTATGCGGTGAACAAAGAGCGCATGGTGCGCCTGTCCGAATACAGTCGCGATTGCCTGGATGAACTGCGCGCCGAGACGGGCATCGATTACGAGGGGCGCCAGCTGGGAACCACCCAGCTCTTTCGCACCCAGGCGCAGCTCGACAGCGCGGCCAAGGACATCGCGGTGCTGGAGCGCTCCGGAGTGCCCTACGAGTTGCTCGATCGTGCCGGCATCGCCCTCGCCGAGCCGGCGCTGGGCAAAGTGGCCGACAAGCTCACCGGCGCCCTGCGCCTGCCCAACGACCAGACCGGCGATTGCCAGCTGTTCACCACCCAGCTGGCGGACATGGCGCGCCAGCTGGGCGTCGAGTTCCGCTTCGGGCAGAACATCCAGCGCCTGGACGTTTCCGGCGACCGTCTCAACGGCGTCTGGATCGACGGCACGCTGGAAACCGCCGACCGTTACGTGCTGGCGCTGGGCAGCTACAGCCCGGCGTTGCTCGCGCCGCTGGGGATCCGCGCGCCGGTCTACCCGCTCAAGGGCTACTCGCTGACGGTGCCGATCGGCAATCCGGCAATGGCACCGATGTCCACGGTGCTGGACGAGACCTATAAGGTCGCCATCACCCGTTTCGACCAGCGCATCCGTGTCGGCGGGATGGCCGAGATCGCGGGCTATGACCTGTCGCTCAATCCGCGCCGCCGCGAGACGCTCGAAATGGTGGTCGGCGATCTGTTCCCCGAGGGCGGCGAAGCCAGCCAGGCGGAGTTCTGGACCGGCCTGCGACCCGCCACCCCGGACGGCACCCCCATCGTCGGTGCCACGGCCTACCGCAACCTCTTCCTCAATACCGGCCATGGTACGCTCGGCTGGACCATGGCCTGCGGCTCCGGTCGGTTGCTGGCGGATCTGATCGCCAAGCGCCATCCGCAGATCAGCACCGAAGGCCTGGATATCTCCCGTTACGGTCAGCACAAGGAATCACGCAAACATGCCCATCCAGCGCCTGCACACCAATAACCGCATGAGTCAGATCGTCATCAACCGCGGCACGGTCTATCTGGCCGGCCAGGTAGCGGATGATCTGAGCGCTGGCATCGAACAGCAGACCCGCGAAACCCTGGCCACCATCGAGGCGCTGCTCGCCGAAGCCGGCAGCGACAAGCGGCACATTCTGTCGGTCACCATTTATTTGAAGGACATCGACGCCCACTTCGCGGGTATGAACGCGGTGTGGGACCAGTGGCTGCCCGAAGGCGTGGCGCCGGCGCGAGCCACCGTCGAGGCGAAGCTCTGCGAGCCTGAAATCCTGGTCGAACTCTCGGTGGTGGCAGCGCTGCCTGAATAACGACCCCGCCCGCAGGCGAGCAAATATCCGAACTCCGTGTTGTAAATACTGAACGCCGTCGCCATGATAGCCGCCTCTTCGCCGTGCATTACAAGAGGCTCAAGCATTGGACGTCGGTGTTCGACTGCAAACCATCCGCAAGCTCAAGGGACTCTCCCAGCGTGAACTGGCCAAGCGTGCCGGAGTCACCAACAGCACCATCTCGATGATCGAAAAAAACAGTGTCAGCCCCTCGATCAGCTCGCTGAAAAAGGTGCTGAGCGGGATCCCGATGTCGCTGGTGGAGTTCTTTTCGCAGGATTTCGAGCAGGACAGCGACACCCAGGTGGTCTACCGGGCCGGAGAACTCATCGATATCTCCGACGGCAATGTCAGCATGAAGCTGATCGGCAGGGCGCACCCGAGCCGTGCGATCGCGTTCCTCGACGAGACCTATCCGCCAGGCGCCGACACCGGCGAAGAGATGCTGACCCACGAAGGCGAGGAAGCCGGGATGCTGGTGCAGGGGCAGCTGGAGTTGACGGTCAACAACCAGATCTACGTGTTGCAAAGCGGCGACAGCTACTACTTCGAAAGCAGCAAGCCGCATCGTTTTCGCAACCCGTTCAGCGAACCGGCGCGGTTGATCAGCGCCACCACGCCGGCCAATTTCTGACGGCGCGCAAAGGGCTGGCGTACGCTGTAGCGCACCTGCCGCTCGGCGGCAGCGAAGAATCCGAAGGCCCCGCGACAACCAGGGTTGTTTCGGAGGGCAAACCTAACCGTTATACTGGCGCCCGCTCGCGTAACAGGTCCATTTCGAACGACTGCGACCGATGGTCGTCGGGCCCGTCACCGTGGCCGCGGGCGTATCTAGCCACATGAGGATGTAAGGTGAAGCTGATTAAGAAGATCCTGGCAGCACAGGCTGCCGTGTTGGCCTTGTGGGCAATGGGCGCTCAGGCTGCGAGTGACGAAAACATCGCCAACCGCCTCAAGCCGGTCGGCTCGGTCTGCATTCAGGGCGAAGAATGCGCCGCTGCAGGCCCGGGCGCTGCCGCCGCGGCCGGTGGCGCGGCGATGACCGGTGAAGCGGTGGTCGCCAAGTTCTGTAACGCCTGCCACGGTACCGGCCTGCTGGACGCCCCGAAGGTCGGCGACACAGCCGCCTGGCAAGCCCGTTCGGAAAAGGAAGGCGGGATGGACGGCCTGCTGGCCAAAGCGATCAGCGGTATCAACGCCATGCCGCCCAAAGGCACCTGCGCCAGCTGCTCGGATGACGAGCTGCGCGAAGCCATCGAGCACATGTCCGGTCTCTGATCGCATCGTGCCAAGCGAAGCCGCCTACGGGCGGCTTCGTCGTTCTAGCTGAGCAAAAACAGGCGGCGCCGGGTCGAATTCCCATAGCCGGTCCGTCGCGGGCCGGATTATCCGATTCGCGAGGTACCCATGCCCAGCTCCGCCCAGACTCCCGAGCAATTGCAGCTGCACAGCGACGGGCGCACGCCCAACAGCCCGCACCCCGTACTGATCTATCGCGACCTGCCGCTGGCCGATGGCGACTACGCGTCTGCCTTCGAGGCGCTGTTCGCCACCCATCTGTGGCCTGCGCAGTGGCGCGCGGACGTCTACGACTACCACCACTACCACTCCACCGCCCATGAGGTCCTCGGCGTCGCCAGCGGCAACGCGCGGCTGATGCTCGGGGGCGAGCAGGGGCAGGAAGTGGAGGTGCGCCGGGGCGACGTGCTGGTGCTGCCGGCCGGTACCGGCCATTGCCAGCTCTCGGCCAGCGAGGACTTTCTTGTGGTGGGCGGCTATCCGGTGAACCAGCCCTATGACGTGATGCGCCCGGATGCGGCCACCCACGACGAGGCGGTGGCCCGCATCGCCCGAGTCGACGTGCCGATCAGCGATCCGGTGGCCGGCACCCAGGGCGCACTGGTCAGCGTGTGGCGCCAGGCCTGATGCCAGGCCGGTCAGTCGACGAAGTGGACCTGGCCGTCCTGCAAGGCCTGAACCCGGGCCAGTGACTCGACGCGCAGGCCGAGGGCTTCGAGTTCCTGGCGGCCGGCCTGGAAGGATTTTTCGATGACGATGCCCAGGCCGACGATGCTCGCGCCGGCCTGTTCGATGATGGTGATCAGGCCCTTGGCTGCTTTGCCGTTGGCCAGGAAGTCGTCGATGATCAGCACCCGGTCGCTTGGGCTCAGGTGGTTGGTGGAGATCGCGATGGTGCTTTCCACCTGCTTGGTGAACGAATACACCGAGGCCGTCAGCAGATGGTCGGTCAGGGTCAGCGACTGGTGCTTGCGCGCGAAGATCACCGGGACCCCAAGTTCGAGCCCAGCCATGACAGCCGGCGCGATGCCGGACGCTTCGATGGTGACGATCTTGGTGATGCCCTGGCCTTGGTAGCGGCGCGCGAACTCCCGGCCAATCTGCTGCATCAGTTGTGGGTCGATCTGATGATTGAGGAACGCGTCGACCTTCAACACCTTGTCGGACAGCACGATGCCTTCACTGCGGATTTTCTCTTTCAGCTGTTCCACGAACGCGCCTCTCAAGCGGATCTACGCACAGGCGTCGCCTACCGTCGCCTGGAAAGCCGCGCATTCTCGCTCAACGCCCGGGCAATTCAAAGCGCCGCCAGGCCGGCGGCGCTCAGTCGAAGGTGTCGAGCCACAAGTTGCGAAAGCGCACCGCATCGCCGTGGTGCTGCAATACCAGATGCCCCACGGGCTCGGCGGCGAAGCGCGGATAGGACGCGAACTTGCTTTGCCTGATGGCCTCTTGCAGCCGCGGGTCGTCGAGGCGATAGGCGAGCACCTGCCTGCCGTCGAGCCAATGCTCGACCTGCATCCCACGAACCACCAGGCGCCCGCTGACGAAGCGGCCGGGCTCGATCGGCGTTGCCAGCGCCGGCGCGCGCAGGGCGTAGAGCGCGCCGTTGCAGGTAGTGGGCTGCTGGCCGTCCGAATGCAGCGAATCGTCGAGCAACTGGATCTCCGGGCCACTCTGCCAGGACATCTCGGCCGCTTCGCTGGCGCGATAGAGCACGCCGGAATTGCCCGCTGCTGGCAGGCAGAATTCGTAACTGAAGATGAAGTTACCGAAGCGCTCGCGCGATGCCAGATCGACTCTCGGCGCGGTATCGATTGCCTGTAGTTCGCCCTCGGCGATGCGCCAGCTGTTTTCCGGAAAACCCTCGCCGCGCCAGGCGCGCCAACGGCTGGCGTCCAATGAACGGTTCATGGCCGAGCGCTGAAACGGGCGTCGGGCGACGAAGCGGGAAGGGGCATGGCTGTTTTCTCCGGCGTGGCGTTGCAGTTAGGACTGGCCCCATCCGTGTGGGTTCGCCGCGGCCTGCCGTCGCAGTTCCGCCGGGCGGAGCCTTGCCGTCGGCTCAGTGACCTAAGCTTTGAGGGCATTCACCAAGAGGAGAGCGTCATGCTGCGTATCGCACTCAATGGCTATGGCCGTATTGGTCGCGCCGTCCTTCGGGCCTTGTTCGAGCGCGGGCTGGGCGATCAGATCCAGATCCTGGCGATCAACGACCTCAGCGAAAACGAGACGCTGGCTCACCTGACCCGCTTCGATTCCACCTTCGGCCGCTTCGGCGAAAAGATCGAGGTCGATGGCGACCAGATGCTCGTCGGCGGCCAGTCGATCCGCCTGCTGAGCGAACGTGAGCTGGGCAATCTGCCCTGGAAGGAACTGGACGTGGACCTGGTGATGGAATGCACCGGCCGGTTCAAGAAGCGTCCCGACATCGACCAGCACCTGCAGGCCGGTGCCAGGCGGGTGTTCGCCTCGCACCCGCTCGACGGCGCCGACCTGACCGTCGTGTATGGCGTCAACCATGAGCTGCTGGGCGACCAGCAGGTCATCTCGAATGCATCCTGCACCACCAACTGCCTGGCGCCGCTGGCCAAGGTGCTGCACGAGGCGGTCGGCATCCGGCGCGGGCTGATGAACACTGTGCATTCCTACACCAATGACCAGAACCTGCTGGACAAGACCCACAAGGACCTTTACCGCGCCCGGGCCGCAGCGCTCTCGATGATCCCCAGCACCACCGGGGCGGCCAAGGCCATCGGCCTGGTCCTGCCGGAGCTCGCCGGTCGGCTGGACGGGCTCGCCGTGCGGGTGCCGACGCCCACGGTGTCGCTGCTCGACCTGACCTTCACCGCCGAGCGTGGTCCGGGCAATGCCGATGCGATCAATCAGGTGCTGCGCGAGGGCGCACGGCGCATGCCGGACGGGGTGATGGAGTGCAACGCGGTGCCGCTGGTATCCAGCGACTTCGTGGGTTACCCCGTATCGTGCGTCGCAGACCTCAACCAGACCCGCGTTCAGGGCGATCTGGTCAAGGTCCTGGCCTGGTACGACAACGAGTGGGGGTTCGCCAACCGCATGCTCGACGTGGCGCTGGCCTGGCAAGGCCAAGGCACCCAGCCGAGCCAGGTTTGACGGAGGCTGCGCGGCACACTTGCCCTGTGTGCCGCGCCGGGTCTTCCCTATATATATACTGCCGCACCGCTGCCATCCGGCGGCTGCCTTCAGGTCGAGCTTTTGCGCCGAGACACGCCCCCCTTCGTCTACCGTCTACTCGGTGCATTGCCGAGCCGGCGGCTCTCGCTGCCCTCGCGTTACCTGATCGCCGTCCTGGCGGTGCTAGTCAGCGCCTACCTGCGGCAGGTCGTGCCGGTCATGGGCCTGCCGTACCTGCTGTTCATTCCGGTGCTCATGGTCATCGGCTTCGTCCTGGGCCTCGGCCCGGGGCTGGTTTCGACGGTCTTCAGTGCCGGGCTGGCTGCCTACCTGTTCGTCGGCGAGCCGAATTCCTTCAGGCTCAGCGGCCAGGAATGGACTGCCAACGCGCTGTACCTCGTCGTCAATGCCAGTATCGTCGCCGTCTGCGCCTCGCTGCGACATAGCTACACGAGGCTTCGCCAGTTCGCCGCAACGCTCGAGCGACGGGCAGAGTTGCGCACCCGCGAGCGCGACCAGGTCTGGCAGGCGGCACCGGACATGCTCTGCACCGTCAGGCTCGACGGCCGCTTCGCCAGCCTCAATCCGGCCTGGAGCGGCGTGCTGGGTTGGGATCGCGAGCAACTGGTCGGGCGGCGTTATTCGATGCTGGTGCATCCGGACGATCTGCAGCATAGCCACCAGGCCCTGGGCGCGCTGGCCGAGGGCGAGATCCTGTTCAACTTCGAAAACCGGCTGCGTCATCGCGATGGTACCTACCGCTGGCTGTCCTGGAGTTCGGTGGTGCGCGATGGGCTGGTGTACGCCAATGTGCGTGATATCAGCGCCCTCAAGGCTCAGGCCCGAGCGCTGGAGGAGGCCGAGACACTGCTGCGGCAAAGCCAGAAGATGGAGGCGGTGGGGCAGCTCACCGGCGGTCTGGCGCATGACTTCAACAACCTGCTCACCGGAGTCTCTGGCAGCCTGGACCTGATGCAGGTGCGGTTGCAACAGGGGCGCTACGATGAAATGGAGCGCTATCTGCACCTGGCGCAGGGGGCTGCCCAGCGTGCCGCGGCGCTCACTCACCGACTGTTGGCCTTTTCCCGTCGGCAGACGCTCGATCCACGGCCGTTGCAGGTGAACCAACTGGTGAGCGGTATGGTGGAGCTGATCTCCCGCAGCGTCGGGCCCAGTATCGAGCTGAGCACCCAGCTGGACGATGCGTTGTGGATCACCCTCTGCGATGCCAATCAGCTGGAGAATGCACTGCTCAATCTGTGCCTCAACGCCCGCGACGCGATGCCCGAGGGCGGGCGCCTGTCGATCGAGACCAGGAACGTCTCGCTCGCCGGCATCCAGGCCGCGCCCCTCGAACTGATTCCAGGCGACTACGCCCTGATACAGGTTCGTGATACCGGCGTCGGCATGACGGTCGAGGTGGCCAGTCGCGCCTTCGATCCCTTCTTTACCACCAAGCCGCTCGGGCTGGGGACCGGGCTCGGCCTGTCGATGATCTACGGTTTCGCCCGCCAGTCGGGCGGTCAGGTCAGGCTCGACTCCGTGCCAGAGCAAGGTACGGTGGTGAGCCTGTACCTGCCTCGCAGCGGCGATTCGCTTGTGCCTGCGAGCGAGCAAGCGTCCCCGCCGACGCCCGGCGGTGCCTTGCAGGGCGAGACGGTACTGGTCGTGGATGACGAGCCTACGATCCGTGAACTGATCGCCGAGGTGCTGGGTGAACTCGGCTATATCGCGCTGGAAGCGGCTAACGGCACCGCCGGCCTTGAACTCTTGCGATCACCGGCGCGCATCGACATGCTGATATCCGATGTCGGGTTGCCCGGCGGCATGAACGGTCGACAGCTGGCCGATGCCGCGCGTGCCCAGCGCCCTGGGCTGCCGGTGCTGTTCATCACTGGCTACGCCGAACACTCGGTGCTCGGCTATGGCGGTCTGGAGCCGGATATGCACGTGCTGACCAAGCCGTTCGCCATGGATGTGCTGGCCGCGCGCATCGAGACGATCCTCCGCGGGCGCTGAGGCGCGGCCTACTTCTTGAGCATCGCCCGCATCGCTGCCAAGGCGTCGTTGCCGCGGGCGGCCTTGACTTCCACCGGCGCGTCTTCCTGACCTTCCCATTCCAGGTCGTCCGGCGGCAGCTCGTCGAGGAAGCGGCTGGGCATGCATTCGATTATTTCGCCGTACTGCTTGCGCTTGGCCGCGTAGGTGAAGGCCAGGGTCTGGCGCGCCCGGGTGATGCCCACATAAGCCAGGCGGCGCTCCTCCTCGATGGTGTCGGCCTCGATGCTGCTGCGGTGGGGAAGAATTTCCTCTTCCATGCCCATGATGAAGACATAGGGAAATTCCAGACCCTTGGACGCATGCAGGGTCATCATCTGCACGCCGTCGGCCCCTTCCTCGTCTTCCTGCTGCCGCTCGAGCATGTCGCGCAACACCAGTTTGGCGATGGCCTCCTCGATGGTCATGCCGCCTTCCTCGTCGCGCTCGAGCGTGTTCTTCAGCGCATCGATGAGGAACCAGACGTTACTCATGCGAAAGTCGGCGGCCTTGTCGCTGGAGGTCTGCGAGCGCACCCAGGTTTCGTAATCGATGTCCATGACCATGCTGCGCAGGGCCGCGATGGGGTCGTTCTGCGCGCATTGCTGGCGCAGGTTGTCCATGTAGCGCTTGAATCGCTGCAGACGCTCGGTGAAGCGCGAATCCAGATGCTCGCCCAGGCCCATCTCGTCGCAGGCGGCGAACATCGAGATCTTGCGCTCGGTGGCGTAGTTGCCGAGCTTTTCCAGGGTGGTGGAGCCGATCTCCCGGCGCGGCACGTTGATGACCCGCAGGAAGGCATTGTCGTCGTCCGGGTTCACCAGCAGCCGGAAGTAGGACATCAGGTCCTTGACCTCCTGGCGGCCGAAGAAGCTGGTGCCGCCGGACAGGCGATAGGGAATCTGGTGGTGCTGCAGCTTCAGCTCGATCAGTTTGGCCTGGTAGTTGCCGCGGTAGAGGATGGCGAAATCACTGTAGGGCCGCTGCGTTTTCAGGTGCAGGGTCAGGATCTCCACCGCCACCCGTTCGGCTTCGGCGTCCTCGTTGCGGCAGCGAATCACCCGGATCGGATCGCCATGGCCCATCTCGCTCCACAGCTGCTTCTCGAACACGTGGGGGTTGTTGGCGATCAGCACGTTGGCGCAGCGCAGGATGCGGCTGGTGGAGCGGTAGTTCTGCTCGAGCATGACGACTTTCAGTGATGGAAAGTCCTCCTTGAGCTGCATCAGGTTTTCCGGCCGCGCGCCCCGCCAGGCATAGATCGACTGGTCGTCGTCGCCTACCACGGTGAACTGCGCGCGCTCCTGTACCAGCATCTTCACCAGCAGGTACTGGCTGGCGTTGGTGTCCTGGTATTCGTCGACCAGCATATAGCGCACGCGGTTGCGCCATTTTTCCAGGATATCCGCGTGGTCCTGGAACAGCTTCACCGGCTGCAGGATCAGGTCGTCGAAATCCACCGCGTTGTAGGCGCGCAGGGTGCGCTGGTAGTGGGTGTAGACGATCGCGGCAGTCTGCTCCTTAGGGCCGCGCGCGTTGGCCAGCGCTTCATCTGGGAGGATCAGGTCGTTCTTCCAGGCGCCGATCAGGTTCTTGATCTCGTCGACGCCGTCGTCGCCCGAATATTCCTTCTGCATGATGTCGGTGAGCAGCGCCTTGATGTCGCTCTCGTCGAAGATCGAGAAACCGGGCTTGTAGCCGAGCCGGGCGTACTCCTTGCGGATGATGTTCAGACCCAGGTTGTGGAAGGTCGACACCGTCAGTCCGCGGCCTTCGCCTCCACGCAGTAGGCTGCCCACGCGCTCCTTCATCTCGCGCGCGGCCTTGTTGGTGAAGGTCACGGCGCAGATGTACTGGGCGCGGATGCCGCACTGCTGGATCAGGTAGGCGATCTTGCGGGTGATTACGCTGGTTTTGCCGGAGCCGGCACCGGCCAGTACCAGCATCGGGCCGCCGACGTAGTGGACGGCCTCTTGCTGCCGGGGATTGAGTCGCGACATGGCGTGGAAAGCGTCTGTTGCAGCGGGGGCGCGAGTTTAACAGGAGCGTGTCGCCGGGGCAGGACCCGCTTATGCACGGCAGGGCTGCCGGTCATCGGTTAAGCGACTTGGATTATCACCGAAATGGATTACGCTTAGGCACCGCGGTAAACACTGATCTAAATTGGCATCGTTTTTTGCATAGGGGACGTGCAATGGATGCGCCGCACGGGCGCAAAGGGCGAGTGAACGCCTCCATGACTTCTTGGAAAAAGGAGATTGCGTGTCCGCGTCCGCCCTATCCCTGCGCCTGGTCATTCTGGCTGAACAGCCCGAATGGATCGCTCGGCTGCGCAATTGTCTGCATGCCGCCGGGAACGCGCTGCCGCTCATCGTCGCGCCCGACTGGGAGACTGCCAGCCTGCGCCTGGACCCGGCCGGACACTATCTGCTGTTCAGCACGCCCGCCTGCCGGCCATCGGCCACTGGCGGCTGGCCCCTGGTATTGCTGCTCGACAAGGAGCCGTCCACGCCGCCCGACGGCGCCGCGGACTGGCTGGTAAGCAGGAAGTTGAATCCTGACGTACTCAGTCGCTGTCTGCGCTACGCCCTCGAGCGCATTCGCCTGCAGGCGACGGTACAACGCCTGGCCGAGCACGATCCCCTCACCGGCATAGCCAACCGCCAGGGTTTCCAGGCATTGCTCAGCGCCCATCTGGCCAATGACGGTGGGGAAGGGTTGGCGCTGGGGCATCTGGATCTTGACAATTTTCGTCACGTCAACGACTCATTGGGTCACCAGGCCGGTGATCGGCTGATCCTCCAGGTCGTGGCGCGCCTGCGCTCGCAGCTGGCCGCCGGGGATGTCGTCGCCCGTCTCGGTGGAGACGAATTCGCCCTGTTGCTCGACACCCGGCGCCAGACCGACCGCGACGAGGAAGTCGCCGACCGCATCGTCGAAGCGCTGGCCGAGCCGTACTGGCTGGATGGCGAGAGCATGATGATCGGCTGCAGTCTCGGCATTGCCGATGCCGGTGGCGCGGATGATGCCGATTCGCTGATGGTGCAGGCGCATATCGCCATGCAGCAGGCCAAGATTCGGCAGGGTTGTACCTGGTACCGATACGATCCGCTGATCAACCGAGGCGCGCGCAGCCTCTCCGATCTGGAGAGCGAGCTACGCAGGGCGTTGCGCCGGGACGAGCTGGAGCTGCATTACCAACCGCGTCTGTCCATGGAAGACAATCGCATCGTCGGGCTCGAAGCGCTGGTGCGCTGGAAGCATCCCGAGCGCGGCCTGCTGCTGCCCAACGAGTTCATTCCGATGGCCGAAGAGAGCGGCCTGATCGTGCCACTCGGCTATTGGGTTATTTCCCGTGCATTGCGCGACATGCAGTGCCTGCAGGGAGGTGGGCACAATGACCTGCACATGGCGGTCAACCTGTCGTTCCGCCAGTTTCAGGACAGTCAGCTGCTGCCCACGCTCAGCCGTCTGATCGACGAGCGGGGCGTCGACCCGGGCTGGCTCGAGTTCGAGTTGACCGAGACCGCAGTGATGCGCCGCAGCGATCAGGTACGCCAGACCATGCAGGCCCTGCGCGACCTGGGCGTGCGCTTCTCGCTGGATGACTTTGGTACCGGGTTCTCGTCGTTCGTGCATCTGAACAATCTGCCGATCAGTCTGCTCAAGATCGACAAGAGCTTCGTGGGCGGTATGGACGGTCGCAAGCACAACCGCAAGCTGGTCCAGGCGATGATCAACATGGCCCACGAACTCGAGCTCGAGATCGTCGCCGAGGGCGTGGAAACCGGCGAGCAGATGGGCGTTTTGCGCAGCTTTGGCGCCAGCCAGGTACAGGGTTTTCTGGTCAGCAAACCGCTGCCGTTCAGCGAGCTGCAGGGCTTTCTCGGTAATGGCCGACGGGTTGGGCAGTCGAACTGACCGCCACGCCTCGGTCGGCAGCTCTCTATTTGTGATCCGGTTCTCATTAGCAAGCGTTTCAGTCTGTGTCTGGCTTCAGTGATGTCGTTGCAAGCCGATGGCCATTACTGTGAATCGGGTCACTGAGACGCACCACGCTTTCAAAAAAACGGTTGCCCAGCTGTGCCTGTCCCCCTTGCGTGCCGTTGAAGCTGGAGGCTCCATGCATTCCCCCCGTTCCCGCATCGCCTGGCAATTGGCCGTGGCGCTGGCGGTCATTCTCATGCTGGTCATCAGTGCCAGCACGCTGTTCGCCCTGCATTCGCTCGACAGTGCGAATCTGCAAACCCGTGAGCAGCACCTGGGCAGCGAGGCGCGCCTGCTGGCCGACCAGCTCGAAACCTTCCATGGCAGTCTGCGCGACAGTACCCAGCGTTTGGCCGGTCTGTTCGAGCAACGCTTCGGCCGCGGGTTGTCGGTCAATACCGGAGAAAAGGTCGCCGCGGCCTCGCTACAGGCACCTGCGCTGTACCTGGAAGGCGATCGTCTGAACAACAATTTCAGTCAGGTCGACGAATTCCGCACCATGACCGGCGGTGTGGCGACGGTGTTCGTACGCGATGGCGATGAGTTCGTGCGTATCACCACCTCGCTCCTCAAGCAGGACGGTAGCCGTGCCATCGGCACGGTGCTGGATCATGCACACCCGGCATACACGCGGCTGTTGGCAGGCGACAGTTATGTCGGTCGGGCGCTGCTGTTCGAGCGCAACTACATGACCCAGTACACGCCGGTCAAAGACGGCAGCGGCCGAGTGATCGCCGTGCTGTTCGTCGGCTTCGACTACACCGACGCGCAAAAGACGCAGTTCGCCAACCTGGAGCAATTTCGCATCGGCAAGACCGGCTCGCTGGCATTGCTGGACGAAAAATCGACATGGCTGGTCGCACCGTCTGGCTTCAAGGGCGAGGCGGACATCGCGGCGCTGAGCGAGAATCCGGGGCAGGGCGTCTCCTGGCGCGACGCCGGGCAGGATTACTTCAGCGTGGCGGTTCCCTTCAGCGGTGGTCCCTGGCTGGTGTTGGCGTCCCTGCCTCAGGCCGAAATCAGCGACGTGACCTGGCAGGTCGGCGTACGGCTGGTAGTTGGCAGCCTGGCGGCCCTGTTGATCGCTGTGGTGCTTGTGGTCTGGCTGCTGCGTCGTCGTCTGCGCCCGCTGGCGGCCCTGGTGACCCAGGCGCGCGCTTTGGGTGCCGGCGATCTGCAGGCCCGCATGGCCGTGGACAGTAACGACGAAATCGGCGAACTCGCGTCGAGCTTCAACCAGATGGGTGAGGCGCTGTCGACCATGGTGTCGCGTATCCGTCAGGCGGCGCAGCAGGTCAGCAGCGGCGCACAGAACCTCTCAGGCCTTTCTTCGGGCGCCTACGAAGGCATCGAGCAGCAGTCCGGTGAAATCACCAGCATGGCCGGTGCCGTCGAGGAGTTCAGCGCAACTTCATCCAACATCGCCGACAACATGCGCGACACCGAGCGGATGGCCAATGGTAGCGCTCAGCAAACGCGCATCGGCGAGGCCGCGATGGCCGAGGCGTCTGTCGCACTCGAGCAGGTGGCCGGCTCGCTGACCGGCACGGCCGCGGTGGTCAATACGTTGGGTCAGCGCTCCCAGGAAATAGGCGGCATCGTCGCGGTCATCACCGCCATCGCCGACCAGACCAACCTGCTGGCGCTCAACGCGGCCATCGAGGCGGCACGTGCCGGCGAGCAGGGTCGCGGTTTTGCCGTAGTGGCCGACGAGGTGCGCAGCCTCGCCTCACGCACCCGTCAGGCCACGACCGAAATTTCGACCATGATCGGTACCATCCAGAGCGAAACCAGCACTGCCATCGAGGCGATCGACAAGGGCAATCTGCTCATGCGCGACGGCTTGGAGCGCAACGCCAAGGTAGTGGCCGCGCTGGCCGAGATCGCTGCCCAGACGCGCCAGGCCGGCGAGCAGTTCACCGCCATCACCACGGCGGCCGAAGAGCAGAGCAGCACCGCCACGGTGCTCAGCCGCAACCTGCAGAGCATCGCCCAGGCCAACGGCGAACAGCGTCAGGTGGTCGCCGATCTGGCGCAGACCGCGCGCCAGCTTGAAGGCCTGGCCAAGGAGTTGTGGAACGAAGTCGACCGTTTCCGCTGATCGCTCAGTTGTTGCCGGGGCGGTATTGCAGGGCTTCGGCGAGATGGCTTCGGCCAATCGCCGGAGCCGCTTCGAGGTCGGCCAGCGTACGGGCGACTTTGAGGATGCGGTGAGCGGCGCGTAACGACAGGCCGAGCCGCTCGCTGGCGCGCTCGAGCCATTGCTGGTCTTCCGGACTCAATGCGCAGTGCTCGCGCAATCCCTTCAGGTCGAGAAAGGCATTGGCACAGCCTTGCCGGGTCAGTTGCAGGTGTCGCGCGCCAGCGACCTGTCTGGCCACCGTCTCGCTGCGTTCGCCGCTGACCGGCGGGGTATGTAGCGATGTCGCTTCGCGCGCCACGGTCAGGTGCAGGTCGATGCGGTCAAGCAGCGGACCTGAAAGCTTGCCCCGGTAGCGTTGGATCTGATCGGCGGAGCAGCGGCAGCGGCCGCTGGGGTCACCGAGGTAGCCGCACGGGCAGGGATTCATCGCCGCCACCAGCTGGAATCGCGCGGGGAAGCGCACCTTGTCGCGCGCCCTGGCGATCACGATCTGTCCGCTTTCGAGCGGCTCGCGCAGCACTTCCAAGACTTTCCGATCAAATTCGGGCAATTCGTCGAGGAAAAGCACGCCTTGGTGCGCAAGGGTGATTTCGCCAGGGCGTGGGCGACTGCCGCCCCCGACCAGTGCAGGGCCCGATGCACTATGATGGGGCTGGCGGAACGGACGCTGCGGCCAGTGTGCCAGCGGCGACTGGCTGGCCACCGACTGGATGGCGGCCACTTCCAATGCTTCCTGCTCGTCGAGTGGCGGCAGAAGGCCGGGAAGGCGGCTGGCCAGCAACGTCTTGCCGGTGCCCGGTGGGCCCGAGAACAACAGGTTATGCGCGCCGGCAGCCGCCACCAACAGGCCGCGCTTGGCGGCCAGCTGGCCTTGCACATCGGCAAGGTCGGGGTAGGGCAATACCTGGCGCAACAGGCCCTGGGCTTCATAGGGTGCCAGAGGCGTCTGGCCGCTGAAATGCGCGGCGACTTCCAGCAGATGATCGGCTGCGAACACTCTCAGCCCGGACGCCAGGCTGGCTTCTTCGGCATTGGCTCGGGGGACCAGCAACGCGCGCCCCGCCTGGCGCGCGGCAAGCGCTGCGGGTAGCACGCCTTGTATGGGCCTCAATGCGCCGGAGAGGGCAAGCTCGCCAAGGCATTCGATCGAATCGAGCCCGTCAGCCGGGATCTGTGCGCTGGCGGCGAGGATGCCCAGCGCGATGGCCAGGTCGAAGCGTCCGCCGTCCTTGGGCAGGTCGGCGGGCGCCAGGTTGAGGGTGATGCGGCGGGCAGGAAAATCGAATCCGGAAGTGAGGATGGCGCTGCGTACGCGGTCCTTGCTCTCCTTGACCGCCGTTTCGGGCAGGCCGACCAGCGCCAGCGAGGGCAGGCCGTTGGCCAGGTGAGCTTCCACCGTGACGGTGGGCGCCTCGACACCGATCTGGGCTCGGCTATGAACAATTGCCAGGGACATCCGATCACTCCTTGATCGTAATGCCGCCTCGTCTATTCGGACGTTGGCGGCGTCATGCGTTCTTCCAGTTCCGCCACCTTGGCTTCCAGCGCCTCCAGGCGCGCACGGGTGCGGGCAAGGACCACCATCTGGCTGTCGAATTCTTCGCGGCTTACCACGTCGAGCTTGCTCAGGGCGCTTTGTACCACCGCCTTGAATTGCGCTTCGAATTCGCCGCGCGGCAGAGGATTTTCACCATTGAACAGGCGGGAGGCCTGCGAACCTAGAGCATCGAGAAAAGCTTTTGGGGGCAACATGCGTGATTCCTGAGTTGGCCGATCCGCAGTGTAACACGCGTTTTTTCATGTGCCGGGGAGTCTCCTGCCGGCCCTTTTTTGGGGCGTCATGGCGTGCTTGCGTGCTCGATATTGGTGCGCTTGCCGCTCGTCTGGCATCACGTAATGAGGCTGGAAGTCGCGCCAGGCCTGTCAGGACGGCCTTTGAAACAACCTGGCACTGTTTCTGCTTTAGCGGTTGTGACGCATGCACCATGCAGTCGCGGTGCAGGGCGAAAGGTTATTTGGAGCGGTTGGTGGTGTCGGATACACGCGTGACTCAAGTCGGCGCGTTACAACAGTCGGACACTCAGCTTAGACTTGAACCGGGTTCGTACTTCTGGGGCAAGTCCACCTAAACGGGAGAAGTTTCATGAAACTAGTCACTGCCATCATCAAGCCGTTCAAGCTGGACGACGTGCGTGAGTCGCTGTCCGAGATCGGCGTCCAGGGCATCACCGTCACCGAGGTCAAGGGCTTCGGTCGTCAGAAAGGCCATACCGAGCTCTACCGTGGAGCCGAATATGTCGTCGACTTCCTTCCGAAGGTGAAGATCGACGTGGCAATTGCCGATGATCAGCTCGACCGTGTCATCGAAGCCATCACCAAGGCTGCCAACACCGGCAAGATCGGCGACGGCAAGATCTTTGTCGTGAACCTCGAGCAAGCCATCCGCATCCGTACCGGCGAAACCGATACCGACGCGATTTAAGCAAACCCTGCGAACCCCACGCCCCAGGAGTAACACATGACTCTGCGAAGATTCGCAGGGCTAGGAGCCCTGTTGTCTCTGCTTAGCCCCGGCTTGGCCATGGCCCAGGAGGCAACGCTCGATTCGGGTGACACGGCCTGGATGATGACCGCCACCGCGCTGGTGCTGTTCATGACCATCCCAGGCTTGGCCCTGTTCTATGGCGGCATGGTCCGCTCCAAGAACATCCTCTCGGTAATGATGCAGTGCTTCGCTGTCACCGGCCTGATGAGCATCCTCTGGGTGGTCTACGGCTACAGCCTGGCTTTCGATACCACGGGCATGGAAGCGGGCGTCACCAACTTCAATTCCTTCGTCGGCGGTCTGGATCGGGCATTCCTCAGTGGCCTGACCACCGAGAGCCTCACCGAAGCCTTCCCTGAAAGCGTCTTCATCACCTTCCAGATGACGTTCGCCATCATCACGCCGGCCTTGATCGTCGGCGCCTTCGCCGAGCGCATGAAGTTTTCGGCGATGCTGGTGTTCATGGGCGTCTGGTTCACCCTGGTCTATGCACCGATCGCCCACATGGTGTGGGGTGGTGACGGCGGTCTGATGTGGGACTGGGGCGTGCTGGACTTCGCCGGTGGCACGGTGGTGCACATCAACGCCGGCATCGCAGGTCTCGTGGCCTGTCTGGTGCTGGGCAAACGCAAGGGCTACCCGACCACGCCGATGGCGCCGCACAACCTGGGCCTGACCCTGGTGGGCGCAGCCATGCTCTGGGTGGGTTGGTTCGGTTTCAACGCAGGTTCGGCAGTGGCTGCCAACGGTACTGCAGGCATGGCCATGCTCGTGACCCAGATCGCCACGGCGGCTGCGGCCCTGGGCTGGATGTTTGCCGAGTGGATGTCCCATGGCAAGCCCAGTGCACTGGGCATCGCCTCGGGCGTGGTCGCCGGTCTGGTAGCCATCACCCCGGCGGCAGGAACCGTCGGCCCGATGGGTGCGCTGGCGATCGGCCTGGCCTCCGGCGTGATCTGCTTCTTCTGCGCAACCACCCTCAAGCGCAAGCTCGGTTATGACGATTCCCTGGACGCCTTCGGCGTGCATGGCATCGGCGGCATCGTCGGTGCGCTGCTAACCGGTATTTTCGCGGCGCCGGCCTTTGGTGGCTTCGGCGAGGTGGAAAGCGTTGCGCTGCAACTCTGGATCCAGTTCAAGGGCGTGCTGTTCACAGTCGTCTACACGGCCATCGTCACCTTCTTGATCCTCAAGGTGATCGACATGGTGATGGGACTGCGCGTCAGCGAAGAGGAAGAGACCGTCGGTCTCGACCTGGCCCAGCACAACGAGCGTGGATACAACCTTTAAGGCTTAGGGGGAGCGCCCGGAGCCAACCCGGGCGCGATGACAGACCTTCACAGGCGGCGCGTCTCTCGGTGGCCTGTTGATCGAATAGCGCCTTGGCGCCACAGCAAGAGGTGAAACATGGATAGCACTGCTTTGATACCCGTCCAGTACGGACTCGATACCCTTTACTTCGTCCTCTGTGGCGCGCTGGTGATGTGGATGGCGGCTGGTTTCGCCATGCTCGAATCGGGTTTGGTTCGGGCCAAGAACACGGCCGAGATCCTGACCAAGAACATCGTGCTCTACGCCGTGGCGTCGATCATGTATCTGCTGATCGGCTACTACATCATGTACTCGAGCCCCGAGGGCGGCATCCTGCCGAGCCTGGGCTTCCTGATCGGCGACGAGCACGCGGTTGACGTGGTGGCCGCCGGTGGCGAAGACGCGCCTTACTACTCGGCCCGCGCGGACTTCTTCTTCCAGATCGTCTTCGCCGCGACCGCCATGTCGGTCGTCTCCGGTGCGGTGGCCGAGCGGATGAAGCTGTGGGCGTTCATCGCCTTCGCCGTCGTCATGACCGGTTTCATCTATCCGATCCAGGGTTTCTGGAAGTGGGGCGGCGGTTTCCTCGACGCGGCCGGCTTCATGGATTTCGCAGGTTCGGGCGTCGTTCACATGACCGGCGCCACCGCCGCATTGGCCGGCGTCCTGCTGCTCGGCCCGCGCAAAGGTCGTTACGGCCCGAACGGCCAAGTCAACGCCATTCCGGGCGCCAACATGCCGCTGGCCGCGCTCGGTGCCTTCATCCTCTGGATGGGCTGGTTCGGCTTTAACGGCGGCTCGCAGCTGCGCATCAGCACCCTTGAAGATGCCAACGCAGTCGCTCAGGTCTTCGTCAATACCAACATGGCCGCTGCCGGTGGCCTGGTCGCGGCGCTGATCACCGCTCGCCTGCTGTTCGGCAAGTCCGATCTGACCATGATCCTCAACGGCGCGTTGGCCGGCCTGGTCGCCATCACTGCCGAGCCGCTGACGCCCAGCGCCCTGCAGGCCACGCTGATCGGTGGCGTGGGTGGCGTGCTGGTAGTGTTCAGCATCCTGGCGCTAGACAAGCTGAAGCTGGACGATCCGGTCGGCGCGATTTCGGTGCACGGCGTGGTCGGTCTGTGGGGCTTGCTGGTGGTTCCGCTCACCAATGCCGACGCCTCCTTTGGCGCGCAGCTGCTGGGCGCTGCTTCGATCTTCGCCTGGGTATTCATCGCCAGCCTGATCGTCTGGGCCGTCATCAAGATGGTCATGGGGCTGCGGGTCAGCGAAGAGGAAGAATACGAGGGCGTCGACGTCGCCGAATGCGGCCTGGAAGCCTATCCGGAGTTCACCAACAAAAAGTGATCGCCGCGGTCATAACGAGGGCGCCTACGGGCGCCCTTTGTTTTTTCCGGCGCCGCGCTAGAATGCGCGCCCATGACATCTCGGGGTGGAATAACCGGCATGTGGCACCAGACGACGATCACCCTGCGGGCACGGCCGCGAGGCTTCCACCTGATCACCGACGAACTGCTTGCCGCACTGCCGGAACTGCAACGATGCCGGGTCGGTCTGTTACACCTGTGGCTGCGGCACACCTCGGCGTCGCTGACGGTGAACGAGAATGCCGACGCTGCGGTGAGACGCGATTTCGAACGGTTCTTCAATCGCTTGGTACCCCAGGGTGAAAGCGGCTACGAACACGATTACGAGGGTCCGGACGACCTGCCGGCGCACTTCAAGTCGAGCCTGCTCGGTTGTCAGCTAAGTGTGCCGGTGACCGAAGGGCGCCTGGCGCTCGGGACCTGGCAGGGTTTGTATCTGGGCGAGCACCGCGACCATGGCGGTTCGCGGCAGGTACTGGCCACCCTGCAGGGGATGGAAAGTTGATTTTTTTGCGGAGCGGATTTCCGCGATCGCTGGGCTATAACTTACCTGCTTTGGCAAGCCATGAGGTTGAACATGAGCGATGAAGAACTCGAACAGGACGACGTTGAACTCGACGAGGACGAGGACGGCGAAGAACTGAGCGCTGCTGACACCGAGGCCGATGAAGGAGCCGATGACGAAGGCACCGACAGCGAGCGCGTGACGCCGACGAAGAAAAAGGCCAAGGCCGTCGAGCCCGACGAGCTGCCTAGTATCGAGGCGAAGCAGAAAGAGCGGGAAGCGCTGGAACGCGCCATGCAGGAGTTCCTGGCGCGCGGAGGCAAGGTGCAGGAAGTCGAGCCGAACGTAGTGGCCGACCCGCCCAAGAAGCCAGACAGCAAATACGGCAGCCGCCCTATCTAGGGCCGGATGTCCGTGAAAAGCCCGCCGTATGGCGGGCTTTTTCATGCGTGCTGTTACGCCTGGGCCCAGCGCTGCAACACGGCGGGCAGCTGCGCGAGGCTGCGGATTTCGGCGTCAGGCTGGCGTGCCTGGTCCCAGGACAGCGCCGTGGGGTTGAACCAGATCGCGCGCATGCCGGCCTGTTGTGCACCGCCGATGTCGTCGCTCGGGTGGTCGCCGACATGCACCGCCTGGCCTGCTTCCACGCCAGCGCGGGCAAGGGCCTCGCGAAAGGGCCTGGGGTCGGGTTTGCCGATGCCCAGTTCTTCGGCGCAGAGCGCGAAGCGAAAGTAGTCGGCCAGACCCAGGCGGCGGACGTCGGCGTTGCCGTTGGTGAGCACGCCGAGCATGTAGCGTCCTGCCAGCCGCTCGAGGGTTTCGTGCACGTCGGGGAACAACTCCACCGCATGCCGCGCTTCGAGAAAGACCTGGAAGCCACGCTCCGCCAGCGCTTCTGCCTCATCCTCGGCATAGCCGGCCTCGGACAGTGCGTGGAACAGGATCCGACGGCGCAACTCGCTCAGACGGTGCTTCAAGCCTGGATCCGTTTCGGTCAGGCGACTGCGGATCGCCCACAGATGCTCGGGCGAGAACGTCCCCAGACGTGGCGCATGCTCGGTCAGCCAATTGCGCAGCGTAGTCTCGGCGCTGCGCAACACGGGCGCGACGTCCCACAGCGTATCGTCGAGGTCGAAGGTGATCAGGCGAATGCTCATCGCGGCTCCAGAAAGGCCCTGTGAAGGCAGGGCGGACGCTCAGGTTTCTTCACTGCGCGGCCTGCGCTTGGCGCGCGGGTGTGCCTGGTCATAGACCTTGGCCAGGTGCTGGAAATCCAGATGGGTGTAGATCTGTGTGGTACCGATATCGGCATGGCCGAGCAGTTCCTGGACCGAACGCAGGTCTTGGGAAGACTCGAGCAGATGACTGGCGAAGCTGTGGCGCAGCATGTGTGGGTGCAGGTGCTGGCCGAGCTCGCGTACACCGGCTTCGCGAACGCGCAGCTGCACCGCCCGGGCACCCAGTCGCCGTCCCTGCTTGCCGATGAACACCGCGCCGTCGGCCGGTGATGCCAGGGCTCGCAGCGGCAGCCAGGCTTCGAGCGCGTCGCGGGCCTTGCGCCCAACCGGCAGCACCCGCGCTTTGCTGCCCTTGCCCAGGACCTGAACCAACCCGGCCGGCAGGTCGAGCTGATCCAGATTCAGCCCGACCAGCTCGGACAGACGCAGCCCCGAGGAATAGAACAGCTCAAGCAGCGCCTGGTCGCGGCGGGCGATGAAGTCGTCTTCGACGCCGCCGTCGAGCAGTTGCATCGCGCGATCCGTGTCGAGTACGCGCGGCAGGCGCCGCTCGCCCTTGGGGGGGCTCAGCCCGGCAGCCGGATCATGGCTGCAGTGACCTTCCCCATTGAGGTAGCGATAGAGACCGCGCACCGACGACAGGATGCGCGCCAGGCTGCGGCTCGATTGGCCCTTGCGGTGCTGTTCGGCGACCAGCTGGCGCAAGTGATTGGGCTTGAGCGCCGACCAGCTCTGCAGTTGGGCGCGGCCGCAATGCTCGAGCACCTTGTTCAGGTCGCGTCGATAGCCGTCGAGGGTGTGGGGCGAGACCTGCCGTTCGTTGCGCAGGTGCTGCAGGTAGGCGTCCAGCTCAGCATGCATGAGAAGCCCCTCGGTCATCCGTCGGCGCGGCGCCGACGCGCTCAGCGTACCGAGCGCAGTGGCGCGGAGAAACGCGGCAGTACGCGAATCAGGACCTCGGCGACATAACCGAGGAAGAGCGTACCAAGCGAGCTCTTGTAATGCTGCGGGTCGGGACTGCCGATGGCCAGGATGCCCTGCTGCACGCCTTGCTGGGTGAGCGAGACCACGGCCGCCGAGCCGATGCCGGCGCTTTCCTGTTCGCCGAACAGGTAGGCCAGTTCGTGGGGGCGCAGCACGCCGCAGGTGGTCTTTCCGTCGCCGAGCAGGCCGCCGATCGCCTGGTGGGCTTCGGCGGCCGTGACGCTGCGGCCGACCGGTATCGGCGTCTCGCTGAACAGGATCAGACTTACGAAGGGCACCTGGAATTCATGCCGCAGGCTGTCGTCCACCGCACCGACGATTTCTTCCAGGCTGCCGGCGTCGAGTAGATCCAGGACCAGGCGACGGGTCTTGTCGAACAGGCGATCGTTATCGCGCGCGACGTCCATCAGTTGCGACAGGCGGTGGCGCATCTCGATGTTGCGTTCGCGCAGCAGCTTGACCTGGCGCTCCACCAGCGAGACGGCATCGCCACGGGCATGGGGAATGCGCAGCTCGGCGATCAGCTCGTCGTAGTCGACGAAGAATTCCGGGTGTGCCCTGAGAAAAGCGGCAACCTGTTCCGGGTCGAGTTGCTCTGGCGGGTCCTGGCGCTGGTCGGTCATAGGCGAACCTGTCCTTCATACACGCGAACGGCGGGGCCGGTCATCATAACGGGCTGCCCCGGGCCTGCCCACTCGATGGACAGGCGGCCGCCCGGCAGTTCCAGCTGGACGGGGGAGGCCATCCAGCCCTGGCTGATCGCTACCACCGCTGCGGCGCAAGCGCCTGTGCCGCACGCCTGGGTCTCGCCAGCGCCGCGTTCCCACACCCGTAGCCGAGCGCGTTGACGGTCGATCACCTGCAGAAATCCGACGTTGACTCGCTGCGGAAAGCGCGGGTGGTGCTCGATCTTCGCGCCGAGGCTGTGCACCGGCGCGTTGTCCAGATCCTCGACACGCAGCACCGCATGGGGATTACCCATGGACACGGCAGAGAGTTCGATGGTTTGCCCATCGACGTCCAGGGCGTAGCTGGGCGCCTCATGGTCGGCGATGAAGGGAATCTGCTCGGGTACCGTGCGCGGCGGGCCCATGTCGACGCATACCTGGCCGTCGGGGCGCAGGTCGAGTTCGATGATGCCGCCCTTGGTTTCGACGCGGATCTGACGCTTCATGGTCAGGCGCTTGTCGAGCACGAAGCGGGCGAAGCAGCGGGCACCGTTGCCGCACTGCTCCACTTCCGAACCGTCGGAATTGAAGATGCGATAGCGGAAGTCCACGTCCGGATCATGCGGCGGTTCGACCAGCAGCAACTGATCGAAACCGATGCCGGTATGGCGGTCGCCCCACTGACGCGCGTGCTTGGGTTGGATGTGCGCGTGCTGGCTGACCAGGTCGATGACCATGAAGTCGTTGCCCAGGCCGTGCATCTTGGTAAAGCGCAAAAGCATCGTCGTAGCCTCAGGCAGGGAGCAGGCTTTCGCCCGCATACAGCTCCTGCACGCTTTCGCGCCGGCGCACCTCATGGACGTGGGTGCCGTCCACCAACACCTCCGCGGCGCGGCCGCGGGTGTTGTAGTTCGAGCTCATGACGAAGCCATAGGCACCGGCCGAGCGCACCGCCAGCAGATCGCCCTCGGCGAGCGCCAGCTGGCGCTCCTTGGCGAGGAAGTCGCCGGTCTCGCAGATCGGCCCGACGATGTCGTAGGTCCGTGCCTCGCCGTCGCGAGGCGTCACCGGAACCACGTCCATCCAGGCCTGATACAGCGCCGGACGGATCAGGTCGTTCATCGCCGCGTCGACGATGGCGAAATCCTTGTGCTCGGTGTGCTTGAGGTATTCCACGCGGGTCAGCAGCACGCCGGCGTTGGCAACGATGAAGCGGCCCGGCTCGAACACCAGCGCCAGGTCACGGCCTTCTATGCGCTGGCGCACCGCCTGGATATAGTCGCCTGCCAGTGGTGGTTCTTCATCGCGATAACGCACGCCGAGGCCGCCACCTAGATCGAGGTGGCGGATCTGGATACCTTTGGCGGCCAGGCGATCAATCAGGGCGAGCAACCGGTCGAGGGCATCGAGGAACGGCGGCAAGCTGGTCAGCTGCGAGCCGATATGGCAATCGACGCCAATGACCTGCAGATTCGGCAGCGCATGGGCACGCGCATAGACCGCTTCGGCGTCGGCGATGGCGATGCCGAATTTGTTTTCCTTGAGCCCGGTCGAGATGTACGGGTGGGTGCCCGCATCGACGTCGGGATTGACCCGCAGCGAGACGGGGGCGACGGTGCCGAGCTCGGCGGCCACCTGCTGCAGGCGCTCGAGTTCGTCGGTCGACTCGACGTTGAAGCAATGCACGCCGACTTCCAGCGCGCGGCGCATGTCGTCGCGGGTCTTGCCGACTCCGGAGAAGACGATGCGATCGGGTTTGCCACCTGCGGCCAGGACGCGTTCGAGCTCACCGCGCGAAACGATGTCGAAGCCGGCATCGAGCCGAGCCAGTACGTTCAGGACGCCCAGGTTGGAGTTCGCCTTGACGGCGAAACAGACCAGGTGGGGTACGCCTTCGAGCGCATCGGCGTAGGCCCGGTATTGGGCTTCGATGTGCGCGCGCGAATAGACGTAGGTGGGGGTGCCGAAGCGTTGTGCGAGAGCGGACAGCGCCACGCCCTCCGCGAAGAGTTGACCGTCGCGGTACGAGAAGGCCTCCATGGATGCCTCCTCTTAAAGTTCGAAACGGTCTTTGGAACGCTCGTTGGCAGTGTCGCTGTCGGGTAGATACAGCGGGCCTTTCTGGCCGCAGCCGCCAAGCGCGGCAGTCAGCACGACCAGAGAGAGCAGGGGAAGCAGCAGACGCTTCATGGGGTTGAATCCTTGGAAAATCGATTGCCACCGAGTATACCCAGCACCCGGCGGATTGCCTATGTGAGCCACCAATTGCCGCCGCCGGGGCGATCGGCTGCTGTCTGCCGGTGGATGCGGTGCTAAGCTCGGCGCCTTTATTGGCGGCCCGAGTGGCCGTTGCCTCCATCCTGCAGGAACATCACCATGAGCTTGAACGAAGCCCGCTACCATGACCTCATTGACGCCGCGCAGCAGGAGGTCGAGGACGTCTTCGACGACAGCGACCTGGATGTCGATCTGGAGAACTCCGCGGGCGTGCTGACCGTCCGCTTCGACAACGGCACCCAGTTGATCCTCAGCCGCCAACCGGCGCTGCTGCAGCTGTGGGTCGCCGCCCGCTCCGGTGGTTTTCACTTCGATTTCGACGAAGCCGCCGGACTCTGGATCTGCGATACCAGTGAGGAGCCGCTGGGCGAGTTGCTCGAGCGCGTGACCCGTGAGCAGAGCGGAGCGGAGCTGGATTTCGAAGCGCTGCGCTAGTCGCCTCGGCGGGCGGCCGAGGGTGGCCTTGATAATCTGCCGGGCTGTGTTAGGGTCCATTCAGGTCTTTCAGAACCCCGCCTTCGGGCGGGGTTTTTATTTTTCTGCCCATCAACCATGGAGAGACAACCCGCCCATGAGCAGCGCACCGCCCATCACCCTGACCCATACCGATCTGCAGCGTCTGGAGCGCCTGCTGGACAGCCTCGACGACTACGGCCCTGCTGCCGAAGCGCTGGAGAAGGAGCTGGCGCGCGCGCAGATCATGGATGTCAGCCAGTTGCCGCCCGGCGTGGTGACGATGAACTCGCGCGTCCATTGCCGTGAAGAGAGCAGCCACAAGGATTACCACTTGACCCTGGTTTATCCCCAGGACGCAGGCAAGGACGGCACCGTCTCGGTGCTCGCCCCGGTGGGCACCGCCCTGCTCGGGTTGTCCGTAGGCCAGCACATCGACTGGGCGACGCCCGGCGGCAAGGTGTTGGCGCTGACTCTGCTGGAGGTCGAATACCAGCCTGAGGCGAACGCCGCGGTGCGGCACTGAATCAGCGCGTCAGCCTGGATCCAGAGCCTGCTGTTCGAGCGCCTGGTTAAGCGCCGCTTCCAGGCGCATCTTGTAACGCAGGTATTGCACCGTCTGTGCCGGACTGTCGCCGAACATGCCCGACAGGTCCAGGTCGGTGATGTAGCAGGGGTAGCGCTCGCGGGTGCGCCGCTGCGCGAGGATGTGGCGGGCCACGGTGGCGAACAGGTCCGGCCCGTATTCGAGTTCGGAGAATTCCCGATGATTGCAGTAAAGGCTGACCTGCGTACGGCCGCGGTCACCGGGTTCGATGATGGCCTGAACGTCGTAGAACGGATCGCTCACGCGGCTCGGTAGTGCGGCGCGCCGTTCCAGGCGTAGCGGCAGGTCGCCCTGGGGCGCGAGAATCTGGTGATACAGAATTTCCATCGTTGGCCCGCGGCCGTGGTCGGTGAGCGGTTGCATGGCGTTGCGCCGATACAGGATCGACTGCAGAAAGCGCTGCAGCGGTGTGAGCAGTGTCAGCTCGTCCTTGAACGGCAGGTGCTGGCGCCATAGCGCGTTCAATTCGTCGAGCACACTGAGTTCGGCATGTTCCCCGCGGATGCGATAGAACACCTGCAGACAGTCCGGCTTGCCGGCGGGAAGGATCACCGCCAGGTCATTCACTTCCTGGGCATGGCGATCCAGATGGATCGGGCTGTAGGCGGCGCGGCCTTCGCCCAGGTGGTCGAGCAGCGCTGGCAGGTCCGGCAAGCTGGCATGCCTGACCTGGCCAGGCACCAGGTCGATCAGGTGATAGTGCTGGCGGATCTGCAACAGGTAACGGCTGTTGGGCGAGCTGGCGAGGCTCGCCTGGGCATCGGCGAACAGCTCCTCGACCCGGCGGGCGATCAGCGGCGCACGGTTACGGCACAGGCAACGCACATGGAACTCGGGCAGAGCGCCTTCGGCCGGGAGCGCATCGAGGTAATCGCGCAGGCAGTCGAGCAGCGCATCGGCGCCGTCGTAGCGGCTGACCATCAGCTCGTTCCAGCTGTTGAGGGTGAGCTGGTCGATCGATACCACCAGATTCTCCCGCGCGCCCGAATAGCCGAGCGAGTCGGTACGGCCGGTCGCCATGTGCATGTTGAGCAGGCTGTGCTGGGGCAGCGGGTCGACGCCGACGTTGATCAGCAGCAGCACCTTCTTCGGCACGCTGCCGGCCAGCAGCGCCTGTTCGGACACGGTGTCCAGCGGGACGGGCAGCACCTGCTGGAGACTGCCGAGCAGGCCTGACAATTCGGCTTCGCGCAGATCGCTATCGCCGGGGTGCAGGGAGATGCGCGTACTGGCGTCGATCACGCCGTTGCGATGGCACCAGGCGAGCAGAGGGACCAGATCGCGGGAGCGCTTGAGCGGCGCGTAATTGCGCCATTCCAGAGCGCCGAGGTTCCCGCGCAGCAGGATCCACTGGTGGTCGCCGTCGCTGCCGGTGTTGCGCACCAGGGTCAGGCTTTCTTCGGCCATGTCCGGCGAGATGCCGGGGTTGATGAACTCCACCTTACCGGCCTTGCGCTCGAAGGCGGCATACAGGCGCCGGCCGAGGATGCCCAGGTCGTGGCTGTCCATCGGGCTGACCACTTGCATCTGTCGGGCGAACTGCGAGAGGAAGCGGTAGCCATAGGTCAGCTCGTTGACCAGCGCGCGCCGTTCCAGGCTCACCTGCCCTTCCTTCCACCGACTGCGGCTGTCGAGCATCGCGAGCTGGCGCGAATCCCAGCCCCACTCGTCCGTGAGACGTTCGAGCAACAGGCGCTGCCAGCTCTTGCGGCGGTTGCGTGGAGGGCGGCTGAGCGGCTTGTTGACCTTGATGTAGAGGCAGCGGCGGATCAGTTCGAGGCGTTGGTGATCGTCACGGTCCTTGAGGTATTCCTCCAGTCGGCGGTAGACCACGATGTAAGGGTCGAGCTCATCGAGATCCAGCCGGTTGGCGTAGACCGCCTGCTTGTAGCGCAGGGCGATGCATTGCACGTCGGGGTGCTCGCTGGCATAGACCTCGGTCAGCAGCAGCTTGAGCACCGACTTGTAGGGCGACTCGATGCCTTTGTAGAGCTGCCACAGGCCCGCGCCGAGAAATTCGCTGGCGGGAATAGCGCCGAGATTGCCCAGATCCAGCACTTCGTCGGCGCGGATGAAGCGCTTGCGGATCAGGGTCTGCACGTAGAGGTCGTAGCGATGTTCTTCATACGCCGGCACCAGCCACCACAGCGGAGTTCTACCGCCCAGCCAGATGGCCGTGCGGTAGAACTCGTCGAGCAGCAGATAGTGCTGGGTGGTGCCGCAGTCGTCCGAGGTCAGTGGCCCGGCGCCGCGGCCCTGAGCGAAGCGCGCCGGGTCGATCAGGAAAAAATGCGCCTCGGTGCCCTGGGTCGCCGCCCAGGCTTCGAGCAGATCGCACTTGCGCCGCAATTCCATCAGGCAGGTGGGGCTGAGGTCGGGCTGATGACAGACCCAGACGTCCAGGTCGCTTTGCTCGTTCTGTGCCACGGTACCCAGGCTACCCATCAGGAACAGACCGTGGATCGCCTCGTTGCGCACCCCGCGATGGGGCTTGTAGCTGAACGAGCGGCTCAAGCGCTGCGCTTCGGCGATCACCTTCGGGTCGGGCTTGAAGCCGCTGAGCCCGGCTGGCGTGCCATTGGAAACGTAGCCCGGCAGGATCGGGTGGTTGATGTCGAGCAGCAGCGGCAACAGCGTGAGGACCAGTTGCTGGCGCGGCGACATGGCCTGGCGGGTGCGTTCGAGGCGGCCGTCGTTGACGCTCATGAAGCGTGTGCGCAGCAGGGACAGGTCTTTGCGGTCGATCCCTTCGTCGAGGTCGGTACGGATTTCCTGGGAACGACTCATCAGGTACTCATGCAGTTCAGCGTCATAGGGTGTCAGCTACCTGATCGGCGCGAACCGGCGAGCCTTTAGCTCGAGGTCCCGCGCCGGTCAGGCAGGGGCGGCATGGCGGTGGGGCGAGCGCCGCCCTTCGAGGCGGCTGCGCCTCAAGCGGTTTGTGGTGCGGAAAGGATCGTCAGCAGCGACTGCGCATGTTCGGCGGCATCGCGTCCCAGGCTGGTCAGGTAGCCGCCGTCGGGCTGGCTGGTCAGGCCCTTGGCATGCAGCCGGCCGGTGGCGGCGATCGCGTCCGGCGCGGCGTCCTGATGCACCTTGAGGCCCTCCAGGGTGTTTTCAAGATTGAACAGCGTGAGCATTTCCAGCTCGGCGACGAGTTCGGGGGTGTAGGTCATTGGCTGCTCCTCACGTGATGGGCCCGGGCCCGGTAGGGCAAGTGTAGTCGCGCCGGACGGTTGCGCCTGCTCCATCTGAGCGGGTCACGGTGCCTCGGGCAAGCCGGGCAGCTGGCGTAGCGCCGCCTCGTAGCCGTCGCGATCGAAGGGGCGGTCTTCGCGCAACATCGCGGCGATCTCGGCGGCCAGCACCAGCGCCATCAGGTGCAGGATCTCGTCGCGCTCGTAACCGACCAGGGTGAGCTTGTTCAGCGTCGCCTTGGCGGCGGGTGGGTCGTCTGCCTCGAGTTGATTCTCGATGGCCTGGATCAGGGTTTCCTGGGCGAAGGCCTCTTCGCCGTCGTCGGGTTCGCTCATGGCTCGCTCCTCTGGGACAAGTCATGAGTCTGCCACGAATGGCTGCATTCATGCCCGTGATGGCTGCCCATGCCGAGCCGGGAGGCCCGTCCCAGAGCCTTGGAATTCATTGCGCCGGTACGCTGGAATCTGCTGTTACAGAGCCCCGCTTCAGCCGGCTGCGATCGTTGTGGCACAACCGATCGGCGGCGCGACACGGGGCGCGCCGGTTTAAAGACAAGAACAACAAAGAGCCGGTCCGATGAGGCCGCGCCTCTCGCTGCGGAGGAACCATGAGCCAGCCCGACGAGTTGAAGCGTTCCACTATTTACATCTATGGCTCCATCGGCATGCCGCTGGCGATCATCGGCTATCCGCTGGCGGTCTATCTGCCACCGTTCTATGCCCAGGAGCTGGGCGCGAACATGGCGTTGATGGCGCTGGTACTGGTGCTGGCGCGCTTCACCGATGTGATCACCGACCCGCTGATTGGGACCCTGAGCGACCGCTGGCAGACCCGCTTCGGGCGTCGCAAGCCCTGGCTGGTGATGGGGGTGCCGCTGATGCTGGTCGGCACCGTGCAGATCTTCATGCCGCCGGCCGGAGTAGGCGTCTGGCACCTGTTGCTGTGGACGATGGTGATGTACCTGGGCTGGACCATGGTCACGTTGCCCTACAGCGCCTGGGGGGCGGAGCTGTCCACGGCCTATCACCAGCGCAGTCGGGTGACGGCCTCGCGCGAAGCCTACGTGCTGATCGGCCTGTTTCTCGCTGCGCTGGCGCCCGCCATCGTGCAGGCGTTCGGACGCCGCTTCGAGGCCGGGGACACCGATGGCGCGCTGATGCAGGCGATGGTCTGGTTATTGGGGCGCGACGGCCAGTTCGGCATCGGCTACGGGCCGATCCTGGCGTCGATGGCCTGGTTGCTGATCCTGCTGCTGCCGCTGACCGTGCTGCTGGTGGTGACCCGCGTGCGGGAGGCCCCGCCGCGCACCGTCAAACGCACCGACTGGCGCCAGGGCTTGCGGGTGCTGAAGAAGAACGGGCCGTTCAAGATCATGATGCTGGTGCTGCTGATCGTGATCACCGGCGAGGCCTTCCGCAATGCGCTGTCGGTGTTCTTCATGCAGCACGTGATCCAGATCCAGGCGCAGATCGGCCTGATGTACCTGATCTACTTCGGGGTCGGCATCCTCGGCATTCCATTCTGGCTCACCCTGGGTCGGCGCATCGGCAAGCATCGTGCGTTCTGCGTCGCGGTGCTGGTATCCAGCGTGAGCATCATCGGCATGTTTTTCCTGCAGGCCGGCCAGCTGGTGCCGTTCGCGGTGATGTTCGCCCTCAAGGGATTCTGCTTTGCCGCCTTCCAGTTTCTTCCATTGTCGATGCTTGCCGATATCATCGATCTCGACACCGCGCGCAGTCGTGAGCATCGCGCCGGGCTGTTCTTCGCGATGTCGGGTATAGCCCACAAGCTGGCCATGGCGTTGGGTCTGGGGCTTTCGCTCGGGCTGCTGGCGCTGGTCGGCTTCGATGCGACCGCTCAGAACGATGCCGGGCATCTGCTCGCGCTGCGTTCGCTTTACATCCTGGGGCCGGTGGCGCTCTACATGCTGGCGTTCTTCATCGCCTGGAACTACCCGCTGACCGCAGCGCGTCAGGCTCGAATACGCAACCGCCTGAATCGGCGCGAGCAGCGGCTTGGGGTCGTGGCAGGCGGTGCTTCATGAGGGTCGCCGCGGCACGATGACTGAACGAAGCGGTTTGTGTCGCCTCTCAGGCTTGGTCAAGCTGTAGCATCCAAGCCTGGAAGAGCCCCCATGATCACCTGCTATCACGTCATCAACGGTGTGCTGAAGAGCCAGTCAATCGAACCTGACGATCCACTGCCCGCCGAATTTCTATGGATCGACTTGCTCGAGCCCAGCCTGGAAGAAGAACTGCGGGTCGAAAAAGCGCTGGGCGTGAATATTCCCACCCGCGAGGAAATGGCCGAGATCGAAGACTCCTCGCGTTTGCGCGAGCAGGGCGGCACGCTGCTGATGACCTCGACCGTGGTCAGCGGCATCAGCGCGCAGCGGCCATCGACCGCCGAGGTGACCTTCGTGCTCTCGTCCGAATGGCTGGTGACGGTGCGCTATGCCGAGCTTGCCGCGTTCAGCGCCTTCGAAACCAAGAACGCTCAGAGTCTGAACAACCATGCCTCGCCCGATCTGCTGCTGGCGGCATTGCTCGACAGTATCGTCGACCGCATCGCTGACGTGCTGGAGATGCTCCAGTCGCAGCTCAACTCGCTTTCGGAAAGTATCTTCAGCGATGCGGCCGATGTGCGTCAGGGCAAGGCCGACCTGCAGGTGATCCTCAAGCACCTGGGCCGCCACAACAGCCTGCTGGGCAAGCTCAGCGGCAGCCTGCTGAGCATCACCCGGCAACTCAGCTACGTGCGTCTGGGTGCCAGCGAATGGCTGCGCGAACCGGCGCGTATCGCGCTCAAATCGGTGGAGCGCGACGTGCGTTCGCTGGGAGAGCACCAGGCGAAGATCTCCGGGGAGGTGACCTTTCTCCTCGACGCGACCCTCGGGCTGATTAACATCGAGCAGAACAGCATCATCAAGGTGTTTTCCATCGCCGCCGTGCTGTTCCTGCCGCCGACCCTGCTCGGTACCGTCTACGGGATGAACTTCGACGCCATGCCCGAGCTGCACTGGACGTATGGCTATCCGCTGGCGCTGGCGATGATGGTCGTCTCGGCGGCCGCCTCTTATGCCTGGTTCAAGTTCAAGAACTGGCTTTGAGGCTGCGTCTCAGCCGACCAGTGCCAGGCCCAGGCAGAGCACACCGAACGCACCCCATACGAACGAAAAGATAAGTGGGGTACGCAACGAGAACAGCAGTGTTCTCTTGTAGCGTTCCCCGCCGACCGGACTGTTTCCTTCGCCGAAAAGCGCCGACTCGTTATTGGGCAGCAGGCCTGCACGCCCTTCGATTTGCAGCAGTTCGGCCTGTTTCTGATGCCAGCGCTCGATCACCTCGAAATTGGAGCGGATGCCGGGCATCGCATGAAAGGATGTCAGCAGCCCCAGTACCGCGAGAATCGAAGGCACCACCAGACGGAAGAGCTCACCCCACTCGGGATTGCTGTTGGCCATCGACGAGGCGAAGGCGATCATCAAAAATGATTGGGAGGCGAGGTACGAGTTGGTCCGGTCCGCCAGCAACGACGATTCGAAGTGGATTTCCGAGCGGTAGAACAGCAGACGTTCCTTGGGCGAGTCGAATAGCTCGGCTCCCTGGGTATCCTGGTTCAGCAGCAACGAGCGCAGGTCGGTCATGGCGGCAGTTAGGCAAATGGCGATGCCTGTTGGGCGCCAGTGGGCAAGCCGAGTTCCCCATCTGCTGCCATCTCAGTGATTGAGCGAGCGCGGCAGTGTGCGCTATCGCGACGTATGCGAAGTGAAGGGTGAGGGTGACTCAGGGATCGGCGGTCTGCTGCGTAATCGTTCGCAATAGACGCCCCGATCCCTGATGCGCTGGCCGGTCGGCGCGTCAGCGTGAGGCGAGCAAGGCCCGGCCGCGGGCGACCGCGGCGCGAACCTGGGCTGGCGCAGTGCCGCCGATGTGGTCGCGGGCGTTGACCGAGCCTTCCAGGGTCAGCACGGCGAACACGTCTTCGCCGATCTGGTCGCTGAAGCGGCGCAGCTCATCCAGGCTCATTTCGGCCAGATCCTTGCCCGAGTCGACCCCGTACTTCACCGCATGGCCGACGATTTCGTGGCAGTCGCGGAACGGTAAGCCCTTGCGCACCAGGTAGTCGGCCAGGTCCGTCGCGGTCGAGAACCCGCGGCGGGCCGCTTCGCGCATGACCTCGCGCTTGGGCTTGATCGCCGGAACCATGTCGGCGAAGGCGCGCAGCGAGTCGCGCAGCGTATCGGCGGCGTCGAACAGCGGCTCTTTGTCTTCCTGGTTGTCCTTGTTGTAGGCCAGCGGTTGGCCCTTCATTAGGGTCAGCAGGCCGGTGAGTGCGCCGAACACGCGGCCGGTCTTGCCACGTACGAGCTCCGGCACGTCGGGGTTCTTCTTCTGCGGCATGATCGAGGAGCCGGTGCAGAAACGGTCGGGCAGGTCGATGAACTGGAACTGCGCGCTGGTCCAGAGCACCAGCTCTTCGGAGAAGCGCGACAGGTGCATCATGGCGAGCGACGCGGCGGCGCAGAATTCGATGGCGAAATCACGATCGGATACGCCGTCGAGGGAGTTACCGGAAACGGCTTCGAAACCGAGCAGCTCGCAGGTGATTTCCCGCTGGATCGGGTAGGTGGTGCCGGCCAGCGCGGCCGAGCCGAGCGGCATGCGGTTGACCCGCTTGCGGCAGTCGACCAGGCGTTCATGGTCACGCGAAAGCATCTCGAACCAGGCCAGCAGGTGATGGCCGAAGGTTACCGGTTGCGCGGTCTGCAGGTGGGTGAAGCCCGGCATGATGGTGTCGGCTTCGGCCTCGGCAAGGCCGAGCAGGCCTTCCTGCAGACGGGTGAGCTCGGCGAGGATCAGGTCGATCTCGTCGCGCAGCCAGAGGCGGATGTCGGTGGCCACCTGGTCGTTGCGCGAGCGGCCGGTGTGCAGCTTCTTGCCGGTCACGCCGATGCGATCGGTCAGGCGCGCCTCGATGTTCATGTGCACGTCTTCGAGATCGACACGCCAATCGAACTGGCCGGCTTCGATTTCGGCCTGGATTTCCTTGAGCCCCGCCTCGATGGCGTCGCGCTCTTCGGCGGTCAGTACGCCTGCTTTCGCCAGCATGGTGGCGTGGGCGATCGAGCCCATGATGTCGTGGCGGTAGAGGCGCTTGTCGAACTCGACGGAGGCGGTGAAACGGGCGACGAAGGCGTCGACGGGCTCGCTGAAACGGCCGCCCCAGGACTGGTTGGTCTTGTCGTTGCTCATGAATGCGCTCGCTGAAATCTCGGGACCGGAAGAGGGGCCAGATCATAACAGGGAAGGGCGCGCTGCCGGATGCGGGGCTTCGCTCGGTTTTGCCGCGGCGCACACGTTCGCGCCGAGCTCGCCTCGCTAGACTCGCCCGCACGGCGTAGCCAGCCGCCTTTTCCATCCTCGCGGCCGATTGCTTTTGCAGGGCCGCCACGCGGAAACTCTGCGCATGCGAATGTCCTGGTTCAAACGGGCGAAACCGCCCGCCCCCTCCGATGATTTCTTCGTGCCGGAGCTATGCCAGTCGGAGGCATTGCTCGCGCTGGTGCTGCTCGCCGAGCTGCTGGTGCTGGTCTTGGTGCTCGCCGAGCCGATGCAGCCCGGCTTCAATTGGGTGCGCCTGGCGCTGACCTCGCTCTTCGTGCAATGGATCGTGCTGTTGTCGGCGGGCATGCTCTGCCAGCTGCGTCCGTTGCTGGCTCGACTGAGCGCCTCCCTGGCCGGCGTGCTGTGCTGCGTGCTGGTGGTCGGGCTGACGCTGGCCTGCACCGCCGTGGCCGATATCTACCAGCTCGGCGGCCCACTGCAGCGTGCAGGGGAGGTCAACCTGTACCTGCGCCACGCGCTCATCAGCCTGATCATGTCGGGACTGCTGCTGCGCTATTTCTATCTGCAAAGCCAGTGGCGGCGACAGGAGCAGGCCGAGCTGCGGGCGCGAATCGAATCGCTGCAGGCGCGGATCCGCCCGCATTTCCTGTTCAACAGCCTCAACAGCATCGCCAGCCTGGTGCCGGTCGATGCGCAGAAGGCCGAGCAGGCGGTGCTGGACCTCTCCGACCTGTTTCGCGCCAGCCTGGCCAAGCCGGGCACGCTGGTGCCCTGGCGCGACGAGCTGTTGCTGGCGCACCGTTACCTGTCGATCGAACAGTATCGGCTCGGCGAGCGCCTGCAGATGGATTGGCAGATCGACGAGGTGCCGGAGGATCTGCCGATCCCGCAACTGACGCTGCAGCCGCTGCTGGAAAATGCCCTGATCTACGGAATCCAGCCGCGCATCGAAGGCGGTCTGGTCTGCGTCGAAGCCCATTACCGCGACGGAGAATTTTTCCTGCGGGTCAGCAATCCCTACGACGAAGCCGCTCAAGTGCAGCCCTCACGCGGCACCAATCAAGGCCTGCACAACATCGATGCACGTTTAGCGGCACTTTTCGGGCCGCGCGCGAGTCTCAGCGTGGAGCGGCGTAACGGCCGCCACTACACCTGTCTACGCTATCCTTGTGCGAGACAAAAGCAGGAACCCAGAGCTATATGAATGTCCTGATTGTCGATGACGAACCTCTAGCGCGCGAGCGCCTCAGCCGACTGGTAGGTGATCTCGACGGCTATCGAGTACTGGAGCCAGCCGCGAGCAATGGCGAGGAGGCTCTGGCCCTGATCGATGACCTGCGGCCCGATGTCGTATTGCTCGACATCCGGATGCCCGGTCTCGATGGTCTGCAGGTAGCCGCGAAACTCTGCGAACGAGATGCCCCGCCTGCGGTGATTTTCTGCACTGCCCATGATGAATTCGCGCTCGAAGCCTTCCAGGTCAGCGCCGTTGGGTATCTGGTAAAGCCGGTGCGCCAGGAAAACCTGGCCGAGGCCTTGCGCAAGGCCGAGCGACCCAACCGCGTCCAGCTCGCGGCCCTGACCCGGCCGGCCGCGGTGAGTGGGGCCGGTGCCCGCAGCCACATCAGCGCCCGGACCCGCAAGGGCATCGAGCTGATCCCGCTGGAGCAGGTCATCTACTTCATCGCCGACCACAAGTACGTCACCCTGCGCCATGAGGGCGGCGAGGTGCTGCTGGATGAACCGCTCAAGGCGCTCGAAGACGAGTTCGGCGATCGCTTCGTGCGCATCCACCGCAACGCACTGGTCTACCGCGATCGCATCGAGCGCCTGCAGCGCACGCCGCTGGGACATTTCCAGCTGTTCCTCAAGGGACTCGAAGGCGAGGCGCTGACGGTCAGCCGACGCCACGTCGCCGGGGTGCGCAAGTTGATGCAGAATCTCTGAGAAGCGGCCTGAAGCGTGAAGTGAAAGTGGAAGGAGCCTGACGGCGCTTCGGCGTCAGTCCGTCCTCTGATTCGCTTCCAGCTGCCTTCCTTGATCCCGGCCAGCCCAGCCCGCGCTTTGAGCCTGTTATCATCGCCTGCAGTTCATCTTCTCTGGAATTGCACATGCTCCGCGAAATCCGCATCGCCACACGCAAGAGCGCGTTGGCTCTCTGGCAGGCCGAATACGTCAAGGCCCGCCTGGAACAGGCGCACCCCGGCCTGAGCGTCAGCCTGGTGCCGATGGTCAGTCGCGGCGACAAGCTGCTCGATGCGCCGCTAGCGAAAATCGGCGGCAAGGGCCTGTTCGTCAAAGAGCTGGAAACGGCGTTGCTGGAGAACGAAGCCGACATCGCCGTGCACTCCATGAAGGACGTGCCGATGGAATTTCCCGAGGGCCTGGGCCTGTATTGCATCTGCGAGCGCGAAGACCCACGCGACGCCTTCGTCTCCAACACATACGAGAACCTCGACGCGCTGCCGGCCGGCAGTGTGGTGGGCACCTCCAGCCTGCGTCGCCAGGCGCAGCTGCTGGCGCGGCGCCCTGACCTGAAAATCCAGTTCCTTCGCGGCAACGTCAATACGCGCCTGGCCAAGCTCGACGCTGGCGAATACAACGCCATCATCCTGGCCGCCGCCGGCCTGATTCGCCTGGGCTTTGCCGACCGCATCCGCTCGAGCATGAGCGTCGAAGACAGCCTGCCGGCGGGCGGACAGGGCGCAGTCGGCATCGAGTGCCGCACCGCCGACCATGAAATCCACGCGCTGCTCGGTCCGTTGCACCATGCCGCCACCGAATGGCGGGTGCTGGCCGAGCGGGCATTGAACCGCCACCTCAACGGCGGCTGCCAGGTGCCGATCGCCTGTTATGCGATTCTCGAAGGTGACCAGCTCTGGCTGCGTGGCCTGGTTGGCCAGCCTGACGGCAGCCTGCTGCTGCGTGCCGAAGACCGTGCTCCGGTGACCGAGGCGCAGGCATTGGGCGTGCGGGTGGCCGATGCGCTGCTGGCCCAGGGCGCCGAAGGCATCCTGAGCGCCATCTACGGCGAGGCCGACGACGCGTGACCGGTTGGCGGCTGCTGCTGACCCGTCCCGCCGACGAGTGTGCGGCGCTGGCTGCCACGCTTGTCGGGCATGGAATCCACAGCGCCAGTCTGCCGTTGCTGCAGATCGAACCGCTGCCCGAGACCCCGGAACAGCGCAGCCTCATTCTCGAACTCGACCGTTACGCCGCGGTGGTGGTGGTCAGCAAGCCTGCGGCAAGGTTGGGGCTGGCGCTGATCGATCGCTACTGGCCACAACCTCCCTTCGACCAGCACTGGTTCAGCGTCGGCGCGGCCACCGGTGCGCTGCTCGAGGACTATGGGCTGCGGGTCAGCTGGCCGGCGTCGAGCGATGACAGCGAAGCCTTGCTGGCATTGCCCGAACTTGCGGTGGCGCTCTCGCGGCCTGCGCCCCGGGTGTTGATCCTGCGCGGTGAAGGCGGCCGTGAGCTGATCACGCAGACGCTGCGCGAGCGCGGCGTGCAGGTCGATAGCCTGGAGCTTTATCGCCGTAGCCTGCCCGAGTACGCGCCTGGAACACTCGCCGGGCAGCTTGAGGCGGAACGCCTGAACGGCGTGGTGGTCAGCAGTGGGCAGGGCCTGCAATCGTTGCACGACATTGCAGGTGCCCGCTGGCCGCTGACGCAGCCACTGTTCGTGCCCAGCCCGCGGGTCGCCTCGATGGCGCGCGAGCTGGGCGTCAAAGACGTCGTCGATTGCCGTGGCGCCAGTGCCGCGGCCCTGCTGGCGGCGTTGCGGGACAACCCCGTGCCGGCCGCTCCCTGATGCAAAGGATGGAAACGTGAGCGAAGCAGATCAGAAAGACCCGCAGAAACCCGAATCCGGTGAGCCGATTCCGCCAGCAACGGCAGCTCCTGCAAAGCCAACTCCGACAAAACCGGCCGGACCGACGCCGAACGCCGGCCGATCGTCCAGTGCCATCGCTTCGCTGGCTTTGCTGATTGGCCTGGTCGGCGCTGCGGTTGGTGGCTACAGCTTCTGGCAGCTCCAGCAATACAGTCAGCAGCAGGAGCAGCAGGAGCAGCAGCTGGGCGAATTGCAGCAGTCAGCGCAGCAGACCCGGCGTCTGGCCGAGCGTGAAGGTGAGCTCGATTCGCGTTTGCAGCGGCTCGAGCGTCTGCCCTCCGCCGACGAGCTGGAAGAGCGCCGACGCCTGCTGAGCAATCTGCAGCGCGACCAGCAGCGCCTGTCCGGTCGGGTCGAGCAGGTCCTGGGTGCCAGCCGTGAAGAATGGCGTCTGGCCGAGGCCGAACACCTGTTGCGGATGGCCATGCTGCGCCTGTCGGCGATGCAGGATGTGAACAGCGCCGAGGCGCTGCTGGAGGAGTCGGACATTATCCTGCGCGAGCAGAACGATCCGGCGGCCTATGGCGCGCGCCAGCAATTGCTCGAAGGGCTCGAAGCCTTGCGCAGCCTGCCCGAGCTCGATCGCACCGGACTCTTCCTGCAGCTTGGCGCGCTGCGTGGGCAAAGCGCACAGCTGAGCGCGCTTGCGCCCGAATTCGAGGTGGGCAGCGAGATTGCGGTCGGTGCCGATGCGCCGCGCTGGCGGCAATGGCTCGACGAGCTGACCCGTTACGTGCGCATCGATCTGGATGCCGAAAACGACGTCAAGCCGCTGCTGGCTGGACAGAGCCTCGGCCAGGTGCGTCTGGCGCTGTCGCTGGCCATCGAGCAGGCGCAATGGGCAGTGCTCAACGGCAATACCGAGGTCTATCGGCAATCGCTCGAGCAGGCGCGCTCGATGCTTCAGGACCACTTCAGCGAGGACAACGGCCAGGCCCGTGGGCTGCGTGAACGCATCGAGGCGCTGCGTGATCGTCAGGTCGCGGTCGAGCTGCCGGACCTGGCACCCGCCCTGAAGGCGCTGCAGGGCTATATCCGCAAGCGCGAGACGCCCTCGCTCGAAGGCGAAGCCGACCAGGCTCGGCAGCCGGCTGAGCAGGTCGATGGCGAGGGCCAGGGACTATGAAACGCTCCGCGCTGGTCTTGCTGCTGATACTGGTCTGCCTAGGCGCGCTCGGCTGGGCCGTCAGCCAGAGCGCCGGTTATGTGCTGATCACCTACGATCGCTTCCGTTACGAATCGACCTTCTGGATATTCCTCGCGCTGCTGGCTTGCCTGTGGTTGTTGGCGGTGCTGGTGCACTGGTTGCTGGGCCTGCTGTACGTGTCGGGCACGCTGGTCAATCCCTGGTCGCGCCGACATCGCGAGCGGCGGGTCGAGCGGGCCTCGCAGAAGGGGCTGCGCGAGCTCGCCGAAGGTCAATGGGGCCCCGCGCTCGAGCATCTGCGCGCTGCCGCCGGGCATGACCGCAAGCCGCTCGTGCATTACCTGGGCGCCGCCCGCGCGGCCAACGAGCTCGGTGACTACGCGCAAAGCGACGAATTGCTGCGCGAGGCTCGGGAGCGCGAGCCCGATGCCGCATTGGCCGTTGGTCTGACCCAGGCGCAGTTGCAGATCGCCCGGGGCGATTACGTGCAGGCGCGCGAGTCGCTGGCGCTGTTGCGCGAACAGAAGCCTCGTCATCCGCAGGTGCTGATCCTACTTCAGCAGCTGTACGTGCAGCTCGAAGAGTGGTCGGCGCTCTGCCGCCTGCTGCCCGAACTGCGCAAGCACAAGGTGCTGCCTGCCGAACGCCTCGACGAGCTGGAACGTCTGGCCTGGGCAGCTGCGCTCGAGCAGGCCGGTCAGCCCTCGCTGGCGCAGGACGAGGCCCTGCAGACGCTCAACCAGCAATGGCAAACGATGCCCAACGCTCTGCGCGCCGAGCCGGCGCTGGTCGAAGTCTATGCTGCCGGTCTTGCGCGGCTGGGGGCCGAGGAAAAGGCCGAGGAGACATTGCTGGCGGCCATCCGGAAACGCTTCGACTCCCGCCTGGTGGAACTCTACGGACAGGTCAGAGGCCGTGACGGGGCGCGTCAGCTGGCCCAGGCCGAGGGCTGGCTGAAGGATCATCCCGAAGATGCCGTACTGCTGCTCACCCTGGGACGTCTGAGCGCGCGCAACGAATTGTGGGGCAAGGCGCGCGACTATCTGGAAGCGAGTTTGCGTTTCGAATTCCGGCCGCAGACGTGCGCCGAACTCGCTCGCCTGCTCGCCCGTTTGGGCGAGGTGGAGCGCAGCAATCAACTGTTCCAGCAGGGGCTCGGCATCGTCGAGCGAAATTTGCCTGCCACTGTGCAGGCACCTCGCTAGGGGAAACATCAGGGTTGCCGACGGCATCCCCGGCGGCGAAACAGCAGCGGCTGCAAGGCCCTGCAACAATGCGGAGCGCTTTTTCGTCGGCCTTGGGTTGATGCACTGATCGGGTCGGCATAGTCTGCCCAGGTACGACGGAAAACCGCCATTCGCGCACATCCTGTCCCCAAGCCATCACCGAATGACAAAAAAACGTCTCGGAATAAGGCGCAAAGCATTAACGATTAGGGAAGTGAGGTCATCATGCTCGAGAGCTGTCGGAACGCCCAGGAACGCTGGGGTGGTGTGCATATGCTGATCGATCGCTGGCTGCAAGAGCGTCATCAGCTGATCCAGGCGCATGATGAGTTGCTCGGAAACGCCGAGGCTGTGACACGGCAGATGCTGCAGAGGTATTGCGAAATTCTGGTGGACTACGTCTCAGCCGGTCATTTCGAGATCTACGAGCAGTTGCTCAACGAAGCCGAAGCCTTCGGCGACAAGCGCGGCCTGGAGCTGGCCAAGCAGATCTATCCGCGGATCGAGGCGATCACCGAGGTTGCGTTGGCTTTCAACGATCGTTGCGAAACCGGCGACTGCCACGACAGCCCCGGCCTCTCTTCGGAGATCACGCGCCTCGGCCAGCTGCTGCACGAGCGCTTCGAGCTCGAGGACTGCCTGATCGAAGTCCTGCACACGGCCCACAAGCAGCCAGCCGCCACCGCCTGATCCTCAGGCCTTCAAAGTCACGCCGCGCGGGTGCCTCCAGGCAACCGCGTCAGGTGCCGGCCAGGCGTGCTGAATCATCCGTTCGTGGTGTTGGCGCCCCGTCGGAGGGGCGTCTAGTATGGCTCCAACCCATACGCCAGGAGGCGCCGAGATGCCCGCTAAGAAAAAGGCCGTCACCACCCCGCTGCACCTGTTGCAACAGCTGTCCAGCAGCCTGATCGAACACCTCGATAAAGCCTGCCAGCAGGCGCTGGCGGACGCCGAGGCAACGCTGGCCAAGCTCGAGAAGCAACGCGGCAAGGCCGACGAGAAGCTCTACAAGGCGCGGGCCAAGCTCGACGAGGCGACCAGCGCCGGCAAGGGCAAGGCGCTAGGCAAGTCGAAGGCGGCGGTTGCCGAACTCGAAACGCTGGCGGTCACGCTGCAGACCCGCCAGGGCGAAACCCTCTCCTATATCGCCGAGCTCAAGCGCGATGCCGAGCAGAGCCTGAAGCTGGCGGAAGGTATCAGGCAGGTCGGTGAAGCGGCCGGAAAAGCGATCGAGGCGAACCGGACACCGGCCAAGTCTGCGCCGGCAGCCAAGGCGCCCGCGAGCCGCGCAGCTGCCTCGGCCAAAACGCCGGCAAGCGCCGCCAGCAAGGCCAGAAAATCGACCACCGCCGCCAAACCCTCTGCTGCCAAAGCTGCACCCAAACCGGCCGCTACGGCAGCCCGCCGCACCGGCAACGGCAAGGCGGCTCCGGGCAATGGCGCCGTCAAGCCCGCCGCAGCTGCCCGCACACCGGCGACAAGCCGTTCGCCCGCCAAACCCGCTACGCGCAAGCCTGCCGCCAAGAAGCCCGCCGCCGCGCCTCAGCCTGCCGAAGGCTGAGTCTGCCTGGCGGCCGTGCGTAGTAGCTGCGTCTGGTCTGGATAACCCTCGCCGAGCAGGGCCTCGAGCCACGGCTCGGCGTCTGTTTGCGCTGCCCAGTCGGCCGTGGCGTCCTGTAGACGGCCGAGCAGCAGGCGTTCCGCTGCCAATTCCAGGCGTTTGAGTTCAGTGCGCAGCGCTTCGAGCGGCGGATCGGTCAGGCCTGGTTCCTTCCAGCGCTGGCGTGTCGAGCGCAAGGGCTCGATCGCCAGCGCCTGCCAGTGGCCGGCCAGCTCCCTGAGCGCGGCGAGGCGTTCAGGTGTGCAGGCTACCCGGCGCGCCTCCAGCCAGGTTCCAGCCAGCAGCAGGCAGACGTCGGCACCATGGCTCTGTAGCGTCAGGCACGCGCTTTCGACGCCGGGGCGGGCATAGCAGTCCAGGGAGAAGGACCACAGGTCAGGTGCGTTCATGGATTTTTTTATCGTCTTCCGGTGGGTGGCAAGGGCGAGCTGATAAACTCCGCGGCCATTATGATCCGACTTCAAGACCTCACTCTACAACGCGGACCCCAGCGACTTCTGGATGGCGCCGAACTGACCCTTCATGCCGGCCAGAAGGTCGGTCTGATCGGCGCCAACGGCGCCGGCAAATCTTCATTGTTCGCCCTGCTGCGCGGCGAGCTCATGGCCGACGCCGGCGACTGCTACCTGCCCGCCGACTGGCGTATCGCCCACATGCGCCAGGAGATCGATACCCTCGACCGGCTGGCGGTGGACTACGTGCTCGACGGCGATGTGCGCCTTCGCCAGGTGCAGCATGAGCTGCAACTCGCCGAGGCGGCGCATGACGGCGACGCACTGGCGCGCCTGCACAGCGAGCTCGACAGCGCCGACGGCTACAGCGCCGACGCGCGCGCGCGCAAGCTGCTGGCCGGGCTGGGCTTTGCCAGCGAGCAGATGGACCGCCCGGTATCCTCGTTTTCCGGTGGCTGGCGGATGCGCCTGAATCTTGCTCAGACGCTGATGTGCCCGTCGGACCTGATGCTGCTCGACGAGCCGACCAACCACCTGGATCTCGATGCCATCCTCTGGCTGGAGGACTGGCTCAAGGGCTATCCGGGCACGTTGATGCTGATCTCCCACGACCGCGATTTTCTCGATGCGGTGGTCGACCACGTCGCCCATCTGGAACAGTGCAAGCTGACGCTTTATCGCGGCGGCTATTCTGCCTTCGAGCGAGCCCGCGCCGAGCGCCTCGCTCAGCAACAGCAGGCCTACGAAAAGCAACAGGCGCAGCGTGCGCACATGGAAAGCTTCATCCGTCGCTTCAAGGCGCAGGCGACCAAGGCACGCCAGGCGCAGAGCCGGATCAAGGCGCTCGAACGCCTCGAGGAGCTGGCGCCTGCCCATGTCGATTCACCCTTCGACTTCCGCTTTCGCGAAGCGCAGAAAATATCGAGCCCCTTGCTCGATCTGTCCGAAGCGCGCCTCGGCTATGGCGAGAAGGCGGTGTTGGAAAAGGTCAAGCTGCAGCTCGTACCGGGCGCGCGCATCGGGCTGCTCGGTCCCAACGGCGCGGGCAAATCGACGTTGATCAAGACCCTTGCCGATGAGTTGCAGCCGCTCGCCGGCCGCTTGCAGCGCGGCGAGAACCTCGCCATCGGCTACTTCGCGCAGCACCAGCTCGACTCGCTGGATGCCAAGGCCAGCCCTCTACTGCATCTGCAGCGCATCGCCCCCGGCGAGCGCGAACAAACCCTGCGCGACTTCCTCGGTGGCTTCGATTTTCGTGGCGATCGCTGCGATGAGCCGGTAGTGAATTTCTCCGGCGGTGAAAAGGCCCGGTTGGCGCTGGCGCTGATCGCCTGGGAACGACCCAACCTGTTGTTGCTCGATGAGCCGACCAACCACCTCGACCTGGAGATGCGCCTGGCTCTGACCATGGCACTGCAGGATTTCGGTGGCGCGGTGGTGGTGGTTTCCCACGACCGCCATCTGCTCAAGAGCACCACCGACGAATTCCTGCTGGTCGCCGAGGGGCGTATCCGTGAATTCGAGGGTGATCTGGACGATTACGCGCGCTGGTTGGTGGACTTCAGGGCGCGCCAGCAGCCGTTGTCGACCCCGGAAGCGGCTGGTGACAAGACGGACAAGCGCGGGCAGCGCCAGGCCGCCGCCGCGTTGCGCCAACAGCTCGCGCCGCACAAGCGCCAGGCCGAGAAGCTGGAAAAGGAACTCGGCGCGGTCCAGGAGAAGCTCGCCGCTCTCGAAACCCGGCTGGGTGACGCGGGGATTTACGAGCAGGCGCGCAAGGACGAGTTGCGCGAGCGGCTGGCCGAGCAGGCCGCGCTCAAGGTCCGCGAGGGTGAGCTGGAAGAGGCCTGGCTGGAAGCGCTGGAAACGCTCGAGGCTCTGCAAGCGCAACTGGAGGCCGCCTCATGAGCGACGAGCATTGGGTACTGCTGATGCATAAGTGGAGCGAGCCGCTGCTGCTCGGCGGACAGGTATTGCTGATACTGCTGCTGGCCTACCTGCTGCAACGTCTGGTGGCTCGCGCCCTGGCGCGTCTCGCCGAGCGCTACCGGCTGCCATCGGAGCTACTGCTGCCAATGCGCGTGGGCGCTCGCTGGTTCATCATGGGCGGCGCGCTGATCATGGTGCTCGAGCGCTTCGGTGTGTCCGCCACGGTCATGTGGACGGCCTTCTCGGGTTTCGTCGCCGTGGCTGCGGTGGCGTTCTTCGCCATCTGGAGCGTGCTCTCGAACCTGTTCTGCGCAGTGCTGATCCTGCTGGTCGGGCCGTTTCGTCTGGGCGATGTGGTGGAGGTCATCGATAGTGCCGACAAGCCGGGCGTCAAGGGTCGGGTGACGGACATCAATATGCTCTACACCACGCTTGAAGAAACCAATGAGCAGGGTGAAACTGCCGTCGTACAGGTTCCCAACAGCCTGTTCTTCCAAAAAGCCGTGCGGCGCTGGCGCGGTACCGAACTTTCAGCGTTCAACCCCCACACCACAGTCAAGAAGTGACCCCCACGCACTGACCCAGATCCGGTAGCCGAACGGCGGCTACCGCGTCGGCTCAGGCAGTCATTTCTCCGGAGGGCATCTCATGGCACTGCATACCTGGCTCGGCTTTCTCGTTGCCTGCTGGATCATCAGCCTGTCGCCCGGCGCTGGGGCCATCGCCTCGATGTCCAGCGGCCTGCAGTACGGTTTCTGGCGCGGTTACTGGAACGCCATCGGCTTGCAGCTAGGCCTGGCGCTGCAGATCGCTATCGTCGCCGCCGGCGTTGGTGCGGTGCTCGCCACCTCGGCCCTGGCGTTCAGCCTGATCAAGTGGTTCGGCGTGGTCTATCTGGTCTGGCTGGCGGTCAAGCAGTGGCAGGCGGTACCGGCCGAGTTGCTCGACAGCGATGCGCCGCGCCCGATTGGTCGGCCGCTGAGCCTGGTGATGCGAGGATTTCTGGTCAACGCCAGCAATCCCAAGGCGGTGGTGTTCATGCTCGCGGTGCTGCCGCAGTTCATCGATCCGCAGCGGCCGCTGCTCGAGCAGTACCTGGTGATTGGCGTCACCATGGTGGTTGTCGACCTGATCGTCATGGCCGGCTACACCGGGCTGGCGGCGCGTGTGCTGCGGATGTTGCGCACGCCGCGTCAACAGCGGCTGATGAACCGAACCTTCGCCTCGTTGTTCGTTGGCGCGGCGGCGTTATTGGCCACGGTACGTCGCGCCGTGGCGTGAGTTTTACGCTGCGAAACATTTTGTAGCAAAGTCTTGTTCGGACGCACCGGACGGCTGACAATGGAATGCCATTCATTCTCACTTGGATGCGCCATGCCTCGCCGTCTGGCCCGATTTCCCTGGCTTGTTTTGCCGTTTCTCGCGCTCTTCAGCGCCTGTGTTCTTGCCGATTCGCCGGAGGGCGCCGCGCAGGCCCTGCAGCTGCTCGGCCAAATCGGTATGAATTACCCGGCCAGCGTCGCTGCGGGCGTGGTGGTCGACGAACCTCGTTATCGCGACCAGCTCGAACTCACTGCCCAATTGCAGGCTCTGGTCCTGGCGTTGCCGGTGCGTGATCAGAGTCCTTCCCTAGAACAGGACGCGCGGCAGTTGCACGAGGCCATCGCCCAGCGGCGGCCGGGCGATCAGGTCGAACGTCAGGCGCACACGCTCGCCGAGCGCCTGGCCGAGCGCTACGAGATTTCTCGCAGTCCCGCGATCAGGCCCGATCCGGCGCGTGGCGAGCCACTCTATGCGCAGCAGTGTGCGGTTTGCCACGGTGACCTTGGCCACGGTGACGGCCCGGCGGGCCTAGGCCTGGAGCCGGCGCCCTCGAACCTTGCCGATCGTGCGCGTCTGGATCGGCAGAGCCTTTTCGACCTGTTCAACACGATCGGGTTGGGTATCGACGGCAGCGACATGCCCGGATTTGCCGACCAACTCGACGAGCGTCAGCGCTGGGACCTGGCGACCTACATCGCCCACTTCACCGCCGAGCCGTCGCTCGGCACCGGTGCCCCGTTCGAGCTCTCATCCCTGGCCGTCCAGACTCCCGCGCAGATCGAGCGCTCCGAGGGTGTCGAGGCGGCCGAGCGATTTCGCGCCCAGCGGGCGCAGCCGCCAGCGGTGAAGCGCGGGCCGCAGCAGCTGCTCGACTACACCCGGCAGACGCTGGACAAGAGCCTGCAAGCCTACCGCGGCGGGGATCATGAGCAGGCCTACGACCTCTCCGTCGCCGCTTACCTCGAAGGCTTCGAACTGGTGGAGAGCGCTCTGGACAACCTCGACAGCGGCCTGCGCAAGCGTACCGAGCGTGCGCTGATGGCTTTTCGGCAGAGCCTGCTCAACGGAATCACCCCCGATCAGGCCGCCGCGGAGCTCGCTGCGCTGCAGCCGATGCTCGCCGAATGCGCCGATCTCTTGGGCGGGGACGATCTCAACGCTTCGCTGAGTTTCCTCTCGGCGCTGCTGATCCTCTTGCGCGAAGGCGTCGAGGCGATCCTGGTGCTTGCCGCGATCCTGGCGTTCCTGCGCAATACCGGGCAGCAGGCGGCGCTGCGCAGCGTGCACATCGGCTGGGGGCTGGCCGTATTGGCGGGTATCGCGACGTGGGCTGCGGCGGCCTATCTGATCGATGTCAGCGGCGCCCAGCGCGAGCTGATGGAGGGTGTCACGGCGCTGTTCGCCAGCGCCGTGCTGCTCTGGGTCGGCGTGTGGATGCACGATCGACGACACGTCGCGGCCTGGCAGTCGACCTTGCAGGCGCAGCTCGAGGGTGGCCGTGGGCGCTTCGGTTTCGCGATGCTGGCGTTCTTCGCGGTGTATCGCGAGCTGTTCGAGGTGATCCTGTTCTACGAGACCCTCTGGCTGCAGGCCGGGCCGGCAGGGCACGCCTGGGTGATTGGTGGTGCCGTTGCGGCGCTGGTACTGCTGGTCGGCCTTGCCTGGGTCATCCTGCGCGGCGCGCAGAAGCTGCCGTTATCGACCTTCTTCAGCGCCAACGCCATCCTCCTGTGCGTGCTGTCGGTGGTGTTCGCCGGCCACGGCGTGGTGGCGCTGCAGGAGGCCGGCGTGTTCGCCACTCGTCCGGTGCCGTTCTTCGAAGTCGACCTGCTGGGCATTCATCCCGATGCCTGGTCACTGCTAGCGCAGGGCATTGCGCTGACCGGTGTCGCGGTACTCTATGGGCGTAGTTGGCTCATTCAGAAACGGGCCGCCAGCGCGGCGGCCTGAACACGAGGTTCGATGCATGCGGGTCTGGATCGATGCGGACGCCTGCCCCCGGGGGGCACGCGATCAGGTGGTGAAGTTTGCCTTGAAGCGCGGTTTCGAGGTGGTAATGGTTGCCGGACAGAGCCAGGCCAAGCCTGCTTTCGCCTGCGTGCGGCTGATCGTGGTGCCCAGCGGTCCTGATGCCGCGGATGATTACCTGGTGGAGCATGCCGTGCCCGGCGAACTGGTGATCTGCAGCGATGTGCCGCTGGCCGATCGCCTGGTCAAGAAGGGTGTGGCTGCGCTCGACCCGCGGGGGCGCGAGTTCGACGAGCGCAACATGGGCGAGCGCCTGGCGGTGCGCAACCTGTTCACCGACCTGCGCGAGCAAGGGCAGGTCGGAGGAGGCCAGGCGGCCTATGGCGAGCGTGACCGCCAGGCCTTCGCCAATGCGCTGGACCGGTTGCTTACACGCCTGGCACGTGAGCAGCCGGCTCGCTGAGTGGCGCAGGCGTGCGCTGTGCCAGCCAGTCGATCAGCGCGGGCAGCGGCAGCGGTCGGCTGAACAGGTAGCCCTGGATCATGTCGCAGCCGTTTTCCTGTAGGTAGCTCAGCTGCACCTGATCCTCCACACCTTCGGCGACGACTTTGAGCTGCAGCTTGTGCGCCATGGCGATGATCGCGGCAGTGATGGCCCGGTCGCTGTTCTGCTCGTTCAGCTCGATGATGAAGGAGCGGTCGATCTTCAGGGTGTCCACCGGCAGTTTGCGCAGGTAGGCCAGCGAGGAATAGCCGCTGCCGAAATCGTCGATGGAAATCATGATGCCCTGCGCGCGGATCGCGTTGAGGATCTCCACGGCCGAGTTAAGGTTGTTCATCAGGGCGTTCTCGGTGACTTCCAGCGTGAGCCTCGAAGGCTCCAGCCCGACCTCGGCGAGAACGGCCGCAATCCCGTGGGGCAGCGCCGCGTTGGACAGATTGAGCGCCGAGCAGTTGACCGCCACCCGCAGCCAGTCGTAGCCGATCCGGTTCAGGTGACGCAGGTCGGCGCAGGCGCGCCGACCCACCCAGGCGTCGAGCTCGCTGACGAAACCGTGCTGCTCGGCCAGCGAGACGAAGCGGTCCGGGCTTATCGGGCCGTGCTGCGGATGGTTCCAGCGTGCCAGCGCTTCCAGGCTCAGCACACGGCCGTTGCGGGCATCGACGATGGGCTGGTAATGGACTTCGAGCAGGCCTTCGTTCAGGGCGCGGCGAAGGTCCTGTTCCAGCGAAAGGTCTTCCCGGGCACGCAGCATCAGCGCCGGATCGAAGCGCAGGCTGCGGTTGCGCCCGCTCGCCTTGCATTGCCCGACCGCCAGCCCGGCGTGCTTGAACAGCTCGTCGAAACTCGTCCCATCCAGAGGGTGATGGCTGATGCCGATGCTGGCGGTCAGCTGCAGCTGCGCGCCGGCCAGTGCGAAGGGTGGGCGTAGCTGCTCCAGAATCCGCACCGCCAGCTGTTCGGCCTGCGCCGGGCTGTCGAGCAGCGCGAGAATGCAGAATTCGTCTCCGGAGAAACGGGCCAGCACGTCCTTGGGGCCGAGCACGCCACGGATGCGCTGGGCCACCTGTTGCAGTGCCAGGTCGCCGGCCCGGTGGCCGAGGCTGTCATTGATGCGCTTGAAGTTGTCGAGGTCGATGACCAGCACCGACAGGCCCTGATGCGGTTGCTGCTGGGCGGCCAGCACCTGGGTCACCATCTGGGTGAAGGCGCGGCCGTTGAACAGGTTGGTCAGCGGGTCGTAGTGGGTGATCGCGTTGAGCTGGCTCTCGACCAGGTCGAGCACCTGGCGCTGTTCCGCGTAGCGGCGTTCGGCCCAGCTCGCGGCGATTCCGGCGGCGATGATCAGCAGCGCCACCACCGCGATGGCCATGCCCAGGCTGTCCTGGGAGTGGGAGCCGGCATGGTTGAAGGGAGGCAGCAGCTGGCCGGCGGGCACCGCCAGCGTCATCGCGTGCATGCCGGTGAAGTGCATCGAGACGATGGCCAGGCCCATTACCAGGCTGCACAGCACCCGCTGCAGTTGCAGATGACTGCCGCGCTTGCCACGGAAGTGGAACGCCAGGACCAGGGCCGCGAGCGAGGCGCCGATGGCGATCAGCACCGAGAGCGTGAACGTCAGTGGGTCGTAGTAGGCGGTGGCGATCGAACGTATCGCCGCCATGCCGCTGTAATGCATGGAGGCGATGCCTATGCCAGCGGCGACGGCAGCCAGCAGGTATTGCGACGGTGTCAGCCGTTCGCGGCTGAGCAGTCGCATTACCACATAGGACACCGCCACGGCGATCAGCAGCGAGGCCAGCGTGATGCGGTGGTCGTAGGCGATCTCGATCGGCGCCTTGAACGCCAACATGGCGACGAAGTGCATCGACCAGATGCCGCCGCCCAGCGCGAGGGCGCCGATCCAGCGCCAGACCTCGCGGCCACGACCGCTGACGCTATGGCCGACCTGGTCGGCCATGGCCAGGGCGGTGAAGGCGGCGGCGCTGGCGATCAGGTAGGCGAGTACCACCAGGGAAGGGGAATGGCTGCTATCGAGCAGGGCGACATGTCCGGGCGGCATGTCGGATAGAAACTGCAATGGAACCATGGGGTGGCACTCGTGGGGCAGGCGTTCTGCCTGTTGCGTGTGGCGATTCTCGCCCATGTGGGCGTGGCTGGCCTGCAATATTTATCGGCCGCTCAGCCGCAAAGATAAGTGCCGGTGCCGACGGCTACCAGTACCCCGTCCTCGTTGTGCAGCTCGGAGCGCACCACCGCCACCTTGTTGCCTGAACGCAGCAGCGCCGCGCTGGCACTGAAGCGCTGGCCGCGGCCAGGGCGCAGGTAATCGATGCGCAAATCGATGGTGCCCAGGCGCGACAGCCTGGCCATGCGCTCCTCGGTGCTCAGGTGCTGGTGTTTTTCGAACGCACCGACCAGCGCCATGGCGCCGCCGACCACGTCGAGCAAGGAGGCGATCACGCCGCCATGAAGAATGCCCTGGACGAAGTTGCCGATCAGTTCGGGCTTCATCGGAAGATGCATCACGACGCGCTCGCTGGACACTTCGTCGAGCTCGATGCCCAGGCTGCGGTTGAACGGGATGCGCTCGAAGAGGCTGCGCACTGCGAGGCGTTGCTCGTCGGAGAGGATGAACGGAGCGCTGGTCATGGGAATATCCGCAGGCGTATCGGAAAGCCTGCACGCTGACGCAACGGCCTCCGCTTGACCAGCCGGGAGGCAGGAGCGGCGCGGCGATTGGCATGATCGCCCTGAAAGCGCCGGCTGGGCGGCCGGCGCGCTGCGGCTCAGGCCTCGGCGGTCATCTCCAGCACGCGGTCGACCAGCTTGTAGATACCCGAGGCGGCATCGCTGATCGACTGGGCGAGCATATAGGCCGGCGTGGTGACCAGCTTGCGCTCGCTGTCCTCGATGATGTCGGTCACCTCGCAGGCTTTGTGCTCGGCGCCCATTTCGCGCACGGCCGCGGCGGCCGGGTCGTCGTCGTGGCCCAGGGTGCAGACCACGCCCGGCCCGAAGATCTGAACCGCCATGGCCGGTGCGATGCAGATCAGGCCCACCGGCTTGCCGGCCTTGGCGAAAGCCTGCGCCACCGACAGGACGTCGGGCAGTACGCTGCAGGCGGCACCGTTCTTGGCGAAATCGGAGAGGTTCTTGGCAGCGCCGAAGCCTCCGGGCACGATCAGCGCGTCGAAGTCATCGGCGTTGGCCTCGCGCAGGTCCTTGATGTCGCCCCGCGCCAGACGCGCGGCCTCGACCAGCACATTGCGCGTCTCGGGCATTTCTTCGCCCGTCAGGTGGTTGACCACGTGCATCTGCGCGATGTTGGGGGCGAAGCACTGCACCTGCGCGCCGCGCTGGTCCAGGCGCAACAGGGTGGCCACGCTCTCGTAGATTTCCGAACCGTCATACACACCACACCCGGAAAGAATCACAGCGACTTTTTTATTCATGCGGGTACTCCTCAGCGAAAGGGGCCTACGGCCATGTCGGCGATGCTAATGCCTGGCGACCGCTCAGGTAAGCCCAATGATGCCCTGACCTTTGGAGTCGCGCAGCGGGCCGGTGTTCAGCCGTCGCCGCGCTCGGCTGCGCTTTTCCGTCGCCGGGCAGGGATCGCAAAGCACTGGCAGAGCCCGGCCAGGCTGGCCACAATGGGCCGGCTTGCTGATCGCAGCTGACCTGACTGTCATCTATTGGTCATCTGTGCGGCCTATAACTGTCATATTCGCCCGTTCTGCGGGCCTGGAGTCTGTCGTGAGTATCGTTGCCGCCAACCGGATGTTTCCCGCCACTCGCCTGCGTCGCAATCGCCGTGACGAGTTCTCTCGTCGTCTGGTGCGGGAAAACGTACTGACCGTCGACGATCTGATCCTGCCGGTGTTCGTCCTCGACGGCGAGAACCGCCGCGAGCCGGTGCCGTCGATGCCGGGCGTGGAGCGGCTGTCGATCGACTTGCTGCTCGAAGAGGCCGAGGAACTGGTGGCGCTGGGCATTCCCGCCCTCGCGCTGTTCCCGGTCACTCCGCTGGAGAAGAAATCCCTCGATGCGGCCGAGGCCTGGAATCCCGAGGGCATCGCCCAGCGTGCCACCCGCGCCTTGCGCGCGCGCTTCCCGGAGCTCGGCGTGATCACCGATGTGGCCCTCGACCCTTTCACCACCCACGGGCAGGACGGCATTCTCGACGAGCACGGTTACGTGCAGAACGACGTGACCGTCGATGCGCTGGTCAAGCAGGCACTTTCCCATGCCGAGGCCGGTGCCCAGGTGGTCGCGCCTTCGGACATGATGGACGGCCGCATCCAGGCGATTCGCGAGGCGCTCGAGCTGGCCGATCACAGCAACGTCAGGATCATGGCCTATTCGGCCAAGTACGCCAGCGCCTACTACGGGCCGTTCCGCGATGCGGTGGGCTCGGCGGCGAACCTCGGCAAGAGCAACAAAAACACCTACCAGATGGACCCGGCCAATGGCGACGAGGCGCTGCACGAGGTTGCAGCAGATCTGTCAGAAGGCGCTGATATGGTCATGGTGAAACCTGGGATGCCGTACCTGGACATCCTCTGGCGTGTAAAAGATGCCTATCGCGTGCCGACATTCGTCTATCAGGTCAGCGGCGAATATGCGATGCACATGGCGGCGATCCAGAACGGCTGGCTCAGCGAGGCGGTGATCCTCGAATCGCTGACGGCCTTCAAGCGTGGCGGGGCCGATGGCATCCTCACTTACTTCGCCAAGCAGGCGGCACAACAATTGAGACAGGGCCACTAAGCCCTCCGAGGCGAGACGATGACGAACGAAGGACTCAGCGAAGCCGAACTGCGCGAAACCACGCCACCGGACCTGGAGGCGCCGGCCGCCGTGTCGGCGATCGAGGCCGAACCGGTGCTCGAGGCCCCGCCGCCGGCACCTGCGCCGGTCCCCGGGGTGGATGACAGCAGCCTGTACATCCATCGCGAGCTGTCGCAGCTGCAGTTCAACATCCGCGTGCTCGAGCAGGCGCTCGACGAGTCCTATCCGTTGCTCGAGCGGCTCAAGTTCCTGCTGATCTTCTCCAGCAACCTCGACGAGTTCTTCGAGATCCGGGTCGCCGGGCTGAAAAAGCAGATCAACTTCGCCCGCGAGCAGGCCGGCGCCGACGGCCTGCAGCCGCATCAGGCGCTGGCGCGCATCTCCGAACTGGTCCACGAGCAGGTCGACCGGCAGTACGCGATCCTCAACGACGTGGTGTTCCCGGCGCTGGCCAAGCACCAGATCAGCTTCATCCGGCGCCGCCACTGGACCACCAAGCACAAGGCCTGGGTGCGTCGTTTCTTTCGCGACGAAATCGCGCCGATCATCACCCCCATCGGCCTCGATCCGACGCATCCCTTCCCGTTGCTGGTCAACAAGAGCCTGAACTTCATCGTCGAGCTCGAGGGCATCGACGCCTTCGGCCGCGACTCGGGTCTGGCGATCATTCCAGCGCCGCGATTGCTGCCGCGGGTGATCCGTGTGCCCGAGGATGTCGGCGGGCCGGGGGCGAACTACATCTTCCTCTCCTCGATGATCCACGCCCACGCCGACGACCTGTTCCACGGCATGAAGGTCAAGGGCTGCTACCAGTTCCGCCTGACCCGCAACGCCGACCTCTCGGTGGACACCGAAGACGTCGAAGACCTGGCGCGCGCGCTGCGCGGCGAGCTGTTCTCGCGCCGCTACGGCGATGCGGTGCGCCTGGAAGTCGCCGACACCTGCCCCAAGCACCTGTCGGACTTTCTGCTCAAGCAGTTCAACCTCAACGAGAGCGAGCTGTATCAGGTCAACGGTCCGGTCAACCTCACCCGCCTGTTCAGCATCACCGGGCTGGACAGCCACCCGGAGCTGCAATATGCGCCGTTCACCCCGGCGATCCCCAGGCTGCTTCAGAACAGCCAGAACATCTTCAACGTGGTTGGCAAGCAGGACATCCTCCTGCTGCATCCCTTCGAGTCGTTCACCCCGGTGGTCGATCTGCTGCGCGAGGCGGCCAAGGATCCCTGCGTGCTGGCCGTCAAGCAGACGCTGTACCGCTCAGGGGCCAACTCGGAGATCGTCGACGCGCTGGTCGAAGCCGCGCGCAACGGCAAGGAGGTGACCGCGGTCATCGAGCTGCGAGCGCGTTTCGACGAGGAATCCAACCTGCAGCTGGCCAGCCGCCTGCAGGCCGCCGGTGCGGTGGTGATCTACGGCGTTGTGGGCTACAAGACCCACGCCAAGATGATGCTGATCCTGCGGCGCGAGAACGGCGAGCTGCGCCGCTACGCCCATCTCGGCACCGGCAACTACCACGCCGGCAATGCGCGGCTGTACACCGACTACAGCCTGCTGACTTCGGACGATGCGCTCTGCGAAGACGTCTCCAAACTGTTCAGCCAACTGATCGGCATGGGCAAGACCATGCGCATGAAGAAGCTGCTGCACGCGCCCTTCACGCTGAAGAAGACCCTGCTGGACATGATCGCCCGGGAGACCCAGCACGCCAGCGAAGGCAAGGCCGCGCACATCATGGCCAAGATTAACTCGCTGACCGATCCGAAGATCATCCGCGCGCTCTACAAGGCCAGCCAGGCCGGGGTGCGCATCGATCTGGTGGTGCGCGGCATGTGCTGTCTGCGCCCCGGAATCGCCGGCGTCTCGCACAACATCTACGTGCGCTCGATCATTGGCCGTTTCCTCGAGCACAGCCGGGTGTTCTATTTCCTCAACGACGGGGACGAGAAGCTCTATCTCTCGAGTGCCGATTGGATGGAGCGCAACCTCGACCGGCGCGTGGAGACCTGCTTCCCGGTCGAAGGCAAGAAGCTGGTCACGCGGGTCAAGCGCGAGCTGGAAACCTATCTGAGCGACAATACCCAGAGCTGGGTGCTGCAGCCCGACGGCAGCTACGTGCGCAACAGCCCGAGCGGCAATGCCAATCCGCGGGTCGCCCAGGCGACCTTGCTGGACAGGCTCACGACGCCGGTGGTCAGCGCACGCTGATCAGCGCAGGGCAGGCCCTCAGCGAATGCTGAGGGTGAAGTCGATGCGTTTGAGCCACTCCGCTTCCTGGACGAAGTCGGCTTGGGTCAGCGGGTTGCTGGCCAGCCAGCCCTCTGGAAAAGCGATGTCCAGGCTGTTGTCGCTGGCACTCAGCAGACAGGTCGGCGCCTGCTGCGGCCCGCGGATGTGGTGGAAGAGAATCGCGAAACGCAGCAGCACGCACAGGCGGGTGAGCTGGGTGCCCTCGCTGGTGAGCTCCTCGAATTTCTGCTTGGGGATGTTGCGGCGATGGCCGCGCACCAGCAGCGCCAGCATTTGCTGGTCCTGACGCGAGAAGCCTGGCAGATCCGAATGCTCGATCAGGTAGGCGCCGTGCTTGTGGTAGTGATAGTGGGCGATGTCCAGGCCGACTTCATGCACTCGCGCGGCCCAGGCGAGCAATTCGCGGTGCCATTCCTGATCGAGGCCCCAGGCTTCGGCGACCTGATCGAAGGCTTCGAGCGCCTTGGCTTCGACGCGCGCGGCCTGTTCGGTGTCGACGTGATAGCGCTCCATCAGTGAGCCAAGGGTACGCTCGCGAACATCCTCGTGGTGGTGGCGCCCCACCAGGTCGTAGAGCACGCCTTCGCGCAGCGCGCCTTCGGAGTGCGTCATGCGGGTCAGTTCGAGCGCGTCGAACACCGCCTCGAGGATCGCCAGGCCCGCCGGGAAGATGCTGCGGCGGTCCGGCTTGACCCCGTCAAGATCGATGCGTTCGACCTCGCCGAGCTTGATCAGTCGGCGCTTGAGCCAGGCCAGGCCTTCGGCATTGACTTCTCCGTTGCCATGGCCGCCCCCCTTGATCGCCAGGCCCACGGCGCGAATGGTGCCCGAGGCGCCCACCGCCTCCTGCCAGCCGAGGCGGCGCAGGCCGTGCTCGATGCCCATCAGTTCCAGGCGCGCCGCGGTATAGGCCTGGGCGTAGCGCGCCGCGGTGATCTTGCCGTCGCGGAAATAGCGCTGGGTGAAGCTGACGCAGCCCATCTGCAGGCTCTCGCGCAGCAGCGACTCGAAATCCTGGCCGATGATGAACTCGGTGCTGCCGCCGCCGATGTCGACCACCAGGCGCTTGCCCGCTGCGCCGGGAAACGTATGGGACACGCCCAGATAGATCAGTCGCGCTTCCTCGCGCCCGGAAATCACCTCGACCTGATGGCTCAGGATTTCCTCGGCTCGACGGATGAACTCCGCCCGGTTGCGCGCCTCGCGCAGGGCATTGGTGCCGACGATGCGGACCGCGCCATCTGGGAGATGATTGACCAGCTGGGCGAAGCGTCTCAGGCAATCCAGGCCGCGCTGCATCGCCTCTTCGGTGAGCTGGCGGTCTTCGGTGATACCGGCCGCCAATTGCACTTTTTCGCCGAGGCGCTCGAGAATCCGCATCTCGCCATTGCTCGTGCGGGCGAGCACCATGTGAAAACTGTTCGAGCCCAGATCGATGGCGGCGATCAGCGGCGAAGTCTCGGCGGGGGGTTGGAGCATGGAAAATTCTCGATGCAAAACGCGGACATCCTGACACGATAGGCGGCTCTCGCCAACGCGATCTGCCATCTTGTCGCAGCCCTCCACCGTCCAATTCGGCATGGTGAACTGGCCTTTCGATCCCTACGAAGCCGTCGCGTTCATTGATTTTTCACGCTTGACTCATTGGCAGGCTCAATGGCTTGCTGCTTCCGGTAGGGGAAAAGCCGGGCTATGATGGCCGACACTTTCTGGTTTCCGACCCCCGGAGAAAATCCATGAGCGAATACATCACCAAAGTCAGCGACAGCAGTTTCGAACAGGATGTTCTCCAGGCCGAAGGCCCCGTCCTTGTGGACTACTGGGCCGAATGGTGCGGCCCGTGCAAAATGATCGCCCCGGTTCTCGACGAGATCGCCAAGGACTATCAGGGCAAGCTGAAGGTGTGCAAGCTGAACATCGACGAGAATCAGGATACGCCGCCCAAGTATGGCGTACGCGGTATCCCGACCCTGATGCTGTTCAAGAACGGCAACGTCGAGGCGACCAAGGTTGGTGCATTGTCGAAGTCGCAGCTGGCGGCTTTCCTCGACAGCAACATCTGAGCCCGGCGGGCTCTACGCTCCACCAGAAAAGGCCCTGCGCGAAGCGGGGCTTTTTTTCACCGCATGGCTAGACGCTCCGGTTGCGCGGTGATAGATTCGGCACTGCGACGCTTCTTTCGTCGCCCCCTGCATGCCGTCGCCGACGCACTCCTGCCCGACTGAGTACAGCGAACCTGTTCGCTTCCTGCTGCGCGGCTTCTCAAGCTAAACGCTTTCTTCATCCTTCCTGATCTCTCTCTATGAATCTGACCGAACTCAAGCAAAAGCCCATAACCGAACTGCTGGAAATGGCCGAACAGATGGGCATCGAAAACATGGCCCGTTCGCGCAAGCAGGACGTCATTTTCTCGCTGCTTAAAAAGCACGCGAAGAGCGGTGAGGAGATTTCCGGTGATGGCGTCCTGGAGATCCTCCAGGACGGCTTCGGTTTCCTGCGCTCGGCGGACTCTTCCTATCTGGCCGGTCCGGACGACATTTACGTCTCGCCCAGCCAGATCCGTCGCTTCAACCTGCGCACCGGGGACACCATCGTCGGCAAGATCCGCCCGCCGAAGGAAGGCGAGCGTTACTTCGCACTGCTCAAGGTCGACTCGATCAACTACGATCGGCCGGAGAACGCGAAGAACAAGATCCTCTTCGAAAACCTGACTCCGCTGTTCGCCAACAAGCGCCTGACCATGGAAGCCGGCAACGGCTCCACCGAGGACCTCACCGGACGGGTGATCGACCTCTGCGCGCCGATCGGCAAGGGCCAGCGTGGCCTGATCGTCGCCCCGCCGAAAGCGGGCAAGACCATCATGCTGCAGAACATCGCCAGCAACATCACCCGCAACAACCCCGAGTGCCACCTGATCGTCCTTTTGATCGACGAGCGCCCGGAAGAAGTGACCGAGATGCAGCGCACCGTGCGCGGCGAAGTGGTCGCTTCCACCTTCGACGAGCCGCCGACCCGCCACGTGCAGGTCGCCGAGATGGTGATAGAGAAGGCCAAGCGCCTGGTCGAGCACAAGAAGGACGTGGTGATCCTGCTCGACTCCATCACCCGCCTGGCGCGTGCCTACAACACCGTGATCCCGAGCTCCGGCAAGGTACTCACCGGTGGTGTCGACGCCCATGCCCTGGAAAAGCCCAAGCGTTTCTTCGGCGCCGCGCGCAACATCGAGGAAGGCGGTTCGCTGACCATCATCGCTACGGCGCTGGTTGAAACCGGCTCGAAGATGGACGAGGTGATTTACGAGGAATTCAAGGGTACCGGCAACCTGGAACTGCAGCTGGACCGCCGTATCGCGGAAAAGCGCGTGTTCCCGGCGATCAACATCAACCGTTCCGGCACCCGCCGCGAAGAACTGCTGACTAGCGAGGAAGAGCTGCAGCGCATCTGGATTCTGCGCAAGCTGCTGCATCCGATGGACGAGATCGCCGCGATCGAGTTCATGCTCGACAAGCTCAAGGACACGAAGACCAACGACGAGTTCTTCATGTCCATGAAGCGCAAGTAACGCGCGAGCCGTTGCACACGAGGCCGGGGAAACCCGGCCTTCGTTTATCTGCAGGTTTTGGATCGCACGCCTTCAAGGCTAAACTTTGCGCCCCGACCCGCACGCCCCTGCGAGGCACATGCATGCAGTATCGCGATCTGCGCGACTTTATCCGCGGCCTGGAACAGCGCGGCGACCTCAAGCGCATCCAGACGCCTATCTCGCCCGTCCTTGAAATGACCGAAATCTGCGACCGCACGCTGCGCAAGCAGGGGCCGGCGCTGCTGTTCGAGAAGCCGGTAGGCTTCGACATGCCGGTGCTCGGCAACCTGTTCGGGACGCCAGGGCGCGTGGCGCTCGGCATGGGTGCCGACGAGGTGTCGGAGCTGCGCGAGATCGGCAAGTTGTTGGCTTTCCTAAAGGAGCCGGACCCGCCGAAGGGTCTCAAGGACGCCTGGTCCAAGCTGCCGATCTTCAAAAAGGTCCTGTCCATGGCGCCCAGGGTGCTCAAGGATGCGCCTTGCCACGAAGTGGTGATCGAAGGTGAGGACGTCGATCTCGGCCAGTTGCCGGTGCAGACCTGCTGGCCGGGCGACGCCGGGCCGCTGATCACCTGGGGCCTGACGGTGACCCGTGGTCCGAACAAGGAGCGGCAGAACCTCGGCATCTACCGCCAGCAGGTGATCGGGCGCAACAAGGTGATCATGCGCTGGCTCAGCCATCGCGGCGGTGCGCTGGACTTTCGCGACTGGTGCGAGAAGTTTCCGGGCAAGCCCTATCCGGTCGCCGTTGCCCTGGGTGCCGATCCGGCGACCATTCTCGGTGCGGTCACGCCGGTTCCCGACTCGCTCTCCGAATACGCCTTTGCCGGCCTGCTGCGCGGCCACAAGACCGAGTTGGTCAAATGCCGGGGCAGCGACCTGCAGGTGCCGGCCAGCGCCGAGATCGTCCTGGAAGGGCACATCTACCCCGGCGAGATGGCCGATGAAGGTCCCTACGGTGACCACACCGGCTACTACAACGAAGTCGATCGCTTCCCGGTATTCACCGTCGAGCGCATCACCCGGCGCCGCGATGCCATCTACCACAGCACCTACACCGGCCGACCGCCGGATGAGCCGGCGATCCTCGGCGTGGCTTTGAACGAGGTGTTCGTGCCGATCCTGCAGAAGCAATTTCCGGAAATCACCGACTTCTACCTGCCGCCCGAAGGCTGTTCCTACCGCATGGCGGTGGTGACCATGAAGAAGCAGTACCCCGGCCACGCCAAGCGGGTGATGCTGGGCGTCTGGAGCTTCCTGCGCCAGTTCATGTACACCAAGTTCGTCATCGTCACCGATGACGACATCAACGCCCGGGACTGGAACGACGTGATCTGGGCCATCACCACGCGCATGGACCCCAAGCGCGACACGGTGATGATCGACAACACGCCGATCGACTACCTCGATTTCGCCTCGCCGATTTCCGGTCTGGGCAGCAAGATGGGGCTCGATGCGACCCACAAGTGGCCGGGCGAAACCTCGCGGGAATGGGGTCGCGCCATTGTCCAGGACGAGGCGGTCAAGCACCGTGTCGACGAACTCTGGTCGCAGCTGGGAATCGACTGATTAAGCCGCCGCCGCTCGCGGTGGCGCTCCACTTGCCTGTACGGGAACGACTTTTTGATGAGAGTGACGCTGCAACCTTCCGGCGCCGTGCTGCAGACCCTGCCCGGCGAGCGCATCCTCGATGCGGCTCGGCGCCTGGGCTATGAAAGCCCCCACAGCTGCCGCAACGGCAATTGCCTGGTATGCGCGGCATTGCTGGTCGAGGGACGTGTGCAGCAGGGCTTCGAGACGATCGAACAGGGCGAGCTGCTGACCTGTCAGGCCGTACCATTGGAAGATTGCGTGCTGCATTGGGATGGCGTGCTGGCGCCCGGCGAGCTGCCGGTGCGCGAATTCAGCTGCCAGGTGACCGAGTGCGAGGCGGTGGGCGGCGACGTGTTTCGCGTGCGGCTGCTGGCCCCGGCCGGCAAGGCGCCGCGCTATCACGCCGGGCAATACCTGCTGCTGCAGCGCCAGGACGGCGAATTCGCCGCGTTTTCCCTGGCCTCGGCTCCGCAATCGGGCCGCGAACTCGAGCTGCATATTCTCGCGCGTGACGACACCAATATCGGGCTGATCGGCTATCTGCGCGAGCAGAGCAGCGTGCGCGTGAAGATGCCCTTCGGCGACACTCATCTCGCCGAACTGCCTGATGGACCGCTGGTGCTGATTGCCGCCGGCACCGGCATGGCGCAGATGCACAGCCTGGTCGAGTACTGCCGCGCCACAGGCTTCGCGCATCCGGTTCACCTGTACTGGGGGGCGCGTCAGCCGGACGATTTCTATTACATCGCCGGCTGGGACCAGTGGTTGCAGACACCCAACCTGACCCTGCACCAGGTGGTCAGCGACCTCTGCGGCTGGGAAGGGCGCTGCGGCATGCTGCACGAAGCGATCCGCGAGGATTTCTCCGACCTCGGTGCCCTGCACGTCTATGCCAGCGGCTCGCCGGCGATGGTGTACGGCACGCTCGATGCGCTGGTCGAAGCCGGCATGGATGCGCATCAGATGCGCGCCGACGTGTTCGCCTACGCTCCCCGCGACTGACGCAGGCTGCGACGACCGAGTCAGGCCGCCGCAGGTTGTGGATCAGGCGGCGCCGGCCGGTGGCAGCGGTTCGATGGGCACGCTCGAGCGATCGGTCAGGTGCAGCATCTTGCGTAACTTGACCGGTATCGACTTGGCCGCCGGCACTTTACTGCGTTCGGCGTGATGCCAGATCGGCAATAGCGCGTTGCACTCGGGGTAGTAGCCGGCGCAGCAGCCTTCGGGAATGTCGTAGGGCGTCACCCGCAGGGGCGCGACGACACGATGCACGCCGTCGTCGGTGACCGTGATCGCCTCGACCTTGTCGCCTTCGGCGAGCCCCAGCCGGCCGATGTCGTTGCGGTTCATCATGATCACCGCGCGGGTGCCGTTGATGCCGCGGAACCGGTCGTTGTAGCCGTACACCGTGGTGTTGAACTGGTCGTTGCTGCGCAGCGTCATCAGCTGCAGAACATCGCGCCGTTCGTGCCCGCCTTTTTCGGTGTCCGGATCTTCGGAAAGCGACGGCGGGTTGATGAAATTGGCCTTGCCGGTTTCGGTGGCCCACTCGCGCTTGCTGACCCCGAGCGGCCGATGAAAACCGCCCGGCTCCATCATCCGTACATTGAAGTCGTGGAAAATGTCCGGATAGCTCTCGGCGATGGCGTCGCGGATCAGGTTGTAGTCGGCGACCCAGGCATCCCAATCGAGCTTCGGGTTCGGCGCCAGGGCAGCCTTGGCCAGGCGGGCGACGATGGCAGGCTCCGAGAGCAGTCCCTCGTGCGCGGGCGTGGCCACGCCGCGCCAGGCCCGGATGCAGCCGGTGCTGTCTTCCGTCGTGTTGTACTGCTCGCCAGTGGCCTGGCGGTCGATCTCCGTGCGCCCAAGGCACGGCAGGATGTAGCTCACCTGGCCAGTGATCAGATGGGTCCGATTGAGCTTGGTCGATACCTGGACCGACAGGCGCATCCGGCGCCAGGCCGGTTCCATCTGCAACGTGTCGGGAACGGCGCGCACGAAATTGCCGCCCATTGCGACGAAGCCCTTGATCCGGCCCGCCAGGATTCCCTCGCAGGCCTCGACGGTATTGACGCCATCCTCGCTCGGCGGCTCGAAGCCGAACTGGCGCCGCAGATTGTCCGCGGGCGCCTTCGCAGCCTTTTCGGTGATCCCTACCGTGCGCTGGCCCTGGACGTTGGAATGGCCGCGCACGGGCAGGATGCCGGCGCCTTCCTTGCCCATGTTGCCGCGCAGCAGCAGGAGGTTGACCAGCATCTGGATCGTCTGCACGCCGTAGCGGTGCTGAGTCAGGCCCATGCCGTAGGCCGCGATCACCCGCTCGCAGGAGGCATAGCTGCGCGCGGCAGCCTCCATCGCCCCGCGGGTCAGGCCCGAACGGCGCTCCAGCTGCTTCCAGTCGTAGCCGCGTACTTTGCGCTCGAAGTCCTCGAAACCGTGGGTGTGCTGTTCGATGAAGGCCACGTCGAGCACGCGTCGGCTACCGGCAGCGATTGCCTGGTCGTCCAGGTCGAACAGTGCCTTGCACATGCCCGCGATGGCTGCGATATCGCCACCGATTTGCAGCTGGTGATACTGGGTGCTGATCACCGTCTCCTTCGGCGTGACCATCTCGGCTGGAGACTGCGGGTTGGCGAAGCGTTCCAGGCCTCGTTCGCGGATGGGGTTGAAGGTGATGATCGGTGCGCCCCGCTCGCGGGCTTCCTGCAACTGATGAAGCATGCGCGGGCTGGAGGTGCCGGTGTTCTGGCCGAAGAACAGCATGCCGTCCATTTTTTTCATGTCGTGCAAGGTGACGGTCGCCACCGGCACACCGATGCTTTCCGGAAGCGCGATCGAGGTGCTTTCGTGACACATGTTCGAGCTGTCGGGCAGGTTGTTGGTGCCGTACATCCGCGCCAGGATGCTGAACGCATAGGCGGTCTCCAGCGACGCACGGCCGGACATGTAGAAGACCACTTCGTTGGGGTCGGCCATCGCCTTTAGTTCGCGGCCGATCTCCTCGAACGCTTCATCCCAGCTGACCGGTTGATAGCGGTCGCTGGCCGGATCGTAGCGCATGGGATGGGTCAGCCGGCCCTGGCGCTCCAGGTCGAAGTCGGCCCAGTTGAGCAGTTCGGTGACCGAATGCCGAGCGAAGAAGTCCGGCCCACAGCGCTGGCTGGTGTTCTCCCAGGCCGTGGCCTTGGCACCGTTCTCGCAGAATTCCAGCGGCTTGGCCGGGTGCGGCTTTGCCCAGGCGCAACTGACGCAGGCGAACCCCTCGACTGCTTTGTTCTGCTTGAGCAGCAGCGCGGCGTTCCTCGGCGAGACCTTCTGACGGATCAGAATATTGGCTACGGAATAGGCGGAGCCCCATCCGCCCGCGGGTGAGGTGTAGGGCTTGAAGTTCGGCTTGCTCACGTCGTTCCCCTGTTCTGGCGCTCGGCGGCGCGGTGGGCTTCTTTGTTACGACGTGGCCCTCTGTCGATCGTTCAGGACGATCCGTCGAGCGGGGCGATCAGGCAAAGGCCTGATACAAAGCGGCCGATCAGCGGGTCGCGAAACCGAGCTGCCGCCAGCCTTCATAGACTGCTACCGCGACCGTGTTTGACAGGTTCAGGCTGCGGCTGTCCGGTTGCATCGGCAGCCGCAGGCGCTGCGACTCGGGAAAGGCGTCGCGGATCTCGGTCGGCAGGCCCCGGCTCTCCGGGCCGAACAGGAAGGCATCGCCGCGCCGAAAACCCACCTCGTGAAAGGGCTGCGAGCCCTTGGTGGTGAAGGCGAACAGCCGGGGGCCATCGTCTGACGGAGCGCTGCCGGGGCGCGGCAGGCCGAGCAGATCCAGGCAGCTGTCGAGGTCCGGGTGGCGCTGCAGAGGTGCGTATTCGTGATAATCCAGCCCGGCACGGCGCAGGCGCTTGTCGTCCAGCTCGAAGCCCAGCGGCTCGATCAGGTGCAGGCCGCACCCGGTGTTGGCACAGAGCCTGATAATGTTGCCGGTATTGGGCGGAATCTCCGGCTGGAAGAGGATCACGTGGAACATGCAGGGCACCGATACGGAAGACGACCGCCATTCTACTGCGCCGGAGGATCCGCGACCTCGCCTGTGGCGTCGCTTTCTCGCCTCGCTGGCGCTGATCGGTCTGCTGGTGGGGGTGATGATCGGTCGGCTCACGGCGCCCGGGCCGGTGGAGCTGCTGGAGGTCGTGCCGTTCGGCGAAGGGGTGCAGCTCTGGTTCAGCCGCGAGCCGCCGCGCCAGGAGCAGCATCTGGACGGCGCTTTCGCCATCCTCTTCGAGTCGCAGGGGGCGGCGCAGAACGGTCAACTGAACGGCGCCGCAGGGGTGGTCAGCTGGCGGCTGCAGAACACCGAGCGAGGCTTGCTGCTGCACTTCGTCGCGACCCGGCCGCTACGGGCGACGCTGAATGAAGGCAAGGAGGAGGGGCGCTGGGGGGTGAGGGTTTCGCTCGCGCCGCAATAAAAGAGGGAAGAACGAAAAGCCCGGCAGACGCCGGGCTTTTCGTAGGCGAATCAGGCGTCGTCGCCTTCCTCGTCGTCGGCACCGTCGACGCGCATGCCCAGTTCCTTGATCTTGCGGGTCAGGGTGTTGCGCCCCCAGCCGAGCAGGATCGCCGCATCACGCCGGCGCCCAGCGGTGTGCTTGAGCGCGGTCTCGATCATGATCCGCTCGAACGCCGGCACCGCCTCGTCGAGCAGGTTCGACTGGCCGCGCGCCAGCGCCTGATCGGCCCAGTGGCGCAACGCCTGTTCCCAATTGTTCGCCGGCTGCGCGTCGGCCGGCTGGCTGAGCAGTTCCGGCGGCAGGTCGTCGACATGCACCTCGCGCCCGGACGCCATCACCGTGATCCAGCGGCAGGTGTTCTCCAACTGGCGCACGTTGCCCGGCCACGGCAGGTGGCGCATGTAATCTTCGGTCTGTGGCTTGAGCAGCTTGGGTTCGACCGACAGTTCCTGAGCGGCGCTGGCGAGGAAGTGACGCGCCAATGCCGGAATATCCTCACGGCGGTCCGCCAGGCGCGGGATGTGGATGCGGATGACGTTCAGGCGATGGAACAAGTCTTCGCGGAACTTGCCCGCCTGCACCAATCCTTCGAGGTTTTGGTGCGTGGCGGCGATGATGCGCACGTCCACCTTCACCGGCGTATGTCCGCCCACCCGGTAGAACTCGCCATCAGCCAGTACGCGCAGCAGGCGCGTCTGGGTGTCGGCCGGCATGTCGCCGATCTCGTCGAGGAACAGGGTGCCGCCGTCGGCCTGTTCGAAACGGCCGCGACGCTGGTTGGCCGCACCGGTGAACGCCCCTTTCTCGTGGCCGAACAGCTCCGATTCCATCAGGTCCTTCGGGATCGCGGCCATGTTCAGAGCGATGAACGGCGATGCGGCGCGCGGGCTGTGGCGGTGCAACGCGTGGGCGACCAGTTCCTTGCCGGTGCCCGATTCGCCGTTGATCAGCACCGTGATGTTGGAATGCGACAGGCGTCCGATGGCGCGGAATACCTCCTGCATCGCCGGCGCCTCGCCGATGATTTCAGGGGTGCGGTGCAGGTCGGCGGGTGCCTGTAGACCTTGTTGTTCCTGGGCGTGCTGGTTGGCGCGCTTGACCAGCGAAACCGCCTCGTCGACGTCGAACGGCTTGGGCAGGTATTCGAAGGCGCCCCCCTGGTAGGAGGCCACTGCGCTGTCGAGGTCCGAATGCGCGGTCATGATGATCACGGGTAGGCGCGGGTGGTGCTCGCGGATCTGTGCCAGCAGGTCGAGACCGCTGGCCCCGGGCATACGGATGTCGGAAATGATCACGTCGGGCTGCTGGCGTGCCAGGCGGCCGAGGACGCCGTCGGCGCTGTCGAAGCTCTGGGTGGTCATGCCCTCCTGCTGCAAGGCTTTCTCCAATACCCAGCGGATGGAGCGGTCGTCATCTACGATCCAGACGGTTTCGCTTCGGCTCATGGGGCAAGGGCTCCTTGTTCGAGCGGCAGGAAAATCGAGAACGTGGTGTGGCCGGGGTGGCTCTCACACTCGATCAGACCCTGGTGCTGACTGATGATGTTCTGGGTAATGGCCAGGCCGAGCCCGGTGCCGTCGGGGCGTCCGCTGACCATCGGATAGAAGAGCGTGTTTTGCAGTTCGGCCGGTATACCCGGCCCGTTGTCCTGGATCTCGATGCGCGTCACCAGTCGATGGCGGATATGACCGATGGTGAACTGGCGCAGGGTGCGCGTACGCAGGGTGATGCGACCGAGTCCGAGGTCGCTCTGGCTGGCCAGGGCCTGCATGGCGTTGCGTACGATATTCAGCACCGCCTGGATCATCTGCTCGCGATCCATCAGGACTTCGGGAATGCTCGGGTCGTAGTCGCGCACCAAAATGAGGCCGCCCTGGCATTCGGCTTCGATCAGATTGGCGACGCGCTCGAGTACCTCGTGGATGTTGGTCATCGACAGCGACGGAAGCTTGTTCGAGCCGAGCATGCGGTCGACCAGATTACGCAGGCGGTCGGCCTCTTCGATGATCACTTCGGTGTAGTCGCGCAGCTGCTCGTCGGGCAGCTCGCGGGCGAGCAGTTGAGCGGCGCCACGAATGCCGCCCAGTGGATTCTTGATTTCGTGGGCCAGGCCGCGCACCAGCATCTTGGTGGTTTCCTGCTTGGACAGCTGTGCTTCTTCCTTGGTGATGCGCAGCAATCGGTCCCGGGGATGTACTTCGAGCAGCAACATGGTTTCCCGGCGACAGAGAATCGGCGTCACCGCGTAATCCACGGTCAGGGTGTTGCCATTACCGGAGTTCAGCACAGCCTCGCGCTTGGTGAACGGGTGAGCTTCCTGCACCGCCTGGCGCAGTGCGGCCAAGGCTTCGGGCGACTCGGTGAACAGCTCGCTGATGAATTGACCGTGGCTACGCTGTCCGCTCACCGCCAGCAGCATCTCGGCCGCCGGGTTCATGTACTCCAGGCGAAGCTTGGCGTTGAGCAGCAGCGTCGCGGTGGTGAGATTCTCTAGCAGCAGGCTCTGCAGGGCATCGTTGATCATGGCTTGTCTGCATTCGGTGGGTGATCATGAAATGCAAGAAGCAAACCAAAGCGCGCCATAGCGGCGCAGGCCTGCATGCCACGGCGCCCGTCAGGGCGCGCGCTGAACCAAAATGGTGTTGAAGGGAATAGAAAGCAAGCTTATGCACCAAAAAAGTGCAAACAGCGATCAGAAAAAGGGCAGGATGCTCATGCCGCCTTCTTCCTTGGGCTTGTCCGCGATGGGACATTCCGGGCGTACGCCGTAGTCGTTCTTCTTGCATGGGTTGACCATACGTTTCTGGGCCAGCGAGACGCGCCTCACATGGAAGGGCTGGCTAGGCGTCTTTTCCAGAATGCGGCCGCCCTGGTCGATGATCTCGACCGAGATGTGGTGTGTGCCGCGGTCGAGATTGCTCAGGGCGAAGACGGGGCTGCGGCCGGGCGATCCACTGACCTGGCCATCCAGGATCAGGCGGTAGGCGTGTCCTTCCTGCAGGGCGGGATCGCTGGTGGCGGTCACGATCAGATCGCCGGCGTTGTTGTTGACCGTCGCGTCCGGGCCGGGTACCAGTATCCGCAGCAGGCCATAGCCCAGCGCCGGTTTGGCTTTGTTCTCGTCCGCCGAGGGTAGCGGTGCAAGACGTCGAGCCTGCGGTGCCGGCATGGCGTTAGGCGCCGCCAGCTCGATGGCCTTGGCCCCCTCCGTCGGACGGTCGGTGAAGACCCGATTGCCGTCCTGGTCGATGTAGGTATAGACCTGGGCCGTAACCAGCGGGCTGAACAGCATCAGGCACAGAAGCAGACGACACATGGCGGTCACGGCCCTTTCTTGGGTGGAGCGGGCGGTGTCGGTTTCGGCCGCAGCGCCGGGCTGCTGGTGTTGACGCGCTGGATCGTGAACACCTCCGGTGCGCTCTGCTGAATCGAGCGCCCATTGGCGAGAACCTCGACGGCCAGGCTGTGCTCGCCGCGATCGACATTGACCAGCTGCAACATGGGTACGTTGGTAGGCTGACCATAAGGCTGCCCGTCGAGCAGCAGGCGCAGGCTGTGACCGGGGCGCAGCGCGGGATCGATCGATACGCCGACGCTGAAGGTGCCGTTGTTGGCGCGCAGCGCTTCTTCGTCCGGGATGCCCGCCAAGGCGAGTTGCGAATAGGGCGCGGCGGTCCTTGCCGTTTCACTGTCCGAGGGCAATGGCGGCGGCGGTGCGGGAGTCTTGATATCGACCGTGTTGGTAGGCGGCAGCTCCACCGACTCGGCGCTCACGCCGTCCGGCGGCTGGTTGGTGAAGACCGTGTTGCCATTGGCGTCTGTGTATTTGTAGATCTGTGCCGCGGCTGGCAGGGCCAGAAGCAGCATCAAGCTAGCGAGCAGGGCGCGCATGTCCGGTCTCCGTCGAGATGAACGGCTAAGATTGCACCGGCACCCGTCGCTGGCAAGCGCGACGATACGGCGTTGTGAGCGCGTGCCCGTTGTCTGGCCTAAACGAAAAAGGCCTCCCGAAGGAGGCCTCTCGTCACGCCTATGCCGCAGGGATCAGACGCTGTAGTACAGATCGTATTCGAGCGGGTGTACGAAGGTGCGTACCTTGATTTCCTCGGCCGCCTTCAACTCGATGTAAGCGTCGATAAACTCGTCGGTGAACACGCCGCCCTTGGTCAGGAAGGCGCGGCCCTTGTCCAGTTCTTCCAGCGCTTCTTTCAGGCTGCCGCATACCTGCGGGATGTTGGCAGCTTCTTCCGGCGGCAGGTCGTACAGGTTCTTGTCGGCAGCATCGCCGGGGTGAATCTTGTTCTGGATGCCGTCCAGGCCGGCCATCAGCAGTGCTGCGAAGGCCAGGTACGGGTTGGCAGCCGGGTCCGGGAAGCGCGCTTCGATACGGCGAGCCTTCGGGCTGTTGACGTAGGGAATGCGGATCGAGGCGGAGCGGTTGCGGGCCGAGTAAGCCAGCATGACCGGTGCTTCGAAGCCCGGGACCAGACGCTTGTAGGAGTTGGTCGACGGGTTGGTGAAGCCGTTCAGCGCCTTGCCGTGCTTGATGATGCCGCCGATGAAGTACAGGGCGGTATCGGACAGGCCGGCATAGCCTTCACCTGCGAAGGTGTTCTTGCCGTCTTTGGAGATCGACATGTGTACGTGCATGCCCGAGCCGTTGTCGCCATACAGGGGCTTCGGCATGAAGGTCGCGGTCTTGCCGTAGGCGTCGGCGACGTTGTGCACGCAGTACTTGAGAGTCTGGACTTCGTCGGCCTTGGCCACCAGGGTGTTGAACTTCACGCCGATTTCGTTCTGGCCGGCAGTCGCCACTTCGTGGTGGTGGACTTCGACGACCAGGCCCATTTCTTCCAGGGCGTTGCACATGGCGGTGCGGATTTCATGGTCGTGATCGACCGGAGGTACCGGGAAGTAGCCGCCCTTGACGCCCGGGCGGTGGCCCTTGTTGCCGCCGTCGATGTCGGAGTCGGTGTTCCAGGAAGCCTGCTCGGAGAAGATCTTGAACATCGAGCCGGAGATGTCGGACTTGAACTTCACTTCGTCAAAGACGAAGAATTCCGGTTCCGGACCTACGAATACGGTGTCACCGATGCCGGTCGACTTGAGGAATTCCTCGGCGCGCTTGGCGATGCCGCGTGGGTCGCGCTCGTAGCCTTGCATGGTCGAGGGCTCGATGATGTCGCAGACCAGGATCAGGGTCGGCTCTTCGGTGAACGGATCCAGCACCGCGGTGCTGTCGTCCGGCATCAGGATCATGTCGGAAGCTTCAATGCCTTTCCAGCCGGCAATCGAGGAGCCGTCGAACATCTTGCCGTGCTCGAAGAAATCGTCGTCGGCGTCGCGAGCCGGCATGGTCACGTGCTGCTGCTTGCCTTTGGTATCCGTGAAGCGCAGATCAATCCACTTCACATCGTAATCTTTGATCAGTTGAAGCGACTTCGACATGGTTTTCTCCAAGTGGTGGAAGCATGGCAGAGCTTCCGAATCAGGATGAAGCCGGGCAGGGATGTTCCGCCAAGGCAACCTGCCTCACAAGAGAGCAAATTGCATGCCAGTGCCCAAGGATGGGTCCGGGCCAGCGAAAACGGGGTGAGGCGAGCCGATGAGCCCTATAAAAGACCCATTAAGGCACTTTATTGGTGCGCCTTATCTTGGTTTTGTTTCATTTTGGTGCATGACGCGGCCAGAGATTAAAGTTGGTTAAAGGTTGACCACTTTCCGCTATACTCCGCCCCCCTCTTTTTCCGCCGTGCAGACGTCCTCGTTTTCTCCATGAAGCTGATCGTCAAGGTTTTCCCTGAAATCACCATCAAGAGCCGGCCGGTTCGCAAGCGGTTCATTCGCCAGCTGGCGAAGAACATCCGTGCCGTGCTGCGTGATCTGGATCCCGAGCTCTCGGTGGAAGGGGTGTGGGACAACCTCGAGGTGGAGACCAGCGTCACCGAGCCCAGGACGTTGCGCGAGATGATCGAGCGGCTGCGCTGCACGCCGGGCATCGGCCACTTCCTGGAAGTGCACGAGTACCCGCTGGGCGATCTCGACGACATCGTGGAAAAGTGCAAGGCGCACTACGCCGACCGCCTGCCGGGCAAGATCTTCGCGGTGCGCTGCAAGCGCGCCGGCAAGCACACGTTCAGCTCGATGGACGTCGAGCGGCACGTCGGCAGCCAGTTGCGCCAGCAGTGCGGGGCCGCGGGCATCTCGCTCAAGGATCCCGAAATCCAGGTGCGCATGGAAATCCGCGACCAGCGCCTGTTCGTCGTCCACCAGCAGCACGACAGCGTAGGTGGCTATCCACTGGGCGCGCTGGAGCAAACGCTGGTGCTGATGTCCGGCGGCTTCGACTCGACCGTGGCGGCCTACCAGATGATGAGCCGCGGGCTGCTGACCCATTTCTGTTTCTTCAACCTCGGCGGGCGCGCCCATGAGCTGGGCGTGATGGAAGTGGCCCACTATCTCTGGAAGAAGTTCGGCAGCTCCCACCGCGTGCTGTTTATCAGCGTGCCGTTCGAGGAAGTGGTCGGCGAGATTCTCGAGAAAGTCGATAACAGCCAGATGGGCGTGGTGCTCAAGCGCATGATGCTGCGCGCCTCGACGCAGATTGCCGAACGGCTGCAGATCGATGCGCTGGTCACCGGCGAGGCGATTTCCCAGGTCTCCAGCCAGACGCTGCCGAATCTCTCGGTAATCGATTCGGCGACCGACATGTTGGTGCTGCGTCCGCTGATCGCCAGCCACAAGCAGGACATCATCGACACCGCGACCGCCATCGGCACGGCCGATTTCGCCCGGCACATGCCCGAGTACTGCGGGGTCATCTCGGTCAATCCGACCACCCGCGCCAAGCGGGCTCGCATCGAATACGAAGAAAAGCAGTTCGACATGGCGATTCTTGAGCGCGCGCTGGAAAACGCTCGCCAGGTGCCCATCGATCGGGTGATCGACGAACTGGGCAAGGACCTGCCGATCGAGGAAGTGCGCGAAGCGCTTCCCGGTCAGGTGATCCTCGACATCCGTCACCCCGACAGCGCCGAGGACGAACCTCTCCAGCTGTCGGGTATCGAAGTGCAACCGTTGCCCTTTTATGCGCTCAACAGCCGCTTCAAGGAGCTGGATGACAACCGCCAGTACCTGCTGTACTGCGATAAAGGTGTCATGAGCCGCCTGCATGCTCATCACCTGGTGAGCGAGGGGCATCAGAACGTGCGGGTCTATCGACCTGCGAGCTCGAAGCCTGAAGCGGGAAGCTGGAAGTCATGACCAACCGTCCTGCCAATTGCGTCATCATCCGCCGCAAGCAGCCCCCCGATGCTGGCCTTTGTATTTCTGCCTTTACTTCTAGCTTTCAGCTTCAAGCTTCCAGCTTTCATTTAGGAAACACACAGTGATCGAGAATCTACGCAACATCGCCATCATCGCCCACGTCGACCATGGCAAGACCACCCTCGTCGACAAGCTCCTGCGCCTGTCCGGCACCCTGGACCGCAAGGAACTGGAAAACGAGCGGGTGATGGACTCCAACGACCAGGAAAAGGAACGCGGCATCACCATCCTGGCGAAGAACACCGCGCTGAAGTGGCACGACTACAGCATCAACATCGTCGACACCCCCGGCCACGCCGACTTCGGCGGTGAAGTCGAGCGCGTGATGAGCATGGTCGACTCCGTGCTGCTGGTGGTTGACGCCCAAGATGGCCCGATGCCCCAGACCCGCTTCGTGACCCAGAAGGCGTTCAAGGCCGGCCTGCGTCCCATCGTTGTGGTGAACAAGATCGACCGTCCGGGCGCGCGTCCTGACTGGGTCATCGACCAGATGTTTGACCTGTTCGACAACCTCGGCGCCACCGACGAGCAGCTGGACTTCCCGATCGTCTACGCCAGTGCCCTGAACGGCATCGCCGGCATGGACCACGAGAAGATGGACGACAACATGGATGCCCTGTTCCAGGCCATCGTCGACTTTGTCCCGGCGCCGGTCGTCGATGCGTCCGGTCCTTTCCAGATGCAAATCTCGCAGCTCGATTACAACAGCTTCCTCGGCGTGATCGGCATCGGTCGCATCGCCCGCGGCACCATCAAGGCCAACAGCCCTGTCACTGCCATCGGCGCCGATGGCAAGAAGCGCAACGGCCGTATCCTCAAGATCATGGGCCACTCCGGCCTACAGCGCGTCGAAGTGCAGGAAGCCGAAGCGGGCGACATCGTCTGCGTTTCCGGCATGGACGAGCTCTACATCTCTGACACCCTGTGTGACCAGAACAACGTCGAAGCGCTGCCGCCGCTGACCGTTGACCAGCCAACCGTGAGCATGACCTTCCAGGTCAATGACTCGCCGTTCGCTGGCAAGGAAGGCAAGTTCGTCACCAGCCGTAACATCAAGGACCGTCTGGAGAAAGAACTGCTGCACAACGTCGCCCTGCGCGTCGAGCCGGGCGATAGCCCAGAGAAGTTCAAGGTTTCCGGTCGTGGCGAACTGCACCTCTCGGTACTGATCGAAACCATGCGCCGTGAAGGCTTCGAGCTGGCCGTGGGCCGGCCGGAAGTGGTGATCATCGAGAACGAGGCCGGCGAGAAGCAGGAGCCGTACGAGAACGTCACCATCGACATCGAGGAACAGCACCAGGGTCCGGTGATGGAGCAGATGGGCCTGCGTAAAGGTGATCTGAGCAATATGGTCCCCGATGGCAAGGGTCGTGTGCGTCTGGAGTACACCATTCCGGCGCGTGGCCTGATCGGCTTCCGCAACAACTTCCTGACCATGACTTCGGGCTCGGGCATCCTGACCTCGACCTTCAGCCACTATGGCCCGATCAAGGCCGGCGAAGTGACCAACCGCCAGAACGGAGTGCTGGTCTCGATGGCCACCGGCACCGCGCTGACCTACTCGCTGGAAACCCTGCAGGCGCGCGGCAAGCTGTTCCTGGCCCCAGGCGACGAGATCTACGAAGGCCAGCTGTGTGGTATCAACAGCCGTGATAACGACCTGGTGCTCAACCCCACCAAGGGCAAGAAGCTCGACAACATGCGTGCATCGGGCAAAGACGAAGTCATCGCCCTGGTGCCGCCGATCAAGTTCACCCTCGAGCAGGCGCTGGAATTCATTGCCGACGACGAGCTGGTGGAAGTGACGCCTAAGTCGATCCGTCTGCGTAAGAAGTACCTCAACGAGAACGACCGCAAGCGCTACGAGCGCGCGAAGGTCTGATCGACTGGTGAAATGAACAAAGGCGCCCCTCGGGCGCCTTTTTCATGTCCGGAGAAATGCTGTTCACTCTCATGGAGGTGAGGTAGAAAGCTCTACGCGCGATAGCCTGACCGGGTTGTCCAGCCTTGATGAGGTGGCTGAGCATGAGCTCCGCCCCCATCACTCCGGAGGGCGAGGGCGTAGGTATCTAGACGATCACCGCGAATTTTTCGGCAGCCCGACCAGCCAATCGCCTGTCGGAAGGTGCCGACGACATCCAAATACGCAGTCCCTTCGTCTGCCACTCGCGGCCTTGACCGCGATCTCAAAGCGCTCTCTTCCAATAGTTCCCCAGGCGTCCCGAGCCAATTTCTGAAAATGTGATTCGTTTGGCGCTGCGGGGCGGCTAAGCCGATGCTCGGCCGTTGCTGCCATCGCGGCATATCGCCATCATTGCGCCCTTCTCGAATGCCAAACCAAGGACTGGTTGCGATGCGCAAGCTGATGTTCGCTGCGGTGCTGTTTTCGTTGTCCGAGGCCGTCTCTGGCCAGGTCGCTCCCGGCACGTTGCCGTCGCCCGGTGAGCGTGACCTCATCCGCGATCGCCAGGAGCGTCTGCTCGAAGAGCAGCGTCGGCGTCTCGAGGAATTGCAGCAGTTGCCGGGCCGCGAACTGCAGCTGGAGCCGACGCAGGCGGTCGAGGACGAGCGCTGCTTCGAGATCTCCACCATCCGCCTCCAGGGCGCCACCCGTCTCTCCGACGCGCAACAGGCGTCGCTGCTGGCTCCGTTCAGCGGCCAGTGCCTGGGGGCTAACCAGCTCAACGCCCTGCTCAAGGCCGTCACCCAGTTCTACATCGACCAGGGCCATGTCACCTCCCGCGCCTACTTGCCGCAGCAGGACATGTCCGATGGCGAGCTGGAGGTGCTGGTTGTCGAAGGCGCTCTGGAAGGGCTCGATTCATCGGCCATCGCCAGTGATCGCGAACTGGCCATGGCCTTTCCCGGCCGCACCGGCCAGATCGTCAACCTGCGTGAGCTGGAGCAACTGGTCGACCAGCTCAACCGTTTGCCGTCCCGTCCGGCGCAACTCGAGCTGCTGCCCGGGGATGAGGTAGGCGGCAGCCGTGTACAGTTGCAGGGCGAGCCACTCAAGCCCTGGCGGGTGAGCTTCAACCGTCACAACAATGGCGAGAAAAGCACCGGCGAGCAGCAGTGGGGGCTCGGTCTGGACTGGGACAGCCCGCTGGGCCTGGCCGACCAGCTGAGCCTGCGCGCCGGTGGCGATGCGGTCAGCGACCAGCATCGTCATTCGGCCAACCAGGGGCTGTTCTACACCCTTCCTTATGGCTGGTGGACCTTCAGCTACGGCTACAACCAGAGCTACTACCGTACCCAGAGCGACGGAGGCGGTTTCGTCTTCGAACTCGATGGCGAGAGCAAGAGCCACCAGCTGGGCGCCGAGCGCGTCCTGCACCGCGACAGCCTGAGCAAGACCGTGACAGCGGTATTCGGGCCCGGCTGCTGTACGGCGCCCATGACGACCTGCCCGACGATCATGCCATCGATCTAGAGCACCTGGCCCGGGTCGCGGCGGACTGGCCCGAGGGGCGGGTTTCGCTGGGCCTCGGCTGGCGCGGCGTTGGCAGCGGGGACGATGCGGGCGTTCTGGCGGTCGGTCGGCAGGAGATCGAGGCGGCGCGGCAACTGGGGCTGCCGGTCTCGGTGCATTCCGGCGGGGCGCGCAACGGGGCGCTGGTGGCAAGTGGCCTGCTGGGGCCGGATGTGCAGATCGTGCATGCCACCGGGGCGACGCGTGAACAGCTCGAGGCGTTCCGCCAGGCCGGTGCCTCGCTGTCGCTGACGCCGATCACCGAGCAGCGCGTCGGCTATGGCCTCACGCACCTGAGTGATTACGAGGCGGTTGGGCTCATCGGCCTGGGCATCGACGGACCGGCCCTGGCCGGCACCGCCGACCTGTTCGCCAACATGCGCCTGCTGGCGCTGACCGAGTCCGGGGCGCAGCGCTCCGAAACGGCGGTCGAACCGCGTCGCATCCTCGAGCTGGCGACGCTGGAAGCGGCCCGTTCCCTGGGGCTGGAGGACGAGATCGGTTCGATCACCCCAGGCAAGCGTGCCGACCTCATTCTGCTCGACCTCGATGCGCTCAACCTGGCGCGGCCCGGCGATACCGATCCCGCGGCGCTAGTGGTCTATTCGGCGACGCCGGCCAACGTCGATACGGTGATCGTCGATGGCATCGTCCGCAAGCGCGACGGTCGCCTGCTCGACCTGGACGTCCCGGGCCTGCTCGACGAGGTGCGCGGCTCGCTGGACGCCCTGCTCGAGCGTGCCGGAGGGCTGCCAGAGGTACCGGATGGGGCCTGAGCAGCGTGGTGTGTCGTCGTTCGGCTGATTCGCGGCGGTCAAGACTAGGCGTCCCCGACCGCTTTCACGGGGCGCCCGCGATGGAGAGCGTCCGTGATCCGGATTCAAGCCCTGCCCGGTATCGACATCACCCAGTCTCGGATCGCCAGGATCGTAGGGTCGCTTGCCCGGCTTTCCGGATAGACCAGGTAGAACGGCTTGCCCTCGATCGTGGGGCCGAAGGGTTGCACCAATCGTCCTTGATCCAGCTCGTCCTGGATCAGCTGGCGGCTCATCAGCGCAACGCCTTGCCCGCCGACGGCAGCCGAGATGGCGTGGGTTTCGTCGGAAAACACCAGTCCGGCCGTCACGTCCAGGTCCGGTACCTTCGCCAGCTTTTGCCAGGTGGCCCATTCCAGCGGGGACGAAACGGCATCGTTGTTGCGAAAGTGGATCAGCGGATGGGCCGGTAGTTGCGCCACATCGGTCAGCCCCAGCAGTGGGCTGCAGGTCGGGATGAAGGTGTTATCGAATAGCTTCTCGGCCACCAGACCCGGCCAGCGACCGTCGCCGTAGCGGATGGCCAGGTCGGCGGTCACCCCGTCCAGCGCGACCGGCTCGTGGGAGGCGTGGAAGCGCAGGTCGATTTCGGGATGGCTCTCGCGCAGCAGGCAAACCCAACAGAGCAGCCAGCGCACGGCGACCGCCGGGGTGGTCGACAGCGTGGCCGCCTGCCGGGGCGGTGCCGCCTTCAGGCGCTCGACCACAGTCCCGATGCTGTCGAATGCCGACTCCAGTACCTGCTGCAGCTCCCGTCCCTGGGGCGTTAGCTCCAGTTTGCGGGGCCTGCGTACGAAGAGCGCAATGCCCAGCGTCGTTTCCAGGCCCTTTATCTGGTGGCTGATGGCGGTGGCCGTGACGGAAAGCTCCTGTGCCGCCTGCTTGGCGCTTTCATGGCGCGCCGCCGCCTCGAAGGCGCGCAGGGCGGAGAGGGAGGGGAGCTGACGTTTCATGAATGAAAAGAAGTCATCTGTGTGGGCTAGAAAAGATCGTTTGTCCGCCATCAATGCGGGTCGATAGCCTGAGTATGTCGTCATTTCAGATGAGTTCAACTTGAAACTGAGGAGATACGCCATGCTTCGTATTCTGCACATCGACGCCAGCGCTCGCCCTGGCCTTGCCGGAACCGATGAACACGGGTCGCACAGCCGCAGGCTCACCCGACGGTTCGTAGACCGGTGGCTATCCGCCCGCACGCAGGACGCCGTTACCTACCGGGACATCGGCCAGAAACCGCCTTCATTCATCAATCATGACTGGATCGCCGCCAGCTTTACGCCCGTAGAACGACGGTTGCCCTGGATGAAGCAGGCCTTGGCCGAGAGCGACCAACTGGTCGACGAGTTGATCGCCGCCGACGTCCTGGTGATCGGTGCGCCGCTCTACAACTTCGGCATGCCTGCTGCGCTCAAGGCATGGGTCGACCAGGTGGTTCGCCCCGGAAGGACGGTGGACGTCAACGAGAGCCGACCAACCGACCCGTACGTTCCCAGGCTGGCGGACCGGCCCCGGCACGCTGTGATTCTCGCGGCCAGGGGCGGCGTCGGCTTCGGGCCCGGCGGCCCCATGGCGCACATGAATCACCTGGAGCCGAACCTGATCACGGCGCTCGAATTCATCGGCATCACCCGGTTCCACCGCATCGCGATCGAAGGCCAGGAGATCGGGGGCGAGGTGCTGGCCCGCTCCATCGACGAGGGGCTGCAGCACGTCGACAGGTTGGTCGATGAGCTTCAGGCGGTGCTGCAAACCCGTCCTCAACGCCAGCCGGCCTAGGCGGGCAGGCCGCTGTCACCGGCAGGAGGTTGCGGTCGCGGCGGCCGATGGCCAGGCAGGGCCGCACGCTTCTCGTCACGCCAGTGGCGTGCATCAATCCGCTCTTCGCACCCTTACTCGCGCACCCAGGTTTGCGTGCGTCCCAGCGCTTCGACGCCGATGTAGCCGCGCATCTCCAGTTTCTGGCCGCCGTCGAGCAGGGTGATCTTGGACCGGTAGGTCTTGCCCTTGGACGGGTCGAGTATCTCACCGCCACTCCATACGTTGTCACCGGCCGGCTTCAGGCCCCAGAGGATGGTCATGCCGGTGATCGGCTGGTCTTTGCGTTCGCCGGAGCAGGCCGTGCAGACGGGGTTGGGGCCGTGGTCCGACTGCAGGATCTCCGCTACCTTGCCGGTCAGCGTGCCGTCGGCGGATTCTTCGATCGTCACGATCGACTTGGGCTTGCCGGTTTCGTCATCGATGGTCTGCCAGCGCCCGACGGGCGATTCGGCCGCCGATGCGGCGAGCGAAGTGACGGTCAGGGGCAATGCAAGCAGCAGCGCGGTCAGCAGCGAGCGCATGGGGTTCTCCTCGTGATGGAACGATTCGCCAGACTCTAACCGATCCGCCGGCTCGGGTGCGCCGCCAACCCACCTGATGCACGGCGCGCGGGCCGCGGGCGACGCTGTCACACCCGGATGTCGCCCAGCGCCCGCACCTCGGCCTCGATGCGCGTGCCGGTGGCGCGTTCTTCGTTGGAGAAGCCGTCGTAGTCGGACAGCGCGCCGAAGTCGATGCCGGTGAGGCGCTCGATCTGCAGCACGCTGCGCTGGTAGGTCCGGAAGCGACCGAACAGGGCGGTGAGGCGGTCGAGCTCGCCGGACTGGTCGATCATGTAGGCGGTGGCGGAAGGTCTGCCGTCGTCGCCGAGAAAGGCGACCACTTTCCAGAACGCGCTGGGTATCGGGACACCACGGTAGAGCCGGTCGTCTTCGCCGAAGATCGGGCCGCTGAAGACCGTGGCGCGCGCCTGCCAGCGGCGGGTGTTGTCGAGCAGGTAGTTTTCCAGGTCCAGCCAGTTCTTCTGATTGAAGCCGGCCATCTGGGGTGCGCAGTTGGTGAAGTGGAAGGTGTCGGCGTTGGCCTGTTCGGCCAGCGGACCCCAGTTCGGGTCCTGGCGCCGCACCAGATGCCCGCGGTCGAGCAGGTTGTCCGCATATAGAAACTCGCCGATTTGAGCCTCCGAGGGGATGCGCCCGTCATAGGCCCAGCGATCCCTATTTCGTATCACCTCGACCAGCGAGCCGCCCTCGATGTTCACCCCGACGAACAGCGCCAGGCGTCGGCGCCTGGACATGGCGATGGAGAAGTGCGTGTAGTCGAGCCGGTCCTGCGCGTTGCCAGGAATCGGCAGGAGATCGTCCCGGTAGGGTTCGGCCAGGCCTGGCCAGGGCACTTGAAACGCGCCGAGGAAGTCCGCCCGGTAGCCGTCCCTGTTGGCCAGCGCTTCGGCCGGTGTGGTGCGTGGCGGGGCGAGTTCGGTTGTCGGCGCCAGGGCCGTTGGGTGGCCAAGCGGACGCAGATCGGCCAGGCGCGGGCGATGGTGCAACTGGGCGGGTTCGGTCATAGGTGCTCCGGCTGCGGGGTGGCGTCTGCACGGGCAGGCCCGCGCAGACGTTCGATCCGACCGTAGCCGGGCTTCATGAACCTTTGAGGTGACGCTGTGCGATCAGGTACGTGCACGCGAATAGTCAAGGCAGTGTGCAGAACTCCGATCGGCTAAAGCCGGTAGCATCGCTGCAGTTTGACTCTGCGATCGACGACGGCTGGAGCGGGTTGAGGATGCCTTCTGCCTTGCCAACGTTATCTATTTCGAATAGCCGTGCTGGCCGCTCACGGCTGTTCCGTGGGCTGCGCCAGCGCGTCTGTTCACGCCTGACGCACCGCATGTGCGCCCGATGCCCGTCGTTGGTCAGCCCGAACCGTGCTTCGAGCGCCGCGCTCTCGCGGCGAACGCCGTGACGACCATGGCGATGACGGCCCCGCCCGCGGCCAGCGCCATGTCCTTTTGCGGGTCCCAGCGGTCGTCTTGCGTGGCTAGAAAGGTACGCCCAAGGCCGCCGCCGAGCATTTCCGCCCCGGCCCACTCGACCAGTTCGTAAATGGCGGAGGTCGACAGCACGATATCGACCGGCAGTATCAGGCTCCACAGTCCCGGGCGCAGGCCTAGGCGGATCAGCACTTCGCGAATCGGATAGGCCAACAGCAGGCCGTAGCTGAAGTGTGCCAATCGGTCGAACTGATTACGTTCCCAGCCCATCTGCTGGTCCAGGCTGTTGCCGGTCAACGCCCGCCACCAGTCGTCGTAGGGCACTTTCGCGTAGGTGTAATGCGCACCGAGCTGATGAATGCACAGATACAGGAAGATCAGGGTCGCGGCGCTGCGAGAGGGCAGGTAGTACTTGTGGCCCGACAACAATGCTGCTGCAAGGCCCACGACCAGCAGATTCTCCAGCAGCCAGTCATGGCGGTTTGACGGCTCGATTGCCAATACGGCCCAAACCAGCAGAAACAAGCCGACCAAGGTCAGCAAATAGTGTCGATGGCGTTGGTCTATGCCCATGCTCTCTCCTGAGATTTCTCCTACCTGTAGGACCAGCGCAACGCCGGGAGGGTCCCGCCGACCGTGTATTACGAAATTCGATCAACTTTTTCGGTCGTGGGGGTGTCACAAAACGTGACCTTCAGCGAGGCGGACTATGTGGCCCATTCAGACAAGCGACCTCGCTCGAGCCTGCCCCAGGCCGCATGACGTCGGCCTGTTGCTGCTGCTCGCGATGCTGGCGGGCTGTGACGGCCAGCAGTCCGCCTTGAACCCTGCAGGTGCCGGGGCGCAGAGCATCGCAACACTGTTCTGGTGGATGGCCGGCGGTGCCTTGTTGATCTGGACGGTGGTGATGGGCATCGCCCTTTACGCCACCCAGGCGCACCCCGAGGCCCACGGCATTCGCAGCGCCCGCTGGCTGATCATCGGGGGCGGAATCATCTTCCCGGTGGTGGTGCTGACCGGCCTGCTGATCTACGGGCTGATGCTGATGCCGCAGTTGCGCCCGTCCGAGAATGTCGCCCTGCGGATCGAGGTTTCCGGTGAGCAGTGGTGGTGGCGGGTGCGCTACCTGCGCGAGGCGGGCGAGGCGATCGAGCTGGCCAACGAAATCCGTCTGCCGGTTGGTGAGCGGGTCGCCTTCCGTCTCACCAGCCCGGACGTGATCCATTCGTTCTGGATCCCGTCGCTCGGCGGCAAGGTCGACATGATCCCCGGACGCACCAACGAGCTGGTGCTGGAGCCGACGCGCACTGGAACGTTCCGCGGCGTCTGTGCCGAATACTGCGGGACTTCCCATGCGCTGATGAAGCTTGTGGTGGTGGTGATGCCGCGAGACGAGTTCGACCGATGGCTCGCCGAACAGGCCGAGCCGGCGCAAGCGCCGACGTCCGAACTGCAGCAGGCGGGCCAGTTGGCGTTTCTCGCCAACGGTTGCGGCGCCTGCCATCAGGTCCGTGGCACCGAGGCTGACGGCGCCGTCGGGCCTGATCTGACCCACGTTGGCGGTCGCCTGAGCCTCGCAGCCGGAACGCTGCCCGCCGATGTCGAAGCGTTCCAGCGCTGGATCGGCCACACCGGCGCGATCAAGCCGGACGTAAGGATGCCGGCCTTCGGCATGCTGCCCGAGGCACAGCTGAACGCCATGGCGCACTACCTGAGCGGATTGAAATGAGCGAGTCCATGGACCACGACCCGCAGGAGGAAGCTCGCACCAAGGCGCAGGCTGAACGCCTCGCTGCCGCCTGGAAAACACCCACCGGCTGGCGCTACTGGTCGGCGGTGAACAATACCGAGGTCGGGCTCTGGTACACCGGCGTAGCCTTTCTGTTCTTTCTCTTCGCCGGCGTGCTGGCGATGCTGATCCGCGCCCAGCTGGCGGTGCCGGACAACGACCTGCTGTCCGCCGAAACCTATAACCAGGTCTTCACCCTGCACGGCTCGGTGATGATGTTCCTCTTCGGTGTGCCGATCTTCGAAGCCTTCTCCATTCTCATCCTGCCGCAGATGCTCGGCGCGCGGGACTTGCCGTTTCCAAGGCTGTCGGCCTACGGTTTCTGGTGTTTCATCATCGGTGGCGTGTTCGTCTGCGGCTCGATCTTCTTCGGCGTCGCGCCCCAGGGCGGCTGGTTCATGTATCCGCCGCTGACCACCACCTATCAGGACGGTCTCGGTGCGGATATCTGGCTGCTCGGGCTGTCGTTCATCGAGGTCTCGTCGCTGGCGGCGGCGGTGGAGTTGATCGTCGGCGTGCTGAAGACGCGGCCGCCAGGGATGCGCATCAACCTGATTCCGCTTTACTCGTGGTACATCCTGGTGGTGGCGGGGATGATCCTGTTCGCCTTCCCGCCGCTGATTGCCGGCGATCTGCTATTCGAACTGGAACGCGCCTTCGACTGGCCGTTCTTCGACCACACCCGCGGAGGCGATCCGCTGCTGTGGCAGCATCTGTTCTGGATCTTCGGTCATCCCGAGGTCTACATCATCTTCCTGCCGGCCGTGGCGCTGGTGGCGACCATCGTACCCACTGCCGCTCAGCGACCCATCGTCGGCTACAGCTTCATCGTGCTGGCTGCGGTCGGCACCGGCTTCATCAGCTTCGGGCTTTGGGTGCATCACATGTTCACCACGGGCATGCCGGGCATCTCGCTGGCCTTCTTCTCGGCGGCCTCCGAGGCAGTGGCGATTCCCACCGGGGTCCAGATCTTCTGCTTCCTCGCGACGGCGCTGGCGGGACGCTTCGTCAAATCGGTGCCGATGCTGTTCATCGCCGGCGCGCTGGCGATCTTCGTTCTCGGTGGTCTGACCGGGGTGATGGTGGCGCTGGCGCCGTTCGATTTCCAGGCGCACGACACCTACTTCATCGTGGCCCACCTGCACTACGTGCTGATCGGCGGCATGCTGTTTCCGGTGATCGCCGCTCTCTACTACTTCTACCCGCTGGTGCGTAGCAAGACGCTGTCGGATCGCCTCGGACGGATCGCCTTCTGGCTGATGTTCATCGGGTTCAACATCGCCTTCCTGCCGATGCACTTCACCGGTCTGTTGGGCATGCCGCGGCGCGTCTACACCTATGCGCCGGGGATGGGGTTCGATGTGCTCAACATGGTCTCGACGGTTGGCGCCTTCGTCCTCGCCGCTGGCGTCGCGCTACTGGTCTGGGATGTGCTGCGGCCCAAAGGAAGGCAGCCTTACAGCAAGCGCAACCCATGGAATGCCGGCACCCTCGAATGGCTCGCCGAGATACCGGGCAAGTCCTGGGGCGTGCGCTCGATCCCGATCATCAAGAGCCGCTATCCGCTCTGGGATCAGCCCAGCCTGACTCGCGATGTCGATGCCGGGCGCTTCTATCTGCCGGACGCCGAGGAGGGCAAGCGCGAAACGCTGATCAGCAGCATCATCGATGCAGAACCGGTCCAGTGCCTGCGCGTGCCGGGTCCGACGTTCCTCAGTATGTGGGCGGCGATTTTCACCGGAGGCCTGTTCATTTTTGCCACTTACAGCTGGTATGTCGCCGCGCTGATCAGTGGCGGCCTCGCCCTGATCACCATCCTCGTCTGGCTATGGACCGGCACCGCGCTGATTCCGGAAAAGGCGCACAAGGATATCGGCCTGAACGTGACGGTGCCGCTCTACGCCTCGGGTGCCAAGTCGGTGGGCTGGTGGGCGACGTTCATCACCATGATCGGCGACATGAGCGCATTCGGCAGTCTGGTGTTCGGCTACTTCTTCTTCTGGACCGTGCATGACGATTTCCCGCCTCTCGATGGCGCAGGGCCTGGTGTGTTCTGGCCAGTGCTCGCGCTGATCCTGATCATCGCGTCCTGGGGCCTGACGCTACTGGCCCGGCGCTGCAACGTCCGTGACCGGGCGGCCGGCTTCTACCTTGCGCTGGGGTTGGCGGCGGCCTGCACTCTGGCGGGCGCCTACTCACTCTGGGCCGGCCCGCATTTCAGCGGCCTCGACCCGACCCGCGACGTTTACCCCGCCACGGTCTGGGTGCTGGTGCTCTGGTGCCTGCTGCACCTGGCTCTCGGCCTGATCATGCAGCTCTACTGCCTGGCGCGCCGTGCCGCCGGGCGCATGACCGCCGCGCACGACATCGACATCCGCAATGTCGCGCTGTTCTGGCATTTCATGCTCATCACCGTCGGGGTGACCGTCGCGGTCATCGCCGGCTTCCCGGAGGTCGCATGAGCGAGCAGACACGGCCGATCGAGCAACAGGCGCCCGAAGCGCCGCCGGAAGAGCGCGACACGCTCTGGCTGCTCACGTTCAGCCCGACCATTTGGGCGGTGCACTTCCTGTTGTCCTACACGGCGACGGCCGTGTGGTGCGCGAAGGTGGCGGGGCGTGGCGGTGAGCTGGGGGATGTTCGCATCGGCATCGGTGTGCTGACCCTGGTCGCGCTTGTCGGCATCGCACTGACCGGCTGGCGCGGCTGGCGCCTGCACAGCTTCGGCCATGCGACGGCACCGCACGATTTCGACACGCCGGGTGATCGCCATCGTTTTCTCGGCTTCTCGACCCTGCTGCTCAGCGGCCTGAGCTTCGTCGCGACGATATTCGTGGCGTTGTGCGTTGTCTTCATCAGGAGCTGCGCATGATCTGGCGTCCACTGTCTCTGGTGCTCGGCCTGGGTACGCTGATTGCGGTGTGGCTCGGCCCGCTGCCCGCCATGGCCGATCAGCTGTTCGTCGGGCACATGCTCATGCACGTGATGGTGGTTGCGGTCGCAGCGCCCTTGCTGGCAATCGGGATCGCCGGTGGCCGGCTCGATATGTCGGACCGAATGCCCATCGTGTTTTCCCCGATTCTGGCCTCGGTCATCGAGCTGTTCGTGGTCTGGGCCTGGCACGTCCCGGCACTTCATCACGCGGCACGAACCTCCCAGGCGACACAGTTGCTGGAGCAGGGCAGCTATCTGTTCGTCGGACTGCTGGTGTGGCTCGCGGCGTTCGGCGGCGTTCGGCACAGACGCGCACTGGCCGGTATCGCCGGTTTGCTGCTGACCTCGATGCACATGACCCTGTTGGGCGTGCTGCTGACGATGGCGAGCCGACCGCTGTTCGAACACACCGGATCGGCCCTGTCGAGCCTGAGCCCACTCGAGGACCAGCAAATGGGAGGCATCATCATGTTGGCATTCGGCGGCACGTCTTACCTGATCGGTGGGCTGTACCTGCTCGCCGGCCTGCTACAGGACAAGCGCGATGCCATTTCGGTCAGCTAGGCGAAGGCTGCAGCGAGGCTGGGCGTCGCTGCGCCGCTGGCTGAGCTGGCTGACGGGCGGCTCCTGGATGCGCGTGCTCGTGGCCATTGCGCTGATGGGAGCGCTCGCCGGGCTGGGCGGCTTTACCCTGGTTTCTCTGGGGTTGGTGTCGGTAAGCGCCAGCTCCGGACACTGGCCTGCCACCGCCTGGGTCCTTCATTACGCGATGCGCCGAGCAGTGAATACCCAGTCGATGGGCATCAGGGTGCCGCCGCTGGACGATCCGGCGCTGGTGCTCAAGGGGGCCGGGCATTACCACACCGGTTGTGTCGCCTGCCATGGTGGGCCAGGGCAGCGACAATCGCTGATCGCCCGGCAGATGACGCCCGAACCGCCGTTCCTGCCGTCGCGGATAGCGCACTGGGAACCGCAGGAGCTGTTCTGGATCGTGCGCAACGGCGTCAAATTCACCGCCATGCCGTCCTGGCCGGCACGGCAGCGCGAAGATGAGGTCTGGGCCCTGGTGGCGTTTCTCCGGGCAATGCCGACGATGTCGAGCGAGCGCTACCGGCAACTGGCGCTGGGGGAGCGTGCCGGGGAAACCGCCAAGCCGGTGACTCCCGATCACCTGCGCCCTCTGCAGGATCCGCTGGGCCCGGTATTGACCAACTGCAACCGCTGTCATGCGGCCGATGGCGGTGGCCGTGGTGAAGGCGCCTTTCCAAGGTTGGCCGGGCAGAGCGAGGCTTATCTGCTGGGTACGCTGCAGGCATACGCCAAGGGCGAGCGCCATAGCGGCATCATGCAGCCGATCGCCGCGGGGCTCGAACCGGAGGTGCTGCAAGCCTTGGCGAGCCACTACGCCCAACTGCCAGCCGTCAGCCGAACGGGCGCGCCCATGCCCAGATCCGCCACGCTCGCCGAGGGCCAGGCACTGGCCGAACGCGGCGTGCCGGAGCGCGGCGTCCCTTCCTGCGCGCATTGCCATGGCCCGAAATCCAGCCCGCGCAACCCCATGTATCCCACTATTGCCGGGCAGTACGCCGGCTACCTGAAGCAGCAACTGGAGCTGTTCACTGTCGGCCAACGTGGCGGCAGCGAATACGCGCACGTCATGCACAGCGCCGCCCAGCGTTTGACCCCCGAGCAGATGCAGGCGCTCGCCGATTACTACGCATCGCTACCCGCGCAGTCCGCGCCGGCGCTGGCTGAGCCATCGCCGGCGTCGTCACCCAACAGTGGAGGTGACTGATGTTCGACAAGGTCGTGGAGATCGTTTCAGCGTTCGGCTACCTGGGGGTCTTTGCGCTGATGTTGCTGGAGAACATCTTCCCGCCCATTCCGTCGGAGCTGATCATGCCGCTGGCCGGCTTCGTCGCTGCTCGCGGCGAGCTGAACTTCGCCGGGGTGATGGCGGCCGGCACGGCCGGTTCGGTGGTCGGCGCGCTGCCCTGGTATTACGCCGGTGCCAAGCTCGGCAAAGAGCGCATGAAGCGCTTGGCCAAGCGCTGGGGCTATTGGCTGACGATGTCGCCCGAGGACATCGACAAGGCGAGCGGCTGGTTCGATCGGCACGGGAAGGGGGCGGTGTTTTTTGGTCGTTTGATCCCGGCGGTACGCACCCTGATCTCGGTGCCGGCGGGTATCGTCGGGATGCCGATGCTCCTGTTCCTGGCCTATTCGACGCTGGGTTCGCTGATCTGGACGGCGCTGTTGGCGCTGTCGGGCTTTGTGCTCGAGTCGCAGTACGAAAAGGTCTCGCAGTACCTCGACCCGATCTCCACCGGGGTGGTGGTGTCGATGGTGGTCTACTACCTGTACCGGCTGGCCCGTCAGCGCTTTGCCGGGCGCCGCTAGGAAAGGGACAGGCGCCACCGAGTCACGCGGTGACGCCTGTTGTGTTCAGCCAGGCGACTGTCGATATCCGGCCCAGAGCGTGGCCTGCCCTCGGTCTGCGGGTCGTCTGGCCTGCTTCTGGTGAGTCAGAGGCGCTTCAGGCGCCCATTACCTGGCGGATGTCGCGCGCCAGTTCCTCGACCCGCTCCAGCTCGGTGTCCCAGGAGCACATGAAGCGAGCCCCGCCGGCACCGATGAAGGTATAGAAGCGCCAGCCGCGTGCGCGCAGGGCTTCGATCGCGGGCTCGGACAGTTGCAGGAACACGCCGTTGGCCTCCACCGGGAACATCAGCTCGACGCCCGGCACGTCGGCCACGAGCTCCGCCAGGCGGCGGGCGCAGCCGTTGGCATTACCCGCATGGCGCAGCCAGGCATCGTCCTGCAGCACGCCGACCCAGGGCGCGGAGAGGTAGCGCATCTTGGACGCCAGCTGGCCGGCCTGCTTGCAGCGGTAGTCGAAGTCCTCGGCCAGTTTGCGGTCGAAGAACAGGATCGCCTCGCCCACGGCCATGCCGTTCTTGGTGCCGCCGAAGCAGAGCACGTCGACGCCGGCTTTCCACGTCAGCTCGGCCGGGCTGCAGCCGAGCGATTCGCAGGCGTTGGCGAAGCGTGCGCCGTCCATGTGCAGGTGCAGGCCGAGTTCGCGGCAGGTCTGGCTGATGGCTTGCAGTTCGGCCGGGCGGTAGACGGTGCCGACTTCGGTGGCCTGGGTCAGGCTGACGACCCGCGGCTTGGGGAAGTGGATGTCCTGGCGCTTGAGCGCCACCTCGCGGATGGCCTCCGGGGTCAGCTTGCCCTGTTCGGTTCGGGCCAGCAGCAGCTTGGAGCCGTTGGAGAAGAATTCCGGTGCGCCGCATTCGTCGGTCTCGACGTGAGCGGTGTCGCCACAGATGACGCTGTGGTAGCTCTGGCACAGGGACGCCAAGGCGAGGGAGTTGGCCGCCGTGCCATTGAAGGCGAAGAACACCTCGCAATCCGTTTCGAACAACCGGCGGAAGTGATCGGCGGCCCGCGCCGTCCAGCTGTCTTCGCCGTAGGCGCGCTGGTGGCCCTGGTTGGCTTCGGCCATGGCAGCCCAGGCCTCGGGGCAGATGCCTGCGTAGTTGTCGCTGGCGAATTGCTGGGTGGTGTCGGTCATGGGGGTATTTCCTTGTTCGGCAACGCGGCCGGCGCATGGCGGCCGTGTTTTCAGTCGGGCTTCAATTCAAATGGTACCTGCGCCTGAGCCCGGCGTGTTGTCCGACGGCTGCGACAGTATCGCCGGCCTAGGCGCTGTCACACCGTCTACGCCGTGCGTTGCGCGGGCCGCTGAACGTCCCCGGTGCAGGATCTGTCGAAGCTTTCAACCCCACCGTGGATGCCGTCCATGTCCCTGACCCGGCTGTCCCTGCCGCTCCATGACCCGCAAGCGCCGGCCTACCTGTGACGAAGCCTGATGCGGTGATCGTCGGGGCAGGTATCGCCGGGCTGTCCTGCGCGGTGCGGCTGGCCGAGGCCGGGCTCGCGGTCAGCGTTTTCGAGGCATCCGAGGTGCCCGGCGGACGGGCGCGCAGCTGGAGCGATCCGGTGATGGGCGACAGCGTCGACATCGGTCCGCACATCCTGCTCAACAAGTACGCCAACATGTGCGCCCTGCTCGAACGCCTGGGCACGGCGGACCAGGTGCTGTGGCAGACCGAAGAGCTGCTGACGGTGTTCGATCGGGGCCGCTCGATGCATTTCAAGGTCGGCGGCCTGCCCGCGCCGCTGCATTTCGTTCGCAACCTGCCGCGCATTCTGCCCAGCGTGCCGCTGCACCATCTGCTCAGCAACACGCGGCTGGCCTGGCAGACGCTGCGCAGTACGGGGCCGGAGCTGATGAAGCTGGACGCGATCACCGGCCGTGAGCACCTGCGGCGCTGCGGGGTGAGCGACTTCTTCATCGACTGGTTCTGGGCCGCGGCGGCGATGGCCGTTCTCGCGGTGCCGGTCGAGCGCTGCTCGGCGGCCTCGCTGATGCGCCTGCTGGGTCAGGCCCTCGGCCACAACGACATCGCCTTCGGCATGCCGAAGGTCGGGCTCAGCGATCTTTATGCGTGGCCAGCGATCGAGTTCATCCGGCGTCATGGTGGCGACGTGCGGCTGGGTAGCGGCGTGACCGGGTTCCTGCGCGGGCAGGGACGGGTGACCGGTATACGTCTGGGCGATGGAACCGAGGTTGAGGCGCCGGCCGTGGTGCTGGCCGTACCGCCGACCGCCATCGCGCCGTTGCTGCCGGCCGACCACGCGTTGGCGCGGACGGCCCGGCTGTTCCAGCCCAGCCCCTACATCAGCTGCTACCTGTGGTTCGACCGGCCGATAACCGACGCGCGGTTCTGGGCGCGGCCCTGGTGCCCGGAGGGGTACAACACCGATTTCTACAACCTGAGCAACATCCGCCCGGCGACCCGGGGCGGCGCGCTGATCGCCAGCAATATCATCTGGAGCGGGCGGGTCGAGGCGCTCTCCGACGAGGCCATCATCGAGGCCACCCGGCGCGAAATCACCGACTTCGCGCCACAGGCGCAGCACGCGCAGTTGCTCTCGGCCTCGGTGCATCGGATACCGATGGCCATCCCGGCCGCGTTTCCCGGCACCGAGACGGCGCGACCGCAAACGGCGGTGGAGCAGGGCCTATGGCTTGCCGGCGACTGGGTGGACACGGCGCTGCCGTACTGCATGGAGAGCGCCACGCGCGCCGGCGCGCTGGCCGCCGAGGGCGTGCTCGCCGAGCGGGGCCTGTACCGGCGCTTGGCGCTACCGCCGCCGAGGCCGGGTGGCCTGGGTCGCTGGTTGCGCTCCGGTCAGGAGGGTGAGGATTTCTGAAGCGAGGTCAGATGCCGAACGAGGCCTGCAGGTCGCGCACCCGCAGGCTGAACATCGGCGTTCTGCCGTGCAGGAAGGCCAACGGACCGGTGGCGGCGAAATCCCAGCTGGCACGGCCGGTCACCAGGCGCCCACGACCGCGGCAGCGGGTGCGCAAGAGGCCGCAATCGTTCTGCTGGATCACGAAGCCACTGGCGCTCGGTTGCCCCGGCAGGCTCATGTTCGGGGCGAAGCTGACCGAGGCCACCGGTTGGCCGTCGGTGCTCAGCCGAGCGGCGAAGCCTTTCTCGTCGGCATGCGGCTCGCTGACGAAGTCGCCCAGTTGTTTGGGAATGGACCAAAGCTCGCGGCCTCCGGTGGCCGAGCGCTCGTCATCGACCCATATATGCGTCACGGTCCCGGTGGGCGCCAGCATGCCGTGGCGTCGTACCGCCACCACCACGGCCAGCTCGTTGTAGGCCAGCGTGCCGCCGGGCAGATACGCCGCCCAGATCGTCAGCACCAGCGCGGTGTCGCCTAGGGTGACGTAGTCCAGCCCTTTCGGGACCGGTGGCAGGTCGCGTGCCGGCACCCGCCAGGCCGACGCGCAGGCGGTGCCGGTCAGGTGCCAGGGGGCTTGAGGAAAGCGGGTTTCGTCGTGTGTGTCCATGAAGCATGGACGCCGCACGGCCCGGCGGGTTCCGAATCACCGGCCGGTCGTCCGTCTTTTTTCCGGCGGCACCGGGTATCCGGCTGTGGCTCGACTTGGTGAGCATCCGGCACTGTCCGGGCGGGCTGCGGCCTTGGCGCCGCTAGCATGAGCCCGGGGCAACGTGGCGGGTGGCCAGGTTCCAGGTACCGCTTGTCGGCTGATCGGCCCTGGGAAACCTCATCGGCGCGCCGGTATTGAAGTTCCTCCACGCACCGCCGAAGAACAGTTACTTTGATCAGTTTGCCGATGATGGCACTATGCCTTCTGATCCTCCGTTGTCTGGCGTCGACCGCCTGGGAGTTGCTTGTGAACATACCGCTGCCTCGCTGTCGTGCATGGCTGCTGCCCGCCCTGCTGTGGCTCGGGTGGGGCTCTGAGGTCATTGCCGAGCCGGCGATCCGTGTGATCACCGAGGAGCTGCCGCCCTACAACATGACGGTGGACGGCCAGCTCACCGGCCTGTCCACCGAAGTGGTCCGCGCGGTACTGGAAGAAGCCGGCGTCGAGGCCAGCATTCAATCGATGCCCTGGGCGCGTGCCTATGACATCGCGCTCAACGCAAAAAACGTTCTGATCTACTCGATCGCCCGCACGCCCCAGCGCGAAGCGCTGTTCAAATGGGTCGGCAGCCTCGCCTCGACCGACTGGTACCTGTTTTCCCTGCCGGGTCGGCAGTTCAACCTCAAGAGTCTCGAGGATGCGCGCCAGTACCAGATCGCCACGGTCAAGCAAGACGTCGGCGAGCAGTATCTGACCGCCAGGGGGTTCGTCATCGGACGCAATCTGCAGTCGAGCAACAGGTACGAGCACAACTACGAGAAGCTCAAGGCCGGCCGCGTCGATCTCTGGATCTCTAACGAGCTGAACGCCCACTACCTGGTGCGCCAGGCGACCGGTAATCCGGCCGAGGTGGCCGTTGCCCAATTGGCGATCGGAGACCTGGGTGGCGCCGATGGCTTGAACATGGCCTTCAGCCGCGATACGCCCGATGAGCTGGTCGAGCGTGTCCGCCAGGCACTGGAACGCGTCCGTGCCGATGGACGCTACGACGCTATCGCGCGCAAGTGGCTCTAGATGGGCCGTCCCGAACCGCTGGATCGCGCCGCGTCCTCTCCCGCCCCGCTCAGGCAATCGCTTGGCCGACGCCTGGTGCTCGCGACGCTGGGTTTCTGCCTGTTATTCACCGTGCTGGCCGTGGGCGTGCGCAGCTGGTTTGCCTGGGGAAACGCGCAGTACGCGATGGAGTCGGAGCTGACGCTGATCGACCAGGTGTTTCGCAACACGTTATCCAAGGCGATCTGGGAAATGGACAGCGAGGCCCTGACGGACCAGCTCGACAGCGTTTCCAGGGCGGCGCCCGTCGGCCGCGTGGAGCTGCAACTGCCGCGTACCGGCCGCGAGCCTGAGATCCTGACGCGCTCGAGTGGCCAGAACCTGGCTACGCAGCGGGCACCGACGCTCTCGCGAACGCTCATCTACGAGCCTTATCCGGGGGCGCGCGAAGTCGTGGGGCGGCTCATTCTGGAAGGCAGCGAAAGCCTGCTCTGGGAGCGGCTTTACCACCAGTTGATCGATATCGTCGTGACCCAGCTGATCCAGTCGCTGCTGCTGGCCGGGTTGATCATGTGGATGTTCAACCAGACCGTGACGGTACATGTTCGCGTCATCGCCCGGCACTTGGCGCAGCTGTCGCCGGCGAGCCTCGGCAAGCGCCTACGGCTGGAGCGCTCGGCCCGCCGCCAGGATGAGCTGAGCCTGCTGGAGGCTGGCATCAACAAACTGCAGGCCAAGCTCTCGACCTACCTGGAGCGGCAACGCCAGGACGAGCTCGATCTCGCCGCGCACCGCGACCGGCTCGCCGAGCTGGTGCAGGAGCGCACCGCGGAACTCAGGGCCGCCAACGCCCGACTCGAAGAGCTCAGTCGCAGCGACCCACTGACCGGCCTGGCCAACAGACGGCAGTTCGACGAACTCAAGGATGTGGAATTTCGCCGTGCCCAGCGCCTGAACCAGCCCCTGACGGTGTTGATGTGCGACGTCGACCACTTCAAGCGCTACAACGATACCCACGGTCATGCCGCGGGAGACCGCTGCCTTAAGGTCGTGGCCGAAACGCTGACATCCACCTTTGGCCGCGCGGGCGAGTTGGTGGCGCGCCTGGGGGGCGAGGAGTTCGTGGTGCTCCTGCCGGGCTCCGATCAGGACAGCGCCATGCGGGCTGCCGAGCACGTGCAGCAGAGACTGGCCGAGCGAGCGCTGTCCCATGGCGACTCCCCGGTGGCGCCGCATGTGACCCTGAGCATCGGGCTGGCCGCGTTCGATGCCGAAACCATGGACCGTTTCGACCTTTTGCTGCACCGTGCCGATGAGGCCCTCTACCGGGCCAAGGCGCAGGGCCGCAACCGGGTCGCCGACTAGGATGCCAAGCCCCTCATGACTTCGTCACCGAACATCTTGTGTGTCGCCCTGTTGCTGCTCTGCCTCGCGCCCAGCGTGTGGGCCGACAGTATCCGCGTGGTCACCGAAGACGGCTCCTTCGTCTACCTGCGCCAGGGCAAGGTCGCCGGCCCTGCGACCGAAGTGGTCGAGGCGACCCTCGCGCATGCCGGCCTGGACGACTACCGCATCGGCCTGTACCCCTGGGCGCGGGCCTACGACAGCGCGTTGCGCGAGCCCAACGTGCTGATCTATCTGATTGCCCGCACCGACGAGCGCGAGGCCCTGTTCCACTGGGTCGGGGAAATCCTGCGGATCGACTATCACCTGTATCGGCTACCCGCGCGCGAGGATATCCAGGTCGATGAGCTGGGCCAGGCAAAACCGTACCGTATTGGCGTGCCGCGTGAAGATGTCCGGTACCGCTACCTGCAGGGCGAGGGGTTTGCCAAGCTGGTGGTGAGCGCCTCGAGCGCGGACAGCATCAAGCTGTTGTTCAACGGCCAGGTCGACCTGGTGCCGCTGTCGGAGCGGGCGGTGGAGCTGTACTGCGACGAGGCCGGGCTCGCCAGGAACTGCCTCGAGCGCGTCTTCACCCTCAACTTGGCGACGGGCCTGTACATGGCCTACAGCCTGCAAACCGACGAAGACGTGGTGCTGCGTACCCTCGCAGCGTTCGAGCACCTGCACGCCGAGGGCCTGGTGGCCCGGACGATGTCGCCGGTGCGGTAAAAGTCCCCTCTCTACGGCCACTGGCGATTCTGGCAAAGCGGCCGGCAGCCGCTACGCTCAGTGTTGCGAGCCCGTATTCCCCGAGCGCTGCCGGTGTGAGTGGCCGCTGCTCGGGAGGCGCTTTAAAAAAACAACAACAACGGCCATCCGCGAGGTGGCCCCCGCCGAGGTGAGTGCCTTATGAACTCCGTATCCTTGTCTATTGGTGCCGCGCTGGCACTGGCCGCCGGTCTTGTCGCCGCCCAGCAGCCCACCAGTGACGAAGCGCTCGAACGCATGCGTGCGATGAAGACCACCGGACAATCGCTCGACATGGAAACCGTGCCGCAGACCGGGCCGACCGCCGATGCGATCCGTGCCAACCTCGAGCGCGTCCGCTTGCCCGAAGGCTTTCGCATCGACCTGTACGCGGTCGTGCCCGGCGCCCGCCACATGGCGGTCGGGCCGTCCAGCGGGGTGGTCTTCGTCGGCACCCGCAAGACCGACCTGTGGGCGGTGAGCGATCGCACCAAGAACCGCACCGCCGACGAGGTCAAGCGCTTCGCCCCGGCGATCAGCTTCACCCAGCCCGGCCCCTGTTTCAGCCCGGACGGCTTCCTCTTCGTCGCCGAACACAACCGCGTACTGGTGTTTCCCGCAGCCGAGTTCTTCTATGAGGGGCCGGACGTGGCGGCCGACATCGTGGTGCCGACCGGCGAGCTGATTCCCCGCGAAGAGGAAAGCTACAACCATGGCGCCCGGGTCTGTGCGGTGGGGCCAGACAATCGCCTGACGATTTCCCTGGGGCAACCCCATAACGTGCCACCGCGCGACAAGCTCGAGCTCTACCGCACCCACGGCATCGGCGGCATCGTGCGCATGGAGCGAGACGGCAGCAAGCGCGAGGTCTACGCCACCGGCGTGCGCAATTCGGTAGGCATTACCTATCATCCGACGACCAAGGAACTCTGGTTCACCGACAACCAGGTCGACGGCATGGGCGACGATGTACCAGCCGGTGAGATCAACCATGCGCCGCAAGCCGGCATGCAGTTCGGCATGCCCTGGTTCGGCGGTGGCTCGACGCGTACCACCGAATACGCCGACGACACGCCGCCCGAGGGGCTGACGCCGCCGGTAGTGGAAACCGTGGCCCACGCGGCCGACATGGGGCTGACTTTCTACGCCGGCAAGATGTTTCCAGAGCAGTACCGCGGCGGGCTGTTCAGTGCCCAGCGGGGCAGCTGGAACCGCACCGTGCCTGCGGGCGCGCGGGTGATGTTCACGCCTTTCGCCGCCGACGGCAGCGGTCCCTCGGGCGAGACCATTCCCTTCGCCGAAGGCTGGCTGGACGAAGGGACGGGTGAGTATTTCGGGCGCATCGTCGATGTGGCGCAGCTCAAGGACGGCTCGCTGCTGGTCAGCGACGACACCGCTGGCGCCATCTACCGCATCTCCTACTCGGCTCCGAATTGATGGGCGCGATGGGCGTTTCCACCGTTCAGGGACTGGGAGGTCGGAGCATGACGAGATCAGGGCTGCGCCGATTCGGCGTACTGGTGCTGGCGATGGCGTTCGTCGGCGGCGGGGTGCAGGCGGCCGATCGTTCGGCCGGCAAGGCCAAGGCCCGCGTATGCGTGGCCTGCCACGGCCTGGATGGGCTGAGCAAGCTGCCCGATGCACCGAACCTTGCCGGCAATTCCGAGCTTTATCTGCGTACCCAATTGACGGCCTACCGCGCCGGCGAGCGGCAGCATCCGCAGATGAGCATCATCGCCAAGGGATTGAGCGACGAGGACATCGCCGATCTGACGGCCTGGTATTCGGCGATCAAGGTGACCGTCGAGCTTCCCGAATAGCGCAGACGAAAAAGCCCCGGCGAAGGGTCGCCGGGGCTGTCGTTGCCGCAGGGCAGGTTTACTGCAACATCGCGATGACGCGGTTGCGCAGCTCCGGATCGTTCTGGATGGCCTCGTTGATGGCGTTGTACTCGTCGACGCTCAGGTCATTGCTCTCGACAGTGTTCATCATTTTCTCGTTGGCTTCCTGCTGCAACTGCTGGGCTTCGGCCGGGTCGCCGGTGCTTTCCAGGCGGGCAGTGAACTCCTCGCGGATCTGCATGATCTCGCCGAGCGAGTCGGCAAAGCTCTCCAGCTTCTCTTCGCTGATGTTGGCGGCCTGCATGGCGGGGGCCGGCTGGGCGGCCGGTGGCTGTGCTCCGCTGGTCTGGGCCGAGACCTGGGACGCACCCACGGCCATGAACAAAGCGAGCAAGCTGGCCGATGCGATACGGGTGGTGAGCATGGTCATCTGGATTCCTTCGGTTGCTGAAGTGACGGTTGGACTGAAGCAGATGCCGTGCCAGCTGCTGGGTGCTTATATAAGCACTTGATATATAAAGATTTTAACTCAAGACGGCATGAGCCTTGGACCTCGGCTGGGCAATGCCGTATGGTGCCAATATGGCACATGTAGCAATTTGGCAAGGCCTTTCGGGCCTGCGCGGCGCCCTCGTCCTCAAGGTGGTCCTGCCCCTGGTAGCGATCATGATCGGCTTCAGCTCACTGCTGTTGTGGACGGTCGAGCGCAACAGCGAACGGCGTCTGCAGGCTGAGGTTGAACTGGTGGCCAGGGCGGTGCGACTGCCACTCAGCGCGAGCCTGGAAAACGATCAGGATGGCAGCCTGCAACAGGTACTCGAATCGGTGCTGGGCGTCGGCCGCGTGTACGGCGCCTATGTCTACGACCGCGACGGCAAGCTGGTCGCCTCCGCCGGTGCCGTGGAGCCCGATCCGGACGAAGCCGCCATCCAGGAGCTTACCGCCGATGGCAAGCGTACCGGCAGCTATCAGCGGATTCGCGGGCACGAGGTCTATTCCTATTTCGTACCGCTCGAGCAGAGCGGCGGGCAGATCAACGGCATGCTCCAGGTCACGCGCCGCTGGGGCGACTTCGAGCACGACATCCGCCGGTTGCGCCTGAGTGCGGCGGGCCTGACCGGCCTGTTCGCGGGCGTGCTGGTCGCGGTGATACTGCTCGGCCACTGGGCGGCGATCGGCAAGCACCTCCAGCAACTGACCTTGAGCATGGCCCGGGTCGGGCGTGGCGATCGCTCCCACCGCGTGCCGCCGGCGGGGCCTGCGGAGCTGGTCGTACTCAGCCGCGCCTTGAACGGCATGCTCGACGGCATCGCCGAGGCCGAACGGCGGATGGGCGAGCAGAAAACCCGCGAGTTGGAGCTGGAAGCGCAACTGCAACGCAGCCAGCAACTGGCTGCGGTCGGCCGGCTGGCCGCGGGTGTTGCGCACGAGCTGGGCAGCCCCTTGAGCGTGATCGATGGCAAGGCTCAGCGCGTCTTGCGTGACGAGCATCTTGACGAACCCCAGCGCCGCGGCTTGCTGCAGATACGCGCCCAGGTGCAGCGCCTGAGCGACATCGTGCGGCAACTGCTGGACTTCGGCCGCGCGGCCGGCCGCCCGCTGCGACGCATGCCGGCCGAAGTGCTGGTGCATTCGGCGGCTGCGGCGGTCGCCGACGAGCTGGCGGCATTGCAGGTGAAGCTGGAGCTGCAGGGCCCGGGCGAGTCGCTGCAATGCCGGGTCGATCCGCCGCGCTTCGAGCAGGCACTGACCAATCTGTTGCGCAACGCCGCCCAGGCGAGCCCCGGCGGGCGGGTGCTCCTGCGCTGGTGGCGCGACGGCGAGCAGCTGGTGCTGCAGGTCGAGGATGACGGGCCGGGCGTGGACGAGGCGCACCGCAGCACCCTGTTCGAACCCTTTTTTACCACCAAGCCGGTCGGCGAGGGCAGCGGTCTGGGGCTGGCCGTCGCCCATGGGGTGGTTTCCGAAAGCGGCGGGCGCATCGAGCTGGTCACCGGCCAGCTGCCCGGTGCGGCCTTTCGGATAACCCTGGCGCTGGCCGCAGAGGAGCCTGACGATGCAAAAGGATGACACGACGCCCGAACGGGTGCTGGTGGTCGAGGATGACCAGGACCTGCGCCAGCTGCTGGTCGAGGAGCTGGAAGACCGCGGCCTGATGGTGCAATCGGTGAGCAGTGCCGAGCAGGCGCTGCCGCTGCTCGAAAGCTGGGAGCCGGATCTGGTGGTCAGCGACCTGCGCCTGCCCGGCGCCGATGGCATGGCCCTGCTCAGGCGGGTGCGCGGCATGCAGGCGGCACCGGCGTTCCTGGTGGTGACCGCCTTTGGCAGCATCCAGCAGGCGGTGGCCGCCCTGAAGGAGGGCGCCGACGAGTTCCTGACCAAGCCGCTGGATCTGGATCATCTGGGCCTTGCCGTCGCGCGTGCGCTGGAAACGCGCCGGTTGCGCGGCGAGGTGCGGCGCTTCCGGCAGCTGCTCAGCGACGACCGCTTCCACGGCATGCTCGGGCGCAGTCGGGTGATGCGCAGCCTGTTCGACCAGATTCGCCAGCTGGCGCGGGCCGCCGGTCCGGTGCTGGTGATCGGCGAGAGCGGCACCGGCAAGGAACTGGTGGCGCGCGCCATCCATGCCGAGAGCGATCGGGCGCAGCGGCCGTTCCTGGCGATCAACTGCGCGGGGCTGCCGGCCGAGCTGCTCGAAAGCGAGTTCTTCGGCCATGTCGCTGGCGCCTTTACCGGCGCCAGCCGCGCCCACAAGGGCCTGTTCCAGCAGGCCGATGGCGGCACTCTGTTCCTCGACGAGATCGGCGAGATGCCCATGCCCCTGCAGGCCAAGCTGTTGCGCGTGTTGCAGGAAGGCACCATCCGCCCGGTAGGCGCCGAGCGTGAACTCAGCGTGGACGTGCGGATCATCGCCGCCAGCAACCGCGCGCTGGAAACCGAGGCCGGGCGCGAATCCTTCCGCGAGGATCTGTTCTTTCGCCTGGAGACCTTCCTGCTGCAGGTGCCGCCACTGCGCGAGCGCGAGGACGACCGAGAACTGTTGGCCGCCGGCTTCGTCGCCCATTTCGCGGCGCGTGACGGCCGGCCGGTACGCGGACTGTCCCGCGCGGCGCTCGAGCAGCTGCAGCGCTATCCGTTTCCCGGCAACGTGCGTGAGCTGCAGAACGCCATCGAGCGGGCCGTGACCTTCTGCCATGGCCGCACCCTGGAACTCGAACACCTGCCCGCGCGGATCGCCGGCTACAAGGAGGAGGCCGCCTCGGGCGCCGCCGAGGAACTGCTGGGTCAGTTGATCGACGGCCCTTTGCTGCCCACCCTCGAGGAGCTGGAGATGCGCTACATCCGCCATGTCCTGGCCCTGGTGGACGGCAACAAGCGCCGTGCAGCGGCCCTGCTCGGCATTGGTCGACGCACCCTCTATCGACGGCTCGGGGAGCAGGAACAGGACGACGCCTGACCGCAGCCGCTAGCCCCCGGCGCGCTGCGGTGCGGGGCGTTCCCGGTACTGGCGAGCGGACCATTCGCCCAGTTCGTCCAGTGACCGGGGCGGCGAAATCAGATAACCCTGCAGCAGGTCGCAGCCGGCACCGAGCAGCGCCGCCTGCATGGCTAGACTGTCGACGCCCTCGGCAGTGACCCTTTTGCCCTGGGCCTGGCAGAAGGCGACGATCGCCGCCAGGCCTTCGTGCAGCTCCGGCTGGGTCAGGCGCTTGACGATGGCCATGTCCAGCTTGATGGTGTCGGCGGGGTATTCGAGCATCTGCTGGATCGAGGTGTAGCCGACGCCGAAGTCGTCGATGGCCACGCGAAAGCCGGCGGCGCGAATCGCCTGCACCACGTCCATGGTGCAGCTGCTGAGCTCGGCGGCGTAGGTCTCGGTCAGTTCGATCTCGATTCGCTCGGGCGCAATGCCGTGATGGCGGGCGCGCTCGATCAGGCAGTGGCAGATGCGTCGGTCGTTGAGCTGCGCCGACGACACGTTGATCGCCAGCACCACGTCCTCGCCGAACAGCCTGGCCAGTTCGGCGTAGCTACCCATGGCCTTGTCCACCACCCAGGCGTCGATCTTGGCGAACAGGCCGGCGCGCTCGGCAATCGGGATGAACTCGGCGGGCGAGACCACGCCGAGCTCCGGCGAATGCCAGCGCAGCAGCGCCTCGCAGGTCACCACGCGCCCCTGGCCATCGATCGCCGGCATGTAGGTCAGTGCCAGCTCACGGTCGCCGTGGAGCTGGCGCAGTTGCTCCTCTATCGCGCGGATGCGCTCGTCACGCTGCTCCAACTGGGCGGAGAAGGGCACCGCGACGTTCTTGCCTTCGGCCTTGGCCTGGTACATCGCGGTGTCGGCGCGGGTCAGCAGCTGGGTGATCGAGCCGGCATCTTCCGGATAGCGCGCGGTGCCGATGCTCACGCTGACCGGATAGGTACGCCCGTCGAGCCTGAAACCGCCGCGTGAAAGGCCGACCAGCGCACTGGTCAGTGCCGGCAGCGTGTTGTCCTGTGTCGGCGCCTTGAGCAGAATCGCGAATTCGTCTCCCGAGAGCCGCGCGAAGGTGGTTTCGGTGCCCGGATGGTGGCGCTGGTGCATCTGCAGCACATCGCCCACGCGAACGGCGAAGGCCCTGAGCAGGGCATCACCGGCGTCGTGGCCATGCTGGTCGTTGACCTGCTTGAAGTTATCCAGGTCCATGAACAGTAGGGCCAGCTGCCCGCCGTGGAGGCTGCATTGCTCGAACATCGCGGTGGCGAGCACGCCGAAGTGGGCACGGTTGCTGATGCGCGTGAGGGTATCGGTCCAGGAAATCTCCTGAATGCGTTGCAGCGCCGTGGTGTTGCGGTCGTGCAGGGTCTTCATGTTGACGGTCAGGCGGCCTATCTCACCGCCTTCACTCGGTTCGTCGAGCGCGTCGCGACGGTGCAGCAGCAGGTCGGTGAGCTGGGCGTCCAGGCGGCAGATCGGCGCGGTGACGTAGCGGCGAATCAGCCACAGCAGCAGGCCGATCGAGGCCAGGCACATCAGTGCGCTGCCGAACAGGAAGGCCAGGCGCAGTCCCTGCAGGCGCTGAGCCAGATAGTCGGGGCTGGGGACCAGTCGCGCGTGCAGCGAGCGCGTCAGCCCGACCTGGGCGGTGAGTTCGGCGCTGCGCGGGTCGAAACGATCGGCGATCTCCAAGGCCGCGCCGTACTCCGCTTCAAGGCGTTGCTTGAGGGTGAGGAAGTGGTCCGGGCGCACGGCCAACTGCAATGCGAACGCGTCCTGGCGCTGGCTCGGCAGGGGCCTGCTGGAGGAGGCCGGCAGGATGAAGTCGGTATGCAGCAGCAACGGGCCGCCGACCGCCTCGGCCAGGTAGATCATCTTCCCGGTCGCAGGCGATCGGCGTGCCTCGGCGATCACCTGCTGTTGGGCAGCACCGAGGGTGGAAAACGGCGAGAGGCTGCTTTCGAAGTAATAGGCCGGTTGGCCGTCGGGCTGCACGATCGCGAACGAAACGAACGACAGCGTGGTGTTGGACAGCGAACGGATGCTCTGCTGGATGCGCAAGCCCAGGGTCTCGTTGCGGTAGCTGATATCCGACTCGCGCAGAAACAGCAGCAGTGATTCGCTGTTGCTGATGGCGTAAAGCACGCTGCGGTTGAAGGCCTGGTAGTCGGAAAAGGCCGATTTGAGTACCGCCAACTGCTGGTCCAGGCGCGCCTGTTCCAGGCCGACCAGGGACGCTCGCTGGGTCAGGTAGGCGGCGCTTGCCGCCAGCAGCTGGACGATCAGGATGACCGGAAAGATCACCAGCAGTGCACGTTTACCGAGCGTCATGAGCATTGATCAGGGCGCTGATGATACGGCGGCGTGTCTGCGTTGACTCCAGCGGACGCGCTTCATAGACCTGGCTGCGTTGCAGCACGGGCGTGGATGGGTAAATGGAGCGGTCTTCCCGCAGGCGTTCGGGCAACAGTGAATACGCCGCGTCGTTGGGTGTCGCGACACCGAGCGCCTCGGCATTGAGCGCTGCAATCTCCGGCTCGGCGAGAAACGCCAGGAAACGGTAGGCCAGTTCCTTGTTGGGTGTCCGCGAAGGCACCGAGAAACAGTCGGTCCACAGCAGGGTGCCTTCTTTCGGTACGACGTAGCGCCAGGGCTTGCCTTCGACGCCGTCCACTTCGTTGAGCACGTGCTGATCGCCGCTGAAGGCGAGTGCCATGTCGGCGTGCTCCAGGTACCGCTGCGCCTTGAGCGAGGTGATGGCGTACTCATAGGTGAGCACCGCCGGCGCCTGCGCCTGGAGCATCTCGAAGGCGGCCTTGAGGGCGTCGTTGTCAGCCGTGTTGATGGACTGACCCAGGTAGATCAAGGGGCCTGCGAGGATGTCTTCGTGGTCCTCGATCATGATCACGTGGGGCCTGGTCACTGCTGGCCGCAGCAGGTCGGCCCAGGAGTCGGGCGCGACAGCGAGACGGTCGGCGCGATAGGCGATCCCCATGGTGCCCCACAGGTAGGGAACGCTGTAAGGGCCGCACCGATCGCGCCAGGGCGACGCCAGGTGTTTGAGGTTGGGGAGGTTTTTTTCGCTGATGGCATCAAACATGCCGCGTGCGCCGAAACGTTCGGAGCTGACCCGTTCGGTGAGTACCAGGTCGATGTGGTGGTCGGGCCTTGCGAGGATCTCGTCGCGCTTGTCACTGGTGTCGAAGTAGATCTGCTCGATCGCGACGCCAGTCCTGGCTTGCCAGCGCTCGATCACCTCCGCGCTGAGATAGTCCTCCCAGGTGAGCAGGGTCAGGTGCTGAGCCGCGGCAGCCATCGTCGACAACGGCGCGCTCGACAGGAGTACGGCCACGCAGGCGCGTCGCAGCGCGCGGGGCAAGAAGCGTATGGGAGTCATCGAGAGTCCGATCGGGTCGGCGCCGCCCTCTCGATCGTGGTGGGATCGATTCCGGAGTGCGGGTGCCGTTGAGGCCTGTGTGCGTGAGCGCGAGATCCCTATCGGCCGGCCATCACTGCGCTTGAATACCGTGCGTCACCTCGGCAGATGAGCAGGGCGTGGCGCAGCGATGGCACTTTAATGGCGTCAACAGGACACCATCAATGTTTTTCTCGTGTTACAGGCCGCTTGTCGATCAGCGGAGCGTCGCCGGATGGCCGCGGCCCCGGGGCCGTGGCTGTGCCTGCAACCAGGGCGAAAGCAGGCGGGTGGACAGCGGAATGAAGAGGTAGGTCATCAAGGGCGTCAGCGCCAGTGTGGTGACCAGGATTCGAGCCACCAGGGACAGGTTGCTCAGCGCACCGCCGAACAGCAGATTGAACAGCAACGAGACGGGAAAGAACGCCAGCCAGATCGCCACGCTCTGCTTCCAGCGCGGCGGCCGTACGTCGCCCGAACCGAACCAGGCATCCAGACCGCGGGCGCGATGTTCGTGGGGTTGGGCGAACAGGCCATCGCCACGCTGCAGCCAGGCACGGCGGGAGGCCGAATGCTCCCAGGCATCCATGGTCCGCTCGTCACTGAAGCGAAACACCATCTGGAATTCATCGTCGCCGGGCGGCGGTGCCAGAACGCCCGAGCCGAGGTAGCCGGGGAAGTCGGCGGCCAGCTGTTCGCCTTCGTGCAGCCAGGCGAGGAAGTCGTGGTAACGGCCGTCGCGTACGCGGCGAGCCACCATCAGAGTGACGGGTTCGGTAGACATCGTGTATCTCCAGGGCATCTGGCCGGTGGTCCGGGTAGGACGTTCGGCGTCACGCAGCGCCGGGGTGGTGGGCTGCGGTCAATGTCACGCAAGGATCGTTCCGTCTTCGTCAGACCACGCCAGGCCCCGCAAGGTCGGCGTATCCCGAAAACGATGGCGCACTATACGGACAATCGCTGCACTGGGAAGAGGCATCGCACCGGTTTGGCGCGACTGCCTCACTCGCTCTCGGGCTGCTCGGCGGGAGTGATTTTCAGCAGGCGGCCTTCGGCGCTGTCGGTGAGCAAGTAGAGCGCGCCGTCCGGGCCGACGCGGACGTCGCGGATGCGCTCGTCGAGTTCCTCGAACAGCGCCTCCTGCTCCACTACCTCACCGTCGGCCAGGCGTACCCGGCGCACCTGCTTGGCCACCAGCGCGGCGCTGAACAGGTCGCCTTGCCAGTCGGGGAACAGCGTGCCGTCGTAGATCGCCAGGGCGCTCGGCGCGATGGATGGCGTCCAGTGCAGCAGGGGCGGTTCGGTGTCCGGCAGGTTCTGGTAGGGCGTGATCTGGGCTCCGGTGTAGTCGACGCCGAAGCTCGCCAGCGGCCAGCCATAGTTGCGTCCGGCCTGGATCAGGTTGATCTCGTCGCCGCCGCGAGGGCCGTGCTCGTTGATGTACAAGCGCTGGTTCTGGCGGTCGTAGGCGATGCCCTGGACGTTGCGGTGCCCGTAGCTGTAGACCTCGTTGGCCATGCCGGTACGGCCGTAGAAGGGATTGTCTTCGGGCGCTGTGCCCTCGCGGGTCAGGCGCACCAGCTTGCCCAGGTGGTTATCCAGGTTCTGCGCTTCTTCGCGATAGTCGAAACCGTCGCCCAGGGTCAGGACCAGTGTCTTGTCCGGCAGGAAGGCGATGCGCCCGCCGAAGTGCGAACCGCCGGCCTTGGTCGGGTAGGCGCTGAACAGTGTCTGCACGTCCTCCAGGCGACCGTCCACCAGCCTGCCGCGGGCCAGACGCGTGTTGTTGGCCTGCTCGCGTCCATAGGCGTAAGTCAGGTAAACCCAGGGCGTCTTGTCGAAATCCGGGTCCAGCGCGACGTCCATCAGCCCGGCCTGAACATCCTGATAACCGCTGGGCGTGCCGGCTACCGGCTGCTCCTGCAAGGTGCCGTCCGCCTCGATCAGTCGCAGCCGGCCGACACGCTCGGTGACCAGCATTCGTCCGTCCGGCAGGAACGCCAGGGACCAAGGGTACTGCAGCCCCTCGGCCAGCGTTTCGATCCGGTAGTCGACGGCATGTGCCGGCCCGCCGACGAGCAGGGCGGTGGCGCAGAGCAGCGAGGCCAGGCGTCGCGAGCGGAGCATGGGCATGGGGACTCTCATGGGCGGGGCCGCAGCAGGGTGGCGAACAGCAGGCCACCGAAGGCGCCGCTGAGCATCATCGCGGCGGTGCCGGTCGAGGTGCGGGTCGCGGCGATCAGGGTCGGCATCGGCGCGAAGGCGTCGGCGACCTGAAACGCAAGGAACAAGCCGACACCGCCGGCAAGGAAATACACCGGCAAGCGCCAGGCCGGCAGAAAGCGCGAGATGAGCGCGGCAATCGGCAGCGCGAACAGGAGTGTCACGCCAACGATGGTGGCGTAGACCGGCGCAAAGCCGAGCAAGTCCTGGCTGGTGGCGCGCATCCGCACCGGCAGGCTGATCTGGGCGCCGAGCGATTGCAGGGCCGCCAGGTTGAACTGGGTCTGGGTGATCGAGCCGATCGCCGTGGCGAAAGCCACAGCCAGGGCAAAGGTTAGAATGATGCGCAGCTTGGCAATCATGCTTGGGTTCCTGGGCAGTCCCACGGGATTATCTAACGCACGGCAAGTGCCGGTCTCGCCAAGTCTTTTACGTGATTTGTCCTTCAGCGCCCAGCCGTTGCGCAAAGGCATCCAGCGCGGCTTCGCCCTGGATGTCCTCGGCAAGCAGCGGCAGCTGCTCGATGGGCAGTTCGGGCAATGCCTGGCGCAGCTGGTCGAGGTAGCGCTCCTCCTGGGCATGGCGTTCGGCGAGAAAAGCCCCGGCGTCGGCCGGCGAACGCTTGTTCACGACCAGCCCGGCCACTCCGACGTTGGCGCGAGTCAACTGGGCATGCAGTTCGATGGTTTCCAGAACCGGTAGCCGCTCGGCCGCCAGCACGATGACGAAGGCGCAGCGTGCGCGGTCGCTGACGACCTCGCGCAGCTGGCCGAAGCGCTCGCGGCGTCGGTTGAGCAACTGACGAACCCGCTGCTCGCGGTCTTCGCCTGAATCGGCCCGCTCCCGGCCGATCAGCGACTCACCGAAGGCGCGATCGTCCTGGCCAAGGTTGCGCAGCGCAATGCCGAAGCGGGCGCCGCGCTCCTGCCGACGCAACAGGCCATCGGTCCAGGCGGACATCATTTCAGGGAGTGCCATCAGGCGCGAGGTATGCCCTGAGGGGGCAGTATCGAAGACCACCAGGTCGTAGTCGGACAGCCCCTGCGCGACGGTCTCGGCGATGCGCTCGAGCAGAGCGGCCTCGTGCATCCCCGGGGCATCGCGCGACAGCGCCATGTGCTTGTCCACCTCACCGGCCAGATGCGCGGGCATCAGCTTGCGCAGGGCCGCGCCGACTTCATTCAGATGCGCCTCGACGGTTTCCTGCGGGTCCAGCTCCAGCCCGTCCAGTCCGGCGGCCAGGCGAACCTTGCGGGACCCCACCGGGCGGTTCCATAGATGGCCGAGATTGTGCGCCGGATCGGTCGACACCAGCAGCACGCGACGCCCGGCGCGGGCCTGGGCCAGGGCAGTGGCGGCGGCGACGGTGGTTTTGCCGACGCCGCCCTTGCCACCAATGAACAGCACCCGTCGTTGTGCGGCCAGCTCTAGCAACATCCGATGTGATCCAGTGGCGAGTGCTCCATGCCCATGCGCTGATGCCAGTCGTGGAAGCGTTCGTAGAGTTCCGGCATCAGCTCCAGGGTGTACCAGGCGGCCGGGTTGGGCACGCCGAGCGATTCGGCGAATACCAGCAGCATGAACAGGTCGTCCTCGTCGCGCCGCGCGCGGGCGAAAGTCCGCCGGTAGGGCGCGACATAGAACTCCTTGAGGCCGTCCGAGAGCCGCTGGAAAAAGGGCCGTGGCGTCACGGCAGCGGCTCGTCGGTGGTCATCTCGGCGGCCGGGTCGCGGCCCTTGCGCATGGCGATGATCGCTTCCAGGGTGACCCACAGCGCGGCGATCAGAATCACCACGTCCATACCCAGCAGCAACCAGTTCTCGGCGCGGTAGAACTGGCCCATCTGCACCAGCAGCGCATAGATCGACATCGCCAAGAGGAACACCAGCGGCACCAGGGTGTACATCGCCGGACGGCCCTGCTTGATCAGCAGCACGGTGATGATCGCCAGCGTCAGTCCCGCCAGCAGCTGGTTGGTGGTGCCGAACAGCGGCCAGATCGCCATGCCGCCGCTGCCTTCGGAGCCGGCACCGAAGGCCAGCGCCATGCACACGCCGACCGCGATCAGCGTGCCGACCACGGTGTTCACCTTCATTCCCGCCAGCTCGCCGGCCTCCTGAATCACGAAGCGCTGCAGGCGCAGACCGGTATCCATGGTGGTGCCGGCGAAGAGAATCGCCATGACCGCCAGAATGGTAGCGCCGAGGTCCGCCGGCAGGCCAAGGCCGTTGGCGAGCAGGGTGCCGCCGCCCTGGACGAAGGCATTCACCCCACCCTGGCCAAAGGCGGTATAGACCTGCTGCCAGTCGAGCAGGGTGGCGAAGCCGGCGGTGCAGCAGATGATCGCCGCCAGCGACAGCATGCCTTCGCCCACTGCGCCGAAGTAGCCGACGAAGCGGGCGTCGGTTTCCTTGTCCAGCTGCTTGGAGGTGGTGCCCGAGGCCACCAGGCCGTGGAAGCCTGAGATCGCGCCGCAGGCGATGGTGACGAACAGCAGCGGCACGATGCTCGGGCTGTCGGCCGGCAAGTCGGTGTTGTAGGCCGGTGCGACCAGCTCCGGCGCGCCGAACAGCACCGCCAGATAGAGCAGGCCGAGGCCGACGAACAGCTGCAGGCCGTTGATGTAGTCGCGTGGTTGCAGAAGCACCCACACCGGCAGCAGCGAGGCGATGGCCGCGTAGGCGAACAGCAGGAGAATCCAGAACGACTTGGCGCTCAGGCCCAGCACGGTATCCGGCAGGGTGATCGGGTAGGCGCTTCCCAGCAGAATCAGCAGGTAGAGCACGATCACGCCGCCTACCGAGGGCCATAGCAGCTTGACGTTGTAGCGGTAGATCAGCTGGCCGATCACCAGCGCGACGATGATCGCGCCCCAGACCGGAATCACCGAAGTGGGCGTCGACACCAGCAGATTGGAGATTACGGCGGCGAAGGCACCATTGACCATCAGAAGCACGAGGAAGATCACCACCAGGAACAGGCTGCGCCCGCGCGAGCCGATCAGCCGGCCACTGAGCATGCCCACCGACTGACCCCGGTTGCGAGCGCTGGCCCAGAGCGCGCCGAAGTCGTGGATGCCGGCGAAGAAGATGGTGCCCAGCACCACCCACATGAACGCCGGAACCCAGCCCCAGATCACCGCGATGGCGGGGCCGACGATGGGCGCCGCGCCCGCCACCGAGGTGAAGTGGTGGCCCCAGAGGACGAACTTGTTGGTCGGCACGTAATCGACGCCGTCGCGCAGGGTGTGCGCCGGCGTCTTGTAGTTGGGGTCGAGCCTGTAGATCTTTTCGGCGATGAACTTGGAGTAGAACAGGTAGCCGAGCGACATCGCGGCCAGGCCGACGATCATCAATAGAATCGAACTCATTGAAGCTCCCTCACGCGCATGCCGACAACGGGTTGCGCAGGCGTGGGCACAGGCCCGCAACGGGGCCGCCTTGGTCAGGCCGTGCAATGTTGTAGTTGAGGATCGGGGCGGGTCGCCTGCTTGCGCTCTGCCATCACGTCCGACGCTAAGGACAGTTCCAGGCGGCGACGGTTCATCGGCGCGCGTAATGGGATGAACAATGCACCGTTTGGGTGCGTGTCCTGAGGGGGCGATGTCACGCGCCCTCACGTGACGCACGGTCACGGCTCTGGGCGTGCAAACGCGGGAATGGCAGCGCATGATGGCTCTGTGCCTGCATCGGGTTGTCGATGCGTCGTGACCCTGGCGCGTCAATTGCTAGCTCTGTCCTTTTACAGCGGTATACGCATCAAGGAGTTAGGGATGAACACATTGTTGATGCCAGGTATGCGAGCGTTGGAACGCTTCAGCTTTGCCCGCAAATTTCAGATGCTGGCGCTGATCTTCGTGCTGCCGCTCGGCTACGCGCTGTGGGTGATCGGGCAGGGCTACGTGGAAAAGCTCGGCTCGGTCGACGGGGAGCTGTCGGGGGTGCGTCAGCTGCAAGCGCTCGACGCGGTTGAGGAAATGCTCGTTGCCCAGCGCAACCTGACCGCGCGCTGGAAGGCCACCGAACGCACTCGCGAAGTGAGCGAGGAAAGCAAGGCGCTGATGGTCAGGCTGCAGGCCAGCGAGGCGGGCCTGGACGAAGGGCTGCAACGGCTGCAGCGCCGCCTGGCCGACGAGGCGGCCAGCGGCGACGTGCGGGCAAGCCTGGAGGAGCTGGTCGCCGAGCGCGAAGGCCTGCGTGCCGCGCAGCTGGCGAGCGTCGGCTGGTGGCCGGACGCCTATGATCGTTTCGCTCACAGCCTGCAGCTGCTCGGCACCTTGCGCGAGCAGATCGGCACCGAGAGCGGACTGATCTTCGACCCCTGGCTCGAAACCTACCTCCTGATGCAGCTAGGCACCCAGGATGCGCCGCGGCTGGTGCAACAGCTCGGCGTTCTGGCCAGCGTCGGGCAGGGCGCGGTGGTGTCGGGCAATTTCACCCTGCAAAGCCGCCTGCAATTGCGCGAGATTCGCAGCGCTACCGGCGAATTGCGCGTACAGCTCGGCAAGTATGCGCAGAACCTCGAAGGCAGGCTGCCGCCGACGCTGGCAGCATGGAACGGCACCTACGACCAGACCCTGAAGGGGCTCGACGCCTGGCTCGTGGAGCTGGACCGGAAAATGTACGCCGACGGCCCCATCACCCTTGAGCTCGCCGCCTTCGAACAGGGCATGGACGCTGCGCTGGCCCAGGCGGGCGCGCTGCAACGAACCACCCTGGAGGCGCTCGCCGCCCGGCTCGGTGAATACCGCGCGCAGTCGGTGCAGGCCTTGACCATCACCTTCGGTGCCTTCGGCGTGCTGGTACTGCTGGCGCTCTACACGCTGCTCTGCCTGCAGGCCTCGATTCAGGCCAGCGCGGCGCGCATCACCCGAATGGCGCAATCGCTACGCGACGGCGATCTGCGCAGTCAGGTGGAGGTCCACGGGCAGGACGAACTGGCCGCCATCGGCGCCGCCCTGAATCAGGCCGTCGCCCAGCTGCGTGATTCATTGCAGGGCGTCAACCAGCAGAGCGCGGGGCTTGGCGGCACCGTCGCGGTGCTGACCGACCAGGCGCAGTCGTCGCTGCGCTCGGTCGAGGCGCAGCAGTTGCAGGTGAGCCAGATCGCCACGGCGGCTACCGAGATGGCCGCTACCGCCCAGGGCATCGCCGAAAGCTGCGAGCTGGCTGCCCAGGATGCCACCCAGACCCGGCAGGTGGCCGAGCAGAGCAACCAGCGCAGCCAGCAGACCACCGCCAGCATGCGCCAGCTCACCGGACGCCTGGCCGATACGTCCGAGGCGTTGAATCACCTGCGCGAGCAGGCCCAGCAGATCAATCAGGTGGTCGACGTGATCAAGGGCATCGCCGAGCAGACCAACCTGCTGGCGCTCAATGCCGCAATCGAAGCGGCGCGCGCCGGCGAACAGGGCCGAGGCTTCGCCGTGGTCGCCGACGAGGTACGCAGTCTGTCGCAACGCACCCAGGCCTCGACGGCGCAGATCAGCGGCACGGTCGAGGGGCTGCAGCGCGTGGTGGTACAGGCGGTCGACCTGATGCAGGCCGCCTGCGCCCAGGCCGAAGTCGATGCAGGGGCGGTCACCGAGCTTGGCGATCACCTGGGCGGTATCGCCGGGGCGGTACAGCGGGTCAGTGACATGATCGCCCAGATCGCCACGGCAGTTGAGGAGCAGGCAGCGACGGCCGACGAGGTCAGCGGCAACATCCAGCGTGTCGACCAGGCGGCCGCCAGCCTGCTGCAGAGCGCCCAGGCGGTGCATGGCGTCGCCGACCGCCTGAGCGAGGGCAGCCGCGAGCTGGCGCACAACACCGCTCGTTTTCGCCTGGACTGAGCTGGCGAGGCGCTGAAACACTCGGCCATGCTTTCGGTGATTTCGACGGAGAACTCTGCTGCGCGCCCCAGTCCAAGCAGCGATGAGTAGACGGGAGACGAGCATGCAAGCGTCCGGGCTGCGCCAGGGATGCGTCGATGGACTCTATTGGCTGCTGCTTTACGCGGGGTTCTGGGCGCTGTTCGCCGAAGGGGATGGCTGGTCGTTCGGCGTGCCCGCCGTACTCCTGGCCTGCGCGCTCAGCCTGTGGCTCGGCATCCGGCCCTGGCGGCTGCGGCTGAGCGTCTTGCCGGGCTTCGTCTGGTTCTTTCTCGTCAATATGTTCACCGGCGCCTGGGATGTCGCCCGGCGCGCCGCTCATCCCGGCTGCCCGTTGCAACCCGAATGGGTCGAATACCCATTGGCCGAGAGCTCCGAGCGGGTGCGGCTGCTGCTTTCGGCCCTGGTCGGTCTGTTGCCCGGGACCCTGGCGTCACGGATCGAAGGCTCGCGCATGCAGCTGCATGTACTCGATGGCGGGCAGCCCTGGCAGGCGACCGTGGCCGATCTTGAAGCGCGCCTGATCCGCCTCGTCGACGCCAGGAGCGATCACTGATGGCGCTCTACGCGGTGCTCTTGCTGTTGACCATCTTCCTCGGACTGGTGCGCATCCTGCGCGGGCCTGGCCGTGTCGATCGGCTGCTGGCGGTGCAGCTGTTCGGCACCAGCGGCACCGCGCTGTTGCTGGTGCTCGCGCAGTGGCAGGACGAGCCGGCCTATCGCGACGTGGCACTGGTACTCGCGCTGCTGGCGGCGATGGTCAGCGCCGCGCTGGTCCAGCTGCTGCGCCGGAGGGACCATGCCTGAGGCCCTGCTTTACTGGCTGAGCTGGCCGCTGCTGGTCGGCGGCCTGCTGTTCTTCGCCGCCGGCAGCCTCGGCCTGCTGCGCTTTCCCGATGTCTACAGCCGCCTGCATGCGTTGACCAAGGCCGACACCCTAGGCCTCGGTCTGGTGGTGGCCGGGCTTTCCTGCCGCGCCGACAGCCTGCTGGAGGTGGGCCAGATGCTGGTGATCTGGCTGTTGGTACTGGCCTCGGGGGCCACCGCCTGCCAGTTGCTGGCGCGCCAGGCGCGCGAGGAGCACGGCGATGACTGAGTGGCTGCTCGATGCGGTACTCGCGCTGCTGCTGCTCGCTCTCGCCGGCGGTGCGCTGCATGCGCGTAATCGCTATGCCGGGGTGTTGCTGTTCATTGCCTTCGGCCTGGTCCTGGCGCTGATCTGGGCGAGGCTCGGCGCGCCGGATCTGGCACTGGCCGAGGCGGCCATCGGCGCCGGCCTGACCGGCGTGCTGCTGCTCGCGGCGCTGGCGCGTCAACCGGCCGGCTCCGGAGCCGAGGGCGTCTCGTTCGCCCGCCATCGGTTGGCCGCCGCTGCGGTGTTGGTGCCGCTGCTGATGATCCTTCTGCAGGGCCTCGACCCTTTGGCCGAACAACGCTCGCCGTTGCCTGAGCTGGCCACAGGTGCACTCGGCCAAAGCGGGGTCAGCCACCCGGTAACCGCAGTGCTGCTCAATTACCGTGCCTGGGACACCCTGCTCGAGCTGGCCGTGCTGCTGCTGGCGCTGCTCGGTGCTCGCCAACTCGGCCCTGCGCGTTTCGAGGTGGAGCGGCCCTGGCCGTTGCTGCGGGCCTGGAGCCGGTCGCTTGCGCCATTGTTGCTGCTCGCCGGCGGCTATCTGCTGTGGAGCGGCTCGAGCGCGCCCGGAGGCGCTTTCCAGGCCGGCTCGCTGCTGGCGGCCGGCGTGGTGCTGCTGCGTCTGGCCGGAGTTCTGCCGGCCCTGCGCTGGTCGTTCTGGCCACTGCGGCTGCTGGTGCTGCTGGGACTGCTGCTGTTCCTCGCGGTGGCGATCGCCTGCGCCTGGTTCGGCGCCGGTTGGCTGGTCTATCCGGACGGTTGGGCCAAACCCCTGATTCTGGTGATCGAGGTCGCCGCTACCTTGTCGATCGCCGCCAGCCTGAGCCTGCTGGTGGTCGGCGAAGCACGGGAGGCCAGCGCATGAGCACGACGCTGTTCTGGCTGGCGGTGGGCGCGCTGCTCTGGCTGATCGGTCTGCACGGGCTTTTGACCCTGCGCGATGCGCTGCGGCGGATCATCGCGATCAACCTGATGGGCAGCGGCGTGTTCCTGGTAATGATCGCCCTGGCTGCGCGGGTAGTGCCCAGCGATCCGGTGCTGGTGGCACTGGTGGTCACCGGCCTGGTGGTGGCGGTCAGCGCCACCGCGCTGGCGCTGCGCCTGGCCGGTTCGGCCGAGCGCGGGAAATCGTCATGAACCTCGCCCTGCTGAGCCTCACGCTGCCGCTGGTGGGCGCCTTGCTGCTGATCCTGCTGCGCCCGGCCGGCGGTCGTTGGGTCATCATGATCAACCTGGCCAGCACCCTGGCCGCGGCCGGTGCGCTGCATCAGGTGATGCAGACGGGGACTCAGTGGCTCGAACTGGGGGGCTGGCAGGCACCGCTGGCGATTCGCTTCCAGCTCAGCCCGCTGGCCGCGTTGCTCCTGCTGTTCACGGCCGGCCTGCACCTGCTGGTCGCGCTGTATGCGGCGCGCAGCCGACACGCCATCGGCGGCGAGGATTTCTGGCCGTTGTCCTGTCTCCTGCAGGCGGCGCTGGCCGCGCTGTGGCTGTCAGGCGACCTGTTCAACCTCTACGTGACCCTCGAGCTGCTCAGCCTGGCGGCGGTCGCGCTGGTCGCCCTGGCGGGCGCCAAGGCCTATCGACCGGCGCTGAACTACCTGCTGCTGTCGCTAGCCGGATCGCTGGCTTACCTGTTCGGCGTGGCGCTGCTCTACGGACGCTACGGCGTGCTCGACATCGCCCTGCTGTCCGAGCTCGCCGAGGCCGATGTCACGACCCGTCTGGCATTGCTGCTGATGAGCCTGGGGCTGATGCTCAAGGCGGCGCTCTGGCCCCTGCACCTGTGGCTCCCGCCCGCCCATGCCGGAGCGCCGGCGGCGGTCAGCGCGCTGCTGTCGGCACTGGTGGTCAAGGGGCCCTTGTACATCCTCTGGCTGCTGTGGAGCCGCATTGCGCCGGTCGAGCTGGCGCAGAGCGCCGGAGGGCTGTTCGCCGTGGCGGGCATCTTCGCGCTGCTCTGCGGCGGCTGGTCGGCGTTGCGCGCGCCGTACCTGAAGACGCTGGTGGCCTATTCCACCGTGGCGCAGCTGGGTTACGCACTGCTTGCCCTGGGCCTGCTGCTGCGCTGGCAGGAGCCGAGCCTGAGCGCGGCGCTGTGGCTGTTCGTGCTCGCCCACGGGCTGGCCAAGGTGTCGATGTTCCTGGCTGCCGGCGAGCTGCAGTACACCCTCGGCAGCAAGCGGGTCCGGGCGCTCAAAGGCGCCAGCCAGACGATGCCGCTGGCGCTGTTCGCCTTCGCCGTGGCCGGTGGTAGCCTGATCGGCCTGCCGCCGAGCGGTGGTTTCCTGGCCAAGTGGCTGCTGCTCCAGCCCCTGTTCCAGCAGCCCCAGCATTGGCCCTGGGCGATCGGTGTGCTGCTGGGCACGCTGGCGTCGGCGGCCTATGTGTTTCGCGTCGTCGCGCTCGGCTTCGACCGCGCCCGTCCGACGCCGGCGAGCTTTCACCCTGATCGCCTGGCGCAGTGGCTGGCGATGCTGCCGGCACTGCTGGTCTGGTGTCTGGCGTTGATCAGCAAGCCCTTGCTGCTGTGGATCGGAGGGGTGAGCCAATGACCTGGACCAACTGGTTGCCCCTGGCCATCGTGCTCAGCTCGTTGGTGCCCGGCCTGATCATCTTCTCGCTGCGTGAGGATCAGACCCGCCTGCGGGTGGCGCTCAACCTCGGCGGGGTGGTCGTCAAGCTGGCACTCGTCGTGGCGTTGATCGCCGGCGTCGACCGCGGCCTGCAGTTTCGCTTCGAACTGCCGTTCCTGCCCGGCGCGCCGCTGGTGCTGCAGGCCGACGCGCTGTCGTTGCTGTTCGTCGCGCTGTCGTCGGTGCTCTGGCTGGCGACCACCGTCTACGCCATCGGCTACCTGGAAGGCTCGCCCCTGCGTTCGCGCTTCTTCGGCTATTTCAGCCTCTGCGTCAGCGCCACCGTAGGCCTCGCGCTGGCCGGCAACCTGGTCAGCTTCCTGTTGTTCTACGAGCTGCTGACCCTGGCGACATTCCCGCTGGTGGTGCATCGCGGCACGCCTGAATCGCTACGGGCAGGGCGCGTGTATCTGGCCTACACGGTCGGTGGCGGCACCCTGTTGCTGATGGGCGTGGCGCTGCTGCACGGGCTCGCGGGCAGTCCCGACTTCCAGCCCGGCGGCTATCTGCATGCGCAGGTCCAGGAACACGACCTGGCGCTGCGGGTGGGGTTCGTGCTGTTGATCGTCGGGCTCGGGGTCAAGGCGGCGCTGATCCCGCTGCACGGCTGGCTACCCCGGGCGATGGTCGCACCGGCGCCGGTCAGCGCGTTGCTGCACGCGGTGGCGGTGGTCAAGGCGGGCGCCTTCGGCATCGTCCGGGTGGTCTACGACGTCTACGGCGCGTCGGCGGCGGCCGAACTGGACCTGATGCAGCCGCTGCTGTGGCTGGCCGCGGCCACCATCCTCTACGGTTCGGTGCGCGCACTGCAGCAGCAGGAAATCAAGAAGCGCCTGGCCTATTCGACCATCAGCCAGGTCTCCTACATTACCCTGGGGGTGGCGCTGCTCGGGCCGATCGCGGCGGTGGGTGGCCTGGTTCATCTGGTCCACCAGGGGCTGATGAAGGTGACGCTGTTCTATTGCGCCGGCAACTTCGCCGAGACCCTGGGCGTGCATCGCATCCGTGAGATGGACGGCATCGGCCGGCGCATGCCGCTGACGATGACCGCGTTCAGCATCGGCGCGCTGGGAATGATCGGCATCCCGCCGATGGCCGGCTTCGTCAGCAAGTGGTATCTGGGCCTCGGCGCGCTGGAGGTCGGTCAGGATTGGGTGCTGCTGGTGCTGATCGGCTCGGCGCTGCTCAACGCCGGGTATTTCCTGCCGCTGCTGTGGCGCGGCTGGTTCGCCCCTCCGGCCGACTGGCATGAGAACAACTGGGCGAACGAGCGCTGGGAGACCCATTGGATGCTGCTGCTTCCGGCCGTGTTCACCGCGCTGCTGGCGTTGCTGGTCGGCCTGCTCGCGGGCACCGCGCTCAGCCCGCTCGGCTGGAGCCAGCTGATCGTCAACCGGGAGTTCGAGATATGAGCGGCGCCTGGCTCTGGCTGCTGGTACCGGTGGCGCCGCTGCTGGCGATCGTCCTGCTGCTGGCGCTGCGCGAGCGGGTGATCGGCTGGCTCTGGCTGGCCTGCCTGCCGGCGCTGATGGCGCCCCTGTGGCCCGCCGAGGGGCTGGACCTGCCCTGGCTCTGGGCCGAGATGCGCTGGGGTGGCGACGATGCGCTGACCCGCGCCTGGCTTGGATTCAGTGCGCTGCTCTGGGGCTGCGCGGGCGCGTTCGCCGCCAGCAGCCTGGCCGAGGATCCGCGCCGGCTGCGTTTCTGGCTGTTCTGGCTGCTGGCGTTGTCGGGCAACCTGCTGTTGATCATCGCCGCCGATGCCTTGAGCTTCTACCTGGGCTTCAGCCTGATGAGCCTCTCGGCCTACGGGCTGGTGGTGCACCAAGGCGGGCCGCAGCCGCGGCGTGCCGGGCGGCTCTACCTGCAACTGGCCGTCTGCGGCGAAATGCTGCTGCTCGCCGCCCTGCTGCTGCGAACCTCGGGCGCGCAGGGCGCCTTTGGTTTCGAAAGCTGGGCGAGCGTGCCGATCGACGGGTTGACGCTGGTTCTGCTGCTGATCGGACTAGGGTTGAAGGCGGGCTTCTGGCCGCTTCACGTCTGGCTGCCGCTGGCCCATCCGGCCGCGCCGGCACCGGCCAGCGCCGTGCTCTCCGGCGCGATGATCAAGGCCGGCATCCTCGGGCTGTGGCGCTGTCTGCCCGAAGGCGATCCGCTGTTGCTGGAATGGGCCCCGGTGCTGCTGGCGGTCGGCCTGTTCGGCGCCTTCTATGCCGTGCTGCTGGGATTGTGCAGTCGCCAGGCCAAGGCGGTGCTGGCCTATTCGTCCGTCAGCCAGATGGGCTATTTCGTGATGATCCTCGCGCTGGCCTGGCGTGACCCGCAGAACCTGGCCGCGCTGGCCGGGGTGCTGGTGATCTTTGGTGCTCATCACGGGCTGGCCAAGGGCGCCTTGTTCCTCAGTGCGGGGCTCAGCCACAGCTACCGCCTGCCGCGGCTGGCCTGGTTGCTGCCGGCCATCCCGGCGCTGGCACTGATCGGTGCGCCGCTGACCAGTGGCGGGGCGGTCAAGACCGCGCTGAAATCGGCCTTCGCCGACGGCCATTTCGCCGCCTGGCAGGACGTGCTGAGCCTGGGCAGCCTCGCTACCGGCCTGCTGCTGCTGCGTGCGCTGTGGCTGATGAGACAAGACGCCGCCGCGCCGGAGGCGGGGCGAGCGCCCTTTCTCCAGCTGTTGCCCTGGGCGCTGCTTTGCCTGATGCCGCTGGTGCTACCCTGGCTGTGGCCGACCTTGCGCGCGGCGTTGTTCTACAGCTTCGGCCTGGCCGACACCTGGAAACTGCTCTGGCCGTTGCTCGGCGCGCTCCTACTCGCGGCGCTAGCGCTGCGCCTGGGCTGGTCGGTGCCGCGGATATTGCGCCGCCTGCCTGACCCGGCTTCATGGGCGTCGCTCAGGCTCAAGCGGCTGACCCAGCGGCCGCCGCTGGTGGTGCCGCGACCGACAGCGGCGCGTGAACGCTGGCGCGCCCGCGAGCGGCGCTGGAACCGCTTCTGGCGGCGAGGTGCGCTGGCGCTCAGCGCCTGGGTGGTCGCGGGGCTGCTCTGGCTGGGTTGGTTCTGGTGAGGCGCGACTGGACAGCCGGTGCCGCCGTCCACTAGCGTCTGCCGATCAGTAGCGAAGGAGCGACCCGCGTGGAAAAAGTCCTGGTCAGCGCGTGCCTGCTGGGTGCCCGGGTGCGATACAACGGCTCGGACAAGGCCATCACCGATGACGTGCTCGACCGCTGGGTCGCCGAGGGTCGGCTCGTGTCGCTGTGTCCCGAGGTTGCGGCCGGCTTGCCGACCCCACGCCCGCCGGCGGAGATTCGAGGCGCTGGCGGTGGTGCCGTTCTGCGAGGCCAGGCGCAGGTGGTCGATGCCCTGGGCGACGATGTCAGCCAGGCCTTCGTCAGAGGCGCCGAGCAGGCGCTGGCGCTGGTACGCGAGCACCGCATCCGCGTCGCCGTGCTCACCGAGCGCAGCCCCTCGTGCGGCAGTTCGCTGATCTACGACGGAGGCTTCGGCGGCGTGACACGCCCGGGCGAAGGGACCACGACCGCGCTTTTGCGCGAGCACGGGGTCGAGGTATTCAACGAGGGGCAGCTGGGCGAGGCCGCCGCCTGCCTGAGCCGCTTCGACGACGAGGCGGGCTCGCATAGGACCGCCAACCCACTTTTCAGGGAGTCACCCATGCAGATTCGCGACGCTGTCGCAGCCGATGTCGAGGCGATCGGTCAGCTGCTGGCCGATCTTGATTATCCGCCGGATGTGGGGCTCCAAGCGCGCCTGCAGCGCCTGACCGAGCACCCTGACGCACGGACCCTGGTCGCCGTGGACGGAGAGCGACTGCTCGGGCTGCTGTCGCTGCACTTCATTCCGCAGCTGGCGCTGCCCGGCGCCTTCTGCCGGATCAGCTACCTGTGCGTGGACGAGCGCGCTCGCAGCCTTGGCGTCGGCGCGCTGCTGGAATCGACGGCCCAGCGACTCGCCCGCGAACGTGGCTGTGACCGTCTGGAGGTGCATTGCCACGAGCGGCGTACCCGCGCCCACGCCTTCTATGCCCGGCAGGGCTATGTGGAATCGCCCAAATACCTGATCAAGCCGCTGAGGGAGGCCGGAGATGCCTGAGGCGCGCCACGTCCTGGCAGCTGGCCTGCTGGCATCCCTGTTGTCGGGCTGCGGACTGTGGTTCGGCGCGGGCGAAGGCGAGGTCAGCCGCGCACTGGTTCTCGCGCTACGCGAGCGTAATAGCGAACCCATCACCCTTGCCGAACTGACGCGCTTCCCCTGGGACGAGCTGCTGCTGTTCGCGCCTTACACCCCTCAAGCATCGGTCTGCCAGGCCCTCGCGCTGTCCCGCGCGCGGTGCGCCCTGGTGGCCAGGGGCGAGTCGAGCAGCGATGGCGAAATGCTGATGGTGTTTCGCGAAGCCGGGCAGGTGGTGCACAGCGAGATGCACCTGCGTTCGCATGGCGATTTCCTGCCGCTGCCCGATGCGCACCTCACGCCGGCGACGGCGGTGTTCGACGTGGTTCAGGATGGTGATGGGGCCGGTGGACAACCCTGGCTCAGGCTGCGTGTGAAGGGTGGGGCCTGACGGCGAATAGCCCATCCGCAGGGCCTGTGGCGCATGCCTTGCGAAACACCCATCGCAGAAGCCTTCCAGATCGAAAAAACCCGCCTTATAGACCGCTCCCGCTCAGTCCAAACCGATGCGAATCCGGAAGGCCGCGCCGCCGAGGGGCGATTCGCCGAGGCTGAGCTCGCCGCCGTAGCTGTCGATGATGTCCTTGACCACGGCCAGGCCGATGCCCTGGCCGGGGTGTTGCAGGTCGAGCCGCTCGCCGCGCTGGAGAATGCGCGCGCGCTGGTCGACCGGAACGCCAGGACCGTCGTCCTCGATGCTCAGCAGCAGCTCGCCGTCACCTTCGACGCTGATGCGGATGTGCTTGAGGCAGAGCCGGTAGGCGTTTTCCAGCAGGTTGCCGAGCATTTCCATCAGCGCGCCGCGCTCCATCGGCACCCGGCAATGGCGCCCGACCTGCATTTCAACCTCGACCCGCTTGTCGTGGTAGACCTTGTCCAGCGTGTTGCAGAGGCTTTCGAGCAGCGGCAGCAGCTCGACGCGGTAGCGCACCAGGCCGCTCTTGCCCAGGCTGGCGCGCTGCAGCTGATAGCCGATCTGCTGGCTCATGCGCTCGATCTGGCTCTGCATCACCTGGGCCTGTTCCCGGCTGTCCGGATGGGTGGCGATCACATCGCCCACGCCCTGGAGTACGGTCAGCGGGGTTTTCAGACTGTGCGCCAGGTCGCCCAGGGAGTTGCGGTACTGTTCGCGCTGGCGGCGCTCGCTTTCCAGCAGGCGGTTGAGCGAGCGCGTCAGGCGCAGCAGTTCCCGCGGATGGCGGTCGCTGAGTTCCTGGCTCTGGCCGGCTTCGATACTGTCGAGTTCGGCGCTCAGGCGCCGCAACGAGCGAAAGCCCCAGGTCAGCCCCAGCCAGAGCAGCACCAGCAAGACCAGCAAACCGCCGCCGAGCCAGCGGTAAAGCTGGCGGCGGAAGTCGGTGAACATGCCCTGGTATTCGCTGGCCGGCTGCATGGTGATGAAGCTGAAGGCACTGTCCGGGCCGTTGTCCAGCTGCAGCTCGACGTCGTAGACGAAGTATTCCTCGCCGGTGGCATCGTGGATGCGTACGAACTCGGTGACGCCACCCTGATAGCGGGCGCGATAGTCGATGGATTCGTCCACTGCCGAGCCGGAGCTCCAGACCAGCGTGCCGTTGCGGTCGAAGATGTAGCCGAGCAGACGCGCCTCGGGGAGGTTGAATTCCTCGTAGGGCAGGCGCTCGGGCATCTCCAGGCGGCCGTCTTCCAGTCGCGCGGCGGTGATCAGGGTGCTGGCGTCGGCGGCCAGGCGCTGTTCGATCACCCCCTGCATGGTCAGTCGAAAGGCGCCCTGCAGGGCCGGCAGCAAGGCGAGCATGAAGAGGATGGCCAGGCAGGCGGCACCCAGCATCAGGCGCGTGCGCAGCGACATCTCGCCCCGCGAGATGGCCCGGCCCCGCAGCAACAGCCGCTGCAGGCGTCGGGTCACCGGCAGCGCTCGGTGAACAGATAGCCGAGCCCGCGGACGGTCTCGATCGGTTTCATCTGGCACTGGGTTTCTAGCTTGCGCCGCAGGCGCCCGACCAGCACCTCGATGACGTTGGGGTCGCGTTCCTCGTCGTCCGGATAGAGTTGCTCCATCAGGCGCTCCTTGGCGACCACCTGCTGCTGGTGGCGCATCAGGTATTCGAGGATGCGGTATTCATAGGCCGTCAGGTTCAGCGGTTCGTCGCCGGCCAGCGCCTGCTTGCGGTTGAGGTCGAGCTTGAGCGGCCCCGCCTCGATGGTGGCCTGGGTGAAGCCCGACGAGCGCCGCAACAGGGCGTTCATCCGCGCTTCGAGCTCTTCGAACTGGAACGGTTTGACCACATAATCGTCGGCGCCGGCGGCCAGGCCTTCGACCTTGTCCTGCCAGTTGCCGCGTGCTGTCAGAATAAGGATTGGGAAGCGCTTGCCGTGGCTGCGCAGCTGACGGATCAGGTCCAGCCCGCTGATACCCGGCAGACCCAGATCGATGACGGCCAGGTCATGGTTGTATTCCTGGGTTCGATACAACGCCTCTTCGGCGTTGGGGACCGCATCGACCACATGACCGCTCTCGCCAAGCCGGGTCTGCAAGTGGTGGCGCAGCAGCGCCTCGTCTTCCACCACCAGCATCTTCATCCTGTGCTCCCATGCAAACGGCCGGAAAAAGGCCGGCCAATAGGTGCGGCCGGGCATGGCCCGGCCGCTTTTTCCAGAACTCGACTTAGAAGTGGTAGTTCAAGCCGAGGTAAACCTGCTTGGTGCTGTGCAGGTCGATCGAGCCCAGTTTGCTGCCGCCGTGTTCGGAGACTTCAGTGCTCGCGTTGCTGCGCATGTAGCGGTAACCGGCTTCAACGGACGCCTGGTCGCCAAGCTGCTGCAGGATACCGGCCTGCATGCCGATCAGGTAGCCGACATCGGTGTCACGGCTGTAACCGCGCGATTCCTGCTCCAGCTTGGTCAGACCGGCGCTGGCACCGCCGAACAGGCGGGTGGTATCGCCCAGCGGGATGAAGTGGTCATAGCTGGCGGCCAGGTTCTGCTGGCGCAGCTTGAGGCTGCTGCCGTAGTCGTCCGACACGTTTTCGTAGGTCAGGTAGTAACGGCCTTCGTCGGTCATCTGGCCGCCGCGGATGCCCCAGGTGCCGCTGTTCTTGATCACGTCATCAAACTGGGGGTAGTTCATGTTCTGCTTCAGCGCGCCGGAGCGGTCGATGTTGGTGGTGCTTTCGCCCCAGGTGAAGCCGACGAAGTTGTCAGCAGCCTGGGCGCCTACGGCGAATACACTGAGGGTGGTGGCCAGAGCCAGGGTATGCAGTTTGTTCATCGGTAACTCCTTTCCAAGGCAGCGGTTGCTGTACGGGAGTTACTTTGCCCCAGGGGTACTGAACGCTTGCTGAACCCCTGCTGAACCTCACCTGAACGAGTAGCCGAACAGCGGCGGGGGCGGCGACAACCGCCAGTGAGGCTGGATTGGCGTAGGTCAGGAGGCGTGCCCCTTTTGCGGTCAAGACTAGGTGCCCCGACCGCTCCCACGAAGACTGCGCACTGACTGTGGGAGCGGTCACGACCGCGAGCTTTCAAGGGGGGGCTGGGCTTCCCTCACCCCTAAGCCGGGCGCCCCAACCTCTCCCCCGAGGAGAGGTTTAGATCGCATGGGCGCTCAGGCCTCCGGCCGGGTGAGGTCAGTGACGTTTGCGGCCGACCAGGGAGAACAGCGCCAGCGCGCCGAGCGCCACCGCCGCGGTGGTCGCGATCGGATGCTGCGAGGCGCGGGTGTAGAGGCTGCTCTGGGCGACGTGCCCGGGATAGCGTCCGGAGGCGTGGCCGTCCACGGTGGGGTCGGCCGCATGCAGGGCACCCTCGCGGTTGCTGTCGGGCTTGCCGCTCTGAAGCCAGTCGTAGATGAAGCTGCGGCGCACCCAGTCGGTCAGGCGCGGCGCATTCTCGGCCAGCCGCGACATCAGCTTGGCATTGCCGATGTACACGTCGCGCTGCGGATGTTCGGCGGCGTGCAGGATCGCCTGGGCGACGACTTCCGGGGCATAGACCGGTGGCGGGAAGATGGGCGCGCTGGGCATGATGTTTTTCGAATGGTCCATGAACTGTGTATCGGTGGATGCCGGCCGCACCAGCGTGACCGAAATCGGCGTCCCGGATTTTTCCAGTTCCAGGCGCAGCACGTCGGTCATCGCCTTGATGGCGTGCTTGCTGGCGCTGTAGCTGGCGTGGAAGGGCAGCGCCGCCACCGATTCGACGCTGCCGATGTTGATCAGCGCGCCCCCCTTGTTGCGCAGGTGCTCGACCGCGATGGCCGAACCATAGTGAGTGCCCCAGAAGTTGGTCTGCATGACGCGGCGGCTGTCCTCGTCGCTGACCTGGTCGAAGCGGCCCCAGATCGAGGTGCCGGCATTGTTGATCCAGGTATCGAAGCCGCCGAAGCGGGCCATGGTCTCCCGGGCGACGCGTTCCAGATCCTCGCGCTCGCCAACATCGGCCACCACGTAGAGCACGTTGTCGCCGCTCTTGAGTTCGCGCTCGATTTCTACCAGGGCCTCTTCGTTGCGCGCCACCAGTACCACTTTCGCGCCGGCGTCGACGGCCATCCGTGCGGTCGCCAGGCCGATGCCGCTCGACGCTCCGGTGATGACGATGACCTGCTCGCGCAGCGGTTTGAGAGTAATGGACATGGAGACCTCCAGTTCTGGCGGCCGTCGCGGCCGCAAAAAGGGTATCGGTTCCTAGTAGAAGCCACTGCCCGTGCGGGGTTCCGCCCGGTGGATGGGCGGCACCGCGAGCGCCGATACGCGGTTCCCAGCCGTTTCGTATCAATTGCAACATTTCATGACAGGCGGCATGAACTCTTCTGATGGCCACCTGATCTCAGAGAGAAGCTGATCAGCACATGGGCTTCACACGTCGTGCCAGGCAAGGTCTTCGTGCGTCGTGCAAAACAATAAGGAGGGATTCGTCATGCCAGCAGTCGCAAGCACAGCCGCCAAGGGGCGATTCGAGGTTCTGGACAGTTTCAGGGGAATTTGCGCGCTTGCCGTGGTGCTCTTCCACACGCAGATCCTGTTGAGCTTTTCGGAGCTGCCGCTGTTCCGACACGCCGACCTGTTCGTCGAGTTCTTCTTCGTACTGAGCGGTTTCGTCATGCACCACGCCTATGGCGGGCGGGTATTCGACCGGCAGGTATTCAAACGCTTCATCATCAGCCGGACCTTTCGCCTGTTTCCCCTGCACCTGACCATGCTGGCAGTGTTTATCGGGCTGGAGTTCGGCAAGCTCTGGGCCGAGCGCCACGGGTTCACCTTCAACGACCCGGCCTTCACTGGCAAGACCGCGCCCGGCGAGATCATCCCCAACGCGCTGCTGCTGCAGTCATGGTTCAACGGTTTCAACAGCGTCTCGTTCAACGTGCCGGCCTGGAGCATCAGCATCGAGTACTACTTGTACATGGTGATGGGCGTGGTTCTGCTGACGCTGCCACGCTACAGCGCCCAAGTATTCCTGCTGATGTCGCTGATCGCCTTCTCGGCGTTGTTCGTCAACCTCGAGCTGATCAAGCCCTTCATCTGGCGTGGCGCGTCCTGCTTCTTCGCCGGAGCGCTGGTGCACATGGTCTACAGGCGTATCCGGGCGTGGGTCGAGCGGATCGACGACCGTGCGCTGTTCAGCCTGCTCGAGGTGCTCTGCCTGCTGCTGATTTACCGGACGCTCACGACCGAGGGCCAGCATCAGGGCCTGGTCGCCAGCCTGCTGTTCTGTGGGGTGATCCTGGTGTTCGCCTTCGAGCGCGGCATCGTGTCGGACCTGATGCGGCTGCGGTCCTTCGCCCGCCTGGGAGTGCTGTCGTTTTCCATCTACCTGACCCACGCCGCGGTGATCTTCGCCTTCACCAGCGCCGCGATGGTGCTGTCGAAACTCACCGGCATGGAGCTGACGCGCATCCTGACCAAGCCTGGCAGCGACGAGATCATGCGCTACATCACCACCGGCAGCGTGACCGGCGATGTGTTGGTGACCCTGCTGGAACTGGCGATCGTGCTGGCGGTGTCGTCCTTCACCTATCAGTTCATCGAACTAAAGGGCATCGAGTTCGGCAAGCGGCTGCTCAAGACCGGCCCGGTGCCGCTGTCCCAGCACTGAGGGATCTGGCTAGGCGTCGTGCTGGTCGGGATAGGATCGCTGCAGGGGTGGTTGCTCGACACCATCGACCGACCACTGCAGCTCGGCGTCGAGCTGCGCGCCGGGGCTGATGCCGAGCCGGTTGCGCAGCGGGCATTGCACCTGATCCGAAAGGATCATCTGGCCACCCTGGCTGGTCTGGCTGGTACCGGCCAGGCCCCTGGCCTTGACGGTCAAACGATAGTCGACCCGCTGGCCGTTGCCCCGCAGGCACAGCGCCAGTTCCACCCGCTGTTGTTCGACCGGCTCTAGCTGCAATTGCACGTCGACCCCGCCGGGCGCAGCGGCGATCAGCCAGCCGCCCAGGGCCATGCTCAACATCCGCGACGCCCGGCCCCGTGGAGCCGTGCCGCGGCGCCGCTGGCGAAAATGACGGTGCTCATGGCGATGTCCTCGATAGTCGGGTTGGGTCTGCGCCAGCGTGGCGGCTCGCTGTTACCGTGGCGTGACCGCCCACGCCACCGGCGGTCTCGCCGAACATGGCGTGAGCACGCGGGCGGGCTCAGCGGTATTGGTTGATCTGGATGGTCTGGCCGTCGCCGAACTGGATGATCGAACTCTGCAAGCCATCGCCCTGCTGATTGATGCCCGCCGTGTTGTAGGCACCGTACTGGACGATCGAGGCTTCGTTGCCGTTGCCCGCCTGGTTGATGCTGGCGGCGTTGCCGTAACCGGACTGCAGGATGCTCGCCACCGAGTTGCTGCCTTGCTGGAGAATGTAGGCTTCCTGGTCGCTGCCCTGCTGCACGATGTTGCCCAGCAGGCCCTGGCCGTTCTGCTCGAGGGTGGCGACGTTCTGCGCACCCTGCTGCTGCACCAGGGCGGTCTGCCCATCAGTCGGTGGCGCGTCAAGCCCTGGGATGCTGCTGCCGACGCTGAAGCTGCTGCTGCCGACGAGATCGCCATTGTCGACCAGATCGTCGGAGGCCAGCAGCGTCGAACTCGACAGTAACGCGGCGCTGAGCAGGCCGGCTTTGATCCAGATGCTGTTCATCGCATGGTCCCTCGAAACGCAAGGTGTTGATTGTGCCCGCCGTAGCGCCGGGGCGCATCCGCCACATGGTGTAAAGCCCGCCCGCGCACCGGCATCCAGGGATTAATTCCTCGGCGGCACCTGGACCAGCGAGCTGCTCAGGTATTTGCTCAGCGAGGTGTTCTCCAGCATCTGGCCGTCGGCGACGCGCCAGAGATTGCGCTCGATGCCCTGGGCCACAAGATGCGCCACGGCGGCTTCGATGGCCGACAGCACGCACAGCTGCGCCGGTTCGTTGGTGGTATAGCCCGCTTCGGCTTCGAGCAGCTCTCTGTATTCGATGAACTTGAATACGCTGGCCGAGCGAGCAATCGAATAGATCGTCTTGGACGTCATCACGTTGGCCAGTACCTGGCTGCTGCGCACGTCCACCGCGCGCAGGTTCACCGTGACCTGGTCCACCCGGTATTCCTGAGAGGCGCCGACGCCCAGGTAGCGGGCACCCAGGCCCCCGCTGCGCACGTTGGTGTCGTAACCGACGATGTTGCCTTCGAGGATGATATTGGCCGCCTGCAGCGAGGGGAGGTCGGCCTGGATGTTTTCCGGGATGTTCGGCTTGTTCTGCGAAGCGCGAATGATCTTGCGCTCGGTCAGCACGTTCTGCAGGCCCTCGCGTTCGAGCACGATGAACCAGCCGCTGGCCTGCATCGCATCGACCAGCATGCTCGCCGCGCCCTGGGTCACCGCGGTGGAAAAGGAACTCGCCGGGCCCGGCTTGTACTGCCCGCTCTGGTCGCGGAAGCCGTAGACCGCCGCGACCAGCCGGCCGCTCGGGCGCGGCAGCTGCAGCAGGTCTTCGTAGGTCGAGGTTCGGGGCGTAAGGGTCGGTATGTCGCCCTGTTCGGCCGGCATGGGCTCGCGCAGCGCGCACCCGCCGAGCAGCGTCACGAGTAGCGCTGCAATGATCGTCCTGTTCATTTTGCTCAAACGCCTTCTGCGCGGGTTAGGGGGCGATACCGTTGATGATGATTTCCGACATTTCACCGGTCAGCCGGTCGGTGATTTGCACCGTGAGCATGCCGTCCAGGTCGACGATGTTGACGATGAAGTCGTTGGTGGTGAGGCTGCCGCCGCCCTTGCCGTCGCTGACGTCGGTGAGCAGCTGCGAGAGCAGGCGCGACTCCAGCTGACTGGTGAAGCGGCTCAGCGCCGAGGTGGTGGTCGCCGAGCGCGACATGGCATCGGGGTCCTTGTGGTCATCCTGGGACTGCGCGTTGCCCAGCAGGTAGGCGCCGTTCAGAGGGTTGCCGCCGAACGAGGGGTTCACCGGCGTATAGACCAGCTCGGTGGCGCTGGCCTCGAAGGCCAGGGCGCCGAGCGCCATCAGGCAGGCCGGCAGGAGGGTGCGATGGGTGCTCATAGTTCATCCCTTTCCATGTCGAAGGTGTCTTGCAGCAGGCTTTGCAGTTTTGCGCGGTTGATTTCCTCGAGCACCAGGTCGGCGGCCTGGGTGGCGATCTCCTCGATCTGCGCCACATTGGGCTGAAGGAAGCGTCGATAGAGGATGTTCCGATTGTGTTCGACCCATACCAGGCTGCCCCAGCGGGCCGAGGGGCGCTCGCGTACCACCAGGTCGAAATCCATCGAGCTGGTGTCCTGCAGGCGGGCGCTCAGGTAACGGTGAAAGTCGTGGCCGAAGCGGGTGATGGTGTTGTCCACCACCAGCCCGTACACCTCGGCTTCTTCCTGCGCGCCGACGGGGCCGGCGGCCAGCGCCAGCAGCACCAGGCCGACGTGGATCAGGCGCGGCACGGCTCGCTCCAGTCCAGGCGATCGCGCAGCAGGAAGGCCGCTTCGGCGCGATTGCTGGCGCCGAGCTTGCGCAGCAGATTGTGGATGTGACTCTTGATGGTGTGGGGGCTCAGGCACAGCTGAGCGGCGATTTCGGCGTTGGACAGGCCCTTGCCGGCGAGGCTGAGAATCTCACGCTCGCGCAGGGTCAGCTCGGTCTTGCTTTCGGCCTGCTGACGGGCGCGGCGCAGCTCTGCGAGCATGTGCTCCATGAGCGCGCGTGGCAGCCAGTCGCCGCCGTTGATCAGCGCCATGATGCCGGTCAGCAGCTGCTCGCGCGTGGCGTGGCTGTAAAACACCCCGCGAACGGTGGGGCGCCGGTCCACCAGCCACTCGGCCTGTGCCGGGGTGATGTTGACCAGCGCGAAGGGCGTGCCGTCATCGTGCTGCTCGATAAAGTCGGCCAGCGCCTGGGGTTCGCAATGACCGGCATCGAGCAGCCAGAGGTCCGTGCGTTGGCGTTTGCCGTCGAGCGCGGCGACCTGCAGCTGTACTTGGGCGTGCTCGCCGAGGAAATGGCGAAAGAACAGGCCCAACAGCTCGTTGCTGGTCACCAGGGTCACGGTCGAGGATGGAATCGAAGCGGTTTTTACGGGAGCATCCATGGCTTGGCGCCTTTACCAGACATGCTGGCTGAATTATTAGAGTTCATAAGCGACAAACTGATTACGTCTAAGTTCAGACATCTTAGGCCGACTGGGAACTGGCTCGCGGTCGAGTTCAAACGAGCCGACGAAAGGTAATTTACTCAATCTGTTCAATGGCTAAACGCCACTGTTTTTTGATTCGTCGGTTATTTGGCGCGCCTCTTGGGGCTAAAGGTTCACCGGACCAAATTGACTGGAATGCATATGAGCGAGTCCCGTGAACTGACCGTTCGCGCCCTGGCGACCGGGCTGCTGCTCGGTGCGCTGCTGACCCCGTCGAATATCTATTCGGGACTCAAGATCGGCTGGTCGTTCAACATGTCGATCATTGCGCTGCTGGTGGGCTTCGCGTTCTGGCAGCTGCTCGCCGGTGCTCTGGGCCAGCCGAAGTGGACGCTGCACGAGAGCAACATCAACCAGACCACGGCCTCTTCGGCGGCCTCGATCATTTCCGGCGGGCTGGTGGCGCCGATCCCGGCCTATACGCTGCTCACCGGGCAGCAGTTCGATACGCTGCCGCTGATCGCCTGGGTGTTCTCGGTGAGCTTTCTCGGCATATGGGTCGCCTGGTACCTGCGCCGTTCGCTGGTGGTCGAGTCGGGGCTGCGCTTTCCCGAAGGCATGGCCACGTTGGAGACGATGCAGCAGATCTACAGCCACGGCCGCGAGGCGTTGCGGCGGCTGGCGGTGCTCGGTAGCGCGGCGCTGCTGGCCGGCCTGCTCAAGGCGATCGATGTGTTCGTGCTGACTCTGCCGCGCTGGGCGCCGAACGCGGCGCTCGAGCGCCTGACCTTCACGCTGGAGCCCTCGCTGTTGCTGGTCGGTTTCGGCGGCATCATCGGCCTGCGGGTCGGTCTTTCGCTGTTGCTCGGTGCCGCGCTCGCGTGGGGTGTGATCGCTCCAGCGCTGCTGAGCCTTGGCGCGGTCGGCCTGCCTGTCGATGCCGAGGGACCGCAGTTCTCGGTCCTGATCGAATGGCTGCTGTGGCCCGGGGTGAGCCTGATGGTCTGCGCCACGCTTACCTCGCTCGGGCTGCGCCTGCTGCGCGATCGGCGTGAGGGCTCGCGCGGTGACGGCCGGCAACGTCCGGCCTGGATGCCGGCGTTGGGTCTGCTGGGCGCTGCGTTGCTGGTCGTCGTACTGCAGACCCAGTTGTTCGGGATCCATCCGCTGATGGCGGCGCTGTCGATTCCGCTGGCCGTGCTGCTGGCGATGGTCGCCGCGCGGGTGGTCGGGGCGACCGGCATTCCTCCGATCGGCGCCATCGGCCAACTGTCGCAACTGAGCTTCGGGGTGATCGCTCCCGGGCAGGTGGCTATCAACCTGATGAGCGCCAATACGGCGGGCGGCGCGGCGGGCCAGTGCACCGACCTGCTCAACGACTTCAGGGTTGGCCATGTGATCGGCGCGTCGCCGTCGCGCCAGGTGGTTGCCCAGTGCCTGGGCATCCTCGTGGGCAGTCTGGTGGGCGTGCTGGTGTACAAGGCACTGATCCCCGATCCGCAAACGATGCTGGTGACCAACGAATGGCCCGCGCCTGCCGTGGCGACCTGGCGTGCCGTGGCCGAGGCGCTGACCGGCGGGCTCGGCGCGCTGGCGATGGATATCCGTTGGGCGATGCTCGCCGGTGGCGTGTGCGGCATCGCCCTCGGTGCGCTCGAGGCACTACTGCCGGCGCGTCAGCTGCGCTGGCTGCCCAGCTCGGCGGCGCTCGGGCTGGCCTTCATCATCCCGGCGTCGATCTCGCTGATGATGACCTTCGGCGCCGTGCTGGCCTGGCTGGTGGCGACGCGCAGCCGCAGCCTAGCCGAGCGCTTCGTGATTGCCGCGGCGGCGGGTCTGGTGGCCGGTGAAAGCATCACCGGGGTCGGTGCCTCGCTCTGGCAGCTGCTGCGTTGAGGCCTGGATGGGCCTGAATTTCCCACGCCACGCCCGGTCGTAACTGGACAACTCACGTAATCGGCGGCCTACGTCGGCTCGCCAGGTAGAGGAGAACGGCATGGCGGCGCCCGAGGGGCAGCGACACGAAGGCAAGGCGGTAGCGACCCGATCCCTCATCCAGGCATGTGTCCTGGCGCTGGTGGTGATTCTCTGCATCGTCGGCTGGTTGGCCTTCGATTTTCTGCTGATGCTGTTTGCCGCCGTGCTGTTCGGAGTGATGTTCCACGGCACCAGCCGTTGGCTCAGCGACAAGACCGGCATGCCGCGCAAGGCGGCCCTGGCGGCCTTCTTCGTGGCGCTGCTGGGGCTGGCCGCGCTCGCCGGCGTACTGGTCGCGCCGAACATCTCCGAACAGTTCGATGCCTTGTCCGATTCGCTGCCCCAGGCGATCGACCAGTTGCAGGCGCGTGCCGAGGATTCACCCAGCTACCGCTGGCTGATGGAGCGCCGCCAACAGATCGAGGGAGCGGTGTCGGGCAGAGGGGGCGGTGTTTTCGGCACGGTCGCGCAGGTCATGTCGTCCACGTTGGGCGCGCTGGCCGGCTTCGGTATCGCGCTGGTGCTGGGGATCTGCCTGAGCCTGACCCCCAGCGTCTATTTCAACGGCTTGCTGATGCTCGTGCCGCCCGGTTACCGGCCCCGCGCGGCGGATGTCCTCAGGGAAACCGGTTCGACCTTAGAGTCCTGGCTGATCGCCAAGCTGTTCGAGATGCTGCTGATCGGCGTGCTGACGACCCTCGGCCTGTGGCTGCTCGGTATCGAGCTGGCCCTGGTGCTCGGGCTGATCGCCGGCCTGCTGTCGTTCATTCCCAACGTCGGGCCGGTACTGGCGGTCGTTCCGGCACTGCTGCTGGCATCGCTCGAGGGTATGGATACCGTCCTCTGGGTGGTGGGCCTCTACCTGCTGGTGCAGGCCATCGAAAGCTACGGCCTGACCCCTTGGTTGCAAAAGCGCATCGTGTCGGTACCGCCGGCGATCACCATCGGCATGCAGCTCCTGTTCGGGCTGCTGGCCGGCACGCTCGGGCTGCTGCTGGCGACGCCGTTGGCTGCGGTCGGCATGGTGATGATCCGACGTTTCTATGTCGAGGATCTGTTGGGCGACCCGTCCGGGCGATCGTCCGAAGGCTAACCCGATAAGCGGCAGTCGACGCGGCCGCTCTGGCGCGTGCTTCAGCCCGAGGCGTACATGTTTTGCAAAGCTGACGGTGAAACCCTTTGCGCGGGTGGCTGCCCGAATTAGGGCATCCACTTGACGGAGAACGACCATGAAGATGACCAAGATCGCAGCCCTGACGTTTGCCGGCCTGATGTCCACCGCTGTCTTTGCCGGCGGTAGCGGTACCGGTAGTCACGATTCGATGGAGCACGGCAACACTACCGGTACGGGCGCGGGTGCCGCCGGCACCCAGACTGGCGCAGGCAGCGCGACCGGAACCGGTCCTGCCGGCACCGGCGGCGTTGACGGCACCCAGACCGGCGCGCCGGGCACCGGTACTGGCGTGGGTACTGGCACCGGCACCATGGGCACCGAAACGGGTACTGGCACCGGCATGGGCGGTACCGGCACTGGTACTGGCACTGGAACAGGTACCGGCACCAGCAACTGAGGTGACGGAGTACCCGAGCCCCGGCATCTGGCCGGGGCTTTCTTTATCTGTGCTGTGCAATCGAGTCGGTTTAACGAATAGGCGATTTTTGGCGACGATGGGCCTTGTATTGGCTCATCTGTACGCTAGTTTGAATATTACCCGGCCAGATAAAGGCCCGGGCTCCGGTCGAGGCCAGCAGCGTCGCGCCCTTGATGACGCATCGAATAACAATAATGGAGCGTACAGCATGCGAGGTTTCCTCAAGCCCCTGGCTGCGGCCCTGGTCATGGCAGCCAGCCCGGCACTGACACAGGCCAGCCCCTATTCCCAGTTCGTGATTTTTGGCGACTCGCTTAGCGACAGCGGCCAGTTCCCCGACATCGGAGGGCCGCTGCTGGGCGGTAACCCGCTCGGCGGTCTGCGCTTCACCAACCGCACCGGGCCGACCTACCAGGCCGGCAACGGCGAGTACTACGACCAGGTCAGCACACAGTTGCTGGCTTCACGGCTGGGCCTCTCCGCGTTGCCGTCGACACCGCTGCTGCCAGCGCTGTTGACGGGCAATCCCGATGGCACCAACTACGCGGTCGGCGGCTACCGCACCGATCAGATTCTGGACTCCATCGTCGCTGCGGACGGCTCGGTGGTATCGGTCGGCCCGCTGAGTCGCTCGCGCGACGGCTATCTGGTGGACATGCCACGGGCCGATCCGGACACGCTGTTCTATGTGAACGGCGGCGGCAACGACATCTTCCAGGACCGCAATTCCGACCCGGCAAGCGCCGCGCTGGTGGCTGGGGATCTCGTCGCGGGGGTCGCCGCGCTGCAAGCGGCGGGTGCACGCTACATCATCGTGTCCGACCTGCCGGACGTCGGCGCCACACCTTCTGGCTTCGCCAGCGGCGCGCGGCCGCTGTGGAGTGCGCGCACAGAGTGGTTCAACACGGCGCTGGACGAGCAACTCGCCGCGCTGGGCGGCAACGTGATCCGGCTGAACTTCCGCGCGCTGCTTGGCGAAGTGCAGGGCGATCTCGCCACGTTCGGCTTCGATCCCGGTGTTGCGCAGACCGACTACTGCTTCGTGGCCGACAACTGCATCGAGCACCCGGTCTACGGCGCCAGCGGTGCTGCACCGGACCCCAGTCGGCTGATGTTCAATGACGGCGTGCATCCTACCAGCGCGGTGCAGGACATCTCGGCGGACTACATCTACGCGCTGCTGTCGGCGCCCTGGGAAGTGAGCCTGCTGCCGGAAATGGGTTTCTCCTCATTACGCGGCCATTTGCGCCAGCTGGACAACGAACTGGCGATGCGCCGGGGTGACTGGCAGCCGGTAGGCGGCTGGTCGGCGTCGGTCCAGGGCGGTTATCGTCGGCCCGACTTCGACGCCAGTGGCTCCAATCCCACTGGCGACGGGCGCAGCCTGACGCTGGACATCACCGCCAGCAACCGTATTGCCGAACACTGGCTTGCCGGCGTCAGCCTGGGGCTGGGCGACAATCGCCTGGAGCTCGGCAGTGACGACTCGCGTTACGACATGCGCAGCCTGCTGGCCACCGGCTTTGCCCGCTACGAGCGCGAGCGCCTGTTCGCCCAGTTCAGCCTGTCCGCCGGACGTCTGGAATACGAAGACCTCGAGCGCACCTTCGCCCTGGGCATCGCGCAGCGCAGCGAAAAGGGCGATACCGATGGCTGGATCTGGGGCGCGTCGGCCAAGACCGGCTTCAACCTGTTCCAGCCGGACGAGCGCCTGGCTGCGGGGCCCTTCGTCGGGGTCGACTACCAGCGCGTCGAGGTCGACGGCTATGCCGAGGAGAGCGGTCGCTCGACGGCCATCGCCTTCGACGATCAGGTCCAGCGCTCACTGCGACTGTCGGCCGGGCTGTTTCTCGATTACCGGATCGGTGATTCCACCCGCCTGACCGGTGAAGTGGCGCGCGAGTCCGAGCGCAAGGACGATACCCGCGACCTGCGCATGGGGCTGACCAGCGTGCCGAGCAACCGCTTCACCCTGGCCGGCTACGCGCCGCCGAGCGGGCAGACGCGCTTCGGTCTCGGGCTCGCCCATTCACTGGCCGACAACCTGTCGCTGCGGATCAACTATGACTACCGCGGCAATGATGACTACGAGCAAGGCGTGGGGGTGGCGCTGGCCTGGGATCTGTAATCGCCGAAACCAACCCGGCTGGACGTTGCCGAACGGATAACGCCCGTCTGACACCGGAGTCAGCCATGCAACCGCTGCAACCGCTGCGACTGTTGATTACCTCTATCGCCGTGCTGGCCAGTGCCGCGGCGCTGGCTAACACCGGCGCGACCCAGCCGGGCAAGGCCCGTTCCGGCCCGCTGGATACCACCGAGCCGCGTCAGGAAATCATCGAGCGCAAGCAGGAGGGGCGCTCGACACCGCCGCGAGAGGAACGCGAGCGGATCGGCGAGCCGAGCCCGGAGCGGCAAATCGAGCCGGTGCCCGAGCAGCGTGACGGCAACCCGCCAGGGTCGGACAGCGGTGCGGCGGCACCTGGCGGTAGTGCGCCGGGTACCTGAGCGTACGGTGGCAGAACGAAAAAGGGAGGCCCGAGGGCCTCCCTTTTTGTCTTGCTGGCGTCGCTTAGAACAGCACGCGGCTGCGGATGGTGCCGGTGACCTTCTGCAGCTTTTCCAGCGCCAGATCGGAGTACTCGGCATCGACGTCGATGACCACGTAGCCGACCCGTTCGTTGGTCTGGAGGAACTGGCCGCAGATGTTGATGCCGTTGTCGGCGAACACCTTGTTGATCTCGCTCATGACGCCCGGCACGTTCTGGTGAATGTGCAGCAGGCGGTGCTTGCCCGGATGCGATGGCAGGGCGACTTCGGGGAAGTTGACCGAGGACACCGAGGTGCCGTTGTCGCTGTACTTGACCAGCTTTTCCGCCACTTCCAGACCAATGTTGGCCTGCGCCTCGGCAGTGGAGCCGCCGATGTGTGGGGTGAGGATGACGTTGTCCAGGCCGCGCAGGGGGCTTTCGAACACGTCGTCGTTGGAGCGTGGTTCGACCGGGAATACGTCGATCGCGGCGCCGATCAGGTGTTTGTCCTTGATCGCGGCGGCCAGCGCCTCGAGGTCGACCACGGTGCCGCGGGCGGCGTTGATCAGGATGCCGCCTTTCTTCATTGCGCGGATTTCGTTCTCGCCGATCATCATCTGCGTGGCAGCCGTTTCCGGTACGTGCAGGGTCACGATGTCGGCCGTGCCGAGCAGTTCGTGCAGCGAGCCGATCTGCTGGGCGTTACCCAGCGGCAGCTTGGTGACCACGTCGTAGAAGTAGACCTGCATGCCGAGGCCTTCGGCCAGAACCGAGAGCTGGGTGCCGATCGAGCCGTAGCCGATGATGCCGAGCTTCTTGCCACGGATCTCGAACGAATTGGCCGCGCTCTTGATCCAGCCGCCACGATGGCAGGAGGCGTTCTTCTCAGGGATTCCGCGCAGCAGCAGGATGGCTTCGGCCAGCACCAGTTCGGCGACCGAACGGGTATTGGAATAGGGGGCGTTGAACACCGCGATGCCACGCTCGCGAGCGGCCTCGAGGTTGACCTGGTTGGTGCCGATGCAGAAACAGCCGACGGCGATCAGCTTTTTGGCCGCGTCGAAGACTTCCTCGGTGAGCTGAGTGCGGGAACGGATTCCGATGAAGTGCGCGTCCGCGATCTTTTCCTTCAGGACAGCATCAGGGATCGAGCTGGTGAGGTATTCGATGTTCGAATAGCCGGCGGCCTTGATGGTGTCCACGGCGGACTGGTGCACGCCTTCGAGAAGAAGGAATCTGATCTTGCTCTTGTCGAGGGAGGTCTTGCTCATCTGCATAAAACCTTAGGCCGGAGGGGTAGGGCGAAACGGGCCGCGGGGCTGAGCCGGAGCCGGCGCGATGACGGCTCTGCAGGCCGTTCGAGGCACGTTGCAAAGGGGGCGTATGCTAGCATACGGACCCCGCGAAAGACCCCCACCCCTGAGGTGAAGCGTACTCAGGGTGACCATGAATCGTATGAGAGTTTCCGTCATGACCGACCCTGTCCTGATCGATGAGCTGCAAACCCTGGTCGAGCCCGGCAAAGTGCTCACCGACGCCGATTCGCTGGCTACGTACGGCAAGGATTGGACCAAGCAATACGCGCCAGCCCCCTCGGCCATTGTGTTTCCCAAGAGTGTCGAGCAGGTGCAGGCCATCGTGCGCTGGGCCAACGAGCGCAAGGTCGCCCTGGTGCCTTCGGGCGGGCGCACCGGCCTGTCGGCAGCAGCGGTAGCGCCGAACGGCGAGGTGGTGGTGTCCTTCGACTACATGAACCAGATCGTCGAGTTCAACGCGACCGATCGGACCGTCGTCTGCCAGCCGGGAGTGGTCACCGCGCAGTTGCAGAATTTCGCCGAAGAGAAAGGGTTGTACTACCCGGTCGACTTCGCCTCGGCGGGTTCCAGCCAGATCGGGGGCAACATTGGCACCAACGCCGGCGGGATCAAGGTGATCCGCTACGGCATGACCCGCAACTGGGTGGCAGGTCTGAAAGTCGTCACCGGCAAGGGCGACCTGCTGGAACTGAACAAGGATCTGGTCAAGAACGCCACCGGTTACGACCTGCGCCAGCTGTTCATCGGCGCCGAGGGCACCCTGGGCTTCGTGGTCGAGGCCACCATGCGCCTGGAGCGCCAGCCGACGAATCTCACCGCGATGGTGCTGGGCACGCCTGATTTCGACTCCATCATGCCGGTGCTGCATGCCTTCCAGGACAAGCTCGATCTGACTGCCTTCGAATTCTTCTCCGACAAGTGCCTGGACAAGATCCTCGCCCGCGGCGACGTGCCCGCACCCTTCGAGACCCGCGCGCCGTTCTACGCGCTGCTGGAGTTCGAAGCCACTACCGATGAGCGTGCCGACCAGGCGCTGGCGACCTTCGAGCGTTGCGTCAACGAAGGCTGGGTGGTCGACGGCGTGATGAGCCAGAGCGAGCAGCAGCTGCAGAACCTCTGGAAGCTGCGCGAGTACATCTCCGAGACCATTTCGCATTTCATTCCGTACAAGAACGACATTTCGGTCACCGTCTCGAAAGTCCCGGCCTTCCTCGCCGACATCGACGCGATCGTCAGCCAGAACTACCCCGACTTCGAGGTGCTCTGGTACGGCCACATCGGCGACGGCAACCTGCACCTGAACATCCTCAAGCCGCAGGCGTTGTCGAAGGAGGAGTTTTTCGAGAAATGCGCGACGGTGAACAAGTGGGTGTTCGAGACCGTCGAGCGCTACAACGGCTCGATTTCGGCCGAGCATGGCGTGGGCATGACCAAGCGCGATTACCTGGCATATAGTCGCTCGCAGGCCGAGATCGACTACATGAAAGCGATCAAGGCGGTGTTCGATCCGAACGGGATCATGAACCCCGGCAAGATCTTCGCCTGACCCTGCGCGGTGGCCGCGCCAATCGATGCGCTGGCCGCCGCCGTTTGTCTCTTCACCTCTGGAGTTGCCTTTGTGACCTACAAACACCAATACATCGACGGCACACCCATCCACTTCCCCCTGGGCAAGGTCGTCTGCATCGGCCGCAACTACGCCGATCACGCCAAGGAGCTGAACAACCCGGTGCCGACCGAGCCGCTGCTGTTCATCAAGCCGGGCAGCTGCACCGTGCCGCTCGAAGGCGGCTTCAGCATCCCCGACGACCGCGGCGAGGTCCATTTCGAGGCCGAGATCGCCGTGCTGATCGGCAAGCCTCTGTCGCGCCGCCCCAATGAAGAAGAAGTCCGCGACGCCATTTCCGGTTTCGCCCCCGCGCTGGACCTGACCCTGCGCGACGTGCAGTCGCGGCTGAAAGAGAAGGGCCATCCGTGGGAGCTGGCCAAGAGCTTCGACGGTGCCTGCGTGCTGGCGCCCTTCGTGCCGGGCGATGCGGTGGAGTCGCTGACCGATATCGGCATCCGCCTGACCATCAATGGCGAAGTCCGCCAGGACGGCACCAGCCGCGACATGGTCAACGCGATCCTGCCGTTGCTGCAGCACATTAGCGCCAACTTCAGTCTGCAACCGGGCGACGTGGTCCTTACCGGCACCCCTGCCGGTGTCGGCCCGCTCAAGCAGGGCGACAGCCTGGTGCTGGAGCTGGTTGGCCTGTCGCGTTTCGAGAGCCAGGTGCTCTAAGCGCTGCCATTACCCGCGGCGGCGCGCTCGGTCGTGCCGCCCGCCGGGCCTCGTTCGGCCCGTTCGGTTTCCCGCGCTGTCGCGCAGGTTTCAGCATTAAGTTTCGATTCAGTCTCGTTGTGCTAATAATGCGGCCCCTTTCTTGAGTCCCCCGACAATGCCGCGTCGTAGCAAAGGCCTTTTGATTCTGCTTGTGGCTGCAGCACTCCTGTTAGCCGTCGCAGCCGGTCAGCATTACCGTTTCTTCGAGCAGAGCTGGTTCGAGTTCCGCCAATGGCAGCACGCCTCGCAGTGGAAGGATCGCTCGGTATGGTTGCGTGATTATCAGGCAGCGATTCAGGGCAAAGCCATCGAGGGCATCGATGACGATCTCTCGGCGCTGACCTTCAATCCGGATCGCAACACGCTTGTTGCCGTGACCAACGCCAATTCACGCTGGCTGGAATTGAGCCTCGACGGGGAGCTGCTACGGGAGATCCCCATGGAGGGATTTGGCGATCCCGAGGCGATCGAATACGTGGCGCCCGGGCTCTACGTAATCAGCGACGAGCGCACGCAGCAGCTGTTGCTGGTCCGGATCGGTGACGAGACCCGGGTGATCGATGCGGCGGGTGCCCAGCAGCTTTCGCTGGCCATCGACCGTAACGGCAACAAGGGCTTCGAGGGCCTTGCCTACGATAGCAAGGGGCAGCGGCTGTTCGTCGCCAAGGAGCGGGACCCGGTGAGAATCTATGAGATCGAGGGATTCCCGCAGACCGGTACCGGCCAGGTGCTGGACGTAAAGGTCAGCGAAGACGCCGAGCGCGATGCAAGATTGTTCGTGCGTGACCTCTCGAGCCTGCATTACGACGAAAAGTACGACCACATGCTGGTGTTGTCGGACGAATCCCGCATGGTGGTGGAGCTCGATAAGGAGGGTCATCCTATCAGCCAGCTCTTGCTCCGCGCCGGTGCCCATGGGCTCGATGACACCGTGCCCCAGGCCGAAGGTATGACCATGGGGCCCGACGGCACGCTCTATCTCGTCAGCGAGCCCAACCTTTTCTATACCTTCGTCAGGGGTGGCAAGGCGCCGTAACCGCCAAGCCAGGGACAACCGTCGGCGCTGTCGTGCTCAGCGGGTGAGGGTTTCGACGCCGTTGCGGGTGCCGAGCAGCAGCAGGTCGGCCGGGCGGTTGGCGAACAGACCGTTGGTGACCACGCCGACGATGTTGTTGATCTGCTGTTCGAGTTCCGGCGCGAAGCCGATCATCAGGTTGTGAACGTCCAGGATCACGTTGCCGTTGTCGGTCACCACGCCTTCGCGGTAGACCGGATCGCCGCCCAGTTTCACCAGCTCGCGCGCCACGTGGCTGCGGGCCATGGGGATGACTTCCACCGGCAGCGGGAAGGCGCCCAGGCGTTCGACGCGCTTGGAGCCGTCGGCGATGCAGATGAAGGTGCGCGCCACGGCCGCGACGATCTTCTCGCGGGTCAGCGCCGCGCCACCGCCCTTGATCAGTTCGAGGTTATCGTTCGCCTCGTCGGCGCCGTCGACGTAGAACTCCAAGTCCGCTACCGAATTGAGGTCATACACCGGAATGCCGTGCTTTTTCAGGCGTTCGGCTGTCCCCTCGGAGCTTGCTACGGCACCGTCGAAGAAGCCCTTGTGCTGCGCCAGCAGGTCGATGAAGAAGTTGGCGGTCGAGCCGGTGCCGACGCCGATGATGCTCTTGTCGGTGAGCGAGGGGCGGATGTGGTCGATGGCGGCCTGGGCGACGGCCTGTTTGAGCTGATCCTGATTCATGGCGGTTCCACGGGGATTGAGGCGAGATGGCCGATTATAGCTTTGCGCCGGTGGCAGGTCTGCACGACGGATTGCGCTCGGCCGATTCGCTGTGGTCGCAGGCTCGGCCGCTGGAGTAGACTCGATGATCCCCGAAACGCCGCCAAGAATGCTCTGATGCTCGAACACTACGTCAAGATGATCCTCACCTCGCGCGTCTACGACGTCGCGGTGGAAACGCCCCTGCAACCGGCCCGCCAGCTCTCCGAGCGGCTTGGCAACCAGGTACTGCTCAAGCGCGAAGACCTGCAGCCGGTGTTCTCCTTCAAGATTCGCGGCGCCTACAACAGGCTCGCCCAGCTCGCTCCCGAGGAGCGTGCCCGCGGCGTCGTTACCGCCTCGGCGGGCAACCATGCGCAAGGCCTGGCGCTGGCTGCCAGAGAGCTGGGCATCAAGGCGATCATCGTCATGCCGCGCACCACGCCGGAGCTGAAAGTGCAGGGCGTGCGTGCCCGTGGTGGTGAGGTCGTACTGCACGGCGATGCCTTCCCCGAGGCGTTGGCCTACTCCCTCAAGCTGGTCGAGGAAAAGGGCTACGTCTACATCCATCCTTACGACGACCCCTACGTGATTGCCGGGCAGGGCACCGTGGCGATGGAAATCCTGCGCCAGCATCAGGGGCCGCTGCATGCGGTGTTCGTCCCGGTGGGCGGCGGCGGGTTGATCGCGGGGATCGCCGCCTACGTCAAATACCTGTACCCGCAGACACGGGTGATCGGTGTCGAGCCGGACGATTCCAACTGCCTGCAGCAGGCCCTAGCCGCTGGCGAGCGGGTGGTGCTGCCGCAGGTCGGGCTGTTCGCCGATGGCGTCGCGGTGGCGCAGATCGGTCAGCACACCTTCGACATCTGCAAGGATCACGTCGACGAGGTGATCACCGTCAGCACCGACGAAATCTGCGCGGCGATCAAGGACATCTACGACGACACCCGCTCGATCACCGAGCCGGCAGGTGCGCTGGCCGTGGCCGGCATGAAGAAGTACGTCGAGCGCGACGGGGTGAGCGGCCAGGTGCTGGTGGGCATCGACTCGGGCGCCAACGTCAATTTCGATCGCCTGCGCCATGTGGCCGAACGCGCCGAGCTGGGCGAGCAGCGCGAGGCGATCATCGCGGTGACGATTCCTGAGCAGCCGGGCAGCTTCAAGGCGTTCTGCGAGGCCATCGGCAAGCGCCAGATCACCGAATTCAACTACCGCTATCACACCGACAAGGAAGCGCACATCTTCGTCGGCGTGCAGACGCACCCGGAAAACGATCCGCGCGTGGCGCTGGTGGAAAAGCTGCGCAGCCAGGGCTTCCCGGTGCAGGACCTGACCGACAACGAGCTGGCCAAGCTGCATATTCGCCACATGGTCGGCGGCCATGCGGCGCGGGTCAGCGAGGAGATGGTGCTGCGCTTCGAGTTTCCCGAGCGGCCGGGTGCGCTGTTCAACTTCCTCGACAAGCTCGGCGGGCGCTGGAACATCACCCTGTTTCACTACCGCAACCATGGCGCGGCCGATGGTCGCGTGGTGGCCGCACTGCAGGTGCCGGACGAAGAGCGCCACCTGGTACCGGCCGCGCTGGATGCTATCGGTTACCCGTACTGGGACGAGAGCGACAACCCGGCCTATCGGCTGTTTCTGGGCTGATGCCTAGGCCGTCGCGGGGCGCCGAAAAGCTCAGCGCCGGCTCGATACTGCGGGCGGCTCGCTTGTGGAACAGCGCCGGCTGATGGCCCGGGACGTGCAGCCGGGCGGCTCGTCCTCGATCGTCACCGTGGCGCTGGCCACGGCGCTGTGTCTGACCGGCGATTCGATGCTCTACATCGCCTTGCCGCTCTACTGGCGCGAGGTCGGTCTCGATGCCCTGTGGCAAGTGGGCGTGCTGCTGTCGATCAACCGGCTGATCCGCCTGCCCTTCAACCCGCTGGTCGGGCTGTTCTATCGCCACTTCTCGGTGCGCACCGGGCTTCTGCTGGCCGTGACGATCGGGATCATTTCGACGTTCGGTTATGCCTTCGCCAGCAGCTTTCTCGCCTGGCTGCTGCTGCGCGCGCTATGGGGGATCGGCTGGTCGTTCTTTCGCATCGGCGGTCTGTCGGCGGTGGTGCACTGCGCCGCAGACCACCAGCGCGGCCGGGCGATGGGTATGTACAACGGCCTGTATCGCCTGGGCAGCCTGGCCGGCATGTTGATTGGTGGTCTGCTGGTACCGGTCTACGGGCTGCAGGCGCTGGCGTTGGCATTCGCGGCGGTATCGCTGCTCGGTGTGCCGCTGTTGCTGATGCATTTTCATCTGCCGGCTCGCCCTGCACCGGTTTCGGCCCACGCGCGGTTGGCTCCGGGGCAGGTGTCGGCGCTGGACTGGCGGCGCATCCAGCTGGGCGGGTTCTGCATCGCCCTGCTGGTTCAGGGCGTGCTGGCCGCGACCCTGAGCGCGCTGATCGAGCACTATTACGGTAGCGAGATCGACCTTCTCGGGTTGCTGCTCAGCGCTGCGGCATTGGCCGGGCTGCTGCAGGCCGCGCGCTGGAGCTGGGAAACCTGGCTCGGCTCCCGGCTTGGCGCCTGGAGCGACGGGCCGCGCGGACGCGTTCCGCTGCTGATCGGCGCGCTGGTTTCCATGGCCGTGGTCTTCGGCGCGCTGGGGATTGGCCTGCCGCTGCCGATCTGGCTGCCGTTGTGCCTGCTGGCGATGCTCCTTTGCACAGCGCTCACCACGCTCAACGATGCGCTGGCCGCCGATCTCGCACGGCGCGGCGACGTCTCGCGGATGATGACGCGCTACTCCATCGGCCAGGATCTGGGTGCCGCCCTTGGGCCAGTTCTGGCATTCCTGCTGGTGGGCCATGCGGCGGGCTTCGCCTGGCTGTATGGCGGCGGCGCGCTGCTTTTCGCGGCGCTGGCCGCGCTCTGGTTGGGTGGCAAGCGCTGAGCGGTCGCCGGGGTTGCAGCAAGCGGAGCGGGCGCTATCATGCGCGACTTTTTTGGAAGGCTCCTCCATGCGCCGTGCGACCTTTACCACGCTGATTGGCCTCGGCCTCTCGGTGCTTACCGTCCTGTTCATCGGGGACAAGCCGGAGCCGCCGCGCACCTTCAACGAGGCCAAGCAGATCGCTCGGTCGATCTATGACGAGCAGCCTGTCACCTTCTATTGCGGCTGTCGTTACAGCGCCAGCAAGGTGGACCTGGCCAGTTGCGGCTACACCCCGCGCAAGCAGCCGGTGCGTGCGCAGCAGCTGGAATGGGAACATGTGGTTCCCGCCTGGGTGATCGGCCGCCAGCGCCAGTGCTGGAAGGAGGGTGGTCGCAAGAGCTGCGCGGCGGGCGACCCGGTATTCAGCGCCGCCGAGGCCGATTTGCACAACCTGGTGCCGAGCATCGGCGAAGTGAATGGCGACCGCTCCAACTTCGCCCTGGGCATGCTCAATACCAAACCCAGCCAATACGGCGCCTGCCCGATGGTGGTGTCGTTCAGCGAGAAAGTTGCCATGCCGCCCGAGCAGGCGCGCGGCCCGGCGGCACGCATCTATCTGTACATGGCCGATCAGTACGCCCTGCGGCTGTCGTCGCGCGACCGTCGTACCTACGAAGCCTGGAACCGGATGTATCCGGTGAGCGACTGGGAACGCTGGCGCAACCAGGAAGTGAGCTGCGTGATGGGGCGCGAGAATCCCTATGTCGGCCCCTACGATCCGTCCCGCTGCGCGGGCGCCAATGTCGTCGATCGGCTGCGTGAGTTGCTGCTCGATGCGTTGCGCCAGCTGCTATGAGCCGCTAATCGCGTAGCGTCAGGATCTGCCAGCCGCGTGCCTGGGCGATTTCCCGCAGTACCGGGTCTGGATCGACCGCCACCGGGTGGCTGACCCGCTCGAGCAGCGGCAGGTCGTTGCGCGAATCGCTGTAGAAATAGCTGCCATCCAGGCTGTGGCCGGTTTCCTGCAACCAGCGTTCCAGGCGGGTGACCTTGCCTTCCTGGAAGCACGGCACGTCGGTGGAGCGGCCGGTGTAGCGCCCATCGGCCATTTCGCATTCGGTGGCCAGCAGGGTGTCGACCCCCAGGCGTGCGGCAATCGGTCCGGTGATGAAGCGGTTGGTGGCGGTGATGATCACCACCTGGTCGCCCGCTTCGTGATGCTTTCGCAGCAGCGCTTCGCCTTTGGCCAGGACTATCGGCTCGACGTATTCGTGCATGAACGCCTGGTGCCATTGTTCCAGCTGCGCCATCTCGCTGCGGCCCAGCAGTTCCTGACAGAAATTCTGGTAGGCCAGCACGTCCAACGTGCCCGCCAGATAGTCCTGGTAGAAGGCATCGTTGCGCGCGCGGTAGGCCTGGGCATCGACCAGGCCGCTGTTGCACAGGTATTCGCCCCAGGCGTGGTCGCTGTCCCCAGCCAGGAGGGTGTTGTCGAGATCGAAAAGAGCCAGGCGCACGGAGGATTCCTCGAGGGCAAAGTGGTTAAGCATAACGGCTCGGCCGGGGCGGCTGAAGACTCGTCTGCCGCCCGGGTTGCGCACGTTGCGATCATGCCGCGGAGTGTACGATGGCACGCTCCGTCAGGCGCCCGGCAGACCGGCCATATCTCTGCTTCCGACTTCGCGCATTTTTGTGGAACAATGCCGGAACATGCGTTTTTCCGAGGTTGCAGCGGTGATCGATTCCGATGGTTTTCGCCCCAATGTCGGCATCATTCTGACCAATGATGTCGGTCAGGTGTTGTGGGCGCGGCGGATCAACCAGGACGCCTGGCAGTTCCCCCAGGGTGGTATCAACGACCGCGAGACGCCTGAAGAGGCGTTGTACCGCGAGCTCAACGAGGAAGTCGGGCTCGAGCAGCAGGACGTGAAAATACTTGCCTGTACGCGTGGCTGGTTGCGTTATCGTCTGCCGCAGCGGCTGGTGCGTACCCACAGCCAGCCCCTGTGCATCGGCCAGAAACAGAAGTGGTTCCTGTTGCGGCTGGTCTCCGATGAGCAGCGCGTGCGCATGGATGTCACCGGAAAACCCGAATTCGACGGTTGGCGCTGGGTCAGCTACTGGTACCCGTTGGGCCAGGTGGTCACCTTCAAGCGCGAGGTCTATCGGCGCGCCCTAAAAGAACTCGCTCCGCGCCTGCTGGCTCGGGACTGACGGGAGAATCGCCCTGAGCATGCTCGGCACGCTGCGCAAGATCGTCCAGGAAGTTAACGCCGCCAAGGACCTCAGGGCGGCGTTGGGCATCATCGTGCTGAGGGTCAGGGAGGCCATGGGCAGCCAGGTCTGCTCGGTCTACCTGCTGGATCCGGAAACCAACCGCTTCGTGCTGATGGCGACCGAGGGCCTGAACAAGAAGGCCATCGGCAAGGTCAGCATGGCGCCCAACGAAGGCCTGGTTGGCCTGGTCGGTTCGCGCGAAGAGCCGCTCAACCTCGAGCACGCCTCCGAACATCCCCGCTACCGCTATTTCTCCGAGACGGGCGAAGAGCGCTACGCTTCCTTCCTCGGTGCGCCGATCATCCATCATCGTCGGGTGATGGGCGTACTGGTCATCCAGCAAAAGGAGCGCCGCCAGTTCGACGAGGGCGAAGAAGCCTTCCTGGTGACCATGAGCGCGCAGCTCGCCGGGGTCATCGCGCATGCCGAGGCGACCGGCTCGATCCGCGGCCTGGGTCGGCAGGGCAAGGGCATCCAGGAAGCACGCTTCGTCGGTGTGCCGGGTGCGCCGGGCGCGGCCGTGGGGACGGCAGTGGTGGTGCTGCCTCCGGCAGACCTGGAAGTGGTGCCGGACAAGACGGTCAGCGACATCGAAGCCGAGCTCGGGCTGTTCAACACCGCGCTCGAAGCCGTGCGCGCCGACATGCGTACCCTCTCCGACAAGCTCGCCACGCAAATGCGCAAGGAAGAGCGTGCGCTGTTCGACGTCTACCTGATGATGCTCGACGAGTCCGCCCTGGGCGGCGAAGTGAGCAAGGTGATCCGCACCGGTCAGTGGGCCCAGGGCGCGCTGCGCCAGGTGGTGACCGACCACGTCAAGCGCTTCGAACTGATGGACGACGCCTACCTGCGCGAGCGCGCCGCCGACGTCAAGGACATCGGCCGCCGCCTGCTCGCCTACCTGCAGCAGGAGCGCCAGCAGACCCTCACCTATCCGGACAAGACCATCCTGGTCAGCGAAGAACTGTCGCCGACCATGCTCGGCGAGGTGCCCGAGGGCAAGCTCGTCGGCCTGGTCTCGGTGCTCGGCTCGAGCAACTCCCACGTTGCCATTCTGGCCCGGGCGATGGGCGTGCCCACCGTCATGGGCGTGGTCGACCTGCCGTATTCGAAGGTCGACGGCATCAACCTGATCGTCGACGGCTACCGGGGCGAGATCATCACCAACCCCGGTGCGGTCCTGCGCGACCAGTACGCCGCGGTGGTGGAGCAGGAGCGGCAGATCTCCGAAGGGCTCGACGTGCTGCGGACCCTGCCGTGCGAGACGCCGGACGGCCACCGCATGCCGCTGTGGGTCAACACCGGACTGATGGCCGACGTGGTGCGGGCCCAGGAGCGTGGCGCCGAGGGCGTCGGGCTGTACCGCACCGAAGTGCCCTTCATGATCAAGGAGCGCTTTCCCAGCGAAAAGGAGCAGCTGGCGATCTATCGCGAGCAGCTCGCCGCCTTCCACCCGCTGCCGGTGACCATGCGCAGCCTGGATATCGGCGGCGACAAGTGCCTGTCGTATTTCCCGATCAACGAGCAGAACCCCTTCCTCGGCTGGCGGGGCATCCGGGTGACGCTCGACCATCCGGAAATCTTCCTGGTGCAGACCCGCGCGATGCTCAAGGCCAGCGAAGGGCTGAACAACCTGCGCATCCTGCTGCCGATGATTTCCGGCACCCACGAGCTGGAAGAGGCGCTGCATCTGATTCACCGCGCCTGGGGCGAGGTGCGCGACGAGGGCACCGACGTGCCGTTGCCGCCGATCGGCGTGATGATCGAAGTGCCGGCGGCGGTCTACCAGATCCGCGAGCTGGCGCAGCAGGTGGATTTCATTTCGGTGGGCTCCAACGACCTGACCCAGTACCTGCTGGCGGTCGACCGCAATAACCCGCGGGTCGCCGACCTCTACGACTTCCTGCATCCCGCGGTGCTGCAGGCGCTGAAGCTTGTGGTCGACGGCGCCCATGCCGAAGGCAAGCCGGTGAGCATCTGTGGCGAGATGGCGGGCGATCCGGCGGCGGCCGTGCTGCTGATGGCCATGGGTTTCGACAGCCTGTCGATGAACGCTACCAACCTGCCGAAGGTGAAGTGGCTGCTGCGCCAGGTCGACATGCCCACGGCGCACGCGCTGCTGGCCAAGGTGATGTGTATCGACAACCCACAGGTGATCTACAGCACCCTGCAGCTGTCGCTGCGCAGCCTGGGCCTGAGCCGGCTGGTCAAGCCGTCTGTGGTGATCCAGAGCTAGCCAAGGCCACCGCCTGCTCCCGGCCCCGTGCACTATCGAAGCTGACCTCGCTCGTCACCATGCCACCACTGGCAAAACTGCGTTCGATGATCTCGAAACGATCCGCGCCATGGCGAATCAGCGCGGTGCTGGTGCGGGTGCCATAGTCGGGGCTGTCGATGAACACGCTCGACAGCAGCCGCTCCATCTCCAGGCTGACGCCGGTCTGCGGCAGTTGCGCGTCCGGTACCTGGCGCGAGTCTGCCAGCAGCTCCAGCAGGTGTTCGAGACGTGGTTCGGCCAGGCATGCCTGCAGCGCCTCGCGCGCGTTCAGCAGCTTGGGCCACGGAGTGTCCAGCGCTGCGTTGGAGAGGCCGTACACGCCGGGCAGCACAGCCCGCGGAATGCCCTCCTGGGCGTTGAGGTAGCACAGCTGTCCGGCATCGCCGACCAACAGGTTGAAGCCGGCGTATTGTTCCCGCTGGTTGGCGACCTCTTGCAGATACGCCAAGGGCTCCTGATCGCCGCGCAGGAAGCGCTCGGGCAGGTCACCACGCGACAGCGGGCCGCTTTGCTGTCCGGGTGCGCGGATATTGGTCAGTGCGGCGAAGCGGCCGCCCGGCGCGACGCCCATCCAGGTACCGCCGGCCCGCAGGTCGCGCCCGGCGATGATCTGCGGGGCATCGTCCCAGGCGGCCAGCGGTCGCGTCGGACGGTCGCGGAATTCGTCGCGGTTGCCCGCGACCACCAGCGGCAGCGGGTGGTCAGGACGCCAGGCGAAAACGATCAGACACATGGGCACAACCGTCGGGGGGAAAGCCCGAGGCTAGACGAAAATCCACGGCGGGCGCCAGCCCGGCGGCCAGCGAAGCGATCGGCAGCAGCCCTGAGAGCCGGTTTCCGCTAACATGCCGCTTTGCTTTTTTTTGGGAATGCTCCATGGAGTTCGTGCTTTACCTGGTGCTGGGTGGCTTCGCTGGCGTACTGGCCGGGCTGTTCGGCGTCGGTGGCGGACTCATCATCGTCCCGGTGCTGGTATTCAGCTTCAGTGCCCACGGCTTCTCACCTGAAATCCTCACGCACCTCGCGGTCGGCACTTCGCTGGCCACGATCATCTTCACCTCGATCAACTCGATCCTCGCGCACCACCGCAAGGGCGCGGTGCGTTGGCCACTGGTGCTCTGGATGAGCCTGGGCATCGTTCTCGGCGCCGCGCTCGGCAGCCTCACCGCGGCGGCCATCCAGGGCCCGATGCTGCAGAAGATCATCGGGGTGTTCGCCATTGCGATGGCCATTCAGATGGGAATCGGCTTCAAACCGCGCGGTACACGGGATGTGCCCGGCCGCCCCGGCCTGAGCGCCGCCGGGGTGGTGATCGGCTGGGCGTCGGCGATCTTCGGCATCGGTGGCGGCTCGCTGACGGTCCCGTTTCTGACCTGGCGTAGCGTATCGATGCAGCAGGCCGTGGCGACCTCCGCAGCGACCGGATTGCCGATCGCCATCGCCGGTGCCTTGAGCTTCATGGTGGTGGGCTGGCAGGACCCGCGGCTGCCGACCTGGAGCCTGGGCTTCGTCTACCTGCCGGCCGTGGTCGGCATCGCCTGTACCAGCATGATTTTTGCCCGTGTTGGTGCCAATCTGGCCCATCGTCTGTCGCCGCGGGTGCTCCAGCGTCTGTTCGCCCTGCTGCTGCTTGGCGTGGGTATTAATTTCTTGATCTGAGGAGAGCGGGATGCTGCCTTATCCCAATATCGACCCGGTGGCCGTATCTCTCGGCCCGTTGCAGATTCACTGGTATGGCCTGATGTACCTGATCGGTATTGGCGGCGCCTGGTGGCTGGCCTCGCGCCGGCTGGCGGCGTTCGATCCCACCTGGAGCAAGGAGAAACTCTCCGATCTGGTGTTCTGGGTGGCGCTGGGGGTGATTGCCGGTGGGCGCCTCGGCTATGTGCTGTTCTACGACCTGGCCGCCTACCTCAACGACCCGACGCTGATTCTGCAGATCTGGAAGGGCGGCATGTCGTTCCACGGTGGCCTGATCGGGGTGCTGCTGTGTACCTGGATCTTCGCCAGGCGCAACGGCAAGCGCTTCTTCGAGCTGATGGACTTCATCGCGCCGCTGGTGCCGATCGGCCTGGGTGCCGGCCGGATCGGCAACTTCATCAATGCCGAGCTCTGGGGCAAGGCCACCGACCTGCCCTGGGCGATGGTGTTTCCGCGCTTCAGCGATCCGGCGCAGCTGCCACGGCATCCCTCGCAGCTCTATCAGTTCGCCCTCGAAGGCGTGGCCCTGTTCGTGATCCTCTGGATCTATTCGCGCAAGCCGCGCCCGACCATGGCGGTCTCCGGCCTGTTCGCGATCTGCTACGGCATCTTCCGCTTCATCGCCGAGTTCGTTCGCGTTCCGGATGCGCAGCTTGGCTACCTTGCCTTCGGCTGGCTGACCATGGGTCAGGTGCTCTGCGTGCCGATGATTCTGCTCGGCGCCGGCATGATGGCGTGGGGTTACCGCCACAACGCACCCAAGGCCATCGCCTGAGTCGAACCGCCCGGCCCGTGCGCGCGACAACCGGGGCCGGGCGTCTTACTATTCGCCCAGCCCTTTTTTCCGAGTGCCCTCGATGAAACAGTACCTCGACCTGATGCGCCATGTGCGCGAGCACGGCACCTTCAAGAGCGACCGCACCGGCACCGGCACCTACAGCGTGTTCGGTCACCAGATGCGCTTCGACCTCGGCGAAGGCTTCCCGCTGGTCACCACCAAGAAATGCCACCTCAAGTCCATCATCCACGAGCTGCTGTGGTTCCTGCAGGGCTCGACCAACATCGCCTATCTGAAGGAGCACGGCGTGCGGATTTGGGACGAGTGGGCCGACGAGAACGGCGACCTGGGGCCGGTCTACGGTTACCAGTGGCGCAACTGGCCAGCGCCCAATGGAGAGTCCATCGACCAGATCGCCAAGCTCGTCGAGATGATCAAGAAGAACCCGGACTCGCGCCGGCTGATCGTCTCGGCCTGGAACCCGGCCCTGGTGGACGAGATGGCCCTGCCGCCATGCCACGCGCTGTTCCAGTTCTACGTGGCGGACGGCAAGCTTTCCTGCCAGCTGTACCAGCGCTCGGCAGACATCTTCCTCGGGGTGCCTTTCAACATCGCCAGCTACGCGCTGCTGACCCTGATGCTCGCCCAGGTCTGCGACCTGCAGCCCGGCGATTTCATCTGGACCGGCGGCGACTGCCACCTGTACGCCAACCACCTGGAACAGGCCGACCTGCAGCTGACCCGCGAGCCGCTGCCGCTGCCGACCATGAAGCTCAATCCGGACGTGAAGGATCTCTTCGCCTTCCGCTTCGAGGACTTCGAACTGGTCGGTTACGAGGCCCATCCGCACATCAAGGCGCCTGTTGCGGTCTGAATCTTTCCACCCTTACGGAGGAAAGACGATGAAAGCCATCAGCATCGAGGCGCCGGGCGGTCTTGACCGTCTGCGCCTGGTCGACCATCCCGAGCCGGGCCAGCCAGGCCCTAGCGAGATTCGCGTTCGATTGCACGCCAGCTCGCTCAATTTTCACGATTATCTGGTCGTCTCCGGCAAGTCGCCGGCAGCCGATGGTCGGATTCCGATGGCCGACGGCGCCGGGGTGGTCGACGCCGTGGGCGAGGGCGTGACCGAATTCACTCCGGGCGATCCGGTGGTGTCGTGCTTCTTCCCGCTCTGGCAGGACGGGCCGCCGGCCGTCGGCGATTTCAGCCATGTACCGGGCGACGGCATCGACGGCTATGCCCGCGAGGCGGTGGTGTGCCCGGCCAACTGGTTCACTCGGGCGCCACAGAATTACAGCCATGCCGAAGCGGCGACCCTGACCACCGCAGGGCTCACGGCCTGGCGGGCACTGGTGGTCGATGGTGGCCTCAAGGCTGGCGACACGGTGCTGGTGCTGGGCAGCGGCGGGGTTTCGGTGTTCGCCCTTCAGATCGCCAAGGCGATGGGTGCGCGGGTCATCGCCACCTCGTCTTCGGATGAAAAGCTACAGCGCCTGGGCGAGCTGGGTGCCGACCACGGCATCAACTACAAGGCCGAGCCCGAGTGGGGCAAGCAGGTGCGCGCGTTGACCGACGGGCGCGGCGTCGATCATGTGATCGAGGTAGGCGGCCCGGGCACCTTGCCGCAGTCGATCGAGGCGGTGCGCATCGGTGGGCATATCTCGATGATCGGCGTGCTCACCGGGCGCGGCGGCGAGGTGCCAACGTCCCTGCTGATGGCGAGGCAAGCCCGCCTGCAGGGCTTGATCGTTGGCAGCCGCCGCGAGCAGCAGGATTTCGTCCGCGGCATCGACGCCATGGGGCTAAAGCCGGTGATCGACCGCCGCTTCGCCCTGGAGGACATCGCCGAGGCGTTCCGCCACCAGGAGCAGGGCGCCCACTTCGGCAAGATCTGCCTGGAGTTCTGATCCAGCGCTGCGGGCGACATTCAGTCGCCCGCGCGGCGCTCGAGCTTGCGGCCCAGTTTCGAGGCATAGAACTCGCCGACGATGCCGCGCCGGAAGACCAGCACGCAGAGCATGAAGATGATGCCGGTGACCAGCGTCACCGGCAGCTCCGAGGTCGCGAAGTAGTTCCCCAGGGTGGTCACCAGCGCGGCGCCGAACACCGGCCCGACCAGGGTGCCTATACCTCCGAGCAGCGTCATCAGCACCACTTCGCCGGACATCTGCCAACTCACGTCGGTCAGCGTCGCGAACTGGAACACCAAAGCCTTCAGCCCGCCTGCAAGGCCGGCCAGGGCGGCGGAGATGACGAAGGCGCCGAGCTTGTAGCGATACACCGAATAGCCGAGGGAGATGGCGCGGTTTTCGTTCTCGCGGATCGATTTCAGGATCATCCCGTAGGGCGAATTGATGATGCGCCAGATCAGCAGCAGGGCGAGCAGGAACACCGCGAGCACGAAGAAATACATGTTCAGTGGTTCGGCCAGATCGATCAGCCCCAGCAGCCGACCCCGAGGGATGCCCTGGATGCCGTCCTCGCCATGGGTGAACGGCGCTTGCAAGCAAAAAAAGAAAAACATCTGCGCCAGCGCCAGGGTGATCATCGTCGAATAGATGCCCTGCCGGCGTATCGCCAGAAAGCCGATCACCAGCCCCAGCAGCGCCGCACCCGCGACGCCCACCAGAATCCCCAGCTCCGGTGAGAGTCCCCATTCTTTGACGGCATGGGCGGTGAAGTAGGCCGCGCCGCCGAAGAACGCCGCATGACCGAAGGAGAGGATGCCGGTGTAGCCGAGCAGCAGGTTGAAGGCGCAGGCGAAGAGCGCGAAGCACAGCACCTTCATCAGAAACACCGGGTAGAAATACAACGGAGCGAGCACCAGGGCGACGATGCCCAGCGCAATCAGTACTGTTTCCGCCCTCAAGCGGCGTCGTGGGGCTGTCAGTGTGCTTTCCATCAGGCGTCCCTCCCCATGAGGCCTGCGGGCCTGACCAGCAGCACGATGGCCATGATCACGAAGATCACGATGTTCGAGGCTTCCGGGTAGATCACCTTGGTCAGCCCCTCGAGAATGCCGAGCAGGTAGCCGGTGATAATCGCGCCGAGGATCGAGCCCATGCCACCGACCACCACCACGGCGAACACCACGATGATCAGGTTCGAGCCCATCAGCGGGCTGACCTGGTAGATCGGCGCGGCGAGGATGCCGGCAAGCCCCGCAAGCCCCGCGCCCAGCCCGTAGGTGAAGGTCAGCAGCAGCGGCACGTTGATGCCGAAGGCGCGCACCAGTGTGGGGTTCTCCGTCGCGGCGCGGAGGGTGGCGCCCAGGCGGGTCTTCTCGATCAGCAGCCAGGTGCCAAGGCAGATCACCAGCGAGGCCAGTACCACCCAGGCGCGATACTTGGGCAGGAACATGAAGCCCAGGTTGTAGCCCCCGGCGAGCTCCTTAGGGACTGCATAGGGCTGTCCGGAAGAGCCATAGAAGTAGCGCAGGGTGCCTTCCAGGGCGAGCGCGAGGCCGAAGGTGAAAAGCAGGCCGTAGAGGTGGTCGAGGTTGTACAGCCGCGACAGCGCGAAACGCTCGATCGCAGCGCTGATTAGCCCCACCAGCAGCGGCGCCAGCAGCAGCGCCGGCCAGTAGCCGATGCCCAGCCAGGTCAGCAGCAGATAGCCGGCGAAGGCGCCGAGCATGTACTGCGCGCCGTGGGCGAAGTTGATCACCTTGAGCAGGCCGAAAATGATCGCCAGGCCCAGGCTGAGCATGGCGTAGAAGGAGCCGTTGATCAGGCCGATCAGCAGCTGTCCGAGAAACGCCTGCAGCGGTACGCCGAAGATTGTCGTCATCAGACCCCCAGGGCTTCGTTGAGCATGGACATGCGGTCGGGCAGTTGCTCGACGGCGAAGTGATCGATCACCTGACCGTGGTCGACGACGTAGAAGCGGTCGGCCACCTTGCTGGCGAAACGGAAATTCTGCTCCACCAGAAGGATCGTCATGCCGCGCTGCTTGAGCGTGACCAGCACTTCGCCGATCCGCTGGACGATCACCGGCGCCAGGCCCTCGGTGGGTTCGTCGAGCAGCAGCAGCCGGGCTCCGGTGCGCAGGATGCGGGCGATGGCGAGCATCTGCTGTTCGCCGCCGGAGAGCTTGGTGCCGGCGCTGTTGCGCCGCTCCTTCAGGTTGGGAAACAGCGTGTAGATCTCATCCAGCGACATGCCGCCACGGGCGACCACCGGCGTGAGGTTGAGGTTCTCGTACACCGTGAGGGTGGCGAAGATGCCGCGTTCCTCGGGCACGTAGCCGATGCCGGCGTGGGCGGTGCGGTGCAGCGGCACGCGCATCATGTCCCGTCCGTCGAACTCGATGCTGCCGGTGCGGCTGCGGATGATGCCCATGATGGTGCGCAGGGCGGTGGTCTTGCCCACGCCGTTGCGGCCGAGCAGGGTCACGGTCTCGCCGGCCCGCACATCGAGATCGATGCCCTGCAGGGCATGTCCTTCGCCGTACCAGGCGTTGAGCGCGCGGACCTTGAGCAGCGGGCTGGTCTCAGTCATCTTCGGTCCCCATGTAGGCGGTGCGGACGCGCTCGTCCCCGCTGACCGTGCGGTAGTCGCCGGAGGTGAGGATTTCGCCGCGCTGCAGCACCGTCACCCGGTCGCACAGTTCGGCGACCACCTTCAGGTTGTGTTCCACCATCAGCACCGCCCGCTCGCGCGCCACCTCGCGGATGATCGCCGAGACCGTGTGCACGTCCTCATGGCCCATCCCCGCCATCGGCTCGTCGAGCAGCAGCACCTTGGGTTCCAGCGCCAGGGTGGTGGCGATCTCCAGCACCCGCTTGCGGCCGTAGGAGAGGTCGGCCGCAGCGCGGTGGCGCGCCTCCTGTAAACCGACCGCCTCGAGCAGCTGCAGGGCTCGCTCGTTCAGCCGGTCCAGCGCCCGCAGCGGCAGCCAGAACTGCGTGGCCAGGCCGTTCTGGCGCTGCAGGGCGACGCGCACATTGTCCAGCACGGAGAGGTGCGGAAACACCGCCGAGATCTGGAACGAGCGCACCAGTCCCATCCGCGCGACCTTCGCCGGGTCGCTGCGGGTGATGTCCTGGTCGAGCAGGCGGATGCTGCCGCTGGTGGGCTGGAGGAACTTGGTCAGCAGGTTGAACACCGTCGTCTTGCCGGCCCCGTTGGGACCGATCAGAGCGTGGACGCGCGCGTGCTCGACGTCGATGTCGACGTTGTTCACCGCGACGAATCCGCCGAACTCCCGGCGCAGACCGCGTGCCGAGAGAACCACCTGGGATGGCTGCGAGGACGGGTCGCCTGCCGGCAGCGCCGCCTCGCCACGCGCGCTGGCCAGGCTCATGGCGTGACCAACGGGCAGCCGCTGTCGGCCGGCTTGATGTAGGCCTGGTCGCCCGGCACGGTGGCCAGCACCTTGTAGTAATCCCAAGGTTGCTTGCTTTCCTCGGGCTTCTTCACCTCCATCAGGTAAACGTCGCTGATCAGCCGGCCATTGGCGCCGACACGGCCGTTGCGGGCGAAGACGTCCTCGACCGGCATCTCGTGCATCGCGGCGGCGACCGCTTCGGTGGCGTCGGTTTCGGCCTTGTCGATGGCCTTGAGGTACTGCAGCACGCCCGAGTAGGTACCGGCATGGATCATGTTCGGCATCCGGCCGGTGCGTTTGAAGAAGCGCTGGGAGAACTCGCGGGACTGATCGTCGCGGTCCCAGTAGAAACTTTCGGTAAGGGTCAGCCCCTGCGCCGCTTCGAGACCCAATCCGTGTACCTCGGCGAGGGTGAACAGCAGCGCGGCCAGGCGCTGGCCACTGGCGACGATGCCGAACTCGGCGGCCTGCTTGATCGCGTTGGCGGTGTCCAGTCCGGCGTTGGCGAGGCCAATGACCTTGGCGCCCGACGACTGCGCCTGGAGCAGGAAAGAGGAGTAATCGGTACTCGACAGGGGGTGGCGCACCGCGCCGAGCACCTTGCCACCGTTGGCGTTGACGAAGGTGGAGGTCTGTTCCTCCAGCGAATAGCCGAAGGCGTAGTCGGCGGTCAGGAAGTACCAGGTATCCCCGCCCTGAGACACCAGCGCGCCCCCGGTGCCGACTGCCAGCGCATGGGTGTCGTAGGCCCAGTGGAAGCCATAGGGCGAGCACTGCTTGCCGGTCAATTCGGCGGTCGCGGCGCCGGTCACCACGTCGATCTTCTTCTTGTCCTTGGAAATGCCCTGCACGGCGAGCGCCACCGAGGAGGTGGTCAGCTCCATGATGGCGTCGACCTGCTCGCGGTCGTACCACTGGCGGGCGATGTTGGAGGCGATGTCGGGTTTGTTCTGATGGTCGGCGGTGACGATCTCGATCGGCGCGCCCTGCACCGAACCGCCGAAATCCTCGGCGGCCATCCGCGCCGCCTCGACCGACCACTTGCCGCCGAAATCCGCATAGACCCCGGATTGATCGTTGAGGATGCCGATCTTCACCTTGCCGTCCGAGATTTCTGCGGCCGAGGCGCTGGCGCCGGATGCCGCGATCACGCTTGCCGTTGCGATTGCCAGAAGCTTCATGGGTGTCTCCTTAGATGAACCGCACACATGACGCGGCAGTCCGGTTCGTGGACCGGCCGCGGGATGTTTCGAATGAACGAGTCTGCGCAGCTGGCCCGCGCGAGCCACGTGCGAGGACTGGCCGCCAGGCGCAGAGCACAGGCGGCGCGGGCGGTACGCATCGGGTGCGCATGCCGGGGGCGTCAGGTCAGGGGCAGTGCGGCGGAAAGGGAGGGGCGGAGTGGCGAAGGGTTGGCGCTATGGGGGAAAAGCGCGGCTGTCGCCGGGGCTCGCGGGGCGTAATGGTCATGGGGTGTTACCTATTATTGTTATTGGTCTGAATAAACGTAGCAGGGGTTTTGCCGGGCGCAACCGGCCGCACGGTCGCGCCGCTGTCTTGTGGTGTGTATAGACTCCAGGAATGCAGACGAAAGGGAGATGACCATGCGCCGCGTGGTGTTCAATCAGAAGGGCGGTGTCGGCAAGTCCAGCATTGCCTGCAACCTGGCCGCCGTCAGCGCGTCCCAGGGTTACCGCACGCTGCTGGTGGACCTGGATGCCCAGGCCAACTCCAGCCATTACCTGACCGGTTTGACCGGTGACGACATCCCCACCGGCATTGCCGACTACTTCAAGCTGACCCTGTCCTCGGGGCCTGCGGCCAAGAAGGCTCGCCCGGATATCTACGAGACGCCCTTCAACCTGCTGCACATCGTCACCGCCACCGCAGAACTGGCGGACCTGCAGCCCAAGCTCGAGGCCAAGCACAAGATCAACAAGCTGAGAAAGCTTCTCGACGAGCTGTCCAGCGATTACGAGCGGATCTACATCGACACGCCGCCAGCGCTCAACTTCTTCACCGTTTCGGCGCTGATCGCCGCGGATCGTTGTCTGGTGCCCTTCGACTGCGACAGCTTTTCCCGTCAGGCCCTCTACAGCCTGCTCGCCGAGATCGACGACCTCAAGGAAGACCACAACGAGGCGTTGCAGGTCGAGGGCATCGTGGTCAACCAGTTCCAGCCACGCGCCGCGCTGCCGCAGCAGATCATCGATGAGCTAGTGGCCGAAGGGCTGCCCGTCCTGCCGGTGTACCTGATGAGCTCGGTGCGCATGCGCGAGTCGCACCAGGCCTGTCTGCCGCTGGTGCACCTGGACCCGCGGCACAAGTTGACCCGCCAGTTCGTCGACCTGCACGACCTGCTGGAGAGCCATTAGGGCGCGATCAGCAGGTCGCACGGCGGTCGCTCCAGCACTTGTCGGACGAGGCTGCCGAGCAGGGCGCTGCTCAGCTCGCCGCGGCTGTGACCGCCGAGGGCCAACAGCTGCGGGCGCTGTTCGGCAATGGTGGCGTCCAGGCAATTGCTGCGCTCGCCCTGGCGGACCGCGTGGGTCAGGCGGTCCCGGAGCTCGGGCTGGTCGCCAACGAGATCCTCGATCAACTGGTCGAAGAGTTCGCGCTGAAGCCTCAGACCGTCCTCGTCGGCGCCATGGATCTCGGCAATTTCGTGCACATTCAGCGCATGCAGCACGCCAGTGGCCGGCAACAGGCTGCAGGCGCAGCGCAACGCGCGGCTCGCACTACCGGAAAAATCCAGCGCGGCGACGGCGCGCTGGTAGGGCGCGAGGTTGGGACTGAAGGCCAGCAGGACGGCGGCCGGGCAGCGCAGCAGCACCCGCTCGAGGGTGGTGCCGGCAAATCCCTGGGCCGATTGCCGGTGGTGTGCGCCGAGCACCAGCAGGTCCGCCTGAAGTCCAGTGGTCTGGGCGAGGATTTCGTCCACCGGACGTCCCTGGCGAATCCGTGGGTCCACCTCGCGCAGGCCGTAATCGCGCAGGCAGCCTCGCAGGTACTCCTCCGCCGAGGCGTGGCTCGCGCCCTCGTCCAAGGCATGCACCAGGCTGAGCCGGGCGCCGGCCTGGCGGGCCAGCTGGGCGGCGCGGCGCAGGGCGAGATCGGCTTCGGCGCTGAGGTCGTGAGCGACGAGAATGTGCTGAACCATGCAGGGCCTCATGAAGGACGGGAAGTTGCGCGGCCTGCGGCTTTAAGCGGGCCCTGCACGATGCGACGCCTCAATCGCGGGCGAGTTCGCCGGCGAGTTCCGCCAGCGCTACTTGGCGTTCGGCCTGCTGCAGGGTTGCCCCCGGGTTGAGCGACGACCAGCGTGGGTGCGCACGAGCACGCTGCAACGCGGCGGGCAGTTTGCCTTCGCGCCAGGTCTTGTCCTGCGGCGCCTCCAGGCGCACGGCGTCGACGGCGGCATGGCCGCGGCGGGCCAGCGCCTGCAACAATTGGCGCTGGCGCAAGGCGAGCAGGCGCAGCACGGCGTCGTCCACGGTCAGCTCACGCTGGCCCTTGAGCTTGTCCAGCAGCCGGTTGCCGTAATGGCGCGCCGTCTGCGCGCCGCCGCCGACCATCGCGCCGAGCAGCGCCGCCGCGCCGAGGGTGATGCCGCCAACCAGCAGGTCGACCCCGGCGCCGGCTGCCGCTCCGGCCGCGACACCTCCGCCGATCCTGACGCCGAGCTGACGCAGCGTTTCCGGGTTGAACAGATCGTCACCCCAGCGCCCGTCGAGCAGCGGCAGATCGCTGGCCGAGGCGTCCTGCGGGCGGAACCCATACAGCCGCAGCAGGGCTTCGACGCAGCGCTGTTCGCGGCCGCGCACCGCGTCGTGCAACTCGCCGATGGCCTGGCGCTCCAGCTCGGGCTGGACAGCGACGCTGCGCCGACAGGCCGCCGCGTCGATCAGAAGCTCCGCGATCAAGCGCTCGCCTTCGGCCAGGCGCGCGGCCGCCTGCGCCTCGTGGTCCTCGATCAGCCGCTGCAGCTGCGGGCGTGAGGTCTCCAGCAGTAGCGCGAGGCTTTCGTACAGACGCCGTTCGCCATCGAGCGGCGGCGCCACGCTGTCGAAACGCACCAGGGCATGCAGGCCCAGGCGCGCCAGGGCCTCGCGCCACTGTTCTTCGCGGTGGCCGGGCAACGCGACGAAGTTGAGGATCGGCAGCAGCGGCTTGCCGCAGGCGGCGAGCACAGCCAGCTCGTCCCGATACTTGGCCAGCACCGGCTCGCGGGCATCGACCACATAGAGCCCGGCGTCGGAGGTCAGCAGCTGACGCAGCACCTTGGCTTCCTGCTCGAAGCGCTGCCGCGCCTCGCTGCCTTCGAGAAATCGGGCGACCCGCGCGGGACCATCGAGGCGTTCGCCCGGTCGCTCCAGCTGTTCCAGGTAGTCGAGCAGGGCGATGGCATCTTCCAGCCCGGGTGTGTCGTAGAGCTCGAGCAGCGGTTCGCCATCCACCGATAGCCGCGCGCCCTCGACATGGCGGGTGGTGCTGGGGCGATGCGAGACCTCGCCGAAGCCGACGTCACGCGTCAGGGTGCGCAGCAGCGAGGTCTTGCCGGCATTGGTGTGGCCGACCAGGGCGAGTTTCAGCGGGCGGCTCATGGGCGGTCGCCTTCGACGGATCTAGTCATGGCCGGTCTCCAGCCAGGTCAGGGGGGAGGTGCTCGCGTGAGGCAGGCCCAGCGCGTCGAGCGCCTGGTGCCAGTCGTTCAGGCGATCGCTGTCCAGCGCCTGCCCGGCGGGTGCCTGCAGCAGCCAGACGCGGGTACTGCCGGCGCAGCGCGACAACTCGCCGATCAGCGCCAGGGTGCCGCGATCCGGCGAGCGAAGCGGATCGCAGGCGATCACCAGGCGCGCCGGGACGAAGCGGCTCATCTGCTCCAGCAGGCGGCGTCGCTGCTCGCGGTCGTCGAGGATGCCGGCATCGGCCACGCCCGTGGGCAGCACGGGAGGCCAGGGCCGGCTGTCGTCCAGCTCGATCGCCACCAGCAGCGCGCCTTCGTCGCCGGCCAGGTGGTTGCCGGCGGTGGGCAGGTGTAGCTGCGAGGGCGCCTCGTCGTTGACGCCCAGACGCTCGCTCGGCGGCTGCAGACGTTCGCGTAGCAGGCGGTAGGCCGGCAGCTGCAGATCGAGCTGCAACGCCTTGCGGCCCCGCCGCCAGCGCCATAGGCACAGCAGTGCGAGTAATAGGCGTGGCAGCAGCCCATAGATCAGCACCACGCCCACCAGCCAGCCGGCCCAGGCCTGGCGTGCGCTTTCCACGCCGCCGGTGCCGCCGCTGGCGCGGATCTGCTCGATGTCAGGCAGGCTGAAGCCGAGCAGGGCCGGAAACGCACCGAGGGCCTGGGTCAGCGAGATGAAAGTGGCCTCACCGAGGATGGTGGTTTCCCAGACGAAGCCGTAGCGCCGCGTCGCCAGCAGGGCGAGCAGGGTGACCAGGGCGCTGCTCATCGCCAGGGTCCACAGGCCATGGACACCGAGGCCCAGCACCCAGCGCCCCAGACGGCGCTGGTGCATCACCGACAACAATGCTGGGGCAAGCTGGGCGGCGCGGGCATCGCGCGCCAGCTTTTCGCTGAGCCACAGCCAGAGACGGCCAAGGGCACCTCCGTCGCCGGCAAGGAGCAGCCCCAGCACCCAGCCGATCAGCGTCAGCAGGTTGAGCCCGAGCAGGCTGCCCAGCGCCCAGAACACGTTGACCGGCCGCTGGCCGTCTCCAAGCGCAGCAAGCCCGAGCCCGGCGCCGGTCATCAGGGCCAGCAGCACCAGGCCGAGACCGGCCAGGCGGGCGCCCTGGCGCCAATGCCGTAGCGCGTCGACGAGGCCGTCACGGCGCGCCAGCCAGAGCGCCCGGCTTTCGATCAACGCCGGTAGGTCGCCACCCAGGGTACGCGCCTGGCGGTTGGCTTCGGCATCTTCCAGCGGACCGGCATGTTCCTCGCGCAGGCGCACGGCTTCGGTCAGCCAGAGGCGATCAAGAGGTGTGAGCGGGGTATGGGGCACGCGTACTCTCGCAGGCTGTAGTCCGGTTGGACCGTCGTCGGGCGAAGGTGATCGTCCGACACCGGTCAGCCGAAAGAGTACGTGCAACGCGCCGCGCTTGTCGCCTCTGCCTGGTCAAGGCGCGGTGCGGATGCGCTCGAGCCAGTAGCGCCGCAGGGCAAAGAACAGCGACAGCAGCGTCAGCGCGATGAAGCACCAGGTGATCGGCCCGCGGAAGAAGATCATTGGATCGCCGCGCCCGATCAGTAGCGTGCGGCGCAGATTGTCTTCGAACATCGGCCCGAGGATGAAGCCGAGCAAGAACGGCGCGGTGGCAAAACCGGTGATCTTGAACAGGTAACCGACCACGCCGAAGAACAGCATCAGCCCGATATCGAACACACTGTTATTCACCGCGAAGGCGCCGTACACACAGAACAGCAGCACGATGGGCAGCAGCACTGCCTTCGGGATCTCGGCGATCAGCGAGAAATAGCGAATCACCCCGTGACCCACCGCCAGCAGCACCACGGAGCTGATCATGATGCCGCAGAACAGCGCGTATACCACCGGCAGGTTTTCCTGGAACAGCACCGGCCCAGGGGTGAGTCCGTGGATCATGAAGGCACCGAGGATGATTGCCGTGATCACGTCGCCCGGGATGCCCAGCGACAGCAGCGGGATCAGCGTCGCGCCGGCCACGCCATTGTTGCCCGATTCGGCGGCCGCCACGCCGTCGAGCTCGCCCTTGCCGAAATTGGCGCGGTTGGGCGAACGGCGTTTGGCGTCGCTGTAGGAGATGAAGGCCGCCGCCGTCGCCCCGGTGCCCGGTATGGCGCCGATGATCACGCCGATCAGGCTGCCCCTGACGATACTGCTCATGCTCGCCTTGAGTTCCTTCATGGTCAGACCCACGCCGCTGGAGGCCGCGCGGATGTGCGGCGAGGCCTTCTTCAGGTAGAAGTCCAGCACCTCCGGGATTGCGAACAGGCCGATCAGCAGGGGCACGAACGAGACCCGGTCCATCAGGTTGTAGTTATCGAAGGTCAGCCGCTGAGTACCGTGTACCGCGTCCATGCCGATGCAGGAGATGATGATCCCAAGGCACGCGACGATCAGGCCCTTGATCACCGACTCTCCGGCAATGGAAATGATGATGGTCAGCGAGAAGCAGATCAGCCAGAAGAACTCCGGCGGGCCGAAATTAAGCGCGATCTTGGCCAGGTAGCTGGCGAACAGGATCAGCGCCAGGTTCGATAGCACGTCGGCGATGCAGGAGGAGTAGAGCGCCATTTGCAGCGCCTTCTTGGCCTTGCCCTGCTGGGTCAGTGGGTAGCCGTCGAGCAGGGTGCAGGCTGAGGCCGGCGAGCCGGGCGTGTGAATCAGGATCGCCGTCACCGAGCCGCCGTACATGCCGCCCTTGTAGATACCCACCAGCAGCAGAATCGCAGTGACCGGCGCCAGTGAAAAGGTGAACGGCAGTGCCAGCGCCACGGCCATGGTGGCCGTGAGCCCCGGGATGGCGCCCACGATCACGCCGATCAGTACCCCAACGCCGATGGCGATGAAGTTGTCGATGCTCAGGAACAGCGTGAGCACCTCGTTGAGACCTTCCATTGAGCGCTCCGATCAGGCGAAGGGTGGTCTTATTCCCACAGGCTGCCCGAGGGCAGCGGGACGTTCAGCACATGGATGAACAGCAGGCACACCAGCCACGGCAGCAGGACCGCCAGCCCGTAGAGCCAGGGCTTGCGCACCGGGGTCGCAAGAAACAACAGCACGGTGGCGAGCACACCGGCAACGATCGCGCCGAGCGCCTCGAACAGCAGCCAGTAGCTAGCCAATGCGACCAGCAACAACAACCAGCGCCACGCCGGTGCCCTGTCCTGGCCGGTTTCGCCCTTGCCTTCTTCCGGTTGCGGCGGGCGCAGGCAGCCCTCGATCACCAGCGCGATGGACAGCAGCAGGATGATCCAGCCAGCGACCGTGGGGAGCCAGCGCGGCGACTGCAAGGGGTTTTGCAAACGCGGCGCCTGCTCGATGTGCTGCGGTACGAGATAGAACAGGAACACCAGCGCCGCGATGAGGCAGACGATGCCAAGCAGGGTGTTCAGGTTCGCCCACCGTGGAGGGCTCGATGGCGTTGCGTTCATGTGCCCTCCAGGGACGAGGCGTTCGCTTACTCTTCGATTTGCGCCTGGCCGGCTACGGCGCTCCAGCGCTCGACGTCTTCGGCCACGTAGTCGCGGAAGGCGTCGCCTGCCTGGGCGGCGGGCTCGCCACCCACCTGGGCGACGAATTCGAGGAAGCCGGGATCAGCCATCACCTTTTCGAGTGCCGTCTGCAACCGTGTCACGGCCTCGTCGGGCATGGAATCGTCGGCGATCAGGCCAAACCAGGCGGTGGTGACGAACTCCCCAAGGCCTTGATCGGCGCCGAGCTGAGAGACGGTGCCGACGCCAGGCAGGAACGGCGATGGCTCCTTGGACGTGACCGCCAGGGCCCTGAGCTTGCCCGATTTGATGTGAGCGAGGACGGTCGGCATGTTCTCGAACGACACGTCCACGTCGCCGCTGAGCAGAGCTGGCAAGGCTTCACCGCTGCCGCGGAACGGCACGTGGGTCATCTTCGCGCCGGTCATGGTCTTGAACAGCTCACCGGACATGTGAATCGAGCTGCCTACGCCTGCCGAGCTGAAGGTCAGCTCCTTCGTCTTGGCCGCCTCGACGAACGCACCGAGACTGTCGTACGGGCTGTTCGCCGGGACGGTCATCACGTTGGGGATCTCGATGATGTTGCGGATGAACCGGAAGTCCTTCACCGGCTCGTAGCGCAGGTTCTTGTAGAGCACCGGCCCGATGGTGTGGCCCGGCGAAGCCATCAGGATGGTGTGGTCGGCGCCGCGACCGCCCCGGGCCAGTTGCGCGGTGGCCATGGTCGAACCCGCGCCTGGGCGGTTTTCCACGACCACGGTGCCGATCTCCTGCTGCAACAGGTCGGCGACTTTGCGCGAAAGGACGTCGGTGGTGCCGCCGGGTGCATACGGCACAATCAAGCGCACGGTCTCGCTGGGCCATTCGGCCTGTGCCGGTGCGATCAACGAAAGGCTTGCGCCCGCGATGAGCAGGCGTGAAAAGAGTTTCAGCAGGGGCGGCATGGTTCATCCTCTTTTATTGTTGTGGATGTTCGCCTGAACTAAGCGAGCCCGGCGAAGTGCTGAGCAAGTTCGGACTTTTTACACAGCCAAGTCAAGCAGTGTAATGCCCTACCTTTTTAGGTCGAGTTGGTTCCTGTATTCATCCGCTTGTGCAGGTCAAATAAGAGTTATGAAAGTGGGCGTTTACCGAACACTCTCAAGCGGATAACGGACCCAACTTGTTAGTTTGATCCGCTCGATATAAGAACAAGCAAAAGGAGACAGGTCATGGCCATATTGCAAGGTATCAAGGTGCTCGACCTGACGCGTATCCTCGCTGGCCCCTGGTCGACGATGGCACTTGCAGACCTGGGCGCGACCGTCTGGAAAGTCGAGAACATCAAGGGCGGCGACGATACCCGTAGTTGGATGCCCCCTGAGCGCGGCGGTGTATCGACTTACTATTTGAGCGCCAACCGCAACAAGCAAAGTCTCGCGATCGACATGGCCACGCCTCAGGGTCGTCAGCTGATACTTGAGCTAGTGGCCGAAGCGGACGTGCTGGTCGAGAACTTTCTGCCGGCCAGCCTCAAACGGTTGGGTCTGGATTATTCGACATTACAGGCGATCAACCCGCGGCTGGTGCATTGCTCGATCACCGGCTACGGGCATGACAACCCGCTGGAGAATCGGCCGGGTTACGACTTCATCATCCAGGCTGAAAGTGGCTTCATGTCGATCACAGGCGAGCAGGACGGCGAGCCGATGCGCCTTGGCGTCGCCTTCATCGATCTGGTGACGGGAATGAACGCGGTGCAGGGCATTCTCGGCGCCCTGTACGAGCGAGAAAAATCGGGCCAGGGCCAGTCGCTCGATATCGCCCTGTCCGACAGCGCGCTGCATTTTCTCGCCAACGTCGCGTCTGGCTACCTGAATACCGGCAAGGTGCCCGGGCGGTACGGCAATGCCCACGCCAGCATCGTGCCGTATCAGCTGTTCAACAGTGCCGACGGCCGTATCGCCCTGGCGGTGGGCAATGACGATCAGTATCGGCGGTTGTGCCATCAGGTACTCCAGCGCCCTGAGCTGTATGAAGACCCGCGCTTTACCCTCAACGCTGGGCGCACCCGTCATCGTGATGAATTGCTGCCCTTGCTCCAGGACGCCTTTATGCAGTGGACCAACGCGGCGTTGATCGACGCGCTGCGTGAGCAGGGCATCCCGGTGGGCGAGGTGAAGGATGTGGCGCAGGCATTCGCCTCGGAGCCAGCGCGCTACCGCGAGCTGGTGATCAGCGCCGAGCATCCGGTGGCTGGGGAAGTGCGCATGGTGCGTAGCCCGCTGCGCTTTTCGCGCACGCCAACGGTAGCGGCTACGGCGCCGCCGCTGCATGGGCAACACACGGATGCCGTGCTGGGCGAGGTGTTGGGCAAAGGCCCCGAGGAGCTGGCAACCCTGCGCAAGGCGGGCGCAATTCTGTGAGCCACCGCGGCCGTCCCTGGCTGCGGTGAGGTCGTCACGGGTTCAGGCGTTGACGAAGCTGCACCGCGACGTCCGGCTGGTCGATGAACAGGCCATCGATGCCAGTATCGAGAAAGGCGCGGATCTCGGCTTCGATGTCGCCACGGTCCTGCGGCTCGCTGCCTTCGCGCAGGTTGGTGGGCAGGAACGCGTTCTCGGCGCGGAAGGTGTAGGGGTGGACCTTCAGCCCGGCCGCATGGGCGTCGGCGACGAAGCGGGTAGGCGTGCCGAGATTGCCGTTGGCGTCGCGCGGGATGATATAGCTCTTGTCCGGGCCGACGCCGGCGGCGTAGCGGGCGATGTCCTTGAGCCCAGCCGGGGTTGCCATCTGCGCATAGGTCAGGCCAGTACCACGAACCTGCTGGTCATAGGGTTGACCGCCGCCGAACAGCTGGACCAGACGGATCGACGTCATGCGGCTCAGTGCCTTGAGGTTGTCGACTTCGAATGACTGGATGTACACCGGCGAGCGCGGGCTGTTGTAGCCGTTGCGCTGCAGGATGCGAACCAGTGGCTTTTCCATCGCCAGACCCAACTGCTGGAAGTGAGTCCCGTGCTTGAGCTCCGGGTACAAGCCGATCACGCGCTGCTGGCTCAGTTGCAGTGATTTGACCAGGTCGATGATCTCCTGGAATGTCGGAATTTCCAGGCCGCCATCGAGGCGGGCGTTGCCCGGGCGAATCTCCGGGATGCGCTCGATGGCGCGCAGGGTCTTCAGCTCGGCCAGGGTGAAGTCCTCGCTGAACCAGCCGGTGAGGTTCACGCCGTCGACCGTCTGGGTGCGCTTGCGGTCGGCGAATTCCGGGCGCTGCGAGACGTCGGTGGTCAGCCCGAGCTCGTTGTCGTGGCGGGCGACGAGCTGGCCATCCTTGGTCATCACCAGGTCCGGCTCAACATAGTCGGCGCCCTGCATCACCGCCAGCGCATAGGACGCCAGGGTGTGTTCGGGGACGTAACCACTGGCACCGCGGTGGGCGACGATCAGCGGTTCGGCGTCTGTGCGGTCTTTAGACAAGGCCGCAGTTTCGTCGCTGGAGGCGGCGAACGTTGCAAGCGGCAGCAGCAGGCTGCAGGCGGCGAACCAGTTGCGGAGCACAGCGGTTTTATTGTCGGCCATGATGGCGTCTCCTCGGGGTAGGAGCCCAAAAGGCTGCCTCAATAAGATGACGAACTCTTGACGCTTTTCTAGACGCCTGTTGCGAGGAGGTGACAGTGACAAGTTCCTGGCACGTCATCCGCCGCTCTACTCTGATATTCTCGCCCCTTATGAATACCACTCGTCTGCCCCTCGCTCTAATCGTCGCCGTCGCCCGCAACGGCGTCATCGGCGTCGACAACCGCCTGCCCTGGCACTTGCCCGCCGAGCTGAAGTATTTCAAGTCCGTGACCCTCGGCAAACCCGTAATCATGGGGCGCAAGACCTGGGAGTCCCTCGGGCGGCCACTGCCTGGCCGGCTCAACTTGGTAATCAGTCGTCAGGCGGACTATTCATCCGAGGGCGCCGAAGCTTTCACCAGTCTCGATGAAGCGCTGGCACGCGGCGATGCCTGGGGCCGTGAACAGGGCGCTAGCGAGCAGATGCTGATCGGCGGGGCGCAACTCTACGCGCAGGCGCTGCCGCAGGTGCAACGCCTTTATCTGACCCGCGTTGACCTGGCGCCTGAGGGCGATGCCCTGTTTCCGGCGTGGGATGAGGCGCAATGGCACTGCGTCAGTCGCGACGAGCACGCCGCCGAGGGCGACCGTCCGGGTTACGCCTGCGAAGTGTGGGAACGCCGCTGAGGCTTACTCGAGCGTCAGCAGTTCGGGTTTCACGTCGCGGCCCTGGATATGCAGCAACGCCAGGCTGATCGGCAGCTTGAAGCGCCGCGGGCCGGCGCTGCCCGGGTTGAGGTAGATCACCCCATCGCGTTCGTTCACCGCCGGTTTGTGCGAGTGTCCGCTGATGACAACACGAATCCCCTGGGCGGCGGGATCGATGTCCAGTTCCTTGAGGTCGTGCAGCAGATAGAGCGAGACCCGGCCGAAGTGAATGACCAGGCGCTCCGGAATCGCTTCGGCCCAATCTTCCTGATCGTTGTTGCCGCGCACCACCGAGAGCGGCGCGATGCGTTCGAGCGCCTGCAGGATTTCCGGCTTGCCGATGTCGCCGGCATGGACGATGTGATCGCAGCCGCGCAGGCGCTCCAGCGCCTCGGGGCGCAGCAGGCCGTGGGTGTCGGCGATCAGTCCGATGCGTAGCGCTCGGTTGGTCGGAAAGTCCATCGCAAAACTCCGTCTAGCCTGGGGTGGATAGCCAATGGCTATGCATGAAACGCCTGAACGCGAAGTGATGCAAGCCCAGGCGTCCCGGCGGACCATCTAGCCGACTTTGAGTGCTGCCGGCTCCAAAGCGAGCCTACGGCGTAATGGCTCGGGACGCGGCGCGCCAAGCTTGAAGACGTAGCGCGTGCAGCGAGGCGGCAGCATATGGGAACGCTTGAGAGGCGATGGGCGGCGCATCACGAAGCAGGATCAATTCGCATGATTTCACAGCGCCGGGGTTGGGGCTCCACCTGAAGTTCCCGGAACTCGCTAGAAGAGCAATGGCCCCAGTCATGCGGCGCAACGGCGCTGCTGCGCAGATGACCCCGGACGGATCGCTTGGGCGGGCCGTCGGGGCTCAGCGCTGTGGTGCCGTTTGCCGCCTGTTCGCGATCGATCTCGATGGCGACCGGCAATCTCGATGGCGACCGGCAATTGGAAGTGTTATTGCTCAGTGAGCACTCAACGGCGTGGTTTCGGTCCTGGGCCGCAGTACTACCGGAGAATGGCGACGCATCGGCCACCTCCGGCTGCTGGAGGTTTGGGCCAGTCTTTCAGAACAGTTTCGGGGATCGGTCAGGAGTTGTTGCTGTCGTTCAGTGCGGCGTTAGTCGCTGAGCACAGGATGCTGCTAGGGTTTGTAGGACTTCAAGAGGAGTGCGCAGATGAACTATGCAGTCGCCACCATTACGCTGATGCTAGTCGCGGGTCTGGCACAGGCACAGGAGAGCTGTGCCGAAAAAAAAGCGGAAATCACTCGACAACTTGAGCATGCCCAGACGCATGGGAACGCCGGGCGTGTCCGGGGATTGGAGACCGCGCTAGAGAAAGTGCAGGCGAACTGCACCGACGCAGGGCTCCGAGCCGAGCGGCAGGAAAAGATCGAAGAGGCACGTGAGGAAGTGGCCGAGCGTAAAGCTGATCTGCAAGAAGCTCTGAAGGATGGCTCGCCGGAGAAGATCGAGAAACGCAAGCAGAAGCTGGCTGAGGCAGAGGACGAGCTGCGTGATGCACAAGCCGATTGATGACTGGCGAAGCACCTTTATGGCTGACGAACGAACAACCGCTCTGATGCCGTTGGCGCGCTGCATACGGCACCAGAGATGCCCCTTTCCAATCACCGCTGACGCAACGAGCCCGGCACGGCGCCAGGCTCGAAGGCGTCAGTTACTGCATGGGCATCAGCCGTCCAGCATCGCCTTGTTGCGTACCGCGCCCTTATCGGCGCTGGTGGCGAGCAGGGCGTAGGCTTTCAGCGCCGTCGTGACTTTGCGGGTCCGCGGTTGGGCTGGCTTCCAGCCTTTCTTGTCCTGCTCGATGCGGCGGTGGGACAGCTCCTCATCGCTGATCAGCAGGTTGATGCTGCGGTTGGGAATGTCGATCAGCACCTTGTCGCCATCCTGAACCAGGCCGATGGCACCACCGGCCGCCGCTTCCGGCGATGCATGACCAATGGAGAGACCCGAAGTACCGCCAGAGAAACGACCGTCGGTGAGCAGGGCGCAGGCCTTGCCCAGGCCTTTGGACTTCAGGTACGAGGTCGGGTAGAGCATTTCCTGCATGCCCGGCCCGCCCTTGGGGCCTTCGTAGCGGATGATGACGATGTCGCCCGCTTTCACCTCGTCGTTGAGGATGCCTTTCACCGCGCTGTCCTGGCTTTCGAAGATCTTGGCGTTGCCTTCGAAGACATGGATGGACTCATCCACGCCGGCGGTCTTCACCACGCAACCGTCCAGAGCAATGTTGCCGTACAGCACCGCGAGGCCGCCTTCCTGGGAGTAGGCATGCTCGACGCTGCGGATGCAGCCGTTCTCGCGGTCATCGTCCAGCGTGTCCCAGCGGGTCGATTGACTGAACGCGGTTTGCGTCGGGATGCCTGCCGGGCCGGCCTTGTAGAAGGTCTTCACGGCTTCGTCCTGGGTGACGGTGACGTCCCACTTCTCGATGCCCTCGCCGAGCGTCTTGCTGTGCACGGTCGGCAGGTCGGTGTTGAGCAGCCCGCCGCGGGCCAGCTCACCGAGAATGGCCATGATGCCACCGGCGCGGTGCACGTCTTCCATGTGGTACTTCTGGATGTTCGGCGCGACCTTGCACAGCTGCGGCACCTTGCGTGACAGCGCGTCGATGTCGCGCAGGTCGAAGTCGATCTCGGCTTCCTGCGCCGCGGCCAGCAAATGCAGGATGGTGTTGGTCGAGCCGCCCATGGCGATGTCGAGCGTCATGGCGTTCTCGAACGCCTTGTAGTTGGCGATGTTGCGCGGCAGGACCGACTCGTCACCCTCGCCGTAGTAGCGCTTGCACAGTTCGACCGCCGTGCGACCGGCCTGCAGGAACAGCTGTTCGCGGTCGGCATGGGTGGCCAGCAGCGAGCCGTTACCGGGCAGCGCGAGGCCCAGGGCTTCGGTCAGGCAGTTCATGGAGTTGGCGGTGAACATGCCGGAGCAGCTGCCGCAGGTGGGGCAAGCGCTGCGCTCGTATTCGGCGACCTTCTCATCGCTGGCGCTTTCGTCGGCAGCGATCACCATCGCATCGACCAGATCCAGGCCGTGGCTGGCGAGCTTGGTCTTGCCGGCTTCCATCGGGCCGCCAGAAACGAATACCACCGGGATGTTCAGGCGCAGGGCAGCCATCAACATGCCGGGGGTGATCTTGTCGCAGTTGGAGATGCAGACGATGGCGTCGGCGCAGTGCGCGTTGACCATGTATTCGACCGAGTCGGCGATGATCTCGCGCGACGGTAGCGAATAGAGCATGCCGTCGTGGCCCATGGCGATGCCGTCGTCGACCGCGATGGTATTGAATTCCTTGGCGACGCCGCCGTGCTTCTCGATCTCGCGGGCGACCAGTTGGCCCAGATCCTTCAGGTGCACGTGGCCAGGCACGAACTGGGTGAAGGAGTTGGCAATGGCGATGATCGGCTTCTTGAAGTCTTCGTCCTTCATCCCGGTGGCGCGCCACAGTGCGCGGGCGCCGGCCATGTTGCGGCCATGGGTGGAGGTTTTCGAGCGATAGTCAGGCATGGCGGTTTCCTACGCGATCAGGCAATCAGGTTATGTGCGTATCGTGAGCGTCGACCGGTATGGATGCAAACGGCGATGGCCGTGCGGTGCGGAGGCGGCCGTTCGGCGAGGCGGGGTCACCGCTCGCATGGCCTGGGCTCACTGGCCCGCCGGGGATGGTTGGCGAGGAATGGGGCCGATTCTACGCCGCATGACGGAGAGGGGAAAGGTTGACCTCAGAGGAGGAGGAAAGGTGAGCGGCACGGGCCGCTCATCTGGGAGGGTTGGTAGGCCAGGCCCAGGGCGAGCTTCTGGTGGCTGATCGTTCCCACACTCCACATGGGAGGGCCACCGATGACGCTCCCTCAGGAGCGGCGTAGGAAGTTCCAGGCAAGATTGTGTGAGCCATATGAAGACACTTACTCCGCGATGAGAGGCGCTTCCCGAAAGGAGCGGTCTTTGACCGCGATCTTTCGTTCCAGCGCGTCTTCCTGTTGCTGGCGCCTCAGACGGGATGTTCGACGCCGCGCAGGCGTTCGGAGCGGCGGCGCAGCAGTTCCAGCGTCACCATCAGGGCGATCGAGAGCAGGATCAGCAGGGTGGCAATGGCCAGGATGCTCGGGCTGATTTGCTCGCGCAGGCCGGAGAACATCTGCCGCGAGATGGTGCGTTGCTGTGGACCGGCCATGAACAGGATCACCACCACTTCGTCGAACGAGGTGATGAAGGCGAACAGCGCGCCCGAGATCACGCCGGGGCGGATCAGCGGCATGATCACATCGAAGAACACCCGCAGCGGGCTGGCGCCTAGGTTGAGCGCCGCGCGCACCAGCGAATAGTCGAAGCCGGTCAGGGTGGCGGTCACGGTGATGATCACGAACGGCGTGCCCAGCGCCGCGTGGGCGAGAATCACGCCCAGGTAGCTACCGGCCAGGCCCAGGTCCGAATAGAAGAAGAACATGCCGGCGGCGGTGATGATCAGGGGCACGATCATCGGCGACAGCAGCAGGGCAGTGATCAGTCGGCGCAGCGGCATGTCGTCCCGCGCCAGGCCTACCGCCGCGCAGGTGCCCAAGGCGGTCGCGATCAGGGTCGCGCAAATGCCGATGAAGAAGCTGTTCTTGATCGCCAGCATCCACTTGGGGTCGTTGAAGATCTCCCGGTACCAGCGCAGGGAATAGGCTTCCGGCTGGAATGTCAGCATGCCTTCGGTAAAGCTGAAGAACGGCTCGACGTTGAACGACAGCGGCACGATCACCAGGATCGGCAGCATCAGGAAGAGCAGCACGAGCCATGAGCTGGCCTTGAGCAACCACGCACCGAGGCGGTGCCAAAATCCATAGTAGGCGGGCGTCATTGACTTACCCCAGCTTGATGTTGCTGACGCCGACGAAGCGGTCATACAGCCAGTAGAGCAGCACGATTACCGCGAGCAGTAGCGAGCCGAGCGCGGCGGCCAGCTCCCAGTTGTTCGAGCGCTGCATGTGAAAGGCGATGATGTTGCTGATCATCTGCCCATCGGTGCCACCGACCAGCGCGGGGGTGATGTAGTAGCCCACCGAGATGATGAAGACCAACAACCCTCCTGCGCTCAGGCCCGGCAGCGTCATCGGGAAGTAGACCTTGGCGAAGGCCGGCAGCGGTTTGGCGCCAAGCGACATCGCCGCCCTCAGGTAGCTGGGGTCGATGCCACGCATGACGCTGTAGAGCGGCAGCACCATGAACGGCAGCAGGATGTGGGTCATCGCCACAACGGTCGCGAACGAGGTGTAGAGCATCTCGAACGGCGCGCCGATCAGGCCGATGCCGAGCAGGAATGAGTTGATCACGCCGTTGGTCTGTAGCAGCGCGATCCAGGCGGTGGTGCGTACCAGCAGCGAAGTCCAGAACGGCAACAGCACCATCACCAGCAGCAGGTTGGCGCGGTTTTCCGGCAGGTTGGCCAGGTAATAGGCCAGCGGGTAGCCGAGCAGGGCGCAGAGCAGGGTGATCACCAACGCCATCTTCAGGGTCTTGCCGTACAGCTGCAGGTAGATCTGCGTGTCTTCGCGCACCTGCAGTCCCTGTTCGGGGTGCAGCTGGAGGTCGAGCGCCGTCAGGTAATAGTCGTAGGTGTAGGGCTGCCCGGCCCGCTGGATCGCATACCAGACGTCCGGGCGACTCCAGTTGCGATGGGAGGCGAGCAGGGTGTCGGCACCCTTGGGCTGAAGCTGCTCGATATCCAGCCGGCCGACCTGGCGCGCGCTGGTCTTGACCACGCTGGACATGCCCGCGTAGGCGCGGTTGAACTCTTCGGCGAGCTTGCCGGAGAGGCGCTCGCCGGCGAGCCCATGCAGCTCGCGGGCGAAGGCGTCGAGGGTTTCTCGGTCCGGGATGGCCTGGCCATCCCAGCGCTGCAAATGGTCGAGGGTCTGCGGAATCAATTCGGCGACCGTCGGGTGGTAGACGCTGCGCCAGAGCATGCTGGCGATGGGGGCGACGAAGGTCACCAGGATGAAGGCCAGCAGCGGCACGACGAACAGGAAGGCGGTCAGCCGCCTGCGGCGTCTGGCGCGTGTGGCCTGGCCGGCCTCGGTAGTGGTGAGGGATGACAAACAGGGCTCCTGCGCAGCGCTGAAGCGCGAGGTGGATCGCGCCCGGCCCTAAGGACCGGGGCGCGGGTCGGTTACTTCAACAGCCACTCGTTGAATCTCTCGCCGAGCGATTCGCCATAGTCGGCCCAGAACTCGGAACCGGCCTGGATACCTTCGTCCAGATGCGCGGTGGGCAGATGCGGTGCGGCGGTGGGGTCCATCATCGGCGTGGAGGATTTGCGGGTCGGACCATAGGCCACATCCGACATCCCGGCCAGCGGCTTGGACTCGGTGGCATAGGCGATGAACTTGAGCGCCAGGTCCTTCTTCTTCGAGCCCTTGAGGATGGCCCAGGCGTCGAGGTCATAGACGTGGCCGTCCCAGACGATCACGAAGGGTTTGTTTTCCTGGCGGATCGAGTCGTAGAAGCGGCCGTTCGCCGATTGCACCAGCACCGCGCCGCCATCGTTGAGCAGTTGCGGCGCCTGGGACCAGGAATCGAACCAGACGATGTCCTTCTTGATGGTGGCCAGCTTGTCGAAGGCGCGCTGCTGCCCTTCGGGCGTCGCCAGCACCTCGTAGACTTCTTCCGGCGGCACGCCGTCGGCCATCAGTGCCCATTCCATGTTCACTTGTGGGCGCTTGCGCATGGCGCGCTTGCCCGGAATCTTGCCGAGGTCGAAGAAGTCGCCGATCGAGGCGGCCGTGGTACCGCCAATGGTGTCCTTGTTGTAGGCGAAGACCACCGACCAAACAATGTTGCCCACTGCACATTCGCTCGCCAGCGCCTCGGGAATGAAGTCTTCGGCCGCTGGCGTACCGTCGGCGCCGGCCGGCAGGATGTCGCGCGGGAGTTCTTCGAGCAGGCCTTCGGAACAGGCGCGCTCGAGGTCGATCACCTCGACGTCGACCACATCCCACTGGACGTTGCCGGACTCGACCTGGGCCTTCATTTCCGCCACGCCGCCGGTGTAGTCCTCGAACAGCACCTTTACCCCGGTGTCGTTCTGGAAGGGATCGATCATGTGTTTCTGCTGGGCTGCGCCATAGGCGCCGCCCCAGGATACGACGGTCAGGCTTTCCGCCGCCTGGGCGGCCTGGGCGGTCAGGCCGATGGCAGCCGCCAGGGCCAGTGCGGGGAAGTGAAGTTTCAGTGGTCTCGCCATGGGTGTCGCTCCGTCTGTTCAGTGGGTATGCGCGCTTGCTCAGGATCTTCTGTGCATCGTCGATTCACTGCCTGGCGATGCCTTTCGACAGGCCTGCAGCCTGCCCTTCACGCGACCCGCTCGGGGTCGCCGCGTCCTGCCTGGTCTAGACGGGCGCGGGTGCCGGTGCGCCGTCGAGGGCCTGGCTGTCATGCGGCAGCCAGGCCAGGGACACTTCCTGCCGGGCGCTGAACTGCGGCGCCGAGCTGTCGTTCATGTTCTTGACCACCAGCTCGGTGCCGGTCGGCGTCTCGAAGTGGTAGCGGATGTATTCGCCAACGTAATGGCGGGTCACGAAGCGCGCCTTGACCTGGTTGCCGGCGCTGCCCAGATGGTCGGTGAAGGTGAGCTTTTCCGGGCGAATCGAGACCGTGGTCGCCTGGCCGACCTCGCTGCAGTCGACCTTCAGGCTGCTGACCTGTTCGCCGTCGGCCAGACGCACCGTGACGGTGTCTTCGCCGACCGCTTCGATCACGCCGCCGAGCTTGTTGCTCTCGCCGATGAAGTCGGCGACGAACAGGTTGGCCGGACGCTCGTAGAGCACATGGGGCGCGGCGCACTGCTGCACCACGCCGTGGTTGAACACCGCGATGCGGTCGGACATGGTCAGCGCTTCGGTCTGGTCATGGGTGACGTAGATGACCGTGAAGCCCAACTGCTCATGCAGGCGCTTGATCTCGAACTGCATCTGCTCGCGCAGCTTCTTGTCCAGGGCGCCGAGCGGCTCGTCCATCAACACGATGTCGGGAGAAAAGATCAGTGCGCGGGCCAGTGCCACGCGCTGGCGCTGGCCACCGGAAAGCTGAGCGGGGTAACGGTTGCCGAAGGGCTGCAGTTCGACCAGTGCGAGGTATTCGTCGACCTTGGCGCGGATCTCGTCCTTCGGTTTCTTGCGGATCTTCAGCGGGTAGGCGAGGTTTTCCCGCAGGGTCATGTGCGGAAACAGGGCGTACTGCTGGAACACCATGCCGATGTTGCGCTGGTAGGGGGCGATGCTGGTGACCGAGCGGCCGTTGATGAGGATTTCGCCGCTGGTCACGTCTTCGAAGCCTGCCAGCATCATCAGGCAGGTGGTCTTGCCCGAGCCGGACGGGCCGAGCAGGGTGATGAACTCGCCGCGAGCCACGTCGAGGTTGAAATCCTTCACCACCAGGGTCTTGTGATCGTAGGTCTTCTTTACGTGGGTGAATTGCAGGAAGGGTGTGTCACCGGCCTGTGGGTCCATATCCCCGCTACGTCCTTTCCCAGGGGGCTCGGCTTTTGACCTGGCCCGACTTGAGGCGCCTGCCTGCTCCATTTGGGAGCGACAGTATCAGCGAGGTGAAAAGCAATTAGTGGGCCATGCGATGCTGCATGTGGCGCTGCGCTCTGGCTCGAGCTCCGGCGCTGTCGCGCAGTCGCCCTGCCGCGGCAGATGTGTGGGGACGCGTAACATCTGCCGGGCAAGCGCGGTGTAGCGGCGCCATGCTTGCCGTTGGTGCGGCCTGGCGCCGGGTTGTTCCCTGGTGGTGCGCTCAGCTGTTGGGCAGCAGGCGGCAGGTGATGCTCTTGATGTAGCGCGTCTCGGGGATGGCCGGGTGTACCGGGTGATCCGGCCCCTGGGCGCCGCGCTCGAGCAGCTGAATGTTGCGGTCCAGATGGCGGGCGCTGGAGAGCAGGATGTTCTGCAGATCGTCCTCGGGCAGGTGCATGGAGCACGAAGCGCTTACCAGAATCCCGTCCTTGCTCAACAGACGCATCGCCTGCTCGTTGAGGCGGCGATAGGCCGCTTCGCCGTTCTTCAGGTCCTTCTTGCGCTTGATGAACGCAGGCGGGTCGGCAATGACCACGTCGAAGCGCTCTTCGGCGGCCTTGAGTTCCTTGATCGCCTCGAACACGTCGCCCTCGACGCTGACCAGGCGCTCGGCGACCCCATTGAGGGTGGCGTTGCGCTCCACGCCATCGAGCGCGAAGGCCGAGGCGTCGACACACATCACTTCGGTCGCGCCAAAGGCGGCCGCCTGCACACCCCAACCGCCGATGTAGCTGAACAGGTCGAGCACGCGCTTGCCCTTGACGTAGGGTGCCAATCGCGCGCGGTTCATACGGTGGTCATAGAACCAGCCGGTCTTCTGGCCCTGCATCACCGGGGCTTCGAATTTCACGCCGTTCTCCTCCAGCGCGACCCATTCAGGAACCACGCCAAAGGCAGTGTCGACGTAGCGTTCGAGTCCTTCGGCGTCGCGCGCGCTGGAATCGTTCTTCCACAGCACGCCGCGTGGCTTGAGCACCTGAACCAGGGCTTCGAGGACGGCGTCGCGGTGCTGCTCCATGGTGGCCGAGGCGATCTGCACCACCAGAATGTCGTGGAAGCGATCGACCACCAGCCCGGGCAGCAGGTCGGAGTCGCCATAGACCAGGCGGTAGCAGGGCTGGTCGAACAGGCGCTCGCGCAACGACAGCGCCACCTTGATCCGGTGCACCAGCAGCGACTTGTCGAGGCTGTGCTTGAGGTCGCGCGACAGCAGGCGTGCGCAGATCAGGTTGTTCGGCGACACCCCAACGATGCCGAGCGGTCGTCCGCCCGCGGCTTCGAGTACCGCCTGGGCCCCGGCCGGAATGGCATTGAGCGGGGTTACGGCGGTGTCGACCTCGTTGCTGTATACCCACAAATGGCCGGCACGCAGGCGACGGTCGGCGTTGGCTTTGAGGCGCAGGCTGGGCAGTGTCATTAAGGCGCTCCGGCAAAAGGGGCGGGATTATAGGCTAAAGCCGCACGCATCAGGCGCCGGCTGCGGGCGGCTTCTGGTGGCCGCCTCGGCAGTGCGGGTCGGATTGCGGGGGCGGTTGGTCAGGCGGCAGACAGCGCGGCGATCAGGGATTCGCTGAAGGCGGGAATGTCGTCCGGTTTGCGGCTGCTGATCAGGTTGCCGTCGACCACCACCTGCTCGTCGACCCAGTTGGCGCCGGCATTCTTCAGGTCGTCGGTCAGCGAAGGCCAGCTGGTCATGCGCTTGCCCTTGACCAGATCGGCCGAAATCAGCAACCAGCCGCCATGGCAGATCACCGCGATGGTTTTGTTGGCGCGGGCCGCGTCGCGGACCAGTTCCTGAGCCATCTCGTCGGTGCGGATGGTGTCGGAATTGACCACGCCGCCGGGCAGCAGGATGGCGTCATAGTCTTCGGCGTGAATGCTGTCGAAGGTGTGATCGACTGGAAACTCGTCCGCCGGCGTGGTGTGGTTCCAGCCGGTGACCTTGCCGGCCTTGGCGGAAATGATTTCGGTTTTGGCGCCGGCTTTCTCGAGCGCTTCCTTCGGTCCGGTCAGTTCGACCTGCTCGAAGCCGTCCGTGACCAGGATAGCGACACGTTTACCTGCGATTTCAGTAGCCATGTTGTCTCCTCCTCGGTACTAAAAAAGGCACGCCTTTTGGCGCTGCTTACTTGAAATCCGACCACCTTCTCAGCCAAAGTTTCGCTCCGGCCATAGGATGGCCTATTGCCTTCTCTCCCTCGAGTCGTTCCCATGGCCGTTGAACTCACCGCTGAACAGATCCGCCACGTGTTGCAGGGGATCAGCGTGCCGCCGCAGCCGCAGATCCTAGTGGACCTGCAGATGGAGCAGGTGATGCCGATCCCGGACCTCAAGGCCATCGCCCGGCTGATCAGCCAGGACCCCGGCCTTTCCGGTGCGTTGCTGAAGATCGTCAATTCGCGCTTCTTCGAACTGTCCAACCGCATTGCATCGATTCAGCAGGCGGTCAACCTGCTGGGCTGCGACTCGGTGATCAACCTGATCAACGCACAGTCGATCAAGGGCGAGATGACCGACGAAACCATCGTCACCCTCAACCGCTTCTGGGATACCGCCCAAGACGTCGCCATGACCAGCCTGACCCTGGCCAAGCGGATCGGCTACCAGGCCCCCGACGAGGCTTATACGCTCGGGCTGTTCCATGATTGCGGCATCCCGCTGATGCTCAAGCGCTTCCCCAACTACATGGCGGTGCTCGAGGAAGCCTATGCCAGTTGCTGCGCCGAGCAACGCATCGTCGATGTCGAGAATCGCGTGCTCAACACCAACCATGCGGTGGTGGGGTATTTCACCGCCAAGTCCTGGAACCTGCCGCTTCGGCTCTGCGACGCGATCGCCAATCACCATAACGCCTGGTCGCTGTTCACCGATGATTCCGGACGCGATGCGCAGCTCAAGACGCTGCTGGCGATCCTGAAGATGGCTGAGCACATCTGTGCCTGCCACCGTGTACTCGGTGGACAGGAGGAGGATCATGAGTGGGAAAATATTTCCCAACTGGTGCTCGAATACGTGGGGCTGTCCGAGTATGACTTCCTCAACCTCAAGGACAGCATCCGCGAACTCGGCGTGGCCTAGTGCCGCGCCTCGTCGTCCGGCGGCGTTCCTGCTAGGGTAGCCGCCCGCATCCCCATGCTCCGTTTGCCATGCCTGAATTACCCGAAGTCGAAACCACCCGCCGCGGCATCGAGCCGCATCTGCTCGGCCACCGTGTCAGCCGCGTGATCGTGCGCGAGCGCCGCCTGCGCTGGGCGATTCCCGAGGATCTGGATGTGCGACTCTCCGGCCAGCGCATCGAGTCTGTCGAGCGCCGTGCCAAGTATTTGTTGATCCACGCGGAGCAGGGCACGTTGATCGCCCATCTGGGCATGTCCGGCAGCCTGCGCCTGGTCGATCCGTCGCTTTCGGTCGGCAAGCACGACCATGTCGACGTGCTGCTCGATTCGGGCATGGCGCTGCGCTACACCGATCCGCGCCGCTTCGGTGCGCTGCTCTGGAGCGACGACCCCCACGCCCATGTACTGATCGCCGGGCTCGGTCCGGAACCGCTCGGCGAGGCTTTCGACGGTGACCGCCTGTACCGCCTGTCGCGCGGGCGCAGCATGGCGGTCAAGCCGTTCATCATGGACAACGCGGTGGTGGTGGGAGTGGGCAACATCTACGCGAGCGAGGCGCTGTTCGCCGCCGGTATCGATCCGAGGCGCGCTGCAGGCAGCATTTCCAGAGCGCGCTACCTGAAGCTTGCGGTCGAGATCAAACGAATCCTGGCGATGGCCATCGAGCGCGGCGGCACCACGTTGCGTGACTTCGTCGGGGGCGACGGCAAACCCGGTTACTTCCAGCAGGAGCTGTTCGTGTATGGACGAGCCGGGGAACTGTGCAAGAGCTGCGGCGGGACGTTGCGAGAAATCCGCCTGGGACAGCGCGCCAGCGTGTATTGCGCCCGTTGCCAGCGTTGAGGGGAAACGCGATCGATGGCCGATTTTCCCGTCCGGTCGTTGACGGCGTTCACGTTGGTAAGCCGTGCGCCACTGTTATAGTTGGCGGCACTACAACTCATCGCCACGCTCTGCACAGCTGAAGGACCACACCATGAAACTGTTCCGCTCGACCGCCGTTGTCTTGGCACTGACCACTGGCCTGATGGCGCTGCCGGCCCAGGCGGCAGAAGTGGTGAATGCTCCCCAGAATGCCAGTGGCGATCCGATGTACACCGTCGAAGCGCCCAAGGCCTTCTCCATGATCGGCGACCTGCTGATCGCTCGCCCGCTGCTGATCGGTGCCACCGTCATCGGTGCCGGCGCTTTCCTGGTCAGCCTGCCGTTCACCGCACTGGGCGGCAATGTCGGCGAAGCCGGCAAGGCGCTGGTGGTCGAGCCGGGCAAGGCGGCTTTCGTACGCTGCCTGGGCTGCACCGGCGACGGCTACCAGAACTGATTTTCGAGCGCCTGCCGCAGTCTATGCGCAGGCGCTTTTTTGCTTTCTCCGCTTCTCGCTCTCGTTGAGCCGGCCTTGATCCGGGCTTCGGCCTGCCCTCCAGTGACATCCTGCGTACCTATCTTTTGCCTTAAGTCGGCAGCCTAATTAAGGGTTTCCCGGTTAGGTGTGTCCCGTATGCCTGTCTCGAATGGGGCGTGTCCCTAGGCGTGCCCAGTAGCCGTGTACCCCACTAGGCGTGCCCCTAGAACAACTTCAGCGGTTCTTCGGCGAGTGCTGAGATCTGTTCACGCAGGATCAGTACCTGGTCGCCCCAGTAACGCTCGCTGCCGAACCAGGGAAAGCTCATCGGGAACGCCGGATCGTCCCAACGGCGTGCCAGCCATGCGCTGTAATGCAACAGTCGCAGCGCCCTCAATGCTTCGATCAGCGGCAGTTCGCGTGGCGAGAAGTCGTGAAACTCCTGATACCCCTCGACCAGCTCCGCCAGTTGGCTCATGCGCTCATGGCGCTCGCCGGCGAGCATCATCCAGAGGTCCTGCACCGCGGGGCCCATCCGGCAGTCGTCCATGTCGACCAGATAGAAGGCATCGTCACGGCCGAGAATGTTGCCGGGGTGAAGATCGCCGTGTAGGCGAATCGGCGTGTAGCGGGTCCGAGCAAAAACTTCGTCGACGCGGGCTAGCAGGTCGCGTGCGACCGACTCATAGGCGGGACGCAGGCTATTGGGCACGAACCCGCCATTGAGCACGGTCGCCAGCGAGTCATGGCCGAAGTTGTTCGGCAGCAGGCTTTCGCGATGCTCGAAGGGGCGTGCGGAGCCCACCGCGTGCAATCGGCCCAGCAGTTGGCCGAGCCGATAAAGCTGATCCAGGTTGCCCGGCTCCGGCGCGCGACCTCCGCGCCGGGGAAACAGGGCGAAGCGGAACCCCGCATGCCCGAACAGTGACTGCCCATCGCGCATCAGCGGTGCGACCACCGGCACCTCACGTTCGGCCAGCTCCAGGCTGAAACGATGCTCCTCGAGGATGGCCTCATCGCTCCAGCGCCCTGGGCGATAGAACTTGGCGATCAGCGGTGTTTCGTCCTCGATGCCAACCTGATAGACGCGGTTCTCGTAGCTGTTGAGCGCGAGCACCCGCGCATCGCTGAGGTAGCCAAGGCTCTCCACCGCGTCGAGTACCAGGTCGGGCGTGAGGGTATCGAAGGGATGGGACATGGGTGTCTCCGCGGGCATGGTCGGTCAGTGTATTGCAACCAGATGTTTGCACAACCGCGGTGCATCCAGGCACTGCCGTTCGGGGTACGGCCTCAGTCGCCCGGTTTCGGCGTGCGGGCCAGGCAGTAGACATCCACCCGGGCGGCTCCGGCGCGCTTGAGCAGGCGCGCCAACGCTTCGGCGGTCGCACCGGTGGTCAGCACATCGTCGATCAGCGCGAGATGCCGCCCGCGTATCGTCCCGGCCGAGGTCAGCGCGAACGCCTGGCGAAGGTTGCGCCGGCGCCTCGCCGCGTCGAGCTGCTGCTGCGAGGCGGTGTCCTGGGTGCGTATCAGCGAGTGTTCGTCGATCTTGATGTCCAGCGAGCGGCTCAGCCAGCCGGCCAGCATCTGCGCCTGATTGAAGCCTCGCTCGCGCAAGCGCTTCTGCGACAGCGGGACCGGCAGCAGCGCATCCGGTCGCGGGAGTCCCTCGGCAAAGGCATGGTTCAGGTGCATCCCCAGGCGCTGCGCCATCAAACGCCCGAGCGGCCAGCGCGACTGGTGCTTGAAGCGGCTGATCAGCGCATCGACCGGGAAGGCGAAGCGCCACGGCACCTCGACGTGATCGAAGGCCGGTGGGCGCTTGAGGCAGGCGCCACATGCCAGCCCATGGGTCGGCAGTGGCAACGCGCAGATCGCACAACGTCCGCCAAGCCAGGGGAGATCGGCCTCGCAAGGGCTGCACAGGCTCTGGCCTGCTTCGCTCGGTTCGTCACACAGCAGGCAAAAGTGTTCATTATTTAGCCAGTTGTTCACCATGATTCCATTCCTGGTTGACAGCCTGTCGGGGTTGGCTAACCATTTCGCATCCGTGTCTGGCACCACTCTATTACAAGGACTGCCCATGAGCGCCACTTCCGCTTCCGCCCTGCGCCACGATTGGAGCCTCGATGAGGTCAAGGCGCTGTTCGAGCAGCCCTTCAACGATCTGCTATTCCATGCGCAAACCGTCCACCGGCAGCATTTCGATGCCAACCGCGTCCAGGTCTCCACGCTGCTGTCGATCAAGACCGGCGCATGCCCGGAAGACTGCAAGTACTGCCCACAGTCCGGGCACTACAACACCGGTCTGGACAAAGAAAAGCTGATGGAAGTGGAAAAGGTGCTCCAGGCCGCGGCCGACGCCAAGGCCATCGGCTCGACCCGCTTCTGCATGGGCGCCGCCTGGAAGCACCCGTCCGCCAAGGACATGCCCTACGTGCTGAAGATGGTCGAAGGCGTGAAAGCCCTGGGCCTGGAAACCTGCATGACCCTCGGCAAGCTCGACCAGGAGCAGACCAGGGCACTGGCCGAAGCAGGGCTGGACTACTACAACCACAACCTCGACACCTCGCCGGAGTTCTACGGCAACATCATCACCACCCGCACCTACGCCGACCGGCTGGAGACGCTGAGCTACGTGCGCGACGCGGGCATGAAGATCTGCTCCGGCGGCATCCTCGGCATGGGCGAGTCGCTGAACGACCGCGCCGGCCTGCTGATCCAGCTGGCCAACCTGCCCGAGCATCCCGAGTCGGTGCCGATCAACATGCTGGTGAAGGTCAAGGGCACGCCGCTGGCCGACGAGCAGGATGTCGATCCCTTCGACTTCATCCGCATGCTCGCCGTGGCGCGGATCATGATGCCCAAGTCCCACGTGCGGTTGTCCGCCGGCCGTGAGCAGATGAACGAGCAGATGCAGGCGCTTGCCTTCTTCGCTGGCGCCAATTCGATCTTCTACGGCGAGAAGCTGCTGACCACCGGCAACCCTCAGGCCGACAAGGACATGCTGCTGTTCAAGCGCCTGGGCATCCAGCCCGAAGCCCGCGAAGAGCACGACGACGAGGTGCACCAGGCCGCCATCGAGCAGGCCCTGGTCGAGCAGCGCGACTCGAAGCTGTTCTACGACGCCACCGCCTGATGCCCACGGTGGATGAGCTGCGCGTCATCCACCCTACGCCTGGAAGTTATAAGCCGGAAGCTTGAAGCGGTTCGGCGTGGCTTCCAGCTTCAGGCTTCCAGCTAAGAGCTTCGTATGACTTTTGATCTCGCGTCCCGCCTGGCCGCCCGCCATGCCGACCACCTCTATCGCAAGCGACCACTGCTTGAGGCCCCGCAAGGGCCTGAGGTGGTCGTCGATGGCAAACCGGTGCTGGCGTTCAGTTCCAATGACTACCTGGGGCTGGCCAATCATCCCGAAGTGATCCGCGCCATGCAGCAGGGCGCAGAGCGCTGGGGCGTTGGCGGTGGCGCCTCGCACCTGGTCATCGGCCACAGCACGCCGCACCACGCACTGGAAGAAGCGCTCGCCGACTTCACCGGGCGGCCGCGGGCATTGCTGTTCTCCACCGGCTACATGGCCAACCTTGCCGCCGTCACCGCGCTGGTGGGGCAAGGCGACACCGTACTGGAAGACCGCCTCAACCACGCTTCGCTGCTCGATGCCGGCCTGCTGTCCGGCGCGCGCTTCTCGCGCTACCTGCACAACGATGCGGACAGCCTGGCCAAGCGCCTGGAGAAGGCGACCGGCGACACGCTGGTGGTGACCGATGGGGTGTTCAGCATGGACGGCGATCTGGCCGACCTGCCTGCCCTGTGCGCCGCCGCGAAAGCGCGCGACGCCTGGGTGATGGTAGACGACGCCCACGGCTTCGGCCCGCTCGGCGGCACTGGCGGCGGCATCGTCGAACACTTCGGGCTGGGCATCGATGACGTGCCGGTGCTGGTCGGCACCCTGGGCAAGGCCTTCGGTACCGCCGGCGCGTTCGTGGCCGGCAGCGACGAGCTGATCGAGACCCTGATCCAGTTCGCCCGCCCCTACATCTACACCACCAGCCAGCCACCGGCGGTCGCCTGCGCGTCCCTGAAAAGCCTGGAGCTGCTGCGCGGCGAAAGCTGGCGACGGGACCATCTGAACCGGCTGATCGCGCGTTTTCGCCAGGGTGCGAGCGATATCGGCCTGACCCTGATGGACAGCCCGACGCCAATCCAGCCGATCCTGGTCGGCAGCAGCGAGCGCGCCATGCGTCTTTCGGCGTTGTTGCGCGAGCGCGGCATTCTGGTCGGCGCGATTCGTCCACCGACGGTCCCGGCCGGTAGCGCCCGGTTGCGGATTACCCTGACCGCTGCCCACAGCGAGGCCCAGGTGGAACGTCTGCTGGATATCTTGGCCGAATGCTGGAACCGACTGGCCCAGGAGCCCTTCGAGAATGCGTAATCGACTGATTCTGCTGCCCGGCTGGGCCTTCGGCGAGGCGGCGCTGGCCCCGCTGCGTGACGCGCTGCTCGAGCGCGACTCCCACTTGCAGGTCGATATCCTGCCGCTGCCCGATCGGGCCGACCCGGCCGATTGGCTCAAGTCGCTCGATCCTCAGATCCCGGATGGCGCCTGGCTCGCCGGCTGGTCTCTGGGCGGCATGCTGGCGGCACGCCTGGCAGCCAGCCGAGCCGAACGCTGCCGCGGGCTGATCGGCATCGCCAGCAACCTCTGCTTTCGCAGCAGCGAGCAGTGGCCCACGGCGATGCCGGCGGAGATCTTCGATACCTTCCACCAGGCCTTTGGCCTCGATCCCGAGCTGACCCTCAAGCGTTTCACCCTGCTGGTCAGCCGCGGCGCCTTCGATCCGAAAACCCTGGCCCGGCAGCTGCAGGTGTCGCAGGCGGCCATGAGCCCGGCCGCCCTGGATGCGGGCCTGCAACTGCTCGCGCACCTGGACAACCGTGACGTGCTGGGTGCCTTTGCGGGCCCGCAGCTGCACCTGTTCGCCAGTAGCGATGCGCTGGTACCGGTGGCGGCCGCCGACGCGCTGCAGGCCGAAGTGCCCGATGTCGACATCCGTGTCGTCGAGGATGCCAGTCACGGTCTGCCGCTGGAGCAGCCCGATACCGTTGCCCGGCTGATGGTTCGTTTCATGCGCGAGGGTGAAGATGGCTGAAATGATCGCGGAACGACCGCCAGTCAGCGCGCCGGGCTTGCCCGACAAGCGCGAGGTGGCTGCGTCGTTTTCCCGGGCGGCGGCCAGCTACGACGCCGTCGCCGAGTTGCAGCGCCAGGTGGGCGAGGCCTTGCTCAAGTCCCTGCCCAAGGGCGGCATCGAACGCTGGGTCGATCTGGGCTGCGGCACCGGTTATTTCAGCCGGCAACTGGCGCAGCGTTTCCCCGCCGCCGAAGGCCTGGCGCTGGACATCGCCGAGGGCATGCTGCAGCACGCGCGCCGGCATGGCGGGGCGCAGGACTTCATCGCTGGCGACGCCGAGGCGCTGCCTCTGCGCGATGGTTCGGTCGATATACTGTTTTCCAGTCTGGCGGTGCAGTGGTGCCCGGATTTCGCCGCGGTACTCGGCGAAGCCCGGCGGGTGCTGCGTCCGGGCGGGGTGTTCGCCTTTACCAGCCTGTGCGCTGGCACGCTGCAGGAGTTGCGCGACAGCTGGGAGCAGGTCGACGGCTTCGTCCACGTCAATCGCTTCCGCCCGTTCGAGCAGTACCAGCATCTCTGCGCGGGCAGCGGCCTGCGGGCGTTGCAGCTCGAGCAGGTGCCGCAGCGGCTGTTCTTTTCGGATTTGCGCCGGTTGACTCACGACCTCAAGGCGCTCGGTGCCCATAACCTCAACCCCGGCCGCCCGGGCGGACTGACGGGGCGGGCGCGCATGCTGGCACTGATCGAGGCCTACGAACGTCTGCGCCAGCCCCAGGGTCTGCCGGCGACCTATCAGGTCGTCCAGGGCATTTTGCAGAAGGAAGCCTGAGCATGGCTGCGGCGTTTTTTGTCACCGGTACCGATACCGAGGTGGGCAAGACCACCATCGCTGCAGGGCTGCTCCATGCCGCGCGGCTTGCTGGCCTGAGCACCGCGGCCGCCAAGCCGGTCGCGTCGGGCTGCGAGCGGAGCGGTGCAGGGCTGCGCAACGCCGATGCCCTGGCATTACTGGGCGAATGCACGTTGCCGATGAGCTATGAGCAGGTCAATCCGTACGCCTTCGAGCCGGCCATCGCACCGCATCTGGCCGCGCGGGAAGCCGGAGTCGAGCTGAGTGCTGAAGGCCTTGCCGTGCCGGTCCGACGCATGCTCGGCCTCTCGGCGGATTTCAGCCTAGTGGAAGGCGCGGGGGGCTGGCGGGTGCCGCTGTCAGGACGGCAGAACCTCTCGGACCTCGCCGTGCTGCTGGGCCTGCCGGTGATTCTGGTAGTAGGCGTGCGGCTGGGGTGCATCAACCATGCGTTGCTCACCGCCGAGGCGATCGAGCGAGACGGATTGCCCCTGGCGGGTTGGGTCGCCAACATCGTCGATGCACAGACCTCGCGGCTCGAAGAGAATCTCGGCACGCTGGCCGACCGTCTGGATGCGCCCTGCATCGGGCTCGTCCCGCAGCTGGCGTCGGCCACGCCATCGGCCGTCGCGGTACACCTGGATCTGGGACAGCTGCGGGCCGGCTAAGCGCCGACCCGGCCGGGTCAGGGTGTGAATACTGCGCGCATGCACTGTTCGGTCTTGTGCTTGAACAGGGCGTAGCCTTCGGGCGACTGCTCCAGATCCATCGGGTGGGTGAGCAGGTACGAGGGGTCCATTTCGCCGTCGAGAATGTGCTGGAAGATCCGCTCGGCGTAGCGCTGGCCCGGTTGCTGGCCGGAGCGCAGGGTCAGCGCCTTGTTGACGATGGCCCCCATCGGGAACTTGTCCATCAGCCCGCCATAGACCCCCAGCACCGACACCGTCCCGCCCTTGCGGCAGGCGCGGATCGCCTGGCGCAACGCCGTGCCGCGTTCGGTGTGCAGGCGCAGTTGCTGCTTGACCTTGTCATAGGCCTGCTCGAGACCGGTGCCATGCGCCTCCATGCCAACCGCATCGATGCAGCGGTCCGGGCCGCGGCCGCCGGTCAGCTCCAGCAAGGCTTCGTGCACGTCGGTGGTTTCGTAGTTCAGGGGGATGGCGCCGGCCTTCTGCTCGGCCAGGGCCAGGCGATCGGGGAAGCGGTCGATGGCGATGACCCGCTCGGCACCCATCAGGTAGGCGCTGCGAATGGTCATCTGGCCGACGCCGCCACAGCCCCAAACCGCGACGGTCTCGCCACGCTGGATGTCGGCCTGGTCGGCGCCGAAGTAGCCGGTGGGCGCGGCGTCGGAGACGAACACCGCCTGCTCGTTGGTGATGCCCTCGGGCACCTTGAACAGGTTGACTTCGGCATAGGGCACCCGCACGTAGGTGGCGTGGCTGCCGGCATAGCCGCCGAAAGCGTGGCTGTAGCCGAAGATGCCCGAACAGGTGTAGCCATAGGCGAGCTCGGTCTGCGGGCTGTTGGGGTTCGAGTTGTCGCAGCAATTGAAGTTGCTCGCCTGGCAATGGCTGCATTCGCCGCAACCGATGATGGAGATGGCGATGACCCGGTCGCCTTTCTTGAAGCGGGTCACCGCCGAGCCGGTCTCCACCACCTCGCCCAGGAACTCGTGGCCCAGGATGTCGCCCGGATGCATCGTCGGCACATAGCCGTCGACCAGGTGCAGGTCGGAGCCGCAGACCGAGGACATGATCACCTTGAGGATGACATCCTTCGGATTGACGATTTCCGGGTCCGGTACCGTCTCGACCTGCAACATGTTCGGACCTTGCCAAGTCAGTGCTCGCATCAGCGGGCCTCCCCGATCGCGGTGATGCCGGTGTGCTTGTCCGCCGGCTCGCGATTCATCTGGTTGGTGGCGATTTCTCCGGTTTCCATCAGCTGCTTGAAGCGGCGCAGGTCCTGGCTGGCCTCGAAGCCGGACAGGGTGCTGAAACCCTTGGCCAGCGCATAGCCGACCTGGCCGCCGGGCACTTCGTGGGCGATCACCGCCTGGATTTCGGTACCGCTGCCGTTGGGGGCATCGCGGAAGGTCACCCAGCCGAGGTTGCGGATCGGCGCGTCGGCCTCGGACATCCAGGCCAGGCGCTCGCCGGGCACGTCCTCGGTCACGTAGGTATCCCACTCGAGCGTCTTGTCCGTCATCGGTATCCGGGCGATCCAGTGCGCATGGTGGTCGTCGCGCGTCTCGACCCGTTCGATGAACTCCATGAAGGTCGGCATGTGGCTGAAATCGCGCCAGTAGGCGTAGACCTCTTCGCGGGGGCGGTTGACCGTGATGCTGCGCGACAGGGCCTTGGCGCTGCTCCAGCGATTCTCTTCGGCCACCTGCGTCTCATAGGGGCTCGGCGACAGCGCGCGCTTGGCGGCGCAATGGCCCGAGCCGCCACGGGCGATTGCCATGCCGCCCAGTGCGATTTTCACCAGGCCGAACAGGCCACTACTGCGCAGCCCGCGTCCGAGCAGCCAGCCGCCCACCAGGCCTGACGCCAGACGCTCGAATCCATGGACATTGGGCGCCTGAGCCATTTCCTCGTCGAGGCGGGCTGCCAGCAAAGGTGATTTCGATCGATTCATGTCGTGCTCCGGCAATGGATACTGCTAAAGAGGACTGCTGCCGGGGTGCAGGCGTTCCTGCTCACCGATGAGTGAGCGTGCTCGTTGGCATAAGAGCCGGCGAATTGATTCCGTTATGTCTCTGGCGTCAACGGACCGACTCTGTTTCAATGATGGCCAGACGATTCCATCGGATGCCGCCATGCAGATCTCCAACAGCCTGTTCTCCTATGGAGTGACCGCCATCAACGCGGGTCAGCAGCGCGTCGAGCAGGCGGCAGGTCGTATCGCCGGCGCATCGGTTCCCGACAACAGCGATGCGCCGAGCAGCGCGGAGCTCGCCTTGCAGCTCGTCGAGCTCCAGCAGGGCCGCTACGACGCCCAGATCGGGGCCCGCCTGGTGCGCAGCGCCGACGAAGTACTTGGCACGCTGATCGACACCCGCGCCTGACCAAAGGCGTCAGCGCCTCTTCATTCCCCTCCCGTTCCTGCCCAGGGCGCCCGGCCATCGCGGGGCGCCTTGTCGTGCCTTGCGTATCGTGATGTCTGCCGATAAACGGAAAGGGGGTGCCCGCTTGACATCCCTCAGGCCTAAACGTATGTTTCAAACGCCTGTTTGACCCCTTTCGGCCTACTGCCGACCGGTCAATATCCGAACCTGAAGCGACCGGCCAGCCGGTCATCTGATCAAAAGAACTCACCGCTGAGGTTTACGCTATGCCTGACTACAAGGCCCCCTTGCGCGATATCCGCTTCGTACGTGACGAGCTGCTCGGCTACGAGGCGCACTATCAGAGCCTTCCGGGTTGTGAAGACGCGACGCCGGACATGGTCAATGCCATTCTCGAAGAAGGCGCGAAGTTCTGTGAGCAGGTGATCGCTCCCCTCAATCGCGTCGGCGACATCGAGGGCTGCACCTGGAGCGAGTCGGGCGTGAAGACGCCGACCGGCTTCAAGGAAGCCTACAAGCAGTTCGTCGAAGGTGGTTGGCCGAGCCTGGCCCACGACGTCGAGCACGGTGGCCAGGGGCTGCCTGAATCCCTCGGCATGGCCGTCAGCGAGATGGTCGGTGAGGCCAACTGGTCCTGGGGCATGTACCCCGGCCTGTCCCACGGTGCAATGAACACGCTGCACGCCCACGGCACGGCCGAGCAGCAGCAGACCTACCTGACAAAGCTGGTCTCCGGCGAATGGACCGGCACCATGTGCCTGACCGAGCCGCATTGCGGCACCGACCTGGGCATGCTGCGTACCAAGGCCGAACCCCAGGCCGATGGCAGCTACAAGGTGACCGGGACCAAGATCTTCATTTCCGCTGGCGAACACGACATGGCCGACAACATCGTCCATATCGTATTGGCTCGCCTGCCCGATGCGCCTGAAGGTACCAAGGGCATCTCGCTGTTCATCGTGCCCAAGTTCCTGCCGAACGCCGAAGGCGGCGTGGGCGAGCGCAATGGCGTGACCTGTGGCTCGCTCGAGCACAAGATGGGCATCCACGGCAACGCGACCTGCGTGATGAACTTCGACAGCGCCACCGGCTTCCTGATCGGGCCGCCGAACAAGGGCCTGAACTGCATGTTCACCTTCATGAACACGGCACGTCTGGGCACCGCTCTGCAGGGCCTGGCCCACGCCGAGATCGGCTTCCAGGGCGGTATCACCTACGCCCGTGAGCGCCTGCAGATGCGTTCGCTGACCGGCCCGAAAGCGCCGGAAAAAGCCGCCGACCCGATCATTGTGCATCCGGACGTGCGCCGCATGCTGCTGACCATGAAGGCGTTCGCCGAAGGCAACCGGGCGATGCTGTACTTCGCCGCCAAGCAGGTCGATATCACCCAGCGCAGCCAGGATGAGGAGCAGCGCAAGGCAGCCGATTCCATGCTCGCCTTCCTGACGCCGATCGCCAAGGCGTTCATGACTGAAGTCGGCTTCGAGTCCGCCAACCACGGCGTGCAGATTTATGGTGGCCACGGTTTCATCGCCGAGTGGGGCATGGAACAGAACGTGCGCGACAGCCGCATCTCCTGCCTGTACGAAGGCACCACCGGCATCCAGGCGCTCGACCTGCTCGGCCGCAAGGTGCTGATGACCCAGGGCGAGGCGCTCAAGGGCTTCACCAAGGTCGTGCACAAGTTCTGCCAGGCCAACGAAGGCAACGAGGCGGTAAAGGAATTCGTCGAGCCGCTGGCCAAGCTGAACAAGGAGTGGGGCGACATCACCATGAAGGTCGGCATGGCGGCCATGAAGAACCGCGAAGAAGTCGGTGCCGCCTCGGTGGACTACCTGATGTATTGCGGTTATGCCTGCCTGGCTTACTTCTGGGCCGACATGGCGCGGGTGGCTGCCGAGAAGCTGGCCGCCGGTACCGGTGAGGAAGGTTTCTACAAGGCCAAGCTGCAGACGGCGCGCTTCTACTACAAGCGTATCCTGCCGCGTACCCGCACCCACGTCGAAGCCATGCTGTCGGGCGCCGACAACCTGATGGACATGGACGAGGAACATTTCGCCCTGGCGTACTGAGTCCTCCGGATGTCCGAAAAAACCGCTGCGCAGGCAGCGGTTTTTTTTCGTCTGGCTAGCGGCGCATCAAGAAAGGTGAACAGCTGGCGGAATGCAGGCAGAATGCCTGCCTCTGCTGGCCCGTTTGCCGGAGTGCTCGTGCCCCGCTCAGCCGCTGTGCGTCTTAGTCATGTCTTGCCGCCCATGGGATTGCTGGCGGTCGGGCTGTTGACGGCGCGCCAGCCCGTACTCAACGAGTTCTTCGTCTCCCTGTTCAACGTGCTGCCGACCGTGCTGGTGCTGATGGGGGGCGCGCTATGCCTGGGGTATGGGCGCCTGCGCGAGCTGTTTCTGCTGCTCGTGGTGTACATCGCGTATTTCCTGCTCGACACCCAGGCCGACCATTACCGGACCACGGGCACGCTGCTGCCCGAAGCGGCATTGACCTTCCATCTGTGCAGCCTGCTGCTGCCGCTTCTCTACGGCCTTTATGCCCTTTGGCATGAGCGCACCCATCTGTTGCAGGATGGCCTGGCGCGCGCCGCCGTTCTGCTGCTGGTGACCAGTGTCGCGGTTGCACTGGCGCGGCGCTTCCCGGAAAACGTGCACGACTGGTTGGTGGCGGTCCGCTGGCCAGCGCTGCAGGCGGACTGGTTGCAGCTGATCCAGCTGGCCTATCCACTGTTCCTGCTCGCCTTCGTCGCTTTGGCCGTGCAGTACTGGCGACGCCCCCGCGCCCTGCACGCCGCGCAATTGGTCGCCTTGCTGGGGCTGCTGCTGGTGCTGCCGCAGGTGTTCAGCCGGCCGGGTGCGTTGAACGTGCTGATCAGCCTGACGATGCTGATCCTGGTGGTCGCCATCGCGCAGGAGGCCTATCTGATGGCGTTTCGCGACGAACTCACCAGCTTGCCGAATCGTCGGGCGCTCAACGAGCGGCTGCAGCGGCTCGGCCGTCAGTACGTCATCGCCATGGCCGATGTCGATCATTTCAAGGCGTTCAACGACACCCACGGGCATGACGTCGGCGACCAGGTGTTGCGGCTGGTCGCCAGCCGGCTGCGCAAGATTGGCGGCGGCGGAAGGGCCTACCGTTACGGTGGCGAGGAATTCACCCTGGTGTTCCCTGGCCGGGACCTACAGACTTGTCTGCCGCATCTGGAAACCATCCGCCTGGCGGTGGAAAGTTATGCCCTGCAATTGCGTGACCCCGCCAGCCGACCGAAGAACGACGAGCAGGGTCGACAGCGGCGTGGCGGCAAGGCGGCCAGCCAGGTATCGGTGACGATCAGCATCGGCGTGGCCGAGCGGCAACCGGCGCAGCGCAACGCCGATGAAGTCATCAAGGCTGCCGACAAGGCGCTCTACAGCGCTAAGAGCGCCGGGCGAAACTGTGTACGCGCCCATGGCGAGAACCGCCGTGGTGCAGTGCGAGCACCGCGTCAGCCGGCCTGACGAACCGACGGTTATGGCGGCGCATTCAGCGCCCATGATGTGATTGTTGACTAAGCTCCCCAGCAGTAGGTTGCCCGCTGGATAACCGCCCGGCGCCGCCTTCTGGAGAACAACAACATGCCCGAGTACAAGGCTCCCCTGCGCGACATGCGCTTTCTGATCGACGACGTTTTCGATTTCCATGCCAGCTACGCCGCGATTGGCGCCGAGGATGCGACCCCGGACATGGTCGGCGCGATCCTGGAGGAGGGCGCCAAGTTCTGCGAGCAGGTGCTGGCACCGCTCAACCGCAGCGGCGACGAAGAAGGCTGCCACTTCGACAATGGCGTGGTGACCACGCCGAAGGGCTTCAAGGAAGCCTTCGCCCAGTACGCCGAAGGCGGCTGGATGGGGCTGGCGTCGACGCCTGAATACGGCGGCCAGGGGTTGCCGCATTCGCTGGGCCTGGTGATCGGCGAAATGGTCGGCTCGGCCAACACCTCCTTCGGCATGTACCCGGGACTGACCCACGGCGCCATGGCCGCCATCGGTGCCCACGGCAGCGAGGAGCAGAAGTCCACCTACCTCACCCGCATGACCGAGGGTCGCTGGACCGGCACCATGTGCCTGACCGAACCCCACTGCGGTACGGACCTTGGGATCATCAAGACCCGTGCGGTGCCCGAAGCCGATGGCAGCTACGCCATCAGCGGCACCAAGATCTTCATCTCCGCCGGCGAGCACGACCTGAGCGAGAACATCGTGCATTTGGTGCTGGCCAAGCTGCCCGACGCGCCGGCCGGCACCAAGGGCATCTCGCTGTTCATCGTGCCCAAGTTCTTACCCAAGGAAGGCCTGCCCGATGCGGCCGGCGGCGTAGGCGAACGCAATGCGGTGGCCTGCGGCTCGATCGAGCACAAGATGGGCATCAAGGCCTCGGCTACCTGCGTGATCAACTTCGACGGCGCCCGCGGTTTTCTCATCGGCGAACCGAACAAGGGCCTCAACTGCATGTTCACCATGATGAACCATGCGCGCCTCGGCACCGGCATGCAGGGGCTGTGCAACGGCGAGGCAAGCTACCAGGGCGCGGTGAAATACGCCCAGGAGCGCCTGCAGATGCGCTCGCTGACCGGCGCGAAGTTTCCCGACAAGCCTGCCGACCCGATCATCGTCCATCCGGACGTGCGGCGGATGCTGCTGACCATGAAAGCCTTCAACGAAGGCAACCGTGCGCTGGCCTATTTCACCGCGCAGCTGCTCGATCAGCTGCACAGCCCCGAGGCGAGCAAGCGCGAGGAGGCCGAGGCGCTGCTGGCCTTCCTCACGCCCATCTGCAAGGCCTTCATGACCGACACCGGGCTGGAAGTCACCAGCCTCGGCATGCAGGTGTTCGGCGGCCACGGCTACATCCGCGAGTGGGGCATGGAGCAACTGATGCGCGACTGCCGCATCGCCCCGATCTATGAAGGCACCAACGGCATCCAGGCGCTCGACCTGCTCGGCCGCAAGGTCCTGGGCAGCCAGGGCAAGCTGATGCTGGGCTTCACCAAGCTGGTCCACAAGTTCTGCCAGGCCAACGCTGAGCATCCGCAACTCAAGGGCCAGGCCCAACGGCTCGCCGAGTTGAACAAGGATCTGGGGGCGATCACTGCCCGCATCGGCATGGCGGCGATGAAGAACCCCGACGAGGTCGGCGCGGCCTCGGTCGACTACCTGATGTACTGCGGCTATGTGGTCCTCGGCTTCTTCTGGCTGCGTATGGCGGTGGTCGCCCAGGCCAAACTCCAGGCCGGCGAGGGCGATGCGGCCTTCTACCAGTCGAAGATGGTCACCGCCGAGTTCTATTTCAGCCGCTTGCTGCCACGTACCGCGGCGCATCGGGCTGCGCTCGAGGCCGGCAGCGAGACGCTGATGAAGCTCGAGGCCGACCAGTTCATCTTCTAAGGAAACGCTGCGCTAGAAAGCCCGCTTCGGCGGGCTTTTTCATGCGTGGCCGGGCCTGTGACTGGTCTGGAAGAAGCAGAACCGAATGGTCACAACTAGACGCTTCGGGCGCCTGCCGGTGTCGGCTAGACTCGGGAAAACGCTGCGGCCAGCCGGCCCGGCGGCACGATCTGCGAGGCTCTCTCCATGGCTGATTACAAAGCACCGCTGCGCGACATGCGTTTTATCCTCAATGAAGTTCTCGAAGCGCCAGCCCTGTGGCAGAGCCTGCCGGCACTTGCCGAAGTGGTCGATGCCGATACGGCTGACGCCATTCTCGAAGAGGCCGGCAAGATCACGGCAAACTCCATCGCACCACTCAACCGTAGCGGCGACGAAGAGGGCTGCAGCTGGAATGACGGCGTGGTCAGCACGCCGGCCGGCTATCCCGAGGCTTATCGTCTGTATGCCGAGGGTGGCTGGGTCGGTGTCGCCGGTGATCCAGCGTTCGGCGGCATGGGCATGCCCAAGGCGATCTCCGCCCAGGTCGAGGAGATGATCAACTCGGCCAGCCTGGCGTTCGGCCTGTATCCGATGCTGACCTCCGGTGCCTGCCTGTCGATCCACGCCCACGGCAGCGAAGCGCTGAAGGAAAAATACCTGCCCAACATGTACGCGGGCGTCTGGACCGGCTCGATGTGCCTGACCGAACCCCATGCCGGCACCGATCTGGGCCTCATCCGCACCAAGGCCGAGCCGCAAATCGACGGCAGCTACAAGGTCAGCGGCACCAAGATCTTCATCACCGGCGGTGAACACGATCTGACCGAGAACATCATTCATCTGGTGTTGGCCAAATTGCCGGACTCGCCGGCCGGTTCCAAGGGTATCTCGCTGTTCCTGGTGCCCAAGGTGATGGTCAACGAAGACGGCTCGCTGGGCGAGCGCAACGCGCTGTCCTGCGGCTCGATCGAGCACAAGATGGGCATCCAGGCATCGGCCACCTGTGTGATGAACTTCGACGGCGCGACCGGTTGGTTGATCGGCGAGCCGAACAAGGGCCTCGCCGCGATGTTCACCATGATGAATTACGAGCGCCTGGGCGTGGGCATTCAGGGGTTGGCCACTGGCGAGCGCTCCTACCAGAGTGCGGTGGAATACGCCCGTGAACGCATCCAGAGCCGGGCGCCGACCGGGGCTGTGGCGAAGGACAAGGCGGCCGATCCGATCATCGTGCACCCCGATGTGCGGCGCATGCTGCTGACCATGAAGGCCCTCAACGAGGGCGGCCGTGCGTTCTCCAGCTACGTGGCGTTGCAGCTGGATATCGCCAAGTTCAGCGAGGACGCGGCAGCGCGCGAGCGCGCCGAAGCCCAGGTAGCCCTGCTGACGCCCGTGGCCAAGGCATTCCTTACCGATATGGGGCTCGAAACCACCGTCCATGGCCAGCAGGTGTTCGGCGGCCACGGTTTCATTCGTGAATGGGGTCAGGAGCAACTGGTTCGCGACTGCCGCATCACCCAGATCTACGAGGGCACCAATGGTATCCAGGCGCTGGACCTGATGGGCCGCAAGGTGGTCGGCAGCGGTGGGGCGCTCTATCGTCCCTTCGCCGACGAGATTCGCACCTTCATCGCCAGCGCTCCGGCCGAGCAGCATGAGTTCACCGAGCCCCTGCGACTGGCGCTGGACAACCTCGACGAGCTGACCGCCTGGGTGCTGGACAGAGCCAAGGGCAACCCCAACGAGATCGGTGCCGCTTCGGTGGAGTACCTGCATGTGTTCGGCTACACCGCCTACGCCTACCTGTGGGCACGGATGGCGGCGGTGTCGCTGGGCAAATCCGGCGACGATTTCTATGCCAGCAAGCTGGGCACCGCACGCTTCTATTTCGCCCGGCTGCTGCCGCGAATCCATTCGCTCAGCGCCTCGGTGAAGGCCGGAAGCGAATCGCTTTACCTGCTCGAAGCCGCGCAGTTCTAGGGCTATAGACTTAATCTGGCGGCATAGTGAAATTATTTGGCCATGTTTCGGAACGTTTTCGCCATCACTCCAGTCCTAGATATGCATGTTGAGTAAGCCATTACTTACAGGCTTGAGCCACGGAAGGTTCCCTGTAAGCAATCGCTTACAAAGACTGCCGCAGTTGGCTGCTACCGGTTCAACGAACAGGTCGATAACCTTCTGCTCATGGACTTCGCGCAGGAAGCGCACATTATCAACAGGGACAAAGCACTGGAGATGCGCCAGGACGGCGCAAGACTAAGGAATGTCAGGATACAGTCTGCAAAGCCCCGCTTCGGCGGGGTTTTTCTTTTTCTGCGGTCTGGAAATTCAAAAGGATTAGTCCTTCGAGCTTAAGCTTTTCGACTAGAGCAGCTGCCTCAAGCTGCTCGGCACCAGCCCGGTCCAGCGCTTGAACGAGCGCCGGAAATTTGTGGTGTCGTTGAAGCGCAGGTAGGCAGCCACTTCCTCGTTGGTGTAGCCCTTGGTCTGGTAGAGATGAATCGCCACGTGCTTGCGCACGAGGTCCAGCTGTTCCTGGAAGTGGGTACCGTGCTTTTGCAGCCGGCGTTTGAACGACGAGGGGCTAATGCCGAAGGCGAGCGCCACGCGTTCCAGATTCAGTGGTGTGCGGATGTGTTCGCGCAGATGGTCGTGGAGCTGATCGAGAAAGCTCGCCGCCCAGCCCAGCGCCTCGAGCTGGGCCTGCCCGCCCTGTTGGGCGACCCCGCCGGCGGTGCTCGACGCATGGGGCCAGCGACGATGCAGGTATTCGCGAGGCAGGCTCATCCTGTTGAGCGGCTGGTCGAACCTCAGCTGTTCGCCTAGATGAACCCAGTATTGCTCCACCTCGCGCGGCTGCGGATGGGCGAGGTGGAAGCGCCACGGCAGGGGTTCCCCCGAAAGCCGGCGCGCCATCGACACCACGGCGGTCATCCCCGCCTCCAGCACGAAGCGCTGTTGGGTGCCGTTGCCGCAACTGTCCAGCCAGTAGAGGTGCACCTGTTGATCGTCGCAGAGCAGGTACGGCCTCAGCAGCGGGCTGAGCACCGCGCGAAAGCGGCACAGGTGGTCCAGTGCCTGCTGCAGGTCGAGCGCATGCAGCAGCGCATGGCTGGCTTCGCCATAGTGTCCCGGCAGCAGGCGCTGGCCGAACAGGAAGCTGCTGTCGGCGGCGCCGAGCAGGCGTTCGGCATTGCCGATCAGCGTGAGGAACTGACGGGGGCTGATCCGCGCCTGGCCACGGGCGATGTCTTCGTAAAACAGCTCGCAACCGCGCAGCAGGCTATGGCTGTCGATCCCGCGTGACAACGCCAGGTCGATCAGCGTGGCGGGCTGATAGTGCGCAGCGATGAAGCGGCTGTCGCAGTCATAGCCGGCGGCAATCGACACCTCAGGCACAGCGGGCCAGCCCCTGCTTGGCCCGGGCGACGCCCAGGTTCAGCCGTTCGAGCAGGCGCTCGGGGGTTTCGTCGAAGGCCATCACCGTCGCGACGCTGGCGGTCAGCTGGAGCCGCTCGCCATGCTGACGGCTGCGATGAGCCAGGCTCGCGACCGCCTGCTTGAGTTCCTCGGCGATCTGCCGCGCCTGGCTTTCGCCGGTCGCTGGCAGCAGGGCGACGAAGCGATCACCCGCCAGCCGACAGAGCAGATCCTGCTGGCGCAGGTTGAGCAACAGCAGCTGGGCGGTGGCCTGCAGCACCTCGTCACCTTCGGCATGGCCGAAGCGGTGGTTGATCGCGCTGAAGTCGTCGAGGTCGACGGCCACCAGCGACAGCGGCTGCTGCCTCTGGCTGGCCTGCTGCAAGGCCAGCTGCACCTGCTGGCGCAGGTACTCGGCCGCGCCCAGCGGCGTCAGCTTGTCGAACAGACGATGCTCGCGGAACAGCCGTTCGCGCTTGCTCATCTGCAGGTTGATCGCCTGTTGTTCCCGGTGCCAATGAAAGATGCCGGCGGTGAGCAGCAACAGGCCGATCGGCATCGGCGCGGTTTCCAGCCAGTTGGCCCAGGCGACCGACTCGGGCAGGCGGATGAATTCGTCCAGCGTATCCATCCACCAGGACAGAAAGATGCAGCACAGCCCCAGGGCGAGCAGCCGGGTGACACGTCCGGCCGGGCGACTGTGCAGCAGCATCGTCAGCCACAGCAATGCGAGCATCGCCGATCCACCCTCGCCGGCGACGTCCATCCAGTCGATCTCGGCCCAGGTTTTGATGTCTCCGACGGCGAGGTAGATCTGGATGCCGAGGTTGGCCACCGCGGTCAGTCCGATCAGCGTCAAAGAATGCAGTTTCAGGAAGGATTTCATCGGCTCTCCAGTGGGCGCGCGTGCGCCAGCCGTCACGGAAGCACAGGGCGATGACGCTTCGGTGACAGCTCGGGGGTCGATTCGGCCCAGTGCTTTTTTATCGTCGCCGGCACGCGATGCGCTGCAAGCGCGCCGATGCGTTGCGGCAATAGCTGTCGAGCGGGGCGGATAACGCCGAACTGAGCGCTGTAACAGGTCGTTTCGGCTCAAAAGGGCCGCTGCGTGCGCGTTTAAACGGCCGGATCGGCACTCGCGGCCGGTGACCGTCACCGAAGTGTCATCAGGCATTCCTACCGTTCGCCTCCATTGCCGGCGCCGTGCCGGGGGACGCAAGGGAGGCTATGGCCATGAAGGTTCAGCGCAAGGCGGGTTTCAGGATCAGCATTCTGGCCGTGGCGGTCGCCACGTCGATCAACAGCGGCTGGGCTGCCGACGAGGTCGAGCATGTGGACGTGGTCGGCCAGGCCGCGAGCATCGACGCTGCGCTCAAGGACCAGCGCAGCTCCGACAGCGTCAAGAGCGTGGTGCACGCCGACGCCATCGGCCAACTACCCGATGACAACGCTGCCGAGGCGTTGCAGCGTATCCCGGGGCTCTCGGTCGAGCGAGACCAGGGTGAGGGCCGCTTCGTCAGCGTGCGCGGGATCGGCCCGGACCTCAACAGCGTGACCATCAACGGCACCCTGGTGCCCGCGCCGGAGAGCGGCCGTCGCGCGGTGGCGCTGGACGTGCTGCCCGCCGAGCTGGTGCAGTCGCTGTCGGTGGTCAAGACCCTGACCCCGGACATGGACGCCAACTCCCTCGGCGGCACCGTCGAGGTGCAGAGCCTCTCGGCTTTCGACCATGACGGGCTGTTCTACACCTTAAGCGGCGAGGGCAGCTACGACGACAACACCGACCAGACCAGCCCGAAGTTCTCTGGCGCCATCAGCGAGCGTTTCAGTCTGGGCGACGGCGTGGACAACTTCGGCGTGGCCGCCGCGCTGAGCTGGCAGAAGCGCGACTTCGGCTCCGACAACGTCGAGACCGGTGGGGCCTGGGACTTCGAGAACGGCGCCCGCCTCGAGGAGGTCGAGCAGCGCGACTACCGCATCACTCGTGAGCGCACCGGTTTCGGGCTGAACTTCGATTACAAGCCCGATGACTTGTCCAGCTATTACCTGCGGACCCTCTACAGCCGCTTCAAGGACACCGAGACCCGCAACGCCGCCGGGGTGGAGTTCGACGACGCGCAGTTGCCCGGCGAGCTCGGCGATGCCGAGGGCTGGCGCGAGCTGAAGTCGCGCGAAGATACCCAAGAAATCAAGTCCTACGTGTTCGGTGGCGAGCGGCAGATGGGACTGTGGACGCTCAACGGCCAGGTCGGCTACAGCCGTTCGAGCGAGCGCAATCCCGGTGGCATCGCGGGCGCCGAATTCGTCGGCGACTTCACCGACGCCGGCTACAGCGGGACCCGCAAGCCGCGGCTGGTGGTCGACCCGTCGTTCTACGATCCGGCGAGCTTCACCCTCGACAAGGTCGAGTGGGAGAAGAGCGACGCCACCGACACCGAGAAGAACATCAAGCTCGACCTGGCCCGCGACTACCTGCTCGCCGACTACGCTTCGCAGCTCAAGTTCGGCGGCAAGCTCAGCCGCCGTGACAAGGACAACGACACCGAAGTCTGGGTCTACGACAACTTCAACAACATCGGCATGGACGACTACCAAAGCGGCCAGGTGGATTACGCGCTGGGCCGTTTCGGGCCGGGGCTGAGCGCAAGCGCCATCGAACGCCTGATCGGCGGGCTCGACCGCGACGCCTTCTACGACGCCGAAGAGTCGCGCTGGAACGACTTCAAGATGAGCGAAGACATCGATGCCGCCTACCTGATGAACACGGTGGACATCGATGACTGGCGGCTGATCGCGGGCCTGCGCTACGAGGGCACCCGTTTTGAAGCCAAGGGCACCGGCATCCGTGACGGCGCCTTCGAAGCGACCCAGAGCAGCAAGCGCTACGACCATTGGCTGCCGGGCCTGCATGCGCGTTATCAGCTGGACCCCGATACCCAGATCCGTGTGGCCTGGACCAATACCGTGGTGCGGCCGACGTTCGGCCAGCTGGCGCCGGGCTTCGTGATCGACGGCAACGACGCCGAGTTCGGCAACCCGAACCTCAAGCCGCTGGAATCGATGAACTTCGATCTGGGTATCGAGCACTACATGGGACGCGCGGGCGTGGTCTCGGCCTTCGGGTTCTACAAGGACATCGAGAATTTCGTCTACGACACCGATCTGGCCGGCACCGGAGACTGGGCCGGCTTCGACGAAGCGCTGAGCTACGCCAATGGCGACAAGGCCAAGCTCTACGGCATCGAACTGGCCTATTCGCAGAAATTCAGCTGGCTGCCCGCGCCCTGGGACGGGCTGCTGCTCGGCGCCAACGCCACCTTCAGCCGCTCCGACGCCAAGGTCCGCGGGCAAGGCCTGAGCCGCAGCATCGACCTGCCGAACCAGTCCGACACGGTCGGCAACCTGATGCTCGGCTGGGAGAACGACCGGCTCAGCCTGCGCGTCTCGGCCAACTACAAGTCCGACTACCTGATGCAGGTCGCGGCGGTCGACGATCCCGCCCACGACCTCCACGCCGACAAGCAGTTGTTCGTCGATTTCAGCGCCGGCTACTTCATCACCCCCGGGCTGCAGTTGACCTTCGAGGCGCAGAACCTCACCGACGAGTCCTACTACGTCTATACCGGCCGCCGCGCCTACAACGCCCAATACGAAGAGTACGGCCCGACCTACCGGCTCGGTCTGACCTTCACCCATTTCTGACTCTGGAAGGCGCCCACTGCCACCGCGTGGGCGCCGCTCGCCAAAGGATTTTTCGTTCGATGAACATCAATTTTCCCCGCCAGCCGCTCGCTCTGGCGCTGCTGACCAGTTTCGCCCTGCTGAGCGCGCCGGCTGGTGCCTCGGGCGTGCTGACGACCGCACCCTGGCAGACCGCCGAGCCGATGAGTGTCGAGGCCGCCCAACTGCTGGCCGACGACCGTTTCTGGCCCGGTGCCGATCGCCTGGTGAGCAGCAAGCGCCAGGGCCTGCGTCTGCTCGACGCCGCCGGCGTCACCCTGAGTGCGTTGCCCGGCACCTTCGGCGCGCTCGACCACCGCGCCGCGGCCGACGGCCTGCTGGTGGCGACCGTCGATGTCGATCGCCAGCAGCCGGTGCTGCTCGCGCTTTCGGCCCGCGACCGCAGCTGGGCCACCCCGGTGTATCTGCCGCGCCCGGACTTCAAGGTCGATGGGCTGTGCCTGTACCGCGACCAGGGCGACAATGCCTTCCTCTTTCTGGTCGGCGAGGAGGGCATCGGCGAGCAGTGGCTGGTAGCCGCGGCGCAGAAGCCATTGAGCGAGCCGCTGCGGGTGCGGCGCCTGAGCCTGCCACCGGCCAGCGAGTACTGCCAGGTCGATGACCGCGACGAACTGCTCTACGTGAACGAGGAAGAAGTCGGCCTCTGGGCCTATGCGGCGCACCCGGAGGCCGATCTGGTCCGCCAGCCGGTCGCCCTGGTGCAGCCGTTCGGTGACATCGCCGAGGCCCTCGCCGGTGTCGCTGTGGTGCCGGGCGCTGTGCTGGCGCTCGACCCCCAGGCCGGTGCCCTGCATCGCTACAGCCGTGACGGCAAGCGCTGGCAGGCTGAACCGGTGCTGCAACTGGCGGGCCTGGCCGAACCCGAACAGCTCAGCGCTCGCGTCTCCGGGCAGGGTCTGGCCCTGTCGATCGGCGATGACAACGGCCAGCACCGGGCCTTGCTCGACTGGCAACCCGACGCTCCCCAGGTCGCGGCGCCCCTGCCGGTATTGCCGGCCCAGGTGCAGACCGAGCCGGTGCCGAGCCTGGGCGATGCGGCCGATGACCCGGCGATCTGGATCCATCCGCAGGACCCTGCCGCGAGTCGTGTGCTGGGCACCGACAAGCAGGGCGGGCTGCAGGTCTATGACCTGCAGGGCCGCACGCTGCAGGATTTGCGGGTGGGCCGGCTGAACAACGTCGACGTGCGTCCGGGGTTTCGCCTGGGGCAGGCCACGGTGGACCTCGCCGTCGCCAGCCATCGCGATCACAACGGCCTGCAATTGTTCGCCATCGACCGCAGCAGCGGCGAGCTGAGCGACCTCGGCTGGCTGCCCACGCCGCTGGACGACATCTATGGGCTGTGCCTGTTCAAGGATGCCGACGAGGCGATCCACGCCATCCCCAACGACAAGAGCGGACGCTTCCTGCAGTACCGCCTCGACGGCCACAGCGGGAAGGTCGAGGCCGAGCTACTTCGCGAATTCGCCACCGCCAGCCAGCCCGAAGGGTGCGTCGCCGACGACCGCAACCAGCGGCTGTTCATCGGCGAGGAGGACGTTGCGGTCTGGACGCTCGACGCCCGTGGCGATGCGCCGGCGGTGCTGGAAAAAGTCATCGATGCTGGCGCCGAGGTGCAGGCCGACATCGAGGGGCTGGCCTTCTACCAGGGCGAGGCTGGCGATTACCTGGTGATTTCCAGCCAGGGCAACGACAGCTACGTGGTGCTCGACGGGCAGGCGCCCTATGCGATGCGCGGCGCGTTCCGCATCGGCCTGAACGCCGAGCGTGGCATCGATGGCGTTTCCGAGACCGACGGGCTGGAGGTCACCTCGGCCAACCTCGGTGGCGTCTGGAGCCAGGGCATGCTGGTCGTCCAGGACGGGCGCAAGCGGATGCCCGAGGGCCGGCAGAACTACAAGTACCTGCCCTGGAGCGCGGTCGCCGAGGCGCTGAAGCTGCCCTAGGCCGCGCCGGCTGTCATCAAAGCGCAATTGCAACCTAATCCAATAACAGCCGCCCGACCGGGGCGGCAGAGGAGACAAACCATGCACAGCAGCCTCGAACACATGAGCGCCTGGGGTCTGGTTCGCGACGCAAGCCCCGTGGTTCAGGCGGTGATGCTCATCCTGGTGATGGCCTCGCTGATCAGCTGGTACCTCATCATCCAGCGCGGCAGCGTGCTGCGGCGAAGCGAGCGTCTGCTCAACGACTTCCAGCGTCAGTTCCGCGAGACCGGCGATCTCGCCCGGCTGCACCGCGAGAGCCAGGCGGCGCATGTCGATGCCGGCCTGCAGCGCATCTTCCTGGCCGGTTACGGCGAGTTTTCCCAATTGCAGCATCAGCCGGGCATCGCTCCGGAGGCGGTGATCGAAGGTGTCGAGCGCAGTCTCTACGTGGCCATCGCCGAGCAGGAGGAGCGTTTAGAAACGGGCCTGCCTTTTCTCGCCACGGTGGGCTCGGTGAGCCCCTACATCGGTCTGTTCGGCACCGTCTGGGGGATCATGAATTCCTTCCTCGGCCTGTCCCAGGTGCAGCAGGCGACCCTCTCCACCGTGGCGCCGGGCATCGCCGAGGCGCTGATCGCCACCGCCATCGGCCTGTTCGCGGCGATCCCGGCAGTGATGGCCTACAACCGCTTCGCAGCGCGCAGCCAACGTCTGATCGCCCGCTACTACAGCTTCGGCAACGAGCTGCAGGCGCGACTGCACCGGCGTCTGCATGGTGTCCCGGTGGTCGCCGCTGCGGCTTGAGGAGAACGTCATGCTTGTTCGTCCCCAGCACAAACACGGCCCGAAAGCCGAAATGAACGTGGTGCCCTATATCGACGTGATGCTGGTGCTGCTGGTGATCTTCATGGTCACCGCGCCGATGCTGACCCAGGGCGTGAAGCTGGAGCTGCCCAAGGTGGCCGCCGAGGCGATGCCCGCCGATAGCCGGCAGCAGGTCCTCACGCTCTCGGTGAGGGCCGACGGCAGCTACTACTGGAACCTGGGCTACGAGCTGAACGTCGAGCAGCAGACCGACAGCGCCGTGGACCTGGCCGAGATGAGCGCCAAGGTCTCGGCGGTGGTCGCCGCGCGCAGCGATACCCAGGTCTACATCCGCGCCGACCAGGGGGCCGACTATGGCGTGGTGGTCGCCGGCATCGCCGCGTTGCAGCGCGGCGGGGTGTCCCAGCTCGGCCTGATCACCGAGGCGCCCTGAGATGAGCAGCCTGTCCCTGCACGACGTGGCGCTGCCAGACATCGATTCGTCCTGGCGCAGCCATGCCGGCGCGCTGAGCCTGACCGTCGGGTTGCACCTGGGCCTGCTTGCTCTGCTGGTGCACGGCGGATCCTGGGAATTGCCGGTGCCGGCCGCGCCGCCGTTGCTCAAGACACAACTGGTCAGCCTGCCCAAACCGTCGCCCCAGGCCGCGCCCAAGCCGATACCAGCGTCGCCGACGCCCGTGGTGGCCGATGCCGAACCTGTCCCCGAGCCCCTGGTGCAGGCGCCGCCGGAGCCCGCCGTGCCGAAGGTCGATCCGCAGCGCGAGCAGCGCCGCCTGGAAGAGGCGGCCCTGGCGCGAAAACGTGCCGAGCAGCAGCGCCAGGAGGCGCGTGAGCGCGAGCGTGAACGGCAGGCGCAGGCCGAACGTGAACGTCAGGCGCAAGAGCGTCTGGCCCAGGCCGAGCAGCAGCGCCTGCAGGTCGAGCGTGAGGCCCGGGCCCGCGCCGAGGCGGCCGCCGAACAGGCGCGCCAGGCTGCGGCTGCCGCCAGCCGTCAGTACGAGCCGCTGGTCAAGCAGGCGCCAGCCTATCCGCAGCGCGCGCTGGACAAAGGCATCGAGGGCGAATGCACGGTGATTTACACGGTCAACACGCAGGGCCGGGTGGAGGATCCGCAGGTGCTGGGCGACTGCCATCCGCTGTTCGCGCGCCCCTCGCTCAACGCCGCCAAGGGGTTTCGCTACCAGCCACGGGTCATCGACGGCCGCAGCGTGGCGGTGGCTGGCGTGAAGAACACCTTCCGCTACCGCATCGAGTGAGGTTGGCGCCTAACCGCCAGTCCATGAGTCCATTCACTACACGCGAGTCAACATGAAGCAGGATTTCGACGCCTTTCACGCCAGCATGTCCGCCCACGACAACCAGGCGATCAACCCCAGCCGCAATCCGAGCCTCGAGCAGCTGATCGACAGTGGCCGGCGCAAGCTGCTCAAGGGCAGTCTGACCCTCGCCGCGCTCGGCTTCATGGGTGGCGGGCTGGCCGCCTGCCGCAGCCTGGCCGCCAGCCCGCTGCTCGGTTTCCGGGGCGTGGCGGTGCAGCAGGCGGAGGATTTCGACCAGGTGCTGGTGCCCGAGGGTTATCGGGCGCGGCCGTTCTTTTCCTGGGGCGATGCGGTGCTGTCCGATGCGCCGGCCTGGCATCCGGACGCCAGCGACGATTGGCAGGCGCAACTCAAGCAGGCAGGCGACAACCACGACGGCATGCACTTCTTCCCGTTCCCCGAGGCGCCGGACAGCCACGGCCTGCTGGTGATCAACCACGAGTACGTCAATCCGCCGCTGCACCCCAACGGCATGACCCTCGCCGACGGCAGGCGCCCGCTCGACGAGGTGAAGAAGGAACAGGCCGCCCACGGCGCCAGCGTCATCGAGGTTAGAAAGGATGCCGACGGGCAATGGCAGCGGGTCATGCCGTCGCGCTACAACCGCCGCATCTCGGGCTTCACGCCGATGCGCATCAGCGGCCCGCTGGCCGGACACGAGGCGATGAAGACCGTCGCCGATCCGTCCGGACTGGAGGTGCTGGGCACCCTCAACAATTGCTCCAGCGGCTTCACGCCTTGGGGCACCTACCTGATCTGCGAAGAAAACTGGCACAACTATTTCGTCAACCACGATCAGGCCGACTTCGCCCGCCGCGTCTCGCACAAGCGTTACGGGCTGGCCAACGAGGGCATGAGCAAGCTCTACGGCTGGGAAACCGCCGATGCGCGCTTCGATGCCACGCCCGACGCCAGCCAGCCCCACGGTGGTTACGTCAACGAACCGCACCGTTTCGGCTGGGTCGTCGAGCTCGACCCGTTCGATCCGGACAGCCAGCCGGTCAAGCGCACCGCCTTCGGCCGGTATTGCCGCGAGTGCTCGGCACTCTCGCTGGGCGACGACGGGCGCATGGCGTTCTATTCGGGCGACGACACCAAGGGCGAGTACATCTACAAGTTCGTCCCGAGTGGACGCTTCGACGCGGCCAATCCCAGGGCCAGCCGCGATCTGCTCGACGAAGGCACCCTGTATGTCGCCCAGTTCAGCGCCGAGGGCCGCGGCCGCTGGCTGCCACTGGTGCATGGCGAAGGAGGGCTGACCGCCGTGAACGGCTTCGCCAGCCAGGCCGAGGTGCTGCTCAACGCAAGGGCCGCGGCCGATCTGCTGGGGGCGACGCCGATGGATCGGCCCGAGTGGGTCGCTGTCCACCCGACCACGCGCGAGGTCTACGTGACCTTGACCAACAACGACGGGCGCGGCACCCGGCAGCCGGCCAACGACGCCAACCTGCGCCCGGCCAACCTGCACGGGCACATCATCCGCTGGAACGAGGCGGGCGCCGACCCGACCGCCACCGAGTTCACCTGGGAGTTCTTCCTCCTCGCCGGCGAGCCGGAAGGGGCGACAACCGCCGCGGGCGACGCGGTGCCGGCGAACCTGATCGGTACCATCAACGGCGACCTGTTCTCCTCCCCCGATGGGCTGGCGTTCGACCAGGCCGGACGTCTGTGGATCGAGACCGATTACGAGGACCGCGACACGGTGATGCAGGCGATGGGCTGTAATCAGTTGCTCTGTGCCGACCCGCAAAACCGCGAGGTGCGGCGCTTTCTCGTCGGCCCGCGTGGTTGCGAGATCACCGGAATCACCTGGAGTCCGGACTACCGGGCCATGTGGATCAACGTCCAGCACCCGGCGTTGAGCTACCCGGCCAGCGATGGCAAGACCCGGCCGCGTTCGACCACCGTGCTGATCACCAAGAACGACGGTGGGGTGATCGGGACCTGATCATTGGCCCCAATCGCCCGTCTTGATCCCTCCATCGGGGCGAGCGGTTCCGCGCGGTCAAGGATCGCTGTGGCTCTGTCGATTCGCAAAGAAAGCGCTCGCTGTGCCGGCAATCGGCCGCGAGCGGCTATTCGGCAATATTCTGCAAATACGGGCTCATTGCGCGATGAGCGGGCCCAAGGGCCGCCGTTTCTGGGCTGAGCGTTGCGGCCGCTGGCCGTGAACGCTCACGGCGCGCCGACCCGAGGAACGGCACCGATGCACCTCCGTCTGATCTTTACCCGCCTGCAACCAGGCGTTGATGGAGAGTCTCGTGAGGCTCGAGAATAAAGTGGCGCTGGTCACCGGCAGCACCCAGGGCATCGGCCGCGATAGCGCCTGGCGCCTGGCGCAAGAAGGCGCGGATATCGTTGTCACCGGGCGCAGCGAGGATGACGGCCAGGACGCCACCGAAGAGTCGCTCCGCCAGATGGGGCGCCTGCTCGGCAACATCCCAGCCAAACGGCTCGGCCAGCCGCGCGATGTCGCCGGCGCGGTGGCGCTCCAGGTGTCGGACGATGCCGGCTACATTACCGGCACCACGCTTTTCGTCGATGGAGGTCTGCTGTGGAATTACAGCGAACAGTGAATACCGAGAATCATCTGGTCGACCCGTTCGAAAAGGCCCTGCGCCAGGTCGCTGGCGCGGACACCCTGAGCCCGGCGGACCGCTACCAGGAGTTCTTCGTCGAAGTGCAGATGAAGCGCATCTTCGAAGACAGCAAGACCTTCGCCGACTGCGCGCCCAAGCGCTATCCCGAACAGATTCTCGATGCCTACCGTTCCCAGCGCGCCCGTTCGGATTTCGATCTCGCGGCCTTCGTTCACGAGCATTTCAGTGTGTTCGAGTTCGAACCGCGCGAGTTCGTCGCCGACCCGGACAACAGCCTGGAGGAACACATCGACCGGCTCTGGCCGGTACTGACGCGCTCGCCCACCGAGCATCCGTCGCGCTCTTCGCTGCTGCCGCTGCCCTATGAGTACGTGGTGCCGGGAGGGCGCTTCACCGAGCTGTACTACTGGGATTCGTACTTCACCATGCTCGGCCTGGACGAAAGCGGACAGTGCGAGCTGATGCAGGCCATGGCCGACAACTTCGCCTACCTGATCGACACCTACGGGCACGTGCCCAACGGCAACCGCTCCTATTACCTGAGCCGTTCGCAGCCACCGGTGTTCGCGCTGATGACCGATCTGTTCGAGGAGCACGGCATCCGCCGCGCCAGCGATTACCTGCCGCAGCTGCGCAAGGAACATGCGTTCTGGATGGACGGCGCCGACGTGCTGCGCCCGGGCGAAGGCCATCGACGCTGCGTGTGCATGGCCGACGGGGTGGTTCTCAACCGTTATTGGGACGACCGCGATACACCGCGCGACGAATCCTACTGGGAAGACGTGGAAACCGCTGCGCGCTCCGGCCGGCCCCCGCACCATGTGTACCTCGACCTGCGGGCCGGCGCCGAGTCCGGCTGGGACTTCAGCTCGCGTTGGCTGGACGACCCCACGGACCTGTCCACCATTCGCACCACCCGCTTGCTGCCGGTGGACCTCAATGCCTTCCTGTACAAGCTCGAACAGCAGATCGCACGCCTTAGCGAGATCAAGGGCGACGATGAATCGGCGGTGCAATTTCGTGAGCGGGCCGAGCGCCGCCGCGAAGGCATCGACCGCTACCTGTGGAACGAGGAGGTGGGCGCTTACTTCGATTACGACTGGCAGCGCGACGTGCAACGCGAGAACCTCACCGCCGCGACCGTGGTGCCGCTGTTCGTTCATCTCGCCACGACCGAGCAGGCGTCGAAGGTGGAGCGGATCGTGCGCGAGCGACTCCTGGCGCCTGGCGGACTCTCCACCACCGAGATCAGCGGCAGCGGCGAGCAATGGGATCGCCCCAATGGCTGGGCGCCGTTGCAGTGGATGGGCATTCGCGGGCTGCAGCAATACGGACACCACGACCTGGCCATCGAGATCGAGAAACGCTGGCTGATGATCGTCTCGGAGCTGTTCGAGCGCGAAAGCAAGCTGGTCGAAAAATACGTCCTGCGGCCCACTACCGAGCACGCCGGCGGCGGCGAATACCCCCTGCAGGACGGCTTCGGCTGGACCAACGGCGTCACCCGCAAGCTGCTGCAGGAAGACCCCAAGCACGAAGCCCATCGGTGCAGGGCCGGGCGCTGCCGAGTAGGGACCTGAGGCGCTTCGCCCAGCCATCACAGCCGCCTCTCCCAGGTCGTATCCTGCCCGCTCCGCAGGTCACGCAGCGGGGCCGGCCGACACGATCGGAATCGGCCTCGTTCCGTTGCGGGAGTCGCCTGTCCCGGGCGTCTAGCTGCCCGCTTAGGGGCGACGATAGGCCGCAGGCCGCGCTCATGATTTGCCCCAATCGGCCGATCTCCTGATTGGACCCGAATGCCGCCGCAACCATAGTTGGCATGGACGAATGACTCCCCCTGTGCTCCCGAAGGAAGGCCGCTATGCGCCTCGACTCTCTGACTCTGAAAAGCCGGTTGATCATTGCCGTGGCGATTCCCTGCATCGCCTTGATTCTGGTGGCGGTGACCAGCCTGAACAGCATGTCCACCATGCAGCGGGAGGCCAGTGCGCTATACCTCAATACCTCGGCGCCGATGCGCGCGATGGCCGAAGCCGCGTCACGCATTCCGCGTATGCGCGTGGGCATCGACATGATGCTGTTGCAGGAGACCGGCCTGCGTGACGAACGGGGGTCAAGACCCGTGTCCAGGAGTCGCTCAACGAGGACATACCCGAGATGCGCGAGGCCATGCGCCGCGCGGTCGAAGCCCAGGTCAACCCGGAGCGCAAGGCACAGGCGCAGCGCTTGTTCGATCAGTTCGAAAGCATGGTGAGTGCCGAGTTGACGCCTCTGCTTCGGGCTCTCGATGGCGGCGATATGGCCCGTGCCCAGCAGATCTACCGTGACCAGTACGCCAAGAGCTACGGCGTGATGCGCCAGGGTGCCAACGAGTTGCTCGACGGTCTGCTGGTGCAGGCCGAACAGCAGAACCAGCGCAGCAACGAGAGCTATGCCAACGGTCGCAGCCGTCAACTGACAATCATCGCCTTTGGCCTGCTGGTCTCCTTCATCACGGCCTGGCTGATCGTCGCCAACCTGCGCCGACGCGTTTCCATTCTTCAGAACAAGCTGGGCAATGCGGCCGAGAACCTGGCGCTGAACACCCGTATCGAACTGCCCGGCCAGGACGAGCTGAGCGGCATCGCCAGCAGCTTCAATCTCTTCATCGACAAGATCCATCGCACCATGGAGCAACTCGCCGGCAATTCGCGCCAGCTCTCGGCCATGGCCCGCGAAGTGGCCGAGCGAGCCCGCCTGACCCAAAGCAACTGCGCCGCGCAGAGCGATCGCACGGTGCAGGTCGCTACCGCGATCAACGAGCTCGGCTCGACCGTCAATGAAATTGCCAGCAACGCGGAAAATGCCGCCCATGTGGCACGCGAAGCCAGCGGCCACGCCAGCGAAGGTCGCGAGGTGGTGGACCAGGCCCACCAGCAGATCGACACGCTCAGCGGCGAACTGCAACAGGCCTCCCAGGTGGTCGAGGCGCTGGCGGGGCAGATCAACGCGATCAGCTCGACCCTCAACACCATCCGCAGCATTTCCGAGCAGACCAACCTGCTGGCGTTGAACGCCGCCATCGAGGCCGCGCGTGCCGGCGAGCAGGGCCGCGGCTTCGCCGTGGTGGCCGACGAGGTGCGCACCCTGGCCAGCCGCTCGGGCGCCTCGACCGAAGAGATCCAGCAAGTGATCGACCGCCTGCAGAACGAATCCCGCGCCGCGGTGGAAGTCATGGCCAGGGGCCGTCAGCAGAGCCAGCGGGTGGTGGAATACGCCGGCAAGGCCTCCGCCGCCCTGGAACAGATCAACGACCATATCGGCCAGATCAGCGACCAGAACATCCAGGTCGCCACCGCGACGGAGGAGCAGTCCTGTGTGGTCGAGGAGATCAACCGCAACGTCGAGGGGATCAACCACTTCACCCAGGAAACCGCGCAGATCGCCGACCAACTCAACCAGTCCAGCACCAGCCTGCAGAGCTTGTCGACGCAGCTCGACGAGCTGGTTGCACACTTCAAGCTGTAAGGCGCCGCAAGGGGGGCAGGTTTAGCCGCTACCGCTCCGGTAACCGGGATGAATCTGTCGGCCCCGCATGGACAGTCGTTGCCGACCGGCCCTGCGGCGCGCTAGGACGCGTCGGCGAAACGCTCGGCATACAGATCGACCACCCAGTCGACGAACACCTTCACCCGGTGCGAGCGTTGACGGTGGTAGGGGTAGAGCACGGACACCGGAAGGCCTGGGCTCGGCCAATCGGCGAGCACTTCCACCAGCTCTCCTGACCGCAGATGAGGCTCCACCCGGAAGCGCGGCAGCTGGATCAGGCCGCAGCCATTGAGTGCGCAGGTCGTATAGCACTCCGCGTCGTTCACGGTGATCCAGCTCTGCGGTTCGAATTCCGTGGGTTCATCGTCGACCAACAGGGTCAGCGGGTAGCGAATGTCATGGTTGCTGCTGAAGAAGCCCACGACCTGGTGTTCGCTCAGCTCGCTCGGGTGTGTGGGGGTGCCGAAGCGGGCGAGGTAGTCGGGGCTTGCGCAGATCACTTCCGGCATCAGGGCCAGGCGTCTGGCGACCAGTGAGGAATCTCGCGGGTTGCCCGCCCGGACCACGCAATCGATCCCCTCGCGCACCAGGTCGACCAGGCGGTCGCCGCTGCTGATGGCCAGGTCTATCTCGGGGTAGCGCTCCCGGAATGCCTGGATGTTGGGCAGGATGATGCGCGTAGCGTGGGAGCCGTGCAGGTCGAGGCGCAAGGTGCCTCTCGGGTTGCCGGCCAAGGTGCTGAGCGAGGACTCGGCATCGTCCAGTTCGCTGAGAATCTGCTTGCAACGCTCGTAGTAGGCCTGCCCGTCACGGGTGGGCTTGACCTGTCGTGTCGTGCGTTCCAGCAGCCGTGCGCCAAGCCGGGCCTCGAGGATCTTGATCGCCTGGGTGGCGGTGGCTCGGGGTAGGTTCAGCTCGCCAGCGGCCCGGGTGAAGCTGCCGAGTTCGACGATGCGGATAAATAGGTTCAGCGTGTCCAGCCGGTCCATGCGCCTTATCCATTGTTCAGGGTGCCGGAATAGTCTTAACAACCCGGCGACGATTATCCAACCGTCTTCGCCTTCCACAATCGACCTGCCCACTTCTCGGGCACGTCTTATGGAGGTGAAGCATGACCCTGGCCATTCCCAACCATTTCAAGTTGACCCTTGGCGAGTCCGCCGTCGCCGCGCTTGCCGCGAGTTTTTGCGTGCTCATCGTCGAGCTGCCCATCTGGGCCATGTTCATCGGTTGGATTTCCTTTTTCACCCGCGCGCCAGGAGTGCGCCAGGGCGCTATCAATCTGGCCTGTACCCTGGCGGGGCTCATGTTGGGAATGGCGGCGGCTGTTGCGACGACGGTGCTGTCGCCTGCGCTGGGTGCGTTGACCGTGGTGCCGGTGGTCTTCGTGGTCGCAGTCCTGGTGCTGTCGACGCGGCGCTTTCCGATCTTCAACAACCTGCTCGCGTTCTTTCTCGGCCTGGTCAGCTATTTCGCCTCGCATCTTCCACCTACGTTCGTGACCTTCGGCGAGTTGGGCGGTGCCGCCACGCTCGGCGCCGTGGCGGGCTTGCAGGCATCCACGCTTCACCGTCTCTGGGGCGAACACGCCCAAGGCGTATCGGAGCGGCCCTCGTGATGCCTTTTCGTCTGAGTGCCTTGGCAACGCCAAGCGTGGCTCGGGGTGAGCCTCTCGCCTACGCGCTGCTGCGCGTGACCTATGGGCTGGTCATGGTGACCCACGGTTTACCCAAGCTACTCGGCAGCGCGCACGGATCGATGGGCGACCCGATGGCGGCCTCGACGCGACTGATCGAGCAGGTGCTCCACTTGCCCTTCCCAAGTGCGTTCGCCTTGATGGTCGCGCTTCTGGAAGGCATCGGAGGGCTGATGCTCGCCGCCGGGCTGGCAACCCGCGTGCTTGCGGCGCTGATGGCGATCCAGATGCTGGCCATCGTGTACATCCTGGCGCCGACGTGGGCGTGGATTGATCGAGGCATCGAGTATCCGCTGCTGATGCTATCGCTCTCGCTCTACATCGCGCTGCGCGGGCCTGGCTTCCACTCGCTGGACCGTCGTCTGGCGGCTGCGGGCTGACCGATCTGATCGGCTAGCGCCAGCCGCTTCCCTGACGGCGCGGGGCGCCTATGTCGCGCCGTCTTCAAAAAGGTACTTTTCCATGGACCATCACACCCGCTTCATTCTGTTTGCATTGCCATTGTTGCCGTTCGCAGGTCTGTCGTACGCGGATGAGCGCAGCGAGTCCGAGCGTTATCGCTATGGCGATCGCCTGGATATCGCTCACGTGTTGCGCATCGAGCAGCCCGCCACCGCGTCCTGCGAGGTCGTAGACGAAACCATGGTCTACCTCGACAGTGATGGAGCCGAGCGTCGATTGACGGCACGGGCTCTTTCCCAGGCATGTCAGCATCACTAAGCAAAAAGGCCCCTGCGAGCAGGGGCCTTTCTGTTATGCACGAGCTGGTCTTGGTTCAGGCGAAACCGCCGTTCGCCCGAATAACCTGGCTGTTGACCCAACCGCCGTCCGGCCCCGCAAGGAAGGAAACCACAGAAGCGATTTCTTCTGGCGTGCCGAGACGCTCGAGCGGCGCGAGCTGGCGGATCTGCTCGATCTGCTGGTCCGTCTTGCCGTTGAGGAACAGCTCGGTCGGGACCGGCCCTGGCGCGACGGCGTTGACGGTGATGGCGCGCCCTCGTAATTCGTTCGCGAGCACATGCACCAATCCTTCGACGCCGGCTTTCGACGCGATGTAGGGACCATACGCGGGAAACGCCTTGGCGATCACGCTGGTCGATAGCGCAATGATCCGCCCGCCCTGAGCCACATGCTGCGCGGCGAGGCCGAGCACTATGAAAGCCCCGCGCAGATTGGTGCGGATGGCCTCGTCGAACCCCTGCATGTCGAGCTCGGCGATCTTCAGGTAAGGCATGGTGCCCGCGTTGTTGACGACGACATCCAGGCGTCCGAACCGACGCGTGGCTTCTTCGAACAGCTGCTGCATGTCCGCGAGCTCCGCGACATCGCCTTGCACGGCGAAGGCCTTGCCGCCCTGTCCGGTGATCAGGCCGACCACTTCTTCGGCAGCGGCCTGGTTTCCGGCGTAATTGATCATCACCAAGAAACCATCGGCGGCGAGCCTCAGTGCGATCGCTCGGCCGATACCACGCGACGCCCCAGTGACAATGGCAATCTTCTGGTCAGTGCTCATCGGGTTCTCCTGTTCAGGCGGCGGACGCCGCCTCCAAGGTTCAGTCTGTTGCGACCGTCAGCCTGGATAAAGTACGTGGCGCTGGATGAACCGTTTCTCGTGCCTGAACAATCCACCGCCATGGAACGCTTTGCGCCTGGAGCATCATCGCCGGGATTTATCACGGGCGGCAGCCCTCTCATGTTCGTAGGACGGCCGTTTCGATAGGGGATGCCTGTGGATAGTCGAGGGTTTGTCTGGGCGCATTTCAAGCTCAATGCCGAGCAGCGCCTGCGCGGGTTCAACTTCTTCGTGCTGCTGGCGATCTTTGCCGATGGCGGCGTGCTAGCCGCATTGGAGCGGGGCTTCTCGCCGGGCCTGTTGATACTGCTCGGCGCCTTTACCGTCCTGCTGGCTGCGGTGTTCTGGCTGGTCGATGCCCGCAGCCGTCAGCTGCTGAGCATCACCATCGTGGCGCTCAAGGAAATCGAGGCCGATTTTCCCGAGAGCTACCGGCTGTTTGCCCTCGATGCGAAGGGACAGAATCCCGTCGTCAGCTATACCTTCGCCATCCGGGCGTTGCTGATTGCGCAAATGGGCTTTGGCTTGGGAGTCGTTGCGTATGGCTTCTATCAGTGGTGATCGCGGGTGCGAATGAAGCCGCGGTCGGCACCGCAGTTTCATTCGTCATGATTGGTCGGCAACGCGGGTGCCAAGGTTCAGCGATAAACCCCGCCCGTCGCGCCGGAAAGGTCGAAGGTGCCTTTTTCGGTGAAGCGCACCGTACCGAGCAATCCGCCAGCGAGCTTGCCACGCAGGACGTAGGGCACCTCCTGCATGCCGCCGGCCTCTGCGACGCCCAGGGCCTGGCGGGCTGCCGAGAAGGCGGAGATGGTCACCGGAACGGTAAGCACCGTCTCGCCGAAGCGGGAGACGCGCCCGCTCTGGTCGCTGACACCGCTGGCCAGGCGCCGGCCGTTGACCTCCAGATCCAGCGCCACGCCGTTGTAGTCGATCTCCGAATCGTTGGGGTTCTGCAGGCGCAGCTTCACAGCCAGGCGCAGCTCGAACCCTTCGCCGGGTAGCGGTTCGATACCCGCGACCTGGATATTCAGCGGGTCGCGCTGGGTGAAGGCGGCGCAGCCGCTGAGCAGGGTCAGGACGAGCAGGGCGCCGAGCAGGCTGCGGGCGCTCGAGAGGGGCTGCAGGAGGAAGCGGTAGGTCATGGTTTGTCCGTGTCGGGAGTGGTCTTGATGGTTTTCGACGTCAGTGCGGAGAGTCCTTGCAGCAGTTCGATCGGCAGCGGGAAGACGATGGTGGAGTTCTTGTCCGCGGCGATGTTGCTCAGGGTCTGCATGTAGCGCAGCTGCATGGCGCCTGATTGCCGACCGAGCATTTCGGCGGCCTGCATCAGTTTTTCCGAGGCCTGCAGTTCGCCCTCGGCATGAATGACCTTGGCGCGGCGTTCGCGTTCGGCTTCGGCCTGCCGGGCGATAGCGCGAATCATCGATTCGTCGAGATCGACATGCTTGATCTCGACGTTGGCCACCTTGATACCCCAGGCATCGGTCTGCGCATCGAGCACGGATTGGATGTCGTTATTGAGCTGTTCGCGCTCGGCCAGCATGTCGTCCAGGTCGTGCTTGCCGAGCACTGCGCGCAGGGTAGTCTGGGCCAACTGGCTGGTGGCCGAGTGGTAATCCTCGACCTGAATGATCGCCTTCTGTGCGTCGACCACCCGGTAATAGACCACCGCGTTGACCTTGACCGAGACGTTGTCACGCGAAATCACGTCCTGCGTCGGTACATCGAGCACCAGGGTGCGCAGCTCCACGCGCACCATCTGTTGCAGCCCGGGGATGACCATGACCAGCCCCGGCCCCTTGACCTTCCAGAAGCGTCCGAGCTGGAACACCACGCCGCGCTCGTACTCGCGCAGGATGCGGAACGTCGAGGCGAGCAGTCCGATGATCAGGAACGCCAGCACCACGAAACTCATTTCGAAACCCATCGGTTGCCTCCTCTGGGCGGCTGTTCGTCAGCCGCGGTTACGTCCAGCTTAAGACCGTTGCGCGCCGTCACGCGGACCTGCTGGCCCGGCAGCAGCGGCGCTTGGCTATGGACCTGCCATTGTTCGCCGCGCAGCATCACCCAGCCCTGGCGCGGATCGTCGTCGCGCACCCCGGTGACGGGTGTCAGGTGGCCGATGAGCTCGGCATCGCCGCCCAGTGGCGCTCGCTGGCGGGCGCGTACGGCCATGAAGAGGATGGCGAAAATGATCAGCGCGCTGACCACCGCGAGGGTCAGGATCAACCCCAGTGGAATGCCGAAGCCTGGCGCGTCGGTGTCCATCAGCATCACGGCGCCCGCGACGAAGGCCGCCGCACCGCCGATGCCGAGCACGCCGAAACTGGGTAGCAACGCCTCGGCGGCCATGAAGGCGATGCCGAGCAGGATCAGCGCGAGCCCGGCGTAGCTCACCGGCAACATCTGCAGGGCGTAGAGCGCAAAGATCAGGCAGATGCCTCCCAGCACGCCGCCGACGCCCGCGCCGGGGCTGGAAAACTCGAAGATCAACCCGTAGATGCCGATCATCATCAGGATCAACGCGACGCTGGGGTTGGTGATCACGGCGAGCAGCTTCACGCGCCAGTCGGGGTCGTGGCGGACGAGCGTGGCGTCGGCGGTCCGCAGGGTGGCCGGGCCGGCAGCCAGGGTCAGGGTGGTGCCATCGAGCTGTTCGAGTAGATGGACCACGTCGCGCGCCACGTGGTCGATGACGTTTAGCTCCAGCGCTTCGCTGGCCGAAAGACTCACCGCCTCGCGCACGGCCTGTTCGGCCCAGTCGGCGTTGCGCCCGCGCAGCTGCGCCAGGCCGCGGATGTAGGCCGAAGCATCGTTGACCTGCTTCTTGCTCATGGCGTCGGGCTCGGCGGGCTTGTCTGCGGGCTCGCCGCCGGCGGGCGAGCCCCCGCCAATGGCCACCGGCGTTGCCGCGCCAAGGTTGGTCCCCGGGGCCATGGCGGCGATATGGCTGGCGTAGAGCATGTAGGTGCCGGCGCTGGCGGCACGGGCACCGCTGGGCGTGACGTAGGTGGCGACCGGAACGGGGCTGGCCAGGATCGCCTGGTTGATGCTGCGCATGGCGCTGTCCAGGCCGCCGGGGGTGTCGAGCTGCAGGACGACCAGTTGCGCGCCATCGTCCATCGCGCGCTCGAGGCCCCGTTCGATGTAGCCGGCGCTGGCCGGACCTATAGCGCCTTCGACGCTGAGCACGGCGACCGGCGCGGCGGCCAGCAGCGGCGCGTTGAGCCCCAGCAGCAGGCCCAGGCAGCAGAGCATCCGGTAGACCAGGCGGGACATCTGTTCCTCCGTTCGCGAGAGAGTCGGCGCTCGGCGAGCTCCGGTGAAGACTAGTCGAGCCCCCGCGTCGGGCGACAGTCGAGTCCGCTGAACTTCCCTTCGCCGGGATTTCTCTCATGAATATGAGGCCGCGGGCCCGGGCCGAGGTTCGATTTATAACAGTCGGGGAGAAGCCTTCCATGCGCGTTCATCATCTGAACTGTGGCTGCATGTGTCCCGTTGGCGGTGCCTGGTTCGACGGCTTCAGCAAGGGGCTTACCGCGAGCCTGGTCTGCCATTGCCTGCTGATCGAAACCGATCATCACGGCCTGGTGCTGGTGGACACCGGCTTTGGCACTTGCGACGTGGCCACGCCGCGCAAGCGTTTGAGCCCGTTTTTCATCCTGTTCAACAACATTCGGTTCGAGCGGCGCTACACGGCGCTGGAGCAGGTGAGGCAGCTGGGCTTCGCCCCGGAGGACGTGCGCCACATCGTCCTGACCCACCTGGATTTCGATCATGCCGGCGGGCTCGAGGATTTTCCCCAGGCAAAGGTTCATGTGCTGCAGCGCGAGATGGATGCGGCCCGTTCGACGCGCAGCTTCATCGGTCGCAACCGTTACCGGGAAAAACAGTGGGATGAGGTGCGCAACTGGCAGTTCTATCAGCCGGGCGGCGATACCTGGTTCGGCTTCCAGGCCGTGCGCGAGATGGTGGGGCTGCCGCCGGAAATTCTGCTGATCCCGCTGACCGGGCATACCCGTGGTCACGCCGGCGTGGCGTTGCAGACCGACGAGGGCTGGTTGCTGCATGCGGGCGATGCGTATTTCTATCGCGACGAGGTCGGACAGATCGACCGCCACTGCACTCCGGGCCTGGCTTTTTACCAGCGGATGATGGAAGTCGACCGCAGTTCGCGACTGGCCAACCAGCACCGGTTGTGGATGCTGTCGGTCGAGCACAAGGGCGAGGTGAGCCTGTTTTGCAGCCACGACGCCAAGGAGCTGGAGCGCATGCGTGCCGGTAACCCGCCGGCAAGGGCAGCTGCCACGGAGACGGCAGCTGCCGGTCAGATGCCTCAGTAGGCCGCGGCGGCCTCGTCCAGCTGCAGGCTAAGGCTCAGCAGACCGCCGCCCGAGAGGTACCACAGTGCGGGGTTCAGGTAGACGATGCGGCCTTCGCGACCGGCGCTGGTCCGGCTCAGCGGCGAGGCGCGCAGGGCTTCGGTGGTCAGCGGCTCGGCGCCGATCGCCGCGCTGCGGTCGATGATGAAGATCACCTGCGGGTCGGCTGCCAGGACCTGGTCCAGGTTCATCGGTTGCGGACGCTGACGCGGTTCGCCAGGCTTGGGTGCAGGCGGAGCCGGGAGTGCGCGCGGCGCCTGCAAGACCGAATAGATCAAGGGCTGTTCGGTAGGCGAGAAATTACCGGCGTTGTGGGTCAGGACCAGGGTGCGCCGACCGGAGTTTGCCACGCGGGTATGGGCCTGGCCGATTTTGGCTGCCGTCACCCGGAGTTGCTGTTGGGCTTCGGGCAACTTGTCGAACAGCGAGCCGAGGGTCAGGACGTTGTGCTCGAATCCGCTCAGGTAATCCCGAGCGTTGAGGCTCATGTCCAGTGTCGGGGCGACCTTGGCCAGCGCTTCGCTTTCTTCGCCTTGGCGGCCGGTGACCATGATCACGTCCGGATTCAGCCGGCGCACGGCCGCGTGGTCCGGCTCCTTCATGCTGCCCGCATCGACCCGGGCGGGCAGGCTGTTCTTCAGGTAGGTCGGTACGCTGGATGGAGTGCCCACCACGCGATTGCCCAGACCGAGGGCGACCAGCGTGTCGACCGTGCCGAAGTCGAAACTCACCACCTTGCCTGGATTACGTGGCACGACGACCTGAGTGCCGTCGGGCTGGCCGATAGTCATGCCAGCGTTGGTCGCAGGGGGTGTAGGCGCATCGGGCGAGCTGCTGCAGGCGGTCAGTGCCAGCACCATTGAGGCGGACAGGGCGAGCTTTTTCACGGGTGGGAATCTCCTCGGTCGTTTTGCAAGTGAGAAACCATATCATTACAGCGAGGCCCGGCGGATGGCGCAGGTGTAAAGAATGCAAGCGCAGCGGCCAGCGAACCTCGCGCTCGGACGGGTTCTAAACCTCATCAGAGTAGAGGGACGAAAGATGAAGTTCATCAGTTGGCTGGGGCTGACCGTCTGTGCGGTCGCGGCGCTCGGTTACCTTGGGCAGGGCAACTACAACATGGCGGGGCTGATGATCGCCCTGGCGGTGGTGTCGCTGATCAATATCCGCCGCAAGCATGGGCGGAACGATCGTCCGCCCAGCCCCTGACGCAATCAGCCGGCGCTTCGATGACGCAGCAGCCAGCTGTAGATGCGTTGATCGGCATAAGCCAGCCGCGCCGAATTGATGTGGTCCGCGCCTTCATCGAGGTACAGACGGTCGCCGGTCGGCTCCTCATCGGTGACCGGCTGCAGGTGCAACGTCTGGATGAAGCGTGCCTGCAGGCGGCGGGTGACCTGGCCGATCGATACCCATAAGGGAGGCGCCAGCGGCACCTGGGGTGCCCGGGTCGGGTCGACTGTCCAGAGTGCAGCCCAGCGTCCCGGTTGGGCCAGGGCAATATCGAACACGCCATTGCCGCCGAAGCTGAAGCCGCACAGGTAACAGCGCGTCGGGTCGCCCTGGTGCTCGGCCAGCGCTTTGCTCACCAGCGCCTCGACGTCGCCGGCGACGAGTCTCCAGTAGTCGCCAGCCTGGGGCAATTGCGGGGCGATGATGATGAAGCGCTGGCGAACGTCCGCTGGCACCGCTTCATGCCAGGGACCATGGCGCGTCAGGCCTTGCTCGGGTGGCAGGGGAGCGGCTTCGCCATAGCCGTGCAGGAAGCAGAGTAGCGGCCAGCCGCTTTGCGGTGGGGCACCCTCGGGCACCGTCATGAGGCAGGGCAGGGTTACAGTGTCAATCCGTTGAAAAGAAATATCGGGCATATCCACCTCCGGGAAGCCATAACTAATAGATTCGACCCGTTGGCAGCAGAAGGTGCCGTGCGGCGAGCATTTTTATCCCACACATGCCGAAGGGCGTCATGCAAATCTTGATGCATCCTTCAGGCCAGCGACATCGCTCGGCGGCGTTACGTGCTCAGCCGATTGCAGAAACCTCGCATCGCGTCCATGCCGGTGCGTACGTAGGCGCTTTCACGCTCCGCTACGGTGCGTCGGCAATGGCGCTCCTGGTTTGCTTCTGCGATAGTTGGGCGCGTCTGGCCTGGCCGGACAGGCCGCCTCGCCCACAAGGCCCCGCGGCCGCGGTGACGCCTCACTGACCAGCGCTGTCGATTCGTCTATCAGCCTGCCGCGTCCCTTCTCTTGCGCTTATCCGGCGCCGCCCGGCGACTATCCTGTTGCCATGGATCCGCCACTGCCATCATCGGCTGTGGCTGCTCGCATAACAAAGACAAAAGACCTACGATCCCAAGGACGCCAACATGAAACTGTCCCGCTATTTCACTGCGCTGGCCGCTGCCGCCGCGCTGTCCGCCACGTTCGCCGCGCAGGCCCGCGAGTATTCGGTTTCCACCGTTCTGTCGGACGCCTTCCCCTGGGGCCAGGCGGCGCAGAAATGGGCCGATCTGGTCAACGAACGCTCCGAAGGCCGCATCACCCTGCGCGTCTACCCCAACGCACAGTTGGTAGCCGGGGACCAGACCAAGGAATTCTCCGCGATGCGCTCGGGCCTGATCGACATGGCCGTCGGCTCGACCATCAACTGGTCGCCCCAGGTGCAGGAACTCAACCTGTTCTCGCTGCCGTTCCTGATGAAGGACAGCGCCGATCTCGACGCCATCACCGGTGGCACGGCGGGAGCGCTTGCCTTCGAAGCCATTGAAAAGCGCGGCATCGTCCCGCTGGCCTGGGGCGAGAACGGATTTCGCGAAGTCTCCAACTCGTCCCGTGCGGTGCGCACGCCGGCCGATCTCAAGGGCCTGAAGATTCGCGTGGTCGGCTCGCCGCTGTTCCAGGACACCTTCAATGCGCTGGGCGCCAACCCGACCCAGATGAGCTGGGCCGACGCCAAGCCTGCACTGACCACCGGGGCGGTCGACGGACAGGAGAACCCGCTGTCGGTGTTCGATGTGGCGCGTATCGATCAGGTCGGGCAGAAGCACCTGACCCTCTGGCACTACATGGCCGACCCGCTGATCTTCGCCGTCAACCAGCGCATCTGGAAGGAGCTGCCGGAGGCTGACCGTGACCTGCTGCGTCAGGCGGCAATCGACGCCGGCAAGTGGGAGATCGAGCTCTCCCGCTCGCTCGAAGCTCAGCGTCTCGATGAGATCCGCGGGCGCGGCGTCGAGGTGGTCGAACTCAGCGAGGCCGAGCGTCAAGCGTTTGCCGAAGCCACCGCCAGCGTGCGCGACAAGTGGTCCTCTCGCATCGGCCAGGCGTTGATGGACGCGGCTGGCGAGGCGGTCGCCAAACCCTGATCGAATGCATGCCCGGCGCTTCTGTGCGCCGGGATTCGAGGTTTTTGAGATGAACAACCAACCGGACGCGCCCTTGGAGCGCGTGCTGGCCACGCTGGCCCTGGCGATCGTCGGGGTGATCAGCCTGGCCAATGTCGTGGTGCGCTACTTCACCGACGCCTCCTTCGCTTTCACCGAGGAGATTTCGGTATTTCTGCTGGTGGTGTTGACCTTTGGCGGTGCGTCGGTCGCGCTCCGGCGCAACCGGCACATTCGCATCGGGCTGCTGGAGCGGATGTTTTCGCGGTTGCGCACGCCACTGATTCTCCTGCAATGGCTGGCCGGCGCCCTGGTGATCGGCCTGGTGGTCTGGTACGGCGGGCAGTTCGCGCTGGAGGAATATCAGTGGGAATCCGAATCGCCGGGCCTCGGACTGCCGAACTGGTGGTACGTGGTCTGGCTACCCGTGCTGGCGCTGCTGATGCTGGTACGGCTGACCCAGATGACCCTCGACCGGTTGCGCGGGAGGCTGTCCGATGAGCCCTGACATGTGGCTGATCCTGAGCTTTCTCGCCCTGCTGTTGCTCGGCGTCCCGGTGGCCTTTGCCCTGGGCCTGGCCGGGGCGATCGGCATTGTCGCCGGGCTTTCGCCGGACATGCTCGCGACCCTGGGTACCAATACCTACAACGGCGTGGCCAAGTACCCGCTGATCGCCATTCCGCTGTTCATCCTCACGGGCCTGGTGTTCGAGAAGGCCGGTGTGGCGCTGCGTCTGGTGCGCTTCGCCCAATCGCTGATCGGCCCACGCCATGGCGGGTTGGCCCTGGTCGCCGTGCTGGTGTGCCTGATCATGGGCGGCATGAGCGGCTCTGGCCCGGCGGACGCTGCCGCGGTGGCGATGGTGATGCTGCCGAGCATGACCCGCGCCGGTTATCCGAAGCCTTTTTCGGCCACCTTGATCGCTGCCTCGGCGTCGACTGCGATTCTGATCCCGCCGTCCATTGCGCTGATTCTCTACTCCATCGTGGTGCCGGGCGTGGACCTGCGCGCATTGTTCGCCGCGGGGCTGTTTCCCGGCATCCTCGCCGGGCTGGTGCTGCTGATTCCGGCCTGGCTGCTGTCGCGCCGCTATGGATGGGAGTCGCCCGAGGAGGGTGAGCGTCCGCCGATTGGCGAGAGCTTCAAGCAGGCTCTGCCGGCATTGTTCGCTCCGGTGCTGATCCTCGGCGGGCTGCGTAGCGGCCTGTTCACACCCACCGAAGCGGCGGTCGCCGGGGTGGCCTACGGCGTGGTGATCGGGCTGTTCGTCACCCGCGAACTGGACTGGCGCAGCCTCTGGCGTCTGGTCGGCGAAGCGGCGGTGGTGTCGGGCGTGGTGATGCTGATCATCGCCCTGGCCGGCATCTTCGCCTGGGCCGGAACGATGCTGGGGACCTTCCGCCACCTGGCCGAATGGCTGATCTCGCTGTCGGACGACGGCACGGTGTTGCTGCTCCTGGTGATGATCGCGGTGCTGTTGGCCGGGATGCTGCTCGATGCGATCTCGATCTACCTGATCCTGATGCCGATCCTCATCCCCGTCATGCAGCACTTCGGCTGGAACCCGGTGTGGTTCGGCATCCTGCTGGCGATGAATATCGCGATCGGCCAGTTCACCCCGCCGGTGGCGATCAACCTGATGGTGACCGCCGAGGTGGCGCGCATTCGCCTGGAGCAGACCATCGGCTGGGCGCTGTTGTTCGTCTGCGCCATGGGCGGCGCGCTGTTGCTGGTGGCGTTGTTTCCCGAGATCGCCCTGTGGCTGCCGCGGGTGCTGGGGTATGCGGTGTAAGGGAAGGTCGACCGGGAGAGTGCGCCCGGCCGCTCCTCACCCTAACCTTCTCCCCGAGGGGAGAGGGGACTCAGGCGTTGCTTTGACGATCCCCGCGAACCCGTAGGAGCGGTCGGGGACGCCTAGTCTCGACCGCGAAGCGTTGCAGAGGTCCTTCCGGCGCGCCCGAGGCGCAGTGAACCCCTTGGCTGGGGTCGGGTCGATTGAAGGGTAGGCCGCACGTGGCCCTTTCGCCCCTAATGGAGAGCTCATGGACCTGATTCGCATCATCGTTGCCATTCTGTTGCCGCCGCTGGGCGTGTTCCTGCAGGTCGGCTTTGCCGGTGCGTTCTGGCTGAATATTCTGCTGACGCTGCTGGGCTACATTCCCGGCATCATCCATGCGGTATGGATCATCGCCCGTCGCTGAGCCACACCCGCCATTCGCTCTAGCCCGGCTCATGCCGGGCTTTTTTGTGCTGAGTCCCCTTGCCGTGTAAAGTCCGATTCCCGTACAGGGGGCGGGAACCTATCCCGCGTCTTGCACTCAAGAGATGCCGGGAAACGGAACGCTACGGCTGCAAACACCGGAATGTCGTTTCACCGCTCTTCCAACAGGGCCCGCCGCCTCGGCGAACTGGATAAGGAAACCCGATGAGCGATTCCTTCATCGACCAGCACAGCTTCAAGCGCATCCTCAACCGCAACATTGGTATGCCACTGGGCTTCGGTCTGCTCAGTGCGGTGTTCTTCTGCGTCATCGTCTATTACCTCCTCGAGGTCGGCCATTACGTCGAGCGTTCGGTCAGGCTCGTCGGGACCGCAACCGAAACGCTCAAGCAGCAAGTCGATCTGGAGACCGGCATGCGCGGGTACCTGATCGCTGGCGACGAGGCGTTCCTCGAGCCGTACGTGCGCGGCCTGCCCAAGCTCAGGCTGAGCCTCGACCAGTTGCGCTCGGAGTCGGCAGGCAACCCGGTGCAGCTGCGCCGCGTCGAGCAACTCGAGTCGCTGCACCAGCAGTGGTACGCCTTCAGCCAGGCGGCCATCGAGCGTCGCCGCCAGGGCCTTTCATACGAAGATTATGTGAAGTCCGGTCGCGGCAAGCTGCTGATGGAGCAGTTCCGCAGCGAAGTCGATGACTACATCACCGCCGAACGACAAATGCGTAACGGGCGCACGTCTACCGCCGAAACCGTCAGTGCGGCGCTGGTCGGTGGCTTTCTGCTGTTCAGCCTGATTTTCAGCAGCGTGCTGGTGGTGTTGGGACGGCGTGACTTGATGTCGCTTTCGACCAGCTATGGCGAATCGCTGACCAAGCAACAGGTGCATGCCGCAGCGCTGGAAAAGCAGGCCTGGTACCGCACCGGGCAGATGCAGTTGAGCGAGACGATCATTGGTGAATTGACGCTGCCGGCGCTCGGGCAGAGCGTGCTCAGCTTCCTTTCTCGCTACATCGATGTGGCGGCCGGCGCGCTCTATGTATTGCAGGACGGTCGCCTTCAGCGTGTCGCCGAGTTCGGATACGACAAGGATCAACTCGGCCAGCACCGCACCCTGGACCTCGGCGAAGGGCTGGTCGGCCAGGTTGCGCTGGAACGGCGGCCGATGGCGCTGAACGACCTGCCCCAGGACTATCTGAAAGTCAGCTCGGCGCTGGGCGAGACCGCCTCGCGCTCTGTCTTGATCGCGCCGATCGAGGACAGCGGCGTACTCAACGCCGTGATCGAGCTTGGCTTTCTGCGTCCGCTCGAAGAAGAAGACGGCGAGCTGCTCAAGCGCATCGCCGACAACGTCGGTTCGGCCATCGAAGCGGCGCGTTACCGCCAGCGGCTGCAGCAGATCCTCTCCGAGACCCAGCAGCTCAACGAGGAGCTGCAGGTGCAGCAGGAGGAGCTGCGCGCGGCCAACGAAGAGCTCGAAGAGCAATCCAACGCGCTGCGTGAATCCCAGGCGCATCTGGAGGAGCAGCAGGCCGAGCTGGAACAGACCAACGAACAGCTGGCCGAACAGGCCGACACGCTGGCGCGCCAGCGTGACGAGATGGATGAGAAGAATGTTCGCCTGAACGACGCCCAGTTGATGCTGGAGGAGCGTGCCGACGAGCTGCAGCGGGCCAGTCGCTACAAGTCCGAGTTCCTCGCCAACATGTCCCACGAGTTGCGCACGCCACTCAACAGCTCGTTGATTCTGGCCAAGCTGCTGGCCGACAATCCCCACGGTAATCTGAGCGACGATCAGGTGCAATTCGCCCGGTCGATTTATTCGGCTGGCAACGACCTGCTGAGCCTGATCAACGACATTCTCGACATTTCCAAGGTAGAAGCCGGCAAGCTCGACGTATTGCCGGAAGTGACCGTGCTGCCGCGTCTGCTCGATGGCATCAAGAGCCTGTTTCTCGCCCAGGCCATCGACAAGTCGCTCCAGTTCGACGTCGAGGCCGACGATGGCCTGCCACCGAGCATCTTCACCGACCGGCAGCGGCTGGAGCAGATTCTCAAGAATCTGCTATCCAACGCGTTCAAGTTCACCGAGAAGGGGTCGGTCACGCTCAGCGTGCGGCGCCATGGTGCCGGGCAGCTGGCGTTCGCCGTGAGCGATTCGGGCATCGGCATTCCGAAAGACCAGCAGTCGGTGATCTTCGAGGCGTTCCGTCAGGCCGATGGCACCACCAACCGCCGCTATGGCGGCACCGGGCTGGGCTTGTCGATCTCCCGCGAGCTGGCGCAACTGCTGGGTGGTCATATCGAAGTCCACAGCGAACCGGGCTCGGGTAGCACCTTCACGCTCGTCCTGCCGGAAAATTACGTCGCGCCCGTTACCCAGTCCGATGCGGCGGACGACGACACGAACCGCTCGGGCGCCGCGCAGCCCGCATTGCCCGCGACGACCGAACCGGCACATCGGCCAGCGGCGCCCGTTGCCGTCAGGCCGGCGGCACGCCCCGAGTCCGAGCCGGCCGAGGCGGAGCACATCGACCGGGTGGCGGACGATCGCGACGCCTATCCGTTCAAGAATCGTTGCGTGCTGATCATCGAGGACGAGCCGCAGTTCGCCCGCATCCTTAGCGACCTCGCCCATGAGCTCAACTACAACTGCCTGATCGCCCACAACGCCGACGGCGGTTACGACACCGCGCTCGAGTACAGGCCCGACGCGATCCTGCTCGACATGCGCCTTCCCGATCATTCGGGCCTTACGGTGCTCGAGCGGCTCAAGGAGAACCCCATCACGCGGCACATCCCGGTCCACATCGTATCGGTCGAGGATCGCCGTGAGGCTGCGCTGCACATGGGTGCGGTGGGGTATGCGCAGAAGCCCGCCACCCGCGAGGAGCTCAAGTCCGTTTTCGAGCGGCTGGAAGCCAAGCTCGCGCAGAAGGTCAAGCGCATCCTGCTGGTGGAAGACGATGTGCGTCAGCGCGAGAGCGTGTCGCGGCTGATCGAGGACACCGATGTCGAGATCGCCGCGGTCGGCTATGGCGAAGAAGCGCTGGAGCTGCTGCGCAATACCGTCTTCGATTGCGTGATCATCGATCTCAAGCTGCCGGACATGGACGGCCACGAACTGCTCGAGCGCATGGCCCATGAGGAGATCTGCTCGTTCCCGCCGGTGATCGTTTATACCGGGCGCAACCTGACGCGGGACGAAGAGGCCTCGCTGATGAAGTACTCGCGCTCGATCATCATCAAGGGCGCCCGCTCGCCGGAGCGCCTGCTCGACGAAGTGACGCTGTTCCTGCACAAGGTCGAATCGGAGATGCCGCTCGAGCGGCAGAAGATGCTCAAGAGCGCGCGCAGCCGCGAGAAGGCCTTCGAGGGGCGCAAGATCCTGGTCGTCGACGACGACGTGCGCAACGTGTTCGCCCTGACCAGCGCGCTGGAGCAGAAGGGCGCGCTGGTGGAAATCGCGCGCAACGGCCATGAGTCCATCGCCAAGCTGCAGCAGGTCAGCGACATCGACCTGGTACTGATGGACATCATGATGCCGGAGATGGACGGCTTCACCGCGATGCAGGAGATCCGCAAGGACCCGAAGTTCGCCAAGCTGCCCATCATCGCAGTGACCGCCAAGGCCATGAAGAACGACCAGGAGCGTTGTCTGAAGGCCGGGGCCAACGATTACCTGGCCAAACCCATTGACCTGGACCGACTGTTCTCGCTGATTCGCGTCTGGTTACCGAAAGTGGAGTTGCTCTGAATGCCGCACCGGATTGTCGATATCGAACTCAGACTGCTGATCGAGGCGATTTTCCTTCAGTACAGTTATGACTTTCGCGGCTACTCCGGTGCGTCGCTCAAGCGTCGCGTCCTGCTCTCGCTCAAACACATGCAGTGCGAGACGATTTCGGCGCTGCAGGAAAAGGTGTTGCGCGAGCCCCACGCGTTCATGGAGCTGATGCAGTTCCTCACCATCCCGGTCAGCGACATGTTCCGTGACCCCAGCTATTACCGGGCGTTGCGCGAGCAGGTGGTGCCGGTGCTGCGCACCTACCCTTCGCTGAAGATCTGGATCGCCGGCTGCAGTACCGGCGAAGAGGTGTATTCGCTGGCCATCCTGCTCAGGGAAGAAGGGCTGCTGGAGCGTTCCCTGATCTATGCCACGGACATCAATCCACGCTCGCTCGAGCAGGCCCAGCGCGGCATTTTCGCCATCAACCACGTGCGCAAGTACACCGAGAACTATCAGCAGGCCGGTGGCAAGACGAGCTTTTCCAACTATTACACCGCCGCCTACGACTCGGTGATCATGGACAAATCGTTGCGCGAGAACGTGACGTTTGCCGACCACAGCCTGGCAACCGACAGTGTATTCTCCGAAACGCACCTGATTTCCTGCCGAAACGTGCTGATCTACTTCAACAAGCCTCTGCAGGATCGCGCCTTCGGTTTGTTCCACGAGTCCCTGTGCCACCGAGGTTTCCTGGGCCTGGGCAGCAAGGAATCGGTGGAGTTTTCGGGGTACGCGGACAGCTTCGAGCCTTTCGTCAAACCGGAACGGATTTTCCGCAAGCTATGAGCGGTTATCGGCAGGGCCCGCTCCGGGCACGCCGGCCCGCCATCGAGGCGGTGGTCATCGGTACCTCGGCGGGCGGTCTGGAAGCCCTGTCGGCGTTGGTCAGCGGGCTGCCGGCGGAATACCGGATGCCGCTGCTGGTGGTGCAACACGTCCCTGACAGCGGACCGACGCAATTGGCCGAGATCTTCCAGCGTAAGACCCGGTTACACGTCAAGGAAGTGGATGAGAAGGAACAGGTGGGCGCAGGTACGTTATATTTTGCGGCTCCTGGTTATCATCTGCTGGTCGAGGACGACCTGACGCTGTCGCTCAGTCAGGATGATCCGGTGCACCATTCGCGGCCCTCGATCGACGTATTGTTCGAGTCCGCGGCCGACGCCTGGGGTCCTCGGGTCGCTGGCGTCCTGCTCACCGGCGCCAACGAGGATGGGGCCGCTGGCCTTGAGGCGATACATGAGGCGGGAGGACTGACCATCGTTCAGGAGCCTTGCGAGGCGGCTGTCGACACCATGCCGCGCGCCGCGATCGGGCGTTTCACCCCGGATCACATACTGCCCTTGCATGCTATTCACCAGCTGTTGCGCGATTTGGAGTGACACAGATGCAGGATCATACCGATGAAGCGAAACTGCTGATCGTCGATGATTTGCCCGAAAACCTCTTGGCGCTCGATGCCTTGTTGCGTGCCCCGGGAATCGCCGTGCATCAGGCTCAGTCGGGTGAAGAGGCGCTCGAGCAGTTGCTGCAGCATGAGTTCGCCCTGGCCATTCTCGATGTGCAGATGCCGGGCATGGACGGTTTCCAGCTGGCCGAGCTGATGCGCAGCACCGAGCGCACCAAGCACATCCCCATCGTCTTCGTCAGCGCTGCCGGGCGCGAGCTCAACTACGCCTTCAAGGGTTACGAGACCGGCGCCGTGGATTTCATGCACAAGCCGCTCGACCCCCATGCGGTGCGCAGCAAGGTCAGCGTGTTCGTCGATCTGTATCGCAACCGCAAGCGCATGCGCCGTCAGCTGGACGAGCTCGAGCGCAGCCGACGCGAGCAGGAGTTGCTGCTCGACGAGCTGCGCAGCACCCAGGTCGAGCTGGAAAACGCCATCCGCATGCGCGACGACTTCATGTCCATCGTCTCCCACGAATTGAAGACGCCGCTCAACACCCTGATTCTCGAGGTACAGCTGCGCAAGCTTCAGCTGGGCCGCAACAACCTCGCGGCGTTTTCCGAAGAGCGCCTGAGGCAAATGGTGGAAAAGGACGAGCGCCAGGTGCAGAGCCTGATCCGCCTGATCGACGACATGCTTGACGTCTCGCGCATCCGCACCGGCAAGCTCTCGATTCGCCCGTCGCGCTTCGACCTTGGCCGCATGGTGGAAAACCTCGCCCAGAGCTTCGCGCCGCAGATGGCTGCCCAGGGCTGCGAGCTGCGCATCGAACGTTGCGAGACGGTAGTCGGCGTCTGGGACGAGTTCCGCATCGAGCAGGTGCTGGCCAACCTGCTGACCAATGCCATGCGCTATGGCGCCGGCAAGCCGGTCACGGTGCGCGCCTGCGCCACCGCAGAGGGCGCGCGCATAGAGGTGCAGGATCAGGGCATCGGCATCAGCCCGCAGAGCCTGCAGCGCATCTTCTGCCAGTTCGAGCGCGCCGAAGGCAGCGAAAGCAGCGCCGGCCTCGGGCTCGGCCTGTTCATCGCCGAGCAGATCGTCAAGGCCCACAACGGCCGTATCCACGTGAGAAGCCGGGAAGGCGAGGGGGCCCTGTTCAGCGTGGTCCTGCCGCTCGATGCCGTCGCGGAAAACAACAACCTGAACGCGCCGCTGCTGCGAACCTCCCCGGTTCGCGGCTGACCCAGCGCCACTCGCCAGGAGCGAATGCCCTGGGCGAAGGTCGAAATCGCGAGGGCGCCGTCGCCCTGGCCGGTGGAGACTGTCCGTGCCCCGAACCCTGATCTGGTCCCTTCTGCTGCTGGCGGTGCTCTACGCCGGGATCTGCCTTTTGCTGTTCGTCTACCAGCGCGGGCTGATCTACTTCCCTCAGCCACGTCACCTCGATGCCCCGAGCCTCACGCTGCAGCAGCCGGATGCCACGATTCAGGTCTCGCTGCGGCCATATGAAGGCCCCAATGCGCTGATTTACTTCGGCGGCAATGCCGAAGACGTCTCGCTCAACCTGCCGGATTTCACCCGCGCGTTTCCCGACCACGCGCTGTACCTGATGCACTACCGCGGTTACGGCGGCAGCGACGGATCGCCCTCTGAAGAGGCGCTGGCCGCCGACGCCCTGGCGCTGTACGACCGGGTTGCCACTCAGCACAGCTGCATCGCGGTGGTGGGCCGCAGCCTCGGCAGCGGCGTGGCGATCCGCCTCGCCAGTCTGCGCCCGGCCTCCAGACTGATTCTGATCACGCCATACAACAGCCTGGCCGAACTCGCCACCCGCCAGTTCCCCGTCTTCCCGGTTGGCTGGTTGCTCAAGGATCGTTTCGAATCCTGGCGCTATGCCGGCGCGATCACCGTCCTCACCCGGCTGATCGTCGCCGAGCGGGACGACATCATCCCGCGCGAAAGCAGCGAGCGGCTGCTGAGGCACTTTCCGCCTGGCGTCGCTTCGCTGCATCTGATCCCGTCCAGGGGGCACAACGACCTGTCCGCGAGCCCCGCGTATCTACCACTGCTCCAGGCGGGGGTGTGCCCGCCTGCCTCCGAACGCGTCAGCGCACCACCCAGCGCTGGCTGACCGTCGTGCTGTTAGCCGAGTAGGTCTGACTCACCGAAACCTGCGAGTCGGACAGATAGCTGGTGATATCGGCCTGGTTGGCCGTCCCGTGCTGCAGCAGCCGCACGCCGGTCACACCGCCACTCTGGGCGACGGACGCTCGGGGGATTGTTAATCGAATGGTGTAAAGGCTGGAGAGATGCGGCGAGGGATTAGCCCGCGCTTTCCAGGATTCGCAGACCGCAAGCAGACGCGTCGAGAGCCTGCCGGGGCCCCCTCCGAAGCCTGAAAAACCGCTCGTGCCCGGTTCATCGAATCGTCATGGACACTTAACGCAATCGACATCCCGGCTCCCTAAGGTCTGTTCAAAACCACCGGCACCCGCTTGCCGGCGAGAGAGGACAGTCCGATGACCGCCGCGATTTGTATAGACAAGCTGAACAAGACCTTCGGGGCCAAGCGCGCCCTGCATGGCCTGAGCCTGACCGTCGAGCCGGGCGAGATGGTCGCCCTGATCGGTGCCTCCGGCTCCGGCAAGTCCACGCTGCTGCGGCATGTCGCCGGGCTGGCCCGTAGCGACCGCCAGGACGGCGGGCGTATCGAAGTGCTCGGCCGGCCGGTGCAGGCGCAGGGCCGCCTCGCCGCCGAGGTGCGCCGGCTGCGCGCCGACATCGGCTACATCTTCCAGCAGTTCAATCTGGTCGGCCGCCTCAGCGTGATGGAGAACGTGCTGCTCGGCTTTCTTGGTCGCATGCCGCGCTGGCGCGGCTCGCTGAGCCTGTTCACCCAGGCACACCGCCAGGAAGCGCTGGAAGCACTGGCCCGGGTCGGCCTCGCCGACCTCGCCGCGCAGCGCGCCTCGACCCTTTCCGGCGGCCAGCAACAGCGGGTGGCGATCGCCCGCGCGCTGACCCAGCGCGCCGAGGTGATCCTCGCCGACGAACCCATCGCCTCGCTCGACCCCGAGTCGGCACGCAAGGTGATGGACATCCTCGCCGACATCAACCACCAGGACGGCAAGACCGTGGTGGTAACCCTGCATCAAGTCGACTACGCCCTGCGCTATTGCCATCGCGCAGTGGCGCTCAAGGGCGGCCGCATCCATTACGACGGCCCCTGCGACGCGCTCGACGGGACCTTTCTCAACGAATTGTACGGGGCGGATCTCGATACCCGCCTGCTGTTCTCCGACCGTGCCCGGAGCACCGGCGAAGGGGCTCGCTCCCTGTCGTTCGCCAAGGCCTGAGCCTTCACTCGCGTTCAACCCAGAGGAGTGTCAACCATGTTCAACCGTATCGGTCGTGTCCTGGCCGCCTCCGCGCTGCTGACCGGTTCCCTGCTCGGCGGCGCGCAAGCCGACGAGCCCAAAGAACTGAACTTCGGCATCATCTCCACCGAGTCCTCGCAGAACCTGCGCAGCGTCTGGGACCCCTTCCTCGCCGCGATGGGCGAGCAGACCGGGATGAAGATCAATGCCTTCTTCGCCCCCGACTACGCGGGGATCATCCAGGGGATGCGCTTCGGCAAGGTCGACCTGGCCTGGTATGGCAACAAATCGGCGATGGAAGCGGTCGACCGCGCCGGCGGCGAGGTCTTCGCCCAGACGGTCGCCGCCAACGGCGCGCAGGGCTACTACAGCCTGATCGTCGCGCACAAAGACAGCGAGATCGACTCGGTCGAGGAGATGCTGGCCAACGCGAAGAGCCTGACCTTCGCCAACGGCGACCCGAACTCCACCTCCGGTTACCTGGTGCCCGGCTACTACGTGTTCGCACAGAACGGCGTAGACCCGAACAAGGTGTTCAAGCGCTCGCTCAACGGCAGCCACGAGGTCAACGCGCTGTCGGTGGCCAACCGCCAGGTCGACGTAGGCACCTTCAACAACGAGGGCATGGAGCGCCTGCAGCTCACCGCGCCGGAGAAGGCCGCGCTGCTCAAGGTGATCTGGCAGTCGCCGCTGATCCCGGCCGACCCCATCGTCTGGCGCAAGGACCTGCCGGAAGCCACCAAGGCCCGGGTCCGCGACTTCTTCATGGACTACGGCGGCACCGACGCCGAGAGGCAGGTACTCGCCGGCCTGCAGTGGTCGCCGTTCCGCGCCTCGGATGACGACCAGTTGCTGCCGATCCGCCAGCTCGAGCTGTTCAAGAAGCGCACCGAGATCGCAGCTAACACTCGCCTCGACGAGGCCGACAAGCAGGCCCGCCTGGCCGAGATCGACGCCCAGCTGGACGCGCTCAAGGACCGCATGGCCGAGCGCGAGAAGAGCCTGGCCAAAGCCGGCTGACCACCCCCCGGCCGCCTTCGCCAGAGGGCGGCCGCCGTTTCTCGAGGTTGACGATGACTGCACTGACCACCCAACCCGGCACCGACGCGGTCGGCAAGCGTTCCTGGGGACGCCTGATCGGCTGGGGCTTGTTCCTCGCACTGCTGGGCTGGTCCTGGCAGGGCGCGGAAATGAACCCGCTGACGCTGTTTCGCGACGCCGGCAACATGGCGGTGTTCGCCGCCGACTTCTTTCCGCCGGACTTCTCCAACTGGGAGCTGTACCTCAAGGAGATGGTCGTCACCGTGCAGATCGCCCTCTGGGGCACGGTGCTGGCAATTCTCTGCGCGATCCCGCTGAGCATCCTCTGCGCCGAGAACATCATGCCCTGGTGGGTGTACCAGCCGGTGCGTCGGTTGATGGACGCCTGCCGTTCGATCAACGAGATGGTGTTCGCCATGTTGTTCGTGGTCGCCGTCGGCCTCGGGCCGTTCGCCGGCGTGCTGGCGCTGTTCGTCAGCACCACGGGGGTACTCGCCAAGCTGTTCGCCGAGGCGGTAGAGGCGATCGATCCGGGCCCGGTCGAGGGCGTGCGCGCCACCGGCGCCAGCGCGCTGCAGGAGGTGATCTTCGGGGTCATCCCGCAGGTAATGCCGCTGTGGATCTCCTACGCGCTGTACCGCTTCGAATCCAACGTGCGGTCGGCCACGGTGGTCGGCATGGTCGGCGCCGGCGGCATCGGCGTGATCCTCTGGGAGGCCATCCGCGGGTTCCAGTTCGGCCAGACCTGCGCGTTGCTGATCGTGATCATCCTGGTGGTGAGCCTGATCGACATCCTCTCCCAGCGCCTGCGCAAATTGTTCATCTGAGCCAGGAGGCCTTTTTTCATCCATGGACCTGTCTAGACAAGAGCTGCCGCTGTACCGGGAACTGGCCGAGCGCCTGCGCGGCGAACTGCACCGCTTCGCTCCTGGCGACTACCTGCCGGGCGAACTCAGCCTGGCGGCGCGCTTCGCGGTCAACCGCCATACCCTGCGCCGCGCGCTCGACGAGCTGGTGCGCGAGGGCCGCCTGCTGCGGCAGAAGGGCAAGGGCACCCAGGTGTTGGCGCAACCGATGATCTACCCGATGCAGGCCGGCAGCGCCTACACCGCCTCGCTCTCGGCGCAGGGTCACGGCGTCGAGGCCGTGCTGCTCGACCGTCGGGTGCGTCCGGCCAGCGACACCGAGGCCAGGCACCTGCAGCTCGATCCCGGCAGCCCGCTGCTCGAACTCGACACCCTGCGGCTGATCGACGAACAGCCGGTCAGCCTGATCCGTCACCGCTACTGCGCCAGCCGTGAGCCGTTACTGGCCGACTACCGCGGCGGTTCGCTGCGCAGCCACCTGGCCGCGCGCGGGCTGACCCTCAGCCGCGCCTACAGCCTGATCGGCGCGCGGCTGCCCGATTCGGAGGAGGCGCAGCGGCTGCTGATGCCCCGCCATGCGCCATTGCTGACGGTGCTCACCCTGTCCCAGGACCTGGCCGGGCGGCCGGTGGAGCTGTCGTACTCGACCAGCCGCGCCGACTGCTTCGAATACCAGGTCGCCCCCTGATGGAGAACGCCATGAATGCAATCGATACCGCCGCCAGGCAGCACTGGATGGGCGTGCTCGCCCGCGCCGGCGCGGCGCTGGGCGCCCACGAGGCGCGCCTTAAGGACACCGCCTACCAGATGATCCGCTCCCCGGAGATCGGCATGACCCTGGTACGCGGACGCATGGGCGGCACCGGCGCGGCCTTCAACCTCGGCGAGATGACCGTCACCCGCTGCGTGGTGCGCCTGGCCGACGGCCGCACCGGCTATAGCTATGTCGCCGGACGCGACAAGCGCCACGCCGAACTGGCGGCGCTGGCCGATGCCCACCTCCAGGGCCGCGACCAGCGGCACTGGCAGGAAACCCTGATCGAGCCGCTGGCCCGCGAGCAGGCGACACGCCGCGCCGCGCACGCGGCGGAAATCGCCTCCACCCGCGTGGAGTTCGTCACCCTGGTTCGAGGAGAGAACTGATGAGCGACGCCCCGTACCTGCAACCAGCCTTCGAGCGCCCGGCCGAAGCCGCCCAGCAGACCTTCCGCGCGGCGCTCAGGGCGCTCGCCGAACCGGGCCTGGCGCGCCCGCTGCCGCCGACCCCGACGCTCGAGCGGCTGGCCCCAGCCACCTACGCGCTGTGCCTGAGCCTGCTCGACGCCGACACCCCGGTGTGGCTGGCCCCGGCCTTCGACACCCCGGTGGTGCGCGCCAACCTGAGCTTCCACTGCGGCTGCCCGGTGGTGGAGCGTCGTGAGCAGGCCGCCTTCGCCGTGCTCGACGCCGGCGACCTCGCCGACCTGTCCGGCTTCCCGCTGGGCAGCGAGCGCTACCCGGACCAGTCCTGCACGTTGCTGGTCCAGCTCGAGCGCCTGGACGGCGGCGAGCCGGTGGCTTGGCAGGGGCCGGGCATCGCCGGGCAGCGCCAGGTCGACCTGCCGCTGCCAGGGCACTTCTGGAAGCAGCGCGACCTGAACGGTGACTTCCCGCGTGGGCTCGATGTGTTCTTCACCGCCGGGCAGGCACTGCTCGGCCTGCCGCGCAGCACCCGCTGCCTGGCACCGATCAGGGAGGCGAGCTGATGTACGTAGCAGTCAAAGGCGGCGAACAGGCGATCGACAACGCACACCGGCTGCTGGCGAAGAAGCGCCGTGGCGACACCGACCGGCCGGCCCTCGAGGTCGCGCAGATCCGCCAGCAGCTGCCGCTGGCGGTAGCGCGGGTGATGAGCGAGGGCTCGCTGTACGACGAGGAACTGGCGGCACTGGCGATCAAGCAGGCGGCCGGCGACCTGATGGAGGCGATCTTCCTGCTGCGCGCCTACCGCACCACGCTACCGCGCTTCGCCGCCAGCGTGCCGCTGGACACCGGGCGCATGCAGCTGTCGCGGCGCATCTCGGCGACCTTCAAGGACCTGCCCGGCGGCCAACTGCTCGGGCCGACCTTCGACTACACCCACCGGCTGCTGGACTTCGCCCTGCTGGCGGAGGGCGAGCCGGCCGACGCGCCGCCCGAGAGCAATGCGCCGGCGAGCCTCGAACCCTGCCCGCGAGTGCTGGAGATGCTCGGCCGCGAGGGGTTGATGACGCCGGAGCGCGACGAGGGCGCACCGGTGCCGGACATGACCCGCGAGCCACTGGAGTTCCCCGCCAGCCGCGCCCAACGGCTGCAGGCGCTGGCCCGCGGCGACGAGGGCTTCCTCCTCGCGCTCGGCTACTCGACCCAGCGCGGCTACGGGCGCAACCACCCGTTCGCCGGTGAGATCCGCATCGGCGTGGTGGAAGTCTGGCTGGAGACGCCGGAACTGGACTTCGCGGTGCCGCTCGGCGACATCGAGGTCACCGAGTGCGAAATGATCAACCAGTTCGTCGGCCACACGCCCGACCAGGCGCAGTTCACCCGCGGCTACGGGCTGGCCTTCGGCTACGCCGAGCGCAAGGCGATGGGCATGGCGCTGGTCGACCGCGCGCTGCGCGCCGAGGAGTACGGCGAAGAGGTGCAGGGCCCGGCGCAGCAGGAAGAGTTCGTGCTGATGCACTGCGACAACGTCGAGGCGGGTGGCTTCGTCTCGCACCTGAAGCTGCCGCACTACGTCGACTTCCAGGCCGAACTGGAGCTGATCCGCAAGCTGCGCCAGCCGGCGCAGACCGAACAGGCCGAACCCGCCCCGCTCGAGGAGAACCGCGCATGAACGCCCTTCACAGCCAAGCCCCGGCCAGCGAGACCGGCGACGAGTACGCCTTCGCCTACCTGGACGAGCAGACCAAGCGGATGATCCGCCGCGGCCTGCTCAAGGCGGTGGCGATCCCTGGTTACCAGGTGCCGTTCGGCGGCCGCGAAATGCCGCTGCCCTACGGCTGGGGCACTGGTGGCATGCAGGTGACCGCCGCCATCCTCGGCGGCGACGACGTGCTCAAGGTGATCGACCAGGGCGCCGACGACACCACCAACGCGGTGTCCATCCGACGCTTCTTCTCGCGCACCGCCGGGGTCGCCACCACCACCCGCACGCCCGAGGCGACGGTGATCCAGACCCGTCACCGGGTCCCGGAGACGCCGCTGTCGAACGACCAGATCCTGGTGTTCCAGGTGCCGATTCCCGAGCCTCTGCGCTTCATCGAGCCGGCCGAGACCGAGACGCGCACCATGCACGCGTTGCGCGACTACGGCGTCATGCACGTCAAGCTCTACGAGGACATCGCCACCTTCGGCCACATCGCCACGGCCTACGCCTACCCGGTGACGGTGGACGACCGCTACGTGATGGATCCGTCGCCGATCCCCAAATTCGACAACCCCAAGCTGGACATGAACCCGGCCCTGATGCTGTTCGGCGCCGGCCGCGAGAAGCGCCTGTACGCGGTGCCGCCGTACACCCGGGTGGTGAGCCTGGACTTCGAGGACCACCCCTTCGCCGTGCAGCGCTGGGACGAATGCTGCGCCGTCTGCGGCAGCCGCGACTCCTTCCTCGACGAGCTGATCATCGACGACGCCGGCGGCAAGCGCTTCGTCTGCTCGGACACCGACTACTGCCGTCAGCGCCAACAGGAGACCGGCCAATGAACGCCGCGCAGCCCCTTTTCCAGGCGGACGTCGAACTCGACGCGCCGCTGTTGCAGGTCAGCGGTTTGACCCGCCTGTATGGGCCGGACACCGGTTGCCAGGACGTCAGCTTCGAGCTCTACCCCGGCGAAGTGCTGGGCATCGTCGGCGAGTCCGGCTCGGGCAAGTCGACCCTGCTCGGCCTGCTCTCCGGTCGCTGTCCGCCGGACCGTGGCAATGTCGCCTACCGTGACCGCGATGGCCAGTGGTTGGACCTCTACAGTGCCAGCGAGGCCGAGCGGCGCACGCTGTTGCGCACCGAGTGGGGCTTCGTCGAGCAGCATGCGCGCGACGGTTTGCGCATGGGCGTGTCGGCCGGCGCCAACATCGGCGAGCGGCTGATGGCCCAAGGCGTGCGCCATTACGGCCAGCTGCGCGAGGCCGGGCTCGAATGGCTGCGCCAGGTGGAGATCGACCCGGCACGCATCGACGACCTGCCCAGCACCTTCTCCGGTGGCATGCAGCAGCGCCTGCAGATCGCCCGCAACCTCGTCTCCGGCCCACGCCTGGTGTTCATGGACGAGCCCACCGGCGGGCTCGACGTGTCGGTCCAGGCGCGCCTGCTCGACCTGCTGCGCGGCCTGGTGCGCGAGCTCAACCTGGCGGTGGTGATCGTCACCCACGACCTCGCCGTGGCGCGCCTGCTGGCCGACCGGCTGATGGTGATGCGCCGCTCGCGGGTGGTGGAAACCGGCCTCACCGACCAGGTGCTGGACGACCCGCAGCATGCCTACACGCAGCTGCTGGTGTCCTCGGTGCTGCAGCCATGAGGGGGCGCCGTACGAATCAGTCCACCCCTGGTCAGGACACCCCGCCATCGAGCCGGCCATGCGCGGCCCCCATTTCCCTCCTTTCGTTGCGAGGTAACCCATGAACAACCCGATCGAAGTCCGCGACCTGCACAAGCGCTTCACCCTGCACCAGCAGCAGGGCGTTGTGCTGCGGGTGCTCGAAGGGCTGAGCTTCGAGGTGCGTGCCGGCGAATGCCTGGTGCTGCATGGCCGTTCCGGCGCCGGCAAGTCGACCCTGCTGCGCAGCCTGTATGGCAACTACCTGGCCGACGGCAGTATCCGCATCCTGCACCGCGGCGCGCCGATGGAGCTGATCGGCGCCGCGCCGCGCCAGGTGCTCGCCGTGCGCCGCGAAACCCTCGGCTACGTCAGCCAGTTCCTGCGGGTGATTCCGCGGGTGTCCTGCCTCGACGTGGTGATGGAGCCGGCGCTGGCGCGTGGCTGGTCGCGCGAGCGGGCCGAGGTCCGCGCCCGCCAGCTGCTGACCCGGCTGAATATCCCCGAGCGTCTCTGGACGTTGGCGCCCGGCACCTTCTCCGGCGGCGAGCAACAGCGGGTCAACCTGGCGCGCGGGTTCATGGTCGAGTGGCCGGTGCTACTGCTCGATGAACCCACCGCCTCGCTGGATGAGGCCAACCGCCAGGTGGTGCTGCAGCTGATCGCCGAGGCCAAGGCCGACGGCACCGCCGTGATCGGCATCTTCCACGACCGCGCCGCCCGCGAGGCGGTGGCCGACCGTTACTTGGACATGACCGGCGAGGAATACGCCAATGCCAGCTGAACTCATCCTGAGCAATGCCCGCCTGGTTACCGCCGACCGGGTCTTCGACGGCTGCCTGGTGGTGCGCGACGGGGTCATCGCCGCCATCGACGAAGGGCGCAGCGGCCTGCCGCAGGCGCTCGACCTGGGCGGCGACTACCTGCTGCCGGGGTTGGTCGAACTGCACACCGACAACCTGGAAAAGCACATGACCCCGCGGCCAGGCGTCGACTGGCCGTCGGCCTCGGCGGTGCTCAGCCATGACGCGCAGATCATCGCCGCCGGCATCACCACGGTGTTCGATGCGCTGTCGATCGGCGACGTCAATCCCAAGGGCAAGCGCATGCAGCAGCTGCCGATCATGCTCGAGGCGATCGCCAGTGCCGCGATGCAGGGGCACAGCCGCGCCGAACACCGCCTGCACCTGCGCTGCGAGGTCTGTCACCCCGACACCCTGGGCGTGTTTCGCGACCTGGTCGGGCACCCGTTGGTGCAGCTGGTCTCGGTGATGGACCACTCGCCGGGCCAGCGTCAGTTCGTCCAAGAGGACAAGTACCGCGAGTACTACATGGGTAAGTACCAGTTCGACGCCGAGCAGATGGCTGCCTTCACCCGCCAGCAGAAGGCCAATTCGCTGGAACACAGCGACCGCCAGCGGCGTGTCATCGTCGAGGAGTGTCAGGCGCGCGGGCTGTCGATCGCCAGCCACGACGACGCGACCCTCGAGCACGTCGCCGAGTCGGCCGGCTTCGGCATGTCCATCGCCGAGTTCCCGACCACCCTGGAGGCCGCCCAGGCCAGCCACCGTGCCGGGCTCAAGGTGTTGATGGGCGCGCCGAACGTGGTCCGCGGCGGCTCGCATTCAGGCAACATCGCCGCCGCCGAACTGGCGCGCCAAGGCGTGCTCGATATTCTCTCCAGCGACTATTATCCGGCGAGCCTGCTGCCGGCCGCGCTGATGCTGGCCGAGCAGGACAATGCCTACGACCTGCCACGGGCAGTGGCCACCGTCACCCGCGCGCCGGCGGTGGCCGCCGGGTTGGCCGATCGCGGCGAGCTGCAGGTCGGCCTGCGTGCCGATCTGCTGCAGGCGCGGGCGGTCGGTATTCAGGCGGTGGTACGGCAGGTCTGGCGCACAGGGGAGCGGGTGTTCTGATGAGCGGACGGTTGATCTATCTGATGGGCCCCTCGGGTTCCGGCAAGGACAGCCTGCTGGAGGCCGTGCGCGAACGCGTGCTGTCGGCCGGCGGGCAAATCGCCCGGCGCGTCATCACCCGCTCGCCGGAAGCGGTCGGCGAGGATGCGCTCGGTGTTTCGCCACAGCGGTTCGAGCAGATGCTGGCAGAAGGCGCCTTCGCCCTTCACTGGCGCGCCAACGGGCTGGCCTACGGCATCCCACGGCAGATCGACGAGTGGCTGGCCGAGGGCCGCGACGTGCTGGTCAACGGCTCGCGCGGGCACCTGGCCGAGGCCCGGCAGCGCTACCCGGAGCTGCATCCGGTGCTGCTCACCGTCGAGCCGCAGGAGCTGCGCCAGCGACTGTTGGCGCGCGGCCGCGAAACCGCGGAAGAAATCGAGGCGCGTCTGGCGCGCAACGGTCACGTGCGACTGGACGACGAGAGCTGCCAGCGGCTGGACAACTCCGGCAGCCTGGCGCAGACCGCCGAGGCGCTGCTGCGGCTGATCCGGGGGCGCGCATGCGCCTGACCCTGCTCGGCAGCGGCAATGCCCGCCAAGTGCCGGTCTACGGTTGCGACTGCGTCGCCTGCGAACGCGCGCGACGGGAGCCGGCGCACCGGCGGGGGCCGTGCAGCGCACTGGTCGAATGCGGCGAGCAGCGCTGGCTGCTGGACGCCGGCCTCACCGACCTCACCGAGCGTTTCCCGCCGCATGCGCTGAGCGGCATCCTGCTCACCCACTATCACGCCGACCACGCTCAGGGCCTGCTGCACCTGCGCTGGGGGCTCGGGTTGACGATCCCGGTGCACGGCCCGGCGGACGCCGAGGGCCTGGCCGACCTCTACAAACACCCCGGCATTCTTGATTTCTCGCGGCCGTTCGCCGCCTTCGAGCGCCGCGAGCTGGGCGCCCTGACGGTGACCGCTGTGCCGCTGGAACATTCCAAGCCGACCCTCGGCTACCTGCTCGAAGGGCAGGGGCGGCGCATCGCCTACCTCACCGACACCCTCGGGCTCGCCGAACCGAGCGCTGCCGTGCTCGCGGCGCAGCCGCTGGACCTGTTGGTGCTGGACTGTTCGGCGCCACCGCAGCCGGAGCCGCGCAACCACAACGACCTGCCCCGCGCGCTGGAGATCGTCGAGCGGCTGCGCCCGACCGAGACGGTGCTGACCCACATCGGCCACACCCTCGACGCCTGGTTGCTGGAGCATCCGGCGGCGCTGCCGGCGGGTGTCAGCCTGGCCCATGACGGGCGGATGCTGTAACACGCGGCATGTGGAGCCCGCTTCCGCAGGGCGATGGCAGGCGCGTCTTGCCTCAGGGTCACGCAGTTGTCATGGCCCCAACATCTCACTGTCAGATTGCCCTGCGATAGTCCCTGAACCTGTATAGACAACGGTGGGTGAGGGTGATGTCGCTGATCAAACGCGTGGGGGTGGTGCTTGCCGGGATGGTCTGCTTCGCGTCGCTGGCGCAGGCCGAGACGGTCAAGCTGGCGGTGACCGACCTGGTCGGCCTGGAAGAGCTGCAGCGCGAGTTCGGCGCATTCAAGAACGAGCTGGCCAAGGTGACCGGCTACGAGATCGAATTCCTGCCGGTGACCAACCGCACCGCCGCGGTCGAGGCGCTGCGTTTCAACAAGGTCGACTTCGTGCTCACCGGCCCGGCCGAATACGTGGTGATGCAGAAGCGGGCGAACGCCAGGATCGTCGTCGGGCTGTCCCGTCCAGACTATTTCGCCACCATCATCACCATGGCCGACGGCCCCTACGGCACGGTCGCGGATCTGAAGGGCAGCAAGGTCGGTTTCGGCGAAGTCGGTTCGACCTCCAAGCACCTGGGCCCGATCCAGGCGCTGGCGGATGCGGGGCTCGAGCCGCAGCGGGACGTACAGATCGTCAACACCAAGATCCCCGTGCTCTGGGAAGCGCTCAAGCGTGGCGACGTCGCCGCCATCGGCATGAACCACCAGAACTTCCTCTCGCTGCGCCAGCAGGAGATGGAGAAGGGCGGCCTGCAGCCGGGCGCGTTCCGGGTCATCGCCCGCGGGCCCGATCTGCCCCATGACGTGCTGATGGCCGGCAGCCATGTGGATGACAAGGTGGTGACCGTCATTCGCCAGGCCTTCGTCGAGCATTCGGACGCGCTGATCGCCGCGATCCTCACCGGCAAGGACAACCAGAAGTATTCCGGCATGCGCTTCATCACCAACGTCAAGGACAGCCAGTACCAGTACGTGCGGTCGATGTACGCCACCGCCGGCTTCCCCGAATACGCCGACTTCATCGGCGACTGAGTTTCCGCAACGCGCCCGCCGCTGCGGGCGCACAGGAGCTGCCATGCCCAGCCTTGCCCAGGCCCTGCGTTCGACCTTCGCCGCCGCGGACACCGCCTGCCCGCTGCAGGTCGAGGGGTTGACCAAACGCTTCGCCAACAGCGACACCCCGGTGTTCGCCGACATCAGTTTCCGCCTGAATCCCGGCCAGTCGGTTGCCCTGATCGGTGCCAACGGGGCCGGCAAGAGCACCCTGCTGCGCTGTTGCGTACGGCTGATCGAGCCGGACGCCGGGCGCATCGTGCTCGATGGCGTGAGCCTGTGCGGCAAGTCCGGGCGCGGCCTGCGCCAGGCGCGCAACCGGGTCGGCTTCGTGTTCCAGAAGCACTGCCTGGTGCCCAGGCTCTCCGCGCTGTCCAACGTGCTGCACGGCAGCCTCGCCCATCACGGCGGCCCGCGCCACTGGCTGCAGGGGCTGGCCACCCAGGCCGACCGCGAGAAGGCCCTGCACTGCCTGGAGCAGGTCGGTCTGGCCCCTCTGGCGCACAAGCGCTGCGACGAGCTGTCCGGCGGGCAATCCCAGCGGGTGGCGATCGCCCGGGCGCTGATGCAGGACCCGAGCATCCTCTTCGCCGACGAGCCGACCGCCAGCCTCGATCCGCAGTCCGGCGAGGAAATCATGGAACTGTTCGCGGCCCTGGGCAGGGCGCGTGGCCTGACGCTGTTCTTCGTCTCCCATCACATCGAGCACGCGCTGCATTACGCCGACCGCATTCTCGGCGTGCGCGACCGCCAGCTGATGCTCGACAGCGCCAGCGGCGCGGAAACCCTCACCAGCCTGCGAGGCTTCTATGCCTGATCTTCCGCGTAATCCATCGATGGCCGCCGAGCGGGCACCGCTGCCGGAGCGCTTCGAACGGCCGAGCTGGCTGACTCAGGTGCTGATTGCACTGTTCGTGCTGTTCCTGCTCTGGTCGATGTCCAGCGCCGGCCTGTCCCTGTCCGAGCTGCTGAAAGGCCTGCCGAACATGGCGGTGATCGGTGGGGAGATGATGCCGCCAGCAACCGACCGCGCCTGGCCGGTGGCCCAGGCGATCCTGGTGACCTTCCAGATGGCTCTCGTCGGCACCGTGTTCGGCATCCTGCTGAGCATTCCCATGGCGCTGCTGGCGGCGCGCAATACCTCGCCGCATGCCGCGGTGCGCCACGCCACCCGCGCGCTGATCAGCTTCTTTCGCACCGTGCCGGACCTGGCCTGGGCGCTGTTCTTCGTGGCCTCCGTGGGCCTCGGCACCTTCGCTGGCACGCTGACCATCATCGTCGACACCATCGGCTTCTGCGCGCGCTTCTTCGCCGAAGCGCTGGAGGAGGTCGATCCCGGCCCCTCCGAGGCGCTGGCCTCGATCGGCGCCAGCCCGCTCGACCGCATGGCCGTGGTGCTGCTGCCCGGCGCGCTGCCGAGCCTGATCAATTCCAGCCTGTTCTCGCTGGAAAAGGCCGTGCGCTCGTCGGTGGTGCTCGGCCTGGTCGGCGCCGGCGGCATCGGCGCCGAACTGGCGGTCTCGATGGAGATGTTCCGCTACGACCAGGCGGCGACCATCGTCCTGATGATTTTCCTGCTGGTGTTCGTCGTGGAGCAGTTCTCCTCGCACATGCGCCGACGGCTGATGCGCCAGAACGCCTAAGCCGACGAATCAGCCCATTCCTTCCAGCCACGGAGGCTCCATGTCCAGATTTCCCGTGCCCGGCTCGGCCGGCCTCAACAGCTTCGTCATCGAAAACATCCGCGTGCTGATGCCGGAAGGCTGGTCCGAGCCGACCTCGGTCTCGGTCGCCGACGGCCGCATCCAGGCGATCGGCGCCGCGCCCCAGGCCGGTTCGGCACGCATCGAGGGGCAGGGCGGCTACCTGCTGCCGGGTATCATCGATCTGCACGGCGATGCCTTCGAGCGCCACATCACCCCGCGCGCCGGCACCCAGTTCCCGCTGGAACTGGCGTTGGCGGCCAACGACGCATCGCTGGTGGCCAATGGCATCACCACTTTCTTTTACAGCATCACCGACGGCTTCGAGCCCGGCCCGCGCAGCCGCGAGACCGTGCGCGGCCTGCTCGACGCGCTGGAGCGGCTGATGCCGCGCTTCGCTTGCCAGGCGCGGGTGCATATCCGCCACGAGAAAGTGAACACCGACGACCACGACGAACTGCTCGGCTGGCTGACGTCCGGGCGCGTGCACTTGTTGTCGCTGAACGATCACCTGCCGCCGATGGACGATGCGCGCAAGGTGCAGCGCTACCTCGCCGGGCTCAAGCGCCGGGTGTCGATGCCCGACGACGAGGTCGAGGGCTTCCTGCAGCGGCTGCAGGCCAACCGCGTACTCGGCGAGCGGCAGAGCGCCGAACTCGCCGCCGCGGCGCACCGTTACGGCGTGGCGCTGGCCTCGCATGACGACGAGACCCTGGAGGACGTATCGCGGGCGCGCGACCTGGGCGTGTCCATTGCCGAGTTCCCGATGTGCGAGCACACCGCGCGGGCCAGCCAGCAGGCCGGCGCCGCGGTGCTGATGGGCGCGCCGAACCTGGTGCGTGGCGGCTCGCACGTCGGCGCCATCGGCGTGCGCGAGGCCATCGAGCAGGGTCTGGTGGATGTGCTGTGCAGTGACTACCACTACCCCAGCCTGTACCGCGCGGCGTTCACCGTTGCCGAGCTGGGCCTGCTGCCGCTGGCGCAGGCCTGGAAGCTGGTCAGCGAGAACCCGGCCCGCGCCGCCGGGCTGGGCGAGCGCAAGGGCTGCATCGCGCCTGGCTACGACGCCGACCTGCTATGGCTGAGCGAGCTCGACGGCTCGCCGCTGTCGCTGCAGACGACCTGGGTTGGCGGCGTGGCCGTCTATTCGCGGCAGGGCAATGTGCTGCAGACCGGCGCAGTGGCGCGTCCGGCTGCCGCGGCAGCGCAGCCGGCCTGAGCGGTCGCCACGGCGGGCCTTCTACAGTAAGCGCAGTGCGACCGGGCGCTCTGGCGTTGACCGCAGGGCATTGCCGAACCGAGCTGACGTCCAATCTGCGGCAGCTCGGGGGTGCGCTTCACCTTGCCCATTGGGCGTATGCTAATGCGCCTACCTGCAATGCGACGCTGCAGCAGGTGATCGCGCAGGAGCACTCGTAGCTGTCGATGCTTGGCTTCACCTTGTCGGTCTATCCGGCCCTCCGGAAGCCCTTTCTGGGTTCGTCGCTGCGAAGGGTGCCGATGCACCCTCATGGCATTGCATTACAAACTTGTCATTGAATTGTCAGGCTTGATGGCACCCTCGCTTCATACCTTTGCTTCGTCAGTCACCCCTAGCGGATGACGCACCTACCACTGACGATGACGAGGGTACGAGCATGAAATCACCGATCAAATTCTTCCTGGCAGCAGCCGGTTCGCTACTGATGCTGAGCGCCGGTACTGCCATGGCCGGCAGCGCTGCACCGGGCAAGGCCAACAACGTTGTGTTGGTGCATGGCTCCTGGGCAGACGGGTCCAGCTGGTCTGACGTGATCGTGCGGTTGCAGGCCGCGGGGCTGAACGTCACCGCCGTGCAGAACCCGCTGACTTCGTTGGCCGATGATGTCGCGGCCACTCGGCGAGTACTGGATCAACAGGACGGACCGACCGTTCTGGTTGGCCATTCCTATGCGGGCACGGTGGTCAGTGAGGCGGGCGTCGACCCGAAAGTCCAGTCGCTGGTCTATGTCGCTGCGCGTGCTCCCGACGCCAATGAGGATTTTGTCGCGCTGTCCGCCAATTACCCAACCATGCCGGTGCGTTCCGGCACCCAGGAGCATGCCGGCTTCGTGACCCTCAAGCAGGATGCCTTCCTGAAGTACTTTGCCAGCGACGTCCCGCACGACAAGGCGCTGGCCTTGTATGCCGCGCAACAGCCGATCGCCAAGACGCTGTTCAGCGGCCGCACCAGTGTTGCCGCCTGGCATGGCAAGCCGTCCTGGTATGCGGTTTCCAGCGAAGACCAGACGATCAGCCCGGACTTGCAGCGTTTCCTGGCCAAGCGCATGGGGGCCACGACCATCGAGTTGCCGTCGAGCCACCTGTCGCTGGTCTCCCACTCCAGGGAAATCGCCGACCTGATCCTCGAGGCTGCAGGGCGCAACCCGTAGCCCATTCCCGTCAAGTTCGCAGTGCGGCGACTGTCGGCAAACCCGTTACCCCGGTTGTTTTGCCGACTGCCGCCGAAACTGCGGCGTTACCCAATGAAAGGCTTATCCTCGGCTTCGCCATGCTCACCGTCGCAGGTCCGGCTTTCACCGAAGCTGAGCGATTGGGATTGGTGCCATGCGCCTTGGTCCTGTCATGTAAGAATCGATGCGAATGGGGCCGGGCGGCTACTTCACGTTTGTCGACGCCGAATCAGGTGGATATTCATGAACATCCTCGTCGTTGAAGATGAGATCAAGGCGGGCAACTACCTGTTCAATGGCCTGCAAGAGCTGGGGTATTCCGTCTGCCTCGCCCGTGATGGTGCCGATGGTTTGCACCTGGCGCTTGAGAATGCCTTCGATGTCATCGTGCTGGACGTCATGATGCCGGAAATGGACGGCTGGGAAGTGTTGCGCCGCTTGCGCAAGGAAGCCGATACACCGGTCCTGTTTCTGACCGCCCGTGACGATATCGCCGATCGCATCAAGGGCCTGGAGCTGGGGGCCGACGATTACCTGATAAAACCGTTCTCCTTCGCCGAACTGGTGGCCCGCTTGCGCACCCTCACGCGACGTGGCCCGCTCCGGGAGGAAGAACACGTGCACGTGGGTGACTTGCACATCGACGTCCTCAAGCGTCGCGTCACCCGGGCGGGAACACGAATCATGCTGACCAACAAGGAGTTCGCCCTGCTGCACTTGTTCGTCACCCATCAGGGCCAGGTGCTGTCACGTACGCTTATCGCGTCGCGCGTATGGGACATGAACTTCGACAGCGACACCAATGTGGTCGATGTCGCCGTACGGCGGCTGCGGATGAAAGTCGACGATCCGTTCCAGGGCAAACTGATTCACAGCGTGCGCGGTATCGGTTACCGCTGTGACATCCAGCCATGAACGCCGACCTGCCGCTTGCCAAGCCTCTATCCCGTCACCACTCGCTGACCCTGCGTCTGGCGCTGCTGTTCGCGTTACTGGCGTTCGTCTCGCTGGCCACCTTGGGCGTGGCGCTGTACCGCGGGCTGGAGAGCGAATTGATGCGCCGGGATGACGCGGCGCTGGTCTACCGCGTCGACCAGCTGCGAACCTTCCTGAACGACAGCAACACGCTGGAACTGATCAGGACCAAACCGGCACTGTTCGAGAACATGCTGGGCAATCGGGAATCCATGCTGATCGTCGGTGCGGCGGGGAAAAAGCCTTTGCTCGTGGTGAATCCGGGCGGTCTGGAGGTGCCTTCATTGACGCCCGTAGAGATGAATCGCCCGCTGAGCCTGGCCGATGTGCGGCATTACCCCGGCGTCGATGGCGTGCCCCTGGCGGCCTTGTCGGCGAGCATCGATGCAGGCGATCTGGGGCATCTGCAGGTGGTCACCGGACGCCTGATGACCGAGCGCACCGCTGTACTGGCCAACTACCGGCTGACCGTATTCATCCTTGCCAGTATCGCTGCCGTGGCACTGGCGGTATGCGGCTACCTGCTGGTCCGCCGTGAGCTTTTGCACCTGCGCCGCCTTGCCCGGCATACCCAGCGGATCGGTGTCGGCAACCTGGCCGAACGTCTCGACACCCGGGGCGCGCCTCTGGAACTGCTACCGATGATCGACGCCTTCAACACGATGCTCGAGCGTCTGGCGAAAGGCTTCGTCCAGTTGAGCCAGGTTTCCACCGATATGGCCCACGAACTGCGCACGCCCATCAACAACCTGCTTGGCGAGACCCAGGTCGCCCTGCAACAAGAGCGCAACGTGGAGGATTATCAGCAACTGCTGGCCTCCAATGTCGAAGAGCTTGAACGCCTGGCACGGATGCTGGAAAACATGCTCTTCCTGGCGCGAACCGATCCGGCTAGCGCGCTGCGTCAACGTCAGGAACTGGATGCCGGTGACGAAATTGCCCGGATCGCCGACTACTTCGAAGGCCCGGCGGCAGACGTGGGCATCGCGATCCGCGTCCAGGGCGAGGGGCTGATCTGGGCCGACCCCATGTTGCTGCGTCGTGCCTTGGCCAACCTGTGCGCCAATGCCATCCAGTACGGAGCGCCCGATTCCGAACTGCTGATCCAGGCCACCCCATCGGCAGACGGCGTCAGCCTGAAAGTGATCAACCACGGCCCCACCATCGAGGCCGAACACCTGCCCAGGTTGTTCGAGCGCTTTTATCGCGTCGATGCGTCTCGCGAACGCTCCGCTCAGGCCAATGGACTGGGCCTGTCCATCGTCGCGACCATCATGCAACTGCACCAGGGAAACCACACGGTCAGCAGCGAGCGGGGCGTGACATGCTTCGAGTTGTTCATTCCTGCGCGCGCGCCAGAAGGGTAGGACGCGGTCGCTGGGATGGGGTAGCCAGGCTTATATCCAATCAACCCATCCGCATCAGCCATGTATTGATGTAGCCGTCTGGATGAGAAGGTTGGATGCCCTATGTAGTTAACCTGGCGACTCTTCCTCTGCGGATACGAAAGCCATCCCAACAACCCAAGAGGCACGCTGACTATTGCGCGCCTGCCAAGGCGATCGCGTCGGCCCCGGCTGGGAAGCGTAGCTGGTGCGAGGAACCGTTGGCTGCACGCCATACGGCTTCCGCTACATCGGCTTCCCTCGTCACCTCGCCGGTTTGGGTGAACGCCATGAACACCTTCTGGGCGAATGGAGCGTACGGCTTGGGGATCAGCCCCTGCATGCGTGCCTGCCCATTGGAAGTGAAGCGGGTCGTGGGGCCATAGCCAGGCTCTACCAGCTTCACGCTGATGTCGAAGCTCTTCAGCTCATGCTCAAGGGAGGCGGTGAACCCTTCTATGGCCATTTTGCTGGCGGTATAGGCGGCCACCAAGGGCATCGGAGCCAGCGCCACGCTCGAGGTCACGTTGACGATAGTGCCTGCTCTGCGGGCCCGGAATTGCGGGATGATCGCCTGACACATCGCCATCACACCGAAGGTGTTGGTCTCGAAAATCTCACGTACGGTTGCCATGGGGGTTGCTTCGAACGCTCCGAACAAACCGATGCCGGCGTTGTTCACCAGCACATCGATCGGCCCGCTGGCTTCCAGGGCAAGCGCGATGCTGTCGGGCCGGGTTACGTCCAGTGGCAACACGTGAATACGCTCGTCATCGGGGAGCAGGTCCCGGCAGGGCGTACGCATCGTGGCGATGACCTTCCAGCCCTGGGTGTGAAAGTGGCGCGCGATTTCCAGGCCATAGCCGGAAGAACAGCCGGTGATGAGTACAGTTTTCATTTCAGTCTCCGAGAGTGGATTTGACTCGGAGACACAATAGGCAGTCGGCCGTGGATGATCTAAGGTGGAAATCCTGATTACTTTAGCGATCGTCCGAATATGATGGACCCACTTTCCGAAGTCGTCAGGTTCCTGCATCCACGAGCGGTCTTTGCCAACGTCGTCAGTGGCAAGGGGAATTGGGCTGTGCGTTATTCCCGCTACGGGCTGCCGAGCTTCTGCATCATGCTGGAAGGAAGCGCGTTGCTGGTGGTCGATGGGCATGAGCCGATCAGCATCAGCGCGGGCGATTTCATCCTGCTGCCGTCGACTCCGGGCTTCATGTTGTCCAGTTTTGCGCCGGTACCTCCTGTCTACCTGAACCCGCATGACATTGCCGGCGGTAGTGACGAGTTGCGCTATGGCGAACAGGGAGGCGCCCCGGACATGAAGTCACTAGGCGGCACCTTCCTGTTCGACTGTGTGGATCCGGGGCTGCTGATGTCCCTGCTGCCGGACGTGGTGCATGTGCAAGGCTCGACACGGCTGCAGCAACTGGTGCAGATGGTGGGCGAAGAGTCTGCGGTCCAGAAACCGGGTAGCGATTTCATGCTTTCGCGGCTCGTCGACCTGTTGCTGGTCGAAGCGATGCGCTCGAAGACGACGGAGAGCGCCCCTCCAGGCTTGTTGCGAGGCCTGGGCGATGAGCGTCTGGCTCCGGCGCTTCGGCAAATGCACGCCCATGTGGAGCACCCGTGGACTGTCGATCAATTGGGCAAGGCGGCCGCTCTTTCTCGCTCCGCGTTCTTCGAGCGCTTTACGCGCACCGTGGGCGTGGCGCCGATGGAATACCTGCTGGCTTGGCGCATGCGAGTCGCGCAGGAACTGCTTCGTCGTGATGGCCTGTCGATCTCCGATGTCGCCGAACGTGTGGGGTATGGATCTGCAAGTTCCTTCAGCTTTGCGTTCAGCAGGCATGTCGGTCAGTCACCCAGCCGATACGCCCGCGGACACAGGTCCAGCCAGTCAGGATGAACCTGTGCCAGGGCTCTGATTGCGCGCACCGTTGAACCTGGCGGTTTCTCGGATGCATTCCGCCACCGAGCGGCAGCGGAATTCAGATAAGCGAAGGCGCGGGGTGTGCGCCCGGCGATCAGCCAAGCGCGACAGCGGGGCGGGACGTAGGCAGCCGGAACATCAGCACGACGCAGGCAGCGGCGACGAAAACCATGCCGTAGGCGATGTACAGCTGGCTCGGATGCCAGTTGGCGTCGATCAGGTGGCCGGCGACCAGCGGCGAAAGGATCGCCCCGATGCGGCCGATGCCGATGCCCCAACCCACTCCGGTGGCCCTGACCGAGGCGTCGTAGACCAGCGGAGATGTGGCGTACAGCCCGGCCACGCAGCCGTTGGCGAACAGACCGATCAATGCGCCGATGACGAAGGCGGCAGTCAGGTTCGACGTGGTGCCGACGAAGACGGCCAGCAGAATCGCCGTCACGATCATGAACAGCGCCAGGATGTGGTGCAGCTTGAAGCGAGCTGAGGCGAGGCCGAGCAGAGTGGAGCCGAAGATGCCGCCGACGCTCAGCAGCACACCCCCGGTGACGCCTTGTTCGGCCGAAAGTCCGGCGGACACGAGCAGTTTTGGCGTCCAGCTCATGACGAAGTAGAAGCCGAACATCACCAGGAAAAAGGCGGCCCACAGCAGCAGCGTGCTGCTCAGCAGATCCGGCGCAAACAGCCGCTTGAAGGTCGCGCTGGCGGTGGACGGCCCTTCCTCACTGGCGACGGGCATCGAGCCAAGTGGCGCCTGGCCCAGGCGCAGGGCCAGCTTGTTGAGGCGTGCCAGGGCGTTGGCAGGGCGCCGGGAGACCAGGTAGTCGATGGACTCAGGCAGGCAGAGGATCGTCAGCGGGATGGCGGCGAGGGTCGCCACGCCGCCGAACAGGAACACCGAGCGCCAGCCGAACTGCCCCAGCAGGTAGACCGCGATCATGCCGCCAAAGGTGGCGCCCAGTGCGTAGCCGGTCGATTGAAGGCTCACCGCCAGGCCGCGCCAGCGTTTGTTCGAGTACTCGCTGGCAATGACGTTGCTGCTGGCCAGGATGCCGCCGATTCCCAGACCGGTGACCATGCGCAGCAGGCCCAGCTGGGTCGGGCTCTGGCTGTAGGCGGCCATGACCATGCTGGTGCCGGAAAGGGCGAGGCAGAACAGGATCAGCGGGCGGCGTCCGAAGCGATCGGCCCAGGGCGCGATGAACAACGAGCCTCCGGCCATGCCGAATAGCCCGGCGCTGAGGAGCATGCCGATTTCCGATCCGCTCAGGTTCCACTCGGCAGACACCGAGGCCGCGGTGAATGCCATGACCAGAACATCGAAGCCGTCGATCATGTTCAGCACGATGCAGATACCGATGGCGGTCCATTGGAAGCGGTTCATCGAACCGGCATCCACGGCGTTACGCAATGGGTTGTTCATGGGCAGGTTCTCCGTCAGTGCGTCGAGTCGAGCGAGCGACGGGGAGAGGCCTTGGGTGCGGGTGGGTAGGCGACAGCGGAGGCATGACACGGCATGACGATGATCCTCGTAATTATTTTTGTATAAGCGAGGCTAACTTTTCACTAATGGATCCAGTGATCAATAAGCGAAAGCGACATTCGTTCGGTAATCGAACAAATCATTTCCTGAGGATGACGACCTGATCTTTGTGCGGCGCGCTGAGCATTTCCCGATAGCGCAGGGTGACGTTGGCGTGCTCGCGCATGATCAGTTCGGCCCGAGCCCCCTGACCGTGGACCAGCGCGTCGACCACGGTGTGGTGCTGCATGTGGGCGAAGTTGAAGCGGCGAAATTCGCGTGTCAGGTCGCTGAGGTTCACCGCCAGTGCGCTGACCGAAGCGAACGGCAGGTTCTCGTTTCTGACCAGGGTCACGGCAATTGCCGGATTGCCGCTGGCTTCGAGCAGAAGCTGGTGAAAGCGCAGGTTGATGTCGTGATAGACCTCCAGATCCTCTTCGGTGACATAACCCTTGGCGAATAGCGCGTCGCCATCATCCAGGCACTTTTCCAGAGCCGCCCGGATGTCCGGCGATAGACCCCTTTCGGCGGCCTGGCGCGCGGCCAGGCCTTCAAGCACTCCGCGGATCTCGACAGCGCCCGCGATCTCGTCGGGGCTGACCGCGCGCACGACGTAGCCACGTGCTCCAGCCTTGCTCAGCAGCCCCTCCTGCTCGAGCGTGCGAAAGGCGATGCGCACCGGCATGCGGGAGACGCCAAGCGACTCGGCGGTAGGAATCTCGGCGAGGCGCTCTCCTGCTGGAAGCTCGCCCGAGGCGATCATCTTGCGCAGGGTGATCAGTACATGCTGGCCGGGTTTGCTCATGACGTGGCGTCTGCCGTGCAGAGGGAAAGGAGGCCGCATTCTAACCCAGTCATCCCCAGCCGCTCGTCGACGGAGGCTGGGTCGAGTGGTTGACGGGGAAGTTTTTCTCCGGGCTTAATTGGATCCAATACAACGATAACAAAGCCCGATAGGAGGCCGTGATGTTCCCCAAGAATGCTTGGTATGTCGCCTGTACCCCCGACGAAATCGACAGCAAACCGCTAGGCCGAATGATCTGCGGTGAACGCATCGTCTTCTATCGAGGCCATCAGGGACGTGTCGCGGCGGTGGAAGACTTCTGCCCGCACCGCGGCGCGCCCCTGTCGCTGGGATACGTAGAGGACGGCAATCTGGTGTGCGGCTATCACGGCCTGGTCATGGGCTGCGACGGCAGCGTCGTCTCCATGCCCGGCCAGCGTGTGCGCGGATTCCCATGCAACAAGCGTTTCGCGGTGGAAGAGCGCTACGGCTTCATCTGGGTTTGGCCTGGCGATCAGGAAAAGGCCGACCCGGCCAGCATTCATCATCTGGAATGGGCCGACAGCCCCGACTGGGCTTATGGCGGTGGGCTGTTCCACATCGGCTGCGACTACCGGCTGATGATCGATAACCTCATGGACCTGACCCACGAAACCTATGTCCATGCCTCGAGCATTGGCCAGAAGGAAATCGACGAGGCGGCGCCCAAGACCACAGTGGACGGCGACACCGTCACCACCGCCCGGCACATGGAAAACATCATGGCGCCGCCGTTCTGGCAGATGGCGTTGCGCGGCAACAACCTCGCCGACGACGTGCCCGTGGACCGCTGGCAGATCTGCCGCTTCAGCCCGCCGAGCCACGTATTGATCGAAGTGGGCGTCGCCCATGCCGGCCACGGCGGCTATGACGCCGATCCGAAGTACAAGGCGTCGAGCATCGTGGTGGACTTCATCACCCCCGAGACCGAGACCTCGATCTGGTACTTCTGGGGCATGGCGCGCAGCTTCAACCCGCAGGATCAGGCGCTGACCGAGTCGATCCGTGAGGGCCAGGGCAAGATATTCTCGGAAGACCTGGAGATGCTCGAGCGTCAGCAGCGCAACCTGCTGGCCTATCCCGATCGCACCCTGCTCAAGCTCAACATCGATGCCGGGGGCGTCCAGGCGCGCAAGATTCTCGACCGGCTCATCGCCGCCGAATCCGAACCCGATGTCGTGCCGGTGAAGATCGTGGGTGGAGGTGCGGCATGATCACCGTCAGGGTCGCCGCGTGCAGGCAGGAAGCGCTGGATATCGTCGGCATCGAGTTGGTTCGTGAAGACGGCGCGCCATTGCCGGCCTTCAGTGCAGGCTCCCACATCGACGTGCATTTGCCAGATGGGCTGATCCGCCAGTACTCGCTGTGCAACCACCCGGACGAGTCCCATCGCTACCAGATCGGCGTGTTGAAGGATCCCGCGTCGCGCGGTGGCTCCGAAGCCATCCACGCGCTGACCGAAGGCACCGAGCTGCAGATCAGCGAACCCCGCAACTTGTTTCCCCTGGCGCATGAGGCGCGACGAAGCCTGCTGTTCGCCGGGGGCATCGGCATCACGCCGATCCTTTGCATGGCCGAGCGACTGGCCCACATGGGCGGCGATTTCGAGCTGCACTACTGCGCGCGCTCCGCCGAGCGCGCGGCCTTCGTCGAGCGGCTACGCCAGGCCTCCTTCAGCGACCGCGTGCACTTCCATTTCGACGACGGCAACGGTGGCGAGCCGCTGGACGCATCGGCGCTGTTGTCCGAGCCGGCCGAGGGCACGCACCTGTACGTCTGCGGCCCTGGCGGTTTCATGGACCACGTGCTGGGCACGGCGAAGGCGCAGGGTTGGGACGAAGCGAACCTGCACCGGGAGTACTTCAGCGCAGCGCCCACCGCCCAGGCGGACGACGGCAGTTTCGAAATCCAGCTGAGCAGCAGTGGGCAGGTGTTTCAGGTGCCTGCTGACCAGAGCGTCGCCCAGGTGCTGGAAGCGGCAGGCGTCATCGTGCCGCTGTCCTGCGAACAGGGCATCTGCGGCACCTGCCTGACCCGTGTGCTGGAGGGCGAACCGGATCACCGCGACCTGTTCATGACCGAGGCGGAACAGGCAGCGAACGACCAGTTCACCCCCTGCTGCTCTCGGTCGAAGAGTGCGAGGCTTGTGCTGGATCTTTAACGGATTCGGTATGCACCTGTTAAGAGAAGCGTATTCATGAGCACGCCGGCGGTTCCGCAGCTGGCGCTCTCTGGGCCAGATGCGCAAAGGCAGGTGATTTAGTGCGCAACAGAGCCGGGCTACCTGGCGCGTGACGGTTTTAAAAGCTTTGGCCACCGCCCGGCACTGGGATGCGCTAATACTGATCCGCACAGCCGGGCTCACTGCCAGCGAGCAGACGGCGAAATTTCTTGATTCGCCAAGAGTTCACCAAAGCAGAAATTCGATCAGCTAAACGGTTCGAGCTAAAGAGCGCTTGCTTGGCGATGCAGGGTTAAAGCTCTGTTCTCAAACTGTCGAAGGCGTCCCGCAGGAACTTGGCCGCCGGCTTTCGCGGGCCGGTCTGCTCTCGCCATGACGACAGCGCGACTCGCATCGCACCGATGGACACCATGGCCACCATCCGCAGCGCCGGACGGCGCTCGGGCTGTCGCCAGACCTCGCACAGTGCGTTGAAGAGCGACCGCTCCTGTTCCGCATAGTGTGCCTGCTTGCGCACAAGCAGCGTTTCGCTCGACATCATCAGATTGTCGATAGCGATCATCTCCTCGCTCGTATAGCGCTCGATGCGCTTCACCATCACATTACGAACGGCATCAAGCGGCGGTACGTCGGGCGATGTCTTCAGCAGATCGGCAATCAGCATGGCCGAATCGGCATCCAGTCCGAACAAGATGATGTCGTCCTTCGACTTGAAGTACGAGAAGAAGGTGCGGCGCGAGATGCCGGCGGCTGCCGCGATGTCGTCCAGCGTTGTGCCGTGGTAGCCGTTGGCGAGGAACAAGCTCAACGCGGCTTCGGCGATGCGCTGGCGTGTTTCGCGGCGCTTGCGTTCGCGCAAGCCTTCTGAAGGTGCGATGCCTGAACTGGCAGGAATTTCCGACATTTTAAATGGCCTATTGCGTGTCTGCACTGAGTGCATTAGATTTGGCACTCAGTGCAGATATTTATGCATCTAGCTTACGTTCCTTTCCCCAGCAAGGCAAAGACCATGGCTAACTGGACAGATTCCAATACCCACTCTTGGCGCTCCCGCACTGCGGTTGCCACTGGAACGGCGACCTTAGATTCTAAGGCGCGGCATGCGTACTCCCGGTGGCGAACCTGCCTCGCCACCCTCGGTTTACTAGTGATCTCTGCAAGTGCCTCGGGCGGTTCGATTGATCAGAGCCCGCCCAAACCCGATTGGAGCGCTGCCGACATGCCTTCTCAGAAGGGGCGCATCTTCCTCGTCACGGGCGGCACGAGCGGCATCGGGTACGAAAGCGCCAAAGCCCTGGCCGGCGCAGGTGCGCAGGTCGTGATCGCGGCGCGCAATTCGAAGCAAGGCGAGGAAGCGATCACGAGCATCCGCCAGCAAACGCCCGACGCGCGCTTGCGCTTCGAGTCGCTCGACTTGGCTGACCTGTCGTCGGTCCGCGCGCTGAGTGAGCGCCTCAATGCGACGCTCCCCCGTCTCGACGGCCTGATCAACAATGCGGGAATCATGGAACCGCCGGAACGCGGTACATCGGCGGACGGGTTCGAAATGCAATTTGCCGTCAACTACCTGGGCCACTTCGCCTTGACCGCAGAGCTACTGCCGTTGTTGCAAAGGGCCGATTCGCCCCGCGTCGTCACGTTGTCCAGCATAGCCGCCGCCCGCGGCGGTGCCATCCACTTCCAGGATATGCAATTCGAGCAAGACTACGATCCAATGGCTGCCTATAGCCAATCGAAGCTGGCCTGCCTGATGTTTGCTCGGGAACTGCAACGGCGCAGCGATGCACGAGGTTGGGGCATACAGAGCCTTGCATCTCATCCGGGAGTCTCGCGCACCAACCTGTTGGCCAATCGCGGCGGCGTTTCGGGGTTCGTTCGTCGCAACCTGCCGTTTCTGTTCCAGCCGGCCGCGCAGGGCGCGTTGCCGACGCTATATGCCGCCACCGCGGTGGAGGCACAAGGCGGAACCTACTACGGGCCTACGGGCATGATGGAAGTGCGCGGCCCGCTCGGCCTCGCCAAGGTACCCCCCGCTGCCACGGATGCCGACACGGCCTCGCGCCTTTGGGCGATCAGCGAGGAGCTCAGCGGCACGCGGTTCCCTTAGCGCCCTCGCTGATTGATCGCTCGCCTCTGCTCCCTTCGCGACTGGCGACCGACCCGATCCCCACTCTCGTTTCCGGCGCCGACGTGTTCCGGTACAGGAGCTTATTCCCATGAGCCGAACCACGACACCCGTCCCGCGCCGTCCCCGCATGCTGCAAGCCCTACTCAATCTTCGTCGCGAGGAGGTCGGGCCGGTGCTGATCGCGGCCCTGTTTTTCTTTTTCGTACTGACCGCGCTGATGCTGCTGCGGCCGGCGCGCGACGCCTTGGGGATGGAGCGTGGCATCGAGAGCATCCGCTGGCTGTTCATCGGCACAGCAGTTTTCACGTTGGCGGTGAACCCGTTGTTCGGTTGGTTGGTCAGCCGCCTGCGGCGGCTGCAGTTCATCGGCACGACCTACGGATTCTTCGTGCTGAGTCTGGTGGGTTTCTGGGCTTTACTGATGTTCGCTCCCGACTCTGTGGGCCAGCGCAGCGGCCAGGTGTTCTTCGTCTGGTACAGCGTGTTCAACCTATTCGCGACCATGGTGTTCTGGGCGTTGCTGGCCGACCGCTTCACCAGCGATCAGGGCAAACGCTTCTTCGCCCTGATCTCGGTCGGCGGCACGCTCGGTGCGATTTTCGGACCGTGGCTCACGTCGCAATTGGCCCGGCCGCTGGGTACACCTAACCTGCTTCTTGTTGCGTGCGGATTCCTGTTGCTGGCGCTTGCCATGGCCTGGCTTCTGGTTCGAGCGGCGCCGGACCGGGCGCCTAGCGACACATCCGTTGAGACGACCGGTTTCGCGAGCGAGGGCGAGCGAATCGGCGGCAGCGCCTGGTCGGGCTTGCGCGCGGTGTTCCGGTCTCCCTACCTGACCGGCATCGCCGGTTACATCCTGCTGATGACCGTGGTGGCGACGCTCGTCTATTTCACCCGCCTGCAGATGGTCGCGCAAGTGACCGACGACACCGATGCGCGCACAGCGATCTTCGGCAACATCGACATGTGGACGCAGGTCGCGGTGCTGGTCCTGCAACTCACCCTGACCGGAAATATCATCAAGCGCTTCGGCCTCGGCGTGGCATTGGCGATCCTGCCGGCGGCCACCGCGCTCGGCTTCATCGGCCTGGCGGTCTACGGTTCGTTCGTGGTGCTGATCCTGCTCGAAGCTACCAACCGCGCCGTACAACGCGGCATCACCCGGCCTGCGCGGGAAGCTTTGTTCACCGTGGTCAGTCGCGAGGAGAAATACAAGGCCAAGGCCTTCATAGATACCTTCATCTACCGCGCCGGGGACGTCGTAGGCGCACAGACCGAAGGCGCGTTCGGAAGGCTGGGACTGGCAATGGGCGCACTGATCGGCGCTGTCTTGCCGCTGGCGCTGATCTGGGTCGCACTGGCCATCTGGCTGGGGCGCGCGCAAGCACGGCGCGTGGAGCAGCTTACGGCGCCCGCCGCGCCTGCGGCATCCGACGGTGCGCAGTTCGGCCCTGGTCCGCCCGTGGCGCGAGCGCGGACTAGGGCCGCGCGATAGATGCGACCCCAAGCCTTCTGCATACCAAGGTAGGAAACCAACCCATGGCTATTGGAACCACGAGATGAACCTGTCTGCACGAACACTTACCAAGCTCGCTCGTCCTGCCGACGCGAGGACGAAGTTACCAGTCCGATTCTCGGCCTTGCTGGTGGTTCCTGTGCTCTTGACTGCTTGCGCTCAGGCTCCCAAGAGCACGGTGGACGAGCCGCAGTTCGGAACACTGTCTTGCGCAGAGTTGGCCCAGCAAGCAGAGGAGGGAAGTGCGTCGAAGGCTGTCGCAGATCAGGCCAAGAGTGATTCCTGGCGCGCTGTTGTGCCCTTCATCGTGGCAGCCCGCTACGGTCAAGCGGCCTTTGCCTCCAGTGAGGCGGAAAAGCGTTTGGCTTTGCTTACGCAGCAGTCAACCCGGCTGGGTTGTGTTCTTTGATTTCTTTCCGAGTAAACGTTCGTCGACAGGATTGCTTCGATTGCTCAGACGCTTCTGACCCCTCGATGCAATTCTCCAACTTGAGGGCACAAAGATGATCAACGTACTGCGAACGAGAAATACGCGTATGGCGCGTTCCGGATGGCAAAGCCGCCTCGCCGCCTGTGGCGTGCTGCTGAGCTGCGTAATTGCCGTGGGCAGCGCGGCGGCGCAGAGCTCGCCCCAACCCGATTGGAACCCTGCCGACATGCCATCTCAGAAGGGGCGCATCTTCCTTGTCACTGGCGGAACCAGTGGCATGGGGTATGAGGACGCCAAAACCCTGGCTGCCGCGGGTGCCCAGGTTGTGATCGCGGCGCGCAACCCCCAGCGGGGTCAGGAAGCGATCGACCGGATCAAGCAGGAAGTGCCCAAAGCCCAGGTGCAGTTCGAATCCGTTGACCTGTCCGATCTGTCCTCGGTCCGTGCGCTGGGCCAACGTCTCGGCACCACGCTGCCCCGACTGGATGGACTGATCAACAACGCGGCCATCATGGCGCCTCCCGAGCGCGGCACCTCCGCGGATGGCTTGGAGATGCAATTCGCCACGAACTACGCGGGGCACTTTGTTCTGACTGCCGAGCTGTTGCCGCTGTTGCGCAAGAGCGATTCTCCTCGCGTCGTGACGTTGTCCAGTATTGCCGTTCACCGTGGCAGCATCAATTTCGACGACCTTCAGTTCACGCAGGCGTACGAGCCGATGCTTACCTACGCTCAGTCCAAACTGGCATGTTTGATGTTTGCGTTCGAACTGCAACGGCGCAGCGATGCCGCAGGCTGGGGCATCCAGAGCCTGGCCGCCCACCCCGGTGTCGCGGTGACCGAACTGGTCGCACGCGGCCCCGGCCTGGAAAGCGAACAGGGACGTCAATGGTCTGCCATGCGTGAGCACCTCCAGACCGCGACCCAGGGCGCAGTGCCCACGCTGTATGCCGCCACCGCACCCGAGGCGCAAGGCGGAGCCTACTACGGGCCGACTGGCCCGAACGAGATGGCGGGGCCGCTTGGCCTGGCGACCGTCCCCCCGCTCGCCAGCGATGCTGCGGCCGCTGCCCGTCTGTGGACAATCACCGAAGAGATCACCGGCACGAGGTTCCCCGCGCGCGGCCGTTGATCGCATCGTCAGGGGCAAGCGCCTCTTCTACCTGATCGCAGTCGGCGACGCGCTCTGCGCGATCTTCGGCCCTGGCTGCTTGGCGAAACCCGAGGCTATCCAGCGGTCGCCAAACAGCCTCAGCAGGCGCTGGTATAGGCAGCGCCTGCTGAGGCTGTTGATCGAATCGTGACGTGTTTTTTCCATGGACGAGGCGCAGGACTCCAACGCCACCATCCGAAATAAGTCCCTGCTGATCCGCTGGCGTCCCTCAATCGAGTCTTTGTCCTATGAACGAGCAACTTAGCTTTCTATGCAACTGGGTCAGTGCGCCTAGGCGCGTCGCCGCAATCGCCCCATCGAGCAAAGCGCTCGCCACGCTGATCACGAGCGGAGTCTCACTCAACGACGCGCCCGTGATCGAACTCGGCGCAGGTACGGGCGTGTTTACACGACAGCTCATTGAAAGGGGCATTCCACAGGAACAACTTGCCCTCGTCGAGTTCGGCTCGCACTTCGCGCGAAGTCTGCGAGAGGAGTTCCCAGCGATCAGAGTCTTCTGCATGGATGCGGCCCGGCTCGGGGGCATACAGCTATTCGGCAGAGAAAAGGCCGGTGCGGTGGTCAGTGGCCTGCCCTTGCTTTCGATGCCGCCCTTGCAAGTTGTACGCATCCTGAGGGGAGCGTTCGCACATCTACGTCAAGACGGTGCGTTCTATCAGTTCACCTACGGCCCCCGTTGCCCCGTTCCTCGGGCGATCCTTGAGCGTTTCGGCCTCCGGGCGCGCTACGTCGGCGGGACTCTGGCGAACCTTCCACCAGCGGCCGTCTTTCAAATCTCTCGCAAACCCATTCCGGCCAAGGTCTTCTAGCCGAAGCAGCGCGGTTCGACACCAGGAGTCTTATGAGCGATATCCCAGAACGCAGGCCAGTCACCGAAGGCCTCAATCCTGAGGTGTGCGGCATCCCGCCGGAAACGCTAGAAATGCGGGTGAACATGGGACGGCGGTACGTGAATGCCATGCTGCTGTTGGCTGCGTTGGCCTTGTCGCACCCGGCGGCGAAGGCACAAGGCACCGAGCCACCCTATCTAGTGACTGATTTCGACTGGGTCGATCAATCTCGATCGCGCCCGGTGCCAGCGCGCCTTTACTGGCCAACCGGTACCGTGCCTGACGCGTCAGTGCCATTGGTGGTGTTCTCGCATGGCATCGGCGGTTCTCGGCAAGGCTACAGTTACCTCGGCAAACACTGGTCGGCCCGTGGCGTCGCCAGCCTGCACGTCCAGCATGTCGGCAGTGACGTGGAGCTTTGGAGGGGCAACCCGTTCGGTGTGGTTGGTCGTTTGCAGGCCGCGGCTCAGGAAAAGGAGGCCATCGCACGTGCCGGCGATGTGCGCTTCGCGCTCGACCGAATGCTCTCGGACGAAACGGGCAGCCGTGGTGCTGCGGTAGACCGCCAGCGCCTGGTCGCGGCCGGCCATTCGTACGGCGCAAATACCACGCTGCTCACGGTCGGCGCGCAAGTCGTCAGAGACGGTCAGACCATCAACTACCTGGATTCTCGCTTCTCCGCGGCGGTCGTCATTTCGGCACCGCCGTTCTACGGCGAACCCGATCTGGCGGCAGTGCTGAGCAACGTGTCGGTTCCGACTATCCACGTGACCTCGACCGACGACATGATCGAGATTCCGGGCTATCGCTCGGGTGTGGAGGATCGACTGGCCATCTTCGATGCGATCGCCCATCCGCACAAGCTGCTAGCCGTATTCCATGGCGGCTCCCACAGCATGTTCACCGACCGTTCATTCACCGGCGGCCCATCGCTCAATGCCAAGGTGAAGGTTGCCACGGCAGATCTCACCTTGGCCTTCCTCGACTTGATCTATGAGCGTGACGGAACAGCGCTCGCGCAGTGGCAAACCAACTGGCAATACATCTTGGTGCGGGCACCAAGCTCCAATGTCACGCCGCGAAGCATGACGACACGGGCCGGCGTGGGGACAGGACTGCCCTCCTTGGAGGACGCCAATTCAACCCAAGCCAACGTGAGATGAAACGACTTCCGCTTTCGTCATGACTGGCTCGATGGTAGCTACGTGGTGCGCTTCGATGGTCGGATTGTGCCAATCATCGAATACGCCAATGGGTGACGCTGAACATTGAGCCCATGGCGCTTGACCTTCCTGTGTCGAACGCGCCATGGCATTGGCCCCACAGGATGCGATGCTCGCACCATCAATCGCGAGCATCGAACTGGAGCTGACTCGCACCCTTCAAAGGTGGCAGGGTCGCTCTAGGTGGATGTCGTTCGCCGGCAATACTGTCGAGGCGAAGCGCCCATTACCCGCTTGAATGCTGTGCTGAACGCGCTTTCCGATTCGTAGCCGAGCGATAGGGAGATGACGGAAACGGGATCGCTGGAATTCTCCAGCTTGTCTCCCGCCAGCAGCATGCGCCAGCGCGTCACATACTCCATGGGCGACGCCCCTACCGTCTCTCTGAATTTCTGGGCGAAGGCCGAGCGCGACATGCAGGCGTGCCCGGCCAGCGTTTGCAAAGTCCAGCGGTACGCCGGGTCGGCATGAATCGCGCTGATGGCTGGACCCAACTGCTTATCTGCCACGCCGAACAGCCACCCCGCGCCGTCCGCTTCGCCTTCGGCAACATGCAGTCGCAGGGCCTGAATCAACATCATGTGGGCGAGGTGCTGGGCAATCAGAGAGCCGCCGGCCTGCGGGTCATGCAGTTCGTGCATCATCCGCTCCACCGACCAGCGCAGTGCGGCCTGTTCCGACTCATTGTGGATATGCACGATGGGCGGCAGCATGCCCATCAGGATGCCGGCATGCCCGCCGCTGACGCCGAAACGGCTGCCGACGAGGAAGAAGTCACCTCCGCCGTTAATCTTCACGACGGCGCCAGGGCGCGGCGGGGGGAAGTAGTTGCTGGACGGCTCCGGTGGTAGCGCCAAGTCGCTCGCCAGGCGGAACGGGCGTCCGCTCGGCAGGACGAAGCAATCGCCTTGCTTAAGATGCGCGGCCTCAGGAACTCCATCGACGACCAGCCAGCATTCTCCGGTCACTACGGCGTAGCACTTGATGAGCTTGTTCTGGTCAGGGAACTGGATCGACCAGGCGCCCCCGGCGTCCACGCCCGAGGATACGTAGCTGCGCGGCTTCAACAGCGAAAGAACATCTGAGAGCGGATCCATGGCTTTCCCTGGACGATTGCAAAGATAAGGGGAACTTTATCGTATAGATAGCACAGCCACATTATGGCCTCGCAGACGATCTCGCAGCTGCTGGCGCAGCGATAAGGTGCTGACTGGGCAAGCTACAGGCTATGCGCGAGTCACCGGCGGCGGGTGGTAAGGGGGTGTAAGTGCGTTGTCTGGCGCCGCCGTCATGGACGATCGCAAAAGAAGTCCGGCTCATCTCGCATGGTTCGTATCGTTCAGGCCGCCTATTGTCGGGAGCAACGGTGTACAGCGGACCCGCGGCCCACATGAGTGCAAGCGTGATCTAGCGAAGTCGGACATCAAGCATGGACGACGGTGCCCGCATGCCCAGCAGGCTTTGCCTGTCACAAGCGTCGGACTCCACACCATCGTCCACTACCGGTGCCGCGACATCATGCAAAACAGTTGTTCGAGCCTCCACGCCCGATTGCCGGGATTGCCCTCTCCGACCACATGCGCGATGTGCGCTTCGCCCTCGGCCCTGTATGCCGTCCGTGGCGTCGATGAGTACCCGCCGGTACGCACCGCGGTTCGGTCGGTTTTTTCACTGACTCTCGTCTATCTGCTTGCCGCATGCGACAGCGCATCCGAGGATGAAGGGACGAATCAGCCTGCCTCGGCAATGCGAGTGGCAGTAGCAGTGGCCGAGCCGGCCGCGTTCGGCGAACGCTTCTCCCTATCTGGCACGCTGACCGCCGAACGTCAGGCGCGGCTGTCGGCACGCGCCGACGGACTGGTTTCGCGCGTGCATGTCGATGCTGGCGACCAGGTCGAGGCAGGACAGGTACTGCTCGAACTCGATCCCGCCATCTCGCGCCAGGCGCTGGCGCGCACTCGTGCGGAAGCAGCGGAGGCCGCCGCTTCCGTGCGCGAGGCCGAGCGCCTGGTCACCGAGGCGCAGCTGCTCGTCGAACACAGGGCCATCGCCTCCACGGAGCTCGGGGCGCGAACCGCCGCCCTGGAGCTCGCTCGAGCGGCGGCAGAGTCCGCCCGCGCCAGTGCACGCGAGCAGGAGGAGATCGTCGCCCGGCACGCACTGCCGGCGCCGTTTACCGGCGTGATCGCTGAAAAACTCGCAGAGGTCGGGGAGTGGGTTCAGCGTGGCACGCCGGTGCTGTCACTGGTAGCGACCGACCGCGTTCGTCTCGATCTGCGCGTGCCGCAGGAGCGCTTCGGTCAGATCGACGACGGTGCGCAGTTCCGCGTCTTCGCCGATGCCCTCGGTAGCGCGCCTTTGCCGGCGCGTGCAGCGGCGCGGGTACCGGTCACCGATCCCGGTGCGAGAACCTTTCTGCTGCGGCTGCTGGTGGATGATCCGCAGGGCCAACTGCTCCCCGGCGCCTCCGCCCGTGCCGAAATCTCGCTCTTGCCAACGCGCGGTACGGTGGCTATCAGCCGTGACGCGTTGCTGCGCCAGCCCGACGGCAGCCACAGCGTCTATGTGATCGACGACGACGGAGGCCAGCCCGTGGCGCGCAGGCGCACCGTGCAGATGCTCTATGAGCAGAATGGTCGGGTCGCTATCGCCGACGACAGCGTTAGAGAAGGGGAGCGGATCGTGATCCGTGGCAACGAGGCCTTGGATGATGGCCAGTCCGTGGACGTGGTAGAGCGCTGAGCAATGGTATTCGGACGCGTTCTTCAACACAGCACCCTGATCGCCGTTGCGGTCCTGATCATGTGCGTACTGGGCATCAGCGCCGCGCTGCGTGTACCGGTGCAGATGATTCCGGACTTGGAAGTACGCACCATCAGCGTGGACACGCGCTGGCCCGGGGCCTCGCCGCGGGATGTCGAGCAGGACATCCTGATCGAACAGGAACAGTATCTGCGCTCCTTGCCCGGTCTACGCCGCATGGTTTCGACCGCCAGCACTGGGCAGGCCACCATCGAGCTGGAGTTTCCCTACGGCGCCGATATCAACGAGGCCCTGATCCGCACCAACAACGCGCTGAGCCAGGTATCCGGCTATCCGGAGAACGTCGATGCGCCGGCGCTGACCATGACCTCCTCGTCCAACCAACCCTTTATGTACTTCCGCGTCGGGCCGCGCGCCGAAAGCGGCGCCAGCCTCGACCTGGCGATGATGCGTAGCTTCCTGGAAGACGAGGTACGACCGCGCCTGGAACGTGTCGATGGCGTCTCCCTGGTCGAGATCCGCGGTGCTGAAGAACGGCAGGTGCGCATCGAAGTCGATCCGTATCGCCTGGCCGAACGCGGATTGGACATGAGCGACATACGCAACGCGCTGCGCGCGCGCAACATCGACCGCTCCGCGGGCGACCTGGACAGCGGAAAACGCGGCGTACTGGTGCGCACCGTTGGCCGCTTCCGCGAGCCTGCCGACATCGGTGCGCTGATCATCGCCGAGCACGACGGCGCTCTGCTGCGGCTGTCCGACGTGGCCGACCTGCAGCTCAGTCACCATGAACTGCGCGCCCTCTCGTACTACAACGGATTGCCGGCGTTGATCCTCTCGGTTCAGCGCGAGACGGGTTCTAACGTTGTACAAACCAAGAACGCCATGCTGCCAGCGGTCGAGGCCGTCAATGCCGAGGTCTTGGCGCCGCTGGGTCTGGAGATGACGCTTGTCAACGAGGACGCACGCTACGTGGAGGATTCCGTCGCCAACGTCTGGAACAACCTTCTACTAGGCACGCTGCTGGCGACGCTGGCGATGTACTCCTTCCTGCGCTCGGCCCGCAGCACGTTCGTTGGCGTCATCGCCATTCCGATCTGCACCATTGCCGCCTTCATCGGCCTGCTGCTGGCCGGCCGCACACTCAATGTGATCTCGATGGCCGGCGTGGCCTTCGCCATCGGTATGACGCTGGACAATACCATCGTCGTGCTGGAGAGCATCGACCAGGCACGGCGGCGCGGCCTCAAGCCCTTCGAAGCTGCTGTAGAAGGCGTGAGTCGGGTCTGGCCCGCCGTGCTGGCCTGCACGTTGACTACCGTACTGGTGTTCGCGCCTACGCTGTTCATCCAGCAGGAAGCCGGGCAGCTCTACTCGGATATCGCCATCGCCATATCCGCCTCGATCTTGGCGTCGATGGCGGTTGCGGTGACGGTGCTTCCTACTATGGCGGCACGGCTGCTACCCGGGTTGACACCCGCCGAGTCCGCGGGCGGCGGTGCATTCGACCGGATCGGCCGCGTTATTGGCAAGGCCTACTGCACGCCGACGCGCCGGGCCGCGATCCTGCTTGGGACGCTGTGCGCATCGGTGTTGGCCGTGGTATGGCTGACACCGCCGGCTGAATACCTGCCGGAGGGCGAAGAGGCGCGGGTGTTCTCTCGTATGATTGCGCCGCCGGGCTACAACCTGGCGGAGATGGAGGGCATCGCGCAGGTTCTGATTTCGGAGTTGCAGCAGCGCCTCGAAGACGACCCGGCCCGTTTCCACCGGGGCGAGACGGACGTGCCCGCCATGCGCTTCTTTTCGATGTTCGTCGATGCCCAGGGCATCAGCGTCATCACCGATCCCAAAGATCCCGACGACCTGCAGGCATTGATGGGGGCGCTTGAAACGCGCTTCACGGCTTGGCCGGGCATGCGAGCGTTCGCCTCGCGCGGCTCCATCATCTCAAGCAACGACGGTGGTACCCGCAGCATCAACCTGAACATTTCCGGCACTGATCTCGCGCAGATCTATCAGGTGGCCGACCGTGCCTATGCGCGTGCCGGAATCCTGTTCGACGGCGCGCAAGTCGGCTCTGAGCCCAGCTCGCTCAGCCTGGACCAGTCGCTACTGGAGGTGCGGCCGCGCTGGGAGCGCCTGGCAGAAGTCGGTCTGGATGCGGAACGCTTCGGCTATTCGGTGGCGGCGCTGAGCGATGGCGCCTTCGCCGACGAGATGATCCTGGACGATCGTCGGGTGGACATCTATCTGTTCAGCAGCGCGGGCAGGGGCCAACGGGCGGATCTCCTTCGCGAGCTGCCGATCGCAACGCCGTCGGGGGCGGTGGTGCCGCTGTCCGCGCTGGCCGACCTGCACGAGGCCGCCGATACCGACAGCATCCGCAGGCTGGATGGCCGCCGTACGGTTACGCTGAACATCGTGCCGCCGCGCTCAGTGGCATTGGAGACTGGTGTCGAGCGGGTACGCAGCGAGCTGATCGAGGCCATGGTCGCCGCTGGTGAGATTCCACATGGCATCGCGATGAACATCACCGGTGCCAGCGACCAGTTACAGGAAACGCGTGAGGCGGTCACTGGTAATTTCCTGATCGCAATACTGCTGTGCTATCTGATGCTGGTAGCGATCTTCCGCCACTGGGGGCGGCCACTGTTCGTCATGGCTACGATCCCGCTGGGGCTGGCCGGCGGGATCGTCGGACTGGCGATGCTCAACGGCATCGGCGCTGCTTTCGGCATCCACCAGCCGTTCGACATGATCACGCTGCTCGGCTTCCTGGTGCTGCTAGGTGCTGTGGTCAACAACCCGATCTTGATCATTCAGGAGGCATACAAGCGATTGGAGGAAGGCTCCGAGTCGATCACCTCGGCGGTGGATGATGCGGTCCGCATCCGCTTGCGGGCGATCTTGATGTCGAGCCTGACGACCATCCTTGGCGTGGCGCCGCTGGTGCTGATCCCAGGCGCCGGCACCGAGCTCTATCGGGGCCTGGGCGCCATCGTGATGTTCGGCATCGCGTTCTCAACGGTCGTCACGCTGACCTTCCTGCCCAGCCTGATGGTGGCGACGCTCGCGCTGCAGGCGCGTGTCGGTGCGCGGTTAGCCTCTCGCCTGGGAGGTTTCCGTGCGAACGGATGAGCCGGGGCGCAAGCGTGCCGCGCATGGGAGCGTCATCCCTCCCAGTATCCTGGGCCGCACCGCGCTCGCCTGGCTGTTCGCCTGTCTCGCTGCTCCAGCGACCCGCGCGAATGAGATTGGCCCACCGGCGACCGTTGGTCCGGCCGCGGAGTCGACCTGGCAGCATTGCCAACAGTTGGACGGCCGTGACGCGCGCCTCGTCTGCTTTGACCAGTGGGCGCAGCAACAGACCGTGGCTGCAGCTGCCGAGCCGGCTACGCTGTCTCGCGTGCAGCCCAGCGAAGTGCCGAGAGATGACACCCCAGTCACCCGCGTGGCGCCAGCCAGCCCGGCCGGTGACTGCCGTGACAGCCAGTACTCTGCCTTGTCGCGGTTCTGGGAACTCGAAGCCGGTAGTGATTGTGGAACCTTCGGAATCCGCGGCTATCGGCCGTTGAGTATGTCGATCTCAACGGCGACGAACCGTCCCGAGATGCCTGCTTCGCTGGCAGCCGGACAGGCCGCCGAGGGCGCGGACTATCAGGCCAGTGAGGCGCGTATAGGCCTGTCGCTGCGCACCAAGGTCGCCCAGAACCTGCTGACGCGCAACGACATCAAGCAGGATTCACTGTGGCTTGGCTATAGCCAGCAGTCGACCTGGCAATTGTTCAACGAGGATCTCTCTCGGCCATTCCGTAGCACCGACCACGAGCCGGAAATCATGTACGTGTACCCGACTGACTTCGGCTTGCCCGGCGGCTGGCGCCTTCGCTATGCCGGCGCGGGCGTGGTTCACCAATCGAATGGGGAGTCGGAGCCCCATTCGCGCAGTTGGAACCGTGTCTACCTGATGGGCGGTATGGAAATCGGCGATCGCTACCAGATCAACGGCCGCATCTGGCACCGGATTAGGGAAGCTCCCGCGAATGACGACAATCCAGACATCGCGGATTACATCGGCCGGGCCGAGATCACGGGCCGTTGGAACTCCGACCGGTCGAACTCCTTCGATGCAACGCTGCGTAGCAATTTGCGCAGCAGCGGACATGGATCGATTCGCCTCGAGTGGTTCAAGGTCATCGGTGATCCGGCGACGAGCAATCTACGCATGCATACCCAGTTGTTCCACGGATACGGCGACACACTGGTCGACTACAACCGCAGTCGCACGGTGTTGAGCATTGGCCTGAGCGTCGTGGATTTTTGAGAGAAGCTTTCTGCGCGTTCCCCGATTCTGGCTCTGCGTCGGTCGATGGACGATCGCGAAGATTAAGCAGACTTCTGCGCATAGATCGTACAAACATCGGTCTCTAGTCTTTGTAACCAGTCAGCATCACATCGATGCCGTCTGGCCAAAGAGGTGACGTATGGTTAAGAAAGCAGATCCCGATTTTGTAGGCGATGCACTGCTGCAGTCAGCGCAGGGCATCGACAGGCGCCGCTTTCTAAGCGGCCTGGTGCTGGGCGCCGGTGCCGGCATGCTTGCGAGCCTTGGCACTCCGCGCTTTTCAAATGCCGCCTCGACGTCCATGCGCAACAGGATCGTCGTGACCGCTCCGACGGGCAACATCGGCCATCAAGTTCTCGACAACCTGCTGGACAGTGGTGCCCTGCACAGCGGTGTTTCGATCCGGGTAATCGCGCGCGACCCCTCGCGTCTTCCCACCGCAACGCGAGGTCGCATCGAAGTCGTGCAGGGCTCGCATGGCGACTCCGCCGTCGTCGACGAAGCATTCAAAGATGCAGACACCGTTTTCTGGTTGTGCCCGGCAGATCCAACCGCCGAAAGCGTCATGGCAGCCTATGTGGAATTCACCCGTCCGGCCTGCGAAGCCATCACGGCGCATGGCGTCCGGCGCGTGGTCGGTATTTCCGCGCTGGGGCGCGGTACGCCGATGGCCGCCAGCGCTGGATACGTCACCGCGTCGCTGGCGATGGACGACCTAATCGCGGGCACCGGTGCGGACTTTCGTGCGCTGACCATGCCGTCGTTCATGGACAACATTGCCCGCCAAGCCAAACCGATCCGCGATCAGGGCGTGTTCTTCCTGCCGATCGACGGCGACCGCAAGCTGCCGGCGGTGGCGTCTCGCGACATCGCCTCGGTGGCCGCCAGGCTGCTGCTCGACACCTCCTGGAGCGGACGCAGCGAAGTGCCGGTGCTCGGTCCGGAAGACCTGTCCTTCAACGACATGGCGCGCATCATGTCTGATGTGCTGGGCAAGCCCGTACGCTACCAGCAAGTCAGTTTCGAGGCCTACAAGGCCGGCTTCGTCCAGCGCGGCATGTCGGACGCCATGGCCCAGGGCATGACCGACATGGCCAAGGCCAAGAACGAGGGGCTCGACAGCGCGGTGCAGCGCACGCCTGCAAGCCGTACCCCGACCAGCTTCAGGCAGTGGTGCGAAGATGAATTGCGGCCCGTTATTCTCCGCTAGCGACGCACACCGACCCCGAGGCGAATCGGACGCAGCTTGCCCTCGCCTGGCATCATCCTACTCAGCGCGCTGCTGCAGCGACGCTGATGCGCGCTGTACGACCGCGCGTGCAGCCTATCCATCGAAAGAGTGCAGCGAAGAACCTGCCAGTTCAGAAATTAGATGCGGACTAAAGCGGGGATAAAACTGCCGCAAACGAAAAGCCCGTCATTGCGACGGGCTTAAATCGTTGATTTTATGGTGGGCCCACACGGACTCGAACCGTGGACCAAAGGATTATGAGTCCTCTGCTCTAACCAACTGAGCTATAGGCCCCCAGAAGGCCGGCGGATTATACCGGTGGGATTTCCCATGCGCCAAGGTTTGTGGCCGTTGCGTGCAATGGGATGAGGGGTGGCGCTGGGGCTGTGATCTGGCACTGGGGCGGGGTATCGAGAGCGCAGAAACAAGAACCCCGGCCTGGGCCGGGGTTCTTGTTTTCACTCGTCGAGGAAGGAGCGCAGGTGCTCGCTTCTCGTCGGGTGGCGTAGCTTGCGCAGTGCCTTGGCTTCGATCTGGCGGATGCGTTCGCGGGTGACATCGAACTGCTTTCCGACTTCCTCAAGGGTGTGGTCGGTGTTCATGTCGATACCGAAGCGCATGCGCAGTACCTTGGCTTCCCGTGCGGTGAGGCCGGCGAGTACTTCGCGGGTCGCTTCCTTGAGGCTTTCCACGGTCGCCACGTCGATCGGCGATTGCATGGCGGAGTCCTCGATGAAGTCACCCAGGTGCGAGTCTTCGTCGTCGCCGATCGGGGTTTCCATGGAGATCGGTTCCTTGGCGATCTTCAATACCTTGCGGATCTTGTCCTCGGGCATCTCCATGCGCTCGCCCAGCTCTTCCGGCGTCGGTTCGCGACCCATTTCCTGCAACATCTGGCGAGAAATGCGGTTGAGCTTGTTGATCGTCTCGATCATGTGGACCGGGATGCGGATGGTCCGCGCCTGGTCGGCGATGGAGCGAGTGATCGCCTGGCGAATCCACCAGGTGGCGTAGGTCGAGAACTTGTAACCGCGGCGGTATTCGAACTTGTCCACCGCCTTCATCAGGCCGATGTTGCCTTCCTGGATCAAGTCGAGGAACTGCAGGCCGCGGTTGGTGTACTTCTTGGCAATCGAGATAACCAGACGCAGGTTGGCCTCGACCATTTCTTTCTTGGCACGGCGGGCCTTGGCTTCGCCGATGGACATGCGGCGGTTGATGTCCTTGATGTCGGCGATCGCGAGGTGACATTCCTGCTGGAGGTCGATCAGCTTCTGCTGAGCGGCGCGGATGTCGTCCTTGATGTTGCCTATGGCCTCTGCGTACTTGGCTTTGCCGCCGGCAAGCTGCTCGGCCCAGTCGAGGTTGGTCTCGTTGCTCGGGAACTGGCGCAGGAAATCGGCGCGAGGCATGCGTGCGTCACGGACGCAGAGCTGCATGATGGCGCGTTCCTGGGCGCGGACCTGCTGCAGGGCGCTGCGGACACGCTCGACCAGAGCGTCGTACTGCTTGGGCACGAGCTTGATCGGCATGAACAGCTCGGCCAGTGTCTGCAGCTCTTCGATGGTCTGCTTGTGATCGCGGCCGTGCTTCTTGAGGGCCTTGTTGGCCTTCTCCAGCTGCTCGGCAACGGCACCAAAGCGCTGACGAGCCACTTCCGGATCCGGGCCGCCATCGCCTTCTTCTTCTTCGCTGTCGGCGTCGCTTTCTTCCTCGTCGTCGTCCTTGTCGTCATCGGCCGCCGGCTTGGCGGCGGTTTGCGGCGTGACGGGCTCTACTTCGACACCCGAGGCGCCATCGTCGTCAGGGTCGATATAGCCGCTGAGGATGTCGGAAAGCCGGCCACCTTCAGTGGTGACGCGCTCGTAATCGGCGAGGATGCTGTCCACGGTGCCGGGGAAGTGAGCGATGGCGCTCATGACTTCGCGAATGCCTTCCTCGATGCGTTTGGCGATTTCGATCTCGCCTTCGCGGGTCAGCAATTCGACCGTACCCATTTCGCGCATGTACATGCGCACCGGGTCGGTGGTACGACCGATGTCGGTTTCGACGGCCGCCAGCGCCGCGGCGGCTTCTTCAGCTGCCGCTTCGTCGGTATCGGCCTCGGCCAACAACAGAGCATCCGCATCGGGGGCAGCCTCGAATACGTTGATGCCCATGTCGTTGATCATGCGGATGATGTCTTCCACCTGTTCCGGATCGGAAATATCCTCCGGCAGGTGGTCGTTGACCTCTGCGTAAGTCAGGTAACCCTGCTCACGGCCACGCTGGATCAACTCTTTGAGGCGGGACTGCTGTTGCGCTTTTCCGGACATAAAACCCTATCCACTGACGGTTCTGGCGGGCTGAAAACAAGCTGAGCATTATAGCTGAGCAGGGACCTCACGCGCCAGTTGAGGTCGATGTAGCGGTAGATGATGAGCGGTTCAATAGGTTGCGCAGTTGATCTTTTTCCTCTGCGCTAAGTTCACCCTGACGTGCCTTGCGAAGCAGCAGCTCCAGGCTGCGCTCGCGTTGTCTTGCGGCCAGGGTAGTTATAGTGTCGAAAAACTGTTGTTCAAGGTTATCGGCCGAAATTAGCCATTCTTTCTCCGCCAAGGCACGTAAAAGTCGCCCTTGGTCGGTTCCGTGCCAGCGGGCGATGAGTTGCAGCGTCCGCAGCTTCGGATTTTTCTGCAGCGTGCCGAGCAAAGCAACCAGCAACTGCGCGTAAGTGTCGTCTTCGGCGGCGAAATGGCTAGCATCCTCGACCTTCTGTGCGAGTTCGGGATGATGCAGCAGGGTGCGCAGAGTGGTCAGCGCCGGCGGCTCGACGGTCGCCGGGGTGCGTGGTCCACGTGGCGCGCCATCGCCCTTGCGGCCTGATTTCCAGTCTTTCTTGCCGTCCTTCTTGCCGCCTTTCTTCCATTCCTTCTTGCCGCTGCGTTCTGTGCCTTCGCTCGGGGTATGCGGCTCGTAATAGGTAGCCTCGGGCTCGCTGGTGTCGAAGTAGTAGCCTTCGTCCTGGCTGGCTGATTCCTGGCGCGGGCTACTCTGGCTCATCTCCTGAAGCGCCTGGCCGTTGAGGCCGGTCAGCTCGCTCAGCCGCTGTCGCATCAGGGTGCGTAAATTCGCGCCCGGGATCTTTTCGATCAGCGGTGCGGCGAGCGTGGCCAGGTGGGCCTTGCCTTCGAGTGAACGAGGGTCGGCTTCTTCGCTCAGTTGCTGGAAGAAGTAGTCCGCCAACGGCTGGGCCTGCTGATTGATGCGTGCACGGAACGCGTCGGTGCCCTCGGCGCGCACGAGGCTGTCCGGATCTTCACCGTCGGGCAGGAACAGGAAGCGCGCCCGACGTCCGTCCTGCAGGTTCGGCAGGGTCGCTTCCAGTGCGCGCCAGGCGGCCTTGCGTCCGGCCATGTCGCCGTCGAAGCAGAACAGCACGTGAGGCACGATGCGGAAGAGTCGCTTGAGGTGCTCCTCGCTGGTGGCGGTGCCGAGGGTGGCAACGGCGTTGCGCAGGCCCTGTTGCGCCAGGGCGATTACGTCCATGTAGCCCTCGACCACCATGATCTCGTCGAGATCGCGGTTAGCCTTGCGTGCCTCATAGAGCCCGTAGAGTTCCTGGCCTTTGTGAAAGACCGGGGTCTCCGGTGAGTTGAGGTACTTGGGTTTGTCGTCGCCAAGGACGCGCCCCCCGAAAGCGATCACCCGGCCGCGACTGTCGCGAATCGGAAACATCACCCGGTCGCGGAAGCGGTCGTAGCGCTTGCCGTTGTCGGCGTTCTCGATCAGCAGGCCGGCGTCGATCATCGCCTTCTGCTGCAGTGCATCGCCGCCCAGATGCTTCATCAGGTTGTCCCAGCCCGGCGGGGCGAAACCGAGGCCGAAATCCCGGGCGATCACGCCGGAGAGGCCGCGGCCCTTGAGGTATTCCACGGCTGCCTTGCGGGTGGGATGGCTCTTGAGCGCCTGGCGGTAATACTCGCCTGCGGCGTCCAGAAGCGGGTAGAGCGGTGAGTCCACCGGTTGGCGCTTCTGCGCGCGGCCGCCTTCTTCGCGTGGTACTTCCATGCCGGCGCGCCGGGCCAGATCCTCGACGGCCTGGGGGAAATCCAGGTTGTCGTGGTCCATGACGAAGCCCAGGGCGTTGCCGCCCGCGCCGCAGCCGAAGCAGTAGTAGAACTGCTTGTCTGGGCTGACACTGAAGGAGGGTGTCTTTTCGTTATGGAAGGGGCAGCGCGCGGTGTAGTTCTTGCCGGCTTTTTTCAGCTGGATGCGCGAGCCGACCACTTCGACAATGTCGGAGCGGTTGAGCAGGTCATCGATGAAAGATTGAGGAATCAGGCCGGCCATGAGTCTCTTGATACGCTCGCGTTGAAGCAGGCCAACAGCACAGGCCGTAAGGCCCGAGTAACCTCGCTCATCTTCCGGTCAGCCTTGTCGGCAGCTATCATCGATCGCTAGGCGAACAATACGACTGGAAATGAAAAAAACTCCGACCATTCGCCGGTTGGCGAAGCGGAGTCTTGTGCAAAGCCCGGCGTGGCCGGGCTTTATGCGGCGTCAGCTGTACTGAATCAGTACAGGCGCACGCTGCGGCGCTGTTCGCGCTGCACTTTCTTGGCGTGACGCTTGACCGCGGCGGCGGCTTTGCGCTTGCGCTCGGAAGTCGGCTTTTCGTAGAACTCACGGCTACGAACTTCGGCCAGAACACCGGCCTTTTCGCACGAACGCTTGAAGCGACGCAGAGCTACGTCGAAGGGTTCGTTCTCTTTAACTTTGACATTGGGCATCCAGCACGTACCTTCACTTGTTTACCGGTTACAACGCGCTTCGGCAAATGACTCGCAAGCACGCTGGTTTTAAGGGTTGCGGATGTTAACCCTTCGCCGAGGGGAATGCAAAGCCTCCAATCGAAAAGCGCTGGTCGGTCGCTTGCCGGGCCGATTAATATGCACGGCTTCTTTTTTAGCTGCCTTGAAGGTCTCCAAGCATGCTTGTGCTGGGTCTGGAAACGTCCTGCGATGAAACCGGCGTCGCGCTCTACGACAGCGAGCGCGGCCTCTTGGCCGACGCGCTTTTCAGTCAGATCGACCTGCATCGAGTATTCGGTGGCGTGGTGCCGGAGCTGGCTTCGCGCGATCACGTCAAGCGCATGTTGCCGCTCATCCGACAGGTGCTCGACGAGGCTGGCCGACAGGCGGTCGATGTCGATGCGGTCGCTTACACCGCGGGCCCCGGGTTGGTAGGTGCGTTGCTGGTGGGGGCATCCTGTGCCCAGGCGTTGGCCCTGGCCTGGGGCGTTCCGGCGCTTGGCGTGCACCATATGGAAGGTCATCTGCTGGCGCCGATGCTCGAGGAGCAGCCACCGGCGTTTCCGTTCGTCGCCTTGCTGGTCTCGGGCGGCCATACCCAGCTGGTTCGCGTCGATGGCATTGGGCGTTACGAGTTGCTGGGCGAGTCGGTGGACGACGCCGCCGGCGAAGCGTTCGACAAGACCGCCAAGTTGATGGGCCTGCCGTACCCGGGCGGTCCCGAGATTGCGCGCCTGGCCGAGCAGGGCGTCGCCGGGCGCTTCGTCTTTCCGCGGCCGATGACCGATCGTCCGGGGCTCGACTTCAGCTTCAGCGGCCTAAAGACCTTCACCCTCAATACCTGGCAGCAGTGCCGTGAGGCCGGAGACGACAGCGAGCAGACCCGCTGCGACATCGCTCTGGCATTCCAGCAGGCCGTGGTCGAGACCTTGACTATCAAATGCCGAAGGGCGTTGAAGCAGACCGGGCTGAAAAGCCTGGTGATCGCCGGGGGAGTGAGCGCCAATCGCTCGCTGCGCCAGGGGCTGGAAACGATGCTCGGTGAGTTCAAAGGCAAGGTGTTCTATGCGCGCCCCCGCTTCTGCACCGATAACGGTGCGATGATCGCCTATGCCGGTTGCCAGCGTTTGCTCGCCGGGCAGCATGAAGGCCCCGAAATTCAGGTGCAGGCGCGCTGGCCGATGGAGCAGTTGCAGCCGGTCTGAAGGGTTTGCGGGTCAGAAGTGGCGCTCGCGTCCGGCCAGCAGGTCGCGCAGATTGCTTCGGTGTCGCCAGATCACCAGGCAGGCGAGCAGCGCCATCGGAAACAGGGCAGCCGGCTGTTGCCAGGCGAGCAACGGAAGGGTCAGCGGCAGGGCGCTCAGTGCTGCCACCGAGCTGGTACGGGTGAGCGAGAACACGAGCAACCAGCAAGCCAGCGACAGCAGTGCGGCGGGCGGGTAGAGCCCGAGCAGGGCGCCAGCAGCGGTGGCAACGCCCTTGCCGCCACGGAAGCGAAAGTACAGCGGGTACAGGTGGCCGCAGACCGCCGCCAGGCCGATCCAGGCTTGTTGCTGCGTGTTCTGATCCAGCCGGGCGGCAAGCAGGACGGGCAGCAGGCCTTTGCATAGGTCGCCGAGCAGCGTGGCGATCGCCAGGCGCTTGCCGGCCAGGCGGAGCATGTTGGTGGCACCCGGGTTGCCGGAGCCGCCGACGCGAGGATCTGGCATGCCTGCCAGGCGACTGAGCACAATGGCGAATGACAGCGAGCCGAGCAGGTAGGCGAGCAGAGTCAGCAGCCAGAACATGAATTCCATCCGGGGCAGGGAGCCCTGAGTCTAGCGGCGCCCCGAGGGGTTTGTCGTGTGTAGGAGAACGATGCGTGGATAGGGTTTTCATCGAAGGGCTCGAAGTCGACACCCTGATCGGTGCATACGACTGGGAACGTGGCATCCGCCAGTGCCTGCGGCTCGACCTGACCCTGGGCTGGGACATTCGCCCGGCGGCGCAGAACGATGAGCTGGACAAAGCGCTCGATTATGCCCGGGTCGTCGAGTCCATCGACCGCTTCGCCGACCAGGCACGCTTCGAACTGGTGGAAACCTTCGCCGAACGGCTGGCCGCCAGCCTGATGAGCGAATTCGGCATCGTCTGGCTGCGACTGCGGGTGACCAAGCCGGGCGTCAACCCTCGCGCGGCCGCGCTGGGCGTGGAGATCGAACGCGGATGTCGCTGACGCCGGTATTGTTGGGCCTGGGAAGCAACATCGCTCGGGAAAGGCATCTGCTCGCAGGTCTCGAAGCCCTGAGCGAGGTGCTGGCCGGGATGCGCTGCTCGCCGGTGTTCGAAAGCCTGGCGGTGGGCATCAAGAGCGGCAATTTCTATAACCTGGTGGTGCATGGCTTCACTGCCCTGCCATTACTTGAACTCGACCGCCGGCTCAAGTTCATCGAGGCGGACAACGGTCGTTATGCGCCCGACCGCAAAGGGCTGCCGTTGGACATCGACGTGCTGACGTACGGCGACCGGGCAGGCCAGTTCGATGGCTTGCTGCTGCCACGCCCGGAGATACTGAAAAACGCCTTCGTCCTGTGGCCGCTGGCCCTGCTGGAGCCGGGTATGCGTCATCCGGGCGTGGGTCGTTCGTTTGCCGAGCTTTGGGCGGCTACATCCATCGATCAGCAGCTCTGGCCGGTACCGTTCCAATGGCGCGGCCTGGAATTGACACCGAGCGCGCTGATAAAGGCGTATCCCCGGCCGGACACTGACGGTTTCCCGTAGCGCCTGAAGCCCGCCCTTGCGCCAGAGGCTTCAAGCGTCGCCTTCATAGCCCGCTCGATAGGCCCTGAGCGCCTCGAGCCGTTCGCGCTTGATCGCCTCGCCCAATGCTGCGCCCTGAAAGCCTCGCTCCATCAGTTGATCGACGCGCACCGAGCGTGCGGCCTGAGCGGCTTGGCGCAGGTAATCGGCTTGCCGGCGGACCGCATCGATCTGGTCGGCCCGCGCAAAGGCATCCATTTCGCAGACGGCTAGGAACTGCTCGAAACGGTCGGGGCGCCGGTAGATATCGAAGTGCTGCAGCAGGGCGAGCAGGGTATCGGCCTCGAGCGCCGTCGCCTGTCGGGCCTGGGCGTGGAACTCGCCGCTGAGCCGGGCCAGTTCCTGGCAGTCGCGTGGCACTTTCAACCGTTGGCTGATCGCATCGAGTTGCCGGGTGTCGGCCCGCTTGGGCTCGGTTTCAGTTGTCTGTTGCGAGGCGAGCCCGAGCAACAGACAAGCCCAGCGCACCGGCAATGGTTGCTCATGCTGCGCGCACCGGCGCAGGACGCGCAGCAGTTGCTCGCCGGCGTGGCCTGGGAACAGGGCATCGAGCTCGGGCAGCATCCGAGCCAGCGCGCCGCAGTCGCGCAGCACCTGGACGAACACATCGGGGCGCGGCTCCATCAGCGCGCGAGATATTTCCTTCCAGCTACGCTCCGCGGTCAGTGCCTCCAGCTCGCCGGATTCGGCCAGTCGGCGCATCAGCTCGAGCGTCTCGTCGGCGACCCTGAAGCCCAGCTCGTGGTAACGGGCGGCGAAGCGCGCGACGCGCAGGACTCGCAGCGGGTCCTCGGCAAACGCGGGGGAAACGTGGCGCAGCAGGCGGGCGGCGAGGTCGCGCTGCCCACCGTAAGGGTCCACCAACGTGCCGCGATCGTCTTCGGCAATGGCGTTGATGGTCAGGTCGCGGCGGATGAGATCGTCTTCGAGGGTGACGTCCGGGCTGGCGTAAAAGGTGAAGCCGCCGTAGCCGCGCCCGCTCTTGCGCTCGGTGCGGGCCAGCGCATATTCCTCGCCGCTTTCGGGGTGCAAAAAGACCGGGAAATCCGCGCCGACCGGGCGGTAACCCAGGGCCTGCATCTCTTCGGCCGTTGCGCCGACCACCACCCAGTCCACTTCTGTGACCGGTCTGTCCAACAGACGGTCACGTACCGCGCCGCCCACCTTGTATATCTGCATGCTCACCTCCGTAGCACTGCAGGATAAGGCACAAGCTCGGCGATGCCGAGCGGCAGGCGCGTGGGGTGGCGTACCCCACCCGTGGTGAGCGCTAGATCGGCGGAATGGCCAGGTCCAGGCGGGGGAAGTGGCTTTCGGATTCCGCGTCGGTACGCGGCGGCATGTGCTGGGTGGTGATCAGTCGATCGTCCTGGCGTGATTCCAGATGCACATCGAACCCCCAGAGACGATGCAGGTGCTTGAGCACGTCTTCGGTGGACTTTCCCAGCGGTTTGCGGTCGTGCTGTTGATGACGCAGCGTCAGCGAACGGTCGCCGCGCCGGTCCACATTCCAGACCTGCACGTTGGGCTCGCGATTGCCGAGGTTGTATTGCGCCGCCAGCAGTTCGCGAATGGTGCGATAGCCGCTGTCGTCATGGATGGCAGGCACCAGGAGATCCTCGCGGCTGTCGTCGTCGAGGATGCTGAACAGCTTCAGATCGCGGATCACCTTGGGTGAGAGGAACTGCAGGATGAAGCTCTCGTCCTTGAAGTTGTTCATTGCGAACTTGACCGTGGTCAGCCAGTCGCTGCCGGCGATGTCGGGAAACCAGCGCTGGTCTTCCTCGGTGGGATTCTCGCAGATGCGCCGGATGTCCTGGTACATGGCGAACCCCAGGGTGTAGGGGTTGATGCCGCTGTAGTAGGGGCTGTCGAAGCCCGGCTGGTAGATGACGCTGGTGTGCGAAGTGAGGAACTCCAGCATGAAGCCGTCGGTGACCAGGCCCTCATCGTAGAGGTCGTTCATCAGCGTGTAGTGCCAGAAGGTCGCCCAACCTTCGTTCATCACCTGGGTCTGACGCTGCGGATAGAAGTACTGCGCGATCTTGCGCACGATGCGCACCACTTCGCGTTGCCAAGGCTCGAGCAGTGGCGCGTGCTTTTCGATGAAGTAGAGGATGTTTTCCTGCGGTTCGGCAGGGAAGCGCTTGTCGTCCGTTTCGCGATCCTTGTCCGCGCCCTTTGGGATGGTGCGCCACAGGTCGTTGATCTGCTTTTGCAGGTGCTCTTCGCGGTCCTTCTGCCGGCGCCGTTCTTCTTCAGCCGAGATAGGGTAGGGGCGCTTGTAGCGGTCGACCCCATAGTTCATCAGCGCATGGCAGGAGTCGAGCAGGTCCTCGACTGCATCGATGCCGTGGCGCTCCTCGCACTGCATGATGTACTGCTTGGCGAACACCAGGTAATCGATGATCGAACTGGCGTCGGTCCAGGTGCGGAACAGGTAGTTGCCCTTGAAGAAGCTGTTATGGCCATAGCAGGCGTGGGCGATCACCAGCGCCTGCATGGTCATGGTGTTTTCTTCCATCAGGTAGGCGATGCACGGATCGGAATTGATCACGATCTCGTACGCCAGTCCCATCTGGCCGCGGCTGTAGTGCTTCTCGGTATGCAGGAATTGTTTGCCGTAGGACCAGTGGTGATAACCCAGCGGCATGCCTACCGAGGCGTAGGCATCCATCATCTGCTCGGCGGTGATGACTTCGATCTGGTTGGGATAGGTATCGAGCGCGTAACGCTCGGCGATCCGTCCGATCTCCCGGTCGTAGGCCTTGATCAGGTCGAAGGTCCATTCCGAACCGGTTGAAATGGGCTGACGCTTCATACTGCGCACCTCGCTTCATGCGCCCGCTGGATCAAGCCAGCCGGCGCTGGAACAGCTCGCGGAATACCGGGTAGATATCGCTGGCCGACACCAACTGCTGTTGGGCGAAGGAGTCGCCGAACGCTTCGCACACCTGGTTATATTCGTACCACAACGCCTGATGTTCGCGAGGGGTGATTTCCACATAGGTGTAGTACTGGACGAACGGCATGATCTGGTTGATCAGGATGTCCCGGCAGATGGGCGAATCATCGTTCCAGTTGTCGCCATCCGAGGCTTGGGCGCCGTAAATGTTCCATTCGCCGACCGGGTAGCGCTCGGCCATGATCTCCTGCATCAGCTTCAACGCACTGGAGACGATGGTGCCGCCAGTTTCCCGGCTGTAGAAGAACTCTTCCTCGTCGACTTCCTTGGCGCTGGTGTGGTGACGGATGAACACCACGTCGATCTTGTCGTAGTTCCGCTTGAGGAACAGGTACAACAGGATGAAGAAGCGCTTGGCGATGTCCTTGGTCGCCTGCGTCATCGAGCCCGACACGTCCATCAGGCAGAACATCACGGCTTTCGAACTGGGATTGGGCTGCTTGCTCAGCAGGTTGTACTTGAGATCGAAGGTGTCGAGAAAAGGGACGCGCTTGACCCGCGCCTGCAGTCGCTCGATTTCCGCTTCGGTCGCCTGGATGTCGCTGAAATTGTCCGGCTCCTCGAGCTTCAGGCGTTCGAGTTCGGCTTTCAGTTCACGCAGTTTGGCGCGGCTGCTGCCCGAGAGGGCGATGCGTCGGGCATGGGCCGAGCGCAGCGTGCGCACGATGTTGATGCGCGAGGGGTTGCCGTCGCTGCTGATGCCGGCGCGTACGGTTTTGAAGGTTTCGGCGCCGGTCAGGTGTCGCTTGACCAGGTTGGGCAGTTCGAGATCCTCGAACATGAAGTCGAGAAACTCTTCCTGGGTGATCTGGAAGACAAATTCATCCATGCCTTCGCCGCTGTTGCTGGCCTGGCCGGCGCCCTGACCACCGCCGCCGCCCTGCGGGCGCGGAATCCGTTCGCCTGCGGTGAATTCCTTGTTGCCGGGATGAACGATGGTCTGGCGTCCCCCGCGGCCGTGATGCAGCACCGGCTCGTCGATATCGCGGCCGGGAATGCTGATCTGCTCGCCGTGTTCCATGTCGGTGATCGAGCGGCGGCTGACCGCCTCCTCGACCGCTTTCTTGATGTGGCCACGGTAGCGCCTGAGGAAGCGCTGGCGGTTAACCGTGCTCTTGTTTTTGCCATTGAGGCGTCGGTCGATCACATAACTCATACGGGCCCTCCGGGCTGAGCTGAAAGCCATGAGCCGGAAACCGAAAGCGATCCGCGTTTGCTTCCAGCTTCAGGCTTCCAGCTGCTTACTGCGATTTACGGACCCGCAGATACCACTCGGAGAGCAGGCGGACCTGCTTCTCGGTGTAGCCGCGCTCGACCATGCGTACCACGAAGTCGTTGTGTTTTTGCTGATCCTCCTTGCTGGCTTTTGCGTTGAAGCTGATGACCGGGAGCAGGTCCTCGGTGTTGGAGAACATCTTCTTCTCGATGACCACCCGCAGCTTCTCGTAGCTGAGCCAGGTAGGGTTCTTCCCGTTGTTGTTGGCGCGGGCACGCAGCACGAAGTTGACGATCTCGTTGCGGAAGTCCTTCGGGTTGCTGATGCCGGCGGGCTTCTCGATCTTCTCCAGCTCTTCGTTCAACGCCACGCGGTTGAGGATTTCCCCGGTTTCCGGGTCGCGGTATTCCTGGTCCTGAATCCAGAAGTCGGCGTACAGCACATAGCGGTCGAAGATGTTTTGCCCGTATTCGCTGTAGGACTCCAGGTACGCGGTCTGGATCTCCTTGCCGATGAATTCGATATAGCGCGGCGCCAGATACTCCTTGATGTAGCGCAGGTAGCGTTCACGGACTTCGGCGGGGAACTGCTCCTGCTCGATTTGCTGTTCGAGCACATAGAGCAGGTGGACCGGGTTGGCGGCGATCTCGTGGGGGTCGAAGTTGAATACCTTCGACAGGATCTTGAAGGCGAAGCGCGTCGACAGGCCGTTCATGCCTTCATCGACGCCGGCCGAGTCGCGGTATTCCTGGATCGACTTTGCCTTGGGGTCGGTGTCCTTGAGGTTTTCACCGTCATAGACGCGCATCTTCGAATAGATGTTGGAGTTTTCCGGCTCCTTCAGGCGCGACAGCACCGAGAACTGGGCGAGCATCTTCAGCGTGTCGGGGGCGCAATGGGCGCGCGACAGGGAGCTGTTCACCAGCAGCTTGTCGTAGATCTTGACCTCATCCGACACGCGCAGGCAGTAGGGCACCTTGACGATATAGATGCGGTCGATGAAGGCCTCGTTGTTCTTGTTGTTGCGGAAGGTGTGCCATTCCGACTCGTTGGAGTGGGCCAGCAGGATGCCATTGAAGGGAATCGCTCCGAGGCCTTCGGTGCTGTTGTAGTTGCCTTCCTGGGTCGCGGTGAGCAGCGGGTGCAGCACCTTGATCGGCGCCTTGAACATCTCGACGAATTCCATCAGGCCTTGGTTGGCCCGGCACAGCGCGCCCGAGTAGCTGTAAGCGTCGGCATCGTTCTGTGGAAATTCCTCGAGTTTGCGGATATCGACCTTGCCGACCAGGGCTGAAATGTCCTGGTTGTTCTCGTCGCCCGGCTCGGTCTTGGCCACGGCGATCTGGTTAAGGATCGAGGGATAGAGCTTGACCACGCGGAACTGGCTGATGTCGCCGCCAAACTCCTGCAGCCGCTTGGTGGCCCAGGGCGACATGATGGAGTTGAGATAGCGTTGCGGAATGCCGTAGTCCTCCTCGAGGATCTGGGCGTCTTCGGCCGGGTTGAACAGCCCCAGCGGGGATTCGAATACCGGTGAGCCCTTGATGGCGTAGAAGGGCACGCGCTCCATCAACTGTTTGAGCTTTTCAGCCAGGGAGGACTTGCCTCCGCCGACCGGGCCCAGCAGATAGAGGATCTGTTTCTTCTCTTCCAGGCCCTGAGCGGCATGGCGGAAGTAGGAGACGATCTGCTCGATGCAGTCTTCCATGCCATGGAAGTCCGCGAATGCCGGGTAACGGCGAATCACCTTGTTGGAAAAGATGCGCGACATGCGCGGGTCGGTGGAGGTATCGAGGAGTTCGGGTTCGCCGATTGCCATGAGCAGCCGCTCGGCCGCCGAGGCGTAGGTGCTGGGCTCCTGCTTGCACAGATCGAGATACTCCTGCAGCGAATATTCTTCCTGGCGTGTCGATTCGAAGCGTTGCTGGAAGTGGCTGAAAATGCTCATGACTTCACCTCGGTCGATGCTAGGGCCGGTGCGATCACGATGTTTTCAGGAGACGACCGACAGAGCCGGCCAAATGGAGTTCCCCCGAACACCCTCATGGTCGAACCAAAGGCCCAAAAAGCCGGTACGGGCTTTCCAGTATGGATGGCCTGCAGTTAAGGATAGTTCGGTTTCGGTGAATTCAAGTGCGAGGATGTAAATCTGTGTCGCCGGGCACGTTGCCCGACGAGGGAGCCCGCGGGATACGCGGGCTGCAAGGGGCGAAATTACTCGTCGGACTGGACGACTTCGCCGGGGAAAGTGCTGCGCCAGAGCTCAAAGCCGCCATCAAGGCTGTAGACATCGGAAAAGCCCTGGTGGGCCAGGTAGGCGGCCGCGCTCTGGCTCGAGTGGCCGTGATAGCAGGTCACGATCAGCGGCTGATCGAAATCGGCGGCGGCGATGAAATCGGGCAACGAGTGGTTGTCCAGGTGGGTGGCGCCGGCGATGTGTCCGCTGGCGAAGCTCTGCGGGTCGCGAATATCGACGACGACCGCGCCGTTGCTGCGCAGGGTTTGTGCCTGCTCGGGGGCGATTCGTTTGAATTCTGTCATGTCGGGATTTCCTCGCAGTCGCAATGATGCAGTTCGCCACTGTCGACGTTCATCAACGTCATCTCGTTGCCCCAGACGCAGCCGGTATCGAGGGCATAAACGTAGGGTTCGTCGCACTTGCCTTCCAGCGCGGCCCAATGGCCAAAGATCAGCTTCTGTCCGCGCATTTTGCGATTCGGGTGGCTGAACCATGGTGCGTAGCCGGGAGGGGCCGAATCGGTGCCTTCTTTGGCGGCGAACTCGAGGGTGCCATCGGCGGTGCAGAAGCGCATGCGGGTGAAATAGTTGGTGATCACGCGCAGGCGCGCCACGCCGTGCAGGTCCTTGCTCCACTTGGCCGGTTGGTTGCCGTACATGCCATCGAGAAAGGGCAGCAGGGTCTCGTCGTTCTGCAGCGCCTGTTCCACCTCGGCCGCGCGCCGAAGCGCCTTGGTCAGCGACCACTGGGGCGGAATCCCCGCATGCACCATGGTCACTTTCCGGTCGGCATCGTGGTGCACGAGTTTCTGCCGGCGCAGCCAGTCGATCAGGTCCGCGCGATCGTCGGCCGTGAGGATGGGCTTGAGGGTATCGTTTTTCTTCATCCGCTCGATATTGTGCGCCACGGCCAGCAAATGAAAGTCATGGTTACCGAGCACGGTAACGGCCGAGCCGCCCAGATCACGAACGTAGCGCAGCGCTTCGAGGGACTGCGGGCCGCGGTTGACCAGGTCTCCGGCGAGCCACAGGCAATCGCGCGAAGGGCTGAAATCGACCTGCTTGAGCAGGCAAAGCAGTGGGTCGAGGCAACCCTGCAGGTCGCCGACAGCATAGGTGGTCAATGCAATGCTCCGGGTACGGCCAGCCGGAACGGCGCGATGACGGCCTCGAATTCACGCCCGTCATCGGCAAGCATGGCGTAACTGCCCTGCATGCTGCCCACCCGGGTCGCCATCAGTGTGCCGCTGGTGTAGATGTGCCGCTGTCCGGCTGCGATGACCGGCTGTTCGCCGATCACACCGTCGCCGCGGACCTCCTGAACCTGACCGTCGCCATCGGTGATGATCCAGTGACGCGAAAGCAGCTGGGCAGAGAGCTGGCCTTTGTTTTCGATAGTTACGGTGTAGGCAAAGGCATAGCGGTTTTGTTCCGGTTGCGATTGCGCCGGCAGGTATTGGGTCGCGACGCTGACGTCTATCCGATAGCGGGAGTCGGTCATGGCATCCTCTCGATAAGGCGAGTTAAGCGTGGGACAGCTGGTCCGCCAGCCGAACGAAGGCAGCAAGGTCGAGCTGTTCGGGCCGCAGACTCCCGTCGACGCCGGCAGCCTCGATGGCGTCGGCATCGAGGAGGCCCTTTAGGGTGTTGCGCAGGGTCTTGCGGCGCTGGTTGAAGGCTTCGCGTACCACTCGCTCGAGCTGCCGAGGGTCGCGTGCCGGATGCGGCAGGGTCTCGTGGGGAACCAGACGGACGATGGCCGAATCGACCTTCGGTGCCGGATTGAACGCGCCTGGGCCGACATTGAACAGATGCTCGACCCGGCAGTGGTACTGGACCATCAGCGACAGCCGACCCCAATCGCCACCGCCGGGCTGCGCGGCCAGGCGTTCGACCACTTCCTTTTGCAGCATGAAGTGCATGTCGCGGATCAGGTGGGCATGCTCGAGCAGGTGAAAAATCAGCGGTGTGGAAATGTTGTACGGCAGGTTGCCGACGATTCGCAGGCTGCCCGGTTCACCGCCCAGGCGCGCGAAGTCGAACTTCAGCGCGTCGCCCTGATGCAGCGCGAAATTGTCCCGATCAGCGAATTTACTCTGCAGGATCGGAATCAGGTCGAGGTCCAGCTCCACCACGTCCAGCTGCGCGCCGCTATCCAGGAGGCCTTCGGTCAGCGCACCCTGGCCCGGGCCGATCTCCACCAGGTGCTCGCCCTCGCGGGGGTGGATGGCGCGCAGGATTCGGTGGATCACGCCGGCGTCGTGCAGGAAGTTCTGGCCGAAACGCTTGCGCGCACGGTGCTGGTAGGTTTCCGCCATGCAAAGCTCCAGATGGCCGGAGCAGCTGCCCGGCCCGATGCAAAAGGAGAGATTATAACGCTGATGCTGGCGGCGCGGCGCGCTCTGTGCCGCTGCGATGATTACCGGCCGGTCATCTGATAGGCGGTTTCCAGGGCCACTTGCAGGCTGCCGGTATCGATACGGCCAGTGCCTGCGAGGTCGAGTGCCGTGCCGTGATCGACCGAGGTGCGCACGATCGGCAACCCGAGGGTGACGTTGACCGCGGCGCCGAAGCCCTTGTACTTGAGCACCGGCAGACCCTGATCGTGATACATCGCCAACACCGCGTCGCAGTGCTCGAGGTTCTTCGGGCTGAAAAGGGTGTCGGCCGGCAAGGGGCCGACCAGATCCATGCCTTCGCTGCGCAGGCGCTGCAGCGTGGGTTCGATGATCTCTATTTCCTCGCGCCCCAGATGGCCGCTTTCGCCGGCGTGCGGATTGAGCCCGCAGACCAGGATGCGAGGTGCGCTGATGCCGAACTTCTGCTTCAGGTCGGCATGCAGGATGCGGGTGACATCCTCCAGGCGCTGCGGTGTGATCGACGCGGCAACGTCCTTGAGCGGCAGGTGCGTGGTTACGAGCGCGACACGCAAACCGTGGGTGGCAAGCATCATCACCACCTGCGGTGTGCCGGTCAGTTGCGCGAGGAACTCGGTATGGCCTGAGAAGGCGATGCCGGCATCGTTGATCACACCCTTGTGCACCGGGGCGGTGATCATGCCGGCAAAGCTGCCGTCCAGGCAGCCCTGTGCGGCCCGGGTCAGGGTTTCGAGTACATAGGGCGCGTTGGCGGTCTGCAGTCGTCCGGGCTCGGCGGTATGCGTCAGGGGCGTATCCCAGACATATAGCGTACCGGCAGGCGCCGGCTCGCTAGGCCAATCCTCGGGCGTGACGCTGTGCAGCTGGGTGTCGAGCCCGAGCACGGCGGCCCTATCGCTCAGTAGAGCGCGGCTGGCGATGGCGATGAGTACATGGGGATGTGCCGAGCTGGCGAGCAGCAGGCACAGGTCCGGACCTATACCTGCTGGCTCGCCAGGGGTGAGGGCAAAGCGACGAGAGATCATCGGCGGGCGCCTCAGATCTTGATTTCCACGTAGGCTTCGTCGCGAATCTGACGCAGCCAGGCCTGCAGCTCTTCGTCGTACTTGCGGTTGCGCAGAATGGTCATCGCCTGCTGTTCGCGGAAATCCTCGCTGGCGTCGGTGGCTCGGCGGCCAAGCACTTCGAGGATGTGCCAACCGTAAGCGGTTTGGAACGGTGCGGAGAGCTGGCCGGCTGCGGTGTTTGCCATGACTTCACGGAATTCGGGGACCAGCGAGTTGGGGTCGACCCAATTGAGATCACCGCCATTGAGTGCTGAGCCCGGATCCTCGGAGAAGCTGCGGGCCAGCTCGGCGAAGTCTTCGCCAGCGCTGATCCGGTCATGCAGGCGCTGCACGAGGCGGCGGCTCTCTTCGTTGCTGCGAATCTCGCTGGGCTTGATCAGGATATGGCGCACATGGACTTCGTCGCGGACCTGGGTCTCGCCGCCGCGCTTTTCCAGCAGCTTGACCAGGATGAAGCCGGGCGGCGTGCGAACCGGCTCGGTGACCTGGCCGACCTGCATGCCCTGTACCAGAGAATCGAAAGGCGGTGGCAGCTGCGCCGCCTTGCGCCAGCCCATCTCGCCACCTTCCAGCGCGTTTTCGCTGGCGGAGCGGGAAACTGCCAACTGGCCGAAGTCGGCGCCCTGCTGCAGCTGCTGGTAGGTGTCGTTGGCGCTGCGCTCGGCGGCCTGCACGGTGGCGGAGTCGGCGGATTCAGGCACCGGAATCAGAATGTTGGCCAGGCGGTACTCTTCGGACAGTTGCATCTTGCCGAGATCCGACTTGAGGAAGTTCTGCACCTCCTGGTTGGACACTTGCACCCGCTCGGCGATGCGCCGCTGGCGCACGCGGCTGATCACCATCTCGCGGCGGATCTGTTCGCGCGCGTCTTCGAGCGACAGGCCATCGCCCGCCAGCGCTTGGCGAAACTGCTCGAGGGACATGTTGTTGCGCTGGGCGATGGTGCCCATTGCCTGGTTGAGCTCTTCGTCGGAGATGCGGATGCCGGAGCGCTCGCCCATCTGCAACTGCAGGTTCTCGGTAATCAGACGCTCGAGCACCTGGGAGCGCAAGACATCGTCGGACGGCAGCTCAGCGCCACGCTTGCCGATGGTCTGCTGGACTTCACGGACACGCTGGTCGAGCTGGCTCTGCATGATGACGTCGTTGTCGACGATGGCTACGACCCGGTCGAGCGGTTGTACCTGTGCGGTGGCAGCGGTCGCGCTACCCAGAAGCAGGGCGCCCAGCATCAGCGGGCGCAGTAGATTAGAAAGCTTGGTCTTCACGTTCACGGTAACCTTGAATGCCTTGGTCCAGGAAAGCCTCGGTCGCGTTGCCGAATACGCCGCCGAGCCCCTTGAGGACGATCTGGAGGAAAATGCCACGGTCCGGCTCGTCGTTGAGGCGTGGGTTGAGGCTGGTTTCGTCGTTGTCGATCCAGTAGCGATTGATCAGACGAAGCTTCCAGCAGCAGGTGTCGTACTCGAAGCCGCCAAAGGCTTCCAGCGTACGGTTGCGGCCGTAGTCATACTGCCAGCGCGCGATAGCGCTCCACTGCGGCGCGATCGGCCAGATGGTGGAGAAGTCGTGCTGGTTGATCTTGTAATAGTCCTTGATGTAATCCGGTTGGTCCGGGGTGCTGAAGTCGTCGTTGTACCGCCAGGTACCCGTTGCCTGGTCGAAACGAATGGTGTCGTTGCGATAGCGATAACCGATGTTGACGATCTTGTTCGGGTTGTCCGCCGCCTGGTAGTGGAACATGGCACTGCCCGAGCGTGTGGTGTGGGTGTCCGGATCCCAGTTGAAGGTGGAGGTGAAGCGCCAGTCCTGGTTGTAGCGGTACTGGTATTCGAGGGCATAGGGCGAAACCGACGCCTGGGCCTGGTCGAAGTCACGGTAATCGATGCCTGGCATCTGCACGCGGCGATCTTCGAAATAGAAGGCCTGACCGATGCTGATGCGCTGGCGCTCGAAGCCGTTGGCCTCGATCCAGCGGCTGGTGACACCCAGCGAAACCTGATTGGCATCGCCAATGCGGTCGTTGCCGTTGAAACGATTGTCGCGCCACAGCGAGGCGTAGCTGAACGGCGTTTCGCTGGTGTCGAAGACCGGAATGTCGTCCTGGTCCTTGTTCGGCACGTAGAGGTAGAACAGTCGAGGTTCGAGGGTCTGACGGTAGCCCTGGCCGAACCACTGGGTGTCGCGGTCGAAGTACAGGCCACTGTCGACGCTCAGGATCGGTACGCTGCGATCGGGCGAAGAATCGAACTCACCCGCGAGGCCGGCGCGGCCCTGGGCGTCGATATCGAGGTCGTACTTGGTGTAGGCGTACTTGACCGAGGGTGTCAGGAAACCCCAGGCCCAGTTCAGCGGCAGGCTGACACCCGGCTCCACATGGATACGCTCACCCTCGGCGCGGTTTAATCCGAAAAGGCGTTCGTCGTACCACTCCTCCGGATTGCCGTCGTCGTTGATGAAATTGCCGCTGCGCAGACTGCGCTGGAATTTGACGAACTCGGTCTCGTAGCCGAACTGCAGACCGCCTGGCTGGAAGGGCAGGCCACCGTTCAGGGTGATCTGCGGCAAGCGATCGTAAGGCGTGATGTCGGTGACCGTTGCACGCTCATAGGCGTGGGCATTGATCTGCGCGACGTAGCTATCGCCGCGGTAGGTCAGCGTGCCGCGCTGATTGAGGTGCGAGGGACGATCGATGCCGAGGCCGGTGCTCAGGTCCTGGAAGTAGTACGGGTCGCTGATGTCGGTGTAGTCGACTTCTGCCAGCCAGCGCGAGTCGAGTCCAGTGCGGTGCTGCAGGCTGTACATCCAGCGCTGGTCTTCGTACTCGGACTGCAGCTTGCGCTCATCCTCGCGGTCGTTCAGGTAGGCAGCGCCGAACTGGCCTTCGCTGCTTCGCGTGAGGTAGCGGAACTCGCCTTCCATCAGCAGGCCGCGCTCGCTCATGTACTGCGGATAGAGCGTGGCGTCGAAGTTGGGCGCGAGGTTGAAGTAGTAAGGCGTCTGCAGCGTCACACCGTTACTGCTCGACGAGCTGATGCTCGGCGCAAGAAAGCCGGACTGGCGACGGTCGTCGATGGGAAAATAGATGTACGGCGTGTAGAACACCGGCACGTTCTTGACCCGCAAGGTGACGTTGGTCGCGCTGCCGCGGCCCGTGTTGGGGTCCAGGGTGACGTTGTTGCCGGTCAGGTGCCAAGCGTTGTCGCCCGGCTCGCAGCGGGTGTAGGTGCCATCCTTGAGGCGGATGATCGCGGTTTCCTCGCGCTTGGCGTACAGCGCGCTACCACGCACTTTGCCCGCGTGTACCACATATTCGGCGTTATCGATCTTGGCTTCGCCGTTGTCGAGGAACAGCTCGGCGCGATCGCCAACCACCAGCGTGCCGGTATCGCGAAAACGGACATTGCCGGTCAGCTCACCACGGTTTTCCAACTGATACAGGTTCGCCTCGTCGGCCTCGACCTGGATGCTGCCTTGGCGCAGCAGTACATCGCCTGCCAGCGTGGCGGTTTCGGTCTCTTGTTCGTAGCGGGTGGCTTTCGCCGAAACGTAGGTCGGCGCCTCGCTCAGCGGCGTATCGTCGAACTTGCCCGGGCGATCCGGCTCGACGTAGGCACCGGCGCAATAAGGGCCGGCTTCGGCAAGTTGTGCGGCGGTGAGCTTGTCGCGCGGTACCCAGTCCAGGTGACTGTAGTCGGCGCTACGCGAGGCCAGGCCCTTGCCCTTGCTCTCGGTGACGAGGGTAGTCGTCGGCGTTTCGGCGGCACGGGCATCGGGGGCCTGGGCGCTGGTGCTGCTGACGGCGCTGCTGCTGTGGACCGGGCGGGGCGGCAGCGTGGCGTTGGCTGCTTTGGGGGCGCATGCCCAGCCACCGGAAGGGCCAGGCTGGCAGTCGAACTGCTCGGCTGCGATAACGAAAGGAACTGCCATTGGTTGCAGAGCGAGCAAGCTGCCAGTGAACAGTAAGGGGAATTTCTTGCGAAATGCGGGGTATTTGAGTGCCATCTGGTTTATTAGTCCCGGCTTCCTGCGAGCCATCGGCCGGCTGGGCCGCCCGCCTCTCGATGGGCTGAAAAAGATGCTGGATAATAAAGCATGACCCGACTATCGGCTAGCGCCGTGGGAGACCCCCTGAAATGCCGCATCAAGACCAACGCCTGCTGGACGTGAACGACTGGTTGGCGCACGTATTACCTCCCCTGTTCGCCGAGCATGAGTGGGGCGTCCCGCCTCAGGCGACGCTGACGGCCGCCAGCAGCGACGCCAGTTTTCGTCGTTACTTTCGCTGGGAGGCCGCCGATCGGACGCTGATTGTGATGGACGCGCCGCCCCCGCAGGAGAATTGCCGCCCGTTCGTCGACATCGCCGGCCGGCTGACGGCAGGAGGGCTCAACGTGCCGCAGGTGTTGGCTCAGGATCTGGAGCGGGGCTTCCTGCTGCTGAACGACCTGGGACGGCGCACCTATCTGGACGTCATCGACGATGGCAATGCCGCAGCGCTGTTCGCCGATGCCATCGACGCGTTGATCCGGTTGCAGCGCATCCCCGTGGCTCCGGGGTTCGCCGCCTACGATCAGGCCTTGCTGCAGCGCGAACTCCAGCTGTTTCCCGACTGGTATGTGGAGCGCCATCTGGGTGTCAGCCTTGATGAGGGCCAGCGAAGTCAGTGGGCGCGTATCTGCACGCTGTTGATCGACTCGGCGCTGGCTCAGCCGCGGGTGCTGGTCCATCGTGATTACATGCCGCGCAATCTGATGCTCAGCGAGCCGAACCCCGGTGTTCTCGACTTTCAGGATGCGGTGCTGGGGCCGGTCACCTATGACATCACCTCGCTGTTCAAGGATGCTTTTGTAAGCTGGCCGGAGGAACGCGTGCAGGGCTGGCTCGAGACGTACTGGAAGCAGGCGCGCGAAGCAGGCATCCCGGTACAGGAGGATTTTCAGGCATTCCTGCGGGCCAGCGACCTGATGGGCGTGCAGCGTCACCTCAAGGTCATCGGGATCTTCTCGAGGATTTGCCATCGCGATGGCAAGCCTCGCTATCTGGCGGATGTGCCGCGGTTCTTCGCCTATATCCAGACCGTGCTCGCCCGGCGACCAGAGCTTGCAGAGTTGGGCGAGCTGCTCGCCAGTCTTCCGGCGGAGCCACGGAAATGAAGGCGATGATCCTGGCCGCCGGCAAGGGCGAACGCATGCGTCCCCTGACACTGCACACGCCCAAGCCGCTTGTCCAGGTGGCGGGCGTCCCTCTGATCGTCTACCACATCGAGGCGCTCGCGCAGGCCGGGTTCGACGAGCTGGTGATCAACCACGCCTGGCTCGGAGAGCGCATCGAGGCGTATCTCGGCGACGGCAGCCGTTACGGCGTGAGCATCCGCTATTCGCCAGAGGGCGAGCCGCTGGAAACCGGTGGCGGCATTTTCAAGGCGCTACCGCTGCTCGGTGACGAGCCCTTCGTGGTGATCAACGGCGACGTCTGGACCGATTATTCATTCGCCGCCCTGCCGCACCAGTTCGAAGGCTTGGCCCATCTGGTGCTGGTGGACAACCCAGCTCACCATCCCGACGGGGATTTTCAACTGGCCGGCGGTCGGGTGAACGAACAGGGCGACGGCGAGCGGTTGACCTACAGCGGGCTTGCCGTCCTGCATCCGGCCCTGTTCGAAGGCTGCGCGCCCGGTGCGTTCAAACTCGCACCGCTGTTGCGCACGGCGATGGCGCTGGGGCGGGTCAGCGGTGAGCATCATGCAGGACATTGGGTCGACGTCGGTACGCTCGAGCGTCTGGCCGAAGTCGAACAACTGCTGAAGGCGCGCGCCTAGATGTTCTGGCCTGTCACCTTTCTTGGCGCGCTGGCTGGCTGGCTGCTGGCGAGCATCCCCGGTGCCCTGCTCGGCGGTCTGCTCGGGCAGGTGTTGGATCGTCGTCTCGGGCTCGATTCTTGGGCGAGCCTGCGAGAGCGCATGCGTAGCGGTGCGCCGTTGCAGGGCGAGGTATTGTTGTTCGTCCTGCTCGGACGCTTGGCTAAAAGCGGAGGTCGAATCAGTGAGGCGCACATTCGGGTCGCACGTGCCGAAATGCAGCGGTTGGGGCTGGATCAGGCAGGCCAGCGCGAGGCCATCGATGCCTTCTATCGCGGCAAGTCCGGCGATGACAGCCTACGCCAGCCCCTGGGCCGCCTGCGTAATCGCGAGCAGGCGGCCGCCGTGCTGCAGGCCTGCTGGCGAATGGCGCGTGCCGAAGGTCGGGTGAATGCCCGTGAACATGAGTTGATCATGCTCTGGGGCAAGTGGCTGGGTTGGAGTGGCGAAGAGGTCGCCGCACAGGATCGGGATGCCGGACGGCGACAGGGCGCGCCCACCAGTCGCGGTGGTGCCTACGAGGAAGCCATGCAACTGCTCGGCGTTCGAGCCGACACCGAGCCGCACGGGATCAAGCGTGCCTACCGCAGACTGCTCAGCCAGCATCACCCGGACAAGCTGGCCGGCTCGGGTGCGTCGCCTGCGCAAGTGCGTGATGCCACCGAGCGTACTCGCGAGTTGCACAATGCCTATGCACTGATCCGGGAGCGGCGCGGGTTTCGCTGATTGGCCCATGTGCTTGGGTGTTCAGGATTGTCGGCCCAGCCAGCCGCGTATCCGGCGGTACAGCTGTTCCTGCTCGGCGTCCGCATCGGCTGGGATGGTCTGCAGCATGACCTGATGGTAGCTCGGGTGATCGAGCCGTCGAGCGGCGTTGCGCCGGGCGATGGCGGCGTCGCGCAGGTAACCGGGCTGGGGATAGTAGAAATCTCCCGTGGCGACCTTGAGGGGGGGTACCAGCTCCTCCAGGGAGGCTTCGCCTGGGACGGCGCGCGGCGCGATCAGCACCAGGTGCCGCAGTTGTTGATCGGGTTGCTCCTGCAGATAGCGGGCCGCCCAGAAGGCGCCGCTGCCCTGGCCGGCGAGCACGATGGTGGCGGGGCCATTCTCACGGGCGAAGCCGATGCCGGCGGTGATTCGCTCGAACAGTGCCGTCGGCCACTCAACAGTGGGCGGGATGTTGGCGGCCGGTTCGGATTCCGGGTCCTGGACTTCAGTGGCGCTGTCTTCGGGCGCCGACGTCTGTTCCGGCAGATACCCTGCTTCGGCCGGCGCCTCAGTTTGCGGCGCCGTTTCGTCTTCCGGCGGCGCGTCTGTGCTGGTCGCCGCGTCAGGCTCCGGTGCGTTGGGCAAGGCGATGCCGGGGTTGTCCGGCAGGCTCAGGCTCAGGGTGTGCCAGCCGTCGTCGGGCAGCCGGTGGCGTAGTGGGCCGATGCCGCGTGGCCAGTCGGCGCTCTGCCCGTCGCCGGGCAACAGGATCACCGTGCCTTTGACCTTGGCGGTATTGGCCGGTAGCCAGAGGGCGATGAAGGTCTGGCCGGCGGCGTCGAGCATCCGTGCCTGTGTGGGAAACTTGCGGGCCAGTTCCTGTGCCTCGATCGCGCTTCGCTCGCCCAGCGGGGCACGCAGCACAGGCTTTGTCTCGACCGGTTGCTCGGTGCTCGGCTCCTCGGCCATGAGTGGGGCGGCCGCTGCACACAAGACCAGCAGGGCGGCTATCAGCGTTTTTGACATCGACGGCTCCTCGGGGCGAAACGCCAGCCTAGCGGCACACCGCGGCGACCGCTAGCCGCACGCGCCGTCGTGCGGGGCTTCGGGTACACTACGCGCCCGTGTTTTTGCCGCCTGAGGTGCGTCATGCAGCCGTTCGCCATCGCTCCGTCCATTCTGTCCGCCGATTTCGCCCGCCTCGGTGAAGAGGTGGACAAGGTCCTCGCCGCAGGCGCCGATATCGTTCACTTCGATGTGATGGACAACCACTACGTACCCAACCTGACGATCGGACCGATGGTCTGCGCCGCGTTGCGCAAGTACGGCATCACGGCGCCGATCGATGCGCATCTGATGGTCAAGCCGGTGGATCGCATCATTGGCGATTTCATCGAGGCTGGCGCCAGCTACATCACCTTTCATCCCGAAGCGTCCGAGCACATCGACCGCTCCCTGCAACTGATTCGCGACGGCGGCGCCAAGGCGGGCCTGGTGTTCAATCCGGCGACGCCGTTGGACGTGCTGCGCTACGTGATGGACAAGGTCGACATGATCTTGCTGATGAGCGTCAACCCGGGCTTCGGTGGGCAGAAGTTCATCCCCGGCACCCTCGACAAGCTGCGCGAGGCACGTTCGCTGATCGACGCCTCCGGATATGACATCCGTCTCGAGATCGACGGTGGGGTCAACGTCAAGAATATCCGTGAGATCGCGGCTGCCGGTGCCGACACCTTCGTGGCCGGCTCGGCGATCTTCAACGCGCCCGATTACCGCCAGGTGATCGACGCCATGCGCGCCGAGCTGGCGCTGGCAAGCGCCTGATGCTCCTGCGCAGTGTGTTCGACGGCGAGCTGCCGCGCCTGGTGATGTTCGATCTCGACGGCACCCTGCTCGACTCGGTGCCTGATCTGGCGGCCGCGGTGGACAGCGTCCTGCTTCAGCTCGGCCGTCCGCCGGCCGGCCTCGCCCGGGTGCGGGACTGGGTCGGCAACGGCGCGCCGGTGCTGGTGCGCCGGGCCTTGGCCGGCGGCCTCGATCACCAAGGCGTCGACGATGAGTTGGCGCAGCGGGCGCTGCAGATGTTTCTCGAGGCCTACGCGGGCGGCCATGCCCTGACCACTGTATACCCTGGCGTCCCGCCGTTGCTCGAGTGGCTGCGCACGCAGGGCGTGCCGATGGCGGTGGTGACCAACAAGCCCGAGCGCTTCGTGGAGCCGCTATTGCAGGAGAAAGGCCTGGGCGGCTTCTTCAGCTGGATCGTCGGTGGCGACACGCTGTCCCGGCAAAAGCCCGATCCGGCAGGGTTGCGCCATGTGCTCGAGCGGGCAGGAGTGCCGGCGCACCAGGCACTGTTCGTGGGTGACTCGCGCAACGACGTGCTGGCGGCCAGGGCGGCGGGGGTGCCTTGCGTGGCGCTGCGCTATGGCTACAATCATGGTCGACCGATCGATGAGGAGCACCCCGAGCTCGTCCTGGATGATCTGCGCGAATTGCTCGTAGGTTGATTCGGCATTCGCGCTGCGCTAGTGTGGCCGAACCGTTTTATCCCCGCCTTACGAGATCAGACACGTGGTTGTCATCTGCAAACATCGGTACACCAGCGCCTGGATGAAAGTCGTCAAGGCCCTGGCACGTTGGCGCTGGCGCGCCTGAATCGTACTGGCCGGCCGCGAGCTGGCGCGTTTGCTCCTGACCTACCCCTTTGTTAGCCACGAGGCTGATCATGACCCGCGACGAATTCCTGCGCCTGGCCGCCGAAGGCCATAACCGCATCCCTGTGTCTTTCGAAACCCTCGCCGATTTCGATACCCCGCTATCGCTGTACCTCAAGCTCGCCGACGCGCCCAATGCCTATCTGCTCGAGTCGGTGCAGGGCGGTGAGAAGTGGGGGCGCTATTCGATCATCGGCTTGCCCTGCCGCACCGTCATGCGGGTCCACGACCACCATGTCAGCGTGACTGTCGACGGCCGTGAGAGCGAAAGCTGCGAAGTCGAGGACCCACTGGCGTTCGTCGAAGCGTTCAAGGCACGTTACCGGGTGGCCCCGGTCGAAGGCTTGCCGCGCTTCAATGGCGGCCTGGTCGGCTATTTCGGCTACGACAGCGTACGTTACGTCGAGCGCAAGCTCGCACGCTGCCCCAACCCCGATCCGCTGGGCACCCCGGACATCCTGCTGATGGTGTCGGATGCGGTGGTGGTATTCGATAATCTGGCCGGCAAGCTGCACTGCATCGTGCTGGTCGATCCGGCCGAGCCCGACGCGTTCGAGCAGGGCCAGGCGCGCCTGCGGGCGCTGCGGGAAAAACTGCGCCAGCCGATCGAGCCACGCCTCGGGCTCGACTTCGATACTGCGCGGCAACACGAGCCGGACTTCAATTCCAGCTTCAGCCGCGACGACTACGAACGGGCGGTCAACCGGATCAAGGATTACATCCTGGCCGGTGATTGCATGCAGGTGGTGATTTCCCAGCGCATGTCGATCCCCTTCAAGGCGGCGCCGATCGATCTCTACCGCGCGCTGCGCTGCTTCAACCCCACGCCCTACATGTACTTCTTCGATTTCGGCGACTTCCATGTGGTCGGCAGCTCGCCGGAAGTACTGGTCCGGGTCGAGGATGGCCTGGTCACCGTTCGCCCCATCGCCGGTACGCGGCCGCGCGGCGCCAACGAGGAAGCGGATCTGGCGCTCGAGCAGGATCTGCTAGGCGACGCCAAGGAAGTGGCCGAGCACCTGATGCTGATCGACCTCGGCCGCAACGACGTCGGTCGCGTAGCGGAAACCGGCTCGGTGAAACTCACCGAAAAGATGGTCATCGAACGCTATTCCAACGTCATGCACATCGTCTCCAACGTCACTGGCCAGCTCAAGGCACCCTTGACCGCCATGGATGCGCTGCGCGCGATCCTTCCCGCTGGCACCCTGTCCGGTGCCCCGAAGATCCGCGCCATGGAAATCATCGACGAGCTCGAACCGGTCAAGCGCGGCGTCTACGGCGGTGCGGTCGGCTATCTGGCGTGGAATGGCAACATGGACACCGCGATCGCCATTCGTACCGCGGTGATCAAGCACGGACAGCTGCATGTCCAGGCTGGTGCCGGCATCGTCGCCGATTCGCAGCCGGCGCTGGAGTGGGAAGAGACCCTGAACAAGCGTCGCGCCATGTTCCGTGCGGTGGCGCTGGCCGAGCAGCCCGATCAATCGAAGGAGAACTGACATGTTGCTGATGCTCGATAACTACGACTCCTTCACCTACAACGTGGTGCAGTACCTTGGTGAGCTCGGCGCGCAGGTCAAGGTGGTGCGCAACGACGAACTCAGCGTCGCCGAGATCGAGGCGCTCGCGCCCGAGCGCATCGTGGTGTCGCCCGGCCCCTGTACGCCCAACGAGGCGGGCGTGTCGCTCGAGCTGATTCGCCACTTCGCCGGCAAGCTGCCGATTCTGGGCGTCTGCCTGGGGCACCAGAGCATCGGGCAGGCGTTCGGCGGTGACGTGGTCCGCGCCCGCCAGGTCATGCATGGCAAGACCAGCCCGGTGTTTCACCTCGACAAGGGTGTGTTCGCCGGACTCAACAATCCGCTCACCGTGACCCGCTATCACTCGCTGGTGGTCAAGCGCGAAACCTTGCCGGACTGCCTGGAGGTCACAGCATGGACCCAGGCCGACGACGGCTCGGTCGACGAGATCATGGGCCTGCGACACAAGACGCTGAATGTCGAGGGTGTGCAGTTCCATCCCGAGTCGATCCTCACCGAACAGGGCCATGAACTGTTCGCCAATTTCCTCAAGCAGACCGGAGGCACGCGCTGATGGACATCAAAACGGCCCTCAACCGGATTGTCGGTCAGCTCGACCTGACCACGGAGGAAATGAAGCAGGTCATGACCGAGATCATGACCGGCAACTGCAGCGACGCGCAGATCGGTGCCTTCCTGATGGGCATGCGGATGAAGAGCGAAACCATCGACGAGATTGTCGGCGCGGCGATGGTCATGCGCGAGCTCGCCACACCTGTGGTGATTGATGCCGAGCAGTTGGTCGATACCTGCGGCACCGGCGGCGACGGGATGAACATCTTCAACGTTTCCACGGCCGCCGCCTTCGTCGTCGCGGCGGCTGGCGGCAAGGTCGCCAAGCACGGCAACCGCGCGGTGTCCGGTAAAAGCGGCAGTGCCGATCTGCTGGAGGCGGCCGGCGTTTACCTCGAGCTTCGGCCGGAACAGGTCGCGCGTTGCGTCGAGACCGTCGGCGTCGGGTTCATGTTCGCTCCAGCCCACCATGGCGCGATGAAGCATGCCATCGGCCCGCGCCGCGAACTCGGGCTGCGCACGCTGTTCAACATGCTTGGCCCGATGACCAACCCGGCCGGGGTCAGTCATCAGGTGGTCGGCGTGTTCAGCCAGGCGCTGTGCCGGCCGATGGCCGAAGTGTTGGCGCGGCTGGGCAGCACGCATGTGCTAGTGGTCCACGCGCAGGATGGTCTCGACGAGATCAGCCTGGCGGCGCCGACCCATGTGGCGGAACTGAAGGACGGCCAAGTTACCGAATACCGCATTCAGCCGGAAGATTTCGGGATCAAGAGCCAGAGCCTGATAGGGCTCAATGTGGATGGCCCTGTCGCATCCCTCGAACTGATTCGTGATGCGCTGGGCAAACGCAGAACCGAGAGCGGCCAGAAAGCGGCCGACATGATCGCCCTCAACGCCGGCGCCGCGCTTTATGCGGCCGACCGCGCCAGCAGTCTGGAGGAGGGCGTAGCGCTGGCCCACGACGCGCTGAGCTCGGGACTGGCACGGGAAAAAATGGAAGAGCTCAGCGCCTTCACGGCGGTATTCAGACAGGAGAATCAGGCATGAGCGTGCCAACGGTGCTGGAAAACATCCTGGCGCGAAAGGCTGTCGAGGTGGCGCAGCGCAAGAGCCAGGTCGGCTTGGACGAGCTCGATCGGCGCGCCAGTCAAGCCGACCCCGTACGCGGTTTCGCCAATGCCCTGCTGGAGCGTGCGCAGCGCAAGGCGCCGGCGGTGATCGCCGAGATCAAGAAGGCTTCGCCAAGCAAGGGCGTGTTGCGCGAGCAGTTCGAACCCGCCGAGATTGCGGCCAGCTATGAGGCCGGTGGGGCGGCCTGCCTGTCGGTACTGACCGACGTCGATTTCTTCCAGGGCGCTGATGCCTATCTGCAGCAGGCCCGTGGCGCCTGCTCGCTTCCGGTCATCCGCAAGGACTTCCTGATCGATCCGTACCAGGTGGTCGAGACCCGCGCGCTGGGTGCCGATTGCATTCTGCTGATCGCCTCGGCGCTGGATGACGCGCGCATGGCCGAACTCGCCAGCGTGGCCGCGGACCTGAACCTCGACGTATTGGTCGAGGTGCATGACGGCGATGAGCTGGAGCGGGCGCTGCGTCTGGATACGCCGCTGATCGGAATCAACAACCGTAACCTGCACACCTTCGAAGTCAGCCTGGAGACCACCCTCGACCTACTGCCGCGAGTGCCGCAGGATCGTCTGGTTGTGACAGAAAGTGGCATCCTCAACCGTGCCGACGTGGAGCTGATGGAGATCAACGAGGTGTATGCCTTCCTTGTGGGCGAGGCGTTCATGCGTGCCGAGCAGCCCGGGCTCGAATTGCAGCGCTTGTTCTTCCCAGAGCGAAAACCTCGCACGACAACCGCCGATCCCGAATAACGGGCACAAAAAAGCCGGTCGATGACCGGCTTCTTTTTGTCAGAGTTGGTCGGTTTAGCGAGTGCCGAAGACCACCATCGTCTTGCCTTTCACATGTACCAGCCCCTGTTCTTCGAGGCTCTTGAGCACGCGTCCGACCATTTCCCGCGAGCAGCCCACGATCCGGCCGATTTCCTGGCGGGTGATCTTGATCTGCATGCCGTCCGGGTGGGTCATGGCGTCGGGCTGCTTGCACAGATCCAGCAGCGTGCGGGCGACTCGACCGGTGACATCCAGGAACGCCAGGTCGCCGACCTTGCGGGTGGTGTTACGCAGGCGCTCGGCCATCTGGCTACCCAGCGCGTAGAGGATGTCGGGATCCTGTTGGGTCAGCTCGCGGAACTTGGCGTAGCTCAGTTCGGCGACCTCGCATTCGGTTTTGGCTCGTACCCAGGCGCTGCGCTCTTTTTCGGAGCCTTCCTTTTCAAAAAGACCCATCTCGCCGAAGAAGTCGCCCGAGTTCAGATACGCGATGATCATTTCGCGGCCATCGTCATCTTCGATCAGGATCGTGACCGACCCCTTGATGATGAAGAACAGCGTTTCGCAACGATCGCCCGCATAAATAATCGTGCTTTTCGCCGTATAACGCCGGCGATGGCAATGCGCGAGCAACTTGTCGAGGTTCTTGATCTTGGGAGTAAGAGTGATAGCAACCATGCAGTGAGGTCCCGAGAGCAGCGTTTTGTAAACGGCTGGTCTATTTTGATGTGACTAGGATGTCATTAAGTCGACGTCAGCTTAACAGACGTAGGACGACCGGCAACCCGCAAAATGTTGTCCAGTCAACAGATATGTGATGTCAATGTGCCTTCATAGTGTCGCAGGCTGATTTTTCTGCCTCATGGTACTCTTGCAACTCCTTTGCCAATAACCAGAGGTTTCCGATGAAGGCACGCGTTCAATGGGCTGGAGAAGCTCTGTTCCTAGGTGAATCTGGCAGTGGCCATGCCGTCGTCATGGATGGTCCGCCTGAGAACGGTGGGCGGAATCTCGGCGTTCGTCCCATGGAAATGCTGCTGATCGGCTTGGGCGGCTGTAGCAATTTTGACGTTGTCAGCATCCTCAAGAAATCCCGCCAGCCGGTGGAGAGCTGCGAAGCCTTTCTAGAGGCAGAGCGGGCAAACGAGGATCCGAAAGTGTTCACCAAGATTCATCTTCATTTCGTGGTCAAGGGGCGCGGCTTGAAGGAAGCCCAGGTCAAACGGGCTGTCAAGCTGTCGGCAGAGAAGTACTGCTCGGCTTCGATCATGCTCGGTCGCGCGGGTGTGGAAATCACCCATGACTACGAAATCGTCGAGCTCGGCTAGTGCCGGGTCCCGCCATTGCTCCTCGGTGCCGGCCTGACATCCGATCATCACAATGCGGCGTCAGGCTCTGGCGCATGGGCTGGCCGCTCTGCATAATGCGCGCCCCGATTTTTCGGGGTGTGCAATCAATTGCCAAAATCGCATCGCGAGAGGTGTAAATCGCCCTACGCAGAAACCACCCGGTATCTGACGGGCATGCTCAACCACGCGGCAGAGCCGCTTTGAAGAGAGTTTCCAATGGTGAAAAGCAAACTCAAGCTCCACGGGTTCAATAACCTGACCAAGACCTTGAGCTTCAATATCTACGACATCTGCTATGCCGAAACCCCGGAAGATCAGCAGGCATACGTGGAATACATCGACGAAGAGTACGACGCCGAGCGCCTTACTCAGATACTCACCGATGTGGTCGACATCATTGGCGCCAACATCCTGAATATCGCCCGGCAGGACTACGAGCCGCAGGGCGCGAGCGTGACTATTCTTATTTCGGAACAGCCGGTCACGCCGACCGATAGCCAGATCGAAGAGTCACCGGGCCCTCTGCCCGAAACCATCCTCGCTCACCTCGACAAGAGCCACATCACAGTTCACACCTACCCGGAGATCCATCCGGTGGACGGCATTGCCACGTTCCGGGTGGATATCGATGTCTCCACCTGTGGCGTCATCTCGCCCCTGAAGGCGCTGAACTACCTGATCCACCAGTTCGACTCGGATATCGTTACCGTCGACTATCGCGTTCGCGGTTTCACTCGGGATGTGGAAGGCAAGAAGCATTTCATCGATCACGAGATCAACTCGATCCAGAAGTACCTCTCCGAGGACACCCGCGCCGCGTACCAGATGACCGACGTGAACGTGTATCAGGAGAACCTGTTTCACACGAAGATGTTGCTCAAGGAGTTCGAACTCGAGAACTATCTGTTCGGCGATGCCACGCGCAACCTTTCCAAGGAGCAGCGCAAGCAGGTCGAAGATCGTCTGCGCCATGAAATGCTTGAGATCTTTTACGCTCGCAACATGCCGGGCTGATTGTCTCGTTGATAAAAAAGGGCGCCTCGGCGCCCTTTTTCGTGTCCGCGTCAGATGCGATAGGTCGCCTTGGTCATGACCTTCGCCAGCAGTGACATGCCGAACTTGACCGGAGCCGGGAAGCGGAAACCGCCGGCATCGAGCGCCATGGCACCATGATGGGCCTCGTCTTCGCGCATCTGCTCGAGAATCGCCCGGGATTTCTCGTCTGCCACCGGCAACTGTTGCAGGTGATCGTCCAGATGCTTGCAGACCTGTTCTTCGGTCGCGGCGACGAAACCCAGGCTGATGCGGTCGCTGATCATCCCGGCGCCGGCGCCGATGCCGAACGACAGGCCATAGAACAATGGGTTGAGGACGCTGGTGTGGCTGCCAAGCTGATGGATTCGCTGCTCGCACCAGGCCAAGTGATCGACCTCTTCATCAGCCGCCTTTTCCATCGCCTGGCGTACGCGGGGGAGGCCGGCCGTCAGTGCCTGGCCCTGATAGAGGGCTTGCGCGCAGACTTCCCCGGTGTGGTTGATTCGCATGAGGCCGGCAACATGACGCGACTCGCTTTCGCTCAGCTCGGCGGCGTCCTTGAGCAACGCGGGGGAGGGGCGTGTGGGCTGTCCGCTGAAGGGAAGCAGCGTACGCAGCGCGGCGTCCGCCTGCATCAGCAAGCGGTCGGCTGGCGAATAATGACGTTGACTGAGCATGGGGCTCTCCTTGGAAGAATAGGGCGTGGGACTGGCCTGTCAGCCTGGGGGCCAGTGCATCTGCCGTTGACCGAGCACATGCATGTGGATGTGATAGACCGTCTGCCCACCCAGGTCGTTGCAGTTCATCACCACCCGGAAACCTTCCTGGCAACCTTGTTCCTGGGCCAGCCGTTGGGCGGTAAAAAGCAGGTGCCCGGCCAGCGCTTTATCGTCCGCTTCGCTCAGTTCATGCAGCGTGGCGATATGCTTTTTCGGGATGATCAGGAAATGTACCGGTGCCTGCGGGGCGATGTCATGAAACGCCGCGACCTGGTCGTCTTCATAAAGCTTGCGTGCCGTGATGTCTCCGCTCACGATCTTGCAGAATAGACAGTCCATGCTGTTCTCCGTCGTGTAAGCCCGAAGTGTAGCAGGCCGATTTTGGCCGAGGCGAGCCGCTGCGGCGTCATGGCTCAGGGGGGGCGGAACGTAGTTACAAGGAGGTATCGATGAAGAATGACATCCATGATCTGGGACTGGTGCTCGACTCGCGCGTCAAGCTCGTGGTCGTCGAGTCCTGGGATGAGCGGCGCGTCCTCGACACGCTTTCCTCGCTCGCCATACGCCGTGCTCTTTCGCTTCGTACCTGGACCGTGACCGACGGGTTTCGGCATCTGGTGACTGGCTCAGAAACCCAGGCGGAGCAGGATATGCGCGATCCGGAAGTCGCGCTGAGGTTCGTCAGGCACGACCGCCAGGAAAACCTCTACGTCTTCTGCGACCTGCACCCCTTTCTCGATACGCCGCGAGCGGTTCGGCTGCTGAAGGAGATCTCCATGGCTCAGGAGGCCGCTGCGCCGACGCTGGTATTGGTTTCGCATGCCCTCAAGCTGCCACCCGAAGTGCAGCGTCTGGCAGCGCGCTTCTCGCTGACGCTGCCCACCGAGGACGAGCTGCTGGCCATCGTGCGGGACGAGGCAATGCGCTGGAGCGAGCGGAACCGCGGTGCCAGGGTGCGCACCGACAACCGCACCCTTCAGCAGGTGGTCAAGAACCTGCGAGGTCTCGGCCATGGCGAAGCGAGGATGCTGGCACGCAATCTCATCTGTGATGACGGGGCGATCACCCAGGAGGACTTGCCGGATCTGAACAACGCCAAGTTCAAGTTGCTCGATCTCGACGGCGTGCTCGGTTTCGAACACGACACGGCACGCTTCGCCGAGGTCGGCGGGCTGCTCAACTTCAAGCGCTGGCTTGCCGACCGCCAGGATGCGTTTCTCAAGGCCCAGGGCGCCGACCTGCCTAAGGGAGTCATGCTCGTCGGCGTTCAGGGCGGCGGCAAGAGTCTCGCGGCCAAGGCCGTGGCAGGGCTCTGGGGGCTTCCCTTGCTGCGTTTGGATTTCGGTTGTCTGTACAACAAGTTCTTTGGCGAGACCGAGCGCAACCTGCGCGACGCACTCAAGCTTGCCGAGCAGATGGCGCCCTGCGTGCTATGGATGGATGAAGTGGAAAAGGGGCTCTCCACCGGGGAGCTCGATGGTGGCGTCAGTCAGCGCGTACTGGGGACCTTGTTGACCTGGATGGCCGAACGCAAGGCCCCGGTGTTCATGGTGGCAACGGCCAACGCCATTGACCGTTTGCCACCAGAGTTGATGCGCAAGGGGCGGTTCGATGAGCTGTTTTTCGTGGATCTGCCGGACCTGGCGACCCGGGCCGAAATTTTCCGTATTCATCTGGTCAGGCGTGAGCTGGCCGCCGACGGTTTCGATCTAGAGGAGCTTGCGGCAGCCTGCGATGGCTTCTCGGGGGCGGAGATCGAACAAGTGGTGGTCAGCGCCGTGTATGCCGGTCAGGCCCAGCAGCGCAGCGTGGATCAGGCTGTGTTGCTGGGGTGCATTCGGGCGACGTCGCCGCTGTCGGTCCTCATGGCCGAGGACTTGGCGGCGTTGCGCCATTGGGCCCACGGTCGAACCGTGCTGGCGGGCTGATGGGGAACGCCGGCGCTTGGATCGCCGGCCGATGTTCAACTGAACACGATGGCGGCCCGTGCCTACAATCGGCATGACGTTGCGGGCACAAAGCCAGCTAATGTCATGCAGACGCTACGCGGATCGGTATGTGTGCTGCGGCATAGGCGATGCGTGACGGCATCGAATCTCTCGGCCAGCGGTGCCCCGAAGGGCAGGGAAGACACGGCGACGACAGCAGCGCGATCATCGGCCAGGCAAGAGGGAGAGCAATCGTCCGATCCGGTCCTTGATGGTCAACGGCTTGATTTCATTGCCCTGTAGCGAGCTGTCTTCTTGGGGGCCGCCATGGGGCGAGTCGCTGGATCCGTCCGAAGGTGAGGGCACGACGGTCGGGGTGAGCGCTTCAGCCTGCGCCCGCTCCTTGAGCAATGCCTGGCGCGCCAGATATTTCTCGATGACGATGCCGCAGGCGCTGCACTCGATGGCTTTGGGCTGGCCATGCCCGCACTTGGGGCATTCCATCGTCTGGAGCTGAGCGGCTTCGGCAGTTTCAGCCGACTCGCTATCAACGAGCGTCAGACTGGCGGCGAAGTCGATTTCCTTGTGAGCCTGAGCGCCGGCACGCTGGAGGGCGCCGAGGTACTTTTCCGCCTCGTCTTCCCGCAGCTCACGCTTGAGCGCCACCGGCCCTTTGCCGAACAAGCCATCGATGCGGCTGCGATCACTCTTGAACAGCAGGGCGAGGTTGTCTTTCACGGCGTCGAGCGTCATGCCGGGCATGATCTCGCCGCTGAAAACGACTTTATATTGGGTGTCTTGCATGCGGCATCCCTGTCACGGCGGGGGAGAGCGGGAAGCCTAGGACGGGCGATCCGGCAAGACAAGTGGACGCTGATGGGAACCCTGTCGCGTTTTCTCGGAATGGGGAGCGGTTCTCAGCGTGGCCAACTGCTCGACAAAGTTGTGGCAGTGCTCAAGGCTTGTCGGTACTCCTGATCGAGACGGGCGACCAGTTCTGCCACGCTGGGCAGGTCGTCGATACCTCCCACGCCTTGTCCGGCGGACCAGACGGTTTTCCACGCCTTCGCTTCGTCTTGAACCGGCTTGAGCTTGGCGCCGTAATCCATGGTGCCTTTGCCTTGCAGATGCTCCTGGTCGAACCCGGCCTGCGCCAGGCTTTGACGCAGGAAACTGGCCGGAACGCCAGAGACAGCGGCGGTATGCACGATGTCGGCGGCATGCGCCTGCATCAGCATCTCCTTGTAAGCGCTCTGAGCCTGGCTCTCGGTGGTGGCGATGAACCGTGTGCCCATGTAGGCGAGATCGGCGCCGAGCAGCTGCGCCGCAGCGATCTGGTGTCCCTGGTTGATGCAACCCGACAGCAGCACGGTCTTGTCGAAGAATTGCCGGATCTCCGCCACCAGCGCGAACGGGCTCCAGGTCCCGGCATGCCCACCCGCGCCGGCAGCCACCGCGATCAGACCGTCCACGCAGGCCTCTGCCGCCTTTTCGGCATGGCGTCTGGTGGTCACGTCATGGAAAACCAGGCCGCCGTACCCATGGACGGCATCGACCAGTTCTTTCACCGCCCCGAGGCTGGTGATGACGATAGGCACCTTTTTCTCGACGCAGATGGCCAGGTCGGCCTGAAGGCGCGGATTGCTGTGATGCACGATCAGGTTCACCGCATAGGGCGCGGCATCTGGCCTTTGCTCCAGTCCCTCCTCGATGAGATCCAGCCACTGCCTGAAGCCGCTGCTTTCCCGTTGATTCAGCGCCGGGAAGCTGCCGACGATACCGTTGCGGCAGCAGGCAAGCACCAGCTCTGGGTTGGACACCAGAAACATCGGTGCGGCGACCACGGGCAGGCGTAGGCGATCTTGGAGCAGCGGCGGGAGCGACATGCGGGCTATCCTCTTTCGGGCAGTGGATTAGAACGGCTTGACGACCACCAGTATCACGATGGCAAGCAGGAACAGCACGGGCACTTCGTTGAACCAGCGATAGAATACGTGGGTGCGGGTGTTTTCACCGCGGGCGAAGCGTTTGAGCTGCGCGCCGCACATGTGGTGGTAGCCGATCAGCAGCAGGACCAGGGTCAGCTTGGCGTGCAGCCAGCCACCGGTGCTGAACAGCGCCGGGTTGAGCGAGACCAGGGCGATGCCGAAGACCAGCGTGGCGATCATCGACGGCAGCATGATGCCGCGGTAGAGCTTGCGCTCCATCACGCAGAAGCGCTCCTTGCTGACGGTGTCATCACTGGCGGCGTGATAGACGAACAGGCGTGGAAGGTAGAACAGCCCTGCGAACCAGCAGACGATGGCGACGATATGTAGCGCTTTGATCCAGAGATAGAGCATGTAGTGAGTCCTTATCGAGTTCGTACCGATAGTAGTGCCGGTGGGCCCACACGTCACCCTGGCAGTTGGCCGCAGCGGTCGGCGGCTTTATCATCACTGGATTTACGGATCTAACGAGGGGCAGCGCATGGTCAAGGTCGGAATCGTCGGCGGTACGGGCTATACCGGGGTCGAGCTGTTGCGCCTGCTGGCTCAACATCCGGAAGCGGAAGTGACGGTAATCACGTCTCGCTCCGAAGATGGCGTGAAGGTTTGCGACATGTTTCCGAACCTGCGCGGGCATTACGATCACTTGGCATTCAGCGTGCCGGACGCGGCGACCCTCGGTGCCTGCGACGTGGTTTTCTTCGCAACGCCGCACGGTGTCGCCCATGCCTTGGCCGGCGAGCTGCTGGCGGCGGGCACCCGAGTCATCGACCTTTCGGCCGACTTCCGTCTGGAGAACGCCGATGAGTGGGCAAAATGGTATGGGCAACCGCATGGCGCACCTGAGCTGCTCTCCGAAGCCGTCTACGGTCTGCCAGAGGTAAACCGTGAGCGGATCAAGGGCGCGAGGCTGATCGCTGTTCCGGGCTGTTACCCGACGGCCACGCAGCTGGGCTTTCTGCCGTTGCTCGAGAAGGGGCTGGCGGACGCTACGCGACTGATCGCCGATTGCAAGTCGGGCGTGAGCGGTGCTGGCCGTGCTGCCAAGATCGGGTCGCTGTTCACCGAGGCAGGCGAGAACATGATGGCCTACGCGGTGAAGGGTCATCGGCATCTTCCCGAAGTCAGCCAGGGCTTGCGCCGCGCCGCCAAGGGGCCGGTTGGGCTGACTTTCGTGCCTCACCTGACGCCGATGATTCGGGGTATTCATGCGACGCTCTACGCGACGGTCGCCGACACTGGAATAGATGTGCAACGCCTCTATGAGGACCGCTACGCCAACGAACCCTTCGTCGATGTAATGCCTGCCGGCAGCCATCCTGAAACCCGCAGCGTGCGCGGTGCCAACATCTGCCGTATTGCAGTGCATCGGCCTGAAGGTGGCGATCTGGTGGTTGTACTCTCGGTGATCGACAACCTGGTAAAGGGTGCATCAGGCCAAGCCCTGCAGAACATGAATATCCTCTTCGGCCTCGATGAACGCCTAGGCCTGAGCAGCCCTGCGTTGCTGCCCTGATGTCCGGCTGGGAAGTCCGGCCCAGCGATCCGAGGGTCCGCCGGCGGCTTTGGCTGGCCATCGGATTGCTGCTGTTTGCCGTTCCGGCCGCGTTCTATATGGGCGCTTACTGGGCAGCGGTCAATCCGCAGCGCCTGGCGGATTCGCAGCGAGAGCTGCTGCGCCAGCTCGCCGAACAACAGCAGGAGCTCGATCAGTTGCGTCAGCGCTATGCAGTGGTCGCCAGCGCCGACAAGGTCGGTCAGCAGGCTGGCGAGCAGAACAGGCAGACCATCAAGCTGCTCGAAGAGCAGATATTCAAGCTGCAGCAGGATCTGGCCTTCTATAAAGGCGTACTGGCGCCTGCCTCTCGTCGTGACGGGCTGCGTGTTCGCTCGGTTGAGGTCCAGGGCACGGACGATCCCCGCCGTTTCCGCTACAAACTGCTACTCAGTCGGGTGGGCAAGGATGATGTCGCGCTTGAGGGTAACTTGCAGGTCAGCGTTCTGGGTCAGCAGGCTGGCAAGGAGGTCAGCCTGCGGCTGGCCACGTTGTCCCAGGAGCACACCGGGCCAAACATCCCTTTCGCCTTCAAACATTTCCAGGCCATTCCGACAGCGGGTCGCTTCGCGGAACTTGAGTTGCCAGAAGGCTTCACGCCTCGGCAGATCAAAGTCCTTGCTCAGCTAAAGGGCGAGAGCAAGGCGCTGGAGCGTACCTTTCCATGGATCGATCAGGAGTAGACAGTTTTCATGTTCAACAAAGCCAAACCCAAGGCAGACCTGCAGCGCTTCAGCGGCAAGACGAGTGTGATTGCCGCTGACGCGGAAGTGACTGGAGATCTGTGTTTCCAGGGCGCGGTTCAGGTCGACGGCCGCTTGTGCGGCAATCTGGTCACGACGGGGGGGCTGGTACGGGTCAGCCACGGCGGACACGTCGAAGGCGAGATCCGCGCTCAGCATGTGGTGGTCGACGGGCAGGTCATCGGCGATGTGCATGCTGCAGAGCATCTGGAGCTAGGCACGCGGGCACGGGTCCGCGGTAACCTGTTCTACGGGCTGATGGAGATGGCGATGGGCGCAGAGGTGGAGGGCAAGCTGTGCCACCTGCGCGAAGAGCCCCGGCCTCTCGAGTTGCCCGCCAGTGTCGAACCGGCTGAATAGTTGACCAGTTTCGTCAGGTAAGCGGATAATGTGCGTCAAATGCAGTAGGGCGCTCCGCGCCAGGAGAACCAAATGAGTGTCGAATCCTTCACGCCCACCGCTATTCAGTTTAGCCAAGGTGCCGCGAGCAAGGTGAAGAGTCTTGTCGACGAAGAGGGCAACCCTCGGCTCAAGCTGCGCGTCTTCGTGACCGGGGGCGGCTGCTCGGGTTTCCAGTACGGCTTCACCTTCGATGAAGAAATTGCAGAAGACGATACGATCGTCGAGCGAGAAGGCGTCAGCCTGGTGGTCGATCCGATGAGCTTCCAATATCTGGCCGGTGCGGAAGTGGATTACCAGGAAGGTCTGGAAGGCTCGCGCTTCGTGATCAAGAACCCTAATGCCACTACCACTTGTGGGTGCGGCCAGTCGTTCTCCATCTGATTCAACGAATTCTCTGTTGCTATCACGCCGTGCCTGTCACGGCGTTTTGCTTTGATCAGGCTGGATAAATCGCGCCCAACAGGCGTTCGCCGCTCGCCCCGGTAACGCTTGGGCGGCTGGTAGGGATGCCCTCCAGTAAGCAGTGCGCCAGCCAGGCAAAGGCCATGGCTTCTATCCAGTCCGCTGGCAAGCCATATTCATCCGTGCTGGCTGTCGAGCAGCCGGGCAGCAGGTCGCTCAGGCGTTTCATCAGCTGACCGTTCCGTGCGCCACCGCCGCAAACCAGTAATTCACAGGTTTCGGGTTGGGCATAGATCAGCGCCTCGGTCACGCTACGGGCTGTCAGTTCGAGCAGTGTCGCCTGAACATCCGCTGAGCTGATCTCGGTTTGCAATGCACTCAGGTGCTCGTCCAGCCAAGCCTGGTTGAATAGCTCGCGCCCCGTACTTTTCGGGCCGTGGGTTGAGAAGAAGGGGTCGCTCAGCAACGCTTTGAGGAGGCCGGCGTGCACAGTGCCGCTGGCTGCCCAGTTGCCGTTATCGTCGTAATCCCGGCTGAGCTGACGCTTGATCCAGCCATCGAGCAGCACGTTACCCGGCCCACAATCGAACCCGGAGACAGGGCGGTCCGGAGACAGCAGTGTGAGGTTGCTGAACCCTCCGACGTTGAGCACGGCTCGGTGCCTGGATCGATCAGAGAACAGCGCCTCATGGAAGGCAGGGACAAGCGGTGCGCCCTGGCCGCCGGCGGCCACGTCGCGGCGGCGAAAGTCGGCTACGACGGTGATCCCAGTGAGCTCAGCCAGTAGTGCGGGATTGCCGATCTGAGTACTGAAGCCGCGCTGCGGTTCGTGGCGAACGGTCTGCCCGTGGCTGCCGATAGCGCGAATATCGTCGGGTGCACGCTTGGTGCGCTCCAGCAGCATCGCAATTCCGTGCGCGGCAAGCTTGACCCATTCCTGTTCGGCGACCGCGGCGCGGGCCAGTTCATCCATGCCGGATGAGCAGAGCTGTAGAAGCGCCTCCCGCAAATCCGCGGGCATCGGCAGATAAAGTGTGTCGATGAGAAGGGGGCGAGTGGTGTGCTCGATAAGCGCGATGTCCAGACCATCGAGGCTGGTCCCGGACATCACGCCTATATAGAAGGGCATGGCTTAATGCTTGTTCAGCGCAAGCATGGTTGCTCGCTCTTGATCCATCCGAGCCATTAGCGGCTGGCTCATTTGCATGAAGCGTTGCTTTTCGTTTTTGGCGATCGGATCGGCCATTGGCAGCTTCAGGCCCAGCGGGTCGACATGGACGCCGTCGACCTGGAACTCATAGTGCAGATGCGGTCCGGTAGAAAGGCCGGTCGTGCCGATATAGCCAATGATCTGCCCTTGCTTGACCGATGAACCATTGCGCACACCCTTGGCGAAGCCCTGCATGTGAGCATAGAGCGTGCGATAGCGGTTACCGTGCTGGATGACGATGGTATTGCCATACCCGCCCTTGCGTCCTGCCAGGATGACCTTGCCGTCGCCGGCGCTCTTGATCGGTGTGCCATGCGGCGCGGCATAGTCGACGCCCTTGTGGGCGCGGATCTTGTTCAGAATGGGATGCTTGCGACCGTTGGAGAAGCGTGAACTGATGCGAGCAAAGTCGACCGGGGTACGGATAAACGCTTTGCGCATGCTTTCGCCGTCGGCCGTGTAATAGCTGCTGGCGCCGTCCTTGCTGGTGTAGCGGACTGCGGTATAGGACTTGCCTCGATTGGTGAAGCGGGCTGCCAGAATATTGCCGGTGCCGACTCTCTTGTTCTCCACCAGCTTTTCTTCATAGATGACTTCGAAGGTGTCACCTTTGCGGATATCCATCGCGAAGTCGATGTCATAGCCAAAGATGTTGGCCAAGTCCATGGTCAGGTTGTGGTTGAGCCCCGCACGTTTGGCGGCGAGAAAAAGGCTGCTGTCTATTTGGCCGCCGGCATAGGTCGTGCGTACCTCGGGTTTTACCTTTTCCTTTGCGAAGCGGTAGCCGTCTTCCGCCTTTTCCAGTCGGATGGATTCGAGATCACTCAGCTTGCTGCTCAGGCTGGCAAGACCGCCATCTTCGGTCAGCTTGAATTCGAGCTCCTGCCCGATCTTCAGGCGAGTCAGTTGCTTGGCTTCTTTGCTACTGCCAATGACGTCATGGACAACTGAGGAGGGCAGGCCAACTTTTGCAAATACGGTCGATAGCGTATCCCCATTGGTCACTACTATCTGTTTGGTCAGAGGATCTTCAGCCGGTTCTTCGATTTTTGCGGCCAGCTCCAGCTCTTCCTCTATTCGGCCGGATTCGTCGACCGCGATGGAAGGGAAGGGCGGCTCAGCGGCGATGGCACTTGTATCGAGTTCAATGCTCTGCTCAGGCTTGGCATGACTCAGCTCGACCGCCGAATCCAGTTCGAGATTGATGAGTGTCTTTTTGGCTTCGACTTCGCGCGATGGGAACACCAGCAGAGCCAGGCTGAGCAGCGCGGCTATACCACTGGCGGCCAACAAATGGCTCTTGGGATAGAGGGGCGCTTTCTTTGCAGGTTTGGTCATGAGACGTCTGGCGATTTTTTTGTGCATGGAAATAACTGTCTAAAATATAAGCAAAGGCGCTGAGAGGCAACCCTTGGCCCGGTATTAGGGCTATCGGCAGGTTTTGCAAAACTTGTAATTCATGCTCGTTCTTGTAAGGTTGACACCCTTTGTTTTTGGGGGTTGGCCTGTCATGAGATCGGTAGCAGAGCAGTTGGCGCTGATAAAGCGCGGTGCTGATGAAGTACTAGTCGAGTCCGAGCTGGTTGCCAAGTTGGAGCGCGGTACGCCGCTACGCATCAAGGCAGGTTTCGATCCTACGGCGCCCGATCTGCATCTGGGGCATACCGTCCTTATTAATAAGCTGCGCCAGTTTCAGGATTTGGGTCATCAGGTTGTCTTCCTTATAGGCGACTTCACCGGAATGATCGGTGATCCGAGTGGCAAAAGCGCAACGCGGCCGCCTCTGACGCGCGATCAGGTTCTTGAAAATGCCGAGACCTATAAGGCTCAGGTGTTCAAGATATTGGATCCGGAGCGAACCGAAGTGGCGTTCAACTCCACTTGGATGGATCAGCTCAGCCCCGCCGATTTCATTCGCCTGGCCTCTCAGTACACGGTTGCGCGAATGCTTGAGCGGGACGACTTTGATCAACGTTATTCCTCCAATCAGCCCATTGCGATTCACGAATTCCTTTATCCGCTGGTTCAGGGGTACGACTCCGTTGCTCTTAAGGCAGACGTGGAGCTGGGTGGAACGGACCAGAAGTTCAATCTGTTGATGGGGCGTGAGCTTCAGCGTGCCTATGCGCAGGCCTCGCAGTGCATCGTCACCATGCCGCTGCTCGAGGGGCTGGACGGCGTGAAGAAAATGTCGAAATCGCTGGGGAATTATGTCGGCATCCAAGAGGCGCCGGGAGTGATGTACACCAAGCTGGTGTCGATGCCGGACGCGCTGATGTGGCGTTATTACGAACTTCTCAGTTTCAGGCCAATGGAAGAGATTGAGGAGTTCAAGTCCGATGTCGAACGTGGGGCCAATCCCCGTGACATCAAGATCAAGTTGGCCGAGGAGCTGGTCGCGCGCTTCCATGGTGAGGAGGCGGCGGCTTCCGCACACCGTTCGGCAGGCAATCGTATGAAGGATGGTGAGCTGCCTGACGACCTTCCGGAAGTCGAGTTGCTTTCTGCAGAAGACATGCCTATCGCATCGGTATTGAACAAGGCTGGGCTGGTAAAGAATGCTGCAGGCGCGCGCGATCTCCTGGGGGCGGGCAGCGTGAAGATCGATGGTGAGGTGATTGATCGATCCTTCATGGTCCGGGTAGGCAGTACTCATGTTTGTCAGGCAGGCAAGAAGGCTTTTGCCCGAATCACCGTCAAGTTCGGCTGATTCGGTAGAAAAGGGTTGACCTCGGCTTTCGTCTCCCTATAATGCGCCCCACTTCCAGCGCACAGCTAGATCAAAATCTGATGTTAATCAAAGGGTTATGGTTGAGGTGGTGGGTTGGGATGCTGGCATGAGTCCTGAGGGGTGACGGCTGGGTTGGAGGTGGGCTTGCTTGCTTCCATGTCTCGATCGGATTGATCGAAAAGATTCAAATAGGTGGTTGACAGCGATTCTGGTCGCTGTATGATTCGCCTCCCGCTGACGAGATCTACTGAGATCGGGCGCGGCAAGCGGTTGAGTAGAAAAGAGATTTTCGAAAAACAGCTTGACAGTAAGAAAGGCTGCTGTAGAATGCGCGGCCTCGGTTGAGACGAAAGACTTGATCGAAACGCTCTTTAACAACTGAATCAAGCAATTCGTGTGGGTGC
>NZ_JAAMRF010000004.1 GCF_013522725.1 Stutzerimonas azotifigens
AAGAGAGACCGAAGAAAGGGCTTGGTGGGTTAACCCCATCGGCCTATGCCGAGCAACTGGCCTCGAAAGCCGTTACATTGACCCAGGACTCTAAAGCCAGCTGCTACTGAAGACGGGGAGACGTCGCCTTGCCCGGCCGAATCCTTGCCCGATGCGCGGCCGGCGGGCGTGCCGTGGAGTATAGGGCTAGCCCAAAATAATAGGGGATGGAAGAATCGATTGAGCATTCGGCTGAACGTATCGTCGGGATAATAGGCATTTAGTAAAATTCAATGCCAATGCTTCGGAATCAGTGGTAACTCCCGGCTGTAACATGCTACCGCGCCCTTCGACAAGAATGGCTGCAAACGACAATAAGCTAATTAAATTAAAAAGCCGCAAGAAATTACTCGGTGTTGCGTAGCCTTTAAAGAATCCATGCGCAATCCCATGCCGATTTAAAACAAAGTGCGATGGTAACGACTCTGTATGACCGTAAAAACACCCACGGAAGTACATTTCCATGCTCTCCAGCATCTGCACTCGCTCATGATATCGACTTAAATAGTTTATCGTTAATTCCTTGTCTGGATACCAATCATAACCTGCGACCAGTCGTTTCAACTCACCTTGCTTTATTCGATGAAAAACCTTTAGAAGCGTCTCTATATTCACGGCATCCTTAACTGGAAGAGAGACGTGCTTTCCAAGCTCTCTTAGGAACCCTTCTATGCAAGGCAGAATTCCAACAATTGCCACGCCGTACAGACCCAGACAGTATGCCTTTACAGCCTCAATCAGCTGTTCTTGATACTGAGCAAAAGTGATGCGCTGAGACCATGCCCCACAAATCAGGTCGGCCATTCGTGGGGGCGTGTACATTTCCAACAGCATATTATTCGCGTGAGCGTACCTTTCCTCTTCACTGTTGCTTTTCGAGATTTTTCCGCCGTATTCAGATAGAAATCCAAAGCTATGATATGGGGGGAGTACTATCTCAGTAGTCGCAAACGTATCTCTGTACCAAGCTAGCCCAGAGCCCACTTTGATTTCCGAAAGATCTCTTGGAAAAAATGCACACTCACCAGATGAAACAATTTTATATCCGCGAATATCCCGAAAACAGCTCAGCTTCGCTTCCTGCAAACTATCAAACTCATGCTTCCCTCGATGTAAGCAAGCTTCTACTGCTTTTATTCCTCGCCCCAGCGCCATCGATTTTCTGCACTGCTTGTAAGCCTTAGCGAAGTCCATAGCTGCCCTTGTTATTCGACCCACTGATTCGATCGAACCTACCTGACAACACCTAGCCACGCAAACCATCTGCCGGCGCAGCCCGGCGGTAATGACTGACACGCAATTATTAGACGAATTTGAACGTCAGCTTCTGGCCGGTTAGCGACCATTGCTCTGGCTAGCCATCCTTGTCCTCCCACACGTGGAGGACTTGCCATGAACATCATCGCTACCTGGAGCCGTCAGCCCTGGAACAAAGGGAAATTGGTCGGGCAGAAAATCCCGCTCCGACTGAGAGATATCTGGGCGATCCGAGTAAGGGGTCATGCCGAGATATAAGTAAAATTCACTCACTTCGCACGTAACGTGTTGATGCCAAGAGAATTTACCAAATCGACCGCACAGCCTCTGATCGTGGACTATCTTTTCTGACTCCTCAGAAAAGGAGTTCCTATGGCTTCATTAGAGCGTACGGCGTATCCCACTCTGCCAAAGGCGTATTCAAAAGCAGAGTACCTGCGCTTAGGCTTTTGCACGGTTCGGTATTCATCAAAATGAAGCGGCCGAGCATCGAACAATGGAGGCATAGGCTAGGCCAGCAGGCGGTATCTGCGCGAGCTACTTTTCCAGCAGCTCGCTTCAACATACATACGACCTGACATACCAGAGAACCTGACAGAAATGTAATGGTTACTTCAGCCTTTGGTCAGGACGCTTTGCATATATTGGCTGTCAGACGCTGCAAGCATTGAAAAACCGCAAATGTCCCTGCAATAGGCCAAGTTCGTCGCTAACCAATCCATAAGGTGCCCCGTATGTCCTCTCAGCAGTGCCATCACCAGCCCGACCAAACGAAAGGTACTGCAGCACTCACAGACCCCGTCTGCGGGATGAAGGTGGAAGAGGATAGCGAGCATCAAGAGCATTATCAGGGAAGCACTTACCGCTTCTGCAGCCAGGGTTGCCAGACCAAGTTTCGTTCCGACCCTGCTCGATATCTCGCTGCACCGCAGGCTCATGGAACCTCCTCTCGGGCATCTACCCCACCCGCACAGAAACCACCCGCCGGTGATGCAACGACAGAGTACACCTGCCCGATGCACCCTGAGATCCGCCAAATGGGTCCAGGTGATTGCCCTATCTGTGGGATGTCATTGGAACCTCTGATCCCTGAACTCGACGAGGAGGAGAATCCCGAACTCAAGGACTTCTCGAAGCGATTCTGGTGGTCTCTGCCCCTGACCGTAGCAGTAACCCTGTTGGCAATGGCGGGACATGCGATACCGCTGTTTCACGGGGCTAGCCAGAACTGGGTTGAACTGGCCCTCACGACCCCGGTTGTCTTGTGGGCAGGCTGGCCATTTTTCGCGCGCGGTCTCGCCTCGGTCAAACATCGCAGCCCAAACATGTGGACCTTGATCGGGCTTGGCACGGGGGCTGCCTATATTTACAGCGTCGTAGCAACCCTCTTACCGAGCATGTTTCCAGAGTCATTCACAGTAGGCGGCCGGATAGGCGTTTATTACGAAGCCGCCGCGGTGATCATTTCATTGACTCTGCTGGGCCAGTTGCTGGAATTGAAGGCCCGCTCGCAGACGTCCTCGGCAATTAAGTCCCTGCTTGGCTTATCACCTAAAACCGCTCGCCGTATCGCCAAAGATGGTTCAGAGGAGGACATCCCGCTCACACATGTTCATGAGGGCGACCATCTGCGCGTTCGTCCTGGTGAAAAGGTACCCGTTGATGGAGAGGTATTGGAGGGCGAGAGCGCCGTCGATGAATCCATGCTAACGGGCGAGCCGGTTCCGGTGACGAAGCGGACAGGCGATTCGCTTATCGGCGCGACGATGAACACGAGCGGCTCGCTTGTCATGCGAGCCACCAGGGTTGGCTCCGGGACTATGCTTTCACAAATCGTCCAGATGGTTGCGAATGCACAACGCTCCAAAGCACCCATGCAGCGAATGGCAGACACGGTTGCAGGTTATTTCGTGCTGACGGTCATCGGTATCGCCTTGCTGACATTCTTTGCATGGGGCCTGTTCGGGCCTGACCAGGGCTGGGTATTCGGCCTGATCAATGCAGTTGCGGTTTTGATCATTGCTTGCCCTTGCGCACTTGGCCTGGCAACGCCTATGTCGATCATGGTTGCCACAGGCAAAGCGGCTGGAAGTGGAGTGCTTTTCAGAGACGCAGGCGCCATCGAAAATGTCCGTAAGGTAGACACGCTGATTGTCGATAAAACAGGAACCTTGACCGAGGGCCGACCTGTCTTCGATCGGGCCATAGGCGTCACGCCGTTTGACTCGCAGGAAGTCATCCGTTTGTCTGCCAGCTTGGATCAAGGTAGTGAGCATCCCCTAGCCCACGCGATCGTAGACCATGCCAGAAGCGAAGGTCTCCAGCTGGCGAAGCCAGAGACCTTCGAGTCAGGGTCAGGGATCGGAGTCCGTGGTCTGGTGGAAGGCAAGCAGCTACAGCTAGGCAACACCGCGCTTATGGAAGATGCGGGTGTGAGCGTCGAGCCGTTGAAATATCAGGCAGAAAAAATGCGCGAGAGCGGTACCAGCATTGTGTACCTGGCTGTTGATGGGGCACTTGCCGGCTTGCTGGCCGTATCGGACCCAATCAAACCGACTTCCAAGGAAGCTGTAGCGCGGCTCCAAGCGGAGGGCGTGCAAGTCATCATGGCCACCGGCGACGGGCTTACCACTGCCCGCGCGGTGGCTCGTGAGCTATCGCTCGATGAGGTGCATGGCGAAGTGAAGCCGCAGGACAAGGAGGCGCTGGTGGTTAAGCTACAAGCCCTAGGTAAAGTAGTCGCCATGGCAGGCGACGGAATAAATGATGCGCCGGCGCTCGCCAGGGCTGATGTCGGCATAGCGATGGGCACGGGCACTGACGTCGCCATGAACAGCGCCCAAGTTACGCTCGTTAAAGGTGACCTGATGGGGATACTGCGCGCGCGCACGCTTTCGGTGGCGACGGTTCGCAATATGCGTCAGAACCTTCTGTTTGCCTTTATGTACAACGGGTTGAGCATCCCGATTGCCGCAGGTCTGCTCTATCCGTTCTTCGGACTGTTGCTGTCTCCGATGATTGCTGCCCTGGCCATGAGCCTCAGCTCAGCATCGGTTGTGTTCAACGCACTCCGGCTCCGTCAAACGCGTGTAGTTTGAAGCCTGTCGGCTTAGGCTTAGGCTTAGGCTTCGGTTGCGAAGCGACCGATTGCCTCATTGATTGCTCATGAATTGCCCCGTAAGCTGGAAATATGACGTCCTACATGCGCTCCTTCCTTATCCTGCTGCTAGTGCTTGCGCTTCAGATCAATGGGATAGCGGAAATGCTCATGACGGTTGGATCGTCCGGGCATCACATGATGTCCGATATGGAAGGTGTGGGCGCCATGACGACCGACCACGCTTCGATGGTTGGCGCCGATGACGGTGCTGAACACGAGTGCTGTGAAGCGAATGAGCATGGAACGGCGACCGTCTGCAAGACGGGCCAAGAATGCAAAACTGCAAGTATCCTTCAGCTTGTCTCAATAAAAGCCCAGCTGATGCCTGCTGCTAAACCCGTGACCACTCCCTATAACGGCCTGATCCCCTCTAGCCTTTTAGACGCCGTCTGGCGTCCACCCCGCGTCTAATTCCGATCAAATTATAGGAACCGCCCGAGTGAGCATTCGGGCCGGCTACTGCGCGCCTTTGGCTCGCATGAAAGATCAGGAATCCTTCGCAAATGAAACCCCGTATTTATTGGGCGCCGCCGTACGTGGCCGCCTTGATCATGGGCGCGCTCTCGTTTCCAGGGTTAGCGTCCGCTTTGACCTTAGAACAAGCTCTGAGCGTGGCCGAGCAAGACGCGCCTTCGCTGCATGCGCAAGCCGCCAACCTGGTGGCCGCACGCAGCGCTGCAATCCCTGCCGGCGAGCTTCCTGACCCTAAACTTAAGCTTGGACTGCAAAGCGTGCCCATCGAAGGTGACGCTCGCTGGCAGTTGGAGCAAGAGGCCATGACCATGCAAATGGTTGGGGTCATGCAAGATGTGCCAAACCGAGCGAAAAGGCGCGCTCGTGTCGAGGCCGCGCAGGCTAGTGTTGCGCTCGCAAACGCCCAGCAAACGGTTGAACGTCTCGGTGTGCGCCAAGCAACCGCCGAGGCATGGATCGCTAGCTTCGCGGTCGAGCAGAAGCTAAGCCTTTTCAAGCAGCTTTACAGCGAGAATCAGCTCCTTTCGCGGGCTGTTCAGGCCCGCATTGCTGGCGGCAGCGGACAAACCGCAGACAGCGTACTTCCGAGGCAAGAGGCAGCATTGCTGGCTGAACAAGAGGATGAGCTGCTGCGTAACCAGGCTGTTGCGCGGGCCGGCCTCCGGCGCTGGATAGGCGAGCTAGCAGGCCAGCCGCTTACAGGTGACTGGCCGCAATGGCTTGCCGCCGTTGATAACTATCAGCACAACCTGAACCGGCACCCGGCGTTACTCGCCTTCGACCCGATGACTCGTGAAGCGGAGGCAAAGGTTCACCAGGCCATCGCAGAGAAAACACCGGATTGGAGTTGGGGGATCGACTACCTGCGACGTGGCCGTGAGTACGGCGACATGGTGAACCTCAGCGTCAGCTTCGACCTGCCGCTGTTTACCAGCTCTCGGCAGGATCCGAAGATCGCGGCCGAACGAGCTCGCCTTGCCCAGATCGAGGCTCAGCGCCAAGCGACCTTGCGCCTGTACAACCAAGAGCTGAGTACTGACCTCGCTGAGTATCAGCGTCTGGACCGCGCACTCATCCGCCTCGACAAAACCTTACTACCCCTCGCTGAAGAGAAGGTCCGCCTTGCCATGGCCGATTACCGCTCCGGAAGCGGTGAGCTGACCGCTGTGATCGAAGCGCGACGACAGCTTGTGGAGACCCGGCTACGGCGTATTGACGTCGCCCGCGATCGATCGTTGAGCAATGCCCGCCTGCATTTCGCCTTTGGAGATACCCGACCATGACATTCCAACACAAGCGGCTGGTACTCGCCTTCAGTCTGCCTCTGATGATTAGCGCTGCAGCGCTAATCGGTCTGCCTACCGCAGCCTTCGGACAATCGCCTGCAGAAGAAGACAAGGAAGTGCTCTATTGGTATGACCCTATGGTCCCCCAGCAAAAGTTCGATAAGCCGGGCAAGTCGCCATTCATGGATATGGAATTGATTCCACGCTATGCAGATGAGGGAAGCGACGGGGCATCGATCAGTATCGACCCGAGCGTGACGCAGAATCTCGGCGTGCGCTTTGCAACCGTAACGCGTGAATCGATCAGCCAGTCGCTCGAAGCGACAGGCGCATTGATGTTCGACGAGCGAGACGTGGCGGTTGTGCAGGCGCGTGCCGGTGGCTTTGTCGAGCGCGTTTACGACCGAGCACCGGAGGATGTCATCGAAAAAGGCGCGCCGTTAGCCGATCTGCTGGTTCCCGAATGGGTTGCCGCACAGGAAGAGTACCTGGCGCTCAAAGGGATTGGCGAACCCCAGCTGCTCGCAGCGGCTCGCCAGCGGTTGCGCCTTGCTGGCATGCCGCCAGAAGTCATAGTGCAGCTAGAACGAACTGGTAAAGCGCGCCCTGTTTGGACAGTGAGGAGTCCAATAGGCGGCGTGCTGAACAGCCTCGACGTTCGCGAGGGCATGACCGTATCCACTGGTGCGTCTCTGGCACGTGTTAATGGGCTGGAAAAGGTATGGTTAGAGGTTGCGGTGCCTGAGGCGCAGGTTGCAAATGTGGCGCCTGGGCAGCTGGTCAACGCGCGCCTCCCGGCCTTTGCAGGTGAAGTTCTGGAAGGGACGATCCAGGCCGTACTACCACAAGCCAACTTGGATAGCCGTACTGTGCGCGTCCGGGTTGAACTGCCTAATCCGCAACAACGGCTTCGTCCCGGCATGACGGCCGAGGTGACGTTGAGTCGCAACGTCGAAGATGTCTTGGTCATCCCGTCCGAGGCGGTCATTCGCACCGGTCGGCGCGCATTGGTGATGCTGGCCGAGGATCAAGGCCGTTACCGCCCGATTGAGGTTCGCACAGGCCGGGAATTCGATGACCAGACAGAGGTGCTTGAAGGGCTGGAAGCCGGTCAGAAGGTCGTGGCGTCCGGTCAGTTTCTCCTGGATTCAGAGGCGAGCCTACGCGGGCTGACCGCTCAGGGTTTGGAGGAGCCTGCAACTTCTACAGAACCTGCGCTGCACGAGGCTGAAGGTACGATCGTCAGCCTGGAAGATGGCATGGTTGGCCTGTCGCATGGGCCGTTCAAGACGCTGAACATGCCTGGGATGACAATGTCCTTTCCGGTTGCAGATCAATCGCTCCTAACAAAGTTGCAGACCGGCGATCACGTCCGTGTCGGCGCGCGTGAAAGCGAAGAGGGCCTGGTCATTGAGCACATCGAGAAGCTGGGGGGCCAGCGATGATCGCAGCCATAATTCGCTGGTCAGTGGCCAACCGCTTTCTGATCCTGCTGGCTACTGTGTTCGCGGTGGCTTGGGGTGTCTGGTCGGTCAAAAACACCGCTGTTGATGCATTGCCAGACCTTTCCGACGTTCAGGTCATCATCCGCACGCCATACCCCGGGCAGGCGCCCCGGATCGTTGAGAATCAGGTCACCTACCCACTGACGACGACCATGCTGTCTGTCCCCGGCGCAAAGACGGTCCGCGGCTACTCCTTCTTCGGGGATAGCTACGTGTACGTCCTGTTTGAGGACGGCACCGACCTCTATTGGGCCCGTTCTCGGGTGCTGGAGTACCTGAGTCAGGTGCAGAGTCGGCTTCCCGCCGCCGCCAAACCCGCTTTGGGCCCTGACGCCACAGGTGTCGGCTGGATCTACCAATATGCTTTGGTAGACCGAACGGGCAAACATGACCTCTCGCAGCTGCGCTCTTTGCAAGATTGGTTCCTGCGCTATGAGCTCAAGACACTGCCCAACGTGGCGGAAGTCGCGCCCATAGGCGGGATGGTCAAGCAGTATCAGGTCGTACTGGATCCCGTGCGCATGGCAAGCAGGGGCGTGACGCAGCAGCAGATTGCAAAGGCGATCGATGAAGCCAACCGTGAAACCGGCGGGAGTGTTCTGGAACTCGCAGAAACCGAGTTCATGGTCCGTGCGACCGGGTATCTCAAGACACTCAAAGACTTTCGAGCCATTCCTTTGCGTCTCGACGGCGGCGTGCCTGTGACGCTAGGGGACGTTGCGCATATCCAGCTCGGCCCGGAAATGCGCCGGGGCATCAGCGAGCTTGACGGTGAAGGTGAGGTAGTCGGCGGCGTGGTGATCCTGCGGAGCGGCAAGAACGCTCGGGAAACCATCGCTGCCGTTCAGACCAAACTGGATGAGCTGAAAGCGAGCCTGCCCCAAGGCGTCGAAATCGTCACGACGTACGACCGTAGCAAGCTGATCGACAGTGCCGTTGAAAACCTCACGCACAAGCTCATCGAGGAGTTCATTGTCGTTGCGTTGGTTTGCGCGATTTTTCTGTGGCATCTGCGCTCGTCGTTGGTCGCCATCGTGTCGTTGCCGATCGGCATCCTGATTGCTTTTGTGATCATGCAGCGGCAAGGCATCAACGCCAACATCATGTCGTTGGGTGGCATCGCGATCGCCATCGGAGCGATGGTCGATGCAGCAATCGTCATGATCGAAAACGCCCACAAGCACATTGAGGCCTGGCACAAGCGGCATCCTGACTCCACCTTGAAGGGCCAGGAGCACTGGAAGGTCATTACTGACGCGGCTGTTGAAGTGGGGCCGGCACTGTTCTTCAGCCTGCTGATCATCACGCTGTCGTTCATACCAGTGTTCACCCTGGAGGCGCAGGAAGGCCGGCTGTTCGGTCCACTGGCGTTCACCAAAACCTATGCAATGGCAGCCGCCGCGGGCCTGTCTGTCACGCTGGTTCCGGTGCTCATGGGGTATTGGATCAGGGGCAAAATCCCTGACGAACACCGTAATCCACTCAACCGTGGCCTCATCTGGATCTACAAGCCGGCCCTGGACGCGGTACTGCGCTGGCCCAAGATGACTCTGCTGGTGGCTGTTCTGGTCTTCCTGACAGGCTTGTGGCCGGCCTCTCGCCTTGGTGGGGAGTTCTTGCCCCCGCTGGATGAAGGTGACCTCCTTTATATGCCCACTGCGCTTCCAGGCCTCTCCGCTCAGAAGGCTTCTGAGCTACTGCAGCAGACGGACCGGCTCATAAAAACGGTTCCAGAAGTTGCACACGTGTTCGGTAAGGCTGGTCGAGCCGACACCGCTACAGATCCCGCCCCGCTGGAAATGTTCGAGACGACCATTCAGTTCAAGCCGAAGGATCAATGGCGCCCTGGGATGACGCCTGACAAGCTGGTTGAGGAGTTGGATCGCACCGTACAGGTACCTGGATTAGCCAATCTGTGGATCCCGCCGATTCGAAACCGTATCGATATGCTGGCGACGGGTATCAAGAGCCCGATCGGGGTGAAAGTGTATGGCACTGACTTGGCACAGATCGACAAAGCCACCCAGGCAGTGGAAAAAATCGCCAAAACGGTGCCTGGGGTCAGTTCGGCACTTGCTGAGAGACTGACCGGCGGCAGGTATATCGATGTGGATATCGATCGTGTCGCCGCCGCACGCTACGGCCTGAATATCGCGGACGTGCAATCGATCGTGGCCGGTGCCATCGGTGGTCAAACCATTGGTGAAACCGTGGAAGGGCTCGCCAGGTATCCGATCAACCTCCGCTATGGCCGCGAGTGGCGCGACTCGATATCCGATCTGCGCAACCTACCGATCTACACGCCGCAAGGCAGCCAGATCACGTTGGGGACCGTGGCCAAAGTACAGGTGACAGACGGACCGCCCATGCTTAAAAGCGAAAACGCAAGGCTGTCGGGCTGGGTTTACGTCGATGTTCGTGGCCGCGACATGGCGGCTGTGGTGGGCGATCTGAGGGAAAAGATCAGCAAAGGGGTCCAGCTCGAATCCGGCATGAGCATCAGCTATTCCGGCCAATTCGAATTCATGGAGCGAGCTAACGCGAAGCTGAAGCTCGTCGTGCCGGCTACCTTGCTCATCATTTTTGTCTTGCTCTACCTCACGTTTGGGCGCTTTGGGGAGGCGTTGCTGATCATGGCCACGCTGCCATTCGCCCTAACCGGTGGCGTCTGGTTCCTCTATTTGCTCGGGTACAACCTATCCGTAGCGACAGGAATCGGTTTCATCGCACTGGCAGGCGTTTCTGCTGAGTTCGGCGTCATTATGCTGCTGTATTTGAAGAACGCATGGACAGATCGGGTTAACGCTGGAGCCCATGGCGAAGGCGTACTGCTCGACGCAATCCGCGAAGGCGCTGTGCAGCGGGTGCGCCCCAAGGCCATGACCGTAGCAGTGATTATCGCCGGTCTGCTGCCCATCCTCTGGGGTAGCGGAACCGGCAGCGAAATCATGAGCCGCATCGCCGCGCCCATGGTGGGCGGGATGATCACCGCCCCTTTGCTCTCCCTGTTCGTTCTGCCGGCAGCTTACCTGCTGATGCGCCGCCGGCAATTGCGAGTTACCACCCAGCAAGCAACCAACCCCACTGGAGAACATCCATGAACATTAAGCACATCACCCTTGCCTCACTCTTCCTGGTGCCAGTCGCCTATGCCGCCGACAAGGAGCCAATGGACGGCATGCCGATGGATCACAAAGGCATGAACATGCCAATGGACCAGAAGTCGGCGGGACAGACCGCTACAGCCACAGGTACGGTCAAGAAAGTAAACACCGAGAGCGGAACCGTCACCATTGCCCACGGCCCGGTCGAAGCGTTGGGCTGGCCGTCGATGACGATGGGCTTCAAAGCAAAGCCTGATCAGCTCCAAACGCTGAAAGAAGGGGACCAGGTCGAATTCGAGTTCTCCTCGAAAGGTATGGATTCCACCATTACGCGCATCGAAAAGCAGTAAAGAGCAGAAAGCGACCGCCGCAGGCGCGGCGGTCGTACCAACACGAGAATGAAGCGATTACCGCTTTGTAACCTTGGCAACAGCTTCTTGTAAGTAGCAAGCCTTTAATCTACAGGCATCAACTAACCAAGAGGTGCAAACCATGAACCGCATAACCAAAGTAATCGTTCCTTTTATTCTGACCGTTGCTTCCTCGCTTGCAATGGCCGAAGGCGGAAGCGAACGTACGCTGAATCGCTTAAATGACTCGGCAGGAGCAAAGCCCACCCTTAAGGAGCTTGTCAAAGAGGGTCAAGTGCTGAGCATCGCACCTGCAGGGGCGACCGGCACGACTCGAATGATTCAAAACTATAGAACTAGTGCCCAAGTCCAGACGTATGAGATGAAGGTCAAGACCCCCGACGGGAAGATCCATACGGTAGAGTTCCTGAGCACCCCAGTTGGCGTGAACAATGGCTAATCTGCCAAGCTTAATATCCGAGGGATAGTTAGATGAGCAGCATAATATCCAAGATTAAAAGCGTACTGCAGCGCAATCCGGTCGTAACGGGGTTAACCGCAGCTGTGGTTGGCTACATGCTACTGAACCAAAGCACTGCGGCGTTGGCAACAACGCTGCCAAGCCTGCTCTTTCTCTTGCCCTGCTTGTTGATGATGGTCGTATGCATGAAGCATATGTCTAGCGGTAAGTGCGACAAGCCCAAGGAGCCCAACGTTGGCGAAAACACCTTGTTAAGCAAAAGCGAATAACCCACTGAACTTAGAGATTTAACATGCGAAAGGCCATCACCGTTACAGCAATCGCAATCACCTTGGCGAGCGGACTGAGTTTCGCAGCGGCAGATAAAGCGGACCAAAGCCATTCAGAAACCGGCATGATGAGCGGCGACAAGCATATGGAAATGATGGGTGACATGCGTGGAATGATGAAAGAGTGTCGTGAGATGATGGGGGCCGCCAAAGCCGACCACTCGCAAAATGGCGAAAATCCAGACGCAGCATAGGATATGAGGGTGTGAGTAACAATGATCGAAGCAGGTGGGGGGTGCCCCACCTGCTTTTTTGTGCTTGATGGCCTAACCAGGACCGTACTGATGGGAAAAGTGTCACTGACGAGCAGAATGGCGATAGCTTTCATGCTCGTGGTTACGGTTGTGCTGCTGGCGGCCGCAATCAGCTTTAATTATTTTTGTCAGCTCCATTTCGAACGCAAAGATGCACAAGTGCTTAATGAAAAGGCCGCTGCAGTAGAGCGTACGCTACTCAACAGCTCAGCATTCGGGCCTGAGACCGCTTCAAGGATCGATGCCGTTATTGAGCACTCCTTTGGCTTCGCGACTGCGGTTGTAGTAGACGGTAAGACGGTTTACTCCCATCACAATCTGTCTGAGAGCTTGCTACCTCTTGTCACAGACATCCAAGAGGAACGCTGGACGGTAAGTTTCGGTGGCCACCAGTACAGCGGAATTACCAGAAAAGTAAATCGGTGGGTAGAAGGGCAGGACACTGTTATCTATTTGGCTTTGGATGTAACGCACCGAATCCACTTCTTCGATATGATTCAGCAGTGGTTTGCTTATACGCTTGTCGTTAGTGCACTTCTGAGTGGCGCGTTAGGTGTTGTTCTGATCAGGAAAGGCTTAAAACCAATAGACGAACTGTCCAAGACTTCTTCTACGGTAACCGCCCACTGCTTAGATACCAGAATTCCAACCGAGTCGGTGCCAGGCGAGCTGCATGAACTCGTAGACAACTTCAACGAAATGCTTTCGCGCTTGGACGACTCTTTTCTCAGATTGTCAGGTTTCTCAGCGGATATCGCGCATGAGCTAAGAACGCCGCTGAACAGCATGCTTACCCAAATGGAGGTCGCGCTCTTGCGCGACCGCGAGAATACCGACTACAAAGACATTTTGTATTCCGCCCTCGAAGAACTTAGGCGCATGTCAAAGATGGTCGATGACATGCTATTCCTCGCCAAGGCGGACAACGGGAAGATTACGCCCAATGCCGAAGATGCCAGCATGGCTGAGATTACCGCGAGCGTTATCGAATATTACGAGCTTGCAGCCGAGGACAAAAAGGTAGAAATCGCGCTTTCAGGCGATGGATCGGTACATGGCGATAAATCGATGCTGAGACGGGCCGTCTCAAACATAGTCTCTAACGCAGTTCGATATGCAGAGGAAGGCAGCACCATCAGCGTTGAAATAAGCGAGAGCGGTGGCTCGGTTTGCACAGCCATATCCAACCGAGGCACAACGATTCCAGCCGAGCTTCAGGCCCGAGTGTTTGATCGATTCTATAGGGTCGACACCGCAAGGCGCGAAGGAACCACCATGAATGCGGGCCTCGGCATGGCTATCACTCGTTCGATAGTCGAAGCGCACAAAGGGCGCATCGCTTGCGAATCAGCTGAGGGGCATACGACTTTCACAATGACGCTTCCAAAGCTTATGTCTAGTTAATGGCAGAGTGCCAGCAACGACCCTGACCTACGCTCATAGAAACGCCAGGCTGAACCGAAAGAGGCCGAGACTTTCGAAGCTGTATGTTTGGTTCTGGAGGTTCCCGTGCAAGCGTCCTCATCGAGAAAATGCGGTACGACAGCCGCAGCGCTCAACGAAGCGTGCTTCTGCGTAAGCCTAGATCAAGCTGCGCTCGTAAACTCATTGACCGAACAGCTTGGGAATTCAGAGCTGTCGGAGCTATTGAAGTCACGTTGCCCTCATGTGTTTGCAGCACGACCGGTCTTTGTTTCATCCTTGCGGCTGCGCCAGGTTAATGAGGTTATTCAGGCCATCGAGCAGACCGTGAGCTCGCCCGGTTGGCGTGAGCATGCTCTGGATTCTGCACCTCCTATTGCCCGACACGATCCTCGGGGCGCGCGCGGCGTCTTCTTTGGCTACGACTTCCATCTGGATGATGACAAGCTTGGGCTCATCGAAATAAACACAAATGCGGGCGGAGCGATGCTAAACGTATTGCTCGCCCGCGCGCAGCGTAGTTGTTGCAGCGGCGTAGTCGGGCTTTCGCCAGGTCAGGAAGGACCCGGCGGCTTCGAGCGTTCGATTCTGGATATGTTCGCCCAGGAATGGTCTACGAGCGGCGAGCCACGTCCGCTCACGCGCGTGGTGATCTTGGATGAAAGCCCACAAGCCCAATACCTGTATCCGGAGTTCCTTCTTTTTCAGCGGTTATTCGAGTCAGCAGGAATCGACTGCCTAATCGCAGACCCAGCCGATCTGGCCTTTCACAACGAGTCCCTCTTGGTCGACGGAAAGCCTGTGGATCTCGTCTACAACCGACTCACCGATTTCTATCTGGAAGGCGACAATTGCAGCGCGCTGCGCAGCGCTTATTTGGCTGATGTCGTGACGGTAACGCCACACCCTCAGGCCTATGCCCTTTACGCCGACAAACGCAGGTTGGTTGACCTAACCAACGCACGTTTTTTGGAAGAGATTGGCGTTGATCAGCAAATCCGAACCGTATTGGCCCAATACGTCCCGCTTACCGTTCCTGTCGGGCATGGTAATGCAGAGCACCTGTGGCAAAACCGCCGTAGCCTCTTTTTCAAGCCTGTCAGCGGGTATGGTAGTCGCGGTGCATACCGAGGAGACAAGCTCACCAAGCGCGTTTGGGAAGAAATCGTTGGCGGAAACTACGTGGCCCAGTCCCTTGTAGCTCCTGGCGAGCGTAGAATCGTCGCCGACCCTCAGGTACGATCGATGAAGTTTGATCTGCGCGCTTACGCTTATGCTGGCGAGGTGCAGTGGAACGCTGCCAGGGTCTACCAAGGCCAGACGACCAACTTCAGAACAGAGGGGGGCGGTTTTGCTCCCGTTTTTACCTTAGGCGAGGAAGAGGAGCGAGCCGGTTCTACAGAGCAACGGTCGCACGCCTCGTTCACGTTCTTGCTCGACGAAACCGGCGCCGTAGAGGAACTGCCGCACCCGCTATATCTGGCGCTGGTTCGAGCCGAAATGGCTACTTCTAAGCTTGCCGGTAAGCGTTTCCGATTGGCGGACTGGTATGTGGCAATGGAAGATGGCCATCCTTCCGAAGTCATCCGAGAATTGTACGGCTGGGTTGCTTTCGACGCAGATGGCGCCTACCACCCTGAAGTTGGCCCACCAGAAAATGGTCAGCCAAATAGTATTGGCAATGTTGACTCATCTGCCCTGCCAACACCGGAAGAACATGATCGAATCGAAGGTCTGTTGTTTCAAAGTGAGTGAGGTCCCGCGCGCCACGAAAGGCGCGGCTTGGGACAGAATAACCTCGCCGCTCAGTTTTGGAGCCAGCTACACCCAGCCGTCTTAGCCGCCACACATCTAATGTGCGAATACTAACCCTGCGGTCACACTCGACAAGAACGTGGCATATGCTGGGTGCTGAATTGTTCTCTCCGAGTGTTCTATTGCTCACGATAACTCTTTGGGCTTGCTAAGCCGAGTAGTCGGGTCTCAAGGCTTGAAGGCCATCTTAGTGGGCCCGCTCTTTCGCGCAGTGGTCCATAGCGCGACGTTGGTATTGTCTGCTTATAAGCTATTAGCGATTGATTAGTTCAGGGGAACATTACGCGTAGTACAGCGCTGGCAGCGCTTTAAGCCGGTCTTAAAGCGGTCGATGATTACATTTTTGTAAGCTTCTCAAAAAATCGAAACCTCATCATCTTCGGCTTGTCTGTTTTTAGGAGAGCATTCGAAAGCCACTTCTAAGCAGGGCTGCGCGAACACGTTGAGTCGCCGATCCAGCAGCAATCATTAAAGAGGTCTAACTATGCAAATGTCTTACTGGCGCTTTGCAGCGATGGTAGCCACGTCTACGATCATTATGTATGGCGTGATGTACTTAAATACTTACTCGTTCGAGCATGTTTTTTGGAGCGAGACTCGCGCTTGGATGGCATTAGTGATGGGCGCGGTAATGGCAGTAGTCATGCTCGCATTCATGCTCAACATGTATAAGCGTAAGTCAGTAAACCTAGCGATATTGGCAGGAAGTGCAGTAGCTTTTACCATTGCACTATGGCTTGTACGTGGGCAAGCGACGGTAGACGACACGGACTACATGAAGGCCATGATCCCCCACCATTCCATAGCAATCCTAACAAGTGAACGAGCTCAGATTTCAGATCCTCGCGTCCGCAAGTTAGCTGACGAAATCATCGACGCTCAGCGCCGAGAAATCGCAGAAATGAAGTCCCTGATCAATGAACTAGAAAGGGCAAATTGATTCCCAGAAACGGTGTGTCCACAGCCCAGGGCATGACGGTGGCGACATTGATGGTCTCGCTACCGCTCAGGCGAATCTCCTCAGCGATTGCCGCGCCGAGATTTATGACGCCACCTTTGGTCGCTGCGGAGGAGGCATGATAAGCCAGCGGTATCTCGCTCTCGACTGAGCCCACGTTGACAAGCGTGCCGAAGCCTTGAGCTCTGAACTGGCGCATGGCTGCGTGGCTGCCATAGATCATGCCCTTAAGATTGACATCCACGATCCGCGCATGGTCCTCGACGGGAACGTCCTCGAAACGACCCAGCGCTCCGACCGCAGCGTTGTTAATCCAAACGTCGATCCTGCCGAAACGCTCGATGGCGGCTCGTGCCAAGTCCTGCATCTCGTTCGGGTTGCTCACGTCGGTGGTCACCACCAGTGCCGATCCTCCAGCCATGCGTATCTGCGCGGCCAGTTCTTCGAGCACGTCGGTCCGGCGGGCCGCTAGCACCACGTCGCCTTGCAGAGCGGCAAGCTTGAGCGCCACGCCGCGGCCGAAGCCACTGGAGGCACCAGTGATGACAAAGGTTTTGCGAGCAACGCTTGGCTGGTCGCTTGGTTTCAGGCGCGGGGAAACGGCGCAGCCACTGAGTTGCAGAACGGCGAGCAGTACTAGCAGCAAAGCCAATCGCTGCGATGGGAATATTCGCAAAACCATTTTCGTTTTCTCCCAGCAAAATAAGGTCGCATGGCCCGCTTGGTTGTTGTTGGACCGCCTTTTTGCCAGGAGCTTTCATGCTAATTCACTCAATTAGTTTTCAGCGCTCAATCGGGAGACAGTGGCAAGAGAATAGACCGTTACGGTGGCGATCATCGGTGGCTAAGTAAGAGTTGCTAGCGCGTAACTATCGTATTTCGCTTTGGAATGAAATGCTGCTGGACAGGGATTGATTCGCTCTTGGCAGTTGCGGGTATCGTACGCACTTTTTCGATATGTCATGGAGGCGCGAACATTAAGCGCACCATGGCTTTTCTTATTCTTCGAGGGGCTCTGACACTCCCAATTTAGTAGTGCCAGAGCAGTGAGTTACGGATGTTATCCTGCCATACGCTCACATTCCTCAGCGCAGTTCATGCACGCCTTCGCACACTCTTGGCAATGATCCATTTCATGCTTCGCGCATTCCTCTCCGCATGCACGGCAGATCTTGGCGCAAAGGGCGCAGAACTTCTTAGCATATTCACTTTCGCGGCTCATCAGTGTGGCAGCCAACCTGCAAATGTCCGCGCAGTCGCGGTCAAGCTCGATGCAGCGAGCCATCATTTTTACATCATCCTCGCGTAGGCAAGCAGAGGCGCACATTTCGCACACTAGGGCACAGTTCGAACAAGCTTGGATACAGGATGCGAACATTGAGTTTGTCATTTACGTTCTCCAGGGTTCGATAGTTGTATTTCGTCGTTTGGTTACTGGCCGATATGGCTCATCAGCCTGTTAGCAGACACTGAATTACGACACGCTCCTACCGAGCCCGTTTCGAAAAACCTCATTACAATGTTGTAAGGTAAGTCCAACCGCACCGGGGATCTGCGGGCGCAGTTGGTGGCGATGTGGCCGTCAGATTGCCTGTACGGCTTCGCTAGTCTGTTCGAGATGATTGAGTTGAAAATGAGGGAGCTCCCTGTCGCCACGACTGGGAGCATTCGTTGGGGAACGGCCGGAGCGCAAGCCGCTTAACTAGGTAAGTTACTGGCCTTGCGGCCTAACTTTTAGGAAGGAAGCAATTGCAAAGCCCTCCGGTACCGTTGCGTCGACTAGGATGGCCTAGGGCCGATCCTCTGCTTGCTGAACCGCCTTTCTTAGAGCCTCGATCAGAACCGCATAGGCACACATATACCGGATGTTAGTGCTCGTGTTGCTTCCCGTCTGCGTGCACATGGTTTTTTGAAGGGGATTTGCCTTCCGCATCGGCACTGTCACTGCCATTGCTGTGCTCAACCGCCTGGGGCTCCTCGGACGCATGATGGTCATCGCTTTCGTTATTACCATGATGACCGGAGCCTGATTGGCCGGATGCTCCACCTGTGCTGCTGGAGCCATGGTGATCCGAGCCGCCACTGTCGCCCTGATGGTGGTCGCCCGAGGCCATCTCGCCGTGTTGCTCACTATGCCCAGCTGGGGTCTCCCCACCACCATGCTGGTGACCACCGCTAGACGCAACGAGTGCTCGATACGCTCCTTCATCTAACTCAGGAAGCTTCTGCAGAAAAGCCACCATTCCCCAGATGTACGGGTCAGCCATGCTTTTACCCCACGCGGGCATCCCAGTGGCCTTAATGCCATGCTTGATGACCCAAAATGTTTTTGCTGGGTCATCGTATGGCCCCGCTTCAGCCAGGCTGGGTGGAGCGGGATAAAGGCCATTGCTTAGCTCGGTCTCAGCCATGCCTGGCGCCAAATGACAACCCACACACATCGAGTCGTAGTTCCCCGCCCCGGCGCGGATTTGGTCTTCATCGTCGAGAGATGGCACGACTATGTCTTCGGAGCGAACCTCAATCGAGCGATTGCGAGCAGTTTCCAGGAATGCGTGCACGACTCCCGTATGAGGATCATCCGCGGCAACGTTTATTAGTCCCGAGAAAACAACACCGGCCACCACCAACAGGCCTAGTGCGCAGAAGGCAGCGAAGCTAATAATTATTCTTTTCATCTAGGGTCCTTAAAACCAAAGCCTGATGCCAGCAACGAACCGCGCCTCATCTACGTCTTCGCCTTCATCTCTCGCCATATCGGCGGTATTACCGTATGCCCGGCTCCACGTGACGCCGATGTACGGTGCGAACTCACGAACGATTTCGTATCGGAGGCGGAGCCCCACCTCTGTATTTGCTAGACCAGCGCCCACTCCGCGTGCAGGATCGTCCTTGCCATAGAAATTGAGCTCGGCAGTCGGTTGGAGGATGAGCCGGTTAGTTAGGAGAATGTCGTACTCGCCTTCAAAACGTGCTGCTGTCTGCCCACCTTCACCGACGAAGGCGGTGGCTTCCGCCTCAAACCCATACAGAGCCATCCCCTGGACGCCTAAAGCCGCCCACGTCTGCGGCGACTCGGGCTTAAAGTCCTGGCGAACACCTGCTACTACATCCCACCAGGGACTGATTGCACGCCCGTAAAGCGCCTGAATTTCCGCGTCTTCAGTAACGCCATTCGTTCGCTCACCTTCCGAGCGAAACCAGAACCGATTGATATCGCCACCAACCCAGGCAGTAGCTTCCCAACTGAGGGTGCTACCTTCATTTGCGTCCTGGTACTCAAGTTGATCTAGCAGAAGGAACCAGGCCAGATACTTGTCATGGACCGTATGACCTTGAAGACCAGGGAAAGCCGCTTCTCTATCCGCATCGGTCAATACTGGAATGAACGAGGGATGAACCATGCCGGGCATTTCGAGCGTATCGTCATGCTTCATTTGGCCATGGTTCATCTTGCTATGGTCCATCGCACCATGACCCATTGCAGAATGGTCCATTTGCCCACCGGAGCCATGATTCATTGTCGCGGGCTTGGCAGAAGATGCAGGGGCTTGAGCTGCCGGAATAGGAGGGGTTTGATGCATCGAGTGATCCATCATCTCGGCGGCGTTGGCTATCCGTCCAGCCGCTGCGCTCAACGAAACTCCGAGCGCAATAAGAGCAAAGCGAGAAGATCTAGTGGTCATGGTGCGAATCCACCTCAGTACCAGTAGCCTTCGGGTCATGATCCATCTTGCCATGGTCCATTTCACCATAGCCATGACCCATGTCGCCGTGGTCCATTTCTGAGTTAGAGGAGCCTTGTGTCTGAGATGCCGGCTTGTTGCCTGAATTTTGCGACGAAGCCGATGGTTGCTTGTGCTGATCATGCGTTTGCTCTGCAAACGCAGCTGATATATTCATTACGCCCAGCAGACTGAACATTAACGCGCTGCCGATAAGAGTTTTACGCTTCATAAAATTTCCCATATAAAGTTCCTCTTACTCGTCCACTCGGACTTCACGAAACATGCCCATTTCCATGTGAAGCAGTAGGTGACAGTGATAAGCCCAACGCCCGAGTGCATCGGCTGTCACGCGGTAGCTGCGCTTCGAACCTGGAGGCATGTCGATCGTGTGCTTGCGAACCATGAACTTTCCATTGTCATCCTCAAGATCGCTCCACATACCATGCAGATGAATCGGATGGGTCATCATGGTGTCGTTGACCAAAGTGATGCGTACCCGCTCGCCATATTTGAGCCGCAGGGGCTCTGAATCAGAGAACTCTATGCCGTCAAATGACCAGGAGAACTTCTCCATGTGGCCGGTGAGATGGAGTTCGATCGTCCGACTGGGCTCACGGCCGTCCGGATCGGAGAAAGTGCTTCTCAAGTCGCCATAGGTCAGGACTCGGCGGCCGTTGTCTCGTAAGCCAATACCGGGATCGTTCAGCCTGTGAGTTGGGCTCATGGTCTGCATGTCCACCAGTGGGTTATTGGACTCTGAGGGCGGGTGCGATTGAATATCTGCGCTCATTCCAGCCATTCCAGAGTGGTCCATCCCGGACATCCCACCCATTTTGCTGTGATCCATGCCGGCCATTGCGCCCATGTCGCCCATCCCTTGCATGTCACCGTGGTTCATGCCGGACATGTTGCTATGGTCCATCGCGCCCATGTCGCCGCCATGGTCCATGCCCGCCATACCGCCCATGCTGCCGTGATCCATCCCCATGTCGTTCATGGTGATTAGTGGTCTAGGATCGGTTTCTGGAACAGGAGCGCTCAGCCCTTCGGCAACCGCTAGCGTGCCACGGGCGTATCCTGTGCGATCCATCGATTGGGCGAAGATCGTGTAAGCCTCCTCGGTCGCAGGCTCGACAATCACATCGTAGGTTTCTGCCACGGCAATGCGGAATTCGTCGACGCTAACTGGGTTGACGTATTGGCCATCGGCTGCGACTACAGTCATCTTCAGCCCTGGAATGCGGACATCGAAATAGCTCATGGCCGAGCCGTTGATGAACCGCAGACGAAGCTTCTCGCCGGGCTTAAAGATGCCGGTCCAGTTCCCGTCGGGTGCTTGGCCGTTCATTAGATAGGTATAGGTGTAGCCGCTTACGTCGGCGAGGTCGGTGGGACTCATTTTCATCTGAGCCCACATTTTCCGATTCGCAATCGTAGCGGCCCAGCCGTCTTCGCTCACGTCGTTAATGAAGTCTCCGACAGTGCGCTTGTGGAAGTTGTAATAATCGGACTGCTTCTTGAGCTTAGAAAGGATTCGAGCGGGATCCTCATCGGACCAATCAGTCAACATCACCACATAGTCGCGGTCATAGCTGAACGGTTCGGGATCCTTCGCATCGATGACCAAGGGACCATAGACACCAAGCTGCTCTTGTAGGCCTGAATGACTGTGGTACCAATAGGTACCGTTCTGTTTAACCTGAAACTTGTAGACATACATGCCATCGGGAGCGATGCCGTGGAAGCTCAATCCAGGCACGCCATCCATGTTGGCCGGCAGGATCATGCCGTGCCAGTGAATCGATGTATCTTCGCTCAACTTATTTCTGACTCGCAGCGTGACGGTATCCCCTTCACGCCAACGTAGAAGCGGCCCTGGGATGGTCCCATTGATAGTCATCGCTGTCCGGGCCGCGCCGGTGATATTGACCGGCGTCTCCCCAATCAGCAGATCGAACTCCGTGCCACTTAGTACGCTGGGCTGGCCTGGGCTAGTCACTGCCCAGACCGGAGCTCGCCACAAGCCAAGACCGCCAAGGATGCCTGCGGCAGTCAAGCCTTTAACAAAGGTTCGCCTAGAGGTTTTACGTTGCATGTGTAGGTTCCAATCAAACTAAGGAGCCAAGCCGAAACCAGCCGTAAGGTTGGTGTTGCCAGCGTTAATTGATCTTAGAAACTCGCGCACGGTCTGTCTTATCAAGCGACTCGCCTTTAATCGTAAATATGGCATGCCTAAGAAAGACGCGGGATTACATTTTTGTAAGCTTAAAGCGCTTCAGAAATCGCCCAAAAAATCGCCTGTGAGCATGTCAATCTCCAGGTGGAAGCTGCGCAATGGCTTTTGATTTCCGTGCAAGGATCCGGTTGCAACGATACTCAAGGTGCATGCTCACAGTTGCGTAAGGTTTCGCTTCAGCAATTAGCGTGGGCGTGCTTCGCTGAAGTTGCTTTTGAGGCTACCTCCTGGGCTTGGTCCTTCTGGTCAGCCTGATAACTAGCGATCGCTATTTGGCGAGCCTGCTCCATACGAGCAAAGGTACGATCACCACCACCTTCTGCCATTGCATAGGAAGAGCTTGCTGCGATGGCGAGCAGTACAGAAACGGATCTGAAGAATTTCATTACTTGTTACCTCGTTCGAAGACATGGGAGACCCAGCGCAGCTCCATAAATAGGGGCTTTGGCTTGGTCCTGTGTCTAAGCTAACCGAGCGTTCCTGTCAGAACCCTGATTTAGACATTACGGTTTCGTCAGTAATGCATAAAAGCAGTGAGCCCAAGCGAAAGCGCAGGTAGCGTGCATGGTGCCTTTTCGTTCAGGCAAATAGGTCTTGTTTCCAGCGGGCAAAAAAAGGGCGCCATCTAGGCGCCGATAGGCCAAAGGAGCATGGAAAAGGCCAAAAAGCAGAGTGTGGGAGCAACTGCTGATGTAGACGTTAACGCTACAAGCTGTCAGACAGATGATGCGAGCATTACGTTTCTGTAAGGTACTGGCTGCACGCCCTGACAATCGGCACACTGCTCCAAATGCCGGAGGGAATACTTTCATGAAGCTTCTTGTTGCTGAAGACGAGCCGAAAACAGGCACCTACCTACAGCAGGGGCTTTCAGAGGCAGGCTTCACAGTCGATAGAGTTGAAAACGGGACCGATGCTGCTCAGCACGCGCTTCATACCACATACGACTTGCTCATCTTAGACGTGATGATGCCTGGCCTGGATGGGTGGCAGGTTTTACAGAAAGTCCGCGCTGCTGGTAATGAGGTTCCCGTGCTCTTTCTCACCGCCCGAGACGGGGTTCAGGATCGAGTAAAGGGATTGGAGTTGGGCGCTGATGATTATCTCATCAAGCCGTTTGCCTTCTCCGAATTGCTAGCCAGGATCCGTACGTTGCTTCGCCGCGGCAATAATGTCCCCAACCAAACAATACTCAAACTCCTCGACCTTGAGGTCGATCTGCTCAGGCGTCGAGTTACGCGATCGGGGAAACGAATAGACCTAACTGCAAAGGAATTCGCACTTCTTGAGCTATTACTTCGGCGTCGCGGGGAAGTGCTCTCAAAGTCCCTTATCGCCTCCCAAGTATGGGACATGAATTTCGACAGCGATACCAATGTGATTGAGGTGGCGGTACGACGGCTGAGAGCAAAAATCGATGATGAGTTCGAACCTAAGCTCATACAAACCGCGCGTGGGATGGGCTATTTGATCGACGCGCCAGACCCCTAGAGCGAAATGCTCGGCATTTCACGCGATGGGCCAAGCTACCGGTACCGATGCGGTTAAGGCGAGCCACCGAGCAAGGAGCGGTGCCGAACCTCAGTTCTCCGAGCTGGATTTCTTCAGCTGTGGCACGAAGAAGATGGGTCTCTGCGGGGGAGCTATCAGAATATCACTGGATTTGATGCTAGTGCCCTTGCGACGCCTGGTCTTGCCATCCTTACCGACCGCCAGCAAATCACCGGTCGCAACAGCGATATCGAGCGCCTGCTTTACGCGAAACTCGTCAGCCATGGTGTAGTTGGTCAATCCGCTCATCAGGCCCAAAAAAGGTTGCCGTTCTACCTCGTAGACCTGGTTGGGCAAGAGCTCTGAAAGTTCTCCTCGGACGCGGTCATCGGTGGCATCGTCGAAGTGATGCTCATCCAACAGCAAATCGTGTTTGCATGATGGCGAGCGTTATGAGGTGCATCTCTGTGAGGCCTGCTTTTTCCGAGCGCTGAGTGGTCTCCGCCGCGAGCGTATGGTCAACACCATGTTCGACGAGAATCCCGATAGGACTGGCGATGAGTTCGGCCTTGTGCAGCGGAGCGAATTCTGGAAAGACAACTGAGCTCGGTTCAGATGGGACTATGGATACGGGTAGGAAGTGGGGCGTTAGCCTCGCAGATGTAATGCAGCAGAGAAGATCACGTGTTTACTAATTCGACTGCCGAGAGACTGACACGCTGAGGTTGAGTACGTGCGATCTCCCTCCACTCGGTACTGGTGCCCAAGCTCGCTACCTTGTGCATCACGAATTGAAAGGATCTCCAGTAACGGCTCCATCAACCAGCGACCCACCTCGTTCATATGCCCGGGACTCACAAGATACGCCTGCTCCAGCCAGGCGTGCTCGGTCTGCGCAGCTATGACCTGTTCCAGCAATGGAACCGACGGAACCATTAGCATGCTTCGAAAGGCCGCGTTTCCATCGTCCTCAACGATCTGCAGGTAGAACCAGGGCCAGGTCATCTCTAGCTCGACATATGACCAGAACTGCACGCCATCTGGCGCTGTTGAGAGCCCAGGAAGCAGTTCCGCATTCCGACTGGTTTTGAACACGCGCCAATCTCCTAATGATAATTGTACTTGATTGATGAACAATATATTTTGTAGTCATATATTGTTCAATCGCGCTTCATCGTTCCATTTTGCGGAGCAGCAAAATGGAAGTCCGGGATTCGTTCGGGAAAGCGTTGAGGCTCGTGCGGCAGCGTAGGGGGCTGGCACAGGAAGATTTCTCGCTCGTTAGCAGTCGTACCTTCGTCAGCATGCTGGAGCGCGGGGCAACGAGCCCGACTCTCGAAAAGCTCGATAGCCTCTGCACGGTGCTCGACACTCACCCTGTCACCCTCTTGGCCCTGACCTACTTGCTTGGATCCGAAGCTCCTGAAAGTTTTGAGCAGCTCCTGGAGAAGGTTGGTGAGGAGTTGAGAGCTCTAGTCGAACCTGACTGATTACTCAGCGAGGCTGTGTGAGGGGCCGGTTCCGTGGCCGCACAGTGAGTGTTGATCTTGCTGTCCCTCTGTCCCCAGTGGCTGGCCTGGAGGTCCTGTTTTTGGCAGGGCTTATAGTTTTTGTGGGCGTCAGAAAATATGTGGATTCTGACTTTTTGGGGCTCATATGTCCGTCGCGCAAGCTATTTTAAATCGAGTCAAGCACATGCCAAAGGGGAGGCCATTTGCCGGCGCGGTGTTCGCGCAGGTCGGTTCCCGTGCGTCGATTAATAAAGCGCTTTCTAGGCTGGTGCAATCAGGCACGCTGGAGCGAGTCGCTCGCGGTGTCTACATGCGCCCCAAAATGAGCAAGTACACCGGCAGGGTGGTGCGCCCGAGTCCGCTGGCTGTCGTGGAGGTCATCACGAAGGCGAACGGCGAGACGATCCAGATACACGGCGCGGAGGCTGTTCGGAGGTTGGGCCTCAGCACACAGATGCAGGTGTTGCCGACCTTTTACACCAGCGGATCTACTCGCGAGATCAAGGTTGGCAATGCGGTGGTTCGCCTCCGCCACGTATCCAAGGACCGCTTGCAGCACGCCGGCACGACGGTAGGTGTGGCGCTTACTGCTCTCTACTACATCGGGAAAGAAGGGCTGTCCGCTAATGTGGTTTCCAAGATTGTTAGTGCGCTGAGCGGCGAAGAGCTGATGAAGCTCCGGGCCTGCAAGATGCCGGAGTGGATGCGGTCGGCATTGCGCTTTGCTGCCAAGGAGATTGAGTAGTGCGCAATAGCACCTACCCGACTCCACCTACTGGCAGCTACCAAAGCCTGAGGCGAGACGTGGCTGGCTTTTCTGACAAGACAATGCGACTTCCTGCGCATTTAGCAAAACGTGAAATTCGTCGAAGATGACCAGCCCGACCCCGTCCAGCGCCGGGTCGTCCTGAAGACGACGTGCAAGGATGCCCTCGGTGACCACCTCGATCCGGGTGTTCGGCCCCACCCGGCTCTCCAGGCGGATGCGGTAGCCGACCCGCTCCCCGACCTTTTCGCCGAGCTCGCTGGCCAGGCGTTCCGCGGCGGCGCGGGCGGCCAGGCGGCGCGGCTCCAGCATCAGGATCGTGCGGCCCGCCAACCAGGGTTCGTCGAGCAGCGCCAGCGGGACCCGGGTGGTCTTGCCCGCGCCGGGCGGGGCTTCGAGGACCGCCTCGTCACGGTCGCGCAAGGCCTGACGCAAAGCCGGTAGCGCTTGGTCGATGGGTAGCGATTTCATGGGAACTCCTGTGCAGCCGGCGATTATAGGGCCGTGATGAGCGGCGACACGCATGCGGCGAACAGCAGCGCTACCGCCGTGGTCTGAAGCAGGTACCATTCGCCGGTTTGTCCCGTTGCGCTTTCCAGGAGGTTCTCATGCGTATCCCAACCCGCGTCATTGGTGGCGTCGTTGCCGTGTCCCTGTTCACCCAGCTGTCCGCTTGCGGCACGCTGTTCTACCCGGATCGCCGTGGCCAGATCGACGGCCGCATCGACCCCACGGTCGCGGTGCTCAACGCCGTCGGCCTGCTGTTCTACGTCATCCCCGGTCTGATCGCCTTCGGCATCGACTTCGCCACCGGTGCGATCTACCTGCCCGACAACACTTACTCGATGGCACCGGAAAAACTGCAGGAAGCAATCGGCGCCGACGGCAAGGTCGACCAGGCACGTCTGAAGGCCATCATCGAAAGCGAAATCGGTCGCAGCCTGCCGCTGGACGATCCGCGTCTGCTCCAACAGAACGGCGTCGAACAACTGGCTGCCTACGGGCTGCGCACCGCCGCATGACCCCGCGGCACATGGCTACACTCCGCCTGGCAGGACCTCGATGAGCCTCGAAGCCGGCAAGGCGCGGCTGATGCGGCGAGCGACCCGCGCCGCGCTGGCCACTGCGCTGTTTCTTGCGGCCAGCAAGGCGGTCGCCTGGTGGTTGAGTGGTTCGGTGAGCCTGCTGGCGGGCCTGACGGACTCCCTGCTCGACGGCGCCGCCTCGCTGCTCAACCTGCTGGCGGTGCACTACTCCCTGCGCCCGGCCGATGAGGATCATCGCTATGGCCACGGCAAGGCCGAGGCGCTCGCCGGACTCGGTCAGTCGGCCTTCATCGGGCTCAGCGCCATTCTGGTGGGTATCCAGGCCGTGGATCGACTGTTGCACCCGCAACCGATCACGGCCCCAGCCGTCGGCATCGCGGTGATGCTCCTCTCCCTGGCGGCGACGGCCGCGCTGCTGGCCTACCAGCGGCATGTGGTTCGCTTGACCGGCTCGACCGCCATCCGCGCCGACGCGCTGCACTACCGCTCCGACCTTCTGCTCAACAGCAGCATCCTGCTGGCGCTGATACTTGCCGGCCTGGGTTGGGAACGACTCGACGCGGTGTTCGGCATCGCCATTGCGCTGTACATCTTCTGGAGCGCCATCCAGATCGTCCGCCAGGCCGGTTCGGTGCTGATGGACACCGAACTCCCTCCGCCGATCACCGAGCACATGTTCGAACTGGTCACCGCGGTGCCGGGCGTGCTGGGCTGCCATGACCTGCGCACCCGGATCTCGGGAACCCGCTGGTTCGTCCAGCTGCACCTGGTGCTGCCGGGCGACCTGCCGCTGACTCGCGCCCACGCCTTGTGCGACCAGGCCGAGGCAGCGATCCACGACCAGTACCCCAGCACCGAAGTCCTCGTGCATGCCGACCCGCAGGAAGTCGTCGCCCCCCGCCCCACGCCGAGCGGGCAATAAAAAAGGGAGACCCCAGGGTCTCCCTTTTGCAATGCGTAGGCGGCTTGTGGCAGCCCCTTCTGTTGCAGCGCCTCGTGAGCGGTGCCTGCCCCGGGCCGGCGTGCCGAATAGGCCCGACGGTGTAGCGCGCCTGATTCGGAGCGCCCGCTTCTGCCGGAAGCTGAAGTTGGGAAAAGCTTAACGCCGTGCGAGCGCAGGATGTTTGCGAAGATTGCTCAATTAACGGCCGCTTGCGCAATAACAGATAACACAAGCATCATCAAGCGCAATAACGCAACACAAAGGCATAACAAATGAGCAAACTGGACCGCTACGACCTGCGCATCCTCGCCGAACTGCAGCGCGATGCACGCATCTCCAACCAGGAGCTGGCCGAACGCATCGGCCTGTCGCCCTCTCCCTGCTCGCGGCGGGTCAAACAGCTCGAAGACGACGGCTACATCGCTCGGCAGGTGGCCCTGCTCGACCGCAAGAAACTTGGGCTGAGCCTGACGGCCTACGTGCTGATCGGCATGGATCGGCACACCCCGGAGCGCTTCGAGCACTTTCAGGAAATCATCCACAAATGCCCTGAAGTGCTGGAGTGCTGCCTAGTGACCGGGATGGACGCCGACTATCAGCTCAAGGTGGTGGTGCCTGACATGGACCACTACCAGCAATTCCTGCTGGGCACCCTGACCCGTATCGAGGGCGTGTCCAGCGTGCGTTCGAGCTTCGTCCTGCGCCAGGTGATCTCCAGCACCGAGCTGCCCCTCGAGCACCTGCGCGACTGAAGCGGGCGTATACTGCGCCGCGTTCGCGACAGGCCGTCGGCTCCGGGAAGCACCGGGCACGGGCCGCTGTCCTAGCTGTATATCGACTGTTTGACGGGAGTAGCGATGGATCCGGAAGTATTCGAGAAGTGGATGATGATCGTCCTGGTCGGCGGCCTGGTCGCCTTCATGGCTTTCATCATCTGGGACCTGGCGAAGAAATCCAAGGCAGGCCGACTGGGCACCGCCATCCTGTTCCTCGGCCTGGGTCTATGCCTGTTCGCCTTCCTGGCCAAGCCCATCATCGGCTACATCGTGGAAACCGTACGCGACATCCCGCACTGACCGGCTCGCCGCCTTCGCTCAGGCAAGGCGCGGCGACACCTCTCGCCACTGCCCTGGCTCCAGCCCTTCCAGGGCCCAGTCTCCGATCCGCACCCGGACGAGCCGCAGGGTCGGCAACCCTACCGCAGCGGTCATCCGCCGCACCTGACGGTTGCGCCCTTCACGGATGACCAGCTCCAGCCAGCAAGTGGGGACGCTCTTGCGATAGCGCACCGGCGGGTTGCGCGGCCAGAGGTCCGGTTCCTCCAGCCGTCGCGCCTGGGCTGGCAGCGTCGGGCCATCGTTCAGTTGCACGCCTTCGCTCAGCTGCCGAAGCTGCTCATCGCTCGCCTCGCCCTCGACCTGGACCCAGTAGGTCTTGGGCAACTTGTGCTTCGGGTCGGCGATACGCGCCTGCAGGCGACCATCGTTGGTCAGCAGCAGCAAGCCCTCGCTGTCGCGGTCCAGACGACCGGCCGGGTAGATCGCCGGGACGTCGATGAAATCCTTCAGGGTGGCGCGGCCCTCGCCATCGCTGAACTGCGTCAGCACATCGAACGGCTTGTTGAAGAGCAACAGGCGAGGCTCGGCCGGCGGCGCCTTGGCCACGCGCCGAACCGCGGCAGGCCGAGGGTCCTTGCCGACGGGGCGCGATGAAGGACGTGGCGGACGGGGCATGAAGGGTGGTCTGTCGAGGGAGGAAAGGCGGCCATGCTAGGCGGGGCGAGATGCCCTGGGCAAGTCTTGCCCGCCTACCTGTTCTCCGTGACGAGCGCGCCGGCGGACGTATGGCACCAAAAAAGTGCATCAGTAAAAAAGAACCGCCCGAACGACCCGATAACGCACCATCATGAAGCGCAACCGAGACTGGATAGCCGCATAAAACCCGCTTAAACCTTTATTAATCAACCTGTTAGCTTCATTGGCACGGATGCTGCCATTGCTCCTCTGTCCCGATGGACCCAACCCACAGTTGCGCACGGACAGCCAAGGAGCTACTCATAATGAAACGCCGTCCTTTTCTGAAGACCACCCTCGCCGCCAGCGCTCTGGTGCTCAGCGGCCTGTTCCCCTATAGCCTGCAGGCGGCCGAAACCATCAAGGTCGGCATCCTGCATTCGCTGTCCGGCACCATGGCCATCTCCGAAACGTCCCTGAAGGACATGGCGCTGATGACCATCGACGAAATCAACGCCAAGGGCGGCGTGCTCGGCAAGCAACTCGAGCCGGTCGTCGTCGACCCGGCCTCCAACTGGCCGCTGTTCGCCGAACGCGGTCGCCAGCTGCTGACCCAGGACAAGGTCGCGGTCACGTTCGGTTGCTGGACCAGCGTCTCGCGCAAATCGGTCCTGCCGGTCTACGAAGAACTCAACGGTCTGCTGTTCTACCCCGTGCAGTACGAGGGTGAAGAGCTCTCGCCGAACGTCTTCTACACCGGTGCCGCCCCGAACCAGCAGGCGATTCCGGCCGTCGAGTACCTGATGAGCGAAGACGGCGGCTCGGCTGAGCGCTTCTTCCTGCTCGGCACCGACTACGTCTACCCGCGCACCACCAACAAGATCCTGCGCGCCTTCCTGATCAGCAAGGGCGTCGCCGAGAAGGATATCGAAGAGGTCTACACCCCCTTCGGCCACAGCGACTATCAAACCATCGTCGCCAACATCAAGAAGTTCTCCGCTGGCGGCAAGACCGCCGTGGTCTCGACCATCAACGGCGACTCCAACGTGCCTTTCTACAAGGAACTGGCCAACCAGGGCCTGGAAGCGACCGAGGTGCCGGTCGTGGCGTTCTCCGTGGGCGAGGAAGAACTGCGCGGCATCGACACCAAGCCGCTGGTCGGCCACCTGGCGGCCTGGAACTACTTCCAGTCGGTGCAGAACCCGGTCAACACCGCATTCGTCGGCAAGTGGAAGGCTTACGCGAAGGCGAAGAACCTTCCGGGCGCCGATCGCGCCGTGACCAACGACCCGATGGAAGCCACCTACGTCGGCATCCACATGTGGGCGCAGGCCGTCGAGAAAGCCGGCACCACCGACGTGGACAAGGTGCGCGACGCCCTGGCTGGCCAGAGCTTCGAGGCGCCGAGCGGCTACACCCTGACCATGGACAAGACCAACCACCACCTGCACAAGCCGGTGATGATTGGCGAAGTCCAGGAAGACGGTCAGTTCTCGGTCGTTTGGGAAACCGAAAGCCCGGTCCGTGCCCAGCCGTGGAGTCCGTACATTCCGGGCAACGACAAGAAGCCGGATTACGCGGTGAAGTCGAACTAACCGCTGTTGTCGTGCGGTGGATGGGTGAAGCGCCATCCACCCCGCGATCCACTCGGCTTTCGTAGGGTGGATCGGGACGCGGAGTCGACGCCGTCTCTATCCACCTTCCCTCCGCCGCCACCTCCGCCAAGAGAGCACGCGGCGTCCCCTGGGGAATGCACACATGAACACTGCCCTGCACCGATTATTGCTACTGCTCCTGCTCGCCCTGCCTTGGACGGCGCAGGCCGGAGACGCAGCCGACTACGCCGCCGCCAACCCTGCCAAGCAGGCCAAGCTCCTGCAGGCCTGGTCGAGCGAGCCTGTTCCCGAACGCCTGCCGCTGATCGAAGCGCTGCGCGCCAACCGTGTCGTCATTGACGAGAACAAGGCGCCCTTCATCCGCGAAGGTGATGAGTACCGCGCGCTGGAAGGCGACGCCCAACCCGTCGGCACCCCCGCGCCCCTGCGCCTGAACAACCGCCTGCGCGGCCTGCTCAACACAGCGCTGGCGAGCCACCAGCTCTACTCCGACGATGCCATCGAGCGCCTGTCCGCAGCCCGCCGTCTGCAACGCAGCGCCAGCCCCGAGCAGCTTCCGCTGCTGGAAAAACGCCTGGCCATCGAAGCCGACGATGCAGTGCAGGAAGCCCTCACCCTGGCACTCGCCAACCTGCAACTGACTGCCGAAGACCCTGCCGTGCGCCTCGCCGCGGTGCGTCTGCTCGGCGAGACCGGCGCGCCTCAAGCCCGGGTGCGCCTTGAGAACCTGCTTGCTGACGAAGCGGAAACCGACGACGCCGTACGCAAGGCCGCCGAGACCAGCCTGGCCCAGGTCAAGCGCAAGCTGCTGATCGGCGAACTGCTCGGGCAGGCCTTCAGCGGCCTGTCGCTCGGCTCGATCCTGCTGCTCGCCGCCCTGGGTCTGGCGATCACCTTCGGCCTGCTCGGCGTGATCAACATGGCCCACGGCGAAATGCTGATGTTGGGCGCCTACTCCACCTACATGGTGCAGATCCTCTTCCAGAAATTCGCCCCCGGTGCGATCGCGCTCTATCCCCTGGCGGCGTTGCCGGTGGCCTTCTTCGTCACTGCCGCGATCGGCATGGCGCTGGAACGCACGGTGATCCGCCACCTCTACGGCCGCCCGCTGGAAACCCTGCTGGCCACTTGGGGCATCAGCCTGATCCTGATTCAACTGGTGCGCGTGATCTTCGGCGCGCAGAACGTCGAAGTGGCCAACCCCGGCTGGCTATCGGGCGGCCTGCAGGTGCTGCCCAACCTGGTACTGCCCTACAACCGCATGGTGATCATCGGCTTCGCGCTGTTCGTCGTGCTGCTGACCTGGCTGCTGCTGAACAAGACCCGCCTGGGCCTGAACGTGCGTGCGGTGACCCAGAACCGCAACATGGCGGCCTGCTGCGGCGTGCCCACCGGACGCATCGACATGATGGCCTTCGGCCTCGGCTCCGGCATCGCCGGGCTCGGTGGCGTAGCGCTGTCGCAAATCGGCAACGTCGGCCCCGACCTCGGCCAGGGCTACATCATCGACTCCTTCCTGGTGGTGGTGCTCGGCGGCGTCGGGCAGCTCGCCGGCAGCATCCTCGCGGCCTTCGGCCTCGGCATCGCCAACAAGATCCTCGAACCGCAGATCGGTGCAGTGCTGGGCAAGATCCTCATCCTCGCGCTGATCATCCTGTTCATCCAGAAGCGCCCGCAGGGTCTGTTCGCGCTCAAAGGGAGGGTGATCGATTGAATACCGTCATCCGATATCCCTCGGTATGCCATAGGGCGGGTGAAACCCGCCGAAGCGGAGGCGACGTCCAGCCTGTTCGGCGGGTTTCATCCGCCCTACGGATCGGCATTCCCGCCATCAACCCCAGGCAGGAGTACCGCCCATGAACCAGCCCCTGACCCTCACGGCCGCGCAGAAGGCCGGCCCGAAACTCACCGCCCTGGCCCTCGGACTGGTCCTTGCGGTACTCGTCGCCATGCCGTTGCTGCACCTGCTGCCGAGCGACCATCCGCTGCACGTGTCAGCCTACACCCTGACGTTGGTCGGCAAGATACTCTGCTACTGCATCGTCGCCCTGGCGCTCGATCTGGTGTGGGGCTATGCCGGCCTGCTGTCGCTGGGCCATGGCCTGTTCTTCGCCTTGGGCGGCTACGCCATGGGCATGTACCTGATGCGCCAGACCGCTGGCGACGGCCTGCCCGCGTTCATGAGCTTCCTGGCGTGGAACGAGCTGCCCTGGTACTGGTACGGCACCTCGAGCTTCGTCTGGGCGATGTGCCTGGTGGTACTGGCGCCGGGGCTCCTGGCGCTGGTGTTCGGCTTCTTCGCCTTCCGCTCGCGGATCAAGGGCGTCTATTTCTCGATCATGACCCAGGCGCTGACCTTTGCCGGGATGCTGCTGTTCTTCCGCAACGAGACCGGCTTCGGCGGCAACAACGGCTTCACCGACTTCCGCTCGATCCTCGGTTTCTCGCTGACCGCGCCGGGTACCCGCGCCGTGCTGTTCCTGGCCACCGTCGCCTTGCTGGCTGGCAGCCTGTTCCTCGGCTGGAAGCTGGCACGGAGCAAGTTCGGTCGGGTGCTGACCGCCGTGCGTGACGCCGAGAACCGGCTGATGTTCTGCGGCTACGACCCGCGCGGCTACAAGCTCTTCATCTGGGTGCTGTCGGCGGTGCTGTGCGGCCTGGCCGGTGCGCTCTACGTGCCGCAGGTGGGGATCATCAACCCCAGCGAAATGGCGCCGACCCAGTCGATCGAAGCGGCCGTGTGGGTCGCCCTGGGCGGACGCGGCACGCTGATCGGCCCGCTGCTCGGCGCCGGGCTGGTCAACGGCATGAAGAGTTGGTTCACCGTGGCGTTCCCCGAATACTGGCTGTTCGCCCTGGGCGCGCTGTTCATCCTGGTCACCCTGTACCTGCCACGCGGCGTGATCGGACTGATCCGCAAGAGAGGTGAGCAATGAGAGCCTCGGCAACCCCGGAACTGATGCTCGAACCGGTGCTGGACGGCCCCGAAGGCAAGGGTCGCGAAGCCATCGGGCTTGGCCATACGGCCGCCAAGGGCCTGGACGTGCGCCATGGCACCATCCTCAGCCTGGAAGACATCAACGTCAGCTTCGACGGCTTCAAGGCGCTAACGGACCTGACGCTGTACATCGGCGTCGGAGAGCTGCGCTGCATCATCGGCCCCAACGGGGCCGGCAAGACAACGCTGATGGACGTCATCACCGGCAAGACGCGGCCCAACAGCGGTACCGCCTTCTTTGGCGAAACCCTGGACCTGACCGGCATGAGCGAAGTGCAGATCGCTCAGGCCGGCATTGGCCGCAAATTCCAGAAGCCGACCGTGTTCGAGGCACTTTCGGTGTTCGAGAACCTGGAGCTGGCGCAGAACACCGACAAGTCGGTCTGGGCCAGCCTCCGGGCGCGCCTGAGCGGCGAGCAGCGCGACCGCATCGACGAGATTCTGGCCACCATCCGCCTGAGCGACTCGCGCCGCCGGCCGGCGGGGCTGCTGTCCCACGGGCAGAAGCAGTTCCTTGAGATCGGCATGCTGCTGGTGCAGGAGCCCCAGTTATTGCTGCTCGACGAGCCCGTGGCGGGCATGACGGATGCGGAGACCGAGTTCACCGCCGAGCTGTTCAAGTCGCTGGCACGCAAGCACTCGCTGATGGTCGTCGAGCACGACATGGGCTTCGTCGGCAGCATCGCCGACCACGTCACCGTGCTGCACCAGGGCCAGGTACTGGCCGAGGGCTCGCTGGACAAGGTCCAGGCCGACGAGCGCGTGATCGAGGTTTATCTGGGGCGCTAAGGCGCACAGGCGGTGGATGGCTGCAGCCATCCAGCCTACGCCGCCCGCTACGTAGGGTGGAAAACGGCGAAGCCTTTTCCACGCGTACAGAAGAAAGAAGGACATCCACATGCTGCAAGTCCAACAACTGCACCAGTATTACGGCGGCAGCCACATCCTCCGGGGCCTGTCATTCGAGGCCCGGATCGGCGAAGTGACCTGCCTGCTCGGCCGCAACGGCGTAGGCAAGACCACGCTGCTCAAGTGCCTGATGGGGCTGATCCCGTCGAAGGAAGGCCGGATCGACTGGGAAGGCAAAGCCATCACCGGCTACAAGACCCACCAGCGCGTCCATTCGGGCATCGCCTATGTGCCGCAGGGCCGCGAAATCTTCGGCCGCCTGACCGTCGAGGAGAACCTGCTGATGGGCCTGTCCCGCTTCAGCGCCCGCGAGGCCAAGGAAGTGCCGGCCTTCATCTACGAGCTGTTCCCGGTGCTGCTGGAGATGAAGCACCGCCGCGGCGGCGACCTGTCCGGCGGCCAGCAACAGCAGCTGGCGATCGGCCGCGCCCTGGCAACCCGGCCGCGGCTGCTGATCCTCGACGAGCCGACCGAAGGCATTCAGCCCTCGGTGATCAAGGAAATCGGCGTGGTGATCAAGAAGCTCGCCGCTCAGGGCGACATGGCGATCCTGCTGGTCGAGCAGTTCTACGACTTCGCCGCCGAGCTCGCCGACCAGTACCTGGTGATGAGCCGTGGCGAGATCGTCCAACGTGGCCGCGGCGAGACCATGGAGGCCGACGGTGTTCGTGGGCTGGTTGCCATCTGAGGCTCAAGGTAGGGTGAACGCCGCCAGACTCGACGATAAGAACCCATGAACGCTCCCATCGCCCCTGCCCTTTTCACCCCCAGCTGGCACGCCGAGCTGGAACTGGCCTACGCGCGCTTCGGCGATCACACGCGCCCGGTGCAGCGTCGCCATCTCGGCCCGCTGCGGGTGCAGAAGCACTTGCATGCCGAAGGCCCTGAGGTCTGCCAGCACATCATCGTCCATCCGCCGGGCGGCATCGCCGGCGGTGACCGGCTGGATATCTCGGCCACCGTGGGCACCGGCGCCTGGGCGCAGCTGACCAGCCCCGGCGCAGCCAAGTGGTACCGCGCCAGCGGTCCGGCCTTCCAGCAGGTCGATCTGCGCGTCGAGCCCGGCGCGACGCTCGAATGGCTGCCGCAGGAAAGCATTGTCTACAGCGCCGCTCAGGCTGAACTCGACACGCGTATCGAGCTGCATGGCGACGCTCGGCTGTTCTACTGGGACATCGTCGCCCTCGGTCGACCGGCCAGTGGCGAGCGCTTCGATCTGGGGCACTTCCAGAGCCGGCTCGACATCCGCCGCGATGGCGCGCTGCTCTGGCACGAACGCCAGCGCATCGAAGGCGGTGACCGCTTGCTCGACTCGCCGATCGGCCTGGCGGGGCAACCGGTCTTCGCTACGCTGCTGGTGACCGGCGAACTCGACGCCAGCTGCCTGCAGGCCTGCCGGGAGCTGGAGCGGCAGGCCGGCGGATCGCTTCGCGGCGACCTGACCCAGCTGCCCGGTCTGATCGTTGCACGCTGCCTGGCCAGCGAAGCGTTGCAGGCGCGCGCCTGGCTGATCGCGCTCTGGCGCCTGCTGCGCCCCGAACTGCTGGGACGCGAGGCGCTACCGCCGCGAATCTGGAGTACCTGACGCATAACCGTAAGTGAAAGACCGCGTAGCGCTTCCACCGATACGATGCAACGAATAGTCCGGTGGCAAGGTTCAGCCATTGCCACCCCGTTTTTGGAGTCCGTATGGATCTGTCACCCCGCGAAAAAGACAAACTGCTGATTTTCACCGCCGGCCTGGTCGCCGAGCGCCGCCTCGCCCGCGGCCTGAAGCTCAACTACCCCGAGGCGATGGCGTATATTTCCGCAGCCTTGCTCGAAGGCGCCCGGGACGGCCAGACCGTGGCCGACCTGATGCACTACGGCACCACCCTGCTGACCCGCGAGCAGGTCATGGAAGGCGTGCCGGAAATGATTCCCGAAATACAGGTCGAAGCGACGTTCCCCGACGGCACCAAGCTGGTCACCGTGCACCAGCCCATTGCCTGATCATTCCGTCCTGGCCACCTGAACGAGGCTTTGCCGTGCAGATACGCGACGCCACCGATGCCGATCTCCAAGGCATTCTGGAAATCTATAACGACGCCGTGCAGAACAGCACCGCAATCTGGAACGACCAGCCGGTCGACCTGGAAAATCGCCGCGCCTGGATGGCCGAACGCCACGCCCTGGGCTACCCGCTGCTGGTGGCTGCAAGCGAGAAAGGCCACGTCTGCGGCTATGCCACCTTCGGTCCCTGGCGCCCGCACGACGGCTTTCGCCATACCGTCGAGCACTCCGTCTACGTCCGCCAGGGCCAGCGCGGCGTCGGCGTCGGCCGCAACCTGATGAGCGAGCTGATCATCCGCGCCCGGGCACTGGGCAAACACGTCATGATCGGTGCGATCGAGAGCGAGAACCGCGCCTCGGTGCACATGCACCAGCAGCTCGGCTTCGTCCACGCCGGGCACATGCGCCAGGTGGGCTGCAAGTTCGGCCGCTGGCTCGACCTCACCTTCATGCAGCTGATGCTCGAGAAGCCGTGATGCCACAGGCCCACGCGCTGGACATCGCCAGGCTGGAGGCCGGGCAGTTCGAATCCCACAGGCCCGGCCTGATCGCCCTGCTGGTCGATGCCGTCGCCCACGGCGCCTCGGTGGGCTTTCTGGCCGATCTGAGCCTCGCCGAGGCCGACGCCTACTTCGATGCGGTCGCCGGGCAACTCGAGCAGGACACGCTCTGCCTGTGGATCGCCACGCAGGGCGACAGCGTGCTGGGCAGCGTCCAGCTGGCGCCCTGCACCAAGCGCAATGGCCTGAACCGCGCCGAAGTACAGAAGCTGCTGGTGCTCCAGAGCGCACGGCGCCAGGGCATCGCCCGCCGGTTGATGCAGACGCTGGAAGCCGAAGCGCTGCAACGTCGGCTCGGCCTGCTGTATTTGGACACCGAAGCCGGCAGCCCGGCCGAGGCGCTATATCAGTCGCTCAGCTATCAGCGTGCCGGCGAGATACCCGACTACGCCGCGCGGCCCGACGGGGTCTACCACCCCACCGCGCTCTACTTCAAAACCCTCAGGAGGCCCGCATGATTCCCGGTGAGTACCAGATCAAGGAAGGCGACATCGAACTCAACGTCGGGCGTCGCACGCTGCAGCTGACGGTTGCCAACAGCGGCGACCGGCCGATCCAGGTCGGCTCGCACTTCCACTTCTTCGAGACCAACGACGCGCTGACCTTCGACCGCGCCGCGAGCCGCGGCATGCGCCTGAACATCCCGGCCGGCACCGCGGTGCGTTTCGAGCCCGGGCAGAGCCGCGACGTCGAGCTGGTCGACCTGGCGGGCACTCGCACGGTGTACGGCTTCGCCGGCCGGGTGATGGGGAAGCTTTGACAAGGCGCGATTCGTAGGGTGGAAAACGCCGCAGGCTTTTCCACACAACCATGACCGGTGGACAAGCTTCGCGTTGTCCACCCTACGGACAGGACGAGACTCACATGAAGATTTCCCGCCAAGCCTACGCCGACATGTTCGGCCCCACCGTCGGCGACAGGGTACGCCTGGCCGACACCGAACTCTGGGTCGAGGTCGAGCAAGACTTCACCACCTACGGCGATGAAGTGAAGTTCGGCGGCGGCAAGGTGATCCGCGACGGCATGGGCCAGAGCCAGCTGTGCGCCGCCGATGTGGTCGACACCGTGATCACCAATGCGCTGATCATCGACCACTGGGGCATCGTCAAGGCCGACGTGGGCCTCAAGGACGGGCGTATCGCCGCCATCGGCAAGGCCGGCAACCCGGACATCCAGCCGGACGTGACCATCGCCATCGGGGGCGCCACCGAGGTGATCGCTGGCGAGGGGATGATCCTCACCGCCGGCGGCATCGACTCGCACATCCACTTCATCTGCCCGCAGCAGATCGAAGAAGCCCTCATGAGCGGCACCACCACCATGATCGGCGGCGGCACGGGGCCTGCGACCGGCACCTACGCCACCACCGTGACGCCCGGCCCCTGGCACATGGCGCGGATGCTCCAGGCAGCCGAGGCCTTTCCGATGAACATCGGCTTCACCGGCAAGGGCAACGTCTCGCTGCCCGAGCCGCTGATCGAGCAGGTCAAGGCCGGCGCCATTGGTCTGAAGCTACATGAAGACTGGGGCACGACGCCGGCGGCGATCGACAACTGCCTGGACGTAGCCGACCAGTACGACATCCAGGTCGCGATCCATACCGACACGCTCAACGAGTCGGGCTTCGTCGAGACCACCCTCGGCGCGTTCAAGGGCCGCACCATCCACACCTACCACACCGAAGGCGCCGGCGGCGGCCACGCGCCGGACATCATCAAGGCCTGCGGTTTCCCGAACGTGCTGCCCAGCTCCACCAACCCGACCCGGCCATTCACCCGCAATACCATCGATGAGCACCTGGACATGTTGATGGTCTGCCATCATCTGGATCCGAGCATCGCCGAGGATGTCGCCTTCGCCGAGAGCCGCATCCGCCGCGAAACCATCGCTGCCGAGGACATCCTGCACGACCTGGGCGCCTTCTCGATGATCAGCTCCGACAGCCAGGCCATGGGCCGCGTCGGCGAGGTGATCACCCGCACCTGGCAGACCGCCGACAAGATGAAGAAGCAGCGCGGCGCCCTCCCCGGCGACGGCCCGGGCAACGACAATTTTCGCGTCAAGCGCTACATCGCCAAGTACACCATCAACCCGGCGATCACCCACGGCATCAGCCACGAGGTCGGTTCCATCGAAGTCGGCAAGTGGGCGGACCTGATCCTCTGGCGCCCGGCGTTCTTCGGCGTCAAACCGACGCTGATTCTCAAGGGTGGCGTCATTGCCGCAAGCCTGATGGGCGACGCCAACGCCTCGATCCCGACGCCGCAACCGGTGCATTACCGGCCGATGTTCGGTAGCTACGGTGGCAGCCTGCATGCGTCGAGCTTCACCTTCATCAGCCAGGCCGCGGCCGAGGCGGGTGTACCGGAGCAGTTGGGGCTGAAGAAGAAGATCGGCGTGGTCAAGGGCTGCCGCACGGTGCAGAAGAAAGACCTGATCCACAACGACTACACGCCGAACATCGACGTGGACCCGCAGAACTATCAGGTCAAGGCCGACGGCCAGCTGCTCTGGTGCGAGCCGGCCGAGGTATTGCCGATGGCGCAGCGCTACTTCCTGTTCTGACCCAGCGGGCCCGGATCACCCCGGGCCCGCAATTGGTGAAGGGCGGTCGCGGCTGATAAGCTGGCCGACCCGTTCACATTTCGAAGCAGCAAGTGGTCATCGCATGAAGCGCACCAAAGCCAGCGACCTCGCCGCCGTTGCCCGAATCAGTGCGGTACCGTCCATCCTGCAGGTGGTCGCCGAGACCACGGGCTTGCGCTTTGCCGCGGTGGCTCGCGTCACCCAAGACAGCTGGACGGCCTGCGCCGTGCTCGACCAGATCAACTTCGGGCTGGCCGTCGGCGGAGATCTGGAAGTCGCCACCACCCTCTGCCATGAAATCCAGAGCTCCCACCGCCCCATCGTGATCAGCAAGGTCAGCGAGGACTGCACCTACGCCAATCACCACACCCCGCGCCTTTACGGCTTCGAAAGCTACATTTCGGCGCCGGTGTTTCGCTCCGATGGCAGCTTCTTCGGTACCCTCTGCGCGCTCGACCCGGAGCCGAGGGACCTGTCCGATCCCAAGATCCTCGCGATGATGGAGTCCTTCTGCCGCCTGCTGGCGATCCAGCTGGAGGCCGAAGAGCGTTTCGTCTCCACCGAAGCCGCGCTGCTGGACGCGCAGGAAACCGCCGAAGTACGCGAGCAGTTCATCGCGTTGCTCGGCCACGACCTGCGCAATCCGCTGTTCTCCATCACCGCAGGCGCCCAGTTGCTGTTGCGCCGGGCCACCGAGCCGCGGGTCGAAGGCATCGCCTCGAACATCCTGATGTCGGGCCACCGTGCGCTGCGTCTGGTCGAGGATGTGCTGGATCTTGCCCGGGGCCGGCTGGGCAACGGCATTCCGTTGAACCTTTCCCGGATCGAGAATCTGGAGCACACGCTGCTTCATGTAGTGAGCGAAGTGCAAAGCGCCAACGCAGATCGCCGGTTCACGACCGACATCCAGGTGCCGATTGCGGTACGCTGCGACCCGGACCGAATCGCCCAGTTGCTCTCCAACCTGCTGGCCAATGCCGCCAGCCATGGCGATGTACAGGCGCCGATCGAAGTGCGCGTCGGGATAAAGGAAGAGCGGCTGCTGATCGCAGTGGCCAACCAGGGCGAGCCGATCGCGCCCGAGAAACTGTCCCTGTTGTTCCAGCCCTATTGGCGCCCTTCGGACGACGGCTCCAAGCGCGGGCTCGGCCTGGGCCTGTTCATCGTCGGCGAGATTGCGCGTTCGCACGGCGCCGAGATCCGGGTCAGTTCGAGCGCCGAACACGGCACGACCTTTACCTTTGACATGCCCCTCGAAGCGCTCGAGGCCTGATCCGCCTCAGCGCAGCTGGCTGTCCTTGCTACCGCGTCGGTTGTAGCCCGAATACTTGGCCTGCTCCTTGTCTTGCTCGCTCTGGCAGCGTACGCATAGGCGCACGCCCTTGACCGCCTGCCGGCGCGCTTCGGGAATGGCGGCGCCGCATTCCTCGCAGTGCTTCAGGCTCTCGCCCTGTCCCAGCCGACTGCGGGCACGCTGGACCGCATCCTCGATGGTGCTGTCGATCTGGTCCTGGACCGCACCGTCATTCGTCCATCCTCCAGCCATGGCTCACCTCCGCTGATCGCACGGCCGCGCCGGGCGGCCCTAACAGATTGGAGGCGCCGGACGGCGGATCGTTGCAATGACCATCGCCCGTCGCAAACCTGGGCTGGCACGACCGTTCGGCGGGCCGGGCCGCAGCGCAGACGAAGTTTCGACGAACGGCAAAAAACCGCGGAACTAAACCCACTATCCTCCGAATCGCTCGATCCAGACGGCTCGCCCGTCAGGACGAAGCCCACGGCGAAACCGCCGATCCATACGCCGACAGAGCGTGACGCACCACCTTTTCCATCTGCCGATAGCGAGGCAATTCGATTGGCGTGAGGACACCCCCTCAGCCGCACATGGAGTGACCGATGAACCACAGGATCATCCTGATACTTTCCCTGCTGGCGGCGGGGAGCGTCCAGGCCCAGGTGATGGAACGCGAACTGGGCGACTTCGACCTCAAGCTCGGCACCGCACCAACCCGCAGCATGGCCCAGGGCCTGGTCACACCGACCACCGCGGGCGCCTTTCATGGCGGGATGGACATGACCCATTCCAGCGGCTGGTACGTGGGACAGTGGTCGCCCAGCGCTGGCCTATTCGACGGCAGCCAGCTGCAAGTGAACTCCTACCTCGGCTACCAGCAACACCCGAACTCCGCGAAGCTCGGCTACGAGCTCGGCATGATCCGCTACAGTTTCCCGGAACTGGAGGCCGCGGACCGCAGCCAGCTCTATGCGGGTCTGACCCTTGCCGGCAGCCGGGTGGGCGCCGCGATGAGCAACGCCCCCGGACGCACCGACAGCACCCTGTTCGTCGACCTGGGCTCGGTCAGCCCGCTGGGGGTCAACATGCGCGTCAAGTACTCCAACTACGAGCTGGACAGCCCGGTATGGGTGCCTGGCAACGGGCGGGTACGGGCCTTCAACGACTGGTCGGTGAACCTGTCACGCCCTTGGTTAGGCATCGACCTGAACCTGTCCTACACCGCGTCGGATCTGAACGGCGCGGACTGTGCGGCCTATTCAGGGCAGAATGGTCAGTGCGATGCGCTCTTTAAGTTCAAGGCCGAGCGCGCGCTGTTCTAGCGCGTAGCCGCGGCCCCGAAGCACTCACCGGGACGCTGACGAAGACTGGCGAAAACGCCAGGCGCAGTGCAGCACGGCGAGCAGGAAGGCCGCGGCGGCGAAGCCGTAGAGCAGGCCCAGATTGCCGTCTTGATACAGCCAGGACCCCAGCACCGGCCCGGTCGCCATGCCAAGGAAGCGGAAGAAGTTGTAGCTGCCCACGGCCGTCGCGCGGTCGTCGTGGTACAGGTCCATCAACAGGCTGGTCTGCACCGGCAGCGAGAGCCCGAGGAACAAGCCGAATACCGCGACCGCCACCACCAACGCCGCCAGGGACACCTGCGCCACCACCAGAAACATCAGCAGGCTGAGCGCGTTCACCGCGGCGGTGGTCACCAGCATCGGCCGCAACCGCCAGTGCGCCAGCAACCGCCCGCCGGCAAAGCTGCCCGCCACGACCGCTACCGAGAGCGGCAGAAACACCAATCCTTTCTCGCTCGCGCTCAGCCCGTAACTGGCATCGAGCACCCGTGGCATGAATACCAGGTAGTTGTAGAAGGCGTAGTACTGGACGAAACCCAGCAGCATGACCGCCAGCCCTTGGCGATTGCCCAGGACCTGAAGATAGACACGCGGATGGAACGGCTTGGGGTTTGCTCCCGATGGCCCCGTCTCGCGTAACCACAGCGCATTGGCCGTGAGCGCCAGGCAGCCGACCAGCGTCAGCAACAGGAAGACGTAATGGAAGTCGAGGTGCTCGCCGACGAAGCCGCCCACCACCGGCCCTGCCACCGGGCCGAGCGCGACCATCATCTGGAAGGTGCCCATGGCCCTGCCCCGCGAAGTTCCCTCGAAGAGGTCGCCGATCACGGTCACCGCCACCACCGCGCTGGCCGCGATGCCCACCGCCTGCAGCGCGCGAAACACCAGCAACGTCTCGATGCTCTGGGCCAGGAAGCAGCCGAGTGATGCCACCACGTATATCCCCAGCCCCGCCAGCAACGTGCGCTTGCGCCCGGCACGATCGACCAGCGGCCCGTAGACGATCTGCATGAATGCCAGCGTCAGGGTGAAGATCGAGATGCTGAGGTTGATCAGAAACGGTGTGGTGTCCAGCGCCGCGCCCAGTTCGGGCAGGATCGGCGCATAGACGGTCTGGGTGAAGGGCCCGAGAAAGGCGGCGAACGCCACCATGTAGGTCAACAGGCGTGGACTCAACCCCTTCATGCGTCGTGCCGCAGCGGCATGATCATTCCTTGACCTGCATGTATTCCTCGGCCCATACCATGTACTCCTCGGCGGTCGAATACTTGACCGACAGCTCCGAGGCAGTGAGATCCGAGGCATCGATCTGACGCTGCTCGCGCAGGCAGTCGTAGGTCGCCTTGATCGCGGCGAAGTAGGCCGCATGGCCGTTGACCACGATGCGTACGCCCAATGCCGCCAGGCGCGCATTGTCGCGCAGCCGCGGGTTGCCATAGGTGACCAGCATCAGCGGCACGCTAAGGTGCTCGGCGATCTGCTCGAGGTGATCGAAATCCTCGATGCCGACCAGGCAGATGCCATCGGCGCCGGCCTCCTGATACGCCTTGGTGCGGGCAATCACCTCGGCGACGCCGATTACGCCGGCGTGGGTCCGGGCGATAATGCTCATCGCCGGATCGATGCGCGCCTCGAGCGCCGCGCGGATCTTGCCGACCGCCTCGAACATGCCGATCAGGTCGGTGGAGCGGTGGCCGAACTTGGCGGGCAGCAACGTATCTTCGATGGTCAGCGCGGCGATGCCGGCACGCTCCAGCTCGATCACGGTGCGCATCACGTTCAACGCGTTGCCGTAGCCGTGGTCGGCGTCGGCAATGACAGGCAGACGCGAGACGCGGCCGATGCGTACGGCCTGCTCGACGAATTCGCTCAGGGTGATCAGCGCGAAGTCAGGCGCGGCGAGTACCTGCAGCGAGGCGACGGAACCGCCGAGGATGCCCACTTCGAAACCGAGATCGGCGGCAATGCGCGCCGACATCGGGTCGAATACCGAGGCGGTGTGGTAGCAGGCGTTGGATTCCAGCAACTTGCGAAAATTGGCACGCAGGGTGTGATGTGAAGTTCTTTGCATAGTGAGTCCAATGAAAAATGAAACACGCAGGCTCGGTTCGAGCATCGCCGGAGCGGATGCAACTTTGAGGCCTTTCGCCGGCCACTGGACACATCCCAATGGCTATCGGCTCAGCCCGGTCGTCGCTGCACGTACACCATGCACAAACCGCTGATGATGATCACCGCCATGCCGACCAGCGCACCGGCGTCGGGCCGATGACCGAACGCCAGGAGCCCGACCACACCGGCGAAGACGATCTGCCCGTAAGTGAACGGTGCCAAAGTCGCGGCACTGGCGAACCGAAAGGCATGGGTCAGCAGCAGGTGCGCCGTCATCGCAATGGCGCCGAGCGCGGCCATCAGCAGTCCGTCGCGCAGGCTTGGCACGGTCCATTGCCAGACCACCAGTGCCGACATCAGCGCCGCACCGACCAGGCTCGTCAGGAAATTGCTGGTCACCGGATGATCGGTCCCCGCCAGGCGCCGGGTAATCAGCTGGTAAGCGGTAAAGCATAGCGCCGCGCCCAGAGGCAGCAGCGCGGCCGGACTGAATAGCTCGCCCCCAGGACGCACGATGATCAGCACGCCAAACAGGCCGATGCTGACCGCAACCCATTGGCCGACGCTGATCCGCTCGCCCAGCAGCGCCGATGCGAGAGTAACCAGAACCGGCGTCACAAATATGACGGCGGTCGCCTCGCCCAACGGGATGTAATGCAGCCCGGCGATGAACAGCAGGCTCACCCCTACCAGACTCAGGCCTCGTAGCAGTTGCAACAGTGGCCGTTGGGTGCGGTAGATCGACCGACCCATACTCGGCGCGAACAGCGCCACCATCAGCACGCTCTGCGACAGATAGCGCGCCCAGATCACCATGAACAGCGGGTAAAGGCTGCTCAGGTGCTTGGACAACCCGTCGTGCCCCGCAAGCAGAAAGCCGGCGGACAGGATCAGCAGGACGCCAAGCAGAGGTTGGTTGCGCATATTCAAAGAAGCGGGCCACTTGGGAATTCAATAGCAGGCTAATCATTATGCGCCGATGCGTCGCATGATTCGAGAAGGCATTTCCCGACGCACCGGTATGCAGCGTTCATCGCTCGGTCATCCGCGACCGCCATCATCGGCGCTCGTCGGACGAAGCGTACCGAGCGAGCCGAACGGCTCCGCCTGGCGTATGATCCGCGCCCCTTCACCAACCGCTACGCTTGCAGAGTCATCGATGTTTTCCCTCAGACCCATGCGCGCCCAGGACATTCCTGCCGTGCTGTCTATCCAGGCCCAATCCTATAGCGACGTGATCCTCGAGGACGAAGCGATAATCCGCGCGCGTCTGGCTACATGCCCCGACACCGCCTGGGTCGCGGAAGATGCACTCGGCGTATGCGCGTATCTGTTCGCCTATCCGTCCCGGCTGGGCAAAATCACGCCGCTCGATGGCCACTTCCAGCCCCATGCCGAAGCCGACTGCCTGTACCTGCACGATCTGGCAGTAGCCAATCGTGCCGGAGGACGCGGTATCGGCCCGGCGCTGGCCTGCCATGCACTGCAACAGGGCCAGGCCCAGCGGCTGCGCTATTCGGCGCTGGTTTCGGTGCAGGACTCCGAGCGCTTCTGGTCGCGCCTGGGCTATGACGTGCACGACACGCTCGAGCATGCGCAGGCCGATCACCTGGGCAGTTATGGCATCCCCGCGGTGTACATGGTGCGCTCGCTCCAATAACAAGCAGTCGCCCTGCAGTGGTGCACCAATTGAAGGCACGCACCACAACGGAGCGCATCAAGCCCCAATATCAAGCAGTGCCTCGCCTGCCCGCCGCGGTGTCTGGGCTTTCGGGTTACCTTGGCAAGCCCCTTGCTCTAGGTTCGGCTATCCCGCTTTTCCGGAAACCGAACCATGCTGGTAATTCGCCAACGCACCGAGCCTTCGCCCGAGTGGCAGGCCGAACTCGAACTGACCTATGACGCACGCAGCAAGAGCCGCTTGCACTGCATCAGCGCCGAAGGCGAGGAAACCGGGCTGTTTCTCGAGCGCGGCCAGTCGCCGCTACGCGACGGCGAATGCCTGCGCGCCGAGGACGGCCGCATCGTCCGGGTCCGCGCCCGCCCTGAAAGCCTCTTGCATGTGACCTGCAGCAGCGCATTCGAACTCACCCGCGCCGCCTATCACCTGGGTAACCGCCACGTTGCGCTGCAGATCGGCGACGGCTGGCTACGCCTGCTCGACGACTACGTGCTCAAGGACATGCTGCTGCAACTCGGCGCCCAGGTCGAAGCGATCGAGGCGCCCTTCCAGCCTGAATACGGGGCCTACGGCGGCGGCCATCACCATTCCCACGCCGGCGACGCCGAATTCAGCTACGCCCCGCGCCTGCACCAGTTCGGCGTGCGCAAGTGACGGCAACATCCGTGGCCGAAACGCAGCCGTTGGCGATGCCCTGGCAACTGCTGCGCCTGGCCAGCCCGCAGCTGCCGATCGGCGGATACAGCTATTCGCAAGGCCTGGAGATGGCGGTCGAACAAGGGGTGGTGAAGGATGCCGACAGCGCTCGCGCCTGGATCGCGGACCAACTGCTACTCAACCTCTGCCGCTTCGAGGCGCCGCTGCTGCTGGCTCACTGCGAGGCCGCGCGTGATGAGGACTGGCTCCGCCTCGCCGAACTCGCCGAACGGCACATGGCCAGTCGCGAGACCCGCGAGCTGCGTCTGGAAAGCCGGCAGATGGGTTACTCGCTGCGCCAGCTGCTCAGCGACCTGCCTGAGCTCGACGATGCCGCGCGCCGGTTTTACGAAGGCTTCGACGAGCCCGGCCAGGCCCTGGGTTGGGCGCTCGCCGCGCGCGCCTGGGGCATCGCCCCGCAGGACGCCCTGGCCGCCTGGCTCTGGGGCTGGCTGGAAAACCAGCTGGCGGTGCTGATGAAGACGCTGCCCCTGGGCCAGCAGGCCGCGCAGCGCCTGACTTCCGAGCTGCTGGCGACCCTGGGCGAAGCACACCGCGCCGCGCAGCGCCAACCGGTGGAACACTGGGGCAGCGCCCCGTTCGGCCTGGCGCTGACCAGCATGGCGCACGAACAGCAGTACAGCCGGCTGTTTCGCTCATAGCCGGCCACAAACAACGAATCGAACGATGGGAGTGAACAGCAGATGAACAGCCAACCCTTGCGTGTCGGCATCGGCGGCCCGGTAGGTTCCGGCAAGACCGCCCTGACCCTGGCGCTGTGCCAGGCCCTGCGCGAGCGCTACAACCTCGCCGTGGTCACCAACGACATCTACACCCAGGAAGACGCCCAGTTTCTGGTGCGCCACGAGGCCCTGGCCCCGGAACGGATCATCGGCGTGGAGACCGGCGGCTGCCCACATACCGCGATCCGCGAGGACGCCTCGATCAACCTCGAAGCGGTCGACCAGCTCAACCGGCGCTTTCCCGGCCTCGATCTGATCCTGGTCGAATCCGGCGGCGACAACCTCTCGGCGACGTTCAGCCCGGAACTCTCTGACCTGACCATCTACGTGATCGACGTGTCGGCCGGCGACAAGCTGCCGCGCAAGGGCGGCCCCGGCATCTGCAAGTCCGACCTGCTGGTGATCAACAAGGTCGACCTGGCGCCCATGGTCGGCGCCTCTCTGGAAGTCATGGATCGCGACGCCCGCAAGATGCGCGGCGACAAACCGTTCGTGTTCAGCAACCAGAAGGTCGGACAGGGGCTAGGCGAGATCATCGCCTTCATCGAGAAACAGGGAATGCTCAGCGCCGCCTGACCGCCCACCCCCCATACCAAGGAGTTACAGATGAACGTGCGCAAACCGCTACTCACCGCCGCCCTGCTGCTCAGTCCGGCATTGGCCTTCGCCCACCCCGGCCACGATCATGCTGGCGTGATGTCCGGTATCGCCCACCCGATTTTCGGCCTCGACCACCTGCTGGCGATGCTTGCCGTTGGCCTCTGGGCGGCCCAGCAGACCGGCAAGGCGCGCTGGGCACTGCCGCTAGCCTTCGTCGCCACCATGCTGGCCGGTGGTCTGCTCGGTTTTGCCGGGTTCGAAATGCCGCTGATGGAAACCGGTATCGCCGGTTCCGTGCTGGCGCTCGGGCTGCTGGTGGCCCTGGCGGTGCGCCCGCCGCTGGCCGTCGCGGCCGGCCTGACCGCACTGTTCGCCCTCAGCCATGGCGTCGCTCACGGCCTCGAGCTGCCGGACCTGTCCAGCCCCTGGGGCTACGCCGCCGGTTTCGTCGCTGCCACCGCCGCGTTGCATGGCCTGGGCTACGCCGTGGCCCGCAACCTGCCACAGGTCGCCGCCCCCCTGGTCCGCGTCGCAGGCGCCGCGTCGGCCGTTGCCGGGGCCTGGTTGTTGGCAGCTTGACGAGCAGCTTCAAGCGTTGAGCTGAACGCTTGAAGCAAAAACGAGAAAGCCCGAGGTGAACTCGGGCTTTCTTTTTCTGGCTTCTCGCCTCGGCCTCCGCCGCTTACCTGAACGGCGGCTCGTCGAAGCTGCGCAGCTTGCGCGAATGCAGCGAGTTGAGCTGGTTGCGCAGCAGGTCTAGCGCCGTGATCCCGATTTTCAGGTGCTGGCTGACGGCACGCTCGTAGAAGGCATTGGCCGAACCCGGTAGCTTGATCTCGCTGTGCAGCGGTTTGTCCGAAACGCACAGCAGCGTCCCGTAGGGCACCCGCAGGCGATATCCCTGGGCGGCGATGGTGCCGCTTTCCATGTCCACCGCCACCGCCCGCGACAGGTTGATCAGCGGCCGCTCCTGCGCCCAGCGCAGTTCCCAGTTGCGATCGTCGTAGGTCAGCACGGTGCCGGTACGCAGCCTGCGCTTGAGCGACTCTCCCTTCTCGCCTGTGACCTGGGCCGCCGCCTCCTGCAGCGCCTGCTGCACTTCGGCCAGCGCCGGCAACGGAATGTGCGGCGGCAGCACCCGATCGAGAATGCCGTCGCGACGCATGTAGGCATGGGCCAGCACGTAGTCGCCGATGGTCTGCGACTGACGCAGCCCACCGCAGTGGCCGATCATCAGCCAGCAGTGCGGGCGCAGCACCGCCAGGTGGTCGGTGATGTTCTTGGCATTGGACGGGCCGACGCCGATATTCACCAGCGTGACGCCGTGACCATCGTCGGCGATCAGGTGATAGGCCGGCATCTGGTAGCGGTGCCAGACCACGCCGTTGACGATGCTCTGCGCCGTGGCCGCGTCGGTACCCCGCTCCACACTGACGTTGCCTGGCAGGACCATGCGCACGAAGCGCGGATCCTCACGCAGCTGCTGCAGACCATGCTGGATGAACTGGTCGACGTAGCGATGGTAGTTGGTCAGCAGGATCCAAGGCTGCACGTGGCGCCAGTCACTGCCGGTGTAATGCACCAGACGGCGCAGCGAGAAATCGACCCGCGCGGCGTCGAACAGCGCCAGCGGCAGCGGGTCGGCCAGCTCCCAGTCGTACAGGCCGTCCGCAATCGCATCGGTCGCGGCCGACAGGTCGGTGCTGGGAAAGACCCGCGCCAGCTCCGCGGCCGTCACGCCCGAGCCGGCCAGCTCGTCGCCCTGCTCCACCACGTAGGGGTACGGGATGTTCTGCCGGCTCGGCCCCACCTCCACCTGCACGGTGAAGTCGTGCATCAGCGGGCGCAACTGATCGAGCAGATAGCCACGAAAGGCCGCCGGCTGAGTGACCGTCACGCAGTACACCCCGGGAGCCTGGACCTTGGCATAGGCCCGGGTGGTCGCCGGAACCTCGCCGTGGCAGCGATAGGTCAGGCGCAGCTGCGGGTAGCGAAACAGTTCGCGCTCGCCGGCATCGGGTTCGATTCGCGAACTCAGGTAGCGCTTGAGCGCCTGGTTCAGCGCCGTGGTAGCCCGCAGGTGCAGCTCGGCAAGACGATCAACGGCCTCTTCGGCGCTGTTTGCAGTAACGAATGCTTCGCCGTCATGCGAACTCATAGGGCTTTTCCTTCTGGGTAGTTGAAACCATCTTGCCTGCTCCCTGATGACAACGGTAGCGCCGCAACGCTCAGCGCCGTTGCGCGTCATCCACTCGGGCGGCGATCCGTCGGGCGGCGATCCGCTCGAGCGCCGCCTTGAGCTGCGCCGGCCCGGCCGCCGCGGTGAGACTCAGGCGCACCGCGTTCGGCGCGCCGTGCCCTACTGCGAATACCTCGGCCGGCGCCACCTCGACACCTGCCCCACGGCAGATGTCTGACAGGTCGGGCTCCGCAGTGCCGGCAATCAACCAGCGATGGGGCGCGGGCCGCGCATGTGCAGGCGGCTCGCCGAGCAACCGGGACGCCAGACGCCAACGCAGCCGCATCTGCTCACGCTGCCAGTCGAGGCGGCGTAGGGCTATGCCCTCTTCAAGCCATTGACTGGCGATACGCAGCGAGAGCGAGGCCACTGCCCAGTGGGTCGCCTGCCCCTCGCGGTCGATGCTCGCCAGCAACTCGGCAGGCCCGGCGATGAAGCCCAGGCGCAGCCCGGGCGCCACCGTCTTCGACAGGCTGCTGACCAGCACGCAGCGCTCGGGCACCGCCTGCGCCAGCGGCGGCCGATCGTCCAGCGCGCCATAGACGTCATCCTCGATCAACCACAGCCCTCGACGACGCGCGACCTCGGCGATATCGGCCCGGCGCTGCGCCCCCATGCTCACGCCGGTTGGGTTCTGCAGGCACGGCGTGAGCAGTACCACCCGCGCCAGAGACGCGCGGGCCAGGCGGTCCAGCTCGTCGGGCAGGATACCCTCTCCATCCATCGGCACCGGGTGTAAGGGCAACCGCAGCTGCCGGGCCGCCGCCTTGATCCCCGGCGACGTCAGCGCCTCGACCAGGATCGGCTCGCCGGGTTCACAGAGCGCCAGCAAGGTCGCGAACAACCCCTGCTGGGCACCGGCGCACAGTTGGATCTGGCCTGCCGGTACCTCAACCCCCCGGCGCTGCTGCAGCCAGTCGCTGATCGCCAAGCGCCCGCGATCGAGCGCGCGGGCCGACGGGTAGGCCTGCAGTGCCGGCAGTTCGCCGGCCTCGGCAAGCCCGGCCAGGGCATTCTCGAGGTCGTGATCGTCCGGGTCGACGACCGGCAGGTTGGTGGAGAGGTCCAGCCGCGCGGGGTCTTCTTCCGGTTGCCTGAGCAAAAACAGGCTGGCCTCGCGGCTGCCGGCCAGCACGTAGGTGCCGCGCCCCACCTCGCCGGATACCAGATGCCGCCGCGCCGCTTCACGGTAGGCCAGCATCGCCGTGCTCGGATTCAGGCCCAGCGCCCAAGCCAACCGGCGCTGCGGCGGCAGCCGGTCGCCAGGCTTGAGCACACCGGCTCCGATAGCCTGGGCAATCGCATCGGCCAGCGCCAGGTAGCGCGGTTGGTCATCGTCGACGAGCTGGGGAAGCCACATTGTCTGCCATGCAATATAAGAATTTACCCATACAATGCTCGCACCCTAGGATCGTCGTCAAACCCGACGAGGAGCCTGCCATGTTCGATCTCGACGCTTTGCGCGACGCTGCCCGGATAATCCGCCCACAGGTGCCGCCCACCCCGCAATATGCCTGGCCGCTGCTCCAGCGTCGGCTCGGCTGCGAGTTGTGGGTCAAGCATGAAAACCACACGCCCGCCGGCGCTTTCAAGGTGCGCGGCGGCGTGCTCTACGTGCATGAACTGATGCGTCGCGAACCCGAGGTGCGCGGGCTGATCACCGCCACCCGTGGCAACCACGGCCAGAGCCTGGCGATGGCGGCGCGCCTGGCCGGCCTGCCGATCCGCATCCTGGTGCCCCACGGCAATGCGCTGGAAAAGAACGCAGCGATGCGCGCCTTCGGCGCCGAGGTCATCGAACACGGCCAGGACTTCGACGAAGCCCGCCAGGCCGCGGGCGAGCTGGCTGCACGTGACGGCTGGCATTTCGTACCCTCGCTGCACCCGGACCTGGTCCGTGGCGTGGCGACCTACGCACTGGAGCTGTTCGAAGCGGCGCCACCGCTGCGCCGCGTCTATGTGCCCATCGGCCTGGGCTCGGGCATCTGCGGATTGATCCGCACCCGCGACCTGCTGGGGATGGATACCGAGATCGTAGGCGTGGTCGCCCGCGGCGCCGACGCCTACGCGCAAAGTTTCGAACAGGGCCGCATCCTGCATACCGAACGCGCCGACACCCTCGCCGACGGCATGGCCTGCCGCATGCCCGCTCCGGAAGCCTTCGAGCTGATCCGCAACGGCGCCGCCCGCATCCTGCGGGTGGACGACGAGCAGATTCGCCAAGCCATCCGCATCCTCCACGAAGACACCCACAACCTCGCCGAAGGCGCCGGCGCCGCTGCCCTGGCCGCCGCGATCATAGAGCGCGAGCTCAACCGTGGCGAACGCATCGCCGTCATCCAGAGCGGCGCCAACATCGACCGCGCCCTGCTCGCCAACATCCTGGCCGAGCCGGCACCGCGGATCGACGATTCAGGTCGCGTTGCCACCGCTGCCGGGGCGTAGCCCCGCCGGCCGCTGGAGAGACGGCCCTACCGCTTCAATCGCCGGTACTCAGATGCCATGCGGCGCGCTGCGGGCTAGTAGTGCCACCATATCGACGCCGCGAGGTAGCGCTCCATAGACCCGCCCGCGACCTTCGAGGCGACTCGCGATAAAGGCGTCGGAGACGGCGGCGTTGCCGGCTTCGAGCAGCAGCCCGGCCTGCAGGGCGACAGCGATGTCCTCGGTGAGTTGGCGGGCGCGGTACTGGATGTCTTCGGGGTCGCGGCAATCGGCCTTCAGTCGGACGATGGCCGCCTTCAGGCGCGCATCGCCATGGCCGTCGCCGAGTTCGTCGAACAGGGCATCGAGCACACCGGCTTCCTTCGACAGGGCGCGCAGCACGTCCAGGCACTGGACGTTGCCGGAGCCCTCCCAGATCGAGTTCACCGGTGCCTCGCGGTAGAGCCGCGGCAGGATGCTTTCTTCGACGTAGCCGGCTCCGCCCATGCACTCGGAGGCCTCGTAGATCGCGTTCGGCGCGCGCTTGCAGATCCAGTACTTGCCCACCGCGGTGACCAGTCGGGCAAACCTGGCCTCGCGCTCGTCGGCAAGGTTATCCAGCGCGCGCCCCATGCGCAGCGTCAGCGCCAGTGCGGCTTCGCTTTCCAGCGCGAGGTCGGCCAGGACGTTCTGCATCAGCGGTTGATCGGTCAGCAGTCTTCCACCACCCACCTGGCGATGGGCGCAGTGGTGCAGGGCCTGGCTGAGTGCCTGGCGCATCAATGAGCTGGAGCCGATCATGCAGTCGAACCGGGTCATGGCGACCATCTCGATGATGGTCGGCACGCCGCGCCCCTCTTCACCCACCATCCAAGCCAGCGCACCGCGGTATTCCACCTCGCTGGAAGCATTGGACCAGTTGCCCAGCTTGTCCTTGAGCCGCTGGATGTGAAAGGCGTTGCGTGTCCCGTCGGGCCGGCGGCGCGGCAGCAGAAAACAGGACAATCCCTTCTCACTCTGTGCCAGGGTCAGGAAGGCATCGCACATCGGTGCCGAGCAGAACCATTTGTGGCCCACCAGTTCGTATACCTGCCCTGGACCTGGCGCCCCTACCGCGTAGGCACGCGTGGTGTTGGCCCTGACATCGGTGCCGCCCTGCTTCTCGGTCATCGCCATGCCGATGGTCGCACCGCTCTTCTGCGCCAGCGGGCGGTTGGCCGGATCGTAGTTCCGGGCGAGGATCTTCGGCAGCCACTGCTCAGCGATCTCTGGCTGCAGGCGGATCGCCGGCACGCTGGCGAAGGTCATGGTGAGGGGGCAACTGGTCCCCGCATCGGCCTGGTTGTGCAGGTACATCAGGCCGGCTCTGGCGACATGGGCACCGGGCCCCGGCTCGGTCCAGGGCAGCGAGGGAATGCCATGTTCGACGGCGGCGGACATCAGCTGGTGGTAGGCCGGATGAAAATCGACCTGGTCGATCCGGTGCCCGTAGCGGTCGTGGCTGCGCAGCAGTGGCTTGTTCTGATTGGCCAACACGCCGGCCTCCAGCAGCGGACCACCGGCGAGCGCGCCGTAGGCCTCGAGCCGGGCGTCGGCCCATCCGCCGCCCTGGCGCGCGATCCAGTCCTGCAACGGCAGATCCAGGCGGTAGAGGTTGACGCCTTCGAAAGGCGGCGGCTGGTTGGTGACCTCATGGGTCTCGGCATAGGCCTGAAGATTCATCGCTGATACTCCCTGGGAGGCATGCAGTTGCATGACGCAGGGCGCCATGCATGTCTTTCAGTGAAGCAGCAATGGCAGGACGGCTGAAGCGGGATTTCGGCCAAAACGGCAGCGACATCTGCAGCAGGTCTAAACGGGTTGAGACACCCGCATCGGCCGCGTGGGCATGGTGAACATCAGGCGGAAACAGCTGCCCTGCCCCAGGCGGGAATGATGATCGAGCTCGCCACCGAGTACTTGAGCCAGCTGCCGCGACAGCGCCAGGCCGATGCCAAGCCCCCCGTGACGCCGAGTCATGGAGCCATCGAGCTGGCTGAAGTGCTCATAGAGGGAGCCGTCGATCGGCGTTTCGAAGCCAATGCCGCTGTCCTCCACCTCGATCTGCAGCCGCACCAGCCCTTCGCTCTCCGTACTCACGCTCGCACGCAGCTCGACCGTGCCGCTGTCGGTGAACTTGATGGCGTTGTCGAGCAGATAGCCGAGAACCTGTTCGAGCTTGGCTTCGTCGCTCCAGAGGGTCGTGGGCAGGTTGTGGTCCAGCCGCACGACGAAATGCAGGTCCTTCTGCCGGGCGAGCGGTTCGAAACGTTTGCGTAGATTGGCAAACATCGCCCGCGGATCGAAGCCGGCATGCTCTGGCCGAACACGGCCTGCCAGCAGCTCGCTGAGCGCCAGGATGTCGTTGACCATCGTCAGCATGTCGCCGGCCGAGCGCGAAGCGAGCTTTTGGTACTGCGCCGCCTCATCGTCGAGATTGCCACTCTGCATCAGCTCCAGCGCGCCGATCACACCGATCATCGGGGTCCGCAGCTCGTGGCTCAGGGCACCGAGAAAGCGGTCCTTCAAGCGGTTGCTTTCGACCAGTTGGCGGTTGAGCGCCTCGAGCTGCTGGCGCGACTGCTCCAGCAACTGGGCGCGCTCTTCCTTCAGCGAGTTGATGCGGTCGGCCAGCGCCAGCGACAGCAGCGCCACTTCCAGCGCCGAGCCGATCTGGCTCGAATACATGGTGAAGAACATGTTCGGCAGATAGCCCATCACCATCAGGGTGTTGATCTGACCACCGATGAGGAAAGCGCTCCAGGCGAAGATGAAGTAGCGCGCAACGCGCATGCCGCGATGCCAGGCGATGATCCCGGCGATGAAGATCACCACGGTGAACAGCAACGCCATCACCGTGGCCATGCGCAGCGCCAGCGCATAGCTCGCCGTGAACGACAGCACCATCGCCACCGTTGCCAGCCCCATCATCACCATCAGCAAGCGGTCGAGCCAAACGCTGTGCTCGGCGGTACGCAGGAAACTTCGGGTGAACTGGGCGCCGAATACCCCCGAGGCACCGATCAGCAGCGGCGTGGCGACGTTCGCCCACCAGGGATGGTTGGGCCAGAAGAACTGGATGCCGGCGCCGTTGACCGACACCTGATAAAGGCCGAAGGACGCGATGTAGAGGATGTAATAGAAGTAGCTCGGGTCGCGGACGCTGAGATAGATGAACAGGTTGTAGACCAGCATCGCCAGCAGCACGCCGTAGATCATGCCCAGCACATAGATCCGCTCGGGCTGCTCTTCGAGAAAGGCTGCCGGCGACCAGAGCGTCAGCGGCGCCTGCATCGAGCCTTCGGTTTCCAGGCGCAGGTATGCCCGCACCGGCTCGTCGGGCTGCATGTGAAGCTCGAACAGGTAGCTGCCGTGCTTCACCTCGCGACTGTCGTAGGGCAGTCGGTCGCCCGTGCTCCGCGCCAGGCGGAAACCGCCCTCGCCGTCGGGCAGGTAGAGATCGACGTGATCCATCGGCGGGTAATTGAGTTCGAGCAGCCAACTGCGCGGGCCGCTGTCATCGGTCGGGCGATAGGTCAGGTCGACGCGCAGCCAGAGCGCCGAGCGGGAATAACCGAGGTTCACCACATCGTCCTGATGGCGCTGGAACAGACCGCTGCCCGACGCGGCGACCAGGTCCTCGATGCTCACCGTCCGCGAGACGTCCTCGTAGACATCGATCACCTTGCCGAGCGGCAACTGGCGCGTCGATTCATCGAATTCCACGGCACTGGCGAACAACGGCAACAGTGACAGCAACAGCAAGAATGCGTACCGCATGACGACAGACCCTACCCTGATACGTTTCGTCATCAGGCAATACTAGAAGGCCAGCACTCTAGCACAGCGACATCGACCCTCTGGAGTGCCGTGCGGCGGCAGTGCGCAAAAAGCTGCTCACTCTTTAGCAGGATGGCCACGCCCGCGATCATCGGCCGCGAGCCGTGCTGACGGTTTGGTGATAAGCTCGCACGCCATGAAAACGCCTAGTTCCCGTCCCGTCGTCCTCTGCTTGTCCGGCCACGATCCCAGTGGCGGTGCCGGTCTGCAGGCGGACATCGAAGCCCTCATTGCCCAGGGCTGCCATGCGGCGCCGGCGGTGACCGCACTCACCGTGCAGGACACCGTCAACGTCTCCGACTTTCGTGTATTGGACCGCGCCTGGGTCATCGCCCAGGCCGACGCCGTGATCGCCGACCTGCCGGTGGCCGCGGTCAAGCTGGGCATGCTCGGCTCCGTCGAGATGGTCGCCACCGTGCTGGAAATCATGCAGAAGCTGCCCGGCGTCCCGCTGGTCTGCGACCCGGTGCTGCGTGCCGGCGGTGGCGGCGCACTCGGCAAGGACGACGTGGGTTATGCCCTGCGTGAACAACTGCTGCCGGTCTCTACCATCGCCACGCCGAACCTGCCCGAGGCACGCATCCTCGCCGAACTGCCCGACGGCAGCCCGGACGAATGTGCAGAGCGGCTGTTGCCGCACGTTCGCCACCTGTTGATCACCGGCGGCCACGGCGACGAGGAAGAAGTGGTCAACCGTCTCTACTCCCGCGACGGCAGCCGCCACAGCTACAACTGCCAGCGTTTGCCGGGCAGCTATCACGGCTCCGGCTGCACGCTGGCCAGCGCGCTTGCCGGCCGTCTGGCGCTGGGACAGGACCTGCCCAGCGCGGTACGCAGCGCCCTGGACTATACCTGGCGGACCTTGCGCGATGCCGAAGCCCCCGGCCACGGCCAGTACATTCCGCGCCGCCTGCCCCTCGACTCACTCTGACCGGAGCGTCGACCGATGAGCCCATCGCTACGCGGCCTCTACGCCATTACCGATACCCAGCTGCTGGCCGGCGGCCGGCTGCTGCCCTATGTCGAAGCCGCCCTCAAAGGTGGTGCCCGGCTACTGCAATACCGGGACAAGACCGGCGACGATGCACGGCGCCTGCGCGAAGCCGAAGCGCTGCGCGATCTGTGTGCGCGCTACGGCGCCCAGCTGATCATCAACGACGACCTCGAACTGGCCGCGCGCCTGGGCGTCGGTTTGCACCTGGGCCAGGACGATGGCCATCTGTCGCCGGCTCGCGCCCTGCTCGGTCGCCAGGCGATCATCGGCTCGACTTGCCATGCGAAGCCCGAACTCGCCGAGCAGGCGATCCGCGAAGGCGCCAGCTACGTTGCCTTCGGCCGCTTCTTCAACTCCTTCACCAAACCCGGCGAAGCACTGGCCACCGGCGAACTGCTCGAGCAGGCCCGTGCGCGTTTCAGCGTGCCGATCGTCGCCATCGGCGGCATTACCCTCGAAACCGCTCCCCATCTGATCGCCAGCGGCGCAAGCCTGATCGCCGTAATTCACGACCTGTTTTCCGCGCCCAGCGCCGCCGAGGTGGAGCAGCGTGCCCGCGCGTTCAGCGCGCTGTTCGCCCCAGCCTGACCGAACCTAAAGAGGCCCTCATGTCCCGTTCCGAAACCCTCTTCGCCAATGCCCAGACCCACATTCCGGGCGGGGTGAACTCGCCGGTCCGCGCATTCCGCAGCGTCGGCGGTACCCCTCTGTTCTTCAAGCACGCCGAAGGCGCCTATGTCGTCGATGAAGACGACAAGCGCTATGTCGACTACGTGGGCTCCTGGGGGCCGATGATCCTCGGCCATAGCCATCCGCAGGTGATCGAGGCGGTGCGCCGCCAGCTCGACCATGGTCTGTCCTACGGTGCCCCTACTGCCATGGAAACCGAAATGGCGGAGCGGGTCTGCCGCCTGGTGCCGTCCATGGAAATGGTGCGCATGGTCAGCTCCGGCACCGAAGCCACCATGAGCGCCATCCGCCTCGCCCGCGGCTATACCGGGCGCGACGCCATCATCAAGTTCGAGGGCTGCTACCACGGCCACTCCGACAGCCTGCTGGTCAAGGCCGGTTCCGGCGCCCTGACCCAAGGCGTGCCCAGTTCGGCCGGCGTGCCGGCGGACTTCGCCAAGCACACGCTGACCCTGGCCTACAACGACCTGGCCGAAGTCGAAGCAACCCTGGCCACCAAGGGCGACCAGGTGGCCTGCATCATCGTCGAGCCGGTGGCCGGCAACATGAATTGCGTTCCGCCGGCGCCCGGCTTCCTCGAAGGGCTGCGCAGCCTCTGCGACCAACACGGCGTGGTACTGATCTTCGACGAAGTCATGACCGGCTTCCGGGTGGCCCTCGGCGGCGCCCAGGCGCGCTATGGCGTGACGCCCGACCTCTCGACCTTCGGCAAGATCATCGGCGGCGGCATGCCGGTCGGCTGCTTCGGCGGCAAGCGCGAGATCATGGAGAGAATCGCGCCGCTAGGCCCGGTCTACCAGGCCGGTACGCTGTCGGGCAACCCACTGGCCATGGCGGCCGGCCTGACCACGCTGGAGCTGATCAGCCGCCCAGGCTTCCACGACGAACTCGAGGACTACACCCGGCGGATGCTCGACGGCCTGCGCCAGCGCGCCGACGCGGCCGGTATCCCGTTCGTCACGACCCAGGTCGGCGGCATGTTCGGACTCTATTTCACCGAAGCCCGCGACATCGTCACCTTCGCCGACGTGATGGGTTCGGATGCCGAGCGCTTCAAGCGTTTCTTCCACCTGATGCTCGAAGGCGGTGTCTACCTCGCGCCCAGCGCGTTCGAGGCAGGCTTCACCTCGATCGCCCATGGCGATGCCGAGCTGAAGCTCACCCTGGATGCCGCCGAGCGCGCCTTCGCTCGCCTCAAATGAGCCAGCTGCTTCAGGCCTGCCTGCTGAGCGCAGGCGCGCTGTTCGCCCTGGTTTTGCTGGTACGTGCGCACGGCGCAACGGATGGCGACAGGGCGGCGTTGTTCTGCGCTCAGCTCGGCTTCGGGTTGCTGGCCGCAACGGGACTGCTCGCAGCCTCCGATCTTGCCTCCCTTGCGCCGACCGCCGGTGCGCGCGACTGGCTACAGCAGGCCAGCCAGATGCTTGGCGTGCCGCTGATCGCCACGGCGGCACTGAGCCTGGCGCGCGGCTGGCAGTGGAGCCGCCCGACCTGGGGCCGCGTTCTGCTGGGGCTGTGCGTATTCTTCGAGTTGGCGCGACAGCTGCGCTGGAACGAGCCCTACGCGCTGGGACTGTTCCTCGCCAGCGCGCTGCTGCTGGTTTATGCGGGCCTCTTGTCGCTGGCGGCGCCTCGCAGAGTGGCGGCAGCCTTGATCGCCGGCGCCTTGTTGCTGGCCTCGACACCACTGGTCAAGAATCCGTTGATAGAGTGGCAATTGCTGATCCTTGCGGCCGCCTGCCCCCTACTGGCCTGGCTGCTGAGGGAGCTAACAAGCGGTATCTCGTCGAAAAAAGCCGTATATCCCGACTGAAACGGAATTTGGACCCGGAAAGCCTTTGTAAGGCGGCTGTAGCTTATCCATAATGCAGGAGTCGGCGAGCCTTGCCGGCCTTGTTCCGCCCAGATCCTCGAGGCGTCCTGATTCATGATCCGCACCGGCCGCAACCTGTCCCTGGGCTGCCTGCTGCTTCTATTGCCCCTGCTGAGTTTGGCGGGCGGTAACTCCCTGCTGATCCCGGCGACTGCCCGCTGTGCGCTGAACACCCTGCCCGAAGAACTGCCCGAAGCCCTGCGTGCCTGCCAGCAGGCGGCCAGTGACGGCGACATGCAAGCGGCCTATGAACTGGGCGAATTCCACTATGACGGCCGCCGCGCACCGCGCGACCTGCCCAAAGCACTCTACTGGTTCGAGCAGGCCTCCCTGCGAGGCCATGCGTTGGCGCAGCACCGTTTGGGCGTGATGTTCTTTCGCGGCGAAGGTGTGCAGGCCAACAATGTGCAGGCCTATATCGTCCTGAAGATGGCCGCCGTGAACGGCGACGAAGAGGCCCTGGATACCGCCGACCGGGTCTCGGCCCAGATGCGTCGCGACGAGCTGGAAATCGCCACCCAGGTGCTTGGGCAGATCTTTCGCGATTACCTGCTGGACCTGCAGACCGCCGAGAGCAATTCCCCGCTGCACCGCTGACGCGCGCCACTCTCGTCTGGCGCTTTCCCCCGCCCGGCCCGAAGCATATAATCGCCGGTCATTTTTTGCACAACGCCGGCCCGTAACATGACCCGCAAGCTTTACATCGAAACCCACGGTTGCCAGATGAACGAGTACGACAGCTCGCGCATGGTGGATCTGCTGGGCGAGCATCAGGCCCTGGAAGTCACCGAAAATCCGGCCGATGCGGACGTGATTCTCCTCAATACCTGCTCGATCCGGGAGAAGGCCCAGGAAAAGGTCTTCTCGCAGCTCGGCCGCTGGCGTGAATTGAAACTGGAAAACCCGCAACTGGTGATCGGCGTGGGCGGTTGCGTCGCCAGCCAGGAAGGTGCGGCCATCCGCGACCGCGCGCCCTACGTGGATGTGGTGTTCGGGCCGCAAACCCTGCACCGGTTGCCAGAAATGATCGACGCGGCGCGCAGCACCCGTCAGCCCCAGGTCGATATCTCTTTCCCCGAGATCGAGAAGTTCGACCGACTCCCCGAGCCGCGGGTCGACGGCCCCACCGCCTTCGTTTCGGTGATGGAAGGTTGCAGCAAGTATTGCACCTTCTGCGTGGTGCCTTACACCCGAGGCGAGGAAGTCAGCCGGCCTTTCGACGACATCCTCGCCGAAGTGATCCACCTGGCCGAAAACGGCGTGCGCGAAGTCACCCTGCTCGGGCAGAACGTCAACGGCTATCGCGGCGAGACTCATGACGGTCGCACCGCCGATCTGGCCGAACTGATCCGCGTGGTCGCAGCGATCGATGGCATCGACCGCATCCGCTACACCACCTCGCATCCACTGGAGTTCTCCGACTCGCTGATCCAGGCCCACGCGGAAGTCCCGGAACTGGTCAAATACCTGCATCTCCCGGTGCAGGCCGGCTCCGATCGCATCCTCGCGGCGATGAAGCGCAACCACACGGCACTGGAATACAAATCGCGCATCCGCAAGCTCAAGGCGGCGGTGCCCGACATCCTGATCAGCTCGGACTTCATCGTTGGCTTCCCCGGCGAGACCGACAAGGATTTCGAACAGACCATGAAGCTGATCGAGGACGTCGGTTTCGACTTTTCCTACTCCTTCGTCTACAGCGCCCGCCCCGGCACGCCGGCTGCGGATCTGGTAGACGACACCCCGGAGGCGGTGAAAAAGCAGCGCCTGGCGATCCTGCAGCAGCGCATCAATCAGCAGGGTTTCGAAAATAGTCGACGGATGGTCGGGACCACACAGCGTATTCTGGTTACCGACTACTCTAAAAAAGACCCCGGCATGCTTTCCGGCCGCACCGAGCACAACCGTATCGTGAATTTTCGCTGCGATAACCCCCGGTTGATCGGACAGTTCGTCAACGTCCACATCGATGACGCGCTGCCCCATTCGCTGCGCGGCACACTGCTCGACGGGGTGCTGCACTGACCGACGCGGGCGCTCGCACTTTCATGCGCGGGCGCCTGGCGCTATTCTTCCGACTCATAGCCCTGCCGACTGGCGGCCCTCATACCCATTGAATACAGCCATAGAACCCCATCGCTTCACCCTCGAACCCTTCGAGGCCAACCGTTTCGCCAACCTCTGCGGACAGTTCGACGAACATCTGCGCCTGATTGAACAGCGCCTGTCGATCGAGATCCGCAACCGTGGCAACCAGTTCGAACTGGTCGGCCCGAGCGCCGTGGCGAAATCCGCCGAACACCTGCTCAAGCGCCTGTATCGCGAGACCAAGAGCGCCGAGCTCTCCCCTGATCTGGTGCACCTGTATCTGCAGGAATCGGGCATGGAAGACCTGGCCAATCCCCGGTCCGACCAGGGCGTGACGCTGCGAACGCGCAAGGGCGGCATACGCCCGCGCGGCGCGAATCAGCAGCGCTACGTCAAATCGATCCTCGATAACGACATCAACTTCGGTATCGGCCCGGCCGGTACCGGCAAGACCTACCTGGCGGTCGCCTGTGCCGTCGATGCGCTGGAACGCGAGCAGGTGCGACGCATCCTGCTGGTGCGGCCGGCGGTCGAGGCTGGCGAGAAGCTCGGATTCTTGCCCGGCGATCTGGCACAGAAGATCGACCCCTATCTGCGCCCCCTGTACGACGCGCTCTATGAGATGCTCGGTTTCGAACATGTGGCCAGGCTCATCGAGAAGCAGGTGATCGAGATCGCCCCGCTGGCCTACATGCGCGGCCGCACGCTGAACGACAGCTTCATCATCCTCGACGAAAGCCAGAACACCACCCTCGAGCAGATGAAGATGTTCCTCACCCGCATCGGCTTCGGCTCCACCGCGGTGATCACCGGCGACATCACCCAGGTCGACCTGCCGCGCGGCACCAAGTCGGGTTTGTCGCACGTCATCGATGTACTGCGCGACGTCAACGGCATCAGCTTCACCCATTTCCAGCCCAAGGACGTGGTGCGTCATCCGTTGGTGCAACGCATCGTCGAAGCCTACGAGGCGTTCGAAAACCAGCCGCAGCCGCGAAAGGCTTCCCGCCAGGAACCTGCCGGTGATTGAGCTCGACCTGCAGCGCGCCACCGAGGCGCCAGCACCCAGCGATGAACAGTTTCATTGCTGGTGCGAAATGGCGCTGCGCCAGCGCAGCGGCGACTCGGAGCTGACCATCCGTCTGGTGGACGAAGACGAAGGGCGCGAACTCAATCGCACCTGGCGTCACAAGGATTACGCGACCAATGTGCTTTCCTTTCCAGCAGACCTGCCCGACGGGCCGGACGGGGAACCGTTGCTGGACATTCCGCTGCTCGGCGACCTGGTAATCTGCGTCCCGGTGGTCGAGCGCGAAGCGCGTGAACAGAACAAGCAGCCCGAGGCCCATTGGGCGCACATGGTCATCCATGGCTGCCTTCATCTTCTCGGCTACGATCATATCGACGATGCCGAAGCCCAGGAGATGGAAGACCTGGAACGCCAATTGCTGGCAGAACTGGGCCACCCCGATCCCTATGACGACCAACCCTGAACACTCAGGTCAACTGCAAGGACTTTCGAGTCGAACCACATGAGCGAAGATCAATCGAGCAGCGGGCATAGGTCCTGGCTGGGAAAACTCACCCACGCCTTTGCCCACGAGCCGAAAAACCGCCAGGAACTCCTGGAAATCCTCCGCGAAGCCCATCAGAACAAACTACTCGACAGCGAAGCGCTGGCCATCGTCGAAGGTGCGATTCAGGTCGCGGACCTGCAAGTCCGCGACATCATGGTGCCGCGCTCCCAAGTGATCAGCATCCGCGTCGATCAATCCCCCAAGGATTTCCTTCCGGCCGTGATCAGCGCGGCCCACTCGCGCTACCCGGTGGTGGGCGAGAGCCTAGACGATGTGATCGGCGTGCTGCTGGCCAAGGATCTGTTGCCGCTGATCCTGCAAGACGACCAGCTCGCCAGCTTCAGCATCAAGGACCTGCTTCGTCCGGCCACCTTCGTGCCGGAGTCCAAACGCCTCAACGTGCTGCTTCGCGAATTTCGCGCCAACCACAACCACATGGCCATCGTCATCGATGAGTACGGCGGCGTGGCGGGCCTGGTGACCATCGAGGACGTGCTTGAGCAGATCGTCGGCGACATCGAGGACGAGCACGACGTCGAGGAAGACAGCCACATCCGACCGCTGCCCAGCGGCGACTTCCTGATCAAGGCCCTCACGCCGATCGAGAGCTTCAACGAATTCTTCGGCGCAAGCTTCCCCGACGACGAGTTCGACACCGTCGCCGGGCTGGTGATGAACGCCTTCGGTCACCTGCCCAAGCGCAACGAGATCATCGAGATAGACGGCTTCCGCTTTCGCGTGCTCAACGCCGACAGCCGCCGCGTGCACCTGCTGCGCCTGAGCCGGCTCGAGGCCTGACGCGACCCGCCGCTGCCCGGCACTTGCCGCCGGGCACCGCTGCCGATAGCCTCGGCGGCCTCCTGTTTTCGAGGAACACCGATGCGCTGGATTACCCGTCCCGGCTGGCAAGGCAATCTGATTGCGCTTGCCGCCGGCGCCCTTACCACGCTGTCGCTGGCACCATTCGGCATCTGGCCGCTGGCCCTGCTGTCGATCGCCCTGTATTACCTCGGCCAGCGCCACACCACGCCCGCTCAAGCGGCGGCACGCGGCTGGTGCTATGGCTTCGGCCTGTTCCTCTCGGGCGTCAGCTGGGTCTATGTCAGCATTCATGATTTCGGGGCCGCCTCGCCGCCGCTGGCCGGCCTGCTGACCCTCGGTTTCGTCGCCGGCCTTGCGCTGTTTCTTGCCCTGTCGGGCTGGCTCTGGGCGCGCTGGCTGCGCCGCAACGATTCGCCGCTGGCCGACGCCTTCGGCTTCGCCGCGCTGTGGCTGGCGATGGATGCTTTCCGCGGCTGGTTTCTCACCGGCTTCCCCTGGCTTTACGGCGGCTACAGCCAGCTCGACGGCCCCCTCGCCGGACTCGCTCCGCTGGCCGGCGTCTGGCTGATCACCTTCGTCCTGGCGCTCAGCGCGGCGCTGCTGGTCAACCTTGAGCAACTGCGTCGAAACAAGGCGATGCTGGCAACGGCCCTGGCCGTGCTGCTGGCGCCCTGGCTGGTGGCCCTGGGCCTGAAAGGCCATGACTGGACCGAGGCGTCCGGCGCACCTTTGTCCGTCGCGCTGATGCAGGGCAACGTCCAGCAGAGCCTCAAGTGGGACCCGGCCAAGCTGAACATGCAGTTGGCGCTTTACCGCGACATGACGCTGCGCAGCCGGCCGGTGGACCTGATCGTCTGGCCGGAAACCGCGGTACCGGTACTGCGCGACCAGGCCGAGGGCTATCTGGCAATGATGGAACGTGTCGCCGGGGAGCGTGACGCTGCGCTGATCACCGGGGTACCGATCCGCCAGGCCAACGAGCGCGGCGAATTGCGTTACTACAATGGCATCACCGCCATCGGCGAGGGCGAAGGCACCTACCTGAAGCAGAAGCTGGTGCCCTTCGGCGAGTACGTGCCGCTGCAGGATTTGTTGCGCGGGCTGATCGCCTTCTTCGATTTGCCGATGTCCGATTTCGCCCGCGGCGAGCCGGACCAGTCATTGCTGACGGGCAAGGGCTACCGGATCGCTCCGTACATCTGCTACGAAGTGGTCTATCCCGAGTTCGCAGCCAGCCTGGCGCGGCAGAGCGACCTGCTGCTCACCGTCAGCAACGACGCCTGGTTCGGCCGCTCCATCGGCCCGCTGCAGCACCTGCAGATGGCGCAGATGCGGGCACTGGAGGCCGGCCGCTGGATGATCCGTTCGACCAACAACGGGGTCACCGTGCTGATCGACCCACAGGGCCGGATCACCGAAGAGATCCCGGCCTTCCAAGAGGGCGTGCTGTATGGCGAGGTGGTACCGATGCAAGGCCTGACGCCCTATCTGAAGTGGCGTTCCTGGCCGTTGATCACCCTTTGCCTGCTGCTGCTCGGCTGGACGCTGGCGTGCAACCTGCGCGACCGCCGCTCGCCGTCTCAGGGATAGACGAGGGGGTAGATCAGCAGCCCGGCCGCTTCGTTGAGCAACATGCCGCTTTGCCAGACGGCCTTGGCTTCGGGTAGCCAGCCGCCGAGCGGCCGCTCGTTGGGCACGCCAATGAAGCCGACGGGCGCAGTGATCACCTCCAGTCCGTTCTGCTCGAAGCACCAGCGGGAGCGGGGCATGTGCGGCGCGGAGGTGACGAGCACGATCCGGGAGATGCCCTCGGCCTTGAGCATTTCCGCGCTGAATACCGCGTTTTCCCAAGTGGTGCGGCTGCGCTCTTCCAGCCAGCGCACCTGGACGCCGATGTCGCGCTCGAGCAGCTCGGCGCCGATGCGTGCCTCGCTCGGTGGCCGTTTGCCGAAGTGCAACCCGCCACTGGTCAGGACCGGCAGCCCGGACGCCTTGGCGATTCGCGAGGCATAACGCAAGCGTTCCAGGGCGATATGGCTCGGCTGGTCCGCACCCCACGCCGGGTCGGCCTGCTCACGACCGGCGCCCAGCACCACGATCGCCTGGGCATGCTCGGCAAGGCCTTCCCAACGCGCCTCCTGCAACACGGGCGCCCGGCTTTCCAGCGCGCGCGCCGCCCACTCCACCGTCACCGGCAGGCTCATGATCCACAGCCCGCCGAGGCCCAAGGTAAAACACAGTGCTGCCAGTCGCGGCGCACGGCGGCGCAGCCACCACCCGGCGAGCAACAACAGCAGCAGGCAACCTGGCGGCATCAGTAAGTGCTTGAGAATGTAGCGAATCGGCATGGCGCGGCTCCAAGGCTCTGCGCCGCACTCTACCCGGCGGATAGCCGTTTGTCCGCCCTGCCGCGCCGCGGCTCAGTGGCCTCGGTGCAGGCTTGGCTTCTGCCTGGCCCGCAACAGTTGCGAGCCACAGGCCGAACAGACCGCCACCCCCGGATGCTCGGGCCAGTGGACTTCGGTTCCGCATAACGCACAGGACAACGACGGATCCAGTGCCTGCTCGACTGCACGTTTAGCCGATCTGCGCCGGCCTGGGACGCGGAACCCGGTGCGCTGGCCCTGACGGGCTATCAGCGCCTGTTCCTCCGCGGCGGCATGCCAGCCGGACAGCCATTGAGAATCGCGCTGCAGGTAGGCTCGGATCAATTCGAACTCGGCCGAACTCAAACCACGCAACTCCAGCTCCGTCGCTTTCGAAGCGCCATCGCCTCGGTGCTGATCCACCTCGGCCAGCGCCATCGACAGGCGCTGCAGCACGCGCCCATAGAGGCTGGAGTCGTTACTCTGTCGCTCTTTCACCCGGATCACCCTCTTCTCGGTTCACCAGATCAAGCTTAGCTGCGGCCCTGCTGGCCGAAGCCCGCCGCGACAGACGGAGAGCGGCCAAAACGGGTTTCCCTCGGCCAAGGGGGGTCATGTATGCTACGGCGCTTCCATGCTTTCGCTTTCAGCCCGCTGCGTTGCAGCCGGGCAGGTCCGAGCGGCCATGCCGTCGCCGCTGCATCCGCGCAAAGCCAGCCTTCACCTCAATGCCAGTAGCCATGCACGAACAGTATCAGCCCCGCGAAATCGAAGCCGCCGCCCGATCCCACTGGGATGGCAACAAATCCTTTGAAGTGAGCGAGCAGCCCGGCAAGGACACCTTCTATTGCCTGTCGATGTTCCCCTACCCCAGCGGCAAGCTGCACATGGGGCACGTGCGCAACTACACCATCGGCGACGTGATTGCGCGCTACCAGCGCATGCTGGGCAAAAACGTGCTGCAGCCGATGGGCTGGGACGCCTTCGGCATGCCGGCGGAAAACGCCGCGATGAAGAACAAGGTCGCGCCCGCCAAGTGGACCTACGAGAACATCGACTACATGAAGACCCAGCTCAAGAGCCTGGGTCTTGCGATCGACTGGTCGCGTGAAGTCACCACCTGCAAGCCGGACTACTACCGCTGGGAACAGTGGCTGTTCACCCGCCTGTTCGAAAAGGGCGTCATCTACCGCAAGAACGGCACGGTGAACTGGGACCCGGTGGACCAGACGGTGCTGGCCAACGAGCAGGTGATCGACGGGCGCGGCTGGCGCTCGGGCGCGCTGATCGAAAAGCGCGAAATCCCGATGTACTACTTCAAGATCACCGCGTACGCCGACGAGCTGCTCGAAAGCCTCGACGAACTGGATGGCTGGCCGGAACAGGTCAAGACCATGCAGCGCAACTGGATCGGCAAGTCGCGCGGCATGGAAGTGAGCTTCCCCTACGATGCGCAGAGCATCGGCAGCGAAGGCGCGCTGAAGGTCTACACCACTCGCCCGGACACCTTGATGGGCGCGACCTATGTCGCCGTGGCCGCCGAACATCCGTTGGCCACCCTCGCCGCTCAGAACGATGCCGAGCTGCAGGCCTTCATCGATGAATGCAAGCGCGGCGGCGTCGCCGAAGCCGATATCGCCACCCAGGAAAAGAAGGGCCTGCCCACTTCCCTGAAGGTGCAGCACCCCCTGACCGGCGAGCTGCTGCCGGTGTGGGTCGCCAACTACGTGCTGATGAACTACGGTGAGGGCGCGGTGATGGCCGTGCCGGCGCACGACGAGCGCGACTTCGAATTCGCCAGCAAGTACGACCTGCCGATCAAGCCGGTGGTGCGTACCAGCGCGGGTGACCAGACCCCAGCGCCCTGGCAGGACGCCTATGGCGAGCACGGCACGCTGATCAACTCCGGCGACTTCGACGGCCTGGATTTCCAGGGCGCCTTCGACGCCATGGAAGTGGCGCTGCAGAAGAAGGGCCTCGGCCAGGCGCGTACCCAGTTCCGCCTGCGCGACTGGGGCATAAGCCGCCAGCGCTATTGGGGCTGCCCGATCCCGATCGTCCACTGCGATGCCTGCGGCGACGTACCGGTCCCCGAAGACCAGCTGCCCGTGGTACTGCCCGAAGACGTGGTGCCGGACGGCGCCGGTAGTCCGCTGGCGCGGATGCCGGAATTCTACGAATGCAGCTGCCCGAAGTGCGGCGCGCCGGCCAAGCGCGAAACCGACACCATGGATACCTTCGTCGAGTCGTCCTGGTACTTCGCCCGCTACGCCAGCCCGAACTATGACCAGGGCATGGTCGATCCGGCCGCGGCCAACCACTGGCTGCCAGTCGACCAGTACATCGGCGGCATCGAGCATGCGATCCTGCACCTGCTCTACGCGCGCTTCTTCCACAAGCTGATGCGCGACGAGGGTCTGCTGAGCTCCAACGAGCCGTTCAAGAACCTGCTGACCCAGGGCATGGTGGTCGCCGAGACCTACTACCGCATCGCCGAGAACGGCGGCAAGGACTGGTTCAACCCCGCCGACGTCGAGGTCGAGCGCGACGCCAAGGCCAAGGTCATCGGCGCGCGACTGAAGACCGACGGGCTGCCGGTGGAAATCGGCGGCACCGAGAAGATGTCCAAGTCCAAGAACAACGGGGTAGACCCGCAGGCGATGATCGATGCCTACGGCGCCGACACCTGCCGCCTGTTCATGATGTTCGCCTCGCCACCAGACATGAGCCTGGAGTGGTCCGATTCCGGCGTCGAGGGCGCGAGCCGCTTCCTGCGCCGTGTCTGGCGCCTGGCCCACGCCCACGTCAGCGCCGGCCTGCCGGGCGCGCTGGACGTCGCCAGCCTGAACGACGAGCAGAAGGCCGTGCGCCGCGCCATCCACCTGGCCATCAAGCAGGCCAGCGTCGACGTCGGCCAGCACCACAAGTTCAACACCGCCATCGCCCAGGTGATGACGCTGATGAACGTGCTGGAGAAGGCACCGTCCACCAGCGAACAGGACCGCGCCCTGCTCCAGGAAGGTCTGGAAACCGTCGCCCTGCTGCTCGCACCGATCACCCCGCACATCTGCCACACGCTCTGGGAGCAGTTGGGCAAGACCGGCGCGATCATCGATGCGACCTGGCCGAGCGTCGACGAATCCGCCCTGGTGCAGGACAGCCTGACGCTGGTGGTGCAGGTCAACGGCAAACTGCGCGGCCAGATCGAAGTGGCGGCCAACGCCAGCCGTGAGTCGGTCGAGGCGCAGGCCCGGGCCAATGAAAACGTGGTGCGCTTCACCGAGGGGCTGACGATCCGCAAGGTCATCGTGGTACCGGGCAAGCTGGTCAATATCGTCGCCAACTGATCCAGACCGGCGCCCGACCCGGCGCCGGTTCAAAAGGGGATAACAAAAGATGATCACACGCAATCTGCTGGTACTGGGCTTCGCCGCGCTGCTAAGCGCATGCGGCTTTCAACTGCGGGGCACTGGCGCCACCGATTTTGCGCTCGACGAACTCGGCGTGCAGGCGCGCAACTCCTACGGGGAAACCGTCAAGGAGCTCGAGCGTGTACTGAAGGACAATGGCGTACGGGTCACCGACGCGTCGCCGTATCGCCTCAACCTAGCGCGCGAGCAAAGCCGCCAGCGCACCGCGAGCTACAACACCTCTGGCCGCAGCGCCGAATTCGAGCTGACCAACAGCCTGGATTACGAATTTCTCGACCGCAACGGCCTGCTCTTGATGCAAGACCGCGTGGAAGTGCAGCGCATCTACGTGCACGACGAAAGTAACCTGATCAGCTCCGCCCAGGAGGCGGACCAGCTGCGCACGGAAATGCGCCGCGAGCTGATTCAGCAACTGGCGATGCGCATCCAGCGCGTCACACCGGCTCAGCTCGAGCACCTGCAGCAGACCGCTCAGGCCAAGGCCCGTGCCGACGCCGAAGCACGCGACGCCGCGCGTCGGGCCCTCGAGTCCCAGCCGCAGCAGTCGCCCCTGCAGCTGCCCATCCAGTGAACCGTTGCGGGCCGCGTCCGGCGGCTCGCACCATACCTTCATGAAACTTCAGCCCGCCCAACTGACCAAGCACCTGCAGGGAGCACTGGCGCCTGTCTATGCCGTGAGCGGTGACGAGCACCTGCTCTGTCAGGAGGCCTGCGACGCCATCCGCGCCGCCACCCGCGCCCAGGGCTTCAGCGAACGGCAGGTATTCAATGCCGAAGCGAGCTTCGACTGGAGTCAGCTGATCGAGGCCGGCGCCAGCCTGTCGCTGTTCGCCGAAAAGCGCCTGTTGGAACTGCGCATTCCCAACGGCAAGCCCGGCGACAAGGGCACTGCCGCCCTGCTCGAATACCTTGCACGTCCCGCCGAAGATACCGTCCTGCTGATCAGCCTGCCCAAGCTCGACGGCAGTGCCCAGAAGACCAAATGGGCCAAGGCACTGATCGAAGGTCCCCAAGTACAGTTCCTGCAGATCTGGCCAGTGGATGTCGCCCAGTTGCCCCAGTGGATTCGCCAACGCCTGTCCCAGGCGGGACTCGCTGCCAACCAGGAAGCGGTCGAACTGATCGCTGCACGGGTCGAGGGCAACCTCCTGGCTGCCGCCCAGGAGATCGAGAAACTCAAGCTCCTCGCCGAAGATGGCCAAGTGACCGTCGACACGGTGCAGGCAGCCGTCGCCGACAGCGCTCGCTATGACGTCTTCGGCCTCATCGATGCGGTGCTTAATGGACATGCAATACACGCCTTGCGCATGCTCGAAGGCCTGCGCGGGGAAGGTGTCGAAGCACCCGTGATCCTCTGGGCGCTGGCCCGCGAAGTGCGCACTCTGGGCAACATCGCCCTGCTACACAGTCAGGGCACGCCCCTGGATCGGGCGTTCAGCCAGGCACGGCCGCCGATCTGGGACAAGCGCCGCCCCCTCGTGAGCAAGGCCCTGCAGCGCCACAGCGCCGCACGCTGGAGCCGGCTGTTGATCGACGCCCAGCGAATCGACGCGCAGATCAAGGGCCAGGCCGAAGGGGATCCCTGGACCGGGTTGTCCAACCTCTGCCTGCAGCTCTGTGGCCAGCGGCTCGGTGCCTGACAGCCGGCACCCGGCACCTCTGTACATTGACCGGTCGATTGTCGATGATGCGCGCCCACCCAAAACGCAGGACACCCTGATGAGCAAGCCAAGAAAAAGGCCCAACAAGGCCAAGTCACTGGCGGCACAACCGCTGTTCCGCAGCCGCCAGGAACAACCCCGAAAAGGCAAAGGCAGCTACCGACGCGAAGCCTCCCCGTCCAACGACTGGGAGGCTTCGGTCTTTCTGGCGGCTTGAAAAAGCCAAGTAGAACAAAGCGTGATAAGGTCTTCTACCGACCTCACGATCGAGAGTGGTGCATGCTTTTCACCTACGTCCCGGTGCTGCTGTTGCGCAGTCTGATCGCCGCCTCTGCCTTCAGCCTGGTGGTGGCCTGCGCCGCAGAACCTCTACAGCAGACGGACTCATCTCAGCCTACCCGCCCTAATCTCACGATTTCGACTTTGACGTCAGCTTCGCCGGAAGAGGCCGTGCCCGAGATCGAGCAGAGCTTCGATCAGTGGCGCGACCAGTTTCGCGACGAGGCGCTGTCCGCTGGCGTATCGGCCGATCTCTTCGATCGCACCTTCGCCGGCATGACGCCGGACCCCAGCGTAGTCGCCGCCGACCGCAGCCAGCCGGAGTTCACTCGCCCGGTCTGGGAGTACCTGGAAGGCGCCATATCGAAACAGCGCGTACAGAGCGGCCGCCGCCTGCTCGATCAACACGCCGCGACCCTTGACGGCATCGAGGCACGCTACGCCGTGGATCGCAACGTGCTCGTCGCGATCTGGGGGCTGGAGAGCAGCTTCGGTCAGATCATGGGCGACAAGTCGGTGATTCGCTCGCTGGCCACCCTGGCCCATGAAGGGCGGCGCCCAGGTTTCGCCCGCGCCCAACTGCTCGCCGCGCTGCAGATCCTCCAGGAGGGGGACGTCACGCCCGAGCGGATGCGCGGCTCGTGGGCTGGAGCGATGGGACAGACGCAATTCATCCCCACCACCTACCACACCCATGCCGTGGACTTCGACGGTGACGGCCGGAGGGACATCTGGACCAGCACGCCCGATGCCCTCGCCTCCGCTGCCCATTATCTGCAGGCGTCTGGCTGGAAGCACGGTCAGCCTTGGGGCTTCGAAGCGGGCCTGCCCAAGGGGTTCGATTATTCGTTGGCCGATGCCGAAATACGCAAACCGCTGGCGCAGTGGCGAGCGCTTGGCCTGACCGGCCTGCCGCAAGGCTATGACGAGGCCTCGGCCAGCCTGCTGCTGCCAGCCGGCCACCGCGGACCCGCGTTCGTGGTCATGGATAACTTCCGCGCCATCCTGCGCTATAACAACTCGTCGTCCTACGCCCTGGCGATAGGCCTGCTGTCGCAGAACTTCGACGGTCAGGGGGCGATCCGGGCCAGCTGGCCGCGCGGCGAGCTGCCGTTGAGCCGCTCCGAGCGTCTGGAGCTGCAGGAGCGCCTGACCCGCCAAGGCTTCGACACCGGCACGCCCGATGGCATCATCGGTGCCAACACCCGCCGTGCCATCCGCGGCTTCCAGCAGCAACTGGGCTGGCCGGCCGACGGCTATCCCACCCAGGAATTGCTGGGCCGCTTACGTGCGGAGAAGAAACCGCAGTCGTAAGCTGGTAGCTGGTAGCTGGTAGCTGGTAGCTGGTAGCTGGTAGCTGGTAGGCGAGTCTTGGGTGCCACTCGGTGTTGGTTAATCACCGCTTTTACTTGCCGCTTGCGGCTTGTAGCCCACAAAAAAGGCGACCCCAGGGTCGCCTTTTCATTGCGCGTCGATCAGATGATCTTGTTGCCATGCGCCTGCTGGTCGGCATGGTAGGACGAGCGTACCAGCGGTCCCGAGGCCACATTCTTGAAGCCCATCTGCTCGCCCTGCTCGGCGAACCAGGCAAAGGTGTCCGGGTGGACGAAGCGCTGAACCGGCAGGTGGTTACGCGACGGTTGCAGGTATTGGCCGAGGGTCAGCATGTCGATGTCATGCTCGCGCATGCGTTGCATGACTTCGATGACTTCCTCGTCGGTCTCGCCGAGGCCGAGCATCAGGCCCGACTTGGTCGGTACGTGCGGGACCATTTGCTTGAATTTCTGCAGCAGATCCAGCGACCACTCGAAATCCGAACCGGGGCGCGACGACTTGTACAGCCGCGGTACCGTCTCGAGGTTATGGTTGAAGACGTCCGGCGGCTCGGCCGCGGTGATTTCAAGCGCAACGTCCATCCGCCCACGGTAATCGGGCACCAGCGTCTCGAGCTGGATGCCCGGACTCAGAAGACGGATCTCACGCAGGCAGTCAGCAAAATGCTGGGCGCCACCATCACGCAGGTCGTCGCGGTCCACCGAGGTGATCACCACGTACTTCAAGCGCAGGTCGGCGATGGCCACCGCGAGGTTCTTCGGCTCGTCCGGGTCTAGTGCGTTCGGCCGGCCATGGCCAACGTCGCAGAACGGGCAGCGACGGGTGCAGATGTCACCCATGATCATGAAGGTAGCGGTGCCGCCAGAGAAGCACTCGCCCAGGTTCGGGCAGGACGCTTCCTCGCAGACGCTGTGCAGCTTGTGCTTGCGCAGCAGTTGCTTGATGCGGTCGACCTCGGGGGATACCGGAATGCGGACGCGGATCCAATCGGGCTTCTTCGGCAATTCCTCGGTGGGAATGATCTTCACCGGAATGCGGGCGACCTTCTCGGCCCCGCGCAGTTTGACGCCGGCTTCCACTTTCGCGGGGCGCTTGTCCACGGTTTCCACTGTCATAGATTTTCCAGTCCGCCCGTCAGGGTCTTCTGTTCAGCGTAGCCGAGCTGCCGCACTAGCTGCTCGCGCAGCCGCTGACACACTTCGGCGAAATCGACCGGCCCGGCCAGGTCGCGCAATTGGGTCATCGCCAGTCCTGCGTATCCACAGGGATTGATGCGCCGGAAAGGCTCCATGTCCATGTCGACGTTCAGCGCCAGGCCATGAAAGGAGCGTCCGTTGCGAATGCGCAGACCCAGCGAGGCGATCTTCGCACCGCCTACATAGACGCCCGGTGCATCGGGACGGGCCACAGCCTCGATATCATATTCAGCGAGAAGGGCGATCAGGCTTTGCTCGATACGGCTGACCAACTCACGCACGCCGATACCCAGGCGGCGCACGTCGAGCATCAGGTAGCCAACCAGTTGGCCGGGCCCATGATAGGTCACCTGGCCGCCACGATCGACCTGCACGACCGGGATATCTCCGGGAAACAGCAGATGCTCGGCCTTGCCGGCCTGGCCTTGAGTGAATACCGGCGGATGCTGGAGCAACCAGAGTTCGTCGCGAGTATCGGGCCCGCGGGTGTTGGTGAAATGCTGCATCGCCTGCCAGGTCGGCTCGTAGTCCACCAGGCCGAGCTCGCGCACCGCGATCATCAGAGCACCATGTGGACGCGGCCAGTGGCGCGCAGGTCGACATGGATGGCCTGCAGCTGCTCGACGCCAGTCGCGGTGATCAGCACCTGCACGGACAAGAAACGACCGTTGCGGCTGTCGCGCATGACCAGGGTGGAGGCGTCCAGATCCGGCGCGTGCCGGCCGATCACCTCGAGGACCAGTTCGCGAAAGCCCTCGCCGGCATCGCCGATCACCTTGATCGGGTAGCGCTCGCAGGGAAATTCGATTTTCGGGGCTTGTACGTCGGTATCGGTCATGGCTCTCAGGCGGACTCGTGATCCGCATGCGCGCCCGGCCCGGTCGGCCAGGGCGCGCGCAAGGAAATGATCAGTTGAACAGGCCGAAGAAGAACAGCCGCAGACTGTCCCAGAGGCGACGGAACAACCCGCCCTCTTCGACTGCTTCCAGCGCGATCAGGTCGGTGCTCTGCACCACCTCGTCGCCCAGCTTCACTTCGACCTTGCCGATCACATCGCCTGCGGCGATCGGCGCAGTCAGCTGCGGATTGATGTTCATGCTCGCAGCCAGCTTTTCCAGCTGTCCTTTCGGCAAGGTCATGGTCAGGTCCTGGGCCAGGCCGGCCTTGACCTTGTCCTGCTCACCCTTCCAGACCTGTGCCTGGGCAAGCTCGGTGCCCTGCTTGTAGAACGTGCGGGTTTCGAAGAAGCGGAAGCCGTAGGTCAGCAGCTTCTGCACCTCGGCTGCCCGCGCCTGCTCGCTGACGGTTCCGAAGACTACCGCGATCAAGCGCATGCCGTCGCGCACGGCCGAAGCCACCAGGCAGTAGCCGGCTTCTTCGGTATGGCCGGTCTTCAGGCCATCGACCGTCTTGTCGCGCCACAGCAGCAGGTTGCGGTTCGGCTGCTTGATGCCATTCCAGAAGAATTCCTTCTGGGCGTAGATGGCGTAGTGGGCCTGATCTTCATAGATGATCGCCCGCGCCAGCTTGGCCATGTCGCTGGCCGACGAATAATGCTCGGCGTGCGGCCAGCCAGTTGCGTTGACGAAGTGGGTGTTGGACAGGCCCAGGCGTTGCGCGTGGGAGTTCATCATGTCGGCGAAGCCTTCCTCGCTACCGGCGATGTGCTCCGCGATCGCGACGCTGGCGTCGTTGCCTGACTGGATGATGATGCCATGCAGCAGGTCGTCGACCGACACCTCCTTGCCAACCTCGATGAACATCTTCGAGCCGCCCATGCGCCAGGCCTTCTCGCTGATGCGCACCATGTCGCTTTCCTTGATCTGCCCGCGGTTGATCTCCAGCGTGGCGATATAGGCGGTCATCAGCTTGGTCAGGCTCGCCGGCGGCAGGCGTTCGTCACCATTGGTCTCGACCAGCACCTGACCGCTGGCGGCATCCATCAGGACATAGGACTTAGCCGCCAGTTGCGGCGCGGCAGGCATGACGGGCTCGGCTGCCGAGGCCAGAGCGGAGTTCAGCAACAGGGTGGCAGGCAAAAGAAAGCGGCGCGCTAAGGTGGTGATATTCATCCGTCTCTCAAGGTAGTTGGGCAAACGGGCCCTCGTGGGGCCGCAGGTTGATTTTAATCCGGCTGGACCCGGCGTGGCTGGCCCAGATTGGCCAAGCGTACGCTCTCTTCCAGTTGCGTTGCCTCATCCGGCGTTTCGATCGGTCCGAGTCGCACCCGGTGCAGAACCTGCTGGTTGTGCGTCACTGAGCTGATGAATACCGGGGCACTCACCATGCTGCTCAGCTTGGACTTGAGCAGCTCTGCAGCGTCCGGATTGGCGAAGGCGCCAACTTGGAGAAACAGGCCAGAGACTGCGACTGAAGCGTTTTTTTTTGAGTCGATTTGAGCAGGTACTACCGCGGCGGCGTGCTGCGCTGGCGGCGGCGTGTACTTCTCGACCGGCTGGGTCATCGAGGCGGTCAGCGGCGGCTGGGTCGCCACCTTTTGCGGCTGCGCCAGCACCATCGGTACCGGGCGGCCTTGCTGGGCCCACCACTCGGCCGGATCGATCCCTTCGACCTTCACTTTAGCGGTGCCGCTCTCGGCGTAGCCGAGCTTCTTGGCCGCGGCGAAGGACAGGTCGATGATGCGATCGGAGTAGAAAGGTCCGCGATCGTTCACACGCAATATCACGCTTTTTCCGTTTTCCAGGCTGGTGACCTTCACGTAGCTGGGCAAGGGCAACGTTTTGTGCGCCGCGCTCATGCCGTAGAGATCGTATTTCTCGCCGTTGGCCGTGGCCTGACCATGGAACTTAGTGCCGTACCAGGAGGCCGTGCCGGTGGCCGAATAGCGACGGCCGTCCGGAATCGGATAGTAGGTCTGGCCAAGCACCGTGTAGGGGTTGGCCTTCACCGGACCATAGTGCGGCATGGGGGTGGCATCGGGAATGCGCGATACGTCGACGTCCCACCAGGGCGCGCCGTCCTTGCTCGGCCGGGAGTAATCGATCGGGCCGCTGATTCCGCTGGAGGCAGAAGGCGCCGGGCTTTGCGGTGCGCGGCCGGATGAACAGCTGGCCAGCAGCACGACGCTGGTACCGAGCGCGACGAGGTGCAACACGGTGCGTGCAACCATCATTGTTCTCCACGCGCATCGGCGAGACGCTGGGACAGCTGGTGAACCGCCATCGCGTACATCACGCTGCGGTTGTAACGGGTGATGACGTAGAAATTCGGCAAGCCGACCCAGTACTCATCGCCCTCGGCACCTTCCAGCCTGAAGGCGGTGACACGTGTTTCGGTCGGTACGGCACTCTCGGTATGCCAGCCCAGCTCGGCGAGCTCGCCGGCATTCTTGGCCGACTCGAGCCCTTCGGTCAGACCTTCTTCGAAGCGCTCTCCGCTGACCTTGGCCCGCGCCACCACGGACTCGCCTGCTTTCCAGCCGTGCTGCTTGAAATAGCTGGCCACGCTGCCGATCGCATCGACCGGATTGTTCCAGATGTCGATACGACCATCGCCGTCGAAATCCACGGCATAGGCGCGAAAGCTCGAAGGCATGAACTGCGGCAGGCCCATGGCACCGGCATAGGAGCCTTTGAGGGCCAGCGGGTCGACCTGCTCCTCGCGCACCAGCAGCAGGAACTCCTTGAGCTGCTGACGGAAGAAAGGCTGACGCGGCGGGTAGTCGAAGCCGAGGGTGGAGAGCGCATCGATGACGCGGTAGCTGCCGGTGTTGCGCCCGTAGAAGGTCTCGACGCCGATGATCGCGACGATCACTTCGGCGGGAACGCCATATTCGGTCTCGGCGCGGCTGAGCGCCTCCTCGTGCTGGCGCCAGAAATCGACGCCCTGGGCGATGCGCGAATCGGTGATGAAGATCGGGCGGTATTCCTTCCAGGGCTTGGTGCGTTCGGCCGGCCGGGAGATCGCATCGAGGATCGCCTGCTTGCGCTCGGCCTGCTTGAACAGGTCGCCCAGCTGTTCGCCGGCGAAGCCGTAATCGCGGGTCATCTCCTCGATGAACTCGGAAACCTTCGCGCCTTCGTAATCGGCCGCCAGGGTTGGCTGGGCGACGGCCGCGACAGCGGCAACCCCCAGGGCGCGTGCGACACGAGACATCCAGCTACGCGGTAATGTGGTCAACTGATTCACTCTTATCAAACCTGTGCGATCCACTTGCGATGGGTGTGGATCGACATCAAAACCCCGAACCCTGCCAGCAGGGTCACCAACGATGTGCCACCGTAACTGATGAACGGCAGCGGCACGCCCACCACGGGCAACAATCCGCTGACCATACCGATGTTGACGAAGACGTAAACAAAGAACGTCATGGTCAGCGCACCGGCAAGCAATTTGCCGAACAAGGTCTGCGCTTGCAAGGTAATGACCAGGCCGCGCGCGATCAGCAGCAGGTAGACCAGCAACAGCAGACAGACCCCGACCATGCCGAACTCCTCGGCAAGGACCGCAATGATAAAGTCCGTATGGCTTTCGGGCAAAAAATCCAGGTGCGATTGTGTACCAAGAAGCCACCCCTTGCCGAATACGCCCCCCGAACCGATGGCCGCCTTCGACTGAATGATGTTCCAGCCGGTACCCAGCGGATCGCTTTCCGGATCGAGAAAGGTCAGCACCCGCTGCTTCTGATACTCGCGCAACACGAAGAACCACATTGCCACCGCGATCGGCACCACCGCCGCGACCGCACTGATGATCCAGCGCCAGCGCAGACCGCCGATGAACAGCACGAAGGCGCCGGAGGCCAGAATCAACAGAGAGGTGCCCAGATCCGGCTGTGCAAGGATCAGCACCCAGGGAACCGCCACCAGCGCCAGCCCGACCGCGGTGTGCTTGATGTTGGGCGGCAGGCTGCGCTTGGACAGGTACCAGGCGATGGTCGCGGGCATGATGATCTTCATGAACTCCGACGGCTGGAAGCGGATCACTCCTGGAATGTTGATCCAGCGCGTCGCCCCCATCGCGTTGTGACCCATGACATCCACCACCACCAGCAGCGCAACGCCAACGACGTAGGCCAACGGCACCCAGCGCGCCATGAAACGCGGCTCGAGCTGCGCGATGATGATCATCCCTACCAGCCCGATGCCGAAGGAAATCGCTTGTTTGGTGACCAAGTCCCAGCTCTTCCCGCTCGCCGAATAGAGCACCGTCAGCCCGACGGCACCGAGAATCAGCAGAAGGATCAGCAGCTGCCCGTCGATATGCAGTCGGTGCAGGAAGCTGGCACGCCGACGCAGCACGTCTTCGTTGGACAGGTTACGGTCGAAATTGCCATTCATCAGGGGTGCACCTCCGCACTGATCGGAGGCTGGAACTCTGGCTTGAGCTGGCCGTTCTCATCGAGCAACCACGCATCCATGACCTTTTTCACGACCGGCGCGGCGACACCCGAGCCGGACTCACCGTTCTCCACCATCACCGCGACGACGATCTGCGGATTGTCCGCAGGCGCAAAGCCGACGAACAGCGCGTGGTCGCGATGGCGCTCGTTGAGCTTCTTGCTGTCGTACTTCTCGCCCTGCTTGATGGCCACCACTTGCGCCGTACCGCTCTTGCCGGCGATGCGGTAGACCGCGGTGTCGCCGACCTTCTTGGCGGTACCGCGCGGCCCATGCATGACCTGCTCCATGCCACGCCGTGAATAGTCCCAGAAGCGCGTATCGCGCAGTTCTATATCAGGCATCGGTTCCGGATCGTGCGGCGGCGATCCGTCGATGGTGCGTGCCAGGTGCGGGCGAATCCACTTGCCCTTGCTGGCGATCAGGGCAGTGGCCTGCGCAAGCTGCAGCGGCGTGACCTGCATGTACCCCTGGCCGATGCCGAGGATCACCGTCTCGCCGGGATACCAAGGCTGGCGATAGCGGGCGCGCTTCCATTCACGCGACGGCATCAGGCCGGCGGTTTCCTCGAACATGTCCAGCGCGACCCGCTGACCGAGACCGAAGCGGGTCATGTAATCGTGCATGCGGTCGATGCCCATCTTGTGGGCCATGTCGTAGAAGTAGGTGTCGTTGGAGCGGGCAATCGCATATTCCAGATCCACCCAGCCATCCCCGCTGCGGTTCCAGTTCCGGTACTTGTGGCTGACGTTCGGCAGCTGGAAGAAGCCCGGATCGTATACACGGGTTGTCGGCGTGACGACGCCGGAATCCAGTCCGGCGATCGCCATCATCGGCTTGATCGTCGAACCGGGCGGATAGAGCCCACGCAATACGCGGTTGTAGAGCGGGCGGTCGATGGAATCGCGCAGCTCGGCGTAAGCCTTGAAGCTGATCCCGGTGACGAACAGGTTGGGGTTGAAACTCGGCTGGCTGACCATCGCCAGCACCTCGCCCGTACTGGGCTGCAACGCGACCACCGCGCCTCGGCGACCGGCCAGCGCCTCCTCGGCTGCTTCCTGCAGATCCAGATCCAGGGTTAGGGTCAGGTCCTGCCCGGGCACCGGATCGGTGCGTTTGAGCACGCGCAGGACGCGACCGCGGGCATTGGTTTCGACTTCCTCGTAGCCCACCTCGCCATGCAGTGCATCCTCGTAGAACTTCTCGATGCCGGTCTTGCCGATGTGGTGCGTGCCGCTGTAATTGATCGGGTCGAGGGCCTTGAGCTCGGCTTCGTTGATGCGCCCGACGTAACCGACCGAATGGGCGAAGTGCTCGCCCTGCGGATAGTGGCGCACCAGCTGCGCAGAGACCTCGACACCCGGCAGGCGGAACTGGTTGACCGCCACCAGGGCGATCTGCTCTTCGGACAGCTCGAAGAGGATCGGCACCGGCTCGAACGGGCGGCGCCCCTGCAGCACCCGTTTCTCGAACAGACCGCGCTCCTCGGGGGAGAGGTGCAGCACCTCGACCACCGTATCCAGCACCTGCCGCCAGTCTCCAGCGCGCTCGCGGGTCACCGTCAGGCTGAAGCTCGGGCGGTTGTCGGCGATGATCCGCCCATCACGGTCATAGATCAGTCCGCGGGTCGGCGGGATCGGTTGCACATGCACCCGGTTGTTTTCCGAAAGCGTCGAGTGGTGCTGGTACTGCACGACCTGCAGGTAATACATGCGGGCAATCAGCACCAGCATCAGCAGCAGCACCACGACGATGCCCACAAGCACCCGCCGACGCACCAGGCGGGCGTCCTTTTCGTGGTCCTTGAGGGGAATCGGCTGCGGCATCGGGACTGCTTTGCGAACTGCTATTTGTGATAGGGATGACCGGACAAGACCGTCCAGGCACGGTAAATCTGCTCGCCGATGAGGATGCGCACCAGCGGATGCGGCAGCGTCAGCGGCGACAGCGACCAGCGTTGCTCGCTGCGTGCGCAGACCTCCGGCGCCAGCCCCTCGGGGCCGCCAACCATGAGATTGACGGTACGCGCATCGAGCCTCCAGCGCTCGAGCTCGGTCGCCAGTTGCTCCGTGCTCCAGGGCTTGCCCGTGACTTCCAGGGTCACGACCCGCTCACCGGGTTGCACGCGCGCCAGCATCGCTTCGCCTTCCTGACGAATCAAGCGCGCTACGTCGGCATTCTTGCCACGGGTGCTCAACGGAATCTCTACCAACTCGAGACCGAGCTCAGGCGGCATCCGCTTGGCGTACTCCTGCCACCCGTCCTCTACCCAGCGCGGCATCTTCGATCCGACTGCGATCAGCTTGATGCGCACGGTCGCGGTTTACTCCGGATCGCCCAGATGCTGCGCACGGCTCTGCTCGGCGCCCTGCCACAGGCGCTCGAGGTCGTAGAACTGGCGGGTCGGGACCTGCATCACGTGAACCACCACGTCGCCGAGGTCTAGCAATGCCCACTCGCCACCGTCCAGGCCTTCGCTACCCAAGGGCCGTACGCCCTGCTCCTTGACCTTTTCGAGCACGTTCTCGGCCAGGGATTTGACGTGACGGCTCGAGGTGCCGCTGGCGATGACCATGAAATCGGTCACGCTGGTCTTGCCGCGAACATCGATGTTTACGATGTCCTGAGCCTTCAGATCTTCCAGCGCGGCGATTGCCAGCTGGACCAGGGATTCATTTTGCATAACGTGAAAACAACCTCAGTTCGGCGCACGGTACAGTCCGTGCGCATTGATATAGGCCAGTACGGCGTCGGGGACCAGGAATCGGACCGACCTGCCACTGGCGAGAAGCTGGCGAATCTGCGTGGCGGACACTTCCAGCGGCGTTTGCCAGACGAAGGCGATCTGTCCACTGCTGCCCAACAACGCCTGGGGATCGCTGACGCTGCGGCCGGCGAGCAGGTCGCGCAGCGCTTCGGGGGCCTCCATGTCCGCATCCGGACGCTGCAATACCAGGATATGGCAGTGCTCGAGCAACTCTTCCCAGCGCCGCCAACCCGGCAGACCGCAGAAGGCATCCCAGCCGAGCAGCAGGTACAGCCTGTCGTCCGCCGACAGCTCGGCACGCAGCGATTCCAGCGTGTCGATGGTGTAGGACGGCCGGTCCCGCCCCAACTCGCGCGCATCCACCGTCAGCGGCGGCAGGTCGGCTACCGCGCACTGCACCATCGCCAGACGATCGGCGGCACTGCTGCTGGGCACACCCCGGTGCGGCGGCTGCGAATTGGGAATCAGGCGCAGCTCGTCCAGAGCGAACTGCTCGGCAACCTCCAGCGCGCCGCGCAGATGGCCGATGTGTACCGGGTCGAAGGTCCCTCCCAGGACACCAATTCGCCGTCCCATCAGGTACGGATGTGACCGTCGCCGAAGACCACATATTTTTCGCTGGTCAGTCCTTCGAGGCCGACCGGGCCACGGGCGTGCAGCTTGTCGGTGGAGATGCCGATCTCGGCGCCCAGCCCGTACTCGAAGCCGTCGGCAAAACGGGTCGAGGCGTTGACCATCACCGAACTCGAATCGACTTCGGTGAGAAAGCGGCGCGCATCGCTGAAGTGCTCGGTCACGATCGCATCGGTGTGCTGCGAACCGTAGCGGTTGATGTGCTCGATGGCCTCGTCCAGTGAATCGACGAGGCGAATCGACAGGATCGGCGCGTTGTATTCGGTGGACCAGTCTTCCTCGCTGGCGGCCAGCGCATCGCTGCCGAGCAGCTCGCAGGTCCGCGGGCAACCGCGCAGCTCGACACCCTTCTGGCGATAGATGTCGGCCAGCGGCGGCAGCACCTTCGCGGCCATCGCCTGGTGCACCAGCAGCGTTTCCATGGTGTTGCACGGGGCGAAGCGCTGGGTCTTGGCGTTGTCGGCGATACGGATGGCCTTGCCCACATCCGCCGCCTGATCGACATAGACGTGGCAGATGCCGTCAAGGTGCTTGATCACCGGAACCCGCGCTTCGCGACTGATGCGTTCGATCAACCCCTTGCCGCCGCGCGGGACGATCACATCGACATAGTCCGGCATGCTGATCAGCGCACCGACCGCCGCTCGATCGGTGGTCTCGACCACTTGCACCGCCGCTTCCGGCAGCCCGGCTTCGGCCAGACCGAGGCCGATGCAGCGGGCGATCGCCTGGTTGGAATGAATCGCCTCCGAACCGCCACGCAGGATGGTGGCGTTGCCAGACTTCAGGCAAAGGCTGGCGGCGTCGATGGTCACGTTGGGTCGCGACTCGTAGATGATGCCCACCACGCCCAGCGGCACGCGCATCTTGCCGACCTGAATTCCGGAGGGCAGAAAGCGCATGTCGCGGATCTCGCCGATCGGGTCGGGCAACGTGGCGACCTGGCGCAGGCCTTCGATCATGTCGTCCACCCGCGCCGGCGTCAGCGCCAGGCGATCGAGCATGGCCGCGCCCAGCCCGCTGGCCCGGCCCGCCTCCAGGTCGCGCGCGTTGGCCGCGGCCAATTCCGGGCGCGCCGCATCCAGGGCCGCCGCGGCGGCCTGCAGGGCGCGATTCTTCTGGGCGGTGCTGGCTCGTGCGAGTACCCGCGACGCCTCGCGCGCCGCGCGACCCAAGCGGGTCATGTAGTCGAGTACGGACTCGGTCATGGTGGAGCTGGCCTGGCTGGAGGGAAAGCCGCTGATTATAACCGTCGCGCCAAGCCACGCACAGCGGCGCTCGCCGGATGGGCGAAATATCCTGGATGCGGGGATACTGCAAGGGCATAGCTCGCAGGCGACGGGCTGTCGCCTGACTGAAACCACGACAGCCCGACCGGGTCGAAGCTGCACCGCCGAACAAGGAAACGTGCATGGGCCAGTGGCTCGAAACACTCACCGGCTGGCTGGGCGCCCAACCGCACTGGCTCGGTCTTGCCCTGCTGATCGCCGCCTGCGTCGAATGCCTGGCCATTGTCGGCCTGCTCGTCCCCGGAACCGTCCTGCTGTTCGCCATCGCCATGCTGGCGGGAAGTGGCGCGCTGGGCCTGGGCGAAACGCTGCTGCTGGGCTATATCGGAGGCCTGCTGGGCGATCTGATCTCCTATGCCCTGGGCCGACGCTATCACCAGAACATCCGTAAGATCCGCCCCCTGCGCAACCACCCCGAATGGCTGCTGCGGGCCGAAGGCTACTTCCAGCGCTACGGGGTGGCGAGCCTGCTCGTGGGGCGCTTCATCGGCCCGCTACGGCCGATGCTGCCGATGACCGCGGGCATGCTGGACATGCCTTTCGGTCGCTTCCTGCTGGTCAGCCTGCTGGCGTCGGCCGGCTGGGCGATGGCCTATCTGCTGCCCGGCTGGACGGCAGGCGCTGCGTTTCGCCTGCCACTGCCGGAGGGTTTCTGGAGCGAGGCGGCGATCATCGTCGGCGGCCTGCTGCTGGTGATCGGCGTGACCGTACACGGCAGCCTGTATCGGCTGCGCTCGACCAGCCGACTGGCCGCGCTGCTCAGCGGCTGCGCGTTGCTCGCGCTGTTTCTCGCGTGGCCGCACTTCAAGGAGTTCGACGAGGGCCTGCTGGCGGTGATCCAGGGCGAACGCAGCCTCGGCTTGGATCGTTTTATGGTGGTGGTGACCCGCTTTGGCGATTTTCGCGCTCAGTTGCTGGCCGGGGTACTGCTCTGCTCGCTGCTGCTGGTGCTGCGTCAATGGCGCGCGGCGCTGTTCGCGATCATCGCGCTGCTCGGTACGGCACTGGCCAATGGCACACTGAAAGCGTCCTTTGCCCGAATGCGCCCGGAGGTGATTCTCGAGCCGCTGAGTTCCTACAGCTTCCCCTCGGGTCACGCCTCGGCCAGCTTTGCGTTCTTCCTCGTGCTCGGGCTGCTCGCGGGGCGTGAGCAGCCCCCACGAATGCGCCTGACCTGGCTGCTGCTTGCCAGCCTGCCGGCCACGGCAATCGCCCTTTCGCGCGTTTATCTGGGGGTGCACTGGCCGACCGACGTGATCGGCGGCGCCTTGCTGGCAGCGACGTTCTGCGCAGCCGCGCTGGCGCTCAGCCAGTGGCGTGCTCCGCTTAGCGCGCTGCGGCCGAAGGTCTGGTGGATCCTGATGCCGGCCTGCCTGGCCATGCTCGGCGCCTATGCCCTGTGGGCCTTGTCCGGCGCCTTCGAGCTGTATCGCTACGAATGACGGCTCAGTCGCCACCATCCTGCAGCTGTTCGAGAAACGACTGGATCAGATCGAGCTGCACCTGCGGCTCGCCCAGTTGCAGCAGGTGCAGCTTTTGATCGGGCTGAAACGGTAACAGGTAAGCCAGCTGGCTCGCCAGAGCCCGCTGGCCGGCCACCGTTCCGCCCATGCCGAGCGCCTCGACCAGCGGGTGCTGACCCAGCGCCTCGAGCAACGCGACCAGATCGGCGTGCTCGGCCTGTAGCGGCAGCTCCTGCTCCGGCTCGAGCCACTCGACCTCGGCGACGGTGAGCTGGTCGCGCTGTACCTCTGCGCTGAGCACCTTGAAACGTCGCCCGCCCTCGACCCGAATGCCCAGCAGCCCATTGGGGCGCTGCTGCCAGTCACGAATCAATGCCTCGCAGCCGAAGGTGGAGAACGATGAGGCCGCCTCGCCCACCTCCTTGCCCTCGACGATGCTGACCACGCCAAAGCCGTGGCCTTCCTTCATGCAGCGACTGACCATATCCAGGTAGCGCGCCTCGAACAGCTGCAGGTCGAGCTTGCAGCCGGGGAAAAGCACCGTATCAAGGGGAAACAGGGGTAGCGTCATGACAGGCTCCATTACAACAACAGGCTGACAGCCAACGGCAACAGCACCGCAGTCATCACGCCCATCAGGCTCATCGCAAGGGCCGCAAAGGCACCGCACTCCTCACTCTCCTGCAACGCCTGGGCCGTGCCGACCGCATGCGCACTCAACCCCAGCGCCATGCCGCGGGCCGCAGGATGCTGAACACCAAAGCGGCGTAACAGTTCCGGCCCGAGGATGGCGCCCAGCACGCCGGTGATCATCACGAAGACCGCCGCCAGCGCAGCGATGCCGCCGATCTGCCCAGCCACCAGCATGGCGATGGGCGAGGTCACCGACTTGGGCGCCAAGGTCATCAGCATCAGACGCTCAGTGCCGAACGCCCAGGCCAGGGCCATGCCCAAGGCCGTCGCGCTCGCTCCACCGATGAGCAAGGTCAGCATGATCGGAGAGAACAGCTCGCGAATCCGCCGCAAATTCAGATAGAGCGGCACCGCCAGGGCCACGGTCGCCGGCCCGAGCAGCACGGTCAGCCACTGGGCACTCGCGGCATATTCGGTGTATTCGATACCGCACGCCAGCAGCACACCGATCACCAGCACCATCGACACCAGCACCGGCTGCAGGAATACCCACCGGGTTTTCTCATAGGCGGCGCAGGCCAACTGATACACCGCCAGGGTGATTGCCACCGCGAACAGCGGATGATGAACCACCGCTTGCCACGCAGCCTGCCATTGCAATGTCATGCGACCTCCCGACGGCGCTGCTGGCGCCGGATCAGGGCCTGCATCAACCAGCCGGTGAACACCAGCGAGATCACCAGCGACAACACCAGCACGCCGACGATCGCCCAAAAGTCCCGCACGATCGCTCCGGTATAGGCCATCACACCGACCGCTGGCGGTACCAGCAATAGCGGCAGATAACGCAGCAGGCTGCTCGCCGCGAGCTGCAACGATTGGCCGGCGCTACCACGCACCAGCAAGGTCACGAACAACAGCAGCAGCCCGACGATCGGCCCCGGCAGGATGGACAGAAACAGCACGTTGATCGCCGTACCCAGCAACTGAAACAGGACCAGCCAGGTCAGGCCACGTAGCAACATCGGAAGCCTCCTCAAAAAGTGGGCGGGCATTATAAAGGGCATACCGGTATCGCCCAGTTGCCACCCTCGACAGCACGCTATGGCAGGTCATTCGCCACGGCCATGCTTGGTTGACCCTCTGCAAAGCGCATGCTGATCTACCGAACCCCCATAACAAGACCTCTTCAGGAGGACGCATGCCGCAAGTTCCCGTTACAGAACTAAAGGACTATATAGGCAAGGACCTCGGCCGGTCCGAGTGGTTGACCATCGACCAGGATCGCATCGACCGCTTCGCCGATTGCACAGGCGACCACCAGTTCATCCATGTTGACCCGGAAAAGGCCAAGCTCACTCCCTTCGGCACCACCATCGCCCACGGCTTTCTCTCTCTCTCGCTGATCCCCATGCTGATGGGGGACCTGCTGGTGCGCCCAGAAGGCACGAAGATGGGCATCAACTACGGGCTCGACAGCGTGCGCTTCATTCAGCCGGTCAAGGTCGGATCGCGGGTGCGCCTGAACGTGACGCTGCTCGACGCCTACGAGAAGAACCCCGGCCAGTGGCTCCTGAAAGCGCGCGTCGAGATGGAGATCGAGGGCGGCGACAAGCCGGCCTACATCGCCGAGACCCTGGCACTCTGCTTCGTCTGAGTGCAACGCTCCGGCTGATATCGACAAAGCCGCTTTGCGGCATACTGCTGGCACCCGAACGCCGAGAGCCCGTATGCGCCGCCTGCTGTCCTTCACACTTGCCCTGCTCCTCGCCGCCTGCGGCGAGGGCGAACCCCTGATCCCGCCCGATGCCCGGCTGCCCGACGGCGGGCGCTACCGAGGCGAGCTTGTCGGCGGCCTACTGCAAGGCGAAGGGCGTATCGATTACGCCAACGGCAGCTTCTACAGCGGGAGCTTCAAGGCCGGCCAGTTGAGCGGGCCAGGGATCTGGGAGGGACCCAGCGGCGACCGCTACGAAGGAGAGTTCTCCGCCGGACTGTTCGAGGGTGTCGGGGTCTTCCGCTACGCCGAGGGCGCCGTCTACGAAGGGCAGTTCCGCCTCGGCCGGATGGAAGGCAAAGGTGTCTTCAGCCAGGGCGGCATGCGCTACGAAGGCGACTTTTTGCGTGACCGCTACCATGGGCAGGGCCGCCTGACCTATCCCGACGGACAGGTATACGAAGGCCAGTTCGCCAACGGCCAGCCACACGGCGAAGGCATGCGCCGCGAGGGTACGGACACCTACCAGGGACACTTCGTCAATGGCGTGCTCGACGGCCAAGGCAGCTTCAGCTCCGGCGACGGCGAACGCTACGAAGGCGGCTTCGCCAATGACCGCATGGATGGCCAGGGACGCTACGAAAGCGCCAGCGGCGATATCTGGAGCGGCACCTTCAGCGAGGGTGAACTGACCGGACAAGGCCAGCACATCGGCAGCGACGGCAGCCGCTACGAAGGCGGCTTTCGCGGCTGGCGCTACCACGGCCAAGGCCGCCTCGACTTTCCCGATGGCAGCCATTACCAGGGCGGCTTTCGCTACGGTCAGTTCCACGGCAAGGGCGAACGCGTGCTGGCCGACGGGCGCAGCGAATCGGGAAACTGGCGCGGCGGCCGTCGCGTCAGTGATGAGCAGGGCCAGCCGCTGGCCGATCCTCTGGAAATCGGCCTGCTGAATCAGGGCCGCCTGCTCGACGAAGCGCTCCAAGCCCTGCCCGCCTCGACACCTGCTGCCGAACTCTACAGCCTGACCTTCGCCGGCGACGGCCAGCAGAGCGTGTTCCTGCGCGAGGCCGATTTCGTCAGCCGACTACTGAGCGAACGCTACCGCGCCCGCGGACAGATCACGCTGGTCAACCACCGCGACCACCTCGCCGACCGCCCCCTGGCGACCCGGGAGAACCTTCGCCGGGCAATCGAGGCCCTTGCCAAGGCCAGCGGGCCGGAGGACCTGCTGTTCTTCTATTTCACCAGCCACGGCTCGGCGGATCACCAACTGGCCATCGACCAGCCGCGTCTGACGCTGGATAACCTGCCGGCGGCCGATCTTGCCCAGCTATTGCAACCGCTGGCAGATCGCAACAAGGTCGTGATTATCTCGGCCTGCTATTCGGGCGGTTTCATCGAGCCGCTCAAGAATGCGCATACCCTGGTGATGACCGCCGCTCGAGCCGACCGGGTTTCCTTCGGCTGTTCGGAAGAGAGCGATTTCACCTATTTCGGCCGCGCGCTGTTCGCCGAGGCACTGACCCGCACGGACGATCTGGCCGAGGCCTTCGAACTGGCGAAAGCCCATGTTGCCGAACAGGAACAGGCTGAGCAGTATCAGCCATCGGAACCCCAGCTCTGGGCCCCCGAAGGGGTACTTGCCCACTGGCGCAGGCTACAGGACACCCAGCCCGCCCACTCGGATGACTGAACAGAGAGGGAGCACGCTATGTATCTGACGCCCCAGCGCATTCTGCTTGCCGGCGCCACAGGCCTCACCGGCGAGCATCTGTTGGACCGACTGCTCAACGAGCCCACGGTGGAGTGCGTGTTGGCGCCCACCCGCCGCCCTCTGGCCGAGCATCCACGCCTGGAAAACCCGGTCGGCGAACTGGAGGCGCTGTTGCCACAGCTGTCCGGGGACATCGATACCGCCTTCTGCTGCCTGGGCACCACGATCAAGCAGGCCGGCAGCGAAGAGGCCTTTCACGCCATCGACCATGACCTGATTGTCGCCTTCGCGCAGCGCGCACGGGAGCTGGGCGCCCGACATCTGCTGGTGATCAGTTCGCTGGGTGCGGACGTGGATTCGCGTTTTTTCTACACCAGAGTCAAGGGCGAGGTCGAACGCGACCTGATTGCCCAAGACTGGCCCCAACTGACTATCGCGCGGCCTTCGCACCTGCTTGGCACGCGCATCGAGCCGCGCCTGAGCGAGCAGCTTGCTGGGCCGCTCACGCAATTGCTGCCGGGCAAGTATCGCGGCATCGACGCCTGCGCCCTGGCCTGGGCACTTTGGCGGCTTGCCCTCGAGCAGGGCAACGGCGTCAGGATCGTAGAGTCCGACGAGCTGAGAAAACTCGGTCAGTAACCGCAGACGTCAGATCTTGATGAAATGCTCGCGATAGTGGCGCAGCTCGGCGATCGAGTCGCGGATGTCGTCCATCGCCAGATGCGAGCTGCTCTTCTTCACGCCATCGCGTACGTGCGGCGCCCAGCGCGCGGCAAGCTCCTTGAGCGTCGACACGTCCAGGTTGCGGTAATGGAAATAGGCTTCGAGCCTGGGCATGTGGCGATAAAGAAAGCGCCGGTCCTGGCAGATGCTGTTGCCGCAGATCGGCGAAACACGCGCCGGCACCCATTGCTCCAGAAACGCCAGGGTCATCGCCTCGGCCTGGGCGGCGTCGATGCGGCTTTCCCTGACCCGCTGCGTCAATCCCGAACCGCCGTGCTGACGGGTATTCCACTCATCCATCGCGCCCAGCACCTCGTCACTCTGATGAACCGCGATTACCGGCCCTTCGGCCAGGACGTTGAGGTCACTGTCGGTCACGATGGTCGCCATCTCGATGATGACATCGTTGTCCGGATCCAGACCGGTCATTTCCAGGTCGATCCAGATCAGGTTCTGTGGGTTTTGCATGGCGGGGCTCCTTGGCTCGGATGTGCAGTTTAGCCAGTTACCCCTCGGGCCGTCAGGCCCCGGCGGCCGGACGCCAGATCAGCAGCCGCGAATGACGCCAGTCATTGAGCGACAGCGCCTCGAGCGGCTCGACGCCGGGGATGGCGAAGGTGTTGGAAATCAGCAGCGCCGAGGGCTTCATTTCGGCACGCGCCTTGTCCCACAGGGCAGGCATCGGCGCAGGAGACAGGAAGCAGTACACCACGTCGTACGCGCCAAGATCGACACGCCACAGGCTGACGAAACGCACCCGGCAATTGCGCCGCGGCAGGCAGCGCAACCAGGACAGCACGAAGGTCAGCGGCGCCGTTTCGACGCCGACAAAGGTTGCCGCCGGATAGGCGCGCGACAGGCGCACCAGCGTTCCGGCCAGCCCACTGCCCAGGTCGATCAGACGAAAATCGGCAGACAGCTCGGCAAGCCGGGAACGCAGACGCTGCTCGGTACCCGTGCCCGTGAGATAAAGCGGCACACGTTCGCCGAACGCGTTCCAGTTCAGCAACAGCAGCAACAGGAAACCACTCAGGGGCAACCATGGCGGTATCGCGTACCAGAACAGCCCGACCAGGCTCGGCACGAACAGCAGATTGATCGCCAGCCACCAGCGCGACAGCCCCAGGCACTGGCCGATGACTGCAGCCAGAACCCCTTGCAGCCAGGCGGCGCCGAGCATGCCGAGCGGCCACTGAAGCTGCCGCGCCGCCAACAGCGCCAGCCAGGTCAGGCCGAGAGCGAGCAGATGGGCGAGCAAGGCACGCAGGGCGGGATAGGAAGAGCGGATCGGCATGGGCGTCATCGATCGGAGCGAGTCGTCAGTTTAACCTCACCCCGCGCAGTCGGCGGCACCGGCTGTGGTAGGGCCGCGTGCTAAACTCGGCATCCATCATTCCATAAGCGCACCCCATGGCCAAACGGCACCTGAGCCGCCGGCAAAGCTGGCGTATCGAGAAAATCCAGGAAGAACGTGCGTCCCGAGCGGCGCGACGTGAGTCGAAAGCGCTCGAAGAACTCGAAGGCGGCGACCTGGGTCCGGAACAGACCGGCCTGGTGATCGCGCATTTTGGCGTCCAGGTCGAAGTCGAAGCCCAGGACGGCGAGCTGGCCGGCAACGTGTTCCGCTGCCACCTGCGGGCCAACCTGCCGGCCCTGGTGACCGGCGACCGGGTGGTCTGGCGTGCGGGCAACCAGGGCATCGGCGTCATCGTCGCGCAACTGCCACGCCAGACCGAGCTGTGCCGACCGGACAGCCGCGGCCAGCTCAAGCCAGTGGCCGCCAACGTCGACCTGATCGTGATCGTCTTCGCACCGCTGCCCGAACCCCATGCGAACCTGATCGACCGCTACCTGATCGCCGCCGAACATGCCGGCATCCAACCGCTGCTTCTGCTGAACAAAGCCGATCTGGTCGATGAGCAGAACCAGGCGCCGCTCGAGGCGCTGCTGGCTGTGTACCGCACGCTCGGCTATCCATTGCTGGAAGTGTCGGCGCGTCAGGGCCTCGGCATGGACCAGCTCAAAGAGCGACTCAACGGCCAGGTGAGCGTCTTCGTCGGCCAGTCAGGGGTGGGCAAGTCATCGCTGGTCAACACGTTGCTGCCTGGGGTCGATACCCGGGTCGGGCGGCTCTCGGAGCTGACCGGCAAAGGCACCCACACCACCACCACCGCCCGGCTGTTCCACTTTCCCGGCGGCGGGGAGCTGATCGATTCGCCCGGCATTCGAGAATTCGGCCTCGGCCACGTCAGCCGCGACGACGTCGAAGCGGGTTTCATCGAGTTCCGCGACCTGCTCGGACATTGCCGCTTTCGTGACTGCAAACACGACCGCGAGCCGGGTTGCGCACTCTTGAAGGCGCTCGAAGAAGGCCGCATCCAGCCACAGCGGATGGCCAGTTACCGGCATATCCTCAGCAGCCTGCCGGAGCCGGAATACTAACGGCTAGGCAGCCTTGCCCTAGCCCTCCGGCTCATCAAAGCCGAGCACGCCACTTTCGAAGATGTTCAGCTTCTCGCGCAATTCGCGCGGCTGCATCGGCTCACCTTCGACGGGCGAAACCGACCCGGGGGTGGCCGAGGATGGCGGAGGCGTCTGAGGTGGCTGCTCGCCACCGGCTGGCTGCTCGCCCTCGATCGACCGCTGCGCCCTCTTCGTCAACACCAGAATATCGATTCGCCGATTGACCGGATTGAGCGGATTCTGCCGGTCGAACAACGCCGACGAGGCGTAGCCCACCACACGCGCAATCTGTGCGTCGGGGTAACCGCCATAGACCAGTGCGCGTCGCGCGGCATTGGCGCGGTTGGCCGACAGTTCCCAGTTGCCGAAATCCCCACGCCCGGCGAAGGGCTTGGCGTCGGTGTGCCCGCTGACGCTGATCTTGTTTGGCACGGCGCTGATCGTCTCGGCCATGGCCAGCAGGATATCTTCGAAGTACGGCTGCAGTTGCGCGCTGCCAAGGGCGAACATGGGCCGATTGTCGGCGTCCATGATCTGGATGCGCAGACCGTCCTTGGTAATCTCGAACAGGATCTGGTCCTTGAAACGCTTGAGCTCCGGGTTCTCGTCGACCTTGTTCTGCAGCTCCTGCAGCAGCAGATCGAGGCGTTCGCGCTCGAGTTGCTCGGACAAGGTTTCCACCTGCGCCGCGTCGATCGGAGCGACATCGGTCTCGACGGGGTGCTCCTGCACCTCGGGGTTGAGGGTCTTTTCCGGCGACGGCGTCGGCGTGCCGCCAAGGTCGATTACATAGGGGCTCGCGCTTTCGCTGAAACCGATCGGGTCCTGGAAGTAACCGGAGATGAGTTTCTTCTGCTCGGGCGTCGCCGAACTCATCAGCCACATCACCAGGAAGAACGCCATCATCGCCGTGGCGAAGTCGGCAAAGGCAATCTTCCAGGCACCGCCGTGATGGCCCCCAGCGGTCTTCTTGACCCGCTTGATGATTATCGGTTGGTTGTTGTCCATGATCGGCTCTTAGCTGCCACGCATGGTCTGCTCGAGCTCGACGAAGCTCGGGCGATGGGCCGGGAACAGGACCTTTCGACCGAACTCCACGGCCAGGGTCGGCGGCATGCCGGAGGCCGAAGCGACCAGCGTCGCCTTGATCGACTCGTAAACGTTCAATTCCTCCTTGGCGTCATGCTCCAGCGCGCCGGCCAACGGGCCGAAGAAGCCGTAGGAAGCCAGGATACCGAGGAAGGTACCGACCAGCGCGGTCGCCACCTTTTCGCCGATCTCGGCGTTGCTGGCATCGGCCAGGATCGACATGGTGATCACGATACCCAGCACCGCCGCGACGATACCCATTGCCGGCAGTCCGTCGGCAACCTTCGCCACCGCATGGGCGGGGTGCTCGAGATCTTCCTTGATGCTGTTCAACTCCATGTCGAACAAGCCTTCCAGCTCGTGGGGCGCCATGTTGCCCGAGGCCATGATGCGCAGGTAGTCGGCGGTGAATGCCGTCATCCGCTGATCCTTGAGCACGCTGGGGTACTTGCTGAAAATCGGGCTGGCCGCCGGGTCCTCGATATCGGCCTCGATCGCCATCATGCCTTCGCGCCGGCTCTTGTTGAGGACCTCGTAGAGCATCCCGAGCACTTCGAGGTAGAACTTGTGGGTGAAGCGGGAGCTGAACATGCTCAGCGACTTCTTCAGCACCAGCATGGTGGTGCTGCCCGGGTTAGCCTGCAGGAAACCGCCCAGCGCGGCGCCGCCGATGATCATGATCTCGAAGGGGTGGATCAGCGCGCCGATCTTCCCGCCGGAGAGCACGAACCCGCCTAGCACGCTGGCGAAGACGACAATGATGCCAATGATTTTTGCCATAAGAGGTACTTCTAAAACCTGATTAGCGGACCACAAAACCCGGCGCATGACAGCGCGCCGCCTATTAACGACCGAGCAAGAGGGCGGGATTGAAAGAATTATTCTGGTTATCGGAACTTTTGCGCCAGACTAAAGGCCATCCCGGCGAAAAACCAGTTTGGCTCCGCTCATGACCGATTCCGCACCCCCGCCTCGCTCGATTCCCGGCTGGATCAAAGTACTCGACCGTGTCCAACTGCCGGCGCTGGCGGGCTCTCACGCTCGCGTACGTCATGCGCTCGGTGACAGCAGCCGTTCGCTGCGCGAGATTGCCGATCTGATCCAGGCAAGCCCGGTATTGGCCCTGAGCGTACTGCGCGAAGCCAATCGCAGCGTCAACAGCCTGAGCGAAGCCGCCGAGAGCCTGGAGGTAGCCCTCAGCCGCATCGGCCTCAAACGCACCGAGGCGGTGCTTGCGCGCATCCCGGCACTGGAGCCGGCACAGATTCCCGCGAGCTTGCGCCAGATAGTGGTGATCAGCCAACACGCCAGCCAGCAGGCCAACGGCCTGTTCGCCGCCCGACTGGCCCGGCTCTGGCAGGACATCCACTGGGGCAGCCTGCTTTTCCTGTCTCCAATCTGGACGCTGGCGGCCGCCTATCCGGCGCTCTTCGAAAGCTGGGAGCACCGCGTGCTGGCAGGCGGCGAGCCGGCTACACGCGTCGAGCAGGAGTTGCTCGGCGTCAGCCTGCTCGAATTGTGTCTGGCGGTTGCCGAGCACTGGCGCCTACCCGAGTGGATCGTTCAGGGCTACCACCTGCTGAGCGGTGACCGCCGCCGCCTGATCAAGGCCCTGCACATCGCACGCGACAATGAGCATCCGCTGCACCAGCAGCAGATGCTGGATGCCGATCCCGACCTGCGACGCTGGCTCACCCTGCCCAGCAACACGATCGTGCTGGCCAACGGCCTGGCCTTGTCGGCCCACCACAGCTGGAGCGGCATCCACAGCCTGCGCTGGCAACGACTGACCGGCCTTTATTTGCAGCTGCCCTTGGCGACGGTGCAGCAACTCATCCACCAGCAGGCCGCGCAGAGCGCGCGCAGTTACCCGATACCGGGCACCTGGCATCCCGCGCAGGGCCTGTTGATGCCATGGGACAGCCGTTTCCAGCAGGCGCCTGCAAAGCCCAAGCCCAAAGTGCCGGACGCGAGTGCGATGGACCGTTGGCGCACGCACTGCGCGCAGCTTCTACGCGAGCCGAGCGCCTTCAGCAACGCCCTGCAACTGACCACCACTGCCCGCCAGGCCTTCACCGCTGCCGGGATGCAACGCGTGCTGCTGTTCCTGGCCGACCGCACACAGAGTCGCCTGGTGACGCAGCAGGAGACTCTGGACAAGACTGCCGCCGGGCTCACGCTCGACCCGACGCAAAGCCCGCTGCTACGCAAACTGTTGGAAAAGCCCGCCCTGCTGCGCCTGAAGTCCGATAACGCGGCGCAATACTCGGCGCTATTGCCCGGTGCCCTGAAGGAGCGCTTTTCGACGGAGAACCTATTGCTGCGTTCGATCGGCACGAACGGTCGCGTCAGCGTGCTGGTGGTGGCCGACCAAAACGGCGAGCCATTCACCGACACCGCCCTGCAGGCATTCGAGAAAACCGCGCAATGCCTGGAGCGGGCATTAGGCAGTTTCAGCAAACGCGTGCGCTGATCTTTTTCGCTACACTGCGCTTTTGGCGATTTTCAGGGGTCTGCCGTGTCCGCCTTCTCCAACTTGCCGCTGGTCATCGAACCTGCGGACCTCGCCGAGCGCCTCACTGCGCCAGAACTCATACTGGTCGATCTGACCAGCGCCGCCCGCTATGCCGAAGGGCATCTACCAGGCGCCCGCTTCGTCGATCCCAAGCAGACTCAACTGGGCCAACCGCCAGCGCCGGGCCTGCTGCCGCCCAAGGCACAGCTCGAAGCACTGTTCGGCGAGCTCGGCCACCGCGCCGATGCCGTCTATGTCGTCTATGACGATGAAGGCGGCGGCTGGGCCGGGCGCTTCGCCTGGTTGCTCGATGTCATCGGCCACCACGCCTATCACTACCTCAACGGCGGCCTCACTGCCTGGATCACCGAGCAGCGCCCGCTGACGCATGAGACTCCGGTGCCGGTCAACAAACGCGTCGAACTGGAGCTCGACAATACCCCCATTGCCACCCGTGAATATATCGAGAGCCGCCTGGGCGCCGATGACGTGGTGATCTGGGATGCCCGCTCACCTGGCGAATACCGTGGCGAGCGGGTACTTGCCGCGCGTGCTGGCCACATTCCCGGGGCGATCAACTTCGAGTGGACCGCCGCAATGGACAGCGCGCGCGCGCTACGCATCCGCGAAGACATTGCCGAGCAGCTCATCGCACTGGGCATCACCCCGGACAAGGAAATCATCACCCATTGCCAGACGCATCACCGCTCGGGTTTGACCTATCTGCTCGCCAAGGCGCTGGGCTACCCGAGGATCAAGGGATACGCCGGTTCCTGGGGCGAATGGGGCAACCTGCCAGACACACCAATTCAGCAATGAAAAGGCCTTCCATGAAAGACCGCTTGTTCGTTATCAGCCAGTACCTGCTCCCCCATCACCTCATCTCGCGTGCCGCCGGTTGCCTGGCCGAATGCCGACTGCCCTGGGTGAAGAACACCTTCATCAAACTGTTCATCCGCCACTTCAAGGTGGATATGCGTGAAGCGCTGATCGAAGACCCGACGCGTTTCGAGCACTTCAATGCCTTCTTCACCCGCGCCCTCAAGGATGGCGCGCGCCCACTCGACCCGACGCCGGGCGCCATCCTCAACCCGTGCGACGGTGCCGTCAGCCAGCTCGGCCTCATCGAGCAGGGCCGTATTTTCCAGGCCAAGGGCCACAGCTACAGCGTGATGGAACTGCTGGGAGGAGACGCCGAACGGGCAGCGCCATTCATGGGCGGTGACTTCGCCACCATCTACCTGTCGCCCAAGGATTACCACCGTGTGCACATGCCGCTGTCCGGCACTCTGCGCGAAATGATCTACGTTCCCGGCCGGATCTTTTCGGTCAACACGGTGACCACCGAGGGCGTCCCGGAACTGTTTGCCCGCAACGAACGGGTGGTTTGCCTGTTCGAGACCGAGCGCGGGCCGATGGCGATGGTGCTGGTCGGCGCCATGATCGTCGCCAGCATCGAGACGGTCTGGGCAGGCCTGGTGACGCCGCCCAAGCGCAGCCTCAAGACCTTCCGCTACGACGAGACGGCGCGTGCGCCGATCCACCTCGAAAAGGGCGCAGAAATGGGTCGTTTCAAGCTCGGATCGACGGTCATTCTCCTGTTCGGCCCCGAGCAAGTACGCTGGGCCGAAGGGCTCGCCGCCCTGAGCCCGGTAGCCATGGGCGAAGGTCTGGGTCAGGTCAAGAACCCCGATTACGCGCCGCCAGTGACCGATGAGCCATCATCGAGTATCGAACCAGGGCAGTGACGTGATAGGAAACGACCGCGAGCTTGTAGTAGCTTATTGACATCATCTAGGAGCTGTCAGCGCGGCGAGTAGCTGCTAGAGTCTTAAACCAATGAGCAGGCAGGCTGTACGCCGTGGAGTTTTCAAGTTTGGATAGACAGAGCCATCACCTCCTGTTGCGCGTATCGACGCCCACCCGGCAGGCACTGTCTTTTTGCGATCCGACTGTGCGCGACATGAAGCGCTGGATCGCCCACCTGCCGAAGGCCAACATTGGCGAGACCGCGCGACAGCTGTACCAGGCATTGCTCGAGTTCAACCAGCTGCTCACCCCCTCGGACAACCGGCTGCAATTGCTGGAGCTGCTTCGTCCGGAAGTGCACTTCGTCTGCAAGCAGCTGGAAAAACATTTCCTTAATCAACCCATCGTGCTCGACGAGCGGCCCCGCAAAGTCGCCAGTCTGTGCCAGGCGCTGCAGAATCACCTGGCCGGCGGCTACAAGCTGATCGTCGCGCGAGTCGCTTCGACGACACAAAGGAAAGAGCGACAGCCCCTGCTGACGATTGCCTTGCAGCGAGCAATGCATAGCCTCCGCGGCCCGCTGATCCGAGCCAACCAGTTGTACTGCCCGGTACCCGAAGGGCTATGGCTGGAGATGCATCAACTTTACGAGATAGCTTGCGAACGAGACGTTCACCGCAGCGTCGTGCGTGACGACCTTGCACACCATACACAGGGCATGAGCGTCGAACAGAGCTACATCGTGGCCCTGCTTTTAGGGTGTGCACGCTGCAATCAGATGCGCCAGCAAAGCATTGCCCGCTTGTCCGAGGTGCTCGAACCCTGGAGCTCGCTGGTCAACCTGCAGTTGGCGAGCGACCCGCGCAGCCTGTTCGCCTTGTCGCCTCTGGTCGATGGTCCGCCACGCTACCGCTCTCTTTTTCAGACCAATGAATTGCCGAGCCTGCTGGGTATCGACCCTCAGCCGTTGGTGGACGCCATCAAGCAACGCCTGGACGATCCGGAAAAATCCACACCGAAGCTACTGGTCCCGGAAGGGATCAGCATCGACCTGCTGCAGCACCTGGGCGCCGCCTGGGGAGACATTTCCGAGCGCACCTTCCAGCGCACGCCCGGCCAGGGCAAGCTGACCCTCTGCATAGGCATGAGTCCGCTGCATTACTATCTGGCGGGGGAACGCTCGTTCAACGACCTGCTCAAGAGTCCGCAAGCGCCCAAGACGGCCACGTTCAAGCTGCAGAACGGAGCGCCGGACATTTGGGCCAACGCATTTGATGCCCAGAGCTCTACTTGGGAAGGCGTAGTCCCCTACGAGGAAATCGAGTTCACTCCCTCCTCCGCGACGGCTGAAAAAGCTCAGGCATCGACCGGCGAAAGCAGCTTTGCCACCTACCCGCTGCAGATCATCAACCACAGCCCCGGCGGCTATTGCCTGTCGTGGCCGAAGGAAGTGCCGAGCCAACTTCAGGCGGGCGAACTGCTCGGCCTTCAGGATCCCGGTAGCCAGGGCTGGAGCGTCGCCGTGGTGCGCTGGATCCGCCAAGTGCGCGGCGGCGGCACGCAGATGGGTATCGAACTGGTCGCACCGCACGCTCAGCCATGCGGCCTGCAACTGGTACGCAAGGCCGATCAGGGCAGCCACTACCTGCGCGCCCTGCTATTGCCCGAGATCAGCGCCATCTCGCGGCCGGCGACCCTGATCACACCGCGCCTTCCATTCCAGGAAGGCCACAAGGTGCAGATCAACCAACAGGGCGAAGAGCATCGTGCTCTGCTCAGCCGGCGACAGACCAGCACGGGCAGCTACAGCCAGTTCGAATACCGCATCGTCGGACAGGCTGAGGCCAGGCAGGAGAATCCGATCACAGCCCAGCAGAACCAGAAGCCTGGCGGGGAGGAAGATTTTGACTCGCTCTGGAAGTCACTGTAGATTCGAGGCCTCCCTTGTTCCCGCCTGTTCGCGTTCGTTCGGCGCTATCTAAGCTGCTGTTGCCATGTCCCTGGAAAAAAAAACCATCCGCCTGTTGATTCTCGAGGATTCGCAGAACGAAGCCGAGCGCCTGGTCAGCCTGTTCCGCAACGCCGGACGCGCCACCCGCGTGCATCGGCTGACGTCCAACGATGACCTGGCCGATGCCCTGCTGCAAAGCTGGGACCTCCTGATCAGCGCACCCCATAGCGACAACCTGCCCCCGAGCGATGCGCTCAACGCGATCCGGCGTCAGGCAAAGGACATCCCGTTCATCCAGCTGCTCGAGAGCAACGACACCGACCTGATCACCGAAGCGCTGATGCTCGGCGCCCAGGATGCATTGCCCCAGGGTGAAGACGAGCGCCTGGTGCTGGTGGCCAATCGCGAGTTGAGCAACCTGGAAGAGCGACGCGCGCGCAGGGCTGCCGAGGTCGCGCTGCGCGAGGCAGAGAAGCGTTGCCAGCTGTTGCTGGACAGTTCGGTCGATGCGATCGCCTATGTTCATGACGGCATGCATATCTACGCCAACCGCGCCTACCTCGAACTGTTTGCTTACGAAGACGTCGAGGAGCTGGAAGGAATGCCGATGATCGATCTGATCGCCTCGTGCGACCAGGTCAACTTCAAGGATTTCCTCAAGAACTACCAGAGCATCGAGGGCAGCGCCGAGCTGAGCTGTGGCGGCGTACGCGCCGACGGCGGCAACTTCAAGTCGCGCATGCACTTCTCCCCAGCCGCCTATGACGGCGAGCCTTGCATCCAGGTGGTGATCCGCGCCGAAGTCGACAACGCCGAGCTTGAAGAGAAGCTGCGCGAAATCAGCAGCCAGGATCTGGTCACCGGCCTGTACAACCGCAGCTATTTCCTGGAGTTGATGGACAGCGCCGTCGAACGCGCCGTCAATGCCGGGCAGTCCTCCTGCCTGGCCTACATCCGGGTCGATCGCTTCGCCAGTCTGCTGGCCGAGATAGGCCTGGCAGACTCGGACCTGCTGCTGACCGATATCGCCAACATGCTGCGTGCGCATTTCGGTGAGAGCGTGCAACTGGCACGCTTCGGCGATGACGTTTTCGCAGCGCTGCAACACGGCGTGACGCCGCAACAGGCCGAACCCGAGTTGACCGCACTGCTGCGCAAGGTCGAAGGGCACCTGTTCGAAATCGGCAGGCGTACGGTGCAGACCACCCTCACCATCGGCGTAGCCGGCCTCGACGAGAAGACCGCCAAGGCGCAGGAAGTCGTCGATCGCGCACATCGCTGCGCAGACGAACTCAATGACGGGAACGCGCTGAAGATCTACAACCCCGCCGACGAACTGGCCGCGGCCGCCAACCGCGGGAATCTCGTGGCCATGGTTCAGCAGGCACTCGAGAACAACCAGTTCCGCCTGCTGTTCCAGCCGGTGATCAGCCTGCGGGGCGACACGCACGAGCATTACGAAGTGCTGCTGCGGCTACTCAGCCCGCAGGGCGAGGAAGTGCCGCCCACGGAGTTTCTCGCAGCCGCGAAGGACGCCGGCCTGGCAACGAAAATCGACCGTTGGGTGCTGCTCAATTCGATCAAGTTGCTGGCCGAGCACCGCTCCAAGGGGCACAGCACGCGGCTTTTCGTTCACCTGACCAGCGCCAGCGTCCAGGACCACACACTGCTGCCCTGGCTGAGCGTGGCGCTGAAAGCAGCCCGCCTTGCATCCGATTCGCTGGTCGTACAGCTCAGTGAGCCGGACGCCATCGCCTATCTGAAGCAGGCCAAGGCGCTGACCCAGGGCCTTGCGCAACTGCACTGCAAGGCGGCGCTGAGTCAGTTCGGCTGCGCGCTGAACCCGTTCAACACCTTGAAGCACCTGAGCGTCGACTACGTGAAGATCGATGGCTCCTTCACCCAGGATCTGTCGCGACCCGAGAGTCAGGAAGCGCTGAAAGCCATGCTCGCCACGCTGCACGAGCAGTCCAAGCTGAGCATCGTGCCCTATGTCGAAAGCGCCAGCATGCTGGCGACGCTCTGGCAGGCGGGCGTCAACTATATCCAGGGCCACTACCTACAGGGCCCCAGTCAGTCGATGGACTACGACTTCTCGTCCGGCGAGGAGTGACCCGCCGGGTCCCGCCTTGCACCGATCCGCCCGGCTGCTGACCGGGCTCATCTGTCGGCCCCCGCTGGACTAGAGTATCCGGACGCCTTTCTTTCGAAGAGGAGTCCGCACCATGACCATGATGAAAGCGGCCGTGTTCGTCGAACCGGGCCGCATCGAACTGCACGACAAGCCCATCCCCGAGATCGGCCCCAACGACGCCTTGCTGCGCATCACCACGACCACCATCTGCGGCACCGACGTGCACATTCTCAAGGGTGAATACGCAGTGGCGCCCGGCCTGACCATCGGCCACGAGCCGGTGGGCGTCATCGAGAAGCTCGGCAGCAACGTCAGTGGCTACGAGGAAGGACAGCGCGTGATCGCCGGCGCTATCTGCCCGAGCTTCACCTCCTACGCCTGCCAGGACGGGCTCGCCTCGCAGGACGGCGGCTGTGCCTGCCATGGCTACAAGCCCATGGGCGGCTGGCGCTTCGGCAACAGCATCGACGGCACCCAGGCCGAGTACGTGCTGGTGCCCGACGCCCAGGCCAACCTGGCGCCAGTACCCGATGGCCTGACCGACGAACAGGTACTGATGTGCCCGGACATCATGTCCACCGGCTTCGCCGGCGCCGAGGCGGCCAACATCAGGATCGGCGACATCGTGGTGATCTTCGCCCAGGGGCCGATCGGGCTCTGCGCCACGGCCGGCGCCAGGCTGCGCGGCGCCGGCACCATCATCGCGGTGGACGGCGTCGATGCGCGGCTGGACATCGCCCGGCGGATGGGCGCCGATGTCACCTTGAATTTCAGGAACGTCGACGTGGTCGACGAGGTGCTCAAGCTCACCGGCGGACGCGGCGCCGATGCGTCGATCGAGGCACTGGGCCTGCAATCGACCTTCGAGAACGCGCTGCGGGTGCTCAAGCCGGGCGGCACGCTGTCGAGCCTGGGCGTCTATTCCAGCGATCTGACCATTCCGCTGAGCGCCTTCCACTCCGGCCTCGGCGACAACAAGATCGTCACGTCGCTGTGCCCCGGCGGCAAGGAACGCATGCGCCGCCTGCTCAACGTGGTGGCCTCCGGCCGCGTCGACCTCGGCCCACTGGTGACCCACCAGTACGCGCTGGACGACATCGTGGAGGGCTACGACCTGTTCGCCAACCAGCGCGACGGGGTGTTGAAGGTAGCGATCAAGCCGTAAAGAGCTGAAAGCTTGTAGCCGGAAGCTGGAAGGGGAGCCTTGGACCGACACAGCCCAGAGCTTCTAGCTTCCGGCTGCCTTTATTCCGTGCCGTCCCGATCCCTGAAGCCCAGCAGATACAGGATTCCGTCCAGTCCCAGCGTCGAGATCGCCTGCTTGGCGGACTGCTTGACCAGCGGCTTGGCCCGGAAGGCCACGCCCAGCCCGGCGATACCGAGCATCGGCAGGTCGTTGGCGCCGTCGCCGACCGCAATCGTCTGCTCCAGCCGCAGGCCCTCGCGCTCGGCCAATTCGCGCAACAGATCGGCCTTGCGCTGCGCATCGACGATCGGCTCCACCGCCACGCCAGTCAGGCAGCCATCCTCGATCTGCAGCTCGTTGGCGAACACGTAATCGATGCCGAGCCGCGCCTGCAGTTGCTTGGCGAAATAGGTGAAGCCGCCAGAGAGGATTGCCGTCTTGTAGCCAAGGCGCTTGAGCTCGGCAAACAGCACCTCGGCCCCCTCGGTCAGGCGCAGCGTGGCGCCAACCTCCTCGAGCGCCGACTCGGGCAAGCCCTTGAGCAGCGCCAGGCGCTCCTTGAAGCTCGAGCGGAAATCCAGCTCGCCGCGCATCGCTCGCTCGGTGATTTCCACGACCTGCACACCGACCCCGGCGGCCTTGGCCAGCTCGTCGATGACTTCCGCCTCGATCAGCGTGGAGTCCATATCGAAAACCGCCAGGCGCCGATTGCGGCGAAACACCGAGTCGCGCTGGAAGGCGATGTCGACGTTCAGCTCCTGGGCCACGCTGAGGAACTCGGCGCGCAACGCCGCGGTATCGGCAGGCTCGCCGCGCACCGAGAATTCGATGCAACCCTTCCCCTGCTCGTCAGGTGTGTCGAGCGGCATGCGTCCGGAAAGCCGGTCAATGTGATCGATATTCAGGTCGTATTTGGCCGTGATCGCACTGACCCGCTGCAGCTGCTCGGCGGTCACCTTGCGCGTCAGCAGCGTGACGATATGGCGCGGCTTGCCCTGCCCGGCTACCCATTGCTGGTAATCCTCTTCGGCAACCGGCGTGAAGCGCACCTGCTGGTCCAGCTTGTAACCGGTGAACAGCACATCCTTGAGCACCGACGAGGCACGTTCGGTATCGGGAATCTCCACCAGAATGCCGAACGACAGCGTGTCATGGATGACCGCCTGGCCGATGTCGAGGATATTCACGCCTCCCTGGGCGAGGACACCGGTGATCGCGGCCGTCAGCCCAGGCCGATCTTCCCCGGTGATGTTGATCAGGACGATTTCGCGCAAGGCGCAGCTCCCATGACAAAAGTGGGCGGCATTCTACAACAGCTGCGCAGCCCGATTGGGCGCGCATCCACGCCCTGAAGCCGCGCCATCGGAGCCCCGACGCCTTTTTGTCATCTTTGGACCGCCGACCTTCAGCCCATACACCGCTTTCCGTATACTGCTCGACAATTCCCTTCGAGAAAGAGCCGCGCTCTGTGAACCGGCCCCCATCCGTAAAACCCGATAATTTCTTCCTGCTGATCTACCGCGCCCTGCGTCAACGGCGTGTTCCTCTGGTGCTGCGCATCGCCAGCCACACCCTGTTGCTGGTAACCCTGGCACTGATCATCTACTCCTGGGTCATGGGCATGCAGTTCAAGCAGGCCATGGAGCAGCAGGCCGACGCGCTCGGCCAGAGCCTGATCACCCAGACCGCCGCCTCGGCCACGGAGCTGTTGGTCGCCAATGACATCCTCAGCCTCAACGTACTGCTCAGCAACCTGGTGAGAAATCCCATGGTCGCCCATGCCGCCATCTATAGCGTGGGGGACAACCGGGTTCTGGCCGAGTCCGGCACGCGCCCGTCGCGCAACCTGCTCAACGACGATACCGGCATCTATTCCACGCCGATCACGTTCCAGGAAGTCATTGCCGGCGATCTGCGCATCACCCTCGACATGCAGCAGTTCCAGCAACCGATGACCATCAGCCTGCAGAGCATGGGGCTGCTCAGCCTGATCCTGCTGGCGCTGACGCTGTACCTGAGCATGCGCCTGGGCCGGCAGATCTCCATTCCCCTGATGCAGCTGCGCATCTGGGTGCGCGATCCGGACGACCCGGCCCCGGGCTCCGGGCGCCTGGACGAAATCGGCGATCTGGCGCACCAACTGCAGGCACGCCTGGTACCGGAAAAGCCCGAACCCGAATACGACGACGAGCCAGATTACGAAGACGACGAGCTGTTCGACGGCGACTATGCCGACGAGCCCGATCAGGACGATGGCGGCCCCTTGCGCCAGGCATCCGAGCCCTTCGATGAGGACGAGCTGGACGAGGAAGTGGATTATCTCGACGAGCCCGAGCCACGCCGCGGCGTTCGCCACGCCCCGCTCGACGAGGACGACGAATACGATCCCTTCGATGAGGAGCTCGACGCGCCGGCCGTTGCCGACAAGCCGGCGGCATCCAGAGCCGTGGCCCCGCCAGCCCCGAGCAGGAGCGCGGTACTGGCGGTACAGCTCGGCGCCCAGGAGCAACTGCGCCGGCTGCCACGCAGCCAGCTGATGGACCTGCTGCAGCGCTATCGCGATTGCCTCGAGCAGGCCGCCACGCTCTACCAGGCCGAGCTGCAAACCCTCAACGACGGCAGCAGCCTGATGCTATTCCACAGCCAGGACGACGAAGAAAACTACCTGACCCACGCCCTGTGCTGCGGGGAGCTGTTGCGCGCCCTGGGCCATGCGCTGCAGATTGAGGTTGCCGATACCGGCATCACCCTGCAGCTGCAACTGGGGCTGACGCTGGGCAGCGATCTGTCCGACCTGAGTCAGGGCGAACTGCTGCTCAGCGAGCCGGCTCAAGCTGCCCTGGCCATGTCGCAGCACAGCCGCAACCTGCTGCTCGTCGAGCGAGCCATCGGTGAAGATGCGCTGGTACGCCAACGTGCGCGCATTCGCCCCATTGCGAGCCCTGAGGGCGCCTGCTGCGTCGAGCGTCTGCTGGAGCCCTACCCGGCCCTGCTCGAGCGCCAGCTGGCACGTATGCACGAGCTGCGCAACCGCTAAGCGCTTCGACAGGCGCCGCACCTGGCACCGAAACGAAAACGCCCCGACCTGGATCGGGGCGTTTTTCATTTCAACGGTGCCTGGACGGCTGATCGCCTAGGCCATCAGAAGCGAAACACTTCCATTTCAGTACGGATCGTTTCAAGCGCGGGAATGCGGGGCGCGGCAGCCTCGGTGTTGCGGCCGCTATCCGACTTGGACTTGGCGGCGGTTTTAGGCTTTTCCCGGGCACTGGCGGCAGCCACCGGCTCGATCGCCGTGGCGAGCTGCTCGCCGAGACGCTGCAACAGCAAGCTTTGCGCACGCACCTGATCAGCCGTGGACCCTTCATGCTCTTCCTGAAGGCGTACCAGGCGACTCACCTGCTGCTTGCCGTCCTTGTCCAACAATTTCCACTGCGCCTCGAGCACCGCAGGCTGCTGCGGCCCAGAATCGAGGCGGGTGATCGCCAGCTGTACCTGAACGTCGGGCACGAAACCCGAGGCATCCCCCAGGGCCAGGCGCTGGGTATCGAGTCGCCAGGCCAGCTGGCGCAACATCAACTGATCGACGCCCTGCCCGAGCGGCCCCACCCAACGGGCATCCGCGCCAACCGGCGCCAGACTCCCATCGGCCCGACGCTGAAGGATGTCCTCGCGCTGCAGATAGTCGGCCAGCTTGACCGGAGCAAGCAGCACCGCCGCGCCGTCGGCCCGCTCCGGAAGCTCGGCGACACCGTTATCCAGCGAGTACAGCGGGATCGAATGAGGACTCACACAGCCAGCCAGCACCGAGGCCAGCAGCAGAGCGATGGGGTAACGCACCAGGTTCATCATCACATCCATAACAGCAGCCAGGGCGGACACATGGCGCATCCGGCCCTGTGCGAATCATTCTTCGAAGTGCTGGCGCCGATTCGCCCAGGCACATCGACCCTGCGGGTTGAAGGCCGTTATCTTCCGGGATAACGCCCGCCGACACCAGCACCTGATGTCAGTTCACCCGGCCGTTTTCGACAAGCAGTCCATCGACCCGCTGGAAGCCACGCGGCAGTTTGTTGCCACGACGGCCGCGCTCGCCCTGGTAATGCTCGAGGTCTTCGGCCTTGAGCGACAGCGTGCGCTTACCCGCCTGCAGCACGAGGGTCGCACCCGGCGGCAGCACGGCGATATCGGTGACGTACTCCTCGCGGCTGGCGACCCGGTCACCCGGAATGCCAATGATCTTGTTGCCCTTGCCTTTGCCCAGCTGTGGCAGATCGGCCACCTTGAACAACAGCAGCCGTCCTTCCGTCGTGACGGCGGCCAGCCAATCTTCCTCTCGATTGGCCAGTGGCCGCGGTGCCATCACCTTCGCCCCGGCAGGCAGATTGAGCAGCGCCTTGCCGGCCTTGTTCTTGGCCTGTAGGTCCTCGCCCTTGACGACGAACCCATAGCCGGCGTCCGAAGCGATCACGTACAGCGCCTCGTCATCGGGAAGCAGTACACATTCGAAGCTGGCGCCTGGCGGAGGCGCGAGGCGCCCGGTCAGCGGCTCGCCCTGGCCCCGCGCGGAAGGCAAGGAATGTGCAGGAAGCGAATAGCTGCGCCCGCTCGAGTCGATGAATACCGCGTACTGGTTCGAGCGGCCGGCGGCGGCTGCCTTAAAGCCATCGCCAGCCTTGTAGGAAAGTCCCGTGGCGTCGATGTCGTGGCCCTTGGCGCAGCGCGCCCAGCCTTTCTCGGAAATCACTACGGTCACCGGCTCGGATGGCAGCAGCTCGTTTTCCGACAGCGCACGGGCTTCGGCACGCTCGACGATGGGAGAGCGGCGCTCGTCGCCGTAGGTCTCGGCGTCCTCGAGCAGCTCCTTGCGCACCAGTTTCTTGAGCCTAGCTTCGCTGCCGAGCAGGCTCATCAGCCGGTCGCGCTCCTTGGCCAGCTCGTCCTGCTCACCGCGAATCTTCATCTCCTCCAGCCGCGCCAGCTGACGCAAACGGGTATCGAGGATGTAGTCGGCCTGCAGCTCGGACAGCTCGAAGCGGGCCATCAGCACCGGCTTGGGCTGATCCTCGGTGCGGATGATGTGGATCACCTCGTCGAGGTTGAGGAAGGCGACCAGCAAGCCTTCCAACAGGTGTAGACGCCGTTCCACCTTATCCAGGCGGAACTGCAGGCGCCGGCGCACCGTACCGATCCGATAGACCAGCCACTCGCTGAGTAGCGTGCGCAGATTCTTGACCTGCGGCTTGCCGTCGAGCCCGATGATGTTGATGTTCACCCGGTAGCTGGACTCGAGGTCTGTGGTGGCGAACAGGTGCTGCATCAGTTCGGCGGCGTCGACGCGATTGGAGCGCGGGATGATGACGATGCGGCAAGGATTCTCGTGGTCCGACTCGTCACGCAGGTCGGCAACCATCGGCAGCTTCTTGGCCTGCATCTGCGAGGCGATCTGCTCCAGCACCTTGGCACCGGAGACCTGATGCGGCAGCGCCGTCACCACCACGTCTCCATCCTCGACACGGTACACGGCGCGCATGCGTACCGAACCGCGGCCGGTCTCGTAGACTTTCAGCAGGTCCGCGCGCGGCGTGATCACTTCGGCTTCGGTGGGAAAGTCCGGGCCCTGGATGTGCTCACAGAGCTGCTCCACTGTAGCGCCCGGCTCGTCGAGCAGTCGCACACAGGCCGTGGCCACTTCACGCAGGTTGTGCGGCGGCACGTCGGTGGCCATGCCCACTGCGATACCGGTGGTGCCGTTGAGCAGCAGGTTGGGCAGGCGCGCCGGCAAGGTGGCAGGCTCATCGAGCGTGCCATCGAAGTTCGGCACCCAGTTGACCGTGCCCTGCCCCAGCTCGCTGAGCAGCACTTCGGAATAGCGCGACAGCCGGGCCTCGGTGTAGCGCATGGCCGCGAAGGACTTCGGATCGTCCGGTGCGCCCCAGTTGCCCTGGCCGTCGACCAGCGTGTAGCGGTAGCTGAACGGCTGCGCCATCAGCACCATGGCTTCGTAACAGGCCGAATCACCATGGGGATGGAACTTGCCGAGCACGTCGCCGACGGTGCGCGCGGACTTCTTGTGCTTGGAGTCGGCGCTGAGACCCAGCTCGCTCATGGCATAGATGATGCGCCGCTGGACGGGCTTGAGGCCGTCTCCGATGTGCGGCAGCGCGCGATCCATGATCACGTACATCGAATAGTTGAGATAAGCCTGCTCGGTGAAGTCGGCGAGCGAGCGACGCTCAACGCCTTCGAGGCTCAGGTCCAGGGTTTCGCTCATGGTCGTTCCGTGGCGTGTTGGCGCAGCACCAGGGTGCCGGCGCGCTGAGTGAATTCAAGTTGTCGCAGGGCGCTCATGCCGAGCAGCACCTGCTCGCCGGGAAAGCCCGGTACCACGAGGGCGCGCACGTCGTGCAGCACGATCTCGCCGAGACCGAGGGTCCTGAGCACGGTGCGGTAGCCGGTGGCCGGGCCGTTGGCGGTCTGCACCTGCACCGGTCGCCCGTGTTCGAGATTCAGCCGCTCGGCAAGACCCTGCGGCACGGCGACGTCGGTCGCGCCGGTGTCCAGCAGGAACACCACGTCTTCGCCGTTGATTTGTCCCGTCACGATGAAATGGCCTTGGGCATTGCCGGCCAGCTGCACCTCGATCTGGTCACCCTCGATACGCGAGACAGGGTCGCGATTGGGGTTGTAGCGTCCCTCCTCCCAATCGCCAAAGAATCGCGCGGCCAGCCATAGCCCAATGCCCCAGGCGAGCACCAGCATCACCCGGCCGGCCCGGCGCCCGGCGGTCTGGCTCACCGCCGCGCGCTCCAACCGCCCTTGGGCGCCGCGAAACGCCAGACGATCGGCCGCGACTCGCCGTCCTTGCGAGTCAGTTCGTTGTTGTCGAGACCGATCCAGGCGCCATCGGCGTCGATCCAGAGCGACTCGACCGTGCTATAGGGCGAAGCGTACAGGCGGTGTTCCTCGGAAGCGGTCTCGGCAAAGGACCAGCAGCGCTCGACCGCGCCCGTCGACGCGGTGCGGCGACAGACACGCAGCGCGAAGCGCTCGAGGGTAAAAAGCTTGTCTTCGAAAAACGCCAGGCCGGAAAAATCGCGCTGCAGCGACTGGCCGTCCAGCGGATGCGGCGGATTCTCCCGCCCACCCTCGGACATCAGCACGCAGCCACCGGTACATACCCAGCGCGACTGCCGACGATGGACCACTAGCAATCCACGGCGCTCACGCTCGGCGGCAAGCCACATCCGATCTCCGGCCGGGTCGACCGCGATCCCTTCGAACAAGGCGTTGAACTTGAGCAGCATGCCGCTGGCACGTGCCTGACGCACCAGGCTGTCGGGCAGGGTCAGCCACTCGGCGGTTCCAGCGGGATTGAGCTTGAGCACGCCGGCATAGGTCTCGCTGACCAGGTAACGGTTGCCCAGGCTGTCGCAGCTCATGCCTTCAAAATCCATGTGGCCGCCGCGCACCAGCCCCATCACCCAGCTGCGCACCCGCACGCCCCACGGCAACCCGGCGTCCGGTGGAGGCGGAAGCTCGAAAGTCTCAGCTTCGGCTCGCCAGACGCTCTCACTGGCATCGAAGCGGTAGACGATATTGTCGTCGCGGTCCGAAACGCCCCAGAGCGCGTCGCCGCACCAGGCCATACCTGACAGGTTGCCTTGCGCCATGCCCTCGACCGGGTGCTCGCTGAGCAACTCGAGCTCCGGGAGTGGCTCCTGGGCCATGGCCGGCATCGTCAGGAGGCAGGCCAGAGACAACCAGCGGCGGATCAAACCAGAACCTCGGCCAGGTCGCCCTTCGATTCGAGCCAGCTCTTGCGATCACCGGCGCGCTTCTTGGCCAGCAGCATGTCCATCATTTCGGTGGTGCCTTCGAAGTCATCGAGGGTCAGCTGCACCAGCCGCCGGGTGTTCGGGTCCATGGTGGTTTCGCGCAGCTGCAGCGGATTCATCTCGCCCAGGCCCTTGAAGCGGGTGACCTGAGGCTTGCCGCGCTTCTTTTCGGCGACCAGCCGATCGAGGATGCCATCGCGCTCGGCTTCATCCAGCGCGTAGTGGATTTCCTTGCCAAGGTCGATGCGATAGAGCGGCGGCATGGCGACATACACATGCCCCGCATCGACCAGGGGGCGAAAATGCCGGACGAACAGTGCGCAGAGCAGCGTGGCGATGTGCAGGCCGTCGGAATCGGCGTCGGCGAGGATACAGATCTTGCCGTACCGCAACTGGGTCAGGTCGGTCGCGCCCGGGTCGACACCGATGGCCACGGCAATATCGTGGACTTCCTGGCTCGCGAGCACCTCGCCGCCGTCCACTTCCCAAGTGTTAAGGATCTTGCCCCGCAGCGGCATGATCGCCTGGAATTCCTTGTCCCGCGCCTGCTTGGCGCTACCACCTGCAGAGTCGCCCTCGACCAGGAACAACTCCGAGCGCATCGGATCCTGCCCGGCGCAGTCGGCCAGTTTGCCCGGCAATGCGGGGCCCTGGGTAATCTTCTTGCGCTCGACCTTCTTGCCGGCCTTCAGGCGGCGGCCGGCGTTGCTGATCGCCAGCTCGGCGAGCTGCATGCCCAGTTCGGGATGGGCATTGAGCCACAGGCTGAACGCGTCCTTCACCACACCGGACACGAAAGCAGCGGCTTCGCGGGAGGACAGGCGTTCTTTGGTCTGGCCGGAGAATTGGGGCTCCTGCAGCTTCATCGAGAGAACGAAGGCGATGCGCTCCCAGATGTCCTCCGGCGCCAACTTCACCCCGCGAGGCAGCAGGCTGCGGAACTCGCAGAATTCACGCATCGCATCGAGCAGCCCCTGGCGCAGCCCGTTGACGTGGGTTCCGCCCTGCGCGGTGGGAATCAGGTTGACGTAGCTTTCCTGCAGGCTATCGCCGCCCTCGGGCAGCCACAGCAGAGCCCAATCCACGGCCTCGGTATTACCGGCCAGGCTGCCGATGAAAGGCTCGCCAGGCAGGCGCACGAACTCGCTGACCGCATCGACCAGATAGGAGCGCAAACCATCTTCGTAATGCCACTCGATCTTCTCGCCGCTGGCCTCGTCCAGGAACGTCACGCTGAGCCCAGGACAAAGCACCGCCTTGGCCTTGAGCACATGTTTGAGCCGGCTGACGGAGAACTTCGGCGAATCGAAATACTTAGGGTCGGGCCAGAAATGCACGCTGGTACCGGTGTTGCGCTTGCCGACGGTCCCGATGACTTCCAGATCGCTGGCCTTGAAGCCATCGGCGAAGGTCATGCGGTATTCGTTGCCGTCGCGCTTGACGCGCACTTCGACGCGGGTCGACAGCGCGTTCACCACCGAAATCCCCACACCGTGCAAGCCGCCGGAAAATTGGTAGTTCTTGTTGGAGAACTTGCCGCCCGCATGCAGCTTGGTGAGGATCAGCTCGACGCCGGGCACCCCTTCGTCCGGGTGGATATCCACCGGCATACCGCGGCCGTCGTCGATCACTTCCAGGGAATTGTCCGCATGAAGGATGACCTGCACCGAGCGCGCATGGCCGGCTAGCGCCTCGTCGACACTGTTGTCGATGACTTCCTGGGCCAGGTGGTTGGGCCGCGAGGTGTCGGTGTACATGCCTGGGCGCTTGCGCACCGGATCGAGGCCGGAGAGGACCTCGATGGCTTCTGCGGTGTAAGACATGGGCGTCTCGTGCTGTCCTTATAGATCGGAGAAATCGACGTCGCGCCAGTGCGCAGAGTCGAAGCCGGCAAATGCCAGCAGGGCCGGCAGCCGCTGGGCAAAACCCTGGAAGCCGTGATCGCCGCCGGCCTGGATGCGCAGCGAACAGCCCTCGTAGAAGCGTTCGGCATGACGGTAATCCAGGGTTTCGTCGGCCGTTTGCAGCCAGACCTGATAACGCTGGGGATCGGCCGGCGCGGGCACTTCCAGTTCGGCGAGCGCGGTGACGTGGTCCTCGGTGAGCTCCCAGACTTCGCCGCTGTAGAAATTGGTCTGCGGTCCCAGGTAGCCGTCGAACAGACAGTGCGGGTTAACCGCCGGATTGATCAGCAACGCCTTGAGCCCGTGCCGCTCGGCAAGGTGGGTCGCATAGTAGCCGCCGAGGGAGCTGCCGACCAGTACCGGACGCCCTAGCTCGGCTATGACGGCCTCCAGCTGGGCGATCGCCTCGCGCGGGTGATGATGAAGCGCAGGTACCCGCAGGCGGTCGGCCAGCCCCACACGCTCAAACCCGGCGCTCAGCTGGCGAGCCTTTTGCGAGGCCGGCGAGCTGTTGAAACCGTGAAGATAGAGAAGGGATGCAGGATTGCGGGACATTCGGGCTCGGCTTGCCAAAGGGTAGAGGCGGAAGGCTACAAGCCTCGGCCCGATGGCTGCAAGCTAACCCACCGAGTGGAATGGCACGAGGTGTAAATGGGCGAGCGGCTCTGCGCATCGGCCGCCACGTTCAGTAGCCCTTGACGCTGTAGTCCACCTTGAAATCGATGCCGCTGACGCGCGACACACCGGTTTCGAGCTGCCCGTCGTCATGCAAGCGCAACCAGCGGTAGCCCGGCGACAGCGAATCGACAAGGAAGTCGGCGCTGCCCGGTGCGAACTGGATGCCGGTCGACGGTGAAGCGAGTAGCCGCACGCCGTTGCGCCACTGATCGTATTCCTGATGAATATGCCCCCAGAGCACGGCACGCACCTGGGGATAACGGTCCAGCACCTCGAACAGGGCGTCGGCGTTGCGCAGCCCGATAGTGTCCATCCAGCGGCTGCCGATTTCGACCGGGTGGTGGTGGAAGCTGACCAGATGATGACGGTCGGGCGCCTCGCGCAGCGCGCGGTCGAGCAGCTCGAGCTGCTCGTCGGCCAGATACCCAGCCACCGCGCCCGGAATCTGGGAGTCGAGCATGATGATTCGCCAGCGCCCAATATCCAATACCGGGTCCATCAGGTCGCTGTCCGCGACCACGGCGCGCATGGCATCGAGCTCGTCGTGGTTACCCGGAAACCAGCGCGCGGGCGCGGGGATACGCGAAGTGAGGGACTGAAAACGCAGATACGAGGAGACGGAGCCATCCTGGGAAAGATCGCCGCTGGCCAGGATCAGATCGATATCGCCCTGCTCGTCGAGCACCAGATCGATCACCCGATCCAGACTATAGCCAGTATCCATACCCAACAGCTTGCCGCCCTGATCGGCGAACAGATGGCTGTCGGTCAACTGCACCAGCAGCACCGAATCAGCAGCTGTTGTGGGGGTCGTACTCACCAAGACCCTTCTCCTCGGGACGTATTTCGCGGTGGAATTATGGTGCCATACGCGCCGCAGGGTAAGTGCAGGAAACGGGGCACGGATCACAGTTGTAGATTTGTAGTGGCAGTTAAAAAAGGCGTCACGGGAGCGGCGAAAGCCGCACGCCAACAGCGCCATATCGGCTACGCAGAACCCTTGAAAGCGGAGATTTGAACGCCCGTGAACGGCGTGCCGGAAGCGCCCGGACTCCCTACATCACCGGCTCCAGCTCGTGGCCGCATGCCAGGCAATGGCCAAGCCACTCGCCGAGGAAGAGATTCAACTGCGCCTTCTCATCAGGCTGATGCATGTGCGCATTGGGATAGGCGTAGATGCCGCGAAACTGCCGCGCGTTCTGCGAGCCGACCACTTCGGCCATGCGTGCATCATGGTAGACACGTACGTCGAGGGTCGGCACCGGCAGCCAGCTCAGGCAATGCTCCTGGCGAACCTGAACGGTCGTGGTATAGGGGCAGGTCTCCAGCACTTCGAGCACCAGCACCCCCAGCAACCGATCGCCCTGGCTGATCGCCACGCGTCGGGCATCCGGCTGGCTGCGCATCGCCGGCAGCAGGCGCATGAGGCGGGCGTAGTTGGCTTCACAGGCCGCCTGCAACTCCAGCAGGTCGACCCGATAACGCTCGCGCACCAGTCTCATTTCCACATCCCGCGCACTTCGCTGCGGTTCAGTGCCAGCCACTGCAGAGCGATGATGCTCGCCGCATTGTTGATTCGCCCGTCGCGCACCGCCTGCAAGGCGGTCTCCAATGGCCAGACATGCACGCGAATGTCCTCGCCCTCTTCCTCGAGACCGAATACGCCGCCCGCACCCGCACTGTCACAACGACCGATGAACAGGTGGACCTTCTCGTCGCTACCGCCCGGCGAAGGGAAATACTGGGTGACCGGCCACAATGCACCAAGCTCCAGTCCAGCCTCCTCGACAGCCTCGCGCCGCGCCACTTCCTCGGGCTGCTCGTCCTTGTCGATCAGCCCGGCCACCAGCTCGATGAGCCAGGGATTGTCGGCCTTGCCAAGGGCACCTACGCGAAACTGCTCGATCAGCACCACCTCGTCACGCAGCGGATCGTAGGGCAGCACGCAGACCGCATCGTGGCGCACGAACAATTCGCGATCGATCTCGGCCCCCATCTGCCCGTTGAACAGACGGTGACGCAGATACAGGCGCTCCAGCTTGTAAAAGCCCTGGAAGCATTGTTCCCGGCGGATGATCTCGACATCATCCCGGTCGGGCTTGAAGGTATCGATCATGGGTTCTCGCATAATCTGGTAAGTGATCGGCCGATTGCGGCACTCAAGCATATTGAGCTCATCCTAGCGCGCCTGCGCGCCAGCTGCAGCCCTAAACAACCTTTGTCCCGGCGATGCGCATCGGTCCGCGCAACGCAGCGAACTTCATGCCCTCGGCAGGTTCGAATCGGCACCCATACAGGAGCTTTCGCATCACGATGACTTCACCGCTCACATGCAGGGTCCTCGCCCTTTCAGGGCTGGCTCTGCTACTCGGCGCCTGCCAGAGCCAGGCACCCGATACACGGCAGCCGCAAGTACAGGTTCGACAAGTCCTCTCCGAACAGCGTCCGCAAGGCTGCACAGCTGACGATTGTCCCTTAGTGAACATCGATACGCTGCAGTTCGCCGACGAACCGGCATTGAACCAGCTAATCGACGCGCGGTTACGCGCCATGACCCGCTCACGCCCGGACGATCAGATACCGCCCACCCTCGACAGCTACCGTCAGCAGTACCTGCAGGAAGCGGCCCCTGGCTGGACCAGTTATCTACAAGCCAAGGTGCGTGACCAGTATGGCTCGATCCTGGTCATCGAACTGTCCAGCTATCTGTTCGAAGGCGGCGCCCATGGCATGCCCGGACGCGGCTTCATCAATTACGACCTCGAACAGAACCGCGAACTGGTGCTCAGCGACCTGCTCGAACCGGGCGCCGGCGCCGACTTCTGGCAACAGGCAGAAAAGGCCCATTGGCGCTGGCTGGAAGCGAACGAGCATGCCGGCGACGCCAACTTCCTCGAGCACTGGCCCTTCCAGCCGACCCCGCACGTCGCCCTGCTGAGCGATCGCATCCTGCTCAAGTACGACGTGTACAGCATCGCCCCCTACGCCAGCGGTCATCCTGAACTGGAGATTCCGCTGAGCGATCTCAAGGGCATCCTGCGCCCCGAATACCTGCACTGACAAAAAAGTCGGCTGCGCCCAAGCGCAGCCGACTCGTCACAGCATGTCGAACTCGCCCTTCAAGCGCTGGTGAGCATCCAGCGCAGGGTTTCTTCGAGCGGCGGCGTGTCCCATTCTCCGAGCAATGCGCGCAGCTTCGACGCATCGCCACTGAGCGTTTTCACCTCGTTGTCGCGGACGAATGCCGGATTCACCTCGATGCGAATCTCATGGCCGGTAATCGCCTGACACATCGAAACAGCTTCGCGCAGCGAATGCGTGCGCCCGGAGCTGACGTTGACCGTCTGCCCCAGCGGCCTGGCTTCGAGCAACCCGCGATAGGCCTGCGCCACGGCACGCACATCGCTGAAATCGCGCCAGACGTCGAGGTTGCCCAGTTCGATCTTTTGCGCCCGGCGGCGAAAGTGGGAAACGATCTTGGGTAACAGGAAGTTCTCCGCCTGCCCAACACCGGTGTAGTTGAAGGGTCGCGCGATCACGATCGGCAACCGCGGCATCCACAGACTGGCCATGTACTCCATCGACAGCTTGCTCACCGCGTAGTCGTTGGCCGGCGCCGGCGCCGTCGTCTCGCTGAGCATGCCTTCGGAGGCGTTACCGTAGACGTTGGCGCTGCTGGCCAGGAGCACGCATTCCGGCGGCGTGCTCGCCGCGGCGAGAGCCTCCAGAAGATTGCGCGTCCCGATCAGGTTGACCTCGTAGAAGCCATTGGCGTCGCCGTGGCCGACGAACGCCAGAGCCGCAAGATGCACCACTACCTGGGGCCGCAACTCCTCCACCAGGATGCGTAGCGCACCGGCGTCGGTGAGATCGGCCTGGTAGTAGCCAGGCGTGTTCCCCGCCTGGCTGCCCAGTCCGATGACTTCATAACCATTGGATGCCAGCTCGGCCGCCATGTAGCGGCCGGTGAATCCGCGTACGCCGGTGATCAACGCTCGCTTGGGGGCGTTCGTCATCAGAACGAGAACCCTGTCTCGTTACGACGCAGGTCCGCCTCGACCATCATGCGGCACAGCTCTTCGAGGTTGGTCTTGGGTTCCCAGCCCAGCTTCTCCTTGGCCTTGGCAGGATTGCCGATCAGCAGCTCGACTTCGGCCGGGCGGTAGAACTTCGGATTGACCTTGACCACCAGTTTGCCGGTCGAGGCATCGAACGCCTGCTCCTGGTCACCCTGGCCCTTCCACTCCAGATTCACGTCGATGGCCTTGAACGCCATGGAGACGAAGTCGCGGACGGTTTCGGTGCGGTTGGTCGCCAGTACGAAGGTGTCCGGCTCGTCGGCCTGCAGCATGCGCCACATGCCTTCGACGTACTCCTTGGCGAAGCCCCAGTCGCGCTTGGCGTCCATGTTGCCCAGCTCGAGCACGTCCTGCTTGCCGAGACGGATCTTGGCCACGGTGTCGGTGATCTTGCGGGTCACGAACTCACGGCCGCGCAGAGGCGACTCGTGGTTGAAGAGGATGCCGCTGGTCCCGAAGATGTCGTAGGACTCGCGATAGTTGATCGTCATCCAGTGGGCATAGAGCTTGGCCACGCCGTAGGGGCTGCGCGGATAGAACGGAGTGCTCTCGATCTGCGGGATGGCCTGCACCTTGCCGAACATTTCCGAGGTCGATGCCTGGTAGAAGCGAACCTTCGGATTGACGATGCGGATCGCCTCGAGCAGGTTCACCGGGCCAATGCCGGTGATGTCGGCGGTGGTGAACGGCTGATCGAAGGAGACACCCACGAAGCTCTGCGCAGCGAGGTTGTACACCTCGGTCGCCTCGGTGGTCTGCAGCAGTCGGATGCTCGAAGAGAGATCGGTCAGATCGTATTCGACCAGATGCAGGTTCGGGTTCTTGTCGATGCCCAGCTCTTCGATACGCCAGAAATTGACCGAGCTGGTGCGGCGGTAGGTGCCATAGACGGTGTAACCCTTGTCGAGCAGCAGTTGCGCTAGATAAGCACCGTCCTGACCTGTAATGCCGGTGATGATAGCTTTCATATGCATCCCTCTAGTTCCATCCAATGCCTGTCCAGGCGTCTATCAGTAATCGACGTCCGCGGTACGAACGCCGAGATCAGACGCTCTGTACTGCCGGCAATACTCATCGCGTGAAGCTTGCTCGGAACGACGTATCCCGTCGGACGTTGATCGGACCAGAAAGGCGCGCAGAAGTTTTCACCTCCGCACGCCTTTTTTAAGGCCCGCCCCCAACGCGATCGCGCTCCAGAGCCCTTCACGCCACGACCGCTACCCCGAACGCAACACCGAGATGGTATTTCGGGAGGCCGATCACACCTGCCGGTAGATCACCGAACCTTCATCCTTGAAGCGCTCGGCCTGTTCGGCGAAGCCGGCCTCGATGGCCTTCTGCTCGTCCGTCAGGCCGTTTTCCGCGGCGTATTCGCGCACCTCCTGGGTGATCTTCATCGAGCAGAACTTCGGTCCGCACATGGAGCAGAAATGCGCCACCTTGGCCGAATCCTTGGGCAGCGTCTCGTCGTGGAAGCTGCGTGCGGTGTCCGGGTCCAGACCCAGGTTGAATTGGTCCTCCCAGCGGAACTCGAAGCGCGCCTTGGAGAGCGCGTTGTCGCGAATCTGCGCGCCGGGATGCCCCTTGGCGAGGTCGGCGGCGTGGGCGGCGATCTTGTAGGTGATGATGCCGGTCTTGACGTCATCCTTGTTCGGCAGGCCCAGGTGCTCCTTGGGCGTGACGTAGCAGAGCATGGCGCAGCCGAACCAGCCGATCATCGCCGCGCCGATGCCGCTGGTGATGTGGTCGTAACCGGGCGCGATGTCGGTGGTTAGCGGGCCGAGAGTGTAGAACGGCGCCTCGTCGCAGCATTCGAGCTGCTTGTCCATGTTCTCCTTGATCAGGTGCATCGGCACGTGGCCAGGGCCTTCGATCATAGTCTGCACGTCGTGCTTCCAGGCGATCTTGGTCAGCTCGCCAAGGGTTTCCAGCTCGCCGAACTGCGCGGCGTCGTTGGCGTCGGCGATCGAGCCAGGACGCAGCCCGTCGCCCAGCGAGAAGCTGACGTCGTAGGCCTTCATGATTTCGCAGATGTCTTCGAAATGCGTGTAGAGGAAGTTTTCCTGGTGATGCGCCAGGCACCACTTGGCCATGATCGAGCCGCCGCGCGAGACGATGCCGGTGACCCGTTTGGCGGTCAGCGGCACGTAACGCAAGAGCACGCCGGCATGGATGGTGAAGTAATCCACGCCCTGCTCGGCCTGCTCGATCAGGGTGTCGCGGAACAGCTCCCAGGTGAGGTCTTCGGCGATGCCGCCGACCTTCTCCAGCGCCTGGTAGATGGGCACCGTGCCGATCGGCACCGGGCTGTTGCGGATGATCCACTCGCGGGTCTCGTGAATGTGCTTGCCGGTGGACAGGTCCATCACCGTGTCCGAGCCCCAACGGATGCCCCAGGTCAGCTTGGCCACTTCTTCCTCGATGGAGGAGCCCAGCGCCGAGTTGCCGATGTTGCCGTTGATCTTCACCAGGAAGTTGCGGCCGATGATCATCGGCTCCAGCTCGGTGTGGTTGATGTTGGCGGGGATGATCGCGCGACCGCGCGCCACTTCGTCACGCACAAATTCAGCGGTGATTTCCTTCGGGATCGCCGCGCCGAAGCTTTGGCCCTTGTGCTGAGCATCGAGCAGCCCCGCTTCGCGCGCTTCGGCGAGTTTCATGTTCTCGCGGATGGCGACGTATTCCATCTCGGCCGTGACGATGCCCTTGCGGGCGTAATGCATCTGGCTGACGTTCTGCCCGGCGCGGGCTCTGCGCGGGTTGCGTACGTGGGCGAAGCGCATCGCCGAAAGCTCGGCATCATTGAGACGGCGCTGGCCGAACTCGGAGGACAGCCCGGGCAGCCTTTCGGTATCGCCACGATCCTCTATCCAGGCGCTGCGCACGTCGGCCAGCCCCTGGCGGACATCGATCTGCACGTTCGGGTCGGTATAGGGACCGGAGGTGTCGTAGACGGTCACCGGCGGGTTGATCTCGCCCCCGAAGGCGGTGGGCGTCACGTCCAGGCTGATCTCACGCATGGGCACGCGGATGTCCGGGCGCGAGCCTTGAACGTAGATTTTCTGCGAACGCGGGAAAGGCTGGATCGACTGCTGGTCGACCTGGGCGGACTGGCTAAGGTTTTGTATTTCTGCACGCATCAGGCTGGCTCCTCGAAAGTTGTCGGAGCGAACCTGAACAGCACGGCGGACTAAGGGCATCGGGTGCGCCGGAACTGGCGCCGAGAGAACCCGCCCATGGCTGACGAGTACATCTTGTTCCCTACGCAGGCCTTAACCTGATCAGGTTCAACGGGATCCGGAACTTTCCGATCTCAGCCTTCGCTTCAAGGCACCCCGACAAGAACGGGTCGAGTCTAATCAAGAGTTGTCGACTTTGCCACGACGCTTGACGAGCAATGCACTCGAAGCCGGCCCGAGACGACATTCGCGCCCGTGAACGACCCGCAGGGCGCGCCCTGCGACTCTTCTTGACCCCCTGTCGGACCCGGCATAGCCTTGCCGTCTTCTTGCCCGCCTCATGGATAGATGCAATGTTGCGCAGACTCTCTCTGGCAATCGCGGTGGCCGCTGCGGCCGGTATCGCCAGCGCTCAGCAAACCGCGGCTCCACTTCCCCTTCGCACGGATCTGGTCAGCGTCTATCGCGAGGCGGTCGCCAACAACGCCGACCTCGCCGCCGCCCGTGCGCAGTTCAACGCCTTGCAGGAAGTGGTGCCCCAGGCACGCGCCGGCCTGCTACCGCAGCTGAGCGCCGGGGCCGAGATCAGCAATACGCACACCGATGTCGACACCAGCATGGGCTCGCAGTCGATTTCGCGCAGCGGCAACCTCTACCAGGCCAGTCTGAGCCAGCCGCTGTTCCGCGCCGATCGCTGGTTCGGACTCAAGGCCGCCGAAGCCACCAGTGAGCAGGCAGCCCTGGAGTTCTCCATCGCCCAGCAAGACCTCATCCTGCAGAGCGCGCAAAGCTATTTCGCGGTGCTGCGCGCCCAGGACAACCTGGCCGCGGTGAAATCCGAGGAGGCGGCATTCAGGCGCCAGCTGGACCAGGCCAACGAGCGCTTCGAGGTCGGTCTCTCGGACCGCACCGATATGCTCGAAGCCCAGGCAGGCTATGACACCGCGCGCGCAAACCGAATGCTTGCCCAGCGCCAGGTCGACGACGCCTTCCAGGCGCTCTTCACCCTGACCAACCGTGAATACATCGCCCTCGAAGGCATCGAGCACAGCCTGCCGGTACTCGCGCCCGTCCCCAACGACGCCAAGGCCTGGGTGGACACCGCGGCCCGCCAGAACCTGAACCTGCAAGCGGTCAACCACGCGGTGACCGCCGCCGAGGAGACCCTGCGCCAGCGCCGTGCCGGACATGCCCCCACCGTCGATGCAGTGGCCTCCTATCGCCGCGGCGACAACGACAGCCTGGGCTTCACCAATACCGGCGTTTCGGCGGTGCCCGGCTACCCGCGCTACAACGGCGACGTCGAGCAGCGCACCATTGGGCTGCAGCTCAACATCCCGCTCTACAGTGGCGGCCTGACCACCTCGCAATCGCGCGAAGCCTACCACCGCCTCGACCAGACCGAGCAGCAGCGCGAGAGCCTACGCCGCCAAGTCGTGGAAAACACCCGCAACCTGCACCGGGCGGTGAATACCGACGTGGAACAGGTCCAGGCCCGTCGCCAGTCGATCGTTTCCAACCAGAGCGCGCTGGAAGCCACCGAAATCGGCTATCAGGTCGGTACCCGCAACATCGTCGATGTACTCGACACCCAACGTCGCCTGTTCGCCGCCGTGCGCGACTACAACAACGCGCGCTACGACTACATCCTCGACAACCTACGGCTCAAGCAGGCGGCCGGCACGCTAAGCCCGGCAGACCTCGAGACGCTCGGCCAGTACCTCAAGCCGGACTACGACCCGGACACCGACTTCCTGCCACCAGACCTGTCGCAGAACCTTGGCCGCCCGACCAACTTGGATCGCTGACGAAAAAGCCCGGCATCGCCGGGCTTTTTTTCGGCCTACAGGTTCAGGCGCGCGCCAGGGCCGCACCGAGAGTTTCCAGCAAACGCCGCAACGCTCCCTGATTGGCCTTGACCACCGAGAGCCCGGCCTCGCGCATCCGTGCCGCCGCCGCGTCATCTGCCCATAGGCGCAGCAGGTGCGCATGGAGCCCTTCGGCGTCGTCGACCTGCACCAGCGCACCGCCTTCGCGCAGCCGCGCGGCGATCTCCTCGAAATTGAATAGGTGCGGGCCGCTTAGCACCGGTTTGCCCAGCGCTGCCGGCTCGAGCAGGTTGTGCCCACCGTTGGGCACTAGGCTGCCGCCGACGAAGGCAAGATCCGCCAGCGCATAGAGATAGAGCAGTTCACCCATGGTATCGCCGAGCAGAACCTGGGTATCGGCGTCGACCGGCTCGTCGAGCGATCGCCTGACCGTGGCGAACCCTTGCCTGCGCGCCAGCGCGTGCACGTCGCCGAACCGCTCGGGATGACGCGGCACCAGAATCAGCAGCGCGTCGGGACGATCCGCCAGGAGCTGGCGGTGAGCCGAGAGGACGACCTCGTCTTCGCCACGATGGGTACTGGCCGCGATCCACACCGGCCGCCCCTGCCATGCCTGCCGCTGATGGGTGGCGCGCTCAGGGAGCTGGGGATCGATGGCCAGGTCGTACTTGATCGACCCGGTCACCTGCACCGCTTCCGCGCGCGCGCCCAGCGCCCGGAAGCGCTCGGCCTCGGCCTCGGTCTGCACGGCGATGCAGGCCAGTTCGGCCAGCATCGGCGCGACGAGCCCGCCGAGCCGCCCATAACCGCGGGCCGAACGCTCGGACAACCGCGCGTTGGCCAGAACCACCGGGATACCGCGCCGGGCACACTGATGGATGTGGTTGGGCCACAGCTCGGTTTCCATCACCACCGCCAGCTGCGGGCGCAGGCGATCGAGAAAGCGCGCCGCAGCCCAGGGCAGGTCATAGGGCAGATAGCAATGCTGGACGCTGTCGCCGAACAGCGCCTGGATGCGCTCGGAACCGGTGGGGGTCATACAGGTGATGGTGATCGGCATTTGCGGATACCGCGCCATCAGCTCGCGGATCATCGGGGCGGCGGCAATGCTTTCGCCCACCGAGACCGCATGCACCCAGATGCCGCCCTGGCGCAGGGGTGGCGGGCCAACGGCGAAGCGCTCGCCGACTCGGCGTGCATATGCCGGAGCCCGCCAGGCACGCCACAGCAGGCGCAGCGCGATCAGCGGCAGGGCGAGATGAAAAAGCAGCGTATAGAGGGGTCTGTTCATGGCCGCGCAGCTTAGCAAAAGCCGGCGGTGACGCGGAGCGTACCGATGCGGGGCGCGGCCAGCCATGCGCCGGGCGGGCGATCAATGCTAGCGTTGCCTGTCACTCTCGAAGCGTAACCGCCCGCCCCTCGCTCAAGGACTGCCCATGCCCGCCTACCTCTACCTCGCCTTCGCCATCGTCGCAGAAGTGATCGCCACCACCTCGATGAAAGCGCTCGACGGGTTCAACAAGCCGTTGCCACTGGCGCTGGTCGTATTCGGCTATGGCACCTCGTTCTGGATGCTGAGCCTGGTCGTCAAGAGCATCCCCGTGGGTATCGCCTATGCGATCTGGGCGGGCCTGGGCATCGTTCTGGTGAGCGTCGCCGCCTCGGTCCTCTACGCGCAGAAGCTCGATCTGCCGGCAGTGCTGGGAATGGTGCTGATCATCGCGGGCGTGGTGGTGATACAGCTGTTTTCCAGCAGCACTGGACACTGACCTGGCAGCGCCTGCCGAAACCCGCCTGAACGGCGCGGGTTATACTGCCTGTTTTCAACGCGAGGCCGGACATGTCCACATCCCTGAGCACAGACGTACTGATCGTCGGCGGCGGCGTCGCCGGTTTATGGCTCAATGCGCGCCTGCGCCAACAGGGCTATTCGACGGTACTGCTGGAGCGCGGCGCGCTGGGTGGCGGACAGAGCATCAAATCCCAGGGCATCATCCACGGCGGCACCAAGTATGCACTGCACGGCGCGCTGACCGGCGCCTCCGAGGCCATCGCCGACATGCCACGCCGCTGGCGCGAAGCGATCGGCGGTGCCGGCGAACTCGATCTGGCGGGCGTACGCCTGCTGTCGGATGCACATTACCTGTGGTCGCCCGGCACGCTGGCCGGCAACCTCACCAGCTTCTTCGCCAGCAAAGCGGTGCGCTCGCGCGTCGAGCAGGTCAAGGGCAACGCGCTGCCCCCTGCGCTGCAGAATGCCCGCTTCAAGGGCAAGGTGTATCGCCTGAGCGAGCTGGTACTCGACGTACCCAGCCTGATCGCGCGCCTGGCCCAGCTGGCCGGAGACAGCCTGATGGCCGCGACGCAGATCGAACCCCTGCGCGAGAGCGGCGAGCTCGTCGGACTGATCGTCGACGGCGTCGCGATACGGGCCCAACGCATCGTACTCAACGCCGGCGCCGGCAATGCCGAACTGCTCGCCTCGCTGGGGCTGGACCAACCCGCCATGCAGCGGCGACCGCTGCACATGGTCATCGTCAAGTCGGTCAACCTCAAGCCGCTGTACGCCCATTGCCTGGGGGGCGGCACCAAGCCACGCGTCACGGTGACCAGCCATCCGGCAAGCGATGGCCGCTGGGTCTGGTACCTGGGCGGCGACCTTGCCGAGGCGGACGGCGTGGCGCGCTCCCCCGAAGCGCAGATCGAAGCCGCCAGGCGCGAGCTGGCGGACCTGGTGCCCTGGATCGACCTCAGCGATGCGCAGTGGGCGACGTTGCGGGTCGAGCGCGCCGAGCCGGCGCAATCGAACCAGGTCAGGCCGGACAACGCCTTCCTCGCCGAACAGGGCCGCCTGCTGGTCGGCTGGCCGACCAAGCTTGCCCTGGCACCAGACTTTTCCGACCGCGTCGAAGCGGTGCTGACCCGCGACGGGATTCAGCCCACGCCCCATGAGCCGCTTCCCGCCCTGCCACGCCCACCGATGGCCAAGCCGTTCTGGGAGGAGCTGCTACCGTGAAGACGCTGCATGACCTGCATCGCCCGCTGGGCAGCACCGGCCTTCGCGTATCGCCGCTGGGCCTGGGCACCGTGAAGCTCGGCCGCGACCAGGGCGTCAAGTACCCGAACGGATTCACCATCCCCGACGACGAGCAGGCTCTCCGCCTGCTGGCCTGCGCCCGCGAGCTGGGCATCAACCTGATCGACACCGCGCCGGCATACGGCACCAGTGAGGAGCGTCTCGGACCGCTACTGCAGGGGCAGCGGAACGACTGGGTGCTGGTGAGCAAGGTCGGAGAGGAATTCGAGAACGGCCAGTCGCGCTTCGACTTTTCCGCCGCCCACACCCGCTATTCGGTGGAGCGCAGCCTCAGGCGCCTGAAAACCGACCGGATCGACTTGGTACTGGTTCATTCCGACGGCAACGACCTGGCGATCCTCGAACAATCGGACGTCTACCAGACGCTCGCCGAACTCAAGCGCGAGGGCAAGCTGCTGGCGTTCGGCTTTTCCGGCAAGACCGTCGAGGGTGGCCTGCTCGCCCTGCGCGAAGGAGACTGCGCGATGGTCACCTACAACCTGCAAGCGCGCGAGGAGAAAGCGGTGATCGATTACGCCGCCGCACACGGCAAAGGCATCCTGGTGAAAAAGGCCCTGGCCAGCGGCCACGCGTGCCTTGCCGACGGCGAAGACCCGGTGAGGCGCAGCTTCGAGCTGCTGTTCGGCGAGCCCGGTGTCGCCAGCGCAATCGTCGGAACCATCAACCTGCAACATCTGTCGGATAACGTCGCCAGCGTTGCGGCCGTATTAAACCAACAATCCTGAGCCGCCCGAGCGGCCACGCCCGACGCGAGAAGGAGCCCGAGATGCCGCGAGTCCTCATCCGAAAGAACCCCGCTTCCTTCAAGACCCTGCCCCTGAGCGTCGAGGCCAGCCCTGAAGGCCTGCGCTACCAGAGCCTGGGCACGCCGCTCAACTTCAGCCAGATGCTCGAGCGCCGCCGCCCGATCGACGTCGAAGATCCGGAGCGTTTCTCCGTCCAGCTGGCCAATCTGGGCGTTTCGGTACGCCTGACCCTCGAGTGGCAGGGGCGCGAGTACTGGGTCCTGGTGCGCCAGCAACGCCTAGATCGCGGCGACGTCGTCCTCAAGCTGATTTCCGGCTACGTTCCGGCCCACGAACTCAACCTGCCGCTGCTTACCGCCATCCAGGAGATTGCCGAGGAATGCCTGCTCGAAACCAGTGACGGCTGGCTCGCTGGCCGCTTTGGTGATACCTGGCTGCCAACGCCCTACGCCAATGCGCTGCGCTACCGAGAATCGGCCAATTTCAGCCTGGGCTCGCTATCTGGTTCGGCGCGCCCCGTGCAATGCGGAAGCATGACGCTGATGGAGCGGCCCCGGGCCTACGTGCACCTGCCCACCGCCTCGCTGCAACTGGTCTACGACATGCGCCTGGACTTGCCCAAGGATTGCAAGCAGCTGAGCCTGTTTCATGTCGACGAGCGCATCGAGGACGACAAGCTGGTCGCTCGACTGGAGCGCAGCAAGCCCGACCTCTACCTGATCCCGTTGCACGAAGGCCGCCCGACGGCGGAGCTGCTGACGTTACGCAAAGGCATGCTGACGCCCGTCAGTACCCGTGGCGTTTGCCTTTCGGAAAGTTTCGCGCCGCAGACTGGCTGGATCGTGCGCGAGGAACGCACCCGCTGGAAGGACTGGATCAGCCAGCAGAACATCCAGCCTCCGGTGCCGACGCGCCCCCGGCAGAACGCCAGCTGACGCAGCCACGATACGTCAACGGCTGCGGATCTTCTCGACGATGGCGGTCGTGGAGCTGTTCTCGACCAGCCCGAGCACCTTCACCGTACCGCCATAGGCCTTGACCAGATCGGCACCGACCACTTGGTCGACCCCATAGTCGCCACCCTTGACCAGCACATCGGGCTTGACCTGCGCCAGCAGGTTTTCCGGCGTGTCTTCGGGGAAACAGACCACCCAGTCCACCGCACCGAGCCCGGCCAGCACGGCCATGCGCCGATCGACCGAGTTGATCGGCCGCCCTGGGCCTTTCAGACGGCTGACCGAGCCGTCGTCGTTGACCGCCACCACCAGCCGATCGCCCTGCGCGCGCGCCTGCTCAAGATAAGTCACATGGCCGGCGTGCAGGATGTCGAAGCAGCCGTTGGTGAAGACGATCTTCTCGCCCTGAGCGCGCGCATCCTCGATCACTGTCAGCAACTGCTCGAGCGTCATCACGCCCCGCTCTGAGCCCTCCTCGCGCTGCACCGCGCGGCGCAACTCCGGCGCGCTAATGCAGGCGGTCCCGAGCTTGCCGACCACGATTCCCGCCGCCAGGTTGGCCAGCGCCACCGCCTGAGGCAGTTGCTCGCCCGCCGCGAGGCTCGCCGCCAGGGTAGAGATCACCGTATCGCCCGCACCGGTCACATCGAAGACTTCACGGGCACGCGCCGGCAGGTGCAGCTCGGGACAACCGGGACGCAGCAAGGTCATGCCATGCTCACCGCGCGTGACCAGCAGCGCCTGCATATCCAGATCCTCGATCAGCGCTAAGCCCTTCGCAACAAGATCCGCCTCGTCGACACAGGGACCCACCACCGCCTCGAACTCCGCCAGGTTCGGCGTGATCAGCGTGGCGCCGCGATAGACCTCGAAATTCTTGCCCTTAGGATCGGCCAACACCGGGATGCCTTTCGCCCGCGCAGCCTGGATGAGGGCCTGATGATTCTTCAGCGCGCCCTTGCCGTAATCCGACAACACCAGCACCTTGACCCCAGAAAGCAGCGCGTCGGTCGAGGCAAACAGCTGTGCGGGGTCGGTATCGAAGGGCTCTTCGAAGTCCATCCGCAGCAGCTGCTGGTGACGACTCATAACGCGCAGCTTGACGATGGTCGGCTGGCTCTCGATCTGTTGAAAGTGCGCCTGGACCCCCGCCGCAGCCAGGCTATCGGACAGGCTCTGCCCCGCTTCGTCGACGCCCGTCACGCCAACCAGAGAAGCTGGCGCGCCAAGCGCCGCGATATTCAGCGCGACGTTGGCCGCGCCGCCCGGCCGATCCTCAATCTGATCGACCCGCACCACCGGCACCGGCGCTTCCGGAGAAATCCGCGACGTACCGCCATGCCAGTAGCGGTCGAGCATGACATCGCCCACCACCAGAACGGGCGCGCGATCGAAACGGGGCAGGGATAATTTCATGGGAACTCTCGGGCGGGCGGAAGCGATAATAATAACATGCCGTACAAATGCCTCTTCGCAGGCAGATTCAATGCCATCACCTCGATTGGAAACAAGCGCTGGTAAGCCGCATGGCATTCGAGTACGCCTCTGCGGCATCATGTGCGCTTTTCAGGCAATGATGGCCCCCGCTTTGAACATACACCGCAAACTTGCCGACGCAGAACTGCAGCAGATGCTTGCGGGCGCTCGCATTTTGGAGAAGGACAGCTTCGGACCGAAAGTCTACGCACTGAACAATGGCGAGATTCTCAAGATTTTTCGCCGCAAGCGTATGTTTTCCTCAACCTTGCTTCGCCCGAGTTCACAACGCTTTTACGACAACGCCGTGGGGCTTTCTGCTCTTGGGATTCCGACAGTCACACCACTTGCATGCTATCGCCTCGACGATGCACGCCGTACGGCCGTCCGCTATCAGCCGTTACTCGGAGACACCCTGAGCGACAGACTCAGACACTCCCCTGAGCAATGGCGAGACATCCTTCCCTCGCTGGCGAGATTCATAAACCAGCTGCATGCAAGGGGCGTTTATTTCCGGTCGTTGCACGCGGGCAACATCGTGATCACCGCCAATGGCGAGTACGGACTGATCGATGTGGCCGATATGCGCCTGCGTCGCAAGCCTCTGTCGAAAGCGCTGATCAGGCGCAACCGCGAGCACTTCGAGAAATATGCGCGCAAGGAACAACTGCCGCTCGAGCCTGGGGCGCTTTGGACCGCCTGTGAACGTGGCCAGGCCATCAGTCTGCCGGCTGGCTTATAGGTACAGCGGCAGCCTAGCCTGAGTGCGAAGCAGAAAGGCGCGGATGGCTGATCAGACAAGCAGGAAGAATGACCAACAGCCAAAGCTCGTCGGGGTTGCCGATCAGCTTGGTCCCATCGAAATTCAAGCCAATCAAAGCCGTCGCAAGGTATAGCCCCCAGGGATCCCGGCTTAGCCAAGCACGTCTCAGCACTACGGTCATCAATGCCACGAAGATGACGAGCGCCACGGCACCACCGAATACGCCGAGCGAAAGGAAGATACTGTGCGGATGGTTGATGGCCTCGCCGTTGAGCAGCAACTGGTCGGTTCGATGCTCAAGTCCGCAACCCATCCAAAGACCGCACGCGTACCACTCGTGCAGCATGATGCTCCATAGCTGGAGCCGACCCGCGTCGGCGCGTTCGAATAAGCTGCCCACCTCGGGATATGTCAGACCTGCCCAGAGCGCGAAACTGCCCACTATCACCAGGCTGCCCGCCAGCCAGAGCGAATCGCGCAGGCGGCGAAACGAGAGATAGATCGAAGCCAGTAGTACGAGCGCGGCCAAGGCCACCAATCCGGAGCGGCTTTGCAAGACATATCCCATGCAGAACAGCGCCACCAGCAGCGCGAACGCCAGCTCGGCGAACTGGCGCGAACGAAGCCAGCCAGGCAGCGCCAGAGCAAAACAGCAGGCAATCCACATGCTCGTGTAGATCGGTCCGGTCATTCTCGAAGGCAGCCAGAGCACCCGCTCGCCCAGCGCGTAATGGCCGGTCTCCCAATAGAACAGCGCGGAACCCGATACGTAGCCGACGAGAATCCAGTACAGCGCTCTGGCGAACAGCGGGTGCCGAAACGGCTGAGGGTCAATCAGACGACTGACCGTGAGAACAAAAAGCGCGACATAGAGAAGATGCTTGTAATGCTGGGCATCACCCGACCAGATGCCTACCACGGCGAACCATGCCAGCAGCAACGCCCAGAGCAGAAGATCGGAAGACGCCTTGACCCCCGCCCCCCGGTAGTAAAGCAGTACACCCAAGGACGGTAGCGCCAGAACCGCGTAATACACGTTGTTGACCATCTTGGCCGTCGGCAGGACAAGGTAGCTGCCTATAAAAAGCACTAGCGCCACGGTGAAGTATGCGGAACGCCGATCTGCCGAAAAAAATGACACTAACGCTTTCAATTCGGCCTCCAAAGCCAGGTCCGCGTGCGAATTGTCGTCAACCGTTTACAGAGCGAAACCCTTCGGATGTCACGCTCCAGGCCGAGGCGTGCGCCAGATCGGCCTGGGGCACCAGGCTTTCCGGCGCAAGATTGGGCCAAACCTTCGACTTCCAAGTGATGAAATGGAAGTAGGGAAACGGACGAGCGCCGTCGAGATCATTGGTCAATTCGCCGTCGCGCCAGATCCAACGCGAGGGGAAACAAGCCTTACCGTCATGCCAAACGATCCGCGCATTGGGCGTTGTGAAGGCCTCGGCGAACTCACTGTTGCGACGCCACGGGTTGAATCTGTCTGCCAGGAGCCTCATCGGCTCTGGCCAGTTCTTGTGGCGGATGAACAAACGACTGAACGCTCCCTCGTCAAAAGCGTTGTGCTCATCGACGCTGAATTTCTGCCGCCATCCTGGCACCTGCTTGAAGGCTTCCCGCATCTTCGGCGTGTTGCGTAGCAGGCAGAGATGACCGGAAACGCGCCGATCATGGGTCGAGAGCAGGTCGAAGCGGGCCAGACGCTGCGGCGAGAAATAGGCTCTCAGATTGCCGTACACCAGGTCGATGTCGCTAAAGCCCCAGAAATCGTAGCCGTCGAGCTCGTCAGCGTGGATGTAGCCAAGCGCCGGCTTGATATCGCACAGTTTGTAGGGATTGGATGGGCGAAACTCGATTCCCAGCCGTTGCGACACCAGGTCACAGTAACGCTCGAAGCTCATTGGCCTCAGGGCGACGTTGGTCGGCAGACCATCGGGAACTCCGCAATCAGAGAAGAATATCCACTGAATGTCCGGATTGCCTTCCACGCTTTTCAGGAAGAATGGCATCCAGAATGGCCATTGCCCGAAATAAGGAATGAGAAATACAAGGCGCGGCGCGGGCATGCTCACCATCCAAAGCGGTAGCGGAGTTTATCAAGCCAATTGGGCGGCGGCACGGCCCGCAACGGCGGCTTCATGGCGTCCACCGCTGCCGCGCCAATCCGCTCGAAACTGTAGCGACTCTCGGCGAGGCGTTGCCCGCTGAAAGCGATCCGATCGGCCAGCCCCGGATCGGCCCGCAATATCGACAGCTTCGCTCTCAACTCGGACACCGTCTTGTAGAGCACGATGTTTTCCATGTCGACGAACCCGAGTGCACGATTCTCCTCGGCGCCCTGGTCGAACGCCAGCAGGACGCAACCACAGGCCATGGCCTCGAAGTTCTTGATCATGTATTCGCCCATCCCCACGTCCGCGCTGACGAAGAAGCGGATGCGATTGAGGGTCTCCAGATATTCGGCACCCGAGGTGGTCCGGGCGACAACAAGCTTCTCCGCTTTCGCCAACTCATCCAGCAGCAGCCTGCGCCCTGCGTAAGCCTGGCTCTTGGTGCTGCCCAGAAAGCCGAGTTCAATATCGCGGGGACCATCCAGGTTTCTCAGTAACGTCTGGTCGTACCCTTTTGGCACGAAGACTGCGTCGAATCCTTCTTCTTGCAATCGCCGTGCGACGACTGCGCTGGATACCAGAATCCGCGCGCCGGGCAAGCGGCGATAGTGCCTGCTGAACTTCCCCTTGTACTTGCAAGGGATGTAGTTCTGGTAGGCATCGTGCTCAAGGATTACAAGATTAGGAATGTTGCGAATGAAGCCAGCCTGGCGAAGCTCCTGCTTGAAGCGCAGGAAAAAAACAATACGGTCGTAACGCGAAACGTCGACGTGCTGCTCGAAGTAAAGACGCAGGTTCGATTGCTGCTTCTTATCGAGCCAGCGAATGTCGCAAATCGAATTATCACCAATCGCCTGATAAAGCCGGTCCAGAATTGCACGCTGCTCGCTCTGAACCAAGAACAGAAGTTTAAGCATTTACGTTCGTAGACCATTTGGGTGGCCAAGGCCGAGCCTAGAAGCGGTGCGGCGGCATAAGTAAGCACGTGAAAGCAAGACACTCAACTTAGAGCATCGCTCGTCTCTTCGGGCTTCTCATCAGCGAACTGACGCGAGTGAAGTCTTGCGTAGTACCCACCCTGCGCCAACAGCTCGGAATGAGTACCCCGCTCGACGATCGTACCCTGATCCATCACCAGAATGAGGTCGGCCTTTTCGATAGTCGACAGCCTATGAGCGATTACCAGGGTAGTGCGGCCTTTCATCGCTACATCAAGGGCGGCCTGAATATGGCGCTCAGACTCGGTATCGAGGGCCGAAGTCGCTTCGTCGAGGATCAGCACCGGAGCGTCTTTCAACAATGCCCTGGCGATTGCTAGGCGCTGGCGCTGTCCGCCGGATAGCAGCACGCCGTTCTCTCCGACCAGCGTTTCGAAGCCCTGAGGAAGGTTGTCTATGAATTCCGCCGCATAGGCATCCTCTGCGGCCTTGCGGATAGCGCTCGGCGGTGCGGAGGCAAGATCGCCATAGGCGATGTTGCCGGCTACCGTTGCATTGAACAGCGTGACCTGCTGCGTCACTAAAGCAATGTGCTTGCGCAGATTGGCTAGCGTATAGCGCTCGATGTCCAGCCCATCCAGCAGGATTTCTCCTTCCTGATGCTGATAGAAACGGGGGATGAGATTGGCCAGTGTCGACTTGCCGCTCCCCGAGCGCCCGACCAGGGCGACCAGTTGCCCCGGCTCGACCGTAAAATTGATTCCCTTGAGGATCATTTTTTCGGTGCCAGGGTAGGTGAAATTCAGATTGCGAACCTCCAGACGCCCCTGAGCACGTTCGCGCACCTCGGTACCGTGGTCGATTTCGGGCTCCTCATCCAGCTGCTCGAAGATGCTTTCTGCACCGGCGAGACCTTTCTGGATGGTCGAGCTGACCTCCGAAAGCTGGCGGATCGGCTTGGGCAGCAGCCCAGCCGCAGTGATGTACGCGACCAGGTCACCCACCGTTGCATCACCGCGCAAGAAGAGCACGAGAAACATCAGCAGCGCCATGGCGCTATAGGTGACCAGTTGCAGCATCGGGGTGTACACCGCGGAGGTGCGGATCATTTTCAGCTGCTTGCGGGAGTTGTCGTCGCTGGCCTCGTAGAATCGCTTGCTCTCATAGTTCTCCCCGCCGAAGCTGCGAACCACGCGATAGCCCTGAATGGTTTCCGATGCCACGTGAGTGAGTTCTCCCATGGCACCTTGAATCTTGCGGCTCTGGCTGCGGAAACGCCGACTCGCCGCATTAACCATCAGAGAGATAACCGGCAACACTGCCACCATCACCAGCGTAAGCTTCCAGTTCATCCACAGTAGATAACCGAACAGTGCGAGCACCGTAAGGCCTTCGCGCACGATGACCTTGAGCGCGTCGGTTGCGGCGCCCGTTACCATAGTGACGTTGAAAGTGATCCTCGAGATCAGATGCCCCGAGGCATGGTTGTCGAAGTACCGGTTGGGCAGTCTGAGCAGGCTGTCGAACAACGCAAGGCGCAGGTCCTGCACCAGTCCCAGCGATACGCGCGCCAGGTAATAACCACCGAGAAACGAACCGATCCCCTGCCATATAGTGATGAGAAGCAGCGCCAGCGGCACACCATAGAGGAGCTGCATCTCTCCAAGCACTGGCAATTGGGTCACGCTCTGTTCGGGCTGTGCCAGGCCGTCGACAAAATATTTCAGCAGCCCTGCCATCATGGGTTGCGTTGAGGCAAAGATCACGTAGCCCACCATACTCACGGCGAACATGAACCAGTAGCGGCGCACATACGAAAGCAGCCGGATGTACAGTTTCAGGCTAGACAAGCGGTCACTGGAAGACTCGGACATAGAACGGGCAGCTCAAAAGATATGAGGCGGATTGTAGCATCTCGCCTGGATAGACGCGGCGCGCACCCACCGCCAGGCAGACGCAAAGGCTCACAATGCAAGCGCGCCACCTATTGACCGAGCAATATCCGTGGCGCGGCGCCGCTTACTTGGGTCGCTGCTGGCAGAAGGTCATCTTCGCATGCTCGGCAAACCACTCCTCGGCGAAGTCAGCGTTGCAATACTCCTCGAAATACGGCCCGCCTACGGTCCAATGCACGTTGCGAACATCGGCCGGAGGCTCCAAGTATTCACCCACCAGCCAGTTCCAGCGAACATCCAGCTCACCGATTTCGCTATCGTCGAGCCACTGGAAGCGATGCAGTTGCATGGCCGAGGCATCGCCCACGTAGGTATCGGTCACGACACGGTTGGATGGATGCGCGCAGTCCCAAAGCACCACCGAGGACCAGTTCTTTCGAGGGTATTTGTATTGGACGGTGTTGAGGTACTTCACACCGTCCCGCGGTTCATAGTCGTGTTTGACCACATACACCGCCTTGCCCGGATCACGTTCCACAGCCTGCAGAATTTCCGCGATATCGGTACGCAGCATCATGTCGCAGTCAAAGAAGACGGCGTAGCCGGTGTAATCACTCAGATAAGGCGTCAGAAACCGTGTAAAGGAGAATTCGTTCGATTGTTTCGCATCCCGCGGCCGGTCGTAGATTCCGGTCAGGTTCTTCAAATTCACAGGAATCAGCGCTACCGGAATGGAGCTGCGGGAAAGAATGGAATGCGCCATCACATGCCAAGCCACGCTCTCGACCGGATCGTAGCCAATGAAAACCTTCAGTACAGAATCTCGCATACAAGCCTCAAACTACGCGGCAACGCCGCAAAAAAAGGCGACAGGATAACGACTGAAGGCGTCGTTAGGCCACCCCTCTGCGACCAACCCGTTGCCCCGACACCCGACACAGCGGGCCAAGTCTATCGAGACGCATAGTGCCCTGACGTAATATTCTTTCCGCCCGTATAAAGCGTTCCAGGCAAACGACAATCCGATGTACGACGTATATGCAAGAATCAAAAAGCGGTTACAGGGCGAGCGCTATGGAATTTATGAGCTTTCCAAGCCCATCGCAGCGATATTGGCCAACATTCTTTATGACAAACGAACAAACCGGAAAAAACTGAAGCGAGCCCGCAAGCTACTGCTCTCGACACCCAGATACACCATGGCGGCAGATCTTGTTGGCAACGTTTTCACCTGGACAGTCGAGAGAGATGACCACAGGAGAAGCGCCGAAGATATCCAGCGAATATCCGAATACCAAGAACAAAGGTTCCACTTCGTGCGCATCCCCAACCTGTCGGAGGACACGTACAAGAAGCTAGATATCTCTGCGTTATGGTTTGCCGCTCGAATAGCCTGGCGCAGCAGGGAAACCCCAATAAACCGCTTTTTCGTCTTCTGTGCCGCGAGCTACGCGATCAAACACTTCAAAGCGATCGACGAAAAAGGGCTGACGAAGAAAATAACTCGACTAGTCGCCTACAACAGCTCGAACGCGCCGGAATGCTTTCTGACAACGGCTTGCAGAGCGCACGGCGTCGCTACCTTCTCGCTTCAACATGGCTTTTATTATGACCACGGCCAAAAACCGCCGCTCGCCGTGATCAACTACGAAAACGTAACTGCACAGTACCTGTTGATCTGGAGCGAGTTCTGCCGCGAACAGATTTCGGCATTTCACCACAGGCAAGGCATCGACATGGAATTCGAGATGCTGACAGCAGGTTACCTAAAACATGGAACGGCTCGCCCAACACCGGCCGTCGCAGCCGAAGCAAGTGTTCGTCCGCACCTCCTCTGCCTGCTTCCCGGCCCAAAAGACGAACAAGGGTGCGTGGAACTGCTCGAACTTTTATCCGAGCTTCCCGAAGACTACAGAATAACGGTACGCATGCACCCCTTCATGAGGGAGTCCAAGCGATTGCTCGACGTCCTGCCGCGCCAGGCCACGCTGGACGAAGACAGCTACCTGGCCGATACCCTGAGCGCACAACGCTTTACCGCCGCAGTGGGGTTCAACACGACCAGCCTTTTCGAAACACTGATTGTCCAAGTGCCCTGCGCAATCTTTCTAGCGAGCACAAACAGCTTTCGAACGCCCGAAATACCGGAATTCCAAACGGCGGAAGAACTGATAGACCTGCTCGACAACCCTACCTCATCAGCCGCACTGGGTGACTATCTCCTAGGAAGCGAAACCTTTCGCTACCCTGAAATTATCGGCGCACCGATCCCCGCCGCGCACCTTGTGGGCGAAGGAGAACTGCTCAATGAGTGCGGCGAGCGACGTATTCCATAAACGCAGTTATATCGTTTGAACAGAGTAGCTTTGCCACGGATCGAATCTCCCGCTCAGGCCAACTCCACCACTGCGATGCCAGCAAAGCGTCGCGGTGCTCGGCATCGAACCTCCACCGCAGATGGCGAGCCGGATTGCCAGCCACAACGCTGTAAGGCTCGACATCACGGGTAACGATCGCACCAGCCGCAACGACGGCGCCATGGCCGATGGTTACACCAGAAAGCACAATGCATCCGGTGCACAACCAGACATCACTGCCGACGACCACGTCTCCACGGGTACCGTTATAATCAATATTCGAAACCTCTTCGAACATGGCAGGAAAGGGAAACGTACTCAGCCAATCGATGCGATGGTTACCACCCAAAAGGATTCGAACATCCGCAGCGATCGAGGTATAGCTTCCGATGCGGAGCGTTGAGCCGTCGCCGAAATCGCGAACGTCTGGCACCCCGTAGCTTCCTTCGCCGATTTCGTAATCAGGGTAACGAAATCGGAACAAGGCGGGGCCTTGCTCAAAGCGGGACAGATCCTTCTCGATACGCTGCTTGACCTGCTTTTTCTTGTACCGCGACAACCATCCCATGCCATTTCCTCTTAGTCAGTTGCGCTTCATCGAGCGTCCAACCACCGTCCATTCTCCAAGCGTCCTTGGATGTTTCCCATGTACTAGGCAATGCAGCAACGAGGGCGCATAGCGGATCAGGCGATGACGTTTGCCCAATAGCTGTCGCACCATGTAGCGCAATACCTTGGGCTTGGAGATGCCCTTGTAATGCAGACGTAACAGGATGGCGACATAGAACTTTTCCAGATCGCGAAAGGCACTGACCTGCTCGCTCTCTTGCTCCAGTTCCGACAGGGAGTGCTGGAGGTCGCCATAACAACCCGCCGCAATTGGTAGCTTGCGCGCTAGCCGCTGAATTCGTACGAAGAGCGAGACGTCGACGCCATACAATGCAAAGCGCTCATCGAACGCCTCGCCCTCTTCCGCGGCCAATTCCATCAGCAAGCGACGAGACAGCGCCATACCGGACGTTATGGTGATCAGGCCCTCGGCATCCAAAGGCTGCTCGGTGGAGACGACCCGTTTATGTTGTTTGGGGTAATGACAGACCTGCTGCCCCCATATGCGAGGGGCGATCACATCGAGCGAAGGATGGTTTTCCAAAGCCTGCCAATAAGATTCACCGACCTCGGTGTCGTGATCGAAAAAGACGAATCGCTCGGCGTCCATCTGCACGATCCGGTTGTACACCATGCTCAAAGGAAGATTGTCCGTTCGATTTTCGATCTTGATGAACTTCCAGCGTGAAGCACTACGAAAGGCTTCGATCTCGGAAGCTTCAAGGAGACTCGGACCGTTGTTCCATACAACCAGAGAGCTTTGCTCCCTGAGCGCCTCCGGAAAACTACGTTCCAGGCTCCGCAGCGTCGCGCCTTCGGCCAAACGCTGGTTGTAGATAACGACAAGAACTACGTACTTCACTGACAGATCCTAAACAAACTGTACTGCGGGTGCGCCATATGGTCGCCGGCGTGATATCAGGTCGGCGTATTCGTCGTCTGATCGACCGAGGCAAGGCGCTGGTGAAAATAATCAAGCGCGGCCTGCTCATCAGCTTTGCTCGGAGGCCTGGGCAGATTGCTCGGCCAGACCCCCGACTTGAAAGACTGCTCGAACGAGCCGCCATCCATGTCCTGTAGAGCACCCTCCCACCAAGCCGTTCGGCATATCTGGGAATACGCATCGTCAGGCAGCAGGCAACCATAGAAGATCGACCGCCCCTGCTTTCTCCCAGCCTTGGGAAACGGTTTGAGGCGCCATTTGGCCCACAGGCGCCACCAGGGTTTCGGACAGGGCTTGCTGCGCGGAACCTCTCGACTGAGGCCCACGAGTGACGAGTGGTAAGCCTCGCCATGACGGGAAAAGAACAGGGCGAGCATGGCATGAAAGTAACGCTTGCTACCGAAGTAATGATGGATGCAATGGTTCGCCTCGTGCACGGTCTTGCCGTGTAGCGCAAACGACAGAGCCACCTGTTCGATGATCGGGATTTCCGCACAGAACTCATGCCACTGATCGATGAGACCGATCGACTGCTGGAACAGAGGCCCGTCGTCACTCGTAAGACCACAGATGCCGCTGTTGTACATCCGCATATCATCTGGCGGCATGGCCCCTTGAGCGGATAATGCGGCTCGCAGCCCGACGAACTCCTTGAAGCCGGCTGTTGCGCGCCACTCCCATTCAAGAGTGTCCATCAGATAGCTACCGTTACCAATCTGATCGAACAGAGGCTTCGGATCTGACTTGAAAAACGTATCCGAGTCGACGAAAAGGGTCTTGTCGGCGAATGCTAGCCCAGCGGCCATGGCGCACGCCTTCTTGCGATGCGTGTAGCCATGTTCGCCAGCCCAGCTCGACAGCTGCTCTGCTGAAAGCGCCTCGGTGATGACCGGCCAACCGTCGAAATCCTCAGGACGGTCGGTCATCACCCGGATCACGATTCCGTCGTCGCCCAAGTGTTCCAGCGCCGTCAGAATGCTGAACTTGGCCTCCCGTATATAAGTTGGATGACCTCCATACAGGAAGTACAGCAGCTGCTTAGTCATCGCCATACGGGGTATCCGGCCTTAAGTTGTTTAGCAGGTGCAAGAGCGCCACGGGGCTCGTGAAGAAAATAGAGAGTCATACTTTGCTGCCGCGCACCGAGTTGTAACCGAACCCTTTCGCCATCAAAGCAGCGAATCGGTGCCGAGCGGAGCGATCGGAGAAAAAAAGCTCAAGCCGACTGGCGACGATTCCGGCTTGCGCAGGTGGCATTCCGGCAGCGGCTTCGATCAGCCTTTGAGCCAGCGCCGCGGCATCACCAAATGGGAAAAGGGCTCCCGCATCGCCTACCACCTCACGCCCGCCGCCACAATCACTGCAGATCACCGGCACACCGGCCGCCATCGCCTCTAGCAGCACCATGCCGAACGGCTCATGATCCGAGGTCAGCGCGAAAACGTCGAACGCCTTGAAATAGCGGCGCGCCCAAGGTACCTGGCCCAGGAACAGAACCCGCTCGGCGATACCCTCGGCTACCGCAAGCTGCTTGAGCTGACCTTCCAGACGGCCAGTCCCGAGAACGACCAGCAGGCTTTCTTCGGGCAGATGCGGCAAGGCGCGTGCGAAACCGCGAATCAGCGTCGCCTGGTCCTTGTCCGGATGCAGGCGTCCGACATTGCCGACAACCCAGGAGCCGGCGGGCAGCCCCATCGCTTCGCGTGCAGCATTCCGCCCGACTTGCTGGCTCTGCACCACCTCGATATCGATACGGTTGTAGAGGGTTTCGATTCGCTCGGAAGGCCAACCTGGCAGGCAACGACGGATATCGTCGCGCACGGCATCGGAGACGCCCAGCAACCAGAGGCGCCGGCGAAACAGGTTGGCGAACAACTGCCGCGAGCGGCGTGCGTAGTCGCCGAAGGCGTGATGCACGTTGATCACTGGCAATCGAGTGCCGAGCAGCGCCACGTAGGCCGGTTTGGAGCGATGAGCGATGCAGAGTACGAAATCGCGGGACGCGGCGATCCGACGGATATCGCGTATCGCCGCGAGCTTCAGCCCCCGCACCGCTTTGCTGTCGTAACCGAGGAAGATCACCTCGTTCGAGGCAGAGCCCTGTTCGACCTCGGCGTCAGGCGCGCCAGTCAGGTAAACGGTCGTGACCCTGTATTCGCTACCCTCGAACAGCGCCGCATACTGACGGGCGCAATCGAGAAAGGGGCCGTCATAACCATGGCAAAACTGGAGAACGTGCCGCTCAGCGCTCATGCCAGTTCCTTGCCGTCCTTGACTACCAGAATGTCTTCCATGATCAGATACTCCAGATCCGATCCATAAAACATGTTCAGCGCGTCCGTCGGCGAGCAGATCATCGGCTCGCCACGGCGGTTAAGCGACGTGTTCAGGGAAACACCGTTGCCGGTCAGCTTTTCCAGCTCGACCATCAGGTCGTACCAGCGCGGGTTGTGGCGGCGCTCCAATACCTGGGCGCGGGATGTGCCGTCTTCATGCACCACTTCTCCGACCCGCGCTTTCCACTCCTCATTGACCTCGAAGGTAAAGGTCATGAACGGCGAAGGATGATCGACCTTGAGCATCTGCGGCGCCACGGTATCCAGCATCGACGGGCAGAAGGGCCTCCAGCGCTCGCGGAATTTGATCTGCTCGTTGATGCGATCGGCCACACCCGGCACGCTCGGGCAACCGATGATCGAGCGCCCGCCCAGCGCGCGCGGCCCGAACTCCATGCGCCCCTGGAACCAGGCCACGGGATTGCCCTCGACCATGATCCGGGCGATGCGCTGCGGCATGTCATCGATTTTCTGCCAGCGCGGCTGGCTCGGGTGGCGGGCACAGGCCGCGATTATGTCTTCGTTGCTGTAGGACGGGCCGAGGTAGACGTGCTCCATCTTCTCCACCGGCACACCGCGCTGGTGCGAAATGTATGCCGCCGCGCCCACGGCGGTTCCGGCGTCGCCGGAGGCGGGCTGTACGAACAACTCCTTCACGTCCGGGCGCGCAATGATCTTCTGGTTCAACTTGACGTTGAGCGCGCAGCCACCGGCGAACGCGATCTTGCCGGTCTCGCGAATGATGTCGCCCAGGTAGTAATCCATCATCTCCAGGGCAAGCTTCTCGAACAGGGCCTGCATGCTGGCGGCGTAGTGGATGTAGGGATCGTCGGCGATGTCGCCTTCACGCTTGGGCCCCAGCCACTCGATCAGCTTGGGCGAGAAGTAGTAGCCCTTGCCCTTTTCCTTGTAGCGGCGGAAACCGATGACGTTGACGTAGTCGGTGTTGATGGTCAGTTCGCCGTTCTCGAACGTGGCCAGACGCGAAAAGTCGTATTTGCTCGCATCACCGTAGGGCGCCATGCCCATGACCTTGAATTCGCCGTCGAGCATCTCGAAACCGAGAAACTCGGTAATGGCACCGTACAAGCCGCCCAACGAGTCAGGGTCGTAGAATTCCTTGATCTTGTGGATACGGCCGTTCTCGCCGTAGCCAAAGAAGGTCGTGGCGTATTCGCCCTTGCCGTCGATGCCGAGAATGGCGGTTTTTTCCTTGAAGCCGGAGCAGTGGTAGGCACTGGACGCGTGGGCAAGGTGATGCTCGACCGGCTCGATCTTCACCTTCTTCAGATCGAATCCCAGCTGCTGCAGGCACCACTGAATGCGCTTCTTGTAGCGGTAATAGCGGCGATTTCCGAGAAGAATGGCATCCAACGCCCGATCCGGCGCGTACCAGTAGCGCTTGGCATAATGCCAGCGGGCCTTTTCGAAAATGCTGATCGGTGCAAACGGAATGGCGACGACGTCAACGTCCGACGGCTTGATACCGGTCTGCTCCAGACAGAACTTGGCGGACTCGTAAGGCATGCGGTTCTTCGCGTGCTTATCGCGCACGAAGCGCTCTTCTTCGGCAGCCGCGATCAACTTTCCGTCGATGTACAGCGCTGCGGAAGGATCATGACTGAGGGCGCCGGAAAGGCCGAGAATCGTCAATGCCACAGGTAAGCCTCTTAACTCTGCCGCTTCAACCATGAAGCAGCGATTGGTGTTGATGTCACGGACGCGCCGGGTCCACAGAGTTCGCCTTCGGCAACCGCTCGTCGAGGAGCCGATGCAAGTTGGACTCCGCAGGCCAGTTGCGCAGGAAGCGCGCCCGATCCTTGGCAAAGGCGGGACTGGTGCTGTTCAAGTCCGGATGCTGGCGCACCGCATCGAGGTCGATCAGCCAGAGTTGCCCGTCCCGCCAGAGCATGTTGGTGCCCTTGAGGTCGCCATGGCTGATCCGCTCTCGGATGAAGCTTGCGAACAATGCGCAAACGGCTTGCAGCATGTGCTCAGGCAGTCCGCCGTCGAGATAGGGCTCGAAAACCTCGATTATATCCTGCCCGCCAAGGTATTCGGTAACCAGGTAGCTTCTCCCACGCAACCCCAGACGCCGGTGCTCGAGCATGGCCAGCGGCCTGGGAGTGGCGATACCGACGAAATTGAGCCGATGCCCTTCCATCCAGCTATGCCAGGCACGGGTCGGGCGCCAGCAGCGACGCAGCCAGTGTCCGACGCTCTTGAGGTTGTAGCGTTTGATCACCAGCAGACGCCCCTCACGCTCGACCAGCGCAACGGTGGCACTACCGCCCTGCTTGAGGGAGCGCCCGTTGGCAATCGCCGCGTCGGGATCGTCCAGCAAGGCACTCAGCGCGGGGACCTCATCGCGGCAGACCGCACGCAGCTCGCTCGCACTGCGCTGCACGCTGAACAGCGTGCAGTCACGTCCAAGCTTGCCGAGGAAGTCCTTCAGCCGCCATCGCCTGACGCGGGCAATCTCCTTGAGCAGACTTTCCAGCGGCAAGGCGTGCGTGCCGTTGGCCAGCAGGTAATGCACCAGCAGCTCTTCCAGATGAGGCTCGAGCGTGGCCGGCAGCTGCGCGAAGAACACTCCTAGGTTCTCCAGCACGCGGGCACGATCGAGCGGCTCGCCAGGCACCGATGCCTGAATGCCTCCCCCATCGATCAGCCACAGCTGGCCGTCCTGCTTGAGCAGGTTGTCCAGATGCAGGTCGCTCTGCCACAGCCCCCTGGCGTGCAGTGCCGCTATCGACTGCAGAGCCTCGCCGAGGATCGCCTGTTGTGCATCGGACAGCGGTGCTTGTCGCTCGACGGCACGCCAGGCTTCGCCGAGGCTTAGTGCATCTTCGAGATAGACGAACAGCAGCCAGCCACCCTTTCCAGACACGGCGCCACTGGCGAGCAGTTCGGGCGTGGGCAGGCCCTGCTGCGAGAGCCATTGAACACCATCACGTTCGCGCCCGAGATGCCGCTCGGCCTTGTTGCCGACGAACAGCTTGGCGAGCACCGTTCGTCCCTGCCAGCGGGCCCGGGCGACGTAACGCTGGCCAGGCAGCACCCGCAGCCACTGCGTCAGTTCGAGGGACTCGCCATCGAGCGAGAGCGTCAGCGGCAAGGCCGGTGAACGGCCAGCATGACGCAGTTCGGCGAGCCTCACGCCCTGGCTCCTTTGTTCAGACTGCGCGCCGACATTCGCCCCAGCCAGGAATCGAGCGCAGCGTCATCGGCACCGAGCCCCAGATAGGCCGCGAGCAGACCGCGTACGTCACCTTCACGCCAGCCGCGCGCGCGGCGCACCAGCGTCTCGATATCGCGCAGCCGGTCGCCGCGACCGAAAAGTAGCGGCCGGGTCTTTTCCAGATCGATCAGACAGGCGTCGAAGCCATCGTTTTCCCGGCGCAGAAAGATGTGCTTGGGGTACAGGCAACCATGCTTCTGGCCGGCCTCGTGCAGCCGTTGGGCAAGCCGCCCGCACGCTTCGACTATGGACTCGCGGGTGACGTGCTCCAGATCCCGCCAGCCCGACAGCCAATCACCCAGGTCGCGCCAGCCGTCCAGCGCACGAGTCAGCAGGATCGCCCGAATCTCACCCTTCTGCCGGCGCTGCCCGAAAAACGCCGCCTGCAACGCGGGAATACCCCGACGCTGGTACAGGAGGATGTTGCGAAACTCGCGAGCGAAAGTCGGCTCGCCAAACGGGCTGAACAGCGATCGTGCAAGGTGATTGGACTGACGCTTGAGGTAGTAGGCCCGGCCTTCGACCTCGAGCCGATAGACCCCGCTCCAACCACCTCGCCCGCGGTTGAGCTCATCCACGGCGGGCAGTTCGAGCGCCCATAGAGAATCGAAGTCGACCATGCCATTGCGCTGCAGAACGTCGTAGTCGTCGTCGGCGAAAAAATCCTTCATTCGCGGCCCTCGAAGAACGTGAGTATCTGCCGGATCATCGGGCGATCCGCCGGCATCAGGCGGGACTGCTGCCGATACTGAAGATAGAAGCGAAGGCGCTGGGTGCGCGACAGCCGATACTTGGCCACCTTGTCCAGGCAGGCGAGGTCCTTGACGACGCGGTGTCTCAGGAATGGCCCCCACCAGAAGTCGCCGGTGGGACAGTCGATGAGAAACAGCTGATCCGCTTCGTTCACCAGCAAATTCCGCCACTTGAGGTCGTTGTGGGCGAACCGGTGCTCGTGCAGGGCGCGGGTCGCCTGGGCCAGCTGGCGGCTGATGTGATCGACCCAGGCCCGATTGGATAACCGAGGGTCGCCGGCCTTCGCCATGGCCGCCATATCGGTGGTGTTCTCCACTTCCAGCGTCACCAGCGCGCCGCGGGCGAAAAGGCCATGGCGGCGCTCCAGACCCCAGGCGACCATTGGAGCCACCGGAATGCCCAGACACTCGAAATAGCGTAGGTTCTGCCATTCCGCTTTGACCCGCGGCCTACCGACAAAGCGACGCAGGCCCTTACCGGCCGCGTGGTAGCGCTTGACGTAATAGCGTCGCTCGTCGACGGTCACGCGGATCACTTCGGACAATGGATCACTGGCGATGCGTTCGCCTTCGAGGGTGAATACCGCCTCGAGCGAACGGAACGCCGAAGCGGCCGCGGACGAGGCATCAGCGGCAACCTGCCATTGGCTCATTGTCCGGGACCCGGTGCATATTTGCGCGCATAGCGCGCCTGCAGCTGTGCGCCCTTGCGGGCCAGACGCGTAAGCAGCGGCGCCTCGTCGCGCAGAATCTCGCGCAATGGCCTCTGGAAGTAGCGTCGCAGAAAGCGCAAGCGATCACGGCCGGTCAGACCGATGTCCATCGCAGAAAAATAGAGGCCAGCAAGGTCCTTGTCGCGCCAGCGCCGGGGCGTTGCGGCTCGCGTCTGGGCTCGGTGCAGATCGATCAGCGACAACCTGACGGCATCCGCCGTAACCGGCGTATCGGTATGCAGGAGGAAATGACAGATGTAGCAGTCGCGGTGGTTGACGCCGGCCCGGTGCATGGTCCCGGTCATCCGCGCCACCTCGTCGATCAGCGCCCATTTCAGCCGAGCAGGCGGAGGCTGCTGAGGCCAGTCGCGGCAGAAGTCTTCGAGACTGATGGTAGGCGCCAGCTCTTCGGTGACGATGAACGAATGCTGCGCTGCCGGATTGCTGCCTCGCTCGCCGTAAGCCACCGCAGTCATGGTCGGCACCCCGGCCTGGTGCAGCCGATCGAGCGCGCGCCACTCTTGCCCCGCGCCCAGCACCGGAGCCTTGGCGGTGACCAGATTCTTGATGATTTCTCCCCAGCCGACGCCACGGTGGATCTTGACGAAATAGCCACGCCCCTCGACCTCGGTACGCAGCGTGCGCCGTGCCTCGAGCTCCCGGTAGACCTGCCCTTGCAATTGCTCGACCGCCTGGAACGGGTCGCGACCGGCCCACAGCGAAGCGAACGGCTCGCCGAGTTTCAGCTTCATCGGGCACCTCCCGGGGCACATGCGTCCCTGTCGAACATTGCCGGGCCTACTCCAACCGCATCCTGCGGACGAAGGCTCACGAATGCGCCCCCAGGATCACATCGGCCGCGCGCTCCGGCATGCTGTAGAGATCGGCCTGATCGGCATAGGCCAGCGCATTGCGCTGCCAGAGCGCACGCTGTTCGCCTTCGGCGAGCATCTGCGCGAGCGTCGCATTCAGGGCCTGCTGGTCGAATGGGCTTGGCACCACACGGCCGCAATCGGCGTCTTCGATGTAGTGGGCATAGCCGCAAACGTCCGTCACCAGCACCGGCAACCCCGCCACCAGCGCCTCGAGCAGCACGGTACCGGTATTCTCGTTATACGCGGGATGGATCAGCAGATCGGCGCCGAGCAGAAAGCGTGGCACATCGCTACGGCCCTTGAGGAACACGACCTGTTCGGCGATGCCCAGCGCCGTGCTCTGCAACTGGAAAGGCTTGGGATCGTCCTGGCCGATGACGAACAGCCGCGTGCGCTGTTTGATCTCGCGAGGCAGCGCTGCCAAAGCCTTGAGGCTGCGGTCCAGACCTTTGGTCTTGAAGCCCGAACCGATCTGCACCAGCAGCAACTGGCTGTCGTTCAGGCCGAATTCCGCACGAAAATCGGCGCGAACGGCTTCGGCATCCGGCGGCGCGCGGCGGTCCTGGGCGATGCCGGGGGGCAGCAGGTGAAAGCGCTCGGCCGGGGTCCCGTAGTGTTTGACGAAGAGCGGCTGCTGCACCTCGGAGATCATCAGGATCTCGGTCTTCGACTGGGGGTCGAAAACGGCCCGCTCATAGCGGGCGAAATGTTTGTACCGACCCCAGCGACGATAGACGGGGTTGCGCAGGGTCTGCGCCTTGTCTTCGAAACAGGGGTCAGCCGCGTAGTACACGTCGAGCCCCGGCATCTTGTTGAAACCCACGACCCGATCGACTGGCCGCTTGGCCAGGTCATCCTCGACCCAGGCCGTGAAACGTTCGTTGCGGGTATGGTTGAACAGCGCCTTGACCGGAGCGACGAGCACCTCGAAACCCTCGGGCACCTCACCTTCCCAGATCATCGTATAGACGCGGATGGCGTGGCCACGGCGCTGGCACTCCAGCGCAATGCGCATGAAGTCGCGCTGGAGCCCGCCGAACGGGAAGTATTTGTAGAGAATAAAGGCCAGTTGCATCAGACACTCTCCGGCTTCAGCAACAGCGTCTGAAGTTTATTGAAGACACGCTCGGCACGGAGCTCGTCAAAACAGGGTTTTTCCCGATCGCCGCTGCCGGCGTTCGGGCCGCTGGCACACAGATGGACCTGGGATCGTCCATAGGCGCCTACCCTTCCGGGCAAGGTTGGACCATAGAGCGATACCGTCGGCACATCGAGCGCCGCCGCCAGATGACCGAGCCCGGTGTCCACCGCCACACAGGCACGCGCGCCGGCGATCTGCCCGGCGACGCCAGCCAGGTTCAGCCGAGGCAACACCGATACCAGGGAAAGCCCCTCGGCGATTCGCTCGGCTCGAGCGCGCTCGGCCTCGTTTCCCCAAGGCAGGCGGATCGCCCAGCCGTCGGCGCTCAGGCGCTCGGCCAGCTCGCGCCAATAGGGCTCGGGCCAATGCTTGCTCGGCCAGGTGGTGCCGTGCAGGAATACCAGATAGGGCTCGCCGCTGCCCAGCTGCAGCCGCGCACGATCCAGCCCGTAATCACCGAGACCGCTCGGCAGCGAATATCCCAGCGCCTGGGCGACCAGCTGGCGCACCCGCTCCAGCGCATGTTGATTACGCGGCACGGCGTAGCGGTGATCATAGAAACGCGACGCCAACGGCTCGCGCGCCGAATGCCGGTCGAGCCCGGCGACCTCGGCATCGGCATAGCGCGTCAGCAGGGCGCTCTTGAGCAGACCCTGGGCATCGATGATCAGATCGTACTTCCGTTCGCGAAGGCGCGCCTTGAACCGGCCCCACTCGCCGCTGCGCAGCGTCTGCAGCGGGTGTTTGCGCCAGCGGCGGAGCGCCACGGGAATGACCTGGTCGACCGCGGGATGCCAACTCGGGATCTCGGCGAAACCCTCCTCCACCACCCAGTCGAAGCGCACCTCGCCCAGCGCTCGCAACGCATCGGTCAGCGCCGGTAGCGTATGGATGACATCGCCCAGCGAGGAAGTCTTGACCAGCAGGACACGCACTCAGCGGACCTCGACCGGCTGCGGAACAAGGCGATCGAGCGCCTCGACCACAGGTCTTGGCTTGAGCTCGCGCATGCAGTTGTTATGGCCGAAGCGACAAGTGCGCTCGAAGCAGGGGCTGCAATCGAGCCCGAGGCGCACCACCTCGACCTGCTGCGACAGCGGCGGTGTAAACGCTGGCGACGTGGAACCGTAGACCGCAACCAACGGCCGGGCGACAGCCGCCGCCACGTGCATCAGCCCCGAATCGTTGGAGACCACCGCCTCGGCACAGGACAGCAGGTCAATCACCTCGGCCAGGCTGGTCTCGCCCGAGAGGTTGATCGCCTCTTCCCGCAGACCCGGTATCAGGCGCGCGCGGATGTCTTCGCCGACCTCGCGGTCGTTCTTCGAGCCAAACAGCCAGACCTGCCAACCCTGCCGGATTTTCAGCTCGGCGACTTTGGCGAAATGCTCCGAAGGCCAACGCTTGGACTCACCGAACTCGGCGCCCGGACACAGGGCCAGCGCCGGCCGATCCAGGCTCAGACCGAACTTGGCAAGCGCCGCCTCGCGGCTCTGCGTCTCGATGCGCAATGCAGGCTGAGGATAAGGCTCGGGCAGCGTGGCGCCCGGTTCGAAGGCCAGCGCCATGAACCGCTCGATCATCAGGGGATAGCGCGCCTTGTCCAGCTTACGGATGTCGTTGAGCAGGCCGAAACGCATCTCGCCGCGCCAGCCGGTCCGCTTGGGAATGCCGGCAAAGAACGGCACCAGCGCCGACTTCAACGAGTTGGGCAGCACGATGGCTTGGTCATAGCGGCCGCGCAAACCCTGGGCGATCTTGCGGCGCGTGGCCATTTCCAGCGCACCGTGGCCGACCGGGAAGCTCAGCGCCTGACGCACCTCGGGCATCCGCTCGAGGATGGGACGGCTCCAGTCTGGCGCCAGCACGTCGATTTCACAGTCGCGATGGCGCTGTTTCAGGCAGGCGAACAGCGTCTGCGCCATCACCATGTCGCCGACCCAACTGGGACCAATGATCAAAATATTCATAAGCTCGAAGCCTTGAGCAAAAAGCTGGAAGCACGTGCCGGCGTGTTCTTCACGTCCGGCTCCTAGCTACCAGCTCCCGGCTTATTTGACCAGCGTCCGCCATTCGGCGTGCGCCGCGGTCTGGCCGGTGACCAGATCGAAATAAGCCTTCTGCAGCTTCTCGGTGACCGGACCACGGCGTCCGGGCCCGATCAGGCGACCGTCGACTTCGCGGATAGGCGTCACTTCGGCGGCGGTGCCGGTGAAGAAGGCCTCGTCAGCGATATAGACCTCATCGCGGGTGATGCGCTTTTCGATCACCTTGATGCCAAGCTCTTCGGCCAACGTCAGCACGGTGCCACGGGTGATGCCGTTGAGGCAGGCCGTCACTTCAGGGGTGTAGATGACGCCGTCCTTGATGATGAAGATGTTCTCGCCCGAACCCTCGGCCACGTAGCCCTCAGGATCGAGCATCAGCGCTTCGTCGGCGCCGCCGGAAATCGCTTCCTGCAGGGCCAGCATCGAGTTGATGTAGGCGCCGTTGGACTTGGCGCGGGTCATCGAGATGTTGACGTGGTGACGGGTGAAGGAGCTGGTGCGGACCTTGATGCCCTGGGTCAGTGCCTCTTCGCCCATGTAGGCGCCCCAGTGCCAGGCGGCGACGATCAGGTGGACCTTCAGCCCGGTGGCGCGCAGGCCCATGCCTTCGGATCCGTAGAACACCATCGGACGGATGTAGGCGGTTTCCAGATTGTTCTCGCGCACCGCGGCGCGGGTCGCTTCGTTGACCTCGTCCTTGGTGAACGGGATCTTCATGTTCATGATGTGCGCGGAATCGAACAGCCTGTCGGTATGCGCCTGCAGGCGGAAGATGGCGGTGCCGTCAGGGGTGTTGTAGGCGCGTACGCCTTCGAAAACGCCCATCCCATAGTGCAGGGTATGGGTCAGTACGTGAGTGGTGGCCTCACGCCATTGAACCAGTTCGCCGTCATACCAGATCACGCCATCACGGTCGGACATCGACATCGTTGCCAGCTCCTCGAAATTCGCTACGTAGGTTGCAAGGTTGCGGCGGGGCTAGCTGAGCCCCAGCTCGCGCCAGATGCGCATGACCGCCTGGCGTTCTTCACGGAATTGGTCCGCACTCACCTCGCCGGGCAGTTTCTGCAACGACAGGCGGTGCGCCGCAGCGCGATAGGCCTTGTAGGCCTCCTGCAGCAGACCGACCTCGCCCGCGGGCATCAGCCCGGCCTGCTGGAGGCCATCGAGGATGCGGATGTTATCGGTGTAGCGCAGCAGCTCGGGGTGCCCATGCGACCACGCCAGAGCCGCGTATTGCACCATAAATTCGATATCCACGATACCACCGGCATCCTGCTTGAGATCGAAGCTCGCCTGTGGATCGAAGGCGTTGTCGCCCAGTCCGGCCTGGGTTCGCCGTGTCCCGAGGCTATCGCGCATCTTGCCGCGCATCTCGCTGACTTCGCCACGCAGCCGCGCCAGATCGCGTTCACGACTGAGCACGGCGACGCGAACCCGCTGAAAGTCCGCCGCCAGCCGCGGGCAGCCCACCAGCACCCGAGCACGAACCAGCGCCTGATGCTCCCAGGTCCAGGCCTCGTCACTCTGGTAGCGTTCGAAGGCTTTCAACGAACTCACCAGCAACCCGGCGGCGCCGGACGGGCGCAGCCGCATGTCGACTTCGTACAACTGCCCGCTGATGGTCTGCGTGGTCAGTAAATGGATGATCCGCTGGCCCAGTCGGGTGAAGAACTGCGCCCCGTCGATCGGTTTGGCACCATCGGTCTCGGCATTGGGGTCACCGTCGTGAATGAACACCAGATCCAGATCCGATCCATGCCCCAGCTCCAGGCCGCCGACCTTGCCGTAACCGACAATCACGAAGGCGGGATCGCAGAGTGAACCATCGCTGCGCGGCGGCTGGCCGTGACGTGCCACCGTATGCCGCCACGCCAGCGCGAAGACCTGCTCGAGAATGGCCTCGGCCAGCCAGGTAAGGTAATCGCTGACCTTCATCAGAGGCAGAGTCCCGGCGATTTCCGAGGCAGCCACCCGCAGCCGATGGGCCAGCTTGAAATGCCGCAGCGCCTCCATCTGTTGCTCAAGGTCGTCCTCAGGAATGCGCATCAGCCGCTCGCGCAACTCGGCGGCGAGCTCCGGCGCCTGCGGCGGGCTGTACAGTCGCCCGGCGTTGAGCAACTCGTCGAGCAGGACCGGGAAACGAGCGATCTGTTCGGCGATCCATGGACTGCCCGCACAGAGCTCCAGCAAACGCTGCAAGGCGCCCGGATTCTCCGTCAACAGGACCAGGTAGGCCGAGCGTCGAGCCACGGCCTCGATCAAGGGCAGCACCCGTTCGAGCACCAGATCGGGATCGTCGTGCTCCACCGTCTGCGCCAGCAGCCTTGGGATGAAGCCGTCCAGGCGCTCACGTCCGAGCCGCTGCATGGTGCGTACCTGGCTGCCGCTGCGCAGCGCGCCGAGCCGTTCGCAAGCGGCCTGCGGATTGGAAAACCCCGCCTCGGCCAACTGACGACAGGCGAATTCTTCGTCCCAATGTTCTTGCCACAGCGGCAACCACTCGAGCCCAGCCAGCGGTTGCCCCTGCCCCGCTTCATCCTCGCCCGGGTCTGCGATCACGTTGGCGAAATGTCGGGCGACACATTCGCGCCAGAACCGCAGCTGCTGATGGAACGCTTCCCAGCTGTCGAAGCCGAGCATGAAGGCCACCCGCGTCCGGTCCGGCTCGCCGTCCGGCAGCATCTGCGTCTGGCGATCGCCGATCGCCTGCAAGGCATGCTCGGTATAGCGCAAGAACTCATACCCTTCGCGCAGCTCGACGACCGCCTCGGCGGGCAGGTAGCCCTGGCTTTCCAGGGTAGCCAGCACCTTCAGCAGCGGGCGCTGCTGCAAGCTCAGGTCGCGGCCGCCGTGGATCAGCTGGAACGACTGGGCGATGAATTCGACCTCGCGTATCCCGCCGGCGCCGAGCTTGATGTTCTCGGTCATACCCTTGCGCCGGACTTCCTGCTGGATCAACTGCTTCATGCTGCGCATCGCATCGATGGCCGAGAAGTCCAGGTAGCGGCGATAGACGAACGGCCGCAGCATCGCCAGCAACTCGTCACCCGCCCGCTGATCGCCACCGACCACCCGCGCCTTGATCATCGCGTAGCGCTCCCAGTCGCGCCCCTGATCCTGGTAGTACTGTTCCAGCGCGTTGAAGCTGAGCACCAGCGCACCCGCCGAGCCATAGGGTCGCAGCCGCATGTCGACGCGAAAGACGAAACCGTCGACGGTGATGGCGTCGAGCGCCTTGATCAGGCGCTGCCCCAGGCGAATGAAGAACTGCTGGTTGTCCAGCGAGCGCTTGACCCCTTCTGTCTCGCCGCCTTCGGGGTAACCGAAGATCAGGTCGATGTCGGAAGACAGATTGAGCTCGTGAGCACCGAGCTTGCCCATGCCGAGGATGACCATATGCATGGGTGCACCGCTATGACGGCCGACCGGCGTGCCCAACTGCTCGCAATGGCGCGGGTAGATCCATTGGTAGGCCAGGTCGATGCATGCATCGGCAAGGTCCGACAGGTCGCGGCAGGTCTCGGACAGCGCCGCCTGCCGCGTCACATCGCGCCAGATGATGCGCACCTGTTGATGGTTGCGAAATCGGCGCAGCACCTGGGCCAGGGCGTCTTCATCGCTACACGGTTCCAGCTGCGCAGCCAGGCTCTGGCGCAGCTCACCCTCCGCCATCGGGCGCTCGAGCAGGCCGCTTTCGGCCAGCTGCAGCAACATTTCACGATCTCGACTAACCTGATCGACGACGAATTCACTGGCAGCGGCAACCCGTCTGAAGGCATCGTGCCTGTCGGCGGGCCATGCCGCGAATCGGTCCGAGACTTCCGACGGACAGCCCTCGTCAGGGAGGAACAACCCTTCGGCGCGACTGACAAAACCCTGAAGCGGGGCCGGTACTGCTACCTGAGAAGGCAGACTCATGAAATTTTTCCTTCAGGCCTTGGACAAGCGCTCAAGGATCAAGCGAAGCGGCATGGGGCGTGGCTTTGCGGCCTGATCCGGGTGGCTGGAGAAAGGCGCAAAGGACCCCGCAGCTGTAGCTTCACTACCGGTGTTTGTGCCCCGGGGGCTGAACATGCCGTCCGATTTGTAGTAAAACTACAGAGCCCGGTCATACTCCGGCACTCATCCAAAAAATAACGCGCCCGCTCAAAAAGCGAGCCGCGACGTAGGCGACCGATTCTGGAAGCCTTTCCGCCCTGGAGCAAGCCATGCAAGACCTTGATCCCGTCGAAACCCAGGAATGGCTGGATGCCCTCGACTCCGTTATCGATCGAGAAGGTGAAGACCGAGCCCACTATCTGCTGACCCGGATGGGCGAACTGGCCACCCGTAGCGGTACACCTCTTCCCTACGCAATCACCACGCCATACCGCAATACCATCCCGGTTACTCGCGAAGCGCGCATGCCCGGCGACCTTTTCATGGAGCGTCGCATCCGCTCGCTGGTCCGTTGGAACGCCCTGGCGATGGTGATGCGCGCCAACCTGAAAGACCCGGACCTGGGTGGACACATTTCCACCTTCGCCTCCAGCGCCACGCTGTACGACATCGGCTTCAACTATTTCTTCCAGGCCCCGACCGAAGAACACGGCGGAGACCTGATCTACTACCAGGGCCACGCCTCTCCCGGCATCTACGCCCGCGCCTTCCTCGAAGGTCGCCTGAGCGAAGAGCAAATGCTCAACTTCCGCCAGGAAGTCGATGGCAACGGCCTGTCGAGCTACCCGCATCCGCACCTGATGCCGGACTTCTGGCAGTTCCCGACCGTCTCCATGGGCCTCGGCCCGATCCAGGCGATCTACCAGGCGCGCTTCATGAAGTACCTGGAGAACCGCGGCTTCATCCCGGCGGGCAAGCAGCGCGTGTGGTGCTTCATCGGCGACGGCGAATGCGACGAACCGGAAACACTCGGCGCCATCTCCCTGGCCGGTCGTGAGAACCTCGACAACCTGGTATTCGTCATCAACTGCAACCTGCAGCGTCTGGACGGCCCGGTTCGCGGCAACAGCAAGATCATCCAGGAGCTGGAAGGCGTGTTCAAAGGCGCCAACTGGAACGTCAACAAGGTCATCTGGGGTCGCATGTGGGACCCGCTGTTCGCCGAGGACGACGACGGTCGCATGCAGCGCCGCATGGACGAGGCGATCGACGGCGAGTACCAGAACTACAAGGCCAAAGACGGCGCTTACGTGCGCAAGCATTTCTTCGGTGCCGATCCGGAGCTGCTCAAGCGCGTCGAGCGTCTCTCCGACGAGGAAGTGTGGAAGCTCAACCGTGGCGGCCACGACCCGTACAAGGTCTACGCGGCCTACCATCAGGCCGTGAACCACAAAGGTCAGCCGACCGTCATTCTGGCCAAGACCATCAAGGGTTACGGCACTGGTGCCGGTGAGGCGAAGAACATCGCCCACAACACCAAGAAAGTCGATATCGACAGCCTGAAGAAATTCCGCGACCGCTTCGATATCCCGGTCAACGATTCGCAGCTCGAAGAGCTGCCGTTCTTCCGTCCGGCCGAAGACAGCGCGGAGATGAAATACCTGCGCAAGTGCCGCGAGAAACTCGGCGGCCACCTGCCGCAGCGTCGACCGAAGAGCTTCAGCATCCCGACGCCGCCGCTGGAGACGCTCAAAGCGGTGCTCGACGGTTCGGGCGATCGTGAAATCTCCACTACCATGGCGTTCGGCCGGATCCTCTCGCAGCTGGTCAAGGACAAGGATCTTGGCAAGCGCATCGTGCCGATCCTGGCCGACGAGGCGCGTACCTTCGGTATGGAAGGCATGTTCCGCCAGCTGGGCATCTACTCCCCGGTGGGGCAGCTGTACGAGCCGGTCGACCGCGACCAGGTGATGTACTACCGCGAAGAGCGCGACGGCCAGATCCTCCAGGAAGGCCTCAACGAAGCCGGTGCCTTCTCGTCGTTCATCGCCGCGGGTACCGCCTACAGCAACTACAACCAGCCGATGCTGCCGGTCTACATCTTCTATTCGATGTTCGGCTTCCAGCGTATCGGCGACCTGGCCTGGGCGGCGGGCGATGCCCAGTCCCGCGGCTTCCTGCTGGGAGGCACCTCCGGGCGCACGACGCTCAACGGCGAAGGCCTGCAGCACGAGGACGGCCACAGCCACATCCTCGCCAGCACCATCCCGAACTGCCGCAGCTATGACCCCACCTACGGCTACGAGCTGGCGGTGATCATGCACCACGGCATGCATCAGATGATGGAGAAGCAGGAAAGCGTCTACTACTACATCACCGTGATGAACGAGAACTACCAGCAGCCAGCCATGCCGGCCGGCGTGGAAGACGGCATCATCAAGGGCATGTACCTGCTCGAGGAAGCCAAGGGCGACTTCAAGCACCGTGTCCAGCTGCTGGGCAGCGGCACCATCCTGCTGGAAGTGCGCGCCGCGGTGGAAATGCTCGCCCAGTTCGGCGTCGGTGCCGATGTGTGGAGCGTCACCAGCTTCAACGAACTGCGCCGTGACGGCTTGGCCGTCGACCGCTGGAACCGCCTGCACCCGACCGAAGAGCCACGCAAGACCTACGTCGAGCAGTGCCTGGAAGGCCGCGAAGGTCCGGTGGTCGCCTCTACCGACTACATGAAGCTGTTCGCCGACCAGATCCGCCAGTGGGTTCCGTCCAAGGAATATCAGGTGCTGGGCACCGACGGCTATGGTCGCAGCGATACGCGCAAGAAGCTGCGCGACTTCTTCGAAGTCGACCGTCGCTGGGTCACCCTCGCCGCGCTGCAAGCACTCGCCGATCGAGGCGCCATCGAACGCAAGGTCGTGGCTGACGCCATCACCCAGTTCGGTATCGACCCCGAGAAGCGCAATCCGCTGGATTGCTGATTGCCGCGAGCGAACAGGAGAACATTATTGTGAGTGAAACCATTCGCGTACCCGATATCGGCAGTGGCGAAGGCGAGGTCATCGAGCTGATGGTCAAGGTCGGCGACACCGTCGAGGCCGAGCAGAGCCTGCTGACCCTGGAGTCGGACAAGGCCAGCATGGAGATTCCCGCGCCCAAGGCCGGGAAGATCACGGCACTGCACATCAAGCTGGGCGATAGCCTGAAGACCGGCGATCTGCTGCTGGACATGGAAAGCGCCGACGGCGAGGCGAGCGAGAGCAAGCCCGAAGCCGCCGAGCCTGCCGGAGCCGCCACCGGCGGGCCGGCAGACGAAGCCGAAGCCCCGACTCCGCCAGGCGACGACGATGCGTCCGCCTCGGCCGAGGAAGGCGAGTCCCAGGAGATCAAGGTTCCCGACATCGGCTCGTCCGGCAAGGCGAGCGTGATCGAAATCTCGGTCAAGCCCGGCGACACCATTGCCGCCGAGCAATCGCTGATCACCCTCGAGTCCGATAAGGCGAGCATGGAGATCCCCTCTCCCGCTGCCGGTGTGGTAGAGAGCCTCTCGGTCAAGGTTGGCGACGAAGTCGGCACCGGCGATTTGATTCTCGTACTCAAAGGCGCCGTCCAGGCCAAGCCGAAGCAGGCGGCCAGCGCACCGGCCGCCAACAAGACCCAGAGCAAGGAACAGCCCGAGCAAGCTGCCGCCGAACAGCCGGCAGGCGACAGCACGGAAGAAATCCGGATTCCGGACATCGGCTCCAGCGGCACCGCCAATGTCATCGAGGTTATGGTCAAGGCAGGCGACAAGGTCGAAGCCGACCAGTCGCTGATCACCCTCGAGTCCGATAAGGCGAGCATGGAAATCCCGGCCCCCAAGGCCGGCACCGTCGAAAGCGTGTCGATCAAGGTAGGTGACGAAGCCAAGACCGGTGATCTGATCCTGACCCTGAAGGTCGCTGGCGCCGCAACGCCTGCCAAGGCTGCGGCCAAGGCAGACGACAAGGCCCCGGCCGCAGCGCCCCAGCAGTCGGTCGCACCGAACAAGCAGGGCGTGCCGGAAGCCAAGGCATCGGCTGCGCCAGCCCCCGCTGCGACTCCGAGCGCAGACGGCAAGAAGATCCATGCAGGCCCGGCGGTTCGCATGCTGGCCCGTGAGTTCGGCGTCGAGCTGAGCCAGGTCAACGGCAGCGGCCCGAAAGGCCGGATCCTCAAGGAAGACGTGCAGAGCTACGTCAAGGCCATGATGCAACAGGCCAAGAGCGCACCGGCAGCCGCTGCAGGCGCCAGTGGCGGCGCGGGCATCCCGCCGATCCCGACCGTGGACTTCAGCAAGTTCGGCGAAGTCGAAGAAGTCGCCATGACCCGCCTGATGCAGGTGGGCGCGGCGAACCTGCATCGTAGCTGGCTCAACGTGCCCCACGTGACCCAATTCGATCAGGCCGACATCACTGAGCTCGAGGCCTTCCGCGTCGCTCAGAAAGCCGTGGCGGAAAAGGCTGGCGTCAAGCTGACCGTACTACCGCTGCTGCTCAAGGCTTGCGCGCACCTGCTCAAGGAGCTGCCGGACTTCAACAGCTCGCTGGCACCAAGCGGCAAAGCGATTATCCGCAAGAAGTATGTCCACCTGGGCTTTGCGGTCGATACGCCCGATGGCCTGCTGGTACCGGTGATCAAGAACGTCGACCAGAAGAGCCTGCTGCAGTTGGCCGCCGAAGCCGCCGAACTGGCCGAGAAAGCACGTACCAAGAAGCTTTCTCCGGATGCCATGCAGGGTGCCTGCTTCACCATCTCCAGCCTTGGGCATATCGGCGGTACCGGCTTCACGCCGATCGTCAATGCGCCGGAAGTGGCGATCCTCGGTGTCAGCAAGGCGACCATGCAGCCGGTCTGGGATGGCAAGGCCTTCCAGCCCAAGCTGATGCTGCCGCTGTCGCTGTCCTACGATCACCGCGTGATCAACGGCGCCGCGGCGGCACGCTTCACCAAGCGCCTTGGCGAGCTGCTGGCGGATATACGCACGATGCTGCTGTGAGTTGAATTAGCGTCACTTGCCCCGCCAACTGGCGGGGCTTTTTTTTGCGCGAAATGGACTTAACGGAGAGCACCGCGCCGTGACGGCGAAGCGCAGGGCTTAGCCCTTTTGCAGATTACGAATCAGGAACGACAGCGCCTTGGCCAGCTGCTCGGCTCCCTTGGGATCGCGCAGCAGCGTCAGCATTGGGCTGCCATCGGCGGGACTGCCGACCACGCAGACCAGCCCTTGGGCAGGGCATTGATATTGCAGATAAGGATCGACACCGTAGACCGACAGCGTACGATTGCTGACCGCGACCGTTCCGTTCTGGTGGCGGATTTCCTCGCGGATACGCAGCTCTCCCGGCGCGCTGGCGCTCAGCTGGTAGTTCAGGTCGTGAGGATCGGGCTGACCGACCTGGTAAGCCGCCCGCAGCGCATAAGTCTTGAGCAGGTCATTGCTGTGCGCGAACAGGGCATCGCGCTCGTTATCGGTGAGGTACAGGCCCTTGATTTCGGCCAGGTACCGCGCCGGCTCGTCGGAGCCTAAAGAGCCTTGGTTCTGGGCCGAAACAATGGGAGCACATGCACAGAAAAGCGGGATGAGCAGTAACTTGGAGAGCTGGCTTGTCAGTCCTCTTCGCATGATGCACCCTTGCTAAGGTTTAATATTATTGGGCCATCAGCCCGATACGGTCAGCATACTGGAAGCGATCCGTTCGATGATAATACATACCGATGCCGCCAGCCGTCCGGCGACCGAGGTTGTGACGCAGTTGCCAGTGCCGTCCAGGCTGGGAATGCTGCGCTTCGAACGTTTGAACGAGCCCAGTTGGGCTCTGCTTTTTCTCGACCCGATGTGCGAACGCCAGTTCGGCCTAGCGGCTGCCGAGGTCTGCTCGCTCATCGGATCGCCATACGCCAGCCTGATGGAGCCGGAAGTCCGGCACCAGCGGCACGACGAGATCCAGAAACAGCTGGCCGACGAGCCCCACTATCAGGTCAGCTACCGCCTGCACACGCCACGAGGTGTGCTCAACATGTTGGAAATCGGCGAGCCCTATCAACAGCACGGAAGGCAGCTGCTACGCGGCTACCTGCTGGCCGCCGAACAGGCACTGGAAGCCTCCGAGCAGGACTCGCAGAATCAGAACGCCCGTCTGCGTGCCTCGCTGGCGCTGTACCAACATGCTCAGCAGGAGCACATGCAGCACCTCGTCAGATCGCGCGCCCAGCAGGCCTTGATCGCCCAGCTGGCACGCCACCGTTACAGTTCCGGCAACCCGTCCCATGAAGCGGCCCAGCTTATTACCCAGGCGGCCTGCGATGCGTACGAGCTGTCGTCAGCCAGCATCTGGCTGCTCAACGACACCCGCCTGGAGCCGGTCGCACTCTATCGCTGCGAAGACGGTAGCCATGAGCTGCCACCAGCCATCGATACCGCACTCTGCCCCCGTTACCTCGAAGCCCTGCACAGCGGACGCTCGATCGATGCCGGCGATGCCCAGCGCGATCTGCGTACCTGCGAGCTGGCCGATCATTACTTGCCACAGGACGTGGCGTCCCGACTGGATGCGAGCATCCGCATCGGCGGCGACATGGTGGGCGTGCTCTGCCTAGAACAGGCCGGCGCGGCACGAACCTGGCAGAGCGATGAAATCGCCTTCGCTGGCGAACTGGCGGACCAGTACGCGCAGGTGCTTGCGAACCAGCAACGCTTGAGCGCCACTCACGCGCTGCACCTGTTCAAGCGGGCCGTGGAGCAGAGCGCCAGCGCCTTCATCCTGGTCGATCGCGATGGCCTGGTGGAATATGCCAACCCGAGCTTCACCTCCATCACCCAATACAACCTCGACGAGGTCCAGGGCCGCCACCTGTCCGAGATGCCGGCGCTCGAAAACCTGGCCGAATTACTGTTCGATGCCAAATCGGTCTTGGCACATAACAACAGCTGGCAGGGCGAGTTCCGGAGTCGACGCAAGAACCTGGAGCCCTACTGGGGCCAGTTGTCGATTTCCAAGGTATTCGCCGAAAACGGCGAGCTCACCCACTACATCGGCATCTACGAAGACGTCACCCAAGGCAAGCTGGCCCAACAGCATATCGAGCGCCTGGCCTATACCGACAACCTCACCAGCCTTGGCAATAGGCCGCATTTCATTCGCAGCCTGGAGGAGCGGTTCGTCAACGAGCAGCCGCCGCGGCTGTCCCTGCTATTGGTCGACATCGACAACTTCAAGCGAATCAACGACAGCCTCGGCCACCAGACCGGCGACAAACTGCTAATCAGCCTCGCCCGCCGGCTGCGCAACAGCATGAGCCGCGACAGCGTGCTGGCGCGTTTTGCCAGCAACGAATTCGCCATCCTTCTCGATGACATGGACGTGGAAGAAGGGCAACAGCTGGCCAGCCAGGTCTTGCTTATGCTCGACAAGCCGATGTTCGTCGACGGTCAGCTGATCAGCGTGAGCGGCTCGGTCGGCCTGGCCTGCGCGCCGCTGCACGGGCGCGATCCGCAAACCCTGATGAAGCACGCCGGTCTCGCCCTGCACAAGGCCAAGGCCAACGGCAAGCACCAGGTGCAGGTGTTCACCGAAGCGCTCAACGCCGAAGCCAATTACAAGCTGTTCGTGGAAAACAACCTGCGCCGCGCCCTGACCCAGAACGAACTGGAAGTCTTCTATCAACCCAAGCTCAGCCTGCGCACCGGCAAGCTCCAAGGTATGGAAGCCTTGCTGCGCTGGCGTCACCCGGAAAAGGGCATGATTCAGCCCGATCAGTTCATCGGCGTGGCCGAGGAAACCGGGCTGATCATCCCGATCGGCAAATGGGTCGTGCGGCAGGCCTGTCGGATGAGCATGCAGCTGGCCGCGCTGGGCCTGGGCAACCTGCCGGTGGCCATCAACGTCTCGCCCAAGCAGTTCTCCGACCCGGACCTGCTCGCCTCTATCGCCGCGATCCTGGCCGAAGAGCAGATCGCCCCTGCGTTGCTCGAACTCGAATTGACCGAAAGCTTACTGCTCGACGCCACCGAAGGCACCCGCCAGCAGCTGCTCGGCCTCAAGGCGCTGGGGCTGACATTGGCGATGGATGACTTTGGCACCGGCTACTCCTCGCTGAGCTACCTGAAGAAATTTCCCATCGATGTGATCAAGATCGATCGCAGTTTCATCAAGGACATCCCGGACAGCCAGGACGACATGGAAATCACCTCCGCGGTGATCGCCATGGCTCACAACCTCAAGCTCAAGGTGGTCGCCGAGGGCATCGAGACAGCCTCGCAACTGGCCTTCCTGCGGCGCCACCGCTGCGATATCGGCCAGGGCTACTTGTTCGACAAGGCAATTCCCGGCAGGGATCTGGTCGAGCGCCTTCGTCACTATAGGTTGCGCGGCTGACCTGCGGCGCGCCTTCAGGCTTCTCTCCACGCACGCACTCTTGTAGCGTAGGGGCTTTCCCTGCCGACAATCGAGGTCGTCCATGGTCCTGCGATCGCAAATTCTGGTTGATAAACAAGCGCTGCCAAGCGCCGAGCAGGCGCTTCCTGGCCGCTCGACGCCCATGCCGGTGCCCGAAGCCCACTATGTCAACGGCAACGCCCTGCAAGGGCCCTTCCCAGCCGGAATGCAGCAGGCCGTTTTCGGCATGGGCTGTTTCTGGGGCGTCGAGCGCCTGTTCTGGCAACAGCCTGGTGTCTGGACCACCGCAGCCGGTTATGCCGGTGGCCTGACGCCCAATCCGACCTACGAGGAAGTTTGCTCCGGCCTGACCGGACACACCGAAGTGGTACTGGTGGTGTTCGATCCGGCGCAGACCAGCTACGAAGCCTTGCTCAAACTGTTCTGGGAAGCGCACAACCCGACCCAGGGTATGCGCCAGGGCAATGATCTGGGCACCCAGTACCGTTCGGCGATCTACTGCCTCGACGCCGAACAAAAGTCAGCAGCAGAAGCCAGCCGTGAGGCCTTCCAGGCCGAGCTCGAGCGCGCCGGCCATAGCGAGATCACCACTGAAATCGCCGACGCACCGACGTTCTATTACGCCGAGGCCTACCATCAACAATATCTAGCCAAAAACCCCAACGGCTATTGCGGCCTGGGCGGCACCGGCGTCTGCCTGCCGCCGCAACTCGCCGGCACGCCGGCCTGACCTTATCCGGTGCTAGCGCTACGCAGACAACAGTTGGATTCCGGCGCACAATAGCTGGCTTCCAACTGCTTGCGATCATCCTTCCATGGCAACCGCCGACCTGCGCAAGGGCTACCTCCTGGGCCTTGCCGCATACCTGATCTGGGGCCTGTTCCCGCTCTACTTCAAACTGCTCACCGTGTTCGATCCGATGCTTATCGTCACCCAGCGAGCGATATGGTCAGCGCTGTTCGGTGCGCTCGCGTTGTCGATCTGGAAGCATCCGGGCTGGTGGCGGGAGCTGATCGCACATCCCAGGCGTATCGCCGTTCTGGCAGTGAGTGGTCTGCTGATCGCCAGCAACTGGCTGATCTATGTCTGGGCGGTGAACAACGACCATATGGTCGAGGCCAGCCTCGGTTACTACATCAATCCGCTGGTCAACGTGCTGCTGGGCCTGGTGCTGCTGCGCGAGCGGCTGCGCCCGCTGCAGTGGCTGGCGGTTGCGCTCGCCGCCTTGGGCGTGGCGCAACAAGTGTTCACCCTCGGCCAACTGCCCTGGGTGTCGATGGTGCTGGCATTGACGTTCAGCGTCTATGGGCTGCTGCGCAAGCAGGCGCCGGTGGCTGCGCTGCCGGGCCTGGTGGTGGAGACCTGGCTGTTGCTGCCCGTGGCGTTGGCCTGGCTGATGTTTTCCGGGCACAGCGAATATGCCGAGCCCGCGCAATGGCAGCGCGTGGAAACGCTCTGGCTGATCGCCGCCGGGCCGGTCACGCTGATACCGTTGCTGTGCTTCAACGCCGCCGCACGCCATCTGCCCTATTCCACGCTCGGGTTTCTTCAATACATCGCGCCGACGCTGATTCTGATCCTGGCGGTGCAGGTCTTCCATGAACCCTTCCCGGCCGACAAGCTGGTCGCCTTCGTCTTCATCTGGGCGGGGTTGCTGGTATACAGCTTCGACACCTGGCGACTCCTGCGTCGCCGGGGAGTCTGATCACTCCGCTGGCTGCAGCTCCAGCTCGACCATAAGATCATCTGCCAGCGTCTCCAGGCGCGCCTGCAGCTGTTCCAGCGACAGCTGCGGCGGCACCGCAAGCCGAGCCTCGGCATGGAACAGCAGCTCACTGCTCATCGGCGCAGGCAACACGTCGGTGTCCAGACTTTCCAGATTGACGCCCTGTTCGGCCAAAACGCGGCTGATGTCACGCACGATACCTGGGCGATCATTCCCCACCAGCCGCAGCTGGATGACCTGCCAGCCGCTCTGCGGCTCGCTGCCGCTGGGCGCCAGTAATACGCGGATGCCTTGGCCGCTGAGCCCCTCGAGGGCGTCGACCAGAGGCGCGGGGTCATCGCCCGGCACCGCCACCCGCAGAATGCCGGCGAACTGCCCAGCCATCCGCGACATGCGACTTTCCAGCCAGTTGCCGCCCTGCCCGGCGATGCAGTCGGCGATGCGCCCGACCAGCCCGGGCTGGTCCTCGGCGATGATGGTCAGTACCAAGTGATTCATGAGTGATCCTCGCAAATGGTCGATACGGTTGACGCGACAGCGCTGGCGCGCCCGCCAATGCCTGATTAAAGCAGGCACGCCGGCGCCATGCTATTTGCCCAGACGCTCATGCAATATTCGCCGTCGAGCACCACAAAAAGCCATTGACCGCCGCTTGAGCGCGTTGCAGGCGCTCGGCTAGACGCTGCATGCCCGGCCTGCACCAGGAAAAAAGCCGACGTCCGCGTCGGCTTTTTTTTGCGCGCAAATCGCACCTGGTGCCGCCGGGTAGCAGCGGACGATCCGCACAGCTCGCTGTCTTCACTAGACTTACGTCCAATGGGCGACCCGCGGGCTCCTCGCCAAGATCAAAAACAAAAATGGAAAGCCAGCCATGAGCAAAGCCGATGCCTTCGCCGAGGCGGGGAAAACTGCAGTGCTGCAGAACATCCACGGCACCATGGAGTTCCTGCGTCGATACCCGCCGTTCAACCAGATGGAAAGCGCCCACCTGGCGTTTCTGGTGGAGAACTGCCAGCTGCGCTTCTACAGCGCCGGGGAATCGATCATCAAACCCGACGACGGCCCGGTCGAGCATTTCTATATCGTCAAGCAGGGCCGAGTGCATGGGGAGCGGCCACATTCAGCCAGGCGTGGGACGGAGACCACCTTCGAGATCACCGCGGGCGAATGCTTCCCGATGGCCGCGCTGATCGGCGAGCGCGCGACCCGTACCGAGCACCTGGCGGCTGACGACACCTTCTGCCTGCTGCTCAACAAGCCGGCCTTCATCAAGCTCTTCGCCCTCTCCGGGCCGCTGCGTGATTTCGCTCTGCGCGGCGTCAGCAGCCTGCTCGAGCAAGTCAACCAGCAGGTGCAGTTGCGCGCGGTGGAAAGCCTCGGCGCGCAGTATTCGCTCGATACCCGCCTCGGCAGCCTGGCCCTGCAGAAGCCGGTGTCCTGCCCGCCTTCGACGCCACTCAACGAAGCGGTGCGGACCATGCACGAGCAGCATGTCGGCAGCATCGTCATCGTCGACGACGAGCGCCGGCCGCTGGGCATCTTCACCCTGCGCGACCTGCGCCGGGTCATTGCCGATGGCGCCTGTGACCTCAGCCAGCCCATCGAGGGGCTGATGACACAGGAGCCTTTCCACCTGCCGCCGGATGCCACGGCGTTCGACGCGGCGATCGCCATGACCGAGCGCCATATCGCCCACGTCTGCGTGGTCAGCGACGGCAAGCTGCGGGGGGTGGTCTCCGAGCGAGACCTGTTCTCCCTGCAGCGCGTGGACCTGGTGCACATGGCGCGGACCATCCGCAATGCGTCGCGGGTGCAGACGCTGGCGGCCATGCGCAGCGACATTCGCCAGCTGGTCGACAACATGCTGGCGCACGGCGCCTCGTCCACCCAGATCACCCACATCATCACCCTGCTCAACGACCACACCGTCTGCCGCGTGATCGAGCTGGCGATCGAGGAGCTGGGTGACCCCGGCGTACCCTTCACCTGGCTCTGCTTCGGCAGCGAAGGGCGACGCGAGCAGACACTGCACACCGACCAGGACAACGGCATCCTGTTCGAGGCCGAGGATGCCGCCGAAGCGGCCAGCATCCGCGGTCGGCTGCTGCCGCTGGCCGAACGCATCAACCACGACCTGGCCACCTGCGGCTTCACCCTGTGCAAGGGCAACATCATGGCGGGCAATCCGCAGCTGTGCCTGTCTCGCCTGGAATGGGGCAAGCGCTTCAGGACCTTCGTGCGCGAGTCGACGCCGGAAAACCTGCTCGGCTGCACCATCTACTTCGACCTGCGCTCCGTGTGGGGCCCGGCCGATGGCTGCGAGCAGCTGCGCCACGCCCTGCTCGAGGAAATCCAGAGCAACAGCCTGTTCCAGCGCATGCTGGCCGAAACCGCACTGCGCCATCGCCCGCCGGTGGGCCGCTTCCGCGACTTTTTGGTGGCGCGCAAGGGGGCAGAGAAAGACACCCTGGACCTGAAAGTGCAGGGACTGACGCCTTTCGTCGACGGTGCCAGGCTGCTAGCCCTGAGCCACGGGATCGGCGCGACCAATACCCTCGAACGCCTGCGCCTGCTGGTCGACGCCAAGGTGATCGACGCCAAGGACGGCGCCGCCTACGAGGAGGCCTACCACTTCATCCAGCAGACCCGGATGCAGGAACACCAGAATCAGGCACGGCTGGGCCAGCCCTACTCCAACCGCCTCGACCCGGACAACCTCAACCACCTGGATCGGCGCATCCTGCGCGAATCCTTCCGCCAGGCCCAGCGCCTGCAGAGCAGCCTCGCCCTGCGTTATCAGCTATGAATTTTCCCTGGTTCAACAAGCCGCAGCAGAAGGCGCTGGATGCCGAGCAGCAACGCCGGCTGGCGGAGCTGCCGGAGCCCGATCCGCTGGACGACCGCCCGCTGCCCCAGCAACGCCTGGTGGTGCTCGATCTGGAAACCAGCGGCCTGAACACCAAGCGAGACCTGGTGCTGTCGATCGGTGCCGTAGTCATCGAGGACGGCGGTATCGATCTCGGCGAGCAGTTCGAGCGGACTCTCTACCGGCCCGATCAAAAAGTCAGCGAAAGTGTGCTCATCCACGGCATCGCCCCGAGCGCGCTGGCGCTGGGTAGCGAACCGGCCGATGCCCTGCTGGATTTCATGGCGTTCGTCGGCACCAGTCCCGTGCTCGCCTTTCACGCCGGCTTCGACCAGCGGATGCTTGCCCGCGCCCTGAGGCAGACGCTGGGTTACCGGCTGCGCCATTCCTTCCTCGACGTGGCCGAACTGGCCCCAATGCTCTGTCCCGACGAGTGCCCGCGCAACGGCGGACTGGACGATTGGGCAAAGCGTTTCAATCTGCAGGTCCAGCAGCGCCACCACGCCAGCGCCGACGCCCTGGTGACCGCCGAGCTGGCCCTGATCCTGTTCAGCCGCGCTCGGCGGCAGGGTTTGGACAATCTTGCCACCTTGCACGAACAGCTGAATCAGTGGAGGCGCCGCAAGCAGGCTCATTCGCTCTGAAATCCACGGTCCAAGAAGGCCGAGCCAAGGCCCTCGCCGACCCGACTGGGCCAGATAGAAACAATGTTGCGAATCGTTATCACCATGCCTATAGTTGCGGCCTTACACCTGCCGCTCGACGCCGATCGGCAGTGCTTTCCATCACTGGACCACGCCACAGGCCTCCCAATGCCCAGCATCCATCCGTCGCGTCTTTCGGGTCACGGTTTCGCCCTTCTGCCCCTCTGCCTGGCCGTCAGCCTTGCCGCCACTCCGGCCATGGCGCAGGAGCAACCTGCCAATGCGCCAGCATCGAGCGAGCCAGTCGAGTTGTCCGACACAACCGTGGTCGCCGCCGACGCCTCGGCAGGCGGTCTGACCCAGCCCTACGCGGGCGAGCAGGTTGCACGCGGCGGTCGGGTGGGGATCCTCGGCAATCAGGACTACATGGATACGCCGTTCACCTCAACGGCCTATACCTCTCAGCTGATCCAGGATCAGCAGGCGCGCAGCGTGTCGGACATCATGCAGAACGATCCATCGGTACGCGTGGCGCGCGGTTTCGGCAACATGCAGGAGCTGTATGTAGTCCGCGGTTTTCCGCTCTTTTCAGACGACATTTCCTACAACGGCCTGTATGGGTTGCTACCGCGCCAGTACGTTGCAGCCGAATTCATCGAGCGTGCGGAAGTCTTCCGTGGCGCCAGTGCTTTCCTCAACGGCGCAGCGCCTGGCAGCACCGGTATGGGCGGCATGATCAACCTGCTGCCCAAGCGAGCGCCCAACGAGCCGCTGACGCGCCTGACTCTGGGCGCGGAAAATGGCGGTCAAGGCGTCGCGGCGGCCGACATCGGCCGCCGCTTCGGTGAGGGCAATCGCTTCGGCGTGCGTCTGAATGCGGCCAAGCATGACGGCGACACTACGATCGACGACGAAAGCCGCACGCTCGATATGTTCGCCCTCGGCCTGGACTACCAGGGCGACAATTTCCGTCTGTCCGCCGACATCGGTCACCAATATCATTTCCTCGATACCCCACGCCCGAGCGTGACGCCCGTAGGCGCTATCCCCAGCGCACCGGATGCCAAGGACAACTTTGGCCAACCCTGGACCTATTCGAAGGAGAAGCAGACGTTCGGCACCTTCCGCGCCGAGTACGATTTCTCCAACTCGATGACGGGCTGGCTGGCCGCCGGCGTACGCGATGGAGAGGAAAGGAATCGACTGGCAGGCCCAAGCTATGCCGGCCCTGGCGCCACCACGTTCTCGCGCTTCGACAACAGCCGGGAGGACAAGGTGTCGACCGGGGAAATCGGACTGCGCGGTATGGCCCTGACGGGCACGGTCAGCCACCAATGGGTCGTGTCGGCCGCCACGTTCCATTCGGAGGAACGCAACGCCTGGGCCATGTCGGGGAACTTCGCCGGGGATCTATACGACCCGTTCGACGCAGCCCTTCCGCCGATTACCTTCAGCGGGGGCTCCATGTCCGATCCCAAGCGCTCCCAGCGAGTTCAGACCCAGAGCCTGGCCATCGCCGACACCCTCGGCTTCCTCGATGACCGCCTGCTGGTCACCCTCGGTGCCCGTCGCCAGGGCATCGAAACCAGGAACTACGACAACGACACCGGCAATCGCACCTCGAAAGACAACCGCTATGAAACCACCCCGGTCGCGGGCGTGGTCTACAAGCTGACCGATGAGCTGTCGGCCTATGCGAACTACATCGAGGGCCTGGCCAGAGGCGATACAGCGCCTGGCACCACCACGCTTCCCGATGGAACGATCGTACCTGTGGACAACGCCGGTCAGTCACTGGAACCGCATGTCACCAAGCAGACCGAAGTCGGTCTCAAGTACGACGGCGGCTTCCTGGGCGGGAGCCTGGCGGTCTTCAACACCGAGAGGCCGTTCGGTGTCCTCTCCGACCGGGTCTTCCGCGAAGGCGGAGAACAGCGCAATCGCGGTATTGAACTGAGCATGTTTGGCGAGCCCGTTTTCGGCGTGCGCGTCCTGGGTGGCCTGACATTGCTCGACAGCGAGCTGACAAAAACGCAAGACGGCATCGATGAAGGCAACCATGCCATCGGCGTACCGCGCGCCCAGGCCAATATCGGCGGGGAATGGGACGTACCAGGATTACCGGGACTGACCCTGACCAGCCGGGTCGTCTATACCAGCAGCCAGTACGTGAATACTGCCAACGACCTGGAAATCCCATCCTGGACCCGGCTGGATCTCGGCGCACGCTACCGCATGACCATCGAAGATCGTGACGTCACCCTGCGCGCCCGTCTGGACAATGCCACCGGCCGCGATTACTGGGCCTCCACGGGGGGCTATCCGGGTTCCAACTACCTCGTCCTTGGTGCGCCACGCACCCTCTCCGTCAGCGCAACGATCGACTTCTGATCGCCCAGCACCGAGCCGATGGACCAGGGCCGCTCACGACGAGCGGCCCTTTATTTTTGGACAGTCATGAAAAGCACCACCATCCGCCGCTGGTCCTTCATCCACACCTGGACCAGCCTCATCTGCACCCTGTTCATCTTGCTGCTGGCCGTGACCGGCCTGCCGCTGATCTTTCACCATGAGCTCGAACACCTGCTCGGCGAGGCGCCGCAGCTGCGTGAGATGCCGGCCGATACGCCGCAGCTGAGCCTGCAGCAGCTGGTCCAGGCCGCCGAGCGGCATCGCCCAGGCGAGGTCATGCAGTACATGGGCTGGGACGAGGACGACCCGAATGGCGTCGTCGCGATCATGGCGGCGACCGCCGCGACCGAGCCGAACTCGTCGCATACCTTCATGCTCGATGCGCGCACCGCAGAAGCCGTGGAGATGCCGGCCGCCAATGGCGGGCTGCTGATGTTCTTCCTGCGCATGCACGTGGACATGTTCGCCGGGCTGCCCGGCAAGCTGCTGCTGGCCTTCATGGGCATCCTCTTCGTCATCGCGATCATCTCGGGCGTGGTGCTCTATGCGCCCTTCATGCGCCGGCTGGAGTTCGCCCAGGTGCGCCACGAGAAATCCACCCGCACCCGCTGGCTGGACCTTCACAACCTGATCGGTATCGTCACGCTCAGCTGGGTCTGCGCGGTGGGCGTGACCGGCGTGATCAGCGCCACCGCCGACCTGCTGATCGCGGCGTGGCGCAGCGAGTCGCTGATGGCAATGGTCGCGCCCTACCGCGACCTGCCTCCTCCAGAGCGCCTTGCGCCACCGGACAGGCTGCTGCAGATCGCCGGCGAGGCGACGCCCGGCATGGAGGTGGATTTCATCGCCTTTCCGGGTACGCGCTTCTCCAGCGAGCACCACTACGCGGTATTCATGAAAGGCAGCACGCACCTGACCTCGCACCTGTCGAAGCCGGTGCTGATCGACGCCCAGACCCTCGAGGTCACGGCCGTCGGCGAGCGCCCCTGGTACATGGACGCGCTGGCACTGTCCTCGCCGTTGCACTTCGGCGACTACGGCGGGCTGCCGATGCAGCTTCTGTGGGCGGTGCTCGACGTGCTGACCATCGTCGTGCTGGTCAGCGGGCTCTACCTCTGGTGGGCTCGCCGGCGCAACGCCAGCGTCGGCCGCGCGGTGCTGCAATGAGCTGGCGCCGTTCTACCTTTCTACTGCCCACGCTGATCGCCCTGCTGAGCGCTTTCGGCCTGTTCGCCGCCCTGCTCGGCGACGGCTTGTGGGACGCGCCTGCCTGGCTCGGGCTGGGCATTCCCGCAGTGCTGGGGACCTGGCCCCTGTTGAGGCGGCGCAAGAAGCTCCCACGCTGACGAGGGTCTCTTGCGCAGCGGGTCGCCGCAGCCGCTGCGCAGGGCTATCGACACAACCAGCCCGACTGCCTTCTGCACTACCGCCTCACCATGACCGTTCGGGCGTGGAGGCAAATTGGCCGACGCATGGCTCCCGGCGGCGGTCAGAGCATCATTGGCGGTACTTAGCGGATGACAGCGCCTGCTGGCCGAACAGGGTGCTGTTACGCGCCGCATCGAAGTGCCCATGAACCTGTCCGATGCCTATCCCGCTCATCGCTTTCTCGCACTCAATGGCCCGGGAAGAATGCTGGCCCTCAGACGCTTTCGATGATCCAAATCATGGCAGGCCTTGCGAAGGTCTAGGATCGTACTGAGGACAATCCTGAGGCGTCCCGGCATTGGCGGAGGAAAGTGTCATGTCGAAGGATCAACCGGTACTGAATCGTCACGCTCGACGGACTTCGGTTGACGGGATCGACCCGCGGATCGCTGCAGCGAGGCCGCTTCACGGAGATGCCGGGAAAGAGCTGACCCGCCCCATGCGTGTACAGCTGGCAAGCCCGACGCCGACACCAGGCATTACGCCCAGGCACCCCAATGACACGGCGTGAGCGCGCATCAGTGCCCACATCAGCATTCGCCGGAACGGCTGATCGGCGGTTTCGGTGCGGTCCTGCTTCTCGGGTCCCGTACTGCAGCACAACGCATGCCTCACGGCAGAACATGAAGGTGACGCAATGGATCTGAAAGGAAAGAAGAAACTGGCCAAGATCCTGATCGCGGCCGCGGTTCTAGCCGGGATGGCCGTACTGATCTGGATGGAATTGCGCCCCAGCGGCCTCGGTGACGGCTTCGCCAGCGCCAATGGCCGGATCGAGGCCACCGAAGTGGACGTCGCCAGCAAGCTCGCCGGCCGGCTCCTGGATATCCTCGTCGACGAGGGGGACTTCGTCGAAGCCGGACAGACACTGGCGCGCATGGACACCCAAGTGCTTGAAGCCCAGCTGAGCCAGGCCGAGGCCGGGGTTCGCAAGGCACAGAACGCCATACGCACGGCAAACGCCCAGGTGACGCTGCGCATCAGCGAGAAGGCGACCGCCGAAGCGGTCGTGCATCAGCGCCAGGCCGAGCTGGAGGCCTCCCGCAAGCGCCATCAGCGCACGGAAACACTGGTCGCGCGCAACGCCCTGGCCCGCCAGCAACTCGATGATGACCTCGCCGCCTACCAGAGCGCCCAGGCCGCTCTCAGCGCGGCCCGCTCCCAGGTATTGTCGGCCCAGGCGGGCATCGAGGCCGCGCAGTCACAGGTCATCGAAGCCGAATCCGCCCAGGAGGCCGAACAGGCCAGCGTCCGGCGTCTGCAGGCCGACATCGAGGACAGCCAGCTCAAGGCGCCACGCGCTGGCCGGGTGCAATACCGCATCGCCCAGCCCGGCGAGGTGCTGGCCGCGGGCGGCAGGGTCCTCAACCTGGTCGATCTCAACGATGTCTACATGAACGTCTTCCTGCCTGCTCAGCAGGCGGGGCGCGTCGCGCTCGGCTCGGACGTGCGACTGGTCCTGGATGCCGCCCCCCAGTATGTGATCCCGGCGAAGATCACCTTCGTCGCCAGCGTCGCGCAGTTCACGCCCAAGACCGTGGAAACCGCCAGCGAACGGGAAAAACTGATGTTCCGGGTCAAGGCGCGCATCGATCCGCAGCTGCTCAAGGAGCATCTCGAACAGGTCAAGACCGGCTTGCCCGGCATGGCTTACCTGAAACTCGACGCCGCCGCCGAGTGGCCCGAAGCGCTGCAGACCCGGGTCGAGCAATGACCGCGAACACTGCTTCGGTGGCGCGGCTGGAGGGCGTCGGTCTGCATTACGGGGCGACGGCGGCGCTGGACGGCATCACCCTCGACATCCCCGCCAATCGCATGATCGGCCTGATCGGTCCGGACGGGGTCGGCAAGTCCAGCCTGCTGGCGCTGATAGCCGGTGCGCGCCGGATACAGGATGGCGCGATTCGGGTGCTCGACGGTGACATGGCCGATCCCGCCCACCGACGCGAGGTCTGCCCGCGTATCGCCTACATGCCGCAGGGGCTGGGCAAGAACCTCTACCCCACGCTGACCGTGTTCGAGAATCTCGACTTCTTTGGCCGCCTGTTCGGCCAGGACGCCGAGGAGCGCCAGGCGCGAATTGCCGATCTGACCCGCAGCACCGGTCTGGCGCCCTTTACCGAACGCCCGGCCGGCAAGCTCTCCGGCGGCATGAAGCAGAAGCTCGGGCTGTGCTGCGCGCTGATCCACGACCCCGACCTGCTGATCCTCGACGAGCCCACCACCGGCGTCGACCCGCTGGCGCGCAACCAGTTCTGGGAGCTGATCGAGCGCATCCGCCAGCGCCGCCCCGGGATGAGCGTGATCGTCGCCACCGCCTACATGGACGAGGCCCAACGCTTCGACTGGCTGGTGGCCATGGACGACGGCAAGGTGCTGGATACCGGCACGCCGCAGGCGTTGCTCGAGCGCACCGGCAGCGACAGCCTGGAGGAAGCCTTCATCGCCCTGCTGCCGGAAGCGAAGCGCCGCGGCCACCAGGCGCTGGTGATCCCGCCGCGCCAGCGCGCCACCGGCAAGGACGCGATCGCCATCGAGGCCCACGGCTTGACCTGCCGCTTCGGCGACTTCGTAGCCGTGGACCACGTGGACTTTCGCATCGAGCGCGGGGAGATCTTCGGTTTCCTCGGCTCCAACGGGTGTGGCAAGTCCACCACCATGAAGATGCTCACCGGCCTGCAACCGGCCACCGAAGGGGAAGCCTTCCTGTTCGGTCAGCCTGTGGACCCAAGGGACATCGAGACCCGACGACGGGTCGGCTACATGTCCCAGGCGTTCTCGCTGTACAGCGAACTGACGGTGTTGCAGAACCTCGAGCTGCATGCGCGGCTGTTCCACATTTCCGCCGAGCAGCGCCCGGCACGCGTGCAGGATATGCTTGAGCGCTTCTCCCTCGCGGGCGTCGCCGACCAGTTGCCGAGCGACCTGCCCCTCGGTGTGCGTCAGCGCCTGTCGCTGGCGGTGGCGGTGATCCACAGGCCGGAAATCCTGATCCTCGACGAACCCACCTCAGGGGTCGACCCGATCGCCCGCGACGGCTTCTGGGAGTTGCTGGTCAAGCTGTCACGCGAGGACGGCGTGACCATCTTCATTTCCACCCATTTCATGAACGAGGCGCTGCGCTGCGACCGCATGTCGATGATGCACGCCGGCCGCGTGCTGGACAGCGACACGCCGCAGGCGCTGATGGACAAGCGCGGCCTGCCGACACTGGAACAGACCTTCATCGCCTACCTGCGGGACGTCGTCGACGATGACCAGAGCGGGCCGGACACCACACCCGAGACTCCGGCACCGAGCGGCAGCGCCAGCCGGTCGCGCTTCAGCCTGCGCCGCCTGTACAGCTATGCCCAGCGCGAATCCATGGAACTGCGCCGTGACCCGATCCGCGCCACCCTGGCGCTGGCCGGCACGGTACTGCTGATGTTCATCATGGGCTATGGCATCAGCATGGACGTGGAGGACCTGAGCTACGCGGTACTGGACCGCGACCAGACCACGACCAGCGCGGCCTATGTCGAAAACATCGCCGGCTCGCGCTATTTCGTCGAAAAGGCACCACTGCGAAACTACGAAGAGCTCGACCAGCGCATGCGCACCGGCGACATCGCCCTGGCGGTGGAAATCCCGCCCGGCTTCGGCCGTGATCTCAAGCGCGGGGACGTGCCGGAGATCGGTTTCTGGATCGATGGCGCCATGCCGACACGGGCCAACACGATTCAAGGCTACGTGCAGGGCATCCACCAGAGCTATCTGCAGCAGCTCGCCCAGCAGGCGACCCAGGGCGCGACGAGCGCATCGTACGACGTCGCCCTGCGCTACCGCTACAACCCCGATGTGAGGAGCCTTCCGGCCATGGTGCCGGCAGTCATCCCGATCCTGCTGATGATGATCCCGGCGATGCTGACCGCGCTCGGCGTGGTCCGCGAAAAGGAGCTCGGCTCGATCACCAATTTCTACGTCACGCCGGTCACCCGCCTGGAGTTTCTGCTCGGCAAACAGCTGCCTTACGTCGCCCTGGGCATGGTCAACTTCTTCATGCTGGTCACCCTCTCGGTGCTGGTATTCGACGTGCCGATCAAGGGCAGCATGCTGTCGCTGACCATCGGCGCGCTGCTGTACGTGTTCTGCGCCACGGGCCTCGGCCTGCTGATCTCGGCCGCGCTCAACAGCCAGATCGCCGCGATCTTCGGCACCGCCATCGCCACCCTGGTACCCGCCACCCAGTTCTCCGGCCTGCTCCACCCCGTGTCGGCGATGGAGGGCGCCAGCGCCCTGATCGGGCACCTCTACCCGACCAGCCATTTCCTGACCATCAGCCGGGGCGTGTTCTCCAAGGCCCTCGGCCTGCCAGACCTGTACGGCTATTTCATTCCCCTGCTGCTGACCATTCCCGTGCTGATGCTGCTGAGCATCGCCGGCCTGAAGAAGCAGGAAAAATGACGATGCGCAAACTGAGCAACATCCTGCAATTGGGCATCAAGGAGCTGCGCAGCCTGTACCGCGACCCGGCCCTGCTGCTGCTGATCGTCTACTCCTTCACCCTGAGCATCTACTCGCAGGCCACCGGCGTCCCGGAATCGCCGTTCCACGCCACCATCGCCGTGGTCGACGAAGACCGTTCGCAACTCTCCGCGCGCATCATCGATGGCTTCCAGGAGCCCTATTTCCTCAAGCCGAGCTACATCACCCTCAGTGAAATGGACGGCGGCATGGATACGGGGCGCTACACCTTCACCCTGAACATTCCGCCAGGCTTTCAGCGGGATCTGCTCGCCGGGCGCCGACCGACCATCCAGCTGAACGTCGACGCCACCCAGATCAGCCAAGCCTTCAGCGGCGCCGGGCACATCCAGCGGATCATCGACGACGAGGTGATGGAATTCCTCAGGCGTTACCGAGGCGCCAGCGCGACCCCGGTCCAGGCCGTGGTGCACATGGCCTACAACCCCAACCTGGTCCAGTCCTGGTTCGGCGCCATCAACGCCATCGTCAGTCAGATCACCATGTTGTCGATCATCCTCACCGGCGCCGCGCTGATCCGCGAGCGCGAACACGGCACCATCGAGCACTTGCTGGTGATGCCGGTCACCCCCTTCGAAATCATGTCCGCCAAGGTCTGGTCAATGGGCGTCGTGGTGCTGCTGGCGACGGCCCTCTCCCTGCGTTTCGTCATCGAGGGCTGGCTGGCCGTGCCGATCCCAGGCTCCACCCTGCTGTTCCTCGGCGGGGTCACCCTGCACCTGTTCGCCACCACCTCGATGGGGATCTTCTTCGGCACCCTGGCCCGCTCGATGCCCCAGCTGGGCCTGCTGATCATCCTCGTGCTGCTGCCGCTGCAGATCCTCTCGGGCGGCATGACGCCACGCGAGAGCATGCCGGTGTTGGTCCAGGACATCATGCTGGCAGCCCCGACCACGCATTTCGTCGAACTGGCCCAGGCCATCCTCTTCCGCGGTGCCGGCGCCTCGGTGGTCTGGCCACAGCTGCTGGCGCTGGCGGCCATCGGCACGGCGTTCTTCTTCGGCGCCCTGTCGCGTCTGCGCAAGTCGCTGCATTAATCCCCAGGTGTGACGGACTGAATACCTTCGATTTGAAACGATCGCCAAACACCCGATCCCGCTTTCTTTCCGCTGAACCTGGCCGCGGGGATCGCGTTCGCAGTTCCCTGCTAGGCCCACTGGGCGATGCGCTTCGACACCGCAAATCAAGGACGCGCTCGCAACCACAAAAAAAGGCGCCGGATCTCTCCGGCGCCTTTTCATTTCACGGGTTGGCGATCAATGATCGATGGCCGCCCCGGCTCCGCGCGGTACGCGGATGTCTTCGATCAACGTCTGGATTTCAGCTGGCGGCGGCGCGGTGAACTTGGCCACGACCACGGCAGCGATGAAGTTGAAGATCATGCCCAAGGTACCGATGCCTTCCGGCGAAATACCGAACCACCATTCGTTCGGACCCGCAGTCGGGTTGATGAACTTGTAGTAGACGATGTAGCAGAAGGTGAACGTCAGCCCGACGATCATGCCGGCGATGGCGCCTTCCTTGTTCATCTTCTTGGAGAAGATCCCCATGACGATGACCGGGAAGAACGACGCCGCCGCAAGGCCGAAGGCGAACGCCACCACCTGCGCCACGAAGGCTGGCGGGTAGATACCGAACAGACCCGCGATGACCACCGCGACACCTGCCGCGATACGTGCGGCCAACAGCTCGCCCTTCTCGCTGATGTTCGGCCTGATGTTGCTCTTGAGCAGGTCGTGGGAGATCGACGTCGAGATCACCAGCAGCAGACCGGCAGCAGTCGACAACGCAGCCGCGAGGCCACCCGCGGCGATCAGCGCGATTACCCAGCCCGGCAAGCCGGCGATTTCCGGGTTGGCCAGAACCATGATGTCGTTGTCGACATACACCTCGGACGCAGCCGGCGTAGGCGCGTTGGTCAGCAGGCGCTCCCCTGATGCCCCACGATCGGCGCTGTAGGTCGGCTTGCCAGCGAAGGCAGCGCCCGGGCCGTACTGGATGACGCCGTCGTTGTTCTTGTCCATCCAGGCGATCAGACCCGCGTTTTCCCAGGTCTTGAACCATTCCGGTACTTCGGCGTAGCTGGTGTTGGGTACCGAGGTCAGGAGGTTGGTCCGCGCGAAGGCGGCAACTGCCGGTGCGGTGGTGTACAGGATGGCGATGAACAGCAGGGCGTAACCGGCCGACTTGCGCGCATCACGTACGGTCGGGGTGGTGAAGAAGCGAACGATCACGTGGGGCAGGCCCGCGGTACCGACCATCAGCGCCATGGTGATGAAGAAGATGTCGGTGGTGGACTTGCTGCCATCGGTATAGGGCGTGAAGCCCAGTTCCGCGCCCAGACCGTTGAGGCGGGCCAGTACGGATTCGCCGGTACCGCTGACTTCGCTACCGAAGCCCAGTTGCGGGATCGGGTTGCCGGTCACCATCATCGAGATGAAGATTGCAGGCACCATGTAGGCGAAGATCATCACGCAGTACTGCGCCACCTGGGTGTAGGTGATGCCCTTCATACCGCCGAGCACGGAATAGAAGAACACGATGGCCATGCCGATCATCACACCGGTGTTGATATCGACTTCCAGATAACGCGAGAAGACGATACCGACGCCGCGCATCTGCCCGGCCACGTAGGTGAAGGAGATGAAGATCACGCAGATCACAGCCACGACGCGCGCAGTCTGCGAGTAATACCGCGTACCGACGAACTCGGGCACGGTGAACTTGCCGAACTTGCGCAGGTAGGGCGCCAGGCACATCGCCAGGAGCACGTAACCGCCGGTCCAGCCCATCAGGTAGACCGAGCCGTCGTAGCCTGCGAACGCGATGATCCCCGCCATGGAGATGAACGAGGCCGCGGACATCCAGTCGGCACCGGTCGCCATGCCGTTGAGTACCGGGTTCACGCCCTTGCTCGCGACGTAGTACTCGCTGGTCGAACCCGCGCGGGTCCAGATGGCGATGCCGATATACAGCGCGAAGGTCGCGCCGACGAAGAGGTAAATCAGGGTTTGGGTATCCATGCTCAGCGCCTCACTCTTCGTGCAAATCGTATTTGCGGTCGAGTTTGTTCATCATCATCACGTAGACGAAGATCTCGATTACAAACACATAGATCGATCCCTGCTGAGCGAACCAGAAGCCCAGGGGGAAACCGAAGAATTGGATGGCGTTGAGCTGATCGACCAGGAGAATCCCGAAGCCGAATGACACGATGAACCAGATCGCAAGGAGCCAGAGCATCAATCGCAAGTTTTCTTTCCAATAAGCCGTTGCGGCTTCTTGTTTGGTACTGGACATAAGCCCTCCAGATTTTGTTGTTGTTATGCCGGGTCCAAGTTAGCAGGCATTAAGGTTTAAGCCGTTAAGACTTTGGTCGCAATCATGCGTCCTTGAGCGCAGAACGCCCTTCGAAGAGCCTACCGGGCACCTTTTTCACCCCCGAGCCGCCCGGCTGCCCCATGGCCAAAGGCTATCGCTTCCCCGCACTACGCCCCCGATTGGGCGGCGATGGAGGATGTTGCCTGGCGACGCATTGCCGATCATCGCGCAGCGGTGACAACAACAAGGGACGCTCGGCACATGGCCGACGGCGGTCCCGCACAAATCCGGTGATGCCCATGTCCAGATTTTCTCTGCTTCATGTCTGCCTTCCTTTCCTGTTCGCCGGCCTGCTGGCTTCCCAGGCCGCGCTCGCCGAGCCGCTCGAGCCGGCCACGGACGAAGCCCTGCTCTACTACCAGCGAGACGATGGCGATTACGCCGGTTGGGGCCTGCACCTGTGGGACACGCCCCAATGCAGCGGCGTGCGCGATGAGACCGGCTGGGACCGGCCATTGACCGCATCGGGCGTCGACCCGCAGCTAGGTGCCTACTACCGCATCCCGCTAACGGTGGACGCCAGTTGCCTGAACCTGATCATGCACAAGGGCGACACCAAGGATCTGGGCGGGCTGGACCACGTCTGGCGCCTGGACGAGCTCGGCCATCGGGCCTTCAGTCGCAGCGGTGACGCCCGGCTGTCCGGCACCCCTCTTTCCGCACCAGGCGTCGCCATCGACGGCGCCCGAGCCCATTGGCTCGATGCCTATACGCTGGTGATCTATGAAGGCGAACAAACGTCGTCGCGGCTCGAGTTGCGCTACTCGCCGACGGCAGATATCCGCATCGATGGCGAGCAACGCAGCGTTCAGGGCGGCCAGGCCCTTGCGCTACGCCCGGCGACGCTGCGCAAGGCACTCAAAGAGCAGTTCCCGCACCTGGCCGACCAGCCGGCCTATGCCTTCCAGGCCAGGGCCGCTCAACTGCGCGAAGCGTTCAAGAGCCAACTGGTGGTGGTCGGCTATGACGCCCAGGGTCGGGTCAGCAGCGCGACCCAGGTACAGACGCCAGCCGCGCTGGACCTGCTGTTCAGCCACGAAGGCGAGCTGGGCGCTCGAGTAGACGCTGCAGGCGTGGAATTCGCGCTCTGGGCGCCGACCGCCCAGCGCGTCAGGCTGCACCTGTTCGACCAGGCCAAGCGCCTGTTGCCCGGCTTTCCCAAGCCGATGCAGGAACGTCGCGGCGTCTGGCGCTATCGCGGCGACAGGCAGTTGGATCGGCACTACTACCAGTACGAGGTCACGGCCTATCAGCCGATTACCGGGCGGATCGAGACCAGCCTGGTGTCCGATCCCTATGCCCTGAGCCTGTCGGCCAACGGCCGATACGCCCAGGTCGTTAACCTGGAGGACGGCGATCTCAAGCCCGCCGGCTGGGATTCGCTCAAGCGCCCCGGCGTGTCCCACCCCGAAGCGGCCATCATCTACGAAACCCATGTGCGCGACTTCAGCGCCAGCGACCGTGAACTGCCGGCCGACCTGCGCGGCAAGTACCTCGCCTTCGCCCAGCCGCAGGGCCGAGGCGTACGCCACCTTCAGGCGCTGCGCGAGGCGGGCCTGACCCACGTGCAGCTGCTGCCGGTGTTCGACATCGCCACGGTCGACGAGGACCCCGCGCAACGGGTGGACATCGACGATCCCTTCGCCAGGCTCTGCGAGCGCTCGACCTCCGCGCGAGAAAAGTGGGCCGGGCTTTGCGGCGGGCAGAGCATCCGTTCGGTGCTCGAAGGCTTCGATCCCGGCACCGGCCAGGCGCAGGCGCTCTATGACGAACTGCGTGCGCTGGACAGCTTCAACTGGGGTTACGACCCGTTCCACTTCAGCGTGCCGGAAGGTAGCTATGCCAGTGAGGCGGAGGGTCCCCGGCGCATCCTCGAATTCCGCCAGATGGTGCAGGCGCTGGCGCAGCGGGATCTCGCGGCGGTGATGGACGTGGTCTACAACCACACCCACGCCTCGGGTCTGGGCGAACAGTCGGTGCTCGACCGCATCGTCCCCGGCTACTACCACCGTCGCGACCCCGCCAGCGGTGCGGTGGAGCAGTCAAGCTGCTGCGAGAACACCGCCAGCGAACACCGGATGATGGAAAAGCTGATGGTCGACTCGCTTCGGGTCTGGGCGCGCGACTACAAGATCGCCGGCTTTCGCTTCGACCTGATGGGACACCACATGCGCAGCAACCTGCAGGCCGCCTACCGCGCCGTGCGGCAGATCGACCCGAGCACCTACTTCTATGGAGAAGGCTGGGATTTCGGGGAAGTTGCCGACAACGCAAGGGGCATCAACGCGACCCAACTCAACATGGCCGGCACTGGCATCGGCACCTTCAACGATCGCCAGCGCGACGCCGTACGCGGTGGCAGTCCGTTCGATGGCGGGTCGGACATCCGCCGCAACCAGGGCTTCGCCAATGGTCTGTTCGTGATGCCCAACGAGTTGAATTCAGGCGGCGCCGAAGCGTGGGCCAGGCTGCTGCACTTGACCGATCTGATCCGTGTGGGCGTGGCCGGCGGCCTGCGCGATTACCGCTTCGTCAGTGCCGACGGCAGCCTCAGGCGCGGCGCCGAGATCGACTACAACGGCCAGCCGGCCGGCTATACGCTCGATCCGCAGGAGACCATCAATTACGTCTCCAAGCACGACAACCAGACGCTCTGGGACAACAACCAGTACAAGCTGCCCGCCTCGCTCTCCACGGCGGACCGGGTACGCGCCCAGCTGGTGGCCCTGGCGGTGCCGCTGCTCAGCCAAGGAATCCCGTTCATCCACATGGGCTCGGACATCCTGCGCTCCAAGTCCATGGAGCGTGACAGCTACGATTCCGGCGACTGGTTCAATGCGGTGGACTTCAGCTACGCGGACAACAACTGGAACAAGGGCCTGCCGAGGGAAGACAAGGACGGCGACAACTGGCCGCTGATCCGCCAGATCATCGCCGACCCGAATGCGGAACCGGCACCGGCTCATATCGAAGCCGCCCGCCAGGGGTTTCTCGAGCTGCTGAAGATCCGCAGTGGCAGCCGCCTGTTCCAGCTCGACAATGCGCGAGAGGTCCAGCGTCGCCTGCAGTTCCACAACACCGGGCCGCAGCAGTTGCCGGGCGTCCTGGCGTTCAGCCTGGACGACGGCCCGGGAATCGGCCGGAACCTGGACCCGAACCATGACGGGCTTATGGTGGTGATCAACGCCAGCGCGCAGGCCGTGCGCTTGCCCGGTGCGGTGAGCTACCAGCTGCATCCGGTGTTGCGCAATGCGCATGACCGGCGCAGCCGCGAATCGACCATAACCAACGGCGAGTTCAGCGTGCCGCCGCTGACCACCGCGGTTTTCGTCAAACCCCAGCAGCGCTTGCGCTAACGGGACTCACCTCCAGGTCAGCACTGTGGCTGGCCGGCGGTGTACTTGCGTGACGGATCGATGGCCGCGTCGAGTTCACGAATCGCGGAGGTGCCGATCAGCAGCGGATAGGTGAAGCGCGAACGGTCGGTCAGGTTGACCTCGATGGTGCGACGCTCGTCGCCCAGGCAGATTTCCATCTCGGCCACCGGACGCTCGGCGACGTTGGGCGTGGCTTCCTCATCGTTGTCGTCATCAGGATCGCGGCGCTCCTCGCTACGCACCTTGATCTCGCTGATACGCACCAGGCGATGCTCGTAGAGGGTGTCGTCGGCGTCGTCGATGGCCAGGCGAAAGCGCACCCACTCTTCGTCGTCGCGCTCGAAACGCTCGATGTCCTTGGCCGACAACGACGCCGTCATGGCACCGGTGTCCATCTTGGCCTTGAGCGTCTTGCCGATGTCGTCGACGCGAATGTATTCGTAACGGCCATAAAGGGTGGGGTCATCAGCAAGTGCCGGGCCGGCCAGCGCGCACGCCAGCATGAGGGGTAAACAACGGCGCAAAAGAGTTCTCCTTTGAAACGAATGTCAGGGTGAGACCGACGCCACCACCCAATCGTTCGCTCACCCTAACGCGGCCCGGGTCGCTCCGACCAGCGCTCGTCCGTCGATCTGCCTCCCACTTCTGCACCGATTCGCGCGCGACGATGCGGTCCTGGGCGGCTGGCCTGGACCGCCGCTACGGGGTCGCACCTTCGATCTGGCCGGAAGAAAACCTTTACCTGAGGTGTCAGCTGACTGTGCGGGCGGTTCGCTACGTCCGCCTTCAGGATGCCGGGGGGAATGATGAAAGCCCGGAGCAGCGCCTCGCCGAGCGGCAAGCCGACCGATAACCTCGACGCCGCACGGGCGGCCCGGTTTATCGCCGGGCGCCCTGCTAAACTGCCTGCCGTTTCCCTTCTGAAGATACCGCCGTGTCCAGCTCCGCCTTTTCCAGCCTTCCCCTGTCCGCAGCCATGCTGGCCAACCTCGAATCCCTCGGCTACGCGCAGATGACGCCGATCCAGGCGCAGAGCCTACCGGTGATGCTCAAGGGCAAGGACCTCATCGCCCAGGCCAAGACCGGCAGCGGCAAGACCGCGGCGTTCGGCATCGCCCTGCTCGACCCGCTCAACCCGCGCTACTTCGGCTGTCAGGCACTGGTGCTCTGCCCGACCCGCGAACTGGCCGACCAGGTCGCCAAGGAAATTCGCCGGCTGGCACGCAGCGCCGATAACATCAAGGTGCTCACCCTCTGCGGTGGCGTGCCGTTCGGCCCGCAGATCGGCTCGCTGGAGCACGGCGCGCACGTCATCGTCGGTACGCCGGGACGCATCCAGGAACACCTGAAGAAAGGCACGCTGGTGCTCGACGGGCTCAACACCCTGGTGCTCGACGAGGCGGACCGCATGCTCGACATGGGCTTCTACGACGCCATCGCCGAGATCATCGGCCAGACGCCTGCCAAGCGGCAGACGCTGCTGTTCTCGGCCACCTACCCGGCCGGCATCAAGCAGCTGTCGGCGACCTTCATGCGCGACCCGCAGCAGGTCAAGGTCGAGGCATTGCACGACGACCAGCAGATCGAGCAGCGCTTCTACGAAATCGACCCGCAGGAGCGAATGGAAGCCGTCGTGCAACTGCTCAACAGCTATCGCCCCGAGTCCTGCGTGGCGTTCTGCTTCACCAAGCAGCAATGCCAGGACCTGGTCGAGCACCTGACCGCCGAAGGCATTTCGGCGGCGGCGTTGCACGGCGACCTGGAACAGCGCGACCGCGACCAGGTCCTGGCGATGTTCGCCAACCGCAGCCTCTCGGTGCTGGTGGCGACCGACGTCGCCGCCCGCGGGCTGGATATCGAGACATTGGACATGGTCATCAACGTCGAGCTGGCGCGCGATGCCGAGATCCACGTCCACCGCGTCGGTCGTACCGGTCGCGCCGGGCACAAGGGCCTGGCCATGAGCCTGGTGGCTCCGGCCGAAGCGCAGCGCGCCCGAGCGATCGAGGAGATGCAACGCGCGCCGCTGAACTGGCATCCGCTCTCGAGCCTCAAGCCCAAGGCCGGCGAGCCCCTGCAACCGCCCATGAAAACCCTCTGCATCGGTGCCGGGCGCAAGGAAAAGCTGCGCCCCGGCGACATTCTCGGCGCGCTGACCGGCGACGCGGGTATCGCCAGCACGCAGGTCGGCAAGATCGCCCTGTTCGATTACCAGGCCTTCGTCGCGGTAGAGCGCAGCGTGGCCCGCCAGGCGCTCAAGCGACTCAACGAGGGCAAGATCAAGGGCCGCTCGCTCAGGGTGCGCGAACTCTGAGCATTGCCCGATAACATGGCGCTTCAAGCGTTGCCCGCCGTCGCCCGATAACCGGGTGGCGGACAGGCGCGCCGGGGCCGACTCGGTACAAGCCTTGCTTTGCTGAAGATTCTTTCGCCACTCCTGTGACAGGCTGTCATGTGCAGCGTCCAAGATCGGCATTCGCTTCGAAACAGGGCCCGTTCTGCATGGTTTCACCCTCCCTTCGCCATTCCTTGCGCCGACTCTGGGCACTGGAGAAATTCGGCTCCAGCCTGCGCGTGTTTATCGCCCTGGCCAGCACCATGGGCCTAGCCTGGTACCTGGATCACCCAGCACTGGTGATCCCGCTGTTTCTCGGCATCATCGCCAGCGCCTTGGCCGAGACCGACGACAGCTGGCTCGGCCGGCTTACCGCGTTGCTGGTCACCCTGTTCTGCTTCAGCATCGCCGCCATCGCGGTGGAGCTGCTGTTCCCCTATCCGCTCCTGTTCGCCGCAGGGCTGGCGGCTTCGGCCTTCGCCCTGGTCATGCTCGGCGCCCTCGGCGAGCGCTACGCGACCATCGCCTCGGCCACGCTGATCCTCTCGGTCTACAGCATGATCTCCGCCGACCAGCGTGGCGGAGAGAGCCCCGATTTCTGGCGCGATCCCCTGCTGTTGGTCGGCGGCGCGGCCTGGTACGGGCTGCTTTCGGTGCTGTGGAATGCGCTGTTCGCCCACCAACCCGTGCAGCAGAGCCTGGCGCGGGTGTACCGGGAGCTGGCGCAGTACATCAAGCTCAAGGCCGCATTGCTCGAGCCGGTGCGGCAGATGGACGTGGAGGCCGGTCGCCTGGAACTGGCCCGGCAGAACGGCCGAGTGGTCGCCGCCCTCAACACCGCCAAGGAAACCCTGCTCAACCGCCTCGGCCAGGGTCGTCCAGGCGTCACCATCAGCCGTTACCTGCGCCTGTACTTCCTTGCCCAGGACTTGCACGAGCGGGTCAGCTCGTCCCACTACCCTTATCAGGAACTGGCCGAGGCGTTCTTCCACAGCGACGTGCTGTTTCGCTGCCAGCGCCTGCTGCGCCTGCAGGCCAGTGCCTGCATCGAGCTGGGCGAAGCCATCCGCCTGCGCCAACCGTTCCAATACAGCGAGGTCAACGCCCAGGCGATGGCGGACCTCGATGCCTCGCTCGACCACCTGCGTCAGCAGAACAACCCGGCCTGGCGAGGGCTGTTGCGCTCGCTACGAGCGCTCTCGGGCAACCTCGGCACGGTGCAACGCCAGCTCGCCGGGGCCAGCAACCCGGACACCGTGGAAGGTCAGCAGGACAGCAGCCTGCTCAACCGTCACCCGCAATCGCTGCGTGATGCCTTTGCCCGTATCCGCCTGCAACTGACGCCCACCTCGCTGCTGTTTCGCCACGCATTGCGCATGTCGGTCGCGCTGGTCTGCGGCTACGCCGTGCTGCATGCGATCCATCCCGAGCAGGGCTATTGGGTGCTGCTGACCACGGTGTTCGTCTGCCAGCCCAACTACGGCGCGACCCGGGTCAAGCTGGTCCAGCGGGTGACCGGCACGGTGCTCGGCCTGCTGGCCGGCTGGGCGCTGTTCGACCTGTTTCCCAACCAGCAGGTGCAGGCCCTGTTCGCCGTGGTGGCCGGGGTGGTGTTCTTCGTCAGCCGCACCACACGCTACACGCTGGCCACCGCCGCCATCACGCTGCTGGTGCTGTTCTGTTTCAACCAGGTGGGCGACGGGTACGGGCTGATCTGGCCGCGGCTGTTCGATACCCTGCTCGGCAGCCTGATCGCCGCCGCGGCGGTGTTCCTGATCCTGCCAGACTGGCAGGGGCGCCGACTCAATCAGGTGCTCGCCAATACGCTCAGCTGCAACAGCGACTACCTGCGCCAGATCATGTCGCAATACGACACCGGCAAGCGCGACGACCTGGCCTACCGCCTGGCACGGCGCAACGCCCACAACGCCGATGCGGCACTCTCGACGACGCTGTCGAACATGCTTCTGGAGCCCGGGCGCTTTCGCAAGGAAGCCGAGACCGGCTTTCGCTTCCTGATCGTTTCCCACACGCTGCTCAACTACATTTCAGGCCTGGGCGCCCACCGCGAAAGCCTGCCGGACGACGCCAGCGACGAACTGCTCGACGGTGCCGCCGAGCGCCTGGCCGCCACCCTCGACGAGCTGGCGCTGGCGCTACGGGAAAACCGCCCGGTGGAGATCTACAGCGAAGAGGAGCAGGCACTGGCACAGCGCCTGGAGCAAGCCCCCGAGGACATGGATGACGCCCACCGCCTGGTACAGACCCAACTCGGGCTGATCTGCCGCCAGCTGGCGCCGCTGCGAAGCATGGCGGTGCACGTCATGAAGCACAGCGCCAAGGCCAACACCGCCTGATCAGGGCACCGGCAGGTTGAACTGCCGGAAAATGTCCCGGTAGCTGCCATCGGCCTGCATCCGGGCGATCTCACGGTCGAACGCCTGGACGATTTCGACGACGTGCGGATGCCCACGGCGGACCAGCAGCGACAGCCCATTCTCGCTGTATGCGGTGGGCAGCATCTCATACGCCTCGCGGACCAGGCGCAGTTCGTTGCGCAGGTGATGACGCACCACCTGTTCATCCTCCAGGGCCAAGTCGATACGCCCGGCGCTGAGCATGCGCGCGGCGCTTACGAAGTCGGCGACCTCGACCTTCTCCAGCTCGGCGTCCTGCTCGAGTTCAGGCGAATAGGCGTAGCCACGAGCCAATCCGAGGCGATAGGGGCGCAAGCTTCGCGGCCCCTCGTAATCGATCGCGCTGCCATGGCGAGCGACCCAGCGCAGGCGGTTGGTCAGGTAAGGCTGCGAATAGGCGGCGAATCCCAGCCGTTTCGGGCTGTACCAGGCGCTGGCCAGGTCGTAGTCGCCGCGCACCAGCCCATGCATCACCCGGCTCCAGGGCACCTCGACGTACTCGACCTCGTAACCCGCGCGCCGCAACGCGGTGGTCACCAGTTCGACGGCCAACCCGTTGCCGGGCAAACGCTGGTCGGTATAGGGAGGCCAGGCATTTGCCGCCAGCCGCAGGGGCTCGGCAGGCGCATGGCCCGCCATGAGGAGTATGAGAAACAGCAACCAGGACGAGGCGCGCATCAATTTCCCACCGGGGCATGAGGTTGAGTCTTTGACAGCCTAGCGGCTCGCGTCCTCGAGCGGACGTCTGGCGAGCCGCCAAACGGCGAGGTCACAGCGGGCGAGCTATCCATTACCATGCGCGCCTTCGATGCGAGGGGAAACGAGTGCAGACGAGCGATGTGGTGATCATTGGTGCGGGCGCGGCAGGCCTGATGTGCGCGTTCGTCGCCGCGCGGCGCGGCCGCCGCGTGCTGCTGCTGGACCATGCCAACAAGGCGGGCAAGAAGATTCTGATGTCGGGCGGCGGCCGCTGCAACTTCACCAATCTGTACACCGAGCCGGCCAACTTTCTATCGGGCAATCCGCACTTCTGCAAGTCGGCGTTGGCGCGCTACACCCAATGGGACTTCATCGCGCTGGTGGCCAAGCATGGCGTGCCCTATCACGAGAAGAAGCTCGGCCAGCTGTTCTGCGATAACAAGTCCAGCGACATCCTCGGGATGCTTCTCGACGAATGCCGCGAAGCGGGGGTGGAACTGCGCCTGGAGACCCACATCCAGCAGATCGAGCGGAGCGAATCGGGCTACCAGCTGCAAACCAGCGCCGGAGCGGTCACCTGTCAGTCGCTGGTTATCGCCACCGGCGGCCTGTCGATCCCCACGTTGGGCGCCACCGGCTTCGGCTATCAGGTCGCGCGCCAGTTCGGCCACGACGTGCTGCCGACCCGTGCGGGCCTGGTGCCCTTCACGCTCACCGATCCACAGCTCAAGGCACTGTGCAGCGAGCTGTCCGGAACATCGGTGGAAGATTGCCTGGTGAGCTGCAATGGCCAGAGCTTTCGCGAGAACATCCTGTTCACCCATCGCGGTCTATCCGGCCCGGCAATCCTGCAGATTTCATCGTTCTGGCAGCCGGGCGATACGGTCGAGATCAACCTGCTGCCGCACCTGGACCTGCTCGACTGGCTGACCACCCAGCAGCGCGAGCGCCCCAACAGCGAACTGAAAACCCTGCTCGCCGAGCTGTTCACCAAGAAGATGGCCGGTCTGCTGTCCGAGCAATGGTTCGTCTCCAAACCCGTCAAGCAGTATGTTCCCACCGAGCTGGAGGCCATCGCCGAGCGGCTTTCATGCTGGTCGCTGGTGCCGTCGGGCACCGAGGGTTACCGCACCGCCGAGGTCACGCTGGGCGGGGTGGACACCCAGGAGGTCTCGTCCAAGACGATGGAGTCTCGCAAATCGCCGGGGCTGTATTTCATAGGCGAGGTGCTGGATGTGACCGGACACCTGGGGGGCTTCAACTTCCAGTGGGCCTGGGCTTCGGGCTTCGCCGCCGCTCAGTACGTCTAGCAGGCCTGCAAGGCGACCTGCCAGAACGTCACTCGTTGGCCATGTCCGATGGCGGGGATGTTTCCCGAGGACCAGCCGGATCGGTAGCGGTGTTCTGAAATTCCTGCTGGTTGTTGTCGTGGTTGTCCATCGACGACTGTTCCTCCTCGTCTGGCGAGCAACCGACCAACAGCAGCCCAAGCGATGCACAAAGCGCGAGATTGCCCAACTTCATGGGGTGTCCTCAGCTAGAAGAATCGGAGGGCCGCAGGGCTGGCCTGCGGCCCGTCGGCCTTATTGACTGGTACCGGTACCAGTGCCAGTGCCAGTGCCAGTGCCAGTCTGCGGGGCTACGCTGTCGGTGCCGCCAGTGCCACCGGTATCACCCATGCCGGTACCGCTGCCGGAGCCGGTGCCCAGGCCGCTACCGTTGTCTGCCGGCGCGGTGCCTTCCCCGCCGCCAGTTCCGGTGGCCGGGTCCATAGTGGTGCCGGTGCCTGCTCCGGTAGCCGGGGTGGCGGGCTGCTCGGTGGTCGCAGGCGGCGGCGTGACTTCACGATCACGGTCTTCATCAGGGCCGCAGCCGACGAGCAACAGGCCGAGCACGGGGGGCAGTAGATAGGTCAAGCGCATGATTAAACCTCCTTCAGGAATGCCGGCTTTGGGCCAGCTTATTCTCGAGTCGAAACTCACCCTCTAGTTGACCTTCACATACCCCGAGAGTGCCCCGAGATCGGCAATAGGTGCGTGCCGCAGGCTGCCACGGCGAGATGCCGATGACCTGACGAGGGAAGTCCGCGCCACGCGCCGACGAGCAAGGAAGCCGCGAACCGGAAGGCGGCGCACCCGTGAATGCCTGAGGAGGGCATGCGTTCTGAAAGAGATGGGACTGTGCGATGGGTGCCGGGAGAGAGCGGCAGGACTTTCGACCGCTGCCCTCACCCGGCCCTCTCACCGCAGGGAGAGGGGCTTGATCGGTGACTGCCGCGCGAGATGGCAGGGCTTTTGGTCCGCTGCCCCTCGCCTCGGCCCTCTCCCTCAAGGAAAGGGCTGGGTAGCTAGGCCGCCTTGATGGCTGTCAGTTCCTTTTTCATGCGGGCCTTGAGCTGGTTCATCTGCTCGCCCATTTCTACCAGGCGCGCCTCGTCGAACAGCTCGCGCGCCCGGGGAAACATCTCCTCTTCCTCTTCCTCGATGTGGTGCTCGAGCAGCTCCTTGCAGACCTTGGCGCGGCCGGAGAACTCGAGGGTCGAGGGATCGGTGGCCTTGAGGTCGGGGAACACCAGCGAATCCACCGCGCGGTGCTCTTCCTTGGCTTCGTAGTACATCTTCACGTCTTCCTTCTCGCCCGCTTCCTTGTAGGCCGGATAGAGGATCTGCTCCTCGATCTGCGTGTGCATCGTCAGTTCCATTTCGAGCTTCTGCAGCAATTCGGTACGGGTCTTGACTGCACGCTCGGTCGACTCGGTCAGACGAGTCAACAGGTCCTTGATGCGTTCATGGTCCTGTAGCAACAGATCGATGGCATTCATTTTCGACATCCTCATCGCTGCGTGCCGACGCCATGCCCGGTGGGATGAAACGTCGAACGAGGCAGCTATCACGGTGGGTTCAACTGCCGGGCTCATGGTCCGGCGAGGGGCTGCGGTGCATTTGCCCGCAGCCTCCGTTTTCTCAGGCGTATTCGTAAGTAGGCAGGCCGGTACGGCTCTGGCTCTGCAGGTGTGCGATGGCGGGAGACATGCCGGCTTCCAGCGCGAGGTCGCGGCGAATCGAACTGATCACCCATTCCAGTTGTTCGTTCGTCTGCGTCTGGCCCTTGGACAAGGCGCGCTTGATGATGCTGCGATCACCACTTTGCAGGGTGAGCAGCAGTCCGCCATCCGGGCGTGGGGTGGTGATGACTTCGAACTCGGGAAACGCGGCAGTCAGGGTACGTTGTGCAGGGGTCATTTCTTATTACTCCGGTTATGTGCAGCTCCCTCCTATAGAGCATCGACCGTGCCAACCGGGTTTCCTATATTTAATCCTTAATAATCAATCAGTTACCAAAACATTGCGCTTTCATTACCGTGCAAAACGCATGACGCCCACAAAAATCGGCATGCATTCTGCGATGCACCTCACAAAAATCTGCCGATCCGCTGCTGTCCTGCACGTCGCATCAGGCACGCCAGACACTGGCCAGCCAGGGTTGCTGGGCCCGCGGCAGGCCAGACGGCCGGTAATAATGTTCGATCTCCTCGAAGCCGGCCGTCAGGAGCCTTTCGCGCCAGGCGGGCCAGTCGTACCAGCTGCCGTAGCGCTCGCCGCTCCAGCCTTCCTGGTTGTCGCCCCGCGGGTTCGAGCAGAACAGCACGCCCTCCGGCTTGAGGGTGCGGTGCAGGCAGCCGAGCACCTGCGCCAGCGCCGCGCTCGGCACATGAAAGAGCACCGCGTTGGCGAAGACTCCGTCGAAGCGTCCAACCGGCAGGTCCAGCTGCAGCAGGTTCTGATGCCAGACCTCGCAGCCGCTCTCGGCACGCGCCATCTCGACGAAAGGCTCGGCGCCATCGACGCCGACCGCCACATGACCGAGCGCGGTGAAAGTCTTCAGGTCACGCCCGGGACCGCAGCCGAGATCGAGGATCTGCAAAGGCGAAGGGGCCCGGATATGCCGCAGCAGCGCCGCGATGTTCTGGCTGACGTCATGGTCGCGAGTGTTCTCGCGAAACGACTCGGCGCTGCCACGGTAGTGGTCCAGTGTCCGTTCAGTGATGGTTTCCAGCTCTTTCGGGTCGCGCATCGGCGTTTCTCCAGAGGTCGAAGGTGCGCAGCTTAACCGCCCTGCGCCGAACCAACGAGCCGCTGAACGCCCCACCCCTTCCAGAGGGCTGGAGCGACCGGCTTAAAGATGAGGGCAACGCCCACACCCAATCACAAAAAAGGACGCCAACGACACCGCGATCTCGCCTGCTCATGAACTTGCTGCCCAGCGGCTGTCCAACCCAGGAACAGATATGCCACGTGCATGACCTCCCCGCCCTGTGTATACATCGAAGCGTTCGTAGAAGCGTCGAGAAGACCCCTTATGAATCAGCCGTCGACCAAGATCGTTCTACTCGTCGAAGACGAGCCCCCCATTCTGAACCTGCTATCCGACTACCTGGCCGGAGAAGGCTACGAAGTGCTGGAGGCTGCCGACGCCGCACGCGCCTTCGAGATCCTCGCCACCAAGCCCAAGCTGGACCTGCTGATCAGCGACTATCGCCTGCCCGGTGGCGTTTCCGGGGTGATGATCGCCGAGCCTGCGCTCAAGCTGCGCCCGGACCTGAAGGTGATTTTCATCAGCGGCTACCCGATCGAGATCGTCGAATCCGGCAGTTCCGTCGCGCGCTCGGCACCGATACTGGCCAAGCCCTTCTCCCTCGACTCGCTGCGCCGCCAGATCACCCAGTTGCTCGCCTAATCCTGCCCACCGATTCAAAGGGAGCTCGAATGTCCGCTTTCGACCTGCTGATCAGCGATTGCGACGGCGTCATCGTCGACAGTGAAATCCTCAGCAAACGCGTTCTGTTCGAAGCCCTGTGCACCTATGTCCCGGCTGCCAAACTCGGCCCCCTGCTCGAAGACACCTTCGGCCTGACCGTGCCGGCCATCGTCAGGCTGGTGGAGCAGACCTTCGACCTGAGCATTCCCGAGACTTTCGACGAGGACGTCAGGCGAGAGAGCGAGGCCTATGTGGCCGAGGCCGTCGAACCGGTGCCCGGCGCCCGCGAGGCGCTGCTCGGCATCGACATGCGGTTGGCGGTGGCTTCCAACAGCCGCCGCCACAATGTCGAGTCCTCGCTGGCCCGGGCCGGCCTGACCGAACGAGTAGCGGGCAACATCTTCAGCGCCGATATGGTCGTCTCGCCCAAACCGGCGCCCGACGTCTACCTGCTGGCGGCCGAGCGCATGGGCGTGGCAGCGGCGCGTTGCCTGGTCATCGAGGACAGCCCCACCGGGGTCCGGGCCGCCCTCGGCGCCGGCATGCAGGTGATCGGCTTCACCGGCGCCAGCCACATACCGCCCGGGCACGCCAAGACGCTGCTCGACCTCGGCGTCGTCGCCGTGATCGAGCATATGGACAAGCTTCAGGAAACCGTCGCGCGCCTGCGTGGCTAGAACGCGCGGCCGCTCGGGCCGCGCAACGCCTCACTCGTTGACCTGGCGCAGATAGGGCGCCGGCGCCGCCCCGAGGTTGTGCAGCATCCGTTCGCTGTACCAGTCGACGAAATTGACCACGCCGAACTCATAGGTCTGCGAATAGGGCCCCGGCTGATAGGCACTCGAATTGATCCCCCGCTGGTTTTCCTCGGCCAGCCGCCGATCCTGATCGTTGGTCGCGTCCCACACTTTGCGCAGGCGCTCCGGATCGTAGTCGACGCCCTCCACCGCATCCTTGTGCACCAGCCACTTGGTGGTCACCAGGGTTTGCTGCGCGCTAAGCGGCCACACGGTGAAGACGATGATGTGGTCGCCCATGCAGTGGTTCCAGGAATGCGGCAGGTGCAGGATGCGCATCGAGCCGAGATCCGGGTTCCTGATCCGCCCCATCAATTTCTGACAGCCCTGCTTGCCGTCCAGGGTCATCGACACCGTGCCCTTGAGCAACGGCATGCGAACGATGCGGTTGCGCAGGCCAAAGCTTGCGTGCGCGAAGGGAATCTTCTCGGCGTCCCATTTCGCGGCAGACTCGGCGACATGGTCCTTGAAGGACTGGGTCGCACGCGGATCGTTGACATCGTCCCATTCGAGCAACGTGTTCAAGAGTTCGGGGTGCGAGCCGTTGCAGTGGTAGCACTCGCGGTTGTTCTCGAGCACCAGCTTCCAGTTAGCCTTTTCCAGCAAGGTGGTCTGCACGGCCACCTTGGCGTTTTCCATGTCGTAGGGCTCCATGTAATGGGCAAGGGTCGCGAGAAAATCGTCGATCGCCGGCGGGTTGTCGGCTAGCGAAATGAAGATGTAGCCCCCGGCCGTCTTGCACTGCACGGGCTTGAGGGAGTATTGGCTCATGTCGAAATCGGCCCCCATCTCGGTCCCGGCGAACAGCAGTCGGCCGTCCAGCTCGTAGGTCCACTGGTGATAGGGGCACACCAGCTTGGCAACCTTGCCCTTATCGCTGGTACACAGGCGCGAGCCGCGATGCCGGCAGACGTTATGGAACGCATGCACCACGCCTTCGGCGCCGCGCACGACCATGATCGGGTTGTCGCCAATCTGCAGGGTGAGGAAGTTGCCCTTGCTCGGTATCTCGCAGGTCATCCCGGCGATCAGCCATTCCTTGTGGAAGATCTCCTGCATGTCGAGCTGGAACACACGCTCGTCACTGTAGAACGGCTGCTCCAGCGAAAAGGTGCGCTCGCGGGTCTGCAGCATCTGCGCGGCGGCCTTGCGTACGGGCTCCAGCGGATCGCCCAGGCTCAGGGTATAGGTGGCATCCATCGTTGACTCCTCTGGCCGGGCGCGGCGGCGGCCGGCAATAACAGTGGCTGGTTATGCGACGCAAGGTGAGCCGTGCCCGCCAACCGGCGCGAACGCCGACCCGCGCCACCGATGCGCGGGTCCGGGAGGGCTGTCGGACCATCGAAATCTGCTCTGTTCGGTTGCCGCGAGTGTGTGTCGCCACCGCATGTCGTCCTTATCCATGGGCGACATGGCCGCGCTCGTTTCCGACGCCCGCAGGCCCGCTGCCAGAGGCCGGTCGCGATAAGCATGCCGATGTCGCAAAGAGGCAAACGCAGGCCCTGGTCGTTACGCACAATCCGCCGCATCCGGGACCAGGTTGCGGGGCGAGGCCGGGTCCGACGAGACAGACGCGAGCAAGAGGTGAGCATGTCCAGCAACTTCCTCAATCCGGTCAACACCCAGACCTGGACCAATGGCCGACACGTCGTGCGATGCGTCAAGGTCATCCAGGAAACCTGGGACGTGCGCACGTTCTGTTTCATGGCCGACCAGCCAATTCTGTTCTTCTTCAAGCCCGGACAGTTCGTCACCCTGGAGCTGGAAATCGACGGCGAGTCGGTGATGCGCTCCTACACCATCTCCAGTGCACCATCGGTGCCCTACAGTTTTTCACTGACCATCAAGCGCGTGCCCGGCGGGCGGGTATCCAACTGGCTGCACGACAATCTTTCCGAAGGCGACCAGGTGCCGGTGCACGGCCCGGTCGGGCTGTTCAACGCCATCGACTTCCCCGCCGACAAGGTGCTGTTCCTTTCAGGTGGCGTCGGCATCACCCCGGTGATGTCCATGACCCGCTGGTTCTTCGATACCAATGCCAACGTCGACATGGTGTTCATCCACAGCGCCCGCTCACCGAAGGACGTCATCTACCACCGCGAGCTGGAGTTCATGGCCTCGCGGATCGTCAACTTCAGCCTGCACCTGATCTGCGAAAAGCAGAATTTGGGCGAGGCCTGGGCCGGCTATCGCGGCTACCTGAACCAGAAGATGCTGGAGCTGATGGCGCCTGATTATCTGGAGCGGGAAATCTTCTGCTGCGGACCGACACCCTACATGGTGGCGGTCAAGCAGCTACTGCAGGCCAACGGCTTCGACATGCGCCGCTACCATGAAGAGTCCTTCGGCGCGACGCCGCCGGAGGTACGCGAAGACGTCAAGGAGCTCGCCGAGCAGGCCGCCGATGCGCCGCAAGTCCCCGCCGCCGACCTCAACCAGGTCGAATTCCTGGCGACCGGCAAGAGCATCCGCATCGGGCCGAACGAAACCGTGCACGCCGCCGCCGCCCAGCTCGGCCTGCACATCCCCAAGGCATGCGGGATGGGTATCTGCGGAACCTGCAAGGTGATGAAGCGCTCCGGCGAAGTGGAGATGGAGCACAACGGCGGGATCACCGACGAGGACATCGCCGAGGGCTACATCCTCTCTTGCTGCAGCGTGCCCAAGGGCGATGTCACCATCGATTTCTGAATGGCCGGCTACGAAACATAAAGAAAAGCGCGGGATGAAACGATTGTCTGCCATCGGTGCTCGAATCCTATGAGTCAACCAATCGATGGAGACTACATATGAATGCGAAGACCCTTACCGCTTTGACCTTTGCCGGCCTGTTCGGCCTGTTCTCCAGCGCCCATGCCGCAGGCACCAGCGACAACCCATCCGGCGCCGGCCCGACCAGCTCGGCCACTGAGCAGGAAGGCGGCAACACCACCGGCCTGGGCACGCCTGACGCGTCCACTTCCGGCCGCGGCGCGGGCGTCGAAACCGGCTCGGATCTGGGCCCGGACGATGCCGACCAGGCTGGCAGCAGCACCGGCACCAACCAGAACTGATTCACACCGATCGGTTCCACAGGGACGGCCAAGGCCGTCCCTTTTTTGTGTCCGGCGTCGGCCGGGCGATCTGGCACTTCTGAGCCGAATCCGGGAATCGCATCACCTGCCATGCCCGACGGCGCGGACGTAAAAAGCTTCGCGGTCGAGACCAGGCGTCCCCGACCGTGCATGGCCCCACCACCGCCCCCTCGATCATCCACCCTGAGCGCAGCCTGCCTCTGCGCGACACCGGCATGTCGCAAACGCGTTATGCCGTGGCGTAGACAGGCATCCGAAGCGCCCGACCCCGCCCTACCATCGCAAACAAAGCGGGGCCCTGCCTCGCATCGGATGGCGCGCCACGGGGAGATCCGCGATGTTCAGCAAACAGGACCAGATCAGGGGCTACGACGACGAGCTGCTCGTCGCGATGGAAGCCGAAGAGGCGCGCCAGGAACACCATATCGAACTGATCGCGTCGGAGAATTACACCAGCAAGCGCGTGATGCAGGCCCAGGGCAGCGGGCTGACCAACAAGTACGCCGAGGGCTATCCGGGCAAGCGCTACTACGGTGGCTGCGAGCATGTCGACGTGGTCGAACAGCTGGCCATCGACCGCGCCAAGGCGCTGTTCGGTGCCGACTACGCCAACGTCCAGCCTCACTCCGGCTCGTCCGCCAACAGCGCCGTCTACCTGGCGCTGCTGCAACCCGGCGACACCCTCCTCGGCATGAGCCTGGCCCATGGCGGCCACCTGACCCACGGCGCCAAGGTGTCGTCCTCGGGCAAGCTCTACAATGCCGTGCAGTACGGGATCGACACCACCACCGGCCTGATCGATTACGACGAGGTGGAGCGCCTGGCGGTCGAACACCAGCCGAAGATGATCGTCGCCGGCTTCTCCGCCTACTCCAAGACACTGGATTTCCCACGTTTTCGCGCCATCGCCGACAAGGTCGGGGCGGTGCTGTTCGTCGACATGGCGCACGTGGCCGGGCTGGTCGCGGCCGGACTGTATCCGAACCCGCTCCCCTTCGCCGACGTGGTCACCACCACGACCCACAAGACCCTGCGCGGCCCGCGTGGCGGCCTGATCCTGGCCCGCGCCAACCCGGACATCGAGAAGAAGCTCAACGCCGCGGTGTTCCCCGGCGCCCAGGGCGGCCCGCTGATGCATGTCATCGCAGCCAAGGCGGTGTGCTTCAAGGAAGCGATGGAGCCGGAATTCAAAACCTACCAGCAGCAGGTCATCGATAACGCCCAGGCCATGGCGAAGGTGTTCATCGAGCGCGGCTTCGATGTGGTCTCCGGCGGCACCGATAACCATCTGTTCCTGGTCAGCCTGATCCGGCAGGGCATTACCGGCAAAGACGCCGACGCCGCGCTCGGCCGGGTCGGCATCACGGTGAACAAGAACGCTGTGCCCAACGATCCGCAATCGCCCTTTGTCACCTCAGGCCTGCGCATCGGTACCCCGGCGGCGACCACCCGCGGCTTCAAGCAGGCGCAGTGCGGCGAGCTGGCCGCCTGGATCTGCGACGTGCTCGACCACCTGGGCGATGCCGACGTCGAGGCGCAAGTGGCCAGGCAGGTCGCCGGGCTATGCGCGGATTACCCGGTGTATCGGTGATTCGTAAGGCCGAAGGCGATTTTCTTCCACCGCGTATCGGTGGATCGGTGAGGCGTGATCCATCCGACGAGCCTCCCCGGTGTATCGGTGATTCGTAGGGTGGAAGGCGCTTTTTCCTTCCACCGCAGTACCGGTGGTTCGGTGAAGCGCGATCCACCCCACGGTTGCACGACCGCGATTTTCAGGAGCTCCTATGCAACGTTACTCCGGCTTTGGCCTGTTCAAGCACTCGCTCAGCCACCACGAGAACTGGCAGCGCATGTGGCGCAACCCGACGCCCAAGCCGGTGTACGACGTGGTCATCGTCGGCGGCGGCGGCCACGGGTTGGCCACTGCCTACTACCTGGCTAAAACGTTCGGCGTGAAGAACGTCGCCGTGGTGGAAAAGGGCTGGCTCGGCGGTGGCAACACCGCGCGTAACACCACCATCGTGCGTTCCAACTACCTCTGGGACGAGTCGGCGCATCTCTACGAACACGCCATGAAACTCTGGGAAGGGCTGTCCCGGGACCTCAACTACAACGTCATGTACTCGCCGCGCGGGGTCTACAACCTCTGCCACACGCTGCAGGACATGCGCGACGCCGAGCGCCGGGTCAGCGCCAACCGCCTCAACGGCATCGACGGCGAGCTGCTCGATGCCGCGCAGGTCGCCGCCGAGATTCCCTACCTCGATTGCAGCAAAGGCACCCGCTACCCGGTGATGGGCGCGACCATCCAGCGCCGCGGCGGCGTCGCCCGGCACGACGCGGTGGCCTGGGGCTACGCCCGCGCAGCGGATGCCGCGGGCGTTGACCTGTTGCAGCAGACCGAGGTGACCGGCTTTCGCAAGGAGAACGGCGCGGTGATCGGCGTGGAGACCAACCGCGGCTTCATCGGCGCCCGCCGGGTCGGGGTGGTCACCGCCGGCAATTCCGGGCATATGGCGCGCCTGGCCGGCTTTCGCCTGCCCATCGAATCGCACCCGCTGCAGGCGCTGGTTTCCGAGCCGCTCAAGCCCATCATCGACAGCGTGATCATGTCCAACGCCGTGCACGGCTACATCAGTCAGTCGGACAAGGGCGACCTGGTCATCGGCGCCGGCATCGATGGTTACGTCGGCTACGGCCAGCGCGGCTCCTACCCGACCATCGAGCACACCCTGCAGGCCATCGTCGAGATGTTCCCGATCCTCTCGCGGGTACGCATGAACCGCCAGTGGGGCGGCATCGTCGACACCACACCCGACGCCTGCCCGATCATTTCCCGGACCCCGGTGCAGAACCTGTTCTTCAACTGCGGCTGGGGCACCGGTGGTTTCAAGGCCACCCCCGGTTCAGGCCACGTGTTTGCCGCGAGCCTGGCCACCGGTCAGATGCACGCCCTGGCCGCGCCCTTCTCCATCGACCGTTTCTACAGCGGCGCGCTGATCGACGAACACGGCGCGGCAGCGGTCGCGCATTGACGTTTCACGCCCTTTCCCAAGGGTTCAGGAGGCTCCACCATGCTGCATATCTTCTGCCCCCACTGCGGGGAGCTGCGCGGCGAAGAAGAATTCGCGCCCGCTGGCCAGGCCCATATTCCGCGCCCGCTGGACCCGGCCGCCTGCACCGACGAAGAGTGGGGCGACTACCTGTTCTTTCGCGATAACCCGCGCGGGCTGCACCACGAACTGTGGCTGCACGCGGCGGGCTGCCGCAAATACTTCAACGCCACCCGCCACACCATCAGCTACGAGATTCTCGAGACCTACAAGATCGGCGAGAAGCCCGACGTAACCGCTGAAGCCCAGGCGAGCGAGAAGAAGCCGCTGGCACAAGGAGCGACCGCATGAGCCAGAAGAATCGCCTGCCCCGCGGCGGCCGCATCGACCGCACCCGCCCGCTCGACTTCACCTTCAACGGCCAGCGCTACCAGGGCTGTGACGGCGACTCTCTGGCGTCCGCGCTGCTCGCCAACGGCGTCGACATCATCGGCCGCAGCTTCAAGTACTCGCGCCCGCGCGGCATCGTCGCCGCCGGCGCCGAAGAGCCCAACGCCGTGCTGCAGATCGGCGCGAGCGAAGCGACCCAGATCCCCAACGTGCGCGCCACCCAGCAGGCGCTCTACGACGGTCTTGTTGCCAGCAGCACCAACGGCTGGCCGAGCGTCGACACCGACCTGATGGGCATTCTCGGCAGGGTCGGCGGCAAGCTGATGCCGGCTGGCTTCTACTACAAGACTTTCATGTACCCCTCCTCCCTGTGGATGACCTACGAGAAGTACATCCGCAAGGCCGCCGGGCTCGGACGCGCGCCGCTGGAGAACGATCCGGACATTTACGACCACATGAACCTGCACTGTGACGTGCTGGTAGTCGGCGCCGGCCCTGCCGGGCTTGCCGCCGCGCTGGCGGCCGGGCGCAGCGGCGCGCGGGTGATCCTCGCCGACGAGGGGGAAGCGTTCGGCGGCAGCCTGCTCGACACCCGCGAAACCCTCGATGGCAAGCGCGCCACGGATTGGGTCGATCAGGTCCTGGCAGAGCTGCAAAGCCTGCCGGAAGTGACCCTGCTGCCCCGCGCCACGGTCAACGGCTACCACGACCACAACTTCCTCACCATTCACCAGCGCCTGGCCGACCACCTGGGCGAAACCGCACCGCGCGGCGCCTTCGCGCAGCAGCTGCCGCGCCAGCGCATGCACCGCGTCCGCGCCGGCCGCGTGGTCCTGGCCACCGGCGCCCACGAACGCCCGCTGGTGTATGGCAACAACGACGTGCCCGGCAACATGCTGGCCGGCGCCGTGACCACCTACCTGCGACGCTACGCGGTCGCACCGGGCAAGAAGCTGGTGCTGGCCACCAACAACGACTACGCCTACCGCACCGCGCTCGACTGGCTCGACGCCGGCCTGCAGGTGGTCGCGGTCGCCGATGTGCGCCACAACCCGCGCGGCAGCTGGGTCGAGGATGCCCGCGCGCGAGGCGTGCGGGTACTTACCGGCTGTTCGGTGATCGACGTACGCGGTAGCAAGCGGGTCGAGGCGGCGCGGGTCGCCGCCATCGACGCCGTGGCGATGAAGGTCACCAGCCCTGGCGAATGGCTCGAGTGCGATCTGGTCGCCAGCTCCGGCGGCTACAGCCCGGTGGTACACCTGGCGTCCCATCTGGGCGGCCGGCCGGCCTGGCGCGAGGACCTGCTCGCCTTCGTGCCCGGCGAGGGCTTCCAGAAACGCCTCTGCGCCGGCGCGGTGAACGGCGTATTCAACCTTGGCGATGCGCTGGCTGACGGCTTCGAAGCCGGCGCCACGGCGGCCGCGCAGATCGGCTTCAAACACGGCGCCAGCGAGCTGCCCCGCACCGAGAAGCGGGTCGAGGAGCCGTCCTTTCCCCTGTTCCAGGTGCCGCACGAAAAGCCCACCGCTCGCGCGCCCAAGCAGTTCGTCGACCTGCAGAACGACGTCACCGCTGCCGGCATCGAGCAGGCGACGCGCGAGGGCTTCGAATCGGTCGAGCACGTCAAGCGCTACACCGCACTCGGCTTCGGCACCGACCAGGGCAAGCTGGGCAACATCAACGGCCTGGCCATCGCCGCCCGCTCGCTGGGCATCGGCATCGCCGAGATGGGCACCACCATGTTCCGTCCCAACTACACGCCGGTGACCTTTGGCGCGGTGGCGGGCCGGCATTGTGACGGGCTGTTCGAACCGGCGCGCTACACCGCGATGCAGGCCTGGCATCTGCGCAACGGCGCCGAGTTCGAGGACGTCGGGCAGTGGAAGCGGCCCTGGTACTTCCCGCGCCCTGGCGAGGACATCCACGCCGCCGTGGCCCGCGAATGCCGCGCGGTGAGAAGCGGCGTGGGCATCCTCGATGCCTCGACCCTGGGCAAGATCGACATCCAGGGGCCCGACGCGCGGGAATTCCTCAACCGCATCTACACCAATGCCTGGACCAAGCTCGATGTCGGCAAGGCGCGCTACGGCCTGATGTGCAAGGAAGACGGCATGGTCTTCGACGACGGCGTGACCGCCTGCCTGGCCGACAACCATTTTCTGATGACCACCACCACCGGCGGCGCTGCCCGCGTGCTGCAGTGGCTGGAGCTGTACCACCAAACCGAATGGCCGGAGCTCAAGGTCTACTTCACCTCGGTCACCGACCACTGGGCGACCATGACCCTCTCCGGCCCCCGGAGCCGCGAGCTGCTGTCCCAGGTGACCGACATCGACCTGGACCGGGACGCCTTCCCCTTCATGAGCTGGAAGGAAGGGCTGGTCGGTGGCGTGCCGGCGCGGGTGTTCCGCATCTCCTTCACCGGCGAGCTCTCCTACGAAGTGAACGTCCAGGCCGACTATGCGCTGGGCGTCTGGGAACAGCTCATCGAGGCCGGCAAGCCTTATGACCTGACGCCCTACGGCACCGAGACCATGCACGTGCTGCGCGCCGAGAAGGGTTTCATCATCGTCGGCCAGGACACCGATGCTTCGGTCACCCCCGATGACCTCAACATGGGCTGGGCGGTCGGGCGCAACAAGCCCTTCTCCTGGATCGGCTGGCGCGGCATGAACCGCGCCGACACCCTGCGCGAAGACCGCAAGCAGTTGGTCGGCCTCAAGCCGGTAGACCCGCAGAAAGTACTGCCCGAAGGCGCGCAATTGGTGTTCGACCCGGAGCAGAGCATCCCGATGACCATGGTCGGCCACGTCACCTCCAGCTACATGAGCGCGACGCTCGGCCACAGCTTCGCCATGGGCGTGGTCAAGGGCGGCCTCAAGCGCATGGGCGAGCGGGTTTTCGCCCCGCTGGTCGATGGCAGCGTAATCGAGGCCGAAATCGTCTCGTCCGTTTTCTACGACCCGAAGGGAGAGCGGCAGAACGTTTGAGAAGTGCCGAACCGGCGTTGCGGCCTTCACGTACGCCCCTCGCCTCGCCTCCTTGGGATAACGGGGGGCGAAGCCAGACCAGACATTCCAACGGCACCCCGTTGTGCCAACAGGTGAACCATGAGCGCAGTCAACGTCTACGAACAACGTCCGTCCCACCTCGATGGGCAATCGCCTCTGCACCACGCCGGCCTCGCCGAGCTGGTCGGCAAGGGCAGCGCCAGTGCCGGTATCCGCCTGCGGGAAAGGAAGCTGCTCGGCCATCTGGTCTTGCGCGGCGATGCCCGCGACCCATCCTTTGCCGGCGGCGTGCACAAGGCATGCGGTGTCGAACTGCCGGTGGCGCTGACCCTCGCCGCCGCCGGCGAAACTTCGCTGCAATGGCTGGCCCCGGATGAATGGCTGCTGATCGTCCCGCAAGGCGAGGAGTTCGCAGCTGAACAGCGCCTGCGCGACACCCTCGGTAGCGAGCTGCACTACGCGGTGGTCAACGTCAGCGGCGGGCAGACCCTGCTGGAGCTGTCCGGCGAAAACGTCCGCGAACTGCTGATGAAGTCCACGTCCTATGACGTCCACCCGAGCCAGTTCCCGGTGGGCAAGGCGGTGGGTACCCATTTCGCCAAGACCCAACTGGTGATCCGCCACACCGGCGAAGACACCTGGCAACTGGTGGTGCGCCGCAGCTTCGCCGACTACATCTGGGCCTGGCTGCAGGACGCGGCCGCCGAATACGGATTGGCCGTCGACGCCTGAGCCACACGGACGACGCAAACAGGAGCCATCATGAGCCGCACCCCCGACACCTGGATTCTCACCGCCCACAGCCCGAGCGTGCTGGGGACCGTCGATGTGGTGACCCGCTATCTGTTCGAGCAGGATTGCTACGTCACCGAGCACCACAGCTTCGACGACCGCCTGGCCAGCCGCTTCTTCATCCGGGTCGAATTCCGGGCGCCGGCCACCTTCGACGAGGCCGGCTTTCGTGCGGGGCTCGCCGAGCGGGTCGCGCCGTTCGACATGCACACCGAGCTGACCCCGCCGGGCTATCGCGCCAAGGTCGTGATCATGGTGTCGAAGGCCGACCACTGCCTCAACGATCTCCTCTACCGTCAGCGCACCGGTCAGCTGCCGATGGATATCACCGCAGTGGTCTCCAACCACCCCGATCTGGAGCCCCTGGCCCGCTGGCACGGCATTCCCTACCACCACTTCCCGCTCGATTCGCAGGACAAGCCGGCGCAGGAGCGGCAAGTGCTGGCGGTGATCGAGCGGACCGGCGCGGAGCTTGTGATCCTTGCGCGCTACATGCAGGTGCTCTCGCCCGAGCTGTGCCGAACCCTCGATGGCCGCGCGATCAATATTCACCACTCGCTGCTGCCCGGCTTCAAGGGCGCCAAGCCCTACCACCAGGCCTACCAGAAGGGCGTCAAGCTGGTCGGCGCCACGGCCCACTTCATCAATAACGACCTCGACGAAGGGCCGATCATCGCCCAGGGCGTCGAGCCCGTGGACCACGCCCATTACCCCGAAGACCTCATCGCCAAGGGCCGCGACATCGAATGCCTGACCCTGGCCCGGGCGGTGGGCTACTTCCTGGAACGACGGGTTTTCCTGCTCGCCAACCGTACCGTCGTGCTCTGAGCACGCGCCACCGAACACCCGCACTCCGCGGGCGCGGCCCTGACCGTCATTCGCGGTCGAGCCGCTCCTGCTAAACCACAACGGGTCGCCGACTGCCCTTCGTCCGGCGCCTGTCGTGCAAGCGATGTAAGTGCTCCACCACAACGGCGCGGCCCCGGTCGCGCCTCGACAAGAAAGGAGAACTCCATGTCTGGTAATCGTGGCGTCGTCTATCTCGGCGCAGGCAAGGTCGAAGTGCAATCCATCGACTATCCCAAGATGCAGGATCCGCGCGGTCGCAAGATCGAGCACGGCGTGATCCTGCGGGTGGTGTCGACCAACATCTGCGGCTCCGACCAGCACATGGTGCGCGGCCGCACCACGGCCCAGACGGGCCTGGTTCTGGGTCACGAAATCACCGGCGAGGTCATCGAAAAAGGCTCGGACGTCGAGAACCTGCAGATCGGCGACCTGGTCTCGGTGCCGTTCAACGTCGCCTGCGGACGCTGCCGGTCCTGCAAGGAGCAGCACACCGGTGTCTGCCTTACCGTCAACCCGGCCCGTGCTGGCGGCGCCTACGGCTACGTCGACATGGGCGACTGGACGGGCGGCCAGGCCGAGTACGTGCTGGTGCCCTACGCCGATTTCAATCTGCTCAAACTGCCTGACCGCGACAAGGCGATGGCCAAGATCCGCGACCTCACCTGCCTGTCCGACATCCTGCCCACCGGCTATCACGGCGCGGTCACTGCTGGGGTTGGCCCCGGCAGCACGGTGTACATCGCAGGTGCCGGCCCGGTCGGACTGGCGGCCGCCGCTTCAGCACGCCTGCTCGGCGCCGCGGTGGTGATCGTCGGCGACGTCAACCCGACACGTCTGGCCCATGCTAAATCGGTCGGCTTCGAGATCGCCGACCTGTCGCAGGACACCCCGCTGCATGAACAGATCGCCAACCTGCTGGGTGAGCCTGAGGTCGACTGCGCGGTCGATGCGGTGGGCTTCGAGGCGCGTGGCCACGGCCACGAAGGGGCCAAGAGCGAGGCACCGGCGACCGTCCTCAACTCGCTGATGGGCATCACCCGGGTCGCGGGAAAGATCGGCATTCCGGGCCTCTACGTCACCGAAGACCCGGGCGCTGTCGACGCCGCGGCGAAGATGGGAAGTCTGAGCATCCGCTTCGGCCTCGGCTGGGCCAAATCCCACAGCTTCCACACCGGTCAGACCCCGGTGATGAAGTACAACCGCGCGCTGATGCAGGCGATCATGTGGGACCGCATCAACATCGCCGACGTCGTGGGCGTGCAGGTGATCAGTCTGGATGAAGCGCCCAAGGGCTATGGCGAGTTCGATGCCGGCGTACCGAAGAAATTCGTCATCGACCCGCATCGCATGTTCAGCGCGGCGTAGCCTCCATAGCGGAGCCTCCGGGCTCCGCCGTTCGGCGGCTCGCACCTGCCGGGCGGCGCCATCCCGGAAGTGGCCGCCGATCGACGAGCCCCGTGTCGAGGCGTCCAGGGACGGTACGATTCGCCATGAGGCCGACGATAAAGGCGGGCCGCTGTTCCTGACAAAACGACGGCAATATCCGCACCGCCGATTTCCGCCCCGGTTCAACGCCATCGATGTGGCGAAACCGACAACAGCGAACTGCACTACAAACCCAGCCAAACCAGCCGGCCGGCGAAACGATGCGGGGCGAGCCGCCGGATTGGCGCTCGGCCTTTTGGGCTGCACCAGCGCTCCCACTCCACAGCAGTGACGCCCTACCGCGACGTACTGTTGGGCCTGTCTCGCCCATTTCTCGACGAACACGTCCTCGTTCATCCGGACTCGATGCAACCGCCAGCGCATGGATACGGCTCGATGCCGAACAGCGAATCCCCCGCGCCTAAGCCTGAGGCAGGCCGATCACCCGACCGACATACGCAGATCGCGGCACGCCGCGTTGCAGAGCACTCAGCTGGTTCACCCGATCGGCCACGTGCGGGTCGAACGGCGCCGAGCGGCCGCTGCGGGTGTCGATGTTCATCAGCATCTGCTCGCTTTCCGCCAGCCGGCGCTTGTTCTCGGTCGTTTCCAGAAAGTGATGGATGTGCAAACGCTTGTGATCGTGAGCCAGCAGTTGAGTACGCACCTGCACCTCGACGCCGAGCTTCACCTCGGCAAGAAAATTCAGGTGGCACTCCAGGGTGTACAGGGTATGCCCGCTACGCGCCCTGCCCGCCTCGTCCAATCCGATGCGATCCATCAGGCCGTCGGTGGCGAAGCTGCAGATCAGCAGATAGAAGGCGTCACGCAGGTGGTCGTTGTAGTCCACCCACTCAGGCTGCACGGCAGTGCGGTAGGTGACGGACAGCATGGCGTTTCTCCTGTTGTAAGTGACCTGTTCAGGCCCGCGAGCCGGAGCCTTGCAGGCGAGAAAGGGACTGGGTGCACATGAGACTTCCGAGCCTGCTCCAACGCAGCGGGGCCGACCCACGGCAGTCGTGAGCGGACGCTCATTCGTGGACGGCGAACCCGTGGCGTGCCTTGGTTTCCCGCAAGGCACCGAGCACGGCCAGCAGACAGTCGTCGCGGTAACGTTCCAGCTCGGCGAGGCTGCGCTGGCCCTGCTGTTCGGTGGTGCCGGCGACCACGTCGTCGATCAGCCGGTCGCTGAGCTCGGGCGCCTGCAGATAGGTCCAGGGCAACTGAAGAGCCGGTCCGAACTGCGCCATGAAATGCCGCATGCCGGCCTCGCCGCCGGCCAGGGTGTAAGTCAGGAAGGAACCCATGAACGACCAGCGCAGCCCGGCGCCGAAGCGGATCGCATCGTCGATCTCGCCGGTGGTCGCCACGCCGTCGTTGACCAGGTGCAAGGCCTCGCGCCAGAGGGCCTCGAGCAGGCGATCAGCGATGAATCCGGGCACCTCCTTGCGCACATGCAGCGGCCGCATGCCGAGTTCGGCATAGATGGCTTTCGCGGCCTCGATGGCCTCCGGTGCGGTTCGCTCGCCGCCGACCACCTCCACCAGCGGCAGCAGATAGACCGGATTGAACGGATGGCCGACCAGGCAGCGCTGCGGCTGCACGGCATCGGCGAAAAACTCGCTGGGCAACAGGCCCGACGTGCTGGACCCGATCAGCACGTCCGAATGCGCAGCGGCGCTGATCCGGGCGTGCAGATCGAGCTTGATCCCCAGGCGCTCCGGCGCGCTTTCCTGAATGAAATCGGCGTCCCGAACGCATTCCTCGATGCTCGTGGCAAAGCACAGACGCTGCAATGAGGCACCGGGCGCCAGACCCTGCTTTTCCAGCGCCGGCCAGGCGTTGGCCAGCCGCGCGCGCAGCGCCTCCTCGGCACCCGGCGCCGGGTCCCAGGCGACCACGTCCAGGCCGTGGGCCAGCGCGCGGGCGATCCAGCCGGCGCCGATCACGCCGGTGCCGATGGCGGCGAAGGTCTTGATATCGGTAATGAAGGGCATGACGGACTCCGCTGGCCCGGACGCGATCCGGGCGGTTGCAAGGAAGGGAGCGAGAGCGGGCGTGTCCACAAATAGCCATTCGCGGACACGTCCGCTCCCACGGAAGAGGCGACTAGCCTCGAGGCTTGAGCTTCATCCTTTCGCGCCCCTCGGCCGGGGTCAGGGCACGGCCACCGAGGCGCTCGATGATCTCGATCACCCGGGCCACCAGCTGGCCGTTGCTCGCCGGCACGCCGCGCTCCAGCCAGAGGTTGTCCTCCAGGCCGACCCTCACGTGGCCGCCAAGCAGCATGGCCTGGGCGGCCATCGGCATCTGCAGGCGACCAATGCCGAAACCGGCCCAGGTAGCACCTGGCGGCAGGTTGTCGACCATCGCCTTCATGGTGGCGGTGTCGGCCGGCGCGCCCCAGGGAATACCCAGGCACAGCTGGAACAGCGGGTCCTCGAGCAGACCTTCCTTGAGCATCTGCTTGGCGAACCAGAGGTGGCCAGTGTCGAAGATCTCCAGCTCGGCCTTGACCCCGAGTTCGGTGATGCGTCGCGCGCCGGCACGCAATTGCGCCGGGGTGGAGACGTAGATGAAGTCGCCGTCGCCGAAGTTGAGGGTGCCGCAGTCCAGGGTGCAGATTTCCGGCAGCAGCGCCTCGACATGGGCCAGGCGCTCCAGCGGCCCGACCAGGTCGGTGCCGGCACCGAACTCCAGCGGCTGCTCGCCACGGCCGATCTCCAGGTCGCCGCCCATGCCGGCGGTGAGGTTGATGATCACATCGGTGTCACTCGCGCGGATTCGCTCGACCACCTCGCGATACAGCGCGACGTCGCGGCTCGGCTTGCCGGTCTGCGGGTCGCGTACATGGCAATGGGCGACGGTGGCGCCGGCCTTGGCCGCCTCGATGGCGGCGGTGGCGATCTCCTTGGGCGTGACCGGGATCGCCGGGTGCTTGCCAACGGTGTCGCCGGCGCCGGTGACCGCGCAGGTGACGATGACCTCATGATTCATCTTCGACTGTCCTTCTCAGGGCGAACGGGGGCCGACGGCAGGCGCCGCAGGCCGTGGATCAAGACATAGGTGAAGTAAGGAACCGCACGCCGGGCGCGCCCGGCGTCAGGCTCAGTTGCCGAGTGTGGCGACCACCGCGGGTGCGCCCGGCTCGCCATCGAAGGTGGTGACACCGGCCAGCCAGCCCTCGACCACTCGCGGGTTTGCCTTGAGCCAGTCGCGTGCCGCCTTGGCCGGCGCCACGCGATCCATGATCGGCTGCATCAGCTCGGCCTCCTGGGCGCTGGTGAAGCGCAGGCCGGTGAGCAGACGATTGGCGTTGGGGCAGCGCTCGGCGTAATCCGGTGCGGTAACGGTGGAAACGGTGGCAGCTCCGTCGTTGGGGCCGAATACGTCGTCGGTACCGGTCAGGTAGGTGATCGGCATGGACAGGTTCATCGGATGCGGTTTCCAGCCGAAGAACACGACCGGCTTATCGTTCCTCACCGCGCGACTGACGGCGGCGAGCATGCCGGCCTCGCTGGACTCGACCAGCTCGAACCCGCCGAGGCCGAACTGATTGCTATCGATCATCTTCTGGATCGCCGTGTTGGCGCCGGAGCCGGCTTCGATGCCGTAGATCTTGCCGTCCAGCTCGTCCTTGAAGCGGGCGATATCGGCCAGCGTCTTGAGCCCCTTGTCGGCGGTGTAACTGGGCACGGCAAGCACTGCCACGGCATCGCTCAGCGATGGCTGAGCAGCTACCTTGACCGCGCCAGCGTCGAGAAAGGGTTTGATGTTGTCGTCCATGATTGGCTTCCAGTAGCCGAGAAAGGCGTCGATCTGGCCCCGCTGGATACCGGCGAAGACGATCTGTTGCGAGGCCTGGGTCTGCTTGGTTTCGTAGCCGAGCCCTTGCAGCAACTCTGTGGCGACAGCGCTGGTGGCGACCACATCGGTCCAACCGACGGCACCGAGGCGCACTGTTTTGCAGCTGGCGTCATCGGCCAACAGCGAAGAACTGAATACGCTCAGGATGCAGCACGTGGCCAGGGCGATACGACCTTTCATTTAGATGCTCCTCATCGTGTCACAGCGGTTTTGCTCTCGTTGTTCTAGAGGCCTCATGACCCCCACCGTGCTCGGGTACTCCGGTTGCCCGAGGAAATCACCTTACGCGCGGTGCCAGAGGAAAATGGTACTTTATCCGACCCTTTATTGACCTATAGCGACATAGACGCTTTGCGCGATACTGGCGTCCGGCACTTATTGATGGTCAACCTGGACGAACCCAATGCCCCAGACCCTCGCCTTCCTGCTCTTGCCAGGCTTCTCCATGATGGGCCTGATGTCAGCCATCGAGCCGCTGCGCGTGGCCAACCGCTTTCGCGGCGAGCTGTATCGCTGGCGCTTGGTCAGCCAGGACGGCGTGGCGGTTGCGGCGAGCAACGGCATGTCGCTCAACGTCGACGGCAGCCTGGAGCTAGCCGACGCGCTCGATGCGTTGTTCGTGGTCGCCGGCTTCGAGCCACTGGCGCATTACCACAACCGCCTGGGCCACTGGCTACACCGCCGCGAGCAGCAGCTGAAAGTGCTCGGAGGCATCGACACCGGTAGTTTCGTACTGGCCGAAGCCGGACTGTTCCAGCGCCAGCGCCTGACCCTGCATTGGGAGGCCATCGAGGCCTTTCGCGAACGCTATCCGAGCCTGCAGGTCACGCAGGAGCTGTTCGAAATCGATGGTCGGCGCATCACCAGCGCCGGCGGCACCAGCAGCCTTGACCTGATGCTCTCGCTGATCGCTCAGGACCACGGCGAGGCCCTTGCGGTGCAGGTATCCGAACAGTTCGTCCTCGGTCGCATCCGCACCCACCAGGATCACCAGCGCATGCAGGTCGCCAGCCGCTACGACCTGCACAACAAGAAGCTGGTCAAGGTCATTGCCGAGATGGAGCGTCACTGCGAGGAGCCTCTGCCCTGCGAGATACTGGCCGGACGCGTTGGCGTCACCGTGCGCCAACTGGAACGGTTGTTCCGCCATCATCTGAACAGCACCCCCTCGGCGTTTTACCTCGGTCTGCGACTAGGCAAGGCCCGCCAGCTGCTGCGCCAGAGCGACCTCAGCGTTCTGGAAGTAGGACTTGCCTGCGGCTTCGAATCGGCCTCCTACTTCTCGCGCTGCTACCGCAAGCATTTCGCCGCCAGCCCCAGCCGTGACCGTCACGAACGACCTGTCAGCTAAGCACTTGCGGCAGCGATCTCCGCTGGACTTCTTCACCGCCAAGGCCGTTTCCAGCAAAGGCCACTCTGCATCAGGCCGCGCCTGGGGACGGCTCGGCCGGCTTGTCCATCCGCGACCTCGCCTTGACGCTTTCGGCAAACCCTCGGTCGCTTTTGCACCCGGTCGCCGCGCCCCCCGCGGATAAGCTCTCTCCAAAGCACCGACGCTTCGGATCGGTCGCGACGCCTAGGGGATAGCCTGATGAGCCCAGCCGAACTGCACGCTGACAGCATCGTCATTGACGGCCTGATCATCGCCAAATGGAACCGTGAACTCTTCGAGGACATGCGCCGCGGCGGCCTCAGCGCGGCCAACTGCACGGTCTCTGTCTGGGAGGGTTTCCAGGCCACGGTGAACAACATTGCCGCCAGCCAGAAGCTGATCCGCGACAACGCCGATCTGGTGCTGCAGGTCCGCTCGACCGCCGATATCCGCAAGGCCAAGGAGCTGGGCAAGACCGGCATCCTGTTCGGCTTCCAGAACGCCCACGCCTTCGAGGACCAGCTGGGCTACGTGGAGGTGTTCAAGCAGCTCGGCGTGGGCATCGTGCAGCTGTGCTACAACACCCAGAACCTGGTCGGCACCGGCTGCTACGAGCGCGACGGCGGGCTGTCCGGCTTCGGCCACGAGGTGGTCGCCGAAATGAACCGTGTCGGCATCATGTGCGACCTCTCCCACGTCGGCAGCAAGACCAGCGAGGAAGTCATCCTCGCCTCGAAGAAACCGGTCTGCTATTCCCACTGCCTGCCCTCGGGCCTGAAGGAACATCCGCGCAACAAGTCCGACGAGGAGCTGAAGTTCATCGCCGACCACGGCGGCTTCGTCGGCGTGACCATGTTCGCGCCCTTCCTCGCCAAGGGCATCGATTCGACCATCGACGACTACGCCGAAGCCATCGAATACGTAATGAACATCGTCGGCGAAGACAGCATCGGCATCGGCACCGACTTCACCCAGGGCCATGGCCAGGACTTCTTCGAGTGGCTGACCCACGACAAGGGCTACGCCCGGCGCCTGACCAGCTTCGGCAAGATCGTCAACCCGCTGGGCATCCGCACCGTGGGCGAATTTCCCAACCTCACCGAGACGCTCCTCAAACGGGGCATGTCCGAGCGCACCGTGCGCAAGGTGATGGGCGAGAACTGGGTCAGGGTGCTTGCCGACGTCTGGCATGAATAGCCCGTAGGGTGGATGACGGCGAAGCCTCATCCACCTTGCGGTTCGGGGCCTCGCAGGTCCTTCGCGGCACGACCAACTTCGCGGTGGATGGCTGCGGCCATCCACCCTACGCCTGACTTGAATCCGGAGTGTTCCTCATGCCCAGCCACGCCCCCGAAATGCCCATCCAGGTCGACGACGAGACCGGCGTCTGGACCACCGATGCGCTGCCGATGCTCTATGTGCCCCGCCACTTCTTCGTCAACAACCACAGGGGCATCGAGGAGGTGCTCGGCGCCGAGAAATACGCCGAGATCCTCTACAAGGCCGGCTACACGTCCGCCTGGCACTGGTGCGAGAAGGAAGCGGAGTGCCACGGGCTCGAAGGCGCGGCGGTGTTCGAGCACTACATGAAGCGCATCTCGCAGCGCGGCTGGGGGCTGTTCGACATCCAGGAGCTGGACCTCGCCAAAGGCACCGCCCAGGTGCGCCTGCGCCACTCCGCCTTCGTGTACGTGTACGGCAAGGTCAATCGCAAGGTGGATTACATGTTCACCGGCTGGTTTTCCGGCGCCCTGGACCAGATTCTCGCCGCCGCCGGCAGTCCGATCCGCACGGTGACCGTGCAGGAATACAGCGGCGCCGAGGACGGCCACGACGACGGGCTGTTCGTGACCCGGCCGCTGTAACCGAACGATCTGCGACACCGGCCCTGGTGGATGGCTTCGGCCATCCACCCTACGCAGACACGCCGCGCAGCGTGAGCGCGCAGTAGCCGAATCGAGGAAAAGGAAAATGGCCTTCGAAGCAATGTTCCAGCCGATCCAGATCGGCAAGCTCACCATTCGCAACCGGGTGCTCTCGACCGCGCACGCCGAGGTCTACGCCACCGACGGCGGCATGACCACCGAGCGCTACGTGAAGTACTACGAGGAAAAGGCCAAGGGTGGCATCGGCCTGGCCATCTGCGGCGGCTCCTCGGTGGTCGCGATCGACAGTCCGCAGCACTGGTGGTCCTCGGTGAACCTCTCCACCGACCGGATCATTCCGCACTTCCAGAACCTGGCCGACGCCATGCACAAGCATGGCGCCAAGATCATGATCCAGATTACCCACATGGGTCGCCGTTCGCGCTGGGACGGCGGCCACTGGCCGACCTTGATGTCGCCCTCCGGCATCCGCGAACCGGTACACCGTGCCACCTGCAAGACCATCGAGCCCGAAGAGATCCAGCGGGTGATCGGAAACTTCGCCCAAGCCGCCCGGCGCGCCAAGGAAGGCGGCCTGGACGGCGTCGAGCTCTCGGCCGTGCACCAGCACCTGATCGACCAGTTCTGGTCGCCGCGGGTGAACAAGCGCACCGACGAATGGGGCGGCAGCTTCGAGAACCGCATGCGCTTCGGCCTGGAAGTGCTCAAGGCCGTACGCGCCGAGGTGGGCGATGACTTCTGCGTGGGCATGCGCATCTGCGGCGACGAATTCCATCCCGATGGCCTCTCCCACGAGGACATGAAGCAGATCGCGGCCTATTACGACGCCACCGGCATGATCGATTTCATCGGGGTGGTCGGATCAGGGTGCGACACCCACAACACCTTGGCCAACGTCATTCCCAACATGAGCTATCCGCCAGAGCCCTTCCTGCATCTGGCGGCCGGCATCAAGGAAGTGGTCAAGGTGCCGGTGCTGCATGCGCAGAACATCAAGGACCCGAACCAGGCCACGCGCATCCTCGAAGGCGGCTACGTGGACATGGTCGGCATGACCCGCGCGCACATCGCCGATCCGCACCTGATCGCCAAGATCAGGATGGGCCAGGTCGACCAGATCCGGCAGTGCGTCGGCGCCAACTACTGCATCGACCGCCAGTACCAGGGCCTGGACGTGCTGTGCATCCAGAACGCCGCGACCAGCCGCGAGTACATGGGCGTGCCGCACATCATCGAAAAGTCCACAGGCCCCAAGCGCAAGGTGGTGATCGTCGGCGGTGGTCCGGCCGGGATGGAGGCCGCACGCGTCTGCGCCGAACGCGGCCACGACGTGACGCTTTTCGAGAAGCAGGAGCAGTTGGGTGGCCAGATCACCCTGGCCTCGAAAGCTCCACAACGTGACCAGATCGCCGGCATCACCCGCTGGTACCAACTGGAGTTTGCGCGTTTAGGAATAGACCTGAGGCTGGGCACTACGGCGGATGTGGACACCATTGCTGACCTGCGCGCCGACATCGTTGTCCTCGCCAATGGCGGTCATCCGTTCCTCGAACAGGTCGAGCACTGGGGCGCGTCCGAAGGGCTGGTGGTCAGCAGCTGGGACATCCTCAGCGGCAAGGTGGCCCCGGGCAAGAACGTGCTGGTCTACGACACCATCTGCGAATTCACCGGGATGTCGGTGGCCGACTTCATCGCCGACAAGGGAAGCCAGGTCGAGATCGTCACCGATGACATCAAACCGGGCGTGGCCGTTGGCGGCACCAGCTTCCCCACCTACTACCGCAGCCTGTACCCCAAGGACGTGATCATGACCGGCGACCTGATGCTGGAGAAGGTTTACGCCGAGGGCGACAAGAAGGTTGCGGTGCTGGAGAACGAATACACCGGTGCCAGGGAGGAACGCGTCGTGGACCAGATTGTCGTCGAAAACGGCGTGCGCCCGGACGAGTCGCTGTACTACGCCCTCAAGGAAGGCTCGCTAAACAAGGGCCAGATCGACATCGACGCGTTGTTCGCCATCGAACCGCAGCCCTGTCTGGCGAGCCTCGACGACGGGACGGCCAGCGGCTACCTGCTGTTCCGCATCGGCGACTGCGTGGCCCAGCGCAATACCCACGCGGCGATCTACGACGCGCTGCGGCTGTGCAAGGACTTCTAAGAAGCTTGAAGCTGGACGCTTGAGGCTGAAAGTGAAAAGCGACCGAACCGCTTCCAGCTTCCGGCTTCCGACTTCCAGCTCTCCAGATCGGGTGAGCTGCAATGCTTGATACGATACTTCAGATTCTGCTCTCCGCCGCCCTGGGCCTGGCCGTACTCGGTGCAGTGAAGCGATTCTCTATGTGGCGCCGCGGGCGTCCTGCGCCGGTCGACTGGCTCGGCGGGCTGATGAAGATGCCGCGGCGCTACCTGGTAGACCTGCACCACGTGGTCGAACGCGACAAGTACATGTCCCGCACCCACGTGGCCACTGCCGGCGGTTTCGTGCTCGCAGCGCTGCTCGCCGTGGTCGTACACGGCTTCGGCCTGCACGCCCGCATCCTTGGCTTCGCCCTGCTGGCGGCCACAGCGCTGATGTTCGTCGGCGCCCTGTTCGTCGCCAGACGCCGCCGTAACCCGCCCTCACGCCTGTCGAAAGGCCCCTGGATGCGCCTGCCGAAAAGCCTGCTGATGTTCGCAGCGAGCTTCTTCCTCGCCACGCTGCCGGTTGCGGGCATTCTGCCAGAGGGTTTCGGTGGCTGGCTGATGGCGGTGATTCTTGCTGTCGGGGTGGCCTGGGGCGTGTCCGAACTCTTCTTCGGCATGGCCTGGGGCGGGCCGATGAAGCACGCCTTCGCCGGGGCATTGCATTTGGCCTGGCACCGGCGTCCGGAGCGTTTCCGGGCGCCGCACAACGCCAGCGCAGCGCGCTCCAGTGGGCTCAAAGCGCTGGATTTCGAGGACATTGCGGCACCGCTCGGGGTAGGCAAACCCCGCGACTTCACCTGGAACCAGCTGCTCGGCTTCGACGCCTGCGTGCAATGCGGACGTTGCGAAGCCATGTGCCCGGCGTTCGCCGCAGGCCAGCCGTTGAACCCGAAAAAGCTCATCCAGGACATGGTCGTGGGCCTCGCCGGCGGCAGCGACAAGGCCTACTTCGGCAGCCCCTACCCCGGAATTCCGGTCGGTGAGCACGCTGGCGCACCTGACCAGCCGATCGTTGTGGCCGGGGCCGGGGGCCTGCTCGAAGCCGACACCCTGTGGTCGTGCACCACCTGCCGCGCCTGCGTGGAGGAATGCCCGATGATGATCGAGCACGTCGATGCCATCGTCGACATGCGCCGGCACCTGACGCTGGAAAAAGGCGCCACGCCGGGCAAGGGGGCGGAGGTGCTGGACAACCTGATCGCCACCGACAACCCCGGTGGCTTCGCACCCGGCGGCCGGCTCAACTGGGCGGCCGACCTCGATCTGCCGCTGATGAGCGAGCAACACTCGGCCGAGGTGCTGTTCTGGGTCGGCGACGGCGCTTTCGACATGCGCAACCAGCGCTCCCTGCGCGCATTCGTGAAGATCCTGCGCGCGGCGCACGTCGATTTCGCCGTGCTCGGCCTGGAAGAACGCGACAGCGGAGACCTGGCCCGCCGCCTCGGCGATGAAGCCACCTTCCAGACGCTGGCCAGGCGCAACATCGCCACCCTGTCCGGCTACCGCTTCGCACGGATCGTCACCTGCGACCCCCACAGCTTCCATGTGCTGAAGAACGAGTACGGCGCCCTTGGTGGCCACTACGAGGTGATGCACCACAGCACCTTCATCGACGAGCTGGTGCGCCACGGCGCGCTCAGGCTCGGCCAGAGCAAGGCCAGCCGGGTGACCTATCATGACCCCTGCTACCTCGGCCGCTACAACGGCGAATACGAGGCGCCGCGCGCCGTGCTCAAGGCCACCGGTATCGAGGTCAGCGAGATGCAGCGCTCGGGCTTTCGCTCGCGCTGCTGCGGAGGGGGCGGTGGCGCACCGATCACCGACATCCCCGGCACCCAGCGAATACCCGACATGCGCATGGCCGACATTCGCGAGACCGGTGCCGAACTGGTGGCCGTGGGCTGTCCGCAATGCACCGCCATGCTCGAAGGCGTGGTCGGCCCGCGCCCCGAGGTCAAGGACATCGCCGAGCTGGTGGCCGAAGCGCTGATCGAGCCGGACGCACCGGTAAAGCCGTCCGCGCCGGCGGCGCGTGAAGTCGCGGAGGTACAGTGATGGTGGCTCGCGGGTTCCCCTCACGCCTAAGCCGGGTGCCCCTGGCCCCGCCTTTACGCCCCTCCAAAAGTCGACAACGCGCACCCCGCCCAGCCCCGGAGATCCCGTCATGAGCGACATCATCCGCCGCGACCCGCGTGCCGAGTGGATCGCCCGCAACCGCCTGCATCCCTTGCACGCAGCGATGCAGAAAAGCGACACCCGCTGGATGGGCCCCAACGGGCTGATCCGCAAGAACCCCCACGCCCTCGCGGCCGGGTTCGTCGGCCCCAGCGGCCTCAAACGCATCGACCGTTCCGGCGCCGAGCAAGGCGGCGGGCAGAAGCGCAGTGCGCCAGAAACGGCGGTGCGCTTGCCGCTGCACCTCGTCGAGCAGCCGAGCCATCTGGTGGCCGTGGTGCCGGACATGGTCGGTGGCCGCCTCGGCAGCCATGACCGGGATGTGTTCGGCCTTGCCCGGCAGCTGGCCGGCGCTACCGGCGCGGTGCTGGCCGTGGTCTTCGGCCAGCTCAGGGAAGACGCCTTCGACACCGCCGGCGCCGACCGTTTGCTGATCCTGGAGGGCGATGCCTATGACGGCTATTGCCCAGAGCAGCGCCTGCTCGCCCTTCGCGCGGTTGAGAGCGGCTTCGCGCCGCGCCACTGGCTGTTGCCCGACAGCCGCAGCGGTGGCGGCGAGCTCGGCCGGCGCCTGGCGGCGAGCCTTGGCGAACGGCCGGCCACGCGTGTCTGGCAAATGCGCGACGGGTTCTGCAGCAGCCGCGCCGGTGCCGGCCGCGAGGACCTTGTCCAGCCTACGCCGCGTCTGGTCCTTGCTTCCGCCGAATGCGCCGAGCCGGTCAGCGATACCCGCCACGAGGCCCGCCAGGTCGAACTGCCCGCGCCCGTGATCAGCCATCTGCCGCGCATGGAAGACCTCGGCGCGGTCGCCGTCGACCCGTCGCAGATCCCGCTGGCCGAGGCTGAATTCATCCTGTCCGGCGGCAATGGCATCACCGACTGGAACCTGTTCCACCGTGCCGCGGCCATCCTCGGCGCCACCGAAGGCGCGTCGCGGGTGGCGGTGGACGACGGCCATATGCCGCGCGCGCGGCAGGTCGGCGCCACCGGTACCTGGGTTACCGCGCGGGTCTACCTGGCGGTCGGGATCTCCGGGGCGATCCAGCACCTGCAAGGCATCGGCGCCTGCGAAAAGGTCATCGCGGTCAACCTCGACCCTGGCTGCGACATGCTCAAGCGTGCCGACCTCGCGGTCGTCGGCGATTCGGCTGCGATCCTCCAGGCGCTGATCGAGCGCGTCGCCGCCCATCGACAGGGAGGGAGACGTGATGCGGCTTGACCTTGGATGGGCGGCGTTATTCACGTTCGCCACCCCCATGGACCGCCACGGTGGATCGGTGGAACGTGATCCACCCTACGGAGCTCAGCCATGACTGATCTGCACGTCGTCGCACTGGTTTCGGTCGGCGCTCACCCCACCTCCGGCCGCCCTCGCCGCGCCGAGCAGGACGCCCGCGCCGTCGAACTCGGCCTGCGGCTGGCTGGCGAGCAGTTGCAGGTGGTGCATGCCGGCGATGTCGCCGACGAGGCCTTGCGCGCCTATCTCGGCATGGGATTGCCCAGGTTGACCGTGCTCGAACAGCCACCACGGGCCGATGCCCTTCCGGCGCTGGTCGAGCACCTGGCGAACTCGCCCGCGCAACTGGTCCTGACCGGGAGCCAGGCGGAAACCGGCGAAGGCTCCGGCATGCTGCCGTACCTGTTGGCCGAACGGCTCGGCTGGCCGCTGGTGGTCGGTCTGGCGGACATCGAATCCGTAGAGAACGGCCAGGCGCTGGTGTTGCAGGCCCTGCCCCGCGGCCAGCGCAGACGGCTGCGGGTGCGCCTGCCGTTTCTGGCCAGCGTCGACAACGGCGCACCGGCGGCGCGCCAGAGCGCCTTCGGCCCGGCACGCCGAGGCCAGTTGCAGGCTCAGGAATCCGCGCCGGCCGTCGATCCCCTGCTCTCCGTTGCCACGCTGCAACCGGCCCGCCTGCGCCCCAAGCGCCTGAAGGTGGTGAGCGCCGGCAGCGCCGCCGAGCGCATGCGCGCCGCCACCCGCAAGGCCACCGGAGGGGGTGGCCAGACGCTCGAAGGGGTTTCGCCGCAGGCCGCGGCAGAGGCTATCTTCAATGTGCTGCTGGACGAAGGGGTGCTGCGTTAGCACTGACCGTGGAGGAAGAACCATGATGCATGCCGACCTGATCGACGCCGAGGATTTTCGCGAACGCCTGGTGGCGCTTGGCCTGGCGATTCCACCGGGATCGAGCCCGGAGCGCGCCTGCGAGCTGGCCGTGACCGGACTCGATGGCGAACGCGCGCTGGCCTTGCGCCGGCTGGTGGAGGAACTGCTCGGCAGCAGCGCTACCCTGCTACCGGCCGTGCGCGAGGCGATTTCCCGCAACCTGCTGCCAGCACTGGTGCCGCGCTGATTGGCGAGGTTTGCGTTGGGCGGTCTCGACCGCGAAGGATTCGGCGCTCCATTCGCGGTCAAGACTAGGCGTCCCCGACCGCTCCTACGAATAATGCCCCGCTCGATCTTATCCACCACACAGAAAGCTCTAAAGGGCGAGGCCGCCCTTCAGCCAATCACAACTTCGCCTTCACCGCCTCGAGCCCACTCTCGCCATCGCGGGTCTGGACGCCGTCGAGCCAGCCGTCGAGCACCTGTGGGTTGGCCTGCAACCAGGCCTTGACCGCGCCGTCGTGGGACGCCTGCTTGCTGTCGACCTGCTGCATGATGCTGTTCTCCATGTCCTGGGTGAACGTCAGGTTCTTCAGCAAGGCGCCGACATTGGGGCACTGCGCCGCATAGCCCTTGCGCGTCAGGGTGTTCACGCTGCCGCTCTCACCGAAGTACTTCTCGCCGCCCTTGAGGTAGCGCATGTCGAACTGCACGTTCATCGGATGCGGGGTCCAGCCGAGGAAGACCACGAACTGGTCGCGTCTGACCGCCCGCCCCACCTGCACCAGCATCGCCTGTTCGCTGGACTCCACCAGTTTCCAGTCACCGAGGCCGAACTCGTCGGCGGCGATCATTTCCTTGATCGACTCGTTGGCCGGCGAGCCCGCGCCGATGCCGTAGATGGTGTTGTTGAAGCGGCTGGCGTGGGCGTCCAGATCGGCGAAGGTCTTGACCCCCGCCTCGTAGGCGTAGGCCGGCACGGCCAGGGTGTACTCGGTACCGCTGAGATTCTCCGCGACCTCGTCGAGCTCACCGCTGGCGACCAGCTTGTCGTAATGGCTCTGCTGGGCGGGCATCCAGTTGCCGAGGAAGACGTCCACCTGGCCCTTCTGCAGCCCGGCGAAGATGATCGGCACCGCCAGGGTCGAGCTCTGCACCTTGTAACCGAGCCCCTCGAGCACGAAACGGGCGATGCCATTGGTGACCGCGATGTCGCTCCAGCCCGGATCGCCCAGGGTCACGGTGGCGCATGACGCCTCCTCGGCATGGGCCGACAGGCTGCCTGCGGTCAATGCCAGCCCGAGGGCCCATGCTGCTCGTGTCGTCTTCATCACTCTCTCCTTGCTTGGTTATCTGCGCTCGTAGGCCCCTCAGGGCCGTGGGAAACGGGCGCGGCGCTCCAGATCGTCGAGGTCGATATGGTTGCGCATGTATTGCTGGCTGGCGTCGACCATGGGTTGGTGATCCCAGCTGGTGAGCTTGCCGCTTCGCAGCGCCTCGCCGACCAGCCGACGGCGACGCTGGCTGTCCAGGGTAGCCTGATGGATGGCGCTCATGTTCCAGCGGTTGCGCGCCTGCTCGATGAAACCCTCAAGGATCTGCCGGTGCTCGGCCGACCCGGCGAGGTTTTCCAGCTCCTGCGGGTCGTTGCGCAGGTCGAACAGCATCAGCGGGTCGAGTTCGCTGTAGACGAACTTCCAGTCGCCGCGGCGGATCATCATCAGCGGCGCCACGGTGCCCTCGCCCATGTATTCGCCGAAGACCTCGTCGTGCCCGCCATCGCCCTGCAAATGCGGGATCAGCGATCGCCCATCGAGCGGCAGGCGCTCGTCGACGCGGCCACCGGCCAGCTCGACCAGGGTGGGCAGCAGATCGACGGTCGAGACCGCCTGGCTGACCCGCGCGGGGGTGAAGCGCGACGGGGCGTGCACCAGCAGCGGCACCCGCGCGGCCATTTCGAACCAGTGCATCTTGTACCAGAGGCCCCGCTCGCCAAGCATGTCGCCATGGTCGCCGGAGAACACCACGATGGTGTCTTCGGCCAGACCGCACGCCTCCAGCGTCGCCAGCAGCTTGCCGATATTGGCGTCGATGTAACTGCAGGCGCCGAAGTAGGCGCGACGGGCATCGCGAATCTTCTGCTCCGGCAGCTCCCGGTCCCAGAGGTCGATGACCTTGAGCAGCCGCTGCGAGTGCGGGTCCTGCTGGTACTGCGAAAGCGTATGGCGGGGCAGCGGGATCTCGTCGGCGCGGTAGAGGCTCCAGAACGGCTCGGGGATGGTGTACGGATCGTGCGGATGGGTCATCGACACGGTCAGGCAGAACGGCCGGTCACCCTCGCCGCGGACATGGTCGTAGAGGTACTGCTGGGCCTTGAACACCACCTCTTCATCGAAATCCAGCTGGTTGGTACGCACGCAGGGTCCGGCCTGCAACACCGAAGACATGTTGTGGTACCAACTCAGGCGCTGCTCGGGCTCATCCCAGTTCACCACCCAGCCGTAGTCGGCCGGGTAGATGTCGCTGGTCAGGCGCTCCTCGTAGCCGTGCAGCTGGTCCGGACCACAGAAATGCATCTTGCCGGACAACGCCGTGCGGTAGCCGAGGCGCCGCAGGTAGTGAGCGTAGGTCGGCACATCCGCGGGCAGGTCGGCGGCGTTGTCGTAGGCGCCGATCTTCGACGGCAATTGGCCGCTGACCAGGGTGAAACGCGACGGTGCGCACAGCGGACTGTTGCAATAGGCGGCATCGAACACCACGCCCTCGCTCGCCAGACGCATCAGGTTGGGCAGGCGCACGGGCGAGGCCGCATCGTGCAGGGGCAGTAACGGCGCTGCCATCTGGTCCGCCATGATGAAAAGAATGTTAGGGCGTTTCATGGTCCTCCGCTCTGCATACGAAAAATTTATGCGACAGTGCGTACCCCATGATGTTAGCTAACATAACGGCGCGTAAACCTGCCTAGAGCTCATGCTTCGGATAACATTTTGTTATGCATCCCCATCTGCACGGAATTTCCCTCGACAGCCTGCTGGTGTTCGAATCCGCCGGCCGCCAGCTGAGCTTCACCGCGGCGGCCAATGAGCTCGGCAGCAGCCAGCCGGCGGTGAGTCAGCAGATCAAGCGACTCGAGCAGCAGCTCGACAGCCGCCTGTTCGATCGCGTGCACCGCGGCATTGTCCTCACCGATGCCGGCGAGTTGCTGCTGCGCCAGGTGCAGGAAGGCCTGCAGGTACTCGACGACGGCATCGCCTCGGTCGCCGCCCAGGCACAACGCGAGGTGTTGCAGGTCGGCACCGACTTCGCCTTCGCCGCCTACTGGCTGATGCCGCGACTGCATCGTTTCCATCAGGCGCACCCGGACGTCGATGTCAGCCTGATCACCTCCGAGCGCGGTCTGGGCGCTCTGCCGATGGAAATCGACCTCGCCATCAGCTTCGGCGACGGCCGTTTCAAGCATGGCGAGGGGCGCCTCCTGTTCGCCGAAGAAGTCTTCGCGGTCTGCAGTCCGAAACTGGTGGCCGGGCAGACCTTGCCGCTGTCGATCGGCGACCTGCAGCGGTTGCCGCTACTGCACTTGCGCCCGGAAACGCGCTCGCGCTGGTTCGACTGGAACGGGTTGTTTCGCGCGCTCGGCATCGCGGCGGCGCCGACGCCGGGCAGCCTGCGCTTCGACAACTATACCCTGCTGATCCAGGCGGCCATTGCCGGCCGGGGCGTGGCCATCGGCTGGCGGCATCTGGTCGACGAACTGGTGCGCGAGGGTCTGCTGTGCCGCGTCTGCGAGGGCGTGGCGCGCTCATCCTTCGGGTATTACCTGATCCTGCCCGAACGCAAGCGCCGTCAGCGGCTGACGGCGCGTTTCGTCGACTGGCTCGAGGCCGAACTGCAGCACGAGCGCATCGAGGCGTAGGCCTCAGAGGCGCACGCTGGCGAAGGTCGACTCGCTGCGCGCGCGGGTGAGCGCCGCCAGGGCCGAGGACGTCGACGGCTGCGCCAACTCCTCGCCGATCGGCACCAGCGCCACCACATTGCTGCGCACCTGGCCGGAACGCTCGTCGCGCGGCGGAATGCCGAAATATTCCCGGTAGCACTTGGAAAAGTGCGGCGTGGAGACGAACCCGCAGACCGACGCAACCTCGATGATCGACATCGGCGTCTGCTTGAGCAGCTGGCGCGCGCGAATCAGGCGCAGCTTGAGGTAGTAGCGCGACGGCGAGCAGTGCAGGTACTTCTGGAACAGCCGTTCAAGCTGGCGACGCGAGACATCCACATAGCAGGCCAGCTCGTCGAGATCGATCGGTTCCTCGAGGTTGGCCTCCATCAGCGCGACGATCTCCTGCAGCTTCGGCTGGTTGGTGCCGAGCATGTGCTTGAGCGGCACGCGCTGGTGATCCTGCTCGTTGCGGATGCGCTCGTAGATGAACATCTCGGAGATAGCGGCCGCCAGCTCGCGGCCGTGCAGCTGACCGATCAGGTGCAACATCAGGTCCATCGGCGCGGTGCCGCCGGAGCAGGTGAAGCGATCGCGGTCGATGACGAACAGCCGCGTGGTCAGGGCGACCCGCGGGAAGGCTTCCTGCATGGCCGCCAGGCATTCCCAGTGCACACTGCACTCGTAGCCGTCGAGCAGGCCGGCGCGCGCCAGCGCCCAGCTGCCGGTGCACACCGCCGCCAGGCGACGGCCCTTGCGCGCCTGCGTCTGCAGCCAGCCCATGTGCTCGCGGCTGACCGCATGCTGGATGTCGACGCCGCCGCAGACAATGACCATGTTCAGGTCGGACACATCGGCGAAGGAGAGATCCGGGGTGATCTGCAAACCATCGCTGGCGCGCACCGGGCTGCCGTCCGGACTCAGGGTGACCCAACGGTAGAGTTCGCGACCGGAGAGCTGGTTGGCCATGCGCAGCGGTTCGACCGCCGAGGCCAGGGAGATCAGGGTGAAGTTGTCGAGCAACAAAAAGCCAATGGACTGGGGCTGCGCAGCAGTGGGCTGGATCTGGTTCGCTTGGGCCATCATCGTCTCCTCACGCACAGGCGGCACCTCCTGCGGGAGGTGGGCGGTCCGTCTGGCTCTACGGCCAGTGGGCCAGGTGACGAAGCAATAGCTATGCCGTAATTGATCAGCCGTTCAATAAAAAATCCGAGCCGACAAAAGCCCCGTTACAGAGCCTTGCGTATTGTCGGACCCTTCATCCTGCGACGGGCCTCGCCAGAGCGGCTGGGAGTCTCGGTAGCAACGCTGGCGCAGGCTGAGTAGCCAGACCGGCCGAACGGTAACGCCCGGCCAAAGGCCATCACCGCACGGGGCCCAGCCGCACCAAAACCACGCGAAACCGCACCCCAATGAGCCACTGTTTCAACATTCGATGGTGTTGACCGCCAGACCGCCTCGGGAGGTTTCCTTGTATTTGTCGTGCATGTCGGCACCGGTATCGCGCATGGTACGAATCACCCGGTCCAGGGAGATGAAGTGCTGGCCATCGCCGCGCAAGGCCATCTGCGCAGCGTTGATCGCCTTCACCGCGGCGATCGCGTTGCGCTCGATGCAGGGCACCTGGACCAACCCACCGACCGGATCGCAGGTCAGCCCGAGGTTGTGCTCCAGGCCGATCTCGGCGGCGTTCTCCACCTGCTCGGGGGTGGCGCCCAGGACTTCGGCGAGTCCCGCCGCCGCCATCGCGCAGGCCGAGCCCACTTCGCCCTGGCAGCCGACTTCGGCGCCGGAGATCGAGGCGTTCTTCTTGCACAGCACGCCGATCGCCGCCGCGGCCAGGAAGAACCGGACGATGTCGTCGTCGCAGGCGTCGGGGTTGAACTTGACGTAGTAGTGCAGCACCGCCGGGATGATTCCTGCCGCTCCGTTGGTGGGCGCGGTCACCATACGCCCACCGGCGGCGTTCTCCTCGTTGACCGCCAGGGCGAACAGGTTCACCCACTCCATCGCACTCATGGTCGAGCCGATCACGTTGGGCTTGCCGAGCTCCTGCAGGCTGCGATGCAACCGCGCGGCGCGACGTCGCACGTTGAGCCCGCCCGGCAGCAGACCTTCATGCTGCAGCCCCTGATTCACACAGTCGCGCATCGCGTTCCAGATCGTCTTTAGCCCGGCGCGGATCTCGTCCTCGCTGCGCCAGGCCTTTTCGTTTTCCAGCATCAGTTGAGAGATGCTCAGCCCATGTGCGTGGCACAGCTCGAGGAGCTGGGCGGCGCTGCTGAAATCGTAGGGAAGCCGGGTATTGTCACTGTCCAGGCTGCCGGTGGCAGCCTGCTCGGCATCGACCACGAAGCCGCCGCCGACCGAATAGTAGGTGTCCCGATGCAGCTCGCCGCCCTCGCCTTCGGCCAGCAGGGTCATGGCATTGGGGTGGTACGGCAGGCTCTCGTCGAGCAACAGCAGATCGTGCTGCCAGTCGAAGGGTACCGGATGCTCGCCGCCCAGCAGCAGGCGGCGCTCGCTTTTCAGCGTCTCGATGCGCGGGCCGATGCAGGTCGGATCGATGCGGTCCGGCCATTCGCCCATCAAGCCCAAGACCACCGCATTGTCGCTGCCATGCCCGACGCCGGTCGCCGACAGCGACCCGTACAGTCGCACTTCGAGCCGGGTCACGCGTTCGAGCAACCGGCGCTCGCGCAACGCGCCGACGAACAATGCCGCGGCGCGCATGGGCCCGACCGTATGGGAACTCGAAGGCCCGATGCCGATCTTGAACAGGTCGAAAACGCTGATAGCCATGCTCTGCTCCGCTCGCGCATCACGTTAATTCAGATATCTATCATCGCGGTTTTCAGACCCCCGCGACGTCCAGCACCGACGCCTCCATGCTCAAAACCGCCGACCATTTTCAGGGAAGTCCGCGCGCATGTCCGCACTTGAAAAAAGGTGCCGCCAAGGTGCCCGTTTTCGACACTACGATGTGGGTCACCGCCATCGTTTCAAGCACTGAACAGGGTCGCGTGAAACACGCCGAACCACCCTCACCCATCAAGCCTTTTGATCATTCAAACGTAATTAATTTCAGTTTTTACGATTCCGCCACAGCCCCCGCCAGGCGGCGGCCAGAGGCCATTAGGAAAGCTGCAAACCACGCCCGGCGCGGCTTCCAGCTTTCCCACAGGGCAAAAACATCTGTTATGGTTTTTATAGGCAAGGCATGTCGTCGCCCAACACGTCAGGGTCGTAAACCGACAATTGCCGCGTCCCCAAGGCTATATCGTTTGAGACAGCCGATTTCGTTTCTGTCGCACCGCGCGACAGGCCAAGGCCCACCACCTCGGCCCGAACACCATAAGGGGCGCACCTCCACCACCGGAGGCCTGCCTGACAAGAATATTCGAAAGTTCGCGCACCTCGGATGAGGTGTCCAGCGCCCAGGGATCGGGATTCGCAGCACTGCCAGAGGATACGGAAAGCGTTTTGAAGGGATGTGGTAAGAGCGGTCACCCACTTTGCCCACCAGCAAGCAGTCCGGCACATGCACCGCCGGCCGGCGCGCCGTGGGTCACTGTGCAGGACGGCCGGACGCTCCCCTCCACGCCAACCCGCCTCACCCATGCGGACCCGCAAGGCAACAGCAGTCGGCATCAACCAGGTGCTGCGCCTGACCGGCGCCATCGGACTTGCGCAACCGAACTGGATGTCTACTGAAGGGGAAACACTCCATGCAACCTGGAAAGATCGTGGTGCAAAACCTTTACAAGGTTTTCGGAGAGCACCCACAAGAAGCCATCGACCTGCTCAAGCAGGGGATGAGCAAGGAACAGATTCTCGCGGATAAAGGCGCGGTGATCGGCGTCAGCGACGTCTCGTTCAGCGTCGAGGAAGGCGAGATTTTCGTCCTGATGGGGCTCTCCGGCTCCGGCAAGTCCACCCTCATCCGCCTCATCAACCGGCTCATCGAACCCTCTGCCGGCGATGTCTTCATCGACGGCCAGAACGTCGCCAAACTCCCCAAGGACCAGCTCATCGACCTGCGTCGCCGCGACATGAGCATGGTCTTCCAGTCCTTCGCCCTGATGCCTTCACGCAGCGTGCTGGACAACGCCGCCTTCGGCCTCGAAGTGGCCGGCAAGGGCCGCCGCGAACGTGAAGAGCGCGCCATGGCGGTGCTGCGCCAGGTCGGCCTGGACACCTTCGCCGACAAGTTTCCCCATGAGCTTTCCGGTGGCATGCAGCAACGCGTCGGCCTGGCCCGCGCGCTGGCGGTCGATCCTTCGATGATCATCATGGACGAGGCCTTTTCGGCCCTCGATCCGCTCAAGCGCCGCGAGATGCAGGACATCCTGCTGGAGCTGCAGAAGACCCACCGCCGCACCATCATCTTCGTCTCCCACGACATCGAAGAAGCCATGCGCATCGGCAACCGCATCGGGATCATGGAAGGCGGCCGGCTGGTGCAGGTCGGCACGCCCCAGGAGCTGATCGACAACCCGGCCAACGACTACGTGCGCAACTTCTTCGATACCGTCGACACCAGCCGCTACCTCACCGCCGGCCAGCTCAAGACCGACAGCGTCCCGCTCTACGTGCACAACGGCAAGGCGCCGGACGCCCAGCAGGTCTGCCAGGACTTGCAGGCGCAGGACAAGCACTACGCCTTCGTGGTCGACGAGGACAACAACTTCCGAGGCTCCATCAGCCTGGAAAAGCTCGCCCTGATGGTCGACGGCGGGCAGACCTGCAGCCTCGACCAGGCGGTGCTCAAGCAGATCGACCCGGCACCGGAAAACCTGCCGCTGAACCAGGTGATCGAACGCCTGGTGGACAACGAGGGGCCGATTCCGGTGATCGATGGCGACGGGCGCTATAGCGGCGCCATCAGCAAGGGCCGCCTGCTAAGCCGGCTGCAGGGAGACTGAGCATGAACGAGAAGAAGCTCGACCTGGGCAGCTGGGTCAACGATGCGGTGGAACATCTGCTGGAGAACTACGGCGGCGCCTTCGAAACCCTTGGCAGTGGCGTCGCGGCCTTTTCCGAGGCCATCGAGCAGGTCCTGATGTTTCCGCCGGCCTGGCTGCTGATCGCGATCTTCGTCGGCCTCGGCCTGTGGCGCATCGGCATCCGCTTCGCGATCTTCACCGCGGTTGCGATGGTGCTGATCGTGCTCACCGGCTTCTGGCAGCAGACGGTGGTGACGCTTGGCCTGACCTTTTCCGCGACGCTGATCAGCCTGCTGCTGGGCATTCCGCTCGGCATCTGGGCCGCGCGCAGCGAACGGGTCGCCTTCATCATCCGACCGATCCTCGACTTCATGCAGACCATGCCGGCCTTCGTCTACCTGATCCCCGCCGCCATGCTCTTCGGCCTCGGCCGTGTGCCGGGCATTTTCGCCACGGTGATCTTCGCGATGCCACCGGCGGTGCGCCTGACCAGCCTGGGCATCCGTCAGGTGAACAAGGAAATCGTCGAAGCCGGCCAGTCGTTCGGCTGCAACAGCCGCCAGTTGCTGTTCAAGGTGCAGCTGCCCAACGCCATGCCCTCGATCATGGCCGGGGTCAACCAGACCATCATGATGGCCCTGTCGATGGTGATCATCGCCTCGATGGTCGGCGCCGGCGGCCTGGGCAACGACGTGCTCGCCAGCATCCAGCGCCTGGACATCGGCCTGGGCTTCGAAAGCGGCATGGCCGTGGTGCTGCTGGCGATCATCCTCGATCGCATCACCGAGAGCTTCGGCACCCCGCGCACCGATACCCGCCGGGCACGCTTCTACGGCTGGGTCAGCAGCCGGCTGCGCCTGCAGCGCCAGTAGCCCATCCGCAAGCCTACGCAAAGGAGTTGATCATGAAACCATCGAAGCACGTCGCCGCCCTCCTGGCCTGCATGGCCCTGGCCGGCGGTGCCTGGGCCCAGGAGCCGCAGAGTTGCCAGAAGGTCCGCTTCGCCGAGATCGGCTGGGCCGACATCGCCGCCACCACCGGCGTGGCGATGACCCTGACCGAAGCGCTGGGCTACCAGCCGAGCAAGATCATGGCCTCGGTACCGATCGCCTTCACCGGGGTGAAGAACAAGCAGATCGACGTCTTCCTCGGCTACTGGGCGCCCTCGATGGATTCGATCATCGAGCCGTTCACCAAGGACGGCTCGGTCAAGGTGCTCGAGACGCCCAACCTGACCGGCGCCAAGTACACCCTTGCCGTACCCACCTACGCCGCCGAGGCGGGCCTCAAAAGCTTCGAGGACATCGCCAAGTTCAAGGACCAGCTCGACGGCAAGATCTACGGCATCGAGCCCGGCAATGACGGCAACCTGCTGATCGAGCAGATGATCAAGGGCGACCAGTTCGGCCTCGGCGACTTCAAGATGGTCGAGTCCAGCGAAGCCGGCATGCTGGTGCAGGTGGCGCGGGCGGTCAAACGCAAGCAGCCGGTGGTCTTCCTCGGCTGGGCGCCGCACCCGATGAACACCCAGTACGACCTGACCTACCTCAACGGCGGCGACGACGTGTTCGGCCCCGACTTCGGCGCGGCCCAGGTCTACACCGTGGTGCCGCCGGACTATCAGGAGCGCTGCGCCAACATCGGCAAGCTGCTCGACAACCTGCAGTTCAGCGTCGAGATCGAAAGCCAGCTGATGGAAAAGGTCCTCGACAAGCAGGACCCCGCCCGTGTCGCCAGGGACTGGATCAAGGCCAACCCGGCGATCCTCGACCAGTGGCTCGAGGGCGTCACCACTTTCGACGGCAAGGACGGCGCCAGCGCCGTGAAGCAGTACGTCGGCCTCTGATCGATTGCCCACGTCCCTGGCGCGCCACGGCACGCCAGGGACGGCTACGCCTTTCAAACATCCCACAAGGAGCAATACCATGAGCATGATCAAGAACGTCGTCCAGGGCTTGGGCGTCGCCTGCCTGGCATTGGGCATGAACGCGGCCATGGCGGCGGACAAACCGGCACTGAAGATAGGCTACGTCAATGGCTGGGACGACAGCGTAGCCGCCACTCACGTGGCCGGGGAGATTCTGCAGAGCAGACTCGGTTACCCCGTCACCCTGCAGGCGGTCGAGCCCGCGATCATGTGGCAGGGCGTCGCCCGTGGCGATCTCGACGTCACGCTGTCGGCCTGGTTGCCAGCGACCCACGGCGAATATTTCGAAAAGCTCAAGGACAAGGTAACCGTGCTCGGCAGCAACTACGAAGGCGCCAAGATCGGCCTGGTGGTGCCGGAAAACTTCGCCGCCAAGAGCATCGAGGACCTGAACGACTACGCCGACCAGCTGGACGGCAAGATCACCGGCATCGACGCTGGCGCCGGCGTGATGCGCCGCACCGAGGAGGCGATCAAGGAATACGGCCTGAACCTGCGCCTGATGCCGAGCTCCGGCCCGGGCATGGCCACCGCCCTGTCGCGTGCGATGAAGGCCGACAAGCCGATCGTGGTCACCAGCTGGATCCCGCACTGGATGTTCGCGCAATGGAAGCTGCGCTTCCTGGAAGACCCGAAGAACGTCTTCGGCGAGGCCGAGCACGTCGACACCGTGGCCAATCCCGGTCTGGCGGCGAAGGCGCCGGAAGCCGAAGCCTTCCTGAAGAAATTCAGCTGGTCGGCCGAGGAAGTCGGCGCGGTGATGCTCGCCATCCGTGACGGCGCCAGCCCCGAGGCCGCTGCCAAGCAGTGGATCGAGGCCAACCCCGAGCGTGTCGACGGCTGGCTGGAATAACGCCCCCGGCGGATGAGGCGCACCTGTGCGCTTCATCCGCCGCCCCGACGACCGCAAGCGCCTAGCGCCCTGCCCGCCGCCTTTTATTGATTGATCGTTCAATAAAGAATGTTAGACTGCCGGGCGCCCCAAAGCACCGGAGCCCCAATGCCCAAGCTCGGAATGCAGCCGATCCGACGCAAGCAATTGATCCACGCCACCCTCGAAGCGGTGGACCAGGTCGGCATGAGCGACGCCAGTATCGCCATGATCGCCCGCCTCGCCGGCGTCTCGAACGGCATCATCAGTCACTACTTCCAGGACAAGAACGGCCTGCTCGAAGCGACCATGCGCCACCTGATGAAGGCGCTGAACCAAGCCGTGCGCGACCGACGGGCACAGCTCGCCGCCGACGACCCGCGCGCGCATCTCAAGGCCATCATCGACGGCAACTTCGACGACAGCCAAGTGAACGGCCCTGCCATGAAAACCTGGCTAGCCTTCTGGGCGACCAGCATGCATCAGCCGTCCCTGCGCCGCTTGCAGCGCATCAACGACCACCGCCTCTACTCCAACCTGTGCGGCCAGTTCCACCGCTGCCTGCCGCCGGTCCAGGCACGCTCGGCCGCCCGCGGGCTCGCCGCCCTGATCGACGGGCTGTGGTTGCGTGGCGCCTTGTCGAGCGACGACTTCGACATTGATCAAGCCCTGAGCCTGGCTTACGAATACCTCGACCAGCAGCTGGCCAAGCAGCCCGGCTGACCTACTGCGGCGCCGCCGCGGGCCGACACCGTCCGCCGCGACCGCACCTTGCGGAGAACGACATGCCTCGATTGCCACAGCAACGCCTCTACATCGGCGGCCAGTACGTCGACGCCACCGGCACCGCCACTTTCCAGAGCATCAACCCGGCCAACGGCGACGTGCTCGCCGACCTGCAGCAGGCGAGCCGCGCCGACGTCGACCGCGCCGTCACCAGCGCCGCCGAAGGGCAGAAGGCCTGGGCGGCGATGACCGCAGTCGAGCGCTCGCGCATTCTGCGCCGTGCGGTGGACATCCTGCGCGAGCGCAACGACGAGCTGGCCGAACTGGAAACCCTCGACACCGGCAAACCGCTCTCGGAAACCCGCGCGGTGGACATCGTCACCGGCGCCGACGTGCTCGAGTACTACGCCGGGCTGATTCCGGCGATTGAGGGCGAGCAGATCCCGCTGCGCGACAGCTCGTTCGTCTATACCCGGCGCGAGCCGCTGGGCGTGGTGGCCGGGATCGGTGCCTGGAACTACCCTATCCAGATCGCCCTATGGAAATCGGCGCCGGCCCTGGCCGCTGGCAACGCGATGATCTTCAAGCCCAGCGAAGTGACCTCGCTGACCACGCTCAGGCTCGCCGAGATCTACAGCGAGGCGGGCCTGCCCGACGGTGTGTTCAATGTGCTGACCGGCAGCGGCGCCGAAGTGGGCCAGTGGCTGACCGAACATCCCGGCATCGAGAAGATCTCGTTCACCGGCGGCACCGTCACCGGCAAGAAAGTCATGGCCAGCGCCTCCGGCTCGACGCTCAAGGAGGTCACCATGGAGCTGGGCGGCAAGTCGCCGCTGATCGTCTTCGAGGATGCCGATCTCAACCGCGCCGCCGACATTGCGATGATGGCCAACTTCTACAGCACCGGCCAGGTCTGCACCAACGGCACCCGGGTTTTCGTCCCCCGCGCGCTGCTGTCGCGCTTCGAGGACAAGCTGCTGGAGCGCATCAAGCGCATCCGCCTGGGTAACCCGCTGGACGAGCGGACCAACTTCGGCCCCCTGACGAGCTTTGCCCACCTGGAAAAAGTGCTCGGCTACATCGCAACCGGACGCCAGCAGGGCGCACGTCTGCTCTGTGGCGGCCACCGGGTCGAGGACGGCGAATGCGCCAGGGGCGCCTATGTGGCGCCCACGGTATTCAGCGACTGCACGGACGACATGACCATCGCCCGTGAGGAGATCTTCGGCCCGGTGATGAGCCTGCTCGTCTACGACGATGAGGAGGAGGTCATTCGCCGCGCCAACGACACCGAATACGGCCTGGCCGCCGGCATCGTGACCCGAGACCTGGCCCGCGCGCACCGGGTGATCCATCGCCTGGAGGCCGGTATCTGCTGGATCAATACCTGGGGCGAATCCCCCGCGCAGATGCCCGTAGGCGGCTACAAGCAGTCCGGTGTCGGTCGCGAGAACGGGCTGACCACCCTGGCCCACTACACTCGCATCAAATCGGTGCAGGTGGAGCTCGGCGACTTCGCCTCGGTTTTCTAAACAGCCACACGCTGCAAGCTTCCGAAGGTGCTGCCTCATGGAATACGACTACATCATCATCGGCGCCGGCTCGGCGGGGAACGTACTGGCCGCACGGCTGACCGAAGACGCGGACGTCAAGGTGCTGCTGCTCGAAGCCGGCGGCCCCGACTACCGGCTGGATTTCCGCACCCAGATGCCCGCCGCCCTCGCCTTCCCGTTGCAGGGGCGGCGCTACAATTGGGCCTACGAAACCGAGCCCGAGCCGTACATGGATAACCGCCGCATGGAATGTGGCCGCGGCAAGGGGCTGGGCGGCTCCTCGCTGATCAATGGCATGTGCTACATCCGCGGCAACGCCCTGGACTACGACAACTGGGCCAAGGAACCGGGGCTCGAGGACTGGACCTACCACGACTGCCTGCCCTACTTCCGCAAGGCCGAGACCCGCGATATCGGCCCCAACGACTATCACGGCGGCGACGGCCCGGTGCACGTCACCACCCCCAAGGCCGGCAACAACCCGCTGTTCAAGGCCATGGTGGACGCCGGCATACAGGCCGGTTATCCGGCGACCGATGACCTCAACGGCTACCAGCAGGAAGGCTTCGGCCCGATGGATCGCACGGTGACACCCGAAGGGCGACGCGCCAGCACCGCCCGCGGCTACCTGGACAGGGCTCGCGAGCGTCCGAACCTGACCATCGTCACCCACGCCCTGACCGACCGCATCCTCTTCAGCGGCAAGCGCGCCAACGGTGTGGCCTACCTGCAGGGCAACGGCGACGTGCCGAAGGTGGTCCATGCGCAACGGGAAGTTCTGCTCTGCGCCGGCGCGATCGCTTCGCCGCAGATCCTGCAGCGCTCGGGCGTCGGCCCGGCGACGCTGTTGCGCGAGCTGGACATCCCGCTGGTGCACGACCTGCCCGGCGTTGGCCAGAACCTGCAGGACCACCTGGAGATGTACCTGCAGTACAGCTGCAAGCAACCGGTCTCGCTGTATCCGGCACTTCAGTGGTGGAACCAGCCGCAGATCGGCGCGCAGTGGATGTTCCTCGGCACCGGCATCGGCGCGAGCAACCAGTTCGAAGCGGGCGGCTTCATCCGCAGCAGCAGCGAGTTCGACTGGCCCAACATCCAGTTCCACTTCCTGCCGGTGGCGATCAACTACAACGGCACCAACGCGGTGAGGGAGCACGGCTTCCAGGCCCACGTCGGCTCGATGCGCTCACCCAGCCGCGGGCGCGTGCAGGTTAAATCCCGCGACCCGCGCGAGCATCCCAGCATCCTTTTCAACTACATGAGCGCCGAGCAGGACTGGCGCGAGTTTCGCGACGCCATCCGCATCACCCGGGAGATCATGCAGCAGTCAGCGCTGGACCCTTACCGTGGCCGGGAGATCAGCCCGGGCCTGGACTGCCAGAGCGATGCCGAGCTGGACGCCTTCGTTCGCCGCCACGCCGAAACCGCCTACCACCCCTCTTGCTCCTGCAGGATGGGCCTGGACGAGATGGCGGTGGTCGACGGTCAGGGCCGCGTACATGGCCTCGAAGGGCTGCGGGTAGCCGACGCCTCGATCATGCCGCTGATCACCACCGGCAACCTCAACGCACCGACCATCATGATGGCCGAGAAGATCGCCGACCGAATCCGCGGACGTGCCCCGCTGCCTCGCAGCGACGCGGCCTACTTCGTCGCCGGCGACCGCCCGGCCCGCCTGCGGGCGGATCCGCCGGAAATCGCCAGCGAACTGCCGCAGCCAGCCTGAAATGAAAAAGCCCGCTTTCGCGGGCTTTTTCATGAGCGAGGGTCTCAGTTGACCTTCGGGTCCAGCTCGCCGCGGGCATAACGCTCGAACATCTTCTCCAGGGAGATCGGCTTGATCTTGGAGGCGTTGCCGGCGGTGCCGAAGGCTTCGTAGCGGGCGATGCAGATGTCACGCATTGCGGCCACGGTCTTGGCCAGGTACTTGCGCGGGTCGAATTCGCTGGGGTTCTTGGCCATGAACTCACGGATCGCACCGGTGGACGCCAGGCGCAGGTCGGTATCGATGTTGACCTTGCGGACACCGTACTTGATGCCCTCGACGATCTCTTCGACCGGCACGCCGTAGGTTTCCTTGATGTCGCCACCGTACTCGTTGATGATTTTCAGCCACTCCTGCGGCACCGAGGAGGAACCGTGCATCACCAGATGGGTATCCGGGATGCGCTGGTGGATTTCCTTGATGCGCTGGATCGACAGAGTGTCGCCGGTCGGCGGCTTGGTGAACTTGTAGGCGCCGTGGCTGGTGCCGATGGCGATCGCCAGGGCGTCGACTTTAGTCTTCTTCACGAAGTCGGCGGCTTCTTCCGGGTCGGTCAGCAGCTGGCTGTGATCCAGGGTGCCTTCGGCGCCGACGCCGTCTTCTTCACCAGCCATGCCGGTTTCCAGGCTGCCCAGGCAACCCAGCTCGCCTTCCACCGACACGCCGCAGGCGTGGGCGAACGCGACGGTCTGCTGGGTGACACGCACGTTGTATTCGTAGTCGGACGGAGTCTTGCCGTCTTCCTTCAGCGAGCCGTCCATCATCACCGAGCTGAAGCCCAGCTGGATGGAGCGCTGGCAGATGTCCGGGCTGGTGCCGTGGTCCTGGTGCATGACCACCGGGATGTGGGGGAATTCTTCCACCGCGGCCAGGATCAGGTGGCGCAGGAAGGGCGCGCCGGCATATTTGCGGGCACCGGCCGAAGCCTGGACGATCACCGGGGAATCGGTCTTGTCGGCCGCTTCCATGATGGCGCGCATCTGCTCGAGGTTGTTGACGTTGAAAGCCGGCACGCCGTAGCCGAATTCGGCGGCGTGGTCGAGCATCTGGCGCATGCTGATGAGTGCCATGTTTTCCTTTCTCCCGGTTAGGGTCATTCAAACGTTAAAGCCTGCCCCAGGGGCCGGCGCTGTTCAAGCACCACGCCAGGGGGCGCGGCATTGTACGGGCGGGCGGCAACTACAGCTCTCCGTCCCTGGTCTTTTTTTGCGGCGGGAGGCCGCCGGATCAGAAATTGATCAACGAGGCGCTACAGCCGTGGGCCAGCACCCTGTCATCGGCTACGCGGTACACCAGCACCTCGCTGCCCTTGTCGTGCAAGGCGGTAACGCCATCGCTATAGAAAGCACCTCGGGTTGCAGGTTCCAGACGCAAATGATGAATCTGCGAGTCGTTGCCGATTCGCAGATCCACACTGCGCCGATCCGTGTCGGCGTAGCGCCAGGCAATGGTTTGCCCACTGGCGCAGTTCCAGCGCACCAGCGGTGCGTCGGGGCCTGCCTGTCGCGCACAACCGGCTAGCAGTGCGACGGCAAGCAAAAACATCGGGCCTTTCATCTGTTCTCCCTGAAGCGGATCTTCAGTCGCAGTTTTGCTCGTCCGGGCTCATCGCAGTGGGGTCACCTGTGGCCTGCATCTCGACGCGCTGGGCGTTCTGCGCGGTAGGCGTCTCGGCGGGTGGCGGCGCGAACAGTTCGCAGGCGCTTTCCGGCGCTCCACCACCGGCACAGCCGGCAAGGCTCAGGCAACACAGGGCAACGGCGGCGTAACGCATGGCGAGTCTCCTTTCCTTGATGGTCAGAACAAGAGACATCGCCCGGCCCGGGTGGTTGCCTAGTGCCAGCGCAACCGCCCGGACACGCCGGGCTCAGTTCGCGCGCTGCTCGAGCACCTCGACCGCCGGCAGGACCTTGCCTTCGACGAACTCGAGGAACGCGCCACCGCCCGTGGAGATGTAGGAGATGCGCTCGCCCACACCGTACTTGTCGATGGCCGCCAGCGTGTCGCCACCACCGGCGATGGAGAACGCCGGGCTGTCGGCAATCGCTTCGGCGAGCACACGGGTGCCCTGACCGAACTGATCGAACTCGAACACGCCTACCGGGCCGTTCCACAGGATGGTCTTGGAGGACTTCAGCAGGTCGGCGAAATTGGCAGCCGTTTGCGGGCCGATGTCGAGGATCATGTCGTCGTCGGCCACGTCGGCGATTGCTTTGACGGTGGCTTCGGCGCTCTCGGCAAATGCCTTGGCGACCACCACGTCGACCGGCAGCGGCACGCTGACCTTGGCCGCGATGGCCTTGGCGGTGTCCACCAGATCGGCTTCATACAGCGACTTGCCGACCTTGTAGCCGGCGGCGGCGAGGAAGGTGTTGGCGATGCCGCCACCCACGATCAACTGATCGCAGACCTGGCTCAGACTGTTTAGCACGTCGAGTTTGGTCGACACCTTGGAGCCGGCGACGATGGCCGCCATCGGCTTGGCCGGGTTGCCCAACGCCTTGCCGAGGGCGTCCAGTTCGGCAGCCAGCAGCGGACCCGCGCAGGCGACCTTGGCGAACTTGGCCACGCCATGGGTCGAACCCTGGGCGCGGTGGGCGGTGCCGAAGGCGTCCATGACGAACACGTCGCACAGCGCGGCATACTGCTGTGCCAGCTCGTCGGTGTTCTTCTTCTCGCCCTTGTTGAAGCGAACGTTTTCCAGCAGCACCAGCTCGCCGGCCTTGACCTCGACACCGCCGAGGTAGTCCTTGACCAGCGGGACCTCGCGGCCCAGAGCCTTGGTCAGATAGTCGGCGACCGGCTTGAGGCTGTCTTCCTCGCTGTAGACGCCTTCTTCCGGACGGCCCAGGTGGGAGCAGACCAGCACCGCCGCGCCCTTCTCCAGGGCCAGCTTGATGGTTGGCAGCGAAGCCAGGATGCGCGCGTCGCTCTTCACCACGCCGTCCTTCACCGGCACGTTGAGATCCTCGCGGATCAGTACGCGCTTACCCTGGAGGTCGAGGTCGGTCATCTTCAAAACGGTCATAGGATCTTCCTTAAGAGTGGTCGAGTGGCGCGCTGCGGATCAATCGTCATGGGCGACGCGCAGATAGTGGTCGGCGACTTCGAGCATGCGGTTGGCGAACCCCCACTCGTTGTCGAACCAGGCCAGCAGATTCACTAGCCTGGGGCCGGAAACGCGGGTCTGGCTGCCATCGACGATGGCCGAATGCGGGTCGTGGTTGAAGTCGCAGCTGGCATGGGGCAGCTCGGTGTAGGCCACGAGGCCCTTGAGCGGCCCGCCTTCGGCGGCTTCGCGCAGGACCCGGTTGATCGTCTGCGCATCGGTGTCGCGGGCGGTCTGCAAGGTAATGTCCAGGCAGGACACGTTCACCGTCGGCACCCGAACCGCTTTGGCCTGAATCCGCCCCGAGAGTTCCGGCAACAGCCGTTCTATTCCGCGGGCAAGCCCGGTGGAAACCGGAATCACCGACTGGAAGGCCGAGCGGGTACGGCGCAGGTCTTCATGGTGGTAGGCGTCGATCACCGGCTGGTCGTTCATCGCCGAGTGGATCGTGGTGATCGAGGCGTACTCGATGCCCACCGCCTCGTTGAGCAGCTTGAGCACCGGCACGCCGCAATTGGTGGTGCAGGAGGCGTTGGAGACCAGCCGTTCACACCCCGTCAGGCAGGCCTGATTCACCCCCATCACCACGGTGGCCTCGACGTCGGCGGCGCTCCCCATCGGCTGGGAGAACAGCACGCGCGGCACCCCAGCCTCGAGAAAGCGCAGCCCATCGGCGCGGCTGGTATAGGCACCCGAGCATTCGAGCACCAGGTCCACGCCCAGCGCGGCCCAGTCGATCGCCTCGGGGTCGGCCTGGCGCAGCACCTTCACGCAATGGCCGTTGAGGTGCAGGCAGTCGCCTTCCACGCTCACGTCGCCGGGAAAGCGGCCGTGGGTGGAGTCGAAACGGGTGAGGTATTCCAGACTGGCCATGTCGGCCAGATCGTTGAGCGCAACGATCTCGAAGTTGAACGCCGCGTTGCGCTCGTAGAAGGCGCGCAATACGCAGCGGCCGATGCGGCCGTAGCCGTTCAGGGCGATGCGGTAAGGCCTGTTAGGCATGGTGCTTCCTTGTTGCGTAGGGGTTGCTCGCGAGCGCCCGAAGGGCATTCGCGAGCAAGCTCGCTCCTACATCGGCATGCAGTCGGCCTGAAGCCAGGCGGCGACTCAGTCTTCCAGCAGCTCCTCGGCTACCGCGAGGATGTTCTCCACGGTAAAGCCGAAGTGCTCGAACAGCTGACCGGCTGGGGCGGACTCACCGTAGGTGGTCATGCCGATGACGCGGCCTTCGAGGCCCACGTACTTGTACCAGTAGTCGGCATGGGCCGCTTCGATGGCGACCCGTGCGCTGACCTCGACCGGCAGCACCTGCTGCTTGTAGGCCGCATCCTGGGCGTCGAACACGCTGGTGCAGGGCATCGACACCACGCGCACTTTGCGGCCCTGCTCGGTGAGCTGGTCGTAGGCCTGCACGGCCAGGCCGACTTCCGAACCGGTGGCGATGAGGATCAGCTCGGGCTCGCCCGCGCAGCTCTTGAGGATGTAGCCGCCGCGAGCGATGGCCGCTTCGGTTTCGTTGTCGCGGATGTGATACGGTAGGTTCTGGCGCGAGAAGATCAGCGCGCTCGGGCCGTCCTTCCGCTCGACCGCATGCTTCCAGGCCACCGCCGACTCGACGGTATCGGCCGGGCGCCAGGTGTCGAGGTTCGGCGTGCAGCGCAGACTGGCCAGCTGCTCGACCGGCTGGTGGGTCGGGCCGTCTTCGCCCAGACCGATGGAGTCGTGGGTGAAGATATACAGCACGCGCTGCTTCATCAGGGCCGACATGCGCACCGCGTTGCGCGCGTACTCCATGAACATCAGGAAGGTCGCGCCGTAAGGAATCAGGCCACCGTGCAGGGCGACGCCGTTCATGATCGCGCTCATGCCGAACTCGCGCACGCCGTAGTACATGTAATTGCCCGAGGCATCCTCGGCGACTACTGGCTTGCAGCCCTTCCACAGGGTCAGGTTGGAACCGGCCAGGTCCGCCGAGCCGCCGAGCAGCTCGGGCAGCAGCGGGCCGAAGGCATTCAGGCAGTTCTGGCTGGCCTTGCGGCTGGCGATGGTTTCGCCCTTGGTCGCCACGTCACGAATGAAGGCCGACGCCTTCTCGGCGAAGTCCGCCGGCAGCTCGCCAGCCATGCGACGCTTGAACTCACTGGCGAGGTCGGGGAATTCGGCCTCGTAGGCGGTGAAACGCTGGTTCCACTCGTTCTCGGCATTGACGCCGGCTTCCTTGGCATCCCACTCGGCATAGATGTCGGCCGGGATCTCGAACGGGCCGTGGCTCCAGCCGAGCGCTTCGCGGGTCGCGGCGACTTCGGCATCGCCCAGCGCGGCGCCATGGGACTCTTCCTTGCCCTGCTTGTTTGGCGAGCCGAAGCCGATGATGGTCTTGCAGCAGATCAGGGTCGGCTGATCGCTCTTGCGAGCGGTCTCGATGGCCATCTTGATCTCGTCGGCGTCATGGCCGTCGACGTTGCGGATCACCTGCCAACCGTAGGACTCGAAGCGCTTGGGCGTGTCGTCGGTGAACCAGCCGTGCACTTCGCCGTCGATCGAGATGCCGTTGTCGTCGTAGAAGGCGATCAGCTTGGACAGGTTGAGGGTACCGGCCAGCGAGCAGACCTCGTGGGAGATGCCTTCCATCATGCAACCGTCACCCATGAACACATAGGTGAAGTGGTCGACGATGTTGTGGCCTGGGCGGTTGAACTGCGCGGCCATGACCTTTTCGGCCAGCGCGAAGCCCACCGCGTTGGCGATGCCCTGCCCCAGCGGACCGGTGGTGGTCTCGACGCCCGGCGTGTAGCCGTACTCCGGGTGACCCGGGGTCTTGCTGTGCAGCTGGCGGAAGTTCTTCAGGTCGTCGATCGACAGGTCGTAGCCGGTCAGGTGCAGCAGCGAGTAGATCAGCATCGAGCCATGGCCGTTGGACAGCGCGAAGCGGTCGCGGTCGGCCCAGGTCGGGTTGGTCGGGCTGTGTTTGAGGTAGTCGCGCCAGAGCACCTCGGCGATGTCCGCCATGCCCATGGGGGCACCGGGGTGGCCGCTGTTGGCTTTCTGCACGGCATCCATGCTGAGGGCGCGGATGGCGTTGGCACGGTCACGACGGCTGGGCATCGCTGAATCTCCTGCGGGGGGTATGGCGAGAAAGACGCCCATTTTCCCCCACGGCGGGGGGTGGGGGCAATGCGCAGGGACCATATCGCCGCCATCACCTGACCGCCCGCGTGGCTTGCGCCGCCTTGGTATGCTATCCAGACCGCTCCTGTGGCACTACGCCGCGGCCGGAACACCCTCCCAAAGCCAGCAGCGCATGGATGAATGTAGCGGCGGCCTACTTGCCCGCAGATCATGGTGACCCCGATCGGCCATGGAACTGACAGACCCGACACATCAATATCAAAAGATTTTGATATTGCCGTTGCCCCACGAAAGGTCACCGACTAGACTGCGCGGCTTATGAGCCTGCGCATCCCTCAGATCCGTTTCGACGCCAGCGACCAGCTCGCCGCCCTGTGCAAGGCCGGCGGCGACCCGCTGAGGCTGAACGTGTTGAGGGCGCTGGCGAGCGATTCGTTTGGCGTGCTGGAGCTGGCGCAGATCTTCGCCATCGGCCAGTCGGGCATGAGCCATCACTTGAAGGTGCTGGCGCAGGCCGGTCTGGTAGCGACTCGCCGCGAAGGCAACGCGATTTTCTACCGTCGCGCCCTGCCCCACGGTGAGAGCCTCGGCGGCTCGCTGCATGCTGCCCTGCTCGAAGAGGTAGACGGCTTGCAGTTGCCCGACGAGGTACGCGCGCGGATCGCCTCGGTGCATGCGCAGCGCAGTGCGGCGAGCGAGGATTTCTTCGCCCGCATGGCCGGCAGCTTCCAGGCTCGACAAGACCTGATCGCCGGCCTGCCGCAGTATCGCGACAGCGTGCTGGCGCTGCTCGAGGCGCTGCAACTGCCGGCCGAGGCCTCGGCACTGGAGGTCGGCCCGGGCGACGGCAGCTTTCTGCCTGAGCTGGGGCGGCGCTTCGCGCGGGTGCTGGCGGTCGACAACAGCCCGGCGATGCTGGAGCTGGCGCGGCTTCGCTGTGAACAGGAAGGACTCGGCAACGTCGAACTGAAACTTGCCGATGCCTTGCACGATGACTGTCCGGCCGCCGACTGTGTGGTAGTCAACATGGTGTTGCACCACCTGGCGGCGCCGGGCGAGGCACTCAGACAATTGGCGCGGCTGGTGAGCCCGGGCGGAAGCCTGCTGATCACCGAGCTGTGCAGCCACAACCAGGGGTGGGCCAGGGAGGCCTGCGGCGATCTCTGGCTCGGTTTCGAACAGGACGATCTGGCCCGTTGGGCCGATGCCGCGGGGCTCACGCCCGGCGAGAGCCTCTACATTGGCTTGAAAAACGGTTTTCAGATCCAGGCCCGGCAATTTGCCCGTCCCGCTGACGACCGACTCACCCACCGGTAACAGGAAACCGATAGATGAGCGAATACTCGATTTTCACCTCCGAGTCCGTGTCCGAAGGGCATCCGGACAAGATCGCCGACCAGATTTCCGATGCGGTACTGGACGCCATCATCAGCGAAGACAAGCACGCCCGTGTCGCCTGCGAAACCCTGGTCAAGACCGGGGTGGCCATCGTCGCCGGTGAAGTGACCACCAGCGCCTGGGTCGATCTCGAGCAGCTGGTGCGCGACGTCATCGTCGACATCGGCTACAACAGCTCGGAAGTCGGCTTCGATGGCGCCACTTGCGGCATCATCAACATCATCGGCAAGCAGTCGGTGGACATCGCTCAAGGCGTCGACCGCTCCAAGCCGGAAGACCAGGGCGCTGGCGACCAGGGCCTGATGTTCGGCTACGCCAGCAACGAAACCGACGTGCTGATGCCGGCGCCGATCCGCTTCTCCCACGCACTGGTCGAGCGCCAGGCCGAAGCCCGCAAGAACGGCCTGCTGCCGTGGCTGCGTCCGGATGCCAAGAGCCAGGTCACCTGCCGTTACGAAGGCGGCAAGGTCGTCGGGATCGACGCCATCGTGCTTTCGACCCAGCACAATCCGGAGGTCAAGCATTCCGACCTGCAGGAAGCGGTGATGGAGCTGATCGTCAAGCACGTGATCCCGGCCGAGCTGCTGCACAAGGATACCCAGTTCCACATCAACCCGACCGGCCAGTTCATCATCGGCGGCCCGGTGGGCGACTGTGGCCTGACCGGACGCAAGATCATCGTCGACACCTACGGCGGCATGGCCCGTCACGGCGGCGGCGCGTTCTCCGGCAAGGACCCATCCAAGGTAGACCGTTCGGCCGCTTACGCCGGCCGCTACGTGGCGAAGAACATCGTCGCCGCGGGCCTCGCCGAGCGTTGCGAAATCCAGGTTTCCTACGCCATCGGCGTCGCGCAGCCGACGTCGATCTCGATCAACACCTTCGGCACCGGCAAACTCAGCGACGAGCGGATCGTCGCCCTGGTCCGTGAGCATTTCGATCTGCGTCCCTACGCGATCACCACCATGCTCGACCTGCTGCACCCGATGTACAAGGCCACCGCCGCCTATGGCCACTTCGGTCGCGAACCCTATGAGATGACGGTCGGTGGCGACACCTTCACCGCTTTCACCTGGGAGAAGACCGATAAGGCCGACGCCCTGCGCGCCGCCGCGGGTCTGTAACGCAGCTGCAAACACGCGTACCGAAAAGCCCCGCCGGCGCAAGCCGTGCGGGGCTTTTTCTTGATCAGCGGAATCAGGCGCCGCCGACGCCCCAGATGCCGCCCAGGCTCTGCAACAGCGAGCCAGCCACGCCCTGGCTACCGAGGTACTGCAGCAGGATCGGCGTGAACTGGCCAACCATGCCGGCATCCATACCCAGCGAGGAAAACGCCTGGTTGACGTCAGTCAGGCTCTGCACGCTGTCCACCGCGGCGGCGGTCCGTGCATCCACGGTGGTATCCGATTTACCCAGCAGGCCGGTCATCGCACCCAGCTGGCCGAGCTGCTCCAGCCCGCTGTCGCCGGTGAGCTTGTCGAGGCCGGGCACGGCTTTGGCGAGCTGGGCGTAGTCGTTGCCGCTCAGCTGCTGCTTGGCCAATTGCAACAAGGCACCGCTGCCGCCCAGCGCTTGGGCGGGCGTGACGCCCAGTTCGTCGAGCTGACCGATCAGTCCGAGCGCCTGGGCCTGCGATGTGTTTTGCGTGGCGCCATTACCGGTGATGCCCGACACCGCCCGAGCGGCCTCGCCGAGGTTGAAGGCGGTGGCGGAACCGGCCGCCAGGCTGAGAGCGGCCAGAACGGCGAGAGAAAGAACGCGTTTCATGTTTGCCTCGAAAGAGAGAATGCGCCGCCATGCTACCTGCAGCGCGGAGAAGGACTGGGCCGGATCAGTTCTTCAACCGATAGCCGGTCCTGAAGATCCACCACACCGCCAGCAGACAGGCGGCGAGAAAACCGAGGATCATCGCCAGGCTGATACCGACGCTGATGTCCGAGACGCCGTAAAAGCTCCAGCGGAAACCGCTGATCAAGTACACCACCGGATTGAACAGGGTGATCTTCTGCCACAGCGGCGGCAGCATCTCGATCGAATAGAAGCTGCCGCCGAGGAACGCCAGGGGCGTGACGATCAGCGCCGGGACGATCTGCAGCTTCTCCCAGCCGTCGGCCCAGATGCCGATGATGAAGCCGAACAGGCAGAAGGTCACCGCGGTGAGCGCCAGGAACAGCGTCATCATCAGCGGATGCTGAACCTCGTAATCGACGAACAGCCGGGCGGTGAGCAGGATGATTACGCCGAGGATCAGCGACTTGGTCGCTGCAGCGCCAACGTAGCCGATGACGATCTCGATGTACGACACCGGCGCCGACAGCACCTCGTAGATGGTCCCGGAATAGCGCGGCATATAGATGCCGAACGAGGCATTGGAAATGCTCTCGGTGAGCAGCGCCATCATGATCAGCCCGGGAATGATGAAGGCCCCGTAGGGAATGCCGTGCATGGCCTCCATCCGCGCGCCGATGGCCGAGCCGAACACCACGAAGTACAGCGAGGTGGAGATGACTGGCGTGGCGATGCTCTGCAGCAAGGTCCGCCAGGTGCGCGCCAGCTCGAACAGGTAGATGGCGCGGATTGCGTAGAAATTCATGTACGGCTGCCTTTTACCAAGCTGACGAAAATTTCTTCCAGCGAACTCTGGCTCGATTGCAGATCCTTGAAATCGATGCCGTGCTCAGCCAGACGCTTGAGCAGCTCGGCGATGCCCGTGTGCTCGTGCTGGGCGTCGAAGGTGTAGACCAACTGGTTGCCCTCGTCCGCCAGCTCCAGCGGATAATCGGCGAACTCGGGCGGGATCGCCGCCAGCGGGCGCTGCAGTTGCAGCGTCAGCTGCTTCTTGCCGAGCTTGTGCATCAGTACGGCCTTGTCCTCGACCAGAATGATCTCGCCCTTGCTGATCACCCCGATGCGATCGGCCATCTCCTCGGCCTCTTCGATGTAATGGGTGGTGAGGATGATAGTCACGCCGCGTTCGCGCAGCCGCCGGACCATCTCCCACATGTCCCGACGCAACTCCACGTCGACCCCGGCGGTGGGCTCGTCGAGGAAGAGGATGCTCGGCTCGTGGGACAGCGCCTTGGCGATCATCACCCGACGCTTCATGCCGCCGGAAAGCTCCAGGATGCGCGCGTCCCGCTTGTCCCACAGCGACAGGTCGCGCAGCAGCTTTTCCAGATAGGCATCGTCCGGCGCCTTGCCGAACAGGCCGCGGGAAAAACGCACCGTCGCCCAGACGCTTTCGAAGCCCTCGTTGTACAGCTCCTGCGGCACCAGCCCGATTTTCGAACGCGCAGCGCGGTAGTCGCGAATGATGTCGTGGCCGTCCACCTGCACGCGTCCGGTACCGGGATTGACGATGCCGCAGATGATGCTGATCAGGGTGGTCTTGCCGGCGCCATTCGGCCCCAACAGCGCGAAGATCTCGCCCTTGTGGATCTCTAGGTCGATGCGCTTGAGCGCCGGATGGCCCGACGCGTAGGTCTTGGTGAGTGCCTCGATGGAGATTACTGATTGCACAGGATCGTTTCTCCGGATACATAGAGGAGCGCGATTGTAGAGAAAAAGCCGGCAAGGTGGACGGCCGCGAGTCGATCTACCACCGACGAGGCAGGACGCCCCGAGCCACCAATCGCTACGTCGGGCCGATGTGCCCGTTCGTCTACCCGAGCAAGGATGCTCCCATGATACGACCCGCTCTCCTGGCCATCGTGCAGGCCTCGTTCTGCCTCCCGGCGCTCGCCGCCTCCTGCCCCGACTGGGCCCCCTCCCACGCCCACCGCGAAATCGCAGCCCTCGACGGCCAGGTGGCCGAGTGGGACGCCGCCTATCATGGCCGCGGCCAATCCCTGGTGCCCGACGAGGTCTATGACCAGGCCCGCGCGCGCCTCGACGGCTGGCGACGCTGCTTCCCCGCGGACGTGGGTACGCCGCTCGACCCGCTGGTGGGCCGGGGCGGCGAACGGCTCCATCCGGTGATGCAGACCGGCCTGGCCAAGCTTGCCGACGAGGCCGAAGTCACGCGCTGGATGTCCAGCCGGAAGAATCTCTGGATTCAGCCCAAGGTCGATGGCGTGGCCGTCACCCTGGTCTACCGGGACGGCTCGCTGCAGCAGGCTATCAGCCGCGGCGACGGGCGCAGCGGACAGGACTGGACGGCCCGGGTGCGCCAGTTGCCGGGCATCGCCCAGCGCCTGCCGCTGAGCGAGCCGGTGATCCTCCAGGGCGAACTGTATTGGCGACTGTCCGACCATGTGCAGGCCACTGCCGGCGGCACCGGAGCGCGCAGCAAGGTCGCCGGGCTGATGGCGCGCCAGCGAATCCCTGCGGAAGAAGCCGCCGGCATCGGCCTGTTCGTCTGGGACTGGCCGAACGGGCCTGACGACATGCAGGCACGTCTGCGGGGCCTGGCCGCGATGGGTTTTGCCGACACCGCGGAGTTCAGCCAGCCGCTGACCGGCATCGCCGAGGCACGCCGCTGGCGCGATTACTGGTACCGAAACGCCCTGCCCTTCGCCAGCGATGGCGTGGTGCTGAAGCAGGCGGCCCGGCCTGAGGCCAGTCGCTGGCGCGCCGAACCGCCGTCATGGGCTGCGGCCTGGAAATACCCGGTCGTCACCGCACTGGCCGAAGTCCGCGAGGTCACCTTCACGATCGGCCGCACGGGCCGCATCACTCCCATGCTGAGCATCGAACCGGTAATCCTCGATGGCCGCCGCATCACTCAGCTGAGCGTGGGCTCGCTGCAACGCTGGAAAGCCCTCGATATCCGCCCCGGCGATCAGGTGGCCGTGGCCCTCGCCGGCCTGACGATTCCGCGCCTGGAGGGAGTGATCTGGCAGGCCACGCAGCGGCAGGCCGTGGCAATGCCCGATCCCGCCCGCCATCACCCGCTCAGTTGCTGGCGTCCGGAGCCGGGCTGCGAAGCCCAGTTCCTTGCCCGCCTCGCATGGCTTGGCGGCAAGCGGGGCCTGGCGTTGCCCGGTGTGGGACCGGAAACCTGGCGCTCGCTGCTCGAGGCGGGATTGCTGACGGATCTTGGCGACTGGCTGGAACTCGATGCCGCGCGCCTGGCCGAGCTGCCCGGCATCGGGCCGCTTCGCGCCGCCGCGCTGAGACAACGCTTCGACGAAGCGCGCCAGCGCCCCTTTGACCGCTGGCTGGCCGGGCTCGGCCTGGCGCCGGGCGTCAAGCTAGAGGCCGATATCACCTGGGCCGCACTGGCCGTGCGCAGCCAGGCGCAATGGGCCGAGCAACCCGGCATCGGCGCGGGCCGAGCCCACCAGCTGCATGCTTTCTTCAACGATCCACAGGTCGCCGCGCTGGCGGCGCGACTGCAGGCTGCGGGCATCGAAGGTTTCTGAATAGGGCACTTCCAGGCCAAACGAGAGTCGACAGACATCGACGTTTGTTCGGGAACCCCCTTCATGCCACTTCGGCGCTTGCCGATCCTGCTCACCGCCAGCCTGCTGGTCAGCGTCACCCTGCCGGCCAAGGCGCGCACTTCCGACTGCAGCGCGCAGCGACAGGCCATCAGTGAACAGCTCCATCAGGCGCGCCTGCTGGGCGACCGGGTTACTCAGACCGACCTGGAGACACGCCTGAAGACGCTCAATGTCCGCTGTCGAGGCATGCAGCCTCTGCAGGCCAATCGATTGGCCATCGATCAGGCCAACCAGTTGGTCAGGCAGCGCGAGGCACAGCTGCGCGAAGCACTCGCCGAAGGCGATGCCGGCCGTATCCAGCTGCGCCAGCGCCAGCTCGATACGGCGCGCCGCTGGCTGGAAGCGGCGCGGGAATAGTCCGACAAATCAGTAGACGCGAAACTCGCGATGACAGGCCTCGCAGCCGTCTTCGACCTGCTGCAACGCAGGGCCGACCTGTGCAGGGGTCAAGGGTGTCTGGCCGCTCGCGGCAACCAGCGCAGCGGTGGCCGCCTCCATCTGCTGCGCCAGCTCCTGAAAACGCTCCTGACGTGCCCAGACATCGTCGCGGGCACTGCTGCTGCCGTCTTCACCCTCGTGAGGGAAGTATTGCCAGGGTTGACGCGACAGGCTCTCCAGCTCGACCGCCCCCTCGGCGAAGCGCCCGGCATCGAATGCCAAGCGTCCGCGCAGCATGCCGCCAAGATCCTCGCTGACCTTGAGCATCTCTTTGAAGATCGCACTGCGCTTGCCTTGCGGCGAATCAGGATCGACGCGATCGCAGCCAACCAGGGCCAGGGTCCCCAGCAGTGCCGCGGCCATTAGGTTGCGCTTCATCGGATACCTCGAGCCTGACAAAGCCCGCGATTATCCGCGCCAAGGCCATTCAAACCAAGCGCGTTACCGTTACTGCGTCCACTTGCCGCCGGCGCTTTCGCAATCGACCTTGGCCTGCGCCTGATCGGACACCTTGTAGTGGTGCGTCACGATCTGTGCGGTCTCGGGCACGGTGGTGGGCAGCGTCTGGCCTGTGCTCTGAGTGCCCGTGGCACGTTCGTTGGCCAGCGTCTCGGGGGTCAGCGCGGCGGTGCAGGTGCCGATCGCGCCGGAGGGACAACTGTCGCGGACCTCGTGACGGGCGTTGCGAACATCCTCGCGGTCACGGCATGCCCAGTCGATGGAGTCGCTTTCGGTGCCAACATGCTCGAAGCAATACTCCTGATTGACCGGAGCCGGAACGGCACCGGAGGTGTGGGCCGTGACGTAACAGGAATTGGCGGCGGCAGGCAGGGCGAACAGCCCGCAAAGGATCAACGGCAGGACGCGCAGAACAGGATTCATCGCAGATCTCCTGGGGTAGCGTTGCGCTCGGCGAACGCCGCCGACGCTGTCTTGATTCGACTGACCGCCCGCCGCATGAGTTCGCCCCCGGCACCGGCCCGCGGGCTTCGGTGCCTGAGCGGCTGCCGACGCCCCGAAACATCCCGGCACAAAAAGCGCGTCCTTTGGGTCAACTGCTGCAGTCCTTGCATTCCGGAGTCCCCATGCTGGAAATCGCGGCTGTCTTCATCAGCCTCACCGCCCTCTTCGCCTATCTCAACTACCGTTTCATCGGCCTGCCCCCGACCATCGGCGTGATGGCAACGGCGCTGCTGTTCTCCCTGGCGCTGCATGCGCTGACGCTTTTGGGGTTGCCGGCTCTTGAGCAGCAGATCGAAACCCTGATCGGCAGGATCGACTTCAACCATTTGTTGATGGACGGCATGCTGTCGTTCCTGCTGTTCGCCGGCGCGCTGCACATCAACCTGCTCGACCTGCGTGCCCGCCGCTGGTCGATCGGCCTGCTGGCCACACTCGGCGTGCTCATCTCCACCGCCGCGATCGGCCTGGGTACCTGGTGGCTGCTGGGCCTGTTCGGCAGCGAGACGCCGCTGATCTATTGCCTGCTGTTCGGTGCCCTGATTTCACCCACCGACCCGATCGCGGTGCTCGGCATCATGCGCTCGGCCGGGGCACCGAAATCACTGGAAACCACCATCGTCGGCGAGTCGCTGTTCAACGACGGGGTGGCGGTGGTGGTCTTCACCGTCCTGCTTGGCGTGCTCGCACGCGGCGAAGCCCCGGGTGTCGGCGAGGCGATCTGGCTGTTTTTCGAGGAAGCTGGCGGCGGCATTCTGCTGGGCGCCCTGCTCGGTGCGATCACCTTCGCCCTGCTCAAAAGCATTGACCAGTACCAGGTCGAGGTCTTGCTGACCCTCGCCCTGGTCCTCGGCGGCTACACGCTGGCCACCCACCTGCACGTCTCCGGCCCCATCGCGATGGTGGTAGCCGGGCTGATCATCGGCAATCAGGGCCGTCGCCACGCGATGTCCGAACGGACCCGGGAGAACCTCGATAACTTCTGGGAACTGCTCGACGAAATCCTCAACGCGGTGCTCTTCGTACTGATCGGAATGGAGCTGGTGCTGCTGCCGTTCAGCGAGCAGTACCTGCTGATCGCGCTTTGCGTGACGCTGCTGATCCTCGCCACCCGGCTGGCAACGGTCGGCCCGCCGGTCCTGGCGCTGCGCCTTCTCGGCAAGGCCCTGCCCGACGGCACCGCGAGCATCCTGACCTGGGGCGGACTGCGTGGCGGTATCTCGGTGGCTCTGGTGCTGGCCCTCCCTTCTAGCGAGGAGCGCAACCTGCTGTTGAACATCACCTATCTGGTGGTGCTGTTTTCCATCCTCGTGCAGGGCCTGACGATCGGCCGGCTGGTCAGGCGCATCTGCGCCCGATGCAGCCAAGGCTGAGACTCACGACGACGCCGCGTCGTCCTTGAACTGGTCCTGAATGTAGGTGATCTGCGTCTTGCCATGGGGCGCCGGCAGGCCATCCTCACCGAGGTTGACGAAGACGATTCGGTCGATGGTCAGCAGACTCTTGCGGGTGATCTTGTTGCGTACTTCGCAGCGCAGCGTGATCGAGGTGCGGCCGAATTCGGTGGCGGTGATACCCAGCTCGATGATGTCGCTCTGGCGTGCAGAGCTGACGAAATTGATCTCGGAAATGAACTTGGTCACCACCCGCTGATTGCCGAGCTGAACGATGGCGTAGATGGCGGCTTCTTCGTCGACCCATTTGAGCAGGCTGCCGCCGAACAGCGTGCCGTTGGGATTGAGGTCTTCGGGCTTGACCCATTTGCGCGTATGAAAATTCATCCGGCCTCTCCTCTTCTGGATTCGCCGAACAGCTTGCCAGAGCATTCGGCCACTGGCTCATGAAGCCTGGCTATCGCCTGGATTTGGCGGATGAGCAGGGCATCGACGGAAAACCTTGGGCAGTTCCCGACAGCCCGCTATAATCGCCCGTCATTACGCGCCGGCGCTGCCCGGCCGTACCCGCCACCTGTCCGAGGGGCGCTGCAGCAGGCACCCGCTTATGGTTGACCTGTCAGGCTCGGATGGGGCGTTTTCGTAGAAACGCATCAACGGCGCCCAACGGACAAATGAGCAGAACGCACGACGACACTGGTCGATCGAACGCTACTCGCACGTCCGTCCCTGACCGAGAACGGAGAAGATATTCATGAGCGCTGTACTCACGCCTGCAGGTTTCAACGACTACAAGGTCGCCGACATTTCCCTAGCCGATTGGGGTCGTCGCGAAATCATCATCGCCGAATCCGAGATGCCCGCGCTGATGGGCCTTCGCCACAAGTACGCCGGCGAGCAGCCGCTCAAGGGCGCGAAGATCCTCGGCTGCATCCACATGACCATCCAGACCGCCGTGCTGATCGAAACGCTGACGGCCCTGGGCGCCGAAGTGCGCTGGTCCAGCTGCAACATCTTCTCCACCCAGGACCAGGCCGCTGCAGCCATCGCCGCCGCCGGCATTCCGGTATTCGCCTGGAAGGGCGAGACCGAAGAAGAGTACGAGTGGTGCATCGAGCAGACCATTCTCAAGGATGGCCAGCCGTGGGATGCCAACATGATCCTCGACGATGGCGGTGACCTGACCCAGATCCTCCACGACAAGTACCCGCAGGTGCTCGAGCGCGTGCATGGCGTCACCGAGGAAACCACCACCGGCGTGCATCGCCTGCAGGACATGCTGAAGAAAGGCACCCTGAAGATTCCGGCGATCAACGTCAACGACTCGGTCACTAAGAGCAAGAACGACAACAAGTACGGCTGCCGCCACAGCCTCAACGACGCCATCAAGCGCGCCACCGACCACCTCTTGTCCGGCAAGCAGGCGCTGGTGATCGGCTACGGCGACGTGGGCAAGGGCTCGGCCGCCTCGCTGCGCCAGGAAGGCATGATCGTCAAGGTCTCGGAAGTCGACCCGATCTGCGCCATGCAGGCCTGCATGGACGGCTATGAAGTCGTATCCCCTTACAAGGACGGCCTCAACGACGGCACTGACGCAAGCATCGACACCGCGCTGCTGGGCAAGATCGACCTGATCGTCACCACCACCGGCAACGCCAACGTCTGCGACGCCGGCATGCTCAAGGCGCTGAAGAAGCGCGCCGTGGTCTGCAATATCGGTCACTTCGACAACGAGATCGACACCGCCTTCATGCGCAAGAACTGGGCGTGGGAAGAGGTCAAGCCGCAGGTGCACAAGGTGCATCGCACCGGTAACGGCAGCTTCGACGCGCAGAACGACGACTACCTGATCCTGCTGGCCGAAGGTCGTCTGGTTAACCTGGGCAACGCCACCGGCCACCCGAGTCGGATCATGGACGGCTCCTTCGCCAACCAGGTGCTGGCGCAGATCCACCTCTACAACGAGAAGTTCGCCGACCTGCCGGTGGTGGAGAAGACCAAGAACGTGACCGTCATGGTCCTGCCGAAGAAACTCGACGAGGAAGTCGCGCTGGAAATGGTCAAGGGCTTCGGCGGCGTCGTCACCCGGCTCACGCCCAAGCAGGCCGAGTACATCGGCGTCGAGGTCGAAGGCCCGTTCAAGCCGGACAGCTACCGCTACTAAGAGCAGCCTCGAGCCAGGAGTCATGGCTGCAAGCCGCGTGTCGGCTTGCAGCTTGTTGGCTCGCGCTTGCCGCCAAGGAAAATTCAAATGACGTCTTCCCGCCCCGCCATCAGCTTCGAGTTCTTTCCGACCAAGACCGACGCCGGGCATGAAAAACTGCTGGCCACTGCACGCCAGTTGGCCGAATACCAGCCGGACTTCTTCTCCTGCACCTACGGTGCCGGTGGCTCCACGCGTGACCGCACGCTCAACACCGTGTTGCAGCTCGACGGCGAAGTGAAGGTGCCCACCGCACCGCACCTCTCCTGCGTCGGCGACAGCAAGGCCGAGCTGCGCGCCCTGCTCGAGCGCTACAAGAACGCCGGCATCCGCCGCATCGTGGCCCTGCGCGGCGACCTGCCCTCGGGCATGGGCATGTCCGGCGGCGGCGAGCTGCGCTACGCCAACGACCTGGTCGAGTTCATTCGCGCCGAGACGGGCGATCACTTCCACATCGAGGTCGCCGCCTACCCGGAGATGCATCCGCAGGCGCGCAACCTGGAAGACGACCTGGCGAACTTCGTGCGCAAGGCACGCGCCGGTGCCGACAGCGCCATTACCCAGTACTTCTTCAACGCCGACAGCTACTTCTACTTCGTCGAGCGTGTGCGCCGCATGGGCGTCGAGCTGCCGATCATCCCGGGCATCATGCCGATCACCAACTACAGCAAGCTGGCACGCTTCTCGGACGCCTGCGGTGCCGAGCTGCCACGCTGGGTGCGCAAGCAACTCGAAGCCTATGGCGACGACCTGCAGAGCATCCAGGCCTTCGGCGAGCAGGTAGTCACGCAGATGTGCGAACGCCTGCTGGAGGGCGGCGCGCCCGGTCTGCATTTCTACACCCTGAACCAGGCCGAGCCGAGCCTGGCGATCCGCAACAATCTCGGCTTCGCTCGCTGAGCGACACCGGCAGCCTGTCCGGCCACGAATTTTTCGTCGCCGACGGGCCCTTCTCCCGGCTACAGTGCTGCGCAGAGGCCACGCCCTTTGCGTGGCGAAGTCCGATGGCGCCTCGCGCCCCAGCAAACCCGCGACGCTCGCGCCTGTGCTGACGTCGCCCCGATGGAATGCCGCAATGGCCAAACGAAATACGATCGACGTCTCCGTCAGCCCCAGGGGCAGCCTGGAAACCCTCTCCCAGCGCGAAGTGCAGCAGTTGCGCGAAACCGGGTCAGGCAGTGTCTACACGCTGTTTCGCCAGTGCGCGCTGGCCATCCTCAACACTGGCACCCACAGCGATAACGCCAAGACCATCCTCGAGGCCTATGAGGACTTCGAGGTGCGCATCCATCAGCAGGACCGCGGCATCCGCCTCGAGCTGCTGAACGCGCCGGCCGACGCCTTCGTCGACGGACACATGATCGCCAGCACGCGCGAGATGCTGTTCAGCGCCCTACGCGATATCGTCTACACCCAGAGCGAGCTCGACAACGCGCGCATCGACCTGGAAAGCTCCCAGGGCATTACCGATTACGTGTTCCACCTGCTGCGCAACGCCCGCACGCTACGTGCCGGCGTACAGCCGAAGATGGTGGTGTGCTGGGGTGGTCACTCGATCAGCACCGAGGAATACAAGTACACCAAGAAGGTCGGGCACGAGCTCGGCCTGCGCGGCATGGACATCTGCACCGGCTGCGGCCCGGGCGTGATGAAGGGTCCGATGAAGGGCGCCACCATCGCCCACGCCAAGCAGCGCAACGTCGAAGGCCGCTATCTGGGCCTCACCGAGCCCGGCATCATCGCCGCCGAAGCGCCCAACCCGATCGTCAACGAGCTGGTCATCCTGCCGGACATCGAGAAACGTCTGGAGGCTTTCGTCCGGGTCGGACACGGCATCGTGGTGTTCCCGGGCGGCGCCGGCACCGCCGAGGAATTCCTCTACCTGCTCGGCATCCTGATGCATCCGGAGAACCGCGACCTGCCCTTCCCGCTGATCCTCACCGGGCCCAGGAGCGCGACGGCCTTTCTCGAGCAGTTGCACGCCTTCATCGGTGCCACGCTCGGTGAACCTGCGCAGCGCTGCTACACGATGATCATCGACGATCCGGCCGAAGTTGCCCGGCAGATGACCGCCGGCCTGGAGCAGGTCAAGCAGTTCCGCCGCGAACGCAACGACGCCTTCCACTTCAACTGGCTGCTAAAGATCGAAGAGGGGTTCCAGCACCCCTTCGACCCGACCCACGCCAACATGGCCAGCCTGCGCCTGAACCGCGACCTGCCGCCGCACGAACTCGCGGCGAACCTGCGTCGTGCGTTCTCCGGCATCGTCGCCGGCAACGTGAAGGACAAGGGGATCCGCCTGATCGAGCAACACGGCCCCTACCTGATCTCCGGCGACCCGGCGATCATGAAGCCGCTGGACGAGCTGTTGCAGGCCTTCGTCGAACAGCACCGCATGAAGCTGCCAGGCGGCGCGGCCTATGTGCCCTGTTATCGGGTCGTGAGCTGAGCAGGGGCCGCGGGGCGCTCCACTTACTACCCGCTACCGGTTAACGGAGCGCTGGGCGAAGAAATACTGGTCGACTCGACTCACTGAGCCCTCTCAAGCAGCCTGCGATCGGACGCGGTGCGACAGTGCGCCGTATGCCGCATCCTGCACGGGGTGCTGGCGGATGAACCAAGGAAGTGACACACTGTCGAACCAATGCGGGGTAGACAGCCTCTGTTATACTCCGCACTTCCCGCCAGGCTTACGCCCGGATGCCAGCACTCTCGAATGCGGCACGACCGGACGGCATCGCACGCTAGTTGCGATTCGCGCCAGGCATGATCGTCCCGGGCCCCGCCCCCCTACAGACAGGGTTACTCATGTCCTTTGCTTCCCTCGGTCTTTCCGAGGCTTTAGCTGGTGCCGTCGAGGCCGCCGGCTATACTCAGCCCACACCGGTGCAACAGCGGGCCATCCCCGCCGTGTTGCAAGGCCGCGACCTGATGGTCGCCGCACAGACAGGAACTGGTAAGACCGGCGGCTTCGCCCTACCGGTTCTCGAATTACTTTTCCCGGGCGGCCACCCGGACCGCGAGCACCGTCACGGTCCGCGTCAGCCGCGTGTTCTGGTGCTGACACCAACGCGCGAACTCGCCGCCCAGGTGCATGACAGCTTCAAGCTCTACGCCCGCGATCTGCCATTCAAGAGCGCCTGCATCTTTGGTGGCGTAGGCATGAACCCGCAGATCCAAGCCATCGCCAAAGGCCTGGACGTACTGGTCGCCTGCCCGGGTCGATTGCTCGATCTGGCCAACCAGAAGGCCGTCGACCTCGGTCACGTCGAAATCCTCGTGCTCGATGAAGCCGACCGCATGCTCGACATGGGCTTCATCCACGACGTCAAGAAGGTGCTGGCCAAACTGCCGGCCAAGCGCCAGAACCTGCTGTTTTCGGCGACCTTCTCCAAGGACATCACCGACCTTGCCGGCAAGCTGCTGCAGAACCCCGAGCGCATCCAGGTCACGCCGCCGAACACCACGGTCGAGCGCATCGAGCAGCGTCTGTTCCGGGTGCAGGCCAGCCACAAGCGCGCGCTGCTCGCCCACCTGATCACCCAGGGTGCCTGGGAGCAGGTCCTGGTGTTCACGCGCACCAAGCACGGCGCCAATCGCCTGGCCGAGTATCTCGACAAGCACGGCCTGCCCGCCGCGGCCATTCACGGCAACAAGAGCCAGAATGCACGCACCAAGGCGCTGGCCGACTTCAAGGCCAACGCCGTGCGCGTCCTGGTCGCGACCGATATCGCCGCCCGCGGCCTGGACATCGACCAGCTGCCCCACGTGGTCAACTTCGAGCTGCCCAATGTCGAGGAAGACTACGTCCACCGTATCGGCCGTACCGGCCGGGCCGGACGCAGCGGGGAAGCGATCTCTCTGGTTTCGCCCGATGAAGAGAAGCTGCTCAAGGCCATCGAGCGCCTGACCAAGCAGAGAATCCCTGACGGCGACACCATGGGCTTCGACGCCAGCACCATCGAGGCAGAAAAGCCTGAGACTCGCGAACCCCGCCAGCCACGTCCGGCACGGGGCGAGCGCCCGGCACGTACCGAACGCAAGCCTGCCGACGATGCGACCGCCGAACCGAAAGATCGCTCGGGACGCAACCGCCGCGGCAAAGGCAAGGCCAAGGCTCCCGGAACCGCACGCGCCCAGGGCGAACAGGGCGCAGCAGTAGCCCGTCCGCCACGCCTGCCGGCCGATCGCGATCCGGAAGCATTCCTTGACGATGAAGTGGACAACTTCGGCAACCGCGTCGACTACGTCAGCCCCTATCAGGGCAAACCTGGCCGCGGCCGTCGTCCAGGTGTCGGCGGACAGCAGCCCGGCAACGATCAGCCGCGTGCCGCAGCGGCGCCACGCAATGGCGGCGGCGGTAAGGCCAAGCCGGCCCGCAGCGGTCAGCCCGCCGCCCGTAACGGTCAGCCACGGCGCAACAAGCAGGAAAATCGCCGCTTCGAGCCTGACGCGCCGCGCCAGGACGCTACGCCGCGCCCGAGCGAGAAGCAGCCGCTGATCATCCGCAAAGAATCGCGCATCGATCGTCTGCCCAGCGCCGAGCAGCTCGACGAGCTGGCATCGAGCCGCCCTCGCGGTGAAAAGCCCGCCCTGCTGACACGCAACCGCTAAACATTTGCGTGTTACCGAACGCCGCCGCAAGGCGGCGTTTTTCATGGTGCAGCGGGCGCACGTAGCCTCGAAGGCAAACCTTTCCCCCAGACGGCAAAACGCCGGCTCGAAAGCCGGCGCTTGCTACGCAGAGGTTGCAGATTCGCTAGGGCGCGCCGGCAGCGGTCCGCCGCTCTTCCCAGCCGCCACCGAGCGCCTTGAACAGATTGACCTCACTGGTCAGCTGCGCAAGGCGATCGTTGATCATCTGCTGCTGGACATTGAACAGCTGGCGCTGTGCATCCAACAGGATCAGGTAGCTGTCCACGCCCGTGCGATAACGGCGCTCGGCCAGACGATAGTACTCCTCGCTGGTCTCAAGCAAATCTCGCTGCGCCTGGAGCTGCTCAGTGTAGGTCGCCTGGGCCGCCAGGCCGTCAGCGACTTCCCGGAAAGCCACCTGAATGGCGCGTTCGTATTCGGCCACCTGGATGTTCTTGCTGATCTCGGCGTAATCGAGGTTGGCGCGCAGCTGCCCGGCATTGAAGATCGGCAGGCTGATCTGCGGCGAGAACGTCCAGTAGCCCGAGCCTCCATCGAACAGGCCCGACAGCTCGCGGCTGGCAGTCCCCGCGGCGCCGGTCAGGCTGATGCTCGGGAAGAACGCAGCGCGAGCCGCACCGATGCTGGCATTGGCGGCACGCAACTGATATTCGGCCTGGACGATGTCCGGCCGCTTGGTCAGCAGATCCGAAGGCAGGCCGACCGGCAGCTCGGCAAGCTGCTGATCGCCCAACTCACGCTTCTGCAGCAGGTTCGCCGGAATGCTCTGTCCCAGCAGTTGCGCCAGGGCGTTGCGATCCTGGGCGACGAGCCGGGAATACTGCGCCAGGCTTACCCGCGCAGTCTCGACGGCACTGCGCGCCTGGCGCAGCTCGAGGGCCGAGGCAACGCCCACATCGAAGCTACGCTGGGTCAGCGCCAGGCTCTCATCGTAGGTCTTGAGCGTATCGGCGGTCAGATCCAGCAGGGCCTGATCGGCTTGCCAGGTCAGCCAGGCGTTGGCCACGCTGGCAACCAGACTGATCTGGGTGCTGCGCTGAGCCGCTTCGGTAGCGAAGTATTGCTGCAGCGCCTCCTCACGAAGGCTGCCCAGACGCCCGAATAAATCAAGCTCCCAAGCAACGCCGAACGTCGCGCTGTATTGCCCGCTGACGGTCGATTGGCCGTTAGGGCTCAGGTCTGCCGGCGTGCGACCACGGGTGGCGGTGCCATCGGCACTCACCAGCGGCAACAGGTTGGCCCGCTGGACTCGGTAGAGCGCCCGATAGGCCTCGACATTCAGGGCGGCCACGCGCAGATCGCGATTGTTCTGCAGCGCCACCTCGATCAGCTGCTGCAGGGCTGGATCGCGGAAGAACTCGCGCCAGCCCAGGTCCATTGCCTGCTGGTCGGCCGGCGTCTCACCCTGGGGCCAGGCGGCGTCGACGGGCGCGATCGGCCGCTGGTACTCGGGAATCAGCGAGCAGCCCCCGAGCGCCGTCAGCAATGCCAGGCTCAATAAGGACTTTTTCACAGAGTCGTCTCCTTCTCGCTTTCGGCTTCGGCGGCAGGCTTGTCTCGATCGAACAGCGAACCGATGACCACATAGAACAGCGGAATCCAGAAGATCGCCAACACCGCGGCGGTGAGCATGCCGCCGATCACACCGGTACCGATCGCGTGCTTGCTACCGGCGCCTGCGCCACTGGCGAGCGCCAGCGGAACCACGCCAAGAATGAAGGCCAGCGAGGTCATGATGATCGGACGCAAACGCATACGGCACGCCCTCAAAGCGGCATCCGCATAGCTCATACCCTCCTCTCGCAGAGCCTTGGCGAACTCGACGATCAGAATCGCGTTACGAGCCGATAGACCGATCGTGGTGATCAGACCCACCTGGAAGAACACCTCGTTCGACAGCCCGCGCAGGAGCGTGAAAGCCAGCGCACCGACGATGCCCAGCGGTACTACCAGCATGACCGCGAATGGGATCGACCAGCTCTCGTAGAGTGCCGCCAGGCAGAGGAACACCACCAGCAGCGACAGCGCGTAGAGCGCGAGGGTCTGCGAACCGGCCAGACGCTCCTCGTAGGACTGTCCAGTCCAGGAATAACCCACACCAGCCGGGAGCTGCGCCGCAATCTCCTCAACCGCAGCCATCGCTTCACCCGAGCTGTAGCCCGGTGCCGGCTCGCCAAGCATCTCGATCGCACTGACACCGTTATAACGAGACAACTTGGGCGAACCATACACCCACTTACCGGTGGCAAACGAGCTGAACGGGACCATCTGCCCTGCATCGTTGCGCACAAACCACTTGGACAGGTCGTCCGGGCTCATGCGGGAGCTCGGGATGCCCTGCAGGTAGACTCGCTTGACGCGCCCCTTGTCGATGAAGTCGTTGACGTAGCTACTACCCCAGGCAATCGACAGCGTGCTGTTGACGTCCGAAAGCGATACGCCGAGAACCCGCGCCTTTTCGTCATCGATCAGCATCTGATATTGCGGCTCGTCCAGCAGACTGTTCGCCCGTACGCCCATGAGAACAGGGTTCTGGCTGGCCAGCTGAAGGAACTGGTCGCGCGCCTGCTTGAGGACATCCTGACCCACACCGGCACGATCCTGCAGGTAGAAGTTGAAGCCAGTGGCGTTACCCAGCTCCATCACGGCGGGCGGCGCAAAGGCGAACACCATTGCGTCCCGGAAGCTCGCGAAATGCTGCTGTGCACGTTGAGCCAGCGCAAACACGCTGTCTTCGGCGTCGGTGCGCTCGCTCCAGGGCTTCAGACTGATAAAGGCGATACCCGAACTCTGGCCTCGGCCGGCAAAGCTGAAGCCGGTCACAGTGAAGACGGAGCGGACGATGTCGCCCTCTTCTTCGAGCAGGTATTCACGCATCGCGTCGATGCTCCGCTGGGTGCGTTCCGCAGTCGACCCCGTCGGTGCCTGGACCTGAGCGAACAGAACCCCCTGATCCTCTTCCGGCAAGAAGGCGGTCGGGATTCGGTTGAAGAGCACGACCATCACGCCAACGATCAGCAGATACAGCAGCAGGAAGGGCGCCTTGCGCTTGAGCACACCCTTCACGCCACGCTCATAGCCATCGACACTGCGATCGAAGGTGCGGTTGAACCAGCCGAAGAACCCACCCTTGGCATGGTGATCGCCTTTCTCGATCGGCTTGAGCAGGGTTGCACAGAGGGCCGGCGTGAAGATCAGCGCCATGATCACCGAGAGCACCATCGCCGATACCATCGTGATCGAGAACTGTCGGTAGATGACGCCCGTCGAACCTCCGAAAAAAGCCATCGGCAACAGCACGGCCGAAAGCACCACGCCAATGCCGATCAGTGCGCCCTGGATCTGCCCCATCGACTTGCGTGTGGCTTCCAGTGGAGAGAGCCCCTCCTCGCGCATTACCCGCTCGACGTTTTCCACGACCACGATGGCATCGTCGACCAGCAGGCCGATCGCGAGGATCATCGCGAACATGGTCAGGGTGTTGATGCTGTAGCCGAACACGGCCAGCACACCGAAGGTTCCGAGCAGCACCACGGGCACGGCCAGTGTCGGCACCAGAGTGGCGCGGAAGTTCTGCAGGAACAGGTACATCACCAGGAAAACCAGCACAAAGGCTTCCAGGAGCGTATGCATGACACCGGTGATGGAGGCGGAAATGACCGGCGTGGTGTCGTAGGGGTACACCACTTCCATGCCTGGCGGGAAGAACGGCTCCAGTTGGTCAATGGTTTCCCGGACGCCTCGCACGGTGTCCAGCGCGTTGGCACCGGTAGCCAGGCGCAGGGCCAGACCGGCGGCCGGCTTGCCATTGAAGTGAGCACTTACACCGTAGCTTTCACCACCCAACTCCACCGTAGCCACGTCACCCAGGCGAACCTGGGAGCCGTCGCTATTGACCTTGAGCAGGATTTCGCGGAACTGTTCAGGCGTCTGGAAGCGCGTTTTGCCAATCACCGTCGCGTTGAGCTGCTGCCCCGCTACCGCCGGCAGACCACCGAACTGACCGGACGACACCTGAACGTTCTGCGCCTGGATGGCGCTGCGCACATCGACCGGAGTCAGGTTGAAGTTGTTCAGCTTTGCCGGATCGAGCCAGATACGCATCGCATATTGCGAGCCGAACACCTGGAAGTCGCCGACACCCTTGGTCCGGGAGATCGGGTCCTGCATGTTCGAGACGATATAGTCGGCCAGGTCACGCTGGTCCATGCTGCCATCTGTGGAGACCACACCGATCACAACGAGGAAGTTACGCACCGCCTTGGTGACCCGGATGCCCTGCTGCTGCACCTCTTGCGGCAACAACGGCGTGGCCAGCTGCAGCTTGTTCTGGACCTGCACCTGTGCGATGTCCGGGTTGGTGCCCTGATCGAAGGTGACGGTAATGGACATGCTGCCATCGGAGTTCGACTCCGAGGAGATATAGCGCAGGCCGTCCAGGCCATTGAGCTGCTGCTCGATGACCTGCACGACGGTGTCCTGTACGGTCTGCGCCGAGGCTCCCGGATAGTTTACGGCGATGCCGACGGCAGGCGCTGCGATGCTCGGATACTGGTTGACCGGCAGGGAAAGGATGGAAAGCCCCCCCGCCAGCATGATCACCAGGGCGATCACCCAGGCGAAGATCGGGCGATCGATAAAGAATCTGGACATGAATTAGCGATCCTCAGCCTTCTTGGGCCTGGGGCTGAGCAGCCCCGGTGTCGGTAGCGACGTTGCTGGCCGGAACGACCGTGACCTCGGCGCCTGGGCGCGCGAACTGCAGCCCTTCGGTAATCAGGCGGTCGCCTGGGTTGAGACCTTCGCTTACCAGCCAGCGATTGCCGACGGTGCGCTCGGTCTTCAGGTTACGCAACTCGACCTTGTTCTCAGCGTTGACCACCATCGCGGTCGGCTCGCCACGCGCATTGCGCGTCACACCCTGCTGCGGTGCCAGGATCGCTTCGGTGCGCACCCCGCCCACCAGCTGCGCATGCACGAACATGCCCGGCAGCAGAATCTTGTCGGGGTTCGGGAAGACCGCCCGCAGGGTCACCGAGCCGGTGCCCGCGTCAACCGACACTTCGGCGACTTCCAGTTGACCTTCATGACTGTACTCGGTGCCGTCCTCGAGCGTCAGGGTCACCTTGGCGGCGCCTTCAGAAGCTTTTTCCAGACGGCCTTCGGCAAGATCGCGACGCAGCTGAAGCAGGTCACGTGCCGGCTGGGTCACGTCGACATAGATCGGATCGAGCTGCTGGATGGTGGCCATGGCCTGTGTCTGGCCATTGCTCACCAGTGCCCCCTCGGTGACAGCCGAACGTCCGATGCGACCGGAAATGGGCGCCATGACCTTGGTGTAGCGCAAGTCGATGCGTGCACGCTCGAGGTTCGCCTGCGCTTGGAGCGCTGCAGCGCGCGCCTCGTCGTAGGCCTGGCGGCTGACCGCCTGCTCCTTGACCAGCAAGGCATAGCGATCGGCGAGCGATTTGCTCGAAGCCAGACTTGCTTCGGCGCTCTTGTAGGCCGACTCGTAAACCGCCGCGTCGATCTGATAAAGCTGCTGGCCCGCCTTGACTTCGCTACCCTCGTCGAACAGCCGCTTCTGGATGATGCCGTTGACTTGCGGACGCACCTCGGCGACGCGGTAAGCGGCCGTGCGGCCTGGCAAGCTGGACGTGACGGCAAAGGGCTCGGCCTCGAGTGTCACGACCCCAACCTGAGGTATCTGCTGAGGTGGCGGTGCGGATTCTTCTTGGCATCCGCTGAGCAACGATGCCGCAGCGATAATGGAAATCAGAGCAGCGCAGGCTGACTTGACTGGCATGGACGAACCTCTTGGAAACGGGTAGCCGCAACGCGGGACAGCGCTGCGACACGACTTCGGCAGATTGGCGGGAATATACTTACATCCATCACTGTTTGTAAACCGCAAAAGCCCAGCGTTGTGCCCTGTTAACGCTTCTCAACGCAAAACGCCGGCAAGGGCCGGCGTTTCGTTTTGTTACGGACTGCCGGTTACTGACGAACGCCCTCGATCGACAGGATCAGCTCGACGGTTTCCGAAGCCGGCCCTAGGTCCATCTTGATGTTGAAATCCTTCAATTTCAGTGTGGTGGATCCTTCGAAACCGGCACGGTAGCCGCCCCATGGGTCCTGCCCTTCACCGATGAACTTCGCTGCGATGGTGACCGGCTTGGTAACGCCATTCAGCGTCAGGTTGCCTGTGATATCGGCGGTGCCTTCGCCTGTGGACTTGACCTGGGTGGACTCGAAAGTCGCGGTGGGATGCTTACCGACGCTGAGGAAATCGTCGCTGCGCAGGTGCTTGTCGCGTTCAGCATGGTTGGAATCGACGCTGGCAGTCTGGATAGTCACGTTGACCTTGCTCGCCTCCGGCTTGTCGGCATCGAAGCTGAACGCCCCGTCGAAGTCGCGGAAGGTACCGTACAGCCAGGAATAGCCGAGGTGGCTGATCTTGAAGTTGATGAAGGCGTGCTGACCTTTCTTGTCGATTGCGTAATCGGCCGCCATCGCCTGGCTGGCGAACAGCGCCGAGCCGAGGGCGAGCGCGGCAAAGGTTTTCTTCAGCATGAGTAGCTTCTCCTATCGTGGTTGAATCATTCCGCAGCGCGACCGAGCATTCGCAGCAAGGTCGGGTCGCGATCGACGAAATGGTGCTTGAGCGCGGCAAGCCCATGCAGGATGGCGGAGATCACCAGCCCCCAGGCAAGGTATTCGTGAACGAGACCGGCCACATCGGCCTGGCCAGGGATCGCGGTGAGAGTCGCGGGCACATCGAACCAGCTGAACACGCTGATCGGGCGACCGTCGGCTGTCGAGATCAGGTAACCGGAAAACATCAGCACGAACAACCCCAGGTACAACAGCCCGTGCCCGCCCTTGGTCGCCAGGCGCACCCAGCGCCCGTGACTGGCCAACGGCGCAGGCCCCGAACTCATGTATCGCCAACCCACACGCAACACCATCAGCATGAACAGCAGCAATCCAATGCTCTTGTGAATGTCCGGCGCGGTGCGGTACCAGCTGCTGTAATAGGTGAGCCCGACCATCCACAGGCCGAGACCGAACAGCCCAAAGACCGCCAGTGCGATCACCCAGTGCAGCAGGATGCTGATAGCTCCGTAGTTGTTTGCCGTGTTGCGCCAGCGCATCGCGAGTCATTCCCATTAAACGAGTGCGACAAGCCTAGCGATAAACGTATCGGGGTGAAGTGGATTTTTTCGCTGTGATCTATCGAAACACCAGATAGGTACTCGTCGGCATTGTCGCTTCCCTCTGCTAGTCTGCCCGCCCCACCCGTCAGCAGGAGTTTGTGATGAGCCAAAACGACGCCTGGATGCAGCGCGACCTCGCCGTTCTCTGGCACCCCTGTACCCAGATGAAGGATCACGAAAGTCTGCCGATGATCCCCATCCGTCGCGGTGACGGGGTATGGCTGGAGGACTTCGACGGCAAGCGCTACCTCGATGCGGTCAGCTCCTGGTGGGTGAACGTGTTCGGCCATGCTAATCCACGTATCAATGCACGCATCAAGGAGCAGGTCGACCAGCTCGAACATGTCATTCTGGCCGGCTTCAGCCATCAGCCGGTGATCGAACTGTCCGAACGCCTGGTGGCGATGACGCCCGCCGGACTGGATCGGGTGTTCTATGCCGACAACGGCTCCTCGTGCATCGAGGTGGCGCTGAAGATGAGCTTCCACTACTGGCTCAACCGTGGGCAGCCCGAAAAGCGGCGCTTCGTCACCCTGAGCAACAGCTATCATGGCGAGACGGTCGCGGCGATGTCGGTGGGCGACGTCGCACTGTTCACCGAGACCTACCGCCCTCTGCTGCTCGATACGATCAAGGTACCCAGCCCCGACTGCTTTCTGCGCCCGGAAGGGGTGAGTTGGGAGGAGCATTCGCGGACGCTGTTCGCGGCCATGGAACAGACCCTTGCCGAGCACCATCAAGAAGTCGCCGCCGTCATCGTCGAGCCGCTGATTCAGGGCGCCGGCGGCATGCGCATGTATCACCCGGTCTATCTACAGCTGCTGCGCGAGGCATGCGATCGCTATGGCGTGCACCTGATTCACGACGAAATCGCGGTCGGCTTCGGCCGTACCGGGACGATGTTCGCCTGCGAACAGGCCGGCATCCGCCCCGACTTCCTGTGCCTGTCCAAAGCGCTCACCGGCGGCTATTTGCCGCTCGCCGCCTGCCTCACCACCGATGACGTCTACCAGGCGTTCTACGACGATTACTCCAGCCTGCGCGCCTTCCTCCATTCGCACAGCTATACCGGCAACCCGCTCGCCTGCGCGGCGGCGCTGGCCACGCTGGACATCTTCGAAAGCGACCGGGTGATCGAGGCGAACCGAGCACTGGCCACAAGAATGGGCCAGGCCACGGCGCATCTGGCGGACCACCCCAACGTTGGCGAGGTCCGCCAGACAGGCATGGCGCTGGCAATCGAAATGGTCAAGGACAAGCCGAGCAAGACGGGTTATCCCTGGCAGGAGCGTCGCGGCCTGAAGGTCTACCAGCATGCGCTGAGCAGGGGCGCCCTGCTTCGCCCGCTGGGCAGCGTGGTGTATTTTCTGCCCCCCTACACCGTCACCCCCGAGCAGATCGACTTTCTCGCCGAGGTCGCCAGCGAGGGCATCGACCTGGCCACTCGCGATACCGTGAGCGTCGCGGTGGACATCGATCTGCACCCGGGCTTTCGCGACCCGGGTTAATGCGCGCGGGCTTCAGGCCGGTGCCGGCAGGCCTTACACTGCCGGCCTGTTGCCAGCCAGCGAAGCCCTGCTCATGCGCCTGTCCCGTTTTTTCATCGACGCCCCTCTCACCCTCGGCCAGCATGAGCTGCCCGAGGCCCAGGCCCACTACATTGGTCGCGTGTTGCGCTTGAGCGCCGGTCATGCGGTGCAGTTGTTCGATGGCAGCGGCATCGAATACGTGGGACAACTCACGGAAGTCGGCAAGAAGCGCGTGTCGGTTGAACTCACCGAAAGCCAGCCGGGCCTCCTCGAGTCGCCGCTACGCGTGCATCTGGGCCAAGGGCTGTCACGGGGAGAGCGGATGGACTGGGCGATCCAGAAAGCCACTGAGCTGGGCGTCAGCGAGATCACGCCGTTGCTCAGTGAGCGCTGCGAGGTCCGGCTGAACGACGACCGAGCCGACAAGCGCCTCCAGCACTGGCGGCAGATTGCGATCAGCGCCTGCGAGCAATGCGGGCGCTCGGTGCTGCCGCAGATTCAGGCACCCGTCTCGCTGGAAGACTGGCTGCAACGCACCGAGGCCGACCTCAAACTGCTGCTGCATCCGGTCGCAGAGCCGCTGGGAAGCCATGCACGGCCCAGCACTCTAGCCCTGCTGATAGGTCCTGAAGGCGGCATCACCGACGGGGAAATCGAACGAGCACGTGCCTGCGGCTTCCAACCGGCCCGCCTCGGGCCGCGCGTGCTGCGAACCGAGACTGCACCGGTGGTGGCGCTGAGTGTCGCCCAGCAGTTATGGGGCGACTTCTAGCCTTCCCAACTGGCAGTGGCGCGGACGACTTACTTGATCAGACCCGCATCGGCGAGCTTCTGCTCGAGGCCGACGAGGTCGGGAATCCGGGCGACTATGTCGCCCAGGTTCACCGCATCGAGTTCGAGCGGTGCAAGTTCGGCCTCGGCGCGCGCCAGGCTGGCGTCGACCTTGACCGAACGAGGAATGCCCTGCACCAGCAATGCGATGAACTTGACCTTCTCCCGTCCGCCCAGCGCGTTGAGGATCGCCACGCGCGCGCTCTGGCCGAACTGCGGCTCGCCTCCGGAGGCGGCCTCGAACGACAGCAGCGGCAGGCTCAGATCGCGCCAGGCGACCTGCCCCAACAGCCACGCGGGCATCCCTTGGGAAACCTGTGGAGCGCGGTAGGAAATCAGTTCGGCCACCGCTACGTTGGGCAGCAGCAAGGTGCGATCGGTCAGCGGCACCAGCAGGCCGGTAAGGCTGCCCTGACCTTCCTGGGCGGCAACGACGGATTGGCTCATGGGATGTCCTGGGGGGTAGTGGAAAGAGAGTCTGCGAGCTGCTCGGCCAGATGATCGACCAGTGCCTGGGCCAACTCACGCGGGTCGCCGCTAAGCAAGCTGTAGCCGCCTTCGCGCAAGCTGTCGGGCATGCTCGAGCAAACGCACGAATCGGCGCGCTGAGTCCAGATCTTGCCGCCTTGGCGCCGGACATAGGCGGCCGCGGCGCTGCCATCGCTGCCCATGCCGCTGAAGGCGATGACGCCGCAGCGACTGGCGAAATGCTGGGCTAGGTTGAGCATCATCTGGTCGATCGATGGGCTGTAGGGCTCTGGCCAGCCGCGATTGGCAATCTGCATGACGCTTCCGGCGGCAAAGCCGAGCTCGTGCTGAATCGGCGCGACCACCACCTCACCACAACGGATCGCGTCGCCCTGACGCGCCTGGGTAACGTACCACTGGCTGTGACGCCCAACCGCCTGGGGCAGACTGGCTTCGAAGCTTGCCTCGATGTGCTGCGCATAGACGAAGCCTACCGGTAAGCCGCCTGGCAGGGCATCGAGAAACGCCTTGACTGCCTCCGGCCCGCCCATCGAGGCGGCGAGCAACCAGACCTGCCTCGCCGGCTCGCCCGAGGAAAGCGCAGTTGTTTCGGCCAACGTACGCGGCAGTGCGAGCTGTCCCGGACGCTGCGCCTCTTCGAGCAGAGCTTCCAGACGAGGTCCCACCGCAGTCGAGGGATCACCGACCAGCCGCTTGAGTTTGCCGAACAGGCGCCGCTCCCAACGCGGATAATTCTCTGAAAGACGCTCCGGCGCATGCCCTTCGCCAAACAGGACGGGCGCGCTGGACCACTCCAGCAGCGCGTCGACCAGCGGGCAATCTTCCGACTGTGCCAGATCGACGAGCCACAGGTCAGTGCCGACGCCCTCGAGGTCCGCCACTTCCAGACGGGCCGGGTCGGTATTGAGCACGACCCGATAGCCGCTAGCACTCAGGGCCTGCTGCAGCACATGGCGCTGCAGCGAGGTGTCCGCCAGCACGGCGATCCGTGCCGAGCCCGTCTCACTCATGAACCTGGACCAGGCGCTGTATGGTTTCGAGCAGCAGGGACTCCTGGTAAGGCTTGCCGAGGTATTCGTTAACACCGATGGACATCGCCCGCTCGCGGTGTTTCTCACCGGTACGCGAGGTGATCATGATGATCGGCAGGTCCTGCAGGCGCTCATCGTGACGCACCAGGCTGGCAACCTCGAAGCCGTCCATGCGTGGCATCTCGATGTCCAGCAGCATGATGTCAGGCTTGCGCTCCTGCAGCTGGGTGATGGCATCGACCCCGTCCTTGGCGGTCAGCACGTTCATCCCGTTTCGCTCGAGCAGACGACTGGTGACCTTGCGTACGGTGACCGAATCGTCCACCACCATGACCAGTGTCGGGCGATCAGCCTCGACTTCCGCGGCCGCCGCCGGCAGCTGGTTGAGCTGACGCGGCTGCAGGCTGAGCAACTGGACGTGCAATGCCCGGATGGTCGCCAGCAGATCGAGAATCACCACGACGCGGCCGTCACCCAGGATGGTAGCCCCGGAAATCCCGTGGACACCGGCGAACTGCGGACCGAGGCTCTTCACCACGATTTCGCGAGAGCCGGCGAGGCTGTCGACCTGGACCGCAACCGCATGTTCGCTGGAACGGACCAGGATAACCGGCAGCGGCAGGCTCTGGCCTACGAGTTTCGGATGCTGCCCGTTGTTGAGCAGATCGCCCAGGTAACGCAGCTCGTAGGCCTGACCGGCGTACTCGAAGCGAGGCGCGTTGGGCTGGTAATAGGCTTCCAGCTCGTAAGGCGACACCCGCACGATACCTTCGATGGTGTTCAGCGGGATCGCATAGAGATCCTCGCCCGAATAAACCATCAACGCGCGGTTGACCGAAACGGTGAACGGCAGGCGGATCAGGAAGCGTGTGCCCTCGCCGAGCGTCGACTCGATGCTCATGGAGCCGCCGAGCTGCTTGACCTCGGAGTGCACCACGTCCATGCCAACACCGCGGCCGGAGATTTGCGTGACCCGCTCGGCCGTGGAGAAACCGGCCTCGAGAATGAACTGCAGCACCTCGTGATCGGTGAGCCCGGCATCGGCTGTCATCATGCCCCGCTCGATCGCCTTGCGACGTACCGCCTGCAGGTTGATGCCACCGCCATCGTCGGACAGCGAAAGAACGATGTCACCGCCTTCACGGCCAAGCTCCAGCCGAATGGTGCCCTGCACCGGCTTGCCGGCGGCGACACGCTTGTCCTGGGGTTCGATACCATGGTCGACCGCGTTACGCAGCATGTGCTCAAGAGGCGCGACGATACGCTCGAGAACGGTACGGTCCATTTCACCTTCGGCGTTGCCGACGACGAACTCGACCTGCTTGCCCAGTTCACCCGCAACCTGGCGGACGATACGGCGCAGTCGCGGGATCAGGCGGTCGAACGGCACCATGCGGGTACGCATGAGGCCTTCCTGTAATTCAGTATTCACCCGCGCCTGCTGCAGCAGCAGGGTTTCGGCGTCGCGGTTACGAGCTGCCAGGGTTTCCTTCAAATCCAGCAGGTCGGACGCCGACTCGAACAAGGCGCGCGAGAGCTGCTGCAGCTGGGAATGGCGGTCCATTTCCAGCGGGTCGAAATCTTCGTAGCCGACACGCTCGGCCTCGGCCTGGTAGCGGCTGAGGATCTGCGCCTGGGTTTCGGTATCAAGACGGCGCAGCTGGTCGCGCACCCGCTCGATGGTCGCTTCCATTTCACCGAGGGTGAAGCCGACGTCGCTCACCTGCTGCTCGACACGACCACGAAAAATCGAGGTTTCGCCAGCCAGGTTGACCAGGCCTTCGAGCAGATCGGCAGGGACTTTCACCAGCTCCTGTGGCGCACGTCTTGCCGCTGCATCCTGCGCCGCTTCCTGAGCCTTGCGCACGAAAGGCAGCACCTTCGCTGGAGCAACCACCGTCTGAGCCTGAGAGCTCACCGCGACGATCGGTTTGTCCAGCGCAACCGGTGCCGGCGAGGGCACAGCGACGGCTGCAGGCTGAGTGCCCGTCACCAGCGCTTCGCTACCGAGACGCTCGCGCAACAGTTCGACTTCCTTGAGCAGCCTCTCATAGTCGCTCTGGACATCCATGAACAGGCTTTCAGGCCAGGGCGCACCCACCTGCTGCGCCTCGCTCAAGTGCTGCTCGAGACCATGGGCGATATCACCCAGGCGCTTCTGCCCAGCCAGTCGGGCACCGCCCTTGAGCGTATGCAGCACGCGCATCATGTCCACCAGCGCAGTGGCGTCCTCGCGGGCGGCGTCCCAACGGCCAATGGCCGCTTCCATGTCTTCGAGCAGGTCACCGGCTTCTTCAACGAAAATATCGAGGATATCCGCCTCGGTATCGTCTGGCACTTCGTCGTCCACAGCCTTGAGCTCTACCGCGTTGGGTACGCTGAGTTGCTCGCTGGGATTGGCTCGAAAATGGCGAATGCGCTCGATCAGGGCACTGCCATCGGGTAACGCACGGCGGGACCGTACGCAATCGAGCATTGCCGAGAGCCGATCATGGCACCCCTGAAGCAAGCCGAAGAGCTCGGTGCTGGGGCGCAAACGCCCCTGGCACAGCCCCTCGTAAAGGAATTCTAGCTCGTGGGCCAGATCGCCGATTTCGCGAATTTCGGCCATGCGCGCGCCACCTTTGAGGGTGTGCAGATCGCGTTGCAGAGCTTCGATTTCGAGGCTGTTGTTGACGTCGTCCATCCAGCGCTGCAACGAGGCGTTGGCACTGTCCATGATGTCGAAACCTTCTTCGAGGAAGATTTCCACCAGCTCCGGGTCACGATCATCCCAATTCGCCGTCGGCGCCTCTTCGACAGACTCGACCATAGGCTCGCTAGCCTGCGGAACCTCAGCCGGCTCGTCCGTAGAAGCGCCTTCGGGCAAAGCCAGGTCTTCGACCACGACGACAGACGGCTCTTCGACCACCTCGGGCCACTGCACGACTTCATCGAGCGCCTGGGTATCGGTCTCCGGCTCGGCTGGCACCTCGACAGGCTGCAGCTCGACCTCGAACGGCTCATCATCGAATCCTGGCTGCTCGATGATCGGCGCCGAGGCATCCTCGATCTCGGCCACTTCAGCAACCGGCGGCCAGTCAGCTTCGTCGATGTCGCCGACTTCCAGCCCGGCAGTGCCTTCTTCTTCGGACTCAGATTGGGCAGGCTCGGCGGTTTCGTATCCGACTTCATCCAGAGACGAAACCGCCGACTCAAAAGTTGGGGCGATGCCTTGGCGATAAGCGTTGATCGCGTCGATCAGGCGCGCCGGATCGTTCATCGGACGTGCGGCCTGCAGCTGCTCGAGCTGCGTCGCGAGCATGTCGTGGCTCTGCTGCAGCAGCGCAGCAAGCTCCGGCGAATAGGTGTAACGGCGATCGACCAAGCCTTCGTAGAGGAATTCCAGCTCATGGGCCAGATCGCCGACCGGGCCGATCTCCGCCATCCGCGCACCGCCCTTGAGGGTGTGGAGGTCCCGCTGCAAAGCCGAGAGCGCAAGCTGACTGGACGGCTCGGCGAGCCAACGCTCAAGCGCCTGGCCGGCGCTGTCGAGTAGGTCCACGGCTTCGTCCAGGAAGATCTCGACCATCTCTTCGTCGAGGTCTTCACATACCACAACGCCCGGCTCTTGCCAGCGCGCGGGTTCCATTTGCGGCGCTTCGACCGGCTCCGGGTTCGGCCAAGTCTCGGCTTCGGCTTCGGCTTCGGCTTCGGCTTCGGCTTCGGCTTCGGCTTCGGCTTCGAAGGTTGGGGATAGATCCGACACTTGGTCAACCGGCCCCAAATCCTCTGGAACCGAGGGTTGCGGCTCACCCAAGAGCAACGACGCAGGGTCCAGCGCCTCGCCCAGCAAGGCTTCGAGCTTGGCGACCAGTTCAGGATGCGCGCTGACCTGCAGACCAGCGGCAACCTGATCCATCATCGCAACGAGGGCTTCGTGACCCTCCTCTACGTCATCGAAGAACCGCTCACTGACCGCCAGACGACCTTCCTGCGCGACGGCATAAAGGCTCAACAGCGCCTGACACAGGGAATCGATCTGTGGCAGTTCAGCCATCTGGGCGCCCAGCCCAAGAGTGGTCAACTCCTCCAGAAGCGCTGTCAGCTCCTGGCGCTCGGCCGGATGCTCGCGCCAGCTGCGCAGCAAGTCCTCGGCATCGAGCAGGATGTTCATGCCCTCGGACAGGAACAGCGAGATCATTCGCGGATCACGCGTCTCCCCTTGCTCGCTGTCATGCCGCGCATTGCTTTCGGCCAGGCGCTCCTGATGCAGCGCCTGCACCCGCGCCAGGAATTCCGGCGCACCTTCAATGGGCGCCAGCGGATCGGTCTCGAGCTTGTCCAACCCCGCGCGGAACAACTGCTCGGCGCCGTGCATGAGCTCGGCTTCAGCCAGATCCATCTGGATCAAGTTGGTCTTGAATTCCTTGACCAGCTTTTCCAGTGGCGTGGCGATTTCGGCGATCGGCAGGATGCCTGCCATATGCGCACTGCCCTTGAGGGTATGCAGCGCGCGCTGCAGCGAGTCGGTCACCGGTTGCGGCAGATGCTGGGCGCAGTCGGCGAGAAAGCCAACCAAGGTATCGAGATGGGTCTCGGCTTCGTTGCGGAAGATCTCCAGCAGTTGCGGATCGAGCTCTTCCACAGCGGGAGAAGCAGCCGTAACGGGCAGCACGGCATCGACTGGCGCAGCAACGGCTGGCGCCGCCTCGATCGGAGCACTGGCGGCAGCACTCTGCACGGGAACGGACTCGCCCTTGGCCAGCGCATGCGCGTTGGCGGCAAGCCGATCGACATCGTCGCGCTGACGCTGCGCCTTGGCGGCAAACTCCTCGACCAGCTCTGGCATCAGGTCGACCACCTGACCAATCAGCGCCTTCACCGAGTCGCTCGCCTCAATGCTGCGATCCAGGACGCGGTTGAGCAGATTTTCCACCGCCCAGCCCAACTCGCCGATGATCAGCGCACGGACCATACGGCCGCTGCCCTTGAGCGTGTGGAAGGCGCGCCGTACTTCAGTTAACGCCTCCTTGTCGCCGGTATCGGCTGCCCAGCGCGGCAGAAACTCGGCAATAGTCTCAAGCACTTCGCCTACTTCTTCGACGAACACTTCGAGCAACTCTTCGTCGACCGGCTCTTCGTCGGCCGATGGTGGCAACAGGCTCGGCGGCACGTCCTGCGCAGGCGGATTGATCGCCTGCACGGGCGAGGCCATGACATCGGCCATCGAAATCACAGGCTTGGCCGGTGCAACCTCGGGCTCGGGGCGTGCCTCAGGCAGGGAGATCTCAGGCAAATCCAATTCGGCCATCTCGGCCGCACTCATGGACGCCGAAAGCTCAGGCTCCTCGGCAAACGCAGGCTCAAGATCGATATCGCTCAGTGGAACAGCGAATGCTTCGAGCTCGGCCTCGTCAAGCATCAGCGGTGCGAATTCGATTTCCTCGAGCTCTTCGACCGGCAGCTCCGCTTCGAGTGAAGGCACTTCCTCGACAGGCTCGATGGCATCGACCGGCGAGTCGACCAAGGTCTCAAACTCAGACTCGAACGCGGGCGCTTGAACGACTGGTTGCTCTACCTCTACGGGCTCGGCAGGCAGCACTTCCATCTCGTCGAGCGGATCGGCCAACGCGCCATAGACGGGGACGGCAGGGTCCTCGCGATCAAGAATCGAGGGCTTCTCGGTCAGCGGATAACCCAGCGTTTCCAGGCTCTCTTCGGCAACGTCGAGAATCGCGTCGCCCTGGGTTGCATGGTCTTCGCTCAGACGTTCGAGGTAGTACTCCACGCCGGTAATCGCGTCAGCGAGCGTGTCGAGGCTCTGCCAGTCCGGAATCGCTTTGCAGGCCAGCAGTTGCTCCTGGATGTAACGGTTGCAGGCTTCGAGCAGTGCAGCGGCGCGAGGCAGCGGGATCATCGACAGACCACCGCGAGCCTGGGTCAGCAGTTCGGGCACCCGGGCAAGATGATCATGATTCCACTGCGAGGCGATGAACTCGATGATCGCGTCTTTGGCCTGCTCGAGACCATTACGCGCTTCCTTGATAACCAATTGATGGATCTGCGCCACATCGGTGGTAGGCAGATGGTTTTCTTCGCTGCGCCCGCCCTCGGTTTGACTGCCGACCATGCCGGCCAGCGTCGCCTCGACATACAACAGAGCACCCGCGACATCCATCAGAATCGCGTCATTGGGGTCGCGCTGTCCGTTGGCCAGGGCCTGGATGACGGTGTACTGATCAAGAATGATTTTGCGCGGCTGACCAAAACCCAGCACGGCGAGCGTGTCGGAAATTTGCTTGAGCGGAACCAGCAAGCCAGCAAGCTCACCAAGGGCCTTGCGATCGCTGCGTACGAACAGGTCGAGGCTATCCTTGACCCGCACCAGCTCCTCACAGAGCGCCGCGACCACCGAGCGCATGGCACCACGGTCCGGACCGGCCAGTTGAGCGCGCTCCTGGTTGACCACTTCAGTGTCCGGCAGCGCCTCGTCCAGCTTGTAGCGCTGCTTGAGCGCCTGGATTCGAGGCGAGTCGGTTTCCGCTTTCGCCACGTAGAACAGCAGGTTCTTGGTCAGTTCTTCGGATGCGGGCTGGTTGATACCGTCGGCGCCCTGCTCGACCAGTCGCTTGAGCTCCTTGTCGACCTGGCGCAACAGCGTGCGCACTGAGGTGCCGTTGCTGACGCTGCCGCTGGCCAGGCCTTCGACCATGCCGGAGGCGATCTGCCAGAGCGCTCCGAGCGGAGCCTCCTTGCACAACGACTCCAAACGCGCGAAGACACGCGCCATGTAATTGAGATTCGTAGGCAAATCGTGATTGCGGATAACACCGACCAGGGCCATCTGCAGCATCTGCCGCAGCTTGCGAAGCAATACCGGAAGCTCGGCGGTACGTAGCGGGGCCAGGGAGTCGGCTGGCAGAGCGGGCGCCTGGCCGCTCAGGTCGGGCGAGAACAGGCTGGTTTCCGATAGCAGCTTCTCGCCCCGAGCGGCGCGCAGATCGTTGAGCAGCGGCAGTACGACCATCGGCAGGTCACGACGCGCACTCTGGATGCGATCCAGATAGACCGGCATCTGCAGAATGGCCTGCATCATCACTTCCAGCGCTTCGCCCTGGTTGGTGACGCGCTCTTCCATCAGCGCACGGGCGAGTTGTTCCATTTCTTCGGCAAGCATCGCCGCGCCGTAGAACTCGACCATCTGGAGGGTGCCATGCACCTGATGCACGTACGTCAGGCAGAAACGCATGCGCGTCGAGTCCTGCGGGTTCTCGACGAACGCCTCCAGCGCTTGGCGCGCCTGTCTCAGCGTCTCGGCAATTTCGCCTTTCACCCACTCCAGGGCGACATAATCGTGCCGATCACCCATAGCGACTCCGCTCATAAACTTTTCCGGGTAAAGGCCAGAACCTGGTCATTGGCCACCGGAATCAACTCCGGATGCCGCCAACCGACCACCTCTCCAACACCGACTACCAGCAGTCCTCCCGGTGCCAGGCGCTCGGCCAGGCGGTTGAGGATTTCGCGACGACGCCAGCGACGGAAATAGATCAGCAAGTTCTGACAGAAAATAACGTCCATGCCGGATATCGGCGCTGAGGCCAGATCCAACACGTTGAGCCTGGCGTAGCACACACGCGATGCCAGACTCGGAAGTATTTGAAAACGTCCAGCAGCCAGCGGCTGGAAATAAGCGCCCTGCAACGACTCGCTCAGTTGGCTCAGACGCGCAGAGGCATATATGCCTTCGCGAGCCCTGGCCAATGCGCTCAGACTGATGTCCGTTCCGGTTACGCCGAAGCGCCCTTCGTGGACAGAGCCCTTCAGCACCTCGACCGCGCAGATAGCCAGCGAAAACGCCTCTTCGCCACTCGAACATCCCACGCTCCACAAGGCCAACGGCTGCGACAACCCGCCCATCAACCGCGCGGAAAGATATTCACTGAGCACATCGAAGGAGGGAGGGTGGCGAAAGAACCGAGTTTCCTGAACCGTCAGACGATCCATCAGAGTCGCCCACTCCACCGCGCCGCGGGGACCCTCGGTGACCTGCCGATAGTAACTGGCGTAGTCGGCCATACCGATTTCCCGCATGCGCGCCGTCAGGCTTGTCTGCAGAAACGCACGGCGCTGCTCGGAGAGGACCATACCGGTACGCTCTTCGAGCAAGGCCTGCCAATTCTGGAATTCCGCCGACGACATCTCGGCCAAGGGCTTCAATGTCCAGGCACCGCCCGCCTGCATACGCTGCCCCTCACTCATGCTCTGCGGCGGCAGCTAATGCTGCCGCCGGGCTCGTCAAGTCAGGCCTTGTCCGGCGCATCCGGCAAGGTGAAGCCGGAGACGGAACGACGCATCTCACTCGCCATCTTCGCCAGGTTACCAATGCTCCGTGCGGTGGCAGTGGTACCGGACGACGTCTGCGAGGTGATCTCCTGAATGACGTTCATGGTGTTGGAAATATGGCCGGCCGAGGATGCTTGCTGGCGGGCGGCGTTGGAGATGTTCTGGATCAGCGCTGCAAGGGTCTTCGATACTTTCTCGATCTCTTCCAGTGCCACCCCGGCGTCTTGCGCCAGACGGGCACCGCGAACCACTTCGGAAGTGGTCTGTTCCATCGAGATTACCGCTTCGTTGGTATCGGTCTGAATCGTCTTGACCAGCGCCTCGATCTGCTTGGTCGCAGCAGAGGAACGCTCTGCAAGGCGCTGTACTTCGTCCGCTACCACCGCGAAGCCTCGGCCCGCGTCACCCGCCATCGATGCCTGAATCGCCGCGTTAAGTGCGAGGATGTTGGTCTGGTCAGCAATGTCGTTAATCAGGCTTACGATGTCACCGATCTCCTGGGACGACTCACCGAGGCGCTTGATTCGCTTGGAGGTGTCCTGGATCTGCTCACGGATGTTATCCATGCCGGTGATGGTGTTGTGCACCACCTCATTACCCTTGTTCGCGATCGCTACCGACCGCTCCGCTACCGCCGACGATTCGGAGGCGTTGGCCGATACCTGGTCAATGGAGACCGCCATTTCGTTGATCGCCGCAGAGGCCCCGGCAATTTCCTGGGCCTGGTGCTCCGAGGCCTCGGCCAGGTGCATGGCTGTCGCCTGCGTTTCCTGGGCAGCGCCCGCCACCTGTACTGCGGTCTGGTTGATGGTCTCTACCAGGTCGCGCAGTTGGTCAATGGAGTAGTTGATGGAGTCCGCGATCGCACCGGTGAAGTCCTCGGTAACTGTCGCCGTCACCGTCAGGTCACCGTCCGCGAGGTCGGCGATTTCGTCGAGCAGACGAAGAATGGCCGCCTGGTTACGCTCGTTCTTTTCAGCGGTTTCGCTTAGGCGGCGACGGGTCTCCTGAACCATGACCAGGCCGATCAGAATGATCGAGGCCAGTGCCAGAGCGCCCAGCACGTAACCACCCAGGGTATTGATGTAACGGCCAGCAGCACGCGCTTCGAGCTTGACGGTGAGATCGGACGCCTTAGCCAGCAGGCTCTGGGAAACGTCGAAAATGGTATTTGCCGACTCGCGCACCTGGAACAGTTCGGGCGACGTTTCGAGAATCTCGTCCACCGAGCCGGAAACGAACTGGAACAGATCGGAAATTTCGCGCAGACGGTCCAGAGCTTCTTCGTCGGCGACGCGGGTGATGCCCATTGCGGCGTTGCCTTCAAGCATCGCGGTCAATACTCGACCGAACAGACTGGCGTCACGACCGAACATGTCCGCGGCCTGTACCGAAGCCTGGTCACCGGCCAGCACCTTGTTTACCGAGCCCAGGATACGTTCGGCAAGAAGCGACTGACGCTGGGCAACGGAAACCTGGGAGGCAGGCGCACCGGTCTCCAGCAGAATGTCGACCACTTCCTCGTACTCGACCTGCAGCTGCGGAACGGTTTCGGCCAGCGTGGTGGCTACTTGGTGCAGCGAGAGTACGGTCTGCTCACTGGCCAGAATCGCGTCCGCGTTCTGACGCAAGGTATCCCAGTCCAGTTGCACCGCTGCAGTTTCGGCCTGAAGCGATTCCGGGGCTGCGGGAAGACCAATGCTTTCGTCACCTTGAACCAGATAGGCCCAGCGCTGCTCGAAGTCGTTACGCGCATCCTTCAGCGAGGCGAAAGCCTCGGGAGTACCGGTAGCGGCTTCCACGGCGTTGGTTGCGATGCGCTGGGAAAGAACCCGCAGCTCGCCGGCGTGACTGATGTATTCGTTGTCGTAGTTTGTCTGAGTGTTGACGTAGGCGAAGTTCGCGAACAACAACACGATGGAAGTGATCAGAGCGATGAACAGCCCCGCGACCAGCGTATTGCTACGCATCCCAGCTAAAAGCGCACTTGCATTAAATTTAGTCATTACCTGGCCCCCGCCTGGACCACCCTACGTTTCCAGCAAAACCAAAAGGCCGACTTCGCCGACCCACCTAAATCAAAAAGCGACGTCCAGGAATTCCTGGTGCAACGCCAACGCATGAGGACTGAACACCAGCCAGGGCTGTTCACGCTGGAACACACCATGAATGAAGGGCTGAATCGTCGCTTCCACCGGAGGCAACTGCTCCGAGAAAGTGTCGATCGGGAAGTGCTGCATGCCGTACACCTCGTCAACGGTCAAACCGGCAAAGACTTCCTGATGATCCACTACCAACACTCGCCGCTGCTTGCGCAACGGCGACAATTCCAGACCGAAGTAGCCGCACAGATCCATCACGGGCAGCAGCCTGCCACGAACGTTTGCCACACCCTTTACCCAGGTTTTAACGCCTGGCAACAGCGTGTAACGTGGCTCATGCAAGACCTCGCCGACCTCCCCCATCGGCGCCACGAACAACCGGCCGCCCATACGGAAACCGATCCCTCCCCAGGTTTGCACGGCTTCCTGCTGCGAGGGCAGGCCGGCCGCGAGGGCGCGGCAACGGTTGTCGATTCCCAGAAGACGCTGGAAAGGCGTTTGCTTGTCCGACATGTACGGCCCAGTTTCCCTTGTCCGAGTGTTAGCTGATCCCTGATATCAGCCCAGCACGGACTTGAGGGTTTGCAGCAGCGTCGCCTCGTCCACCGGCTTGGTCAGGTAATCCTTGGCACCTTGGCGCTTGCCCCAGACCTTATCGGTTTCCTGATCCTTCGTGGTCACGATGATCACGGGAATGTGACTGGTTTCAGAATCTTTCGTCAGCTGGCGCGTGGCTTGAAAACCATTGAGCCCGGGCATGACGATATCCATCAGAACCACGTCGGGTTTTTCCTGACGAGCGATCGCGACGCCGTCAGCACCATTTTCCGCCTTGAGGACCTGATGACCGTGCTTTTCCAGCATGGCGGTCAACTTGTACATTTCGGTCGGGGAATCATCAACAATCAGAACGCGAGCCATTTTTTCTCCCTAGGAAGGCGTCAGCGGCTTAAGCCGTACTCAGGATGCTTGCTCCACCGGGGCAAAATCAGGCACATGTGCCTTGATGGCGCTTAGCAACTCTTCTTTACTGAACGGTTTGGTCAAATACTGATCCGAACCCACGATACGTCCCTTCGCCTTGTCGAACAGACCATCCTTGGAGGACAGCATGATGACGGGCGTGGATTTAAACGCACTGTTGTTCTTGATCAGGGCACAGGTCTGATAACCATCCAGCCTGGGCATCATGATATCGACAAAAATGATGCCGGGATGAGTGTCGGCGATCTTTGCGAGCGCGTCGAAGCCATCCACTGCCGTTATGACATCACAACCTACTTTTTTCAGCAGGGTTTCCGCGGTGCGACGAATCGTTTTCGAATCGTCGATCACCATGACCTTCAAGCCCTCGGAGTGCTGTTCCATTTCGCCCTACCATCGCCTCGGTGAGTCGTTGTTTATCGTTATGCCAGTGCGCCAGAGGCCCTGCCACCGATGGGCTGCACCCATTCGACGGACCTTTTTAGCACACTATACAAGCGCAAGCTATCGAGCCTGGCAGCTCAAGGTTTATCCTTGACCCAGCCCGCAGCCAGCGCCAATCTGCGGTGTCATTCTAAGCCCGCGACAGACACGCTGCCGCATAGCCGGAGATTACTTCATGACCATTCGCGTCGGGATCATCATGGACCCTATCGCGCAGATCGCCTTCAAGAAAGACAGCTCACTGGCGATGCTCCTGGCTGCCCAGGAACGCGACTGGTCGCTGCTCTACATGGAGCAACGCGATCTTTATCAACTGGGCGGCGAAGCCCGGGCCAGAATGCGCCCGCTGAAGGTGTTCAACGACTCACAACGTTGGCATGAGCTAGGCGAAGAAGCAGACACGGGCCTTGCGGAACTCGATGTCATCCTCATGCGCAAGGACCCCCCTTTCAACAGCGAGTACGTCTACGCGACGTACTTGCTGGAGCTGGCCGAGAAGGCCGGCACGCTGGTGATCAATCGTCCGCAAAGCCTAAGGGACTGCAACGAGAAATTCTTCGCCACCCAGTTTCCACAATGCACTCCGCCGACTCTGGTTAGCCGACGTGCAGACATTCTGCGCGACTTCGCAAGAGAGCAGCGTGACATCATTCTCAAACCCTTGGATGAAATGGGCGGCGCGTCGATCTTCCGCCATCGCGAGGGCGACCCGAATCTGTCGGTGATCCTCGAGACCCTGACGTTGCACGGCGAGCGCCAGATCATGGCGCAGCGGTACATTCCCGAGATCAAGGACGGCGACAAACGCATCCTGATGATCGACGGCGAACCGATTCCGTATTGCCTGGCACGCATTCCAGCCGCCGGGGAAACCCGCGGAAACCTGGCCGCTGGAGGTCGCGGCGTCGCCCAGCCGCTTTCCGACCGAGACCGCGAGATCGCCGCCATCGTCGGGCCTGAGCTGCGCAAACGCGGCCTGGTCTTCGTCGGCCTTGATGTCATCGGCGACTACCTGACCGAAATCAACGTCACCAGCCCGACCTGCATTCGCGAAATCGACAATGCCTTCGATACCCGCATCGGCAGCGCCCTGATGGATGCGATTGCAAAAAAGCTCGACGTCCGCCGCTAGATCCCGTCACTTAGTTCTCGCGCGCGCTGCCGGCGCGCGAACTCACATCGACCCGGGCGCGCATGTGCGAAGCTGCCGCCTGGTTCATAGACTTTTGGTTTTCCCCTCGGCAGACTGCGCGGCATCCGAACCGACCCTGATACGCGATGAACGCAGCCATACGCCAACCAGCCCCTCAAGCCACCGGCATCCGCCCGGCGGACCGGCTCGGCTTTACGCTTTTCCTGGCGGGCGTGGTGCACGCCGCGCTGATCCTCGGCCTTGGCTTCAGCCTGGCCGAGCCGAGCCAGATAAGCAAAACCCTGGAAATCACCCTCTCGACGTTCAAGAGCGAGGAAAAGCCCAAGGAAGCCGATTTCCTCGCACAGGACAACCAACAGGGCAGCGGCACCCTCGAGCACAAGGCATCACCGAAGACCACCGAGCAGGCGCCGTTCCAGGATAACGAGATCCGCAAGGTCACCCCCGCGGCCGCGCCGCCGAAAGCGACTCGCGCCGAAGCACCCAAGGCGGCGGTCACTACCCGCTCGCCGCAGCCAGAACGCGCACCGGTCAAGCAGGAGCAGACCAAGCCGCAGCCGGAAAGCCCGCCGGCACCTGTATTCGACAGCTCGCAATTGAGTTCGGAAATCGCGAGCCTCGAAGCCGAACTGGCCCGCGAGCGCGAACAGTACGCCAAGCGCCCACGGGTGAGCCGACAGAACAGCGCGGCGACCATGCGCGATATCAGCGCCTGGTACCGCGACGAGTGGCGCAAGAAGGTCGAGCGCATCGGCAACCTCAACTACCCGGACGAGGCCCGACGCCAACATATATATGGCAGCCTGCGCATGCTGGTGACGATCAACCGTGACGGCACGGTGCACGAACTGCAGGTTTTGGAGTCCTCCGGGCAGGCAGTGCTCGACGAGGCCGCCATGCGCATCGTTCGGCTGGCCGCACCGTTCGCTCCGTTCACCGGTGAACTGGCGCAGAGCTTCGACCAGGTAGAAATCATCCGCACCTGGCGCTTCGAGCGCGGCGATCGCCTGTCCAGCCAGTGATTGCGGCGCAGGCCGCACGAGACGGGCCCCGCCCTCGGATCGTCTACTGGCTTGCCGCCTGCCGCGCGAAGACCGAAACTAGGTGCCATGAAGATCTCCTCGCCAAGCTACCTCAAGCACCACTTTCTGATCGCCATGCCCCACATGGGAGATCCGAATTTCGCACAGACCCTCATTTATCTGATCGAGCACAGCGCAGACGGCGCGATGGGCCTGATCGTCAATCGCCCCAGCGGACTCAGCCTTGCCGACGTGCTCGAACAGTTGCGCCCCGACGAGCCGCCCGCGGCCCTGTGCCAGAGCCTACCGATCTTTAGCGGCGGACCGGTTCAGACCGACCGCGGCTTCGTCCTGCACCCGAACGATTGGCAATTTCAGGCGACCCTGTCTCTGGGCGAGCTTGCGATGTCCACCTCCCAGGATGTGCTGTTCTCGATCGCCGACGGCCAGGGGCCCGAACGCCACTTCATCGCGCTCGGCTATGCCGGCTGGGAAGCCGGGCAGATCGAGGCGGAGCTTGCCGACAACGCCTGGCTGACCTGCCCGGCGGACGACAGCATTCTTTTCGATCTCCCCTACGATCAACGACTACAGGCCGCCGCGGCGCGACTGGGCGTGAATCTCAGCCTGCTGACCGCTCAGGCGGGCCACGCATGAGCGCGCTGCGCCTGCTGCTCGGCTTCGACTACGGAACCCGCCAGATCGGTGTCGCCATTGGCCAGCCCATCACCGGCCAGGCCCGCGAACTGTGCGTGCTCAAGGCCCGCGACGGCATCCCCGACTGGAACCAGATCGAAGCACTGATCCGTGAGTGGCAACCAGACGCACTGGTCGTAGGCCTGCCGTTGAATATGGATGGCTCGGCCAGCGCCATGAGCGCCCGCGCAGAAAAGTTCGCAAGGCGCCTCAATGGTCGCTTCAACCTGCCGGTACACACTCACGACGAACGCCTGACCACCTTCGAAGCCAAGGGCGAGCGGCTCCGCCAGGGCCAGTCGGGCAACTACCGCGAACGGCCGGTCGATGCCCTGGCCGCGGCCCTTCTGCTCGAAGGCTGGCTAGCAGCGCAGTCCGCTCCCTCTCCCCTTCCCAAGGAGCACCCATGAACCTTCCCCGTCCCGAGCAGCTTCTCCCGGAAATGGCCGCTGCGCTCGATCATCACCTGGCCCGCCGCGAGATCCTCGATCCCCACTTCATCGGCATCCGCACCGGTGGCGTCTGGGTCGCCCAGGCGCTCATGCAGGCCAGCGGCCGCGACCAGCCGCTTGGCATTCTCGATGTCTCCTTCTACCGCGACGATTTCACTCAGAACGGCCTGCATCCACAGGTGCAGCCTTCGGAGCTGCCGTTCGAGATCGAGGGCCAGCATCTGGTGCTGATCGACGACGTCCTGATGACCGGGCGCACCATCCGCGCCGCACTCAACGAACTGTTCGACTACGGGCGCCCCGCCAGTGTGACCCTGGTGTGCCTGCTCGATCTCAACGCTCGCGAGCTGCCGGTCCGCCCTGACGTGGTCGGCGCCACCCTGTCCCTGGCACCGGAGCAGCGGGTAAAATTGCTCGGCCCGACGCCGCTTGCCCTCGAGCTTCAGGCCCTCGCCCCCGCCTCCAACTGAGATCACGCGATGACGCCCACCGACGCCAAGCGCCCGCTGCAACTTAACGACCTCGGTCAGCTGCGCCATTTCCTCTCGCTCGACGGCCTGCCCCGCGAGCTGCTGACCGAAATCCTCGACACGGCCGACTCCTTTCTCGAAGTCGGCAACCGATCGGTGAAGAAAGTACCGCTGCTGCGCGGCAAGACCGTCTGCAACGTGTTCTTCGAAAACTCGACGCGTACCCGTACCACCTTCGAGCTCGCGGCCAAGCGTCTTTCGGCGGACGTCATCACCCTTAACGTGTCGACCTCCTCGACCAGCAAGGGCGAAACGCTCACCGACACCCTGCGCAATCTGGAGGCCATGGCAGCCGATATGTTCGTGGTCCGTCACGCAGAGTCGGGCGCCGCGCATTTCATCGCCGAGCACGTCTGTCCCGATGTCGCCGTGATCAACGGTGGCGACGGGCGCCACGCGCACCCGACCCAGGGCATGCTCGACATGCTCACCATTCGCCGCCACAAGGGCAGCTTCGAAAACCTCTCGGTGGCCATCGTCGGCGACATCCTGCATTCGCGTGTCGCCCGCTCGAACATGCTCGCGCTCAAGACCCTGGGCTGTCCGGACATTCGCGTCATCGGCCCGAAAACGCTCCTGCCGATCGGCCTGGAGCAGTACGGTGTGCGCCTGTTCAACGACATGAGCGAGGGCCTGCGTGACGTCGACGTGGTGATCATGCTGCGCTTGCAGCGCGAGCGCATGCAGGGCGGGATGCTGCCGAGCGAAAGCGAGTTCTATCGACTCTACGGCCTCAGCACGCAGCGCCTGGCTCAGGCGCGACCCGATGCCATCGTCATGCATCCGGGCCCGATCAACCGCGGCGTGGAAATCGAATCGGCGGTGGCTGACGGCACGCAGTCGGTCATTCTCAATCAGGTTACCTACGGCATCGCCATCCGCATGGCGGTGCTGTCCATGGCCATGAGCGGACAGACCGCGCAGCGCCAACTCGACTCCGAGGAGCAGAAGTGATGCCCGTTCAGATCCTCGGCGCCCGCCTGATCGACCCCGCCAGCGGACGGGACGAAGTCACCGACATCTATCTGCAGGACGGCAAGGTGGTCGCCATCGGCCAAGCACCGGCGGGCTACGAGGCCGCTACCTCGATCGATGCACAGGGGCTGGTGGCTGCGCCAGGCCTGGTCGACCTCAGCGTGGCGCTGCGCGAGCCCGGTTACAGCCGCAAAGGCAACATTGCTAGCGAGACGCTGGCCGCCGCCGCTGGAGGCATCACCAGCCTCTGCTGCCCACCCTATACGCGTCCGGTGCTGGACACCCCGGCAGTGGCAGAGCTCATCCTCGACCGAGCGCGCGAGTCGGGACACGCCAAGGTCTATCCGATCGGCGCACTGACCCGTGAGCTGGCAGGCGAGCAACTGGCCGAACTGGTCTCGCTACGCGATGCAGGCTGCGTCGCCTTCGGCAACGGGCTGCGCGAGTTCGCCAACAGTCGCAATCTGCGCCGCGCACTGGAATACGCCGCCACCTTCGACCTCACCGTGGTCTTCCACTCCCAGGATGCCGATCTTGCCGAGGGCGGACTCGCCCATGAAGGCCCGGTCGCCAGCTTTCTCGGGTTGGCCGGCATTCCGGAAACGGCGGAAACCCTGGCACTGGCGCGGCACCTGCTGCTGGTGGAGCAGGCGGGAGTACGTGCGCACTTCACCCAACTGACCAGCGCACGCGGCGTGCAGATGATTGCCGATGCCCAGGCGCGGGGCTTGCCGGTGACCGCCGATGTGGCGATGTACCAGTTGATCCTCACCGAAGAAGCCCTGCAGGGCTTCTCCAGCCTCTATCACGTGCAACCGCCGCTACGTAGCCGCGCGGACCGCGAGGCGCTGCGCGAGGCGGTCAAGCAGGGTGTCGTCTCGGCTATCTCCAGCCATCATCAACCCCATGAGGCAGATGCCAAGGAAGCGCCCTTCGGCGCCACCGAGCCCGGCATCAGCAGCGCAGAGATCCTCCTGCCGCTGGCCCTGACGCTGGTCCAAGACGGACTGCTCGACCTGCCGACCCTGCTTGCTCGTCTGAGCAGCGGGCCGGCCGCCGCCCTGAACCTGCCCGCGGGACAACTGTCCCAGGGCATGCCGGCCGACCTGGTGCTGTTCGACCCGACCAGCTCCACGCTGGTGGGCGAAACCTGGCTGTCGAAGGGCCGTAACTGCCCGTTCCTCGGCCATTGCCTGCCGGGCGCGGTCCGCTACACCTTGGTGGACGGCCGTATCAGCTATCGCCGCTGATCGGATAGCCAACCTGCTCAGGAGCGCGCAACGCGCTCCTGAGCTTCAGGTGCGCTGGGCGTTGCGAACCGAAATCTGAGTGTTGAGCGTCCAGAAGTCGTAGAGCACGCCGATGAAGAACAGGCCGCCGGTGCACAGGTAGAGGATGCCGGTGATCCACTTGCCCTGATACATCCGGTGCACCCCGAAAATCCCGAGAAAGGTCAGCAGGATCCAGCCGATGTTGTAGTCCAGAGGCCCGGCGGTGAACCGCAGGTCCGCCTCGCGATCCATCGCCGGGATCAGGAACAGGTCGATGATCCAGCCGATGAACAGCAACCCCAGCGTGAAGAACCAGATGGTGCCCGTGACAGGCTTGCCATAGTAAAAGCGGTGCGCGCCAAGAAAGCCGAATATCCAGAGCAGATAACCGATGACCTTGCTGTGGGTGTCCTGTCTTTGCATGTGTGTCCTCCTGGAGGAAAGGGAAAAGCGACAGATCAGACCCTGCCCGGCCGTCGTCGATCCGACAAATAGGAGCCAAGTAGACTTGCCCGAACGCAGGCCAGGCAAGATACTGTATATAAATACAGTTAGCGGTCTTCGTCATGGAACTCATCGACAAGCTCACGGTGCTCGCCGACGCCGCCAAGTATGACGCCTCCTGCGCCAGCAGCGGAGCACCCCGGCGCAGTTCGAAAGACCGCAATGGGCTCGGCGCAACCGATGGCACAGGAATTTGCCATAGCTTCACGCCCGACGGTCGCTGCGTCTCGCTGCTCAAGGTCCTGCTGACCAACTTCTGCCTGTACGACTGCCAGTACTGCGTGAACCGCCGCTCCAGCAACGTGCCGCGCGCCCGCTTCACGCCGGAGGAGGTGGTACGCCTGACGCTGGATTTCTACCGGCGCAACCTCGTCAGCGGCTTGTTCCTGAGCTCGGGCATCATCCGCTCGGCCGACTACACCATGGAACAGCTGACCCGTGTCGCCAGGCTGCTACGTGAAGAGCACGAGTTTCGTGGCTACATTCATCTCAAGACGATCCCCGACGCCGCCCCGCAGCTGATCGCCGAAGCCGGGCGCTACGCGGACCGGTTGAGCGTGAACGTCGAGTTGCCCACCGAAGACGGGCTGACACGCCTGGCGCCGGAAAAGAGCGGAAGGACCATTCGCCAGGCCATGGGGCAGATCCGCCTGGGCGTCGAAGAAGCCGAGGGTGAGCGCCGCGCCCCGTCGTTCGCGCCAGCCGGCCAGAGCACGCAGATGATCATCGGCGCAGACACCACCGACGACAGCATCATCCTGCACACCGCCCAGCGCCTCTACGGCGCCTACGGCTTGAAACGCGTCTACTACTCGGCCTTTAGCCCGATCCCGCAAAGCCCGAACTCGGTGCCGCTGCAACCGCCACCGCTGTTGCGCGAACACCGCCTCTACCAGGCGGATTTCCTGCTGCGCGGTTATGGCTTCAGGGTCAACGAACTGCTCGACGGCCCGGGCAACCTGCCCCTGGACATCGATCCGAAGCTTGCCTGGGCACTGAACCACCGCGAGCAGTTCCCCCTCGATTTGAACCGCGCCGAGCCGATGCTGATCGCGCGGGTACCCGGCATCGGCGTGCGCAATGCCAAACGGCTGGTCGAGCTGCGCCGTGAACGACGGATTCGCTATGCCGACCTGATTCGCCTGCGTTGCGCCATGGACAAGGCCAAACCCTTCATCGTCACCCAGGACTATCGCCCCCGGGAGGCGACGCTGGAGTCGTCCGTGCTGCGCCGCCAGCTTAGTGACCAGCCGGCGCAGATGGCGCTGTGGTGATCAGCTCGTTCGATGACTGGCGCCAGGAGGCCAGGCGCCTGGTGCTGGCCGGCGTCGCGCCACACGAAGCGGACTGGCAGGGCAACACAGGGCTGCTTGACGGCCTGTTGGATGCGACGGGCAGCGGCGACCCACCGAGGACGCTACGCATCCCGCGCGCCCTCCCCGAACTACTGGCCAGCGCTGCGCGCTTTCGCGCCGAGGATCGCTGGGCGCTGCTGTACCGCGTACTCTGGCGCGTCGTGACAGGTGACCGAAGTGCGATTCTCGCCGGCGACAGCGACGGCAGCGAGCTGCACCGGCGCATCAAGGCGGTACGTCGCGAAGCTCATCACCTGCATGCCTTTCTGCGTTTTCGTCCCTGCCAGGCGACCGAGGTCGAGTTCATCGCCTGGCACGAGCCGGCCCATGAGGTGCTGGACCTGGGCGCGGAGCATTTCATCGGTCGCATGGGCCGGACTCGATGGGCTATCGCGACCCCTGATGGCGCAGCCTGTTTCGATGGCCACGCGCTGCACTATCGGCACCCCTGCCCGCCAGCACTGACGCGACTGGCCAAGGTGGTCGACGAGCGCGGCGATGCGCTGTGGCAGACCTACTACCAGAGCACGTTCAACCCGGCGCGACTGAACGAAAAGGCCATGCGTGGGCATATGCCGGTGCGCTTCTGGCAGCACTTGCCGGAGGCACGCCTGATCCCGCAGATGGTCAGCGAGGCCCGGGCCGGACAACAGCGCCTGGCACAGGCTGCGGACGTCGGTGAACGCGACGGCAAGGCGGTCTTGATCGCCCGTGAGCGGGCTCAGCCCGCGCGCCCGACCACTAGCGCCCTGCAGGATTGTCAGGCCTGCGCGATCTGGCGCAACGCCACCTGCGCCGTGCCCGGCGAAGGCCCGCAGCAAGCATCGATCATGCTGATCGGCGAACAGCCCGGTGACCTCGAGGACTTGGCTGGCCGCCCCTTCGTCGGTCCGGCGGGACAGGTACTGAACGACGCATTGCTGGCAGCGGGACTCGAGCGGGACGCGCTCTACCTGACCAATGCGGTCAAGCATTTCAAATGGGAGCCCCGCGGCGGTTCCACCAGCCGAGGCGCCACGCGCCTGCACGCTACACCCAAGCCCGCCGAGATTCAGGCCTGTCGCCCCTGGCTGGACGAAGAGTTGAACCGGATACGCCCGCGGGTCGTGGTTGCGCTCGGCCGCACGGCGCTGGCGTCCGTGCTGAAAATGCATGACCCGCAGCGCATCCGCCTGGCCGATTTCGGCGGCCAGGCGATACGTCACGAGCACTTCTGGTTATTGGTGGCGCCTCACCCGGCAGCGATCCTGCGAAGCCGAGGAGACGCCGAGGTGCGGCTCGCCGAACTGGTCGCCGCCTTGGAGCAGGCGAACCGGCTGGCGCACGAGGCTTAGCGGAAGCTGCGGCCCGGGTCCTCGTCGCTGACTTCCAGGCTCAGCCCCTGGGAGACGCTGGTCAGGTGCTCGCCGTCGGTTTCCGAACCGAGCTTGATCATCAGGCGCAGATCGTTTGCCGAGTCGGCGTAGAGCAAGGCGTCTTCATAGGTGATTTCGCCCTGTACATAAAGGTTGTACAGCGCCTGGTCGAAGGTCTGCATGCCGAGTTCGGTGGAGCGCTTCATGAGCGCCTTGAGCTCGTGGACTTCGCCTTTGCGAATCAGGTCGGCGGCCAGCGGGGTGTTGATCAACACCTCGATCACCGCTCGACGGCCCTTGCCGTCCGGGGTTGGAACCAGCTGTTGGGCGACGATGGCCTTGAGGTTCAGCGAAAGGTCCATCCACACCTGGTTCTGTCGATCGGCGGGGAAGAAGTTGATGATCCGGTCCAGCGCCTGGTTGGCGTTGTTGGCGTGCAGAGTTGCCAGGCACAGGTGGCCGGTCTCGGCGAAGGCCACGGCGTGGTCCATGGTCTCGCGGGTCCGTACCTCGCCGATCAGGATCACGTCCGGCGCCTGACGCAGAGTGTTCTTCAGCGCCACCTCGAACGACTCGGTATCGATGCCGACTTCGCGCTGGGTGACGATGCAGCTCTGGTGCTGGTGGATGTATTCGATCGGGTCCTCGATGGAGATGATATGCCCGCTCGAATGCTTGTTGCGGTAGCCGATCATGGACGCCAGCGAGGTCGACTTGCCGGTGCCGGTAGCGCCCACGAAGAGCACCAGCCCGCGCTTGGTCATTGCCAGCTTCTTCAGCACGTCGGGCAGCTTGAGGTCGTCGATGGTAGGGATGTTGGTCTCGATGCGACGCAGCACCATGCCTGCAAGGTTGCGCTGGTAGAAGGCACTGACGCGGAAGCGGCCGATACCGCGGGCGCTGATGGCGAAATTGCACTCGTGGTTTTCGGTGAAATCCCGACGCTGCGCCTCGTTCATCACCCCGTGCACGGTTTCACGGGTCTGCTCCGGCGACATCGCGTTCTTGGTCACGGGCATGATCTTGCCGTTGACCTTCATCGACGGCGGAACGCCAGCGGTGATGAACAGGTCGGAACCGCCCTTTTCCACCATCAGGCGCAACAGTTTTTCGAATTCCATCGGTGTACTCGCAATCGTCTAGCGAAACCGCCGCCGCAGCGGCAAACCCTTCGCCCGCAGGCGCGTAGGGGTTAGAAATTTTCCGGCGTCTTGGCCTTTTCCTTGGCACTGTCGCGGCTGATGAGCCCTTTTGCCAGCAATCCTTTGAGGCAGGCATCGAGCGTCTGCATGCCAATCGAACCGCCGGTCTGTATCGACGAGTACATCTGGGCGACCTTGTCTTCGCGGATCAGGTTTCGAATGGCCGGTGTGCCGATCATGATTTCGTGTGCCGCGACTCGCCCACCGCCGACCTTCTTGAGCAGCGTCTGCGAAATGACCGCCTGCAGCGATTCGGAAAGCATGGAGCGGACCATGGATTTTTCTTCGGCGGGAAAGACGTCGACGACACGGTCGATGGTCTTGGCGGCCGAGGTGGTGTGCAGGGTGCCGAACACCAGGTGGCCAGTTTCCGCCGCGGTCAGTGCCAGACGGATGGTTTCCAGGTCGCGCATCTCGCCGACGAGGATGATGTCCGGGTCTTCACGCAGCGCCGAACGCAGAGCTTCGGAAAAGCCGAGGGTGTCGCGGTGCACTTCACGCTGGTTGACCAGGCACTTCTTGGACTCGTGAACGAATTCGATCGGGTCCTCGATGGTGAGGATGTGGTGGTACTTGGTGCTGTTGAGGTAGTCGAGCATCGCCGCCAGGGTGGTCGACTTGCCCGAACCGGTCGGGCCGGTGACCAGCACCAGGCCGCGCGGCACATCGGTGATCTTGCGGAACACTTCGCCCATCCCCAGGTCTTCCATGGTCAGCACCTTGGAGGGAATGGTCCGGAATACCGCGCCCGAGCCGCGGTTCTGGTTGAACGCGTTGACGCGGAAACGCGCCACACCGGGCACTTCGAAGGAGAAGTCGGTCTCGAGGAACTCTTCGTAGTCCTTGCGCTGCTTGTCGTTCATGATGTCGTAGATCAGCGCGTGCACCTGCTTGTGATCCAGCGGCGGCAGGTTGATCCGGCGCACATCGCCGTCGACGCGGATCATCGGCGGCAAGCCGGCGGAAAGGTGCAGGTCCGACGCACCCTGCTTGGCGCTGAACGCCAGCAGCTCAGTGATATCCATGGGACTCCCCAATTACAAGCAAGCAGGTAGAATGCCGCGCAGACCATGAGGCGGCGGGCGCAGGTAATGTCCACGATAGCAACGAATATTGCAAAGGTCGGAGCGCGCATCCGTGAGGCGGCGCAAGCATCGACGCGAGAAGCAGAATCGGTGGGCCTGCTGGCGGTCAGCAAGACCCAGCCGGCCGAGGCGATCCGTGAAGCGTTCGATGCCGGCCTGAGGGACTTTGGCGAGAATTACCTGCAGGAAGCGCTGGAAAAGCAGGCGGACCTCGCCGACCTTCCCCTGCGCTGGCATTTCATCGGCCCGATCCAGTCGAACAAGACCAAGGCCATCGCCGAGCATTTCGACTGGGTGCATTCGGTCGACCGTCTCAAGATTGCCCAGCGTTTGTCCGAGCAGCGCCCCGACGCGCTCGGGCCTTTGAATATCTGCATTCAGGTCAACGTCAGCGGCGAAGCGAGCAAGTCGGGCTGCTCGCCCGAGGCGGTCGCCGCGCTGGCCGAGACGATCGCTACGCTGCCCCGCCTGCGCCTGCGCGGGCTGATGACCATCCCGGCACCTACCGAGAACCCTGTCGAACAGCGTCAGGCCTTCGCTCGCCTGCGCCGGTTGAAGGAAACCCTGGGGGCCGACCTCGACACCCTGTCCATGGGCATGAGTCAGGATCTGGAAGCCGCCATTGCCGAGGGCGCGACCTGGGTCCGCATCGGCACCGCCCTGTTCGGCGCCCGAGAGTACGGGCGCTCCGCATGAATAAAGGAAAGCAATCGATGACTCAACCCCGCATCGCCTTCATCGGTGCCGGCAACATGGCCGCAAGCCTGATTGGCGGCCTGCGCGCCGAGGGCGTTCCGGCCGATGCCATTCGCGCCAGCGACCCGGGCGCCGACAAGCGTGACGCTATGAGCCGCGAACACCGCATCGAAGCCTTCGCCGAGAACCGCGACGCCGTCGCCGGCGCCGACATCGTCGTGCTGGCGGTCAAGCCCCAGGTGATGCAAGAGGTTTGCCGCGCGCTGGCCGAGCACCTGGAACCACAGACGCTCGTCGTTTCGATCGCCGCCGGGATCAGCTGCGAAAGCCTGCAGCGTTGGCTCGGCGCAAGCCGTCCGATCGTTCGCTGCATGCCCAACACACCGTCGCTGCTGCGCCAAGGTGTCAGCGGCCTGTTCGCCAATCCGCAGGTCAGCGCGGCGCAGCGCCAGCAGGCCGAACGGCTGCTGTCCGCCGTGGGCCTGGCCTTGTGGCTGGACGATGAAAACCTGATCGACGCGGTGACTGCCGTGTCGGGTAGCGGTCCAGCCTATTTCTTCCTGATGATCGAGGCGATGACCGCTGCCGGCGAAGCCCTCGGCCTGCCCCGCCAGACCGCCGAACAGCTAAGCCGGCATACCGCCCTGGGCGCTGCGCGGATGGCCTGCGAGAGCGAGGTCGATGCAGCAGAACTGCGACGCCGCGTCACCTCCCCGAACGGCACCACCGAAGCCGCGATCAAAGCTTTCCAGGCTGGCGGCTTCGAATCCCTGGTACAACAGGCCCTGAACGCCGCCGCACGGCGCTCGGTCGAACTGGCCGAGCAGCTGGGCCGCTAACAAGGAGTCATTGATGATTGGACTGAACACCGCGGCTATCTACGTCCTGCAGACGCTGGGTAGCCTCTATCTGCTGATAGTGCTGCTGCGTTTCATCCTGCAATTGGTACGTGCCGATTTCTACAACCCGCTGAGCCAGTTCATCGTGCGCGCGACCCATCCGCTGCTGCGCCCGCTGCGTCGGATCATTCCCAGCCTGGGCGGGCTCGACCTGGCGTCGCTGGTACTTGCCGTCCTGCTGCAGATGCTGCTGATGGCGCTGACCCTGCTGCTGGCCTACGGCACTACCGGCAATCCCATGCAGTTGCTGGTCTGGGCGATCATTGGCGTGACGGGGCTATTTCTGAAGATCTTCTTCTTCGCGCTGATCATCAGCGTGATCCTGTCCTGGGTCGCTCCGGGTAGCCACAACCCCGGCGCGCAACTGGTCAATCAATTATGCGAACCGCTGCTGAGCCCGATCCGTCGCATATTGCCGAGCCTGGGCGGGCTCGACCTGTCGCCAATCTTCGCATTCCTGGCACTGCGCCTGCTGGACATGATGGTGATCAACAACCTGGCCGCCATGACTCATATGCCAGATACCCTGCGTCTGTTGATGTGAGACGACCGCCCGACCGGTCGATTTGCCCTTTGGGTGCTCCGGCCGGTCACCGCAATTGACCCCGCGGCGATTCATCGCATAATCGCCGCATCATAAATTGCCGGCACCAGGTGAGCATGGAACGTCTCGATCAGCAGGTGGATGCCTACGTAACCTGGAAGCGTGATCTTATCCGCGAGGTCACCCGCTACCGTAGCTGGCTGGCCCACAACCGGCTCAACTCCGAAGGGGTCGAAGCCCGTCTGGAACGCGCGCTCAAACTGCTGCGCACCGACCACATCACCCTCGCGTTCGTCGGCGAATTCTCCCGGGGCAAGACCGAACTGATCAACGCCCTGTTCTTCTCCGGATTCGGCCAGCGCATGCTGCCGTCGAGAGCAGGTCGCACCACCATGTGCCCGACCGAACTGTTCTTCGACCCGCGTTCGGAACGTTCCTATATCCACCTGCTGCCGATCGAGACGCGACTGGGCGAGACCAGCATCGCCCAGCTCAAGCGATCGCCCGAGCAGTGGACCAACATTGCACTCGATCCGACCGATGCCGACAACATGGCCGAGGCGTTCGGCCAGGTGGCACTGGTCAAGCCGATGCCGGTGGAGCAGGCGATCCAGCTGGGCTTCGATCCGGCCATGCTGGAAAGTGCCGGCATCGAAGGCAAGGTCCTGGTTCCGGCCTGGCGTCACGCCCTCGTCAATTTCGATCATCCGCTGCTGCGTCAGGGCCTGCGTATTCTCGACACGCCGGGACTCAATGCATTGGGTAGCGAGCCGGAGTTGACCCTTTCGATGTTGCCCAGCGCCCAGGGCGTCATCTTCATGCTGTCGGCCGACACCGGCGTCACCGCGAGCGACATGGAAATCTGGCAGCAACACATCCGTCGCCTCGACGAGACTACCCAGGGCGCCCTGTTCGCCGTGCTGAACAAGATCGACGTGCTCTGGGACGACCTGGCGGGCGAGGTGTTCATGCAGAACGCCATTCACCGCCTGCGCGGCCACACTGCCAAGCAGCTGGGCCTCGAGGACGAGGACGTGTTGCCGCTATCGGCCAAGCAGGCCCTGCTGGCCAAGGTCCGCGGCGACAAGGCACTTCTCGAACGCAGCCAATTGGCCGAGCTGGAAAAACTGCTCTGCGAGCGCATCATCGCGCAGAAGGAACGCCTGCTCGAAGACCGCGTCATCAAGCAGGTCCTGGCCCTCCTGCAGAACAGTCAGCACGTACTCAGCCTGCGCCTGGAAAAGGTTTGCGAGCAGCGCGATCTGCTCGCCAGCCATCAGCAGGACAACGGCCAGATGCTGCTCGAGCTCACCGCCCGTACCCGCGAAGATCACGACCTGCACCACAAGCAGCTGCTCGGCCTGAAGACCAATCAGCGGCTGATCAAGCGCCAGGGCGACCTGCTGTGTGCCGCCATTCGCACCGAGCGACTCGACCAGAGTCTGGAAAAGCTGCGCCAGCGGTTGACCGGCAGCCTGACCACCATCGGCATCAATCTCGGCATCCTGCAGTTCTTCCGCTCCGTGGAGCTGGATCTGGGGCTGCTGGAGCAGGAGGCGGAACTGGCCAACAAGATGGTCTCGGCCGTCTATCGCCGGCACAACGAGGAGAATCCGCTGCGCGCGGTCGATGCGCCGCTGTTCAATCTCAAGCCGTATCAGCGCGAGCTGAAAAAGCTGCACGGCAAGGCCGACCAGTTCCGCCTTCAGCTCAAGACCCTGCTGACCGAGCAACAGATCCTCACCCGGCGCTTCTTCGCCACACTGGTGCTCGAAGTGGTCGCCCTGCATCGTAGACTGCGCCAGGAAGCCGAGCAGTGGGCCAACGAAGCGCTGGCGCCACTGCTGCAACATTCGCTCGAGCACAAGCAGCAGCTCGAAACCCACATGTTCAAGCTCAAGGCCCTGGCCCAGGAAACCCAGCAGGCCAGCCAGCGTGGCCAGCTGCTGACCCGCTACAGCGGCGAGCTCGAAGAGCAACTGGCAGTCGCCAACGACATCCAGCGCGCGCTGCGTCGCCCCGCGCCGCAACAACGCCAGGCCAAGGTGGTGAACCTGAACGCTCACTTCGCCGCCAACTGAACCGGCTGCCGAGCGCGGGCCGCCGCACCCCGTGGCGACACGGTGTGCGGCGGCGCAGCCATCGATACTGGATGAATTGAAGCGCGCTTCCCTTTAGACTTTGCCGCCTTCTTCTTGCGAGACAGGGTCGATGCCCACTGCCATTCCAGACGACTCCGTCGGTCTGGTGAGCCCGAAGGTCGAGCATTTCGCCGATCCTCTGGCGCTCGCCTGCGGCCGCACACTTGCCGATTACCAGCTGATCTACGAAACCTACGGCACGCTCAACGCCGAGCGCAGCAATGCCGTGCTGATCTGCCACGCGTTGTCCGGACACCATCACGCCGCCGGTTACCACAACCCGGAAGATCGCAAGCCCGGCTGGTGGGACAGCTGCATCGGCCCCGGCAAGCCGATCGACACCGAGCGCTTCTTCGTGGTGAGCCTGAACAACCTGGGCGGCTGCAACGGCTCGACCGGCCCCTGCAGCCTCAATCCGGCCACCGGCAAGCCCTACGGCGCGGATTTCCCGGTGATCACCGTGGAAGACTGGGTGCACAGCCAGGCGCGCCTGGCCGATGCCCTGGGCATCGACCAGTGGGCCGCGGTGGTCGGTGGCAGCCTCGGCGGCATGCAGGCGCTGCAGTGGACCATCAGCTACCCCGAGCGCGTGCGGCACTGCCTGGCGATCGCCTCGGCGCCCAAGCTCTCGGCGCAGAACATTGCCTTCAACGAAGTGGCTCGCCAGGCGATCCTGTCCGATCCGGAATTCCACGGCGGACACTTCCACGAGCAGGGCGTGATTCCCAAGCGCGGGCTGATGCTGGCGCGCATGGTCGGTCACATCACCTACCTGTCCGATGACGCCATGGGCGCCAAATTCGGCCGCGGACTGAAGAGCGACAAGCTCAACTACGATTTCAACAGCGTCGAATTCCAGGTCGAAAGTTACCTGCGCTATCAGGGCGAGGAGTTTTCCGGGCGCTTCGATGCCAACACCTACCTGCTGATGACCAAGGCGCTCGATTACTTCGACCCGGCCGCCGCCCACGACGACGACCTGGCCGCCACACTGGCCGTGGCGAAGGCCGACTTCTGCGTGATGTCCTTCACCACTGACTGGCGCTTCTCGCCGGAACGCTCGCGCGAACTGGTCGAGGCCCTGATCGCTGCTGGGAAGAACGTCAGCTACCTGGAGATCGATGCGCCCCAGGGCCATGACGCCTTCCTGATGCCGATTCCGCGCTACCTGCAAGCCTTCCGCGGTTACATGAACCGCATCGCCGTTTAAGGACCTCACATGCGAGCCGATCTGGACATCATCCAAGACTGGATACCGGCGGGCAGCCGCGTGCTCGACCTCGGTTGCGGCAGCGGCGAGCTGCTGGCCTGGCTGCGCGACCACAAGAACGTCAGCGGCTACGGGCTGGAGATCGATCCGGGCAATATCGCCGCCTGCGTGGACAAGGGCGTCAACGTGATCGAGCAGGACCTGGACAAGCTGCTCGGCAACTTCGCCAGCGACAGTTTCGACGTGGTGGTCATGACCCAGGCACTGCAGGCGGTGCACTACCCCGACAAGCTGCTCGAAGAGATGCTGCGCGTCGGCCGCGAATGCATCATCACCTTTCCCAATTTCGGCCACTGGCGCTGCCGCTGGTACCTGGCGAGCAAGGGACGCATGCCGGTTTCGGAATTTCTTCCTTACACCTGGTACAACACGCCGAACATCCATTTCTGTACCTTCGAAGACTTCGAAAACCTCTGCCGCCAGCTGAAGATCACCGTCAAGGAACGCCTTGCGGTCGATCGCGAGCATCGCCACGGCTGGGCCAGCAAACTCTGGCCGAACCTGTTCGGCGAGATCGGCATCTACCGCGTCAGCCGGCCGCAGCCATGAACCACCCTTACACCATCGGAGGTAATTGATGAAGCGGAGCCTGACCCTCCTGTTCGCCCTGTTGCTGGCCGTACCGGCGCTGGCCGAACGCAAGCAGAGCTTTGGCGAGTACGACGTGCATTACATCACCTTCAATTCCGGTTTCCTGCAGCCGGACGTCGCCGCCGCCACCGGCCTGGTGCGCAGCAGGACCCAGGGCGTGGTCAACGTATCGGTACTCAAGCAGGGCGAGCCGGTCCCCTCACTGGTCAACGGCTCGGTGAGGAACCTGCTCGGCCAGGACCGTCCCCTGGCCTTCCGCCAGATAAAGGAAGGCCAGGCGATCTACTACCTGGCCCAGTTCCCGTTCGACTCGCGCGAGACCCTGCGTTTCACCCTCAATGTCCAACCGCTGGGCGGCGAGCCAATGAGTTTCAACTTCAACCAGGAAGTGTTTCCCGACCCATGATGCCTTTCAACGAACTGGTGCTGGCCAGCCACAACGCCGGCAAGCTCAAGGAGCTGCAGGCCATGCTCGGAGACGCGGTCCGCGTGCGCTCGGTGGGTGAGTTCAGCGATATCGAGCCCGAGGAAACCGGCCTCTCCTTCGTCGAGAACGCTATCCTCAAAGCGCGCAATGCCGCGCGGCTGTCCGGCCTTCCGGCACTGGCCGACGATTCGGGTCTGGCAGTCGACGCCCTCGGCGGCGCGCCGGGCATCTACTCGGCACGCTATGCCGACGGCCAGGGCGATGCCGCCAACAATGCCAAGCTGCTCGACGCCCTGCGCGAGGTGCCCGTTGCGGAGCGCGGAGCCCAGTTCGTCTGTGCGCTGGCGCTGGTGCGGCATGCGGACGATCCGTTGCCGATCATCTGTGAAGGGCTTTGGCCGGGCAGCATCCTGCATGCTGCCCGCGGTGATCAGGGCTTCGGTTACGACCCGCTGTTCTGGGTGCCCGAGCGGGGATGCTCGAGCGCCGAGCTGCCGGCGGCCGAAAAGAACCGGATCAGCCATCGCGCACGGGCGATGGCGATCCTCAAACAGCGGTTGGGCATCGCATGAGCGCAGCCGGAAGCCGGAAGCAGGAAGCTGGAAGCGAAAAGCACACGGACAGCTTCGAGCGGCTGACTTCCGGCTTCGAACTGCCGCCTCTGGCGGCTTATGTCCATATCCCCTGGTGCGTGCGCAAATGCCCGTACTGCGATTTCAATTCCCACGCGGCCGGCCCCTCGTTGCCCGAGGATGCCTATGTCGACGCGCTGCTGAGCGACCTCAATCAGGACCTCGAGCACGTCCACGGCCGCCGGCTGAGCTCGATCTTCTTCGGCGGCGGCACCCCCAGCCTGTTTTCGGCCCAGGCGCTGGGCAGGATTCTCCAAGGGCTGGAGCGGCGGGTCGGTTTCGCCGACGACATCGAGATCACCCTCGAAGCCAATCCAGGTACCTTCGAGCAGGAAAAATTCCGCAGCTACCGTGCCTTGGGCATCAATCGGTTGTCGATCGGCGTGCAGAGTTTCCAGGCCGAGAAGCTCAAGGCGCTGGGGCGCATTCACGACGGCGACGAGGCGATCCGCGCCGCCGACATGGCCCGCGCGGCCGGTTTCGACAACTTCAACCTGGACCTGATGCACGGCTTGCCCGGGCAGAGCCTGGACGACGCCCTGGCCGATCTGCGAATCGCGATTGCCCAACTGCCGACGCACCTGTCCTGGTATCAGCTGACCCTGGAGCCCAATACCCTGTTCTTCAGCCAGCCTCCGCAGCTGCCCGAGGACGATGTGCTCTGGGACATCCAGGAAGCGGGCCAGGCCCTACTCGCAAGCCACGGCTACGGGCAGTACGAGACCTCCGCCTACGCGCGGGACGGGCAATGCGCGCGGCACAACCTGAACTACTGGACCTTCGGCGACTTCCTCGGCATCGGCGCCGGTGCCCACGCCAAGCTGACCCATCCTGACGGACGCATCGAGCGCAGCTGGAAAACCCGCCTGCCCAAGGACTACCTCGACCCGGTCAAGGCCTACCGGGCCGGCCGCAAGACGCTCACGGCCGAGGAACTGCCGTTCGAGTTCCTGATGAATGCGCTGCGCCTGACCGAAGGCGTACCCGCCGCGCTGTTCGCCCAGCGTACCGGCCTGGCGCTGCAACAGCTCGAGCAGGGACGCGACGAGGCGATACGCCGCGGCCTGCTGCTCGACGACCCGGCTCGCCTGGTGGCTACGCCACGCGGCCAGCTTTTTCTCAACGATCTGCTGCAACTGTTTCTACCCTAAGGACACCGCATGGACCTGCTGCTCGACCTCATCGTCACCGTCTCGCGCTGGAGCCGCAGCCACCTCTACGACATCTCGCTGGCCATCATGGCCACCCTCTTCGTGCTCTTCGGGCCGGCGATCAACGCCTGGGTGAGGAAGTCGGTGAGCGGCCTCAACTTCTTCTTCCGCACGCTGATCTTCGTACTGGTCTGCGCCATCGGCTACGGGCTGGCGATCGTGTTCCTGACGCCCTGGGTGGCGCAGGGCCTGGGCCACCTGAACAACTATGGCCTGGCACCGGTGCTGCTGCTGATCTTCTTCCTCATCGGCGTGCTCGCCGACCGCAACTAGCCCGCCTCACTCCTCACGGAGAAAGCGTTCGAGGTCCACCGGCTCCCCGGGCATCCCGTGCAGCTGGTGGCGCAGGTCCTCGAAAAGCGGGTCGTAGACGGCATGGAAGCCGAACAGCACGTCGGTATGCAGATGCACACCATGCTGGAGCAGGCACTGGCGGATGCGATGCAGGAAGTTGAACGCCACATCGCGATGCATCGAGAACCGCTCGTCGACTGGCGTCTGGTCGGCCACACCGTGCAGGTGAAAACAGGCCCACTCCGGTTTCGGCTCGGCCCCCTCGACGTGATAGTCGAGGATCAGGTGATAGCCGGGAAAGCCAGCCGACGCGGGCCGGCTGACCTCTACATGACCAGGTCTGAACACGAACGCCCCTCCTCTGTTGACGCACCGGGCGACGCCCCACGGTGCCGGCCGCGGCATGCCGGCCACTGAATTCATCTTCGCGCCGCCCCTTCGCAGCTTCCTTGACACGGATCATGACCACCTCTCAACGGGCAGCATTCAATGGTCATGGCTACAGTTGATCCATCAAGGAGACAGGACATGGCCACGGCTTCGAAACAACTAAAACTTAGTGCATTGGTGGCGCTGGTGGTGGGCTCGATGATCGGCGGCGGGATCTTTTCCCTGCCGCAGAACATGGCGGCCAGCGCCAGCGCCGGCGCAATCCTCATCGGCTGGGCGATTACCGCGGTCGGCATGCTGAGCCTTGCCTTCGTTTTCCAGACCCTGGCTAACCGCAAGCCGGATCTCGACGCGGGTGTCTATGCCTACGCCAAGGCCGGCTTTGGCGACTACATGGGCTTTTCCTCCGCCTGGGGCTACTGGATCAGCGCCTGGATCGGCAACGTCAGCTACTTCGTCCTGCTGTTCAGCACCCTCGGCTATTTCTTTCCGATATTCGGCGAGGGCAACACCCTGCCAGCGGTGATCGGGGCCTCGCTGGTGTTATGGGGCGTCCATCTGCTGGTCCTACGTGGCATCCAGCAGGCGGCCTTCATCAACCTGATCAGCACCATCGCCAAGATCGTACCGCTGGTCCTGTTCATCATCATCACCGCGGTCGCCTTTCGTCTGGACGTGTTCACGGCCGACTTCTGGGGCCGCGGCAACCTCGAACTCGGCAGCGTGATGGAGCAGGTGCGCAACATGATGCTGGTGACCGTCTGGGTGTTCATCGGCATCGAAGGCGCCAGCGTCTATTCGGCGCGGGCCGAGCGGCGTAGCGACGTCGGCAAGGCCACGGTGATCGGCTTCATCGGCGTGCTGGCCCTGCTGGTGCTGGTGAACGTGCTGTCGATGGGCATCATGAGCCAGGCCGAGCTGGCCGGTCTGAAGAATCCGTCCATGGCCGGCGTACTGGAGCAGGTCGTCGGACGCTGGGGCGCGGTGCTGATCAGCGTCGGGCTGGTGGTGTCGCTGGCCGGCGCCCTGCTCTCCTGGACCCTGCTGTGCGCCGAGATCCTCTTCGCCGGCGCCCGCGACAACACCATGCCGAGCTTCCTGCGCAAGGAGAACGCCAACCACGTCCCGGCCAACGCGTTGTGGCTGTCGAACGGGCTGATCCAGCTGTTCCTGATCATCACGCTGTTCAGCGCCTCGACGTACCTGAGCCTGCTCTACCTGGCCACCTCGATGATTCTGGTGCCCTACTTCTGGTCGGCCGCCTACGCGCTGCTGCTCGGCGTGCGCGGCGAGAGCTACGAGAACGCGCCCGGGGAGCGGCGCAAGGATCTGCTGACCGCCGCGATCGCCACGTTCTATGCGCTCTGGCTGGTGTATGCCGGCGGCATGCAGTACCTGCTGCTGTCCGCCCTGCTCTATGCGCCGGGTGCGCTGCTCTTCGCCAAGGCCAAGCGCGAGCTCGGCCAGCCGGTTTTCACCCCGTTGGAGAAGCTGATCTTCGCCGTGGTGCTGGTCGGTGCGGCAATCGCTGCCTACGGGCTGTACGACGGATTCCTGTCTCTCTGATCCATGGGGCCCGCTGCCCCAGCAACGCTCGACCACAGCCACAAGCGGTGGAGAGCCACCGAGCACCCCACCGGTGCGAAGACTTGCAAGGAGTACTGCCATGACACCGCAACCCCTGAAGCTGGGCGTCCACTCCGAGGCCGGAAAACTGCGCCAGGTACTGGTCTGCTCGCCAGGCCTGGCCCACCAGCGCCTGACGCCGACCAATTGCGACGAGCTGCTGTTCGACGATGTGCTGTGGGTGAACCAGGCCAAGCGCGACCATTTCGACTTCGTTACCAAGATGCGCGAACGGGGCGTCGAGGTTCTGGAAATGCACAACCTGCTGACCGAGACGGTGAGCAATCCGGAAGCCCTGAAGTGGATCCTCGACCGCAAGATCACCCCCAACCAGGTTGGCATCGGTCTGCAGAACGAAGTGCGCAGCTGGCTCGAAGAGCAGCAACCCAGACAGCTCGCCGAATACCTGATCGGCGGCGTCTCGGGCAGCGATCTGCCCGGCACCCACAGCGGCGAGATCGTCAGCCTGTTCCGTGATTACCTGGGCCACTCGAGCTTCATCCTGCCGCCGCTGCCCAACACGATGTTCACCCGTGACACCAGCTGCTGGATCTACGGTGGGGTGTCGCTCAACCCGATGCACTGGACCGCACGGCGTCAGGAAACCCTGCTGACCGCGGCCATCTACCGCTTCCACCCGCATTTCTTCGGGCAGGACTTCAAGGTCTGGTACGGCGACCCCCAACTCGACCATGGCCTGGCCACGCTCGAAGGCGGCGACGTGATGCCGATCGGCAAGGGCGTGGTCCTGATCGGGATGGGCGAACGCACCTCGCGTCAGGCCATCGGCCAACTGGCCCAGTCCCTGTTCAGCCAGGGCGCGGCCGAGCGCGTGATCGTGGCCGGCCTGCCGCGCTCGCGCTCGGCGATGCACCTGGATACGGTGTTCAGCTTCTGCGATCGCGACCTGGTGACCATCTACCCTGAAGTCGTGCACGGCATCGTGGCATTCAGCCTGCGCCCCGACGAAAGCAAGCCGGGCGGCATCGACCTGCGCCGCGAGGGCGCGAGCTTCCTCCAGGTGGTCGCCGAAGCCCTCGGCCTGCCGGCCCTGCGAGTGGTGGAGACCGGTGGCGACAGTTACGAGGTCGAGCGCGAGCAATGGGACGACGGCAACAACGTGGTCGCCCTCGAGCCCGGCGTGGTGATCGGCTACGACCGCAACACCTTCACCAACACCCTGCTGCGCAAGGCCGGTGTCGAGGTGATCACCATCAGTGCCAGCGAACTGGGCCGGGGCCGTGGCGGCGGCCACTGCATGACCTGCCCGATCGTGCGCGACGCCCTGGACTATTGATCACCGCCGGGCCTCGTCCCGGCAAGTCCCACATTCGGAGGACCCATCTCATGGCTTTCAATATTCACAACCGCAGCCTGCTCAGCCTCATGCACCACAGCGAGCGCGAGCTGCGCTACCTGCTCGATCTGTCCCGCGACCTCAAGCGCGCCAAATACACCGGCACCGAGCGCCAGCATCTCAAGGGCAAGAACATCGCGCTGATCTTCGAGAAGACTTCTACCCGTACCCGCTGCGCCTTCGAAGTCGCCGCCTACGACCAGGGCGCCAACGTCACCTACATCGACCCGAACTCCTCGCAGATCGGCCACAAGGAAAGCATGAAGGACACCGCGCGGGTGCTCGGGCGCATGTACGACGCCATCGAATACCGCGGTTTCAAGCAGGAGATCGTCGAGGAGCTGGCCCGCTACGCCGGAGTGCCGGTCTACAACGGCCTCACCGACGAGTATCACCCGACCCAGATGTTGGCCGACGTGATGACCATGCGCGAACACAGCGACAAGCCGCTGCACCAGATCAGCTATGCCTACCTGGGCGATGCGCGCAACAACATGGGCAACTCGCTGCTGCTGATCGGTGCCAAGCTCGGCATGGACGTGCGCGTCGCCGCGCCACGTGCGCTGTGGCCGAACGAGCAGCACATCGAGGCGTGCAATGCCTTTGCCGAGCAGAGCGGCGCTCGGCTGCTGCTCACCGAAGACCCGCGCGCAGCGGTGCAGGACGTCGATTTCGTCCATACGGACGTCTGGGTGTCGATGGGCGAACCGGTCGAAGCCTGGGCCGAGCGCATCGAACAGCTGCTGCCCTACCAGGTGAACCCAGCGCTGATGCAGGCCACCGGCAACCCGCGCAGCAAGTTCATGCACTGCCTGCCGGCCTTCCATAACAGCGAGACCAAGATCGGTGGGGAGATCGCGGCCAAGTACCCGCACCTGGCCAACGGCATCGAGGTGACCGAAGAGGTATTCGAGTCGCCAGCCTGCATCGCCTTCGAGCAGGCCGAGAACCGCATGCACACCATCAAGGCGATCCTGGTTTCGACCCTCGCCGACATCTGAGCATCCGGCGCCCGGAGTTTCGGGCGCGCACAGGAGGAAGACCGCATGCGTATCGTCGTCGCATTGGGTGGCAATGCCCTGCTTCGCAGAGGCGAGCCGCTGAGCGCGGATAACCAGCGCGAGAACGTGAGGGCCGCCTGCACCCAGATCGCCCGGATCGCGCCGGGCAACGAGCTGGTCGTAGCCCATGGCAACGGCCCGCAGGTCGGGCTGCTGGCTTTGCAGGGCGCGGCCTATTCGGATGTGCCTGCCTATCCGCTGGATGTCCTCGGTGCGGAAACCGAGGGCATGATCGGTTACATCATCGAGCAGGAGCTGGGCAACCTGCTGCCCTTCGAGGTGCCCTTCGCCACGCTTCTGACCCAGGTGGAAGTGGACGCCGCCGACCCAGCCTTCGAGCATCCCAGCAAGCCGATCGGGCCGGTCTACAGCCGCGAGGAAGCCGAGCGCCTGGCACGCGAGAAAGGCTGGAGCATCGCCGCCGATGGAGACCGCTTCCGTCGGGTGGTCCCAAGCCCGCGGCCGAAGCGGATCTTCGAGATAAGGCCGATCCGCTGGCTGCTGGAAAAAGGCAGCGTGGTGATATGCGCCGGGGGCGGAGGCATCCCTACGGTGTATGACCAGGACGGACAACTGCACGGCATCGAGGCGGTGATCGACAAGGACCTTTGCTCGGCCCTGCTGGCCGAACAGCTGGAGGCGGATTTGCTGGTGATCGCAACCGACGTCGATGGCGCCTACCTGGACTGGGGAACACCAGAACAGCGGCGCATCGGCGAGGCCCATCCCGACCAGCTGGAACGCCTGGGTTTCGCTGCCGGCTCGATGGGGCCGAAGGTGCAGGCGGCCTGCGAGTTCGCCCGCAACACCGGCAAGGTCGCGGTGATCGGTTCCCTGGGTGATATCGAGGCGATCGCGCAGGGCCGGGCCGGAACGCGGGTCAGCCTGGCAGCGGAGTCGTCTTTGACCTAGGGACGATGCCAACGAAAAAGGGGTGCCGGTGGCACCCCTTTTTCGTGACGGCAAAGCCTCGGTCAGTTGTCGCGGCGCAGCGCCTGGGGCGAGAAATCGCGCGGCTGCAGCTTCACGTCGAACTGGTACATCGGCTCGTTGTTGTCCAGACCGTCGACGAAGTAGTTACCCCGCTTGAGGTCGTAGAGGGTCTCCAGGGTGCTGGCGAACATCGGCACCTCGTAGTAGTTGATCGGATGGCTTTCCTGCAGCCCGACCAGCTCGCCATTCTGGTCGTAGAGGTCCACCGCCAGGATCTGCCAGCTGTCCTCGTCGATATAGAAGCGACGCCGGTCATAGGTGTGCTTGAAGCTCGGCCGCAGGGTCGCATCGACAACCCATACACGGTGCAACTCGTAACGCAGCAGCTCCGGGTTCAGCGTCTTGGACTTGACGATGTCGTTGTAGGGGATGCCCTTCTGGTGTACGGCATAGCTGTTGTAAGGCATCAGCATCTCGCGCTTGCCCACTAGCTGCCATTCATAGCGATCCGGCGCGCCGTTGAACGAGTCGACTACGTCGGCCGTGGCCAGACCGCTAGTGTCCGGCTGCGGCGAGTCGTAGGCCAGCGAGGGCAGACGCCGGACGCGGCGGTCATCAGGGCTGTAGCGCCATGCCTTGCGGGTCGCCATGACCTGATCGAGGGTATCCTGAACCACCAACGCGGTACCGGACAACTTCGCCGGGGCGGTCACCTTGTACTTGTAGTACAGCAGGGTATTGTCCAGGCTGTCTTCGGTCATGCCTTCTCGGTTGTAGACGCTGTAGACCAGCCGATCCCGCTTGATGTAATGCGGGTTGCCGTTGATCACCACCGCCTGGTTGTTGATGATGCGGATCTGCTCACCCTTGTAGTGCAGGATGTGGTTCCAGATCACCTCGGTACCGTCCTGGGGCAGCGGGAAGGGTATGCCCGCCGACGCCCCACGAATGCCGTTTCCGTTGGCGATCAGCTCCGCATTGACGGCGTTGAGACGCGTGGCGTCATAGATGCGCTGCGGTGCCGAAGCACTGCGGCGGGTCGGGAACACGCGCAGGTAGAACTCAGGATAGCGCTCGACCAGGGCACGCAACCCTTCGGGCAGCAGCGAGGCGTACTGGCCAACGTTGCCTCGGTCGACCCGGTAGAGCTGCGCATCGCTGGCGAAAGGATCAGGGTGATGCATGCCGCTCGAATAGCTGGCCGGAGACTGCACGCCGCCGGTCCAGGCCGGGATGGTGCCGGAGGCGTTACCCGCCCGTTCGGCACCCAGTGGGGTCAGATCCTGCCCCAGGCGAGCGGCCTGGGCGCTATCGACCTTGGCTTGAGCCTGGCCGACGCAGGCCATCAACAACAGAATTCCAATCTTTCTGTACATCGTCCTTTACTCCTTGCAGCGCGGTCCGGGCGCTGCTTCGTGCCGCTGCCGGAATGGCAGAGCAGCCGTGGTAAGCGTTGTGTTGGGCGCGCCTTCCTGGCGGCCGCTGGCGTCGAGACGAGTGGGTGCTGTCTCGATCGCCGCGCGGATTCATCCCTATGGCCGTTGTGCGGCTCTCGTCGGACGCAGAGTTTGACGTCCTCTCATTTCTTACGCTTACTCGGTGCGCTGGAACTTGAGGTCCCAGACACCATGCCCGAGGCGTTCGCCACGGCGTTCGAACTTGGTCACCGGTCGCTCCTCGGGCCGAGGGACGAAGCCGTCCTCGTCACCCAGGTTGCGGTAGCCGGCCACCGCGTTCATCACCTCGAGCATGTGCTCGGCATAGGGCTGCCAATCGGTCGCCATATGGAGCACGCCCCCGGCCTTGAGCTTCTGTCGCACCAGGTCCGCGAAGGCGGGCTGGACGATACGCCGCTTGTGGTGGCGACTCTTGTGCCAGGGGTCTGGAAAAAACAGCAAAACCCGGTCCAGGCTCGCATCGGCGACGCAGGTGCGCAGTACCTCCAGCGCATCGCAGCTGTAGACCCGGACATTGTTCATCTCGCGCGCCAGCAGGCCGCTGAGCAGCGCCCCAACGCCCGGTTTGTGCACTTCGACGCCGATGAAATCCTGCTCGGGCGCCGCTGCCGCCATTTCCAGCGTGGAATGGCCCATGCCGAAGCCGATCTCGAAGGTCAGCGGCGCCGTGCGCCCGAAGACCTGGGAAAAGTCCTGCATCCCTTGTTCCAGTTCGAGACCGAAGCGCGGCCAACCCTCTTCAAGCGCGCGCTGCTGGCCGACCGTGGTACGGCCGGCGCGCATGACGAAGCTCTTGACGGTGCGCATCGGGCGTTGTCCGGTCGGTTCGCCGGAGGGTTGCTGCATATCGCTCATGGATGTCCTGCACGTTCGTAAAATGCGGCGTCCCGGCCGTAAACAGGGTCGGCCGGGCCCCGTTCAGTTGATCAAGCCATCGAGGGGAGAAGAAGCGCTGGCATAGAGCTTCTTCGGCATGCGACCGGCCAGGTAAGCCAGGCGCCCTGCCTCGATGGCGTATTTCATCGCCTCGGCCATCAGCACCGGATTCTGCGCGTGGGCGATGGCGCTGTTCATCAGCACCGCCTCGCAACCGAGCTCCATGGCGATGGTGGCATCCGAGGCGGTGCCCACGCCGGCATCGACCAGCACCGGCACCGTAGCTTCTTCGAGAATGATGCGCAGGTTGTAGGGGTTGCAGATCCCAAGACCCGTGCCGATCAGACCGGCCAGTGGCATCACCGCGATGCAGCCCATCTCGGCCAGTTGGCGAGCGATGATCGGGTCGTCGCTGGTGTAGACCATCACGTCGAAGCCGTCCTTGATCAGCACTTCGGCCGCCTTGAGGGTCTCGATCACGTTGGGAAACAGGGTCTTCTGGTCGGCCAGCACTTCGAGCTTGACCAGGTTGTGCCCGTCCAGCAGCTCGCGCGCCAGGCGACAGGTACGCACCGCCTCGGTGGCGTCGTAGCAGCCGGCGGTATTCGGCAGGATGGTGTAGCGCTCCGGAGAGATGACATCGAGCAGGTTCGGCTCGCCCGGATTCTGCCCGATGTTGGTGCGGCGGACCGCGACCGTGACGATCTCGGCACCGGAGGCCGCGATAGCGGCGCCGGTCTGCTCGAGATCCTTGTATTTGCCGGTGCCCACCAGCAGGCGCGACTGGTAAGTACGGCCGGCAAGGGTAAAGGGCTTGTCGTGGGGAACTGGGGTCATTGGGAGCCTCTCGTGTACGGGTTGCGGCGAGCGATCTGGACGGGACGCGTGGGCGACTCAGCCGCCACCGATGGCGTGCACGACCTCGACCTGGTCACCTTCGCTCAACGGCGTCTCGGCATGCAGGCTGCGCGGCACGATGTCCTGGTTGAGTTCGACCGCAACGCGCCGACCGGTCAGCTCGAGGTGCTGCAACAGATCGGCTACGGTCTGCCCCCGTGCGAGCTCGAAAGGCTCGCCATTCAATTGAATCCGCATGGTCTGATCACTGTCGGAAGGGCCCGCCATTCTACGCGAACCCGGTTCGCGACCAAAGACGAACCTACAGTCATTCGTCACGCGGTTGATGGCCCATGATCTCACGGCATAGATCAGGTCATTCTCCAGGCGACGACGATCAGGCACGCCCAGCCCGCGAGAAAGCTGACGCCGCCCAGCGGGGTGATCATGCCCAGCTTGCCGATGCCGCTCAGCGTCAGCAGATACAGGCTGCCGGAAAACAGCACGATACCCAGGACGAACAGCCCGCCGGCGATGCCTAGTAGCCGGCCCGGTAGATGCAGCGCCAGGAGGGCGACACCGAACAGGGCCAACGCGTGAATCAACTGGTAGTGCACACCGGTCTGAAACACAGCGAGGTAATCGCTGCTGAGCCGGTTTTTCAGGCCGTGGGCGGCGAATGCACCGAGCGCCACACCGGTCATGGCGAAGAAGGCAGCGAGCATCAACAGGAGTCGGGTCATTCGATCGGCCTCGGTAAAGTTGGCGAAAAATGTAATGATCGGACGCGCCCGCCCTGTCATGCAATCTTCGACACGTCAGCCAGCGGTGCGTCACCGGTATAATGCCCCGACCCAAGGAAGCCGATTCTCCCTCATGCTTCGGACCGTGCTCCGCCGCCTCGTCAAACTGCTGCTCTGGCTGACCGCCCTGTCGGTCGTGCTGGTATTGGCCCTGCGCTGGATTCCCCCACCGTTCACCGCGCTGATGATTGAACGCAAGATCGAATCTTTCAGCGGCGAACAGAGCCTCGACTTGCAGCGTACCTGGCGTCCGTGGACGGAGCTGCCGGACGATCTGAAAATGGCTGTCATCGCGGCCGAGGACCAGAAGTTCGCCGATCACTGGGGCTTCGACGTCGCCGCGATCCGCGCGGCGTTCGAGCACAACGAGCAGGGCGGCTCGCTGCGTGGCGCCAGCACGCTGAGCCAGCAGGTGGCCAAGAACCTGTTTCTCTGGTCCGGCCGCAGCTGGGCACGCAAGGGGCTCGAAGTCTGGTTCACGGCGCTGATCGAGCTCCTCTGGCCGAAGCAACGCATCCTAGAGGTCTACCTCAACAGCGTCGAATGGGGCGACGGCATCTTCGGCGCCGAAGCTGCGGCGCGGCATCACTTCAACGTCGGTGCGCCCTACCTGTCGACCCAGCAGGCCAGCCAGCTCGCTGCGGTGCTGCCCAACCCGCGCCAGTGGAGCGCCGGCAGGCCCAGCGCCTACATCATCCGCCGCGCGAGCTGGATCCGTCAGCAGATACGCCAGCTCGGCGGCAGCCATTACCTGACGCGCCTTGAAAGCGAGCGCCCGGACTGGTGGCCGTCGTGGCTGTAATGGCGGACAACCCCATCGAGCGCCACGGTCTGCCGCGGGGCTCGGGCCCGCAGCCAGTGCCCGAGCCCCGCGGACTGAAACGCCTGCTGCATAGGCGAAACGCGCTCGCCTGGCTGGTTCTGGCGTTCACCCTGCTGGTGCAGATGATCATTCTGCAGAACCTGCGCGGCAACGAAAGCCGCGCGGCGCAGGAGCAGTTCCAGATGCTCGCCAACAAGGTGACCGAGGCCATCGAGCAGCGCCTCGTCAACCACGAGCAGATCCTGCTCGGCGCGGCAGGCCTTTTCGATGCCAGCGGAGAAGTCGACCGCGATCAGTGGCATCGCTATGTCGAGCGCCTGCAGCTGACCACGCGTTACCCCGGCATACAGGGGGTTGGCTTCGGCAAGGTGGTGCGCCAGCAGGAGCGCGCCGCGCACGTCCAGAGCATGCGCGCCGAAGGCTTTCCCGACTATGACATCCATCCGCCGGGCGAGCGGCCGCTGTACATCAGCGTGATCTATCTGGAGCCCTTCATCGACCGCAACACCGTGGCGCTGGGCTACGACATGTTTTCCGAGCCGGTACGTCAGCGTGCGCTGCTGCGCGCCGCCGAGCTGGGCCTGGCCAGCGTGACCGACAAGGTCACCCTGCGGCAGGAAACCCCGGACAGTACGCAGGCCGGCATCCTTCTCTACGTGCCGGTCTACCGCCCCGGCATGCCGCTGGCGCTGCCGATGCAGCGCATGGACGCGCTGATCGGCGTCGTCTACAGCCCCTACCGGGTCAGCGATCTGATGCGAGGCATCCTCGGACCGGCCGACCCGAAGCTCAACCTCACGATCTATTCCGGCGACAGCGAGGAACCCGACGACCTGATCTTCGCCACCAACCGGACCGGCAAGCACAACCCGCGCTATAGCAGCCTGCAGCACATCCGCCTCTACGGCCAGATCTGGACACTGCGCCTGGACAGCCAGCCCGAATTCGAAAACGCCTTCCACGCCAACGAGGCGCTGCTGGTAATCCTCTGCATTGGCCTGAGCGCGCTGTTGTTCCTGCTTACCTCCTCGCTGACCGTTCGCCGCAGCCGGGCCGAGGCTCTGGCCCGACAGATGACCGAGCAGATCCGGCAGAACGAACGGGAATTGCGCCTGAGCGAAGAGCGCCTCGCACTGGCGCTCAAGGGCAGCAATGATGGCCTGTGGGACCTGAACCTGCAGACCGGCACCTTCTTCGCGTCCCCGCGCAGCATGCAGATGCTTGGCTACCACCCCGGCGAACTCGAGTCGGACATGGGGCTGTGGGAGCGGATGATGGTGGCGGATGACCTGGGCGTAGAAAAGGAACGCTTGAGCCAGACGCTGCAATCGCAACGCGAACACTTCACCAGCGAGCTGCGCCTGCAACATCGCAACGGCCAGGTGGTGCCGGTCCTGGTGCGCGGCTATGTCCAGCGCGACAGCGAGGGCAAGCCGCAGCGCGTGAGCGGCACCATCATGGATCTGACCGAGCACAAGCGCGTCGAACAGCTAAAGAATGAGTTCGTCTCCACGGTCAGCCACGAGCTGCGCACGCCCCTGACCTCCATCGCCGGCGCCCTGGGCCTGATCAATGGCGGCGTGCTCGGCGCAATCCCTGCCCCCATGCAACAGCTGCTGGAGATCGCCCACCGCAACAGCCTGCGACTGAAGCATTTGATCAACGACCTGCTGGACATGGAAAAGATCGCGGCCGGCAAGATGAGCTTCAACCGCCGCGAATACCCACTGCGCGACCTGCTGGAAGAGGCGCTGGCCAGCAACCAGTCGTTCGCCGCCCAACACGGGGTGCGTTGCACGCTGGAAACGGACACCAGCGCGGCGCGCGTCTGGGTCGACGGCCTGCGGCTGCAGCAGGTACTCGCCAACTTTCTCTCCAACGCCATCAAGTTCTCGCCGCAGGGCGGTGAGGTCCACCTGAAAAGCAGCGTCAACGAGGGCCTGGTACGCATCAGCGTCATCGACCAGGGACCAGGAATACCCGACAGTTTCCGCCAGCGGATTTTCCAGAAGTTCGCCCAGGCCGACAGCTCCGACAGCCGCGAAAAGGGCGGTACCGGGCTGGGCCTGGCGATCAGCAAGGAGCTGGTCGAGCGCATGGGCGGCTGCCTGGGATTCGAGTCGGTGGTGGGCCAGGGAACGACTTTCTGGTGCGAGCTTCCAGTGCTCGACGACCCCGCCCAGGAACACGGCAGCGACAAGCCACGGCTACTGGTCATCGAGGACGAACCGGACACCGGTCGCCTGCTGCACATGATGCTGCGCAATGCCGGCTACGGCGTGGACCGTGTCGAAAGCCTGCACCAGGCACGGGAGAAGCTGGCCGAGGCGCAGTACCTCGCCGTGACTCTCGACCTGCATCTGCCGGACGGCAACGGTCACCAACTGATCGACGAGATGCGCGAGCATTCGGCCACGCGCGACCTTCCCATCATCGTCATCTCCGCCGCCAACAGCCTCGACCAGCAACAGTCGCAGCCCGGCATCATCTGGCTGCACAAGCCGATCAGCGACGCTCAGCTGCTGGCTGCAGTCGAGCGGGCGCGGCAGTCGACAGCTCCTTCCCCCTGACGTCGCCGAGCGCGGCACGCGGCGTGATCCGCAACCAGCTCAGGGCCCCGTCGCGCACCAGCAGGGTCATGCCCCGCTGCGGATAGAACCAGCCTTCGCCCTGCCCTAGCGCGTAGCGCATTCGCGGCTCGCCCAGGCTGGCGACGAGGTCGCGGGCCTCGACCGGCTCGGCGGGCATCAGGATCATATCGACCAGCTGCCGTGCCGACATCGCCTGTATCAGCGTGTCGGCGAGCAGCTTGGGCGAATCATCCACACCGCTCGCCTGCGCCAGGCCGGCGCGCTCCTTGTCGTCGAGTTGGAGCTTACCCTGGAGGCCGAGCGATATGTCCGCCGCGGCAAGGCGCGCGCGATAGCTCAGCACGATCCGCTCCCCTTCGCGCTGCACCCAGAGTTCGCCCCCCGGTGCCTGCTCACGCAGGCGCTGCAGGGTCAGTTGCCCGGCCGCCATCGGCTCGAGTAGCGGGTCGTGCAGTTCGGCCAACCAGGCCACCGGCACGGCCTGGCGGGAAAAGGCCAGCCAGAGCCCGAGAGCGAAACAGGACACCCCTAGCAGCGCGAAGAACAACAGGTGGGCAGGACGAAACGGCAGCCTGGGCATGGCAACTCCGGACAAATAAAAAGGACCGCCACGGACGGAGTCCGGGCGGCCCTTTAACGGATGCGGCGATCAGGCCTGGATGGAGCCCTTGAGCTTATTCATCGCATTCTTTTCCAGCTGGCGTATGCGCTCGGCCGAAACGTTGTACTTGGCGGCCAGATCGTGCAGCGTCGCCTTGTCATCGCTGAGCCAGCGCTGCTGCAGGATATCGCGGCTACGCTCGTCGAGCCGCTCGAGCGCCTCGTGCAGGCTGGAGGTGGAATTGTCGCTCCAGTCGGCGTCCTCGAGCTGACGCGCAGGGTCGTAGCGATGGTCTTCCAGATAGTGCGCTGGCGACTGATAGGCGCTGTCGTCGTCGGCATCGGCCGCCGGGTCGAACGCCATGTCGTGACCGGTAAGGCGGCTTTCCATCTCGCGCACTTCATGGGGTTCCACGCCGAGGCTGTCGGCCACCGCGGTGACCTCGTCGTTGTTCAGCCACGCCAGACGCTTTTTCTGGCTGCGCAGGTTGAAGAACAGCTTGCGCTGCGCCTTGGTGGTCGCCACCTTGACGATGCGCCAGTTGCGCAGAATGAACTCGTGGATCTCGGCCTTGATCCAGTGCACCGCAAAAGACACCAGGCGCACACCCATCTCGGGATTGAAGCGCTTGACCGCCTTCATCAGCCCGACGTTGCCTTCCTGGATCAGATCCGCCTGAGCCAGGCCATAGCCGGCGTAGCTGCGCGCGATATGTACGACGAAACGCAGGTGCGCGAGCACCATCTGCCGAGCGGCATCCAGATCCTGGTCGTAATAAAGGCGCTCGGCCAGCTCGCGCTCCTGCTCGACGGTGAGCAGCGGAATGCTGTTGACCGTCTGCACGTAGGCCTCGAGGTTCGCCCCCGGGACAAGTGCGTGAACAGGTTGCAGTGAAGTTGTCATGCAGATCCTCCAACTCACGAAGCTGCAGCAGTTTAGCATTGAGCCATGGGACTGCAAGCCTGTGGAAAAGTTCCGCGCCACGCCAAATAAGCGCAACGATATCAATAAGTTATCAGCGAGGCGCCAGCTCGCTCAGATGACGGGCAACGGCCAGCCAGGCACCGATGTAGCCGAGCAGCACCGCGCCCAGCACCAGAGAAAAACCATCGCCCGAGGGCACGCCGGACAAGCCGAAATCGCTGCCATAGAGGCCGGCCAGCCGTACCACGGCCTCGTTCAGCCAGCCCAGTCCATAGGCCAGCACCAACCAGGCCAGCAAACCGGCACCAAGCCCGTAGAGCGCGCCCATATAGAGGAAGGGACGTCGCACATAACCATCGGTGCCGCCCACCAGCTTGACCACTTCGATCTCGGTGCGACGGTTTTCGATGTGCAGGCGAATGGTGTTACCGATAACCAACAGCAAGGTGGCGACCAACAGCAACGTCAGACCGAACACGAAGCGGTCGCCCAGCTTGAGGATCGCGCTCAGGCGCTCGACCCACAGCAGGTCCAGCTGCGCCTGTTCCACGCCCGGCATCTCGGCCAGCCGCTGACGCAGGGCTTCGAGCTTGTCCTTGTCGACTTCATGGGGGGTCACAAGGATCACCCCGGGCAACGGATTGTCGGGCAGCTCCTTGAGCGCCTCGCCAAGACCGGACAGCTGCTGGAACTCCTCCAGGGCGCTCTCGCGGCTGATCCACTGCGCCTCATCGACGTCGGGCATGGCGCCGATCTCGGCTCTCAGTGACTCGCCCGCGGCGCTGTCGACATCCAGCTGCATGAACAGCGAGATCTGCGCCGCGCGCTGCCAGGAACCGCCAAGCCGCTCGACGTTATCCAGCAACAGGGCCAGCCCCATCGGCAGGCTCAGGGCGACGGCCATCACCAGACAGGTGAAGAAACTGCCGATCGGGTGCTTGCCGAGTCGGCGCAGGCTGTCGACCAGGCTGGCACGGTGGCTTTCGAGCCAGGCATGCAGCAGCGCCTTGAAGTCCGGTTCGTCCGGATTTCTCGGCGGCTTGCTCGGCTTGGCCGAACCGCCCACCCGTTCGGCGGTGCTGGACGCCCTGGCCTTGCGATCAGGTGTAGCGCTCATCAGCTGGCCTCCCCATCACCGATCAGGCGGCCGCGCTGCAGCGTCAGCATGCGGTGGCGCATGCGGGCGATCAGCGCAAGGTCATGGCTGGCGATCAACACAGTGGTGCCCAGCCGGTTGATGTCTTCGAACACGCCCATGATCTCCGCAGCCAGGCGCGGATCGAGGTTGCCGGTAGGCTCGTCGGCCAGCAACAGGGCTGGCCGGTGCACCACGGCGCGAGCGATACCGACGCGCTGCTGCTGGCCGGTGGAGAGGTCCGCAGGGTACTGGGTCGCCTTGTCCTTGAGGCTGACGCGCTCGAGCGCCGTCATGACCCGCTGGCCGATCTCGCGCTTGCCGAGCCCGAGTATCTGCAGCGGCAACGCCACGTTGTCGAACACCGTGCGATCGAACAGCAGCTGGTGATTCTGGAACACCACCCCGATCTGGCGCCGCAAGAACGGGATCTGTGTATTGGTGATCCGAGATAGGTCCTGGCCGGCCAGCAGCAGCTTGCCGGTGGTCGGGCGCTCCATGGCCAACAACAGGCGCAGCAGGGTGCTCTTGCCAGCGCCGGAATGCCCGGTGACGAAGAGGAATTCGCCACGCTGCGCATGGAATGACAGTTCGTGCAGACCGATATGGCCGTTCGGGTAGCGCTTGCCGACCTGCTCGAAGCGAATCATGAACGCTCCGCAAACAGCGCGCTGACGAAGGCCTGCGCCTCGAAGGTGCGTAGGTCGTCGATCCCCTCGCCGACACCGATGTAACGGATCGGTGTGCCGAACTGCTTGGCCAGGGCGAAGATGACGCCGCCCTTGGCGGTACCGTCCAGTTTTGTCAGCGCCAGACCGGTCAGCTCCACCGCCTGGTTGAACTGACGCGTCTGGTTGATCGCGTTCTGTCCGGTACCGGCGTCGAGCACCAGCAACACCTCATGGGGCGCGGTCTCGTCGAGCTTGCCGATCACCCGACGGACCTTTTTCAGCTCCTCCATCAGGTTGTCCTTGGTGTGCAGACGTCCGGCGGTGTCGGCGATCAGCACGTCGATGCCGCGCGCCTTGGCCGCCTGCACCGCATCGAAGATCACCGAGGCGGAGTCGGCACCCGTGTGCTGCGCGACTACCGAAATATTGTTGCGCTCGCCCCACACCTGCAACTGCTCGACGGCCGCCGCGCGGAAGGTATCGCCTGCCGCGAGCATGACCTTCTTGCCGTCGCGCTGCAGCTTCTTGGCCAGCTTGCCGATGGTGGTGGTCTTGCCGACGCCGTTCACGCCCACTACCAGAATCACATAGGGCCGTTTGGCCGAATCGATCTGCAGCGGCTGTTCGACCGGCGCGAGCAGCGCCGCCAGCTCTTCCTGCAGAGCCTTGTAGAGCGCGCCGCTGTCGGCCAGCTCCTTGCGCGCCACGCGACGGGTTAGGTTCTGGATGATGGCGGTGGTGGCCTCGACGCCAACGTCGGCAGTCAGCAGCCGCGTTTCCAGCTCCTCGAGCAGATCGTCGTCGATCGCTTTCTTGCCGAGAAACAGGCTTGCCATGCCTTCACCAAGGCTGGCGCTGGTTTTCGACAGGCCCTGTTTGAGGCGCGCGAAGAAACCTGCCCGAGTGGGTTCGGGCTGCGCCGCCGGTACGGGCTCTGGCTCGCTGGGCAACGGTTCGCTCGGCGCGGGGGGTTCAACGACCTCGATTGGCGGCTCGGACGGCTCGGCAGGTGCGCTCGGCTCGCCGCCTTTGAACAGGCCGAAGAAACCCGAACGGGCTTCGGCTTCGGCCTTGACCGAGGGCACTGGCGTGACGGGCAGCTCGGGCTCTGGCTCGAAAACCGGTTCCGTCTCGGCTTGCGGCTCCGGCGCGGTTTCAGACTCGAGCGCAGGAAAACGCTCAGGCTCGGCCAGCGGGGTCGGCTCGGCCTGCAGGGACTCTTGCGGCTGAACGTTGGCCGCCGGGGCATCGAGCTGCTCGCCGGAATCTTCCTGCGGCGTTTCGACAGGTTCTGCCGCGGGCGCCTCGGGCTTCTTGCGCAGCCAGCCGAACAGGCCTTTCTTTTCGCCGGCCTCGGCCGGCGTCTTCTTGTCGTCGTTGGAACCAAACATGGAGAAGACTTTCTCAAAGGGCGAAACACCAGCAGGCGCGCTGCTGGCCAAATGGGGGGAATATCCTAGCACCTCACCGGGCGCCAGCGCTAAGCGCGCCTCGACCAGCGCGCCTGGTATGACGCCATCGGCGCCGGCATGTTCCGGCGTCACCTCGCCGCAGCCCTTTGCCTGGTGCGCTCGCACCTTTACCATGACCGCGCATTTACGGAGCCCGCATCAGACGATGCGGCCTGCAACCGAACGAGTCCTGTCTATGACTTCGATGCTACGCCGTGCCGTGCTGTTGTTCGGCACACTCTGCCTGCCTTGCCTGGCAATCGCAGCCGATCCGCAACCGACCCACGAGTTCTTCCTCGACAACGGTCTTAAAGTCATCGTGCGCGAGGACCATCGCGCGCCGGTGGTGGTTTCGCAGCTCTGGTACAAGGTCGGCTCCAGCTACGAAACACCAGGCCAGACCGGCCTCTCCCACGCCCTGGAGCACATGATGTTCAAGGGCAGTCGCAAGCTCGGTCCTGGCGAGGCGTCTCGAATACTGCGCGAACTCGGCGCTGAAGAGAATGCCTTCACCTCCGACGACTACACCGCCTATTACCAGGTACTGGCCCGGGACCGCCTGGCCGTCGCCTTCGAGCTGGAGGCCGACCGGCTGGCCAGCCTCAAGTTGCCGGCCGACGAGTTCGCCCGCGAGATAGAGGTGATCAAGGAGGAGCGTCGTCTGCGCACCGACGACAAGCCCAGTGCGCTGGCCTTCGAGCGATTCAAGGCCATGGCCTATCCGGCCAGCGGCTACCACACGCCCACCATCGGCTGGATGGACGACCTGAACCGGATGACCGTCGAGGAGCTGCGCGCCTGGTACCAGACCTGGTACGCGCCGAACAACGCCACCCTGGTAGTGGTCGGCGATGTCACGGTGGAAGAGGTCCGCGGCCTGGCCGAGCGCTATTTCGGGCCGATCGAAAAACGTGCGGTGCCCATGGCCAAGGTGCCGCTGGAGCTCGACGAGCCGGGCGAACGGCGCCTGAAACTGCATGTCAGGACGCAACTGCCGAGCCTGATCATGGCGTTCAACGTACCGGGACTGGCCACGACCGAGAATCCGCGAGAGATCCACGCCCTGCGGCTGATCTCGGCGCTGCTCGACGGCGGCTATAGCGCGCGGCTGCCCTCGCGCCTGGAGCGCGGCGAAGAACTGGTCATCAGCGCCTCGGCCTGGTACAGCGCCTACCCGCGCGGCGACAGCTTGTTCGTACTCGGTGCCGCGCCGAACCTGCAGAAGCAGCGCACCCTGGAAGACGTCGAGGCCGGCCTGTGGCGAGAGCTGGAGCAGCTCAAGCAGACACCACCGTCGGCCGAAGAGCTCGAGCGCGTTCGCGCCCAGGTGATCGCCAGCCTGGTCTACGAGCGCGACTCGATCACCGAGCAGGCCACCACCATCGGCCGACTGGAAACGGTCGGCCTCTCCTGGCGACTGATGGACGATGAGCTCAACGCGCTCGAAGCCGTCACTCCCGAGGACATCCAGCAGGCCGCGCGGACCTATTTCACCCGCTCGCGCCTGAGCGTCGCCCACGTTCTGCCCGAGGAATCCCGCGATGAGTAAGCGCCATTTGCGCCACGGGCTGTCCGGCCTGTTGCTGCTGATCCTGGTCGGGCTGCTCGCCTGGAGCGTGAATCGTCCGGCCCACGCACCGGCCGAAACACCCGCAGAACCACAGACCGGTGTCGAGACGCCTGCCCCAGCCGACGAGTCGGCCGTGGAGCAGATACCCCTGGAATCACTCGCCGAGCTTGGCGATCAGCCGCTAGCCCGACGCTCGCTGGACATCCAGAGCTGGCAGACCGCCGAGGGCGCCAAGGTGCTGTTCGTTCAGGCCTCGGAGTTGCCGATGTTCGACCTGCGCCTGACCTTCGCTGCCGGCAGCAGCCAGGACGGCGACACACCCGGCCTGGCCCTGCTGACCAATGCGATGCTCAACGAGGGTATCGAAGGCAAGGACGTCACCGCGATTGCCGAAGGCTTCGAAGGGCTCGGCGCCGACTTCGGCAACGGTTCCTATCGCGACATGGCCGTGGCCAGCCTGCGCAGCCTGAGCGAGGCCGACAAACGCAACGCGGCGTTGGAGCTGTTCAGCCAGGTGGTCGGCCATCCGACCTTTCCGGAAGGCTCGCTGCTGCGCATCAAGAACCAGTTGATGGCCGGCTTCGAGTTGCAGAAGCAGAACCCCGGCAAGCTGGCGAGCCTGGAGCTGTTCACTCAACTCTACGGCGACCATCCCTACGGTCATCCCAGCGAAGGCACCGCCGAATCGATTCCCGGCATCAGCCGCGAGCAGCTGCAGCGCTTCCATGCACGCGCCTATGCCGCCGGCAACGCGGTGATCGCACTGGTCGGAGACCTCAGTCGCGAAGAGGCCGAGGCGGTCGCTGCGCGCGTATCGAGCAGTCTGCCCACTGGCAGTGCGCTGGCGGCAACGCCTGTGCCTGCAGCGCCTGAGCCTGGCACTCACCATATCGAATTCCCGTCCAACCAGACCCACCTGCTACTGGCCCAGCTCGGCATCGAGCGCGACGACCCGGACTACGCAGCCCTCTACCTGGGCAACCAGATCCTTGGCGGCGGCGGTTTCGGCACCCGCCTGATGGAGGAAGTACGTGAAAAACGCGGCCTGACCTATGGCATCTATTCAGGCTTCAGCCCGATGCGCAGTAACGGCCCGTTCATGATCAGCCTGCAGACCCGCGCGGAGCTCGCTCAGGGGTCGCTGGAGCTGGTCCAACGCCTGGTACGCGAGTTCCTCGCCGATGGTCCTAGCCAGGCCGAGATCGAGCGCAGCAAGCGCGAGATCGCCGGCAGCTTCCCGCTGTCGACCGCGAGCAATGCCGACATCGTCGGCCAGTTGGGCAGCATCGGCTTCTACGACCTGCCACTGACCTACCTCGAGGACTTCATGCAACAGGTCCAGGAGGTCACGGTCGAACAAGTCAGGGAAGCGATGAACAAGCATCTGCAGGCTGACGGCTTCGTCATCGTCACCGCAGGTCCCAGCGTCGAGCAGAAGGAACTGCCACCGCCCAGCGACCAACCCATCGAACAGCCCAGCGGCGTTCCGGAGCATTGATGGCGACTCCACCGATCCGGCCTAATGCCCGTGGTGGCCAAGGCCAGCTACGCATCATCGGCGGCGAATGGCGCAGCCGCCGCTTCTCCTTTCCGGACGCTGAAGGCCTGCGCCCGACGCCCGATCGGGTGCGCGAGACGCTGTTCAACTGGCTGGCGCCCTACCTCTCCGGCGCGCGTGTGTTCGACCTGTTCACCGGCAGCGGCGCGCTCTATCTCGAAGCCCTCTCCCGCGGCGCCGGCATGGCCCTGGCGCTGGACGTCAACGCCAACGCCATCGCCAGCTTGCGCAAACACCTGGATACACTCAGCTGCGGCAACGGCCAGCTGCTGCAGAGCGATGCCCTGCGCTACCTGGAAACCCAGCACGCAACGCCGTTCGACCTGGTCTTCCTCGACCCGCCGTTCAACAAGAACCTGCTGCTGCCGACGTGCCAGCTGCTCGAAGACAAGGGCTGGCTGGCCGATCACGCCTGGATCTACACCGAAAGCGAGGCGCCTGCCTCGAGCCTCGGCATGCCGGGCAACTGGCGACTGCACCGGGAAAAGCAGGCCGGCCAGGTGTACTACTCGCTCTGGGAACGATCCGTACCCTGAGCCGCGGTCCGGCCTGCCCACGCCTTTGCGTAACGGAGCTTCTTGTGACACTGGCACTCGACATCGATCCCACGCGCGACGCCGACGAGCCCTTCGAGCCGGCCTGGTGGCTGCCGGGCCCGCACCTGCAGACCTTGTGGAATCCGTTCTTTCGCAAAGCCCCCACGCTCGGGCGTCGACGCGAGCGGTTGTGGCTGGCCGATGGCGACTTCATCGACCTCGACTGGCATGGGCCGCACGAGGCCGAATCGCCACTGGTCCTGGTGCTCCACGGGCTGACCGGCTCGTCCAGCTCGCACTATGTATTGGGGCTGCAGCAGCGTCTGGCGGCGATGCGCTGGTCCAGCGTGGCGATCAACTGGCGCGGCTGCTCCGGCGAGCCGAACCTGCTGCCGCGCGCCTACCACTCAGGCGCCAGCGACGACCTGGCCGAAGTCATCGCCCACGTGCAAGCGGCCCGTCCACTGGCGCCGTTGCAGGCAGTGGGCTATTCGCTGGGCGGAAACATCCTGCTCAAGTACCTGGGCGAAACGGGCGAGCAGTGTCCATTGCAACGCGCCGTCGCCGTCTCGGTGCCCTATCGCCTCGACCAGTGCGCCGATCGCATCAAGGTCGGTTTCTCCAGGGTGTACCAGGCGCACTTCATTCGCGAGCTGGTCGCCTACGTGAAGAACAAGCAGCGCCTGTTCGTTCACCACGGCCATGCCGACCGTCTGGCCACACTGGAGGGCCTCGGCTCGCTGAGTGGAATGCGCACCTTCTGGGATTTCGATGGCCGGGTCACCGCCCCGCTGCACGGTTTCGCCGATGCTCAGGACTACTACCGTCAAGCCTCGAGCCGCTACTACCTGGACCGGATCCGCGTACCGACGCTTCTGATCCAGTCCGCGGATGACCCCTTCGTGTTCCGCCACAGCGTGCCCGAACCCGAGGAGCTGTCGCCCTGCACGACGCTGGAACTGCACGACAAAGGCGGACATGTCGGCTTCGTCGAAGGCAGCCCCCTCCACCCCCGCTATTACCTGGAGCGGCGCATTCCCGGCTGGCTTGCAGCAGGCCGTGGGTTCCGGTAGTTCCAGCTCTGGGCAGCATCGGCTCGTCCCAGATAAACGCCTGCGATGCAGAGAGCCGCGCGGCCATTGTCGCGAACTGAACCCCGCGCAGCCGAAGGCCGCCACTCGGCTATCTTTTCAAGCAGATCGCCACGGGTTGTTCCAGACTTTACGCTGTCGATACCGAGCCGCTACCATCCCAGCCCCCACGGACCCGTCAGGACGTCACGATGAATCGAGTGCTGTATCCGGGAACCTTCGATCCCATCACCAAAGGCCACGGCGATCTGGTAGAGCGCGCCGCACGTCTGTTCGATCACGTGATCATCGCCGTCGCGGCAAGCCCGCGGAAGAATCCCCTGTTTCCCCTCGAGCAGCGAGTCGAGCTGGCGCAGGAGGTGACCCGTCACCTGCCCAACGTCGAAGTTGTCGGCTTTTCCAGCCTGCTGGCGACCTTCGCCAAGGAGCAGAACGCCAACATCCTGCTGCGCGGCCTGCGGGCGGTGTCGGATTTCGAGTACGAGTTCCAGCTGGCGAACATGAACCGTCACCTGGCACCTGAACTCGAAAGCCTCTTTCTCACGCCGTCGGAGAAGTATTCCTACATCTCCTCGACGCTGATCCGCGAAATCGCCCGCCTGGGTGGCGACATCAGCAACTTCGTCCACCCCACCGTGATGGACGCGCTGCACAAGCGCTACAGCCAGCCGTAAGCGCTGGCGGGCATGGCTCGCGTCGCTTGCCGACGTCGCCACTGGGCGCCCGCAGGTGCACGGCGAGCGACGATGCGGCACAATTCGCGCACCGTTTTTACCTGTGCCACGGCCGCGCGCCATGGCAGGAGCCTGCTGGATGTCCCTGATAATCACCGATGACTGCATCAACTGCGATGTGTGCGAGCCGGAATGCCCGAACAACGCCATCTCCCAGGGTGAGGAAATCTACGTCATCGACCCCAACCTTTGCACCGAGTGCGTCGGCCACTACGACGAACCTCAGTGCCAACAGGTCTGCCCCGTCGATTGCATCCCCCTCGATGAAAGCAACGTCGAGACCAAGGACCAGTTGATGCAGAAATACCTCATCATCACCGGCAAGGCCTGATCAATGCCCCTGCCGGTGGCTCGCTCCGCTCGGCAGTGGCTGTTCGGCCTGTGCATCGCCTCGCTGGCGCTGGCAGCCGCTGCGCAGAGCCAGGCGCCCGGCCAGGGCGCAATCGCCACGCCCCACCCGCTGGCGAGCGAGGTGGGCCAGCGAATTCTCCAGGCGGGCGGCAACGCCTTCGACGCGGCCGTGGCGATCAGCGCCGCGCTCGCGGTGGTGGAGCCCTACGGCTCAGGCGTTGGCGGTGGCGGCTTCTTTCTGCTGCGTGAGGCCGGGCAGCCGACGCGTTACCGGTTCCTCGACGCCCGTGAACGGGCGCCTCTAGCCGCTACCGCCGACCTCTACGTACGCGACGGCAAGGCCCAGCGCGACCTCTCGCTCAACGGCCCGCTGGCGGCGGCGATCCCCGGAACGCCTGCCGCCTGGGACGATCTGGCGACCCACTATGGTCGCTTGCCACTGGCCGCCACCCTGGCACCGGCAATCGAGCTGGCCCGCGAAGGCTTCAAGGTCGATGCCGTGTACCGCGAACGTGCCGGATGGCGGCTTTCCGCACTACGGGACGATCCGGAGAGCGCACGGCTCTTTCTCGTCAAGGGGGAGTTGCCTACCGAGGGGCATCAGCTGCGCCAGCCGGAGCTGGCCGAGACCCTCGAAGGGCTGGCCACACATGGCCGCGACAGCTTCTACCGTGGTCCATTGGCAGAGAAACTGGTCGCCGGGGTGCGTGCGGCTGGAGGGATCTGGTCCGAGCAGGACCTTTCCGACTATCGCAGCGTGGAGCGCGAACCATTGCGCGTTGATCTTGCCGAGGGTCGCGAGCTGATCAGCGCGCCACCGCCGTCGGCCGGAGGTGTGGCCCTCGCCCAGAGCCTGGGCATCCTCGAGCGGCTCGACTGGCAGGCGACGCAGCCACCGCTGCGCCCGCACCTGGTCATCGAGGCGCTGCGCCGTGCCTACCGCGACCGAGGCCTGCTCGGCGATCCGGACTTCACCGACAACCCGCTGCAGCAACTGCTCGCGCCGGCCTATCTGGACCGCCTTGCAGAAGAGATCGACCCGCAACGCGCCACGCCCAGCGTCGACCTGCCGCCCGCACCGGCCTGGCGCGAGGGCGAGAACACCACCCACTTCGCCGTCATCGATGCCGAGGGCAATGCGGTCGCCGCCACCCTGTCGCTGAACTTCATGTTCGGCGCCGCCTTCACGGTGCCCGGGACCGGTGTGCTGCTGAACAACGAGATGGACGACTTCGCTGCCGATCTGTCGGGCAGCAATGCCTATGGCCTGGCCGCCAGCCAGGTCAACGCCATCGCCGGCGGAAAGCGCCCCTTGTCGAGCATGAGCCCGACCTTCATCGAAGGGCCGTCGGACTTCGCGACATTCGGTACACCAGGCGGCAGCCGTATCCCGAGCATGGTGCTGCTCTCGGCACTGTCGCACCTGAGCGCAGAGCCGGCCGACGCCTGGGCGGCCACGCCGCGTTATCACCACCAGTACCTGCCGGATGTCGTCGAATACGAAGTCGGGGCGTTCGATGCCGGGCAGATAAACGCGCTCGAAGCGCTGGGCCACCGGCTCAAACCGATGGAACGCGCCTACGGCAATCAGCAGGTCCTGCACTGGGACAAGCGCTCCGGCCGCCTCGACGCCGCCAGTGATCCACGAGGTGTCGGGCGCTCGCTGCTCGTGCCGATCGTGCCCCCGCGCTGACCGGCGTTACTTCGAGCCTTCCTCGATCAGCCAGTCCAGCCGCCAGCCGCCTTCGCTTTGCGCCAGTTGGGCGGCCAGCCAGGGCAACACCTCGCGCAGCTGCTCTTCGAGGCCCCAGGGTGGATTGGCGATCGCCAACCCCGAGCCATTGAGGCGGCTGGCATCGTCGGTCGGATGCACATGGAGTTCGGCCCGCAACAACTTCGGCGCGCCGCTTCTTGCGAGATCCTGGTAGAAACGGCGCAACTGGCGCTCATCCTTGATCGGGTACCAGATCACCCCGACCGTCTGGCGCATGCGCCCGAGCGCGTCCTTGAGCGCCTCCACGCAGCGGCTCAGCTCGTCGGCCTGCTCGAAGGGCGGGTCGATCAGCAACACCACACGCTTCTCGGCGGTCGGCATCAGCGCCCGCGGCACGTGCCAGCCCTCGCCCAGATGCACGGCCACACGCCGGTCGCCGGCCATGTTGTCCTTCAGCAGACGACCGTCTTGGGGATGCTTTTCGTTGAGTTGCAGACGGTCCTGATCGCGGCTCAGCCGGCGTGCCAGTTCGGGCGAGCCGGGGTAGTAGCGCAGCTGGCCATCGGGGTTGAGCGCCCTGACCACGTCCAGATAAGGGGCCAGGGCCGCCGGGACGTCTTCCCTGCCCCAGATCCGGCCGACGCCCTGCTGCCATTCGCCGGTACGGCTTGCCTGATCACCCGAGAGGTCGTAGAGACCGACCCCAGCATGGCTGTCCAGATACGCCAGCGGCGCGTCCTTGCGACCGAGCAGGGCGAACAGCTGGCTGAGCACGAGATGCTTGAAGACGTCGGCATGGTTGCCGGCATGAAAGGCGTGGCGGTAGTTCATCGAAGGCTCCTGGCAAGCCGGACATTGTAGCGCCAGCCATGGACGCGGTCAGGCGTCGCGCGGCGCTCAACAGGCCGAGGCGACGGGCGTAGACTGTCGCCCAACGGTTCGAAGGTTCTCGCCATGACGCTACTGATCAACTCGCTGGTGTTTCTCGCTACCCTCGCCGGGATGGAGCTGTTCGCTTGGTGGGCGCACAAGTACGTGATGCACGGCTGGGGCTGGGGCTGGCACCGCTCCCACCATGAGCCACGTACAGGCTGGTTCGAGAAGAACGATCTTTTCGCCGTGGTGTTCGCCGCAGTCGCGGTCGTTCTGATCGCGCTGGGCACCGCAGGCTACAGCCCGCTCGAATGGGTGGGCGCCGGGATGACAGCTTACGGATTCTTTTATTTCGTCGCCCACGACGGTCTGGTGCATCATCGCTGGCCGCTGCGCTACGTGCCGCGCAACGGCTACCTCAAGCGGCTCTATCAGGCGCACCGGCTGCATCATGCGGTCGAGGGCAAAGATCGCTGCGTGTCGTTCGGCTTTCTTTACGCCCCGCCGGTGGCCGTGCTTCGCCAGCGGTTGCGCGAGCTGCACGGCAGGCGGCTGCGCCGGGCTAGCGAGGCCGAGTCCACAGACCGGCAGGACGCGGCCTGATCCTCTTCCACCGCGAGGCCAGCGCCACCCCTGCGCCAGCGAGAAGAAAGCGCAGCTTCTGTGTGCGACTGGTCGATACCCGGGTATCCCAGGCACTGGCGCCGCGCGCTTTGACTTCGATGCCAATCTGCCGATAGACCGCATGGGCGGTTGCGATCGACCAGGCCGAGCGCACTGGCAAATCCGCCAGCCCCTGTAACGCCGAGGCGTAGTAAGGTTCGGCCAGGTCCACCAGACGCGCCGCCAGCACCGCCAAAGCCTGCCGATGACACGGTTCGGCCAGCTCGTCGGCGGGCACTTCAACCTCGGCGAGCCAGTCGGCAGGCAGATAGATCCGGTCGATGGCCGCGTCCTCGACGAGGTCTCGCGCAATATTGGTGAGCTGGAAGGCAAGGCCAAGGTCGCAGGCGCGATCGAGCGTGGCCTCGTCTTCGGCGCCCATCACCCTGGCCATCATCAAGCCCACCACGCCAGCGACCCGGTAGCAGTAGAGCAGCGTGTCATCGAGGGTCGCGTAATGCTTGCCTTCGACGTCCATGCGAAACCCTTCCAGATGCTCCAGCGGATAGCGCCTCGGGATGGCATGGCGCTGCACCACTGCCTGGAACGCGGCGAAGGCGGGGTCGCTCATCGGCTGGCCTCGATACGCCTGCTCGGTGAGCTCGATCAGCTCGGCCAGGCGCGCCTGGCCCGCCGAGCGATCGCCCGCCTGCTGCCCATGACCAAGCACCTGGCCGTCGATCACGTCGTCGCAATGTCGGCACCAGGCATACAGCATCACCGCGCTTTGTCGGGTGCGCTCGTCGAACAGCTTGGCGGCCGCCGCGAAGCTCTTGGAGCCGACGTTAATCGCTTGGGTCGAGTGGCTGACAACCTGATCATTCATTGCCGCACGCCTCGAGCATCAGCCCCGCCGTGGCCTTGGCCGACCCCACTACGCCGGGAACACCGGCCCCCGGGTGGGTCCCGGCACCGACGATATAGAGGTTCGGAATCTTGTCGTCGCGGTTGTGGGGACGGAACCAGGCGCTTTGCGTCAGGATTGGCTCCAGCGAGAAGGCCGAGCCCAAGTGCGCATTGAGCTCATCGCGAAAATCATGCGGCGTGAAGATCCGGTGGGTCACCAGATCTTCGCGAAGCCCCGGAATGTAGTAACGCTCTAGGTACTCGAAAATGCGGTCGCGGTACCGCGGGCCCTCGACCGCCCAATCGATGCCGGCGGTACCCAGGTGCGGCACCGGGGCCAGCACGTAGTGGCTGGCGCAGCCTTCGGGCGCGAGCGACGGATCAGTTACGCACGGCGCATGCAGGTACAGCGAAAAATCGTCGGCCAGTGTCTCGCGCTTGAAAATGTCGTCGATCAGCTCCCGATAGCGGGGCCCGAAGCAGACCGTGTGGTGCTGCAGATGCGAATGGCGGCGCTTGAGGCCAAAGTGGATGACAAACAGCGACATCGAAAAGCGCTTCTTCGACAACCGCGCAGCTTCCTGTCGGCCGCGAGGCTCATGCCCCAGGAGCGCCTTATAGGTGTGAACCACATCGGCATTGGAGGCCGCGGCGTCGGTTTCGAAGCGTCGGCCATCTTCAGTGATGACGGCGTTGACCTTGCCCCCGGCGAGTTCTATCCGAGCCACCGGTGCTTCGAGTTCAAGGTGCCCGCCCAGGTCCTGGAACAGCCGCACCATCCCGTCTACCAGCGCGCCGGTGCCGCCACGGGGAAACCACACCCCACCCTGGCGCTCCAGCGCGTGGATCAGGGCATAGATGGACGACGTCTCGAACGGGTTGCCGCCAACGAGCAACGAGTGGAACGACAACGCCTGGCGCAGCTGATCGTCCTCGATGAATTTGGCCACCATGCTGTAGACGCTGCGCCAAGCCTGCAGCTTGGCGAGCTGGGGGCCGGCATTGATCATGCTGCGAAAAGACAGGAACGGCACGGTGCCAAGCTTGACGTAGCCCTCTTCATAGACCGCCCGGGAGTAGTCGAGAAAACGCCGGTAGCCGTCCACATCGCGCGGGTTCTTCGCGCTGATCTGACGGTCCAGTTCGGCCTGATCGTTGACGTAATCGAAGCGGTAGCCGTCTTCCCAGCACAGCCGATAGAACGGGCTCACCGACAGCAATTCCACGTAATCAGCCATGCGCTTGCCGGCCAGGGTGAACAGCTCCTCGAGCGCCGCCGGATCGGTAATCACCGTGGGGCCGGCATCGAAGGTGAACCCCTGATCGTGCCAGACGTATGCGCGCCCGCCCGGCTTGTCGCGCTTCTCCAGCATGGTGGTCTGCACGCCGCCAGCCTGCAGACGGATCGCCAGGGCCAGGCCGCCGAAACCCGCACCGATCACCACGGCTCGCCTGGGCGCGGATCCAACGCGTTCGGAAGTACTCATCGGGAGTCCTTGAGGTGCAGGTTGTCGGCGGCCAGCGCACGCAGCGCCTCGCCAAGCGGAACCGGAGGTTTGCCAGACACGATGCGCAGCCGATCCCACGGCGTCAGGCGCGCCGCATAAAAGCGTTGGATCAGCGGCTCGGGCAGCCGGTAGAAGCGCTGCATGACCTGCCAGCGATGGTCAGGCCGCCCCGCCATGAACAGCATGCGGTTGAGCAGACGGAAAAAGCCGCGCTCACGCCATTGCCGCCGCGCATGCTTGCCGATGGCGGTGCACAACTCGGCGCTGGTCCAGCGATCGAGCGCGAGTAGGTGGTCGGCCAGACGTACCGCATCGGGGAGCGAATACCCGGTGGTCGGATGAAACAGACCGGCGGACAGACCGCTTTGAGGCACGCCCCCGGCGTCGCGCCAGAACGCGTCGGGATCGCCCGACAACACGATCGGCAGCACGCCCTGCTCCTCCCGCTCCACCTCGGTGATGCGCCAGCCATTGACCGAGGCGTAACCGGCGATATTGTCGCGCAGGGTCTCGGACGCCACCGCCTCGCCGTCGGCATAGTAGGTGTCTTCGATCAGCAGGCGGTCGGCGGCGAGCGGCAGCACGTAGATGAACCGGTAGCCGTCATGCTGGGCGACGCTCGCATCCATGATGATCGGCCCCGTCAGACCGTGGGGCACGGCCAGCCGCACCTCCTGGCCAAGAAACTTCTGAAAGCCCAGGGCCAGGTGCCGACTGCGACGCACGCCACGGCCATCGATCACCGCGGGCGCCGTCAGCACCTCGCCGTCCGCCATCACCACCCGCTGTGGCTCTACCGTTTTCACCTCGGCATTGAGGCGCACGGCGTCCCCCAGTCGCGCCATCAGGCACTGATGGAACTGCCCGGACAGAATAGAGGCATAACCGCTGCGCAGTTCCCGTCGTAGTAGGGGAAAGACGACCCGGTAATGGTCCCAACGCTGCGAGACCAGCGGCGCGATCCAGGCGTGCTGAGCTTCGCTCAGATCATAGTCATGGAACGACCAGGTATGATTGCCGCCGAGCGCCCGGCCCTGTTCGAGCAGCAGTATCCGTAGGCCTGGCCGCGCCTCGCGCAGGCGCCAGGCGAGCAGCCCGTTGGCCAGGCCGCCACCGACAAGAATGAGATCGGCATCAGAGGTCATCGTCATCCCTCGTCAGCGGCCGGTTGCGCCTGACCGCCGTTTCGATCAGATAGGCAGCGCGAGCCGCACCACCGGACACCCGGACTTCGCGGCCAAGCGCGCTGGCACGTTCGTGAAAGGCCGGCTCGCTCAGCAGCCGCAACAAGGCGTTGCAGATGTCGCTACTGCGGGCGATGCGATGATTCAGGCGCAAGCCGACTCCCGCGTATTCGACCCGCGCGGCCACACCAGGTTGGTCGAAGGCGATCGGGAGCGCCAGCACCGGCACACCTGCCTCCAATGCATCGAGCACGGTATTGAGTCCTGCATGGGTAACCACCGCCTGAGCATTGGCCAGCACGGAGCGCTGTGGCGCGAAATCAGTTACCCAGGTTGCACCAGCCTTCTGCAGCCGCTGCTCCTGCCGGTGATCCAGCCCACCGCAGTGGGCCACCAGCAACTGCACGTCAAGCTCGCGACAGGCCCGGGCGATGCGCTGGAACAATCCGAAACGATAGCCCTGAAGGGTGCCGAAGGAGGCGAACACGAAGGGCCGACGCGTTTCGATGGGCAACGTCAATGGCGGCTCGTCCTGCAGCGGCATGCGCAGCGGCCCCACCGCATGGACATGACGCGGTAGCGCCTGACGTGGGAAATCGAAGTCGATAGGTGTCTGGCTTACCTGCAGCAAGGGAGACAGGCACTCGCTGAGTGTTCGCCGCGGCGCCAGACCAAACGCCGCGGCGTGGGCCGCGATCACATCGCCGTGGGGCCGCATCATCCAGTCGTAGACACGAGCGCTGTGCAGGTTGAGCTGCTCGCCCCAGGGCGTCGCCTGGTACCGCCAGGGCATCACTGGTAATGGCATCAGCGGCTCGCGGTTGAACGGCAGAGCACAGGCAACCGAGACATAAGGCAACCCCAGCGATTCGGCCACCAGCGCGCCGGCAGGCTCCATCTGGTCGGCTATCACCGCCTCCACACCCAAGGTCGACAGCACCAACGGCGCTTCGCGGCAGAGCATGTCTGTCGCGCAGGCCAGATCGGCTATCACACGTTTGAGCCCCCACGGGCCGCCGGGCCTCGCGGCACGAGAAATGACCGCCTGCATCGAACCGGGCGGATGACTGGCGGCACCCACCGCGGCGAATTGCAGCGCCGGATGGCACAGGGCAGCGCAGACGTCGGCCTGTTGAACGAAGGTCAGCCGATGCCCACGCCTGATCAACTCGCTGGAAATCGCTTCAAGGGCGCGCAGGTGACTGTGGAAAGGTGGAGCGATGACGGCGAAGTGCGTCATCGCGCAATGTCGGTCAACAGCGGCGCGCGTGACAGCGCAGCCAGATCCGCCGAACCGGTGCAGAAACAGGCCACGCGCAGCTGCTGGATCAGCACTTGGAAATGGTCGATGACCGCATCGGGGCCAAGCAGCGCGGCGTCCAGGACCCCGGCGGCCTGCCCGACCAGGTTGGCCCCCAGGCGAATCGCCTTGGCTGCATCGACGCCGTCGCGAATGCCGCCCGAGGCGATCAACGTGGCCGCCGGGCACTCCTGACGCACCATCTGCAGCGCCTGCGCGGTGGGGATGCCCCAGCCCGCGAATGCCTGAGCGATTGCCCGCTGTTGCGGGTCGGCGGAGCGCTCCGCCTCCACGGCAGCCCAACTGGTGCCGCCGGCACCCGCGATGTCGAGCACCGACACCCCGGCTTCGACCAGTTGTCGCGCCACCCGGGGCGACAGTCCGACCCCCACCTCCTTCACCACAATGGGCACGTCGAGCTTAGCCGCCAGTCGCTTGATCGCAGACAGCACACCGCGCCAGTCGCGGTCCCCGCCTTGCTGCACGGCTTCCTGCAACGGGTTGAGATGAATGATCAGCGCGTCGGCCTCGATCATCTCTACCGCGCGGCGCGCATGAGCCAGCCCATAACCAGCCACCAGCTGCGCGGCGCCGATGTTGGCGAGCAACGGCACGCTTGGGGCCAACTGCCGCAGTTGACGGGTCAACCCCTGGTCGGCATCGGTTTCCAGCGCAATGCGCTGCGAACCGACCGCCAGCGCTATTCCCAACGTCTCGGCGGCCGCTGCCAGGCTATGGTTTATCTGAGCGGCACGCGCGGCACCACCAGTCATCGAACTGATCAGCAAAGGTGCGGCCAATCGGCGTCCGAACAACGATGCGGAGATATCCACCTGATCCAGATGCAACTCCGGTAGCGCGCAGTGCTCGAATGTCAGCATGTCAAAGCCCGTCGAGGCCACCCGTCGCGCACGCAGTGGGTCAAGCACGATATCGAGATGGTCATTTTTGCGTGTCACCAGAAGCTCTTCGTTCATGGTCCGCTCCCAGAGCAATGACCTAATTTTGACGCTTGAGGTCACTAATGGTGCCGAGACTTGTACATCTTGTACAAAATTAGGGCGCATTGCAGTCACCCACGGGGGTATCCAATGGCACTGTCTGTTTCAGACCCACAGACGGTTCTCGAGCAATTCCTCAGAGCACTCCGTACCCGTGTCGACACTCGGCTTGGCGAGCTGCTGCCCGGCCCGACACATCCACAAGACCCCATTGCCGCCGCCATGCGCGAAGGCACTCTGGCGCCCGGCAAACGCATACGACCGCTGCTGTTGCTGCTCGCCCTGCAGGACTTTGACCGGCTCGACGAAGGCGCTTTCGATATCGCCTGCGCATTGGAAATGATTCATGCCGCCTCCCTGTTTCTGGATGACATGCCCTGTATGGACGACGCCAGCCTGCGCCGCGGCCGGCCTACCATCCACGTGCAGTTCGGTGAAGACATCGCGATCCTTGCGGCCGTGGCGCTGCTCAGCCATGCCTTCAGCGTAGCGGCCTGCGCGCAGGGCGTTGCGCATCCTGTGCGTACGCAGATGGTCTGCCTGCTGTCACAAGCGATTGGATCCCAGGGGCTGGTACGCGGCCAGTACTTCGACCTGCGCGAGGGACGTCAGCAACGGCCCCTGGATGCCATTGCCAACGCCAATCAGCTCAAAACCGGTTCGCTGTTCACCGCCGCCCTGGAGATGGCTGCATTGTTCGCCCGTTGCGATGTCAGGCAGCGCAACTTGCTACGTGGATTCGCCGTTGAACTGGGGCACGCCTTCCAGTTGCTCGACGACCTCGATGACAGCATGAGCAGCCAGCAGACCGGCAAGGACAGCGGTAAGGATGATGGCAAGTCGACCGTCATATCGCTGCTCGGCGCCGACGCCACCCGTCAGCTCCTGAAGGAGCACGTCCGGTACGCTGAAGACCACTTGGCGCGGCTGGGCCTGGCCGGCGGACTGTTGTCGCAGCTGCTGGACCGCCTGTTCGCGCGGGCGCGCTGAGCCATCACGCCGCCCGTGTTAGGCCTTCATCAGTGCAATGGATGGAGCTAGGAGGCACGCCGCGCCCTCCTTAGACTCGGGCGCACAAGAAACCCGAGGTGTCCCCAATGTCCGAGACCCTGCTCAGCTCGCGCAACCTGGCGTTCGAACTCTACGAAGTGCTGGATGCCGAGGCGCTGACCCAGCGCCAGCGCTATGCCGACCACAACCGTGAGACCTTCGATGCCGCGCTGTCGACCGCGCGCAGCCTCGCCGAGAAGTTCTTCGCCCCGCACAACCGCAAGGCCGACGAGAACGAGCCGATCTACAAGGACGGCGAAGCCATCCTCATTCCCGAGGTCAAGCCGGCGGTCGACGCCTTCATCGAGGCCGGCTTCCTCAATGCCTCGCGCGACTTCGAGGACGGCGGCATGCAGCTGCCGAACCTGCTGGCACGGGCCTGCTTCGCGCACTTCCAGGCGGCCAACGTCGGCACCTCGTCCTACGCCATGCTGTCGATGGGCGCCTCGCACCTGATCGAGGCGTTCGGCAGCGAGGAGCAGAAGCAACGCTTCCTGCAGCCGATGCTCGAGGGCCGGTTCTTCGGCACCATGGCGCTGACCGAGCCGCATGCCGGCTCCTCGCTGTCGGACCTGCGCACCCGCGCCGAGCCGTCCGGCGACGGCACCTACCGGCTCAAAGGCAACAAGATCTTCATCTCCGGCGGCGATCACCCGCTGTCGGAAAACATCGTCCACATGGTGCTGGCCAAGCTGCCGGACGCCCCGCCCGGGGTGAAGGGCATTAGCCTGTTCATCGTGCCCAAGTTCCTGGTCAACGATGACGGCAGCCTCGGCCCACGCAACGACGTGCTGCTGGCCGGGCTGTTCCACAAGATGGGCTGGCGCGGCACCACCTCCACGGCGCTCAACTTCGGCGATCACGGCGAATGCATCGGCTATCTGGTGGGCGAGCCGCACAAGGGCCTGTCGTACATGTTCCAGATGATGAACGACGCGCGCATCGGCGTCGGCATGGGTGCGATCATGCTCGGCTACGCCGGCTACCTCTATTCGCTCGAGTACGCCCGCGAACGCCCACAGGGCCGCCTGCCAGACGGCAAGGACCCGAGCTCGGCGCAGGTGCCGATCATCGAGCACACCGACGTCAAGCGCATGCTGCTGACACAGAAGGCCTACGTCGAAGGCGCCTTCGACCTGGGCCTGTACGCCGCGCGCCTGGTCGACGACCAGCGCACCGCGGACGACGAGGAAACCCGGCAGAACGCTCACGAGCTGCTCGACCTGCTGACCCCGATCGTCAAGTCCTGGCCTTCGGAGTTCTGCCTGAAGGCCAACGAACTGGCCATCCAGGTGCTCGGCGGCCACGGCTACACCCGCGAATACCCGGTCGAACAGTATTACCGCGACAACCGCCTGAACCCGATCCACGAAGGCACCCACGGCATCCAGTCGCTCGACCTTCTTGGCCGCAAGCTGACGCAGAACGGCGGCCGTGGCCTGCGCCATCTGCTCGCACTGATCCGCCAGACCTGCGAACAGGCGCGCCCGTACGACTCGCTCATGCCGCTACGCGAGCCGCTACAGGCGCTGCTGGCCCGACTGGTGCCGATCAGCCAGGGCTTGCTCGGCGATCTGGTGGCCGGCAAAGTCAACCTCGCGCTGGCCAACTCGGCGCTCTATCTCAAGGTGTTCGGCCACACGGTGATCGGCTGGCGCTGGCTCGAACAGGCAATCCATGCCGAACAGGGACTGGCGCGCGGCAACCCGGCCGACGTGGCCTTCTACAAGGGTAAGCTACAGGCCGCGCGCTTCTTCCTTACCTGGGAAATCCCTGGCTGTCACCCCGACCTCGATCTGCTCGAGGCACGCGACACCACCACGCTCGAGATGCAGGACAACTGGTTCTGACCGTTGCCGGCGATACCTGCCGGCCGCCTGTACCTGCTGTTCAGACCAACGCCCCTCCCCTGAGGGGCGCTTTTTTGACAGCCTCTGAAATCATCAGGTTAGAATCGTGGCATGCGCCCTGCATATTCGTCCGGGCGCGCTTGCCCTGGAGAGCTCATTTGGACGTCGGCAACATCAACCACCTGTTCTTTATCGGTGCCCTGTTGGTTGCTGCAAGCATTCTGATGAGCTCGCTGTCGACCCGCCTGGGCGTACCGATTCTGGTTATCTTCCTTGCCGTGGGCATGCTCGCCGGGGTCGACGGTGTCGGCGGCATCGTCTTCGACGATTACCACCTGGCCTTCATCATCAGTAACCTGGCGCTGGCCATCATCCTGCTCGATGGCGGCATGCGTACCCGCAAGGCCACCTTCCGCGTCGCCCTCTGGCCCTCGATGTCACTCGCCACCGTAGGCGTGGCCATCACTGCGGGGCTGACCGGCCTCGCCGCCGCCTGGCTGTTCGACCTCAAGCTGATCGAGGGACTCTTGATTGGCGCCATCGTTGGCTCCACCGACGCGGCCGTCGTGTTTAACCTGCTCAACGGTAAAGGGTTGAACGAACGGGTCGGCTCGACCCTGGAGATCGAGTCGGGCAGCAACGACCCGATGGCGATGTTCCTCACCGTCACCCTGATCGGCATGATCGCCTCGGGCCACACCAGCTTCAGCTGGTCGGTATTCCTCAGTCTGTTCCAGCAGTTCGGTATCGGTATCGTGCTGGGCCTGACCGGCGGCTGGCTGCTGCTCAAGCTGATCAACCGGCTGGACGTCGCCGACGGTCTCTATCCGCTGCTGGCAGTCAGCGGCGGCATCATGATCTACGCTCTGTCCGGCGCGGTGGGCGGCAGCGGCATCCTGGCGGTTTACGTCTGCGGCCTGCTGCTGGGCAATCGGCCGATCCGCAACCGCCACGGCATCCTGCACATGTTCGACGGCCTGGCCTGGCTCAGCCAGATCGGCATGTTCCTCGTGCTCGGCCTGCTGCTGACGCCCAGCGACCTGCTGCCCATTGCGGTACCGGCGCTGCTGCTGTCGCTGTGGATGATCTTCTTCGCCAGGCCGCTGTCGGTGTTCATCGGCCTGCTGCCGTTTCGCGGCTTCAACCTGCGCGAACGCGCGTTCATTTCCTGGATCGGGCTCCGCGGTGCGGTGCCGGTGATCCTTGCGGTGTTCCCGCTGATGGCAGGGCTCGATCACGCACAGCTGTTCTTCAATGTCGCCTTCTTCATCGTGCTGGTCTCGCTGCTGCTGCAGGGCACGACCCTCGGCTGGGCAGCGCGCAAGGCGAAAGTCGAGGTTCCGCCCTCGCCGTTGCCGATCTCACGCACCGGCCTGCAGGTGCATACCACCAGCCAGTGGGAGCTGTTCATGTACCGCCTGAGTGCCAGCAAGTGGTGCGTGGGCGCAGCCCTACGTGAGTTGAAGATGCCGCCGGGCACCCGCATCGCCGCGCTTTTCCGCGGACAGGATCTGTTGCATCCATCAGGCAGTACTCGCCTGCAGGTCAACGACATCCTCTGCGTGATCGGTCACGAAGCCGACCTGCCCGCCCTGGGCAAGCTGTTCAGCCAAGCCCCGATCCGCGGCCAGGACATGCGCTTCTTCGGTGACTTCATCCTGGAAAGCGAGGCTGAACTCGGCGCCATTGCCGCATTGTATGGGCTCAAGCTCGACGGCATCGATGGTAGCCAGCCCATCGGCACCTTCCTCACCCGCCGTCTGGGTGGCCAGCCGGTGGTGGGCGACCACATCGACTGGAACGGGCTGACCTGGACGGTCGCTACGATGGAAGGCGGCGAGGTGCGCAAGGTCGGCCTGAAGTTTCCCGAGGACAGCAAACCCGGCCCGACCCTGATGTTCTAGAGCGAGAACGAGGCCCATCGCGCACTTTTGCAAGACGGGCCGAAGACCGTTCGACGCCTTCGACACCACGCGGCTCGCTAGCGATTTAAAGCGTAGGTAGACTTCGGCCTTTTCATCCTGCCGAAGCACCTATGCACTCTTTGCACAGATTCCTGACGGCGAGCCTCTTCGCCCTCATCCTCCCCTTCAGCGCCGCCCAGGCCGCACCCGACTCGGCCTCTACCGCCCAGGCCGAAGCCGAACAGAAGCCGACCCAAAGCGCGGCGGAACAGGCCCAACGGCTCAACGAACAGGCCGCCGCGAACGCCGAGCGCCTGGCAGACCTCAAGCAGCAGCTGGCAGGCGCGCCCAAGCAGATCAACGATGCCCAGCGCGAGCTGACCAAGCTCAAGAGCACCCCGCCGACCGATGTCGCCGGGCGCTACGCCAGGCAGAGCACCCAGGCGATCGAACAGCGGATGACCGAGCTGCTCGAACAGCTCGCCGAAATGCAGAAGGCCTTCGCCAGTGCCAACAGCCTGATCATCAGTGCGCAGACCCGCCCCGAGCGCGCGCAGTCGGAAATCAGTACCAGCCAGTCGCGCATCCAGGAAATCAACGCCCTGCTCAAGCCGGGGCGAGAGTCCGGCAAACCCATCACAGGCGAGCGCCGTGAACAGCTGACGGCCGAACTGGCCGCGCTCAACGCGCTGATCGAGCTCCGCCGGGAGGAGCTGGGCGGCAACAGCCTGCTGCAGGACCTGGGCAAGGCCCAGCGCGACCTGCTGGCCGAGCGCATCGCCCGCACCGAGCAGGAAACCGAGGCGCTGCAATCGCTGATCAACGACAAGCGCCGCGAGGAGTCGGAGCAGACTGTCGCCGAACTTTCGCGCAAGGCCCAGCTCGCCGGCTCCGACAAGCTGGTCGCCGCCGAAAGCGCGGAGAACCTGAAGCTTTCGGACTACCTGCTGCGTGCCACCGAGCGGCACAACAAGCTGACCCAGCAGAACCTCCAAACCCGCCAGCAGCTCGACAACCTCAATCAGGCCGACCAGGCGCTCGAAGAACAGATCACCGTGCTCGAAGGCAGCCTGTTGCTCTCGAAGATCCTCTACCAGCAGAAGCAGGCGCTTCCGCAGATCAGCATGGACAATAATCTGGCCGACGAGATCGCCGATATCCGGCTTTATCAGTTCGAGCTGAACAAACGCCGCGAAGCCAGTGCCGACCCGCTGGAGTACGTGGAGCAGCTGCTGGCGAACCAGCCTCCTGAAGACGTGACCCCGGAGCTGCGCAAGACGCTGCTGGACCTGATGACCACCCGCGCATCCCTGCTCGACCGGCTCAATCGCGAACTGAATGCGATGCTGAACCAGTCGATCACGCTGCAGCTCAACCAGCGCCAGTTACAGCAGACGGCACAGGCCCTGCGCGACACACTCGATGAGCAGATGTTCTGGATTCCGAGCAACAAGCCGCTGGACCTGTCCTGGTTCAACAGCGTGCCTCGCCTGCTCGAGGCCCAGATCAACGCGATGCCCTGGACCTCGGTGCTGGCGGAACTGGCCGCCGGCCTGCTCGAGCGGCCGCTGTTCTTCCTGCCCTTGCTGCTGCTCATCGCTGTGCTGCTCTGGCGCCGCCAGGCCATTGAAGACAGGCTGGACGCGATGGGGCGCGACATTGGCCACTTCCGCAAGGACAGCCAGCTGCACACGCCGCTGGCGCTGCTGCTCAATCTGCTGCTGGCGCTGCCCGGCGCGCTGTTCCTCGCGCTCTGTGGCTACGTGCTGCAGACGGACGCCCGGGGCCAGAACTACAGCCTGGGCGCATCGCTATACGAGGTCGCGCAAGCCTGGCTGGTGTTCTATGCCGCGTATCGCATGCTGTCGCCCGGCCGCATCGCCGAGACGCACTTCCGCTGGTCCAAGCCCCAGGTCGCGTTTCTGCGCAACCAGGTACGCCGTCTGGGCCTGATCGTCATGGCACTGGTCGCAGTGGTGGCGATCGCCGAGCATCAGCCCGCGGCCCTCGCCGATGACGTTATCGGCATCGTGGTGGTGATGACCTGCTTCGGCCTGATGAGCTGGCGCCTGATGCAGTTGCTGCTCAAGGGCCCATCGAGCGAGAACGCGCCACCGGTGCGGATGCTCATCGGCCTGCTGTTCAGCGTCCTGCCCTTGGTGCTGATGGTCGCGGTCGGGTTCGGTTATTACTACACGGCGCTGAAACTGACCGACCGCCTGATCGACACGCTCTACCTGCTGATGATCTGGATCGTCCTCGAGGCCACCCTGATACGTGCTCTGACGGTCGCGGCCAGGCGCCTGGCCTACCAGCGCGCAATGGCCAGCCGCCAGGCGCAGGGCGAGGACAAGAGCGAACTCGGCGATGTCCCGAGGGAAACCGGCATGGACATCGAACAGGTCAACCAGCAGTCGCTGCGCCTGACCCGGCTGGCAATGTTCGGCCTGTTCCTGATCGCCCTCTACTGGGTCTGGTCGGACCTGATCTCGGTGATCTCCTACCTGGATAACGTCACCCTCTACGAATTCACCAGTGGCACCGGCGACACCGCCACCTCGTCGCAGATCAGCCTGAGCGATCTGCTCGGGGCACTGGTGATCCTCGGTATCACCGTGGTGCTGGCGGGCAACCTGCCGGGCCTGCTGGAGGTCCTGGTGCTGTCGCGCATGCGCCTGGCCCAGGGCAGCGCCTATGCGACCACGACGCTGCTGTCCTATGCCCTGGCCGGCATCGGCCTGGTCTCCACCCTGTCGACTCTCGGCGTGAGCTGGGACAAGCTGCAATGGCTGGTTGCCGCGCTGTCGGTGGGCCTGGGTTTCGGTCTGCAGGAAATCTTCGCCAACTTCATTTCCGGTCTGATCATCCTGTTCGAGCGGCCCGTGCGCATCGGGGACGTGGTGACCATCGGCAACCTGTCCGGCACGGTCAGCCGAATCCGTATCCGCGCGACCACCATCACTGATTTCGACCGCAAGGACATCATCGTCCCGAACAAAACCTTCATCACCGGCCAGCTGATCAACTGGTCACTGAGCGACACGGTCACCCGGGTCACCATCAAGGTCGGCGTCGCCTACGGCTCGGACCTGGACCTGGTGAAGAAAGTCTTGCACCAGGCAGCCCAGGACAATCCAAGGGTGCTCAAGGATCCGGAGCCGCTGGTATTCTTCCTCAACTTTGGCGAAAGCACCCTGGATCACGAGCTGCGCATCCACGTGCGTGATCTGGGCGACCGCAACCCGGCCACCGACGAGATCAACCGCTATATCGATCGGGAATTCAACCGGCTCGGCATCAGCATCGCCTTCCGCCAAGTGGATGTCTTCCTCAAGAATGTCGACGGCAAGCAGCTGCAGCTTGGCCAGCCGATCGGCACGGATGAAAACCCCGACCGGGCGGCACCGCGTGCCGGCGATCAGGCTTGAGGAACGCTGCCAACCACACGGCCTCCAACTTCGAAAGCGCCCGGCTCGACGCCGGGCATGCCAGAATGCCGTGGTTTTTCGTGGAGCGCGCCGTTGAAGACCCTTGCCGAACTGACCTTCGATAACCGTTTCGCCCGTCTCGGCGATACGTTCTCCACCGAAGTACTGCCGCAGCCACTGGCCGACCCGCAGTTGGTCGTCGCCAGTACGGCAGCGATGGCGCTGCTCGATCTGGACTCATCCCAGGCCGACGATCCTCTGTTCGCCGAACTGTTCTCCGGCCACAAACTCTGGTCGGAGGCCGAACCGCGGGCGATGGTCTATTCCGGCCATCAGTTCGGCAGTTACAACCCCCGTCTGGGCGATGGCCGTGGCCTGCTGCTGGGCGAAGTGCGCAACGAGGCCGGTCAGCACTGGGATCTGCACCTCAAGGGCGCCGGCAAGACCCCCTACTCGCGCATGGGGGATGGCCGGGCGGTGCTGCGCTCCTCGATCCGCGAATTTCTCGCCAGCGAACACCTGCATGCGCTGGGCATCCCCAGCTCGCGGGCGCTCTGCGTGACCAGTTCGAGCACACCGGTCTACCGCGAGACTCGGGAGCGCGGCGCCATGCTGCTGCGCCTGGCACCGAGCCACGTGCGCTTCGGCAACTTCGAATTCTTCTACTACACCAAACAGCACGATGCCCTGAAGCAGCTGCTCGACCATGTGATCGAATGCCATTTCCCCGACTGCCTGGAACATCCGGAGCCCTACCACTCGTTCTTCAGGGAAGTGCTCGAACGAACCGCCGGGATGATTGCGCGCTGGCAAGCCTACGGCTTCTGCCACGGCGTGATGAACACCGACAACATGTCGATCCTCGGCATCACGTTCGACTTCGGCCCCTATGCCTTCCTCGACGACTTCGACGCCCATTTCATCTGCAACCACTCCGACGACGGCGGTCGCTACTCCTACGAGAACCAGGTGCCCATCGCCCACTGGAACCTCGCCGCACTGGCCCAGGCGCTGACACCTTTCGTCGAAGTCCAGGCCCTGCGCGCCAGCATGGACCTGTTCCTCCCCCTCTATGAAGCCGCCTGGCTAGATCTGATGCGCAAGCGCTTGGGACTGATCGATGCGCGAGACGACGACAAGGAGCTGATCCAGCGGCTGTTGCAGCTGATGCAAGACAGCTCGGTGGACTACACCCGCTTCTTCAGAGAGCTCGGCGACAGCCCTGCCGAACAGTCCGTGCGCAGGTTGCGCGAAGACTTTCTCGACCTCGCCGGCTTCGACGCCTGGGCCGCCGCTTACCGGGAGCGGGCCGGCAACGGCCCACAGGACGAGCGTCAGGAGCGCATGCATGCGGTCAACCCGCGCTACATCCTGCGCAACTACCTGGCCCAACAGGCTATCGAGGCCGCCGAACAGGGCGACTTCACACCCGTACGCGAATTGCATCAGGTCCTGAGTCGCCCTTTCGATGACCAACCGGGCATGGAGCGCTACGCCGAGCGGCCGCCGGAATGGGGCAAGCACCTGGAAATCAGCTGCTCGTCGTGAGCCGTGCTGCGCAAGAACCTGCGCACCGGGCACCGCCGGTATCTTGCATTACAGCTTGAAGCCCTAGTGCCGCGTGCCTTCGTCGCGATTGCGCCAGTTGTTGCACAGAGGTGCGCAAGAAATGGCGCAACTTTATGTGACGTACTCCGCAAGCACCCGTCGGCGCTGCTCACACAAAAACGTAACCTATTGATTTTATTGAGTTTCACTAGAGTGGCACGCCCCTTGTAATGACCTGTTCGCCATCCGGCATTCAACAAGGCAAGGAGAGCGCTCATGCCAACACCCGCGTATATGTCCCTCGAAGGCACCAAGCAAGGTCTGATCACCGCCGGTACTTTCACCGAGGACTCGGTAGGCAACATTTTCCAGGAAGGACACGAAGACCAGATCCTGGTTCAGGCATTCAACCACCAGGTCATCATCCCGCGCGACCCGCAGTCCGGCCAGCCCACCGGCCAGCGCGTCCACAAGCCGCTGATGATCACCAAGGTTTTCGACAAGTCGTCGCCGCTGATCTTCAACGCCCTGACCTCCGGCGAGCGTCTGTCCAAGTGCCGTCTGGAGTGGTACCGCACCTCCTCCACCGGTACCCAGGAGCACTACTACACCATCGAACTGGAAGACGCCGTGATCGTCGACGTGCAGTCGCGCATGCCGAACTGCCAGGACCCGAACATGTCCCACTTCACCCATCTTGAAGACGTCTACTTCACCTACCGCAAGATCGTCTGGACCCACGAAGTCTCCGGCACTTCCGGCTCCGACGACTGGCGCACCCCGATCTCGGCCTAAGCCGCGATCGGGCCTTGCGGCCACAGGTAGCAAACATCGGCCAGGGTTACCTGGCCGATGTGTTTTTGGCCGACGCGTTCGGCAAACACCGCAGTGTTTCACATGACCATATCGCCAAACAGGCGAAAATGGACACCAGATTTTTTGGCGGCTTGGCTTGATGCCGATCCGCTCTACGACAGGCATGGCAACCATGCGATGCCGCCTTGCGGGCCACCACCGACCCGTTGCCATGGACTGGTTACAGAGGGACAGGGAATGTTCAACCCGGCCAACGACACCCATTTCAGTCTCGCCATCGAAGGCATCGCGCACGACCTGCAGGTGCTTGAGTTCAAGGGGCGAGAAGCCCTCTCGCAACCCTTCGCCTTCGAGCTCGAACTGGTCAGTGAACGCCCTGACCTCGATCTGGAAAGCCTGCTCCACCAGCCGGCCTTCCTCGCCCTCTCGCCGGCCGGCAACGGCATCCATGGCCTGATCTACCGCGTCGCCCAGGGCGACTCCGGCAAGCGCCTGACCCGCTACCACATCACCCTGCGCCCGCAGCTGGCCTACCTCGCCCACCGCACCAACCAGCGTATCTTCCAGCACCTGACGGTGGAGAAGATCATCGCCCAGGTGCTCGAGGAGCATGGCATCCAGGCCAACGCCTTCCGCTTCGGGCTCGGTTCGGTCTATCCCGAGCGCGACTACTGCGTGCAGTACGACGAGACCGACCTGCACTTCATCCAGCGCCTGTGCGAGGAAGAAGGTATTCACTACCACTTCCAGCACAGCGCCTCGGGCCATGTGCTGGTGTTCGGTGATGACCAGACGGGCTTTCCCAAGCTTGCGCCGGTGGCGTATCAGCAGGATTCGGGTTTAGTGGCGGACCAGCCGGTGGTCAAGCGCTTCGGCCTGCGGATCGAGACCCGCACCAGCCGCGTCACCCGCCGCGACTATGACTTCGAGAAACCGCGCCTGACCATGGAAGGCGCCTTCCAGAGCGAGTTCCAGCCGGACCTGGAAGACTATGACTACCCCGGCCGCTTCACCGACCGCACCCGCGGCAAGCACCTGTCCCAGCGCGCCCTGGAGCGCCACCGCAGCGACTTCGAGCTGGCCGAAGGCGAAAGCGACCATCCCCAGCTGGTCACCGGCCACTTCCTCACGCTGACCGAACACCCGCGCGGCGACTGGAACCAGCTGTGGCTGCTGAACGAAATCCTCCACGAAGGCAAACAGCCGCAGGTGCTGGAGGAGTCGGTGACGAGCGATGAGCAGTTCCGTGATGGCTTCACCCAGGGCTATCGCAACCACTTCACCGCCACGCCCTGGGACATCCCCTACCGCCCGGCCCTGAACCATCCCAAGCCCAAGGTGTTCGGCAGCCAGACCGCCGTGGTCACCGGCCCGGCCGGTGAAGAGATCCACTGCGACGCATATGGCCGGGTGAAGGTCCAGTTCCACTGGGACCGCGAAGGACAGGCCGACGACAAGACCAGCTGCTGGCTGCGCGTCTCCTCGAGCTGGGCGGGTGATCGCTACGGCGGCATCGCCATCCCCCGTGTCGGCATGGAAGTCCTGGTCACCTTCCTCGAAGGCGACCCCGATCAGCCCCTGGTCACCGGCTGCCTGTACCACAAGGAACATGTCGTCCCGTATGACCTGCCGGCCAACAAGACCCGCAGCGTCTTCAAGACCCTGAGTTCACCGGGCGGGGGCGGGTACAACGAACTGCGCATCGAAGACCGCAAAGGCGCCGAACAGATCTACGTCCACGCCCAGCGCGACTGGGACGAGAACATCGAGCACGACCAGAAGATCCGCGTCGGCCACGAACGCCACGACACCGTCGAGGCCAACAGCTACAGCGAATTCAAAGCCGAAGAACACCGCACCACCCACGCCGACCGCAAAACCGAAGTGAAAGCCAACGACCACCTCACCGTCGGCGACAGCCAGCACGTGAAGATCGGTACAGGGCAGTTCGTCGAGGCGGGCAATGAGATTCACCTCTCCAGCGGCCTGAAAGTCGTCCTCGAAGCGGGCAGCGAACTCACCTTCAAAGCCGCCGCCAGCTTCATCAAACTCGACGCCAGCGGCATCACCTTGGTCGGCCCGGTGATCAAGATGAACTCGGGAGGAAGCCCGGGGAAAGGGTCAGGCGCGGCGCCGGTATTGCCGGGAGAGGTGAAGGCGGCGGATGCGGACCGGGCGGGCAAGCTGCTGGTGCCTGCTCAGCGGCAGGCGCTGCTGCAGAAGAAACCGTTGTGCGCCATCTGCGAGGCAGCAGCTAAAGCGAGACCTGGAAATGCCTGAACTCCAGCATTCGTTGCCTCATGAGCTGCCCTGGCATAGCAACTGCTATTTGCTACTCGATGGAGTAAGCGTAGAGAGGCTTCCACAGAAACTGTATCAATGGTCGGAGCACCCAAACTTCGAGCCTTTGTACTTAGGAACGGAACTGAGCGGGCTCACCGATATCTCTCCCTGCCTGGTTACCATTGAAGGCCCGAGCGATCCCTTCATGCAGGCGTTCCTTGCCAAGGCCGACCAAGAGTGGGGTTACCTGATCTTCGCCAGCACAACGCTCGATGAAGTCGCTCAGCATTTGCGCTGGCTTCTAAAAGTCGAAACAGAAGCGCAGCAAACGTTCATTCTGCGCTTGGCGGATCCGGCCGTAGCTCACGCGCTTTTCGCCATTGGCAACCCCATGCTTTTTGGCCCTATCGAGTATGCCTGCATGCCCGATAACGTCGAAGCGAACTGGCACGTGCACTACAACCCCAATAGAAAGCCCGATAGAGATCAAGGCCGCCCTTATCGCTTGAGCGACTCAGAAATGAGCGCTCTCGAAGACGTTAGCTTCCGCCAGACGATCCTGACCCTGGACGAGCACCTACGAACATTTTTTCCTAACTACCAAGCAGCTCTACATGGTCTGGAGCGCTATCAGCACCTAAAAGAGCTGGCTAATACGGCCTACCGACTGAACCTCTGCTCTCAAAGAGAAATTCTTCTGTTCGCCAACATCTTCGGCTTTCTTGGGAAAACAGCTCTGAAACAGCATTCGGACATTACTCAGTTGCTCGAAGCATCTTCACCACGACTTCCGGTTGAGCGAGTCGAGCAGGCGGCATATCTGGCAGAACAGCGCGCCACAGAGATACAAGGAATGGCCTCATGACAGCGCAGACACCACCTCGCAACAATGCCAACCTGGCAGCCAAAGCGGCTTCATGTGACGACAGTCGATCTGCGACAAGCACATGCCCATTGATGAATACCGAAGTGCAACTGATTCCGCTGCGCTACAGCCTGACCGAATGGATCGACCCCTCTAGCCAGCTATCGATGCCTTTCACTCTACAGAGCCGCCCCTTGGGTATCCGCCTCGTGCGCGATGGCTTTCTCTACATCATCGACAACGGCACAGGGTACCTCCACGAATACCAGATCGAACAAGGTGCTATCACCAAGCTGCTGTGGAAGGCTGCAGAGGTTCGCGCCGACACCCGCACCAACGCCATTGGCGAACCGCACCTGATCTTCCGCAGATCGAGCGAGCTGCATGTGGCGTACTCCGAGCTGCAATGGACAGCACGCAAATGCACCCAGGTGCTGGCCAGCCAGGAGGATCGCGAATACTTCATGCAAATGGTCGACCTGAAACAGGCCGATCCGCAGCAAGGCGGCTCCCACCTCCTGACTCGCGAGCAGGCGGAAAAATGGCTGGCAGAAGTCGTCCAGAACAAGGTTCATCGTGATGAGCAGGGCCAACAAACCTTCCCTGATCACCAGAGCCGTCCAGCCTTGGTGGAGCCGCACCCGGAGGAATTGCAGAACTATGCCTGGGAAGACCCACCACTCTTTCGTGACACGCATATAGGTGAACTGACTGGCAAGATCCTGCCGGCGCACGAGCATGACGCGCTCTTTCTGGTGCTGCGCGACGACATCGGCGTGATGCGTGACCTGGCACAGTTTCAAGACAAGGTGGTCGGCTGGATCAGCGAATGGAGTGAGGGCGGCTCACAGCCTGGCGCGAACGAGCGCGACTACATGATCGCCTGCTATATCGAATCACGGACGCAAATCAGTGCCGACGAATTGTCCAAGCTGGAAGACGGCGACGCCCAGACGATGGTCGCTGATATCGCCAAGTTGCCTGAGCCCGAACAGCAGCAAACCCGCCAGGCCCTGATCGATTATTTGAATGGTGCCCCTCTACCCCGCCCAATGGTTCTCACCACCCCGGAACCCTTACATAGGGCACAGGAGCGCCAGTTCACCCGCAACCAACTGAGGCCAGCGGATCAAGCGTTCGTAGGGCGCCACTTGGAAACGATCATTCGGGTCAAGAAGGACCTGAGCGAGCAAGTCAGCGATGTGCTAAATGGTGCGAAGCTGGGACAGCGTGGGATCAACGATCTGATCGGCCGCCCCGCCATGGATGCCTTTCTGGCGACCAACCGGGCCAAGCTGCAACGCTGGGATGCACTGCTGGAACGGATCAGTACCGACCGTACGAACATGACCACCGAACTGCGCTTTCATCGCGCAGCCTGGTATTACGATGCCCAGCAGGCCGAGCAGGTCGGCCTGGCGTTCGCCACCCAATACGCCTGCCTGAAGGATATCGGTCGTTGCGATGCAGCCAATGAAAAGCTCTACGCCTGGTTGGAAGAAAACCCTCAGTACGACCGTCCACTGTTCCACACCCTGCCACTGAATACCCAAAGCGAACTGGCGGCGCAGTACGTACTGCTGGGTTTGTCCACCTATGGCGCCGCTGTCGCCATCGATCATTGGCTGGCCAAGCTGAGCGAAATCGAACAAGGCAAGATCCCGGCACTGGACGAGCTGCCTGAAACGACCCGAGCCCTGGGGCATAGCGCTCAATCCACGCTTGATCCCGCACTGAGCTTTGGCATCAGCAAAGCCATACAGACATTCTTCGAGGAAGTGGGGCAACAGAAGGTACCGGATCTCGACGAGCTGTTTCGCCGCTTGCCAAAAACCCTACCGAGGCGTCTGCTCGACGCGGCGAAACGTGAAGGCCTGACCTTCGTCGTCGCCAGCGAGGCGGAAAAGGCCGCGTTGATAGAAGACCTGAAAGAAGTGCTGGCCAATCGCGCGGAGCTCAAGCGCCTCAAGAAGCAGCGGGGAGTGATCATCAGCAATGCCGACAATGGCCACAAAGCACCGCGCGCACAAGCGTTGCAACTCGAGATCGACAGGGTTCGCGCCCAACTCGATGTGCTGGAGCCCCGTCTGGCGGCGGCCATAAGCCCTATCGCCGAAGTACCACAGAACAGCATGCGCGTGGCGGGCGCAGCCCCTGGGCGCGCCGGCATCACCCTGATCCTTCCCCCAGCCGAGCTACAGGAAGTCGCGACAGGGCTGCGCAATATTCGCAATGGTTACGGTACTGCCGGCACCCTCGGCAAGCTGGGTGACGCTGTGGGACTGGCAGTATTTGTGGCGCAGTTGGTGAATTTGGTGCAGGTAACTAGGGCGACTCTCAGCCAGCCAACTGATAAAAAAGACCTCATGCCGTTCATTGGCGCCGTTATGACCGCTGGTGCTGCAGGTTTCGCTGCAGCCCAATCCATTGCCAATACGGCACTTGAGGCCAGAGCCGCACAACTGGTGAAAGGGCTACAGAACCATGCATTGGCTGCAACCCACGTGCAGCTGGGCAAATTACATTTTGGTCTTGGTTTAGTTGCGTATGGAGCAGGTTTTTTTGCTGCAGCTATCAGTAGCAGGGCACATTACAACGAATGGTTAGGTGCAGTTCAAAACGGTAACGCTCAAGCACAGCAAGGCGCTGCTATTGCTTTGGCTGGCTCGAGCGGCATGCTCGGTGCTAGTGGTTACGGGCTTGCCCACACTTTTCGTGCTGGTGGTGAGGTTGCCAAACATCTATCCAATGCTGCAGCGCGGCGTGCTGCATGGGCACTTGCCGGCCCGCGCCTGGCAACCGTTTTCTTCCGCTTCAATATCGCCGGAGCCCTGTTTACCGCCTTGGAGCTGAGCGGCACCTGGTGGTACAACCGCAACAATACCAACGCCCATGACGACTGGCTGCTCAGCACGCCCTGGAGCCAGGATGCGGAAAAGCGCAAGGACTATACGCTGGAAACCTACCAGCAGACGCTGCTTGGGGTCATTCAACGGCCCTCGGCAGCGGTTATCCACGACAGCCACGATAGCTGGTGGCGCGACCTGCTGTTGCCGCCCAAGCGCATCGATATTGCCCTGGCGTTCCCGGGCCTGAGCCAGGCAGAGTTCGAACAGCCTCTAGCCGGGCAACCTGCTGCACGCCTGAGCCTCAGTGCCTATCGCATTCGCACCGTGCGTTATGACAAAGGGGAGTCCATGGTCAGGTGGTACCCGCTCCATGAGTTGGGGTTGGAACTGGCCGCCAGTTCACCTTTGGCACTCCGGGTCGAACGCCCACAGCCCATGGCCGCAGCCATTGGCGGGTACACCCAGGAAGAACTGCTGCTGGAGCTAAGGGTCGAACGCCGCAACGAGCGCGGCCAGTATCGCGAAGAACGCCATACCATTCGCCTTGCGCCCGATAAGCCGGGCGAGTATCCCGCCAGCCAGGCAACCATTGAAGGTCAGGCCGCAGCAAAGCTGCAGATCGACCCTTTGCTATTACTGGATGCCCAAGATGCCGCAAACCGCTGACACCCAAACCGCCACCCCACCCGGCCTGGATAAACCACACAAGGCCGGGGATAACCAGAACTTTCCGGGCGGGCGGGTCAATTACCTGGCCCCATTGCCACTGCCAACGGGTGAACCTCCCCATGACTATGCCCATGCCATTGGTGAGGTGAATGACATCTACCTCAGTTTTGGTACGGGCTTGCCACCTGTATTTGGCTGGCAGCTAAGGTTGGGAGGCCCCTTTTTCGTTGGCATTATCATGCCAGCAATTTTGTCCCCTCTTCTTGCTGCCTTGCTGACTCCATTAGTAGGTGGGACGCTTCTTGACACTTGGCAAATGACCGCCGGGGTGTTCGAAACAGGACTAAAAATAGGCTTAATGGGAACGCTAGCAATCCTGGCCCTGGCTCTTTCCATCTGGTGGCACAATCACCTTCAACACAAAACCGTAATTGCATCGCGCTTCAACCGCCAACGCCGAGAAGTCTGCTTTGTGCCTGAGGGTCATACCGAGCCCATCTTCGTCCCTTGGGAACAGGTTTTCGCCTGGGTAATCGAGGCGCGGGGGGTCACCCAGTATGGTGTACAAAGTCAGTTCGCCATGGGGGTCGGTTTTCACCATGCTCCAAGTGGCCATGACTACACTCTGGAGTTCGCCACCGGCGGCTTGGGCATGGCCATAGGCAACTGGGAGGCCATTCGTGCCTATATGGATCACGAGATTCATGGCCTCAAGGACATTCAAGACCCCTTCGATCTGCAAGGCCCACATGATCCACCTCATGAAGGTCTACACACCTTCTATAACGCCCGCGAACGCATGCGTCGCCACTACCGCGAAGGCGGAGTTGGCAAGTGGTATGTGCTTGGCTGGTATCTCTACCATCTATGCACCCTGTGGACACTGCCCTTCCACCTCACCGAGTGGGACATAAATCGGGTCAAGCGCATGCATCAGCGCAGTGTTCCCGAAGCCATGCGCGCCTGGTCAGAGCCCCTGCCTCCCGAGCAATGGGCCAAACCCAGCGCCGAGCTGCTCAGGCAGCGTGAGCTGCTGGCAAACCTGCGCCAACGTCATCCACAAGGCTCGATATTCGATTTGATGGCCGAAGTCGGGCGCACAAACCTAGCGGGCCGGAGCAAGGCCGGTACGGCGAAGATCTAGTACCTGCTTTGCCGAAGTGGATAGGCCGCTCGCTCTCGGCAGCCGCCAAGCGCATCCATAGCCTGATCTCGCCTCGGTACGCCTGAGCGGCAAACACGCCATGGCTGCAGCTACACCGCAGCACATATCCAGTAGCTGTTGGTTGAAAGACCTCAGACAAGTCTCGACGGCTCTTGGACTACACAGCTGCGCGGAAGGGCCCCTATTACGGCACCTCCACCCGCACATGAATCGCATCGTGCCGCCAGTACTCCACGTCGCAATCGATCAGCCGGTCATGCTGGTCGCGGTTTAGGCGGGTGATGCGCAGGGCGGGGCTGCCGGGGGCGACGCGCAGGGTGGTGGCGGCGTCGCCCTGCAGGGCCGTCGGGACCATGTCGAAGCGCACACGGCCATAATGGATGCCGTACTGGCGGGCATACAGCTCGGTCAGCGAGCGGGTCAGGTCATGCTCGAGAATGCCGGGGAAATACGCCGGGTTGAGGTAATGCTCGACGTAGAGCACCAGGCGTCCGTCGATGCGCCGGGCGCGGCGGATCTGGATGACGCTCGACAGTGCCGGCAGCTCCAGCAGGGCGCACATTTCGGCCGAGGCGGGTAGAAGGCGCGCCGACAAGACCTGGGTAGCCGGTGCCCGGCCCTGCTCGCCGACCATGGCGTGGAAGTGGCTGCGCACCAGCGGGTTGTAGGCGACGCGGGGCGGCGAGACGAACCAGCCGCGGCGGTCTTCGCGGTAGATCAACCCCTGCGATTCGAGCTGGCCCAGCGCTTCGCGCAAAGTGATGCGGGTGGTATCGAACAGTTCGCTGAGCTGGCGCTCGGCCGGCAGCTTGCCGCCCGCAGGCAACAAGCCGCGACCGATCTGCTCCTGCAGGGCGCGGCATATGGCCGTTACGGCCCGGGGTGCCTCATCACGCATCACTGCTCCTCTCGCTGGACTAGTCCAGCACCAAAAAAGCGCTTCATTGCCTGGCCCCGGAAACAACCCGTCATGACGAGTAAGACTAGGCGGCGCAGATGAATGCGCGGTGACAACACCTGCGCGCCCCGCCGAGTGAGCAGGACCCGTGCCAATGGTTCGATGCCTGCGAGCCTTGTCCTGCAAGCTTTGGCGCCTGAGCTAGGCTTCTCGTGGGCGCCCTGTCCGCGCGATGACGCCGTACGCGCACCCCGGCCCAAGGACATGAAATTGTCATTTGCACGCCCTAGATTGGCTTGGGTCTTGCTGACCTAGACCAACCCTGACATCTGCGAAAGGAGCTTCGAATGAAACGGCTGCTACTGGCTTCACTGCTGGGATCGGCGATCGCCCTGGCGACTTCGGCGAACGCGGCGGATACGGATTTGAAGAGCCTCGAAGAGGCCGCGCGCGCAGAAGGCGCCATCAACAGCGTCGGCATGCCGGACAGCTGGGCGAACTGGAAGGACACCTGGGAAGACCTGGCGAAGCAGTACGGCCTCAAGCACCAGGACACCGACATGAGTTCGGCCCAGGAAATCGCCAAGTTCGCCGCCGAGAAGGAAAACGCCACCGCCGACATTGGCGATGTCGGCGCCGCCTTCGGCCCGATCGCCGTGCAGCAGGGGGTCACCCAGCCGTACAAGCCCACCACCTGGGACCAGATCCCGACGTGGGCCAAGGATCAGGACGGGCACTGGATGCTCGCCTACACCGGCTCGATCGCCTTCATCGTCAACAAGCAGCTGGTCAAGGACGTGCCCACCTCCTGGGCCGAACTCAAGCAGGGCAAATCCAAGGTCGCCATCGGCGACGTAAGCGCCGCAGCGCAGGCCGTCAACGGCGTGCTGGCCGCAGCCATCGCCAACGGCGGTGACGAAAAGAATATCCAGCCGGGCCTGGATTTCTTTGCCGAGATTGCGAAGCAGGGTCGCCTGTCGCTGTCCAACCCCACCATCCAGACCCTTGAGCGCGGCGAAGTCGAGGTCGGTGTGGTGTGGGACTTCAACGGCCTGTCGTACCGCGACCAGATCGATCCGAACCGCTTCGAGGTCCTGATTCCCTCCGACGGTTCGGTGATCTCCGGCTACACGACGATCATCAACAAATGGGCCAAGCACCCGAACGCGGCGAAGCTCGCACGTGAATACATCCTCTCCGACGCCGGGCAGATCAACCTCGCCAAGGGCAACGCGCGGCCGATCCGCGCCGAGCACCTGACCCTGCCGGCCGAGGTCCAGGCCAAGCTGCTGCCCAACGAGCAGTACGCCAAGGTCAAGCCGATCGAAGACAGCGCGGCCTGGGAGGCCACTTCCAAGGCGCTGCCGCAGCAGTGGCAGGAGTACGTGATCATCGAGATGGAATAAATCTCCGATGGCGAGCGGCCCGAGCCGCTCGCCAGGTCCGGATTACAGCCAGGAAAGCGCGATGCACAAAGTCATACTCGTGGTGCTCGACGGCCTCAGCTATCAGGTCGCCGAACATGCAATGGGGCACCTGCAGGCTTATTGCGCAGCCGAGCGCGCCGCCCTGTACCGCCTGCAATGCGAATTGCCCGCGCTGTCGCGGCCGCTGTACGAATGCATCCTCACGGGGGTCAGGCCGATCGACAGCGGCATCGTGCACAACGATGTGGTGCGCCTGTCACGCGAGCGCAGCATCTTCCACTACGCCCGCGACGCCGGGCGCCGAACCGCCGCGGCGGCCTACCACTGGATCAGCGAGCTGTATAACCGCGCGCCCTTTCAGCCTGCACGCGATCGTCACAGCGACACACCGGAGCTGCCCATCCAGCACGGCCATTTCTACTACGCCGACCATTACCCCGACTCGCATCTGTTCACCGATGCGGAGAGCCTGCGGCTGCGCCACGAGCCGGATTTTCTGCTGGTTCACCCGATGAACATCGACGACGCCGGCCATCGCCATGGCCTGGATTCGGCCGAGTACCGCAACGCCGCGCGCCGCGCCGACATCCTCCTGGCCGAATACCTGCAACGCTGGCTCGATGACGGCTACCAGGTGCTGGTCACCGCCGACCATGGAATGAACCGCGACCGCTCCCACAATGGCCTGCTGGCTGAAGAGCGAGACGTACCGCTGTTCGTGCTCGGCTCAGCGTTCAGCTTCTCGGACAGCGCCAAGCCATTGCAGACCGAGCTGTGCGGTACCGTCTGCGAGCTGCTGGGCGTCCCCCACGACAAGCCGCTGTGCCGGGAACTCCTGCGATGAGCGCACGCCTCGACGAAACACCCAAGACCGCCGCCGTGGCGCCTGCCGAACCGGTGCGCGCACGCAGCAGCGCCGGTTCGAGCAAGTGGCTGGCGCTGCTCTGGCTGCTGCCCTTCGCGACGTTCTTCGTGGTCTTCCAGATCGCCCCGCTGGTCTGGATCGCCATCAACAGCCTCAATACGCCAGAAGGCTGGGGGCTTGCGCATTTCCAGAAGATTTTCAGCTCCAGGTTCTACCTGCAATCGATCAAGCACAGCCTGCAGATCGCCTTCTGGTCGAGCCTGTTCGGCATGCTGATCGCGATCTTCGGCAGCTATTCGCTACGCCAGGTCGATTCCAGGCTGCGCGACTTCGTCATGGCCTTTTCCAACATGACCAGCAACTTCGCCGGCGTGCCGCTGGCCTTCGCTTTCATCATCCTGCTGGGCTTCAACGGCGCGCTGACGATCCTGCTCAAGCAGGCCGGGATCATCGAGGACTTCAACCTTTACTCGAAGACCGGCCTGATCGTGCTCTACACCTATTTTCAGATCCCGCTGGGCGTACTGCTGCTCTACCCCGCCTTCGACGCGCTGCGCCAGGACTGGCGGGAGTCGGCGGCACTGCTCGGCGCCGGCGCCTGGCAGTTCTGGCGCCATATCGGCTTGCCGGTGCTGACCCCGGCGCTGCTGGGAACCTTCGTCATCCTGCTGGCCAACGCGCTTGGCGCCTATGCGACGGTGTATTACCTCACCACCGGGAATTTCAACGTAATGCCGATCCGCATCGCCGGCCTGGTGGCGGGCGACATCTCGCTGGATCCGAACCTGGCCAGTGCGTTGTCGATGGTGCTGGTGGGACTGATGGCAATCATTACCCTGGCCCACCAACTGCTGCTGCGCAGGAGCTACCATGCGGCGCGCTGAGTCGATCTACCACCGCAGCGTGGTGTACCTGCTGTTCCTGATCCTCTTGCTGCCGCTGGCCGCGACGCTGTTGTACTCACTCGCCAGCAGCTGGTCGGCCTCGGTGCTGCCCGACGGGCTGACGCTCAAGTGGTACGCCGCGCTGTGGAGCGACGCACGGTTCCTGGCGGCGTTCGGACAGTCGCTTCTGGTGTGCTTCGGCGCGCTGACCCTGTCGCTGGTGCTGATCCTGCCGCTGCTGTTCGTGGTGCACTACCACTTCCCCAAGCTCGACGGGCTGATGAACATTCTCATCCTGCTGCCCTTCGCCGTACCGCCGGTGGTGTCCTCCGTGGGTCTGCTGCAGCTCTACGGCTCCGGCCCGCTGGCCATGGTCGGTACGCCGTGGATCCTGATCGGCGCCTACTTCACCATCGCCCTGCCGTTCATGTACCGGGCCATCACCAACAACCTGCAGGCGATCAACCTGCGCGACCTGATGGACGCCGCCCAGCTGCTCGGCGCCAGCACTTGGAAGGCGGCCTTCCTGGTGGTGCTGCCGAACCTGCGCAAGGGGCTGATGGTGTCGCTGTTCCTGTCGTTCTCGTTCCTGTTCGGCGAGTTCGTCTTCGCCAACCTGCTGGTCGGCACCCGCTACGAGACGCTGCAGGTCTACCTGAACAACATGCGCAACAGCAGCGGGCACTTCAACAGCGCGCTGGTGATTTCCTATTTCTTCTTCGTGCTCATGTTCACCTGGGCCGCCAACCGACTGAACAGGGACCGCCCGGCGTGAACCGGCCACAAGGATCATCCATGAGCTATCTGTCGATTCAGGGTCTGCACAAGCACTACGGCGCGACTCCCATTTTCAGTGACATCGACTGCGAGATCGCCAAGGGTGAATTCATCACCCTGCTCGGCCCCTCGGGCTGTGGCAAATCCACCCTGCTGCGCTGCATCGCCGGGCTGACCGAGGTCAACGGCGGGCGAATCCTGCTCGACGGCCAGGACCTGGTGCCGCTGACGCCTCAGAAACGCGGAATCGGCATGGTCTTCCAGAGTTACGCGCTGTTCCCCAACATGACCGTGGCGCAGAACGTTGCCTTCGGGTTGCGCATGCAGAAGGTCGCCCGCGACGAAAGCGCGGCCCGCGTCGCCGAGGTGCTGGAACTGGTGGAACTCGGTGAGTTCGCCGCGCGCTATCCCGCGCAGCTGTCCGGCGGACAATGCCAGCGGGTGGCGCTGGCCCGCTCGCTGGTTACCCGCCCGCGCCTGCTCCTGCTCGACGAACCGCTCTCGGCGCTCGATGCGCGTATTCGCAAGCACCTGCGCGAGCAGATCCGCGCCATCCAGCAGGAGCTTGGCCTGACCACGATCTTCGTGACCCACGATCAGGAGGAGGCGTTGGTGATGTCCGATCGCATCCTCCTGATGAACACTGGGCAGATCGTCCAGAGCGGCGATGCGGAGACGCTCTATACCGCACCGGCCAATGCCTTCGCCGCCGGCTTCATCGGCAACTACAACCTGCTCGAGCCAGAGGCGGCGAGTCGACTGCTGGCTGAACCGGTGAGCGCACGCGTCGCGATTCGCCCGGAGTCCATCGGCCTCGCCAGCGAAGGTACGATCGAGGCGGTGATCAAGAGCCACAGCCTGCTGGGCAACGTGATCCGCTATCGGGTCGAGGCACGCGGCGTGGAGCTGACAGTGGACGTGCTCAACCGCTCCGCCGCCGACCTCTATCCCCACGGCCGCCCGGTAGGCCTTACCATCGACGCTTCGGCAATCCACGAGGTAGCGTGATGGCACTGGCAATTTTCGACCTGGACGAAACCCTGATCGACGGCGATTGCGCGAGCCTCTGGTCCCACGAGATGGCCAAGATCGGCTGGGTCGATGGCGAATCCTTCCTGCGCAAGGACGCCGAACTGATGGCCGAATACGCCTTCGGCCGCCTGGCGATGGAGGACTATATGGCCTTCAGCCTGGCGCCGCTGGTGGGGCGTACCGCCGAAGAAGTGGCCCATGTCGTCGCACCCTTCGTCGAGGACGTGATCGAGCCGCTGATCTACAGCGACGCCATGCGCTGCATTGCCGAGCACCGCATGGCCGGCGACCGGATACTGGTGATCTCCGCCTCGGCGCACTTTCTGGTCAGTGCCATCGCCGAGCGGCTGGGCATCGACGAGGTACTGGCGATCGATCTCGAGGAGCAGCACGGCTTCTACAGCGGTGCGACCCGCGGCGTGTTGACCTATCGCGAGGGCAAGGTCAGGCGCCTGGAAGAATGGGTCGCCGACCAGGGCGAGTCGCTGGCTGGTGCGCACTTCTATTCCGACTCCATCAACGACCTGCCTCTGTTGCAGCGAGTCGATTTCGCCCATGTGGTCAACCCCGACCCGATGCTGGCCGAACAGGCACGACGGGAAGGTTGGCCCATCGTGAACTGGTCCTGATCGATACATAGCTAAAGGGCATATAAACCTGCCCAAACATTCTTAGACTGTCTAAGCGTAGCCCTCTATCGTGCGCACCAAGAGTGGTTTCGCCCTGCGCTGATACCTCACACGAGATTCCAACGCATTTAAGGATGTCCATGTTCGGTGTTTCGCTGCAGCTGCTGTTCGTCTGCGCCCTGCTGATCTGTGTGCTGGTGGCCTTCGTCAGGGAAACCCGTAGCCCCGACGTGGTCGCCGGGATTGCCGTGGCGGCGCTGCTGGTCAGCCAGCTGCTGACGCCGGCCGAGGTGCTTGGAGTCCTGTCGAACTCGGCACCCGTCACCATCGCCTGCATGTTCGTGATTTCCGCGGCCCTCGAGCGAACCGGCTGCATCGACGCGCTCGGTAACTGGCTGGGCGACCTGGTGGGCACCAGTCCCACCCGCGTGCTCGCCGGGCTGACCATCACAGCCCTGGCCGTCTCGGCCTTCCTGAACAATACGCCGGTCGTGGCCATCCTCACGCCGGTCGCCATCTCGCTCGCCAAGCGCGCCGGCACACAACCCTCGAAACTGCTAATCCCGCTGTCCTACGCCACCATCCTCGGCGGCACCCTGACCATCATCGGCACCTCGACCAACATCCTGGTCGACGGCGTGGCGCGAAAGGCCGGCCTTGAACCCTTCGGCATGTTCGAACTCACCGGAGCCGGCCTGCTGTTCGCCGCGGCGGGGATGGCCTACATGCTGACGATCGGCAGACGCTTGCTGCCCGAGCGCGACAGCCTGTCCAAGCAGCTGCGGCCGAACCTCGACCGGACCTTCATGACCGAGCTGCTGGTGCCGAACGATTCACCCATGGTCGGCAAGACCCTGGCCGAGGCCAACCTCAACGGCGGCAGCGGGCTGCAGGTGCTCAAGCTGTTTCGCGGTGACCAGCAGATCAGCGAACCGCCCCACGACACCCTTCTGATGGCCGGCGATCAGTTGGTCATCCATGGGCAGGTCAAGGATGTGGTTGAGCTGCGCGGCAGCGGCCAGTTGAGCTTCAACCGCAACGATGCCTTCCAGACCATCAGCAGCCACGACGTGGTGCTTGCAGAAGCCATCGTCGGCCGCAACTCGCGCTACAGCCACCGGCCTATGCGCGACCTCGACCTGACGGCGCGCTACGGCATGGCGGTGCTCGCCGTGCATCGCCAGGACGAGAACATCCAAGGCAACCTGGATGACTTCGAACTGCAGTTCGGCGACGTGATGCTGGTCGAAGGCACCCCACAGCAGATCAAGCGCTTCGCCGACAACGGCGACCTGATCAGCCTCAACACTGTGCAGGAACGCGCCTACCGCCGTGAAAAGGCGCCGATCGCCATCGTCATCACCCTGGCCGTGATGCTGCTAGCGGCGTTCAAGGTGATGCCGATCGAAGGCCTGGCGATCATCGGCGCGGTTGCCGTGCTGGCGACCCGCTGCCTGGAAGTCGACGATGCCTACAAGGCGGTGGACTGGAAAATCCTGGCGCTGATCTTCGGCATGCTGGCGATCAGCATCGCGATGGACAAGGTCGGGCTGGTAGCGTTGATCGTGCAGAACGTCATGGGCGTACTGCCCTGGGCGGGGCCGCTGCTGATGCTGTCGTTCATCTACCTGCTGACCTCGATACTGACCGAGCTCCTGTCGAACAACGCGGTAGCGGTACTGGTCACGCCGATCGCCATCGGCCTGGCACAACACCTAGGCGTCGACCCGCGCGCCTTCGTGGTCGCGGTGATGTTCGCCGCCAGCGCGAGCTTCGCCACGCCGATCGGCTATCAGACCAACACCTTCGTCTACAACGCCGGCGGCTACCGTTTCACCGACTTCCTCAAGGTGGGGATTCCCCTCAACCTGCTGCTGTGGCTGGTGGGCACGGCCGTCATCCCGTTGTTCTGGCCCCTGACACCGCTCTGAGCGTCGACACGGCGCGCCTGCCAGGGCGCGCCGTTAACATCGATCGTTGCCGCACAGTGCACGCTGAATTTCCAGGCGCTCACTCAGCCCTGTCGGCATGCGCAGCGTAGTTACCGTGCCGTCCGCCAACTGCACGGCGAGCTCAGACTCGAAGTGGATGCCGCGTTCGTCAATCCGCGCGTGGGTGATGCCATAGGCATTGAGGTCGGCCAACCGACGGGCGACGTTCATTTGGCTTGGCGCGAATCGTCGGTGGGACGGCTGTCCAGCTGCGCGGCGACCGCGCCGGGAGCTTGCGCGAGGCCGTCGGCGGCTTTCTGATGGCTCTCGGCACTGACTACGCTGGCGAACGCGGAAGCGGTGACGAAGCTGGCGATGGCGGCGAAATGATTCATGGCTGATGTCCTCTGTCGAAGCGGGCGAAGCGACCCGATGACTCGATAATCCTCGCGCTCCCGTCAGGGCAGAAGTAAAGCCTGGTTATGGTGACTATCGAGATCACTGATAGAACCACTGCACGGCTTGAGATCGGCGCCTGTCATCTCCACATTCATCCTCAGCCACCACCGGAGCCCGCCATGAACGATCAGCTTGTCGTCCCCTGTGCCCAGTGCGCGGGGCTCAACCGCATTCCGGCCGCACGCCTGGACCAGGCGCCACGTTGCGGGCGTTGCAAACAGCCGGTCCTGAGTAGCACGCCCTTCACCCTCGACCAGGCTAATTTTGCCAGCCAGATCAAGGGCGACCTGCCGTTGCTGGTGGACGTCTGGGCCAGTTGGTGCGGCCCCTGCCGGAGCTTCGCACCAACTTTCGAACAGGCCGCCGCTCAGCTGGTTGGGCGCTGCCGACTGGCCAAGCTCGACAGCGAAGCCAATCCGGCGCTGGCCGGCCAGCTCGGCATTCGCTCGATTCCGAGCCTGATCCTGTTCAGCAATGGCCGCGAAACGGCTCGCCAAAGCGGAGCGCTACCGCTGCCCCAGCTGCTCGCCTGGCTCCGCCAACAGGGCATCTGAATAGTCAAAGACCATCCCTGAGCATTTTCTTGATTTGAGCACCACTTAACGAAACAGGGTCTTGACGACCAAAAAACAGGCCAAATGACATCATTGACAGTGACCTCTTATCCGGTTATCGACGCCATCGTTTGCCTGGCCTGGATGCCGACTGGATAATGCCGACCTTTCCCGGCGGCGATAATTTGATGTTACAGGGACGTCAGCGCGCCGTGATTTCAGATGGCTCCCACCGAGCCTGTGAGATGTCGCGTGATTTCATTCAACCTCGAGCAATGGCAAGCCTGGGCGCCCGGACTGGAAAGTCCGGCTGACTGGATGCGCTGGGCCGCTGCGCCCTGGCAGCCGGATGCCAGCGAGGCACAGCCTGACGTCTCTTTTCTGCCGCCCATGCAGCGGCGGCGCATGAGCCGTCTGGCACGAATGGTCTTCAGTGTCGCGATGCCGCTGGCCGAAGGTCGCGCGGCGATGCCACTGGTCTACGCCTCGCGACATGGCGAGACGCCGCGCACCTTCGCCCTGCTCACCGATCTGGCGCAGGGCGAACCCCTGTCGCCGACCCAGTTCAGCCTTTCGGTACACAACGCGATCATCGGCCTGTGGTCGATCCTGCGCGGCGACCGTAGCGAAATGACCGCTCTGGCCGCCGAGGGCGACGGCCTCGAACATGCCGTCATGGAAGCCGCCATGCTCCTGGCCGAAGGCGCCGACGCGGTATTGGTGGTGGTCGCCGAAGACCTGCCCCCGGCGCTCTACGCCCCCTGGACCGAGGACGTCCGCTTTCCCTATGCCCTGGCCCTGCTGCTGACGCCTGGGACCGACTGGCAGCTGAGCCTGGGCCAGGCGGCCGAGAACCGCTCGCTGCCGCCCCTGCCCCATGCCCTGCAACTGATCCGCCTGCTGTCGGGCGAGCGAACCCATGGCCTGCATCACTGGAAGAAGCGCGTATGGAACTGGCAACGGACTCACTGAACGCCCGATCCTCCGCCAATTGGTGGTGGAGGCTGATCGCCACCGCTCTGTCGTTCGCGCTGTTCGGCCTCGGCGGCCTGTGCCTGCGCCTGCTGGTCTTCCCGCTGCTCTCACTGCTGCCGGGCACCGCCGAGGACCATCGCCGCCGCGCCCGCGCCACGGTCAGCCGGCTGTTCTGGCTGTTCGTGCGCTTCATGTACCGCAGCGGCGTGTTCACCTATGAGGTCGAAGGCGCCGAGCGGCTGGGTCGCCCCGGCCAGCTGATCATCGCCAACCATCCCTCGCTGATCGACGTCGTGGTGCTCATCGCGCTGATTCGCGACGCCAATTGCGTGGTCAAGCAAAGCCTGTGGAACAACCCCTGCACCCGAGGCCCGATCCGCGCCGCGCAATACATCAGCAACGACGGCAGCGCCGAGATGCTCGACGAAGCGGCTACCGCCCTGCGCCAGGGCCAGACCCTGATCATTTTCCCCGAAGGGACGCGTACCGTTCCGGGCCAGACGCCGACCTTCCATCGCGGCGCGGCAGCCATCGCGCTGCGCGGCGCCCGCTGCGTGACGCCGGTGGTGATCCGCGTGAGCCCGACGACGCTGACCAAGGCCGAGCCCTGGTACCGCATACCGTCACGACGCTTCCATTTTCACCTGCGAGTCGGCAACGACATCGATCCGCAGGCGTTCGCCGCACGGGGAGCGGCGCCGATTGCCTCCCGGCAACTCAACGATCATCTGCATCGACACTACATAAAGGAGCTCGCATTCGATGAGCCAACTCACGCTTGACATCAAGCACCTGATCATCGACGCCCTGGGCCTGGAAGACATCGCCCCGCACGACATCGCCAGCGACCAGCCGTTGTTCGGCGACGGGCTGGGGCTCGACTCGGTGGACGCCCTGGAGCTGGGTCTGGCGATCCAGAAACGCTTCGGCATCAAGATCGACGCCGACGCCAAGGACACCCGCTCGCACTTCGCCAGCGTGAACAGCCTGGCCTCCTTCATCGAAGCCAACCGCGCCACTGCCTAAGGAGAGGCCCACCGTGAATAGCCGCAACGACATCTTCCTGACCCTGCAAGAAGCCCTGGTAGAGCTCTTCGAGCTGGAGCCGGAACGCATCAGCCTCGAAGCCAACCTGTATACGGATCTGGAGATCGACAGCATCGATGCGGTCGACCTGATCGACCACATCAAGCGCAAGACCGGCAAGAAGATCGCCGCCGAGGAGTTCAAGAGCGTGCGCACGGTCGGCGACGTGATCGAGGCCGTCCACCGCATGCTGAACCCCGAGGCGGCCTGAGCCGCATCGACCGACGCCCACCCACCGACACCACGCAGCAGGCTTGCAGTCCGATGGACGCATCAACCTCTCACCGCAGCGCCGGTATGCCCCGGCTGGTCAGCCTCGCTCTGCTCCTGGCCGGCCTGTGCTACCCGTTCGCCGTGTACTTCGGCATGGAGCACCTGTCGCCGCGCCTGATCGCGCTGTCGCTCGGCGCGCTCTGGCTGCTGCGCCTGCTCAGCGGGCCCCGGAGCGCGATGCTGCGCGGCTCGGCCGTCGTCGCGCTGGGGTTCTGCGCGCTGATCGGCCTCGCCGATGACCAGACGCTGCTGCGCTGGTACCCGGTGCTGATCAACCTCGCCCTGCTCCTGGTCTTCGCCAGCAGCCTGGCCAGCGGCCAGCCCGTGGTGGAGCGCCTGGCGCGGCTGCGCGAGCCCGATCTGCCACCGCGTGCCGTCCGCTACACGCGGACGGTGACCTGGGTATGGGTCGGCTTCTTCGTCGTCAACGGCACCATCGCCACCGGCTTGACGCTCTGGGCGCCGCTGGCCTGGTGGACGCTCTACACCGGACTGATCGCCTACCTGCTGATGGGCACGCTGTTCGCGGTCGAGTGGCTGGTCAGGCAACGCGTCAGGAGGCTCGCATGAGCTGGATTCCACTGGCCGACCTGCTGCGCCACGTAGGCCCGGCCCGGCAAGTCGCCCTGGCAACCGCCCTTTCGCTGACCGAGCTTCAGGACCAGGCATTGCGCCTGGCCGGCGGTCTGCGCGAACGCGGCATCCGTCACCTCGGTGTGCACCTGGAGGATGCCGGCCAGATGGCTGTCGTGCTGCTCGCTGCCTGGCGCGCCGGCGTATGCGTATGGCTGCCAGCCGACCTTCAACCGGCCAGCCGCGCGCGCCTGGCAGGCAAGGTCGAGCTGTGGCTGAGCGATCAGCCCGAGGACAACCGCTACGACCAGCTCTACGGCGAAGCCCTGGAACCCGCACCACTCGACCTGGACACCTGCCGCCTGGTGCTGTGCACCTCAGGGTCGAGCGGCGAGCCGAAACTGATCGAAAAGCAGCTGCGCCAACTGGCCAACGAGGTCGAGGCGCTGGAACGGCTGTGGGGCGCCGAACTCGGCAGCGCCTGCGTGGTGGGCAGCGTCGCGGCGCAGCACATCTACGGTTTGCTGTTCCGGGTGCTCTGGCCGCTCTGCGCGGGCCGTCCGTTCCTACGTCGCGCCCTGCCCTTCGCGGAAGACCTACAGCTGGCCAGCCGCACGCACACGCCGTTCTGCTGGGTGGCCAGCCCGGCGTTGCTCAAGCGCATGGGCGACAACCTCGACTGGAGCGCCCTGCGCCAGGTACGCAAGGTCTTTTCCTCCGGCGGCGCGCTGCCGGAGCAGGCCGCCGGGCAGCTGCAGGCCCGCCTCGGCCAGTGGCCCACCGAAATCTACGGCAGCTCCGAAACCGGCGGCATCGCCTGGCGCGCCGGAGAAACCGCATGGACGCCCTTTGCCGACGTGCAGCTGAGCCAGCGCGACGACGGTGCCCTTCAGGTCCGCTCGCCGTACCTGCCACAGGGACAATGCGAACAGACCAGCGACGCCGCCCTGATGAGGGACGACGGCCGCTTCGAACTGCTCGGCCGGGTCGACCGTATCGTCAAGCTGGAAGAGAAACGGGTGTCGCTGCCCATGCTCGAGGCGGCACTGGCCGAACATCCCTGGGTCAAGGAGGCCCGACTGGGGGTGGTCCGCGAGAACCGCGATTCCCTTGGCGCGCTCGTCGCGCTCAGCGGCGCCGGCCTGCATGCGCTGCGCAACAAGGGACGGCGCGCCCTCACCCAGGCATTGCGCACGCACCTGGCCGGCCACTGCGAGCCCCTCGCGCTGCCACGGCGCTGGCGCCTGACGCTGGAGCTGCCCTGCAATGCCCAGGGCAAGCTGCCGCAAGCGGAGATCGAACGCTGCCTCGCCGCGCCGCGCGTACACTTGCCCCATGCTCTATCGCAACACCAGACCGATGATCACTGGCTCCTCGAACTCGGGGTGCCGGTGGATCTGGCCCACTTCACTGGGCACTTTCCCGAGACCCCGGTGCTGCCGGGGGTCGTACAAATAGACTGGGCCCTGAGCCTGGCACGCCAACTGATGGACCTGCCGCCGCTGTTCCGTGGAATGGAGGTGCTGAAGTTTCAGCAACTCGCACGGCCTGGGGATCGGCTGCACCTCACCCTGCGCTTCGATCGCGAGCGCAACAAGCTGCATTTTGCTTACCGCAACGGCGACGCACCCTGCTCGTCCGGACGCATTCTACTGGGGGAATACCAATGACCGACCTGAACGAACTGGCGCCTGCGCCCGTCATGCTCGATATGAGCACGACGGCCACCGCCACTGCCGTGCGTAACCCGATCCCGGCCCTTGCCGAAGACTGGTTCAAGCCCTGCGCCGTGGTGCCGGTCTACAACCATGAGCGGCAGCTGGCCGAGGTCGTGCAGCAGCTGCAGGCCGAAGACCTTCACTGCATCTTGGTCGACGACGGCTCGTCGCCCGAATCCGCCGCCGTCATCGACGAACTGGCCCGGCTGCCGGGCGTCAGCCTGGTGCGTCACGCGCGCAACCAAGGCAAGGGCGCCGCGGTGATCCGAGGCATCCGCGAAGCGGCCCGACTCGGTTACTCCCACGCCCTGCAAGTCGACGCCGACGGGCAGCATGACCTGGGCGTCGTCGGCCACTTCCTCGACATCGCCAGCCAGGCGCCTGACGCCGTGGTCTGCGGCTATCCGCAGTTCGATGGCAGCGTGCCGAAGGGACGCCTGTACGGGCGCTACCTGACCCACGTCTGGGTCTGGATCAACACCCTGTCCACCTCGATCCGCGATTCGATGTGCGGGCTGCGCGTCTACCCGCTGGCTCCGACCCTGGCCCTGGCCGATTCGGTGCAACTGGGCAAGCGCATGGAGTTCGACAGCGAAGTGCTGGTGCGCCTGCACTGGCGCGATCAGCCGATGGTCTGGCTGCCGGCGCAAGTCACCTATCCGGCCGACGGCGTCTCGCACTTCCGTCTGTGGCAGGACAACGCACGGATTTCGGCCATGCATGCCCGGCTGTTCTTCGGCATGCTGGTCCGGGCACCGGGGCTGCTGCTTCGCCGGTGGCGCTGATGCGTGAGCCGGGCCAGGCGCACTGGGCCGAGCGACGCGAGCAGGGCAGCTACCGGCTGATGAAATTCACCGCGACGGCGGTGCGCCTGCTCGGTCGCCGGGCGATGGCGCCGCTGCTGTACTTGATCGTCCTTTATTACTACCTCTGCGTGCCCAGCGCGCGGCGTAGTGCGCACGAGTACCAGCGACGCCTCGCGGCCTGGAGCGGTCAAGCCGCGCTCGCGCCGACGGCCAGCTCGGTGTTTCGGCAGTTCATGGCCTTCGCCGACGCCATGCTCGACAAGCTCGACGTCTGGAACGGCACGCTGCGCCCCGAGCAGGTCGTCATCGACGATCCGGCGGACATCCATGGGCGGTTCCGTCAGGGCCGTGGCCAGCTGCTGGTCGGCTCGCACCTGGGCAATCTCGAAGTCTGCCGCGCCCTGGCCGAGCGGGGCTCGTCGGTAACGATGAACGTGCTGGTCCACACCCGTCACGCCGAACACTTCAACCGTCTGCTCGGCGAATCGGGCGCGAGCCACCTGCGTCTGATCCAGGTGAGCGAGCTGGACCCGGCCGTCATGCTGCAGCTTTCCCAGCGTCTGGAGCGTGGCGAATGGCTGGCGATTGCCGGTGACCGGGTTCCGCTGCACGGCGCTCGCGTCAGCGAGGTCCGCTTTCTCGGCGAACCGGCGACCTTCGCCCAAGGGCCGTGGCTGCTGGCCGGGCTGCTGGAATGCCCGGTCAATCTGCTGTTCTGCCTGAAACAGGGCGACCGCTATCACGTTCACCTCGAGCCCTTCGCCGAGCGCATCGCCTGGCGCCGCGCCGAACGCGACGCCGTGGTCGGCCAATGGGCGCAGCGCTATGCCGATCGCCTGGCGGCGCGCTGCCTGGAGGTACCGCTGCAATGGTTCAATTTCTTCCCGTTCTGGAAACACCATGACCGAAGCTGATCCCGTCGTATTCGGCACGCATCACCTGCGTATCGAGGATCTTCTGGCGGTGGCCGAGCGCCGCTCGCCGACTCGCCTGCAGGCCGATCCCGCCTTTCGCGGGGGCATCGCCAGGGGCGCCGCGTTCCTCGACACCCTGCTCGACCGCGAAGGCGTCATCTATGGCGTGACCACTGGCTACGGCGATTCCTGCGTGGTCCCGGTGCCGCTGCATCAGGTCGAGGCCCTGCCTCGCCATCTGTATACCTTCCATGGCTGCGGCCTGGGCAAGCTGCTCGATGCACCCTCGACCCGCGCCGTACTCGGCGCCCGGCTCCGCTCCCTGACCCATGGCATGTCCGGGGTGCGCATCGAGCTGCTGGAGCGGCTGCACGCCTTCATCGAGCACGATGTGCTGCCACTGATTCCCGAAGAGGGCTCGGTGGGCGCCAGCGGCGATCTCACGCCGCTGTCCTACGTCGCTGCGGCCCTCAGCGGCGAGCGCGAGGTGCTCCATCGGGGCGTGCGACGCCACGCCGCCGAGGTGCATCTCGAATTGGGCTGGACGCCCATGGTGCTGCGCCCGAAGGAGGCGCTGGCGCTGATGAACGGCACGGCGGTGATGACCGGCCTTGCCTGCCTGGCGTTCGCCCGCGCCGAGTACCTGTTGCAGCTGGCGACGCGCATCACCGCGCTCAACGTGGTCGCCCTGGAAGGCAATCCGGAGCATTTCGACGAGCGTCTGTTCGCCGCCAAACCCCATCCAGGGCAGGCGCAGGTCGCCGCCTGGCTGCGCAGCGACCTGGCCATCGAGGCGCCGGCCGCCCCGCTGCATCGCCTGCAGGATCGCTATTCGATCCGCTGCGCCCCTCATGTGCTCGGCGTGCTGGCCGACAGCCTGGGGTTGCTGCGCCAGTTCATCGAGACCGAGCTCAACAGCGCCAACGACAACCCGATCATCGATGCCGAAAACGAACGCGTGCTGCACGGCGGGCATTTCTATGGCGGGCACATCGCCTTCGCGATGGACAGCCTGAAGAACCTCATCGGCAACGTCGCCGACCTGCTCGACCGGCAACTGGCGCTGCTGGTCGACGTTCGCTACAACCACGGGCTGCCGAGCAACCTGTCCGGCGCCCCGGCCGCCACGGCAATGATCAACCACGGTTTCAAGGCGGTGCAGATCGGCGCCAGCGCCTGGACCGCCGAGGCATTGAAGAACACCCTGCCGGCCAGCGTGTTCTCCCGCTCCACCGAATGCCACAACCAGGACAAGGTCAGCATGGGCACCATCGCCGCGCGGGATGCGCTGCGCAGCCTCGAACTAGCCGAACAGGTCGCTGCCGCCACGCTACTGGCCGCCAATCAAGGCGTCTGGCTGCGCTGTCGCGAACGCGCAGCGCCGCTGCCGCCCCGCCTTGCAGACATGCATCACGCGCTGCGGGAAGACTTCGCGCCGGTGATCGAAGACCGCGCCCTGGAAGCCGAACTGCGCCTGTGCCTGGAGCGCATCCGCACACGGCACTGGGGGCTGTATGCGTAAGACGGGCGTGCTGCAGGCCGAGCTCGAACTGCTGATCCCCTTCTTCGATGTCGACTCGATGGACGTGGTCTGGCACGGGCATTACGTGAAGTACCTGGAGCAGTCGCGCTGCGTGCTCCTGGAGCGTGTCGGCCACGGCTACGTGCAGATGCGCGAGTCGGGTTACGCCTGGCCGGTCGTCGACCTGCAGCTGCGCTACCTGCGCCCGGCCCGCTTCAACCAGAGGGTCGTCGTGCGCGCGGACCTCGTCGAATGGGAGCACCGCCTGAAGATCAACTACCTGATCGTCGACGCGGACAACGGCGAACGCCTGACCCGTGGCAGCAGCGTCCAGGTGGCGGTCGAGATCGCCACGCGGGAAATGCAGATGGCGTCGCCCCGGGTATTGATCGATGCGGTCGAGAGGGCCCTGGCATGCTGAACCGGACCGCGCGCTCGCTCACTCGCCGCCTCGCCATCGCTGCCGCCCTGCTGGCAGGGTTCGTGGCACCTCGCGCGTGGGCGTTCGAACTGGAGGAGCTCGCGCAGCAGCTGCAGGCCACGGAAGTCGTGCGTGGGCGCTTCATCCAGGAAAAGCACCTGCGCGCCCTCGCCCAGCCGCTGAGCAGTCAGGGCCGCTTCGTGCTTTCACCCACCCATGGCCTGCTCTGGTCCCTAGAGCAGCCGCTGACACAGGATTACCGCATCACCCCAGGAGCCATCGAGCGGCGCAGCGAAGGCCAGTGGAGGCCGGCCGCGCAAGGCCAGGCCGGCCCGCACAGCCAGCTGTTCCTGCAGGTGCTGCGCGGCGATACCCGCGGATTGCAGGAACAGTTCGAACCGCAGCTCGAGGGCAGCGCCGAGGCCTGGCAATTGCGCCTGACACCTCGCTCACGCCTGCTGCAGCAGGTGTTCTCCCACATCGCGCTGGCCGGGGGAGCACGGGTGGAGCGTATCGAGCTGGTCGAAACGCAGGGCGACCGAACCCTGGTGCGGCTGCTCGACCAGCAGACCGACAGCGCCCTGAGCGCTGCTGAGCAACATGAGCTACACGACTGATACGGCCCCGGCGCATCGGCGCTGGCTGGTCGGCGGTTTTCTCTTGGCATTGCTGGCGCTCGGCGTCGTCGCGTTCGGCCAATGGCGCGGTGCGGCGCCGATCAGCACGAGTCTCTTGCAACTGCTGCCGGACACCGCCACGGGGGAATTCGAAACCCTGGCCGAGCAGCGCATGCAGGAGCCACTCAACCGCGACCTGCTGATCCTGGTCCGCCACGCCGATGCCGCACGAGCGACGGCACTTGTCCGGCAGCTCGGCGAGCAGCTGCGGGCATCCGGCCTGTTCGAACAGGTGCAGGAGTCGCTGCAGGCCGATCTGCCCGCGGTGCGCCAGCAACTGCTCGAACAGCGTCTGGCCCTGCTCGGGCCGGCCGAGCGTCGCCTGCTGATCGACTCGCCACAGGCCTGGGTCGAGCAGCGCTTACAACGCCTGTACGACCCGACCGGCAGCGCCGGGCTGATCCCGCTGGAGCTGGACGTCTGGGGGAGCGCCGCGATGGCGCAGCAGTATCAGGCGAGCCTGGCGGGCAAGGTCCAGACCGACCTCGACGGCCAGCTGTTCGTCGAACGGGACGGCGTGCGCTGGGCCGTGCTGCACGCCCGTACGCAGGGCGGCGCCTTCGACCGCGGCCTGCCGGCACAGGTCGCCGCACAGGTCGACAGCGCTCGCCGGCAGGTGTCGGCCGCCGGTGGCGAGTTGCTCGCCGCCAGTGGCCTGCTGCATGCCGCCCATGGCGAAACCCAGGCACGCCGGGAAACCACGCTGATCGGCGGCGTCTCTCTGGCGGCGGGCATCGGCCTGCTGTTGCTGCTGTTTCGCAACCTGCGCGTGTTGCTGGTGGTGCTTCCGGTACTCGTCGGCGCACTGGCGGGCGCTACCGTCTGCATCGCAGTCTTCGGCAGTCTCCATCTGCTGACCCTGGTGCTGGGCGCCAGCCTGGTGGGCGTCAGCCTGGACTTCCCCCTGCACTACCTGTCCAAGAGCTGGGCGCTGCAACCCTGGCGGCCGTGGCGCGGCCTGCGCCTGACACTCGGCGGGCTCAGCCTGGCGCTGCTCACCAACCTCATCGGCTACCTGGCGCTGGCCTTCACGCCCTTTCCCGCACTGACCCAGATCGCGGTGTTCTCGGCCAGCGGCCTGCTCGCCGCCTATCTCTGCACGGTCTGCCTGTTGCCAGCGCTGATCGGCGGTTCGCTGCGCCCCGCCGCGACGCCCCTGGCGCTGGCGCAACGCCTGCTGGCCTGGCGCGAGCGGCTGCTCGTGCGTATCGCCACACCCTGGCTGCTCGTCGCGCTGCTGATGTGCTGCGGCGCAGGGCTGATGCAGCTCTCGTTCAAGGACGACCTGCGCCAGTGGGTCAGCCGCGCACCGCAACTGACCGAACAGGCCGCGCGCATTGCCGAGCTCACCGGCTTCCAGCCCACCAGCCAGTATTTCCTGGTGCGCGGCGATGACGTCGACCAGTTGCTGGAGCGCCAGACAACCGTGACCCAGCGGCTCGAGTCGCTGATCGCTGAAGGCAGACTGACGGGCTATCGCGCCCTGAACCAGCTCCTGGCGCCGATGGATGAACAGGCTCGTCTCCAGGATGCGCTAGAGGCCCTGGTTCGGCATGGTGCGCCGCTGCTGGCCCTGGGCTTTTCTCCGCAGGCCCTGGACGATGAGGCAGAACGCCTGCGCGAGGCGGATCCGGTGAGCCTCGAACAGGCGCTTGCCGGCCCGCTGGGTGAAGCGTGGCGTCCGCTCTGGCTTGGTGAGCATGACGGCCAGGTTGTCGGCCTCGTCAGCTTGAACGGTCTTGCTGACAGCCAGGTGCTCGCCGGTATTGCTGCCGGCCTGCCAGGCGTGACGCCGATCGACCGTGTGGGTGAACTCAACGACCGGTTCGCCGCCACCCAGATCGAGGCGGCCGAGCTCAAGCTCCTGGCCTGCGTGCTGATTCTCGCACTGCTCTGCTTGCCGTTCGGCGTCGCCGGCGCGCTGCGCTGCCTGGCCGTCCCCGTCCTGGCCTCCCTGGCGAGCCTCGCCAGCCTGGGCTGGTTGGGACAGCCGCTGACCCTGTTCAGCCTGTTCGGTCTCCTGCTGGTCAGCGCCATCGGCGTGGATTACGCGATCCTGATGCGCAAGGCCGTCGGCGGTCCTGCGGTGAGCCTGATCGGTACCCTGCTGGCGGCTCTGACCACCTGGCTGTCGTTTGGCCTGCTGATGCTGTCGAGCACGCCGGCGGTCAGCAGCTTCGGGCTGGCGGTCAGCCTGGGCCTGCTGTTCAGCTTCCTGTTCGCGCCCTGGGCGGCAAGTCCGCGGACCGAGGAGCAGCCATGACGCTCGCCGCTTCCGAGGCGCCAGCAAGGATTGCTAGGATGCACGCCCAGAACGTCGCACCCCGGCCGCGCATCTGCTATGCCATGGGCCGGCCCGGCCTGCTTCCGATACCCGAGACCCTCACGTGAAACCATTCGCGAACATCCACGCCGCCCTTGGCGTTGTGCGCCTGCCCGGCTGGGCGTTCCTGCTGATCGGCCTGCTGCTGACGGCTTGCGCGAGCACGCCACCGGCCCCTCAGGGCGTGCCGGAACTGGCACTGCCCTCTCAGTGGCATGTGCGGGGAGATGACGCGCAGCGCCCGCTGGACGCGATTCTCGTGCTGCACACCGATGGCGACGCGCTGCGGGCAGTCCTGCTCGACCCGCTCGGCGTGCCGCTGGCGCGCCAGCGTCTAGGCGCTCATGGCTGGGAGGCCGACGGCCTGCTGCCGCCCAACCCACAGGGTCGGGAGCTGTTCGCCGCCCTGCTGTTCGCCCTGACGCCCGACGACCAGCTTGGCGAGCGTTACGGTGAGGCGGACTGGCGCATCGACGAACCGCAGCGCGAGTTGCTGCAACGTGGCGTCGTGCGCTGGCAGGTGCGCTATTCGGAGCAGGGCGCCATGGAAATCGAGATCGCGCCCGAACGGCGACGTTACCGCATTGAGCCCTTGGGGCCGCCAGAGAGCACGCCATGACCGCATACCTGAACGCGCTGGGGCTGATCTGCGCCCTTGGCTCAGGCAAGCGGGAGATCGCGACACGCCTGTTCGCCGGCGACGGCAGCGGCATCGCGCCCTATCCGCGGGAGGTCGCCGGTCGCCAGTTGCCGGTCGGCGCGGTCACCGCGCCGCTGCCGACACTGCCCGAGCACCTGGCCCCCTGCGACACGCGCAACAACCGGCTGCTGCTGGCCGCGGCGCTGGAAATCGAGGGGCCGATCCGCCTGGCCCTCGAGCGTTACGGCGCGGCGCGCATCGGTATCGTCCTAGGAACCAGCACCTCGGGCATCCAGGAAGCGAGCGAAGGCATCGCCTTCTACTACCGCGACGGACAGCTGCCCGACCATTACCGCTATGCCCAGCAGGAACTCGCGGCGCCGGCGAGCTTTCTCGAAGACTGGCTGGGCCTCGCCGGTCCCAGCTACTGCATCTCCACGGCCTGCACCTCCGGCGCGCGGGCCCTGCAAAGCGCCCGGCGCCTGCTGGCCATGGGCATCTGCGACGCGGTGCTGTGCGGCGGTGTCGACTCGTTGTGCGATCTGACGCTGCAGGGCTTCAGTGCCCTGGAGGCCACCTCCGGTACAGGCTGCAATCCGTTTTCGGCGAACCGCGACGGGATCGCCATCGGCGAAGCCGCGGCGCTGTTTCTGATGACCCGCGAGCGCGCCGACGGCCACGGCATAGCCCTGCTAGGCGCCGGCGCGAGTTCCGACGCTCACCACATCTCGGCGCCCGAGCCGTCCGGCCAGGGTGCGGTGCAGGCGATGCGCAAGGCGCTGATCGATGCCGGCTGCGACGTACAGCGGATCAGCTACCTGAATCTGCATGGCACCGCGACGGCCCATAACGACGCGATGGAAAGCCTGGCCGTCGCACAGCTCTTTCCACAGAGTGTCGCCTGCTCCTCGACCAAGCCGATGACCGGCCACACCCTCGGCGCGGCCGGTGCCCTCGAAGCGGCGTTCTGCTGGCTGGCACTCTCCGAATTCAATTCCGATCGATGCCTGCCGCCTCATCTTTGGGACGGTCAGGCCGATAGCGCGTTGCCGCCACTGAAACTGGTCGCCCCTGGCGCGACCATGACAGCGGCAACCGAGCGGCCCTTCATGATGAGCAATTCCTTCGCCTTTGGCGGTAACAACATCAGCCTGATTATCGGAGAAGCCCCGTGATCGCCTGGCCCATTGCCGAACTGCTGCCCCATGCCGGCGACATGATCCTGCTCGATGCGGTCGAATCCTTCGACCAGGACAGCGTCCGCGCCCAGCTGCAGGTCCGGCACGGCGGGCTGTTCAACGATGCCGATGGCAGCCTGCCCGCCTGGGTGGGCGTCGAGATCATGGCCCAGAGCGTGGCGGCCTTCGCCGGCTGCCAGGCGCGTCAGGCCGGCCTGCCGATCGAGCTGGGCTTTCTGCTCGGCACCCGCAGCTATCAGTGCAACGTCGCGACCTTCCCGGCAGGCGTCGAGCTGCGGATCGAGGCGCGCCAATCGCTGCGGGACGACAACGGCATGGGCGTGTTCGAATGCCGCCTCGACGGCCCTGGCATCCTCGCCGAAGCCCGCCTCAACGTGTTCCGGCCTCCCGCTGTGGAGGCGTACCTTCAAGAGTCTTCAGATGACTGAATCCATTCTGGTCACCGGTTCCAGCCGGGGTATCGGCCGCGCCATCGCGCTGCGTCTGGCGCGCGCCGGCCATGACCTCGTGCTGCACTGCCGTTCGCGCCTGGACGAGGCACTGGCCGTCCAGCAAGAGATCCAGGCGCTGGGCCGCCGCGCCCGCGTGCTGCAATTCGACGTCGCCGACCGGGCAGCCTGTCGCGAACGGCTGGAAGCGGACATGGAAGCCCACGGCGCCTACTACGGGGTGGTCTGCAATGCCGGCCTGACCCGCGACGGTGCCTTTCCGGCGCTGACCGACAACGACTGGGACGAGGTACTGCGCACCAACCTCGACGGCTTCTACAACGTCCTGCAACCGGTGACCATGCCGATGATCCGCCGCCGCAAGTCGGGCCGCATCGTCTGCATCACCTCGGTGTCCGGGCTGATCGGTAACCGCGGCCAGGTTAACTACAGCGCCTCCAAGGCTGGTGTGATCGGCGCGGCAAAAGCCCTGGCGATCGAGCTGGGCAAGCGTCGCATCACCGTCAACTGCGTCGCGCCCGGCCTGATCGATACCGATATGCTCGACGACACCCTGCCCTTGGAGGAACTGCTGAAGATGATCCCCGCCCAGCGCATGGGAACTCCCGAGGAAGTCGCGGGTGCGGTCAATTTCCTGATGTCCGAGGAAGCGTCGTACATCACCCGCCAGGTGTTGGCGGTCAATGGCGGGCTGTGCTGATGGCCTGCAAACGCGTCGTCGTTACCGGCATGGCCGGCATCACCTCGCTGGGCCAGGACTGGCCCACGATCGAAGCCCGTTTCGGCGCCAATCGCAGCGGCATCCGCCGCATGGACGAGTGGGATCGCTTCAGCGAACTCACCACCCGGCTCGCCGGTCCGGTCGATGACTTCATCGTGCCGGGTCACTGGACCCGCAAGCAGCTGCGCAGCATGGGGCGGGTGTCGCGCCTGTCGGTCCGCGCGGCCGAGCAGGCATTGGCCGACGCCGGCCTGCTCGACGATGCCGGCATTCGCGACGGACGCATGGGCGTGGCCTGCGGCTCGTCCACGGGCAGCACCGACGAAATCAAGGCGTTCGGCAACATGCTGCTCAACTCGGTCGCCGACGGTCTCAACGCGAACTCCTACATCCGCATGATGCCGCACACCACGGCCGCCAATGTCAGCATCTTCTTCGGCCTCACCGGCCGGGTGATTCCCACCTCAAGCGCCTGCACCAGCGGCAGCCAGGGCATCGGCTACGCCTACGAGGCGATCAGGTTCGGCCGCCTGCCGATGATGCTCGCCGGCGGTGCGGAAGAGCTCTGCGCCACCGAAGCAATGGTGTTCGATGCGCTCTACGCCACCAGCCTGAAGAACGATGCACCGCATACCAGCCCCAGGCCCTACGACAGCGATCGCGACGGCTTGGTGATTGGCGAAGGCGCCGGCATGCTGGTCCTGGAAGAGCTCGAGCACGCACTGGCCCGTGGCGCGAAGATCCACGCCGAGCTGGTCGGCTTCGGCAGCAACGCCGACGGCCAGCATGCGACCAAGCCCGAGCAGGCCACCATGCGCCGCGCCATGGAGCTGGCCCTGGAAGACGCCGGGCTACCGGCGGCGGCCATCGGCTACGTCAACGGCCACGGCACGGCCACCGAACAGGGCGATATCGCCGAGAGCCACGCGACCCATTCGCTGTTCGGCGCACGGATGCCGATCAGCTCGCAGAAGAGTTTTCTCGGCCATACGCTTGGCGCCTGCGGTGCCCTGGAATCCTGGTTCAGCATCGAGATGATGAACCGCGACCACTACATCCACACCCTGAACCTCGAACGGATCGACCCGCGCTGCGCCGAACTCGACTACCTGATGAACGCGCCCCGGGTGATGCAGCACGAGTATGTGATGAACAACAACTTCGCCTTCGGCGGCATCAACACGTCGCTGATCTTCCGCCGCTGGCCCTGAATACCCACAACCGGAGCAAAGGAATGTCCCTTTATCGCACCCTGCTGTTGCCGCTGCTGGTCGCCGCCCTGGCCGGCTGCACCAGCCATCGCGTCTACAACGCCGAAGAGCGTTTTCCCGAGAACCTCAACCTGACCCAGCAGCAGATGCAGCGGGCCATCGTCACCGCGCTCACCGACCGGCAATGGAAGGTCCAGTCCGTGGAGCCGGCCCTGATCAAGGCGGCCATCACCGTTCGCGGTCGTCATCATGCCGAGGTCGACATTCCTTATTCGGCCACCGCCTTCCAGATCCAGCTGCGCAGCAGCTGGGGTCTGAACGAGAAGAGCGGCAAGATCCACCGCAATTACAACCGCTGGGTGAACCGCCTGCGCGACAACATCCTCAGGGAGCTCGACATCGACCCGATCACCGAATCGGTGGACAACCTGGGCATCATCGAACAGACCAGCGGCAACGGCGACGCGGTGCTGATGGATTTCCAGCAGGGCCTGCAGCGCGGCCTGGACAGCGGCCTGCTCGATGGCAGCGTCAGGTTCTTCCTGGCGGGGCAGCCGATCGACGGTGAGGTGCGCACCCTGCGCAGCGTGACCAGCAACCGCAAGACCAACGCCTCGAACAAGAGCGACGAGGAGGCCTGCAGCTGGGTCCTGCAGTCGGTACTGGCGAGCCTGCAGAATACGGCCAAGCAAGCCGGTGCCAATGCCGTGGTGAACATCGTCAGCTACTACAAGCGCAACGCCTACCAGGACCCCGCCCGCTACGAATGTCACGCCGGCATGGCGATCGCCGGCGTCGCGCTGCGTGGCCAGCTGGCCACGATCGAGTAACGACACAGGCAACGGCGCGCCGAGGCCAGAGATCGGCGCGCCGGAACGAACACGCTGCGGGGCGAGTCAACCGAACATCATCCATCCGCTAAGGAGCGCCCATGTTCGGTTTATCGAAGTCGCACAAGTTCGAGGTGAACTACATCTTCCGCAACGACCCGCGCGTTCAAATCTTCGAGTCGGAACAGGACAGCTTTTCCCAAGCCGATGCGATCCGTCACTTGATCGAACTGCACAACGCCGACGCGGAAAACAACCTGGCGATGCCCGAGCCCGACGCGGGCGAGGCTGAGCTGACGAAACAGGCCGAGGTCTTGGGCATCAGCGACATCCGCGTCACCAAGCTGGTCCGCGAACACGAGAAAGGCACCAGCCCGGGCCATTATCAACAGCCCTGAATGAAGAAGGCCGCATAAGCGGCCTTCTGTGTCACCGGTGGTATTGCCCAGACAGCTCGTGCACCGCCTCGATGAAGGCACCCGCATGGGCCGGATCGACCTCCGGGGTGATGCCGTGTCCGAGGTTGAACACATGCCCGCTCCCCTGGCCGTACGAGGCGAGGATTCGCGCCACTTCGGCGCGGATGGCCGAAGGCTTGGCGTAGAGCACGGTCGGGTCCATGTTGCCCTGCAGCGCAACGCGCTCACCCACCCGCCGACGGGCCTGGCCAATGTCGCAGGTCCAGTCCAGACCGAGCGCGTCGGCACCGGCATCGGCGATGTCCTCGAGCCACAGGCCACCGTTCTTGGTGAACAGAATCACCGGCACCTTGCGTCCGTCATGCTCGCGAATCAGCCCCGCGACGATCTTGCGCATGTAGGCCAGGGAGAACTCCAGATAGGCCGCCGAGGACAGGTTCCCGCCCCAGGTATCGAAGATCTGCACGGCCTGCGCGCCGGCCTTGATCTGGCCGTTCAGGTAGGCCGTCACCGACTGGGCCAGCTTGTCGAGCAGCGCGTGCATGGCCTGTGGGTTGTCGTAGAGCATGGCCTTGGACTTGTGGAAGTCCTTCGACGAGCCGCCCTCGACCATGTAGGTAGCGAGCGTCCAGGGGCTGCCGGAGAAACCGATCAGCGGGACCCGGCCGTTGAGCTCGCGGCGAATGGTGCGTACCGCGTCCATCACGTAGCCCAGATCCTTGTCCGGATCGGGCACGGGCAGCGCCTCGATGTCGGCGGCCGACTCGACGGTCTTCCTGAAACGCGGCCCTTCGCCGGTTTCGAAGTACAGGCCCAGGCCCATGGCGTCAGGCACGGTCAGGATGTCGGAGAACAGGATCGCAGCGTCCAGCGGATAGCGCTCCAGAGGCTGCAGGGTGACCTCGCAGGCCATTTCCGGATTCATGCACAGCCCCATGAAGTCCCCGGCACGCGCGCGACTGGCCCGGTATTCAGGCAGGTAGCGGCCAGCCTGGCGCATCATCCACACAGGGGTGACGTCGACGGGCTGCTTGAGCAGGGCGCGCAGAAAGCGGTCGTTCTTCAGGGCGGAGGTCATGGCGGGTTCCAGCAGAAAAAGTGCCGCGCATTGTCGCAAAGCACAAAACAAAAGGCACGGCGAGCGCCGTGCCTTTTATCTATCGCCTTGATTCAGGTCAGCCCGGCGGCCTTTGGCCGCCCGGGCTTACGCAGTACTCAGACGCCCAGGTAGTCCAGAATCCCTTCGGCGGCCTGGCGGCCTTCGAAGATCGCGGTGACCACCAGATCCGAGCCGCGCACCATGTCGCCGCCGGCAAAGATCTTCGGGTTGCTGGTCTGGTGCTTGAACTCGCCCATTTCCGGCGCCACGACGCGTCCCTGATTGTCCGTCTGGATACCCAGCTGCTCGAACCAGGGGGCCGGACTCGGACGGAAGCCGAAGGCGATGACCACCGCATCGGCCGGCAGAATTTCCTCGGAGCCGGGGATAGGCTCAGGGCTGCGACGGCCACGGGCATCGGGTTCGCCCAGGCGCGTCTCGACCACCTTCACGCCTTCGACCTTGTCCTCGCCGACGATGGCGATCGGCTGACGGTTGAAGAGGAACTTGACCCCTTCCTCCTTGGCATTCTTCACCTCCTTGCGCGAGCCCGGCATGTTGGCCGCGTCACGCCGGTAGGCGCAGGTGACGCTCTTGGCGCCCTGGCGGATGGAGGTTCGGTTGCAGTCCATCGCCGTGTCGCCACCACCGAGCACCACCACCTTCTTGCCCTTCATGTCGATGAAGTCTTCCGGCGTCCTCTCGAAGCCCAGGTTGCGATTGACGTTGGCAATCAGGAAGTCCAGCGCATCGTAGACGCCTGGCAGGTCTTCGCCCGGGAAGCCACCCTTCATGTAGGTGTAGGTGCCCATGCCCATGAACACCGCATCGTATTCGGCCAGCAGCTGGTCGACACTGACGTCCTTGCCGACCTCGGTGTTGAGCCGGAACTCGATGCCCATGCCGGTGAAGACCTCGCGGCGGCGGCTCATGACAGTCTTTTCCAGCTTGAACTCGGGGATGCCGAAGGTAAGCAGGCCGCCGATCTCCGGGTTGCGATCGAACACCACCGGGGTCACGCCGTTGCGCACCAGAATGTCGGCGCAGCCAAGGCCCGCCGGCCCGGCGCCGATGATCGCGACCTTCTTGCCGGTCGGCTTGACCTTGGACATGTCCGGCCGCCAGCCCATGGCGAAGGCGGTGTCGGCGATGTACTTCTCCACCGAGCCGATGGTGACCGCGCCGAAACCGTCGTTGAGGGTGCAAGCACCTTCGCAGAGGCGGTCCTGCGGGCAGACGCGGCCGCAAACTTCCGGCAGCGTGTTGGTCTGGTGGGCCAGTTCGGCCGCCGCCAGGATGTTGCCTTCCGACACCAGCTTGAGCCAGTTTGGAATGTAGTTGTGCACCGGGCACTTCCACTCGCAATAGGGGTTTCCGCAGCCCAGGCAGCGGTGCGCCTGGTCGGAAGCCTGAGCCGGTTTGAAGGGTTCGTAGATCTCGACGAACTCCTTCTTGCGCTGGCGCAGCAGCTTCTTCTTCGGATCCTTGCGTCCGACCTCGATGAACTGGAAGTCGTTATTCAGACGTTCAGTCATTTCAAAACCTCTTCACAGCAGCGGCGGCACCAGGCCTGCACGCTGCAAGACAATCACGGTAAGCGGTCGCCCGAGACAGGCTCGGGCAAGCCGCTTGAAGCTGCTTGTTATTGCGGGTTGGCCCGGGTCGTCGACAGCAGGCTCGCCAGACTGGCCGCCTTCGGCTTGACCAGCCAGAAGCGCCGCAGGTAGTCGTCGAGGTTTTCCAGCAGTTCGGCACCCCACTCGCTGGCGGTCTCGGCAACGTACTCGCGCAAGACGTCCTGCAGATGGCTGCGATAAGCCTCCATCGCCTCACCGGTGATTCGCTGGATGGCTACGAGCTCGGTGTTCAGTCGGTCGACGAAACTGTTGTCCATGTCCAACACATAGGCGAAGCCGCCTGTCATGCCGGAGCCGAAGTTGTGCCCGGTCTTGCCCAGCACGCAGACGAAGCCGCCCGTCATGTATTCGCAGCAGTGATCGCCAGTGCCTTCGACAACCGCATGGGCGCCGGAGTTACGCACGCCGAAGCGCTCGCCCGCGGTGCCGGCGGCGAACAGCTTGCCGCCCGTGGCGCCATAGAGGCAGGTATTACCGATGATCGCCGAGTCCTGCGAAGCGTAGGCCGAACCTTTCGGTGGAGTGACCACCAGCTTGCCACCGGTCATGCCCTTGCCGACGTAGTCGTTGGCGTCGCCTTCGAGATAGAGGTTCAGGCCACCGGCGTTCCACACGCCGAAGCTCTGTCCCGCCGTGCCCTTGAAGCGGAAGGTCACCGGCGCGTCGGCCATGCCCTGGTTGCCATGCACCCGGGCGATCTCGCCGGACACCCGCGCACCGATCGAGCGGTCGCAGTTGCACACGTCCAGCTCGAACTCGCCACCGGTCTTGCCGTCGATCGCCGGCTTGGCCAGCTTGACCATTTCCTCGGCAAGCAGCCCCTGGTCGAACGGCGGATTCTTCTCCACCTCGCAGAACTGCGGCTTGTCGGCCGGAATATGGTCGCTGCCCAGCAGGGGCGTCAGGTCCAGATGCGCCTGCTTGTCGGTTTCACCCGGCAGCACTTCCAGCAGATCGGTACGCCCGATCAGCTCGGCGAGGCTGCGCACGCCCAGGCGCGCCAGCCATTCACGGGTTTCCTCGGCGACGAAGGTGAAGAAATTCACCACCATGTCGACCGTGCCGATGAAGTGGTCCTTGCGCAGCTTGTCGTTCTGCGTCGCGACACCCGTGGCGCAGTTGTTCAGGTGGCAGATGCGCAGGTATTTGCAACCCAGCGCGATCATCGGAGCCGTACCGAAACCGAAGCTTTCCGCCCCCAGGATCGCCGCCTTGATCACGTCCAGGCCGGTTTTCAGGCCGCCGTCGGTTTGCACCCGAACCTTGCCGCGCAGGTCGTTGCCGCGCAGCGTCTGGTGCGTCTCGGCCAGGCCGAGCTCCCAGGGCGAGCCGGCATAGCGGATCGAGGTGAGCGGCGAGGCGCCGGTGCCCCCGTCGTAGCCGGAGATGGTGATCAGGTCGGCATAGGCCTTGGCCACGCCGGCGGCGATGGTACCGACGCCCGGTTCTGCCACCAACTTGACCGAGACCAGCGCCTGCGGGTTGACCTGCTTGAGGTCGAAGATCAGCTGCGCCAGATCTTCGATCGAATAGATGTCGTGGTGCGGCGGCGGTGAAATCAGGGTTACGCCCGGTACCGCGTAGCGCAGCCGTGCGATCAGGCCGTTGACCTTGCCGCCCGGCAGCTGACCGCCCTCACCGGGCTTCGCGCCCTGGGCCACCTTGATCTGCAGTACTTCGGCGTTGACCAGGTATTCGGGCGTGACGCCGAAACGGCCGGTCGCCACCTGTTTGATCTTGGAGCTGCGCTCGGTGCCGTAACGTGCCGGATCCTCGCCGCCCTCACCGGAGTTGGAGCGCGCGCCGATACGGTTCATCGCCGCGGCGATGGCCTCGTGGGCTTCAGGCGACAACGCGCCCAGGGAGATGCCGGCCGAGTCGAAGCGCTTGAGAATCGACTCCAGCGGCTCGATCTCTTCGAGCGCCAGCGGCTGGTCGGCGACCTTGACCTTGAGCAGGTCGCGGATCATCGACACCGGACGCTGATCGACCAGCGCGGTGTATTCCTTGAAGCGGCTGTAGTCACCCTGCTGAACGGCCACCTGCAGCGCGCTGACCACGTCCGGGTTGTAGGCGTGGTATTCGCTGCCATAGACGAACTTGAGCAGGCCGCCCTGCTGGATTGGCCGACGGTTGTTCCAGGCCTCGGCAGCCAGCAGCTTCTGCTCGGCTTCGAGATCGACGAAGCGAGCTCCCTTGATCCGGCTGGCGACACCGCGGAACGACATCTCGACGATTTCGTCGGACAGTCCCACGGCTTCGAACAGCTGGGCGCCGCGATAGGACGCCACGGTGGAGATGCCCATCTTCGAGAGAATCTTCAGCAGGCCCTTGGAAATCCCCTTGCGGTAGTGCTTGAACACTTCGTAAAGGTCGCCCAGGACTTCGCCGGTGCGGATCAGATCGCCCAGCACCTCATAGGCGAGGAACGGGTAGACGGCCGTCGCGCCGAAGCCGATCAGCACCGCGAAGTGATGCGGATCGCGCGCGGTGGCGGTCTCGACCAGGATGTTGCAGTCGCACCGCAGGCCCTTCTCGGTCAGACGGTGGTGTACCGCACCGACGGCCAGCGAGGCGTGAACCGGCAGGCGCCCAGGGGTGATCGCCCGGTCGCTCAGCACCAGCAGCACCTTGCCGGCGCGCACGGCTTCCTCGGCCTGATCGGCGATGTTGCGCACCGCCGCTTCGAGGCCCATCGTCTCGTCGTAGTTCAGGTCGATGAGCTGGCGATCGAACCCGGGACGCTCCAGGGTCATGATGGTGCGCCACTTGGCCGGCGAGATCACCGGGCTGGTGAGGATCGCCCGGTTGGCGTGATCAGCGGTCTCTTCGAAGACGTTGCGCTCGGCGCCGAGGCAGGTTTCCAGCGACATCACGATCGACTCGCGCAGCGGGTCGATCGGCGGATTGGTCACCTGGGCGAACTGCTGGCGGAAATAATCGTACGGCGAGCGGATGCGACGCGAGAGCACCGCCATCGGGGTGTCGTCGCCCATCGAGCCGACCGCTTCCTGCCCCTGCTCGGCCAGCGGGCGCAGCACCTGGTCACGCTCTTCGAACGTCACCTGGAACATCTTCATGTACTGCTTGAGCTGATCGGCCTCGTAGAACGGCGAGCCGTGATCCTTGTCCTCCAGCGTGGCCTGGATGCGCAGGGCGTTCTGCCGCAGCCACTTCTTGTAGGGATGCTGGCTCTTGAGGCGATTATCGATGTCGCTGGTATGCAGGACCTGACCCGTATGGGTGTCGACCGCCAGAATCTGGCCCGGGCCGACCCGCCCCTTGGCGATGACTTCCTCGGGCTGGTAATCCCAGACACCGACTTCCGAAGCCAGGGTGATGTAACCATTGGTCGTGGTAACCCAACGCGCTGGACGCAGGCCATTGCGGTCGAGCAGGCAAACCGCATGGCGGCCGTCGGTCAGTACCACGCCAGCCGGGCCGTCCCAGGGCTCCATGTGCATGGAGTTGTATTCATAGAAGGCGCGCAGATCCGGATCCATCGTCTCGACGTTCTGCCAGGCCGGTGGAATTATCATGCGCAGGCCGCGGAACAGATCCATTCCACCGGTGACCAACAGCTCGAGCATGTTATCCATGCTGGAGGAGTCCGAACCGGTACGGTTAACCAACGGATCCAGGGCTTCCAGTTCCGGCAGCAGCTCGTTGGCGAACTTTGTACGGCGCGCCTGGGCCCAGTTGCGGTTACCGGTAATGGTGTTGATCTCACCGTTGTGGGCGAGGAAGCGGAATGGCTGCGCAAGCGGCCACTTCGGCAGGGTGTTGGTGGAGAAACGCTGATGGAAAACGCAGATGGCAGTCGCCAGGCGCTCGTCGCCGAGGTCGGGGTAAAACTGCGCGAGGTCCGCGGGCATCATCAGGCCCTTGTAGACGATGTCCTTGTCCGAAAGGCTGCAGACATAGAATTCCTCATCGGCCTTGAGCGCCACTTCGGCACGGCGGCGAACAAAGAACAGCTTGATTGCGAAGTCTTTCTCCGACAGCCCGTCACCGCTGACATAGACTTGTTCGATGCGCGGCAGACGATCGAGCGCCAGCTGGCCAAGCACACTGGTGTCGACCGGGACTTCACGCCATCCCACCAGGTTCAGGCCTTGCCCGGCGATTTCCTGATTGAGACGCTCACGCGCCGCCTGCGCCTTGGCGGCGTCCTGGCTCAGGAAGATCATGCCGACGGCATAGTTGTCGGACAGTTCGGCGCCGAACTGCTCCCGCGCCACGGCGCGCAGGAAGGCGTCGGGCTTCTGCATCAGCAGACCGCAACCGTCTCCGGTCTTGCCGTCTGCGTTGATCCCGCCTCGGTGGGTCATGCAGGTTAGCGATTGAATAGCGGTCTGCAACAGGTGATGGCTGGCATCACCCTGCATGTGGGCAATCAGACCGAAGCCGCAGTTATCCCTGAATTCATCAGGACGAAACAGACCTGCTCTCATAGGCACTCCACCAGCTAATTCTTTTGCAATCAACCCCTTACCGGCGAGGCGAGGCAAAGCCCTGCCTTTTACGCGGGCAAAAGGGTGAGCAGTTTACATAGCGCACTGGAGATAAAACAAATCTTTTCGGGGCAGGCGGCCCAGCCGCTTGCAAGACGGCCAGCGCAGCCTGAAAGGATCAGCGTGCCTGGATTTCCTGCTGCACGCTGCTGAAGGCGCGCGGCCAGGGCTTGCCTGCCTGCAACGCCGAGGGAAGAGAGGCAATGGCGCTCTGGGCAGCAGCACGATTGGCGAAGCTGCCGTAGGTCACGACATAAAGCGGCCGCCCTTCATGCTGCTTGGTGAAGTAGCGATAACCACTGCCGTGTTCCTGCACGACGGCCTGAGCACTCTTTTCCGAACGGGTCCCCAACACCTGAAGCAAGTAGTTCGAGCCCGGCTGACCGGCATACCAGTCGGCCGATCCGCCAGCCGCCGCAGGGGTCGAGGCCTGTGCTGGCGCCGGGGCTGCAGCAGGCGCGGATGACGTCGCAGCCACTGGCCGCTGCGGTGCCTGCGCTTGCGCCGGGGTCTGCGGTGCTGGCGCAGGTGCCGGAGGCGCCTCATTGACGGCTTGGCGTGGAGCCTCGACTGGCCGCGAAGGGGCAGGCACAGGCGGCTCGGGCTGAGACTGAGGCTCGTCGATGCTGCCTGCATAGTCCTCTTCTTCACCACCCGAAGCGGCGGCCAGCGGCTCACGCATCACCGGTTGAGGGTCACTGGCGAGCGGCAACGGCACGGGCTGATTGTTTCCTGCGAACTCGATGGCGGTCCCACGCGGTTGTCCAGCTTCGTCTCCCGCCAGCTCGCTCTCGTCGCTGCCTCCTCGGAACACCAGCGCAAGCGCGACCACCATCAACACAGCCGCCGCGGCGAGAAGATGCTTCTTCGGCAAGGCGAACCCAGCACCCTTGGCGCCCCCCTTGCGCGATACCCGCATCGCCTCGATCAACGCCTCACGCGCCACTTGATTGATCTTCCCCGGCCAACCGCCGGATTCGGCATGAATACCCTCGACCTGCTGCTCGCTCAGCACCTCAAGGCTGCTGTCAGCGCCCTCCAGACGAGCCGCGAGGTAATCGCGCGTCTCGTCTTCGTCGTACGGCTGCAGCTCAATGGCGTGATAGCGCTCTTCGCCATCGGCCAACACTTCGAGCCGAGCCACCAGGGTCGCCTTGCCGAAAAGAAACACATGCGGCCGCCCTTCGGGATTGCCCGCCGCCAGCCGCAGCAGGAGCTCCACAGCATCGTCGCTGAGCAGCTCGGCGTCATCGAACAGCAGATAGACCTCTTGGCCAGTCAAGGCCAGCTGGATGATCTGCGCCATGATGCCGTCGAAGTCCGCGCGCTTGACGCCTAGCGACTGGGCGACCTGCTGCAGCACCTCGGCAGGACCGGTGGCGTCCTGCAGGGCCACCACCACGCTTTGCACCGTCTGCTTGTTGGTGCTGGCGACCAGCGCCTGCCGCAACAACGTCTTGCCACTGCCAGCCGGCCCGGTCACCACCAGCAAAAGCTGGCTGTAGCGGGCAAGGTGGTGCAACTGGCCCAACACCGGTTTGCGCTGGGCCGGGAAAAACTTGAATCCCGGCACGCGAGCGGCGAATGGATCGTGGCTGAATCCGTAATGGCTCAGATAAGACTCGTCAGCGGACAAACTGGTCATGGAAATCTCTTAGGCTCCTAGCTGAGCCAGCAGTGCGTCGTAATCGACGCGCAAGGTGGCTTCCAGCACTTCACGAGGAAAATCGGCGGTAACGACAGCCTCTCCCAAACGCTTGAGCAGCACCAGACGCAGCTGCCCATTGATAACTTTCTTGTCGACGGCCATATGGCGGAGGAAGTCTTCTGACGTCATGTCGGCCGGGGGGGTAACGGGCAGGCCAGCACGCGCCAGCAGACTCACCGCACGATCGCGATCCGAGGCCGGCAGCCAGCCGAGTCGACAAGACATTTCCAGCGCCATCACCATGCCGGCGGAGACCGCCTCGCCATGTAGCCACACACCATAGCCCTGATGGGTCTCGATGGCATGCCCGAAGGTATGACCCAGATTGAGAATGGCGCGAATGCCCGACTCCCGCTCGTCCGCGCCGACCACCTTGGCCTTGGCGGCGCAGGAGCGCCGAATGGCCTCGGTCAAGACAGCCGCATCGAGCGAGCGCAACGCCTGGACATGCTCTTCGAGCCAGCCGAGGAAGGGCTCGTCGCAGATCAGTCCGTACTTGATTACTTCGGCGAGGCCTGCCGACAGCTCGCGGGGAGGCAGCGTGGACAGGGTCGAGGTATCGATGATCACCGCCTGCGGCTGGTAGAACGCACCGATCATGTTCTTGCCCAGCGGGTGATTGATGCCGGTTTTGCCGCCAACCGAGGAGTCGACCTGCGACAGCAGCGTCGTCGGCATCTGGATGAATTCGACGCCGCGCTGATAGCAGGCTGCTGCAAAGCCGGCCATGTCACCAACGACACCGCCGCCGAGCGCAATGATGGTTACCTTGCGGTCCAGCCGGGCCGTGAGCAGCGCGTCGAAGATGAGATTGAGCGTCTGCCAGTTCTTGTACGCCTCGCCATCGGGAAGCACGATCGGCGTCACTGTCACGCCCACGAGCGCATCGACCAGCCGATCCAGATACAGGGGCGCAATCGTCTCGTTGGTAACGATCGCGACCTGCTTGCCGCCAATATGCTCACGAAAGAACTCGCCACGAGAAAGCAGCTGATCGCCGATATGAATGGGATAGCTACGCTCGCCAAGATCGACTTCAAGAGTCTGCATGACACCCCCGCTGAAAGGGCCTTAGGATAGCGCAGATTGGTCGCGGCTTTCACGGGGCATGAGCCCCACGAGGCGATCGAGGATCTCCATCACCACCAGACGCGGCGGACGCTCATCCGTCTCGACGATGATATCGGCGATGCATCGATAAAGGGGGTCGCGCACAGCCATCAGCTGACGCAGTGTGGCCTCCGGATCGGCTGCACGCAGAAGCGGGCGATTGCGATCCCGGGCAGTTCGATCGAGCTGCTGCTCGACCGAGGTACAGAGATAGACGACCCGACCGCCGGCGCGCAATGCTCGACGGTTGTCGTCACGCAGAACAGCCCCGCCACCGGTCGCCAGCACCAATCCTTCCAGACGGCAGAGATCGGCAATGACCGCATGCTCGCGCTCGCGGAATCCCTGCTCACCTTCCACATCGAAGATAAGAGGGATGCTCGCCCCGGTACGCTGTTCGATTTCCTTGTCGGAATCCTTGAACGGGAGGCGAAGCTCTTTGGCAAGAAGACGCCCGATGGTGCTTTTTCCAGCACCCATCGGGCCCACGAGAATGGTGTTCTGCACCTAAATCAGCGGCTCACTGCGATAGCTTGGTGATTCAGGATACGCGGAGTGAGGAAAATCAGCAGCTCCGTTTTGGCATCGGACACGATGTCGCGACGGAACAGTCGACCCAGGTAAGGCAGGTCACCCAGGAACGGAACCTTGTCGACGCCCTGGGTCTGGGTGTTGGAGAACACCCCCCCGATCACCACGGTCTCGCCGTCAGCCACCAACACCTTGGCATTGACCTCATTCTTGGTGATCGGAGGCACACCGTTCACGGCGCGCTGGAAGTCCGGCTCATCCTTGGTCACCTTGACCTCAAGAATCACACGGTTGTCAGGGGTGATCTGGGGTGTCACTTCCAGCGAAAGGGCCGCTTCCTTAAACGACGTCGAGGTCGCGCCGCTGGAGCTGGCTTCCTGGTAGGGAATTTCCGAGCCACGCAGGATCTTGGCGGTCTCCTTGTCAGCCGTCATGACTTTCGGCTGCGACACGATTTCACCGTTACCGGTCCTCTCCATCGCAGACAGTTGCAGGTCAAGTATCAGATTGTTGGTGATGAATCCAATACCAAGGCCCGCGGTGCTGTTGGCAACGCCCATGTCAACAAACGGAACCGGAGCGACGCCATCGCTAGCAGTGAAATTGCCTACCGTGTCCGTACCAGGCAAATAAGCACGGCCGCTGTCCGAGTCGAAAGTAGTGGCACCGTCTTTACCGTAGATGGCGGCGTTACCCGCAGTCAGGCTGCCACCCCAACGCACGCCCAAGGCCTTGTCGTAATCGACGTTCGCCTCGACGATCCGCGCCTCGATCATTACTTGACGAACCGGGATATCCAGCTGAGTCACGATACGGCGCAGCTCGTCTAGGCGCTCCTGGGTCTGGTAGGCGATGATGTTGTTGGTGCGATCATCTACGGCGATCGAACCACGATCATCAGCCTGTCCTGCACTGCTGGTCACGGTTTGGAACAGCTTGGCGATATCGGAAGCCTTGGCGTAGTTCACCTGAACCACTTCGCGGCGCAACGGAGCCAGCTCGGCAATCTGACGCTTGGATTCGAGTTCCTGACGCTCACGCGCAGCGATTTCGTCGGCTGGCGCAACCAGAAGGACGTTACCCACCTGACGCTTGTCCAGGCCCTTGGTCTTCAAAACCAGGTCCAGCGCCTGGTCCCAAGGCACGTTCTGCAGACGCAGGGTGATGTTGCCCTGGACAGTATCACTGGCAACCAGGTTGAGATCCGTGAAGTCGGCAATCAGCTGCAGCACCGAACGTACATCGATGTCCTGGAAGTTCAAGGACAGCTTCTCGCCGGAATAGGCGAACCGCTCGGCCTTGCGCTTTTCCATGTCATCCTGGGTCAACGGCTTGATGCTGATGGTCAGCTTGTCGTCCGTCTGGTAGGCCAGGTAATCGTAGAAGCCAGTCGGCTCGATGACGATATCGGCACCGTCGGATTTACTGGAAGCATTGACGAAGCGCACCGGCGTCGCGAAATCCTGGACGTCCAAACGCACACGCAAGGCTTCAGGCAGCTGAGTCTTGGCGAAGGAAACGCGGATCTTGCCACCCTGCTCTTCGATGCTCGGACTGACCGACGGATCGGACAATGAAATAACGACGTTACCCGCGCCATCTTCCCCGCGCTGGAAATCGATATTGCTGATGGCCTTACCTACCGGAGCGCGCACCACAGGCGTCGGCGCCGCAACCGGAGCCGCGACGGGCGTAGCGGAAACCGCAGCCGGTGCAGCGGCACTTTCACCCAGCACCACGTACATGTTCTTGCCATCGACTCGGGTCGAGTACGGGACCAGCGAGGTCAGGTTGACGATGACGCGCGTACGATCCTTGGCTTCGACAACCGTGACACTGCGGGCATTGCCTACGCCAAGTTCACGATTCTTCGCGCCGAGCTTGTTCGAAACGCCAGGCAGGTCGAGCGCAATACGCGCCGGCTGGTCGATGGTGTAGCCACGAGGATTTGCGACAGGCTCGTCGAAGCCCAACTTGAGCTCGACACGATCCCCGGGTAGCGACGCCACGTCGAGAGCTGTCAGGTTGGCTGCGAGCAGCGCGGGCGATATGAAGACCGCCAGCATGGACAAACCGAGGCGAGATAGGGTGCTGTTCATAAGAGGCTTCCGTTGTGCAGACCGGTATAGGTTTTCCATTATTTATCCCGCGCTCAGGAGCGCTCTTTCAGGGTCAAACTACGGGGACGCTCAAGCCATCCACCGTCCCCGTCAGGCACGATCTCAAGCACATCTACAGTGGCTTCGTTGATGGAAACGACACGCCCATGGTTACGCCCAAGATAATCACCGACTCGCACCCGATGTACGCCGCCAGCGCCCTGGACCAGAGCGAACATGCCACCCTCGTTGGATAGCGAGCCCACCATGGTGAAGTTCTCGATATTGAAGCCTTCAAGGAACTGCTTGATGCGCGTCTCGTCGGGATGGATATCCTTGGAGCCTTTCTGCTGTCGGGCGAGGTCGATCTTGACCGGCGGCTGAAACGGACTGCGCAGTGCGGAAGCGCTATAGGTGAAGGCTTCGTAGGGCTGAAAGGCCGGCAACGGCTCGATCGAACCTTTGGGCTTGGCCCTTACCTCATCCATGTACGCCTGCAGATCAGAGAAGCTTGAGCTGCCACCACAGCCGGCGAGCACGGCGAAAGAAAGACTGAGTGCAATCAAACGGACGCTGTTCATTGCTGCGCCCCCTTGTCGTTGTAACGATAGGTCTTGGCCAGGATGCTCATCCGCAGCCGTGAGGTGGTTTCGGCGCTTTCCGGCTTCAGCTCGAAATCATGCAACGTGACGATTCGCGGCAGGCTAGCAACACCACTGACGAAGGTTGCCAGGTCGTGGTAATTACCAACCGCTTTAATCTCGATGGGCAACTCGATATAGAACTGCTGAGCTACCTCGGGCTGCAACTTGATCTCTTCGAACTCCAAGCCGCTACCAAGACCGGTACGGGTTATATCTTCGAGCAATCCAGGCACTTCGGTATCGCTGGGCAATTGCCTCAGCATTGCGCCAAAGGAGGTTTCCATCTCCTTCATCTGCTCGATATACGCTTCGAGATTCGCAGCCTGAAACGCCTTGGTGGAAAACTGTTGTTTCAGCGTTTCTTCCTGGGCTTGCTCTTGTTCGAGCCGAGTCTGCATATCTTTCAGATGAAAGTTGTATCCCAGCGCCAGCACTGCAATAAGCAGAAGAATGCACGTAATGAATTTTACTGGCGCAGGCCAGGAGCCCAGATTATTCAGATCCAAGTCGGCAAGGTCGACCTTGCGCAGACTTTCCAGAGATTCAGCCAAGCTCATTGTTTGGCTCCTTCCGTAGCGACCACTGGCTGCGTTTGCTGCACGGTGAGTTGAAAGACATTGGCTTGCTCTACTGCGCCCGCAGTCACAGCCTTAACCTCATTGAGGTTCGGCGCCTGCAGCCACTCGGAGCCATCGAGGTTACGCATCAGATTCGAGACGCGGTTGTTCGATTCGGCCGCACCTACGATGGCAATGTTCTTGCCAGTCATCTTCAGTCCGGTGAAATACACGCCGTCGGGAAGCGTCCGTACCAACTGGTCGAATACGCGCCCGATGATCGGGCGATTGCCCTGCAGGTCCTGGATGATTTTCATCCGCTCGAGCAACTGCTGACGACGCTGCTTGAGTTCACTGATCTCCTTGATTCGCGCATCAAGGACGGCAATTTCCTTGCGCACGAAGTCGTTGCGGGCCTGCTGCTGGCTGATGGCACCTTCGAGGTACTGATCGCCCAGGAAGACAAGCCCGGCCGATACGACGAACACGCCCACCAGCGTGACCAGAAAGCGCTGCTTTCGCTCTTCACGCAGCTGTTCGCGCCAGGGAAGTAAGTTGATCTGCGCCATCAGTCGAAACTCCTCATCGCCAGGCCACAGGCAATCATCAAAGCGGGCGCGTCACTGGCCAGCGCGCCGGCGTTGACCCTGCTGCTCAAAGCCATATCGGCAAAAGGATTGGCGACTAGAGTCTGGGTCCCGATTTTCTGCTGAATGAGCCGATCGAGGTCCGGAATCGAGGCCGTACCGCCGGCAAGCAGGATGTAATCGACATCGTTGAACTGGCCGGCCGCAAAGAAGAACTGCAGCGAGCGGGACACCTGCTGAACGACCGCCTCTTTGAACGGTTGCAACACTTCGCTGTCGTAGTCGTCTGGAAGGCCTCCCTGCTTTTTCGCAAGACCGGCTTCTTCAGTAGACAAGCCATAGCGGCGCTGAATCTCTTCGGTCAATTGACGGCCGCCGAACAGTTGTTCGCGCGTATAAATGGTGCGCCCGTTGTGCAACACGCTCAGGGTCGTCATGGTTGCGCCGATATCGACGATCGCAACGGTGAGTTCGTCGTGACTGCCACCGAGCTGGGCATCGAGCAGGCTGTACGCTCTCTCCAGTGCGTAGGCCTCGACGTCAACTACTTTTGCCGTCAGCCCCGCAAGCGCCAGGGCAGCTTCGCGCACCTCGACGTTCTCCTTGCGGCATGCAGCGAGCAGCACTTCGACCCGCTCAGGCGTACGCGCCAAGCCTTGGACTTCGAAGTCGATCGCCACTTCTTCAAGCGGATAGGGAATGTACTGGTCCGCCTCGATCTTCAGCTGGTTTTCCAGCTCATCGTCGGACAGACCCGCCTCCATCTCGATGGTCTTGGTGATCACCGCTGAACCGGCCACCGCCACGGCCACCGAGCGGGCGCCAGTCTTGGCCTTGCTCAGGACGCGCGCAAGCGCCTCACCGACACCTTCGAGTTCGGCGATGTTCTTTTCGACGACCGCATTTGGGGGAAGCGGCTCCACGGCGTAGGCCTCTACCCTGTAGCGGCTGCCGGAGCGGCTTAATTCGAGGAGCTTGACTGAGGTCGAACTGATATCGATCCCAAGCAGCGTATTCGCTTTCTTAGTGAAGAGCCCTAGCACGACCGATTTCCTATCTGAATCCGGTACTTACGGATTAATTATGTTTTTCCACATTAGATAACAGTCTTGACAGAAGCGCAAATGGCTCCCCAGCAAAAAAACCGCTTATAATGTGAACGGTTTTTCCCTTTCAGCATCGCCTCCGGCAGCACTCACTTTATCCACCTGGAACCCCAAGAACCTTGATGCGTTTCCTGAAGTTTTTCCTTTGGTCTGGCTTAGCTGTTTTCTGCGGACTGCTGCTCAGTTTGAGCGGTGCCTTCCTTTATCTAAGCCCCAACCTTCCTTCCGTCGACGCACTGCGCAGCATTCAGCTCCAGATCCCGCTGAGGGTCTACAGCAATGATGAAAAGCTGATCGCAGAGTTCGGGGAAATGCGCCGGTCACCGATTCGCTTCGATGAGATCCCGAAGGACTTCATCCATGCGCTGCTGGCGGCAGAGGATGACAACTTTGCGAACCATTATGGCGTCGAGCTGACCAGCCTGATGCGCGCTGCCACGCAAATATTGAAGAGTGGGCAGATCCAGACGGGCGGAAGCACCATCACAATGCAGGTCGCCAAGAACTACTTCCTCACCAGCGAGCGGAGCTTCTCCCGGAAAATCAACGAAATTCTGCTCGCGCTACAGATCGAACGCGCGCTGAGCAAAGATGAAATCCTCGAGCTGTACGTAAACAAGATTTACCTGGGCAACCGCGCCTACGGGATCGAAGCGGCCGCTCATGTCTATTACGGCAAATCCATCAAAGACTTGAGCCTCGCACAGATGGCGATGATAGCCGGTCTGCCAAAAGCGCCATCGGCATTCAACCCCCTGGTGAACCCGACGCGCTCCAAAGAGCGCCGCGACTGGATTCTGGGGCGTATGCATCGCCTGGGCACCATCGATCAGGCGCGCTATGAAGCGGCACTCGCCGAGCCGGTCGATGCCAAGTATCACTTCGCCACACCGGAACTCAACGCTGCCTATATTGCCGAGATGGCCCGCGCCGAAATGGTCGGCCGCTTCGGCAGCGACGCCTACACCGAGGGCTATCGGGTCTACACCACCATTACCAGCGAGCGCCAACTGGCCGCCAACACCGCACTCGACTCCGGACTGATCGAATATGACCAGCGCCACGGTTACCGCGGGCCAGAGGCCAAGCTGGAAGGCAGATCCCGCGAAGAGTGGCTTGCCGAACTGGGCAAGCGCCGCGCCGTCTCCGGCATGCTGCCCGCCGTGGTCAGCCAGGTCGAGAACAGCGGCATCATGGTATTGCTGCGCGACGGCACGGAACACCCGATAACCTGGGACAGCATGAAATGGGCCCGCCCGCACCTGGCGACCAACAGCCTGGGTCCCCGCCCACAGCGCCCGGCCGATGTGGTCAAGCCAGGCGACGTGATTCGCGTGCGCATGCAGGACGATAACCTGCTGTTCAGCCAGATACCGGCCGCCCAGGCGGCATTGGTATCGCTGGACCCGGAGGATGGCTCGATCGAGGCCCTGGTCGGCGGCTTCTCGTTCGACCAGAGCAGCTACAACCGAGCCATCCAGGCCAAGCGACAGCCCGGCTCGAGCTTCAAGCCCTTCATTTATAGCGCTGCATTGGACGCCGGCTTCACCGCCGCAAGCATGGTCAACGACGCCCCCATTGTCTTTACCGAGCAAGGAATGGATCGCGTCTGGCGCCCCAAGAACGACAACAACACGTTCCTCGGACCTATTCGCATGCGCGAGGCCCTGTACAAGTCGCGCAACCTGGTCTCGATCCGGATGCTGCAGACCATCGGCATCGATTACGCCATCGACTACATCACCCGCTTCGGCTTCAACCGCCAGGATTTGCCGCGCAATCTTTCGCTGGCGCTGGGCACCGCCACCCTGACGCCGATGGAAATCGCCACCGGCTGGACGGCCTTCGCCAACGGCGGTCACAAGATCCAGCCTTACCTGATCGAGCGAATCGAAGACCGCGAAGGCAAGGTGATTTTCCAGGCCAACCCGCCACGGGTCGGCGTCACGGAGCAACCCTCCCCCAACATCGAAACCGCCCAGCACGCCGCGGCAGACGACCCGGACGCACAGGCGCCGATCGCCTCCGAGCAGGTGATCGACGAACGCACCGCCTACATCATGACCAGCATGCTGCAGGACGTGATCAAGAAGGGTACAGGGCGCCGTGCACTGGCGATGAACCGTGGCGATATCGCCGGCAAGACCGGAACCACCAACGATTCGATCGACAGCTGGTTCTCCGGCTACAACGCCGACTTCGTCACCACCGTATGGGCCGGCTTCGATCAACCCCAAAGCCTGGGGCGCAACGAGTACGGCGGTACGGTCGCCCTGCCGATCTGGATGAACTACATGTCGGCAGTACTCGAAGGGCGGCCTGAGCACCTGCCACCCGAACCCGAAGGCATTACGACCTTGCGCATCGATCCGGTCAGCGGTCGCGCTGCGTCGCCTGGCACGCCGGACGCGTATTTCGAGCTGTTCAAGTACGAGGATTCGCCGCCTTCCATGGGCGAGTTCGATGGCGGTTTCCAGATCCCCGGCACTCCACTGCCTGAATCCGAAGCCGCACCGCTGGACCTGTTCTAGCCGCCAGCCAGATAGCAGGCACAAAAAAACCCCGCATCAGCGGGGTTTTTCATGTCTATCGACGATCAGCCGTTGAACACATCGTTTACCGACTGAAGCGGATAGTGCTTCGGATAGGGCAGCGTGGCCACACCCGTCTCGATCGCTGCCTTGGCGACCGCATCGGACACCAGGGTAATCAGACGAGGATCCATCGGCTTCGGAATGATGTACTCGCGACCAAATTCGAGGCTTTCGACACCATAGGCTGCGGCGACTTCGGCCGGTACGGGCAGCTTGGCCAGATCACGCAGGGCCAGCGCCGCGGCAATCTTCATCTCTTCGTTGATGCGCTTGGCACGTACGTCCAGTGCGCCACGGAAGATGAAGGGGAAGCCCAGCACGTTGTTGACCTGGTTCGGGTAGTCGGAACGACCGGTCGCCATGATCACGTCGGAGCGGGTCGCGTGGGCCAGCTCAGGGCTGATCTCCGGATCCGGGTTGGAGCAGGCGAACACGACCGGGTTGGGCGCCATGCGGTTGAGGTTTTCCGGGCTCAAGAGATTGGCCCCGGAAAGGCCGACGAACACGTCGGCACCGTCCAGCGCATCGGACAGGGTGCGCCTGTCGGTTTCGTGGGCGAACACCGCCTTGTACTGGTTCAGATCGTCGCGCCCGGCATGGATCACGCCCTTGCGGTCGATCATGAAGATGTTCTCGATCTTCGCGCCCATGCTCACCAGCAACTTCATGCAGGACGTGGCAGCGGCACCGGCGCCCAGGCAGACAATCTTGGCCGACTCCAGTGACTTGCCAGCGATCTCCAGCGCATTGAGCATGCCAGCCGCGGTCACGATGGCGGTGCCGTGCTGGTCGTCGTGAAAGACAGGGATGTCGCACTGTTCGATCAGGGCGCGCTCGATCTCGAAGCACTCGGGCGCCTTGATGTCTTCGAGGTTGATGCCGCCGAAGGTGATGGAGATGCGCTTGACGGTGTCGATGAAGGCCTGCGGGCTTTCTGCATCGACTTCGATGTCGAAGACGTCGACGCCAGCGAAGCGCTTGAACAGGACGCCCTTGCCTTCCATTACCGGCTTGGAAGCCAGCGGGCCGAGATCGCCAAGGCCAAGAATCGCCGTACCATCGGAAATGACTGCGACCAGGTTGCCTTTACCAGTGTACTTGTAGGCCAGCTCCGGATCGCGAGCGATCTCACGTACGGGCTCGGCTACACCGGGGCTGTATGCCAGGGACAGGTCACGCGCGGTCGCGGTGGGCTTGGTCAGCTCGACACTCAGCTTCCCGGGGCGGGGCTGGCAGTGGTACTCGAGCGCGGCAGTTTTCAGGTCGGTCATGTTGGCATTCCGCTTGTTTTACTGGAACAGACAGGCGGTCGAGCATACGCAAGAAGGTGGACCCTAACAAGGTTGCCACCGCCGCAGCCCAGGCGCCACGGGCACGCCAGCAGCCAGAGAGAACACGTTATGACCGATCTCCGAACCCTGGTATCACCTGGGCACGCCGAACAAACAAACGTCACGCCATTAGTCCGCAGAACCTCACGGACGCAGCTCGAGCATTGACGGATGGGAAATAGGCAACATCCAGCGGGCCTGGCCCGCAGCGGCGCCCTTGCGATCGATCACCCAACCGCGTGCCAGAACGCGGCGACCGACGAGAGCATCAAGCTCAGCGGCATCGAAACGGCCCAGATGTTGCCTGGCGATATGCAGGACAGCCGGCCCCTCGAACTCGAGCCACACCCCGCCACGGTTACGCTCGACACGCTCCACCCGTGCACCTATCAACGCGAAGCCCGCCTGCGCGAGGGAGTCCGGCGCAAGAACGGAAGGTGCTCGCCAGAGGTTACGGCCCGCGTCACGGGCCTGCCGCTCGGCTGCCTGGTGGCATTGCCAGAGATCGACGTTGGGCGCCTGGGCAACGAAGTAACCAAGACCTTCACCAAGCAGCGCCGCTTCCAAATTCGCACCCTTGTTGTCGTAGACATGGGCCAGGGCACGTCCGTAGCGATCTTTCGCCTCGGCGCCGATCTGCAGCCCGACGCGCCCGCCACTAGCCCGGACCCGCGCCTCCAGTTCTCGCCGCGCCAGCACGGCGAAGGGTTCCTCTGCCCGCCCGCCACCGCCGAGCTCCGGCGTGTTCAGCCCGATCAGCCGAACGCTGCGCCCGTCGGCCAGGCGCAGGGTGTCGCCATCCACCACCCGCGCCACCTCGACCTGTGGCAGGGGGCCGGGCGCAGGACAGGACGCCTGGACCGCAGATGACAGACAAACGAAAAAGGCGCCCACGAGGGGCGCCTTTTTCAGTGTCGCTGTAACGAAGAAGCCCATCGGCTTTTCGTCTCGGCCCAAGCTTACTTGGCGCCGAATACGCCGAAGCGCTGCTTGAAGCGGTCGATACGGCCGCCGGTATCCAGCACTTTCTGCTTGCCGGTGTAGAACGGGTGGCATTCGGAGCACACGTCCAGGTTCATGTTCTTGCCCAGCGTGGAGCGAGTCTTGATGACGTTGCCGCAGCTGCAGGTGGCTTCGATTTCTTGGTAGTTCGGATGGATATCGGCTTTCATGATGAATCCTCACGTCTGATGTGCCGCCACCCGACCCTATGTCGAGCACCGCACGGATTAAGGGCGCGAATGATACCAGAGCAAAGGCACGATGCAAGGGCCGCAGCGACGATCGGCCGACAGCCTCTGCGCCACGCCCGGCATCGCTGCTAAGATCGCGCCTCGCCTCCAAGGACCGCCCGCGTGCCTATCCCGATCCTACGCCTCGCCCTGCCCTCGCCGCTGCGCCGATTGTTCGACTATCGGGCGCCAGACAGCGTGCCGCGTACGGCGCTGCAACCGGGCATGCGGCTGCGCGTGCCGTTCGGCAGGCGGGAGGTGATCGGCGTGCTGGTGGAAATCACCGACCAGAGCGATGTGCCGGAGGCCAAACTCAAGACGGCGCTGGAAGTGCTCGATATCCAGCCACCGCTGCCGGCCGCGCTGTTCAAGCTCTGCCTGTGGACCGCCCAGTATTACCAGCACAGCCTGGGGGATACCTTCAGCTGGGCCCTGCCCACCCTGCTGCGCCAGGGCGAGCCGGCCGAGGCACGCCAGGAGCGTTTCTGGCATCTGGCCGAGGGCGCGCGCGTCGACGACCCACGCCTGGCGCGCGCGCCACGTCAACGCGAGGCGCTCAAGACCATCGCCCAGCATCCTCATGGCGTCGCCCACGCGCTGCTGGCGAAACTGCAGCTGAGCAAGGACAGCCTCGACCTGCTACGGCAAAAGGGGCTGCTGCGCATGGAGGTGCGCCGGTATGCACCGGCCGAGCACCATGGCAGCTGGCTGCTGCAGCCGGAGCTGACGCTCAACCCCCAGCAGCGTCTGGCCGTCGAAGCGGTACGCGCAGGCCTGGGCGGCTACCAGGCATTCCTGCTGGCCGGGGTGACGGGCAGCGGCAAGACCGAAGTCTATCTGCAGCTGATCCATCAGGTGCTCGCGGCGGGCAGACAGGCGCTGGTGCTGATCCCAGAGATCAATCTCGGTCCGCAAACGCTGGCCCGCTTCGAGCGTCGCTTCAACGCGCGCATCGCATTGCTGCATTCCAACGTCAACGACCGCGAGCGCCTCGATGCCTGGTTGGCAGCACGCGATGGCGAGGCGGACATCATCATCGGCACCCGGTCGGCGCTGTTCACGCCGATGAAGAACCCTGGACTGATCATCATCGACGAGGAGCACGACGCCTCCTATAAGCAGCAGGAAGGTCTGCGCTACCACGCCCGCGATCTCGCCGTGGTACGTGCCCGACAGGAAAACCTGCCGATCGTGCTCGGCTCCGCCACCCCTTCGCTGGAAAGCCTGCACAACGCCCACAGCGGTCGCTATGCCCTGCTCAAACTGACCGAGCGCGCCGGCGGCGCACAGCCGCCGCAGTTCCACCGTCTCGACGTGCGCAGCCGCCCACTCGATTCGGGCATATCCGGACCGTTGCAGCAGGCCATGGCGCAGACGCTGGCTGCCGGTCAGCAGGTGCTGGTGTTCCTCAACCGCCGCGGCTTTGCACCGACACTGCTGTGCCACGATTGCGGTTGGCTCAGCCAATGCCCGCGCTGCGACGCGCGGATGACGCTGCATCAGCGCCACAACGAGCTGCGCTGCCATCACTGCGGCCACTGCGAACGCCCGCCGAGCAATTGCCCCAGCTGCAGACACGTCGATCTGCGGCCGGTCGGCGCCGGTACCGAGCGCGCCGAGGAACGCCTGGCGGTGCTGTTTCCCGATTACCCGGTATTGCGCATCGACCGCGACAGCACCGCGCGCAAGGGCGCCATGGACCAGCTGCTGGGGACCATCAACCGGGGCGAGCCCTGCCTGCTGGTCGGTACGCAGATGCTCGCCAAGGGCCACCACTTTCCCCGGGTGACCCTGGTCGCCATTCTCGATGCCGATGGCGGGCTGTTTTCCGCCGACTTTCGTGCCAGCGAACGCATGGCGCAGCTGATCCTGCAGGTCGCCGGCCGTGCAGGGCGCGCCGAGGAGCCGGGCCAGGTGATCATCCAGACCCACCTGGCGGACCACCCGCTGCTGGTGCAGCTGACCGAACAGGGCTATTTCGCCTTCGCCGAGCAGGCCCTGTCCGAACGGCGGGCCGCCGGCCTGCCGCCGTTCAGCCACCTGGCGCTCCTGCGCGCCGAGGCCCACAAGCCGGGCCAGGCGGAAGCCTTCCTCGATGACGCCTGCGCCGAAGCCGAAGGACTGCTGGGCGCGCTGCTGCTTGGCGGCGTCGAGCTGCTCGGACCAGTGCCGGCGCCCATGGAGCGGCGCGCCGGGCGTTTCCGTGCACAGCTGCTGCTGCAGGCCAGCGCACGCGCGCCGCTTCATCGCCTGATGGCCGCCTGGCTGCCGCTGCTCGAGCAACTGCCCGACAGCCGTACGGTGCGCTGGTCGCTGGACGTGGACCCGATCGACCTGTTCTAGCCGCGCGGACGGCGGCCACGACGCACCACCGGTCGAAGGCCACGCCCCGCTCCGTACCCTCGTGCATTGGCAACCGGCCCCGGGCTGCGGATAATGCAGGGTTTACCGCGTCCGCAGGCAAGGCCTTATCCGATGAAAGACAGCATCCGCCAACTGATCCAGCAAGCCCTGAACCGCCTCGTCGGCGAAGGCGTGCTGCCCGAGGGGCTGACCCCGACGATCCAGGTGGAGAACACCAAGGACAAGAGCCACGGCGACTTCGCCAGCAACATCGCGATGATGTTGGCCAAACCTGCCGCCATGAAGCCGCGCGACTTGGCCGAGAAGATCATCGCCGCGCTGCCGGCCGATGAAGGAATTACCAAGGTGGAGATCGCGGGCCCGGGCTTTCTCAATTTCTTCCAGAACAGCGCCGCACTGGCCGAGCGACTGGAAGCGGCACTGGCCGACGAGCATCTGGGCGTGCGCAAGGCCGGCCCGGCACAGAAAGTCGTCATCGACCTGTCGTCTCCGAACCTGGCCAAGGAAATGCACGTCGGCCACCTGCGCTCGACCATCATTGGCGACGGCGTGGGCCGGGTCCTGGAGTTTCTCGGCGACGAGGTCATCCGGCAGAACCATGTGGGCGACTGGGGCACCCAGTTCGGCATGCTGCTGGCCTACCTGGAAGAATGTCCGGTCGCGGCGCAAAGCGAGCTGTCGGACCTTGAAGAGTTCTACCGCGCCGCCAAGAAGCGTTTCGACGAGAGCACCGAATTCGCCGACCGGGCCCGCGCCCTGGTGGTGAAGCTGCAAGCCGGCGATGCCGAATGCCTGCGGCTGTGGAATCGCTTCAACGACATTTCCCTGTCTCATTGCCAGAAGGTCTACGACCGCCTCAACGTTCGCCTGAGCCCCGCCGACGTACGCGGCGAGAGCGCCTACAACGACGAGTTGCCCGGCATCGTCGATGCCCTGCGCGACAAGGGGCTGCTCAGCGAAAGCGACGGCGCCCAGTGCGTATTCATGGACGAGTTCAAGAACGCCGAAGGCAACCCCCTGCCGGTGATCGTGCAGAAGGCTGGTGGCGGCTACCTCTACGCCACCACCGACCTGGCGGCCATGCGTTACCGCAGCCAGGTGCTCAAGGCCGATCGAGTGCTCTACTTCGTCGACCAGCGCCAGGCGCTGCATTTCCAGATGGCGTTCGAAGTGGCCCGTCGCGCCGGCTTCGTGCACCCGGGCATACAGCTCGAGCACATGGGCTTCGGCACCATGAACGGCGCCGACGGCCGCCCGTTCAAGACCCGCGACGGCGGCACGGTCAAGCTGATCGACCTGCTCGACGAAGCCCAGGAGCGCGCCTACACGCTGGTCAAGGGCAAGAACGCCGACCTCGACGAGGCCGAGCTGCGCCAGATCGCGCGCGCCGTGGGCATCGGCGCGGTCAAGTACGCCGACCTGTCCAAGCACCGCACCAGCGATTACAGCTTCAACTTCGAGCAGATGCTGAGCTTCGAGGGCAATACCGCGCCCTACCTGCTCTACGCCTATACCCGGGTGGCCAGCCTGTTCCGCAAGCTGGGCAAGGGCGTGGACGAGATCGGCGGGCAGATCCAGCTCGAGGCCGAGCAGGAACAGGCGCTGGCCGCCAAGCTCGCGCAATTCGGCGACGCGCTCAACAATGTCGGCGAGAAGGGCGTCCCACACCTGCTGTGCAGCTATCTGTACGATCTCGCCGGGCTGTTCTCCAGCTTTTACGAGCATTGCCCGATACTTGCGGCGGACAGCGAAACCCGCAAGCAGAGCCGTCTGCGTCTGGCCGCCTTGACTGGCCGCACGCTCAAGCAGGGGCTGGAACTGCTCGGCCTGGAACCTCTGGAGCGGATGTAAGTGGCAGCAAAAAAGAAAGCGGCGCCCAAGCGCGGCGCCAGTCGCTATCAAGCCCCCTCGAAAAAACCCATCCCGGGCTGGATATGGCTCGTCTGCGGACTGGTGATCGGGGCTTTCGTGGTTTTCCTGACTCAGCTCGAGCCCGGTGACGATCAGGTCAAACGGGTCAAGGAAGACGCGAGGCAGGCCAGCAAGGAACAGCCCAAGAGGGCCACCAAGCCCGAGCCAGCCAAGCCCAAGTACGACTTCTATACGCTGCTGCCGGAGTCGGAAGTCATTCTGCCGCCGGATGCCACGCCGCCGGCCACACAGACACCAGCGGTGACGCCTGAGGAAGCCGCCCGAATCGACGCCGCCCGCGCCGAGGCCGCGCTCAACGGGCAGACGCCGCCTCCACCGCCCACCGTCGCCAAGGCGCCGGTGACCCAGTACTTCCTGCAGGCCGGCTCGTTCCGCAAGAAGGAGGATGCCGATCGCGTCCGCGCGCAGATCATCCTGCTCGGCAACGACGTGCGGGTCGAGGCCGGCACCGTCAACAACGAAACCTGGCACCGCGTGCTGGTGGGCCCGTACGGCAATCGCGAGCAGCTTTCCCAGGCGCAGAAGACCCTCGCCGCCAGCGGCTACAAGAACCTGCTGCTGCAGCAGCGCCAGGGCCGCTAGCCCCGCCCGGTCGGCAGGCACCCGGATGACGGATCATCCTTGAAGCCTGCCGACCGCGTCCCCATATCCCCAGGCATTCGGGCATTCATCGCCCCGCTGCGTGGAGATTTCACCTTGACCACCATCGTTTCAGTACGCCGCAACGGCAAAGTCGTCATGGGCGGCGACGGCCAGGTATCGCTCGGCAATACCGTCATGAAAGGCAACGCCAAGAAGGTCCGGCGCCTCTATCACGGCCAGGTCCTGGCCGGATTCGCCGGCGCGACGGCCGACGCCTTCACCCTGTTCGAGCGCTTCGAAGGACAGCTGGAGAAGCACCAGGGCCATCTGGTGCGCGCCGCCGTCGAGTTGGCCAAGGACTGGCGCACCGACCGCTCCCTCAGCCGCCTCGAAGCGATGCTTGCGGTAGCCAACAAGGACGCCTCCCTGATCATCACCGGCAACGGCGACGTCGTGCAGCCCGAGGACGACCTGATCGCCATGGGTTCGGGCGGCGGCTTCGCCCAGGCGGCCGCCATGGCGCTGATGCAGAAGGGCGACAGCACGCTGTCCGCCCAGGACATCACCGAAGCCGCGTTGAACATCGCCGGCAGCATCTGCGTCTTTACTAATCAGAACCTGACCATTGAAGAGCTGGATTCCGCGGTCTGACCGGCCATGAGAACCGTTTCCCGCTCCGGAGTACCCGCATGTCCATGACGCCCCGCGAGATCGTCCACGAACTCAATCGCCACATCATCGGCCAGGACGACGCCAAGCGCGCCGTCGCCATCGCCCTGCGCAACCGTTGGCGGCGGATGCAGCTGCCTACCGAGCTGCGCCAGGAAGTCACACCCAAGAACATCCTGATGATCGGCCCCACCGGGGTCGGCAAGACCGAGATCGCCCGACGCCTGGCCAAACTCGCCAACGCGCCTTTCCTCAAGGTCGAGGCGACCAAGTTCACTGAGGTGGGCTATGTCGGACGCGACGTCGAGTCGATCATCCGCGATCTGGCCGACGCCGCGCTGAAAATGCTGCGCGAACAGGAAGTCCACAAGATGCGCCATCGCGCCGAGGATGCCGCCGAAGAGCGCATCCTCGACGCTCTGCTGCCGCCCGCCCGCCCGGTGGGTTTCAGCGAGGAACCGACCCGCAGCGATGACTCAAATACCCGCCAGCTGTTTCGCAAGCGCCTGCGTGAAGGCCAGCTCGACGACAAGGAAATCGACATCGAAGTGGCCGAAACGCCCGCCGGCGTGGAAATCATGGCTCCGCCCGGCATGGAGGAAATGACCAGTCAACTGCAGAACCTGTTCTCCAACATGGGCAAGGGCAAGAAGAAATCGCGCAAGCTCAAGATCAAGGATGCGCTGAAGATGGTTCGCGACGAGGAAGCGGCCCGCCTGGTCAACGAGGAAGAACTCAAGGCTCGCGCGCTCGAAGCGGTGGAGCAGAACGGCATCGTCTTCATCGACGAGATCGACAAGGTGGCCAAGCGCGGCAACACCAGCGGCGCCGATGTATCCCGCGAAGGCGTGCAGCGTGACCTGCTGCCGCTGATCGAAGGCAGCACCGTCAACACCAAGCTGGGCATGGTCAAGACAGACCACATCCTGTTCATCGCCAGCGGTGCCTTCCACCTCTCCAAGCCCAGCGACCTGGTGCCCGAGCTGCAGGGTCGCCTGCCGATCCGGGTCGAGCTCAAGGCGCTGTCGCCCGAAGACTTCGAGCGCATCCTCACCGAGCCCCACGCGTCGCTCACCGAGCAGTACCGTGAATTGCTCAAAACCGAAGGATTGCACGTCGAATTCGCCGAAGACGGCATCAAGCGGCTCGCCGAGATCGCCTGGCAGGTCAACGAGAAAACCGAAAACATCGGTGCGCGCAGGCTGCACACCCTGCTAGAGCGACTGCTGGAAGAGGTATCCTTCAGCGCCGCCGATCTGGCCGGCCAGCAGAACGGCGAACCGATCCGTATTGACACCGACTACGTCAACAGCCACCTCGGCGAGCTGGCCCAGGACGAAGACCTGTCGCGCTACATCCTCTAACCGCAGCCGCCGTGCACAGACCAGGCCCTGTTCTGCGCACGGCCACGGAGCTCCAAATGCGCATTCCCGTCGCGATTGAACTGCACAAAGCGTCCAAGACCCTGACCCTAAAGTACGGTCCGGACGAGAGTTACACCCTGAGCGCCGAACTGCTGCGCGTGCATTCGCCATCGGCCGAGGTCCAGGGTCATGGCAGCCCCATCCTGCAGACCGGCAAGCTCGGCGTCGGGCTGACCCATATCGAGCCGGCCGGCCAGTACGCGCTGAAGCTTACCTTCAGCGATGGGCACGACAGCGGCCTGTTCACCTGGGACTACCTGGAAAAGCTGGCCACCCAGCAGGATGCGCTCTGGGCGGCCTACCTCGAAGAACTGGCGGCTGCCGGCAAGTCCCGCGACCCCCAGGTCTCTCCAGTCAAGCTGATGCTCTGACGTGAGGGATCCTGGCGCTCGACACCGAGCGCCAGTACCTCCGGATCGCTCTCTCCCCAGCGCTCCACGACGCGCCCTGCCCCGCCACTCCATGTGCACGTCTCTGCGGCGTTCCACCGCGCTTCCTGCCTGCGACAACGCACGACGCCGATCCAGGTGACTCGCCTTTTCCCAGGTCAAAAAGCCGCGCCCTCTCGCCCATCGACAGGCGCGCCGGGCCGCTCGGCGACGGCGACGCACGAGGTGGGGCAAAAGCGCAGCCTTTTAGGTTTAGAATGCCGGCACATTCTTCCGGTGACAGTGACATGACCGATCCCCGTAAAGAGCCAGACGCAGACGGCATCACCCATTTCGGCTACCAGAGCGTGCCCGAGAGCCAGAAGGCGCAGAAGGTCGCAGAGGTTTTCCACTCGGTGGCAGCCAAGTACGACCTGATGAACGACCTGATGTCCGCTGGCGTGCACCGCCTGTGGAAGCGCTTCACCATCGAGCTGTCCGGCGCCCGCCACGGCAACCGCGTGCTCGACATCGCCGGCGGCACCGGCGATCTGACCCGTCAGTTCTCGCGCATCGTCGGCCCCACCGGCGAGGTGGTTCTGGCCGACATCAATGCCTCGATGCTCAAGGTCGGCCGCGATCGGCTGCTCGACAAGGGCGTGGCCGGCAACGTGAAGTTCGTTCAGGCCGATGCCGAAAAGTTGCCGTTCCCTGACAACCATTTCGACGTGGTGACCATCGCGTTCGGTCTGCGCAACGTGACCCACAAGGAGGACGCCATCGCCTCCATGCTGCGCGTGCTCAAGCCCGGCGGCCGGCTGCTGGTACTGGAGTTTTCCAAGCCGACCAATCAGCTGTTCTCCAAGGCTTACGACGCCTATTCGTTCAGCCTGCTGCCAATGATGGGCAAGCTGATCACCAACGATGCCGAGAGCTACCGCTACCTGGCCGAATCGATCCGCATGCATCCCGATCAGGAAACCCTCAAGTCGATGATGGCCGAAGCCGGCTTCGAGCGCGTCACCTACCACAACATGACCGGCGGCATCGTCGCCCTTCACCGCGGCATCAAACCCTGATGTTGCGCGCCGCCCTGCTCGCCAGCGTCGAGACCGGCCTGAACCGGGTGTTGCGAATGGACACCACGGCTCTGCCACGCCTGGGCTGCCTCGCCGGCAAGGTCATCGAAGTACGCTGCAGCGCACCCGCGCTGAGCCTGTTCATCCTCGCCGACGAGCAGGGCCTGCGTCTGGCCTCGAACTGGGCGGCCGAGCCCGATTGCCGGCTGACCGCACCGGCCTCGCGCCTGCTGCAGCTGGCCGTCAGCCGCAACAAGACCGCCGTGCTGCACGCCGATGATGTCGCGCTGGAAGGCGACACCCATGCCCTGACCAGCCTCGCCGACGTGCTGCAGGACCTCGATCTGGACTGGGAGTATTCGCTCTCCCATTGGCTCGGCCCGGTGGGCGCACAGCTGATTGGTTCGAGCGTCCGCGGCCAGGCACGCTGGGCACGTGGCAGCGCCGAGACGTTGCGCCGCGATCTGGCCGACTACCTGGCCGAGGAAAGCCGCAGCCTGGTCGGTACGGCCGAGGCCGAGGCACGCTTCGCCGAACTGGACGACCTCAAGCTGCGGCTCGATCGACTCGAGGCCCGTCATCACCGCCTCGCCCACCCTCTCACCGCCAACGACGCCGAAGAATGAAGCTGTTCGCCGCCACCCGCCGCCTGTTCCGCATCCTGCTGGTGGTGATCCGCTACCGCCTCGACGACATCATTCTCGACTTGCCGATGCCCTGGTGGCTGCGTGCGACGAGCTACCTGCTGCCCTGGCGCTGGATACCGCGCCGGCGCACCACGCTCAGCCGTGGCGCGCGCCTGCGCCTGGCCCTCGAAGGGCTGGGGCCGATCTTCATCAAGTTCGGCCAGCTCCTGTCCACCCGCCGCGACCTCATGCCGCCGGACATCGCCGAAGAACTGGCGATGCTGCAGGACCGTGTTCCGCCGTTCAACTCGGACAAGGCCATCGCGCTGATCGAGCAACAGCTGGGGGCACCGGTGACTCAAGTATTCGCCCGCTTCGACAGCAAGCCGCTGGCCTCGGCCTCCGTCGCGCAGGTCCACGCCGCCAAGCTGCGCAGCGGCGAGGAAGTGGTGGTGAAGGTGGTGCGACCGAACCTTCGGCCCGTGATCGCCCAGGACATCGCCTGGCTGTTCGTGCTCGCCAAGACCGCCGAGCGCGCCTCCACCGAAGCGCGCCGCCTGCACCTGGTGGAGGTGGTCGACGACTACGCGAGAACCATCTACGACGAGCTCGACCTACTACGCGAAGCGGCCAACTCCAGCCAGCTCAAGCGCAACTTCGAAGACTCCCAGCTGCTCTACGTGCCGCAGGTGTATTGGGACTACTGCCGGCCGAAGGTGCTGGTGATGGAGCGCATCTACGGCATTCCGGTGACCGACATGGCGGCCCTGGCCGATCAGCGCACCGACATGAAGAAGCTCGCCGAGCGCGGCGTGGAGATCTTCTTCACCCAGGTCTTCCGCGACAGCTTCTTTCACGCCGACATGCATCCGGGCAACATCTTCGTCAGCACCCGCCAGCCATGGGATCCGCAGTACATCGCGGTGGATTGCGGCATCGTCGGTAGCCTGACGCCCGAGGACCAGGACTACCTGGCCCGCAACCTGATGGCCTTCTTCAAGCGCGACTACCGCAAGGTGGCGCAGCTGCATATCGACTCGGGCTGGGTGCCGGCCGAAACCAAGGTCAACGAGTTCGAGGCGGCCATTCGCACCGTTTGCGAGCCGATCTTCGAGAAACCGCTCAAGGACATCTCCTTCGGTCAGTTGCTGGTGCGCCTGTTCCAGGTCGCGCGGCGTTTCAACATGGAAGTCCAGCCGCAGCTGGTTCTACTGCAGAAGACCCTGCTCAACATCGAGGGCCTGGGCCGCGAGCTCTATCCCGAACTGGACCTGTGGAAGACCGGCCAGCCCTATCTGGAACGCTGGATGCGTGAGCGCCTGAGCCCCAAGCAACTGGTCAAGAACCTGCACGGGCAGATCGAACAGCTGCCCCATCTGGCCGGGATGACCCGTGAGCTGCTCGAGCGCATGGCCCACCCGCACGCCCACAACCCGCCACCGCCGTGGCGCGAGCGCCATCACGGCTGGCCGTTGCGGCTGATCGGGGCCGTACTGATCGGCAGCGGTGCGACCCTCGCGGCCGGGACAAATGGTTTTGCCGCTGCCGCCAGTTGGCCCGCCTGGGTGATGCTGGTAACCGGACTGTTCATCGTCGTGCGCAGATAGCCAGCCGCGCAGCGCACTGGCACACTTGGCCTTCTAGCGGAGATTGCGATGAACTGGCTGGACGAAATCAACTGGAACGACGACGGCCTGGTGCCGGCGATCGCCCAGGATTGGCAAAGCGGGCGCGTGCTGATGATGGCCTGGATGAACCGGGAAGCCCTTCAACTGACCGCGCAGGAAGGCCGTGCCATCTATTGGTCACGTTCGCGTGACAGGCTATGGCGCAAGGGCGAGGAGTCCGGCCATGTGCAGAAGCTCCATGAACTGCGGCTCGACTGCGACGCCGACGTGGTCATCCTGATGGTCGAGCAGGTCGGCGGCATCGCCTGCCACACCGGACGCGAGAGCTGCTTCTACCGTGTCTACCAGGACGGCGACTGGAAAACCGTCGAGCCGGTCCTCAAGGATCCGCAGGCCATCTATGCAGGGCACGCCCATGAATGACACGCTCGCCCGTCTGGCCGAGGTGCTGGAAGCCCGCAAGGGCGCGGCGCCGGACAGCTCCTATGTGGCCAGCCTGTATGACAAGGGTCTGAACAAGATTCTGGAAAAGGTCGGCGAGGAGTCGGTGGAAACCATCCTGGCCGCCAAGGACGCCGCCAGCAGCGGCGATTGCAGCGATCTGATATACGAAACTGCGGACCTCTGGTTCCACAGCATGGTGATGCTCGCCGCCCTTGGCCAGCACCCACAGGCCGTGCTGGACGAACTGGATCGCCGCTTTGGCCTCTCTGGGCACGCGGAAAAGGCCGCGCGCCCGCAAACCTGATTCATCTTCCGGAGATATCATCATGGGTTTAGGTGGCATTAGCGTCTGGCAACTACTGATCGTCCTCCTCATCGTGGTCATGCTGTTCGGCACCAAGCGCCTCAAAGGGCTGGGCTCGGACCTTGGCGACGCGATCAAGGGGTTCCGCAAGTCCATGGGCACCGAGGACGAGAAGCCCAGCGTCGAGGAAAAGCGCCCACACACCATCGATGCCGAAGCCCGCAAGGTCGACGAGCCGGTCAAGAAAGACTAACCGGGGTCCGCCGCGATGTTCGACGTAGGTTTCACCGAACTGATGCTGGTCGGTCTGGTGGCGTTGTTGGTGCTCGGCCCTGAGCGGCTGCCAGGCGCCGCGCGTACTGCCGGCCTGTGGATCGGCCGGCTCAAGCGCAGCTTCAGCACCATCAAGGCAGAGGTTGAGCGGGAGATCGGTGCCGACGAGATCCGCCGGCAGCTGCACAACGAGCGCATCCTCGACCTTGAGCGGGAAATGAAGCAGAGCATCATGCCGCCTTCCAGCGCGCCCGAGGCCAAGCCAGCAGAGACAGAAGACGTCGCACCGGTTCCAGAACCGACCGCGCCCGCTCCACGTCCGGACAGATCGCCTGAACCATGACCAACAGAGCCAACGATGATCAGGAAATGCCCCTGGTCGCCCACCTGACCGAACTGCGCAAGCGCATCCTGCGCTGCGTGGTGGCGATCCTGCTGCTGTTCAGCGGCCTGTTCTATTTCTCCCAGCAAATCTATGCCCTGGTGGCCGCGCCGCTGCGCGCCTACCTGCCCGAAGGCGCGACGATGATCGCCACGGGCGTCGCCTCGCCGTTTCTGACGCCCTTCAAGCTCACCCTGATGGTGGCGCTGTTCCTCTCGATGCCGGTGATCCTGCACCAGATCTGGGGCTTCATCGCGCCTGGGCTGTACAAGCACGAGAAGCGCATCGCGGTGCCGCTGCTGATCTCCAGCATCGTTCTGTTCTACGCCGGCATGGCGTTCGCCTATTTCGTGGTTTTCCCGATCATGTTCGGCTTCTTCGCCAGCGTGACCCCGCAGGGCGTGGCGATGATGACTGACATCGGCCAGTACCTGGATTTCGTGCTGACGCTGTTCTTCGCCTTTGGCGTGGCGTTCGAGATCCCGGTGGCGACCTTCCTGCTCATCTGGGTCGGCATCGTCGACGTGCAGACGCTGCGCAAAAGCCGGCCCTACGTCATCGTCGGCTGTTTCGGCGTCGGCATGGTGCTGACGCCACCCGACGTCTTCTCGCAGACGCTGCTCGCCGTGCCGATGTGGTTGCTGTTCGAGATGGGTGTCATCTGCGGCAGCATGGTTGCCAAGAAGCAACAGGCGGCCGAAGAAGCCGACCCTGCGGCCAACGGTAGCCAACCGCCCGCACCGCGCCCGTGAACCTGCTGCTGCTCGAGCCCGCCGACCATGTGGCGGGCGACCGGGTCGTCCTGCGCGACCGACGGCTCAGGCATCTGCGCGAGGTCCACGAGGCCGAGGTCGGTCAGACCCTGCGGGTCGGCCAGCTCGGCGGGCTGATGGGCGAAGGGCGCCTGTTACGCCTGGACGAGCAGGAAGCCGAACTCGAGATCAGCCTCGACCAGCCGCCGCCGGCCAAGCTCCCCCTCATCCTGCTGCTCGCCTTGCCGCGTCCCAAGATGCTGCGCCGCGTGCTGCAGACGGTCGCCGCGATGGGCGTGCCGCGCCTGGTACTGCTCAACAGCTACCGGGTGGAAAAGAGCTTCTGGCAGACCCCCTTCCTGGAGCCGGCTGCGATCCGCGAGCAGCTCATGCTCGGCCTCGAACAGGCCCGCGATACCCTGCTGCCAGAGGTGATCATCGAGAAGCGCTTCAAGCCCTTCGTCGAGGATCGCCTGCCCGCCCTGGCGGCTGGCAGTCTCGGCCTGACCGGCCACCCTGGCGACTATCCGCCCTGCCCTCGCGCCCTGAACGAGCCGGTGACCCTGGCCATCGGCCCAGAAGGCGGCTGGATTCCCTATGAAGTGGAAAAGCTCGCTGCCGCCGGCCTCGCGCCGGTGCAACTGGGCGAGCGCATCCTGCGCGTCGAGACGGCCGTCCCAGCGCTGCTGGCACGGCTGTTCTGAGGACTCACCAGCTCATCGAGGTCTCGAAACGCTGCTTCGGCGGCATCAGCATTTGGCAACTGCTCATCATCCTGCTCATCGTCCTCATGCTCTTCGGCAGCCGGCGCCTGCGCAGCCTGGGCAGCAACCTGGGCGAAGCGGTGAGCGGCTTCCGCCGCACCATGGGCCGCGGCGAGACGTCCTCACCCGAACTGGAGCAAACATCCCAGCCAACCCGGACCACACAAGAGGCAGCCGAGCGGGCCTGAATCACGGTCCGATGAACGTCGCGCACCCCTTCGCTGCGCCATAGTCAGAGATGCTGAACCCCTTTTTTTTTGTAAGGCCCTAATGCGCCCCCTGACCATCGACCTCGACCGCCTCGAATACGCGCTCGACAGCCGCGATGCTGCCGAGTACTACCTCGACCAGGAAACCGGGGAGATCCACGCGGTGTTCCCTGGAGACCCCGCGCCCGGAGCCGAGGAGAAGTACGACGTCCAACCCGACCGCTACTTGCACATCGAGCGCCTGGACCTGGCCCAGTCGCTGGCGATGCGCGAGGCCTTTCTGTTCACCATCCACGATCCGGACGCGCACGTTGCGCACGCCGTGCTGAGCGATGCGCTGTCCGGCCGCAGGCCGCTGCGCACCTTCGATTTCAAACTCGAGGACTTCCCACGCATCCGCGAACGCTGGCTGCTCTACCAAGCCACCCAGCTACGCGAGTACGCCATCACCTGGCTGCACGACAAGGGCCTCGAGCCGTCGCGCCGCTGAGCGGCCACACGGCTTCGCGAGACGGCTAGACTGCTGGCTTTTCAGGCTTACAGGAAAGCGGTGATGAGCGTCGACGACATCGAACGTTTCTGCCTGCAGCTGCCCGGCGCGCGCAAGCGCGTGCAGTGGGGCGGCGTGCATGTCTTTTCGCTGGGCGAGCGCAAGATGTTCGCCACCCTGCATCTGTCCGGCGACGGCGCGCTGGCGTTCAAGGTCGACGACGACCGTTTTCTCGGCTTCTGCGATCGCCCGGGCTTTCGTCCGGCGCCCTATCTGGCGCGTGCGCGCTGGGTCAGCGTGAACGATCCCGGCATCGTCGGTACGGCGGAGCTGCAGGAGTTGCTGACGCGCTCACACCAGCTGGTGGTTGCCCGCCTGCCGAAGCGGCAACGGGTCGGGTTGCTGCTCTGAGCCGCGTTCAGGTCTCAAGCAGGAAGGTCACCGGACCGTCATTGACGAGATGAACCTGCATGTCGGCGCCGAAGCGCCCGCAGGCCACTTGTGGATGGCTGGCGCGCGCCCGTTCGGCCAGGTAGTCGTATAGGCGCTCGCCCTCATCCGGCGGTGCGGCGGAGGAAAAGCTCGGGCGCAAACCACTGCGGGTATCAGCGGCGAGGGTGAACTGGGAAACCAGCAGCAAGCCGCCACCGACATCCTTGAGCGAGCGATTCATCTTGCCCGCCTCGTCGCTGAAGACGCGGTAGTTGAGCAGTTTGTGCAGCAGCTTGTCGGCACGCGCCGCATCATCGCCGCGCTCCACACCGATCAGTACCAGCAAGCCCTGGTCGATCGAGCCGACCACCTCACCCGCGACTTCCACCCGCGCCTGGCGGACCCGCTGCAGCAAGCCTTTCATCAGGCGTCCGCAGGCGGCAGATCGAGCAGCCGGTGGGCAATGTCCGCCGCGGCGCGCACCAGCGCATCGGCGATGCAGGGTTCGGACGCCGAGTGGCCGGCCTCACGGATGATATGCAGCTTGCTGTTGGGCCAGGCCTTGTGCAGCGCCCAGGCATTGTCCAGCGGGCAGATCAGGTCATAGCGGCCATGCACGATGATCCCTGGCAGGTGAGCGATTTTGGGCATGTCGCGCAGCAGCTGGTCCGGCTCGAGAAACGCCCGATTGACGAAGTAATGGCATTCGATACGCGCCAGCGAAAGGGCTCGGTGGGCATCGGTGAAGCGCTCGACCACCTGGTGGTTCGGGCGCAGCGTGGCGGTTCGACCTTCCCAGCATGACCAGGCCTTGGCGGCATGCATCTGGGCGATCTGGTCGTTGCCAGTCAGACGCCGGTAGAACGCCTGCATCAAGTCACCGCGCTCCTCGGGAGGAATCGGCGCGAGAAAGTCTTCCCAGTAATCGGGGAACAGTCGGCTGGCACCTTCCTGATAGAACCAGTGCAGGTCCTGCGGACGGCAGAGAAAGATGCCGCGCAGGATCAACGCCTGCACCCGCTCCGGATGCGCCTGGGCGTAGGCCAACGCCAGTGTGGAGCCCCAGGACCCGCCGAACAGCACCCAACCGTCGATGCGGAGAAACTCACGGATGCGCTCGATATCGGCGATCAGATGTCCGGTGGTGTTGTTCTCGAGGCTGGCGTGGGGCGTCGAGCGGCCGCTGCCGCGCTGATCGAAGGTAACGATGCGGTAAAGATTGGGATCGAAGAAGCGTCTGCTCAAACCATCGCAGCCGGCACCCGGGCCACCGTGTATAAAGAGCACCGGCAGGCCACCGGGAGTGCCGCTTTCATCCAGATAAAGCACGTGACCGTCACCGACCGGCAGTTCGTGCCGGGCGTAGGGTTTGATTTCTGGAAACAGGTTCTGCATGAAGCTCTCCCGAGTCTGCGGCGCGCTGCGCCGGTTAGGTCTTCCCATGGCTGGCGCCGTTGCGACTGCCCTCCCGCCCTTGGCTTATATCCAGGCTTGGCCTGTGGGCATCATAACCACGAATCAGGAGTAGAGCATGCCCCTGCAAAAGCTGATGTTGCCGCTGATCATCATTATGGCATTGCTGCACGGCTGCGCCCGCGACGACGCGCTGGCGGAGCTGGAGGCCGCCACGCGCAGGCTGCAGGAGAATATCGAGGCGCACCGCACCTCGGCGGTGATGGAGCAGTTGGCAAGCGATTTTCACGCGGGCGACGAGCGTGACCGCGTTTGGGCGCAACGCACGATGACGTTGCTGTTCATGCGCCATCGATCGATCAACGTCATAGCCCTGAGCCAGTCGAGCCGACTCGATCCGACCTACAGCAACAAGGGCTATACCGATGCCCAGGTCACGTTGACGGGCGCCGAGGGATTGATCCCCGACAGCGTTCGCCACTACAGCGTTCGGCTTGAATGGTGGCGCGAGGACGGGGACTGGCGCTTGGCGCGGCTACACTGGGACTGAGCGGCCTCAGGGCAGCGGCTGTTCGATGGCCTCGTCGTCCAGCCGCCAGATCAGCTGGCCGGTGTCGTAGCCACGCTTGTGCGCCTCGGCCAGCAGGCGCGTCTGGATCTGCGTCGAAACCGTTGGCGTGCGCGACAGCAGCCACAGGTATTTGCGGTCAGGGTGACCGACCAGCGCGGTTTTGTAACCCTCGTCGAGGTACAGGATCCAGTAATCGCCCTTGGTGAGCCCCGGCAGCAGCTTGCTGGCCCAATTGTCGAAGCGCACCCACAGCTTGTCGGTTTCATCCTCGACCTGTGGCCAGGCCTCGCCGGTAGCCTCCTGCCAATCGCCGTTCAGCGTCCGGCAGCGGTTGGTCACCGCGATGCGGCCATCGCCCTTGCGCTGGTAGTGCGCCTCGGACTGGACACACTTGCGCTGGAAGAACATCGGCAGCCTCGCCAGCTCGTACCAGGTGCCCTGATAACGGTCGAGATCGACATGGCCGACCGTAAGCGGAGGCGTCTGTGACGAAGAGCTGGCGCAGCCGGCGACCAGAGCAACGAACAGAACGGCGAACAGATAACGCATGGCGGCTCCCTGCGGAACCGCCCGAGGTCGGTCCCGCTTACTTCAGTCCCTTGCCGGAAAACATCATCACGTCGTCGCCGGCATACTGGATGCTGATGAATCGGTTCTTGTCGCCCCAGGTGCAGCTGGACACGCCCAGCGCACCGGCGCAGTCGGAGGGTTTGCCGAGCAGCGCCTCGACCTCGGAGCGATGCATGCCGGCATGCAGCTTTGCGTAGTTGTCCTGGGTGATCGGATTACAGGCTCCGAGAAACAACGCGCAGCCCATCAGGGCGAGATGACGCAGCGACATGAAAACCATCCTCTGATTTCGCAAAGCGCCTAGCTTCTCACAGCCGTACGGCCATCTCACGCCTCTGGTTAGGAGGCCGGGGCGACCTGGAGGTTCCGTATCCTGTGCTGCTTGAGGTGAAGGAGATGCTGCAGCGTTCAGAAGCGCGAGCCCGGCTCGCGTAGAAACTGCACTTCGGCCTCGCTGGACGCGCGGCCAAGTACGTCGTTTCGATGAGGGAAGCGACCGAAGCGCGCGATCACGTCGCGATGACGTACGGCAAAGGTCAGGAAGTCTTCGAACAGTGGGCGCTCTTCGGGTGCGGCGATGTCTCGCAGGAGGGTGAACTGAACGACGGCGATATCCTGCAGCGCAAGGTTCTCGGCGTGTTCGCAGACCAGATAGATGAACACCCGCTGAATCGGTGACAACAGCACGTCACCGCCCTGGGCCATGCCATCGTGCACCAGATGCTGGGCACGCTCGTCACCAGCGAAGGCCTTCGGGGTGCCGCGGTGGATCATGCGGGGGAGCTGGTCGAGCAGCAGGATCAGCGCCAGCCAACCCTCGGGCGTGCTCGACCAGCTATCCAGATCGCCCGCCAGCGCCTGCTCGACCTGGGGGCCGAAACGCCGACGGGCATCATCGTCCTGAGCCGCCTTGTAGCCGAACCAGAGGCCTTGCTTCTCGGCGGCGATCTCGATCGACGTGGTGCCCTGGCCGAACCACCAGTCCAGCAAGTCCTGCCAGGGCGGCGCTCGCATCAGCCCTGGTGGTAGCCGGTGACGCGCTCGACTTCTTCCTTGGAGCCCAGAAACACTGCGACACGTTCGTGAAGCGATTTGGGCTGGACGTCGAGGATGCGTTGCTGGCCATTGGTGGCCATGCCGCCGGCCTGCTCGATGATGAAGGACATCGGGTTGGCCTCGTACATCAGGCGCAGCTTGCCGGGCTTGTCCGGCTCACGCGCGTCGCGCGGGTACATGAAGATGCCGCCGCGGGTCAGGATGCGGTGCACGTCGGCCACCATCGAGGCGATCCAGCGCATGTTGTAGTTCTTGCCCAGAGGACCTTCCTCGCCAGCCAGAAGCTCGCTGACGTAGCGCTGCACCGGCGGCTCCCAGTGGCGCTGGTTGGACATGTTGATGGCGAACTCGGCGGTGCTTTGCGGCACGTTCATATTCTCGTGAGTGAGCACGAAGCTGCCCAGCTCGCGGTCGAGGGTAAAGCCTTTGACGCCGTCGCCCAGGGTCAGGATGAGCATGGTCTGCGGGCCGTACACCGCGTAGCCCGCGGCAACCTGCTTGGTACCCGGCTGGAGGAACGCCTCTTCACCGAGCGCGTCGTTCTGGCTGAAGCAGTCGCCTGGGCAACGCAGCACCGAGAAGATGGTGCCGACCGAGACGTTGACGTCGATGTTGGAGGAGCCGTCGAGCGGATCGAACAGCAGCAGATAGGCGCCTTTCGGGTAGCGACCGGGGATCTGGTACGGCTTGTCCATTTCTTCGGAAGCCATGCCGGCCAGCGTGCCGCCCCATTCGTTGGCTTCGAGCAGGATCTCGTTGGACATGACGTCCAGCTTCTTTTGCACCTCGCCCTGTACGTTTTCGGTGTCCGTGCTGCCGAGTACCCCACCCAACGCGCCTTTGGATACGGCATGGCTGATCGCCTTGCATGCGCGCGCGACCACCTCGACGAGGAAGCGCAGATCCGCCGGTGTGTTGTGACTTCGGGTCTGCTCGATCAGGTAGCGGCTGAGGGTCGTACGTGACATGGAAGGCTCCAGGGTGGGGGATCGGCGCAGTTTAGCGCGGCGGCAGTGCGGTGGCACGGCAATATCTCCCCTGAGACCGGAGCCGCCAGCGCGAGTTCAGCGCGGCGTGCGCCACGCTCGTCACCCGGCACCAGCCCACCCTTCGTCCGCTAGCCCAGCGTCGCCACGGAACAGCCGGTGGCCACCCGGCGCATCGGCGATGCGCTACATCACCTTCCAGATTTCCGTGGCGTATTCGCGAATCGTCCGGTCCGAGGAGAACCAGCCCATCCGCGCGGAATTGAGCACGGCCGAGCGCCACCACTGGTTCGAATCGCGCCAGCGTTCCTCGACCTGGAGCTGCGCCTGCCAGTAAGCCTCGAAGTCGGCGCAGACGTGGAAGGTATCGTGCCAGCTGATGCCATCGACCAGTCCGGTGTAGCGCGCCGGATCGTCAGGCGAGAAGGCGCCGTCGCGGATCGCCATCATCACCTCCCGCAGGCGCGGCGATTCGGTGATCGTGACCTCGGCGCTGAACTCCCCGGCCTGCTTGCGCGCCGCCACCTCCTGGGCGGTGAGGCCGAAGATGAACATGTGCTCGGCACCGATCTGCTCGCACATCTCCACATTGGCGCCATCCAGCGTACCGATGGTGAGCGCGCCGTTGAGGGCGAACTTCATGTTGCTGGTGCCCGAGGCCTCGAGCCCGGCAGTGGAAATCTGCTCCGACAAGTCGGCCGCCGGGATGATGTCCTCGGCCAGGCTGACGTTGTAGTTGGGCAGGAAGACCACCTTCAGCAGGCCACGCACGGTCGGATCATCGTTGATGGTCCGAGCGATATCGTTGGCCAGCTTGATGATCAGCTTGGCCTGGTGATAGCTGGCGGCCGCCTTTCCGGCGAAGATCTTCACCCGCGGCACCCAGGGATAGCCGGGGTCGGAGCGGATCGCCTGGTACAACGCGACCGTATGCAACAGGTTGAGCAACTGGCGCTTGTATTCGTGGATGCGCTTGACCTGCACGTCGAACATGGCCGTCGGGTCGACGCTGATCCCCAGCCGCCGATGGATCAGCGCCGCCAGGTCGCGCTTGTTTTCCAGACGCTGCTCGGCGAAGCGGCGGCGGAAATCGGCATCCTCCGCGAACGGTTCGAGGCCGCGCAGGGCGGTTTCCGGCGACTCGAGGATCGACTCGCCCACCGCCTCGACCATCAGCGCGGTGAGGCGCGGGTTGGACTGGTACAGCCAGCGGCGGAAGGTGATGCCGTTGGTCTTGTTGGTGATGCGCTGCGGGTAGAGCCCATGCAGGTCGGTGAACACCGTCTTGCGCATCAGCTGGGTGTGCAGGGCCGACACTCCGTTTACCCGGTGCGAGCCGAGGAAGGCGAGGTTGCCCATGCGCACACGGCGCCCATGCTCTTCCTCGATCAGCGAGACCGAGCGCAGCAGCTCGAAGTCATGGGTGTCCTTCGCCCGCAGCGAATCGATGTGATACGCGTTGATCAGGTAGATGATCTGCATGTGGCGCGGCAGCAATCGCTCCATCAGGCCGACCGGCCAGGTTTCCAGCGCCTCGGGCAACAGCGTGTGGTTGGTGTAGGACAAGGTCCCTACGGTGATCTTCCATGACTTGTCCCAGGGCATGGCGTGCACGTCGACCAGCAGACGCATCAGCTCGGCCACGGCGATCGCCGGGTGCGTATCGTTGAGCTGGATCGCGGCGAACTCCGGCAGGCTCTCGAGCGAATCGCGCTGCTTGAGGTGCCGGCGCAGCAGGTCCTGCAGCGAGGCGGCGACGAAGAAGTATTCCTGACGCAGGCGCAGCTCCTGGCCGGCCTCGGTACTGTCGGCCGGATAGAGCACCCGCGAGATGGCCTCGGCGCGCGCCTCTTCGGCGACCGCACCGATGTGGTCGCCGGCGTTGAAGCGCTCGAGGTGAAAATCCGCCTCGGCCCGGGCGCGCCAGAGGCGCAGGGTGTTCACGCCGCCGCCCTTCCAGCCGACGATGGGCGTGTCGTAGGCGATCGCCCGCACGCCCTCGGCCCAGTGCCAGAAGTGCTTGGGCTCGCCGCCGTTCTCGCTGGGCATGGCCGCAACGCTGCCACCGAAGCCGATCAGATAGCTGGTTTCCGGCCGCTCGAATTCCCAGGGGTTGCCGAAGTCAAGCCAGGTTTCGGTCTGTTCGTGCTGCCAGCCGTCGACGATCGCCTGGCGGAACAGGCCGTGATCGTAGCGAATGCCATAGCCGTGGGCCGCAATGCCCAGGGTCGACATGCTTTCCATGAAGCACGCCGCCAGCCGGCCGAGGCCGCCATTGCCGAGCGCCGCGTCCGGCTCGAGCAGGCGGATCCGTTCGATGTCGACGTCCAGATCGGCCAGCGCCTCGCGCGCGGTTTCGAGGATGCCGAGGTTGCTCAGGCTATCGATCAGCAGGCGTCCGATGAGGAACTCCAGCGAGAGGTAATAGACCCGCTTCTTGCCCTCGCTATAGGCCTTGCGCGTGTGGCTCATCCACTGGTCGACGATCTGATCGCGAGCGGCCAGCGCGATCGCCTCGAACCAGTCATGGTCGAACGCGTGCTCCGGGTCCTTGCCGACCGAATAGGTCAGTTTGGACAGAACCGCTTCTCGGAAGGCGGCGACTTCGTCGGATTTCGGAACGTTAGGCTCCTGCGTCATGGGCTGACCTCGGGGACATTGGAAAAACACATGAAAGGTGGCCGCAGCGGCTGCCCGGCCACTCTTGCGATAGATTCCCTCAAGGGTTGCAGGTTTCATGCGGCTCTGCGTGACCGTCCGTCAGGGTTTCGCCTCATCGGATTGACTGGATATTTTCCCCGCGCCGGCTATGATCGCGCGCCTCCCTGCCCTGGCCATGCTCCCGTGAAGACCAAAGTCATCCCCGCCGCCGACCTCGATCGCCTCGAAACCTGGGCGCGCTACAGCAACGGAATGTGCCGCAGCTGCGACGCCACCTGCTGCACCCTGCCGGTCGAAACGCGTATCGACGACTTGATCCGTATCGGCGTGGTGGATGCCTTCGAACGCGACGAGCCGGGCAAGTCGATTGCCAAGCGGCTGATGAAGATGGGCGTGGTCGAGCGCTTCAACCAGAAGACCGAGGTCTACACCCTGGTGCGCCTGGCCAACAACGACTGCCTGTATCTGGACCGCACCAGCCGCCTGTGCACCATCTACGACAAGCGCCCCGAGACCTGCCGCAACCATCCGCGCATCGGCCCGCGCCCCGGCTATTGCGCGTACCGCCCCAAAGCCGCGCGCTGAAATCGGCGTAGCCGCGAGCCTCGTTTTCTCCACCTGATCGCATCCGCAGAGGCGGGACGGACACGCTGTGCCCGACCCTTGGGCCAGGTGTCAATCGACGCAACTGAATGGGCGGCGAGGCTGGCAAAAGCGTGACTCAGCAGTCATGCTTGGCGTCTGCCTTGTCTTCGAAACATTTAGGAACCTCCTCGGCATGAGCCGCGATAGTCGCTACCTGGAAGCCATCCTCCATCACGACATCCCGCTGACGCGCGCCATGGGGCTGCGTGTACTGCAATGGGAAGGCCACGAGCTGCGCCTGAACGTCCCGCTGGAGGCCAACGTCAACCACAAGAGCAGCATGTTCGGCGGCAGTCTGTATTGCGCCTCGGTGCTGGCCGGCTGGGGTTGGTTGCACCTGCGGCTGCGCGAGGCGGGCATCGAAGACGGACATATCGTCATTCACGAAGGCAAGATCGAATATCCGCTGCCCGTGGTCGACGATGCCGTGGCGATCTGCGCGGCGCCGGACGACGATGCCTGGGAGCGCTTCGAGACTATCTATCGCCGCCGCGGTCGTGCGCGCCTGACGCTGCAGAGCCGCATTCTTGCGGCCGATGGCCGTGACGCGGTGCGCTTCACCGGCCAGTTCGTCCTGCACAAGTGAGACGCCCCCGCAGGCATGGCGCCTGCGTAGCGGTCAGCCGCGGTTGGCCAGCTCTATCAGTCGATCGCGCCAGGACACGCCCTGCGGCAGCGCCAGGAACGAAGGGTTGAGAAAGTCTGCCCGCGCGGCGTAATCCAGCGGCACTCCGGTCACGTCCAGCACCTCGCCGCCGGCGCCTTCGAGCACACCCTGGGCCGCGGCCGTGTCCCACTGCGAGGTAGGCGCCAGCCGCGGATAGCAGTCGGCTTCGCCCTCGGCCAGCAGGCAGAGCTTGAGCGAACTGCCGATATTGACCAGTTCCAGCGCGTCGAAGGTCTGCTTCAGCCCGGCGATCAGCCGCTCCTGTGCCGCGCTGGAGTGGCGCCGGCTGGCCACCACACGCAACGTCCCCGAATTTTCGCTACGCACGCGCAGCGGCTTGGCTTCGCCGCTGCTCTCCGAGGCCCAGGCACCGATGTCGCTGCCGCCGTAATAACACCGGCCCGTGGCAGGAATGCCGACCACGCCGAAGACCACACGACCCTCCTCGATCAGCGCCACGTTAACGGTGAATTCTTCGCTGCCGGCAATGAATTCCTTGGTGCCGTCCAGCGGATCGACCAGCCACCAGCGCGTCCACCTGGCGCGCTGCTCCAGCGGCAGATCGCAGGCCTCCTCCGAGAGCACCGGAATCGACCCATCCAGCGCCGACAGCTTGTCGCTGAGCAGATGGTGAGCCGCCAGATCGGCGGCGGTGACGGGCGAGGCGTCGGCCTTTTCCTCGACGGCCAACTCGCTGCGCCAGTACGGCAGAATCACATCGCCGGCCTCGCGAACCAGGTCGATCACCGCCGATAGGTAAGGATGGCTCATAGGGTCAGCTCCCCTCGTTGCTGAAGCAGATCGCGCGCCAGATAAAGCGCGGCCAGAGCGCGCCCTTCACTGAATTGCGGATGCTGGATGAAACTCGACAGCTCGCGCAGATTGACCCGGTCCACGCGCATGGGCTCTGGCTCGTCGCCAGCCAGCTGCTCCGGATAGAGGTCCTGGGCGAGCACGACTTGAATCTTCTGACTCATGTAACCGGGAGAAAGTGACAGCTCGGCCAGATGCTCCAGACGACGCGCGCCAAATCCGGCCTCTTCCTTGAGTTCGCGATTGGCGGCCTCCAGCACATCCTCGCCGGGCTCAATCAATCCCTTGGGCAGCGACAGCTCGTATTCGTCCGTACCGCCGCAATACTCCTCGACGAGCACCACGTGCTCGGCATCCTCCAGGGCGACGATCATCACCGCGCCATAGCCGGCACCCTTGCCGACCAGCCGTTCGTAGGTTCGCTCCACGCCATTGGCGAAGCGCAGCTGCAATTCCTCGACACGGAACAGACGGCTGGTGGCAACGATCTCGCGGGCGAGCACGGTGGGTTTCTGGCGCATGGCATCACTCCTGGAAACGCGAGGGGCTATCATACCCCGGCTTATTGCAACGACCGCGACCGGTTTACGACCAAGGCCTTCCTTCCTGCCGACCGACGAGCCCGCTATGACCGCACCCTTGCGCTGGTCCGACATCGACACCGTCCTGCTCGACATGGACGGCACCTTGCTGGACCTGCATTTCGACAATCATTTCTGGCTCCAGTATCTGCCGCAGCGCTACGCCGAACGCCACGGCATCAGCCCGGCGATGGCCGAGCTGGAACTGGCGCCGCTGTTCAAGGAGCACCAGGGCCGGCTGACCTGGTACTGCATCGATTTCTGGACCCAGGAACTCGATCTGCCGATTCGCCAGATGAAGCGCGAAATCGCCGATCTGATTGCCCTGCGCCCTGCCGCCGACCTGTTTCTCGGCGCCCTGCGCCAGGCCGGCAAACGCGTCGCCCTGATCACCAATGCTCACCGCGACTCGCTGTCGCTCAAGCTCGAGCGCATCGAACTGGCGCCCTGGTTCGACCGCATGATCAGCTCCCACGACTATGGTTTTCCCAAGGAAGACCAGCAGTTCTGGTTCGCCCTGCAGCACGATTTTCCGTTCGACCCGGCGCGCACGCTGTTCATTGACGACAGCCTGTCGGTGCTGCGCAGTGCCGCGCGCTTCGGCGTGGCCCACCTGCTTGCGGTGCGTGAGCCAGACAGTCGTGGCGGCCCACGCGATACCGAGGAATTTTCCGCCGTGGAGGATTACCTTGCATTGGTCCGCAGCCTGACCGGCCTCGTCGATTGATTTGGCGACGCTTTACCGAAAGCATTTGACCAACCACACTCAGAGAAAGGTGAAGACTCCTTCACCACGTGTTCAATCGGACAGCATATGACCTCAAATGGAGCCGCGCCCTGGCCGCGCAGCATGAGCAAGATGGGCGAACGGATTCGCCGTCATGACTGGGCAGCAACACCACTCGGCGCACCGGCTAACTGGCCGCTCTCGCTACGCATCCTGCTCGACACTATCCTCGATGCGCCCATGCCGATGTGCATCCTCTGGGGTGCCGACGGCATTCAGCTCTACAACGACGCCCATGCGCGACTCATCGGCAACCGCGACCGCCTGGAACTCGGCACGTCCGCCTGCCAGGGCTGGGGTGAGACCTGGTCGTTGCTGGCGCCTGCCTGCGACAGCGTCCGGCGTGGCGAGCCACGTTTGATCAAGGGGCAGTACCTGAAAATCGAGCGTGGCGAGGGAACGCACGACGCCTGGTTCGACCTGTCGCTGAGCCCGATCCGCAGCGAGCCCGGCGACGGAGTCGATGGCCTGCTGCTGTGCATCATCGAAACCACCGAGCGGATGAATACCGAAGCGCAGCTGGCCGAAGCCGCCTTCAGCTACAAGCTCAGCGCCGAGGCGCACCGCCAGAACGAGCAACGCCTGCAGACCGCTCTCGAGGCGAGCGACCTGGTCGGCATCTGGGACTGGACCCTGGAGGCCGGCACGTTCGCCGCCGACAGGACGCTGTTGCGTTTTCTGCCGCCGCACATGAGCGACACCGAGCGCAACCTGCCGCTCGAGGATTTCTTCCTTCATGTACATCCCGAGGAACGTGCACGCGTCCGGGCTGCGCTGGAGCTGAGCATCCGCGAGACCGGCAGCTTCGCCGAGTACTACCGGCTCGCAGTCGACAACGGGCAGACGCGCTGGGCATTCGCCCGTGGGCGTGTCCACTATGACGAGCAGAACCGCCCGGTTCGCTTTCCCGGCGCGGTGATGGACATCAGCCGTCAGCAGGCCAGCGAAGAAGCCCTGCGCAAGAGCGAAGCCGAGCTGAAGCTGATCACCGACGCGCTGCCGATCCTGATCGGCTACATCGACGAAAACGAGCGCTACCGCTTCAACAACCGCGCCTACCAGGAATGGTACGGCCACACGCCCGAATGGTTGGCCGGCAAGAGCGTGCGCCAGGTGCTCGGCGACCGCGACTACAACCATCGCCGCCCGCACATCCGCACCGCGCTGTCCGGCTCGCCGGTGACCTTCGAGGCCTACACCCCGCACCAGGACGGCCACCCGCGTCGCGCGCTGGTGCAATACCTGCCACGTCGTGATGCCGACGGCGCGGTGCATGGTTTCTACGTGCTGGCGCTGGACGTCACCGAGCGCTGGAACACCGAGCAGGCGCTGCGCGAAAGCGAACAGCACCTGCGCGCAACCATCGATCTGTCACCGGCAATGCACTGGAGCCTGGATGCCGAGGGCCGCTTCACCTTCGTGTCCGACCGTTGGTTGCAGCAGCTCGGCGTCGAACAGGACGAGGCGCTCGGGCGATTCTGGGTCGACCTGGTGCGCGCGAGACACCCGCAGATGCTGCGTGGCATCTGGCAGGACGCTCAGCGCAACGGGCTGCCGTTCGACATCGAGCACTGCCTGCAGGTCGTCGGCGGCGACTTTCACTGGATGCGCCTGCGTGCGCTGCCGCTGCACGATGTCGACGGCCAGGTGATCCGCTGGCACGGCACCGCCGAGGACATCCATGACCGGCGCACCGCCGAACAGTCGCTGCGCGAGCTGAACGAGAACCTGGAAAGCCGCATCCAGGAGCGCACCCGCGCTCTGGCGGAGGTCTACGAACGGCTGCTGGCTGAAATGTCCAAACGCGAGCAGGCCCAGGAAGCGCTGCGCCAGGCGCAGAAGATGGAAGCGGTCGGCCAGCTCACCGGTGGCATCGCCCATGACTTCAACAACATGCTCACCGGCATCATCGGCGGTCTCGATCTGGTGCAGCACTACATCGCCAGCGGCCGTCACGGCGAAACCCGCCGGTTCATCGACGCGGCGATCACGTCCGCCAATCGCGCCTCGGCCCTGACCCATCGCCTTCTGGCGTTTTCCCGTCGTCAGCCGCTGAACCTCAAGCAGGTCGAGCTCAACGAACTGATCCTCTCGATCCGAGACCTGCTCAGCCGCACCCTCGGCGTCCACATCCAGATCGTCAGCGACCTGCAGGAAGGGTTGTGGAGGGTCGACAGCGATGAAAACCAGCTGGAAAGCGCGCTGCTGAACCTGGTCATCAATGCCCGCGATGCGATGCCCGACGGCGGCATCCTGCGCATCACCACGCGCAACATCGAGATCGACGAAGACCGGCCGCTGGCCGAGTTGCTGCCCGGCCAGTACGTGACCCTGACCGTCAGCGACACCGGCTGCGGGATGCCACCGAAGGTGCTGGCCAGCGCCTTCGAGCCGTTCTTCACCACCAAACCCATCGGCCAGGGTACCGGCCTCGGCCTGTCGATGATCTACGGCTTCGTCCGCCAGTCGGGCGGCAGCGTCCAGCTGACCAGCGAAATCGGCATGGGCACCCAGGTGTGCATCTACCTACCGGCCGGCCTGAAGCCGGACGAGGCAATCGAACCGGAGCGATCCTGGCAGGACGCGTTGCAGGCCAGCGAGGGCGAAACCGTGCTGGTCGTCGAAGACGACGCCGCGGTGCGGATGCTGGTCATGGATGCGCTCGGGGAAATGGGCTATAGCGCACTCGAGGCGGCCGAAGGCAATACCGCGATCGAGATCCTCCGCTCGGCGGCGCACATCGACCTGCTGCTCACTGATGTCGGCCTGCCGGGCATGAACGGCCGCCAGCTCGCTGACATTGCCCGCCAGCACCGACCCCAGCTGCGCGTGCTGTTCATGACCGGCTATGCCGAGCAGGCGGCCAGCAGCGGCTTCCTCGAACCGGGCATGGATCTGATCACCAAGCCCTTCACCATCGAAAAGCTGATCCTGCGAATCCAGGAGGCTCTGCGTTAGCGCGCTTGCCGGGCCGCCACCCGGCAAGCGGGGTTTACCGGCAGCGCTATTGGTCATACCCTCACGCTCTTGACCCGCACCACCGCCCAATGCGGTAACGAGACGCCGATGACCCGCGCCAGTGCCAACACCCCGATTCCCGCCGCCATCGCCCACGCCCAGGGCCAGGCCCGCTACAGCAGCCTCGAAGATCCGCAGCAGACGGTCGGCATCAGCGCACTGGCCGCCGAAGTCGCGCTGTCGATCGCCTACAACGGGCTCAGCCACAGCGTGATGATGGTCTCGCCATTGGACCTTGAGGACTTCGTGGTCGGGTTCACCCTGACCGCGGGGCTCGCCGAGTCGCCGGATGACCTCTATGACGTGCAGATCGAGGGCGAAGGCGAAGCCCGCCGCGCCGAGGTGAACCTGAGCAACCGGGCGTTCTGGCAGCTCAAGCAGCAGCGCAGGCAACTGGCGGGTAACAGCGGCTGCGGGCTGTGCGGCGTCGAAGCGCTGGAGCAGGCACTGCCCGAACTCCAGTCGCTGCCGGCCGGCAGCCTGCCGCGCGCGGAGTGGTTCGAGGGGCTGCGGCAGCGCATCGGCGAGTTTCAGGTCCTGGGTCGCCACTGCGGTGCGGTGCACGCCGCGCTGTTCATGGACGGCGAAGGCACGCTGCGTCTGGGTCGCGAGGACATCGGTCGGCATAACGCGCTCGACAAGCTGATCGGTGCTCTGGTGCGGCAGAAGCTCGACGCCAGCGCTGGCATCGCCATCGTCACCAGCCGTTGCAGCCTGGAATTGATCCACAAGGTGGTCCGCGCCGGCATTCCCACCCTGGTGTCGTTGTCGGCACCCACAGCCCTGGCGGTGCAATGGGCCCAGCGCCACGCGCTGAACTTGATCCACCTGCCGCAGCATTCGCCGCCCCGGGTCTACAGCGCCGCACGGCTGGCGCGCGGCTAGGCCTGCGGCGCGTTGCAGATTGCGAAAGTCGAAGAGCTCAGACCTGCCGTTCAGCCCTCGGTTGCTCCTTTAAAAACAAAAAGTTAGCAACCGTGCAGTAATTCACACCGCCCCGCCTAAACCGCTTGCGCCGGCCTGCAAGCGAAGCGACGATCGCGCCGTCATCCAGTGGAGGCGCAGCCCCTATGAAGTATTCCTCGATGCTCCTGTTGTCCCTCGGTCTTTGCGCCAGCAGCGCCATGGCTGGCAGCACGGTCGAAGCCGGTGTAGGCGGTGCCCTCGGTGGAGCCTTGGGCACGGTGGTAGGCGAACACCTGGGCGGGACGACCGGCGCGGCGATCGGTGCGGGCCTTGGCGGCGCCGCGGGCAGCGCAGTCGGTGCCGACAAGCGCAGCCGCACAGAAGCGGCGATTGGCGGCGGTCTCGGTGCCGCGGGCGGCAACGTTATCGGCCAGCAGGTTGGCGGCAGCACCGGCGGGCTGATCGGCGCCGCGGTTGGCGGTGGCGCCGGTGGCGCGCTTGGCAACTCCTACGGAGCCGACGACGACAGTGACAAACACCGCCGCCACGACAAGCATCACCGCAAGCACCCGGGTAAAGGCCACTACAAGAACGAGTGGCACAAGAAACACCGCTGAACGCAAAAGGCCTGCGAAACCCGCAGGCCTTTTTATTGCCTGCTCCCTTTCGTATCAGGACGGTTCGAGCAGGGCCGTGGCGTCGAGGTCCGCTTCACGCTGAGCTTGGGCGCTGAGTTCCTGCATGTGCAGCATCACCAGTTCGACGTGGCCGGAGCGCATATCGGTGCGCAGGTCGATCTGCACGAATCCGTGGCGCTGGTAGAAGGCGACTGCGTCGCTGTTGCGCTCGTAGACGGAGACTTCGAGCCTGCCACCGGAACGTTCCATGGCCTTTTCCAGCAGGCCCGTACCCACTCCCTGGTTGTGATTCTCCGGATCGACGAACAGGGCGGCGAGGATATCGCCCTGTAACGCGCAAAAGCCTTCGATGGCGCCGGATTGCTCGTAAACCCAGATTTCGGCACTGGGCAGGTAGCGATTGCGCATGTCCTCCATCTTGCTCTGCCAGAAGGTCGGCTCGATGAAGTCATGCGCTTGCAGCGAGGCGGCCAGCCAGATCGCCAATACTGCTTCCAGATCCTCGGGGTTACTTTTCCTGATCATGCCCGACTCCTTTGGGTTCCTTCGCCATTGGAGTCGTCCGGCGCTGACGGTGTTCCTTCAGGCCTCGCGCTAAAGTACCGGAGAGACCAGCCGGGCGATGCGCATGCCGAAGCGCCGCAGCCGGTGGGTGCTGCGCTGGCTCTTTCGGCTGAGCTCGATCGACTGGTCGAAATCATCCATCAGCATGGCTTCGACCTCGCTGGCGAACGCTTCGTCCACGGTGAATACGGTGAGCTCGAAATTCAGCCGGAACGACCGGTTGTCGAGGTTCGCGCTTCCCACCGCAGCGCAAACGTCGTCAATCAGCAGAACCTTCTGGTGCATGAACCCCGGCTGGTAGCGAAACACCCGAATGCCGATCTTCATCGCCTCGCCCGCATACAGGCTCGAGGCGGCATAGACCACGCGATGGTCGGGCCGGGACGGCAGCAGCAGGCGCACCTCGACACCCCGCAGCACCGCCAGGCGCAACGCGCCGAATACGGACTCGTCGGGCACGAAGTACGGGCTGGTCAGCCAGATCCGATGCCGAGCCGCGTTGATCGCCGCGACGAACTGCAGCGACCCGGTTTCCTGGCTATCGGCCGGGCCGGCGGCGACCATCTGGCAGATCACCCCGTTTTCGGGATAGCTCTCGGGCAGCAACAGCGGCGGCAGCTTGTGGGTGACCCAGTACCAGTCCTGGGCGAAGGACTCCTGCAGGCAGGCCAGCACCGGCCCCTCGAGCTCCATATGGGTGTCGCGCCAGGGCGCCAGCGGCGGCTTGAGGCCAAGGTACTCGTCGCCCACATTGAGCCCGCCGATGAAACCGACCCTCCCATCGACCACCACCACTTTGCGGTGATTACGGAAATTGAGCTGGAAGCGGGTGATCATGCCACCACGCCGGGCCGAGAAGCCGTTTACCTTCACACCGCCCTCGCGCAGAGCTTTCACGTAGCCGTGCGGCAGCGTGTGGCTGCCGATGCTGTCGAACAGCAGATAGACCTTCACGCCCTCGGCGGCCTTGCGCAACAACAAGGCCTGCAGACGACGGCCAAGTTTATCGTCGCGCACGATGAAGGACTGGACCAACACCACCTTGCTGGCCGCCTCGATGGCATCGAAGATCGCCTCGAAGGCCGCTTCGCCGTTGACCAGCAGACGCACCCGGTTGTTGGCCAAAACCGGCTGGCCGGCAAGTCCTGCAAGCACCTTCAGCCCGTTGTAAGCGGCCGATTCACGTGCCGTCTGCGCCTCTTCTATCCAGGGCCGCCAATCCAGATCGCGTATCGCCTCGCGCATTTCGTCATCGGCGGCACGCCGGGCACGAATGTAGGCATCGAAACGGCTGCGACCGAACACCAGGTAAGGCAGCAACGTCAGGTAGGGCATGAACACCAGAGAGATCGCCCAGGCGATCGCCCCTTGGGCCGTGCGCACGGTGTAAACGGCGTGGATGGCCGCGGCAATGCCCAGCATCTGGATCAGGCCGAGCAGATAGCCCAGCAGGTAGAAGTCATCGGTCGTCATGATCGCCGAGCATAACGGAACCGTTGCCGCCGCGCCGGATGACTGGCATGGGCGGTCAACCCAGCGCCACCAGCGCCTCGCGCAGCCTGGCCGGAATCGGTACCGGCCGGTTGCTGGCGCGGTCGACGAAGACATGGACGAAACGCCCGGCCGCGCACGCCTGCTCTTCGCTCGTCTTGAAAATCGCCAGCTCGTACTGCACCGAGCTGTTGCCCAGCTTGGCCACCCGCAGGCCGACTTCCAGGGCGTCCGGAAAGGCAATGGAGGCGAAGTAATCGCAGGATGAGCTGACCACGAAGCCGACCACCTCACCATCGTGGATGTCCAGCCCGCCGCGCTCGATCAGGTAGGCGTTCACCGCACTGTCGAAATAGCTGTAATAGACGACGTTGTTCACGTGGCCATAGATGTCGTTGTCGTGCCAGCGCGTGGTGATCGGCTGGAGGTGGCGGTAGTCGGCGCGCAGATGCTGCGGTTGTTCGGCCATTCGAAAATTCCTTGAAGGCGGGCCGGCGCGCGACGGAGGCCGCGCGCCGCAGAGGATCAATAAGCGGCGCGGTAGATCGCCAGCGCGTCGGCCTCGGTGACCTCTCGCGGGTTGTTGACCAGCAAACGCTGTTGCAGCATCGCCTCTTTGGCCAGTTGCGGCAGCATGTCTTCCGGTACGCCGGCGTCGCGCAGGCGGGTCGGCAGCCCGACGCGGGCGCTCATCCGCTCGAATTCCTCGATCAATTGCTCGGCATAGGTGGATGGATCGCCCGAGCGCAGCCGGTCACCGAGGACGATCGGCGCCAGTTCACCGTAATGGGTAGTCGCCGCGCTGACGTTGAAGCGCAGCACCTGCGGCAGCACCAGCGCATTCGACAGCCCGTGCGGAATATGGAAGTTGCCACCCAGCGGATAGGCCAGCGCATGCACCGCCGCCACTGGCGCATTGGCGAACGCCTGGCCGGCCAGGCAGGCGCCGAGCAGCATGGCCTGGCGCGCCTCGCGGTTCTGCCCGTTGTGCACCGCCTCGTCGAGGTTGGCCGCCAGCAGGCGCAGCGCCTCCCGCGCCAGCAGGTCGGACATGGGATTCTTCTTCAACGCGCTGGTATAGGCCTCGATGGCATGCACCATGGCGTCGATCCCCGTCGCCGCGGTGACCGCCGGAGGCAGGCCGAGGGTGAGATCGGCATCGAGGAGCGCCAGGTCCGGCAACAGCATCGGCGAGACCACGCCCATCTTCGTCGTCTCTCCGGTGGTGATGATGGCGATCTGCGTGACTTCCGAGCCGGTGCCGGCGGTGGTCGGCACCTGAATCAGCGGCAGGCGCTTGCCCTTGGCGTTGCCGACGCCGTAGATGTCCTGCAGCGACTGGGTGTTGTCAGGATGCGCCAGCAACGCGACCAGCTTGGCAACGTCCATCGAGCTGCCGCCGCCGAAGCCGACGATCAGGTCGGCCTTGCTCGCCTTCGCCTGCCCCACCGCAGCGAGCACGATCGCCTCCGGCGGGTCGGCGATCACCTGGTCGTAGATGCCCACCTCCAGCCCTTCGCTCTGGAAGCCAGGCATAACCTCGCTCAACAGCCCAAGGCGGGTGATGCCCGGATCGGTGACAATCAGCACCGAGCGCGCCTCGCGCTCGCGGCACAGGCTGGCAAGACGCTTGGCTGAGCCCGGCTCGCAAATCAGCTGGGCAGTGGTGGCAAAACTGAACGGGTGCATGGTGCCTCCTGATTTTTATTGGATTGGGCTTCGGCGAACACCGCCCAAAGCGCTCGGCGCTCAAAACGCGAACTGCGCCTCCGGCATCGCCATGAGGCATTCGGCACCCCCGAGCAAGGCCTCGCGGTGGCCGCTGGCGCGCGGCAGTACGCGTCGCATGTAGAAGCGGGCGCTATGCAGCTTGGCCTCATAGAAGGCCGCCTCGCCGCTGCCAGCATCCAGCGCCTGCTGTGCAGTGCCGGCCGCCTTCAGCCAGAGCCCGGCCAGCAGGGCGTACGATGAGTAGTGCAGGAAATCCACCGACACCGCACCGATTTCCTGCGGGTCCTGGACGACACGGGTCAGCACTTCGTCGGTGAGTTCACGCCACTGGATCAGGCGCGCGCGCACCGGTCCGATGAGGTCGGCTAGCGCCTTGAGGGTTTCCAGCTCGTCGCACAGTGACAGGAATTCGGCCTGAATCGCCTGCAGCTCGGCACCACCGTCCCCCATCAGCTTGCGGCGGATGTAATCCAGCGCCTGGATGCCGTTAGTACCTTCGTACAGCTGGGTGATGCGGCTGTCGCGCATCAACTGCTCCATGCCCCATTCGCGGATGTAGCCATGGCCGCCATAGACCTGCACGCCCAGGCTCGCCACTTCCTGGCCCATGTCGGTGAAGAACGCCTTGATGATCGGGATCAACAACGCCGCGCGCTTGCCGGCGGCCTTGCGCGCGGCGGCATCCGGATGGCCGTGCTCCAGGTCCAGCTCACGGGCGCAGTAGGCGGCCAGCATGCGGCAGCCCTCGACCAAGGTCTTCTGGGTCAGCAGCATGCGCCGCACATCCGGATGAACGATGATCGGGTCGGCCGGCTTGTCCGGGTGCGCCACGCCCGACAGCGCACGCGACTGCAACCGCTCGCGGGCATAGGCGAGCGAACCCTGGTAGGCCTGCTCGGCGATCCCGAGGCCCTGCAACCCGACCTGGAAGCGCGCATCGTTCATCATGGTGAACATGCAGGCCAGGCCCTGGTTCGGCTCACCGACGACCCAGCCCGTGGCGCCGTCGAAATTCATCACGCAGGTGGCCGCGCCCTTGATACCCATCTTGTGCTCGATGGCGCCACAGGACAGCGCATTGCGCTCGCCGGGCGTGCCATCGACGTTGGCGAGAAACTTGGGCACCAGCAGCAGGCTGATGCCCTTCACCCCGGCCGGCGCATCGGGCAGGCGCGCCAGCACCAGATGAACGATGTTCTCGCTCATGTCGTGCTCGCCGCCGGAGATGAAGATCTTGCTGCCGGTGACCCGGTAGCTGCCGTCGGCCTGCGGTTCGGCGCGGGTACGCAGCAGCGCGAGATCGGTACCGGCCTGGGGCTCGGTCAGGCACATGGTACCGCTCCAGCTGCCGCTGACCAGCTTCGCCAGATAGGCCTTCTTCAGCGCGTCGCTGCCGTGCTTGTACAGCGCCAGCACCGCGCCCTCGGTGAGGCCCGAATAGATACGAAAGGACAGCGACGACGCCATCAGCATCTCGTGGAAGTTGCAGGCCACCAGCTGCGGGAAGCCCTGGCCGCCGTACTCGGTCGGGCCGGTCATGCTCGCCCAGCCGTTGTCCACGTACTGCCGGTAGGCCTCGACGAACCCTTTCGGAGTACGGACTTCGCCATTTTCCAGCGTTACGCCCTCCTCGTCGCTGTTTCGATTGAGCGGAGCGATCTCGCCGCCGGTGTAGCGCGCAGCTTCCTCCAGCACGCCGTCGATCAACTCGCGGTCCAGACCATTACCCAGCTGCTCGCAATGCGCGGTGGCGTCGAACAGCTCGTGCAGAACGAACTGCATGTCACGCAGCGGTGCCTTGTAGTCCATGCTCAGGCCTCCTTCTTCTTGTAGTCGACGAAGCGACCACCGAGGGTGGCCAGGCTGTCGATCAGCTCGGCCGGTTGCCAATGCGGGCCGTGGCGCTCGGCCAGCGCATTGAGCCGGTCACGAATCGTCGGCAGGCCCTGGCGGTCTGCCCAGGTCATAGGCCCGCCGACTTCAGCCGGGAAGCCGTAGCCGTTGAGGTAGACGGTATCGATATCGGTGCTGGACTCGGCCATGCCTTCCTGGAGGATCTTCGCGCCTTCGTTGACCAGTGCCAGTAGGCAACGCTCGCGGATTTCCTCTTCGTCGATCTCGCGGCGCTGGAAGCCCAGCCGTTCGGACTCTCGCTGCACCAGCGCATCCACTTCCGGGTCGTGCTCGGCCTGGCGGCTGCCCTCGGCGTAGCGGTAGTAGCCCATCCGCGACTTCTGGCCGAAGCGGCCCAGCTCGCAGAGGCGGTTGTCGACCTGCACCTCGGGCTCTTCCTGGCCCTTGCCGGCCAGCTCGCGGGCGCGCCACTCCAGGTCAATGCCGACCACGTCGTACATGCGAAACGGCCCCATGGCGAACCCGAAGCCCTGCAGTGCAGCATCCACCTGATGCGGATAGGCGCCTTCGAGCAGCATCATCCGCGCCTCGCGCACGTAGGTCTTGAGCATGCGGTTGCCGATGAAACCCGGGCAGTTGCCGGCGATCACGCTGACTTTGCCCATGCGCTTGCCGAGTTCGGTAGAGGCGTCGAGCACCGCTTTCGAGGTCTTCGCACCACGGACGATTTCCAACAGCTTCATGATGTGCGCCGGGCTGAAGAAGTGCAGCCCCACCACCTGTTCCGGGCGTTTGGTGACAGCCGCGATGGCGTCGATGTCCAGCGCCGAGGTGTTGCTGGCCAAGATGGCCTCGGGCTTAACGATGCCGTCCAGCTCGCGGAAGATGTTCTGCTTCAGTTCGAGGTTCTCGTAGACCGCTTCGATCACCAGGTCCACGTCCGCCAACGCCTGGTAATCGGCCGCCTGGCTGATGCAGGCGCGACGCGCCTGGGCCTGGGCTTCGTCGATCCGCCCCTGGCGGACATTGTGCGCATAGGTATCGGCCACCACGCCCAGCGCCTGCTCAAGCATTTCTGGATTGTTGTCCAGCCAGCGCACCTGCACCCCGGCATTGGCCAGGCTCATGACGATACCGCGGCCCATGGTACCCGCACCGATCACGGCGGCGGTCTGGATATCGAAGCGGGTTTGGCTCATTGCTGCTGTCCTCGTCGCAAGGCGGAAAAAATCAGAAGACCTACCTTAGATGAAGACGGTACTATTTTTGAAATTTAGTCTTGTGATGTTTGCAATTCATTAGATGAATATCTACAACTTCGACCTCAACCTGTTGCGCGTGCTAGACGCCTTGCTGCGCGAACGCAACGTTTCTCGCGCAGCCGAGCGCCTTTCGCTCAGCCAGCCGGCCGTCAGCAATGCACTCAATCGCCTGCGCGAACTGCTCGACGATCCACTGCTGGTGCGCGTCGGTCGCGCCATGCAACCCACACCTCGGGCGCTGAGCCTGGAGGCGCCGATCCGCGATGCGTTGCAGCAGATCGAACACACGCTCAACGCTGGCGACTTCTTCGACCCGGCCACCAGCCGCCAGCGCTTCGTCATCGCGGTGACCGACTATGTCGAGCTGATCTGCATGCCCGCCCTGATGGCACACCTGGCCGAGGCCGCGCCGGGCATCCAGCTGGCGATCGAGCATCTCACCCCAAGCCTGCCCGCCGAAGCGCTGGACAACGGCGAGCTGGATCTCGTCCTTGGCCGCTTCGTCGAAGTGCCGACGCGCTTCCATACGCGTCGCTGGTCCAGCGAAACCCTGCGGGTCGCGGTGCGTCGCGAGCACCCCCTGATTGGCGAGCGACTGGATCTGTCCGGTTTCCTGCGCCTGCGCCATCTCTGGGTCCACGGCGGCCAGACGCGGGGAATGGTCGACCAGTGGCTGGAAGACCAGGGCCTCGAGCGCGACGTCGTCTACACCACCCCGAACTACCTTCAGGCGGCCCATATCGTGGCCAGCAGCGACCTGGCAGCGGTTCTGCCGACCCAGCTCGCACGGCATTTCGCGAAGCTCCTCCCGCTGCAATTGCTGGAGCTGCCGTTCGATCTCGGAACCTTCCGCTTGGACATCGTCAGCGTTGCGCAGCGCGAACGGGACGCGGCCCTGCAGTGGCTGATCGAGCAGATCGTGGCGGTAGGCGGGGTAACGGCGCAATAGCTGTCCGGTGACGAAACGGCAGCTAACGGGGCGGTTTAACAAACGCCGGCATAGGACCCGTGGCCTGGACACTGGCCGGAAAGGGTCATGCCGCCCCGGGGCAGGCGCGCTCCGGGGCGACATGGTGTCGAGGCGAGCACAGGAAGCGCTCGCTCATTCAGTGGGAATGTTCGGGTCATCCTCGAACATGTCGATGTCTTCGTCGGTCACCCCCGAATCATCGTTCGGGTCGGACATTGGCGCATCGTCCGTACCTATGTCGTCCGACTCTCCCGGAGCCGCCTGCGCAACGTTTTGCCAGTTGGTGTCTTCGCTCATGATTCACCTCTCACCAGGGCCACCGGTGACCCTCTTCCATAAGAAAATCCCGGCATGGGATCGTGCGCGACCGTCGATCCGACAGAGGCGGAAGATGATGAATGGCGTAGACCGCAAAGACCGGTCACCGGACCAAGACAAGGCCGCGGATGAGCTGAACGAGCAGGTCAGGGCCGAACGGTTTCGGTGCGAAAGCCTCGTTGAACAGGCGCATCCTGCAGGCACTGACCGTTTTTCTTATGGTGAAACGGACGCGGTTGTTCCAGCAGCTTGATCGGCTGACGGACCACGGCTGCCGATTTCGGAGGAAGAGTTCCGGGCCGGGCTTAACGGCTCGAGCCAGGAGTTCTAGACGTCACCCCTCGCTAGGGCGCTTCATCAGCGAGCAAGCCCTCGATGTCGTCGAAGATGTCCTGCCACTGGTCCTCGCCAAGCTCCAGCAGACCGAAGCAGCGCAGCAGGAACACCCCCTCGGTGGCTAGCAACGCAAGCCGCGCACGACGCCCGGCGGCATCCAGCGGCGCATCCATCTTCAGCAGACTTCGATAGAACGCCTGAGCCTCGCGACGGACCTGCGGCGCGTCGAGCGTTGCCGCCATCAGCCCGGCGGCGCGATCGGCCTCCTGGTTATCCAGCTCCCGGGTCAACGCAACATGCGCGTGCACCGTCTCTTCGCGCGAAGGCGAAGGGCCGACCCGTAGACGGACGGCGTCCAGATACTCATTTGCCCAGCGGTCATAAAGGGCCTGGAGCAACTGCTCCTTCGTGCCGAACGCCGACTGCACCCCTCCCTTGCTGATGCCGGCGGCCTTGGCGACGGCACCGATACTGAGTCCGGCGACGCCGGAAGCACGGAGGATCTGTTCGGCACATCCGAGTACCTGGTCGCGATCAATGATCGATGGCCTACCCATCCAGCACTCCAATACAATACGATCGTATTTTAACCGTGAGAAAACTCATGCCTAACGCCACTGCGGGACGCTGGCTGGTCCTGGCCATCATCTCCAGCGCCCTGTTGATGATCGTCATCGACATGACCGTACTGTACACGGCGCTACCTTCGCTGACCCACGACCTGCAAGCCAACGCCAGCGAGAAGCTGTGGATTGTGAACAGTTATGCGCTGGTCGTGTCCGGGTTGCTGTTGGGCATGGGCACGCTCGGAGACCGCCTCGGCCATCGGCAGCTCTTCATCGCAGGCCTGTGCGTGTTCGGCGTCGCGTCGCTGGCCGCCGCCTTTTCGCCGAGCCCCGGCTGGCTGATCGCCGCCCGCGCCCTGCTCGGCGTGGGCGCCGCGATGATGATGCCCGCCACGCTCTCGATCATCCGCCTGACCTTCGAAGACGAGCGAGAACGCTCCCTGGCGATAGGCATCTGGGCCGCCATCGCCTCGGGGGGCGCCGCCTTCGGGCCGGTCATCGGTGGCGTTCTGCTGGAACATTTCTGGTGGGGCTCGGTGTTTCTGATCAACGTGCCGATCGTCGTTCTGGCCCTGGTGCTGGCTCTCTGGCTGATTCCGATCCGGCCGGGCAATCCCGCGCGTGCCTGGGATCTACTCGGCTCGATCCAGGCGATGGTCGGGCTGATCGGGTTGGCCTATGCGATCAAGGAGTTGAGCAAGCGCGAGCCCTCCATCGAGGCGGTAGTGGCAGCCGCCTTCATCGGTACGCTGGCCCTGGTGCTCTTCGTCCGACGGCAGCGGCGGAGCCCGCAGCCGATGGTCGACTTCTCCATCTTCCGCAACCGGGTCGTCAGCGCGGGTGTCGCCGCGGCGCTCGTGGCCGCAGCCGCGTTGATGGGCATGGAGCTGGTGTTGAGCCAGCGCCTGCAGCTGGTGCTGGGCCTTTCGCCACTGGAGGCCGGGCTGGCGATACTGCCGCTACCGCTGGCCGCTTTCGTCTCGGGGCCGCTAACTGGCTTCATGCTGCCACGCATCGGTAATGCCCGGGTGCTGTTCGGTGCGCTGATGATTTCCGGCGTTGGCATGGCCGCCTACCTGCTGGTACGCGACGACGGCCTTGCGTCCCAGATTGCCAGCCTGGCCGTCCTGGGTGCCGGGCTTGGCGCAACGATGACGGCGGCTTCGAGCAGCATCATGCTGGGCGCCCCGGCGGAGCAGGCCGGCATGGCTGCCTCGATCGAAGAAGTGTCCTATGAGCTGGGTGGTGCGCTGGGCGTTACCCTGATGGGTAGCCTTGCGGCTGTGATGTACAGCCGAACGATGACGATGGCCGACCAGACGCTGCCGGCCAAGGCCTATGGCAGCCTCGATGAAGCCTATCTGCTGGCCGATGGGATGTCGCCGGCCGCGGCAGCGGCGCTGCGCGCACTCGCGAGGGGCGCGTTCGATGCAGGCTTCGATCTGGTCATCACGGTCTGTGCGGCCCTGCTGGCACTCACGGCCGTGATCATCTGGTTGCGCCAGCGCGTTGAGGCTCGCGTCTCGTCGGCCTCATCCGCCGAGAATGCCTGAGAAAGCAAAAAACCCGCCGAAGCGGGTTTTTCCTGACCATCCAAATCCTTTTGGAGCGCCGTCCTGGCAATGGTCGATCATCCTTGATCCTGAGCGCATCCGTGCGCCTCAGAGATGTGGCTATCCTAGGGGCGATCCCGCAGCGGCAAAAGCGCAGAACGCCGCGACGGCGTGTAAGCCTTTTGCCATTCGCGAATAGAGACGCTGCTCATTTATGCGCTTCACCCACCGCAACCGTGGGGCTAGGATGGGCGGAGCGATATCAGGAGTTCTGTATGTTCAAGCCGATCTGCAAAAGCCTGCTGGCCGTTCTGCTGCTGGCAACGAGCAGCGCCACGCTCGCGTCGATGCGCTGCAACGAGGGCCTGATCAACGAGGGCGACAACAGCCTGGAGGTGCTGCGCAAATGCGGGGAGCCGGATGCGCGCGAGCGCACCGTGCCCACCCTGCAGGAAAACGGCCTGCCGCCTGAAGGTGCGGTCACGGTGGAGCGCTGGGCCTATGGTCCGCGCAACGGCATGACGCGTTACCTGCGCTTCATCGACGGCACCCTGGTACAAATCACCAGCACCCGCGACTGACGATGCCGGTTCTCCAGGCGCCGGAAAGCAAAAAACCCGCCGAAGCGGGTTTTTCCTGACCATTCCAAATCATTGGAGCGCCGTCCTGGCAGTGGTCGATCATCCATGATCCCGAGCACGTCCTGTGCGTCAGAGATGGCATATTTTAGGGACCCTTATGGGTAGGCAAAAGCGCAGAACGTCGCAACGGCGTGTAAGCCTTTTGCCATAGTCACGCCCAACACGCCGCTCTGGTTAGTGGGCACCGGCCTTCTCGGGGCCCTCCCGACCGGCCACGGCGTTGGAAGAGGCATCGGGCCGGCCACGATCCGCGCGCCCGCCTAGGTACCAGCCAAGCGCGCCCCAGACGGCGGCGCAGACCGCACCCACCAGCGCTACCAGCACCGCGCCCTGGCCGAGCATGTCGATGAAGGCCTTGGCCCAACCGCTGATGGCATCGCCGCCGCGATAGACCACCGTGTCGATGAAGTTCTTCGCCTTGTACTTGCTCTGCGCATCGAGGGGGGCGAAGAGCATTTCGCGCCCGGGCCGGACGAAGGCGTACTCACCGATCCGCCGCACGATCATCAACGCCGCCAGCACGGCGAAGGTCGGTGCCATTGCCAGACCAATGAAACCCAGGCAGACCAGGGCCGGAACCATCGCCAGCAGCACACGCACACCCAGGCGCTGCGCGATGCGCCCGGTGATGAACAGCTGTGACAACAGCGCGCCGGCCTGCACCACGAAGTCGATGATACCGAACACCCGCACCTGCTCGGCGCGATCGGGGAAGAGTTCGGACACCAGCCGCGCCTGCTCGAAATAGAGAAAGGTGCTCACCGTGGCCAGGAGAATGACGAAGGCGCTGATGCCCAGCAGGTAGGTCGAGCCCAACACCCGGGTCAGCCCGCTGAACGGGTTGCCCGGCACCGGCCGCCGTGTGTTTTCCGTCGGCACCGCGCCCGGCCGCCCGGCACCGCCAACTTCGCGCCAACGCATCAGGTAATGCTTGAGCGCCACCGCCGCGGCGAGCAGCACCGCCGCCAGCAGCATCAACCCGGCTTCGCCCAGCACGCCAATCAGCAAGGCGCTCAAGGCCGGACCGCTGAGCCCGCCGACGCTCGCACCGGCGGCGATGAAGGCGAACAGCCGCTTGGCCTGCGGCGAATCGAAGACATCGGCCATCAGGCTCCAGGCCACCGACACCACGAACAGGTTGTAAACGGAGATCCAGACGTAAAACACCCGCGCCAGCCAGACGTTGTCGCCCATGCTCAGGAACAGTCCGGCGAACAGCAGCAGGTTCAGGCAGAAGAAGCCGTACACCCAGTCGATGTAATGGATGCGCGCCACGTGGGAGTTGAGCCAGGCGAACAGCGGCACGGCCAGCAGCATGGCGAAGAAGGTCGCGGTGAACAGCCATTGCAGGTTCTCCACCCCGGCCATGATGCCCATGGACTCGCGAATCGGACGCAGCATGAAGTAGCCGCAGAACAGGCAGAAGAACAATCCGAAGCCGGCCAGCACCGCCAGCAACTCGTTGGGCTCGGCATTGATCGAGCGGGCCAGCCGGCGAGTCGCCGAAGAGGCAGCGGTGCTCATGGGAACCTCCTGCGAAAACGCGGTGCGTGGCTCAATGCGCCGCGCGGTAGGTCACGAGAAGGCCTGGACGATACGCTCGCGCTGCCCGGCATCGGGCAGGCGACCCTGCCCGGCCTTGAGATTGTCTGCCATGTAACGCGGGTTGGACGTGGCCGGAATCACCGCGGTGACCGCCTCGTTGGCCAGGATGAACTTGAGCAGCAGCTGCGCCCAGGACGTCGCGTCGATCTCCACGGCCCAGTCCGGCAGCGGCTTGTCGCGGACCTTCGACAGCAGCCCGCCGCGGGTGAAGGGACGGTTGATCAAAGTGGCGATGCCGTTGTCGGCGCAATAAGGCAGCAGGCGCTTTTCGGCGTTGCGCTCGGCCACCGAATAGTTGAACTGGACGAAGTCGAGCTTTTCCTTCTGCAGCACGGCGAGGAGCTCGTCATGGGCCGAATCGACGTAATGGGTCACGCCGATGTAGCGCACCTTGCCCTGCTCTCGCAGGTCGCGCAGCAGGTTGAGCTGGGTGGTGGTGTCCTGCAGGTTATGCACCTGCATCAGGTCGATGGTGTCGGTCTGCAGCGCCTCGAAGCTTGCCTGGTTCTGCCGCTGCCCCGCCTCGCGGCCCGTGCTCGACACCTTGCTGGCGAGAAACACCTTGTCGCGCACATCCAGCCGGGTCACCAGCTCACCTGACACCTGCTCGGCCGCACGGTAGCTCGGCGCGGTGTCGATCAACCGGGCGCCGCCGTTGACGAAGGTCCGCACCACCTCGAGCAGCGGCTCGAGCTCCTTGTCGTTGATCCCCACGTTGAAAGTCTGCGAGGTGCCGAGACCGATGACCGGAAGCGCTTCGCCGCTGGAAGGAATCTTGCGCTTGAGCACGCCTTCGACAGCCAGGGCCAAAGAAGGCAGCAGCGGCCCAAGGGCAGCCAGGGCGGCCGCGACCGCGGCGCTGTGAACGAACTGGCGACGCTTCATTCGATGCTTCTCCTCTTCTACTCGGATCGGACCGTCGCCTGACAGACAATGTCCGTGGCGGCCGTGCAGGGGCGACCATCGGGGCGGCGGGCAGAACGGCCAGTCTACCGGACCCGAACGGCAGAGCCGCCGAGCCGGGCGGTCGAAGCTGATCAGTATGGAAGAAGCTGACGCGGATGCCCGGTATAGGGCCCGGGCGTGCTTTTCGGGATGTTTCAGAACGATGTCAGTCGACACCTTCGAGACGGCGCCTGCAAGCAGGCGCCAGCGACGCTGGCTCTAGCGCAGGTGATCGACCATCTGCGCCATTACGCTCAGCACATCCTTGCCCAGCTGCATGGAACGCGCGCCGCTCCAGCCGGTGGCCGGGTTGGGGGTGTCGTCGTGGTCCTTGAACGGCATCTCGATGGTGAAGGCCAGGCAGTCGAACTCCTGGCCGACCGAGTTGCAGGCAAGGGTCAGATTGGCCTTGCCCGGCGCGCTGCGCGGGTAGCCGTAACGGGTCTGGAACTCGGCGCCCATCTCCACCAGACGCCGGCGAAACTCCTCCTCCAGTTCGGCGATGCGCGGTGTATAGCCGGGATTACCCTCTCCGCCCGCGGTGAAGACGTGGGGAATTTCCTCGTCGCCGTGGATATCCAGGAACAGGTCGACGCCGATCGCGCGCATCTGTTGCTGGACGAAGAACACCTCGGGCGTCTCGGCCTCGCTGGCGTCCTGCCAGGCGCGGTTGAGATCGCGGCCGGCGGCGTTGGTCCGCAGATGGCCGTGGAAGGCGCCATCGGGGTTCATGTTCGGCACCAGGTAGAGGTCGGCCTGGCTCAGCAGCGCTTCGAGTTCGGGATCGTCCCGGTTCTGCAGCCGCTCGATCACCCCTTCCATGTACCACTCGGCCATATGCTCGCCCGGATGCTGCTGGGCGATGATCCACAGCTTGCGGGCCGCATTCGGCTGACGGCTGACCCGCAGCAGCTGAATGTCGCGACCTTCCAGGCTCTTGCCGCAGGCGGCCAGTTCGGCGCCGGCGCGGCTCAGCGCCTGTTCGATCAGCCAGTCGTGACGAGCCCGGCTGTAGGGCTCGAAATAGGCGAACCAGATCTGCGCCTGCTCGGGCTCCAGGCCGAAGCGCAGGGCACCGTCTTCGAAGCGGCTCGGCACGCGGAACCAGTTGACCTGATCGTACGAGGCGGCGGCGTGATAGCCGGTCCAGGCATGGCTGTAGGCCGAGTCGCTGGCGTTGGTCAGGCTGAAATCGCAGCGCGCGCCCAGGGTCAGCCCCTCGACCTTGAAATGGAACCACTGGAAATGGTGGCTGCGCGTGTCGGGGCGGATGGCCAGGCGTACCTGCCGCGGATCGCTGGCATCCTGGACGATGATGTTGCCACTGTCGAAATCGGAACTGATGCGCATGCTTGCCTCTGCTCGAAACGGATGCCGCCGAGCATCGCAGGTCTTCCCGCACAGGGAAATGCCTGGGCTGCAAAGACGCTCGCTAAAGCGCGACTGGCTAGATGGTCTCTTCCTTGGCTGCGGCGCCGGCGGGGTTTTCCCGGGTCGGCATGGCGAGTATCTCGGGATACACCTGGGCCTCGAACACCTTGTGCAAGCGACGCAGCTCGGCGACGGGATCAGGGTGATGGTCGACGCGGATGTCCCATAGCGGGTACTGTTCACGGTCGACCACATAGATAGTCGCCGAAGATTCGCCGTGGCGATCGCCCCCCACCCGGTCACCTGCCGCGATCGCCTCCATCAGCCGCTCCACCAGCGGCAATGCCGGATCGTGCATGAAGGCTGCGGCAATCGCCTCGAGCACCTGCGGCCCTGCGAGCCGATTGCCCTGCACGGAAAACTGCTCACCGGCCAACGAGCCCGCCCAGGGAATGCACTTTTCGCCGGTCCAGCACGCGCTGCGCCCCTGCGGGTCGATCACCGCGCACTGACGCAGAGCCATGCAGGGGTCGGTGCGGTGCAGCTGATCGATCACCTCGGCGGCCGAGCGGTTCTGGCGCAGAAGGTTCAGTCCGTCGATGCCCAGATAGGGGTTGATCTGCGCCTGGGTCGCCACGGCGCCGATGCGGGCTGCGGCATGGGTCAGCAGCTTGCCCACTGCGGGCATGGCGGTGGCAGCCGCCACACCGAATTGCCCCGTGCGCGGGCAGCGGGCAATGATCGAAAAGGTCATGGATAACGACTCCGAAGGCTTCTCGACTTTGGGCCCCTGCCGCGGGTGGATCGTTCCGCCTTGCGAGCCAAAGCGCAGCCTCGGGTAGTAAGCGCCCGTAAAAAAAGCGACGTACTCGGAAGCACGCCGCCAAAGAAACCAGTCGCCGGGCAGCGTTGCCCGGCGCGTATTCGGTCACTCCTTGCCCAGCGCCTCCTGGCGGGCGAGGAATTCTTCCTGCAGCAGGGCATCGGTCACCTGCGGCGGATCTTCGCTCAGCAGCGGATCATCCAGATGCCCGGTGGGGACGGACTTGGCGTCCAGCTTCCCGACCAGGTGATCGAGGGCGTTGCGCATTTTCTCGGCAGCCCCATCGACCGCGAGCTGCAGGGACTCGGCCTTGTGTGTCACCGACAGGGATTGATGGCCCTTAGGCCGCGCTTCGATCTGGCAGCGCTTGTCGTCGGCACCAGCCTTCTGCGCGTTTTCGTCGCCGACATGGATCTCCACCCGGGTCAACAGGTCATCGAATCGTTCCAGACGCTCGGTGACCGCCGCTCCGACCCATTCCTGTAGCTCGGCACTGCCCTGGATGTGATTGGTGTTCACTTGAACTTGCATGGAGCCTACCTCGTTCTGACGTGCTTGTAGTTTCGAGGCGGCTGACCGGCCGAGGTTCAGCTTTTCTTCCGACCGGCCAGTCAACTCCCCTGCTACGCACGTCGGACCCAATCGCGCACCTGCGCGTAGGGATAGGCTTCCAGGCTGGCGAAGCCGGGCAGCGTTCGCGCCTTCAGGCGGGTGAACAGCGGCACGCTGATACCGCAAAGAAAGCGCGTCAGCGTCTCGCTCGACGGCGCCTCGCCACGGGCTTCCTGGTGACATGCGATGAAGCCCGCCGCGAGGCGCGACAAGTCCTTCTCCTCGAGCGGGGCGAGCGCCGGCGGCTCCGGCAAGCGGGCGACCTGTCCACGGCAGACCGAGCAATGACCGCAATGGGTCGGCGCCTGCCGGTCTCCGAAGTAGGCGGCCAGCCGCTGACTCAGACAGTGCTCGGACTCGAACAGCGCCAGCATCGCCTGGATGCGGGCAATCTCGGCCGTCTCCTTGTCCTCGAAGTAGTGGTGCAGCCGTTCGGCCAGTGCTGGCGCGTCGAGGTCGGGCTGCAGTACGCCATAGACCTCGGTCATCTGTTTGCTTTCCAGTTCGATCAGGCCCTGCTCGTTGAACCAGTCCAGCGCCTTGACCACCCGGCTACGCTCGGCGCCGTGGTCGCGGTACAGCGTCTCGAAATCCACCGTGCACCAGGTCCGCGCGCGGGCCGAGGTCTGTACAACGGCCTCGACGAAACGGCGCCGCTCACCTTCGAACCGCGCGACCAGCGCCTCGGGCTCGACCCGATACTTGAAGCGGTATTCGGCGAAATAGGCGTAGCGCGGGGCAATCACGTCGAGCAGCTCGAGCTGCACCAGCAGCGTCTTGAGCGGCAACTGGCGGATGTTGCTCTGATCGGACAGCGGATTGAGCAACAGCTCCCACTGCTCGCCCGCGGCGGCGATCTCGGCCAGCACCACGGCGATGCCATCGCGCTCGGGCGTATCGCCATAGACGAAGTTCTGCAGCACGTTGAGGCTGTCGCGGTTGGCCAGCACCAGGCAGTCGGCGGCGTTGCCGTCGCGCCCGGCGCGGCCGATCTCCTGGCTGTAGTTCTCCACCGACTTGGGCAGGTCGTAATGCACAACGTTGCGGATGTCGGCCTTGTCGATGCCCATGCCGAAGGCGATGGTGGCAACGATGCAGCCGATCTCCCCGGACATGAACCGTCGCTGGATCGCTTCGCGCTGCTCGTGTGCCATGCCGGCGTGGTAGGCGCTGGCCGGCACACCACCGCGGCTCAGCTGGTCGGCCACCTGCTCGGCAGTCTTCTGCTGGGTCACGTAGACGATGCTCGGCTCGCCGGGCTTGGCCGCCAACCACTCGAGCAGTCTTTGCGGCTTACGCAGACTGGTGACCGGCTCGACCAGCAGGTTCAGGTTCGGCCGGTAGAAGCCGGTAGTTATCACGTCCTCTTCGGCAATACCGAACTTCGCGCGCATGTCGTCGATCACCGCCGGCGTCGCGGTGGCCGTGAGCAGCAGCACCTGAGGGATGCCGAACTCGCGCTGGTAATCGGGCAGCTTCAGGTAGTCGGGGCGAAAATTGTGGCCCCATTCGGAAATGCAGTGCGCCTCGTCGATCACCAGCAGCGAAATCGGCACCTGCCCGATGAACTGCCGGAAGCGCTCGTTCTTCAGCCGCTCAACCGAGATCATCAGCACCTTGAGTTCACCGGACTTGGCCTTGCCCATGACCTCCGCGGCCTGCTCGCGGCTCTGCGCCGAATCGATGCTCGCCGCCGCAATGCCGTGCCGATGGAGAAAGGCGAGCTGGTCCTGCATCAGCGCCAACAGCGGCGAGACCACTAATGTGAGGTTGGGCAGCAGCAACGCCGGCAACTGATAGCACAGCGATTTGCCTGAGCCGGTGGGAAAGATCGCCGCCGCCGAGCGGCCGGCCAGCACCGCGCTGACGGTCGCCTCCTGGCCGGAACGAAACTGGCGGAAACCAAAGACGCGTTCGAGGGTGTCATGCATGGCTGTCACTCCGTTGACCGCCTGATGGTCCTTGACCATAGCGCGGCCGATGGCGGGCGAATAGTCGGCGCCAAAAAATGAAAAAGCCGCCCGAGGGCGGCTTTTCGAACGGCGCGCGGCTTAGAGCTGCGGGCCGGCGTCGCGGATGGCGTCGGAGACGTCGAACTTCTTGAAGTTCTCGATGAACAGCTTGGCCAGGCCCTTGGCGGCCTCGTCGTAGGCGTTCTTGTCTTCCCAGGTGTTGCGCGGGTTGAGCAGGTTGGTTTCCACGCCCGGCACCGACTTGGGCACGCTCAGGTTGATGATTGGCAGCTGCTCGGTTTCGGTACCGATCAGGGCGCCGCTCTGGATCGCCGCGATCACGCCACGGGTGGTCGGGATGTTGAAGCGCTTGCCGACACCGTAGCCACCGCCGGTCCAGCCGGTGTTGACCAGGTACACCTTGGAGCCGAACTCCTGGATGCGCTTGATCAGCAACTCGGCGTATTCGCCCGCCGGACGCGGGAAGAACGGCGCACCGAAGCAGGTGGAGAAGGTCGACTTGATGCCGGCGCCGCTGCCCATCTCGGTCGAACCGACCAGCGCGGTGTAACCGGACAGGAAGTGGTAGGCCGCCTGCTCTTCGTTGAGGATGGACACGGGCGGCAGTACGCCGGTCAGGTCGCAGGTCAGGAAGATCACCGCGTTCGGTTCGCCGCCGAGGTTCTTCTCAGAGCGCTTCTCGACGTGCTCCAGCGGGTAGGCCGCGCGGCTGTTCTGGGTCAGGCTGTCGTCGGCGTAGTCGGGCACGCGATTCTCGTCGAGCACGACGTTTTCCAGCACGGCGCCGAACTGGATGGCCTTCCAGATCACCGGCTCGTTCTTCTCGGACAGGTCGATGCATTTGGCGTAGCAGCCGCCTTCGATGTTGAACACCACGCCCTTGCCCCAGCCGTGCTCGTCGTCGCCGATCAGGTAGCGCGACTCGTCGGCCGACAGGGTGGTCTTGCCGGTGCCGGACAGACCGAAGAACAGCGTGACGTCACCTTCTTCGCCAATGTTGGCCGCACAGTGCATCGGCAGCACGTCGGCCTCGGGCAGCAGGAAGTTCTGCACGCTGAACATCGCCTTCTTCATTTCACCGGCGTAGCGCATGCCGGCGATCAGGACCTTCTTCTGGGCGAAGTTGATGATCACGCAGCCATCGGAATTGGTGCCGTCGCGCTCCGGTACGCACTCGAAGTTGGCGACGTTGAGGACCTGCCATTCCTCTTTCCCGGCCGGATTGTACGGCTGCGGGTTGATGAACAGCTGGCGACCGAATAGGTTCTGCCAGGCAGTGGCGGTGGTCATCTTGACCGGCAGGTAGTGGGCTTCGGAGGAGCCTACATGAACGTGGGAAACGAAGTGATCCTGAGCATTGTTGAACGCCTGGACGCGGTCCCACAGCGCATCGAACTTGTCGGCCGGGAACGGACGGTTGATGGCGCCCCAGGCTATCTTCGAGTCGGTGGAAGGTTCCTGAACGATGAACCTATCCGCAGGCGAACGGCCCGTGCGGTGGCCTGTCTTCACAACGAGCGAGCCATTGGCGGCCAGTTCGCCTTCACCGCGGCGGAGGGCTTCTTCAACCAGTTGAGCGGTGCTGATGTCGCTGTAAACGGCTTGAGTGGCTTGCGTCATGATGATCCCCGTCGGCTTCTTAAGCCGAATCCTCCTTATATGTTGTAGCCGGCCATGCGACAGGCTACATCGAAAAAAGTGCCCGATTATGCCAAAAAGCCGAGCCGCTGGGTATGAGCGACAGGGCCTCGGAATGGTTCCGAAAAAATACTGGCTTTTTAGTGGCGTGTGGCCGACGGCGCGTCGCTGCCGCCACCGGCGAACAGCTGGGCGATATCGGCGGCATCGAAGACGTAACGCTGGTTGCAGAACTGGCAATCGATGGTCACCGAGCCGCCCTGCTCCTGGACCAGCGCCTCGGCGTCCGCCTGGCCGAGACTCACCAGCGCATTGGCCGAGCGCTCGCGCGAGCAGCTGCACTGGAACTGCAACGGACGCGGCTCGAACAGGCGCACCTGCTCTTCATGGTAGAGACGATGCAACAGCGTCTGGTTGTCCAGACCGAGCAGCTCCTCGGCGGTCAGGGTATCGGCCAGGGTGGTCAGGTGCTGCCAGCTGGCCTGCCGCTCCTCGGCGTCCTTGATCCGATCAGCCGGAAGCTGTTGCAGCAACATGCCGCACGCGCGGCGTCCGTCGGCGTTCAGCCAGAAGCGCGTCGGCAGCTGCTCCGAGGTGGCGAAGTAGTCCGACAGGCAGGCCGCCAGGCTGAAGCCTTCCAGCGCGACGATGCCCTGATAACGCTGCCCCCGCGTAGGGTCGACGGTGATCGCCAGCACCCCTTCGGGCATCAGCTCCGAGAGCGTGGCTCCAGGGGCGATCTGATCGGCTTCGTAACGGGCGATACCGCGCACGTCGCGCTCACTCGAACACTCGACCATCAGCAGCGGGACCGGGCCGGAGGAACGGGCCTGCAGTACCAGCAGACCGTCGAACTTCAGCGTACCGACCAACAGCGCCGCAGCCGCCAGCAATTCACCGAGCAGCTGGGCCACCGGCTCCGGGTAGGGATGCTTGGCCAGCACGTGCTGATAGCTCTCGCCAAGGCTGGCTATTTCACCGCGCACGTCGGAATCGTCGAAGAGGAAACGCTGGGTATGATCGGACATGCCAAGGCTCGCAAGGACTGGAACAGCGAAAGGGCCGGCGATTTTAGGCGCAAAGGGCGGCACGACCAAGCGCCGGACAAAAACGCATCGCCGCAGGGGAAACTGAACGGCGGCTGAACAGGTAGCACATCGCCCGGACAGTTGCCCCCACCGCGCCTAAGATCGCGCGCCTTCAGCCCTCGAAGGACGCGTCCATGACTTCCGCCTCCATTCCTCAGTCGCGCTGGCGCCTGCTGCCGCTGCTCGCCTGCCATGCCCTCGCCGCCCTGCTGCTGGCCAGCTGGCTGTGGCCCACCACCCGCCAGTACTGGGACCAGGCCGACGCGGCCGTGTTCCATCTGCTCAACGGCTCGCTCGGCGTCTCGATGCTATGGGACTGGCTGTGGGCGGTGGCCAGCATCCGCGTCTTCGACATCCTGGTCGGCGCCGTCCTACTGACCCTGCTGATCCGCAACGACTGGCTGTTCAGCACGACCCAGCTGCGCCCGGCGCTGTTCACGTTCGTCGCCCTGCTGCTGTTGCTTCTGGTGATACGCGTGCTGGTCACCAAGATTGGCGCACATTTCGGCTGGCAGCACGCCAGCCCCTCGATGCACTTCGCCACCGCCTATCACCTGAGCGATCATTTCCCGCTGCTCGAGCGGGTCTTCGAAGTGAAGGACCGCTCCAGCAAAAGCTTTCCCGGCGACCATGCTTCGGTGCTGCTGATCTGGGGCCTGTTCATGGCGCTGTTTGCCCGGGGCGCTAAGCTGGCGGTGGTGATCGGCATCACCCTGATGTTCATGCTGCCGCGCCTGGTCGCCGGCGCCCACTGGTTCAGCGACGACTTCGTCGGCGGGCTGCTTATAGCCCTGCTGGCACTGGGTTGGGGCTACTGCACCCCGTTGGGCGCGCAGATCGCGGCGCTGCTGCAGTGGCTCGCGCGCCCGGCCTTCACCCTCGCGCGTTCGGTTCCCGTGGTGCGCCAGCTGGCCGTGCTGCGCCAGGACTGATCAGCCTCCGAAATCGCGAAAGTGATGCAGCTGCCGGCGCTGCTTCTTGCTCGGTCGGCCATCGGTCTGCAGGCCGAGCGTGCCGGCCTTTCGCATGGCGGCGGCCTGCTCACGGCGGGCCAGGCTGTCGGCAGTCTCCTCATAGAGCAGCTGCGCCGCGGGCGCGCCGCGGCGCACCGCCGACAGCGCCTTGACCACCACGGTGCGCTCGTCGAAACCCGCACGAATCGTTAGCGACTCGCCCACCTTGGGCTCCTTGCCCGGCTTGCAACGCTCGCCCTGGCAATGCACCTTGCCGCCGTCTATCGCAGCCTTGGCCAGCGCCCGGGTCTTGAAGAAACGCGCCGCCCATAGCCACTTGTCCAGGCGGACCTTGTCATCGTCTTTTTCATTCATCGCCTTACTCTTTCCAAACGCCGTTGTCCTAGGGTGCAGCAGACAGATGCAGTTGTCATACTGCCCGTCTAGAATGCGCGCAAATCGCCCGGATACCACTTTGAAGCCAGACCAGACCCCTACCGTTATCGGCCTGCGTGAATGGATCGCCCTGCCCGACCTGGGTGTCGTCGGTCTGCGCGCGAAGATCGATACGGGTGCCAGCACCTCGGCGCTGCATGCCACCGATATTTCCGAATTCGAACGCAATGGCCAGCGCTGGGTTCGCTTCACCGCGCATCTGGGCACCCTGGTGCAGCGACGCCATCGCTGCGAGGCCCCGCTGCTGACGCGCAAGATCATCAAGAGCTCCAACGGCCAGGCACAGACCCGCTACGTGATCCGCACCCTGCTGGCCATGGGCGATTGCGCCTGGCCGGTCGAGTTCACCCTGACCTGCCGCAAGACCATGCGCTACCGCCTGCTGCTGGGCTCCAAGGCGCTGGTCGACGGCAGATGTCTGGTCGACCCCGCGCGAACCTATATCCAAGACAAACCCCAGATCCTCACTGTCCCCGGTGCCCAATGAAAATCGCCGTGCTGTCGCGCAATCCGCGCCTGTATTCAACCCGCCGACTGGTGGAGGCCGGCCAGCAGCGTGGCCACGAGATGGTGGTGATCGACACCCTTCGCGCCTACATGAACATCGCCAGCCACAAGCCGCAGATCCATTACCGAGGCCGCCCGCTGGAAGGCTTCGACGCGGTCATTCCGCGCATCGGCGCCTCGGTGACCTTCTATGGCTGCGCCGTGCTGCGCCAGTTCGAGATGCAGGGCGTGTTTCCCCTCAACGAATCGGTAGCCATCGCCCGTTCGCGTGACAAGCTGCGCTCGCTGCAACTGCTCTCGCGGCGCGGCATCGGCCTGCCGGTGACCGGCTTCGCCCATTCGCCCGACGACATTCCCGACCTGATCCAGATGGTCGGCGGCGCGCCCCTGGTGATCAAGGTGCTCGAAGGCACCCAGGGCATCGGTGTGGTGCTCTGCGAAACCGAAAAGGCTGCCGAGTCGGTGATCGAGGCCTTCATGGGCCTGAAGCAGGACATCATGGTGCAGGAGTACATCAAGGAAGCCGGCGGCGCCGACATCCGCTGCTTCGTGGTGGGCGAGAAAGTCATCGCCGCGATGAAGCGCCAGGCCAAGCCCGGCGAGTTCCGCTCCAACCTGCACCGCGGCGGCTCGGCCAGCCTGATCAAGATCACGCCGGAAGAACGCATGACCGCCATCCGCGCGGCCAAGGTGATGGGCCTGAACGTGGCCGGCGTGGACATCCTGCGCTCCAATCACGGACCGCTGGTGATGGAGGTCAACTCGTCCCCCGGCCTGGAAGGCATCGAAGTCACCACCAGCAAGGACGTGGCCGGCATGATCATCCAGTACCTGGAAAAGAACGGCGGCCCGCACCTGACCCGCACCAAGGGCAAGGGCTAGACGAGCTGAAAGCGATTGTGGCGACCGACGTAGTGCCTCGTTGCCTCGACGGGCGCTTCGTTCCGGGTTAAGTGTCTTACCGGCGGCTGAATTCAGCTCTTCAACGCATCGCGCGGCAGCAACAGCCCCAGCGGCAGGCTGACCCGCGCCTCCAAGCCGCCGCCCGAGCGGTTGCGCAGCTCGACCACGCCACCGTGCTGGGCGGCGATGCGCTTGACGATCGCAAGCCCTAGCCCGGCGCCCTTGCCGCCACGCGCGCGGTCCCCGCGAATGAAGGGATTGAAAATCTCGCTCATTTCCCGCGGATCGATACCCGTGCCGCGGTCGAGCACGCTGATCACCACGTAGGGGGCGTTCGGGTCGCCCGAGCAGTGCGCTTCAAGTTCGACGCCGTGGCCGCCATAGCGCAGCGCGTTCTCGATCAGGTTCACCAGCAGCCGCTTGATCGACACCCGGCGCAGCACAAGCATCGGGATCGGCTCGACGCACAGCCGAACCGTCTCGGCATGCTGGTTGTAGGGCTGCACCACCTCGCGGATCAGCTCGCCAAGATCGGCCGTCTCCACCGGCTCGTCCCGCCCGTCGCGGATGAACGCCAGGAACTGGTCGAGAATGGCATCCATGTCCTCAATGTCGCGCACCATCTCCTCGGTCAGCTCGGCGTCGTTGGGCATCAGCTCCAGCGACAGCCTCAGGCGGGTCAGCGGCGTGCGCAGGTCATGGGAGACCCCAGCCAGCATCAGCTCGCGCTCGCGTCCAGCCTGCTCGACGTCTTCGGCCATCTGATTGAAGGCGCGATAGAGCTCGGTCATCTCGCTCGGCGTGTCGCTGACCGGCAGCCGCACGCTGCGGCCCTGGCCGATCTGCCGCGCAGCGTAGACCAGTCGCTTGAGCGGCAGGTTGAGCTGGCTGACGAAGATCCAGGCCGCCGCGGTGGACAGCAAGCCAATGCCGAGAAACCAGGCCAGCACGCTCCAGATGCGCTGGCCCTGTAACGGATAAGGGTACAGCGGAACCTCGATCCAGCCGCGTCCCAGCCCTGGGGCGCGAGCCCAGAGCGCCGGCGAAGGCTGGATCCGTACGTGGACCTCGGTTTCAGGCCCCAGCTCGGCCTGCATCTGACGCTTGAAGATCTCAGAGTAAGGCCAGTGGTATTCGCTGGCCGGCACTTCCTGCTCCGGCACCCGTCGCAAGCCCACCGCCTTGGCGATGCGCTCTCGATTCTCGTCATCGGCGGCCCAATAGGCCCGCAGGGTCAGTGCCGCACCATGGCTGTACTGGCGGTCGACCAGTACGTCCTCGTTCATCATCAGATAGAACAGCGTCAGCACCTTGGAAAAGAGCACGACGATGAGGACCAGCCACAGGGTGCGGGCGAAGAAGCTTTGCGGAAACCACAGCGGGGCTTTCATAGGGAAGGCAGCGTCAAGCTACAGGCCTCGACGTGCAGAAAGAAGCAGAGCGCCATGACGGCGCCCCGCTTCTCGCTTGCGACTTACGGTTTGAAGCGTGAAGTTCACTTATTGCCGTCCGGCACGAAAACGTAGCCCACACCCCAGACGGTCTGGATATAGCGCGGCTTGGATGGGTCGGGTTCAATCAGGCGGCGCAAGCGCGAGATCTGCACGTCGATGGAGCGCTCCAGGGCATCCCATTCGCGGCCGCGGGCAAGGTTCATCAGCTTGTCCCGGGTCAAGGGCTCGCGTGCGTGTTGCACCAGCGCCTTGAGCACCGCGAACTCGCCAGTGGTGAGCATGTGCACCTCGTCGCCCTTCTTCAGTTCGCGGGTGGCCAGGTAGAGCTCGTACTCGCCGAAGGTCACGGTCTCGTCATCGCTGGCCGGCGCACCCGGCACCTGAGGGGCCTGGCGGCGCAGCACCGCCTTGATCCGCGCCAGCAGCTCGCGCGGATTGAACGGCTTGGCCAGATAATCGTCGGCGCCCACCTCAAGCCCCTGAATACGGCTCGATTCGTCGCCCTTGGCGGTAAGCATGATGATCGGGATCTGGTTGCTGCCCTCGCGTAGTCGACGGCAAGCGGACAACCCATCCTCGCCAGGCATCATCAGGTCGAGTACCACCAGGTGGAACAGCTCGCGGCTGAGCAGGCGGTCCATCTGCTCGGTGTTTTCCACGGTCCGCACTCGATAGCCCTGCTCATCGAGAAAGCGCTCCAACAGGCGTCGGAGTCGGGAATCGTCGTCGACGATCAGTATCTTTTCGCCTTCATTGGCAGGTGCGGTGCTCATGGAAACTCCCGGAACTGGTATCGGTGCATTATGGCGCAGCGCTTTGCGAAACCATTGACACCCATTGTTAGCAGATTTTTCGCCACACGGCGCAGTGTGGCGACGTCCGCTTCGCCATGTACACCGACGCGACAGCCGGCCGGCCGCCCTGCGGCCGCGCTTTCCCTTATAATCGCCGGCTTTCGCGCAGGCCAGGCCTGCATGGTTTGACTGACCCAGGTAGGTTCATGGACAGCATCAACTCCCGCATCGCCGAAGAACTGGGCGTGCGCCCGCAACAGGTCGCCGCCGCCGTGGCACTGCTCGACGAAGGTTCGACCGTGCCCTTCATCGCCCGTTATCGCAAGGAAGTGACCGGCAGCCTCGACGACACCCAGCTGCGTCACCTGGAAGAGCGCCTGCGCTACCTGCGCGAGCTGGACGACCGCCGCGCCGCGATCCTGTCCTCCATCGAGGAGCAGGGCAAGCTGACACCGGAGCTGGCCCGCGAGATCAACCTGGCCGACACCAAGACCCGCCTCGAAGACCTTTACCTGCCCTACAAGCAGAAGCGCCGTACCAAGGGCCAGATAGCCCTCGAAGCGGGCCTTGGCGAGCTTGCCGATGCGCTGTTCGGCAACCCCGCGCTGGACCCTGAAGCCGAGGCCGCGCGCTTCGTCGATGCCGAAAAAGGCTTCGCCGATATCAAGGCGGTGCTCGAAGGCGCCAAATACATCCTCATGGAACGCTTCGCCGAAGACGCCGACCTGCTGGCCAGGCTGCGCGGCTTCCTCAAGGACCACGCCACCCTCAGCGCGCGACTGGTGCCTGGCAAGGAAACCGAAGGCGCCAAGTTCAGCGATTACTTCGAGCACGACGAGCCGCTCAAGGGCGTGCCTTCGCACCGTGCCCTGGCGATCTTCCGCGGCCGCAACGAGGGTGTGCTCAGTGCCAGCCTCAAGATCGGCGACGAGGTCCCCGGCGCCATGCATCCCTGCGAGGCGATGATCGCCGAACGTTTCGGCATCACCCAGGCTTCGCGCCCGGCGGACAAATGGCTCGCCGAAGTGGTGCGCTGGACCTGGAAGGTCAAGCTCTACACCTCGCTGGAGACCGACCTGTTCGGCGAACTGCGCGACAAGGCCGAGGACGAGGCGATCAGCGTTTTCGCCCGCAACCTTCATGACCTGTTGCTGGCCGCACCGGCCGGCCCGCGCGCGACCCTGGCGCTGGACCCTGGCCTGCGCACCGGCTGCAAGGTGGCGGTGGTCGATGCCACCGGCAAGCTGCTCGATACCGCTACCGTCTATCCGCATGCGCCACGCAACGACTGGGACGGCACCCTGGCGATCCTCGCCAAGCTGTGCGCCAAACACGGCGTCGACCTGATCGCCATCGGCAACGGCACCGCCAGTCGCGAGACCGACAAGCTCGCCGGCGAGCTGATCCAGAAGGTGCCGGGCCTCAAGCTCACCAAGATCATGGTCAGCGAAGCCGGCGCCTCGGTGTATTCGGCCTCGGAACTGGCCGCGCGCGAATTCCCCGACCTCGACGTGTCGCTGCGTGGCGCGGTGTCCATCGCCCGTCGCCTGCAGGACCCGCTGGCCGAACTGGTGAAGATCGAGCCGAAGGCGATAGGCGTTGGCCAATATCAACACGACGTGTCCCAGCTCAAGCTGGCGCGCAGCCTGGATGCAGTGGTCGAGGACTGCGTGAACGCCGTCGGCGTCGACCTGAACATGGCCTCGGCGGCGCTGCTGGCGCGGATCTCCGGGCTCAACGGCACCCTGGCGCAGAACATCGTCGCCTACCGTGACGCCAACGGCGCCTTCAAGAGCCGTGCCGAACTGAAGAAGGTCCCGCGCCTGGGCGACAAGACCTTCGAGCAGGCCGCCGGCTTCCTGCGCGTCATGAACGGTGAGAACCCGCTCGACGCGTCCGCCGTGCACCCAGAGACCTACCCGCTGGTGCAGCGCATCGCCGCCGACACCGGCCGCGACATCCGCTCGCTGATCGGCGATTCCACCTTCCTCAAGCGCCTGGATCCGAAGAAGTTCACCGACGAAACCTTCGGCCTGGTGACCGTCGGCGACATCCTTCAGGAGCTGGAAAAGCCTGGCCGCGACCCGCGCCCGGAATTCAAGACCGCCGCGTTCCAGGAAGGCGTCGAAACCCTCAAGGACCTCAAGCCGGGCATGGTGCTCGAGGGCGTGATCACCAACGTCACCAACTTCGGCGCCTTCGTCGACATCGGCGTGCATCAGGACGGCCTGGTACACATCAGCGCGCTGTCGGAGAAGTTCGTCAAGGACCCCTACGAGGTGGTCAAGGCCGGCGACATCGTCAAGGTCAAGGTGATGGAGGTCGACATCCCGCGCAACCGCGTCGGCCTGTCGATGCGCATGGGCGACACCCCGGGCGAGAAGACCGAGGGCACCCGCGGCGGGCAATCGCGCGGCAACGGCAAGCGCGGCGGTGAGCCGCGTAGCGAACGCCACAGCAGCCAGGACAAGCCAGCCCCGGCCAACGCGGCGATGGCCGCCCTGTTCGCCAACGCCAAGCAGCTGCGCAAGTAACGCCGCCGATAGCGGTCAGAAGTCGGACGGCGCTCCCCATGGCGCGCCGTCATCACTCCCAGTGGGCGGAACTTCCATGGAAATCACCGAAGACCTGCAGATAAGCGCCTTCAGCCAGCTGCTCGGCTGCCAACCGCTCCGTGTCGAGAACGGCGAGGCGCATGTACGCCTGGAAATGGGCGAACATCTGCGCAACCGTCACAGCAAGCTGCACGGCGGTGCGCTGTTCAGCCTGATGGACATGAGCATGGGGCTGGCCTGCTCCAGCGCCCATGGCTTCGATCGACAGAGCGTCACGCTCGAATGCAAGATCAACTACCTGCGCTCGATCGACAGCGGCGAGGTGCTCTGCATCGCCCGCGTGCTGCATGCCGGACGGCGTACGCTGGTGGTCGAAGCCGAGGTGAAGCAGGGCGATAAACTGATCGCCAAGGGGCAAGGGACCTTTGCGCAACTCTAGGAACCCAAGCTGAGGGCAGGTAAAACTCGACACCGCCCTTGCAGACCGATCCGACCTCCCCCATATCGAGGCGGATATCAGACATGACCACCTTTTCGGGGACACCGATCTTGAGCGAGCTTCTTTCCCGCCGCCTGGCACTGCTGGCCGAGTCCTCCCACCTGCCGCTGCTCACTCAATGCCTGCACGGGATCGAACGCGAATGCCTGCGCGTCGATACACAGGGCTTGCTGGCGCTCACGCCCCATCCACGGCCGCTGGGTTCGGCGCTGACCCACCCGCAGATCACCACCGACTATTCCGAGGCGCTGCTGGAGTTCATCACCTCCACCGAGACCGACCCGGAAAAGACCCTGGCCGAGCTCGAGGCGATCCACCGCTTCACCTACAACAAGCTCGCCGGCGAATACCTCTGGAGCGCCTCGATGCCCTGCCCGCTCCCCGAGGAGGCGCAGATTCCCATCGCCGAGTACGGCAGCTCGAACATCGGCCGGCTCAAGCACGTCTACCGCCGCGGGCTGGCCCTGCGCTACGGCAAGACCATGCAGTGCATCGCCGGCATCCACTACAACTTCTCGCTGCCCGAGGCGCTCTGGTCGGCGCTGCGCCAGGCCGAAGGCGACGACCGTGAGCCACGGCATTACCAGTCGCAGCGCTACATCGCGCTGATCCGCAACTTCCGCCGCTTCAGCTGGCTGTTGATGTACCTGTTTGGGGCCTCGCCGGCGCTGGATGGGGGTTTCCTGCGTGGCCGCCCGCACCAGCTCGAGCAGCTCGATGCCGACACCCTTTACCTGCCGTACGCGACCAGCCTGCGGATGAGCGACCTGGGCTACCAGAACAATGCCCAGGCCGGCCTCACGCCCTGCTACGACAACCTGGAAAGCTACACCGAGAGCCTGCACAAGGCGGTCTCGACGCCCTACCCGCCCTACGTCGAGCAAGGTACCAAGGATTCGGAGGGCAACTGGCAACAGCTCAACACCAGCATCCTGCAGATCGAAAACGAGTACTACTCCAACATCCGCCCCAAGCGCGTCACCGGCGTCGGTGAACGACCGATCCAGGCGCTGCGCGCGCGAGGCATCCAGTACGTCGAAGTGCGCTGTCTGGACATCAACCCCTTCCTGCCGCTGGGGATCGACATAACCGAAGCCCGCTTCCTCGACGCCTTCCTGCTCTATTGCGCGCTGGAAGACAGCCCCTTCCTGGTCGATGGGGAATGCGCCGCGGCGACCGACAACTTTATCAAAGTGGTCAAGGAAGGCCGGCGCTCGGGCCTCGAGCTGATGCGCTGCGGAGAGGCGGTGGAACTCAAGGTCTGGGCCCAGGAGCTGCTCGACGGCATCGGCCAGGTCGCAGAACTGCTCGATCGCAGCCGTGGCGATGACCTGCACCAGCAGGCCGTCACCGTGCAGCAGACCAAAGTGGTCGACCCCAGCCTCACGCCCTCGGCGCAAGTGCTCGAGCAGCTGCGCCAGCACGGCGAGAGCTTCCGCGCCTTCGCCCTGCGCCAGAGCGTGGCTCATACCGACTATTTCCGTCGGCAGCCGATACAGGGCGATGAGCTCGCAGGTTTCGAGGCCACCGCGCAGCAGTCGCTGGAGCAGCAGGCTCGCGTCGAGCAGGCAGATACCCTGGATTTCGACAGTTTCGTCGAGGAGTACCAGCGCAGCCTGACCGCCCTACCCGCCTGACAGGCGGGCTCAGGCCGGCCTTTTACAGCGACTTTTCGAAGATCTTCGAGTTGCGCTGGAAGTTGTACAGCGAGGCGCGCGCCGCAGGCAGGCTTTCCACCCCACTGGGCTCGAAACCGCGCTCGCGGAACCAGTGCGCGGTGCGTGTGGTGAGCACGAACAGCTTCTTCAATCCCATCTGCCGCGCGCGGCTCTCGATGCGCTCGAGCAGCTCGTCGCCACGCCCGCCGTGACGGTATTCGGGGTTCACCGCCAGACAGGCCAACTCGCCTGAATCGGAATCGGCAATCGGATAGAGCGCCGCACAGGCGATGATCAGGCCGTCGCGCTCGACGATGCTGAACTGCTCGATTTCCCGCTCCAGCACTTCGCGGGAGCGGCGCACCAGGATGCCCTGCTCTTCCAGCGGGGTGATCAGATCGATGAGCCCGCCGACATCCTCGATGGTCGCCTCGCGCAGCTGCTCGAACTGCTCCTGAGTCACCAGGGTGCCGTCGCCACCGTCGCGGGTGAACAGCTCGTTGAGCAGCGAGCCGTCCTCGGCATAGCTGATCACGTGGCTGCGCCGCACACCACCCTTGCAAGCTTGCGCCGCAGCGTCGAGCAGCTCGGCCTGATAGGTGCCGACGAGGCGCTCGATATAAGCTGGAATCTGCGGCGGGCGCAGTTCGCGTACCAGTTTGCCGGCTTCGTCGCGCAAGCCACGCTCGGATCCGTAGAGCACCAGCTTGTCGGCCTGCAGGTCGATGGCGGCGCGGGTGGCGATGTCTTCACAGGCGATGTTGAAGATTTCCCCGGTCGGCGAATAACCCAGCGGCGACAACAGCACGATGGTGCGCTCGTCCAGCAGCCGGCCGATGCCCTTGCGGTCGACGCGGCGCACTTCGCCGGTATGGTGGTAATCGACCCCATCGAGCACACCGATCGGACGCGCGGTGACGAAGTTGCCGCTGGCCACGCGCAGCCTCGCGCCCTGCATCGGCGAGGCCGCCATGTCCATCGAGAGCCGTGCTTCGAGCGCGATACGCATATGACCGACGGCATCGATCACACATTCCAGAGTCGCCGAATCGGTGATGCGCAGGTCACGGTGAAAACGCGGTTCGAGCCCGCGCGCGGCCAATCGTGCCTCGATCTGCGGCCGCGAGCCGAACACCAGCACCAGACGCACGCCGAGGCTGTGCAGCAGCACCAGGTCGTGCACGATGTTGGCGAAGTTCGGGTGTTCCAGGCCGTCGCCAGGCAGCATGACGACGAAGGTGCGGTCGCGGTGCGAGTTGATGTAGGGCGAAGCGTGGCGGAGCCAATTGACGTAGTCGTGCATGGATAACCTTGGATGTCAGGTCGGGCAAAGCAGCGGTAGTGCCCCGCGGTCAGCGGACCGGGGCCAGGCAGTAATGGCCGATCAATTCGCGTAGCAGCCGTACGGTCGGATCGATGCGCGACAGCTGCAGGTACTCGTCGGGCTGGTGCGCACAGGCGATGTCGCCAGGGCCCATCACCAGCGTTTCGCAGCCGAGCTGCTGAAGATAAGACGCTTCGGTACCGAATGCCACCGCCTCGGCCGCATGTCCTGTCAGACGCTCGGCAACCGCTACCAGTTCGCTACCGGCGGGCTGCTCGAAGGCCGGTGCGTGGGGAAACAGCGGCGCCAGGTCGATCTTCACCTGGTGCTGCTCGGCCACCGGCACCAGCCGCTGGCGGATCAGCGCGCGCAGCTGCTCGGGCTCCATGCCGGGTAACGGCCTCAGATCGAATTCCAGGGAACACTGCCCGCAAATGCGGTTGGGGTTGTCGCCGCCATGGATGCAGCCGAGGTTCAGCGTCGGCTGGGGCACGTTGAACATCGGATTGCGGTGCTCGACCTTCCACTGGTCGCGCAGCTTCATCAGCTCGCCCATTACCGCGTGCATCGCCTCCAGCGCGCTGTGGCCGTAGGCGGGATTGGAGGAGTGACCGCTCTGCCCGAGGATGTCGATGCGCTCCATCATCACACCCTTGTGCAGACGTACCGGGCGCAGGCCGGTCGGCTCGCCGATCACCGCCGCGCGCCCCAGCGGGCGGCCCGCGTCGGCCAGTGCCCGGGCACCGGCCATCGAGCTTTCCTCGTCGCAGGTGGCGAGGATCAGCAGCGGCTGCCTGAACGGCTGATCCAGCAAGGGCCGCACCGCCTCGATGATGAGCGCGAAAAAGCCCTTCATGTCACACGCGCCAAGGCCATACCAGCGATCGTCGGCTTCACGCAGCCTGAGCGGGTCGCTTGCCCAGAGTTCGGCATCGAAGGGCACCGTGTCGCTGTGCCCGGCAAGCACCAGCCCGCCCGGACCGCTGCCATAGCTGGCGAGCAGGTTGAACTTGCCGGGCGCGACCTCCTGCCGCTCGCAGGCGAACCCCAGCTCATCGAGCCAGGTGGCGAGCAAATCGATGACCGGCTGGTTGGTCTGATCCCAGTGCGGCTGGGTGCAACTCACCGAAGGCGCGGCGATGAGCGCGGCGAACTGGTCTTTGAATGAGGGTACGGACACCGGACAACCTCCGTGGAAAAGATGAGGTCTTCAGTGAAGCATGAAACGCGCCGTGGCAGACGGGCATCGATCTGTTACGGGCAGGAGGATGGCAACAGCGGATGTCCGCGGCCACCGCGCATGAGCGCGCGGCAGCCGGTCAGACAATCAGGTGAAGATCGCGCGCAGGATCAGGAAGTAGAGGATCGACAGGCCGGCGCCGATCGGCAACGTGATGATCCAGGACATGAAGATCGAACCGATTACGCCCAGGTTCAGTGCACCGATACCACGCGCGATACCCACGCCCAGCACCGCGCCGACCAGGGTATGGGTGGTGGAGACCGGCAGGCCGATGGCCGATGCGCCGACCACGGTGCTGGCGGTGGCCAGCTCGGCGGCGAAGCCACGGCTCGGGGTGAGCTCGGTGATTTCGCGGCCGATGGTGGCGATCACCTTGTAGCCATAGGTGGCAAGGCCGATGACGATACCGGTCGCACCGAGCAACAGTACCCAGCCCGGCACCGCGGAGCGCGCGCCGACTTCGCCACCGCCCTGGATCACGCCGACGATGGCCGCCAGCGGGCCGACGGCATTGGCCACATCGTTGGAACCGTGGGCGAAGGCCATGGCGCAGGCGGTGAAGATCATCAGGACCGCGAAGACCTTTTCTACGCTGGAGAAGTGGAAGGCCTTGTCCGCCTCGACGTCGACCTTGATACGGCTGAGCAGGGCCACGCCGATCAGCATCACCACTACGCCGATGCCCACCGAGAGCAGCAGGCCCTGCTGAGTGGAGAGGTCCAGCCCGATGTGCTTGAGGCCCTTGGACAGGGTCATGATCGAGACCATGAAGCCGGTCAGGAACATGTACAGCGGCACGAATCGCTTGGCGTTCTGGAATGGATTGTCGGTGTCGATGATCAGCTTCTGCACGCTGATGAACAGGCCGAAGGCCACGGCACCGGAAAGTACCGGGGAGACCACCCAACTGGCGACGATCGGCCCGACACTATTCCAATGCACCACGTCGACCGAGATGCCGACGGCGGCGAAACCGATCACCGCACCAACGATCGAGTGGGTGGTGGATACCGGCCAGCCTCGGGTGGAGGCCACCAGCAGCCAGGTGCCGGCTGCCAGCAACGCCGACATCATGCCCAGCACCATCAGTTCGGGTGGAATCGCCGAGGCGTCGACGATGCCGCTCTTGACCGTCTCGGTGACTTCGCCACCGGCCAAGTAGGCGCCGCAGAATTCGAAAATCATCGCGACGATGATCGCCTGCTTGATGGTCAGCGCCCGTGACCCCACCGATGTACCCATGGCATTGGCCACATCGTTGGCGCCCACACCCCAGGCCATGAACAAACCGAAGATGCAGGCAAGCATCAGGAGTACGAAACCGTAATCCGTAATAAGAGACATAAGGCTACCTGTAGACCCAGAAAGGAAGCTGGCGACTAGCGCGCCAGCAATTGTTCCAGTCGGTTGCCGACTCGCTCGGCGCGATCGGCGACGTCACCAACCCATTCGATGATCTTGTAGAGGAACATCACATCGACTGGCGGAAGGTCCTTTTCCAGTTTGAACAGGGCCCGGCGGACCGTGACCTGCATGCGATCGGTGTCGCGCTCGATTTCCTCGAGCTCTTCCACCATCTGTTCGACAAGAGTGACCTCGCGGCCGCTGAAACCGGTTTCCAGCAGCGAGTCGAGTTCCTTCATGGCTTTGAGGGCCTGGGCGCTGGCCTCGACCGAACGCTCGACGAAGGCCAGCATCTCGGGCTGCAACCCCTGCGGCACGGTCATGCAACGACCCAGCATCAGGCCGGCGATGTCCTTGGCGCGGTTGGCAATTTTGTCCTGTACACTGAGCAGATCCAGCAGATCGGAGCGTGGAACCGGCAGGAACAGGCTTTTGGGCAGATGCTGGCGTACGCTCTTCTTGAGCTTGTCGGCTTCGTTTTCCAGCCGCGCCATCTCTTTCTGAATCTGTTCGACGCGCTCCCAGTCCTCGTCCATCGCAGCCTGGAAGAACGGCACCAGATTCGCTGCGCACTCGTGCGCCTTTGTCATGTGCTGTTGCATCGGCCCGATGGGCGAGCGTCCGAACAGGCTGACGAAGGGATTGATCGGCATAGGGAAACCCCGGTTTCAAAGAGGCGGCAAGTATACGGATGAGCTTGAACGCCCGCCACCACGCGTCATCAAGCTGTCACTTAAAAAATATAGGCACCCCCTGGGCACCATGCAGAAAGAAACCGAAATCAAGCTGCGCGTCAGTCGCGAAACCCTCCAGGCGCTGCGCGAGCATCCGCTACTGAAGAAGCGCAACAAGAGCGGCTGGCAGCGCCACGAGCTGTTCAACCAGTATTTCGACACGCCGCAACGCGATCTTGCTCAGGCCAAGGTCGCGCTGCGCCTGCGCCGGGACGGCGACACCTACATCCAGACCCTCAAGAGCCGTGGCCAGAGCGTGGCCGGCCTGTCCGAGCGCAACGAATGGGACTGGTACCTGGACAAGCCCAAGCTCGACCCCAAGCAACTCACCGACGACTGCTGGCCGGCGAGCCTGGCGACGCTCGACAAGAAGACCCTGAAACCGATCTTCACCACCGATTTCGTGCGCGAGAAGGCCGAGATCGCTTGGGGCCGCGGCAAGTCTCGCGTCGTGGTGGAAGCGGCGCTGGACCTGGGTAAGGTGACCGCCGGCAAGCAGTCCGAAGAGATCTGCGAACTGGAGCTGGAGCTGCGCCAGGGCGAGCCCGAGGCGCTGCTGGAACTGGCTGCGGAGCTCGCCGCCGACCTCGCGCTGATGCCTTGCGACATCAGCAAGGCCGAGCGTGGCTATCGCCTGCACGACCCACAGAGTTACGCCCTTGGCCTGCCAGCGGCGCAGCTCGATCCCACGATGCCTCTGGACGAGGCAGTCGCGGCGCTGGGCTGGCAGCTGCTCGGCAACAGCCAGCGGCTCGCCGAACAGTACCGCTTCAACGGCCATTGGAGCCTGCTGGGCGACTGGCTGCAGCAACTGGTCGATCTGCGCGCCCTGCTCGGCAGCCTCGGCCAGGCCGCGCCGCGTGCCAGCAGCCGGGAACTGCGTGAGGCCCTCGATGCGCTGATCGGCGACTGGCGTCCGCAACTGGAATCAGGGCAGGACGACGAAGCCGTGCGCCAGGCGGCGCCGAAGCGCTTCGCCGAAGAGCTGGGGCAGATCCGCTGGGGACTGTTCTCGCTCAATGCCTCGCGCTGGCTGCTGCAGCGCGGCTGGATGCAAGGCCGCAACGAGCGCGGCAACCGCCAGGGCGCCGCGGAACTGGGCAAGTGGTTGCCGCGCCAGCTCGGCGAAGAAGCCGAGGCGCTGCAGCTGCCGCGTTACAAGCAGCAACCCGAAGACCTCGACGAGCAATTGCCACGCATGGAACGGCTGCTGGTTTGGCTGCGCCTGGCTCGCCAGACGCTGGAGCTGCCCGAAGTGGACCGTCTCTACGGCGAACTGGCCAAGCTGCATGCCCTGGCGGCTCTGCCGCGCAGCGAAGAGAGCCTCGGAGCGCGAGCCGAGCAGGCCCATACTGTGTGGACGCTCAAGGCGTGGAAGGCGCTCACCCGTTAAGCTGAAGGCCGGCGGCGCCGAACGCCAGGATGCACGGCAGCCGCCCTCGCCATCCAAGGAGTTTCGATGTCCGCCTTAGCCTCGCCCACTGCCGACCGCTGGCTCGACCTGAATGACCTGCTACGCGAACTGGTCAGCCAGGGCCACCTCGACCAGGACACCGCCGAGCAGTGCCTGGCCATTCGCCGCAGCAGCCTGAACACCCAGCAACACCCGCTGGAGTTCCTCGCGGCGCAGCAGATCAGCGACCAGAAGCGCCCCGGCAAGCAGCTCGACCTGGAAACCCTGACCCAGTGGCTGGCCGACAAGGTCGGACAACCCTACCTGCGCATCGACCCGCTAAAGATCGACGTGGCCGCGGTCACGCCGCTGATGTCCTACGCCTTTGCCCAGCGGCACAAGATTCTCGCCGTGGCGGCGACCAACGAGGCGGTCACCATCGCCAGCGCCCAGCCCTACGTGCAGGCCTGGGAAGCCAACCTGGTCCATGTGCTCAAACGACCGATCAAGCGCGTGGTGGCCAATCCGGCGGATATCCAGCGTTTCACCGTGGAGTTCTACCGCCTGGCCAAGTCGGTCAGCGGCGCCACCGCCAATGACCAGAAGATCAGCGGCGTGGGCAATTTCGAGCAGTTGCTCAACCTCGGCGCCAGCGACCAGGAGCCGGACGCCAACGACTCGCATATCGTCAACATCGTCGACTGGCTGTTCCAGTACGCCTTCCAGCAGCGCGCCAGCGATATCCACATCGAGCCGCGCCGCGAGCAGGGCTCGGTGCGCTTTCGCATCGACGGCGTCCTGCACAACGTCTATCAATTCCCGCCACAGGTCACCATGGCGGTGGTCAGCCGCCTCAAGTCGCTCGGGCGGATGAACGTCGCCGAGAAGCGCAAGCCGCAAGACGGCCGGGTCAAGACCAAGACGCCGGACGGAGGTGAAGTGGAGCTGCGCCTGTCGACGCTACCCACCGCGTTCGGCGAGAAGATGGTGATGCGGATCTTTGATCCCGAGGTGCTGCTCAAAAGCTTCGACCAACTGGGCTTTTCGGCCGATGACCTGCGCCGCTGGAAGAGCATGACCGGCCAGCCCAACGGCATCATCCTGGTGACCGGCCCGACCGGCTCGGGCAAGACCACTACGCTCTACACCACCCTCAAGCAGCTGGCCACGCCCGAGGTGAACGTCTGCACCATCGAAGACCCGATCGAGATGATCGAGGGGGCCTTCAACCAGATGCAGGTGCAGCACAACATCGACCTCTCCTTCGCCAGTGGCGTACGCGCGCTGATGCGCCAAGACCCGGACATCATCATGGTCGGCGAGATCCGCGACCTGGAGACCGCCGAGATGGCGATCCAGGCCGCGCTCACCGGCCACCTGGTGCTTTCGACGCTGCACACCAACGATGCCCCGAGCGCCATTACCCGCCTGCTGGAGCTCGGCGTGCCGCACTACCTGCTCAAGGCGACCTTGCTAGGCGTGATGGCGCAGCGCCTGGTGCGCACCCTCTGCCCGCATTGCAAGGCCCCGGTCGAGATCGACGAGGACGACTGGCAGGCCCTGACCAAGCCCTGGAACGCGCCGCTGCCGACCACCGCGCAACAGGCGGTCGGCTGCCTGGAGTGCCGCGACACGGGCTACCGCGGGCGTGCGGGCGTATACGAGATCATGTTGCTCAACGATGCGATCAAGCCGCTGATCAACGCCGATACCGACATCGTCGCGTTGCGCCGTCACGCCTTCAAGGATGGGATGCGCAGCTTGCGGCTATCAGGCGCGCAGAAGGTCGCCGCCGGGTTGACCACCGTCGAGGAAGTCCTGCGGGTCACTCCGCAAAGCGAGCAGAAGTAGCCGCCTTCAGGGCAGAACGACCAGGCGGTTGGGCAGCTCGTTTCGCGTGTGAGTGGCCGGCACGTGCTCCTTCAGCAGGGCGCCGCAGGCCTCGATGCAGATGAGGAAACCTTCGAGCGTCTGGCCCTGCCGGACGCGGTCGGTGAATGCCTCGACGATGGACGCCCAGGCCTGATTATCGATACGGCTGGAAACGCCGCGATCGACCAGGATCTCCACGTAGCGTTCGGCTTCGGAGACGAAGATCAGCACGCCGGTGTCGGCCTCGGTATGGTGCAGGTTGAGTTCGATGAACTGCCGCCGCGCCAGATTGCAGGCACGCCAGTGACGCACCGCACGCGGGATCAGCCGGGTGGTCAGCCCCGGCAGACGGAACACCAGCGCCAGCACGACGAAGCTCGCCCACTGAATCAGCAGCAGATGCGGCGCCGTGACCCAGCCGGTGAAGAACAGCAGCGCACCGGGCACCACCAGCGCCAGCAGGCTGGCCCAGAGCAACGGAATGTAGCGATAGTCGTCGGCCTGGGCAGCCAGCACGGTGACCACCTCGGCGTCGGTGTCGAGTTCGATGCGGTCGATGGCCTCGGCCACCTGCCGCTGCTCGCTTTCTGTCAGTAGAGTCATGGCCTGTTCCTTGTCCTTACCATCCGCCCGAGGCGCCGCCGCCACCGAAGCCGCCCCCTCCGCCCCCGAAA
>NZ_JAAMRF010000005.1 GCF_013522725.1 Stutzerimonas azotifigens
ACCACCTGATCCCATCCCGAACTCAGTAGTGAAACGACGCATCGCCGATGGTAGTGTGGGGTTTCCCCATGTGAGAGTAGGTCATCGTCAAGCTTCTATCCCAAACCCCCAATCCGAGCAATCGGGTGGGGGGTTTGTCTTTGCGCGCGATAATCTCCGGCTCGCCGGCATCCGCTGCCGTGCAGCGGGGCGGCCTCGCTCCGGTGTCCGCAGTGATCGCTCGATCTCGTTTGGGCCAATTCTGCATCCAGGATGCAGGTAATGGCAGTCGGCTTGCGCTCTGCTGGTCGAAGCTTTGCCTGCGATAACATGGGGCGGGACGCGCGTAGGCGGGTCGGAAACCATCTACTTACCAACGGTGCACCGGATTACGGCTGCCCGCCGGTTCCTCAGTACATCCGCGCAGAGGCCAACCTGCAATCGCTCATCGGTACGTCGGAGTCGGGCACGTAGACTGGCGATCGAGCGGCGGATCAATCGCCGCGGTATTCGCAGCCGCTGGTACAGGTTTCGTGAATACGGATACGCGACAGTTCCGGTAGCTCGGGCTTGAGTTTGAGCCAGATCCAGCGTGCCAGGTTTTCGCTTGTGGGGTTTTCGAGGCCCGGCAAATCATTCAGATAGTTGTGGTCGAGCTGCTCGTAAAGCGGTTTGAAAATCGCCTTCAGTTCACCAAAATCGCGTATCCAACCAGTCTTCGGGTCGACATCACCTTCTATATGGAGGGCGACGCGAAACGAATGCCCGTGCAGACGCCCACATTTATGTCCCTCCGGCACATGCGGAAGGCGATGGGCCGATTCGAAAGTGAATTCCTTGAAAATTTCCACGCGAGCTCTCTGTTTTGCGCTGCTAAAAACCAATTTTACCGCACCTGGGACATGCGGGCGTGGCGATCACCTGTGACGAACCTACCGTGCATCTGGCTCACTTCGAGCACATGCCTGCTTACGCTGCGAATGTTTTGACAGCTGAGGATGCGCAACGCAGACTACCGCCCTTTTTTCAGGCGCTTGCCACTGCTGATGGGGGGAGAGATGAATTCTGTAATAGCCGCGGTGGGGGTCATGCTGATCCTCAGTCTGATACGCGTTCACGTGGTGGTCGCATTGATCGTCGGTGCGCTGGTGGGCGGGCTGCTTGGCGGACTGGGCATACACGGCAGCCTTGAAGCCTTTAACAAAGGGCTTGGCGGCGGCGCGACGGTTGCGCTGTCTTATGCTCTCTTGGGCGCTTTTGCCGTCGCCCTCGCTAAATCCGGGCTGGCCCATGCGCTAGCCGACCGGGTACTGAAGCTGGTCGGGGACAAGAGCCCAACGACTGCAGATCGAGGTGTGAAATGGGCGCTCATCGGTCTGCTCTTGGCCGTGGCGGTGTCCTCGCAGAACATCCTGCCCATTCACATTGCGTTCATTCCGCTGTTGGTTCCGCCTCTTCTGTATGTATTGGCCAAGCTTCGGCTCGATCGCCGTCTGATCGCCTGCGTGATTACCTTCGGGCTGATCACGCCATACATGTTTCTGCCTGTCGGGTTCGGTGCCATCTTTCTGAAGGAAATCCTGCTCGCGAACATCTCGTCGGCTGGGTTGGACGTTTCGGATATCAGCGTTACACACGCCATGTTCATTCCCGCTCTGGGCATGGTGTTTGGCCTGTTGGTGGCTATTCTGATCAGTTACCGCAAGCCGCGCGACTATGATCTCGACCGTATCGACCAAGGCGCACGTCACTCGACGTCGTTCAGCCCTTGGAGCCTGCTGATGGCCCTGGTCGCGGTAGCGGCCGCGTTCGTCATTCAGCTGTGGCTGGATTCGATGATCATCGGTGCCCTGGCCGGCTTTGTGATCTTCTCCGTCTCGGGCGTCGTGCGCTGGAAGGAGGCGGACGATCTGTTTACCGAAGGCATGAAGATGATGGCGATGATCGGCTTCATCATGATCGCTGCCGCAGGCTTTGCCGAGGTAATGAAAGCCACCGGCGATATCAAGAATCTGGTGGATGCGTCCGCAGCCTGGATCGGCAACAGCAAGGGGGTCGCCGCGCTGCTGATGTTGCTGGTCGGTCTGCTGGTCACCATGGGCATCGGTTCATCTTTTTCGACCGTACCTATCATCGCAGCGATCTTCGTTCCCCTCGGAATGCAGCTTGGTTTCAGCCCGTTAGCCATCGTCAGCATCATCGGTACCGCGGGCGCGCTGGGCGATGCGGGGTCTCCGGCATCAGACTCGACCCTCGGTCCGACTTCCGGGCTCAACGTCGACGGTCAGCACAGCCATATTTGGGATACGGTGGTGCCATCCTTCCTGCACTACAACCTGCCGCTTATCGCGTTCGGCTGGTTCGCTGCAATGACTCTGTAGTCGGTTATACCAAGCTTCACAGCGGGATGTCGTCAAAGCGGTGTCCCGTTTTTTTTCGTGGTGCTGGGGTTGCTGGGGTTGCTGGGGCAAGCAAGAGTGTGCTGCAGGACCAGCCGAGAGCGAACTCGCCCCAGGCGTGGGCGGTTGGTTCAAACAGCCGGCAGGGCCTCAAGCACTACGTAATCATCGGTTTTTAGCAGTATTCGAACGCCTTCGATGGCATGGAACAAGGCGACAGGCGGTTTGTTGAGGATTGCGGAGCCTGCCAGGGTCAACTGCGCCTGGGCCGGCTCGAAATGCAGCCTGCCGAGTTCGCGTATCGATCACCGTAGTCAGCAGCATCCTCATCCGCGTTGCATGCGCTCCCCCGTTCCGCATCTAGCTGAAAAGAGCGCCGGATGGCGCCCTTTATCGTGTAGCACAGCACTCACGAAGCCGTGCGTTGACTAATTGGAACAATCGCCATGATGGTTCCGCAATGTTCAATCCGACGCTTGAATACAAGGTTTTCCTCATCCTGCTGATCGTGGTGTCCGTGGCGTTCGGCTGGATTCTGCTGCCTTTCTACGGTGCGGTGTTCTGGGCGGTGATCCTGGCTATCATTTTCGCCCCCCTGCAGCGGTGGCTATACAAACGGCTGCACAATCGGCGGAACCTTTCAGCCCTGATCACGCTACTGGTATGTCTGGTCGTTGCGGTATTGCCGGTGATCTTCATCACTGGCCTGCTGGTCCAGGAGGGCGCATCGCTCTATAGAAGGATCCAAAGCGGGGATCTGGACATAGGGAGCTATGTCACCTATGCCAGGGAAATGCTTCCCGGCCCGCTGCAGAACCAGCTGGACCGGTTCGGACTCGGGGGTGACATGGACAGCCTGCGGGCCCGGCTGGCCAGCGGAGCGCTTGAGGGTAGCCAGTACCTGGCGACGAAGGCGTTCAGTTTTGGTCAGGGCACCTTCCAGTTCTTCGTCAGCTTTTTCGTGATGATCTATCTGTTGTTCTTCCTGATCAGGGACGGTAAAGAGCTCGTGGCCCGGATTCGCAAGGCGATTCCGCTGAGTGAAACGCAAAAACGCCGGCTATTCAGTAAGTTCACCCGTGTCGTGCGGGCGACCGTCAAGGGCAATATCGTGGTGGCGGTAATCCAGGGGGTTCTCGGCGGAGTCATTTTCGCTGTGCTGGGCATACCCAGCGCATCGCTCTGGGGCGTATTGATGGCTTTGCTATCATTGCTGCCCGCCGTAGGGGCGGGGCTGATCTGGACGCCGGTGGCCATCTACTTTCTGATGAGTGGGTCGGTCTGGCAGGGGATCATCCTGACGTTGTACGGCGTGCTGGTCATCGGACTGGTCGACAATATCCTGCGCCCGATCCTGGTGGGCAAAGACACCAAGATGCCCGACTACGTGGTGCTGATCTCCACCCTCGGCGGCCTTGCACTGTTCGGTTTGAATGGCTTCGTAATCGGACCTTTGATTGCCGCCTTGTTCATTTCGACCTGGGGCCTTTTCACAGGACCGCAAGAAGAGCTGCCTCGATAAAAGAAGCCCGGCATTTGCCGGGCTTCTTCCAGAGGGCGTCACATCAAGCGTCGCCCGTCGTCACGGGTGACGATGACCGTCGCCGAGCGCGGGCGGCGGCCCGGGCCGTCTGGCCAGATGCTGTTGAAGTTGGTAGGCGTCGAGCCTTCGCCCGGGTGCTGAATGTTGACGAACAGCGTGCGGAAGTCCGGCGTCGCGGTGATGCCGGTGACCTCGCAGCCGTAGGGTCCGACCAGGAAGCGCTTGACCTCGCCAGTCTTCGGATCGGAAACCAGCATCTGGTTGTTGCCGAACGGCCCTGCGGTTTGCTGGCTTCCGCTCATGTCGGTCTGAATCCAGAGACGCCCCTCGTCGTCGAACCACAAGCCGTCGGGGCTCGCGAGGATATTGCTCTCGTCCAGCGGCTTGCCGGTGGGGTCACGGCTGTCGTTCTTCGGGCCTGCAAGCAGGTAAAGATCCCAGGTGAAGCGCGTGCCAGCGAAGTCATTGCTCGCTTCACGCCAGCGGATGATGTGCCCGTAGGGGTTCGGTGCGCGCGGGTTCGGGGCGTCCGCCTCGCGACGCGAGCCGTTGTTGGTGAGGGTGAAATAGACGTCGCCATTGTCAGGATTGACCGCGCCCCATTCAGGGCGATCCATTTTGGTTGCTCCAACGACATCCGCAGCCAGGCGGGTGTTGATCAGTACATCTCCCTGGTCGGCGAAGGTGACGCCCGCTGCTGCGCAGGCGCTCTGGAAGTTCGCATCGTTGATATCCAGCGCCAGCCAGTCGCCGCTGCCGTCCGGATTGTAGCGGGCCACGTAGAGTGTGCCGTCATCGAGCAGGCGACCGTCGCTGCGCTGCGGACGATACTGGTCGCGGCTCACGTACTTGTAGATGTACTCGTTCTGCGAATCGTCGCCCGAGTAGCAGACGACCGGGCGTCCGGGCCTGACCGGTGCGAACACTAGGCCTTCATGGGCGAAGCGGCCCAGCGCAGTGTGCTTGACCGGCACGGCATCGGGATCGAAGGGGTCGATCTCGACGATCCAACCAAAGGTGTTCGGCTCGTTGCGGTAATCACCAGTGCCGTCCCGGCTGATACGAGTGCAGTTGAATCGCTGAAATTCGTCTCCCGGCACTGTTTCCCAGCCGTAGCGGCCGGCCTTGCCGATGCCATAGCGGGACAGCTCGCGTGGCAGGGTTTCGTCGGTGCTGGCGAAATAGCCGGCCCAGTTCTCTTCGCAGGTCAGATAAGTCGCCCAGGGTGTGAAACCGTTGGCGCAGTTGTTCAGCGTGCCGCGAGCAGAGGTGCCGCTCGGACTGTAGCGCGTTTTCATCAGCGCATGACCTCGGGCGGGACCAGCGATCTGCATCGGTGTTGCGCCTGTGATGCGGCGGTTGCGAGCGGTAGGCAACACATCCCAATCGCCGCGCGGTCCACGGCGTACTTCCACCACCGAGACGCCGTGGGCATTGATTTCCTTACGGACCTCATCGACGTTTACTCGGCGGCCGTTAACGACGGTCGGGCCATTTGGGTGCAGCAACGGCGCGTCGATGTATTCATGGTTCAGGCAGAGCATGCCGTGGTCGCTCTGACGGCCGATGCCGTTTTTCGAATCCATTGGGAAGAAATGCATACCATCGTGGTGCATGCCGGTCTGCTGGGCTTGATCCTGGGCACTATTGCTAGCATTCTCGAGGAAGGCCGGGTAACTGCCGCAAATGGGCGTACCCCATGGAATGAAGGCCTTGGCGGTGTAGCCGGCAGGTACCGTAATGGTGTCGGCGCGGGTGACCATTACCGGTTCGAAGGGCAGGCGTGTACGCAATTTGAACGGCGGCGTGTTTGCGGCTTTCGCCAATGCTTCAGCGGCCGAAGCGGCGCCAGGCATGGTGACGCCCAGAAATGCCAGCGCACCGAGTGTGGCGCCTCCTGTCAGGACCTTGCGCCGGCCCAGGGCAATGACTTCGTTGATGTGCGGGTTGGATGAGTGATTGCTGGGCAACTCATCGCCATTACCGAACAGGACATTCTCTTTTTCTATAGTCACGACGCGGCTCCATGAAGGGGGTAATCAACGGAACCTTGACGCTAGTGTGCTCATGCGACAAATGCATGACACTGCCGCTTCGCTCGACGAGCTGCATTCATGGGTAACCGCCTGAACGAAAAAGCCCCGGCATTGGCCAGGGCTTTTTCGTTTCGGGGCGCTTAGTGGAACTGGTTCATGGTGTTGTCTTTGCCGCTGGCCTTGAGCGCTGCCTCGCCGGCGAAGTATTCCTTGTGGTTGTCGCCAATGTCGGAGCCCGCCATGTTCTGGTGCTTCACACAGGCGATGCCCTGGCGCAGCTCCTGACGCTGTACGCCTTTGACATAGGCCAGCATGCCTTCGTCGGCGAAGTACCCCTTGGCCAGGTTGTCGGTGGACAGCGCGGCGGTGTGGTAGGTCGGCAGCGTGATCAGGTGATGGAAGATGCCGGCGTGGGCCGAGCCGTCGCGCTGGAAGGTGCGGATTTTCTCGTCGGCAACCTGTGCAAGTTCGGTCTCGTCATACTCCACGCTCATCAGCTTGGCGCGGTCGTAGGTGGACATGTCCTTGCCTTCGGCCACGAAGGCGTCGAACACTTGCTGACGGAAGTTCAGCGTCCAGTTGAAGGACGGGCTGTTGTTGTAGACCAGCTTGGCGTTGGGGACGACCTCACGGATGCGGTCGACCATGGCTTTGATCTGGCCGACGTGCGGCTTCTCGGTCTCGATCCACAGCAGGTCCGCGCCGTTCTGCAGCGAGGTGATGCAGTCCAGGACGCAACGGTCTTCACCTGTGCCCTTGCGGAACTGGAACAGGTTGCTCGGCAGACGCTTGGGGCGCAGCAACTTGCCTTCACGCTTGATGACGACATCACCGTTGCCGAGCTGGGCTTCGGAGATCTCTTCGCAATCGAGGAAGGAGTTGTACAGGTCGCCCAGATCACCCGGCTGGTTGGTCACAGCGATCTGCTTGGTCAGGCCGGCACCAAGGGAGTCGGTACGGGCGACAATCACGCCGTCGTCCACACCCAGCTCAAGGAAGGCGTAGCGCACGGCGTTGATCTTGGCGAGGAAGTCGGCGTGCGGCACGGTGACCTTGCCGTCCTGGTGGCCGCACTGCTTTTCGTCGGACACCTGGTTTTCGATCTGGATGCAGCAGGCGCCTGCTTCGATCATTTTCTTGGCCAGCAGGTAGGTGGCCTCTGGGTTGCCGAAGCCGGCGTCGATGTCGGCGATGATCGGCACTACGTGGGTTTCGAAGTTATCGATCTGCGACTGGATTTCGCTGGCCTTGGCCTGGTCATCGGCGGCGCGGGCGGCATCCAGTGCGGTGAACAACAGGTCCAGCTCACGGGCGTCGGCCTGGCGCAGGAAGGTGTAAAGCTCTTCGATCAGGCCGGAGACGGCAGTCTTCTCGTGCATCGACTGATCGGGCAGCGGGCCGAAGTCGGAGCGCAGGGCGGCGACCATCCAGCCGGAGAGGTAGAGGTAGCGCTTGTTGGTGGTTTTCAGGTGCTTCTTGATGGAAATCAGCTTTTGCTGGCCGATGAAACCGTGCCAGCAACCCAGCGACTGGGTGTAGAGCGAAGAATCGGCGTCGTATTCGGCCATGTCCTTGCGCATGATGGCGGCGGTGTACTTGGCGATGTCGAGGCCGGTCTTGAAGCGGTTCTGAGCCCGCATGCGAGCGACGGATTCCGGGTTGATAGCGCTCCAGCTATTGCCAGCTTGTTCTTTCAGAGCGGCAACGGTCTTGATGTCGTTTTGATAAGCGGACATGGGTCAATCCTTCAAAAGTTTGGGTTGTTAGAGCACCGACTTTTCCCACTGGAACCTGCGTGCTAGCGCTGATGGAGTGCACACAAGGCAGAGCGTCGAAATATCGACCGGGACGAGGATTGATCTTGAGGAGGGGTTCGCCGAAGACGACTACCCGGTGACTCAGCCGCTGACGATGGAAACCATCGGGACGCTTACCGGTTCGTGGATACCGTTGGGCGATTCAGCTTGCTGTCGTGACTGTCATCAGGCTGTACGCAAATCGCTTCCCCGTCCCTCAGGACGACTCGTTCCAGTCGCAACCTCGTCAGTCCGCCTTGTGGGCGATGCAGTCACGGAACGGCTCGGCTGGTTGGCTGGAGCGCGCTCCGGAGGCCTTTTCAGGTCTCTGGTTAGCGGGAGCGAGGCCATCATGCTCTGGGGAAAAGCGCTCGTCAAACGTTTTGTAGTGTTTTTTTAAAGGCACTACATTTTCGAAGAGCTGTGAAAAAGTGACTGTTCAGTCGAGAACATCCACCTTCAAACGCAACGACAGGTCCTGCTGGCCCTGGGTGGAATAGCGGCGCAAGTTGCCATTCTGAGTGCTGTTCTGGCTTTCCGAAACGCCACCGAGCGTCAGCCATTCGCCGACACGCCCGGTCACCCGGGTTTCGGTGGTCTGTACATCGATTACACCCGGTTGATGCTGGTTCAGCCGATCGCGGTTGTTGCTGATGGTGACCTGCACGCGATCACCCGACAGGGTCGCGGTGGCATAGAAACCGCGCATCACGTTGCGGTACTGGGTGTTCTGGTAGACCTGGCCGTAGCCATCCGTACCGGTTGAGGTGAGCGGTACGCTCTGACCGACCTGGATCAGCGCGGGGTAACCTTCAGTGGCCTGCACTTGCTGCACACCGGCGTCGCGCGTCTGGGTGCTATGGCGAATGATGCGCACCTGATCGCGGCCGCGAACCTCGCCACGGCCCGCTTCGATTTCCACGTTACCGGCACTGATCGAGCCGTCGACACCGTAACCGCGCTGGTTGAGGCTCCCGGCGTCTTGGGTATCGACACTGATCAACAGGCGCTTGGGTGCATTGTCGAGCTGGGCGAGCACCGTGCGCAGCTCGGCAATGATCGCATCGGGCGCGTTGACGATCAGCTGATTGCCATAGGCGCTGACCTTGCCCTGGTCGCCGACCACGGACTGGGCGATCGGCATGACGTCTTCCGCCATCCGAAAATCCAGCGTGATGACCTCGGTGGCTGCATGCAGGGGGAGGCTGGCAAGCAATATCAGGGCAGCAAGCAGATGGCGCTTCATAGCAAAAAGCTCCGCAGGTCAGGATCTGAGAGGCTGCTGTCCCAGGCGCGATCGAACTCGGCCTGCCGCAGACGGACCCTGCCGGGGTCACGATAAAGGGCGTAACCGGCGTAGCTGTCGGATTCCGGGCGTGTCAACAAGCCATTTGCATCGGCGATCAGGAAGGCCGCGTCGCTAGCCGGGTAGTCGGGGTTGATCTTGCGAATGTGCAGGTTGCTGGTTAGGCGCCGGGCCAGCGTGAGGAGGCGGTGTCCTTCCTTCACAGCGCGGCTGGAGTCGCCGACGAGAATGCGCAAGCGATTGCGCGGGTGCGCCAGGAGGAACTGACTACAGGCCTGCTGCATGCTGCTGTGGTGATAAAGCCAGGGCTCGAGATCGGGGGTATACAGGCAAAGACTGCGGCGTGCCTGTTGCAGCATCGCCAAGGCATGGGGGCGAATCTGCTCGGGCATGCTGAAACGCTGCAGTGCCTCGGTCGTACCCAGCACGAAAGGCGCGGGCTCCAAGCGTTCCGGTTCGGGTACGTCAGGTGCGGGATTGTTGATGGCGAAGCGTCCCGGTGAGTGGAACTCGATGGCGGGTAGCTCATCGAGCTGCTCCATGCCTTCCTGGACGTGCTCGCTCATGCTTGCCTCACTGGCTCTGGCGGATCATGTCGACATGGGGAATACCGGCGTCGAGGTATTCCTCGCTGACCACCGAGAATCCCAGTCGCTCGTAGAAGGGGGTCGCATGCACCTGGGCGGTGAGTTTCTGCTGGGACAGCCCGCGCCGCTCGGCTTCGGCGATTACCGCGTGAAGCAGGGCGTTGCCGACGTTCATTCCGCGCCAATCCTTGAGTACGGCGACGCGACCGATGTGGCCGTCGCGCAGCAGGCGCGCGGTGCCGACAGGGTAATCACCTTCTTGCGCCAGAAAATGAATCGCCTCGGCATCGTCGGCATCCCATTCCAGCTCCGGCGGCACCGACTGTTCGGCAATGAAGACCGTTTCACGAATTCGCCGCAGCTCGGTGTAGTCCTTCTGCCAGTCGGCGATGCGCACGTGGATGTCATTCATCAGCAAACTCCAGACTTCCCTGTATGACCAGTTGCCGGACTAGATTACGCCCATCCTCGTCGTCGAGCCATTGGCCGAGGTTGTCGGCATGTAACGCGTCGGCCGAGCAGATCAGCTTGAGCAGCTCACGCAGGTGCCCGGGCAATAGACGGCTCTGGCCGCTGGCGAAGAGCAGTACGCCGATGTCCACTTCACTCCAGGCCAGGCGCGCGGCAGGATTGCGCAGCAGGACGGCGCCATCACCGATGGCCGCCATGAACTCAGCCTCATCGATATCCGTTTCGGCAACACGCTCCGGATAACGCGGCTCGGTCATGAATTGGCCGAACCAGGTCAGCAGCAGGCGCTCGTCACTCATGTGCTCGGCCAACAGCTTCTTCAGCCGATCGAGCGCGTCGTGCTGGATCTGGAAGGGATCGTCCGTCGGCTCGAGGTCGGCATCGCTGTAGCGTTCCTCATCCGGCAGAAACTGAGCGAGGAAGTCGGTGAAGTGGGTCAGCACCTCTGCGGCACTCGGTGCACGGAAGCCCAGCGAGTAGGTCATGCAATCGTCTTCGGCGGTGCCGTAGTGTGCCAGTCGTGGCGGCAGGTAGAGCATGTCGCCCGGCTCGAGAACCCATTCATCGATCCCTTCGAAGTCCGCGAGGATACGAAGGTCGGCGTGATCGAGCAGGGGGCTTTCGCTGTCGCACATCTGGCCGATGCGCCAGCGGCGCTTGCCCTGTGCCTGGAGCAGGAACACGTCGTAGTTATCGAAATGCGGGCCGACACCGCCGCCTGGCGTGGCGAAGCTGATCATGATGTCGTCGATGCGCCAGTTGGGCAGGAAGCGGAAGTGTTCGACCAGCTCGGCCACCTCGGGGACAGCCTGATCGACGGCCTGCACCAGAAGGGTCCAATCCCGCTCGGGCAGCTCCTGGTAGGTTTGCTCGGTAAAGGGGCCGCGGCGCAGCTCCCAGGGGCGCTCGCCGTGCTCGAGCACCAGACGCGACTCGACGTCTTCTTCGAGGGAAAGCCCAGCCAGTTCGTCGGCACTGATCGGGCTTTCGAAACCTGGCAGCGCCTGACGGATGAGCAGGGGCTTTTTCTGCCAGTAGTCACGCAGGAAAACGCGTGCGCTGATACCGCCAAGAATTTCTAGTGCTTTATCAGAAGTCATAGGTAAGTCCTTGCTGCATATACGCAGCAATAAAAAACGCCCGGCTCAGCCGGGCGTGGTGAGTCGCAAAAAATCAGTTAGATGCGCTTGGCCTGGGCCGTCGCGTTGCCGATGTAGTTCGCCGGCGTCAGGGCGCGCAGCTCTTCCTTGGCTTGTGCCGGCATGTCGAGGCCATCGATGAACGTCTGCAATGCCTCCGGGCTGATGCCCTTGCCGCGGGTGAGTTCCTTTAGCTTCTCGTAGGGGTTTTCGATGCCATAACGACGCATGACGGTCTGGATAGGCTCGGCCAGCACCTCCCAGCAATTGTTCAGGTCTTCAGCAATGCGTTGAGAATTGAGCTCTAACTTACTGATTCCTTTAAGAGAAGCTTCATAGGCAATCACGCTGTGAGCGAACCCGACGCCGAGGTTGCGCAGTACGGTGGAATCCGTCAGGTCGCGCTGCCAGCGAGAGATCGGAAGCTTGCTCGCCAGGTGCTGGAACAGCGCATTGGCGATGCCGAGGTTGCCTTCGGAGTTCTCGAAGTCGATGGGATTGACCTTGTGCGGCATGGTCGAGGAGCCGATTTCGCCGGCAACCGTCTTCTGCTTGAAGTAGCCCAGCGAGATATAGCCCCACACGTCGCGGTCGAAGTCGATGAGGATGGTGTTGAAACGCGCAATCGCGTCGAACAGCTCGGCGATGTAGTCGTGCGGTTCGATCTGGGTGGTGTAGGGATTCCACTGCAGACCCAGGTCGTCCTCGATGAACGCCTTGGCGTTGGCTTCCCAATCCACGTCCGGATAGGCCGACAGATGCGCGTTGTAGTTGCCGACCGCACCGTTGATCTTGCCTAGCAGCGGAACGGCCTGAACCTGAGCGATCTGCCGCTCCAGACGATAGACCACGTTCGCCAGTTCCTTGCCCAGGGTCGTCGGAGACGCCGGCTGGCCATGGGTGCGCGACAGCATCGGCACTTCGGCATGCTGTACCGCCAACTGGCGGATCGCATCGGCGATCTGGCGCATCAGCGGCAGCAGGACCTGATCGCGGCCTTCACGCAGCATCAGCGCGTGGGAGAGGTTGTTGATGTCCTCGCTGGTGCAGGCGAAGTGGATGAATTCGTTGACCTTGGCCAGTTCCGGCAGCTGTTTGGCCTGTTCCTTGAGCAGGTATTCGACCGCTTTCACGTCGTGATTGGTGGTGCGCTCGAACTCTTTCACACGCTCGGCATGCTCGACCTTGAAGTTGTCGGCCAGCTGGTCGAGCAGGGCGTTGGCTTCGCTGGAAAAGGCTGCCACTTCCGGAATGCCCGGATGCGCCGCAAGGCGCTGCAGCCAGCGTACCTCGACGAGGACGCGGCAGCGAATCAGGCCGTACTCGCTGAAGATGGGGCGCAGTGCGCTTGTTTTGCCGGCGTAGCGGCCATCGACGGGGGAAACCGCTGTGAGCGAGGAAAGCTGCATGGGGGTTCTCGACGGACGGGTCATAAATGGGGCGCACATGATACACGAAAGGCAAGGGCGGCTGCCGGACTGTGCGTTCGGCAGCCGCGTGACGTTCGGCTAAGGCGCGCGTGTCAGTCGTGACCACGCAGCATCGGATACAGCGCGTCCAGCAGCTTGCGGCGGCCAAAAACGAGCTGCCAGCGATGGCCGCCGAGCTGCCGCCAGAGCCGCGCCGAGCGGATGCCGCACAGCAGCAGCGCGCGAATCTTGGCGGCATTGTCGCTCTGCTGTAGATAGCGCATATCGCCATGTACCTGGATTCGCTGGCGGAAGGTGCTTAGGGTGTCCTCATAGAGGCCTCCGCAGGCGGCCACGACATTTTCGTGGGTCAGGCCGAAGTGCTCGACTTGCTGCTGAATCTGATCCAGCCGGCTACCGATCACCTGCAGCATGTCGCCTCGCTTGTCGAGCTGGCGCTCCAGTGCCATCAGCGCAAGGGCATAGCGCAGGGGTTCTCTCTGTAGGGCGTTGGCGTCGCGCTCAAGCGCGCTGCAAAGGGCACGGTAACCATCGCGCAGGTTCAGGTCGTCGCCGCCGTAAACGTCCAGAGTCGATGGCGGGTCGCGTACCAACAGGCTGCCGAGCATGCAGGCCAGCGAAGCTTGGGGGATCTGGCCGGTGCGGGCGATGCGGTCCACCAGCACTGCAGCCTCGAAGACTGCGCCTAGCGCGACCAGTTGCTCTTGGGTCGGGGTCATGGGCGCGCGCCCTCGACGCTGCGTTCGGCCTGCTCGATGACGCCACCGCCCAGACAGATATCACCCTCGTAGAACACCACCGACTGACCGGGTGTTACGGCCCGCTGAGGTTCGTCGAACAGGACGCGGTATCCCGAGCCGTGTCGCTCCAGGGTGCAGGTCTGGTCGGACTGGCGATAGCGCACCTTGGCGGTGAGTCGGCGCGGCGCTGTGGTATCGATCGGGTTGACCCAATAGATCTCCGAGGCCTGCAGGGCGCTGGAGAACAGCCAGGGATGGTCGTTGCCCTGGCCAACGATCAGCACGTTGCGCCCAAGATCCTTGCCCAGCACGTACCAGGGATCGTCGCCGGCATCCTTGAGCCCGCCGATGCCCAGCCCTTGGCGCTGGCCAATGGTGTGGTACATCAGCCCATGATGACGGCCGATCACTGCGCCTTCGGTCGTTTCGATATCACCGGGCTGCGCCGGCAGGTATTGCTTGAGGAAGTCGCTGAAACGGCGTTCGCCGATGAAGCAGATACCGGTGGAATCCTTCTTCTTCGCGGTCGCCAGGCCATGTTGCTCCGCGATGGCGCGCACCTGCGGTTTTTCCAGTTCGCCTACCGGAAACAAGGTGCGACCGATCTGCTCGCCGCCCACGGCATGCAGGAAATAGCTCTGGTCCTTGTTCGGGTCCAGCCCCTTGAGCAATTCGCTGCGTCCGTCGACGTCACGCCGACGGACGTAATGACCGGTGGCGATAAGGTCCGCGCCCAGCGACAGGGCATAGTCGAGAAAGGCTTTGAACTTGATCTCGCGGTTGCAGAGGATGTCAGGATTCGGCGTACGGCCGGCCTTGTACTCCGCCAGGAAGTGCTCGAAGACGTTGTCCCAGTATTCAGCGGCGAAGTTGGCGGTGTGCAGCTTGATGCCGATCCGGTCGCAAACCGCCTGGGCGTCGGCCAGATCATCCATCGCCGTGCAGTATTCCGTGCCGTCGTCTTCTTCCCAGTTCTTCATGAACAGGCCTTCGACCTGATAGCCCTGTTCGAGCAACAGCAGTGCCGATACGGACGAGTCGACGCCGCCGGACATGCCGACGATGACGCGTTGCGATTGAGGTGCGGGGTGGGTCTGGGCAGGCATGGCGGTTCAGCAAAACGTTCGAAAGAGGCGAATTCTACCAGAAGCGACGGTCACTCACGGATGACTGCCAGCGGGTAGGGCGATCCAGCCAGGTAATCATCGATGCAGCGCATTACCAGATGGCTGCGCCAGCGCTCCGATTGAGCCGCCAGCTCGTCGCGGCTCAGCCAGCTCGCGGCGTGGATGCCGGTGTCCAGCGAGCGCTCCGGATGATGACGTATGGGGTCGGCGCTGAAGCAGATCCGCTGGTAGGTAACGCCGTTGCTGGGGGCGGTGTAGAGGTAGATGCCTACCACTCCGGTCAGCGCAACGTCCCAGCCTGTTTCCTCCAGGGTTTCGCGAATGGCGGCCTCGCGCAACGTTTCGTTGGCTTCCAGGTGGCCGGCGGGCTGGTTGAACACCAACTGGCCGGCGATCAGCTCCTCGACCAGCAGAAAACGGCCCTGATCTTCGACGATGGTAGCGACGGTAACGTGGGGTTGCCAGCGCATAGGCATGCTCCTGAAACGAAAGGATCGAGCATAGCAGGCTCGTCTGGCCTGCTGCCCTGCCCAAAAAAAGAAAGCCCCGGCCGGGGCCGGGGCTTTCGGTGACGCGAGTGACGGTTAGGCGAAGGCCGCTAGCGCCGTGTTGAACGTCTCGCTCGGCCGCATGACCTTGCTGGTCAGCTCGGGGTTCGTGCGGTAGTACCCCCCGATATCTGCCGGCTGGCCCTGGACTGCGTTGAGCTCGGCAACGATCTTGGCTTCGCTTTCGGTCAGGCGCTTGGCCAGCGGTGCGAAGTGAGCGGCCAGTGCTGCGTCTTCAGTCTGCGAGGCCAGTTCCTGCGACCAGTACAGCGCCAGATAGAAGTGGCTGCCGCGGTTGTCCAGCTCACCGATCTTGCGCGACGGCGACTTGTTGTTGTCCAGCAGCTTGCCGGTCGCAGCATCCAGGCATTTGCCGAGCAGCTTGGCTTTGGCGTTGCCGCTCTTGATGCCCATTTCTTCCAGCGAGACGGCCAGTGCCAGGAATTCGCCGAGCGAATCCCAGCGCAGGTAGTTCTCTTCGGTCAGCTGTTGCACGTGCTTGGGAGCCGAGCCGCCAGCGCCGGTCTCGTACATGCCGCCGCCAGCCATCAGCGGAACGATCGACAGCATCTTGGCCGAAGTGCCCAGCTCCATGATCGGGAACAGATCGGTGAGGTAGTCACGCAGCACGTTACCGGTCACCGAGATGGTGTCCTGGCCTCGAATCATGCGCTCCATGGAGAAGCGGATGGCTTCGTTGTAGCCCATGATGTGGATCTCCAGGCCGCTCAGGTCGTGATCCTTCAGGCAGGTTTCCACCTTTTTCTTCAGCTCGCGGTCGTGGGCGCGCTCCGGGTCGAGCCAGAACACCGCCGGGGTGTCGGACTGGCGGGCACGGGTCACGGCCAGCTTGACCCAATCACGAATCGGGGCGTCCTTAGTCTGGCAGGCGCGCCAGATATCGCCTTTTTCGACCTGGTGCTGCATCAGCACGGTGCCGTCCGCCAGGACAACGCGCATGGTGCCGTCGGCCTTCATTTCGAAGGTCTTGTCATGCGAGCCGTATTCCTCGGCCTTCTGCGCCATCAGGCCGACGTTCGGCACGCTGCCCATGGTGCGCGGATCGAAGGCGCCGTTGGTTTTGCAGAAGTTGATCATTTCCTGGTAGATGCGGGCGTAGGTGCTTTCCGGCATCACCGCCTTAGTGTCCTTCTGCTTGCCATCGCGGCCCCACATCTGGCCGGAGTTACGGATCATCGCCGGCATCGAGGCGTCGACGATCACGTCGCTCGGGATGTGCAGGTTGGTAATGCCCTTGACCGAGTCGACCATCGCCATTTCCGGGCGGTGGCTGTATACCTCGTGGATGTCGTGCAGGATTTCTTCCTGCTGGGATGCGGGCAGGGTCTTGATCTTGTCGTAGACGCTGGAAAGCCCGTTGTTCGGGTTGACGCCGATTTCATCGAAGAGCGTGCCCCATTTGTCGAACACGTCCTTGTAGTAGACGGTAACCGCATGGCCGAAGACGATCGGGTGCGAAATCTTCATCATGGTCGCCTTGACGTGCAGCGACCACATCACGCCGGTCTCTTTGCAATCCTGCAGGGTGTACTCGAAGAATTCCCGCAGCTTATTGCAGCTCATGAACATGCTGTCGAGTACTTCGCCTTCCTTCAGGGCGAGCTGTTTCTTCACTTCGACCTGGCCGTCCTTGCCAACGAACTCGATGCGTACGTCACCGGCTGCGGTCATGGTGATCGACTGTTCGCTGGAGAAGAAGTCGCCGCCGCGCATGTAGTCGGCATGGGACTGGGAGGCCTTGCTCCACTTGCCCATCGAGTGCGGGTGCTTGCGGGCGTAGGCCTTGACGGCTGCCGGGGCACGGCGGTCCGAGTTGCCCTCGCGCAGGACCGGATTCACGGCACTGCCGAGCACCTTGCTGTAGCGGGCGCGGGCGTCTTTCTCGGCGTCGGTCTGGGCATCTTCGACGTAATCCGGAATGTTGTAACCCTGGGCCTGCAGTTCGGTGATGGCGGCCTTGAGCTGCGGAACGGAGGCGCTGATGTTCGGCAGCTTGACGATGTTCGCGTCTGGGGAGACGGTCAGCTCGGCGAGCTTGGCCAGGTCGTCTTCGACACGCTTGTCGCCCAGTTGATCGGCGAAGCTCGCGAGGATGCGGCCAGCAAGAGAGATGTCGCGCGTCTCGACTTCGATATCGGCCGAAGCTGCGAAGGCTTGGACGATGGGCAAAAGCGAGTAGGTAGCGAGGGCGGGGGCTTCGTCGGTGAAGGTGTAGGTAATCTTCGAACGGGTGGACATTAGCGTTGACTCTCTCTTTGCTGAGCGTGCACGGAATCGCGATTGGCGCGGGTAGGCGCTCCGGGCCCCGGGGAGGGCGCAGTTATCGAAATTCGCCGCGGTGATGTGGATGCACCAGGTGGGATATCGAAACGCAATAGCAGGACGTCCCAAAGGGCGAGGTGTTCGTCGAACTGGCTCGCCCCGATGACTCGGCAGTCATCGGTCAAAGTATATCACTGCGCCGGTGCGCAGCAGAATGTATGGCTCATAAGACGAATGCCCGGTGGTTCGGCCCGGGTTAACTGCGCTACCCTCGAAGAGGGTACACATCGTTTAAATCAACTAAACGGAGTCCAGTATGGGATACGAAAAGATCCAGGTTCCAGCAGGCGGCGACAAGATCACCGTCAATGCCGATCATTCCCTGAACGTGCCGAATAACCCAATCATCCCTTACATCGAAGGTGATGGTATCGGTGTGGACATCAGTCCGGTAATGATCAAGGTCGTCGATGCCGCTGTGCAGAAAGCCTACGGCGGCGAGCGCAAAATCGCGTGGATGGAAATCTATGCCGGCGAGAAGGCTACTCAGGTGTATGACCAGGATACCTGGCTGCCCAAGGAAACCCTGGAGGTCGTCCGCGACTACGTCGTATCCATCAAGGGTCCGCTGACCACGCCAGTCGGTGGCGGCATCCGCTCGTTGAACGTTGCGCTGCGCCAGGAGCTGGATCTGTACGTCTGTCAGCGTCCTGTGCGCTGGTTCACCGGTGTGCCAAGCCCGGTCAAGAAGCCTGGCGATGTCGATATGGTCATCTTTCGCGAGAACTCCGAAGACATCTACGCCGGTGTGGAGTGGAAGGCCGGATCCGCGGAGGCGGACAAGGTCATCAAGTTCCTTACCGAAGAAATGGGCGTGAAGAAGATTCGCTTCACCGAAGGTTGCGGCATTGGTATCAAGCCGGTATCCGAGCAGGGCACCAAGCGCCTGGTTCGCAAGGCCCTGCAATATGCCGTGGATAATGATCGTAGCTCCATGACCATCGTCCACAAAGGCAACATCATGAAGTTCACCGAAGGTGCCTTCAAGGAGTGGGGCTATGAGGTCGCGCGTGACGAGTTCGGCGCCGAGTTGCTCGATGGCGGTCCGTGGATGCAGTTCAAAAATCCCAGGACCGGCAAGAACATCGTGGTCAAGGATGTGATCGCGGACGCCATGCTCCAGCAGATCCTGCTGCGGCCGGCCGAATACGATGTAATCGCCACGCTTAACCTGAACGGCGACTACCTCTCCGACGCCCTGGCGGCGGAAGTGGGCGGTATCGGTATCGCGCCGGGTGCCAACCTGTCCGATACCGTTGCCATGTTCGAAGCCACGCACGGCACCGCGCCGAAGTATGCCGGGCAGGACAAGGTAAATCCCGGTTCGCTGATCCTCTCCGCCGAGATGATGTTGCGTCACATGGGCTGGTATGAGGCGGCCGACCTCATCATCAAAGGCACCGAAGGTGCGATCGCTGCGAAGACCGTCACCTACGACTTCGAGCGCCTGATGGAAGGCGCGCAGCTGATGTCCTGCTCGCAGTTCGGCGACGCCATGATCAGCCACATGTAATTACGGCCAATCGGAAGAAGGCCGGTCATTGCTGACCGGCCTCTTCTTTTGAATACCGCTCAGGCGCCTACAGCGGAGGCGTTCTCTGCGGCCGGCTCCAGGACTTCCGCCGAAGTCGTCAGCGCTCGGATATTGGTGGCGTGCAGGCCCTTGGGGCCCTGCAGGATGTCGAACATGACTGCCTGCCCAGCTTTGAGCGTCCGGTATCCATCCATCTGGATGGCCGAATAGTGGGCGAACAGGTCCTCATCGCCGCCGTCTGCTACGATGAACCCGTAGCCTTTGGCGTTGTTGAACCACTTGACCTTACCGCTTAGCATGCTGTTATCCCTCTGCAAAGGACTCCATCACTGGAGTAACATCCACTCGATGACGCGCTGATGAACCTTGTGAGCGAAAGCGCGTGACCCTAGTGCCGTTAGGCACTTAATTGTTTGTATCACCGTTTTGCAGATAGTCAAGCCAGCTCATCGGGTGGCTGCGAAGCTCGTCAAATTCCACCGGCCCCAGAGCCCCGAACGAAGAACCGTTATCCGCATGCGTGCAAATCCGCAGATTCGACTAACATTCAATCAGGACCGTCCGTCGCAGGACGATGACGACGCCTCCGGACTGGCTCTTGAGGAGGCGAAGCCGGAACTCAAGGCACCTCCGATGTTTAAAGTTGTCATGTTTAATGATGACTACACGCCGATGGATTTCGTCGTAGAGGTGCTGGAAGGTATCTTCAATCACAACCGGGAATTGGCGACCAAAATCATGCTGACCGTCCATACAGAGGGGCGGGCAGTGTGCGGTGTCTATACGCGAGACGTTGCTGAAACTAAGGCAATGCAGGCCAACCAATATGCAAGGGAATGTCAGCATCCACTGCTCTGTGAGATCGAGAAGGACGGTTAAACCCCGACTGCTTGGGTAAGAGGTAAAAGTTATGTTGAACCGTGAGCTCGAAGTCACTCTGAACCTGGCTTTCAAAGAGGCACGTACCAAGCGCCATGAATTCATGACGGTTGAGCACCTCTTGTTGGCGCTACTCGATAACGAGGCCGCCGCAACCGTACTGCGTGCATGCGGTGCCAGTCTCGACAAATTGCGACATGACCTGCAGGAGTTCATCGATTCCACCACGCCACTGATCCCGCAGCATGACGAAGAGCGCGAAACCCAGCCAACGTTAGGCTTTCAGCGGGTGCTCCAGAGAGCCGTTTTCCATGTTCAAAGCTCCGGCAAGCGCGAGGTCACCGGTGCCAACGTGCTGGTTGCGATCTTCAGTGAGCAGGAAAGTCAGGCCGTATTTCTGCTCAAGCAGCAGAATGTGGCCCGCATCGATGTCGTCAACTACATCGCTCACGGGATTTCGAAAGTACCGGGCAATTCTTCCGCTCCGGAAAATGAATCCGAAATGCAGGATGAGGAAGGTGGCGAGTCCGCATCTTCCGGTCATCCGCTCGACGCCTATGCCAGCAACCTCAACGAGTTGGCCAGGCAGGGGCGGATCGATCCTCTGGTCGGGCGCGAGCACGAGGTCGAGCGGGTAGCCCAGATACTCGCGCGACGCCGTAAGAACAACCCTTTGCTGGTGGGCGAGGCGGGCGTCGGCAAGACCGCGATCGCCGAGGGTCTTGCCAAGCGAATCGTCGACAACCAGGTACCCGAGTTGCTGACCGACAGCGTGGTCTATTCGCTCGACCTGGGTGCACTGCTGGCCGGCACCAAATACCGGGGTGACTTCGAGAAGCGTTTCAAGGCGCTGCTCGGTGAGCTTCGCAAGCGTCCGCAGGCGATCCTGTTCATTGATGAGATCCACACGATCATCGGAGCCGGTGCAGCTTCCGGGGGAGTGATGGATGCGTCCAATCTGCTCAAGCCGCTGCTGTCGTCGGGCGAGATCCGCTGTATCGGTTCGACGACATTCCAAGAGTTCCGCGGCATCTTCGAGAAGGATCGCGCGCTTGCTCGCCGCTTCCAGAAAGTGGATGTGGTCGAGCCTTCCGTCGAGGATACCGTTGGCATCCTGAAAGGCCTCAAGTCTCGCTTCGAACAGCATCACCACATCGAATACAGTGATGAGGCGTTGCGTGCGGCCGCCGAGCTGGCGTCGCGCTACATCAACGATCGGCACATGCCGGACAAAGCGATTGACGTGATCGACGAGGCGGGCGCCTATCAGCGGCTGCAGCCGGAAGACAAACGCGCCAAGCGTATCGATGTGCCTGAGGTCGAGGACATTGTGGCGAAGATCGCGCGGATTCCGCCCAAGCATGTCAGCAGCTCGGACAAGGAGCTGCTGCGCAATCTTGAGCGTGATCTCAAGCTCACCGTGTTCGGCCAGGATGACGCGATCGACTCGCTGGCAACGGCGATCAAGCTGTCGCGTGCGGGGCTGAAGGCGCCGGACAAGCCTGTCGGTTCGTTCCTGTTCGCAGGCCCGACAGGCGTCGGCAAGACCGAGGCGGCACGACAGCTGGCCAAGGCGATGGGGATCGAGTTGGTGCGTTTCGACATGTCGGAATACATGGAGCGCCACACGGTTTCGCGACTGATCGGTGCTCCACCGGGTTATGTCGGTTTCGATCAGGGCGGCCTGCTAACCGAGGCGATCACCAAGATGCCGCATTGTGTGCTGCTGCTCGATGAAATCGAAAAGGCGCACCCCGAGGTGTTCAATCTACTGCTGCAAGTGATGGATCACGGCACGCTGACTGACAACAACGGGCGCAAGGCCGATTTCCGTAACGTCATTCTGATCATGACCACCAATGCTGGTGCGGAAACCGCGGCGCGCGCCTCGATTGGGTTCACTCATCAGGATCACGCATCTGACGCGATGGAAGTGATCAAGAAGAGCTTCACGCCGGAGTTCCGCAACCGCCTGGACACCATTATCCAGTTCGGCCGCCTGAGTCATGAGGTCATCAAGAGCATCGTCGACAAGTTTCTCATCGAGCTGCAGGCCCAGCTCGAAGACAAGCATGTCACGCTCGAGGTTACCGATGCGGCGCGTGGCTGGCTGGCTGAGCGAGGCTATGACGTGCAGATGGGTGCTCGCCCGATGGCTCGACTCATCCAGGACAAGATCAAGCGGCCGCTGGCTGAGGAAATCCTGTTCGGTGAATTGGCTGAGCACGGAGGCATCGTGCGCGTGGACGTCAGGGATGGTGAGGTGTTCTTCGAGTTCGAGACCACTGCAGAAATGGCCTGAAGCGTTGAGCCAGGTGTCTAGTCGGACCTGACGAGCTGTCAGGTTCGCCGACATTCCAGGCGGCTACAAAAAACCCGGCTCAGGCCGGGTTTTTTTTGCGTTTGCGTTAGCGCGCGCGGTAGGTGATGCGACCCTTGCTCAGGTCATACGGGGTCAGTTCGACGCGAACCTTGTCCCCGGTGAGAATCCGGATGTAGTTCTTGCGCATCTTTCCGGAGATGTGCGCAGTAACGACGTGCCCGTTTTCCAACTCCACACGAAACATGGTGTTAGGCAGGGTGTCGACGACAGTACCTTCCATTTCGAAGCTGTCTTCTTTCGACATGCAGTAAAGCCCTCGGTGTTCAGTGGTGGCCCGGCGCAAGTTGTGCCCAGGCAAAAGCGGCAAGCATTGTGCCTGAAACGCACCTGTGCGCCAAGGGGCTTCAGCTAAGGCTGACCCAGCGCTGATTCACCAGGAGTTCAATAGGGCGGTATTCGGTCTTGTAATTCATCTTGCGGCAATTCTTGATCCAGTAACCCAGATAAACCGCCTTCAGGCCCAGGCGCGAGGCTTCGCCGATCTGCCAGAGAATGGCGTAACGGCCCAGGCTGCGGCGCTCCTCGCATGGATCATAGAAGGTATAAACCGCCGAGAGACCGTTGGGCAAAACGTCCGTCACCGCCACGGCGAGCAAGCGGCCATCGAGGCGAAATTCATAGAAGCGGCAGAATGGAAGATCGCGTACCAGAAACGTATGAAACTGGTCGCGGCTAGGCGGATACATATCGCCATCGGCGTGGCGCTGTTCGATGTAGCGCGCGTACAGGAAATAATATTCCTCGGTGAAAACAGGCCGGACTTCCCTGACCTGAAGGTCAGCGTTGCGTTTCAGGATGCGTTTTTGTTGGCGGTTCAGTGTGATGCCGGTCGCCGGTATGCGGGCGGGGATGCACGCGGTGCAGCGCTGGCAGTGTGGGCGGTAAAGATGGTCACCACTGCGTCGAAAGCCCATTTCCGAAAGCTCGGCATACACCTGCACATCCATTGGCTGACTGGGGTCGAGAAACAGCGTGGTCGCTTGCTCGTCCGGCAGGTAGCTGCAGGGATGGGGCTGGGTTGCGTAAAACTTGAGGCGAGCCAGTGAGGTCATGGTCAACTCTCAGTGATCTTGATCTCAGTGTAGGTCAGCCTCGCGTCGTCGACTAGATGATCCAGTCGGCAGAGCTGTCCTGATCCAGGCACCTTGCCAGGGCCTCCGCAAATCGCTCGCGGGCAATGGGGCGGGCGCCGAAACTGGCCAGATGCTGCGTTGGCATCTGGCAATCTATGAGTTCGAATCCCCAGTGCTGGAGACGTTCCACCAGGCAGACGAAGCCCACCTTGGACGCGTCGCTGGCACGGCTGAACATCGACTCTCCAAAGAACAGGCGTCCCATGGCAAGGCCATACAGTCCGCCCACCAAATAGTCGTCACGCCATACCTCGACCGAGTGTGCGACCCCTCGGGCGTGCAGCGCTATATAGGCTGCCTGCATCGGCGAAGTAATCCAGGTTCCATCCGTGTAGTCGCGCGGTGACGCGCATCCTTGGATGACCTGCGCGAAGGCTCGATCGAGCGTCACCTGGTAGTCGCCCTGGCGGATGCGCTTGCGCAGGCTACGGGACACGTGGAGTTCGTCGGGGTAGAGCACTGTGCGCGGATTCGGGGACCACCAGAGAATCGGCTGGCCGTCCTGATACCAGGGGAAGCAGCCGTGGCGATAGGCGGCGATCAGTCGTGCGGGCGAAAGATCCCCGCCGGCAGCCAGTAATCCGTTGGGCTGGTGCAGTGCCTTTTCCAGAGGTGGAAAGCTTAGGTCGTCGCGCTGCAACCAGGTCAACATAGGCAATACGGCCGGCGGGGGAGGGGGTCAGTTGTCGAGGAACTTCTCGGCGTCCAGCGCGGCCATGCACCCGGCGCCGGCAGAGGTAATCGCCTGGCGATAGACGTGGTCGGCCACGTCCCCGGCAGCGAACACGCCAGGAATGTTGGTGCTGGTGGCATCGCCTTCGCTACCGCCGCGTACCTTCAGGTAGCCGTCACGCATGTCGAGCTGGCCCTGGAACAGATCGGTATTGGGTTTATGCCCAATGGCGATGAACACGCCTGCGAGTTCCAGCGTGCTTTCCGTGCCGTCGAGGGCGCTCTTCAGGCGCATCCCGGTAACACCGGAAGCATCGCCCAAGACTTCTTCGAGTGTGTGGTTCCAGTGCAGTCGGATATTGCCGGTGGCGGCCTTCTCCATGATCTTGTCCTGGAGGATTTTCTCGGAGCGAAGCTTGTCGCGCCGATGCACCAGGTGGACTTCCTTGGCGATGTTTGACAGGTATAGCGCTTCCTCGACAGCCGTGTTGCCGCCGCCGATCACGGCAACCACTTGGTTGCGATAGAAGAATCCGTCGCAGGTCGCGCAAGCGGAGACTCCGCGGCCGGCGAAGGCTTCTTCCGAAGGCAGGCCAAGGTACTGCGCGGATGCGCCGGTGGCGATGATCAGTGCGTCGCAGGTATAGGTACCGCTGTCGCCGGACAATGTGAACGGGCGATTCTGCAGGTCGACAGTGTGAATATGGTCGTGCACGATTTGCGTCTCGAAGCGCTCGGCATGCTGCTGCATGCGATCCATCAGGCCGGGGCCTGTCAACCCTTCGGGGTCGCCTGGCCAGTTGTCCACTTCGGTGGTGGTGGTCAGTTGTCCGCCAGGCTGGATGCCAGTGATGACGACAGGCTTGAGGTTGGCGCGCGCTGCGTACACCGCCGCGGTATATCCGGCCGGGCCGGAGCCGAGGATGATAAGACGCGAATGCTTGACTTCACTCATAAAAAGCCCTCATAACCCTTTGTTGCGAATAGAGAAGCGTGCTCGAATCGAGCCGCAGAGGAAAAGTTGCCGGTTATGCTACACCGAAGCTTGGGTAAAAGCCCAAGCGGCCAGGGAACCGACATGGCATCGCGTCGACAAACCCGTACAATGGCCAGGTTCCGGCCGGCCACGGCTAAACAGAGCGCGCCCAACGGCGCAGGAAAGAACGCGTTTTGAAGAATACCTCCGTACCTTCACTTGCCGCCGTCTGGCGTCAGCAATTGCATTACCGTCTCAAGGAAGGCGCTCTCATTGCGCTTGGCGCCTTGTGTGCCTACTTGTGGATGGCCTTGCTCACCTACGATGCGGGTGACCCGGGCTGGACCCATACCAGTAACGTCCAGCAGGTGCAGAACGCCGCGGGGCGTGCCGGCGCCTGGTTTGCCGATGTGCTGTTCATGGCGCTCGGCTATTTCGCCTACCTGTTTCCGCTACTGCTCGGTATCAAGACCTGGCAAGTATTCCGTGCCCGCCATCAGCCCTGGTCGTGGAGCGGCTGGCTGTTTTCCTGGCGTCTGATCGGATTGGTGTTCCTCGTGCTGTCAGGCTCGGCATTGGCTTATATCCACTTCGATTCGGCCAATCATCTGCCGGCATCCGCAGGTGGCGCACTGGGCGAAAGCCTCGGGCAGCTGGCGGTGATGTCACTGAACGTGCAGGGCAGTACGCTGGTTTTCCTGGCGTTGTTCCTGTTCGGCCTGACGGTGTTCACCGATCTGTCCTGGTTCAAGGTGATGGATGTCACCGGCAAGATCACGCTGGATCTCGGCGAGCTGATCCAGAGCTTCTTCAGCCGCTGGTGGGCCAGCCGCACTGAGCGCCAGCAGAAGGTCGCACGCCTGCGTGACGCCGATGATCTGGTCAACGAAGTCGCAGCGCCGATGGTTGCGGACAAACGTGAGCGTGCGAGGGTCAAGGAACGCGTCATCGAGCGCGAAGAAGCGCTGGCCAAGCACATGAGCGAGCGTGAAAAGCGTGCCGCTCCGGTGATTACGCCGCCGGCTCCCGCCAAGCCGGTGGAGCCCAGCAAGCGTGTACTGAAGGAAAAGCAGGCCAACCTGTTCGTCGACACCGCCGTCGAAGGCAGCTTGCCGCCGATCTCGCTGCTCGATGTCGCCGAAAAGCAGCAGAAGCAATATTCGCCCGAATCGCTCGAAGCGATGTCGCGGCTGCTGGAAATCAAGCTCAAGGAATTCGGTGTCGAGGTCATCGTCGAGTCGGTGCATCCGGGGCCGGTGATCACGCGTTTCGAAATTCAGCCCGCGGCGGGCGTGAAGGTCAGCCGCATCTCCAACCTCGCAAAGGATCTGGCGCGTTCGCTGGCGGTGATCAGCGTGCGGGTCGTGGAAGTGATTCCCGGCAAGACCACCGTCGGTATCGAGATCCCCAACGAGGACCGGCAGATCGTCCGTTTCTCCGAGGTGCTCTCGTCGACACAGTATGACGACGCCAAATCGCCAGTCACCATCGCGCTCGGCCACGACATCGGCGGTAAGCCGGTAACGGCGGATCTGGCAAAGATGCCCCACCTGCTGGTGGCCGGCACCACCGGCTCCGGTAAATCCGTCGGGGTCAACGCCATGATTCTGTCGATCCTGTTCAAGTCGACGCCTGAAGAGGCGCGCCTGATCATGATCGACCCGAAGATGCTGGAGCTGTCGATCTACGAAGGCATCCCGCATCTGCTCTGCCCGGTGGTTACCGACATGAAGGAGGCCGCCAACGCCCTGCGCTGGAGCGTCGCGGAGATGGAACGGCGCTACAAGCTGATGGCTGCGATGGGCGTGAGGAACCTCGCCGGTTTTAACCGCAAGGTGAAGGATGCCGAAGAGGCGGGCACACCGCTGACCGATCCGCTCTATCGGCGCGAAAGCATGGAAGACGAAGCGCCTCTGCTGAAACCCTTGCCCACCATCGTGGTGATCGTCGACGAGTTTGCTGACATGATGATGATCGTCGGCAAGAAGGTCGAAGAGCTGATCGCACGCATCGCGCAGAAGGCGCGGGCGGCAGGCATTCACCTGATCCTTGCGACCCAGCGCCCTTCGGTGGACGTCATCACCGGTCTGATCAAGGCGAACATCCCGACTCGCATGGCGTTCCAGGTATCGAGCAAGATCGACTCGCGAACCATCCTCGACCAGGGCGGCGCGGAGCAATTGCTCGGTCATGGCGACATGCTGTACCTGCCGCCCGGCACTGGCTTGCCGATCCGAGTGCACGGCGCGTTCGTTTCCGACGATGAAGTTCATCGGGTGGTAGAAGCCTGGAAGGCCCGTGGCGCGCCGGACTACATCGAGGAAATCCTCGCTGGCGTCGAAGAAAGCGGCAGCGGTTTCGAGGGCGGCGGTGAAGGTGGCGGTGGCGAAGGCAGCGAAGAAGATCCGCTGTATGACGAAGCGGTACGTTTCGTACTCGAAAGCCGACGCGCCTCGATTTCCGCCGTCCAGCGCAAATTGAAGATTGGCTACAACCGCGCCGCGCGCATGATCGAAGCCATGGAAATGGCTGGAGTCGTGACCTCCATGAATACCAACGGCTCGCGCGAAGTGATTGCGCCGGCTCCGATTCGCGATTGATCGTCGAGGGCTTAAATGCATCTGATACGCGTGCTGTTCGCCTCCGCTCTGCTGTTCGCCGTGGGCTCGGCCCAGGCCGATCAGGCCGCTTCCACCGAACGTCTGACTGCCTTGTTGAGCAAGGCCGAAACGCTCAGCGGGCGTTTCTCCCAATTGTCGCTCGACGGCACCGGCACCCAGCTCCAGGAGGCCTCGGGTGAGTTATCGCTCAAGCGTCCCGGGCAGTTCCGCTGGCATACCGATGCACCGATGGAGCAACTGCTGGTTTCCGACGGTAGCAAGGTCTGGTTATATGACCCGGATTTGGAGCAGGTCACCATCCAGACGCTCGACCAGCGCCTGACCCATACGCCGGCGCTGCTGCTTTCCGGCGATGTTTCCGAAATCAGCCAGAACTTCGAGATTTCCCACAAGGAAGCCGGTGACGTGGTGGACTTCGTACTCAAGCCCAAGGCCAGCGACACGCTGTTCGACAGCCTGCGGCTGTCCTTCCGGGGCGGGGTGATCAATGACATGCAGTTGATCGATAGCGTTGGTCAGCGCACCAACATCCTCTTCATGGGCGTAAAGATGAACGAGCCGATCCAGGCTGATCAGTTCACATTCGAAATTCCCGCTGGCGCGGATGTCATATCCGAGTGACTCACCGGCGCATGATCACTGGTGCGGCCCGCGTGGCCGCTTGAGGCCTTAGGCTCGATGGACCTGTTCAGTCGTGAACCCGTATCCCAGCCGTTGGCCGCGCGCTTGCGTGCGACCACGCTGGATGAGTACGTGGGACAGGAACACCTCCTGGCGCGGGGCAAGCCCCTGCGTGAGGCTCTGGAGCAGGGTGCGCTGCACTCGATGATCTTCTGGGGGCCGCCCGGCGTCGGTAAGACTACGCTGGCGCGGTTGCTGGCGAAGGTTTCCGACGCCCACTTCGAAACGGTTTCCGCGGTGCTCGCCGGGGTCAAGGAGATCCGCCAGGCGGTCGAGGTCGCTAAGCAGCAAGGGGCTCAGTACGGCCGCCGGACGATACTCTTCGTCGATGAGGTGCATCGTTTCAACAAGTCCCAGCAGGATGCCTTCCTGCCCTATGTCGAGGATGGCACGCTGATTTTCATCGGCGCGACCACCGAGAACCCATCGTTCGAGCTGAATAACGCATTGCTTTCCCGCGCCCGCGTCTATGTGCTCAAGAGCTTGGACGAGCAGGCTATGCGCCGCCTGGTCGAGCGCGCGCTGACCGAACCCAAGGGGCTGGGTGACCTACACCTGAGCCTGCCGGAGGAAAGCTTTCGCATGTTGCTGGCAGCCGCCGATGGCGACGGTCGCCGGTTGCTCAACCTGCTTGAAAACGCTTCGGATCTGGCCGAACCAGGCGAACCTATCGGTACCGCGCTGCTGCAGGACCTGCTAGGCGACAGCAGGCGCCGGTTCGACAAGGGCGGCGAGGCGTTCTACGACCAGATATCGGCGCTGCACAAGTCGGTGCGCGGATCCAATCCCGACGCGGCGCTTTACTGGTTTGCCCGCATGCTCGACGGGGGCTGCGACCCGCTCTACATCGCGCGGCGCGTCGTGCGAATGGCGAGCGAGGAGATCGGTAATGCCGACCCGCGTGCGCTGGGCCTCTGCCTCAACGCCTGGGATGTGCAGGAGCGCCTGGGTAGTCCCGAAGGCGAGTTGGCCGTCGCCCAGGCAATCGTCTACTTGGCCTGCGCGCCTAAGAGCAATGCGGTCTATACGGCTTTCAAGGCGGCCATGCGCGATGCCGCGGAAAACGGCTCGCAGGAAGTCCCGTTGCACCTTCGCAACGCGCCCACGCGGCTGATGAAAGATCTGGGTTACGGCGAAGAGTATCGCTACGCCCATGACGAGCCGGATGCTTACGCCGCTGGGGAGGACTATTTTCCCGAAGCCCTGCCGCCACGCCAGTACTACCAGCCCGTATCGCGGGGCCTGGAAGGCAAGATCCGCGAAAAGCTCGAGTACCTGGCCAGGCTTGACCGGGAAAGCTCCCGGCAGAGGAGAAAGCCATGATCCGCATGGTGCTTGCGGCGGCCGCCGGCGGCGTCGCCGGAACGCTGATTCGCTTCGGTGTGGCCAACTGGATCAACGCCAACTGGCCGCGCTATTTCTATGGTGCAACCCTCGTGGTGAACCTGCTCGGCTGTCTGCTGATCGGTTACCTGTACATGACCTTCCTGGAGCGCCCGGAAATCCCGGTGGAACTCCGAGTAGGGTTGGTGGTGGGCTTTCTTGGCGCGCTGACCACCTTCTCGACCTTTTCCCTCGACACTCTTCGCCTGCTCGAGTCCGGACAGGTCGGTGTCGCGCTGGCCTATCTCGCGCTCAGCGTTGGCGGTGGGTTACTGGCCGCCTGGCTGGGGATATCACTCGCCAGGTTATGAAGCGCGCATGCTTCACAGTAAACTTCGCCTGCTCTTGCCCTAATCCAAAGCCTCAACAGAACGAGACTCGCCATGCTTGATTCCAAACTCGTACGCAACCAGCTGCAGGACGTCGCAGCCCGTCTGGCCACCCGGGGGTATCAGCTCGACGTGGCGCGTATCGAGGCGCTCGAAGCCCAGCGCAAGACGGTGCAGACACGCACCGAGCAGCTGCAGGCCGAACGCAACGCCCGCTCCAAGTCCATCGGGCAGGCCAAGCAGCGCGGTGAGGACATTGCGCCGCTGCTGGCCGATGTCGACCGCATGGGCTCTGAGCTCAAGGCGGCCGAAGCCGAGCTCGAGGGTATCCAGGGCGAACTGGATCAGCTGATGCTCAGCCTGCCGAACCTGCCGCACGAGTCGGTCCCGGTAGGCAAGGACGAAGACGAGAACGTCGAGGTGCGTCGCTGGGGCACGCCGACTGCTTTCGATTTCCCGGTCCAGGATCATGTCGCGCTTGGTGAGCGGCATGGGTGGCTGGACTTTGAAACGGCGGCAAAGCTCTCGGGCGCGCGTTTTGCGTTGATGCGCGGTCCGATCGCCCGGCTGCACCGTGCACTGGCGCAGTTCATGATCGACCTGCACACCCGCGAGCACGGCTACGAAGAAGCCTATACGCCCTATCTGGTGCAGGCGCCGGCGCTGCAGGGCACCGGGCAGCTGCCGAAATTCGAGGAAGATCTGTTCAAGATCAGTCGCGAAGGGCAGGCCGACCTGTACCTGATCCCGACGGCCGAAGTGTCGCTGACCAACATCGTCGCTGGCGAGATGCTCGACGCCAAGCAACTGCCCTTGAAGTTCGTCGCCCATACGCCGTGCTTTCGCAGCGAGGCGGGCGCCTCCGGCCGCGATACCCGCGGGATGATCCGCCAGCATCAGTTCGACAAGGTCGAGATGGTGCAGATCGTCGAGCCGAGCCGCTCGTTCGAAGCCCTTGAAAGCCTCACCGGCAATGCCGAGCGTGTGCTGCAGCTGCTCGAGCTGCCGTACCGGGTACTGGCCCTGTGCACTGGCGACATGGGCTTCGGGGCAACCAAGACCTACGATCTAGAAGTCTGGGTGCCGAGCCAGGACAAATACCGCGAAATTTCCTCGTGCTCCAATTGCGGGGATTTCCAGGCGCGCCGGATGCAAGCGCGTTATCGCAACCCCGAGACCGGAAAGCCGGAATTGGTGCACACCCTCAACGGTTCGGGCCTGGCGGTCGGACGCACGCTGGTGGCGGTACTTGAGAACTGCCAGCAGGCCGATGGCAGCATCCGTGTGCCCGAGGTGCTCAAGCCGTATATGGGTGGCATCGAACTCATAGGCTGAGCTGCGGGCGATCCATGTCGCCCGCAGCCCTCGCCCCGCTACCGTCTGCAGGACCGTTTCGATGGATTACCTTCCGCTGTTCCATATGCTTCGCGGGCGCACCGTTCTGGTGGTCGGTGGGGGCGAAATCGCGCTGCGCAAGGCACGGTTGCTTGCTGATGCCGGAGCCAGGCTGCGAATCGTCGCGCCGGATATCGAGGCTTCGCTGCGTGCGCTGGTGGAAGAGGGCGACGGCGAATGCCTTGAGCGGGTTTACGCTGCAGGCGATATGGGGGGATGTGTTCTGGCGATCGCCGCGACCGATGACGAAGCCCTCAACGCCCAGGTATCCGAAGACGCCAACCGCCTCGGCATGCCGGTCAACGTGGTCGATGCGCCGGCGCTGTGCAGCGTCATTTTCCCCGCCATCGTCGATCGCTCGCCGCTGGTCATTGCGGTTTCCAGCGGCGGCGATGCGCCGGTGTTGGCGCGCCTCATCCGTGCTCGGCTGGAAAGTTGGATTCCGGCGGCGTACGGGCGCTTGGCTGGTCTGGCCAAGCGCTTTCGTCGCGAGGTCAAGGCGACGCTGCCTGATCTTCAGCAACGCCGAGTGTTCTGGGAGGACGTGTTCCAGGGGCCCATCGCCGAACGCTCCCTGGCCGGGCAGGAAGAGCAGGCGCAGGCGTTACTCAGTGAAAAGCTCGCTGGCGTGGCGCCTCGCGCGCTGGGCGAAGTCTATCTGGTGGGGGCCGGGCCCGGTGATCCGGATCTGCTAACGTTCCGCGCGCTGCGCCTGATGCAGCAAGCCGATGTAGTGCTCTACGACCGCCTGGTGGCGCCAGCGATTCTGGAGCTGTGCCGCCGCGACGCCGATCGCATCTATGTCGGTAAGCAACGGGCCAACCATGCCTTGCCACAGGATCAGATCAACCAGCAACTGGTCGAGCTGGCCCGGCAAGGCAAGCGGGTGGTGCGTCTCAAGGGTGGCGACCCTTTCATCTTCGGGCGCGGCGGCGAGGAGATCGAGCAGCTCGCAGCCCATGGCATTCCGTTCCAGGTGGTGCCCGGCATCACTGCGGCGAGCGGCTGCGCGGCCTATGCTGGCATCCCGCTGACTCACCGCGACTATGCGCAATCGGTGCGCTTCATCACCGGGCACCTGAAGAACGACAGCTGCGACCTGCCCTGGAAAGACATGGTCACGCCCAGCGAAACCCTGGTGTTCTACATGGGGCTGGTTGGGCTGCCGGTCATCTGCGAGCAGTTGATCGCCCATGGTCGACGACCGGAAACGCCAGCAGCGCTGGTGCAGCAGGGCACTACGGTAAACCAGCGGGTATTCACCGGCACACTTGCTGATCTACCGCTACAAGTGGCTCGCCATCAGGTCCAGGCACCGACGCTGATCATCGTCGGCGACGTCGTCTCCCTGCGCGATAAGCTGGCCTGGTTCGAAGGCGCCCAGGCCAGCCATCCGGCCGACTGATTGTCAGCTTCGCATCCAGATTCCCTGGCCCGGCAATCGGCCACGGTCGTGAGGGCGGTCCAGGGTCAGCGCGGGGCCCTTGGGCACCAGGCCGTTGGCATTGATGTTTCGATGGCTGCGGTAATAGTGCCCTTTGATGTGCTCGAAATTAACCGTCTCGGCGATACCGGGCCACTGGTACAGCTCACGCAACCAGTTCGACAGGTTGGGGTAATCCTCGATACGCCTGAGGTTGCACTTGAAGTGCCCGTGATAGACGGCGTCGAAGCGCACCAGCGTGGTGAACAAACGCCAGTCCGCTTCAGTAAGGAAGCTGCCGGTGAGGTAGCGCTGACCGGTGAGTAAGCCTTCCAGTCGATCCAGTTCCGCGAACAGCTCGTCGAACGCCTGCTCGTAGGCCGGCTGGGCAGTGGCGAAGCCTGCCCGATAAACGCCGTTGTTGACGGCAGGATAGATACGCTCGTTGAGCGCATCTATCTGTTCGCGCAACGGTTCTGGGTAGAGGTCGAAGGTCGAGCCGGTAAGCCCATCGAACGCGCTATTGAAGATCCGGATGATTTCAGCGGACTCGTTGTTGACGATGCGCTGCTCCTTGCGATCCCACAGCACCGGTACCGTTACCCGGCCGGTGTAGTTCGGGTCATCGGCGGTGTAGCGCTGGTGCAGGTAGTCGAAGCCGTCCAGCGCATCGCCGCTCGAGCCGGTGCTGCGATCGAAGGTCCAGCCATGTTCGGCCATCAGAAAACTGACCACCGAAACGTCGATCAGCGCGTCGAGCTGCTTGAGCTTGCGGTAGATGAGCGTGCGGTGAGCCCAGGGGCAGGCCAGGGACACGTAGAGATGGTAGCGCCCCGGCTCGGCAATGGAAGCCGGCTGCCCTTGTGGGCCAGGCTTGCCGTCGGCGCTGAGCCAGTTTCTGCGCTGAGCCTGCTCGCGCTGAAACTGTCCATCTTTGCTGTTTTCATACCAGCGGTCTTGCCACTGGCCGTCGACTAAAAGTCCCATGGCTGCCTCCTCTCGCTTCAAATAGGAGGCAGTCTAGGGTGGTTGGTTCGATCGTAACGCGCTAAACGCCGCTCAAACCCATCGCCGGATTCGATAGATTGCGGGCCGCCCAATAGCTATTCGCTACAGCGAAAGCTTCTTCTCGGCTACGGCCAAGCGCTCGCAGAGCCAGTGCCATGGTTGCCACGACCGCCAGCTGCGCATAGTCGTCTTCGACGGTGCCGTTCCACACCGCGAGCATCTGCTGTGGATCGAGCGTAGCCGGCTTCACATGGCGCAACGGCGATAAGGGCGGCCATTCTTCGTCCCAGGCTTCGCCAGCCTGTGTGCCGTAAAGGTGCGAGCGAGCATCCGGGTTGATCTCGATTTCGCCGCCTTCACCTTTGATCACGATGGCGGTATCACCGAGCAGTCGGCTGGCTTCGCGGTGATTCTCCTGGTAACCAGGGTGAAAAATGCTCTGCAGTGCGCAGCGGGCGCCCAGTGGATTGAGAATGCGGGCCAGAGAATGGATCGGCGAGCGCAAGCCGAGTACGTTGCGCAGATCGATCATGCGCTGCAGCACGGGCATCCAGGCGCCCAGCGGTATGAAGGCCGGTGTGCCACTGTCGAGCGCGAGAGCAACCTCCTGCCAGTCGTTGCACAGCGGAATTCCGAGCAGCTCGAGTTGCTGTTCGGTATAGAGGCGTCCGGCCGTGTGGGCGCCGCCGCCGTGCAACAGGATGCGCACCCCATTTTGCGCCAGGCATTTGCAGGCCAGCAGATACCAAGGCAGATGGCGCTTCTTTCCGGCATAGCTCGGCCAGTCGAGATCGACGGCAATCGGAGGTGCCTCCAGTCGTTCCCGGACCGCCTCGGTGAAGCCCGCCAGCTCTTGAGCGCTTTCTTCCTTGTGCCGCAGCAGCATTAGGAAGGCTCCTAGCTGAGCGTCTTCGGCCTCGCCATCGAGCAGCATGCCCATGGCTTGCCTGGCTTCCTCACGAGTCAGGTCTCGCGCTCCTCGCTTTCCTTTACCCAGAATGCGAACGAAGGGGGCGAAGGGGTGTTCGGCAGGCGTAACCATCATAGGCAATTGCTCGGCTTGGGCAGACCGGCCAGCTTGGCGGCAAGCTTTGCCGGTGTGCCGTTGAAAAGACGGTTGAGGTGCTGGCTGTTGCCCTTTTCAGGGCCCAGCTCCCGGGCCACGTATTTGACCAGCGGGCGGGTCGCCGGAGACAACTGGAACTCGCTATAGAAAGCGCGCAGCAGACCGATGATTTCCCAGTGATCAGCTTCGAGTTCGATGCCTTCGGCTGTGGCGAGTTGGAGGGCGACCGCCTCGCTCCAGTCGTCGAGATCTACCAGGTAGCCTTCCTTGTCCAGGGCGACGGGGTGTTCGCCGACAATCAAACGTTCGTTCATAGCCAGCTGTTGACCCGGGCGTAGCGTGTGCAAAGATCGACGAAGCCGCTGTAGTCCACAGCCGTCAGGCGCGCCGGCAGCGAGACCAGTGCGCGGGCCTGCAGGTCTTCCTCCAGGGCGAACAGCGCCACGCTATCGGGCATCAGCTCCAGTGCCTGCCGCTGGACGGTATCCGCCGCCAGCGCGTACACCGCATCGCCTGTGAGCAGCAGCGCATCGCCCGCCGCGAGCAGGCGCAGGCAGCTCGCGAGGCGGCCGTCGCTGAAGGGGGAGTGGGAGAGCATGTGCAGGGTTCCCATCAGAGCGTGATCACCTGGTCATAACGGTTGATGAGTTCGGCGAGTCCCTGCGCATCGAGGATTTCCACCGCAGGCGCCAATGCAGTATTTGCCAGCCCTCGGTCAGCAAGGCTGCGGGCGCAGGCGTAAAGCTTGTCCACACCAAACAGCGAGAGTGCTTTGAGATTGGCGGTGAGATCCTTCTGCTGCAAGGTCGCCCCGTGCTGTCCTGGCGCCAACTGCAATACGCCGTCGTCCAGGAAAAGCAGGCCGATGGGAAGGTCATAAGCACCGCCGGCCAGGGCGATATCCAGCGCTTCGCGGGCGCCGGGGCCGGACCAGGGCGATTGCCGGCTGACAATCAGCATCGAACGAGCCATCAATGACCTCCGAAGCAGATCAGCCGATCCGCCTGCTGGGCGGCTTCGTGCAATTGCCCCAGCCCCGAAAGCTCCCAGCCCTGGGCCAGGTTGGCGGCAGGGCGACCATGACGCTCGGCTTCCCGTGCATCCAGCACGCCGCGACGCAGTGCAGCGGCGATACAGACCACGCCGTCCAGCTGTGCGGACGCGATGAAGTGCGACCATTCGGCGGCGGTGTCCAGTTCATCCTGGGGGGCGACGATATTGGCCGAAGCGCTATGGACGCCGTCCTGGTAGAAGAACAGCCGAACGATCTCGTGGCCACCGGCCAATGCCGCCTCGGCAAAGCGCAAGGCCCGGCGTGAGGCGGGGCTGTGGGGTGCGGAGAAGAGGGCGATCGCGAATTTCATGGTTCACCATGGCAGAGCATGAGCGCAATGATACGCCAGCTGCAGAAACGAAAAAGCCCGCCGAAGCGGGCTTGTCCGAAGCTGTTGGATCAGTCGTTGCTGCTGAAGATGCCGAGCAACTGCAGCAGGCTGATGAACAGGTTGTAGATCGAGACGAACAGGCTGATGGTAGCCATGATGTAGTTGCGCTCACCACCATGGATGATGGCGCTGGTCTGGAACAGGATGCAGGCCGAGGAGAACAGGACGAAGCCTGCGCTGATGGCCAACTGCAGACCGCTGATCTGGAAGAAGAAGCTCGCCAGCATGGCCCCGATCAGTACGAAGAACCCGGCGGTGATGAAGCCGCTTAGGAAGCTCATGTCCTTGCGGGTGGTCAGCACGAAGGCGGAGAGCCCGAAGAACACCAGTGCCGTCATCGACAGGGCCGAGGCGATCAGCTCGCCGCCGTTGGCCAGACCCAGGTACATGTTAAGGATCGGCCCGAGCGTGTAACCCATGAAGCCGGTCAGGGCGAAGGTGGAAAGCAGACCCCACGCCGAGTTGCGAAGCTTCGCGGTAAGAAAGAACAGGCCGTAGAAGCCGACCAGTACGACAAAAATGTTCGGGTAGGCCGCATTGGCCTGCATCGCAAGGTAGGCAACCAGGCCGCTGAAGCCCAGGGCCATGGCCAGCAGGCCATAGGTGTTGCGCAGCACCTTGCTGACTTCCCGTTCCTCGACCTGCGCGCTGTTTACTGCGTAGTTCTGTTCGTGCATGACGACACTCCTAAGGATGCAGACAAACCTGTGACGATCTGCCCGGATCATAACAGAGGCGGGAGGCCGTGCCAGAGGCAGAGTTTGACAGTGTGTTTCGATTCGGTAATATTGCCGCCCGCTTTATGCGGAGGTGTGGCCGAGTGGTTTAAGGCAGCGGTCTTGAAAACCGCCGAAGGGGAAACTCTTCCGTGAGTTCGAATCTCACCGCCTCCGCCACCTTGAAGACTGAAGGCCCCGAATTCCGGGGCCTTCAGCGTTTCTGGAGAGTGGAATGCGGCTGTGCGCGTTCCCGTATCGTCCCCAGCGACTGCACGCGCGCAACCAGGGAAGCGGCAGAGTAGGGTGGCTGAGATGTCTCCTGCCCAAAGGTGATTTTAAAAAGGACTCGATGTTTTCAGACTTAATTCTTTAAGAATCAATGATGTAGATGGGTATTTTAAGGGTAAGTGACGGCGACCAACTTACCTCTGTCTCAGCTAATGGTTCGATTTACAATCACTTTAAATCAAGCCTTTACGAAAAAATCACCTCCCTCCTTACCCAAAATTATCTCTCGAGTTCACGTCGCGTTCCCCGATGCTGATCCGCTGCGCCTCCAGCTTGCCTTGTTGAATCGTTCACCCGTCCAAAACGAACAGGCCTCATGGGCCGGTCGATAAATAGGCACGGCGTTATCAACAAATCACTCACCAAAAGACAACGGTTCATCTCAGTTTGGTGGGACGGCACAGCTTTTTCCACATATCCCCGTCGGGCAGAGCGGCCAGCTTGTCCGGGTGCATGGTGCCTCCGCCTCATGTTTGTTTTTTTTTGTCAATCACGCTCTAGCGAATTGGTCATACGCCGATAACGGAAGAGGAATATCCGGAACGCTTAATTTCACTAAGCTCCAAACCTTGGACAAATCGACATGTTTCTTCGACGCATCAAAATCGCTCCGCGCGCGTTTCTCAGCTTTTCACTGGTCGCACTGCTTGTAACATTGCTGGGCGTCTTTTCTCTTAGTGAAATGAAGACAATCCGGGGTACGGCTGTCGAATTGAGGGAAAACAGCATGCCCAGCTACGCCGCGCTGGGGCGAATCAACGAGAATATTCTTCGAATTCGAATTGTCTCCTTCCGCATACTGGTCGACCGTAAGCCAGAGGAGCTGGCGATCAGTATTGCTCGCGCAGCGGAACTCACGGAGTTGTTAAAAAAGGCCAAGGATCGGTATGAGACGCTGCTCTCCAATGAACGCGAGCGCCAACAATTCCTGCGTCTGGAACAAGCACTCGATGCCTACTATACCGTTAACGACAAGCTGATCCGGCTATCGAACGAAGGCCGCCTGGATGAGCTTAGGTCTCTACTTGGTACTGAATACAAAGCACTTTCGGATAACCTCGGGGCGCAATTCGGCGCGCTTATGAAGATCAACGCAGAGGCGGCGGACGCGTCCACGGCATTGGCCGATCAAGTGTATGACCGCTCTGTCACGTCCGTAATCGGCCTCGTCATATTCGCGGCCTTACTTACCGCGGCGCTGGCGCTGATGCTGACACGCAGTATCGTCAAACCGTTGTCTGAAGCCGTACGGGTGGCGGAGACGATCGCGGCCGGCGATCTAACTGAGACTATTATTGTTGCTGGATCGGATGAGCCAGCCACTCTGCTTCGCTCCATGCAGACGATGCAACAGAACCTGAAGAGTACCATCCAGAGCATCTCCAGTTCGTCGGATCAACTGGCCTCGGCAGCCGAAGAGCTAAATGCTGTCACCGAGGATTCGAGCAAAGGTTTGCATCAGCAGAATAACGAGCTAGAGCAAGCTGCGACTGCCGTCAATGAAATGACCGCCGCAGTCGATGAAGTCGCGCGAAACGCGGTTGCCACATCCGAAGCCTCCCGCGATTCTGATAAAACAGCTCGTGAGGGTCAGCGCCAGGTCATCAAAACCGTCGAATCGATTACCAGTTTGGCCGAGAATGTGACCGGGACGGCAACCCAGGTCGAGCAGCTTGCCGACAAAGTACGTAGCATCAGCAGCGTGCTGGACGTAATCCGTTCCATTGCTGAACAGACGAACCTGTTGGCGCTCAACGCCGCGATCGAGGCGGCTCGGGCCGGCGAGGCCGGCCGTGGTTTCGCCGTGGTGGCCGACGAGGTCCGTGCCTTGGCGCACCGGACACAGCAATCCACCCGAGAAATCGAAAGCATGATTGGTGGCGTGCAAGCGGGCACCAATGACGCAATGTCCGCGATGCGCAACAGCAACGAACTGGCTCACGGTACCCTTGACGTCGCCCGCGCCGCAGGCCAGGCGCTGGAAGAAATAACCCAGGCGATCAGCCACATTACCGAGCGTAACCTGGTCATCGCCAGCGCCTCTGAAGAGCAGGCCCAGGTGGCGCGAGAGGTCGATCGTAATTTGGTCAATATCCGTGATCTTGCTGTGCAGACCTCTGCCGGTGCACATCAGACCAACGCGGCTAGTCAAGATCTATCCCGTTTGGCGATTGATCTGAATAGCTTGGTCATGCGCTTCAAAGTCTAACGCCATTTACCAGCCGACCCGATAACAGACGTGCGCTTGGCCGGCATTCAAAGTGGAGGATGCCGTGGCCGGGCAGATGGGGCACGTTCACGGCGATGATCTACCGTCACTCCGGCAAGTGGTTCCGCAACGACGCAGCCGACATGACTTCTCTGGTCGAGCGGCAGCTCGGCCTCTGAATTCCCGCCGGCGTTACCGCTGAAGGCCCCGAATTTCGGGGCTTCCGGCTGTCGGGTATTTCCGAAGTGTTCCCAATACGTTCCCGTCCCAGGTTGCGAAGTTCGCGAGGCGCCGTAAAATGCCGGCCCCAACGGCAGGGTCGATGATCGAATCTCACCGGCTCCGCCATCTACTTTGTGCAGCGATGTCGTTCGGTCCTGTACGCAAGTCGCATGTGCTGAGTTAGGTCATGGTTTTTTTGTTAGAGTTCGGCCACTCTTGGTGCGATCTGACGACGACCTGCTACTTATCCATGTACAACGAGGTGTCCGCTTGATTAGGGTGCTTGTGGTCGATGACCATGATCTGGTTCGCACGGGCATTTCCCGAATGCTCGCCGACATCGATGGGCTGCAAGTGGTCGGCCAGGCGGAGTCCGGCGAAGAAGCGATCAAGAAAGCGCGCGAATTAAGGCCCGATGTTGTCCTGATGGACGTCAAGATGCCGGGCATCGGTGGCCTCGAAGCTACCCGCAAGCTGCTCCGTAGCTACCCCGACATGAAGGTCATCGCTGTAACCGTCTGCGAGGAAGATCCATTCCCTACGCGGCTGTTGCAGGCTGGCGCTGCCGGGTACATGACCAAGGGTGCAGGGCTCAACGAAATGATCCAGGCGATCCGGCTGGTATTCGCTGGCCAGCGTTATATAAGCCCGCAGATCGCTCAACAGCTCGCACTGAAATCCTTCCAGCCGCAAGTAAACGGCTCGCCGTTCGACTTGTTGTCCGAGCGAGAGATTCAGATCGCCCTGATGATCGCCAATTGTCAGAAGGTCCAGGTCATCTCTGACAAGCTCTGCCTCTCACCCAAGACGGTGAACACTTACCGCTACCGGATCTTCGAAAAGCTTTCGATCACCAGCGACGTCGAGCTGGCATTGCTCGCGGTTCGTCATGGCATGGTCGACGCCATAAACTGATGTCTAGCACGTTCGATTCTTCTGCGTTTCTTGCTTCCTGCAGCGGGCGGCCCGGTGTTTACCGGATGTTCGACGTGGACGGCAAGATTCTCTACGTTGGCAAGGCCAAGAATCTCAAGAAGCGCCTGGCAAGCTATTTTCGGAAAGTAGGGCAGGCGCCCAAGACCGCTGCTCTGGTCAGCAAGATCGTCCAGGTCGAAACGACCATCACGGCCAACGAGACCGAGGCATTGCTGCTTGAGCAGACGCTCATCAAACAGTTGCGCCCGCCGTACAACATTCTGCTGCGCGACGATAAATCCTATCCGTACGTGTTTCTGTCGAGCGGCGACTATCCGCGCTTGAGTATTCATCGCGGCGCCAAGAAGGAACCGGGACGGTATTTCGGGCCCTATCCGAGTGCGGGCGCGATCCGTGAGAGCCTGGGGCTGCTGCAGAAGGCGTTTCACGTGCGCCAGTGCGAGGACAGTTATTTTCGCAATCGAACCCGGCCGTGCCTGCAATACCAGATCAAACGCTGCAAGGCGCCGTGCGTCAGCCTGGTGGATCCGACCGAATACGCCGAAGACGTGCGCCATTCGATCATGTTCCTGGAAGGGCGCAGCAACACGCTCTCCGCCGAGCTTTCGGCAAACATGGAAAAAGCAGCCATGGCGCTGGATTTTGAGCGCGCCGCCGAAATCCGCGACCAGATCGGTATCCTGCGTCGCGTTCAGGATCAGCAAAGCATGGAAGGCGGCACTGGCGACGTGGACATCATTGCCGCGACGGTGAGCCCGGGCGGTGCATGCGTTCACCTCATCACGGTGCGTTCCGGGCGGGTGCTGGGCAGCAAGAATTTCTTCCCCCAGGTGGCCATCGAAGAGAGCGTCGCCGAAGTCCTTCAAGCGTTTCTGGAGCAGTACTACCTTGCCTCCATGGAGCGCGACCTGCCGGGCGAGTTGATCGTCAATGCCGTGCATGAGGACTTTCCGACCCTGATCAGCGCCATCGCCGAACTCAAGGGTCGTGAGGTCGCGATCAGCCATAGGGTTCGCGGAACGCGTGCGCGCTGGCAGCAGCTAGCGTTGACCAACGCCGAGCAGGCGCTGGGCGCCCGGTTGGCAAACCGCCAACACCTGGCTGCGCGTTTCGAAGCGCTCGCCGAAGCGCTGGAAATGGACGAGGTGCCGATGCGGCTCGAATGCTTCGACATCAGTCATTCCAGTGGCGAGGCAACGGTGGCTTCCTGTGTGGTCTTCGGACCGGAGGGGCCGTTGAAGTCGGATTATCGGCGCTACAACATCGAGGATGTCACGGCGGGCGACGACTACGCTGCCATGCACCAGGCGCTGACGCGGCGTTTTCGCAAGGCGGCCGAAGGCGAGGGCAAGCTGCCGGACGTGCTGCTCGTCGATGGCGGCAAGGGCCAGCTGAACATGGCGCGCGAGGTGCTGGAAGAGCTGGCGGTACCAGATTTGATTCTGCTGGGCGTGGCCAAGGGCGTGACGCGCAAACCTGGGCTCGAAACGCTTTACCTGAACGATGCCGAACACGAGTTCACGCTGCCGGCCGACTCTCCTGCATTGCACCTGATCCAGCAGGTGCGCGACGAGGCTCACCGTTTCGCTATCACGGGGCATCGGGCGCGCCGCGGAAAAGCGCGCCGCACCTCCACACTCGAGGATATTGCAGGCGTCGGTCCCAAGCGCAGGCGCGAACTGCTCAAGCACTTTGGTGGTCTTCAAGAACTGTGCAGGGCTAGTGTGGATGAGATCGCTAAAGCGCCGGGCGTGAGTAAAAAGCTGGCAGAGTCGATTTATGCCGCCCTCCACAGTGAGTAGAATGCCCTTCAAATCGGCGGAACACTGGTACTGATGAACATCCCAAACCTGCTTACCGTCCTGCGCGTCCTGCTGATTCCCTTCTTCGTTCTTCTGTTTTACTTGCCGTTTCACTGGAGTTATCTGGCCGCAAGCACCGTGTTCACCATCGCCGCAGTGACGGACTGGCTGGACGGTTATCTGGCGCGCCGACTTCAGCAGAGCACGCCGTTCGGCGCCTTCCTCGATCCCGTGGCAGACAAACTGATGGTCGCGGTGGCACTCGTGCTGCTGGTGGAGCACCACGCCAATCTCTGGCTGACCTTGCCCGCAGTGATCATCATCGGGCGCGAGATCGTGGTCTCGGCACTACGCGAGTGGATGGCCGAGCTGGGCGCGCGCGCGCGGGTTGCGGTTTCGAGTCTAGGCAAATGGAAAACCGCGGCTCAGATGGTGGCGCTGGTCATCCTGCTGGCCAACCCGCCAGTATTCACGGCATGGGTCGCCCTTGGTTACGGTTTGCTCATCGTGGCGGCGGCGCTGACCCTGTGGTCGATGGCTAATTACCTGATGGCTGCATGGCCCCACCTGAGTGCTACGGAAAAGAAATAAAAACTTTTTTAATCAAGGGGTTGACGCGCCGCTCCGAAACTATAGAATGGCGCCCGTCACCACGACGCGGGAATAGCTCAGTTGGTAGAGCACGACCTTGCCAAGGTCGGGGTCGCGAGTTCGAGTCTCGTTTCCCGCTCCAAATTATGATCTATAGACGTCCACTGAAGTCTATAAGTCATTGAAAAAAGGGCCTTACGGCCCTTTTTTCGTTCCAGCGAAATCCACTGTAAACCACCCCCAGCCAGGACGTTTAAGTCCACTTTTAAGTCCATCTTTACGGGGTGCGTGGTTTCCGGATTGTTGCTGGAGGAGCGTGGCCTGCGAGGCAAGGATCTAGCCCTGACCTATGTTCAGGAGCTGAACCATGGCGCTCACAGACGTCACTGTCCGGCAGGCTCGGGCGGCTGGCAAAGACTATACCCTCACCGACTTCGATGGCCTGTCTCTGGCGGTATCTGCCTCTGGCGGAAAGTCTTGGCACTTCAGATATTATTGGGCTACCAAACAGAAACGAATGTCGCTGGGCACCTATCCGGAGGTTAGCCTCCGGGAAGCACGTGCATTACGCGATGAGGCCCGCGCCCTAGTAGCGAAAGGCATCAATCCCAAGATTGATCGTAAGCAAAAACTTCGAGCTGTCCGTTTCGCGACGGAGAACAGCTTCAAGGTTGTGTATCTGCAGTGGCTTGCCCACCGCAAGCTGGAACTAAAGGAGGGCAGGCAGAGTACCCTCTCGCAGATACAGCGTATCTTTGATAAAGATGTGCTTCCTGCCTTGGGCAGCGTCTCCGTCTATGACGTCCGTCGTCCCGACCTGCTGGCCGTGCTTGCTTTCATCGAGCAGCGTAGGGCATTCACGACTGCGGAGAAGGTGCGTACCTGGTTCAGACAGTTGTTCCGCTTTGCCATGGTGAAAGTCGAAGGGTTGGATGGCAACCCGGCATCGGACCTGAGCGTCGTGGCCGTCCCCAAACCGCCTGTGGCCCACAATCCATTCCTGCGGCTACCTGAGCTGCCCAATCTGCTGAACAAGCTGCGCCGTTATAGGGGCAGGATCACTACGCAACTCGGTATTCGTTTGCTGTTGCTGACGGGTGTGCGTACTGGGGAGCTCCGCCTGGCGACTCCGGATCAGTTCGATCTTGAGCGCGGCTTATGGATCATTCCCCCTGAGGTGGTCAAGCAACTGCAGGATGGTATGCGCAAGCGTGGACAGAGGCCGCAGGATATTCCGCCCTATGTCGTGCCGTTATCGGTCCAAGCCATCGAGATCGTTCGCTATCTGCTGGAGCAGCTCAAGCCAGCCCAGCGCTATCTATTTGCGCATCGAAGCGAGCTGAGAATGCGCATTAGCGAGAACACACTGAACGGTGCGATCACGCGCATGGGCTATAAGGATTTGCTTACAGGTCACGGCATCCGTGCCACGCTCTCCACGGCGCTCAACGAGTTTGGTTACCCCAAGAACTGGGTGGATGCCCAGCTCTCGCACACGGACCCCAACAAGGTCAGCGCCACTTACAATCACGCCTTGTATGTGGAGCCCCGCCGGAAAATGATGCAAGACTGGGCCGATCGGCTCGATTTGTTGGAGCAGAACAAGATAGAAGCGGCCAGTACGTACCTTACTATCCGCTTCGATGGTATGCGGCTGCTGGACCAAGGTGCGGAAATGTCCGTCGAGCCTGTTGATGATGGTAAGTCGCTAGTTCTGGTCTCGTCAGTTGGTGGGCCTATTGAGCGCCTGTCGATGGTGGCTAGAGCTTAGATTTCAGTTGTTGCGATGTGCTTGGCCTGAAAGGAATGTTGGGCCGGCACCGCCGGCTGCTCTGATGACAGTAGGCTGTAGCGGCGATTGCATTTCCGTTAGCTTGCTGGCTAGCCAGGGGTAGAACACGCCCCTCCAGAAGTGGAGGGGGCTAATCTAGTTTCGGCCGTTGGCTTGGCGCAGGCGTTTGACGAAACTCTCAGCGTCGGTTTCGCCAACAGTGCGGAGATCTTGCCATTCTTCGCCATTGGGAGCGAATAACTGCAGTGCCGGTGGGCCGAACAGCTGGTAGCGGTCAAGCAGGGTGCGTTGCTCGGCATCGCTACGCGTTATGTCGAAGCGCACCAGTCGGTAACCGGTTAGTTGCTCACGCACGGCGGGCGCTGCCAGCACTTCTCGTTCAATTACCTTGCAACTGATGCACCAGTCGGCGTACCAGTCCAATAGCAGTGGTTGGTCGGCATCTTTCGCTGACAGCAGAGCGGCATCCAGAGCTGCTGGTGTATCCACAGTCTGCCAGCCGGCGTTAGCGCCGGTCGGAAGTACGGCATTGGCGTCCAGCTGACCCAGCGGTCGCAGCGGATCGGATTGACCTTGCAAAGCGCCGAGCCAGGCGCTGACACCGTAGACCAGTAGTGCCACACCGAGTAGTTGGGCGAGCCTTTGCCGGCCGGACTTGAGGGTGAACTCCAATGCACCGAGCCAAATCGCGCTGCCAACTGCCAAAAGGCCCCACAAGGCCAAAGTCACTGGAGCGGGTAGCACGCGTTCCAGCAGCCATACAGAGACAGCCAGCAGCATCACGCCGAAGGCTTTGCGCACACCGACCATCCAGGTACCAGACTTGGGTAGCAATGCTCCGCCGCCGATGGCGAACAATACCAGCGGCGCGCCCATGCCCAACCCGAGGGCAAACAGCTTAAGGCCGCCACCCAGTGCGTCGCCGGTGGTGCTGATGTAGAGCAGTGCGCCGACCAGAGGGGCAGTCACACAGGGCGAAACCAGCAGGCTCGACAGTACGCCGAGCGTGGCGGCGCCCAACATTGAACCCCCGCGGGTTTGGCCGGCCAGGCGATCCAGTCGTTCGGTGATCAAGCGCGGCATGCGCAACTCGAATACGCCGAACATGGCCAGGGCGAAAACAGTGAAGAACATCGCAAAGGGCACCAACAGCCACGGTGACTGCAGGCGCGCTTGTAGGTTGAGGCCAGCGCCGAACATGCCCATTAGCGCACCAAGCAGGGCGAAGCTGGCAGCCATGGGGAGTACGTAGGCAAGCGATAGGCGTAATCCACGCATTCCGCCGAGTTGTCCGCGTAATACCACGCCAGACAGAATTGGCAGCATCGGCAGCACGCAGGGTGTGAAAGTCAGGCCCAAGCCAGCCAGGAAGAACAGCGCCAGACTACGCCAGTCAATGGCGACCCCTTGTTGCACGGCTGCAATGAGGGAGGGATCACCTACCTCGAAGCTGCGAATCTCTGGCGGATAGCACAGCCCCAGATCAGCGCAGCCCTGATAGCTCACTTGTAAGGTGAACGGTGTGTTCAGGAGGTTATTAACGGGTAGCAGCAAGTCGGTAACGCCGTAGAACACCTCGACATCGCCGAAAAATTCATCGGTTTTCGGTTCGGCCGCGGGCCATTGCGGCGTGCCGATTGACACTTGCGGGTGGTCACTGGTGAATGCGAAGCGATGTTTATAGAGGTAATAACCCTCGGCATTTATGAAGCGCAGGCGGACACTGTCCTTACCGGTTTCCAACAGGTCGAGGCGGAAGGCTTTGTCTACCGGAAGGAAATCCTGGCTGTTGTTCAGCGGAGTGCCGAACAGAGCCGACTGAGGACGCGAAGAATCAAATATCTCGGCGTTGGCTGGCAAGGCAAGCAGTAGCAGCAGCAGATACGGCAGGAGGCGGGACATGACCATCTCGCGGGCTAATAACGAAAAGGAGGTCTATTTCAGCTTGTTAACGGAGCCGGGATTTTTGAAGTGCGGGCTGGGGGGGATGGCCTCCGCTGCGATTCAGTGCATCGCAGGATGCCAGCCAGTACCAGCCCGCCCGGCGAGTCGCTATTAATGCGGGGCTTGTTCCAGCGGATAATTGGCAATGACCTTTTCTCGGCCAGTGCGGGTTATCCCGATCACCTGGTACGGGTGTTTGACGTCGCCATACTCCATGCCTGGTGAGCCAGCCGGCATGCCTGGCACGGCGATGCCCAGCAGGTCAGGGCGCTTGCGAAGCTCCAGGATCTGCGCCACGGGCACGTGACCTTCAACGAACTTTCCATCGATCACGCCTGTATGGCAGGAAGCCAGACGCGGTTTCACGCCGAGGTCTTGCTTGACTGTGTTCATGTTGCGTTCGACGTGGTCGCGGACTTCGAAGCCGTTGTTCTCCAGGTAGGTAATCCAGTCCTTGCAGCATCCACAGTTGGCGTCGCGGTGCACATCAATGATCAGGGGTTGCGCGGCCTGGGCGGCGCCACTTAGCAGCAGGGCGGCGAGCGCCGCGGTAGTCAGTGTTCTGGACATAAAAAACCTGTTTCCAATGGTTTGCTCACTTGCAACAGCAGCCACCGCTGCCACCGCATCCGGTTTTCCTGGCGGGGCTCGATGAGGCCGCCGGACTGCTCAGTTGGGCGGGGTATCCAGCATCACCCAGGGCGGCGACAAGCACATCGCTGTCGCACTCAGCGCTGACCCGCACACTGGCCGCTTGCAGATCGACGTCGACCTCGGTGACGCCTTCAACTGCGTTGAGCGCCTCGGTGACATGCAGGACGCATGAGCCGCAGCTCATGCCTTTGACACTCAATTCAACGGTGCTCATGACAATCTCCTTGCGAGGTTGCTGCTGGGGTTGAGGCAATTCTCAACCTTGCCAAGGTGGCAAGGTCAAGAGTTTCAGTCGATTGATACCTTGCGCAGTCTCAAGGCGTTGAACACCACCGAAGCGGAGCTCATGCTCATCGCCAGCGCTGCGATTATTGGTGACAGCAGGAGGCCGGTCAGCGGGTAGAGCAGGCCGGCTGCCAAAGGAATGCCCAGAGCGTTGTAAAGAAAGGCGAAGGTCAGGTTCTGGTGCATGTTGCGCACGGTGGCCACCGACAGGCTGCGCGCGCGCAGGATGCCGAGCAGGTCGCCCTTGACCAGCGTGACCTGGGCGCTGTTCATCGCCACATCGGTGCCGGTGCCCATGGCAATGCCGATATCGGCGCGCGCCAGGGCCGGGGCGTCGTTGATGCCGTCGCCGGCCATGGCCACGCGGTGCCCTTGCTGTTGCAGCGAGGCGGTCAGGCGTTCCTTGTCCTGCGGCTTGACCTCGCCGTGCACCTCCTCGATACCCAGTTCGCGGGCTACGGCACGGGCAGTCGTCAGGCCATCGCCGGTGGCCATGATCACCCGTATGCCGTCTGCCTGCAGGCGCTGGATCGCCAGTTTTGAGGTCGGTTTGATCGGGTCGGAAACCGCCAGCAGACCGGCCAGTACGTTGTCCACGGCCAGGAACATGATGCTCACGCCTTCGCCGCGCAGCTGTTCGGCATGCCCCTTGAGCGGGCTGGCATCCACGCCGGCATCATTCATCAGCGCGGTGTTGCCCAACTGCAAGTCGCGGCCGTCAACCTTGCCACGCACGCCGATGCCGGAGGCCGATTCGAAGGTTTCAGGCGTGCTCAGCGCAAGGCCCTGGGCACGGGCATGATCGACGATGGCGTGTGCCAGGGGATGTTCGCTGCCCTGATCCAGGCTGGCGGCCAGTCGCAGCACCTCGTCCCGCGTGAAGCCGGGCGCCGCCTCGACGCTGTGGAAAGCAGGGCGGCCTTCGGTGAGGGTGCCGGTCTTATCGACGATCAGAGTGTCGATCTTGCGCAGGTTTTCTATCGCGGCAGCATCGCGGAACAGCACGCCGCTGCCGGCCGCTTTGCCGGTGGCGACCATCACCGACATCGGCGTGGCCAGGCCCAGGGCGCAGGGGCAGGCAATGATCAGTACCGCGACTGCGTTGATCAGACCGAACACCCAGCTCGGTTCCGGCCCCCACAGGCCCCATACGACAAAGGTCAGAGCAGCGATGGCGATGACCGCCAGCACGAAACGCCCGGCAATGACGTCGGCCAGCCGCTGCATTGGCGCCTTGGAGCGCTGCGCTTGGGCTACCATCTGCACGATCTGCGCAAGCACGGTCGAGCTGCCGACCTTTTGTGCCTGCATCACCAAGCTGCCGTGGCTGTTGAGGGTAGCGCCGATCAGGCTATCACCGACGCGTTTCATGATCGGCACCGGCTCGCCGGTCAGCATCGACTCGTCCACCGCGCTTTCGCCTTCCACCACCATGCCATCAACCGGCACTTTTTCGCCTGGGCGCACCCGCAGCTTGTCGCCGCTGTGCACGTGGGTGAGGGGTATGTCCTCTTCGCTGCCATCGGCGTTGATACGCCGGGCGGTCTTGGGCGCCAGACCGAGCAGCGATCTGATTGCCGCCGAGGTCTGCGAGCGCGCCTTGAGTTCCAGGATTTGGCCGAGCAGAGTCAGCGAGATGATTACCGCTGCCGCCTCGAAGTACACGCCGATGCGTTCACCCTGCATGAAGTGGTCGGGGAATACGCCGGGCGCCAGGGTGGCGATCAGGCTGTACAGGTAGGCGGCGGAGGTTCCGAGGCCGATCAGCGTCCACATGTTCGGGCTGCGGTTGATGAACGATTGCACGCAGCGCACGTAGAAGGGCCAGCCGGCCCAGAGCGCCACCGGGGTGGCTAGCGCCAGTTCGACCCAGTTCTGCGTGGCGCCGTGAAACAGCGAGATAGCGTGCTCACCCATTGCCAATACAGTGACAATCACGGTCAACGGCAACGTCCACCAGAAGCGTCGAGAAAAGTCTCTGAGCTCCGGGTTGTCCTCTTCTTCCAGTTCGGGCATGACCGGCTCCAGGGCCATGCCGCATTTGGGGCATGTGCCTGGGCCGATCTGCAGTATTTCCGGGTGCATCGGGCAGGTGTATTCGGCGCCGTGATCGACGGTCGGCGTCTCGCCGTGAGCATCCCCAGCATCCAAATATCTGCTTGGCTCGGCATTGAATTTTTCCAGACAGCGTTGGCTGCAGAAGAGCAGTTGTTGGCCGGCGTGGCTGGTCTGGTGCGGACTGTCGGATTTGACCGTCATGCCACAAACAGGGTCACGATCCGATGGGGTCTGAAGTGTGGGATGTGGCTGATTGGCCTGAGACATTACCGCTCCTGTTAAACCCTGCGCGCACTCGAAGATATTTTATATAGAGTACCCGCGAGCGGCTGACAGTGGCCTGACCTAAACATTACATTTATGTAAGCTATAGCGGGTTTTCGCTCTCGGGTATCCGTGCATGCCGCCAGCACATGGCCCTATATAAGTAATTAGTTGAATTACGAAGTTGTAATAATCGAATCATCATGCCGTAAGGGTGGTGCCTTTAAGCTACAGGCATCAACTACCTAGAGGTATTAATCATGCAAGGCCTGCAAAAAACACTCACTGTTCTCGCTCTAACTATGGCTGCCTCTTTGGCGATAGCGACTGAAGGTGGCCATGAATCGCAGATGCGACATGATTATTCGGCGGCTGATGGCAAGCAGGTTCTAAATAAACTTCTTAAGGATGGTAAGGTTTTAAGCGTGGATTATAAGGGCAAGAGAGTTATGGGTCGCTCTGATGGTCGTGTACGGCCATATGAAATAAAGATTCGCACCCCCGATGGCGTCATTCATACTGTAGAATACCGAGGCGTGCCGGTTGGCATCAATAACGGCTGATTTTTTAAGGGCTAATTGCTGTCTTTGCCAAGGCTTGAGATTGCCCTGGCAAAGGCAGCAAGTTCGACTACGCAGCCATGCGTTCACATTCTTCAGCACACTTCATGCAAGCCTTTGCGCATTCCTGGCAATGATCCATCTGATGCTTGGCGCACTCTTCGCCGCAGGCCCGGCAGATCTTTGCACACAGTGCGCATAATTCTTTGGATAGCTGGCTCTGGCGACTCATAAGTCTGGCTGCCAGAGCGCACACGTCAGCACAATCCCTGTCGAGTTCAATGCAACGAGCCATCGCCTGGACGTTTTCTTCACGTAGACAGGCAGATGCGCATTTTTCGCACACGAGGGCGCAGTTAGAGCAAGCTTGAATACAGTTATCGAATATTTTGTTGTCCATATGTCCTCCTGAAGTTCATGGTTAGCTTTGAACCTTACGCCGGTCGCGGCAATCATCAGCTAGGTCCATTCAATACGACAGGCTTAGAGTCCTTCTGTTTCGATGACTTACATTACAATATTGTAAGGCTATTGGTTCGCTGTAGCTGCTTGATATCAAAGGTGATTGCCTTTGCTGCTATGCGGCTTGCCGGGGAACTCCATATAAAAGGCCGTTACGCCACCTGCAGAGGTACACCAGATTCTCCCGTTATGGGCTTCAACGATGGATCTAGTGATTGCCAAACCGAGGCCAGCGTTGCTTGGGTTGCCCTCACGCCGTGCTGGATCGACCCGATAGAAACGATGGAAAAGTTTTTCCAGATGTTCTGGTTTGATCGTCCCGCCGGGATTCTCGACGCTAAGAATGACCGTCTCTTCCGTCTCACGAATCGTTACAGAGATGTTTTCCCCGGTCGGGGTATAGCGCAGCGCATTGGATAACAAGTTGGAGAGCGCTCTATTGAGCATCAACTTATCTCCCAGCACCTCGCCTCTACCTGAAGCTGAGAGGTGTATACCGCGCTCTTCGGCCAATAGGTGGTAATACTCAAGCAGCTTGGAAACTAATCTCGAAAGTTCGATAGTGCTTTGTTCTGGAATTATCAATCCGTTGTCAGATTTTGCTAGAAAAAGCATGTCATCAATCATGCGTGACATTCGCTTAAATTCTTCCAGATTGGAGTAGAGGTTATCCTCGTAAGCATCGAGGTCCCGCTTTCGGGTGAGCACTACCTCGGTGTGGGTCATCAGATTGCTGACAGGGGTTCGCAGTTCATGGGCGATGTCAGCCGAGAAATTGGACAGCCGTACGAAGGCATCTTCCAGGCGGCCCAGCATCGCATTGAAGGACAGAACGAGCTGCTGCAGCTCTAGTGGTACTGGCTCTAGCGGAATTCGCTCCTGTAACGACCGGGCTGACATTGATGTTGCGAGGTGGGTCACTTGCCGAAGAGGTCTTAACCCGCTTCGAACAACGACCCAGCCTAGAGCGGCACTGATCAGGGCGCTGATTACTAGCCCGGCAATGAACCATCGCTGCAAGGTCTCGAAGAAGTGCGCATGGCTCGTGACATCGAGAATCAACAGAGCTGTGAGGGGTTCGGACTTGTCTGCCACGGAAATTTGCGCAGTCATCCCTCGATACAGGTGTCCTGCATTCTGCCATTCCCACATGCTTTGCTCTTCCGCATGCCTGAAGCTTTCCGGGACATCGGCAGCCTTGGGGTCGGAAAAAAGTACCCTGCCATCACCGCTCAGGATGGTGGCCGCCAGATCATGATGGGCACCGAGCAGGGCTCGTAACTGCGGCAGTTCCTCGGTGAGGCTTGCATCGCTGCGTGCGTTATTGAGGATGTGCCGGGTCGATTCGAGCTTCTCGACCAGGGCCTGTCGATCCAGCACTTCGAAGTGATGCTGGCTGAGCACGTTAAAACTCAGGCCGGCCATCGTCAGAACCACGACCACTACAGACATGAACATCAGGCTCATGCGGGCCGTCAGCGAAAGGTGGCGCACGCTCATTCCGGCGCATCCATCATATATCCCATGCCGCGCACGGTCTGAATCAGCTTGGGCTCGAAGTCGTCGTCTATTTTTGCGCGCAGACGGCGTACCGCGACCTCGATGACATTGGTGTCGCTGTCGAAGTTCATATCCCATACCTGAGAGGCAATCAGGGATTTCGGCAGTACTTCGCCGCGCCGGCGCATCAATAATTCCAGCAGCGCAAATTCCTTTGCGGTCAGATCGATACGCTTTCCGGCACGAATGGCTCGGCGCTTCAGCAGATCCACTTCGAGATCCGAAATTTTTAGGGTGGTCTGGGCAGGGGAGCCACTGCCCCTGCGAAGCAAGGTCCTGACTCTTGCTAGAAGCTCGGAGAAAGCAAACGGCTTGATCAAGTAGTCGTCCGCGCCGAGCTCAAGACCCTTGACGCGGTCTTCTACACCATCACGTGCTGTCAGGAACAATACCGGTACGTCTTTCCCTGCTGCTCTGACCATACGCAGCACCTCCCACCCATCCAGCCCTGGCATCATGACGTCCAGGATCAGAAGGTCGTAGGTTTCACTCAGCGCGTACTGAAGCGCATCTGTACCCGTCATGACCCGGTCAACGTTGAATCCGGCTTCAGTCAGGCCTTGTTGCAGATACGCCCCGGTTTTGGGTTCGTCTTCAGCTACCAGTAATTTCATGCGTACAGACTCCGAAACTCGACAGCTTGAGTGTGCAGGCAATTAGGGCCCTCAACCAGAAGCTTACAAAAATGTAACGTCCGCTTCAGGTGGCTGACAGAACAGGGTGTCTAGAGTTTGCAGGGTATCTGTTGTGCTCACGATGCAGTGAGGCTCCGAACGGCGTTATGGCGAGTAAATTTTTCCAGGCCTCCACATTGCTCCTTGGCCTATTGGCGCCTTCGGGCGCCTTTTTTCTGCCTGCGGCTTTTGGCGAAGAGGCATGCTGAAGGTTACACAAATGTAATTTCAGGGTAAGCCAGCCGGCAGGTCAGTCGTCCTACTCTTGGGTACTCCTCAATAACTTGAATGAGCTCCAGCCAATGAAAATTTATTCTCTTTCCCTTTTTTCCGCACTTGGTTTGGTCTTCAGCGCTACTGCTGCAATGGCCGCCCCCGGCCATAGTCATGCGCTCGACTTTGGGCAACCAGGAGACGCGCAGGCGGTAGATCGCACCATTGAGGTACGAATGAGCGATAACGTCTTTGCGCTTGAGACGATTGAAGTAAAGGCAGGTGAGACTGTCCGTTTTGTGTTGCATAACGATGGAGCCCTGCTTCATGAATTCAACCTCGGCTACTCGGCCACCCATGCCGCGCACGAGCAAGAAATGATTGCGATGTTTCGCAGCGGCATGCTTACCCCGACTGGTGCTCATGATATGAGCCATATGGAAGGTGAAATGGATGGCGGGATGACACACGATGATCCGAACAGTGTTCTGATCGAACCCGGCGCCCGCGAAGAGTTGATCTGGACGTTCTCGAAAACCAAGAATCTGGAGTTTGCTTGCAATATTCCGGGACACTATCAAGCGGGAATGGTCGGCAAGGTAGAGATACGTTAAGCGCCTAACGTAAAAGTACTGCCCCGCTTAATGAGTGGAGCATGGTTGCTATCTTGTAAGTTCGCTTATCAGGACTGATCAGCAAGTTGTTTGAGTTACTGCGTGCTTTAAATGTCCATCAGGGCGCTACAAGCCCGAGGCTGGATTATGAACTACCAGCTCATCTAATAATTGGATGAAGAAATATGCATAGAAAACCCACAAGGCGAACTTTCATCAAAGGGTTAGCCGCAACTGGAATACTTGGTGGCCTGGGCATGTGGCGCGTGCCGGTTTGGGCGGTCACTAGCCCAGGACAAGCTAACGTGCTGACCGGTAACGACTTTGATCTGTTCATTGGTGAGATTCCAGTAAACATAACGGGCGCGGCCCGCACCGCAATGACTATCAATGGTTCACTTCCAGGGCCGATCCTGCGCTGGCGGGAAGGAGATACGGTCACTCTTCGGGTTCGCAATCGTTTGCATGAGGATACGTCCATTCACTGGCACGGCATTATCCTGCCGGCCAACATGGACGGTGTGCCTGGCTTGAGCTTCCATGGCATCGCTCCGGACGGCATGTACGAGTACAAATTTGATGTCAACCAGAATGGTACCTATTGGTACCACAGCCATTCGGGCCTCCAAGAGCAGGCCGGAGTCTATGGTGCCTTGGTGATCGATGCGAAAGATCCCGAACCTTTCAGCTACGATCGTGACTACGTGGTGCTGTTGAGCGACTGGACCGACGAGAATCCGGATCGGGTCCTGGCAAAGTTGAAGAAGCAATCGGACTATTACAACTATCACAAACGCACCGTCGGTGACTTCATTGATGACGTGAGCGAGATGGGATGGTCCGCTGCTATTGCCGACCGCAAGATGTGGGCCGAGATGAAGATGAGCCCTACGGATCTCGCCGACGTCAGTGGCTACACATACACCTACCTCATGAACGGCCAGGCGCCGGACGGCAACTGGACGGGCATCTTCAAGCCGGGCGAAAAAATTCGGCTGCGTTTCATTAATGCTGCAGCCATGACCTACTTCGATGTTCGTATTCCTGGTCTGAAGATGACGGTGGTTGCGGCTGATGGACAGTACGTCAAACCGGTCAGTGTCGATGAGTTCCGCATCGCCGTGGCCGAAACCTACGACGTCATCGTCGAACCCGAAAACGAGCAGGCTTACACCATCTTCGCGCAATCCATGGATCGTACCGGCTATTCCAGGGGCACCTTGGCGGTTCGCGAAGGGCTGAGCGCGCCTGTCCCAGAGGTCGACCCTCGTCCGCTTATCTCAATGGCCGACATGGGCATGGATCACGGCAGCATGGATGGCATGGAGCATGGCTCTATGCAGAGCGGGATGGCCTCTATGGCCGGTATGGATCACAGCAAGATGGCAGGCATGGACCACAGCCAAATGGCAGGCATGAGCCATGGCAGCATGTCCGGTATGGATCACAGCCAAATGGCGGGGATGGACCATGGCACGATGCAGTCGCACCCGGCTTCCGAAACCAATAACCCTTTAGTTGACATGCAGACCATGACGCCGGCGCCAAATCTGAGCGACCCGGGAATCGGCCTGCGTGACAACGGGCGTCAAGTCCTCACTTACTCTGATCTTCGCAGCACCTTCCTCGATCCGGACGGCCGCGATCCGAGCCGCACCATTGAACTGCACCTCACCGGGCACATGGAGAAGTTTTCTTGGTCGTTCGACGGTATCAAGTTCTCTGATGCTGAACCGCTGCGACTCAAGTATGGCGAGCGTGTTCGTATCACTTTGGTCAACGACACGATGATGACCCACCCAATTCACCTGCATGGCATGTGGAGTGATCTTGAAGACGAGAACGGCAACTTTCTGGTGCGCAAACACACCATCGACATCCCGCCGGGCTCGAAACGTAGTTATCGCGTGACGGCCGATGCATTGGGGCGTTGGGCTTACCACTGCCACCTGTTGCTTCACATGGAAATGGGCATGTTCCGTGAAGTTCGTGTGGACGAGTAGAGGAGAGATTCAATGAGCAATTTGCTGAAACGAAAAGCGCTGTTTGGTGGTGTCGCCGTGCTGAGCCTGATAGCCACCTTGTACGTCCCTACCTCGATGGCAAATCAAGATCACAACGAGCATGTCCAGCACTCGGCTGAAACGCACAAGGGTGCTGGTGGCAAAGCGGCTCCTGCGTCGCAAGAAAAGACATCCCAGATGAAGCAAATGGACCATGGCGCTATGGATCACGGTTCCATGAATCATGATGGGATGGATCATAAAAAAATGATGGGTGGGCATGGCGGCAAAGCCGAGGCAGGTTCGAACCATGACCACTAGGATCACGCGTCCTTCGTTCATAGCGCTGGCTGTATCGCTGAGCGCCCTCAGCGGTGGTTTCACCGCAGCTGCTGAAATGGACCATTCCGCGATGGTCCATGGCTCCATGCCCATGGACCATAGCCAGATGAATCATGGCTCTGCACCGAGCGCAATGGGAGGCATGGATCATAGCCAGCCAACCAGGGTGCGAACGTCGCAGAACCAGACTCCTGCGGCTGATCACAGCAAGATGGATCACGGCGCCATGCAAGGGCAAATGGGTGAGATGGATCATAGCGCCATGGATCATTCCAAGATGAACCATGGCTCCGCTGACGTTGCGAGAGCGACCAGTCGTACGCCCATTCCGGTTCTTACGGACGCCGACCGGAAGGCGGCGTTTCCGCCGCTGCCCGGCCATCAGGTACATGACAGCGCCATCAATGGCTTTTTTCTTCTTGATCAGCTTGAGTATCAGGATGCGAATGACGGTAGCGCCCTTGCTTGGGACGCCTCCGGCTGGCTTGGCGGCGATATCAACCGGGTCTGGTTTCGCTCGGAGGGGGAGCGCACCAACGGCGTTACTGAGGATGCCGAACTGCAGCTACTTTACGGGCGCTCGATCGGACCCTGGTGGGATGTGGTTGCTGGCGTCCGCCAGGATTTTAAGCCGGACTCACCACAGACGTGGGCGGCGTTTGGCGCGCAGGGGTTGGCGCTCTATGCTTTCGAAGCAGAAGCTACCGCATTTATTGGTGAGAATGGCCAGACCGCAGCTCGCCTCGAGGGTGAGTACGATATTTTGCTTACCAACCGGCTGATTCTTCAGCCGACAGCCGAGGTGAACTTCTACGGTAAGAACGACCCAGAACGAGGCGTAGGGTCGGGGCTGGCCAATACCGAACTTGGTTTGCGTCTGCGCTATGAAATCGTCCGGCAGTTCGCGCCCTATATCGGTGTTTCCTGGAGCCGCTCCTATGGCAACACTGCAGACCTGGTGCGTGAGGAGGACGGGGATGTTTCAGAGGCGCGCTTTGTCGCTGGCATCCGGGTATGGTTTTGAGTCAGAGAGGACGAAGACAGTTATAAGCTAGGAGGCAGAGGGCACTGTCGGTAACGCTGAAGTTTTAGCCGGAGGCGACGTCGGTGCTCTTGATGCCCATTCCCCGTAGTGCATGCTTCGCCCGCGAAGGCGCACGAATGTTCCATTGATGCCCCCCATGGAACATCCACGTGCCGGAGTTGAGTAGTAAATCGCTTATCCGTGTTCGCATTGGTAAACGCATCTTCAGATGCGTTAGATGCCGCTTAGCACCAAGGCTCGTCGATACTGAACTGTGCCAAACGCTATACCCGGCAGCCTTGACCAGATCAAAGCCACCGGTATGTCTGTTTGAGGCATGAGTGACGAGTAAATTTGAGGCATGGTTGCTTTCCTGCAAGCTGCCGAAATGGGCGCTGAGCAAGATCAGGCTCTACCGTTATCGGTCACTGGCTCACCAAGCGCACTGACTTCATCGGGATCGCCGCTGTCTGGCACGCTAGATATGGATGTAGGCGGCGTTTTGCATGTCTACAAGGTGATTGGCATGTATACAGCGGGACGCTGGTCAGGTAGCCGCCGTGATACCACTCGCCGGTAGTGGTATCAAAGCTTTCAACGCCCCGCCCCGCATTGTTGGATGCGATACATAAAGTCGGCTGAAAGTTCAGCGATAGGTGGGTTATCTCTCAGGTATATAGCGTAATCATATGCGAGCGGCCTTCATGCCGCTCGACAGTTGAACGCTCCTTGTGTTATCCCGGGCAGTTAGTTCCCATTACATCATATTCAAGAGTGTTTAAGTTGCCCTTGGAGTCCTCGTAAGTCATCTGTGCCGGTATCACCTCATTGCAAGTTATGTCAGTTGGTGTGGTTTGGATAACTTTGGCAATGTCTAGCTCCATTCCATAACGATAGTGCACTACTTTCGGTGGATTCTTTCCGGTGGAGATGGCGTATTCCTGCATCGCCTTTTCGTTTGCGCGAATCATTTCTCCATAAGTGCTATCCGAACTACCTCCAGCCATGGTCAGCGAAGTTACCGTCATCAATGATAATGCGGCCATGATTCTGCCAGTGTTCATGTTCAACTCCTGATTAAAATGTCGCTGGCACTATAAGTCCGGCGGGATTTCAGGTGGATGACTTCAGGATTACATTGTTGTAATTGATTGGTTTGTCCGGCTAATGTTTTTTAAAAAGTTAATATTTAAGAACGCAAGTCTCGTTGCGCCAGATCTCCGTGTTGGATTTTCGGCATATCAGTATTGCTTTGAAAAAGCTGACATCGATGTAATGTCCAGGTCATCTGCATGACAGGCCTGATCTGCAATAAAGCCAGGCAATAAAAAACGCTTCTTAATTCGAGGCTCGGATCACTAACGAGCCCATGCTTTTCCTTGTGCCGACTCCGCGTGCTACGGAGCTAGATCTGATGAATATTTTGAGAAAAGGAAGTGGCTCATTGGTGCACCTTTCGCTCTGCGCGATGAGAGAGAGCCTGGTGGACCTAGCCGAAGCTGGGAAAGGTTTTGGCTTTCGGCGCTGCGATCAAAGGGGCCGGCATAGCAGAAAGGGGAAGCTATGAACTGGATCGTTCAACCGTTGCCTGGCAGCCAACGAGTGCTGCTGGCTGCTGTCACCCTGGGCCTTGTTCTGAGCGGCAGTGTTCAAGCCGCACCAGAGTCAGCCGAATTTGGCGCCACCTTGCCTCCGCTGCTCGACCTGCTCGAACGCCAGAGCCCTGAGCTGCGGGCTGCAGGGTATGAGAGACAGGCCGCCTGGGAGCGGCCCGACGTGGCCGGCTCGCTTCCTGATCCGATGCTCACGTTCGAAGAAATGGGTATCGCCCGTGACGACCCGAGCCTCTCGCCGAGCGGCGTCGGCAGCACACGCTACGCGTTCCGTCAGACCTTTCCGCTGGGCGGCAAGCGAGGGCTTGCCCGCGAGATCGCCGAGGCGGGCGCAGAGCAGGCGGTGGCGCGCGAGCGCCTGAGCCGGGTCGAGCTCAGAAGCCTGGTCAAACTCGCCTTCAACGAATACCAGTACGCCCATGCCGCCACCCAGGTGACCGAGGAGTTGCGGAGCCTGGTGGATGAGCTTGAGAGCATCGCCGAGGCGCGCTACCGGGTCGGGCTTGCACCGCAACAAGACGTGATCAAGGCGCAGACCGAGCACAGCAGCCTGCAGAGCGAGCTGCTAACGCTGGAGCGTGACCGGCGCGGTACTGCGGCGCGGCTCAACGGTATTCTGGCCCGCCCGGCGAACGCGCCGCTGGCGACGCCTGCCGGTTGGTCCGCGCTGCCTGCCGCGGTGCCTACCCTGGCGGAGCTGCAGGCGAGAATCCTTGGCGGCAATCCTCAAGTGGCCGAGCTCAATGCACGGATTCAGGAAGCCCGGCGCGCCGAGGAGCTCGCGAATCGAAACTGGATTCCGGATATCACCGTCGGCACCGCCGTTGTGCAGATGGGCAACCGCGCAGAAGAATTCGAATTGATGCTGGAGATGAACGTTCCACTGTGGGGCAGGCGCCGCAGCGCCGAGCAGCGCGAGGCCGTCTCAATGCGCTATGCCGCAGAGGCGCGGCGCGAAGCGGTCAACAGTCGCCTCGCCGGTAGCGTCGGTGAAGCATGGTCGGCGTTGGAGACAGCCTTTCGGCAGCACGCGCTAACCGAAAGAACGCTCTTGCCGCAGGCGGAACTCACCTATCAATCGGCGCTCGCCAGCTATCAGACCGGCAACGTCGATTTCGCCACCTTGCTCGATGCCCAGCGACAGATCCGTCAACTGCGGCTGTCGCTCCTTTCGGATGAACTGGAGCAGCGCGTACGGGTGGTGGAACTGGAGCGTCTTGTCGGAGCAGAGCTATGAAACGCAGCATGATTCTGGGCGCCGGCGCATTTGCCCTCGCCACCGCAATCGCCGGGTTTGCAGGCGGTTACATGATGGCGCAAAAGCCCGCACCTTCAGCGGCCGTCGGTAGCAGCGCGCCACAGGAGCGCAAGGCTCTCTACTACCGCAATCCCATGGGCCTGGCCGATACCTCGCCGGTGCCGAAGAAGGACCCGATGGGGATGGACTACATCCCGGTGTATGCCAACGAGGCGCCCGCTGGCGCGCGGGGCGAGCGCAAGGTTCTCTACTACCGTAATCCCATGGGCCTGCCGGACACCTCGCCAGTGCCGAAGAAGGACTCCATGGGCATGGACTACATCGCCGTCTACGAGGGTGAGGAATCCGGAAGTACCGTAACCATCAGTCCCGAGAAGATCCAGCTACTGGGTGTGTTGACCTCGCCGGTCGAGCGCCGCGTGCTCACGCGCACGGTGCGTGCCGTCGGTACGGTGCAGGTGGACGAGCGTGGCCAGTACACCCTGGCGCCGAAGTTCGACGGATGGATTGAGAAGCTCCATGTGAACACCACCGGTGAGCCGGTCCGTAAGGGCCAGCCGTTGATAGACGTCTATAGCCCCGAGTTGGTCTCGGCGCAGCAGGAGTTCTTGATCGCCAATGCTGGACGACAGCGCCTAGCGGCTGGCAGTGCGAATGCCAGGCAGGGGGTCGCCTCACTCTCAGAATCTGCCATGCAGCGGCTACGCAACTGGGATATTGGCGAAGCACAGCTTGAGCGCTTGCGCCGTACCGGCAAAACCAGCCGTACCTTGACGATCACCGCTCCGGTGGATGGGGTCGTACTGGACAAACCGGCGTTGGAAGGCATGCGCTTCCAGGCCGGGGACGCTCTCTACCGAATTGCGGACCTCGATACCGTCTGGCTTATCGCTGAGGTATTCGAGCAGGACCTGGCGTTGGTAAAACCGGGGCAAGCGGTACAGCTCACGGTCAGCGCCTATCCAGGCCGCCATTTCACTGGCGAGGTGACCTTCATCTACCCCGATCTCTCGCCGCAGACCCGCACTGTAAAGGTTCGTATCGAGCTGTCCAATCCCGACGGCCTGCTCAAGCCGGCCATGTTTGGCACTGCCCAGCTGGCTGCTGGGGAGCGCACACCCGTGCTCGCGGTTCCCGACTCGGCGGTGATCGACAGCGGCACTCGGCAGGTCGCACTGGTCGCCCTGGGTGAGGGTCGCTTCGAGCCGCGCGAACTGCTTACCGGCAGACTGGCAGACGGCTTTCTTGAAGTGCTTGAAGGGCTGGGCGAGGGAGAGTCCGTGGTCACGCGGGCCAACTTCCTGATCGATGCCGAGAGCAACCTCAAGGCAGCGCTGAGCGGCATGAGCCCGAAGTCGGCGGCAGCCGATGCCCATGATCATGGGAGCCACGAAAGTCCTGGCCATGCCGCCACCCCGACCGATGACGACGCACACAGCGGCCATGCTGGCCACACTGAAAGCAGCGACGACAATCATGGGGGCAGTCACGGGAGCAGCGAGACTCATGCTTCGCCGGATGATGTGCATGACCACGAAAACCACGCCACGCCAGACGCGCATTCCGGCCACGTCATGCCGGATAGCCACAGCAATTCCCATGGAGGGCATTGAACATGCTCTCCAGAATCATTGAATGGTCGGTTCGCAACGTGTTCCTGGTGTTGCTCGCCACGTTGATCATTATCGGCGCCGGCGTCTACGCCGTGGTGAAAACCCCGCTGGACGCGTTGCCGGATCTGTCCGACGTGCAGGTGATTGTCTACACCGAGTTTCCAGGGCAAGCGCCGCAGGTGGTAGAGGATCAGGTTACCTACCCGCTCACCACCGCACTGCTCTCGGTACCCAATTCCAAGGTGGTACGGGGCTTCTCGTTCTTTGGCGCCTCCTTCGTTTATGTGATTTTCGAGGACGGCACCGATATCTACTGGGCGCGCTCGCGGGTGCTTGAGTACCTGAATTTCGCCTCCAAGAGCCTTCCAGCCGGCGTAACCCCCGCGCTGGGGCCGGACGCCACCGGCGTTGGCTGGGTCTACCAGTACGCGCTGACCAGTGCGCGGCATACCCTTGCGGAGCTGCGCACGCTGCAGGACTGGTTCGTGCGCTATCAACTCACCAAGGCCGAGGGTGTGTCCGAAATCGCCAGCATCGGCGGCTTCGTCCAGCAGTACCAGGTCACCGTCGATCCGCAGAAGCTGCAGGCCTACGACATCCCGTTGAGCCGCATTTCCGACGTCATTCGCACCAGCAATGCCGACGTGGGCGGTCGCATCGTGGAAATGAGCGAGACCGAGTACATGGTGCGCGGTCGCGGCTATTTGCGTGGTGCAGCGGACATCGAGAAACTGGTGCTCAAGGCCGCGGGCGGGGTGCCGGTTCTGCTGCGCGATGTGGCGCGCGTCGAGCTCGGCCCTGATGAGCGTCGCGGCGTGGTCGAGCTCAACGGGGAGGGCGAGGTGGTCGGCGGCATCGCCGTCGCCCGCTACGGCGAAAATGCCATGAACGTGATCGACAACCTGAAGGCCAAGATAGAGGAGATTCGTCCCGGCCTGCCGGAAGGTGTCGAGATCGAGCCGGTATACGACCGTTCGGATCTTATCCAGCGCGCCGTGGACAATCTCAAGGTCACGCTGCTGGAAGAGTCGATCATCGTCGCGCTGGTGTGCATTGTGTTTCTTCTGCATGTACGCAGTGCGCTGGTGGCCATCCTCATGCTGCCGGTGGGCATCCTGATCGCCTTCATCGTCATGCGCTGGCTGGGGCTCAATTCCAACATCATGAGCCTGGGCGGCATCGCCATCGCTATCGGCGCAATGGTGGACGCGGCCATCGTGATGATCGAGAACGCGCACAAGCACCTGGAGCGGGCGCCAGCGGACAAGCCGAGGGCGCAGGTCATCATCGAGGCCTGCCGCGAGGTGGGGCCGGCGCTGTTCTTCTCGCTGCTGATCATTACCGTTTCCTTCCTACCGGTGTTCACGCTGGAGTCCCAGGAAGGACGGATGTTCTCGCCGCTCGCCTTCACCAAGACCTTCGCCATGGCGGGTGCGGCGTTACTCTCGGTGACGCTGGTGCCGGTGCTGATGCTGTTGTTCGTGCGCGGGCGGATCATCCCCGAGCACAAGAACCCGGTGAACCGTTTCCTGATCTGGATTTATCGCCCGATCATCCATATCGTGCTGCGATGGAAGGTGACAACCATCGTGGTGGCGCTCGTGGTTTTGGGCGTGAGCATCCTGCCGGCGCGCCAGCTTGGCAGCGAATTCATGCCGCGCCTCAACGAAGGCACGCTGCTGTACATGCCGGCCTCGCTCCCGGGCATGTCCATCACCAAGGCTGCGGAACTCATGCAGGTGCAGGACCGGATCATCAAGAGCTTTCCCGAGGTAGCCTCGGTATTCGGCAAGGCGGGCCGCGCGGCCACGGCCACCGACCCGGCCCCGATCGAAATGTTCGAGACGGTGGTCAACCTCAAGCCGGAAGAGCACTGGCGGCCGGGAATGACGATGGATAAGCTCATCGCCGAGATGGATGAAGCGCTCCGGTTTCCGGGTGTGGCCAACAGCTGGACCATGCCCATTCAGGGGCGCCTGGACATGCTATCTACCGGCATACGAACGCCCATTGGCATCAAGGTGTTTGGCATGGACCTCGCCGGGATCGAGCGGCTGGCCACCCAGATCGAGACGGTTGTGCAGGCGGTGCCCGGGACAACCAGCGCGTTTGCCGAGCGCATCACGGGTGGCTTCTATCTTGATATTGCCCCCGACTACGATGCCCTGGCCCGCTACGGCCTGACGGTGGGGGAGGTGCAGATGGTCATAGCCACTGCGTTGGGCGGCGAGCTTGTGACCACGACCGTGGAAGGGCGCGAGCGATTCGGCGTCAGCGTTCGCTACCCACGGGAGCTGCGCTCCGACCCGCAGCGTATTGCCACCGAGGTGCTGGTGCCCACGCCGGGCGGCGCACAAATTCCGCTCGGGCAGCTCACCGATATCAGCGTTTCCAAGGGCGCGCCCAGCATTCGTACCGAAAACGCGCTGCTCTCAGCATATATCTATGTCGATATTCGCGGCCGCGACATCGGCAGCTATGTGCGAGAGGCACAGCAGGCGGTCAATGATCAGGTGACCTTTCCACCCGGTTACTACGTGACCTGGAGCGGCCAGTTCGAATACATGGAGCGGGCGGCGGAGAGGCTAAAAATCGTCGTGCCGCTGACCCTGGTGTTGATCTTCCTGCTGCTGTACCTGAATTTCCGCCGGCTTACCGAGACGCTGATCGTCATGCTCTCGGTGCCGTTCTCGCTGGTGGGTGGTATCTGGCTCATGTGGGCGCTGGGCTACAACTTCTCGGTGGCCGTGGTGGTGGGCTTCATCGCCCTGGCTGGCGTGGCTGCCGAGACCGGTGTGATCATGCTCATCTACCTTGACCATGCGCTCGCCGAGCGCCGAGCCGAACGGGAAGCAGCCGGCGAGCAGTTAACGGTGGCTGATCTCTACCAGGCAGTCATAACTGGTGCAGTCGAGCGAGTACGGCCGAAGATGATGACGGTAGTGGCCATCATGGCCGGCCTGCTGCCGATCATGTGGGGCACCGGTACCGGCTCGGAGGTGATGCGACGCATTGCCGCGCCGATGGTGGGTGGGATGATTTCTTCCACCGTATTGACGCTTGTGGTCATTCCGGCGATCTACATGCTGGTCAAGCAGCGTAGGCTGGCTGTGACCTCTCGGTAGACCGTTCATTCGCAGCTTACCCGAAGGCTTGGAGGCAGCACCCAGGCCTTTGGGGCGCCGAATGAGCAGACAAGATATTCCCGAGGAGTGCAGCTGGGTTCAGAACTGGATGTGGGCAGCAGCGAGCGAGGCCTCGCACTGCCTACAAGTCACATTAGAGACATGCTGGAGCGCGGAATGGTAGCTGCGCAACTTGGCGACTGCTTTCGAAGTACAAGTGAATCCACAAAGCATCTAAAAAGTACCATCCGCCCGTGGAGGTCGGGTGGTTGAACGCGACGTAAACTGAGCGGGTAGTTGAGTACGGTTTGACGAGCGCTCCATAGAGTTTCTCAGAGCAGTTCGATACCAAAACGACGGGCACCTAGCGCAAACAAGCCGAAACAGCCCGCAGTAGCAACGATGTAGATCATCAGAGTTGGCCAAAAGCCGAACCGGGGCAGAAGCGCCGGAAACGCGAGTAGCGTTGGAAGAGTGGGTATTACATACCAGAAGGTATACCAGGCATGATTTGCGATCTTCTCTGCTGGCTGTTTTTCAACGTTTAGCCAGATCAGTGTCAGTACAGTAATCAGAGGCAGCGCCGCAATTAGTCCACCAAACTTGTCACTACGCTTCGCAACCTCCGACACCACGACCACCACCATCGCGGTCAGAAAATATTTGCTGATAACCCAAGCCATTCGTATCTCCCAGAGCGCTATTGATGGAGCCTTTTAGACTGAGTCGCCCTTAAAGGTACTTGGTGATTTGCTTGAAATCTTCGAGTGAAGCTCGCTCCCCAGAAGCGAGTGCTTCGACCGTGTGTTCCAGGCAGTGGTCGATATGATCTTGGATAAGGACACGCTTGGCTTGGCAGACGGCTTTTTCCACTGCATGCAGCTGCTGAGCGATGTCGACGCAGGATCGACTGCCTTCAATCATAGCTACGATGCTGCGCAGGTGGCCCTCTGCGCGCTTCAACCTTTTGACGATATCGCCATGACTTTGGTGCTGGTGGCCGTGTTCGTTATCGCTCATGCCTTGAGTCTCATGCGTCGATGAATTACTCTCGCATGCTATCCCCCTGGGGGGGATGTGGTCAAACCACCCACGCCATCAGAAAGCCAACCGCTCAGGCAAAAAAAACCACAACATGCTTAGCCAATCCATCAGTGCCAAGGTGATATTCGCCGTTGCTCTTGCCATCTTGATGGCCTGGGTTGGGCACACCTCTGCGCTGTTTATGGGGGCGAGTCAGCCAGCCTGGGGTGGCAGTGACGGTGCTTCTTCGCATGCGTATGGCGAGCGCGCATTTATTTGCGCGGCATGCGCGGATCATTACCACTCCTCGCTGACAGCCGACCATGTGCACGAAACACCGCACCTGACCACGCTGCTGAGTATCAATACGCTGCCAGAGCGTGCAAAGCCGATAGACGCCCCTCGTTATTCCCTTCCTCCCGGCCCGATCTTCCTGATTGAGCGGCCACCCCGTCCTGCATTCGTGCTCTGACACAGGCCGCTGTGCGGCCCAAGACCACAGTAATTCAGGACTTTAACCATGCATTCGCTATCTATGGGCGCAAGGGGCGCATCTGTCGTGCGTCCGAATCGCTCGCTACTACTGTTGCTGCTGTTCACAGCATTGCTGTTTCTCGGCATGCCTGACGCGTTGGCCCACGCTGTTGCCGAGGGCGACAAGGGCTTTATTCAGGAAAGCTCGGGGGTGATGGTGCTGCCGTTCATCTACATGGGCGCAAAGCACATGATCACCGGCTACGACCACCTGATGTTCCTGTTCGGGGTGATCTTCTTTCTCTATCGCCTGAAAGACGTGGGCCTTTACGTCACCCTGTTCGCCGTGGGCCACACCGTGACGCTGCTGATCGGCGTGTTGGCGGAAATCAGCATCAGCTCCTATGTGATCGACGCCATCATCGGCTTCTCGGTGGTGTACAAGGCGCTGGATAACCTGGGCGCGTTCCAGCGTTGGTTCGGCCACCAGCCGAATACCAAAGCGGCCACACTGATCTTCGGCTTGCTGCATGGCTTTGGCCTGGCGACCAAGATTCAGGAATACGAGATCTCGGCGGACGGTCTTATCGCCAACCTGATTGCCTTCAACGTCGGCGTCGAAATCGGCCAGGTCCTGGCCCTGAGCGCCATCCTGATTGTCATGGGCTATTGGCGGCGCACCGCCAGCTTTTGGCGTCATGCCTACACCGCCAACGTCGCCATGATGAGCGCCGGTTTCCTCTTGATGGGTTACCAGCTCACCGGCCTGATCGTGTCTTAATAAGGAATTTTCAGCATGTTCAATACCAAGCTACCAACGCTCAACGAATTGCCAACCAGCCGCCAGCTGCTGCGCTCCACTGTGATCGCAGTAGCTGTTGCCGCTGCCTTGCTGGTTACCGTGGTGATGCCCTCTGAATACGCCATCGACCCAACGGGTGTTGGCCGGGTACTCGGTCTGACCCAGATGGGTGAGATGAAGGAAATTCTGGCCGAAGAAGCGGCGGCGGATGCAGCTGTTCAGCCAGTGGCGGCCCCGGTCGTACAAGCCCCCGCGCCCGCTCAGCTGGCACCTCAAGAACAAGTTGCAGCGGCACCTGTGGCTGAGCCGGTAGCAGAGCCACAGCCGGCCCTGAAGTCCGATGAAGTGACTGTCACGCTGAAACCGGGCGAGGCGAGTGAAATCAAGCTTGAAATGCTGGACAAGTCCACGGTCAGCTACGAGTGGACAGCCAATGGCGCTCCGGTTAACCACGACACACACGGCGAGCCCTACAACGGCCCGAAGGGCTACTACCACAGCTACAGCAAGGCCAAGCAGGTCAAAGGCGACAAAGGCGAACTAACTGCGATATTCGACGGCACCCACGGTTGGTTCTGGCGTAACCGTAGCAACAGTGACGTGACGATCACGCTCAAGACCAAGGGCGAGTACCTGAGCGTCAAACGAGTGATTTAAACCACAAGGTCTTCTTTGGAAGCGTTGGTTATCGGAGGGTGAGATAGCCCATCGCTCCAAGGTTGCTCAATCCGGCCAAGGCCGTCGAGCCAGCCAAGTGCATCAGTGAGTTTTCGAGGATCAATGATGAAAGACGCAAAAATGCCAGACCACAATCATAACCATGGTGGCGGCAAGACATTATTGCTCGCGCTGATCTTCACGACAGGTTTCGCAATTGTCGAAGTGTTCGGTGGCCTGATGGCCGATTCGCTTGCACTGCTGTCGGACGCAGGTCACATGATTACCGATTCATTGTCTCTTGGAATCGGTGCTTTTGCCGCCTTGTTGGCCAACAAGCCTGCATCGCGGCGGCATTCCTTTGGATTCAAGCGCGCAGAAATTCTCGGCGCTCTGTTCAACGTTCTGTTTATGTTCGGCGTGATTGTATTCATCACCTACGAGGCGATCCGTCGGATGGCAGATACTCCAACCGTCGCGGGTGGCATGGTATTGGTTATCGGCGGGGTCGGTTTGCTGGTGAACATCATGGTGGCTTGGGTGCTGATGCGCGGAGAGCAGACCATAAATGTTCGCGGAGCACTCCTGCACGTGATGGGAGACTTGCTGGGCTCGGTCGCTGCGCTGATTGCAGGCGCAATCATCTATCTGGGCGGGCCGTCCATTGCGGACCCGATACTGTCTCTTTTCGTCAGCCTATTGATTCTGGTGTCAGCCATTCGACTGCTGCGTGAGGTGACGCATGTATTGATGGAAGGTGTGCCAATGGGAATCGATGCGCATGAAGTCAGCTGCGCTCTAACCCGTGTCGACGGCGTCTGTTCTATCCATGACCTGCATATCTGGAGCTTGTCATCAAGTAGCCAGGCGCTAGCAGCGCATGTCGATGTGGAAGCGATGGGGCAGTGGGAAGAGATACTGCCGCAACTGCAAACGATCTTGCGGGAGCGCTTCGATATTGGGCACAGCACATTACAACCGGAGAATGCCGCTATCCGTCTAACTTGCGATGCAGATCCTCATTGTGGGTCTGGTGATTGCAAGTAGACAACCGAAAGAGCGCCCAGCCGGGCTGCACGGTAGTGGCCTGAATAGCTGTAGCACACCTTGATGCTAATTCTTGGCCTATGTTTTTAGCCTTCACTATGCGGGGTGCGGATAGCTATGCGTTCAGGCATCCAACCCCACCGCGCGTTCATCGCCTACTTGCTTACCACCGTATTGCTAGCAGGCTGCCAGAGTACACGCGAGCAACTGCTTGGGCTGGAGCAATGGTTTCCGTCAGTGTCAGGCGATGGCGGAGCGTTCGGCAGACCGTGAGGCGTGGGACCGAAACTGGCGCGACCGTGACCGCGAATGGCAACACCATGTCGACCAGGCCAAGGGGCAGGCCATGCGACGCAAGTGAACCGCGCCACGCGGGTAGGGGACATCGGCATCCCTTCTGGCCAACATCGGTGTGGCCTTTTCCGTCCGGCTTGAAGGCCTGAGCGCATGTTGGCCGTTGCTCATTCGACTAGCTCCTGAGCCGCGCCCGAAACCGGAATATCCGTTCCGGCAGGCTTAACCGCTGGTCGATACAGCACCAGGCGGTAGGTTGCCAGACAGATCACCCAATCAAACAGCAGCGTCCAGAGGTTGTGAGACAGAAAATGGGCGCCCTGCATCATGCGGCCGATGGAAAAAACGGTTCCCAACCCCAGGGCCAACCCAAGTGCCCAGGCTGCTGCACGTGGTCTGCGGTCACGCAGGAAGAAGTAAAGCGCAATCAGCGAGAAGCCGGCAGACGCATGCCCACCCGGCCAGCAGCGACCGGGTTTCAAGGTTGGCTCCCGCTCGCTCAGCAGCGGCGTATGGATTTCTGAACCGCCGAATTCGCTCAGGCTCCAGGGGCAATGGACCGCCGTCAGCGCCTTCAACGGTGTCACGATGCTGGTTGACAAGGCCAGAGCCAGCACCAGATAGCCCAGTGAACGGCGCCAGACTTTCAGCTTTGTCGGCAGCAAGCTGAGCCCAAAGCCCAGGATAGCCAGGACACCAATGGCGATGACCGCCTGCTTGGCACGGTCATGCAGTACGTCTTCGAGAAACCAGCTATGGCGACCAATGAAGCCCGTCTCAGGGCTGTAGAAGAAATTGGCGATGGCAAAATCGATTCGCGTCGGGTCGTTGACCAGGAGCAGCAGCATCAAGGCGAGCGGAATACCCATGCCCACATGGAAGTTGAATGGCCTGGAGCATTTTGAGGTGGAGCAAGACATTTCGATATTCCGGCAATGCCCCCGAAATCGCAGGGGCAAGGTGGGATGATTCAGCGCTGACTGAGTTCGGATTGCTTCAGGTCGGGCTGCCAGCCCAGCAGGCCCTCGGTGTAGTCATGGCTGGCGCTCTGGTAATAGCTGATGTTTCGCCTGATCAGCAGATCATCGATTCGGGCATTGGATTCTCGGCTCAGGCGCAACGCATCGTCATGCCGGCGCATGGCACGACGAGGGCTCAGGATCGCTAGATCCTTGCCGTCGAACAGCCCCAAGTGCTGGTAATTGCCGATCAGAGCTCGCCCGGGTGTCGCATCTGCGCGGAGCACATTGCGCCCGAAGAAGGTGGACACGTAATCCATGTTGAGAAGGCCGAGCAGGGTCGGCGCCAGGTCGATCTGGCTGGTCAGGCCGGAGAACTCGCGTGGCTCGATGAGCGTTGGTGCGTAGATGAACAGCGGAATGTGGTAGTTGGCGACGGGCAGGTCTTCGGTTCCGGCGCTGCCGGCCGTGTGGTCGGCGACAAAGATAAAGACCGTCTGCTCAAACCAGGCTTTCCTGCGCGCCTGTTCGAGAAACTGGCCGATGGCATAGTCGGTGTACTTCACCGAACCCTCGCGCCCCTCGCCTGAAGGAATGTCGATGCGCCCCGCGGGGTAGGTGTAAGGCCGGTGGTTGGAGGTTGTCATCAGTTGCAGGAAGAACGGCTTGCCGGTCGCGTAATTCGCATCTGCCTGCTTGATCGCCTGGGCATACAGGTCCTCGTCGGCCATGCCCCAGGCATTCTTGAACGCGATGTCGGCTTCGGCAACGCTGCTCTGATCGACGATGCGATAACCGTTGCCGCCGAAGAAGGCGTTCATGTTGTCGAAGTAGCCACGCCCGCCATAGATGAACACGCTGTCGTAGCCCTGTGCCTTGAATTGTTGCCCCAGGCTGGCGAAGCCGCTTTCGCGGCCGATGCGCTTGACGATGGAGCGTCCGGGAGTTGGCGGCACCGACAGGGTGATGGCCTCCAGGCCGCGATCAGTCCGGGTGCCGGTGGCGTAGAAGTTGTTGAAGAACAGGCTTTGTTGGCGAAGCTCATCCAGGTTTGGGGTGAGGCCGCGGGCATCACCGAAACTTCCCAGATACTTGGCGCTGAGGCTTTCAATCGTCACCAGCACCACGTTGAGTCGCCGGGGTTCGCCCGGGTTGTCGATCGTCCGGCGGATATCCAGCGGATCAGCGCCGAGGAAGCGGGCGTTGGGCTCGCTCACTTCCTGCCGTAGCTGCTCAGCCACTTCCCGCGTCGGCAGTGAGGCATAGAATTGGGGGTATTCCAGCTCGTTATTGCGAAAGGCCGCGAAAAACTGGAATGGACCGTTGCTTGCCAGCTCGCGCTGGTAGGCGTTGCCGCCGATGCTGCGCGGAAAGTCCTGGCCCACGCCATAAGCGCTGGCCATGGCACCCATCAGTAGCGCTCCCAGGACAGCCCCGCCGGAACGCCAGCCCAGCAGCGGTGCGCGCAACGCTGCTTCGGTGACCTTGCGCAACAGCATCGCAGCGGCTATCGCCATGATTGCCAGCAATGCCAGCAGCGGATAGATGGGATAGGACTCCAGGATGTTGTTGATCACCTCGTCGGAATACACAAGGTAATCCACCGCGATGAAGTTGAAGCGTACGCCGAACTCGTCCCAGAACAGCCACTCGGCCACGGCGGTGAACAGCATCACGAAAAGGCTGATCGCCAGCAGCGCATGCAGCAATCGCCGGTGCCAGGGCTTCTCCCAGATACTTCTTGGGCAGAGCAGCAAGTAGAACGCCAGCGGCAAGGCTGCATAAAGCAGCAGGGCCAGGTCATAGACCATGCCGGTTCCATAGACGCCGAGCAATTGGCCAATGCTGACGTTGGCGTCACCCAGGTGGCTGATCAAAAGCGTGCTGCGGGTCAGAAAGAACACCGCAAGCCATATCGTTAGAATCAGGGAGAGGTAGCGAAGCTGAGCGTATCGGAGTGACGACATCGTATGATCCTTGTGGATGAACGTGTCGCACTGTGCCGATCAGCCCGTGAGCCCTTCGTAAAAACCTTGTGAAAATAACGTCAACGTCTGTGAGCCTTCCCCATGCGTATTCTGGTGATCGAAGATAACCGTGACATCCTCGCCAACGTGCTCGACTACCTGCAGCTCAAGGGTTACACCGTCGACTGCGCCAGCGACGGTTTGAGTGGCCTGCACCTGGCCGCCACGGAACCTTATGACCTCATCGTGCTGGACATCATGCTGCCGGGAATCGATGGCTATCAGGTCTGCCGGCGTCTTCGCGAAGATGCCGGGCGCGAGACGCCGATCATCATGCTCACCGCGCGCGATGCCCTGAACGATCGCTTGCAGGGTCTCAACGCAGGCGCGGACGACTATCTGATCAAGCCCTTTGCGTTGTCGGAGCTGGTGGCGCGCATCGAGGCGGTCCTGCGCCGTAGCCAGGGCAGCCGCAAGCGGGTGCTGCAGGTTGCCGAGTTGAGCCTCGACCTGGATACGCTGCAGGTCGTGCGTGCCGGGCGCACCTTGAAGCTCAACCCGATTGGTTTGAAGCTGCTTGAAATCCTGATGCGCAGAAGCCCCGCAGTCGTTCGCCGGGACGCGCTTGAGGAGGCGCTATGGGGCGAAAACCTGCCTGACAGCGACAGCCTGCGTAGCCACATCCATCAGTTGCGGCAGATCCTCGACAAACCGTTCGAGAAACCCTTGCTGCATACCATTCACAGCGTTGGCTATCGCTTGTCGGAGACGCCCGATGCCGTCTAAACAGCCTTTCGCCCGTCGAATCGTCATCGCCTTTACATTGATGACGCTGATCGTGAGCGGGCTTTTTTCCCTCGGCATCGTCGGTATCGTTCACTCCATCGAGGAGCATCTGGTTTCCGAAGAGCTTGATCGTGAGTTGAATACCATCCTTCAGGACATCGGGCAGGGGCTGCGTCCGCGTCTTGATTCGAGCACGCAATTCTTTGCCACGACCGCGCCGGAATTTGCCATTCCCCTGCAGTTTTCGAAAACGCAGCCGGGTTTTACCGAGGTGGTAAACGGCGACGAAGCCTTCTATGTCTACACGCGCAACGTGGGCAACGAGCGTTATCTGCTGGTGCAGGAACAACACGAGTTCGAGGCGCGGGAGCAGGCGCTGTTCAATGTGGTGCTGGCGGGTTTTCTGCTCACCATCGCAGGCGCCTGGCTGCTGGGCCGCATGATGGCGCAAAAGGTCATGGCGCCCGTGAGCCGGCTCGCCCAGCAGGTTCAGCACCGCGATCAGCTGCATTCCAGCGCGCCGGCTCTGGCGCCCGAATACGCGGATGATGAGATTGGCCACCTGGCCTCGGCATTCGACAGCACGCTCGGGCAGTTGAGGCGCTCGCTGGAACGCGAGCAGCTGTTCACCAGTGATGTCAGCCATGAATTGCGTACGCCGCTGATGATCATCGGCACTTCATGCGAGCTGCTGGACGCCGCTCCGCTGGGCGCACGCGAAAAAGAGCAGGTAGCCCGCATTGCCCGCGCTGCCGCGGAAATGCGCGATCTGGTGCAAACCTTTCTCACCCTGGCCCGCAGCCAGCCGGAAGAAGCGTCACTGGCGGGGGCAACCACCCTGGCGAGCGTTGCAGCGGAACAATACAGGCGCTGGGGCCCGGCAATGGCTGAAAAGGGCCTTGGGTTCGAGCTGCTGGAGGAGGGCACTGATGCTCAGCGCTACAACCACACCCTCCTGTCTACCGTCATGTCCAACCTGTTGCGCAACGCGCTGCACTACACCGATGCAGGCTGGGTGCACCTGACGCTGGAGCCGGACGGTTTTCGCGTCGAGGACAGCGGCATGGGCATTCCTTCCGGCCAGCAGGAACGCATCTTCGAACCCTTCGTGCGGGGCGAGCGTGCCCGTGGGGAAGGCCTGGGGCTGGGACTATCGCTGGTCAAGCGCATCTGCACGCACCAGGGCTGGAGCATTGGTGTCAGCGACCTTGCGCCAGGCGGCAGCTGCTTCCGGGTCGTTCTGGGGCAGAGCCCGAATCAGCAGCTTTGACATTTTTTTCACAGGGTTTTGACAACCGCTTGACCCCCTCATCCCTAGATTGTCTGGCGTACCCCTTTGTGGAAGGCCAGACATGTCAAAAAATCATCCGATCGAACTTGAGTTCTCGCGCAAATACGACCAGGAGCATGCAGTGCAGTACCTGCACAAGCACCATGATGGTCTGGCCCGCAGGCTCTCCCACTGGCGTGATGAACAGCTGGCCCGGCGGGCACTTCAGCAAGCCGACGAGCCAGCTCTGGTACTTGATCTACCCTGCGGTGCGGGGCGTTTCTGGCCCCTGCTGGCGGAGCATCCCAATCGGGTGATACTCGCGGCCGACAACTCGGCGCACATGCTAGCCACTGCGCAAGCGGCGCAGCCCGCCGGTATCGTCGCGCGGGTCAAAACCTTCCAGACATCGGCCTTCCAGATCGACCTGGGCCCCAATGCGGTCGATTGCATTTTCTGTATACGTCTGCTCCACCACATCGCCGAAGCGGATCACCGCCTGGCCATACTCCGCGAGTTCCATCGGGTCACGCGGGATACGGTCATCGTCTCGCTTTGGGTAGATGGCAACTACAAAGCCTGGAAGCGCAAGCGCCTGGAGGCCAAGCGTGTCAGGCAGGGCCGGGCTGCGGACAATCAGAACCGGTTTGTCGTGCCGCGCCATGTGATCGAAGCGGAGTTCCGTAGAGCCGGGTTCAAGATCATCGGTCAGCAGGACTTCTTGCCGGGTTATGCCATGTGGCGCGTCTATACGTTGCGCAAGGAAGCCTGACCATGGACGCCTTGATAGGGCTACAGCCGGCGCCGGGCGGCGATACGCGCTTCGAGCGCTGGTGGAACAGCGAAGGCGAGTGGGTCGAGCTGCCCAACCAGCGGCGCGGTGGACACAGCGGTGTACAACGCTTGGTGTCGCGCGATCCTGACCAGCCCATCCTTTACTGCAAGCGCCAGGTCGGCCACCTCTACCGCTCGCTGCGGTACCCGTTCGGACGTCCGACCGTGTTACGCGAGCGGCAGGCTTTACTTGCGCTTGAGCGGTTGGGAATTCGCGTCCCGAGTCTCATTTACTGTGCCGCGCAAAAAGAAGCGGGCCAATGGCAGGCGCTGCTGGTCACCGAGGCGCTGGAAGGCTTTATCAGCCTGCAGGAATGGTACGCGCCCAATGGCCCGCACCGACATGACGGCGCGCTGAACGACAAGATGCTCAAGCAACTGGCCTTCACCCTGGCACGCCTGCACCGGGCCGGCTGGCAGCACGGTTGCTGCTACCCCAAACACATCTTCGTCAAGGTAGGTACGCGAGACGCCGAGACAGATGTGGTGATTGCCCTGCTCGACCTTGAAAAGAGCCGACGGCGCTGGCGGACCTCCGCAGCCTCCCGGCACGACCTGCGCCAGTTGCTCCGCCATCGCGAGCATATGCCGCTGGAAGACTGGGTGCTCTTTCAGCAGGCCTACCTACAGGCACTCGGGACGCGTGCGGCATGAGCGAACTAAACGATTGCCAAACCGATGCACAGGCTTTGAAGGGGCGCTCGGGCCTGCGCCGAATCATCGATGCGACAGGCTATTCGCTGGCCGGACTCAAGGCCGCTTACCTAGGAGAAGCGGCGTTCCGCCAGTTGCTGTTGCTGAACTTCATGCTGATCCCCGTTGCCTGCCTGCTCGATGTGAGCAGAACCGAACGGGCCGTGATGATCCTGGTGGCTCTAATGGCGCTGATCGTGGAACTGCTCAACTCAGCGATCGAGGCCGCCATCGACCGGATATCCCTGGCTATCCACCCGCTTTCAAAGCAAGCCAAGGACATGGGCAGTGCTGCCCAATTTCTCGCGCTGATTCTGATTGTGGTTGTCTGGGGAGCAATCTTGCTATGACTCGGCGTCCTCTAGCTAGCGTTCTAAAGGCCGATCATTGGCCGCTACTCAATGCCCTAAAAATCGTTGCCTGCGGGCTTGCCGTTTCGGCATTGGCGCTGGCATTGCCTGCATGGCGTCACCTGGCAGCAGTAACCGCCGCATCCGGCTGGGGTTACCAAGTCTACTACGACGATATCGAGAGGGTCAGCGCCCTGGCCAAGGACGACCGAAGCAATCTCTATGTGACGCAGGAATACCGAAACGGAAACGGGACGCTGTTGAAGCTGCCTGCCGATGGCAGCGTTCTTCAGGTGATGCAAGGGTTGTCCAAACCGGACGGGTTACTGGCTTATCGAGGCGGGATCGCCATCAGTCAGGAAGGTGGAAATTTACCGGTCCTGTGGATGCACGCAGACAAAACCACCAGCCTGCTGATCGGCCAAGGCGTGGAGCAGCTCGCCAGCGATGGTCGTTATCTCTATGCCATCGAGGATCAGGCCAGCGGTCGGCTGCTGCGCTTCGACCCGCAGAACGGCAAAACCGTTGTCTTGCGTGACGGATTAAACGAAGCGGAGGCGATCACCGCCTGCCCCGATGGGCGGCTTTTCTATGCCGAGAAGAAACGCGGCTGGGTCAAGCGCCTGAACGAGGACGGCGTGGACGAGACCGTTTGGTCCGGGCTAAACGAACCCGGTTATCTGCTCTGTACCGAAGAGGGACTCTGGGCCAGCGAGGACGCCACACACATGGCACGTCTGCTTTTGCTGGATAACACCGGCACCGAGCATGTCGTCCTCGGCCATCTGCGCTCTCCACAAACGCTGCTACGTGTCGCACCGCGCCATTATCTGCTCGCCGAGCAGGGCCGCGATCGCATCCTCGAGCTGAATCGCTCCTAAAGGTCTTCCCATGAATTCAAACCAGCGGCCCTCGGGTCGTGTGGCTGCGCGTGGAACATCGCCAGGCACCCTTGAACACCTCGGTTTCATTCTGACGAGCGCAATCGTCCTTCTTCTTCTTTTTTCACTGCTGCGACTCGGGCTGCTGGTCTATAACCACGAACTGATCGGCGACACGCCTGCGGCCAGCTTTGTCGAGGCTTTTTTCAATGGCTTGCGCTTCGACTTGCGTGTCGTTGTGTTCATCTGTGCTCCGCTGATCCTGGCGTTATTCAGCATGCGACTAGTGGCTGCGCGCCGCTGGCAACGCTACTGGCTGAACTTCGCAGCGGGCCTGGCGATATTTCTCGGCATGGTCGAGCTGAACTTCTACCAGGAATTCCACCAGCGCCTCAACGGGCTGGTTTTCCAGTACATCCAGGAAGATCCGGCAACAGTGCTGAGCATGCTCTGGCATGGATTTCCGGTGGTCCGTCTGCTGATGGCCTGGGCGGTACTGAGCGGGGCAGCATTCGCAATGTTTGCCTGGCTGAATAGGCGTTGGAAGTCGGCCGGCCGCCAACCGAACGGGCAGCGCAGCGATCGATCCGTGCGTTCGTGGCCTGTCCGAGGTGTGACATTGCTGCTCTGCGTGCTGGTTTCCGTCATCGCCGCACGCGGCACCCTTCGCCAGGGCCCGCCCCTGCGCTGGGGCGATGCGTTCACGACCGAATCGATGTTCGCGAACCAGCTTGGCCTGAATGGCATGCTGAGTCTGTATGCCGCCGGGAAAAGCCGTCTCTCCGCCGAACGGGACAACGTCTGGAAGCCTTCGATGCCGTCCGACCAGGCCGTCGCCATCACCCGCGACCTGCTGCTGGGCCCGAATGATCGCCTGGTCGACTCGGAAACGGCAGCCATTCGCCGTGACTATCAGGCACCTGCCGATACCCGGTTGCCGATTCAAAACGTGGTGGTGATCCTGATGGAAAGCTTTGCCGGCCATTTCGTTGGGGCGCTCGGGAGCCAAGCCGGGATAACCCCGAACTTCGACCGCCTGGCACAGGATGGCCTGTTGCTTCGCCGGATTTTTTCCAACGGCACTCATACCCATCAGGGCATGTTCGCTACCATGGCCTGCTTTCCCAACCTCCCCGGGTTCGAATATCTGATGCAGGCGCCTGAGGGCGGCCACCAGTTCTCCGGCCTCCCACAGCTGCTAAGCGCCCGAGGTTATGATGATCTCTACGTCTACAACGGGGATTTCGCCTGGGATAATCAGTCGGGTTTTTTCAGCAACCAGGGCATGACCCGGTTCATCGGCCGCAATGACTATACCAATCCGGTCGTCTCTGATCCGACTTGGGGCGTTTCCGATCAGGACATGTTCGACCGTGCCGCCGAAGAGTTGCTCAAGCAAGACGGGAGCAAGCCGTTCTACGCCTTGCTTCAGACGCTTTCAAACCATACGCCCTATGCACTTCCCGATCCACTTCCGGTCGAGCCTGCCAGCGGTCACGGCTCGCTCGATCCGCATCTGACAGCCATGCGCTACTCCGATTGGGCACTGGGTCAGTTTTTCGAGAAGGCCAAGAAGGCGCCTTATTATAAAAACACGTTGTTCGTCCTCGTTGGTGATCATGGTTTCGGCGCGGAAGAACAGCTGACCGAGATGGACCTGTATCGTTTTCACGTTCCCCTGCTGTTGATTGCGCCAGGCATACAGGAACGGTTCGGTAGCACAATGGATGTGGTGGGCACTCAGGTGGACGTGGTGCCTACGATCATGGGCCGGCTGGATGGTGCGGTGCGCCAACAGTGCTGGGGCCGTGATCTGCTGAGCCTGGCGTCGGACGATCCGGGCTTTGGCATCATAAAACCCTCTGGCGGCGACCAGACGGTCGCTATGGTGAGCGGCGATCGGATCGTGGTGCAGCCAAAAGGTATGGAACCACGAATTTATAACTACCAACTTGGGGCGCAGCCGCAAAGTACTCGGACCGAAACCACCTCGGCAGATGCAATTTTACTTGAGCAAATGAAGGCGTTTGTACAGACCGCCACCGCCAGTTTAATCGACAACACCGCAGGCGTCGGCGGGCGCTCTCCGAGCGAAGGCGTGGTCGGTACAGTGCGAGAGCCCTACGAGTAAATTAAGGATACGGCTGGGAGGTTGCTGACCTCGATCGTACCCTCGTTGGATATTGGTTCAGCGGTTAATACGTACTTAACTTCTGGTCAAGTCAGTACAAATGCCATCAGTGCGAAGTTTTAGATGCGGGTTGTTGGGTGGCACCTCATCGAACAGGTGCTGCGGTTCTGCCAGCAGATAACCGTGTAATCGTCTTGACCTGCGTGGTCCCGTCACCTCGCATGTCCAGATGTTCAGACCATTGACCTGTTTGCGGTGCAGCTGCAGCTTCTCGAAGCGCTTTTGCACCCACTGCCAATCTGCAATCTGATCCTGCTTGGCGAGCGCGGCCGTGTGCGGGTGCTCCTTTGCGTAGCGCTGAAACACACCGGGGCTAACCAGAAATGCCGTACCAGCCACAGTGTGCACCAGGGCCTTGGCGTCATTGATGATGAGCTTGCGACTCTGTACACGATTTCGCAGCCAAGCCATGAAGTGTTCGCCGGAAGGTGGCTCTTGTGTATTTCCACTGTTCTTGGTGGACATAGGCACAGCGGCAGGCGCCAGCATTGCATCGTTCGCCTGGGAAGTTGCTGGCGGGTCATTGGTGCTCGTTTCTGGTGGTGCTTTAATCTCTGCCCTCTGCGGGGGCGGTTCGGTATCTGAGGTGCCGAGCAATGCCAGCAGGGCGTCGACGCTATCGGCAGCGGGTGCAGCAGAGGGCGCAGGTGCTGCGGCCGCCACGGGTGAGGTTTCACCGCTATCGATGGATGACTCTGTGGCCGCATCGTTGCGCTCTACCTCAATCTCGACGGTGCCCGTGAATGGCTCTGGCCGATCATCTCCCTCCCAGATCAGGGCCGGCGCCAATCGCAGCAGTGTGAACGTGTGCGACCAACCCACGTCGCTCGTGACCGTCGCTCGCCAGATTGCCTTGCCATTAGTGGCGGGCTGGAGCAGGCCGTGATTCTGCAGCACGTTGAACACGGCAGTGTTATTCGCGGGGATACCTTCGATGCCCTGTGCCAGCAAGTGCGCGCGCAACTTGTCAGAAACAGTCTTGCTGACCAACCACAGAGAATCCTGCGTCAGCCAGCCGTCCGACGCCTGGGCCTGGTTGAGTTTCAGCTCCTCCTTTAGCAGATAGCGCAGGCCATCGAGTAGCTTGCGCTGCAGCGCGTGCTTCGGGGCTGCCATCGCACGTACAGGATCGCCGCCCAGCGCTTGGGCAACTGAGGCACGGTCTGCCTGAATGACCAGTTCGCCGAGGACACCAGCGTGTTCGTACTGGCCGGCCAGGACGTACAGCAGTGCGGACCAGAGTGGTGGAAAGGTGCTGAGCCAGTCGAGAGTCTCGCCATCGAGCACCTGTCGATACAGCAAGCCCGTCGCCGCGCTGTGTAGGCGGTATTCGCGATCCGGCCGGTAGCGGAATCGGTAGGGGCGGGCTAGCGGGCCGTGCCAGGGGTGCCAAGTGCTGCCGTCGGCATGTTCGACGTGCAGATCGACGGCGATCTTGCCGATGTCATGCAGCAACGCGGCGTAGGCGATGGCGGCGGTCCAGGCTTCTGCCTGTACTACTTGGTCCTCGGGTGTGGTGCCGCTGGGTAGGAGATACGACTGACGCAGCTTGAGCGCATACGCGACGATTTCCAGGCCGTGGTCCAGCATCCCCCCTGGATACGCATGGTGATGTGCTTCCGAAGCAGGAAACTGCTGGACCAGCGCGGCATAGCGTTGCAGCGGAGCCAGGTAGAGCGAGGCGAAATGTTTGCGTGAGAGCGAGGTACGTTGCCAGATGTGCTCCAGCAGTTTCTGCCGGCGCGTTGTGGACAGCAGCGACGCGACCGACTCCGGCCGCATCAGTCCTTTTTCCTTGTCTCCGCTGGAGGGGGGCGAGTCCGTTGGTAGTTGGAGTTTTCGTTGGAAAAGCGAGAGCATTGATGGCACCTGGAGTCGAGGCAGGCGAGGGCCTTTTCCCTTTCCGGGTAGGCCCGTTTCCCTTCAGTCCCGTTCCCTTACGCCCTTTGCGGAATCCTTTGATATAGCCGGTACGGGCGGAAATCCGCGAGCGTCTATGCGGGGTGGGTGATTCCCCTTTAGGGCTCAATCTAGAAGGGCGTGTCAGCCCCCGTGATTTTTAGTCTCTTGCCTTTTTCCAGACTGTTGGTGCGGGCAGTTGCTCCTTTGCTGGCCGCAGACAATGCGGTGATGATCTAAGCCGGATTTTTTAGAGAAGGCAGGCTGTTCAGGCCCTACCGTGGCGACCTCACATAGACCAGCCGGGTAGACACCATGCCGAACCTATACCATACTGACCATATCAATCATATTGACCGATATGGTCCGAGGTGCGCGATGATTACCGAAGTCAGCGCTGTTAGCTTCCGGCAAAACCTGGGCGAGATGCTTAACCAAGTCCAGTACCGTAACGACAGCATCGTCATCAAGAAGGACGGTAAACCGGTTGCGGCCCTTGTAGATGCCGAGCTGTTCGCTCGCATTCGACGCATGCAGGAGCGCTTCGATGCCTTAAGCAGCAGGATCGGCGAAGCCTATGCCAGCGTACCGGTCGAAGACGGTCTGGCCGAGATCGAGGCTGCGGTTGCGGCTGAGCGGAAGCGGGGCTGATGGCAGGGCTGCGCGTCGTGCTCGATACCAATGTGCTGGTGTCGGGCCTGGCGTATCCGGGCAGCGTGCCGGGGCGTATTGTGGCGGCCTGGCGTCAAGGCGGTCTGGATGTCGCGCTATCGCACTACATTTTGGACGAGCTGGCCCGAGTGTTGCCGCGCTTGCCCAGGATCGGCATGACCCCAGAGGAGATCCGCGATCTGGTCGACAGCCTTATGTTCCTGGTCGATATTGTCGAGCCTGAGGGCGAACATGCGGCTGACCTGCGCGATCCGGCTGACCAACCCGTATTGCTCACACTGGTGGCGGCGCACGCCGATTATCTGATTACCGGCGACAAGGACTTGCTAGCGCTGGCAAATCGGTATCCCATCGTAACGCCTGCGGAGTTTTGGTCGCGCCACGGTGTCTGATGGATGACGTGCAGAAATGCCCGTTACGCTTGAATAACCACGTGAGCTTCGATCAAAGGCACGGCAGACCCAATGTTGAGAGGACATAGCGGGACGACCATGAGGTAACCACCATGAAAACTTTTGCGCAGACTTCATTCGCAGAGCACCTTGGCCAAGTATTCGGCCGGATGTGGTGTGGATGCCTGCGTCTAGAGCGGAAGATGAGTGGTTGGCTCGTAGAGCACGGTTTACCTGCTGGTGGAGCTACTGCCTTACTCTGGATTGCCAAGCTGATGGTGGTTGGCGTGCTGCTATACGCCGCCTTCTGGTTGGTGCCTGTGCTTCTTGTGGCAGTGGTTGCGGCATGGATGGCCCGCGACTCCGATGATGGTGCGTCAGAAGAGTGGGCGGTCGGTGAGCAAGCTGAACACAAGATCAATCCTGGCTACCATCCGGCTCTTTACAACGACGCTCCCGATTCGCGTTATGCAGACCCGCAGCATGATGACTAACGCCATCGTTAGGTGTCGGGTTCGCTGCCTACTTGAGTTTGCCTGAGAGCATTCCCGGCGCTTTTCCTCCTGCTTGACTTACCGGTCGTGTGCCATCCGAGAGCCCTTGGAGCAGTCCGCCGGTGCGTACACCGACCCAAGATAAGGCAGCAACCCAAAACGCGGGCAGCGTGATAAACATCGTGGCCATCACGAAGTTGACGACCATATCGCCGAAAGTGTTGTTCAAGCCGATCAGCGGATCGAAGTTCGCATGCGGCCGGTTCCACCCCCAGCCCCAGCCATAGAGAGCGTCGAGGATCGTCGAGTCGATCCAGCGTGCGAGCTGGAACCAGAAATCGACAAAAAACAACGCGAACTGCACGATGCTGATTGTGACTACGGTTTTGAGATCGTAGGTGCCGATAACCAGTACCAGCGGGATGCAGATCACCAGCGCCATCTTTAGCAGTGCCAGAACCATCGGCAGCGCCTGTCGCATCGCATCCATTGCCGGGAAAAACCCGATGGAGCCGATGGTCAGCCCGGCGTCGCTGACGGCACGGGTGGCGACATTGGGAATGGTCATTTCGATCTGGCCGCCGTAGTCGCTGTAGACCGCACCCTGGTTGAGCTTCTGCTGCCGCGGCGACGCGATGGCTCGAATCACCGAATCGTCGACCTGATCCTGTGACAGGAAACCGGCCCAGCCGCCGATTCGCGTCAGCAAGCTGGGGTCGACCTGGCCGAGCAGGCGTGCACGCAGTCCGTTCGTGCTGTCGGACCACCATTGACTGCAGGTTGGATAACCCGCACCGCTGGGCACCTCCGTCAGCCCTTCATCTCGGCTGCTGTCATAGGCCCAGCCCTCGCGTGGTGTCATTGCGCGATAGATGTCGTAGTAACCCGCAGTGTTGAGGAAGAAGCGCGAGCCGATCCAGCTCACATCATGCATCTGTTCCTCGTTCAGCGCCGGGCGATTCATGAAAAGCTTGGCGCGTGCTGGCCCATAGCAGTCATGGGTGAAATCGCTCACTTCTTGGGCAAGTACTGGATCATCGATGCGAGTGGCGTCGACCTCCATGCGCATCTGCCGCAGATCGGTGCCGCAGGGGATCGCCGCCACCGCAGCGCCGGTGAGCGCCCGCGAGACGGTGTGCATGAAAGCCCACCACACCGGCACTTTGGCTGATTGGTTGTTGAGGGTACTGAAAGACTGTGACCAGCCTGTCTCAGCAGGCGCCGGGACACTCACTTGGCATTGAGCTGAGCGGGTGCGATCGAACTGGAGCGTGTTGAAATCCACGTCGATAAACGGCATGCCCGCGAACAGGATAACCACGATGGACACATAGATGCGGTTCTCGATACGCACGGCCGACAGCGCGCCCTTGTTTCCTTCGTCGGCACCTTCCGCGCGGGCCTTGAGCCATTCCTGAATGATGATGGCCAAAAAGGGTATGGCGAATACGCCACTGGCGACGAGAACTGCCCAAATGCCGTTGTGGACGATCCAGGAGACCAGCGTCAAGTAATACTCAAGGTAATCGGTGGTGTAGAGGGTCATTGCAGCCTCCGGTTATCCGCCTTGTACGAACTGGCTGATCTCCAGTGCCGCTACTGCGATGACGGCAGCGATTTCGGCCGTCCGCAGGCGCCGGTGAGTGCCGGGCTCCGCCTCGCGTGCCAGTACACGGCGCCGCATCCAGCACCAGCCCCAAGTAGTGCCGGCATAGAGCAGTAGCCGCCAAGCCAGGAAATGGCCGCTATGATCATCCAGCCATCGCTGCCAACCCTCGATGCCGCCGGCCAAGTGGATGCCGACGACATTGGCAGTGATTGTCGCGACCAGTAGCAGAAGGACCCACAGCAGCGTAAAACCTGCGCGACGTAGCCAGTGGCGCCGCCACGCCATACTCATGGAGTGCTCCCGCTGCTTGGTGGGCGCTGCAACTGATCGAGCCGGTCGCGGGCCGGATCACCTTGATAGATGCCTCGCGAGCCCGCAGAGCGTGCGCTGTGACGCTGGATGATGGCAGTGGGCGAATTGCTTGCCAGCTCGCGGCGCAGCTCCAGCTCGGTTTTCAGGTTATGGATTTCGCGGTCGAGTAGGTCGCTTTCGTGTGAAACTGCTTTTTGCGCCAATTCGTTGGCTGCAACGTTCGGTTCTTTGCGTCCAGTCAGCAGGGTACGTTGCAGCAGCAGTGCTTTTTCGAGCACGCTGGACAAGGCGATTTCCGAAGCGAGGCGCCGCGCCAGGATGTCTTGGTCGGGTTCGTCGCGCAGTGCTTCAATCACGCCGCGCGTGATTGGCAGCGAGGCGCTGCCGGCCGTTTGTAAATTGTCGAAGCTTAGGGGCTGGCTGCCTGCGATCAGCCCCTGGAGTACTTCGAGCTTCTCCTCGTATTCCTCCTGGATCAACGGCGTCAGGCCGACTCCGGGCATCGTCATAGTCTTGGTGCATGCTTCGCACGTGCGCTGCTCTTGCTCGCCCAGCACCCGTACGGCCCAGGCTGAGGCTGCGGTGGGCGAGTTCCAGGTCTGGCAGGTCAGGTTGCCACCGCAACTGCTCGGATCGATCGTGCTGGTGTCGTCGACATCGCGCCCGTTAACCAGGTTGTAACCGGCGCGGGTAACATCACTGACGACGCGAATCGGGCGCTGCCCTGTGCCTCCCGCATTTTCGCCACCGACCCAGGTCACCCCTTCATTGCCGCGGCTCGCTTCGGTCTGCTCAATGGCAGATACGGCGTCGGTGCTGGATACGGCTTGCTTAAGTACCATCCCATCGGCGAGCTGGCTCCATCCGATCTGGCCGCCAGCCATGTCGCCCATCTTCTCCGCCATTGCGCGACAGGTCAGTTTGGAGCGGTCAAAGTCCAGCCGAGCCTGTAATACGCCGTTGGTGAGCAGGTTATAGAGCCCTGGGTCCGCCCTCTGGATGATCAGTGCTGGCAGCGACGCCACGGCGGCCGTGGCGTTCTGAATGACTGACGACATGATGGTCTGGAAGCCGTTGGTCGCCCCGTTCAACTGGTTCTGGATCGTGGTCGAAATAGACATGTCGCCGCAGATCAGATTGCTGTCCCATCCAACGCCGACGCCAATGGCGCGCATATTGGAGGCGGGTGTCATCGACACGGCCTGGCCGCCGCCAATCGAATACAGCACGTCGTCGCCGATCACGGAGCCCTGGTGTTGCACACCATGTTGGTTGACGCTGGTCTGAGCGAAGGTGCTTGTGCACGCCATCATCAAAAAGGCGGTTAGAAGGAGAGGGCGCGGCATTGCAACGGGAGAGGATATGCAACGGGTCATCATGGCCTGCCTCAGTTGAAATCGACGCTGCCTAGAAACACCTGACCTTCGCGTTCGCAGCAGCTATAGGGTCTCCACAGCGCCCAGGCATAATCACCCTGCTGCGCCTGTATGCGGTTTTCGGTGTGAGGGAAGACCGCGCACGTGGGAGAGAGCGTCGGTGTCAGTTCCTGCCATTTGCCTGTCGTGGCGTCGCTCTCAACCAGTTCACCGGCTGGCCAGTAGCCGTCCTCGGCATCGGCGAGCAGAGGTTGGTAGACGTGGATCTGGCCGCGGCGTGTGACGACATCCCCGGCACGTTGGGCTACTACCGCACCGGCCATATAGTCATCGCTTTGGTGCAGGAAGCCGCCGCGTGGATAGACGTTGCCCCAGAGGTTCCGGTCAGTGCGGGTGCCGATCTCGCGTTCGCCCGGAGTCAGCGCTTCCGGGTACACCATCTCAGGAATGTTGTAGCGCCACGCGATGGTGTCGAGAGTGCTCAACAGGTAAGGCATGAAGGCGGTGCCGGCACCCTCGCAGATATAGCCGAAGCCGGAGGCGAACTGGCTCAACACATAGCCGCCGGGGTGGCCGATCACATCAGCGTTCTTGAACTTCGCCAGGTTGTTTTCGTGGTTCTCGTTGGTCGTACCGTCGCCGCCGGCTTGTGCCATGGCGTTGGGTTGGCTCATCGATTGCACATCCACCCATGGATTCTCGCCAGTGTTCGAGTAGCTGGACACAACCGCGTCGGGCACGTAATGCCTGACCTTCACCGAGGTCTCCACGGAGCAACTGAAATACGTGCAGAGCAGCCAGAAACAGATCCCGGCAACGCGATATTCCAGACAGTCCGGTGAGAGCGTCGAGGAAGCGATGGTCGAGGTGTCGAGCGCGAAAGACGGGACTCCCATCGTCAGCAGAATGGCGGCGATGCCGGCGCGCAGGCGGCGAGAACACATTATGGCTGCGTTCTCTGATGTGCTTCGATGAGCGCAACCGCCTTGGCGACGTCCGGCTCGCCATAAACCACATAGCGTTGATCAACCACTACAGCAGGGATCGTAGTAATGCCCAGGCTCCAGGCATCCACCACGTCTTGGTAAGCTGCACCAAGGCGTGCCTGTAGAGCGTTACCGCCGTCCTTCAGCCGCTGCTGCACGACTGCTGTACTGCGAGTGGGATCGGCAGGCAGATGGGCACCCAGCTCGCCCTTGATTCGGGTCGGCTGATCCAGTTCGATAACCCGAACGCTGCTGGTAGCCGGTACCGGGTGCTGGCTATCGGTAATGACGAGAATGTCCTTGGCCTGCGCCTGTGTGCTTAGCAGCGCAACGCATAATCCGGCGACGAGCGACCGCCACGATGAATGAGAAAGGAGAGTCGGTCGAGCCAGCATGTTGAACCACCGCAGAGTTGGCAATGGCGGTAGTCCACTTCAAAACGGTGTGGGTAACGACAAACAAACGGGAACCAGTGATCTCCGTTTTTACAGGGAAATGGCGCTGTGTGTTACGGCGCTGCGCACTTCTAGCCGATGGCTTAGGTGGTGCATGGCTGTTGCAGCCGGTGGGACAGACCACTCAGCCAGTTGGGGACCAAGGGGCTGTCATCAGGAGTCCAGGGAGCAGCTTTGTTCCGCCTTAGGGTTCGATGGCAACCTAAGACTCGCGCCCAAAGCGGCAGCGACCAGCAGCGCCATCAGCAAAATCATCGTAGTTGCGCCTTGGCCGCTCAGCACAAGCGCAGCCACAAACGGACCGGCAGCCTGAGCCAGAAGCATAGGGCGCGCCAATATTCCCATCCTTGTGCCAAACCCCTCCGCCCCAAATAGCGTTAATGGTAGCGTCCCTCTTGCAATGGTCATGATTCCATTGCCGGCTCCGTAGAGAGCGGCGGCGACAAATGCCAGCCAGGGTATGCCAGGTGCGAACAGGAGCACGCCGGCAAGGCTCAGAAGAATGCCGATGCGCGCGGACCAAGTGGGGTGAAGATGCCTGGCGATGGAAAACTCCAGCAACCTTGCCACCACCTGCGCGGGCCCGATCACCATACCAATCGCGAGTATTGTGACGGTCGGGAGCCCCAGCTGTTCGAGCGCCGACAACAGGTGTACGGAAAAACTTGCCATGACAAATGCCATAACGGCCAGCAGGCCCGCGACCAACATGAAGAGTCGACGGCTGGAGCGATCAGGTAATGGCGGGGTTCGCTCTTCGCTTGCAGAGGCCCTTCCAGCATCGCGTATGCACGTTCTGGGGACAGCCAGCAAAGGCGTTTCGATCAGCCATGTCGACTCCACTGAAGCAGGGCTCATCGTCCACAGCAACGGTGAAACGCTGCCGGCAGTGGATGAGATCATCGTTGCCACAGGCTTCCGCCCCAATCTTCAATTGCTAGGAGAGCTGCGCCTGGCGATCGACCCGGCGACCCAGAGTCCCGTTCAACTGGCCCCCCTTATCGATCCCAATGAGCACAGCTGCGGTACCGTTCGGCCCCATGGCATTGACGAACTGTCCCACCCCGACGAGGGCGTTTTCATTGTCGGCATGAAAAGCTACGGCCGCGCGCCCACATTCCTGATGCTTACGGGCTACGAGCAAGTGCGCTCGGTGGTAGCGGGTCTTGCTGGCGACTGGGAAGCTGCGCGTCGTGTTGAGCTTGAGCTGCCAGAAACCGGAGTCTGTAGCCTCCGGCCTGAACAGCCGAAAGGGGTGCCGAGCTGCGGTGCCCCTACGTCTGCTGCGCAACCCCCATGCTGTGAAACTCAGGCGCTCCTTGCTGCACCTCAGGCTTCTGAATCACGTTGCTGTAACCCTACGAGTCGCGCATAAGAACTCGTTGCCGAGGCTCGCTCCGTTGACCTGCCATTAATCAGGCCGGCGGAGCGAAGCAGGAGCAGTTTCAACCTGGTGTTAGCCGCCCATACGCGCTAACACGAATGAACCTGTTGGTCCTATTGTAATAAAAATGAAACTTAACAGGCTGTGCTAGAAGCGTCGCCGGACTTGTTCGGCTTTCTAAAACTAGGCTATAACTACTCCGTGCGGCTAAATCCGCGGCCTCACGGCTAGCATCTGCTCTCGCTCGAACGGAAAAAAGCCTCCGTGTCCAAATATGAACATAAGCCCAGCAAACAACCTATAAAAATGGAGGGCGCAATGGGTAAATTAACACGCCGTATATTCTTGAAGTTTACAGGTAGCGGAGCAGCGGTCAGCACGCTTGCTCTTTCAAGCGCTGCCTTTGCCCAACAACCCACAAAAAGTTTCCCGCCTGGCGCGACAACACTTCCCTATCCCCAGCAGGCAATCGCGAAACTAGGTGATCTTAAGATCAATAATCCAGTTTCCTTTTCTTATCCGGATGGAGCATCACCATGTGCTCTAATAAAAAAAGGAAAACCTGTTTCGGGCGGCGTCGGGCCTGATAACGATATTGTTGCTTATAGCACCTTATGCACCCATATGGGCTGCCCTGTGCTCTACGACCAAGCAGCTGAAACATTTAAGTGCCCTTGCCATTACTCTATATTCGATCCAGATAAGGCCGGGCAAATGGTAACTGGTCAAGCAACCGAAAATCTCCCCCAAATTGTGCTGGCTTATAACGATGAAGAGAAATCCGTTTACGCCATCGCAGTTCAAGGACTGATCTATGGAAGGCAAGCAAATATAATTTAGCTGCGAGGATAATCTGATGAGCCAGTTTAAAGATCGAATCCCCCTGCCGCCGACAGATGCTCAAAAAACTAACATGACCTGCCATTTCTGCATAGTTGGCTGTGGCTATCACGCATATAAGTGGCCCGCAAACAAAGAAGGTGGCAGGTCTCCGGAGCAAAATGCGCTAAATGTAGATTTCACCCGCCAAGTGCCTCCCATGCAGATAACCATGACTCCCGCCATGGTTAACCGCATCAAGGATAACGATGGCAGTGAATACAATATAATGATTGTTCCTGATAAAGAGTGCCAAGTAAACAAAGGACTCTCCTCTACTCGCGGTGGCCAGATGGCCAGTATTATGTATTCGGAAAATACACCCATAGGAGAGCGCCGCCTAAAGGTTCCAATGCTCTATACGGGTGATGACTGGATAGAGACAACTTGGCAACAGTCAATGGACATCTACGCTGGTTTAACGAAGAGGATTTTAGACGAAGACGGACCCGAGCAACTTCTATTCAATCTTTTTGACCATGGCGGAGCTGGAGGAGGCTTCGAAAATACTTGGGCGACCGGTAAGCTGATTTTCACCGGTATCGGCACTTCGATGGTGAGAATACACAACAGGCCAGCCTACAACTCTGAATGCCACGCCACCCGCGACATGGGTGTCGGCGAGTTAAACAACAGTTATGAAGATGCCGAGCTTGCCGATGTCTTGATCTCCATCGGCAACAACCCGTACGAGGCTCAAACAAATTACTTTCTTGCTCACTGGATACCAAACCTACAGGGCGCCACAGTAGGCAAAAAGAAAGAGCGCTATCAGGGCGAAAGTTTTAGCAAAGCCAAGATAATTTATGTCGATCCTCGTCGCACGATTTCAGTTGATATATCCGAAGCAGTTGCTGGTAAAGATAATGTCTTACACTTGGCTATTAATCCCGGCACGGATACTGCTCTGTTCAATGGACTCCTTACATATGTAGTGGAACAAGGGTGGCACGACAATAAATTCATCCAGAACCACACCACCGATTTCGATAAAACCCTTGCTTCCAATAAACTCAGCTTGAGCGAATGTAGCCATATAACAGGCATCACCGTCGAGGATTTGAGAAAGGCAGCACAATGGGCTTACCAGCCCAAAGAGTCAGGGCATGCGCCCCGCACAATGCATGCTTACGAAAAAGGAGTGATCTGGGGCAACGACAATTACCGAATCCAGTCGTCCATCGTAAACCTTGTTTTGGCTACACATAACGTTGGCCGCCGGGGAACTGGCGTAGTTCGTATGGGCGGACACCAGGAGGGTTATGTACGACCTCCCTACCCGGGCGGCCGGCCCGCCCCTTACATCGACCAGGAAATCATCAAAAACAAAGGGATGATGCTCACCGTCTGGGCCTGCAATGCGTTTCAGACGACCGTCAACGCAGAGGCGTATCGCGAGGCTGTAAAGCGTCGAGCGAATATTGTTAACCAAGCGCTGGCCAAGGCAAGAGGCGCATCAACAGAGCAGTTGATCGACATCATCTATGACGCGGTCAAAAATCAAGGAGGCCTGTATCTCGTTGATATCGATCTCTATCGCACGAAGTTTGCGGAAAGTTCCCATATGGTCCTTCCGGCCGCACACCCAGGAGAAATGAATCTCACATCGATGAATGGCGAGAGGCGGCTGCGATTGTCGGAGCGATTCATGGATCCACCAGGGGTTGCTAAAGCAGACTGTATGATCGCTGCAGATATGGCCAATGCGCTGAAGCGCCTGTACGAAGGTGCAGGCAACGCTGAGATGGCGCGGAGATTCTCCGGCTTCGACTGGCAGAGCGAAGAGGATGCATTCAATGACGGTTTCCGCATGGCTCATGAGAAGGAGATAGATAGCCAAGGTGGACCTACTGGACACCTTGCCACCTACGAACGGCTTCGAGCAGCAGGAACAAATGGCGTTCAGCTCCCCATCAAGGAATACCGCGACGGTAAGTTGATCGGTACCGAAATGCTTTACAGCGACAACAAGTTCGACACGGATGACGGGAAGGCTCTTTTTCAGCCGTCACCATGGAACGGCTTTCCTGCAGTGATCGAAGCGCAACAGAAAAAATATGCATTCTGGATCAATAACGGCCGTACGAATCACATCTGGCAATCGGCCTATCACGATCAGCATTTGAGCTTCCGTAAAGGTCGTTTCCCTATGGCGCCCTTGGAGATCAACCCTGAGGACGCTGCGCTACTTGGGATCGAGGCTGGAGATATCGTGGAGGTCTATAACAACTACGGCGCGACGTATGCAATGGCCTACCCGGAACCAGACATAAAGCGGGGACAGGTATTCATGATGTTCGGATATCCGAACGGGGTACAGGGCGATACAGTCAGCGAATGGACCGATCGCAACGTAATCCCTTATTACAAGGGTGCGTGGGCAGACATTCGGAAGATAGGTGAAAACGAAGCCTACAAGCATTCGGTATCGTTCAAGCGACGGCGTTATTCGTAAAGCTGCAGCATTGGGCGCTCGTGTCGTTCAGCTAGGGCGCAACGGGACGATTCATCGACTGCAAAAAAGCCGGTCGTTACGACCGGCTAATGCCCTTCACCCTTGTCCCGTTTACACCAGTCGCTTACCGTCCTCGCGCGTGATGACTACCGTTGTTGAGCCTGGCTCAGGCTCGGATCATGGCCTCTATTTCCGCAGCCGTGCTTCGGGCGGTTCGAGTCACGCCAATCAGGGTGGCTGAGGCCAAGCCTGTCCACTCGCCGTAACCGACCAGCCAAAGACGAGGTTCGGCCAGTGAGCGGGTGCCTTGTACGTCGACTCGACTTTCATCGTTCAGTACGCCGAGATCAGCCAGATGGTTCAAAGCTGGCTTGAAGCCAGTGCACCAGATCACTGCATCGACCTGCGTTTCGGTGCCATCGGACCATATGACGCCGGTTGAGGTGAATCGCCGGAACGGGAGCACCGCCTTCAATATGTCTCTATCACGAGCCTCGATGACGGGTGGCACCATGACGATGTCTCCAAACCCACCTGCAGGCTGATCAACCCCCCGACCTTCTTGCTGAGCCTTCCAACGTTCTGTGGCGCGCTCGAAAAGCACCCGGCCATCGACGTCATCTGGTAGAAACATTGGCTCAGTCGGCGTCACCCAGACGGTGTCTGCAACCTTGGAGACCTCAGCAAGGATCTGGGCCGCAGAGTTTCCCGCTCCAACTACCAGGACCCGCTTGCCTTCGAAAGGCTGTGCCTCGACGTAGTGTGCTGAATGAATCTGCTGGCCGCTGAAAAGCTCAGCTCCGGGATAGTCAGGGATGTATGGGTTGCTCCAAGTACCGGTGGCGCTCACGATGACCCTCGCGTCCCAATGCCGATCACCGGCATGCACTCGCAGCCCATCCTTGATGCGTTCCACTGAGGTCACCTTGATAGGACGTTCGATGGGGAACTGGTAGCGCGCCTCGTACTGGGTCAGGTAGTCAATTACATGGTCGCGAGAGGGATACTCGTTATGGACTGGCGGCATCATCCAGCCGGCAATGGAGCTCCATTGGGCCGGCGAGAACAGGCGCAGCGAATTCCAACCATGTCGCCATGCACCGCCCGGCTTTTCACCTGCATCCAGGATAAGAAAGGACAGCTTCGCGCGACGCAGGAAGTAAGCGGTGGCCAGGGCTGACTGCCCACCGCCAATGATGATTACGTCAAGATCCCCAGTACCTGCCTGCATCTCATCACTCCTGACACTCTTGCCCGGCCTACAGACTCACGCGCGAGCCACGACATGCCTGGGCAGGAACATGGAAATCAAGGCAGCCAGCAGAACGAATCCGCTCGATACCCACAGGCATGCCTGCAGCCCATAGGCCTGGAACACCCAGCCGGACAGCAGTGTGCCGATCAAGCGTCCCATGGCGTTGGACATGTAGTAAAACCCCACGTCCAGCGAGACGCCGTCTTCCTTGGCGTAGCTGACGATCAGGTAGCTGTGCAGCGAGGAATTAACGGCAAACAGCACGCCGAAAATCATGAGGCCGCCGAGCAGTACCATTGGCGCCGACAGGTTGGTGGAAAGGCCTAACGCAATTAGGGCAGGCAACCCCGCCAGGGCAAGCGCCCAGGCGAACGCCGCACGCCCGTCCGGCACATGCCCTCGTGTCTTCCCTGTGATGTTAGGCGCGAGGGACTGCACGATGCCGTAACCGATGACCCACGCCGCAAGGAAGCCTCCGACCAGCCAGAAGTCCCAACCGAATACCGTGCTGAGGTACACCGGAAGGGCGATCACGAACCATACGTCACGAGCGGCGAACAGAAACATCCGTGCAGCGGAGAGGATGTTGATTGCCCGACTCTTGGAAAGCATGTCGCGGAACTTGGGCTTCGCCTTGGCCTTGCCGAGATCCTTCTTCAGGAATACCAGGCTGCCTATGAAGACAAGAGCCAGCACCGCGGCCATGGCCAGCACCGCGCCGGCAAAGCCGAGCAGCGCGAGCAGCGCACCGCCGAGGAAAAACCCCACCCCCTTAAGGGCGTTCTTCGAGCCGGTCAGGATCGCCACCCACTTGTATAGCGTGCCCTGCTGGCTATCCGGTACCAAGAGCTTGATCGAGCTCTTGGCACTCATTTTGTTGAGATCCTTGGCAATACCGGAAAGCGCTTGTGCGCCCATCACCCAAGGCACGGTTAGCCAAGCCGCCGGTACGGTTAGCATCAGCAATGCGAGTACTTGCAAGCCCAGCCCAATGTTCATGGTCCGATTGAGGCCGAGGCGAGCGCCAAGGTAGCCGCCCACCAGGTTGGTTATGACACCGAAGATTTCGTAGAACAGGAACAGCGCTGCGATCTGCAGGGGCGTATAGCCCAGCGAGTGGAAGTGCAGCACCACCAACATGCGCAATGCGCCATCGGTGAGGGTAAAGGCCCAGTAATTACCGGTGACCACCAGGTACTGGCGTACTTCCACGGACAGGGTCGACAACGCTTTCATGGGTGCTCCCGATTATCCTGCGGCGCCGACCAGCCGGGCCAGTTCGACGGCACGATTGGCATATCCCCACTCGTTGTCGTACCAAGCGTAGATTTTCACCTGGGTACCGTTGACTACCATCGTGGACAGCGCATCAATGATGGAGGAGCGGGGGTCGGTGCGGTAGTCGATGGAGACCAGCGGCCGCTCCTCGTAGCCGAGGATGTTTTCCAGCGGGCCCTCGGCGGCGGCCTTGAACAACGCGTTGACTTCATCTGCGGTGGTGTCTCGCTCGACTTCAAATACGCAATCGGTCAGCGAAGCATTTGCCAGCGGGACACGTACCGCATGGCCGTTCAGCTTGCCGCGCAGCTCCGGAAATATCTCGGCAATGGCTGTGGCCGAGCCGGTTGTGGTTGGAATCAGGCTCATTCCCGAGGCGCGGGCACGGCGCAGATCCTTGTGCGGCGTGTCGAGGATGCTCTGGGTGTTGGTCAAGTCGTGAATGGTGGTGATCGATCCGTGACGGATGCCCAAGTTTTCATGAATGACCTTGACCACCGGCGCCAGGCAGTTCGTGGTGCAAGAGGCCGCGGTGACGATGCGATGCTGAGCGGGGTCGAACAGTTGCTGATTGACACCCATGACCACATTCAGCGCGCCCTTCTCCTTGACCGGAGCACACACCACAACCCGCTTCACGCCCTGGTCCAGGTAGGCCTGCAATACGGCTACAGTTTTCATCTTTCCGCTCGCCTCAATGACGAGATCGCAATCGCTCCAGTCGGACTCGACGATCGACTTGTTCGCCGTAACCTGGATGCGCTTTCCATCGATCACCACGCAATCGCCGTCGCTGCCTGCTTCGTGACCCCAGCGACCATGTACCGAGTCGAAGTTGAGCAAATGGGCGTGGGTAGCGGCATCTCCCGCCGGGTCGTTGATCCGTATGAACTCCATCTCGGGCCAATCCCAGGCCGCACGCAGTGCCAGTCGACCGATACGGCCAAAACCATTGATGCCAACTTTGATTGTCATGGTGGTATCTCGCAGAAGATGAAGAGCGGGGATCAACCGAACTGATTGATCCAGTTAACGTGGGCGGGATGCTGGATGGCTTTTGGTCGCAGCGCCTGTACCTGAGCGACAGCAGCCTCTCGGGCAATGCCGGCTTCGATCAGAATGCGAGCTGCGATCAGGCCTGTACGCCCAGAGCCGCCTTTACAGTGAATGGCTAAAGAGTCGCCAGCCTTCAATTGGGTGAGAATGGGCTGTCTGGCCTGCTTCCACTGGCGACCGAAGTCTTCGAGCGGGACCTGCTCGTCCGCAACCGGCAGGTGATACCAGGCGAGACCCAGCGCCTCACATTGCTTGGATATCTGGCCCGCATCGTTAGCGTCCAGCTCGGTCTGCGGCATCAGACTGATCACCCCGGCGGCGCCGGCTAGCTTGAGCGCAGTCAACGCGTCGGCCAGTGACGTTCCTTTTGTGCCGGGGCACGGGGTGAAAATCAGCTTTCCCGGTATTTCGGAAATGCTGAGCACATCGTAAGGGTGACTCATCTGTGGTGTTTCCTTAGTCAGATAGCGCGCTGATTGACTCGGCGGGAGAGCTCCTCGGCCGACTCCTTGCGTTCGGAATAGCGATCGACCAGGTAGTCAGACCGGTCGCGTAGCAGCAGGGTGAACTTCACCAGCTCTTCCATCACGTCGACCAGCCGGTCGTAGAACGCCGAGGGTTTCATACGACCGTCCGCATCGAACTCCATAAAGGCCTTCGGCACCGAGGACTGGTTGGGGATGGTGAACATGCGCATCCAGCGACCGAGTACCCGCAGTTGGTTGACCACGTTGAACGACTGCGACCCTCCGCAGACCTGCATAACCGCAAGTGTCTTACCCTGAGTCGGACGAACAGCGCCCATGGCTAACGGCACCAAGTCGATCTGCGCCTTAAACACCGCGCTCATCGAGCCGTGACGCTCAGGCGAGCACCAGACCTGGCCTTCGGACCATTTCATCAGCTCGCGAAGTTCATGCACCTTGGGATGGGTGTCGGGAACGTCATCCGGCAAGGGCAGGCCGGACGGGTCGAAGATGCGGGTTTCAGCGCCGAATCGTTGGAGCAGCCGTGCAGCTTCCTCGACCATCAATCGACTGAACGAGCGCTCCCGATTCGAACCGTAGAGCAGCAGGATGCGTGGCGGGTGAGTTGGCGTGCCCGCGATGCCGAGCTTCTCCAGGCTCGGAGGGTTGGCCAGACCGAAATCGAGATTCGGGAGCAGATCGTCTTTCATGGTCACTCCTGTTGTACGGGGGTGGCAGCGTTATCGAACCAGCGACGCTTGAGCCACAGGGCAACGCCAACTAGCGAAATCAAGACCGGCACCTCGACCAGCGGACCGATCACCGTGGCGAAGGCCACCGGAGACGCCAGACCAAAGGTGGCAATGGCTACCGCGATGGCCAGCTCGAAGTTATTGCTCGCTGAGGTAAACGCCAGAGCAGTAGTACGGGGGTAATCGGCCTTCAGCACCTTGCCCATCCAGAAGCTGACAAAAAACATCACGATGAAGTAAATGGTCAGCGGGATGGCGATTCGAACCACGTCGAGCGGTAGCTGCAGCACCATGTCGCCTTTGAGACTGAACATCGCGACGATGGTGAGCAGCAGGGCCACCAGTGTCAGAGGGCTGATTCGTGGAATGAAATGCTCGGCGTACCACGCTTCTCCCTTCTGCCCGATCAGCACTTTGCGGGTCAGAAATCCGGCCAGAAACGGGATGCCGAGGTAGATCAGCACCGATTCGGCTATGTCAAAGAAGTTGGTCTCGATGACGCTACCCTGCAGGCCAAACAGCGGCGGCAGCAGCCCCAGAAAAATCCACGCGTACACGCTGAAGAACAGGATCTGGAAGATGCTGTTGAAGGCCACCAGGCCCGCCACGTACTGGTTGTTGCCACCGGCGATCTGGTTCCACACCAACACCATGGCTATACAGCGAGCGAGGCCAATCAGGATCAGACCTGTCATGTACTCCGGATAGTCGCGCAGAAAGATGACAGCCAGGGCAAACATCAGCACCGGCCCGATGACCCAGTTCTGAACAAGCGAGAGCACCAGGATGCGCTTGTCCTTGAACACCTCAGGCAACTCTTCGTATTTCACCTTGGCCAGGGGCGGATACATCATCACGATCAAGCCGATGGCAATCGGGATATTGGTGGAGCCTACGGACAGGCTGTTCAACCAGGCTGGCAGACCCTCGAACACGCTTCCCAGGCCTACGCCCAGTGCCATCGCAAGGAAAATCCAGAACGTCAGGTAACGATCCAGAAAGGAGAGACGACTCTTGCTCATGCGGCTACCTCAAGTGCAGCTATGCGCGCTAGCTCGGCTTTCAGCTGGTCGGGGCTGAGTTGTTGCAGCGGCAAATCGAGAAAGGCTTGCACCCGAGCGCGAATGATTGCGAGCGTACGATCAAAAGCGGCGTCGACTTCCGCCTCAGTGCCTTGCAGCTCTGAAGGATCAGCCAACCCCCAGTGAGCCTTCACCGCCGGCCCAAAGAACACCGGGCAAGCGTCGCCCGCCGCCTTGTCGCATACGGTGATTACGAAGTCAGGATTCAGCGATTCATGCGAGTCGATCGACTTGCTCGACAGCCCTTCGGTCGAAATACCCTCCTTTTGCAGCGCCTTCAGGCTGAGCGGGTGAACAATTCCCTTGGGGTGGCTTCCGGCGCTATAGGCTTTCATGCCGGCCGGCGCCATCGCGTTGAACGCGGCCTCTGAAAGGATGCTTCGGCAGCTGTTGGCGGTGCAGAGGAACAGAATCTTCATCAATCAGGTATCCCTTGGGTTGGATGAGCCCAGGTGAGCTTCAGCAGCAGGAGGCGGTACGCGCAGGGCGGTCACCCATCTGGCTCAAGCGCTTCGCATCTGGACTGAGCCAGTGGCGGTTTGAAGAAAGGGTGAGTTCGATGATGCGAGCCACCCAATCCGGCAGGTTCGGGTGCAACCGGTAGTACACCCATTGCCCCTGCCGGCGATCTTCCAGTAGTCCACAGGTGCGCAGTTGCGCCAGATGGCGGGAGATCTTTGGCTGGCTCTCGTTGAGAGCAAAGGTGAGTTCGCACACGCACAGCTCGCTTTCTTCGGCGATCAGTAACATCGCGCGGGCGCGGGTTTCGTCAGCCAGGCATTTGAATACGGTGGTAGGAGTCAGGTGGTCGGCCATGGAAGTATTAGCGCTTGGTTTTTACTAGAACGAACATTTTGATCCTTTCATGAATCTCGTGAAGAGCATGACGGAAGGCGTCGGGCTGGTCGCTGCTGACTGGGTCTTCAAAATTCCATGCGAGAGCCTCAGCGGAGCCCGGCAGCGCCTGGCATTCCAATGCCGATTTATCGCACAGGGTTATGACGTAATCGAATTGCTGACCGGCGAACTCATCAATGGATTTGCTGCGCAAGCCATCGGCATTTACCCCCAAGTTCTGGAGCGCGGCGACGGTACGCTGATCAACGCCTGTCGGGGCAGTACCAGCACTGAATGCTTCGAAGTGTTTGGCGTCGGTGTGCCGCAGGAGTGCTTCGGCCAGCTGTGAACGGGCGGCATTGGCAACGCAAACAAAGAGCACGCGAGACTTGTGAGCCATGGGAAATGTCTCTGACAAATTCGGAAAACCGAATATATGGTTTTTCACATAAAAGGTAAACCTACGCTTGCCTCAATCACCATTGGTGCTGTCAACCCGTCGTATAGCAGCTCGCTTTAGCCGGTTCACGTTCTCGCTAACCTCTGAAACGTTTTATTACATCTGTAAATTCGCATATATGAATTTTGTAATGAAAGCGTCATCGGTACGGATTTAGGTTGCGTCCCACCTCAACCCAATGCAGGAATCTACGATGAAAAAACTGACCCTGTCCGCGCTAATGCTGGCCTCCCTATTCGCCGGCACCGCCGTAGCCGGTGAGTTCGACAAACCTGGTTTCGTCACCGAAGTCGAAGACGGCCGACTGTGGGTGTTCCGCGAGGGCTCCCAGGAGCTGAAGGACTTCGAAGCCACCGGTGAGCCGGCCAAGCAGTTCACCGACATCGGCACCGGCCCTAACGGCATGACCGTCAAGGCGGCCGATGAGAAGAGTCTCAAGGCCTACTTGGAAACGCTGAAGAAGTAATTTTGGGTATCCGGATTAAGTGGTTGATGGGCCTTCCAGCCCCATCCAACCCTTAGTCCTTCCAGAAGGTTGATAGATCGACACCGAAGTTCTTCTCAGGCTCGGGGAGTCCCATGTTGTAGGTCATGGTGGCTCTGCCCAGAAACGGGGATTCCTTGACTTGTGGCGCCTTCTTCTTGTGCTTGGTGGTATAGAGCATCCGGGCTCGCATTACCTCGAACGAATAGCCCCGGCCATCACGGTTTTTGTCCTTGGCTAGGCGGTTTATCGACTACGTGAAAGCGTTGGTGATCGGGAGTCGGTCTCAAAGTAGGTCAGCATCTCTTCACGCCAGCCACTGACGGCGCTGACGAGATCCTTCCAAACCTCCTTCTGCCCCTGAGGGATGTTGTCAATCCAGGTGGCGAGAGCCTGTTCGGCACCACGCCGATTGGTACAGTCCCAGATATGGTAGAAGCGCTCCTTGTGCTCGTAAGCCGCCAAGAGCTGGGGGGAATGCTCCTGTCCAGGTCTCCATGATGAGCCGTTCGCGGTCTGAAACGTCGTGAGCGCGCTTCAGCAGGATTTTCCGGTCACCTTTGAGGGTCCGGCGCTGATTGGGCTTCAACTCCTTCCTTAGGCCTTTGCGGATCTTCTCTAAGGCCTCGTTGGCCATGCGCACGACGTGGAACTTATCGACCACGATACGGGCCTGTGGCAGCACCGTCTGGAAGGCGCGGCGGTAGGGCTTCCACATGTCCATGCTGACGATCTCGACCTGGTGGCGGTTGGCCATGCTCATGAGGCGTCTTGTCACCCTCTCTTGCTGACGACCGGGTAGCAGGTCCAGCAGGGTGCTCTTCCAGATTGGTTAGGATGCAGCAGAGCCCTTGGCAGCAGTCGTGCATCAGGAACGTACAGCTGGCTCATGAAGGCGTGCCGCCTTATCAAGGCCCAGGACGCGCCTATTCCGGAAGTCAAGCATGCGATAGCGAAGACGCTAGGCGATTCAGCGGCGGCGGCTGCCTGGTTGATGTCGTATTTCCGCCCAAATAAAGAGGGCGACACCGAGGAAGATCCATACGTCCGCTAGGTTGAACGATGGCCAGTGCCACTGGGCATAGTGAAAATCGAGAAAATCCTCTACGTAGCCTAACCGCAAGCGATCTGCGACATTGCCCAACGCGCCGCCGAGGATCGCACTGAGGGCGAGCCGATAACTCAGTACGCGTGGTGAACGCCAAAGCCAGTACACCAGTAATATCGAGATAACCAGGGCCAGTCCGATGAAAAGCGGCTGCTGCCAACCGCCGACATCCGCGAGAAAGCTGAAGGCCGCCCCCGTATTGTGGCGGTGGACCCAATTGAAGAAGGGTGCGGCAGGCACGCTTTCACCATGCGCTAGCATGGTGCTGGCAAGGTACTTGCTCGCCTGATCGACAAACAGTAACAGGAGCGAGAGCCACAGCCAGCGCATCGCCTTTCCCGGCTCGTGGGCTTTCTCTGCGAGCCGACTGCCATAAGTAGACATATCCCCTTCCTCCTGACCCAATCTAGAATTTGCTCGCTGCTAAATAACAAGCGTCATGTACCCAACCGATGATGCCGACGAATTCGACGGAGCAGGAGCAGGCCGAGTCCGAGTGCGGTCAGGCCAAGGACAGGCCAATCCCGCCAGCGCACATAAGGGGGCGCGCCAGTTCGCGGTGTCACTTCGGCGCTGAGGGTGGCCACTTCGAACTGCGGAGCACGCTTGAGCACTTTGCCCTCATGATTGATGGCTGCTGTGATACCGGTGTTCGTGGCTCGAAGAAGGTCACGTCCGGTTTCGATGGCACGCATGCGTGCCATCTGGAAATGCTGGAGGGGGCCGAGCGAGCTGCCGAACCAGGCATCGTTGCTGACATTCACCAGTAACTGCGCTTCGGGCAGAAGCTCAGTGACTTCGGCACCAAAGACCGCCTCGTAGCAGATGAGTGCCCCTACGGGCACCCCTGCTGCATTCAGGACGTGCGCTTCCCGTCCCGGTGTGAAGTCGGACATGGGCGCCCCGAGCACGTCGAGGGCCGACCCCAAAAGATCCCGAAACGGAACATATTCACCGAAGGGCACCAGGTGGCGTTTGTAGTAGAAGCCTGAGGGATCGGAGAGGCTTACCACGGCGTTGTAGGTACGGCCCTCCGCCTCGCGTACCGGGACGCCAATCATTAACGATGTGCCTGCCTGATCGGCTAACGCCTCAAGCTCAGCAAGATATGCTTTGGCCTGGTCATGCCACATCGGGATTGCCGCTTCTGGCCAGATCACGATATCGGCTCCGAGATGCTGCGCGGTAAGCGCCTGATAGCGCTCAAGTGTGATGTCCCGGTATCTCGGGTCCCATTTCTTGTCTTGCGCGATGTTTCCTTGCAAGAGGACGACATCGATCGGGTCAGCGGCTGGCTGCGTCCATTCACGATCCAGCAGTTGCAAGCCGGCGAGGGTAGCGACTAACACGGCACCGACTACCGCAGCACGGCGCAGGCTTGGCCCCTGGACAACCCAGGCAAGCCCGCCAGCGAGAAGTGCCACCAGTAAACTCACGCCAAGCACGCCAAAGACGGGAGCGATAGTGGCAAGTGTGGTGTCGGTCTGGCTGTAGCCAATGAAGAGCCAGGGAAAGCCGGTCAAGAACCAGGTGCGCATCCATTCACTCAGCACCCATGCCGCAGGTAGCCCTAGCCAGAGTGCCATTGCATCCATCTCAGGGCGCAGGCAGCGCACGAGGTACGCGACGCCCCATGGAAAGAGGGCGAGCAGCGAGACAAAGGCCGCCGTGACTAACACCGCCACCACGGGGCCATTGCCGTACTGGCTAATGCTGATAAAGACCCAGGAGACACCCACGCCGAAGTAGCCAAGGCCAAAGAGGTAGGCCGACCACAGCGCCTGACGCCTTGAAGACTGCGCGGTCAGGACAAAAAATGTTGCCAGAGCGATCACCGCAAGCCATGCCCAGCCCACAGGGGCAAAGGCAAGCGGCATGGCGCCTCCAGCAAGTAGAGCCATCCCCCCTGTCAGAAGCGGCTTATAGCGCACGCCCGTGTATAGGCTAGAGGGTAGCGCGCACTTATCACCCAATGCTCTCTCGCCTCCGAATCCAGGATCAACCCTGTGGCTCATGCTTTCTTGCTCCGCTTAATCAAGCTGCGTCAATTCATTCGGCCGGCTGGCCAGGGTGGCAAAGTGAATGTTTCTGGACTCGACTAGGTGCGCCGTAAGCTGGGAGCTGCTTCGTATTCGGCCAGCACGACAGTGGCTGTGTTGGGGAGCAGTACGTTAGCTTTGCGATACCACCCCTTCCAAGCCCGCTGATACCAGAACGAACAGGACGAAGCCGCCTATGAAAGCCAGCGGTGAGATGTGCGTATCGTCACCGCTCTCGTGAGCCTCGGAGACCATATCTTCGATGGCAGCGACCGTGAGAAGGCCTGCCGTGAACGTCAGTGCCGCTAGCTTAAATGCCTCCGGCTGGTTCCTGAGTACGAAGTAAGCAAAGACGGCTGCCGAGAGCACAGGAATCGCGAAGGAAGCAGAGAGCAGTATCCGCTTGCTACGAGGGATTCCTTTATCTTTCATGGTGGCGATCGTCGCAAAGCCCTCAGGAACATCGGCGAGAACCTGACCCGCCGCCAGGATTATCGCGACCGACGGTGAGACCGCCGACCCCGCCCCGATCAGGAGGCCATCGCTGAACAGGTCGATGGATACGGCGATATAGATCATCCAGACACTCGTCTGACCGCCTTCTCCCTGCTGGCCTTGTCGCTTCTGGAGACTCTCAACGAGCTTCTCGATACCTACGTAAGCAATGCCGCCCAGCGCGAAAGCGAGGGCGATTACCCAGGCTGAGAGGTTCTCTAGCACGCGCGGCATGATTTCAACCGCCACCACCGCAATGACGAGGCCGGCAGCGCCGTGAAGGGCGTAATTGAGACGGCGCCCGGTAGTTCGGGAGGCCTCCGCAGCGAGCCCACCACTAAAATTGCCTAAGGCGGGCAACAGCGCCAGGCCGAGTACCAGCCAGATACTATCCATCATCTTCCTTCCTTGGTTGATTCCTAGATACGCTACCTTGCTGGCTCCGAGCCTTCGCGCTATATGCTGTCGTTCAGGCCTAGCGCGCTTGTACAGCCACTTCGATCAAGTGTCCCAGGCATCGATAGCTGCGTACCGTGCAGCCTCACCCCTTGAGCGCCAGGATGCGCCGAGCGCCGTTGAGGACGATCAGGCCCACGATGGTACCGATAATCAGGTCAGGGTAGCTGGACCCCGTCCAGGCGACCAAGGCACCGGCGGCGATGACGCCCATGTTGATCACCACATCATTGGCCGAGAATATCCAGCTTGCCTTCATATGCGCGCCGCCTTCGCGGTGCTTGGATATCAACAGCAGGCAACCGGTATTGGCGATCAACGCGACGAAGGCGATCGCCATCATCATCAGCGATTCAGGCTCACTACCGAAAACAAAGCGTCGCACCACCTCGACGAGTACGCCGATAGCCAAAATCAGTTGCAGTACCCCTGCCAGATGCGCGGCACGTACCTGCATTTTCGCACTGCGCCCTACGGCATAGAGAGCCAGGCCATAGACGGCTGCATCGGCAAACATATCCAGGGAATCAGCGATCAGGCCGGTAGACTGGGCGATCAGGCCAGCAGTCATTTCCACCACGAACATGATCGCATTGATACCGAGCAACACGCGCAGAGTGCCTGACTCCTGCGTAGCAGAGACTGCCGAGCTCTCAGCGGCCTTGATCGTCTCTGGGTCGGCAATGACGGTTTCCTGAAGAGAGGCGCCTAGCCCCAAGGTCGCCAGTTTCGCGGTAATGGGCTCAGCCTCGCCGTCATGCACGACCTCCAATCGGCGGTTCGACAAGTCGAAGGACAGCGTTCGAATCTCATCAAAGCCGTTCAGCGCCAAGCGGATCATCCGTTCTTCTGAGGGACAATCCATCTTCGGCACAGCATACACGCTGACCCATTCCCCTGACGCTTCGGAGGAGACCGGCATATCGGTATCCGCTGCAGGCGTTGCATCGCAGCTACATGGGCCACCACAGGCTTTACTCACGATACGGCTCCAGTTAACCAACATAGATTGCTAGTATTAAAAACTATATAGCTACTATAAGGTCAATGGGACAGATGATCCGTTGAGGAGTAAGCCTGATGCGCATTGGTCAGTTAGCCCAGATAGCGGGTATCGACACGCAGACGATCCGCTTCTATGAGCAGCAGGGCCTGTTGCCGCCGCCAGAACGGCAGGAGAATGGTTACCGTGTCTATACCGAGAAGCATGGCGAGTGGCTTGCCTTTATCCGCCGCTGCCGAATTCTGGACCTGTCACTGACAGAGATTCGCGAGCTACAGAGCTATCAGGACGACCCTCGCCAGCCCTGTACCGCCGTCAACGCCATGCTCGATGACCACATCTCTCATGTGCGGTCGCAGATAACTGCTCTGCAAGCGCTTGAGCAACAACTCGTTTCACTGAGGGCGAGTTGCAACGAGGGTCGGGAGATCAATGCCTGCGGCATCCTGACGGGGATCAGCGAGGAGAGCAAACAACAGCTGTATAGGGCTAGCTCAGGCCGTAAGGACTGAGCAGAGACATGCCGGACCTTGCAGTGACATTGTGAATGCATGGTGTGTTGATCGCGAAGCCTCACTGCGTATCTCGGCATGCGAACCTGGGCGTTGCTGCAAACTTGCAGGGGCCGTGAAGAAGAGTCGTCATCAACCAGGTAATCCGCTGAGCTGATGGTTGGTTCCGTCATCATGATATGAGCCAATCAACCAAAAAATCCGGATACCCGTAATTTTTACCAAGGCCGCCTTCGGGCGGCCTTTCTTTTGTGCGCCCGCATGGGTGCAATTTTGTGGTTGCAGCCCGCCATAAGCTGACCACAGCGAACACATTGGAGCGCAAATATAGAGGTGAGCGACCGGTATTATCCGGCTGGTTCGGGCCGGCTTGAGTGCGTAAATTATAGATGGCGGTGTGGTGTTGAACGTGAGGTCAATGTGCAGCTCCGTTACTGCCTGGTCCAGTCCAGCGGAAGCGGGGTGATGCCACGTTCCTGATCAATGCTCTCAGCGATCTTGAGCGCGGCGTCGAGTTCGCTGATGGCATGCTGCTGCATGAGCTGGTAGCGCTCGGCCTTTTCCTCCGGCTCGGTTTGGGCGAGTGCGAGATAGAGGCTGGGGGGCACCGCGCGGAACAATAGCTCCATGCTGCGCGACAGAATTACGCCTTCCGAGAACTTGCCGGTCTCCTTTCTGGCAGAGAGCATCAGAGCTTTCTGCGCCGGAGTGAGTTCGCGGAACTTGGCAATCTTCTCTACCTCGTCTGGTGGCATGCCCATGCACAGCCACCATTCCATCATGTTCAACATTGGCTCGGCGGCTTTGGGCAGGTCGTCCAGGTTCTGCGTCGCCAGCCAGAACCAGGCCCCAAGTTTGCGCCACATCTTGGTGATCTTGACGATATAGGGCGCGAGCAAAGGGTTCTTGGTGATGATATGCCCCTCGTCGGTGACGTTGATGATCGGACGGCCCAGGAACTGGTCGCGCTCGGCAATGTTGTTGACGGTGTTGATCAGCGAGATATACGCGATAGAAAGCTGAGCGTTGTAGCCCTCCTTGGCATAGGTAGCCAGGTCGACGATGGTGATGTCGGCCTCCGGCCACGGTGTGCCGGGGCGGTCGAACATCTCGCCATCGCTGCCCTGGGTGAACATGTCCATGGCATCGGCCATTTCCAGCAGCCGGGCACGGCGGACCTCGGGCAGGGTTGTGTCGCGGCCGCGCTCGCGCAGGGCATCGCGAACGTCCCGCGTGAGCACCGTACGTTGCTCGGCGACACAGCGCTCTGCCGCGTCGAGGATGCATTGGCGAATTAGGCTTCGATCCGCACGCGTCATGCGCGCTTCCTCGCGTTCTTCTCCTCCGGTGATCATCAGGCGGGCGGTGATCTCCAGCTCGCCCAGCACGTCGCGCTGTTCATCGCCATCGCCATCGGCAGCCGCGTCGTCTTCGTCCAGCGCATCAGTGTCGAGCGTCTGCACCTGGCTGGGCGTTTCCACCAGCCGGTGCGCATCGGCGAACGGGGCGAGGCTGACGCCCGCGCCAGGCGCGAGCTTTACACGATGTACGGTGAGGCCCAGTCGCGCGGCGAAATCGCCGTACAGGCCAAAGGAGTTGCCGGCTTCGACGATGAACAGCCGTGGTCGGTAGATCGCGGTAACTTGGTTGAGCAGATTGTTGAGCGTCGCCGACTTGCCGGAGCCGGTAGGGCCCGCAAGGAATAGGTGCGCATTCATTTGCCGGTCGAGGCGATTGAGCGGATCAAAGGTGATGGTGCCGCCGCCGCGGTTGAACAGTGTGAGACCGGGGTGACCGGTGCCCTGGCTGCGGCCCCACAGCGGGGCTAGGTTGGCGGCGTGCTGGGCGAACATCAGCTGGGTGTACCACTGGCGCTTGTCCAGCGCAGGGTTGTAGACGCAGGGCAGCCAACGCAGATAGGTATTGAGCGGTGCGACCTCATCTTCTTCGCGTACCGGTTGCAGCCCGGCACCGAGCAGCACGTTGCCGAGTTGCAGGCCGCGTGCGTCCAGCTCGGACTGGTCGCGACCTCGCAGGTAAAAGGTGAGTGCGCTCCGGTACAGCTTGTGAGCGCTGCCGATCAGGCTGCGGGCCAGTTGTACATCGGCACGTGCCTGTTCCGAGGCCAGGGTGTCGCCCACGGATTTGCGACCAAGGTGGTTGAGGTGCGCTTCAAGCACATCCTGCGGCGTGATGACGAGCGTCAGACATTGGATCGTGTCTTCCGGCAACTGGTCGAACAGCGCATTTATCGCGTCGCCCTTACGGGTTTCGCCGGTGACGTGCCCAGGCGATGGCGGTGTGCGGAGACGGTCGACGGCGATGGCGCGGTGTGGCATTCCATCGAAGTGCCATTGGCCCTGAGCGACATCCGAGCGTGGCTGACTGAAGAAAAGCCGCTGGCTGAAATCCGTGCCGCTGGCCAGCTCGATCTCGCCGGGCTCCTGTTCGTCCGGGTAGCCGGTCAGGGCATAGAACTGCTCCCGGTCTTCTGCGGTGTTACCTACCTGGGTTGGATGGGGATTGAACCAGCGTAACAACCAGGCGTGGATGTCCGCCGCGCCTAGACGTCTGGCGCGTACACCAGCATGGGCCAAGCCGCCGACAAGGCGGTCGCAGACTCGGTTGAGGGCCTGCTCGGGCGTTTGCCCACGGCGCTGCGGCGCGTTGCCGACACGGCGATAGACGATCATGCGCGTGCGCCGGGTCTGCCCGCGCCAAGGCAGGCGCGTGACGGTGTTGTCCTTGAACAGACCGCCGGGCTTGGCGATGGACTGCAGATGGTGGCCAAAGAACCGCAGGTAGAACTCGGTGAAGGCGGTGCCTTGCGCGCGGGGCTGGATGTATGCGCGCAACTCGTCGAGATAACGATCCCAGTTGGGGTCGTCTTGGGCGTAGAGCTGCACGACCCAGGGGTTGTCCTCTAATTCGTCGAAAGCATCCTGCAGCACGTTTTCCAGCGTGTCGCGGACCTGCAGCAGCCAGGCGGGTTCGCGCCCCTCCGTGCCGACCGGGAGCAGCTCGTAGAAGGCCGCCACCGAGGTGCCGTCATCAAGCAGCATGCACTGTGACTGGTGCAGGTACTCGGCCCAGGGCAGCAGGTCGGTGAACGAGGGCGCAACACCGTAGAGTGCTTTCTCGTCGGCCTGAGTGGCCGGCTGACGCGAGACGTGTGCGGTGCCAGGTTCGGCAATGCCGTGGGTGCGTAACTCGGCGACGTGGCGAGCCCAGGCGTCCGAAGGTGGTGCGGGTTTCTCGGCCTGGCGCCGGTGCTTGAGCAGGGACCAGACCATCAGTAGTCCTCGACCCGTTCGCCAGGCAGTGCGTACTGCACGCGCTGGTACAGAGGGAACAGCGTAGTGTAGCCGGGCACCGGTACCGGGTCGCTGCCAGCCAGGTGCGGGAACACGTACATCAGCAGGTCGGGGTTCGGCAGCCGATGGAACTGACGGTAAATTTCGTTGGCGGCCGTGCGTGTATAGCGGGCCTGCACGATGGGTACAGCGTGTACATCGGCCTCGGTCAAAGGCCGGCGCAGGGCCTGGCGTGCATCGAACAACTGCCGGGCGGTTCCGCCGCCAGTCTCGACGTTCCAGATATCGAGCATGGTGCTGTCGTCGTGCGGCAGTAGTTCGTCCTTGCTTGTCGCGCAGCCGCCTAGTGTGAGCACGACGGCCAACAGCGTCAGGCTGTTAGTCCAGATCTTGCGCATGTGAGCTTCCTCCAAGACGGTGATCGACGCGGCGACCTTTAGGGTCGTAGTCGATGGTCAGGGGTTCTTCGAGATGCACCGCGACGCGTGCGCCGGGCTTGACGTAGACCGCTGCGAACGCCTGGCCGTAGAGCTTGTTGACCCAGGCAGACATGTCCTGCACGCCGCCGGCGAGGATGCGACCCATGGCCTCGTTCGCGCCGATGCCTACGGTGCCGATGGAACCGTCGCTGCTCATGTAGGAGGCCTGACCGCTGTCAGAGTCGATCAGCGAGGCGACGCCCGCACCGGCCGCGGTTATCAGGGCTTGCGTGCCCAAGTACTGCTGCGCGTTGCTGCGGCGTTGGCCACTGACGCAGGGAATGCCGTGCGGGTCGCTGATCCAGCCCATGCCATCCTGTGTGTCGTTACCGTTGTTGCTTTGTTGGCGGTTGCCGCCGCGCTCGTCGTCTTTCGGGAGGGTGCGGATTGTGCCGTCCTCGAAGACAAACGTGACCGAGCGGACCTGCCCGCGCACGCAGGAGAGGGTCCAGTCGCCTGAGGCGGTGCCGCTGACCACGGCGCCGGCAACATCCGGAATATCAATACCGTTCGCGGTGAGGTTGTCCCGTCCGATCAGGACTTTGAATGGATACGGGTCGCTGACTGTGCCGTCGATCGGTACGCGACCGATCAGTGCTGTCATGGAGATCGATCCCATCAGGGTCGAATTGGTAGGCACGGTGTAGACGGCTGTCGTCTCGGGCACTCCCGCCGCGCGGCGTCCAGCGTCAACGGCGGAGCTGGCAGCGGTTTCCAGCGTCTTCTGCGCCGGCCCGAAGCGGGTCGGGAAACCATGGTCACTGGCATTGCCGGTGTTGCGCTGCTTGCCATCGTCGCGCCGGTCCTCTGGTTCGATCCAGAGCAGGGTATCGCCAGCCAGGTCGTCGTCTGGCTCAAGGCCTAGGCCGACCGGTAGATCGGTGCGGTTATCCTTACCAATGCCATCGAGCCGCTGCTGCAGTTGTTGCAGCAGGCCCTGGGTTTTCTGCCGTTCGCTGCTGACCTGCTGCCGGTCCTGATGCAGCTGATTGCGTTCGCTGTCGAGCGCGCTTTGGATGCGACGGTCGACGGTACTTTCGCGTTGCCGCAGCCGTAGGTTCTCTTCGCGCTGAACCTTGTTGTCGCCCAGTGCGGTCTGCAGCTCGGTGCGTAGTTGACGAACCTGGGCGACTAACGTTGCAACGGTGTCACGTGGGGTGTCGCCCTCAATACCGAGCGCTTTGGCTTCATCGGGCGTGAGCCGGGTAGCTTCTTCCAGTGTGCCGGGAATGTCGTTGTCGCTGGAGAACAGCTTGATGCCGACGAACACTAGCAGCAGCGCCAGGGGAATCATCAGCCATTTGAGCAGGCCATTGCTGTGCATCAGCGGCCTCCTTCATCTTGCCGAACAGGCAGGTTGAGGGAGGCATCGACAGGCGCGATGGTTGGCAGCAGGGCCTGCGCCAGCCCATGTCCACGGGTGATCAGGTAAACGACAGTGGTGTCGTCCGGCGTGCCGCTAGGCCCCAGCGTCGAATGCTGGAAGGTCGCGGTGAGGAAGTGGCCCTGCAGCGCGCGCGGATCCAAATCAAGCCAGTGCGAGGCGCTGTTGCGCAGGCGCACAGCACTCACCCACAGGTTGTCCAAACGCCACGCTGCGAGCGCCTGGGCATGTATGGGCAACGTCGGTAGCAGGCTGTCCAGCGCCAGGTCGCGGCGCAGGGCTGCGCGTGTAACGCCCGGCGCGGGTTCGATGGTTCGCAGCGGTGCGTAGAGGTTTTGTGCCGCGTAACGGGTAAGGATGACGGGCTGCGGTGTCGCTCGCACGGGTGGGGCAGCTGTAGCCCTGTCATCTGCATCCGTCTGAGCAGCGGATGGTGCGGTCTCGATGATGCGCACTGGCTCCAAGGGTGGCTGGCCCTCCCGCTCGGGTTCGGCGGCGATGTCGAGTAGAATGACGGTACCGGTATCGGCGTCCTGCAGTTGCAGCCTGGTCGGTTCGATGGGCTCGCTCGCCAGCAGATAGATGGCCCCGGCGGCGCTCTGTACCCGCAGGCGGCTGCCGATCGATGCGGGTAGCCCGACGCGGACATTGCGCTCGACAAAGACGATGCGCTCCTGGCCGACCACGAGCGGTACGGCCAGCGGCAGCCGTTCCCAACGCATGAGTTCGGTGGCATGGGCGGCGCTGAACAGGAGCAGTGCGAGCGCCGCAAGAGCCAGTGGCAATAAGCGTTTCATGGCATTTTTTCCGGGGAAGGGGCGGGCGCTGCCGCCGGATCGACAGGAGCGGCAATGCGCTGCGGCGCACCCTCGTAGCAGTCGATGGCAAGCCCGAATGGGTTGCGCTGAGGGTCTACGTCGATCCGCAGGACTTTGAGCGGGTACCGCACCAGGGCGCGTTTTACTTGCTCCGAGGCGTAGTATTCATCTGCCGTGACGTCGAGGTTCACGACCCACTCGCGGGTGGAGATTGTGCGCACGCGCAGCGTTGGGTTGTCGCCGTAGCCGCGGCCTGGAATCTCGTAGATGCCGCGTACGCGCCGCCGCAGCTCACCGGCATTGCGGCGGTACTCGTAGTCCTGTTGCAGAAACGCCTGGCAGGCGGGCGTGAGGTAGGGCGAAAGTGCGTGCAGGTTGCGCGGGTAGTCCTCGTCGCCATTGGTGGGCCAGCGCTGGAGTTGCTGCCAGACGTAAAAGGTGAAGGCGTAAACGCTCTCAGGCGGCACGTCCCACCATTGGCGCGTACTGCCTGAACGCAGGTCTGGCGGCACATGGATGGTCAGGTCGCGTGGCGCGCTCCACCAGCCAAAGCCCATGACCAGCGCGAGCACGACCAGTGCGCTGGCCCCGATACGCAGGGTCTTGATGTGGGCTTCGAGCCGCAGCACTTCGTTCTTGAACCGGCTCACAGCGCCTTGCTCCGGCGTGTCGTCCAGTAACCGGAGCGTATTACCAGTGCGTGACCGTCGGTGAATGGCGTGAGCTGCGGCAGATTGACCGCGATCCACCACTGCAACTGCCGGTACAACCAGGTTTCGGGGCGGCCGCGCTTGAGCCGGCGCAGCATACCGCCACCGATGAAAATACCAGCGGTGACCGCCAGCAGCATGGCTGTGGGGACGATGGCAATCGTCGCGAACATGAAGGCCAGTGGGATGCCACTCGCAAGACCGATCACGCCTGATGACCCAGCGCAGACCCACAGCTCATTCGCCGTCAGCCCTCGCACCACCACGGGGTGACGATTAAGACGGTGGGGTAGGAACGCCACCGTCCCGTCCGGATGAATGTCTTCAGCCATGTTGGCATTCCTTGGTCAGAGAACGCCGATGGCTTCGGTCAGCAGCCAGATGCCAACCACGAGCAGGATCGCACCGACCGCCACGGTCAGACCGAACTGGCCCCAGGTTGAGCGGCCAATGTGGATTTCCGCATAGCGGGTGTAGGCGTGATAGCAGACGCCTACGAACATTGAGGCGACCACGAGCAGTGCAATCAGCATCACGATGTCGTAGCCGTAATTCTGTAGCGTTTCCATGATGCCGCCGCCTGTGCCGCGCGAAGGATTTTCCAGGGTGGGTAGATCGGCGTGGGCGAGAGGGGGCAGCACGCTGAACATCGGCAGTGCAGCCAAGCTAGCGAAGTGCATGGGGCGGAAAATGCGGGTGGGCGGCTTCATCATGGCGACCTCTTACGAGAGCAGGAAAAAAGTCAGTACCAGGTACAGCACGGCGAAGCGCACCACGACGACCAGGAACTGACGCTGGGAAAGCTGTTCTTCTGCCCAGCCGACGTAGGCGCTGCGCATTGCCCAGGCACCCCACACGAGCAGGGTGGCGAACACCGCACCTAGCAGCACGGTTGCCATGTCAGGAGCTGTAATGCCGCTGTTGGCCTGGAATGCGGCGGTTTGAGCGGCATTCATGGCGCAACCTTCGATTCGAAGTCCGCAGTGGGCTGGCGGTAATCCCCCAGCAGCAGGGCGGGGTCGCGCGGTTGCGCACGTGTTGGGGTGAGGTAGTCCTGGATGCCGGCGCGCACGCGCTCAAGGTCAGCGGTAAGACGGGCGTAGTCGAAGTGGTAGCGGGCGCGTTCGTCCCATTGCTGCGCGGCTTGTTGTGCGACGAGCCGTTCGATGTTGTCGAGTTGGCGCAGCGCGGCCGCGAGGCGAGCGTACTCGGGCGTGGCATCGTCGGCGCTGGCGTGGCCGGAAGAACACAGACCGAGCAGCAGCGCCAGGATCAGACCGTGCGCGTGATGCCTGTCGGCTGGTGGGAGAAGTTGCATCGACATCGGCCAGTCCGCGATTTGCGAGGAATGCCGAAATGCTCTCGGTATGCCTGGGGCGATGCCTTAAACAATGGGAACCTGGGTGTACCCCTATTGCAGGGGCAAGCGCCACCACCCAATGGTTAGCGACTCACAAGTATTTCTTGAAGCTGGCTGCGGTGATGTTCACCGCCAGGCCGAGCAGTGCTGCGCTCGGCAGCAGCACCAGTAGCGGATGTACGCTGACGGGTAGGGTGAGGTAGATGATCCAGGGCAGGACCGCCAGTGGCATCAGGCTCGCCTTGGCGCGGTGGTAGATGAAACCCGACTCTCGGCCCGCGCCGAATTTGCGGATGTCGCGCCGCACCAGACCATCAACCATGCCGACGAAGGCAGCCAGCAGAAATAGCGGCAGCGTCAGTACTAGGACCAATAGGCGAACCATGAACGTCAATGTCGTGAATGCGGCGGCGATCAGGTATCTCTCCGACCAGACATAGACCTGGCTGATGTAGAAACGAAGGTCTCGGGCATCTGCTTGGCTGGGTGCACGGGAGCGCGCCGATGCCTGGCTCATCCAGTCGAGCAGGCCGGTCTTCTCGAAGATCCATTCGTAAGCACCCTCGACAAGCTGGTGTGCAGTGCGGCCGGGCTCCTGTACTACCGCGCTACGGGTGAAGTGGCTGGAAAGGTGGTTCAGCTCGTAGTCGAGCATGGCTTGGGCGTGACGCCAGCCCAAGTCAGGCCAGAACAGATGCATGCCGACGCACTCGATAATGATCGACAGCAGCAGCGAGCCGATCAGCACGCCGAGCATACGTAGCGGCAGGCTGACGATGCTGGTGAGCAAACCTTGCTGGTGGGCTTGTTGGCGTTGTGTAGTGTTGGCTGGGTCCTTCATGGCCTTGCCTTGACGTTGCTTGTCTCGGTGGTGGCGAGGTGGCGGAAGCCATCGAGCAGGTCGTCGGGCAGTGGTTGATCCTGTAAGCCGGGAATGCCTTGGTTTTCCCACCAGTCGCTGGCCTCGGCATAGTGCTGGCGCATGTGGCCCGCAAGCTGCTGGAGGTCCTCGGGCATGATTTCGTCAGGGTCGGGTAACGGCAGCGGCATGCGGATTTTCCAGAGCTGGCCGCCTTGCAATAGGGCAAAGGCCTGACCTTTTGGCAAGCCCACCACGTGTGCGGGTTCGATCATCGGCACGCTGGCAGTGCTGATGCGATCCTGCGCGTTGGAGGTGAAATCTGTTGGCCCTCGAACATCGGAGCTGTCAGTGGCGCCGCTGACCAGCGTCGTCGTGTAGACGTCCACTTTTGGAAGCTGCCGGGTGAGCAGCTCGGCGGTTGCGGTTTCGCGCACCCTCAGCATGAACAGATTGTTGAAGTTGCCGATGACCTGGCCCGCTTTCGCGCGGTTGCCGAGACGGGCTTCAATATCAGAAAGCGTCTGCGTGTAGGCGGTGATCTGTAATCCCGCACCGCCGCCCTTGTTGACGAGTGGCACGAACTCATCGCCCATCAGCTCATTGAACTCGTCCGCATGGACGTTGATAGGGACTCGTGCTCCAGGTGTCGCATCGGGTAGCCCGTCGTCGATGCCAAATTTGTAAATATGGCCGGCGACCGATACCAGGTCAGCGAACATCGAGTTGCCGACAGCGGCCGCAACTTCCGCATCCGACAGGGCATCGAGGCCGACATAGACTACCGCGCGTTTGCGGACGACCTGCATCCAGTCGAAGATTGGCCTGGGGTCGTTCAGGTCGGAGTAGTTAGGTGCGAGTAGTTGCGCGGTTTTGCCGGTGGTGAGTTTCTCCAGCAACGGCAAAAGGCTGGCAACGATCTTGTCGAAATACGTCCGGTCATAGCGCACGGCACTGCGCAGGCCGTCGAGCACCGGGTCATAGGTGCGTACCTGTGAAAGGTATTGCTCCAAGGCTACGACCCGTTTTTCGCGCCCGATCATATTGCGCGGGATGTTTTTGTCGTTCAGCCGGCTTTCGAGCTGGACGATGATTTCCCAAGCCTTGGGTTCGTGCTGTGCAAAATAGTGCTGCGCGTACTCGATAAAGAGCGCATCGATGTTTACGACATGCCGCTGAATCAGAAGGTAGTCAGGTCGCTGGCCCAGCTCGACTAGGGCACGGGCGATGATGTTGACGAACCGCCAGGCAAACTCCCTGAAAGCTGCGCTATTGCCTTCACCTGACAGTTGTCCGGCAATGCGCGTGGCTACCTCGCTGATCCGCCCGAATCGGCCCACGGCGTTATAGCGTGCGCTGAAATCATGCCAGCCCAGGTGGAACACATAGAACTCGCGTTCGCGCCCGGCGCGTTTGGCTTCCACGTACATCCGCTTGAGCAGGTCCGCATCCCCTTTAGGATCGAACACGATCACCACCTCATGCTCTCCGGCGGCGTTGCGCCGCCGAATGTCCTGAGTCACGAACAGCTCGGCCAGTCTGGTCTTACCGACTCGTGTCGCGCCCAGCACAAGGGAGTGTCCGACTCGTTCGCCGAGCGGCAGGCTTACATCGACTTCGTTTGGCTCGATGCCGTGCAGCCGCGGTAGGCCGCCGACCGGTGGCAACGGGCGTACCGGATTGATAGGAGCGTCCCAGGCGGTGAGCCTGGCCAGCTGTGACAGTGGAAACGGGGCGAACTCCAGCCGCTCTTCCAGGCGGCGTGCCAACTGGTAAGCGGGCGTTGGTTCGACGTAGTGGCGGAACTCGGGTCTGAATGTCTGCGTCAGGCGGTGCGTGTGTCGTTGCTCCCAGCGAAAGCCTCTGCCAATGAACAGCCGTTGCTGGCTGACAGGCACATCACGGCTGGTCATCACATAGCGCGGCAGGCGCCGGATGTTGCGGCGATAGCGCAGGATGACCAGCGCATCACGCAGGCGGATCGTGCCGAACGCGAGGAAGGCCAGGGCGCTGCCCAGGCCAATCGTTGGGCTCAGCGCGAGTGACCACGGTGCCACCAGGGACAGAAACGCGGCGGCGGCGCAGACCGCCACGGTGTACAGCTCCACGGCTGGCCGCAAAAGCACCTCGATCGCGTGGCTTTGGGCCATGGCCGGCGCTTCACTGCTCGATGCCGGTTGCCGTGATCAGCACGGGGTAGTGACGCAAGCCAAGACGCTCGGCGAGGTCGTCGCCGGTAACCGGTGATAACGGCAGTTGCGGCACTAGTGCACGCAGCGCAGCGAGGGCCTCAGCCGATGCGACGTTAACCACCAGGCCCACGGCATTGAGCTCGTGTAGCCGCAGTGCATGCTGACGCAGCCAGGCACGCGAGCGCTCGTCGTCGCCGACCAGAAAGAATGACGGCAGCCCTGGCGCTTCGATCACTCGACGCGCTACATCGCCCGGTGATAGCCGCATCGAGCGCACTGGCAGCATGTCAGCTTCATTGAACGGCTTGGCTGGCGGACGCGGAAGCTCGATGCGTGGCGATGTCATACCGGCGTGCTGTTGGAGGTTCAGGGCTTCGTAGTAAGGCAATGCAGACGTGCCGCCATGGTCTGCCACGATGATCAGCGCGTCGGCCTGGGCGCTCAGCGACAGCCACGGCAGACAGAAACAGACGGCAATGATGGGCATGGCTTTCATGGCAGGCTCCTCCCGGAGGTGATTTCCAGTCTGAGGTCGCTCTGCAGGCGGGCCAGGTGCTGGCCGACGCTGAGACGGTAGCGCGCGGCCGGCGCCCCGCCGGCGGGGCGGTGGTAACGACCGATGGCGAGCAGCCAGTCATCGCCTGGGGTGTGTTGCTCGCGCAGTATTTCGGCGGCGATAGCGAGGTTGCGGTACGGATCGAGCAGATCGCAGGGCTGTGCGTAACGCTGCGGGTGATAGCCGAGATTGATCTGGCCGAGCCCCGCATCAATACGTTTGGCCGGTGTACGATTGAGTGCCTGGCGCAGCCCTGCGCAGGCCTCGGTGCGGGTGGCGTAGCGCTGCGGCTTTCCCGCAACGTTGAGCGTCCACGGCCAGGGCACCAGACGTCCGCGTAGGCGGAAGCCGCTTTCTTGCAGGGCCACGGCGTACAGGACGGTTGAGGGAATGCCGGCGCGCTGTGCGGCGACCTGGTAGGCCGGCGGCGGAATTTCCCGTGCTTGGGCGCCCCCTGCCATCGCACCGACCAGCAGCAGAAACGCGGTGCGGCGCGCCATTACGGCTGTCGCTGCCATTGGCCGCCAACCTGGCGCACGACTGCCGGCAGTTCGCCTTGCAAGCCCCACGAAAGCCTGCGGCCCGAGTCGTGATTGAGTGTGATCTGGCCGCTGCGCACCTTGGCCGGATCAATGCCAATGCGTTGTGCCCAGGCGCGGATACGCGCGTCGTCGACGCGGGTGTCGACGACGTAAATGTCGAACTCCATACCGGCGGCCTGCAGCTGCAGCGCGGCTTGATCGCATGCTGGGCAGGCGTACTGGACAAACACGGCGAGCCGTCCGCTCGCCGCTGGCGCAACCGGTGAGAATGCCGGGCCGGCATCGGGGAGCATGACGCGCGGTATATCAGCGTGGAGCCGTTGCCAGACGTAGTCGTAAGCTCGTTGGTAGGCGAGCAGCTTCTCGACGCGCTGGGCTTCTGCCTCGACCTGAAGTTCTGCGTAGCGGTACCGCTCCTGGTCGGAGCGTGCCTCGATACCCAGCGCGGTGAGCGGATCAAGGTTTGGCGAATAGATGCCCAGCGGCCCCTGCATCAGCGTCTGGTAGCGCGCCCATTCCTCGGTGCTCAGCCCCCAGTCGTGCGCGTGCTGTTCGTCGGCGCGTACGGTGGCTAACGGCTGCTCGCGGCTGGGCATGTTGTCGGCGGCGAGGGTTTCCGCTCCTTGGGCAACGCTGCTGGTCAGCACTGCGATCAGTGCGGGGACGATATGGCGCTGCTTCATCTGCCCCTCCTACTGCGCAGGAATGCGCAGGCGACGAGTGCCGTCGCCGTGTCGGAACACGGCATCGCTCCCTTCGATTGTTTCGAGATGCCAACCGGCTTCCGCCTCGCCGGCGCGCAGCAGGCGAACCTGCGAAAGCGTGCCGGAGACGGCTGGCAGAATCGAAAGGAATCGCTCCCCGGCACGTAGCTCGGCGCCGATCACCCGAAATGGTGGCTCGATGGCCTTTGGTTTTGCAGGGATGGCAGCTCGCGGGCGCGGCACCGTCGGTGGTGCTGGACGGGGTGCGTTGAATCGTGATTCCAGCTGCTCGATGCGAGACAGCAGCGGCAGATTCTCTGCGCTTGGGCGGCTGGCGAGCGCTTGCTCGATGGCGTTCAGCCGCTGCTCCAGCGCCTGGCGCTCGGTTTTGTAGTGCGCTCGGGGCAGTGCGTCGGGTTGCTGCTGGGCTTGCTCAACCTGCTGGACCAGTTCGGCCAAACGCTTTTCCAGCATAGCGACCTGCTGGCCGGGTGCGCTGGTTTCGACCTGTGCCGTCAGGCCCGACAGCGCGACGTGATCGATCACAACAGCGGCGCTGATGAGCAACAGCCAGGTGATGGTGGCGACGCGCATAAGTGCGACGTGTCGTGGTTGCCCACTGCCTGGCATCGTCATCATGACTGTGGCTCCGTCGCGGAATCGGGAGCGGTATTAGCAGGGGTGGACGGGGCTTCGGCAGGCGTGTTGACGGGCTGAGTGAAGCAGACGCGGCGTGCGGTGTGTTCGACGTGCAGCGTCCGCGCTGGCCCGGCCAGGGTCAGCAGGGCGTCTCGCAGTTGCAGCGGGCCGAGTTGGTAGTGCGCCGCCGGCAGCGGGAGGCTGCCCAACGCAGCGGTTTCACGTCCACTGCAGAGCTGGTAGCCAGAGCGTTGCAACACATGGCGTAGCGCGTCAGCGACGTTGGCGTTGAGGGTGTCCGGAATGGACACGTCGACTACCTGCGACAGCAGATCCTGCTGGGCGACCGTCGGGGTTATCTCGACAAGGGTGTATCGGCCGTAGCGGACGACCGGGATGTACTCCGGTGCCGGAGCCGCCGCCTCATCGGGCAGCGTAGAGAGTGGTGGAGGCGTTGCGCAGCCGGTTGCCAGAACAGCCAGCAGCAGGCAACTGCAGTAGGGAAGGGCGGCGTGCATGGCTCAGCTCTCGGCAAGGTCGAGGCGAGACCATCGCCATTCTGCGGAACCGGGTCAGCAAACAAAGGGAACTGCTGTGTAGCCGATTTCTATGGGCGCCTAAGCCGAATCAATCTCGGGGGTGATCAAAAAAACGTCAGATGAATGAGGCGCCCTTGGTTACGAGCGTCACAGAGCTTATCGAAAGGGTTATTCACAGGTTTTGTGGATAACTCGAAGCGGGCTTTGCGGGGTTGGGCGTCGAGCATTGAGGATCGATGCAGTCGGAGTTTTGCAAGAGCCTGGACAGTCTTGAGGTCGATACTGGCAGCGGGATCGCACTTGGCAGAAATCGACCAGTAGCGGCGATGGCGCGTAAAAGGCCCCGCCTTTCGCTGCTCCAAGAGGCGCTACAGCGCTTTATAAGCGCACTGGAACGTTATCGGTGTTGATCGTGGAAATGCCTAGGTAATCGACTCGTCCAGCAGCGCTGGGCTGCGGCACCCAAGCTACGAAAGTGTTTTTATACACTCTGGACCGATACCCGTCCCACATCTCCCAAGGCAACCGGTCTTTTATATTCGGTGGTGTTCCAACAGGAAATCAACAAACACCCGCACCCGCGCCGGCATTGCCGAGCCGCCAACGAACACGGCATGGATCGGTTCCCGGTCGCCGGGGTTCCAGGCTTGCAGCAGCGGCACCAGATCGCCGCGCTGCAGATCCTCGGTCACGCTGAATTCGCCGATGCGCGCAATGCCTGCGCCTACCCGCGCCAGTTGTGCCAGCGCTTCGCCGCTGCTGCATTCGATATTGCCGCTGATCTTCAGAGAGAACTCGTTTCCATCGTGGATAAACGGCCAGTTGGGCTCTGCGCGTCGGAAGTTGAAGCGTAGGCAGTTGTGTTGGAGCAGGTCTTCGGGCCTCTGGGGCGTGCCATGGCGTTGCAGGTAGTCAGGGGACGCCACCACGACCTGGCCGGTTTCGCCGATCCGGCGGGCGGTCAGCGGGCTGTCGGGCAGGTGGCCGAAGCGTACTGCCACGTCAGCTTGGCCGCCAAGGATGTCGACCACTTCGTCGCCCAGTGTGAGGTCGACAGTGATGTTCGGGTATCGGGCGCTGAATGCCGCCACCAGCGGCACGATGGCCAGCCGTCCATGGCCCAGGGCAGCGCTGACCCGCAGACGGCCTCTGGGTACGCCCTGATCGGCGATGGCTTCTTCGACTTCGGACATGTCGGCCAGATGCGTCGGGCGCCTCGCAGATAAGCATCACCCTCGGCAGTGAAAGTGATTGCTCGGGTGGTTCGTAGCAGCAGCCGGGTGCCGAGGCGCTGCTCGGTCCGCGAGATGATCCGGCTGACGGCGGAGGGCGTCAGCCCCAACGCACGTGCAGCGGCCGAGAGGCTGCCTTCCTCAGCCACCGTGGCGAATACAACCATTTCACCTGATCTTCCGCTGACGTTCATCTGTGCTCCGTAAGCAAAGGTGCTTGCCCGAAATGCGATCTACCGCCGGTAAGGGCTGGATCGTAGCATTCTCAGCATAAATGAGGAGCCTTCCATGCGTATCAATCCACCCCTAATTGCACTCGCCATCGGTGCGTTCGGTATTGGCGTTACCGAGTTCGCCCCCATGGGCATGTTGCCAGGCATTGCTGCCGACCTCGGCGTTTCCATTCCTGCCGCCGGCCTGTTGGTCAGTGCCTACGCCCTGGGCGTGCTGCTCGGCGCTCCACTGATGACGCTGACCACCGGCAAGATTCCTCGGCGCTATCTACTGATTGGACTTATGGCCATTTTCACCCTGGGGAACCTCATGTCGGCGTTGGCGACGGATTACTACAGTCTGCTGATCGCCCGAGTGGTGACCTCGCTGAACCACGGCGCCTTCTTCGGCGTAGGCTCCATCGTCGCCGCCAGTGTGGTGGCCCCGGACAAACGTGCAGGAGCAGTCGCGGCCATGTTTATGGGGCTGACGCTGGCGACCATTGGCGGCGTTCCATTAGCTGCGTGGTTTGCCGAACTGCTCGGCTGGCGCACCGCGTTCTGGGGCATTACCGGCCTTGGCGTGATTACCATGGTCGCGCTGTGGTTCGCCTTGCCCAACGTACCGTTGCCGAAAAGCGTGGGCGTACTGAATGAAATCCGAGTATTGGGCCGTGGCCCGGTGCTGGGGGCGCTGGCCCTGACCGTGGTGGGATCCGGTGCGATGTTTACGGTGTTCACTTACATCGTGCCAATCCTCAGCAGCGAGACTCATGCCTCCGCCACCTTCATTACCGCCATGCTGGTGCTATTCGGCGTGGGCCTGACCCTGGGCAATATGTGGGGCGGAAAGGCTGCGGATCGCTCGATCGATCGTACCCTGATCGTTTCGTTAAGCGTGCTGATTGTGGTGCTACTGGCGTTTACCGTGCTGATGCGCTGGCCGCTGCCGGCTGCCGTGGCCATCCTGATCTGGGGTATCGCCAGCTTCGCTCTGGTTCCGCCGCTGCAAATGCGCGTAATGGAGGCCGCCAAGGACGCGCCTAACTTGGCTTCGGCGGTGAACATCGGCGCCTTTAACCTGGGCAACGCAATCGGCGCGGCGGTGGGTGGTGCGGTGATCAAGGCCGGGCTGGGCTATCCGGCGGTCTCCCTGGCCGGAGCGGCAATAGCAGGTGTGGGGCTGTTGATGGTGTTGGCTTTCGCCTGGCGATCCAGAGTCGTTGCGGCGACGGCAGCATGCCAGTGAGTGCGGGCCTGCTGGCCCGCCATCGATGAGCGGAGACGCGCGGCAAAAAGTGAAGCACTTTCAGCCTGACTATAAAAACCGGAAACGCAGAACATCAAGGCGCCACGCCTTGCATATAACCATTACCCAGAAGGTCTTAATACTAAAATGCCTATACTCTTTGAAACATTCAACTTGAGCGGCCTCACGCTCAAAAACCGTGTGGTCATGGCGCCATTGACTCGTTCTCGAGCGCCTAACGACGTCGCTGATGAGCGTATTGCTTTGTACTACACACAGCGTGCCACCGCAGGTTTGATTATTAGTGAAGGCACGCCAATCTCCCGTGAAGGGCAAGGGTATCTCTTCAATGCCGAGCAAATCGCCGGGTGGCGGCTGACCACCGATTCGGTGCACGCCGTGGGCGGAAAGATGTTTGCCCAGATATGGCACGTTGGTCGGGTTTCTCATCCCTCCATCCAGTCGGAAGGAAAACTGCCTGTTAGCGCTACGACCAAGCAGGCTGTAGGTGCGACGGCGTTCGGATACGACGCCAATGGCACCCCGGCACTGTTGGAGCCCCCGGCTCCCCGTCAGCTGACAACCGAGGAGGTCGCCCGAATCGTTGGGGAGTTCGCACAGGCGGCTGAAAATGCGATCCAAGCGGGCTTTGATGGCGTGGAGATTCATGGAGCCAACGGCTATCTGTTCGAGCAGTTCATGAACCCCTTGGTCAATGACCGCAATGACCAGTATTCCGCGGGCTTAATGGAAGATCGCCTTCGATTCACTTTGGAAGTCATTGACGCCGTAGTTTCAAGGGTCGGGGCACACCGTGTTGGTATACGCCTTTCGCCATATGGGCAGCTTTTTGATATGCCGCTGTATGAAGAAGTCGATGAAACCTACTCCGTGCTGGCCGCTGAGATAAGACGTCGTCAACTGGCGTATATCCATATAATGGATCAATCCGGATTCCCTCCGCCGGGTGCTGAAGTCGGTGGCAATGATCAAAAAGCGGCATTCATCAATTTGCTGTCACGCATGAAGTCAGAATTACCTGACACAGCAGTCATCTTGGCCGGCGGCATGAACCGTGCGCGTGCAGAACAACTGATAAATGACGGTGTTATCGATCTTGCGGCATTTGGCACTCCGTATATCAGCAACCCTGATCTGGTGGAGCGTCTGAAGCATAAACTGCCCTTGGCGGAGGCGAAACGCGAAACTTTCTACGCGGGTGGGGCGCAAGGCTATATCGATTACTCACCCTATCAAGGGTGATTATCTGCGTCTCGCTAAATCTGCGCCTCAGCTGTTTAAGCAGTTATTAAAAGCAAGCCTGATGCAGCTATCGATGCTGTTGATGAGCAAGATCAGCTAGCTTCATTGTCATGATTATTGTGTGCAATAGTATATTGGCGACCGCCGGCTTAAGTAACTTGTAGTGGTTTGCAGGTTATTCCTTCTTATATATAGGGGAGTGATTGCTTGATAGGTCCTATTCTACTCATGGGCGGAGCAGGCGTTGTCGGTCGTTGGGCTGCGCAGTATCTGCGCGCCGCCCATCCGGAGATACCGATACTGGTTGGTGGCCGCAACCTTGCCAAGGCAGAGCAGGCGGCTGCTGAGATTACCAATGCGACAGGCGTTGCGATCGACCTAAGAGCCGATGACCTGGGGCTCGGCGATGTTCCGGTCAGTGCCGTCGCCGTTCTATTTATGGACGAACGGATTGCCGGCTTGCGTTTCGCCCAGGCTCGCGGCGTGCCGCATATCAGCATTTCGCCAGGAATAAACGAGATGGCCCCCGAGGTCGCGGCTTATATCCACAACCCAAGCGCTGCGCCAGTGATCCTGGGTACCGAATGGTTGGTGGGGGCTACGAGCATGATGACGCTCGGATTCGCCAAAGCGTTCGGTCGTGTCGACACGATAGCAATCGGCGCCTTACTGGATGAACAGGACGCTTTCGGCCCGGCGGCACTTGCCGACCTGGAACGACAGACCAAGACCATGCCCGCAGCGCTTGTTCGCCGTGACGGTGTTTACACCTGGCTTGCTGGCGACGATGCGAAGACCTCTTTTGCCGCTGTGGACGGAACCAGGATGGTGGCAATGGCCTTTTCGCCATATGACGTCGTGGGGCTGGCGACTGCGCTTGGTGCTCAGAACGTCCAGTTCAATCTGGCACTTGGCGAGAGCTCCACTCGACGCAATGGCGAGTCCATGTCGACCGAAATACTGATTGAGCTTCGGGGCTCGGATCATGCGGGCCGACCGTTGAGGACTCGTCATGCGGTTGTACACCCTGAGGGGCAGATGCCGCTGACGGGGCTTGGGGTAGCCCTGTTGCTTGAACGAGTTACCGGGCTGGACGGCAGCGCTGCGGTGCAGGCAGGTCTCTACTTCCCCCTGCAACTGCTTGATCCCGCCACCTACGTCGCCCGGCTGAAACAAGCGGGCGGAGAGATCCTTGCGCTGGAGGTAGCGTAATGCATGTTCATCGTGGTCCTACCGGCACGACGCAGACGGACGCATTTGCGCTGCAGGAAAAACGCGTGCAAGTGAACGGTGAAACGTTTCACGTCATCGAGCAGGGCAAGGGGCCGGTGGTCCTCTTTTGCCATGGTTTCCCGGACACGGCCCAAACCTGGCGCAGCCAGATGCTCGCGCTAGCACAAGCGGGGTACCGGGCAGTTGCCCTTGATATGCGCGGCTTCGGCGAGAGTTACGCGCCGGCCGATGCAAGCCTATACAGCGCGATACATACCGTAGGCGATCTGGTAGGGCTGCTGGACGCACTGCAGATCTCATCGGTCGTTGTGGTGGGGCACGATTGGGGCGCGGATGTCGCCCAGCGCGCGATGGTAATGCGGCCGGACCGCTTTCGCGCGATGGTTAGCTTGAGCATTCCGTTCCTGCCTCGGGGTGAGGTCAGCACATGGGACCAGCTCAGAGGGCAAGGCTTTGGCGAACGCTACTATGCCTTCGCAATGATGAAGCCGGAGGCTGATCGGGATTTCGAGCCCGCCGAAAAAACGATACCCAGCATTCTCTACTGGCTGTCGGGTAGCCCGCCCTCCGGAACCGGATGGGACCCTGTCGACCCTGCGCGCCATATGCTAAGGCCCGCGCCGGTGGGCATAACTGCGTGGGCCGATCCGGCTTACGTCACACACACCATCCGTTCGTTCACCAAGTCCGGATTCCAAACCGGCCTTAATTATTACCGTGCTGCGCAGGAGACCTTTGATCTCATGCCAGCGTTCAAGAACGCGACCATTGATCAACCTTCACTCTACATCTGGGGTGCTGAAGACGGGCTTTGCCAGTTTTTCCATCCGACGCCACCTACGGTTGCGGAGCTTCGGCGTCTTGCACCGGGGCTGGTCGACGTTATCCGAATGGAAAACGCAGGCCATTGGATACAGCACGAGGCTGCAAGCCTTGTAAATGCTGAGCTGATCAAATTCCTCGGAAGCCTGGACTTGCAAGTCCGCTGATCTGGCCGGTTTACTCAACGTGAAGGAAAAGACATGAGACTTGAAGCATCAGTTCGAGCAGGCGATCTCGCGGCCACCGCCGGTCTTTTGCGCTTCGGTGCAGATCCGAGCCGTCCCGGTCCAGATGGCCTGACGCCCCTGATGATTGCATCGGCTCTCGGGCAGTCCCAGATGGTGGAGCTGTTGCTCACCGCTGGTGCGAATGTGCTCGCGATTGAGCCCCGAATGGGCGCCACCGCACTTCACAAGGCTGCGCAATCCGGCAACGCGGATGTCATCGAGTTGCTGATCAAGCACGGTGCCTTTGTTGATCAACAATCTCCCATTCTCGGCAACACGGCTCTGATGGACGCCGTGCTGCATAAGCACGAGGAGGCTGTTCGCGAGCTGTTAGAGCGTGGGGCGCGAACCACGATCAGGAATCACTGGCAGCAGTCGGCGCTAGAGCTTGCCAACCAAGTAGGCCTTCCGCCGATAGTGCGTTTGATCGAGACGCGAAACCAGGCCGACGCTGAGCGTGTCCGTGCGCTAACTCTTATCGCAGCGGCCAAGGCTGGTAATGTTGACGAAGTCAGGCGCCTCATCCAGGAAGGCGCTTCGGTTAATCAACGCAGCCCTGTCATCGGGAGTTTGGATGACGATTACACGCCACTTGGCATCAGCGTCCGAGAGGGCCATGAGGAAGTTGTTCGAGTGCTGCTCGACGCCGGAGCCGATATCCGTCGCACTATCGGCCTGATGCGGGGAACCCCGGTCCACGAGGCCAGTTACTTCGGCCATGCCGCCATTCTCAGGATGCTCGTGGGAGCTCGTGCACGTCCCGGCCAGTCCGAGCCAGAGCTCGATGCGCAAGGGCCCTATAACGGTCTCTCGGCACTGCACGATGCCGTCTGGCACGGTCATGTCGAAGCGGCGAAGGTGTTGGTCGATGCAGGTGCGCGGCTGGATATCGAGACGCACGCCGGCCAGACACCACGGCAGCTGGCGCTGCTCTATGGGTATGACGATATCGCCAACTACCTTGAGGCGCACGAGACCCGTACCGTGTCCTGATTATTGCGAGGCCGGTTGACTACGATTCCAATACTGTCCATTCGGTGCTGATGACCGGGAAAATAGACTTCGTCCATTCCACGAACGCCCTCACGGTTTGTGACAGATGCCGTGATTGGGGATACATGACCGAAAGCGGAACACTGGGTCCGCTTGAACCGGGCAATATTCGCTGCAGGTTACCTGCGCGAATATGTGGCGATACCAGGTAGCTCGCTGCCCTAATCAGCCCCAGGCCCTTCAGGCCGCACATGACGTAGGCATCGGTGTCGTCTACGACAATCTGTTCAGGGATGCGAATGGCATGTCGTTGGCCTTGGACGAGGAAGTCCCACTCCATGGTTCGACCCGTTCGGCTCAAGAGGTAACCGACTGCCTGATGGTCCTTAAGGCCTTCTATCGTCCTCGGTTCACCATGCTTCAAGAGGTAGGAGGGTGAGGCGCACATTGTCCAGTCGAAACTGGCAACCTTGACGGCGACCAAACTGGTCGAATCCTGTGGGACGCCGGCCCGTATTACACAATCCACCCCCTCCTTGATGAGGTCAACTGTTCGATCACTGAGCGTCAGGGTCAGATCGATGCCAGGGTACTTGTTTTGAAAGTCTTCGATGTTTGGCAAAACGTAAAGGCGAGCCAGCGACGGGATGATATCGACCCGTAACTTTCCTTTTACTTTCTCCGTTCCCTTGATTTCGGATTCGACAGCTTCGATTTCCGAAAGTATTTGCCGGCAATGCTCGAAGTAATGGCTGCCTTGCGGGGTTAGGCTGAGTCGTCTGGTGGTTCGCTGCAACAACTGCACACCAAGATGGGCTTCAAGATCTTTTATCGTTCGGGTGATCGTCGAAGCCGGGAGCGCCAGGCTTTCGGCCGCCTTCCTGAAACTCTGGACTTCAACTATTCTCGCGAAAATATGCATTGCTTGAAGCCTATCCATGAAATCTCCTTTGATTTCCTAATGCAAGGAAATGCGGTTGGCCGAAAAAGCAATATGGAGGGTCGATTCTTGAGTGAAGGTGCTAGCGAACAGCCGGAGACTATTCCACATGCGCGAATATTCTATACCAGAATTCGCCGATTATCTTCATCTCGAGGTATGCCAATATTTGTACCGATCGATGAAACTCATTCAAACATAAGTAGGTGAGGATATGGCTACAAGCAATCGTGTCGATATTGAAAAGATGCTGATTATAGGAGCAGGTCAGCTTGGCATGGCGGTGCTTCGAGCCTTGGTGCCACGAGTGAAATCGGCGACCACTCCGGTGAGCGTTCTCGTATCGCCAAAGTTCCTCGAAAGTCCACGCGACTCCGGGCGACAACACTATACGGAGCTCGAAGCCCTAGGCGTTCAATTCATACCCTTAGATCTAGCAGCTGCTGGGGAGGCCGATCTCGCTGAACTGTTTGGTAGGTTCCGCACCGTTATCAATTGTACCGGCTTCGTCGTCGGGCCTGGCACTCAATTGAGGGTGACCAGGGCGATATTGCAGGCTGGGGTGCCGAGGTATTTTCCTTGGCAGTTCGGTGTTGATTACGACGTTGTTGGAAAAGGCAGCGGCCAGCCCGTTTTTGATGAGCAGTATGACGTTAGGACGCTGTTACGCTCCCAAGGCAAAACTGAATGGGTCATTGTTTCCACTGGGATGTTCACCAGCTTCCTGTTCGAGCCAGATTTTGATGTTGTTAACTTGCAAACTCGTACCGTTCACGCGCTTGGAAGTTGGGATACATGCGTAACTGTTACTACGCCGGAAGACATTGGGCGTTTGACGACAGAGATTTTGCTAGAAGAGCCGTGCATCGCGAATGAAGTCGTATTCGTGGCGGGGGACACCATTTCCTATGGAAAACTGGCAGATATTGTTGAGGCTGTTACGAGAAAGAGTGTTAAGCGCGTTGAGTGGACCTTGGAAGAACTGAAAGCGAGCCTCGCCCGAGATCCTGAAAACCTGATGCTCCGATATCGGGTTGGTTTTGCCAATGGTACTGGCATGTGGTGGGATAAGTCCGATACCTACAATTATAAAAAGGGTATAGATACCGTCGATACTGAGGGCTGGCTACGGCAGCATTTGAAGGTCGATTCTTAAAATCATTGTATATAGCGCCCTTCGCAGAGAAGGGTGACAACCAGCAACAATATTTGATGAAAGTGGGTTTTGGGTAATGCGCCAGCGTCGATTGGCGCGTTCAGTAGACGATGGAATTTCGGAGCGATCGCTCATTAAATAATTCCCTACCTTGAACACGCGAATCTAGTAAACCGTGCCAGAACGCTGCGTCTTGTCCCATCATGAGCCAGCCCGAGTAGGGCCCATGGAAAAAGAGTGAATCGACCTGTCGGTGCTGCGGTTGCTCGGGCGGGATTGCCCAAACCCAGTGTCGCGAGCAGGGTGCACAATCCGTGCATTCGCCACATGCACGCAACACAAACGAAGCCGTTGCCGACGCGCACCGTCTCGCTAGCTCCATCGAGCAGGGCACCGGCTTACCTGGAAATGCTGATCGCGTCGGCTACGGACGATTTAGTTGCGTTGGCCGAGATCGGGGAATACGGTACATATATGTTTTGTTATATTACGTATGGGTGTCGAGATGGGAATAATCAACCTGGAAGATGAGATACACGATCAGCTAAGGCGCGCGAGTTCCGTGACCTGCCGCTCGATCAATGCGCAGGCAGCCTTTTGGATAAGGATTGGGATGCTTTGCGAACTCAACCCAACCCTAAGCTACAACGAACTAATCGGGCGAGAGCTCCAGGAGGCTGGGGTGAAATACCCTTCTGCGGGAGCGGCAAAGTGATCAAAAGTCCAGGGGAAGTTGCGCTTATGGCCGAGTCGGGCAGGCTGCTGGCCCGCGTCTTCGAGCTAATCGATTCGCTGACCTTGGAAGGGATGACAACGCTTGAGGTGAATGATCGGGTCGAGCAGTTCATTGTGCTCGAGCTAGGCGCCAGGCCTGCCAGCAAAGGTCAGTACGGTTTCGCCTATGCGCTTAACGCCTCAAGGAACCAGGTGGTATGCCATGGGGTGCCTTCTGCATCGGAGCGGCTCGATGGCGGGGATATCGTCAACTTCGACGTTACTCTTGAGAAGAATGGCTATATCGCTGATTCGAGCAAGACCTACATGGTCGGCAATGTCGCGCCGGCCGCCCAACGTCTTGTTCAGGTTACTTACGAGGCCATGTGGAAAGGGATCCGAGCGGTAAAGCCTAGTGCGTCTCTCGGCGATATAGGACATGCGATCGAAAAACATGCCAAGAAGAACGGCTATTCCGTGGTTCGAGATTATTGCGGGCATGGGATAGGCAGGGAGATGCATGAACCGCCTCAGGTACTGCATTTCGGCAGGCCCCGAACCGGTCTGGCACTCAGGGAAGGGATGGTCTTTACCATTGAACCTATGCTGAACGCAGGCCGGGCTGCAGTGAAAACGCTGGCGGATGGATGGACTGTCGTTACTCGTGACAGCACGTTGTCGGCTCAATTCGAGCATACCGTTGCGGTCACAGGCAGCGGGGTACAGGTCCTCACCCTAAGACCGGACGAAAGGCATACGAACAAAGGATAGGGCCGCCATTTGCAGTTGCTTTGATCAGCGGCGTCGCGGCCTGTTGGGGAAATATATCGCCACATGGAACGGCCGAAGAGCCTGAAGGACGATCAGTCAGCGTGATTTTCCGGCCGACCGATCAGTAAGACAGGCGGATCAGTCGTACCGGCCGGATAACAATTTTGTCCGGCTCTTTGGCCCATTGGCTTTGGTCTGGATTTTATGTGCAATACCGGCCCTAGTCTCGGCGGGTTGTGCATTCACGGAGTTGAAAACATGTCGCTGAGTATCAAGACCCCGCTTCTTGAGTCCACCCCCCTGAGCTGGATCAACGGCACCAAGGTGTGGTTGAAAGTGGAAGCCATGCAGCCCTCAGGATCATTCAAAATCCGCGGGATAGGCCACGCCTGTGAACATCATGTTTCGCGCGGGGCGAAACGCTTCATTTCGTCGTCCGGTGGGAACGCCGGGCTGGCTGTGGCGTATGCCGGAAGGCGGCTGGACGTACCTGTGGTCGTGATCGTGCCCGAAACGACGTCCGAGCGGGCCCGACATCTGCTAGGCCAGGAGGGGGCAGAGGTTATCGTTCATGGCAAATCATGGTTCGAGGCCAACGAGCTCGCGCTTTCGCTCAAGACGTCCGACGATGCCTATCTGCACCCATTCGATGATCCGCTGCTGTGGTATGGCCATGCCTCGATGATCGACGAGGTCGTAACCGACGGGCTTTGCCCCGACGCCGTTATCGTTTCTGTCGGAGGCGGCGGCTTGCTCGCTGGAGTAGCCGAAGGCATGCAGCGGAACGGTCTTAATGACGTTCCGATCTATGCAGCTGAAACCGAGGGGATGGCGTCGCTCAACGCCTCGATCAAGGCCGGTCGCTTGGTCCAATTGCCCAAGCTCTCTGGCGTGGCAACCTCGCTGGGAGCACCGCAAGTCTGCCAGCGCGCCTTCGAACTGGCGAGGGAGCGGCCCGTTGTGCCTATGCAGGTCACCGATCGCGAGGCGGTCGAAGCCTGCCTTGCCTACCTGGACGATCATAGAACGCTAGTTGAGCCGGCTTGCGGAGCCTCGCTTGCGCTTCTGTACGGTAGAAAGCTGTCGCTCAGTAAGCTCGACAACGTACTCGTAATCGTGTGTGGCGGCTCCACCGCAACGGTTGAGAGCTTGACCCGCTATATCGCCTGAGCGAACGAGGGAGGCCTCAAGGCCTTATGAAGAGAAGAGCGGACCACGCCCACAAGGGGCGAGGTCCGTGCGGCACTCAGGCCTTCAGCTGTTGCATGCATTCGGCCAACATCCACAGTGCGCGGTTGAGCCGCAGGTTCTGGTCGATGCCTTGGACTGGTCGGGTGCTCTGGCGTCGTCCATGTGCGCTGCGTCCATTCAAACCCCCTTTGAGGAGGTTTTCCTGAATGCGATTAAACGTGGACCACAGGTCACTGCCACCGTCGCCGAAGCGGCGGGGCATCAGTACCTGAGTCTCGGTGACCGGTGTCACCTTCTGCGGCCCGTCGTACTTGAGCGCCAGTGCAGAGCGGGCCAGTAGTTCCTGCTCGCCCTCGTCCAGGGTGATGAGGCGCATCGCGTCGCGAGACTCCTGCACTTGTTCGAAGCTGTGTAAGACCTCATAGGCACCTTCGATTACGTGCTCGGCGACATTGCCTTTGTGATGCACACGGACATCGGCGAGGGTGTTGCCGCAGACCAAGCCGTTGTGGCAGACGAACCTGAACATACCGGCCAGCATCTGGTAACTGCTGGTGCCGTCGTGTGAGTTTAGGAGGATGATTTCATTCGCTTCGTTGCCGTTAATCTGGCTGGCGTGACGAAGGCGGATCATATGCTTGGTGAATTCGCGGCGGTCCTCGTTACGCACGCGGGTCTGGCACACCATGAAAGGTTGGAATCCTTCTCCGCGCAGTTCGGCGAGCACCGAGGCGGTGGGAATATAGCTGTATCGCTCGGACCGGCTTTCATGCGGGTTTTCCGCGAAGATCGACGGTACCACTGCGCGAATCTGGTCATCGGACAGCGGATGGTCAGATCGCAGTATTGGCGAGCGTGAAGCGAAACGAGAGGCGAGTTGCATGGCCGTTCTCCTTGAGAAATGCGGCAGTTACGTGCGGGGCTGGAAGGCCGGCACGTTTGATTGCATGGGATTAAAGAAAGCCCCAAGAGGCTGGGCGATAACGGGAGGTGAGTTGCGCATGCCGCCGACGCCGAGGTGTCGGGGCTATGGAGGTGAGGGACGAAGGCAGGGTGAGTTAGGCCCAGCGGTTCAGAACGAAGCCACCCGCGCGGGCTCCTCGACAGAGGCCTGAATGGCGGCAGTGGGTAGTGGGGCACCGCTGTCGTCCTCGGCAAGAACCGTCTTTTCGGACGTTTGAACGTCTTCGGGAGCGGGGGCTTCGAGTTCCAGCGGATAGACCTTTTCGCCGTCGATTTTGATCAGGCTGACCCGAACCAGCTTCGACTTCAGACTGCCGCCCACTTCACCGGCGCGCTCGCCTTTGGTACGGACGTAGGCCTCGGCCTTCATGTCGTTGAGCGTGAAGGCAAGCAGCACCTTCTTCTTCGATTCAACGGCCTGAATGCAGCGCTGCACCAGGTGCTGGGCGCTGTCGTCGGCGACGGTGGTCTCGATATAGCGATACTCAGGATCGCCAACCGGGCCGGCCAAGGCTGCGATTGAGCACGAGATGAATGGAGCACCGCCGTTTGGAATCATCCTGGGATTGTTCAAGTATCCGATACCGCGGGTATGCAGCTCGTAATACTTCATTTTGTCCAAGGCGTTGCGCTCCAGTAACTCGGCCTTGAGTAGCCGGGCCTTCATGCTGGCTGCTGGATCGCCCGAAAGCCGACGGAATGGATCGATCCATAGATCTCCTAGACGAAAGCTGACCAGCGGCCGCTGCTGGGGATCATCAATACCGATGTAGGACTGGACGAGTTGCTTGGCTTCAGCGCCAGAAACCCGCACATCAAAGTAACGCCGGGTTGGGTTAGTGGCAGGCCCGACGAGCGCCGCCACAGTGCATGCGAGAAATGGCATAGCCTTGCGGCCGCCCTTTACCGGTACTTCGCGGACACGATGGATGTAGCCGATACCCGAGGTGTGGATGTCGAAGTACGACTTTGGGTTGGAAGTAGTGCTGGCCATGGTGAATCTCCATTGACTTGGGAACAAGAAAGCGAAGACACACCGACCCAATGCGGGAGGTGCGTAACCCCGCAGTGGGTTGAGGAGCATCTGCATCCATCACCGGAGATCCGGTAGTTGTTCGCGCGAGGGATGCGGTGCGAACAGGGTCGGTCACACGGGAAAATCGTGGGCAGCCTTGAAGACCGAAGCGGCCTGGCATGTCGCTGACAACGTCAGCGGAACATGGGGTGAGCCTGGCGCTATGCGGATCTCGCGGCCAGGAGGAATCGGCTACTGCCGGTGACCTTATTAGTCAGTCGCCGCAGCAGCAGGTGGTGGGCTTGGTGCTTGTTGATTGTGTCTTTTCAGTCAATCGGCAGTCGTGACCGGCTGCAGTCGGCCAAAGAAGTCATTGAGTGTCTATAAAAGCAGGAGGCATTCAGCTGGCCTCACAGTACGAGAGACAGCGAGCGCGGATTCATCAGAATGGCGCATTGACATCAGCGTGCCGGCTTTGGCCTACTCGTGACATCTGTGCATGACGTGAAAACAGCCGTCTTCTAGCGTTGAATTCACTTCAATGGGTAGATCTCAAATGCTAGGAAAGGAGTTCTTTGCATGTTCCTGAACGACCAGGAAACGGCTACTGACCTGCTGTATTACACTCCCATCGCTAAAACAGTTGAGCGTCTACTTCGCGAATCACGGGGGGCACCGGTCACCATTGGCGTTCACGGCGACTGGGGTGCCGGTAAATCCAGCGTTCTGAAGATGACACAGCAGATCCTCAAGTCTGATGATCGCGTCTGCTGCATCTGGTTCAACGGATGGGCATTCGAAGGTTTTGAGGACGCGAAAACTGTCGTCATCCAGACGATTGTCGATGAATTAAGGCGTGCGCGCCCTGGCTCAGCGAAGGTTGCTGAGGCTGCGAAGAAGGTCTTACGTCGAGTTGATTGGTTCAAGTTGGCCAAGCAAGCAGGTGGATTAGGCCTTACCGCGTTCACAGGCATCCCCAGCCTCGATCAGTTAAGAGGAGCTGTGGAATCGATTTCTGCGTTCGTGCAGAACCCCGGTGACCATCTGAGCCTTGAAAGGCTCAATAACCTTGCTAAGGAGGTTGGAGGTTTCATCAAAGATGCTGATACCGAGTCTGAGCAGCTTCCCGAGCACATGCATGAGTTCAGGGCCGAGTTCGAAGAGCTCTTAACGGCTGCCGACATTGACCAGTTGGTGGTCATCGTTGATGACCTTGATCGATGCTTGCCGAAGACAGCAATCGCCACGCTTGAGGCCATTCGCCTTTTCCTCTTCGTAAATCGAACAGCATTCGTAGTCGGTGCTGATGAGGCCATGATCGAGTACGCGGTACGCGAGCACTTTCCAGACCTCCCTCAAGGCGCGGGGCCTGTGACGTATGCGCGTAACTACCTCGAAAAGCTCATTCAGGTACCGTTCCGCATCCCGGCCCTGGGGCTGGCGGAAACCCGTAGTTACATCACGCTGCTGCAGTTGGAGAGCTTCGTCAAAACGGATGACGATCGATTCAAAGCGCTCTTGAATACCGCCCAGCAGGACATGCTCCGTCCCTGGAAGAGCGCCGGCCTCGACCGCAAAGCCGTAGCTGGCGCTTTCGGCAACCCGCTTCCCGACTATGCCCAGGAAGCATTGGATACCAGTGCCTTGTTGGCCCGAGTCTTGAGCGAGGGTACCCGGGGCAACCCCCGGCAGATCAAACGCTTCCTGAACTCCATGATGCTGCGTTACGCCATCGCTGAAGCTCGTGGATTTGCTGAGGACATCCGGCGTCCAATACTTGCGAAAATCATGCTGGCGGAGCGTTTTCACCCTGACTTTTACGAGCAGTTGGCCCGGATCGCGAGCCTAGATGCGGGCGGTATGGTGCCTGCCATCGCCGAACTGGAAAAACGGGCCAAGAAGTCCAGGGGAACCGATTCAGAGCTGAATGAGGGGAAGGGCTCAGGGAAGCTCAAGGCAGTGGCCAACTCTGGCGATGTGAACGATTGGGAGAAGAGCGATTGGATCAGCAAATGGGCGGCGATCGATCCCGCGCTGACCAGCGTTGATCTGCGCCCCTACATCTTCGTGACTCGCGACAAACGCAGCTCCTTGATGGGGCAGGTCGCGGTGAGTCATCTCGAGGCGCTTGTCGACAAGCTCATGGGCCCACCATTACAGATCCGGCAAGCGACCACGATGAAAGAAATTGTGGGATTGGCTGAGGTTGATGCCGAGAATGTTTTTGACGCACTCCGCGATCAGATAATCCAGGCGGACGGTTTTTCGGATCAACCCAAAGGTGTCGCGGGGTTGATTGAGCTTGTCAAACAACGCCCCGCGCTGCAAAAGCGCCTGATCGAATTTATCCGATCTCTGCCCACGTCAAAACTCGGGATGTGGGCTCCGGCCCCATGGCATGAGTGCCTCAAGGATACAAATGCTATCCAGGGTCTCGATGCAATTCTGAGAGGTTGGAGTCAGCAGATCGAGAACGAGAATCTTCAGAAGGCAGCCAAGCGCGTACTTGCGCTCAGCGGGAAATCATAAGGATTGATATGGGTACCTCCAAAGGATATGGAGGCCCGAGCTCCGGCTTGGTGCCCTCCTGGATTGATGATGTGGCGCAGCCAGCCGCTCCGGCTGCCCAACCGAACGGGCCAGGCCAAGCTAATCCATCTCAGCCCGGCTCTACGCCATCTCAGCCTGGCTCAGCTCCGTCAGGGCCGGTAAACAATAACGGCACTGGCTCACTTCGGGGGGCTCGCAGCAGCTTCACCCGGTTCGCCCGCACTGGAAGCCCCAGCGATTTGGGGAAAGCCCTGTCTTCATATGTGCGTAAAGGCGTAGGGGGATCGTCGAGAGGCGCACGCCGCATGGGGACATCCCGCGCTACCGCAGCAAAGTTGCTCAGTATCTTCGGAGATGTTCAGCGCAACGGGGCCGCAGAAATACTGCGGCGGTTGCAGCTCACCGTGGCGCCAGGGCAACCGGCCTCCCAGGTGCTGCTCACGCTGCTTGAGTTCATTTGCCCGCCTGGCGGCGCGATTGACGAAGGTGTTGCTCGCCAGGCTGCGCTGAATACGATCGCCGAACTGGACGAGGCAGGCAGCGGTAGCTTCGAGGACATGACTCAAGCTGATCGGCAGAACTTCTTCCTCGACTTCGTAGCGAACTCGATTGAGAGCATGATCATGGCGGACTTGGGCGGCCGGGGAATCACCATGCCGGATGATGTGGACGCAGTTGAGCGCATCCAATCTCAGCTGAGTTCCTTCATCACGGGCTGTACACGGGGCCAGCTCGCCAATCGGCTGGAGCAATGGCCGGCGCCCACAGACCAGGAGGTCAATCAGGTCACCTCTGCGATCTATGAAGCGGCGTTCGATCTTATCGCCACTGCAGCGGAGGGGATGGAATGAGGCACCACAGCATTATTTGCCGGCTTGGCCAGACGGATGACCAGGATCTGGCTCTGCTGGAGCCAGGCAGTGTTATCACCGAAATCCAGTTTCTGAACAGACTTGGGCGACTGCAGTTTGGGATTGGTCAAGCCATTGGGCAGCTGGCTGATCTGGGTCTGAGCCCAGGAGAAACTGCCGTCGACCTAGCACTTTTGGCAGCGACCCTTACAGCGGCGGATACCAGAATCTCACGGGACACCGAGTCGGAAAACGCCTGGACGAGAGAGATCGACCTCTACGTCCCCGTCGCAGATCCCGCACTGTGGACAGCAACGTCCGACATGTTGGCCTCGACATTGAAATTCCTCACTGGTGATCGCTGGCGTCTGGTCTTCCGCGAGCGGCCCACAGATATCGATGAGCTATCTCCCGCTCCGGAGAGCTTGAGAACAGATGAGTCGGACAGCGTCTGCCTGTTCTCAGGGGGGATGGACAGCTTCATTGGGGCGATCGATCTACTCAGTGGCGGCGGCAAGCCATTGCTTGTGAGCCATTACTGGGACACCAACAGCACCAGCACCTACCAGAACGACTGCCGGGCAGCGCTGCAGGAGAGGTTTTCCGAGACGTCGATCAACCACGTCCAGGCCCGCGTGGGGTTCCCACACGATCTCGTGGAGTGTGGAGGTAGTGAAGATACACTTCGAGCGCGCTCATTCTTGTTCTTCGCGCTGGCGACCATGGCTGCGGAAGCGATCGGCGACTCGGTCACCATCCATGTGCCTGAAAATGGCCTGATCTCTCTGAACGTCCCCTTAGACCCACGCCGCCTGGGTGCATGTAGCACGCGCACGACGCATCCATACTACATGGCGCGGGTGAATGAGCTCTTTGAGCGTTTGGGCCTGAGCACGAGGCTGTTCAACATGTTCAGCCATCTCACAAAAGGTCAAATGGCAGAGCAGTGCTCTGACCCTGTATTCCTCGCGGATTATGTGCATCTGACGATGTCATGCTCCTCGCCTGGAAAGGCCAGGTACCATCCCGATCCCTCTAATCGATCACCCAAGCACTGTGGGTTCTGCGTCCCCTGCATCATCAGGCGGGCAGCGATTCTCCGTGGGTGTGGCCCCGATCAGACCCGATATGTCATCCCAGATCTGCATGCGCAAGCGCTGGACACTAACAAGTCTGACGGCGAACATGTACGTTCCTTCCAGCTCGCCATCGCTCGTCTCAAGCGTGCGCCTCACCGAGCCAAGTTCGCAATTCATGAGCCGGGGCCGTTGATCGACCATCCTGACCGTTTAGGTGACTTCGAACAGGTCTATCGAAATGGGCTGCTGGAGGTCGACGACTATCTCGAGGGTGTCACAGCCGTACCTCTATGAAACCGCAAAAAAGCCCGATTCCGAAGTGGGTGGATTTTCACTGCCATCTCGACCTTTATCCCGATCATGAGCACCTTATCTTGGAGTGCGATCAGGCAGAGGTTGCCACCTTGGCCGTGACCACGACACCGAAAGCATGGCGGCGCAATCGTGAACTTGCGGCATCCTCTCGACATGTCCGGGTGGCATTGGGGTTACATCCCCAACTGGTGGCAGAGCGTGAATCGGAGCTGCCGCTTCTGGAGCACCTGCTTGAGGAGACTCGATACGTTGGAGAGGTGGGGCTAGATGCCGGGCCCCAGTTCTATCGAAGCTTTGAGGCCCAGGAGCGGGTGTTCAAAAGGGTGCTCGAGGCTTGCTCGGAGCAGGGCGGGAAGATCCTCACTGTCCACAGCGTACGCAGTGTGGGAAAGGTGCTGTCCTATATCGAGCGCCTGCTTCCGACTGACCGGGGAACGGTGGTGCTCCACTGGTTCACTGGCTCCCCCAGCGAAGCCAGGAGGGCTGTAGAGCTTGGGTGCTATTTTTCGATCAATTCGCAGATGCTGACCTCAGCTAAACATCGCAATCTAATTGTCTCACTGCCTCCTGATCGAATCCTCACAGAGACCGATGGCCCGTTCGTGCAGAGCGAAGGGAGGCCAGCCAGGCCTGCTACAGATATTCCGAAAACTGTACAAGCCTTGGCAATGCTTCGAGAGCAATCACTAGAGCAAGCAACCGCGCAGATCATCAGCAATCTGCGTGATTTAGTGTCCAGCTAGTGCATCAGGTGTGAATGGCTTTCAAGGTGGTTTTCAGGTCAGCGAGCAGGTCGTCAGGGGTGCTGGCTTCACCCGACTGCATTGATTGTCCCTGGTTTCGTTGACACTTTTGATGGGCTACCTTTGGCCGGACGCGGTCTTTCCAGTCGATCAAAGTCAAGTGAAAGCTTTTGGAGCGAGACGGCCCGCCAACTTAAGGCGCAGCACGTCAGCTTTATCGTCCTTGTACCTTATTGGGCAGGGATGGGCTGTTCACGTCCCGTCCTCGCTTTGAGCAGAGCCCAGATTCTGCCGTGCCCAATACGCCCCGCTTTGATAAGATCAAGCGCATTTGCGGGTCAAATTTTGAGGGCGGAGCGATGAGATCAGTTGAACTGTTCGCCGGTGCGGGTGGCCTGGCAATGGGTTGCGAGATCGCGGGCTTCGAACACCTTGCTGTGGTGGAATGGGACAAATGGGCCTGCGATACCGTGAGGGAAAACAAGCGGCGAGGGTACCCGCTGTTGGCGAGCTGGAATCTTCACGAAGGTGATGTCCGCAATTTTGATTGGAGCTCCATTCCCAAGGGCATCGAGCTCCTCTCGGGCGGCCCCCCGTGCCAGCCATTCTCGATCGGCGGTAAGCACAGCGCCCAGGCGGACAAGCGGGATATGTTTCCTGCCACCGTTGAGGTGATACGCCAACTGAGGCCAAAGGCGTTCATCGTCGAGAACGTGAAGGGACTTACTCGCGCGACCTTTGCCAATTACTTCCACTACATCCAGCTTCAGCTTGAGTTTCCGGAGCTGCCGCCCATCGGCGACGAGGACTGGAGCGCGCACCTCAAACGCCTGCAGGAAGAGCGTACCTCAGGCAAGAGCAAGGGAGTGGGGCTGACGTACAACGTCGTACCCACCCTGGCCAACGCCGCTAACTACGGTGTCCCGCAAAAGCGCGAGCGCGTGTTCCTGGTAGGATTCAGGGACGACCTTGGCGTGGAATGGTCGTTCCCAGAGCCCACGCACAGCTACGAGGCCTTGCTTTATGATCAGTGGGTGACGGGCACTTATTGGGAGCGCCATGGATTATCCATGCCAAAAGTGCCAACCAAACTCGCCGCCCGGATCGAAAAGCTTAGGCGCGCGAAAACCCCTTTGACGACGCTGCCCTGGCGCACCGTCAGGGACGCAATTCACGACTTGCCAGACCCAAGATCGCCAGCGGCAGCGGCTGTGCCCAATCACCAGTTCCAAGACGGCGCCCGCGTTTATCCCGGTCACACAGGCAGCCCGCTGGACCTCCCCGCTAAGACACTAAAAGCCGGTGATCATGGCGTTCCGGGTGGTGAAAACATGTTGGTTCGCCGGGATGGCAGCGTCCGCTATTTCACCGTTCGTGAGAGTGCGCGCATTCAGACCTTTCCGGATGGCTACAGATTTCACGGCAGTTGGACCGAAACGATGCGCCAGCTGGGCAACGCCGTGCCGGTGCTGCTGGCTCAGCGGGTCGCGTCCAGCGTGGCTGAAAAACTGGCCATGGCAGAACTGAACAAACTGAAAAAATCAAGCATGAGCAAGGGAAGGGCGATCGCGTAATGGGAAAGGTAATTCCATTCAATCCGCTGGATAAGAAGAATTTAGGCGCGAGCGTTGCCGAGGCGTTGTTAACGAAGGAAGTCCACCCCTTGGGCGCTCTGCCCGCGTTCGAAGGCGCGGGCATCTACGCGATCTATTACACGGGTGATTTTGCGCCTTATGGACAAGTGGCCAGGCTCAACCGTGACGGGAGATTTATGCTCCCGCTTTACGTGGGCAAGGCCGTTCCCCCGGGAGCTCGGATGGGAGCCAACCTGGAAGTGCCGGCTGGCAAGGTGCTTTCAAGGCGATTAAAGGAACACGCCGATAGCATCAGGGCGGCCGAGAACTTGAATATCGAGGACTTCTATTGCCGCTTTCTGGTGGTCGACGATATCTGGATTCCTCTTGGGGAGTCGCTGATCATCGCCCGCTTCACTCCGGTTTGGAACTCGCTGATAGATGGGTTCGGAAACCACAACCCTGGCAAGGGCCGACACGCCGGCATGCGTCCGCGCTGGGACGTTTTGCACCCGGGAAGAGAGTGGGCGATGCGCCTCGTTGAGCGCCCTGAGACCCAGGAACAGATTGCCCAAGATGCCGAAACCTACCTCCGCGTGCTACCGGCCTGCCTCTCGGGACAGTTTATTGAGGCTGAGGGCGAGTAACCGCGAACGATAGCGATTCGTGCCATTCACCCACCGTGGCAGCTTCAAGGCCTGGAGTGGGGCGCCTACATTTCATGATCGCCATAGGCCTCGAGCGGACAAGGACTAGCTTTCCCATGACCAACCAGCGTGCCGACACCGACGTTTGAAGTCGTTTTCAAGCAACTCTTAAAGCAGGTATTTCGTCACTGGACGGCGATCACCGTAGCGCTGGCGTCTATGAGCACGACGCTGAGCATGCTTACGTTGTACGACTTTATGCGTGCCATCGGCCGAATAGACATGTTTGTGCCAGCGCTCGCCTCAAAAGCCCCGCTTACTGTTTGGTTGCTCGTGATCGTACTGGTCATGCTTCCTTTGTTCCAGGGCTGACGGCTGCAGGTAGCGATGATGTTCATGGCAAGTTCTCCACGTGTAGGAGGACAAGGATGGCTAGCCAGAGCAGTGGTCGCTAACCGGCCCAGAGTGTGTAAAAACGTCCGTACAAACCTTTGCTATGATTTCTGAGAACTTCATCGCAAGGGAAACCCATGAAACGGTTTATCCAGGGTGAACACCGAGGTCAAAGCACCTTACTTCCCGAAAGCCTCGACGACTACGTCAGCGATACCAATCCGGTTCGGGTGGTTGACGTTTTCGTCGATGAACTCGATTTGGCCAATCTAGGTTTTGATGGCGTCATTCCAGCCGAAACCGGCAGACCTGCCTACCACCCGGCGATCCTGCTGAAGATCTACATCTACGGTTACCTAAACCGAATTCAATCGAGCCGACGTCTGGAGCGAGAAGCCCAGCGCAACGTCGAACTCATGTGGCTAACCGGGCGTTTGATGCCCGATTTCAAGACCATCGCCAACTTCCGAAAAGACAACAGCAAGGCCATTCGCGGCGTCTGCCGCCAGTTCGTTTTGCTCTGCCAGCAGTTGGGGTTGTTTGACGAAAACCTGGTTGCCATCGACGGCAGCAAATTCAAGGCAGTGAACAACCGTGACCGCAATTTCACCAGCGCCAAACTGAAGCGGCGCATGGAAGAAATCGAGGCGAGCATCGGCCGTTATTTGGCTGCGCTCGATGCGGCTGATCGACAGATTCCTAGCGCCTCCGCGCCAGACATTGCCAGCCTGGAAGATAAAATCGCCAAGCTCAAATCGCAGATGAAAGAGCTTCAAGGGATCGAAACTCAGCTCAACGATTCCCCTGACAAACAGGTTTCGCTGACCGACCCGGATGCCCGTTCGATGATGACGCGCGGCAGCGGTATCGTCGGCTACAACGTGCAGACGGCGGTCGATACGCAGCACCATTTGATTGTTGCTCATGAGGTCACCAACAGAGGTTCTGACCGCGACCAACTCAGCTCGATGGCCAAGCAAGCTAGGGAAGCCATTGGCGCAGAAACATTGTCGGTAGTCGCCGACCGAGGCTACTTCAAGGGTGAAGAAATCCTCGCCTGTCACGATGCAAACATCACCGCTTATGTGCCAAAGCCGATGACTTCAAGCGCCAAGGCTGATGGCCGGTTCAACAAAGATGCCTTCGTTTATGACGCGACGAAAAACAAATATACATGCCCGGCTGGCGAGGCACTGATTTGGCGATTCTCCAGCGTTGAGAAAGGCATGAATATGCACTGTTACTGGAGTTCAAAGTGCCAGAGTTGCGCGCTGAAAACCCAGTGCACGCCAAGCACAAATCGTCGAGTAAGGCGCTGGGAACATGAAGCGGTGCTGGAGGAAATGCAACGCCGGCTGAACCAAGCACCGGAGATGATGCGGGTTCGAAAACGGACTGTTGAGCATCCCTTCGGGACGCTCAAACAATGGATGGGAGCAACGCACTTCCTGACTCGAAAACTGAATGGGGTGAGCGCAGAAATGAGCTTGAATGTGCTCGCCTACAACTTGAAGCGGGTGATGAAAATCATCGGCACCGAAGGCTTGTTGAAGGCGATGGCGGCGTAAAAGCCCAGCTTTTACTGCCCCAAGAGGTGCCAAAGCGCTTCATACGCGCTCTGAAGCGTTACCGGCGCTGATCGTGGTAAATAATCGGGAAATCGCCACGCCCAGGAGCAATGGGCTGAAGCACGCAAGATAAGAAAGTGTTTTTACACACTCTGGGCCAAAAGCGGCCTGTCGCGAAGGGCAGGTTTCAGCTAAAAGTAGATAAGGGCGCGTTAGCGGAGCTCGTTTTTTTGTCCTGACGAAGTGGTAGATGGGCGAATCGGCGAGACCGAAACTCATATCGCAGGGTATGAGCGCCAAGCCCCGCCCATCAGATACCGAGGGTTTGGTGGTTTGAACGATCTATCCGGATAGCTCCGGTTTGGCACCAGGTTTTTGCTCGTCGGAGTTTTGCGCGCTGGAAGACGCCTCGATAGACGATGGGTTTTCCTCATCCAGCTGGCAAATCGTGCAGTTCTGGCTATCTGGATGATTAGTTTCGACATAGCGAACGCGGCGGCTTCCCGATTGCCGGTTTGCGCTCACGCGGAAACGGGGTCGATCAGGGGTCTTCATATTCAATCCCTCACGTAGCGAAATGGATGCTTGGTAACGTCGCCTGGAGGCTGCGAACGGTGATGGATTCCCCGGGCCTCAAGGGGGCTGGCATGACGTGCTCAACCCTCAGGACTGTGCTCAACCTGTTCGCAATAGCGACGGAAATTATCCGTCAGGTCGGGTGGGCATACGCCGCACTGGCGATTCCCCGGCACGGCGTGATCGATGAACGCGGGATAGGGCAAGTTCAGTTCCGCCATGATGTCGCGGAAGCGCTCCAACGTTATCGCTTCACCGAGTCGGGGATTGCGCTGCTTTTCCTGGGCGATGGTCGAGACTCGTCGACCGCTGTAGTCATGGCTGGGATAGACCAGGGTGTCGTCTGGCAGCGTGAACAGCTTGTTTCTAACGCTGTGAAACAGGTCGTCGGCGCTGCCGTTCTGAAAGTCAGTCCTACCGCAGCCGTCGATGAGCAATGCATCACCGCTGAACAGGCGATCAGCGAGGAGATAGGCAAAGTGCCCGTCTGTGTGCCCGGGGGTATGCAAGGGTGTGAACTGCAGGCTGCCGACGATGAAAGGGACACCTTCTTCGATGCCCACATCCGTGCAGGGCAACTTGTCGATAGCCGGCCCCGCGATACGGCAGCCGGTCTGCTTCTTCAGCTCCAGCGCGGCGGTGATGTGGTCGGCATGTATGTGGGTATCCAAGGTGAACGCCAGCTGCAGGTCCAGCCTGGCCAGCTCGGCCAGGTCGCGGTCCGTTGCGGAAATGACCGGGTCGATGAGCACGGCCTGGCCGGTGTCCTCGCACCCGAGTACGTAGGTATAAGTGGACGACACGGGCTCGAACAGCTGGCGAAATATCATGATGGTCTCGGCTAGTGGTGAGTGTTCAGCGGTGCCTGTTCCAGCGCACTGAGCAGTGCATACTTTTCCTGATCGATCTCGCCCCGCGTGCGGATACCCAGCCGGCGCAAGATCGCCAGCGGCGGGCACCAGCCCTGCAAGCCGTGTTGCAGAAGAAACGGCAGCACGACGCCAGGCAGCAGAAACCACTTTCGGTTTGCTGTCAGGCCAAGTAGCAAGCCAGACAGCGCGAGCGAGGAGGCATTGACCTCAAGCACGCGCTCCACGTCCCACTCGCGATCCAGGGCGTCGATACGCTGAAGGATTGCGCTTCGTCCCATCCCGCTGAATCGACGAATGTTCTCGTCCGTTTGCCGATCGATTTCCTGATTCACAGGTTGGGACGTTGAGCGGCGAACCCGGTCCGCCTGGTCATGATTGGTACTGTTTTGCTGTATCGATGACATGTTGATCTCCTGGTTCGCGCCGGCGGGGTGGGCGCGGCGAGGTGAAAAGTCACAGCGATGCCGCATATTTTTAGGACGAGTGCGGGACGTCGAGTTCCGACCGGGCGTCCGCTGTAGCGTCTATACGATCTATTGAAATATATATTGATAAATCGTATTGTCAAATCCACCTGACCCACCTGAACAAAATGGCCCACATGGCAGATCTCGATATCGAAACGCTTCGTCGCAGTGCTGCGGACGCCTGCGGCTTGCTGAAAGTGCTCGGCAACCCTGACCGCCTGCTGTTGCTCTGCCAGCTGACCCAGGGTGAGCACTGCGTGGGTGACCTCGCCAATGCGACGGGCATTGTGCAGCCGACCCTGTCGCAGCAGCTCACGGTGCTGCGCCATAACGGCTTGGTCAGCACCCGACGCGAGGGCAAGCAAGTGCATTACAGCATCGCCAGCCAACAAGCGATGGAGGTTATGCAGGTGCTCTACCGGCTTTACTGTCAGCATCCCGAACGCGAGGAACCCTCGACATGACGATTGACTGGGTACATTTCACACCGTGGTCCTCGCTCGCCGGGGGCGCGCTGATCGGTCTTGCTGCGACCTTGTTTATTCTGTTGAGCGGAAGAATCGCGGGCATTAGCGGCGTGATCGGCGGCTTGATGCGGCCAGGCAAAGGCGATGTGCTCTGGCGTGTTGCCTTCATTACCGGGCTGGTGATCGCGCCGGTGCTGTTTCAGGCCGCGTTCGAGCAACCAGACATCGACGTAGAGGCGAGCACCTTGACGCTAATCGCGGCTGGTGTGTTGGTCGGGATCGGCACGCGGTATGGCTCCGGTTGTACGAGCGGGCATGGCGTCTGCGGGTTGTCGCGACGGTCGCCGCGCTCGCTGGTCGCGACGGCCGCCTTCATGGCCAGCGGCTTTCTGACCGTGTTCGTCATCCGCCACCTGCTGGGCTGAGGAGTTGCCATGAAATTGCTGAGCGCCTTTGTAGCGGGGCTGATTTTCGGCCTCGGCCTGATCCTGTCAGGGATGGCCAATCCGTCCAAAGTGATCGCCTTTCTCGATCTGGCCGGTCCGTGGGACCCCTCGCTCGCGTTCGTTATGGGCGGTGCGATTGCGGTCGGCAGTGTCGGGTTCTATTTCGCCTCCAAACGGTCCCGGGCGGTGCTGGGAGATGTCATGCGAATGCCCACCGCCACCCGGATCGATCGCCCTCTTGTGCTGGGCAGCCTGGCATTCGGAGCGGGATGGGGGCTGGCCGGCTACTGTCCGGGTCCGGCGGTCGCGACGCTTTTGAGTGGTCGGAGCGAACCGCTGATCTTTGTCCTCGCCATGTTGGCGGGTATGGCGCTCTACGAGATGCAGACACGCTTTTCAGGGAAGCCGCAGTGAAAGGTTGCGGTCGCTGTAAATCGAAAGATCTAAGGCTTCCGGAGCGCAACGATGGTTGAGGTCGGGCTCGGGCTATTGGTCGGCCTCGTCCTGGCGCTGACCGGTGCCGGCGGCGGCATTCTCACCGTACCGTTGCTGATCTTCGTGGTCGGGCTCGAGCTGCATCAGGCCGCGCCCATCGGGTTGATGGCGGTCGGGCTCGCGGCCTGGGTCGGGGCGGTGATTGGTTTGAGGGACGGCATTGTCCGGTACAAGGCGGCGGCCCTGATGGCCTGCTGCGGTGTGCTGCTCGCGCCCGTCGGCGTCTGGCTGGCCGCGCGGGTAGAGCACGATGTGCTTGCCGTGGTGTTTGCGCTGGTGATGTTCTGGGTTGCCTTCAGGGCATTCAGGCGCCCGCCGAACGATGACTCGAACCCGAGAGCCGTGCCCTGTCGGCTGAACCCGCAGACGGGCCGTTTTCACTGGACCTCACGCTGTGCAGCGACCGTCGCCGCGTCCGGTACCCTGGCGGGTTTTCTCTCCGGCTTGCTGGGGGTCGGCGGCGGGTTCGTGCTGGTTCCGGCGCTCAGTCGCTTCAGTGATCTGCCGATGCGTTCGATTGCCGCCACGTCGTTAGCGGTCATCGGCCTGGTGTCGGTCAGCGGCGTGTTGTCCGCCGCGCTGACGGGTGGCATTCAGTGGGCAGTGGCGCTGCCGTTTTCGGCCGGTGCGGTGCTGGGGATGTTTGCCGGCCGCACGGTTTCATCTCGCCTGGACGGGCGCGTGCTGCAGCGAGGCTTCGGGTTGGTAGCGGCTGTTGCCGCGTCGGCTTTGTTGCTTCAAGTCGCCTTCTGATCGCGCGCCCGCAGGTAGCAAGCCAGACACCTGCGCCGCGCGACCGGATAAGACGTTAGCCTTCCTGGACCGGCAGGTTTGCCGCCTTCCAGGCCATCCAGGAGCCCGGAACATTGGCCACATCACGAAAGCCGGCCTTCTTGAGGATGCTGGCGGCGATGGAGGCGCGATAGCCGGAGCCGCAGTAGGTGGCGGTGGTCTTGTCCGGATCCAGCTCGTTGAGCCGGTCAGCAAGGTGCGCGACGAAGATGTGCCTAGCGCCAGGCACCCGGCCCGCCGCGACCTCTTGAGGGCTGCGTACATCCAGCACCTGCACATCGGGCGCTTCACGACGTGCATTCAGTTCATGAACCGTCCATTCCTGAAGCCTGTTCAGCGGTAGCGCCGCGTTCTGCCAGTCCGTCATGCCGTTGCGTAGATAGCCGCGAATATCGTCAAGGCCTATCCGGTAGAGCTGGGTGACAGCCTGGTGAACATCGTCGGCCGATTCGCCCACCAGCAGGATCGGGCGAGCGTCGTCGAGCATCCAGCCAGCCCAGTTCACGAACTCGTTGCGCAGGGCAATGTTGATCGCCCCGGGCACGTGCCCGCCGCCAAACGCGAGGATCGAGCGGACGTCCACGACCTGCATGCCGCGCGCCGCCAGTGTCTCGAACTCGGACGGCGCGAGTGGCGGTGGTAGGGAAGCGCCCTCCATCTGTACGGCCGAACGCACGTTCAGCTGTTTCAGGCGCGCGTAGTGACGGGGTGGTTCCGGCATGTCCGCCAGTAGCCAATCGATAAACTCGTCCTCGCTCCGCTGCTCGCGCAACGCGGGGTTGAAGAGACGCTCGCTGCCGAGCGTGGAGTGGCGTCGGTCGCCGATGGATTTGCCGCAGGCCGAGCCGGCGCCGTGGCAGGGGTAGATTTCGATCCGGTCGCCAAGGGGCAGGTAGTGATCGAAAAGTGTGTGGTACAGCGCGCCGGCGAGTTTTCGTTCACTGCCTTCGCCCAGCAGGTCGGGGCGCCCGACGTCCAGGTTGAACAGGGTGTCGCCGGTAAACAGCGCGATCGGCTGGTCGCCCTGCTGGGCGTCGAACAGCTGCAGGGAGATGTGTTCTGGCGTATGCCCGGGCGTGTGCATGACTTGCAACGTGGCCTGCCCGAGCTCTATGGTCTCGCCACCGCTGACCTGGCGAAGCTCGAACTCGTAGTTATCCGCGCGACCGCCGATGATCTGTGCCCCGGTGCGCTTCGCCAGCGCCTGGGCGCCGGACACGAAGTCGGCATGGATATGTGTTTCGATGGCGTAGGCGATTCGCAGGCCTCGCGCCTTGGCCATTTGCAGGTAGATATCGATGTCGCGGCGGGGGTCGATGACCGCGGCTACCGCGGCCTTGCTGTCGCCGATCAGATAGGAAATCTGCGCCAGGCCGTCTGTATAAAAAGGTTCGAAAACAAGCATTGCCACCTCCGACGATGGTTAACGGATTGCTCAGTCAACTATTCGGACGGTGTGCGTGGCTGGACGTTCAGGCTATCGAGATGCCGTCATCAGGGAGCGGGAGCCTGCAGGCTGACCACCAGCTCGACGACGAGACCATCCGCCTGCGGTACGAAACGCAGATCGCAGGCACAGCGCTCGGCGATCGCCTTGACAATGGACAGGCCCAGACCACTGCCTTCACCTTCGCCGCTGCGCCAGAAGCGCTCCGTCAGACGCTCGAGCATTTCCGGCGGGATGGCCGAGCCGTGATCCTGCACGCTGAAGCGAACCCGGCTTTCATCCAGCTGGGAGATCGTCAAGCGGATGGTCGTGCCGTCCTGGGTATGGCGGCGGGCATTGTCGAGCAGGTTGCGCAATGCCGCGACCGCCAGGGTGGGCGGCATCGCCAGTGGGCGAAGGGAGACCTCTTGCGCCCCGCACAGCTCGATGTGCGGCCCAGGCTGCTGGCTGGCGTCAGCGATCGCCAGTTGCGCGACTTCGAGCGCCGTGCAACTGAGCCCGTCATCAAAGGACACGCGGCCTTCCACTCGCGCCAGCATGAGCAGCTGTTCGAGGATCCGGTGCAGACGATCCGTGCCGACCTCGGCCTGGGCCAATGCCCGTTTCGCGGTATCGCCCTCGGTCATGGCCGCCACCTGCAGGTGGGTCTTGATGGCGGTCAGCGGGCTGCGCAGTTCATGGGCGGCGTCATCGGTCAGCCGGCGTTCGCGTTCGAGCATGTGCGCGATCCGCGCGAACAGCTGGTTCTGGGTTTCGACCAGGGGCGTCAGCTCTCGCGGCAGCCGCTCGATGTGCAACGGCTCCACCGAGTCGGCGCTGCGTTGCGCCAGGGCCGTGCGGATTCGTCTGAGCGGCGCTAGGCCGTTGCCGATTCCGATCCACAACACGATCAGGCTGCCCAGCAACGCGACGAAAACCGGCAGCGCCGCGGCCAGGAGCACCGAACGCTGGAGTGCGCTGCGCTCGTCAAGGCGATCGGCCGTGGTGATGCGCATGCCGTTCTGGATGAAGGTGAAGCTACGCCAGGCGGTATCGCCGATCATCTGGTCGTGAAATCCGGTGCGCTGAGCGTCGAGGGCACTGTCTGGCGTCGCATGGCTGCGCGCCAGGATTTCACCCCGTAGAGAGCTGATCTGGCAGGCCAGGCCGTTCTCGATGCCCAGTTGTTCGGCGCTCAGACGGGTGCCTTCGCCCAGTTGCGGTTGCGGCAATTGCACCAGCAGACCCGCGACCATCCGCGCCGACGCAGCAAGGCGCTGATCGAGGGACTGCATCAATTGATTGCGAACATCGAAGAGCATCCAGGTCGCGGCCAGCGCCCAAAGCAGCACGAAGGCCGAGCCAAGGGTGAGGGTCAGGCGCAGGCGCAAGCTCATGGGTCGGGTGCCTCGGTGGGAGCCGACGCATGGCCGGCAGGGCCCAGGCGATAACCGATCCCCCTGACGGTTTCGACGATGCCGTTACCCAGCTTGCGCCTGAGATGGTGGATATGGACATTCAGGGCGTTGCTTTCAACGTCATCGCCCAGTCCGTACACGGCGTCCTTGAGCTGCTCGGCCGATAGCACGCGGCCGGGATTCTGCAGTAGCGCCTGGAGCAGCGCCTGTTCACGGCGCGACAGGTCCACGGGTTCGCCTGCCATGAACGCCGCACAGGCGGCGGGATCGTAGCTCAGCGGGCCGTGTTCGATCATCTGTGTCGCCCGACCGGCAGCGCGGCGCAGCAGGGCATGCAGGCGGGCGGCGAGCTCACGCAGGTCGAAGGGTTTGACGAGGTAGTCGTCAGCGCCCGCCTGAAGCCCGGAGACCCGCTCGGTTACCGCATCCCGGGCGGTCAGGATCAGCACAGGCAGCTCGAGGCCGCGGCGGCGCAGGCGCTGCAGAAAGCGCAGGCCGTCTTCGTCAGGCAGACCCAGATCGAGAATCATCAGGTCGAAGCTGGCTGTGCGCAGCAGCGAGTCGGCCTGCCCGGCCGTAGCGGCATGGGCCACGCTGAAGCCCTGGGCTTCGAGCCCGGCGACGATGCCACTGGCGATCAGTGCGTTGTCTTCTGTCAGCAGTACGTGCATGTGGGAATCGCTTGATAGGCAGCAGTCAGTATCGTCCGCCTGGATTAACGGCGCGTTAGCAGATGGTACGCCGAGTTGCTCGTGCCTCAACGCCGCTCAGCCTTACAGGTTGTGTCCGGGCAAGCCTCGTTAATCGCCTCTTAATCCCGAGTCGGCAAGCTCGCCGTCGAATCGGGTAATCGGGTGTTGTGCATGCGAGCGCTTTTTATCTTTCTGGCCTGCTGCCTATGGTCCGTGCAGCTGGCGAACGCTTCGCCGTTCACCTTCGGTCAGAAGCAGCAGGACTTTCTGCCCGTGGACGAAGCGTTCACGCTGCACGTCGAGCAGCCTGACGCTGGCGGAGTCGTGCTGCGCTGGGACATTGCGCCCGGCTATTACCTCTACCAGGAGCGCCTACGATTCGCAGGGCTGGCACCGGGGACCGAGCCCCAGTTGCCGCCTGGCGAGCCCTACCATGACGAGTATTTTGGTGATTCGCGAATCTATCGCGACAGCCTGGAAGTGCAGCTCCCCGATGCGAATATCGCGTCGCTTGAACTCGGCTGGCAAGGCTGCGCCGATGCCGGCCTGTGCTATCCGCCGCAAACCCGCACGGTAGACCTGGGCGGCAGCAGCACGCCTCCGTCCACGCCGGTTCAGGCCGACGACCAGGCCTTGGCCAGCGGGCTACAGCAGCAGTCGCTGGGCTGGAGCCTGCTGATCTTCTTCGGACTCGGCCTGCTGCTTGCCTTTGCGCCCTGTTCGCTGCCGATGCTGCCTATCCTGGCCGGCATCGTGGTGGGTAGCCAGGCCGGGCCTCGCCGCGGCATGGCCCTGGCTGGCGCCTATGTATTCAGCATGGCGCTGGTCTACGCCGCCCTTGGGGTGGTGGCGGCGCTACTGGGTGCGAATCTGCAGGGATGGCTGATGCAGCCGTGGCTGATCGCAAGCTTCGCTGGCCTGTTCGTGCTCCTGTCGCTGCCCATGTTCGGCTTCTTCGAGCTGCAACTGCCGGCCGGCCTGCGTGATCGGCTGGAGCAGGCCGGCCGCCAGCGCCGGGGCGGCAGCCTCGCCGGGGCCAGCGCGTTGGGTGTGTTGTCCGGGCTGCTGGTGGGCCCTTGCATGACCGCACCGCTGGCCGCGGCGCTGCTGTACATCGCCCAAAGCGGCGACGCCCTGAACGGTGGCCTGGTGTTGTTCGCGCTGGGCCTGGGGATCGGTACGCCGTTGGTGCTGCTGGTGACAGTGGGCAATCGCTTCCTGCCCAAGCCTGGGCCGTGGATGGATCGCGTCAAGGTGTCCTTCGGTTTCCTGTTTCTGGTCGCCGCCCTCTACGTGCTGCGTCCGCTGTTGTCCGACCCACTCTGGGTAGGGCTGTGGGGCGCGCTTCTGGTCGTGGGCGCCAGCGGGCTGTTGCACCTGTCGCGGGAACTGGTGCGGCATCAGGCGCTCAGCCGCGCGGTGGCGTCGCTGGCTGGTATATGGGGCGTAGCGTTGCTGCTCGGAGCGGCTGGCGGCGCACAGGACGTCTTGCGGCCGCTCGGTGTATTCACGGGCAGCGTTGCGTCCTCGCAAGGTGCAGAGCCTGCACACGGATTTGTCGGCTTCAGCGAGCCGGCCGACCTTGATCGTGAGCTGGCTGCCGCCAGGGCCGCGGGCCAGTGGGTGCTGGTGGACTACTACGCCGACTGGTGCGTGTCCTGCAAGGTCATGGAAAAGGAGGTGTTCGGCGACGCGCAGGTGCAGGCGGCGCTAACTGGCGTGCGGATTCTGCGGCCGGACGTGACGCAGACCGATCCCGCCAGTCGTGAGCTGCTGAACCGCTATCAGGTCATGGGGCCGCCGACGCTGCTCTTCATCGGCCCGGACGGGGAAGAGCGACGTACCCAGCGCATCACTGGCGAGGTCGATGCGAATCAATTTCTGAACAGATGGAACCAGACTATGGAGCGTGGCTGATGCTGACGATCAACCTGGGGCCACTGGCACTTGCCGTCCCACATGTGCTGATGCTGGTGAGCCTGTTTATAGCGATGCTGACCGGCTGGTGGGTTGGGCGGCGCAGCGAGCGGAATCCGGAACAACAGCTCTTCAGGCTGCTGCTGGTGGCGCTACTGGTCGCGCGGCTGGCCTTCGTGCTGGTGTACGTCGAGCATTTCCGAGATGAGCCCTGGCGCGTGATCGACATACGTGACGGCGGTTTCATTGCCTGGCCGGGCTTGGTGGTGGCCGTTCTGTTGGGTTCCTTGCTGGCCTGGCGCGACAGCGGGCTGCGCCGACCGCTGGGCGCAGCGGTGCTGGTGGGTGTGCTCAGCTGGGGGTTCGGGACCTTTGCGTTGCACGCGTTCGAGCAGGGCACGCGACTGCCTGAGATGGGCCTGCGGGACAACCAGGGTAAACCCGTCGCCTTGCAGGATTACGTTGGCAAGCCCCTAGTAGTCAACCTGTGGGCCACCTGGTGCCCTCCTTGCAGACGAGAAATGCCAGTCCTTGCGCAGGCGCAACAAGACAACACCGACGTGACCTTTCTGTTCGTCAACCAGGGCGAGGGCGAGCGATTGATTGCCGACTTCCTCGACGGCGAAGGGCTCGGCCTGGAAAACGTCCTGCTCGATACCGGCGGTCGTCTGGGCCAGCACGTAGGGTCTGCGTCGCTGCCCACCACGCTTTTTTATGACGCCGAGGGACGCCAGGTTGGCAGCCACCTCGGCGAGCTGTCCCGTGCCAGCCTGGCGCGCGCCCTTGAGCAACTAGAGGTTAAAACCCAGCCATGAAACCGGTACGTTCACTTTCGTTTTTTATCTCAACGCTCGCCTTACTGCCGACGCCCTGGGCGCTGGCCGAAGCGCTGCCTCCCGCGGTTCAGGCCATTGAAGCGCGCGGAGCCAAAGTGGTCGGCAGTTTCGACGCGCCGGGCGGATTAAAGGGCTACGCGGCGCGTTACAACGGACAAGGCATTGCGCTGTATCTGACACCGGACGGTGATCATGTCGTGATCGGCAGTTTGCTGGACGCCGCTGGCGAAGACCTGACCAAGGCACCGCTGGAAAAGCTGGTGTATGAGCCGATGAGCAGCGAGATGTGGCAGCGGCTCGAAAGCAGCACCTGGATTGCTGACGGCGCGGCTGAGGCGCCACGGGTGATCTACATGTTTTCCGACCCGAACTGCCCGTTCTGCAACATGTTCTGGAAACAGGCACGGCCCTGGGTCGAAGCAGGCGACGTTCAGCTCCGTCACGTCATGGTCGGCATGTTGCGCCCGGACAGCGCAGGCAAATCCGCTGCGCTGTTGGCCGCGAAAGACCCTGAAGCGGCTCTCAATGAGCACGAGGCCGCGGGCAAGGCCAGCGCGCTCAAACCCATCGAGCGTATCGCGCCCGAGTTGAATGAACAGCTTGAGGCGAACCTCATCCTGATGGGCGAAATGGGCGCCTCGGCGACCCCGGCTATCTATTACCTGGATGAGCAAGGGCGTCTGCAGCAGCATCAGGGCGCGCCTCGTCCCGAGGCGTTGAATGGCATCATGGGGCCGTTGTCAAAACGCTAGCAACACCACACGGTCAGTCAGCACCGGCACCTATAACAAGAACGATCTGGAGGCTACATGAACGTCCCCCTCTGGCCCTTGGCCGGGCTCTTCCTTGCGATCTCCGTGTCCGCGCACGCCGCGGATGCCGCTGCGGTGTACAGCAAAGGCGGGACCAACCCCGCCGCGATGGCGTGCGCTACCTGCCACGGCGCCGAGGGTGAAGGCATGGCTGCTGCAGGATTCCCCCGCCTGGCCGGCTTGTCGGCGAATTACATGCGCAAGCAACTGGCTGATTTCGCGTCCGGTGCGCGGGCGAATCCAATCATGCAGCCCATTGCCGCGGCCTTGAGCCATGAGGAAGCCGACGCCGTCTCGACGATGCTGGCTGACAAGCCGCAACCGCAGGTCGAGCGAATCGACCGCACCGCGTTGGTCGACGGGCCTGGCGAAAGCCTTGCGCTGCGCGGCGCCTGGGATCGCAACATCCCCGAGTGCGTCGCCTGCCACGGCCCCAGCGGAACGGGAGTAGGCGACGCCTTCCCACCGCTGGCCGGGCAGTCGGCACAGTATCTGTCGTCTCAGTTGACCGCGTGGCGTCAGGGCACCCGCAAGAACGACCCCAACGACCTGATGGGCCAAATCGCACGTAGCTTGACCGAGGACGAGGTAACGGCGGTCTCGACGTACTTCGCAGGCCTGACTGACAAAGGAGCAGCCAAATGAAGACCCATACAACCGCGCTGCTGTTGATGTCATTGGGCTTCCCGGTGCTCGCGGACGACATCGCGATGGAAGATCAGTCGCAGATCCTGACCGGAGCAGGTGATCCCGCCAGCAGCAAGTACTTCCAACCGCCAAAGGAAAGCGAACTGCCTGACAACACCTACGGGCAGTTGGTACAGCAGGGGCGCGCCATATTCGTCGATACCAAGACGCATGCGCCCGACTATGTCGGCAACGGCCTGGCCTGTGCGAACTGCCACCTCGAACAAGGCCGGAAAGCCAACTCTGCACCGCTCTGGGCTGCCTACACCATGTATCCGGCGTACCGGAAGAAAAACGACAAGGTGAACAGCTATGCCGAGCGCCTTCAGGGCTGTTTCCAATTCAGTATGAACGGCAAGGCGCCCGAGGCTGACGGCCCCGTTATCGCCGCGCTTTCAGCCTATTCCTACTGGCTTGCAACCGGAGCACCCACAGGTCAAGAGCTGTCAGGTCGGGCCTATCCGGAAGTGCCACAACCCGAAGGCGGATACGACCTGGCGAAGGGAGAACAGGTCTACGACGCACAGTGCGCCGTCTGTCATGGGCCGAACGGGGAAGGGCAGAAGTCTGGTGACCTTTATGTATTCCCGCCACTCTGGGGCGCGGACTCGTTCAACTGGGGTGCAGGCATGCATCGAATCAACACGGCTGCGGCGTTCATCAAGGAAAACATGCCACTGGGCAAAGGCGGCACCCTGCCAGATGAAGACGCCTGGAACGTGGCGGCCTTCATGAACAGTCACGAGCGACCGCAAGACCCACGCTTGATTGATGGCTCAGTCGAGAAAACCCGAGATAAGTACCACGCCAATGACGGCGTGAACCTTTACGGGGAAATCGTAAACGGCAAGATGCTAGGGAAGGGGATCTGAGAAGCAGGCAGCCGCTAGTTTCCTCACATTGCGTTGACAGTCCGCTTGTGGCCCAGAGTGTGTAAAAACGTCCGTACAAACCTTTGCTATGATTTCTGAGAACTTCATCGCAAGGGAAACCCATGAAACGGTTTATCCAGGGTGAACACCGAGGTCAAAGCACCTTACTTCCCGAAAGCCTCGACGACTACGTCAGCGATACCAATCCGGTTCGGGTGGTTGACGTTTTCGTCGATGAACTCGATTTGGCCAATCTAGGTTTTGATGGCGTCATTCCAGCCGAAACCGGCAGACCTGCCTACCACCCGGCGATCCTGCTGAAGATCTACATCTACGGTTACCTAAACCGAATTCAATCGAGCCGACGTCTGGAGCGAGAAGCCCAGCGCAACGTCGAACTCATGTGGCTAACCGGGCGTTTGATGCCCGATTTCAAGACCATCGCCAACTTCCGAAAAGACAACAGCAAGGCCATTCGCGGCGTCTGCCGCCAGTTCGTTTTGCTCTGCCAGCAGTTGGGGTTGTTTGACGAAAACCTGGTTGCCATCGACGGCAGCAAATTCAAGGCAGTGAACAACCGTGACCGCAATTTCACCAGCGCCAAACTGAAGCGGCGCATGGAAGAAATCGAGGCGAGCATCGGCCGTTATTTGGCTGCGCTCGATGCGGCTGATCGACAGATTCCTAGCGCCTCCGCGCCAGACATTGCCAGCCTGGAAGATAAAATCGCCAAGCTCAAATCGCAGATGAAAGAGCTTCAAGGGATCGAAACTCAGCTCAACGATTCCCCTGACAAACAGGTTTCGCTGACCGACCCGGATGCCCGTTCGATGATGACGCGCGGCAGCGGTATCGTCGGCTACAACGTGCAGACGGCGGTCGATACGCAGCACCATTTGATTGTTGCTCATGAGGTCACCAACAGAGGTTCTGACCGCGACCAACTCAGCTCGATGGCCAAGCAAGCTAGGGAAGCCATTGGCGCAGAAACATTGTCGGTAGTCGCCGACCGAGGCTACTTCAAGGGTGAAGAAATCCTCGCCTGTCACGATGCAAACATCACCGCTTATGTGCCAAAGCCGATGACTTCAAGCGCCAAGGCTGATGGCCGGTTCAACAAAGATGCCTTCGTTTATGACGCGACGAAAAACAAATATACATGCCCGGCTGGCGAGGCACTGATTTGGCGATTCTCCAGCGTTGAGAAAGGCATGAATATGCACTGTTACTGGAGTTCAAAGTGCCAGAGTTGCGCGCTGAAAACCCAGTGCACGCCAAGCACAAATCGTCGAGTAAGGCGCTGGGAACATGAAGCGGTGCTGGAGGAAATGCAACGCCGGCTGAACCAAGCACCGGAGATGATGCGGGTTCGAAAACGGACTGTTGAGCATCCCTTCGGGACGCTCAAACAATGGATGGGAGCAACGCACTTCCTGACTCGAAAACTGAATGGGGTGAGCGCAGAAATGAGCTTGAATGTGCTCGCCTACAACTTGAAGCGGGTGATGAAAATCATCGGCACCGAAGGCTTGTTGAAGGCGATGGCGGCGTAAAAGCCCAGCTTTTACTGCCCCAAGAGGTGCCAAAGCGCTTCATACGCGCTCTGAAGCGTTACCGGCGCTGATCGTGGTAAATAATCGGGAAATCGCCACGCCCAGGAGCAATGGGCTGAAGCACGCAAGATAAGAAAGTGTTTTTACACACTCTGGGCCGGTTGCTGCCTGCCACAATGGCAGTTTCGGATTGTTCTTCGCCAATCAGCCAGGTTTCTTCCAAGGCCAAGTGAGCTAACAGCTGCCTGCCAACATACTCACTTACCGTAATACCTTGGTTCGCGATAAAGCGCGCCAGGTCGGCGTAGCAGGGCCCGTCTGCACGACGTTCTGCCTTGCGGACGAAGAGCTTCTCGCCGCAAGGCGAGAAGCGGTGCGGTCAGTGCCGGGTGGGCTTGCTTCCCGGCAGGCACTGCACGAGGATGCGCCGCCAACTGCCATCGTCGATCAGTTGCTCCAGCGTTTCGCCGAGCGAGTCGAAGAACACTTGATCGATGCGTTTGACCAGTTCCCCGTCGCGTTTCAGCTCGATTGCGTAGAGGTCGTCGGCACGTTCGTACAGCACGGTAACCCGCCCCTGGAACTTTGCTGTAGCAACGGTGAAGTTGATCGCCGGAGGCGTCCTGATGATGTCGTCGGGCAGCGGATCGACGAGGGAGAAATCCCGTGCACCGGCATCCACTAGTAAGTGGGTGACGCGGCGAAAGCCATCGGGAGCAGGTAGCTGTTCAAGCTGATTGATGAGTTCCTGCAACTCCGGACAGCGTGGCTGTGGGAGCGGTAGCTTGGCCGGTGCCGAGCCGAGAATGTGCGTTTGCACCGTATAAGGCGTGCCGTCTGCGGTGTGCTCAGTGCGCTCTTCCGGTGTGTCCGCTCGCAGACCGTCGAAACGGCGTCGGGCATACGGTTGGACCTGTACCTTGGTGCCCTCGTCAGGCACCTGGGTCAGCAGTGCGCGATCAAGCACGGCGAACTCGGCACGGCCGATCTTGACGACGATGGCGTCACCGGTGTCGGCGATCACCTTGCCCTCGAAGGGTTTGGGGTCGATGTGGAAACCCCACGCTGAGACCTTGGGTTGTCCGTCGAAGATATTGAACTTGAACGTACGGACATTACGAGGGACATGACCGGCGACCAGAACGGGCATTTGGGCGCGGATGGCTTGGGTATCCATTGGAGACTCCTTAATGAAAAAGGGACTCCTGCCCGCAAGGGGGGTGTCCCTTGAGGGGTGGATGGCGCGACATGCGCCGGATAACAAAACAACCAGTGCGGTGAACCGCACCCCAGCCTTTAAGGTTTCGACTGCCTGGGATGTTGCCGGCGACGCCAGCGAACATGCTGCAACGATAGTGCGCAGTCGGCGGGCTTGCGCGTGGCAAATCGAAACCGGTGGCCGCCGTATTGACGTCTCCAAGCACTTTTACGATGGGTTAGGGATAGAGACGCTAGTGCTGGCGTCCTGTTGTTAGGGCGTGGCTTGCAGCCTGGTGCGAACAAAAATACTCGAAGGACTCGCGCGAAGCCGGACCGCTGTCGTCGGCAGTGCCGATGAAGTAGCCGGCGGTACTGCGGCGTACCTCCAGAGGCAGGCGTTTACCTGCTTAGGTCAGGGCCAGATAACCGATTGGTTCAGTGCAGCGTGACTGAGGTGCATGGGACATGGAAGATGTCTCCTGGCTGGAATGGAACAAGGCACCGACGCCTTGCAGGCGTTCGGGCGTTCATGGGACAGGTCAGGCTGTGACCACCTGCAGTTCGCCGTTGCTCTCGAAGATCAACTGCATGAATGCCCGGGCCAGCTTCGGCTGTTTCGGGTGGCCAGGAGAAAGGGGCCGAAGGCCTGGGCCTTCGGCTGTTGAGGAAGAAACCACCTGTGAGCTGCTGCAGGGAGTGGCCGTCGTCAAAGCCATCCGCTGTTGCAGCGATTACACTCGACCCTTGTCGTGGCTGGGGTCGAAATCCTTTGGCACGCATCTGCGTACAAAAGGAACCCGTTGTTTCGCCGGTGGGTTCCGGCGCTGAATACCGTTTGACCCGAAGGGTCTCCTGGGGGCTCGACCTGCTGTTGAGACAAGGCGCCAGGGGACCCTTCGAAGTGAAAGCTAGCAGATCATAAAGTCCATGTGGTACGGGCTGCGAATGAATCCGCCTTCTCGTCAAACCAGCTAATCGCCGGCGACGCGCACACGTTGCAGAAGGATAGTGCGTGCTGGGTTCCTCGCGTGAGCGAGGTATGCGTATCGGCCATGGCCGATACGGTGGGGGACAAGGGCCGCGACCTATTTTTAGATCCGTTGAGGCTTGCGTGTCGCGCTGGCTTTCTGGATGGGCAGGGTGCCCTTGCAATCGGGATAGTTGCGGCAGGACCAGAAAGGGCCGGCCTTTCCTGTGCGTTGACGGGTCGGACTGCCGCACAGCGGGCAAACAGGCCCCTCGGGTAGCTTGATAGCCAGTGTGGTACCGCGATACTGCTGAACAAGCAGGGTAATCCACATCGATTGCTTTTCGACGAAGGTATCCAGCGTCATGCTGCCGGCTTCGATCATGTCCAGAGCCTGTTCCCAGACGGCGGTGGTGCCGGGGTCTGTAATAGCTGCGGGCACCGTATTGATGAGTGTGCAAGCCGCCTCGGAGGCGCGCACGGCACGGCCTTTCTTGATCAGGTAACCGCGGTCGAGCAGACCTTTGATAATGCTGGCACGCGTGGCCTCGGTGCCGATGCGGGTGGTCTCTTTGAGCTTCTGCTTCAACCGCGGGTCGGTGACCAGCTTGGCGACGCCTTTCATGGCCTTGACCAAATCACCCTGGGTGTAAGGTTTTGGCGGCTGCGTCTTGAGTGACTTCAGATCGATGTGGCCAATCTGGCAGGGCAGCCCTTCGTGCATGGCTGGCAATACCTGGCTGCGCGGTGTCGACTCACGATCGGTATCGTCCGCTTCCGGTACGGCTAGCACTTGGTGCCAGCCGGGAATGATTACCTGCTTGCCGATGGCTTGCAGATATTGATCGCCGCACAGCAACTGGGCGGTCGTGCGGTCGAACTCGTGATGCGGCAGGAATTGCGCTAGGTAGTGTGCGCGGATCAGCTTGTAGACCGCGATCTCCTTGTCGCTCATTGCTGACAGGTTCGCCGGCTCCAGGGTGGGAATGATGCCGTGGTGGGCCGATACCTTGCTGTCGTTCCAAGCGCGTGAGCGTTGAGTAGGGTCAAGCTGGTCGAGCAAAGGGCAAAGGGTGGGATCGGTGGTGAGCACCGCATCGAGCACGGTCGGTACCTCAGCGAACATGCTTTCGGGCAGGTAACCAGAATCTGAACGCGGATAGGTCGTCGCTTTGTGCGTTTCGTAAAGAGCCTGGGCAATGTCCAGCGTCTCCTGCACGTCGAGGCCCAGCTGGCGTGAACACACTTCCTGCAGAGTGCCGAGGTCGAACGGCAGCGGTGGACATTCGCGCACACGCTCTGTTTCAGCCGAGACCACGTCCGCGCTGCCAGCAGCGCGCATGCGATTGGCAGCTTGTTGTGCCGCCGCCTGCTGCAGGCAGCGGCCTGCGGCATCGGTGCAGCCATCCGGCGCGATCCAGTTGGCAAGGAAGCAGTGCCCGCCAGCCGATAGTGCGACCTCGACGGTCCAGAACGGCACCGAGACGAAGCAGGCAATCTCGCGGTCGCGGGTTACCACCAGTGCCAGTGTCGGTGTCTGCACCCGCCCGACCGACAGTACACCGTCGTAGCCGGCCTGACGTCCGAGAAGTGTGAACAGGCGGCTCAGGTTCATGCCGATAAGCCAGTCTGCCCTCGACCGGGCGAGTGCCGCGTAGTACAGCGGCAGCGTCTCGTTCGATGGTTTCAGCGCACTCAGCGCCTTGCGAATGCTCGCCTCATTGAGCGCCGACAGCCATAGCCGCCGGATCGGTCCCCGGTAGACGCACAGGTCGAGGATCTCGCGGGCGATCATCTCGCCTTCGCGGTCCGCATCGGTTGCGATCACCAGCTCGCTGGCCTGGCCGACGAGCTGCTTGACGATCTTGAGTTGCGCTGCGGTTGCGGCCTTCGGCTCGACGCGCCAGTGCTCGGGAATGATAGGCAGCTGTTCAATAGACCAGCTCTTGTACTGCTCACCGTAGGCTTCCGGTGGTGCCGCTTCGATCAGGTGACCAATGCACCAGGTCACGACGATGCCCGCTCCGCTGTAGCAGCCGCTGCCGCGTTGGCTAGCGTTCAACACACGGGCGATGTCTTTGCCTTGGGAAGGTTTTTCGCACAAGAACACGCGCATGCAGCCTCCAAGCGTGGTCATCGAATGATCCTCAGCATTCCTGACAGGCGCACATGCGGCAGCAAACAACACGGAAAGGACGGAACACAGGTTGTAGCTGCGTTACTTAACAGTTGGGGAGTAGCGCGCTTGTAGTGTCGAGAGTTTGATTGCCAGAAGCTTCGTTCACGGGCGCGCTGGAGCTCAGTGGAACTCGGTGGAACTATCCCCTGGGGATAGTTCCACCGAGGTGTGCTGCGGGCATTATTCCGCAGGGTGGGACGGATCGCTGGCCTGTTTCTGGATCAGCGTTACCGCCTCAAGCCGGTACGGCAGGATGCCTATGCGACGGGCTTCGATCTTGAACGTCACGCGCTCGTTCTCGTCGGCGTCCTCCCATTCATCGCGCACCGTGCGACCTTCCACCAGTACGCGCATGCCTTTCTGATACAGCGTTTTCCAGTGCTCAGCATCGCGGTGCCACAGTTCCACGGGAGCCCAGTACCCACCGCGATCTTCATAGCCATCCTTGGTTGGAACCGGATTGTCGAAATACACGTTCAAGCGCAACAACCGTCGCGGCTCGTCGTTGCCGCTTGGAAACTCCCTGAACTCCGACGCTGAACCAATGTTGCCTTCGCCGACAAAGTGCGTGCTCATAGTGACTCCTTGGAGAAAGTGGTGCGGATGGACGCAGCGCTTCCAGGGATACGCTGCAGGTAAATCGATTCGGCTTGGGCCACCTTGCTGGCGCACTCGTGAGCCTGTCGGCCGAGCGTGTGTAGGAGGCTGATCTGCATGTTCAACACGATGCGCTGTACCTCCATGGCGTAGAGGTCATCAATCAGAGGGCCGGGTGTGGCGACGCTGGTGATCAGCGCCTGCCATAGCGCCACGCCCATGGCGGAGCGATCGGGCCTGCGCCAGCGTAGAAATGTGGTGCCTGCGCCAGTGGTCTGCTGGGCCAGTTCAACGGGAAGCAAGCGGAAGGGGTACGCGTTCGCCTGAGCAAGAACACGCCGCTGTGCCAACTCGATCAAGTCGTCGCGCAGCGTGTGGCAGTGGCTGGCCCAGGTCTCCATACTCCCCTTACCCTTAAAAGGCTGTAAAAGGCCTTTTAGAGAGGCTGCCTGTTCCAGTTTCTGGAAGTCCGCCTGTTCCAAAGGGTGAAAGCGACGAGCGGCCGCAGAGGTCGAGGAGGTCGTCATGCTGGGTTGTCCTCGTTTTCATCTACCGCAGCTGTCGGGCGATCGGCGTCCGCTACCGGGAAGTCGTCGGCGCTGGCGTCCTCTGTTCCCTGGTGTGCGGAGGCGGCCAGTGCCGAGCGACGGATAATCGGTGGTGCGTAGCGGGAACGCAGAGTGCCTTCGAGCACGTTCTGCGGCAGTTCGCCAAGTTTCTCAATGGCTGCTCTGGCTGCGGCATTCTTGGCAGCGAAGTCATCCCTGGTGCAACCCGAGTAGCGGTGCTGCTGTGCCAGCGAGAACAGGCTACGCAGTGCGTGAGCCCCTTCGTTGAGCCAGCGCTCAAGCGTGCTGCGATCAATCAGGGCGGTGTGGTGGGCCAGGATCAGCTTGCGCGCCAGGTCGTCGTAATCGGCCAGCAAGTAGACCGCGAGGAAGCCGAGCTGCGCGCTTACGAACAGCGGCAGCTTCACCGGCTGCACGTTCATGTTCTCGCCCAGCGATAGTGATGGCGGCACGTCGGCCAAGGCCCGGTCCACCTGTTCACGTAACGTCTGCAACGTCTCCTTTGTCTGCGTCAGCTTTTCCTCAACCCTCAGCATCCACCAGTCCGAATAGGGGTCGTCCTGCTCGGAGCCGCGCTTGATCTTGTTGGCGATGGCGATGAAACCGTTCAGACCAACGATGCCTGGTTTTCCTTCGCTGGGCGCTCGACCGTGCCAGATGCGCGAGGCGTGATGGGTGTGCAGCGTCAGCGACATTGCACTGCGCAGCGAGCCCAGATTTAGTTGCAAGGTTTTGTCGGTGGACATGAGGACGACTCGCGGTAGAGGAACGAGTCGCCAGCTTGAGCTGCGCACGGAAGGCGGTCAGTCAACAAACGGCACCTGATGCAGGCGGGTTATTCGAGCGGAAGGCTGCCTGTTGCAACTATCCCCTGGGGATAATGCCAAGGGGGTCCAAGCACGTTACCCAGCCGCTATTTTTTGTTTAGCAGGGCGTGCAGATGGGCGAGGTGTGCCTGGACGACTTCGGGGTTCGCCGGTTGAGCAAGTGGCGCTGGGGGCGGGACGGTGGCAACGGCAATGCTCTGACCTTGTCCTGCCCACGCTTTGAATTCGCCGCGGATTGCGGCCTGGATAATGCCGAACAGATAGCCCGCAGGTTTGCGCACCTCGCTACTGCGGCAGCGCGCGGCCCACTCGTCGAGCACGGCTTGCCGCATTTCGGCTTCCACTTGCTGCAACGCCACCAGCGCGCCGGCCTGCTGTTCATCCTTCAACGCAAGGAAACTCTCAGGCAGTTGCAGGCCCTGGAGCTCGCGTGTGCGCGGTACAGTACGATTTATACGATTACTGAGTACTTCAGTACGGTCTTGCTTCGGATGCCGAAGAGGGCCGGTTTTGCTGACATGCGAGCCTGCTGCGGAATCCGAAGACGGCGGTTTTTCATTCCGAAGAAGGACATCGCAGCCTTCTTCGGATTCGACGGAGGTCTGCTCTTGTGGGTAACTTTCTCGTCCGGACATGTTGCCCTGGGCCATGCGTTGCGCAAGCACCTGCAGGCGCGTCGGTAGGACACGGTCGCTGAGCATCGGGTCTTCGGTGAGTTCCTGGATGGTGTGGTAGCCAACCCGTTGGATCGCCTTGCTGGCGTGGTTGAGTGCGTGACTCAACAGCCCGAGGTATTCGGGATCAAGCTGCATGGCCTCGTAAGGTGTGAGTGGCTCATCGTGCAGGACGTAAAGGTTGCCCTTTATGCGGCCGGTCTTGGGATCGCGCCGTCGGCGCACGAGACTGAGCCAGCGTGTAAGACGCAGGAGTGTAAGTGCGCGTGCCACTGTTTCGTGAGATGCCTGCTCGGAGCAGGGCGTTGATGCCAGATAGGGGCGGAGCTGATCGTAAGTCGGGAACGCCGTGACCCCATCTTCGTTGAGCAGGAGTCGAAATACCTGCCAGGCGTTGCGTTCCAGCGGCGTCAAACGGCGGTCGAGAAACAGTCTACGGGGTACGCTTTCATGGCGATTGCCGCTGTATATGAATCCATCGCTGGCTGGATTGCTGTTCTTGGTGGGAGCTAGGTGCTGCAGGGCGTCGTCGAGCAGCGTTGAAAGAGCGGCAGGGCCTGCCGGCGAGATCATGGCCTTACACCAGGCCTTGATCGATCCAGCTTCCTATTGCCGCCCAGATCACGGACATGGGCAAAGATAGGGCTTCGGCCAGATCCATCGTCAGCTCCAGCATCGTGCTGTCGTCACTCAGCTCGAAGTTGCGCTCTGTAATACCAGCCTTCCACTGCTTCCATAGAATTATCTCCTGATCTTCATTCAGAACCGGATGTCGCCCTCGGCGTTTGGGCAGCCCGATGATGTCGCGGCGCAGGGCGACTTCCTGGTGGGTCAGCCCGTAGAATTTGCTGACCATCTCGGTGCTGGCCCCCAAGCGCAACATACGATCTACCGTGGCGATCTCACGCTCTATGTCGTTCATCTGGCCGACCAAGCGCCAGAGAACGTCCGTATTCACCGTCACAGAACACCAAGGCACCTGGGCATTAGCCAACAAACTCACCAGGGCGGGGTGTTTCAGTACGTCCAGTTCCCGCTCGCTGAAGCCCATCGACAGGCAACGGCGAAGTTGGCCGTTACGCAGATCATGCAGAGCCTGAGCGACGACAGCTTGATTGAGCGGATGAGGTGTCGACATGGTTCTCTCCGGCCTGTTTCAGTGGTCGGGCTTATCTGGATTGGCCTCCAGATCCAGAAGCCGGCGTGCCAGCCGGACCAGACGGAAAAACTTTACCAAGCCGTCGTCGCTCAGGCGGGGGAGGACTTTTGTGTCCCTGGCATCGGTTCCCAGAAAAAGCGCTCCCAAGCTGTCGTCCAAGTGCAGAACAGCCTTACCGGGTTCGGCCGAGTGTGGGGTACTCAATGCATGCAACAACGCCAACACCATGCGGGCGAACAAGGGCGGCGAAACGCTCTGTTCGTGCGGAGTGCAGGTGAAACCTATGCCAGCCTTGTCCGCTTCGATGTAATTGGCCAGCTCAGCTTCCTCAGCGATCTCTTGGGCGAATTGCGCAATGTGGATGCGCAGCCGATCTGGTGACTCCAGTCCAGGCTCGATGTACCAGACGTCGCTGATAGGGAACAGTCCACCGGCTTGAACGGGAATTGCCTGCAGCACGTTGTCCGTGAAGGTCGGCAGAGGCTCGCCGGTGTGGTTGGCAACCAGCTGCTGGATGGTCTGTAGCCGCTCCGTGCTGTCGGCGGGGGAGATGATGTGGCTCTGTAGACGCGCTTCGGTATCCCCTTCATTAATGACGGCATTTGTCTCCGCTATCTGCATCGGCGAGGGTTGGGCAATAGTGTCATTGGATGTTGCAACTGGAGCGTCTGCTGCAGCGCTATCGTTTCGAGTCGAAGTCGGCGGGTGAATGGGCGTAGTGTCGGTTTTGATTACGGTGTCGACGGTCGTGGCTTCGACTGGCAGCAGGGGTGGGCTATTCACCGCACGCTGGCGATGTTCGATGCTGTCGACGTCAAGCTCGAGCACGTTGTAGTCGATACCAAGCAGCTCCGACATGTGGCCGATAAGTTCGTCTTGGACCCGGTCGCCCGAAAAGGTGCCTGGCTGTTCGTCGAACGGTGCCAGGACATCATGGAATAGCGTCTCGAATTCAATGTTTAACGACTGCCCGCCCGCATATTTTTCCCAGGTGAGTTCGGAGGCTTTACGCAGCACGGCCAACCGTTCGACTTGATGCCGTCCGAGCCCGTTGTAAAGCACGCTGGGAATGGAGGGCAGAAGGTAGCGCACGGTGTCTTGCATGCGGCTGATGTGGGACTGCGGAACTGGGAATCCATCGGCGCTGAGGCGGCGGGCGAGTTCCGACTGGGACAGCGACTTGCCGCTTTCCTGCTCGTAGAGCTCGCGGGCTTTTTCAACACCGAGCGCGCGCTCGATGAATGTCAGTCTGCCGTGCAGCTCGTTTTCCGCTAGGTGCCCAGTCAGCGCGATGATCTCGCCGCGCTCTGGCCACGGACGAAACAGGCACAGAATACGGAAGAAACTTTCACTCTTGGTCTCGGACCATAGTTCGCGTAGGACGGCGAGCCGGGTATTGCCGCCGTTACGAATGATGAAGTGGTCGGCACCGGGGCGTCGGGTTATCGGGGGTGGGGCATCGAGGCCCCGCTCACGGATGGACGCTTTTATTTCGTCGTAGAGCGGGTTGCGTGTCAGGCGTGGATCAAGTTCATAGGGATGCAGGTCGTCGAGTGTGACAACCATTGGCGTCTCGGCGATAGGATCACTCAATGCCCGTGCTGCTGGACCTGAGTGGGAAAACCCGTCGGCCATCAGTTTGCCGGCCATTTCTTGCAAAGAGACATTAGTCATTCCGGCCTCCCTGCTGGTGGCGACCGGCGCTGGCGCCTCTAAGCGTTTGGCGTGCTCGAATATCGCTTGTTGTTGAGCTGGTGAAGATCGGCGGTAAGCTCGGCTTCACGAACTTCAGCAGTCCTTCCGGCGTTCGGTGGACTTCCCAGCCCTCACTCAAAGCGAACTCAATCAGCAGCAGTAACCGCTTATGACCGTGGCAGAGTTCATTAGCGCTCGACATGTGAACGCCTCCTGTTAAGTCGGCCGCTCACGCAGGCAAGCTGCTCTTGCCACTGCGGGCAAAGTTCGCGTGCGAGCGCACGCATGGTCTCCAGGGCCGCCGGTGCTTGGCGCCCGGTCGGGCGTCGGTGTTCGATCGTGTGTACGGGTTGACTCGACGTTGCGGCACGGGGGAACGCCTCGATGGCGGGTATCTCGGTGTGCAGTATCTGTACCTCGTCACTCTCGCGAAAAATCAGCCGTAGAGTCTGCTGAACTAACTTTGCGTTCGACGAGATGGTCGGTACGCGGTTGAGCAGCAAACGCAGTGGCGGAGGCTGGATACCCAAGCGGCGGTAGGGTGCGATTGCATCGACAAGCTGCAGTGTTCCTCGCTGCAGCTCCCGGGCTGCCAGAGTTTCGGGGGTGATAGGGGAGACAGCTAGATCAGCCGCGAGCATGGCCATCTCTAGCATGATGCTGCGCGCGCCCTGTGTATCGATCACCACCAGGTCGTAGTGTTGTCTGAATAGCTGCAGCAAGTTGCGCAGGCGCAGGCGCCCATCCGCTGCGTGCAGCAATAGCGTTCCCAGCTGTTGGTGCTCGTCATTGGACAGCACCACATCCAGACCTTTGATGGTCGTGTGCGATACCAACTGCGGTAGTGCTTGTTCATTAAATGCCAGCAGTTCGTAGATGCCGCCAGCGGCGCGGTGGGTGAGTTCGTAGTAGGACGATAAGGTGGGCTGCATGTCGAGGTCGATCAGCAGCACCCGCATACCAGCGTCAGCGATGAAGCCTCCCAGGTTGGCCGCGACGGTCGTTTTACCTACTCCGCCCTTCGTCGAAATGATGGCTATCACTTGCATGGCTCGCTCCTTGACCGTAGTGGAGTGGCGTCAAACGCGCTCTTTGATGCGTTCGGTGATCCAGCTGTCGATTTCGGCAGAGTCCCAGCCGACAGCTCGAATTCCCAGGCGCAAGGCCTTGGGGAATTTGCCTTCCTTCATCAAGTTATAGATATGCGCGCGCTTGAATCCGGTTTTGGCTTCAACTTCGGCGCGGCGGAGGATGCGGCGGTCCGCAACTGCTGTGTGTTCAGTAGACATTGTGGTCACTCCTTTATGCTTGGCAGCACTCGTAAGGCGTGGCTCGTAGTAAGCGAGCGTGACCCCGTTAGGGCATCAAACAATCGGTTTGTGCTGACCACCGGATTCATCGAAATGGCGCTTGGCTGTTCCGATTTCCTACTACGTGATGGTGAACACCACCAAGGCAACCCGCAGGCGATGCACTATTGGTAGCGTGACCGTGCCAATCAAGATTAAAAAATTAGCGGACCCGCTCGGCGGAGTTAGCGGATTAATAGATTGATATCTGTTGCTATTCAGCTGACGGAAAACGTCATGCGAAGAAAGACCGATTTTCACATGCTGCTGAGAGAGCTGAGAAAAGGCCGGTTTTTACGAAGTGACAGGCTTGTAAGGCGCATGCTTACTGAGCTGCTTTCTCGGAGAACAACTTCTCAGACCATCCCTGGAAAGGTCCATGGAGGAAAATTGTCCGGTCGGCCCCTTGTGGTCCAGGTAGTTATTCCGCGATAGCGTGACTTTTGTGGTCAAGCAAGTGACGAAAACAACATGGCCCAAGCAATGACCGCTGTAGCCAGACTGTCTCAATTGCGGAAGTTATTTAGATAGCAATCAGCTCACCAATTTGCTGGGCACGTTTGATGAACCTGCTCAGCTCTTCAGATGGCGGCTGATCAAGCATGGTAATGAATGTTGGTGTGCATGGAACATCATCAGTGACGGGGCGAACGATAACGTCTGGGTGACTATACAAGGTTATTTGCGACGCCAATCCGACGCCAATGCCGTAACCCGAAGCCACGAGCATCATCATTGGTTCATGCCCCGAGACATATTCGGCCACCGCAGGAAAAGGCAATGTGTACTCGTGGAACCAGCGGCGAATGACATCGTGCCCGCCTGAGCAAAGCTCGGGATGGCAAAGAACCAGCGCGTGTCGAGCAACCTCTTGGAGAGGAATTTTTTCAAGAGCAAGGAGCGGATGGTTCCTGGGAATTGCGATCGCAGGGCGGTCTGTCCAGACGACTTCTTTAACGTATCCATTGTTGAGTTCGGTGTGCACAGTGAATCCAGCGTCAATCTGGTCGTGCCCTAGCGCATTGTTCATCTCCTTGACCGTCATTTCGATGATTCTCACCTCAGTAAGAGGTTCTTCCTCACGGCAGCGGGCCAACAATCGTGTCAATCGAGGTTGGGCGAGCCCGTCGGCCAGGCCTATGCGCAGTCGGCCCCGGTAGCCTCGCGCTGCCGCACTCACGCGAGTCCGCGCGCCCTCCATGAAAGTAAGCATTCTCCGGGCTTCCTCTCGGAAAACCTCACCCGCCCACGTCAAACAAATGCGCCCTCTGGCGCGCTGGAACAAGCGAACCCCCAAGTCCGTTTCCAGTTCCTTGATGGCCCGGGATAGAGGGGAGGGTTCGATATGGACTCTGGCAGCTGCACGCGAATAGCTCAGTTCCTCCGCGACGACCAAGAAGTAATGAAGATGGCGCATCCTCATGTTGGTTTTCTCCTTACGGTGTTGCGGTTCTCACCAATGAACCGGCGCAGTAGAGGCGGGAAACCATCTCGTGACGATTCGTGATCGGGTTTTCGTCGGGGATTCCGCTTCGCGTTTTGTGATCTAAAGACCAGACATCGAAGCAATGGGAATTTGCGACGCTCAGCATTAAATGATCGTGCTATCTGGCGGGATTGAGTGCTGCGTCTCACATGAAGGCCATTATGAGGTGCTCGGCGGAGGCAGGTGACGCTCAGCGGAGAAGCGCCCTACAGCCGCTGCAGGTGGCTGGGTTGTTAACCAGGCGAAGGACTATCTCGAAAGAAAATTGGCGGGGGGCTTGCCTGCCTGTTCGAACAAGTCCATAATTGTGTCCGTTGCTTAGGCAGCAGTTGCGGAAAATCCTTTTAAATCAAAAGGTTGTGGGCTAGGCTCTAGTCTCGTTTCCCGCTCCAGTTTGTTGACGCTGACGCCGCAGTATGCGGCGTCTTCGTTTTGAGGCCGGTTGGCAGAGTGGTTATGCAGCGGATTGCAAATCCGTGTACGCCGGTTCGATTCCGACATCGGCCTCCATCATTAAAGCCCTGTAGATCATTGATCTTCAGGGCTTTTTTGTTCCCGTCCCGGGTTGTATCCAAACCGCTACGCGGTTGCATGGGTGGGAGAGGGTGGTTATAGTCCTGCGCGCCGCGAGCTGCTGACGCGGCATGCCCGAGTGGTGAAACTGGTAGACACAGGGGACTTGAATCAATTTGAGCCCTCCGGAGGAAACTCCAGAGGTGAAGCCCGTCAAATTCGGCGAACGCCCTGGATGCTCAACGCGTCCGAGCCAACGCCGAGCCAAGCCCGAATGCGAAAGCGTTGGGAAGGTGTAGAGAGCAGACGGCGGGCACCTAAGGCGTCAGGCTAAGGTGAAGGCGTGCTCCAGACCACGAACAGCGTCCACGCTGGCGGCGAAAGCCGAAGTGGTAAGAAAATCCCCCGACTTAACCGTCGTGCCGGTTCGATTCCGGCCTCGGGCACCAACATCGAAGCCGCCTCTGTCCAAGCAGAGGCGGCTTTTTCCGTTGTATGGGCATAGAAAACGGGCCGTGAGGCCCGTTTTGTTTAGGCAGAAGCGGAGGTGCGGACTGGCTTAGACTGGCGAGAATAGACTGAGCGGCTGCCTGTGCCAGCCATCGTTACGCCAAGCGTTGGCATTCATATAGGAAGGAACTGCATCCCTGTAGACGCGGCCAGAGCAGATATAACGAGTGCGCTTTGGAGGCTGGTTTCATGAGCGATGCGTTTTCCTACGTGGCCATCATCACCGCCGTCGTCATCATCCTGCTGGATCTATGGGCCATCGTCAGCGTGTTCCGCAGCGACCGAGGCGTTGGTCCGAAGGCGCTTTGGGCCATCGGTATCTCGCTGTTTCCCATCATTGGTCTGATCGTCTGGGCCATTGCCGGGCCGAGGGCGGTCAAGGCCGGTCCCGTCTGGCGTAGCCCCGACCCTTGAGCGGTCTTGATCGAAGGCTCTGCCTCTTTCACGTGTTCGTCCGAAAACGTAAAGGTGAGGCGACTCGCAACACGAACGCCAGCGGACAGTTAGCCGGTCAGCGCCGACGTGCTGCCAGCGTCGCCGCGGTAGACAGATGGCATCGCCCGGATCACTCTATGGCGCCCGCGAAGACCCGGCTCCGATCCAGGTGGCGGTCGACAGATCCGAGCTGATGCGTACCGTTTATTAGCGCGCTGCGAACCCCCCGGGCGTTCGGTGGTCGTAGCCTCTAGATTCGGCCTCCTGCGCAGATTTGCTCATCTCGAAAGGCGTCGGCCGGTCACCGCAAGGCAGCTGTACCTGTCGTTCAAGCGGCACATCGATTGGAACCATATCCATCAAGGACTCAGTATGATCAAGAAATGCCTTTTTCCCGCGGCCGGATACGGTACCCGCTTCCTGCCAGCCACCAAGGCAATGCCCAAGGAAATGCTGCCGGTGGTCAACAAGCCCCTGATTCAATATGGGGTCGAGGAAGCGCTGGAGGCAGGGCTGAACCAGATCGCGATCGTTACCGGGCGGGGCAAGCGTTCGCTGGAAGATCACTTCGACATCAGCTACGAGCTGGAACACCAGATCCGCAATACCGACAAGGAAAAATACCTGGTCGGTATCCGCAAGCTCATCGATGAATGCAGCTTCTCCTATACCCGCCAAGTTGAAATGAAAGGTCTGGGGCATGCCATTCTCAGCGGTCGTCCGCTGATCGGCGACGAGCCGTTCGCCGTGGTGCTGGCTGACGACCTCTGCATCAATCTCGAGGGTGACAGCGTCCTGGCGCAGATGGTCAAACTGTACAACCAGTTCCGCTGCTCCATCGTCGCCATCCAGGAAGTGCCACCGGAAGAGACCAGCAAGTACGGCGTGATCGCCGGCGAGATGATCCGCGACGACATCTTCCGCGTCAGCCACATGGTCGAAAAACCCAAGCCTGAAGACGCACCGTCGAACATGGCGATCATCGGCCGCTACATCCTGACGCCGGACATCTTCGAGCTGATCGAGCAGACCGAGCCGGGCAAGGGCGGGGAAATCCAGATCACCGATGCACTGATGCGCCAGGCCAAGGACGGTTGCGTGCTGGCCTACAAGTTCAAGGGCCAGCGCTTCGACTGCGGCAGTGCAGAGGGTTATATCGCCGCCACCAACTTCTGCTACGAGCACTTCTACCAGACCGGCAAGGCGTTCTAAGCGCTTCGGCTGCAACGGCAAAGCCGCCTTCGGGCGGCTTTGTCGCATCAGGGGATCGGCAACGCCTCGGCTCCGGGTCCCAGCGGTTGGCCGTAGCTGAACTCGACATAGTTGCCGGCCGGGTCGCGCAGTCCGCAGTAATAGCCGACCGGATACTCGTCTTCGCGCGGCTCCCAGATGAGGCAGCCTGCCGCCCGGGCGCGTGCTGCGATTTCGTCCACGGCTTCGCGACTACCCAGGGCGAAGCCGAAATGGCTGTAGTCGGTCTCGGCAAGCGCGCGTGCCTGTCCGCCCGGCATGATCACGAAGATGAACTCACGCTCCTTGCCGGGTTCCGCCATCCAGACGATGCGCGAACCCTTGCCTGGGCGCTGGTGGAATACGTGCATGCCGCAGAAGCGTTCATAGAATTCGATGCATGCCTCCAGGTCCGGAACATGGAGGGCCAAGTGGGTCAGGGCAGGGCGCATGCGATACTCCTGGAATGATCTCAGGCGAAGGCCTGGGTTATGCTTCGTGGTTCTAGAAGGAGACAACACCCCATGACCTATGACTTCGACCTGTTCGTGATCGGCGCCGGTTCAGGCGGCGTGCGGGCCGCACGTTTCGCCGCCAGCTACGGTGCGCGGGTTGCCATCGCCGAGAGCCGTTATCTGGGTGGGACCTGTGTGAACGTCGGTTGTGTGCCGAAAAAGCTGCTGGTGTACGGCGCTCACTATGCCGAAGACTTCGGACAGGCGCAGGGCTACGGCTGGACGCTGGACGGGGCGACCTTCGATTGGGCGACTCTGATCGCCAACAAGGACAAGGAAATCAAGCGTCTCAACGTCATCTACCAGAACCTGCTGGTCGACAGCGGCGTAACGTTGCTGCAGGCGCACGCCCGCATCTTCGACGCGCATAGCGTCGAAGTCGACGGCAAACGCTACACCGCGAAGCACATTCTCATCGCAACCGGTGGCTGGCCGTTCGTGCCGGAGATTCCGGGCCGCGAACATGCCATCTCATCCAATGAAGTGTTTTACCTGGAGCGCTTGCCGCGGCGGGTAATCGTCGTGGGCGGTGGCTATATCGCCGTCGAGTTCGCCTCCATTTTCAATGGTTGCGGCGCGCAAACCACTCAGCTTTATCGCGGTGAGCTGTTCATGCGCGGCTTCGACGGCTCGCTGCGCGATCATCTGAAGGACGAGATGATCAAGAAGGGCATTGACTTGCAGTTCAACGCCGATATCGCCCGCATCGATAAATTGCCCGATGGCAGCTTGCGCGCGACTCTGGAAGACGGCCGTACGATGGAAGCCGACTGCATCCTCTATGCAACCGGGCGAAGGCCCATGTTGGACGGCCTCGGGCTCGACGCCGTGACGGTCGAGCTCGACGATAAGGGCTACGTGAAGGTCGATGACCGCTACCAGACCTCCGAACCGTCGATTCTGGCGATAGGCGACGTCACTGGCGGCGTTCAGCTCACGCCGGTCGCATTGGCCGAAGGGATGGCCGTTGCGCGCCGCCTGTTCAAGCCCGAGGAATATCGCCCCGTGGACTACCGGTTGATCCCGACCGCCGTGTTCAGCCTGCCCAACCTCGCCACGGTCGGCCTGACCGAGGAGGAAGCGAGGAGGGAAGTCGGGCAGGTCAGAGTCTACGAAAGCCGGTTCAGGCCGATGAAGCTGACCATGACCGACAGCCTCGAGCGCAGCCTGATGAAGCTGGTGGTCTGCGCTAAAACTGATCGCGTGCTGGGTTGCCACATGGCCGGACCGGATGCTGGAGAAATCATGCAAGGGCTGGCGGTGGCGCTGAAGGCGGGTGCCACCAAGCAGCTGTTCGACGAAACCATAGGCATCCACCCGACGGCGGCCGAAGAGTTCGTCACCATGCGTACGCCCACCGGCATCTGACGCTGGCCTGGCTAGGGACGCCGCGCTCCGGGCGGCTTCCGACAAGCGCCGGCGCTCCTGTAGCCGGCGAAGCGCGGTTTCTCGAAGCGGTAATCGAGCCCGGGGTCGAATTGGATCAGCGTGGCCATTTCATGACCACCCTCGGTGATTATCGGTCGAGGGCTGAGTTCTCACAGACAGTTACATTCGGCCTCCGCCGCTGAATTGACCTTGCCACCGGGGTAAGCCTTAGCGTCGACGACCTACAACTTTGGATGAAGGTTTTGATGATGAAGATGTTCATGGTGGGTACCCTGGCATGCCTCATGTGCTCGGCTGCGCTGGCGAACGAGACGCCCCGCGCGCAAGACCATGCTCCGGGCAGCCACCCGACCGGCCCTGCCAACGAGGCTTACATGAAGTCGATGCAGACAATGCACGACGATATGCACGACGGCATCATGGCGAAGGATCCTGACGTGGCGTTCGCGTTCGGAATGCTCGCTCACCACGAAGGTGCTATCGAGATGGCGCGGATCCAGCTTCAGTACGGCAAGGATCCCGAGATGCGAGCGCTGGCCGAAGCGGTGATTGCGCTGCAAGAAAAGGAAATCGATCAGCTCCGCGCGTGGCTCAAGGCGCATCCCGCCAAATAGAACCTATCCTTGCGGCGAGCCGCCCACCGGCTCGCCATTCTTTTGCCCACCCCCACACTGGCTAGAACAGTAATTCGTATTCATACCCTCGAACGGACAGGCAACTGGCATCGAACCGGGTACGGGTTTCGGGCCGGGCGCGTTGCATCAGTGCTGGTGCGACGCCGGCGCCTGGTCGGTGATCGTCACCTCCAGCGTGATCTCACCGGCCTTTTCGAACTCCAGGGTGATCGGAAAGTGTTCACCGGCCACCAGTGGTTCGGTCACCCCGAACAGCATCACGTGGTTGCCGCCTGGCTTGAACTCCACGTGCCCGTCTGCCGGGATGTCTACCGCTTCGACCCGTTCCATGCGCATCACGTCGCCCTGATGCACATGGGTATGCAGCTCGGCCTTCTCCGCGCGCGGCGTATGGGCGCCGACCAGCCGGTCCGCTTCTGCGGCATGGCTGTGGAGCGTGAAATAGACCGCTCCGGTCGGAGGCGTCGGAGGCACCGCCCGCGACCAGACCTGCTCGATCTTCATGGTCTCGTGCCCGGGCTGACCGCTTCCGGCCGCCTCGTGCGCGTGATCATGGGCGTACGCCAGCTGGCAGGCAAGAGTCAGCGAGACCACTGCAAAGAGTCTTTTCAGCATGGAAATGGGCACCTTTCGACGAAAGTCCAAAACATTAGCACGTGAGGCCGGTAGGTACGCAGCAGGGAAGAGCTGCGCCGTCGGTCGGGCAGCGCTGCGCTTTCGCAAGTTCGTCATACAGCCGTCCTAGCTTGGAGATGGACCTGGTGAGCCAGCATGCAGTAGGCCGGCTGGTGTCTGGCGCGTTCCCCACTGCCGATGCGGTAAGGAAGCGCTACCCACAGCGAACTCGAAGAAGAAAGGAGAAAGGCATGTTCAAGATCAAACCCCTCGTGGCAGCCATCCTGACCGTGGTGTCGGTCCAGACTTATGCAGCGGGAAATACCTCGATCCAGGACCAGGACGGTATCGACAACCAGGCGAACGTACTGCAGACCGGCGGCGAAGAAAACATGGCCGAGCAGATTCAGGCCGGTACGCTGAATACCGCCGAAACCGAACAGACCGCCTCCGAGAATACCGACTCGGTGATTTCGCAGAACGGTGTATACAACTACGCGGAGTCGGTGCAGACCAACTCGCGTTGGAGCAGCGCCGCGCAGTATCAGGAGGGGGCAGAAAACACCTCGGTCGTCACCCAGGAAAACAGCGACGGCGATGTCGCTTTGATCGAGCAGGTCGGCGACCTGAACATGGCCAGTATCTTCCAGAGCAACAGCTCTGATTCCTCGGCGCGGATCATCCAGGAAGGCGACTACAACACCGCGCTGGTCGCCCAGGACGGCGAAGGCCATGACGCCTACAGCTCCACGACGGGCAGCGACAACCGTCTCTACACCCAGCAGAGCGGTATCGGCCAGCAGGCCGTCGTGTTCCAGGACGGCACAGCAAACCGTGTCACCACCTATCAGGACGGCACCGACAACCGCACCCTGACCGAGCAGACCGGTGAGTACAACGCAGCCTTCATCGACCAGAACGGTATCGGGCAGGTCGCCGAACTCGCCCAGAGCGGCGATACCAACGATGGTTACGTGACCCAGTCGGGCAACTTCAACGAGCTGTATTTCGACCAGTCGGGCAACGACAATCTGTTGCTGGCCGACCAGATCGGCAACGACAACCTGATCACCGGCCAGAGCAACGGCAGCTATAACACCGTAGACGTGATCCAGAACGGCGAGTTGAACACCGCAGCGGTCAATCAGCTCAGCGGCGCCGACAACCTTGCGACGGTTCTGCAGACCGGCAACGGCAACCTCGCCGATATCACTCAGGCAGGCACCGCCAACGAAGCGATCATCAACCAGAGCGGAATGAACAACAGCGCGTACATCAGTCAGTCCAACAGCGGCAACATGGCGACCGTGACTCAGCGTTAAGCCATCGCGTAAGAAGTGCCGGCAGGGATGCCGGCGAACAATCGAGCCGGGCTGTGACCGCCTATTACTCCAAACTCCGCTACCTTCTCGTCAGGCTGAGCTGCGCCTGCGCGCTTGGCTCCATCCCATCGTCGTATCGAGAAGCTCGGGCAGGCGGGGCTGATGCACTTTACGATTCATCGACGGTGAGCGCATAGGCTACACAGCCTGCGGCATGCCTCCGAGCAGCTTGTCCAGCGTTATCGGGTAATCGCGAACGCGTACGCCGGTGGCATTGTAGATTGCGTTGGCGACCGCGGCGCTGACGCCGCAGATACCCAACTCACCGACGCCCTTGGCCTTCATTGGTGACGACAGCGGATCGGTCTCGTCGAGAAAGACGACTTCTTGATGTGGGATGTCCGCGTGCACCGGCACCTCATAGGTAGCCAGGTCATGGTTGACGAAGAACCCATAGCGCGTGTCCACCGCCAGTTCCTCCATCAGCGCGGCGCCGGCACCCATGGTCATGGCGCCGATCACCTGACTGCGGGCGGTCTTGGGGTTGAGGATGCGCCCGGCGGCACAAACCGCGAGCATTCTGCGGATGCGCACCTCTGCCGTAGCCGAGTGGACCGCGACCTCGACGAAATGGGAAGCGAAAGTCGAGAGCTTGTAACGATCATCCAAGTCGCCGAACTCGATGGTGTCTTCTTCGACAATATCACCGTCGGCAGCGGCTTCACGCAGAGCGATGCGCCTGCCGCTTTGGTGAACTTCACCGTTTTCGAACACGGCCTGCTGGGCGTCGAAGCCCAATTTCTGCGCCACGCTTCGCCGTAATTTCACGCAGGCCGCATAGACGCCGGAAGTGGAGCTGTTCGCCCCCCATTGGCCACCCGAGCCGGTCGAGACCGGGAAGCTCGAGTCGCCGAGACGGACCTCCACCTGCTCCAGCGGCACGCCCATCATCTCGGCAGCAGTCTGGGCGATAATGGTGTAGCTGCCTGTGCCGATGTCGGTCATGTCGGTTTCGACCGTGACCATGCCGTTGCCGTCCAGCCGTACTCTCGCGGCCGACGTCGTCACCGGGCTGTCCCTGAACCCGCCGGCGACGCCTAGGCCGATCAGCCATACCCCTTCGCGCCGGGTAGCGGGCGTGGCGGCGCGCCGGTTCCAGCCGAAGCGCTGGGCGCCTTGGATGAGGCATTCATTCAACTGGCGTTGAGAATACGAGCGCTCCGGCTGCTCGGGAAGGACCTGGGTGTCGTTGATGATGCGAAATTCCACCGGGTCCATGCCGAGCTTTTCCGCCATCTCGTCCATGGCGACCTCCACGGTCATGGAACCTGGCATGTCGCTGGGCGCGCGCATAGCGTTGGCTTCGGGTAGATCGATGCTGGCCAGCCGCGTGGCGGACATACGGTTGGCTCCCGCGTACAGCGGCCGGGAATAGCGCACCCCGGACTCCGGACTGTCCCCGTTCAGGTCACCGGACCAGTTCTCATGGCCAATGGCGACGATCTTCCCGTCCCGGTCGGCACCGATGCGGATGCGCTGGATGGTGGCGGCGCGGTGAGTGGTGTTGTTGATCATCAATGCGCGGGGCAGGGCGGTCTTGACCGGCCGGCCGATGGCGCGTGCGGCGAGGGCGGTCAATAGCGCATCGGCTCGCAAGAACAGCTTGCCGCCGAAGCCGCCACCGATGTACGGCGAGATGAGACGGACGTTCTCGGCCGGTATGTTCAATGTTTTCGCCAGGTCCTGCTTGCCCCATTCGATCATCTGGTTGGAGGTCCAGAGGGTCAGGCGATTACCCTCCCAGGCCGCGATAGACGCATGTGGCTCCATCATGGCGTGAGACTGGTCAGGGGTTGTGTAGATGGCGTCGAGCTGTAATGGCGCGTCAGCAAAGGCGGAAGCGAAGTCGCCGACGGCGGTGTCTGCTTCACCGCCAGTAATCTTGCCGGGGTTTTTGGCAGTGTCTTTGGCGGCGGCCAAGTCGAAGCTGCCAGGGACGCGCTCGTAGGTGATGCGCACCAGCTCCGCTGCGGCGCGAGCCTGCTCGAAGCTTTCGGCAACCACCAGCGCCACCGCCTGGTGGTAATGCTCTATATCGGGCCCACCGAGCAGCGTCGCGTTATTGCGTTCGCCCTTGCCGAGCGGCCCTGCATTGTCCGCAGTGACGACAGTGAGCACACCCGGGGCACGCCGTGCGAGAGTCAGGTCGATGGAGGTGATGCGGCCTTTGGCGATTGCAGAACCGATCACATGACCATAGGCAACATTGGCGACCGGCTCGTGCCACTCGTAGGCGTAGGTCGCCGTGCCGGTAGTCTTGAGTGGACCGTCGATCCGATCGACGCCTTTGCCGACCACCTGTTGGCGATCGATCGGGTTCTCTCCCGCGGCTGTTTCGAATTTCATCGGTTAGCCCCTCGCTTGCGCCAGCACGGCGGCAAGCGTGCGCTGGACCAATGTGAGTTTGAATTCGTTGTGATGAGTGGGCCGGGCGTCGGCCAACAGCCTTTCGCTGACGGCGCGTGCACCGTCAGGCAGTTGTGCTTCGGCCGACTCCACTCGCCAGGGCTTGTGCGCAACGCCGCCCAGAGCGACCCGGCCGGTGCCGTCCGGCTGCACTATGGCGGCGACCGATACCAGCGCAAAGGCGTACGAGGCCCGGTCGCGAACCTTGTGATAGATGTGCGTTCCGCCGATCGGCTTTGGCAACGTCACCGCCGTGATGAGCTCGCCGGGCATGAGCGCGCTTTCGATGTGCGGAGTGTCGCCAGGCAGGCGATGGAAGTCGGCGATGGGAATGCGGCGAGTTTCACCATCGGGCCGTACCGTTTCCACGGTCGCATCGAGCGCCCTCATGGCCACCGCCATGTCGCTAGGATGAGTGGCGATGCAGGCATCGCTGACACCGACCACCGCGAGCTGGCGGCTGAAGCCTTCCAGCGCGCCGCAGCCACTGCCAGGCATGCGCTTGTTGCACGGCTGGTTGGTGTCATAGAAGTAAGGGCAGCGGGTCCGCTGAAGCAGATTGCCGGCGGTGCTCGCCTTGTTGCGTAGCTGCCCGGACGCACCCGCGAGTAGGGCGCGGGACAGCACGCCATAGTCTTGCCGAACCCTGGCGTCGGCGGCCAGATCGGTATTGCTGACCAGCGCGCCGATGCGCAAGCCACCGTCCGGTGTCGCCTCGATCTTGTCCAGCTTCAAGCCGTTCACATCGATCAGGTGCATTGGCGTTTCGATCTCGAGCTTCATCAGGTCGAGCAGGTTGGTGCCGCCCGCGATGAATCTCGCGCCCGGCGACCGGGCTGCGCTTGCCGCGGCTTCGACCGGAGTTTCAGCGCGCTCGTAGGTGAAGGATTTCATGCACGTTCCCCAGCCACCTCGGTGATGGCCTCGATGATGTTGGAGTAGGCGCCGCAGCGGCAGATATTGCCGCTCATGCGTTCGCGCAACTCGTTGCTGGTCAGCTGGGGTGGGGCGGTGATGTCACCACTGACGTGGCTGGGAATGCCACGCTTGATCTCGTCGAGCACCGACACCGCCGAGCAGATCTGTCCTGGCGTGCAATAGCCGCACTGGTAGCCGTCGTGCTTGACGAATGCGGCCTGCAGCGGGTGAAGGCTTTCTGTTGTGCCTAGCCCCTCGATGGTCGTGATTTCGGCGTCCTGATGCATGATGGCGAGCGTCAGGCAACTATTGATCCGCTGACCGTCGACGATCATGGTGCAAGCGCCGCATTGGCCTTGGTCACAACCTTTCTTGCTACCGGTTAGGTGAAGGTGCTCGCGCATCGCGTCGAGCAGTGAAGTGCGGTTATCCAATTCGAGTTCCCGACGCCGACCGTTGACCACGAACGCAACGGTGGACGTTACGGTCCGGCGTACGGGGGATTCGTCTGCACCCTTGTCATGGGGCGCAGCCAACGTCGAGACAGGCGCCGAACCCAGCACCACGAGGCCGCCGCCCAGGGCAAGTACCTGTCGGCGCGAGAGGCCATTGTCGTCAGAATCACTCATCGTTAGCTCTCCGGCTGAAGCGGTAGTTGATGAGGGCGTCTCGCGGCAGCGGCGCAGGGCCGCTGCGTGAGCGGCGGCTATTGCAACGTGCGCACCTCGGATAACGGGCAGTCATGGAATACCGCGTCACCAAACGCTACGTCCGGTGCGGGATATGCCTGTGACAACAGAATCTACGCCGCTGCAGCAAGGGAGTGACGTTCGGTACCGAGGCGGCCGCACATTCAGCCAGGTCGGGGGTCGCTTTGCGCTCAGCTGGCAGTGGGTGAACGTCTGGCACACTGCACAGGGATGATGTTTATAACCAGCCTGGAGAGGGTGGATGGAGAGAAAAAAGGGCGGCTAGCTCGGTCGGTGTCTGGTTCGCCTTGGGGAACCCAATACATGATTTAACATAATATACATTATGCGAAGTCACATGCATCGTTGATGGACTAGCCGATGGGCTGCCGCTTCGCCGGATTCGATCACTGCTGAATGCCGGTAACGATCAGCCTGCTCCCTAAGCGCTTCAATCCCAGCGTTAGGTCGTTTCAGGCGCTCGGCTGCATCGCTTTAATGTAAGAGCAATCCCTTCTCGCAAATCGCTCTCCGAAAACGGCTTACGTAGAATCTGGCCCCCATCGAACTCGCTCGGTATTCCGCTAGCGCCGTAACCGGTACTGAAGAGAAACGGAATATTGCGGTCGCGAAGAATTTCGGCGACAGGGAAAACGAGCTGGCCGGCCAGGTTCACGTCCAGCATCGCCAGATCGATCTCCACTGTCCTCGCCATATCGCATGCTGCAGCGAGACGCGCGACCGAAGCCACGACATCGCATCCGAGCTCCTCCAGCATGTCCTCTATCATCATGGCGATCGCGCCCTCGTCCTCTACGACGAGCACTCTAATCCCTGCGAACTCGGTCACGGCCTATCTGCTCCGATGAGGATCGAGAAGCGGCAGACGACTCCCTCAGGGGCAAAGGTGATATCGAGTTTTCCGCCCAGGTCGCGCTCGATGCATCGCTCTATCAAACGAAAACCAAGGCCTCGTGTTTCGGGCCGATACACCGACGGACCTCCTTGCTCGCGCCATTCCAAAGTGAGCAATGCGCCAGTCGATTCTGGTTGCACGCTCCAGGTAACGGACACAGCACCCCTCTCGGCTGACATCGCCCCGTATTTCAGCGCATTGATGGCAAGCTCATTGAGCGTCATCGTGAGATTGAGCGCTACTCTCGAACTGACTTCGATATAAGCGCCATCGATTACGAGACGGCTGGGCTCATGCCCCACTACCGGGGTGAGCACCTCTCGTGCAAGGGAATCCAAAGGTGTGTTCCCCCAATGCCGCTTCGTTAGCAGGTCGTGCGCCCGAGACAATGCGAGTAGCCTTGCTTCGAAGCGCTTATGCCCTTCTTTTGCGCACCCTGCATTTCGAGCCGTTTGGCTAGCCAGGGATTGAACGGTGGCAAGCGTGTTCTTGACCCGATGGTTGAGTTCGTCGATCAGTATCTTCTGTCGATTTTCCGCCTGCTTTCGTTCGGTTATGTCTACAAGCATGTTGATCGCGCCAATCAACTTCCCATCAGCGTCATGCAAGGGTGTCGGATAAGGAATAAATGGCACGCGAGTGCCGTCGGGTCGCTCTGCAATAGCTTCGACCCCCCGTATTGGGCGGTCTTCCTTCAATGCAATCGCCATCGGGCATTGATCATGTGCAAGTGGAGTTTCGTCGACGTTATATAGCCGCCAGGAGACGCACCACATGTCCCCTAACTGAGGCGTTCGACCAGAGAGTTCGACAGCGGCGTGATTGAAGAATGTAATGCGGCCGTCTGCATCGGTTGTATAAACAGCAGCTGGCAATGCCTCGAGAAGATCCCGCAAGTGCCGTTCACTTTCTCGGATTTTGGTTTCCATTTGCTGTGCGATCGTGACGTCCTGAATTACTCGCACTCCATAGCGAAACATGCCGGAAGCCGACCGTACCGACGAACTATTGATATCAAGATAAACGACTTCTCCATCAGCGTTGAACGCGCGCTTTCGAAGCACATAGTTATCAACCTCACCGGCAACTTGACGTGCGTACAAAGTGGCATCCGCCTCGATGTCGTCGGGGTGCGTGTAGTCTGAAAACGTCATCGCCAATAGCTGTTCGCGGGTTCTACCGAGAATGTTGCAAATGGCGTCGTTCACACGGAGCAGCTGTCCATCTGCGTCGGTCTCGGCAATTCCTACCGTGGCCGCCTCGTAGGTTGCCGAGAGTCTGTCTTCGCTTTCTCGGCGGGCTGTCTCCGCCGTGTGGACGTCGGTCACGTCGATTGTGAAACAGCGAGTATTGAAGAGCTTGCCGTCTTCGAACCGGCCGTTGGAGGTAATGACTACATGCTTGATAGCGCCGTCCTTGGCACGTAGTCGCGCCGGATATTCTTGCAAACTGTTGCCGCTGGACAGCTTGTAAAGAATATCGTTGATGACGGGCGCATCCACATGAAATTCCGCGATATGGCGCCCGATATACTCGTCAGGGGCATATCCCAAAAGAGCCAATTCAGTTTTGTTGGCGCGAAGAATGAGCCCCTCGGCACTGACAATATGAAGACCCACTGCGCTGTTTTCGAAAAAGTCTTCCAGGTCAGCAGTTTTTCGCCGGAACTCCTGTGCCACAGCGTGATACGACGAGACGTCATGAAAGCAGGTTATCGCCCCCTGCGTGACTCCCCGTCCGTCCTTTAAAATCCGGGTATTAACAAGGGCTACGAACTGGGTGCCATCCATACGTTGCATGATCATCTCGGCATTACTTTGCGAGACGCACGTACTGAGGGTCACGGCTGTCGGGTAGTCCTTGAAGCCAAGCGGCGTACCGTCCGTTGAAAGAAGCCGATGCGAGCCGCAAAAGCGATCACCGTCCTTTCCGATTACCGGCGCCCTTCCCCATAGCCGCGTGGCTTCGGCGTTGTAGCTGACTATCCAGCCTTCGCAATCGCAGATGTATACAGCGGCAGGAATTGCATCAAGCGCGCGTGAATTCGAAGAAACCAAGCTGTCATATTCGCTCAGCGGCTCTTGGAGATCTTGTATCTTTGACATTAGTTATCCTTTATCGCCCCTGGCTAAACGACATACCTGTTAGGTTGCTGAAGGAAAACATTTTCGAGATCTTCCAAGGCCTCAATGCTCGCGCCCGCTTTGACATTAGGTATTTCATCGACTCTCGTGATGCCAGGCGACTGGCCGTGCAGACCTGAAGTTAGACCGCATCGTAGCGCTATGCACCGCTCGGGTTACCGTTACGGCTGCATTATGGCTGTGTTTGGTGGGTTCTGCGCAGGGAAGCACGTACGGCATCGGTTGTCGACAATAAGTTGACGTGCCTCGATTTTATCGGCCGCACGGCTGTTCTGGAACCAGCCGGGGCGCTTATTCCTGTTGCTTATGGCCCAAGGCAGCCTCGAGGCGATGCATCGCTTGCGGGCGCCTCGCCATGCCCTTTGCATTCCAACGGCGGGGCGACCGTTATATAGTTTTATATACAGCGGTGCCTGGCACCCTTACTCTCCCTTCGAGATTCTCATGACCGCAGCCAAGCCCTCCGAAAACGCGCTCAAGATTGATGGCCACCTCTGGTTCAACCGCAACGACAAGGCCTATCTGGGTGGTAAGCGAGTCGAGCTGCTGGAGCAGATCGAGCGAACCGGCTCCATCAGCCAGGCAGCCAAGGCTGTCCAGCTTAGCTACAAAGGCGCCTGGGATGCTGTCGAAGCGATGAACAACCTCTCGGAGCGTCCGCTGGTTGTCCGTGAAGCAGGTGGTTCCGGAGGTGGCGGAACACGCCTGACCGACTTCGGTAGGCAGATGATCCATACCTGGCGGCGCATGCAGAGCGAGTATGAACGTTTTCTGGCCCAGCTGGCGGCAGGCGCCGAGCGCCACGAAGAAGCCGGCAACCTCCTAAGGGCCATTGCGATGAAAACCAGTGCGCGTAACCAGTTCAGGGGGCGAGTCACCGAAATCCGGCCGGGATCGGTGAATGGCAGCGTCACGCTGGATTTGGGCGGCGGGCTGGCGCTGGTGGCCAACATCACACGCGACAGCATAGAGGCGTTGCAGCTGGCCCCAGAAGTGCCTGCTATCGCCCTTATCAAATCGAGCTTCGTGCTGCTCTCGCCGGACCCCGACGTGCGCATCAGCACTCAGAATCGCCTGCACGGTGTGGTGCTTTCCATTACCCAGGGCGCCATCAACAGCGAAGTGAAACTGCAACTGACCGAGCACCGCACACTGGTCGCGGTGGTCACCAATCACAGCGTGGACGAGCTGGGCATCCAGGTCGGCCACCCCTGTACCGCCCTGATAAAGGCCTCCCACATCATCATTGCCGTCGACTGAGCGAGAACCCTATGCGCGCCCTCTTCTCCCGCCTTTCTGCCCTTGCCTTCTGCATTCTGTTTCCGGCCCTTGCCATTGCCGATGAAGTGCAGGTCGCCGTGGCCGCGAATTTCACCGCGCCGATGCGCGAGCTGGCCGAGGCGTTCGAGGCCTCGACAGGGCATCGGGCACGGCTCGCCTACGGCTCGACAGGCAAGTTCTACGCACAGATAAGCAATGGCGCGCCATTCGAGGTGCTGTTCAGTGCCGATAGCGCTACGCCGACGCGCCTGGCCAAGGAAGGCAAGGCCTTGGGCGATAGCCAGTTCACCTACGCGCTCGGGCAGTTGGTGCTCTGGTCGGCGCGTGAGGGCTATGCAACCGATGGCGAGGCGCTGCTCGAGCGCGGTGACTTCCGCCATCTGGCCATTGCCACCCCGACGGCAGCGCCTTATGGCGCCGCTGCACTGGAAGTGATCCGCGGGATGGGGCTGGAAGCCGACCTCAAAGGCAAACTTGTCCAGGGTGAAAACATCACCCAGGCGTTCCAGTTCGTTGCCACGGGCAATGCCGAGGTCGGTTTCGTCGCACTGTCGCAGGTGTATCTGGATGGCGAGATAAGCCGCGGTTCGGCCTGGACCGTGCCAGCCGAGCGCTATTCGCCGATTCGCCAGGACGCCGTGGTGCTCGAGCGAGGCCGTGATAATCCGGCTGCTCACGCGTTGCTCGATTTCATGCATACCGAACAGGCCAGAGCGGTGATGGCCCGTTATGGGTATGGCGTCGAACCATGAGTCCAGAAGACTGGGGTGCGATCTGGCTCACGCTCAAGTTGGCGACACTGGTCACCATATTGTTGTTGCTATTTGGCACCCCACTGGCCTGGTGGCTGGCGCGTACCCGTTCCCGGCTCAAGGGGGCGGTTTCCGCGCTGGTCGCGATGCCGCTGATCCTGCCGCCGACGGTCATGGGCTTTTACCTGCTCCTGTTGATGGGGCCGCAAGGGCCTGTCGGACGCCTGACCGAAGCGACGGGCATCGGCCTGCTGCCCTTTACCTTCGCGGGCCTGGTCATCGCGTCGATGGTCTACTCGCTGCCGTTCGTTGTGCAGCCGTTGCACAACGCTTTCGCTGCCATCGGGCCTCGCCCGCTGGAGGTCGCCGCAACGCTACGCGCCTCGCCGTGGGACAGCTTTCGGCACGTCGTACTGCCCTTGGCACGTCCGGGCTTCATCAGCGCGGCGGTGATGGGGTTCGCCCATACCGTGGGCGAGTTCGGCGTGGTGCTGATGATCGGCGGCAACATTCCGGACCGCACCCGTGTCGTCTCGGTACAGATCTATGACCATGTCGAGGCGATGCAGTACAGCAATGCCCACATACTGTCGGCATGCCTGGTGGTATTCAGCTTTGTGGTGCTGCTGATACTGGGGCGCTTGCGGAGGGAGGCCGTTCATGTCTGACGTGGGAATCGATGCGCACCTGCAGGTACAGCGGGACGACTTTCGTCTCGACGCCCGGTTGCAGCTGCCCTCCACCGGGATCAGCGTGCTGTTCGGCCGTTCCGGCTGTGGCAAGACGACCTTGCTGCGCGCCATCGCCGGGCTCGATCGGGCCCAGGGCCAGCTCAGTTTTTGCGGCGAGCGCTGGCTCGACGGCACTTATTGCCTGCCCACCCACCGCCGGCCGCTCGGCTATGTGTTTCAGGAAGCCAGCCTGTTCGATCATCTGGACGTTCGCGACAACCTGACCTTTGGCTACCGGCGCGTGACGAGGGCCGAGCGCCACATTGACCTCGACGAGGCGACTGCTCTCCTCGGCCTGGAGCCGCTGCTGGCTCGGCGAGCCAACCAGCTGTCCGGAGGGCAACGCCAGCGGGTCGCCATCGCCCGAGCGCTATTGACCAGCCCCAGGTTGCTATTGATGGACGAGCCGCTCGCCAGCCTGGATCTGGACAGCAAGGCGGAGATCCTGCCGTACCTGGAGCGCTTGCATACCGAACTCTCGATACCGGTGGTGTACGTCACCCATTCGCCCGATGAGGTCACCCGGCTTGCCGATCACCTGGTCTTGCTCGACGCCGGTCAGGTGCGTGCCTGCGGGTCGTTGAACGAACTGCTGACCGACCCTGGGCTTCCGCTCGCCCAGCTGGACGAAGCGGCCGCCGTGATTACCGCGACCCTCGCCGAACATGATGCTCATTACCACCTGAGCACGCTGAACGTGCCGGGCGGTACGCTCACCGTCGCGCTGTCGGGCTTGCCCCTCGGCACCCGGACCCGCCTGCGCATACTGGCCCGGGACGTAAGCCTCGCTCTGGCGCCACCGCATCGGAGCAGCATCCTCAACAGCCTGCCGGCGCGAATCCAGGACCTGACGCCCGACCGCGACCCAGGCCGCCTGCTGGTGCGGCTGGATCTGGGCAGTACGTCGATCCTCGCGCGCATTACCCGCCGGTCCGCCGACCAGTTAGAGTTGAGGCCCGGCCTCGACGTGTATGCGCAGATCAAATCCGCCGCGCTGGTTCGTTGAGCCGCATCTGCAGCCATTGGAAGTCGCCATGAACATTCGCCCGTACCAACCGGCCGACGAAGACGCGGTCGTGCAGCTCTGGGAGGACTGCGGCCTGACGCGCCCCTGGAACGGTCCGCACAAGGACATCGCCCGCAAGCTGACCCAGCAGCCAGAGCTGTTCCTGGTCGGCGAGTGCGCCGGCGAGCTGATGGCCAGCGCCATGGCCGGATACGACGGACATCGGGGTTCGGTCCATTACCTCGCCGTCGCGCCGGCTTACCAGGCGCAAGGCCGCGGTCGGCAGATGCTCGAGGCCGTCGAGCAGCGCCTGCTCGCCCTGGGCTGCCCCAAGCTCAACCTGCTGGTGCGCACGTCCAACGAGCGAACGCTGGCGTTCTACCGTTCGCTTGGCTATGGAGCCGATGATGTGTTCAGCCTCGGTAAGCGGCTTATCGAGGACCAGCCGGGCTGATCGCGGCGCGATAGCCCGCCGCGCTGGATTGTGATGCTCGACCCGCTGGTTTAGGGTTGAAGCCCAGCTCTTGCGCCCCGCCCACTCTCGCCGGCGGGGATCCTTCCGCTTTCAAATGAGTGTCACGCCATGCGTCTAGCCGCCCTCGCCCTCCTGTTTGCCCCCTTCTGCGCCCAGGCCGCGAGCCTTGCGGTCTGTACCGAAGCCAGTCCGGACGGGTTCGACGTGGTGCAGTACAACTCGCTGACCACCACCAACGCGTCGGCCGACGTGCTGATGAATCGTCTGGTGGAGTTCGATGCCGAGCGCGGCGAGCTGCAGCCCAGCCTGGCCCAGCGATGGGACGTATCGGAAGACGGGCTGATCTATCGCTTCACGCTGCGGGACGATGTTCAGTTCCACCGCACCGACTATTTCACGCCCAGCCGGCCGCTCCAGGCCGAGGATGTGGTGTTCAGCTTCCGCCGCATGCTCGATCCCGACCACCCCTGGCATGGCACCGCGGCCAGCGGCTATCCCCACGCGCAGTCAATGCAGTGGCCAGAGCTGATCGCAAGCGTCGAAGCCAGCGATCCGCATACCTTGACGATCACCCTGACGAAACCGGATGCGACCTTCCTGGCGACGCTGAGCATGGGCTTCGCCTCGATCTATTCGGCCGAATACGCCGAGCGCCTGATGAGTGCCGGCACGCCGGAGAAGCTCAACAGCGAGCCGATCGGCACCGGGCCCTTCGTGCTGCGCCGCTTTCAGCGTGACGCGGTGGTGCGCTATACGGCCAACGCCGACTATTTCGCCGGTGCGCCCAAGGTCGATGCGCTGATCTATGCGATCACCCCCGACGCCAACGTCCGGCTGCAGAAGCTGCGCCGTGGCGAGTGCCAGGTCGCGCTCTCCCCCAAGCCGCAGGATGTTCAGGCCGCCCTGCAAGACAAGACACTCAAGGTCGAACAGACGCCGGCGTTCATGACCGCCTTCGTCGCCCTCAACAGCGACCACGCCCCGCTGGATCAGCCCAAGGTGCGCCAGGCGATCAACCTGGCGTTCGACAAGGCCAGCTACCTAAAGGCGGTGTTCGAGGGCAGCGCGACGGAGGCCAACGGCCCGTACCCGCCCAACACCTGGAGCTACGCCGAAGCGTTGCCTGGCTATCCGTACGACCCGGAAAAAGCCCGCGCGCTGCTGGCCGAAGCGGGGTTTGCCGAAGGCTTCAAGACGCGCATCTGGACACGACCCAGCGGCAGCGTGCTCAACCCCAATCCCAGCCTCGGCGCGCAGTTGCTGCAGGCGGACCTCGCCAAGGTCGGCATCCAGGGCGAGATCCAGGTGATCGAATGGGGCGAGCTGATCCGCCGCGCGAAAGCCGGCGAGCACGACCTGCTGTTCATGGGCTGGGCGGGCGACAACGGTGACCCGGACAACTTCCTGACGCCGCAATTCGCTTGCGCGTCGAAAACGTCCGGGCTGAACTTCGCGCGCTTTTGCGACGAGCGCCTCGACAACCTGATCCTCGGCGGCAAGGCCACGAGCGACCAGGCCAAACGCAGTGAGCTTTACCATCAGGCGCAACAGATCATCCAGGAGCAGGCCCTCTGGGTGCCGCTGGCACACCCCACCGCCAGCACCCTGTTGCGCGCCGACGTGCAGGGCTATCGAGTGAGCCCCTTCGGGCGGGTCGACTTTTCCAACGCCGGTTTGTCGCGTTAACACTCGCCGGGCTCGCGCAACGCGGGTCCCGGATTTCCCTCGCACTGCAAAGGCAGCGCCCTGGTAGCGCTGCCATTCGCGCCGCCAGACTTCGCATCAGCCGGTCAGCTGCGGTGCAACCGATCGATTCTCAGCTTCTTCGCGGCACCACTGGCGCCTGGCATGTTCGAAAACGATAGGCCGCAGGTGCGCCATGCGCTGCTGTTCCACCACATCGCCCGCTTCATCGAGTCTTTCTGACGATGCCGCAATACCTGAAACCGGTCCCTAACTGGGAGCCCCATGAACGTCCCTCCATGCCGGGCTCTCCGGCGATTCTGCTGCACAGCAATCCGGTACGCGTGGCCTATGCCTGCGTTTCGATCCTTGTCGGTCTGACCGGCGGCCTCGGCAACGCCCTGTTCATCGCCAACCTGCCGAACATCCAGGGGGATCTTGGCCTTACGCCGTCGGAGGCCGCCTGGCTGCCGGCGTCCTATTTCATGGTCAACGTGTCGACGAACCTGCTGCTGATCAAGTTTCGCCAGCAGTACGGCTTGCGCCGTTTCGCCGAGATCGGACTGGCGATCTACGCAGCCTTGACGATCGCCCATGTGTTCGTCGAAGGCTTCGCCATGGCCGTTTTCGTGCGTGCCGCCAGCGGACTCGCCGCCGGAACCACGACCAGCCTGGCGCTGCTGTACATGCTGCAGGCCTTTCGCCGCGCCGATCTGCCCAAGGGGGTGATCATCGGTTTCGGCCTGACGCAATTCGCCACCCCGATTGCCTGGCTGCTTTCGCCCGCCTTGCTGGATCTGGATGAGTGGCATCGGCTGTACGTGTTCGAGAGCGGACTCGCGCTGTGTTCACTGGCCGCCGTGGTGATTCTCAAGTTGCCGTTGGGAGAACGCATCAAGGTCTTCGAGCCGCTGGACTTTCTGACCTTCGCCTTGCTGGCTCCGGCGTTGGCTTTGCTCGCCGCAGTGCTCGCCCAGGGGCGCGTGCAATGGTGGTTCGAGCAGCCCTGGATCGCGTACGCACTGGTGATCGCGCTGCTGTTGATCTGCGTGGCGCTGATGATCGAGCACCATCGGCGCAATCCGCTGCTGCATACCCGTTGGCTGGGGACCGCCGGGATGTTGCGCTTCGCCTTTGGCGCCCTGGCCCTGCGCTTCATTCTCTCCGAGCAGACTTATGGCGCGGTTGGGCTCTTGCAGACGCTGGGCATGGGCGCCGACCAGTTGCAGCCTCTCTATGCGGTGATGCTGCTCGGTCTCGCCCTTGGCGTGCTGGTCAGTGCCATGACCTTTTCCCCGAAAACGGCCTTGCCCCAGGTCGTGGTCTCCATTTTGCTGATCGGCGTGGGCAGTTTTCTCGACATTGGCGCGACCAACCTGACTCGACCGCAGAACATGTACCTGAGCCAGGCGCTGCTGTCGTTTGCCGGTGGGATGTTCCTGGGCCCGCTGATGATTACCGGCATTGGCCGGGCGCTGAGCGCCGGCCCCAGCTACCTGGTCAGCTTCGTCGTGCTGTTCTCCATCACCCAGAGCCTTGGCGGGCTGGCCGGGCCGGCGGTGTTCGGGACGTATCAGACCGTGCGGGAGAAATATCACTCGAGCCACCTGACCGAACAGATCGATCCGAGCAACCCGCAGGTCGCCGCCCGGCTGCAGCTGCAGGGCCAGCGCTACGCCGCGACCCAGACCGATCCGGTGCTGCGCCAGGCGCAGGGCGCCGCAATGCTCAGCCAGACGATCACGCGCGAGGCCAACGTGCTCGCCTTCAACGATGTGTTCCGGCTCATAGGCTTTCTATCGATCGGCCTCCTGGGCTGGTCACTGTTCCATACGGTGCGCCTGGCGCGACTCAGCAATAAGGCTCCAACGTCATGACCGACGAGAAGAACGAGCAGCAGAGCGATTTGCCTGCGACCGAGCCCGCAGAAATGTCGGCTTCCACCACCGATGCCGGTGCAACGCCCGACGCGCCACCGAAAACCATCAAGCCGAGCCGACGCTCGGTGATCCTGATGGTGCTCGTGGCGCTGGCCGGCGTACTGGCGATTCTCTACGCATGGCGGCTCTGGCCATTCACAAGCGGCGTGATGACTACCGAGAACGCCTACGTACGCGGGCAGATCACGGTGCTGTCGCCCCAGGTGAACGGCTATGTCACCGAGGTGCTGGTGAAGGATTTCGAGCAGGTCGAGCAAGGCCGTCCCCTGCTGCGCATCGACGATCGCATCTATCGGCAACGGGTCGAACAGCGCCGAGCAGAACTCGCCGCGCGGCGCTTCGAACTGGAGAACGTCGGACAGACCCTGGCGTCGAACCGGGCGACGCTGGAGTCGCGCCGGGCCGAGCATTTCGCTGCCGAGGCCGAACGCGATCGCGCCCGGGCCGACGAACTCAGGGTCAACGAGCTGGCCGCGCGCGGCTCGGTTTCCATTCGTGAACGTGATCAGATCCGTGCCACCGCCCGTGCTGCGGCCGCCAACGTCAAGCAGGCCGCCGCGGCGATCAGCATCGCCGAGCAGACGCTCAAGGCGACCGAGGTGTCCCGCGGCGGGCTGCAGGCGCAGGTAGAGGTGGCCCTGGCGACACTGCACCAGGCGCAGATCGACCTGGACAACACCGTGATCGTGGCGCCACGCGCAGGTCAGGTGAGCGAGGTCTCGGTGCGCCTGGGTCAGTACGTGGTGGCCGGCACGCAACTGCTGTACCTGGTGCCCGACCAGCTGTGGATCGTCGCCAACTACAAGGAGACGCAGACCTACCGAATGCGTCCCGGACAGCCGGTGAGTTTCCAGGTCGATGCGCTCGACGGTGCGCGTCTGACAGGGCGGGTCGAACGGCTGGCGCCGGCCACCGGCTCGGAATTCAGCGTCCTGCGCCCGGACAATGCCACCGGCAACTTCACCAAGGTGGTGCAGCGCCTGCCGGTGCGAATCGCCATCGACCCTGACCAGCCCTTGGCCGAGCGCTTGCGCCCCGGGCTCTCGGTCGTCACCCATGTCGATACAGACGCAACGGACCGTGAGGGTGAAACACGGTGAGGCCCTCGCGCATCGTCCCGCTGGGGATCGTCGGCGCCCTGTTCCTGCAGGCGGGCTGTGTGCCGGACAAGCGCCCGCTTCCGCCGGAGGCGAACGTCGAGGCGCCTACGAATTGGCGCGCGCAGAGCGGCGCCGTCGCGCCTGTCGCCGAGCACTGGTGGCAGCAGTTCAACGACCCCCAACTGACCCGGCTGGTCGAGGCCGCGTTGCAGCACAACACCGACGTGCTGCTGGCAAGCTCACGCGTGGACATCGCTCGGGAGCAGATCAATCTCTCCAGGGCCTCGCTGTTGCCGAGCCTGGACGCCGTGCTTGGCGTGGGACGCTCCCAGGAGCTCGGCGTGCTCGGCATCAGTCGCAGCACCGCCGTGCAGCCCGGGCTGCAGGTGTCCTATGAGGTCGACGTGTGGGGGCGCCTGCGAAGGCTACGCGAGGCAGCCGATGTGCAATACCAGGCCAGCCAGGCCGAGCGCGATACGGTTCGTCTGGCGGTGGCCAGCACCACGGCGCGGGCCTATATCTCCCTTTTGTCACTGGACATGCAGCGCTACGTCACCCAGGAAACCATCGAGTCGCGACTGCAATCGTTGCGCCTGGCCGAGGACCTCGCCGAGATGGGCTACAGCTCCGAGCTGGAGCTGACCCAGGCACAATCCGAATACGAGGCAGCCGCGCAACTGTTGCCGCAGATGGAGCAGGCGATAGCCGAGCAGGAAAATGCCCTGCGACTGCTCACGGGCCAAATTCCCGGCGCCATCGAGCGTGGCGGTGACTTTCTCACCATCTCCCTGCCCCCGCTGCCCGGCGCCCTGCCCTCAGAGCTGCTGCGCAGGCGGCCAGACATCAGGCAGGCCGAGCTCGTACTGGCCGCGAGCGATCTGAACCTCGATGCTCAACGCGATCGCTTTCTGCCGCAGGTTCAACTGTCGGCGAGTGTCGGCCGGCTCTATGTCAATGCGCTGGATTTCGACCCGGTACGGGTCTGGGACATTGGTGCGAGTGTTCTGGCGCCCTTGTTCAGCGGTGGTCGGCTGGAGGCAGGCGTTGCGGTCGCGACCGCCCAGCGCGACCAGGCGGCCTACGCCTACCGGGCCTCGGCACTGAACGCATTTGCAGAGGTGGAAAACGCCCTTTCCGGTGTCCAGAACTCGGCGGAGCAGATTCGCCGGCTGACTGCTCGGCGCGAGACGCTGGCTCACTCCCTGGCCATCGCCGAGGATCGCTATCGCTCAGGCTATTCCTCGTACCTGGCGGCGCTGGACGCCCAGCGCAACCTGTTCAATACCGAACTGGCGGCGGTGCAGGCGCGCGAAGCGCAGCTCAACACCCTGATCAACCTCTACCAAGCCCTCGGAGGTGGCTGGACGCCCTGATGCGGGCATTTCAGGCATCGAACTGCGCGTACCATTCATCGGCCAGCAACCCGTAGCGCAGCATGTCCTCGAACACGCCGTGCTTCAGGAACTCGTTGCGTAGGCAGCCTTCGTAGCGCATGCCTACTTTCTCCAACACCCGAGCCGATGCAGGGTTACGCGTGAAGCACTCCGCCCATATCCGCTGCAGCTTCAAGTCTGCAAAACCGTAGGCGACCAGCGCGCCAGCCGCTTCGGTGGCATAGCCACGGCCCCAATGCGCGCTACCGATCCAGTAGGCCAGTGCCGCGCGTTGGTGCATCCATGACAGCGCGGCGAAGCCCATGGTCCCCAGCAGCTCGCCCTCCCGGGTGGTGACCGCCAGCGGCATCGCACGGCCCGAGGCGTAGAGATCGTCGTGGATCGCGATCCAGGATTCGGCGTGATGCAGGCCATAGGGATATGGCAGCGTCGCGGTGGTGTCGGTGACCAACGGGTCGTTGGCCAACTGTTGCAGCGCGTTTGCATCGGCTACGGTGAAGGGTCGCAGGCTGAGTCTCGGAGTGGTCAGTGTCGGGAGCATCGCAGGCCTACGAGCGGTTTGGGCGATCACCAATAACACGCTCAAGCAACCGAAGCGACGGGCAGCGGCCGCCGTCGCGAGGGCTGCAGCTGCGGTTAGCTGACCAGTGGGCGCGAATTCTGCCGTGCGTGGCAGAGTCCGATGGTTATCGGAAATATGCGCGGAGATTCGGCGATGAACCCTCCTGGCTCGCTCACGCTGGAGCAGGCACGAGCCATTACGCTGCATTAGGCCGAAGTCGGTGGGCTCTGGGAACAGGCCCTGGGTGCGCTGGAGCGCGCATTCAATGACTGGCTGCAGCGTGGTGAGCGTTGCGAGGACTGCTCCATCAATTGCTGTGGAGTCTCAACCCCGTACATAGCGGTGTAATGCCGGTTGCGCGGTGGTCAACCGAAGTGACATACGGCATCGATCGCCTATGAGTCCTAGCAGAGGCAGCCAAGCGCCCGGGGATGTGTGAGCACAGATGAAAGAACAAGTGCAGCAAAAGGTTGCTTCGGTTCCCAAAAACCAGAAGGCGGTCGCCCGTAGCACGCTGAGCTTCCCGGTCGTGGGCGTCGGTGCTTCAGCGGGCGGCCTGCAGGCGGTATCTCGGTTTCTCGAGCATATGCCTGCCAACAGCGGGATGGCGTTCGTGGTGGTGATACACCTGTCGCCCGACCACCAGAGTCACGCCTCGAGCATTCTGCAGCGTGCCACGCGGATGCCGGTAAACCAGGTCACCGGCACCACGCGGCTGGAAGCCGACAAGGTTTTCGTCATCCCGCCCGGCAAGCACATCACCATGTCCGACGGCCATCTGCGCCTGAGCGATCTGGAGCGAAGCGTCGGCCGCCGCGCACAGATCGACACCTTTTTCCGCACCCTGGCCGATGCACACCAGAATCGGGCCTTTGGCATCATCCTTTCGGGCAGCGGTGCCGACGGCTCGGTCGGTCTGGCGCGAATCAAGGAACAGGGCGGCGTCACCCTGGCGCAAAGTCCGAATGATGCGGAATACGAGTTCATGCCTCGCTGCGCCATCGATACCGGCAAGGTCGATCTCGTGCTGCCGGTCGTCGACATGCCGCGAAAACTGCTGGATATCTGGTCCAACGCGCGCGTCATCCACCTGCCGCAGCCCGCGGGCGAACAGATCACCGCAGAGCCTGAACCGAGTCGCGACGATGTCGAGGCGGACCAGCAGACGCTGCGCCGGATCATCGCCGAGTTGCATCTGCGTACCGGCCACGATTTTCGTCACTACAAACAAGCAACCGTGCTGCGCCGCATCGAGCGGCGGATGCAGGTAGTCATGAAGTCAGACCTGTGCGCTTACGGTGACTATCTGCTTCAGGAGCCGGACGAAGCTCGGCTGTTGCTGAGCGACCTGCTGATCGGGGTCACCAATTTCTTCCGCGACCGGCAGGCGTTCGAAGCGCTGGAGCGCGACGTCATTCCACAGCTGTTCGAGGACAAATCCTGCGATGAAATCCGGGTATGGTCGGCGGCCTGTTCCACGGGCGAAGAGGCTTATTCCCTGGCAATGCTGCTCTGCGACCAGGCGGCGGTCGAAAGCCGACCGGCAAGGTTGCAGGTGTTCGCCAGCGACATCGACGGGGATGCCATCGTCCGTGCTCGCCGGGGCCTGTATCCCGAGGCGATCGTGGCAGACGTCAGTCCTACCCGGCTTCGCCAGTTTTTCAGCAAGGAGCGCGAGTATTATCAGATCCGCCCCGAGGTTCGCGATAAAGTCCTGTTCGCCCAGCACAACCTGCTGCGCGACCCGCCATTTTCGCGTCTGGACCTGATCGTTTGCCGAAACCTGCTGATCTACCTGGACCGGGATATCCAGCGTGTCGTGCTGCAGATGTTCCACTTCGCGCTGCGCCCCGGTGGCTTTCTGTTCCTCGGTGGCTCGGAAACGGCAGAAGCCTGCCCCGAGCTGTTCAGCGTGGTCGACAAGAAGAACCGTATCTACCGCGCAAATTCGGGTCTGCGGCGTGAGGTCCGGACCGCTCCAACGCACCGTGAAGAGTCGACCGCCGCTGCGCCGCGCCGGCAGAGCGAATCGCCGGTCTACGGTGAAATCCATCGCTGGTTACTCGAGCGCTTCGCGCCACCGAGCATCATCGTCAGTCGTGATGGCGCGATCCTGCACCTGTCCGAAGGCGCAGGCGTTTATCTACGCCACGTCCCAGGCGAGCCCTCCCACGATCTGCTGAAGGTCATCCACCCCTCGCTCAAGACCATCTTGCGCAACGCCCTGTTCCAGGCATTCGAAACGGATACCAGCATCAGCCATACCCTGCAGGTCACGCTCGACGATCGCCCGCTGGATCTCAGCCTTCTGGTGCGACCTTTCAAGGAGAACGGTCGTGGGCTGGCGGCGATCCTGTTCCAGGCGGCCGGCGACGATGAAGCCACGGCCGCAAGGCTTCGTATCGAAGGCGAGCGGGCACTCGAGTTGGAACGTGAGCTGCAGGGGACACGCGACGAGTTGCAGAGCAGCGCCGAGCACGCCTCGGTCTCATCCGAGGAGTTCATGGCGTCCAACGAGGAACTGCAAGCCGTCAACGAGGAGCTGCGCTCGGCAACCGAGGAGCTCGAAGCCAGTCGCGAAGACCTGCAACGGCTCAACGAAGAGCTGCAGATGGTCAACCAGGATTTGCGCGCCGAAATCGAGCAGAGCGCCAAGACCAACGACGATTTGAGCAACCTGATCGCCTCGGCTGCCGTCGCCACGGTATTCATCGACCGCGGCATGCGCATCAAGTGGTACACCCCACGGGCCACCGAGGTGTTCAAGCTGATTCCCACCGACGCCGGCCGTCCGATCCTCGATGTGTCTCACAGGCTCGACTATGAGCAGCTGGCGGCCGACATCGGCCAGGTGTTCGAGTCGCTCAGCCCGGTCGAGCGCGAGGTGCCCGGCCACGAAGGACGCTGCTACATCGCTCGCCTGCTGCCCTATCGCACGCTCGAAGACCGTATCGATGGCGCCGTGCTCACCTTCATCGACATCACCGCACGCCGCGAGGCCGAGCGCAAGCTGCACGAGGAAGAGCAACTGATGCGACTGGTCGCGGAGAGTACCTGCGATTACGCGATCATCACCATGGACCTGGATGGAACCGTGACGAGCTGGAACCGTGGGGCGGAGCTCACCTTTGGTTACAGCCAGGCGGAAATGCTCGGGCGGTCCGCCGACATTATTTTTCTGCCGGAGGATCTGGAGGCTGGTGCCGCCCAGGGCGAGCGCGACCGTGCTCTGCAAGGCGGCCGCGCCGAAGACGAGCGCTGGCACCAGCGCAAGGACGGCGGCAGGTTCTATTGCAGCGGCATCATGACCCCGCTCGGAGTAGACGAACCCCGAGGCTTCGTGAAGATCTGCCGCGACTTGACCGTCCGCAAGCAGCAGGAACTGGCCCAGGAAACCGAGCTCGAGCGCAGCCAGAGCCTCAGCCAGCGCAAGGACCAGTTCTTCGCGATGATTTCCCACGAGCTCAAGCATCCGCTCAACCTGGTTCAGCTCAACGCCGAACTGCTCGCTCGGCTGCCGGTTATCAGCCGCTCGACGATGATGAGCAAATCCTGCAAAGCGATCCTCCAGGCCGTGCGCAGCCAAGCGCTGATCATCGACGACCTGCTCGAGCTGAGCCGCGCCCATACCGGAAAGCTCAAGCTGACCCTGACCCCTGTCGATCTCAATCAGCTCATCGGCGAGATCATCAACAGCATCCACAACGAACTGCTCGAGTCGAAGCTGGAACTCGATTACGAACCCCGCACCGAGCCGTTCATCCTGGAGGCTGACCATACCCGCGTCGAGCAGATCATCTGGAATCTGGTCAGCAATGCGCTGAAATTCACCCCACGTGGCGGGCAGATAGCGTTGAAGCTGCAGCGCGACGAGGAGATGGCCAGAGTCGACGTGACCGACACTGGCTGTGGCATCGACCCTGCAAGCCTGCCCTATATCTTCGATGTGTTCGATCAGGCCGAAGGCAGGCCTGCCGCACGTACAAAAGAGGGGCTCGGGATCGGTCTGGCCTTGGTCAAGGAGCTGACGGAGGCCCATGGCGGGCGGGTCGAAGCGGCCTCGGAGGGGCGTGGCAAGGGCTCACGCTTCAGTGTCTGGCTGCCTTTGCTCAAGCAGACTTCGGAACAGGAACCACCTCAGGTCGACGATGCTCGGGATGGGCGGCTCAGTGGCGTCCGCATTTTGCTCGTTGACGACTCGCCAGATGTCCTGGAGACGCTGCAGCTGCTGCTGGAGATCGAAGGCGCCAGCGTGCTCACCGCCAACAGCGGCCAGGCGGCGTTGGAGTGCCTGGGCCAGGGGCCGTTCGATCTCCTGATCTCCGATATCGGCATGCCGGGCATGGACGGCCACCAGCTGATCGAGGCGGTACGCAAGCGTCTCGACGACCCGCCGCCCGGCATCGCCCTGACTGGTTTCGCCAGCCAGGAAGACGTCAAGCGCGCCACCGGCGCAGGCTTCGCTCGCCACCTGGGCAAGCCGGTTTCCTTCGATGCCCTGATCGATGCGGCCGAAGCGGTGGTCAGGGGTGACGCGGACTGACCGCTATCGCCAGCGGTTGCCGCATGAAACCCATGCCGGCCTTTTCGCGGTCAAGACTAGGCGTCCCTGACCGCTCCCACAGAAACGCGCCGCGCAGCGGACGAATGCAGCCGCGCAGAACGGAGACGGCCTGGTTATCCGGCCGCGCCGCGGCTTGCTACCATGCGCGCTACCTTCAATCCGCGATGCCTGCCGATGTCCGACTTGCCCCGCTCCGCCTCTGACGCAACGCCCTCTTCCCCGCTCGACGCTCTGCTGCGGCATTTCCAGCAGGTCATCGTGCCGCTGTGGCTCGGCCCCGGCTGGAACGCCCAGCTGGACCTGCCCTACGAAGCGCTGGATGCCGAGCAACGACCTCTGCCGGCGCAGCGTTATCGCGCCATGGCCTGCGCGCGGCAGCTGTTCCTGTTCGCCAGCCTGATCGACCAACCGGGCGTGCCCCAGGCACGTGAACGTGCGGCGCGCCTGTTCGCCTCGCTGCAGCGGCATTTCCACGACGAGCGCAACGGCGGCTGGTTCTACAGCATCGATGCGGAGGGGGCTCCGCTAGACCGGCGCAAGGATCTTTACACCCACGCGTTCGTGATCTTCGCCTGTGCCCATTACCGGGCCAGGGTCGAGGACCCGCAGGCGGACAGCGTGCTGAAGACGGCGCTGACCCTGGTGCGCGAGCGCTTCACCGATGGCCAGGGCCTGTACGAAGCCCAGCTGGGCGAAGACTGGTCGCCGCTCGGCAGCGGCCCTTTGCAGAACCCCCTGATGCATCTGACCGAGGCCTTTCTCGCCACGCTGGCACTTCGCGACGACGCCCTCACCCGTGACGCCCTGCTCGCGCTGGTGGATGCCATGCAGGCGCGCTTCGTCGATCCGGCCACCGGCGTGGTGCTGGAGAAGCCGCGCGGTTCGGCGGACAACTGGTTCGAACCCGGCCATCAATTCGAATGGTTCTACCTGCTGCACGGCTCGCCGCTGCTGGCCGCCACGGCGTTGCACGATTCGCTCGAACGCGCATTCGAGTTCGCCTTCGTCCACGGAGTCGACGAGAACAGCGGCGCCGTCAGTGCGATGCTCGCTGCGGACGGTAGCTTGATCGACGGCACCCAGCGCATCTGGGCCCAAGCCGAATACCTGCGCGCCCTCGCCCTGCACGGAGCCGAACCCCAGATGCTCGAGGCAAGGCTGAGCCTTTTCGCCGAACGTTTCCTGCATCCGCAGGGCTGGAACGAGTGCCTGGACGACCAGGGCCAGCTCAGCCGTCGGGACATGCCCTCCACCAGCCCCTACCACCTGGCGACCTGCTACCAAGGCCTTGCCAAACACCTGATCCGCTGAGCCTGCCGCTCGAGGGGATCAAGACGCCGCCGTATCGCCTTTGCGCCGCAGGCGGCTGACCAGGGTCACCACCGCGAAGACGACGCCGCCGGCGAAAATGCCAAAGGCGGCGTCGAGCAGTGTCGGTAGGACACCACCGAGCACGGCGCCGATATAGGGCAGGTGTTCGGCCTGGTCCGCACTGCTCTCGATCAGGTGGTGAATGATGCGCAAGCCGTGGGTGAGGATGCCGCCGCCCACCATGAACATGGCGGCCGTGCCGACCACCGACAGCGTTTTCATCAACCAGGGCGCGGCCGTGAGGATGCCGTGCCCGATCGACTGCATCATCGCACTGCCGGTCTTGCTCAGCGCCAGGCCCAGGTCGTCGAGTTTGACGATGCCCGCGACCACGCCGTACACCCCGATCGTCATGATCACGGCGATACCGACAAGTACCACCACCTGCTGGGTGAACGCGGCCCCGGAGACCGTACCCAGGGTGATGGCGATGATCTCCGCTGAGAGAATGAAGTCGGTCCGCACTGCCCCGCCGATCTTCTGCTTTTCCAGGGCAACCAGATCGACCGAGGGATCGGTGAGCGCCGCGACCCGCTCGGCATGGCCGTCGTCGCCATGGGGAAAGAAGCGGTGCGCGAGCTTTTCGAACCCTTCGAAGCAGAGAAACGCGCCGCCGAGCATCAGCAGCGGCGTGATCAGCCACGGAAGGAATGCACTGATCAACAACGCCGCGGGCACCAGAATCGCTTTGTTGCGCAATGAACCCTTGGCCACCGCCCAGACCACCGGTAGCTCGCGGTCGGCGCTGACGCCGGTGACCTGGTGCGCATTGAGCGCCAGATCATCGCCGAGCACGCCGGCGGTTTTCTTCGCGGCGACCTTGGTCATGAGGGACACGTCATCCAGTACGGTCGCGATATCGTCGATCAGGGCAAGCAGGCTGGTAGCCAAGGCGTGGGTCTCGCTCAGTGGACAGAGGGTGCCAACGCAGAACGCGCCGGCAATATCTTGATTCATTCTACGGGTAGAGCGTTCCCGAAGCCCTGAACTCGGTGGATGGACGGCGACTGGGGATGGGCACGCCCCGGTTGCGGACGTATTGCGCCGCGTTATCGCATGCCTGATTCAGCGTGCGCTTGCAACAGCGGAAGCGTCTTTCCAGAGGTCTAGATGTGCTCTGCCGCTGCAATCGAGGCTGCCATGTACATGATCCAGTTGCTTTTGCCACTTTATGACAACGACGGACAAGCCCTGCCCAAGGCGCTGTTCGCCGAGGTGCGTGATGAACTCGTCGAACGCTTTGGAGGGCTGACCGCCTACACGCAGGCTCCGGCTTCAGGCGTCTGGCTCGAGGATGACGAGCATCCCGTACATGACGAGTCGGTCATCTACGAAGTCATGGCGCCTGCTCTGGAGCATGGCTGGTGGGCTGATTATCGAGCGGCACTGGAGCGCCGATTTCGCCAAGAGGAAATGGTCGTTCGGGCCCAGGAAATCACCTTGCTTTGACTGTCGCAGCGTCAGCCATCGGTATCCTCCTCGGTGTCCGCCCTACGCTGCTCCTGGCGCATCAGCACGATGACGATCAGTAACGCCGCAAGCCCCGCCAGTGCCGAGGCCATGAAAATACTGCGTAGTCCGGTCCAGGCGGCGAGCATGCCCATGATCGCGCCGGCCAGGCCCAGCGCAAGATCGAAGAACATGGCGAATACGCTGAGCGCCGAGCTGCGGCTCGCACTGCCGACACGGGCGATCACGCCTACCCCGATGGCGGGATAAAGGAGCGACAGGCCGCAGCCGGTCAACGCCGCACCGCCCAGCGCTGCAGCCGGCGAGTTGGCGGTCCACAGCGTCAGCAGGCCGAGAATCTCCACCACCAGGCAGGCGACCGCCACCGGATATCCGCCGAAACGGTTGATCGCGTTGGGAAACAACAGGCGCGTGCCGATGAAGGTCGCCGCATAGGCCGTCAGGCACCAGGCCGCGCCTTCCCATCCGCGAGCGGAGTAATACAAGGCGATGAACGAACTAATGGCGCCATAGCCAATGGTGGCGAGCGCAAGCCCCATGCCATGCGGTGCCACACGCCCCAGCACCTTGCCAAACGGCAGGCGCGAGCCTCGGCTGACCGGTGCTGGTTCCCTACGCCAGGCGAGGGCCAGGCCAAGGGCCGCGAGCACCATGGTCAGCACGCCGAGGCTCCATACACCGAGCTGGTCGCTCAGCAGAACGCCCAGCGGCGCACCGATGCCGACGCCGCCATAGGCGGCAACGCCATTCCAGGAAATGATCCGCGCGGCACTGTCCGGGCCTAGCCGGGCGATGCCCCAGCTGATGCCGGAAATACCGACCAGACTCTGGGTCAGGCCCAACAGCAATCGGCTGGCGATCATCAATCCAAGGCTCGCCAGGGGCCAGTGGTCCAGCCACACCGCGACCGTCAGCAGCAGGCCGCTGGCCAAGCTGACGGCCATGCCCAGGATCACCGTCTTCTTCGCACCCAGTTCGTCGACCAGACGCCCGGCCATTGGCCGGCACAGCAGCGTCGCGAGGTACTGCACACCGATCACCACGCCGGCGATGGTCGTGCTGAATGCCAGATCGTGGTGGATATAGCCCGGCAAAGACGCCAGCGGGATGCCAATGGAAATGAACGAGATGAAATTGAAAAGCACGAGCGAGAGGATCAACGAGGTGTCGTTGGACGCGGGTCTGGCAGAACTCATCGAAGCGCCTTGCAGAAAGTGATCGGGAGCCGGCGCCTGGCCCTGTCATCGCAGGACATTGGCGCCGGCCAACGAGTGCCTGTGTCCGTCAGCCTCGACCGGACAAATCACGGATACGCAAACGATTGCCGAAGGGATCGGTCACTTGCAAGACTCCTCCCCGGCCAGCCTGTTCAGTTGCAGGCACGGCCTGATGTTCTTCCCATAACCGTGGAGCACATCGCCCACTTGGCAATCAATGGCTTGGGAAATCACGCATCGGTCTGCAGCGAAGCGGCCAGGTCGACAATGGAATCCGAACGATACTCTTTTAAGCGCAACGGCAATAGCGAAGCAAACACTATCGCCACTTGTTCCAGAGCCCAAAAGCACCGCCCAACCATATTGCCAATGCGCTACAAGCGATACGGCGCGTACTCCATTCGTCGGACATTGGACGACCATAGGGAACTAATACCGCTATCTGTTCGCTATAATGCGCGAGGCGGTTAGAGAGTTGAACACTTTCGAAGCGCCAGCTAGACCTCTAGTCGGAGCCATTCATGGCCAGCCGACGTCGGCCAGCCGTCGCTGCACTGACCCAGTGCGCATCGCGGTGCGCCCCCGCGGTGCGAAGGCCCTACGGATCTTCGTAACCCGCTCTATGCACCCTCTCCCGGCTCGTAGCTCACCGCTCGTCGCCCAAATCCGGAGAAGCCCATCGCACGCTCAAGATACGTAGCGATAGGCCGACGTGTTTAACGTGGCTCGACAGCCAGATATCCAACGGCATAATCGTCAGGTAGTAATTATGACCACACATATTGTCAACTTCACCGGCCCTATAAACTCTGCAACTTGCGGGCAACTTATCGAGAAATGCTCCCAAGCGGTTCAGCAGGATGCATCAGAAATCATTCTGAAGATCGCAACGATGGGCGGTGAATGCAGTTACGGATTTTCCATCTACAACTTCCTGATGTCTCTTCCCGTTCCGGTACATACCCACAACCTGGGCACGGTAGAGTCGATGGGCAACATCATATTCCTGGCCGGGCGCAAGAGAACGGCCTGTCGCCACAGCAAGTTTCTCTTTCACCCGTTCCACTGGAGTATCCATGGCTCGGTCGATCATTCGCGCATGTCCGAATACGCCATGAGCCTCGATTACGACCTGCAGCTCTATGCCGATATCGTCAAGGAGCGGACCAGCGGTGCCGAGCAGTCGCTGGACATCGCCAAGTACCTGATGGCGGCCCCGCGAATTCTCAACCCGGAGGAAGCGCTGGCGACCGGGCTTATCCACGCGATGGACGATGCCTACCTGCCGGTAGGCGCCGTTTCCTGGTCCGTCCATTCCTGACCCGATCGAGCGTGAAGCAGGCGAATCGCTGACGCGCTGAGAATCCCGCCGATGCCCACAGGCATCAGGCGGGCTCCGGGTGCGGATCAGGCCGCCATGCGCTCGCACTCCTCGGCGCAGGCCATGCATGCCTGGGCGCATTTCTGGCAGTGATCGGCGTCGTGCTTCTGGCATTCCTCTCCGCAGGCACGGCAGACCTGCGCGCAGAGCTTGCAGAACTGTTTGGCGAAGTCGCTTTCCCTGGCCATCAGCGCGGCCGCCATTCGGCACATGTCGGCGCAGTCCATGTCCAGTTGAACGCAGCGGGCCATCATCTTCACGTCGTCCTCACGCAGACAGGCGGCGGCGCAGGTATCGCACACCACGGCGCAGTTGCTGCACGCCTGGATACAGCTGTCGTATTGAGCGGTCGTCATCGGGGGTCTCCTGTGTCGGGTCAATCGGGCTCCGTTCGGAGTCGAATGGTCGAGCCTCGGCTGTTACCGTGCCCATACGTACGACTCGATCGAACCCGGAGGTTTCCTCCGCTCCGATTACATTCCGTCAGGTAGAGGCGATATCGCCGCAGCGTGGCGTCTGGTGAGCAGGCGGAGATCCATCTGGCCGCAGCGCCTGCCGTTCGTGCGCAATCAACGCGCCTGATCGTGCCCGAAGAAATTCGAGTCGAGCACCAGCTCGCGCAACGGTTCGAGGCGCTTCTGCGCATCGGCAGCCTGAACGCGGCAGTTGGCTGCGTCTTCGGGAAACCCCGAACGCTGCGCCAGATCGGCCATTTGCCGAAGCAGCAGAACGCGCTCCTCCACTGCCCGCAAGGTGTCCCAAAGCCCATTGTCGATAGCCGCATTGACCTCGGCGATCAGGCTCTTCATCGAGAACGCATGGCCTGTGTGGCAGCGAAACCGCACAATGGGCCCTTCGTCGATCTGCACCAGCACACCATGGCAGTCAGGGCAGGTGTACTTCGAGACCTTGCCCAGGCCCATCACGCCGGCCTCGATGCCGTTCCCCTTGATGGCAATGACGTTTTCGATTTCATGCCGTCCCGAATCAGAACGCTCCGGTTGAATCGCGACGGGCGTACCGATCAGCTCGCCCAGCCGACGGGCAAGCGCCCCGATGGTGCCGACGAAATCCACCTCGACATGCTCGATGGCGCTCTGTGGCATGGATCCCTGCATCGCGTCGGATGGATCCTGAACCAGGAGCAGTCCGCCGCGATCCTTGATCACCCATGAGCCGGCGGTGCCGTCGTCCAGCGCTCCGGTGAGCAGGACCCCGATGGTTCGTGCGCCATGGGTCAATGCGGCTGATCGAAACAGCACATCCACCGCCGGGCGAACACGGCACTCCTTCGGGCCGCGCGTCACGCGAATGCCGTTCCCGTCAAGCATCAGGTGGCGGTCAGCGTTGGCCACATAGACGGTGGCCGCCTCGAGCAGTTGGCCATCCTTCGCAGGCAGCACTGGCATCGAGCTCGCCAGACCCAGCACTCGGTGCAACACGCTAGGGGTATGGGACGGCACATGAAGTACCACCAGAAACGCGGCAGGCAGATCCCTGGGCAGGGCTTTGAACAAAGCGGTCAAAGCCTCGACCCCACCGGCGGAAGCACCGATCACCACGATGTTTCGTGTTTCGCTATCCAGGCGCATGGATCGTTACCTCCGGGTGCAAACCCCTTTAGTCCCAAAGCGCATGGATCGGTTCGCTAATCCTCCGGAGGCAGCCCACATTCGTTGGCGCCCGTTCGGATCGAAGCGAAGAAAGCCCCGCTCGGGGCGGGGCCTTGGGCTCAACTGCTGTGGTTCTTCGGGTCGTCCTCATCGCTCCCGTTCATGTTGGTGTCGGTCGGCCGAAGATCGTGCTCGACCGGTTGAACATGATCGGTGTGAGCGGTGGTCCCGATTTCCACCTCGTCGGCACTGTTGGCCAGATCGTGATCTTCTGCTTCGTGCGTGGTTTTGATTTCTTCACCCATGGTTCACCTCATGTCGTTGGTGTGGGACGCCTCATCTCATTTGAGGCACCTCTTCTCGCGACGTTCGAGGCAACGGGTGCCGGTTGTCAGCTCATGGGAGCGGATACCCAGGCAACGGCTTGCCGCTGCAAACCGGTTGCCGCGGCGCGGCGACTTCTCCCACACTGCGCGCACCGTCAAGCACGACGGCACCGTCATCATTGGGAGGTTTCCTTGGTCGATTTCGCGCAGCACCCGTCCCGTAACGCCATTCTCGAACATCCCGACGCGCTTGATTGCACCCTTTACCGCCCCGACGAACGCGATCCCGATGCGGACGAAACCGATCTGGGCGACGCACGCATCCTGTTCCGCGGGGCCTTCGAGCCGCCTGCCGACTGGGATGCGCTGGAGCGCGACGAGTTCTATGGCGATGCCGACCCCGCTTCGTTCTTCACCGCCTATATCGAGCCAGAGGCGGCGCCCGGCACCAAGCAGGCTTTCGTCACCCAGGTCGGCGATTTCGTCGCGACGATCCCGGGTGTGCAGGTGGTCATGTACTTCGTCGTGGACTACAGCGACGACGCCGGCAGCCGAATCTACGTGCTGCAGCGCGACGACCAGTCGCTGGACTGACCCGGACGCCGCCCGCAGCGCTAACGCGCTTGCTTGCGGGCGGCCTCCTCCCGTTCGATCCGCTGCCTGGCGCCGCCGTCGACGCCCGAGCCGGAGGGCATCGGTTGATAGAGGGCGCCGGTGGTGGCAGGCGCCGACGGCGCATTCTCGATCTGCCAGCGGTGCGCGATGTTTCCCGAGATCCGTTCGCTGAGTCCGGGCATCAGCGAATGGGAGATCACCGCGCCACGTGCTTTCCAGCCCACCGGCAGACGTTTTCTCGGATGGATCGAAACCCAGGCGATCGCCTCGACCACCTGTTCCGGACCGTCCATCGCCGCCATCCGCGCCGTTCCACCGGTGTAATTGGCGGCGTGCTCCCAGAACGGTGTATCGACCGCCCAGGGCATCACGGTGGCGACGCTGATGGTATCGCTGCCACTGAGGCGGATTTCCTCGGCCAGCGCAACACCGAGGTTCATCACGCCGCCCTTGGTCGCCGCGTAAGACGCGTGATAGGCCAGCGGCACTTCGCTTTCCACCGAGCCGACATTCACCAGCGTTCCGTAGCCCTGCTGGCGGAATTGGCGCATCGCCACATGGCTGCCGTAGATCACTCCCTTCAGGTTGACGTCAACCACGCGGGCATGGTCCTGCAGGGGAATCTCCTCGAACCGGCCCAGAGCGCCGACGGCGGCGTTGTTGATCCAGACGTCGATGCCCCCAAAAGCGTCCAGCGCCTGCTGCCCGAGACGTTGCACCTGCTCAGGATCGCTGACATCCGTGGTGACCACCAATGCCTTGCCGCCTGCGGAGCGGACCTGTGCCGCGACCTCTTCGAGCACTTCGGTACGCCGCGCGGCCAGCACCACATTCGCCTGCATCGACGCGAGCCTGAGCGCTACGCCTCGACCAAAGCCGCTCGACGCGCCGGTGACAACGAAGGTCTTGCCCGCCACCACAGCCGTGTCCCCCGGTTTCAGCCGGGGTGAGATGACACAGCCCGTCAGCAAAAGCGCGGCGACGAGCAGCGTGCAGAGCCAGGCGAAGGAAGAACGATACGGACGGGTCATTGCGGTGCTCCTGCCTCATACAGCGCCAAACGCGCCTCTATGAGTCGACACCCACGCCAGGTGCTGGTTGCAGGTGCCTGTCGCCAGGGTCCGGCACGCCCTCACGAATCGGTCGATCTGGCGGTCCGGACCGCTCCCACACAAGCGAAAGGCAGCGCCCAGCCTCGTGATTTGCTGTACCGCGCCAGCGCGACAGAACCTCCCGTGATTGCGGGAAGTTGCCTCGCGCCCGGCCGGCATCAGCGTGGCGTGGGATTCGGATGAACGCGCCGAACGAAGGGAACGCGGCGCCCGTCTACCACCTGGCACCGCGTCGCAAGGTGCCCTCCAAGCGCCGTTGCGCCCGACCCACTCCACGCAGGAGCCTGCCAATGAACTCGAACGATATCTCCTCGTCCCGCCGAAAACTGCTCCAAGGGGCAGCCGTAACCGTCGCCGCTGCCGCCGCCGCGCCGGTGTTTGCCCAGAGCGCGTCGGGCTCGAACACCGCCGGGACGGCTACCGCCGCACCGCTGGCCGATCCCAAGAAGCTCTATCCGCAGCCGCCGTTCCAGAAGCAGTCGCAACCCTGGCCGGGTCTGGCCGGCAAGATGGAGCCGCAGCCCGACCATGGCGAGCAGAGCTATCGCGGAAGTGGCCGCCTCGCCGGGCGCAAGGCGCTGATCACCGGTGGCGATTCGGGTATCGGACGTGCCGCGGCCATCGCTTATGCGCGTGAAGGTGCGGACGTCGCCATCGGCTACCTGCCCGACGAGGAGCCCGATGCCCAGGAAGTGCTCGAACTGATCCGCGCCGAGGGCCGCAAGGCCGTCGCCGTGCCGGGCGACATTCGCGACGAGGCGTTCTGCCGGCAGATGGTCGAAAACACGGTGAAGGAGCTCGGCGGCCTGGACATTCTGGTCAACAACGCCGCGCGCCAGCAGAGCCACGCCTCGATCATGGATATCAGCACCGAACAGTTCGACTGGACGGTGAAGACCAACCTTTATGCGATGTTCTGGATCACCAAGGCGGCCCTGCCGCATCTTCCCCAGGGCGCCGCGATCATCAATACCTCGTCGGTAGTCACCTACAGCGCGCCGGACAACCTGCTCGACTACTCGATGACCAAGGCCGGCATCACCACCTTCAGCAAGAGCCTGGCCAAGCAGCTGATCGAAAAAGGCATCCGCGTCAACGTGGTGGCGCCCGGCCCGTTCTGGACGCCGTTGCAGGTGTCCGGCGGCCAGACCCAGGAAAACCTGGAAACCTTCGGCGGCGATACGCCCTACAAACGCCCCGGACAGCCCGCCGAAATCGCGCCGCTGTTCGTCACCCTCGCCTCCACCGAAGCGAGTTACGTGACCGGGCAGGTGTTCGCTGCCACCGGCGGTAATGGGCTGCCGTAGACGGCGTGTCGGGGCGGGTTTCGGAGAAAGGCTCGCGGTCAAGACTAGCCGTCCCCAACCTCTCCCACGGATCGCACGAGACGGCAGAGTGAGCACCCACACTGGTCTCACCGATAGCGACGGGGCTCTTGTGGGAGCGGCTAACGCTAGTCAGGCACGGACTCGCAGAAGATCATGCGATTGGTTTCGCCCATCAACAGGCCTCGATTCTGCTCGGCGCAGGCGCGCAGGTAGCGCGCCACCAGGGTGACGCGCTTGAGCCTGGCCAGGTCTTCCCGATAGAACATCCAGAAATGCCGGGTGATGGCCAACTCATCGGGCAGTACCTCCACGAGTCTGGGGTCCAGGGCCGCCATGAAGCACGGCAGGATCGCCAATGCCCGCCCCTGTAGCGTGGCCTGATACTGAGCGATCACGCTGGTACTGCGCAGCGTGCTGATCGCACCGGGCACCACCCGCTCCAGATAGAGCAGCTCGGAGCTGAAGGCCAGATCGTCGACATAGGTGTTGAAGCAATGCCCGGCCAGATCCGCGAGGCCCTGGATCGGCGCATGGCGGGCCAGGTACTCCGGTGTGGCGTAGAGCTTGAGTCGGTAGTCGCACAGCTTCGAGCAGATGTAGGGGCCGCGCTCGGGCCGCTCCAGGGCGATGGCGATGTCCGCTTCGCGCTTGGACAAACTCACGAAGTGCGGCACCGGCAGCACATCGAAGGTGATCGCCGGATAGAAACGCTGGAATTCGCAGATCTGCGGCGTGACGAAGTAGGTGCCGAAGCCCTCGGTCGAGCCGATTCGCACGTTGCCCGACAGCGACAAACCGGTGCCGGCGACCTGCTCGCAGGCGGTCTGCAGGGTGCTTTCCAGCACTTCGGCGTAACCGAGCAGGCGCTGTCCTTCGGGCGTCACCACGAAGCCGCTGCCGCGCGACTTCTCGAACAGCAGCGCGCCGAGGGCCTGTTCCAGGGTGCGGATGCGCCGTGAAACCGTGGTGTAGTCCACCCCCAGGCGTCTGGCTGCGGCGTTGGCCTTGCGGCTGCGCGCCACTTCGAGGAAGAACTTGAGGTCGTCCCAGTTCAGCTCGTTGGGGCTCATGTGATGTTTTTGCATATGGCTTCGGTTTTTTTGTGATTTTTAAGGTGAAGTTCACCCACCTATACTCGATCCAACCGGGCAAGGCCATGCGCCGTTGGGCGTGTTGCCTGCCACCACAACAACAAGAACGAGACGGCCACCCATGAACCACAGCCCTGCCCGCGCCCCGCTCCGGGTGCCGCGCCACCTGCCCGCCATGCTCCTCCGTGCCCCCGATCTGGGGCGAACACCTCCCGTCTGATCATCGGCTACCACCACGATTGCCAAGTTGCCGCGTGGGCGCGGCCGCTTGCCGCCCCGACCAGAACGCCACGGAAGGCTCCTCACGGAGAACACCGATGAACCCGAACAGCCGCTCCTTCGTCGCTGCGCGTGACTTCCTGCTCGCCCATCGCACCGACTATGCCCGCGCCGTCGAGGGCTTCCGTTGGCCTGAGCTTTCCCATTTCAACTGGGCGCTGGACTACTTCGACGAGATGGCGCGCGACAACCGTGCGCCGGCGCTGCGCATCGTCTGCGAGCAAGGCAGCGAAGAGGTCTACAGCTTCGATCGGCTGTCGCGTCGCTCCAATCAGGTCGCCAATCACCTGCGCAGCCTGGGAGTGAATCGCGGTGACCGGATCCTGCTGATGCTCGGCAACGAAGTGGCGCTGTGGGAAACCATGCTCGCCGCGTTCAAGCTCGGCGCCGTGGTTATCCCCGCCACCGGCCTGCTGACCGGCGAGGATCTGCGCGACCGGCTCGAGCGCGGCAAGGTTCGCCATGTCATGGTGGGCAGCGATCACTGCGCCAAGTTCGAGGCGCTCGACGGCGACTACACGCGGTTGTGCATCGGTCAATCGACGGCGGGCTGGGCCGGCTACCGCGCCGCGGATGAAATGCCCGAAACGTTCGAGCCGGACGGGCCGACGCTCGCCAGCGACCCGCTGCTGCTCTACTTCACCTCCGGCACCACCTCCAAGCCCAAGCTGGTGTTGCACAGCCACCAGAGCTACCCGGTCGGGCACCTGTCCACCCTGTACTGGATCGGCCTGCAGCCCGGCGACCTGCACCTGAACATCTCCTCGCCGGGCTGGGCCAAGCATGCCTGGAGCTGCTTTTTCGCACCCTGGAACGCCGGCGCCTGCGTGTTCATCCATAACGTGGCGCGTTTCAGCGCGCCGGGCCTGCTCGCCGCCCTCGAACGTTACGGCGTGACGAGCCTGTGCGCGCCGCCGACGGTCTGGCGCATGCTGATCCAGGAAGACCTCGCCACCTACCGCGGCCGCCTCAAGTTGCGCGAGGTGATCGGCGCCGGTGAGCCGCTCAACCCGGAGATCATCGAGCAGATCCAGGACAGCTGGGGCCTGACCCTGCGCGACGGCTACGGCCAGTCGGAAACCACCACGCTGGTCGGCAATACGCCGGGCCAACCGGTCAAACCGGGCTCCATGGGCCGGCCCCTGCCCGGTTACCAGGTGGTACTGCTCGATGCCGACGGCAAGCCGGGCGACGAAGGCGAAGTGGCGCTGCGGATCGATCCGCGCCCGCTCGGGCTGATGACGAGCTACGAGGACAGCCCCGAAAAGACCGCCGAGGTGATGCGCAACGGTTACTACCGCACCGGCGATACCGCGGTGCGCGACAGCGACGGCTACATCACCTTCGTCGGTCGCGCCGACGACGTGTTCAAGGCATCCGACTACCGCATCAGCCCCTTCGAGCTTGAAAGCGCCCTGATCGAGCACGACGCGGTGATGGAAGTGGCCATCGTGCCCAGCCCCGACCCCGTTCGACTGTGCGTGCCCAAGGCGTTCCTGATCCTGGCCCAGGGCCACGCGCCCTGCCCCGAGCTGGCGGCCGACATTCTCACTTTCGCCCGCGAGCACCTGGCGCCCTACAAGCGGGTGCGGCGCCTGGAGTTCGTCAGCGAGCTGCCCAAGACCCTGTCGGGGAAGATCCGCCGGGTCGAGCTGCGCCAGCTCGAAGCACGGCGGCGCAAGGGCGAAACGCGCCAGCCGCACGAGTACTTCGAAGAGGACTTCCCATCGCTCAAGGTCGGCGTGGCCTGCTGAGCCGCCCGCTAATCGAGCCCCCTACATACCCGAGGACTTCACCCATGAACGACAGCCAGGCGGTACCCCGCGTCAAACTCCTCATCGACGGAGAGTTCGTCGAATCCACCACCGAGCAATGGCGCGACATCGTCAACCCGGCAACTCAGCAGGTGCTGGCCCGGGTCCCATTCGCCACCGCCGATGAGATCGAAGCGGCGGTGAGCAGCGCCAAGCGAGCCTTCCAGACCTGGCGCAAGACGCCGATAGGGGCGCGCTCGCGGATCTTCCTCAAGTATCAGCAACTGATCCGCGAGCACATGAAGGAGCTCGCGGCGATCCTCACCGCCGAACAGGGCAAGACCCTGGCCGACGCCGAGGGCGATGTGTTCCGCGGGCTGGAGGTGGTCGAGCACGCCGCGGGCATCGGCAACCTGCAGCTGGGCGAACTCGCCAACAACGTCGCCAGCGGCGTCGACACCTACACCCTGCTGCAACCGATCGGCGTGTGCGCCGGCATCACGCCGTTCAACTTTCCGGCGATGATCCCTCTGTGGATGTTCCCGATGGCCATCGCCACCGGCAACACCTTCGTGCTCAAGCCTTCCGAACAGGACCCGATGGTGACCATGCGCCTGGCCGAGCTCGCGCTCGAAGCCGGTATCCCAGCGGGCGTGCTCAACGTCGTCCACGGTGGCGCCGACGTGGTCAATGCCATCTGCGATCACCCCCACATCAAGGCGGTGTCCTTTGTCGGTTCGACTCATGTCGGCACCCACGTCTACAACCGTGCCAGCGCGGCTGGTAAACGCGTGCAATGCATGATGGGTGCGAAGAACCACGCCATCGTGCTGCCCGATGCCCACAAGGAACAGACGCTCAACAACCTCGCCGGTGCCGCGTTCGGCGCCGCCGGCCAGCGCTGCATGGCGCTTTCGGTGGTGGTACTGGTGGGCCAGGCGCAGGAGTGGATCGGCGATCTGGTGGCCAAGGCGCGCACGCTGAAGGTCAACGCAGGCGTCGAGGCCGGCACCGATGTCGGCCCGCTGGTCTCCTGCGCGGCGCTGGACCGCGTCAGCAGTCTGATCGAGCGTGGCCAGCAGGAAGGCGCGACGCTGGAGCTGGATGGCCGCAACCCGAGCGTGGCTGGTTACGAGAGCGGCAACTTCATCGGCCCGACCATCTTCTCCGGCGTAACGACCGAGATGAGCATCTACCGTGAGGAAATTTTCGGCCCGGTGCTGTGCGTGATGCACGCGGCAACGCTGGATGACGCCATCGCCCTGATCAATGCCAACTCCAACGGTAACGGCACCGCGATCTTTACCCGCTCTGGCGCGGCGGCGCGGCATTTTCAGGAGGAAATCGACGTCGGCCAGGTGGGCATCAACGTGCCGATCCCGGTGCCGGTCCCGATGTTCTCCTTCACCGGCTCGCGGGGCTCGAAGCTCGGCGACCTCGGCCCCTACGGCAAGCAGGTGGTGCAGTTCTACACCCAGACCAAGACCGTGACCCAGCGCTGGTTCGACGAAAACGACGTCGGCACCTCGGTCAACACCACCATCACCCTCAAGTGAGCCGGAGACGACCATGAACGACAGTACCCTGCGCGTCGAAGTAAGCGACGGCGTCGGCCTGCTCACCCTCGACCGGCCAAAGGCGCTCAATGCGCTGAACAGCCAATTGATCGGCGAGCTGAATCAGGCGCTCGACCGCCTGGAGGCGGACCCTGCGGTCGGCTGCATCGTCATCACCGGTTCGGCGAGGGCGTTCGCGGCGGGCGCGGACATCAAGGAAATGGTCGATCTGAGCTATCCGCAGAGCTACCTCGGTGACTTTTTCGCCGCCGCCGACCGCATCGCCCAGCGGCGCAAGCCACTGATCGCCGCGGTCGCCGGGTACGCCCTGGGTGGCGGTTGCGAGCTGGCCCTGATGTGCGACTTCATCTATGCCGCCGACACCGCCCGTTTCGGTCTGCCGGAAGTCACCCTCGGGGTGATGCCCGGCATCGGCGGCACCCAGCGCCTGACCTGGGCGCTGGGTAAATCCAAGGCCATGGAAATGTGCCTGACAGGTCGCCAGATGGATGCCCTCGAAGCCGAACGCGCGGGCCTGGTGGCGCGCGTCATACCGGCCGACGCCTTGCTGGAAGAAACCCTGCAGGTCGCGCGGGCGATCGCCGGCCGGTCCCGCCAGTCGGTTCTGATGATCAAGGAAAGCGTGAATCGCGCCCTGGAAATCGGCCTCGCCGAGGGGATTCGATTCGAGCGACGTCTGTTCCATTCGCTGTTCGCCACGGCCGATCAGAAGGAGGGCATGCAGGCCTTCATCGACAAGCGCGCCGCACAGTTCGGCCACCGCTGAACCCCACTACCGACCGCTCGCGGCTTGGCTGCCGGCGGTTCGAAACGGAGAAAATGACCATGTTTATCGGCTTTCTGGGACTGGGCAACATGGGTGGCCCGATGGCGCTCAACCTGCTCAAGGCGGGCCATCAGCTCATTGTTTTCGATCTGTCGGCCGATGCGATGGCCCGTGCCGTCGAAGCGGGCGCCTCGGCAGCGGACTCGCCGGTCGCGGTGGCGCGTGCGCCGGTCGAGCTCATCATCACCATGCTGCCCGCCGCTATCCACGTGCGTCAGGTCTATCTGGGCAGCCAGGGCCTGCTCAACCATGTCAGGCCGGGTGTGATGCTCATCGACTCGTCGACCATCGACCCGATGAGCGCACGGGAAGTTGCCAAGGCCGCGCAGGAGCATGGCAATCCAATGCTCGATGCGCCGGTGTCCGGCGGCACCGGTGGTGCGGCGGCCGGCACCCTGACCTTCATGGTCGGCGGCTCGGCGGCCGACTTCGACCGCGCCCAGCCGATCCTCGCGACGATGGGCAAGAACATCGTGCACTGCGGAGACTCGGGCAACGGACAGGTCGCCAAGGTGGCCAACAACATGCTGTTGGGCATCTCGATGATCGGCGTCGCCGAGGCGATGTCCCTGGGCGTTTCCCTGGGCATGGACCCCAGCGTGCTGGCGGGTGTGATCAACACCTCCAGCGGACGCTGCTGGAGTTCGGACACCTACAACCCCTACCCCGGCGTGCTGGAAAACGCGCCGGCCTCGCGCGGCTACAGCGGCGGCTTCGGCACCGACCTGATGCTCAAGGACCTGGGCCTGGCAACCGAGGCAGCCAAGCAGATTCGCCAGCCGGTGATTCTCGGCGCTCTCGCCCAGCAGCTCTATCAGCGTTTCAGTGCCGATGGCCATGGCGGTCTGGACTTCTCCGCCATCATCCAGACCTACCTAAGGCAGCAGCCATGAACACAGCCGAAGCGCCGGTACGCAGCGAGGTTCGCGACGGTGTCGCACACCTGATCCTCGACAGACCGGAGGGGCTCAACGCGTTGACGCTGGGCATGGTATGTCAGCTACACGCCCATCTGCAGGCCTGGGAGGCAGACCCCTCGGTGCGGGTGATCGTATTGCGTGGTACCGGCGACAAGGCCTTCTGTGCCGGCGGAGACGTGCGCTCCCTTTACGAGAGCCACCGCAGCGGCAGCGACATGCACGAGCACTTCTTCCGCGACGAATACGCCCTGGACCAGTACATCCACCGCTACCCCAAGCCCATCGTCGCGTTCATGGACGGCTTCACCCTCGGCGGCGGCATGGGCCTGGCTCAGGGCGCCAGGCTGCGTCTTGTTACCGAGCGCAGCCAGCTGGGCATGCCGGAGACGGCCATCGGCTTCTTCCCCGATGTCGGCGCGAGCTATTTCCTGCCGCGCCTGCCCGGTTGCCTCGGGCTGTACCTGGCGTTGACGGGCAACCGTATCGGCGCGGCCGATGCACTCCATTGCGGGCTGGCCGACGGCTATGTGACCAGCGACGCGCTCGCATCGCTGGACTCCGCCCTGCTCCATCTGCACGAAACCGACGGCATGGTCCGGCTGTTCGAGCAGCACCTGCAGCGCGAATTGCCCAATCCGCCTTTGGCGACCCTGCAACCGGCCATCGACGAGCATTTCGCCGGGCCGGACGTTGCCTCGATCCTGCAATCGCTGGAAGGTGAGCAACACCCGGAATACCACGACTGGGCTCGGGAAACCCTCGAGCTGCTACACAGCCGCTCGCCGATGGCCCTGGTAGTGACCCACGAGCTGCAACGGCGCGGCGCCGAACTCGACCTGGCAGCCTGTTTCGAGATGGAACAGCACGTCGGCGCACTCTGGTTCGAGCATGGCGACATTGCCGAAGGCGTGCGTGCGATGCTGGTGGACAAGGACCAGAAACCACGCTGGCGTTACCAACGCCTCGAGCAGGTCACCGCCGAACAGGTCGAGCATTTTTTCGATGGCCTCTGACGGTTGCGTGCCTTCGCATGTCTGAAGGTGGACGGTGGGGCCGCCTAGGGGCCCCGCCCAGGTGGCCGCCGGCATGCGCCCTACAAGAACAAGGAACAGCCCTATGCATGATCTGGAACTGACCGAAGAGCAAATCATGATCCGCGACATGGCGCGCGACTTCGCCCGCCGCGAGATCGCACCCAATGCCCAGGCCTGGGAAAAAGCCGGCTGGATCGACGACCGGCTGATCGCGCAAATGGGCGAGCTCGGCCTGCTGGGCATGGTGGTGCCTGACCACCTGGGCGGCAGCTACACCGATTACGTCGCCTATGCCCTGGCGGTGGAGGAAATCTCGGCGGCCGATGGCGCCACCGGAACGATGATGAGCGTGCACAACTCGGTGGGCTGCGGCCCCTTGCTGCAATACGGCAGCGACGAGCAACAGCAGGCCTGGCTGCCGGACCTCGCCAGCGGGCGCGCCATTGGTTGCTTTTGCCTGACCGAGCCGCAGGCCGGTTCCGAAGCCCACAACCTGCGCACCCGTGCCGAGCTGCGAGACGGCCAGTGGGTGCTCAACGGCGCCAAGCAGTTCGTCACCAACGGCAAGCGCGCCAAGCTCGCCATCGTGTTCGCCGTGACCGATCCGGAGCTGGGCAAGAAAGGCCTTTCCGCATTTCTGGTGCCGACCGACACGGCGGGCTTCAACGTCGAGCGCAGCGAACACAAGATGGGCATCCGCGCTTCGGACACCTGCGCCATCACCCTGAACGACTGCCGCATCGCAGAGCAGAACCTGCTCGGCGCGCGGGGCAAAGGCTTGGCCATCGCCCTGTCGAACCTGGAGAATGGACGCATCGGCATCGCCGCCCAGGCCCTGGGTATCGCCCGGGCGGCCTTCGAGGCGGCGCTCGGCTATGCCCGCGAACGGGTGCAGTTCGGCACGCCGATCATCGGCCACCAGAGCATCGCCAACATGCTGGCCGACATGCACACCCGGATCAACGCCACCCGGCTGATGGTGCTGCACGCCGCCAGGCTCAAGACAGCCGGCCTTCCCTGCCTTTCCGAAGCTTCCCAGGCCAAACTGTTCGCCTCGGAAATGGCGGAAAAGGTGTGCTCGCAAGCCATCCAGATCCATGGCGGCTACGGCTTTCTCGAAGACTATCCGGTGGAGCGCTATTACCGCGACGCACGCATCACCCAGATCTACGAAGGCTCCAGCGAAGTGCAGCGGCTGCTGATCGCCCGCCAGCTCGCCGACTATTCCCTGTAGCACCGAGCGGCGAAGGTACGGTTATTGCTTCGATGGTTAGCAGATTTGCTAGCAATTTAAGCAACCGGAGCCTTAACCATGAAAGCCCATTCCCGCCGCGGCGTGATCTGCACGCCGCACCCCGACGCCAGCGCAGCCGGCATGCGGATACTCGACGCAGGCGGCACCGCCATCGATGCGATGCTCGCCGCCAGCGCCATGCTCGCGGCCGTGTTTCCGCACATGACCGGTATCGGTGGCGATGCCCTCTGGATGATCCACGACGGCAAAGTACGCACCATCATGGGGATCGGCCAGGCCGGCCAGCGCCTGCCCGAGGGCGGTCGCATCGGATTGCGTGGCCCGACAGCGGTCGCCACCACGGCCGGCGCGTTGGCGAGCTGGCAGACGGCCCAGGCCATTAGCCGCAATCAATGGGACTCGCGTATGGGCTGGCAGGACCTGCTCGGCGACGCGGCAACCATGGCCCGCACCGGAATAGCGGTGTCCGATTCCCAGCTGTTCTGGCAAGGCCAGCGCAAGGTCCTGATCGAAACGCTGCCGGATCTTCACAGCCTGTGCAAACGCGATGGGCGGTGGCTCCAGCCGGGCGATCTGCTGCAACAGCCGCGTCTGGCCAATACGCTCGATCACCTGGCGCTGCGTGGTATCGAGGACTTCTACCAGGGCGAACTGGCGCAGGCATTCGCCGCCGAATTCGAGCGGCTCGGCTGCGGCCTGGACGCGGAGGATCTCGCCGCCACGCGGGCACCGGAGGTCGAGCCGATCTCGGTACGCTACCGCGAGGGCACCCTGTTCAACGTCGCGCCACCCTGCCAGGGCCTCTATACGCTGCAGGCGATGGCCGCGCTGCAGCACAAGCCGGTCGCCTCTGCCGGCAATGGCAGCGCGCTGTACTACCACTATCTGGTCGAAGCGATAAAACAAGGGCTGCTGCGGCGCAATGCCGAACTCCACGACCCAGCCAACAGCGGTTGGAATTTCGCGTCGACCCTGGGGCTCGAGCAGGCGCAACGCAGCGCCCAGCGCATCGATGAAGGACGCGCGGCGCCCTGGTCCGAGCCCGGCAAACCGGCCGACACCATCTGGATGGCCGCCACCGATGCGCAAGGCCGCACCGCCTGCCTGATCCAGAGCCTGTTCCATGATTTCGGCTCCGGCTGCATTCTCGGCGACACCGGCGTGCTCTGGCAGAACCGCGCGGCGGGCTTCAGCCCCGACGCTGCCCACCCCAACGCCTGGGCACCGGGCAAGCGTCCCGCGCATACCCTCAATCCTTCCTGCTACCTGGGCGACGACGGCAGCCGGCTGTTCTTCGGCACCCAGGGTGGCGACGGTCAGCCGCAGACGCAGATGGTCCTGGCGACCCAGCTGATCGACTTCGGCCGGCCCATCGACGAGGCCTTGCGCACGCCCCGCTTTCTGCTGGGACGCAGCTTTTTCGACAGCACCGACAACCTCAAGCTCGAGGCCGACATAGGCGAGGATGTGATCGGCGGCCTGGCGGCGCTTGGCCATGACGTCGAGGTCATCGAACCGCTCAGCCCGTTCACCGGTCATGCCGGGGCCATCAGCATCGAGCGGGACGGCAAGCGCAGCGCCATGCACGACCCGCGCGGCCAGGGTGTCAGCCTGGGACAATCCGAGTGAACGCCGACGATGAGCGCGCGTTGCCTGCCCAGGCGGTGCTAGCGGATAATCCCGGCCGATTGCTAGCTACTCAGGCCGCACTAGAGGATCGGATGGGCGTCAAGACCGTCACCGCCAAACAGATCGAAGTCCAGCGCATCGTCGATGCGCTGTCCAAGGCCATCGCGCAGCACCGCCTGCCGCCGGGCATGCGCCTGATCGAAGCGCAGATCGTCGATGCGCTGCAGGCTAACCGCAACCATGTGCAGGTCGCGTTGCAGCGCCTGGCGATGCAGAAGATCGTCAGCATCGAACCCAACCGCGGCGCCATGGTGGCCCAACCCAGCGCCCGCGAAGCGCGGGAGATCTTCACCGCGCGGCGCGCCATCGAGCGCGCCATCGTCGAGTCCATCACGCCGCAAACGATGCGCAAGCATCGCCAGCGCATCGCCCAGCACATGGAGAGCGAGCGCAAGGCCACCGGATCCACCGATCGCCGTGCCATCGTCCGTGAGCTGAGCGACTTTCACCTGATGCTCGGTGAAATCTGCGGCAACTCGGTGCTCGCCGATCTGCTGGCCAACCTTATGGTACGCAGCTCGCTGATCGTCGCCCTCTACCAGCGCAACGACCATCCGCCCTGCGCCTCGGACGAGCACCAGGACATCGTCACGGCGCTCGAAGAAGGCGACCAAGGCCGCGCGGTCGCAGTGATGATCGAGCACCTGGACGAGCTCGAGGGCCAGCTGGCCCTCGAAGAACCCGCACCGCCCGAGGTCAACCTCAAGCAGGCGCTCGCCGACCTCTGAATCAGACCGGAGACAGCAGCCGTGGCTGCGAGCGCTCGAAGGTCTGCCGCCCGCCCTTGAAGCCCATCAACGGCGGGCTGATCTGTGCCACCACCGCAGCCGGCGACGGTGCATCGAAGACGACGAAATCAGCCCGACAGCCCGGCGTTAGGCCATAGTCGGGCAGGCGCAGCAGACGTGCCGACTCGGCCGATATCCAACCCAGGCACAGCAACAGTTCGGCTTCGGTGCCCAGTTGGCTCGCATTGGCGAACAGGTTCGCCTGCCGGACCAGCGAGGCATCGCCATAGGGCGTGAAGGGATTGCCGATGTTGTTGGTCGACACCGAACAGGTGACGCCGCAGCGATGCAGCTGTGCCAAAGGCGCCAACCCGCGCGGTTTGTTGTGGAACTGCTCGCGACCGGTCAGGAACAGATCGGTGCTGGGCAGGCAGGTCACCTGCACACCCGCATGCGCCAGTGCGCGGCCGATCTCCTGCAACTGCGGCAGCGCGATGGCCGAGAGCTTGGTGACGTGGCCGATGGTCACCCGCCCGCCCCAACCGTGCGTCTCGGTGCAGCGGATCACCTCGTGCACGGTCATCCCGGCCGGGTCGAGGTCGAAATCCAGGTGGAAATCCAGGTCGCGGTCGTATTCCACAGCCAGCTCGAAGAGGCGGCGGATCTGCGCTGCCGGGTCGGCGTCCATGTAGGGGCAACCGCCGAGCACCTCGGCGCCCTGCTCCAGCGCCTGGCACAGCAGAGCCTCGGTACCGGGGTTGTCGAGCAGCCCTTCCTGCGGAAACACGCAGAGCTCGAGGGTCAGCGCCCAGGCGTAATCGGCCTGCAGCCGCCGCACGGCCGCGAAGCCAGTGAGACCAATCTGCGGGTCGAGTTCCACATGGGTGCGCATGTGCGTGGTGCCCTGGACGATGGCCATCTCCAGCACCCGAGCGCCACGCTGGTAGACGTCATCTTCGGTGAAGCCGGCCTTGGCCGCGCGGGTCTGCTCGATCGCCTCGGCCAGGGTGCCGGCCTCGAGGCGGCAGCGCTCCATGATGCAAGCCTTGTCCAAATGGATATGGGTTTCGATCAACCCCGGCAGCAGCAGCCGGCCTGCCAGGTCGAGGGTCTGGTGGCTGACAGCCCTGCCGGGCTCGCTGACGAAGCGCCCCGCTTCCACCCACAGTTCGGACAGTTCGGCGCCCTGCCCCAGTCTGGCATTGAGGATGTGCAGATCGCTCATGCCACCGCTCCTTCGCCGAGGTAGGCCGCCGCCAGGTCCGGATCGTCCCGCAGCTCGGCCGCTGTGGCGCTCTTGACGATGCGCCCGGTCTCCAACACGTAGGCGCGGTCGGCCACCTGCAGCGCGAGGTTGGCCATCTGATCCACCAGCAACAGCGTCACGCCTTCGTCGCGCAGCGCCGCCAGCGCATCGTAGAGTTCGCCGATCATGGCCGGTGACAGGCCGAGCGAAGGCTCGTCGAGCAGCAGGATGCTGGGCTTGGCCATCAGCCCGCGACCCACCGCGACCATCTGCTGTTCGCCGCCGGAGAGCAGCCCGGCCGGGCTGTCGATGCGATCGCGCAGCCGTGGGAAGCGCTGCAGGATGGCGTCGATCTCGGCCTCGGAGTCGAAGCGGTCGGTGCGCGAATAGCTGCCCAGCAGCAGGTTGTCGCGCACGCTCAGCTGGGGAAACATTTGCCGTCCCTCGGGTACCAGCGCCAGGCCACGTGCGGCGATGTCGCTGGCCGACGCGTGTTCGATGTTCTGGTCATCGAGCAGCACCGAGCCGGACGAGGCACGGTGGAGCCCGGCCAGGCACTGCAAGATGCTGGACTTGCCGGCACCGTTGGCGCCGAGGATCGCGATCAGCTCGCCCGGATTGACCACCAGGTTGACCTTGTCGACCACCGGCGCGGCGCCGTAGTCGATCACCAGATCCTTGATGTACAGCCTCGCATCGCGAGTGCCCGCCCAGGGTTCGGCGCGTGGTGGCGCCTGGTAACGGGTACCGCCCAGGTAGGCTGCGATCACCTTCGGATCGTGGCGCACCTGCTCCGGCGCGCCCCAGGCGATCGGCTTGCCAGCGTCGAGCACCAGCAGCCGTTCGGATACCGCCATCACCAGCGCCATGTCGTGCTCGACCAGAATCACTGCGATACCGAAATCCGCCAGCACGCGAAGCAGCGATGCAAGCTGATCGGTGTCCTGGCGACCGAGGCCGGCGGCCGGCTCGTCGAGCAGCAACACGGCTGGCTGACTCGCCAATGCCCGGGCGATTTCCACCAGGCGGCGGTCGACGTGGGGCAGGTCCTCGGCAGGCGTGTTCACCGATCCGCGATAACCGACCAGGGCCAACAGCTGCAGGGCCAGCTCGCGCTGTTCGTCCGTGGGCAGCCGGAACGGTTGGCCGAGGCGGCCTTGCTGCATCGCGACCAGCAGGTTTTCCAGCACCGACAGCTCGCCGAACAGCTGGGTGGTCTGGTAGGTACGGGCGATGCCGGCGCGGGAGATCCGCCAGGCGGGCAAGCCCTGCAGCGGGCCGTCCAGCAGGATGCTGCCGCTGTCCGGCGCATAGAACCCGCTGATCATGTTGAGCACCGTGGTCTTGCCGGCACCGTTGGGGCCGATGATGCTGGTGATGCTGCCGGGAGGCGCATCGAGGCTTACGCCCTGGGCCGCCTGCACGCCGCCGAAGCGGATACCGATTTCGTTCACCTGCAACCCACTGCGCTGCCCCCTTGCGCCCAGGTAGTCGGCCAGGCGCTGCCGATTGTATTGCTGTGGCGCGGTTTCCACCGCCGGGCGCATCCAGCGACGGCCCAGCGCGCCGAGCAAACCGCTGGGTGCAGCCCAGAGCACGGCGAGCAGTAGCACCGAGAACACCAGCAGACGGTACTCGGCGAAATCCGAGAGCATTTCCGGCAGCAGCACGATCAGCAGCGCGCCGAGCAGCGGGCCGAACAGCGTACCGGCACCGCCGACGATCACCGCCAGGACGAACAGGATCGACTGCGAGAAGGGAAACGACTCGGGGTTGATGAACATCAGCAGGGGCGACACCAGCGAGCCGGCCAGCCCGGTCAGCGCCGCCGACAGGGCGAACGCCAGTGTCTTGGTCTGGACCGGGTTGAAGCCCAGCGAGCGCGCCGCGATCTCGGCGGATTTGACCGCGCGCATCGCCTTGCCCCAGCCGCTGTCACGCAGCCGATGGAACAGCGCGAACGCCGCCACCATCAGCGCGGTGGCGATCAGCGCGAGGCCTATCGAGGGGTCCAGCGAGCCGGTCTCGGGCATCGGGATTCCCATCAGCCCGTTGGAGCCGCCGGTGACCTGACGCCATTCGATCAGGCTGTGATGCACGACGAAGGAAAACGCGATGGTGATCATCGCGAGATACGGCCCGCTGACCCGCAATGCGGGGATCGCCAGCAAGCCACCGACCGCTCCCGAGACAAGCCCGGCGACGAGCATCGCGACCACCAGCGGCACGCCCGCCAGGGTCAGCAGTGCCGAGAGATAGGCGCCGATCGCATAGAACGCGATGTGACCGAAAGAAATCTGTCCGCTCAGGCCGATTAGGATATTGAGGCCCACGCCCACCACCGCCGCCAGCGCGCACAGTGTGAAGACCAGCAGCGAATAGCTATCGAGGGTGAAGGCCAGCGCCACCCCGCCGATGGCGAGGATCGCCAGGGCCAGGAGCGGAGCGCGGGAAATCCAGGCATTCATACTTTCACCATTGCCTTGCTGCCGAACAGGCCGTTGGGACGAATCGCCAACGCGACGATGACCAGCGCGAAGGTGAAGATCTGGGTGAACGCCGAACCGAAATTCAACGTGATCAGTGCTTCGGCCAGGCCGAACAACAAGCCGGCGGCGAACACCCCGCCGGCGCTGCCGATGCCGCCGAGAATGGCGACCGCAAATGCCTTGAGTCCGAACAGCGTGCCCATCCCGGCGTTGACGCTGAACAGCGGTGCGATCAGCAGCCCGGCGATTGCGGCGAAAACGGTCGAGACCGCGAAGGCCACCGCCACCACCCGGCTGACGCGGATGCCCATCAGCATCGCGGCCTTGGGGTTCTGCACGCTGGCTTCGAGTACCTTGCCCAGGCGGGTGTAGCGACGCACCAGAAACAACGCCAGCGCGATCGCGCCGCCCACCAGCGGGATCAGCAGCTGCAACACGCCGACGCTGCTGCCGAACAGCTCGATGTTCTGGTTGCCCAGTTCGGAGGTGAACTGGCGTGGCTCCTTGCCGAAGGTGAACAGCACCAGGTTATCGACCAGGATGCCGCCGGCCACCGTCGCCATCAGCCAGGCTTCCGAGCCCCGGCTGTGGAACGGCCGCACCAGGAAGCGCTCGATGATCAGCCCGTACAGCGCCGCCGCGGCCAGGGTCAGCGGCACGGCCAGCCAGAACGCCAGCCCCCAGCGAACATGCAGCGTATAGCCCAGCACCGCGCCGACCATCATGGCGCTGCCCTGGGCGAAGTTGACGGTGCGCGAGACCACATAGGTGATGTGGAACCCGAGCGCGAGTAGCGCGTACATGCTTCCCAGGCCAAGCCCGGTGACGATCGCGGCGGTGAACATCGATAAGATCCTCGGGCGACGCGCAGGGCGCGCATCGCCTCTTGCTTCAGGGCTTGACCGGTACGATCTGGTTACCGACGAAGTGAGTGAACAGGTAATCGTCCGGGCCGAGGGCGTCGTGCTTGTCGGTGGTGAACGGCTGGCTGTACTGCTTGATCAGCCCGTCGTAGCTCTCGATGGCGTAGAACCCGTCGCGCACCTTGGTGCCCTCGGTGCTGCCCGCCTTCTCGATCGCCAGCGCCGTGAGGTGCAGCGCGTCGTAGGCGTTGGCGATGCCCACCGCGGGCGTCACGTCGGCGAGGGATTTGATCTCTGGATAGCGCTTTTTGAGCGCTTCGAGCAAAGCGGTGCCCTTCGCGTCGCTGTCATCGGTGAAGACGTAGGTCTGGACGAAATGCACGCGCTCGGCGTTCGGCCCGGCCAACTCGCCGAAACGCCCACCGGCCGGTCCCCAATGGGACACGACGGGCACGTCCCAGCCCATGCGGTCGAGCGACTTGACCACCTGGGCCGAGGGGCCGACGTTGCCCACCATCAGCAGGGTGTCGGTGCCGGCATTCTTCAGACGCGTCAGCTGAGGCACCACGTCCAGATCGCTGTCCTCGATGCGCTCGACGCCGGCGTACGCCATGCCGCGCTTCTCCAGGGCGCGCTTGAAGCCTGCCTCGTTGGATTCGCCCCAGGGGTTGTTGATCAGAATCATCCCGGGCTTCTTCATGTCCATGCGGGTGATGCCGTATTCCACCAGCGCCTCGTCGACCAGCTCGTCGACGGCCGAAACTCGGAACACGTAGTTATCGGCCGCGCCGTTCTCGGTGATCTTGGTACCCGCGGCCCACACCCCCATGAAGGGCACCTTCATCTGGTTGGCCAGCGGGACGATGGCCAGCGAGACCGGCGTATCGAGCCCGCCGAAGAGCACGCTGACCTTCTCCCGCTGGATCAGCTCGCGCGCCGCCAGCATGCCCTTGGACGGATTGCTTTCATCGTCCCGGCGTATCAGTTGCAGTGGACGACCCAGCACGCCGCCCTGGGCGTTTATTTCTTCGATAGCGACGGTAAGACCACGGGTGAGCGCCTCGCCGGATTTCGCCGATTGCCCCGATAGCGCGGCCACCAGGCCAACCTTGATCGGCTCTTCGGCCTGGGCCGCTCCGATCAGAAGGGAGCCGAACGCAAGGGCAACGGCGGAACGGGGAAACAGACGTCGCAGAGGTGAGAGCAGACCGAACATAGTTGTTTTCTCCTGATTGCTAGCATTCGCACAATACTTGCTAGCAAGTGTGGTGCCAGTCGCTGGAACCGCCGACCTGGGGCCTTCGCCTCTCTCTTGGCCTCGTTCGGTGCACAACTATCGGGCATGGCGCACCAGCTGCTGGCACTCGAGAAGCTCGCCTACACGAATCAGAAAAGGAAATGGCATATGAATCATGAAAACAGCGCGGTAGAGATTGTTAGCAATTTTCTGGCGGCCTCGATGACGCCAGATCCGGTAAAGGCCGCGACCTTCATGTCGCCCGATGTGCGCATCACCTTCACCGGCGGGCGCCTAATGCCCGACCCGCAGACCATCACCGCCTTCAACGGTGGTCGCTATGCCTGGGTGAAGAAACAGCTGGGGCAGTTCGACTGGATGGACCGTGGCGATCACACGGTGGTGTATTCCAACGGTACGCTTTACGGGGAGTGGCCGGACGGCAGCAGCTTCAGCGGCAACCGTTATATGGATCGGTTCGAGGTGCGTGACGGCAAGATCGTACGCATGGATGTCTGGAACGACAGCGCCGAGTGGCTGCTTGAGCCGGCGCTGAACCGGCCGTGAAGAAGGAGGCCTTCAGGCCTCCTCGCTGTCGCGCCTGATCTCGCTCCGCAGTGCATCGACCAACACGTGCATATCGTAGGGCTTGGCCAGCACGCGGAAGCCGTAGTCCGCCGGTGTCCGCTCGGTGTAGCCGGTCGCCAGCAGGATCGGCAGCTCCGGCGAGCGGGCGCGCAGGGCCAGGGCCAGGCCGATACCGTCGAGTTCGCCCGGCATCACGATGTCGGAGAAGACGACGTCGAAGACAGGCTTGCTGGGGTCGTCGAATCGCTCCAGAGCCTGGGCGGCGTCGGCCGCTTCTTCGACCTCGCACCCCAGCTCGCGCAGCATCGAGGCGACCACGTCGCGCACCTGATCATTGTCATCGACCAGGAGCACCCGGGCATTGAACTGGCTGTCGATCGCCCCTGGCGCGGCCGCCTCGGGCGTGACCTCGCTCGCCTGGCTCATCGGCAGCAGCACGGTGACCTCGGTGCCCTCTCCGAGCTGGCTGCGAATGCCGACCGTACCCCCCGACTGGGTGGCGAAGCCATAAACCTGAGCCAGACCGAGGCCGGTTCCGGCGCCCACCGCCTTGGTCGTGAAGAACGGCTCGAACACCTTGGCGAGCACCTCCTCGCTCATGCCCTGCCCGTTGTCATGCAGCTTCAGGCTGATATAGGGCCCGCCCGGAAGGCCATGGTGGTTGTCGCTCGGCAGCTGGATTTCGTCGAGGCTGATCTGCACCTCGCCGCCATCCGGCATTGCATCGCGGGCGTTGAACGTCATGTTGAGGATGGCCAGTTCGCATTGCAGCGGATCGGCACACGTCAGCCAGGGGCGCTCTGGCAGATCGACTCGCAGCTTGATCCGGCTGGGCAAGGCGCCCTCGAGCAGATCAGCCATCCCGATGAGCAGCTCGCGTACGTCGATGACCTGCGACTCGTGCGCACGCTGACGGCCAAAGATCATCAGCTGTCGGGTCAATTTGGTGCCGCGCTGGACCGAGCGGCTGCAGGCTTCCAGCGCCATCTTCGCGCGTGGGTCGACGGTCATGCGCTCGGCCAGTTGCAGGCCCACGGTCATGGTCTGCAGGAGGTTGTTGAAGTCATGGGCGATACCGCCAGTGAGCCGGCCGAGCGCTTCGAGCTTCTGACCCTGGAGCATGGCCTGCTGCGACTGCTCGGCCTGGCGCACCGCCTCGGCCACCTGATCGCGCATCAGCGCGTTGCCGTTGAGAATCCGCCGACTGGCTCCGGCCAGCACCCGGCCGGTGCGGTCCGTCTCGTCCAGGCCGGTCACCGGTGCCTCGATCGGCTCGCCACGTCCCATCGCCTGGGCGGCATCGTCCAGCACGTCGAGCGGATGGGTAATCTTGCGGCAGACCCAGAACGCAAGGATCAGCGAGACGCCGAGCAACAGCAGGCTGCCGATGGACACCGCCGTCACCGCGCGCAGCGCACTACCGCGCAGCTCCGCCTTGGGAAGTGCCAGGACCACCGTCCAGCCCGAAACCGGTGCACGGCTGAAGAACGAATACACTGGCGTACCATCGAGGGTGACCGACTCGGTAGAGCCACGATTCGACTGGCGTAATACGTCCTGCATGTAGCCGCTGGGCTTCAGCCCGATGTAGCTCTCCGGGTTGCGCGAGCGCGATACGATCGTCATGTCCCGATCCACCACGGTCCCCAGCCAGCCTTCCGGCAGCCGCTGCTCGGCCAGTACGTCGTCGATCTGGCTGGCGAACGAGCCCATTGAGATGTGGTAGACCAATTCACCGTCGCGATAGACCGGCCTGGTGACGGCGAAGCTGTACTGCTTGCCGATTCGCGACATGTACAGGCCCGACACGTTCATGCCCTCGCCGAGCGGATAGGACGCGGCAGCGGTGTTTTCCGGCAGCGGTTCGCCCTCGGGCACCCGGGTGTTGAGCAACTGGTGGCCGTCCTCGTCGCCAACGACGAAGACGTTCTCGTCCGACTCCAGGAGGCTCATCAGATACGAACGAAAGACCGGAAAGTCGCCACGAACCAGCGATGGCGAATGAGCCAGGGTCGAGACGATCGCGTCGCGCCTGGCAATATCCCTGTCGACCGCCAGTGCGACTGCCCGGATGGCTTCGCTCATGGTCCGCTGGATATGGGCGTGCTGCGCGTTATAAACCGAATAGATCACCGCAAGGCAGAACAGCAGCGTCGGTGCGAGAACCGACAGGACAAGCAGAATCAGACGGGAACGGATGGACACGATTGCTGCTCACCGGGCAGAGGGCCACATCGTCGGGATGTGGGTGTGCGAGCATATCACCGGCACCAACCGCAGGCACGCCTGGCCGCTGCGCTTGACGTGCTCAGCGACGCATGCCGAGCCGGTCGCGCATGTCGTCGGTGATCACTTGGTCCACCTCGGCGAGCCCGGCCCAGGGATCATCCCCACCCAGCTCTTCCAGGCGCGGCAGCAGGGTTCGCAGCGTCCAGACGTCGGCACCCTTGATATCGGCAAGTTCGTCCCGGTGGATCGGCACCGAGACGGCCAGCCCTTCGCGTGCCCGCACCGAATACACCGACACGGTGCTCGCGCCACGGCTGTTGCGCAGGTAATCGATGAAGATCCGACCGACGCGATTCTTCGGTCCGCTGACCGCGGAGAAATGGTCCGGCAACAACTTCGCCATGTATTGGGCGATGCCCTGGCTGAAGGCTTTCACCTCCTCCCAGCTCTGCCCCGGTGTGACCGGTACGACGATGTGCATGCCCTTGCCGCCGCTGGTCTTGATGAAAGCCTGCAGGCCGATTTCGTCGAGCAGCGTCAGGGTCAACTGCGTGGCCTCGACCATGCGTTTCCAGGGCAGCGCGGGATCCGGATCGAGGTCGAGCACGAAACGATCGGGATGTTCCAGATCCGGTGCCACGGCATTCCAGGTATGCAGTTCGATGGTGCCCATCTGCGCCGCACCGATCAAAGCTTCGGGCGAATCGATGACCATCAGCGCCGTATGCCCGGGATAGAGCGCGGGGTCGAGCTGGGTGATGTGGGGAATGCTCAGCTTTTCCGAGTGCTTCTGGAAGAACAGCTCGCCGTCGATGCCTTCAGGTGCCCGGACAAGGGCCAGCGGCCGCTGCGCCAGTTGCGGCAGCAACCAGGGCGCCACCTGCGCGTAGTAGCGCGCAAGCTCCATCTTGGTCGTACCGCTGCTCTTGTCGATGATCCGCTCCGGATTGGAAATCCTGATCGGGGCCGTAGCTTTGGCCGGTGCGACCGCGGTTTTGCGGCTGCGGCTCTTCTCGACACCCTTCCCTCCGGGCGCGGGCGCTGCGCGTTCATGGGTGATGTTTTCGACAGGTTTGTCCGAACGCAGCCCGTGGAAAACCGAATGGCGGATGATGCCCTGACGTGTCATCTCGGCATAGGCGACCTCGCACATCAGCGAGGGCTCGAGCCAGTGCGCGCCACGTGCATCGGCGCCGGTGGGCGGATTGGCCACAGCGGGCTTCTTCACTTCCAGCGGCTTGAGCTTGGCGTGCAAGCTTTGCAGCGTCACCTGGTTGAAGCCGGTGCCGACCTTGCCTGCATAGCGCAAGGCGCCGCTGTCGTCGTGCAGGCCCAGCAGCAGCGCGCCGAAGCCACTGCGCGCCCCTTTCGGATCGGTGTAACCGACGATCACGAACTCCTGGCGGTTCTTGCACTTGATCTTCACCCAACTGTTGCTGCGGCGGGAGACGTAGGCGCTGCCGGCAAGCTTGCCGATCAACCCTTCGAGCTTCATCTGGCAGGCGCTTTCGAGGATGCTGTCGGGCTCCTCGGTAAAGTCTGCGGAGAAGCGCAGCAGGTCGCTTTCACTGCGTTCGAGCACGCTGGCCAGCGCCGCCCGGCGATCCACCAGCGACACTTCGCTCAGGTCCATGCCGTTAAGGTAGGGCATGTCGAACAGGTAGTAGACGATGCTCGCACTGCGGCCGACCTCGAAGGCGTTCTGCAGTGCCTGGAAATCGGGCGTGCCCTCCTCGTTGGGGACCACCACCTCGCCATCGAGCCAGGCCGACTCCAGCCCCAGACTCGCCAACGCTTCGGCCTGGCGGGTCATCTTGGCGGTCCAGTCGTGGCCGTTGCGGGTGAATAGCTGCACCTTGCCTGACTCGATGCGCGCCATGATCCGGTAGCCGTCGAATTTGATCTCGTAGCGCCAATCGCCGTCAGGCACGGATTCCACCAGCGTCGCCAGCTGCGGTTTGTAGCTGTCGGGCAGCGGTGCGGGCCGAGCGCCCTCGAGTTCGACGGCTGCTCCGTCCTTGCGCGGGCGGCGCCGGCCAGGGGTTTTCACCGAGGCGGTCGTCTCCTTGGCCTTGGCGGCGCCGCGCTTGCGGGGAATCAGGGTGCGGTCGCTCAGCACGCTGTTAGGCAGCTCGGCGACTATGTCGTAGTCGCTCTCGTCGCGGGCCGCCTCGTCGCGGGATTTGATCAGGAACCACTGTTCCTTGTTGCCGCTCATGCCGGTGCGTACCAGGTTCCAGCTGCCGGAAAGCTTCTCGCCCTCGAGGGAAAACTTCAGCTTGCCCTTTTCGTAACCCTGACGGGGATCGCCCTCCGGCGTCCACACGCCCCGGTCCCAGACGATGACGTCGCCCGCACCGTAGTGGCCTTCGGGAATGTTTCCCTCGAAGGTCGCGTAATCCAATGGGTGATCTTCGACATGCACGGCCAGGCGACGCACCTTGGGGTCGAGGCAAGGCCCCTTGGGGACCGCCCAGCTCTTGAGAGTGCCATCGAGCTCCAGGCGAAAGTCATAGTGCAGCCGCGTTGCGTCGTGCTTCTGGATGCAGTATTGCAGCGCGTGGGCGGCGGCACTGCCCTTTTTACGGGCCTTGGGCGCGCCACCGGACGGCTCGGGTGTGGCGGCGAAGTCACGCTTGCGATTGTATTCGTCCAGAGCCATGCAACCCTCCGACGACGGGCATGCGAACGGTAGATTGGATCAGGTTGCGCAGCCGCAGGTAGCGGCGATCAGCGGGCCGGCCCCTCGACCTTGCCCGGATCGGAGCTGCTGTCGGTGATGCCGCCATCACCCGAGTGGCGACCGCCCTGCTCCGGCTTGTTGGCTGCTTCGCCCGCGCCCTTCACTTCCCGCCCGTCTTCGATGACGGTGCGCCCTTGGCTATCGATGTGAGTTTCGACTTCTTCCTGCGGCGCCGGGTTGCCCTGGTTGCTTGGCATCGCGCCGCGCTCGGATTCCGGGGTACCGGCTGGCCACTGGGCAAAGGCCACTGCCGGTGCGGCCAACAGACAGCTCGCGAGCAGGCTGGCGGTCAGTTTTTTCATCGATATCTCCTTCAGGCTGCGACAGCGACGCAACCTCTTGTGGGTTCTATGGATTGGGCAATGGCGACATCGACGAGTTGCAGCAGGCCGGGTCGCGACAGCGGACGACGCAGCGATAGCCGATGAACGGTAGAAGGCCGATACGAGCCGAGCGACTGTCTATGTCAGCCCGTCGCACCGGGTCGGGTTTACATCCTTTTTCAGCGTGCTAGGGTTGAAAAACCACCGGGGCGCAAAGGGGTTTCAACTGCGTCCTCGTCCACCTCCACCAAAAAGGAGGATCCCATGGACCAACGCCTGTCTCTGGCTCAGATCGAGGCCATCCTGCATGACCACCTGCAGCCTTATCGGTGCGAGTGCCGAACGCAGCTCAATCGCACGTTGAGCATTCGGGTATATGGCGAACCCAGCGGCACCGACGAGCTGACTGTCCTCGGCGTGACGGATGAGCAATGCCGTGATGCCGCCAATCTGGTCCGCCTAGCCCAGGAATTGCGGATCGAGCTGTTCGCCACCCGTGGCGTGCTGGAAATCCGTCACGATTGACGCCCGTTATCCGCCGTCCGGGCCTTGTTGCCGAGATGACGAAGCAGCACGTCGTGGCCATAGCTCGTCGAACGCTCCGGCTTACGCTTGCCGAAACGTGACCAGGCACGCTCGTGCAGGTAGAAAACCACCGTGTTGCACAGCGGCTCGATCAGCGCGACGGTACCGCCGATGACGAAGCTGCCGGTCAGCGCGTAGACCACCAGAAACGCCGTAGCGAAATGGAGGATGGCGAAGGTCAAGGTCTTGAGCATCGGTCTTGGCATGTAAGGATCCCGGCCGTTGTTGCGTGAGAGGTACCGCATAAAAGAACCGGCATGCGTAACGCAGGCGTCGCGCATGCCGGCCACGCATCAGCGCTTGGCAACCGCATCCGGCGTCGATGCGCGGGTCAGATAGGCCTGGGTCAGCTGTGGCAGGTTGTCCAGAATCCATGTAGCCATGGCTTCTTCTTCCTTCAGGATCGACTCGCAGATCTGCTTGGTCTCGGTGTCTCCCACCGCTTCGGCAGCCGCAATGAGGATGGTGTAGGACGCGATCTCGAGGTTCTCGAAGACGTAGCCCATCTGGCCACCCTTGACGATTTCGTCCTCGACCATCATGCCGCCCATGGCCTGCCCCATCGCCATCATCTTGCCCCCCATGTCCTTCAGGGTGGAGGCCGAGTGGCCGTAGCGATCCAGGCATTGCTCGATGAGCCGAGACTGATTCCGGGTCTCCTCTATGTGTTGCTCGATGCGCGCTTTCATCTCGGGGTAGTGCTCGATGCGGGCGGCTTGCTTGGTGAGCATCGATTCGGCTTGGGCTTCCATCGCGTGGGCGTCGCGCAGCCATTCGATCATTCGCTCGACGCGTACATCGTTGGTGTCGATACCAGTCTGTGCACTTTGCATGATCCGTACTCCTCAGTTGGGGGTCTTGAAGCGGGTCCGCTGCGGTACCCATGCTGCGGCACCCATGTAGTTGGGAAAGGCTCTGATTGCGGGAGTTCCCGTTATTGAGCGCGGCTTGTCGGACAGTTTCGATCGCTGAACTTTGCCTGCCCGGTCCAGTCTCTGACTCTGGACCAACGGAGAAGGAGCTGTCTTATCGAACTCCCAGCCGCGCTGACGGACTGGCAAGACCAGATCGCCAACCCCAATTTCAGGACCCTCGTCGCGGCGATAATCGTCCTGTTGATCCTCAGCCTGTTGAGCCGCGTGCTCACCGCGGTGGTACTGCGCCTGGCACGTGGCTTTGTCGTCACCCGCGAGCTGTCCGAACACCTGCAGAAGCCCGTGCGTCTGCTGTTGCCCCTGCTGGGTTTGCAGGCGGTTTGGACGGCCGCTTCCGACGAGGTGTTATTCATTGGCGGCGCGCGCCACATCACCGGTCTTCTGATCATCGCCTGCATCACCTGGTTGGCGTTGCGGGCCCTGCGCGGGATCGAACAGGTGATCCTGCTGAACAACCCGGTCAACATCGCCGACAACCTGCGAGCTCGGCGCATCCAGACGCAGACCCGCGTATTGCTGCGGACCCTGAGTTTCCTGATCGTTCTGATCGGAATCTCCAGCATGCTGATGACCTTCCCAGCGGCCAGGCAGTTCGGTACCAGCCTACTGGCCTCTGCCGGTCTCGCCGGCCTCGCGGTGGGTTTTGCGGCCCGCCCGGTGCTGGCCAACCTGATCGCCGGCATGCAGATCGCCATCACCCAGCCGATTCGCCTGGACGACGTGGTCATCGTCGAAGGGGAATGGGGACGTATCGAGGAGATCACCGCCACCTACGTGATCGTCCGCATCTGGGACGACCGCCGCCTGGTGACGCCATTGCAATACTTCATCGAGCAGCCGTTCCAGAACTGGACCCGAAGCGGTTCCAGCCTCATCGGCTCGGTGTTCCTGTGGGTGGATTATTCCTTGCCACTGGAGCCGTTGCGCGAGGAGTTGCGACGGCTCTGCAAGGACGTTCCGGAGATCTGGGACGGCCGTGTCTGCGTATTGCAGGTGACCGATACCAGCGAGAAGTCCATTCAGCTGCGGGCGCTGGTGAGTTCACCCGACTCGTCACGCAACTGGGACCTGCGCTGCCATGTCCGCGAAAACCTGATCGGTTTCATTCAGCGCCAGTATCCCAACGCGCTACCGCAACTGCGGGCGGATCTGGCGGTGGGACAGAAGCACCAGATCGACCGCGATACGCCCGAGCATATCGAACCCGAGCGCCAGCCGCCGGTATAGCCGGCCGCTGCGCCTTAGCGCAGTTTTTCCAGCAGCAACTGATACTTGTCGGCTAACACTTCCAGCCCGTGGCGCGCGGCCTGCTTGCGCACCTCCACGCGGTCGCCCTCGAATTTCAGGGTCTCGCTGATCACGACCTGACGGTCATCCTTCATCAGCGCATAGGCAAAGCAGTGCGTGCCCGCCTCATCCTCGGCCGAGTCGTCGGCAACGCCGGTGTTGGCGATGGCAATGGTGGCGACACTGGAATTGAGCGCGCCGATGGCCATCTCGGTCGCCACTTCTTCACTGGTCAGGCCGAAGGTTTCGATGGTTTCGAAGCTGACGTGCAGCAACCGGTTCTTGGCTTTGGGCGAATAGACGACGAAGCCGCTATCGAGGACCTGGCCGCAGCCAGGCAGATCGCCCAGCAGCGAGGCCATCAGGCCGCATGTGGACGATTCGGCGGTGGTCAGCTGAAGGTCGTTTTCCTTGAGAAAGGAAATCACGTCAGCGAGGTCTTGCATGGTTCTTACTCCCCTCTGTGAGCGCGTCTTTTGAAAAGGCGCGGCGTCCTTTTCCGAGCCGTCGGTCAGAGGCAAAGTTCCGGCCCCGTCCTTTTCACCAAAAGGTGAGAACTTCTTCACGGCGCCCCGGTCTTGTTCAGGTGTAGGGCCAACGCTGTCCTACCCGCCTGCGCGGCGGTTCGAACAAGGAAATCCAAATCTTTGCTGTGCTCATGGTTGCGTCGGGTTTTAGGGCCTTAACGCGGGAATTTTGTGCTCGTAGTTGGCATCGGCATGGTGGCCGGTAGCTCGTGGAGAACGTGATGAGTAATGCAGCTGTGAATGCCCAGCCGATCACATCGAAAAAAAACGATATTTCGTTTCCTTCAGGCAACCGCCCGGTGCTGCAGATCAGCAGCACCCATGACGACAAGAAGAAGATCCTGTTCGTCACCTCCGAACTGACCGACCTGGTCAAGACCGGCGGGCTGGCGGACGTATCCGCCGCCCTTCCGCGAGCGCTGAGTCCGCTGCACGATGTGCGCGTGCTGATTCCCGGCTACCCGCAGGTGCTCGAGTGCGGCCACCCGATCCGACTGGTCGGTAGCCTGGGCGCCCAGGGTGACCTGCCGGCCTGCAATATCGGTCGCCTGGACCTGCCCGACGGACTGATCATCTATGTGCTGATCAGCCCAGAGCTCTACGAGCGCGACGGCACGCCCTATGGCGACGAGCACGGCAACGACTGGCCCGACAACCCGGTACGCTTCGCCCGGCTGGGCCTTGCCGCGGCGGAAATCGCCGCCGGCACCGCCTGCATACGTTGGGCGCCGGATCTGGTCCACGCCCACGACTGGCCTGCGGGCCTGGTGCCTGCGTACATGCGTTGGCGCGGGCTGAAAACGCCGAGCGTGTTCACCATCCACAACCTGGCCTACCAGGGACTGATGAGCATGAATCAGCGCCGCCGCCTGGGGATTCCCGTCGAGGCCTGCCACCACGAGCAGATGGAGTTCTACGGGCACCTTTCCCTGCTCAAGGCCGGCATCGCCTACGCCGATCACGTCACCACGGTCAGCGCCACTTATGCCGAAGAAATCACCACGCCTGAGTTCGGTTGCGGGATGGACGGCTATCTACGGGTCAAGGCCGAGCAAGGCCTGCTCAGCGGCATCCTCAATGGCATCGATGAAAGCTGGGACCCGGCAACCGATACCCATCTGATCCAGAACTTCAGCATGCACGACTGGGCCGGCAAGGCCGCGAATGCGCGCCACGTCCGGGAAATGTTCGGCCTGGCGCCATCCGAGGGTCCGCTGTTCAGCGTGGTGTCGCGGCTGGTTCATCAGAAAGGCATCGATCTCACACGTGGCGTCGCGCAGACCATCGTCGAAGCCGGCGGCCAGGTAGCCATCATCGGCCGTGGCGATGCCCGCATCGAAGACGATCTTCGTCAGCTCGCCGCGCGCTATCCGGGCCAGGTCGGCGTACACATCGGTTTCAACGAAACCGACGCGCGCTGCCTGTTCGCCGGCAGCGATTTCCTGCTCATGCCCTCGCGCTTCGAGCCCTGCGGCCTGAGCCAGATGTACGCCCAGCGCTTCGGCTCGCTGCCGGTCGCACGCCGCACCGGTGGCCTGGCCGACTCGATCGAGGACGGCGTAACCGGCTTCCTGTTCGATGAGGCAAATGTCGAGAGCTACCGCCACGCCGTCGAGCGTGCCCTGGCGGTCTTCGGCCGGCCGCAACTGCTAAACGCGATGCGTTGCCGCGCAATGAATTCGGGATTCTTCTGGCGACAGTCGATCGCGCCCTACGATCAACTCTACCGGCGACTTTTGGGAGACCAGCAGGCGACCGCAATCACCTTTTGAAGAGGTCATCAATGCCAACGCAATACGCCCAGAGAGGACATCACGGACCGGTTCTTCTTGACGACACCCATGCCCGATTCCGGCTCTGGGCTCCCGATGCCGAAAGCGTCAGCCTGGTTCTGATCGACGGCGACACCCTGCCCATGCAGGCAGGCGACGACGGCTGGTACAGCGTCGAGGCGCCCTGCCGCCCAGGGGCCCAATACAGCTTCCGCATCGACGACGAACTGAACGTGCCGGACCCCGCTTCCCGCTTCCAGGCCGGCGACGTGCATTCGTCCAGCGTGCTGACCGATCCGCACGCCTACCAGTGGCGCAACACCGAATGGAAAGGCCGGCCGTGGCACGAGACGGTGCTCTATGAGCTGCACGTCTCGGCTTATGGCGGTTATGCGGGAATCGAGGAGCGCCTGCCGGCGCTGGCCGAGCTTGGCGTCACGGCCATCGAACTGATGCCGATCGCCGAGTTTCCCGGCGACCGCAACTGGGGCTACGACGGCGTATTGCCCTACGCACCAGAGGCCTCGTATGGCAAGCCCGAAGAACTCAAGCGGCTGATCGACCGGGCGCACGAGCTGGGCCTGATGGTCTTTCTCGACGTGGTCTACAACCACTTCGGCCCGGACGGCAACTACCTCGGCCGCTACGCCAAGCATTTCTTCCGCCATGACCAGCAGACGCCCTGGGGCGATGCGATCGATTTTCGCCGCAGCGAGGTACGCAACTTCTTCATCGACAACGCGTTGATGTGGCTGATGGAGTATCGCTTCGACGGTCTGCGCTTCGATGCGGTGCATGCGATTCCGGACCGTAGCTTCCTCACCGAACTCGCCGAGCGTATCCGGGCCGAAACCGAGCCAGGCCGCCACGTTCACCTGGTGCTCGAGAACGAACACAACCGGTCGAGCCTGCTGGAGCAGAGCTTCAATGCCCAGTGGAACGACGACGGCCATAACGTGCTGCACGTGCTGCTGACCGACGAGAGCCAGGGTTACTACGCCGACTACCATCAGGACTCGACCGACAAACTGGTACGTTTTCTCGGCGAAGGCTTCATCTATCAGGGCCAGCAGAACCGCCGAGGCGAATCGCGCGGCGAGCCGAGCGGGCATCTTCCGCCGACGGCCTTCGTGCTGTTCCTGCAGAACCATGACCAGACCGGCAACCGTGCCTTCGGCGACCGTCTGATCACCCTCGCCGACCCCGATGCACTCAAGGCCGCCACCGCGTTGCTGTTGCTTTCCCCAATGGTGCCGTTGTTGTTCATGGGCGAGGAATGGGGCTCGCGTCAGCCGTTCCTGTTCTTCACCAGCCACCACGGCGAACTGGCCGATGCGGTGCGCGAAGGCCGTCGCGGCGAATTCGCCGAGTTCGCCGAATTCCAGGACGAAGCGACTCGCGCGCGAATTCCCGACCCGAACGAGCAGAAAACCTTCGATGCCTCCTGCCCGGATTTGACCAGCGTCCGCGAACCCGGCCATGCCGAATGGTATGCGCTGTACCGGGCGCTGCTGTCCGTTCGCCACCGAGAAATCATACCGCGTCTCGAAGGCGCTCGCTTCGCCGGTGCCAAAGCGCTGGGCAACGCCGCCGCGCTTGCCCACTGGCAGCTCGGTGACGGCTCCAGGCTGCGGATCGCGCTCAATCTGAGTGACCAGCCGGTCGCCATCGAGCCCGCCGGCGAATCCGCCAGGCTGCTCCACGCCAGCGCCAACGAAGCCCAGGCGGCCGGCGACACACTCGCGCCCCGCACTGCGTTCGTTCATCTGGAGGGTGCTCATGTCTGAGGGTCTCAAGCAGCTTGCCCAGGCGGCCGGGCTGTCGATCGAGTGGGTCGATGCAGACGGTAGCGATCAGAAAGTCTCCGATGAGGTATTGCGCAAGGTGCTCGCCGCGCTCGGCCTGGATGCCGACAGCGAAGACCAGATCGAGCGCAGCCTGAAAAAGCTCGAAGAAAGTGTTGGCCAGGCACAATTACCGCCATTGATGACCGTCGACCTCGGCGTGCCATTGGATCTGGGCGATTACTTCACGCCGGACACGTCCTATAGCCTGAGCCTGGAAGACCAGCCGCAGCCAGTGACCGGCACGCTGGATGCGCAGGCGCGCCTGGCTGGTATCGACACGCCCGGTTATCACCAGCTGGACCTCGGTGGGCAGCAGATTACCGTCGCGGTAGCGCCCAAGGCCTGCCCTTCGGTCGAGGATGTGGCCGGCCCGGGCGCCTGGGGCCTGACCGTACAGCTCTACGGGCTGCGCCGCCCCGGAGATGGCGGCCTGGGTGATACCGAAGCGCTGGAAGACTTCGCCCGCAACGCCGCGGCGCATGGTGCGTCCGCGATCGGCATCAGCCCGGTGCATGCGATGTTTCCGGGCTATCCGAACCAGTACAGCCCCTACTCGCCCTCCAGCCGCCTGTTCTTCAACATCCTCCACAGCGCGCCGGGCAGCATCCTCGGTGAACGGAGGTTGCGCCAGGCCATCGAGGCTTGCGGTCTTGCCGATGAATTGCAGCGGCTCGAGGCGCTCGAGCTGGTCGACTGGCCCGCGGTCACGGATACCCGGCTGCGTCTGTTACGTGCGCTGTTCGACGACTTCAGGACCGGCGACGACCCCCTGCAACAGGATTTCGAGAGCTTTCGCGCCGCCGGTGGCGAGGCGCTGGAAAACCACTGCCGCTTCGAAGCCCTGCATGCCGTGCTGCTCGACGACGAGGGCTTGCCCCAGGGTTGGGCCAACTGGCCCGAGGACTATCGCGACCCGACAAGCCCGGCGGTGCAACGCTTCGCCGAAGAAAACGCCGATGAGATCAGCTTCCACGCGTTCGCCCAGTGGCTCATGGCCCGTGGGCTGGAGCGCGCCCAGGTCGCGGCGAAAAGCGCGGGCATGGGCATCGGGCTGATCGCCGACCTCGCAGTGGGTGCGGACAGCGGCGGTAGCCAGGCCTGGAGCCGCCAGGCCGAACTGCTGGCATCCCTGTCGGTTGGCGCGCCGCCAGATATTCTCAATCGCAAGGGCCAGAGCTGGGGCATTTCCGCCTTTTCGCCCTGGGGACTCAAGCAGAACGGCTTCCGAGCCTTCATCGAGATGCTGCGGGCCAACCTCGCCCATGCCGGCGGCATGCGCATCGACCATGTAATGGGCTTGATGCGTCTTTGGGTCACGCCCGAAGGCGTGGGGCCGGACCAGGGCGCCTACCTGAACTACCCGTTCGACGACATGCTGCGCCTGCTGACGCTGGAAGCCTGGCGGCACAAGGCGGTGATCCTTGGCGAAGACCTCGGCACGGTGCCCGAGGGACTCAGTGAAAAACTCGCCGCGCGCGGGATTCTCGGCATGCGCGTGCTGCTCTTCGAGCGTGACGACCAGGCCCGCTTCGTCCCTCCGCGCGATTGGCCGGACGATGCGCTGGCCACCACCGCAACCCACGATATCCCGCCGATCGCGGGTTGGTGGCATGCAAAGGATATCGATTGGCGGATCCGCGTCGGCCAGGTCGACGAGTCCAAGCGCAAGGGGCAGATGGAAGAGCGCGAGCGCGAGCGTCACGGGCTGATTCGGGCGTTGCGCGAGGATGCCGGCAGCCATGAAAGCGGCGACATGCAAGAGCAGGACGTAGTCGACGGCGCCGCTTCGTTCCTCGGCCACACCCCAGCCCCGCTGGTGCTCCTACCCATCGAGGACGCTCTCGGTCTGGTAGACCAGCCCAACATGCCCGGAACCATAGACAGCCACCCCAACTGGCGCCGCCGCTATGCCGGCGACAGCGCCACGCTGCTCGACGCGCAGACGCCGGCCCGACGACTGGGTCGGTTGGCAGAGGCGCGACGGCAATCCATTCGGAGTCGGCAATGATGAAGGCCCTGAGCGCAACCCTGCGCCTGCAGTTTCACCGTGATTTCACCCTGGACGACGCGACGGCGCTGGTCGACTACTTCGACCAGTTGGGCATCAGCCATGTCTACGCATCGCCCCTGCTGACCGCCCGCCCCGGCTCGATGCACGGCTATGACGTGATCGACCCGACGCACATCAACCCGGAACTGGGCGGCGAACAAGCCTTGCACCGGTTGGTCGAGGCGCTGCGCGCCAAGGGCATGGGGCTGATTCTGGACATCGTGTCCAACCACATGGCGGTCGGCGGCAGTGGCAACCCCTGGTGGCTCGACGTGCTCGAATGGGGCCGTCGCAGCCCCTACGCCCAGTTCTTCGATATCCAGTGGAATTCGCCCGATCCGCTGCTCGAAGGCCAGCTGCTGATCCCCTTCCTCGGTGACGACTATGGCGAGGCCCTGCAGCAGGGCCTCATCCCGCTGCGCCTGGATGTGGACACCGGTTCGCTCTATGCCGAGCACTATGAGCACCGTTTTCCCATCACACCCTTGAGCTACGGCGAGATTCTGCGTGGTTGCGAGGCGCTCAAGCCCCTGGCGCAGCACTTCGATGCGCTCAAGACCGACCCCGCGCCCTACCAGACCGCACGCCAGTTGCGCGCGGACCTGGCCGAGCAACTCAAGGACCCGGCGATCCGCCAGTGCCTGGACGATGCCCTCACGCTCTACGACTCGACCACCGAACAGGGCTTCAAGCGGATGCACTCCTTGCTCGAACGGCAGAACTACCGCCTGGCGAGCTGGCGTACCGCGGCCGACGACATCAACTGGCGGCGCTTCTTCGATATCAACGAGCTGGGCGGCCTGCGGGTCGAACGTCCGGTGGTGTTCGAGGAGACCCACGCCAAGATCTTCGAACTGGTCGCCGACGGGCTGGTAGACGGTTTGCGCATCGATCATATCGACGGTCTGGCCAACCCGCGCGGCTATTGCCGCCGCCTGCGTCGCCGGGTCGATCGGTTGAACGCCGCGCGTCCGGCCGAGGCGGCCGAAGACCACGTGCCGATCTACGTCGAGAAGATTCTTGCCGATGGCGAAAAGCTTCAGGACGACTGGGGCGTGGACGGCACCACCGGCTACGAGTTCATGAACCAGGTCTCCCTGCTGCAGCACGATCCGGCCGGGCATGCGCCGTTGTGCGAGCTGTGGCGCGAGACCAGCGGCCGCACCGATGACTTCATGGAGGAAGTCCGCGAGGCTCGCGAATTGGTATTGACCGGTACGCTGGCAGGCGACTTCGAGACGGTGGCCCAGGCGCTGTTGCAGGTGGCCCGCAGCGACCTGATGACCCGCGACATCACCCTCGGCGCGATCCGTCGGGCGCTGCTCGAATTGATCATCCACTTCCCGGTCTATCGCACCTACATCACGGCGACCGGACGCCGCGAAGCGGACGAGCCGTTCTTCCAGCAGGCGCTGGAAGGGGCGCGGACCACCCTGCCCGAGGCCGATTGGCCATTGCTCGAACACCTGGAGCGCTGGCTCGGCGGTGAAGACCTGCGCTCGGTACCTCGGGGTGCCGCTCGCAAGGCGCGGCGCTATGCCTGCACCCGCTTCCAGCAGCTGACCTCGCCCGCCGCCGCCAAGGCCGTGGAAGACACTTCCTGCTATCGCTCGGCGGTGTTGCTGTCGCGCAACGACGTCGGTTTCGATCCTCAGCATTTCAGCGGGACCGTCGAAGCGTTTCACCAGGCGTGCCTGGCACGCCAGCAGCACTTCCCACGCAACCTGCTGACCACCGCCACCCACGACCACAAGCGCGGCGAAGACACCCGCACGCGCATCGCCGTGATCAGTGAACGTGCCTCCTGGTTCGCCGAGAAGGTCGGCCAGTGGCGTGACCAGGCCGCCGCCTGGCGCAAGGAGCTGGACGATGGCCTGGCGCCCTCGCCTGCCGATGAAATGATGCTGTTCCAGACGCTGCTCGGCAGCTGGGAGCCGGCGCTGCATCCGGACGATGCCGAAGGCATGGAGGTGTATTGCAAGCGCATCCTGCAATGGCAGGAAAAGGCCGTGCGCGAAGCCAAGCTGCGCAGCACCTGGGGCGCGCCCAACGAGGCCTACGAGTCGGCCTGCCGGGAGTACACCCAGGCCCTGCTGGTCGACGAGTCCGGTGCCGCGCTGCGCCGGGACATCGCTGCCGCGGCGGCCGAGCTGGCACCGACTGGCACGCTCAACAGCCTGACGCAGACCCTGTTGCGCATGACCACGCCCGGCGTTCCCGACCTCTATCAGGGGGCGGACTACTGGGACTTCAGCCTGGTCGATCCGGACAACCGCCGACCGGTGGACTTCGATGCCCGCCGAGCCAGCTTCACGCTCGACGCCGACCCTGCCGAACTGCTCGCCCACTGGCGCGACGCCCGCATCAAACAGTGGCTGATCGCACGCACGCTCAAGGCCCGCAAGGCCGATCCCGATCTGTTCACCAAAGGCAACTATCTGCCGCTGAAGGTCAGCGGTGCCCAGGCCGATCGGCTGGTCGCATTCGCCCGCGAATGGGAGGGGCGCTGGGTGGTGGTACTGGCGGCGCGGCTGGCATTCCCACTACTGGAAGGTGCCGATCAGCCACGCATCGAGCCCGATCGCTGGGGCGACACCTGCGTCGAGTTGCCCGAAGCGCTGGACGGCGTGTCATTACGGAGACTTTTTGCTCAAACAGCAGTCACACCCACACGGGTGAGCCTGGGTGTAGCGCAGGCTCTGGATAGCCTGCCCGTGGCCATTTTACAAACAACAGCCTCAATCTAAGGAGATTCACCGATATGAATGCAGACGACCAGCGCATCCGCGAACTCGCCTACGAAATCTGGCAGTCCGAAGGCTGTCCCGTGGGCGAGGAAGCCCGGCACTGGGAAATGGCCCGCAAGCTCGCCGAGGCTGAAAAAGGTTCGCCCGCTGCTAAGCCCGCCCGCACTCGCAAGACCGCGACCAAACCCACCGACGCCACTCCCGCGGCGGTAACCCAACCCGGCGCGACCAAGGCCGGCAGCCGGACCTCCGCCAAGGCCACGCCCAAGGCTACCGATGCGGCTGCCGGCACACCTGACGTGATGAAGAAGACCCGCGCGCCTCGCAAACCCAAAGAAACATGAACGCGGCCTGAGCCGCTCAAACAACCCCAATGCACTGGCGCAACCGCGCCGAACGGAGGAACCATGCCTCAGACGAACGCCCAGCCTCCACAGGTCTCCAATCCCTCGCGCATTCGCGAAGGCCTTCCCTTTCCTCTCGGAGCGACCTGGGACGGCCTGGGCGTCAACTTCGCGATCTTTTCGGCCAACGCCACCAAGGTCGAACTCTGCCTGTTCGACTCCACCGGCGAGACCGAACTCGAGCGCATCGAGCTGCCCGAGTACACCGACGAAATCTGGCACGGCTACTTGCCCGACGCGCATCCCGGACAAATCTACGGCTACCGTGTACACGGGCCGTACGATCCGGAAAACGGCCATCGCTTCAATCCGAACAAGCTGTTGATCGACCCTTATGCCAAGCAGCTGGTGGGTGAGCTGAAATGGTCCGAAGCGCTGTTCGGCTACACCATCGGCCACCCCGACGGCGACCTCAGCTTCGACGAGCGCGACAGTGCCCCCTTCGTGCCCAAGAGCAAGATCATCGACCCGGCGTTCACCTGGGGTCGCGATCATCCGGTACAGGTACCCTGGGATCGGACCATCATCTACGAGACCCATGCCCGCGGCTTCACCATGCAGCACCCGGCGGTGCCGGAAGAACTGCGCGGCACCTTCGCCGGGCTGAAGACGCCCGAGGTGGTCGATTACATCCGCAAGCTTGGCGTGTCGTCGATCGAACTGCTGCCGATCCACGGCTTCGTCCAGGACCAGCATCTGCTGGAAAAGGGCATGAGTAACTACTGGGGCTACAACACCATCGCCTTCTTTGCGCCGCACGCGAAATACCTCGCCAGTGGCAAGATCAGCGAATTCAAGGAGATGGTCGCGCACCTGCACAACGCCGGGCTCGAGGTGATTCTCGACGTGGTTTACAACCACACCGCCGAAGGCAACGAGCTCGGCCCGACACTGTCCATGCGCGGCATCGACAACGCCTCGTACTACCGCCTGATCCCGGACAACAAGCGTTACTACGTCAACGACTCCGGCACCGGCAACACGCTGGACATGAGCCATCCGTGCGTCCTGCAGATGGTGACCGACTCGCTGCGCTACTGGGCCACCGAGATGCACGTCGACGGGTTCCGGTTCGACCTGGCGACCATCCTCGGCCGTGAGCACGACGGCTTCGACGAACGCCACAGCTTCCTCGTGGCCTGCCGCCAGGACCCGGTGCTGGCGCAGACCAAGCTGATCGCCGAACCTTGGGACATCGGCCCGGGCGGCTACCAGGTCGGCGGCTTTCCACCTGGCTGGGCCGAGTGGAACGACCAGTACCGCGACACCGTCCGGGCGTTCTGGAAAGGCGACGAAGACAAGCTGGCCGACTTCGCCAGCCGCCTGACCGGCTCCGGCGACCTGTACAACCAGCGCGGCCGCCGCCCATTCAGCTCGGTGAACTTCATCACCGCGCACGACGGTTTCACCCTCAACGACCTGGTGTCCTACAACAACAAGCACAACGAGGCGAACGACGAGGACAACCGCGACGGCAGCGACAACAACCTGTCGTGGAACCATGGGGTCGAAGGGCCGACGGACGATCCGGAAATCAACGAGCTGCGCTTCCGCCAGATGCGCAACTTCTTCGCCACCCTGCTGTTCTCCCAAGGCACGCCGATGATCGTCGCCGGCGACGAGTTCGCCCGTACCCAGCATGGCAACAACAATGCCTACTGCCAGGACAGCGAGATCGGCTGGGTGAACTGGGAGCTTAGCGAGGAAGGCGAGGCCCTGATGGGGTTCGTGCGCAAGCTGATCCGCCTGCGCCAGCGCTTCCCGATGCTGCGCCGGGGCCGTTTCCTGGTCGGTGCCTACAACGAGGAAATCGGCGTCAAGGACGTCACCTGGCTCTCGCCCGCAGGTGAAGAAATGACCGTCGAGCAATGGGAAGACAGCAACAACCGTTGCATGGGCATGCTGCTCGACGGCCGTGCGCAACCGACCGGTATCCGCCGCGCGGGCTCGGACGCGACGCTGCTGATCATCGTCAACGCCCATCACGACGTGGTCAATTTCACCCTGCCGGCCGTGCCTCAGGGTGCCCACTGGCAGCGCCTGATCGACACCAACTCGCCGGACGCCCGCTACGAGCGTTTCCAGTTCGACACCGAGTACGCGGTCACCGCCCGTTCCCTGCTGCTCTACGAGCTGGTCAAGGACGAGGACTAAACTGCCGCGCCCCGTCTGCGAAAGCAGCCGGGGCGCTGTCGTTCGGATCGTCTGCCGAGCGGCGCTCGACGCGGTGGAACCATCGTCATGGCATCGAGTCCCACTGCGATGAATCCTCCAGCCGGCAGCGTTGAGGTCGCAGGCTCACCCCACTGTGAGGGATCACCCGATGCTTCGATTGTTGGTATTTTTTTTCCTGACATTGAGCTGCCTGGCACCGCTCGCGGTATACGCCGCCGGCGCGAAGGCGGGCTCAGGCGTACGGCTGCTGGTACACGAAGGCCGTGGCGGCACCACGATGGATGTGCGCAATAACCTGGATGTACCGATCACCGCAGTGCTGGTTTTCAGTCGCACCGTCAATGTCCAAGGCGTAGGCAAACGCCCGCTACGCAAGACCGTGCCAGCGCGTAGCCAGGTACGCGTGGCGACGTTGCGCAAACGCCAGGCTGGATATCCGCTGATGTACCAGCACGCTTTCAGCTACGCCATGCAGTTCTCGCCGAACCCGGGCAAGTCCGGCGCTATCGGTGGCCATGCCTACGCGCTGCCCTGGCAAGGCGGCCCCTTCCGCATCACCCAAGGCGCCGGCGGCGATTTCAGCCACAACACCCCCAAAGGCCGTTATGCGGTAGATATCGGGATGCCAGTGGGCACACCCATCGTCGCGGCGCGCGAGGGTACCGTCGTCGATATTCGCAACGATCAGGGCGGCGCGAGGCCCGACCCGTCAGGCAATTTCGTACGGATTCGCCACCGCGACGGCACTGAAAGCGCCTATCTGCACCTGCAGAAGGGTTCCGTGGTGGTCAGGCCGGGGCAGAAGGTCGGCACCGGGACGCTGCTGGCGCGCTCGGGAAGCACTGGACGCAGCACCGGGCCGCACCTTCATTTCGTGGTGCAGAAGTCCGACGGCCAGTCGCTGGTGTCGATCCCCTTCCGCTTTTCCAGGCCGGTGGAATCGCTGCCGAACTTTGCGATGGGTGGCGACTGACTGACGTCAGCCGCGCCAGTCGATGGTGAGCGATTCTTCGCTAGCCGCCATGCGTTGCAAATGGTCGGCGACCACCTCCTGCAAGCGCGGCAGGTTCTCCTGCTCGCCTTCAAGCTCTACTTCGAGGATGCCGCCGCCGGCCTGCATGCTGCAGCGGCCGGTGGGGAGCTCAACGGTGCCGCTCTGCTCCTGAAGGTCCACCGGGAACTTGTGTCCCCAATGCTTGCATAGGCGCTTGATCAGCCGTTCGGGCGTTTGGGTGGCGATGCTGGCGTTGGAAACGGCCATCTGGGGCTCCTCTGGTTTGAAAGTCAGGCAAAACGGAAGGCGGACAAGGTGGTTTCCATGACCCGGTCGCTGAAAATCTTGCGGCCAGGGCCCGAATGACCGGCGCCCGCCGCGACGAGCAAGGGTAGCAGATGCTCTTCGGCGCCCGGCGGATGGCACAGCCTCGCCGACGGGGCCTCGCTCCAGCGCGCCAGCTCGGCTTCGCGGCGCTCGGCCGGGGATTCGACCACTTGGGCCAGCCAGGCGTCGAACGCATCGGAAATCGGGCCGAAACGCGGGTCGCCATAGCCACGCATGTTATGAAAGCTCATCCCGCTACCGAGTATCAGCACCCCTTCCTCGCGCAACGGCGCCAGCGCTCGGCCTGCCGCCAGATGCGCCTCGGGATCGAGGTCGCTGCGCAGCGACAACTGCACCACGGGAATCTGCGCCTCCGGGAACATCAGCTTCAGCGGGATGAACAGGCCGTGATCGAAACCGCGTTGCGCGTCCTCTCGCGCGGCCAGGCCCGCCGTCTCCAGCAGGTCGCGCAACCGCGCGGCCAGCTCTGGACTGCCCGGGGCCGGGTAGCGCAGCGCATAGGTGTGCTCGGGGAAACCGTAGTAGTCATAGATCAATTCGGGCGCTTGCCCGCTGGTGATACTGAACACCGGTTCGAGCCAGTGGCCCGATACCACCAAGATGGCGTTCGGTGGCTGCTCGAGGGTAGCGGCGAAACCGCTCAGAAACCGCGCCATCGCATTCCAGGCGTCGGCCGGCTTCCAATCCATGAAGAAGCAGGGCCCAGCGCCGTGGGGAATGAAAGCGCTGGGCTGGATGGAAACGGAGTCGGCTGCGGCGCTCATTGCGGTGCCCTGTGCGGGGTAAATGGATGCGCAGTATCGCTTACACTGCGAATCGCAAAGAATCCATCAATACGAGCGTTCAGCTCATACCAGGGGTAGGAAGCCAATGCTCGATCGACTTACCGGCATGCGAGTGCTGGCCCGGGCGGCACAGGCCGGTAGCCTGTCGGCGGCCGGCCGCCAATTAGGCATGTCGGCGGCGATGGCGACCAAGCACATCGATGCCCTGGAAGCGCGACTGGGGATAAAGCTGCTGCATCGATCCACCCGTGGACTGACGCTCACCGATGTCGGCGCCAACTACCTCGAAGCCTGTCTGCGCATCCTCGACGAGGTGGACGAAGCCGAAGCAGCGGCCGCTTCCCAGCGGGTCGACGCCACCGGGCTGCTGCGGATGAATGTGCCGTTGTCGTTCGGCACCCGTTTCATCGCACCGCTGATGCCGGAATTCGCCCGCCGCCACCCTGCGGTCACCGTCGAACTGGGTCTTAACGACAGCCAGATCGACCTGATCGATGGTGGCTGGGACATGGGCGTACGCATCGGCCGGCTGGCCAACGCCCCGATGCAGGCTCGCCAACTGAGCGACTGCCCGATGCTGGTTTGCGCCGCGCCGACTTATCTGGCCCGCCATGGCATGCCGCGTTCAGTGACCGAACTGGCCGACCACAACTGCCTGGGCTACAGCCTCTCGCCCCTCGCCGGCCCCGGCGAATGGGCGTTCGGCCGCGACGGCCAAATCCGGGTGTCGGTGCGGGGTGATCTGATCGCCAACAACGGCGCCGCGCTGGTCGCGGCGGCGATCGGTGGCCAGGGCATCGTCTACCAGCCGCAATTCATCGTCGGCGAGGCGCTGCGACGGGGTGCGCTGCAGATTCTGACTCTCGATCAACCCTGCTACGCGCTGGGCGGTATCCATGCCATCTACCCCCGCAACCGTCGCCCCCCTGCCAAGGTCAGGGCAATGATCGACTACCTGGTCGAAGCCTTTCAGAGCCGCGGCGATCTGTTCGCCTAGGCGGTACCCTGAGCCCGCGAGGGAGCGGGTTGTGCCGGATAGTTCCGGATGCTAGTGCAGACAGTTAGCGCACTTGTATAGGTGCAAGTAAGCGAGCGTTCGGTCGTGACCGTTCCCACTCTCCCGATTAGGTACGCACCGGTCTATGGAAGACCGTCCGGACGGGCTCTCCGCCAATCGCCGCGTTGCTTTCGATATTTCCGCGCTCGATGCCCATCGCCCCCCGCTCCGCGATAACCCCTGCCTGGCTCCATTCGCTTTCACAACGCCAGCCCTCGCGGCAGAGCCGCTGCCACCGGTAAAAACTTCGCGCTGGGGTGAACCGCCAAAGCCGCCGCCAGTCGGAAACAGTAGGCATCCCTGAAAGATGCACCGCTCGATCCAGCGGCCAAGCGCGCCATGACCACTCGCACGCCCTGCCCGTCGGCGAACAGAGGCCGCTCTCTTCAACCGGGCAGCATGAGCGACTCGAGACAACGCCACGGCCAGCCGCATGTCCATCGGTCATGCGGCCATCAACCTGACCGGAGAGACTATGAAAGCGGTTGTATTTCACGACGTAGGCGATATCCGTTTGGACGATGTGCCGGAACCGCGCATCGAAGCCCCTACCGACGCCATCGTGCGGATCACCGCATCGGCCATCTGCGGGACCGACCTGCACTTCGTCCGAGGCACGTTCAGCGGCATGAAAGCCGGCACCATCCTCGGCCACGAGGGTGTCGGCATCGTCGAGGAGCTGGGCGAAGACGTGCGTAACCTGGAGATCGGCGACCGTGTGGTGATCCCCTCCACCATCGCCTGCGGCAACTGTTCCTACTGCCGCGCCGGCTATTACGCCCAATGCGACACCGCCAACCCCAACGGCAAATCGGCCGGAACTTCATTCTTCGGCGGCCCGGCAGCCACTGGCCCGTTCAACGGTCTGCAGGCGGAAAAGGCGCGCATACCCTTCGCCAACGTCGGGCTGGTGAAGCTGCCACCGGAGATAAGCGACGACCAGGCCATCCTGCTGTCCGACATCTTTCCCACCGGATACTTCGGTGCGGACATTGCCGGCATCAAGGATGGCGACACCGTGGCCGTGTTCGGTTGCGGGCCGGTTGGCCTGTTCGCCATCGCCAGTGCGCGGCTGATGGGCGCCGGGCGCATCTTCGCGGTCGACCAGTTCGACGACCGCCTGCGCATGGCGCGCAAACAGGGCGCCGAGGTGATCGACTTCAACCGCGAGGATCCCGTTGAGGCGATCAAGCGGCTCACCGGCGGCATTGGCGTCGACCGAGCGATCGATGCCGTTGGCGTCGATGCCGAGCATGGGCTGTGCGGGCACCAGAGCGAAGCCAAGCCGGTCAGCGATCAGCCGCAGGGGGCGGACGGCAGCTGGAAGCCCGGTGACGCGCCTGCGCAGGCGTTGGAATGGGCGGTACAGAGCCTGGCCAAGGCCGGCACGCTGGCGATCATCGGCGTCTACCCACCGGACGCGATGACCTTCCCGATCGGCATGGCGATGAACCGCAATCTCACCATCACCATGGGCAACTGCCATCACCGCAAGTACATCCCCAAGCTGATCGAAATGGTCATGGCCAAGCGCATCGACCCCGCCCAAATCCTTACCCAGGTCAAACCGATGAACGACGTGATCGCGGCGTTCAAGGCGTTCGATCGGCGCGAAAACGGCTGGGTCAAGGTCGAGCTGCATCCGCAGTCGACGCGCTCGGACGATGCGGACAGCACGCAAGGCGAGGAGCGGCTCGACGACGCCATTGCCGATACCTTCCCGGCCAGCGATCCAACCACCATGCAGAACCCCAAGCGTTAGCCAGGAGCAGTCGGGCATGGCAGCCATCCGCATTGGAATCTCAGGCTGGCGCTACACCCCGTGGCGCGGCGATTTCTATCCCAAGGGGCTGGTGCAGAAGAACGAGCTGCACTTTGCCTCCCGTGCCGTCAGCAGCATCGAGATCAACGGCTCGTTCTACTCACTGCAAAAACCGGAGCTCTATGCAAACTGGTATGCCGACACGCCGCAAGGCTTCGTATTCAGCGTCAAGGCGCCGCGTTACGTTACGCATATCCGGCGCCTTCAAGACGTCGAAAAACCCATCGCTAACTTCTTCGCATCGGGCATTTTCAATCTGCGTGAAAAACTCGGCCCGATCCTCTGGCAGTTTCCGCCCTCCTTCAAATTCAGCCCCGAAGTCTTCGAAGCATTCCTCAAGCTGTTGCCGACCGACACCGAGGCGGCGCTCGAAGCGGCCCGTGGCTGCGACCCGCGGATGGAAGGCCGCAGTTGTCTGGAAATCGACCGCAAGCGACGAATGCGCCACGCCGTCGAAATTCGTAACGAGAGCTTCGTCGATCCGGCTTTCGTTGCCCTCCTGCGCCAATACAAGGTGGCGCTGGTGGTTGCCGACACGGCCGGGAAATGGCCATACCGGGAGGACCTGACCAGCGACTTCGTCTATATCCGCCTGCATGGTGCCGAACAGCTCTACACCAGCGGCTACACGCCCGAAGCGCTCGACGAATGGTGCCGACGCATCAGCCTCTGGCGTGACGGCTCACAGCCCGAAGATGCCCACCTGATCAGCCAGACCGAGCCACCGAAGCGCAAGTCCCGAGACGTGTACTGCTACTTCGATAACGACGTGAAAGTCCGGGCGCCCTATGACGCGCGAGGCCTGCTCCAACGCCTCGGTCTGGACGCCGACCTGGAAACCACACCAGGCCAGTTGCAAGGAGATACGTAGTGACTCACCCCCACGCACCACTGGATGCCACCCAGCTCGACGCGCACATGTCCACCGCGGTCAACTCGATCCGACTTCTCACCGTCAACACTCACAAGGGTTTTACCGCGCTGAACCGCCGCTTCATCCTGCCGGAACTGCGCGAAGCGGTACGCACCGTCGGCGCCGACGTGGTGTTCCTCCAGGAAGTCCTGGGCACGCACCAGAAGCACGCCGTGCGCTTCCACAACTGGCCGCAGACACCGCAGTACGAATTTCTCGCCGACAGCATCTGGGCCGACTTCGCCTATGGGCGCAACGCCGTCTACCCGGATGGCGATCACGGCAATGCGGTGCTGTCCAAGTTTCCCATCCTGCGCTACGAGAACCTCGATATATCCATCAGCGGCCCCGAGCGTCGCGGGCTCCTCCACAGCGTGCTGCAGGTGCCGGGACACGATGAGTTCCACGCCATCTGCGTACACCTTGGCCTGCGCGAAGCGCACCGGCAGCAACAACTGAAGCTGCTCTGCGAGCTGCTCGACAGCCTGCCCGAAGGCGCGCCCGTGGTAGTGGCCGGAGATTTCAACGACTGGCGCGTGCGTGCCGGCCAGGTCCTGGATCACTGCAAGGGCCTGCACGAGGTGTTTCAGGTAGCCCATGGGTGCCTGGCCAAAACCTTCCCCGCGCGATGGCCACTGCTGCGGCTCGATCGCATCTACGTGCGCAACGCCACGAGCCATTCTCCGAAAATTCTTGGCAACAAACCCTGGACTCATTTGTCCGATCATCTGCCCCTGGCGGTGGAGATACACCTATGAAATTTCACTGGAGAGACGGAAATCGTCTTCAGTTGCTGGAGAACGGCGAGGAGTTCTTCCCCGCAGTGTTCGAGGCCATCGGATTGGCCCAAAAGGAAGTGTTGCTCGAAACCTTCATCCTCTTCGAAGACAAGATCGGCACCCAGCTGCAGCACGTACTGATCGCCGCGGCCCAACGCGGCGTCAGCATCGACATCACGGTGGATGGCTACGGCTCTGCGGACCTGAGCGAACCCTTCATCAAGTCGCTGACCGACGTCGGGATTCGCATCCACATGTTCGATCCGCGCAAACGCCTGCTGGGCAAGCGGGTCAACCTGTTCCGCCGTCTGCACCGCAAGATCGTGGTGGTCGATGCGGAGGTCGCGTTCATCGGCGGCATCAACTTCTCCGCTGACCATGTCGGCGACTTCGGCCCCGGCGCCAAGCAGGACTATGCGGTGATGGTCGAAGGCCCGGTGGTCAACGACATTCACCGCTTCGCACTCACCACCGTGGCCCCGCAGGAGCAGGGGCGACATTGGTGGCGCCGCCGTGACCCGCAAAAGCACGACACCCGCGTTTCGCCGTCGCGCGGCGAAGCTCGCACCCTGTTCGTCACCCGCGACAACGAGGAACACCGCAACGACATCGAGGAGCATTACCTGCAGGCGATCCGCGATGCGCGCTCGCGGCTGGTGATCGCCAACGCCTACTTCTTCCCCGGCTACCGGGTACTCCGGGAGATTCGCAACGCCGCGCGCCGGGGCGTGCGGGTACGGCTGATCCTCCAGGGCGAGCCGGACATGCCGATCGCCAAGTTCGGTGCGCGCATGCTCTACAACTACCTGATGCGAGACGGCGTGGAGATCCACGAATACTGCCGTCGGCCGCTGCACGGCAAGGTGGCGCTGGCCGATTACGAATGGTCCACCGTGGGCTCGAGCAACCTCGACCCGTTGAGCCTGTCGCTGAACCTGGAGGCGAACCTGATCATCCGCGACCACACCTTCAATCGGCAGCTGCATGAAAAGCTCGACGTGCTGTTGCAGAACGACTGCCGCCGCATTCCGCTCGAGCGCATCGTGCGCGGGTACTTCTGGCGTGCACCGCTGGTGTTCATCATCTTCCACTTCCTGCGCAATTTTCCGGCGCTGGTGGGGCTGATTCCGGCACACACGCCGAAGGTCGCGGTATTCGGCGGATCGCCTCCCGAGGAAGGCGCCCTGCAGCCGACCAAAACGTCCCCTCTGCCGCGAGACAGCCAATGAGTGCGAGCCACGCGCAGGATGCGCCTCAGAGCCGCTGGCGCCGGTGGTGGCCGACCCTCAAGAAGATCCTCACTTATGTGTTCTTCGCCCTGGTCGTCGGCTTGTTGGTAAGCCTGGCGCGCAATATTGACTGGCAGGAAGTGTGGACCACGCTACGCAATTACGATGCGCGTATCCTGCTGTTCGCCAGCGCTGCCGCGGCGGCCAGTTATGGGGTGTATTGCTTCTTCGATGTGCTGGGCAAGCGCTACGCCAAGCATGACTTGCCAGTCAGGCAGATCCTGCCGGTCACCTTCGTCTGCTATGCGTTCAACCTCAACCTCAGCGCCTGGGTCGGCGGCATCGCGCTGCGCTTTCGGCTGTACTCGCGGCTCGGTCTGAAGCCGGCGCAGATCACTCGGGTGTTCACGCTCAGTGTGCTGACCAACTGGTTGGGCTACATGTGGCTGGCTGGCGTCATCTTCGCGTTCGGCTGGATAACTCCGCCGACGCAGTGGGAAATCGGCGCGACCGCCTTGCGCGTGCTTGGCGCGGCGCTGATCGGCATCGCGGTGATCTACCTCGCCCTGTGCGGCTTCTCCAAACGGCGTTCCTGGACCCTTCGAGGCCACGAAATACAGCTGCCCTCGCTACGCCTGGCAGTGGTCCAACTGGTACTCGGGGCGGCCAACTGGTCGCTGATGGCAATGGTGGTGTACTTCATGCTGTTGCAACAGGTCAGCTATCCGCAGGTTTTGGGCATTCTGATGATCAGCAGCATTGCCGGTGTCATCGCGCACATTCCGGCCGGTCTGGGTGTGATCGAAGCGGTGTTCGTCGCCATGCTCGCCGACGAAATGAGCAAAGGCAGCGTCGTCGCGGCACTGATCGGCTATCGGGTCATCTACTTCCTGATTCCCCTGCTGTTTGCCACCCTGGTCTACGTCATCCTCGAGGCGCGGGCGAAGAAACTGCGCACCCGGCGCCCTGTCGGCCAGAGGAATGCCTGACTCCTCGGCCGAAGGATTGGCTTGAACGGGCCTGATCAGCGTCGGGCCCTTTCGCTCCCACGACAGCGGTATGTGTCCCCGCCGCCGGTCAGATGGCACCCACAACTGTGCGGATATAGCGTTCGGTCACTGATCAAGTGGACGACATCCGCCCGTGGGAGCGGTTGGGGACGCCTAGTTGGGGACGCCTAGTCTTGACCGCGATCTTTAAGGTTTACTGAAACGACAATGCGCCGGGGCCGGCGCATTGTTCCTTACAGCACAGCTGCCCTATACTCCGCGCCGCTACTCCTGCGGGCGCAGGATGATCACCGACAGCGGCGGCAGGGTCAGCTTCAGCGAATACGGCTGGCCGTGGCTGCTGTCCTCATCGGCCACCACGCCGCCCCCGTTGCCGGCATTGGAACCACCATAGACCTCTGCGTCGCTGTTGAGCACTTCCAGCCATTTGCTGGCGACCGGCACACCAATCCGGTACTCCTGGCGCACCACGGGCGTGAAGTTGACCACCACCAGCAGCGGATGTCCGGTAGCACTACGGCGTAACCAGGCGAAGATGCTGTTCTGTCGATCATCGCCGATCAACCACTGGAAACCTTGGGGATCGTGATCCAGTTCGTGCAGCGCGGGCTCCTGGACGTAGAGCCTGTTCAGGTCGCGCATCAGTGACTGCACGCCGCGATGATCGGGTTCGTCGAGCAGGAACCAGTCCAGCTCGCGGTCGTGGCTCCACTCGCGCCACTGGCCGAACTCGCTGCCCATGAACAGCAGCTTCTTTCCGGGGTGCGCCCACATGAAGCCCAGATACGCCCGAAGGTTGGCGAACTTCTGCCAGCGATCGCCCGGCATCTTGTCGATCAGCGAGCCTTTGCCATGCACCACTTCGTCGTGGGAGATCGGCAGCACGAAGTGCTCCGAATAGGCATAGACCATGCTGAACGTCATCATGTCATGGTGGTACCTGCGGTTGACCGGATCTTCGTGCATGTACTTGAGGCTGTCGTGCATCCAGCCCATGTTCCATTTGTAAGCGAACCCCAGCCCGCCCTCAGAAGCCGGCTTGGAAACGCCTGGAAAGGCCGTCGACTCCTCGGCGATGACCAGCGCGCCCGGCGCCTCGGCGGGAACCACCTCGTTGAGATGTCGCAGGAAATCGATCGCCTCCAGGTTCTCGCGGCCACCGAAACGGTTCGGTATCCACTCGCCTTCCTTGCGTGAATAGTCGCGATAGAGCATCGAGGCCACCGCATCGACGCGCAGCGCATCGATATGGAAATCGCGCAGCCAGTGCAGCCCCGACGCCAGCATGAAGCCATGCACCTCGGTGCGGCCCAGGTTGTAGATGTAGGTGTCCCAATCCTGGTGAAAGCCCTCGAACGGATGCGCGTACTCGTAGAGCGAGGTCCCGTCGAAATGGCCGAGGCCATGGGCATCGGTCGGGAAATGCGCCGGTACCCAGTCGAGGATCACGCCGATCCCGGCGTTGTGGCAGGCATCGACGAAGGCGGCGAAGTCTTCGGCGCTGCCGTAGCGCGCACTCGGCGCGAACTGGGAGAGCAACTGATAACCCCAGGAACCACCGAACGGGTGCTCCATGATCGGCATCAGCTCGATATGGGTAAAGCCCATCTCGACCACGTAGGGAATCAGCCGCTCGGCCAGCTCGTGCCAGTCGTACAGGCGCCCATCGTCACCGCCGTCGCGGCGCCAGGAACCTGCATGCACCTCGTAGATGGACATCGGCTTGTCGTAACCCTGCCGGACGACGCGCTGCTGCATCCACGCCTCGTCCTGCCACTGGTGCTCGAACGGCTTGGCGACGATCGACGCGGTGCCCGGCGGATGTTCGGTGGCCAGGGCCACCGGATCGGCGCGAAGCGGCACCACGCCGTCGGGCCCGAGGATCTCGTACTTGTAGCGCTCACCGGGCTGCAGGCGGGGAATGAATATCTCCCAGACGCCTGCCGGGTGACGCACGCGCATCGGGTAGCGACGGCCGTCCCAGCTGTTGAAGTCGCCGACCACCGACACGCGGCGCGCATTGGGCGCCCAGACCGCGAAACGCACACCCTGCACGCCGTCTATTTCCATTACCTGGGCGCCGAAGCTGTGTGCCAGGTTACGGTGCTTGCCCTCGGCGAAAAGGTAGATGTCCATATCCCCCAGCGAGGGCCCAAAGCTGTAGGGGTCTTCGGTGACCTGCTGCCCGCCTGCCCAGCGAATGCTCAGCAGGTAAGGCTGTGCATGGCTGAGGCGAGCAAAGTAAAAGCCCGGCACCTGACCCTGTTCCATGGTCGCCAGGACGTTGTTGCCGGAGCGGTCGAGCAGGTCCACACCCAGCGCGTTAGGCAAGTAAGCCCGCACCACCTGGCCGGCCCCATCGGGATGTGGCCCGAGAATGGAGAACGGATCGCCATGTTCGGCGCGCACCAGTGCGTCGACATCCGCATCACTCGGCAACAGGGTTTCGCCTGACAGGGAAATGGCCGGTCGATCACTCATTTGGAATCTCCATCGAAAAACTGTTGCGCCAGCATCGCCAGCCCTTGCAGCGGGACGAATAGCCAGGCCGGTCGGTTCTCGGCCTCGTAGGCGATCTCATAAGCGGTTTTTTCCAGGCTGAACAGTGCGAGCGCCGCCTCTGCGCCGTCGGTCGAAGTCCAGGCGTGCGCAAGGCTTTGTGCCGCCTTGTAATAAGCTTCAAGGAACACAGAACGCGCGCTCTGCCGATAGTTCGCCGCAATCCGCTGACGGGCCTGCGCGGCCACCTCGGAGGTGTCGCTGCTCTGCGTATTGCGCACGGTCATGGCGGCTGCGTATTCGAACGAACGCAGCACTCCGGAGACGTCCTTGAACGGGCTCAGCTTGGCGCGGCGCTCTTCCAACGGACGCGCCGGTTCGCCTTCGAAATCGATGAAGTAGGCGTCGCCCTGCGCCACCAGGACCTGCCCCAGGTGCAGGTCTCCATGGACGCGGATGCGCAACCCTCCGACCGTGCTGGCGGCCAGCCGCCTGGTCTCCTCGACCAGCGCGTCGCGCTTGCCCAGCAGCTTGTCGACCAGCGCCACGTCGGCCTTTTCGAGCCGGCTGCGGTGTTCGGCGAGGATGTCCAGGGCGCGTTCGAGTTGTGCGCTTACCGCCTCGGCCCAGACCTTGCTCATCTTCTTGTCCGTGGTCTCGCGGGCGAAGGCCGCGTTGTCGGTATCGGTAGCCAATGCCACGTGCAGCTCGCCGAGGCGCTGGCCGAGCAGCCGGTTGAAGGCTTCGAGCTCCTCCATGGCGTCATACTGGTTCTCGTGCAGCGACACGCCTCCGGCGATCTCGTCGCGTACCGCGCGGTCCAGCACGTTGAGCGTCCACTCCCAGGCATCGCCCTGGTTGTCGAGGAAGCGCTGCACCACCATCAATGCGTGCGGGGTGCCGTCCTTGGACACCCGACTGACCTGGCCCAGCATCGCCGAGATGTGGCCATAACCCTGTTCGGTGAGGAACGCGCCCATTTCCAGTTCCGGGTGCACACCGGCCGATATCCGCCGGATCAGCTTGAGCATCATGCTGCTGCCGACGATGACCGAACTGTTGGACTGCTCGGCCGAGAGGTAGCGCACCTCGGCATCGGCCGGCAGCTCGCACTCGGCCAGTTGCGCCATCGGCACGAAGCGGATTTCGTCGTCGCCGCATGGCACCACCAGTTCGTCGCGCAGTGCCTGGATCACGCCCAGCACGAAAGGCTCCAGGGTAAAACCATCGGTCAGCAGCCCCACCTGTGGGCCACGGCGTACCCGTGCCATGGCCAGCTGCTGCGGCAGAGCCATGTCGAAATCCGCCTCGGCGAGGAAGCCCAGTGGCAGCTGGTAGTAATCGGTACGGGTGGCCGTGGTCACCGAGATCTCGCTGAGCAGCACCGGACGTTGCGGATTGCCGAACGGCACGGTGTAGCAAATTTTCATTGACTCGATCTTTTCGTCCTTGGCGGCGAACCAGCGGCGCTTGGGCAGGTAGGTCGGCAGGGACTCGGTCTCGAGAATCTTCCTGTTCGCCGAGGTGATGGTATCGAGGCGCTTGAGCACCAATGTCTGGAAGTCGGGCATGGTTTCCACCGGTTGCTGGTGCCAGCTCGGCATCTGGTTGCTGGAGGCCAGCTGGAACCAGTAGAAGCCGTAAGGTGGCAGCGTCAGTAGATAGGACAGCTGGCCGATCGGCGGGAACGCACTGCCGCCGATCATCTCCACCGGCACCATGCCGGCGTAATGGGAAAGTTCGAGTTCGGCGGCCTGCGCCGAGCGCGACAGGTTGGCGACGCACAGGATCATTTCCTGCTCGCCATCGGGCGCCGTGTATTCGCGCAGATAGGCCAGGATGCGGCGGTTCGACGGCGCCAGCATCTTCATGGTGCCGCGGCCGAACGCCTTGAACTGCTTGCGGATGGCCAGCAGGCGACGCGTCCAGTTGAGCAGCGAATGGGGGTCGCGCTGTTGCGCCTCGACGTTGATCGTCTGGTAGCCGTAGAGCGGGTCCATGATCGGCGGGAGCACCAAACTCGCAGGGTCGGCACGCGAGAAGCCGCCGTTGCGGTCGACCGACCACTGCATGGGGGTTCGTACGCCGTCGCGGTCGCCGAGGAATATGTTGTCGCCCATGCCGATCTCGTCGCCGTAGTACATCGTCGGCGTGCCCGGCATCGACAGGAGCAGGCAGTTGAGCAGTTCGATGCGCCGGCGATCGCGCTCGAGCAAGGGCGCCAGGCGCCGGCGAATCCCGAGGTTGATTCGCGCGCGACGGTCCGAGGCGTAGTAGTTCCAGAGGTAGTCGCGCTCCCTGTCGGTCACCATTTCGAGGGTCAGCTCGTCGTGGTTGCGCAGGAAGATCGCCCACTGGCAGTTGGCCGGGATTTCCGGGGTCTGGCGCAGGATGTCGGTGATCGGGAAGCGGTCTTCCTGGGCGATGGCCATGTACATGCGCGGCATCAACGGGAAGTGAAACGCCATGTGGCATTCGTCCCCCGGCCCGCCCTCCTCGCCGCCGAAATACTGCTGGGTGTCCTCGGGCCATTGGTTGGCCTCGGCGAGCAGCATGCGGTCCGGGTAATTGGCGTCGATCTCCGCGCGAATCTGCTTGAGCACCGCGTGGGTCTCCGGCAGGTTCTCGTTGTTGGTGCCATCGCGCTCGACCAGGTAGGGAATGGCATCCAGGCGCAGGCCGTCGATCCCCAGGTCGAGCCAGTAGCGCATCACGCCGAGCACCGCCTTCATCACTTGGGGGTTGTCGAAATTCAGGTCCGGCTGGTGGGAGTAGAAGCGGTGCCAGAAGTACTGCTTGGCCACCGGGTCCCAAGTCCAGTTGGATTTCTCGGTGTCGAGAAAGATGATGCGGGTGCCTTGGTACTTCTCGTCGGTATCGGACCAAACGTAGAAGTTTCGCGCCGCCGAGCCCGGCTTGGCCTTGCGCGCACGCTGGAACCAGGGGTGCTGGTCGGAGGTGTGGTTGATGACCAGTTCGGTGATCACTCGCAGGCCGCGCTTGTGGGCCTCGGCGATGAAGCGCTTCGCATCGGTCAGGGTGCCGTAGTCGCCATGCACGCCTCGGTATTCGGAAATGTCGTAGCCGTCGTCACGCCGTGGCGACGGATAGAACGGCAGCAGCCAGACGGTGTTGACGCCCAGATCGGCAATGTAGTCGAGCTTTTCGATGAGGCCAGCGAAGTCGCCGACCCCATCGTTGTTGGCGTCGAAGAATGACTTCAGGTGCACCTGATAAATGACCGCGTCCTTGTACCAGAGCGGGTCCTTGATGAAGGCAGCGGGTTTGGCAGGTCTGCGGGGTTTAGCCATGGTGTATTTCCTTGCCTCGGCTCGTCCGCCTCCCGTGGAGACGGTATTGACGAGCAGGCCCTGGTCGTTAGTAGCGCCCTGGCTTTCCCACGCCGTTACCCTTTCATTTCAAAGAGTTATTTGTCCGTCTTAATAAACGAGCTTCAGTTTTTTTGTTCGACTAGCCGTTCTGTTCCACCGCAGGCACGGTCCAGCGCCATATGCCGAACGGCAGGTTCCAGGGTTCGAGTCGCGTCCATTGGGTTTTGCCGTACCAGCTCCAGCGGTGGCCGTTCATCAGGTCTTCACCATGGGTCTGCGCGCCATCGGGCAGGCCCAGCTCCCATAGCGGCAACTCGAAGTGCGCTTCCTGGGCGTTGTGCGGATCGAGGTTGATCGCGATCAGGATGAAATTGGAGCGGTCGGCCGTGCGTTTGCCGAAGAACAGGATGTTGTCGTTCCACGCGGTGTAGGCCTTGAAGCCGAGGTGGGTCTGCAGTGCCGGGTTCTGCCGGCGAATCCGGTTGAGCTGGGCGATCTCGGCAATGATGTTGCCGGGGGCGCGGTAGTCGCGTGGACGGATCTGGTACTTCTCGGAGTCCAGGTATTCCTCCTTGCCCGGCAAGGGCGCCGACTCGCAGAGTTCGAATCCCGAATACATGCCCCACAGGCCCGACCCCATGGTTGCTAGCGCCGCACGGATGAGAAAGCCTGGCCGCCCCGAGCTGTGCAGGAAGAACGGATTGATGTCCGGCGTGTTGACGAAGAAGTTCGGCCGGTAGCAGTACCGCAGCGGCGGCTCGTTAAGCTCGGTGAGGTATTCGGTGAGTTCGGCCTTGGTGTTGCGCCAGGTGAAGTAGGTGTAGCTCTGGTTGAAGCCCACCTTGCCCAGACGCGCCATCATCGCCGGTCGGGTGAAGGCCTCGGCGAGGAACATCACGTCGGGGTCGCGCGAACGGATATCGGCGATCAGCCATTGCCAGAACGGCAATGGCTTGGTGTGCGGGTTGTCCACGCGGAACACCTTCACGCCGAGGTCTACCCAGCCCTGCACCACGTCGCGCAGCGCGATCCAGAGATCGGGCATGGCGTCCTCGGCGTAGAAGTCGACGTTGACGATGTCCTGGTACTTCTTCGGTGGGTTTTCCGCGTAGCGAATGGTCCCATCGGGCCGCCAGGAGAACCAGCCGGGATGCTGCTCGAGCCAGGGATGGTCCTGCGAGCACTGGATAGCGAAATCGAGGGCGATCTCCAGGCCATGGTCGGCCGCCGCAGAAACCAGCGCACGGAAGTCATCGACGGTGCCCAGCTCCGGATGGATAGCTTCATGCCCACCCTCTTCGCTGCCGATGGCATAAGGGCTGCCCGGATCCTGCGGGCCGGCTTCAAGGCTGTTGTTGGGTCCCTTGCGGTGCTTGCGTCCGATCGGATGGATCGGCGGGAAATAGAGCACGTCGAAGCCCATGTCGCGGATCGCCGGCAACCGCTTGATCACGTCCCGTAGGGTGCCGTGGCGGTCGGGGCTGTCGGTTTCCGAGCGGGGGAACAGCTCGTACCAACTGGCGAACTGGGCCAGGGGTCGCTCAACCTCCAGCGGGAAAACGTGGCTCACGCTGCAGTGCTCGCGTGCGTCGGCGTCGGCCATGGCGGCGGCCGTCTCGCTGGCGAGCATTACCGATACACGTTCGTCGTCCAGATGCGACGAGGCCAGGCGATGCATGATGTCTTCGAGTACCGCACGGGTTTCGCCCTGAGCCCGCTGAACCGCGCGCTCCAGATGCAGGCGCCCTTCTTCGAGTTCGAGCTGCACCGGCACGCCTGCGCCGTGCTTTTTCGACAGTTCGTAGCGATAGGTTTCCCAGAGATCCCACCAGGATTCGATGCGGAACTCGTGGGGACCGACCTGCGTGGGGGTGAAATGCCCTTGCCAGAGGTCGTTGGTGATCAGCTTCAGACGAGCACGACGCCAGTTCTGCTCGCCTTTCTGCCGCCAGCACACCACCGCCGCAAGCTGGTCGTGGCCATCGGCGAAGATCTTGCTGCTGACATCGACCGGCTGCCCGATGATCGTCTTGGCCGGATAGCGACCGTCATCCACTGCCGGTTCGGTTGCCTCAATGGCGATACGTGGCGCCCGCATCGCCTCTTCGAGTGAAATGGGGCTCATCGAATCTGGCTGAGGTACGTCGGTCATCGAGCGGACTCCTGAGGCGCGTGGACATGGTATGGACGAGACGGTCACCGCCTGGCACGGACCGGAGCGCTGTGTGGTGCCTGGCGGCAGGCCGGAAGCCGCTCACGCGGTTTGCCGGGCCGTGTTATTTCCGAGCGCGCCGGCAGGGCAAAGTTCAGTAAAAACGGGGGCTGCGCCGCCTGTCGCCAACGGACAAGCGGCAGGAACTAAGCGCCTGCGTCCACCTCAATTCAGCGTCGGCCTACGGGCCTTGCGGCACCCTTGCGAAACGGCCGTCACGGCAGGAGACACCATGATTCACGCACGCCTCGACATCCCCCAACCGGACCCCATCGTGCACGATCAACCCGGCGACCTTCCGCAAGTGCCCTGTGCCGACGAACTCGACGAGTTCTTCAAGCCGGGGACACTTTATGGAGGACAAGTGGTGGCCGATCAGCAGCAACAGCCTCTCTAATACCTGTTACCGCTGAACGGACTCGCTCTTAACGGCCTAGCGCTCGGCGCTTGATCGGCATCGCCCTCTTCGCGGTCTTGACCGCGATCAGTCGCCGAGAATCAGCAAAGGGTTGTACCCGCTGCGTGCGAACTCGCCCTGTTCGGCCAGCAGCAGGTCCAGCCCCAGGCTTGCCAGGTCGTCGGCAACCGGCTCGGCTCGACCGTGCAGCTCGCGCTGCGCCACCTTCAGGTAGCTATGGCATTCGCCGCAGGCCTCGGCCTGGATCGGCAGGAAAGGCTTGCCTTTCTCGTCGTCGAGCCCGAGATAGGTCAGCTTCGCTCCGCTGTCGCAGACGCTGCAGCGCACCCGTTCGAGATGCCATTCGGTCGAACACAGACTGCAATGCAGATAGCGCACCCCGCTGCGATGCCGTTCGTTGTGCACCACACTGGCCACCGGCAAGGAACCGCAGCACGGGCAGACACCGCGGCTTTCCGCGCTCGGGCGCTTCGGCGGTCGGGGCAGCTGGCGAGCCAGCCTGACCCAGGCGACCTGCAAGGCAGCCGCTACCAGTGGCATGAGCCCGCGGTTCTCCTGCGTGCCTGGGCGTACGTCGATGACCTCATCGGCCAACGCATCGAGCTGCTCGGGCGACATATCCCGCAGGGTCTGGATAAGCGGCCGCTGCCGCTCGCCCACATGCAGCTCGATGGCATCGAGCAGCGCAGTCAGGTCCTGCTTCCAGTCCAGGTCGCGCCGCAGCGCATCGACGCCGAGCGGCGGCATGCCGTGCTCCAGGGCGAGGTCGAAGGCGCCAGCTTCAGGCTGCCACCGCGGTTCGCGTTGCAGTGCCTGATCCTGCGCCTGTACCACCCGCGCCATGAACGAAAGAAACTCGTCCAGCGCCGGGACCATCACCACCAGCTCCCGCAGCCGTGCCGCGCGACGGCTGAACACCTGCGCATCGGGCAAGGCTATTGTCGGTGGATCCATGATTCCGCTCGGCGCGTTGCCAAAGCTGTGTTCCGGGGCTACTGCGCTCATGTCGATTTCCTTGTGGTTTCACTCGTCGCAGGCAAGCGCGTGTCGTCGCCCTGCTTTTCTCCACGGACGATTTCGTCATACCAGAGACCATGATGGTGCTTCGCCCAGGCACGACTCACCCGGCCCTGAGTCATCGCCCGGATGGAGCCCTTCACCCAAATCGCCGAGTAGACATGAATCACCAGGGTGATGATCGCGATGAATGCCGCGTAGGCATGGATCATCACAGCCCAGCGCAACAGTTCGCGGGGCATCGCCATGGCGAAATATGGCTGCCACATGATGATTCCGGTCACCAGCAGCACCGGCACGCTGAACAGGAAGATCCAGTACACCAGCTTCTGTCCGGCGTTGTTCTGACCCACCGGCGGCAACCTGTCGTCGCGGTTGGAGAGCACGTCGCCGATCTGCTTGGCCCACTGCACGTCATGCTTGCGGATCAGGTTGGCCTTGAAGAACCGCACCGCCTGGATCGCGAAGAAGAGGCACATGAACACCCCGATGAAGGGGTGAATGATTCGCGTCGCCGTAGGACCGCCGAACAGACCGGTCAACCCGAAGAAAAGCGGGTAGAACAGTGCCAGGCCGCTCAGTGTGAGTGCGACGAAGCAGATCGCGATCAGCCAGTGATTGAACCGCGACCACCAGCCGTAGCGCAGGATCCCTTTCTCGACGTTGGAATGACTCATAGCCGCCCCTCCTCGCTGCGATCGAGCTCGCGCGCGGCCGCTGCCTTTTCCGGATCCGGATCGTCTTCGGGTTCTTCCTTCGGCCCCTTGACCATGTAGTGGAAGAAGCCCGCCAGCACGGAGATGCCGAGCGCCGCCGACATGAAGGGCTTGGTCACGCCTTTCCACAGATCCACCAGCGGGCTGATGTGCGGATCCTTCGGCAACCCGCTGTAGATCTCCGGCTTGTCGGCGTGCTGCAGCACATAGATCACATGGGTGCCGCCGACGCCGGCCGGGTCATAGATGCCGGCGTTATCGAAGCCGCGTTCCTTGAGCTTCTCCACCCGGTGCGCGCCGTAGTCGAGCATCTGTTCCTTGGTGCCGAACTGGATCGACCCGGTCGGGCAGCTCTTCACGCAGGCCGGCTCCAGGCCCGCGAATACGCGGTCCGAACAGAGGGTGCACTTGTAGGCTTTGTGGTCCTTCTGCGAGATCCGCGGGATGTTGAACGGACAGCCGGCCACGCAATAGCCGCAGCCGATGCAATGCTCGGAGTTGAAGTCGACGATGCCGTTGGCGTACTGCACGATCGCTCCCGGAGACGGGCACGCCTTGAGGCAGCCCGGCTCGGCGCAATGCATGCAGTTGTCCTTGCGGATCAACCACTCCAGCCCGCCCTCCTCGTTGACGTATTCGGAGAAGCGCATCACCTCGAACGATTGCGGCGTCAGGTCCTGCGGGTTGTTGTAGGTGCCGTCGCACTCGCCCACTTCATCGCGCAGGTCGTTCCATTCCGAGCAGGCGACCTGACAGGCCTTGCAGCCAATGCACACCGAAACGTCGATGAGCTTGGTCACCGGCTCAACGCCGCCGGTACGCACCTGCGGCGTCGCCACGGGCGTCGCCGAGCGCTGGATGAAGTTCTGCATGTTGGGTTGTTCGCCACGCATCAGGCACGCCCTCCCAGTTTCTCCACGTTCACCAGGAACGACTTGAATTCCGGTGTTTGCGTATTACCGTCGCCAACCACTGGCGTCAGGGTATTGGTGAGGAATGCCTTCTTCGCCACCCCCAGGAAGCCCCAGTGAATCGGAATGCCGACCTGATGCACGGTCTTGCCGGTGATCTGCAGCGGTATCAGCCGCTTGGTCACCACCGCCACCGCCTCGATGTAGCCGCGCTTGGAGGTCACCCGGACCTTCTCGCCCGCCTTGATGCCCAGTTCCTCGGCCAACGTCTCGCCGATCTCGACGAACTTTTCCGGCTGCGCGATGGCGTTGAGCAGTACGTGGTGCGTCCAGTAGTGAAAGTGCTCGGTCAGCCGGTAGGTGGTCGCCGCGTACGGGAACTCCTTCGCCGTGCCGAAATTGGGCTTGTCTTCCTCGAACACCCGGCCGATCGGGTTGTGATACGCCAGCGGGTTATCGGGGCTGAGCGGGTTGTGGTCGATGGGCGACTCGAACGGCTCGTAGTGCTCGGGGAATGGCCCCTCGTTCAACCATTCGCTGGCGAAGAAATGGCCGCCGCCGCTCTGGTTGAGAATGAACGGACCGATGTTCTGCTCTGGCGGTGCCGCGATCGGATAGTCAGGGACGTCGGCGCCCACCCAGCGCTCGCCGTTCCACCAGACCAGCCTGCGATCAGGGTTCCAGGGTGTGCCGTCCGGGCGTGCCGAGGCGCGGTTGTAGAGGATCCGCCGGTTCATCGGCCAGGCCCACGCCCAATTCAGGGTCTGCCCGTTATCGTAAGGGTCCTCGTTGTCGCGCCGATCCATCATGTTGCCGGCTTCGGTCCAGGCGCCGGAGTAGATCCAGCAGCCACATGAGGTGGAGCCGTCTGCGCGCAGCTCGCCGAAGTCATTGAGCAGCTCGCCCTTGCGCCGGATGATCTGGCCCTTGTCCTCGATGTCCGCCAGGGCACGGCCGTTGTATTCGCGAGCCAGCTCGTCGGCCTGCGGGTAGTCGCGAATCTTGTAGTCCCAAGCCATGTTCAGGATCGGATCGGGGAACGCGCCACCCTCCTCTTCGTAGAGCTTGCGAATGCGCTGGAACAGATCACCCAGGATGTGGGTGTCGGTGCGCGACTCGCCAGGTGGCGGTGCGGCACGATGGTGCCACTGCAACCAGCGAGAGCTGTTGGTGATCGAGCCGTCATCCTCGGCAAAACAGGTGGTCGGTAGGCGGAACACCGTGGTCTGGATCTGACTCGGGTCGACGTCGTTGAACGCTCCGTGGTTCTGCCAGAACTCGCTGGTCTCGGTCTGCAGCGGGTCCATGACGACCAGATATTTGAGGTTCGACAGCGCCCGGGTCATCTTCGCCTTGTCGGGGAATGCGGCGAGGATGTTGAAGCCCTGGCAGAAGGCACCGGTCATCTTGCCGTTGGCCATGTCGTTGGCGGCATAGAGCACGTCGTAGATCGGCTCGGAAAGCTTGGGCAGCCAGTCGTAGCACCAGTTGTTCTCGGCCGTCGCCGCGTCGCCGTAAAAGGCCTTCATGGTGCTGACGAAGAAGCGCTCATAGTACTTCCAGTAGGACACCTGCTCGGGCAGCAGCGGCTGCTTGATCCGTTTGTCGAGGTACGCCTGGTAATTCTGCAGGTCCACCGAGGCCAGGTTCATGTAGCCCGGCAACAGGTTGGACAGCAGGCCGATATCGGTCAGGCCCTGGATGTTGGAGTGGCCGCGCAAAGCATTCACCCCACCGCCGAGCATGCCCATGTTGCCCAGGAGGAGCTGCACCATCGCCGCGGTGCGAATCATCTGCGAACCGACCGAGTGCTGTGTCCAGCCCAGCGCGTAAAGCATGGTCATGGTCTTGTCGGGCGCGGCCGTCTGGGCGATCAGGTCCCACAGCTGCAGCACGGTTTCACGCGGCATACCGCAGGTGGTTTCGACCATTTCCACCGTGTAGCGGCTGTAGTGCTGGCGCATCAGCTGGAACACGCAGCGTGGGTCCTGCAACGTCGGGTCACGGCGCGCGAAACCCTGCTCGTCAAGCTGGAAGTTCCAGGTCTTGCGGTCGTAATGATGGTTGGCTTCGTCGTAGCCGGTGAACAGCCCGTCCTCGAAGCCGAAGTCTTCGTGCACCAGCAGGCTCGCGTCGGTATAGGCGCGCACGTATTCGTCGTTGTAGCGGTTGTTCTCGATCAGATAGCTGATCAAGCCGCCCAGAAAGACGATATCGGTGCCTGTACGGATCCAGGCGTGATAGTCGGCCACCGCCGTGGTGCGGTTAAAACGCGGATCGATGGAAATCAGGATCGCGTTGCTGCGCTCCTTGGCCTGCATGACCCACCGGAAGCCCACAGGATGCGCCTCCGCGGAGTTGCCTCCCATGGAGAGAATGACGTGTGCGTTGCGGATGTCGACCCAGTGATTGGTCATGGCACCGCGACCGAATGAAGGGGCAAGACCTGCCACCGTCGGTCCGTGTCAGACGCGCGCCTGGTTATCCAGCTTGAGAATGCCCAGCGCCCGGGTGATCTTCTGGGTGAGGTAGGCCGTCTCGTTGGTACAGGCCGATGCGGCCACCATCGAACTCGTCATCCAGCGGTTGACCAGCCTGCCTTGCTCGTCATGGGTCTCGAAGTTGGCGTCGCGGTCGTCCTTCATCCAGCGGGCGATGCGCTCCATGGCCTCGTCCCAGCTGATCCGCTTCCACTCGCTACTGCCGGGCTCGCGGACTTCGGGAAATTTGGTCCGCGACTTGGCCTTGATGAAGTCGAGTACGCCGGAGCCGCGCGGGCACAGTGAACCGCGGCTCACCGGATGATCCGGATCGCCTTCGACGTGGAAGATTTCCTCATGCGCGTTGATTGCGCCGTCTCCGCGGCTGTAGAGCAACATGCCGCAACCTACGGAGCAGTAAGTGCAGATATTGCGGGTCATCTTGGCGCCGGTCAGCTTGAAATGCCGGATCGACGCGTGTGCCTCATCGGGGGCGAAACCCATCATCGCCATGCTCGATGCGCCCAGGCCAGCCGCGCCGAACTTCAAGAATTGTCGCCGGGATACACGCACGGTCATCGCGTCTCTCCTGTCTTTCTTATGTACTCATCAGGTGGGCAGTCGACTGCGCGGAATTCCGCTTGGTTCCTTACTGCGCTAAATCCCGTCGCGCTATGCGACAGGCGGGCTTGCAGATCGGTTTCAGGCAGGATCGGACAAGGCCTTGAGAGTCGCCTGGCTGATGATTTGCGCCAGCGAGGCGCATTCGGTCCAGGGGTCGCTGGGGAGGCTGGCCAGACGCTCGGCGAGGTTGGTCACGTTCCACTGGGCGGCGCCTTCGATCCGACCCAGCTCCTCGCGGGTGATGGGCACCGAGACCGGCAGGCCCGGCCGTGCGCGTACCGAATAGGCCGCCACGGTGCTGGCGCCCTTCTGGTTGCGAAGGTAATCGACGAAGATTTTTCCGACCCGGTTCTGCGGCCCCATCTTGGCGACGATGCGCTCGGGGGCTTCTGCTGCCAGCCGCTCGGCCACCGCGCGGGCGAACTCGCGGGCCAGCGTCCAATCGTGGCGACGGGCAAGCGGCACCATCACGTGCATGCCGCGGCCACCGCTGGTCTTGAGAAAACCACGTAGCCCGACGCGCTCGAGCAGGTCAAGGGTCATGCAGGTGGCGTCCACCATGGCCGACCAGGGCAGCGACGGGTCCGGGTCGAGATCGAAGATCACCCGGTCGGGCCGTTCGACCTTGTCGCTGCGCGCATTCCAGCTGTGGAACTCGAGGGTGCCCATCTGCACCGCCTCGATCACCGCGGTGATGTTGTCGGCCTGCATCAGCCGTGCATGTTCCGGATCCAGCGATTTGTCCAGCTCGCGCATGTGCGGCATCTTCAAGCGGCCGGCGTGGCGCTGGAAGAACGTCTCGCCACCCACACCTTCGGGGGCCCGCACGATGGACAACGGGCGCTTGGCCAATTGCGGCAGCAGGTGTTCGGCAACGCTCAGGTAGTACTCGGCGAGCCCCTTCTTGGTCACGCCGCTGGTGGTGTCGATCACCCGCTCCGGGTGACTGATGCCGACTCCACCGACCGGAGGGCGACTATCGCTGGCGCTCGCTTTACGTTTGGGTGACTTGGGGGCTGCCGCTGATTTCCTGCTGGGGGCTTTCTCGGCAGACCGACTCTGGGCTTGGGGCACGGTGGGCTCCTCATGAGGCTAGCTCAGCGCCGCATGCGCGGCGCCCCGCTCAGCTGGCTTTCTTTCTCGACTTGCTGGTGGTGCTGCTGGTTTTGCTTGCGCTGGCTTTGCGTGTCGTGCCGCTGGTGGTTTTAGCAGGTGCCTTGGCCTTGGTACCGGTGGTTTTGCTGGCGGCCGTCTTGCGAGCAGGCGCCTTCGCTTGCGCAGCGTTGTCCTCCTCGTCGTCCTCCTCGTCTTCGGGTTCGTCCCTGGCAGCGGCCTTGCTCGAGGATTTCCCCGCCAGGCTGCGCTTGAGCAGTTCGGTGAGGTCGATGACGTCCGCACTGCGACGGTCCACGGCCTCTTCCGGCCCTCCGACCGCCTCGAGCTTGCCCTCGCGCGCCTTGCGCTCGACCAGCTCCATGATCTGGTCCTGGAAGGTGTCCTTGAACTGCTCCGGCTTCCATTCCTCGGTCATGTCTTCGACCAGCCGCTTGGCCATGTCCAGTTCACGCGGATTGAGGTCGGCGTTGAGCGCTTCGTCCTTCATTTCCAGGTATTCGACGCCGCGCACCTCGTCGGCCCAACGCAGCGTGTTCATCACCAGCGCCTTGCCCATCGGCATCACCACGGCCAGGTGCTGCTTGTTACGCAGCACGACGTTGGCGATGCCCACCTTGCCGGTTTCGATCAGCGTTTCGCGCAGCAGCGCATAGACCTTTTCGCCCCGGCGATCGGGCGTGAGGTAATACGGCGTGTCGATATAGAGGAAAGAAATGTCCTTGGCGTCCACGAACGCTACGATATCGACCGTCTGGGTGGCTTTCGGGTGGGCTGCCTTGATCTCATCATCGCTGATAACGACGTAATGCCCCTTCTCGTACTCGACGCCCTTGACGATGTTTTCGCTTTCGATGTCTTCGCCAGTGGTCTTGTTGATTCGCTTGTAGCCGACCCGATCCATGCTGCGCTTGTCGAGCCAGTCGAAATCGATGCCCTGGCGAGTGGTGGCCGGCACCAGCGCCACCGGGATGTGTACCAGGCCGAAGCTGACGGCCCCTTTCCAGATCGTGCGTGGCATGGCTGTACTCCTCAACCGTTGACGACGGTTCCGCCGTTGACATGGATGACCTGGCCGCTGACGTAGGACGAGTCGGAACTGGCGAGGTAGACGTAGGCGGGAGCGACCTCCTCGGGCTGGCCGGGGCGCTCCATGGGCGTGTTGGACCCGAAGTGGGCGACGTGATCCGCGTCGAAGGTCGAGGGAATCAGCGGCGTCCAGATCGGCCCGGGCGCCACCGCATTGACCCGGATGCCACGCGGCGCGAGGTTGATCGCCAGTGAGCGGGTGAAGCTGGTGATGGCGCCCTTGGTCGAGGAGTAGTCGATCAGATTCGGGTTGCCCTTGTAGGCCGTCACCGAGGTGGTATTGATGATCGAGGCGCCCTCCTTCATCACCGGCAAAGCGGCCTTGGTCAGCTGGAACATGCCGAAGATGTTGGTGCGGAAGGTGCGCTCCCACTGTTCCTCGCTGATGTCCTCTAGGCTCTTCTGAGGATGCTGCTCACCGGCGTTGTTGACCAGAATGTCGAGCCGGCCAAAAAGCCGCTGGGTTTCGTCGATGACCCGGCGGCAAAAATTCGCATCGGCCACATCGCCTGCGAAGGTCAGGCAGCGGCGGCCGTGCTTCTCGACTTCTCGGCGGGTTTCTTCGGCGTCGTCCACCTGGTTCAGGTAGAGCACCACCACATCGGCGCCCTCTCGGGCATAGAGCACCGCGACGGAGCGGCCGATGCCGCTGTCGCCGCCGGTGATGATCGCTACGCGCCCCTCGAGCTTGCCCGCCGCGCGGTAGTCCTCGCCCTTGTAGGCGGGGCGCGGACGCATGCGACTTTCGTCACCGGGCTCGGGTTGTTGCTGGGGCGGAAGGGTCTGGCTCGCGTCCGACATACGGCGTCTCCAAAGCGTACGACTGTCTTTGGAGGACTGGCGGGGAGAAACAAAAGTTTCCGTCAGCGGGCGGCGCGCCCGCCGAACGGGAACCTGCGGTCACTCGACTCGCAATACCACTCGGCCTCGGGCAGCGCCGCTTTCCAGATAGCGGTGCGCGTCGGCCACTTCGTCGAAACCGTAGACGCGAGCGATGGCGGGCTGCAGCAGACGGTCTGCGGTGAGCTGGTTGATGTGGGTCAGCGCCCGCTCGACCGCCTCGGCGTCCTGAGCGATGCCAAGCTCCGGCAGGCCGGTGAAGTCGCCCAGGCAGTGCAGGAAGAACTTGATGTTCTTTTCGAACGCGGCGCACGCCGGGAATGCAGTCTCGTTGCCGCCATTGAGCCCATAGAGGATCAGCTTGCCGCGCGGCGCGATGACGTCGCCGAGCAAGGCCATCTGCGAACCGCCGCAGGCGTCGAGGATGACTTCCACGCCACGGCCCTCGGTGAGTTTCTGGACGCGCCCGACCAGATCCTCTTCCTCGGTGGCGATCACCACATTTGCGCCGAGATCCAGGAGAAAGTCCCGGTCTTCGCTGGTATCGGTGGTTGCGATCACCCGCGCGCCCAGGGCAGAAGCGAGCTGCACCGCCGACGGGCCCGTACAGTGGCTGGCATCGGTCATCAGCACCTGCTGACCGGCTTGCAGCTGTGCCAGGTCCTTGAGGCCGAAATACGCGATCAACAGCGGCGTGTAATGCACACACGCCTGCTCGGCGCTCAGCACGTCCGGATACTGGACAAGCGACGTCTGCGGCATCAGCACGCGCTCGCCGTAGGCGGGATAGTCATTGAGATCGTGCGCCGGGAAGCTTGCCACTGCGTCGCCGACCTTGAAGCGCTCGACGCCCTCGCCGACCGCCAGTACTTCCCCGGCGACCTCGCTGCCAAGCCCCGTGGGCAAGCGCGGATGACGCGGCGCCAAGTCCTGACGCCAGAGCACGTCGTTCCAGCTGACACCGATCGCCTTGACTGCAATCAGCACTTCGCCAGGCGCAGGCGAACCGACTTCGACGTTCTCGAATTGCAGTACTTCGGCGGGGCCGAACTGGTGAAATTTGATCATGCGCGACATCGTGCACCTCACTCGTACTTCTAGGCTGGAGCGACTCTATCCGCACTCCCCGAACAACACCACCCATCGAAGGGGTATTCCTGTTGATAGTGCTCATGCCCGGTGCTAATGATCTCGACCACTCGACCTCTTTGAAGCGGCTTAGAGCAGTCGACGGCGGCGTGCCGGCGTGCTCTTATGCCGCTGGATCAGGCAAGGCACCGATACGATCGGGCATTCGTCATCCTGGCACGAGACACTACCATTTGCCTTGAGACATCTGTTTATCGGGTAACGCTCGATTATCCGGTCACTGACTACTGCGTGGATGGCATGAACCGTAACGACCTTCGTCGCCTCGACCTCAACCTGCTGATCGTCTTCGAAACGCTGATGCACGAGCGCAGCGTTACCCGCGCCGCGGAAAAGCTGTTCCTCGGCCAACCAGCGATCAGTGCCGCACTCGGGCGTCTGCGCTCACTGTTCGACGATCCACTGTTCGTGCGCACCGGCCGCAGCATGGAGCCGACGGCGCGCGCTCAGGAAATCTTCGGCTTGCTCTCGCCCGCGCTGGACTCGATTTCCACGGCGGTCAGTCGTGCCAGCCAGTTCGACCCGGCCACCAGCAACATGGTGTTCCGCATTGGCCTGAGCGACGAGGTGGAGTTCGGCCTGTTGCCGCCGCTACTGCGGCGCATCCGCGCCGAGGCTCCGGGCGTGGTGCTGGTGGTACGGCGCGCCAACTACCTGCTGATGCCGAGCCTGCTGGCCTCTGGCGAAATCTCGGTCGGCGTCAGCTACACCGACGAATTGCCAGCCAACGCCAAGCGCAAGGTCCTGCGCCGTAGCCGGCCGAGACTGTTGAGGGCAGACTCCAAGCCCGGTGCGCTGAGCATGGATGAATATTGCGCGCGGCCCCATGCGATGGTCTCGTTCGCCGGCGACCTGAACGGGTTCATCGATGAAGAACTGGCCTTGCGTGGCTGCAAGCGCAAGGTGGTGCTGGCGGTTCCCCAGTTCAACGGCCTGGCCAGCCTGATCGCCGGTACCGACATCATCGCCACGGTGCCCGACTATGCCGCTGCGGCCCTTGCCGCCAATGGGGGCGTGCGCGCCGAGCCGCTGCCCTTCGAGACAGACACCACCTTCGAGCTGTCGATGGCCTGGCGCGGCGCTCAGGACAACGACCCGGCCGAGCGCTGGCTGCGTTCGCGCATTCAGATGTTCATCGGCGATCCGGACAGCCTCTAACTCGCGCCCAACTGCAATACAACGTTGGGTGGACGGTCATACCTTGCGCCACGCAAGGGCGCTGTCCGCTGATCCTCACCTGCATCGATACATACAGTTAAACCATCATCGACAGTGATATTCATCTTCGCCTCGTTCGATTCGTCGTACCACCGCGCGACACGCACACTCGCCCCACTGTCTATTCCCTGCTTTGCGGAGCCCGTTACATGGATCAGTCATTCAAGGCCTTGCGCTTTCCCCTGGCCGCTCTCGCGATCGTCGCCCTCGCCGCCTGCGACAAGGCACCCCAAGCCAGCGCGTCGGCCGCGCCGCCGGCGCCTGCCGTCAGCGTCGCCCAGGTGATCGAGCAGCCCATTACCGAATGGGACGAGTTGACCGGACGCCTGGAGGCACCCGAGTCGGTACAGATCCGCCCACGGGTGTCGGGCTATATCGACAAGGTGGCCTTCACCGAAGGCGCCCGGGTGAAAAAAGGCGACCTGCTGTTCCAGATCGATCCACGCCCGTTCCAGGCCGAGGTCAAGCGGCTCGAAGCCCAGCTCCAACAAGCCCGTGCTCAGCAACGCCGTACCGTCAGCGAGGCCGAGCGTGGCGAACGCCTGCGTTCGAGCAACGCGATCTCCGCCGAACTGGCCGATGCGCGTATCAGCGCCGCCGAGGAAGCCAAGGCGGCGGTGGCGGCGATTCAGGCCCAGCTCGACTCGGCACGTCTGGACCTGAGCTTCACGCAGATCACCGCGCCCATCGACGGACAGGTCAGCAATGCCGTGGTGACCGCCGGCAACCTGGTAAATGCCGGTGACACGTTGCTTACCACGCTGGTCTCCACCGATCGCGTCTACGCCTACTTCGAGGCGGACGAGCGCGTCTACCTCAAGCAGCGCGAACTGGCCCGCCAGGGCTCGCGCGGCGATGCGACACCGGTCTATCTCGGGCTGACCAACGAAGACGGTCATCCACATCTCGGCCACATGGACTTCATCGACAACCGCGTCGACCCGCGCACCGGCACCATCCGCGGTCGCGCCGTGTTCGACAACCGCGACGGGCGCTTCACCCCGGGGCTGTACGCCCGTCTGAAACTGGTGGGCAGCGGCCGCTACGACGCCACCCTGATCCAGGACGGCGCCGTCGGCACGGACCTAGGCAAGAAGTTCGTGCTGGTCATCGGCGCCAACGGTGACGTGGACTACCGCGCCGTCGAACTCGGACCGCGCCTCGAAGGGCTGCGCATCGTGCGCAGCGGCCTGGCCAAGGGCGAGCGCATCGTGGTCAACGGCTTGCAGCGGGTGCGCCCGGGCATGCATGTCGAGCCGCAGGAAGTACCCATGGCAAGCGAAGCCACCCTCGCTGCCCTGGCCAGCCAGCGCGAAGCGATCGAGGCCGCACAGCAGAACCCGGCCCCGAGCGTTGCCCGCCGCGATGGCAACGGTGCGCCCAGAAGCTGATGCCTGACCCTCCCGCGCCGCGGGAGGCGTTCACCCTTGTTGTAGTGCTGTGCCCTGCCCGCTTGTCGCGGGCAGCGGTGCCCCCTTGCCGAGCGATACACAGGACATGCTCCGATGAACTTCTCTCAATTCTTCATCCTGCGGCCGATCTTCGCGGCGGTGCTTTCGCTGATCATCCTGATCGGCGGCGCCATCGCGCTGTTCCAGTTGCCCATTAGCGAGTACCCGGAAGTGGTACCGCCGACCGTGGTGGTGCGCGCCAATTTCCCGGGGGCGAACCCCAAGGTCATCGGCGAAACCGTCGCCTCGCCGCTCGAACAGGCCATCAATGGCGTCGAGGGCATGCTCTACATGTCGTCCCAGGCCACCTCCGACGGCAGGATGACCCTGACCATCACCTTCGCCCTCGGTACGGATCTGGATACCGCCCAGGTGCAGGTGCAGAACCGCGTCACCCGGACCATGCCGACTCTGCCGACCGAGGTGCAGCGCCTGGGCGTCACCGTCGACAAGGCCTCGCCCGACCTGACCATGGTGGTGCACCTGACGTCGCCGGACGAGCGCTACGACATGCTCTACCTGTCCAACTACGCCACGCTCAACGTCAAGGACGAGCTGGCGCGGCTGGACGGCATCGGCGACGTGCAGCTATTCGGCCTCGGCGAATACTCGCTGCGCGTCTGGCTGGATCCGACCAAGGTCGCTTCGCGCAACCTCACCGCAACCGACGTGGTTGACGCGATTCGCGAGCAGAACCGCCAGGTCGCCGCAGGCTCGCTGGGCGCGCCGCCGTCCAATGCCGGCAACAGCTTCCAGCTGTCGATCAACACCCAGGGCCGGCTGGTCAGCGAGGAGGAGTTCGAGAACATCGTGGTGCGCGCCGGTGAAGACGGCGAGATCACCCGCCTGAGGGACATTGCGCGGATTGAGCTTGGCTCGAATCAATACGCTCTGCGCTCGCTGCTCAACAACAAGCCCGCCGTGGCCATGCCGATCTTCCAGCGCCCAGGCTCCAACGCCATCGACGTGTCCAACAACGTGCGGGCGAAGATGGCCGAGCTCAAGGAAGCTTTCCCCCAGGGCGTCGATTACGAAATCGTCTACGACCCGACCATCTTCGTGCGTGGCTCCATCGAGGCGGTGGTCCATACCCTGCTCGAAGCGATCGTGCTGGTGGTGCTGGTGGTGATCCTGTTCTTGCAGACCTGGCGTGCCTCGATCATTCCGCTGGTAGCGGTACCGGTTTCGCTGATCGGCACCTTCGCGGTCATGCACATGTTCGGTTTTTCGCTAAATGCCTTGTCACTGTTCGGCCTCGTGCTGGCGATCGGTATCGTCGTGGACGATGCGATCGTGGTGGTGGAGAACGTCGAACGTAATATCGATCTGGGCAAAACGCCGGTCGAGGCCACCAAGCAGGCCATGAAGGAAGTCACCGGTCCGATCGTGGCGACGGCGTTGGTGCTGTGCGCGGTGTTCGTGCCGACCGCCTTCATCTCCGGGCTTACCGGGCAGTTCTACCAGCAGTTCGCGCTGACCATCGCCATCTCTACGGTCATCTCCGCGTTCAACTCGCTCACCCTTTCGCCGGCGCTGGCTGCCGTGCTGCTGCGCGCCCACGATGCGCCGAAGGACCGCTTTTCCCGCGTGCTGGATGCCCTCTTCGGGCGCTGGCTGTTCAAGCCGTTCAACCGGGTATTCGATCGCGCCAGCCACGGCTACGTCGGGGCCGTGCGCCGCATCCTGCGCGGCAGCGGCATTGCGGTGCTGATCTACGCCGGGCTGATGGGCCTGACCTGGATGGGCTTCGCCAACACGCCGACCGGTTTCGTGCCGCAGCAGGACAAGCAGTATCTGGTGGCTTTCGCCCAACTGCCGGACGCAGCGACGCTGGACCGCAGCGAAGACGTGATCAAGAAGATGTCGGAGCTTGCCCTCAAGCATCCCGGCGTCGAGAACACCGTGGCCTTCCCCGGCCTCTCGATCAACGGCTTCACCAACAGCAGCAACAGCGGGATCGTCTTCGTCACCCTCAAGGACTTCGCCGAGCGCAAGGACGCCTCGCTGTCGGCCGGTGCCATTGCCGGAGAACTCAACGGCCAGTTCGGCGGAATTCAGGATGCCTTCATTGCCATCTTCCCGCCGCCACCGGTGATGGGCCTCGGCACCATCGGCGGCTTCCGTGTGCAAGTGCAGGACCGTGCCAACCTGGGCTATGACGAGCTCTACCGTCAGACCCAGAACATCATCGCCAAGAGCCAGAGCGTGCCCGAACTGGCCGGTCTGTTCTCCAGCTACCAGGTCAACGTGCCGCAGGTAGAAGCGGCGATCGACCGGGAGAAGGCCAAGACCCACGGCGTGGCGATCGACGACATCTTCGACACCATGCAGATCTACCTCGGTTCGCTGTACGCCAACGACTTCAACCGGTTCGGCCGGACCTACCAGGTCAACGTACAGGCCGAGCAGCAGTTCCGGCTCGAAGCCGAGCAGATTGGTCAGCTGAAGGTTCGCAACAACCGGGGCGAAATGGTGCCGCTGTCGACCTTCGTCAAGGTCAGCGACAGCGCAGGGCCGGATCGCGTCATGCACTACAACGGGTTCATTACCGCCGAAATCAATGGCGCGCCGGCGCCCGGCTATAGCACCGGACAGGCCGAAGCGGCGATGGAGCGGCTGCTGCGTGAGGAGTTGCCCAACGGCATGACCTTCGAGTGGACCGACCTGACCTACCAGCAGATCCTCTCCGGCAACACTTCAATGTTTGTCTTTCCGCTCTGCGTACTGCTGGCGTTTCTGGTACTGGCCGCCCAGTACGAAAGCTGGAGTCTGCCGCTCGCGGTCATCCTGATCGTGCCGATGACGCTGCTTTCGGCAATCGCCGGGGTAATCATCGCCGGTAGCGACAACAACATCTTCACCCAGATCGGCCTGATCGTACTGGTGGGCTTGGCGTGCAAGAACGCGATCCTCATCGTCGAGTTCGCCAAGGAGAAACAGGAAGAAGGCCTCGACCGCGTGGCCGCTGTGCTCGAAGCCTGCCGCCTGCGTCTACGGCCGATCCTGATGACCAGCTTCGCCTTCATCATGGGCGTGGTTCCGCTGGTGATATCCAGTGGCGCCGGCGCCGAGATGCGCCACGCGATGGGTGTCGCGGTGTTCTCCGGGATGCTCGGCGTGACCTTCTTCGGGTTGCTGCTGACCCCCGTGTTCTATGTCCTGCTGCGCGCCTTCGTCGAACGCCGCGAAGCACGCCGGCAGACCCGTCTCAAGGAGATTCATGCATGAAGGCCTTTGCCCCCGCCCTGCTCGCACTGGCACTGTCCGCCTGTGCGGTAGGCCCGGACTACCGCGCGCCGGAGACCGCGCCGGCCAACCTGATCCACGCGCAGGCGGCGTCGCTCGACCGCAGCCGCTTCGAGAGCGCCTGGTGGCGCCAGTTCGAAGACCGCACCCTCGACCAACTGGTGGAGCAGGCGCTCGAAGAGAACCGCGAACTGCGCATCGCCTTTGCCCGGGTGCGTGCGGCCAGGGCGATCCGTGACGACGTCGGCAACGACGCGCTGCCGATCGTCAGCAGCCGCGCCAGCGCCGAAGTCGGCAAGGCGCAGCAACCGGGCTTCAGCGAGCGCCGCGGCAATGCCGAGCGCTATGACCTGGGCCTTGATATGGCCTGGGAGATCGACCTGTTCGGGCGCATTCAGCGCCAGCTCGAATCCAGCGAGGCCCAGGCGCAGAGCGCCGAGGCCGAGCTCTATCAGCTGCAGATCACGCTGATCGCCGATCTGGTCGATGCCTACGGCGATCTGCGCGGTGCCCAGCTGCGTGAACGCATCGCCCGCGCCAACCTTGAAAACCAGCAGGACTCCCGTGGGCTGACCGAACAGCTGCGCGAAGCCGGCATCGGCAGCCAGCTGGACGTGTTGCGCGCCGATGCGCGTCTGGCCGCCATCGAAGCGACACTGCCACTGCTCCAGGCCCAGCAGGTACGGGCCCGCAACCGCATCGCCACGCTGATGGGCCAGCGCCCCGATCAGCTCACGGTCGACCTCTCCCCGCGCGAGCTGCCGGCGATCGCCAAGGCGCTGCCGATCGGCGATCCAGCGGAACTGCTGCGTCGCCGCCCGGACATCAATGCGGCCGAACGCCAGCTGGCAGCCGCCACGGCGAACGTTGGCGTGGCAACGGCGGACCTCTTTCCCCGGGTCAGCCTTTCCGGGTTTCTCGGCTTCACCGCCGGACGTGGCTCGCAGATAGGCTCCTCGGCTGCTCGGGCCTGGGGCGTCGCACCGACCATCAGCTGGGCCGCCTTCGACCTCGGCAGTGTGCGGGCCCGCCTGCGCGGTGCCCGCGCCGATGCCGATGGCGCCCTGGCGCAGTACGAGCAGCAGGTATTGCTGGCCCTGGAAGAATCGGAAAACGCCTTCAGCGACTACGCCAAGACCCAGCAACGCCTACTGGCCCTGGTGCGCCAATCCGATGCCAGCCGCGAAGCGGCCGGCCAGGCGGCGATCCGCTACCGCGAAGGCACGGTGGACTTCCTCGTCCTGCTCGATGCCGAGCGCGAGCGCCTGGCCGCCGAAGACGCCCAGGCGCAGGCCGAGGTCGATCTGTACCGCGGCATCGTCTCCATCTACAAGGCGCTCGGCGGCGGTTGGGACATCAGCAGCTGACCTTTTCCTCGCATCCGCTTCACCTTTGCCCCGCGATTGGCTCCTGGTCGCGGGGCTTTTTTTTTTGCCCGGCACGCCGGCGCCCGTCGAGCTTGAGCCAGATCAAGGCGGCCCTGGGGGATCGGCATAGGCTGTCGGGACACCCTGCGGAGCGAACGTGACTAAGAAATCTTTTTCGCCCCAGGCATGCAGCATCCAAGGGCAATACTCTGCAACCTACGCTTCGCTACACTGACGCCCCACCCCACAGCCGCGCCGTCATGGACATCGAACTCGCCGCCACCTTTCTGGAGATCGTGCGCGCTGGCAGCTTCGTCGCTGCGGCCCAGCGTCTGCACCTCACGCAAACGGCCGTCACCGCCCGAATACAAAGCCTCGAACGGCAGCTGGGCTGCCAGCTGTTCATCCGCAACCGCTCGGGCGCGACGCTTACAGCCGATGGCGAGCGCTTCGCCGGCCACGCCACGCAGCTGGTGCAGACCTGGGACGCAGCACGTCGCGACTTGCCACTGCCGTCAGGCTATCGCGACCTGCTGAACCTCGGTGCAGAGCACAGCCTGTGCAACCCGCTGATGCTGGCCTGGGTGCGGCGGCTGAGCCAGGCGATGCCCAGCCATGCGGTACGTACGCGAATCGCCAGCGATGCCGAGCTGCAAGATCAGCTCGAATTGGGCGCCCTGGATGTGGTGCTCGTGCATCAGCCCGAATACCGCCCGGGCTTTCAGATAGAGCAGCTGCTTGAAGAAAAACTCGTGCAAGTGGTGCATGCAGGCAAGCCCGAACCATATCTCTACGTCGACTGGGGGCCGTCGTTTCGCAGTCAGCACGACGCCGCCCTGCCGGAACACCTGAATGCACCGCTGAGCTTCAGCCTCGGTCCGCTGGCGTTGCAGTACCTGCTGCAATACGGCGGGCGCGGCTATTTTCGCACCCGCGTCGTGCAGCGCTATCTCAATGAGGGCAGCCTGAAACTCGTCCATAACGCACCCGAGTTCACCCACCCCATTTTTCTCGTATACGCACGTGCAGCCGATGGCACGGCTCTTCGCTCCGCGCTGGATGCCCTTCGCGAAGTGGCCGACGAAGAAATCGACTGGTCTCGCTGGTACTACGAAGTCTGACCCGAGCCTGGCAGGTGGTAGATCCAGTGCCGATACAGTGCGGCGACGAGGTCGGTCTGGGTAACGATACCCATCAAGCGCTGCTCGGTATCCACCACCGGCAGGCAGTGCAGACCGCGGTCCGAAAGCAGCGAAACGAGCTCGACCATGTGCGTCTCGCCGCTGACCGACACGACCGGCGCACTCATCAGGTCTCCGACCCGCTCGGTCGGTCCGAGCCTCCCCAGCCGCAGCAACCCGGGCCGAGAAACACGCAGCAGGTCGGTCAGGGTAATGATACCGAGCAGCCGCCCGGTGCCCTTCTCGACCACGGGCAATGCCCGCAGATGATGATGCTGCAGGGCACGCAGCGCCTGGCGCACTGAAGTCCTGGTCGAGCAGTGGTAAAGATCCCGGGACATGATGTCAGCGGCGCAGATCCGCCCCATCGTGCGCCGCAACGCGTACCGCTCCGTCTGACGTATCAGCTGTTCGAGGTCCTCGGGCATGACGTCGACGTATTCACCGAAGTCCTGCAGCGCTTGGCCGATATCCGCCTGGGTAAAGCTCAGGCGGTCGTCCGGCAGTGGGTCTCGTGTGTGATGACCGTTCTCGCGGGGCGTCGGCGTTTTCGGATAGGTATGACCAGTGAGGTTGTTGTAGAGCAACGCGGCGGCGATCAGCAACGCGGCATTGAGGCCTACCGGCAGCAGCAGCGTGTAATGCAGATCATGGAGGACCGGCCCGCCCAGCGCCGCCACCAAGCCCAGCGCACACCCCGGCGGATGCAGGCAGCGCAGCGCCGCCAGACTGCCGAGCGTGAGGCCTCCGGCGAGCGCACCGGCGAGCACCGGATCGAGTCCCGCCAGCCCGACCGACACCCCGACCAAGGTTGCTATCAGGCTGCCAGCGAAGACCGACCATGGCCGGGCGAAGGGGCTAGACGGCGCTACGAACAGAAGAAAGGCCGAGGCCGCCACCGGACCGGACAGCGGTAGTGAGACGGTGGGACCAAACAGCATGAGGTCCGCCGAGAGCACCGCGAGCATGGCGAGCACGACGCCACTTCCGGCACGGAGCCATTCCTGCGGGCGAGTACTGAAGGATGTTGCGCAAAACGCCTTGAGATGACTGATGAAGCGGTCTCGCATCTTGCGCATTCGCCCCTTGGTAAAACCAGCCATTTTCCTGCGCTTTTTCCATCAGCTCCAACGAAAGATATTGCTGCTTAAGTTCATGAAAATTGCAGTAGACACAGATTTTGGCTGTTTCCAGACGCTGTTCGATCAGGCTCAGGATTACGAGGGTGTCATCAGCAGGCCAAAGCAATTGACTCAGCCGGCAAAGCTGAGCGCCCAACGGTCATCCATGAACATTGCAAAACACCCTATGCAATACCCGGCAAGTGCTCGGGCATTATTCACAAGAAAAATGTGACCTACTTCAGCTCTCTGTTGGCGCAGGCTTTTTATGACACGTCATCTTTGGCATAAGCCTTGGCTGATCGCCTCGCCGCGTGCGCAATCGGCAAAGACTGATACGCACGCACGCCAACAACCGCACAACATAGACCGAGTCCTTCATGATCAAGCCGATCATCACTCTCGCCAGCGTCGTTCTAGCGCTGGCCAGCGTTACCGTCCAGGCGGACCCCATCGTCATCAAGTTTTCCCACGTCGTCACCGAAGATACCCCGAAGGGTAACGGTGCGGTGCTGTTCAAACGTCTGGTGGAAGAGCGGCTTCCCGGTCAGGTCGTTGTCGAGGTTTACCCCAACTCTACCCTGTTGCGCGACGCTGACGAGCTCGAGGCACTGCGCAAGAACGAGGTGCAGCTGCTCGCGCCTTCGCTGGCCAACTTCCAGAAATACACCAAGCAGCTGCAGATATTCGACCTGCCTTTCCTGTTCGACGACCAGGACTCGGTCGATCGCTTCCAGAAGCGCGCCAAGGGCAAGCAGCTGCTGCGCTCGATGGAGTCGAGCGGTATCGTTGGCCTGGCCTTCTGGCACAACGGCCTGAAGCAGCTTTCCGCGACCCGTCCGCTGCGTCGACCCAGCGATGCAGCCGGTCTGACCTTCCGCATCCAGCAATCCAGCGTGATCGAAGCCCAGTTCGCCCAGATCGGCGCTTCCAGCCGGATGCTGCCCTTCTCGGAAGTCTTCGGGGCGCTGCAAAACGGTACCGTCAAGGGCGCCGAGAACCCCTGGTCGAACATCTACAGCAAGAAGCTGCACACCCTTCAGCCCTACATCACCGAGTCCAACCATGGCGTGCTGGACTACATGCTGGTGAGCAATTCGTCCTTCTGGTACAGCCTGCCGCATTCGATCCGCGTCGTCCTCGAAGGGATCGTGGATGAAGTCACCTATAGCGTGAACCAACAGGCCGAGGCCCTGAACAAGGCCGAACGCGAACGCGTTCGCCAGGCCGGCACCTCGGAAATCATCACCCTCACCGCCGAAGAGCGCGAAGCCTGGCGCAACGCGATGCGTCCGGTATGGAAGCAGTTCGAAGCCGAGATCGGCCCGGACATCGTCAAGGCCGCTGAAACGGTCAACCGCAAGCAGCAAAACCAGTAACGCGTCCGGCGCAGCATAAAAAAACCAGGCTTCGGCCTGGTTTTTTATGGGCAATGATTAATCTCCGGTCGCCTCCGGTACCTCAAGCTCCAGTTCGCTACTCTGCCAGCCACCACCGAGCGCTGCGATCAGTTGCACGCTGGCGGTGAGCCGACTGCCCAACAGGCTGAGGTTGGTGCGTTCGTTGTTCAACGCATTGGATTGCACCGTGGCGACGCTGAGGAAATCCACCGTGCCGGCGCGGTACTGGTTTTCGATCAGCCGCAGCGATTCCTGAGCGGCTTCCAATGCCTCGCGCTGCACCACCGCCTCCTGCTCCAGCACACGCAACTGGACGAGGTAGTCCTCGACCTCGCGGAAACTCTGCAGCACCGTTTCCCGATAGTTCGCCACCGTTTGATCGTAGACTGCCTCGGCGCGCTCGAGCTCGGCGCGGCGACTGCCGAAATCGAGCAAGGTGACCGCGAGCTGCGGGCCCAGCGACCAAAAGCGGTTGGGCACGCTGAACAGATCGCTGAAGCTGCTGTTGCGGTAGCCGCCACTGGCCGACAACGTCAGATCCGGATACCAGGCCGCCTGGGTCACGCCGATTTGCGCGTTGGCGGCGATCACCTGACGCTCTGCCGAAGCGATATCCGGCCGCCGCTCGAGCAGCTCGCTCGGCAAGGCAAGCGGGACCGCCGGCAAGGACGGGATCCGGTCGCTCACTGCGATGCCGAGTTCGGACGGCGCAACGCCGACCAGCACGGCGATCGCATGCTCGAGCTGGGCGCGCTGCCACTTGAGGTCGATGGCCTGGGCCTGAGTGCTCTTGAGTTGCGTCAACGCCTGGGCGACATCGGAGCGTGGAACGATACCGGCGTCGTACTGGTTCTGGGTCAGGCGCAGCGAGCGATCGAACGAGGCCACGGTCTGGTCGAGCAGGCGCTGCTGCTCATCGATCACGCGCAACTGCAGGTAGGTCTGCACCAACTCGGCCTGCAAGCTCAGCTTGACGGCGCCCAGGTCCGCGGCGCTGGCCTCGGCATTGGCCCGGTTGGCCTCCAGGTTGCGCCGCAGGCGGCCCCAGATATCCAGTTCCCAGGAGGCGTTCACCCCCGCTTCGTAGTTGTCGCGACGGCTGCCGCTCTGTTCGAACTGGGAGTTGCTGCTCCCGCTTCCCTGACTCGAGCGGGTCACGCCGGCACTCGCACCGATCAGTGGGAACAGCTGCGAGCGTGCGCTGCGCACCAGCGCCCGGGCCTGACGGTACTGCGCTTCGGCCGCGGCCAGACTTTGATTGGAGACGTTCAGCCGTTCGACCAACGCGTCGAGCTCGGGGTCGCCGTAGAGCTGCCACCAGGCGCCGCGCTGCAGCGCATCGGCTGGCGTTGCGGCCTTCCAGCCCGTGGCCTGTTTGAATTCAGCCGACGCGGGCAGCGTCGGACGTTGGTAGTCGGGGCCCAGCGTGCAGCCGCCGAGGGACAGCAACAGCACAGCGACGGCAAGGGGACGCATCGCTGGGAAAGGCCGGTCCGGGTTGAAACAGGTCATGCTCATAGCGGGTTATCCAAGGCGGCGTCGGTACGAATACCACGCCAGCGATTGAAACGATGACGCAGGCGGTCGAAGTACAGATAGACCACCGGCGTGGTGTAAAGCGTCAGTACTTGGCTCAGCAGCAATCCGCCGATGATCGACAAGCCCAGGGGCTGGCGCATCTCCGACCCTTCTGCACCCCCGATCAGCAACGGCAGTGCACCGAGAATCGCCGCCAGGGTGGTCATCAGGATCGGCCTGAAACGCAGCAGGCAAGCCCGGCGAATGGATTCGGCCGGCGCCAGTTTGTCGTTGCGCTCGAACTGCAGGGCGAGGTCCACCATCAGGATCGCATTCTTCTTCACCACGCCGATCAACAGGAACAACCCGAGCAGTGAAATCAGGCTGAACTGCTGGCCGGTCAGCAGGATCGCCAGCAGTGCGCCGACCCCAGCCGAAGGCAGGGTGGAAAGGATCGTCAGCGGGTGGATGTAGCTCTCGTAGAGAATGCCGAGCACGATGTAAACCAGCAGCAGTGCGCCGAGGATCATCAACGGTTGGCTGTCCTGGGTCGACTGGAATGCGCTGCCCGTACCGCCCAGCCGGCCTTGCACCTCGGTGGGAAGACCGATGGCTGCGACGGCGCGTTCGATCGCGGCGGTGGCTTGATCCAGGCTGACGCCAGGCGCCAGATCGAAATCGATGTTCTCGGCGGCGAACTGTCCGTCATGGCTGACCCGGTCGTTCTCCAGGCTGCGCTCGTAACGGGCGAAAGCCGACAGCGGCACCCTACGACCGTCGCTGGTGATCACCTGTACCTGCTCGAGGACTTCGGGGTACTGGGCGAACTTGGGGTCAATCTCCATCACTACCCGGTACTGGTTGAGGCTCTCGTAAATGGTGGAGATCTGCCGCTGGCTGAAGGCGTTGTTGAGCAGGGTGGTGACGGTCGCCATGTCCACGCCTAGGCGTCGAGCAGCGTCCCGATCGACCTTCAGGCTGATTTGCTGAGCCCCCTCGCCCTCGTTGGCGTCGATGCTGGTCAGCTCCGGCAGCTCGCGCAGCGCCTGATTGACCCGCGGCAGCCAGGTGCGCAGCTGGTCGAGATCGCCGCTGAGCAACGTATAGGAGTATTCGGAGCTGCGCTGACGCCCGCCGCCGCCGAACTGCAGGTCCTGGTCGGCCATCAGGAACATCCGCGCACCCGGTACCGTCGGCTGTTCCGCGCGGATTCGCTCGATCACCTTTTGTGCTGAAATCTCGCGCTCGGCCAGAGGCTTGAGCCGCACGATCATGAAGGCGTTGTTGATGCCACCCTGCCCGCCGACGAAACCAGCCACGCTTTCGACCGCAGGATCGGACAGCACCGCCTTGCGGAAGACCTCCATCTTCGGCTGCATCACCTGGAACGACATTCCGTCGTCGCCGCGAATGAAACCGGTGATCTGGCCGGTGTCCTGCTGCGGCAGGAAGGTCTTGGGCACCATGACATAGAGCACGACGTTCAGCACGATGGTCGCGAGCAGGCTGATCAGCGTGATCAGCCGGTGACGCAGCGCCCAGCTCAGCGAACGGTCGTAGTAGCCCAGCAGCCACTGGTGCGCCTGATGGCTCCAGCGGTGCAAGCGCCCTTCATCTTCCTGCCGATGCGGCTTGAGCCAGCGTGCACAGAGCATCGGCGTCAGGGTCAGCGAGACCAGCAGAGAAACCAGGATGGCAGCGGCCAGGGTGATGGAAAACTCGCGGAACAGCCGCTCGACGATCCCACCCATGAAAAGGATCGAGACGAAAACCACGACCAGCGACAGGTTCATCGACAGCAGCGTGAATCCCACCTCGCGCGTGCCGACATAAGCCGCCTTCATCGGCGGCATCCCCTCGTCGATGTGTCGGGCGATGTTCTCCAGTACCACGATGGCATCGTCCACCACCAGCCCGGCCGCCAGGATCAGCGCCATCAGCGAAAGCACGTTGAGGGAGAAGCCGAACAGGTACATCACGGCAAAGGTGCCGACCAGCGAGACCGGCACGGCCAGCGCGGGGATCAGCGCACTGCGCAGACGCCCGAGGAACAGGAACACCAGCAGAATGACCAGCACGATGGCGATCAGCAGCGTGCGCTCGGCCTCGTGCAGCGTGGCGCGGATCACCGGCGTGCGATCCATCGCAACGTTCAGGTTGACGTTGCCGGGCAGTATCGCCTGCAAGGCCGGGAGCTCGGCGCGGATCCCTTCGATGGTCTCGATGATGTTGGCGCCGGCCTGGCGGTTGATCACCAGCAGCACGGCCTGATCGTTATTGAAGAAGCCGGCGTTGTAACGGTCCTCGACCGCATCCTGCACCTTGGCTACGTCGCCCAGCCGCAGGCTCGCGCCATCCTGGTAACGGATGATCAGCGGTACGTAGTCGGCCGCCTTGCGCAGCTGGTCGCTGGCGCGGATCTGCCAGTGCTGGGTATCGTCCTCGACCATGCCCTTGGGCCGTCGCACGTTCGCATCGGCGATGGTGCGCCGCACCTCGTCCAGCGAGACGCCATATTGCTCGAGCTGCTGCGGCTGCAGCTCGACGCGCACCGCAGGCAGCGAACTGCCACCGACCTGGACTTCGCCGACGCCAACCACCTGGGAAAGCTTCTGCGCCATGATGGTCGAGGCGATGTCGTAGAGCTGCCCCTTGTCGAGCACCTCGGACGTCAGCGACAGCACCATGATCGGTGCCTGGGACGGGTTGATCTTGCGGTAGGTGGGCATGCTGCGCATGCCACTGGGCAACAGGTTGCGCGATGCGTTGATGGCCGCCTGCACGTCTCGCGCTGCCCCATTGATGTCGCGCCCGAGATCGAACTGAATGGTGATGCGCGTCGAACCCTGGCTGCTGCGGCTGTTCATCTGGTCGACACCGGCGATGGAGCCCAGGGCCCGTTCCAGGGGCGTCGCCACGCTGGAGGCCATGATTTCAGGGCTGGCGCCGGGCAGACTGGCCTGCACCGTGATCACCGGAAAATCCATGTTCGGCAGCGGCGAGACCGGCAGCAGGCCAAAGCTGACCCCGCCCAGTAGCAGGATCGCCAGGCTCAGCAGCATGGTCGCCACCGGACGCGCAATGAAGGGAGCCGAAAGATTCATAGCGGTGAGCGGCGAGCTTCAAGCCGCAAGCTGGATGAGGCGACGAGCCCAGCACCGGCAAGATTGCGGACAACCGTTGTAAGGGGCGACGCAGCAAGCGGTATGCACCACTTGCCACTCGCCTGCAGCCTGCACCTCATGCCTGCGCCTCCACGCTGTCTTCCTCATTGCGCCGGAAGCGCTGCCCGAGGCGATCGAAAAACAGATAGATCACCGGTGTGGTGAACAGCGTCAGCACCTGGCTCACCAGCAACCCGCCCACCAGCACCAACCCCAGCGGCTGCCGCAGCTCCGCCCCCGAGCCGGAGGCGAGCATCAGCGGAATGGCGCCGAACAGCGCTGCCAGCGTCGTCATCAGGATCGGCCGGAAGCGCAGCAGTGCGGCACGGAAAATCGCCTGTTCAGGCGTCATGCCCTGGTGACGCTCGGCCTCCAACGCGAAGTCGATCATCATGATCGCGTTCTTCTTGACGATACCGATCAGCAGAATGATCCCGATGATCGCGATCAGACCCAGGTCGTTGCCGCTGATGAGCAGCGCCAGCAGCGCGCCGACCGCGGCCGACGGCAGCGTCGACAGGATGGTGATCGGATGGATGTAGCTCTCGTAGAGCACCCCCAGCACGATGTACATCGTCACCACTGCCGCCAGGATCAACAGCAGCGTGCTCGACAGCGATGCGCGGAAGGCTTCCGCAGCACCCTGGAAGCGCGTCTGGATGCCGCCGGGCATGCCGATTTCCTGTTCGACCTGCTCGATGATCTCGACCGCATGCCCCAGCGAAACCCTCGGCGCCAGGTTGAACGACAGCGTGACCGCCGGGAACTGGCCGATGTGATTGATCAGCAGCGGCGCTGAGCGCTGCTCGATCCGCGCCAGGCTCGACAGGCGCACCGGTGTGCCGCCTTCGCTGTCGACGAACAGCTGCTCCAGCGCCTGGGGCCCGAGGCGGCTGCCGGCCTCGGCCTCGAGCACCACACGGTACTGGCTGGCCTGGGTGAAGATGGTCGATATCTGGCGCTGGCCATAGGCGTCATAGAGCGCATCGGTGATGGCCGAGATGCTGATCCCCAGCCGCGCCGCCGCGTCGCGGTCGATGTCCAGATAGACCTGCAAGCCGTTGCTCTGCAGGTCGCTGGCCACGTCGGTCAGCTCCGGCCGCTCGCGAAGGGCCTCGACCAGACGCGGTGTCCACTCCGCGAGCAGCTCGGCGTCGGGCGACTCGAGGCTGAACTGGAATTGCGTGCGGCTGATGCGATCTTCGATGGAGAGGTCTTGCACCGGCTGCAGGTAGAGCTGGATACCGGGCAGTTCCGCCAGTTGCGGGCGCAGGCGCTCGATCACTTGGCTGGCCGTCTCGGTGCGCTCGCCATGCGGCAACAGATTGATCAGTAGCCGTCCGCTGTTGAGCGTGACGTTGTCGCCATCGACGCCAATGTAGGACGAGAGGCTGGTCACTGCCGGGTCGGCGAGAATGATCTTGGCCAACTCCTGCTGGCGCTCGCTCATGGCGCGGAAGGAAATCGATTGGGGCGCCTCGCTGATGCCCTGGATCACGCCGGTGTCCTGCACCGGGAAGAAGCCCTTGGGCACGACCAGATAGAGAAGAACAGTAAGGCCCAAGGTCGCGACCGCGACCAGCAAGGTCAGGGTCTGATGCCGCAGCACCCAGGTCAGCCAGCGCGAGTAGCCGCCGATCAATCGCTCGACCCAGTCGGGCTTGCGATGCTCGTCGGTTTCGCGCTTGAGCAGCTTGGCGCACATCATCGGCGTCAGTGTCAGCGACACCACCAGCGAGATCAGGATGGCCACGGCCAGGGTGATGGCGAACTCGCGGAACAGGCGGCCAACCACGTCCTGCATGAACAGCAGCGGAATCAGCACGGCGATCAGCGAGAAGGTCAGCGAGATCAGCGTGAAGCTGATCTGTCGCGCGCCCTTGAGCGCCGCCTGCAGCGGTGTCTCGCCCTCCTCCAGGTGCCGGGCGATGTTCTCCAGCATGACGATGGCGTCATCCACCACGAATCCCGTGGCGATGGTCAGCGCCATCAGCGTGAGGTTGTTCAGCGAGAACCCGCACAGGTACATCACCGCGAAGGTGCCGACCAGCGAAAGAGGCACTGCGATCGACGGAATGATGGTCGCCGACAGGCGCTTGAGGAACACGAAGGTCACCATCACCACCAGCGCCGTGGCCAGCAACAGTTCGTGCTGCACGTCGCGGACCGACGCGCGGATGGTCTGGGTGCGGTCGGTGAGTACCACCACATCGAGACCGGCCGGCATGCTCTTGGACACTTCGGGCAACAGCGCCTGGATCCGCTCTACCACGTCAATGACATTGGCGCCGGGTTGGCGCTGGATATTCACCAGCACCGCACGGCTTTCATTGGCCCAAGCGGCGAGGCGCTCGTTTTCGGCGCCGTCGAAGATGGTGGCGACATCCTTCAGGCGCAGCGCAGCACCGTCCTGATAGGCCAGGATGAGTTCGCCATATTCGGCGGGCGAGCGCAGTTGATCGTTGGCATCGAGCATCGACACCCGGGTCGGGCCGTCGAAGTTGCCCTTGGGCTGGTTGACGTTGGCGCTGGTGATCAGCGTGCGCACGTCGGCCATCGACAGACCGTACGCCGCAAGCGCTTCGGGGTTGGCGCGGATACGCACCGCCGGACGTTGTCCGCCGGCCAGGGTGACCATGCCGACTCCGTTGATCTGCGCCAGCCGCTGGGCCATGCGCGTATCGACCAGATCGTGCAGTGCCGGCAGCGACAGGCTCTCGGAGGTGATCGCCAGGGTCAGCACAGGCGTGTCGGCCGGGTTGACCTTGTTGTATACCGGTGGGGCCGGGAGATCATTGGGCAGCAGGTTGGACCCAGCGTTGATCGCGGCCTGGACTTCCTGCTCGGCGACATCGAGCGGCACATCCAGCGAGAAGCGCAGCGTGATGACCGAGGCGCCGCCGGAGCTGGTCGACGACATCTGCTGCAGCCCGGGCATCTGCCCGAACTGGCGTTCCAGCGGCGCCGTCACCGCACTCGTCATGACCTCCGGGCTAGCGCCCGGATAAAGCGTCATCACTCGAATGGTCGGGTAGTCAACCTGAGGCAGGGCCGCGACCGGCAGCAGCCGGTAGGCGATCAAGCCGGCCAGCAGGATCGCGATCATGCTGAGGGTGGTCGCGACCGGCCGCAGGATGAACAACCGCGAGATGTTCATTGCTCGCGGCGCTCCGCTTCCTCGCCGCCCAGTACCGGACGCTCGGCGGCGTCCTCGGCCATCCGCCGGCTACCGACCACCTCGACACGGTTGCCGTCGCGCAGGCGGTCGGTGCCTTCCATGACGATGCGCTCGCCTGGCTGCAGACCTTCGGTCACGACCGTGGTCGCACCGTCGCTGGGGCCGGTCTTGATCAGACGCAGCTCCACCTTGTCCTCCTCGCCGACGACGTAGACGAAGGTACCGCGATTACCGAACTGCAGCGCAGCCGAAGGGGCCAGTACGACGTTCTCGAGCGTTTGCACGTGCAAACGCACATTGACGAACTGATTGGGGATGAGCAGTTCCTGCTCGTTGTCGAACTGCGCCTTCAGCCGCAGGGTGCCGGTGGTTGCGTCGATCTGGTTGTCGACGCTTTGCAACACGCCACTCCCGAGCTGGTTCGTCTCGCCGCGATCCCAGGCCTCGACCGTCAGCTGATTACCGCCACGAAAGCGAGACAGCACCGGCGTCAGGTTGCCTTCGGGCAAGGTAAAGGTGATGGCGGTCGGTTGGGTCTGGGTGATGACCACCAGCGGCGTGGTGTCGTTGGCGGCGACCAGGTTGCCCTTGTCGAGCTGACGCAGCCCGAGGCGGCCATCGATCGGCGCGCGGATTCGGGTGAAGTCGAGATTCAGCTTCGCTTCGTTCACTGCCGCCTGGTTGGCCGCCAGAGTGCCTTCATACTGGTTGTAGAGTGCCTGCTGGGTATCGAGGGTCTGCTTGGCAATGCTGTCGGCGGCATACAGACCGCGATAGCGCTCCAGGTCGACCTGGGCATTCCTGAGCAGCGCTCGGTTCTGCTGCAAGGTGCCTTCAGCCTGCTGCAGCGCGACCTCGTAGCTGCGCGGATCGATGATGGCAAGCACGTCGCCGGCCTTGACCCGCTGACCTTCCTCGAAGCGAATCTCCTTCAACTCGCCGGCGACGCGGCTGCGCACGTTCACCGTGTTCAAAGGCGTGACAGAGCCCAAGGCCTTGTAGAACACCTGGAACTCGCCGGACTCGACCTTCGCAACGCGCACCGGCGTCGGCCCGGCTGCGCCGAATGCCGGCCGCCCTCCTCCCGCGCGTTGAGGTGACGTTTCGGGAGCCTTGGGCCAGAACCACCAGACCAGCAGTGCGACGACTGCAACGACGAGCAGGACGACCAGCCAGCGACGGCCTGATCGCGAAGAAGAAGGATGTGCCTCGGACATGAACTCGGATCGCTTTGAAAGGAGCGTGAACCATAAGCAGTGACAGCCCCTGAGCAAAGAGGCTTTACGGCATTTTTACGTAACAGCGCGCATCGCTGATGGCCTTGTGCTTCGCAGCGGCTGGAACCAAGCCGGAGTGCCAAAGTCTATGTAGCGTTCGGCGGCAAGCGCTACGTTTCTGCGCACTCGCTCGCCAAACGGGAGCAGCTTGGCATAGGCGCCGGCACTCGCGCTATCGTGCCGTCAAAAGGGATCAAGGAATGAACGCATCAATCATCATCCTGGCGCTTACCGTCGCCAGTTTCCTGCTGGCTTTCCTGCGTGACCTGTTCATCGCCAAGACGTTCGGACTGAGCTGGGAAGCCGACCTTATCTTCGTCGCCCTGATCCTGCCGGTGTTCTTCGAGAATTTTCTCGGCCTCGCCCTGCGCGACACCATGATTCCTTACCTGCAGAAACTACGCAGCCAATCCGAAGAGCTGTTCGTCAACGTGAGCCGCTGGCTCTACTGGCGCGTGCTGATCATGGGCGTACTGACCAGCGTGGTTGCGATACTCGGCAGCTACTGGCTGATGAAATTTCTCGCTCCCGGTTGGACACCCGAGCAGATCGAAGCCGGCCGGGTGGTGTTCTGCGTCGGTACTCTGCTGATCGCTGTGCAAGCCGCTCTTTATTGTCAGGGCGCCTTGCTCAATCTAGACCGAATCTTCGTATTACCGGTGCTCCGACCGGTATTGCTCAACGCCGGTGCGATCATCGGCATTCTGCTGTTCGAACCCACCGGCATGGTGATTTTCATCGGCATGCTACTGCCACAGCTGGCGCTGATCGTCGTCCAGCACCGACGAATCGGCTATCTCAACGGGCCGGTGAAGATCGAAGGCAAGGGACGGAGCACGGATTTCGGCCTGGCTTTCGCGCCGATCCTACTGGCCGCTGGCGCGCAGCAGGCGTGCATCCTGGCCGAGCGTATGTTCGCCTCGTTCCTCGATGAAGGCAGCATTTCGATGCTGTCTTTCGCGTTCCGTATCGTCACCATCCCGCTGACGCTCTACGCGTTGTCGGTGCTGGCGGTGCTGTTCCCGCAGTTCGCCGAGAGCTGGAACAACGACGCCCACGATGCCTATGCCGCCTCGATCCGCAAAGGGCTGCTCGCGACCCTGCTGTTCCTCGTGCCCGCCTCGGTGGTGCTCTGCTCGTTCCCGGAAACCGTCGTGCAGGTGCTGCTCGAACGAGGCGAATTCGGCGTCGCCCAGACCGAGGCCACCGCTTCGCTGGTGGTGGCCTACGGCTTCGGCCTGCCGGCCATGGGACTGGCTCTGCTCTGGGGCCGCGCGCTGCTTGCTCAGCACCGCGCACGCCTGTTTCTCGGACTGACGCTGATCAGCTCGGGCACTACCATCGGCCTCGATGCCCTGCTCTACCGCCCGCTCGGCCCGGACGGCCTGGCCATGGCCTTCTCCATCGGGGCTGTGCTGCAGGCTGTGCTGATGGGCTTTTTCGTCTATCGCTCATCTCCGGCGGGGCTTGGCCTTTCGCTGCTGGCACGCTGGATCGTCACGGCCGCGGTAATTGTCACAACCCTGCGCTACCTGCCCCAACCGGTCGGTTTCTACGAGCTGGTCGGCTACATCTGCCTGGTTCTGGTGAGCTTCGTGGTGGGCGTCGTGCTCCTCGGTGAACGTGATCTATTCAAGCCCAGCTACTGGTCGATGAAGCGCGCCTGACCGACAAGAACGCTGCGGGCGGCCTTCACCGCCCTGCTCTTTTAGCGACCCTCCCAGACACCAGCTGCATCCTGTATCGCCCAGCCCTCCTGCCTCCCGGCATTGCCTATGCGCCGCGCGATTCTGCTGCTCTCTGTTCGACCGGTGCAGATATAGCGCTAATGCGTCGGCCTCCCCGTCCGCCAAGCACTACGCCACGATCACCACGACCTTGAACGACAGGCACAAAAAAGCCGCTGCAGGAAGCAGCGGCTTTCGTTTGTCGCCCTGACTGTCAGCCCAGCGCGATCTTCAGATGCCCAACACTTGGCCAGGCCTGCGGCTCACCCGGATTGAGCAACTGCTGGCGCTCCTGCAACACGATGTCCAGCGCACGGCTCGGCAGGATGTCCACATCGTCGAAGGTGATCATCTGGCCGGGCTCGACCGGGCGAATCAGTGCAGTCTTGCGCAGCAGGCCAATCGGCACGTGGTCCGGGTTGTTGGCGATCTTCACCGCTTCGCCGCGGAACTGGAAGCCACCGATGCCGCGCTCGATCAACTCTCCGGGCTTCATCGCACGTTTGGCCACGGCACCTACGCTGAGGGTCGGTGCGGTCGAGTTGTTCAGCAGCACACCGCCACCAGCCAGCACGCGGCGGACGGTCTTGCCGACCTCCAACGAGCACAGGTGGTAAGGGCGGACCAGTACATAGTAGGGGCCTGGGCCGAGCTTGAAGTACTCGATGGCCGGAACCTGATCATCATCATGGCGACACACCAGGAACACGCCCCCCGCGGGGTAACCGCTGGGAATCACGTAATCGACGATCGGCTGATCCAGCCGCTCGGCCATCATGCCGAGCACGCTGGCGCTGTCATTGAGGTTTGTCGATGCCAGGCCTTCGAGCCCTTGCCGGGTGATCGTCGCGCCGAAGCCATTACCCACGACGACCTGCTCGATCTGCACCTTGGTGCCATCGGTGAAGGACGTGGTCTGATCGATGCTGATGCCCTGTCGACGCGACCAGTACGCCATGTCTTCGGGCGTAGGGTCGAGGTTCAGGTAACCCTTCATATTGCCGTAGACGAGCGGCTTGAAACCCATCTGCAGCGCATCTTCCCGCAGCGCCGCGAGCGAGCCTGGCTGGTCGCCTTCGGCTTCGGTGAGCAACCCCAAGCCTGCAAGGTACGAGCCTGTCGTTACCTGCAGTTCGGCGTTGACCGTGACCACCGGAAGTCCCGCCTGGAAGGCTCGCTCGATGACATCGGTACCGTGGAAAACGTCTCCGCTGCACTCGACGATAATGTCGGAATTATCGATGAGCTCATCGATGGAGTTGGTGAGTACGCCATCGAGCGGGAAGTCGGAAAGGGTTGTCAGTTGACGACGTGTCAGGACACGCGAGATTTGCAGGTCTTTGTAGTGCTGCTTGACCAGGCGGATGAAGCAATGAGCGATCATCCCCGTACCAGACACGCCGACCCTTTTGACTTGCGAGGAAGTAGACATAAAGCGAATCCGTTCAAATGGGCATCAAGGGATAGGACCGCCAACTTCGAAAAAGATTTTGTGATTTCTTCGAAATCTCTGGCCCTTGGCCAGTAAATGTCACGTAGATGTGACAGGCGGCGCTATTTACTGCTTCCAGCTGCTTATGAGCCTAGTATTGAACGGGAGGGCATCACGTTGTGCCGACCAACGGGGCGACAAAAGGTATAAGGAACGGGCAATCTCGGACGAGCGGCGCGCGCATGGCGCGCCCGCTCCCGCAGCTTATTTGAGCGAGGCTATCGCGGCGTCATAGTTGGGCTCAGTGCCGATTTCGGACACCAGCTCGCTATGAAGAACCTGGTCCTGCTCATCGAGCACTACCACGGCGCGTGCCGCTGCACCGACCAGCGGACCGCTGGCGATGGCCACCCCATAGTCGGTCAGGAATTCACGACCGCGCATGGTCGACAGGTTCACCACATTCTCCAGGCCTTCGGCGCCACAGAAGCGCGCCTGGGCGAACGGCAGGTCAGCCGAAATGCAGAGCACGACCGTGTTTTCCAGCGAACTGGCCTGGGCGTTGAACTTGCGCACAGAGGTGGCGCAGGTCGGGGTATCGATGCTCGGGAAAATATTCAGCACCTTGCGCTTGCCGGCATAAGACGACAGCTCGACGTCGGCCAGGCCTGCGCCGACCAGACGGAACGCCTTGGCCTTCTGACCCGGCTGGGGGAAATCGCCGACGACCTGGATCGGGTTGCCACGGTGGGTAATTTCAGTCATGTCCGATTCCTCGTTGAGTATTTGAAAAGGTCGCGCGGCTCCCCGCGCGACCACTGAATGAAACGAATGCCGCTCAGGTGCGAGCGAAGTAGTCCCTGGTCAGTTTCACCACGACCGGGCTCAACAACAGCAGTGACAGCAGGTTGGGGATAGCCATCAATCCGTTGAGCGTATCGGCCAGCAGCCAGGCGAAGTCCAGCTGCGCCACGGCGCCGAAGGGTACCGCCAGCACCCAGATGATGCGGAACGGCAGGATGGACTTGGTGCCGACCAGATATTCCCAGCACTTCTCGCCGAAATAGCTCCAGCCGAGGATGGTCGTGAAGGCAAACACCACCAGCGCTATGGTCAGAATCGCGCCGCCCACGCCGGGCATCGCCGATTCGAAGGCCGCCGCCGACAGCGCCGCCCCGCTCTGCCCGCTGGTCCAGACGCCGGAGCAGATGATCGCCAGGCCGGTCATGGTGCAGACGATCAGCGTGTCGATGAAGGTCCCGAGCATGCCGATCATGCCCGAACGTACCGGGCTGCTGGTGGTGCCGGCGGCTTGCGCGATACCGGCGGTGCCCAGACCCGCTTCGTTGGAGAAGATGCCGCGGGCGACGCCGAAGCGGATTGCCGCGATCACCGCCGCACCGGCAAAGCCGCCAGTTGCCGCAGCCGGGCTGAACGCATGGGTGAAGATCAGGGCGAACGCATCCGGAATGGCCGATGCATTGACCACCAGCACCACGGCGGCCGCGATCAGATAAGCCACGCACATGAAGGGCACCAGAGAGGCCGCCACTTTACCGATGCGCCTGATGCCGCCGAGGATCACCAGGCCGACCACGACCATGGTCACCAGGCCGGTCGCCCAGAGCGGTACCGAGAAGGTGGTCTCCAGCGCATGGGCCATGCTGTTGACCTGCACCATGTTGCCGATACCGAAGCCCGCGAAGCCGCCGAAGATGGCGAAAGCGCCGCCAAGCCACAGCCATTTCTTGCCGAGCCCGTTCTTGATCGCATACATCGGGCCGCCAACGTGCTCGCCGCGGTCGTCTTTCTCGCGGTAGTGAACCGCCAGCACCACTTCACAATACTTGGTAGCCATGCCGACCAGCGCGGTGCACCACATCCAGAAAAGCGCGCCGGGTCCTCCGAGGAAAATCGCAGTGGCCACACCGGCGATGTTGCCGGTACCCACCGTTGCGGCCAGACAGGTCATCAGCGCCTGGAACGGGCTGATCTCGCCGGTATCGCTATCGCCCTTGGCCCGCCCGCGCCACATGAGCGCGAAACCGGTACCGATTCGCGTAAGCGGCATGAACTTGAGCATCAACATCAGCACCAGACCGGTGCCCAGGATCAGCACCAGCATCGGCGGCCCCCAGACGAGTCCGTTGATGCTGTTGACCAGATTTTCTAGGGATTCCATTCAAGGCTCCTTCTTATTTTGAAAGGCACGTTGTGCGCGCCCAGTGGGTATGCCGTTGCGAACGACCGGGATCCTGCCGCCGCATGCGCAGCAGTGCCGCGCTAGAGGCGCTGTAACGCCTCTACGGGAGATTGCCGCGCGATGCTACCACCACTTTTCCCGGCCCGGGCTGCCGAAACGCCTGGCAGCGTCAGAAATCGCGCCGATAGAAAAGATCCAGAGAACTTGCCAGCCCGCTGGCCGCCTCAAGAAAGAGCCGCCGCGTCAGTTCATAGCGCAATGCGAAGGTGTTGGCCGGCTCGAACACGCCCACCCCGTAGCGCAGCGACAGGCGCTCGGTCAGCCGACCGCTGGCGACCACGCTGGTCGCGGCACCACTGCCTTCGGTATCGAGCTGGAAATCCTGGATGCCGAGGCGCTGCGCCACGCCGCCGGTGAGTGATGAACTGCCCGCCAGGCCGAGGCCAAGGGCCGCCTGGGCAAGCAGATTGCTGTCCCCTGTGTCGGCGCCCAGGGCGCGCCCCAGGACCAGGTAGGACAGGGCCTGTTCCTGGCTCATCGCCGGTTCGGAGAAGACCTCGGTACGCGGTTGCTCGGCGCTGCCGGTGATGCGCAGCCCGGCGATGACGTTGTCCGCATCGATCCGGCGAATCGCCTCGATGTTGAGGAAGGGCTGCGACACCGGCCCGGTGAACAACAGCTGCGCGCGGCGGATGATCAGGCGCTGGCCATAGGCGCTGTAGCGGCCGTTGCGCAGGTTGAGTTCGCCACGCGCATCCATGTTGTCGCCGATGTGCAGATAGCCGACCAGCTCGGCGGTCAGGCCAAAACCGCTGAAACGCAGCTGGTCCTGGCCGACCTCGACGTTGATGTCCATCGCCAGCTCCATCGGCATGGCGGGCTCCTCGGCCTCCTCTCCGACGATCACCGCGTCCTCCGACACCCTGACCGTTGTCGGTGGCAGCTCGCGCACGGTGATATCCCCACGGGGCACGCTGACCTTGCCGCTGATGGCGAGTCGACGCTCGTCCATTCGAATCCGAAGATCGGGCTCCACTTCGAGTTCGGCGAACGGCTCGACGACCACCGGCAGATGCGTGCCGGCGATCATCAGGTCCACATCCAGCTCGTTAGCCCAGGACACCGTACCGCCCAATCGGCCACTGCCCTGCTGGCCGCTGCGCCAGTCGCCGTCGATGTTCGCCTGCTGCCCCTCGACCAACATGCGGACTTGCAGTGCCTCGAAGCTCATGGGCAGCTCGCTGCCCGAGACCTCTCCACCGCTGAGCAGCAGCTGGCCGTTTATGCGCGGATCGAGCAAGGTCCCGCCGATGACGCCACTGCCGTTCAGTTGTCCTTCCATACGGTCGACCTGCGGAATAAAGGGCCGGCCCACCGCAAGGTTGAGCCCGCGCAGGCGAAACTCGCCGTCGAGCGGTTTGGCATCGGTGCGCGGGTCCAGGCCGAGCCTCATCTCCAATTCGCCCAGCTCGCCTCCGTCGAAGCTCAGGCGGCTGTCGACGCGCTGGGGCGTCAGGTCGCTGTCCAGCGTCAGGGTGCTATAGGGGAAATCGTGCCAGCGATCCTCTTCGCGCATGCGAAAGGTACCCGGTCCGGCATCCACGCGGATGCTGCCGCTCGACCCTGCGCTGGGCAGATCGAGCGCGATGTCGGCGCTCACCACACCGTCCCAGGACAGCTCCTCGGGAAAATAGTCGGCGAGGCTGGCGATCTGGAAATTGCGCAGGCGATAGCGGATACGCGGATCGGGCATCAGCCGCTGATCTTCGGCGCACAGTGTGGCCGGGCCGGACGCCCAGCAATGGCTTCCCAGATTGATCCTGCCATTGGCCAGGCGCTCCAGCGTCGCGGGCTCCTGCAGGCGCCAGTCCTGACCGGAGGCATCCAGCCTCGCGCGCAGCAGTCGCCCTCGCCAATCGTCGCCACGCAGGCCGCCATCCAATGCCAACGACAGATTGGCGGTCGGCCCCGTCAGGTCGAGGTTGCCCTGGTGCTGCGCGCGCGTACCGTTGGCGGTCACCCTCAGTTCACCCAGCTCGTTCTCACCCGCCTCGATACCGCTGGCGACGAGGTCCAAGCTGCCGCGCTCACCCTCGGCGAGGTTCGCCGTGAGACGCAATTGGCTCAGCTTGTTGCCCTCGAACTGGACAGCCTGCCCATTCAGGCTCACTTGTCCCTGCGGTTGCTGCAAGGTTCCGCCGGCGCTTGCGCGACCCGTGATGCGCCCCTCCAGCCCGGGCCAGAGCTGCGCCAACCGGCTCAGGTTCAACGCCAGTTGCCCACTCAAGGCCTCGCCGGCGAGTCGACCGTCGCCCTGGACACGGTTGTCGCCCATGCGTAGATCCAGGCCCGCCAACGTCCAGGTATCGCCCTCCCCGCTGGCCTGAAGCTGCAGGCGGGTCGCCTGGCCGCGCAGGCGTCCGTTGATGTCGAGCGCGGCATCGGCCTGCAACGCGTCGTCGCGCAGCGCGCCACGGCTGTTCAGCGAGCCGGCCAGACGGCCCGGCAGCTCGGCCACCCAATAGGCGGGATCGATCTGGTCGAGGGAAAGGTCGGCCTTCCACTCGATGTGTTCGGCGAAACCGACGCTGACGCTGCCTGCCGCCCTGCCCTGTCCCGCCTTCAATTCCAGCTGCGGCAGGTGAATCGCACCGAGATCGCCGCTGAACGGGCTGACCAGGCTGAAGTCCCCTGCCGGCCCGGTCAGCGCCGCGGCAAAATTGCCCAGGTAATTGCCGTCGTCGTAATGCGCCTCGGCGGTCAGCTCGCGCAAGGCCACCGGCGGCTCGTCGATTTCCGGATACAGCCGGCGCCAGGGAAACTCGCGCCACGCCAATCGCGCATCGGCCGTGATCGCCTCTTCCCAGTCGAGATTGCCGTTGAAGCGAACCCAGCGATTGCCACCGGCGTCCAGCTCGAGGCTGTCGAGCCGCGCGCCGGCGAGGTTCACCAGCCCCTCCAGCGCGACGCGCACATCGCCGCCCTCGCCCGGCAGGCGGCTGGTGGCCAGCAGACGGTAACCGTCCTGGAGATTGCCGTCGGCGGTCAACTCCAGGTCGTCGACGCGCAAGGTATCGGGCAATTCAGGGCTCGCCTTGAAGCCGCTGGCGGTCAGGCGCACGGTGGCAGGCAGACGGTCGTCCAGGGGCCGGACCTCACCCTGCAGATGGCCATCGAGATAACCCTGGCTTTCCACGTCGAGTCGCACCCGGTCGCGCACCTCGCCGTCGACCAGGAATTTCAGCGCCCAGGGTTGCTCGTCGGGCGATCGGACGGCGGCATCGCCCTGCAATCGCAGCGGCCACTGCCCCGTGGGTTCGAGCCGCCCAGTCGCCTCCAGCGAAAGATCCTCGCGGCGCACCTGCAGCGCGTGGATGTCGAGTCCATCCGCATTCCAGTCCGCCCGCAGTTGTAGCGATTGCAGCTGCTCAACATCGTTCAGGCGCAGCGGCCCGATGTCGATGCGCTCGATGTGCAAGGCCAGCGGCAAGTCGATATCGGGCAGTGTCAGGGGCTCGTCCGTCTGCGGCTCGTCGCTGGGCGGAAACTGCAGATCGACCGCCGCCGCCCGCAGCTCATCCACGCAGAGCGTGCGCTTCAACAGGCACCCAGGCCGCCAGGCCAGCGCGGGCTCGCTGATGTCGACGCGATTGCCGTCCTGGGTCCAGACCAGCCGCTCCGCCTGCCAGCTGCCGCCCAGCCGCCCCTCGAAACCTTCCAGCTCCAGGCCGGGCACCTGCGACAGTGCCCAGCGACTGCCAGCGGCGGTTCCCAGGATCACCCCCACGGCGAGTACCAGCAGCAAGATGAGCGCCAGCAGAGTCCATCCGAGGCCTTTGAGAACCCGCCTCACAGCTCAGGGCCCATGGAGAAATGCAGCCTTACACCACCCTCGCCATCCAATGGATGCGCCAGGTCGACGCGGATCGGCCCCACGGGCGACACCCAGCGCACACCGACGCCTACGGCACTTTTCAGGGTGGGGAAATCGAGGGAATTGAACGCGTTGCCCTGGTCGACGAACGTCGCGATACGCCAGCGCTCGGCTACCGAATACTGATATTCGGCGCTGACGGCGAACATGTAGCGCCCGCCGATGCGGTCGCCATCGCTGTTGGTCGGCGACAGGGTCTGGTAGTCATAACCGCGCACGCTCTGGTCGCCGCCGGCAAAGTAGCGCAGCGAGGGCGGGACGGCCTTGTACTCGTCGGTGAGGTTGCCGCCAAACTGTACGCGGCCGAGAAAGCGGTGCCGCCCACCGAGGGTGGTCAACCCGCGCAACATCGCGTTGCCGTGGATCAGGTCGGCATCCGACAACAGCCCTTCCTTGGCCCCGGACAGCTCGAACTGCAACCGGTACCCCCGGCTCGGATCGACCCGGTTGTCGCTGCGCAGGTAGCTGTAGGACACGCCCGGCATCAACAGCGTGCTCAGACCCGAGTCGTCACCCAGTCGGTACTCCTCACGCAGCCACTTGACCGAAAATACCCGCTGCCAGCCGTTGGGTCGCTGGCTGTGCCACTCCGGGCCGATCGTCAGCAGGCGACTCAGGGTGTCGGTACCGGCGAGCTCTTCATATTGGTAACCGCCGGCCAGCCTGAGCTTGTCGGTCAGCGGCGGATCGCCCGGAATGTCGTACCAGAAGCCGACATTCTGCCGGGGTTCAGAGAGTTCGGTCTCCGCACCGTAGCTGTGGCCCTGCGGGTTGACCCAGTGACGCGTCCAGTTCAGCCGCACGCGCGGGCCGATGTCGGTGGAATAGCCAAGCCCGACGCCAAGGGTTCGCGGGCGTCGCGTGGTCAGCTGGATCGCAACCGGGATGCGCTGCGCCTCGCTGTTGGCCGGATTGGCATCGACACGCACGCCTTCGAAATAGCCGCTCGATTGCAAGGCGCGGCTCAATTCCGCGATCAGCTCCGAATCGTAGGGAGTGTCGGGCTCGAACGTCACCATGCGCTCGAGCAGGTCGTCATCGAAGGGCGCGTCGCCCTCGAAGCGGACATCGCCGAGCCGATAGCGCGGTCCGCTGACGAACACCAGCTCCACGTCCGCGACATTCTCCGCTGGATCGACGGCGATCCGTTGCGCGGAGAATCGCCCGTCGAAGTAACCGTAGCGGGAGGCCTGGTTGAGAAATTGCTGCTTCACCTCTTCGTAGCGCCCATGATTGAGCACTTCCCCCGCCACCAGCACGCGGCGAGGCACGGTGAACGGTTGGAATTCCGAAGCTGGGCCTTCGAGCTTCAGTGTCACGTGGCGAAGGCGTACCGGCTCGCCACGCTTGACCGTCAGGATCAGGCGAGGATTCTCGCCACCCACCACTTCACTGATGATTTCGCTGCGGTAATAGCCCAACGCCTGAAGCGCTTTTTCGGCCTGCTGCTGGGCGATACGGCTGTAGCGCAGCAGCTCCCGTTCGTCGCGCTCGCCGAGGCCGCCGATGTAATTCTCGATGTTCTCACGCACCGCGCGGCTGCCAGGCTGCACGCGAACCTCAAGTTCTGCGGCGATCAGGTTGCCAGCAAAAAGGGATAGCACGCCGAGGACTGCCAGACGGCTTCTGTTCGATAACCACATGGCGGCGGATGCTAGCACGGCGCTTGCCGCTGGGGCGCGTGGGAGGCTCAAAAGCGGCGGCCGCATGGAGGACATGATGTACATCTTGAAGGTATGCGGCAGCTTGAGACTGCCGCGGTCGACGAAAATTCTCGGTGCGGCAATGGCTCAGCCGCCTGCCGTCTGCCGTTGTCGCGGCGCGGGATGAAAGAACAACTGCTCGACTACCGGCCCGATGGCCACCTCGCCCACCTCTTGGTACTCCTGGCGTTCGTAGAAATTTCGGTATCGGCTGTTGCCGGTGTCGATCACCAGGCCTTCGGAATTGGGATCGTCGGCACACCAGTCATGCAACGCCTCGAGCAACTGCTCGCCGTAACCATGCCCCTGGTACTTGGGGTGCACGCCCATCAGCGGTAGGACGTGAAAGGCGCCTGGCGGCAGGCAGCTCAGCACGGCGGCGCGGTAGTCGAGGTAACGCCGAGTGCAGCGAAAACCGGCCGACAGCAGCATGCGCATACGCCAGGCCCAGCTTTCGGTGACATCGAGTCTGCGCTGCGGCGGCACGATCAGCGCAGCGGCCACCAGACGATCATCCACCAGCAGCCCCAACGCCGGCTGGTCCTGAAAGAAATGCTGACGCACCAGCTCACGCACCGTTGCCCGTACCCGGTGGTCGTAACCCGGACGGTCGGCCTCGAACAGGTAGGAGAAGGTCGGTTCATGCCGGTAGGCGTGATACAGCAGCGAGCAGGTTTCCCGGGCATAACCGCTATCGAGCATGCGAATTTCGGCGGTGGTCGGCATGGCAGTTCTCGCATGAGGGTTACAGGGACGGTAGCACCGCGACAGGTGGCTCGCCACGCGTCCGGACCGGCGTCGGATGAAGCCCAAGCCGTCCTGTCGGGCTCGCCGACAGGGCCCTGAGCCTCTAGAATCTGCGCTTTTGCGAACCGGACAGCCCATGAAACTCGTTTCATTCAACATCAACGGCCTGCGTGCTCGCCCCCATCAGCTGGCCACCCTGATCGACAAACACCAGCCCGACGTCATAGGCCTTCAGGAGACCAAGGTCTCCGACGAGCAGTTCCCCCAGGCGGAGGTCGAGGCGCTGGGCTACCACGTCCATTACCACGGCCAAAAGGGTCATTACGGCGTCGCCCTGCTCTCGCGCCAGGCGCCGCTGGAAATCCACAAGGGGCTGCCAAACGACGGTGAGGAATCGCAAAAGCGCTTCATCTGGGGCCGCTTCGCCGATGCCAACGGCTCGCCCGTCACCGTGATGAACGGTTATTTCCCCCAAGGCGAAAGCCGCGACCATCCCATCAAGTTCCCCGCCAAGACAAAGTTTTACGCCGACCTGCAAGCCTTCATCGAGGAGCGCTTCACGCCCGATCAGGCCATCGCCGTGATGGGCGACTTCAATATCTCGCCGGAGGATTGCGACATCGGCATCGGCGAGGCGAACGCCAAGCGCTGGCTGCGCACCGGCAAATGCAGCTTCCTGCCCGAAGAGCGCGAATGGCTGTGCAAACTCAAGGCGTGGGGCCTGGAAGACAGCTTCCGCACGCTCAATGCCGAGGTGAACGATCGCTTCAGCTGGTTCGACTACCGCAGCCGCGGCTTCGAAGACACGCCTCGGCGCGGCCTTCGCATCGACCTGATCATGACCTCCAGCGGTTTGCGCCCACGCCTGAAGGACACCGGGGTGGATTACGAGATCCGCGCCATGGACAAACCCTCCGACCATTGCCCGGTCTGGGTCGAACTGGCCTGATCGAGAAATGTGACGCCCTTCCGACAGGCCGCACCCCGTCATGAATCGGTCATCGTTCTGACTTATTCTCCCCGCCTTCTTGGGAGGAGAGAGCTCGGCATGGACATCAACGGGGATAAGGGTCGCAGTTGGCACAACACGTTGCGCAGCCTGTCGCTGGCGCTGCTGGGACTGCTTCCGCTAGGCCAGGCGGCGGCACAGAACCTTGCCCAGCCGGTACTGCGCATTCAAGGCTCCAACACCGTCGGCGCCAAGCTCGCCCCGATGCTCGTTGCGGAGCTGTTCAGATCCGAAGGCTTCACGGACGTAGCCATCCGCCCCAGCGGGGTCGAAAACGAGCAACAGGTCAGCGCCAGGGACGCGCAGGGTCAGCCGATCATAGCGACCGTTGCCGCACATGGTTCGAGCACCGGCTTCGTCGGTTTGAAAAACGGCACAACCGATCTTGCGGCCTCCTCACGACCGATCAAGGACAGCGAACTGGCCGCCCTGGCGTTTCTCGGCGATCTCAAGAGCGTGCAGGCCGAGCAGGTCGTCGCCATCGACGGGTTGGCGATCATCGTGCACCCCTCCAACCCGATGCAAAGCATCTCTTCTGCTCAACTGGCGCGTCTGTTCGCCGGCCAGGTAAAGAACTGGTCCGAGATCGGCGGCGCCGATCTCTCCGTGAGGCTGCACGCACGCGACGACATGTCGGGCACCTATGACACATTCAAGGAGCTGGTCCTGGCCAGCCACTCGACATCACTGCACAGCAGCGCACTGCGCTACGAGTCCAACGATGAACTGTCCGCCGCCGTGGTGGGTGATCCTGGAGCCGTTGGCTTCGTCGGGCTGGCGTCGGTCGGCCGGGCCAAGGCGTTGGCGATTACCGACGGCAATTCGCTGCCGATGCTGCCGGAGACGACGACCGTTGCCACCGAAGACTACCCGCTGTCGCGCCGCCTGTTCTTTTACGCAGACCCATCTGGCAGTTCCGCCTGGGTCCGCCGTTTCATCGACTTTGCCCACAGCGATGCTGGCCAGGCGGTCGTGATAAAGGCTGGTTACATCGCCCAGAGTGTCCAGGCCGTGAGCCAGACACCGGCTCCGAGCATGCCGGCGGCTTATCGCCAGATGGCGCGCGAAGCCAAGCGGTTGACCGTCAACTTTCGTTTCGACGATGGCAGTGCGCGCCTCGACAACAAGGCCCAGCGTGACATCGAACGAGTGATCGCCTACCTGCGCGAACATGACCTGCTCCGCCAGCGTGCAGTACTGGTCGGCTTCGACGACTCCAATTCGGATCCCTCTCGCGCCGCATTGATATCCCGTCTGCGGGCCATGGCAGTCCGGCGTGAGCTCGCAAAAGGTGGCGTAATATTCAAGGAAATCAGCGGATTGGGAGACGAACTTCCAGTCGCTTCGAATGACGACGCGAACGGGCGAATCCGCAACCGGCGAGTTGAAATCTGGGTCTATTGAAGTCCCGCAAAGCATCCAGTCGGGGGCAGGTAACAATTTCGATTAATGCTGTATTTTCAAGGAGATAGAAGGATCTTCTAGATTTTCTCTAGTAATTAGACCAGAATCGTTATTTTTCAGTAACTTATAAGACTAATCTCGTGCTGTTTTTAAATTAAACAGCGCTGCTCTAATGACAAGAACGTATCACTGGCACAGCCGTTTCGTACTGTTGTCCGAGCCATGCCCGGACTAAGCTCCCCGCACCTATCGCGGATGGAAGCACCTGTATGTACCTGGTCTGTGGCGAAGCGTTGTTCGATGTCTTTGCTGGCGCACCCACCTCGGAGCGCAGCAATCGTCTGTCCCTCGAAGCCGTCGCGGGCGGATCGCCGTTCAACGTCGCGGTCGGTCTTAGCCGTCTCGGCGTCCCCGCCGCACTCTTCGGCGGCCTCTCCAGCGATTCGCTGGGCCGCCAGTTGCGCCAGGTACTCGCGCACGAACAGGTCGACGAGCGATACCTGATCCCGTTCGACGCACCCACCACGCTGGCGATGGTCGCGGTAGGTCTCGACGGCTCTCCGCAATACAGCTTTCGCGGCGAAGGGTGTGCCGACCGCCTGCTGCGCGAGGAGCATCTGCCGATGCTCGACGAGCGAGTCAGGGGTATTCACATCGGCTCCTACTCGCTGGTCGTACAGCCGGTCGCCGATACGATTTCGTCATTGGTGGCACGCGAGAGCGGACGTCGACTGATTTCGCTCGACCCCAACGTGCGCCTGAACGTGGAGCCGGCTTTGCCGATCTGGCGCGAACGCATCGAGCACCTGGCGCAGCAGGCCCATCTGATCAAGGTCAGCCTGGAAGATCTCGAAGTGCTCTACCCCGACCGCAGCGCAGAGGATGTCGCGCAAGACTGGCTGACCGACCGCTGCCAGCTGGTCGTACTCACCCGCGGTGCCGACGGGGCGCAAGCGTTCAGTCGACGCGCTGGCATGCTGCACAGCCCGGCGCTGCCGGTGCAGTTGCGCGATACCGTGGGCGCGGGCGATACCTTCCAGGCGGCGATGCTGACGTTCCTCTACGAACGCCAGCTCGATCGGCCCGAAGCACTGGCCATGCTCGATCGAGAGACCCTCATGCAGATGCTCGCCTTCGCCATGGAGGCCGCGGCGATCACCTGCTCGCGGACCGGCCCCGAGCTGCCCTACCGCCGCGAACTCACAACCCTGGAGCACCCGCCTGGAAATCATGGGTAAAAGCGCTATACCCTCTGCGGATTGGGCTCATGACAGTGGCGCCATGAAAAATATAAGAACGACTGATCCGTCCTACGAACTGATGGACGACCACAACGGCAACTCCCTGATCTACCGGGAGCACGGCTTCCCCTGTCCGCTGGTGCGCTGGCACAACCACAAGGAGTACGAGCTGCACCTGATCGTCGCCAGCTCCGGCAAGGTATTCATCGGCGACTATGTCGGCAACTTCGGGCCTGACAGCCTGTTCCTCACCGGCCCCCACCTGCCGCACAACTGGATCAGCCAGGTCGACGACGGCGAAGTCGTCCATAAGCGCGACATGCTGGTCAACTTTACCGACGAACTCTTCGAGGCCGGCAACAGCGTCTTTTCGGAACTGCGGCTGCTCGCGCCGATGCTCGAGCGGTCGCGCTACGGCATCGAATTCCGCTGCCCGCGTACCATCCGCCTGGCTCGAGAGCTGATGCAGCAGGTCGCCGACAGCCAGGGCGTCACCCGCCTGGGCTACTTCCTGATCATGCTCGAGCTGCTGGCTCGCTGCGACGACTATCAGCTGCTCTCCGGCGCCACCTCCGCGCAGTTGGGCGACGAACACCACGCCGATCGCACCAACCTCGCGGTGAACTACATCTTCGAGCACTACATGCGCGAGCTGCCGCTCGAAGAAGTCGCCGCCCACCTGGGCATGAAGCCAACCTACTTCTCTCGCTTCTTCAAACGCGCCACGGGCCGGTGCTTCGTCGAGTTCGTCAACAGCCTACGCATCAGCAAGTCCTGTGAATTGCTCGTGGAGAGTGACAAGCCCGTTACCGATGTCTGCTTCGAATCCGGTTTCAACAACCTTTCGAACTTCAATCGCCGCTTCCAGCAGCTCAAGGGCATGACCCCGTCGCGTTATCGACGCCTTGCGATGGTGCGTACGACGGAGCGGGCGCTGGCGACCTGATACGCATTTCCCGTCAAAAATTCGTTTGCCGCCCCGCGCTGCGGCTCAGACTGCGTATTCGCGCGAAAGCCAAATTGCTGACGAGTGCAAAATAGTACTAGTTCGAGTGTATTCACGGCTTTGTTGCCGAGAGCCGCCAGCGTTGTAATGGCTGCGAGAGGGCCGCGCTTCTAGCGTGGCATCCACAACAACAATAAAAACTTCCGACGCCGAGGTCGGCGTGGAAAAGGAGTCCGACATGCATATCGGCAAAACTCTTCTCGGTACCGCCTGCATTGGCACCGTCTGCCTGGTTCTGGCCAGCACAGCGTCGGCAGAAACCCTGACCATCGCCACCGTCAACAACGCTGACATGATTCGCATGCAGCGCCTCTCCAAGACCTTCGAGCAACAGCACCCCGACATCAACCTCAACTGGGTGGTGCTCGAGGAGAACGTGCTGCGCCAGCGCCTGACCACCGATATCGCCACCCAGGGTGGCCAGTTCGACGTGCTGACCATCGGCATGTACGAGGCCTCGCTGTGGGGCGCCAAAGGCTGGCTCGAAGCGATGCAGGACCTGCCGCAGAACTACGAGCTCGACGACGTCTTCCCCTCCGTGCGCGAAGGCCTGTCCGTCGACGGCACGCTGTACGCGCTGCCGTTCTACGCCGAAAGCTCGATGACCTACTACCGCACCGACCTGTTCGAGGCGGCGGGTATCGAAATGCCCGAGCGCCCGACCTGGACGCAAATGGCCGAGTTCGCCGAAAAGCTTCACCAGCCCGACAAGGACCAGTACGGCATCTGCCTGCGCGGCAAAGCAGGCTGGGGCGAGAACATGGCGCTGGTGACCACCGTCGCAAACGCCTTCGGCGCGCGCTGGTTCGACGAGAAGTGGCAACCGGAATTCACCGGCGAGGAATGGACCAAAGCGGCGAACTTCTACGTCGACACGCTGCGCAAGTACGGCCCGCCCGGCGCCTCGAGCAACGGTTTCAACGAAAACCTCGCCCTGTTCAACAGTGGCAAGTGCGCCATGTGGGTAGACGCCACCGTGGCCGGCTCGTTCGTCACCGACACCTCCCAGAGCCGCGTCGCCGATCAGGTCGGGTTCACCTTCGCGCCCCATGAAACCACCGAGAAAGGCTCGGCGTGGCTGTACTCCTGGTCGCTTGCGATCCCCGCCAGCTCCAAGAACAAGGACTCGGCCAAAGCGTTCACCGCCTGGGCGACTTCCAAGGAATATGCCGAACTGGTCGCCAAGACCGATGGCGTTGCCAACGTGCCACCGGGCACCCGCGAGTCGACCTACAGCGACGAGTATATGAAGGCCGCGCCCTTCGCTCGCGTGACGCTGGAATCACTCAAGCAGGCCGATCCAGCCGATCCGTCGGCCAAGAAGGTGCCCTATGTCGGCATCCAGCTGGTGACCATTCCCGAGTTCCAGGCCATCGGCACCCAGGTCGGCAAGATGTTCGCCGCGGCGCTGACCGGCCAGATGCCCGTCGAGCAGATGCTCAACGCCGTGCAGCAGTCGACGACCCGGGAAATGAAACGCGCCGGCTACCCGAAATAAGCCACTCCCACTTCTGTAACGGACATACGCATGGCCGGGTCGCCTCGATCCGGTCCGCTGCGCGTCGCTGTCCCCGGAGCACAGCCCATGACTAGCACCACGACCCTCGATACCGAGCGGGCCGGCGCCCCGCAGGATCGGCCCGCGTCCCGGCGCCGCGTAAAGCCCGGCTGGTTTCTGGTCAGCCCGTCGGTGGCGTTGCTGCTGCTGTGGATGATCGTGCCCCTGGGGATGACGGTGTACTTCTCCGTCATCCGCTACAACCTGCTCTACCCCGGCGAAAACGATTTCGTCGGGCTGGAGAACTTCGAATACTTTCTGACCGACGCGGGCTTCATGCCCGGCATGCTCAACACCCTGATCCTGGTCGGTAGCGTCCTGTTGATCAGCGTCGTGCTCGGCGTGCTGATCTCGGCGCTGCTGGAAGCGGCCGACTTCGCCGGACGGGGCATCACCCGCGTCCTGCTGATCTCGCCGTTCTTCATCATGCCGACGGTGAGCGCGCTGGTCTGGAAGAACCTGATCTACCACCCGGTCTCGGGCATCCTCGCCGCGGTCTGGCGGTTCTTCGGCGCGCAGCCGGTGGACTGGCTGGCCCAGCACCCGCTGTTGTCGATCGTGATCATCGTCTCGTGGCAGTGGCTGCCCTTCGCAATCCTGATCCTGATGACCGCCATGCAGTCGCTCGATCAGGAGCAGAAGGAAGCCGCCCGCCTCGATGGCGCCGGCCCGATCGCGATCTTCTGGCACCTGACGCTGCCCCATCTGGCGCGGCCGATCGCGGTGGTGGTGATGATCGAGACGATCTTCCTGCTCTCGGTGTTCGCCGAAATCTTCACCACCACCAGTGGCGGGCCGGGCTACGCCTCGACCAACCTCGCCTACCTGATCTACAACCAGGCGCTGCTGCAGTTCGACGTCGGCATGGCTTCGGCCGGCGGCCTGATCGCGGTGGTCATCGCCAACATCGCAGCGATCATCCTGGTGCGGATGCTCGGCAAGAACCTCACCGAAAAATACTGAGGCCAGAACCCATGCTGACGCTCAAACAAAGCCGCCGACTGAACACCACGCTGGTCGGCATCGCGGCCTGGACCGTGGCGCTGCTGCTGTTCTTCCCGATCTTCTGGATGCTGCTGACGAGCCTGAAGACCGAGATCGACGCCTTCGCCACGCCGCCGCAGTTCATCTTCACCCCGACGCTGGAAAACTACCTGCACATCCAGGACCGCAGCGGCTACTTCAGGTACGCCTGGAACTCGGTGACCATCTCCTTCGGCGCCACCGCGCTGGGCATGCTGATCGCTATCCCGGCGGCCTACTCCATGGCCTTCTACGAAACCAAGCGCACCAAAGGCACCCTGCTCTGGATGCTCTCGACCAAGATGCTGCCGCCGGTCGGCGTACTGGTCCCGATCTATCTGCTGGCCAAACAGTTCGGCCTGCTCGACAGCCGCAGCGTACTGATCGTGATCTACACGCTGATCAACCTGCCGATCATGGTCTGGATGATCTACACCTACTTCAAGGACGTCCCCCGCGACATCCTCGAAGCGGCCCGCATGGACGGCGCCACGATCTTCCAGGAGATGACCCGTGTGCTGCTGCCGATCAGCAAGGGTGGCCTGGCCTCGACCGTCCTGCTGTCGCTGATCCTGTGCTGGAACGAGGCCTTCTGGTCACTCAACCTGACCTCGGCCAACGCGGCCCCGCTGACGGCACTGATCGCGTCCTACTCGAGCCCCGAGGGGCTGTTCTGGGCCAAGCTCTCGGCGGTGTCCACCCTCGCCTGCGCACCCATCCTGATCTTCGGCTGGATCAGCCAGAAGCAGCTGGTTCGCGGCCTTTCCTTCGGCGCCGTGAAATGACCGGCCGCCCGATCACTCCATCGCTCGCGGCAGCCGCCGCGCGTCATGACGCTCTCTGAAGAGGAACTCCCATGGCAGACCTCAGGATTCATAACCTCAAGAAGGGCTTCGATGGTCACGAGATCATCAAGGGCATCGACCTGGACATCCGCGACCGCGAATTCGTCGTCTTCGTTGGCCCCTCGGGCTGCGGCAAGTCGACCCTGCTGCGGTTGATCGCGGGGTTGGAGGAAGTCAGCAACGGTCGCATCGAACTCGATGGCCGCGACATCACCGACCTGAGCCCGGCCAAGCGCGACCTGGCGATGGTGTTCCAAACCTATGCGCTCTATCCGCACATGACGGTGCGCAAGAACATGTCGTTCGCCCTCGACCTCGCCGGCGCCGACAAGCAGGAGGTGTCGCGCAAGATCGAAGAGGCGGCGCGGATTCTTGAACTCGAGCCGCTGCTCGAGCGCAAGCCGCGCCAGCTCTCCGGCGGCCAGCGCCAGCGCGTCGCCATCGGCCGCGCCATCGTGCGCAACCCGAAGATCTTTCTGTTCGACGAGCCGTTGTCGAACCTCGACGCCGCCCTGCGCGTGCAGATGCGCCTGGAGCTGGCGCGCCTGCACAAGGAGCTGCAGGCAACCATGATCTATGTGACCCACGACCAGGTCGAAGCCATGACCCTGGCGGACAAGGTGGTGGTCCTCAACGGAGGACGCATCGAGCAGGTCGGCTCGCCGATGGAGCTCTATCACCGCCCGGCCAACCTGTTCGTGGCCGGCTTCCTCGGCACCCCGAAGATGGGCTTTCTCAAGGGTAAGGTCGCCCGTATCGAGTCCGGCGGCTGCGAAGTCGAACTCGACGCCCAGTGCCGCCTGTTCCTGCCGGTCGACGGCGGCTCATTGAGCGTCGGTGCCCCGGTGACCCTCGGCATTCGCCCCGAGCACCTGAACCGTGGCAGCGAAGGCCAATGTCAGCTGCAGGTGAAGACTGACGTCAGCGAGCGCCTGGGCAGCGACACCTATTGCCACGTCGTCACACGCTCGGGCGAGGCGCTGACGATGCGCATCCGCGGCGATTTCACCCCGCGCTATGGCGAGCAGCTGAACCTGACCCTCGAGGCCACGCACTGCCACTTGTTCGACGAACGAGGCCAGGCGATCGGCCAACCGCTCGAGCAGGCCGCTTGAATCCGGGCCGCTGCGGCGGCCTGTCTTTCGTGGACCCGTTGCCGCAACCCCGTGCCGGCGACGGCGCTGCACCGACCTAATTACGCCAGCGAGACCGATCATGAAGCTGAACCAGAACAACCTGCCGAACCTGGACGCCCATGTGCGCCAGCCGACCTATCGCCTGGACAGCGTGACCGCCGGCATCGCCCACATCGGCGTGGGCGGCTTCCATCGTGCCCATCAGGCGGTCTATACCGAAGCCCTGATGAATGCCGGCGAAGGCCTGGACTGGGGCATCTGCGGCATCGGCACACGCCCTGAGGAGCGCGCCATGCGCGACGCGCTGGCCGGCCAAGACTACCTGTATACCCTGGTCGAACTCGACGATCGCCCCGATACCAACGTGCAGGTGATGGGCGCGATCCGCGACATGCTGCTGGTCGAGGACGGCTCCCGCGCGGTGATCGCCAAGCTCGCCGCCCCCGCCATTCGCATCGTTTCGTTGACCATCACCGAGGGCGGCTACTGCATGGACGACAGCACCGGCGAGTTCAACGCCGAGCTGCCCCTGATCCAGCACGACCTGATGAACCGCGACGAGCCGGTCAGCGTGTTCGGCCTGATCTGCGCCGCCCTCGCCGCTCGCCGGGACGCCGGTGTCCCGCCGTTCACCCTGATGTCCTGCGATAACCTGCCGCATAACGGCGAGGTCATGCGCAAAGCGCTAATTTCCTTCGCCACCCTGCTCGACCCGCAGCTGGCCGACTGGATCGCCGAGCACGTGAGCTTCCCCAACGCCATGGTCGATCGCATCACCCCGATGACCAGCACCCAGCACCGCCTCGACCTGCATGACGAGCACGGCATCGACGATGCCTGGCCGGTGGTGTGCGAACCGTTCCTGCAGTGGGTACTGGAAGACAAGTTCGTCAACGGCCGGCCCGATTGGGAAAAGGTCGGCGTACAGTTCACCGATGACGTCACCCCCTACGAAGAGATGAAGATCAAGCTGCTCAACGGCAGCCACCTGGCCCTGACCTACCTGGGCTGGCTGCGCGGCTACCGCTTCGTCCACGAAACCATGGCCGATCCGTTGTTCGTCGGCTACATCCGCGCCTACATGAATCTGGACGTGACTCCGCAACTGGCTGCGGTCCCGGGCATCGACCTGTCCGAGTACAAGGACACCCTCATCAGACGCTTCTCCAATCAGGCGATCGCCGATCAGCTCGAGCGCGTCTGCTCGGACGGGTCGTCTAAATTTCCCAAGTTCACCATACCGACTATCAACCGCCTGATCGCAGATAACGCCCAACTCGATCGCGCTGCATTAGTGGTGGCCGCCTGGGCGCTCTATCTCAAGGGCGTAGACGAACTCGGCAATCGCTACCGGATTCCCGATCCGCGAGCGGATTTCTGCCAGGCGCTGGTCGATGAGGACGAGGGGTTGGCCCAGCGTCTGCTCGGTCGCGAGGAAATCTTCGGCCCGCACCTGATTCGCTCCCCCGCCTTCGTCGAAGCCTTCGAACGCGGCCTGCAGCGCCTGCGCAGCCTGGGGGTCAAAGGCACACTCGAGCTGTTGCTCACCTACTGAACAGGAGGCGCTTCATGTACCTCGGCATCGACTGCGGCACCCAAGGCACCAAGGCGATCCTGCTCGATGCCGAAACCGGGCATGTACTGGGCGAAGGCTCGGCCTCTCACCTGTTGATCAGCGGGCCGAACGGCCACCGCGAACAGGAGGTGACGCAATGGGTCGACGCCTTCGAGCAGGCCACCCGTATCGCGCTCGCTCAGGCGGGTCGATCAGGCCTGGACGTACTCGGCATCGGCGTTTCGGGCCAGCAGCACGGGCTGGTCGCGGTGGATGCAGCCGGCCAGGTGCTGCGTCCAGCCAAGCTCTGGTGCGATACCGAGTCAACGCCGGAGAACGATGAGCTGCTGGCGCTGCTGGGCGGAGAGCAAGGTTCCCTGCAGCGCCTCGGGGTCGCCATCGCACCGGGTTACACACTGTCCAAACTGCTCTGGACACGGCGCCATCACCCGGCGCTGTTCGAGCGCATCGCTCACATCCTGCTGCCCCACGACTACCTCAACTACTGGCTCACCGGGCGCTGCTGCACCGAATACGGTGACGCCTCCGGCAGCGGCTACTTCAACGTGCGCACCCGCCAGTGGGACCTGCCGCTGCTGCGCCAGATCGACCCCAGCGGGCGCCTCGAGCGGGCCTTGCCCGAGCTGATCGAACCGCACGCACCGGTCGGCACGCTTCGCCCCGAGATAGCCGAACGCCTTGGCCTCAATCCTCACGCGCTGGTTTCCAGCGGCGGCGGCGACAACATGATGGGCGCCATCGGCACCGGCAACATCGCGCCAGGCATGATCACGATGAGCCTCGGCACCTCGGGAACGCTCTATGCCTATACCGATCGGCCAGCGGTGAGCCGTCATCCGGAGGTGGCCGCGTTCTGCTCGTCCTCGGGCGGCTGGCTGTCGCTGATCTGCACCATGAACCTGACCAACGCCAACGCCGTGGTGCGCGAGCTGCTACAACTGGATCTGGAGGGTTTCAGCGCGCTGGTAGCGCAGGCGCCAATCGGGGCCGAAGGCATCAGCATGCTGCCCTTTCTCAACGGTGAACGGGTACCGCCCCTGCCGAACACCACCGGCACCCTGCTCGGGCTGACCACCGACAACCTGACCCGCGCCAACCTGTGCCGCGCCGTGCTCGAGGGCACCACCTTCGGTCTGCGTTTCGGCCTGGACCTGCTGCACGACAACGGGATCGACAGCGACAGCATTCGGCTGATCGGCGGTGGCGCGAAAAGCCCGCTCTGGCGTCAGTTGGTGGCCGACAGCATGGCGATGCCGGTCATCTGCACCGAGCACAGCGAGGCGGCCGCCCTCGGTGGCGCGATACAGGCAGCCTGGTGCCTGGCCCGTCAGGACGACCCGGATGCCAGCCTGGTCGATATCTGCGAGCGATGCGTGCGGCTGGACGCGAGCAGTGCGGTGCGGCCAATCGAGCGCAACGTGCCGCTATATGACGAGGCCTACCGGCGCTACCGGGGGCACATCGAGGCGCTGTACGGCTGACGTACGCAAAATCTTCGCGGTGCTGCAAGGCCTGGTGTCTTGCTCGCTGACATGAAAAGGCCCGCATCTGCGGGCCTTGTCTTCATATCGTTCGATCAGTGGCTGCGCAACATTTCGCGTGGTACGTACTTGCCGAGCTCCATCTTGGCGATCGATGCGCGGTGAACTTCGTCCGGCCCGTCTGCCAGACGCAGGGTGCGCTGCATCGCATACCAGTGGGCCAGCGGGAAATCATCGGAAACACCGGCACCGCCGTGGATCTGGATGGCACGGTCGATCACCTTCAGCGCAACGTTTGGCGCCACGACCTTGATCTGGGCGATTTCGCTGGCAGCGATCTTGTTGCCGACCGTATCCATCATGTACGCGGCGTTGAGCGTCAACATGCGCGCCATGTTGATCTCGATTCGCGACTCGGCGATATGGTCGAGGTTGGCACCCAGGCGCGCCAGCGGCTTGCCGAACGCCGTGCGGCTCACCGAGCGCTCGCACATCAGCTTCAGGGCGCGCTCGGCGACACCCACCGAACGCATGCAATGGTGAATGCGGCCCGGCCCAAGGCGACCCTGGGCGATCTCAAAACCACGGCCCTCGCCCAGCAGCACGTTCTCGTATGGCACGCGCACGTTTTCCAGCAGCACTTCGGCATGGCCGTGCGGTGCATCGTCGTAACCGAATACCGGCAGCGGGCGGATCACCTTCAGGCCGGGCGCATCCATCGGCACGAGAATCATCGAGTGCTGCTGATGACGCGGCGCATCCGGGTTGGTCAGCCCCATGAAGATCATCACCTTGCAGCGCGGATCACAGGCACCCGAGGTCCACCACTTGCGGCCGTTGATGACCCACTCGTCACCCTCGCGCACGGCGCGGGCCTGCATGTTGGTCGCGTCGGAGGACGCCACGGCCGGCTCGGTCATGCCGAAGGCCGACCGGATCTCGCCGCGCAGCAATGGCTCGAGCCACTGTTTCTTGTGAGCCTCACTGCCGTAGCGCACCAGGACCTCCATGTTGCCGGTGTCCGGTGCCGAGCAGTTGAAGGCTTCGGAGCCCAGGCCCGAGCTGCCCATGATCTCGGCAAGCGGTGCGTATTCGAGGTTGGTGAGGCCGAAGCCGAGTTCCGAATCGGGCAAGAACAGGTTCCACAGCCCCTCGGCTTTTGCCTTCTCCTTGAGCTCTTCGACTATCGCGGTGGGCTGCCAGCGATCCCCCTCGCCGACCTGCTGATAGAAGACTTTTTCGGCCGGATAGACGTGTGTATCCATGAACGCCTGGACGCGCTCTCGCAGCTCTTGAACCTTGGGGGAGTAGGCGAAATCCATGGGAACTACCTTCTGCGGGTGGGTGTTGTGGCTGGAATGCTAGTTGAGGGCCTTTAATTTATCTAAGCTATTTTCGGTGTGTATTAACATTCATCACCGATATATGATCAGCAAAACAAATAGAAGCGGAGCACATACGGAAATGAATCTGAACAAGGTCGATCTCAATCTGTTCATCGTGTTCGATGCGATTTACACCGAGGCGAATCTCACCCGCGCCGGGCAGATCGTCGGCATCACTCAGCCGGCCGTTTCGAACGCACTGGCGCGTCTGCGCGAAACCTTCAACGACCCGCTGTTCGTACGCACCGCGCAAGGCATGGTGCCTACGCCAATGGCTCAGAACATCATTGGCCCGGTGCGCAACGCCTTGCAGCTGTTGCGGGTTTCGGTTCAGGAAAGCCGCACCTTCAATCCGCTACAGGCCAACAAGACCTTCCGCATCAGCATGACCGACCTCACCGAGGCGGTGGTCCTGCCGCCCCTGTTCCAGCGGCTGCGCCGGCTTGCGCCAAACGTGAAAATCGAAAGCATGCTGGCCAAGCGTCGCGAAACCACCAAGGAGCTCGCCGCCGGTCGACTGGATTTCGCCATGGATGCGCCGCTCAACACCGACCCGCAGGTCCGCCATGTCAAATTGCTGGAGGACCGCTACGTCTGTGCCATGCGCCGCGGGCATCCGCTGGCCAAGGAGCGCCTCAGCGTCGAAGAGTATCTGTCGCTGTCTCACATCCACATTTCCAGCCGCCGCAGCGGCTTGGGCATGGTCGACCTGGCCCTCGGCAAGATGGGCCAGCAACGCAAGATCGCCCTGCGCTCGCAGCACTACATGATGGCGACCCAGGTGATCCAGCAGACCGACATGGCGGTGACCGTGCCGGAGCGCTTCGCCCGTCGTCATGACCTTCATCAAACGCCGTTGCCCGTGGATATCCCGATATTGGAAACGCACATCTACTGGCATGAGAGCACTGACCAGGATCCGGCCAACCGCTGGATGCGTGAGCAGATGATCGAGATCGCCCAGCAAGTCACCGCCCAGGCCAACCGGGCTGAGTGAGCACGCGCAGCGCCTCAGGCGCTGTCGCGCATCACTACCTCGAAGCCGACATCGATGCGCCGCTGCGGCGGCTGCTCGCCGCGCATCAGGCTCAGCAGCATCTGTCCGGCCAGCTCGCCGATCCGCCCCCGGGTCGTGCGCACGGTGGTCAGTGCAGGATGCATCCAGGCCGCTGCCGGCAGGTCGTTGAACCCGGCAATGGCGAGCCGCTGCGGCACCTCGAGTTGTAGCTGGCGAGCACGAAACAGGGCCCCCAGCGCCAGGTCGTCGTTGTTGAAGAACACCGCATCGATTTCCGGATGCCGGGCCAGCAACTGGTCGAGCAGCTCGGCGCCCAGACCAATGGAAGACATCGCAGGCGTCAGCAGTTCCAGCGCCGGCTCATGGCGCCCTGCTTCGCGCATCGCCTGGCGGTAGCCTTCGGCGCGCTGCAGGGTGCGCGGATCGAGTTGCGCCGCGGCGAACGCGATGTGCCGATAGCCGCGCTGCAGCAAATGGCGCGTCATCTGCGCACCGGCATCGAACTGCGAAAAGCCGACGCAGTAATCCTCTTCGGCGTCGCTCAGCTCCATCAGGGTGACGATCGGGCTGTCGTAATTGCCAAGCACCTCGCGCGCCGCATCGCTGCGCTCGAAGCCGGTCACCAAGAGCCCGGCCGGCTGATGCGCCAGATAAGCCCGCAGCAAGCGCTCGTCCTCCTCGGGACGGTAGTGGCTTACGCCGATCATCAACTCATAGCCTGCCGGCATCAGCACCCGCTGGATGGCTTCGACGGTATCGACGAACACCGCGTTGGATAGCGACGGAATGATCACCGCCACCAGATTGGAACGCGCACTCGCCAGGCTTCGAGCGGCCGGGTGCGGCACGTAGCCCAGCGCCCGCACCGCCTCCATGACCCGCTCGCGCAGGGCATCGGATACCCGCTCGGGCTGCGACAGCGCCCGCGATGCGGACATCAGCGAACAGCCGGCGCTTTTGGCGACATCGGACAGGGTGGCTCGCTCCGGCGAGCGGCGACGACGAGAACTCATGACGGATCCAGAAGCTGGGGAGGCGCGATTCTACCGTTTGGCAGGCGCCTCCGAAGAGGCGCCGAGACGCTTACTGCGGTGCTTTTTCGATTTCGGCCTGAACCTGGTCGAACAGCGACTGGCCTACCGTGTCGATCACCGTCTGGATCGCCGGCTTGGCTTTCTCGCGCATCCGCGCGACCTCTTCGGGGGTGACCTCGTTGATCTGCATGCCCCGTTCCTTGATCGACGCCAGTGCCTCGCGCGCTTCGGCGCGAGTGTCTTCGCGTTCCGAGTCACGCGCCTTCACGGCCGCCTGCATGATGATGTCCTGCTCGGTCTTGGACAGGCCGTCCCACCAGCGCTTGGACGCGGTCACGATCCAGGGGCTGTAGACGTGGTTGGTCACGCTCAGGTACTTCTGCACCTCGTAGAACTTGGAAGAAAGGATGGTGTTGTAGGGGTTTTCCTGGCCATCGACCGCCTTGGTTTCCAGCGCGGTGAACAACTCGGAGAACGGCAGCGGCACGGCGTTGGCGCCCATCTGACGGAAGGTGTCGATGAACACCGGGTTGGGCATCACCCGCAGTTTCACGCCGTTGAAGTCTTCCATCTTCTCGATCGGGCGGACGTTGTTGGTCAGGTTGCGAAAGCCGTTTTCCCAATAGACCAGACCGACCATGCCCTTGGCTTCCAGCGCGTCCATCACCTGGCGCCCAACCGGGCCGTCAAGCACGTGGTCGGCCTGCTTCTCGTTGATGAACAGAAACGGCGTGTCCCACACGGCCATTTCCTTGGCGATGCCGACCAGCGTCGCGGTCGAGCCCACCATCATCTCCTGGGCGCCGCCAATCAGCGCGTTCTGCATCTGATCGTCGGAACCGAGGCTGGCGGAAGCAAAAGTGCGCATCTTCAGCTTGCCACCCGAGGCCTTGGCGACCTCCTCGGCGAGCAGCTTGGCCGCGCGTCCCTGGTTGCTGTCTTCATTGAGGCCGTAGCCGAAGCGGATCATCCGTGGGCGGATATCGTCAGCGGCCTGGGCGCTGATCGCAGCGAAGGAACCACCCAGAGTGGCCGCCGCCAGGGTGGCGATGAGGAAACGTTTCATGGCGCTATACCTTTTGTTGTTGTGTGATGGTGGTGGAACCTCCGGCGCCAGGGCGACGGAGACAGGCCCGCGCTACCGCCCGGGCCGGAATCTGTGAAGCTCAGCGCAGCCAGGCCAGCGGCGCGGTAATGATCGAAGGCGCAAAGACCAGCAGCACGACGATGGCCATATAAATCAGGAAGAACGGCACTACCCCACGCACCAGGGTTTCCATGCGCAGCCGACCGATGCCTCCGACCACATTGAGCACCGTCCCTACGGGCGGCGTGATCAGGCCGATCGAACCGATCAGCACGAACATCACACCGAAATAGACCGGGTCGATGCCCGCCTTGATGGCGATCGGGGCCAGCACCGGGCCGAGGATGAGGATCGTCGGGGTCAGGTCGAGCACCATGCCGACGGCGATCATCAGCAGCATGATGGCAATCATCAGCAGCTTGGGGTTTTCCGCCAGCGGCCCGAGCATCACAGCGATCTCGTCGGGCAACTGTGCCAGGGTGATCATGTACGCCGATACGGTCGCCGCGGCGCAGAGGAACATCACCGAGGCGGTGGTACGGCTGGCACGGGTCAGTACTTCGACCAGCCCCGCCCAATTGAGCTCGCGGTACAGCAGCGTGGATACGGCAAGCGCATAGACCGCCGCCACCACCGCCGCTTCCGTCGGCGTGAACAACCCGCCGCGCAGACCACCGACGATGATCACCGGCAGCATCAGCGCCGCCGCGCCGTCGACCAGTACCTTGCGGCGCACCGCGACGCTGGCCTTTTCCTGCTTGGGCTCGTCGATCTTGCGGGCGATGATGGTCCAGGCCACCACCAGCCCCATGCCCATGATCAGCCCCGGCACCATGCCGGCGAGGAACAGCTGGCTGATCGAGGTATTGGTCACCACCCCGTAGATCACGAAGGGCATCGACGGCGGAATGATCGGCGCGATGATGCCGCCCGCCGCCACCAGCCCTGAAGACGAACTCAACGGATAGCCGCGCTCGCGCATCATCGGCAGCAGCAGGGTCGCCAGTGCGGCGGTGTCGGCCAGCGCCGAGCCGGACATGCTCGCCAGCAACACCGAGGCGGCGATGGCGACGTAGCCCAATCCACCTCGTTTGTGGCCGAAATAGGCCTGCGCCATGGCGATGATGCGGCGCGAAATGCCGCCTGCATTCATCAACTCGCCGGCTAGGATAAAAAAAGGTACGGCCAGCAGCGGAAAACTGTCGGCACCGGCCTGCAGGTTCTGGGCGAGCAGTTGCACGTCCCAGAAATCGAGGTACCACATCAGCACCGCGCCGGTGAGGATCAGCGCGAAGGCGATCGGCATGCCGAAGGCCATGAAGCCGAGCAGTGAAGAGAGAAAAACCACGACGGTCATGTTCGATCCTCGGTGGGCAGTGCCCGTCTTGTTATCAGTCGGCGGTGACGTTGGCGGTAGCGGCCGGCGGTGTGTCGACCCGGCGCCAGACGTTCACCAGTTGCACCAGCGCCAGGATCGCCAGCGCCAGCATGCTCGCCAGAATCGGCAGTGTGGCCAGAGCCAGCGGGTAACCCACCACCGGGCTGTTGATGGTCCAGCCGAACTGCATCTGGTTCCAGCCGCCCATGGCCGCCAGCAGGCTGGCACCTGCCACCAGCAGCCAGCTGATGCTGTCGACCAGACGGCGCAACGCGTTAGGAAAACGATCGCGCAGCATGCCGAAACTCATCAGCTCGCCGCGGCGCATGCTCGAGGCGACGCCGACGAACACCAGCCAGACGAAGGCCAGGCGCGACAGCTCCTCCGCGCCGGTCCAGCCGGTGCCGAAGGCGTAGCGGAGCACCACGCTGCTGAACACGACGATGACCATGAAGGCCATCAACGCCGCCATCAGCCAATCGGTAAGCCGATCGAAACCCTGCGCCAGCATCCCGGTGTAGATCGGCTCGCGGGTCAAGGGCGGCGCATGGCGCGGCGAAGTGTTAGCGCTATCAACTGGCTGTGCGGAAAGATCGACACGCGTCTCGATGCCCTCCCCCGGTGTGCATTCGACCCAGGCGACTATTTCGGTCAGGACGCGCTCACGCGGCTGACTCGCATCGATAATCAACACGCGCTGCTCGCCTGCAGGCGATTCGAGCGTGGCGAACTGGCTATCGACCAGGGAGATCGGCATGAAATGACCGGCACGCCCGCCGACTCGCTCCACGGCCGTGTCGTAATCCACTTCGAGATGCGCGAAGCACAAGTTTGGTACGGCTTCGCGCAGCAAGTTTCGATAGCTGCGTTTGAGCGCCGAGCACGCAAGAACGAAGCCGACGCCGTCCTCGACCGCACGGCGCATTTCGACCGTCAACCGCTGCAACCACTCGATGCGGTCGGCATCGGACAGCGGCGTGCCGGCGCGCATGCGCTGGACGTTTTCTTCAGGATGGAAATGATCGGCTTCGATATGGCGATAGCCCAGGGTCTGGGCGACGGCGAGACTGGTCTCGGTCTTGCCCGATCCGCTGACGCCCATCACCACCAATGTCCGGCAGACCGCCGAACGCGGGGTTTGAGAAGGGGAATCCACTGGCGACTCTCCGGCAACATCTGGTGTTGCATTGTGTTTGTTTTGCTCGATGGTAGCGCTACCAAATACAAATGACAAACCGCTTTTGCATCGACTCACACAGCCAGGGCTGCGGATTTGCCGTGAGCCTGTCTACAATCGGGTCCGCGTTCGAGGAGTACCGATATGCCAAAAGCCATGGCCCGCCACATCCTGGTCAAGACCGAAGCCGAGGCCGCGCAGCTGAAGAAGCGCCTGGCCAACGGCGAGGCCTTCGACGTGCTGGCGCGCAAGCATTCCACCTGCCCGTCTGGCAAGAAAGGCGGCGATCTCGGCGAGGTCCGCCCCGGCCAGATGGTGCGCAGCATCGATCAGGTAATCTTCAAGAAGGCGCTTCGTGAAGTGCACGGCCCGGTGAAAAGCCAGTTCGGCTATCACCTGGTGCAGGTGTTTTACCGCGAGTGAGGTGACTCAGCGGACGCCGAAGCGTTGCAGCTGCATCTCACGCAGGCGGCTCGAGGTACGGCGAAAGGCGAACGACAGATAACCAAGGGTATAGAGCGCCTCGAGCGGCACTTCGGCTTCCAGATAGAGCGGCACGCGGCGGTCGTAACATTCGTCGACCAGCGCGATGAAGCGTCTGACCCCGTCGTCCTGCGGGGCGAGCTTGGGTAACTCGCGGTCGCCAGCCAGCACCTGCACGGCCGCGTCCTCGGTACCACGGGCGATGCGCCCTTCGCGCGGCGCGCTGCCCAGCGCCGGAATCTCGCTGATGAATATTGATGTGAACCGGTCGCACAACTCGATGAAATCGGCCGCCGCGAACGGCTTCTCGCAGAGTTCCTCATAACGGCACCACAAGGTGCGTTCGCTGCAGCGCACCACCTCGAGCGGGCGGCGCCCGACGATGAGCGGACCCCGTTGCCCCACCTCGGCGCCCGCCACCCGCTCGAATTCAGCCTCCAGCCCGCTGACGATTCCCGGCTCGCGCACCCAGTAGCGCGACTGGACTGCACCCGGATGCAGGCGATGGTCCTGGTCACCGTCGACCGCGACCACCTGCATGTGGCGTTCGATCGCCGCGATCGCCGGGAGGAAGCGTTCTCGATTGAAACCGTCGCCATAGAGCTCATCGGGCTGGTGATTGGACGTCGCGATCACCACAACGCCGTGGCCGAACAGCTCCTGGAACAACCGCCCCAGGATAATCGCGTCGCCGATGTCGCTGACGAACAGCTCGTCGAAGCAGAGCACCCTCACCTCACCGCCCAACTCTCGCGCCAACGCCCGTAACGGGTCCGCGGTACCGTTGAGTTGGAACAGGCGCCTGTGCACCCAACGCATGAAGTGGTGGAAATGCTGCCGCCGCGCCGGTACCCGCAGGCATTGATGGAACTGGTCCATCAACCAGGTCTTGCCGCGGCCGACCGGCCCCCAGAGGTAGACGCCCCTGGGTGGCTCGCCTGGACAATGCAGCGCCTGATGGCAATCCTCCAGCCGCATTACCGCACGCCGCTGCGCCTCGTCGGGTACGAAGCCGGCGTTGTCGATGGCCTGCTGGTAGCGCCTGAGCGGCGAGTTTTCGATCATGGGCTACGGTGCAAAAGCGCGATGTTAGCGCACCCCGGCAGCGGGCCGCTCGGCAGCCAACAGGCGTTCCGCTTGGGCGAGGATCTGCTCGAGCAGTGCCGTCTGCGCCGGCACCGGTTGTTCGTGGACACGGGTCAGCGCATAAACCGGCACGGTAATGGCCGGCTCGAGCAACCGCGCCTGAACTTCACCGCCATCGGCCGCCAGCGCGGTGAGCGGATCGACCAGCGCAACGCCCTGCCCCGAAGCCACCAGCTGGCGTGCCAGTTGATAGGTCTGCACCCAGGTATCGATGCGCGGCGGTGGATCCAGCTCCTCGAGATGCCCGCGCAGCAGGCCGCCCAGCGCGTCCCGTGTGTCGAGCCCGATCAGCGACACCCCCACTAACGCCTGCAACCTGACTGGATTCGACAGTTCTTCCGCCGGCCACCAGCCCGGCGGTGCGATCACCCGCATGCGCCCCTCGGTCAGCAACCGCGTGCTCAATCCAGGATGCTCGACCGCCTGCAGGGTCAACCCGAGGTCGGCCTCGCGCAGCAGGAGCGCCTCGACGATTTCAGCCGTGTGCTGAGTCGCGAGCTGGCAGCGGGTGCGCGGATAACGCTCGCGCCAGGCGCGCACCGCCTGCGGCAGCAGTGCCTGTGCCAACGCCGGAGTGCAGATCAGACGCAGGGCGCACTCCTCGCCGCGGCCGAGGTTGTCCGCCAGCCGTCGAAGGTTCTGCAGGTCGATCGCCAGGCGTTCGGTCTGTTGCTGAAGAACACGCGCCTCGGCCGTCGGCTGGAGCTTGCCACGCACCCGGTCGAACAGGGCGAAACCCAGCTGCTGTTCGGCATGTTTGAGGATCTTGCTCGCCGCCGGCTGGGAGATGTGCAGCAGCTCGGCCGCCGCGGTGAGGCTGCCGGTTTGCAGAATCGCCTGGAACAGCTCGATGTGACGCAGACGCATGCCGCTATCCTCCCTTCCGTCACCCGAGCATAACCCTGGGTTATGGACGACCTCCATCCTTTCATTGGCCGCTCCGCTCGATAGCGAACTAGGCTCAGCTGATCGGATTCGGGGAGTGGCGGCATGCGGATAGCAGTCATCGGCGGCGGTGTGATCGGGCTGACCACGGCCTATTCTCTGGTCCGCCAGGGCCACCAGGTCGAGCTGATCGAGCGACGCGACGAGGTAGCGCTGGAAACCAGCTTTGCCAATGGCGGGCAACTCAGCTACCGCTACGTGTCGCCCTTGGCCGATGCCGGCGTGCCGCTCCAGGCCCTCGGCTGGATGCTGCGCAGAGACGATGCACCGCTGCGTTTCAGGCCCCGCGTGAGCCCTCATCAATGGCGCTGGTGCCTGCGCTTCCTGCTCGCCTGCCGACGCTCGGTCAACCGGCGCAACGCGGCACATCTGCTGCGCCTGGCACTACACAGCCAACAGATTCTGTGCACCTGGCGGGAGCAGGACCGGCTGGACGGATTCGACTGGCGCGCCAACGGCAAGCTGGTGATCTATCGCGACCGCGCCAGCCTTCGCAAGGCGTCGCCCGGCGTTGACGACACGGCTGGGCAAAGGCTGCTGGACGCAGGGCAATGCGTCGACGTGGAGCCTGCGCTGGCACCGCTTGCTGCAGCGCTGCAGGGCGGTATCTACTCCCCGGGCGATGAGGCGGCCGACTGTCACCAGTTCTGCCAGCAGCTGTTGCAACGGCTCTGCGGGTTACCGGCATTCCGACTGCATGCCGGCCAGGCCGTGACGGCGCTGCGTACCGAGCGCAATCGCGTGCAGGCGATCATGCTCGACGAAGGCGAGCTTGCCGTCGACCATCTGGTGGTTGCCGCCGGCACCGCCAGCGTCGCGCTACTGCGGCCCCTGGGTATCGACCTGTCGATCTACCCGCTCAAGGGCTACAGCCTGACCCTGCCACTGGCCGGCGAAGCGAACGTGCCGCAGACCAACGTGACCGATTACGACAACAAGGTGGTCTATGCCCGCCTCGGTGACCAGTTGCGAGTCGCCGCCATGGTGGATATCGGCGGCTGGGACAACGACCTGGACCCGGGGAGGATCGGCACGCTGCAGCGCCTGGCCAGCGAAACCTTTCCGGCAGCGGGCGACTACCGCAACGCCCGGCAATGGGCTGGCCTGCGCCCCGCGACGCCGGAAGGCACGCCGCTGCTCGGACGCAGCGGCGTCGACAACCTCTGGCTCAACGTCGGCCATGGCAGCCTCGGCTTCACCCTCGCCTGCGGTAGCGCCGACCTGCTCAGCAGCCTGATCGGCGGATACCTGCCGGCCGTCTCCCTGGACGGACTGACACTTACTACTTGAATACAACCACGACGAGGACGCCCCATGGCCCTGCAACGTATCGAAAGCAACCCACGCATGTCCGCAGCAGTCACCTATGCCGACCTGGTGTTTCTTGCCGGCCAGGTGCCCGACGACCGCAGCCTGGATGCTAGCGGACAGACCCGTGAGGTGCTGGCCACGATCGATCGGCTACTGGAGGCCGCGGGCTCGGACCGAGGGCGTCTGCTCAGCGCGCAGATCTGGCTCAAGGATATCGATGCCGACTTCGCCGCGATGAACGAAGTCTGGAGCGCCTGGCTACCCGAGGGCTGCGCGCCGGCCAGGGCGACTGTACAAGCGTCTCTGGCTTCGCCGCAGGTGCTGGTGGAAATCATGGTGATCGCAGCGCGGGCCTGACCCTCGCCAGTCACCGCCCTACACCGCCGGGATCGTCACGGACGAGACGGTGGCGACCGCTGATCCGACTTATCACATGAGGGAACCACGATGAACCATCAGATCCGTATCGGCCTGCTCGGCATCACCCTGGCCGGCGCACTTGCCGGCCCCCTGGCAAGCACCAGCGTCCTGGCGCAAGAGCGTTTCGTCACCATCGGCACCGGCGGCCAGACCGGCGTGTATTACACGGCGGGCCAGTCGGTCTGTCGCTTTCTCAATCGCGCCGAGAGCACGCCGGCGATCAAGTGCAACGCGCCTTCCACGGCAGGCAGCGTAACCAACATCGTGTCGATGCAGAACGGTGAATACGACTTCGGCTTCATCCAGTCCGACCATCAGCACAAGGCGCTCAAAGGCCTCGCGCCTTTCGACAAGGACGGCGCGGTAGACGAGTTGCGCGCGGTGTTCTCCCTGCAGACCGAAATCCTCACCGTGGTTGCGCGCAATGACAGCGGCATCAGTGACCTCGATGACCTCAAGGGCAAGCGGGTCAACATCGGTGTGCCAGGCTCGGGCAGCCGCGACACCTTCGAGGAAGTGATGAAAGCCAAGGGCTGGAGCAACGCCGACTTCGCCCTGGCCGCCGAGCTCAAGCCTGCGGAGATGGCCTCCGCGCTGGGTGACAACAACCTCGACGCCATCACCTACGTGGTCGGCCATCCGAGCGGGGCCATTCAGGAAGCGCTGACCAACGTGAAGGCCAGAATCGTCCCGGTGACAGGCCCGGAAATCGATCGATTGCTCGCCGGAGCCAATTACTACACCGCCGCCGAGATCCCCGCCGGGCTTTATCCGGGCGTTGCGTCGGCCATCCCGTCGATCGGCGGCAAGGCAGTACTCGCGACCACCAGCAAGACCGATCCTGAGGTCGTCTACCAGCTGGTCAAGGCCGTGTTCGACAACCTCGACCGGTTCAAGCGTCTGCATCCGGCCTTCGCCGACCTGAAAGCCGAAGACATGATCCGTGTCGGCCTGACCGCTCCGCTACATGAGGGCGCCGAGCGTTTCTATAAAGAAAAGGGTTGGCTCTGAGTTCAGCGGGCCGCCGGGAGCACCTCGGCGACTCGCAGCCCATCAGTGCTGGTGGCTCTCGCTGACGAAGGTCAGCGAGGCGAACATCCCGCGTACGCGGGCATCGGGGTCGTCGCTGTCGACAGTCGTCGAGGCGGCGATCACGTTCAGGCCGTGGTTGCGCACCGTCACCCGCGCCTTGCCCTGTGCATCGGTTGTGGCCACGACACGATCGGGGTGGTTGACGTAGTCGCCGATCAGTTCGATGCCGGCGGCAGGCTTGCCGTCCACCAGCACCTGGACTTCCAGTGCCTGGCCGACATCCACCGCCAGAGGGTCCTGCTGCGGCACGATGGCCAGGTTCAGCTTGTCCAGCGCGGGCAATTTTGCGCCCTGTTGCAGGATCGCCACGCTGTACTTGTAGTAGCGCCCCGAATCCAGCGCGCCAGGCACCTTGGTCTCGCCGACGTTCAGCCATTTCTTCTCCGGGTCCTGAGTCCAGTAGCCGTTGTCGAGAGCGACCGAGAGCACCGCCGGCTTGGACAGCGGCTTGAGCCTGGCATGGTCCTCCAGCCGTTCGATGGTGACCGGAATCATCGCGCCACGCGCATCGCTCGCCCATGCGCCCGAGACTTTCGCGGCTTCGAAGGCATCGTCCTCGGCGCCGTGGCCGTAGATCACCTCGATGTTGCCCCGGCGCTCCTCGGTCCACAGGCCGTGCGCACCGGCCGAAGCAGCGCTCAGGCCCAGAACGAGCGCCAGCGCCAAGGTGATTGTCTTGTTGTCTTTCATCTGCAGATTCTCTTTCTGAAGTTACGGGCGACAGACGCCCGTTGGGTTGAGATCAAAGGCTCAGCGATACGCTGAAATTGAGGTTGCGCGGCTCGCCCGGCATGACCCAGACGTTGCTGTAGGACCGCTCGTAGTAGGTGCGATCGAACGCGTTGTTGAGGTTGACCCCCAGCGTCACGCTGGGCGTTGCGCGGTAGCGGGCGAGCAGGTCGACGGTGGTGTAGGCAGGCAGCTCGAATTCGCTGCCCGACTGACCCAGGCGATCCCCGACGTAGTTCACCGCCCCGCCCACTTCCAGTCCCTGAAGGCCGTGATCGAAGAACTCGTAAACGGTCATCAGGCTGCCGCTGTTGCGCGGCACGTTGAGCAGTCGGCTGCCGCTGACGAGCGTGTTGTCCTTGGTGACCTCCGCATCGACATAGGCATAGGCACCGATAATCCGCAGCTGGTCGGTCAACTGGCCAGTCAGCTGCAGGTCGAAGCCCTTGCTGCGCACCTCGCCGGCAGCGATCTGGTAGGTACTGTCGGCAGGATCGGCGGTCAGTACGTTCTCCTTGGTGAGATGGAAGGCGGCAATGGTCATTCCCAGGCGACTGTCGAGCAGATCGAACTTGAAGCCGGCTTCATAACCCACCCCCTCTTCAGGATCGAATGCCTGACCACTGGCATCGGCGCCACCGTTGGGCTTGAACGAGCGCGAGGCGTTGGCGAAAACACCGACTTCTGGGGTGAACTGATAGAGCGCACCGATACGGGGGGTCACTTTCTCGTGGGCCTGCTTCTGACGAGCGCCCGACACTTCGTTGTCCAGGCGATGTTCGTAGTGGTCGTAGCGCGCGCCGATTACACCGAACAACCTGTCGGTAAAGCGCATCTGGTCCTGCAGATTCAGCGCGCGGGCATGGACAAGCTCGTGACGGTCGGTACTGCGCCCGGTCCGTCCGGTGCTGAACGGCGGCGCGGGCTGGCCAAAGACGGGATTGCGGATGTCCAGGGTGTAGGTCGGGGTCGAACGCAGCAACCGCTCGTCCTTTGCATAGCGCTCGTACTCGGTGCCGATCAGCAACTGATGTTCGATCGAGCCGGTATCGAAACGGCCGTGTAGCTCGGCCTGGGTGATGCTGTCCTGCCACTCGAAGTCGCGGTAGCGGCGCTCGCGGTTGAGGGTGACGCCGTCGTTGGCCAAGGAGCTGGCCTCGGTGGCATAACCGTTGAGCCGGCCCTGCTTGTAGTGACTGGCCAGGCGCAAACTCCAGACGTCGTTCAGGTCATGCTCGACGGCCACCTGCAGCAGCTCGTTGTTGTTGCTGATGGTGCCGTCGGAGGGCTCGCCGAAGAACGCCGAACGCGACACGCTGCCCAGCTCGCCGTTTGGCGCCACGACGCCTCGGTCGAAGACCTGCCTGTTGCGCACCACCTCGGCCTGCACAAGTACGCGGGTATCCGGACTCAACTCCCAGCTGAAGGCCGGTGCGAAGAATTGGCGCTCACCGGAGCGATGGTCGCGAAAGCTGTCGTTGTCTTCGACGGCGAGGTTCATCCGGTAGAGCATCCGCCCTTCGTCATCCAGAGGCGTGTTGACGTCCAGGCTGCTGCGGTACTTGTCCCAGCGCCCAGCGCTCAGGTCCAGCCGAACGAACGCATCACGCTGCGGACGTTTGCTGACGATGTTGACGGTGCCGCCCGGGTCGCCGCGACCGTAGAGACTCGAGGCCGGTCCCTTGAGCACCTCGACGCGCTCGACGTTGGACGCGTCCTGTGGGTTCATGTGGCCCCGGTTGGCGCTGAAACCATCCTTGTAGAACTCTGAGGTGGTCAGCCCACGGACGCTGTATTCGAACATCGTCAAGCCGCCGAAATCATTCTGCCGGGCGACGCCGCCGGCGAAATCCAGAGCGCGTTCGATACGGGGCGCGTCGAGATCCTGCAGCACACTGGCGGGCACCACGGAGACCGACTGGGGAATTTCCTTCAGGGGCGTATCGGTCCTGGTCGCGCTCGCGGAACGGGCGGCACGATAGCCCGTTACCGGTCCGTCAGCGGTCTCTCGGGAGCCGGTGACAGTGACCGAGTCCAGCACCGTGGACGTTTCCGTCCGGCTTTCGGTTTCGGCAGATACCGCCTGGCCCAGGATCGACAGGACAAAGCCTGCACCAGTGCCGAACAGTCGTGGTGAAAAGGTCCCGATTCGCATGAGTGTTTCCGTATCTTAAGATGTTATATCGTAACATTCTTCGGATAGCACTCCGCGCTGTCAAGCCAGCCGGCGCGTCAAACGGCGAGGAGCTGATAGTGGGAAGTCCTGCCGATGTATTTTCGGCAGGCTCCGGGCACGACCTAGCCCCACGCATGAGCTTGCCGTTGCGGTTGATTTCAAATAGGTGTGGGTACAGCGCCCTAACGGATCAAATTCGCAGACTCAAAGGCAGCTGTACGTCCACGATCACCCGGCCGGCTTCGTTGCGAAACCGCGTGTGGCCGCCGAAGCTTTCGCTGAGCACCTTGACGATCGGCAGGCCCAGGCCCCAGCCCTTTGTCTCGCTGCGGGTAGAGATGAAATAGGGTGTGGCGAGGTTGGACAGAACGTCCTCGGGGAAGCTGCCGTGGTTGCTCACGCTGAGCAGCACACCGCCGTCCTGCTGCCGTTGCGTGACCTCGATCGGCATACCTGGCTGGCCGTGCTTGGCGGCATTGATCACCAGGTTGTCGAGGATCCGCAGGAAACCCTGCTTGTCCCAGAACACCATAAGATCGTCCGCGTCGGCATCCAGATGCACCGGGTTGCTCACCTGAAAGCGCAGGTTTTCCACCGCATCGCCGAGCAATCGCCCAAGGGGCATCGCCTCGCCGTGGAGCCTCAAGCCTCCACCGAGGCTCATGTGGGAGATGTCCAGGACGTTGCTGATCATTTGGTCGATACGCTGCAGGTTCTCTTCGAGCACCTTGATCATGTCGTCGGTCCGACGCGCCGGGTTCTTGCGCATCAGCCCGGCGACCATCACCGCCGCCGACAACGGCGAGCGCAGGTCGTGACTGAGCGAGCGCATGAAACGCTCGAGCATGACCTTTTCGGTGCGCAGGTTCTCGCTGCGAGCGACCGCAACGTTACGCTGCTTCTCGATGCGCTCGAAGCGGTTGCTGGACTTGAGCAGTGACGCGATGGTCGCCAGCACCTCGTCCGAATTGATCGGATGGGTCAGGTAGGCCTGGGCGCCCTGATTCAGGCCCATCGCCTTGTCCTTGCCGGTCATGAAGGTCGCCGAGATGTTGATCACCGCCGGCATCTTGCCCGACCCCAGCTTGCGCTTCATCGCCTGGATCAGTTCGAAGCCACTCATGTCCGGCAGGTTGATGTCGATGATCACAAGATCCGTGGCGTCGTCGATCTGTTCGAGCCCTTCGGCGCCGCTGCCCGCCTCGACCACTTCATAGAGGGGCTCGCCCGTCAGGATCTTCTTCAACACGTAGCGATTGGCGTCCATATCGTCGATGATCAGGATCCGCCGCCGGCTAGCCTTCATGGGCTTGGCTCCAGCACAGCTGCTGAACGCTGCGCAGCAGGGCCTCGTGATAATCGACCTGGGACTTGTCGAGAATGGCGTGACACATGGTGAGCAGGCGCTCCCGATCCGCAGCGTCGAGCGGCTTGGCCGTGTTGATGATCACCCGCTGATGCATGCTCCAGTCCATGCTCTCCAGCAGATCCTCGCCGCTGATATCCGGCAGGTCGAGATCGAGCAGAATGATGTCCGGACGCACCGAGTGCAACCGGTCGATGCTGGCACGCGCGGTCTCCGCCTCGATGATCACCGGATCGTGTGGTGACAGGGTCTTGATCACCAGGTAGCGGTCGGCTTCGTTGTCGTCGATCAGCAGAATCGTGGTATCGGCGAGGCTGAGCTGGCCGGTGCCGGTTTCGCGCTTGTCGTATTCGCAGGGCAGTTGCACGTAGAAGCGGCTGCCCTCCCCCAACTTGCTGGTCAGACTGATCTGCCCCTTGAGCAGCGTGGCGATCTTCTGCGCCAACGAGAGTCCCAGGCCGGTGCCTTCGATATGGGTCAGCCCCTGGGAGCGAATCCGGCAGAACTCCTCGAAAACCCGCTGCTGGTCGTCCTCGGCGATACCCACGCCGGTGTCCTCGACGAGAAACTCGAGGTTATCCGCATCGGGCTGGTACACGCGTACGGTGACGCTGCCCTGGGGGGTGTACTTGAATGCATTGCCGATCAGATTGCGCATGATCTGGAACAGGCGATTGCGGTCGGTGTTGAGCCAGACATCCTGCTCGGGCACCTGCACCACCCAGGCGATGCGCGGATAGCGCATGGACAGCGCGCCGCTGAACTGGCGCAGCTGCTGCATGAATTCCACCAGGCTGAAACGTTGCGGGTGGATGTCCATGCGTCCGGACTGGGCTTCGGCCAAATCCAGCAGTTCGTTGACCAGCTCCGAAAGCTCGGCGGCCGCGTCGCTGATGAAGCGCACCTGCTTGAGCTGTTCCTGATTGAGCTGGCCATCGACGCCATCGAGCAGCAGCTTGGAGATGTTCTCGATGATGTTGATCGGCGTACGGAACTCGTGGGTCATGTTGGAAAAGAAGCGGCTCTTGGACTCGCCCGCCTGCTGCAACTCCTGAGCAGTCTTTTCCAGTTCCGAATAGAGCGCCACGACGCCCTTGTTTGTGGTCTCCAGCTCGAGGTTGGTGGCTTCGAGCTCCTGCTGCTTGGTCATCAGCTCGGCCGTGGTCAGTAACAGCTCCTCGCCTTGGACCTGGATTTCCTGATACGGATCGACGGTGCCCTCGCGAGTCAGCGTGTCGCGCAGCGCCTGGGTCTGCTCGTCGCTCGGGTAAGGCCTGGGCGGATGCACGCGCTTGACGATGCGCACCAGGGTGCCCTGGGGCGAAGTCTCGATGTCGAAGTCGTCCATCAGCCGGCGCGCCCCGGCCAGGCCAACGCCCATGCCGGTCAATGACTCGTAGCTGCCGTCCAGAATCCGGTCCAGATGGGGAATGCCCGGTCCCTTGTCCCTGGACTCGATCACCATCGCGATGAGCTGCCCCCGGGCGTTGTGCTTCAGGTAGAAGGCGAAGCCGCCCTGACGGGCGTATTGGTAGACGTTGCGCGCAAGCTCGGAAACCGAGGTGGCGATGCGTATCTGCTCCAGCTTGCTCAGCCCGAGCCAATCGGCGATTTGCTTGGCGCATTGCCGACAGGACACCACGTCCATTTCGCTGCGGATGCTCACCGTGGTCAACAGGCGTGCTTCACTCACTTCTCACCACCACTACCGTCGCGTCGTCGTTGAGCCGCTTGTAATCACGGTGGATCAGCGCCGCGATGATCGCCGGATGGCGACCATGCAGCCCCGGGTAGGCGGCGCTGCCCCATTTGCCACTGATGCCGTCGGAGCTCATCACCAGCAGTGTGTCCCGATCCCAGGGATAGCTGAAACTCTGGATCCGACCTATGCGGTATCCGACGGTTCCGTTGGCCGAAACCATGCTGCGCGAGCGGTCTCCCAGCAGCACTCCGGCGATGTTGCCGGCGCCACAGAAGCGCACCTGCCCCAGGTCCGGCAGGATTTCGGCAAAGGCGATCGCACCGCCACGCGTCGAGGACAGCGCACGGTGGGTGCGCTCGAGCAATTGCTCCAGCTCCAGTTGTGGGTCGTGATCGAGGAACAGGCTGCGCGCCAGTGCGCTTGCCGTATTCGCATTGTGGCCATGGCCAAGGCCGTCGCAGATCATCACGCGGTTGCCCTTGACCGCCCAGGCATCGCCACAGACCGTTTCGGAAGGATGTGGCGTACACACCGCGCCACTCATGAAACCGCTGGGCGCGATGCCGTCCAGCGCAATGAATGCGTAGACCACAGTCCCCATGCCGGGCTGTGAAAACAGGTCGAAGGTGTCGGACATGCGCCTGATCGCACCGAGGCCTGCGCCCATGGTGCCGGTCGTCGAGTAGCTGTCGGCCAGGCACTGCGCCACGCTGGTCATGCCCGGGCCGCTGTCGACCGCGAGCAGCGCGATACCGGCCGGGGTCGCATTGACCAGCAGCTCTCCACCGTCGGCATGGTTGACCAGGTTGCGTGCCATCTCCTGAACCACCACGGTTAGGCGGCCCAGCAGCGTTTCGTTGGCCGTGACCGCCTCGGCCTCGCGCACAGCGGCGCGCCGCGCCGCGTCGACATGCGCAGGGTCCGATACCGTCAGTTGCAAACTCTGGTAAACCGCGTTCATCTCCACTTCCACAACTCCACCCGAGTGCCCTCGCCCGAGCGGCTATGAATAGCGAAGTCGTCGACCAACCGTTTGGCGCCACTGAGCCCCAGGCCAAGCCCGTTGCCCGAGGTGTAGCCGTCGACCATCGCCTTTTCGAGGTTGTCGATACCTGGCCCATTGTCGGAAATGATCAGGTGCACCGCCGCGCGGCCGTCACGCAAGAGCTGTTCGAGCTGGCATTCACCGCCGCCGCCGTAAATCAGCGCGTTACGAGCGATCTCGCTCGCCGCGGTGACGATCTTGGTCTGCGACACCAGCCCCAAACGCGCCTCTTCTGCCGCTTTGCGAACCTGCTGGCGGATGACGACGATGTCAGTCTCCTGCTTCAGCGGAAAGGTCTGTGTCTTCCCCACGCTCGTGCTCCAGGCTCAGGTCTTGGTCGACGGTCCTTTCCAGCCAGCGCATGCCCTTTTCGACATTCAACGCCGTGGCAATGCCTTCTAGCGAAAGGCCCAATTCGACCAGCGTGATGGCGACGGCCGGCTGCATGCCGACCACGATGACCTTGGCGTCAAGGATGCGCGACACGTTGGCGATATGGGAAAGCATTCGGCCGATGAACGAATCGACGATCTCCAGCGAGGAGATGTCGATAAGCACGCCCTTGGCCTTGTGCTTGACGATCTGGTTGGTCAGGTCTTCCTGCAGATCCAACGCGAGCTGATCATGCATGTCCACCTGGATGGTCAGCATCAAGTACTGACCCATTTTGAGTATCGGAATCCGATCAGCCATCTCGGATCCCTCAGCGCGGCGAAGTGGAGACGAGACGAACGTCCAGCTCTTTCAGAGCCATACGGAACGCATCGGCCAGCGACGACTTGGTCACCACGTCGCCCAGTTCCACGCCCAGGTGGACGATGGTCGCGGCAATCTGGGGGCGAATCCCGCTGATGATGCACTTGGCGCCCATCAGCTTGGCCGCGGTGACAGTCTTGAGCAGGTGCTGAGCGACCATGGTGTCGACCGTCGGCACACCGGTGATGTCGATGATGGCGATGTCCGACTCGGTCTCGACGATTTTCTGTAGCAGCGCTTCCATCACGATCTGGGTGCGGTTGCTGTCCAGCGAACCGATCAGCGGAATGGCCAGCACGCCTTTCCAGAGTTCGACCACCGGGGTCGACAGCTCCAGCATGCTTTCCTGCTGCTCGCGAATCACCGCCTCCCGGCCGGCGACGAAGCTGTCCATGCTGTACAGCCCGACTTTGTCGATCAACTGGCTGGCCGACCAGATGCGCTGCAACTGATCGTCACCGCCGATGCGCTGGATCAGGGCAAACAACGGCTCCTTCAGCGACATGACGAAGGTCGCGGTCTCGGTCGGCGTGAAGCCCTGCCGGCTGTGGGAGCGGGAAAGGCGATCGAGCAGGTTCTTCAGTGGCTTCCAGTGAGCATCGCCGAAGTCGTCGACACCCTCGGCGGCGCCCAGCGTCAGCGCTTTGAGCAGTTCGCGGGAATTGGCTACGACCGAGGCTTCGTCGATCAGATCAGTGCGAATGCCCGCAGCACGCTGAGCCGAAATCCAGGCGTCGAGAATGTCCGTTTCGTGTTGCTTCAGGAGTTCAGCCAAGGCGGGTGACGACATGAGCGAGGGTCCTTAAGGGGGAATAAAGGGCGACCGGCAGCGCGACGGCATGGAGCGGGTCGCAGCGCGAGGTCGCGCATCTTAACGGCAGGCAAAAGCCAATGCATACCTCCGTAGAACACGCGCTGCGGTACTGGTTCGTTCGGTGCTGTTGGTGCAGCAAAGTCTCTAGGGGGCTTGAACGCTCGACGGACCGTTGCCCCGCCCTCTGATCGTCACTTGGATGAACCAGCCGCCATCCACTATCGGCCGTGCATGTAACGACACGGCCTCAGAGGTTGCTCCGGCTCCAATGCTCAAGGTCAAAGATGAAATCTACGTAGCACTTATCCATGAAGATAAAGGGCTCCGTCTCGCAGTCCATGGCGTACCGGAATTGCTCCGGCGCCATGGGAGCCAGGCGCTATAGGTGACCCAGCAAACTACTCGAACACTCGATTGAAGACCCTCAGACCTTCAACGTCGGGGGATTCGTGTTCCCCTCCTGAAACCCCGGACACGGCGCATTGACACGGAGATTAGAACGTCCCAAGACACTCAGTTCCGTTGATCCGCCGGCTCCATGCCCAGCGCATACCCCCTCAGTATTTACCTATGGCGTTGAAGAACCAGCCCTGGCTGCGGTAGGACAGGTCAGTCAGATCATCGCTGAAGTCGCTGAAGTTGTAGCCGACCCCGGCTTTGAAGTGGTTGCCAAAGTGGCGATACACACCCACCAAAGCCCCCGTTCTGCTGTCCCTGGCCTCGGATTCCTCACGACGACGCAGCTCCAGCATCAGGTCCCACTTCTTCACCACATGCCAGTCGACCCGCGCGGCAAACAGCTGACCGCGGCTGTCGAACCAGTCCGCCGAAGTGTCGCGGCTCATGCGCAGTTCGCTCAGGCGATAGGCGTACTTGCCGCCGACGCTCCAGCGTTCGGTGAGGTCATAGATGCCGTCGATGGCGAATACGTGGCTGCGCTGCGCGTAATCGACATTCGAACCGGTGGCGGTAGACACCTGGTCCGGCGGTGGCATATCAGCCAGATAGGTGTACTTGGTCAAAAGGTTCAAACGGTCGTTCAACACCGGTCGGTAGGCATAACCGACCGAGGCCTCAACGAAGTCACCATCGAAATAGTCGCCACGGTCCGAGTCGCCGATTGAAAAATCCAGACGACCGAGGAAGCGCCAGTCCGGGTTCACCTGGTAACTCAAATTGTTGCGCATCAGCCACACCGAGAGGTCCTGCACCTGACTGCTGTCCTGGCGGTACTCCAGGCGGCTGGCGTAGCGTATGTCACCATTGCTGTAGCCGACCTTCGCACCATAGGCGCGACGCTTGAGCTCATACTCGGTTTCTGTATTGAAGGTGCCGAACTCGGTGGTCACCCCGTAGCTCCAGTGCTCGTCCGGCGCGAAGTCCAGACCGTAGCCCTGGATCAGACCAGCCTGTTCGCCGTGCTGCATGCGCTGCTCGGCATACACGCTGGTGCTGTCGGTCCAACGTGAGCGGGCGCCCGTTACCACTTGCCCGGTTCGCCCCGTACCGACCAGCCCGCTGCGGCTGGCGAAACCGTCGTCGCCGCGGTCGCTGTCGAGCTGGTAGTTCAGATACAGGTTGGTGCGCTCGGACGCGTCGTAGTTGACGCCTGCCTTGGCGCCCAGCCCCATGTTGCCGCCCGACAGCTCGCCGTTGAGCGAGGTGCGTTCGTTGAGGCGATAATCGCCCCCTACACCGAGTCGGTTGTTTGCCTGGCGCCCTTCGTCGCGGCTGACCGTGCCCTGAGTGAAGCCATACAGCGACCAGTCTTCGGCGCCGTGATAAAGCGCCTGGAAGATGGCATCGTTGCGCTCGCCCTCGTCGTAGCTGCCGCTGTCGTAGCCGGCGTAGGTGCCTGTGTAGAGGTTGCGGTAGGCGCCGCCATAGGTCTGCCGGTCGTTGCGCAGCCCTGCCGACAGGCGCCAGGCCTCGCTGAGGTCGTACGCGATTGCGCCTTCGACGGCGCGGCGCGAGCGCCCTCCCTTTTCCTCGGTCTGGTCGCCCTTGACCGTCAGCTCGGTCTTCTCGCCAAGCGGCGTCGTGTAACTCCCTCCGACCTGATTGGCCGCCAGATCGGTGAGGCGTCCCGGGGCGGAGAATCCGGCGTCGCGGCTCTCGTAGTAGAACGTACCGCGCCCTTCGGCATCGGCCATCACATCACGCAGGTCGAACGCCGTCTCAATGCGGTTGGCGCGCGCACGCGAATCGGTGCCGGCGATCTGCTCGCCGAAGCCAAAACCGCCGTCATAAGAGAAACGCTGATCGAGGCTGTCGCCACGGCTCCGTGCCGATTCCATCTTCAGCCAGGTGCCTTCGCTGTGACGCAGCAGCAGGTCGCCACCACCCAACGTCTGGTCCTCGCGACCGGTCTGCTCCTGCTGGCTACCGGTGAATCCGACGCGCACCTTGTCGTTAACCCAATAGGCTGCGCGTCCGCCATAAGCCATGTCGTCCAGCCGATCCAGGCCTGGCGAGTACTCGTAGCCGACCACCAGGAACGCCGGATGCCCAGACAGGCTACCGCCCGACCGGATCAATCCGCTGCCGTCGGCACTGGCCGACAGCGGCTGGCTGAGGATGACGCGGCCCTGTAGTGCATTGATCTCATAGTCGATTCCGGCAACCAGGTCCTGGCTGTGCAGCACCAGCCCGGAATCACGGTCGCGCACTTCGATACGCACCCGCTCGCTGCCCACGGTCAGATCCTGGTGGCGCAGGTAATAGAGCGAGCCGCCAGTGCCGCGAAAATCCTCCCGTGCCGAAGCGGTGCCCGGCTCGGCTGCGAAGCCTTCCACCTGCAGACGGCGTTCGCCGAAGCCTGTGAATGTGTCGCTGCGATAACGTGCCTGTGCGCCGTAGAGGCTGCGGTCAACCTGAGCCAGTTCGGTATCGCGGATCTGCTGGCGGAAATTACCCCACATGGCGTGGGATTTTTCGTCTTCGACCTTGACGTAGAACTTGCCGCGGGTCGGTGCGTCCTCAACAAGCGTGGAGTCGTCGCCAAAAGTGGTCCAGCCCTTGTCGGATTCGGAGTCCATGCGCCGCAGGAACTCGCGCGGATCCTTGTCGTTGAAATTGCTGAACAGGCTGCCTATCGGCTCCTCTTCGGTGTCCACGCTCGCGGTGACGGTGTATTTATCGTTTATGTTGCCCTTGCTGTAGAAAGCCAGGCGGCCATCGGCATAGAGCTTATCGTCGTAATAGCGATCTTCGCCGGTCACCAATCGAGCCGGGCCACTGGTGCCTTGCTGGCCGATGGTGAGATCGGCGATGGCCACGGTGAACCAGTCCTGCTGAGGCAGACGCAGGTCGCGCCGGTACAGGCGCCCCTTGCCCTGCTCGTCGAGCACCGCGACTTCCACGGTGTGCAGGCCGCGCGGGATGATCTGCGCCGAGGCGAAGCTGCCGTTGCGGTCCACCGGCACGGGTCGCCCCATGACGAAGACCTGCTGGCCTTCACGCACTTGCTTGCCATTGACGGTGACCGTTCCGCCAGAGACGGGAATGGTGTGGCGAACCAGGCGATTACCGTCATAGCCGGCGAGCTGATTAGCCTCACTCTCGGCCTCTTCATCCGCCTCCCGCTCGCCGCGGGCGACGTTTATAAGCTGCGTGCTGGTTTCGTCGTAGCGACCTTGTGCGTCATAGACACGCAATTGGTAGTAGACGCGCTCGGGCAGGCCCTCCGACGGTGTCCACTGCCCTTGCAGCTGCTTATCGAGCGCCACGCGTTCGAGCACTTCCGGCTCTCCGAACAGGCGCTTCTTGCCGATGATCAGCACCTCGGCTCGATCGACCCAATGCAGGAAGTTGCTATAGCCGGCAAACGCCAATGGCTGGCCGATGCGCGCCAGACGGGCACCGGATACCAGGTTCAGGCGCGGCTTGGCCGACAGATTGTCAAAGCGCACCTGAAGCACGTCGCGCGCAAGCGCCACATCCACGCAGCGCTGAGTGTTGGCGCTGCCGGGTGCCTGGCCGCCTTGAGGTTGGCCATCGATACTCAGGCGGAAAGGCGCCATGCCCTCTTCTGACATACTGCCGGCCGCACACTCCAGCGGCTTGGAAGGCGTGCTGACGATGGATTCGTCGTACCAGATCTCCACCTCGACCCGACGATTGATCGCCCACGCCTGCTGGCTGTCACCCTCCACCAGCGGCTCGCTCGGGCCGCGGCTGTCGAACCTCAACTGGTCCGGGTTCAAGTTCAGCCTCTGCACGAACAGCGCGCCGACTTCCTTGGCGCGCTGAATGCCCAAGCCATGGTTGTCCCCATAGATGGCACGGGTGCGCGGTGAAAGCCGCTGTGGATCGGTGTGGCCAACCAGACGCAAGCGCAGGTTGCGCTTGCCAGCAAGGCGCCGCATCAGCTTGTCGAGAGCTTCGCTGTCTTCGTCAGGCACTGCAGAACGGCCTGAAGCAAATCGCACCACAGGCAGACCATCTCGCAGCAAGACGGTGTCGATCGTCTCCTCGCCGAGATCGAGCAACTGGTCGCGTTCGCCCAGCGCACCCTCGCGCTGCCAGAGGATCAGTTTCTCGCGGGGCAATTCGCGCTCGGCATTGTGCGGTAGCACAGGCAGGCCGCCTGGGGTGAAAGGCCGGCGCTGCACCAGCGATTCATCTTCCATCGCCCCACGCGGTCCCTGCAGGCCGCAACCCTTGCCCACTTCGCAGTACTCACCGGCTTGCGCGATCGCAACGGCCAGCGGGTTGAGTGCCATGGCGGCGATGCCGCACGCCAGGAATTTACGCATGCTCATCGGATCACCTCCACGCTTTCAGTCGCTGCTACGATTTCTTCCTCCAGTTGCAGGTCGTAACAGCACTCGTGGGGCTCCCAATGCGCTTGGATCCAATCCTTCACGTAGCCGACACGCGAGCGTGCGGTGTCGATGTCACCGCCCACCGGCAGGTGGTAAGCAATGCGCAGGATCGAGGGTTCGGCATATAGCGCGGCCAGTACTTCATCCATCCGCGCTTGGAAGACAGCGGTCAGGCGCTGCCCTTCGAAGGCTTCACCGGTCAGGTCCAGACGCACCACACGGTGGATGCTGGCGCCAAAGTTGGCCTTGACCAGGCGGCCTTGGGTCATGCGCACCACACGCGGGTTCTCGGTGATGATGCGATAGCCGCTCGGCAGGGTCCGCTCGTCCACTTTCAGGATGAAGTTGCTGCCGCGCATTTCGCTGGGTACGTCGGCGCAGGCGATGTGATAGCGGCCGTGCGCATCGGTGGTAATCAGCCAACCTTTCGGCGTGGCCAGTCGAACGCCCGGCAAGCCCGGCTCGCCTTCGTCCTGGTAGCCGTTGCGGTTCTTGTCATCAAACACCTTGCCGATGAGGTCGGAGCAATCAAAGGTCGGGTCGGCCACTACGCGGACCGAGGCGGTTGCAACGTTCGATACCCGCAGACCGGCCGCCAGGTTAAGCGCCCAGGTCTGATTGACGTACTCGTTGAAGCCGACGCCCGAACCCACCACCAAAAGCAGCTTGACCGTCATCACCTGGCCTCCGCCCAGGGTTCGCCCGGGCCAGCGCAGGCGTCGCCCTTCCACGTCCGGCTCGATCGGCACGCCGTCCAGCTGGGCGGAATTCTTGACGTACTTGAAGCCCGGGGGAATCTGGTCCTCGATGGCGATGTCGGCTAGCGACACGCCAAGAGCGTTACGCGCGGTCAGGGTATAAGGCACCAGTTCGCCGCGGCTGACGTTCACTTTCGGCGTGACCTTGGTCATCACGATCGCGCCGCCCATGACGGGGTCGAGCGGGATGTGGTTGTTCACCAGGTCCGCGGAGGAGCTGTTCAGCACGAAGCTCAGGAAGTACTGCGTGGTATTGGCGGTGCCGACAAGGCCAGCGGACGTCGTGGGACAGGCCGCGGCATCGTGCGGCGTGACGGCTTCGGCAGGTGCCTGGTTGCTGCTCTGTACCAACGCGGGATCAGGCACTGCATTGACCGAGAGCACGGTGTTGCACACGGGTATCAGCGAGGACGGTCCTGGCAGATACCCGGCCGGCGACGTGATGCTCAGGTTATAGGTACCGGTCGGCGCCCCGGTCAGGAGCAGGAACTGATACAAGCCGTCGGCACCGGTGGTCTGGCTCAGCGAACCGCCAAGCACATGAGCTTCTGTGAATCCCGCGGGGCCGCTGATGCTTACCACAGCGCCACGTACCGGTTGACGGCTGATGGCGTCGTACACCACACCGGCCGGGTCCAGCGGCAGGCTCTGCTCGACCAGGTTACGACCGGGGCCGATGACGATATTGGTCAGGGTACCGCTGCCATTGTCGGCACCGGCTGGATTGCCGGGTCCGGCACTGCCTGGCGTGTAAGCCAGGCCCTGCTCGTTCGGCACGGGGCGGCCGAACAGCGTGCCGGAGTCCGGATGCCGGAAGCGGACCTCGTAACCACCGCCAGGCTGCAGGTCATTGAAGGCATAGCCACCATTGGCGTCGGAGACGGTGGTGGCAATCACCGTGCCTTGCTGCAACAGCTCGACGGTCCACCCAGGCAGCACCGTTTCACCGGGATCACGAATGCGGTCATGGTTGCTGTCGATCCAAACCGTGCCAGACAAAGAAGGAATGGATATCTCTGCGAACCAGTTGTCCACCGACAGGGCCGTACCGGTTAGGTCGATAGTGGCAATGGTGCTCGGCCCTTCACTGACCGTGCCGCCTGCAGACCCCGCCGTGGTGGAGCCGTTCATCAGCCCGTTCGGCTGATTCGGCTGCACCAGCGTGTAGGTGCCGGGAGGAAGCCCGATGAAGTTGAAGTCACCATTGGCGTCGGTGACGGTGCTGCGGCTCACGTTGTTGCCGTTCAGATCGGAACCGATTAGCGTAATGGCCTGCCCTGCCAAACCGGAGTCTCCTGCGGTCGGCGCGCCATTCACATCACGGTCGTGGAAGACCTTGCCGTAGATGCTGCGGCCGTTGAGCAGCTCTGCGAAGTTGTTGCCTTCGGAGGCATAACCGGGGCTCAGGCGCACGCCGTCGATGACACTTGGCGTACTGCTCACAGGCGTGGCCGTGGGCGCACCGCCATCGCTGTTGCCGGCGCGGCTGATGCCATTGGTAGTACCGTCCGGCTGGTTCGGCTCGGTGATCCGGTAAGTACCCGGCGGCAAGTCCGTGAAACGGTAGTCGCCGTTGCCGTCGGTGGTCGTGCTGCGGCTGACGGGACTGCCTGACGCGTCGGTACCGACCAGCTCGATGAGTACCCCCGGTAGGCCGCTCTCGCCGCTCTGGCGAGTACCATCATTGTTCAGATCTACGAAAACCGATCCGCTGAGGGTCGCGGGGCGCATTTCCGGGAAATCGTTGCCGCCCGAGCCACTCACCTCCCCCGCTGCGCCGCTGCCATCGAGCACGATGGCAGCGATCTGGCTGCTGGTTTCGCTGGGGTTGGATGGTGTTCCGGCGGTGCCGCTGCTGCCGTTGACGGCAACGATGCTCCCGGCGACCGGCAGGCCATTGAGGCTGCCGGCCGGCTGGCTGGACTGACACACCGAATAGGTGCCCGCAGGAAGGCCGCTAAACAGGTAGTTTCCGGCCGCATCGGTGGTTGCCGGATTGAGCAAGCCATTGATGCCCCCAACCAGCGCACCGCTGGCGCAACTGGTACCGCTACGCAGTTCGATGGCGATCCCCGCCAGAGGTCTGTCGATGCCGGCCGAATAGCTACCGCTCAGGTCGTTGTCGAGGTAGACGCGCCCGGAAATGAAACCCAGCGTGCTGACCGACAGCGACGCGTAGACCGGTTCAGGGTTTTCACCCATGTCGGTTTGCAGCGCACGGGCAGGAATGATGTTGGTGTGCTCGCCGGCAGTGGTCGCGGTGACGTCCACCTCGATGGTGCAGCCACCTGCCGCAACTTGCGTCCCGCTCGCCAGGCGAACGAAGCTGGCGTTGGGCGTGGCGGTAATCGCGCCACCCGGACAGCTACCGCCGATGTTCGGAGTCGCGGCGACCCGAACCGGGCCAGGGGCGGTCGGCAAGTCATCGGTCAACGCAGCGGTCAACGACATGGCCGCGGCATTGGGGTTGTTGACGAAGATGGTCAGGCGCGACGTGCCGCCGGCAGGGATCACCGCCGGCGCGAATTGCTTGCCAAGCGTCGGTGGGCTGGAAATGACCAGACGCGCACGGGTCGGCTCGGCATTGCTCACACCCTCGAAGCTGGTGACGCCACCTGCCGCGATGGTGTTGGTGTATGTGCCGGCAACGTTGCTAAGCACCTCGACCTCGACCAGGCACGTCGCATTGCCTGCCAAGTCGCCGCCCGCGAGTCGTACCGTCTTACCCGAAGGTGCTGCCGTCAGCGTGCCACCGCAGGTGTTACGCGGATTTGGCACCTGCGCCAGTACCATCCCATCGGGCAGGCTATCGGTGTAACCCAGGCCGCTCAATGCCCCGGCGTTGGGGTTCTGCAGGCGGATGGCAAGAGTCAGCGGGATACCTGCGGAGCCCGCAGCCGTTCCGGTGGTGAAACCCGCTGGATTGCCTGCATCCAAGGTGCGAGCAGCAATGGCCTTGTGCACGATCAGCGGGGATTTGACCAGCAGCGTATCGGTGGTCGGCTCGTCGTTAGTGACCGGGCTGCCTCCAGCATCGCCTGTGACGGTAGCGCTGGGAATTGTATTGACGTAATCGCCCTGGCTGCTGGCCACCACGTCGATCTCCACATAACAACTGGCCGGTGCCGACCCGCTGCCAGCAGCCAGCCGGCCACCGCCGAGGGCTACCTGTGCGCTGCTACTGGTCACGCTGCCCTGACAGGTGCTCACCACGTTTGCCGGGCTCGCCGTCACCAACCCCACCGGGTAGGTGTCGGTCGCCGTCAGCTCGGTGATCGGCTGAGTGGTCGGGTTATAAAAGGTGATACGCAGGCGCGAACGCTCACCTGCCGCAACCACCTTCGGCGTGAACTGCTTGGTTACCCCTAAACCGCTACTTGTTTGCAGGCTGCTCGAGGCCGAATCGGTGTTGCTGACGCCTTGGGCGGTACTGATGGCGCTCGCAGGCACAGTGGCCGTTACCGTACCGGTATTGACCATGGTTACGTCAACGGTCACGGTGCAACTCTGCCCCGCGGCCAATGTCGCGCCGTCGAGACTGACCCGGGTACCGTTGGCCGGTGCGTTGACCACGCCGCCAGGGCATGTGGTTCGGGCATTGGGTACAGCGGCGGTCCGCTCGCCGGTGGGACTGCCACCGGCCAGGCCGGTATCGGTGAAATAGCTAGCCAGGGCCAGGCTGGTAAGGTCCAGGCTGCCACTGTTGAACAAGGTGTAGGTCAGCTGGGTGACCGCACCGGGCGCCGCGACGCTGGCGGTGGCATGGTTGAGGCTGACCGTGACACCACCACCGCTGGCGTTCTGCAGGGTCGCGCCGAACGGCGTGACGTTCTGCACGCCACCGTCAGCGCTCAGCTGCCCGACCCCGATGGTATTGACCCAGTCGCCGCTGCCGGTGGCCGTCACGTCGAACAGCAGGTCGCAGCTGCCGGTAGGGATTCGTGCGCCCGTCAGGGTGACCTGGCTGCTGCCCGGCGCAGCTTGAACGACTGGTGCTCCGTCGCAGGTTGAGTAGGCGTTTGACGGATTGGCCACCGTCATGCCCGCTGGCAGGTTGTCCGTTACGCTGACATTGGTCAGCACGCCAGCCTGTGAATTGGAAAGATTGATGGTCACGGTCGAACGACCGTCCGGCTGGATGCGGTTGGGCACGAAGCTCTTCGTGCCGCTCAAGGCGGACAGGAAATCCACGCTTGCATTCACCGGCCCAGGGCTCTGCAAGCGGTTGGGGTTGGGCGAACCGTCGGCATAACGCTCGACGGCACTGGCGGCACCGGCAGGCAGCGAGTTGACGTAATGCCCGGCCGCGCCGACGACGTTGACCGTCACTCGGCAGCGGCCCTGCGCATCTAACCCATTTCCGGCACGTGCCGGTACGCCAGCCCCGCTCAAGCGCACCTCGTTGCTGCCCGGCACCGCTACAAGCACGCCCCCGCAGGTGCTGGAGGCATTGCTTGGGGAGGCGACCTGCATCGGCGTGCCGTTGCTGCCTAGCGGCAGGCTGTCGAGCAGGCTGACGTCGGACAGCGGTTGTGCCGACAGGTTGACCAGGTCGATGGTCATGGTCGCGGCAGAGCCTTCCGGCTTGCTGCTCGCATCGAAGCCTTTTTCAAGGGTCAGCGTCGCGCTGCTGACGCTGTACTGCGCCGACGTGGAGCTGTGGTTGCAGATCCCGTTGGCGCAGACGCCGCCGGCCGGAATCTGGTTGATGACCGCGCCGCTCGCCGCATTGGCGGGCACCATTCCCCAGAACGACAAGTTGCACTCGGCTGGGTTACCGGCGGTGCCGCCGGCCATATCGAACGTGAACGTGGGGCTGGTGGCGCTACCGGCTACCGCCACTGCGCTGGCGCAGCCGTCGCCGCTAACAGACGGCTCGGGACGATCCGGCGAACGCAACAGCACCATCCCACCGGGAAGGTGGTCGGTTACCGTTACCCCGCTCTGGGCAGTGGCCGAGTAGTTGCGCACCGCGACGCTGAAGCTCACCGGGTTGCCGGGCGCGACGGTCGATGGGCTGCTGGTCTTTTCGATCAGAAACTGGTCGACCACGTTGACCGAAGCCACCGCGCGCTGGCTGACCACGTTGGCAGGGCTGCTGACCGAGACTGCGCCCTGTTCGATGGTGTTGGTATAGGTCTGCGGCTGGCCAGCGGTTGTCAGGGTAGCGGTGTACGGTACGTGGATGACGCAGTTGCCGTTAGGGGCAAGCGTGCCGGCCGTCAACGACAGGGTCGAGGTGCCCGCCCCACTCACTGTTGCGCTAGAGCCGCTCGAGCAAGTGGCCGTTGGTGGGCTGGTAATCGTCAGGCCACCTACCCCACCGTCGATGGGGTCGGTTAGCCCTGATAGCGTCAATGTGCTCAACGGGCTGGCGTTGGACAGTGTGATCCGCAACAGCGCTTCCTGGCCCTTGGCCACTGTCTGCGGATCGAACGTTTTCGCGACACGGAGCGGCGCGGTCACGGTGAGGTTGGCGGTGGCGTTCTGAGCGGGCACCAGTCCACGCTTGTTGCCAAAATCGCTGACGCGGTCGATGACGTTCGTTAGCCCTTCTGAATAGGCACTGTCCGATCCGTCGGCCACCACCATGACGCTCAGCGAACAGGTGCCACTGGCCGGCACCACACCGCCAAGGGCGGTGACCTGCGTATCGCCTGCTGTCGGATTGAATGTCGGGGGCGTGGCGCCGCAGCTGATCTGCATGGCGGGCGCCGGTGCAACCTTCAGCCCGTAATCGCCGAGTCGATCACGGATCGCGAACGGCGGGTTGTCGCCTACATCATTGAGCGGCAATGGCTGCGCCGCATTGTTACGGATCGTGATCGTCAGGCGCGTGGCCTGATCTGCCTTGACGATGGTGCCAGCCGCAAAGCTCTTGCTGATCGACGGCGCGGGAAGGGCCAGGAAGTTCAGCGACTGCTGAGCCGGGTCGGCGTTACTGACGGTCGTACCTTGATGCGTACCGGTGACACTGCCGGCGGGCAGCACGTTGTTTCCGCTGCCAGCGACTGTCGAGGTGACCTGTACCACGATCTCGCAGCGCCCGGCCTGAGTGCCGGTGCCGCGGGACGGGATCGTCCCGCCGCTGAGTGCGATGCTGGAGCTGCCCAGCGCTGCCGTAACGGTGCCGGAAAACGGGACCGGGTTACCATTGCCATCGGCGCAGGTCGTCGAGACAACGCCAGATCCGTCTACTCGAAAGCCGGCCGGCATATTGTCGATGAACGCAACGTTGGTGATGTCGCCGTCAGTGAAGTTGTTGGTCAGCTGGATGAGGAAGCCGTCTGTATCCCCTATGTAGACGGGATCGGCGTACCCAGGGGCGCGCGTCTTGCTAACCCCCAGGGTGGCATGAGCCTCCAGCGGGGTGAGCGCGGCGCCCAGCAAGGCACAGCACAGCAGCCATGAACGATGGCGTTTCGGTTCCCACAACATACAACTCCCCTAACGCAACTCGCGCCATCAAGCGATCCGCCGCCGAATCACCTTCCTCCGCACGCACAGGCACAACGGGCGCTGAACAGCCGTTGCAAGGGTTTTTATGGGGTGCGTTCACGGAGGAGGCAGCGAATCGATTTGCCTCAGAAATGAAGGCTGCAAGTTTCGCCATCGGTGCGGCGTCAACAAGACGTCATTACGGGAAAGAGAATTGCGCTCTGTGCAATCTTCGTCCGCCCAGCCAAAGCCAGGCAGAATGAATCAGATATAAAAAAGCTTATTAATCATTAGCTTATTAGAGTTATGCGTTCAATGATGCTTTGCTGGGGCGTGTGCCGCGTCAGCTCAGTAGGCCACCCGCAGCGTCGTACCCAGCATCCTCGGCTCACCAAGCGCGACGCCATAGTCGCCCGCACCCAGTTGTCCCCGCACCGCCGTAATGTAGTGCTCGTCGAACAGGTTGCGCACCCAGAGCTCGGCCTCCCAAGCGCGGTCGACCCGCCCTACCCCTATTCGGAGATCGGTTACCGCATAGGCCCCTTGGTAGCTGCCTGGGCCCCCTTCGAGCGTGCCCTGAAACCCGCTGCGGAAGCTGTAATCGCTAGCTCCGAACAGCACCATGCCGTCGCCCAGGCGGAGGCTGTAGTCCAGGCCAACCGTCGCCCCCCATTCGGGCGCATTGAACAGCCGCTGCCCACTCAGGTCGCAGGCGCTGACAGATGTCGATCCAGGCGCACAGGGGGCTTCGGAAAAGTCGCGATAACGCGCATCGCTCCAGGCGATTCCCCCGCGCAGCTGGATGCTTTCGGTGGCCCGAACACGCGCGTCGAGCTCGACGCCTCGCAGCCTGACCTTGCCGACATTGATCAGGTTATCGCGCAAGGGCGGCGAGAATTCATCGGCCGGCGGGCTATTGGCGAGCGCCTGATAGTCGTCCACATCCGTCTGGTAAAGGGTCAGGTCCAGCCAGCCACGCCCTTGCCAAAAACTACGCTTGATACCCATTTCCACAGATGTCGCACGTTCAGCCTCGAAGGTGGGCTGGGCGTAACGGCTGACCACATCCAGGTTGATCCCTCCAGCCTTGTAGCCTCTGGAGCCGCTGAGGTAGCCAAGCACGGTCTCGCTGAACGCGTAGCTGACGGTCAACTGCCCGGACAGGTTGTTTTCTGCAACCTGGTCGCGTCGATCATAATCCCCTCCCAGCGCTACCTGGCGCAGCAGATTGCCGCCGAGTTGCCAGAGAGGATCCAGCGGATCGAGGGGGTTGGAGACCAATGGAGCCGCTTCGACGCGACGACTAATGCGCGCCCTTTTTCGCTCACGGGTGTAACGCAAACCGGGGGTGACGGCCAGACGGGGCGTAAGGTGCCAGGTGAACTGCCCGAACAATGCGCGGCTGTCGCTGCGCTGGGTACTGTCGAAGCGCTGTCGGGCGCCGTCGAGCAGCGACGAGGGGATCGCGCCAGGAGGGATCGGCCCGAATGGCGGTGGTGCCTGGAGTTCAGGTCGGTCGCCGAGAAAATACGCGGGGGCGTCGGGGCCGAAGTTCACGTCATGGGCTTTATGCAAGTGCTGGCGCAGGTAATAGGCACCCACTACATACTCGAAGCGATCGTCATGCGAACCGGCCAGCCGCCATTCCTGGCTGAACTGTCGATGTTGGAGCTGTGCATCGCTCTGGGCCACTGCCAGACCAAGGTTGTCGGCGTCCAGCTCGGTGTCGTAGCGCCAGTCGCGGTAACCCGTCAGGCTGGTCAACGTCGCGCCGCTGGCCAGGGTCCAGTTCAGTTCCAGCGAAGTGCCGCCGTGCTGCACATCGGCGGTCGTCGGCCGGTCATGCATGAAACGACGCGCCTTGGGGTCAGGCTCAGGGAGTGGATAACCGACATACGCCGCACGGCGTCGGGTGGTAAGGCTGTAATGGCTGGGCACAAGCGCCACATCTTCTCGCTGGCGAGCATGATCGACGATCAAGCGCGCCGTGAAGCCGTCGGCCGGCTGCCAGAGAAGCTGCCCCCTCGCTCCATGTTGATCCTGCTGCCGGGGCGACAGGCTGGGGTATTGGTTGTCGGTGAAGGCATCCCTTCCAGAAGTCTGCAAGGAAAGACGCCCTGCCAGCTCCCCCTCGACTAGCGGCCCGGATAAGGCGCCCCGCGTTCGCTGCAGTCCGTGCTCCCCGAAGGTCACCTCGGCAGTGGCCTCTGGCGCGAAGGTGGGTGCCCGGCTGTACAGGTTAAGGGTACCGGCGGTGGTGTTCTTGCCATATAGCGTGCCCTGGGGGCCGCGCAGCACTTCGATACGCTCCAGATCGAACTGATCGGAAACAGACATGCCCTGGCGGCCCAGATAGATACCGTCCATGAACACCCCGACGCTGCCATCCAGGCCATCGTTGTATGAGCTCGAACCGAGACCGCGGATACCGTAGCTGGCGTAACGCGGATTGGGCACCGAGACCATCAGACTGGGTATGCGCTGCGCCAGCTGCGACGTACTGACGAGGCCTCGCTCCTCCAGTTGCTCGCCTTCGAGCACGGTCAATGCAACCGGCACGTCACGGGACAACTCGGGCCGCTGGCGCGCCGTGACGGTGGCGTCCTCCAGCACCCACCCCTCTTCCTGCGCAGGTGCGGCCAACACGACGTTGGCGGCCAGCCCCTGTACCACAAGCCACCACGACAGCTGGCGCATCACGGTTTTGCCTCTCCATACGCAACGTCCTGCCTTTCGGCGAGTAAAAGGCGCACTTCGAAGCTGAAGCGGCTGCCGGGCAGCTGGTCCTCAGCAAGATGCAGCGCGCTACCCAGGCTGCTCAGCAGCTGCCGCACGATATCCAACCCCAGCCCAAAGCCATCGATAGCTCCGACATTGCGACCCCGTATGAACGGCTGCTGCATGTTCGCGCGGTCGTCCAGGTGAACGCCGATGCCGGTGTCGGCCACACAAAATCGCAGCCGCACCCTACGCTCGTCGTGCTCGATGCAGTCGACGCTCAAGGCGATCCGTCCGTCATGGGTGAACTTGGCAGCATTACCCAGCAGGTTGATCAAAACGCGTCGCAGCCGTCCGAAATCAGCTAACACCTCGTCCGGAACAGCGGCCCCGAGGCCGCATTCGAAGCGGTTGTGCTGGCGAGCGGCGAGAAGTTCGGCCTCCTCTGCAAGCTCCCGAAGGAAAGCGTGAAGCGAACCGGCGCGCAAGCTAGGGCTGGGTAGCGCGTCCTGATCCGACAAGGCACCGAGTTCATCGATCAGTTCTAATTGGCGCTGGGCATTGCGCTCGATGCGCTGCGGATAGTCTCCGGATGCCACTGCGTACAACCGTCGGGCTCTGTCGATTATGTCGAGCAATGGCCCCCGGAGCTCCTGACTCAGGCGCGACAGCAAGGTGGCACGTGCATGCAGGGATGCATCCAACTGGTCGGTGCGGCGCGCGACGGTGGCTTCCAGGCGCGCCCGTGCGGCCAGACGTCGCTGTCCCCGCTCGGCCTGCGCCCATCGCTGCCGTGCCCGACTCCGGTAGAGCTCGGTGATCAGTGTGCAGGTCAGCACGGCGACGCCCGGCAACGTCGAAGAAAGACTGAGAAAATCCTGGCGGGACTGCCAGGGAATCTGGTCCGCATGGAAGACATATCGGGCCAGGAACTGGAGCATATAGAGCATCGGCACCGCCCAGGCCATCCACATCAGAGGCAATCCGCGGCGCCAACTCGCCAGCAAGGTTACCGGTACCAACAGGTAGATAACGACGCGCATCACCCATTCGGCTGCCTGCCTTCCCACCGCATAGTCGACGAACAGGCCCCACATGGAGCTCAGCATGAAGAGCGTGAAGGCCACGCCATAGATCCATACCCAGACGCGAGGGAGCTGCCGAACCTGAAGGAGCACGCAGAGATAGGTAAGAACGGCGGCGAAGCTCGTCACGCTCGCGAGGAACCTGAGATGCGCTGTCCATGGCAACAGCGCTGGCCAGTTGATCAGGTAGCCATTGACGATGCAGGTCAGCACGATATAGCCCAGCACCGTCGCGGCATGTACCACCAGCAGCGGCGATCGCATGATCAGGCCGATCACCAGGCTCAACGGCACCACCAGCAGCACGATTCCGAGGGTCAGCCCGTCCGCAAAGGCTATGCGCTGGCGGTGCGTCAGCAACTCATGCTCTGACCAGAACAACGGTTCGACCACGAGCAGTGAATCGCCAGCGACCCGGATAAACAGCTGACCTTTGGTTTCTGGCTCCACTGGAAACAAGGGTTGGCGAGCAAGCACAGTCCACTGTTCCGGCGGATAGACGATACCGGCCTGCATGCGCCGCCAACCCCGCTCTGCAGGAACGTAGACCGCGACGTCCGTCAAGCGTGGATCGCCTATCGATAGCCAGCGTCGGTAGTCCCGCTCCGAAGCGGGCACCGTTTCGACGCGAAACCAGAAGGCGGAGTGTGTGTATTCCCTGAAGAATCGTCGCTCCGGCAATCGCCGGAATGCCTGCTCAGGCAGAGCTGCCACTTCGTCGATCCCGAGCGCCCCGCTACGATCCTCGAAAACGGATAACGCAGTCGGGCGCTGCTGTTCACGTTCGTCGGCGCCCCCCCACGTCGGCCAGGTCAACAGAAGCAGCAGCCAGACCGCCCGGCGCATCATGGGGAAGTTTCCACGGTTGCGGTCGAACCGAGCAGACGGGCCACGTGATCCAACAAGGCCCCGCCTTCGGCCGGTTTGAGCAACACGGCGTCGAACGTCAGATCGGACCGCCACTGCGCCGGCCGCACCGGAGGCACCGCTGAGTACAACAGCACCGGCAGCCCGGGAAACTGGGCGCGCACGGCCGCTAGGAGAGCCCAGCCGTCCAGCCCGGACATCATCTGATCGGTGATGACCAGGTCGAAGGCGTCACGCTGCAACAAACACAACGCCTCTGCCCCCTCCTCAGCCACCGACACGTCGAAGCCATACCCACCCAGCAGGTCGCTCATGCCCTCCCGGTTACCGGATACGTCATCGACGACGAGAATGCGCAAGCCGTCGCCCTGTACCGGCGCGCTGGCACTGTCATCCATCAGTAGATCCAGCTCCTCCTCGTCTGCCGTGGTCAGTTGCAGGCAGAAGCGTAACGTTGCGCCCTGTTCCGGCTCCAGATCGCTGCCCATCTGCTGAAGCCATTGGCGAGCGCTCGCAAGTCTCAGGTTGTCCTCCGCCACGCTCGGGCGAAGGCCTTCCGAAGACCGTCGCGCGCGGCTGTCGGCCCGCCGCTCGATGGCAAAGGTCAGCTCTACGAGGCCGGACCGTTCGGACGCCTGGTCCACGCTAAAGAGCACGTCACCGCAAGGAGTGCCTTTGGTAGCCATTTCCAGCAGATTGATCAGGGTACGCTCCAGCCGACGGAAGTCGGTGTGCACGACGGGGGGCAGATCGCCAGCGAACCGGCACTCGAGCTGGCAGCCCTCACGCCGGAGCAGGAAACGCGCCTGTCGCTCGACACTGTTCAGGAAGCCAAACAGGTAGCCCGGTGCGAGTACCAGTTCCTGCCGCTGCAGTTCGCCCCTCGAGAACTCCAGCAACTCGTCGATCCTGTCCAGCTGCCGCCTTGCATTCCGCTCGATGGCTTCCGGGTGCTCGCTTGGGCTGCCGTGCTTGATCAGCCGTGCGTAATCGACGATCCCGGCCAGCGGCGAACGCAGGTCATGGCTGATCCGTGCCAGCAGTTCGCTGCGGGCGCGCAGGGATTCACGAAGCTGCGCGGTGCGTCGAGCCACCGCGTGCTCCAGGCGCTCTTCTTCAGCTTGTTGTTGGCTCTCCAGCCGGACCATCGCGAACCGCTCGCGCCGGCGGCTGAGCGAGAACTCACGGACGAGCGTGGCCGCCAGCAGAAGGATTCCCAGTGGCGCGGCTATCAGCCCGTACCGATCGACACCGAGCGGCCAGGCGAGGACCGGAACCTCGTGCGTGAAGTGGCTCAGCCCCTGCAACCCATACAGGCCGACCAGCGTCCACCCCAGCCAATCGGGCCGCAATCCGAGCCGCCATGCGACTACCCCGAACGCGGGCACGACCATCCCGTAGATCCATGGCACTTCAGCGATCCATTGGCGCGTCGGCGAGTAGCCAAATCCTAATCCTGCCAACATCAACGACCCGGGTACCAACGCCACCAGACACAACCCGACCCGCTGCAACGGGGGCATTTTCCCAGCCTTGAACAACAGAGCCAGGTACCACACGAACAGGAGGTGCACCATTGCGCCCGCCCCGCTCAGCAGCGAAGGGCCCCAGCGGAGCAGTACAGGCCCGTGAATCAGGTAGCCATCGTAGATACAGGCCATCAGGACACCGGCCAACACGCCCGCTGCGCTGACGAGTAACAAGGGCGAGCGGATCTGCATGCCCACGACCAGGCTGAAAGGCACTACCAGCGCGGCGAGGCCCAGCAGCAGACCTTCGATCATTACCGCACGCTCTTCGCGTTGCACCAGATCGAGTTCGTCCAATAGCTTCGGTTCGATCCGAAGCGCACCCGGGCTGCCGATGCGCAAGGCCGCCTCGACTTTCTCACCCGGCTCGAGCATCGGCGAAAATAACGCCCGGCGACTCGGACTAGCCGGAGCCTCCAATGGGTGAGCCCGTTCGGGCGAGCTGGCATCAGGCATTCGGAGCAGGTAGAGACGGACATCGGCCAGCCCTGCCGTGCCAGCGCTCAACCAACCCTGGCAGCCGGCATCCGGAGGAGCGCTCAGGGAGAACCGAATCCAGAAAGCCGAATCACTGAACTCGACGAGTTCTGGTTCGAGTCTCTGGAATCGTTCTTCTGGGAGCGCGAACACATGCTCGGCGCTGAACGTGCCGATCGGGTCTTCGAACAACCGAACCGGCACGGCGGTGTCGAGCACGCAACTCGGTACTCTGTCAGCCGCAGCCAGCGGCGGAACGAGCGATAGCAGCAGAAGAAACAGCCACAACCGCAGATGTCGCAGCTGGATCAATCAGCGGCCTGTATCTGCTGGCGGAACTGGCTGGGCGTCATGCCCTGCCGCTCGCGAAAGGCAGTTGTAAAGTTGCAGGCACTGCGAAAGCCAACCTGCTCGGCGATGTCCTGCACGCTCATCGCGCTGTTGGCCAACAGCTCCTGTGCCCTGCGCAGCCGTGCCTCGCGGATATAGGCGAAGACGGTCGTACCGAGGTGTTCGCGGAAAACGGCCGAGAGTCGCTTGTCGTGGGTACCCACCTGCCGAGCGATTCCGGCAAGTGATGGCAACTCGCCCAGCTGACGCTCGATCAGACGGACGGCGGCCTGCAGGATCATCCGGTCGGGGTCGACCGGCCTCCCAACTGCCTCGTCAGGCACTTTCGTCAACCGGCGCGCCAACTGCAGGTGGATGCGGATCCGTGCCATCAGCTCAGCCGGCTCGAATGGTTTGAGCACGTAGTCGACGCCGCCCAAGCCAAGCCCCTCCAGGCGCTCTTCGAGAGAACCTGCCGAGGTAAGGAATATGATGGGAGTGGACTGGGTCACCGGAGCCTCACGCAGCAGACGGCACAGCGTGAACCCATCCATCTGCGGCATGCGCACATCCAATACGATCAAGTCCGGGCGCAATGCCAAAGCCCGTTGCAGACCCTGGCGTGGCTCGCTCGCGATCGACAGGCGCCAACCCTGCGCACGGACCTGTACCAGAAACGGCTGAATGGCTTCGGGCGTGTCGTCGATAACGAGAATCAGCGGGCTCTGCCCTCGAGAATCTGCGCTCGGATTCATGGCTTCCTGGGTGCTGATCATCGGATGGCATGCACAGTACGCGACGAAGGCGCCTCAAGCAAAGTTTCGGCCCGCTCTGGCAAAGGAGCAGGTTCAAAGCAGCACTTAAGATAGCGCAACGATCAGAACCCGTTTAACGCCAGATCCCATGCCCAACTCGATCCCGACATTCAAACAGACACAGCAACACGCCGCAGCGACCTCTCGAATGCTGGTCGATCTGTACTGGTACGTTCAAGTTGTCGAAGCGGGCAGCTTCTCCGGTGCGGCCGAGCGCACGGGCGTTGCCACCTCAAGCCTCAGTCGACGCATCGCCCAGTTGGAGCGATCACTGCACGTGCAATTACTCAGCCGTAGTACACGGTTGTTCTCAATGACCACGTTAGGCGAGCAGGTCTATCGCCATGCATTGGAGATGGTCACGGCAATGGAGGCAGCGTTGCTTTCCGCCCTGGAATCGCACGACACGCCCAGCGGCCTGATCAAGCTGGCGGCCCCAAGCGCGTTGGCGGATTGGTCGCTCGAGACGATGGCTGACTTCCAGCGGCACCATCCAAATGTACAGTTCTCCCTCCAGCTGGGCGACGAGCTCCCGGACCTCGGTGCGATGCGACTCGACTTGGCCCTGACGTTGCAAACAGCCCCCGGTGGCAGCAACGCAATCGTCTCTCGCCCTCTGGCGGAATTGGAAATGATCATCGTGGGCACGCATGCGCTGCTACGGCAGCTTGGCCACCCTCAAACCCTGGAAAGCGTGGAAGACGGTCGATTGCTAACGCTCGGGACCAACAGCCTTCATCAGCCTTGGCTACTAACCGAAGGCACCCGGACGATCTCCAAGCCGGCACTGATCGCCGACTCCACCCAGACGCTGTTAAAAGCTACGCGAGCCGGCCTAGGCCTTGCGTGCGTGCCGCGGTTCGCCTGCAGTGCGGATCTTGCATCAGGCGCGCTGCAAGTTGCATGTCCTCAGCAGGCGCTGCCGCCCGCGACCTTGTACGCCCTGACGCCCCCGCACAAGGGCATCATCCCCACGGCGCGCCAACTCATCGAGCACGTACGACGTGCTCTGCTTAGTCATGACGCTACCGGCATCGTCCTAATAGGCTGATCGATATCCACCAGCGTTTCGGCCAGCCCGATTCGGTCACGTTGAATTATTGTCATGCATCGAAGTTCGTTATCCCTGCATTGTCCGGAGGACCGGCGGTCTGGGTCGTATCCCGCCGCCCCAGCGGAAGCGTCTCAATGTGCGGCGCCAAATCCCGAATCCGATGTCGATGCAACCGATCGGCATCAGCACATTGCTGAAGCCAACTATCACGCCGCGCAGCTGGCGAGATTGCTCGAGAACCTCCCGGATCCCAGGCAAGCGCAAGCCGGACGAATACTCCTTGCCGAGCTCATGCAGCTGCACCAACGCGCGCTGTCGATGGCCTTTGACTCGCCCCGCTGACCGGAACGCACGAAGCCTGAAGCACGCATCGTGCACAAAGGCCTCCATATAAACTGCTGCCGCACCTATGCGACAATGCTCGCCATATCCGGTGCCAACCCCGCATGTATTGCCAACAGCTCGACGCTCGTTCGGAGGCTGTTGTTTTTTCTTTGCCCGCTGGATTGTTCGAGCGTCCCACCGGAAGGAACTCGAACGGGCTGGGAATCGCTACCCCTTGGTGCCCAGCCAGGCCAGTAACCGCCAAGTCATCGATAGGTAAGTCTCTTGATCTCCACCGCTAACATCACCATGCAGTTCGGCGCCAAGCCGCTGTTCGAAAACGTTTCCGTCAAATTCGGCGGTGGCAACCGCTACGGCCTGATCGGTGCCAATGGCTGCGGCAAGTCGACCTTCATGAAGATCCTCGGCGGCGATCTGGAGCCGTCCGCTGGCCAGGTGATGCTCGAGCCCAACGTACGTCTGGGCAAGCTGCGCCAGGACCAGTTCGCCTATGAAGACTTCAGCGTGATCGACACGGTGATCATGGGGCACGGTGAGCTTTGGACGGTCAAAGCCGAGCGCGACCGCATCTATTCGTTGCCCGAGATGAGCGAAGCCGACGGCATGGCGGTGGCCGAACTGGAAGTCCAGTTCGCCGAATACGACGGCTACACCGCTGAATCCCGCGCTGGCGAACTGCTGCTCGGCCTGGGCATTCCGCTGGACCAGCACTTCGGCCCGATGAGCGCGGTAGCGCCGGGCTGGAAACTGCGTGTGCTGCTCGCCCAGGCGCTGTTCTCGGACCCTGAGGTCCTGCTGCTCGACGAGCCGACCAACCACCTGGACATCAACACCATCCGCTGGCTGGAAACGGTGCTCACCGCGCGCAACAGCACGATGATCATCATTTCCCACGACCGTCACTTCCTCAACAGCGTGTGCACGCACATGGCTGACCTCGATTACGGCGAGCTGCGGCTGTTCCCCGGCAACTACGATGAGTACATGACCGCCGCGACCCAGGCGCGTGAACGCCTGCTTTCGGACAACGCGAAGAAGAAAGCGCAGATCGCCGAGCTGCAGACCTTCGTCAGCCGCTTCTCGGCCAACGCCTCCAAGGCCAAACAGGCCACCAGCCGCGCCAAGCAGATCGACAAGATCCAGCTCGACGAGGTCAAGCCTTCGAGCCGCGTCAGCCCGTTCATCCGCTTCGAGCAAAACAAGAAGCTGCATCGCCAGGCGGTAACCCTGGAAGGTGTCAGCCAGGGCTTCGACGGCGTGCCGCTGTTCAAGAACCTCTCGATGCAGATCGAGGCAGGCGAGCGCGTCGCCATCATCGGGCCGAACGGCATCGGCAAGACCACCCTGCTCCGCACGCTGGTCGGTGAACTTCCCGCCATGTCGGGCGCAGTCAAATGGACAGAAAGTGCCGATGTCGGTTACTTCGCCCAGGACCACGCCGAGGATTTCGCCGACGACGTGACCCTGTTCGACTGGATGGGCCAGTGGACCCAAGGGGGGGAACAGCTGGTGCGCGGCACCCTCGGACGCATGCTGTTCTCCAACGACGAGATCCAGAAGTCGGTGAAGGTGATTTCCGGTGGCGAGCAAGGCCGCATGCTGTTCGGCCGACTGATACTGAAGAAGCCCAACGTGCTGGTGATGGACGAACCCACCAACCACCTGGACATGGAATCGATCGAGGCGCTCAACCTGGCGCTGGAAAATTACCCGGGCACCCTGATTTTCGTCAGCCACGACCGTGAATTCGTCTCGTCGCTGGCGACGCGGATCATCGAGCTGTCGGCCGACGGCGTGACCGACTTCAGTGGCAGCTACGACGATTACCTGCGCAGCCTCGGCGTCGCCGTCTGACAGACACCGACACGAAAACGCCCCGCAAATGCGGGGCGTTTTGTTTTCGGCGCCAGGCCAGGCTCATCGTTCGATGCTAGTCCAGGCGACTCAGGGACGGCCGAGATAGTCCATCTTGCCGATCTGCAAGCCCTTGTGGCGCAGGATGGCGTAGGCCGTGGTGACGTGGAAATAGAAGTTCGGCAGCACGAAATTGAGCAGGTAGTCCTGCCCACTGTATTTCAGCTCGACACCCGGAAATTTCAGCACGATGGCCTTGTCGCCACTGCCATCGAGCTGCGAAGGCTCGAAGTTTGCGATGAAGGCCTGGGTCCGGTCCAGACGCTGGCGCAGTTCGGCCAGCGACGATTCGGTATCGGGAAAGCTCGGAATTTCTACACCGGCGAGCCGGGCAACGCAACCCTTGACCGAATCCGTCGCAATCTGCACCTGCCGCACCAGCGGATGCATGTCTGGCGCCAGGCGTGCGTTGAGCAGATCGCTGCCGTTTATCGCCCCGTCCTCTGTCCAACGCTCAGCCTTCTCGAGGATGTCGGCAAGATTTCCCAGCATTCGCTGGAATACCGGAACGGAAGCCTGGTAAATCGACAACGTCATACTTTTCTCCTATGCAAGGTCGCCCTCGCCACATCAGGGCGTCGCGGTGCTCCAGTCGATGATCTGAAGCTGCCAGGTCGCGAGGATAATCAGCCCGAAGACGATCCGATACCAGGCGAAGGCCGCATAGCTGTGGTTGCCGATGAACTTGAGCAGTGCGCGCACCGCGAGCATCGCAAAGACGAACGAAGTCACGAAGCCGATGGCGAATACCGGAAAGTCCGCCGGCTTAAACAGGTCACGGTATTTGTAGCCTGAATAAACCGCGGCCCCGACCATGGTCGGCATCGCCAGGAAGAAGGAGAACTCGGTCGCCGCCTTGCGCGAAAGACCGAATAGCAAGCCGCCGATAATGGTCGAGGCCGACCGCGAGGTGCCCGGGATCAGTGCGAGGCATTGCGCGCAACCGACCTTCAAGGCGTGCGTCCAGTGCATGTCGTCGACCGTCTCGGCCTGGATACGATGTTGGCGCCGCTCGGCCCAGAGCATCACCACACCACCGATCACCAGCGCCGTGGCGACGGTGACCGGATTGAACAGGTATTCGTGGATGAGGTCGGCGAAGGCCACCCCCAGCACGACCGCCGGGAAGAAGGCAATCAGCAGGTTGACCGTAAAACGCTGCGCTTCGCGCTTGTGCGGCAATCCGACGACCACATCGGCGATCTTGCGCCGATACTCCCATACCACGGCAAGGATCGCGCCGAGCTGGATGATGATATTGAAGGCCTCGGCCCGCTCACCGCCGAAGCCGATCAGGTCGGCGACGATGATCTGGTGGCCGGTACTCGAGACGGGAAGAAATTCGGTCAGACCCTCGACGATGCCGAGTATCAATGCCTGTAAGGCAGTCCACAGTTCCATCAATTCCCCAGAGCGACGCTGTCCATCGCAAAGCAGTGAGTGGCGAAAGGGTTGTGCCAGACGCCTTGGCGCATCTGTGACTGGCGTGACGAAAGAAAATTCACTGGCAGCTGGTCGAGGCCGCTCATTTTTTGCCAAGCACGGCCGAAATGCTATCCAGACGTGCGCGATCTCCCCGCGCCATCGAACCAGAACAAATACAAAAATAAAGCCGGAGCCCTCCCCGAATGAGCATTCTTCGCAACTTCCCCATCAGCAAACGTCTCTGGCTGATCCCAGTGATGGCGACCCTGATGTTGTTCGCCCTTGGTTTGCTGATCCTGCTACAGGTGCGTGATGACCTGTATCTGGGCAAGCAGCAGATGACGCAAAACGTGGTCGAGACGGCCGCCGGGATCCTCGAGCACTACCGCCGCCAGGAAACCGCAGGCACCCTCAGTACGGCCGACGCCCAGCACGCCGCGATGGAGCAGATTCGTGCGCTGCGCTATGACGGGCAGGACTACTTCTGGATCAACGACCTGACGCCCCGGATGGTCATGCATCCGATGCTCACCAAGCTCGAAGGCCAGGCTCTGAACAACACCAAGGACCCGGACGGAAAGGCACTGTTCGTCGAAATGGTCGACATCGCCAAGCGCAAGGGCGCAGGCATCGTCGCCTACCAGTGGACCAAGCCCGGCGAAACCGAGCCCTTGCCCAAGATTTCCTACGTCCAGCTGTTTCAGCCCTGGGGTTGGATCATCGGCTCGGGTATCTATGTCGATGACGTGGAGCGCGAGTTCCAAGAGTATGTGATGCGCTTTTCGGTGATCGGCCTGCTGGTAGCCGGCATCATGTCCGTGCTCGTCGCCGTGCTGATCCGCAGCATCACCCTGCCCTTGCGCCAGACCATGCAGGCCATGGCCGACATCGGCGGCGGTGAGGCTGACCTCACCCGCACGCTGGATGTAGTCGGTAACGACGAGTTGAGTACGCTGAGCCGCGACTTCAACCGCTTCACCGAAAAACTGCGCGGGGTGGTCGGTCAGTTGTTCGAGACCGCCGGCTCGCTGGACGAATCTTCGCGTTCCCTTGGCGGGCTATCGACCGAGGCGCACCAGCACAGCGTCCACCAGTCGCAGCAGATGGAAGTGGTCGCGACCGCGGTCAATCAGGTGAGCTACGCGGTCCAGGAAGTGGCCAAGAACGCCGAACAGGCCGCGCTGGAGGTCGGGGAAGCCGGCAAGCAAGCCGAACAGGGACAGAAGAGCATCGACGCCAGCCTGCGCCAGATCGGCCAGCTCTCCACCACCATCGGCAAATCGGTGCAGGTGATCGAATCGCTGGCCAGCGAAACGAACCAGATCGGCTCGGTGCTGGAAGTGATCCGCTCGATTGCCGAACAGACCAACCTGCTCGCCTTGAACGCCGCCATCGAAGCCGCGAGAGCCGGCGAGCAGGGGCGCGGATTCGCGGTGGTCGCCGACGAGGTGCGCCTGCTCGCCCAGCGCACGCAGAAGTCGACCGCCGAGATCCAGGGCATGATCGAACGTCTGCAGCACAACTCCAGTGAAGCCGTCAGCGTGATCAACGAAAGCAGCCGGGCCTCGCAGCTCACCGTCGAACAGGCCAGCCAGGCCGGCGAAAGCCTGAGCCGTATCACCCAGGCGCTACGTAATCTGTCCGGGCTGAACGCCTCGATCGCCAGCGCCACCCTCGAACAATCCCATGTGGTCGAAGACATCAACCAGAACGTAACCCAGGCCGCCGGACTGGCGCAGCGGAGCACTCACGCAGCGGAGCGCTCAAGCGACGGCGGACAGCAGCTCGGGCGCGTCGCTCAGCAATTGAATGGTCTGCTGCGGCAGTTTCGTATCTGATGGGCAAGCGCCGCAGACGACATAAAGTCGTCATATCAAAACGCCATTAAGTTGACTGCCAGGGCTGTGCTCAACGGATTTCGATGTTAAAGTGGCGAGCGCAGCACCGATAACGGTCGCTGCGCTATCTGGACTGAGGAGCCGCGGTCCGTTCTCCGGTGTATTTGAGATTCGGGATCGCCTTTGACTCACATGAATTTCATTCGTGCTCGAGAGGTGATGAAGCGACATTTTCATCCCCTCGGCTTCGACGCGACGATGCAAACCCCGCACACCCTGCTGGCCCGGGTCTTCGATTCGGCAACCGGCGAAACGCTGCTGACGGTCACTGGCATCGCCTGTACCAACCAGCTCTCCGAACAGGATGTCGAACGCATTATCCGAGCGATCGAATCCGACCTCGAACTTGTTACCCGCGACGGCGTGTTCAATCGCAGCTGAGCTGTGTGGCATATTGTCACGTCGGCAACTTGCGCTGTTCGGAACACCCCATCCTATTTCTCCGAGGCCCCGCTAACGGGGCTTTCTAGAAACTCATCGAAGTTAACCGAGTTCACATCTGCGAAGGCATTCGCGAATTAAGTTGCACTTTCCGAACTTGTCGTGTGACTTTTCAGTCCTCTGCTTACATCAGTGAGATAAGCCAAGGCCATGGGGCCAACGGCATATCCATTTCGGTACACGCAGAGAGATAGTCTCCCTATGAACACGCCACTTCGTTTCAATGACGCACTGTTGATCGCCGACCGTGCGTTCAAACCTTTCCAGTGCGTCGCCTGGACGCTGCCCGAGGGCAATGGCGAAGTCAGCATTACCGTTATCGACCGCACCCAGTCCCGCCTATTGGGGCGTCGCAAGCTGTCCAGCACTGTTTATACCGACCCGGTAAAACTCGGCGAGACCCTCGAGCAGACCCGCCGGGAACTCAGCCAGGAAGGCGTCAGCTTTGCGCCCTGGCACATGCCGGAAACAGCCTGATCGTTTGAGCTTCACTGCGCCCGGCAATTGCCGGGCGTTATCTTTGATGCACCCGATCCGTCACCTCTTGTTGCCACGCCGGTCTGTTCAGGGGCATGAGCGACTGATCCATTGGCCTGTTTGGCTGTCCTAAACAGCAACGCATGAACAGGAGAAACCAATGAAAGGTGCAGAAGCCTACGTAAACGATCAGTGGGACAGCTGCGGACTCGCCACGCTGCCCCAATCGCCGGACAGCCAGAAGATCGTGCTCAAGTTCATCATTCCTGCCGATGCGCAGTTCACCGGTCTGATCAACCACATAAGCGACGTTGCGCTGCGCCATTTGAAGTCCGCCTATCCCGACCGTGAGGTCACCGCTGAGCCAGTAGCGGGATCGGTAGTCGGAGACGGCAGCGGCGATACCATCGAACTCGCCTACACGGTTGATCCGGCGGCTTGAGCGAGGACGCGACCATGCACGACCTGCCCCTGAGCCTGGACGAGGCTACCCGTATCAGCGAAATGGCCTTCCTGCCGCTTCGCGCGATCACGGACATCGACCCCGACGACGCCAGTTATTCGCTACGCGTGGAAGACGCATCCGGCGCGCTCGTCCTGTCGATCGCCCATGTCGCCCGCAGCCAGTACGCCGATGCCGCGCACCTGGCGGCGATCCTCGACAAGGCGCGCCTGGAGCTGAGCAAGGACGGCCACATCCTCGCCCCTTGGTCGATGCCTTATCAGCCCGGCGTCGCCGAAAGCTGAGCACACAGGCTTGCGGATGTACGGCGCGAACTGCCAGCGGCACGGTGCGGTCATTTGAACAGGGCCTATGCATTACGCATCCCGCCCGTTCCTTTGCCCGCAGACCAAGGAGATCACGATGATCGGTGACTATTCCGCCATCTACGAACACCTCGATACCGCACAGAAGCATGCCGACCAGGCCGAGACCGACAACAACCCCGGCCTTTTCCGCGAGGCCATCGACGAAGTTGTCGCCGCCATCAAGATACTCATGCGCAACGCGCAGGAGAGTGAAGGCGAAGTCATGCAGGGCGACGAGGCCCAATAAGCCCCGGCTCGGGACCGGCCCGGCCCGCCGCTTGGCCGGGTCCCTTTCAGGAACCATCCATGGCGCTCGACCATACCGCAGAGGCTCCTCCCCTGGCCGAAGGCACGCGGCCCATCCCCCTTGATGAGCGTGACGACCGCGGCACGCTGCTATGCCCCACTCTACCGCCCGACCTGAACTACGTGGATGACACTCAGCCCGGGGTCAGTCGGCGGATAGTGCGCGGCAAGTTCGCCTATTTCGACCCCCAGGGCGAACGCATTCGCGACCCGGACGAGATCGATCGCATCAACAAACTGGTCATACCGCCCGCCTACCGGGACGTCTGGATCTGCGCCGATCCGCAAGGCCATCTCCAGGCAACCGGACGCGATGCCCGTGGCCGCAAGCAGTACCGCTATCACCCTCGCTGGCGAGAAATCCGCGATGCGGACAAATACGAACGCATGCTCGAATTCGGCCAGGCCCTGCCCAAGCTACGCGCGCAGATCGAAACTCATCTGGCACTGCGCGGCCTGCCCAGGGAAAAAGCCGTGGCCACGGTAGTCGCGCTGCTCGAGTCGACGCTGATTCGCGTCGGCAACAGTCGCTATGCCCGCGACAACCGCTCCTACGGCCTGACCACGCTGCGCAACCGGCACGTGGATGTCAAAGGCAGTGCGATCCGCTTTCACTTTCGTGGCAAGAGCGGCGTCGAGCACAAGGTGACCCTGCGCAACCAGCGCCTGGCGCGCATCGTCCGACGCTGCATGGAGTTGCCCGGCCAGCATCTCTTTCAATACCTGGACGAGGATGGCCAACGCCACGCCATCACCTCTACCGACGTCAATGGCTATCTCCACGAGATGACCGGTGCCGATTTCACCGCCAAGGATTACCGCACCTGGGCCGGCAGCGCGCTAGCGCTGGAGCAGCTGCGCGGCCTGCCCTGGGAGCCCGAATCGGTAGCGAAGAAGCAGCTCGTCGAAACGGTCAGGCAGGTTGCCGGGCAATTGGGCAACACGCCGACGGTGTGTCGCCAGTGCTACATCCACCCGGCCATCCTGCAGGCCTTTTCCAACGGCGAGCTGGCTAACCTGAGCAAAGCCCGCCCGCGCAAATGGCTCAGCCGTGAAGAAGTCGCCCTGCTGAACTTCCTTGCCGCCAGGGCGGGATGAGATAAGCACCTTCCTGGGTCGAGCGGATGCAGGAGTGCCCCCAACGGCCCGCCAGCCTTCTGTCTCCAGTATGTCGCCACCGTGGGAGTGGGCCGCGCCCGCGAACGCTTTACCCTGTCGCGCCGACGAATCCCCGCCCCCCTCGACTCCCCCAGAGCGAGCGTGTCGCGATTTGGCGATCCGTTTGCCACAGGGCAGACCCAGCTTGGCCAGATATGTGGGTTTCTTGGCATTGCTGCCGTGGCGGGCAAAGGCCACACTCCAGGCCACGACCCAAGCCAGCGAGACGACATGGACGCTCCCCGCACAATTGCCTGCCTGATCTACCCGGACGTGATGAGCCTGGATGTCACCGGGCCGCTGCAGGTATTCGCGTCAGCTAACGTCGAGCGTGCGCGGCAGGGATTGTCTGAGCCCTATCGCCTGCTGGTGCTCGGCGAACGCCTCGAGCCGGTTGCGACGTCCTGCGGGCTGCGCCTGTGCATCGACGCACTCTGGCAGAACACCGATCCGGCCACGCTCGACACGCTACTCGTGCCCGGCGGGCGCGGGGTCGATCAGATGCGCGGCAATGCCGAACTGCTCGCCTGGCTGGTCGCTGCCGAGCCAAAGGTCAGGCGGCTCGGCTCGGTCTGCTCGGGCGCGCTGGTGCTGGCGGAGGCCGGACTACTCGACCAGCGCAAGGCGACCACGCACTGGTCCGATCTGCAAACGCTCCAAGATGAATATCCCGAAGTCATCGTCGATTCGGACGTCCTGCACACCTATGATCCGCACGATCCACTAGCCGGACATCTGTTCACCTCGGCCGGGGTCACGGCGGGCATCGACCTGGCATTGGCGCTGGTCGAGGCGGATCTTGGCCGAGCCATGGCGCTGGCGGTCGCTCGCCGCCTGGTGATGTTCCTGCGCCGCCCAGGCGGACAGGCTCAGTTCAGCGCCCTGTTGCCGCCGGCAAGCAGCGAATTGCCAAGGCTATCGGCCCTGCTCGACTGGATACCGGCTCACCTCGGCGATGACCTGTCGATCGAGGCCCTGGCGCACCAGGCACACATGTCGCCACGCACGCTTTGCCGTCTGTTCGCCGCCGAACTCGGCACCGGCCCGGGGCGCTACGTCGAGCGAGTCCGTCTGGAGGCCGCGCGTAACCTCGTGCTCGGCGGCCAGACCTCGATCGCCACGGTGGCCAGGCTCACCGGTTTTGGCCACCCCGAGAACCTGCGCCGCAGTTTCCATAAACATCTGTCGGTGAGTCCGCAGGAATACGCCGCCCGTTTTGCCTGACTGCGATCGCAACCTGTAGTCCCGGAGATGCCATGCTCGAAGTGCGCCCCAACTGCGAAGCCTGTGATCGCGACCTCGGCCCCGAGGCGCAGGATGCAATGATCTGCTCATTCGAGTGCACCTTCTGCCTGCACTGCGCCAAGCGGATGAGCGGGCACTGCCCGAACTGCCGTGGCGAGCTGTGTCGCCGCCCACGCCGGCCAGCCAGCTCCCTTGCGGCCAACCCGCCGTCCACTGGCAGGATCTTCAAACCGCACCTATCTAAGGGCGTTACATCATGAATCCGCTGAGCAACCCGATACTTGGGCGCCTGTTCATCGCCCAAGCGCTGTTCTGGACCAGCGCCATGACCGGGATCACCCTGACGGCGCTGATCGGCTTGCAACTAGCGCCGAGCAACGCCCTCGCCACCTTGCCGATGGCGCTGCTGGTTGTCGGCAACCTTCTAGCCGTCCGCCCCCTTTCGCAGCTGATGCAGCGCCACGGGCGGCGCAGCGGCTTTCTGCTGGGGGCTACGGCCGGTATTGCCGGCGGGCTCATCAGCGCCTGGGGCGTCTGGCTAGGAGATTTCATGCTTCTGTGCCTGGGCGCGCTGCCGCTCGGGCTGTACCAGGCCTCGGCGAACTATTACCGCTTCGCCGCTCTGGAAGCGGTCGACGACGCCCACAAAGGTCAAGCCACCGCCTGGGTAATCGGCGGTGGGCTCTGCGCGGCGTTGATCGCACCCACGCTCGGCGACCTCTCACGCAACGCCTTGGCAGTGCCGTTCACCGGAGCCTACGTGTTGATCGCCGGAGTGGCTTTTTTCGCCCTGCTGACCTTGTCCGGGCTGCGGACCACGCCGGCACCAGTTGCCTCGACCGCGTCGCCGGCCGGTACGACCCGAACGCTGCTGGCTCGGCCGATCGTACGCACAGCCATTCTCACCACCGCTGTCGGTCATGGCCTGATGATCCTGGTGATGAACGCGACACCGTTGGCCATGAGCTTCTGCGGATTAGGGGTCGTGGACAGTACGCGGGTCATCCAGTGGCACCTGATCGGTATGTTCTTGCCGGCCTTCATCGCAGGTCCGCTGGTCGACCGGCTCGGTAGCCACCGCGTTGGCCTGATCGGCGCACTGATGCTGCTGGTCAGCGCAGCGGTTGCGCTGGTCAGCCAGCAGATGGCGGGATTTCTGATCAGCTCCTGCCTGCTCGGGATCGGCTGGAACCTCATGCTGGTGGCAGGCACCACACTGCTCGGCAGTGGCCACGCGCCCAGTGAACGGGCAAGCGCCCAAGGCCTCATGGAGCTCTGCAATGGCAGCGTGGCCGCGACGATGTCCCTGGCCTCCGGCGCGCTCATCACCGGCATCGGCTGGAACGCAGTCAACATCGGCATGACGCTATTGGCTGGCATCGCGGTGGCGACGTTGCTGCTGCGCCGCGGGCCCGCCGCTAGCCGGGTTCGTGCGCCGTAACCCGGTTGCGACCGCCGGCCTTGGATGCGTAGAGCGCCTGGTCGGCCCATTCGATCAGTTGCGCATAACCGGTGGTGGGCAGGCTCAGGTCGGCGACCCCAAGGCTGATGGTGAAGCGGATCTCGGCGCCGTCATGCACCACGCTCAGCGCCTCGACACAGGCCCGCATGCGCTCGGCGAATATCAGCGCGCCCTTCTTGTCCGTGTCCGGTAAAAGTACGACGAATTCTTCGCCGCCGTAGCGCCCGGCCAGGTCCGAGTCGCGGATGTTCTCGCGAATGCACTCGGCCACACTTTGAATCACCCGGTCCCCGGCTGGGTGACCGCGGGTATCGTTGATGCGCTTGAAATGGTCGATGTCGAACATCACCAGCGACGCCCGGGATTCGTAGCGACGGTGCCGCGCGTACTCCACACGGAGCATCTCTTCCCAGTGCCCGCGGTTGTAGAGTCCGGTCAGCCGATCGGTACTCGAAAGGCGTTGCAGCTGTTCATTGGCGGCCTGTAGCTGGCGTCGGTTCACAGCCACGTCCGTCACGTCGTAAATCAATATACAGATGTACTCGGTGATGCCGGTGAGCCCACGAAGGGGCATCATCGTGATGTTCTGGTACATGAACTCTTCCAGCCCCGTGATCGGCTGGTAGTTCTTGAAGCGCACGAGATAGGGGCGCTGTTCCCACGTGGAAAAGGATGGCGTACCCAACGTCGCCACGCTTTCGAACTTTTGCCGGAACCAGGCGGGATCCACCTCGGGAAACACGTCGAAGAACACCTTGCGCCGCGCAATTGCCGGCAGGATGCCCGAGCGGTTTTCCATGAAGGTATTCCAGACTTCGATCTGGTAGTCGCGGTCGAGCACCACGACGCCGACGTCGATGCTCTGAACGATGGCCAGCAGCGAGTGAAACTCGTCGAGTTGGATGTTAGCCATGGGTCAGTTCATCAGGTAGGCAAGTTTGCGCGACAGCAGCTCCACCGAATCCTCGGTGAACAGCAGCAGGTCGAAATGAATGTCATGCCCTTCCAGGGTGTAGCTGATTTCCACGGCCAGCGTTTTCTTCCAGCGCTGCCGGTTGACGCGAATCAGCTCGTCGATGGCCGCATGTTGGCCGAGCACCTGCGGATGCCCCTGCGAGAACAGCACATCGACCTGCTCGGCAATGCCCGACAGGCAAGCGCTGATCAGCAGACTCGATAGGTCGAGCAGCATCTCCATTTCACGGTAATCACGCAGACCCATCAGCCGCGCCATGTCCGATATTTCGGAGTCGTGAAAGATCAGCAGCGCCTCGCCGGCGATACCGCCACCGATGTAGCCCTGGCACACCGCAGTGAGCTTCTCACCCTGGGCCGCGTCCGATAGCGCCATGTGCAGCTCGCCCACCTCGAGGATGTTGACGTTCGGCACCGGCAGCTGAATGAACACGCCCAACACCCGCGCCAGTAACGCGGCGGCGCGCCCCATGGCCACGTTGACGACCTCGCGGAAAGCATCGCGAAAACTGACCTGGAAAGTTTCCAGCGCCGCCGGCACGTTAGCGGTAGCCGCCGCGGCCTCGCCGAGCAGGCCTAGCTGCTGGAGGGTCTGCTTCAGCTCCTCGGCGGCAACCGGCTTCTTCAGAAACGCCAGCGCGCCGAGGTCCAATACGCGGCGTACGGCCTCCGCCTGGACGTCGCCTGAAATCACCATCGCCTTGCAGGTGTGCCCTTCGTCCCGCAGGCGCTGCAGCACCTCATAACCATCCATTTCCGGCATGGTCAGGTCTAGCAACACGAGCTGGATGTCGCCCTGGCGGATTCGCTCCAGAGCCTCCCGGCCGTTGGCGGCCTGGCTGACCTGCACCGGCCAGCCCTCTGGCAATGCGCGAAGCAATTGCTTTTGCGCCATGGAGGAGTCGTCGCAGATCAGCAAGGAAACGGACACAGTTCAGCTCTCATTGCAGCGGTTGGCCCTGGCGCGTAACGCAGCCCACCCGAAGTGGCTTGCCCGGGCGCGCAGTGATGCCATTCTGACAGCATCGCAAGCCTTGAAATGAGAGGTCCGCCTTATTCCAGACGTACAAACGGGGCGACGGCTTCAGCCTGTCGCCCCGTTCGAGGGTGACTCAGTAGTACGCGTTTTCGCGGTTGGTGTGATCGGTCACGTCACGAACGCCCTTGAGCTCTGGAATCCGCTCGAGCAGGGTCTTCTCGATCCCCTCCTTGAGGGTGACGTCGGCCTGGCCACACCCCTGGCAACCACCGCCGAACTGCAGTACCGCGACGCCTTCCTCGACCACGTCGATGAGCGTTACCTGGCCGCCGTGGCTGGCGAGCCCGGGATTGATCTCGGTCTGCAGGTAATAGTTGATGCGCTCATTGAGCGGGCTGTCCTCGTTGACCATCGGCACCTTGGCGTTCGGCGCCTTGATGGTCAGCTGCCCACCCATGCGGTCGGTCGCATAGTCGACTACCGCATCTTCGAGGAAGGGCTCGCTGACGTTGTCGATCCAGGCAGTGAAGCTCTTCAACGCCAGCGCGGTGTCTTCGGGCTTTTCTTCGCCGGGCTTGCAATAGGCGATGCAGGTTTCCGCATAAGGCGTGCCTGGCTGGGTGATGAAAATCCGTATGCCGATGCCGGTGGTGTTCTGCTTCGAGAGCAACTCGGCGAGATAATCGTGTGCAGCTTCAGTAATGGTAATCGAGCTCATGTCTAATCCTCGCAAAGATGGCGCCAGTGTACGTCAATCGCGCCTGGCAGATAAAGTCCTAGTATTTTTGTCGGATAAGACTCGCAAGCCATCGTTCTGCTTGGCGCCACCACGGCACGCAAAGAGCGTGGCGAACATGAGTGGAATTCATGCCCATCCCCGCTGGGCCCCGCCTGCGGCTCAGTTTGGTATCATCGCCGCCCTTCGATCCGCTCTTCCCAGGTAGTGTGCAATGTCCGACCGCAGCCTTCGCCTTCAGGCCCTCCAGCAAGCGCTGAGCCAGCGCATCCTGATACTCGACGGCGGCATGGGCACCATGATCCAGAGCTACCGGCTGGAAGAAGCCGACTATCGCGGCGAGCGCTTCGCCGACTGGCCGCAGGACGTCAAAGGCAATAACGACCTCCTTATCCTCAGCCGCCCGGATGTGATCGGTGCCATTGAGAAGGCTTACCTCGACGCCGGCGCGGACATCCTGGAAACCAACACCTTCAACGCCACCCGCGTATCCCAGGCCGACTACGGCATGGAAGAGCTGGTGTACGAGCTGAACGTCGAAGGTGCCCGCATCGCCCGCCAGGTGGCCGATGCCAAGACCGCCGAAACGCCTGACCGGCCGCGCTTCGTTGCCGGCGTGCTCGGCCCCACCAGCCGCACCTGCTCCATCTCCCCGGACGTGAACAACCCCGGCTACCGCAACGTCACTTTCGACGAACTGGTGGAGAACTACACCGAGGCGACTCGCGGCCTGATCGAAGGCGGCGCGGACCTGATCCTGATCGAGACGATCTTCGACACCCTCAACGCCAAGGCCGCGATCTTCGCCGTGCAGGAAGTCTTCGAGCAGCTCGGCGTCGAGCTGCCGATCATGATCTCCGGCACCATCACCGATGCCTCCGGCCGCACCCTTTCCGGCCAGACCACTGAAGCGTTCTGGAACTCGGTGCGCCACGCCAAGCCGATCTCGGTGGGCCTGAACTGCGCCCTCGGTGCCAAGGATCTGCGCCCCTACCTCGAAGAGCTGGCCAACAAGGCCGAGACCCACGTCTCCGCCCACCCCAATGCCGGCCTGCCCAACGCCTTCGGCGAATACGACGAGACGCCGGCTGAAATGGCGGCCGTAGTCGAGGAATTCGCCGCATCGGGCTTTCTGAACATCGTCGGCGGCTGCTGCGGCACCACGCCCGCCCATATCCAGGCCATCGCCGAAGCGGTGACCAAGTACCCACCGCGCGCGATCCCGGACATTCCCAGGGCGTGCCGCCTGTCGGGCCTGGAACCGTTCACCATCGACCGCAACTCGCTGTTTGTGAACGTCGGCGAGCGCACCAATATCACCGGCAGCGCCAAGTTTGCCCGGCTGATCCGTGAAGAGAACTACAGCGAAGCCCTCGAAGTCGCCCTGCAGCAGGTTGAAGCTGGCGCCCAGGTGATCGACATCAACATGGATGAGGGCATGCTGGATTCGAAGAAGGCCATGGTGACCTTCCTCAACCTGATCGCTGGCGAGCCCGATATCTCGCGCGTGCCGATCATGATCGACTCGTCGAAGTGGGAAGTGATCGAGGCCGGCCTCAAGTGCATCCAGGGCAAGGGCATCGTCAACTCCATCTCCATGAAGGAAGGCGTCGAAGCCTTCAAGCACCACGCCCGCCTGTGCAAGCGCTACGGCGCCGCCGTGGTAGTGATGGCCTTCGACGAAGCCGGCCAGGCCGACACCCAGGCGCGCAAGGAAGAAATTTGCCAGCGCTCCTATGACATTCTGGTCAACGAGGTCGGCTTCCCGCCTGAAGACATCATCTTCGACCCGAACATCTTCGCCGTAGCCACCGGCATCGAAGAACACAACAACTACGCCGTCGACTTCATCAACGCCTGCGCCTACATCCGCGACCACTTGCCGTATGCGCTGACCTCCGGCGGCGTGTCCAACGTGTCCTTCTCGTTCCGTGGTAACAACCCGGTACGCGAAGCGATCCACTCGGTGTTCCTCTATTACGCCATCAAAAACGGCCTGACGATGGGCATCGTCAACGCCGGGCAGCTCGAGATCTATGACGAGATCCCCAAGCAGCTGCGCGATGCCGTGGAAGATGTGGTGCTCAACCGCACGCCCAACGGCACCGAAGCGCTACTCGCCATTGCCGACCAGTACAAGGGCGACGGCAGCGTCAAGGAAGCCGAGACCGAAGAGTGGCGCTCCCTGCCGGTGGACAAGCGCCTCGAACACGCGTTGGTCAAAGGCATCACCGCCTTCATCGTCGAAGACACCGAAGAGTGCCGCCAGCAGTGCGCGCGCCCCATCGAAGTCATCGAAGGCCCGCTGATGAGCGGCATGAACGTAGTCGGCGACCTGTTCGGCTCGGGCAAGATGTTTCTGCCCCAGGTGGTTAAATCCGCCCGCGTCATGAAGCAGGCCGTGGCGCATCTGATTCCCTTCATCGAGGCGGAAAAAGGCGACAAGCCCGAAGCCAAGGGCAAGATCCTCATGGCCACCGTCAAGGGCGACGTCCATGACATCGGCAAGAACATCGTCGGCGTGGTGCTTGGCTGCAACGGCTATGACGTCGTGGACATGGGCGTGATGGTGCCGGCCGAGAAGATCCTGCAGACCGCCATCGCCGAGAAATGCGACATCATCGGTCTGTCCGGCCTGATCACACCGTCGCTGGACGAGATGGTCCATGTCGCCAAAGAGATGCAGCGCCAGGGCTTCACCCTGCCCCTGATGATCGGCGGCGCCACGACTTCCAAAGCGCATACGGCGGTGAAGATCGACCCGCACTACAAGAACGACGCGGTGGTATACGTCACAGACGCCTCCCGTGCAGTAGGCGTGGCGACGACGCTGCTCTCCAAGGAACTCAAGCCCGCGTTTGCCACCAAGACCCGCGAAGAATATGCCGTGATCCGCGAGCGCACCGCCAATCGTGGCGCCCGCACCGAGCGCATGACCTACACCCAGGCGGTCGCCGCCAAGCCGAAGTTCGACTGGGCCACCTACGAGCCGGTCAAGCCGACCTTCACCGGGCGCAAGGTGCTCGATGACATCGGCCTGAACGTGCTGGCCGAATACATCGACTGGACGCCCTTCTTCATTTCCTGGGATCTGGCCGGCAAGTATCCGCGCATCCTCACCGATGAGGTGGTCGGCGAAGCGGCCACCGCCCTGTTCGCCGACGCGCAGGCGATGCTCAAGAAGCTGATCGACGAAAAGCTGATCCGCGCGCGTGCCGTGTTCGGCTTCTGGCCGGCCAACCAGGTAGACGACGACGACATCGAAGTCTATGGCGACGACGGCCAGCCCCTGGCCCGCCTGCACCACCTTCGCCAGCAGACCATCAAGCCCGACGGCAAGCCGAACTTCTCGCTGGCCGACTTCGTTGCGCCAAAGGACAGCGGCGTCACCGATTACGTGGGCGGCTTCATCACCACCGCCGGCATTGGCGCTGAGGAAGTGGCCAAGGCGTACCAGGACAAGGGCGACGACTACAACTCGATCATGGTCAAGGCGCTCGCCGACCGCCTCGCCGAAGCCTGCGCCGAATGGCTGCACGCCGAGGTGCGCAAGCATCACTGGGGCTACGCGCCGGACGAGCAGCTCAGCAACGAGGAACTGATCAAGGAACAGTACAAGGGCATCCGCCCGGCACCGGGCTACCCCGCCTGCCCCGACCATACGGAAAAAGGCACCCTGTTCGAGCTGCTCGATGCGGACGGCATCAGCCAGGTCACCCTCACCGAACACTACGCCATGTTCCCCACCGCCGCGGTGAGTGGATGGTACTTCGCCCATCCCCAGGCGCAGTACTTCGCCGTCGGCAAAATCGACAAGGACCAGGCCGAACGCTACACCGCCCGCAAACGCCAGGACCTCGTCGTGACCGAACGCTGGCTCGCGCCTAATCTCGGATACGACGCCTGACAGCTGGCGCCTCGCCCGCCTGGCCAACCAACTACCCTCGGCCAGGCGGCGCGCTCATGAATGAATGCTGTGCCCTCTCCTTTAACACACGACCTTCCGCCCTGTGAGCTCCCCATGACAGCGCCAACCCTGTATCTGTTGGACCAACTCGAAGCCGCCGACATGCTCCAGATCGACGGCCTGCACGCCTCAACCTTCACCCTCAATGATGAGCTGCTCGACGAAGCCGACATAGCCGCGCAAGAAGACCGCGCCTTTGAAAGCGAAGCGATCGTGCTCACGATCGAAGCCGTCGACGGCCGCGAACGCAAACAGTGGCAGTTCAGCTACAACAGCGTGATGGAAGCCGAGCATCAGGCATCCGACGGCAGCTGGCAGATCGACGGCCACCAACTCATTTGCCTCGACGCCTACGAAGCCGACGCGGAAGACGAATAAAACAACCTTACGGGTCGGTCACATTCGATCGAGCGGGCTCAGCACGGCCAAACCGCCACGGTTGAGCACATGCGTATAGATCATCGTGGTTTTTGAGGTCCGCATGCCCGAGCAGCTCCTGCACCGTGCGGATGTCCTGGCCGCTCTCGAGCAAATGGGTAGCGAAGCTGTGGCGTAGCGTGTGAGGCGTGGCGAGCTTCATAAGCTTTGCGGCCTGCACGGCTCGCTTGAAGGCGCGCTGTATTCGTTTCTCATCGAGATGATGACGGCGCACTGCCCCGCTGCGAGGGTCAACCGAGAGATTTGGCGCCGGGAAGACATACTGCCAAGCCCACTCCCAAGGCGCTTTGGGATACTTGCGTGCCAGCGCATTCGGCAGATACACGTCACCTCTTCCGTCAGCTAGCTCCGTTTGGTGAATCGCACGGACACGCGCAAGTTGCTGTTGAAGCGGTGCGACAAGGCTTCCAGGCAAGACGGAGACACGATCCTTCTGGCCCTTGCCGTCACGAATGATGAGCTCGCTGCGCGAGAAGTCGACGTCCTTGATCCTAAGTCGCACGCCTTCCATCAGACGCAGGCCGCCGCCGTATAGCAGCCTTGTCACTAACCCAACCTCCCCTTCGAGGTGCTCAAAAAGCTGCTGCACCTCCTCACGAGACAGGACGACAGGTAAGCGAGCCGGCTTCTTGGCACGCACGACTTCGCCCAGCCAGGGCAAATCCTGATGCAGCACCTGCTTGTAAAGAAACAACAACACAGCCAGCGCCTGGTTCTGGGTGGAGGCGGATACATCACGCGCCACCGCGAGGTGCGACAAGAAACTTTCAACCTCCGGCGCACCCATTTCGAGAGGGTGTCGATAGTTATGAAAACGAATGAACCGCTTGACCCACTCACAATAGACACGCTCAGTTCTGATCGAGTAGTGTTTGAGCCTTATCTGCTCCCGCACCTGATCGAGCAACCGTGGCTTCCCATCCATGGTGTATAACTCCTTTATACAGTCATCATCCCTCGGAAACGCCCAGCCTAGACAAGGAGAGACGCAATGACAAGGATGTTATACACCAGTCCCTTCCAGCGTCTTATACACCACTTGGTGTCTAATTATAGTTATGTGTCTCTATGAATAATCGAAAAATCTTCTCTGAAGAACGGATGTTTCACGATCTGGCTCAAGCCCAAAGCCTGATTGGGAAAACCCTAGCAGGCGTAAGGAATGTTCAGTATTACTTCGAGTCCGAAAAGGTAACCGATGATATAGGCGACATTGAGTGGCGCTGCACTGATGGGACCGTTGTTTCAATGTTCTTGCTCACAAATGGTGAGAGTGTTGGTGCAGACACCTTGCCCGCTGAAGTACCTCTGGGTTTCGATCTTCAAGTAGGTGAGCGATGCTCTTGGCAAGCCGAAGACCTTCTTTCAGCGCTAACCGCAAATCACTTAGCAGGTGAAAATATTGCGAGCGTACAGGCTCACGTGGACCGCCATATCAATTATGGCTACAAAGTTTTATCTGGATTCAAAGTGGCATTCGAGTCTGGAGAATTTATTTTGTACTATAACTGTGGCGATGATAGTGCTGCTCTACTTAACCAATTACCCAGTACCTCGGAAAGCATCAAGAGCGAATTTCTAGAGTCTCTGTTGTGACACATAACAATAGGTATATGGACTCTCCCCACAAGCAGTGAGGAATAGCTTTTCGATCCTGTCGTCAGCGCGGTTGCATTCGTATATCCGGCCTGTGCTGGGCACTGCCCTGGCCATTCTGTAGTTCGCGCAGCAGGGGCCAAGCGTTCAAGCGATCACGAAGATCATGATTGTTATCGGCCTTGCTCTGCTGCAGGACTCGCCTGTTCCGACAGTCTCGCTTCTCACCACAACCACTAGAAACCCTTCACTTCACCTTGTTAATCCCCGCCGT
>NZ_JAAMRF010000006.1 GCF_013522725.1 Stutzerimonas azotifigens
CGGACGGCCTCTCGCTTAAACTCGGGGCTGTAGCACTGGTAAGTACGTTTGTCTGTCATGGGGACACCTTCCTCTCTGACGGTATAGTCACATTCGAGGTGTCCGTAAAATCAGGGTCAGTTCAGATTTATTTTTCCGGCTGCCAGCTCGCCGGCTAGCGTCCCCCGCCACGCCTTCATCGGCTCCACCGACAGGTTTCGCCTTGCACGGCGCAGCTGCTGTCCAGTCGCGTTTGCTGGACAATGCGCGCCCAACTGGAACCACACCTCGGACGACAAGCAGGTTCTGCTGCGGCCCCTGCTGCGCGGCCTCCATGATCGCTTCAACGAGCCAGACACGGCGTGAATAAGGTGGCGCGGAATCCATTCGGTCAGCATCAACCTCACGTTTCCACCTTGAAAGGCGAACCCATGGCGTTCGCGCAACGAAAATGAAGACCACAGGGAATAGTCCATGCTCAACAAGATCATCACCCATGCAATGCTCTCGCTGCTGCCGTTGATCGCCGTCACAGCCCAGGCGGCCGATGTCGTTCAGGTCCTGACACAGAATTATCCGCCCTTCAGCATGTCAGCCAATGACAAGAACTTCGAGCGCGAAGACGGCATTGAGGGGATCGACAAGGAAGTAGTGGTCGAGATGTTCAAGCGCGCCGAGGTGCCGTACCAGATGACGCTGCGGTTCCCTTGGAGTCGCTTGCAGGAAATGGCCGAACAGCAGTCCGGCTTTGCCGTGTATTCGCTCAGCCGCACGGCACAACGCGAGTCGCGCTACAAGTGGGTCGGGCCATTGAGTGAGATACAGTTGGTGCTACTGAAGAAGCCCGGCAACCCGATCGTGCTGCACAGTCTCGACGACGCCCGCAAGTACAGCATTGGTTCGGTCGATGGCACCAGCGTAAGCCAGTATCTGGCGAAGCGAAACTTCGACGTGAAGAACGTCTTGAGCGGCGCTCCCACCAAACTGCAGGCAGGTGAGTTTGACCTGTGGGCGACCACCAATCCGGCTGGCCAATACGAGTCCAGCAAGGCTGGTGTCGGCAGACTGGAAGTGGCCTTTTCCATAAGTAGCACGCAACTCTATCTGGCGATGAACAAGGAAACGCCGGATGAAGTCGTGCAGAAGCTGCAAAGCACGCTGGATCAGATGCGCAAGGAGGGCTTCATCGATCAGGTGACGGCCCGCTACCTGAACGACTGATCAAGGTTTGATCGTTCCCACGTTCCGCTCATCAACGCCACCTGGGCGCTCCAGCGTCCAGGTGGCGGCAGTTGCAGTGGACAGGGCCTGCCGTTAACTCTCAAGAACAGGTAACGCCCCTAGTCCGCATCACCGCCGCCAGCGGCACTCTTCATTGGCACCACTCGAGAAAAGGAATTTCCATGCCCGGCATCAGCCATGTCGCCCGTACGTTTCAGATGTTCCTGGCCGACCTGCAGACGCGCCGAGCGCAGGTACTGCCTGAGCTCTCCCAACTGCGCAACGGATTCGAGGGTTGGCTGAAGATCGAACTGTATCTCTGGCTTATCGAACGCCACGGACTGCGGGCCGGGGTTGACGTCGGGGTCGAGTACAAGGTCTGGCTCGATCAGCGGCGCGGCCAGATGGACCGGGAGACGAAGCAGTGCGACCTGTGGGCACGCGATGCCGACGCGCATGACTACTACCACTACATCGAACTGAAAGTCCCGTTCGCCAACTACAACCAGGGCAAGCTGTTCCTCAGCGCTTCGGATGACTTCTGGTACATGTCGCGACTCCTGGCGGGCGACCAGTCTGCCTCGACGGGAAGCGCCATCCTGCTGGGGGCAGGCTTCGACGAACAGCCCTGGCGGCAGGCCATCAACGAGGCGGTCGAGTACGCCGGCAACGACCCGGACCAAGTCCAGCTCGCGATCGGAACGCTCATGCTAGACACGGCGCCGCCGCTGCAATGGGCGGTGATGACCAGGGTTTACCCGACCCGCAGCGCCGTCATAGTGCCGACCTTCGAGGCAGCACCGCTTTCGGTCGACTGAAGCAACGAGGTAGCGAGGCCTGCAAAGGCTTCGCCGCTGTCGCCTGCGCACGGCTACCCCTTTGCCGCACCGCCTTGACCCCTTCCCCGTTACCTCCTACCCTCCGCGTTCGGCGCCTAAGAAACGCCTCACACAGCGGCTAGCCCGCTTCCGACATTGCGGCTTTTTTGCGCCTACGGCCCGCCCGTGCGCGCAAGAAAAACACCTCTGCGACGTCGGGAGTGGGCTAATACAAGACCCGAAAGGGGAATATGTCCGGCCCTCTGTGTGGGGTTTCTTAGCTCCCGGCACCCAGCCCTAAGAAAGCTGATTTCACACAGAGGTAAAGGACATGCCAACTCCCCATCACCCTCGCTTCGAGGGAATGCGTCTTTCCGTTCACCATGAACATGACGGCCGGCTCTGGTTCGACGGCAACGAAATCGCCCGTCTGCTGGATTATTCCGACGGCGCGCTTGCGATCCACCAGTACTGCCGGGTCGAAGGCCTGAGCTTCGGCGAAGGCGACCACCCCGAACCTCGGCTGGATCTGGAAAACGTCTATCGCCTGGCCTTCGCCAGCCGCTCGGCCTACGCGCCGCGCTTTAGCGCCTGGCTCACCCACCGCCTTTTGCCCCAGCTCTGCAATCCGAAATCGAGCTGCGTGCACCTCTTCGGCCGCCAACTGCAAATCCTGGACTGGCAGGACGACTGGTGGATACGAATGCGGGATGTCGTCGAGGCCTTCGACATAGGCCGGACGGTGAGATGACGCCTTTGGCCGCCCTTGCGGGCGGCGCAACAGGGCAAACCGGAACCTGGCGCGTTTGATAGAGATGGGCTTTTCGCAGGCTCCTGCTTGGGACCGCCCTGAACACGTCGCGCGCCCCTTCACCGAGCCGTGAACAGGCGCTGATCGGTCGCCGCCATGAACGGCTATCTTGTCAGCACGCTTAGCGGGGCCTTGCTCTTCTCGAAGTTCCACGTCCGCAAAGGCGTACTCGATGCCGATGATGTCAGCAACTTCCCCACCTCACTGCGACGCCTTATGACGCTGTGCACCATGCTGGCATTTGTCGGCATGGCCTGGATGTCTCTGGCCGTTGGCCTACTCAAGCTCACTGAAGGCTGAACACATCGTTCCCACGCTACCGTGGGAACCGCGCCTGGGACGCATCGCGCTTTTCCTCGCCTCCCCCGCCCCCCCGTGGACAACGCTTCGCTCGCTCCCTGAAGATGTCAGCCATCGACCTCCGCACGCCGGCATTGCGGACTATCCGCCCGGCGACTCGCTATCCCGAATTCGAGAGCACGATATGAAAGCACTTCCCACCCTGGGGCTCGCCCTTGCCCTCGCAGCACCCACGGTTTACGCGCAGGAGCTTAAGGTCACGCTCAGCGGACTTCAGCATGACAACGGCCAGGTGGCCGTGGCGGTGTATGCCGACCCGAAAACCTTCCGCAAGGAGAATCAGGCCTTCGCCGCGCAGAAGGCCAAGGCCGAGAAGGGAGCGGTGTCGCTGGTGTTCAGCGACGTGCCGCCCGGGCGCTATGCGGTGCTGGCCTACCATGACGAGAACGACAACGGCGAGCTGGATCGGCGCTTCGGCATGATCCCCACGGAAGGTTATGGGCTGTCGAACAATCCCAAGGTCATGGGCCCGCCCTCCTTCGAAGACAGCGCCTTCGAGGTGAAGGCCGACCAGGCCGCCGAGATCACTTTGGAGATGCGTTACTGAACGCTCTGCCTGTCACTCTCTTCCAAACAAAGCGCCCTTTACCCCAGGCGTCGGCGCCTTTGAGGAAGATCAGCCTACCGAGCCCATCTCCTCTTCCTCGCCCGATACCCTTCCCCCGTACAATGCCCGCTTTGCCGCACCGTTCCCGGAGCCCCGCCCATGTTCACCCTCGCCCACCTGAACACCCCGCCGCCGGAGTCGATGAAAAGCCAGGTGTTGCAGAGGGTGGTGGACTACCTAGGCGACATCAGCCCGGTATCGCTCACGCCGAGCAACCCGCTGTATCAGCTGTATCAGTACGTGGTGGGTCTCGAGGTGCATCGTTATCTGGACAGCATGGATGGCGCGCAGGCGGGCAAGCCGGAGCTGATCATGGCGCTGGATGCCTACGACCCGGCGCGCCTGCTCGGTTTCGCGCTGTATCTTCCCTATGTGGATGACCCCGAAGCCTGCGCGCTGGTCTATCTGGCGGTGCAGGCCAGCCATCGGCGCCAGGGCATCGGCCGGGCCATGGTCGAGGCGATGATCGCGCGTTCCCCCCATGCGGAGGTGGCGTGCGTGGCGGGTAAAGTGCCGTACTTCGAAGCGCTGGGCTTTCTGCCCCTGGCCGCGCGAGGCCCGCAGGTGGTGATGAATACCCGCAGCCAGGCCTCCGACGGCGTGGTGGCGGTGCAGGACCTGGAGCCCATCTTCCAGTCCAAGGAAGTTCGGCAGATCCACAGCTACCTGGTGCAGCAGCACGGCCGCAAGGCCATGAGCGAGGCGGAAAAACAGCGCGATCGCCTGCTCGACCAGTTGGCCCGTCAGGCCGATCACCTCATCCAGACCTACTCCGCGGGCAAGCACTTGCATTGAGCGTTCGATGGAATCGGCACGAAGGTTTCCCCCTCGCCCCAGATCAACGCTTCACGCAGGCAAAAATCGCGTTCCCGGACGCCTGGTTCCAGGGCAGGATCTTCTCGTAATCGTGCTCGAGCACCTGCACCTCGAAATGCGGCTCGAGCAGCGCCCTCAGCTCGGTGAAACTGACGGCTACCATAGGGTGTTCGTCGTGCCAGACCTGGCCTTCGCCTGCCGACGTTTTCTCGATGCGAAGCTTTAGTGACTGCCGCTCACCATGGCCGCCGTAGCTCCAGGCGGAGCTGAAGCTGAACAGGCCGTCCGGGTGTTTGGCGGTGTGCGAGACGAACGAATCGTTGTCGATCCGGTTCTTGTCGACGGCGTTGAAGCAGAAGAGCCCGCCCGGGGCCAGGGCGCGGTGCACACTGGCGATGCAGGCCTTCAGCCGCTCGATTCGGGCGCTGTAGTGGATCGAATAGAGGAAGCAGGTGATCAGGTCGAGCGGCTGATCGACCGCGAAGCCGCACATGTCCTGCACGGAAAACTGCGCTTCCGGGCAGCGGATGGCCGCCTTGTCCAGCATGGGCTGATTGATGTCGAGCCCACTGCTTTCATAGCCGGCGTCGATGAAATGCCGCACATGCGGCCCGGTTCCACAGGCCAGATCAAGGTGCCTGACTCCGGCATTGCCAAACAGCTGCTGCAGGCGCTGGACACAGCGGCTCTGGGCGCGATAGTCGATATCGGCGCACATCAGATCGTAGTAATCCGACAGGTCGGTATAGAGGGCGTTGCCGGGCATGGTGACCTGATGTTTTGGGTGCAGCGTTGGCGGGCGCGCATCATAGCTCGCTCCGACAGCAGAAAGTATTGGCCTTGCGGCAAGTGGGCTGGCCCTGTGGAGGCAACGGAGCCATGACTGACTTACGCCAGCAGGCCGGGAAGGCACCACTGGCCGTATACTGTCGGTTTCGCCGCGAGCCCTTCCCTGTGAGCAACAAACGATACGCCTGCATTGGCCTGAGCAATCCCAAATCGCCGTCCAATGTGGGATCGATCATGCGCGCCGCTGGCTGCTATGGCGCCAGCTCCGTGTTCTACACCGGCACCCGCTACGATCGCGCCAAGGACTTCGTCACCGACACCAAGAAAGTCCACCAGGACATCCCGCTGATCAACATCGACGACCTGCGCAAGATCCTGCCGCTCGGCTGCGTGCCGGTTGCGGTGGAGCTGGTCGAAGGCGCGCGCGCCCTGCCGGAATACACCCATCCTGATCGCGCCCTTTACATCTTTGGCGCCGAGGACGGCTCGCTCAGCAAAGAGATCCGCGACTGGTGCGAAGACGTCGTCTACATCCCCACCAACGGCTGCATGAACCTCGCGGCCACGGTCAACGTGGTGCTTTATGACCGTTTGGCCAAGGGCAATAACACTCGTTCGGGGCCGCAGTTTTGAGCAAACAAGCTTGCCACCCGGCCCGACGAAAGACGTCCCAGCTAGTAACCAGCCGAGACGAACAGATTAGGTACGCTCAGCAGCGATAAAAGACTCCACGTGCCCCAACGCCCGCTCGACGAATTCCTCCTTTTCCCCGACCGGCGCCACATAGTGCAGCGCGCCGGCAGCCGCCTCGCGACCCAGCAATCGCACCAGCACCCAGGTCGCCAGATAGCTCGAGGCCAGGCATCCGCCTGAGGTCGCCAGGTTGCCTTTGGCGAAGAACGGCTGCTCCAGCACGTCGACGCCCGCCTCTACCACCCAGGGCTTGGTGAGCAGGTCGGTGCAGGCCGGGATGCCTTCGAGCAGTCCCAGCTTGGCCAGCAATAGCGTGCCCGAGCACTGGGCTCCGATCAGCTGCCGCGCGGGGTCAAGCGGGGTGAGCACCCGCATGATCGAGGCGTCCTCGGCGATCTCGCGGGTCTTGCTGCCGCTGCCCACGAGCACGACCTCGCAGGCTTCGATGTCTTCCAGCGGCAGTTGGCGGTGCAGCGTCACACCGTTCATGGACGTGACGGTCTCGCTGGGCGAGGCCAGGGACACGCGCCAGTCGGATCGCTTGATGCGGTTGAGAACGCCGAAGGCAATCAGCGAATCCAGTTCGTTGAAGCCGTCGAAGGTGAGGATGGCGATGTGCATGGCGGGCTCGGCTGGCTGGAGAAACCGTCATGCTCCGCCCCCGTCCACGCGCGGAACAGGCACAGTGGCCAGCAATAAGTGCCATACAGGCCCTACCTTGTCAGGCGCCCGTCGAGCGGTCAGCGAACTTCCAGATGTCCATCCGTATCGGCGGCGCCGGAACGCAACCCGAGCGGCTCAGGAAATATCGATCTGGTAGCGAAACCCCTCGGCCGCAGCGCGGGATATGCGGTATTCCAGCGGGGATCGGTCATAGCCCAGGGCCATACGCTCGATCATCACCATCGGTGCGCCCTCTTCGACCGACAGGACTTTCGCCATGGCGCTGTCGGCAGCCCCAACGGTGAGGGTTTCCTTGGCCGAGGCGATGCACTGGCCGCACTGGGTTTCGTAGAACGGGTAAAGCAGTTCGCCGAAGCGTTCGGAGTCGATCTCCAGTAGCGCGCCGAAGCGTGAGGCGGGTAGCCAGATGTCCTCATGGAACAGCGTGCGCCCTTCGACCATCCGCAGGCGCTCCATGTGGATGACCTGCTCGCCGTGCTCCAGCTCGAGCGCCGCCGCCACTGTTCTGGAGGGCGACTGCAACGCCTTGGCAAGGATCCGGCTGGTGGGTATCTCGCGTCCACCCGTGGCATTCACCTGGCGAAAGAAGCGCGCCAGCGAGGAATCGAAGTTGGGCCTACGGACGAAGGTGCCACGGCCCTGGCTGCGTATCAGCAGCCCTTCGTTGACCAGCGTATCCACGGCCTTGCGCACGGTCCCGATGGCCACGCCGTACAGCCGGGTCAGCTCCGCTTCGGTGGGGATGGGAGCGCCGGGCGTCCATTCGCCCGCGGCGATCTTGGCCAGCATCTCTTCCCGCAGGCGTTGGTAGAGCGGCAGGCGCTCGTCGTAACCGAGTGTTATCGGGGCGTTCGTCTTCATTTATCCGTCCAATGCGCAAGCGGTCCCACTTTACCACTGGAGTGCCGATTGACAGATAGCCGCAGCTGATTATATGGTCATCTATTCATATATATGACTAGATGAAACAGTCAACGCGGTAGCGAGCCCGGCTTGCGTCCCCGTGACCTGCCGCGGCGACTGCGGCAGGTCGTCCCACTACAACAATCGACAGGGTTAATCTGTTCATGACCGGCCTTCACCCGCCCGCCATCACTGGCGTAGACACGCACGCCCACATCTTCCGCCAGGATTTGCCGATGGTCGCCAACCGTCGCTACAGCCCTCATTACGATGCGCTGGTGGAACAGTACCTCGAACATCTCGAGCGCAACGGCCTTTCCCACGGCGTGCTGATTCAGCCGAGCTTCCTGGGGATAGATAACCACTTCATGGTCGAAGCGCTACGCCGCTATCCGCAGCGGCTGCGTGCCGTCGCGGTCGTCGACGCCGACATCGGCGAGGCGCAACTGGACGAGCTGGCCGAGGCCGGCGTGGTGGGTATCCGCCTGAATCTCATCGGCCGAACGCTGACCGACTACGCCGGCCCCGCATGGACGGCCCTGTTCGAGCGACTGGGCGCGCGCGGCTGGCAGGTCGAGATTCAACGCGGCATCGACGACGTCGCGCTGGTCGTGCCGCCCCTTCTGGCGTGCGGCGTGAGCGTGGTGATCGATCATTTCGGTCTGCCGACCGGCGGCATCGATACGGGCAAGCCCAACCACCGCGCATTTCTCGAACTGCTGGGCAACGAGCGCGTATGGCTCAAGCTTTCCGCCGCCTATCGCAGCCAATCCGATCTGACCCAGGCGGCCGCTGCGCTGGCACAGGCGCGGCAGGCCGCCGGCGGTATCGAGCGCTTCCTCTGGGGCAGCGACTGGCCCAACACCCAGTTCGAACAGCAGACCCGCTACGAGGAGCAGCTGGCGTTCATCGAGGCGCTGCTGCCGGATGCGGGGGAACGAGCCCAGGTACTGATCCACAACCCGGCGAAGCTGTTCGGCTTCGACGTTTCCCGCTAAACGTTCATAACAACAAACAGGACACTTACACATGATGAGCCTGCTCGTCGTCGCGGCTATCGTCGTAGCCGTCGCCCTTGGCTACAAGACCAAGATCAACATCGGTCTGTTCGCCATCGCCTTCGCCTACCTTATCGGTGCCTTCGGCATGGGCCTCAGCCCCTCCGAAATCATCGGCATGTGGCCGCTGAAGATCTTCTTCGTGATCTTTTCCGTCTGCCTGTTCTACAGCTTCGCCACGGTCAACGGCACCCTGGAGAAACTGGCCGAACACCTGATCTATCACTGCCGCTCGGTGCCGCAACTGCTGCCCTTCGCGGTCTTCTTCACCGCGACGGTCATCTCCGCTATGGGGGCGGGTTACTACACGGTGCTGGCGTTCATGGCGCCGATCACGCTGTTGCTGTGCGAACGCACCGGCATGAGCCTGATCGCCGGCGGCATGGCGGTGAACTACGGCGCGCTGAGCGGCGCCAACTTCGTGTCGAGCCAGAGCGGGATCATCTTCCGTGGCTTGATGGTCAATGCCGGCATCCCGGAGAACGAGGCCTTCATCAACGCCCTGGGCATCTTTGTCAGCACCTTCGTGATTCCGGTGCTGGTGATTAGCGTGCTGGTGTTCATGACCGGGCATGGCAGGGCGATGAAGGCTTCGGCCTACATTGCGACCGCCCCTACGCCGCTGAACCGCGAGCAGAAGATAACCCTGTGGCTGACGCTGGCGATGATGGTCATCGTGCTGGCGGCGCCTATCGCTCACCTGCTGTTGCCGGCCAACTCCACAGTCAGCTTCATCAACTCGAAGATGGACATCGGCCTGATCGCCAGCCTGTTCTCGGTCATCGCGCTGTTGCTGAAACTGGGTGACGAGCGCAAGGCGATGGCCTCGGTACCCTGGGCCACGCTGATCATGATCTGTGGCGTCGGCATGCTCATTTCCGTGGCCATCAAGGCGGGCACGATCGACGTCCTGGCCTCCTGGATGGGCAGCAGCATTCCGCCAATCCTGGTGCCGCTGGTCTTCGGCGTGGTGGCGGCCTTCATGTCGCTGTTCTCCAGCACGCTGGGGGTGGTCACGCCTGCGCTGTTCCCGATGGTGCCACCGATCGCCTCGGCGCTGGGGCTCGACCCGCTCGTCCTGTTCGTGGCCATCGTGGTGGGGTCGCAGGCCACCTCGATCTCGCCGTTCTCATCCGGCGGCAGCTTGATCCTAGGCTCCTGTACCACGGAGCAGAGCCGCACCTCGCTGTTCCCGCAGTTGCTGTTCCGCGCCGCCCCCCTGGGCTTCGTCGCGGCCTTGATATTCAACGTGCTGCTGACCGTCCTCTACTGAGCCATCGCCATGGCCCGCGCGATCGGGCCATGGCGTTCACGGACGTGGCGCGCTTAGGAGCGTAGCCGATAGCCCAATGGCGATTCGGCACCGCGCCCCATCTTTTGCAAGGAGAAAGCATTCAATGAAGAACTGGTTTGCCGATATCAGCATGACCAAGAAGCTGGCGATCGGCTTTGGCTCCGTGCTTTTGCTTACGGTCGTCCTGGCCGCCTCCGGCTGGCTCAGCCTGGGCAGCGTGACTCACCGCAGCGCTCTGATGGAGGAGATCGCCTCGCTCAACGAATCGCTGGCCGAGCTGAGGGTTGCGCGCATGCAGTTCATGCTCGACAACGGCGATGCGAAGTCGGCCGAGGCCGTCAGCGAGGCGCTGAGCCGATTCGAGCAGCAGCATCAGGAGATCTCGCCGAACTTCTCCGACCCCGAGAACGTGGCGCTTCTGCGCAAGCAGGGCGAGCAGACCCAGCTCTACCGCGCCTCGCTGAAGAAGATGCGTGACGCCTATGCCGCCGGCAACGCGGCGCGGGCAGACATGGGCAAGCACGCAACCCTCGCCAGCGAACCGATCGCCGCCATGAACAAGGCGGTGGAGCAGATGCCGGTCGACGCCGATAACCGCTATGCGGGCCTGAAGGCGATTTCCGACCTGCGCATGAACTGGCAGCTGGTGCGCTACGAGATGCGCGGCTACAACACGAACCCTACGCCCGAGGTCGCGGCCAAGGTCGCACAACAGATCGAACTGACCCGGCAATCCGCCGCGCGCCTGCAGACCTTGCTGGGCAGTGGCTTCTCCGCCCAGGTGGCGGTCACCGAGCAGGCGCTCGACGGCTATCTGGCGGCGCTCGAAGCCGTCGTCGCCCAGACCGAAGCGATCGCAGCGGCACGCCAGGACATGGCGAGCCAGACGAACGAGATCAAGCGTCTCGCCGATAGCCTTACCGATGCGCAGAGTGCAAGTCGCGCCCGGGAAACTGCCCAGTCCCGCGCAGCCCAGGCCACGGTTACCGCACTGGCCCTGCTCATCGGATTGCTGGCTGCCTGGCTGATCACGGGGCAGATCACCCGTCCGTTGGCGGAGACACTCGCGGTGGTCAGGAACATCGCAGCGGGTGACCTGACCGACCAACGCCAGATCGAGCGCAAGGATGAAATCGGTGCGCTGCAGCGGGGTGTGGTGGGCATGGCGGGCACCTTGCGTCAGCTCATCGGCGGCATCCGCGACAGCGTTACCCAGATGGCCAGCGCCGCGGAACAGCTGTCGGCCGTCACCGAGCAGACGAGCGCCGGCATGAACGGGCAGAAGATCGAGACCGATCAGGTCGCAACGGCGATGCATGAGATGTCGGCCACGGTGCATGAAGTGGCCCGCAACGCCGAAGAGGCTTCGCAGGCAGCCAGTGCAGCGGACCGCGAAGCGCGCGCGGGTGATGCGGTGGTGTCCGAGGCGATGACCCAGATCGAACGGCTGTCGCAGGAAATGCTCCGCTCTGCCGAGGCCATGGGACGCCTGGAGTCCGAAAGCAACCGAATCGGCAGCGTGATGGACGTGATCAAGGCGGTGGCCCAACAGACCAACCTGCTGGCGCTCAATGCGGCGATCGAGGCCGCGCGTGCCGGTGAAGCGGGACGTGGCTTCGCGGTCGTGGCCGACGAAGTACGCAGCCTGGCGCAGCGGACGCAGAAATCCACCGAGGAGATCGAGCAACTGGTCGCCGGCTTGCAGCAGGAAACCCAGCAGGTCTCCGCCGCGATGCAGAGCAGCCACAACCTGACCGAAAGCAGCGTCGAGCTCACGCGCAGGGCCAGCCTGGCGCTCAACGACATCACCGCGAAGGTCTCGAACATCCAGGCGATGAACCAGCAGATCGCCGCCGCTGCCGAGGAACAGGGCGCCGTCGCCGAGGAGATCAGCCGCAGCGTGGTCAACGTGCGCGACATCTCCGAGCAGACCGCCACGGCCAGCGACGAGACCGCCGCGTCGAGTATCGAACTGGCGCGCCTTGGCAACGAGTTGCAAGGCATGGTGAGCCGTTTCCGCGTGTAGCCATCCAGTCCCTGGCCGCATTGCCGACCAACCGGCTCGTAGATGCGGTCGGGGACGCCTAGTCTTGACCGCGAACGGCACCGCACCGTGCCGATCGATCAAGGCCGCTCCCAAGGCTGAGGCGACCTGTTGCGCGCCAACGCCTCCACCGGCTCCGGCTTCGCGCGAGGCTGAGCCATCTATTGGCGCCGACGCGACGTGGGACGCGGTTGCAGCTGGTCCAGCGCGGCCGAGTTGTTCCTTGCCCAGTCGTAGATCAGCTCGATGGGCTGAACCATCAGTTTGCCAAGCGGCGTAAGTGCGTAGCTCACCGCCGGCGGTACCGAATCGAGCGTGTGCCGTTCGATCAGCCCGCTCTCCTCCAGTTCTCTGAGCGTCTGGATCAGCATCTTCTTGGAAATGCCCGGCAGGCTTCGATGCAGCACGCCGCTGCGGGCCCTGCCGTCGTGCCGCGCATGAAGCGCGTGAAGGACCATGCTGGTCCATTTGGTCGAGAAGATCTCGAGCACTCGCCTCGGCGCGCAGTCCTCACGCCATTGTTCTTCGTCAGAGCCCGGTTGCATGGGGGATGGTTACCATTTGGTGCCGACTTGGATCGGTATTTTCGGGTGGGTAAGGTACGCGTCTGTTTCGCTTTAGTGGGGTTCTGAACATGACAAATCAAGCATTGGTCGTCGGGTCGAGCGGCATCGTCGGTACAGCCGTGTCTCGCCTACTGGCGCAAGAAGGCTGGGCGGTTGCCGGGCTGGCGCGGCGCCCGAACGCCGAAGCGGGCGTCACGCCGATCAGCGCAGACCTGCTGGATCCCTCGGCGCTGCGGTCGAAGCTGAGCGCTGTCGAGCCCACCCATGTTTTCCTGACGACCTGGGCACGGCAGGACAGCGAGGCGGAAAACATTCGCGTCAACGCGCAGATGGTGCGCAACGTGCTCGAAGCCGTCCGCCCCTCTGGCTCGGTTCGCCACGTGGCGCTGGTGACGGGCCTGAAACACTACCTCGGGCCGTTCGAAGCCTACGGCAAGGGCTCGCTGCCGCAGACACCGTTTCGTGAAGAACAGGGACGGCTGGACGTCGAAAACTTCTACTACGCCCAGGAAGACGAACTCTTCGCCGCCGCACAACGAGACGGCTTTACCTGGAGCGTCCACCGGCCCCACACCGTTACCGGGATCGCTGTCGGCAACGCGATGAACATGGCGACCACGCTGGCCGTCTATGCCTCGATATGCCGCTTCACCGGCCGGCCATTCGCCTTTCCGGGGTCGGACGTCCAGTGGAACAGCCTGACCGATATGACCGATGCGGGTCAGCTTGCCAAGCATCTGCGCTGGGCCGCTACCACGCCCGCCGCGGCCAATCAGGCCTTCAACGTCGTCAATGGCGATGTGTTTCGCTGGAAATGGATGTGGACGCGCCTCGCCGAGTGGTTCGGCATCGATGCGGCGCCGTTCGAGGGCCATCCCGCTCCGCTGGAGCAGCAGATGGCAGGCGATGCGCCGGTGTGGGCGGAGATGGCGAAGCGGTTCGACCTGGCTGAAGCAGACATCGGCAAGCTCATTTCGCCGTGGCATACCGATGCCGACCTGGGCCGACCGATCGAGGTCGTGACCGACATGTCGAAAAGCCGGAAGCTCGGCTTTCTTGATTACCAAGCGAGCGACGAGGCCTTCTTCCAGGTCTTCTCGAAGCTGCGCGAGGGCAGACTCATCCCCTGACGAGACAGCGCAAGGGCTGGATATCCAGCCCTTGCGCCCCTTGAGTCAACCGTCGTTCTTGCCGGCCGAACCGTGTACCTGGCCCGCCTTAGCGAACGCCTTGATCACGTCCCGGACGACCTTGCGCTGTTCGGCAGGCAGCGCCAGGAAGGCTTCGACGGCTTCGCGTTCCGGATAGAACGCCGGATCCTCCCACCTCCCCCGCTGCTCGCGTATCGCCGATACGGCCTGTTCGCCGTAACGCAGCGCCTGGGGTTCCACCTTCAGCCATTGGGCGATCACTTGCAGCTTGTCCTGGGAGGGAATCGACTTGCCCCCCAGCCAGCGTGAAACGGCCTGGAAGGTGACCGACCTCCCCCAATAGCGGGAGTTGAACTCCCGTTCCAGGACGGCAGGACGATCGGGGTAGCCGGCGGCGAGCATGGCGCTGCGCAGGCGCTGGGCAAATTCGGTTTTTTCGTTCATGGACGCGGACGTTAAATTCCGCTTCCATGCTTGATTGAACATTGTGTTGCATTAAAAATGAAATTCATGATTTCATCAATGATGATGACGGCGCCTCGGTGAAGGTGGTGACGGTCAGGAAGACCGGCCCGCCGTTATGTCGAGAGACGCTACTGGGTCGATGGAGCGCTGGTGGGCCATTCGCAGGCGAGCCAGAAATGCCGAACCACGGAGAGATAAAGCCATGTCTGCCCTTCGCCACCTGACGTTCGACGGTCACCTCATTCCCGTGCTGCATCGCCCGGATGGCGTGGTGCTGATCGAGGGTCCGGCCGTGGCGCAGGCGCTCGGCTATCCGGATGATCTCGGGGCGCTGCATGACCATTGCAGTATCGAGGGCATCGTCTTCGGCAACCAGCCACGGCCGACGATCTGGATCGACGTACGCAACGCCCATCATCTGGCCTTTCAGAGCGGGTCGCCCAAGGCCGAGCGCCTCATGCACTGGATCAGCCATTGGATGCTTCCGCACTTCAGCAGCAATCAGCCCGTGCCCTATCCCCGGCGCTCGGCGTCGGGGAGGAACGGTTGCCTGTCCTGCGCTGACGCGGCGCCCGGCCTGCCCGGGGGAAAATGCGCCTGCTCGGCGAGGCTGATCAGAGGGTGCTGAGCACACGATCGGGCTAGCCGGATCTGTCCAAGCACCCGCTTGCGAAGCCGGCATCGGCGGCGCCTTCGTGTCGCTGTACCGGACAAGCGCATCCCTGCACAGGGCTTCTGCAAGGGCAACGGTGAACGACCGCCATCTTTGGCAAACCTGGATCTGCGGCTCGGCTCATCAGAGGCTATGATCGATGCATCGTCAAAGAGAGATGCCTATGAAACGGTACATCGCGGGTCTTCTGATCACCGCCCTGTCAGGGTGTGGAACCGTCAGAACGCTGAACGATGAAGAGGGCGCAGCGGACGACTTGGCGAGATGGAAATCCAACTGCGCCAGTATTCCGCGGACCTATAGCGGTGCCGCTTATCAGTTCTGCAGCCTGAACGGCCCGACTCGAATGGCACAAGACTGGGAAGTCCAGCAGGCAGCGTTCGACATGGCGCTTTCGGCCCTTGCCGACACCGTTCTCATCCCGTACACCCTCTATCAACAGGCGCAATACGGGCCGATACCGATCAGGCGCAAGGAGTAGCCTCTATGGCGGGCACTTGAGGCAGCGCACCCAAGGCGCAAGTGCGATGTGCCGCTATCGGCCCTCGGCTCACCATCGTGGATGCGCCTAGCTGCCAACGGAGGCAGCAGACGCATCGGCCAGCCGATCAGAGCTTGTATTCGCGCAGGCCGGCGTAGAGACGGGTCATTTCGTTGAGCTGGCGGAACATCGATTCGGCATTGACCGCGACGATGGTGGGCACGAACTCTTCGGAGGCGAAGGCACGACTCGCGAACTGCCAGCGGGCTTCGGTCTTGCGCAGGGCTTCGGCGATTTCGGCGTTGGGTGCGCCGCCTGCCTTCAACTCCGCCATGATGGCGCCGAACTCCTTGACCGAGGCTTCGAAGTTGGCATCCAGACCGGGCGCCTCGACGCCCCAGGCGCGGGCCATGTAGAACATCGCGGTGCGCTGGGTCAGCACCCGGTTCCAACCGCTTCGGTTGATCGCATGGGAGGCCGCGTCGCCGTTATGCTGCTCGAACAGGTCGGTGACCGTCTGGCACTGTTTGACCAGCTCTTCGGCTTTCGCCAGCACGGCAGGTGCCTGGGCCTTGTCCGGGGTAGCGGACGCCAGGGCGCGGTAGTCGGCCCAGAGCCGGTCGACTTCGACCAGTGCCGCGCGAATCGCGTCGTTCGGCGCGGCGGCCTTGAGCTGGGCGTGGTGGTCCTCGAACAGCGCCAGGCTGTTGGTACGCTGCTCGGTGGCCTCGTCGACTCTTACGCCGGAGCCGATCATCAGGTAATCCTTAGCCACGATTTGGCCCAGGGTGCGCTGTAGACCGGCCATGTTCATGACCTCCAACGGGGTGAGTTCGGCCCAGCAGGTCGCACTCAACAGGCTGCAGCCCAACAACAGTGCACGGAAGGTCTTCTTGATCAACGGTGGGTCCTCTCAGGTACGAATGGCTTGGCGCAGGGATTGCCTTCCAAGCCGTCAGGCCACGCATTGCACTGCACGTAGCTTTCTGAAAGCTTGCAAATTCGACCTTCGTCGTAGGCAAGCTTCCAAAATGTGAACAGCTGCAAAAATACGAGCGACTGATTTCCATCGCCGAGGCCGCACCTGTGAAAACGGCCGCTCAGTACCCGAACATCAGCGCGCGATGAGCCGCCACGCCAGCCATCGCACCGTCTCCCACGGCCAGCGGCACGGAACCGGCGGCGCGTGCAGCGTCGCCACAGGCGAACAAGCCCGGCACCGATGTCGCCTTCATGGGATCCGTCTTGATGAACAGGCCCAGCGGCCCTTCTTCGGTCTCGCAGTTCAGTTGGCTCACCAGGTCCGGAAGGCGCATCCCCGGCGCGAGAAACAGACCTGCGAAGCTCAGCGTGCGGTTGTCCTCAAGCAGCACCTCGAGCGGATCGCCTTCCAGGCGAGTCACCGGGGTGCGCTCGAGGGCGACGCCCCGTGCACCGAGCTGCGCCAGCTGCTCCTCGTCGGGCTCGAACGCCTCGTTCAAGAGCAGGGTCGTGGTCCCCCAGTCCGGCAGCATGAGGGCCTGGTGCATCGACAGGGGCGAAGTCGCCAGCACACCAATGCGGCCCCGCTGAAGTTCGTAACCATGGCAATAAGGGCAATGAAACACGCTGGAGCCCCACAGCTCTGTCACGCCGGGGATGTCTGGTAGTACATCCACGATTCCCGTCGCCAGAATCAGCACACGCGCACTGTATTGCTTGCCACTTCTGTCGGTGATGTAAAAGCCGTCCGCCTCACGTTCGGCTTTCACCGCCTCGGCCGAGACCCAATCCACCGAGCCATACTCCATGAGCTGGGCACGGCCTTCAGCCGCGATCTCGGCGGGTGGTACGCCATCCTGGGTTAGGAAGCCATGGGAGGCCGCGGCGAAGCGGTTACGGCGCTGGCCCGCATCGATCACTAGCACCTTTCGGCGGGCTCGGGCCAATGGCAGCCCAGCCGACAAACCTGCGTAACTGCCTCCGATGATGATCACGTCATAAGCCATGAAGCCGCCCTCCTGTTAGTGTATCTTTTGAAGTTACACTAATAAGCGAGCCCTGTGAAAGCGTGTTACGGATGTTTATCGAATGAGGGTTCTAGTGCGAGGCGATGCCGGACGGCATTCGTTGGCAGCTGCTGTACAACGCGTTGAACTGCTTCGACAAGTCGGCGAGTGTCGATGCGCCGAGCCTGCGCAGCAGCAACGCCTCGGCTTCTTGCAACGCGTCGGCGAGCACGCCATTGACCACCTGTTCGACCAGGCAATCGGGGTTATCCCGATCCGCCCCGATGGCAAATATCCTCGGCCCTCCGACGGCGTGGAAGATGTCCAGCAAGGTGACCTGATTCAGGTCGGCCGAAAGGGTCCAGCCGCCGTTGTAGCCCTTGTCCGCACGGACGTAGCCCGCCTTGCGCAAGCCCGCCATGGTCCGCCGTACCACGGCGGCGTTGGTGCCCAGCATTTGTCCGATCTGCTCCGAGGTCACGGGCCGCTCATCGCGCGCCATATGCAACAGGACGTGGAGCATTCGGGAGAGTCGGCTGTCGGTTCTCATCGGTTTGCTGGCTGGCGAAGGAAGCCTCGCACCTTACAACGCAATCTCGACGATGACCACGCGCTCGCCTCGCACTGGTCTTCATTAACGCGCGTGCATATCCGACCTTGCCCGGCATGCGGCCCCGCTCCTAATCAAGCCGGTTTCACCGCCAGCAAGGCGAAGCCACACAGAATGCCGGCCAAGGCGATTGCCCAGCCGATGCGATGGGCGCGGTTCTTTTGCTGCTGGCGGACGGGATCCACAGGTTTCTTCTTTCTCACGATCTTCTCTCTCAGCCTTAACGAGGCCTTGGGTCGCGAATCGTACCGTGGGCAAGGCGCTGGGTGTCCAGCGCTTGCTGTGCTCGTAGGGAACCGATCAGCAAAAACATCCGTGAGAACGAATCCTGGCCCTCGGCACGTCATCGTATGACCTTAAGAAACCTCACGTTCCCCGAATCGCTCCCGCCAGCCTGAAATCCCTTCAGCGCGCTCTATAAGGCAGGTTGAGCACGAAACGTGCTGAAGCGAACTTTTTGCAAGTCATCATACCTCTACTACGCTTGCTCTCACCGCGCGTATGCGGTTCATAAGAATAAGGACCCACCATGACGTCAGAACAACAACCCTCCCACGACTCGCGTCGCCGTTTCCTCAAGCAGTCTCTGAACTACTCGGCCGCCCTTCTGGCCAGCAGCACCCTCCTTCCCCGCGTCGCCCAGTCCGCCGAACTGCTTAGCCGACGTTATCCGGACCCTTCGGTCGAGGTGTTGGACGAGAGCTTCATGCAACTGCGGTTGTTCAACGCCAGCGTCGAGAAACTGGCCGACGGCTTGCGCTGGGCCGAAGGTCCGGTGTGGGTGGGTGACGGACGCTATCTGCTGCTCAGCGACATTCCCAGTAACCGCATCGTGCGCTGGGACGAAATCAGCCAGACGCTGGGCGTCTACCGGGAGCAGTCCAATTTCTCCAACGGGTTGACTCGGGATCGGCAGGGCCGCCTGATTGCTTGCGAAGGTTCGACCACCCACGAACTAGGCCGCCGCATCACGCGCACCGAGCACAACGGGCGAATCACGGTGCTGGCCGACAACTTCGAGGGCAAACGCTTCAACTCGCCGAACGACGTCGTGGTCAAGCGTGACGGCTCGATTTGGTTCACTGACCCGCCCTTCCAGGCCGGCAACGATTACGAAGGCTTCAAGATCAAGACCGAGCTACCCGATGCGGTGTATCGCATCGATGGAGAAACCCTTTCGGTCACGCGGGTGATCGAGGGTATCGCCGGCCCTAACGGCCTGTGCTTCTCGCCTGACGAGAAGCGGTTGTACGTGGTTGAAGGCCGCGCCAGACCCAACCGGCTGATCTGGGCCTACCCGGTCAACGACGACGGCACGCTCGGTGAGCGCACCCAGCACGTCGAAGCCACCAGCCACGGCGCGCTCGATGGCATCAAGTGCGATGAGGGCGGAAATCTCTGGTGCGGCTGGGGCAGCTCCGGCTCGCCGGAGGCCAACCCCGACGGGCTCGATGGCGTGCGGGTGTTCAATCCGCAAGGCAAGGCGATCGGCCATATCCACTTGCCGGAGCGCTGCGCCAACCTGTGCTTCGGCGGAGCCCAGGGCAACCGGCTGTTCATGGCAAGCAGCCACGCAATCTACTCGCTGTTCGTCAACGCCCGCGGGGCTACGTTCGTCTAGCCGAGCAGCGCGACGATCCGGCACTGCTTGACCGACGACTCGGCACCGTTTCGTAGGGTGGATCACGCTTCACCGATCCACCATGTCGACGGGACGGTGGATGGAAAGAGCGCCATCCACCCCACGCAACTGCGACAACGCGGGAAGTGCGCCAAGGTTGCCCTGGTGGCTTGCATGCATGTGCACTTGATCAGGCTGAACGCGATGCTGCGCGACAATACTCCGTTGAGGACTCAAACCAGTTAACAAGACAGTTGCTCCCACAGGCCGCGCTGTTTGCTCCGGCACCTTCGCAAGCCCGTTCATTCCAGCGCATCCGTGCGCCTTGTGAGGCGTGGCGGCGTCCGGTACGTTCTGCCGGCGGCTCGCTCGCAGCCCAAGAACAACAACCACGGCACGCCATGGCGTTGCCCTGCCAAGGAATACCGATGAAATCTCTGATCTCGGCCGGCCTGTTGCTGGCCAGCGGGGCGGCCTTCGCTGCCCCTTCTGCCTCGCTGCTCGACGAAGCCCAGCAACGCGGGACGCTGAGCGTCTGCACCACCGGCGACTACAAGCCCTACACCTTCCTGCGCGAGGACGGCGACTACGAAGGCATCGACATCGCGCTGGCCGAGTCGCTGGCCAGGAGCCTGGGCGTGGAGGTGCAGTGGGTACCGACCACCTGGAAGACACTGATGCCGGACTTCCTCGCCGGCAAATGCGACATGGCCGTCGGCGGCGTTTCCATTTCCCTGGAGCGACAGAAGAGGGCCTTCTTCAGCGACCCGATCACGGTCGACGGCAAGATTCCCTTCGTCCGCTGCGATGACGTGGACAAGTACCAGACCATCGCCCAGCTCAACCAACCCTCGGTACGACTGATCGAGCCGCCGGGCGGCACCAACGAGGCGTTCGTCCACCGCGAGCTGCCCAAGGCCCAGCTGGAGCTGTATCACGACAACACGGTGATCTTCCGTCACGTCGCCGAGAACAAGGCGGACGTGATGATCACCGACGCCTCCGAGGCGCTGTACCAGCAGCGCAACTACCCGACCCTGTGCGCGGTGAACCCGGACAAGCCGCTGCAGTACAGCGAGAAGGCCTTCCTGCTGCCACGCGACGACAGTGCCTTCAAGGCCTACGTCGACCAGTGGCTACACCTGAGCAAGGCCACCGGCGAGTACCAGCGCATCGCCGACACCTGGCTGGCCAAGCCGGCGCAGTGAGGCGACTCAGGGCCCGCCGAACAGCGTCGACCAGTAGATGCCCGCATCCCTGTGCGGATCGATTGCGTAGGCAGCGCCGAATTCGCTGAAGCGCGCGCTCATCGGATCGGCGCGGTGGCCCTGGGCTGGTCAGCCAGCCCGCTGCGCCGACTGCGCCCGACGTCAGGTCCGGCAGTCGCCAACGACGGCTCCGCCACTCAGTGCCTCGACGATACGGCACTGCTTGACCGACGACTCGGTGCAGCCGACCAGCCGTTCCAGCTCGACCTCAAGCCGTTGCAGGTCGGCGATGCGCTGGCGCACCTCGACCAGATGCTGCGCCACCAGGCGGTCGACGTCGGCGCAGGGCTGGCCGGGTTGGTCGGCCAACTCCACCAGCGTGCGGATCTCATCGAGGGAAAAGCCGAGCTCGCGCCCGCGCTTGATGAAACGCAGCCGCTCCGCTTCGCGTTCGCCGAAGGTGCGGTAGCCGGATTCGGTGCGCATGGCGGGCGTGAGCAGGCCGATGCGCTCGTAATAGCGGATGGTTTCCACGTTCACGCCGGTGGTCTTGCTCAGCTTTCCGATCGTCAATGTCATCGCTTGACCCTGTAGTCGCTACAGGGTTTAGCGTAGCCGCATCTTGTTCATCGGGACATGCATCATGGCAGGAAACTGTTGCAGTCATTGCTGTGCGAGCGCAGCCGCCACCGGCCGCTACCGGCGCCTTCTCTGGATCGCGCTGGCCATCAACCTGGCGATGTTTCTTGTCGAGATCGGTGCCGGACTGCGCGCCGACTCGGTATCGCTGCTGGCCGATTCGCTGGATTTCTTCGGTGACGCCGCCAACTACGGCGTCAGCCTCTGGGTGCTCGGACTGGCTGTGGCCGTAAGGGCCCGAGCAGCGCTGCTCAAGGCGCTCACGATGGCGGCGTTCGGCACGTTCATCCTGGTCATGGCGATATCCAATTTCGTCGACGGCAGCGTGCCGCATGCGCCGACGATGGGCGTGATCGGGATGGTGGCACTGCTCGCCAACCTGCTCGTCGCCGGACTGCTCTATTCGTTCCGTGAGGGCGACAGCAACATGCGCAGCGTCTGGCTGTGCAGCCGCAACGACGCACTTGGCAATCTTGCGGTGATGCTGGCGGCATTGGGCGTGCTCGGCACCGGTAGCGGCTGGCCGGATCTGATCGTGGCGACGTTCATGGGGGTGCTGGCGATCAGCGCGGCGATTCAGGTGGCTCGACAGGCGTTGCAGGAGCTACGCCCCGGCGATGCGGTGTCGGACCGCTGAGCGGACCCGATGACCGTGGTGCCTGCACCAGCGGCTGGCGGTCGATACGAATGGATAAAAACGCACGGCGAGTTCACGGCCCGCCGAACAGCGCCGTCCAGTAGATGCCTGCGTCGCTCTGCGGGTCGACCGCGTAGGCGACGCCCAGATCGCTGAAGTGCGGGTTCATCAGGGTGGCGCAGTGGCTCGGGATGGTCAGCCAGGCCTCTAGCACCTTCTGCGGGGTGTCCTGCGCCGCGGCGATGGTTTCGCCCACCTGCTGTCCCGAATAACCAGCCAGTTCCGCCCGGTCGCCGGGGGTTCGTCCGTCTTCGCCGAGATGGCCGAAGAAGTTGCCGTTGGCCATGGCCCGGCTGTGGGTTTCGGCGACGCCGCCGAGCACGGGCTCCCAGGCCAGTGGCCCCGCCGCGGCAAACGCCTGGGCGCCGCACCGGCGCGGCTCGGCGCGTGCAACGTTGATCAGCGCGAGCAGCTTTTTCCCCTCCGCCTGCCAGTCGCCCAGGCCACCGCTGAGCATCGGCCGCGCCAGCACGATGCGCCAGTCGCGCCCTTCCCGGCTCACGCCGATGTCGACGAACTGCGGATCGAGCAGCACCTGGCAGAAGCTCTCGCGTAGCGCAGCCATCGCCGCCTCGGCATCGCGTGGGCCCGACAGGCTGATGGCGCGCACATTGACCAAGGGATAGCCGGAACGGGTCAGCGACTGCTGCAGGTCGCCGGCACCCTGCACCGACAGCCTCAATCGCGAGTCGGCTGTCAGGGCGGGCAGCGCCACGCTCGCGTCATCGGCGCAACGCTGCACCTCACCGCGATAGGCATTGATCGACTGGATCAGCTGCGTCGGCTCGTCGGCCCGCGAGCCGAACGGCAGCAGTGCAGCGAGAAGCAGAACGAACGACAGAGCGCGCATGAAATCCTCCACCTGGCAATGGCGACCGGCGTGCAGGCTGCGTCCGGTCGGTCTGCTGGATGCTGCGCGAGGACGCTGCGCTTGTCACCTTCTCGACGAGCATCGACGTTCATTCGCCTGCACAGCCCCGCCCAGCCCGGCCACCACTCGTCATCGATGTCACCACGTTACGGCGCGAGACGAAGCGAACAACCCTGCGCGACGGCCAACGCTTCTACGCCGACGACCGAAAATCGCGCCGGTCAATTCGCGCCATCTGCCGGACCTCTGAGGCCATAGCGAGCACCGTCGCCTGTGTCAGGCGAATGTGTATGTTTTGTAAATGATCTTTACACTCTAATGAGAATTCTTAGCATTCGCACTTGCCCAGCGGCCCGAGCCGCAATGACGAAGTAATCAAGGGAGTGCGGTAAATGGTGATCTTCAATCGAAACCAGCTGGCTGGCGCAATCGCCATCGCGACATGGATGAGCGCGCCGGCTCATGCGCAGCAACCGCTCGAGCTGCAGCCCACGACAGTGGTGACCGCCGCTGGTTACGAACAGAACATCGCCGATGCACCGGCGAGCATTTCGGTGATCAGCCGTGAACAGTTGGAGAAGCAGTCTTTTACGAGCGTCGTCGACGCGATGCGCAATATCCCCGGCGTTTTCGTCACCGGGGGCGGCAACCAGCAGGACATCACCATTCGGGGCATGGGCAGCGAATACACCCTGGTGATGGTCGACGGACGCCCCATCTCGGCGGGCCGCCAGACGCAAACCAACGGCACCTCCGGCGGCAAGCAGCAATTGGCGCTGCCGCCGCTGGCCATGATCGAACGAATCGAGGTCATCCGTGGCCCGATGTCTTCGCTCTACGGCTCCGAAGCCATGGGCGGCGTCATCAACATCATCACCCGCCGCTCGGCTGACGAATGGGCCGGTACCGTCCGCGCCGAGCGGATGTTTTCGCAGAACGACTACAACGAAGACGAGTACCACACCGAACTGTTTGCCGGCGGCGCCCTGATTCCCGGACTCGTCGGGCTGCAACTCAACGGTGCCTACACCAATACCTATGAAAGCGATTACGTCGGTGGCGAGGCGTTCAACTCAGGCGAAAGCAAGCCGGAAACGAGAGATCGGAATGCGGGCGCCGAACTTTTCCTGACACCGACCGAGCGCGACCGGATCACCCTGGGATACCGGGATACCACCCAGACAGCCCGACACACGGCGGGCAAAAGCGCCCCCGTGACCACCACGACGCCCCTGGGACAGACCACCAGCACTCGCTTCGAGAAGAAGGTCTGGACGCTGTCGCACGACGGCAACTACGGCGACCTGCTGATCAACAGCTACCTACAGCGTGACGTGTCCGAACGCGTGCAGGATCTGTCGATGGAGGAAACCGTCAACCTGTTCAACACCCAGGGGACCTTCTTCTGGGGTCAGCATACGGTCACCTTCGGCGCCCAGTACAAGGACGAAGAGTTCGTCAACGGGCAGAACGTGCTCTTCAACGACGGCATCCCAGGGGGCGTGCACAAGGCCGACCGCTGGCTGGCCGCGCTGTACAGCGAAGTGGAATGGGGCCTCACCGACGCGTTTTCGCTGACCACCGGCCTGCGCTACAACGACGATGAATTCTTCGGCGGCCACCTGTCGCCACGGGTGTATGGCGTCTACCGGATGTCGCCGTCCTTGACCTTCAAAGGCGGCGTTTCCACAGGCTACAAGCAACCGACACTGACCCAATCCACCGAGGGCTTCGGCGGCCGCACCGGCGGCGGCGGCTCGCCAAACGTGGGCAGCAACGGCCAGGCCCTGCCCCGCGCCTTGACCATCGGTAACGCCGATCTCGATCCGGAAACCAGCACCAGTTACGAGGTCGGTTTCGTATACGACGAGCCTTCGATCGGATTGGGGACCAGCGTGATGCTGTTCCATACCGTCTACAAGGACAAAATCGCCGAAGACCGCTTCTGCACCAGCCCCAATGCGGCCAACAACAATGATGTCGCCAACTACGCGTGTAACTTCGGCGGCAACAACTTCTACTTCCTGAGCACGACCAGGAACATCGACGAGGCGGTGATCCAGGGCGTCGAGCTGACCCTCGACTACGAACTTATGAGCAACCTGACCTGGATGAGCAGCTACACCTTCACCGACTCCGAACAGAAAACCGGTGAGTTCAAGGGTGAACCGCTCAACCGGCAGCCCCGCCACATGTTCAACACCAACCTGGACTGGAGGCTCAGCGACAAGCTCAACCTGTGGACCCAGTACAACTACCGCAGCCGCACTTCGGACTATCTGGAAAGAACCAGCATGGGAGAAGGCACACCCGGCTATGGCTTCTTCGATGTGGGCGCAGTGTACGCATTGACCAAGAACGTCGACCTCACCGCCGGCCTCTACAACGTCGCCAACAAGGAAGTCTCTAACGAAGACTATCAAGTGGTGCTCGACGGACGTCGGGTGGTCGTGGGCATGACCGTCGACTTCTAACGAGAAGCGCAACGTGGATGCGGCGTGACATGACACGCCGCACCCGCATCCTGCGTATCTGCGACACCGCGCGACATTGCCCTCCGCTCCCGCTTCCCTACGTGGAAATGCCCGCCCGAACGCTCCGGCGTCCCTTCGTTAAAGAAAGATTCATCGCGCTTCCTAGAGAAGGCGGCCTTGATTGTCAGAAAGAGATACACCGAGTCCCGGAAGTCATAGGCCATGCGTCTGATCGTCTTGGTGGGGTTGTTCGCGCCCGCCAAGACAGAGGTGTGCCTGGGGAGGGCACACTGGTGAGAATTGTGTGAACCGATCACGCGGCGTAGCCGCGCGGGTTTCACCCGCCCTACAGGTTTTACCCCGGGTAAAGGCACTGCGAACGTAGGGCGGGTGCAACCCGCCATGCCTGTTGAGCGGCCACGCCCTGTCGGACATAACCGCAAAAACAGACCCACCGGTAGGCAGGGTTTCGGAACGGCACTACGTCTCGCCGACGTTCGTTGGTTTATTGATCCGCTACAGGTGCCGGAGCGGCAGCACTGCCGATGCGACGCAAGCACGACAGGCAGAATCAGCTCCATTATGGAGACAGCCACACTGCCCCGTCGCCACGACGCGATGATCCGGCAGCTATCACGGTTGAGGAGCGGTTCGCTGCAGCTGAAGCCGCGCGGAGACAGAGGCGCTATCGAACGAAGATCCGCAATACGGTCGCACGACCACGCCAAGACGGGTCTGGCCGGTCACTCTTTTGCATGATCGGCCAGAAGCCACATGGAACGGACCATCACACCGCTGTCCCGCCTCGCGGAAGCGGGTAGCGGTTTCTGGACCAGAGAGGCGATTACCAGCTGTAGCTCAGCTTGGCCGTGATCTCGCGGCCGGGATTGTAGTAGTCCGCGGTGCCGGAGCCGACCACGTGCTGCTCATCCAGCAGGTTGCTGACGTTGATGGCGAGATCGGTCCCCTTGAGGATCTGGTAGTTGAAGGCGGCATCGAAGAGCGTGGTGGCATCGCTCTTGGCGCTGTTGACGGCGTCGAAGTAATAGGCGCCGATGTAGCGGGCACCCAGGCCGACGCTCATGTCCGTGCCCGGCAGGCTGTAGTAGGTCCACAAGGACGCCGAATGCTTGGGTGCAGCATCGAACTCGTTACCCTTGATCGAGGTTCCACCGAACACCGTGCCGCGAAGGACTTCCGTCTCCATGTAGGAATAGCCACCGACCAGGCTCAGGTTGTCGGTCAGCTCGGCCTTGGCTTCCAGATCGAGGCCACGGACCCGAGACTCGCCAATGGTTTCACGCACGATGGCGCCAGTGGGCTGCACCACGGCAATGGTGACGTCTTCCTGGGTCAGGTCATACACGGCGGCTGAAAACAGCGCGTTCATGCCGACAGGCGAATACTTCACGCCAAGCTCGTACTGCTTGCCACGCTCCGGGGTGACGCCGATCTGCGGCGGTGCGACGGACTCGACCATGCTGACGTAGGTGGAAATCTCGTCGGTGACCATGTAGGTCAGGGCACCGCGCAGGGAGGTTTCCGAGAAGCTGTCCGAGTCGCGGGTCGCCGTGATGTCGGTACTGGAAAGGTCCATGGAATCGTTGCGCACGCCGGCGGTGACGATGAAGCGCTCGTAGAAGGACAGGTTCTGCTGCAGGAACAGGGACTTGGTGGTGTAGTCCTGTTTGTTGCGGCTGTAGACGTTCAGGCTGGCCGGCGCACCGCTGTACACCGGATTGGCTAGGTCGATCGGGCTCGCGTTCCCGTAGATGGAGGTGTCTTCGGTCGAGGCATCGCGGTACTCCACGCCCACCAGTGTGCTGCTGTCGATGTTCTCGAAGCGGGCGTCGTATTGCAGCATCAGGTTGCCGATCAGCTCCTCGGCGTCGGTGTCGGTGCCGAAGTAGTCGCGGCCTACCGTGGTGCCCGCCCGCGCGGGGGCGTCGTTGATGTAGACATAGCCGAAGTCGTCGGTCAGCTCGCTGTAACGCAGGTTGCCACGCAATACGAAGCCGTTGTCGAAATCGTGGGTGACGAGCCCGGTGATACCGGTGCGCTCGACATCGTGGAAGTTGAAGCCGGGCTCGCCGAAGAAATCATTGCGGTCGTATTCCCTGTCCAGCGGGTAACCGCCGCTGTTCGGCGTGCTGTCGCGCTTGAGGTAGTCCAGGAGCACGGTGGCGGAGGTAAAGGCCGTCGGCGCCCAGGTCAGGCCGCCCATCACGAACCTGTCGTCGTCCCGGGAGTGGTCGTACTCGCGGTCGCTGTTCTGGATCTTGCCGGTGAAGCGATAGGCCAGCGTCCGGTCTTCGTTCAACGAATCCCCGACGTCGATGCCGGTCTCGACATGATCGAAGGAGCCGTAGGTCACGTACCCCTGGCCGAACCGCTCGAAACGCGGCTTCTTGCTCACGAAGTTCACGGAGCCGCCAGGGTCCGCCGGACCGAACAGCGTGGAGTTGGCGCCCCGCAGCACCTCGACCCGTTCATAGGCGAAGGGCTCTTCGCGCACACCGCGCATCGAGCCCAGGGTCAGGCCATCACGGTAAGTGGTGGCCTGAAACCCGCGGATCTTGAAGTAGTCGTTGCGATCGTCGGTGCCGTAGTAGTCGGTGATGACGCCCGGCGTGTACTGCAGAATCTCTTCCGTGGTGCTGGCGCTGCGCTGGCCGATTTCCTTCTCGGTGACCACGGAAACCGAAGCGGGTGTGTTGAGGATGCTGGTGGGGACCTTGCCGCCGACCCAAAGCTCCTGAGCAACCACCGTGCTTGCGTCATCGCCTGCGGATGCCTGGGCGTTGACGATGAGAGGCGCAAGGCGAAATGGCTCCTCGCCCTCTGCGGGGCTCGACTCCTGCGCGCTTGCGCTCAGGGGAGCCGCAACCAACGGCGCGCAGCACAAGAAAGCGGTGGTGGTACGTCGCCAAGGTGTCCATGCCTTATCCAGCCCGGCTTTGTTGCCAGTCATATTTACGATCCTCGATGTGGGGGAGTCGGCCGCGCGCCTTATGTTTTTTGTTACGAAAAGTCAGGCTTTCTCGCGGACGAGCGATAATAATCAATCGATAATGAGATTCGTAATCATTTTTATCATTAATTATAAAAGCTCGGAGAGTGTCACGCCCGGGGCTTTGCCAGGCGCTACGGCATTCCCCCGATAGGTTTGGATTGAACCGAGAGCGGTCTGTGGACACGTAGCGCCAGGAAGGCCGGTTCCAGCCGGGCGCGCAGGAAGACGAAAACAGCGACCACCGGGCAAGAGCGTGTAACGCTCGTTGGGCCTTGCTCAGCCAAGGGCATGCTCCGCGGGCCCACATGCCCAGTGGACAATCCCAAAACGGCCGCAAGCCATTACAATGCGCGACTTCGATTCACACCCGGTCCGCGCTCATGTCCCTACCCCAGCACCATCTCGAACTGCTCTCCCCTGCGCGGGATGCGTCTATCGCGCGTGAGGCCATCCTGCATGGCGCCGATGCGGTGTACATCGGTGGGCCGAGTTTCGGCGCGCGACACAACGCCGAGAACAGCGTGGCGGACATTGCCGAGCTGGTGAAATTCGCCCACCTGTTCCATGCGCGGGTGTTCGTCACCCTCAACACCATCCTGCATGACGACGAGCTGGAAGCAGCGCGCGCGCTGATCTGGCAGCTGTACGAGATTGGTGTCGATGCGCTGATCGTGCAGGACATGGGCGTGATGGAAATGGACCTCCCGCCGATCGAGCTGCACGCCAGCACCCAGACCGATATCCGCACCCTAGAGCGCGCCAAGTTCCTGTCCAAGGCCGGCTTTTCGCAGCTGGTGCTGGCGCGCGAGCTGAACCTGCAAGAGATCCGCGCGATTGCCGATGAGGTGGATTCGGCCATCGAGTTCTTCATCCACGGCGCGCTGTGCGTGGCGTTTTCCGGTCAGTGCAATATCTCCCATGCGCAGACCGGGCGCAGCGCCAACCGCGGCGACTGCTCCCAGGCGTGCCGCCTGCCCTACACACTGAAAGACGACCAGGGCCGTGTGGTGGCCTTCGACAAGCACCTGCTGTCGATGAAGGACAACAACCAGAGCGCCAACCTGCGCGCGCTGGTCGATGCCGGCGTGCGCTCGTTCAAGATCGAGGGCCGCTACAAGGATGTGAGCTACGTGAAGAACATCACCGCTTACTACCGCCAGCGCCTCGACGAGATCCTCGAAGACCGCACCGACCTGGCCCGCGCCTCCAGCGGCCGCACCGAGCATTTCTTCGTGCCGGACCCGGATAAGACCTTCCACCGCGGCAGCACCGACTACTTCGTTACCGACCGCAAGATCGATATCGGCGCCTTCGATTCGCCAACCTTCACCGGCCTCGCCGTGGGTGAAGTGCTCAAGGTCGGCCAGCACGACCTGACCGTCCAGACACGCGAGCCGCTGTCCAACGGCGACGGCCTGAACGTGCTGGTCAAGCGCGAGGTGGTGGGTTTTCGCGCCAGCGTGGTCGAGCAGCTGAAGCAGTTCGAAGAGGATGCCCAAGCGTTCTGGCAATACCGCGTCGAGCCCAACGAAATGCCCGTCGCGCTGCGCCAGCTACGGCCGAACCACCCGCTGAACCGCAACCTGGACCACAACTGGCAGCAGGCGCTGCTGAAGACTTCCGCCGAGCGCCGCATCGGCGTCCGCTGGTTGGCCCGGCTGCGGGCGGACGACCTGGAGCTCCACGTCACCAGCGAAGAAGGCGCCTATGCCACGGCTTCGCTGGCCGGTCCGTTCGGCGAAGCGAAGAAGCCGGAGCAGGTGCCCGGTCAGATCGCCGATTTGCTGAGCCAGCTGGGCACCACGATCTACCACGCCGAAGAGGTCGAGGTGGACGCGCCCCAGGCGTTCTTCATCCCCAACTCTCAACTCAAGGCCCTGCGCCGCGAAGCCATCGAGGCGCTCACCGAAGCCCGTGAAGCGATCCGCCCGCTGGGCCGCCGCAAGGCGGTGAGCGTACCGCCGCCGGTCTACCCGGAATCGCATCTCTCCTTTCTCGCCAACGTCTACAACGCGAAAGCCCGCGCCTTCTACCAACGCTACGGCGTTGAGCTGATCGACGCGGCCTACGAGGCCCACGAGGAAACCGGCGAAGTACCGGTGATGATCACCAAGCACTGCCTGCGCTTCTCCTTCAACCTGTGCCCGAAACAGGCCAAGGGCGTCACCGGCGTGCGCACCAAGGTCGCGCCGATGCAGCTGGTGCACGGCGACGAAGTGCTGACCCTGAAGTTCGACTGCAAACCGTGCGAGATGCACGTGATCGGCAAGATCAAGGGCAACATCCTCAACCTGCCGCAGCCGGGCAGCGCCGCCGGCGTGGTCGGGCACATCACCCCGGACGACCTGCTCAAGACCATCCGCCATAAGCCGCACGTCTGAGGCCTTCATCGCCCCCATGAAAAAGCCCAGCATTCGCTGGGCTTTTTCATGGGCTGGGTTGGGCGGGGTTCAACCCAGCGGACTTTCGTCGATGCTCTTTTGCCGCTCTACCTGCTCGCGCCCGGCTTCGTCGATGTTCTCGGGTGCGTTTTCCACGTTGGGGCCTTCACCGTACTCGTCGTAGTCGGTGGGGGTCTGGCCGTCTACTAGGGGGTCGTCTTTATCGATCATGGCTCAGTTCCTCTGGTCGCGCGGCTGGTCGGTTACGCCTTCGCCGGATTCGTCGAAATCCGGATCTTCTCCGGGCTCGGCTTCTCCGGCGTCGGTCATGGTGATGTCGGGTTCGTCTTCGGTCGGGGACTGACCGTGCAGCTGCAAGTCATCGCTCATAGGCGCTCCTCCAGGCGTGGCAGTTATGAATTTGGAGGCTGGGGGTTGGCCGACGTTCAGCACGTCGGACAGCCGGCGCATAGGGTTTCGCCGGACGCGGCTGCTACGCTTGAGAAAATCCCGACGGGACGCTCACCCTGCTTCCACTCACCGAATCCCGCGCGCCACGTCGCCACACCTGGCGGCGACGGACCGCCCACGAAAGCAGCAGGCGGTAACGGCGCGGGTCAGGACGCTTGGCCAGCGCCATGCGGTCCCTTCCAGCGAGTCAGCACGTCCAGATCACCTGCTGGTCGGCCGCGGCGGCATCGCCGGTACCGATCGCTTCGACATGCCGAGCCCGGACCGCGACGACGGCATCGGCCTCGGAAAACGCCATTGCCGTATCGGATCTTGGCATGCAGGCACAGGCCACCGCCGTGTCCGGCGCGAGCGACGCGACGACAAGCATCAACGCGGCGGCCAGCCTGCGTTTGCTCACCGAAAGCCTTCTTCCGCCAGTGTCATGCGCTGAACGTCCAGCCCGGATGACTCGCGCACCAGAGCGGCCACCCGCTGGCGCAGCTGTTCGCGCTGTTCCTTGGTCTGCAGCCCGGGCGAGCCCTGGGCGATGGCGAAGGTCACGCTGCGCAGCAACAGGGGGTCGCTGGTGGCCTGCAGGGCATCGCTGTTGAGTTCGGTCAACGTCCGATTCTGCAGCAGGCTGGCATGCAGCTGGCGGCGCACGGCCTCGAATTGCGCGGGGCTCGGCTCGGGCGCGTCATGGACGATCATCCAGGCGACGATCAGCTCGGTGGCGGCGGTCGCCGCCAGATCGTCGGGGCTGTAGCCATATTCGCCGACCATCTCGCGAAACGTCGCCACCGCATCATGGCGGGAGGCGAAGCCTTCGAGCACCTGAGCCAGCAGCGGGTCACTGTGGCGGAATGCCTGCAGCTGGACGCTCTCGGCCCAGTGGGCGACCGCTGGGTTGCGTTGAAAGCGCAGCGTCGTGTCGTGCGGTGCGGCGGCATGCAGTGTGGCCGGCTCCACGGCGCCCTCCTGGCTCAACAACCGCTGGCGGTCGGTGATGATTCGCATCGCATGGTCGGTATAGGCCGAAGGGGCGAGGACCATCGGTACCTGCGCCCAGGCCATCGATGTGGCGCAGAGCAGACCGGCGGCAACGAAGTGCAAAGCGCGTGACGAGCAGACAGCGAAGGCGTTCATGCGTGGCTCCCATGGATGAATCAGGGATACCGGACCAGTCCGGCGTCGGCCTGCCGACAGCACCAGATCAACGCCGTAAGCCGACAGGCCGGCCTAGATGCGCCGTCTCGCAAAAACGAGGCCGGGCACTGCGATCAGCGGCGCCCGGCCTGTGGAATCAGCAGACATAAGACTTATGTAGCCCAGCGTGCGGCCTTTACAACGCCCGCGTCGACAAAGCCGACAGAACGCATGCCGCCAGGGCATCGATCTCTGATGCCAGCGCTACGGCACGGTCGGCCGCAGCGGGCGCGCGAAGCGGTAGGTGGTCAGGCAGCAGAGCATCAATCCGGCGAAGGCCAGCAGGCCGCCGACGATGCCCACGTTCGGCAGGCCGAGGTGGGTGCTCACCAGGCTGCCCAGCAAGGCACCGCCGCCGATACCGATGTTGAAGATGCCGGAGAACAGCGCCATCGCCACGTCGGTCGCGTCGGAGGCCAACGACAGCACCTTGGACTGCAGCGCTAGACCGAAGCACATGCTGGCGATGCCCCAGACAACCGCCAGCACGCCCAATGAGGACGAATCCGTCGCCGCCGGCAGCAACAGCAGCAGGCACAGCGACAGCACGGCGATGGCCACGATCACGAAGCCCTTCGGATAGCGGCCGCTGTAGCGGCTGAACAGGAACGAGCCGAGGATTCCCGCGCCGCCGAACAGCAACAGCAGAACGGTGGTCATGTCACCGCTGATCCCGGCGACGAGCTGGGCGAAGGGTTCGATGTAGGTATAGGCCGTGAAATGAGCGGTGATCACCAGCGCCGTCAGCACGTAGACGGCCACCAGCGCCGGACGCTTGAACAGCACCGGCAGGCTGCGCAGCGAACCGGAATTCTGGCTCGGCAGCAACGGCAGCGCCTTCATCAGGCAGAGCATGGTGACCCCGGCGATGACCGCGATCGCCAGGAAGGTGGTTCGCCAGCCCAGCAGCTCGCCCACGACCCGGCCCAGCGGGATGCCGAGCACCATGGCCAGTGCGCTACCGGTCGCCAGCAGACCGAGCGCCTGAGCCTGCTTGCCTTCGGGCGCGACCCGAACGGCCAGCGATGCGGTGATCGACCAGAACACCGCATGGGCCAGCGCGATGCCGACGCGGCTGACCATCAGCATGGCGAAACTCGACGCCAGGCTGGAAACGACATGGCTGGCGATGAACACCAGGAACACGAAGGTGAGCAGCTTGCGCCGCTCGATGTTGCGGGTGAGCAGCATCATCGGCAGCGACATCAGCGCCACCACCCAGGCGTAGATCGTCAGCATCAGCCCGACGTGGGCCGTGGGCATCTCGAAGCTGCGGCCGATGTCCGACAGCAGCGCCACCGGCACGAATTCGGTGGTATTGAAAATGAAGGCGCCAAGGGCCAGTGCGATCACACTGATCCAGCGTCCGGCGGTGGTGTCCGCAACTGTGGTCATCGAGCGAGTCTGAAGGTAGAGCCTGTTCCAATGGCGAGGCCGCGCTCCCGTGAGACACGGGACGCCGAAAGGAACAGCGAAGAAGAAACCCATCCGTTTCCATGCGCGGCAGACACCGCGTCCGGCCGTTGGCGGGCTGGAGACGGCGAATACGATGGAGATGGGAGAGCGACCTGAGCGGCGCGGATTCTACGCCTCCACCCAGACCCTTCACAATCGCGTCCCGGACGCCTGGGCGAACCGACGACGAGTGGTGTGGGCGGCCTTCAGCACAGTGGAGCGCCGGACTTGCTCGAACCAGAACGGGTGCCGTTACGCTCGCGATCGGAATGCCGTCTGGACTCAAAGCTCGCGGTCAAGCCCGCTAGCGTTTCAAAGTGCCGCAACCGCGACCAGGGACCAGCTCCCCACACGGACCTTACAACTCCAAGGGCGAACGCTCACCCTGCCCCACCGGACAAGTCCTGCATGAGCAGCGCATCGGCCACCGCCGCGCCGCTGGCGGTGTTGTCGAAGATGCACCAGACCTGCGCGCCCGCCTCGCGCTCGGCCAGCAGTTGCCTGGCCAACGGCCGCAACCGCTCGGAGCCGTATGCCGAGTAGTACAGGCGTGGCGAGCCATGCAAACGGTAATAGCGCAGCTGTGGCCAGCCCGCAGGCTGCAACGGCTCGCCGAGGGGCGACGGATCGGCCGCGACCCGACCGATGCGCAGGTCGTGCAGCAAGGGTTCGGCCTGCAGCCAGCTGGCATGGCGCGGTTCCAGCGCGACGTCGCCCTCGAAGCGGGTCCGCAGGGCAGCGAAAAATCGCTCGGCCACCGGCGCGTCATAGGTCAGCGAAGGCGGCAGCTGCACCAGCAGGCAGCCGAGCCGGTCACCCAGCGCCGTGCACTGCTCGAGAAAGGCCTCGAGCATGGCGTCGCAGTCTCCCAGGCGCTGCTCGTGGGTGATCTGCTTGGGCACCTTGACCGAGAAGCGGAACCCCGGCGGCACGCTTTGCGCCCACCTGGCGTAGGTGGCCGGCCGATGCGGCCGGTAGAAGGAGGTGTTGATTTCGCAGGCCGGCAGGCGCCCGGCGTAACGCTCGAGGTGCGTGCCTTCGGCGGGGAAAGCCGGCCACTGCTCGCGAGGCAGGCTCCAGCCGGCACAACCGAGCCACAGCGGGGAGTCCTGGGCCGACGCCGCCATGTCCGTCACTCGCGCCGGGGCCGTTCCTGCCCGGTCGCCAGCTTGTCGCCGACATCGGTGACCGCCGCGTTGATCGCCGACACCGGCACCGCCATCACCGTGCCCCGGGCGTAGAGCGCGCAGAACAGCGTCGAGCACTGGATCAGTCGATACTCGGACACCGCACCAACCATGTCCGCCACCTGAACCGCCGGCGCACGGCTGAACTCGCCCTGCAGGTCCCGCGCCGCCTGGTCGGCACCGATTTTCACGAAGGGCACGACGTTCAGCAGGATGATCAGCGCCACCATCAGCAACAGCGCGAACAACGCATAACCCGGCAGGAACAGATAGAGCGCACTTCGCACCAGCTCGCGCCACCAGCTCGTGGGCGCATCGCCGGCCTGGGCACGCCGCGACCGCTCCAGCGCCGGGCGATAGCGGCGGATGAGGTAGTTGAAGGTCCCGAACAGCAGCACCGCCAGCACGAACAGCGCCAGCACCAGGCCAATGTTGGCCGCCAGCAGCGCGGTCAGCCCGGTTAACCCGGCCGTCGCCGCCTGCGCCCAGGCCATCACTGCGGTCATGAGGGTCGCGGCGGTATCCAGCGGGAACATCGAAGGCTCGAGATCGAAATACCCCAGGTAGCCCTCGTGGTACGCCTTGCCGTGCAGGTAGAGAAAAGGCGTCGCCACCGCCAGCAACAGGGGAATCAATACCGCCACGCCGAGGGCGCGGCGGGGCCGAGCCAGCGGAGGTTGGCTCTGCGGCGGTAACGTGGCGTGGGTCGAGTCATCGGTCATGTACGGCACCTTGCAATAACAGGATGCGCGCCCGCGATCGCAGGCGCGCCTGTGAGGCAGACAAACCGCGACGCCGTATGTTCAGCGTCTCGTGGGCGCTGGCGCACCACAGCGTTTCCTGGTCGGGCAGCATCTTGTTACCGATTGCCGTTCGCAGGCCGCCCCCTAAGCGAACGCGACGGCATTACGGCAGTCCCAAGGCAGGTTCGGGCTGAGCGCCAGCCCTCACGCCGCGCATGCGCGGCGCTGTCTTGCACCCACTGCAGGAGGTCGGATGGATCGATCGGATCGAATCGGATTTACCCTTTTCTTCGCGGCCATCGTATTCATCGCCTTCGTGGCCGGTGCGTTCGTGGTGCTCGCCAAGACCTTCCCCTACACCTATTTCAACGACGCCTACAAAGCCGGGCATGCGCTGCTCAGCCAGCTGTCAGCCACCGACCTGCATACCGAGACCCACCTGTGGCGCGAGGCGCGACGCGACGACCGCGGCGTGACCCTCAACGAGCCGGGCCAGACCTACGAGGGCGTGACGCTCTACACCTCAGGTGACGGCAGCTACGCCCAGCTGATCGACATGCAGGGCGAGGTGGTGCACCGCTGGGAGCTGCCCTACGACCATATCTGGGACAAGAGCCCCAGTGGCCGGGCGCCGCGCGACGCCGATCGCATCTACTGGGACAAGGCGCGATTGATGCCCAATGGCGACCTGCTGGTGGTAATCACCGCCGACAACGACACACCCTGGGGCTACGGGCTGATCCGCATCGACCGCGACTCGAAGCTGCTCTGGGCCTACCACGGGCCGACCCACCACGACCTGCACCTGACGCCCGACGGCCGGGTCGTGACCCTCACCCACGACCTCAGCGAGGACGACATTCCCGGTCTGCAGGGGCTGGAGCGGCCGTGGCTGGACGACTTCCTGGTGGTGCTCGACGGCCAGACCGGCGAGGAGCTGAGCAAGGTATCGCTGGCCCGGGCCTTCCTCGACTCGCCGTACGCCGAGCCGGTCTACCAGACGCCGGCCTACGCGGGTTCCGACCCGCTGCACGCCAACAGCGTGCAGTACCTGGACGAGACCCTCACCGCTGCCTTCGCTCCGGCACAGGGGCGCCCGGGCCAGGTGCTGATTTCCTTTCGCAACATCGGCACCGTGGCCCTGGTCGATCCCGAAACCGGCGAGATGACTTGGGCGACCCGCGGCCCGTGGATCGTGCAGCACGATGCCCGGGCGCTGCCCAACGGCAACTTCACGCTGTTCGACAACGCCGCCAATTATCAGGTCGGCAACGCCGCGCGGGTGCTGGAAGTGAACCCTGGCACCCATGCCATTGTCTGGAGCTACGCGGGAAACGATGAACAGCCGTTCGACAGCTATGTGCGTAGCTCGGCCCAGACCCTGCCCAACGGCAACCGCCTGATCAATGAATCCGATGGCGGTCGGCTCTTCGAAGTGACGCCCGCAGGCGAGATCGCCTGGGAGTTCATCAACCCGATCCGCGGTGGAGACCGGGACCGATACATTCCGATCGTCTCGTCAGGACAACGCTTCTCTGTTGGAGAATTCGACAAGGACTTCCGCGCCGTTATCGACAATCCTCAACAAAGGTGAATGTCATGACCGCTGACACCAAGCGATTCCCCAAGGCCCTGCTCGCCGGGCTCCTTCTCACCACCCTACCCCTCGCTGCCCACGCCTACGTCGGCCCCGGTGCCGGATTGGGATTGCTCGCCGCGCTCTGGGGGCTGCTCGCCGCCGTCGGTGTGGCGGTGATCTACATCGTGATGTGGCCGATCCGTCGCATGCGTCGGCGGCGCAAGGCCGAACAGGTCGCAACCGCCAGTTCCACGTCGCCGGTTACCGAAACACCGGTGGTCCAGGCACGCCAGGCCGAGCCGAGCGAAGCCCCTGTGCACGCAACGCCCGTCGAGGAGAAAACCACCGGCACCCACGGCACCCGCCTCTGATGCCCGGTGCCGGCATGTCGGTCCTTGACCGTCACGCCGGCTGAACCCTCTGTCGATCACGGCCCGAAACCCGAGGGACCTATGGGACTACTGAACCTTCCCGCGCCATTGTTCGCCGCCATCGACGACGCCATGGCCACGGCCCTGCCCGATACCGCACGGTTGCTCCTCTGGGCAGCGATCGGTGGGGCCGGCACGCTGCTGCTGTATCGGGTGATATCCCCCCAGGCTTCGATTGGCCGCGCCAAGCGCGAGGCACGCGAAGCACGCCAGCGGCTGAACAACTTCGATGGCGAGATGAGCGAAGCCGGCCCGCTGATCCGCGCCCAGTTTGGCGCCGCGTTCCGCCATCTGGGGCTCGTCACCCTGCCGACCCTGATCTCGATGCTGCCGCTGCTGGCATTGCTCAGCTGGCTGGACCAAGCCTATAGCCACGACTATCCGCAACCCGACGAGGCACCGGCGATGAACGTCGCGCCGGAGCCGTTCTATGCCGAGTGGTTCGGCGACGGCGAGATTCCCATCGTGCGGATCAACCTGCCCGACAGCGACTGGCTGGACATCGAGCTCACCGCGCCGATCACCGTGATCGAACAGCGCCACTGGTGGAACTGGCTGCTCGGCAACCCGCTCGGCTACCTGCCGGACGACAACGCCGTGCAGCGCGTCGAGATCGGTCTGCCCGAGCGTTCCTACCTGCCGTTCGGCCCCTCCTGGATGCGCACATGGCTGGCGCTGTTGCTGCCCGGCATGATGCTCGCCTCCTTGCTCACCTACCGTTGGGCACGCATCGAATGACCGAGCAGAACCCCAAGAACGAAACAGCCGATCCGGCGTTCGACGTACCGACCTGGATGCACCTGCTCAGTGGCTGGATCCATCGCTACCCGCAGACCTGGATCCGTTTCGGCAATCTGGAAAGCCGCCTGCTCGAAGACACCCTGGTCGACATCCGCATCGATCGGCCGATCTATGTCGCAGGCCTCGCCCGCTCTGGCACCACCATCCTGCTCGAACAGCTGGCCAGCCATCCCAGCGTGGCCAGCCACCGCTATGCGGACTTCCCGCCGGTGTTCACGCCCTACTGGTGGAATCGCTGGCTGTCGCTGGTGCCGCAAAAGAAGGAAGCGGCCAAGGAGCGCGCCCACAAGGACGGTATCGCCATCACCTCGCAAAGCCCCGAGGCCTTCGAGGAGATGATCTGGATGGGCTTTTTCCCCGACGCCCACGACCCGGCCCGCAGCTCGGTGCTCGGGCGCGACGAAAGCCATCCGCTGTTCGAGCGCTTCTACGATGATCACCTGCGCAAGCTGCTGGCCATCCGCAAGCGCCAGCGCTACCTGGCCAAGGGCAACTACAACCTCGCCCGGCTGGGTTACCTGCACAAGCTCTACCCCCAGGCGCGTTTCATCCTGGCGATACGCGATCCGGTCTGGCACATCGCTTCGCTGATCAAGCAGCAGGCGCTCTTCGCCACCGGCGAAACACAGGAACCCCGGGCGCTGGAACACATGCGCCGGGTCGGCCACTACGAGTTCGGCCTGGACCGACGGCCGATGAACCTCGGCAACCCGGCCAGCACCGAGCGAATCCAGCAGCTCTGGCGCGACGGCCAGGAAGTCGAAGGCTGGGCCCACTACTGGGCCGACGTCTACCGCCACCTGGCCGACACCCTCGAGGCGGATCCCGCACTGCGCGAGGCGTGTCAGGTGGTGCGCTACGAAGACCTGTGCGGGGCGCCGCGCGACACCCTCGAACGGGTGCTGGCCCACAGCGAGCTGGCCTTTCCCGCCGAAACGATCGAACAGGCCGCGGCAGGACTGCATGCGCCGACCTACTACCAGCCGACATTCACCGCCGAGGAACGGGCGACGATCCAGACCATCACCGGCCCGGTCGCGGCGCGATTCGGCTACGGCCAGACCGACAGGGTGCAACAGGTCGGCTGACAGCACTGCGCGGGGGAATCCCAATGGCTCGCTCCAACCCGTCACGCCTTGAAGTTGCCAGCGTCCCGCAGCCCTGTCCCGGCCCGTTCCGCCTGCTGGTGCATGGCAGCGAGAATGCGGGCGTCGCGCAGCTCATCGAACGGTTACGGGGCGATCTGAGCGACGCCCGGCAACGCTTCCTGCTGAGCGATGCCGCGCAGCCGGGCCATTGGTTCGCGCAGCTGGCCGATGCCCTGCCGACGGTGCCGGTGGTGGTGGTCGATGCACGCACGGGCATCGATGCCGAGGCGCACCGCCTGGGCCTGGTCGCCTCGCTGCTCGGGGTGCGTCAACTGGTGCTGGTGGTCAACCGGATGCAGGGCATGGACTGGCGCGAGGACGCGTTCGCCCGTCTGGTACGGCGATACCGCAATTATTGCGAGCAGATCGGCATCGCCCGGCTGGTGGCCGTGCCGGTGGATGCCGGGAGCGGCGACAACCTCCACCAGCGCTCCGCCCACCTGCCCTGGTACCGCGGCAAACCCCTGCTCGAACAATTCGAAGGCTGCGCGCCGGCAGCCACCGAGCAGCCGTTGCGCCTGCGCGCGCTGCCCTGCGACGCCGACCATGCGCTGCCCCATTGCGCGCGGCTGCTGGCCGGCACGCCGCATCCGGGCGACGAGGTGGTGGTGCTGCCGGGCGCCGAGCCGTCGCGGCTGGCCCAGCTCCAATACATCGGCTCGCCGGCCGGACCCTTGCTGCGCTTCGCCCTGGAACCCGCGCTGTCGGTATCCCCTGGCGACCTGATCGCGACGCCCCAGGCCCGCCCGGAAGTGTCCGACCAGTTCGCCGCGCACCTGTTGTGGCTGGACGAGCAACCGCTTTACCCGGGGCGACGCTACCTGCTACGCCTGGGCGAGACGCTGGTCGGCGCGCGGGTCACCGAGATCAAGCATCGGCTGCAGCCGGACAGCCTCGAACGGCATGCGGCCAAGCGCCTGAACCGCAACGACCTGGCCTTCTGCAATCTGGCATTGGACCGTGCCCTGCCCTTCGACCCGAGCGCGGAGCGGCCGGCCACCGGCACCTTCCAGCTGCTCGACCACACCAGCCAGACGACCATCGCCTGCGGCATGGTCGCCTTCGGCCTGCGGCGCGCCGCCAACATCCACCGCCACGCGATGAAGATCGACAAGGCCAGCCGCGCCGCCACCAATGCCCAGCAGCCGTGCGTGCTGTGGTTCACCGGGCTCTCCGGCTCGGGCAAGTCGACGGTCGCCGACCTGGTGGAGCAGCGCCTGCAAACCCTGGGCAAGCGCACCATGTTGCTGGACGGCGACAACGTGCGCCACGGCCTGAACCGCGACCTGGGCTTCACCGACGAGGACCGGGTCGAGAACATCCGCCGCGTCGGCGAGGTCGCCAGGCTGATGGTCGAGGCCGGGCTGATCACCCTGGTCAGCTTCATCTCGCCGTTTCGCAGCGAGCGGCAGATGGTGCGCGAGCTGCTGGAGGCCGACGAGTTCGTCGAGATCTTCGTCGACGCGTCGCTGCAAACCTGCGAAACGCGCGATCCCAAGGGTCTCTACAAGAAGGCGCGCGCCGGCCAGTTGCCCAACTTCACCGGTATCGGCAGCCCCTACGAGGCACCGCAGTCGCCCGACCTGCGCCTGCCCGCCGACGAAGAAGATGCCGAGGCGCTCGCCGAGCGGGTGATCGACCATCTGCGCCAGCGCGCGATGATCTAGGTCTTTGCGCCGGGCCGTCGCCCGTCTGTCCTCCCGTCGCCATCGGCACTGATAGGATGGCGCCATCGCAATGTCCAACCTTTTAGCCAACCACTGCCTTCCAGCGGCTGGCTTGCCCGCCACGATCAGAAGAGGCGTCGATCATGCGCAAGGTCGAAGTCAAGCAACGCTCATCCCTCAAGCAGGAGCGGCTCAAACGTTTCCTCGACTGGGCCAGCGAGCGATATCCCGAATTCAATCCGAAGAAGAACCACCAGGAAAAATGGTTCACCGTCTACGTCGGCTACCAGCCACCGGCCATAGGCCGCGCCGCCAAGGCGTTCTGGCTCGGCCTGGAGCCGGAGACGGTGGACGCCGTCCTGCAGGAGCCGGCCGGATTGTTCGGCCGGCTACTGAATCGCGATGTCAACGATTTCCAGTGCCCGGTCGATCTGTTCGGCAGCGAGAAGCCCTTCAGCCTAGGCTCTGTTCAGGGCCTGCTGGAGCCCGACTGGGCCTTTCGTATCCCCGATAGCGCCACACCCGAGGCCTTCGACGAGAACGCCCGGCTGGCCGTCCAGGGCGTGGTCCGCGAACGCCTGCGCATGCTCGAAGCGCCGTTCGCACGGATGACCGAGCAAGAGCGCGCCCAGGTGCTGGAGCGAATACCCACCGCGTTCCCCCGGCTCGAGGAGTTCGCGTCCAGGGCCTTCGACATCCTCAACGAGATCCGGCATGAGCTGCGCTACGTGGTGCAGTTGCGCCAGGGCGACCTCTCGCTCGAGGTGCAGCGGCGCATCCCCGGCGGCCAGGACCACCTGCTCAGCGACCAGGAAGTCCAGGCCTGGAAGGCCCGCGACGAGGACGAACTGCGCGCCAAGTTCGACCTGATGCTCAGTGAAGCCCAGGGCTTCGACCTGCAACTGCTCGAACACAAGCGGCTGACCGAGCTTTTCTGGCTGGAGCCGCACAAGCTGCGCAAGGCGCTTCGCCGGGAACGCCAGCAGCATGAGGAAAAGATGGCGTTTGCCGTCCTGCTGGAGAACAACCCGCGCTTCGTCCACTACCACAAGCTCTACCCGGCGCGCCGGCTGACCCGCAAATGGACCGCGCTGCTGGGCCCGACCAACAGCGGCAAGACCTACCGCGCCATCGAGGCGATGACCTCGGTGAAGCACGCCATCTACCTGTCTCCCCTGCGGCTGATGGCGCTGGAGAACCAGGAGCGCATCGAGTCGATGGGCGTGCCTTGCTCGTTGGTCACCGGCGAGGAGGAAATCATCCGCGAAGGCGCCACCCACTTCTGCTGCACGGTGGAGGAGTTCGCCCGCTTCCGTCATCAGCACTGGGACGTGGTGGTGGTCGACGAAGTGCAATTGCTGGCCGACTCGCAACGTGGCTGGGCCTGGGTCGATGCGCTGGTGAGCGCCTACACGCCGGAGCTGATGATGACCGGCCCGGCGCTGATCGAGCCGTCGCTCAAGACGCTTTGCGAGCTGTGCGAAGACCGCCTGGTGATCCAGCGCACCAAACGCCTCTCCCCGGTCGACGTGGCCCGCCACTCCACCACGCTCAAGCACCTGGAGGAAGGCTCGATGCTGGTGGCCTTCAGCCGCAAGACCGTGCTCGAACTCAAGGGCCTGCTGGAAATGACCGGTAAGAGCGTCGCGGTGGTCTACGGCGCCCTCTCGCCTGAGGTGCGCCGGGAGCAGGCGCGTCGCTTCCGAGAAGGCGAAGCGCAGATCATGGTCGCCACCGACGCGGTGGGCATGGGGCTGAACCTGCCGGCCCACACGCTGTGCTTCTACACCGACGAGAAGTACGACGGCATCGAGAATCGTCAGCTCAGGGTGCAGGAGGTCAAGCAGATCGGCGGGCGTGCCGGGCGCTTCGGCCACCACGACAACGGCACCATCACCGCCCTCGACCCGGGCGTGCTCAAGAACATCAAGCGGCTGTTCAACAGCCCGGACCTGCCGGTGGATCTGTCGCAGTTCCAGGTGCGCCCGTCCATCGACCACCTGACCGCCATCGCCGAGCTGATGAACGAGCCCAGCCTGATGCGTGCCTGGCTGACCTTCAACCGCAACATCAACTACGGCGCGGCCTTCGTTTCGGTGCTGCCGGACGAGCTGGCGCAGTGGATCGAGCTGATCGACGACCCAGCCATCGACATGTGGTTGCGCTGGGTATTCGCCTGCACGCCGATCCGCGGCGGCCTGGAAAGCCCCGCCAGCGGCTTCGCCCAGCAGTGGCTCAAGCGTGTCGCCGCGGGCCAGGCGGTGGACCTGCCGCGGCTGATCATCAACGCCGACCTGGCCACGCTGGAGAGCTCGCTGCACGTCATCGAGACCTACCTGCATTTGGCCCGCGCCTTGCCAGAACGCTTTCCTCAGGTGGAAAAAGGCGAACAACACCGGCGCCTGCTCAACGATGCGATTACCCAGGAGCTGTCCCGCGAACGGCGACCGCGAAGATCCGATCAACGACGCCTGTCGGGCGAAAGCAAGGCCTGTAAACGCTGCGGCGGCCCCATGCCTCTGCTCGACCGCAAGTTCCGCCTGTGTCAGGCCTGCTGGCGCGAGCAGCGGTGACCGGGGCGTTCATCTTCCCCAACAATTGAGGTTGAACCATCACGCCCCGTCTTGCGCCCAATAGTCAGGAGCGCGTGAACCGAGGCGCCGGCCACCGGCGTTCACGCCATCGAACGCAGCGGATGGCTGCCCCCTGACCCAGAGGTGAGAGATGACCCAGATTCTGATTGCCGCATTCGACCGCTACGAACAAGCCGAAAAGGTCAAAGCCGAGCTGACGTCCCAGGGCGTGGCCGGCGAGGACATCCAGATTTCCGCATCGAGCAACCCGGACATGGTGAAGAGCAGCCAGGTCGAGGTCACTCACGATGTCACCAAGCGCGAAGACTCGCTCAGCGAGCGGGTCACCAATTTCTTCCATTCGGTCTTCGGTGACGACTCGGACAAACACGCAGGAGGCTATTCCGACGCCATGCACCGCGGCTCGACCATCGTCACGGTGAGCGTCGCCGACGAGTCGCGCGTCTCGCTGGTCGAAGAGGTGATGAACCGCAACGGCGCCATCGACATCGACGAACAGAGCGATCGCGGAACGGACGGCGATAGCCGGCCGGCCACCGCGAGCACCGCAGCCCTGACCACGGGCTACCCGGACGCCACCTCGGTCAGCGTAGGGACGAGCGAAGTCGAGAACACGCGCGTCTCGGATATCGCCTCGGACGATGCGAACATCCCCGGGCGCTCGGAGAACGAGCGCGCGTCCGGCCGCGACAACACCGCCGGACGGGTGCGCGTGGTGCCGCGATAACGAGCTACAGGCAAAGAAAAAGGGGGCCTAGGCCCCTTTTTTCTTATTTGGCGTTGGCGAAGTATTCGCGAGCACGCTGCTGTTCGGCTGCCGTCGGACGGTAGCTGACCCACTCGTCCTCGGCGCGCTTCTTGTAGCGCACCACGCCTTCTTCGGCATCGAACTCATAGAACGGGTAGACCTCGCGCAGGTTGTAGAACAGCGCCGGTGCGAAGAACAGGATGTCGGCGACCAGGTAGCCGTTGTTGAACTTCAGCGGAACCAGGCCGTACATCGGCTCGCCGTCGGCGCGGGTGGCCTTGAAGCGGTATTGCCCGAAGCTGGTCGTCTTGTAGGTTTTTTCCACCGGGGCAGCCAGAACGAGCGGCGCATCCTGGTTGATGGCAACCGCCAGCTGCGGGTCAGCCGAACGCAGGCTGGTGGTGGCGGTACAGGCGCTGAGGAAGACGGCGCCGAGGGTCACGGCGAAGAACTGCTTGGCTTTCATGATCATTCCGTTTGATTTCGGGGAAGCGATGGACGACTCGTCCAGCTGTAGCCAGCTCAGCAGGTCCATTGCGGGCGCGGACTATACCGATATGGCCTATCAAGGCAAATAGCCATCATCGACATTCGATAACGCGTTCTCGCCTTTTCACCTTTTCATCGAACGCCTCCTTACCTCATTCGCCTCGATAAATATTTCTAAATGTTACTAGGCAACTACCTGCCTAGGCAGTAATGTGTCACCCATTATTTGCCTAGGCAGTTATCCTCCATGCCGCATTTCGACCGCAACAACTACCCCGTCGAACAATCGCTCGGCCATCTCATCGCGCTGATCAACCAGCTCAAGGACCGCATCCTCGAGCGGCACCTGAGCGACCACGAACTCACCGCCGCCCAGTTCAAGGTGGTGTTGCTGATGAACCGGCGCTTCGCCTCCACGCCTGCCGAACTCTGCCGCGCCCTGAGCCTGGACAGCGGCGCCATGACCCGCATGCTCGACCGTCTGGAAACCAAGGGCCTTCTGCGCCGCGAGCGCTCCAGTACCGATCGGCGCCAGGTGCAGCTGGTGCTCACCGATCGCGGCCAGGCCCTGGGCGAGCGGGTCCCGGAAATCGCAGCCGATTCCATGAACGAGCTCACCGAGTGCCTGAGCGCCGCCGAGGTCAGCGAATTCCAGCGGATTCTGACGAAGATGCTCAGCGCCGCCGACGCGCTGCCGCAACCCCGAGGAGATGCCTGACGTGAACTGCCTTTCCCGCCCACTGAGCCTGCTGACGGCCGCCCTGCTGCTGACCGGCTGCGCATCCTTCGAAGGACTGCACAGCGAGGGCAAACTGATCGATCCCGCCTCGCTCGAGGCCGAGCGCAGCCTGGGCGCTTCCCTCTCCCCGGCCGCCTGGCCGCGCCAGGACTGGTGGAACCGGCTCGGCGACGCCCAGCTCGATGCCCTGATCCAGGAAGCGCTGCAGTCCAGCCCTGACCTGCAGGTCGCCGACGCCCGCGCCCGCCAGGCCAGCGCGGCGGTACTGGCGGCGGACGCTGCGCGCCAGCCGCGGCTCGATGCCAACGGCGGCATTACCCGCTCGCGGCTGTCGCGTGTCGACGATCCGCTGGGCCAGGGCGAGCGCTACAGCACCCTGCGCAGCCTGTCGCTGGATGCGGGCTATACGTTCGATCTCTGGGGCGGCCAGCGCGCCGCCTGGGAAGCGGCCGTCGGCCAGGCCCAGGCCAGCGAAGTGGACCGTCAGGACGCTCGTCTGAGCCTGGCTTCGCAGGTCGCCCGGGCCTACAACGCGCTGGGCCTGGCGTACGCCACCCAGGACATCGCCGAGCAGGATCTCAAGCGCAACCGGGACATCCTGCAGATGTCCCAGGGCCGGGTCGATGCCGGGCTCGACAGCGAGTACCAGTTGCAGCAGACCCAGAGCCTGGAAGCGGCGGCCGAAGCGGCCCTGACCGATGCCAGGCAACAGGTCGAAAGCGCACGCATCCGTCTGGCCGTGCTGCTGGGCAAAGGCCCCGATCGCGGCGACTCGCTACCGCGCCCCCGGCTGATCGCCCCCACGGCGGTAACCCTGCCTGCGGAGCTGCCAGCCGAACTGCTCGGACGTCGTCCGGATCTGGTCGCGGCACGCTGGCGGGTGGAAGCGGCGAACAAGCAGATCGCCGCGAGCAAGGCCAACTTCTATCCCAACCTCAACCTGAGCGCCGCCGCGGGCAGCAAGTCGCTGTTGGGCGATGCGCTGTTCGGCTCGGCGAGCCGCTTCTTCAGCATCGGCCCGGCGCTGTCGCTGCCGATCTTCGATGGCGGCCGACTGCGCGCCGACCTGGCCGGTCGGGATGCCGACTACGACCTGGCGGTGGCGCAGTACAACCAGACCCTGGTGGGCGCGCTGGGCGATATCGGCGAACGCATCAGTCGGCTGCGCTCGCTCGAGCAGCAGATCGCTCAGCAGCAACGTGCCCGCGACATCGCCGAGCATTCCTATGAACTGGCGCTGGAGCGCTATTCGGACGGCATCGGCAGTTACCTGGACGCGCTGAGCGTTCAACAGCAGCTGCTGCAGGCCGACCGCCAGCTGGCGAGCCTCAATGCCGAGCGCGTCGACGGCTCCGTGCTGCTGATGCAGGCGCTCGGAGGCGGCTTCGAGCCGTCCATGCCGCTACCCGCCTCTGCCAATACCCCTGTTCAACGCTGAGTACCGACCATGTCCGAAGCTCCCACAAACACTGCAAACGCGCAGCCAGAAGCGACCAAGGCGTCCGGCAAGCGCAAGCTCTACCTGCTGATTCTGGCCGTCGTGGTCGCGCTCGGCGTTGCCAGCGCGTACCTCTATCACACACTCCATGGCCGCTTTTACGAAGAGACCGACGACGCCTATGTGAACGGCAATCTGGTGCAGATCACGCCACAGATCACCGGCACCGTCATCCGCATCGCGGTGGACGATGGCGATTACGTCGAGGCCGGCCAGCCGCTGGTTTGGCTCGACCCGTCCGACACCGAAGTCGCCCTGCAAAGCGCCGAGGCCAACCTGGCGCGCACGGTGCGCCAGGTACGCGGCCTGTTCAGCAACGTCGATGGCTACAAGGCGCAGGTCGCTTCGCGCAAGGTCGAAGTGCAACGTGCCAAGGCCGACTTCGAGCGGCGCAGCAAGCTGGCCAAGAGCGGCGCGATTTCCCGCGAGGAACTGGCCCACGCCCAGGACGCCCTGACCAGCGCGCAGAACGCCCTGACTACCGCCCAGCAACAGCTCGACACCAACCTCGCATTGGTCGACGACACCATCATCGCCTCGCACCCGGACGTGAAAGCTGCGGCGGCCCAACTGCGCCAGGCCTTTCTCAACCATGCGCGCAGCACCCTGGTCGCGCCCGTCAGTGGCTACGTGGCGCAGCGCGCCGTGCAGGTCGGTGGCCGCGTTCAGCCGGGCGCGGCACTGATGGCGGTCGTGCCCCTGGAACAGATCTGGATCGACGCCAACTTCAAGGAAACCCAGCTCAGCAGCATGCGCATCGGCCAGCCGGTGGAAATCACGGCCGACCTGCATGGCGACGACGTGCAGTATCGCGGCACCGTCGAGAGTCTGGGCGTGGGCACCGGCAGCGCGTTCTCTTTGCTGCCGGCGCAGAACGCCACCGGTAACTGGATCAAGATCGTCCAGCGCCTGCCCGTGCGCATCCGCCTGGAGCCGGACAACCTGCAGACGCATCCGCTGCGCATCGGCCTCTCCACCGCCGTGACCGTCGACCTGCACGACCAGGACGGGCCGCAGCTGTCGCAACGCCCGCCGCAACAGCCGCGCTTCTCCACCGCCGTCTACGACGACCAGATGGGTGAAGCCAACGCGCTGATCGAACGCACCATTCACGCCAACGGCCCTGCAGCCGCCGACCTGGCCAAGGGCTGAGCCCCGGAGCATCCATGAGCGATAACACCTTTCGCCCGGCGAGCATGCTGCTCGCCGTGGTCGGCCTGTCGCTGGCGACCTTCATGCAGGTGCTCGATACCACCATCGCCAACGTCGCGCTGCCCACCATCTCGGGCAACCTGGGGGTGAGTTCGGAACAGGGCACCTGGGTGATCACCTCCTTCGCGGTGTGCAACGCCATCGCCCTGCCCCTGACCGGTTGGATGGCCCGGCGATTCGGAGAGGTGAAGCTGTTCCTCGCGGCTGTGGTGCTGTTCGTGGTGACCTCCTTCCTCTGCGGCATCGCCCGTTCGATGCCTGAACTGGTGCTGTTCCGCGCCTTGCAGGGGTTCTTCGCCGGCCCGCTCTACCCGATGGCGCAGACGCTGCTGCTGGCCATCTTCCCCACCGCCAAACGCGGCATGGCGCTCGCGTTGCTGGCGATGGTCACGGTGGTGGCGCCGATCATCGGCCCCATCGCCGGGGGCTGGATCACCGACAGCTACAGCTGGCCCTGGATCTTCTTCATCAACGTACCGATCGGCATTTTCGCGACCCTGGTGGTCTGGGCGCAGCTGCGCAACAAGCCCGAGCGCATCGTCCACCAGCCGATCGACTACATCGGCCTCGCGCTGCTGGTGCTCGGCGTCGGCCTGTTACAGGTGGTGCTGGACAAGGGCAACGACCTGGACTGGTTCGAGTCGAACTTCATCCTGATCAGCACCGCGGTCTCGGTGGTGGCGCTGGTAGCGCTGGTGATCTGGGAGCTCACCGACAAGCATCCGATCATCAATCTGCGGCTGTTCCAGCACCGCAACTTCACCTTCGGCACGCTGGCGCTGGTGCTCGGCTATTCCGGGTTCTTCGGCATCAACCTGCTGCTGCCGCAGTGGCTGCAGACGCAGCTGGGCTACACGCCAGTCTGGGCGGGCCTCGCGGCGGCGCCGATCGGCATCCTGCCGGTGTTCCTCTCGCCGCTGGTGGGCAAGTACGCGCACAAGTTCGATCTCAGGCTGCTGGCCGGCGGCTCGTTCCTGGTGATCGGCGCCTCCTGTTTCGTCCGCGCCACCTTCAACACCGAGGTGGACTACCGCCACATCGCCGAAATCCAGGTCTTCATGGGGCTTGGCATCGCGCTGTTCTTCATGCCGACCACCAGCATCCTGCTCTCCAGCCTGCCGCCAAAGGACATCGCCGAAGGCTCTAGCCTCGCGACCTTCCTGCGGGTACTGGGCGGCAGCTTCGCCTCGTCCTTGACCACCTGGCTGTGGCACCGCCGGGAGATCTACCACCACGCCCAGCTGACCGAGCACGTGACGGCCTACAGCCCGGCCACCCAGCAGTATCTCGACCAGCTCGGCGGACCCTCGCAGCAGGCCTACGCGCACATCGACCGGGTGGTCGAAGCCCAGGCCTACATGATGTCGACGGTGGATTACTTCACGCTGATGGGCTGGATGTTTCTCGGGCTGTTCCTGATCATCTGGCTGGCCAAACCACCGTTCACCGCCAAGGGCAGTGGCGAAGCGGCCGGAGGGCACTGAGGCCGGGAAGCGGCGGCGCGGCGTTTGACTCGCGCGGCGATTGGGGTAGGCTCGGCACCTTATTCAATGAGGAGTCACCCCATGGCCCGCGCCACTGCCCGTCACATCCTGGTCCCCACTGAAGCCAAGTGCAGCGAACTCAAAGCCGCCATCGAAGGCGGTGCCGACTTCGCTCAGGTCGCCAAGGACAATTCCACCTGCCCCTCGAGCCGCGACGGCGGCAACCTCGGCACCTTCGGCCCCGGCCAGATGGTCAAGGAATTCGACACCGTAGTCTTCAGCGCCCCGGTCAACGTCGTACAGGGCCCGGTCAAGACCCAGTTCGGCTACCACCTGCTGGAAGTCACCAGCCGCGAAGACTGATTCGCTTCGCTTGCCCGCCTTGCGGGCAAGCCCCTCCCCGCGTCGACCCTCCCCGCCTCCGGACCGCCCGGCCCAGGCAAGACGAACGCCACTTGCCACTGTGAGTCAGCCTGCAGGCTCGTTTTTCGTTCCGAACAACGTCGAACCTTTTCGACGGTCGAACGTGTAGCGACAAGGTTGCGCACGACCAGACCTGCCTGGTAGGGGTGGCGATTGCCGCTATCCTTCTTGCCATGATCATGGCGCTCGCCCACGGCACCGGTCACCTCTCCCAGGGCTCCGCTGCTGCGCAGCGCCTGTATCAGGCAGCCGAAGCCTCACCGCAACGTGTCAGCGCCCTCGAAGTCCGCTTAAGTCCGCTAAGGAAGAGTCGTCATGAGCAGCCAAGACAAGCACTACGTCGTCGCCCTCGACCAGGGCACCACCAGCTCGCGCGCCGTCGTGCTGGACCGCAACGCCAATGTCGTCACCGTCGCCCAGCGCGAATTCGCGCAGATCTATCCGCAGCCCAGCTGGGTCGAGCACGATCCGATGGAAATCTGGGCCACCCAGAGCGGCGTATTCGTCGAAGCGCTGGCCCAGGCCGGGATCAGCAACGAGCAGGTCGCCGCCATCGGCATCACCAACCAGCGCGAAACCGCCATCGTCTGGGACAAGCTCAGCGGTCGGCCGATCTACAACGCCATCGTCTGGCAAAGCCGGCAGAGCACGCCGATCTGCGACCAGCTCAAGCGCGACGGCATGGAAGAGCACATCCGCAAGACCACCGGATTGGTCATCGACCCCTATTTCTCGGGCACCAAGATCAAGTGGATCCTCGACCACGTCGAGGGTAGCCGCGAGCGGGCACGGCGCGGCGACCTGCTGTTCGGCACTGTCGACTCCTGGCTGATCTGGAAGATGACCCAGGGCAAGGCCCACGTCACCGATTACACCAACGCGTCGCGCACCCTGCTGTTCGACATCCACACCCTCGACTGGGACCCGGTGATGCTCGAGGCGCTGGATATCCCGCGCGAGATGCTGCCCGAGGTGCGCTCCTCGTCGGAGATATACGGCCACGCCTACATCGGCTCGGGCCAGAGCACCGGCATCCCCATCGCAGGGATCGCCGGGGATCAGCAGGCCGCGCTGTTCGGCCAGATGTGCGTTGAACCCGGCCAGGCGAAGAACACCTATGGCACCGGCTGCTTCCTGTTGATGAACACCGGGACCAAGGCCGTGCGGTCGGAACACGGCCTGCTGACCACCATCGCCTGCGGCCCGAAGGGCGAGGTCAACTATGCGCTGGAAGGCGCGATCTTCAACGGCGGCTCCACCGTGCAGTGGCTGCGCGACGAGCTGAAGGTGATCAACGATTCGCTCGATTCCGAGTACTTCGCCACCAAGGTGCCGGACAGCAACGGCGTCTATCTGGTGCCGGCCTTCACCGGCCTCGGCGCACCCTATTGGGATCCGCGCGCACGCGGCGCCCTGTTCGGCCTGACCCGAGGGGTGAAGGTCGATCACCTGATCCGCGCTACGCTTGAATCGATCGCCTACCAGACCCGTGACGTGCTCGACGCCATGCAGCAGGACGCCGGCGAACGCCTGCGCTCGCTGCGCGTCGACGGCGGCGCAGTGGCCAACAACTTCCTCATGCAGTTCCAGGCCGACCTGCTGGGCACCCCGGTGGAACGCCCCGAAATGAAGGAAACCACCGCCCTCGGCGCCGCCTATCTGGCCGGGCTGGCAACTGGTTTCTGGAGCAGCCTCGACGAACTGCGCAGCCGGAGCAGCATCGAGCGGATGTTCCAACCCGCCCTCGACAGTGAGCAGCGCGAAGCCCTCTACAAAGGCTGGTTGAAAGCCGTGGACCGTACGCGCAACTGGGCCGACGACTGACCCCCGCCTGATCTATCGTGGGAGCGGTCGGGGACACCTAGTCTTGACTGCGAATAGCGCGCGGCTTCATCGCGGTCGAGCCCCCTCCCACAAGAGCATCGCGACACCGACTGATCGCAGCTCCGTAACTCGCATCGCTCATCGCGCCCTCTACGGGGCAAGACGTGAGAGCGTCGATCCGTGGGAGCGGTCTTGACCGCGAATAGGCGCGCCGAACCCGTTGCGGTCGAGACCGCTCCCACAAAAGTGTCGGTGGCACGACTTGGAGCCCACCTCATCCCTGGAACCGACACGGCTTTAATCGAGCGCCGGAGTGCGGCATCCTTCCGGTCATATCGACAACAAGGAAGCCTTATGAGCCTGGCCCCCCGACAGCAGAACATCCTGGAGCTGGTACGCGAGCGCGGTTATGTGAGCATCGATGAGCTCGCTCAGCACTTCGCCGTGACGCCCCAGACCATTCGCCGGGACATCAACCAGTTGGGCGAAGCCGGGTTGCTGCGCCGCTACCACGGCGGTGCGGCCCATGATTCCAGCGTACAAAACACGGCCTACACCATGCGCGCGCGCCAGATGCGCGACGAGAAACGGCGTATCGCCGAGGCGGTCGCCGCTCAGGTGCCGGACCAGGCGTCGCTATTCATCAACATCGGCACCACCACCGAAGCCATCGCCCACGCCCTGCTCAACCACAGGGGCCTCAAGGTCATCACCAACAACCTGCACGTCGCCAACATCCTCAGCACCAAGCAGGATTTCGATGTGCTCATCGCTGGCGGCAACGTGCGCAGCGACGGCGGCGTGGTCGGCCAGGCGACCGCCGACTTCATGGGCCAATTCAAGGTGGACTTCGCACTGATCGGCATCAGCGGCATCGACGAGGACGGTACCCTGCTCGACTTCGACTACCAAGAAGTGCGCGTCTCCCAGGCCATCATCGACAACGCCCGTCGAATCTTCCTGGCCGCCGACTCCAGCAAGTTCGGGCGCAGCGCCATGACCCGGCTCGGTTCGCTGGAGCAGATCGATTGCCTGTTCACCGAAGCCCGTCCGCCCGAGCCCTTCGTCCAGCTCCTGGCCCGGAACAAGGTCAAGCTCGAGATCTCCGACTGAGTCCTCCCTCCCACGGCGCGTTGTCCAAACGCGCCGCATGCCGCCCTCTCCATTAACACTTTCTTGGTCAGCCAACTTTTTGTTCGATTATTTTCTTTTACCTATAAAACGAACATATTTTGGCTGGATAGGCAATTCTCATTGCGCTAGGATGTTCGTATTCGAAAGAAAATGTTCGTAATCGAGGAGGTCCGCATGACCGACACATCCCGCCCCGCTCCCGAATCCTTCGATCTGGCCATCATCGGCGGCGGCATCAACGGCGTGGGGATCGCGGCCGATGCGGCCGGACGCGGTCTGTCGGTCTTTCTCTGCGAGCGCGACGACTTCGCCAGCCATACCTCATCAGCCAGCAGCAAGCTGATCCACGGGGGCCTGCGCTACCTGGAGCACTACGAGTTCCGCCTGGTGCGCGAGGCGCTGGCCGAGCGCGAGGTGCTGCTCGCCAAGGCGCCGCACATCGTCAAGCCGCTGCGTTTCGTGCTGCCGCACCGCCCCCACCTGCGCCCCGCCTGGATGATCCGCGCCGGACTGTTCCTCTATGACAACCTCGGCAAGCGCAAGAAGCTTCCCGGGTCGCGAGGGCTGCGCTTCGATACCCAGAGCCCGCTCAACCCGACGATCACCCGCGGTTTCGAATATTCCGACTGCTGGGTCGACGATGCCCGGCTGGTGGTGCTCAACGCCATGAGCGCGCGTGAAAACGGTGCGCGTCTGCACACGCGTACGGAGTGCCTGGGCGCGCGCCGCGTCGAGGGTGTCTGGGAAGTCGATCTGCGCAAGCCCGATGGGCAGCGTTTCTCAATTCGCGCCAAGGCACTGGTCAACGCCGCCGGGCCCTGGGTGGCCCGCTTCATCGGCGAGAACCTGCAGCAACGCTCGCCCTACGGCATCCGTCTGATCCAAGGCAGCCACGTGATCGTGCCGCGGCTCTATGAGGGCGACCAGGCGTTCATCATGCAGAACGAAGACCGCCGCATCGTCTTCGCCATCCCGTATCTGGGCCGCTACACCCTGATCGGCACCACCGACCGCGAATACCAGGGCGACCCGGCGCAGGTGAAGATCACCGACGAGGAGATCGCCTACGTGCTCGGTGTGACCAACACGCACTTTCGCAAGCAGCTCACCCCGGCGGATGTGCTGCACACTTTCTCCGGGGTTCGACCGCTGTGCGACGACGAGTCCGACAACCCCTCCGCCGTCACCCGCGACTACACCCTGGCGCTGGCCGCCGAAGTCGACCAGGCGCCGCTGCTGTCGGTCTTCGGCGGCAAGCTGACCACCTACCGCAAACTCGCCGAATCGGCGATGGCACAGCTCAAGCCGTTCTTCCCGCAGCTGGGCGACAGCTGGACGGCGGCCGCACCGCTGCCCGGCGGCGAAGGTATGTTCACGGCGCGGCAATTGGCCGAGGAGTTGATCGCCAAGGTCGAAGGGCTCGAACCGAAACTGGCGCAACGCTGGGCCACCACCTACGGCAGCCGGGCCTGGGCGATGCTCGGCGAGGCGCGCGCGCTCGACGCCCTGGGCGAACACTTGGGCCAAGGGCTCTATGCACGCGAAGTGGATTACCTGCGCGCCGAGGAATGGGCCCTGGAGGTGGACGACATACTCTGGCGGCGCACCAAGCTGGGGCTGGCGTTCGCAGAAGAGGACCGCCGGCGTCTGCAGCAGTACCTGGCCGCAGGCGGCAACCCGCCGGCGCGGAGCGACGCCGCCTGACACATGAGTCAGCGCGGCTTGCCGAACACCTGGGTCCAGTAGATCCCCGCGTCGCTGCGCGGGTCGATCGCAAAGGCCGCGCCCAGTTCGGTGAAATCCGGATTCATGATGTTGGCGCAGTGCCCCGGGCTCGCCAGCCAGCCGGCCATCGCCTGCTTCACGCTGCCCTGCCCGGCAGCGATGTTTTCGCCGATGCGCCCCCAACGATAGCCTTGTGCGCTGGCACGGGTGCCGACATTGCCGCCATCGAGGTCCTGGTGGCCGAAATAGTTCTGCTTCGCCATGTCCTCGCTGTGGCCCCGGGCGGTCGTGGCCAGCACAGCGTTCCAAGTGAGCTCAGGCGCGGCGTCGAACGTGCGCTTACCGCAGCGGCGTGACGCGGCCCTGGCCCCGTTGACCTGCGCCAGCAGCTCGCGACCGGCGGCCTGCCAGTCGCCCAGATCGGAGGAAAGCTGCGGGCGCGCCAAGACCACTTGCCAGGTGTCGCCACGGCGCGACACACCCACCTCTGCGAAGCGCGCATCGGTCAGGGCGCTGCAGTAACGCGAGCCGATCGCCATCATGGCCGCCTCGGCGTTCTTCGGGCCGGAAACCGCGATCGCCTGAAGGCTGGCGGCGCGGTATCCGGCACGCTGCAGATCGGCCTGGGTCTGCGCGCCGGAACTGACCTGCAACCCGGCCAGACGCTCGTCGGGCGCCAGCGGGCCGGCCGCCTCGACCGAGGCGCCATTGCAGGTCTGCGCGGAGCTGCGGTAGTCGTTGATCAGGCTCACGAGCACATCGGCGTCGTCGGCGTGGACGCCGGCTGATCCGATCAGGAGGCCTACGCCCAATAGACAGGCGACAGGATGGAAAATTGAGGTCGGCACAGCGGTACTCCATGCGGGTTGCGGTAGCCGGGCCCTGCAAGCGCAGAACCCGCTACAACTGACCCCAACCGCCGACGGGCTATCCGCGTCGATGCACGCCCTAGTGAAGCGTGAAGCGCTGCTGTTGGACGTCCTGCGAATCCAGGCCGATATAGAGGTTGAAGTCGCCGGGTTCGGACGTCCACTGCAGCGAAGCGTTGAAGAACCGCAGGTCGGCCTCGCTGATAGGGAAGCTCACCTGGCGCGACTCGCCGGGCTCCAGCGTCACCTTTTCGAAGCCCTTGAGTTCCTTCTTCGGCCGGCTGATCGAGCCGGTAATATCCTGAAGGTAGAGCTGCACCACCGTGGCGCCTTCACGTGTGCCGATGTTCTTCAACGTCACGCTGGCGGTCAGCTGCCCGTCGCGGCCGAGGCGGGTGTCGGACATCCGGATCGGCGAAAGGCTGAATTCGGTGTAGCTCAAGCCGTAACCGAAGGGATACAGCGGCCCGTTTTCGATATCGAAATAGCGCGAGGTGTACTTGCCCGAGCCGGTCTCGTCGGGCTTGGCCGGCCGGCCTGTGTTGAGCTCGCTGTAATAGAGCGGGACCTGCCCGACTGAACGCGGGAAGGTCATCGGCAGCTTGCCGGAGGGGTTGTAGTCGCCGAACAGCACATCGGCGATGGCGTTGCCGCCCTCGGTGCCGCTGAACCAGGTTTCCAGAATGGCGCCGGCATTCTCGTGCTCCCAGTTCAGGGTCAGCGGGCGGCCGTTCATCAACACCAGCACCAGCGGCTTGCCGGTCGCCTTGAGCGCCCGCAGCAGCGCCCTCTGGTTTTCCGGGATGTTCAGATCGCTGCGACTGGCGGACTCATGGGCCATGCCGCGCGCCTCGCCGACCGCCGCGATGACCACATCGGCCTGGCGTGCGGCCTCCACCGCTTCGTCGATCATCGCCTGGGCGGGCCTGGGGTCGACCGGGCTCTCGATCTCGGCGTCGTTGACGAAGCCCAGCACCCGCGGATCGTCGCTGATGTTGGCGCCACGGGCATGGAGGATGCGCGCCTGGTCGCCGACCGCGTTGCGCAGCCCTTCGAGCAGGGTGACCGCCTGCTCCGCGCGCCCGGCCGCCGACCAGCTGCCAATCATGTCCAGCTTGCTGTCGGCCAGCGGCCCGACCAGCGCCAGGGTGCCCTGCCGGGCGAGCGGCAGCGTCTGCGCCTCGTTCTTGAGCAGGACCATCGCGGTACGCGCCACCGCCCGCGACTCGGCGCGGTGCAGGCGCTCCTCGGCGTTGGTGTCGACCGGGTCGCTGGAGGCCGGGCCCAGGTGACGGTAGGCATCGGCGAACAGCCCCATGTCCCATTTCACCCCGAGCACGTTGCGCACGGCCTCGTCGATGTGCGCCTGCTGGACTTCGCCCCTGCCGAGCAGACCCGGCAGGTGCAGCCCGAACATGCGGTCGTGCATGTCCATGTCGATGCCAGCCTCAAGCGCCAGCTTCGCCGTCTGCGGCTCGTTGGCCGCCACGCCATGCTCGATCAGGCTCTTGACCGCCCCGTGGTCGCTCAGCGTCACGCCGCCAAAGCCCCATTGCTGGCGCAGCAGGTCGCGCAACAGCCAGCGGCTGGCGGTCGCCGGTTCGCCATTGACGGCATTGAGCGCGACCATCACCCCGCCGGCACCGGCATCCACCGCCGCCTTGTAGGGCGGCAGGTAATCCTGGTGCATGCGCTGCGGGCTCATGTCGACGGTGTTGTAGTCGCGCCCGCCTTCGGCCGCGCCATAGAGGGCGAAGTGCTTGACGCTGGCCATGATGCGGTCCGGCGCGGACGGATCCTCGCCCTGATAGGCCCGCACCATTACCTCGGACATCTTCGAGGTGAGGTAGGTGTCTTCGCCGAACCCTTCGGACACACGCCCCCAGCGGGGGTCGCGGGTAATGTCCACCATCGGCGAGAAGGTCATGTTGAGCCCGTCGGCGGCGGCTTCGATCGCCGACACCCGGCCGCTCAGCGCCACGGCCTCGAGGTCCCAGCTGGCGGCGAGCCCGAGGCTGATGGGGAAGATGGTGCGATGACCATGGACCACGTCGTAGGCATAGAACAGTGGGATCTTCAGGCGGCTGTGCTCGACCTGATCCTGCATGCGGCGAATATCGGGCTTGGTGACCGTATTGAACATGCCGCCAACCTGCCCCGCACGGATCTGCGCCATGGCCGTCTCGCGGGGATAGTCGTCGCCAATGCTGACGAGGTTGAGCTGGCCGAGCTTCTCGTCGAGGGTCATCCGGCCGAGCAGGTCGTCGATGAACGCCTGTTTGTCCTGCTTCGCCTCCGCGGGCGCCTGGGCCTCAACCGCCATCGAAAAACCGACCAGGCAGGCCAGAACGCCGACCACGCAACGCTTATGCATTTTTATTCCTTTGCCCTGAATACGTTCCCCGGACGCCCGGGTTGATTGCAGGCCGCTCGCGCGGCGCGGGCCATTCTCGATTAAACCCGTTTCGGCCTCCACGTCTTTTTGCACCACCGCGAACGGAGCCACGTCGCCGGACCGACAGCCCGTCCGTCGGGCCGCCGCTCCCCCAGCGCTGCGGTCACCACAACGTCATCTTCGCGCAGCAGCCTGAAGCCACCAGCACGAGTGGCGGAGGCGACAATGACTACCCAGACCCACGCGCTACCTGTACAGCACGACGAACCGGCGGCGCGTCCGTGGCTGTCCTGGCTGATCGTCGCCTGCCTGATCTACCTGCTGCTGGCCGCGGTAGGCGCGATCGGTGACGGTTTCAAGGTAGCCACCGGCGACAACGCCAAGGAACTCTTCGCCTTCGCCACCAACCCGTTCGTGGGTCTGATGATCGGCCTCGCGGCGACCGCGCTGATCCAGAGTTCGAGTACCGTGACCTCGATCGTCGTCGGCATGGTCGCCGGCGGCCTGCCGATCGCCATCGCCATTCCCCTGATCATGGGCGCCAACATCGGTACCTCGCTAACCAGCACCCTCGTCAGCCTCGGACATATCCGCCACGGCGACGAATTTCGCCGCGCCTTTTCCGCCGCCACGGTGCACGACGCCTTCAACCTCACCGCAGTGACCCTGTTGCTGCCGCTAGAATTGCTATTCCATCCACTACAACGGATATCCGAAGCGATCGCCGGACTGCTGGTGCACGACGCCAGCGTCGACATGAAAAGCGTCAATTTCATGAGGGTACTGCTCGAGCCGGCCAGCTCGGCGCTCAATGCCAGCGTCGCCTGGCTGCCCAGCCAGACCTGGACCGGCGTCGCGCTGATCCTGATCGGTATCGGCCTCATCCTTTTCGTGGTGTCGACCATCGGCAGAGTGCTGCGCCGGGTCATGGTCGGCCGCGCCAAGGATATCCTGCACGCCAGCGTCGGCCGCGGCCCGCTGTCGGGCATCGGCTCGGGCGCGGTTATCACCGTGCTGGTGCAGTCGTCCTCGACCACTACCGCGCTGATCGTGCCGCTGGCCGGCACTGGGGTATTCACCCTCAAGCAGGTCTATCCCTTCACCCTGGGGACCAATATCGGTACCTGTGTGACCGCGCTACTGGCGGCGACCGCCATTTCTGGCCCCACCGCGGAGCTCGCGATGCAAATCGCGCTGGTGCACCTGCTGTTCAATCTGCTGGGCATCCTGCTGATCTACGGGTTGCCCTTCCTGCGCGGCGTGCCGCCGATGATAGCCAACGGCCTGGCCAGCCTGGCCCAGCGCAGCAAGCTGTACGTCGCGGCCTACATTGGCGGATTGTTTTTCGCCCTGCCCCTGGGCCTGATCGTGGTTAGCCAGTTGTGAAAACCGACCGAGGAGCTCAGCGATGAAAAGCCAGCGCCACATCGAAACACGCGCCCGTATCCGTGAACTGCGCGCCTCGGTGGACGATCTGCAGGCCAAGCTCGCCGACCTCGAGGCGGACGAACAGGCCCAGCACCAGCAGATCGAACAGCTCGACCAGTACATCGACGCGGTGGATACCAAATTCAGCAGCGTTCAGCTGTTCTGGAACACGCTCAAGCAGGAATGGCTCAAGCCGAAGGGCTGACGAGGACGCACCATGACGGGCACTACCTGGATGACGACCCTGGCCGTTGCGCTGGCCGCTGCACTGCTGGGAAGCAGCAATGCTGCGGCTACGGACGAGCAAAAACCGATTCGCGCCAACGGCTCCAGCACCCTGTTCCCGGTGACCCTCGAAGCGGCGCGGCGTTTCCAGCGCGCGCAGCCCGGCAGCAACATCCAGGTCGAGTTTTCCGGCTCCAGCGCGGGGTTTCGCGCCTTCTGCCGCGGCGAGATCGATCTGGCCAACGCCTCGCGGGAAATGAATGAGGACGAACAAGCCGAGTGCGAGAAGAATGACATCGCCTACCGCCGGCTGCCGGTGGCGATCGACTCCATCGCCATCGTGGTCAACCCGGCCAACCGCTGGGCCGACGACATCACCGTCGAGGAACTGAAGAAACTCTGGGCACCCGAGGCCGAAGAGAAGATAACCACCTGGAAGGCGATCCGTGCGAGCTGGCCCGACGAGCCTATCGAACTCTTCGGCAGGGGCCAGGATTCGGGCACCTACGATGTGTTCACCGAGGCCATCATCGGCCAGGCCCACCGCAGCCGGCACGACTACCAGGCCAGCGAAGACGAAGAAGCGCTGGCCAGGGGCATCGCCGATTCACCCAATGCGCTCGGCTTCTTCGGCATCGGCGCCTATCACCGGCACTGGGATGAGCTCAAGCTGATCGCCGTCGATGCCGGCAAGGGCCCGGTCTACCCGACACTCGCCACGGTCGGCAGCGGCGACTACCAACCGCTGACGCGCCCTCTGTACCTCTACGTCAACGAACGCAGCTTCACCGGCAATCCTCGGCTGAGCGAGTTTCTCACCCACTACCTGACCCACCTGCGCAGCTGGATCCACTTCACCGGATTCATGCCGCTGGAGGAAGGCGGCTACCAGCAGAGTCTGCAGCTACTCGTCCCCAGCGACCACGCCGACGCCAGGCTCCCCGTCCCTGAGACGCCATAGACCCTGCATCCGACCTACGGATCGAGTCGCCTGCGCGCCCAAGTGGTCCAACGCTGAGTCCCCACACAACCGAAAGAGGTGATCTATGGGCCTGTTCGATAGGATCAAGGAGAAGCTTGGTGTCAGCAACGAGGCGCAGAAGAAGGCCGAGCTGCAGAACCCGGAAGCACGCGACAACCCTTCGACCGATCCGGTGATCGACTCGGAACGCCCCACGGCTGCGCAAAACGCCACCACCGGTCCGGGCCAGTACCTGGACGAGAACGCCAGTAGCCAGAGCGCCGCCGCGGGCGCCGCCGCGCCGGTGAATACCACGCCGGTAGACGTGACCGCCCACCTGGACGATCTGGCGCAACAGCACTGGGAAAAGCTCGACTGGCGCAACTCCATCGTCGACCTGCTCAAGCTGCTGGGCCTGGACAGCGACCTGGAGACGCGCAAATCGCTCGCTACCGAGCTTGGCTGCCCGCCCGAGAAGATGGCCGATTCGGCGCAGATGAACATCTGGCTGCACCGCGCCGTCATGCGCAAGCTGGCGGAGAATGGCGGTACCGTCCCGGAAGAGCTCGCTCGCGCCGCTGACTGAGATGCCTTGCGAGCCGGGGCCAACCGGTCCCGGCTCGCCTGGAGCTGCCCCTGCCCCTGTCCGTTTGCTAGGCTGCGCGCTTTCCCCGGATCGCGTGCCCCATGAGCCTTTCCGACTTTCTGCTGTTCGCTCTGCCTGCGGTCTTTCTCACCGGTCTGTCCAAGGGCGGCTTCGGCGGCGCGCTGGGCGGCATCGCCGTGCCGTTGCTGGCGCTGGCCACCTCACCGAAACAGGCGGTGGCGATCATGTTGCCGATCCTCTGTCTGGCCGACGTGGTGGGCCTGAAAGCCTATTTCGGCAAATGGGACGTGGCCAACCTCAAGGTCATGCTGCCCGGCGCCCTGATCGGCATTCTCATCGGCTCGCTCACGTTCGAATTGCTCAACGAGAACCTGATCGGCCTGCTGATGGGCGTCATCGCCGTGTCGTTCGTGCTGCTCGGCCTGCTTAACACCGGCCAGACGCCACGCCCGCTGCAGCGCGGACGCGGCACCGCCCTGTCGACCCTGGCCGGGTTCACCAGCTTCGTCGCCCACGCCGGCGGGCCACCCGTGATGATGCACCTGCTTCCGCAGCAACTGGAAAAGCTGCGCTATGTCGCCACCATCAACATGTTCTTCCTGCTGACCAACGCGATGAAACTGATCCCCTACACCGCGCTAGGCCAGTTCAGCCGGGAGAATCTCCTGATGAGCCTGATGCTCGCGCCCATCGTGCCGTTCGGTGTCTGGACCGGCCTCTGGTTGCAATCGCGGATCAACCACACCTGGTTCTATCGCATCGCCCGACTGGGAATGCTCGCCGCTGGCGTGCAGCTGATCTGGCGCAATCTCTAGGAAGCCTGTCGAGAGGCGGCTCACAGCTGGCGAACGAAGCCTCTTTTCCTGCCCGGCGAACTGGAGGATAGTCGCGCCCGCCAACCACTCTGCAACCCAAGGACGGACATGGAAAACATCTACCAGGCACCTGCCTCCGAGCTGGTGGAACCGACCACCCACAACGCCTTCTTCGTGACGTCGATACGCAAGCTGGTGGTCCTGTACTTCGCGACCTTCGGTCTCTACGCCTGGTACTGGGTCTACAAGCAATGGCAAGCGTACCGGGCTAACACGGGTGAAAGGGTCTGGCCGGTCGCCCGGGCGCTCTTCCAGATATTCTTCATGCATTCGCTGGGACGCGCTATCTCCCGGCGGCTGGAAGTAGAGGGGCTTGGACGATGGGACTACGGCGCTAACGCAACGGCCTACGTCGTGCTGGTGATCGCTTCGACAGCGCTCAACTTCGTCGTTGGCGGCGAGGCGCCGGGAATGCTCAATCTGCTGACCATTCTGGTCTCGCTGGCGTGCATGCTCCCGCTCACCGCCTTCCAGAAAATGGCCAACCAGGCCTGCGGCGACTCGCTCGGACAAGGCAATGCCAAGTTCAGCTGGGCGAACGTGCTCTGGATCCTGCTTGGAGTGATCTTCTGGGCGCTGACCATCGCCGGCTTCTTGCTGGGCTGATACCCAGCGCGAATTTCGCAAACATGAAAAAGGGGCTGCCAGGCAGCCCCTTTTTTCGTTGCTTACCGGCAGCCTTCAAGCGGCAGCGGCGAACAACGCACGACCATGGTCCAGACACTGGTCCACCAGCCATTTGCCATGGGCGATCGAAGCCCGCTGGGCCTGTTCCAGCTCCGCCAGAAAAGCGTGCTCGACCGGTAACGACATGCGTCGACTGGTGCGTCCGTCCGGCGCGCTGATTCGGCAGCCACCCGCCCAGGGCATCGGGCTACCAACGTGCTCGACGACGTCGGCGATGATGGTGTGGTCGCGGTAAGTGCATTGCATCGTGCTCATGAGCTGACCCTCGCTTTCCAGGGCCTCCTCCGGTACGAACAACATTGCTGCTTGCCCCAGCACAGCCGGATGGATAGGCCTGTATCCGCGTGACCGCGGTTAGCCATCGCAGCGGTCGGGCAAGCACCGCCACGACGGATATTCAGGCTGCGCCCCTGTCCGGTCCGATGCAAGGTCTCTCCGACGGATGCGTCAATCGCCGTCCAGCGATGGGCCGATCATTCGCGCCAGCTGCTCGTACACACCCGGTGCGGCAACCAGGTAGGGGTTGCCGTGCAGCAACCCGTCGTTGCGAAAGAAATCGTTGATGCGCCCGCCGGCCTCCTTGACCATCACCACCCCGGCCAGGCAATCCCAGCTCTTGAGATGGGTCTCGTGATAGCCGATCAGGCGTCCGGCCGCGACATAGGCGGTCATCAGGGCACCGGAGCCGTTGCGGAAGAACATCCCGCCTTCGGCCAGCAGCTTTTCAAGAAAGGGAATGAAGTTGCCCTTGCCTTTGCTGTGAAACGTCCCGGTCCCCATAACGCCCTGCCCCACATGGGTTGCCTCGCTGACCTTGAGCGGCGTCTCGTTGACGAACGCGCCGCGCCCCCGACAGGCATGGAACAGCTCGTCGTGATTAGGATCGGCGATGGCGCCGAGCACCGGCTCGCCATCGACCAGCAGCCCGATCGACACGCACCAGTTGTGCAGGCCGTTGAGGAAACAGGCCGTGCCGTCGATGGGGTCGATCACCCACACGCAGCGGGCACCCAGATCGGCACCGCCGCCCTCTTCGCCCAGCAGCCCGTCCTCGGGAAAGAGCCTGGCGAGTTCGGCACGAATGAACAGCTCGATTTCCTGATCGGCGGCGCTCACCACGTCCTGCAGATTGCCCTCCTTGTGCTCGACGATCAGCTCCTCGCGGCGCGCGTAATAGGCCATGCCCTTGCGGGCGGCCTCTTGGGCGATGGCCCGCGCACTGGCATAGCGTGCGTCGAGATCCAGGGATTGCTCTGTGCTGGTATCCATGAGTAAACCTGTTGCAGATGGAGGGAGACTGATGCGGATTATCGCGCGAGCAAGCGTCTGTGGGGAGCGAGCTGTCGCACCTTGCCTATCGTCGTGGGATCAGTGAGTGACTGCTCCAAGATCGCTCGCCCGCCGTACCAGCAGAATGAACCCGATTGCCGCCAAGGATGTGGTCGGCTGCGATGCCGACCCGGCAAAAGCTTCGGCGCTATTGGCGTGCTCCAAGCGGATAAATCCCTGTCCGGCTGCTCGGCTGACTCAGGGCACGTGCTGCCCTTGAGAGAGCGATGGCGGGAACAGAAGCAACCCTCAGCTCATGTTTTCGTGCAGCCGCACGTTGAGCTCGTCGACGATCGGCGCCCACTCGGCATCCTCTAGCAACTCGTCCTTGAGGAAGGCGCGCTGGGATTCGTTCAAGAACGGCGCCTCGGACACTTTCACGTCGTCGGGCAGCGGGTAATGCTGGGCGATGAACGCGTCGATACTGTCCGGATCGGAAGGCAGCCCGAGCTGCTCGAAAAGCGTGCCCAGGTCTTTGTTGGGTAGTTCCATGTCGATGTCCTCCAGGTATGGGTCGATTGACGCGCGGCGCCTACAGTGTCGTTATTCAGAGGCCGGCCCACACGCAACAGTTCCGGTGAAGGGACGGGCGTGGCCGTTATCGGAGAAAGCCTTTAGGCTCTGGAGCAATCCCCAGGCGAAGGCAGAGACATGCACATTCTTCTTTGCGGCAGTTTCGACGCATGCGAACGCGACCAGTGGCTGCGGGTGCTGCAGGCGCAGATTCCGGATGCACACTGGCACCTCGACCCCAGAGCGGCGGCTGAACGAATAGAGGTCGCGGTGGTGGCCAACCCGCCGCCCGGTTCGCTGCAGGGTCTGCCCGCGCTGCGCCTGATCCAGTCGCTGTGGGCCGGGGTTGACCGGCTGATGGTGGACGACAGCCTGCCTGAAGGTGTGCCGGTGACGCGGATGGTCGATCCGTACATGAGCGCGGCGATGGCCGAAACCGCTGTCTGGGCCAGCCTCTCGCTGCATCGTGGCTTCTTCGCCTATCAGCGCCAGCAACGCGAGGGCGCTTGGCGTCAGCTCGAACAGCGCCGGGCCTGTGAAGTGCAGATCGGGGTGCTGGGGATGGGGCAACTGGGCCGCCGCGCCGCACGGCAGCTCGCCGCGCTCGGTTACCGGGTGACGGGCTGGAGCCAGCGCACCGCCGCGGCCGAGCCGGGTATCGACACCTGCAGCACGGACCAGGCGCTGCAGGAGCTGCTGCCGCAGTGCGATATCCTCATCAACCTGCTGCCGCTGACGCCGGCGACCCGCGGCCTGCTGAACCGGCAGCTGTTCACCGCGATGCGCCGCGGCGCCGGTCTGGTCAATCTCGCGCGCGGCGCGCACCTGGTCGAGCACGACCTGCTACAGGCCCTGGACGAAGGCCAACTCGGCCACGCCGTGCTCGATGCCTTCATCGAGGAACCGCTGCCGACCGGACACCGCTTCTGGCAGCATCCGCAGGTCACCCTGCTGCCCCATGTCGCCGCGCTGACCGATATGCGCAGCGCCGCCGAAGCGGTGGCGGCCAACCTGCAAGCGCTGGCCCGTGGCGAACCGCTGAGCTATCTGGTCGATCGCCAGCGAGGTTATTGATCGCCTTCCCGTCAATGGGACCCGGCGTGAAGCACCCGTCTGACGGGTGCGCTGCTCTGCCGCCAGATAGGTGGATGCCCTTGCGCACCGGAGCGATTAGAATTCCCGCGCTACGCCAGACTCCTGAGCTTCATGAGAGCTGGCCCCTTTTACCAACAGAGATCAGCCATGGGCGCACAGTGGAAAGCCAAACATAAGGAAGCGGCGGCCAACGCCAAGGGCCGCATCTTCGGCAAGCTGTCGAAGGAAATCATGATCGCCGCCCGCAGCGGCCCCGACCCGGACATGAACCCGCGCCTGCGGCTGGTCGTCGAGCAGGCCAAGAAAGCCTCGATGCCACGCGAGACGCTGGAACGCGCCATCAAGAAAGGCGCTGGGCTCCTCGGCGATGCCGTGCAGTTCGAACGCACCACCTACGAAGGTTTCGCGCCTCATCAGGTGCCGCTGATCGTCGAATGCCTGACCGACAACATCAACCGGACCGTCGCCGAGATTCGCGTGCTGTTTCGCAAGGGCCAGCTTGGCGCGTCCGGCTCGGTCGCCTGGGATTTCGACTATGTGGGCATGATCGAAGCCTCTCCCGTAGCCGATGCCGATCCGGAACTGGCGGCAATCGAAGCCGGCGCCCAGGATTTCGAACCGGCTGAGAACGGCGCGACGCTGTTTCTCAGCGATCCGACGGACATGGACGCGGTCTGCCGTGCCCTGCCCGCCCATGGTTTCAATGTGACCGCCGCGCAGCTCGGCTACCGGCCGAAGAATCCGGTGAGCCTGTCCGGCGCCGAACTCGAAGAAGTCGAAGCCTTCCTCGAGGCGATCGATGCCCACGACGACGTGCAGAACGTCTACGTAGGTCTGGCGGGCTGAACCCGCTCATCTGCGAACCTCGGAGCGACCCAGGTCCCCCGAGGTCGCAGCGGCGACTCCCACCCAGAAGGGAGCGCCCCGCTTGCCGCGCGTGTAAACCATCGATTCGTTACCTGCGAGGTTTACCATGGCCACTACATCCGCCGACATCTGTGCCGCCGCCGACCAGCTCAAGGGCTTCGTCGGTTTCAACGGCAAGACCGGAACCCACATCGTCCGCTTCAGCGAAGACTCCTTCGGACTGGACGTCGCCGAAGACAGCATCGCCCCCACCTGTGAATTCGTCTGGCAGCCTCAGGGCAACGGCCTGATGACGCTCAAGCGCGAGCTCATCCAGCTGCTGCTCGACCAGAACATCCACGACCGCCTCGGCATCGGCGAACCGCTGATGCTCTACATGCGCCGCCAGGAATTGCCGGAAATCACCGCCGAACGCTTGCGCCGCTGAGGCCTGAGACGTCCTCGATCCCGACGCGCTCCGGACCTGCTGCAAAGCAAAATGACTAAACGGTCACAAATTTACTCCTAGAGCTGACGGCAAGGCTGCAGCAAGCCGGGGGGCGCGCCGATAACGAAGAACAATTCCAAAAAGGGCACCCCCGTGCCCGCCAACGAGACGCGCCTATGAAAAACCTCAAGGTAAGCTACAAGCTGGGCCTGGGCTTCGCCGCCGTGTTGCTGCTCACCCTCGCGACAGCGGGTATCGGCATCCAGGGCCTGGACATGCTGATTTCACGCAGCGACAAGGCCCAAACCACCGCGCTGATGCTGGACAAGGCCAATGACATCCGCCACGCACAGATGACATTCGAGTCCACCAGCGATCCGAAGCAGGTGGAAAGACTCGATGCGCTGGTGGCCGAGATCATTACGATGATCAACGAGGAAAAGCGCAAATTCAGCGATCCGAAAGACCTCCGCCTTCTGGACTCCATGGCAGCCGAAACGCTGAACTACCAGAAGAGCTTCAAGGCACTGGTCGCAGCAAAGGAGCTCAAGGTCGCAACGCGTCGCAATTGGGTGGCCTCAGGCGACACCGCCGACAAGCTCATCGCAGCGTTGGATGCGCGCTGGAGTGGGGCCATCGATAACCCGGTGGTCCATCAGGACCGCGAGACCGCGTCGCTCGCGCTGCAGGTCGCCAACCTGTCCAGGCAGAACCGCCAGCTGCGCTTCACCGTCCGCGGTTACCTGCTGGACGAGTCGGACAAGTCGCTGCTGCTCCTGCAACAGCAGTTCCAGACCATGCGCGATGTCATCGACATGCTGGCCCAGGAGCTGGTAGGCCCCCAGGCGCAGAGCCTGCAGGCGATCAAAGCCGCCGCCGAGGAATACATCGGTCTGGTTGAAAAATTGCCGCCGATCGTCGCCAGCGAACGCAAGGCACACGACGAAATGGCCAGCAACTTCGAAAATTTCTATACCGCTGCCGCTGGAATCGGCGCCGTTCAGAACGCCAAGCGCGCCGAAGATGCGGCCTCAAGCAAGCTGCGCATGCTCGGCGCGACCCTCCTCGCCCTGCTCGCCGGCGTGATGATCAGCTGGTGGATGGTGCGTCAGATCACCCAGCCCCTGAGTCAGGCGGTGCGTATAGCCGAGGGCATCGGGGCGGGCGACATGACCAGTCAGCCCACCGAGAAGCGTGGCGACGAATTCGGCCTGCTGCTCGATGCCATGAGCCGTACCCGCAGCAATCTGCGCGACCTGCTCGCCCAGATCGGCGGGATCACCACTCAGCTCTCCGCAGCGGCCGAGGAACTCTCGGCCGTTACCGAACAGACCAGCGCCGGCGTCAACAACCAGCGCATGGAGACCGATCAGGTCGCCACCGCGATGAACGAAATGGCCGCAACCGTGCACGAAGTGGCACAGAATGCCGGTGAAGCCTCCGAAGCCGCACAACGCGCCGACCGCCAGGCCGCCCAGGGCAACACCGCAGTCAAGCGTGCCCTGGCGCAGATCGAAAAGCTCACCAGCGAGGTGACGCTCTCGGCCGAAGCCATGGGTCGCCTGAACCAGGAGAGCGCCAACATCAGCACCGTGCTGACGGTGATCAACGGTATCGCCGAGCAGACCAACCTGCTGGCGCTCAATGCGGCGATCGAAGCGGCGCGTGCCGGCGAAGCCGGTCGCGGTTTCGCGGTGGTGGCCGACGAGGTGCGCGGCCTGGCCCAGCGCACCCAGCAATCCACGGCGCAGATCGAAACGCTGATCGGCAGCCTGCAGAAGGGATCCCAGTCCGCCTCAGGCATGATGCAGAGCAGCAGTGCGCTGGCAGTCGAGACGGTTGGCCTGGCGCGCACCGTGGGCGAGGAATTGGAGGCGATCACCCAGACCGTTTCGATGATCCAGGCCATGAACATGCAGATCGCCACGGCGGCCGAGGAGCAGAGCTCGGTGGCCGAAGAGGTCAACCGCAGCGTGCTCAACGTGCGCGACGTGGCCGATCAGTCCGCCGCCGCCGCCGAGGAAACCGCCGCCTCCACGGTCGAACTGGCGCGGCTCGGCAACGAGCTGAACCTGTTGATCGGACGCTTCAAGGTCTGAGGGGAAGCAGGTTTCGCCTCAGGCGAGGCGAAGCCTGCCGAACAACCAGCCACCGAACACGTTGATCAGCAAGCCCAGCATCACCAGCAGCGCCCCGGCCATCTGCAACGGGCCGAGCGCTTCACCCAGCAACACTGCCGACGAGCTCAGGCCGATCACCGGCACCAGCAGCGAGAACGGCGCCACCTGCCCCGCCGGATAGCGCGACAGCAGGCGACTCCAGAGGCCGTAGCCGAGAATGGTGGCACCGAACGCCAGGTAGGCGAGCACCAGGAACGAGTTCCAGCCGAAATGGCGCAACGAGGCCTCGATCTGCTCAGGCCCCTCGAGGAACCAGGACATCGCCAGGAACGGCAGCGGTGGGATCAGGCTGCCCCAGACCACCAGCCCGACCAGATTCACCTTGCCCACCTTGCGCGTGACGATGTTGCCCATCGCCCACATCGACGCCGCGCCGATGGTCAGCAGGAAACCGGTCAGGGTCGTCCCCCGCTCGCCCTGGGAGCCGATCAGAAACAGGCCGGCGGCGGCCATCACCAGCCCCAGCAGATTGGCCGGCCGAATGCGTTCGCCAAGGAACATCGCCGCGAAGAACAGCGTGAAGAAGGCCTGCGACTGCAGCACCAGCGAAGCCAGGCCCGCCGGCATGCCCTGATTCATCGCCGAGAACAGGAAGGCGAACTGGCCGAACGAGATGGTCAGCCCATAGGCCAGCATCCAGCGCAGCGGAACCTGGGGACGTTTGATGAAGAACACGGCCGGGATCGCGGCGAGCGTGAAACGCAGCGCCCCCAGGAGCATGGGCGGCATGTCATGCAGGCCGACCTTGATGACGACGAAATTCATCCCCCAGACGACGATGACAACGAGGGCGAGCAACAAATCCTTGGGCGCCATCTCGGGCTCCGGGCAGAGAAAGAAGACCATTAGAACGGCCCAACCGCCCGGCGCGCCCGGTACAGTCGCAGCGGATTTTTGCCATACAGTGCCGGCCGCGACAGCAGTGAGCGGCGGGGCTAGAATTGCAGAGCCACTACCAACGGGACCGTTCCATGAGCGACAACGCTAAAAGCAGGATTCCCTACAGCCAGCGCGAGCAGGGTTATCGTGAAAAGGCGCTGAAGATGTACCCCTGGGTCTGCGGGCGCTGCGCCCGCGAATTCTCGGGCAAGCGCCTGAGCGAGCTGACCGTGCATCACAAGGACCACAACCACGACAACAATCCCGAAGACGGCTCCAACTGGGAGCTGCTTTGCCTGTATTGCCACGACAACGAACACTCGCGCTACACCGACAACCAGTATTTCGCCGAGTCGACCCCCGGCGCGGACCAAGGTCCCAAAACCACGTTCAAAGGGCTGGCCGGTCTGGGCGATCTGCTCAAGGGTAAGCAGTAGCCCGCCAACCTGAAGCGGCGAACCGGGTCTGCTGGGCCATGGGTTCGCCGCTCCCGTTCGGCTATATCGCCGACAAGGTGCGGTACTCGTCCTGGGCATGCTGATCGGTCATGCCGCTGATGAAATCCTGCAGCATCCGGCAGCGGTGATAGAACTCCCATAGCCCCGCGTCCGACCCGTGCCCCTCCACCTCCTTGAGCGCCTCGTGATACGCCTTGACCTGCTGGCTCGGCAGGCGGCGGGCAAGCATCTGCAGATGCGGCTCGCGGCGGCAGCGGCCTTGCGTCAACTCGGCGAAGATCTCCGGCGAGACGCGCAGCAGCGGCGCGTAGAAATCCAGCAGGCCCTGCAGGATGCGATAGCCCTGCAGCTGCAGCGTATCGACTTCCGGATGGCAGAAGACCCGCTCCATTGCCACATCCTTGAAGGTCTGGACGATGGCATTGGGTAGGCTGTCATCTTCCATCAGGGCGCGGTCGAGAGTGCCCTCGTACACCGCCTCGATGTTGTCGATGAACTGCCGGGCCGCGTGCTGCACCAGCGGGTGGATCATGTTCACCCGCAACCAGATGAAAAACTCGCTGACCTTGTTGATCGGCTCGTTCTGCGAACGCTTCAGCGCATACTGGACGAGTTCGCGAAAGGACTGCTGCTTGCCGGGAACGGGTTCGTCGGGCGACTTGTGCTCGGCGAACTTCTCGACCAGCAGGTGCGCCAGCTGCTCGATGCCGAGGATGCCCTTCTCCACCGAGTCCTCGATGTCGGCCAGGCAATAGGAAATGTCGTCCGCCGCCTCCATGATGTAGGCCACCGGGTGACGGGTCCCGTCCGGCATGCCTAGCGCCGCGCGCAGCTCGGTGATGAAGGCCTTCTCGCTCAGGTAAAAACCGGGCTTCTTGTTCAGGTAGGCGCTGGGGCTGCCCTTGTCCGGCTTGGGCAGGTAGGCCGGGCGCACGTATTTGATCAACCCGGCGGTCTGGGTATAGGTCAGGTTCAGCCTCAGCAGCTTCACCACCAGGCGAATGGCCTGGGCGTTGCCCTCGAAGCTCTTCAGGTCAGTGAGCATGCGCTGGCGCAGCTCGGGATCGCCCTGCCCTGGCGGCACAGCGGTGGCGAACAGCGAATCCAGCGCGGCGCCGAACCAGTCGCCAATGGCATATTCGCCGAAATGCCCGAACGGCGGATTGCCCACGTCATGCATCAGGCAGGCCATCTCCACCAGTGTCTCGAGCGCGCCATCGAGCCCGTCGAGGCCGAACCGCCCGGCGCGATCGCCCAACTGCTTGTACAGCGTGCGCACGATGAAGCGCCCGGTCTGCTGGACTTCCAGCGAATGGGTCAACCGGCTGCGCACCGCGGCGTTGCGTTCGAGCGGAAAAACCTGGGTCTTCTGCTGTAGCCTGCGCACCGCGGCGGAGTTGATGATGCGGCCTCGATCGCTTTCGAGCTGGTCGATCAGCGCGCCGACGGCCCCCGCATCGAGCATGCCGGGGTCCGACTTGCCATGCGGTCGCTGGCGGGAGATTTTCTGTTTGAAATCGACGGGACCCTGCATCGTTGCGCTCGCTGACTATGTACCGAGCCCGCAGCCTAGCGCGGGTTGCCCATGCAACCAAGTACACCTCGCCCACCATCGACGGAGCGATCAATGAACCGAGCCACCTTTCATCAGCAACAGGCCGAACGCGCCACGGCCGAAGCCCAGCGCCTGCTGGACCAGCGCGAAGCCATGGGCCCCCGTTGGCTCGCCTGGTTGGCGACGCAACTCTACGGGCTGGGCCCGCCCGAGTTCGCCGCCATGGTCCGACGCGAACTGCAGCGGCTCACCGGGACGCCTGAATGAGCGAACGGCTGGTAAGCTCGGGTTTTACCCCTGGAGCCGATCCCGTGCACTGGCCATCGACCGGACCTTTCATCCTCGAACGGCCTCGATCGCTTCCCGGCGAGGGCAAGCTGTCGGCGATCGATAAACGCATGGCCTTGGGCAGCGTATGGCTTGGGCATGACGGCCTGACGGGCGATCGGGTGGTCGACCGTCGTTATCATGGCGGCCCGGACCGCACCGTCTGCCACTTCCCGGCGCAGCATTACGACAGGCTCGGCCGGCAGTTTCCCATGCTCGCCCGCTGCGCAATTCCGGCATTCGGCGAGAACCTCTCCACCCACGATCTGGACGAACAGGCGGTGTGTATCGGCGACCGCTTTCGCTGGGGCACTGCGGTCATCGAGATCAGCCAGCCCCGCGTGCCCTGCGTCAACCTCGATCGCCGTCACGCCGCGCCGGGCCTGGCGCGCGCGATGGCCCAGGTCGGACTGACCGGCTGGCTCTACCGGACCGGGATGGAAGGCGCGATAAATCCAGGGGATGGCCTCGAAATCATCGAACGACCGCTGCCGACGCTGACGGTCGCCTCGGTGTGGCGCGCCTACATGGACGAGAATGCTTCGCTCGCAACGCTTGCAGAACTGGCACAGGCACCGCTGCTCGCGCGCCAGCTGCGCCAGGTGTTTCGCCAGCGACTGGATACTGCATGTGCCAGGCGTGATCAGACCCGCCTGTTCGACTAGGCCATCTCCTCGCGCAACCGACGCAACAACTCAGCCGCCGGCAGTTCACGTGCGAGGGGCGCGCCCTGCCCGGCCCACTGCGCGGCGAATTGGTGGCTGCCGCCCGTGCTGGCCGCGGCATGCAGCGCTTTGGCCGCGTCATAGGCGATGGGGTAATCCGGTAACGTCGGAGCACCGGGACCACCGATTTCTTGGTACATACGGTTGGGCAGGCCACGGGCAGGCCGCCCGGATATGTTCGATGTGATCTGCGTATGGGCTGCGCGCTCGCTCTTGAGCGCGTCACGGTAGGCCGCATTGGCTGCCGATTCCGGACAGAGAATAAAGGCCGTGCCCAACTGAACGCCGGACGCACCCAGCGCCAGGGCGGCCTTGATGCCCTGCCCATCCATGATGCCACCGGCGGCCAGGATCGGCAGGCGTGTCCGGGTGGCGAGCAGGCGTACCAGGGCAAAAGTGCCGATGCCGGCGTCGAGGGAAGTGTCGTCGAACACGCCACGATGCCCTCCCGCCTCGATGCCCTGGGCGACGATCCCATCGATATCGGCCCGTTCGATCTGCTCGGCCTCCTGGAGCGTAGTGGCACAGGCAAGCAAGCGAATTCCCGCAGACTTCAGTGCCTCGATAAAGGCGGTAGGGGGCAAACCAAAGTGAAAACTGACAACGGCTGGCCTCTCCTCCAGGAGCATGGCCAGCATCGCCTCGTCCTCGACGAAGCTTCGGTAGATCTCACGCAGGTCATCAGGTGGCGCCGCGCCGAATTCGGCGAACCAGGGCTTCAGATAGGTTAACCAGGCGGCCTCACGGTCGCCTTCGGCGCGCGCCGGACGGTGACAGAAGAGATTGACGTTGAATGGCTTGTCGGTCAGCCCCCGCGTCTCCCGGATCATCGCCCGTGCCTGCTCTATGGTGCTGGCCCCCACGCCTATCGAGCCGAGCCCACCCGCCTCGCTGACCGCAGCGGCCAGCCTGGGTGTGGACACGCCCACCATTGGCGCCTGGACGATGGGAGTATCGATGCCAAGTAACTTCACGAGCGTGACCACAAATGTCTCCTCGAACCAATTCCTGGCGAGCAGCTTATCTCGGTTGCCCAACGAACACGACAGAACCGCGACACGATATCCACGCTGGCGAACTCACGGCGGTCACTTGCAACCGAGACGACGGACATAACTTTCTGACACAAATAATAACGGCGCCCGTAGGCGCCGTTATTCAACCGATCATAACTTAGAAGTTATAGCCTATACCCACGCTATAGAAGAACGCCCCATCGTCATAACGGTCACGCGCATCGCTGCCGCTCTTGAACAGGAACTGATATTCCGCCATTGCGGTAATGAAGGTCTTTTCCTGAACCCAATACTTGATACCAACTTCGGGACCGGCCATGAAGGTGTCGTCGACACCCTCACCGTAAACGCCACCGCCACTTACCCCTATGAACGGGCGGGCCGGGCCGGTTCCGAAATGATAATCGTAGAACACCCGAGTGGAGCCATCGAACTTGACGCTCTCGCCCTCGGTATCGCGTGCGTTGATGGTCTGGCGAACACCCCACATGGAGGAGTCATCCAGATATCGACCCCAACTGCCCTGGACCGACAGAATGGTATCGTCGAAGTCCTTGTCACTACTGCCCGCACCACTAAGCGTAACTTCTTGATCTCCCGCTACCGGAACCGCAAGTGCGGCCACAGGGAACATCGCGGCGACTAACAGGGATGATTTGAAAAGTCGGTTCATGGCTCTGCCTCTTGTTCTGTCGTGGGGGAACGCAGATACGGTAATCGCACAGCGTACACAAAGGACAAAGAGTGCAAGTAAGCGTTCACCCGCAATTGAGAAAAGGCGATAACAGGTAACTAACAAGCGCAAGCGGCAACAAGCGAAACGTCAGGCTTACATTGAACTGGGCATGACTGTCATATCAGCTGACATAACTTCTGGCGATAAAAAGGCAACGGAGGGGCCAGCGAACTGGCCCCTATTGCAGTCAGGCTCGATTAGCCGCGCTGGAAGGTTTCATAAGGGGTTCGTCTTCGGGAACCACATCGAAATCGCGGCGCAGCGCGATACGCAACCAGATGGGAACCAACAGCAAACCGATCGCAATGCAGACCCAACTGAGCACGGCGCTGCCTTCCGGGGGAGGAAACATCAACCGTCCTACACCGACCAATAGCGAATACAGCGAAATTGCCGTCGTCGCCACCGCCATCAGCCGCACGCCGAGTGCCTTGACCGACGCGCTGCTGCTCGTTCCGCACAGGGATGCGGCCCGTGGCCAGAAGCCCAGCGGTCGAACCCGCTCGTAGAAGCGCTTGAGCGTCGAGTCATCCGTTTCCGGGGTAATAAAGGTCACCAGAATCGCAACGCTGGTCGTGACCAGGGCCATGATGCCCAGGCGAATCCATTCGCCATCCGGATCGGTACCGAGGAAGTAGAGCAGCAAGGGGGCCGTGATCAGCGAGGCGCCCATCGCTGCGAGCTCCGAGTACAGGTTGATCCGCTCCCACAGCCAGCGCAGCACCAGCACCGAGCCCATTCCCGCTCCGAACAGCAGCGAAATGAACCACGCGGTCTGGATCGACCCCAGGTTGGCCATGATGATCATCGCGATCACCAGGATGAGCACGTTGGACAGCCGCGCCACCAGGACCAGCTCGCGATCCTTGGGCTTGCGCTTGAGCAGGTGGGGCGCGATCACCCCACCGTAAACATCGTTGCTCCAGTAGGACGCGCCCCAGTTGAGGTGGGTGTCCACCGTAGAGGCGAGTGCCGCGAGCAGACCGACCAGCATCAGGCCACGAATACCCGGTGGCAGCAGGTCCTCGATGCCCTGGACGAACAGCGCCTCGCGGCCGGCAGTGAAGCCCTCCCCGGACATGTCGCCGGTCGAGAAGGGATAGAGCACCAAGAGTCCGATGGCGATGGCGAGCCAGAACAGGCTGCGCAGGAAGATCTGCAACCAGGTGAAGACCAAACCGGCGATGCGCGCCTCGCGGTCGTTGGTACAGGCCATACTTCGCTGCGCCAGGTAGCCGGTGCCATCAGAATTCATCTGGAAGAACCATTGCAAGCCGATGATCACCAGAAAAGGCATCAGCGCCTCGCCAGCGCTCGAAGGCGGTGCAAAGGACAGCATCTTGCTCGCCTGCTCGATGCCATACAGCTCGACGATGCGATCGGTCAATCCACCCAACCCGCCAGCCGCATCGACGACGAACCAGGCGTAGGCCAGAGTACCGAGCATCGCGAGGCTGAATTGCACCACGTCGGTCTGAATCACCGCGCGCAAGCCGCCCGTAATCGAATACATCGCCGTGAATATCAGGATGGTGAGAATGGAGATGAGGTTGTTGGCGCTCATCATCGCCGGGTCCAGTCCGGTGATACTTTCGCCCAGTTGCAAGCCGATGGCCTGAACGAAGCCGACGATGGGATCGTAGATGCCCGATGGCAGCCAGTCATGCCAGGGCAGGAAGACCTCGGCGATTCGAATGGCGGCAACCAGCACCATCGCCAGCACCACACAGTTGATCACCGTGCCGTAATAAATGGCCTTGAGCAGGCGCAGCGGCGTTACACCCCGGCCGCTGTATCGAACCCGAGTCAGCTCTGCATCGGTCAGCACCCCTGCGCGCCGCCATCCCACAGCGAAGACGAAGGCCAGCAACAGGAAGGCCAGCCCGTATATCCACAAGCGCCAAAGCGCGAAAACCCCCGCCGTCGCGACCAGCCCGGTGACCAGCAGCGGCGTGTCGGCAGCGAATTGGGTGGCTGCCATGGAAAAGCCGGCTTTCCAGCCCTTGATACTGTTGCCGGCTAAAAAGTATTCGTTGAGACTCTGAGACGCCTTGCTTCGCGCTCGCAGGCCGGCACTGAGGCCGTAGATAATGAAAGCCGCCACGATCAGTAGGTCCAACATGTTGTTATTCCTGTCGTTGGAAAGACTCGTTCTTGAGAGCGCGCAAGCTCCTAAAAAATGCATGGACCTGATAGACGGTCAATAAATTGGCAGCTCGCCGCGTTCGTACTCCTTATTCGTTATAGCCAGTCTGCCGACATTGCGTTCGCCGATCAGCGCTTCCCGTGACCACTTTGCCTTGGAAACACCTGTGGGCCCGATCCAGTACCTGCCCCTTTCTCCGCTGCAGCGCCCCTTGCTGGACAAGTTCTATCGCACCCAGCGCAGCGCCATGCGCACCCCGGCGCAGGCCGCCCTATGGGTGGCCCGAACGCCGGACATCGTCGCAGGCCTATGTTTGTCTGCCGTCGAGGATGGCCATTGGTTGACGGGCCTGCTGGTGGCCGAAACGCACCGTCGGGCAGGCATTGCGAGCGCACTGATGTCCCGAGCAGCGGAATCGGTCGAAGGGAATTTGTGGCTGTTCTGCCACCCGAACCTGAGCGCCTTTTATGTAAGGCACGGCTTTGCGAATTGCACGCAACTGCCAGATTCTTTGGCCAACCGGCTCGAGCGCTACAGCCGCCACAAGAAGCTGATAGCGCTGGTTCGGCCGCAACCACACCATTGACTCGCCTTAGCGAGCGCCATGGGATCGGAGCAGACAGACGAGACCGTCTTTTTGCAATCGAGCCAGCACATATGCCGAAGATGGGCGCTGAGCCAGCCCGAGGTCATTCCTGCTCGTCTACGACCAGGGGCAACCCTAAGGCGCTTCGCCGCCGTAGCGACTTCAACGGTGAAGCGCTATCGAGGCGTTTTCAAGGTGAAATGGGATCGCTGGCGGGAAAGGTCTCTTCCAGCGCTTCGTCCAACTGATCCTCGTCGGCATCCGTAGGGCTGCGTTTGATAGGATCTTCGTCCGGCACCGGTTGCCGCTGTTTATCGTCACCGCTCATGGCCGTACTCCTGCAAATTGAACACCTCCATTAGGCTACGACGCGCAAAGAGGGTTCGCTTTCGTGCAGGCAAAAAAAGGGGCGGGGTTTGAGCCCCGCCCTCTTTAGTCCTTTTCCCTTATTTCCTGCTCATCATCCTGATGAATCATGCCCTTGATTGTTCCTGACCCCCTTCCGTGGCGGCCTGTGCTTGTCCCTAAGCACAGGTGCGATAGTAAGGATCTGGGTGACCACGGCAACCACGAAAAAATCCCGACATCACCGTTATAAATGTATGCCTATAAATAATTTTGTATTTAAAAACAGTTAGTTACGAACCAATAAGAGAGCAAAACCTACTGCGGATGGATAAATTTCGAGCTTAGCTTACAGATCTTGTAAGCGAATGCTTACAAGGCGCGGGGTAAAGCGTCGTTTCGCTGAGAAGGATGGAGGGGGGAAGCGAAAGCGGAAAGCGGAAAGCGGAAAGCGGAAAGCGGAAAGCGGAAAGCGGAAAGCGGAAAGCGGAAAGCGGAAACCATGCCCGGCAACGACAAGACCGGGCAAGGATAGGCTTACTGGAACAGGGCGTCGCTGGACAGCCCGTTGCGCTCGAGAATCTCGCGCAGACGCTTGAGGGCCTCGACCTGGATCTGCCGGACACGCTCGCGTGTCAGGCCGATCTCCTGGCCGACCTCCTCCAGCGTGCAGCTCTCATAGCCACGCAGGCCGAACCGACGAATCACGACATCGCGCTGCTTCTCGGTCAGGTCCGAAAGCCATTGGTCGATGCTCTGGGACAGGTCATCGTCGAGCAGAAGCTCGCACGGATCGGACGGCTTTTCATCGGTCAGGGTGTCGAGCAGTGTCTTGTCGGTGTCAGGCCCCAGCGAAATGTCCACCGAGGTAACCCGCTCGTTCAATCCCAGCATGCGCTTGACCTCGCACACCGGTTTTTCAAGCAGGTTGGCGATCTCTTCGGGGCTCGGCTCGTGGTCGAGCTTCTGCGTCAGCTCACGAGCGGCACGCAAATAGACATTGAGTTCTTTGACCACATGAATCGGCAGGCGAATCGTTCGGGTCTGGTTCATGATCGCCCGTTCGATGGTCTGCCGGATCCACCAGGTCGCATAGGTCGAGAAGCGGAAACCGCGCTCCGGATCGAATTTCTCGACCGCGCGGATCAAGCCCAGGTTGCCTTCTTCGATCAGGTCCAGCAGCGATAGACCCCGATTGACGTAGCGACGCGCGATCTTGACCACCAGTCGCAGGTTGCTTTCGATCATGCGCTTTCGCCCCGCCGGATCGCCCTTCTGGGCAAGGCGCGCGTAATGCACTTCTTCGGCGGGAGAGAGGAGCGGCGAAAAGCCGATTTCGTTGAGGTACAGCTGGGTGGCGTCGAGCGCACGGCTGTAGTCGATGAACTTGTGTTGCTTGGGAGAGGAAGCAGATTTCGCCTTGCTGCCGGAAGAAGGTGTGGACGCCGGGCGGGCACCCTCGAAGACAATAGCGGGGTCCATCAGCAGGACCTCGTCGTCTAAGTCAAACTCCGGCGCTTCTTTGTCGAGAGCCATTATTGTTGTCCTGTGCTGAGTTCGACAACAGGCTCGGCGACGCCAACCGTGGCAGCGCTGAGCCTATTCGTGCCGGACGGTCAGGAGTCAGGTCAACGTTTAGGCAGGTATTGCTGGGGATCTACCGGCTTACCCTGGCGGCGAATCTCGAAATGCAGTTTCACCCGGTCGGTTCCAGTCGAACCCATGTCGGCAATGGTTTGCCCGGCTTTGACCTGTTCGCCCTCCCGAACCAGCAACCTACGGTTATGACCGTAGGCACTTACGTAGGTATCGTTATGCTTGATGATCACCAGTTCGCCGTAGCCCCGCAAACCGCTGCCGGCGTACACAACAGTCCCATCAGAAGCAGCTAAAACAGGCTGTCCTAATTCCCCTGCGATATCAATTCCTTTATTCAAACTTCCGTTTGAGGAAAAAAGCCCGATTACCGGGCCGTTTGCCGGCCATGCCCAGCCGCTGGCCGAACGCGTGACCGGCGTCACAGGCGTCGTGGCAGGCTTATTGACCGGCTGCGTTGCAGGCGTGGTCGAGACTGGCGGCTGAGAGGCCGGCGTCGAAACAATCACCGGTGAGGACGTGGCCGGCCGCGGTGGTGCGGCTGGGGTGACGCGGCGTGGCGGCGTGGCGGCAACCGAACTAGCCGACGAATGGCCATCGAAGCGAATGCGCTGCCCCGGGTAGATGACATAGGGAGGGCGGATGCCGTTGCGCTGCGCCAGCTGCTTCCAGTCCCAGCCGAAGCGAAACGCGATGGCGTACAGGGTGTCGCCTCGCTGAACGGTGTATTGGCCACTGGTGACCGGGGCACGTGCGTTGCGGTCGACCACCTGAACGCCGCCGGAAGGAGAACCCGCGCACCCTGACAGCAATGCCGCCAGCAGCAGAGCACAGGCGACGGGTCTGGCAGGTGACTGGCAGCTGAACGGCTGGCTGAAAAGGCGCCTCAACTGACACTCCGGTTCATCATCGACTCCTAGGCGTTTTCGGCGACGGGCTGGTTGCGCGAGGCGATCCATTCGATACCGAGCACAAGCGCTACACCCACGACGGCCAGCATCAGGGCGAGCACGAGCTGAGGATCCTGCCCGGTAATATCGGCAAAGGCACCCGGGGATATATTTCGCTCCAGTAGCGGTACTTGCTCGCCTTGGGAATTGACCCGCCAGGTGAGGGTTTCCTTCCACGGCCAGACCTTGTTCAGCGAGCCGAGCATCAGCCCGGTCAGGAACGCCAGAGTCAGGTCGCGCCAACGCTTGAGCATCCAGCTTACCAGCCGGGCGAAGGTCAGAAGCCCCACAACGCAGCCGGCCAGGAAGGTCAGCAGGATCCCCGCTTCGAACCCCTTCACCGCGGCCAGGACCACTGGGTAAAGGCCGAGCAGAAGCAGAATAAAACTGCCGGAAATGCCTGGCAGGATCATCGCGCAGATGGCGATCGCGCCGGCCAGGAACAGGCTGAGCCCGTCGCTCCCCCACTGCACGGGCTCGGCCACGGTGATCCAGTAGGCGAAGGCGATGCCGAGCAGCAGAGCCACCACACGACTGGTACCCCAGCGCCCGATGTCCTTGGCGACGATATGCACCGAAACCAGGATCAGCCCGAAGAAGAACGACCAGACGGGAACTGGGTGGTGCTCAAGCAGGTAGGAGATCAGCCGCGCCAGGCTAATGATGCTGGTGAAGACACCGCCGAAGAGAATCAGCAGAAACGACAGGTTGGCGGTCTGCCAGGCCTCGCGCACCCTGCCGCGCAAGAGCTGCACCGCCGCGTTGGGGACCGCGGAAATCGACCGCAGCAATTCGTCGTAGATCCCGGTGATGAAAGCGACGGTGCCGCCCGAAACGCCAGGCACCACGTCGGCCGCGCCCATGGCGATGCCCTTGGCGTACAGCATTAAAGCCTTCTTCATGTTTCCTTCCGCTGAATCGTCAAACTACAGGTCCATTGAGCAGCGGCACGAAACGTACGGTATCCAGCATGTGGCGGGAGAAACCGTTTTCCTCTCGAATGATCAGCATCAGTTGCTGGACATCACCCGCGCCGACCGGGATCACCAGTCGACCGCCAGGTGCAAGTTGATCGAGCAATGCCTGAGGCACATCGGCTGCCGCCGCGGTAACGATGATGCCATTGTAGGGAGCCAATGCCGACCAGCCTTCCCAACCATCACCCCAGCGAAAGACCACGTTGCGTAATTTGAGTTCGACGAGACGCTCTTTGGCCCGGTCCTGCAACGCCTGGATTCGCTCGACGGAAAACACCCGCTCGACCAGTTGCGCCAGCACGGCTGTCTGGTAGCCGGAGCCGGTACCGATCTCCAGCACCTTGTCCAGCGGGCCGTCGGCGATCAGCAGCTCGCTCATGCGCGCAACCATGAACGGCTGCGAGATGGTCTGGTTATGGCCGATCGGTAGCGCCGTGTCCTCGTAGGCCCGATGCGCCAGGGCCTCGTCGACGAACAGGTGGCGCGGCGTGCGCCGAATCACCTCGAGCACCTTCGGGTCCGACAACCCTTCCTCGTACAGGCGCTGTATGAGCCGGTCGCGGGTGCGCTGGGAGGTCATGCCGGTTCCGTTGCGCAGAAAATCGTCTGGTCCACGCCTGATCACAGCAACCCCTCCAGCCAACGGTCGAGGCCCTGGAACGCCTCGTGAAAGGTGCGATCGAGCTGCAGCGGGGTGACCGAGACATAGCCCTGCATCACCGCGTGGAAATCGGTACCCGGTCCGCCATCCTCGACGTCTCCGGCTGCCGAAATCCAGTAGCCCTCCTTGCCCCGCGGATTGGCCACCTTGACCGGCGCCTTGGCGCGTCGCCGATGTCCCAGGCGCGTCAGCTGGATACCACGGATATGGTCCAGCGGCAGGTTCGGCACGTTGATGCTGAGCACCGTGCGCGCAGGCATCTGCAGGCGGGCATGGTTTTCCACCAGCGTGCGGGCGATGTAGGCGGCGGTCGGGAGGTTGTCCGGCTGACGCGAGACCAGGGAGAAGGCGAACGCCGGCATGCCGGTGAAGCGCCCTTCGATGGCGGCGGCTACGGTGCCCGAATAGAGAACGTCGTCGCCCAGGTTGGCACCCAGGTTGATCCCCGAGACGACCATGTCCGGCGCCTGCTCGAGCATTCCGTTGATACCCAGGTGAACACAGTCGGTGGGCGATCCGTTGAGACCGATGAAACCGTTCGGCATGGTGACCGGGTGAAGCGGGCGATCCAGGGTCAGCGCGCTACTGGCGCCGCTCATGTCCTGGATCGGGGCGATAACCTGGCACTCGGCGTAATCCGCCAGCGCGTCATAAAGCGCGGCGAGCCCAGGTGCATACACCCCGTCGTCGTTGGCGATCAGAATACGCATCAGATGTCCGTCTGCCCTGCCAGGCTGACCAGCTCACGAACCACGGCGGTGGCGAAGCATCCGGTCGGCAGGACGAATTCCAGTTGCAGAATGTCAGGCTCGGGATAATGCCACGACAAGCTCCCAATGGGGAGGCGAAGAATGCGCCGTTCGTGCTCCAATCGCGCTTGCTCCAGCCAAGCGGTCAATGCGGGCTCCGCCTCGGCCACCCGCTGTTCGAGCGCGGCGGTGGCGCCACTGGCTGGCGAATTGCCCTGTCCCCACAGCGCAGCGGTCGGATGCAGGTCGAGGATGGCCAGCCGCGGATCGCTGCACTCGGCTTCGCCGGCAACGAAAAAACTACGACTGTCGGTAAAAGCCAGCAGATCGCCGACCTGCGCCTTGTTCCAACTGCCCGCCGCCACGCGCTCGGCAAGGACCCGGTTGAACAGGTAGCTGCGTGCCGCGGACAGCAGCCGTGAACGCAGATTGCGGGACTCCGGCAACTCGCCGCGCGCGGCATATTCACGCGCACCGGCGAGATTGCCGCCTTGGTAGCCGAAACGCTGGGGGCCATAGTAATTGGGCACTCCTTGCTGGCGAATGCATTCCAGACGCGCTTCGAGCGCCGTGCGATCGGCCTGTAGCTCGGTCAGGCGCAGCGTGAAGCCATTGGCCGAATGGGCGCCGCGCTGCAACTTGCGTTGATGACGCGTCTGTCTGAGCAGGCGCAGGCTGTCGTTCTCGGCCGCGCCAAGGTCCGGATCAGCCTTACCGGGAAGATGCAGGCTGAACCATTGTCGAGTCAGGGCCTGGCGATCCTTCTGGCCGGCATAGCTGATCGCTCGCAGCGGTACACCGGCGGCCCGCGCGAGGCGCCGCGCCGCTTCCTCGGTATTCAGGTTGCGTTTTTCGACCCACAGCCACAGGTGCTCACCTTCACCCGACAACGGGATATCGAGCACCTCGTCGACCTGAAAGTCCTCGGCCACCGCCTTGAGCACGGTCTGACCACAGGGTTCTCCATGGGCCCGGGAGCCAAGTAGCTGATCTTCGGTCATGCCTTGACCAGCAGCGCGACGGCGTGCACCGCAATGCCTTCTTCACGCCCGGTGAAACCAAGCTTTTCGGTCGTGGTGGCCTTAACGTTGACTTGATCCATCTCGACTTCGAGGTCCTCGGCAATGGAGGTGCGCATGGTCTCGATGTGCGGCGCCATTTTTGGCACCTGCGCGACGATGGTGGCGTCGACGTTGCCGACCTGCCAGCCACGGGCGCGCACCTGGGCGACCACGTGGCGCAACAGGACACGGCTGTCGGCGCCCTTGAACTGCGGGTCGGTATCGGGAAAATGCTTGCCGATGTCGCCCAGCGCGGCGGCGCCCAGCAGCGCGTCGCAGAGCGCGTGCAGCAGCACGTCGCCATCGGAATAGGCGAGCAGCCCGGAGGTATGGGGGATGCGCACACCCCCGAGGGTGATGAAGGTCCCCTCGCCGAAGCGATGCACGTCGTAACCGTGGCCGATACGCATAGTTATGTCACCAAGCAGAAGCGAGCGGCGATTCTACAGGAGCTGGCGTCGGGGTGAACCGCAATCGCGGGGGGCGATGAGCAGATCGAAACGGGCGATGATGACCATCAACCGAATCGATCTTATATCGGATAGAACCGATATAAAGTTCGCCCCATCACGATATCCATCCGATTTTACTCATGCCTGACGAACTCGACGACATCATCAAGGCCCTGGCCCATCCGCTCAGACGCCAGATCCTCGACTGGCTCAAGGATCCGCCGGGCCACTTCCCCGATCAGGAGCATTCCCTGGAGAGTGGCGTCTGCGCAGGCCAGATCGACCAGCGCGCCGGACTGTCGCAGTCAACCGTCTCGGCCCACCTGGCCACCCTCCAACGGGCCGGTCTCGTTACCAGCCGCAAAATCGGCCAATGGCATTTCTTCAAGCGCAACGAGGAGGCCATCCAGGCCTTCGTCGAGCGCCTCGGTCGGGAACTCTGACCGAAACACTTCCTGAACCTTCGCAACCGGAGCCTCAAGCATGCCTACTCTGTTCGACCCGATCATCATCGGTGACCTGCACCTGTCCAACCGCATCGTCATGGCGCCGCTGACCCGCTGCCGCGCAGAACCCGGCCGCGTACCCGGCGAGCTGATGGTCGAATACTACGCACAGCGTGCATCGGCCGGTCTGATCATCAGCGAGGCGACGTCGGTCACGCCGATGGGTGTCGGCTACCCGGACACGCCCGGCATCTGGTCCGACGAGCAGGTCGAAGGCTGGAAGAAAATCACCGCGGCGGTGCATGCCAAGGGCGGCAAGATCGTCCTGCAGCTGTGGCATGTAGGGCGCATTTCCGACCCGGTCTATCTGGATGGTGAACTGCCGGTAGCGCCTAGCGCCATTCAGCCGGCAGGCCACGTCAGCCTGATCCGCCCGATGAAGGACTACGTGACACCGCGCGCCCTCGAGACCAATGAGATCCCGGGGATCGTCGAGGCCTATCGCAAGGGCGCCGAAAACGCCAAGAAAGCCGGCTTCGACGGCGTCGAGATCCATGGCGCCAACGGCTACCTGCTCGACCAGTTCCTGCAGGACAAGACCAACACGCGCACCGATGCCTATGGCGGCTCCATCGAAAACCGCGCACGGCTGATGCTGGAAGTCACCGATGCGGCGATCGGCGTCTGGGGGGCGGGACGCGTCGGCGTGCACCTGGCTCCACGTGCGGACTCCCACGACATGGGCGACTCCAACCTGGCAGACACCTTCGGCTACGTGGCTCGCGAGCTCGGCGCCCGCGGCGTCGCCTTCATTTGCACCCGCGAGAAGGAAGGCACGGACAGCCTCGGCCCGACCCTGAAGCAGCACTTTGGCGGGGTCTACATCGCCAACGAGCGCTTTACCAAGGAACAGGCCAACGCCTGGCTGGCTGAAGGCAAGGCGGATGCGGTGGCCTTCGGCATTCCCTACATCGCCAACCCGGACCTGGCCGAGCGCCTGCGTCAGGACGCCCCGCTGAACGACCCGCGTCCGGACCTCTTCTACGCCAAGGGCGCGGAAGGCTATACCGATTATCCGTCGCTCTAAGCTCCGCTGACGGAAAGGCCCGACCGGGTGACCGGTCGGGCCTTTTTTTAACCGTAGGGTGGAAACCGCGAAGCGTTTCCACGCGGGCCGGTGATCGTCGAATCGCCAGGCTTGCTCGAACGCCGCCGCCCCACGCGCGGATGAGGCTTCGCCGTCATCCACCCTACGCCTTCAACACCTCGGCATGACGTAGGGTGGAAAACCGCGAAGCGTTTTCCACGCGAACCGATGATCGTCGAATCGCCAGGCTTGCTCGAACGCCGCCACCCCACGCGCGGATGAGGCTTCGCCGTCATCCACCCTACGCCTTCAACACCTCGGCATGACGTAGGGTGGAAAACCGCGAAGCGTTTTCCACGCGGACGGTGATCGTCGAATCGCCAGGGCTTGCTCGAACGCCGCCACCCCAGCGCGTGGATGAGGCTTCGCCGTCATCCACCCTACGCCTTCAATGCCTCGGCGTGATGTCGCAGGTGATCCTCGATGAAGCTGGCGATGAAGAAGTAGCTGTGGTCGTACCCCGGCTGCAGGCGCAGCGTCAGGGGATGTCCTGCCGCCTTCGCTGCCTGCTGCAAAGCTTCCGGCTTGAGCTGGGTGGCCATGAAGTCGTCGCGGTCGCCCTGGTCCACCAGGATCGGCAACTTCTCCTGCGCCGAGGCCATCAACGCACAGGCGTCCCACTCCTTCCAGCGCGCCCGATCCTCACCCAGGTAGCGGCTGAAGGCCTTCTCGCCCCATGGGCAGTCGAGCGGGTGGGCGATCGGCGCGAACGCCGACAGCGAACGATAACGCCCCGGGTTGCGCAGCGCGCAGACCAGCGCCCCGTGGCCACCCATTGAATGGCCGCTGATACCGCGTCGATCGGAGACTGGGAAGTTGGCCTCGATCAGCGCCGGCAGCTCCTGCACGACGTAGTCGTACATGCGGTAATGCCGGGCCCAGGGCTCCTCGGTCGCGTTGACATAGAAACCCGCGCCGAGCCCGAAGTCCCAGGCGCCCTGCGGATCGTCAGGCACGCCCTCACCCCGCGGGCTGGTATCGGGCGCGACGATCACCAACCCGAGCTCGGCGGCCATGCGCATCGCACCCGCCTTCTGCATGAAGTTCTCGTCGGTACAGGTCAGCCCGGACAACCAATAGAGCACCGGCAGCTTGGCGCCCTGCTCGGCCTGCGGCGGCAGGTAGACGGCGAACACCATGTCGCAATTGAGGCTGCTGGACCGGTGGCGATAACGCTTGTGCCAGCCGCCGAAGCTTTTCTGGCAGGAAATGTTTTCCAGAGACATTGCTCGCTCCTGATTCGGGTGGTGACCTGCGGAGAAGGCTCCGAAGATCACCACCCTGCCGTTCAGAAATGGATGACGGTGCGGATGCTCTTGCCTTCGTGCATCAGCTCGAACGCCTCATTGATCTGATCCAGACCCATGTTGTGGGTAATGAAGGTATCGAGCGGGATCTCGCCCGTCTGAGCCTTTTCCACATAGCTCGGCAACTCGGTGCGACCCTTCACCCCACCGAACGCCGAGCCGCGCCAGACGCGGCCGGTGACCAGCTGGAACGGACGCGTGCTGATCTCCTGCCCGGCGCCCGCGACGCCGATGATGGTCGACTCGCCCCAGCCCTTGTGGCAGCACTCGAGCGCGGCGCGCATCAGTTGCACGTTGCCTACGCATTCGAACGAATAGTCGACGCCGCCATCGGTCATTTCGACGATGACGTCCTGGATCGGCTTGTCGTGATCCTTCGGATTGACGAAGTCGGTGGCGCCCAGCTCACGGGCGATGTCGAACTTGGCCGGGTTGATGTCGATTGCGATGATCCGGCTCGCCTTGGCCATGGTCGCGCCGATGATCGCCGCCAGACCGATGCCACCCAGCCCGAAGATGGCGACCGTGGCGCCCTCTTCCACCTTGGCGGTGTTGAGCACCGCGCCGATGCCGGTGGTCACGCCGCAGCCGAGCAGGCAGACCTTCTCCAGCGGTGCCTCCTTCGGAATCTTGGCGACCGAGACTTCGGGCAGCACGGTGTATTCCGAAAAGGTCGAGGTGCCCATGTAGTGATAGACCGGCTGGCCCTGGTAGGAGAAGCGGCTGGTGCCGTCGGGCATCAGGCCCTTGCCCTGGGTCGCGCGCACCGAGCTGCACAGGTTGGTCTTGCCCGACTTGCAGAATTTGCACTCGCGGCATTCGGCGGTGTACAGCGGGATCACGTGGTCGCCGACGGCCACTGAGGTCACGCCCTCGCCGACCGCCTCGACGATGCCGCCACCCTCGTGACCGAGGATGCAGGGGAATACGCCTTCGGAGTCCTGCCCCGACAGCGTGTAGGCATCGGTATGGCAGACGCCCGACGCGACGATGCGCACGAGCACTTCGCCTGCCTTTGGCGGCTCGACGTCGACTTCGACGATCTGAAGGGGTTCGTTCGCGGCGAACGCCACCGCGGCGCGGGATTTGATAGTCATGGCCTGGCTCCTGTCATGGGCTGAATGCGACAGTGTAATTCACTCGCACTCTGGGATAATTGGCGTCTTGGTAAAAACATTATTGTTATTCAGGGATAATCAATGAGCGATTTTCGGTGGGACGGTCTGGACGAATTCGTCGCCGTGGTCGAATGCGGCGGTTTTCAACGAGCTGCCGAACGCCTACGGGTGTCATCCTCACACGTCAGCCGACAGGTCGCCGCACTGGAAGAACGACTTCAGGCCAGGCTGCTCTATCGCACCACCCGGCGCGTGTCGCTGACCGAACCCGGCCAGGCGTTCTACGTGCGTTGCCAGCGACTGATAGAGGAACGCGATCAGGCTTACCTCGCGGTCAGCGACCTGCACAGCGCCCCGGCGGGCCTGTTGCGCATGACGGCCGCGGTAGCTTACGGCGAGCGCTTCATCGTTCCTCTGGTCAATGCATTCATGGCCCGGCATCCACAGCTTCGAGTCGAGATCGAGCTGACCAACCGCACCCTCGACCTCGTTCAGGAAGGCTACGATCTGGCCATCCGCCTCGGCCGGCTCAGCGAGTCGCGCCTGGTGGCCACCCGCCTGGCACCACGCGCCATGTATCTGTGTGGCGCGCCGGCCTATCTCGAGCGCTACGGCACACCGCACACCCTGTCCGAACTGGGCCGGCACAACTGCCTGATTGGCACCGGCGATACCTGGACGTTCCAGATCGACGGGCGCGAGCACCTGTTCAAACCCAGCGGCAACTGGCGCTGCAACAGCGGCCAAGCGGTACTCGATGCCGCCCTGCGCGGCTTTGGCTTGTGCCAACTGCCCGACTACTACGTTCAGGAACCGCTCCAGCGCGGCGAACTGGTCTCGCTGCTGGAACCCAACCAGCCGCCAGACACCGCCGTCTGGGCGGTGTATCCCCAGCGACGGCTACTGTCGGCCAAGGTCGGCGGGCTCATCGATGCACTCAGGGCCGGGCTGACGGCGCGCCCGGAATATCCCTGACCGGGACACACACGGCGCAAGCATTCGGCTCGGAACCCTGTATCGACTGATCCGTCGTAACAATAGAAGGGGCAGGAATCGCTTCCTTCGAAGCCATTGCGCGCAATGCGCCTGACAGGAGACTTGCATGCACATTCAGGTCAACAGCAATAACAGCATCACCGTTTCTCAAGCGCTGGAAGAGCGCGTACGCGCCACTCTCGAAGGCGAGCTGGAACGCTTTGATGAGTACCTGACGCGGCTCGAGGTGCACCTGAACGATGAAAGCGCGTCGAGAAGCGGCCCTCAGGACAAGCGCTGCCAGATCGAGGCACGCCTGAAGCACCACGATCCGCTGTCGGTCACCCACAAGGCCGATTCGCTGGACCTGGCCATCGACGGCGCCGCCGAAAAGATGAACCACGCGCTCGATCACCTGATAGGCAAACTCAGCCGCAGAACAGATTGACACTCCCCGAGGGATCGCCCCGAGTCATACGCAAAGAGGTGCACTATGCCTGCGACAACTCTGAACCGAGCAAACCTCAAGCAGCTTCTGACCCACAAGCAGCCGCCCTGCCTGTCGCTGTATCAGCCGACCCATCGCAGTTTCCCGGACCGGGAACAGGACCCGATACGCTTCAAGCAGCTCGTCCGGCAGCTTGAAGAATCACTGCACAAACAGGGCAGGAACGACACGGCGAGCATACTGGCGCCCTTCCATGCCCTGGTGGATGACATCGACTTCTGGAACCACAGCCTCGACGGCCTCGCCGTCTTCGGCGCGCCCGACTATTTCCAGGTGTTCCGCCTGCAGCGCAGCGTTCCGGAGCTGGCGGTGGTCAACGACCGTATGCACGTCAAACCGCTGGTGCGAATCGCCCAGTCGGCCGACCGTTACCAGATCCTTTGCATGACCCTCGACTCGGTGCGCCTGTTCGAGGGTACCCGAGACGGCATCAGCGAAGTTCCGCTGGCCGAAGGTGTCCCGGCGACGCTGGAGGACGCCCTCGGACGGGACCTGACGCAGAAAGGCCAGACCGGCTTTCCCCAAGGCTACGGCCGGGCGAGCGAACGGGGCGATCCGATGCAGGTGGAGGCCGGCGGTTCCGGCAAGCAGGACGAGATCGATCGCGACCGCGAACGTTTCTTCCGCGAGGTCGACCGCGCCATCACCGAACATCACTCCAAACCCTCGGGCCTGCCGCTGATTCTCGCCGCACTGCCGGAACACCAGTTCCACTTCCGCAAGCTCAGCCACAACGACCAGCTGATCGAAGAAGCGATCGAAGTCGACCCCTCGTTGCTGTCGTCCGAACAGCTGCGCGAAAAGAGCTGGATGGTGATGCAGCCGCGCTACCTGAAGCGCCTGGGCGGGCTGCTCGACCAATTCGGTGAGTCCCATGGGCAGGGCCTGGCCACCGATCAGATCGAAGCCATCGGCCAGGCCACCCGCGAAGGCCGGGTCGCCACGCTGCTGGTCGAGGCCGAGCGCAGGATTCCAGGCAAGGTGGACAAGGAAGAAGGCAAGGCGATCCCGGTCGACGATGGCTCGCAGACAACACCGGACCTGCTCGACGAACTCACCGTCTGGACCCTCGAGCAAGGGGGCGAAGTCGTGGTGGTACCGGTTGAGCGTATGCCGACCCAGAGCGGCGCCGCAGCCATCTATCGTTACTGAGCGGCATGAAAAAGGCAGGGGTATCCAGGCTGTGTTAAAAACGTAGCGAGCGAAGGTCAGACAAGGCAAAAACAGGCGATAAAGCGCACAGTTTACGAGTTGTAAATGAGCATTTTGAGCCTGTTTTTAACGCAGCCTGACCGAGCGTAGTAGTTTTCACACAGTCTGGTCTCCCCGCCTTTCTTCGTCCTCCCGGCTAATGAGCGCGCCGGGCCACTGCTGCTCCAGCCAATGCAGGTCCTCGGGTCGGGTCACCTTGATGTTGTCCGCCCGCCCCTCGATCAACCGCGGTGCATACCCTGCCCACTCCATTGCCGAGGCCTCGTCGGTCACACGCACCCCGGCGGCCAGGGCCTGTTGCAGCGCCTCGCGCAACATGCCGAGGCGGAACATCTGTGGCGTGTAGGCAAGCCAAATCACCGAGCGGTCCACCGTTTCGGCTACCCGCCCGTCCGCTCCGGCACGCTTGAGCGTGTCCTTCGCCGGTACGGCCAGCAGACCGCCGACCGGATCACGGGAGAGTTGCTCGAGCAAGCCATCGAGGTCGGCCCGCTGCAGATTCGGGCGCGCTGCATCGTGCACCAGAACCCAGTCTGTATCGCTGGCACCGAGAGCGAGCAAACGAAACAGCCCATTGAGCACCGAATCAGCACGTTCGCTGCCGCCAACGGCACGACCGATGCGCTCATCCGAAGCGCAGTCCAAGGAATTCCAGTAGGGATCATCCGCCGCCAGGCTGACCACCAACCCGCGCAGTCGGGGATGGGAGAGAAAACAGCCCAGGGTGTGTTCGATCAAGGCGCGACCGGCCAGTGGCAAATACTGCTTTGGACGATCGGCAAGCATACGGCTGCCGACACCCGCCGCCGGGATGACGACCCAGAAGCCGGTCATTCTGCGAGCTGAAAGAGGGTTTCGCCCTCTTTGACCATGCCCAGCTCGTGACGGGCGCGCTCTTCGACCGTTTCCATGCCCTGCTTGAGCTCCATCACTTCGGCCTCGAGGATGCGGTTACGCTCGAGCATGCGCTGGTTCTCCCCTTGCTGATCGGCGATCTGCTTCTTCAGCTCGGTCACGTGCGCGAGGCTGCCTTCGCCGACCCACAGACGATATTGCAGCCCACCCAGGAGCAGGAGCAGCACGACGAACAACCAGTAAGGACTACGCATGGACGGCATCAGAAGACTTTGAGTAGCTGAGCGACAGACGAGCCGCGAATGGATACATGAAATCGGCAACCGTCACGCTAACCATCCGTCAGGCTCCGGCGAGAGAACCCGCGAATACGTGACGGGACTGGATCATTCCGGCCTTACACAAAAAAGGGCGGCTCAGGCCGCCCTTTTAACATGGCAAGGATCAGCCACGGAACTCCGCACGTCCCTTGTAAGGCGCTTTTCCGCCCAACTGCTCTTCGATGCGCAGCAGTTGGTTGTACTTGGACACACGATCGGAGCGGCACAGCGAGCCGGTCTTGATCTGGCCGGCAGCGGTACCGACGGCGAGATCGGCGATGGTGCTGTCCTCGGTTTCGCCCGAACGGTGTGAAATCACTGCGGTGTAACCAGCGGCTTTCGCCATCTGGATGGCTTCGAGGGTCTCGGTCAGCGAGCCGATCTGGTTGAACTTGATCAGGATCGAGTTACCGATGCCCTTCTCGATGCCTTCCTTGAGGATCTTGGTGTTGGTCACGAACAGGTCGTCACCGACCAGCTGGACCTTACTGCCGATCTTGTCGGTGAGCACCTTCCAGCCATCCCAATCGGACTCGTCCATGCCGTCTTCGATCGAGATGATCGGGTAGCGCTCGGACAGACCCGCGAGATAGTCGGCGAAACCGGCGGCGTCGAACACCTTGCCTTCGCCGGCCAGGTCGTACTTGCCGTTCTCGAAGAACTCGCTGGACGCGCAATCGAGCGCCAGGGTGACGTCGTCGCCCAGCTTGTAGCCGGCGTTGCCCACGGCTTCGGCGATGGCCGCCAGCGCGTCTTCGTTGGATGCCAGGTTCGGCGCGAAGCCACCCTCGTCACCCACGGAAGTGCTGAGGCCACGTGCCTTGAGCACGGCCTTGAGGTGGTGGAAGATCTCGGCGCCCATGCGCAGCGCGTCGGCAAAGGTCTTGGCGCCGACCGGCTGGACCATGAACTCCTGGATGTCGACGTTGTTATCCGCGTGCTCGCCACCGTTGATGATGTTCATCATCGGGACCGGCATCGAATACTGGCCCGGGGTGCCGTTGAGGTTGGCGATGTGGGCGTAAAGCGGCAGGTCGGCATCCTGGGCAGCCGCTTTGGCCGCGGCCAAGGAGACGGCGAGGATCGCGTTCGCGCCCAGCTTGGCCTTGTTCTCGGTGCCGTCGAGTTCGATCATGGCGCGGTCGAGCGCCTGCTGATCGGCCGGATCCTTGCCCAGCAGCAGGTCGCGAATCGGCCCGTTGATATTGGCCACGGCCTTCAGTACGCCCTTGCCCAGGTAGCGGCTCTTGTCGCCATCGCGCAGTTCCAACGCCTCGCGGGAACCGGTGGATGCACCGGACGGCGCACAGGCGCTGCCGGTGATGCCGTTATCGAGGATTACATCGGCTTCCACGGTGGGATTGCCACGGGAGTCGAGAACCTCCCGCCCCTTGATGTCGACGATCTTTGCCATTTTTGCTCACTCTCCATAGATAACTGCAGGCTTCAAGCAGCTCGCTTCAAGCGGTTTCGATCGGGGGGAAACTCTTGACCAGGTCATCCAATTGCTTGAGCTGGGCGAGGAACGGCTCCAGCTTGTCCAGGCGCAGTGCGCAGGGCCCATCGCACTTGGCGCTGTCCGGGTCCGGGTGCGCTTCGAGAAAGAGACCCGCCAGGCCCTGGCTCAGACCGGCCTTGGCCAGATCCGTTACCTGGGCACGGCGGCCGCCGGCCGAATCGGAACGCCCGCCGGGCATTTGCAGGGCATGGGTGACATCGAAGATGACCGGGTACTCGGTCTGCTTCATGATGCCGAAGCCGAGCATGTCGACCACGAGATTGTTGTAGCCGAACGAGGAGCCGCGCTCGCAGAGGATCAGCTGATCGTTGCCGGCCTCCTCGCACTTGGTCAGGATGTGCTTCATTTCCTGCGGGGCGAGGAACTGCGCCTTCTTGATGTTGATCACCGCGCCGGTCTTGGCCATCGCGACCACCAGGTCGGTCTGCCGAGACAGGAAGGCCGGCAGCTGGATCACGTCGCAGACCTCGGCCACCGGAGCGGCCTGGTAAGGCTCGTGCACGTCGGTGATGACCGGCACGCCGAAGGTCTTCTTCACTTCCTCGAAGATCTTCATCCCCTCGTCGAGGCCGGGGCCACGGTAGGAATTGACCGAGGAGCGGTTGGCTTTGTCGAAGCTCGCCTTGAAGACGTAGGGAATGCCCAGTTTCTCGGTGACCTGCACATAGGCCTCGCAGATCTGCATGGCCAGGTCGCGGGATTCGAGCACGTTCATCCCACCGAAGAGGACGAACGGCTTGTCGTTGGCGACATCGATGTGGCTGACGCGGATCGTCTTCTGGGTCATGCGTTGCGAGCCTTTTGTGCCAGTGCGGCATTGACGAAACCACTGAACAGCGGATGGCCGTCGCGCGGAGTCGAGGTGAATTCGGGGTGAAACTGGCAAGCCACGAACCACGGATGATCCGGCGCCTCTACGACCTCGACAAGGGCACCGTCACCCGAACGACCGGTAACCTTGAGGCCCGCAGCCTGAAGCTGCGGCAGCAGGTTGTTGTTGACCTCGTAGCGGTGACGATGGCGCTCGACGATTCGCTCCTTGCGATAACAATCATGGACGTTGGAACCCGCCTCGAGTTGGCATTCCTGAGCGCCCAGGCGCATGGTGCCGCCCAGATCCGAAGCGTCCGAACGGGTTTCGCGCGCACCGGTCGCGTCTTCCCATTCGGTGATCAGGCCTACCACCGGATGACCGCTGTCACGGTCGAACTCGGTGGAGTTGGCATCGCTCCAGCCCAGCACATCGCGCGCGAACTCGATGACGGCGACCTGCATGCCCAGGCAGATGCCCAGGTACGGAATCTTGTTCTCGCGCGCATATTTGACCGTGGCGATCTTGCCTTCGACGCCGCGCAGGCCAAAACCGCCCGGCACCAGAATAGCGTCCATGCCTTCGAGCAGGCCGGTACCCTGATTTTCGATGTCTTCGGAGTCGATATAGCGAAGGTTCACTTTTGTGCGGCTCTGAATTCCGGCATGACTTATCGCCTCGATCAGAGATTTGTAGGCATCAAGAAGTTCCATGTACTTGCCGACCATGGCGATGGTGACTTCTTTTTCCGGGTTCAGCTTGGCATCGACCACGCGATCCCACTCGGACAGATCGGCACCGCCACACTCCAGGCCGAAGCGCTCCACCACGAAGTCATCGAGGCCTTGCGCATGCAGCACGCCCGGGATCTTGTAGATGGTGTCGACGTCCTCGAGGGAAATCACCGCACGCTCTTCGACGTTGGTGAACAGCGCGATCTTGCGCCGCGACGAGACGTCCACCGGGTGGTCGGAGCGACAGATCAGCACATCCGGCTGCAGGCCGATGGAGCGCAGCTCCTTGACCGAATGCTGAGTCGGCTTGGTCTTGGTCTCGCCGGCGGTGGCGATGTAGGGCACCAGGGTCAGGTGCATCAGCATGGCGCGCTTTGCGCCGACTTCCACCCGCAACTGGCGGATCGCCTCGAGGAACGGCTGGGACTCGATGTCGCCGACCGTGCCGCCGATCTCGACGAGGGCGACGTCGGCATCGCCGGCACCCTTGATGATGCGGCGCTTGATCTCGTCGGTGATGTGCGGAATCACCTGAATGGTGGCACCCAGGTAGTCGCCACGACGCTCACGACGCAGCACATCCTCGTAGACGCGGCCGGTGGTGAAGTTGTTGTTCTGGGTCATGGTGGTGCGAATGAACCGCTCGTAATGGCCTAGGTCCAGGTCGGTTTCGGCCCCGTCATGGGTGACGAAGACTTCACCATGCTGGAACGGGCTCATGGTGCCCGGATCGACGTTGATGTACGGATCCAGCTTGAGCATGGTGACCTTCAGGCCCCGCGCCTCCAGGATTGCCGCCAAAGATGCCGAGGCGATGCCCTTCCCCAATGAAGAAACAACACCGCCCGTGACGAATATATAGCGCGTCATGAAAAACCCTAGAAGTCTGCGTTAAGCGGCCAGCGCCGCCGGGGAAAGCGAGGTGCCATTGCACGAGGTTCGGCAATGACGAACTGCCGCGGGATCCAGGTGGACCGCAGAAGCTCTGTAGAGACGGGAGCGTAGTCTACTCGAAAGGCCCTATCAGCTCAAACGGCCGTCGCCCGTCGGCGGGCTCCAATCGAGGAAGATACCGGAGCCGGTCAGATCGCCCAGATTGGCGACTGCAACGACCTCGTTCCGGCGCAGCAGAAGCGGCAGGCGTGGCCGGACGAATCCCGGGATGCCCCGCTCATTGAGCACACGCTTGAGATCCCGCCTACCTCGCCCCGCCAGCTGCAACCACTCGCCACCCTGGCGATAGCCAAGCCGCAACGCATCCCCTCCCGCACCTGTGATCCGCACCCGACCATTGCCGACCAACTCAATTTCGCCGTGCAGGTTCGACACGCTCGGCTCCGGCGGTGTCTTCAGCCAGGCCCCGTCAAGCAGCCAGAGACGCTCCCCGGCACGGCGCAGCTCGGCCTGATCCAGACGCCACACAGGTGCGGCATCGGCAGCGGCATCGCGCAGATCGCACCAACCGGCCCAGTGATCGGCGTCGGGCAGCTGCACATGGGGACGCAACCACTGGCGCAAGGCATTGCGCTGCCGCGCATCGGACAAGGCGCGCAATGGCTCGAGGGCCAGGCTGGGCAACTCGAGCCAGGCGAAGGGCGACGGCGTGGCAGCCGATGCCAAATCCAGCTCCGCCAGCTCGTCCAACAGCCCCTGGGCCTCCGCCAGGTGCCCGGCCGCACGCGCGATGGCCGGCACGGCAGCCGGCCAGCGCTGCTCGAACGCCGGGATGATCTGGTGACGAAGGTAGTTGCGTGAATAATCGAGCGAGGCATTGCTCGGGTCTTCGACCCAGCTCAGGCCCTCGGCCCTCGCCCAAGCCTCGAGCTCGCCCCGACCGACGCCCAGCAGCGGACGCAACAGAAGTCCGCGCCCCAACGCACGCGTCGGCGACATCGCGGCCAGCCCCTTCAGCCCTGCGCCTCGCAGCAGGCGAAACAGCAGCGTCTCGGCCTGATCGTCACGATGCTGAGCGGTCAGGAGCACCTCACCATCGCCAAGCCGCGTCTCGAACGCCGCGTAACGCGCTTCGCGGGCGGCATTCTCGAGACTCGCCGAAGCCGCGACGCGTACCCGGGCCACCTCCAGCGGCACACCCAACGCACGGCACGTCTCACGGCAGTGATCCGCCCAGGCGTCGGCACCTGACTGCAGGCCGTGGTGAACATGGATCGCCGAGATCGGCGGCAACGGCTGCGCGCGTGTGAGCCTGGCCAGCAGATGCAGCAAGACACATGAATCGAGACCACCCGAATAGGCGATCCGCCAGGCGCGCGCATGGCGCTGCGGGATGAGAGCGGTCAGCAGGCGGGATTCGAGCGACATGAGGGAGCGACGATGCGCAAGGTGAGACGCCGAGAATGCGCCAGTGGCAAGCACGGCGCAATCGACACTGTCGTCAGGCCAGCGACGCGGAAGGCGCGCGGCTGCCCTGACGGGGCGACCGGATCAGGCGATGCCGTAACTCATCAGGCGCTCGTAGCGCTTGGCAAGCAGTGTATCGGCGTCCAACCCGCGAAGCTGCTCGAGCTGCATGGCAAACTCCTCGCGCATGGCCTCGGCCATTACAGCCGGATTGCGATGGGCACCACCTAGCGGCTCGGGAATCACCTTGTCGACGATACCCAGGCCTTTCAGGCGCTCAGCGGTAATGCCCATCGCCTCGGCGGCGTCGGGCGCCTTCTCGGCGGTTTTCCAGAGAATCGAAGCACAGCCTTCAGGAGAGATCACCGAATAGGTGGAGTACTGCAGCATGTTCAGCCGGTCACAGACGCCAATCGCCAGCGCACCGCCGGAACCGCCCTCGCCGATCACGGTGGCGATGATCGGCGTTTTCAAGCGAGCCATCACACGCAGGTTCCAGGCGATGGCTTCGCTCTGGTTGCGCTCCTCGGCATCGATGCCCGGATAGGCGCCGGGCGTGTCGATGAAAGTGAGGATCGGCATCTTGAAACGCTCGGCCATTTCCATCAGACGGCAGGCCTTGCGATAGCCTTCCGGGCGCGGCATGCCGAAGTTGCGACGCACCTTCTCGCGCACGTCGCGGCCCTTCTGATGCCCGATGATCATCACCGGCTGGCCTTCCAGGCGCGCCACGCCACCGACGATGGCGGCGTCGTCGGAGAAGTGTCGATCGCCGTGCAGCTCGTCGAACTCAGTGAACAGATGGCTGATGTAATCCAGCGTATAGGGACGGCGCGGGTGACGCGCCAGTTGCGCGATCTGCCAGCTGGTCAGGTTACCGAAGATACTTTCGGTGAGCGATTCGCTCTTGTCCTGCAGGCGCGCGATTTCATCGCCGATGTTCAGCGAGTTGTCGTTGCCGACCAGGCGCAACTCTTCGATCTTGGCTTGCAGGTCGGCGATCGGCTGTTCGAAATCCAGGAAATTCGGGTTCATAGGCATCCGTCATGCGTCGACGGCCAGGCGGCCGGGAGGCTGTTCCGTTTTTTGCGCCTTACCTTACGGGAGAGGCGCATTCAGGTCGAACAAAAAAATGCTCGTCTCGTGACCCGGTCATCGACCAGGCCTATCGGTAGTGCAGGAAGACGTTGTCTCGGCCGAACTGGTCACGCAACGCTTGAATCAAGTTGTCCGCCGGGTCGATTCGCCAGCCTTCGCCGAACTGCAGCAACGCCTTCGCATCGCGGCTGGTGTACTCGAGCGTGATCGGACAGGCGCCGCGGTGACGTCCGCAAACATCGGCGAACCAGCGCAGCCGGTCGCCTTTCAATCCTTCGGATGCAACCTTCACCCGCAGGCTTTCGGCAAGCCCAGTGCGCGCCTCCTCCAGACTCATCACCCGCTTGGCGCGCAGACGCAGACCACCGGAGAAATCATCGTTACTGACCTCACCCTCGACCACCACCAGCGCATCGGTCTGCAGCAACGCCTGGGCCGAGTTGAACGCCTCGGCGAACAGCGAAGCCTCGATGCGACCGGACCTGTCATCAAGGGTGATGAAGCCCATCTTGTCGCCCTTCTTGTTCTTCATCACCCGCAGGTTGACGATCAGCCCGGCAATGGTCTGCGACTCACGCGACGGGCGCAGGTCGATGATCCTCTGGCGTGCGAAACGTCGGACCTCGCCTTCGTACTCGTCGATCGGGTGGCCGGTGAGGTAGAGGCCCAGGGTCTCCTTCTCGCCGCGCAGGCGCTCCTTGAGGGAAAGCTCCTTGGCCTTGCGGTGGTTGGCATAGACATCGGCCTCGGGCTCGGCGAACAACCCGCCGAACAGATCCATATGCCCACTGTCCAGACTGCGCGCCGTCTGCTCGGCGGCCTGGACGGCTTCTTCCATCGCCGCCAGCAACACCGCCCGGTTACGGTCGATGTTCGCCTGGTACGCCTTGGGTTCGTCGGAGAAATAGGGGCCGAGACGATCCAGCGCCCCGCCACGGATCAGCGCCTCGAGGGTCCGCTTGTTGATCCGCTTGAGATCGACCCTGGCGCAGAAGTCGAATAGATCCTTGAACGAACCACCCTCGTTGCGGCACTCGACGATCGCCTCCACCGGCCCCTCGCCGACGCCCTTGATGGCGCCAAGACCGTAGACAATGCGCTTGTCGTCATCGACGGTGAACTTGAATTCCGAGTTGTTGACGTCCGGGGCGACGATGCGCAGCTTCATGCTGCGGCATTCCTCGATCAGCGTGACCACCTTGTCGGTGTTGTGCATATCGGCCGAGAGCACCGCCGCCATGAACGGCGCTGGGTGGTGCGCTTTCAGCCATGCCGTCTGGTACGACACCAGGCCGTAAGCGGCCGAGTGCGACTTGTTGAAGCCATAACCTGCAAACTTCTCCACCAGATCGAAGATGTTGCCCGCCAGATCGGCGTCAATGCCATTTTGAGCGCAACCTTCAATGAAGCCGCCGCGCTGCTTGGCCATCTCCTCGGGCTTCTTCTTGCCCATGGCGCGACGCAACATATCGGCGCCACCGAGGGTGTAACCAGCCATCACCTGAGCGATCTGCATCACCTGTTCCTGATACAGGATGATGCCATAGGTGGGCTTGAGCACCGGTTCCAGGCCTGCGTACTGGTAGTCCGGGTGCGGATAGGCGAGCTCGGCACGGCCGTGCTTGCGGTTGATGAAGTCATCCACCATGCCCGACTGCAACGGGCCGGGGCGGAACAGCGCCACCAGTGCGATCAGGTCTTCAAGGCAGTCCGGCTTGAGCTTCTTGATCAGCTCTTTCATGCCGCGAGATTCGAGCTGGAACACGGCCGTGGTTTCGGCCTTCTGCAGCATCGCGTAGGTCGGCTTGTCGTCCAGTGGAATGAAGTCGATGTTCAACGGCTCCAGGCCCTTCTGCGCCTGCTCGCGGTTGATCGTTTCCATCGCCCACTTGATGATCGTCAGGGTACGCAGCCCCAGGAAGTCGAACTTCACCAGACCGGCCTGCTCCACGTCGTCCTTGTCGAACTGGGTAACCAGGCCGCCGCCCTCTTCGTCGCAGGCGATCGGTGAAAAGTCGGTGAGCTTGGTCGGTGCGATCACCACGCCGCCGGCGTGTTTCCCGGTGCCGCGGGTAATGCCTTCGAGCTTGAGCGCCATCTCCCAGATTTCGGCCGCTTCTTCGTCGACCTTCAGGAACTCGCGCAGCGGTTCCTCCATCTCGTAGGCTTTATCAAGCGTCATGCCCACTTCGAACGGGATCATCTTGGACAGTCGATCGGCCAGACCGTACGACTTGCCCTGCACCCGCGCGACGTCCCGCACCACCGCCTTGGCCGCCATGGTGCCGAAGGTGATGATCTGGCTGACCGCGTTGCGCCCGTAGGCCTCGGCCACGTAGTCGATAACCCGGTCGCGGCCGTCCATGCAGAAGTCGACGTCGAAGTCGGGCATCGAAACCCGCTCCGGGTTGAGGAAGCGTTCGAACAGCAGGTCGTAGGCGAGCGGATCAAGGTCAGTGATCTTCAACACGTAGGCCACCAGCGAGCCGGCACCCGAGCCCCGGCCCGGACCCACCGGCACGCCGTTGTTCTTGGCCCACTTGATGAAGTCCATCACGATGAGGAAGTAACCGGGGAACCCCATCTGGATGATGATATCCAGCTCGAAATTCAGCCGGTCGATATAGACCTGACGCTTCGCCTCGTAATCCTCGGTCTCGGGCGGCAGGACGACCTTCAGGCGCTCCTCGAGCCCCTCGAACGAGACGTGGCGCAGGTAGTCATCGATGCCCATGCCGTTCGGGGTCGGGAAGTCCGGGAGGAAGTACTTGCCCAACTGCACTTCGATGTTGCAGCGTTTGGCGATCTCGACGGTGTTCTCCAACGCCTCGGGCAGGTCGGAAAACAGCGCCTGCATTTCAGCGGGCGTCTTCAGGTACTGCTGATCGGAATAGTTGCGCGGCCGACGTGGGTCGTCCAGCGTGCGGCTTTCGCCGATGCAGACACGCGTTTCGTGGGCCTCGAAATCCTCCTGCTTGAGGAAGCGCACGTCGTTGGTCGCTACCAGCGGTGCGCCGAACCGGTCCGCCAGCGCCACGGCGGCGTGCAGGTACTCCTCGTCGTTGACTCGACTGGTGCGCTGAACCTCGAGGTAGAAACGATCCGGAAATACCTGTTGCCACTCGGCGAGCAATCCGGCGGCAACGGCCTCGTCTCCCGCCAGCAACGCCTGGCCGATTTCGCCCTCCTTGGCGCCGGACAGGCAGATCAGCCCTTCGGCGGCGCCCTTGACCCAATCGCGCTGAATGATCACCAGCTCGTTGCTCTGGCCCTCGGTCCAGCCACGCGAGACCAGCTCGGTCAGATTGCGATACCCGCGGTTGTCCATCGCCAGCAGCGTCATGCGGCTGAGCGGACCGTCTTCCTCGCGACTCGCCAGCCAGATGTCGGCGCCACAGATCGGCTTGATCCCGCCGCCCATGGCGGCCTTGTAGAACTTGACCAGCGAGCACATGTTGCTCTGGTCGGTTACCGCCACCGCCGGCATCCCCGCGCCCGCCACCGCCTTGATCAGCGGCTTGACGCGTACCAGACCGTCGACCAAGGAGAATTCGGTGTGTACACGCAGATGAACGAACAGAGCGGTCATGGGGATCCTTTCTACATCCAAAAACAACAAGGCCGGATTGTACCGGGCCTTGGTCCAAACGGCAGCGTCAAACGATCAGCGATCGCCAGAAGCACGCTCGAGCTTGGCCTGCATTTCCGGATAGCGGGACACGACGAAGCGCAGCGTTGCGCTGCATGCCTTATTTAAGGGCGGTTTCGGCTATAAAACGGCGCGCCCGCCCGACCGAAGCGATGGAGCGGAACAAGCTGGACGACCAACGGCACGTTTAGGCAGGAATTGATTACGTCTACCGATCAGACGATGAGCACGTCCACCGGCACCGAAGCCTCGACCACCGCGACGGCCTCGAGCAGATTGCGCACCGGCGCAAAGGAGCGCCGATGAATGGGCGTGGGGCCGAGCCGCTGCAGCGCGTCGAGGTGCACGGCCGTGGCGTAGCCTTTGTGGGAGGCGAGCCCGTAACCTGGGTAACTGAGATCGAGCACGTGCATTTCCCGGTCGCGACTAACCTTGGCCAGGATCGAGGCGGCCGCGATGGCCGGAACCGACGCATCACCCTGGATCACCGGGGCGCTCGGCACGCTCAGCTGTGGGCAACGATTGCCATCGATCAGGGCCAGACGAGGCATCACGCTCAGACCCTCAACCGCCCGCTTCATCGCGAGCATGGTGGCATGCAGGATGTTCAGGCTGTCGATCTCATCGACCTCCGCGCGGGCGATGCACCAGGCCACCGACTTTTCGCAGATTTCGTCGAACAACGCCTCGCGACGGGCTTCGCTGAGTTTCTTCGAATCGTTGAGGCCTTCGATCGGCCGCAACGGATCGAGAATCACTGCCGCCGTGACCACCGGGCCGCACAGCGGACCACGCCCGACCTCATCGACACCGGCGACCAGCTCTTCCACGAGACTGAAATCCAGACCTAACTGCATCAGTTGTGCCCCGCCAACCGGAGCACCGCGTCGGCAGCCTGAGCCGAAGCGTCGCGACGCAAGGCGCGGTGAATCACATCGAAACCTTCGGTTTGCACGGCGCCGCCATCGATCAGCGGCGAGAGCAGCTGCGCCATCGCGTCGGGCGTTGCCGCTTCCTGCAACAACTCGGGCACCAGCATGCGTTGGGCCAGCAGATTGGGCAGCGAAACGTAAGGGGTCTTCACCATACGCTTGAGAATGCGGTAGGTCATTGGCGCTACGCTGTAGCCGACCACCATAGGCCGCTTGTAGAGCAGCGCCTCCAGCGTCGCGGTACCGGACGCGATCAGCACCGCATCGCATGCCGCCAACGCTTCATGGGAGCGGCCGTCAAGCAACGTCAGCGGCAAGTCGCGACCGACGAGCATCTGCTCGAGCTGCTGACGACGTGCCGGACTGGCCGCCGGCAACACGAAACGCAACCCAGGACGCAACGCCCGCAAACGCTCGGCAGCATCGAGAAACAGCGCGCCAAGGCGGCCGACCTCACCGCCTCGGCTTCCCGGCATCAGCGCTACGACCGGACCGTCCTCGGGAAGGTCGAGCGCAGCGCGCGCAGCCGCTCGATCAGCTTCCAGGGGTATCGCATCGGCCAACGGATGCCCGACAAAGCGCACCTGCACGTCGTGCTCGTCGTAGAACTGCGCCTCGAAGGGGAACAGCGTCAGCATCAGATCGCACGCCTCGCGGATCTTGTGCACCCGCCCCTGACGCCAGGCCCAGACCGAAGGGCTGACGTAGTGAGCCGTCTTGATACCGGCACGACGCAGCTTGAGTTCGAGGTCGAGGTTGAAGTCCGGTGCATCAATGCCAATGAACACGTCAGGGCGCTGCTCGATCAGCGTCTTCAACAACCGCTTGCGCCGTGACAGCAATTCGGGAAGACGCCCGAGAACCTCGACCAGCCCCATCACCGAAAGGCGTTCCATCGGGAAGTAGGAGACAAGCCCCTGGGCCTCCATCAACGGCCCGCCGACACCGATGAACTCGACGTCGGGCTGGGCCACCTTCAATGCCTGCATCAGGCCGGAGCCGAGGATGTCGCCGGACGCCTCACCGGCTACCAGCGCAATACGAAGCCGCTTCATTTCAGCGGGTGATGCCGCGGGTCGAGGCAAGGATGGAATCGCGGAACAGTGCCACTTCGGGGAACTCGACAGCCTGCTCGGCGAGTTCTACGACCGCCTCTTCGATAGTCAGCCCCTTGCGGTAGACCGTCTTGTACGCGCGACGCAGCGCGTGGATCGACTCGGCACTGAAGCCCCGACGACGCAGCCCTTCGAAATTCATGCTGCGTGCTTCGGCAGGATTGCCAGACACCGTGACAAACGCAGGCACGTCCTTGCCGATCGCCGTGCCCATGCCGGCAAAGGCGTGGGCGCCGATGTGGCAGAACTGATGGACCAGGGTATAACCGGACAGGATGGCCCAGTCACCCACGTGAACGTGGCCGGCCAGAGCGGTATTGTTCACCAGGATGCAATGGTTGCCGATCACGCTGTCGTGGCCGATGTGGGCATAACACATGATCAGGTTGTGATCGCCAACCGTCGTCTCGTCGCGGTCCTGAATGGTCCCGCGGTGCATGGTGACACCTTCACGAATGATGTTGTGGTCACCGATGACCAGCCGGGTAGGCTCGCCCTTGTATTTACGATCGGGCGTGTCCTCGCCGAGGGACGCGAATTGGTAGATGCGGTTGTGCTTGCCGATCCGCGTCGGGCCTTTGACGATGACATTCGGGCCGAGCACCGTGCCTTCGTCTATTTCCACGTCGGGCCCGATGATCGACCAAGGACCAACGACAACGTCATCGGCCAGCTTTGCAGCCGGGTCGATGATGGCGCGAGGGTCAATCAAACTCATAGCTTGCGTTCCGCGCAGATGATCTCTGCCGAGCATACCGGCTTTTCATCGACCGTTGCCTGGCAGTCGAACTTCCAGATCCCGCGCTTGACGCTGAGGAACCTGGCTTCCAGGATCAGCTGGTCGCCGGGCAGTACCGGATGCCGGAAGCGCAGTTTGTCGGAGCCGACGAAATAGTAGAGCGTACCGTCCGAAGGCTTGACATCGAGCATCTTGAAGCCGAGCACGCCAGCGGCCTGGGCCATGGCTTCGATGATCAATACCCCAGGCATGATCGGATGCTGGGGAAAGTGGCCGTTGAAAAAGGGCTCGTTGATGGTGACGTTCTTGTACGCGCGAATGCGTTTGGCTTCCGTGTCGAGCTCCACCACCCGATCCACCAACAGGAAAGGATAACGGTGTGGTAGGTATTCGCGAATCTCGTTGATGTCCATCATGTCAGGGAAAGGCCTGTAATTGAGTAAGAGTCCGCCGGACCGAATCATTCTGTTTCGCAGCGAGCTGGCCGCGCGCTCGAACGGTCGGTCAGAGAGGACGTTCAGGCATCAGAAGCAGCATCCCCGCTCGGGGTCACGGCCGCCAGCCCTTTTTCCAGTTGTTGCAGCCGGCGCGCCATGTCATCCAGCTGACGTATCCGCGCCGCGCTCTTCTTCCATTCGCCGGCGGGCTGCATGGCCGTGCCCGATGAGTAGGCGCCCGGTTGGCTGATCGAGCGAGTAACCATGGTCATGCCAGTGACAAATACGTTGTCGCACACTTCGATGTGACCAACCATGCCGACTCCCCCTGCGATCATGCAGTTGGCACCGATCTTGGTACTGCCGGAAATGCCGCAGCAGCCAGCCATGGCGGTGTTATCGCCGATCTGCACGTTGTGCGCGATCATGATCTGGTTATCCAGTTTGACGCCGTTGCCAATCACCGTGTCGGACAGCGCGCCGCGGTCTATCGTGGTGTTGGCACCGATCTCGACATCGTCACCGATGCGCACACCTCCGATCTGGGCGATCTTCTGCCAGGCGCCAGCCTCTTTGGCGAAGCCGAAACCTTCACCGCCGATCACCGCACCCGACTGGATCACCACGCGCTCACCGATCGTCACATCGTGATAAAGCGTGACCCGCGCTGCCAGCCGCCCGCCGGCACCGACCCGACTGCGAGCCCCGACAACGCTATGGGCGCCGATGACGACGTCAGGGCCGATCCAGGCGCCCTCTTCGATCACCACGAACGGCCCGAGGCTTGCCGACGGATCCACCTGAGCCGTCGCGCAGATCATTGCCGACGCATGCACGCCAGCTGCAACCGGGGGCCGGGTTTCGAACAGATGCGAAGCCTGGGCATAGGAAAGGTAGGGATTGTCGACGACCAGCGCAGCGCCCGTGTAGACATCGGCATCAGCGGCCTTGAGCAGCACGGCGCCGGCCTGGGTCGAACTCAGGAACTTGCGGTACTGGGCATTGGCGAGAAAGCTGAGCTGATCGGGACCCGCATCCTGCAGCGTGGCAAGCCCGCGAATGGGCGTTGCGCCATCGCCGCGCAAGGTCGCACCCAGGCGCTCGGCGAGATCGCCGAGCGTAAAGACAGCGCTACCGGTCATGTCAGCGCAGCTGATTCATGCGCTCGATGACCTGGCGGGTGATGTCGTACTGCGGCTTGACATCCACCACCGAGCCCCGCTCGAAGACCAGGTCGTAATTCCCTTTCTTGATGACCTCTTCGACCGCCTGATCGAGCTTGGGCTTGAGCTGCTTGAGCATCTCGCGGTCGGCCACCGCCTTGGACTCGTTCAGCTCCTTGGACTGGAACTGGAAATCACGAGCCTTCTGCTTGAATTCGAGCTCCAGGCGTTCACGTTCGGCCTGCTGCATCTTGTCGCCATCCTTGACCAGGCGATCCTGAATGCGCTTCGCATCGCTTTCCAACGTCTGCAGCTTGGTCAGCTGAGGGCCGAATTTCTTCTCGGCATCGACCGCGTAGCGCTTGGCTGCGTCGGACTCCAGAAGAGCCATCTGATAGTTCATCACCGCGATCTTCATCTCGGCGAATGCGGGGGTCGCTACCAGCGCTGCGGCAACGAGCATCATTTGAGTCAACTTACGCACGGTATGTACCACTCCTGCTGGTGGATCTGCGCCACACGGCGGCAGATCGTTAAAAGGTTTGCCCAAGGGAGAACTGGAAGACCTGGGTCTCGGCGTTGTCCGGTTTCACGATTGGCATGGCCAAACTGAAGCTGAGCGGGCCAAGTGCCGTGATCCAGGTCAGGCCCACGCCGACAGAGCTCGCCATTTCGCCAAGATCGATGTCGGTGCAGTTGGGCGATCCGGAGGGGCAATTGCTGTCGAATACATTACCGACATCCCAGAACACCGACGTACGCAGGGAACGCTGATCCCTGACGAAGGGCATTGGGAAGAGTACTTCCAGACCACCCTGGATGAGAACGTTGCCGCCGAAAGGTAGCGGATCCTGATCCGGGTCTACGACTGTACCCGGCCGGGAGCCAGTACTGGGTGTGCTGCGGGGGCCAAGTGTACTGTCCCTGAAGCCACGAACCGAGTTGAAGCCACCGGCAAAATAGTTTTCATAGAACGGCAGCCGAGAGGTCGAGCCAAAGCTCTCTCCGTACCCCAACTGCGTGTGCATGCGCAGCGTGTAGGAATCGGTCAGCGGCACGAACAACTGGCCGTTGTAGTCGAGCTTGTAGAACGACAGGTCGCTCCCCGGAATCGTGCTTTCGAACACGAGACTCTGCGAGTGGCCTCGCGTAGCGAGAGTGCCACGGTTCAGGGTGGATTCCGACCAGCCGATCGAGCCACGGAAGTTGAGGAACTTGTCGCCTTCCTGCTCGAGGAAATCGAAAATCTCGTCAACGGTGTAAAGACCGGTGTCGATCTCGTCCTGCTGTACCGTCAGGCCGAACGTCAGGCGCGAGGTTTCGCTGATCGGGTAGCCAATGTTGATGCCGGCACCGAGACTGTCGACCGCATAGCTGGAGATGTTGTAATCCAGCTCGTCGTAATCGGTGGTCCGATAGAAGGCGTTGTAGCCCAGGCTGACGCCGTCTTCGGTCCAGTAGGGATCGACGAAGCCGAAGTTGTAGCGCGTCTGGTATTCGCTGCGAGTCAGGCCCAGGCTCACCCGATTGCCGGTGCCCAGGAAGTTGTTCTGACTGATCGAGCCACCGAGAATCAGGCCGGCGTTCTGCGCAAAACCGATGCTCGCCATGATCGAGCCCGAGGGCTGTTCCTCGACGCTGTAGTTGACGTCGATCTGGTCGTCGGTGCCGGGCACCTGCGGGGTTTCGACATTGACCTCCTTGAAGAAGCCCAGGCGTTCGAGACGGGTCTTGGACTGGTCGATCAGATAGGTCGAGGCCCAGCCGCCTTCCATCTGGCGCATCTCGCGGCGCAGCACTTCGTCTTCCGTCTTGGTGTTGCCACGGAAATTGATGCGATTCACATAAGCCCGCTTGCCCGGATCGACGGCAAAGGTGATCGACACGGTGTGGTCTTCGTCGTGCGCCTCGGGAATACCGTTGACGTTGGCGAAGGTGTAGCCCTCGTTGCCCAACCGACGCGAGATGAGCTCGGAGCTGGTGGTCATTACCTTGCGCGAGAAGACCTGCCCCTTCTTCGTCAGCAGCAGCGCCTCGACTTCTTCCTGCGGAACCTTGAGGTCGCCGCTCAGGCGCACGTCGCGCACCGTGTAACGCTCGCCCTCGGCGATGTTCACGGTGATGTAGACGTCCTTCTTGTCCGGGGTGATGGACACCTGGGTGGAGGTGATGTCCATGTTGATGTAGCCGCGGTCCAGGTAATAGGAACGCAGACGTTCCAGGTCACCCGAAAGCTTCTCACGAGCGTACTTGTCGTCGTTACGGAAGAAGGAGAGCCAGTTGCTGGTCTTGAGCTCGAACAGGTCAGCCAGATCTTCGTCGGGGAACACCGTGTTGCCGACCACATTGATGTGCTTGATCGCAGCAACCGTGCCTTCGTTGATGTTGATCTTCAGCGCGACGCGGTTACGTGGCTGCGGAACGACTTCCGTGTCGATACTTGCCGAGTAACGCCCCTGCGCCACGTACTGGCGCTGCAGCTCGTTGCGCACGCCTTCGAGCGTGGCCTGCTGGAAAATTTCGCCTTCGGCAAGACCGGACTGCTGCAGGCCGGTCATCAGATCTTCGGTCTTGATCGCCTTGTTACCTTCGATCTCGATACCGGAAATCGAGGGACGCTCAACGACGGTGATGACCAGAACGTTGCCGTCACGACCAAGTTGAATGTCCTGGAAGAAACCGGTCTTGAACAGTGCGCGGGTCGCCTCTACCAGGCGCCGATCGTCTGCAGCATCGCCCACGTTCAGCGGCAAGGCACCGAACACACTGCCGGCCGAGACCCGCTGCAGGCCATTGACTCGGATATCGGAGATGGTGAAGGACTCGGCGTGAACTTCGGCGATCATCAATGCGGAAATCACCGCAGGTAGCAGCAGACGTTTCATGAAGTCCTTTCTTGTTCAGAACCTGATAGAGAGCCGGCGCAAGAGCGCGGCATTACGGTACCCGGCGTCACAGTCGACCGATGTCGTTGACCAGAGCCAACAGCATCACCCCGATCACCAGGCTGATACCGATCTGCACTCCCCAGCCCTGCACCCGATCCGACAGAGGCCGCCCACGTACCCACTCGATCAGATAAAAAAGCAGGTGTCCTCCATCGAGGACCGGAATAGGCAATAGATTGAGCACGCCCAAGCTAATACTCAAATAGGCAAGGAAATTCAGGAAGTCCCCGAATCCCGACTGGGCAGAAGCGCCCGCCACTTTAGCAATGGTTATCGGGCCGCTCAAGTTTTTTACCGAGAGCTCACCGAACAGCATTTTGCGCAGCGAGTCGAGCGTCAGCACGCTCATCGTCCAGGTCCTCTTGGCCCCTTCCGCTACCGCTTCCAGCGGACCGAAGCTCACCTCACGCAACATCTCTGCCGGCCACTCGCCGCCTTCTACGCCCGCGCCAAGGTACCCACGACGTCCGTCTCCCTCACCACGCTCGGCCAAGGTTACCGGCACCGACAAGCGTTGACCGTCGCGCTCGACCTCGAACGAAACGCGCGCGCCTGCCAAGCCCTTCACCGAATCGATGACTTGTTGCCAATCACCCAGCGGCCGTCCGTCGAGACTGAGCAGACGATCGCCAATGCGAATGCCGGACGCCTGCGCCGGGCCGTCAGGATCCAACTGCGAGATAAGCGGGGCGACTTGTGGACGCCACGGCCGGATACCGAGCGATGCAATCGGATCGGGCTCTTCGACGCCCTTGAGCCACTCGCGCAAATCGATCTGCCGCGCGATCGGCTGGTCACTGCCCGCGTCGCGCACGGAAAGCTGCAGCGTGCCGCTTTCCCCGAGCCGCCGCACGAGCTGCAGGTTCACCGCAGCCCAACCGGAGGTCTCCTGATTGTTGACGGAAACGATTTCCTGGCCCGCCACCAAACCAGCATGATCGGCCAGGCTGTCCGGCTCGACGGCCCCGATCACCGGCCTGACCTGCTGACTGCCAAGCATTGCGACCAGCCAGAAGAACAGCAAAGCGAGGATAAAATTAGCCAGAGGGCCGGCCGAGACGATGGCGAAGCGCTGGCGCACTGGCTTGCGATTGAAGGCCTGATCGAGCTGGTGCTCGGCCACGGGCGCTTCGCGCTCGTCGAGCATCTTGACGTAGCCACCCAGCGGAATCGCAGCAATCACGAACTCGGTTCCATGGCGGTCATGCCAGCGAACCAGCGGTGTACCGAAGCCCACCGAGAAGCGCAGCACCTTGACGCCACAGCGGCGCGCCACCCAGAAATGTCCGTACTCGTGAAACGTGACCAGTACTCCCAGCGCAATCAGGGTACCGATGATCATGTAAAGCGCGCTCATGGATTCCTCTGGGCTATTGCCCGTAGCGACTCAGCCATTGGCCAGCCAGCACGCGCGCCTGCGCGTCGGCGGCCAGCACATCCTCCAGGCATGCCGCCGGCACGCTGGCCTCGCGGCCGAGGACGTCGTCGATGATACTCGCGATCTCGGTGAAGCGGATGCGTCCCGACAGAAACGCATCGACCGCCACTTCGTTCGCTGCATTGAGCATGGCGGGTGCGGTACCGCAGGCCTGGGCGGCCAGGCGAGCCAGGCGCAGGCAGGGAAAACGCTGCTCGTCCGGGGCCTGGAAGTCCAGATGACCGATGCGCAGCAGGTCGAGCGGCGAAACATCGGAATGGATACGCTCGGGCCAGGCCAGCGCATGGGCGATCGGTGTGCGCATGTCGGGATTGCCGAGCTGGGCGAGCACCGAACCGTCGATGTAATCGACCATCGAATGAATCACGCTTTGCGGATGGATCACCACCTCGACCTGTTCGGGCCTGGCATCGAACAGCCAGCAGGCCTCGATAAGTTCAAGCCCCTTGTTCATCATGCTCGCCGAATCGACCGAGATCTTTCGCCCCATCGACCAGTTCGGGTGAGCGCAGGCCTGCTCCGGCGATACGTCGTGCAACTGGTCGGCCGCCAGCTCACGAAACGGACCGCCGGAAGCAGTCAGAAGGATCCGGCGAACGCCAACGCTGGCCAGCCCGCGAGCATAGTCGGCGGGCAGGCACTGGAAAATCGCGTTGTGCTCACTGTCGATCGGCAACAGCATGGCGTTGCTATCACGCAGCGCCTGCATGAACAGCGCGCCGGACATCACCAGCGCTTCCTTGTTGGCCAGCAGGACGCGCTTGTCGGCCTTTACCGCAGCCAACGTAGGCCGCAGCCCGGCGGCCCCGACGATCGCCGCCATGACGGCGTCGGCTTCCGGATGCGCCGCCACTTCACACAGCCCACCCTCTCCGACCAGTACGCGGGTGCCCAGGCCCGCCTGCTGCAGATCCTGCTGCAGGCAACGTGCACTGGCCTCCTCGGCGACCACCGCATAGCGCGGCCGATGGATAAGGCAGAGTGCGCGCAGCTCGTCGATACGGGAGAACGCCGTGAGCGCGAAAGCCTGATAGCGTTCCGGATGGCGAGCAATCACATCCAGGGTGCTGAGTCCGATGGAACCGGTGGCTCCGAGCACGGTGACCTTCATGAGCTGACTCACCAGGCACCCCAGCGGGCGAGCCAGAGCAATACGACGAAAACCGGGATCGCCGCGGTAAGGCTGTCGATGCGATCCATCACGCCGCCGTGGCCGGGCAATAACTGACTGCTGTCCTTGATGCCAGACTTGCGCTTGAACATGCTTTCAGTGAGATCGCCCACCACCGAGATCAGCACGACCAACGCCGCCCCGACCAGCGCCAGGATCATGGCCTGTCCGTCCCAGCCCCGATAAAGCCCGACGCCCAAGGTGATCACGAGACTGGTCGCCAATCCGCCGAACAGCCCTTCCCAGCTCTTGCCAGGACTCACCAGCGGAGCCAGCTTGCGCTTGCCCAGCGCGCGCCCACAGAAATAGGCGCCGATATCTGCTGCCCAGACGAGCACCATCACCGCCACGATGAGCCAGTTGCCCAGCGGCCACTGCTTGAGTACGACCAGCGCCTGCCAGGCCGGCAGCAGGATCAGCAGACCGATCAACAGACTGCCCGGCGCACCGCCCCATAACCCCGTGCTTCGGGGATAGGTGAGTACCAGGGCGGTTGCCGCCAGCCACCACAGCACACCGGCCCAGAGCAACCAGGGCGCAAGCCCCGGGGCCTGATACGCCAGCACCAACAGGATCGCCACTGTAACGGCATAACCCACCCGCACCGGCTGGCTCTCGTAACCAGCCAGGCGCGCCCATTCCCAGGCACCCAGGGTGACCACCAGCCCGATGAACAACGCGAAGGCGACGCCATGCAGCAGAAAGAAACCGATCAGCGCAACGGGGAGCAGGATCAGCGCCGTGATGATTCTCTGTTTCAGCATTCAGCCCCAGCCTCTTTTTCGACCTGCTCGCAGGTCTTGCCGAAGCGACGCTGACGCGTGGCGTAGTCCGCCAGCGCCTGGCGCATCGCCTCGTGTTTGAAATCGGGCCAGTAGAGGTCCGAAAAATAGAGCTCCGCATAGGCAATCTGCCACAGCAGGAAATTACTGATGCGGCGTTCGCCTCCGGTGCGTATGCACAAGTCAGGAAGCGGGCCGCCCTCGGTGGCAAGATGGCCTTGAAATAGAGCCGGCGTGATTTCGTCGGGATTCAGCCGTCCGGCCTGGGCCTCGCGCGCCAGCTGCTGGGCGGCCTGCACGATGTCCCACTGACCGCCGTAGTTGGCCGCCACCTGCAAGACGAAGCGATTGGCGCCAGCGGTCATGGCTTCGGCCTGAGCCATCGCAGCCTGCAATTCGGGATGAAAACGCGAGCGATCGCCGATGACCCTCAGGCTGATGCCATTCTCGTTGAGCTTTCTCGCTTCGCGGCGCAACGCCGACAGGAAAAGCTCCATCAGCGCACCCACTTCTTCGGCCGGACGCTGCCAGTTCTCGCTGGAGAAGGCGAACAGCGTCAGCACCTCGACGCCCGCTTCCGCGCACACTTCGATCACTGCTCTTACCGCGTCGACCCCGGCCTTGTGGCCAGCCACTCCCGGCAACAAACGCCTTTTAGCCCAGCGATTGTTGCCATCCATGATGATTGCGACATGACGGGGAACGCTCCGCCCGGCAATCTGCCTGACCTTTTCCATGAAACGACTCTACTTGCGCTATAAGCGCGGCGAACGATAAAGGATGAACCCAGACCTGCGCATCACGTAGCCGACGCAACAAGGATGCTGGCTGCCCAAGGCGGGCCAATCGGCGACCCGCATGGAATGAGACAGCACCCCGCATCAGACGATAGCCGAACCGGGCCTTATACGGCCATCAGATCGGCTTCTTTGGCTTCGAGCGACTTCTCGATTTCGGCGACGAACTTATCGGTGAGCTTCTGCACATCGTCCTGCGCACGACGCTCTTCGTCTTCGCTGATTTCCTTTTCCTTGACCAGGTCCTTGAGCTGCGCGAGCGCGTCGCGACGAATATTGCGTACGGCTACGCGCGCGTTTTCCGCCTCGCCACGCGCCTGCTTGGAGTAGCCTTTTCGGGTCTCCTCGGTCAGAGCCGGCATCGGCACGCGAATGGTGGTACCCGCAGTGGCCGGATTCAGGCCCAGATCGGCAGTCATGATGGCCTTCTCGACGGCCTGGATCATGCTCTTGTCGAACACGCTCAGGGCGAGGGTGCGAGAATCCTCGACGGTCACGTTGGCGACCTGGCGCAGCGGAGTATCGCTGCCGTAGTAGGACACCATGACGCTGTCGAGAATGCTCGGATGCGCCCGACCGGTGCGAATCTTGGCGAAAGCATGGCCGAGGGATTCCAGGCTCTTCTGCATGCGCTCCTGCGCGTCCTTCTTGATCTCGTTGATCATTCGTTCGACTCCTCGATCAGTGTTCCTTCGGCGCCACCGAGCACGATGTTCAGCAGGGCGCCGGGCTTGTTCATGTTGAAAACTCGTAGCGGCATATTGTGATCGCGGCACAGGCAGATGGCTGTCAGATCCATCACGCCGAGCTTGCGATCGAGCACGCCATCATAGGTCAGTCGCTCGAATTTCTCCGCATTCGGATCCTTGAACGGGTCGGCCGTATAGACGCCGTCGACCTTGGTCGCCTTGAGCACCACATCGGCATGGATCTCGATAGCCCGCAGGCACGCTGCCGAGTCCGTCGTGAAGAAGGGGTTACCGGTTCCCGCAGAGAAGATCACCACTTCGCCGGTATTGAGATGGCGCATGGCCTTGCGGCGGTCGTAGTGATCGGTCACCCCGACCATAGAGATGGCGGACATCACCAGTGCCGGAATATTGGAGCGCTCGAGCGCGTCACGCATGGCCAGAGCATTCATCACGGTGGCCAGCATACCCATGTGGTCCCCGGTGACCCGATCCATGCCCGCTGCCGAGAGCGCCGCACCACGGAACAGGTTGCCACCGCCAATCACCAGGCCGACCTGGACGCCGATTCCAACCAACTGGCCAACTTCCAGCGCCATTCGATCCAGCACCTTGGGATCGATCCCGAAATCTTCGGACCCCATCAGCGCTTCGCCGCTTAACTTGAGCAGAATCCTTTTATAGCGAGGTTTGCGTCCACTAACCTGCTGAGCCATTGCGAGTCTCTCCTGCGGCGTTTCGATGTAAGAAGGCTGAAGCAAAATATCTGCGGTGTGACAGCGCGAAGCGGCTTTGGTGCCACGACGCATGTGACAGGGCGCTAAAAACAAAGTCCTGCACCCATTTGACAAAGAGGCCGCGCGCGTTAGCGGGCAGCCTCTTTCATTACAGCAACGTGCCTTACTGCTTGGTAGCCGCTACCTGGGCAGCTACTTCGGCAGCGAAGTCGACCTCGGCGCGCTCGATGCCCTCGCCCACTTCGTAGCGAACGAAGGAAACGATCTCGGCGCCGGCCTTCTTCGCCAGGTCACCGACCTTGACTTCCGGATCCTTGACGAAAGGCTGCTCGACCAGACTGGCTTCGGCCAGGAATTTCTGGATGCGGCCACCGACCATCTTCTCGACGATTTCGGCTGGCTTGCCCTTGATCTTGTCTTCGTTCAGCGCAAGGAAGACGCCCTTCTCGCGCTCGACGGCTTCCTCGGAAACCTCGGACGGATTGAGGAACTGCGGGTTGCTCGCGGCAACATGCATCGCGATTTCCTTGGCCAGGTCGGCATCGCCACCCTTGAGCACGACCAGTACACCGATACGGTGACCGTGCAGGTAGGTACCGACGACCTCGCCTTCAACACGAGTCAGGCGACGGATGTTGACGTTCTCACCGCATTTGGCGACCAGCGCTTCACGAGCCGGTTCTTGCGCCGCGATCAGCGGAGCCGCTTCGGTCAGTTGCTGGGCGAATGCCTTGTCCAGGCTGTCGGCAACGAAGGCCTTGAAGTCGTCTTGCAGGGCCAGGAAGTCGGTCTGGGAGTTGACTTCGATGATCACGGCAGCCTTGTTGTCATCGGCAACCTTGACCGCGATGGAACCTTCGGCAGCGATGTTGCCGGCCTTCTTGGCCGCCTTGATCGCGCCAGCGGCACGCATGTCGTCGATCGCTTTTTCGATGTCGCCGCCGGCAGCAGTCAGTGCCTTCTTGCAGTCCATCATGCCCTGGCCGGTACGCTCGCGCAGTTCTTTAACCAAGGCCGCAGTAATTTCTGCCATGTCGCAATCCTCTCGATAGGTATTCAAACCATTCATCCGCCACGCGGATGATCAATTCGGAAGTGGCAAAAAGGGGGCCTAGCCCCCTTTTTGTTCAACGGGTATCAGCTATGCAACGACGCTCGCTCAGCCTTCGGCGGCCTCGGGTGCAGCTTCTTCGACGAACTCGTCGGAACCGCCACCAGCATTCTGACGACCACGCAGGACAGCGTCAGCCATCGCACCAAGGTAAAGCTGAACGGCGCGGATGGCGTCGTCGTTACCTGGGATGATGTAGTCGACGCCTTCAGGGCTGCTGTTGGTATCGACGATGCCGATAACCGGGATGCCCAGCTTGTTGGCTTCGGAGATGGCGATACGCTCGTGATCGACGTCGACGACGAACATCGCGTCAGGCAGGCCGCCCATGTCCTTGATACCGCCCAGGCTGCGATCGAGCTTTTCCAGATCGCGAGTGCGCATCAGGGCTTCTTTCTTGGTCAGCTTGGCGAAAGTACCGTCCTGGGACTGAACTTCCAGCTCACGCAGACGCTTGATCGAAGCGCGGATGGTCTTGTAGTTGGTCAGCATGCCGCCGAGCCAGCGATGATCGACGAACGGCGAGCCGCAACGGGCCGCTTCTTCGCGAACGATCTTGCCAGCGGAGCGCTTGGTGCCGACGAACAGGATCTTGTTCTTCCCGGAAGCCAGCTTCTCAACAAAGCTCAGGGCTTCGTTGAACATCGGCAGGGTCTTCTCGAGGTTGATGATATGGATCTTGTTGCGCGCGCCGAAAATGTACTTGTCCATTTTCGGGTTCCAGTAACGGGTCTGGTGGCCGAAGTGCACACCGGCCTTCAGCATATCGCGCATGGTGACTTGAGACATGGGACTTCCTCAGATAAGTCGGGTTAGGCCTCCACGCATCCCGATATCCAACCCTTGCGGGCACCCAGGATACCGTGTCGATACGTGTGTGGGGTTATGCTCGTCGGGGACTGCCCTTCAGAGCGGCGCGTTTTATAGCATAGTTCGAAGGCTCGATCCATAGCGCGAACGATCGAAAAGCTGCTTCAGGGTAGCTGGCGAACGCGCCAGCGGGCCTTCCGCTTTTTCGACTGTCGACCTATTTGGTTTATCATCGGCGTTTCCGTTTCTGCCTTGCGCCCAGCTGCGCCCACGAGGTTTGCATGACCGTTAGCATCAAGACGCCCGAAGATATCGAAAAGATGCGCATCGCCGGCCGGCTGGCCGCCGAAGTGCTCGAGATGATCGGCGAACACGTGAAGCCAGGCGTCACGACCGAAGAGCTCGACCGGCTGTGCCACGACCATATCGTCAACGTGCAGAACGCGATTCCCGCGCCGCTCAACTATAAAGGCTTTCCCAAGTCGATCTGCACCTCGGTCAACCATGTCGTCTGCCATGGCATTCCGGGCGACAAGCCACTCAAGAACGGCGACGTTCTGAACATCGATATCACCGTCATCAAGGACGGCTACCACGGCGACACCAGCAAGATGTTCCTGGTCGGCACCGTTCCCGAATGGGCCGAGAAGCTCAGCCGCGTGACTCAGGAATGCCTCTATAAGGGCATCGAGCTGGTGCGTCCCGGCGCTCGCCTGGGAGACATCGGCGAGGTCATCCAGAAGCACGCAGAAAAGAACGGCTTCTCGGTGGTACGCGAGTATTGCGGGCACGGCATCGGCAAGGTATTCCACGAGGAGCCCCAGGTGCTTCATTACGGCCGCGCCGGCACGGGCCTGGAACTGAAGGAAGGCATGACCTTCACCATCGAACCGATGATCAACCAGGGCCGCCCGGAAACCCGGCTGCTGGGCGACGGCTGGACGGCCATCACCAAGGATCGCAAGCTTTCCGCGCAGTGGGAGCACACCGTCCTGGTGACCGCGAACGGTTACGAGATCTTCACCCTGCGCAGCGACGACACCATCCCCCGCACCTCGGCCTGAACCGTTCTGGCCGCTCGGTGTTGCAGTATTAAGGAGGGCGCCATGCCTCAGGTGGATTCAGAGCTGTTCGATCATGGCCAGTTCCAAGCAGAGCTGGCGCTGAAGTCGAGCCCCATCCCTGCCTTCAAGAAGGCTATTCGCAACGCCCGAGAGGTGCTCGACAGCCGCTTCTCCAGTGGCCGGGAAATCCGCACGCTGATCGAGGACCGCGCCTGGTTCGTCGACCAGATCCTGCGCGCGGCCTGGGGCCGCTTCGACTGGAGCGAGGACGCCGACATCGCCCTCGTGGCAGTCGGTGGATACGGTCGCGGCGAGCTGCACCCCTTCTCCGATATCGATCTGTTGATCCTGCTCGATGACAGTGATCACGAAATCTTCCGCAACCCCATCGAAGGTTTCCTGACCCTGCTGTGGGACATCGGCCTGGAGGTCGGACAAAGCGTGCGCTCGATCGCCGAGTGCGCCGAACAGGCCCGTGCCGACCTGACCGTCATCACCAACCTGATGGAAAGCCGGACCATCGCCGGCCCCGAGCGGCTGCGCCAGCAGATGCTGCAGGTCACCAGCACCGACGAAATGTGGCCGAGCCGCGAGTTTTTCCTCGCCAAGCGCGCCGAGCAACTGGCACGGCACGCCAAATATAACGACACCGAGTACAACCTGGAGCCGAACGTGAAGGGGTCGCCCGGTGGGCTGCGCGATATCCAGACGATCCTCTGGGTAGCGCGCCGCCAGTTCGGCACACTGAACTTGCGGGCGATGGTCGGCGAAGGCTTCCTGACTGAAAGCGAAAACGCGCTGCTCGCCTCCGCCCAGGAGTTCCTCTGGAAAATCCGCTACGCCCTGCACATGCTCGCAGGACGTGCGGAAGACCGTCTGCTGTTCGATCACCAACGGCGTCTGGCTGCGCTGTTCGGTTACGAAGACAGCGATGGCAAGCTCGCCATCGAGCGCTTCATGCAGAAGTACTACCGCGTGGTGATGAGCATCGCCGAGCTCAGCGACCTGATCGTCCAGCACTTCGAGGAAGTCATCCTGAGCGATGGCGACTCCCCAGCCCCTGTTGCGCTCAATAACCGTTTCCAGCTCCATGACGGCTATATAGAGGCTACCTGCGCTTCGGTCTTCAAGCGCACGCCCTTCGCCATCCTCGAGATATTCGTGCTGCTGGCGCAGAACCCCGAGATCAAGGGCGTGCGCGCCAATACCATTCGCCTGCTGCGCGATCACCGTCACCTGATCGACGACGATTTTCGCGCCGATATCCGCAACACCAGCCTGTTCATCGAGCTGTTCAAATGCCGCGAAGGCATCCATCGCAACCTGCGCCGGATGAACCGCTACGGCATCCTCGGGCGCTACCTGCCCGAGTTCGGCCATATCGTCGGGCAGATGCAGCACGACCTGTTCCATATCCACACCGTCGATGCCCATACGCTCAACGTCATCAAGTACCTACGCAAGCTGACCAAGCCCGGCGTGGCGGAGAAGTTCCCGCTGGCGGCCAAGCTGGTCGAGCGCCTGCCCAAACCTGAACTGATCTACCTGGCCGGCCTGTACCACGATATCGGCAAGGGCCGCGGCGGCGATCACTCCGATCTCGGGGCCGTCGATGCCGAGCTGTTCTGCACTCGCCACCAGCTACCCGCATGGGACACGCGGCTGGTGGTCTGGCTGGTGCAGAACCACCTCTGCCTATCCACCACGGCGCAACGCAAGGATCTCTCCGACCCGCAGGTGATCAACGACTTCGCGCAACTGGTCGGCGACGAGACGCACCTGGACTACCTCTACGTGCTCACGGTGGCGGACATCAACGCCACCAATCCGAGCCTGTGGAACTCCTGGCGTGCCAGCCTCCTGCGTCAGCTGTATACCGAGACCAAGCGCGCCCTCAGACGCGGCCTGGAAAACCCGCTGGGCCGCGAGGAGCAGATCCGCCAGACCCAGCGTGCCGCGCTGGATGACCTGGTGCGCAACGGCACCGATCCCGACGATGCGGAACAGCTCTGGGCCCAGCTGGGCGACGACTACTTCCTGCGCCATACCGCCACCGATGTCGCCTGGCACACCGAAGCGATCATCGAGCACCCCAGCGATGGCGGGCCGCTGGTATTGATTCGCGAAACCACCCAGCGCGACTTCGAAGGCGGCACCCAGATATTCATCTACGCCGCGGACCAGCATGACTTCTTCGCGGTAACCGTAGCGGCGATGGATCAGCTCAACCTGAACATCTACGATGCCCGGATCATCACCTCCACCAGCCAGTTCACCCTCGACACCTACGTGGTGCTGGATGCCGACGGCATTCCCATCGGCAACAACGCCGAACGTGTCGAGGAGATCCGCCAGGGGCTGGTCGAAGCTCTGCGCAAGCCGGAGGACTACCTGACCATCATCCAGCGCCGTGTGCCGCGCCAGCTCAAGCACTTCTCCTTCGCGCCGCAGGTGAACATCCACAACGACGCGCAGCGTCCGTTGACGGTACTCGAGATCATCGCGCCGGACCGTCCCGGCCTGCTGGCGCGCATCGGGCAGCTGTTCCTCGATTTCGACATCTCGGTGCAGAACGCCAAGATCGCCACCCTCGGCGAGCGCGTCGAAGACGTGTTCTTCATCACCGATGCCCACGCCCAGCCGCTCTCGGACCCGGCGCTATGCGCGAGGCTGCAGCAGGCACTGATCGAGCAACTGACCCAGGAAAATGCGCAGCAACCGTCTCCAAGCAGCTTCGCGATCTGAGCCTCGCTCACCCAACGAACCAGGAATTGTCGCCAGGCGGCAACCACTAGATAGAACCTGACATGAACGACGCCCTCAACGCTCTACAGCCTTACCCATTCGAGAGACTTCGCGCCCTGCTGGCTGGCGTTCAGCCGGACGCCGGCAAAACACCGATCGCCCTCTCCATTGGTGAACCTAAACACCCCTCGCCCGCCTTCGTTGGCGAAGCCTTGACGGCCAATCTCGATCAATTGGCCGTCTACCCCACTACCCAAGGTATTCCGGCGCTGCGTGAAGCCATCGCGCGCTGGTGCGAACGGCGTTTCTCGGTCGCGGCCGGTACGCTCGACCCGGCCAGCCAGGTCCTGCCGGTCAACGGCACCCGCGAGGCCCTGTTCTCCTTCACCCAGACCGTCGTACAGCGGGGCGTTGAGGGCCTGGTGGTCAGTCCCAACCCCTTCTATCAGATCTATGAAGGCGCGGCGCTGCTGGCCGGCGCCACCCCGCATTACCTGCCGTGCCTGGCGGAAAACGGCTTCAACCCCGATTTCGATGCCGTCGCTCCCGAGATCTGGGCGCGCAGCCAGATCCTCTTTCTCTGCTCGCCAGGCAACCCCACTGGCGCCCTCGTACCGCTCGCAACCCTGAAGAAACTCATCGCGCTGGCGGACCAGTACGACTTCGTCATCGCCGCCGACGAGTGCTACAGCGAGCTGTATTTCGACGAACAGACGCCGCCTCCCGGCCTGCTGACCGCCTGCGCAGAACTCGGACGCACCGATTTCAAACGCTGTGTGGTGTTCCACAGCCTGTCCAAGCGCTCCAATCTGCCGGGCTTGCGCTCGGGCTTCGTCGCGGGAGACGCGCAGCTTCTAAAAGCCTTTCTGCTCTACCGCACCTACCACGGCTGTGCGATGCCTGTGCAGACGCAGCTGGCTAGCATCGCCGCGTGGAACGACGAGGTCCACGTGCGCGCCAATCGCGACCTGTACCGGGAAAAGTTCGACGCGGTGCTGGACATTCTCCAGCCCGTGCTGGAAGTCGGACGCCCCGACGGAGGGTTCTATCTCTGGCCGAAGACGCCGATCGACGACCAGACCTTCGCCCGCGACCTCTTCGCGCAACAGCACGTCACAGTGGTTCCGGGCTCGTACCTGTCTCGTGAGGTGGATGGTTTCAATCCGGGCGCCGGACGGGTGCGCATGGCGCTGGTCGCGCCGCTCGCCGACTGCGTCGAGGCAGCGCAGCGGATCCGTAACTACCTGCAGAGCCGCTGACACATGGCGCCGGGCGAACAGCCCGGCGCCTCGACTTCAGGCCACGCCTGGCGGAATCTTGTCCTTGCCGTAGTCGCGCAGCTTTTCCAGATTTTCCGGCTTCATGTGCTCCGGGATATCGCTGCGCGGCTGCCGATCATCCTGCCGCTCGCGGTCGGTGTCGTTCTGCTCGCTCATGATGCTCTCCTCTTATCTCTGCGGATGCGCGGCTCGTAGCCTCAGATCGCGTTTTCTTCCCAGATCAGTTCACCCTCCTCGTCGACCTCGATCACCTTGGTCAGCGCCGCCTCGGCCGCGACGTCCGCTTCCGAAGCGAGGTCGTAGCGCTGGCCGTTGGCAACGGTAAAGACTCGCGCAGGGTCATCCGTATCACGACGTTTCACGGCGATGACCGCCTCGAAGGCGTCGTCGGCCGGAACCGCCGAAGAAACTGCCTCGAACTTCTCGAAATGCTTGCGCGCCATGGTGCTGCTCCATCGTTGCGAATGTCTTCAATGGACAGACGCGGACGGCAAAAGGTCGAACGCAAGCACCGGCGGCAACGGTGCATCATCGATGCAACGTGGCATAATCGCCGACCCGGTATTGGCAGAGGTCACGGAGAACCGTCATGCCCAACGACAAGCCGCTGGTGCGCCTATTCGGCATCAAGGCGTGCGACACCATGAAAAAGGCCCGCACCTGGCTCGATGAGCAGTGTGTCGAGTACGCCTTTCACGATTACAAGAGCGTCGGCATCGACCGTGCGCACCTGCAGGCCTGGTGCGACGAGCACGGCTGGCAGACCGTGCTGAACCGCGCGGGTACGACCTTTCGCAAGCTCGACGACGCGCAGAAGGCCGACCTCGACCAGAACAAGGCCATCGAACTGATGCTCGCGCAGCCCTCGATGATCAAGCGCCCGGTGCTCGACCTGGGCGACCGCACCCTGGTCGGCTTCAAGCCCGACCTCTACGCCGCCGCGCTGCCGGCGCGCACCTGAACCCGACATGCGCCCCACGCCGGGCGCGACTGACCAGAAGGAACCGTAATGTCCACTACTCTCTTCAGCCTGGCGTTTGGCGTCGGCACCCAGAACCGTCAGGGCAACTGGCTGGAAGTCTTCTATGCGCAGCCGCTGCTGCGTCCAGCCGGTGAACTGGTCGACGCGGTCGCCAATCTGCTCGGTTACAGCGGTGGCAACCAGGCAATCAGCCTGACCACCTCCCAGGCTTCGCAGCTGGCCGACGCCGTCAAGTTGGTCGACCCTGCGCAATGCGCGTTGCTGACCCGTTTGGCTGAGAGCCAGCGCCCGCTGGTGGCGACCTTCCTCGCGGAAGATGCCGCATTGACCTCCACGCCCGAGGCCTACCTCAAGCTGCACCTGTTGTCGCACCGACTGGTCAAGCCCCACGGCCTGAACCTCGCCGGTATTTTCCCGCTGCTGCCCAACGTGGCGTGGACCAGCGAAGGCGCGATCGACCTGGCCGAGCTGGGCGAACGTCAGCTCGAAGCACGCCTGAAAGGCGAGCTGCTGGAAGTGTTCTCGGTAGACAAGTTCCCCAAGATGACCGATTACGTGGTGCCGGCCGGTGTGCGCCTGGCCGATAGCGCGCGCGTGCGCCTGGGCGCCTACATCGGAGAAGGCACAACCGTCATGCACGAGGGTTTCGTCAACTTCAACGCCGGCACCGAAGGCCCGGGGATGATCGAAGGCCGCGTCTCGGCCGGCGTCTTCGTTGGCAAGGGCTCCGACCTGGGCGGCGGCTGCTCCACCATGGGCACCCTGTCCGGCGGCGGCAACATCGTCATCTCGGTGGGCGAAGGCTGCCTGATCGGCGCCAACGCCGGTATCGGCATCCCGCTCGGTGACCGCAACACCGTGGAAGCCGGCCTCTACATCACCGCCGGCACCAAGGTGAACCTGCTCGACGAGCAGAACGCATTGGTCAAGGTAGTGAAGGCACGTGAACTGGCCGGTCAGACCGACCTGCTGTTCCGCCGCAACTCGCAAAGCGGCGCGGTCGAATGCAAGACTCACAAATCCGCTATCGAGCTCAACGAGGCGCTCCACGCGCACAACTGACAGGAGCAGCGACGGGCTGCAAGCCGTAAGCCGCCTCCAGCGCCGCTTCAGCTTGCCGCTCGAGCTTTCAGCCTATGGCCCTCACGTCCCCCTGGCGAGCCGACTTCCCGGCGATCTCCGTGCTCGAAGCCGAAGGCCAGACCTACCTCGACAGCGCCGCCACGGCGCAGAAGCCGCAAGCCTTGATGGACCGGGTGTACGGCTACTTCCGCAGCGGCGCGGCGAACGTGCACCGGGCCCAGCACCTGCCCTCCGAACGTGCCACCCGCGCGTTCGAAGCGACACGCGAAACCACCGCGCGCTGGCTCAACGCCTCCGCAGACGACGAAATCGTCTTTACCCATGGCGCCACCGAGGCGTTCAACCTGCTGGCGTATGGCCTGGAGGCGCAGTTCCAGAGCGGCGACGAGCTCGTCATCAGCGCACTCGAACACCATGCCAACCTGCTGCCCTGGCAGCAGCTCGCGCGGCGCAAGGGGCTGCGGCTGGTGGTCCTGCCGATCGATGCGCAAGGCCGGGTGGACCTGCAGGTCGCTTCCGGGCTGATCGGCCCACGCACACGGCTGCTCGCAATCAGCCAGCTCTCCAATGTGCTGGGTACCTGGCAACCGCTCACCGAACTGATCGCTCTGGCCCGAAGTGTGGGTGCGATCACCGTGGTCGATGGCGCCCAGGGGATCGTCCACGGACGCCACGACGTGCAGGCGCTCGGCTGCGATTTCTATGTGTTCTCCAGCCACAAGCTCTACGGGCCGGAAGGCCTGGGCGTGCTCTACGGGCGCCGGGACCGCTTGCGGATGCTCGAGCACTGGCAGTTCGGCGGCGAGATGGTTCGCCACGCCCGCCTGGAGGACGCCGATTTCCATGCGCCGCCGATGGGCCTGGAAGCCGGAACCCCCGCGATTGGCGCCGTGATCGGCCTGGGCGCCACGCTCGGCTATCTGGGCGGTCTAGACGCCGAGGCCGTTCGCCGCCACGAAAGCGCACTGCTTGATAGGCTGTGCCAGGGGCTGCGTCAGCGCACCGGCGTACGGCTGCTGGGCGAGCCGCAGGCAGCGCTCGCCAGCTTCGTCGTCGAGGGCGTGCACAATGCCGACCTGGCGAACCTGCTCGGCGAGCAGGGCATCGCCGTTCGCGCCGGGCAGCATTGCGCGATGCCCCTGTACCAGAGTCTCGAACTCGGTGGCGCGATACGGGTGTCGCTGGCGCTGTACAACGATGGCAGCGATTTGGACCGCTTCTTCGCCGCACTGGACGCGGCGCGGGAGATACTCGGATGACCTTGCCCGCCGCGGCCGCCGAAGCCATGCAGCGGTTCGCCGCTGCGGGTGGCTGGGAGCAACGCGCGCGCCTGCTGATGCAGTGGGGCGAGCGCCTCGAGCCGCTGGACGACAGCGAGCGTAACGAAGCCAATCGCGTTCAGGGTTGCGAAAGCCAGGTCTGGCTGACCGGCACGCAACAGGACGGCCTCTGGTACTACCGCGCGGCCAGCGAGGCTCGCCTGCTGCGTGGCCTGCTGACACTGTTGATCGAACGCGTCAACGGACTCAGCGCCGAAGAACTCGCCACCCTCGACCTCACTCAGTGGTTCACCGATCTCGGCCTCGCGCGGCAACTGTCCCCCTCGCGCAGTAACGGCCTGATGGCGGTGCTGCGTCGTATGCGCGCGTTGTCCGAGCAAGGCTGACCAACCGTTAGGCCGCGCCAGCAGCGGCATGGTTTCGCCATCTATCTCTGCCCCGCCGGCACCCTGATTCAGCGCTTGCCGGCAGACCGCTCCGCAGGTCGTCGCGCACCGGCGACCAGCTTGTCCACCGCACGGGCGGCGGCCACCATGCCGAAGCTCGCGGTTACCATCATCGACGCCCCGAAGCCGCCGGCGCAGTCGAGCTTGACGCCCTCGCCCACGAAGCTTTTCGACTGGCAGACGCCGCCATCGGGCTTCGGATAGCGCAGCTGCTCGGTGGAAAAGACGCAGGGCACGCTGTAGTGCCGGCCCGGCGTACGCGAGAAGTTGTAATCGCGGCGCAGCATGGAGCGCACCTTGGCGGCGAGCGGATCGTTGAAGGTTTTGTTCAGGTCGGCGACCTGGATTTGCGTCGGGTCGATTTGCCCACCCGCCCCGCCGGTGGCGATGATCTGGATCTTGCGCCGCTTGCACCAGGCGATCAGCGCCGCCTTGGCCGGAACGCTGTCGATGCAGTCGATGACGCAGTCCATCTCTTCGGTGATGTACTGATCCATGGTGTCACGGGTGACGAAGTCCGCTATCGCATGGACAGTGCAGCGCGGGCTGATGGCCCGCAGCCGCTCGGCCATCACCTCGACCTTGGGCCGGCCGACCATTCCCTCCAGCGCATGGACCTGGCGGTTGGTGTTGGTCACGCATACATCGTCCAGGTCGAACAGGGAAATTTCGCCGACGCCACTGCGCGCCAATGCCTCGGCCGCCCAGGAACCCACCCCGCCGATGCCCACCACCGCGACGTGAGCCGCCATCAGGCGCTCGAGCCCCTCGCTGCCATACAACCGGCCGATGCCGCCGAAACGCTCGTCTTGTCTGTCCACTGGCTGCCCTCCGCTATCGGCGCAGTTTATCGAAACCCGTCCCTGCACCCAAACGGGGAGACAGGCGAGGCGCAGCCCGGCGCGGGTCAAATGATCGGCATTGCTTTAAAATGGCGCTCTTTGTCCGTGCCATCCGGAGTCGCAATGCCCGTCGCCCCGCTTTCCCCGACCTTGGAACTCGCTTGCGAGCTGATCCGTCGCCCCTCCGTCACCCCCGCCGACGAGGGCTGCCAGGAGCTGATGCGAAAGCGCCTGGCCGACGCGGGGTTCGCCATCGAGCCGATGCGCATCGAGGACGTCGACAATTTCTGGGCGATCCGCGGCAGCGAAGGGCCGGTGCTGTGCTTTGCCGGCCATACCGACGTGGTGCCCACCGGACCGCAGGCAGCCTGGGAACACAAGCCCTTCGAAGCCAGCATCGACGAACAGGGCATGTTGCGCGGGCGTGGCGCCGCCGACATGAAGGGCAGCCTCGCGGCCATGGTGGTCGCCGTCGAGCGCTTCGTCGCCGAATACCCGCAGCACCGGGGCCAGATCGCCTTCCTGATCACCAGCGACGAGGAAGGCCCGGCCCATCATGGCACCAAGGCCGTGGTCGAGCGCCTGCGTGAACGCGGCCAGCGGCTGGACTGGTGCATCGTCGGCGAGCCCTCGAGCACCACGCTGCTCGGCGACGTGGTGAAGAACGGCCGGCGCGGCTCGCTCGGCGGCACCCTGACCGTGCGCGGTCAGCAGGGCCACGTCGCCTACCCACACCTGGCGAAGAACCCGATCCATCTGGCGGCACCGGCGCTGGCCGAGCTTGCCGCCGAACACTGGGACGACGGCAACCGCTTCTTTCCGCCAACGAGCTTCCAGATCTCCAACCTCAACTCCGGTACCGGCGCCACCAACGTGATTCCCGGCACCCTTGAAGCCGTGTTCAATTTCCGCTTTTCCACCGAATCGACCGTCGAGCAGTTGCAGCAGCGCACCGCCGAGATCCTCGACCGCCACGGTCTGGACTGGCACGTCGACTGGGCGCTGTCCGGCCTGCCGTTTCTCACCGAACCGGGCGAGTTGCTCGATGCAGTGGCCTCCAGCATTCGCGAGGTCACCGGCCGTGAAACGACTCCATCGACCAGCGGCGGCACCTCCGATGGACGCTTCATCGCCACGCTGGGAACCCAGGTGGTCGAGCTGGGCCCGGTCAACGCCACCATTCACCAAGTGGACGAGCGCATCCTTGCCAGCGACCTGGACGTACTGACCGACGTCTATCACCAGACGCTGGTTCGCCTGCTCGCATGCTGACCTGCCCGCTCTGCCAGGCACCGCTGCATGACGCTGAGCGAGGCGTCGCCTGCCCGGCCGGGCATCGCTTCGACCGGGCGCGCCAGGGCTACCTCAACCTGTTGCCGGTGCAGCACAAGAACAGCCGCGACCCGGGCGACAACCAGGCGATGGTGGAGGCGCGCCGGCGCTTTCTCGACGGTGGCCACTATGCACCGCTCGCCGCGCGGCTAGCCGAACTCGCTGCCGACCGCGCGCCGGACAACTGGCTGGACATCGGTTGTGGCGAAGGCTACTACACCGAACAGCTGGCCCGTGCCCTACCCCATGCCAAGGGCTATGCGCTGGACATCTCCCGCGAAGCGGTCAAGCGCGCCTGCCGCCGGGCGCCGCAGCTCGACTGGCTGGTCGCAAGCATGGCGCGCATTCCGCTGGCCGACGCCAGCTGCAACCTGCTGGCCAGCGTATTCAGCCCGCTCGACTGGACCGAGGCGCGGCGCCTGCTGTCCAGTGGCGGTGGCCTGCTGCGCATGGGCCCGACCCGTGATCACCTGTGGGAACTGCGGGCCCGGCTGTATGACGAAGTGCGCGATTATGACGATGAAAAACACCTGTCGCTGATTCCCGAAGGCATGCACCTCGCCCATAGTGAAACATTGAGCTATCGCCTGCGCCTGGATGACACCCAGGCCCGCGCCGACCTGCTGGCCATGACACCGCACGGCTGGCGGGCGAGCGCCGAGCGCCGAGCCGCGGTGATCGAGGCGCCACTTGAGGTCGGCGTTGCGATACGCTACGACTGGATTCAGCGGGACTAGCCCGGCCCCCTTCAGACAAGGCAGACAGATGCGTCAACCGGATATCGAAATCTACCTCAGGGACGCTGATCAGCAGGCCGTCTCGGCCTGGCTGGAACAGGCCATCGGGCCCTGCTCGCCGTGGCAGCAGAAAGGCCAGACCTTCAAGTGCAATGCAGCCGACGTGCCGGTGACCTGGCTGCCCAAGGCGGCCGGCAAATGGCATTGCCTGCTGCTGGAAAGCGATACCACGCCGTGGCCGGACGATCTCGCCTGCGCGCGCGCCGCCTATCAGGCGCTGGGTGTCGAAATACGCTGCGCGCCGGGGAGCTGGCAGGAGGAGGAAGCGGTGGAAGACGCCGACCGCTGGATCAGCGTCAGCGAACGTGGCGAAGAGGAAATCGTCTGGCGCACCGGCTGAGCGCCTGATGCAAAGAGGAGGCGCAGCTGACGCGGCAGCCATCCGCGCCGCCAGTTGCCACAGCCTGAACCGGATATAAAGAAAGGCCCGTCGATGACGGGCCTTCTGGTCTCAGGCGCCGGAAACGTCTTCGGCTTGCAGGCCTTTCTGACCCTGGATCACCGAGAACTCCACTTTCTGGCCCTCGGCCAGGGAGCGGTGACCCTCGCCACGGATAGCGCGGTAGTGCACGAACACATCGGCCCCGCTATCACGCTGAATGAACCCATAGCCCTTGGCATCATTGAACCACTTGACGGTTCCGATCTCACGATCAGCCATTACCACTTCTCCAACTCTTTTTTATTAGCCTCCGGGGAGGGTTTCGACGGCTCACGAGAACGTTCTTCCATGACCGGCCTTGCAAGAGCAGGGAGCGGGTACGAGTCGCATTCCAGGGAAGCCGCTTCGGGAGTATAAAGCACTCGCTACGGCTTTAAATGACTTTTTTGATTTCGCCAGAGCCCTTGCGCCACTAGGCTTCCAGCGCTTCTTCGGCGAGTCCCGAGCAACTCGCACAGCATTGATGCAGCCTTCAGGGGTGCTTTTGCAACGGCGCCCTATAACTGAGCAATTTGCTCGTCCCCAGTCCCAGACTCACCAGCGATTCGACCCACTTCAGCGCCACCTGGACACCATCGATCACGGGGGCACCGAGGGCATCCTGCAACGGCCTGGCCCATTGACTCATGCCGGCACAACCGAGCACCAGGCATTCGCTGCGATCGTTCTGAAGAATTTCCCGCCCGAGCGCGAGCAGTCGTTGGTAATGCGCCGGGTCACGCTCGAGTTCGAGCACGGGTATGTCGGCCGCATGTACCCTGGCGCAGCGCCGGTCAAGCCCATAGGCGCTCATGTTCCGTTCGATGATGTGGATCGAGCGCGGCAGGCTGGTGAGGATCGAATACCGCACGCTGAGCATGCTCGCCGCATGCATCGCCGCCTCGCCGATCCCGATTACCGGTCCGCTGGCGAGCTCTCGCGCGGCATCCAGGCCGGTATCGTCGAAACAGGCGATGATGAAACCGTCCACGCCTGCGGCCTGTCCCCTGGCCACGGCCGGCAACAGATGAAACGCCGCCTGCACCCCGTCGGCCGCACCTTCGATGCTGGCCACCGAAGCCGGCAGATGCAGCACCTCCAGTTCGGTATCGGGTCCCTTGACGCGCCGGCCGGCCTTGTCCAGCAGCTGCGCCATGCCGGCCGAGGCATTGGGGTTGATCAGCTGGATCTTCATGCGCCCTTCCTTGCCCGAGCGCTTACCGCCATCGCCAGCAACACCAGGGCGATGAGGCTGAAGGAAAACAGCGTGGTTAGAGTGCCCAGCGCGTAGAGCACCGGGGTGGTGACGTTGGTGGTCATGCCGAAAACCTCCAGAGGCAAGGTGTTGAAGCTGCCAGCGACCATCAGCGTACGGGCGAACTCGTCATAGGACAGGGTCAGCCCGAACAGCGCCACGCCGAACAGGCTGGGGGCAATCAGCGGAAGGACGATCAGACGCACCGTTTGCCAGGGGCTCGCGCCTAGGTCGCGGGCGGCCATTTCGTAGGCGCGGTCGAAGCGATTGAACACCGCGAACATGATCAGCAGCCCGAACGGCAGCGTCCAGGTCAGGTGCGCGCCGAAGGCCGAGCTGTACCAGTTCGGGTCCCAGCCCAGACGATCGAACATCAGGCCGATGCCGAGGCTGACCAGAATGGACGGAATGATCAGGCTGGCCAGGGTCAGGTAGAACAGCCACTGGCTACCGGCGAACCGGCGGCGATAAGCGAAGCCGGCCAGCACCGAGAACAGCAGCGTACAGACCATCACCCCAAGCCCCAGCAGGATCGAGCGCATGAACGAGCCGCCGAAGTCGCCGACTTGCTGGGTGGTGAACAGATTGCCGAACCAGTGCAGCGACACGCCGTTGAGCGGAAAGGTCAGCCCGCCGTTCGGCCCTTGGAACGAGAGGATGCCGATGGTCAGCGTCGGCCCGTAGAGAAACAGGAGGAACAGCCCGAAGACCACACTCAGGAAGTAGAAACTGGCCGGGCGGCGGGTGCGTTTCATGGCTACAGCTCCTTGCGGATGTCGACCAGACGGAACATCGCCACCAGCATCAGCAGCACGGTGGCCAGCAGCACCACGGCACCCGCAGCGGCGGCCGGATACTGCAGCAGGCTGATCTCGTTGTGGATCAGTACACCGACCGAAGCCCTAAGCCCGCCGCCCATGATCCGCACGGTGACGAAATCCCCCATCACCATGGTCAGCACAAAAATGCTGCCGATCAGGATGCCGGATTTGCACAGCGGCACGATCACCAGCAGCAGGATCTGCCAGGTATGGGCGCCGGCGTCGCGCGCCGCCTCGATCAGCCGGCGGTCGATGCGCATCATGGTGTTGAAGATCGGTACCACCATGAACAGCGTGTACAGATGGACGTAGGCCAGCACGATGGAGAAATCGCTGTAGAGCAGAAACTCCAGGGGCTGGTCGATCAGCCCCACGCTCTGCAGGCTGGAGTTGACCAGGCCATTGCGACCGAGCAACGGAATCCAGGAAATCATCCGGATGATGTTGGATGTGAAGAACGGAATCGTGCACAGCAGAAACAGCAGCGTCTGCATCCGGGTGCTGCGGATGTGGAACGCCAGGTAATAGGCGACGGTGAACCCCAGCACGAAGGTGATCGCCCAGGTGATCACCGCGTACTTGAATGTGTTGAGGTAGGCCTGCCAGGTCACCGACGAGGACAGCAGATACTGGTAGTTATCGAAAATGAACGCCGGTAGCAGCTGGTAGGAGTCGTAGCCCCAGAAGCTCACCGTGACGATCACGGCAATGGGAAAGACCAGGAAGACCAGCAGCGTCAGCGCCAGCGGCAGCGACTGCAGGTGACTGATGTTGGCGAGTGCGGTACGCATGCGGGTTTCCATGTTGGCGCCGGCCCGCCCGCGCCGAAGCGAAGGCGGACCACTGCGCTTGGGTGCTCAGGAGACGATGAACTCGTTCCACTTGCGGATCATGTGGCGGTTCTCGTCCATCACCGAGTTCCAGCAGGCCACGCTGCCCATGCGCTGCTCGTAGGAGCCGCCGTCACGCACCGCACCGGCCTTCTCCATGACTTCCCCTTGCGGGCTGAGAATGTCGCCTTGGGCCGCCTTGCCTTCCATCCAGTAGCCCCACTCGTCCTCGCTCATGAACTGCCGCGAGGTCTCCGGTGCGGCGCTGTAGTAGCCCTGGCGGTTGAGGTAGGCGCCGACCCAGCCGGAGAGGTACCAGTCGATATATTCGTACGCCGCGTCGAGCTCCAGGCCCGACAGGTGCTTGGCCAGGCCAATGCCGCCGCCCCAGGCACGATAGCCCTCTTCCAGTGGCTGGTAACGGCACTCCACGCCACGGCTGCGCACTGCGGCCACCGCTGGCGACCACATCGACTGGATCACCACTTCGCCGGATGCCATCAGGTTCACCGACTCGTCGAAGCTCTTCCAGAAAGCGCGGAACTGGCCGTCCTTCTTGGCCTGCATGAGAATCGCGATGGTCTTGTCGATCTCCTCCTTGGTCATGTTGCCCTTGTCGCCGTAGCTCACCTCCCCCATCGACTCGCAGATCATCGCCGCGTCCATGATGCCGATCGACGGGATATTGAGGATCGAGGTCTTGCCCTTGAAGGCCGGGTCCATGATGTCGCGCCAGTTGGTGATCGGCCGGCCCACCAGATCCGGACGGATGCCTAGCGTGTCGGCGTTGTAGATGGTCGGCACCAGCGTCATCCAGCGTGTCGGCTCGCTGGCGAACTTCACCGAATCGGCGCTTTCGACGAAGCCGACCGTATGGGGCGCGGTCCCCTGGGCAATGGTCGAGTCGGCTGTCAGCTTGCCGTTGATGAACAGTGGCGAGATCTTGTCGAAGTTCTTCAGACGCGTCGTATCCATCGCCTGCATCACGCCCGACGGGAAGACCTTCTTGCCGATCCAGTACTCGATGTCGGCGATGTCGTAGGATTTGGGCTGAGTCACCGCGCGTTGCGCCACCGCATCGGAGTCCAGCGCCGTGAGCTGCAGCGTGATGCCCAGGTCTTCCTTGGCCTTGCGCGCGATGTCGTTGAGGTTGGACACGCCGGTACCGAACTGGCGCAGCGTGACGTTCTTGATGTTCTGCGCCCAGATCATCGGAAATCCGGTGATCGCTCCGGACCCGACCGCAACCGCCGACGCGGCGCCCAGCCCCTTGATCAGGCTACGCCTGGACAATCCCTTTTCGGCCACCGGGGCGGTGATTGCGGTGTTCTGCTCAGGCGTGCTGTCGTCGTGCTCTTTCATGGCTGGACCTCCGTGGTCGGGTTGGCATGCTGTGGGGAAAACAGATTGATGTGGGCGCAGCTCCAGCCGAGGCAGACCTCGCTGCCGACCTCCGGAACCTGCTGCGAGCGGTCGGGCAGGTAAACCAGCAATGGCACCGAACCGGCACTCTCGCACTCGACGTAGATGAAGGCGCCCTGGAACTCGACGTCGGTGACGCGCACCGGCAACAGGAAGCGCCCCGGTGCCGGTGCGGTCGTCGCCGGCAGGATGTCCAGGTGATCGCTACGCACCGAAAAGGAAACCGGCGTTCCAGCCGCAGCCTCGCGGAAAGGGCCGAGCTGGGTGTCGCCCAGGAGCCCGCGAGGGGCACCTTCGATGATCAACTCGGTGCCCGGCGCAGAGCGGCTGCCAAGGCTGCCCTGCATCAGCGCATGGCCGCCGATGAATTGAGCGACGAAGGGGGTGCTTGGCGTCTCGAACAGCGCCCGTGGCGAGCCGACCTGCTGGATCCGCCCGCCATCCATCACCACGGCCAAGTCCGCGAGGGCGAAGGCCTCTTCCTGAGAGTGGGTGACATGAATGAAGGTCAGGTCGAGCTTCTTCTGGATCGCCTTGAGTTCCTTGCGCATGCGAATCCGCAGAAAAGGATCGAGCGCCGAAAGCGGCTCGTCGAGCAGCACCACGTCCGGCTGGGTGATCAGCGCGCGCGCCAGCGCCACGCGCTGCTGCTGTCCTCCGGAAAGCTGGTCGGGGTAACTTTCGGCGAAGTCCTGCATGTTCACCAGCGTCAGCAGCTCCCGGGCCCGGGCATGGCGATCGGCCTTGCTCATGCCGGCGATGCGCAGGCCGAAGGCGACGTTGTCCAGGCAGCTCATGTGCGGGAACAGCGCATAGTTCTGGAACATCATCGCGGTGCCGCGCTGGGTTGGCGAAAAGTCGGTGACGTTGCGGTTGTCCATCAGGATGTCGCCATCGCTGACCTGCTCATGGCCGGCGAGCATTCGTAACGTGGTGCTCTTGCCACAGCCGCTTGGGCCGAGCAGACAGCAGTAGCTACCGCTGGGAATGACCAGATTGATATCGCTGACGGCGCTACGCGCATCGTAGGATTTATGCACCGCGACCAGTTCGACCCGTCCTTTGCCTGACATCACCATCGCCCGCATTGCTAACAATTTTGTTTTTTAAGTTAGCAACAGCTATGCCATCGACTGCGACGCTTCAGGCTGCGCGTGCGCAAACGGCTGAAAGACGACAGGTTTTAGTGATCGGACGAAAACCTGATAACCCTGCCTTATCTGGTCTTCTGGCGGAGAATCGCACCATCGCAGTGCAGCACCAGAAGCCGTGCACCGCCTTTAACAAGCCTCCAACCCCTTGCGCATAAATTGTTAACAATTAGAATCGAGGCTGTCTATCGTCCGGGCCGATGCTCGGCAAGCCACGAGTGAGTAGTTCTATGGCCAGCGTCGTCGCCCGCGAGGTTCAGCGCATCTTCACCGCTATCTACGACGCCATCGTCGAGCAAAGGCTGCCCCCGGGCACCCGGCTCACCGAGCTGAATTTGGTGGAGGTATTCGGGGCCAACCGCAATCACATCCGCAGCGCGCTACGCGATCTGGCTCACCGCAAACTGGTCCGCCTGGAAATGAACCGTGGCGCTTTTGTCGAGGAACCGACACCGGAGCAGGCGCGTGAAGTCTTCGCCGCGCGCCGCGTCATCGAGCAGGCGATCGTCGAGGAAGCGGTACGACGCATGCGACCAGCCGACCGCAAGGCAATCCGCGAACATCTGGCCGAAGAGCTGGCGCTGGGGCACGACAGCGACAAGCCCGCCTTCATTCGTCTGTCCGGGGATTTCCATCGGCTGCTCGCGCGCATCGCCGGTAACGGTACGCTGGGCGACATCCTCGACGGGTTGATCGCGCGCAGCTCGCTGATCATCGCGCTCTACGAGAACCAGACCGGCGTCCAGTGCTCCCACAACGAGCATCAGGAGCTGGCCGACGCACTGCTTAGCGGCGATCCGCAGCGGGCCACCGCCTGCATGGCCAGGCACTTGCTGAAGATCGAGGAGCGCCTGCGCCTGGCTACAGCGGAAGAGGCGGAGATCGATCTATTCCAGGTGTTCGCCGCCCACCGCAAGTGATCCTTACCCTCGGTGTTCTGGAGCGTTTTGCGGCCCGCTCGCGGATACGTCACACTAGCGCCCCCCGCGCCCCGGCCCAACGTTCGCAGAAGATCCATGACCCGCTCGCCCTTTCACCGCCTCGTGTTCGGCGCCCTGCGCCGCCTGCTTTATCTGTGGGTTCGCTCCGAAGCCATCAACCAGTCGGCCTTCACCCTCAAGCTCGACCGTAGCAAACCGGTGCTCTATGTCCTGCAGAAGGATTCGCTGAGTGACCTGGCCGTGCTGGATGTGGAGTGCATGAAGGCCGGCCTGCCCCGGCCGGTGGTGCCGGTAGCCGTCGGGGATCACGTGGAGCCAGCGGCATTCTTCTTTCTCATGCCGGCGGCGAGCTGGTTCGGCCGGCCGAACCGTTTCGTCGCCTCGCCGACCCTGGTACGGCTGGTCGACGCACTGGACCACAACGCCGTGGACAACGCCCAGATCGTGCCGGTCAGCGTCTTCTGGGGCCAGTCGCCAGACCGCGAGACCAGCCCGTGGAAGCTGTTGTTCGCCGACAGCTGGGCGGTGACCGGTCGCCTGCGGCGCCTGGTGAGCATCCTGATCCTGGGGCGCAAGACTCGCGTGCAATTTTCCTCGCCGATCCAGCTCAGCGAACTGGTGGCGATGAACAAGGGCCAGGAGCGCACGCTACGCATGGTCCACCGCATCCTGCGGGTGCATTTCCGCAACCAGAAAACCGCCGTGATCGGCCCGGACCTGTCCCACCGCCGCAACCTGGTCAAGGGGTTGGTACATGCGCCGCACGTGCGCCAGGCCATTCGCGACGAGGCCGAACGCGAAAAGATTTCCGTCGAGAAGGCCGAGGCTCAGGCGCTGCGCTACGGCAACGAGATCGCCTCGGACTTTGCCTACACCGCGGTGCGTTTTCTCGAAGTCCTGCTGTCCTGGTTCTGGAACAAAATCTACGACGGCATCAAGGTCAACCACCTGGAGCAGGTGCAGGAAGCGGTCCATGGCCATGAGGTGATCTACGTGCCGTGCCACCGCAGCCACATCGATTACCTGCTGCTCTCCTACCTGCTGTTCCGCAACGGCCTGACGCCGCCGCACATCGCTGCCGGGATCAACCTCAACATGCCGGTGATTGGCGGCCTGCTACGCCGCGGCGGGGCTTTCTTCATGCGCCGCACGTTCAAGGGCAACCCGCTGTACACCGCGGTGTTCAACGAATACCTGCACACCCTCTTCAGCCGCGGCTTCCCGGTGGAGTATTTCGTCGAGGGCGGGCGCTCGCGCACGGGACGCATGCTGCAGCCGAAGACCGGCATGCTGGCGATCACCCTGCGCAGCTTCCTGCGCTCCTCGCGCCAGCCGATCCTCTTCGTGCCGGTCTACATCGGCTACGAGCGGGTGCTCGAAGGGCGCACCTACCTCGGCGAGCTGCGCGGCGCGGCGAAGAAGAAGGAGTCGATATTCGACATCTTCAAGGTCATCGGTGCCCTCAAGCAGCGCTTCGGGCACGTCTATGTCAACTTCGGCGAGCCGCTCAAGCTCGCCGAATTCCTGGAACAGGAACAGCCCGGCTGGAGGCGCCAGGAGCTGGCGCCCGAGTTCCGTCCCGAGTGGCTCGCCGACACCACCAACCGCCTGGCAGAACGGGTGGCGCAACGCCTCAACGAGGCTGCCGCGATCAACCCGGTCAACCTGGTGGCCACAGCGCTGCTGTCGACCAGCAAGCTGGCCCTGGACGAACGGGCGCTGGCGCGGCTGCTCGATCTCTACCAGGCGCTTCTGCGCGCGGTGCCCTACTCGCCCCATGTCACCCTGCCCGAAGGCGACGGCCTGGCGCTGATCGCCCACGTGCAGAGCATGGACCTGCTCGCAGAACAGAAGGACGCGCTGGGCAAGATTCTTTATCTGGACGAGCAGAACGCCGTCCTGATGACCTACTACCGCAACAACGTCATGCACATCTTCGCGCTTCCGGCGCTGCTGGCGAGCTTCTTCCAGAGCAGCGCACGGATGATGAGCCGCGAGCAGATCCTGCGGTTCACCCGCGCGCTGTATCCCTATCTGCAGGCCGAGCTGTTCATCCGTTGGGACATCGAGGAGCTGGACGCGGTGGTGGACCAATGGCTCGAGGCCTTCGTCGAGCAGGGGCTGCTCAAGCTGGATGGGGAGGTCTATGTCCGCCCGGCGCCAAGCTCGCGCCAGTTCGTATTGCTGACCCTGCTCGCCCGGACCATCGTGCAGACGCTGCAGCGCTTCTACATGGCCATCGCCCTGCTGCTCAATGCCGGCCAGTACACCCTGACCGCCGAAGAGCTGGAGAATCTCTGCACCGTGATGGCTCAGCGCCTGTCGATCCTCCATGGCCTCAACGCGCCGGAATTCTTCGACAAGAGCCTGTTCCGCCATTTCATCAAGAGCCTGTTGGCGCAAGGCGTGCTGCGCCAGAACGAGGGCGGCAAGCTCAGCTACCATCCACTGCTGGGCGAGCTGGCCGAGGGTGCGGCGAAGCGGGTCCTGCCAGCCGAAATCCGCCTGTCGATTCGCCAGGTTGCGCTGGAGCGCAACGAAGACTCCGTCGAACCGGCATGACCGGCTCTCCTGCCACCTTGCAAAGGACATCCATCATGATGCGCACCCTCACGCTTTTCGCCGGCCTGCTGCTGGCTGCCAGCGCCCAGGCCTTGTCGCTGAAAGACCTGAGCCAGGGCGACGCTGCCGCCGGGCTCAAGGATGCTTTGAACCAGGGCACCAAGATCGCCGTCCAGCAGCTGGGTCGCCCCGGCGGGTTCAGCAACGACCCACAGCTGCGCATCGAACTGCCCGGCACCCTGGGCAAAGCCTCGCGGGCCATGAAGATGGTAGGCATGGGCGCCCAGGTCGAGCAGCTCGAAGCGAGCATGAACAAGGCCGCCGAAGCCGCAGTGCCGCAAGCCCAGGCGCTGTTGCTCGATGCGGTGAAGAAAATGACCGTGCAGGACGCCAAGGGCATTCTCGCCGGCGGCCAGGACTCGGCGACCCGTTACCTCGACAAATCCAGCCGGGCGCAGCTGCGCGCCAGGTTCCTGCCCATCGTCAAGCAGGCCACCGACCAGGTCGGCCTGGCCCAGCAATACAATGCCCTCGCCGGCAAGGCGGCGACCTTCGGTGCGGTCGATGCCAAGCACACCAACATCGAGAGCTACGTCGCCGAGCAGGCCCTCGACGGCTTGTTCAGCGTGATCGCCGAGCAGGAAGCGAGCATCCGTCAGAACCCCGCCGCGGCCGCCACCAGCATCGCCAAGAAGGTCTTCGGCGCGCTCTGATCGGGCGGGCTACTGGCTGCATTCGTTCGCGGTCGAGACGGCTCCGATGGTTTCGCCGTCCCAGCGTCGGGAGCGGTCGTGACCGCGAATAGCCTTACCCGCGGGGCCGGATAGCCGATCAGCCCTGTTGCGGCTGCTCACCTTCCCGAACCCTGAACCAGGTCGCGTAGAGCGCCGGCAGGAACAGCAGCGTCAGCGCCGTGGCGACGATCAGCCCGCCCATGATGGCGACCGCCATCGGGCCGAAGAACACGCTGCGTGACAGCGGAATCATCGCCAGCACCGACGCGAGCGCAGTGAGCACGATCGGCCGGAAGCGCCGCACGGTCGCATCGACGATCGCCGTGAAGCGGTCGTGACCCGCGCCGATGTCCTGCTCGATCTGGTCCACCAGGATCACCGAGTTGCGCATGATCATTCCCGACAACGCGATGGTGCCCAGCATCGCCACGAAACCGAACGGCTGGCGCAACAGCAGAAGGAACAGCGCCACGCCGATCAGCCCCAGAGGCGCGGTCAGGAACACCAGCGCGGCGCGGGAGAAGCTCTTAAGCTGCAGCATCAGCAGGCTCAGCACCACGATGATGAACAACGGCATGCCGGCGTTCACCGACGCCTGCCCCCGGGACGCGTCCTCCACCGTGCCGCCCACCTCGAGCAGGTAGCCGCTGGGCAACTGCGCCCGGATGGGGTCGAGGGTCGGCGAGATCTGCGCCACCAGCGACGCCGGCTGCTCCTGCCCATAGATATCGGCGCGCACGGTGACCGTCGGCAGACGGTTGCGGTGCCAGATGACCCCTTCCTCGAAGCCGTATTCGAGCGTCGCCACCTGCGCCAGCGGCACGCTACGCCCGCTGGAGGTCGGAATCGCCAGGCTCGGCAGCATCGACAGTTCTTCGCGCTCTCGCGGCGTGCCGCGCAGCAGTATCTCGATCAGTTCGTTGTCCTCGCGGAACTGGCTGACGGAAGTACCGCTGAAGGTGCGCTGCAGGAACCCCGACAGCTCCGCCGTGCTGACACCCAGCGCCCGCGCCCGGTCCTGATCGACGTTCAGCCGCACCACCTTGCTCGGCTCCTGCCAGTCCAGATGGACGTTGGATACCACTGGATTCTCCGCCACCTTCGCCGCCACCTGCCGCGCCAGGTCGCGGGCCACGTCGATGTGTTCACCGGTTACCCGGAACTGGATGGGATAGCCCACCGGCGGACCGTTCTCGAGCCGTGTAACCCGCCCACGCAGGCTCGGGAAATCCTCATGCAGGCGCTCGATCAGCCAACGGCGCAGCGCTTCGCGATCCTCGATGGTCTTGGACAGCACCACGAACTGGGCAAAGCTGGTCGCCGGCAACTGCTGGTCCAACGGCAGGTAGAAGCGCGGCGAGCCGCTACCGATGTAGGCCACGTAGTTGTCGATACCCGCGCGCTCCTTGAGCATTTCCTCCAGGCGCAGCACCTCGGCCTCGGTGGCCTTGAGCGACACGCCCTCGGCGAGCTTCAGGTCCACCATCAACTCGAGCCGGCCGGATGCGGGGAAGAACTGCTGCGGCACCAGCCGGAACAGGCCGATCGCGCCGATGAAGGCCAGCAGCGTCAGCACGATGACCGTCTTGCGATGCCGCACACACCAGTGCACCAGCCTGCGGACACGTTGATAGAACGGGGTCGCATAGGGATCGCTGCCCGCTGCACTGCCACCGTGCTTTTGCGCATGCAGCTTGGCCAGATCCGGCAACAGGCGCTCGCCGAGCAACGGCACGAACACCACCGCGGCGATCCAGGAGGCGATCAGCGCGATGGTCACTACCTGGAAGATCGAGCGCGTGTATTCGCCCGTGCTCGACTGCGCGGTGGCGATCGGCAGGAAGCCCGCCGCGGTGATCAGCGTACCGGTCAGCATCGGGAAGGCCGTGCTGCTCCAGGCATAGCTCGCCGCCTGGAGGCGGTCGAAGCCCTGCTCCATCTTGATCGCCATCATCTCCACCGCGATGATCGCGTCGTCCACCAGCAGCCCCAGCGCCAGTACCAGCGCGCCGAGGGAAATCTTGTGCAGGCCGATGTCCAGGTAGTTCATGGCGACGAAGGTCATCGCCAGCACCAGCGGGATCGACAGCGCCACCACCAGCCCGGTGCGTACGCCGAGCGAAAAGAAGCTCACCAGCAGCACGATCACCAGCGCCTCGACCAGCACGCGAACGAACTCGCTGACGCTGGTCTTCACCGCGGCCGGCTGGTCGGAAACCTTGCGCAGTTCCATGCCGGCCGGCAGCTCCTGCTGCAGGCGGGCGAATTCGCGCTGCAACGCCTCGCCGAGCACCAGGATGTCGCCACCGCTCTTCATCGACACCGCCAGGCCGATGGCCGGCTCGCCCATGAAGCGCATGCGCGGCGCCGGCGGGTCGTTGAACCCTCGGTAAACCTTCGCCACGTCGCCGATGCGGAAGGTCTGCCCCTCGACGCGGATCGGGAAGTCGCGAATCTCCTTCAAGGTCTGGAAACTGCCGGTGACGCGCAGTTGCACCCGGTCGCTCAGGGTCTCGACGAAGCCTGCCGCGGCCACCGAATTCTGCGCCTGCAGCGCCTGGCGAACCGCCTCCAGCGGCACGCCGAGGGTCGCCAGCTTGACGTTGGACAGCTCGATCCAGATCTTCTCGTCCTGCAGGCCGACCAGCTCGACCTTGCCCACCGAGTTGACGCGCTGTAGCTGCAGTTGCAGTCGATCGGCATAGTCCTTGAGTACGGCGTAGTCGAAACCCTTGCCGGTCAGCGCATAGATATTGCCGAAGGTGGTGCCGAATTCATCGTTGAAGAACGGCCCAAGGGTGCCGGCCGGCAGGGTGTGGCGGATATCGCCGATCTTCTTGCGTATCTGGTACCACAGGTCGGGAATGTCCCGGGAGCGCAGGGCGTCGTTGGCCATGAAGGTGACCGTCGACTCGCCAGGTCGGGAGAAGGAGACGATGCGGTCATACTCGCCGGTTTCCATGAGCTTTTTCTCGATGCGCTCGGTGATCTGCCGCGACACTTCTTCAGCCGTCGCGCCGGGCCACTGGGTGCTGATCACCATGGCCTTGAAGGTGAACGGCGGGTCTTCGCTCTGCCCAAGCTTGCTGTAGGACAGCGCACCGACCACCGCGATCAGCAGCATCACGAACACGACGAGCTGCCGGTTGCGCAGCGACCAGGCCGAGAGATTGAAACCCATCGCCGTTACTCCTTGGCCATAGACGAGACAGCCCGATTGTCACGATCGACCGGTCGCACGGCCTGCCCTTCCTTCAGCAGTTGTACCCCCGCCATGACGATCCAGTCATCGGCGCGCAGCCCTTCGAGGACCGGCACCAGTTCCTCGCCGAACGCACCGGTGCGCACCGGTACGCGCTCGAGCGTGGCGTCGGCGCGCACGCGCCAGACGAAGGGTTGACCCTGCTCGGCGCTCACGGCCGACAGCGGCACCGCCAGTGGCGCGCGCTGCTCGGCGCTGATGAACACCAGCGCGCTCTGCCCAAGCTCCACCGGCGCGTCGCCTTCGCTGAAGGCTACCCGCGCCGAATAGGTCCGCGACTGCTGCTCGGCCGCAGGCGAGAGTTCGCGAATGGTTCCGGCGTATCGCTTGCCCGGCTGCGACCAGAGCTCCACCTCCACCTCCTGGCCGATTCGGTAGCGTTCCACCGACTGCTCCGGCAGGTTGATGGCGACCTCGCGCTCGCCGTCGGCGGCGAGCAGAAAGACTGTCTGTCCGGCCGCCACCACCTGCCCGACCTCGACCCGGCGCTGGGCGATCACGCCATCGCGGGTTGCGCGCAGCACCGCGTAGTCGACCTGATTGTTGGCCACGTCGAACTCGGCGCGGGCCTGCTGCAGGCGCGCCACGGCCGAGCGATAGAGGTTTTCGGCATTGTCGTATTGGGAACGGCTGACCAGCTGGCGGTCAAGCAGGGTCTTGTAGCGATCCAGCTCGGCCTTGACGACTCGCTGGTTGGCTTCGGCCGCCGCCACCTGTGCCCGTATCCCTTCGAGCTGCAGGCGCACATCCTGGGGATCGAGGCGTGCAAGGGGCTGATCCTTGCTGACCCGCTGGCCCACCTCGACCAGCCGCTCCACCACCTTGCCGGCAATGCGGAAGGCCAGCTCCGGCTCGTAGCGTGCACGCACTTCGCCTGGATAGCTTTGCAGCGCCTCGCTGGCCGGCTGCGGCTGGACCACCATCACGGGGCGAACCGGTTGTTCGGGCGGCTCACCGTTGCCACATGCAACGAGCAGAAACGCGCAACCAAGGGAATACACGACAGGCAGGGCATGGCGGAACATGGAGATTCCTCTTGGCGCGGGCGCGCACGGGATACTTATACTGGCAGGCATACTAAAAATACCGAACCGCCCAGTCCAGTATTAAAAAGGCCGTGATGAGCAATAACCTTTCCCCAGGCCCCGGACGCCCGAAAGATCCTGCCAAACGGGCAGCCATTCTCGAGGCCGCACGCGTGTTGTTTCTCGCCAAGGGCTACGAAAGCAGCAGCATGGAGGCGATCGCCAGCGAGGCAGGTGTATCCAAGCTGACCCTGTACAGCCACTTCAAGGACAAGGAAGCGCTGTTCTGCGCAGCCGTCGCGGTGACCTGCGAAGCTCAACTGCCCCGTCAGCTGTTCGAGCTGCCCGAGGGCATGCCGTTGGATGCGGTACTGCGACGCCTCGGCCAAGCCTTCTGGCGCCTGGTAAATAGCCCCGAGTCGATCGGCCTGCACCGGGTAATGGCCTCGATGGGAAAGCAGAACCCGAGCCTCTCACGCATGTTCTTCGAGGCAGGCCCCCGGCAGGTCCTCGATGAGCTGCAGGCTCTGCTCGAACGCGCGCGTGCTCAGGGTCTGCTGGATTTCGATGATGGCGCCCCGCCTGCCGACCATTTCTGCGCGATGATCAAGGGAACGCACCACTTCCATCTGCTGATCGGCTACGCCGACCCGCTCGACCAGGCGGCGATGGAGGCTCATGTGGCCGACGTGGTGGACGTTTTCATGCGCGCCTACCGGCGCTGAACGTCAGCCCAGCTTTTTCTTCGGATAGATGTCATAGCGGCTGGATTTGCCGTCCAGGCTGTAGCCGGGTGCCACACCCTCCACCGCGGGGGCCTTGCGTGGGCGCTTGACGACCACCCGATGGCTGGCCAACGCCAGCGCAGCGGCCAGCAAGTCAGGCGCATCGTTGTCGTCACCAACGAAGGGGCGAAACAGGCGCATCTCCTTCTTCACCAAGGCGCTCTTGTCGCGGTGCGGAAACATCGGATCGAGGTAGATGACCTGGGGTGGCTCGCCGTCCCAGCGGGACATGAGTTCCATGGCGTTGCCCTGCTGCAGGTGCATCCGCGCGGCAATGGCGGCGACCTCGGCATCGGCTGTCGCACGCGCCAGCCCGTCCTCCAACAGTGCCGCCACCAGCGGCTGACGCTCGAACAGGCTAACCTCGCAGCCCAGCGTGGCCAACACGAAGGCGTCCCGCCCCAGCCCGGCGGTGGCATCGAGCACCCGGGGGCGCACCCCGGGCTGGATGCCGACCGCCTTGGCGATCATCTGGCCGCTGCCGCCGCCGAACTGCCGCCGATGCGCCGCGGCACCCTCGACGAAGTCCACCCGCACCGGCCCCGGCGTATCGGACCCCAGCTCCTGCAGCTGCAACCCGGCATGACCGACCTGCAGGGCGAACTGCGCCTCGCCTTCCAGCGGCAGATCGAGCCTCTGCGCCCAGTGGCTGGCCTGCTCGGCGAAAGCGGGTTCGAGCGGTTCGACGCGAACCTTAGGAGGGATGACGGACATCGGCGGGCTCATGCATTGGGCAGACGGAAGCGCACCATTGTGCCAGAGCCTGGGCGTCATCTTCAGCGGCAGACGCCAAAGCCACCCATGTCGACATGGAAATGGTCATGGTGGGCCGCGTTGTATTCCGGCCCGAGCGTGACGTTAAAGGATTTGCATGCCGCATCCCGCACCCGACGCAGGAAGCGCGCCTTGTCGTCGTCACCCTTCCAGTCCCGCGCGACGGTGATGCGGGTGCCATCCTTCAGGTGAAAACCCGCCAGATCCAGCGCATTGGCGCTGGCGTGCTGGCTGCGCCGATTGCTGCGGGCGATGTTGCGGCAGGCGAAGCTGCCGAAGTGGTCAATGCGCGTTACCGGCTGGCCGAAGATCTCCTGCGCCGCCGGCTGCAACCCGTGGAGCTCGAACATCGCATAGGCGGCCGCCAGCGGGCAGGTCGCCAGGAACGGGCCGTTGAAGCGCACCTCCGAGCCCTGCACCCGCACACTGTTCTCCACAGGGCAGCCGGGTTCCGGCGTGCTGTCGGGCACCGCCACGTAACGCAGGGTCGAGCTGCCGAGCGCCTGCTCGCACAGGCTGCGGTCCTGTTGCAGACGGCGCAGCTTGAACGGCGTCAGCACATTGGGCGCCTCGCGCACGTTCAGCGGCGCCCAGGGATTCCAGCGCGGCGGAATATCTACGTATTCGCGCCACACCGCGAAGGCGAAGCCCGCCCCGGCCAGCAGTATCAGCAGAAGGAAACGTCCAAAGGTCATGCCAGTTCGGCAACGAGGCGCGCGCAGGGTTGCATGGCTGGCTCGGGACCTGCCGGCAAAACGTTACCAGTCTTGCGCAGCGGGTTCAGCGTCTTCGCCGAGCAGGGACAGCTGCGCGCTGCTCTGCAGCGGCGCGGCTGCCAGGTCCGGTAAACCAGAGAGCCGTTCACTCAGAAGGCGATGAAAGCGCTGAGCCAGATCCGGCGCGAGGCGGTTGTCCGGCGTATGCAGGTAAACGTGGGGCGTTTTCCCTGCCTCGATCCACCCGGCGACCTTCTCCAGCCAGGGCGCAAGGTACGCATCGTTGGCTTCGAGCAGCGGATGGCCGACGAAGCGCACTTGCGGCGACTCGCTGAAGGCCGTTGGCCGTGGAGGCAAACGCGGCTTCTTGGCCTGTGCATGCAGCACATCGGGCGTCCGCGTCAGGCAGCTGAACAGAGCTCGGGTATCCAGACAGATGCGCTCGACGCCTCGCTCGAGAAGCACACGATTCAGTCGACGCTCCTCCTCGCCCCGCGCGAAAAAAGCCCGATGACGCACTTCCACCGCCACCGGGCGGTCGAGATGCGCCAGCACCGCGATCAACTCATCCAGACGCGCAGGCCCGAAACTCGCCGGCAGCTGCAGCCAGAGCGGCATCACGCGGCGGCCCAGCGGCGCGAGCAGCGACAGAAAGCGATCGACAGCTTCGAGCGCATCGCGGAGGTCCGCTGACTGGCTGATCTCACGGGGAAATTTGGCGCAGAAACGAAACGCTTCGGGCATCTGCTCGGCCCAACGCTGCACGGACTCCGGAGAAGGCCAGGCATAGAGCGTGGTGTTGCCCTCGACCGTGTTGAATACCGAGCAGTAATGGCGCAGATAGTGGGTCGAGCTGAGCGAAGGCGGATACAGGGCGCCGCGCCAGGCGGCCTCGCTCCAGGAGGGACATCCAAGGTAATACGGCAAGCTCACCAGTGCCGGATCGCCTGCATCATGCGTAGAGATCCAGACCCAGCACCTCGTTGGCGTCGAGGTCGGTGCTCAGACTGGCGGTGCTGCTGTAACTGGCCAGCGCCTGAGCTGCCCTACTGCTCAAGGGCCGATCAGAATCGCCCGGATCGAAATGGGGCTGCGCCAGACGCGCCGGGAAGTAATCGCTGTCGACAGTGGCGCCATCGGTCGCGGCATTGACTTGTCGCGGCTGCGCAATGCGCTCCAGCCCCTGACTGGCCGAGTTGGCGGGTAATTGCTCGCGCTGCAGTTCGGCGTGGCGCTGGCTTTCCCGGTACGGCGTGACGGCGCCGCCCGGGCGAACGGGGCGGTCAAGCGGATAGGAAGAGGACGAACCATCGATGCGCATCATTCAGCCTGTAAGAGCGAAGTCGTAGGATTGGACCGCACGCTGCGCCCAATGATCGCCAATGGTTCTCTGGCGTCAAGGGCCAGCCGATCAAATACTTTTTTTCGGCGTCGCCACGTTGTCACGCAAATAAATCGGCTGCGCCAATTCCGCATCGACGGCTTCGTCCCGCCGCCAGGCGAAGCTCGCCAAGGCCAGCAGATCTTCGGCATGCGGCAGTAGCGTCGCGTCCTGGCCAACCACCGTGACCGCCAGGCGGTCAGCGTAACCCCAACCGGTACCGGCGCCGAACCAGTCGCCTTCCGCGCCACGGGGCAAGGCTACCTGCTCTGGCGGCAGCACGGCTTCGACACCAGCCAGGCGCATCTCCCCTTCTTCCTCGCGATAGCAACCCCAGTACACCTCATCCATACGCGCATCGATCGCCGCTGCGACCTGGCGCGCACCCTGCTCGCGATAGGCGCGCTGGGCAAGTACGGCGAGGTTGGATACCGGCAATACTGGCCGCTGCAATCCAAAGGCAAGACCTTGGACCACCCCAATGGCGATGCGCACCCCGGTGAAAGCGCCTGGCCCTCGCCCAAAAGCGATCGCGTCGAGCGCCGACATCGCCACGCCTGCTTCGCCGAGCAGTTGTTGGATCATAGGCAACAGGCGCTGCGCGTGCAGGCGCGGAATCACCTCGTAATGGCTCAAGACCTTACCGTCGTGCAGCAGCGCGACGGAGCAGGCTTCGGTGGCGGTGTCGAGTGCCAGCAACGTGGTCATGGTAAGTCGGACGGGATAGCGAAGGGGGCGGGCATTAAAGCGGTTTGCCGCCGGTTTTTCCAGTGCGGCGGCCAGCGCGGCGGCTAGCGCAGAGGCCAGTGTGATGTCTGCCCTGCCCCTGCCGGCGTCTGTGCGACGCTGAAACGAAAACGGCCCGCAAGCGGGCCGTTTTCTAGCGCTCGGATCGATCAGCTCAGGGCGGCGAGCACCTTGGCAGTGATCTGCTCCACCGAACCGATACCTTCGACGCAGCTGTACTTGGGCGTACCTTCGCTGGCAGCCAGGTTCTGATAGAAGGCAACGAGCGGCTTGGTCTGGGAGTGATAGACCGAGAGACGGTGACGCACGGTCTCTTCCTTGTCGTCCGGACGCTGCAACAGGTCTTCCCCGGTGACGTCGTCCTTGCCGGCGACTTTCGGCGGGTTGTGCAGGGTGTGATAGACACGCCCCGACGCGGCATGCACCTGGCGACCAGCGATGCGGCTGACGATCTCTTCGTCGTCCACCGCGATCTCCAACACGTGGTCGAGCTTCACGCCGGCCTGCTTGAGCGCTTCGGCCTGAGGAATGGTGCGGGGAAAGCCGTCGAACAGAAAGCCATTGGCGCAGTCGGGCTGAGTCAGGCGCTCCTTGATCAGCGCAATGATGATGTCATCGGAAACCAGGCCGCCGCTGTCCATCACGTCCTTGACCTGCAGGCCCAGGGGCGACTGCGCCTTGACTGCTGCGCGCAGCATGTCGCCGGTGGAGATTTGCGGGATGCCGAATTTCTCGGTGATGAAGCGTGCCTGGGTACCTTTGCCGGCACCGGGCGCTCCCAGCAGAATCACGCGCATCGATGTGCTCCTTAAGTTGGAAATAAATCCTGCCGGATGGCCAGTTTATGCGGCGCATCTCGGTAATTATTGTTAGGTGCCGCACTGCGGCAAAAGGTTGATCACCATACACAGCGCCCCAAAGCGGCACAAGCCGCCAAAAGTAGCAGCGCAGGCAGCTCATCGGTAGTCGATGACAGGCCCCCGCCCGCTACCGTCAGGGCCTTGCAGGGTACGGCCCCAACTGCGCAGCGGGGCCTCTGCGCGACGCCTTGCCGCAGCGTCAACCGGTGTTGCGCAACCCTGCCGCGATGCCCGCGACACTGACGAGCAAGGCTTGCTCCAGCGGGCTTTCCGGCTCGTTCTGCCGCTGCCGCGAGCGCGCCAGCAACTCGACCTGCAACAGGTGCAACGGGTCCAGATAGGTGTTGCGCAGGCTGAACGCTTCGAGGGTTTCCGGGCTATGGGTAAGCAGCTCGGATTGCCCAGTCAGCTGCAACACGGCTTCGACCGTCTGCGACAATCGGTCGCGCAGCTGCTGACCCAGCGGCCGCATGCCGTCCGCCACCAGGCGCTCGTCGTAACGCTCGGCAATTTCCGCGTCGGCTTTCGCCAGTACCATCTCGAGCATGTCGATGCGCGTCGAGAAGAACGGCCAGCGTTCGCGCATCTGCTGCAGCAGCTCACGCTCTCCCGCCGCCAGCGCACCCTGCAACGCCTCGCCCCAGCCAAGCCAGGCCGGCAGCATCAGACGCGTCTGGGTCCAAGCGAAGATCCAAGGAATCGCGCGCAGACTTTCCACGCCACCCTCGCGACGCTTGGCCGGCCGGCTGCCCAATGGCAGGCGCCCAAGCTCCTGCTCGGGGGTCGCCTGACGGAAGTAGTCGACGAACCGAGGATCGTCCCGGACGACCCCGCGGTATGCCTCCACGCCAGCATTGGCCAGGCGGTCCATGGCATCGCGCCAAGCCGGCTCGGGCAATGGCGGCGGCTGCAGTGTCGCCTCCAACACAGCGGCCAGGTACAGGTTCAGATTCTGCTCGGCGATCTCGGGCAAGCCGAACTTGAAGCGGATCATCTCGCCTTGTTCGGTGGTGCGAAAGCGCCCCGCTACCGAACCCGGTGGCTGCGACAGGATTGCCGCATGGGCCGGGCCACCACCGCGGCCGACCGTGCCACCGCGACCGTGGAACAGGAGCAGTTCGACGCCGTGGTCGCGGCACAGGTTGACCAGACTTTCCTGGGCCCGGTATTGCGCCCAGGCTGCCGCAGTGGTGCCGGCGTCCTTGGCCGAATCCGAGTAGCCGATCATCACCTCCTGCGGGCCATGCAGGCGCAAACGGTAGCCCGGCAGCTGCAACAGACGGTCAATCGCCGGGCCAGCGTTGTTCAGGTCATCGAGCGTCTCGAACAGCGGCACCACACGCATCGGCCGGCGTAGCCCCGCTTCCTTGAGCAGGAGCTGCACCGCCAGCACGTCGGACGCGTCGCGTGCCATCGAGATGACGTAAGAGCCCAGGGACGCGCCGGGAGCCGCCGCGACTACCGCACAGGTGGCAAGCACCTCCGCGGTGTCGGCCGAAGGCCGAAAATCGCGAGGCAGCAACGGCCGGCGGTTATCCAGTTCGGACTGGAGAAACTCGATGCGCCGCTGCTCGTCCCACTGATCGTAGTGGCCCAGCCCCAGGTAATCGGTGATCTCGCTGAGGGCGGCGGCGTGTCGGGAAGAGTCCTGACGAATATCCAGGCGAACCAGGAACAACCCGAAAGTCGCCGCCCGGCGCACGCAATCGAGCAGCGCGCCATCGGCGATCACACCCATGCCGCAGGCATGCAGCGAGTGGTAGCAGAGCTCCAGCGGCTCGCGCAGCTCGGCGTTGTCCTGCAGCACCAGCGGCGACGGCGGCAACTCCTGATGCAGCGCGCGCTGTGCCCAGTCACGAGTCGCACGCAGACGCTCGCGCAGTTGCTTGAGCAACGCGCGGTAGGGTTCGGCCGTTGAACCGGAGCGCGCGAGCAACTCTTCGCTGGCGGCCTGCATCGACAGCGCACCAATCAACTCGTCGACATCACGGTGGTAGAGATCGGCGGCCATCCAGCGCGCCAGCAGCAACACCTCGCGCGTGACCTTGGCGGTCACGTTCGGGTTGCCGTCCCGGTCGCCACCCATCCACGAGGCGAACCGGATCGGCGCCGCCTCGAGCGGCAGATGAAAGCCCGTACTGCGCCGCAGCGCGGCGTCGGTCTGGCGCATCACGCTGGGCAACGCATGCCACAAGGAATTTTCGATCACCGCGAAGCCCCACTTGGCTTCGTCGACCGGCGTCGGCCTGCTGCGGCGGATCTCCTCGGTGTGCCAGGCCTCTGCGATCAGCAGCTCGAGACGCTGCTCGATGCGCGCGAGCTCGCCAGCCGAGAGATCGGAATGGTCACGGGCGGCGAGCTCCGCGGCAATGGCATCGTATTTCTGGATCAGGGTGCGCCGCGCCACTTCGGTGGGGTGTGCCGTCAGCACCAGCTCGATGTCGAGTCGCCCGACCTGGCGGGCCAACGCCTCGCCAGGGTGGCCCGCTTCGAGCAGGCGCCCGAGCAGATCCGGCAGCACACTGCCCTCGAACGGCGGTGCCTCGTCGGGTCGTCGACGGCGCATGCGGTGGTATTGCTCGGCGATATTGGCGAGGTTGAGGAAGTGGTTGAACGCCCGGGTCATGGGCAACAGTTCATGCTCGTCCAGGCTGTCGAGGGTCTCGGTCAGCAACCGAGCCCCGTCGGCGAACCCTTGCCGTGCACCCTTGGCACCCTTGCGGATCAACTCGATCTTGCGCAGGAATTCCTCGCCATGCTGGTCACGGATGGTCCGCCCGAGCAGTTCGCCAAGCAGGTGGACATTCTCGCGCAGACGCGCATCGATCTTCGCCATTGCTGTCTTCTCCGGCTCGCAGCGCTACGCCATTGCCGCTGAACGGCGCAGCCACATTCATATCGAACCTAGAGTGCCCACCCCATGCGGGCATGGCAAGGCGAGACAACGCCTTGTGTTCGCAAGCCGGCGCGTGACGCCGCATTCGATAAGCAGCCGCTCGCGCCCGCGAGCTGAGGACGGTTAGATGAAAATCGCAGAACTGGTCAGGCACTGGGAAAGCGAAGCCAAAGGCAACATGACCCGCACCCGCTACAACATCCCGCTCGATCTGGAGTCGGCGGCGCGCCTGGCCGCGCTGGCCGAAATGTACCCGAAGCGAAACACCGAAGAGCTGCTCGGTGAGCTGGTCAGCGCAGCGCTGGAAGCCGTCGAAGCCAGCATGCCCTACGAACAGGGCAGCGAAGTCATCACCACCGACGAGCAAGGCGACCCGGTCTATGAGGATGCCGGGCCCACACCGCGCTTTCTCGAACTGTCGAAGAAACATCTGTTGCGCCTGCAGCAGGAACAGCAGCCTTGACGTCACCGGCATGCCTCGCGGCGCCTCGCGCGCGCATACCTTCTTCACTGAACGTTTGCGTGACGCCGGCCTCTGAAAAACTATGCCACGTCGCTCCACCGCCCTGACGAAGGGCCCTGGACAGCACGTTTGAGGCATTCACTGTCAGACATTCCACTGGAGACTGACCATGAGCGAAAACACTGCCGGAACCCTGAAATCACGTATTCGTCTGCCGGGCATCGCCGCCCTGGCCCTGAGCGGCCTCGTACTCGCCGGCTGCGCAGGCAGCCCGCCACCTAAGGAGCAGTTCGCCGTTACCGAATCCGCCGTTCGCAATGCCGAAAGCGCCGGTGGCACCGAGTTCGCTGCGGTCGAAATGCGCAACGCCCGTGACAAGTGGAACCAGGCTCAACTGGAGATGCAGCAGGAAAATTACGACAAGGCGCGCAAGCTGGCCGAGCAGGCGGAGTGGGATGCCCGTGTGGCCGAGCGCAAGGCGCAGGCCGCCAAGGCACAGCGGGCCGTGCAGGACGCCGATCAGGGCATTCAGGAGCTGCGCGAAGAGAGCATGCGCGCCGTGCCGCAATAAGCCCTGACGCCCATGGTTTTCGTTGAAAAGCCTGCAGATACCGCAGTCACCGTGCCATTGCTTTTCAACGATCTGCCCATTGTCGATCCGCATCAACACAGGATGACCAGATCATGCACAAACTCATTACCCTCCCTACGCTGCTTGCCGTAAGCATCGGCCTGACCGCCTGCGCCACTCCGCCGAATGAAAATCTCGAGCAGGCACGTACCCACTTCACCTCGCTGCAGAACAACCCCAGCGCCGCCCAGGTGGCCGCGCTGGAAACACGCGATGCCGAGCAGATGCTCAACAAGGCGACCCAGGCCTACGAAAACAAGGAGGACAAGGAGCGCGTCGATCAGCTCGCCTACCTGACCAAGCGCCGTGTCGAGCTGGCCGAGCAGACCATCGCGCTGCGCACCGCCGAACAGGAACTCGAACAGACCTCGGCCAGGCGCGCCGAAGCCCGCCTCGAATCCCGCGACGCCCAGCTGCGCCGCCAGCAGGAAGAGATCCGCCAGCTGCAGGAGGACCTGCAGACCAAGCAGACCGATCGCGGCACGCTGGTGACCTTCGGTGATGTGCTGTTCGACGTGGATCGCGCCGAACTCAAGCCTGGCGGCATGCGCGACGTGCAGAAGCTCGCGGACTTCCTCAACGAGAACTCCGACCGCCAGCTCATCGTCGAGGGTTATACCGATAGCACGGGTTCGGACGCCTATAACCTGCGCCTGTCCGAGCGCCGCGCAGAAGCCGTCCGCGCGGCCCTGGTCCGCATGGGCGTGGACGCGCGCCGCATCGTGACCCGTGGCTATGGCAGGGAATATCCGGTCGCCAGCAACGCCACCGCTTCGGGCCGGGCAATGAACCGCCGCGTAGAGGTCACCATCTCCAACGACTCGCAGCCGGTTCGCGAGCGTTCGAGCATGGGCAGCTAGGCGCACCTGTCGCCGTAATGAAAAGCCCCGCATCCGCGGGGCTTTTCATTTCATGAACGATTGGCCACACCCGCGCTTTCGCGGTCGAGACCGCTCCCATGAACAAGTGCGTGAACCGTGGGAGCCTCAGGGCCGCTCGACGGGTGACGTCTCTTGCCCCATGCAGCGCACGGCACGTTTGCGCTTGTCCACCAGTACGCCGGTCAGGCCCTTTTGCTCGGTGTCGAAAAGGACCAGGACGCCGTCGATGCACTGAGCCACCTGGGATGACGGACTCAGCGATACCCGGTAATCCTCGCCCGGCACCGTCTTGAGCATGGTGTAGTCATTGAGCAGCAGCGCATCTTCCGGGCGCGACAGATACAGATAGCCGTAGTACCAGAGCACCAGGACAGTGCCGATGACACTGCCGATGGCGGTGAGGATCAACGGGATGGGGCTTCGTTCGCTCATGCGGGGTTCCGGTTGCGGATCGGATCAGGGCCGGCCGCCATGGGCCGGGTCCGATCAGAGAATGTTGGAGTAGTCGGCCTCGATGCGGTCGAGGCTCAGGTGATTGAGGAAGTTCGAAAAGCACATCCAGGCCGATAGCGCGTTGAGATCCTGGAACTGCTGGGGCAGGTACTTGGGCGGCACCACCATGCCTTCGTCCACCAGTTGGCGCAACGTACGCATGTCCTCCAGGGTGGTCTTGCCGCAGAACAGCAGCGGAATCTGCTCCAGCCTTCCCTTTCGCACGGCCAGCTGGATGTAGTTGTAGACCATGATGAAACCCTTCAGGTAGGACAGGTCCTTGGTGAAGGGCAGCCCATCGGGTATCGAACCGCGGAACACCCGGCTGGCATTTCCGTAGCTGTCCTCGTCCGAATAACCCTGCTCTCGGAAGAAGCCGAACACGTCGAGGAAGTCGGCGCCCTCCTCGGCCATGTGGATGGCCCGCGTGCGGTTGGTGAGCTTGCGCAGGCGCGTCGGGTAGGACGCGAAGGCAATCACCTCCATCAGGATCGCCAGGCCTTCCTGGGTCACGGTCGACGACGGCGGCCCCTTGGCCAGGAAAGTGCAGATCGGCTGGTTCTGCCCGTTGAGGGTGGTGCCGACATGCACCAGCCCCTCATGAACCTCCAGCGCCCGGACGTCGCGCGGGTTGAACATGGCATCGCTGCGGATCTTGATGTAGTCGGCACCGGCGGCGGCATCGGCAAGAATACCGTCGGACTCGAATACCCGAATCACGCCCTCGCCTTCGCCGAACACCGCATCGAGACGCGCCTGCAGCAGCACCACGGCTTCCTTGGCGGTCACCGTCTTGGGTTCGTCCTTGAGGTCGCTGCGATCGGCGATATTGTTCAGGTAGTCCGACAGCATCAATCCGAGGTCGGCCAGGGTCGGATCACCGGCATGGAAGGCATCGGAGGCCGCGCCGTAAAGCTCCTGGGAGATCATTCCGAAGTCGGCCGTGCCGCGAGCCTCGAGCATGCGGATCACCATGCGGTATTCCTTGCACATGCGCCGCATGATCTGCCCTACCGGGCTGAACTGGCCGAGCTGACGGGTGATATCCCGTTCGATGTCCTGGAACTCCCGCTTTTTCGAGCCGGAGTCGAACGCCAGCGGACGCGAGTCGTAGTAATTGCGATCGACCTGCGGCAGCTCCCGGCATCCGCTCTCGAAGAAACGCTGGCGAACGCTTTCGTCCCATTTGACCGCATCGAGTACCCGCACAGGCGTCTGTACCTCGACGATGCGATCGGATAGCGCCCGCACGATGCTCTGATATTCGTCCAGGTTGTTACGGGTGTTCATCCAAACCTCGCCAGCGATGATCCGTACCTGTCAGGTTACACGAGCGAATCGCTCGCGTCGGGAAGCGGTTCGCCATTGACGACACGCACATCGTCACTGGCGTGGACCGCTCGGACGCGACGGCTGTCACTCGGGACGCATGTGCGGGAACAGGATCACGTCGCGAATCGAGGGGGAATTGGTCAGCAGCATCACCAGACGATCGATGCCGATGCCCTCGCCTGCGGTGGGCGGCATGCCGTATTCCAATGCACGAACGAAGTCGGCATCGAAATGCATGGCCTCGTCGTCGCCCGCGTCCTTGTCGCGCACCTGCGCATGGAAGCGCTCGGCCTGATCCTCGGCGTCATTCAACTCGGAATAGGCATTGGCGATTTCGCGCCCGCCGATGAACAGCTCGAAGCGGTCGGTGACGCTCGGATCGTCGTCGCTGCGACGCGCCAGCGGCGAGACTTCGAACGGATAGCGGGTGATGAAGGTCGGCTGCTCCAGCTTGTGCTCGACCAGTTCCTCGAAAATCATCACCTGCAACTTGCCGAGGCCTTCGAAACCGAGCACCTTGGCGCCGGCCTTCTTGGCGATGGCGCGGGCGGTATCGACGTTCTGCAGGTCAGCGGCGCTGATTTCGGGGTTGAACTTGAGAATCGCGTCGAACACCGACAGCCGGGCGAAGGGCTCGCCGAAGTGGAACACCTTGTCGCCGTACGGCACGTCGGTGCTGCCCAGAACCAGCTGCGCCAACTCACGGAACAGTTCTTCGGTCAGGTCCATGTTGTCTTCGTAGTCGGAGTAGGCCTGGTAGAACTCGAGCATGGTGAACTCGGGGTTGTGCCGGGTCGAAACGCCTTCGTTACGGAAGTTGCGGTTGATCTCGAAGACACGCTCGAAGCCACCGACCACCAATCGCTTGAGGTAAAGCTCAGGGGCGATGCGCAGGAACATCGGCAGGTCGAGTGCGTTGTGATGGGTCTCGAACGGCTTGGCTGCGGCGCCACCGGGAATGGTCTGCAGCATCGGCGTCTCGACTTCGAGGAAGTCGCGCTCGTTGAGGAACTTGCGGATATGGCCGATCACCTGGGAACGCACGCGGAAGGTGTGACGGGTTTCCTCGTTGACGATCAGGTCGACGTAGCGCTGGCGATAGCGCTGCTCGGTGTCGGTCAGGCCGTGGTGCTTGTCCGGCAGCGGGCGCAGCGATTTGGTCAGCAGACGCACGTCGGTCATCTCGACATAGAGGTCGCCCTTGCCCGAACGTGCCAGTGTGCCTTCGGCGGCGATGATGTCGCCCAGGTCCCAGTGCTTGATGGCTTCCAGGGTCTCGGCTGGCAGCGTCTTGCGATTGACGTAGACCTGGATGCGCCCGGTCATGTCCTGAATCACCATGAAGGCGCCGCGGTTGAGCATGATGCGCCCGGCGACCTTCACCGGGATTGCCGCTTCTGCCAGCTCTTCCTTGGTCTTGTCCGCGTATTTCTGCTGCAAATCGTTGCAGTAGCTGTCGCGACGGAAGTCATTGGGGAAGACGTTGCCCTTGGCACGCTCGGCGGCCAGCTTTTCCTTGCGCTGAAGGATCAGGCTGTTTTCTTCCTCTTGGATGGCGTGCTGGTTCAGCGGTTGTTCGCTCATGGTTCAAAATGCCTGGAATCGAATGGATGGATCCTGAGTAGGGTATGCCGGGCGTTCCGCTTCAGCCCACCGGGACCCGCGCCCTGTTTGGGTGGGCTGAAGCGGAACGCCGCCCGGCCCGCCCTACATCTGGATATGTGCATGTAACGTAGGGTGGGCTTTAGCCCACCGAAGCTGGCTTACGGGTGAAGCGGAACGCGCCCGCCCCACCCTGCCTGGCCAAGCGCAGCAGCTTACAGCCCCTGTTTCAGGCTGGCTTCGAGGTACTCGTCGATATCCCCGTCCAGCACCTTTTCGCAGTCGCTGCGCTCGATCCCGGTACGCAGATCCTTGATGCGCGACTGATCGAGCACGTAGGAACGAATCTGGTGGCCCCAGCCGATATCCGACTTTGAATCTTCCAGCGCCTGGGACGCCGCGTTGCGTTTCTGCATTTCCTGCTCGTACAACTTGGCCCGCAGCATTTTCATGGCGGTGTCCTTGTTGGCGTGCTGAGAACGCTCGTTCTGGCAGCTGACCACGGTATTGGTCGGTACGTGGGTGATACGCACCGCCGAGTCGGTGGTGTTGACGTGCTGACCACCGGCGCCGGAGGAGCGGTAGGTATCGATACGCAGGTCGGCCGGGTTGATCTCGATCTCGATGTTGTCATCGATTTCCGGCGAGACGAACACCGCGGTGAACGAGGTGTGGCGTCGGTTACCGGAGTCGAACGGGCTCTTGCGCACCAGACGGTGCACGCCGATCTCGGTACGCAGCCAGCCGAAGGCGTATTCGCCCTTGATATGCAGGGTGGCGCCCTTGATGCCGGCCACTTCGCCTTCGGACAGTTCCATGATGGTGGCGTCGAAGCCGTGCTTGTCGGCCCAGCGCAGGTACATGCGCAGCAGCATGTTGGCCCAGTCCTGGGCTTCGGTGCCGCCGGAGCCGGCCTGGATATCGAGGTAGGCGTTGTTGGGGTCCATCTCGCCGCTGAACATGCGGCGGAACTCCAGCCCCTCGAGAATGCCGCGCAAGCGGTCCAGCTCGGCGGCCACGTCGTCCACAGCGCTCTGGTCGTCTTCTTCGACGGCCATGTCGAGCAGGTCGCGGGAGTCGGCCAGGCTGCCGGTGAGGTCGTCGATGGTTTCGACGATCAGCGCCAGCGTCGCGCGCTCACGGCCCAGGTTCTGGGCGTACTCGGGGTTATTCCAGACGTTGGGGTCTTCGAGTTCGCGGTTTACTTCGACGAGACGATCATGCTTCTGATCGTAGTCAAAGATACCCCCGAATAGACTGGGTGCGGTCGGAGAGGTCCTTGATGCTGTTGAGGATCGGGTTGATTTCCATAGGTGAGCAGCTCTCAATCGGACGTTGCGAAAAGCCGACGATTATAACGCAGCAGCCAGCCCCTGACAGCCCGCCAGGGACGATCTGCAGCATCAGCTCGCTGCTGCCGTTTCCTTCTCCGGAACCGACTCGACGGCAGAGGCCGCGGCCTTTGCCCGCTGGCTGCCGAGAATCAGATCGGCGGCCTTTTCGGCGATCATCAACACCGGCGAGCAGGTGTTGCCCGAGACGATGTTCGGCATGATCGAGGCATCCACCACGCGCAGCCCGGCGATGCCATGGACACGCAGCTCGGCGTCCACCACGGCATCGGCGCCCTGCCCCATCTTGCAGGTGCCGGCGGGATGGAAAATGGTCGTGCCGATTTCGCGCGCGGCCTCGTGCAGCTCAGCTTCGCTCTGGTAGTCGGGGCCAGGCTTGTATTCCTCGGGCCGGTAGCGCGCCAGGGCCGGCGCGGCGACGATCCGGCGCGTCAGGCGGATAGCATCGGCGGCGACCTGCAGATCGCGCTCGTTGCTCAGGTAGTTGGGCTGGATCGACGGCGCGACCTGCGGGTCGGCCGAGCGGATCTCCACGCGGCCGCGGCTGTATGGCCGCAGGTTGCAGACCGAAGCGGTGAACGCCGGAAAGCTGTGCAGCGGGTCGCCGAACTTGTCCAGCGACAGTGGCTGCACGTGGTATTGCAGGTTCGCCGAGGGCTGCGACGGGTCGGAGCGGGCAAAGGCGCCGAGCTGGCTGGGCGCCATGGCGAGCGGCCCGCTACGGCTGGCCAGATAACGCACCCCCATGCCCATCTTGCCCCACAGCGTCGAGGCCAGCTGGTTGAGGGTCGAGACACCGCTGATCTTGTACACTAGGCGCAACTGCAGATGATCCTGCAGGTTGCCGCCAACACCGCTCAACTCGTGACGCACGCCGATCCCGAGCCTTTCCAGCAAAGACCGGGGGCCGATGCCCGAGCGTTGCAGGAGCGCCGGCGAGCCGATTGAGCCGGCGCACAGCAGCACTTCGCGGCGCGCCCGTACTTCCTGCATCACCCCGTCGCGGCGCAACGACAGCCCGACCGCCCGACCATCCTCCAGCAGAACCCGCTCCACCTCGGCATGGGTCCAGACCACCAGGTTGCTGCGCTTGCTCACCGGTCGCAGAAAGGCCTTGGAAGCGTTCCAGCGTATGCCGCTGCGCTGGTTGACCTGAAAGTAGCCGCACCCTTCGTTGTCACCGCCATTGAAGTCGTCGACGCTGGCGATGCCGCTTTCACGCGCAGCGTCGCGAAAGGCATCGAGAATGTCCCACGACAGGCGCTGCTGCTCGACGCGCCACTCGCCCTCCCCGCCATGGAATTCGCTGCCCCCGCCATGATGGTTCTGGGTTCGCTTGAACAGGGGCAGCACGTCCTTCCAGGCCCAGCCGGGGTTGCCCGCTTCGGCCCAGAGATCGTAATCGCGTGCCTGCCCGCGCATGTAGATCATTCCGTTGATCGACGAACAGCCGCCCAGCACCTTGCCGCGCGGGTAGCTGAGCGCGCGCCCGTTCAGGCCGGGCTCGCTTTCGGTGTTGAAACACCAGTCGGTACGCGGATTGCCGATGCAGTAGAGGTACCCCACCGGAATGTGGATCCAGGGATAGTTGTCGCGACCGCCAGCTTCCAGCAGGAGCACCCGCACACCGGGGTCGGCCGATAGCCGGTTGGCCAACAGGCAGCCGGCCGGGCCGGCCCCGACGATCAAATAATCGAACTGCTCCAGCATTTGCGGGTACTCCACGTCTTGTTGTTATTGTCTTGCGTAAGCGACCTCTCCGACTCGGACCGGTGACAGGCTACCGATCAGGCGTTGTCCGCGGCCCGGACCTGGCTCTCCAGCTCGGCCTTCAAGCCAGGCTCGAGCTTCAGCGCGCGTGCCAGCTCATCGAGGTAGGCGCGCTCCATGAACTGCTCCTCATCCACCGCCAGCAGACTGGCCAGGTACATTTCGGCAGCCAGCTCGGGTGTCGTCGCCGCACTGGCGACCTCCTGCGGACTCAGCGGCTTGTTCAGCTCGGCCTCGAGCCACTGGCGCAACTCAACGTCATCGGTCAGCTTGGCCATCTCGGATTCGATCAGCTGGCGCTCGCGATCATCGACGTGACCGTCGGCTTTGGCCGCTGCCACCAAGGCCTTGAGAATCCCCTGACTATGCCCTTCCACCTCGTCAGGCGGCAGCCGATCGAGGGTGCGGGGCTCAGGGCTAGTCGTGTTGCCCTGTTGCGCCTGCCAATTGTTATAGGCCTTGTAGGCCAATACCCCGAGTGCCGCCAGCCCGCCATAGGTCGTAGCCTTGCCGCCGAAACGGCGCGCTTTGCGGTTTCCGAGCAGCAGGCCCATGGCACCAGCGGCGAGCGCGCCCTTGCCGCCGCCGGACAACAAGCCGCCGAGCCCGCCACCTCCGGCTCCCGACAGCATGTCACCTAGACTGCCGCCGCCGGAAACGCTGCCGCCACGGGGCACCTGCTGCTTCTGCTGCAGCATCGCCTGACCGGATTTGAGTAGCTGATCGAGTAAACCGCTCGTTTTCATGGGAAATCTCGCTAAAACAGGTGGATGTCAGTCCTGTTCCGCCATGATCTGGCGAACAGGCGTATCGCGATGTGCCGCCCGTACATACTGAGCGGGCCAGGGCACCGAGCGGTCGCCCAGATACTCCGCCGCATGCAGGGGCCAGTAGGGATCGCGCAGCAGTTCACGGGCAAGCAGGATCAGGTCGGCCTGGCCGGTACGCAGGATGTGCTCGGCCTGCACCGCCTCGGTGATCATGCCCACGGTGCCGGTCGCGATATCCGCCTCGCGCCGCACCCGCTCGGCGAACTGGGTCTGGTAGCCGGGGCCGACCGGGATGTCGGCATTGGCAGCCGTGCCCCCGGACGACACGTCGATCAGGTCGACGCCCAGCTGCTTGAGGCGGCGCGCCAGCTCCACCGTCTCGTCAGGATTCCAGCCATCGGCGACCCAGTCGGTCGCCGAGAGTCGCACGAACAAGGGCAGCTCCTCGGGCCACACGCCGCGCACCGCTTCGGTGACTTCCAGCAGCAGGCGAATGCGGTTTTCGAACGAGCCGCCATAGCGATCCTGACGCTGGTTGGAGAGTGGCGACAGGAACTGGTGCAGCAGATAGCCATGCGCGGCATGCACTTCGGCCACCTTGAACCCCGCGGCCAGCGAGCGTTCGGCAGCCCGCACGAAGGCCTGGACGACCGCATCGATGCCCGCCTCGTCGAGCGCCGTGGGCAATGCATGTTCGGGATCGAAGGCGATCGAGGACGGACCGACCGGGGTCCAGCCGCCGGCGGCCAGCGGAACGCTACCGTGCTTTCGCAGCCAGGGTTGCCAGGTGCTCGCCTTGCGTCCGGCATGGGCCAGTTGCACGCCAGCGAATGCGCCCTGCTGTTCGATGAAGCGGGTGATTCGACGCAGCGGCTCGACATGTTCGTCGGTCCAGATACCCAGGTCTTCCGGTGAGATCCGACCATCGGCCGTGACTGCGGTCGCCTCGACGATGACCAGCCCGGCCCCCCCCACCGCACGGCTGCCCAGATGCACGAGATGCCAGTCGTTGGCCATGCCGGCCTTGGCCGAGTACTGACACATCGGCGAAACGGCGATGCGGTTGGGCAGCGTGAGCTGGCGCAGGGTCAGGGGCTGGAAGAGCTGAGTCATGGCAAACCTCGACTGCAATGGATGCGGGTTGGACACCCTTCAGTACAGACTGTTTCGCCGGACGCGCTACCGCCATTTGCACGACAACACACCGAAGCACGCCCAAGCGTCGGCAGCCATGGGCTGTTTCCCTTAGGCGGCGCCGACTTGTACCGGCACACCATTGAGCGCGGCATTGCCGGACAACGCGTCGAGGTGACGCTCGTCGGTGAGGTCGTTGGCACTCGCCCCCGGCTGACCACTGGCGATCGCCATCTGCACTCCGGGCCGCCCATGGCCCCAGCCGTGCGGCAGGCTGACCACGCCGGGCATCATGTCCTCGCTGGCCAGTACCTCGACCTCTATTTCCCCCACCCGCGAGCGGACCTTGACCCGCTCGCCGTCCAGCAGGCCGCGCCGGTTCAGATCTTGCGGATTCATCAGCAGCTGGTGGCGAGGCTTTCCCTTCACCAGCCGATGATAGTTGTGCATCCAGGAGTTGTTGCTGCGCACGTGACGCCGGCCGATCAGCAACAGCTGGTCGGTCGAACCAGGAACGGTCTCGGCGAAACGCTGCAGGTCGCCTAGGAACACTGGAGGCGCAGCCTGGATCTTGCGATCCGATGTTTTCAATCGCCCGGCCAGGCTGGGGCGTAGCGGGCCGAGGTCCAGGCCGTGGGGATGTTCGCGCAGCGCCGACAGGCTCAGTCGCTGCTCGGACGACTCGCCGTAGCGGCCATGGCGTAGTGCCAGGTCGATCATCATTTCCGGAGCCATGGTGGGCTTGAGCTCAACACCGGTACGCTCGGCGAACGCCCGGGCAAGGTGGACGAAGATCTCCCAGTCGTGCAGCGCACCGTCGGGCCTGGGCAGCACGGCCTGATTGAAGCGAGTGACGTTGCGCACCGCCAGCAGGTTGAAGGTGCTGTCGTAGTGATCGTGCTCGAGCGGCGCGGTCGGGGGCAGTATCAGGTCCGCATGACGGGTCGTTTCGTTGATGTAGAAATCGACGCTGAGCATGAACTCGAGGCCGCTGAGCGCCTGCTCCAGGCGTTGCCCGTTGGGCGTCGACAACACCGGGTTACCGGCTACGGTCACCAGCGCCCTCACCTGCCCGTCGCCTGGTGTGAGCATTTCTTCGGCGAGCGCCGAGACCGGCAGCTCGCCGCCGTACTCGGGCAGGCCCGAAACCCGACTCTTCCAACGGTCGAAGTGCCCGCCCGAGGTGGTCTCGACCAGATCGACCGCAGGCTCGGTGCAGAGCACTCCGCCGACCCGATCGAGGTTGCCGGTGACCAGGTTGATCAGCTGCACCAGCCACTGGCACAGCGTGCCGAACGCCTGAGTCGAGACGCCCATGCGCCCATAGCACACCGCCTTGTCGGCTGCGGCGAAATCCCGTGCCAGTTGCCGAATGGCTATCGCGTCGATGCCGCAACGGGCGCTCATCGCCTCGGCGCTGAACGGTGCGATGGCCGCGCGTATTTCTTCCAGCCCCATGACAGGCAGCGGGCTGGTTCGGGTCAGGCCTTCCTCGAACAACGTGTTGAGCAGCCCGAACAACAGCGCCGCATCCTGGCCAGGGCGTACGAACAGATGCTGATCGGCGATCGCCGCCGTCTCGCTGCGCCGCGGGTCGACTACAACCAGCTTGCCGCCGCGTCCCTGGATCGCCCTGAGGCGCTTTTCCACATCCGGCACGGTCATGATGCTGCCGTTGGATGCCAACGGGTTGCCGCCCAGTATCAACATGAAATCGGTGTGGTCGATGTCCGGGATCGGGATCAGCAGGCCGTGGCCGTACATCATGTGGCTGGTCAGATGGTGTGGCAGCTGGTCGACCGAGGTCGCCGAGTAACGGTTGCGCGTCTTCAGCAGACCGAGAAAGTAGTTGCTGTGGGTCATCAACCCATAGTTGTGAACGCTCGGGTTGCCTTGGTAGACGGCCACCGCATTGTTGCCGTGGCGCTCGCGGACGTCAGCCAGGCGCTCGGCGACCAGCGCGAACGCTTCGTCCCAGCCGATCGCCTGCCACTGCTCGCCGTTGCGGCGCATGGGCTGGCGCAGACGGTCCGGATCGTTCTGGATGTCCTGCAGGGCGACCGCCTTGGGACAGATATGGCCACGGCTGAAGCTGTCCAGCGCATCGCCCTTGATCGAGAGAATCTCTTCGCCGCGGGTTTCGATGGCCAGGCCGCAGATCGCTTCGCACAGGTGGCAGGCGCGGTAGTGAGTGGTCGTGTCGTTCATCACGGGTTCCGCCGATCGTTCTTGTAGTCCCGCCACTCTAGGCGTGCGGCGGATGACTCACAATCGAAGGAAGCGCGGGCAAATGCCCGCTGATTCAGGGCGCCGATCTTGCAATCGCTGGCGCCGCGTCCGGAATCAGCGCGCGGCGATATGGGCGACCAGCAACTGCACGCTTTCGCGGCCGCGGTACTCGTTGACGTCGAGCTTGTAGGCGAGCTCGACCCAGCGTACCGACGCGTTGGGCCAAATGTCCCGGTCGATGTTGAAGGCGATGCCGTCGAGGCTCAGCGAACCGCATTCGCTCTTGAGCACCAGCTTCAGGTGCTTTTCCCCGACCAGACGCTGCTGGACCAGCTGGAACACGCCATGGAACAGCGGTTCGGGAAAGTGCTGCCCCCAGGGGCCGGCATGACGCAGCGCCCTGGCCAGCTCCAGATGGAATTCCTCGACGCTGAGCTGCCCATCGGTGAGCAGGCGCCCGGTCAGATCCTCTTCGCACAGCTGGCGCCTGACCTCGGCGTCGAACGCGGCGGCAAAGGCGCCGAAGTTGGCCTGCGGCAGCGACAGCCCGGCGGCCATCGCGTGACCGCCGAACTTGCTGATCAGCCCCGGATGGCGCGCCGCGACGGCATCGAGCGCATCGCGAATGTGAAACCCCGGCACCGAGCGCGCCGAACCCTTGAGCACGCCTTCGCCCGCATCCGCGAAGGCGATGGTCGGACGGTGGTAGCGCTCCTTCAGGCGCGAGGCGAGGATGCCGATCACGCCCTGGTGCCACTCGGCGTCGAACAGGCACAGGCCGAACGGCATATCTTCGAGCGGCAGGTCCTTGAGCTGGGCGAGCGCCTCGCGCTGCATGCCCTGCTCGATGGCCTTGCGGTCCTGGTTGAGCTGGTCGAGCTGAGCGGCCATGTCGCGCGCCAGCGCCTCGTCCTCGCAGAGCAGGCACTCGATGCCCAGGGACATGTCGTCCAGGCGCCCGGCCGCGTTCAGGCGCGGCCCGATGATGAAACCGAGATCGGTGGAGGTGATGCGCTGGTGATCGCGCCCGGCCACTTCGAGAATCGCCCGCAAGCCGGCTCGAGCGCGTCCGGCTCGAATACGCGCCAGGCCCTGGTGAACGAGGATGCGGTTGTTGGCGTCCAGAGGCACCACATCGGCCACGCTGCCCAGCGCGACCAGGTCAAGCAGCTCGGCGAGGTTCGGCTCGGTCCAGCCGTTGCGGGTGAACCATCCGCGTTCCCGCAGCCGTGCCCGCAGCGCCAGCAGTACATAGAAGATCACCCCGACGCCGGCGATGCACTTGCTCGGGAAACTGCATTCGGGCTGGTTCGGGTTGACGATGGCATCGGCAGCCGGCAACTCCGGGCCAGGCAAGTGATGGTCGGTGACCAGCACCTTGAGCCCCGCCGCCTTGGCGGCCGCAACGCCGTCGACGCTGGAGATGCCATTGTCCACCGTCACCAGCAGGCCCGGCTGGCGCTCCAGGGCGACGGCGACGATTTCCGGCGTCAGTCCGTAGCCATATTCGAAACGATTGGGCACCAGGTAATCGACATGGGCCGCGCCGAGCTGACGCAGCCCCAGCACGCCCACGGCGCTGGCCGTGGCGCCATCAGCGTCGAAGTCTCCGACGAAGAGAATCCGCTGGCGGCGCTCCAGCGCCTCGACCAGCAACTCGACCGCCGCGTCGATCCCCTTGAGCTGGCCGTACGGGATCAGCCGCGCCAGCCCCTTGTCCAGCTCCCCCACCGATTGCACCCCGCGCGCGGCGTATAGCCGTTGCAGCAGCGGCGGCAGGTCACCCAGATCCGGCAGGGTTTCGGGTAACGGGCGGGGTTCGATACGCATGGTCAGTTCCGGTGGCTAGCGGTACAGCGGTTCAGAGCGAGGTGGCGGCACGTGCGGCCTGGTCGTAGAGACCCGACATCGCGCGCAGCAGCCCGGCGAGACGATGAACCTCGTCAGGATCGACGTTGAGGTTCTCGAACGAAGCAATCAAGCATTCGCGGCGGATGTCGGCGTATTCCTTGCAAAGCTCTCGGCCTTTGTCCGTGGTGCGGTAATACATTTCCTTGCCCTGCTTCTCGCCCTCAACCAAACCGAGCTTGGCGAGTTTCTTCAGCGCATAGGTCACGGTATGGGTGTCTTCTATATTGAGGACAAGGCAAATGTCCGCCTGACGCTTGGCGCGTCCGCGGCTGGTCAGGTTGTGCAGCACCATCACGTCGAGCGCATTCATCTCGACCGCGCCGGAGGCTTTCATGCAGCGCTCCATCCAGCGCATCAGCGCATTGCTGGCGACGATGATGCCGTATTCGAGTTCGGAGAGTTCCTGGGATTGTTCGGCGAGATGCGCCGACGCGACGATCGGCGAGCGCAATGGGCGGGGAGTTTTCGCATCGACCATGAGCGGTTCCATGACGTGGGGGCGATGGCGCGACCTGGGCCGCACGCTGGAATGGGTGCCAAGCATACCGCAATGCACCCCTGAGGTGCCGTCAGGACGAGTCATCAGAAAGTTATCAATAAATCGTTGATATTTTATCATCGTTCACGCATTCTCCGCCGCACGTGCGACGAATAAAGAGAGGATCCGCCATGAACCTGCTCCTGAACTGCGACATCGGCGAAAGCTTCGGTGCCTGGACAATGGGCCTGGACGCTGAAGTGATGCCCTTCATCGACTGCGCCAACGTCGCCTGTGGCTTTCATGCCTCCGACCCACAGATCATGCGCCGCACCGTGGCACTGGCCGCGCAGCACAACGTGCGCATCGGTGCCCACCCGGCCTATCCCGACCTGGTCGGCTTCGGTCGCCGCTCGATGGCCTGCAGCCCCTCGGAAGTGGAGAACATGCTGCTCTACCAGATCGGCGCGCTCGACGGCATCTGCCGCGCCGAGGGTACCGTCGTCAGCTACGTCAAACCCCACGGCGCGCTGTACAACGACATGATGCGCCAGCCCGAACTGCTGCGCGCGGTGATGCGCGCCATCAAGGCCTATGACGCGACCCTGCCGTTGATGCTGATGTCCACGCGGGACAACGGCGCCAGCCAGGCGCTGGCCGAAGAGCTGGGCATCACCCTGTGGTTCGAAGTCTTCGCCGACCGCGCCTACGACGCCGCCGGCATGCTGGTTTCGCGCAGCCTGCCCGGCGCCGTCCATCACGAAGCCGAGACGGTGGCAGCCCAGGCCCTGACCCTGGCCAAGGGCGAGCCGCTGACCGCCAGCGACGGCAGCGCCCTGGTGCTGCAGGCCGACACGCTTTGCGTACACGGCGACAACGCAGGCTCCATCGCCGCCGTGCAGCGCATCCGCCAGGCGTTGCGGGAGCTGGCTGCGTGACGCCGCGCATCGAAGTGGTCGGCGTCGACAGCCTGATGCTGCGCCTGTTCGACCAGATCGACGAAGGCAACATGCCCTGGATGCTGGCCGCGACCCAGCGCGTGCGCGAGGCCTTCGGGCCGGCGCTGCGCGACCTGGTACCCTCCTACACCACGCTCTTGGTGCATTACGACCTGACGACGATAGACGACCGCCAGGCCCGCCAGCGCATCACTGACGCCTTCGAAGGCCTGCAGCCGACCGCCGGGGCCAGCGCCCGCCAGCATGAGATCCCGGTCTGGTACGACCCGAGCGTCGGCCCCGAGCTCGAGCCGCTGGGCAAACGCAGCGGGCTGGGCGCAACCGGTGTGATCGACCGCCACAGTTCCCACACCTACCAGGTCTTCGCCCTGGGCTTCGCGCCCGGCTTCGCCTTCATGGGGCTGGTCGATGAAATCCTCGCCAGCCCAAGGCTGCAGACGCCACGCAAGCAGGTACCGGCCGGCAGCCTGGGGATTGCCGATCGCCAGACCGCCATCTACCCGCTGGTTTCGCCGGGCGGCTGGAACCTCATCGGCCGCAGCCCCACCCGGTTGTTCGATCGTGAGCTCGACGGCTACAGCCTCTGGCAACCGGGCGACCGGGTGCGCTTCATCCCCATCGACCGCGCCGAGTTCATCCGCCTGGGCGGCGACGACACGCCCTTCGAGGTCACCCCATGAGCCTGCTTATCGAACGTGCCGGCGCCATGGCCAGCCTGCAGGACGGCGGCCGCAGCGGCGTGCGCCACCTGGGAGTGACCCAGGGCGGCGCGGCCGACTGGGTTTCCCAGGCATGGGCCAACTGGCTGCTTGGCAACTCGCTGCAGGCCGCGACGATCGAAATCACCCTGGGCAACTTCAGCGTTCGTGCCGAAACCGATAGCTGTCTGGCGGTCTGCGGCGCCGACCTCAAGGCGACCCTGGACGATCAGCCGATCGTCCCGGGGCGCAGCTTCGCCATCCGCAAGGGCCAGCTGCTGAGCTTCGCCCAGCCTCGCGAAGGCGTTCGCGCCTATCTCGCCGCGCCCGGCGGCTTTCTGGCCACACCCGTGCTGGGCAGCTGCGCCACCGTTCGCCGTGAGCAGCTCGGCGGCCTGCACGGCGACGGCCGCCCCCTCGATACCGGTGATCGTCTGCGCTGGAGCGGCGCGCCCGCGGCGCCGCGCGAACTGCCGCCAGGGCAGCCCCGCTCGCTGTCTCCGAGTGGCCCGCTGGCAGTGGTGCTGGGCGCACAGATCGGCGACTTCAGCGGGCAGAGCCTGTTCGACGCCTTCAACAGCGACTGGACCGTGGACCAGCGCGCCGACCGCATGGGCGTTCGCCTGCTCGGCCCGGTGCTGCGCAGCGCGCGGGAGTCGATGATTTCCGAAGGCGTTCCGCTGGGTGCCATCCAGGTGCCGCCCGACGGTCAGCCCATCGTGCTGCTCAACGACCGCCAGACCATCGGCGGCTACCCGCGCCTCGGCGCCCTCACACCTTTAGCCGTCGCCCAGCTGGCCCAGTGCATGCCCGGCACCGTGCTGCGGCTGAAGCCGGTCGCCCTGGAAAGCGCACAACGCGAGCAGCGTCGGCTGCTGGCCACCTGGCAACGGACCACAGCGGAGCGATGAGCATGGACCTGACACCCTACCGAGACCTGTCCCCTGCCGCGCTGCGCGAGCGGATTCGCCATGGCGAACTCGACGGCCCGACCGCCGGCCTGGCCAACGGTTACGCCCAGGCCAACCTGATGATCGTGCGGCGCGAACTGGCCTACGACTTCCTGCTGTTCTGCCAGCGCAACCCCAAACCCTGCCCCCTGCTGGACGTAACCGACCCGGGCAACTTCGAACCACGGCGCGCCGCGCCAGGCGCCGATATCCGCACGGACTTTCCGCGCTATCGCATCTACCGCAACGGCGAACTCGAACAGGAAGTGCAGGACATCACGCCGTTCTGGGAAGACGACATGGTGGCCTTTCTCATCGGCTGCAGCTTCAGCTTCGAAGGCGCGCTGCTGGCCAACGGCGTGCCGGTCAGGCATATCGAGGATGGCCACAACGTCCCGATGTACCGCACCAACATCGCCTGTCAGCCCGCCGGCAGTCTGAGCGGGCCGATGGTGGTGAGCATGAGGCCGATGCCTGCCGACAAGGTGGTACGAGCCGTGCAAGTGACCTCACGCTTCCCCTCGGTGCATGGCGCGCCAGTGCATATCGGCGACCCTGGGCAGTTGGGCATCGTCGATCTGGCAAAACCCGATTTCGGCGAACCGTCCCACCTACGCGAGGGCGAAGTCCCGGTGTTCTGGGCCTGCGGCGTGACCCCTCAGGCCGTCGCGATGCAGGCCAGACCCGAGCTGGTCATCACCCATGCGCCGGGGCACATGTTCATCACCGATCTACGAGACGAACAGCTGGGCGTGATCTGACCCGGCACGGTTTTACGCGTTATCCAACAAGAACGTTTTGCCGGGCATCCACTGTCCGGCTGCATTTCCCTACCTGCCCCAACGCCAAGAAAAAAGAAGGTATCCAATGCAACCCACACACACCGCAAGCGCCTCACCGGCGTCGCAGCGCAATGTCCTGCGCGGCGCCATATTCATCATGGCGACGTCCTCGATCGGACCCGCCTTTCTGACCCAGACGTCATTGTTCACCGAGAAGTATCTGGCCAGCTTCGCCTTCGCCATCGTCATCTCGCTGCTCATCGACATCGGCGCCCAGCTCAACATCTGGCGCGTCATCACCGTGGCCAACCTGCGCGGCCAGGATGTCGCCAATCGGGTGCTACCGGGGGTCGGTCACTTGATCTCGGCGTTCATCGTGCTCGGCGGCATCGCCTTCAACATCGGCAACATCGGGGGGGCGGGCCTGGCGATGAACGTGATCTTCGGCGTGCCGCCGGTGATCGGCTCGCTGATCGCTGCCGTGCTGATCATCGGCATCTTCCTGCTGCGCAATGCCAAGGGCGTGATGGACTCGGTGATGCAACTGCTCGGCCTGATCATGCTGTGCATGATCGGCTACGCCATGCTGCAGTCGAGCCCGCCGGTGATGGAAGCGCTGAGCCGAAGCTTCAACCCCGACGATCCGCTGATTCTCCTGCTGCCCATCGTGACCCTGGTCGGCGGTACCGTAGGCGGCTACATCTCCTTTTCCGGCGGACACCGCCTGGTAGAAGCAGGCATCACTGGCGTCGAGAACGTTGGCGCGGTGACCCGCGCGGCGGTCACGGGCATCGCCACCACGGGCGTGGTGCGCATCTGTCTGTTCCTCGCCGCGCTCGGCGTGGTCAGCCAGGGCCTGGCGCTCGATGCGGGCAATCCAGCGGCCTCGGTGTTCTCCCACTCGATGGGAACGATCGGCTACAAGATGTTTGGCATCGTGCTGCTGGCGGCGTCGGTGTCGTCGGTGATCGGCGCCGCCTATACCAGCGTGACCTTCATGTACTCGCTGCACGAGAGCATCCAGCGCAACAACCAGCGCATGGTGATCGCCTTCATTGCCTGCTCGACGCTGATCTACAGCCTGGTCGGCCAACCGGTGAAGGTGCTGGTCGTTGCCGGCACCCTGAACGCACTGGTGCTGCCATTGGCGCTGGCATGCATCCTCTGGGCGTCCAAAAAGCCGAGCATCGTCGGTAACGAGTACCGCCATCCGACCTGGATGCTGGTGTTCGGGCTGCTGGCCATGGTGGCCACGGCGGTGGGCGTGGTGATGTCGTTCAACGCCTTCGTGCAGTTCTGGCAGTCCTGACGGAGAGCGCCGCGCCCTCCTGAACCTTCGGCGGGCGCTTAGCCGCGTTCGCCGATCAACCATTCCAACGGCACTTCGTGCTGGCCGCGCTCATCGGTGATGAAGAGTGCGCCGTCACTGATCATCACGCTCCAGCTGACCGACCGTGGCAGATCCTGGGCCACGGTTTCCAGCGCTTCCTGCTGCACCGCCACCACATTGATCTTCTTCAGGCTGCGCACGCTGTCGAGCACCTTGGTCTGCCAGACCCGCAGATTGCCATAGGCCACCAGACTGAAGCGTTCGGCGCGCCGCGAGCACCAGGTGATCCGCTCGGCATCCGGCTGCCCGACCTCGATCCAGTGCAGCACGCGGTCATCGAGGCTCTTCTCCCACAGCGCCGGCTCGTCGACATCCGACAGACCCCGGCCGAAAGCCAACTGCTCGTCATACCAGAGGACATAAGCGATCAACCGCGCCACCAAGCGCTCCTCAGTCTCCGAGGGATGCCGGGCAACGGTGAAACGCAGGTCCTGGTAGACGTTGCGGTCCATGTCGGCGAGGTTGATTTCGACTTTGTAAGGCGTGGCTTGCAGGGCCATGGCGGGCATCCCGGCGAACGAAAGGCGCAGAGTCTACAGAAATATCGCTGTGCCGGAGCGACCTTAAGGGAAGCTCAGGAACACGACGAATAGACTTTTGACAATCATTCTCATTCTGATTAGTATCCCTCGCATCCAGCAAACGTAGCGAGAGCCCTGAATGTACGTCTGTCTTTGCCAAGGTGTCACCGACCGCCAGATCAGGGAAGCGATCTATGAAGGATGTTGCAGCTATAAAGAGGTTCGCGCAGCGACTGGCGTAGCCTCTCAATGTGGAAAGTGCGCATGCGTCGCCAAGGAAGTCGTTCGCTCTACCTTGAACGCGACCCAGGCCGCAAACGCAGCCCTCGGCTATACCGCGACATTCGTTCCCGCCTAGATAACGATTTTTCAAGGAACCGGACCCTGGCGTCCGGTTTTTTTATGCCGTCAATTCAAGGGCTTAGCTTGCAAGTGCAGAGGCGAAACGTTCGTATTCGGTTTTAACTGCTTTAAATTCAATGACTTAGGTTTGACAGACGTTAGCGGTATGGCCAGACTTCGCGCATGAACCCACCCATATACACAGGGGCCCGAACATGAAAGGCGACAAGTTGGTTATCCAGCATCTCAACAAGATCCTCGGCAACGAGCTGGTCGCGATCAACCAGTACTTCCTGCATGCGCGCATGTATGAAGACTGGGGACTCACCAAACTCGGCAAGCACGAATACGACGAATCCATCGACGAGATGAAGCATGCCGACAAGCTGATCAAGCGCATCCTCTTCTTGGAAGGACTGCCCAACCTGCAGGAACTCGGCAAGCTGCTGATCGGCGAGAATACCCGCGAAATGCTCGAGTGCGACCTGCAGCTGGAACAGAAAGGCATCCCCGACCTGAAAGTGGCCATCGCCTACTGCGAAAGCGTTGGCGATTACGGCAGCCGCGAACTGCTCGAGGACATCCTCGAGTCCGAGGAAGAGCACATCGACTGGCTGGAAACCCAGCTGGGACTGATCGACAAAGTGGGCCTGGAGAACTACCTGCAGTCGCAGATGGATGCCTGACATCCGCATCCGGGACACGCAAATGAAAAAGCCCCGCTTCTGCGGGGCTTTTTTATGGATCCTCGATCAGGCGTCGGCTTTGTTGATGGCGGCCTTGATCAAGGGTTGCAGCTCACCCTTTTCGAACATCTCGGTCAGGATGTCGCTGCCGCCGACCAGCTCACCGTCGACCCACAGTTGCGGGAAGGTCGGCCAGTTGGCGTACTTGGGCAGGTTCGCGCGGATTTCAGGGTTCTGCAGAATGTCGACATAGGCGAACTTCTCTCCGCAGCCCATCACCACCTGGGAAGCACGTGCGGAGAAACCGCACTGCGGGGCGTTCGGAGAACCTTTCATGTACAGCAGCACCGGGTTGTTGGCGATCTGCTCTTTGATGGTTTCGATGATATCCATGGGGCACCTCGGCTAGATACGGTTGCCGGCCATTGTACCGAAAGCGCCCGCAAAAGCCGAGTCAGAGGGTCGGCCATTACCGCGACGCATGGACGCCCAGCCGCCTGTTTCCAAACCGCTCACGCCCCGTTAGAGCGCCCGAACGCCCGTCACTCGTGGGTCTCCGGGCCAATTTGCGCCGCTTGCGTGTTTACCGATAACATCTCGGGCTTTCCCCGCTTAGTCGCTGACCCGCGCGGCCCTTCTGTCGCCGGTCTCGCCCGTTTTCCCGGAAAAAAATCCACGGGCCCGCGACCGATGGCAACAAAGGTAGTTGATATGAGCGCAAGGCACTTTCTTTCACTGATGGACTGCACGCCGCAGGAGTTGTCCAGCCTGGTTCGTCGCGGCATCGAGCTGAAGGAGCTGCGTGAGCGCGGCGTGTTGTTCGAACCCTTGAAAAATCGCGTGCTGGGGATGATCTTCGAGAAAGCCTCGACCCGCACCCGCCTGTCGTTCGAGGCCGGCATGATCCAGCTCGGCGGCCAGGCCATCTTCCTCTCGCCGCGCGACACCCAGCTTGGCCGAGGCGAGCCGATCAGCGATTCGGCGATCGTCATGTCGCGCATGCTCGACGCGGTGATGATCCGTACCTTTGCCCACAGCAACCTGACCGAGTTCGCCGCCCACTCCCGCATTTCGGTGATCAACGGGTTGTCCGACGATCTGCATCCCTGCCAGCTGATGGCCGATATGCAGACCTTCCATGAGCACCGCGGCAGCATCGCCGGCAAGACGGTGACCTGGATCGGCGACGGCAACAACATGTGCAACTCCTATATAGAAGCGGCCATGCAGTTCGACTTCCAGCTGCGCATCGCCTGCCCGGAAGGATACGAGCCCGACGCAGCTCTGCTCGCCGCGGCCGGCGAGCGTGTAACGCTGCTGCGCGACCCGCGCGAAGCGGTTGCCGGCGCTCACTTGGTGAGCACCGATGTCTGGGCATCGATGGGCCAGGAGGAAGAAGCCCAGGCGCGCCTGACATTGTTCCGTCCGTACCAGGTCACCCCGGCGCTGCTCGACCTTGCGGCCGAGGACGTGCTGTTCATGCATTGCCTGCCCGCCCACCGCGGCGAAGAGGTCAGCCACGATCTGCTGGAAGACCCTCGTTCGGTCGCCTGGGACCAGGCTGAGAACCGTTTGCACGTTCAGAAGGCGCTGCTCGAATTTCTGGTCGAACCGGCCTATCACCACGCATGAATGCGCAGCCGCTCCTCACCCTCCGCCAACTCGCCTGCGGTTACGGCGGCCAGCGGGTCGTGGAGCATCTGAATCTCCATCTGGAGCGTGGCGACATCGGTTGCCTGCTGGGCCCTTCGGGATGCGGCAAGACCACGACCCTGCGGGCCATCGCAGGGTTCGAGCCGGTCCATGAAGGTGAAATACAGCTCGCCGACCGGATCATCTCGCGCAGCGGCTTCACCCTGGCACCGGAGCGGCGGCGCATTGGCATGGTTTTCCAGGACTATGCCCTGTTTCCCCATCTCACCGTCGCCGACAACGTCGCGTTCGGCATTCGCAAGCACGCACACGTGCAACGTATCGTGGCCGAGCTGCTGGAACTGGTGCACCTTGCTCCATTGAGCAAGCGTTATCCCCACGAACTCTCCGGCGGGCAACAGCAGCGCGTGGCACTCGCCCGGGCGCTGGCCCCAGAACCGGACTTGCTGCTGCTCGACGAGCCCTTCTCCAACCTTGATGGAGAACTACGCCGGCGCCTCAGCCACGAAGTCCGGGATATCCTCAAGTTCCGAGGCACCAGCGCCATTCTCGTGACCCACGACCAGGAAGAGGCTTTTTCCGTGAGCGACCAGGTCGGGGTATTCCGCGACGGGCGACTCGAGCAGTGGGATACGCCCTACAACCTCTACCACGAACCGCTGACCCCTTTCGTCGCGAGCTTTGTCGGCCAGGGTTATTTCATTCGCGGCCAGTTGATAGCTCCGCAGAAGGTGCAGACCGAGCTCGGCGTAATTCAGGGCAATCGCGCCTTCAACTGGCCGACCGGCAGCTCGGTGGACGTCCTGCTGCGCCCTGACGACATCGTCTACGCGCCGGAAAGTGCTCTGAAGGCGACTATCGTCGGTAAAACCTTCCTGGGCGCCTCCACCCTATACCGTCTCCAGCTGCCCACCGGTAATCAGCTGGAGGGCATCTTCCCCAGTCATGCCGACTACCGAACCGGGGAGCAGGTGGGTATTCGCGTAGCCGCTGATCACCTAGTGGTATTTCCGGCGCTGGGCAGCGTGGCCGCCCATGAAACTTTGCCGGAAGCAGGCGTACGCCGCTTCAGCAGCATCTGACCGCTAACCCTTCTCCAGCCGCCGCTGGCGGAAGAACTCGCTAAGCAAGGCACCACAGGCCTCCCCCAACACCCCGCCTTCAACCATTACCTGGTGATTGAGATGGGTCTGCTCGAAGAAGCGGCCTCGGCTGATCGCCGCGCCGGCCTTCGGCTCGGCCGCGCCGAACACCACCCGCCCGATACGCGCATGCACGATCAGCCCGGCGCACATGCTGCAGGGTTCCAGGGTCACGTACAGCGTGCTACCGGGAAGCCGATAGTTTTGCGCCGATTCGGCGGCGGCACGAATCGCGACCATCTCGGCGTGAGCGCTGGGGTCGTGCCGCAGAATCGGACAGTTGAAACCTCGCCCGATGATGACGCCATCGCGGACGACCACCGCTCCCACCGGCACCTCGCCGAACGACGCCCCCTCGGCGGCAAGCGCCATGGCTTCACGCATGAAGTCTTCGTCGCGGCTTCGGTCGATGATCTGGAGTTTCTTCATGATGCGTTTCAGTCAAATAGTGAAGAGCGGCGGCGTTCAGGCCACTTCGATGGCGGCCATCAGGCCGGTTTCCATATGGTCGATGACGTGACAATGCAGCATCCAGACACCGGGGTTGTCCGCCACCAGCGCCACCCTGGCCGTCTCGTTCTTGCCGAGCAGGAAGGTGTCGGTGAAATAGGGCTCGATCCGGCGCCTATTGGAACCGATCACCTTGAAGCTCATGCCGTGCAGATGGATGGGATGCTGGTACTGGCTCAGGTTGCGAAATTCGAGAATGTAATGCCCGTTCTTTTTCAGGCTCGCGATAGGCCGGTCGGCGCAGGTCTTGTCGTTGATGTCCCAGGCCTCGCCGTTGATCTGCCAGAACTGATACGCCCCGCCTTGATCGACATTCGTCGACAGCGCACCTGACCATTCGAAATTGAAGCGCAGCGTTTCGGCACGCTGCAGGTCGGGCTCGGAAATCGGATTGGCCGGCAGCGCTGCGGGCCAGTCATCCCGAGCCTCGTCGTTGGCGATCGAGCGGAGCGAGGCCAGGCGCATAGGGCCGTTGCGCAGCGATAGCTGCTGCCCGGCCGGCGGCACCCTGAGCGCCAGATCCAGGCGCATGCCTGGGCCAAGCCAGTACTCCTTACCCAACGGACGAGGTGCAATCGGATTGCCATCCAGCGCATAGATCCGCGCGTCGCCGCCTGGCAGGTTGAGCCGGTAGGTCATGGTGTTGTCGACGTTGATCAACCGCAGACGAACCACCTGCCCTGCCGGCAGCTCGATATCCGGCAGATGGCGGCCGTTGATGCTCGACAGCAGGCCCAGGGTGCCCACGCGAGCGGCTTCGCGCGCAATGCTGAAGTCGGTGAAAGCGCCCTGCTTGTCCACGTGCCAGTTCTTCAGGCACAGCGTGCGTTCGTGGCGAAAGCCGCTGCCGTCGCGCTCCTCGACGATCAGCGGGCCGACAAGCCCTCGGCCGAGCTGCTCGGCGCTAGTGGTATGGGGGTGATACCAGAAGCTGCCGGCGTCATGGACCTGGAAGCGATAATCGAAATGCTCACCGGGCAGCACAGGCAACTGCGAGACGTAAGGCACCCCGTCCATCTCCAGCGGCAAACGGATGCCGTGCCAATGGATGGTGGTCGGCTCAGGCAGCCGGTTGATGAACCGCACCCGCAGCCAGTCGCCCTGGCGCACTCTCAATTCGAGACCCGGGGCCTGGCCTCCATAGGCCCAGGCGGGGGTGACGTGACCAGGCACCAATTCCACGTCCAGCGGCGCGGCGATCAGCTCGTAATCGTGGGTAACGCTCGAGTCGGTACGACCCAGCCAGTAGCGCGCGCCGCCGGCAAGACCGACCACACCGAGCCCTGCCAGGCCGGCGAGTAACTGTCTACGGGAGAAATTCATGGGTCAGCTCCTGGGATGGCTTCACTGTCCCATCAGGCGTGTGCGCCGCTCTCTCTGCCGGAGAACTGGCCGCAGCGTTTTCGAAGCCGAGGATTTTCCCATGTCGAGCCTTACTTGTGGAGCGCTGCGGCAAATCGACCTGCCGCAGGCGCCATTACGCCGCTGCGGCAGATTTCATGTTGGGCCCTGAAGCTCAGCGCACCATGTGCAGGTAATGGCGATGACGCTCGTACTGGTCGAGTATGTCGCCGATTACGCCGTCACGGCTCCAGCCCATGATGTCGTAGTCCTGCCCGCCCTCGCGCAGGTACACCTCGGCCCTGAAGTACTTGCGCTCGTCCTGGTCGGCTTCTTCGGTATCGCGCATCACGAAACTTGGCTGCACGAAGGCACGCGGGCGCACCTCGTAGAGGAAATCCAGATGATCGCCGTGGGCGACCTCCAGAGTCGCGCGCCCGTCCTCGCCATCGCTCAAGCTCACCTCGAAGCCCTGCTTGCGCAGCTCTTCGGCGACCGCCTCGAAGGCAGGCTTTACGACCTCGCCAATGAAGCGGGTGACGTGAGCGCGACGCGGCATCATCACCATGCTGCGCAGACGCCGCTGCCAGCCCTCGGCGCTACGCCCTTCTGGCCGCGACAAGGCGATGGACTGGTAGCGAATCCCGCGCTTGGTGGCGTCGAGCTTGAGCGCCTTGAACAGCCCCCAGATCGAGATCAGCAGGATCACCGAGAATGGCAACGCGCTGGCAATGGTCGCGGTCTGCAGAGCGGTCAGCCCATCGGCGAGCAGCAGCGCGATGGCCACTACGCCCATCAACGACGACCAGAAAATCCGCTGCCATACCGGCGTGTGGCTCTGCCCGCCCGAAGCCAGCAGATCGACCACCAGCGCGCCGGAGTCGGCGGACGTCACGAAGAACACCACCACCATGGCGATGGCGACCATCGAGATCAAACCGCTCAGGGGGAACTGCTCGAGAAATGCGAACAACGCCAGCGAGCTGTCCTGATCGACGGTTTCGGCGAGGCTTTGCAGCCCTTCGACCAGAATCAGGTGCAACGCCGTATCGCCGAAAACGGTCATCCACAGCAGTGTGAACCCGGCGGGCACGAGCAGCACGCCGCTGATGAATTCGCGAATGGTGCGACCGCGGGAGATTCGCGCGATGAACATGCCCACGAATGGCGACCAGGCGATCCACCAACCCCAGTAGAACAACGTCCAGCCACCGATCCAGTCGGTCGGCTCGTAGGCATAGAGGTTGAACGTCTTGTTGACAATCTCCGACAGGTAGGCACCGGTGTTCTGCACGTAAGCCTGCAACAGGAACACGGTCGGGCCCAGCACCAGCACGAACACCAGCAGGATCAACGCGAGGATCAGGTTGCCTTCCGACAGTAGGCGGATGCCCTTGTCCAGCCCGCTCGCCACCGAGATGGTCGCCAACAGGCAGGTCACGACGATCAATCCGACCTGCACCGTAACGCTCACCGGCAAGCCGAACAGGTGGTTCAGTCCGCTGTTGATCTGCGAGACCCCGAGGCCCAGCGACGTCGCGACGCCCAGCACGGTACCGATGATCGCGAAGATATCCACTGCGTGGCCGATGGGGCCGTGGATACGATCGCCGATCAGCGGGTAGAGCGCAGAGCGCAGCGTCAGCGGCAACCCGTGGCGATAACTGAAGAACGCCAGCACCAGCGCCACGATGGCGTAGATCGACCAGGCATGCAGGCCCCAATGGAAGAAGGTGATCTTCATCGCCTCCCTGGCCGCCGCCACGGTTTCCGGAGCACCCACCGGAGGCGAGACGAAATGCATGACCGGCTCGGCCACGCCGAAGAACATCAGCCCGATCCCCATTCCCGCCGAAAACAGCATGGCGAACCAGGTGTAGTTGCGGTAATCCGGCTCGCTGTGATCCGGCCCGAGCTTGATGTCGCCGTAGCGGCTGACGGCGAGAAACACCACCGACACCAGAATGATCGCCACGGTGAGGATGTAGAACCAGCTGACGTTGGCGATGATCCAGGCCTGGATCACACCGAAAACGCCCTGGGCCATTTCCGGCGCGATCACGGCGAACAGCACCAGCGCGAGAATCAGCGCCCCCGAGGTGTAGAAGACTGGTGGATTGATGGTACGAGGCGATGGCGCCATACGAGAAGGCTCCTCTGCAGAAGTTCGAGCGGGGTATGAAAACCCTCGGGAATCTCTAGTCCGACCGCCTTCCGGGCTGAGGATTCAGCCACAAGCGCGATCGGCCAGAGCCGGCAATCCACGGATGCTGGGCATCGGGACCAGAGACGTCGGGCATGCTCAGGCGCACGAACGACGGGGCTGACGAGTCAGCCGAAGGCACCGCCGCAGCGATGCCGAAGAGGACAACGGCCCTCAAGCAGGCAGGTCGTACCTAGGTACGACGCAGTGAAAGGATCGGGATCACTCCCGCTCGACCATCAATAGGTCACGTAAGCCCGCCTGGTTAAAGGGTTGGCTGTGATCGACATGGCCTTACCGTCAGAACGCACACCTTTCGCTGGCGCGAGAGATGGAGCGATTTGCGGGGGCAGCGACGCTGGCGACCCGCCATCGATCGCGTCTAATCATACCGTCCGAGGTGCCTCTTCGCTTACCTATCTGACGACGAGAGAACTAGACATGCAGGTGGTGGTAGTGCCAAAACCGTGTTCGTAAGCCACCGTTTGAAGATGGGTTGCCGCTGAACTACTTGGTGTGGTCTGACGGTAACTCCAGCACGACGCGATGAGCGCTTTGTTTTGTTTAAGTTTGGCATTTTGCTTGTCAGAGTTCGCCTGCGCGTTCTGATAAGCCTAGTCCAGAGCTACACGCGGACGGAATCTCCTCGGTGAGGCCTTGATGTTCGACAGTTTGCCGATGTTCGCCCCTCCTTTCCCCCCGCCCTCCATCTATATATATGGCGAACCGAAGTAACAGTACCGAAACGCATACCGCCTCCCGATTACCAGACCACAACCTCGACCAATTCTTTTCTTTCCAAACATGGCACTAATCATTAGCGCAGAAAAACGCTAACAACACGCTCGACAAGCGAAGTTTCGATCTCTTCGATCGCACCGCTCACGCCAACCGCACCTAAGACTGTCCCATCTCGGCCAAACAGTGTAACCCCCCCACCAAGCGGCACTACGTGAGGCAAACAATTTAGCGGAACCCCTTCCCGAACCCGAATGGCGAACTGAGACGTATCTCGTCGATACAACGCAGCACAACGCGCCTTAGCCAACGCCGCGTCGAGCGCAGCAGGAAAGGCTCCGTCCATCCGCACATGTAAAACCGTTAATCCGGAGGCATCCACAACGGCGCAGGCCACCTCAAGTATTTGCTCAGACGCAGCTATTATAATTTTTTGAGCAAGCTTCTCGGCAAGCTCAAGAGTCATGCAATCATATTCAAGCCTTTTCACGCACCCTCCGTACATAGCGATTAGACAATATTCAGCACCCAAGCCGTCGGAACTCCCCCCTGACGGTTATCTTTCTTTAAATAAAGCCCGTGTGTTATCATTTTTGGGCTATACGACCATCTAAACCAAGTATATGCGTGAGACAGCAGAACCCTATGAAGCGAAAATCAATTTTCGAAAGTCACGAAAACGAAACAGCCGGCGAAATTGCTTTTAGAAAAATACGCTCTGATATTATTCGCGGAAAACTTAGGCCGGGGCAAAAGCTGCGTCTCGACCAGCTAAAATCTCAGTATGGCGTCGCAATTTCCACGTTACGTGAGATATTGAGTCGCCTTACCGCCGAGGAGTTTGTTGTCGCCGAAGGACAACGAGGCTTTGAAGTTTCCAGTGTATCTGCGTCCGGCTTAAAAGATATCGCAGCATTGCGACTGCTACTTGAAACCCAAGCACTGCGGCAATCCATCGCTAGCGGCGATCTCCAATGGGAAGCCCGTGTGGTTTCATCTCATTACATACTTCAGTCTATTGAGTCAAAATTGGTAGAAGGAGACCTTACCCAGGTCGAGCAGTGGGTACAGCAGGACTGGGAGTTTCACCATGCAACCATCTCAGCTTGTGAGTCACCTGCAATGATGGCTGCGCACTCGACCACTTTTGACCGCTATATCCGCTACCACATGTTAGCTCTATCGTTTCGCGGTGAAGCTGCCGCAAAAGAGCACTCCCAACTGAAGGAATTGGTGCTTTCTCGTAAGACAGAAGCAGCAGTAACCTTGCTAACCAGTCACGTGCAGAGCGGCTTGAATCATGTTCTATCCACAGGCAGGATTCCTAACTGATTTTATTTTGTTCTTTTTCGACAAGCCTACAAAGCGCCTGTACGGCAATGGGATAGCCCATAGCGCCCAGCCCGGCAATTACCGACGTGACGACTCCGGACATGAGCGACTTATGGTAAATCGGCTCTCGCCTATGGATATTGGAAATATGGAGCTCGATGCTAGGTCTAGGGAACATTTTAAGTGAATCCATCAATGCCATTGACGTAAACGTATATGCGGCGGGATTTATTATGATGCCGGCTGCAACGTCGGTTGCCTCGTGCACCCACTCTATCAGCTGGGTCTCCGAGTTGGTTTGACGGAAAACGATAGGAAACTTACCCGCAGCTTCGTTACACATGCTTTCTATGTCAGCTAAAGTCGTAGTGCCGTAAATCTCAGGCTCACGCTTTCCCAAACGATTGAGGTTTGGACCGTTTAAAATGTAAATGGCGTTTGACATGAATCAACCTTTATATCCGAATGTTCTTGGAAGCCAAAGTACAATCTCAGGCACCAGCGTAAACAACAGCAGCGCTGCGAGCATCACAATCAAAAGTGGAAATATCTCAGAAACAATCTCTTTCAATGGCCGCTTTGAAATATTGGACATCACGAAAAGCAATAGCCCATAGGGTGGCGTGATCAAGCCAATCATAATATTGACGACACAAATTACGCCAAAGTGAACCAAGTCAATACCGAGACTTTGCGCCGCCGGAATAAGCACGGGAACAATCACCAAAAGTATGGTCGTCCCTTCGAGCAAACAGCCTAAAACCAGAAGCAAGGCGGTGACAGTCAGCAAAAAACCAGTTGGAGAAAGATCGAAGCCCGCCAGCCACAAGCTAAGTGCTGAGGGCAGGTCTTCAACGGTTACAACATAGTTAAAGACAAGCGCTCCCGCGATCAGCATACCTATCGAAGCGGTCGTTCGTGCGCTGGACAGCAGCGAATCATAAAAGGCGCGAAAGGTGACACTACGGTATAACAGCACCGAAATCAGCAAAGCATATAGCGCAGCCACCGCGGCGGCCTCAGTAGGTGTCGTTGCTCCACCATAGATCCCCCCTAGAAGCACAACAGGCATTAGCAATGCAGGTGCCGCTTGAAAAGCAATCTTCGGGATTTTCTTGAGGGGCACAGGCTCTTCCAGAGGGAAATTTCGCCTCCGGGCTGCGGTTAAAATATAGATAGCTTGGAACAGGCCCATTATCAGACCTGGGATAACACCAGCCAGAAACAGATACCCGATCGACGTATCCGAGACCAATGCGTAAACAAGCATTGGTATCGAAGGAGGAATAATTGGACCAATGACCGCCGAAGCGGCACTTAAAGCTGCTGCGAAAGATGCCGGATATTTATTGTTCTCGGTCATCATGCGCTGCATCATTTTTCCCGTGCCAGCGGCATCGGCTAACGCTGAGCCGGACATCCCTGCGAAAACTATGCTCTGTGCGACATTCACCAACGCCAAGCCACCTGGAAACCGACCGACTATTGCGTTGCAAAAACCCAGCAACCGAAGAGTCATGCTTCCCGAATTCATGAGCTCTGCCGCCAGTATAAAAAGAGGAACCGCTAGCAATATGTAACTTGAAAACATTCCGTTAAGTAATTGCTCAGCCGCTGTCCCCATATCCAATCCAGACACCATTAGATATAGTATCGACGACGCAATCATTGCATGCCCTATAGGAAGCCCTAGCAGACTTAGGAATACAATGGACAATATACACAGCGTGAAAGGCTCGACGCTCATTACTACGCTCCTAGTTATTCTTATTCGATATCGCTTGGTACGCCTACTTCGCGCACGCTCCGCCCACGAACCGCTGCGAAAAATATCCACACATAGCGGCCGACTACGGAAACCGCAAAAATGATGTAGATGAAATACAAGAAATCATAGCGTATATTTAGGTAGGAGCTTTTTTGTACTTTCATGAACATGACGTAGTCCCATGACGCCGGCAGAGATATTCCATATATCAAAATCAAGGCTAAAGCGGACACCGCCGTCATCACAAGTCGGGCTCGCCTGCCCACCATTCCGTAAACTATGTCGAAACGAATTTCTTCTTCTTCCCGCAGCACGAAGGATGCCCCCCACAGGACAACCCATAGCCACATGACTATCGTAAGCTCGGAAGCAGTCCCTATCGGGAAGTTTAGCAAGTAACGGAACACAACTTGAACGATGAAAGAGATAAACATCACGGCAAGCATAAACGCTGAAATGTTTTCTGCGCGTCGACATAACCAACTGCCGGCCTTTCTTATTTTAAACATTGGCAACTCCTTTTTAAGGCGTGGCACCGCCTGCATCTACCACACCTTAAACGCCCACTTGAAAGCCAGAAGAGTTACATCGCGCTTACTTGCTCCAGCATCCCCTTTGGCCAATTCTTGGAGAGATCCGAGTTTTGGTACATTTTCTGCGCGTAGGCTCGAAATGCCTCGACATTAGGTTCGTAAACTTTAACGCCCTTCTCCTTGAAAAAACTCACCAGCTCCTTTTCATTTGCCAAGTGCTGCTCTTGGCTCCAGTCGATAGCTTCATTGGCGGCGCGCTGGAACCTTTCTTGCTGCTCGCTTGACATTTCATCCCAGACACTTTTACCAACAACAAGAAGATCGTAACCTACCAAATGGGACGTCAAAACGATCTGATCGAGAACCTCATAAAACTTCATGTTCTTCACGTTAGGCAACGGGTTATCTTGGCCGTCAATGGCTCCGGTTTGCAGGCCGGTATAAACTTCCGCGTAAGCCATGGGGGTCGGGTTCGCGCCCAATGCTCTACCCAAGAACTGCCAAGCGTCACCAGCAGCCATGCGTAGCTTAATATTTTTCATATCTTCGGGGGTTTCAATCTTACCCGAACTCCGCAAACCAACTTGACGCGTGCCGAAGTAAGTAGGCCCCAGAATATGGATGCCTAACTTATCTTCAGCCAGACTTTTCATCTGCCGACCTGCATCGCTGTCGAAGAAGGAACGCATATGGGCTGCGTCGCGGAACAAATAGGCGGAGCTTAGAATGGAAAACTCTGGAATCTGCGTTGCTATATCTTGAGGCGCAATATTGCCCATCTCAAGATTCCCGCGCTGAATTGCCATTATCTCTGTAGTTTGCTTAAAGAGATTGCCGCCATAGTAAAGTTTCACATTGAAATCTTCACTAACAGACTCAGCAAATTTCCGCATCATATCGGCGCGAATATCCTGCTCAGAGAATACAGCTGAAAACTTTAGAGCTTTCTTTTCGTCCTGAGCGAAAGCTGAACCGAATGTGAACAAAGCGATGCTCGCTGTGATCAAGGCCAGCGTTTTGCTTTTGGCGAAGCACATCTTCGGGCGGGAAATGGATTCAGACATGGTATAGCTCCTCTTATTTTTATATCGGATGAAGCGGTGAATGTCCTACATTCCTTAGAATATATGCCTTTTCGCTGCTGCGCAAATCGATCCTGGCCGGTCATTTTGATGGGCTAATCAATAGCCAAGGGCCGTACGACGCCAAATAAAGACTCTTGCCAAGGCGCGGATGTCTAAGTGGTCGCCTAGCATGAGGCGCTGCTTTTGGTGGTGCAGAGAGCCACGCCAGATATCAAGGCCGCGCTAGTAGGGCTGGCCAGGTAGCACGGTTCAACGATTTTTCGGCCGCAAGGGCAGGCAGGACGTGACCGTGACCCTGTCCGTGGTGGCAATGGACGGGTAAAGGAGGACTCTGTACGTAACGTATCGCGTGATGGGCGACCATCCGCTTGGCATTCCAGCAGCTTTTCGCGAGTCATGGCCAGCGAAATACCTGCTGGCCCATACCGCCCGATGGTCAGCGTTTCCCAACATCCATTGAGACGGTAATCGTAGCGAAGGGTGACGGTACCGCCTGGCGATACCGTCACGCGGTCGGAAGCCGTGCAGGCTTGGCCTTGGGCCTGAGATGCGTAGTGCGGTGTCGGTCAGCATCGAGGCCCTTCTTCTGTCATGACGGCTTTTACCGTCAAGGCCAGAAAGCCTGTCGATGCCGGGAAAGCCGCATAAAAATACGCTTTCCCGAGGAGACATTTACCGTCGAAGACCGGCTCGGTCTCGATCGTAAACGGGAGGGTCAATCTGCTCTCCGGTTCGTACCGCCACTTCTACCGCCACCCTGTTCTGCTGGCTGGCGATGGTCACCGATAGCTGCCGTTACGTATCCATTGCGAATCAATACGTTAAAGCTATTTATCGATAACTGGCGGTAGCCCCGAAGGACCTGATTTCACTCCCACTCGATGGTGGCCGGCGGCTTGCTCGACACATCGTAGGTGACGCGCGAGATGCCTTCGATCTCATTGATGATACGGTTGGAGACCTTCTCCAGCAGCTCGTACGGCAGGTGCGCCCAACGTGCAGTCATGAAGTCGATGGTTTCCACGGCGCGCAGGGCGACGACCCAGGCGTAGCGGCGGCCATCGCCCACTACACCGACGGATTTCACCGGCTGGAAAACGACGAACGCCTGGCTGACCTTGTGGTACCAGTCGGCCTTGCGCAGCTCGCTGATGAAGATGTCATCGGCGCGACGCAACAGATCCGCGTACTCCTTCTTCACCTCGCCGAGGATACGAACTCCCAGGCCCGGCCCCGGGAAGGGATGGCGGTAGACCATATCGTAGGGCAGGCCCAGCTCGAGGCCGATCTTGCGTACCTCGTCCTTGAACAGCTCGCGCAACGGTTCGACCAGCTTGAGGTTCATCTCCTCGGGCAGACCACCAACGTTATGGTGAGACTTGATCACGTGCGCCTTGCCGCTCTTGGCACCGGCCGACTCGATGACGTCGGGGTAGATGGTGCCCTGGGCCAGGTACTTGATGTTGTGCAGCTTGCTCGCCTCGGCGTCGAACACGTCGATGAAGGTGCGTCCGATGATCTTGCGCTTCTTCTCAGGGTCGGCTTCGCCCTCGAGGTTGCCCAGGAACTGGGCCTCGGCATCGGCACGGATCACCTTGACACCCATGTTCTCGGCGAACATGGCCATGACCTGGTCGCCCTCATGCAGACGCAGCAGGCCGTTGTCGACGAAGACGCAGGTCAGCTGATCACCGATGGCCTTGTGCAGCAGCGCGGCGACCACTGACGAATCCACCCCACCGGAAAGCCCCAGCAGTACGTTATCGCTGCCGACCTGCTCGCGCACCTGGCGCACGGCGTCGTCGACGATGTTGGACGGCGTCCACAACGCTTCGCAACCGCAGATCTCGAGGATGAAGCGCGACAGAATGCGCCCGCCCTGGCGCGTATGGGTCACTTCCGGGTGGAACTGCACGCCATAGTAGCCGCGCTCGTCATCACCCATCGCGGCGATCGGGCAGCTCGGGGTGCTGGCCAGGATATGGAAACCCGCCGGAATCTCGGTGACCTTGTCGCCGTGGCTCATCCACACGTCGAGGCCGAACATGCCGTCGTCGTCCATGTGGTCTTCGATGCCGTCGAACAACCGCGACTTGCCGACCAGATCGACGCGGGCGTAGCCGAATTCACGCACGTCCGAACCCTGCACGCGACCGCCGAGCTGCTCGGAAATGGTCTGCATGCCGTAGCAGATGCCGAACAGAGGCACCTTGAGATCGAACACCGCCTGTGGCGCGCGCGGGCTGTTGGCCGCATGGACCGACTCCGGGCCGCCGGCGAGGATGATCCCGCGCGGGTTGAAATCGCGGATGTCCTCGTCGCTCATGTCGAACGGATGCAATTCACAGTACACGCCGATTTCGCGCACGCGACGGGCGATCAGCTGGGTGTACTGGGAACCGAAATCCAGAATCAGGATGCGGTGCGCGTGAATGTCTTGATTAGACATGGAGACTTCCCTTCGGAAAGAGCGTGAAGCCGAAAGCCGGAAGCTGGAAGTGAAAGCCTGAAGTCTCGACTTCCAGCCCTCAGCTTCCAGCTCCCGGCGCCTGTTTAGCGGAGCGGATCAGCCCACTCGATAGTTCGGAGCTTCCTTGGTGATCTGCACATCATGGACGTGAGACTCGGCCATGCCGGCACCGGTGATGCGGACGAACTGCGGGCGGGTGCGCATGTCGTCGATGGTGGCGCTGCCGGTGTAGCCCATCGAGGCACGCAGGCCGCCCATCAGCTGGTGAATGATCGCCGACAGCGCGCCCTTGTAAGGCACGCGCCCTTCGATGCCCTCGGGCACCAGCTTCTCGGCACCGGCGGAAGAATCCTGGAAATAACGGTCGGAAGAGCCCTGCGCCTGGGACATCGCGCCGAGCGAGCCCATGCCGCGGTAGGCCTTGTAGGAGCGGCCCTGGAACAGCTCGACCTCGCCCGGCGCTTCTTCGGTACCCGCGAACATCGAGCCCATCATCACGGCGTTGGCGCCGGCAACGATGGCCTTGGACAGGTCACCGGAGAAACGGATGCCGCCGTCGGCGATCATCGGCACCCCGGTACCTTCCAGCGCGGCGGAGACGTTGGCGATGGCGGAGATCTGCGGTACGCCGACACCGGCGACGATGCGGGTGGTGCAGATCGAGCCCGGACCGATGCCGACTTTCACCGCGTCGGCGCCGGCCTTGACCAAGTCCAGCGCGGCTTCGGCCGTGGCAATGTTGCCGCCGATGACCTGTACCTGCGGAAAATTATCCTTGACCCAGCGAACGCGGTCGATGACGCCTTTTGAGTGGCCATGGGCAGTGTCTACGACGATCACGTCAACCCCGGCGGCGGCCAGGGCCGCGACGCGCTCTTCGGTATCCGCGCCCGTACCGACCGCAGCGCCGACGCGCAGGCGACCCTGCTCGTCCTTGGAGGCCAGCGGATAGGTCTTGGCTTTTTCGATGTCGCGGAAGGTGACCAGCCCGCGCAGGTGGAAGCTGCCGTCGACCACCAGCATCTTCTCGATGCGGTGCTCGTAGAGCTTGGCCTTGATCTGCTCGAGCCCGGTGCCCTCCTCGACGGTGATGAGTTCTTCGCGTGGCGTCATGATGGCCGCCACGGAGTCGCCGGCGTTCGGCGTAAAGCGCAGGTCACGGCCGGTGACAATGCCGACCAGTTCCTTGCCGGACACCACGGGGAAGCCCGAGAAGCCCAGCTCGCGCGCCTTGCGCAAGAGGTCGCTGATCTTGGTTTCCGGGGTCACGGTGACCGGATCATGAACGATGGCGGTCTCGTGGCGCTTGACCTTGCGCACTTCGGCAGCCTGCTGCTCGACGTTCATGTTCTTGTGGATGATGCCGATGCCACCCTCCTGCGCCATGGCGATGGCCAGACGCGCTTCGGTGACGGTGTCCATGGCTGCGGAGACCAGCGGGATATTGAGCTCGATGCCACGGGTCAGGCGGGTCTTGAGGCTGACGTCCTTCGGCAGAACCTCGGAATATCCCGGGATCAGGAGAACATCGTCAAAAGTCAGGGCTTCTTGGCTGATACGCAGCATGGCGGGGGCTCCCAGGCGGGAAAAAGGAAGCGCGGCATTATACCGAGCAGGGCCCTCGGCCTCAATGCAGTTTTCCCACCGCCGGCATCGATATGACGCCCTCGCCACGCACCCCTCGATTGGCCGCTTGGAGGAGCGCCAACGCACTCAGGCGGACGCTTTACGAAATACGCTCTCCATCTACGGGCGCGACCGTCATGACGACACCGAGAGGTGAGAATTCGGCCGGGTCGATTCTTCTGCGGGACGCTGCGCGGCGCCTGTGGTTTCCCTTATCATGCCGCCCATGCTCAACGATCCCTTCCAGCGCCTGAACCTCGACCGCGAGGTCCTCACCGTCAGCCAGCTCAACGGGCGCGCCCGCGTGCTGCTCGAGGACGTATTCGCCCAGGTCTGGGTCGAGGGCGAACTGTCCAACCTGGCCAAGCCGGCGTCTGGGCACGTGTATTTCACCCTCAAGGACGGCCAGGCGCAGGTTCGCTGTGCGCTGTTTCGCCAGAACGCCTTGCGGGTACGCCAGGCCTTGCGCGACGGCCTTGCGGTGCGGGTACGCGGCAAGGTCTCGCTGTTCGAAGGGCGCGGCGACTATCAGCTGATTCTCGACAGCGTCGAGCCAGCCGGTGACGGTGCGTTGCGTCTGGCATTCGAGGCGCTCAAGACCAAGCTCGACGCCGAGGGGCTTTTCGCCTCTGACCGCAAGGTGCCCCTACCCGCTCATCCGCAGCGCATCGGCATCGTCAGCTCGCCCACCGGCGCCGTGATACGCGACATCATCTCGGTGTTTCGTCGGAGAGCACCTCAGGTAGCGCTCACCTTGATTCCTACCGCGGTGCAGGGGCGCGACGCCACGGCACAGATCGTTCGTGCGCTCGCCCTGGCCGATGCGCAGGGTTTCGACGCGCTGATACTCGCCCGCGGAGGCGGATCGCTGGAAGATCTCTGGTGTTTCAACGAGGAAGCGGTCGCGCGTGCGGTCGATGCCTGCGTGACGCCGATCGTCAGTGCCGTCGGCCACGAGACTGATGTATCTATCGCCGATTTCGTCGCCGACGTGCGCGCCCCCACGCCTTCGGCCGCCGCTGAACTGCTCGCGCCACACAGCGCCGATCTGCGCCAGCGCCTGGAAGGCCTGCGTCAGCGTTTGCTGCTGCGCATGCGCGATCGGCTACAACGCGACATGGCGTGCCTGGAAAGCCTGACGCGTCGCCTGCGCCATCCCGGCGAACGCCTGCTGCAACAGTCCCAGCGCGTCGACGACCTCGAACAACGCCTGGCGCGTGCCATCGACCGCAGGCTGTGCACCGGCCATGAGCGCCTCGCACGCCTCGATACCCGCCTGGCCGCGCAACATCCGGGGCGTACGCTACACCTGCTGCGCCAGCGCCTGGATCACCTCTCGACCCGGCTGCCACGGGCCATGAACGACTCGATCAGGAGTCGCCGCCAGCAGCTCGCGGGGCTGGGTCAGACGCTCAACGTGGTCAGCCCGCTGGCCACGCTCGGGCGCGGCTACAGCATCCTGCTCGATGAGCAAGGCCACGCCATCCGCTGTGCCAGCCAGACCCAACCGGGCCAGCGCCTCCAGGCCAGACTGGGCGAGGGCCAGCTCGAGGTCCGCGTCGAGGACAACCACCTCGAACCGGTCACGCTGCCACTGCTTTGAACCGAGCGAGACGCTGCAAAGAACCACACTATGACGCCATGCGCTTCCCCGTCGGGGCTGATTGCGCGAGGATAGCCGTCCACCCACCGCGGATGATCCCATGCTGCGCGCCCTGACCCTCTCGCTTGCCCTGCTCCTTGCCCTGCCCGCCCACGCCGAAGGCTTCATCACCCGTCTGCTGAACAAACCCTTTCCCGGCGGCGTTGCGGTAATCGATCTCGGCGATGCCATGAGCAGCGTGCCTTCGGTCTATTACGACGGCCGCCCGGTGCTGGTGATCAAGGAAGAAGGCAAACGCTGGATCGCCATCGTCGGACTGCCGCTCGCGGCCAAGCCGGGCGAGCATTTCGTCGACACACCTGAGGGGCGCCAGGCATTCCAGGTCGGCAGTCGCGACTATCACGAGCAACACATCACCCTCAAGGATCAGCGCAAGGTCACGCCGAATCCGGACGACCTCAAGCGCATCGAGCGGGAACTGGCCGAGCAGACCCGCGCCTATCGCCAGTTCAGCAAGACGCAGCCGAGCAATCTGCTGTTCGACAAGCCGGTGAACGGCCCGCTGACCAGCCCCTTTGGCCTGCGTCGATTCTTCAACGGCGAAGAGCGCAACCCTCACTCCGGCCTGGATTTCGCCGCGAAGACCGGCACCCCGATCAAGGCCCCTGCCAACGGCAAGGTGATCCTGGTGGGTGACTACTTCTTCAATGGCAAGACCGTCTTTCTCGACCATGGCCAGGGGCTGATCAGCATGTTCTGCCACCTCTCGGCGATCGACGTGAAGGTCGGCGACAGCGTCGCGCGCGGCGGCGTGGTCGGCAAGGTAGGCGCCACCGGACGCGCTACCGGCCCGCACCTGCACTGGAACGTCAGCCTCAACGACGCGCGGGTCGACCCGTCGATCTTCATCGGCAAGTTCGAGCGCTAAGAGATCGTCGGGACGGCATGTCTCGGGTCACGGGCGGCCATTCGAGCCGTATGACCTAGCGGCGCCGACTCGATCCATCGGCGCCAGGCATGCGCCACCGGGTATCCGTCTTTGAAAGGATGAAAGCGCCCCTCTACCATGGGTTCGCATCACCAGCCCGCCATATCGCAATCATCCTGGGCGCAGCCGGCCGCCCCTGATCCAACATGGAGAACCTCGTGCAGGAACAAGTGACTATCTGGTTAGAGTGGCTCAGAGCCCATCCTGAACTTCAGACCCTGGTGGCCAGCGCCGCGCTGATCGCGACCGCATGGCTGGCCAATTGGGTCGTAAAGCGGATTCTGGTGCGCGGGCTGTACCGGATCCTCCGCCATACGCGTGAGACGGGCCTGCAGGACCTGGGCATCATCCACCGCCTGTCAAACATCGTTCCGGCGTTGGTGCTATCGGTCGGTGTGACCGCCGTGCCAGGCCTGCCCGATGCTGCTGTGACCGTCGTACGCAACGTCTGTGGCGGCTTCATCGTCCTGACCATTGCCCTCGCACTCGGGGCGCTGCTGGACATCATCAACCTGGTTTACCAGCGTCGCGCAGACGCCCACCTGCATCCGATCAAGGGCTACCTGCAAGTCATCAAGATCGTGCTGTATGCGATTGCGACCATTCTCATCATCGCCACGCTGATAGATCGATCGCCGCTGATCCTGCTGTCCGGACTGGGTGCGATGGCAGCCGTCCTGATGCTGATCTTTCAGGACACCATCCTTTCCCTGGTCGCCAGCGTGCAGATCTCGTCCAACGACATCATTCGCGTCGGCGACTGGATCGAGATGCCGCAACTGAACGCCGACGGCGACGTCATCGACATCGCGCTGCACACGGTAAAGGTGCAGAACTGGGACAAGACCATCACGAGCATTCCGACCAAGCGATTCATCAGCGACTCGTTCAAGAACTGGCGCGGGATGCAGCAAAGCGGCGGTCGCCGCATCAAGCGCAGCCTGTATCTCGATCAGCAGAGCGTGCATTTCCTGAGTAGCGAGGAATGCGAACGTCTCCATCGCTTCAACCTGCTGGATGAATACCTGACCGAGAAGACCCAGGAAATCCAGGCATGGAATGCGCAGCTGGCCGAGCGTGGCGAGGAACCGGTAAACACTCGGCGGATTACCAATATCGGCAGCTTCCGCGCTTACGTTCAGCGCTATCTGCACAGTCACGGCGGTATCCATCAGAACATGACCCTGATGGTGCGCCAGCTCAGTCCCACGGCCGATGGCCTACCACTCGAAATATACTGTTTCACCAACACGGTGGAATGGTTGAGCTACGAAAGCATCCAGTCGGACATATTCGACCACCTGCTGGCGATTCTTCCCGAATTCGGCTTGCGCGTATTCCAGCACCCAAGCGGCGCCGATATGCGAGAGGGGTATGGCTCGGCCAGCATGCTGCTAAGGCACCCAGAGGGCGGCGTGGCCCAACGGGACGACGCACACCGAACCCAGGGAGCGGCGCCCTAACCGTACAGACACCTCGTTCGCGCCGAACCTAGAGGATTGCGCTTCGCTCACGACCCTTCGGCGGCTTGAGCGCCGCCTGCTGCCCCTGAGTCTCGCACTCGGACCGCCCGGCATAGCGCCGTCCGCTTGCAGGGCGCCCCGAGCGACGCTTTCACTGATTGCGATCCCTGTCCGCTCCGCTCGCGCCCGGGGCGGAACCAACCATCAAGGGGTGCGCAAGGAATCTCGGACTTTGGGCGCATTCTGATTATTTAATTTTAAAAATCATCGCATAAAGCAATAAAACACTAATTTTCTAGCCCCACTTGCAACCAGAAACCAGCAACCACTAAATTTGAACCATAGGCATTCAGCCATCCGTATTTTCTACCCCGTGCCAGACAAACACGGGAGCCCGCTCAAGGACAACGCCATGACCATGCTCAAAGATCCCTCGCAGAAGTATCGGGCCTTTCCGGTCATCAATCTGCCGGACCGGACCTGGCCATCGAAGACGATCACCCAGGCCCCGATCTGGCTGAGCTCCGACCTTCGCGATGGCAACCAGTCACTGATCGAGCCGATGGATGCGGCCAAGAAGATGCGCTTCTTCAAGACGCTGGTTCAGGTAGGCGTCAAGGAAATCGAAGTGGGTTTCCCCTCCGCATCGCAAACGGACTTCGACTTCGTCCGCGAACTTATCGAAGGCGGCCACATCCCGGACGACGTCACTATCCAGGTGCTCACCCAGGCGCGCGACGATCTGATCAGCCGAACCTTCGAGTCGCTCAAGGGCGCCAAGCAGGCCATCGTTCACTACTACAACGCCACCGCACCGAGCTTTCGCCGCATCGTATTCAATCAGGACAAGGCCGGCGTGGTACAGATCGCGGTCAAGGCGGCCCGGACCATCAGCCGCCTGGCCGCACAGGCTCCGGAAACCAACTGGCGCTTCGAATATTCGCCCGAGGTATTTAGCTCCACCGAGACCGATTTCGCCGTCGAGGTCTGCAACTCGGTCATCGAGGTATTCCAGCCGACACCAGCCCAGAAGCTGATCCTGAACCTGCCCGCCACCATCGAAGCGGCCACGCCGAACGTTTATGCCGACCAGATAGAATATTTCGGTCGTCACATCGATAGACGCGACAGCGTGATCATCAGCCTGCACACGCACAACGACCGTGGTACAGGCGTCGCGGCTAGCGAGCTCGGCCTGATGGCCGGGGCCGACCGCGTCGAAGGCTGCCTTTTCGGCAATGGCGAGCGGACCGGCAACGTCGATCTGGTCACCCTTGCGCTGAATCTCTACACCCAGGGTGTCGACCCGGAACTGGACTTCTCCGATATCGACGCGGTGCGCAAGGTGGTCGAGGAGTGCAATCAACTGCCCGTCCACCCTCGCCATCCCTACGTTGGGGACCTGGTCCATACGGCTTTCTCCGGTTCGCACCAGGATGCGATTCGCAAGGGCTTTGCCCAGCAAAAGGACGGCGAGATCTGGGAAGTACCCTATCTACCGATCGATCCGGCCGACATCGGCCGCGACTACGAGGCGGTGATTCGCGTCAATAGCCAATCCGGCAAGGGCGGCATCGCCTTCCTTCTCGAACAGGAATATGGCATCAGCCTGCCGCGCCGCATGCAGATCGAATTCAGCCAGGTCGTGCAGAAGGAAACCGATCGGCTGGGCCTGGAAATGACCGCCGAGCAGATCTACAGCCTGCTCGAGCGCGAATACCTGCAGGCCCACGTGCCATACACCCTCAAGGGACATCGCCTGCAAGAGGAAAACGGCACCAGCGCAGTCGACGTCGAGGTGCTCAGCGCCGGCGAGACGCAGCATTGGCGCGGCATCGGCAAAGGCCCGCTGGAAGCCTTGGTGGCGGGGCTGCCGGCTGCGGTCGAGATCATGGACTACTCCGAGCACGCCATCGGCGCCGGCGCCCATGCCAAGGCGGCGGCCTATATCGAAATCCGCCTGGACGGCCAGCGCCCGCTGCATGGCGTGGGTATCGACGAGAACATCACCACGGCGAGCTTTCGCGCCCTGTTCAGCGCGCTCAACCGCGCTCTGCGCGAGGCCGACGCCAAGGCCGCCTGATCCTGGCAAACGGACAGGGGCCCGCCCCTGTCCGGCCCGCTCGGTCACACCGGGCTGCGCCCGCAAGCAGCCGTCACGCCCGCCGATTCTGAGACACCCATCACACAGCTGCGAACGCGCCGCGATGTCGGCCGGCAACGCCGCTCGCTACACTCGCCCAAGCGAACGCGCAGCCGCGACGAACGCCGTATCGATCCGCCGTCCAGTCCGGCCGATCCGTACATAATCAGGGCCGCTCAGCGTACCCATTTCCCTTTTGCTCGACCCTGCCTCTACTTGCCCCCCTCCTTGCCTCAAGGTCCAAACGCAATGATAGAGCCCGAACGCATCGTCGAATTGTCCAGAGACGTAGAAGCCCTGGCATCGCGCGGTATTGCCGACATTCAGAAGATCACCCGCGAGACCAAACTGCTGGCCATCAATGCCTTGATCGAGGCGGCGCACGCAGGCGAATCGGGACGCGGTTTTTCGGTCGTCGCGGAAGAGGTCAAATCGATTTCAGAGCGGGTGATGGGCATTGCCGATGGGCTCTCGGCCAACCTGCGCTCGGCCGTCAGCGAGCTGTCGCAGGTTGGCCAGAGCATGTGCTTCGATGTACGCGGCCAGCGCCTGGCCGACCTTGCGCTGCACATGATCGAAATCATCGACCGCAACCTCTACGAACGTTCCTGTGACGTGCGCTGGTGGGCTACCGACGCTTCGCTGATTTCGGCGCTCGAAAGCCTCGACCCGGTAGCCTGCGCAGAAGCGGGACGGCGCCTCGGCGTCATCCTCGACAGCTACACCGTCTATATGGACATCTGGGTGGCTGACCGCCAGGGCAAGGTCATTGCGTGCGGAAGGCCCAAGGCGCACCCCCAGGCTCTTGGCGCACGGGTTGCTGGCTCCCCCTGGTTTCGCGAGGCGCTGCGCCACCAGAGCGGCGACCAGTACCATTGCTCGCCGGTGATGCGCGAGCCGCTGCTCGGCGACGCCGTCACCTGCGCGTTCAGTGCCGCGGTGCGGGCCAGTGGCAAGAGCAACGGCGAGATCCTCGGCGTGATCGGCGTCTTCTTCGACTGGCAGAACCAGGCCAATGCCGTGATCAAGGGCGTTCGCCTGAGCGATGAGGAACGCCCCCGTAGCCGCTGCATGTTGATCGATGCCGATCACCGCCTCATCGCCAGCTCCGATCCCAAGGCAACCCTGGGCGAGCCGGTCCGCATCGAGGTTGCCCACGAGCAGGCCAGTGGCTACCGCAAGGTGACCGAGCAACAGATCCAGGCCTACGCCCTTACGCCAGGGTTCGAAACCTATCCAGGCATGGGCTGGTACGGCGTGATCGAACAGGCGCTCCCTGAAGAAAGGCGTTAAACGGCGTCGTGCTTTTACATGGCGTTACAAGGTAGCCGGTCGCCATCGACGCCCGCCATCCGGGCCTTGCCGGGTAAGCACCGAACGCCGCTGGAAAATTTTCCAAGGCGTTCTCAGAACCTTGAAGCCAGACATGGGTCGGGACATTAGCGCCCCGTCCAACCGTACGGGGCCCGAACTTGCCAAGGGAGTAACACCCATGCCGCTCGCGTCCGTTCGCCGTCCCGTCTTTCTGACCGCCCTGCCCTTGCTTTTGCTCACCACGCTGCTTCCCGCCCATGCCCAGAACGCTCCGCAGCTGGATGTCCCCTACGTGCCGACGCCCGATCATGTCGTGGCGCGAATGCTGGAAATGGCGGACGTGAACTCGGACGACACTGTCATCGATCTCGGCTCGGGCGACGGCCGCATCGCCATCGCGGCGGTACGCGACCGCGGCGCTCGCTCGGCCCTGGGTATCGACCTGGACCCCGAGCGCATCCGCGAAGCCGAGGCCAACGCCGAGTCGGCCGGCGTATCCGACAAGGTCACCTTCGAACAGGGCGACCTGTTCAAGAAGGACATCTCAGACGCCACGGTACTGACCATGTACCTCTTGCCGCGGGTCAACCTGCGCCTGCGTCCGGTCATTCTCGATACGCTCAAGCCGGGCACACGGGTGGTGTCGCATGCCTTCAGCATGGACGAGTGGCAGGCCGATCGTAGCGACTACATCGGTGGCAGCTACGTCTACCTCTGGATAGTGCCAGCCAAGGTCGATGGCCGCTGGGAAGTCAATGACGGCGATGGCAACTTCACCGTTGACCTACAGCAGCAATTCCAGCAGGTCGAAGGCACCGCCCAGTCCGGCGGCCTGCAGAACGCCGTGATCGGCAGCCTGGAGGGCGAAGTGTTGCGCTTCAACGTGGGCGGCAAGCTCTACATGGGCAAGGTCGAGGGTGATCGCATCACCGCACTCTCTGGGGAAGGGGCCGTATCCAACTGGAGCGCGCGCCGGACTTGAGCATGAGTCCTCAAGCCCAGCCCCTGCACAGTGGTGGGCTTTCCGTCCTGGACGGCGTCGCCGTGCTGGTGGGCGTCGTCGTGGGCGTCGGCATTTTCGGCTTCCCGCCACTGGTTGCCCAGCACGCCGACAGCACGACGATGTACATCGGCTTCTGGCTGGCTGGCGGTGTGCTCATGCTGGTCGGCGCGCTCTGCTATGCCGAACTCGGCTCGAGTTTTCCGGACGAAGGCGGCGAATACCACTACCTGTGCAAGGCTTGGGGGCGTCAGCTGGGGCTGATGTTCGCCTGGGCCCGCGGCACCGTCATTCAAACGGGCGCCATCGCCGCGGTGGCGTTCATCTATGGCGACTACGCGCAGCGCCTGATACCGCTCGGCGATTATGGCGGTGCCCTGCACGCGGCGCTCTCGGTGTTGCTGCTGACCACGCTCAACGTCCTCGGCACGCGCGAATCCAAACGTATCCAGGTCGTCTTGAGTGGCCTGACCGTGCTGGCCCTGACAAGCGTGATGCTGGCTGGGCTGCTCTCTTCGGCCCAGGCCGAGCCGGTGGTTGCCGCTCAGCCGACCGGCGGCGGAACCAGCATCGGCATGCTGGGCATGGGCATGGTGTTCGTGCTGCTGACCTATGGCGGCTGGAACGAGGCGGCCTATCTGTCGGGCGAACTACGCGACCCGGGCCGTAACATGAGCCGGGTACTGCTGTTGGGCACCCTGGTGGTGACCACGCTCTACCTTTTGGCCAATGTCGCCTTCCTGCAGATCTTCGGTCTGCAGGCGCTGAGCCAGTCGAATGCCATCGGTGCCGACCTGATGGCCCTGGTGGCCGGAAACTGGGCGGCCCTGGCGCTGAGCCTGCTGATCTGCTTCACCGCCCTGAGTACCATCAACGCGACCATCCTAACCGGGGCTCGCGTGTATTACGCACTGGGGCGCGACGTTCCCCAGCTGAGCATGCTCGGCGCATGGAACGAGCGCGGCTCGACGCCGGTACGCGCGCTGCTGGTCCAGGGCGCCATCACGCTGCTGCTGATCCTGTTCGGAGCCCTGAGCCAGAGCGGCGTGGAGGCGATGGTCGCCTACACCGCGCCGGTGTTCTGGTTCTTCATGTGCATGACGGCGCTTTCGCTGTTGCGTCTGCGCAAGCTGCAGCCGCATGTGCCGCGCCCCTTCCGCGTGCCGCTGTACCCGCTGCTGCCGCTGATCTTCGCCTGCAGCTGCCTGGGGCTGTTCATCTCGAGCACGCTGTATGCGGGGCTGGGCGCCTTGCTCGGGCTACTGGTGCTGGTGCTCGGCCTGCCACTGCTGTTGCTGAGCCGTCCGGCTCTGGTAGCGGAAACCCTCGAGAGTTGAGCCCTACAGGCTCAGCTCGAAGTCGTCGGCATCCTGATGCGCAGGGAAGCGCTCACGGTGCGCCGCAAGTTCGGCCGCCGACAACCTGACCCGGAAAACACCCTCGTCGGCGTGCGCTTCGAGCAGCGGTTCGCCATGGAAATCCAGGACCTGGCTGTCGCCGCTGTAGGCGTGCCCCTTGCCGTCCTCGCCGATCCGATTGACCGCGACCACATAGCAGAGGTTTTCGATCGCCCGGGCCGGTAGCAGGCGGTTCCAGTGCAGGCGCCGTGCCGCCGGCCAGTTGGCCGTGTACAACAGCAGATCAGTGCCCCTTGCATCGCGACTCCAGACCGGAAAACGCAGGTCGTAGCAGATCAACGGCCGCACCCGCCAACCCTTGAGCTCGAACACCGCCTGGCGGCTGCCCGCACTGTAGTGCTTGTGCTCACCGGCCATCCGGAACAGGTGACGCTTGTCGTAGTGCAGCAGTTGGCCGTCGGGCCGCGCCCACAGCAGGCGATTGCGATAAAAACCAGCCTCATCGCGGACGATCAAGCTGCCACAGACGACGGCCTCCAGCGCCGCCGCCTGCTCGCGCAACCACTGCGCGCTAGGACCATCCTCCGCCTCCGCCAGATGCTCGGAATGCATCGAGAAACCGGTGGTGAACATTTCCGGCAGCACCACCAAATCGGCGCCACGCGCCTGTTGCAGCAACTGCTGGAAATGGTCGCGGTTGGCGGCGGCGTCCTGCCAGACGAGGCTCGTCTGGATCAGCGCGATATCGAGATCATGGTGCGTAGTCATAAGACGGCTAACCTCTCGGCGGCCTGGCGCAACGTGTCTTCTCGCTTGGCGAAGCAGAACCGCACCAGCTTCAGATCTTCAGGAGGGCTCTGGTAGAACACCGAGATAGGGATAGTCGCCACACCATGTTCGCGGGTCATCCACTGCGCCATCGCGACATCGTCCAGATCCGGCCTGATCGCAGAATAGTCGGCCAACTGGAAATAGGTGCCGGCCGCGCGGGTGAAGGCGAAGCGCGACTTGGCCAGCAGATCGCAGAACAGATCGCGCTTGGCCTGATAGAACGCTGGCAGCGCATCCACATGCTCGGGATGCTCGGCCATGAAGTCGGCAAGCGCATACTGCAGCGGCGTCACGCCGCAGAAACTGACGTATTGGTGAACCTTGCGCAGCTCGGCGGTCAAGGCCGGCGGTGCGATTACATAGCCGGTCTTCCAGCCCGTCACGTGATAAGTCTTGCCGAACGAGCTCACCACGAAGGCGCGCTGATAAAGCTCCTCGTGGCCAAGTACGCTGGCATGGCTGACGCCGTCGAACACCAGGTGCTCGTAGACCTCGTCGCTGAGCAGGTAGATGTCCCGACCACGAATCAGCTCGGCCAGGCGTTCCAGCTCGGCGCGGCCGATCAGCGTGCCGCTCGGGTTGTGCGGGCTGTTGAGAATGATCATCCGCGTGCGCGGCGACAGCGCATCGGTCAGCTGTTGCCAGTCGATGGCGAATGACGGAGGTGTCAGAGCGACGTGCACGCAGCGTCCTCCGGCCAACTCGGTGGCCGGCTCGTAGCTGTCATAGCAGGGGTCGAAGACGATGACTTCGTCACCCGGGCGAATCACCGCATGGATGGCGCAGAAGATCGCCTGGGTGGCGCCGGGCGTGACGGTCACCTCGTCACCCGCGCTGACCGCGCGGCCATGGAGCCTGGCGACCTTGCTCGCGATCTGCTCGCGCAGCGCCGGCAGGCCCGGCATCGGCGCGTACTGGTTGTGGCCGTTCATGACATGGCGTGCCACGGCTTCGCGCAATGCGTCCGGCCCATCGAAGTCGGGAAAACCCTGGGACAGATTCAGCGCCCCGGTCTGCGCCGCGAGCTGGGACATGGTCGTGAAGATGGTGGTGCCGACGTTCGGCAATTTGCTCTGGATCATCGAGATACCCGGCTGAGTCCACATCAGGCGGAAAACGCAAGCGGTTTCCACCGAGCACCGGCGAGCGCCTGCGATGGCGTCCGCCAGTCATTGGGGGCTAACGTTTCTTGTCGCGGCGCTTCTTATCGGCCTTCTTGTGGTGCGACATGAGGCGGCGCTTCTTGTTCACCTGACGGTCGGTCAGAGTGTTCTTCTTGCCCTCGAAGGGGTTCTCGCCGCCCTTGTACTCGATGCGGATCGGCGTACCGACTAGCTTGAGCACCCGCCGGTAAGTATTTTCCAGGTAGCGGGAATAAGACTTGGGCACCGCATCCACTTGGTTGCCGTGGATGACGATCAGCGGCGGGTTGGCACCGCCCAGATGCGCATAGCGGAGCTTGATTCGACGACCGTTGACCAACGGCGGCTGGTGTTCCTGAACCGCGTCCTCGAGGATCTGCGTGAGACGGCTGGTCGGCCAGCGGGTGATCGCCGACTTGAACGATGCCTGCACCGACTTGTACAGGTGCCCGACCCCGGTACCGTGCTTGGCGGAGATGAAGTGGATATCGGCGAAATCGACGAAGAATAGCCGGCGCTCCAGCTCGGTCTTAACGTAGTCGCGCTCGCCCGGCTCCATGCCATCCCACTTGTTCAGCGCGATGACCAGCGCTCGCCCGGTTTCCAGCACGAACCCGAGCAGGTTCAGGTCATGCTCCACTACCCCTTCCCGTGCATCCATCACGAAGATCACCACGTTGGCGTCCTGGATCGCCTGCAGCGTCTTGACCACCGAGAACTTTTCCACCGCCTCGAAGATCTTGCCGCGGCGGCGTACGCCTGCGGTATCGATCAGCGTGTACTTCTCTTCGTCGCGCTCGAAGGGGATGTAGATACTGTCGCGCGTGGTTCCCGCCTGGTCATAAACGATCACCCGCTCCTCGCCGAGCATGCGGTTGACCAGGGTCGACTTGCCGACGTTGGGCCGGCCGATGATGGCGATCTTGATCCCGTCCTTTTCGCTCGGCCCGGGAATCCGCGAAAGCTCCTGGCCTTCGGCGACCACCTCTTCGCCCGCCTCTTCGGCGTCCGGTTGCGGCTCTTGGTCTTTAGGGAAGATGCCCAGCGCCGCTTCCAGCATGTGGCTGATGCCACGACCGTGGGCCGCGGCAATCGGCAGTGCATCGCCAAGGCCCAACGGACTGAACTCGGCACGCGCAATATCCGGATCGACGCTATCGACCTTGTTGGCGACCAGAAAGCTGCGCTTGTTCCGCTTGCGCAGATGCTCGGCGATCATCTGGTCGGCGGCCGTCAGGCCAGCGCGCGAATCGACCATGAACAAGACCGCATCAGCCTCCTCGATCGCCTGCAGCGACTGCTCGGCCATCTTCGCGTCGATGCCTTCCTCGTCTCCGGAAATACCGCCGGTATCGATGACGATGTAAGTGCGACCCTGCCACTTGGCCTCGCCATACTGGCGATCGCGGGTCAACCCAGCGTATTCGGCGACGATGGCATCGCGGCTTTTGGTCAGCCGGTTGAACAGGGTGGACTTGCCGACGTTCGGCCGACCCACCAGGGCGATAACGGGAACCATGCGGCTCTCCAACTCGATAATTCAGAAAACACAACGGCCGCTGCAAGGCAGCGGCCGGCTATTGAACCCTGACGCGGCAGCTACTGGCGCCGATCAGTCACTCTGGCGGATGGTCAGCGCTACCAGCTTGCCATCGTTGCCATAGGCATACAGCCAGTCGCCGGAAACCACCGGACGCACCCGCACGCCGGCACTCTCGATCCGGGTACGTGCGACGAAACGGCCATCGACCTGACTCAGGAAGTGCAGATAGCCTTCAAAATCGCCGACCACCACATAGCTCGACAGCACTTCGGGTGCCGAAAGCTGACGGCGCGCCAGCTGGTCATTGCTCCACAGGGCGGTAGTCGAGCGCTCATCGATGCTTTCGACGGTGCCATTGGCCAGGCTCAGGTACACGCTGCCGTAACCGAGCGCTACACCACCGGAACTCGACGCCTCGCGCTGCCACAGTATACGGCCGCTTTCCAGCTCCAACGCAGCGACACGCCCTTGATAGCTGACCACGTAAAGCGTGCCGCCGGAGAGCAGCAGACCGCCGTCGATATCGACCACGCGCTCGAGCTCGGAACGCCCCTGGGGCACGGCCACCCGCTGTTCCCAGACCGGTAGGCCACCGCGGGTATCCAGCGCGACGACACGGCCACTGGAAAGACCCGCGATCGCCAGCTGGTTGGTGAGCACCGGTGCTCCGGTGCCACGCAGCGTAAGCACTGCGGGAGAACTTTCGTAGGCCCAGCGCTGGGTCCCGGTATCCATTTCCAGCGCGACCAGGCGGTCGTCCTGGGTCTGGGCGACGACGATGTCGCCGTTGATTGCCGGTGCGGCGAGCACTTCGCTGCCGACCTGGCTACGCCAGCGCTCTTCACCACTGGCAGCGTCCAGCGCAATGACCTCACCCTTGAGGGTACCGATCAGGATCAGGCCATAACCGGCACCTACCCCGCCGGCGACCGGCTCATCCAGATCCTTGCGCCACTCCACCTTGCCGGTGAAGCGATCCATCGACATCACCCGTCCGCGAACATCGCTGGCGAAGATCTGGTCGCCATACACGACCGGGACAAGCAGGTTGTAGGTCTTGCCCTGCCCCTTGCCGATCGAGCGGCTCCACTCCTGATCGAGCCGGATCTCGGCATCGAACTTCTGCAGCTCGGCCGGTTCGGGCTCCTTGCTGCTACTGCTGCAACCGGCAGCCAGCACGACAAGGGACAACAGCGCGGCAATCTTCCAACGCATCACGTCACGCCTCCCCTTTGGCCAGATCATCGAGTTTCAATTGCAGACCGCCAACGGCGGCATCCTGCGACAGGGACTGCTTGGCCTTGCTATAGGCGGCAAACGCATCATCGGTGCGACCCAGCTGCACCAGCAGGTCGCCGCGCAGCTCCTCGCGGCTCGCCGCAAAGGCTTTCTCGGCTTCGCCGTCGAGCAGCTTCAAGGCTTCATCGGCCTTGTCCTGGGCGGACAGAACTCGCGCCAGACGCTGACGGGCCAGCTCTTCGATGGTCTTGTCGACCGGCTTGTCCAGCACCGCACGCAACTCGCTGGCCGCGTCATCGAGCTGACCTGCCTCAACTGCGACCTTGGCCATGAAAAGGCTGCCGTACTGGGCGTAGTGAGTCCCGGCGTAGTTGTTCTTCAGTTCGGTGCCCAGCCGCGCCACTTCGGCAGCATCGACGCTGCCCGTATTGAGCGAGGCATCGAGCAGTTGCTGATAAAGCGCTGACGCGCCCTGGGCCTTGTTGACCTGATGGTTCTGCCAGGCTTGCCAGCCAAAAACCAGAGCCAGAGCCAGCACGGCGCCAATCAGCAATGGCATCCCGTTACGCCGCCACCAATCTTTCATTTGCGCGATTTGTTCGTCTTCAGTACCCGAGGTCACACCGACACTCCTTTTGTTCGCTTAGTCTCAGCCTGCTCGAAGCAGACAGCCAGACGCTCGGGCAGAGCATCCCAGGCAATGTTTTCCTGCTCGCTATCGTCGCGCAGCGGCTTGCAACCTACCACGCGACCCGCCAGCTCGTCCTCTCCCAGAATCAGGGCGAAGCGCGCGCCGCTCTTGTCCGCCTTCTTGAATTGGCTTTTGAAGCTGCCTCCGCCGGCATTGACCAACAAGCGCAGCCCCGGCAGCGCGTCTCGCAACCGCTCGGCCAACGCCACGGCAGCGAGTTCCGCCGCTTCGCCGAATGCGCAGACATAGACGTGAGCCGGACGCGCCAGGTGCTCGGGTACGAGCGCCAGGGTTTCCAGCAGCAGCACCAGCCGCTCGACGCCCATCGCAAAGCCGACGCCCGGCGTGGGCTTGCCACCGAACTGAGTGATCAGACCGTCATAGCGACCACCGGCGCAGACCGTACCCTGAGCACCCAGGCGATCGGTGACCCACTCGAAAACCGTTCTGCCGTAGTAATCCAGCCCGCGCACCAGCTTGGGGTTGATTTCATAGGCGATGCCGACAGCGTCCAGGCGCGCCTTGAGCCCTTCAAAATGCGCCCGTGATTCCTCGTCTAGATAATCGTGCAAGGTCGGCGCATCGGCCAGCAGGGCCTGCGTCTGTGCATTCTTGCTGTCGAGGATACGCAGCGGATTAGTGGTCAGGCGGCGCTGGCTGTCTTCGTCGAGCTGATCGAAGCGCTGCTGAAGATAGGCCACCAAGGCGTCCCGATAGGTCGCCCGGGCTTCGCTGGAACCCAGACTGTTGAGCTGCAAGGTAACGGCATCGGCCATACCCAGCTGCTTCCACAGACGGGCCGTAAGGATGATCAGCTCGGCATCGACATCGGGTCCGGGCTGGTTGAACACCTCTACGCCGATCTGATGGAACTGGCGATAGCGCCCCTTCTGCGGTTTCTCGTAGCGAAACATCGGGCCGGTGTACCAAAGCTTCTGCACCTGTCCGCCACCCGTCATGCCGTGTTCGAGCACGGCCCGAACGCAGCCGGCGGTGCCTTCAGGGCGCAGGGTGAGCGATTCCTCGTTGCGGTCGAGGAAAGTGTACATTTCCTTGTCGACCACGTCGGTGCCCTCGCCAATGCCACGGGCGAACAATTCGGTCAACTCGAGAATAGGCAGGCGGATTTCGCTGTAGCCGTAGGCGTCTAGCAATTCGGCGAAAGTGCTTTCCAGATAGCGCCAAACGGGCGTCTGTCCGGGCAGGATGTCGTTCATGCCACGGATGGCTTGCAGGGACTTGCTCAAGTATTTTCCTTAGGTCAGCTGCGCAGGATCAGCGCCGCATCGGCTTCGAGCTTTTCGGCGGCCTTGCGCCGAATCAGCTGCTCCAGCTCATCGACCAGATTGTCGTTGGTAAGCTTCTGGGCTGGCTTGCCGTCGATATAGATCAGGTTGTTCGGCGTTCCGCCGGTCAGGCCGACATGCGCCTCCTTCGCTTCACCAGGGCCGTTGACCACGCAGCCGATCACCGCTACGTCCAGCGGTACCAGCAAATCATCGAGCCGGCCTTCCAGCTCGTTCATGGTCTTGACCACATCAAAGTTCTGTCGCGAGCAACTCGGGCACGCAATGAAGTTAATGCCCCGCGAACGCAGGTGCAGCGACTTGAGAATATCGAACCCGACTTTGATCTCTTCCACCGGGTCGGCAGCGAGCGAGATGCGAATGGTGTCGCCGATACCTTCAGCCAGCAGCATGCCGAGGCCGACCGAGGACTTCACGGTACCCGAGCGCAGCCCGCCAGCTTCGGTAATGCCCAGGTGCAGCGGTTGCTCGATCTGCCTGGCCAGCAGTCGATAGGCTTCTACCGCCATGAACACGTCAGAGGCCTTCACGCTGACCTTGAAGTCAGGGAAATTCAGGCGATCCAGATGCTCGACATGGCGCAACGCCGACTCGACCAGCGCTTCGGGTGTGGGCTCACCGTACTTCTTCTGCAGGTCCTTTTCCAGCGAGCCGGCATTGACGCCGATCCGAATCGGAATACCGCGATCACGTGCGGCCTCGACCACAGCCTTGACGCGATCTTCACGCCCGATGTTGCCCGGGTTGATGCGCAGGCAATCGACGCCAAGCTCGGCGACACGCAGGGCGATCTGGTAATCGAAGTGGATGTCGGCCACCAGCGGCAGTTCGGCACGCTGCTTGATCCGGCCAAAGGCTTCGGCAGCATCCATGTCGGGCACCGACACCCGCACGATGTCCGCGCCGGCGTCCTGCAGGCGCTTGATCTGCGCGACGGTAGCGTCGACATCGCAGGTATCGGTGTTGGTCATGCTCTGCACGGCAATAGGTGCGTCCCCACCTACGGGCACGGAGCCTACCCAGATCTTGCGCGACAGGCGTCGTTTGATACGAGACTCGGAATGCATGCTCATTGTCCGACCTTAAAGCGTGCCGTTTCGCCACGCAGGTGAGGCGCTAGGCTTACGGATTCGCCGTTGTAACTAACTTGCGCTCCGCGGGCGTATCCCAGGTGGATGTCCAGCGGCGCACGACCGGTGACGGTACGCGTGGTCCCGGCGCGGATCAGCGCACTGACCAGCACGCGGCCATCGGCATCGATGACTCGCGTCCAGCAATCGGCCGTGAACGACAGCTCCAGCTGCCCTTCTCCGGTGGCCACGGCCGCAGGAGCCTGGGCCGTTGCAGAAGGCGTTTCGGGAGTTTCGAGAGCCGCGTCTGAAGCAGCCGGCTCGCTTTCCGGTGGCGCTGACGCTGGCGCGGCTGTGTCTTGCTGCTCCTGACTCGCCGGTGCAGCGGTGATATCGGCTTCGGGAACAGTCGCTTCGGCCGCCTCGCTGCCTTGACTGAGCTCCAGCGGCGCCTCGCCTTCGGCGTCGGGCTGCTGGCCAACCAGCGACGGCAAAGATATGTCCTCGCTCTGGCGCCCCGCCTCGACCGCTTGGTCTTCAGGCTCGTCGAAAACATGTATTTGCGTCGTGCCGTCGGCACCTTCCACTTCGATGTGCTCGAGCGATGAGCTTGCCGGCGAGCCGGTATTTCGAGAAGACTGGTCCTGCCACCATATGAACCCGGCGCCAATCAACACCAGCAGCAGCACGAAGCTGAAGAAACGCAGCACGTTATGAGACAACCTGACCGGCTCTTCGATGCGGCCAAGCGCGTGGACACTGCTGCCGCTCGCATCGGTGCCGGTGTAGCGATCGAACTCGCCGACCAGTTGCGTCTGATCGAGCCCGACCAGCTTGGCATAGGCTCGCACGTAGCCGCGCGCGAAGGTATGGCCCGGTGCCTGAGAGAAATCGCCCGCTTCGATCTGGCCGATCAGCCGTTCCGAAAGATTGAGCTGCGAGGCCACCGCCGCAACGGACCAGCCCTTGGCTTCCCGCGCGTGGCGCAGCGTTTCGCCCGGATTGCCGGAGGTCGGCACAACAGCTTCGGGTTGTGAAACTTTCATCGTTGCTCCGAAAGATATTGCTGATACTCCGGCGAGCCCGGATACAGGCGCCGCAGCTGGAGTGCCAGCGTCGCTGCGCGATCACGGTCATCGTGGATGTTCGCCAGTCGAATACCCAACAGCAGGCTGCGCGCGTTCTGCTCGGCCAACCGGCTGTAGCGTTCATAGTAGCCCCGTGCGGGCACGTAGTTCTTCGACTGGTAAGACAGCATCGCCATCTCCAGCAGTGCGCGGGGCTGGCGCGCATTGAGCCGCAGAGCACGTTCGAAGTATGCCTCAGCCTCCTGCGGCTGTTTCAGCTGGAGCGCCGTCAGCCCCATGTTCTCGAACACGCGGGAACGCTCGGTGTACAGATTATCCGCGGACGCCTGGGTGAAGCGCTGCATGGCCTCCTCGTAACGTCCGCGCTCGAAAAGAAAGCTGCCGTAGTTGTTGAGGATGCGAGGATCGCTGCGAATCGACAGCGCCTCACGGTAATGCTTGTCGGCTAGCTCGTATTCCATCTCGGTCTGGAATACCAGGGCCAGTGCGGTATGCGCATCCGCGCTGCGCGAATCGAGATCCAGCGCCTGCCTCAGCGGAACCTTGGCGCGCGACGTATCGCCCTGTTGCAGATAGCCGATGCCCAACTGGATGTAGGCATCACGCGCCTCGTCTCGCCCGGCGGCGGTTTTCATCGGATCGACGTTGCCCGTGGACACGCAACCGTGGAGCAGACCGGCAAGCAGAAGCAGCAGCGCAATGCGCGAAAACATGGATTTCCCCCTCAGGAACGGTTCGTAGCGAGATGCGCCGCACCCGGCTCGCTCTGCAGCTCACGTACAGCGATGTAGCGCTCGCTTCGACGTGTACGGTCCATCACTTGACCGACCAGCTGACCGCAGGCGGCATCAATATCTTCGCCGCGGGTGGTACGCACCGTCACATTGTGCCCGGCTTTATGCAGGATGTCCTGAAAACGGCGAATGGCATTGTTGCTGGGCCGCTCATATCCCGAATGGGGGAAGGGATTGAACGGGATCAGATTGATCTTGCAGGGGATGTCCGCCAGCAGCTCGATCATCTGCGAGGCGTGCTCGGGCTGGTCGTTGACGCCTTTGAGCAGGGTGTACTCGATGGTCAGCACCCGCTTTTCGCCGAGCCTCGAAATGTAACGCTGGCAGGCTGCCAGCAACATTTCGAGTGGATATTTCTTGTTGATCGGGACCAGGGTGTTGCGCAGTTCGTCGTTAGGCGCGTGCAGCGACAACGCCAGCGACACGTCGATGACTTTGGCCAGCTCGTCGATCATCGGTACAACGCCGGAGGTCGAAAGCGTCACCTTGCGCTTGGAAATGCCGTAGCCCAAGTCGTCCATCATGATCTGCATGGCCGCCACGACATTGTCGAAATTCAGCAGCGGCTCGCCCATGCCCATCATCACCACATTGGTGATGGCGCGGTCGATCTTGGCTGGTACGGAGCCGAACGACTTGTTGGCAATCCATACCTGGCCGATGACTTCTGCGGCAGTGAGGTTGCTGTTGAAACCCTGCTTGCCGGTGGAGCAGAAACTGCAATCCAGCGCACAGCCGGCCTGGGACGACACGCACAGCGTGCCGCGACCACCCTGCGGGATATAAACGGTCTCGACGCAACTGCCCGAAGCCACGCGAACCACCCATTTGCGGGTGCCGTCGCTCGAGATGTCCTCGCTGACGATCTCGGGGCCGCGGATTTCGGCGCGGGCCTTGAGCTTTTCGCGCAAGGCCTTGCCGACGTTGGTCATGGCGTCGAAATCATCGACGCCAAAGTGGTGAATCCACTTCATGATCTGACCGGCACGGAAGCGTTTCTCGCCCATGGACTCGAAGAAGCTTTCCAACTGCGGCTGGGTCAGACCCAGCAGATTGACTTTACCGGTCGATTCACTCATGAATTCACCCTCGCTCGGAGATCAGCGAATGCGGGCACACACTTCGGTGGCGGCGAAAAAGTAGGAGATTTCGCGCGCTGCGGAGGCTTCGGAATCCGAGCCATGCACGGCGTTCTCGTCGATCGAGACGGCGAAATCGGCGCGGATGGTACCGGCGTCGGCTTTCTTCGGATCGGTAGCGCCCATCAGCTCGCGGTTCTTGGCGATGGCGCCCTCACCTTCGAGGACCTGAACGACCACAGGGCCGGAGGTCATGAAGGAAACCAGATCCTTGAAGAACGGACGCTCTTTGTGCTCGGCGTAGAAACCACCGGCTTCACGCTCGGACAGCTGAACCATCTTGGCAGCCACGACACGAAGGCCAGCTTTCTCGAAACGCGTGACGATCTCACCGACCACGTTCTTCGAAACGGCGTCAGGCTTGATGATGGAAAGGGTACGTTCGACAGCCATGAAAAAGCTCCAGAATACTGATTATTAAAGCGGAAAATTAAACCCGCGGATTATACGCGGGTTCAGGTTAAATGCGAGGCCGCGCACCTTAGATGAATGCGCATACCCTGGTCCATTCGCGGCGAAGACCGCTTGCCGAACTCCAACCCTTCGGTCATGGGGTCGGCTTCGGCCCACCTCTGCGGTTACGGCGCCGCCTGTCGGTAGGCTGTTCGAGGGGTCGCAAATCAGAGATCAGCCGGCTTCTTCGATCCATGCAGCCTGAATCGCTTCGAGCACCTTTTCACCGCCTCGCTGCGGCGAATCGGAAAACTCCGGCAAGCTGGTTACCCAGCGATGCAACTCGACGAAATTGACGTAATGCGGATCGATATCCGGTTTCTGCTCGGCGAGCTGGATGGCGATTTCCTGTACGTCCGCCCACATGAGAGTCATGTCCTTGCTCCTCAATGCCCTTCGGAAACCTGGTTGATGGTGTAGCGAGGAATCTCGACCACCAGATCCTCATCGGCAACCACCGCCTGGCAGGAAAGGCGCGAACTCGGCTCCAACCCCCAGGCCTTGTCGAGCATGTCGTCCTCGAGTTCGTCGGACGCCTCAAGCGAGGCGAAGCCTTCACGAATCACGACGTGACAGGTCGTGCAGGCACAGGACTTCTCGCAAGCATGTTCGATATCGATGCCATTGCGCAACGCCGCGTCCAGCACGGTTTCGCCGGCTTGTGCCTCGACTACCGCGCCATCAGGGCAGTGCTCGGCGTGGGGAAGAAAAATGATCTGGGGCATCAGGGGTCAATCCTCGAGTTCGTTCAGCCGCCGTCCGGCCAGGGCAGCCTTGACGGTGGTATCCATGCGCCGTGCGGCGAAAGCGTCGGTGATCTGGCTCAGCCGCCTGGTCTGATGCTCGAGCGCATCGACATCCGAGCTGTCCAGCAGCACACGCAGCTGCTCGAGCTGCTCGTCGATGGCCACACGCTCTTCCGTGTCGAGCAGCCGCTCGCCATCGGCCTGCAGCGCGGCATCGACCGCCTCCACCAGGCGCCGGGCATCGACCTGCTGCTCGCGCAGGGTGCGCGCGGCCATATCCTCGTCAGCCTTGTGGAACGAGTCTTCGAGCATCTTCGCGATTTCACCATCCGTCAGGCCGTAGGAAGGCTTGACCTGGATGCTCGCCTCCACGCCGGAAGCGAGCTCGCGCGCCGATACGCTGAGCAAGCCATCGGCATCAACCTGGAAGGTCACCCGGATCTTCGCCGCACCCGCCACCATCGGCGGAATGCCGCGCAGCTCGAAACGCGCCAGCGAACGGCAGTCAGTGATCAGCTCGCGCTCGCCCTGCAGCACGTGGATCATCATGGCCGTCTGGCCATCCTTGTAGGTGGTGAAATCCTGGGCGCGGGCCACCGGAATGGTGGTGTTGCGCGGGATGATCTTTTCCATCAACCCGCCCATGGTTTCCAGTCCGAGCGAGAGCGGAATGACGTCCAACAGCAGCAACTCGTCGCCACCACGATTGTTGCCCGCCAGAGTTTCAGCCTGGATAGCCGCACCAATGGCCACCACTTCGTCCGGGTCGATATTGGTCAGCGGCTCGCGGCCGAAGAGTTCGCCGACCTGCTCGCGCACCCGCGGCACGCGAGTCGAGCCACCGACCATCACCACCGCACCAATTTCGTCGAGCTCGATACCCGAGTCGCGCACCACACGGCGACAGGACTTCAGACTGCGGGCGATCAGCGGATCGATCAGAGCGTTGAACGCTTCACGGCTAAGCAGGCCCTGCCAGCCGGCATAAGCGACTTCCACTTGTCCGACCTGGCTCAACTGCTCCTTGGCATCACAGGCAACCTTGAGCAACGCACGTTGGGCACCTGGATCGAGGTCTGCCGAGACACCGGCTTGCTGGAGAATCCACGCCGCCAGCGCATGATCGAAGTCATCGCCACCGAGAGCGGTGTCACCGCCCGTCGCCAGCACTTCGAATACGCCCTTGGACAGCCGCAGAATCGAGATATCGAAGGTTCCACCGCCCAGGTCGTAGATCGCGACGAGCCCTTCGGCCTGCTGATCGAGCCCATAGGCGACAGCGGCCGCGGTCGGCTCGTTGAGTAGACGCAGCACATTCAACCCCGCCAATCGAGCGGCATCCTTGGTGGCCTGGCGCTGCGCATCATCGAAGTACGCCGGAACCGTGATCACGGCCCCTACCAGATCGCCACCCAAAGCCGCTTCGGCACGCTCGCGCAAGCTGCGCAGGATTTCGGCAGAAACTTCCACCGGGCTTTTGGCGCCCTGCACGGTTTCGATGAAGGGCATCTGGGACTGCCCCTCGCTGAAGCGATAAGGAAGCTGCTCGCCGAGCTGGGTGACATCACCTATACCGCGCCCCATCAGTCGCTTGACCGACAGGATGGTATTGAGCGGATCACTGGAGGCGGCCAGCTTGGCTTGACGACCGACCTCGACCGCTCCAGGCAGGTAGCGGACGGCGGACGGCAGAATGACCTCGCCATCCGCATCGGGCAGCGGCGCGGTGACACCGCTGCGCAGAGCAGCGACGAGGGAATTGGTGGTGCCCAGGTCGATGCCAACGGCCAGGCGACGCTGGTGTGGCTGGGGGCTTTGCCCGGGTTCGGCTATCTGGAGTAAGGCCATGTCTGTCTAATATCGGGCGCGCGCCTGAGCGCAGCGCGAGTTAATCGTCGAGGCGCTCTTCCAACTGGCGCACTTCATGGGACAGCTTGTCGAGGAACTGCATGCGCCGTACCAGGCGCTCGGCCTCGTCATGCACCTGCTCGTCCTGCCAGCACCGGGAGAAGGCTTCGTTGAGCTGCTGCTGCGCACGCTTGAGGCGTGACTTGAAAGCGGCAACACCCTCGAGATCGGCGCTGTCGTGCAGATCTTCGAGCTCCTCGCGCCACTGCATCTGCTGCATCAGGAATTCGGGATCCTGAACGGTCGCCTCGAGCGGCACCTCATGGCCGCGCAGCGTCAGGAGATAACGTGCCCGACGAGTCGGACTGCGCAACACCTGATAAGCCTCATTGAGGTTGGCCGACTGTTCGATCGCCCGGCGCTGCTCGCGCTCGTCGGCATCGGCGAAGCGATCCGGATGGACCGCGCGTGCCAGCTCGCGATAGCGCGCCGAAAGATTGTCCAGGTCCAGCTCGAAAGCGGGCTGTAAATCGAACAGCGCAAAGTGACAGGGATTACCCACAGCAACCTCAGATATTGAAGCTTTCGCCGCAACCGCATTCGCCGCGCACGTTCGGGTTATTGAACTTGAAGCCTTCGTTCAAGCCCTCGCGCACAAAATCGAGTTCGGTACCGTCGAGGTAGACCAGGCTCTTGGGATCAATGATGACCTTCACGCCATGGTTCTCGAATACCTTGTCCTCGGCGGCCGTCTCGTCGACGAACTCGAGCACATAGGCCAGCCCCGAACAACCCGTGGTGCGCACACCCAGGCGGATGCCCTCGCCTCGCCCGCGCCCGTCAAGGGAGCGGCGAATGTGCTGAGCCGCGGCGGGCGTCATGGTGATAGCCATCGAGACCTCCTTCAGAGCAACCCTTTCTTCTCGCGGTAATCGCGAACCGCTGCCTTGATCGCGTCTTCAGCCAGAACCGAGCAGTGGATCTTCACCGGCGGCAGCGCCAGCTCTTCGGCCAGTTGGGTGTTCTTGATGGTTTCGGCCTCTTCCAGCGTCTTGCCCTTCATCCACTCGGTGGCCAGGGAGCTGGAGGCGATCGCCGAACCGCAGCCGTAGGTCTTGAACTTGGCGTCTTCGATGATGCCCTGCTCGTTGACCTTGATCTGCAAACGCATCACGTCGCCACACGCGGGCGCGCCGACCATGCCGGTGCCAATGCTCGGATCCTCGGCGTCGAACTTGCCGACGTTGCGCGGGTTTTCGTAGTGGTCGATGACCTTTTCACTATATGCCATGGTGCAATCCTCTTTGATTCAGGCGATGCGGCTTCGCGACAGGACTCAGTGGGCTTGCCACTCGACCTTGGAAATGTCGACGCCGTCTTTGAACATGTCCCACAGGGGCGAAAGCGCACGCAGCTTGTTCACCGCTTCGCTGATTTTCTGCGCTGCGTAATCAACCTCTTCCTCGGTGGTGAAACGACCGAAGGTAAAGCGGATCGAGCTATGCGCTAACTCGTCGTTACGACCCAATGCACGCAGCACGTAGGACGGCTCCAGCGAGGCTGAGGTACAGGCCGAACCGGACGAAACCGCCAGATCCTTGAGCGCCATGATCAGCGACTCGCCTTCAACGTAGTTGAAGCTCAGGTTCAGGTTGTGCGGCACACGAGCGGTCATGCTGCCGTTGACGTACAACTCTTCCAGATGCTCGACCTGCTTGAAGAAGCGGTCACGCAGTGCGCGGATACGCTCGTTTTCCTGGGTCATTTCCAGCTTGGCGAGGCGGAAGGCCTCGCCCATGCCGACCAGCTGATGAGTTGCCAGGGTGCCGGAACGCATGCCCCGCTCGTGTCCGCCGCCATGCATCTGCGCCTCGATGCGCACGCGCGGCTTGCGTCGAACGTAGAGCGCGCCTACGCCTTTGGGGCCATAGGTCTTGTGGGCAGAAAAGGACATCAGGTCGACCTTGAGCTTTTCCAGGTCGATCTCGACCTTGCCGGTCGACTGCGCGGCATCGACATGGAACAGCACGCCCTTCGAACGCGTCAGTTCGCCGATCGCGGCAATGTCGTTGATGGTGCCGATCTCGTTGTTGACGTGCATCACCGAGACCAGAATGGTGTCTTCGCGCAGCGCCGCCTCGACCATGGCCGGGGTGACGATACCGTCTTCGCCGGGCTCCAGATAGGTGACCTCGAAGCCTTCACGCTCCAACTGACGAGCCGTATCCAGAACCGCCTTGTGCTCGATCTTGGTGGTGACGATGTGCTTGCCCTTGGAGGCGTAAAAATGCGCGACACCCTTGATCGCCAGGTTGTCGGACTCGGTGGCACCGGAAGTCCAGACAATTTCGCGCGGGTCGGCATTGACCAAGTCGGCCACCTGCCGACGCGCGTTCTCCGCAGCTTCTTCAGCGCGCCAGCCGAAGGCATGGGAACGCGAGGCCGGGTTGCCGAAATTGCCTTCATGGGTAAGGCATTCGATCATTTTTTCGGCGACGCGCGGATCTACCGGTGTGGTAGCGGAATAATCGAGATAAATCGGTAATTTCATCAGGTATCTCCTATCAGGCGGTCGCCCGTCTCACTCGATGGCGGACGTTTCGATCTTATCCAGTTGCGGTGCGTGGCCGTTCGCGCGGCGCAAGTCCTGGCGCATTGCAACCTCCTGCACCTCACGGCGCTGCACGAGGTCGGCCAGACTGATGCCGCTGAGAAACTCGTGGATCTGCTGGCTCAGATCGCACCACAAATGATGGGTCAGGCAGGTATCGCCGGAATGACAGTCGCCGAGCCCCTGACAACGGGTGGCATCGACGGATTCGTTGACTGCATCAATCACTTCCGCCACTTGGATGCCGGCCATTGCGCGGGACAGTTGATAGCCGCCGCCCGGCCCTCTCACACTGGTGACCAGGCTGCCACGGCGCAACTTGGCGAATAGCTGTTCGAGGTATGACAGGGAAATACCCTGCCGCTCGGAGATGTCGGCCAGCGAAACCGGCCCATGCTGCGCATGCAGCGCCAGATCCAGCATCGCAGTGACGGCGTAGCGGCCTTTAGTAGTCAATCGCATCGGTTTGCACCAAAGCATTACGGTTTGGCGCAATTATGCTATTTCCGAGTATTTATATCAACTATAAGACCTATTGAAATACTCGGTCTTTACGGACCAACGCAACGACCGCGGCGCCAGCCGGCCATGATACATCAAGGTTTGCCGTCTGATCCCTGATCCTTCACTTCGGCGAAGTCTTCTTCGCGCAAGGTCGGCAGCTCGTTGGCACAATAGTCGCTACCGAGGGCCTTCAGCGCACCGCACATGCCTTCGAGCCGCTCTTCAACCGCCTGGACATGGTCAAGCAACTGGCCGATCGCCCGCGCCACGGGGTCGGGCATATCCTGACTGACCCCGTAGGCGTCGAAACCGATCTTCTCGGCAATCGCCTTGCGACGGGCCTCCTGCTCATCGTCGGATTTGACGATGATGCGCCCCGGGATACCCACAGCCGTTGCACCTGCTGGCACCGCCTTGGTGACCACCGCATTGGATCCGATCTTCGCCCCGGCGCCCACGGTGAAAGGACCGAGCACCTTGGCACCTGCACCAACCACCACACCGTCTTCCAGCGTGGGATGACGCTTGCCCTTGTTCCAGCTCGTCCCGCCAAGGGTGACACCCTGGTAGATGGTCACGTCATTGCCGATCTCGGCCGTCTCGCCAATGACGATGCCCAGCCCGTGATCGATGAAGAACCGCCGACCGATGCGAGCCCCTGGATGGATCTCGATACCGGTCAGCCAGCGCCCCAGATTGGAGAACATCCGCCCCAGCCACTTGAAGTCGTTGCCCCACAACCAATGGGCCAGGCGGTGAATCCAGATCGCATGCAACCCCGGATAGCAGGTCAGCACCTCAAAGGCATTACGCGCCGCGGGATCACGATGGAATACGCTCTGGATGTCTTCGCGCATGCGTTCGAACATCAGTCTTTTCTCCGCTTGTGGGGTTCGCCGCGGGCGGCTTTCTGCGTCTCGGTAAGAATGCCCCGCAGGATGTTCATTTCCAGCTTGGTGATGCCGCTGCGACCATAAAGGCGACGCAACCGCGGCATCAGGTGACGAGGCTTCTCCGGATCGAGAAAGCCGATCTCCACCAAGGTCTGCTCCAGATGCCCGTAATAGAGTTCGAGCTCATCACTGGTCACCAGCTTGGTGTCGAGAATCGCCGTCGTCTCCAGCTTTTCCATCTTGGTCGGCTGCCCCTGGGCCGCCAACCACGCCATACGCACCTCATAGGCAAGCACCTGGACGGCGGCCGCGAGATTGAGCGAGGCGAAATCAGGGTCCGACGGAATGTGCACATGGTACTGGCAGCGCTGCAGCTCCTCATTGGTCAGCCCGGCGTACTCACGACCGAACACCAGTGCCACCTCGCCACCCGCCGCAACCTGATCGAGACAGAGCGACGCGCATTCGCGCGGATCGACCAGCGGCCAGGGTATCCGGCGATCCCGGGCGCTGGTACCCAGCGCGACGGTGCAGCCCACCAACGCCTCCTCCAGGGTACCGACCACCTGAGCGGCATCCAGAATATCGGTCGCACCCGAGGCGCGGGCGATCGCGTCCGAGCTGGGGAAATCCACCGGATCGACCAGGACCAGCTTGCTCAGCCCCATGTTTTTCATGGCGCGGGCGGCGCCACCGATATTGCCCGGGTGACTGGTGTTGACCAGTACCACGCGTATATTCCCAAGCAAGTGCAAAGTCTCGAAGCAAAAAAGAAACGAAAGCTTACAGGAACGCCTGCGGCCTGCGCCACGAACCCGACTTCGCTGCCACAGCCACGCTTCATGAATCAACGCTTTCTGCTAGAATTGCCGGCTTTCTTTAACGACCAGGTAAACACATCCATGCAGCCCATGCTGAATATCGCGCTGCGCGCCGCCCGCGGCGCTGGCGAACTGATTCTTCGTTCCATCGAGCGCCTGGACGTGATCTCGGTCAACGAGAAAGAAGCGAAGGACTACGTCACCGAAATAGACCGCGCCGCGGAGCAGAGCATCGTCAACGCACTGCGCAAGGCCTACCCGAATCACGGCATCCTTGGCGAAGAAAGCGGCTTGAGCGAAGGCAGCGGCGAAGGCACTGACTACCTCTGGATCATCGACCCGCTCGACGGTACCACCAACTTCGTACGAGGCGTGCCGCACTTTGCCGTCAGCATTGCCTGCAAGTATCGCGGACGCCTGGAGCATGGCGTGGTGCTGGATCCGATTCGCCAGGAAGAATTCACCGCCAGCCGCGGCCGTGGCGCAGCCCTCAATGGCCGCCGTCTGCGCGTGAGCAGCCGCAAGAGCCTCGAAGGCGCCCTGCTCGGCACTGGCTTCCCGTTCCGCGACGGACAGCTGGACAACCTCGACAGCTACCTGAACATGTTCCGCAGCCTGGTAGGCCAGACTGCTGGCCTGCGCCGCGCCGGTGCGGCGAGCCTGGACCTGGCCTATGTCGCCGCAGGTCGCTACGACGCATTCTGGGAGTTCGGCCTGTCGGAATGGGACATGGCGGCTGGCGCCCTGCTCATCCAGGAAGCCGGCGGCCTGGTCAGCGACTTCAACGGGGGACATGACTTCCTTGAGAAAGGCCAGATCGTCGCAGGCAACACCAAGTGCTTCAAAGCCGTCCTGACTGCAATCCAGCCACACCTGACCCCATCGCTCAAGCGCTGAGGCCACGACGCACGACAGAATAAAAAGCCCCGGCATGCCGGGGCTTTTTATTGGGCGAGTGAAACGATCGGCGCAAATAAAAACGCCCCGCAAAAGCGGGGCGCCGGACGGTGCCGCAGCGATTACTGCGCGGCAGGCGCCTCTTCCTCTTCCTGGTCAGCCGGCTCGTCGCCTTCCTGACCCTTGATATCCAGCAGCTCCAGATCGAACACCAGCACCGAATTGGCCGGAATCATCGGGCTCGGGCTCTGCTCGCCGTAGGCCAGCTCACTAGGAATGTAGAGCTTGTACTTCTCGCCGACATGCATCAGTTGCAGGCCTTCGACCCAACCCGGGATCACGCCGCCAACCGGCAGATCGATCGGACTGCCGCGCTTGATCGAGGAGTCGAACACGGTGCCATCGGTCAGGCGACCTTCATAGTGCACGGTAACCACGTCGTCAGCAGTCGGCTGAGGACCCTCGGCCTTCTCCACCACTTCATACTGCAAGCCGGACTCGGTAGTGACCACGCCGTCGCGCTTGCCGTTTTCCTCGAGGAACTTACGGCCCGCCTCGACAGCCTCCTTGTTCATGGCGACCATTCGCTCTTCAGCGCGGGTCTGCAGGTAAGTGAACGCCTCCATCAACTCTTCGTCGGTGATGCGCTGATCTTTCTTGGCGATGGCGTCCTCGATGCCCTGGGCGACAGCCTTGGAATCGAGATCATCCATGCCCTCCTGCGACAGGCTCTTGCCCATGTTCAGACCGATCCCGTAGGAAGCCTTCTGCGCGGGAGTGTCCAGTTTGACACTGGTCTGGGAATCGCAGCCGGCCAGTACCAGGCCAACCAATGCGACCGCAGGCGCCAAACGATGATGTCTCAACTTCATGCTGTTTCCTTATTACGCTGGAGGGACGCGCCCTTAAAGGTTTCGAGCTTAGCAGCCGTTCCGGAACCGTGGCTACCGCACGCTGCACCAGGAAGCGTAAAGACATTGCAAAGGAAACGAAGTGCGACAGCGCGCGAAATAAACATCACGCACAGGACAAACAGCACAAAACGCACATAAGGAAGGTAGGAGGACTGAAACGAAAAAAGCGGCCATTGGCCGCTTTTTTGTACTTCCGAGCGTTCAGTGGACTCAGGAAGCTAATATGGCGCAGCGGACGGGACTCGAACCCGCGACCCCCGGCGTGACAGGCCGGTATTCTAACCGACTGAACTACCGCTGCGCGTAACCTCAAGATGGTGGGTGATGACGGGATCGAACCGCCGACCCTCTGCTTGTAAGGCAGATGCTCTCCCAGCTGAGCTAATCACCCTTCACTCTCGAAGTGGGGCGAATTCTAGAGAGGCTTCCCGACCTTGGCAACCCCCAGATGAAAAAAAATTTTGAGAAGTTCCAAAGACTTAGGAAACACGCCTTTTACTAGAGAGCGAAAGAGAGATTCATTCGGCTTTGCAGGTCATCAGGGTTGGCCTATGCCGCCCCGATAGGAATAATGCGCGCTTTGCTTTCTCCGGAGTTTCCCAAGCCATGTGGTTTCGCAACCTGCTCGTCTACCGCCTCACTCAGAATGTCCCGTTCGATGTCGAGGCACTCGAAACCGCGCTGGCAGCCAAGCCCGCCCGCCCCTGCGCCAGTCAGGAACTGAGCACCTATGGTTTCGTCGCGCCGTTCGGCAAGGGCGAAGATGCGCCGTTGGTCCATTCCAGCCAGGGTTTCCTATTGATCGCCACCCGCAAGGAAGAGCGCATCCTGCCGGGTAGCGTGGTCAAGGACGCCGTGAAGGAGAAGGTCGACGAGATCGAGGCCGAGCAGATGCGCAAGGTCTATAAGAAGGAGCGCGACCAGATCAAGGATGAAATCGTCCAGGCCTTCCTGCCCCGCGCGTTCATCCGCAAGTCGGGCACCTTTGCCGCCATCGATGCCGAGCGCGGCCTGATTCTGGTCAACTCCGCCAGCCCCAAACGCGCCGAGGATCTGCTTTCCACCCTGCGCGAGGCGATCGGCTCGCTGCCGGTGCGTCCGCTGACCGTGAAGATCGCCCCAGCCGCGACGCTGACCGACTGGGTCAAGGCGCAGAAGGCCGCCGACGACTTCTTCGTGCTCGACGAGTGCGAGTTGCGTGACACTCACGAGGATGGCGGCGTAGTGCGCTGCAAGCGCCAGGACCTGACCAGCGACGAGATCCAGCAGCATCTGGGCGCCGGCAAGCAGGTCACGCAACTGTCGCTGGGCTGGCAGGACAAGCTGTCCTTCGTCCTGGACGACAAGATGGTGATCAAGCGCCTGCGCTTCGAGGACCTGCTGCAAGACCAGGCCGAGCAGGACGGCGGCGACGACGCGCTGAGCCAGCAGGACGCCAGCTTCACCCTGATGATGATGACGTTCGGCGAATTCCTTCCGGCGCTGTTCGAAGCGCTCGGCGGTGAGGAACTGCCCCAGGGTATCTAACCGACCCAGCCTGCCGAGGTACACCCTCGGCAGGTCATGCCATACCCTTCAGAGGTAATCCGCCATGCGCGCCCTCGCCGCCCTCAGCCGGTTCGTAGGAAACACCTTCGCCCTCTGGGTGCTGCTCTTCGCGGTGCTGGCTTTCTTTCAGCCTGCGCCGTTTCTGCCGGCCACCAGTTGGATCGTCACGCTGCTCGGGCTGATCATGTTCGGCATGGGCCTGACCCTGAAGGGCAGCGACTTCGCCGAAGTCGCCCGGCGCCCGCTGTGGGTAGCGCTCGGTGTGGGCGCGCAGTTCGTGATCATGCCCCTGCTGGCCTGGCTGCTCTGCCAGCTGCTCGGCCTGCCGGCGGAGATCGCGGTCGGCGTAATCCTCGTCGGCTGCTGCCCTGGCGGCACCGCCTCCAACGTCATCACCTGGTTCTCCCGTGGCGACGTGGCGCTTTCGGTCTCGATCACCGCAGTCACTACCCTGCTCGCGCCATTGGCGACACCGGCGTTGATCTGGCTGCTGGCCTCGGCGTGGCTGCCGGTCAACTTCGCCGCGCTGTTCACTTCGATCGTCCAGATCGTGCTGCTGCCGATCGCCCTCGGTCTGATCGCTCGGCGCCTGCTCGGCGCGCGGGTTCGCCATGTGGTGGAGATCCTGCCGCTGGTCTCGGTGGTCAGCATCGTGATCATCGTCGCGGCGGTGGTGGCGGCCAGCCAGGCGAAGATCGCCGAGTCGGGGCTGCTGATCATGGCCGTGGTGATCCTGCACAACAGCCTCGGGCTCGGCATCGGCTATTTTGCCGCGCGCCTGTTTGGCCTGCCGCTCGCCCAGCGCAAGACGCTGTCGATCGAGGTCGGCATGCAGAACTCGGGGTTGGGCGCAGCACTCGCCAGCGCCCATTTCTCGCCACTGGCCGCCGTGCCAAGCGCGCTGTTCAGCGTCTGGCACAACCTCTCCGGCGCGCTCCTGGCGACCTTCTACCGCCGCCTGGACGACAAGCCGGACGCCTGATCGCCTGCCGGCTCAACCAAACAGGGCCGGCTCGCGGTAATGACGGGAGCAGGCCTGCCCCTCGGCGCGGAACAGATGACACTTTTCTGCCATCAAGCCGGCCGCATAGGGCTGACCGACCGCGACCCGGCGATTGCCATCGCAGCGCAGCGTCACCATTGCCTCCAGCCCTTCCTGGGTGAGGTAGAGCAGATTGTGGTCGCCAAGCCGCTCGGCCACCGCCACCTCTCCATGCAGAACGAATTCGGCCTGCCCCGGCTCGACGAAATGCTCGGGACGGATGCCAAGGGTAAGCCGCTCGCCTTCGCTCACCCCGCTGCCATCCACCGGCACCCTTAGGGCGCTGCCGCCCGGTAGTTCGACCTCGACCCCGCTGGCATCGGCGCACAATGCCCGTACCGGCAGGAAATTCATCTGCGGCGAGCCAATGAAGCCGGCCACGAACTGGTTCTGCGGGTAATGGTAGAGCTCCAGGGGCGGCCCGACCTGGGCGATGCGCCCGGCGTTGAGCACGACGATCTTGTCGGCCAGGGTCATGGCCTCGACCTGATCGTGGGTGACGTAGATCATCGTCGCCTTCAGCCGCTGATGCAGCCGCGAGATCTCGATGCGCATCTGCACGCGTAGATAGGCGTCCAGGTTCGACAGCGGTTCGTCGAACAGGAAGACCTTGGGCTCGCGCACCAGTGTCCGGCCGATCGCCACACGCTGGCGCTGCCCGCCGGAGAGATCCTTGGGCTTACGCGACAGCAGCGGATCGAGCTGCAGAACCTTCGCCACCGCCTCCACGCGCTGATTGATGTCGGCCTTGGCGACCTTCGCCAGCTTCAGGCCGAACGCCATGTTCTCCGCCACGTCCATGTGCGGATAGAGCGCATAGGACTGGAAAACCATGCCCACCGAACGGTCCATGGGCGGCAATTCGTTGACCCGCTCGCCATCGATCAACAGCTCGCCGTCGGTGATGTCCTCGAGCCCGGCGATCAGCCGCAGCAGGGTGGATTTCCCGCACCCGGAAGGCCCGACGAAAACGACGAACTCGCCGTCGGCGATATCAAGGTCGATACCTCGGGTAATGGGGATGTCGCCGTAGCTCTTGCAGATGTTGCGTAGCGTCAGACTGGCCATTGTTATTGTTCTCCTCTAACGACCGCCGCGAAGGGATCGCGGCGTGATCCCTACCCGCTCAGCCACGCACGCGGGCGAAACCGAATCCATGAGCGGGTATCTGTACCCCCGCGGGCTCGAACGAGGCCGTCGCCGAAGGGACGTCCAGCGCTTCGACCGGTACCGGCAGGCTGAAGTGCCGCGAAGCATCGCCAAGATTGAACAGGCACAGCCAGATTTCCTCGCCCAGGCGGCGCTCGAATATCAGCAGGGTATCGTCATGCTGCAGCACGTGCATCGCGCCCTCGATCAGCACCGGTTGGCGCTGGCGCCATTCGAGAAACCGCCGGTAGGTGTTGAGCATCGAATCGGCGTCCTGTTCCTGGGCCGCGACCGACAAGGGAAGGTGGCTCGCCCCCAGCGGCAACCAGGGCCGCTCCTGGCTGAAACCTCCGTGCTCGTCACCGTCGTGCCAGGGCATCGGCGTGCGGCAACCGTCGCGTCCCTTGAATTCCGGCCAGAAGCGAATGCCGTACGGGTCGACCAACTGTTCGTACTGCAGCTCCGCCTCGTCCAATCCGAGCTCCTCGCCCTGATAGAGGCAGACGCTGCCGCGCAGCGACAGGAGCAAGGCCATGAACATCCGCCCGCGCGCCAGATTTGGGCGTCCGCCCAGCGCCCAGCGGCTCATCACCCTCACCACATCGTGGTTGCCGATAGACCAGCACGGCCAGCCATCGCCCAGCTCCCGCTCGACGCATTCGATGGTGTGGCGCAGGAAACCCGGGCTGCACTGCTCGGTCAGCAGATCGAAGGAATAGGCCATGTGCAGCGTATCGCCGCCTCCGGTGTAGGCCGCCATCGTCTTGAGCGACTGATCGCAGCCGATCTCGGCGACAGTGGCGCAGCCTGGATAACGCTCGAGCAATTGGCGGATGCGCCGCAGAAACTGCAGGTTCTCCGGCTGGGATTTGTCGTAGAGGTGCTTCTGGAACGCGTACGGGTTGTCGGCGCGCACGCCAATGCTGCCCTCGCGGACGTCGTAATTCGGTGGGTTGTCGCGCAACTGCTGGTCATGGAAATAGAAATTGGCGGCGTCCAGGCGAAAGCCGTCCACGCCCAGCTGCAGCCAGAACTCCATGTCGTCGAGCAGTTGCTGCTGAACCGCTTCGCAGTGGAAATTGAGGTCCGGCTGGCTCGACAGGAAGTTGTGCAGGTAGTACTGCTTGCGCCGGCTGTCCCAGGACCAGGCCGGTCCACCGAAGACCGATAGCCAGTTGTTCGGCGGCGTGCCGTCATCCCTGGCCTCGGCCCAGACGTACCAGTCGGCTCTGGCGTTGTCCCGGCTCGAACGGCTTTCCTTGAACCAAGGGTGCTGGTCGGAGGAATGGTTGATCACCTGATCGATGAGAATCCGCATGCCGCGCTCGTGGGCCGCCAGCACCAGCAACTTGAAATCATCGAGGGTGCCGAACAGCGGGTCCACATCGCGGTAGTCGGAGACGTCGTAGCCGAAATCCTTCATCGGCGAGGTGAAGAACGGCGAAAGCCAGATGGCATCGACGTTCAGGCTGGCGATGTAGTCGAGCTTCTCGAGCACCCCGCACAGGTCGCCGATGCCATCGCCACTGCTGTCGAAAAAGCTGCGTGGATATACCTGATAAATGACGCCGCCGCGCCACCAGTCGTTGCGATTCATACGGACAACCTTCGAGCTGAGGAGGAACACGCCGCCACTCTAGGGTCGCGCCTGGGCCGCAACATCCTCCCGCCCGGTTATTTGTCAGGAGGACGGAGCCGGCGTAGGGTCTCCCGCTCGGGGGCGGATCACTCGCGCAAGCGGCCATCCGCAGCACGGTGGTGGATGAAAGGAGCGTCATCCACCCTACGGTGACCGCAGCCCGGGCTCGGTTCAGCGATAACCGCGCCGCGTGGCCTCACTCTCCCTGGATCTTGCTCAACAGGCTGCGCGCCAGCTGTACCGCTTCGTTGCGATGGGTGATGTTGAGCTTCTGGTACAGGCTGCGGATATGGGTCTTGATGGTGGTGGGGGCCACGTTCAGGTGCTCAGCGATCTGCTCGTTGGACTGTCCGGCATGGATCAGGCTCAGCACCTGCCATTCACGGCGCGTCAGCGGGGAATGGCGGATCAGCTCGGGCACATCGGGGCGGTTGATGATGTCCTGGATTACCGCCTCGTCTAGGGTGATGCGGATCGCGCGGCTGAAATCGCGCTGCTGCTGCGCCAGCTGAATCAGCCGGTCGGCGCGCTGGGCTTCGAGTTCGTCCAGGCGGCGCTCGTGCTGCAGCGTCTTGAGCATGGAAATGATCAGTTTGCCGATACGCAGGAAGCTGCCGATCGCCCCGGTACTCGACGCCAGACTCAGAGCCTCGTGCAGATGGTCCAGAGCCAGTTGGCGATCCTCGCGCAGCCAGTGCAGCTGCGCCTGGAGGATGTGGTTGCGATTGAGGTCCATCACCAGCCCGTGGTGCTCGGCATCGACCTGCAGCTGCTGCAGGATCGGCGCGGCCTTTTCCGGCTGCCTGAGCGCCAGGTAGGCCCGCGCGTGGTTGCGCCCGTTGTACTGGGCGAAATGATTGGAGCCGGGCGCCAGCGGTGGCGCGGTGCCCAACCATTGCTGGATGGCCTCCTTGTCCTGGGTTGAATCCCAGTAGGTCAGCATCACCGCATGGGCATTGGCCAGCCAGTCGATGTGGTAGCTGTCGTCGGCGAGCATGCTCTGCAGCTTGCCGACGTAATCGGCACAGACGCCCTGCTGGCCGCGGGCATGGGCGACGCCCGCCAGCAGCGCGTAACACTGCAGCAGCCAGCGATCGCCGAGGCCGTCGAGGATCTGGATACCCTGCAGCGCGCACTGCTCCGCCGCGTCCAGGTGGTGCCACTCCCAGAGCACCTGCCCGCGCACGCGCAGGATGAACTCCATCACCGGCATGGCCGTCAGCTGCTCCTGCTCGATGTAGCGCAGCGCTCGCTCCTGCACGCTGTAGGCCTTTTGCAGCAGCCCCTGGGCGATGGCGATTTCGGACAGCTGGCCCATGCTCCACAGCGCCGGTTGCGAGGCGTGAATCTCGCGCGCCCGGCGCTCGGTCTCTTCGTGCTGTCGCTGCGCCTGCACCAGGTCGCCCTGGACGAAATGCGCCTCGGCCAGCACCGACATCGCCACCACCCGGGAGGTGCGCATCACCAGCGGCTCGCAGGACAGCGACTCCTGCACCAGGGCGATCGCCTTGGGCCGGTCGCCCTGGGCGATGGCGATCTGGGCGCGCACCGCCTTGAAGTCGGCATCGATGCGCAGCCATTCCTGATCGGTGTAGCGATGACGCAGCTCGGTTTCGCCCGCCATGAGCCACTGCTCGGCTTCACCGAAGCGCAGCTGGTTCTGCAGTACCCAGGCCTGCAGCAGGGTGAACAACGGGTTTTCGGCAATGCTCGCCGGCGGCAGCAGCTCCAGGCAATGCTGCAACAGCGTCAGCCGCCCCTGCCGGTAGAACTGGCGGCCATGGCTCTGCAGGATCTGCCCGAGCCGCTGCGGATCGCGCGCCAGCACCGCATGGCGAGCGGCCTCCTCCGGCGCGCCCTCCTCCATCAACGCCTCGGCCGCACGCAAATGAAGCTCGGGCAGGCGCTGGGGCTGGCGCAACCGCAACTCGCTCTGAAGGAACCCGGCGAACAGGGGATGATAGGCGTACCACTGCCGCTGGCTGTCCACCGCCTGGATGAACAGGCCGCTACGCTCGAGCCGTTCGAGCATCTCGCGGGCGTTGCTGCCTTGGGTCAGGTGGTCGGCCAGCGGGGCGCTGAATCGCTCCAGCAGGCAGGTCGACTGGAGGAAGTCGAGCGTCGCGGACGGCAGGTTCTCCACCACCTGCTCGCGCATGTAGTCCCGGATACAGGGATGGCCGAGCTGCAAATTCTCCAGGAACAGGTCCATGCCGCGGCCGGTCTGGACCTCCTGCAGAGCCAGCTGCAATGCACACGGCCAGCCGCCTATCCGCCGATTGAGCCGCTCGATCTGCTCGCGGTTGATCGCCACCGGAAGGCCGAGATCGAGCAATGCCTGGACCTCGTCGGTCTCGAACGCCATCTGCTCGGCATCGAGCGCGAGCATCTGGTGCTTGACCCGCAGATCGGCGATACCGAGCTCGGGCAGGCTGCGGCTGCAAACCAGCAGGGTCAGCCACGAGGGCGTATTGCGCAGGAAGAAACGCAGCGCGCCGATCACGTCCCGGTCGTGCAGCGCCTCGAATTCGTCGAGCACCAGTAGCAGGGGCTCATGCTCGTTCGGCAGTTCGGCAAGCACGTGGGTAAGTAGCGCCTCGACCCCTTCGCAGCCCTGCTCGGCCAGCAGCAGGCTCAGCGGGCAGCCGTATTCCAACTGCCGATCGAGCGCATGGGTGAAATACCGACCGAATTGCCGTGGCTGATTGTCGCCGGCGTGCAGCTGCAACCAGGCGACCCGCCCGACGAACCCTCTGGCCCACTGGCAGGCCAGGGTCGTCTTGCCGAAACCGCTGGGTGCCTGCAGCACCGCCAGTCGAACCTCGGGCAGACGATGCAGCCACTCGTCCAGGCGTGGGCGCGCCAGCAGCCCGCGGGGCAGGCCTGGCATCGTCAGCTTGGCTGGTATCAGCGGCAGTGGTGAAGGCATTACGGCATTCATGGACGTCTCCCGTCTTCTTGTTGTGATGGAACGCCTGGACCGGGCTCAGCCCTTCACACCCCCGGCGGTAAGACCGCCGACGATCCACTTCTGGCAGTACAGGAACACCAGGGTGATCGGCAGCCCCGACAGCACCGCCGCCGCCGCGAAATCGCCCCACAGGTAGTTCTGGTCGTACAGGTACTGCTGCGCGCCGACCGACAGGGTGAGCTTGTCGACATCCATCAGCAGCACCGAGGCGATCGGGTACTCGGTGATGCTGGTGATGAAGGCGAGGATGAACACCACCGCCAGGATCGGCACGCTCATCGGCAGCAGGATGTGGAAGAACGCCTGCCAGGTGGTCGCGCCATCGACGATGGCCGCCTCTTCGAGCGAGGCGTCGATGCTTTCGAAGTAGCCCTTGATCGTCCAGATATGCAGCGCCATCCCGCCGAGCGAAGCGACGATGACCGCACCGTGGGTGTTCACCCCGAGCCAGCCGACGTGCTTGCCGAGCTGGTCGAACAGCGCGTAGATCGCCACCAGCGAGAGCACCGGCGGGAACATCTGGAAGATCAGCATGCCCTTTAGGATCGGCCCCTTGCCAGCGAAGCGCATGCGGGCGAAGGCATAGGCGCTGGTGGTCGAGAGCATCAGGATCAGCGCCGAGCTGACCAGCGCGATCTTCACCGAGTTCCACAACCAGGTGAGCACCGGAAACGGCGGGTTGCTGACATGGCCGTCGTCGTGCACGTAGGGAATGCCCAGCGCCAGGGACCAGTGCTCCAGCGTCGGGCTTTCCGGAAACAGGCTGCCGGTGGCGAAGTTGCCTTCCCGGAAGCTGATCGACACCACCATCAGCAGCGGGAAGACGATCAGAGCGATGAAGCCGAGCAGCGCGGCGTGGGTCAGCCAGAGGCGGTATCTGACGGATCGGGGTTGGACCATGGCCATGTGCGTTTTCCTCAGCGTATGCGGAACGTGCGAGCGCCGGCGCTTACACCTTCACCCTGGAAAGCTTCAGGTTCAGCCAGGCCATGGCGCCGACGACGATGAAGATCAGCGTGGCGATGGCGGCGGCCAGGGCGAAGTTCTGCCCCGAATCCTGGAAGGCGATGCGATAGGTGTAGCTGACCAGCAAGTCGGTGGTGCCCGCCGGCGTGGTGGTGCCCAAGATGTCCGGCCCGCCGCGGGTGAGCAGCGTGATCAGCACAAAGTTGTTGAAATTGAAGGCGAAGGTGGCGATCAACAGCGGCGCCAGCGGCTTGATCAGCAGCGGCAAGGTGATCTTCAGCAGGTTGTCCAGCGGCGTTGCGCCGTCCATGGCCGAGGCTTCGTAGAGGTCCCGGGGGATCGCCTGCAACAGGCCCATGCACAGCAGCAGCATGTAGGGGTAGCCCAGCCAGGTGTTGACGACCAGGATCATGCTGCGTGCCAGCGTCGGGTTGCTGAACCAGTCGGGCCGGATGCCGAACAGGGCGTCGAGCATCAGGTTGATCTCGCCGAAGTTCTGGTTGAACAGGCCCTTGAACACCAGGATGGAAATGAAGCCCGGCACGGCGTAGGGCAGGATCAGCATGACGCGATAGAAGGCCTTGCCCCGGACCATCTCCCACTGCAGCAGGCTGGCCAGCACCAGCCCGACCGTCAGGGTGAAGAGCACCGTCAACGCGGCGAAGCAGACCGTCCAGACGAATATCTGCAGGAAGGGGCTGCGAATCTGCGGATCGGTGAGTACCCGGGCGAAGTTGCTCCATCCGGCATAGACCGTGAAGCCCGGCGACACCCGCTGGCCCTGACCGTCGACGTAATAGCCGATGTCATGATCGGCGGTGAGGCGTTCGCCGGTCTGGCTGTTGAGCAGCGAGCCGTCCTCCTGCAAGCGATACAAGGGCTGGACGGCCGCGACTTCGCGCAGGCCGAACAGCCGTAGCAACTCGCCCTGGCGGCTGCGCATCACCCATTGTTCCAGCCCGCCACGAAGCTTAATCACCTCGCGCAGCGGCAATGCCTCCCCGATATCACCGGCCTCGGCGAGAGGGGCCATGCCCAGCGGTTCGGCTTCGAGCGGCTCGCCCTCCAGCGGGGCCGACACCCATACGCCTTGCGCGCCCTTGTCGACCCGCATGCGCAGCTGCCCGTCGCCATCCCGGTGCAGGCTGAAGCCGTAGCGCTCGCCGGCCAGATAGGTCTGGCGCAGGTGATAACGCTGGGCCTGCTCGAAGCTGAGCAGGTTGGTACCGCTGAAGTTAGTGAAGCCAATCCCCACGGTGTACAGCAGCGGAAAGATCACGAAGATCAGCATCCCCGCCACCGAGGGGAAGATGTAACGGTGCGCATAGGCGCGGCGGCTGACGAAGACGAAGCTGGCGATCGCGCAGACCACCAGCCCGAACAGGGCGAACGCGGTCTGGCCCTGAGCATAGAGCGCGATCACCAGATACAGGGCAAAGGCATTGCAGAGCGACCAGATCCCCCAGCGCAAGGCGGTGGGCATGCGGGGAAACGACAGCGTTTTCGACATGACGGGGGTCGGCAGCTCGGCTGGAGGGTTTGCGGCAGGCATCCTGTTCTCGGCCTCATGACGCGCGGCCGGTGACCCTGCGGTCCCGGCCGCCGGTTTCACTTGACGATGCGCTTGGCGGCGTCGTTCAGGGCAGCGTCGACGGTCTGCCGTCCGGAGGTGATGTTGGTCAGCGCCGGCTCCATGGCCGACCAGAACGAGCCCATCTCCGGAATGTTCGGCATCGGACGGCCCTGTTCGGCGCTTTCAAAGGTCGCCTTGATCAGCGGGTCGTCGGCCAGCTCGGCCATGAACGCCTTGTTCGGCACCGCACCGAGCGGCACGTCGGCATTGACCGTCTTCAACCCCTCGACCTGAAGCAGGTAGTTCTCCAAGAACTCCACCGCCAGCGCCTGATTGGGGCTGGCCGCGTTCAGCGTCGCCGCCATTACGCCGGAAAACGGCTTACTGCTGCCCTCGCCCACTGCTGGAATAGGCGCCACACCGAAGTCGATCCCGCTCTTTCTGATGTTCGACCAGGCCCAGGGGCCGCTGATGAACAAGGCCGAGTCACCCTTGTTGAACGCCGCCTCGGCTGCGCTGTAATCGGCGCCCTTGGGCATGACGCCCTGGTCGATCAGGCGCTTGAGCAGCTCCGCGCCCTGACACGCGCCCTCGTTGTTGACGCCGGTGTCGCTCACGTCGTAGCCCGAGCCGCTCTCGGCAAAGGCGTAGCCGCCGTTGGCCGCCAGCAGCGCCCAGGTGAAATAGGTGTTGTTGTAGTCCCAGAGAATCGCGCGCTTGCCCTGGCTGGCGAGCTTCTCGTTCAGGGCGAAGACTTCGTCGAAGGTTTTCGGCGGGGTTTGTACGAGCGCCTTGTTGTAGATCAGCGCGGGGGCTTCCACGGCCATGGGATAGCCCCACAGCTTGCCCTGGTAGGTGACGGCCTCCCAGGCGAAGTCGGCGATCTCGCCCTTGGTCGTCGCGCTCGGCGTGATCGGCGCCAGCAGGCCGCTCTGGGCCCACTCGCCCAGCCTGTCGTGCGCCCAGATGAAGATGTCGGGACCGTTACCGGTTGCCGCGGCCTGCTGGAACTTGTCGGTGGCGCTGTCGGGATGGGCGACCTCGACCGGGATACCGGTGTCGGCAGTGAACTTCTCGCCGACCTTGGCCAGGCCCCGGTAGCCCTTGTCGCCATTGATCCAGATGACCAGCTTGCCTTCCTCAATGGCGGCCTGAGCCGACAACGGCAAGCCCAGGGCTGCGGTGAGGCCGATGGCGGCTGCCGCGAACAGCGTCTTATTCATGGGTAACGTCCTCGTGGCTTCTTATTGTTGATCCACACGTGCTGCGTGCCGCAGCGCGGTCTTGCAGTCGACTCATACTCGGCCAGCCAGCGGGCCGAGACATCCTCCCTGAAACGCGCTCGAGGGGCGTAGAAGCGGGGCGTAGAAAACCCCTTCGAGCCCCTTAGTCCATCGATCCTGGCGCTTTGTTTCACGCTGACGGCAATGGCGGTCCCGGCCGATCCGAAGGTCACGGCGCGACTCGACGGTCAGCCGCTGCCCCTGGGCCGGCGATACCTTGAGCGTAGTGGTCGATGGCGTATTTGCAGAAGGCCAACGGCTGCGCGATGCCACAGCGGACAGACCGCCACGGTCGAAGGTGGCCGGGTCCCGGCAGCCATGGACTGTTGTTGCTGCTGGAAGCCGCCGGCGCACCGGCCGAGGTCGCGCACGACTGGCGCTGCGTGCCGGGCCCGAACGGACCCGGCACGTTTGATTCAGCGGTTACAGGCGACCCACGGTGGTTACGCCCGCCGCGCTGGTGAAGGCGGTGTTGCTACCCGGCTGCCAGCGCTTCACCTGGCCCGGGTCGGCTTCGCTGCGCACGATGCACTTCCATTCCACGGCCTGCCCGGCCGGCAGGTTGATGGTGCCCCGCCAGGTCGGGTAGGCGCTCACATCGGTCAGGCGCACCGCGTCCGCTGGGCTCCAGTTGCCAAGCTGGGCCAGATTGCCGACGGCGTAGACACTGTCGCCCAGCTGGGTGACGCCGTTATCGCAGCGGAAGTTGACGCTGACCTGCGTACTGGTCCCGCCGTCACCGCCGCCCGTACTGCCCGTGGTCCAGATGCGCAGCTGGCCGCTGTCCTGGTTCAGCGCCTGGTTGAAGCCGCCGCTGGCCACCTGGCCCGGATTGGACAGGTTGGAGTTCAGCGCGACGACCAGCGTCTGGCTGGCGCCGCTGACCGTCGCCACCAGGCCCGAATAGCTGGTATGGAACTGGATCACCGAGTCGGCGCGGATGCCGGCTGCGCGGCGAATCTGGATCAGCTGGCGGATCAGCGGAGCGTGCCCCCAGTCGTACATGTGCGACCAGTACACCACCGGCGTACCCGGGCTCGAGAGGATGTAGGCGTAGGCCTGGCGGACCAGGTTGTCGTTCAGCGGCCAGTGGTGCTGCCCGCCGTTCTGGCCGGGGGAGTAGCCGGTGTCATGGTTGTCGACGAAGGTCACCGCCACTTCGCGCCAGCGCGGGTTCGGGTTGCCGTTCAAGCCGTTGCGCCAGTCGGCGATGGAGCCGTTCTGCATGCGCTCTTTCAGGGCGAAGTCGAACACCGGACATTTGGCGCGATCGGACCAGTCCTTGATCACCTCCTGCCAGCTGGCGGTGTTGCGCCAGTCCCAGCTAGGGTACTCGGACGGCGCCTTCCACAGCTCGCCAACGCAAAACGCGTTGTCGTGGCTGTCGGCCATCCAGCTATCGACCCGCTCGGCGGCATAACCGCGCACGAAATCGAACCGAAAGCCACCGGCCGAGTACTGGCTCCGCAGGTTGGAAAACTCGTCGCGGAACATCGCATATATCTGCGGGTGGCCGGTGTTGAGGTCCGATTCGCCGCCGATGAAGCGGTCGCCGTCGTCGCAATCGTTGGCGTAATTGCCATAATCCGCGCAATCGTTGCGCCAGAACCCCTGGCCTGCCGGCAGGTTGATCTCCTTGTTCGGATAGCCGCGGTTCATGTGGTTGGGCACCGCATCGTAGAGCACCTTGACGCCAGCGCCGGCCAGCGCGCCGGACGCCTGCCTGAGCTGCGCATCGGTGCCATAGCGGCCGTTCTTGTTGAAGTCGTGCCAGAAGTACCCTTCGCCGCCGCCGGAATTTCCGCCGTCGCTCCAGCTTGAGAAATCACGCCAGGGCACCGGCATCCAGATCGCGCTGAAGCCGTCCGCGGCGATGGTCGGCGCCATCTCTCGCAGCCGGTTGTACCAGTCGTTCGGCGCCTCGCGGACCACGTTCCAGTGAAACCCCTGGAGGATGATCTCGTCGCCGCCGTGATAACGCACGCCCGCCGGGCTCTTGCCGGTGAGGTCCGCGGCATGGGCGATGGCCACGCTGAACAGCAGGGATGACGCCGCCAGGGCCAGGCGGCAGGGAAGCAGTGTTTTCATCGGGTGAGCTCCAACTTTTTGTATTTGTTGTCGAGCATCGGGCCGTGGACCGCTCCACAGCGACCGGGAGAGACGCCGGGTCGATTCACCCGGCGCACCGGCAGCCTGCGCCGCGAAAAAGCGTCGCCAAACCTCCCCGTGCGTTTTTTTGCAGGCGTAGTGGCCAGGCGTAATACGGCTCTGCGCCCATTCCTGGCGTAAGGCGCCACCGCTACGCCCCGGCGCTCCACCTTGAAAAAACTATCGGCAGGCCATCGACGCGGCCCTCGGCAGCAAGGACCTTGAGCGTGCCCTACACCTGGCCGACGAGGCCGCACGATAGGCGATGACGAAGCCAGGGCCCACGCTGCAGCGCGTCGAGATCAAATGGGGCCGGCGCGGCGGCCGGCTCAGCGCCGGTCGCCGCGCAGCAGGCTGACCTGCGCCTGCAAGTGCTGGCGGCTGGCGTCACTCGCGGCGATCGGGGCGCTGGCGATCAGGTCAATCCTCGACCACACCCGGCAAAAGAAGCCTTTCTCAGGGTCGCGGCTGAAGAAACTCCCCCAGAGGCCACGCAGTGCCATCGGCACTACCGGCACCGGATTCTCTTCCAGGATGCGCTCCACGCCGGCCTTGAATTCATTGATTTCGCCGTCGGCAGTGAGCTTGCCCTCGGGGAAGATGCATACCACCTCGCCGTCGCGCAGATAATGGCTGATACGCTCGAACGCCTGGGTATAGATCGCCTCGTCCTCGTGACGCGCGGCAATGGGCACGGCCCCCGCAGTGCGGAAGATGAAGTTCAGCACCGGGATGCGGAAGATCTTGTAGTACATGACGAACCGCACCGGCCGCCGTACGGCACCGGCGACCAGCAGCGCATCGACATAGGAAACGTGATTGCAGACCAGAACCGCCGGGCCTTCCTCGGGAATCGCCTCGAGCCCCTGCTGGCGCACCCGGTACATCGAGTGACCGAGCAGCCACACCAGAAAGCGCATGCTGAATTCCGGCACGATACTGAAGATGTAGGCGCTCACCGCCACGTTCATCAGCGACACCACCAGGAACAGCTGCGGGATCGACAGCTGCACGAGGCTCAGGAAGAAAATCGAGATCAGCGCCGACACCACCATGAACAGCGCATTGAGGATGTTGTTCGCCGCGATCACCCGCGCCCGCTCCTGTTCGGCGGTGCGCGACTGGATCAGGGCGTAGAGCGGCACGATGTAGAAGCCGCCGAACACGCCGATGCCGAGCACCGCGGCGAGAATCCACCAGGCCTGGCCGACGCCGAGCAGCGCCAGCCAGTCATGGGGCACAGCGCCCTGCGGAAAATCACCCGAGCTCCACCACAGCAGCAGGCCGAACAGGGTCAGACCAATGGAGCCGAACGGCACCAGGCCGATTTCCACTTTGTGTCCCGAGAGCCGTTCACACAGCAACGAGCCCAGCGCGATACCCACCGAGAAGACGGTCAGGATCAGCGTGACGACCGTTTCGTCGCCATGCAGCAGATCCCTGGAATAAGCCGGGATCTGCGTCAGATAGGTCGCCCCGACGAACCAGAACCAGGAGTTGCCCACCAGCGAGCGCGACACCGACGGTCGCTGGCCCAGCCCCATGCGCAAGATCACCCAGGTTTGGCGAAACAGGTTCCAGTCCAGCCGCAGGGCCGGCAACGAGGCGCCCGTGGCCGGCACACCCCGGCTGGCCAGATAGCCCAGCACCGCTACCAGTACCACGCTGCCGGCGATCAGCGCCGCGTAGGACTCGCTGGCCATCATCACCCCGGCGGTGATGGTTCCGGCGAGGATCGCCAGGAAAGTGCCCATCTCCACCAGCGCATTGCCGCCGACCAGCTCGTGCTCCTCCAGCAGCTTGGGCAGTACCGAATACTTGACCGGGCCGAACAGCGCCGACTGAGTCCCCATACAGAACAGCACGACCAGCAGCAGCGATAGATTGCCCAGCAGTATGCCGAGGCCACCGGCCAACATGATCAGGATCTCGCCGGCCTTGATCGCGCGGATCAGCCGCTCTTTGGCGAACTTCTCGCCCAACTGACCGCCAAGCGCGGAAAACAGAAAGAACGGCAGGATGAACAGCAACGCGCAGAGGTTGATCAGCAGGCTGGTATCGGCCTGGGAGCCGATCTTGTAGAGGATCGCCAGGATCAGCGCCTGCTTGAACAGGTTGTCGTTGAAGGCGCCCGACAGCTGGGTCAGAAAGAACGGCAGAAAACGACGCTTGCCGAACAGGGCGAACTGCGAATGCTCACGGGTCATTGATCCGGTTCCATGGAAAAGACGTATTGTTTGGAGCATGGCGGGCAGCGCCAGGACACATCCAGTCATCGCCGGCGCTGCGCGCTGCGCAGTCGATCACATCGGCAACTGGCCCAGGCACCAGCGCAACAGGAAGAACGCCAGCAGTCCCCCAGCGATGGTCGCCAACAGATTACGGGTCAGCGCGGCAATGGCAATCGCCAGCAGACCGGCGAGCAGGTAGGCGTTGCGCCAGTGCAGCTCGAGTTCGCCGGTGGGCATCAGCATGGCCGGCACCACAATCGCCGTGAGCACCGCCACCGGCACGTAGTGCAGCCCCTGTTCCACCACTTTTGGGAAGCGAAGGTTGGGCCAGGCGAAAAAGCTGTAGCGGATCGTGAAGGTGATGGCCAGCATGCCGAGGATCATCAGCCAGGTATTCATGGCGCCACCTGCGTCTGCAACTGAGCGTCGGCGCGGCGTTCCAGCCACACGCCCACGACGATGCCGGCCAGTGCCGCAGCCACCAGCCCCAGCTTGTAAGGCAGCTCCCAACAGAGCAGCGCCACCGCGCCAGCGACTACGGCCGAGGCGATCTGGGGACGGGTGCGCATCATCGGCACCGCGATGCCGACGAACGTCGCGATCATGGCAAAGTCCAGGCCCCAGGCAGCGATGTTCGGCACCGCCTGGCCGAAAGCAATGCCGGCCAGGGTCGATAGTTGCCAGTTCACATACATGGTCAGCGCTGCACCCAGGAAGTACCAATGCTTGTATGCAGCGTTGTCCGGCTCGGCATAGCGTTTCTGCACCACCGCATAGGCCTCGTCGGTGAGGACGAAGGCCAGCGGCAGTCGCCAGCGAACCGAAAGATGACGGACGAAGGGCTGCAGAGAGGCGCTATAGAGGGCGTGTCGCAGGTTGACGACGAAGGTGGTCAGCAGTACCACCAGCGCACCGGCGCCGCCGGTGATCAAGGTTACGGCGATGAACTGGGCCGAACCGGCAAAGACCAGTGCCGACATGCCGATTGCCTGCCAGCTGGAAAGCCCGGCGCCGATCGACAGGGTGCCGAAGATGATGCCGAACGGGATCGCGCCGAGAATCAGCGGCAGCATGTCGCGACAGCCGTGAAGAAATTCCTGTGAACGGGACATCGAGAGCTCGTAGGCAAGAAAAATGACGAATCGTTCGCCGCGACAGAACGCCGCGTCGGCGAGCCGACAACCTTAACCGCTCCAGCGTCGTTTTGCAGCCCGTCCCTCAGCCGGCGCTCGCCTCGAGCCGCGCCTTGACCGCCGGCCATTCACGGTCGGTGATGCTGTAGAGCACCGTGTCGTCCAGACGACCGTCGGCGAGGCGCCGATGGTTGCGTAACAGCCCCTCGCGCTGGGCACCGAGTTTTTCGATGGCGCGCTGCGAACGCAGGTTGCGCGCCGCCGTCTTGAGCTGCACCCGCACCAGTTGCCACTCTTCGAACGCATGGCGCAGCATCAGGTACTTGATCGAATTGTTCAGACCCATGCCGTGTTGCTCGCGGTCGATCCAGGTCCAGCCGATTTCCGCGGCCGGCAGCACCGGCATGAAATCGGCGAAGCGCGTCGTGCCCACAATGCGGTCGGCCAGGCGGATAGTGAATACCAAGGCCAGATCGTCGCGCTGATCGGCCAGCCCGTTGCGATACCAGTCCGGCCGCAAGGGGCCGTTGAGGTAGATGAGTTCGTCGCGATTATGCTCAGCCAGGCTCACCAGGTCGGGTATGTCCGCCTCGGCCAGCGGGTCCAGGCGCAGCGCGCCACGCTGCAGAGCGACCGGTTGTGGCTTGAACATGTCTACCTCCTGCCTTCATCCACGGCCCGGATCTTCCACCGGTGCCGATTGCCGACACCGCAGAGCATCGGCAACGACTGTCTTCAGAACACCAACACGCCGGTAAGTGCCCTGGCGCGAGCACAGGGTACCGGCCGGTATGGCCTGCGCTCAATCGTCACATGCGACCATGGTCGCAGCCCCGGGTTGCATGGAATATTTGCTGCGAAACTTTAACGACTTTTCGTGCTACAAGCCGCTGCGGGCCACCGCGCATTGCAGCGGCACCGCCTGACGTCTTTCCTGCTCTGGAGTCCGCATGTCGCTGTCCGGTGGGCTGATCGCTCTGGTCGCCCTCATCTATATGGCCATCCTGTTCGCCATCGCCTTCTATGGCGATCGCCGCCGCGAGCCCATGTCGCCGCGTACCCGCGCGCTGGTCTACAGCCTGTCGCTGGCCGTCTATTGCACCAGCTGGACCTTCTTCGGCGCGGTCGGTCAGGCCGCCGAGCAGCTCTGGACTTTCCTCCCCATCTACCTCGGCCCGTTGTTGCTGCTGATCTTCGCGCCGCAGGTCATCCAGAAGATGCTGGTAATCAGCAAGCAGGAAAACATCACCTCGATCGCCGACTTCATCGCTGCCCGCTACGGCAAGTCGCAGCCGCTGGCGGTGGTGGTGACGCTGATCTGCCTGGTCGGCGTGCTCCCCTACATCGCGCTGCAGCTCAAGGGCATCGTGCTCGGCGTGAACCTGCTCAGCGGCGGCAGCGCCGAACGCGTCGATACCCGCGCGCTGGACACGGCGCTTATCGTCTCCCTGGCCCTGGCGCTGTTCACCATCCTGTTCGGCACCCGCAACCTGGACGTCACCGAACACCACCGCGGCATGGTGCTGGCGATCGCCTTCGAGTCCCTGGTCAAGCTGCTGGCCTTCATGGCGGTCGGCGCGTTCGTCACCTTCGGGCTCTACGACGGCTTCGGCGATCTGCTCGACAAGGCGCGCGCCGCGCCGGAGCTCACCGGTTACTGGCAGGAAACGGTCAGCTGGCCCTCGATGCTGGTGCAGACGATGGTGGCCCTGATGGCCTTCATCTGCCTGCCGCGGCAGTTCCATGTCGCCGTGGTGGAAAACACCGATCCGGCGGATTTCCGCCTGGCGCGCTGGGTATTCCCTTGTTACCTCGCGCTGGCAGCCCTGTTCGTGGTGCCGATCGCCCTTGCCGGTCAGATGGGCCTGCCGCCCGGAATCGTGCCTGACTCCTTCGTCATCAGTCTGCCGCTGGCACACGAAAACGGCTGGTTGGCCGTGCTGGCTTTCATCGGCGGGGCCTCCGCGGCAACCGGCATGGTGATCGTGGCCAGCGTCGCGCTGTCGACCATGGTGTCCAACGACATCCTGCTGCCCTGGCTCTTGCGGCGGCAGAACACCGACCGGCCATTCGAGGCCTTCCGCTACTGGATGCTCACGGTGCGCCGCGTCAGCATCGTGGTGATGCTGCTGCTGGCCTACGTCGCCTATCGTCTGCTGGGTTCCACGGCGAGTCTGGCTACCATCGGCCAGATCGCCTTCGCCGCGATCGTCCAGCTGGCTCCGGCGATGTTCGGTGCGCTGTACTGGAAGCCGGCCAACCAGCGCGGCGTCTTCGCCGGGCTCGCAGCCGGCGCGCTGATCTGGGCTTACACCATGGTGCTGCCGTTGGTGGCGCTGCGCCTGGGCTGGTCCCTGCACCACTTCCCGGGCCTGGAGTGGCTGCAAAGCAACGCCCTGCGCCTGTCCATCAGCCCGCTGACGCAAGGCACGGTGCTGTCGCTGTCGGGTAACGTGGCGCTGTTCTTCTGGGTCTCGATCCTCAGCCGGACGCGGTTTTCCGAGCACTGGCAGGCAAGCCGCTTCATCGGCCAGGAGATCCACACCCAGCAGGGCGGCCGCAGGCTCCTCGCCGTGCAGGTGCAGGATCTGCTCGCCCTCGCCTCGCGTTTCGTCGGCGCCGAACGGGCGCAGCAGAGCTTCCACCGCTTCGCCTATCGCCAGGGGAATGACTTCGTACTCAAGCAACCCGCCGATGCCCAGTGGATAGCCCATACCGAACACCTGCTGGCCGGCGTGCTCGGCGCCTCTTCCACCCGCGCGGTGGTCAAGGCGGCTGTCGAGGGACGCGAAATGGAAGTCGAGGACGTGGTGCGCATCGTCGGCGAGGCGTCCGAGGTGCTGGAGTTCAACCGCGCGCTGCTGCAGGGCGCGATCGAGAACATCAGCCAGGGCATCAGCGTCGCCGACAAGGCGCTGCGGCTGGTGGCCTGGAATCATCGCTACCTGGAACTGTTCGATTACCCCGAAGGGCTGATCGTGGTGGGCCGGCCGATCGCCGACATCATCCGCTACAACGCCAGCCGTGGCCTGCTCGGTCAGGGCGACATCGAAGAGCACGTCAGCAAGCGTCTCTACTGGATGGAAAAAGGCGCGGCGCACACCTCCGAGCGGCTGTTCCCCAACGGCCGCGTGGTGGAGCTGATCGGTAGCCCCATGCCCGGCGGCGGTTTCGTCATGAGCTTTACCGACATCACTGCCTTCCGCGAAGCCGAACAGGCGCTCAAGGAAGCCAACGAAAGCCTCGAGCAGCGCGTACGCGAGCGCACCCATGAACTGTCGCAGCTGAACCAGGCGTTGAGCGAAGCCAAGAGCACCGCAGAGGCGGCCAACAAATCGAAGACGCGCTTTCTTGCCGCCGTCAGCCATGACCTGATGCAACCGCTCAACGCCGCCCGGCTGTTCTCCGCCGCTCTCTCCCACCAGCAAAACGCCCTCCCGGACGAGGCTCAGCAACTGGTGCGCCACCTCGACAGCTCGCTGCGCTCGGCCGAAGACCTGATCATCGACCTGCTGGACATTTCCCGCCTGGAAAGCGGGAGGATCACGCCGGAGCGCAACCCCTTCGCCCTCTCCAAGCTGTTCGACACGCTGGGCGCCGAGTTCACGGCGCTGGCCCACGAGCAGGGCGTCGACTTCCGCTATCACGGCAGCCGGCTGCGGGTGGAAAGCGACATCAAGCTGCTGCGCCGGGTGTTGCAGAACTTCCTCACCAACGCCTTCCGCTATGCCAACGGCCGCGTGGTGCTCGGTGTGCGCCGCACCGGCAATGCACTGCGCCTGGAAGTCTGGGATCGCGGCCCGGGCATCCCGGAAGACAAGCGCAGCGAGATCTTCGAGGAATTCAAACGCCTGGACAGCCACCAAACGCGCGCCGAGAAGGGCCTGGGACTGGGACTGGCGATCGCCGACGGTCTCTGCCGGGTGCTGGGCCACAGCCTGGAGGTCCGCTCCTGGCCGGGCAAGGGCAGCGTATTCAGCGTGACTGTGCCGATCGCACATCACTCGACGTTGGCCAAGCCGAACGCTGGCCTCGACCCGGTACACGAAGCGCTGACCGGCACCCAGGTGCTGTGCATCGATAACGAGGGCAGCATCCTCACGGGCATGCATAGCCTGCTGTCACGCTGGGGCTGTCAGGTCTGGACCGCACGCAACCGGCTCGAATGCGAGCATCTGCTGGACGACGACGTGCGACCGCAGCTGGCGCTGGTGGACTATCACCTGGACGAAGGGGAAACCGGCACGGAGCTGATGGCCTGGCTGCGTACGCGCCTGGGCGAGCCGGTGCCGGGCGTGGTGATCAGCGCCGACGGCCGGCCCGAGCTGATCGCAGCGGTGCATGCCGCGGGGCTGGAGTTCCTCGCCAAACCGGTCAAGCCGGCAGCGCTACGCGCGCTGATGAGCCGTCACCTGACGCTGTCCTGAGCCAAGGCTAGGGCTCGCTGGAATCCACAGGCGCTTCGGCCCCGGCGCGCTCCAGCCAGTCCGACGGCAGACGTTTGCTGGCGCGGGCGCCGAGCAGCTTGAGCTGTTCGGCCCGTCCGACCAGGTTGCCACGGCCATCGGTGAGCTTGTTGCGCGCGGCGAGGTAAGCCTTGTCGAGCTGCTGCAGACGCCCGCCGATCTCGTCCAGGTCCTGGATGAACGCCGCAAACTTGTCGTACAGCGCGCCGGCCTTTTCGGCGATCTCGCGGGCGTTCTGGCTTTGCCGCTCCTGCCGCCAGAGGCTGTCGATCACCCGCAGCGTGGCCAGCAGCGTCGTCGGACTGACGATCACCACATGGCGCGCATAAGCCTCCTGGAACAGCTGGGGATCGGCCTGCAGGGCCGCCGCGAAGGCCGCCTCGATGGGCACGAACATCAACACGAAGTCGAGGCTCTGCAGCCCTTCCAGGCGCTGGTAATCCTTCAACGAGAGCCCTTTGAGGTGGTTGCGCAGCGACAGCACGTGCTGCTTGAGCGCCAGCGTCCGGTCGCCATCCGACTCGGCACAGGTGGATGCCTGGTAGGCGGTGAGGCTGACCTTGGCGTCGACCACCACCTGCTTCTCGCCGGGAAGATGGATCAGGACGTCCGGCTGGAAGCGCTGGCCGTCGGGGCTCTGCAGGCTGACCTGGGTATGGTATTCGCGGCCCTTCTCGAGCCCGGCATGTTCGAGCACGCGCTCGAGGATCAGCTCGCCCCAGTTGCCTTGCGTCTTCTGACCCTGCAGCGCGCGGGTGAGATTGGTGGCCTCGTCACCGAGGCGCTGGTTGAGCTGCTGCAGGCGCTCCAGCTCTTTGGCCAGGGAGAAACGCTCGCGCGCCTCGCTCTGGTAGCTTTCGTCGACCCGTTTCTCGAACGCCTGGATGCGTTCCTTAAGAGGGTCCAGCAGCTGGCCGAGGCGCTCCTGGCTGGATTCGGCGAAACGCTGCTCGCGTTCGTCGAAGATACGCCCCGCCAGCTCGGCGAACTGCGCGCGCAGATCGTCGCGGGCCGCCTGGAGGTCCTGAAGGCGTTGCTGGTGAGCGTTCTGCTGTTCCTTCAGCTCGGCGGTCAGCGCTGCGTGAGCCGCGCCCAGGTCACGCAGCTCGGTCTGCTGCTGGCTACGTTCGGCCTGCAGTTCTTTGAAGTTTTCGCGCGCTTCCTGGCGTTGCAGCTGCAGCAGTTCGGCCTCGCGCCGCAGCGCGGCCAGTTCGGCCTGTTGGGCGGCCTTGATCTCGTTGAGTTCCTCCTGCTCGAGCCGGCTGGATTCGAGCTGCGCGCTGAGCCCTTCTTGGGCGAGTTGCGCCTGCGCCAGTCGTTCCTCGAACAACGCCTGCTCGCTGCGCACATTCGCGAGGCAGCGCGCCAGCACCCAGGCGAACCCGCCCAGCACTGCGCACAGGGCGCCGAGGCCGGCGGTTAGAATCAGCGGATCAAATGACATGGGCAACTCCCGCGCGATAGCCCGGCAGTATACCCAGCAGGCAGGATAGGGTCAGGCGCCGGGCTTGAGGCGGTTGAGCAGCAACCGGGCTTCGCTGGAGCCTTGTGCGGCAGCCAGCTCCAGCCAGTGGCGCGCCTGCGCCGGTTCATGGTGACGGGGCTGGGCATAGAGCTGGCCCAACTCGAACTGGGCCTGACGGTCGCCAGCACGCGCTGCCTGGCGCAGCAGCTCGAAACCTATACGCCGATCGCGCTTACTGTCGCAGTCCCGGCACAACAAACGGCCCAGCCGGCTCTGCGCCTCGACAACGCCTTCACGGGCAGGTTGTTTCAGCAGCCGGCCGGCGATGCGTTTGACACTGTCGGTCTGCCCAAGGCGCTGGCTATCGAGCAGCCACATCGCCATACGAATACGCGGCGAGGTGGATTCGGAAGCGGGATTGGACGAAGCGGCGGAGCTGAAGGAACGCGTTCTCATGGAGTCGAGTAGGCGGTTGGCTGAACAGGGGGACGCACTCTACTCCTTTTTTTCAGGAGTAAAAGACTTGTCAAACGGACTGAAACGCGATCTACGTCACACCCTTTTTTTAATCCACAGAACCTGTGGATAACTCAGTGGACAAACCGGTGGCAAGTGCCGCTATCCCCGATGCAACGGGGGCCGCAGACAATCTGGCGCTTTTTTCACCAGCCTTAAAAGTCCTTATTTTTCAATAATTTATATAAAATTCTAATAACGCCTGGTGCTTGCGTCAGTTTGTCATATGCACTTGACAGACCGTTTCGCAAATGTGCACAAGTTCAGGGCACCGCCTGTGAGCCCCGTCCTAGCAGGGCCGCAGCCTTTCCGACGAACGGCAATAAGGGAACTTTGCGGTCTTACAACTGTCTTCCGTGCCCGAATCTTGTGCATGTCGCCAAGCGGCAACTGCCTGCTTATGCTGTCGTCTTTGTCTCCACGGAGCTGCAATGACTCGGCGGCGTCGCATTCTGGTCTCCCTGCTCGGCCTGCTGATCGTGCTCACCCTGGCGGCCGGATGGTTCGGGTGGAGCCAGTGGCAGCTGTTCAAGCAGCGAAACGGCATCGAGCAGCTGGACTGGCGCGGTCTGTCTCCTTCCTTGAGCGGTCTGCGGCTAGACGAGCTGGACGTACGCCAGCACGGCGAAAACGGCGCGCTGCTCAAGGTTCATCTGCAGGGTATCGACCTGCGCATCGACCGTTGGCGCTCCCCGCTTCCGATTCGCTCACTGGTGGTATCCGAGCTATCCCTCGCCTGGCAGCCCGGCATCAAAGACGAACCCACCGCCAATGCCTCCCTGATGCTGCCGGACCGCGACCAGCTGCGATCGATTGCCGCATGGCTGCCCGAGCGTGGCCGGATCGACAGTTTGACGGTCACCCTGCCCTGCGCCGAACAGCAGCCCTGCTCCGAGGCCGGCGCCCTCAACTGGCATCGGCAAGATACGCAGCTCGTGGCCGACCTCAGTCTCGAACGCGATGCCCACCGGATCGCCCTGGCCGCACAGATGAGCGAGCAGCCAGACGGGTATGGGCTGGACCTGCAACTGGCGCTGAACGAACAGCCGCGACTCAATGCCACCAATAGGCTTGCCTGGCTCGACGAAGACCTGCGCTGGAGCGGCACCTTGGCAATGTCCGAATTGCCCGAGACCGCCTGGCTGCTGCCCTGGCTGGAGCGCTGGACGGCAAGCGCGGCGATCGATCTGCCTGCCACCCCGGGGGAGATGCGGCTCGGTGCCGGCTGGGCGCTGCATGCCAGATCGCAAGGGGAGCTTCCCACAGAGGGAAGCGCCTGGGGCGGCGACCTCAGCTTCGCCGCCACGCTGCCCAGTGCCTGGCCCCTCGTCGGTATTGGCCAGGTGCAGGGCCGGCTGGAGCTCGCCGCCAGCGGCGTTGATGGCCAGTGGGCACCCACCTCGCTCTCTGCCGACCTCAATCTGGCCCCCGAAGCTTCGCTCCTGGAGGCGCTACCGCCCGAGCTGCGCAGCGATCGCCTGAGGCTAACGGCCGAGCCGCTGTCCGCCGAAGTGGCTGACGACCGACTACCCGTCGCCGTCAGGCTCATCGCCGGGGGGCCGCTGGCAGGCGAACTCGAAGCCCAACTGCGCTTCTCGGCCCGGGCACCTTATCGCACGGATATCAGCCAGGGCAGGCTGCGACTAAAGGCCCAGGCCCTGACCCTACCGCCCACCACGCTCACGAGCCTCACCGCCGATTTGCGCTTGAGCGGGCAAGCCAGCAGCGAGCAGCTCACCCTGACCCTGAACAAGGCGTCCACCCTTGCGGCGCAACGGGTTCGCATCGCCGCAGACAGCCCGGTCAGCCTTTCCGGTGTGCTGGCGGACCTGTCCGGACTGGCGATTCAAGCCCGTCTCGCCCCGGAGGGCATCGTGCAAGCGCAGGCAAAAGGCCCGGCGCGTCTGCAGGTCAAGGAGCTGCAACAGGCGCAGCTACGCACCCAGGGCTGGCGCTGGCAAGCAAACCTCGATGCGGACCAGACGCGCCTGCTGCTGGACGGGCCGCTTTCCAATGACAGCGACCTCGTGCTCGTCACCAACCTGCGCAAGCCCTGGAGCGGACCGCTGACCCTCAAAGCCAGGCTTCAGGATCTGTTCTTTCGCGCCAGCAACCCGCTGGCGTCGACCTTCAACGACTGGCCTGCACTTCTGGAGCTGAACAGCGGACGCCTGCAGGGCGATCTCTCGCTGACCGTTCCCCCTGATGCCGCCCCGCTGCAGGCAAACGCCCGCCTAACCGCAGGAGGGCTGGCCGGTATTTACGACCGGACCGAACTGACCGGCCTAGACGCGCGCCTGGAACTGGCGCTGGCCGCCAATCGCCTGCGCCTGGACATGGCCCAGCTGCAGCTGGAACAGGCCAATCCGGGCATAGCCTTCGGCCCGCTGCAGGCGCAGGGCCGCTACGAGGCCAGCCTCGACGCCCTGTCAGCCGGTACGCTCAGCTGGCAGCAGGCCCAGAGCCGGGTCCTCGGCGGCACGGTATCCATCGAGCCCGGCAGTCTGGATCTGTCGGCGGCGCAGCAGAAGGTCGCCGTCGCCATCGAGGGGCTGCAGCTGTCGCAGCTGTTCATCGCCTACCCCGCCGAAGGGCTGCAGGGCAGCGGACTGGTGGATGGAGGATTCGAAGTGCACCGCAGCGGCGAGGGCCTGCGTATCGAAGGCGGCAAACTGGCAGCGCGTGAGCCTGGCGGCGTCCTGCAGTTCCGCTCGCCGCAGATTCAGGCGCTGGGCCGCTCCAACCCGGCCATGGGGCTGGTGACCGAGGCGCTGGATGACTTCCACTACTCAGTCCTGGACAGCGACGTTCGTTATGATGAGCGCGGCAAGCTGCAGCTGGGCTTGCGTCTGCAGGGGCGCAACCCGGCTCTGGAGGGCGGGCGGCCGATCAACTTCAACATCAATCTGGAAGAAGACATCCCTGCCCTGCTGACCAGCCTGCAACTGTCCGACCGAGTGAGCGAAACCATCCAGCAGCGTGTGCAGGAGCGTCTGCAACGCGACAATGCACCAACGACACCCTGATACAGGAGACACCGCATGCGGTTGCGCCAACCTCTGACCATTCTGCTGCTGGCCTTGCTGGCCAGCGCCTGTACCCCCAGGGTGGAACTGGCCGTGCCCAACGAGCCGATCAACATCAACCTGAACGTGAAGATCGAACACGAAATCTATATCCGTGTGGACAAGGCTCTGGACTCGATCATCAACGAAAACAGCGGACTATTCTGAGGCCCCCGATGAAAACCACCGTAAAACTGGGAACCCTGCTGCTAGCCCTGTGCCTGAGCTTGCCCGCGGCAGCCCTGAGTCTCAACGAAGCGATGTCGGCCCTGGGCGATGCCAAGGCCAGCGGCCAGCTTGGCGAAAAGCCCGACGGCTACCTGGGCGTGGTCAAGCCCGGCGGCCAGGCCGAAGAGATCGCCGCACAGATCAACCAGGCCCGCCGCGCCGAATATCACCGTGTCGCGCAAAAGAACGGCATCAGCCTGAAGGACGTAGAAGCCATCGCCGGCAAGAAAGCCATCGAAAAGACCCCTGCCGGCCAGATCATTCAGCTCAACGGAACCTGGATTCAGAAATAACTGCCTGTGCTTCAGGGCACAACCGAACGACAAGAAAGCCCCGCCCTTGAGCGGGGCTTTCTTGTTCAGGCCCCGGCAGCCGCGCCCTGCAGGGGTAAAGAGTCCAGAGCGTGACAGCGCAACGGAAACGAATGAAGTCTACACTCCCGATTCAGTGATCACGCCCAACTTCGACTACAACGATGGCGAGGGACTGTCATGGAAAACGTCACTATCAAGAACTGGCTACTCGATGCCTCCGCCAACCGCAGCGACGAGGCTGGCGCCATGCTGCATACCGCTTACGAAACCATCGAACGGCTCGAGCGGCAACTGGAGGAAGGCCGCCACGCCATTGCCGAGGCGCAGCAGCATCAGGCACGGATTCAGGAGCTCGAGCAAACACTCTGGGAGATCCTGATCACCGCCTCGGGCCTCGCTGGCGAAGACCCGACCAGCCGGGACGCCTTGAGCACCATACGCAACGACATCCACTCGATGCTCTCCGCGCCTGAATGACCGGCCGCTAGAGCGATACCTCACCGAACGCGCCGCTCTGGTAATCGTGAATCGCCTGGCTGATTTCTTCGCGGCTGTTCATGACGAAGGGGCCGTGGGCCACCACGGGCTCCCCGATCGGCTCGGCATGGCCGTAGAGCAACACCGCCTCGCCATCGGCCTGCACATGGACACCCTCGCCCTGGTCGTCCAGTTGGACTAGATGATGGGGCTCGCAGGCCACGCCTGCGACCCGAAGCGCCCCACGGACCCCATAGCAAAACACCGATCGCCCCGCCGGGGCCGGCAGGGTCACGCTACCGCCGGCCTGCATCTCCACCGTCATCATCGCGACACCGGTCAACGACGCGATCGGCCCGGTGCGCCCGCCGAACTCACCGGAGACCAAGTTGACCCGTACGCGACCTTCATCGAGGGCAATGACCGGGATCTCGTCACGGATCAGCCCGCGATAAGCCGGCTTGGTCATCTTCAGGCGGGACGGTAGATTCACCCACAGCTGCAGGATTTCCAGCGGCCCGCCGCTGCGCTTGAACGACTCCGGCGACACTTCGGCATGGACCAGCCCAGACCCGGCCGTCATCCACTGCACCCCGCCTGCACCGATGACACTCTCGTGCCCGCCGCTGTCCAGGTGCGCCAGCTCGCCGGCGAGCATGAAGGTCACCGTCTCGAACCCCCGGTGAGGATGCGGGCCGAAGGGCAAGCCGCGATTGCCCGGCGCATAACGCTGCGGGCCGTGATGGTTGAGAAACAGGAAGGGATCGAGCTGATCGATGCCCGGCCCCGGCAGCGGCCGGCGCGTCACCAGCTCGCCGATGTCGTCACGGTAGGCGGGGTATTGGCGTATAACGGAACGCGAGGTCATGGCTTTCCCCTGGTCGGTCGCAGGGCTCGAACCGGACACCGCAGTGAATCCATGCCCGGGATCCGTGCTCAAACGCTTCAGGCACACCGGTAAACGGAGACAGGCATGAGCGCCGATTTCGATCTGCAACGCTTCGTGGAGGCTCAAGAAGCGGACTATTCCCGCGCGCTGTCGGAACTGCGCAGCGGCCGCAAACAGAGCCATTGGATGTGGTACATCTTTCCACAACTCGCCGGCCTTGGGCGCAGCGAAATAGCTCGCCGCTATGCGCTGTCGGGCCGGGAAGAAGCCCTCTCCTACCTCCAGCACCCTCTGCTGGGCCCCAGGCTGGAGGAGTGCACCCTTGCCCTGCTGTCACACGACACTCTCACCGCGCACCAGATACTGGGCTCTCCCGACGACCTCAAGCTGCACTCCTGCATGACCCTGTTCGCCCGCGTCGCACCGGAAAAAACCTTGTTTCAGCGGGCACTGGAGCGCTACTTCGCGGGCAAACCGGACGAAGCTAGCCTCAGGCTGCTGGGTGGCGGAGCCCGGTAACGGCCCTGCGCCGAAGCAAACATAAGATCGACATACGGGGCCTTCCGCCCAGCCCGCTAGAACCGGATTGCACCAATGGCCATGGCGAAGACGAGCATCACCAGACTCACACCCCAGGCCCAGAAGAATGTGTAGGCGATGTGCTTGCGCAACTCGACGCCCGCGAGCGCCAGCGCGAGGTAGACACTGGGAACCACCGGGCTGATCGCGAAACCGGTGTTCTCACCGATCAGCATGGCGCGCGCCACGGCCTCCAACGGCACGCCCGCGGCGGTCGCGACGTCACGAATCACCGGCAGCAGGGCGAAATAGTAGGCATCTGGTGAGAAGATCATTCCCAGCGGTACGCCAAAGGCACCAATGACCAAATGAAGGTACTGAGCCGAACCGCCCGGCAGGATGTCTATCAGGGCCAGCGCCATGCCATCCGACATCTTCGAGCCGGACAGCACACCCAGTAGCACGCCGGCGGCCATCATGACCATGACCATCTGCAGGGCATCGGCGGCGTGCGCCTTGATGCGCTCGGTCTGTTCGTTCAGCGAAGGGAAGTTCAGCGGCAGCGCCAGGCCCAGACCGACCATGAAACAGGCATAGAGCGGAAAGATCCCGGTGAACAGGCACGCGAGGATCGCCCCCGTCAGCGCCACGTTTAACCAGTAGCGCAGGCCCTGCGGCGACAGCGCGTGCTCCCGCCGCTCCGGCGGTGCCAGGTCGGGATCGAAGCTCGACGCGGCGCCGAGGGACACCGGTATCGCCCGCTGCGCACGCAGACCGAGCCAGGCGGCGATGAGCAGCATGCAGCCGAACCCCACCAGTTGCACTGGAATCAGTCCCAGCCAGAGCTCCGTGGCATCGAGGCCGGTGGTCGCCGCCGCCCGGGCGGTGGTACCACCCCACGGCACCATGTTGCCCACCCCGGCGGTGGTGCCGACCAGCAGGAGGAGCATGGTCGGGCTCATGTTCAGGCGTTTGTACAGCGGCAGCAGGGCCGGAATGGTCAGCAGGAAAGTGGCCGCCCCCACACCGTCCAGGTGAACCACGGCGGTGATGACCACGGTGACGAGGGCAACGGCCAGAGGTTTGCCCCCTGTACGCCGGATGAGGAAGTTGACCAGCGGATCGAACAAGCCGCGGTCACGCATGATGCCGAAGTACAGGATGGCGAACAGGAAGAGCGCGGCGGTCGGCGCGACCGTGACCAATCCGTTCTTGATGAACTCGCCGATTTGCGGCGGCGAGAAGCCGGCCAGCAGGCAGATGGCGACCGGAATCGTGGTGAACGCCACCATCGGGCTTATCCTGCGCAGCAAAATCAGCCCGATGATGCTGAGCATCATGAAGAATCCCAGTGCGGTGAGCATGTTCGAAGCCTCTTGATTGTTTTTATTGTTCGGCCCGGCCTCTCGAGTCGGGTCCGGTGGGTTGGAACAGTTGCGCGCGCCGTCAACCCGGCGCCGGCAGGCGCATCGAGAGCAGCAGGTAGCTCAGGCTCTTGCCGTGCCGGTCGAGCCCAGGGCTGCGGTTGACGCCGCCTTCCAGCGCGTCGTCCAGCACGAAGTTGAGCGCCGCGAGCGAGGCGACCTCATAACGCTGCACGCGCGACGGGCGTCGGGTGGCGAACTGTGCGGCGACCCGTTCGGCGGTCAGTTCGCGACGAAGCCAGGCGTAGTGCGCCGGGTCCAGCGGAAACACGGCGATGCTGAGGATGTTGCCCTTGTCGCCGGCGCGGGCGTGGGCGTAGTCGGCGAGGATCACGGTTGTCATCAGAACCACTCCAGGCGCGTTTCGAGGACGTTGCGCGGAATCAGGAAACTGCGCGTGACGATGGATTCGCCGACGTGCCGGCGCACGCCTCCGCCGCCGGCCGGGCCGTTCGTGTAGAGCGCCTCCACCTCGGCCAGCAGTCTTTCCAGCAGGCCACGATCGCGCAGTACCAGGCCGACGCGCACGCGCACATCATCCACTTCTGGCGCCTGCGCCAGGCGCTGTGCGAGATAGTCGCCACGCCCGTCGTTGAAAAGGCTGGCGACTCCGCTGAGGTCGATCCAGGGCTGCACGCCCGGGGCCAACTGGTCGAAACGCCGCAGCAGGATCTCGCGCGCGAGGTTCGCCCGGGCCACGGCACCGGGGCCGGCATAGGAAATCTCCGCCTCGCCGAACCACAGGCCGCGGACGCCGGCCAGGCACTTGAGCGTGTCGGGGCGCGGATGGCCATGAATGCCGCTGACCGCGACGCGATCTGCCCCGAGGGTTACCACCCGGGCCTCGCCCAGGTCGAGGATGACGTCGGGCGTCAGGTATCGGCGCGGGTCGTGCACCTCGTAGAGCAACTGCTCCTTGACCGTGCGCTCGGTGACGCAGCCGCCCGAGCCTTGCACTTTGGTGATCACTAGCCCGCCGTCCTCGCTGATCTCGGCGATTGGGCAGCCCAGGCCCGCGGGATTAGGCACTTCCTTGAGGCCGGGATGGGCGAAGTAGCCACCGGTGATCTGGGTGCAGCACTCGAGCAGATGCCCGGCCACGGTGGCGATGGCCATTTTCTGCCAATCGTCGCAGGCCCAGCCCAGGCCGTGGCGAATCGCGCCGACCGCCAGCGACGGATCGGCGACCCGGCCGCAGAGCACCACGTCGGCGCCTTCGGCGAGCGCAGTGGCAATGCCGTCAGCGCCGCTGTAGACATTGACTGAGACCAGGTCGTCCTGTGGGTTGTCTAGTGCTAGCCAGTCACCAAGACGTCGACGATCCATCTGCAGGAGGTCATCACCGAGCACGCAGGCGATCCTTGCCTGGGCACGTCGGCCGGCCAGCTCAGCCCGCAATCGTTCGGCCGCAGCACGAGGATTTGCGGCGCCCCCGTTGGTGATGACCGGAACCTTAGCCTCAAGGCAGATATCCAGCACGGGCGTGAAAAAATCGAACAGGCGCGCCGCGTAGCCACTGGCGGGATCGGCCTGCTTGCGCAACTGCGCCTCGGCCAGCGTGCGCTCAGCCAGCAGCTCGAACATGAGATAGCGTTGCCCCGGTCGTCGTGCCAGGTCCCGCGCCAGATGCAATGCTGCGTCGGGCCGATCATTGGCGAAGCCCGCTCCGCATCCGATATGAATTGTTCTTGTCATCGCTCTCACGCCGTAAGCATGGGTTGGTGGCCATAGTGCGATGCAAGGATTGTTCTGTGAATTTTAAATGTAGGATGATTTGATCCATATTTTTTATTAAAGAGTCAGCATGGATATCAGCTTTCGCCAACTGCGGGCTTTCATCCTCATTGCCGAGACGTCGAGCTTCACCCGTACGGCCGAGCAGCTTCATCTCTCCCAGCCGGCGCTGAGCTACAACATTCGCAAGCTGGAGGAAGCGCTCGGCCTGCAACTGCTCGCCCGCAATACCCGCAGCGTCGAACTGACCCCGGCCGGAGCGCATTTCCTGCCACAGGCCAGACGGATGCTGCGTGACATGGACGATGCAGTACGCGATGCACGCGAAACACTGAACCTCAGCCGCGGCACGATTCGCCTGGCGGCATTGCCAACGGCAGCGGCCTCGTTTCTGCCCAAGGTCATAGCTGCCTTTGCGCAAAGCTACCCAGGCGTGAAGGTCTCGCTGCGAGACGGTCGAGCCGGCGAAATACTGGCATGGGTCAAGGAGGGCGAAGTCGACGCGGGCATCAGCTCGTTACCCGAGGACCTTTCAGGGCTTGAGTTCGAACGCCTGGTTGACGACAACCTCGCGCTGCTGGTTCGCAAGGAACACTCGCACGCGGATGATTGGAAGCGTCTGCCCTACATCGCGCTAACACGCGACACCAGCATCCGCCCCCTTGTCGATGCGGCCCTACGTTATCTGGAAATGCCGGTGACGCCAGCCTGGGAGGCGGCCCACATGAGCACTGCCGCCGCACTGGTGCGCGAGGGCCTGGGGTTCTCGCTGCTGCCCGCTAGCTGCACAACCTTCCTGCGAATCGACGAAGGGCTGGCGGTACTGCCAGTCGAGCAGCCGGCACGGCGTACGCTCGGATTGCTACAGCGAAAACCATTTCGCCAGACGCCTTCGATGAAGGCTTTTATCAGCTGCCTGATGCGAATCCTGGAACAAACCGAACGGTAATCGCATAGGGCATCACCCCGCCTCGCTGTCCTCGGAATCAGCATCCAAAGCCTTACTCGCGCTCAGCGCGAGGTACAGCGCCTGCGCCGGCTGTGCTCCTCGAGGCGCTGACCGACGGCCCTCCATCACCGCAATCAGACTCCAGGGTAAATTTCCCGACTCCAGCGCAGAACCTCGTAGTCCGGGGCAAGGCGGCGCGCCAGGCGAATGCAGAGAATCGGGGACATCGCCTCATGCACAAAAACAAGAGTTCACAAAATGAACATGCATCAGAGCACTGCCGAGGCCGCTACCGGCCATATCGGGCGTCGCCAGGCCCGCGTCGAGGACGCCGCCCTGCTGCGCGGGCTCGGCCGCTACGCCGACGACGTGGCCACGCCGCCCGGCACCCTGCATGCCGCCATCGTCCGCTCGCCCCATGCGCATGCTCGCGTGCTGTCCGTCGACGCGTCCGCCGCCCTGACCATGCCCGGGGTGCACGGCGTGCTCACCGGCGAGGACGTCAAGCGCTGGGCCAATCCCTTCCCGGTCGGCGTGCGCGCGCCGATGGAGCACTGGTGCCTGGCGGTGGACAAGGTCCGCTACGTCGGCGAGCCGGTCTGCGTGGTGATCGCCGACGACCGCTACCTGGCCGAGGACGCGCTGGACGCGGTGAAGGTGGAATACGAGCCGCTGCCGGTGATCGTCGATCCGGAAGCGGCCACCGCCGAGGACGCGCCGGTGCTGCACGAGGCGGTCGGCAGCAACGTGGTCAACGAGCGGCACTTCCGCTACGGCGAGCCCGAGGAGGCCTTCGCCAAGGCCGCGCGGCGGGTGGCGATCAAGGTCCACTACCCGCGCAACTCCTGCACCCCGATCGAGTGCTACGTGGTGCTCGGCCAGTACCAGCCGGCCACCGGCACCTACGAGGTGCTTTCCAACTTCCAGGGCCCCTACGCCCTGCATTCGGTCATGTCGCGGGCGCTGAACGTGCCTGGCAACCGCCTGCGCCTGCGCACCCCGCCGGATTCGGGTGGCAGCTTCGGCATCAAGCAGGGCGTGTTCCCCTACATCGTGCTCATGGGCCTGGCGGCGCGGAAGGTCGGCGCCCCGGTGAAGTGGGTCGAGGACCGCCTCGAGCATCTGCAGGCCTCTTCCAGCGCGACCAACCGGGTCTGCGAGATCGAGGCGGCGGTGGAAGCCGACGGCCGCGTGCTGGCGCTGAAATACGACCAGATCGACGACTGCGGCGGCTACCTTCGCGCTCCCGAGCCGGCCACCTTCTACCGCATGCACGGCAACCTCACCGGCGCCTACGCGATCCGCAACCTGCTGGTGCGCAACCGCGTGGTGCTGACCAACAAGGTGCCGAGCGGCCTGAACCGCGGCTTCGGCGGCGGCCAGGTGTACTTCGCCCTGGAGCGACTGATGCACCAGGTCGCCGTCGAGCTGGACCTGGATCCGCTCGAGGTGATCCGCCGCAACCTGGTCCCGGCCGGCGCCTTCCCCTACCGCGCCGCCGCCGGCGCGCTGCTCGATTCCGGCGACTACCCGGCGGCGATCGAACTGGCGGTGCGCGACGGCGGGCTCGACGAGCTGCTGCGCCGCCGCGAGCAGGCGCGCGCCGAGGGACGGATCTACGGCATCGGCTACACCGCGGCGGTAGAGCCGTCGATTTCCAACATGGGCTACATCACCACCGCGATGACGCCCGAGGAGCGGCGCAAGGCCGGACCGAAGAACGGCGCGGTGAGTACCGCCACCGTCAGCGTCGGCCCGCTCGGCGACGTCTCGGTGCATGTCTCCTCCACGCCGCAGGGCCAGGGCCACCAGACGGTGGTGGCGCAGATCGTCGCCGAGGTGCTCGGCGTGGCGCTCGACGGCATCAGCGCCAACGTCGAGCTGGACACCGGCAAGGACGCCTGGTCGATCGCCTCGGGCAACTATTCCAGTCGTTTTGCCGGCGCCGTCGCCGGCTCGGTCTACAACGCCGCGATGCGCATCCGCGAGCGCATGGCCGGCATCGCCGCCGCCATGTGGGAGGTCCCGGCCGAGGACGTGCGCTTCGCCGGCGGAAAGGTGTTCGTCGAGGGCGGGCCGAGCCAGCCGTTCCACCGCATCGCCGGCGCCACCCACTGGTCGCCCGGCCTGCTGCCCGAAGGAGAGCTCGGCGGTCTGCGCGAGACCGCCTTCTGGAGCCCACCGCAGCTGACCGCGCCGAGCGACGAGGACTGCATCAACAGCTCGCTGTGCTACGGCTTCATCTTCGATATCTGCGCCGTGGAGATCGACCGGGTCACCGGTGAGGTGCACATCGACCGCTACGTCACCTGCCACGACGCCGGACGCATCCTCAACCCGATGCTGGTCGACGGTCAGATCCGCGGCGGCTTCACCCAGGCCCTGGGCGTGGCGCTGATGGAGGAATTCGCCTACGCCAACGACGGCAGCTTCCTCTCCGGCACCTTCGCCGACTACCTGGTGCCGACCGCGCCGGAAGCGGTGGAGCCGGTGATCCTGCACATGGAGACCCCCTCCCCGTTCACCCCGCTGGGCGCCAAGGGCGTCGGCGAAGGCAACAACATGAGCACCCCGGTGTGCATCGCCAACGCCGTGGCCGACGCCCTCGGCCGCTCGGACATCCGCCTGCCGCTGACGCCGTCCCGGGTGCGCACGATGATCGGCATCGACGAGCCGCCGGCGCCCGAGGGCATGGTGCTCGACGCGCCCAGGGTGGCCGGCGGCTCCAGCCTGCAGGCCGAGGGCTCGGTGGAGATCCCCGCCTCGCCGCAACAGGTGTACGACGCCCTGCTCGATCCGGAAACGCTGAAGGCGATCATCCCCGGCTGCCATGCGCTGGAGCTGGAAAGCGAGAACCACTACCGCGCCGACGTCACCGTGGGGGTCGGCATGATCCGCGCGCGCTTCGCCGCCCGGGTCGGCCTGACCGACCTCGACCCGCCACATTCGCTGAAGCTGTCCGGCTCCGGCAACAGCCCGATGGGCTCGGCCACCGGCAGCGCGCGGGTGCGCTTCGTCGAGCTGGAAAACGGCCACACCCGCCTCGAATACGCCTACGACGCCGCTGTCAGCGGCAAGGTCGCCGCGGTCGGCGGGCGCATGCTGCAAAGCGCCTCGAAAGTGATCATCGGGCAGATTTTCACCCGCCTGGCGCAGCGCCTGACCGGCGCGCCGGTGCGCAGCGGTGTGTGGCAACGCCTGCTCGGCCTGTTTGGCAAGGGAGGTGCGCGATGAAACCGGCCGCATTCGATTACGTCCGCGTCGCCAGCAAGCGCGAGGCGCTGGAAATCCTCGCCGAGCACGGCGAGCAGGCCCGCATCATCGCCGGCGGCCAGTCGCTGATGGCGGTGCTGAACATGCGCCTGGCACAGCCGAAGGTGCTGGTCGACATCAACCATGCCGGGGACCTGCACGACCTCAACGTCGAGCGCGGCCATCTGCTCGTCGGCGCAGCCGTGCGCCAGGTCGAGCTGATGGACCGCGCCAGCCTGGCCGACGAGGTGCCGCTGCTGGCCCGCGCGCTGCCCTGGATCGGCCACTTCCAAACGCGCAACCGCGGCACCGTGTGCGGCTCGGTGGCGCACGCCGACCCCAGCGCCGAGATCCCCCTGTGCCTGGTCACCCTGGGTGGGCGCGTGGTGCTCGAGTCGCTCAAGGGTAAGCGCCGGGAAGTGCCGGCGGCGGAGTTCTTCCAGGGCGTGCTGACCACCGCCCGGCGCCCGGACGAGCTGGTCAGCGAGGTGCATTTCCCGCTGGCCGATCCGGCGGTGCGCTACCGCTTCCGCGAAGTGGCCATGCGCCACGGCGACTTCGCCCTGGTGGCGCTGGCCGCCTGCATCCGCGACGACGCGGTCGAGCTCGGCATCGGCGGCGTCTCCGACCGTCCGGTACTGCGCCGCCTGCCACGCGGTGCGGAACTGCCCGAGGCACTCAACGCTTTCGCCTGGTCGCTCGGCGCGCAGGACGACGTACACGCCAGCGCGGCGTACCGGCGTCACCTGGTGCGCGAGCTCGGCCGGCAACTGATCGAGGAACAGGACCATGCGCGCGCCAGCTGACCAACGTTTTCCCATCCGCCTGCAACTCAACGGACGCACGCGCCAGGGGCATGCCGAGCCGCGCATGCAGCTGTGCGACTTCCTTCGCTACGAGCTCGGCGCAACCGGCGTGCACGTCGGTTGCGAGCACGGCGTCTGCGGCGCCTGCACGGTGCTGGTGGACGGCGTCGCCTCGCGCTCGTGCCTGATGCTCGCGGTGCAAGCCCACGAACGGCGCATCGACACCGTCGAATCGCTGGCCCGCGACGATGTGATGAACGACCTGCAGCAGGCCTTCAGCCGCCATCACGCGCTGCAGTGCGGCTTCTGCACCAGCGGCATCCTGATGTCTTGCGTGGAATTCCTCGAGCGCGTGCCCGAGCCCGACGAGGCCCAGGTGCGCGACATGCTGTCCGGCCACCTGTGCCGCTGCACTGGATACACCGGCATGGTCCAGGCGGTGCTCGAAGTGGCGCGCCAGCGCGGCGCCCAACAGCAAGCCCCACAACAACAAGAAGCCTTGGAGAACACCCATGTTTGATTTAGGACGCAGCTTTCTCGCCGCGGTCGAACGCCGCCCCGGGGCGGTGGCGATCAGCGACGGTGCGCTGAAGAAGACCTACGAGCAATGGTTCGCCGACATCCAGCGCGCCGCCCACGGGCTCGAACGCCTCGGCCTCGGCAAGGGCGACCACCTGGTGGCGGTGATGCAGAACCGCTGGCAGATGGCGACGCTGCACTGGGCCTGCCAGTTCAGCGGCATCGTCATGACCCCGCTGAACTGGCGCTGCACCACCGACGACCTGAACTGGTGCCTGGCCGATGCCGACGCTCGCGCGCTGGTGCACGACGATTCCTCCGCCGAGGCGGTGAATGCCTGCGGCCGACTGCAGGTGCCCTGCGTCAGCGTCGGCGACTCGTCCGCCGAAGGCGCGCTGAGCTTCGAACAGCTGTGCGCTGAAGCACCGGGCGAAACCATCCTGCGCGCCGGCCCCGAGGACTGGTCGCTGATGCTCTACACCTCCGGCACCACCAGCCGGCCCAAGGGCGTGCCGCGCCGGCATCGCGCCGAGCGCGCGGCGGCGGTGGCGCACGTGGCGCAGAACCTCTACGGCCACGAGGAGTGCACCCTCGGCGTGATGCCGCTGTACCACACCATGGGCGTGCGCTCGCTGCTGTCGATGACGCTGATCGACGGGCACTTCGTCTGCGTGCCGAAGTTCGACGTCGAGGCCACGCTGGATGCCATCGAGCGCGAAAAGATCAGCAACCTCTACCTGGTGCCAACGCTCTACCACATGCTCATCGAGCACCCGGCGTTCAGCCCCGAGCGGGTCGCCAGCGTGCGCAAGATCGGCTTCGCCGGCGCGCCCATGAGCGACGGCCTGATGCGCCGGGTTGAAGCGGCCTTCCGCCCCGAGCTGTTCGTCAACCACTACGGCAGCTCGGAGATCTACACCTTCACCATCGACCAGAGCGCCGCCCGCAAGCCCGGCTCCTCCGGCCGCTGCGCGCTGAACCAGCGGATTCGCGTGGTCAGCCTCGACGCCCAGTCTCCGTCACAGATCGCCAAGCCCAACGAGGAAGGCCAGATCATCGCCGACCTGGCCAGCGACGAGGCCTTCGAGGGCTATTGGAAGCGCCCCGACGCCGACGCCAAGTCGCTGCGCGAAGGCTGGTACTTCACCTCCGACACCGGTTATTTCGATGAGGACGGCGACCTGTTCGTCACCGGACGGGTCGACGACCTGATCATCACCGGTGGCGAGAACGTCAGCCCGGCGGAGATCGAGAACGCCCTGTCGCTACATCCCGCGGTCGAGGAAATCGCCGTGGTCGGCCTGCCCGACGAACAATGGGGCAAGTTGATCGCCGCCTTCATCAAGCTGCGCTATCCGGTCAGCGAAGAGGAACTCGACGCCCACTGCGTCGCCTCGGGCCTCGCCCGCTTCAAGCGCCCGCGCCGCTACGAGTTCATCGAGCAGATTCCCAAATCCCCGGTCGGCAAGATCCTGCGCCGCGTGCTGGTGGCCCAGTACGGCGGCGAGCTCAAGGCCGCCAGCTGACCCCCGATCAACAAGAGGAAAGACCATGAACACCACTACGCCCGAGCAGTTTCTGGACAACGAATTCGACGGTTTCACCGTCGAGGTCGACACCGCCCGCGAGCGCGCCGACATCATTCTCGGCCGCCCGCCGTACAACGTCATCGCCATGAGCCAGCGCGAAACGCTGCGCCAGGTGTTCGAGGCGCTGGACGCACACCCCGGCGTGCGCGTGATCGTGCTGCGCGCCCAGGGCGAGCACTTCTCCAGCGGCGGCGACATCAAGGGCTTCCTTGAGGCTTCGCCGGAACACGTCTCCAAACTGGCCTGGAACGTGGCCGCGCCCGAGCGCTGCACCAAGCCGGTGATCTCCGCCAACCGCGGCTACACCTTCGGCGTCGGCTTCGAGCTGTCGCTGGCCTGCGATTTCCGCATCGCCTCGGAAACCACGCGCTACGCGCTGCCGGAGCAGAACCTCGGGCAGATCCCTGGCTCCGGCGGCTCGGCGCGCCTGCAGAAGATGATCGGCATAGCCCGCACCAAGCACATGGTCATGCGCGCCAAGCGCGTCACCGGCCAGCAGGCCTACGACTGGGGCTTCGTCACCGAATGCGTGCCGGATGCCGAGCTGGAAAGCACGGTGGACGCGCTGGTGGACGAACTGCGCCGCTTCTCGCCGCTGGCCCAGCGCACCGCGAAGAAGCTGATCAACGACAACGAGGACGCGCCGCTGAAAGTGGCCATCGAGATGGAAGGCCACTGCTACAGCCGCCTGCGCAGCTCGGCGGACTTCAAGGAAGGGGTCGAGGCGTTCCACGGCAAGCGACCCGCCGTCTTCCGTGGGGAGTGAGTTGCGCGGCACCTGAGAGCCTGTTCACGGTCTCGCGAGCTAGAGCGATGCAAGGCAAAACAAGCGAGGAACGGTCGGAGTCGCGGGCGACTTTACGAGTTGTAAATGAGCATTCCGACCGGGTCGCGCCAGACCGGGCTGGCGCACCAGCTTGTTTTTAACGCAGCAGCGCCGACGCGCAGCAGATCGTGAACAAGTTCTGAGCCACACCCTGCACGCGTGCCGCCCACCACGGGGCGGCACTCGGCGAACGACCGGACGCAAACAACAACAAGCGAAGGCGTTGCCATGACCCAGAACCTGTCCCATCCGGCAGTCGACATCCCGCCTGCCGCCGGCGAGCCCTCGCTGCGCCGTGCACTCAACTCCAAGTCCATCAGCGCCGGGGTGGTCGCCGCCCTGTTCGGCTGCACCGGCCCGGCGCTGGTGGTGATCAATGCCGCCGAGGCCGGCCGCCTGAGCAACGCCCAGACGGTGGCCTGGTTGTTCGCTATCTACGTCCTCGGCGGGCTCATCAGCCTGTTCCTGGCGTTGCGCTACCGACAGCCGATCTGCGGTGCCTATACCATTCCCGGCGCCGCGATCCTGTCGGCGTCGCTCACCGTCATCCCGTTCAGCGACGCGGTCGGCGCCTTCATCATGAGCGGCGTGCTGGTCTTCGTGCTCGGTATCACCGGGCTGATCGGCCGGCTGATGCGCTGGCTGCCGATGCCGATCGTGATGGCGATGATCGCCGGGGCGATGATCCGCTTCGCCACCGGTTCGGTGGACGCCATCGTCAGCGCGCCGCTGATCGCCGGTGCCGCCGCGCTGAGTTTCTTTCTGGTCACCCGCTTCTCGCGCTCGGTACCGCCGGTACTGGTCGCTGGCGTCGTCGGGCTGGCGATGGCCTTCGCCTTCGGACAGTTGCAGCCGGCCAACGTGAACATCGCCTGGGTGATGCCGACCCTCACGGCGCCCACCTTTTCCCTCGACGCCTTCCTGGCCATCACCATCCCGCTCACGGCGCTGGTGATCGGCGCCGAGAACGCCCAGGCCACCGGCGTGCTGATGGCCGAAGGGTATCGCCCGCCGATCAACGCGATGACCATCATCAGCGGCATCGGCGGTGCGCTGGCAGGTCTGCTGGGTGGCCACAACGCCAACATCGCCGGACCTATGACGGCCATCTGCTCGTCGGAGCAGGCCGGCGACGATCCGCGGCTGCGCTACGGCGCGGCGCTGGTCAACGGCGTGCTGTTCGCCCTGTTCGGCCTGTTCGCCGGGCTGGCGGTGCCCTTCATCCTGGCGTTTCCCAAGGCGCTGATCGTGGTGATCGCCGGGCTGGCGATGATCGGCGTGCTGCTCGGCTCGCTGCAGCAGGCGTTCCAGAAGGGCGGCGCCTGCCAGATCGGCGCCTTCGTGGCGCTGGCGGTCGCGATGAGCCAGTTCACCCTGCTGGGCATCAGCTCGCCGTTCTGGGCGCTGTTGTTCGGCGTCGCGGTGTCCTGGCTGCTCGGCGAGATCAAGCGCTAGCGCGTTTTCAGCTAGAGCTGCGCCTGATGGCGCGTATCAAAATTCGTTAATGGCCAGGTGCTCCGGCAGCCACATAAGATGAAGCCGAAGCACCCGGTCCGGAAACATCCACCGGACCGGCAAACTACCGACAAAAACAACAACGGTGAACCGCCATGCCTACCCATCTTCTTCGTGGGTTGCCCCCCCGTCCTGCAGCCATCGCTCCGCCGGTAAGACCTCCGCGCCCACATGCGCCATCCGCACGCGCGCGCACCCGCCCCGCCGAAGACGCCTGACAGCTACGACCTGCACGGTCCCCGTGCATTGCAGCTTCGCGCCTCCGGCCCCGGTCATCACCCGATACGGCAGACAATCATGAAAAATCTCGCCAACCCCGCCTCGATCGTCGCGCTCTGCTGGGCGGCCTTCCAGATCTACATGGTCTACGGCACGCCGCTGGACCTGATCGTCGCGGTGCCGATCCACATCATGTTCGGCGTCGTGCTGACCTTCATCACCCATCCGCTGCGCAAGGGCGACGTCGGTCGCTTCACCGTGGCGCGCCTTTCGGACTACCTGCTCGCCGCCGTGGCGGTCGCCATCGCGCTGCACTACCTGCGCAGCGGCGAGATGCTGAACATGCGCATCGCCATGGTCGACCCGCTCACCACCCTGGACATGGTGGTCGGTGTCGCGGTCATCCTGCTGGTGATCGAGTCCGTGCGCCGGGCGCTGGGCATGGGCCTGACGGTGGTGATCCTGGTGTTCCTCACCTACCAGTTCATCGGCCCGCAACTGCGCGACATTCCAATGCTGGGGCTTATTGGCCACGATGGCGAGCCGAGCCGGCTGTTCTTCGAGACCTTCCTGGACATGCAGACGATGCAGAACGAGGGCGTGTTCGGCATCCCCAGCATCGTGTCCTACAACCAGGTCTTCTACTTCCTGCTGTTCGGCGCCTTCCTCCAGCTGTTCGGCGGCGGCCAGCTGTTCATGGACCTGTCGGTGCTGCTGGTGGGCCGCTTTCGCGGCGGCATGGCCAAGGTCTCGATCGTCTCTTCCACGCTGTTCGGTTCGGTCAGCGGCAGCGCCACGGCCAACGCCGCGGTGATGGGCATGTTCACCATCCCGGCGATGAAGAAGTCCGGCATGAGCGCCGAGGAAGCAGCCGCGGTCGAGGCGACCTCCTCCACCGGCGGGCAGATCATGCCGCCGGTGATGGGCGCCGCGGCCTTCCTGATCGCGCAGTTCATGGGCATCCCCTATGCGGAGGTGGCGATCGCCGCGCTGATTCCGGCGCTGCTGTTCTACATCGCGCTGTACTTCGTGGTCGATCTGCTGGCGCGCCGCAAGGGCCTGGCCGGGCTGAAGCGCTCGGAACTGGGTACGAACTGGAACAGCGTGCTCAAGCGCCTGTACCTGCTGATCCCGGTGTTCGTGCTGGTGTACCAGATCATGGCCGGCCGCGCGCTGAGCTCGGCGACCCTGCAGGCGATCTGGATCACCCTGGTGTTCGGCCTCTGCACCCGCGCGTGGGAAGGCTTTCGCGCCGAAGGCGGCAACGGCGTATTGAAAGCCGCCGGCTCGGTCCTCAGCGATTCGCTGCAGGCGCTGGATTCCGGAGCGCGTGGCGCCATCGCCGTGGCGATCCCCTGCGCCGGTGCCGGCATCGTGGTCGGCATCGCCTCGGTCACCAACCTCGGCCTGACGTTCGGCACCTTCGTCGCCGCGCTGTCCGGCGGCATGCTGATCCCGGCGCTGCTGCTGGTGATGTTCATGGTCATCGTGATGGGCATGGGCATGCCCACCACCGCGGCCTACATCATGGGCGCCATCCTCGCCATCCCGGCGCTGGACAAGCTGGGCGTGCCGGCCCTGTCGGCGCACTTCTTCGTGCTCTATTTCGCCGCCCTGTCGATGGTCACGCCGCCGGTGGCGCTGGCCGCCTTCGTCGCCGGCGGCATCGCCAAGGCCAACGTGTGGAAAACCGGCTGGGTGGCGTTCCGCTACAGCCTGGCCGGCTTCCTTGTCGCCTTCGCGTTCGTCTTCAGCCCCGCGCTGCTGTTGCAGGGCGACTGGCAGGCAATCGTTCCGGCGGTGGTTACCGCAGTGATCGGTTGCTACGCACTGGCCGCTTGCGTGGCGGGCTACCTGCGTGCCCGCAACTCACTGCTCGAATCGGCGCTGCTGTTCGTCGCCGCGGCGCTGTTGATCGCGCCGGTCATCAAAGCCTCGATAGGCGGTCTGGTGCTGTTCTGCGCGGTCTGGGCCTGGCAGAACCGCAAGGCCAGGGCCACACAGGGCAACTGCGTGCTGGGAAGGTCGGGCGCCTGATGGCCGTCCGCCTGCCGAATTCAACCAAGGAGAACAAGAAGATGATCAAGGCACTTAAGAAACATGCAGCGATCGCGCTGCTGGGAGCCATCGGATTGTGTGGCAGCGCTCTCGCCGCCGACCCGGTGAAGGTCAAGTTCGCCGCCGGGCCGACCGGCACCACCTGGTACGCCTATGCCGGCGCCCTGCGTGGCGAGATGCTCGAACGTCTGCCGGCCGGTTCAACGGTGGACATCCAGGGGACGCCCATGGCCATCGCCAACACCCAGCTGCTGGCCGCCCGGCGCGCCGACATCGGCCTGATTTTTCCGCCGGTGGCCGCCTGGGCCCGGCAGCCGTTCGGCCCGTTCAAGAAAAAGATAGAGAACGTTCGCGGCCTGGTGGGCGGCCTAGACCAGTACTACCAGCGCATCACCGTGCAGAACGACAGTCCGATCCAGTCGCTCGCCGACATCCGTGAGAAGAAGCTGGCGGTGCGCATCGGCACTGGCCCGCAGGGCAGCCTCAACGAATACATCGCCAAGCTGATCCTCGAGGCCAACGGCCTAAGCTACGAGGCGATCGAATCCTTCGGCGGCAGCATCAGCAAGTCGAGCCTGAGCATCCTGCAGGACCAGTTCGGCGACCGCCAGATCGACATGATCATCGGCATCACCACCGCCGGCCACCCGAACACCGCGCAACTGTCGATCACCCCCGGACAACGCTTCCTCGACCTTAGCGACGAGGCCGTCGGCCACCTGGAGAAGTTCGGCTTCGTCCGCGCCACCATGCCGGCCGGCATGTTCGAGATGCAGGACAAGCCGGTCCAAGGCGTCGGCTTCGCCACCTCCCTGTATGCCAACGACCAGCTCGCCGAGGACGAGGCCTACGCCATCACCAAGGCGGTCATGGAAGGCCGCGAGTCGCTGCAGCGCTCGTTCGGCTCGATGAAGGGCTGGACCGCCGAGGGCTCGGTGGATCCGGCCAACCTCTCCGCTCCGCTGCACCCGGGCGCCGAGAAGTACTACCGTGAAGTGGGACTGATCAAGTAATGCCCCCTTGCCGCGCGGCCATACGGTGCCGCGCGGCTTTTTCGCCGAACTCAGCGAGGAACAGATGACAGCCGACAACCGACCCGATGGCGGACAGGCCATCGTCGAACTGCTCAGGCGCAACGGCGTGGACCGGGTCTTCACCGTCCCCGGCGAGAGCTTCCTGCCCGTGCTCGACGCGCTGCACGACGCCCCCGACATCGCCTTGGTGGTGTGCCGCCAGGAAGGCGGCGCATCGATGATGGCCGAGGCCTACGCCAAGACTACCGGACGCCCGGGCGTCTGCTTCGTCACCCGCGGCCCCGGCAGCGCCAACGCGCTGGCCGGTCTGCACGTGGCGGCGCAGGACTCGACGCCGCTGCTGGTGTTCGTCGGCCAGGTGCCGCGCGCCATGCGCGAGCGCGAGGCCTGGCAGGAAGTCGATGTCGGCGCGCTGTTCGGCTCGGTGGCCAAGTGGGCCACCGACATCCAGGACGCCACGCGCCTGCCCGAATACCTCTCCCGCGCCTTCACCACCGCCCGCTCCGGACGCCAGGGCCCGGTGGTGCTCGGGCTGCCGGAGGACATGCTGTACGAACGTGTCGAGCCGGTCGAACTGGGCCCGGCGGCGATCAACCAAGGCTATCCGGCACCGCCGGCGCTGGAGCGCCTGCATCAGTTGCTGGCCGAGGCCCAACGGCCGCTGGCGATCTTCGGCGGCTCCGACTGGAGCGCCGAGTGCCGCACCAAGCTGCAAGCCTTCGCCGAAGCCCAGTGCCTGCCGGTGGCTACCGCCTTCCGCCGGCAGGACCGCTTCGACAACGGCCACCCGAACTACGCCGGCGACGCCGGCCTAGGGATGAACCCCGGGCTCGCCGCGATGATCAAGGAAGCCGACCTGCTGATCGCGATCGGCACTCGCCTGGGAGACATCACTACCCGCCATTACGAATTGGTCGAGGCGCCGCAACCGCGCCAGCGGCTGGTGCACATCCATCCGGACCCGCAGGAGCCCGGTCGCGTGTACCTGCCGGACCTGGCCCTGTGCGCTTCGGTGGCGAACTTCGCCGAGGCTGCCGTCGCGCTGCCGAAGCCGTCGATCCTGCCCGGCGAACGCCAGGAATGGCTGGCGCGGGCCCGCGAAACCTGCCAGGCCTGGCAGCAGCCGACCGAACTGCCTGGCCCGCTGCAGCTTGGCGAGATCGTCGCCTGGCTCGGCCGCCGCCTGCCGGACGACGCGGTGATCAGCAACGGCGCCGGCAACTACACGCTCTGGGTCCACCGCTTCTACCCCTACCGCGGCTGGGGCAGCCAATTGGCACCGACCTCCGGCTCAATGGGCTACGGCCTGCCCGCGGCGATCGCCGCCAAGCTCGCCCAGCCCGGGCGGCCGGCGGTGTGCTTCGCCGGCGACGGCTGCTTCCAGATGACCTGCCAGGAACTGGCCACCGCCGTGCAGTACGGCGCCAACGTCATCGTCGTGGTGGTCAACAACGGCTCCTACGGCTCGATCCGCATGCACCAGGACAAGCACTACCCCGGCCGCCGCTACGGCACCGACCTGGTCAATCCGGACATGGTCGCCCTGGCCCATGCCTACGGCGCCGGCGCCGCACGGGTGGAACGCACCGAACAGTTCGCCGAGGCCTTCGAGCAGGCCCTGGCGGCTGACAGCCCGTTCCTCATCGAAGTGGTGATCGATCCGGCGATCCTGCGGCCCTGACCGACGCGGAAGGCGCCATGCGCACCATCAGGGTTCCCACCAAGCGGCATCGCCCCGCCCCCGTAGGCGCGCTCGTGCGATCAGGGTGGGCGTGACGGCGGTCTGAAGCAGAGAGCCGCCCTGCTTGGCTTCACTCCAGGCCGGTGTGGCTGCTCCGATCATGGAGCGGCACGCGAGCCAGGCGACCAAGATCACCCCGATACCCGAGGCCATCCCCACCCGATGGGACGGTCCGGAAGGCATGGACCCCTGCGGGCCGTACATGAGCCGCACAGGGTGCATCGTGCGCCAGTACCCCGGCGATCGCCACGATGACCGCACCTGCGACTCAATGCATCACCGACCCACCATCCACCACCACCGTCTCACCGGTCATGAAGGCGCTGTCGTCGGAGGCGAGGAACAACAGCGGGCCGACCAGGTCGTCCGGCACCTGGTCGCGCTTGATCGCCCGACTGGCGATCACCGGCGCGGTCAGGCGCTCGCGCATCTCGGCGTTGGCCACCACCCCCTCGCTCAGCACCAGCCCCGGCGCCAGGGTGTTCACCGCGATGCCGTGGTCACCCAGCTCACGGGCCAGCGCGCGGGTCAGCGCCAGGACCGCGCCCTTGGAGGTGACGTAGTGCAGCAGCCCCGGAGTGCCTTTGAACGGCGTACCGGACGAGATATTGATGATCCTCCCTGAGCCCTGCGCCTTCATGTAAGGCGCCACCGCCCGTGTGCAGACGAAGGGGCCACGCACGTTGACCGCCATGACCCTGTCCCACTCACCGAGGTCGATTTCCTCGAACGGTCTCATCTTCAGCGAGGCGTAGATGGCGGCGTTGTTCACCAGCACGTCGATCCGCCCGAAGTGCTCCATCGTTACCGCGGCCATGGTTGCCGCCGACGTCTCGTCGGAGACGTCGGTCTTCAGCGCGATCGCATGGCTGCCCATGCCTTTCAACTCTTCGAGCAGCGTCGCGCCGTCCAGTACGTCGGCGACCACTACGCAGGCACCTTCCGCCGCCATCGCTCGGGCGTAGGTCGCACCGATACCCTGGGCCGCGCCGGTGATGATCACCACCTTGTCTTTCATCCGATTCATAGAGAGTCTCCAGTCGAACCCGGCTGCGCGGCCGGGGGTAGGCGTTGCGACCTTGAGCAGGTCAGGAAATGAACGCGGTCACCAGCCCCGGTTGCCAGGCGATCAGCACCATCACCAGCAGGGTGACGAGCAGGAACGGCAACAGCGGTCGCATGATGTCGCCCGGCCGGCAGCCGGTGACGCGGGACGCGACGTAAAGCGCCGCGCCCACCGGCGGGGTGAGCAGGCCGAGCGTGAGGTTGATGCACATGATCACGCCGAGGTGATAAGGGTTGATGCCGTAGACCGACTGCGCCACCGGCAGCACGATGGGCACCAGCAGGATCAGCGCGGCGATGCCATCGATGACCATGCCGACCGCCAACAGCAGCGCGATCAGCAGCAGCATGTAGATGAAGGGGTCGGTGGTCATGCTCTGCATCAGGGCACCGAGCTGCTGCGGAACCTGCTCATAGACGATCACCCAGCCGAACACCGCGGCCGCCGCCACCAGGGCCAGCACCACGCCACTGTTGATGCCCACCCGCAGGAGCATGTCGCCCATCCGCTCGAACTTCATCTCGCCGTGGGCGAAGCGCCCCACCAGCACCGCCATGGCTGCGCCCACCGCGGCCGCCTCGGTCGGGGTGGCGATGCCGCCGACGATGCTGCCGATCATCACCGCCGGCACGCTCAGCGACGGCAAGCTGCCGATCACGTTGCGCAGCATCTGCGCGCGGCTCAGACGCTCGTTCGGCGGGTACTGGTAGAAGAACCCGAGCAGCGCGATGACCAGGATGAACCCTCCGGCCATCAGCAATCCCGGGACGATGCCGGCGATGAACAGGTCGCCGATGGATATCTGCGCCAGCACGCCGAAAATCACGAACAGCATCGACGGGGGGATCACCGGCGCCAGCAGCGCGCCGGCCGCGGTGGTGGCAGTGGCGAAGTTGCGGTCGTAACCCTTCTGCTGCATCTCCGGGACCATGACCTGCGCCATTACCGCCACCTGGGCGTTGGCCGAGCCGACGATCGAGGCCAGCATCATGTTGGCGAGGATGTTGATGTAGGCCAGGCCGCCGCGGACCGAACCGAGGAATACCGAGGCGAAGGCGACCAGGCGCCGTGTGATGCCGCCCTCGTTCATCAGCTCGCCGACCAGCATGAACAACGGAATGGCCAGCAGCCCGTAGTTGTCCAGCCCGCCGAAGAACTGCTGCGGGTAGGAAAGGAACAGCACGCCGTTGCCGCTGGCCTGGATGTAGACCATGGCACTGACCGCCAGCACCAGCGCGATCGGCACGCCGATGAACAGCATGACCACGAAGAGTCCGATGACCATGATTATTCTCCCGAACCGGACGTGGCCTGCGCCGCGCCTGCGGGCACCGCGCGCGGCGGCGCCCGCAGGCTGTCGAGCAGGTTGGCCAGGGCGTGAATGCTACTGGTCAGCGCCACCAGCGGCAGGATCAGCCAGAACCAGAACTTGGCGACGCCGAGCGTCGCGGTCGGCTCCTGGTAGACGTAATTGAACGACCCGGCGGCGAAGGCCTCGACGTCGAAGCCGCTGCGCCACAGCGCCAGTGGGTCGAACCACAGCCAGCAGAGCACCAGCAGCGCCACGGCGAAGCCGAGCACCACCAGGTCGGCGGCGCAGGTGAGCGCCTTGCGCGCGCCCTCCGGCACCACGTCGGTGAGCAGGGTCACCGCCACTGCCTCGCGGGTCTGCAGGGTCACCGAAAGGCCCAGCATCGCCAGCCAGACCATGGTCAGCACCGCCAGCTCGTCGAGCCAGAAGATCGGCATCTTCAGCGCCCGGCCGGCCACGTTGACCAGGATCATCAGCGGCAGGATCACCACCAGCGCGCGCAGGGCCACCCGCTCGCCGCGGCCGATGGCATTACTCAATGCCCGAATCATATGCACGTCCCCGAACTGAACGGATCTGAGCCCCGCGGGCGTCGCGCCGGCGGGACGCGCTTCATTGCCGCTGCAGGCCCGCCGCTTCGCGGCGCAATTCGGCGAGCGCCGGGGTCTTCTTCAGCCAGGTGTCCTCCCACTGCTGCAGCTTGTCGCCGAAGAACTCGGGGCCCACCGGCACCACCTGGACCCCGGCTTGCTCGATGCTCGCCTGGGTCTCGGCCTCGGCCTTCTCGTAGTGGGCGGTGAGGCTGTCGAGGTGCTTGCGGCTCAGCTCGCGGATCAGCGCGCGGTCCTCCTCGCTCAGCTGCGCCCAGACCCGCCCGGACATCAGGCCGATCACCGGGAACATCATGTGGTTGCTCTGCAGCACGGTCTTGCCGCGCTCGTACAGACGCAGCTTCCAGATCAGCTCGAGGTCGGCGTCGACGCCGTCGACCTGGCCGTTGGCCAACGCGTCGTAGACGTCGGTGACCGGCATTGGCGTGGAAGCGGCGCCAAGCAGACGGTAGAAATCCTGTACCGGCGGGAACGGAGTGATGCGAATCTTGCGGCCGTTGACGGCCTCGACCGAATCGGTGGCGAAGGCATTGAGCATCAGGCGCATGCCGGCCACGCCGTAGCCGAGCCCGACCACCCCGGCCTTGGCCGGCAGCTGTTCGAGCAGCCCCTGAGCGGCCGGCCCGTTGAGCAGCTGGCCGGCCTGCACCACGTCACGCACCAGGTAGGGGGCGAACAGCGCACCGAAATCCGGCACCCGGTTGGCCACCTCGGCGGTGGTCATGAAGGCCATGTCCAGCGCGCCGGTCTGCAGCTGTTGCAGCATGCGCGCCTCGCTGCCGAGCTGGCCGGCGGGAAAGACCACGACGCCGTACTTGCCGCCGGAGCGCTCCTTCAGCTCCTCGCCCATGGCCTGCGCCGCCTGCGACCAGGCGTGCGTGCCGGGGACGATCAGCCCCAGGCGCAGGTCCTTGGCCGAGGCCGCCGCGCCGAACAGCAGGGCTGCGGTTGAAACCAGCGCGCAGAGCAGTCTTGTAGTTTTCTTCATGGCTCACCTTTCTTGTTTTATCGAGCGGACGGCCGAACGCGGGTACCTCGACGGCCGTTGACACAGGGTGATTACCGGCATCGCCGACGAGCGATCCCTCCACCCGGCGAACGGGTGGTCAATCGATCCAGCGAAGGAGAATGCAAAGGGTGATGCGAGAACGTGCAGACGACGCCCATGGATAACCTCTTGTTTTTCTTATAGGCGGGCCGGCAACGGCTCTAGCACGCGCTCCGGCCCGTCAGGTGCGTGGTCACGAACCTAGCGCAGGCAGAGCATCCGAGCCATTAGGGAATAATGATGTCGGGGATCAGGGATCGTTATGGCCAGCGCGGGTACGAACGGCCTGTCGTGCAAATGGGGACAGGGCATCGCCGGCACTGATGGCGCGCATCAGAAAAGCTTAATAGGCAGCCTTTCGCGACGCTTCTAGCATGGCCAAAACAATAATCACGAGAGAGTATCGCCATGCTGTCCCAGCATTCGCCCTCGGCCGAATCCGCCTCCCCAATCCTGCCACTCGGCGCCAGCCTGCGTGGCTGGCTGGATCATCTGCAACAAACCCAGCGGCTGAGCATCGTGCATCCGGGGACCGACCTGCGCTTCGGCGTCGCGGCCATCGCCAACCGCCTGGATGGTCACAGCGCGTCCCTCTTCCTGAAACCGGGCGGCCACGAGATCCCGGTGATCTCCGGCCTGCTGTCGGACCGTCAGTGGATGGCCGAGGCCATGGGGGTCGAACCGAGCCAGGTGCTGGCGCGCTTCGAACACGCCAGCCTCAACCCGTTGCCCTCACAGGACGTCACCGACGCGCCCTGCCAGCAGGTCGTGCATCGCGACGTCGATCTGCTCGCCCAACTGCCCATCCCCACGCACAACGAGCACGACAGCGGCCCCTACATCACCGCCGGCCTGCTGATCACCCGCAACCCGCGCACCGGCGTGCAGAACGTATCCATCCACCGCTTGCAGGTCAGCGGCCGCAACCGCCTCGGCGCGCTGCTGCTGCCGCGCCACGCACTGGCGTTCTTCCAGGAAACCGAGCGCGAGAACGAGGACCTGGAGGTCGCCGTGGTGATCGGTTCCGACCCGCTGACGCTGATGGCCTCGCAGGCCATCGTGCCGATCGATCACGACGAACTGGAGATCGCCGGCGCACTGCACGGCCGCCCGCTGCCGGTGGCGCAATGCGTGACCAACCGCATCCGCGTGCCGGCCGACGCCGAGATCGTGGTCGAGGGCCGCCTGGTGGCGGGTGCGCGAGAGGAAGAAGGGCCGTTCGGCGAGTTCCCGCAGTACTACGGCGAGCGCGCCGAACGCCACGTGATTGAGGTGGACGCCGTCACCCACCGCCAGGCGCCGCTGTTCCACACCATCGTCGGCGGCGGTCTCGAGCACCTGCTGCTCGGCGGCATCCCGCGCGAGGCGACCATGCTCGCGCACCTGCGCCGCAGCTTCCCCAGCGTGCGCGATGTGCATCTGGCCCGCGGCGGCGTGTGCCGCTACCACCTGTACGTGCAGATCGACAAGCGCTCCGAGGGCGAGGCGAAGAACGTTATCCTCGGCGCGCTCGCCGGCCATTACGACATCAAGCACGTGGTGGTGGTGGACACCGACGTCGACATCCACAACCCCACCGAAGTTGAGTGGGCGGTGGCGACCCGCTTCCAGGCCGACCGCGACCTGGTGCTGATCCACGAGTCCCAGGGCTCCAAGCTCGATCCTTCCACCCGCGATGGGGTCGGCTCGAAGATGGGCTTCGACGCCACGGTGCCGCTGGCGGCCCCACCGATGCGCTTCAAGCGAATCCGTGTCCCGGGCGAGACCGAGGTCGACCTCGCCACGGTCTGCCAGCCGGCCGGCGCCGGCTGGCAGCAACTGTTCGGCCAGCCGCACGACGGCTGACCGGCGGCGGATGCGCGGCGTACTGCGACGCGCTCCGCGAACGGGCCCGACGGTCAACCGGAGGGACCCCGTCTTCTCTCGACGCCCAGGCGTTCAGGCGTCCCCGAGCTGGCCGCCCACAAGGCGCCAGGCCCGGGACGCCACCCGCTCAGGTCAAGACAGGCAAGGGCACGGCGCCCTCGCCCATAGCTGAAAAACAAGCACAAGCAGCTTTGCCGGACAGGAGAATCAGATGCAGCAGGCACGACATTTCATCGATGGGCAGTGGAGCGACGACAGCCAGTGGGCCGACAGCCTCGACCCGGCCAATGGCGAACTCATCGGCCGCTTCGCCGACGGCGGCGAAGCCCAGGCGCGCGCCGCGGTCGAGGCCGCTGCACGCGCCTTCGAAAATCCGCAGTGGTCGCAGAATCCGCGCCTGCGCCAGCAGGTGATGCTGGACTGGGCAGCCGCGCTGAAGAGCCGCCAGGAGGAACTGGCGAGCCTGCTCACCCGTGAGAACGGCAAGGCGCTGGCGCAGTCGCGCGGCGAGATCGGCGGCGCCATCTCGGAAATTCTCTATTACGCTGGCCTCGCGCGGCACAACCCCGGCCACGTGCTGGAGGTCGCGCCCGGCGAGTTCTCCACCATGTTGCGCGAACCGGCCGGCGTAGCCGCGCTGATCATCCCCTGGAACGCGCCGGCGGTGCTGCTGGTGCGCGCGCTGGCCCCGGCGCTGGCCGCCGGCTGCACCTGCGTGGTCAAGCCGGCGCCGCAGACCGCGCTGTTCAACGCCGCCTTCCTCGCGCCGCTGCTGGAGCTGCCGGGCCTGGCGCCGGGGGTGGTCAACCTGTTCGCCGAGACCAGCCACGCCGGCGCCGCCTACCTGGTCGCCACGCCGAAGGTCGACGTGCTCAGCTTCACCGGCTCCACCGCCACCGGCACGCGGATCATGCAGGACGCCGCGCCGACCATGAAGAAGCTGTCGCTGGAACTCGGCGGCAAGTCCTGCTGCCTGGTGCTGGAGGATGCCGACGTCGCCGCGGTGGCGCCGAAGCTGGCCGCCGCCGCGACCATCATCTCCGGCCAGCAGTGCACCGCCGCCCGCCGCGTACTGGTGCACGTCAGCCGCGCGGCGGAAATGAAGCAGGCGCTGGCCGCCGCGCTGGCGGATATCCGCCTCGGCCACGGCCTGGAGGCCGCCACGCAGATGGGTCCGCTGATCGACCGGCAATCGCGCGACCAGGTGGAGCAGCGCATCCGAGAGTCGCTGGACAGCTGCGATGAGGTGCTGCTGACCGGCGGCCGCCCGGGCGGCACGCTGGAACGGGGCGCCTTCCTCGCGCCGACGTTGATCGCCCACCAGGACAGCAGCGCCTTCTTCTGCCAGGAGGAAATCTTCGGCCCGCTGCTGGTGCTGGAAACCTTCGAGGACGAGGCCGAGGCCGTGCGCCGCGCCAACCACACCGAATTCGGCCTCTCGGCCAGCGTCTGGACCCGCGACGGCGCCCGCGCCATGCGTCTGGCCCGGGCCTTGCGCAACGGCACGGTGTGGATCAACGACCACAATAAACTGTTCGCCGAGGCGGAAACCGGCGGCTATCGCAGGAGCGGCCTCGGCCGCCTGCACGGCTACGACGCGCTGCTGGATTTTACAGAGCTCAAGCACGTCTACCAGAATGTCGGCTCCCTGTAGGCCGACATCGACGAGGTTGAGATGGAACTGCGCCAGCTGAAGTACTTCACCTGTCTGTACGAGGAAGGGTCGGTGACCAAGGCGGCGCAGCGGCTGAACATCGTCCAGCCCGCCCTGTCGATGCAGATCGCCAAACTGGAAGAGGAGCTCGGCCAGCCGCTGTTCGAGCGCACGCCCAAGGGCATGACGCCGACCGAGGCCGGCGTGCAGGCCTATCGCCTGTTCATGCCGATCCTCGGCGAGCTGCTGGAGGCGCGGCAGACGCTGATCGACCGCAGCGGCGAGATCGGCGGGCGGATCAACGCCGGGCTGATCGCCTCGGCGGCCAACCAGGCGCTGGCCAGCACCCTGGCCTACTTCGTCGAGCACCACCCGGACGTCGAGCTGCAGGTCAGCTACGGCTACAGCCAGGACCTGATCGACCGCGTACTGTCCGGCGCGCTGGACTTCGCGGTGATCAACCAGAGCTTCCAGCAGGAGCACCTGCACCGCATGGATATCCTCGACGAGGAGCTGCTGGTGGCCACCGGCGCCACCACCCGGCTGCGCATTCCGACCCCGGTATCGCTGGCCGCGCTGGGCGGGCTCAAGCTGGTGCTGCCGTCGCGCCGCCACGGCCTGCGCATGGTCATCGACCAGGCGCTCGCCGCCCAAGGCCTGGAGCTGGCACCGCACCTGGAGCTCGACGACCTCACGGTGATTGAAAGCTTCCTGCGCCGCAGCGACTGGATCAGCGTGCTGCCGGCCACCGTGCTGCAGCGCGGCCTCGAGGAAGGCGCGCTGCGCGCCTATCCGCTGGCCGCCCCAGGCATCACCCGGCGCATGGTCTGCGTGCACGACAGCCGCCGCCCGCTGACGCCGGCGGCGACCCTGTTCATCGACATCATCAGCAAGACACTGGCCACCGCGCTCAACGCCATCCACTTCTACAAGGAAGGCGCTCTCCAGGATGCAGACCATGAACTCAGCTAGTCCCCGCCCGCAGCGGCTCGTCATCGGCATTTCCGGCGCGTCCGGCGCGATCTACGGCGTGCGCCTGCTGGAGCTGCTGCGCGACACGCCGATCGAGACCCACCTGGTGGTGTCCAAATCGGCGCTGATCACGCTGTCCCACGAGACCGGGCTGTCCTGGTCGCAGCTCAAGCCGATGGCCACCGTGTGCTACTCCAACCAGGACATTGGCGCGGCCATCGCCAGCGGCTCGTTCAAGACGCTGGGCATGATCGTCGCGCCCTGCTCGGTGCGCTCGATGTCGGAGATCGCCAGCGGCGTGACCTCCACCCTGCTGACCCGTGCCGCCGACGTAATCCTCAAGGAACGCCGGCGCCTGGTGCTGATGGTGCGCGAGACGCCGCTGCACCGGAACCACCTGCGCACCATGACCGAACTGGCCGAGCTCGGCGCCATCATCGCCCCGCCGGTGCCGGCTTTCTATGCCAGGCCGGCGTCGCTGGCGGAGATGGTCGATCATACCCTCGGCCGCGTGCTCGATCTGTTCGACATCGAGCTCGGCGTGGTCAGGCGCTGGCGCGAGACGCCCGAAGACCTGCCGACCCTCGACGAGATCGAGGCGACGACCTGCGAGCGCTGACCCTCATGCACCCGCCCCCCGCCCGCCTTCGGAGGCCGCGCCGCCCCTCAGCGGGGCAGCGTCGCCAGGAACTGCGCGATCAACGCCAGCACGCGCGGGCGGGCCTGGTTCTGCGGGAAGTGCCGGCAGTGTTCGAGCAGCACCGTCCGACAGGGACCGACGACTTCGCGGGCGATGGTCTCGAGCTGCGCCGGGGTGGCGAACTCGTCCTCCCGTCCCTGGATCGCCAGCAGCGGCACCTGGATGCGCAGCAGTTCCGGGTAGAGGTTCCAGGCAGCGAAGGCCGGGTTCAACCAGGTCTCGCTCCAGCCGCGGAAAGCCCCGTCGAGGTTGTCGCCATGGTAGGCGTGCAGGCGTTCGCGCAGGTCGCCACGGGTGTATGCCTTGACCGTGCGGCGCACGCCTTCGACGCTGACCGGCTCGACATCGACGTGCGGCGCCAGTACCACCACGCCGTCTACTCGCGGATCCTGCCGAGCCGCATAGGCGAGCGCGATGGAGGCGCCGTCGCTGTGGCCGACCAGCACCACCTGCTCGAGCGCCAGGCCGTCGAGCACCCGGCCAAGCTCGTCCGGGCCGTCCACACTGAGGTAATCCAGCGGCCGTGGCAGCGGCACCGGGCTGGAGCGGCCGTAGCCCTGGCGGCTGTAGATCAGCACAGGCGCGGCGCAGGCTTCGGCCAACTGCGCCGGGAAGTCCTTCCACAGGTCGAGGCTGCCGAGCCCCTCGTGCAACAAGACGAGCGTCGGACCGGTCGAATTCGACGGGTGCAGGAACCGATATTCGAGCGTGGCGGCTTCGGTCTCGAGGTATTGGCGGTGCGTCATGGAGTACGGGCCCGTCTGACTGGGGGCTCGAAGGTTAACCGATTTGCGCGGCGCCACCGGCGACCGCATCCGTCATGGGGATTCTGACAATGCGCCAACTCGACCTTCAGGTGGTGCAAACCGCCTTGCAGTGGGTCCACGAAGGCCACGCCGTCTGGCTGTGCACTGTACTTTCCACCTACGGCTCGGCGCCGCGCGCACCCGGCGCGATGCTGGTGGCGCGAGCCGACGGCCAGTTCGTCGGCTCGCTCTCCGGCGGCTGCGTCGAGGAGGACTTCCTCGAAAGCCTGGCGCGCGGCGAGCTGCGCGCACCGACGCAGATTGTCCGCTACGGCGAGAGCGGCGATGAGCGCCAGCGGCTACGCCTGCCGTGTGGCGGCATCCTCCAGGTACTGGTGGAGTATCGCACCCCCGACGCGGCCTGGGCGGACCACCTGCAGGGCCTGTACGACGCCCTGCTTGGCCAGCGCCGGCAGGTGCGCGAACTGGAGCTGACCTCCGGCGCCTTCGCCCTGGCCGCCGACGATCGTGGCGGCGCGGTAGCGCAGGTGGAGAACGAGCGCGTGCGCCTGCGCATCGGCCCGGCACTGCGGCTGGTCCTCGCCGGGCTGTCGCCGGTGGCCGAATACTGCGCCAGCTTCGCCCGCGCCATCGGCTGCGAGGTGATCGCCTGCGATCCGCGCGAGGAGATGCACCAGCGCCCGCTCGAGGGCGTGCGCCTACATTCGGTGCTGCCGTCGGAATTCATCGTCGCTGGCAACTGCCACGAGGCCACCGCGGTGGTCGCCCTCACCCACGACCCGCGCATCGACGACCTGGCGCTGATGGAGGCGGTGCGCACGCCGGCCTTCTACATCGGCGCCATGGGTTCGCGGCAGACCTCCGCGCGGCGTGCCGAACGCCTGGCGCGGGTCGGCGGCCTGTCGGCGGAGCAGATCGCCCGCATCCACATGCCCATCGGCCTCGACCTCGGCAGCAAGACACCCGCCGAGATCGCCCTGTCGGTGGTCGCCGACGTGCTGCGCGTCTACCACGGCAAGGCCCGCGATGAACTCTGAAGCGAAGGTGGTGGGCCTGATGCTGGCCGCCGGACGCGCCAGCCGCTTCGGCGCCGACAAGCGCCGCGCGCGCCTGGCCGACGGTCGCACGCTGCTGGAGGCGAGCCTGGAAAACGCCGCGGCGGTCTTCGACGAACTGTTGCTGGTGCTGCGCGACGACGACCGGATCGACGACCTGCGCCTGCCGCCGCAGGTCCGGGTGCTGCACACGCCGCTGGCCGAACGCGGCCTCGGCGCCAGCCTGGCGGCCGGCGTCGCGGCGCTCGCCACGCATTCGGCCGAAGCGCTGGCGGTACTGCTCGGCGACATGCCCTGGGTCCGCCCCGAGACCTGCGCCCGACTGATCGCCGAGGCCGACGCCGCACGCATCTTGCAACCGTGCCATGATGACCGTCCCGGGCACCCGGTGCTGTTCGGCCGCGCCTTCTGGCCGGCATTGTGTGAACTCGACGGCGACGAGGGCGCGCGCGGCCTGATTCGTTGCCATGCCGACCATTACCGGTCGGTGCAGGTCGAGGATTCCGGCATCCTGCTGGACGTCGACCGGCCCACCGACCTCGACGGGCGCCCAGCGCCCGCCGCTCCTTCCATCCACCGACCCGCAAGGAGCTAGCGATGTCCACGGCACAACGCGTCTTTCACGGCAAATTCGGGCGGGTCGCCTTGCTCGACATGGACCGCCCCTTGGTCACCCACTCGCATCACGAGTGCCATGTACTGGTGAAGGCGTCCGGGGCGGACACCTTCTTCAACGTCAACGGCCGCCAGGTGCCGCTGACCGATCGCTGCGCGGTGCTCGTCAACGCCTGGCAGCCGCACTACTACGACTACCAGCCCGGCGCCGAGCAGACGCAGATCCTCGCGCTCTACATCGAGCCGGCCTGGCTGGCCGAGGCGCAGCAGTCGCTGGCCCTGAGCGCGCACCCGGGCTTCTTCTCGCAGCCGTGCATCGAGCTCAACAGCAAGAACCGGGCGATGGCCGACCAGCTGATCGCCGAGGCCTGCAGCGTCGGCCTGGTGCCGCGCGAGCGCATCGAATTCCTGCTGTTCGACTTTCTCATCGAGTTGATCGAGGACTACTCACAGTGGAAACACCTGCGCCGCCTCGGCGCCCAGGTCCGCCAGGGCTTTCGCGACGCGCGCATCCGACGTTCCTGCGATTACCTGCAGAACCACCTCGACGACCCCGACTGCCTCACCAACGCGGCGCAGGCCGCCGGGCTGTCGCGGGCGCACTTCTTCACCCTGTTCCGCCAGGACACCGGCATGACGCCTACCCTGATGGTCAACGACGCACGCATGCGCCGCGCCTTCCTCTGGCTGGAACGCGAACGAAACGGCACGCTCGGCCAGCTCGCCGAGAACCTCGGCTTCTCCGAGCAGGGTCATTTCACCCGCTTCTTCCGCCAGCACATCGGCGCCTCGCCGAGCCAGTACCGCCGGGTGGTGGACAGCTACCGCGCAAGCGACAGGGAGTGACCTGAGGGTACTGGTTAGCTCAACCACTTTAACCGCGATGCATCCAACGGATGACAGTCGCGGCGGCTAACCGGAACCCCGAAAACGAAAAGCCCTGCAGCGCGCTCAGCGCGGCGGGGCGTCATCGTTTTTTAACAGAGGCATTCTGCGGGTTCCAGCCTACTTGCCGGCTCGTTTCGGCGTAATACAGGAAGGTGATCTCGATACGCCTTGGACTCGATCATCGGCTAGAAATGCGCTGCTATCAACAGCCAGCGCATATGCACGGCTTCGACTCTTTACGGATCGCTCTACTGCTGAAGGATGCTGGCTAAGTTGCTGCTACCGCTCTGAACGATACCAGCTGAATTACCGCCGAGTGATTGCCCTTGCCTGAGGAAAGCCCGGTTAGCGTTACCCGTTTGGCTGACGAGTGATTCATGGGCATAAAGCTCTTGAGCGGCTTCTATTTGGTTGTAAGAGCCAACCTGAGCAATATCCAGCTTGTTGTTGTCCCCAAACTGGGACGATACCACCGTATTGTACTCGCCCTCCGAATATCCGGTTAGGCTGCTGTTTTGCCCGTTGATATAAGCATCAAGCTCGTTTCCTGTACCACGCTGTGCATAGTCCAATGTGCTGTAACTACTGCCAGCAATAATCGTGGCGATGTTCGCGTCTCCAACTTGATCCAGGAACACATCACCGGCAGGGTAGCGCCCCGAGTATTGATATATATCTGCCCGGTTGGCGGTGCCGGTCTGTTCAACCACAGCAAAACCACCTCCGATACCGGTGCTCACCTGCTCCAGCCGCACCAGATTCGCCGTGCCATTCTGCTGAATCTCCGCCGTGCTAAAACCGGACTGGTCCACTTGAACGACGTTACCTTGGCCAATCGAAACAACGTCGAGATCATTGCCTACCCAGGTTTGCCTGGCATCGAATTGGTTACCGTCCCCTTCCTGGTGGAGAGCCGCCGACACAGCGAGTTCGTCACGGTATTCGTGCTGCTCGAGCGTGGCGTTATTGGAAGTTCCAGCTTGATAGATATCGGCGCTGGCCATGCCGGGACGGCTTCCATTCACCTGATAGATCTCGGCCGAATTCGCCGTCCCTACTTGCGCGACGCCTGCCTGTCCACCCTCGCTGCTGGTACCGGATTGGCTTGTAAGCACGCGGTTCTCGATCCCGACCTGAAGAACCAAGGACCGCTGCATAACACCACTCTGCGTCTGCTCTGCAATGTTGCTGATGCCGTACTGCTCTACCTCAGCCACATGGTCGTTGGCCAGGACGCTGCCGTTTGCCACCAGCAAAAATGCAGCAGCTAAAGGAGTTATTTTTGACATTGGAATCTCCTGTTCGCGTTGATGAGCTCCGTACATCACAGGCGAAGCAAAGGAGAGTTTTGTCGGTCCGTTCGGGTTGCGGTATAGATCAAGAGAGCCAAATGAGGGCGGAAGGGGATTAGTCCCTAGCCCGTGCCTCGCAGCGCTTTACTGCTGCGATCTTGCCACTGCCCCATAGCCTGGAACAGCAGGTGCTCGGCCTTGCCGGCCTGGCTCTGGCTGAATATCGGCGAATGATGGAGGAGCCAGAGTTCGTCGGAAATCTCGGGCCCTCGGGTGTTGGCGACACCACTGTTTCGCCTAGGCATACAGTTGTTGGCTGCCGCGCATGCAGATTGGTATCGGCTGCGCATCCCAAATTTACCTTTGACCGGAAATCCATAAACGAAAAAGCCCCGCTGCATGCTTAGTGCGGCGGGGCTTTCGTCGTTCTTGATAATGGCGGAGAGATAGGGATTTGAACCCTAGGTACCCGCGAAGGTACAACGGATTTCGAATCCGTCCCGTTCGGCCACTCCGGCATCTCTCCAGCGGCGCGCATCATATCAGCTCGGATGCATTTGTCGAACCCCGAGCCGCTATTTTTTTACCCTTTTCAGCAGGTTGCGGCTGCTACGCAGTCACGCTGTATTGCGCGGGTATCAGCTAGTCAGCCGGGTCAGCGCTTCGCGGTACTTGTCGGCGGTCTTCTGGGCGACCTCCGCCGGTACGGCCGGTGCCGGTGGCTGCTTGTTCCAGCCGGTGCTTTCGAGCCAGTCGCGGACGAACTGCTTGTCGAAGCTCGGCGGGTTGCGCCCCTCTTCGTAGCTGTCGGCGGGCCAGAAGCGGCTGGAGTCGGGCGTGAGGACTTCATCCATCAGCGTCAGCGTGCCGTTCTCGTCCAGGCCGAATTCGAACTTGGTGTCGGCGATGATGATGCCTCGGGTCGCTGCATACTCCACCGCGGCGCTGTAGAGGGCGATCGAGGTGTCGCGGACCTTGGCAGCCAGCTCCTTGCCGATGATGGCCTCGCACTGCTCGAAGGAGATGTTCTCGTCGTGGTCGCCGACCGCCGCCTTGGTCGAAGGCGTGAAGATCGGCTGGGGCAGCTTGGCGGCCTCCTTGAGGCCGGTTGGCAGCTGGATGCCGCAGACGGTGCCGCTGCGCTGATATTCCTTCCAGCCCGAACCGACGATGTAGCCCCGCACGATGGCCTCGACCGCTACCGGCTTGAGTCGCTTGGCCACCACCGCCCTGCCCTGGACCAGCGGCAGCTCTGCGGCGGGCACCACGTCCTCGACGCGGTCGCCGGTGAAATGGTTCGGCACCATACCCGAGAGCTTGTCGAACCAGAAGTTCGAGATCGCCGTGAGGATTTTGCCTTTTTCGGGAATCGGCTCGGCAAGGATCACGTCGAATGCCGAGAGGCGATCAGTCGCCACCATGAGCATCCGGTTGGCGTCGATCTCGTAGAGGTCGCGTACCTTGCCGGAGTAGATCTTCTTGAGGCTGAGCTGAGTCGGTGCAGTCATGTCGGTGTCCCGGTAGCGTGCGAAGCTGCCAGGCGATCCTGGCCATGCCAGGCGTTCGGGCGAGCTGCGGCGCGTTGAAATGAAATAGGCGAAACCCAGGGGCTTCGCCTATCTGCTCGGTGGCCGTTGCGCTGGCTTAACCGAGGTTGTCCTGAAGCTGGGTAAGCACACGGCGCGCGATATCGCTCGGCGCAACGGTGTTGATGTTGCGCTCGACGGTCACCTGGGCGCTGCCGCTCACCGTGGTGATGCGCACCTGGTAGCGCTCGGCGCGCGCATCGATGTCCTCCTGCGACGGACCACGGCGGAACAGGCGCGAGAAGAAGCCACGCGTCTCTTCAGGGCGCTGGGCGCCTTCGGCCAGGTTCACGTAATAGACGCCCAGGCTGCGGTCGAGGTCGTCGATGCGAATATCGGCTGCCTCGAGGGCGCGGCCGATGCGCGACCAGGCGCGATCGAAATCGCTTTCCAGCTGCAGCATCGGGTTGCCGTTGCCGTCCTCGCTGAGGCGCACCCGGTCCGGCGCATCGAAGTCACGCTCGGCCAGCAGCGACACCGAACCGCCCTGCTCGGAGGAGCGAGCCAGGCCCGTGCGCAGTTCGTCGAGCAGAGCAGCATCGAGGCTGGTGTTGACCGAGCGCTCGGTCCAGGCGACGTCTGCCGTACTGCCGGCGGGACGCTGCGCACTGACCACGAAGATCTCGCTGGTATTGCTCTGCACGCCCGGCTCTATCCGTACGCGAAAGCGCGACTCGTCGTTGCGCATGCCAAGGCTGCTGGCAAGGGTCGAGTCGATCTGCTCGCGGGTCTGCCAGCCCGTGACGAACTCGCCGGTCTGCGGCCGTTCCTCGGCAATCTCGAAACCGTTGTCGATGAAGAACTGACGCGCGGCAGGCCACACTTGCGAAGGCGTGCGCATCGCGACCAGCCAGCGCGAATCGCCGGAGCGCTGCAGGCTGAACTCGCTGGCCTCAGCGGCCACTTGCAGGCGCTGCGGGCGCGGCACTTCGTAATCACTGGAGGCATGCGAGTCGGCGACGTTACGCGGGATCGGCAACAGCGGCTCGACCGGACGAACTACGCTGCCAGGCGGTGCCTGCATCGGTGCCGTCTGGCGGGCCGACAGATAGTCGTTTCCACGGTCCCGGAAATAGCCATCGTCACCCCAGAGCCAGCCACAGCCGCTGGTACTGGCAATGATCACCGCCAGGGTCGAGAAACCGGCCAATCGCTTCATGCGTATTCCCTTATCGTTCAAACCAGTACACCGGATTCGCGCATTGCCTGACGCAATGGCTCCTGGCAGCGCGGGCTCAGCCAGGTCAACGGCAGGCGAATGCCGTCGGGCATCAGGCCCATCTCGTGCAATGCCCACTTCACCGGAATCGGGTTGGCCTCGATGAACAGCTGCTGGTGCAGCGGCATCAGGCGCTGATGAATGGCTCGCGCGGTCTCGGCATCGCCGGCCATGGCCGCCGCGCATAGGTCGCTCATGGCGCGAGGGGCGACGTTGGCGGTCACCGAGATGTTGCCCTTGCCGCCCATCAGCATCAGCTCGACGGCCGTGGCGTCGTCACCGGAATAGACGAGGAAGTCTTGGGCCACGCGGTCGAGGATGTCGCGCGCGCGGCCGAGGTCGCCGGTCGCTTCCTTGATACCGATGATGTTGGAGACTTTCGACAGGCGCTCGACCGTTTCAGGGAGCATGTCGCAGGCGGTCCGACCAGGCACGTTGTAGAGAATCTGCGGAATCGCGACGGCTTCGGCGATATGGCGGAAGTGCAGGTAGAGCCCTTCCTGGGTCGGCTTGTTGTAATACGGAGTGACCAACAGACAGGCATCGGCACCGGCGGTCTTGGCGTTCTCGGTAAGCTCGACGGCCTCACGGGTGGAGTTGGCGCCCGTCCCGGCGATGACCGGAATACGGCCATTGACCTGGCCGACGACGCGACGGATCACTTCGATATGTTCGGATACGTCGAGCGTGGCGGATTCGCCCGTGGTACCGACCGCAACGATTGCGTTGGTGCCTTCCTGCAAATGGAAATCCACCAGCTTGCTCAGGCTGTCCCAGTCCAGACCACCCTGCGCATCCATGGGCGTGACCAGTGCCACCATACTGCCCGCAATCATGCAACCACTCCTGCCGGAAAAAGAGAGGCGTAATGGTACAAGGCTCCAATACGCTTTGCGAGCGCGCCGCGCGGTCGCGCTGCGAGAGAAGCCAAGTCCTCGACTGCCGGCACCCGAGGCATCTGTTCGGCGGCGATGAATTTCCCTCGGCGAGCGAAGTTCGCTAACCTTAGCCCTTTTCGGCCTGGCTGGCCGACCGATTCATCACCCCAGGAAAGCTGCATGTCCACCCCTCTCGTACGCGAACAGTTCCTCGTTATTAGCGCTCTGGGCGCCAACGCCATGGAGCTTACCAATGTGCTCTGCCGAGCCAGCCACGAGAACCGCTGCGCCGTGGTCAGCACCCGGCTGAGCCGTCATGGTGACCATAGCGCCCTGGTCCTGCAGATCTCCGGCAACTGGGATGCGCTGGCGCGCATGGAGTCGGCGCTGCCGGCGCTGTCGAAGAAACACGCTTTCACCCTGAGCATCATCCGCAGTTCGGCACCGGAAGCCCGCCCCGAAGCCCTGCCCTACGTGGCCTACGTCAGTGCGGTCTATCGTCCCGACATTCTCAGCGAGCTGTGCCAGTTCTTCATCGACCACCGCGTCGCACTGGAAAGCCTGACCTGTGACACCTACCAGGCGCCGCAGACAGGCGGCACCATGCTCAACGCCACGCTCACCGTCACCCTCCCGGCCGGCACCCAGATCAGTTGGCTGCGCGATCAGTTCCTCGACTTTGCCGATGCCCTGAACCTGGACGCCCTGATCGAACCCTGGCGCCCGCAGAACCCCTAGTCATCACGGAATCGCTGCGGCGCCGGCCGCAGCGTCAGGCAAAACCGAAGGAGCAATGATGAGCGTCGAACTCGACCAACCGGTACCGCCGTTCCAGGCACAAGCCACCAGCGAACAGTCCGTCAGCCTCGAAGCGCTGAAGGGCAAGCAGGTCGTGCTCTACTTCTACCCGAAAGACAACACCCCCGGCTGCACCACCCAAGGCCAGGGCTTTCGCGATCGGCATGCCGAGTTTCTGGCCGCCGACACGCTCGTGTTCGGCGTGTCGCGCGATAGCCTGAAGACCCATGAAAACTTCAAGCGCAAGCAGGCGTTCCCGTTCGAACTGATCAGCGACAAGGACGAAACCCTTTGCCAGCTGTTCGACGTGATCAAGCTGAAGAAGCTCTACGGCAAGGAATACCTGGGCGTGGACCGCAGCACCTTCCTGATCGACCGCGAGGGCGTCCTGCGCCAGGAATGGCGAGGCGTGAAAGTCCCCGGCCATGTGGATGCAGTGCTCGAAGCGGCACGCGCACTCAGCGCGAGCTGATCGATCGAGGGAGGCCGCCGGGCAGCGGCCTCCCTTAACATTCAAGCGACCGGATCTTCGGTCACCGCCACCGCGCCATGGCGTGGCCAGGCGTTGAGCACCGCCTTGAAGAGCGTCGCCAGCGGAATCGCGAAGAACACCCCCCAAAAGCCCCACAGCCCGCCGAACAGCAGCACCGCGCAGATGATGGCAACCGGATGCAGGTTCACCGCCTCGGAGAACAGCAGCGGCACCAGCACGTTGCCGTCCAGCGCCTGGATGATCGCGTAGGCCACCATCAGATAGATGAACTGATCGCCCCAGCCCCACTGGAACAGGCCGATCAATGCAATGGGGACGGTTACTACCGCGGCGCCGATATAGGGCACCACCACGGAAAACCCGACCAGCAGGGCCAGCAGCGCCGCGTAATTGAGACCGAGCAAGGCGAACACCACGTAGGACACGACGCCGACGATCAGAATTTCGATCGACTTGCCGCGAATGTAATTGGCGATCTGCAGGTTCATCTCCTGGGCGACCTGGGTGATCAGGCCCCGCTCGCGGGGCAGATAACCGCTGATCCAGTTACTGATCTGCTGGCGGTCTTTGAGAAAGAAGAACACCAGGATCGGAACCAGCACTAGATAGATCATCAACCCGAGCAACAGCGGCAGGCTGGCCAGCGAGGACGTCAGCGCGATATGGCCGAAGCGACCGAACTCGCCACGGATCGCGTCGATGCCGCGCAGCACCTGCTCCTGGGTGATCAGTTGCGGATAGCTCTCTGGGAGCAGCAACAACAGCGATTGCCACTCGACCAGCATTCGCGGCAGCTCGTTGATCAAGGTGAAGCCCTGCTGCCACAGCAGCGGCACGAGAATCAGAATGCACACCGACAAGGCACCGACGAACAGCGCGAACACCAGCCAGACGGCAGCCAGGTGGGGCACACGAAAGCGCTCGAGCGTGCCGACCAGCCCCTGCATGAGAAACGCCAGCACCAGGCCGGCGATAACCGGAGCGAGCATCCGCCCAAGGGTCAGGACCAGCAGAAACGCCAGAAATAGCAGAACCGCCAGGACTACAGCCTCCTCGTCGGAGAAATAGCGATGCATCCAACCGCGTAGAACCTTGAGCATGCGACTCCTTGTTGGCCTTCAGGCCTTGCGCAACCAGTAACGATAAATGCCGGCATCCACCTCTTCATGCAGCAAGGCATGCCCGGCCAAATTGGCAAAACTGCGAAAGTCTCGTTGCGAACCCGGATCGGTCGCGATCACCTTGAGGACTGCGCCGCTGGCCAACCGGTTGAGTTCGAGCTTCGCCTTGAGCAACGGCATCGGGCACTCCAACCCGCTGGCGTCCAGCTCGGCGGCGACGGGGATGTCACCGTTTGCTGCGTCATTCATGATCAGTCTCCACAAAGGTCGTCAGGATACCGAGCAGGGCCCACCTCTGGCCAGCCGGCCAACCTCGACGCTACAGTAGCGATCTCACGTAACCCGAGCCTTCTGGATGAAATTGCTGCGCCCCACCCTGCTGACGCTAGCCTGCCTGCTTGCCATGCCCGTGCCGGCCAACGAACTGCCATCGCTGGGCGACGCCAGTTCCGGCATCGTTTCACCCGAACAGGAATTCCAGCTCGGACGCGCCTGGCTGAGCATGCTGCGCGCCCAGGTCAAACAGATTTCCGATCCGGTACTCAAGGATTACGTCGAGAGCAGCGTGTATCGCCTGGCCGAAAGCAGCCAGCTGCAGGACAGACGCCTCGAGTTCATCCTGCTCGACAGCCCTCAATTGAACGCTTTTGCCGCCCCCGGCGGGATCATCGGCGTCAACGGCGGCCTCCTCACCAATGCGCAGACCGAGTCCGAATACGCCTCGGTACTCGCCCACGAACTGGCGCACCTGTCGCAACGTCACTTCGCCCGAGGCCTGGAAGCCCAGCAACGCATGCAATTGCCATTGATGGCCGCCCTGCTCGCCGGTGTCGTCGCCGCGGCGGCAGGCGCGGGCGACGCCGGCATCGCGGCGATCGCCTCGACCCAGGCCGCCGCCATCCAGGAACAGCGGCGCTTCTCCCGACAGAACGAGCAGGAGGCTGACCGTATCGGCCTGGTCAACCTGGAACGGGCCGGCTATGACCCGCGCGCCATGCCGATGATGTTCGAGCGCCTGATGCGCCAGTACCGTTACGACCAGAGACCGCCGGAGTTTCTGCTGACACACCCGGTGACCGAATCGCGTATCGCCGACACCCGCAATCGGGCCGAGCAGTTCGCCAGCGGAGGCGCCGAGGACAGCCTGCGCTACCAACTGCTGCGCGCGCGCGTCCAGCTTCGCTTCGAAAGCTCGCCCGGCGCTGGCGCCAAGCGCTTCAGGGCGCTGCTCAGCGAAGATCCGACACTCGATGCCGCGCGTTATGGCCTGGCGCTGGCCCAGATCAAGACCGGCCAGCTCGACGAAGCGGCCGAAACACTGCAGCCGCTGCTACAGGGCGCGCCGGACAATCAACTGTACAACCTGGCGCAGACCGAACTGGACATCACCGCCAACCGTCTGCCACAGGCCCTGCAGCGGATGCAGCGGATGCAGAACCTCTACCCCAGCAGTTATCCGATCCAGCAAATGTACATCGATGTGCTGCTCAAGCAGGGCAAGACGGCAGAAGCCGAGAGCGCCCTCGACGAACTGGTCGGACGCCGCAGCAAGGATCCGGATATCTGGTATCAGGTTGCCGAAGTGCGTGGACTGAGCGGCAACATCGTCGGCCTGCACCAGGCGCGAGCCGAATACTTCGCCCTGGTCGGCGACTATGACCAGGCGATCCAGCAGCTGGGCCTGGCCAAGCGGCGCTCGCCGAACTTCCAGCTGGCCTCGCGCATCGACGCCCGCGAGCGGCAGATGATCGAGGAGCAGAGGATGATCAAGGAAATGATGCGCTGAGCCACCACGGCAACGCCATCAGGCGTTGCCAGCGAGCTTCAATCGCGCGGCCTGGGTGAAATCCAGCATCCGCTTCAGTGGTTTGACGGCACGGGGCACCAGCACCGGGTCGACGAATATCTCGTTGCTTCCCTGACGCAGGCAGTCGAGCGTGCGCTCCAGCGTATTCATCGCCATCCAGGGGCAATGGGCGCAGCTGCGACAGGCCGCGCCGTTACCAGCCGTGGGCGCCTCGATGAACTGCTTGTCAGGGCAGAGCTGCTGCATCTTGTAAAAAATGCCCCGGTCGGTGGCGACGATGAACTCAGGGTTGGGAAGCGTCTGCGCCGCCTTGATCAGCTGGCTCGTGGAGCCCACCGCATCGGCAAGACGCACCACGGCCTCGGGTGATTCAGGGTGCACCAGGATCGCAGCATGCGGGTACAGGGCCTTCATGTCCTCGAGCTGTTTGGCCTTGAACTCCTCATGGACGATACAGGCACCCTCCCAGAGCAGCATGTCCGCGCCAGTCTCGCGCTGCACGTAGTGCCCCAGATGCTTGTCCGGTGCCCAGAGAATCTTTTCGCCGTTATCCATCAGACTTTCAACGATCTCCAGGGCGCAGCTGGATGTCACCACCCAATCGGCTCTCGCCTTGACCGCCGCCGACGTGTTGGCATAGACCACAACGGTGCGCTCGGGATGCTGATCGCAAAACGCCGAGAATTCATCGACCGGACAACCCAGGTCCAGCGAGCAGGTCGCCTCTAGCGTGGGCATCAGCACACGTTTTTCAGGGTTGAGAATCTTCGCGGTCTCGCCCATGAACTTGACGCCGGCAACCAGAACCGTCGTAGCCGGGTGTTCATTGCCGAAACGCGCCATCTCCAGGGAGTCGGCAACGCAGCCACCGGTCTGCTCGGCCAGGGCCTGGATCACCGGATCGGTGTAGTAGTGCGCAACCAGCACTGCGTTCTGCCGGATCAGCTCTTGGGCAATTTCGTCACGCAACCGGGCCTCCTGATCGGGCGTCAGTGGCTTGGGCTGTTTGGCTGCCAGATGAGCCTGTACGAGGATGCGTTCGGCGATTTCGCTCATGTTAGGACCTGCGAGCAACGGTTGGCGCATGGCGTTCGATTGTACCCCGACCACTGCATACCTGAAGCGACATTGGGTAGCGAGCAACGGACACCGGACGCCCCAAAGGGACGGGGATACTAGCGAAGCGCCTTCGGCGAGGGAAGCGGGTTGCCCGCAACCCGAATCAAAAAGCGTAGATACGAAAAAGCCGAAAACCCTGAAGTTTTCGGCTTTTTGTTCGTCTCGAGCAATCTGGTGGGTCGTGTAGGATTCGAACCTACGACCAATTGGTTAAAAGCCAACTGCTCTACCAACTGAGCTAACGACCCGATGCGGAGCGCATGATACTGATTTGATTGAGGAAATCAACCTTTCTCAAAAAATATTTCAGGCATAGCGCGTCGGGTCCTCGATTCTCGCATCGCGAAACCCGGCAGCGCGTAGTCGACAACTGTCGCATTTGCCGCAGGCGCGGCCTTCGGTGTCAGCCTGATAGCAGGAAACCGTAAGCCCGTAATCGACCCCCAACCGCTGCCCAGCCTGGACGATCTGCGCCTTGCTCAGCATCTGCAAGGGAGCGCGAATCCTGAACCCCTCCCCTTCGACGCCCGCCTTGGTCGCGAGATTGGCGGTATGCTCGAAAGCCGCGATGAATTCGGGACGGCAATCGGGATACCCCGAATAATCCACCGCATTGACCCCGATGAAGATATCCCTGGCACCGAGCACTTCCGCCCAGCCCAGCGCCAGCGCCAGAAACACCGTATTGCGCGCCGGCACGTAGGTGACCGGAATCCCTTCAGCCGGGGTTTCGGGCACGTCGATCCGCGCATCGGTGAGTGCCGAACCGCCGATGCCGTTGAGGTTGAGCCCAACCACCTTGTGCTCCCTGACCCCTAGCTGCGCCGCGACACGCTCGGCCGCCTGCAGCTCGGCACGATGCCGCTGGCCATAGTCGAAGCTCATGCTGTAACAGGTATAGCCTTCGGCTTGCGCCATGGCGACCACCGTGGCCGAGTCCAGGCCACCCGAAAGCAGAACGACTGCTCTTTTCTCATTCATGTCCATAGCTCCGACTCAATGTCCTGGCTCGTCGTTCCAGAGCAACTTGTGCAGCTGCAGCTGGAAGCGAACCGGCAGATTGTCCTCGATGATCCATTCGGCCAGCGCACGGGGATCGACTTGGCCGTAGCTGGGCGAAAACAACACCTCGCCGACTCGCTCGTCGAGCCGGTACTCGATGAGCTTACTGGCCGCCCACTGGTAATCCTCCCGCGAGCAGATCACGAACTTGAGCTGATCGTGCGGTGTAAGGAAAGCGATGTTCTCGTAGCGGTTGCGCCCCACCTCGCCGGACCCGGGCGTCTTGAGATCGACGACACGACTGACGCGCCCGTCAACACGGGATACGTCAAGTGCGCCACTGGTTTCCAACGAAACCTGGTATCCAGCGTCACACAGCCGTTCGAGCAGCGGGATGCAATCAGGCTGAGCCAGGGGCTCGCCACCAGTGACGCAGACATGGCGCGCCTTGAGTGCAGCGACGCGCTCCAGAATCTCCTCGAACGCGAGGACTTCACCACCACTGAAGGCATAGGCGGTGTCGCAGTAAAGACAACGCAGGGGGCAGCCGGTCAGGCGAACGAACACCGTCGGCAAGCCGCTGGTACGCGACTCCCCCTGCAGCGAGTGGAAAATCTCGGTGATACGCAGGGTGTTATGCATAAAGGCCACGGGCGTGACGGCGAAACAGGCCATCCGCCTCCGTTGCGTTAAAAGAAGCGCATCCTAATGAAAAACCCGCGCGGTGCGCGGGCTTCGATACGACACGGACGCGGTTAGCGGCTGAGCTGTCGCTGCGCCAGTTGCGCAGCGGAACTGTTGGGGTATTGCGACACCACTTCGCGCAATATTCCCTGAGCCTTGTCGCGATTGCCAAGCCTGAGCTCGACATCGGCAAGCTTGTAGAGCGAGTCAGGCACCTTGGCGTGATTCGGGTAGGTCTGGCTGACCTTGGCAAAGGCCTGCCCCGCTGCCTGCAGATCGCCCTTGGCCAGATTCACCTCTCCCAACCAGTACTGCGCATTACCAGCGTACTGACTTTGCGGGTAGCGGCGCAGGAAGGCGGCGAACGCCTGGCTGGCCTTGTCGAAATCCTTGGCCTTGATGAGGTCGAATGCAGCGTCGTAATACAGCTTTTCATTCGCCGGGTCGGCCGACTGATTGTCCGCCTGAGCCTGCTGAGCCGGCTCGCGTGGCGTTCCGCTGGCGTCGATAGCGCCAGTGGTAGAAGAATTTTGTTCGCCCATGGCTCCGGCGGATGCACCGCTGGACAGGCGACGGTCGAGATCCTGATAACGCTCCAGCCCTTCCTTCTGAAGTTGCTGGATCTGGTTTTGCTGTTGTTCCACCATCCCGCGCAATTGTGCGATTTCTTCCTGCATCTGCTGCAGTTGAATGAACAACATGCCCTGCGCCGAAGACGGGGTATTCACCCCGCCTTCGGCGTAAGCACCGCCGCTGTCCTGCCGCGCAGCGGGATAGCTCGAGCCACCTGAACCGGAGGGCTGCGAGCCATATTCCACTACGGGTACCTGAGCCAGCGCATAAAGCGGAAGGCTCAGAGTCAACAATGTCAGAGCACGGCAGTACTTACGCATGGCAGCTTACTTACGCAGCTCTACGCGACGGTTCTGAGCCCAGGACTGCTCGTCGTTGCCGGTAGCGACTGGACGCTCTTCGCCGTAGGAAACAACTTCCAGCTGAGCAGGGGAAACGCCCTGCAGAACCAGGTAGCGCTGAACGGCTTGCGAACGACGCTCGCCCAGAGCCATGTTGTATTCGCGGGTACCGCGCTCGTCAGTGTGGCCTTCGAGAGCGACGCGAGCACCGTTACCTTTCAGGTCACGAGCATGAACGTCCAGAGCGCGCATGGCTTCCGGCTTCAGATCGGAACTGTCGTACTCGAAGTAGAAGGTGGTGATCGCGCGCAGAGCGGCTTCTTCGCTCATGCTGCCGTCTACGGAACCGGTACCGGCGCCGTAACCAGCGTTCGGATCGATGCCAGTGGCAGCGCCTTCACCCGAATCGTCACCGCCTTTGGACGAACAACCAACCGCTACGGCCAGGGACAGCGCCAGCACAGCAAACTTACCGAATTTCAGCATTTCCATGATGTAACTCCTAACAACCCCAGGTGTGTGTTTTTGGTTTTAACGCTAAGTACCGCATCAGTTCAGGTAAGGGGACCAGGATGGCTCACGGACTTCGCCTTGAGCGGTAGGAATCGGGAGCCTTACTCGGCCATTGATGGACGCGAGCATCAAGACTCCCCGGCCCTGCTGGCGGGTGGCGTAGATTAGCATGGTGCCATTGGGCGCAACAGTAGGCGATTCGTCCAAACTGGTATCTGTTAATAAGCGCAAATTACCGCGCTGCAAGTCCTGCGCAGCAACCTTGAAGTTGGTGTAGCCATCCTGACGATGAATCATCACCAAGGTCTTCTCGTCGGCCGAAAGTTTCGGGTTGGCATTGTAGTTTCCAACAAAAGTCACACGCTCCGGCGCATTGCTACCAATACGCTGCTTATATATCTGTGGTTTTCCAGCCCGATCAGAAGTGAAATAGATCGTTTGGCCATCCGCCCCCCAGAAAGGCTCGGTATCGATCGCGTAGTGGTTGGTTACACGCTGCAGATTGCGCGAGCCCAGATCCATTACATAGATCTCAGGGTTACCGTCTTTCGACAGCACGAAAGCCAGACGGTTGCCATCAGGCGAGAACGCAGGCGCGCCGTTGAGACCCTCGAAGTTGGTGATCTGTTCACGGCGACCGGTATCGACATGCTGGATGAAGATCCGTGGGCGACGCTGCTCGAAGGAGACATAGGCAATACGCTTGCCATCGGGTGCAAAGCGCGGCGACAGGATCGGCTCGCGCGACTGCAACAGAGTGACGGCGCGGGCACCGTCATAATCCGAGCGCTGCAGAGTATAGCGAGTGTTGTTCCCACCGACGTTTTCAGCCGTGACATAGAGCAGGCGTGTCGAGAACGCCCCCTTGATACCCGTCAGCTTCTCGAACGACTGATCGGCCACGTAGTGAGCCATATCGCGTAGCTGATCTGGCGTGCCGCCAACGGTGCCGGTCATGACCTGCTGTTCGGTGGAGACGTTGTACACCTCGAACTGCACCTGCAGGCGACCACCTGCCGGCTGGATGTTGCCGACCATCACGTACTGGGCACCGAGTGCCTTCCAGTCGCGATAGATGATTTCGCTGCCACGGGTCGGCAGGCTGATCATGTTCTGCCGTGGCAGAGGCTCGAAGATGCCGGAGTTGCGCAAATCATTGCCGACGATCTGCGACATGTCCTCGGGCAGCACGGTACCGCCCTGCCAGCCGAAGGGCACCACCGCAATTGGAATCGCCCGGTCCGCGCCACTGGTGACCAGAATGTTTTTTTCCTGTGCCCCGGCAAAGCCCGCAATACAGCACAGGGCGACAAGGAAACCTCGGAGAGTGTTGATCACAACGCAAGATCCTCTGGCGTGAATGTCATGTTGAAGGAACGGTACGGTTGGAAGTCCTGCGGCGACAACCCCTGCATCTCGGTCAGTCGTCCGATGTTCTTCACCGCGGCCACCGCAGAGTTGTCGAACGGCGCATCGCCACTGGACCGCGCCACGCTGACATTGGTGATTGTGCCGTCGGGAAGCATGTTCACTCGCAGTACCACGGTCATGTTGTTACGAGCCGATGGGGGCCTGGACCAACCCTCGGCCGCTCGCAGACGGATCAGGTCATCGAAATTGCCGGCCACCTGGTCTCCCTGGGTGTCCGCCATCGCCTGTTGCCGCTCGGTCGTATCGGACAGCAACTCGGCAAGTGCCTGGGCCTTCTTGTCCTCTGCAGCCTTGCGTGCAGCATCCGCTGCCGCTTTTTTCTTGGCTTCTTCAGCGGCTTTCTTCTTGGCCGCCTCGGCTGCCGCTTTCTTCTTCGCCTCTTCGGCCGCAGCCTTTTTCTTGGCTTCTGCAGCCGCGGCCTTTTTCTTCGCCTCTTCGGCGGCCTTCTGCTTGGCCTCTTCCTCGGTTTTCTTGCGCGCGAGATCGGCTTGGCGCTTCTGCTCGGCGGCCTTGGCCTCCTCGGCTTTCTTGGCTTCGGCCTGCTTGGCCGCGACAGCCTTCGCAGCATCGGCCTTTCGAGCCTCTTCGGCCTTCTTTTGTTCCGCCGCTTGCGCCTGCTTTTGCTGCTCGACCTTGCGCTGCTCCATCTGCTCGGTTTCGTATTGCTTGGCAGCGGTCTTCTTCGCCTCGCCCGCAATCTTCTGGTTGGTCTGAGTGGTAGCCTGACTCTGCGACTTCAGCTGATAGAGCGTCGCCTGCACTACCGGCTTGGAAGGCGGCAGTTCAGGCGTCATCGAAAAGCTGACGAACAGCATCCCGAAAATGATGATGTGCAGGCCCACCGCCAGCACGGTGGGCCAGAAATAGCTCTGCGACGAGGAGCGCGGCGTCTGCTGCATCAGGGCGCCTCTGTGATCAGCCCGACGTTGCCAACGCCGGCTTCCTGCAGCCCGCCCATTGCCGCCATCACTGCACCGTAGTCGACCGCCTGATCGCCGCGGATATAGACCTGGGTGTCCGGACGCTGTCGCATGATCGCTATGACGGCCTGCGTCATGTCGGCCAGGGAGACCGCCTCGTTGCCCTTGCTGTCGGTGTCGACTTCGCTACCGACGTTCCAGTAGTAGGTCTTGTCCGCCTTGATCGAGATCGTGAGGATCTGCTTGTCGTTGTCCTGTGGCAGCGCCTCGCTGCTGACCTTGGGCAGGTCGACCTTGACGCCCTGGTTGAGCATCGGCGCGGTCACCATGAAGATCACCAGCAGCACCAGCATCACGTCGATGTAGGGCACCACGTTCATCTCGGCGACCGGCTTGCGTCTGTTGCGAATTCTAGCCATGGCCAAGGGGCCTCAATCTTCGGTGGTGTGAACTTTGCGATGCAGGATCGCCTGGAACTCATCGGCAAAGGTGTAGTACCGCGCGATGAGCATCTCGCTGCGCGCCGCGAAGCGGTTGTAGGCAATGACCGCCGGGATCGCCGCGAACAGGCCTATAGCCGTCGCGATCAGCGCTTCGGCGATGCCGGGAGCGACCGTCGCCAGAGTCGCCTGCTGCACCTGGGCCAGACCGCGGAACGAATTCATGATCCCCCAGACGGTCCCGAACAGACCGATGTAGGGGCTGGTGGAACCCACGGTCGCCAGGAACGGCAGACTCTGCTCGAGCTTTTCTTCCTCACGCGAGATGGCTACGCGCATGGCGCGGTTAACGCCGTCCATGACCGCATCGGGATCGACGCCCTGCTGTTGACGCAGACGGGAGAATTCCTTGAAGCCGGCGCGGAAGATCTGCTCCACGCCCGAATCCGGATCGGGATTGCTGCCCGCCTGGCGATAGAGCTTGGACAGATCGATGCCTGACCAGAAACGCTCCTCGAAGGTATCGAGGGCCCGCTTGGCGGCACGCAGCAGATTGCCGCGCTGGAAAATCAGGATCCACGAGGCCACCGAGGCGCCTACTAGGATCAGCATGACCAGCTGCACAACGAAGCTGGCATTGCTGATCAGGCTCCACATGGACATATGATCGACGTTGGCTTCCACGCTTACTCTCCTGCTGGGGATAGACCCGAGGCCGCAAACGCCGCTCGCAGCGACGGGGGAATGGCTCGGGGTTTCAAACTGTCGGTGCGCGCACAGGCCACCAGAAACTGCCCTTCGCAGAGCAGCACGTCATCCTTCACACGCCGCACCTGCTGGCGAAAACGCAGGCTGGCGCGATTGAGCTCGGCGACCTCGGCGGTCACCAGCAACTCGTCGTCCAACCGGGCGGGCGCGTGATAGCGCGCTTCACTCGAATGCACGACAAAAAGCAGGTCTTCACTGACCAGTTGCGACTGGGCGAAGCCCAGACTACGCAACCGTTCGGTGCGGGCCCGCTCCATGAATTTGAGATAGTTGACGTAGTAGACGATGCCGCCCGCATCGGTGTCCTCGTAATAGACGCGACAACGATAGGTGAATGGCTGGGCTTCGGTTTGCGCGGGCATACTCTAGTGCTCGCCCCCCGAATTGCCAATCGGGGCATGTAACAATATTTGCGTCATTGCGAATCCGATTCGAACAGGTCGCTGATAGGAGCCTCGGCCATGCGCCGCGGCAAATTCAGCCCAAAGTGAAGGTAGGCATGGCGGGTGACCACGCGGCCACGCGGCGTACGCATGATGTAGCCCTGCTGAATCAGGTACGGCTCGAGCACATCTTCGATGGTGTGTCGCTCTTCGCTGATCGCCGCGGCGATGTTGTCGATACCCACCGGGCCGCCGTCGAATTTCTCGATCAGCGTCAGCAGCAATCGACGATCCTGATGATCGAACCCCCGCTCGTCGACGTCCAGCATGTTCAGCGCCAGGTCTGCGATCGCACGGGTGATCTGACCGTTGCCACGCACCTCGGCAAAATCTCGCACGCGGCGCAGCAGTCGATTGGCGATACGCGGTGTCCCCCTCGCACGACGCGCGATCTCGAAAGCACCTTCCGGCTCGATGGCGAGATTCAGAATCGCTGCAGAGCGACTGACGATGGTCGCCAGATCGGCTGTGGAATAGAACTCCAGACGCTGCACGATACCGAAGCGGTCGCGCAGCGGATTGGTGAGCATGCCGGCCCGAGTGGTCGCCCCAACCAGAGTGAAGGGCGGCAGGTCGAGCTTGATCGATCGTGCCGCTGGCCCTTCGCCGATCATGATGTCGAGCTGGAAATCCTCCATCGCCGGATAGAGCACCTCCTCGACCACCGGCGAAAGCCGGTGTATCTCGTCGATGAAAAGTACGTCGCCAGCTTCCAGATTGGTCAGCAGCGCCGCCAGATCACCGGCGCGCTCGAGCACAGGCCCCGACGTGCTCTTGATCGAAACGCCCATTTCCTGAGCGATGATATTGGCCAGCGTGGTTTTACCCAGGCCCGGCGGGCCGAAGATCAACGTGTGATCCAGTGCCTCGCTTCGCCCCCTGGCAGCACGGATGAACAGGTCCATCTGCTCGCGCACCACGGGCTGCCCGATGTACTCGGCAAGCTTGAGCGGGCGTATAGCACGATCCAGCTGCTCGTCACGGTCACGACTGGAGGCGGTAATGAGACGATCGGCTTCGATCACTTAGACCATTCCCTTGAGCGCACGACGGATCAATTCTTCACTGCTCAAATCGTCTTCCTGTATGGCAGAGACGGCACGGCTGGCCTCCTGCGGCTTGAATCCCAGCGAGATCAATGCGCTGACCGCATCATTCTCGGCGCTAGAGACTGCCATACCGCCGCGAGGTTCCACCACCAGCGTCGCGATGGACGGCATTGTTTCCCAGGCTTTGAACCGATCCTTAAGTTCGACAAGCAAACGCTCAGCGGTTTTCTTGCCGACGCCAGGGATCTTCACCAGCACCGAGGTATCCCCCGCCTGGACGCAGCGCACCAGTTCATCCACCTCAAGTCCGGACATCAGCGCCAGAGCCAGCTTCGGCCCAACGCCATTGAGCCGGATCAGCTCGCGAAAAAGCTCGCGCTCGCGCTTCTCGTAAAAACCGTAGAGCAGATGTGCGTCTTCGCGCACCACCAGATGAGTGTGCAAGGTCACCAGCTCGCCGATGGACGGTAAACGGTACAACGTCGTCATCGGCACTTCGAGCTCGTAGCCCACGCCATTCACATCGAGAATCAAATGAGGCGGCTGTTTCTCCACCAATGTGCCACGCAAACGTCCAATCACTGTGATGCATCCTCGTTCGACCGGCGCTGAAGGCAAGTCGGATTATCCCAAGCGTCACCCCGACACCAGCATCGGGACGATGATTACAACCGTAGGCGACCACCCCGCCGCTTGGCACCAGCCAGGCCATGCGGAATAAGACTCTGGCGATGATGGGCATGACAAAGGGCAATCGCCAGCGCATCAGATGCGTCGATTTGCGGTTTCTGCGTCAATTTCAATAAGTGCATCACCATCATCTGCACCTGCTGCTTGTCCGCCCCGCCGGTGCCAGCTATCGCCTGCTTGACCTGGGTGGCGGTGTATTCGGCGATCTCCAGCCCCTGCTCCGCCGCGGCCACGATGGCGGCACCGCGTGCCTGGCCCAGCTTGAGTGCGGAGTCGGCGTTGCGCGCCATGAACACCTGCTCTATACCCATCGTCACAGGGCCGTGCAGTTGAATCACTTCACTGACGCCACAAAATACTGCCTTCAGGCGCGCCGAGAGCTCACCGCTGCCAGTGCGAATGCAGCCAGACGCGACGTACTCGCAGCTGCGACCGTTATCCCGCACTACGCCGTAACCCGTGATTCGTGAGCCCGGGTCGATCCCAAGAATGAGCGTCATAGCCGCCATACTGTCTATTTATCCAGCCTGAAGTATAGTGAGGTCGCTGCCCCGCGACCAGCGGCATACGAAGCGCCAACCACTACGCCAATAAAAAGCCGGAAGCACACATCGGTGACTTCCGGCTCATGTATCACGGCAAGGGATCAGTCCAGTTGTTCCATGAGCTCATCCGGAATCTCGGCGTTGTGGTACACGTTCTGTACGTCATCAAGATCTTCCAGCGCATCGATCAGACGCAGCACCTTCTGCGCGGTTTCCAAATCGGTGATCGGCGCGGCAATCGACGGGATCATGGCGATGTCCGCCTCCTCGCCTTTGAACCCAGCAGCGTTAAGAGCCTCGTTGACCGCATGGAAATCGGCAAAACTGGTGGACACCAGCGCCGACCCATCCTCGCCCATTTCTACGTCGTCGGCACCGGCCTCCAGCGCAGCTTCCATCAGCGCGTCCTCATCCACGCCCGCCGAGAAGCTGATCTGCCCCTTGCGATCGAACATGTAGGCGACCGAGCCGTCGGTACCCAGGTTGCCACCGTGCTTGCTGAAGGCATGACGGACTTCCGCCGCGGTGCGATTACGGTTGTCCGTCATGGCCTCGACGATAATCGCCACACCGCTGGGCGCGTAACCTTCATAGGTCAGCTCCGCCATGTTGTCGGCTTCGTTGGTGCCGGCACCGCGCGCGATAGCGCGGTCGATGGTGTCGCGGGTCATGTTGGCGACCAGCGCCTTGTCCACAGCCAATCGCAAACGAGGATTGTCCGCTGGAATGCCCCCGCTCTTGGCGGCAACGGTCAGCTCACGAATGAGCTTGGTAAAGATCTTTCCGCGCTTGGCGTCTTGGCGCCCCTTGCGGTGTTTGATGTTGGCCCATTTGGAATGACCAGCCATTAACTGCCTCCCGTTCTGATCAACTTTTTCAACGTGCTGAAACCAAGAGCCCAGGTTTCCCTGGGCTCTTGCGCCGTCATTCCGCTTTTGGCTGCTCGCGCAGGCGGATGTGCAGCTCGCGAAGCGCCTTGGCATCCACCGCGCCCGGCGCCTGGGTCATGACGTCAGCGGCGCTCTGGGTTTTCGGGAAAGCGATGACCTCGCGAATCGACTGCGCGCCGGTCATCAACATCACCAGACGGTCCAGGCCGAAGGCCAGGCCGCCATGCGGCGGCGCGCCGTATTTGAGGGCATCGAGCAGGAAGCCGAACTTCTCGTTCTGTTCCGCCTCGTCGATACCCAGAATACGGAACACCGTCTGCTGCATTTCCTTGCGGTGGATACGGATTGAACCACCGCCCAGTTCGGTACCGTTGAGCACCATGTCATAGGCACGCGACAGCGCACCGGCCGGATTGGCCTCGAGCTCTTCAGGCGTGCACTTGGGCGCGGTGAACGGATGGTGCAGCGCGCTCAGGGAACCGTCGTCGTTCTCCTCGAACATCGGGAAGTCGACGACCCACATCGGTGCCCACTCGCAGGTCAGCAGCTTCAGGTCGTGGCCGAGCTTGATGCGCAATGCGCCCAGCGCTTCGGAGACGATCTTCGCCTTGTCGGCGCCAAAGAAGACGATGTCGCCATCGACCGCACCGACGCGATCGAGGATGACGTTGAGCTTGTCTTCCGGAATGTTCTTGACGATTGGGGACTGCAGGCCTTCGACACCCTTGGCGCGTTCGTTGACCTTGATGTAGGCCAGGCCCTTGGCACCGTAGATGCCGACGAACTTGGTGTAGTCGTCGATCTGCTTGCGCGGCATGCTCGCCCCGCCCGGCACGCGCAGCGCGGCGACGCGGCACTTGGGATCGTTCGCCGGACCGCTGAAGACTTTGAATTCGACCTGTTGCAGCTGATCGGCCACGTCGACCAGCTCAAGAGGAATGCGCAGGTCCGGCTTGTCGGAGCCGTAACGGCGCATGGCTTCTTCGAACGGCATGTGCGGGAATTCGCCGAACTCCACGCCCAGCACTTCCTTGAACAGCTTGCGCACCATGCCTTCGGTGATGCCGATGATGTCGGATTCGTCGAGGAAGCTGGTCTCGATGTCGATCTGGGTGAATTCCGGCTGACGGTCGGCGCGCAGGTCCTCGTCGCGGAAGCACTTGGCGATCTGGTAGTAGCGATCGAAGCCGGCCACCATCAGCAACTGCTTGAACAGCTGGGGTGATTGCGGCAATGCGAAGAAGCTGCCGGGATGAGTGCGGCTGGGCACTAGATAGTCACGCGCGCCTTCCGGAGTCGCACGGGTGAGAATCGGGGTTTCCACATCGAGGAAGCCGTTCTCGTCCAGATAGCGACGGATGCTGGTGGTAATGCTCGAGCGCAGCTTCAGCTTCTCGGCCATTTCCGGCCGGCGCAGATCGATGAAACGATACCGCAGACGAGTCTCCTCGCCGACGTCGCTGTACTCGTTGAGTGGGAACGGAGGCGTTTCCGCCTCGTTGAGCACTTCCAGCGCATAGCCGAGCACTTCGATGGCGCCGGAGGCGATATTGGGATTGACCGCGCCCGCAGGACGCAGGCGAACCTTGCCGGTTACCTTGACCACGTACTCGCTGCGCACCTTGTCGGCCGCGGCGAAGGTCTCGGCGCGATCCGGATCGAATACCACCTGGGCCAGGCCCTCGCGATCGCGTATGTCGAGGAAGATCACCCCACCATGGTCACGGCGGCGGTGAACCCAACCGCACAGGGTAATTTCCTGGCCATCCAGGCTTTCGTTCAACTGGCCGCAATAGTGGCTGCGCATCATGGTGGTGTTCGCTTCTCGTATCACTGATTCGTTGGGTCGCTCGTCGCGACAAGAAGACGGCCAGCGGAACAGGGCGTTCCAAGCCGTCGAGCGGCTCATGCGGACTCGCCGCAGCGCTTGCCGGTCAGGCATGTTCAAGCAGGGCAGGCGGCCATACACAAGGGCCATTGCCACACGGGGGCGGGATTATATCTGGATAATCCAAGCCGTGCAGCCGCGCCCCGGCCGGCTCGAATGATAAATGCAGTCAATCACCATCATTGAAAACGATTCACGCACTTGCGCATCAATCATTGAACCTAGAGCCGCGGGGGAGCTTCAAACTTCTATCATCGGACAGATCGCCACACGGGCGCCACGCAGCGACCGTTTTCTGGCATAACTGCCATTACCGTTTCATCTCAAAAGGAGAACTGCATGGATATCAACATCGGCATCGAAGAACAGGACCGCTCCGCCATCGCTGAGGGCCTTTCCCGCCTGCTCGCCGACACATACACCCTGTACCTCAAGACCCATAATTTCCATTGGAACGTCACCGGACCGATGTTCAACACCTTGCACCTGATGTTCGAGACCCAGTACACCGAACTGGCGCAGGCAGTCGACCAGATCGCCGAACGCATCCGCGCCCTGGGCCTGCATGCACCAGGCACCTATGCCGCTTATGCTCGGCTCTCCTCGATCAAGGAAGAAGAAGGGGTACCTGCAGCCGAAGAAATGATCAAGCAACTGGTTCAAGGACAGGAAGCGGTCGTGCGTACTGCGCGCAGCCTGTTCCCGTTGCTGGACAAGGTCAGCGACGAGCCGACCGCCGACCTGCTTACTCAACGCATGCAGGTCCATGAAAAAACCGCCTGGATGCTGCGCAGCCTACTGGCGGCCTAACGGTTAACTGCCTGCAAACGGGCCCTGATGGGCCCGTTTGCACATCTGCCCCGCGCTCCCGCCTGTAGCGGCGCGACTGTATGACGACGCTGGCAGCACGGGTCATTTGAGAAGCCCTCTCCTTTACTGTTAAATACGCCGGCGCTGCAGTCTGAGCAATCAGTCAAACAGTGTTCCCTCCTGCCTGACTGCGCCATCACGGCGCTCAGCCTGCCGCCGTTCCTATTCGCGTATTAACTGTGTGAGCCTCACCATGTTGAAAATTGTCCACGTCGTGGCGGGCAGTGCTGCCCTGCTCCTGTCTTTTATTCCCGGCCTGCGCGGCACAGCGCCTCTTTTGATGCAACCGGAAGCGGTGGCCCTTGCCTTTATCGGACTCATGAATCTCCAGGCCGCCGCCGGGCGCATGCAGAAACGAGGGCCGCAGCATCCACTGCACATGGCTGCCTCCTTCGGCCTGCTACTTGCCGCCGCACTGCAAACCGTCGTCCTGCTGGTACCGGTTACACCTATCGCCGGACAACCTGGGATACTGGCGAGCCTCTCGCTCATGCTGATAGCGGTTCTTTTGCAATTCGCCCCGAGCAAGTCAGCCAATCAACCACGCCGTAGCCACCCAGCCCGCCAGCCACAGCGCGCCGATAGCACCCCAGGACGAGAGACGGGCACGGTCAAATGGTTCAATACGTCCAAGGGGTTCGGGTTCATTTCCCGCGATACTGGCGATGATATTTTCGTTCACTTCCGAGCGATTCGCGGCGAAGGGCATCGCGTCCTGATCGAAGGGCAGCGTGTCGAATTCACCGTCATGCAGCGAGACAAGGGACTGCAAGCTGAAGACGTGGTCGCCACTGCCTACCAGCACTGAAACCTCATCAGCGCCTGCGCTGCATCAATAGTGCGGCGGTGGCGCTTCGTCACCGTCCGACGGCAATGCACTCTGGAGCTCGTCCTGCCGCTTGGCCAATGCTGCGACCTGCAGTCTCAGCCGCTCCAATATCTGCTGTTGTACTGCAATCTCGTCGTTCAACGACTGGATAGTGTCGTCCTGAAAAGCCAGGCGAGTTTCAAGCTCTGCAATACGCGATTCGAGATTCATTCTTATTCTCCAAACTTGAAGTCGCCAGTTAGCACCAACTTCAACTTGTTCCTTATCGCCGATATCTGCTCTTGCCGATAAGCAATCGGCTCTTGCCTGCCCCACACCGGCGCAGGCCAGGCCGCATCGCCCTTGCGTCGTGCAATGACGTGCATGTGTAGCTGACTAACCATATTACCGAGCGTCGCCACATTCATCTTGTCGGCCTGAAAGGTATCTTTCAGCACTTCGGCAAGCTGGGTCGTTTCCCGCCAGAGCAGCTGCTGATCCTCACCGCTGAGCTGGAATAACTCGCTTACCTCCTCTCGCCGCGGCACCAGGATGAACCAGGGGTACTGCGCGTCGTTCATCAGCAGCAGTCTCGACAGCGGGAAATCGCCCAGCGTTACGGTATCGCTCTCGAGCCGTGGATCAAGGGCAAACATTCCATCCTCCTATCGCATCAGCGCACCAAAAAGGTGCTTCAAAAGGTGTCATCAGCACAATCTGCGTGCACGCCAGCAGGCCTCGACTATAAAAAAAGTGGCGAAACGCCTGCTAAGTCGACTTGAGCACGATTATTGCTCTAACGCCTGACAGCAGCCAGCATCCCTCACGGATACGGGCGTTGCAGACGTCGCCCCGGGCTTGCCCGAAGGCGCATCCAGTACTACACCGGTAGGACACGACGATACACTTACAGTACTTTGCCGCAGATCAATTTGGCTTGTAGGCAAGTTCGGAAACTGGAGTGTAGAATCGGGCCCGACAATAAGAGCGCAACTTTCTGTAATGGGCAGAAAGTCAGCACAATATTTTTAAACCAATGGAGCAATCACGATGCAAGTGATGAAGTGGAGCATCATCGCCCTGGCCGTTGCGGCAGGTACCTCTCAGATGGCAGTTGCCAGCCAGCAGTCGGAATCGACCGGCTTCGTCGAAGGCAGCAGCCTAAACGTTTTGAACCGCAACCTTTACTTCTATCGCGATTTTCGCAACGACCCTACCCTTGATGATGATCCCCAAGAATGGGGCCACGGCATCATCACCACTTTCGAGTCCGGCTTTACTCAGGGCATGGTTGGTGTAGGCGTCGATGCGATCGGCTTGCTCGGCATCAAACTGGACAGTGGCCGCGGGCGCGCTGGAACCGGCCTGTTCCCTACTGGTAGCGATGGCCGCTCTCAGGATGATTACTCCGAATTTGGCGCCGCCGTTAAGCTGCGCGTTTCCAACACGGTCCTCAAGTTCGGCGACCAGTTCACCGCGCTGCCGGTGTTCGCCACAGACGACAGCCGCCTGCTGCCGGAAGTCGCTGAAGGTTTCCTGCTGACCAGCAACGAGATTGCCGGACTGGAGCTTAATGCGGGCCACTTCACCGCCATCAACGCCATGGACCAGACGTTCCATGACAGCCTGGGCCTGAAGAAAGCCGACTTAGTCGGTGGCACCTACACCTTCTCCGACGCGCTGAGCAGCTCGCTGTACTACTCCAGCGTGGAAGACAACTTCCGCAAGTACTACGGCAATATCAACTACAGCATGCCGCTGAGCGATGCGCAGGCGCTGGCGTTCGATTTCAACATCTACGACACCAAGAGCAAGGGTAGCGAAGACTCCGGCGAAGTCGACAACATCGCCTGGAGCCTCTCGGCAGCCTACAGCATCGATGCGCACACCTTCACCGTAGTTCACCAGCGCGTAACCGGTGATGGCGACTACGCCTACGGCGTGGACGGTGGCGGCACCGTGTTCCTGGGCAACTCGGTTCAGCGCTCCGACTTCAATGCCGAAGGCGAGAAGTCTTGGCAAGCGCGCTACGACCTGGACATGGCCTCCTTCGGCGTGCCGGGCCTGAGCTTCATGGCCCGCTATGTGCGCGGTACCGACGCCAATGTCGCCACCACCAACAACGGCAAAGAGTGGGAACGCGACATCGAGGCCCGCTACGTTGTCCAGAGCGGCGCTGCGAAGGACCTGAGTTTCCGCCTGCGTCAAGCGACCTACCGCTCCAGCGATGGCGTCTACTACGGGTCGCCGTCGATCGACGAGGTTCGTGTAATCGTCTCGTACCCGCTGAGCATTCTGTAACTCGCTCAGTTGAAACGTGACACCGGAGCCCGGCACTTGCCGGGCTCTTTTTTTGCGCGCGACAAACCTGACTTCGCCGCTGCCTTGGTGCCCGTTTTTCCGCCCGGTGGATTCTGTACGCCAGCCCCCGCATCGCCGTACAATGCCCGGCCAATCTCGCCCGCAAGGACATCACGGCCCCCATGCGTACCAGTCAGTTCCTGCTCTCGACCCAGAAAGAAACTCCGTCGGACGCCGTTGTCATCAGCCATCAGTTGATGCTGCGCGCCGGCATGATTCGCAAGCTCGCCTCCGGCCTGTATACCTGGCTGCCGATGGGATTGCGCGCCCTGCGCAAGGCCGAAGCGATCGTTCGGGAAGAAATGGATAAGGCGGGAGCGCTGGAAGTTCTGATGCCGGCCATTCAACCTGCCGAGCTCTGGCAGGAATCAGGGCGCTGGGTCCAGTACGGTCCCGAACTGCTTCGCCTCAAGGATCGCCATGACCGCGAGTTCTGCGTCGGCCCCACCCACGAAGAAGTGATCACCGATCTCGCGCGCAACGAGCTCAACAGTTACAAGCAGCTGCCGATCAATTTCTACCAGATCCAGACCAAATTCCGTGACGAAATCCGTCCGCGCTTCGGCTTGATGCGTGGCCGCGAATTCACCATGAAGGACGCCTACTCCTTCCACCTGACGCAGGAATCGCTTCAGGAAACCTACGACCGCATGCACCAGGCGTACTGCAACATCTTCACCCGCCTGGGGCTCGACTTCCGGCCCGTACAGGCTGACACCGGGTCGATCGGCGGCACCGGCTCCCATGAGTTTCACGTACTGGCCGAATCTGGCGAAGACGACATCGCCTTCAGCGACAGCTCCGATTACGCAGCCAACATCGAGAAGGCAGAGGCAATACCGCGCGAAACCGAGCGCGCAGCACCTCGCGAAGAGCTGCGCCTGGTGGATACCCCTGATACCAAAACGATCGCCGCGCTGGTCGAGCGGTTCGGCCTGCCGATCGAGAAGACCATCAAGACGCTGATCGTGCATGGAACCGAAGAAGGCCAACTGGTTGCGCTGATCATCCGCGGTGACCATGAGCTGAACGAGATCAAGGCCGCCAATCATGCGTGGGTGGCGAGCCCGCTGGTATTTGCCAGCGAGGCGGAAATTCGTGCTGCGATCGGTGCAGGCCCGGGCTCGCTCGGCCCGCTGAACTTGCCGATCGCCTGCATCGTCGACCGTTCCGTCGCGCTGATGAGCGACTTCGGCGCTGGCGCCAACGTCGACGACAAGCATTATTTCGGTGTGAACTGGGAGCGCGACCTGCCACTGCCTGAAGTCGCCGACCTGCGCAACGTGGTAGCCGGAGACCCCAGCCCCGACGGCCAGGGCACCCTGATCATCAAGCGCGGCATCGAGGTGGGACACATCTTCCAGCTCGGCACGAAATACAGCGAGGCGATGAACTGCAAGGTCCTCGGCGAAAGCGGCAAGCCGGTTACCCTCACCATGGGGTGCTACGGCATTGGCGTTTCCCGCGTGGTGGCTGCGGCGATCGAACAAAACTACGACGAGCGCGGCATTCTTTGGCCCGAGGCGTTGGCGCCTTTCCAGGTCGCCATCGTGCCGATGAAGTACGAGAACGAATCGGTGCGTGAAGCGACCGACACGCTCTATGCCGAACTGCTTGCCGCAGGTTACGACGTGCTGCTCGACGACCGTGACAAGAAAACCAGTCCCGGCGTCAAGTTCGCCGACATGGAGCTGGTCGGCATCCCTCATCGCATCGTGGTCAGCGACCGCGGGCTCGCCGATGGGATGCTCGAATACAAGCACCGCCGCGACGAACAGCCACAGGCCGTTGCGATCGCTGAGGTGCTCCAGCTCATCCACTCGCGTCTGGGTCACTGACTGGCATCATGCTCAACCACCGCGTCGTAGTTACAACCAGTGCCACCCTCTGCGCGGCGCTGCTGCTGGGCGGCTGCGCCAATCACCTGCCCCAGCGCAGCGAGCTGGAGGCCAGGGCCGAGCGCAAACTGCTCGACCACAGCCTTCGCATCGATGTGGGCGACCCTGCGGTGATGGAACTGCCGCAACGCCGCATCCGTGTCCAGGAGCAGAAGACCTTCGAAGTCACCGACTTCGAAGTGACCCGTTACTACGATCGCTATACGCCCTACCAGGCATGGCGGGAGCTGTACGAAATCCCGCTGGGAGCGGTGGCGCTGGTAGGCGGCATCGGTGCCAACGTCCTCAACGTGGTGATGCTGGGCAGCCTTCCGGAGAACGTCACCCGGGGCTGGATCAGCTATGGCGTCGCCGGCCTCAATCCGTTCATGAACGTGGAGTCCAACGGCCGCTCGCAACAGAATCTCGCCAGGCTCGACGAGGCACGTCGCGATGCGCGGGTGGACTACTCCAGCCTGCCCTGGAGCGAGCGTCCCGTCACCGTCAGCGGTGATGGCCAATCCTACGAACTGGTCACCGACCGCAACGGCGTGCTGCGCCTGAGCCTGCTCGAAGGGCCCTTCCCCGAGCAGGACATCGGCCGGATCGGCAAACTTGTCCTCAGCGTCGAAGACCCGCAGGACGGCGCCCGCGCCGACGCGACACTGATGGTCAGCCGGACCTTGCGCGGCAAATTGCAGGAAGCCCACGACCTCATCTACAGCGACCTCGAAGGCGACGACGTCGCGCAGTGGGTACACCGCGTCAAGCGCCTGTCCGAACTGGGCCTCGAAGAAGAAGCCAGCGAGCTCGAGCAGAGCCTGATCGAACTCACGCGAAACGATCCCGAGCTGCAGCGGGAATTTCTCAAGAGCCTGCTCGACGACGCCGGCCGGCTGGCCGCCGATCCGGGCGAAGACTGACGAAGTCGCCCGTGCGCACGCTCGCGGCGGCTCTACTCCTGGCGCTGGGCCTCGCCCTCCCCGCGCAGGCCAACCTGCGCCAGGCGCCCGAGCCAGAACTGCGCGACCTGATGATGCGCACCGTCTCGCAGGCGGACAGTTTCGAGGACCGCTTCGATGCCGAAGTCTGGCTGCTCGACATGTCGACGCGCCTCGCACGCTACCTGCCCGACCCGGGCGAGCGCCTGACGCTGCTGCGTCTGGTCCACAGCGAAGCGAGCAAGGCCGGCCTCAAGCCCGACCTGGTCATGGCGTTGATTCATGCCGAAAGCGGCTTCAACCGCTTCGCCATTTCCAGTGTGGGAGCCCAGGGCATGATGCAGGTCATGCCTTTCTGGAAAGCCGAGCTGGGCAGACCCGACGACAACCTCACCGACAATGCGACCAATCTGCGCTACGGCTGCACGATCCTCAGCTATTACCTGAAGAAGGAAAACGGCGATATCAGCCGGGCGCTGGCACGCTATAACGGCAGCCTGGGGCAGACCCGCTACCCCGCGAAAGTCATCGGCTTCTGGCAGGACTTCTGGTACGTCAAACCCTGAGCATCACTGAGCCTGCAGCTGCGCCAGGCGATTCTTGATGCCTTCGGCCGTCTGCTCGCCGACCAGCTGCTCGCGCACCTTGCCCTCGCCATCGATCAGGTAGGTCACTGGCAGTACCGGACTGCGCGGCAGCTGTAGACGGTCGGCCGGGTCGAGTGCCAGAACGCGGAACCCGATCCCCATCGCCTCGCTCGCCTGCCCCAACTCCTCCCCTTGCAGGCCGTCGAAATTGACGCCAAGCACCTCAAGCGATGTCTCGCGACTGAGCGCATTGAGCTCGGGAATTTCGGTACGGCAAGGGCCGCACCATTCGGCCCAGTAGTTGAGCACCAACCAGCGTCCTTGCAAGGTATCGCCACTCACCGTCTGTCCATGCTGGTCGACGCCCCAGTCCTCGCTGCAGCCGGCGAGAAGCATGCACAACAGCAGAGGGCGAAACAGACGGTTTATGGCGTGGATCATGCTCGGCAGCTCCTGTGGGAATGACGTTCAAGCATAGCCTGCCATCGCAAGCGAGACATCGGATTGACATTCCCGATGGTTTACTGGCGCCCACCAACGGGCACGCCAACTAACCGGCGCATATTTGGATATGCGAGAAGAGTCACGCTTGCGACTGCCCGAGCGCACAGTTTCGACGAACGGCGCTCCCTATAATCGGCCCACTTGCCTATCACTCGGAAGTCATGCCATGTCTCAAGCCCATGACAAGCTCGTTGGTTCTGTCCCGGCCCGGATCGCCGAAGCGGCCCACTTTGCGCTGACCGCCTACGAAGGCCGCGTCGCGGAGTTCCATGTCGCGGCCTGGCTGCAGTTGCCAGGCCTCGCCAATCAGAACGCCTCACTGCTGGTCCGCTACCGTGACGGTCAACAGCGTCGGGAAGTGTCAGTGGACCATGGCCGCGTCAGTGGCAATGGCAAGGTCCTGCTATCGGGCATTGCGCGGCTCGCCGCAAAGGGCAAGATTGAGGATCTACAGGTGGTATTGCGACCACCGATGGCCACTGAGGCGATGGTGGTCGAGGAACTCTTCGTCCAGGCGGCCGAAGCAGTGGTCACCGACGAACAGGTCGCAACGGCCTGATCGCCCTCTAGCTTCCGAGCCGCTCCAGTGGCTCGTCCCGCCCCGAGGCCTTCGCCGGAACGCCATCGCCGCGCTCCGGCTGCCTGACCAGCGATTCCGGCCAGCGACTGAAATTAAGTCCCGTCAGACGATTCAACGACTCGAGCGCCGAGCCGGGTACTCGTTGATGCAAATGGATGACGTTGCCCTGGACTTTCATCGCGATCCTTTTCAGCAAATCAGCGCTTTTCCCAAGCATAGCGAGAAGCGTGCCACAGCGTTCGGTAAAGTTGTCCAACTCGCTCCAGTCCAGTCTTCGCGAGCGGCCAGCCGCTGCGACGATGTCACAGGGAGCCAGACAACCGTGCGCGGGTGACGCTATTTGTCACTTCCAGTCTGCAGCCAGTCAGCGAGACTGCCACCGAAGAGATTCGCTTGCTCCTTCTGCAGCAACTCGAGCGAACGTCGCAAGGTGTCGTACCACGGCTCATCCAGATGCGCCGGCAGTTGCTCGGTACGCAACAAGGGCCAAGGATTGTGGCGCAGCAACTGATCCAGGCTGTAGCTTCGTAGGTCACGACACAACACCCAGCCCGCCGAGCCCGTTCGGCAGGCGAGCTGCTCTTGTTCGAAGAACTGCAGGATCTCGTCCCATTCGTCTTCAGGCAGATGCCAACCGGCGCGGTGCATGTCCCTGATTCTGACTTCCCTACCTGACTGATGGCTGTCGTGAAGGATGCGCAGCATCGCCAGCATCACCAGCAGCCGGGGCATCTCGCGACAGCGCCACTCGCGCGATGACGACATGCCGCAGACCAGCTCCGCGCCAAACAGCACGATTATCCAGCACAGATAGATCCAAAGCAGAAACAGTGGCACCGCCGCGAAGGCACCATAGATCAGCTGGTAGCTGGGGAAGAAACTGACGTAGAGACCGAAAATCTCCTTGGCTGCCTCCAGCAGAATGGCGGTGAACAGGCCACCCACTACTGCATGGCGAAAGGGTACGCGGGTATTCGGAACAGCCGCATAGATCAGGGTAAACGCCGCCACGCTGAGCACCAGAGGCATGCCTTGCAAGACCGTGCGCACGCCAATCAGCGCATCGGGCCCGGAAATCAGCGAGAGCGAAGTGATATAGGTGCTCACGGCGAAACCTGCGCCGAGCAGAAAGGGGCCGAGACTCAGGATTGCCCAGTAGAGCAGGAAACTGGCCATTCCCCGGCGTGGCTGGCGAACCCTCCAGATGGTGTTGAACGCCTTTTCGATAGTCAGCAGCATCATGAACGCCGTGGCCATCAGGAAGCCGACACCGAACCAGGTCAGCTGCCGCGCCTGGGTAGTGAACGCGGTGAGGTATTCCTGGATGGTCTCGCCGGTCGAGGGTATGAAGTTGCGAAAGATGTACAGCTGAATCTGCTCACCCACGCCCTGAAACGCCGGAATGGCCGACAGCATCGCGAAGGTCACGGTCATCATCGGCACCACGGCGAACAAGGTGGTGTAGGTCAAGGCCGCCGCGCTGTTGGGGCCGCGGTCGGCGAGAAAGCGCCGGATCAGAAAAGTGCTGAAATCCACCAGATGTTCGACGCGCCGATGCATGCGTTCTCCAATGCGCTTGCAGGACGAAGCCTGCAATCGGTAACTGACTGGTCCTGCGGCAAGGGCAGGCTCGTTCGGACATCGCCATCCGCACGACCCTGAGATGCCAAACCAAAGCATTCGGTTCAGGCTGCCGCGCTGTGAGGGTTAGAATAGCCAGCTCCACTGGTGCGAAGCGACCCCGATGACCGAACTCACCCTGTATCACAATCCGCGCTGCTCCAAATCCCGCGGCGCGCTCGAGCTTCTGGAAGCTCGCGGCCTCGCGCCGACACTGGTCCGCTATCTCGATACACCGCCTAGCCGGGACGAGCTCAAGGCACTGCTCGGTAAGCTCGGCGTGAGTGCCCGCGACCTGCTGCGCACCGGCGAAGAGCAATACCGGGCACTCAATCTCTCCGATCCAGCGCTCGATGACGATCAGTTGATCGACGCCATGGCCGAGCATCCCAAGCTCATCGAGCGCCCGATTCTGATCGTTGGCGACAAGGCCGTGATCGGCCGGCCGCCAGAGCGCGTGCTGGAGTTGTTGCCATGACCGCGCCCTTCGTTCTGGTGCTCTACTACAGTCGGCACGGCGCCACCACGGAGATGGCCCGGCATATCGCGCGGGGCGTCGAGCGCGCCGGCCTGGAAGCCAGGCTGCGCACCGTCCCGGCAGTATCGGCCGACTGCGAGGCGACCCGCCCCGAGATTCCCGAGGAAGGTGCGCTCTATGCCACCCTCGATGACCTGAAGCACTGCGCGGCTCTTGCGCTGGGCAGCCCGACGCGCTTCGGCAACATGGCCGCGCCGCTCAAGTACTTCCTCGACGGTACCAGCAGCCTATGGCTGACCGGCGAGCTGGTCGGCAAGCCGGCCGGCGTTTTCACCTCCACAGCCAGCCTGCATGGCGGCCAGGAAAGTACTTTGCTGTCGATGCTGCTGCCGCTGCTGCACCACGGCATGCTGGTACTCGGTCTGCCCTACAGCGAAAACGCGCTGCTCGAAACCAAAGGCGGCGGGACGCCCTATGGCGCTAGCCATCACGCCGGAACCGATGGCAAGCGAGCACTGGATGAGCACGAAATCGCCCTGTGCCGCGCCCTCGGTGAGCGCCTGGCGGAAACCGCCAAGCGCCTGGAGATCCGCCGTGGCTAGAAAACCCAAGCCCCTGCCCTCGCTGGAATGGCTCACGCCGCGGGTCAAGGTGAGCCGGGCCGTGAGCCTGATCAGCTTCATCGCACTCGCTGCCCTGGTCGCTGGGTGGAACCTTTTCTTCGCCGACCTGCATGGTGCACGGACCTGGGTGGTGATGAGCATCCAGCTCGTGCCGCTGCTGCTCGTGGCGCCCGGAGTGCTCGCTGGCAGTCCGAGGGCCCATGCCTGGACCTGCTTCATCGTCAACCTGTACTTCATCCAGGGTGTGTTGGCCGCGATCGATCCGGCACGTTCGCTCTACGGCTGGCTCGAAGCACTGCTCAGCCTGCTGCTGTTCTGTGCCGGGCTCGTCTATATCCGCTGGAGCTACCAGTACCAGCGCAAGCTGGCGGGAGAATGAAGCGGCTGCGGGGCTGCGTTCAGGAGAACCAGCCCTGCAGCAACAGCGGACCTTCCTGGCCGATGGTTCGATACGCCCAGCCAATCCGGCCGCTGCGCGTTTCGATGAGGTAATAGTCGCGCCGCACGTCGTCCCCATCCCACCAACCGGACTCGATGCGCTCGGGCCCGGCCAGGATTCGCGGTGTCGATTCGCGCAGCGTCACCGGCTCGCGCAGCAACCATCCCGGACGTTTCGCCACTGCCAGCAGCGGGCTCTGAGCAGGCTCGCGCTCCAACTGCCAGGTCCGTTCGGGACGATGATCGACCAGCGCCCGCAACCCCAGCACCGCCTCGTCGCCCAGGCGGGCCCGCAGACGCTCGCGCAACTGCTCCCAGGGCAGCGACTGCTGCGGTCGATCGTTGAACAGTTCCCGATGTTCGGGCACGAAGACGGGCAGGTCGCGCGCAACCAGGCGCAATGCCTGCGCCGGGGCCGGGATCTGCAATTGCTCCAGGCGCCCGCGCGCCAGCTCGAAGAGCATCGAGGCTTCACGCTCCGCGCTCAGCAAGCCGACGGGCACCAGGCTGTCCTCCCGCTCGCGGTGCTCCAGGTGAAGGGTGAAGCGCTGCACGCCGCTGTCGCGCCCGGCAAGAAAAGCCGCCAGATCGGCCGTCAGCCGTCGCAACGGGAAGAGCAGCGCCTGATGGGAGGCGACGTCGTAGTTGAGCTCGATGCGCAGGTCGAACTCGTCCGGCGGCGCGTAATACTGCAGTGTCAGCGGTCGAGTGCCGACCAGCGTATCGAGGTGGCGAAGCACGTCCTTGGGAAAACGTCGCGCCACCGTGTCACGTGGTAGCGCCAACACCAAGTCCAGCGTACGCAGCCCCATCCTCGAAAACGAGGTGGCCACCTCCGCAGACAGCCCGACCCGATCGATGGGCATGCACCCGAGCACCTCGCGCAGCGCCGCGTCGTCCGACACCACCAGGCCGTCATGGGCATTGGCCAACATGCGCGCGGCCGCCGGATTCGGCGCCAGCACGATGCGATGACGAAAACCCAGCGCGGTCAGCTCCTCTCGCAATCTCGCCTCGAACCGTGGCCAGGGGCCGAACAGGCCGAAACTGGATTCCACCTCCATCAACAGCGCACGGGGGTAATGCAGACTGACATGGGAGCTGAACCGATAAGCCCAGGCGGCTAGGAAGTTCTGCAGGCGCTCGACTTCAGCCATGTCGTACTCAAGAGTGGCGAAATTGCGAGTTATCGCCTGGGCGGCAATCAACGATTGCCCAGGACGCAGACCCAGCGCACGGGCCGCCTCGTTCATCGTCTGCAGGATGCGCCGCTGCGGCGTACCGCTGATCAGCGCCAGCGGTGTGTCGACATCGTCACGCCCGCGCAGCACACCATCGAGTGCCAGTTGCGGCAGCACAATACAAGCCCAGCGCATGACGGCTCACTGCCAGGCGGCAAAGGGAATCGGATCGGGAGGTGCGACCGCTCCACGACACTTGAGTACCCGCAGCTGCGCTGGCTCCAGGCTCAGGCGCAACGCTGCAGGGGACGGATTGACCGCCTCCTTCAGCGGGCGGTAGGCAAAGGCCAGGGTCTGTCCCGTCTCGGCGGCGACCTGCAGACGCCGCAAGGCGCGATCGTCCGCCTGCTGTGGCCAGCACAGCACCGCCCCGCAGCTTCCCGAACGCAGGCATTGCTCGGTGGCCCACAGCGCTTCCTTGCCACGCGACTCCACAAGCGACAGCCAGCGCAGGTCCACGCCTGCGGCCAGCCATGCCTGGGGAAAGGGGATGTGCGGCGGCGCCACAAGCACCACCCGCTCGGCAGCCGCCGTCAGCCGGGCCAGGGTCGGCCAGAGCAGCTGCAGCTCACCGCTGCCTTCACCCGGGATCAGGATCTCTGTGAGGGCCGCATCCGGCCAGCCGCCGCCAGGCAGCAGCGCATCGAGCGGCGCATGCCCGGTGGGCTGCGTGCTGCTGGCTACCTGGGCTACGGGGCGGCCTTTCCAGACCCGACGCTGGTCTAACAGCGTCTCGAGGGCAACGACACCACTCATCAGCCACGCCTTACCAGGCCACAGAACACGCCCTCGATGGCGAAGTCCTGCCCCGGGTCGACCAGGATCGGTGCATAGGCCGGATTTCGCGGCAGCAGGCGTATCGCATCCGCGCTGCGTTCGAAGCGCTTGATGGTGACTTCCCCTTCGAGCCGGGCCACCACGATCTGCCCATTCTGCGCCTCGCCGATGCGATGCACGCCGACCAGATCCCCATCGAGAATGCCGTCCTCGATCATCGAGTCGCCTTCTACCCGCAGCAAGTAATCGGGCAGGCGGGCAAAGGTGTTGCGTTCGAGTATCAGGTGGCCGTGCAGATCAGCGTCCGGGCCGATCGGTGCACCGGCTGCAACGCGCCCGAGCACCGGGATTTCCAGCATTTCGCTACGCGCCTGGCGCTCCACCAGGCGTATGCCGCGGGCCTGGTTGGGCAGCACCTCGATCAACCCGGCCTCGGTCAGGGCCAGGATGTGCTTGCGCGCCACGCCACGGGAGGCGAAACCGAAGGCTTCGGCGATCTCGGCGAGGCTGGGCGAAAGGCCCTGCTCTTCGATGCGTTGGCGAATGAAGTTCAGGATGGCGCGACGGCGGGGGCTTAAGTCTTTCATGGAGTACATTTGTACTCTTTTGCGAACCATATGACCAGCGCCTTTGGTCCGCCACCTGCCAGGGCGGGCGGAACGTGTTCCGGCATAGACCCATCCAACAGGGACAGTTCATGTCTTGCAGAGGATGACTTGAGCGAACTTCCAACCAGCGTCTGGAGCCGTTCCCTGGAGCGCTTCCGCCAGGACACCGCGGCCAACCGCCCCACGCCAGGCTGCGGCGCCGTCGCGGCAGTCAGTGCATCCCTTGGCCTTGCCCTGGTGCTGAAGGCACTGCGCATCAGCCAGACGCGTCAGGAAGACCCCAGGCGCCTGCGTCTCATCGAGCCCGTCGAAACATTGCTGAAACGGCTCGGCAGCTTTGCTGACGATGACATGCAGGCATTCAGTCGCTACCTGCAGGCGGCACGACAGTCCGACGATACGTCCGGTGACGATGTACAGGCAGCGGCGCGCCAAGCCTGTGCGGTCCCGCTCGCGACCGCCCATGCCTGCCTGGAGGCGCTCGGCCTGAGCGTTTCGGCCCTGTCCCTGGCCGTCGACGTCGTGCGTGCCGACATCGAAGCGGGCGCCCTGCTGATCCATTCGGCACTGAGCGCGGCACTGCTCAATGTCGACGCGGACCTGCCCTGCCTGGCCGGACATGACAGTCGCGAGCAGGCCCGCGCGATGCGCCAGCGCCTGCAGGCCGACGCCGATGCGGCGCTGCAACGGCTGCGCGGTGGCGCATCGCGCGGGCGGGGGATGACTAGTCGATGAGGGTCAGCCAGGGCCAGCGCGCCCGATAGCTTTCGGCCTTGCCCGCGAACAGCTCCGGCTGTGGCGTCAGCGGGTTGCAGCGCAGCAGGCCGTGGTCCAGTTCATTCAACCCGAACGGCGCATAGAGTTCACCGCTGACGACATCGATGGCGACACAGGTGCAGGCCACCAGATAACGATCGACGCCCTCGCGGCTGCTGTTCAATTGCGGGTAGGCCAGGCCGAAACGCTGCGGATACCAGAGATGGACCCGGGCCTGATTCTTCACCTCCACAGTCACGCCTAGGTCGGCGGTGAGCGCTGCGACCTGCCGGATCACCCTGTCCTCGGCTTCCCAAGACAGGTCGTGGTCGAAATAGAACAGGTCGTAATCCTTGACGCCCCAGTGCGGGGGCAAGCCGGCCTGCCGATTCCACCAAGCCTGGTAGAGGCAGCCGGCGGTGAGTACGCATTGCGGGAGTGAGAGGGAGGGAAGCCGCTCGAGCAGCGTGACATTGATGGGGTTGGTCAGGGCCGCGTCGATCAGCCCCGACGCGCTCAGCGCCACGCCGGCTCGACGATCAACGGAACATGCTGCGACGCGGGCGGCGGCGGGCATTCCACCAGCCAATCGCCACGGCCACGGCGATCACCACGAAGGCGGTCAGCGACCATTGCGCCATGCCCAGGCCCAGGATCGGGTCGTAGGCGTCACCGCACATGCCGGTTGCCTGGAACAGGGTCGGCATCCACTGGGCCAGAGGAATCGCATCGGTCCAGAGCTGCATGACGTCTATACCGCAGCTCGCGGCCGGATGGCCCTGGACATAGACCAGTCGCGCCGCGACGCCGACACCGACCAGAGCGATCAACAGGGCCACGAATGCGGCGCCTCGGTTGGCCCGTGCGCTTGAAAAGGAGGCACCCACGAACGCGACCAGGGCGATGAGCAGGAACAGATAACGCTGCACGATACACAGCGGGCATGGCGCCTGCCCCATGACTTCCTGGAAATACAGCGCACCGGCCACCAGCCCCAGACAAACGATGCCCAGCAGAATCAGCAGCATGCGTTGGCCGGAAAAGCGCTGCGGGCCACCGGAAATCGCCATGATGTATTCCCCCATTTCCATCTCCAAATGTGTTTAGGTGCGCAACGCTAGCAATCGTCGAGCCATTTGTCGCAGCGACTTGTCAGCAAATCTGGCAAAAAGCTACCAGCACCCATCGATTTCGCGACCGAAGCGACATCCTGAGAGCACGGCAGCTGCCGCTAGCCGCGCCGATCAGCCCCGCGGCCTGACGCCCGATGCTCCAGGCTGTTCACTTCGACTGATCGGCTGGGTACAGCGCAGGTCGCGGTAGGTGCTGCCGTCGAGCAATTCCCAGCCGGGGCCGGGCGAGGTCTGCTGGCAAGTAACCTGGCCATCGAGACGACTCAACCACTTGTAATAGGGCGCAGGCGCCGCAAGGGACAGCAAGGGAAGGCTGGACAGCATCAGGCAAGTGGCAAGGCGCATGGCGGTATGACATCGGAAAGATTTCGCGCACTTTACCCGCCCCGTGGCGTTGTGCAAGCACCGTCGAGCATCATGCTCAGCCCCAGACCTTTTTCGCTTCGCGCATGAAGATTTCCACCGTCTTCGGTCCGACACCCTCGAACTCGGCCAGGCGCTTCTCCAGGTCCTTGCGGCTCTCGCTCATCTCGTGGAGGCGCTCGAGCTTGCCTCCATATTCGCTATTCAATTTCTCGCAGAGCTTGAGCAAACGATCGGCGGTCGATTCGTCGTAGCGCACATAATGCCCCTCGCCGAGCATGTCGACGATCTGCTGCCAGCTGCAGTTACCCAGTTTCCTCGGGGTATCGCGCTTGTGCTTGTCGACGATGACCCGATAGGCCTCGGCGGCGATATCCTGCTGGATCCGCTTGCCGAACAGGAAGCTGGCGAGGAACCACTTGAACAGCTCGCCCTCGCCCTTCTCGATATCGATACCCAGCTCTTTCGCACTGATTTCAGCCGTCATGTCGTTCCCCGGTCGTTTTGGTCTCTTGTTTCCGATGACCAAAAAAGCAGGGCGTTCCTGACAGCGCAGGCCTGGCGACGGACTGCCGTCATGTCAGGGGGATCATCACCGCTGTCTGGAACCCAGGGCGCTCGCACAGGCGGTCGTACCAGGCCTGCAGATGCCTCAACTCGGGGCGTTCGATTGGCATCTCGAACCAGGCATAAGCAAAGCTGCCCAGCGGGATATCGCCCATGCCAAACGTTTCCCCGGACAGATATGGCTGCGTCGTCAGCGCCTGGTCAGCCAGCGCCAGCAGGTCGCTGCAGGTCTGGAAGGACTTCTGCACTTCGTCCATCTGGCGCTGCCCTGGCGGGGTGCGCACCATGTTCCAGAACAGCACCTTGAAGGGCGCCGCCAGCGACGAGGTAACCCAGTCCATCCATTTGTCGGCCTGGAAACGTTGCGTCGGATCAGCCTGCCAAAGCGTGGTCTCCCCATAACGCGCCGCCAGGTAGCGGACGATCGCGTTGGATTCCCAGAGCACCAGGTCCCCGTCCTGCACGCAGGGCACCAGACGGTTGGGGTTCATCGCCACATACGACGGCTCATCGACCACGCCAAAGGCGCCGCCGGCGTCGATGCGCTGGTAGGGCACATCCAGCTCTTCGAGACACCAGAGCACTTTCTTGACGTTGGTGGAGTTGTGTCGACCCCAGACTTTCACTTGCATCGCGCGCGCCTCCTTTCAGGGCGCCAGGGCGCCGGATGATCGAACCCTATACCTCGACGGCTGGCTCCGCCAGTTCGGATCATCGCTATGCCAGGTCGCCGCCGCTGATCGTCCCGGCATTTTGCCAAGGACGGAACTGCTGTATAAATGCACAGCCTTTTCATTCCGGATGTCTCCGGATCGCTCAGCGAAGCGGACGTTCGATGCGCCAGTCTCTGCCCAACCCTTTTTATTACCTGGACAATTTCCAATGGGTCCTCGCCTGGGTAGGGGCTCACCATGCCGATCTGCTCGACGAAGCCGAACACCGGTTCATCGAGCGTTTCTCGGCTTTGCCGCAACCCTCCCGAGCGCTGCTGGTACGCATGGTGATGCGCAAGGGCGAGCTGTTTCGCGCCAGCAAGCTGCGCTATGAGGAGATCGGTTGTCCGCACCTGGCTGCCGCCCCCTTGATCGAGCTGGGCTGGCTCGACGATGTGCCCGCCCTCGATCTGCTCCAGCTGTTCGGCCTCTTGAGAAAGGCCGAACTGGTCCAGGTATTCGGTCAGGCCGCCGCGTCGCTAAACCAGCGCAAGGATGAGCTGCTCCAGCAACTGCTGGACGAGCATGCCCAGGCTCAGCCACTGCATCATTGGTGCGGCACGCTTGAAGATGCTGTTTTCGAGGTGCGCATCGGCCAGTTGTGCGAGCGCCTTCGCCTGATGTTCTTCGGCAACATTCACCAGGACTGGTCCGAATTCGTCCTTGCGGACCTCGGCATCTACCGCTACGAGCAGGTAGCCTTTTCACCGTCTTCCCGCGCCTTCCAGCGCCGCGAGGAAATCGACGCCTATCTGCACCTGCATCGGTGCCGCGAGCGCTTCGAGGTGGGCGAGTCGCTGGATGACATCCTGCGGGACGTTCCCGATGCGCCCTACCCCAACGCCTGGCTGGAAAGTCGCCGCGGCAAGCTGCTGCTGCGCCTGGCGCAGCAATACGAGCGCGAACAGGACTGGCCTCAAGCACTGCGGCTGCACGCATCCAACCGTTATCCCGGTGCGAGGCAACGAACCATCCGGGTGCTGGAGCGCTGCGGCCAGGTCGAAGCCGCGCTGGAGCTGGCGTTACGGGCAGAGGTCGCGCCGGAAAGCGAACTCGAGGCGCAGCAGCTCGAGCGCATGCTGCCGCGCCTGCGACGTGCCCTGGGCCAGCCGCGCAGCCCACGCCGAGCTGCGGCGACAGCGGAGCGCATCGACCTTGTCCTGCCGGCTCCCGACGGCGGCCTGTCTGTGGAATATGCCGTGCGCGAGCATCTGGACCGCCCCGAGGCGCCGGTTCATTACGTCGAAAACATGCTGCTCAATTCACTGCTCGGGTTGCTCTGCTGGGATGCCTTGTTCGCCGCCCTGCCCGGCGCCTTCTTCCACCCCTTCCACGCCGCGCCCGCCGATCTGGCGCAACCGGACTTCCACAGCCGTCGCGCCGCATTGTTCGACGAATGCCTGGGAGCCCTCGACGACGAGAGCTACCGCGACTGCATCCGCCGCACCTTTCGCGAGAAAGCCGGCATTCACACCGCGTTCGTGGCCTGGAGCCTGCTCGACGACGAGCTGCTCGAACAGGCCCTCGCGTGCATTCCCGCCGCACACCTGAAGACCATCTTCATGCGCATCTTGCGCGACGTGCCGAACAACCGCACCGGTCTGCCCGACCTGATCCAGTTCTGGCCCGAGCAGGGTCGCTACCGGATGATCGAGGTCAAAGGGCCGGGCGATCGGCTGCAGGACAACCAGCTGCGCTGGCTCGACCATGCCGCCGAGCATGGCCTGCCGATCGCGGTGTGCTACGTGCAATGGGCCGGGCCGACGCCGTGAGCTATCAGGTCGCGGTTCGGGCGCTGTGCGAATTTACCGCCAAGGCAGGCGATCTGGACCTGCGCTTCACCCCCTCGCCCACCGCGCTCGAAGGCATCGCCGGCCATCAATTGGTGGCATCCCGACGCGGTCAGGACTACGAATCGGAAATCACCCTGACCGGCAGCTATCGCAGTCTGCAGGTACGCGGCCGTGCCGACGGGTACGACCCGGCGCGCAATCGCCTCGAAGAGATCAAGACCTTTCGCGGCGACCTGTCCCGCCAGCCGGCCAACCACCGCGCCCTGCACTGGGCACAGGCCAAGGTATACGGCTGGCTGCTGTGCCAGAGCCGGGGGCTGGCCTCGCTCGAACTGGCGCTGGTGTATTTCGACGTGGTCAGCCAGCAGGAAACGGTGATCGCGGAGGACCATCCTGCCGAGTCGCTGCGCGAGTTCTTCGAAATGCACTGCGAGCGTTTCATCGGTTGGGCCGAAGCGGAGCTGACCCACCGTGCCCGGCGTGACCAGGCGCTGTTACAGTTGCGCTTTCCCTATCCCGAGTTTCGCAGCGGACAGCGGCAACTGGCCGAGGCCGTCTACAAGGCGGCCTGCACCGGCAGCAGCTTGATGGCGCAGGCACCTACCGGCATCGGCAAGACGCTGGGCACGCTGTTTCCGCAACTCAAGGCATTTCCTGGGCAACGGCTGGACAAGCTGTTCTTCCTCGCTGCCAAGACCTCCGGGCGCCGCCTGGCGCTGGACGCCCTGGCCAAACTCGACAGCGATGAGGCGCTGCCGCTGCGCGTGCTGGAGCTGATCGCCCGCGACAAGGCGTGCGAGCACCCTGACAAGGCCTGTCATGGCGAAGCCTGCCCGCTGGCCCGAGGCTTCTACGATCGCCTGCCGGTCGCGCGCCAGGCCGCCCTCGAACGCCCCGTGCTGGACCAGGCAGCACTGCGCGAGACTGCCCTGGCGCACCAGGTCTGCCCCTATTACCTCAGCCAGGAGCTGGCGCGCTGGGCGGACGTGGTGATCGGCGACTACAACTACTACTTCGACCTGGGCGGCCTGCTCCACGGGCTGACGCTGAACAACGGCTGGCGCGCCACGGTGCTGGTCGACGAAGCCCATAACCTGCTCGAACGCGGGCGCAAGATGTACAGCGCCGAGCTCGACCAGCGCAGCTTCAAGGGTCTTCGCCAGAACGCCCCGGCCCTGCTGAAGAAGCCGCTCGAACGCGTCCAGCGTTGCTGGAACGAACTGCACCGCGAGCAGATCCTGCCTTATCAGGTCCATGAGGCGTTGCCCCTGAAGCTGATCAACGCTCTACAACAGGCGGTCAGCGCCATCACCGACTACCTGGGCGACAACCCTGCCGGGTTGGCGCCGGAACTGCAGAACGCCTATTTCGAAGCGATGCACTTCTGCCGTATCGCCGACCTGTTCGGCGAGCATTCGCTGTTCGACGCGACCCTTCTGCCTGGCAGTGCCCGCGGCGGCAAAAGCTCCAGGCTGTGCCTGCGCAACCTTTTGCCCGCGCCCTTCCTCTCGCCACGCTTCGCCCTGGCGCATTCGACGGTGCTGTTCTCGGCAACCCTGAACCCTCGTCGCTTCTATACCGATACCCTGGGCCTGCCCCCGGCCAGCGTCTGGCTGGAGGTTGAATCACCGTTCGAAGCCAGCCAGTTGCAAGTGCATCTGGCGCAGCACATTTCCACCCGTTTCAACGACCGTGCGGCTTCGCTGCCACCGATCGTCGACCTGCTAGCCCGACAGTATCAGCGGGAGCCGGGCAATTACCTGGCCTTCTTCAGCAGCTTCGATTACCTGCAGCAGGTCAGTAGCCTCATGGCCGAACGGTATCCCGAACTGCCCTGCTGGGAGCAGACCCGCGCCATGGACGAGCAGGCGCGCACGGCGTTTCTCGAGCGCTTTTGCGCCGGCGGTCGAGGCATTGGCTTCGCTGTATTGGGTGGCGCCTTCGCCGAAGGCATCGATCTGCCCGGAGACCGACTGATCGGCGCCTTCATCGCCACCCTGGGCCTGCCACAGGTCAACCCGGTCAACGAGCAGCTAAAAACACGCATGGCGAGCGTCTTCGGCGCCGCGCACGGCTACGACTACACCTACCTCTATCCGGGTCTGCAAAAGGTGGTTCAAGCCGCTGGTCGGGTGATTCGCACGCCGCAGGATCGTGGCGTCATCCACCTGATCGATGACCGCTTCGCGCGGCCCCAGGTCCGGGCGTTGCTGCCGGGATGGTGGTCAATCCACTAGCACCCTCAGTCGCGGAAGTGCGCCGGTAGGGCCTCTCTTCGGATCGGCTGAGCGGCCTGTTTCTGGCCAGATGCACGGCCTGTCATCCGACAACCTGCAGCTCTACCTCGCGAGCTCGACACGATGCCATCTCCCGGGCCAACCATCCAAACAGCGATGGAAAGGCTTAATGCTCCGTATAACGGGGCTTTCAGGCCACGGACGAATAGTTCATTCGTCGCGTTGACAACTGTTACTGCATGTTGATAATCGCCCATGTCGTATGACGACATATGAGGTTGCTGACACACACGATAACGCAGGAGGCCTCCTGCCGGCTGCGTACAAGAGACACCCATCCCTGCGCCTTCGAACAGCCAGCGGATGATCACATCAAAAAGGGAGTACAAAAATAATGACCCCACGCAATCCGCTAGCCGCCGCCGTTTTTGCCGGCGGCCTGACCATGGCCCTGGGCGTCCCGGTCGCCGTGGCGCAGGAAGGCTTCATCGATGGCTCCAAGCTGAGCGTCAACGCCCGCAACTTCTACATCAATCGCAACTTCGTCGACCCGACCAATGCCCAGAGCAAGGCCGAAGAGTGGACGCAGAGCTTCATCCTCAACTTCCAGTCCGG
>NZ_JAAMRF010000007.1 GCF_013522725.1 Stutzerimonas azotifigens
TGTTTTACAACCGGCAGCGACGGCATTCATATCTGGCGTACATGACGCCATTCGAATTTGAAAGCCTACACGCTGTCTCTTAGGCCGGTGTCCGTGAAACCGGGGGTAGTTCAATCTGTCCCCTTTTGTCAGTCCCCTTTTGTCAGTCACATAGGGCAGGAGTGAGCGTCAGGCTGTTCGCATAACCACGCGCCCCGGCCGAGCAGCTGGGGCGTTTCATAGTGGTTAGTTGCGGAGCCAGTCTCTCCAACCAGGGTGCTTAAGTACGATCTGGAATGCCCTTTCCACGTATTCAGCTTGTTCTGTAATCATAGGACTCAGCTCAACAACGCAAATGCCCGAATCGGTGTTGATCACCACCGACTCAACCTTCGGGTGGTCGTTACGATGCCAGGCAGAGTCTTCATATTCGTAGCCCACCTGTGGAGGGATGTTGGACTCAATGTTCTTGGCCACGATTTTTGTTACCAGCCCAGCGGCTGGCGAGTGAAAGCTGATGCGTCGAATTAGGGTGAACTGCACGGGAGTACCTCTTCCTGTTGAAATCAATCCTGTCTGTTTAGCCATGATGGCAAGGCCATCAAGTCTTATGGGTGTGATGCAGCGCCATTAGGTCGAGCGTACTGAAGCACTTTCTTTGATTGCAAGAGGGTTTGTGGTGGGGTGCTTGGTAGCGAAGCCCAGCGGGCCAGTCAACGCTTCGTCCCCAGCCACAAGGATCACCGATATGGTGTCGAACTGCTTCTGAGTTGCGTCCCAGGTAGGGGGCAGAACTCAGCCGCCCAGCAGTGCCTGCAGATCTGCATCACTCAAGTCCGTTTCGGACTCGTAGTTGAGCTTTTCCGCCACCATGGCGACGTAGGGCCTGAGCACGGTCTGCCCTTTAGGTGCGAAGGTGCTTTTGCCTGTCCGGTAGTAGGAAGCCCCGCCGAAGGCATCACCTTTGTCAACGATGATCCGCAGCTGCTTGCCGCTGGCCGGATTCACCACGCGCACCAGTCGGTACGCGTTGCGGTGGAATTGGCTCATTGCGAGGATCAGGGTGTCCCCCTGCGCTGGGGGATTCACGGTGAAGTACTCCTTCACCTGGCCCTCCGTGAAGTTCAGGCGCCGCCTGCGCGCGGTTGCCTCCATCTTCGCCCTGTAAGCTTCCTTACAGCTCGGGCACTCTTCAGCCTGCTGGCGGAATTTGGCCGCCGGCACCGGGAAATGGCCCAGCAGCTTGGTCATGGTTGCAGTGAACGGCTTGCTGCAGGTCTGGCAGTTCTTTTCCTGGGTGACACGATCGGACACGAGTTGCTCCTGTGGGGTAAGGGGCCGAGTGTAGCGGGAAGGGCTGGTCGGCTGTAGCAAGAGCAGCGAATGTGCTTCACCAGCTAGGCCTGCTCGAGGGCTGAAGGCGATCAGCAAATGCTGTTGCGACAACTACTGGCAGGAGGCCTGGCTATAAAATGATCAATTATCTATGTCGAGATAATTGCAGATAATTCCCGCGGTCCGTGGCTGGCTTGGCATTGAGCTTGCCAGTAGGCGCGAGTCGCAGCGCCTGCGGACAGCGGCGCTACAGTCAGCGTGCTTTCAACACAGCAGCTATCTGAGGGTTGGCCATCTGCTCAGCGATGAAATGCTGTCCCCAGAAATGACAAAGGCGGCCTCAACGAGACCGCCTCAAACCACGTTTCATCACCGGTATGCATACCCGGGAGAGGAAGCTCTTGGGCAGGCCCCAAGAATAGCACCGATCAAAGCGTCACTGTGAAGGTAATGCCGCCACGCCGAGGTTGGTCACGGCTGCGCATTCTTCCCCCCATCGATGATCCGCCACCAGTGCTCACTATGGGGCTAATCGATTGAACTAACAATGAAAAAGGCATTTTTGTACGCCATTTTTCGCTGCTAAACCTCTCTCAATAAAGTACTCTAAAAGTATTCATAAAGCCTGCAACGAGGCTTGGAGCGCGTGGGATGAAGGTTTTGTTTGATACTCGCAGGATACAAAAGCTTGGGCGCGTTGCGCTCAGCGAGCAGTTGCTTAGAAATGCCGGGTTAGAGGAAGGTGATCAGGTCGACATCTACTTCGACGCCATCACAAAACGTATCATCATCGAGCCAGCTGCTCAGGTTGCAGAGCAGGTTGCTTCACAGAATTTGGCTTCAGGGAGGAAGGCGTGATGTCGAGCCCACAGCGCCGGGATGAGCGTTTTTCAGGTCATGAATCCTTTGTTTGCCGTTATGGCTGGTTACCTAAGCTGCATCAAGCGATTCTCTCCGATCCGCTAGCACTCAAAGATGAGGCTCAGGCAACGATCACCTTGGGTATCGGCCGTAATATGGTTAAGTCGATACAGTTCTGGGGCGAGGCCTTTGGTGTCGTAGAGGGGCGTAAAGACGGCGGATTGCAGCCTGGTCCACTCGGTCGACTGGTGCTCTCGAACGATGGCTGGGATCCCTACCTAGAGCAGCCGGAGTCTCTTTGGCTGTTCCATTGGTGGATCGCCACTCATGCCGAAGTCGCTGTTTGGAATCTAGTGTTTGGAAGCGCCAACTACTCGCGCTTTGATCGCAAGAACCTGATTTCGGGCTTGGGTGATCGGGCCGACAAAAGCGGCAAGAAACTCGCAGCCTCTACGCTTGAGCAGCATGTCAGTATTTTCCTTCACTCCTACAAGCGAGAGGATTCTGCTTCTGATGACACCTCGTGGTGTCCGCTGCAGGATCTTGGCTTGTTTGAGTACGTCACTGCCGATGACGGCAGAACCATTTACCTCGTAGGCCGAAATGCTCCGTTGGGGCTGTCTTCCCGCGTGTTCCTATTTGCACTTATTGACTATTTTGCCCGCCAAAATTCGACGACGCTTGGCCTCAGCCAAATCGTGCACGGGGACTTCAGCCCGGGCAGCGTGTTTCGCCTGGACGAGTTTCAGGTGAAAAGCCTACTCGAAGGTATAGAGCATGAGTTCGGCGGGGTTATCCGCTTTGTAGACACTGCTGACACCCAGCAAGTGATCCTGGAGCACGCCCAGCTACCTGACTGGGCTGAGTGCTTGTCGGCAGCAGGAGAAGAATTGAATGTCTGAACGTCTGATTGATCACATCGAGCTGGACTCCAAATTCCTACGCTCTATATCCATGAGTCGAGACTTGCGCTCTCCTGACTCGCTGGATAGCTATCTGATTACACCCGCCGTTCTAGCCGTGCTACGTCAGGTAGGCGGCGCACTCAAAGCTGGAAGCGCACAGCGCGCGTGGAAAATCATTGGCCCTTACGGTAGTGGTAAGTCGGCTCTTGGATTGCTATTTGCTCGCCTACTGGAAGGCAAAGACAGCTCACGCGGGATTTTCAAGCAACTCATCGACTTGTCACCCGAGATCGCAGCGCTTTTCCCTCAAGAGCAAAACCGGTTTGCTTTGGCCATCAGTGGGTCGCGTTTCTCTCTTGGCGAAGCCTTGGCCCAATCTGTACTCGAAGCTCTTGAGTATCTTCCGAAGAGTCGTTCAGCCACCGAGATAAAGCGGCAGCTGGATATTAAGACGCAGACTTACCGCGATTTGCCCCTAAACGCGGCCCTCAACAGCCTCTTAAATGATTTCGTGGCGGTGACTAAGTCGGCTGGGCATTGCGGTGTGTTACTGCTCATCGACGAACTCGGTAAATTTATCGAGCATGCTGCTCTAAACCCTGAGGCCGGTGATTTGATGTCGCTTCAGCAAATTGCTGAGGCCGCCTCACACCCAACCGATGATGGTTTGCTCGTGCTCACCATGCTGCATCAGCACTTCGACTCATATGCCAAAGGGGTGGGTAGGACCCTGCCAGATGAGTGGCACAAGGTTTCTGCTCGCTTTGATGATGTGCCTTTTGATGAGCCAGTGGAGCGCTACGCGCATTTCGCATTGCATGCGTTAGGGGCAAAGCCTGCCATCACTGAGTCAGCGCCAATTCAGCAGGAGGCTCGCCGCCTCTATCAGCAAAGTACTGAGCACAAATTCTTTCGTAATACTGCTGAAAGTGAATTGTTCTCACGAGCGGAATTTCTTTACCCGCTGCACCCTGCAGCTTTGGCTTCGCTAGCCGTTATCTCCAAGCGCTTTGGTCAGAGCGAGCGCTCTTTCCACGCGTTTATGCGCGGTCATGAGTCCGCCGCATTGCGTGACTACGCAGACCAAACAGAAGTCAGTTCCACTGCGTGGTATGGGCTGACTGAGCTTTTTAACTATCTCACTACAGGCATTGGCCTGCGTTTCCGTGATCTTGAAGCAGAGCGCCGTTGGGATTTTGCTCGCTCAGTCATTGAGCGTAGTGATGCTGAGTTGAGTGCGCTGCAGCTTGATTTGCTCAAGTCGATTGCGGTGATCGAGCTGGTTGCACCTGTTCTCCATGTGCGTGCTTCGGTTGATTTGCTCAGCTTCACACTGAGGCAGACAGCTGAAGGGGATATTCAGCAAATCGCTGGCGCTCTGAAGGAGCTGGACGACAAGCAGATTCTGGTGAGCCGACATGCCAGCCAGGACTATGTTTTCGCGGTAAGTCAGGCTGTCAACGTTGAGGCGCTTTACCAGGAAACGAAGCGGCGCTCAGCTGATGAGTTGATGTTTAACGGCATTTCTCAAGCGCTGGCTGAGCGGAGCGTCATTGCGAGCCGTCATTATCAGCAGACCGGCACACTGCGTTCCGTCCGGGTGATCGCTGGCACCCCGGAAAAGATCAAACAAAGCATCGGCAATTTTGCGCAGCATGATGGCGGGATTGGGCTGGTTTTCGTTGATGGATCCGTTCCTGAGCAGGTGGATGCCGCCAAGGCTGTAGCTGCGTCGACTAAGGATGTTTTGACGCTTACTGCAATCGTGAAGGTCGGGCCTGTCGAGCGCGACGCTTTGGTTGAGTATTCCCGTTGGGTAATGGTGCACGATGAAGTTAAGAGTCGCTTCCTCGATCCGTGGACCGAGCGTCATGTTGAGTCTCAGCTCAGCAAGGCACGTGATCAGGTGTCTCGTCTTGTAATTGCGCTTCTGAACCGCCAGGCAAGAGGTGCTACGGACCTCAAATATTGGCACCGCGGTAAAGAGGTTCAGAACAGCGAGATGATGAACCTGAGTCAGGCCGCTTCATGGCTGTTTGACACCGTCTACAAGGCCGCACCAGTTATTCATAACGAGCTTATCAACAAAGAAAAGCCGTCCTCAGCGATCAACGCAGCACGGCAACGCTTGTTTGATTTGATCGATAAGAATGTCGGCGAGGAGCTACTGGGTATCTCAGAGTTTCCTCCGGAAAGGCTGCTTTACAGCACCTTGTTGCAATCTACAGGCTTACATAAGAAAGGGGCCTCGGGGCGCTGGGAGTTGAGCGCTCCTGATAGCAACTCGCCTGCCGGTATCCGTAAGGTTTGGGCTGAGCTCGATCAACTGCTAATGACCGACGGGAAAGTTACTTTTGCGGAGGTGATCAATAAGTTGGCGCAGCCACCGTTGGGGGTGCGTGGTGGTCCTGCAACAGTATGGTGTGTGACCTATCTGCTGTTGAACAAAGAGTCTTGTGCGATTTTTGAACGTGGCAGCCTCATGCTGGAGCTGACTTCAGACCACATGCAGCGCATGCTCCGCAGCCCTCAGACCTTTAGCTTCCGCCGTTTCGATACGTTCAAAGAGCGACAGGCGTTGATCAACGAGTACGCCACGGCTTTGACCTCCGTTGGCGTACAGGTTGGGCTAAATGCCTCTTACCTGGATGTGGCTAAGGCGCTGATCCTCTGGTACAACCGTTTGCCCCAATATGCGCAAGAAACCTTGCGCTTATCGACTTACGCTAAAGCATTGCGTGATGTGATTAAGCGTGCGACGGATCCAGTCGAGATGTTGGCGACTGACATTCCAAGAGTTCTGACCGGGGTGAAAGGCAAAGAGGGCTTAGGTTTTGCCGAGGTTCTTAAAGAAAGCCTCACAGAGCTGGGTATCGCGTATAGACGTTTGCAAGATGACGTCAGCCTGTCCATGGCACAAGCGTTCGAGATTACCGGTCCTCTGAAGGCGCTACGGTCTCAGCTACAAGAAGAGTGTGCCGACACGGCTAGCTCGTTAGCTGAGGCAGATTTGAAAGCCTTCATCATGCGATGCGCGGACATCACGCTTACCGATGACAAGTGGATGGATTCGATTGCAAGTGTCGTGATACACCGCCCCTTGGATATTTGGAAGGACGATGACGCGCCTAGGTTTGCCGAGGCTGTTCTAGAGCTTTGTGGGCGTTACAAACGCTGGCTGCGCGTGGCAATGCGCAAAGGCGACTTTGAGCGCCAGGCTCAACGGTTCTTAGGCGTTACCTTGACTCTGCCAAGCGGCGAGGAAGCCGCAATGTTGCTTAGCTCAGATCAAGAGACTAAAGACCGAGCTAATAGCTTGTTGGAGACGCTCACAGAACAAGTGGGCGGTGACGTGAGTATGGCTGCGTCAGCCTTGGCTCAAGCCCTGCTGCAACTGCAGCAGGGTTCAACTGAACACCAAGAGAAAGGGCTGAGCAATGAGCAACGAACCACAGGTTAGACATATCCTCAGCCTCTCCGGTGGCAAAGACAGTGCTGCATTGGCGATCTACATGCGAGATCGTGTGCCAGAGATGGAGTACATCTTCAGCGATACCGGTAAAGAGCTGCCCGAAACCTACGACTATTTGCAGCGACTTGAGAATTACTTAGGTAAGCCGTTGCATCGGTTGAACGCAGACCTTGGTTTCGACCACTGGTATGACATGTATGGAGGGATGATTCCCTCCAATCATCGTCGCTGGTGCACAAAAATGCTCAAGCTCAAGCCGTTTGAGGACTTCTGTGGTGACCAGCCGATCATCAACTATGTAGGCCTACGTGCGGACGAAAATCGCACGGGGTACATCAGCCACAAAACGAATATCGAAGCAGTCTATCCCTTCCAAGAGGATGGGTTAATCCTGCGCGACATCGAGGAAATTCTGCGTGTCTCGGGTGTGGGGATGCCTCCCTACACTAAGTGGGGGCGAACCCGTTCCGGCTGCTATTTCTGCTTTTATCAGCAAAAAATCGAATGGGTGAAGCTGAAGGAAACCCATCCCGACTTATACGAGAAGGCCAAAGAGTATGAAGTTCCGTTTGAGAAAACAGGGAATTTCTTTACTTGGAGTCAGGGCGAAAGTCTTGCCGAGTTGGAGCGGCCAGAGCGTATGGCTCAAATTAAGCGCGACCATGCGTTGCGTGTGGAGCGCATGGCACAACGTAAAGATAACTCGACATTGATTGCTGTTTTCTCAGAGCTCGATTCGACTGAAACTCCGGAAGAAGACGATGATCAGGGATGCCTAGTCTGTTCTCTATAAAAGGATTTTAATATATGTCATTTGAGATTACTGCAAGAACTATTCTGCATCTAGGGGCGGATTTAATATCTTCGGATGCTGTTGCCTTATACGAGCTTATAAAAAACTCGATAGATGCGAAGTCTACTACTGGCGTCGACGTCGTCTTTGAAATTGTGATTCGATCCTCTGACGTATCTAGCGTGCTGGATATGATCGAGAGTCTTGACGGAGTTACGCTTTCGCAGCTAAAAAGCGAAATAGCTAATCGTGTATTGGCTAATGCTCCGGAAGAGCTTAAATCCCGGTTTCTATCTGAAGTACAGAGCAGTAAGTCTATTGAAGACTTTAAACAGAAAGTAACTGAAGCTTACAGATGGTGTAATCGGATTGTTGTTTCAGACTCCGGGCATGGGATGTCTCGTGACGACCTCCAAGACGTATTTCTAACCATTGGGACTACGAGCCGAGCAAAGGCAGTCAGTCAGTCTTTGGCTGATGGTGATGATAAGTCGCCTTACCTTGGCGAAAAGGGTGTTGGTCGTCTTTCTGCGATGCGCTTGGGCCGGCACCTGCGCGTTGAAACCGCAACTGTGGATGATGATAAAGTCAATGTGTTGGTAATCGACTGGCGTGAATTCGAGCGCGCATATGATAAGCCGGCGAGCAGCGTAAAAATAAAGCCTGAGTATGGTGATCGTAAAGAACTTGGAGTTTCGTTTACCAGAGTAATAATTTCGGATATTTCTGCAGTCTGGACGTCTGAACGGCTAATGAATATAGCCAAATCCCAAATTTCTCGAATGATGGATCCTTTCTCTTGGGCTGAGAAACGCCGCTTTCAGGTTAGGCTTGAGTTCAATGGTGTTGCGGTTGATCAAGTAAAGGTTGTTGCCAAAGGCCTACTGGAAAATGCTCATGGTAAGTGCTATGGGCGATATGAGGTGATTTCTGGTCAGCCGAGGTTAATAGTTAACCTTGAGTCCAGTTTGTATGATGGCCCAAAGACCGAACATGTTTTTGACTTAAGCGATCTGTATTCGCAGTCGGGTCTAAAGCAGAGTGGGCAGCCACATTCGACACTCAAAACACTAGGCCCCTTCACGTTTGAGTTTTACTGGTTCAATCGGCAGAGACTAAAGGCGATGGAGGGGGTAGGTGATCGTGAAGCTGTAAGGTCTTTGATCAAGGCATGGACCGGCATCTGTCTTTTCCGCGATGGATACCGGGTATTGCCATACGGTGATGCGGGTGACGATTGGCTTGGTTTGGATCGCGAAGCACTTGCTGCAAGTGGGTATAAGTTAAACACTAAGCAACTAATTGGGCGTGTCAATATAACAAGGAATAACAATCCTAAGTTGTTGGATCAAACCAACAGGCAGGGATTAAAGGATTGTCCAGAAAGCGAGGTGTTGGTTCAGCTTTTGAATGTGGTGGTGTCTAGATGGTGGCACGATTATCTTAATGACGCCGGTAAGGTCCAAAAGCGACAAGCTGAATTGACATTTGACTCGCTGAAGGAAAGCTCTGCCGTAGATACGTTGGAGCAAAGAACAAAAGCAAGTTTGAAAGCTATTAGAAAAGATTTTAACGGTGATGCAAGACTGTTGGAAGAAGTGAAAGATGCCTTTCTTGAGGTCAAAGATGCTCATGCACGGGCCGTCCTACGGATTAGCACCATTGAAGAAGAGAAGGAGCGGCTGACCCAGTTGGCAGGTGTTGGCTTGATGGTTGAAGTAATCGCTCATGAGTTAACTCGGGCGACAGAGTTGACGCAGGTAACCTTGAAATCGATCGGCAAGAAAAGTATTGATGGAGAGACTGCTGCAGCATTCAAAGTTCTTGCTCAACAGATAAAGGTTATTCAAAAAAGACTCCATACCCTAGAGCCTCTTTCAGTGAGCGCAAGACAGCGACGAAGCAATATCAATATATATGACGTGTTGACTTATGTTCTGGATGCTCACGCTGCTCAATTTGATCGGCATCGTATAACTCATGCCATTACTTCTAAGTCAAAAGTTGTAAATGCATTTATTGTTGAGGGGCATGTAGTACAAATTTTAGAAAATTTAATTAATAACTCTATCTATTGGATTGATGTTTTTAGATGCGAGCACGCTAATTTTGAGGGGAAGATTGTTATAGAGGTTTTAGAGTCTCCTCTCAGGATTCAGTATTCTGATAACGGGCCGGGCATTCCTGTAGGGCGTCAGGAATCTGTATTTGAACCATTCTATTCGACGAAAAATACTTCTGCTGCACGACGTCAAGGGCTAGGTTTATATATTGCAAGGCAAAACGCGGAGATGCTTGGAGGGGGGCTCTGTTTAGTTGACGAAGGGCGCTATCGAAGTGGTCGTTTTAATACATTTGAATTGGAATTGAAGGAGTCAATGGAATGAGTTTGTCGGAGCTTTTTGCAAGCGTCGGAGTAAAGACCGCACATTTTATTGATGACGCTTTTGATTTGGTTCCGACTAAAGGGCTATCTCAAGAGGACGTACAGCATTTTATCGACAGAATTGATCTGGCAGCCCTCGAGCGAATTGGTGAAATTACTGGTATTGCGGATATCACTGACGCTGATGCAATAGAAGCGTTGCAGGCGCTAGAGCATACGCACTCAGTCTTCAACGCACGAGCGGAATTTGGTGCGGCCGGAGAGGCGTTGTTTTCTGATTTTTTCTCAGACCGCAGCGGTAAAAAATCGGACCTCGAAACTTTGATAGCGTTTTTGAAGAAAGTTGGTGTGGAGTCTGAGCGTTTTGGTGTTGATAGTTATCATGATTGCAAGTCTGAACCGCAGTTGGTTTTTATTGATTTGCGACTGCGTGAAAATGGTGATCCTATAACGACAGCTGATGCTGTTGAAGTATATAAAAAAACCCGGGAAATGTACCCGGAATGTAAACCGTTTGTTTTTTTAATGTCGACTTTGACAACGCCGCTTAAGAATGTCAGGGAGAGTTTTTTTCTGGAGGCGCAGATATTTGCTTCCCAGTTTGAGGCGATATCAAAGCATCATTTTCGTGATGAAGAAGAAATGCAGGCGGTCTTTACCAATTACATCCGGTTTATGCCAGAGCTTCATCGCTTGTATGAAAGGATTGGGTTTATTGAAAGTGCGATAAGTAAAGCTGCAGTGAATGTGGGAAATACTTTGAGAAGTTTGGATTTGCCCGACTACTTTGTCCTCCATCATAATACTGCTGCAATAGAAAAGGTTGGGCTGGGTACTTATATATCTGATCTGTTGCTGGAATACCTAGTCAATGAGGTTGAGTCGTCTCCAGAGCTCTGGAATCTTGCCGCTGAACTTGATAGTTGGAAACTGCAGAAATTACCTCGTTCTCGTTTTGGTCTGACCTATGCGGCTGGCAAAATTTACTCTGGGAATATGCTGCATTCAAATTTTCGTTTGGAAAGTGAAGCTTCCAGAGGGCTTGGGCCGAAGGATGGCTATTTTTACCTAGGAGATGTTTTCTTTTTGAAAAATGAATACATCTCAGGGAACCCTAAGAAAGCCTATGTAATTGCAACGCCTGCATGTGATTTGGTACGTCCTGAGAAACTAAGAGAAAGGACTATTTTTGTTTGTGAAGGACGTGTCAAGAAGGTCACTCTTGCGACCACACCGTCTGGCGATGGAGGCATACCGACAACTATTATCAGCAGTCCCAAGGAGAAGCTGAAACAGTTTTCAATCGATTGGAACAAGAAGCGGCTTCATACGTGGCATGTTGAAGAAATGTCCGCATTTGAAAGAAATGAGTCTGATTACGTTCGTGTCGGAAGGTTGCGTCCGCTCTATGCGATTCAACTCCAGCATGCGATTACAGCTGATCTTAGTCGCATTGGTGTGCAGCGTGCGCCAAATATGCTTCAACCCATGGGTATTGGTGTTTTTGTGTCAAATGGCACCAAATGGGTGGCTGTAGACTCTGATGACGTGAATGAGCCGTGTGCTGCGGCGGTTGCAGACGCAGAGGATGGCAAGCAAGCTTTGTACATCATATCTGACGCTACAGTCCGGCGTATTCGTAAAAAGATAAAAGCGTGGCTGGATCGAAATGCAACATTGCCGTCCTATGTAACTCTTAAAAAAATAGTCGACTCTGAAGCTTTTGAAGAGAGGCTGATGTATATGATCCATGCACGGGCAGAAGGTGTTGCACCAGAAGATGATATCGTAAGGCCGATGGAGGGTGTGGACGGTATCAGCGAAGATGAGTGTTCGAAGATAGTTCTTGTACGACCAAACTCTACCACCGCATACGCGAAGGTAAATGGAGGGCGAGATATAAGTACCGAACAGGAAGCGTTTTTAGTAATTTCCCTATTTAAGGGTAAATAGCAGTTTTTGCGGTCAACTGAGCTATTTTGAATAGCTAGACTCTTTCGCTCATTTGGCTGGAGCTTGAGAGTCTCGGCCAGTACTGCTCGTGTAGCTTTTATAGCTATCTAATCAATGAACATTGAGCTCTGCTGAATTTTTAAAAAACCACATATAAAGAAGGCCGCATAAGCGGCCTTCTTTTTTTGCATCGTTTTCTAAGATTGTGCGTCGTTCGGCGTGTAATCTTATGTGTCGTTCAATATAAGCTTATGTGTCGTTTGTGGAAGCTTATGTGTCGTCCGATGGGATGGCACTCAATCCCAGCTCAACGCCCCACCTGTCTGGTACTCGATGACCCGCGTCTCGAAGAAGTTCTTCTCCTTCTTCAAATCCATGATTTCGCTCATCCACGGGAACGGGTTGGTCGTACCCGGATACTCTTCCTTCAGCCCGATCTGCGTCAGGCGGCGGTTGGCGATGAATTTGAGGTAATCCTCCATCATCGCGGCGTTCATGCCGAGGACGCCGCGGGGCATGGTGTCGCGGGCGTATTCGATTTCCAGCTGCGTGCCCTGGAGGATCATCTGGGTCGCTTCGTCCTTCATGGCGGCGTCCCACAGGTGCGGGTTTTCGATCTTGATCTGGTTGATCACGTCGATGCCGAAGTTCAGGTGCATGGACTCGTCGCGCAGGATGTACTGGAACTGCTCGGCGGTGCCGGTCATCTTGTTGCGGCGGCCCATGGAGAGGATCTGGGTGAAGCCGCAGTAGAAGAAGATGCCTTCGAGCACGCAGTAGTAGGCGATGAGGTTGCGCAGGAACTCTTTGTCGGTCTCGACGGTGCCGGTGGTGAAGGTCGGGTCGGAGATGGAGCGGGTGTATTTGAGGCCCCAGGAGGCCTTCTTCGCGACGCTCGGGATCTCGTGGTACATGTTGAAGATCTCGCCTTCATCCATGCCCAGCGACTCGATGCAGTACTGGTAGGCGTGGGTATGGATCGCCTCTTCGAAGGCCTGGCGCAGGATGTACTGGCGGCACTCGGGGTTGGTGATCAGGCGGTACACGGCCAGCACGAGGTTGTTGGCGACCAGGCTGTCGGCGGTGGAGAAGAAGCCGAGGTTGCGCTTGACGATGCGGCGCTCGTCTTCGGAGAGGCCGTCCTTGCTCTTCCACAGGGCAATGTCGGCGTTCATGTTCACTTCCTGCGGCATCCAGTGGTTGGCGCAACCATCCAGATACTTCTGCCAGGCCCAGTCGTACTTGAAGGGAACGAGCTGGTTGAGGTCGGCGCGGGCGTTGATCATCTGCTTGTCGCCGACGTGAACGCGGGCGGATTCGCCTTCGAGTTCGTCCAGGCCTTCCTGGATGTCGAGGTCGTCGAGGGCTTTCTTGGCGCGGGCGACGGCGTCGGAGTCGTCGACGGCGACGGCGCGGGCTTCTTCGACCGAGCCTGCGGCTTCGTTATCGAGACGCGCGCTGCCATCGGCAACGGTTGGTTGCGGCGCGGTGGCCTGGGTGGTGCCTTCTTCGGGTTTGTCGAATTCGTCCCAGCTCAGCATGTGCGATTGCTCCTGATTGGGGACCGGTCATGGCCGGTCGGATATGTTTGGGTGGCTTCTGGTTTGCACGCAAAAGCGCGGAATTTGTAGGTCGCTGTCGACCATGAGTGGACCGCATCGGTGGATGCGAAAAGCGGCATCCACTCTACGAATCAGGCCACTCGGTGTAAGGGCGAAGCTGGGCGAGTGAGCGCAAGGCGCCTGTCGAGTCGGAACCCCTGAGCGTACAGCTGTACGTGATGGGTCCGGCTCGGCAGGCAACGCAGCGATCGCCGCCCAGATGCGTCCGCCTCCTTTATTACTGGCAGGCTTCGCAGTCGGGGTTGTCGATACTGCACGCCAGCGGCACCGGTGCCGGCTTCGGCTCTGCTGCCGGGGCGGCGGCTGGAGCTGGAGCGGCGCTGAGGCCGTCGTTGCCACCACTGGACACGGCGTTGAGCTTGCCGGTGTTGATGGTGGACTTCTCGGTGCTGGTCGCGGCCAGGGCACGGAGGTAGTAGGTGGTCTTCAGACCACGGTACCAGGCCATGCGGTAGGTCACGTCGAGCTTCTTGCCCGAGGCACCGGCGATGTACAGGTTGAGCGACTGCGCCTGGTCGATCCACTTCTGGCGACGGCTGGCAGCATCGACGATCCACTTGGTCTCGACTTCGAACGCGGTGGCGTAGAGGTCCTTGAGGTCCTGCGGGATGCGCTCGATCTGCTGCACGGAGCCGTCGTAGTACTTGAGGTCGTTGACCATGACCGGGTCCCACAGGCCGCGCGCCTTGAGGTCGCGCACCAGGTAGGGGTTGATCACGGTGAATTCGCCCGAGAGGTTCGACTTCACGTAGAGGTTCTGGTAGGTCGGCTCGATGGACTGCGACACGCCGGTGATGTTGGCGATGGTCGCGGTCGGTGCGATGGCCATGATGTTCGAGTTGCGAATGCCTTTCTTCACGCGCTCGCGCACCGGGGCCCAGTCCAGGGACTCGGCGAGGTCGACGTCGATGTACTTCTGGCCGCGCTGCTCGATGAGGATCTGCTGCGAATCGAGCGGCAGGATGCCCTGGCTCCAGAGCGAGCCCTGGAAGGTCTGGTACGCGCCGCGCTCGTCGGCCAGGTCACAGGAGGCCTGGATGGCGTAGTAGCTGATCGCTTCCATGGACTTGTCGGCGAAATCGACCGCGGCGTCCGAACCGTAGGGGATGTGCTGCAGGTACAGCGCGTCCTGGAAGCCCATCAGGCCCAGGCCCACCGGGCGGTGCTTGAAGTTGGAGTTCTGCGCCTGCGGGACCGAGTAGTAGTTGATGTCGATGACGTTATCGAGCATGCGTACCGCGGTCTTGACGGTCTTCTCCAGCTTGGCGAGGTCCAGCTTGCCGTCGACGATGTGGTTCGGCAGGTTGACCGAGCCCAGGTTGCAGACGGCGATCTCGTCCTTGTTGGTGTTCAGGGTAATCTCGGTGCAGAGGTTGGAGCTGTGCACCACGCCCACGTGCTGCTGCGGGCTGCGCAGGTTGCATGGGTCCTTGAAGGTCAGCCACGGGTGGCCGGTCTCGAACAGCATCGAGAGCATCTTGCGCCACAGGTCTTTGGCGGGGATGGTCTTGAACAGCTTGATCTTGCCGTACTTGGTCAGCTCTTCGTAGTACTCGTAGCGCTCTTCGAAGGCTCGGCCGGTCAGGTCGTGCAGGTCCGGTACGTCGGACGGGGAGAAGAGGGTCCACTGGCCATCGTCGAACACGCGCTTCATGAACAGGTCGGGAATCCAGTTCGCGGTGTTCATGTCGTGGGTACGGCGACGGTCGTCACCGGTGTTCTTGCGCAGCTCGATGAACTCTTCGATGTCCATGTGCCAGGTTTCGAGGTACGCGCAGACCGCGCCCTTGCGCTTGCCACCCTGGTTGACCGCAACGGCGGTGTCGTTGACCACCTTGAGGAAGGGCACGACGCCCTGGCTCTTGCCGTTGGTGCCCTTGATGTAGGCGCCCAATGCGCGCACCGGGGTCCAGTCGTTGCCCAGGCCGCCTGCGAATTTGGACAGCAGGGCGTTATCGCGGATGGCGTCGTAGATGCCGCCCAGGTCGTCCGGGACGGTGGTCAGGTAGCACGAGGACAGCTGCGGACGCAGGGTGCCGGCGTTGAACAGGGTCGGCGTCGAGCTCATGTAGTCGAAGGACGACAACAGGTTGTAGAACTCGATGGCGCGCGCTTCCTTGTCCTTCTCTTCGATGGCCAGGCCCATGGCCACGCGCATGAAGAAGATCTGCGGCAGTTCGAAGCGGGTGCCGTCCTTATGGATGAAGTAGCGGTCGTACAGGGTCTGCAGGCCCAGGTAGGTGAACTGCTGGTCGCGCTCGTGCTCGATCGCGGCGCCCAGGCGGGCCAGGTCGTAGCTCTGGAGGTTCGGGGCCAGCAGCTCGAATTCGACGCCTTTCTCGACGTAGGCGGGCAGGGCCTTGGCGTACAGCTCGGCCATTTCGTGGTGGGTGGCGCTTTCGGCCACACCGAGGAAGCCCAGGGCTTCGGCGCGCAGGGTGTCCATCAGCAGGCGAGCGGTCACCTGGCTGTAGTTCGGCTCCCGCTCGACGAGGGTACGGGCGGTCATCACCAGGGCGGTGTTGACGTCCTTCTCGGCGACGCCGTCGTAGAGGTTCTTCAGGGTTTCACGCTCGATCAGCGCGCCGTCGACTTCGGCCAGGCCTTCGCAGGCTTCGGCGATGATGGTCTGCAGGCGGCCCATGTCCAGCGGGCTGAGGCTGCCATCGGCCTTGGTGACGCGGATGGTCGGGTGCGGCTGGGCCGGCATGTCGACGTTTTCGCGCTTGCGCTCCTGGGAGCGGGCTTCGCGGTAGATGACGTAGTCGCGTGCGACTTTCTGCTCGCCGGAGCGCATCAGGGCCAGCTCGACCTGGTCCTGGATTTCTTCGATGTGGATGGTGCCGCCCGAAGGCATGCGGCGCTTGAAGGTAGCGGTGACCTGCTCGGTCAGGCGCTGCACGGTGTCGTGGATGCGCGAGGAGGCGGCGGCGTTACCGCCTTCCACTGCGAGGAACGCCTTGGTGATGGCTACGGTGATCTTGTCGTCGGTGTAGGGAACGACGGTGCCGTTGCGCTTGATCACGCGCAGCTGGCCCGGCGCGGTGGCTGCCAGATCCTGGGTGGTATCGGCGGCCTTCGGCGCGCTGGCCTGCGGGTTCTCGCGAGTGGTCTCGGTCTGCATTAGGGTCTCCACTGTTTCTAATTTATCGACACTTCGGTGTCGCCTGGTCCATCGCGGCGTACCACTCGGGACGCCGCCCCTTTGATCACAGGCAAGCACGCTGCGAAGTGCCTTCCTGGCTTTCAAATCCGCTTGTGCTTTGCACGTGACAACCACAACCCCTTGTGTTGCGCCCCGGTGTGGAGCACAGCTGCAACCGGATGGGCCGGGCGATAGCCGCGCGGCCCGCGGTCGTGCTTAACGGCCGCTGGGGTGTCGTACAACGTTGCACTTACTATGCCGAAAAACCTTTTAAAAGGACTTTTCTTTGACAACCAATTTGTGCTTGTGATTCGTGCCAAAACCCAACATGTAGGTGTATTTGGCGATGGGCATACAAGATAGTGTTTGGATGGGTGTCTGGCAAGCGCCGAAACGCTGTGGATAACCTGTGGGTTTCCGTGGGGTAAAGTGCTGCAGGCGGCGTCGATCCTAAGCCCGCGCCATGACTGTTCTACTATCGTCGCAGGAGAGGCCGCCCTGGTTTTTTTTCAGTCTGAGACGACCACTACATCTTGTGTTTCATGGCGCTTCGTGGTGGCGCTATCGCAAGCGCCTGCCGTTGCTACAATGCCGACCGCCTGGCGCAGCGGCTGCGCCTTCCTTTGCGGAGATAGATGGTGGAGCACGAAGCCTGGCAAATCCTCATCGTCGAGGACGATCAGCGTCTGGCGCAGCTGACCCGCGAATACCTGGAGCTCAACGGCTTGCGTGTGGCCATCGAGGCCGATGGCGCCAGAGCTGCCGAACGCATCCTGGCCGAGCGGCCGGATCTGGTGGTGCTCGACCTGATGCTGCCGGGCGCCGACGGCCATAGCATCTGCCAGCAGGTGCGCCCTGGCTACGACGGTCCGATCCTGATCCTTACTGCCCGCGATGACGACCTCGACGAGGTCATCGGCCTTGAAAACGGCGCCGATGATTATGTCTGCAAGCCGGTCAGGCCGCGCGTCCTGCTGGCGCGTATCCGTGCGCTACTGCGCCGTCGCGAGGCGCCGGACAACACGGTGGGCGCGGCGGCCGATCCCCGGCGGCTGCAGTACGGTCCGCTGGTGGTCGACAGCGTGCTGCGCGAGGCCTGGCTGCGCGGGCAGGGCATCGAGCTGACGGGCGCGGAGTTCGACCTGCTCTGGCTGTTGGTGTCCAACCCGGGTCGCACGTTGTCGCGTGAAGAGATCTTCGTCCAGCTGCGTGGCATCGAATACGACGGCCAGGACCGCTCCATCGACGTGCGCATCTCGCGCATCCGGCCGAAGATCGGCGACGACCCGGAGCACCCTCGGTTGATCAAGACGCTGCGCGGCAAGGGCTATCTCTTCGTCGCCGAAGCGGCCGAGGCGCTGGTGTGATGCCGCTGCGATGAAATCCATCTTCCTGCGCATCTACGGGGGCATGCTCGGCGTCCTGCTGCTGGTGGCGCTGCTGGGCGTCGGCGGAGTGCATCTGCTCAACCAGGTGCGTGCCGACCAGCACCGCGAGCGCCTGGCCAGCGGGACTTTCAATCTGATGGCCTACAACATGCGGCAGATGACGGCCGTCGATCGCCGCCAGGCCGCGAACCTCTGGGGGCGGCTGCTGGGTATCCCGCTGCGGGTGCGTACCCTCGAGGATGTAAGGCTCGAGGGGCGACTGGAGAGCCGGCTGCTGCGCGGGCATGTGCTGGTGGAACAGACCCGGCCACACGCGGTGACGGTGTACAGCCTGGTGAGCGCCGAGGACGGCCTGGTACTCACCGGCGAGGTCGAGCAGGTCAGCGAGCAGCTGGCGCGCGCCACTATCTACCTGCTGATCGACGAGCTGATCCGCTACCCGCAGGAAGAGCAGGCGCAGCGCCTGGCCGAATTGAAGGAGGCGCGACAGTTTGGTTTCGCGCTGGAGTTGGTGACCCGCAACAGCGCCAGCCTCGACGACGATCAGCGAAGGCGCCTGGATGAAGGCGACACGGTGATGGCGCTGGACCGCGGCGGCGACGCGATCCGGGTGTTTGCCGCCATCGCCGGCACGCCCTGGATCGTCCAGCTCGGGCCGCTGTATCAGATGAATCCCTATCCGCCGCAGCTGCTCGCGTTGATCACGGCGCTGGGGCTGTCGCTGATCGGGCTGACGGTTTATCTGCTGGTTCGCCAGCTGGAAAACCGCCTCCGCCAGCTCGAGCGCGCCGCGACTCGCATCGCCGACGGTGCCCTGGAAACCCGCGTGCCCGACGCCAGCCCCGACTCGGTCGGCCGCCTGGCCGAGGCGTTCAACGGCATGGCGCTGCACCTGCAGCGGCTGCTGAACATTCAGCGCGAGATGGTGCGCGCCGTGGCCCACGAACTGCGCACGCCGGTGGCGCGCCTGCGCTTCGGGCTGGAAATGGTCGGTCAGGCGCAACAGCCCGAGGCGCGTGAGAAATACCTTGAGGGCATGGACGCCGACATCGACGACCTTGACCGTCTGGTGGATGAAATGCTGGTGCTGTCGCGTCTGGAGCAGGGCTCGCCGGCGCTGACCTTCGAAGCGGTCGACCTCCAGGCGCTGGTCGACCAAGTGATCGCCGAACTCGCGCCTCTGCGTCCGGACGTACGGGTCGAGCGCGGCGCCGGCAGCGTGCCGGAGAGCGGCGGCGCCTGGGCCGAAGCCGAGCCGCGCTACTTGCGCCGCGCGCTGACCAACCTGATCACCAATGCCATGCGCCACGCCGAATCGCGGGTGCGGGTGAGCGTCCACATGCAGGGCGCCAGCGCCCGGCTGGATGTCGAGGACGATGGCCCCGGTGTGCCGGAAGAGGCGTGGGAAAAGGTGTTCACGCCCTTCCTGCGCCTGGACGACAGCCGCACTCGCGCCTCCGGCGGCCACGGCCTGGGGCTGTCGATCGTGCGGCGCATCATCTATTGGCACGGCGGCCGTACCCAGCTCGACCACAGCGAACTGGGCGGTGCCCGCTTCAGCCTCGTCTGGCCGACGAAGCAGGGGTAGAAGGCTGAGGGCTGGGTGAGGGCAGGGAGGCGCTCGCTCGGCAGGCCTGGACTATGAGACAGGCAGTTCTCTTTCGTTGCCGAAGTCCATTCGCGGTCAGGACCACTCCCACTTTCGATCGTGGCATGCCCCGTAGGCAGTAACTGTCTCCACAGGTGTTTCGAGTGACAAATCGCAGATGGCGAATGGCTTACGCCGCGCGAATGCTGACCAGGCTCAGCAGGTAATCCTCGAAGCACACGAATTGCCCATCGAGTTCGGCGCCCCGGGTCCACTCGGGTGTGAGGTCGGTGAGCAGGCGCAGACGGGCGCTACCGTCCCGGCTGAAGTGGACGAGTTCGGCGTGTTCGAAATAGAAGCGCGTCCGCACCAGCGGATACAGCGCCTTGAACAGGCTTTCCTTCAGCGAGAAGGTGAGGGTCACCTTCAGCGCGCGCTCGGTGTCGCTCAGGGTCGAGTAACCCTGGCGCTCGGCGGGCGTCAGGATTTCTTCCATCAGGCGGTCGGCGCGTCCGACATCGAGTTGTCTTTCCACATCCAGGCCGAGCCCGCGCCAGTGCGAGGCCTGCGCGACGACCGCGCCTGCCCAGCCGCCGCCATGGGTGATCGAGCCGACACAGCCGGCCGGCCAGGCGGGCGAGCGGTCTTCGTTGGGCTTGACCATCACGCCGTTGCCCCACGTCAGACGTAGTGCTTCATGGGCGCAAAGACGCCCGGCGAGGTATTCGGTTTGCCGCTTGCTGACCCCGCGTGGGGGCGCAATGCCGCAACGGCCGAAGTCTCCATGGTCAAGGCGTGCCGGATCGAAGCGCATGCTGACCAGCCGAGCGCCCTCTGCCGGAAAGGGGAATGGCCAGTCGCTGGACAGTGCCGTGCAGCAGGTGGGCAGGGGGAGAGGTGTGGTCGTCATGGGGGGATTTTGACGTAAAAGCGGCGATTGGGGTGAGGGCAGAGCGGCGGGGTGGGCTTATTCGCGTGGGAGTCGTCAGACGGTGGGAAGCCCCTTCACGGTCAAGACCGTTCCCACGGGCTTTGGTGCTTCTGGGTGCTCCGGGGCGCTGGCGCGGCTTCTATGGGAGCGGTCGAGGACGTCTAGTCTTGACCGCGAGCTTTCGTGACAGTCCCAGCTCTTGCTGTGGGAGCGCCACCAGGGGCGTGTGTTCAAGCGCCCTGGTCTATCAGGCGGGCTGGACCGTTCAGAGCATTCTCTCCGCCTCGCCTTCCAGTCGCTCGATGGCGATGTCGAGTTCGTCCAGTGCGGCGTCGGCCATGGGGTGGTTCTGCTTGAGGAGGGTTTCGCTGCGCTGGCAGGCCGCCCTCAATTGTGGGACGCCGCAGTAGCGCGTGGCGCCGTGCAGGCGGTGGATGCGTTCGAGCAGGGCGTTGCGGTCGCCGCTCTGGCGGGCGTTCTGGATGGCCAGTTGATCGGCTTCCAGCGAGGCGAGCAGCATGCGCAGCATGTCAGCGGCCAGGTCCGGTTTGCCGGCGGCCAGGCGCAGGCCTTCTTCGGCATCGAGCACGTCGAGGTTGTCCTGCAGGGCGGGCAGCTCGTTCATATCCGGCGCCTGGTTGCGTAGCGCGAGGCCCGTCCATTTGAGCACGACCTGCGCCAGCTGGCGCTCGCTGATCGGCTTGGTCAGGTAATCGTCCAGCCCGCTCTGCAGCAGCGAGCGCTTTTCGTTGGACAGGGCGTGGGCCGTCAGGGCGATGATCGGCAGTGGCGGTTGGCCGTTGGCACCTTCCCATTGGCGAATCGCCTCGGTGGTCTGGCGTCCGTCCATGCCGGGCATCTGGACGTCCATGAACACCATGTCGAAGACCTGTTCGCGCACCGCTTCGATGGCCGACGGGCCGTTGTCCACAGCCACCACCTCGGCGCCCAGGTCGTTGAGCAGGGTCTTGACCAGCAACAGGTTGGCCGGGTTGTCGTCGACGCACAGGATGCGCGGCGGACGGCTCGAGGCGACGTGCAAGCTGGCACCAAGCAGCGAGAGCTGCGGGCTGACCAGCTCCAGCAGGGCGCGTTGCAGCTTGCGGGTGCAGGCAGGCTTGGCCTGCAGCTGCGCGTGGGCCTCGGGCAGGGCTTCGTGATACAGCGCCTGCTCGGTGGTCGGGCACAGCACGATCGCTTTGCAGCCGGCCTTTTCCAGTTCCCAGAGCATCTGTCCGAGCCGCTGCGGTGGGAATTCCGCCTGGTTGATGCCGAGCACGGCTAGGGTGATTGGCTTGTTCTCGAGCCGTTCGGCCGCCACCGCCTGCTGCAGGGTGTCGAAGGATTCGAAGGTCAGCACCTTCAGGCCGCAGTCTTCCAGTTCGTGCTGCAGGGCCTGGCGTGCCAGCGGGTGGGGTTCGATGACGGCGACGCGGCGACCGATAAGGGGCGCGCGGGGCAGGTCTTCGATGTCGTCGCGGGCCTTGGGCAGGCTCAGGCTGATCCAGAACTCCGAGCCTTCTTCGGGAATGCTCTCGACGCCGATTTCGCCGCCCATCTGCTCGATCAGGCGCTTGGAGATGACCAGTCCGAGCCCGGTGCCGCCCGGCTGGCGCGAGAGGGAATTGTCCGCCTGGCTGAAGGCCTGGAACAGCGAGCGAAGGTCCTGATCGGTCAGGCCGATGCCGGTGTCCTGGACGCTGATGCGCAGCTGGGCGCGGTCGCTGTTTTCGTCTTCGACCATCGCCCGCACGACGATGGTGCCCTCGTAGGTGAACTTGATCGCGTTGCTCACCAGGTTGGTCAGTACTTGCTTGAGGCGCAGCGGGTCACCGACCAGCGATAGCGGGGTGTCGCGGTAGATCAGGGAGACCAGTTCGAGCTGCTTGGCGTGGGCGGCCGGGGCAAGGATGGTGAGGGTGTCTTCGATCAGGTCGCGCAGGTTGAAGGGGATGGTCTCGAGCACCAGCTTGCCGGCCTCGATCTTCGAGAAGTCGAGGATCTCGTTGATGATGCCCAGCAGGCTGTCGGCCGATTTTTCGATGGTCGAGAGGTAGTCGTGCTGGCGCGGGGTGAGGTCGCTTTTCTGCAGCAGGTGGGTGAAACCGAGGATGCCATTGAGTGGCGTGCGAATCTCGTGACTCATGTTGGCGAGGAATTCGGACTTGATCCGGCTGGCTTCCAGGGCCTCCTTGCGCGCGAGGTCGAGCTCGATGTTCTGGATCTCGATGGTTTCGAGATTCTGGCGCACGTCTTCGGTGGCCTGGTCGATGCTCTGCTGCAATTCCTCGCGGGCGCTGAGCAGCGCCTCGGCCATGCGGTTGATGCCGGCCGCCAGTTCGTCGAGTTCGTGGCTGCCGAGTGCCGGCAGGCGGGTTTCCAGGTGGCCGTCCTTCAGTTGCGCGACCGCCAGCTTGATGCGCTGCAGCGGCCGGCTGATGGTGCGGCTCATGCGCAGGGCCAGCAGGGCGGTGACGATCAGCCCGGCGCCCACGATCAGCAGACTGGCGAACAGGCTGCGATAGCCGCGCAGGAGGGTGGCGTGGTGGGACAACTCGAGCTCGAGCCAGCCGATCAAGCGGTCGTCGTTGCCGCGGATGTCTTCGGCGAGGTTCTGATGACGGCTGAGCACCGGCATCAGGATGCGTGTGGTATCCAGGCTGCTGACCTGGGTCAGGCTCAGCGGGTCGCCCGGTGGCGAGGGGGTGAGCATGCTCGGGCCGGAGTAGGCGCGCAGGTTGCGTTCGGCGTCGAGCACCGCGACGGCGCGCACGTCGGGCTGGTCGAGCACCTGGTTGAGAATCCGCTGCAGGCGGTTGCCGTAGCCCTGGGCCATCGCCGGTGCGGCCAGGGGCGCCAGCTGGTGTGCGATCAGTTGACCGCGCTCATTGAGCTCCTGGCGCATCTCCGACAGCTGCATCCAGGTGAAGTAGGCGCCCAGGCCCACCGCGAGCAGGGTGCTCGGCAACAGCGTGAGCATCAGCACGCGGCCTCTGATTCCTAGATGTTTGAGCACGTTTCGGTCCCCGGAGTTGGCAGCGGACAAGTGTAGCGATTAGGTCGATGGGAATCTGCGGCGGCTTTTGCAACAATGTCCGGCTGGAACCATTCCCATTCGCAGGTGAGAAATGCTTGCTCCCCTATTGGCGACCAGCCGGGTCTTGGTCATCGAAGACGATCCCGTGCTGGCCGAGCACCTTACCAGCCACTTGAGACAGTCCGATTGCGACGTGACCGTGCGCCACGATGGCGAAGAGGGGTTGCGCCTGGCCTGCGAGCAGGCCTTCGATCTGATCCTGATGGATATCATGCTGCCGGGCGAAAGCGGGCTGGAGGTGCTGTCACGGCTGCGGCGCGAGCATGCCGTGCCGGTGATTCTGATGTCCGCGCTGGGCGCCGAGCAGGATCGCATCGCCGGCTTCAGTCAGGGCGCCGACGATTACCTGCCCAAGCCCTTCAGCATGGGGGAGATGCAGGTGCGTATCGACGCCGTGCTGCGTCGTGTCGCCTACGAGCGTCGCCAGCAGGAACCGGTGAGCGATAACGCCGAACTGGAGTTCGATGGCAAGCGCAACGATGTCAGGCATGCCGGTGGCTGGGCGGGGCTGACCGCGACCGAATACCGGCTGCTGGAAATCCTCGCGCGCCACACCGAAGAAGTGCTGAGCAAGCCCTACCTCTATCAGCAGGTGCTGCACCGCGGCTACGCCAGCCATGATCGCAGCCTGGACATGCATATAAGCCACATTCGTCGCAAGCTGACCGCCATCGGATACACCGCTGGGCGGCTGGAGACCGTGTGGGGCAAGGGCTACCTGCTGACACGGATCATCGCTTGAACCGCCTGCCGGGGCGCCATTCGCTGTTCTGGAGGCTGGCGGTGCTGCTGATCGGCTTCTGCCTGGCGGTGATTTGGCTGAGCTGGTCGATCGGGCAATACATGCAGCGCCAGGGGTATCACCTGGCCGCCGATGCACAGGCGACGCTCGTCGAGTATGCCGCCGAGGCCCAAGCCGTCTGGCGCACCGGTGAGGCCAGTGCGCTCGATCGCTGGCTGGCCGATTTCTCGGCGCGCGAGGACACCTGGGCAGTGGTGGTCGGGCATGATCTGCAGTCGCTGGGCAGCCGTGGGCTGAGCGCCGAGGAGCGCGACCACCTGACCTTCCTGCGCCGGCTCGATTGGCCGATGAGCCGGCGCAGCGCGAGGCTGCCCTACCTGGGAATACCGTTTCCCGACGAACCGGAGCACGGCCAACTGGTGATACAGCTGCCCGAGCGTTTCAAGCCCGACGGTTACCACCCTTCCTGGCAGTTGCTCGTGCATGGCCTGCTGCCCGCGGCGATGGCGCTGCTGTTCTGCGTGTTGCTCTACCGGCTGCTGATCGCGCCGCTGGAGGTTTTGCGTGAGCAGGCCAATGCCTTGCGCGACGAACAGCTGGGCACTCGCGCTCCGCCGCAGGTCAGCCGCCGCCAGGATGAACTGGGCGACCTGGCGCGAGCCTTCGATCACATGGCCGGGCGGCTGGAGAACACCCTGGTATTCCAGCGCCAGCTGCTGCGTAACCTGTCCCACGAATTGCGCACGCCGCTCAGCCGCCTGCGGGTTGCCGGCGAGAACGAGCAGGACCTGGGCGCGCTGCGCCTGCGCCTTGAGCGCGAAGTTCAGGGAATGCAGCAGCTGATCGGCAACACCCTGGAGCTGGTCTGGCTGGACACCGAGCGGCCGCAGTTGCCGCTGGAGCCGATCGAAGTCGGCGCGCTGTGGGAAATCATCGCCGAGGACGCCTGCTTCGAGAGTGGCTGGTCGCGGCAGCGCCTGGTCTGCGAACTCCCGGACGACTGCCGGGTGGTCGGCAACCTCAACGGACTGGCTCAGGCACTGGAAAACGTGCTGCGCAATGCCATCCGCCATTCGCCGGAAGGGGCAACGGTACGTTTTGGCGGCGAGCGTCACGCCAGTCATTGGAACCTGTGGCTGGAGGACCAGGGGGGCGGGGTGCCGGAGGACGATCTGGAGCGCATCTTCGACGCCTTTATCCGGCTCAACAGCGCACGGCCAGGTGGCGGGGGCTATGGCCTGGGGCTGTCGATCGCGCGTAGCAGCGTACAGCTCCAGGGCGGCCAACTCCGGGCGCAGAATCATGGATCCGGGCTGCGCGTAACCCTGCGCATGACGGCCGCCTGACCTTAATCGCCGGACGCGCCGCTCGCGGCCGCGAGGCGAGGCGAGGCGAGGCGGAAGATATCGCGCAGCCTTCGATCAGGCTCAGGTAGTTGCCAGCACCACGGCACCGACGGAGCCCTGCTCCGAGTTGAGCGCCATACCGGAGATGCCGCCGGGGAGTTCGATCATCGCGCCGTACATCACATCGGCCACTCCACCCACTCTCAAGGGGCACTGCATCGAGATGCTGTAGATGTCAGCCTTGCCGAACGGATGGGCAAGGCTGCCGGACAGGCGAGGTCGAGACCGCGAGTGCCCGCCGTCGCCCACGGCCCGGCTGGCGGCCTCGCTGCCGGGCGGTGCGGCCATACGCCTCGCGCCAGTAACCGCAGCGGCGCTAGCCTGTGGACGTGATCGGGCTACGGCAGCCGGTGGTTTGCCGGTATCATGGGCGTCTTTCCTGCCGTCCGGATTCGATCGACGCCATGACCTCGAAGTACCCCACAATCGCCGATTGCGTCGGCAATACCCCGCTGGTGCGGTTGCAGCGCCTGCCCGGCGACACCTCCAACGTCCTGCTGGTCAAGCTCGAAGGGAACAACCCGGCGGGCTCGGTCAAGGACCGTCCCGCGCTGTCGATGATCGCCCGCGCCGAAGCGCGCGGTGAGATCAAGCCCGGCGACACCCTGATCGAAGCCACGTCCGGCAATACCGGCATCGCGCTGGCCATGGCGGCGGCGATCAAGGGCTACAAATTCATCCTGATCATGCCCGACAACTCCAGCGCCGAGCGCAAGGCGGCGATGACCGCCTACGGTGCCGAGCTGGTGCTGGTCAGCAAGGAAGAGGGCATGGAAGGCGCCCGCGACCTGGCGGTGAAAATGGCCGCCGAGGGGCGCGGCAAGGTGCTCGACCAGTTCGCCAACGGCGACAACCCCGAAGCGCACTACGGCAGCACCGGCCCGGAAATCTGGCAGCAGACCGGCGGCACCATCACCCATTTCGTCAGCTCGATGGGCACCACCGGGACCATCATGGGCGTGTCGCGCTACCTCAAGGAGCAGAACCCGCAGGTGCAGATCGTCGGGCTGCAGCCGATGGAAGGCGCGTCGATCCCGGGTATCCGCCGCTGGCCGGAGCAGTACCTGCCGAAGATCTACCAGCGCGAGCGCGTCGACCGCATCGTCGACATGGCGCAGGGCGAAGCCGAGCACGTGATGCGACGCCTGGCCCGCGAAGAGGGCATCTTCTGCGGCGTTTCCAGCGGCGGCGCGGTGGCCGCGGCGCTGCGTCTGTCGCAGGAGGTCGAGAACGCGGTGATCGTCTCTATCATCTGCGACCGCGGCGACCGTTACCTGTCGACCGGCGTTTACGACGAGCCCCGCTAGACATCAGGCGCGTCGTCCGACGCGCCCCTTCATTTGCAGAACCGGTAGTAATTGAACATGGCCAAACGTAGCGGCGGCTTGCGCTTCCAGCCCAGTGGCGGCGAGCGCAAGGTGCAGGTGCCGACCGGCAAGAAGCAGCGCCTGGAAATCGATCGCCTGGCCCATGACGGGCGAGGCCTCGCCTTTGTCGACGGCCGTACCTGGTTCGTCGAAGGCGCCTTGCCCGGCGAACAGGTCGAGGCGCGGGTCCTCAATGCCCGCGCCCAGATCGTCGAGGCGCGCGGCGAACGCATCCTGGCCGCCAGCCCGAGACGCCGCGCCGAGCCGTGCCGACACGCCCGCATATGCGGCGGCTGCACCCTGCAGCACGCCAGCGAAGAGGATCAACTGGCGCTCAAACAACGCACCCTCGCCGAGCAGCTGCAGCGTGTCGCCGGGCTCGAGCCTGAGCAATGGGCTACGCCGCTGACCGGGCCGGCCTTTGGTTACCGGCGCCGCGCCCGCGTTGCGGTGCGCTGGGATGCCGCGGCCAGCCGGCTCGATGTCGGTTTTCGCGCCGGCTCCAGCCAGACCATCATCGCCGTCGAAGAGTGCCCGGTACTGGTACAGCCCTTGCAGTCGATCCTGCTGGCGTTACCTCAGGCGCTCGCTGGCCTCGACAGGCCGCAAGCGATCGGCCATGTCGAGCTGTTCAGCGGCACGGACGAGGCGGTGCTGGTGCGTCACACGGCAGCGCTGGGCGAAGCCGATCTGCAGCGTCTGGCCGAGTTCTGCGCCGCTCAAGGCGCGCAGCTCTGGTTGCAGGGTAGCGCCGAGCCGCAGCCCCACGACCCGTCGCGGTGGCTAGGTTATAGGCTGGCGCCCTGGGCACTGGAGCTGCAGTGGCAGCCTGGGGATTTCATCCAGGTCAACGAGGCGGTCAACGAAGCGATGGTGGCGCAGGCGCTCGACTGGCTGGCGCCACAAGCGGGTGAGCGAGTGCTCGACTTGTTCTGTGGGCTGGGCAATTTCTCCTTGCCGCTGGCGAGGGCGGGCGCCCAGGTGACTGGCATAGAGGGTGTGGAAACGATGGTGCAAAGGGCCCGCACCAATGCGGAGCACAATCGGTTGGAGGCTGTGCACTTTTACCAGGCCGACTTGTCGAAGCCGCTTGCCGACGCCCCCTGGGCGAAGGGCGGCTTCCCTGCGGTGTTGCTCGATCCACCCCGGGACGGGGCGCTAGAAATGGTGAAACAAATGGCGAGTCTGGGAGCGCGGCGCGTGGTCTATGTTTCGTGTAATCCTGCCACCTTGGCCCGCGATGCGGCAGAGCTCAATCGCCAGGGCTACCGGCTCAGACGGGCCGGAATGATGGACATGTTTCCGCAAACGGCACACGTCGAGGCGATGGCGCTGTTCGAGAAGCCGGGCGTGTAGTGGGTTCGTACAGGCACTGGCCTGTGGTTCAACCGACCGGCACACAGAACGCCGGCGAAGTCGGCGCATCCGCGCAGGGGAAGGTTTAGATGGTACAGGTGAGGGCGCTTCAGCCGATCAACACCGACGGCAGCATCAATCTCGATGGCTGGCTCGATCATGTGCTGGGCATGGATCCGGCGCTGGACCGCGAGGCGCTGAAGCAGGCCTGCGAGTTCGCCAAGATGGCCGAGCAGCAGGCCAACGCCGCGCAGAATCTCTGGGGCGAGGGTACCTCCAGCTACCAGACGGGGCTGGAGATCGCCGAAATCCTCGCCGACCTCAAACTCGATCAGGACTCGCTCGTCGCCGCCGTGGTCTATCGCGGCGTCCGTGAAGGCAAGATTCCGCTCGCCGACGTCAACGAGCGCTTCGGCCCGGTGGTTGCCAAGCTGATCGAAGGCGTGTTGCGCATGGCGGCTATCAGCGCCAGCCTCAACTCGCGTGAATCCTTGGTGCTGGGCACCCAGGCGCAGGTGGAAAACCTGCGCAAGATGCTCGTGGCGATGGTCGACGACGTGCGCGTCGCGCTGATCAAACTGGCCGAGCGGACCTGCGCGATCCGCGCGGTGAAGAGTGCCGACGACGAGAAACGCCACCGCGTCGCCCGCGAGGTGTTCGACATCTACGCGCCGCTGGCGCACCGCCTGGGCATCGGCCACATCAAGTGGGAGCTCGAGGACCTGTCGTTCCGCTACCTGGAGCCCGAACAGTACAAGCAGATCGCCCAGCTGCTGCACGAACGCCGGCTGGATCGCGAGCAGTACATCGCCAATGTCGTCCAGCAGCTGAAGGACGAGCTGGCCGCCACCGGCGTCGATGCCGACATCGACGGGCGCGCCAAACACATTTATTCGATCTGGCGGAAGATGCAGCGCAAGGGCCTGCAGTTCAGCCAGATCTACGACGTGCGTGCCGTCCGGGTGCTGGTACCGGAAATGCGCGACTGCTATACGGCGCTCGGCATCGTGCATACGCTGTGGCGGCACATTCCCAAGGAGTTCGACGACTACATCGCCAACCCCAAGGAAAACGGCTACCGCTCGCTGCACACCGCGGTGATCGGTCCTGACGGCAAGGTGCTCGAGGTGCAGATCCGCACCCACGCCATGCATGAGGAAGCCGAGTTGGGTGTCTGCGCCCACTGGCGCTACAAGGGCACCGACGTCAAGGCCACCTCCAGCCACTACGAGGAGAAGATCTCCTGGTTGCGCCAGGTACTCGAATGGCACGAGGAGCTGGGCGACATCGGCGGGCTGGCCGACCAGCTGCGCGTCGATATCGAGCCGGACCGCGTCTACGTCTTCACGCCCGACGGCCACGCCATCGACCTTCCCAAGGGCGCCACGCCGCTGGACTTCGCCTACCGGGTGCACACCGAGATCGGCCACAACTGCCGCGGCGCCAAGATCAACGGCCGCATCGTGCCGCTCAACTACAGCCTGCAGACCGGCGAGCAGGTCGAGATCATCACCAGCAAGCAGGGTTCTCCGAGCCGCGACTGGCTGAACCCGAACCTGGGTTACATAACCACGTCCCGCGCCCGGGCGAAGATCGTCCACTGGTTCAAGTTGCAGGCGCGTGACCAGAACGTCGCCGCTGGCAAGGCGATGATCGAGCGCGAACTCGGCCGCCTAGACTTGCCGCCGGTCGACTACGACAAGCTGGCCGAGAAGGCCAATGTGCGCGCCGCTGAAGACATGTTCGCCGCTCTCGGTGCCGGCGACCTGCGCCTGGCGCACCTAGTCAACCTGGCCCAGCAACTCGTCGAGCCCGAACGAGGCTTCGATCAGCTGGAGCTGATCCCCAAGCGCGGCTCGCCGCACAAGCCGGGCAAGCGCGGCGATATCCAGATCCAGGGCGTCGGCAACCTGCTCACGCAGATGGCCGGCTGTTGCCAGCCGCTGCCGGGCGACCCGATCGTCGGCTACATCACCCAGGGCCGTGGCGTCAGCATCCACCGGCAGGACTGCGCCTCGGTGCTGCAGCTGTCCGGGCGCGAGCCGGAGCGGATCATCCAGGTCAACTGGGGGCCGATCCCGGAGAAGACCTACCCGGTGAACATCATGATCCGCGCCTACGACCGCGCCGGGCTGCTGCGCGACGTGTCGCAGGTGCTGCTCAACGAGCGCATCAACGTGCTCTCGGTGAACACCCGCTCGAACAAGGAAGACAGCACCGCGCAGATGTCGCTGACCATCGAGATTCCAGGGTTGGATGCCCTGGGTCGTCTGCTGGCGCGCGTCTCGCAGCTGCCCAACATCATCGAAGCCAAGCGCCAGAGGGCCACGTAAGGCGCAAGGTCGGCGGTGTCGCCGGTCGTGTCACGGTGGATGGGTGAAGCGTCATCCACCCTACAATCGGCCTGACATCCGTAGGGTGGATGTCGCTTTTTACCTTCATCGGAACGCCGCTACGATAGCCGCTCGGCTAGAGGAATCCATGTACCAACTCAACGACCTGTTGCACCTGATGGCCCGGTTGCGCGACCCGCAACACGGTTGCCCCTGGGACCTCAAGCAGGACTACGCCAGCATCGTCCCGCATACGCTCGAAGAGGCGTATGAAGTCGCCGATGCGATCGAGAGCGGCGATTTCGACCACCTGCCTGGCGAGCTTGGCGACCTGTTGTTCCAGGTCGTCTATTACAGCCAACTGGGCAAGGAGGAGGGGCGCTTCGACTTCGCCACGGTGGTCGACGCCATCACCCGCAAGCTGGTGCGCCGCCATCCCCATGTCTTCCCGGACGGCGATCTGTACGGTTCGACCGAGCTGCCGCGCCTCGACGAGGCGCAGATCAAGCAGCGCTGGGAAGCGATAAAAGCCGAGGAGCGTGCTGAGAAGGCCAGCGCCCCGCAGCAGCTGTCTTTGCTGGACGATGTGCCTGCCGCATTGCCGGCGCTTAGTCGTGCGGCCAAGCTGCAGAAGCGTGCCGCTGGGGTCGGCTTCGACTGGCCCGAGGCGCTGCCGGTGGTGGACAAGGTGCGCGAGGAGCTCGGTGAGGTGCTCGAAGCCATGAGCGAGAACGACCCGCAGCAGATCGCCGAGGAGATCGGCGATCTTTTGTTCGTGGCGGTCAATCTCGCGCGGCATCTCGATGTCGAGCCTGAGGCAGCGCTGCGCAGCGCCAATGCCAAATTCGAGCGGCGCTTCCGCTTCATCGAAGACACACTGCGTGCGGCTGGACAGTCGTTGCAGGACACCAGCCTCGAGCAGATGGATGCGCTCTGGGGCGAGGCCAAGAAAGCCGAGAAATCAGTGGCACCCGCCTGCTCTGGAGCGTGATAGCTCTGCGGATGGGTTGCTCCCGTCCCCCGGTCAGGCCCTACACTTGGCACCTACGGATTACCTTTCGGATTAGAACGAGTCGAACATGAGTCTTTCCCTTCGCGATCAATTGCTCAAGGCCGGACTGGTCAACGAAAAGCAGGCCAAGCAGGCCACCAAGCAGAAGCAGAAACAGCAACGGCTGGAGAAGAAGGGTCAGATTGAAAAAGACGACTCCCAGCGCGAAGCCGCCCTCAAGGCCCAGGCCGAAAAGCTCGCGCGCGACCAGGAGCTCAACCGCCAGCAGAAGGAAAAGGCCGACCAGAAGGCCCGCGCCGCGCAGGTCAAGCAACTGATCGACACCAGCCGGCTGCCGAAGCTGACCACCGAGGATTACTACAACTTCGTCGACGAAAAGAAGGTCAAGCGCATCTCGGTGAACAAGCTGATGCGCGACAAGCTCTCGTCCGGCTCGCTGGCCATCGTCCGGCATGGTGGCGGCTACGAAATCATCCCGCGCGATGCGGCCCTGAGAATCCAGGAGCGCGACCCGCGGCGCATCGTGCTACTCAATACCCAGACTGAAGAGCCCGATGGCGACGATCCCTATGCTGCCTACAAGGTGCCTGATGATCTGATGTGGTGATCCGTGGCGAGTGCGGCTGATCCGGTTGCGCTCGTGCGTCTGGGTGGATTCGACAAGCAGCCCCTCTCCCTGCGGGGAGAGGGTTGGGGTAAGGACCATAGGCGGCCCGGTAAATCTGGCTACCGCTTCCTTTAGATAGGGACGAGGCATAGCCGGCTCGGCCGAACTGGCTCGCTCTGACCCTTGGGAGCGCTGCGGCCGTTCAGGTCCGTTGGGGTTCCTGGATGCTGGCGCTAATGGCGTCCGCCGTCTTTTCGCGGGGCAAAAGCAGATCCAGCAGGATGGCGGTAAGGCCTCCGCAGGTAATGGCCGATTCGAAAAGGTTCTGGACCAGCGTTGGCATCTGGTGCAACAGCTCCGGCTGCGCAGCGATTCCCAGGCCGATGCCCAACGAGGCGGCGATGATCAGCATGTTGCGCCGATCCAGCTTCACCTGCGAAAGGATGCGAATGCCAGCGGCGGCAACGCTGCCGAACATGATCAGCGTCGCGCCACCGAGCACGGGTTTGGGGATCTGCTGGAGCACCGCACCGAGCAGCGGGAACAGCCCCAGCAGGAACAGCAGCGCGCCGATGTACAGCCCGACGTGACGGCTGGCCACGCCGGTCATCTGGATCACCCCGTTGTTCTGCGCGAAAGTGGTGTTGGGGAACGCTGAGAAGGTCGACGCGATCAGGCAACTGACGCCATCACCGAGAATGCCGCCGCGCAGGCGCTTGAGGTAGCTTGGGCCCTCGATCGGCTGGCGCGAGAGCATGCAGTTGGCGGTCAGGTCGCCGACCGTTTCAATAGTGCTGATGACATAGATCAGCGCCACCGGCACGAAGGCGGTCCAGTCGAAGGCGAATCCGTAATGGAAGGGCATCGGCACGCTCACCAGCGGCAGGTCGGGCAGTGGCTGTGGGACCAGCTTGCCGCTGAACCAGGCTGCCAGGCAGCCCACCGCGAGGCCGATGATGATTGCCGAGAGCCGCACCCAGGGTTGCTGCGAGCGGTTGAGCAGGATGATGGTCAGCAACACCAGGGCGCCCAGCGCGAGGTTGCGCGGCGCGCCGAAGTCATCGGCCTTGAAGCCTCCGCCGATGTCGGTGATGCCTACCTTGATCAGGCTGACGCCGATCAGCGTGATGACGATGCCGGTCACCAGCGGCGTGATCACCTTGCGCAACTGACCGATGAAGCGGCTCAGCACGATCTGCACGAAGGCACCCAGGAAGCACACGCCGAAGATCATCGCCAGGATGTCCTCCGGGCTGCCGCCGCGACCCTTGACCAGCAGGCCGGCCGACAGCACCGCGCCGAGAAAGGCGAAGCTGGTGCCTTGCAGGCAGATCATGCCGGCGCCGATGCCCCATGGGCAGCGCGCCTGGATGAAGGTGCCGACGCCGGAGACCATCAGCGCCATGCTGATCAGGTAGGGCAGATGATCCCCGAGACCGAGCACGGCGCCGATCACCAGCGGCGGGGTGATTATTCCGACGAAGCTGGCGAGGATGTGTTGCAGCGCGGCGAACAGGGCCGGCAGTGGGGCGGGGCGGTCGTTCAGGCCGTGGATCAGCTCGGACTCGGCGGGTTCTTGCATGGCAGCGACCTCGAAAGCGGAACAGCGAAGAAGACGCAGGCTCGTTGTAGTGCCTGTCTCTGTGTCGCAGGGCTTTTGCAAGAAGCTGACCAGTTGCTTAGGTTTTTCAGCTGTCGCGTTGACGCGGCACCTCTGCATGCGCCGCTCTACGGGGCCTGGCGCCGTTCACCTCCCCGCATCCGGCCAGCGCAGCGGTTGGTCGCTCAGGGGCGGTTGCACGGAAAAGCTGCTCTCGAACGGGGCGGGCTGCCCACTTTTGTAGCGTTCCTTCGTTCATCCCTGAACGCCGAACGGGAGATCCGATGTGAAAAACTGGCCGAGCCTCACCTATGCGGCTTGCTCGGCAATGGCCGCGCGCCAAGAAGCTTTCCGTGAACGACCTGGCAGCTCCTGCTACGGCACCCCTGGAGTAGAAGCGTTTAGCGGCATCGGGCGCGGGACATTGCGGCTACTTACTGCACACCGTTGCGGGGTGCTTGTTCATGTCCAGGGGGCAACTCCACCGCCATGCGCACGCGTCGCTCGCTCCTTCCCGCAGTCCATTGCCGAGACATCGGCTACCCCGCTCCCCTGAGACGCACCGAGCAGCCTGATTCATACCAGAGAGAGCCCGGTGCTGTTCGGTTGCCCCATCATCGACGAAGAGAAGGGAATCTCTGGTGGTGGGAAGCCTCTATTGTAATGAACCAATCATTCCCGGCATGCGGTCGGGAATTGTGGAGGGCTTATGACCAGCTTTCAAACCGCGCTATTTCCCAGCGATCTCGGGACTGCTGAGGAAGCGATGCTCGCGACCTGCCTGGAGATGACGGGCGGCGTGCCTGGTGATCCCGAGGAGCCAGGCGTACCGGATCTGCCCACCGAGCCAGGTGAGCCCATGGTCCCCGATCAGCCGCCACCCGCACCGGTGGCATGACGGAAAAGCCCGCTTCTCGCGGGCTTTTTCCATCCGACCTCTCGGCATCGATCTCAACCATCGGTGATCTGGCGGGCCGCGGCGAGCAGGGCGCACACCTCGCTGTCTTCCAGCTGTTCGAAATCGAGGTAATGCTGGCCGACGCCGCCAAAAGGCTCGGGAGTAGCCAGGCAGATCAGCTCGTCGACCTCGCCGCGTAGCCGCTTCACCACCTCGGCTGGCGCCACCGGTATGGCGAGGATCACCCGTTGCGCATCCGACTCGGCAAGCCCGAGCAGTACGGCACGTACCGTCGCGCCGGTGGCGATGCCGTCATCCACCAAAATCACCGTACGGCCTTCTGGCGACGGGGCCGGACGTTCAGCGCAATACACGCGGCGTCGGCGACGAAGTTCGGCCAGCTGTTCGTCCAGTTGTTCATCGAACCAGGCGTCGGGCGGAGCGAGTCGTGCGAGCAGCGCCTCGTTGGCGACCCAGAGCGGCGGCTCGGTGTCGATCACCGCGCCGAGGGCGAGTTCGGGATTGCCGGGCGCGCCGATCTTGCGTACCAGCGCGACGTCCAGCTCGGCCTTCAACGCCACGGCGATTTCATAGGCCACCGGCACGCCGCCGCGGGGCAGCGCGAGCACCAGCGGGTCGTCCGCGGCATACGCCTGCAGCCGTTCGGCAAGGGCGCGTCCGGCGGCGCGGCGGTCGGTCAGCGGCAAGGCTGAGGTCATCTCATTCTCCTGACGGGTAAGTATCCGGCACGCCGTCCTGCTGGGGATCCTCAGGGCCGAGCGGGGTGACCGCGTCGGTCTGTTCGAACCACAGCAGGGCGTCGAACTGATCGGCCAGCACGGCGCGAAAGTAGTGGCTGTGCAGCTCGGTCTCCGGCCTGTAAATGACGCCGATGGCGCGTTCGAGCCGGGCCTGAGCCAGCGCGCTGCGCAGCTCCGGGTCGCGGCCAGCGCGCCAGTCGGTCAGCGAGACCGGGTGACCGGCCTTGAGAAACAGCTGCTCCCAGCTGTCGGGACGCGAGGGCCTGACCTGTTTGACCTGCATCGGCTCGTCCCAGTTGCTGGCCGCGGCGACCCGACCGCGATCGGTGGCCATGCCGAGCAGCACGGCCTGGTTGCCGAAGGCGGTGCGGCAGAGTTCGCCGATGTTGAACTCCCCGCCCCAGCCCATGGCAGTGGCCGCCGCGTTGCCGATGTGCGAGTTGTGCGCCCAGACCACTGCCTTGGCATCGTCGCCACGATGTTCGAGCAGGGCCTTGAGTGTGTCGAACATGTGCCGGTCGCGCAGGTTCCAGGAGTCGTTCGAGCCGCGGTACATCGTCCGGTAATACTGTTCGGCCGCCATCACCACCCGTGCGTTCTGCTCGGCGTGGAAAAAGCCTTCGCCATCGGCCTGCATGTAGGTCAGGCGCTGGTCGAGCAGATCGCGCAGCTGTGCGATCACCGCTTCTTCGCAAGACGGTTCGCCGAACAGAGTGACGTTGTGGCCGTACTCGGCCGGCTCGTGCTGCCAGGGCGTCAGGCAACCGTATCGCCGTCGGGCAACGGCCGCGGCGTCAGGATCGACACGGTCGAGATAGCCGAGTACCTCGGTTAGCGAAGAACCCAGGCTGTATACGTCCAACCCACGAAATTCGGCCTGTTCGTCGCCCTCGCGGTTGGCGTTGTACTGGCGTAACCAGTCGACGAATTCGGCCACCTCGCGGTTGCGCCACATCCAGGTGGGGAAGCGCTTGAAGGCCTCCTGGATCCAGGTCGAGGGCTTGCCTTGGCGTACGTGGCGGTCGATCTGCGCGGCGTCCGGCCAGTCGGCCTCGGCCGCGACGATGCGGAAGCCGTGCTGCTCGATCAGCCTCCGGGTGATGGCCGCGCGGGCGCGGTAGAACTCCGAACTGCCATGGCTGGCTTCGCCGATCAGGACCACGCGAGCATCGGCAAAGCGGTCGAAAGACGAGGCGAATTCCGGGTCGTCCAGTGACGGAAGTGGCTCGCCTCGGTCGCGCAGCAGTTCGACCAGTTGATCTTCGTTGAGCTTGGGCGCATTCATGATCTGCGGTCCTCTGGCCTGTTGTTCGGCTGACTCAAAGCCGTAGAGGCTTGTTCCGTCGGCTCGACGGAAGGCCCACGGCAACGGCGAACTGGCTGCGCGCGGCGGGTACTAATTCAGGACAGGTCCGCGCTTCAGGCCCGTGAATGCAAGGCCGCTTCCTTGGCGGCATACAGGGCGAGTAGCGAAGACATGGCGTGGCGTGGCGTGAAGCGGCAGGCGGCGTAGTCGTGATGCAGCGGAACGCCCGGGTCAGGGATGCAGGCACGGCTGAGGCAGGGTTTCCCATGACTGAGAGGGCATTACATTGACTACCTGGATCATTGCGTACAGCAAAGACGGCAACACCGCGATGCTGAAGACCGATTCCGAGCATAAGCCGGACATGGACCGCGCCGTCGAGCTGGTCACCGAGAAGGCCGAGAAGGAATACGTGGAGCAGGACGTCGAGCCAAAATCGGACGAGGAACAGACCCCGGCCACCCGCCTGGCTGATCGCTTCGGCATCACCATCACCGGCATTTCAGAGGCCTGAGCCGACCGCACAGGTTCCGATATCCAGAACAGGTGCTGGCGTTGCCAGCGCTTGCTCTGTCAATCCCACGTGATCCACGAGCGCCGTCAGTCACGACCAGCAGCATATTGTCGTTCCGGACCGGCGGCGCCACACAAGGTAGAACCATCGCCCGATGGGTTTGCGTACGCTTGTCAACAATCGGCGGCGACGGGCTGGCCTTACGGATCGGTAGCTTAGGCCTGCTCCACCAGCGCCTTGAAACCTCATGCACTACGATTTATGGATGACGGTTCGAACGTTGCGTCAATATCCTTCTCCCTTAACTGCTGCAGCCATCCGAGTAAACCTTTCGATTCGAAGCGCTGCTACGGGCCCTGAAATGACGGAAGTGCCTGACCATGCCTATGCATCAAGCTAAATCGCTGTTGCTGGAGCCACAAATCGGCGGAGGCTATGTCCGTGCCCGGAATGCAAAGGGCTCTGCGCTGCAATCAGCAACCTTGTTCGACGGCCTGGTCACCGTAGATCATCGGCGCTGGGCCTGCCATGAAGCCGAGCTGAGCTGGACCGCGCCGCAGCATGTAGTGATTCTCACGGAGCGCGGGGCGACGGCCAAGACACATATCCGCAGCAGCTCGACACTTTCCTATCAGGGACGAGACCGGCCCGGCGCGATCAGTTTCGTACCAGCAGGCGTAGAGCGCCGCGGGTATTTCCTAGATGCCGACCTGATTTATACCGCGCTGTGGATCGATCCATCGCTGACTTTTCCTGGATGTCCGAGACTTGCCGAGCTGCCTATGCGGATCAACGGCGGCGACACTGTCATCCACTCGCTGCTATGTGCGCTCAGTACCGAAATGGCCATCGGCTACACCCCGGAGACCAGCTACCTGGAGCACCTGGTGGCGCTGGTAGGGCTGCGTATGGGCCGCACTGAGGCGGAAGAGACGGGCCGGGGAAGGCTTGGCCGCCCGTTACTTAGGCGCCTGGCCGACTACATCGACACCAGAATCGAAGGCAGCATTTCGCTGACTGCGCTGGCGCGAATCGCTGAAATGCCGGTCGATACGTTTGCGCGTCATTTCAAGGCGGAGACCGGCATGGCCCCTTATACCTTCGTGATCAGACGTCGAGTCCATTGTGCCGAGAACCTGCTGCGCAACAGTACGATGCCGATTGCCAGCATGGCGTTGGAGCTGGGCTTTTCCAGTCAGAGTCACTTCACCTCGACCTTCAAGCGCATCACCGGCACCACGCCCAACGCCTATCGGCAACAGACTTCCCGAATCCTGACAACCTGCTCCTGATACCTGAAAGAACGGCGCCGCCCGCTTGGAGATACTCCCATCCAGCCGTTCGACTCGGGAGACAGACATGGACGACATAGATCCACCGCGCCCCACGCGACGCGCCATATTGCAGGCAGGGGCGGCCGCCAGCCTGCTCTGGGTGACCGGCGGGCGAACCCAGGTCCACGCCTCACCCACCAATGCCGCTTCGACTGCCGCCCCGGTACCGTCGCGTGCGCTCACCTTGCGCATCAACGGTAACGAACAGGCGCTGGAACTGGACCCACGCACTACGTTGTTGGATGCGCTGCGACATCACCTTGGTATGACCGGCTCGAAGAAGGGCTGTGACCATGGTCAATGCGGTGCCTGCACCGTATTGGTCAATGGGCGGCGAATCAACGCCTGCCTGAGCCTTGCCGTGATGCATGAAGGGGATGAGATCACCACCATCGAAGGCTTGGCCAACGACGACGTCCTGCACCCTCTGCAGGCCGCGTTCATCAAACGCGATGGCTTTCAATGTGGCTACTGCACGCCGGGGCAGATCTGCTCGGCGGTTGGCATGCTGCAGGAAGTCCGGGCGGGGTGGCCCAGCCACGTCAGTGCAAACGTGGCGGCCAAACAAGCCACCCTGACTGACGAAGAGATTCGTGAGCGCATGAGCGGGAACCTGTGTCGCTGCGCTGCCTATCCCAACATTGTCGCGGCCATTCGCGACGCCGCCGAGGAGAGCTGACGCCATGCAGTCTTTCAGTTACGAACGTGCAGTTGAGCCCGCCGCTGCCGTGAGCGCTGTGGTTGCGCAGCCACAGGCGCGCTTCATCAGTGGCGGCACCAACCTGCTCGACCTGATGAAACTCGGCATCGAGACGCCCACGCATCTGATCGACGTCAGCCGTCTACCGCTTGCCTGGATCGAAGAGACTAGCGACGGTGGGCTGCGCATCGGCGCACAAGTGCGTAACAGCGATCTGGCCGCCGACAGTCGGGTACGCAACCGCTACCCGTTGCTGGCCCAGGCGTTACTGGCCGGAGCTTCAGGGCAAATACGCAACAAGGCCTCGACGGCAGGCAATCTGCTGCAACGCACACGTTGCCCGTACTTCTACGACCCGACGATGGCCTGCAACAAACGCAGCCCAGGCGCCGGCTGCGGGGCATTGCATGGGCACAACCGAACGAACGCGGTTCTGGGCGTCAGTGAAGCCTGCATCGCGGCTCATCCCTCTGACATGGCAGTGGCGATGACAGCCTTGGGTGCGCGAGTTGAAACCATTGGACCGAGCGGACAAACAGGTTTCATCGAGCTGGACGAACTGTACCGCTTGCCAGGTGACACACCGCACATCGAGACCCAGCTGGCGCATGGCGAAATGATCGTGGCGGTAGAACTTCCCGCCGCGCCACCGGGTAGACAGTTCTATCGCAAGGTTCGCGACCGCTCCTCCTACGCCTTCGCGCTGGTGTCGGTAGCGGTGGCCGTCGATGTCCGCGACGGGCAAGTACGCGATGCGCGCATCGCACTGGGCGGTGTAGCTCCCAAGCCGTGGCGGGCCAAGGCAGCTGAGCAGGCGCTCATTGGCCAGCCGCCTGACGCCGAAGCCTTTGAGCGCGCGGCCGAGGCTGCGCTCGCGGGTGCCCAGGGGCATGGCGGCAACGACTTCAAGATTCCTCTGGCCAAACGGACCTTGCGTCAGGTCCTGACCACCGCAGCCCAGCAGCGAGCATGACGATGAGTACATTCAGACACACCCAAGCGCTTGCCGACGGCCCCATCGGCCAGCCGGTGGACCGGATCGACGGCCGTCTGAAAGTCACGGGACGCGCCACTTATGCCTACGAACAGGACGAAATGGGGCCTGCCGCCTATGGCTATATCCTCGGCGCGACCATCGCCACAGGGCGTATCGACGATATCGACACCCGGCAGGCGGAGCGCGCGCCGGGTGTCCTGTATGTCATGACCTATCGCAATGCGCCGCCACAGCCAGCGTTCGGCCCACCGCTGACGCCGACTCCCGCAGAGGTTTTCACCCGGGCCCGCCCAGTGTTGGCGACTGACCGTATCCGCTACTACGACGAGCCGGTTGCGCTGGTGGTGGCGCTGACGTTCGAAGCGGCTCGCTCGGCCGCCAGCTTGATCCGTGTGCGCTATACGGCGGAGCGGGGCGACCACGATCTCTTTTCCCGACTGTCCGAGGCTTATACTCCGACACGAACCAACGCCGGGCTTCAGACTGACAGCGCCGTCGGCGACTTCGATACGGGGTTCGAGGCAGCACCGGTGAAGCTCGATGTTACCTACTACACGCCATACCAGAGCCATAACCCGATGGAGCCGCATGCTTCCATTGCGAGCTGGGCGGGAAATGACCTGACGCTCTATACCTCGGCACAGACGCTGGCGAACTTCCGAGGCGGACTAGCCAATACGTTGGGAATCCCGCGGGAAAGGATCAGAGTGGTCAGCCCCTACGTCGGCGGCGGTTTTGGCGCCAAGCTGATCATTCATCCCGATGCGGTACTCGCGGCATTCGCAGCGCGGGTATTGCAGCGGCCCGTCAAGGTAGCCCTGACCCGCCAGCAGATGTACGCCAATGCCGGCCACCGCGCCGCGATGCAGCACCAGGTACGGCTGGGCGCGGACAGCACTGGCAAGCTGCTGGCAATAGGGTATGACGTCTGGTCGGCGACCTCGCGTTTCGAGGAGTTCTGTGAGCAAACGGCGGTTTTTGCCCGCTCCCTATACGCCGCGCCTAGCCGTCTGACACGTCACCGCCTGGTGCCGGTCGACCTCAACCGTGGAGAGTGGATGCGCTCGCCGGGGGAAGCTCCGGGCATGCTGGCTTTCGAAAGCGCCATGGATGAACTGGCTGAGCGCTTAAACCAAGATCCGATTGACGTGCGTGTGCTCAATGAGCCCGAGATCGATCCTGAACGCGGTGTGCCCTTCGCCACGCGCAGCCTGGTGGCTTGCATGCGCACCGGGGCCGAGCGCTTCGGCTGGAACAACCGCAACCCCGCGCCAGGCCGCGTAAGGGAAGGACGCAGGTTGATCGGAATGGGCATGGCTGCCGCAATCCGGCCCAATTACCTAGGGGCGTCCCGAGCTCAGGTGAGCATGAGCCCGACAGGGCGTGTGCTCGTGCGTCTGGACATGACCGATATCGGTACGGGGACCTATACCATCCTCACGCAGGTCGCGGCACAGAGCCTTGGTGTGCCCATGTCCAGTGTACAGGTGCAACTGGGCGATAGCCGCTTCCCCCAGACGGCGGGTTCCGGAGGTTCCTGGGGCGCGGCCAGTGCGGGTTCGGCCGTGGAAGACGCTTGCCAGAGATTGAAGCAGCAGCTTATCCAGGTGGCGGGTGTGCCCTACAGCGACGGCCAGGCACAGTTCGCCGGAGGGCGGATAATTGCGAGCGGCCGCTCGGAGCGCCTTACCGATCTGATGATGCGAGCCGCCCCCACGGGGTTGCAGGCAGAGGGTAGCGTCGGGCCGATGGGCGACTCTTACAAGAATTACTCCCAGCACTCGAACGGCGCCCATTTCGTGGAGGTGTCGGTCGACATGGATACCGGCGAAATACGCATGCGTCGCATGCTGTCGGTCATTGCGGCCGGACGCATCCTCAATCCGAAAACCGCCCGTTCACAGATACTGGGCGGGATGACCTGGGGCATCGGCGCCGCGCTGATGGAGCAGACGCTACTGGATACACGGCACGGTCATTTCATCAATCATGACCTGGCCGAGTACCTGATACCGGTCAACGGCGACATCGCGGACATGGACGTGGTGTTCCTCGAAGAAGCCGATGAAAAGGCCAATGTGCTGGGCATCAAGGGGCTCGGCGAACTGGGCGTCTGTGGTGCCGGCGCGGCCGTCGCCAACGCGGTGTACAACGCGACGGGCATCCGAGTGCGTGAGTTTCCACTCAGTATCGACAAGCTGCTGCCAGCGCTTGCGGCCCGGGATTGGTGAGCGGGCGGCCTGCGCCTCAGACGGTTCGGCCGTGTTTAGCCACGGCGTGGTCCATCTCAGACGTCGTTACGCGTGCAGACACGCCTGCTTTGCAACGGAGCGTATTGCGGGCGATGACCTGAGGGCTTAGGCAGCGGTAGCGCCGTAAGGCGGTCGCGGCATCAGAGTCGATGCGGGTGGGATCGAGCGCCTCGCGCAGCTAAAGCCCGGACCGTAGACGTGTGCGGCTGATTCAGCGCGTAGAGCCCATGGGTTTTTACTTGGGGGGCTCGGCCGTGCCAACGGCCCACACGCCATTGTCACCCACCACGAACAGGCGCCGGCCCGGCTCGGCGCCAACGTCCATCGCTCCGGTGAACTCCCCGAACGCCGGCAGCAGGCTGACCTGCGGCTCGATGCTGAAGCAGGGCAGGCGCAGGCGTTGCCGGCCCTTGCCGTGCAGGCAGAAGGCCGGATGCAGGTGCCCGGCCAGCACCGCGTGGGTGGGGTGTGGACGCGGCTCGTGCTGCAGCGCGAAAGGTCCACGCAGCAGCGGTTCGTCGACGACCTCGACGGCAAGATCATCGGGCGGATCGCCGGCGCGTTGGTCATGGTTGCCGCGCACCAGTGTCAGCCGCAGCTCGGGATAGGTCTGTCGCCACTGGCGCAGCGCCGCAAGCGTCGCCTCGCCCCGGGATGCGGGCGCATGGAGAAAATCGCCGAGAAAGATGATCTCGCGACAGGGATAGCGGGCCAACAGCCTATCGAGCCGTTGCAGGTTGGCGGCGGTGGTGCCGTGGGGGACCGGTTGGCCCAGTCGACGATAGGCTGCGGCCTTGCCGAAGTGGATGTCGGCAATCAGCAGCGCGCGCTGCTCGGGCCAGTAGAGAGCCTTGTCGGCCAACAGCCAGAGTTCGGTGCCGGCGTGTTCGATGCGCAGGTGTTCGGTCATCGGCACAGTCTACCGTCGGGTCGGCCGATTGGGCGCGGCTCAGGCAACGGGCTTTTTCCGCCTGGGCGTGCCGTCCTTGCTCACCCGAGGCTTGCGCTTGGGTGCGGTGTCGCGCTCGACATTCAGCGGAGCCGAAGGCTCGGGCCGGTAGCCGCCAGGGCCTGCTGCCTTTTCCAGATCCGCGACCATGCGGCGGATGCGGTCGGCGAGTTTTTCGGAGCTCATGCTTTCGCGAAAGCGCTCGACCATCAGCGGAAACCCCAGCGGCGTGGTGCGCTTGATCGCATGCAGGTCAAGCCTCCGGGCCCTGAGGCGTGCCAGGGTCTGCTCCAGCCGACGGACATCCAGCTCCTGGCGCAGCACTTCCTGCTGGGCCTGGTCGAGCAGCAGGTTCTGCGGGTCGTACTGGCGAAACACGTCGAAGAACAGGCCGCTGGATGCCTGGAGCTGTCGGGCGCTCTTTTGCGCGCCCGGATAACCGGAAAACACCAATCCGGCGATTCGGGCGATTTCGCGAAAGCGCCGGCGGGCCAGCTCGCCTGCGTTGAGGCTGCCGAGCACGTCGTGCAAGAGGTTGTCGCTTGTCAGCAATTCGGGCGTGAGCCAGTGGGACCAGTCGACCTCGGTCGCGCTGAGTAGCTCCAGCCCGTAGTCGTTCACGGCAATGGAGAAGGTCAGCGGCGTGCGTTGTGCGATGCGCCAGGCGATCAGGCTGGCCAGTCCCAGGTGCACATGGCGGCCGGCGAAGGGATAGAGAAACAAGTGCCAGCCCTCGCGGGACTTGAGCGTTTCGGCCAGCAGCGTGTCTTCGGCCGGCAGCCCCGACCAGGCCAGTTGCACCTGCAGGAGCGGTTGCACCAGGCGCATCTCGGGGCTGTTGAACTCGCCCCTGGCGGCCGATGCGAGGCGCCTGACCACGGCGTCTGCCAGCTCGCTCGACAGTGGCATGCGTCCGCCGTTCCAGCGCGGCACCGCCGCCTTGCGCCCCGTGGCGCGCTTCACGAAGGCGGTCATGTTCTCGACCCGGACCAGCTCCAGCAGCCGCCCGGCGAACAGGAAGCAATCGCCGGGGCGCAGACGGGCGATGAAGCCTTCCTCGACGCTGCCCAACGAGCCGCCCGGGCCGCCCTTGGCCCAGTACTTCACGTGCAGGCTGGAGTCGCTGACGATGGTGCCGATGCTCATCCGATGGCGCAGCGCGACGCGGCGGCTCGGTACCTTCCAGACGCCGTTCTCGTCGGGTTCGACCCGCTGGTAGTCGGGGTAGGCGGTGAGCGAATGGCCGCCGTGGCGCACGAATGCCAGCGCCCAGTCCCATTCGGCGTCCGACAGCGTGCGATACGACCAGGCGGTGCGCACCTCAGCGCGCAACTCGTCGGGCCTGAAGCCGCCGCCAAGGGCCATGCTGACCAGGTGCTGGACGAGCACGTCGAGCGGCTTGTCCGGCGCTTCGCGACCTTCGATACGGCGTTCGGCCACCGCGTCCTGGGCCGCGGCGGCTTCCACCAGCTCCAGGCTGTTGGTCGGCACCAGGGTGATGCGCGATACGCGCCCCGGCGCATGGCCGGAGCGCCCGGCCCGTTGCAACAGCCGCGCGATGCCTTTGGGCGAGCCGATCTGCAAAACGCGCTCGACCGGCAGGAAGTCCACCCCCAGATCGAGGCTGGAGGTACACACCACGGCCTTCAATGCGCCCTGTTTCAGGCCCAGCTCCACCCAGTCGCGCACCTCTCGCGACAGCGAACCGTGGTGCAGGGCGACCAGCCCGGCCCAGTCCGGACGCTCGTCCAGCAGCGCCTGGTACCAGAGCTCCGATTGCGAACGGGTGTTGGTGAAGACCAGCGAGGTGGACGCGACATCGATCTCTGCGACCACCTGCCCGAGCATGCGCAGGCCGAGATGGCCGGCCCAGGGGAAACGCTCCACTGCCGGCGGCAGCAGCGTATCGATCTTCAGATCCTTGGCGACCCGGCCCTGCACCAGGCGGCCACGGCCGTCGGGCAGCAGCACGTCCAAGGCGTCGGGCTGATTTCCCAGGGTGGCCGACAGCCCCCACACCATCAGCTGCGGATGCCACAGGCGCAGCCGGGCCAGCGCCAGCTGCAGCTGCACGCCGCGCTTGTTGCCGAGCAGTTCGTGCCACTCGTCGACGATCACCATGCCTATCTGCCCGAAAGCCTGGCGAGCATTGGCGCGGGTGAGCAGGAGCGTCAGGCTTTCCGGTGTGGTGACCAGCGCGGTAGGGAGCCGGCGCCCTTGCCTGGCGCGCTCGCTACTGGAGGTGTCGCCGGTACGCAGGCCTACGCTCCAGTCCAGGCCAAGGTCGTCCAGCGGCGCCTGCAGCGCCCGAGCGGTGTCGGCCGCCAGGGCGCGCATCGGGGTGATCCAGAGGACGGTCAGGGGCGCTGGCTGCGAGCCTTTCGTCGCGGGCCGCGCGTTACCGGCGAACCGGGCCAATGCGCCAAGCCAGACCGCGTAGGTCTTGCCGGTGCCCGTGGTGGCATGCAGCAGCCCCGACTCGCCGGCCTCGACCGCCGACCAGACCTCGCGCTGGAAGGGGAAGGGCTGCCAGCCCTTGCTGGCGAACCAGTCCTCGCTCAGGGTCACCGACACGTCTCCCGAACCGGGGCCGGCCTTTTCCGCGAATGGTGTCGAAAACCCACGGCCCGATTCATGGCAACAACGCCTGCAGGGTCTCGAGGGTATCGGCTTCATCCACCGGTTTGTCGTGCCGCCACCGCAGCATGCGTGGGAAGCGCACCGCGATGCCGCTCTTGTGGCGGCTGCTGGCGGCGATGCCCTCGAAGCCGAGCTCGAAGACCAGTGTCGGCGTGACGCTGCGCACCGGGCCGAATTTTTCCACGGTGGTCTTGCGCACGATGGCGTCGACGCGGCGCATTTCCTCGTCGGTCAGGCCCGAGTAGGCCTTGGCGAAGGGCACCAGCTTGCGCTCCGGATCGCCCGGCGCGCCGTCCCAGACGGCGAAGGTGAAGTCGGTGTAGAGACTGGCGCGTCGGCCGTGGCCCCGTTGCGCATAGATCAGCACGGCATCGACGGAGTAGGGGTCGATCTTCCATTTCCACCAGACGCCGACGTCCTTGGTCCGCCCGACACCGTAGTGGGCCTCGCGCGCCTTGATCATCATGCCTTCGACGCCCAGCTCGCGGGAGGCCTCGCGCTGGCATGCCAGATCCTTCCAACTGTCGCCGTGCAGCAGCGGCGAGACCATCAGCACCGGGTTCGGGCAGTTGCGTACCACCGCTTCGAGCTGCTGGCGCCGCGCGTGCTGCGGCCGCTGACGCCAGTCCTCTCCCTGCCACTCGAGCAGGTCGTAGGCGAGCAGGGCCACCGGCGCCTGCTCCAGTACCTTGGCGTTGAGCGTCTTGCGGCCGATGCGTTGCTGCAGCAGGGCGAACGGCTGAATACCGAATTCACGCGGCAGCGCATCGACAGCCGCTTCGGAATCTGCCGGGCAAAGCGCCTCGGAAACTTTGGGCGCGCTTTGCCGTGCGAGATCGGCATCGTCGTCGAGGCTGGCCTGGCGCTCGGCTGGCTGCGGCGGATGTTTCCAGACGACGATTTCGCCGTCGATCACGCTGCCGTCCGGCAGGCAGCCAGCCAGCGCGCAGAGTTCCGGAAAGCGCTCGCTGACCAGCTCCTCGCCGCGTGACCAGACCCACAGCTGGCCGTCGCGCTTGACCAGCTGGGCACGGATGCCATCCCACTTCCATTCGATCTGCCAGCCCTCGGGCGGCCCCAGCAGCGCGTCGAACTGCTCCACGGGGGCCTGCAACGGGTGGGCGAGAAAGAACGGATAGGGCTGACCGCCACGCTGAGCGTGCTCGTCGTCCGACTCGGCGGCGATCAGTGCCCGGAAGCCCTCGGCGGTCGGGCGGTGGGACAGGTCGGTGTAGCCCACCAGGCGCTGGGCGACGCGCTTGGGATCGATGTCGGCCAGGGCGGCCAGCGCGCGGGTCACCAGCAGGCGCGAGACGCCGACCCGGAAGGCGCCTGTGATCAGTTTCAGGCAGGTCATCAGGCTGCGCTGATCGAGCTGTTGCCAGAGGACCGGCAGGCGGACGGCGAGTTCTTCGGGTGGCAGTCCGCGTAGCGGCAGGAGTTTGTCCTGCATCCAGCTGGCCAGACCCTCGTCGGAGCTGTGGGTCGAGCTGGGAAGCAGCAGGGAGACCGTCTCGGCCAGATCGCCGACCGCCTGGTAGCTCTCTTCGAACAGCCATTCGGGGATGCCGGCGACGCGTATCGCGGTTTCGCGCAGCACCCGGGTCGGCACCAGCTGGCGCGGCCGGCCGCCCGCCAGGAAGTACACCGCCCAGGCCGCGTCCTCGGCCGGCACCTGGGCGAAGTAGGCGCGCATCGCGGCAAGCTTGGCGTTGCTCGAGGTGGTGGCGTCCAGCCGCGTGTAGAGCTCGGCAAAGGCCTTCATCGCATCGCCTCCGCGCTGCTGCCGTGGGTGCGGTCGATCATGCGGCGCCTTCCTGTGGATCGGCGTCGTCCTCCTCACCGTATTCGGTCTCGAAGGCCTGGGCGTCGAGCCCCTGTTCGCGCAGGTAGCGCACCAGCACCGCGACCGAGCCATGGGTAACCATCACGCGTTCTGCGCCGGTCTGCTCGATCGCCCAGAGCAGGCCGGGCCAGTCGGCGTGATCGGACAGCACGAAGCCGCGATCCACCCCGCGCCGCCTGCGGGTGCCGCGCAGCATCATCCAGCCGCTGGCGAAGGCGTCGGAATAGTCGCCGAAGCGGCGCATCCAGGTGCTGCCGCCGGCCGAGGGCGGGGCGAGCACGATAGCGCGGCGCAGGCGCGGGTCGGTCTTTTTCAGGTCGCCGGCGTACAGCGTCGGTGGCAGGTAGACGCCGGCCTCGCGATAGACCCGGTTGAGGGGCTCCACTGCGCCATGCACCACCACATCGCCGATGCTTTCGTCGAGCCCGTGGAGAATCCGCTGCGCCTTGCCGAAGGCATAGCAGAACAGCACGCTGGTGCGGCCGGTCGCGGCATTGGCCCGCCACCAGTCGTTGATGTCGCTGAACACCTCGGCCTGGGCCGGCCAGCGGTAGATCGGCAGGCCAAAGGTGGATTCGGTGATGAAGGTATGGCAGCACACTGGCTCGAACGGCGTGCAGGTGCCGTCCGGCTCGACCTTGTAGTCGCCCGAGGCGACCCACACCTCGCCCTTGTATTCGAGCCGGACCTGCGCCGAGCCGAGCACGTGGCCGGCGGGGTGGAAGCTGAGTTTCACGCCGTGGTGATCGAGCGCTTCGCCGTAGGGCAGGGTCTGCAGCGGCATGTCCGCGCCGATGCGCGAACGCAGGATGCCTTCGCTGGGCGCAGCGGCCAGGTAGTGGGTCATGCCCCAGCGTGCGTGGTCCCCATGGGCATGGGTGATGACGGCGCGTTCCACCGGCCGCCAGGGGTCGATGTAGAAGTCGCCGGGCGGGCAATAGAGCCCTTCCGGGCGGGCGATGACGAGATCCATTTAGGCCTGCAGGCTTTGGGGGCTTGAGGCTTTGGAGCGCGGGCAGCCCTTCGGAGTTCGTCGGGCGGCCCTGGGGACGGTTACTGCAGCTTCAGGTGGGAGGTGTCCGGGACCGGGCCGGCGGCGGTGCGGGGCTTCTCGCCCATGTCGCTGCCGACCGGCGCCAAGCTGAACTGCGAAAGATCTACCGCTGGCGGCGGCGCGTCCGGCTTGCTGTCCTGCAGGTCGGCGCCGACGGGGGCGATGCCGAAATCCGGTGCCTGCACGTCGCTGAAGGCGGCCATGTATTCGTCACGAGGCGCCACCTTGAGCGTGCCGGTCGGCGTCGCGATCGCGGCGGTGGGTGAGGGGGAAGCGGCGGGTGCCGGTGCTGGCGGCGGCGCAAGAACGATCTCCTCGACTTCCACGTCCAGCGCACGGACTTCGACCTGCGCACCGGCCCGTTCGAGGGTGACGCGATACTTCTCCGCGCCCGCCGCGTCCAGGTCCTGCTTGATCACGATCCGCCGACCAGAGAAGAGCAGGGCGATACGCTGGGCATCGGCCTGGAATAGACGGGCCAGGTTGGCCTTTACCTGATCGAGTTGAGCACCCGGCACCAGCTGTCCGGAGAAGGCGATTTCATAACGGCTCATTAGGAGTGCTCCTGCGCTGGCCTGGTTGGCACGGATGGAAGAAGGCGGCGCGTAGCCTAGCGCAGCCGGCCCCGGCGAACTGTTAGCTGACCGTCAAGAACGGCAGTTGGCGATCGTGTCGGGGACATCATCAGAATGCAGTATGGATCAGGTTATTTTGCGGCAACACCCGTTGCGGGCTGCTGGCTGCTTGCTACACTGGGCCGTCCTCTGGAGTACCTGAATGCGTTTCCTGGCACAGACAATAAAAATATCCACAACGGTGCTGCTGCTGGGCGTAATGGTAGCCGTCTCCGGTTGCTCGACCTGGTTCTCCAGCGGTTTCAAGGATCCCCGGATTCAGCTCACCAAGGTCGACGTGATCAAGGCCCGGCTTCTCGAGCAGGAATTCATGCTCACCTTTCGTATCGAGAATCCCAACGATCATAGCCTGCCGATCCGCGGCCTGGTCTATGACGTCCATCTGAACGACATCCAGCTGGCTGCGGGCGAATCCAGCGGCTGGATGACCGTGCCGGCCCATGGCACCGAACTGTACGAGGTGCCGGTGCGCACCAACCTCTGGCGGCACATGAAGTACGTGGTGCGCCTGCTGGAGAAGCCCGACAGGCCGATCCAGTATCGCCTGCAGGGAGAGGTGAAGACCGGGCTGATGCGCGGACGGCGCGTGCACATCGCCACCAATGGCGAGATAATCCCGGGCGACTTTATTCCGGAGTAGGTCTTCGATGAACCAGCAACCCCATGTCCATGGTCCCGACTGCAACCATGATCACGATCATGACCATCACCACCACGTCCACGGCCCGCACTGCAACCACAGCCACGAGCCGACGCGCAATCCGCTGAAGGACGTCGGTCGCAACGATCCCTGCCCGTGCGGCAGCGAAAAGAAGTTCAAGAAGTGCCACGGCGCCTGATGCCATGACCCCGCTCGCCATCGTCTTATCCCTCGTCGCCGTGCTGCTGATAGCTGCGCTGGCGGGTTATGCCCTGCACCTGTGGCGACGGGTGTGGCGTGGCGAGCAGCAGCGCGCCGACGCCCAGGCGCAGCGCCAGATTTCGCTCGCCGAAGACCTGCGCATCCTGGCCGGCAGCCTGCTGGACGAGCAGGTGCCGTTGATCGAGGGCGCGATTCGCATCAAGGTGCTGCTCGACAACTATGACGCGAACCTGGGCCAGGACCCGCGCTGCCAGGTCTTCCAGCAGCTCTACGACGCCACCGAGCACGTCCCGACCCATGCCGCCTGGACGGCGCTGGACAAGCTCGAGCGCCGCCGCCACGAAGCCAATTTCAGCGCCCTCGAGCTGCAGCACAAGGCCGAAGCCCGCCGCTCGGCGCGCTGGCTGCTGGACGAGGCACTGCCCAGGGCGCGCAACGCAGCCTGAACACCCTTGTGTCGCGTCTCGCGCACGATGTTCTCACCTAACCTGTCGATAAACCTGCGCTCAGCAATTTCCAAGGAGCCGCCGATGGCGCTGCGTCTGTCTCGTTCCCTGGTTCGTCTGGCTACCGGTGCCTCGCTTGCACTGGTGGGTCTGGCGGGCTGCCAGTCCTATCTGGACTCCCGCTACAGTGCCAGCCTGCCGCCGCAACAGGGTGTGCAGCCGCTCAAGGGGCTGGCCGACAACGTCAGCATCCGCCGTAACGCGCGGGGTATGCCGCTGATCGAGTCGAGCAGCTTCCATGACTCGCTGTTCGCCCTTGGTTATGTGCACGCTACCGACCGCTTGAGCCAGATGGTCAGCCTGCGGTTGATGGCCGAGGGACGGTTGGCCGAAATGCTCGGCCCGGGTGTGCTGGAGACCGACCGCTTCATGCGGGCGGTGAACCTCAAGCAAAGCGCCGAGGTGCTTTATCGCGAGTCGTCGCCGCGAATGAAGGCTTTCTTCGAAGTGTATGCGCGCGGGGTCAACGCCTACCTGTTCCGCCATCGCGACAAGCTGCCGATGGATCTGGCCAGCTCCGGCTACCAACCGGCCTACTGGAAACCCGAGGATTCGGTGCTGGTGTTCTGCCTGCTGAATTTTGGCCTGGCGGTCAACCTGCAGGAGGAGATCGCCTCGCTGGTGCTGGCCCAGCAGGTCGGCGCCGACAAGCTTGCCTGGCTGATGCCCACTTATCCTGACGAGCCGCTGCCGTTCGATGAGGCGGACAAGCTCAAGGGGCTCAAGCTTGCCGGACAGATCCCAGGACTCGCTGCCGTCGAGCGCGCCGCCGGCCAGATCGCGGCGTTGAACATGCAGGGCGTCGCCGCCTCGAACAACTGGGCGATCGCCGGGCGCAACAGCCGCAGCGGCAGGCCGATCCTGGCCAACGACACTCACCTGCCACTGTCGATGCCCTCGTACTGGAATTTCGTGCAGCTGCGCTCTCCCAAATTCCAGGGCGCCGGCGTGTCGATAGCCGGGGTGCCGACCATCGTTGCCGGCTTCAACGGCAAGCTCGGCTGGGGCATGACCATGGTCATGGGCGACAACCAGGACCTGTTCCTCGAACAGGTCCGGCGGGTCGGTAACCAGCTCCAGTACCTCGCCGACGGCGAGTGGGTCGCGGCGCGGGAACGGCAGGAGACCTACATCATCAAGGGCGAGCGCCCGATCCGCGAAACCATCTACGAGACGCGCAATGGTCCGCTGCTCAATAGCGTGCTGGGCGAGCGCAAGCATCCCCTGCAGCCGCTGGCGTTGAGCAGCGGCTACGGGTTGGCGCTCAAGACCACGCAGTTCGAGGCCGACAAGTCGCTCGACGCCTTCTTCGATCTGTCCCGGGCGCAGTCGGTAGAGGCCGCCTTCGACGCTACTCGGGAAATCCGGGCGATGCCGCTGAACATCGTTTTCGCCGACGCGCAGAGCATTGGCTGGCAGGTCACCGGTCGCTTCCCCAATCGCCGCGATGGGCTCGGCCTGATCCCCTCGCCGGGCTGGGATGGCCGCTACGACTGGGACGGTTTCGCCGACCCGATGCTGCACCCCTACGATCAGGACCCTGCGCAGGGATGGCTCGGTACCGCCAACCAGCGCACCGTGCCGCGTGGCTACGGCATGCAGATGTCCAATTCCTGGTACTACCCCGAGCGTGCCGAACGTCTCGCCGAGTTGGCCTCCAGCGGCAAGCACGACACCCGCAGCACCATCGCCATGCAGTACGACCAGACCACACCGTTCGCGGCCAAGCTGAAGGCCATGTTCGAGGGGCCGGGGATGGCCCAGCCGCTGAAGCAGGCCATCGACGCGCTGCCGGAAGCCGACCGTGCGCGAGCACGCGAAGCCTTCTCCCGGCTGATGGCCTTCGATGGCAAGCTCGGCGCCGATTCGGCCGATGCCGCGCTGTACGGGGCCTTCCTGCAGGAGAGCGCACGGCAGATATTCCTCGACGAGCTTGGCCCGGAAACGAGCCCTGCCTGGCGAGCGCTGGTGCAAACGGCCAACAGCTCCTATTCGGCGCAGGCCGACCATCTGCTCGGGCGCGAGGACAGCCCGTTCTGGAACGATGTCCGCACCCCGGCCACTGAGGACAAGCCGGCGATCCTCGCCCGTAGCCTCGCCGCCTCCGTCACGCTGCTGGAGAGCCGTCTGGGCGGCGATCGCAGCGCGTGGAGGTGGGGCGCGTTGCATACCTATAGCTGGACCAGCGGCGCTACGCAGCTGGCACCGCACATGAGCGCTGGCCAGCGCACCGGCGTCCAGGCCCTGCGCGGCTATCTGGACCGCGGTCCGTATCAGGCCGGCGGTGATCACACCACGCTCAACGTGGCGGCCTACGAGTGGGGCGGCAGCTTCGATACCTGGCTGGTGCCGGCCATGCGGATCATCGTCGACTTCGGCCGCGACGAGCCCCTCATTGGCCTCAACAGCTCCGGCCAGTCCGGCAACCCCGCCAGCCCGCACTATGCCGATGGCATCGACGCCTGGCTCAAGGCCCAGTACATGAGCTTCCCGTTCAAACCAGAAAATCTCGAGCAGGTCTATGGCACCAAACGCCTGATGCTGGTCCCGGCGAAAGAGTGAACGCACGCCGCCTCTAAGGGGCGGCACTGTGCTGCGTAAGCGCGGCGTTGAGTTCCGAGCGCTCCGACAGCAGCGGTTCCTGTAATGCGGCTTAGTGAGCCTTAAGGTTGCAGGCAGCGGACCCTAGGCGGCTCTCGGCGTCGCCTTAGCGGTGTGCCGCCGGTACGACTTCGATGACCCGAATGCGCTCGGTCGAAGGGTAATGCCAGCGCACTTCGACATCCCACAGGCGGGTGCCGTAGCGGCGTTCTGGCGTCGGGGTCTGGTAGGCGGGGCGGGGGTCCTGGGCCAGGCATTGTTCGATCAGTTCGGCCAGTGGCTCGCCCAGTCGCTGCCCATGCTGGCGGGCCTGCTGCAACGCCTGCTCGGACCACTCCACGGCAATCGCGTCCGGTGCTTGGGCGGCCATCTCGTTGGTTGCCTCGACAATGGCGTCGGCGTAGGGAACGTAAGGCTTGATGTCGAGTATTGGCGTGCCGTCAAGCAGGTCGATCCCCGAGACCCGTAACCGCCCGGGCTCGATCGCGTCGAGTTTGACCACCGACTGGCCGATGCCATTGGGGCGATGCGTGGCGCGGGTAGCGAACACACCGACCATCTGGTTACCGCCCAGCCGAGGGGGGCGCACGCGAAGGCGGGGTTGGCTTTCCAGCGCCTGGTGAAAGAGAAACAGCAGCCAGACGTGGCTGACCTGCTCCAGCCCATCGAGCGCGTGCGCCTGGTCGAACGGCGGCACCAGTTCCAGGACGCCGCGGGCCGCGGGCGCCAGCCGAGGCTGTCTGGGGATGGCGAACTTCTCCTGAAAGCAGGAGCGCAGGTAACCGATCGGCGAAACGGTATGGTTCATGGCGGGGACGGTGGCGAGTGGGCGTCTATCTTAGCCGCTGACGCCCCTGGTTGGCGCGGTCGTCGATTCACGCCGCAGGTTGCCTCACTGGCAACGCTGGACGTGTCAGGTTAACGCTAGAGGTGGAAGCCGCCGTCGATGGGAATGATCGTACCGGTCATGTAGGCACCGGCGGTGCTCGCCAGGGTGATCGCCAGCGCGGCCATTTCCTCCTCCCGTCCCCAGCGCTTCATCGGGATATGGGCGCAGTCGGCAGCCATCGCTTCGGCATCGTTGGCGATGAAGGAAGTCATCTTGCTCGGGAAACGCCCCGGCGCGATGACGTTCACGTTGACGTGTTGCTCGACCAGCTCCCTGGCCAACATCCGCGACAGTTGATGCAGCGCGGCCTTGCTCGGTCCGTAGGCGTAGGCCTGCTCGCCGTGGGACGTGATGCCGGCCACCGAGCCAATGTTGATGATGCGGGCCGGGTCGTCCGGGCTGGCGGCTTTGCGCAGCAGCGGCAGTAGCTGTTGGATGCAGCCGAACACCGAGGTCACGTTCAGCTGCATGACCTTTTCCCAGCCCTTGGCCGGGTACTCTTCCAGCGGCGCACCCCAGGTGGTGCCGGCATTGTTGACCAGGATGTCCAGCCGGTCGATACGCGTGCCCAGGGTATCGGCGAAGGCCTTGATACCGTCCTCGCTGGCGAGATTGGCGGCCAGCGCATGGCATTCGCCCAAGTGGCCGAGTTCGCTCGCAGCTGCCTCGCAGGCTTGGGCGTCTCGGGCGCACAGGTAAACGGTAGCACCGGCTTCGAGAAAGCCCTTGGCAATCATGTGACCGATGCCTCGGCTACCGCCGGTTACCACCGCCGTGCGGCCGGCAAGGGAAAAATAGGGGGGCATGGACATTCCTCTGGTTGGCTGTCTGGTCCACAACCCTAGCGACCGTCGCGCGCTTTGCGAGCGACATTTGCCTCGCAAATGCGTCTGTATAGGCCAGGCCTACCCGAACGGGACGCTGCAGCCAGGAACCCGTTGTTCTACCGTGCGGCCGTCGGTATGGTCATCTTCGGCCGTTCGAACGACCGAGTCGCTCAACGCGTGCAGGGTGAGGGCCGGGCTATGAATCCTGGTCCGGCCCGGCCCATCAGCCGAAGACCGGGCGCATGAAGCTGCGCTCGTAGCTGAGGATGCAACGTGTCTGCCGGGCATAATCGAACGCCGCCAGACAGTCGGCGTCTTCCATCGAAGCCTCGCGGTACTGCTCATACAGCGTCAGGCTGGGGAAGGTGAACAGCGCCAGAGCGATGTTGTTGGCACCTTCGGAGGGCAGGAAATAGCCGTGGTGCTGGCCGCCGAATTTCTCCACCAGAGGAATCCAGAGCTTAGCGTAGTGCTCGAATTCCTCGAGTTTGTACGGATCGATGACGTAGCGCAGGTGACAGGTGACCATGGATCTTCCTTGCTGATGGGTGGACGGCTTTTATGCCGTCGGCGAGGCAGGAAGTCCAGCTATAGCGGCGCCGCATGGGCGCCGTCTTCGTGAGGAGGTTCAGCGGCTGTTCGTAGCCGGCTGCAGATGCTGCTGTTGAACGCGGCGACGGTTCATCCAGAGCGCCTGCAGGTAGTCGAAGAGATAGGCCTTTTCCGTTTCGGGTCGCAGGCCGAGCATCAGCACATAGCCCAGCGTGGCGCTGGCCACCAGCATCTCGCCACCGTCTTCCAGCACGCTGAACAGCAGGTCACCGGCTTCACCCAGTGGGATGATGATGTGCGCCATGTCGAAGCCGACGCCGAAGAATACCAGGGCGCCAATCAGCAGCAGCGTGTCATGGGAGATCTTCTTGAAGGCAGGGCGCCCTGCCAGATAGCCCCAGCACACCAGTGCCAGCAGGAGCACACCCATGGCAGCGGAGGCGGCGAGTTCGCCAACATCTTCGACACGCAGGCCGAACGGCGGGGCAATGTCGAGGTGGACGGCGAAGAGCGCGCCGACCCGTTCATGTAGCGCGAGCGCATCGTCGGCCAGGAAGTAGGCGAAGACCATGGCCCAGGCCAAATACGTCGGCGAACGGCGTAGCAGGGCAAGGTAGCCGAACAGCAAGACGATCCAGAACCATTTGAGGTACTGAAAGACCTCCGGGTAACCGCGATCTTTCTCCAGGGAGAACAGCGGATCGTTGGGGAACGGCGTGAGGCTGTTGATCAAGTGCAGCACGACGAACCCGAGGTCGGCGAATACGAGCATAACCACTAGTAGCAGCGCAGCATGGGCGGCACAGTCGAGGCGGCGGGCAAGGCGGTTTTTGTTGTTATTCATCAAGCGATCCTTCCAATTAGCAGCCCGCCGCTTGCGGCAATGCCATGGCAGCGAAAGCCCTGTTCGGTTGACGCACGCGACGACTCCCGTCCTACCTGCCCAATAGCAGGTGGCCGACGGCGCGACTCCGTTTCAGAAAAACGTTACAAGAGTATTACGGGATACTCAGTTACGAGTGGAGGGCGGGTTTTTTTGTTCCTTGGGCATGTTGCAGTGCTGTGACAATGAGCACAGCCTGGCAGGCTTGGCGTGAAGCAGCGTCATATCTGACTGTTTTTTATTGGGTTTAGCGATGGTTTTGAAGCGCTCAAAATGAGGGGATAAGGCAGGTTTTCACTTTCGAGGCGAGGCGCCGTTCGTCGGAAATAAAAAAGCCCCGCGCTGCGGGGCTTCACAAGGACTGCGATCAGAAGGTCTCGGCCCACAGATCGTATTCGTCGGCGTTGGTTACCCGAACCCATACCTTGTCGCCTGGCTTGAGATCCCGGTCGCTGTCGACATAGACGTTGCCGTCGATCTCCGGCGCATCGGCGTAGGAGCGGCCGATCGCGCCTTCTTCGTCGACCTCGTCGATCAGCACTTCGATTTCTTTGCCGATCTTGAGCGCGAGACGGGCGGCGCTGATCGCCTGCTGGTGTGCCATGAAGCGCTCCCAACGATCCTGTTTGACGTCATCGGGCACCGCTTCCAGGCCCAGGTCATTGGCCGGAGCGCCTTCGACCGGCGAGTACTGGAAGCAGCCGACGCGGTCGAGCTGCGCTTCGGTGAGCCAGTCGAGCAAGTATTGGAAGTCTTCCTCGGTTTCGCCGGGGAAGCCGACGATGAAGGTAGAGCGGATGGTCAGCTCGGGGCAGATCTCCCGCCAGGTCTTGATGCGCGCCAGGGTCTTGTCTTCGAAGGCCGGACGCTTCATCGCCTTGAGGACCTTGGGGCTGGCGTGCTGGAACGGAATATCCAGGTAAGGCAGCAGCTTGCCGGCGGCCATGAGCGGGATCACATCGTCGACGTTCGGATAGGGGTAGACATAATGCAGACGGACCCAGACGCCCATGCTGGACAAGGCTTCGCAGAGTTCCTTCATGCGGGTCTTGACCGGCTGGCCGTTCCAGAAATCGGTCTTGTACTTCATGTCGACGCCGTACGCGCTGGTGTCCTGGGAGATCACCAACAGCTCCTTGACGCCGGCCTTGACCAGGCGCTCGGCTTCGCTGAGCACATCGCCCACCGGGCGGCTGACGAGCTTGCCGCGCATCGACGGAATGATGCAGAAACTGCAGCTGTGGTTGCAGCCTTCGGAAATCTTCAGATAGGCGTAATGGCGGGGGGTGAGCTTGATGCCCTGCGGCGGCACCAAGTCGATCAGCGGATTGTGCTCCAGGCTCGGCGGCACCACCTCATGCACGGCATTGACCACCTGCTCGTACTGCTGCGGGCCGGTGACGGCCAGCACGCTGGGGTGCACGTCGCGGATGTTGCCCTCGTCGACGCCCATGCAGCCGGTGACGATCACCCGGCCGTTCTCGGCCAGCGCCTCGCCGATGGCATCGAGGGATTCGGCCTTGGCGCTGTCGATGAAGCCGCAGGTGTTGACCACCACGACGTCGGCGTCCTGGTAAGTCGGAACGATCTCGTAACCTTCCATGCGCAGCTGGGTGAGGATGCGTTCGGAGTCGACGGTGGCTTTCGGGCAACCGAGGGAGACGAACCCGACTTTGGGCGTGGCGGTGGACATGCGGTTAACCTCGAAGGGCGCCTCTAGGCGCCTCTGATCAAAAAGTGCGCAATTCTAGCGGCGCTTTGCGGCGCTGCAAAGTGCCGGCTGTGCCTTTCGCCACAGAGCCGGTGCCACTTCAGGATCCGCCGAGAAATTTGCGCAGAAATTGCCGGGTTCGCTCGTGCTGCGGCGCACCGAATAGCGCTCGCGCCTCGCCTTGTTCGACGATCACGCCGCCGTCGATGAAGATCGCCCGGTTGGCCACGTCGCGGGCGAAGCTCATCTCGTGAGTCACGATCACCAGGGTACGGTTTTCTTCCGCCAGGCCGCGAATGGTCGCGAGCACTTCGCCGACGAGCTCCGGGTCCAGCGCCGAGGTGGGTTCGTCGAACAGAATCACCTCCGGTTGCATGGCCAGCGCCCGCGCGATCGCCACGCGCTGCTGCTGACCGCCGGAGAGACGCCTGGGATAGGCGTTTTCCTTGCCCGCCAGGCCGACCTTGGCGAGCAGTTGCCGACCACGTTCGATGGCCGTGGCGCGTGCTTCTTTCTTGACCACCACGGGCCCTTCGATGACGTTCTCCAAGGCGGTGCGGTGGGGGAACAGGTTGAAGTTCTGGAAGACGAAACCCACCTGCTGGCGCAGCTGGCGGACCTGGCGCTGTTGCTGCTTGAGCGGGCGGGACGCGTCGATGCGGATGTCGCCGAACTGGATGCTGCCGCCATCGGGCTGCTCGAGCAGGTTCAGGCAGCGCAGCAGCGTGGTCTTGCCCGACCCGCTGGGGCCTATGATGGCCAGCACTTCCCCCGGAGCGATATCCAGATCGATGCCCTTGAGCACGGCCTGCCCGTTGAAGGATTTGCTCAGGTTGCGAACGCAGATCATGGACCGTCCTGTTCGTGGCGATTGACCCGGTTTTCGAGCCGGCCCTGCAGGTGCGCCAGCACGGTTGCCAGCGCCCAGTAAATCAGGGCAGCGGCCAGGTACATGGTGAAAATCTCGAAGGTGCGCGCGGTGATCAGTTGTGCCTGGCGGAACAACTCAGGCACCTGGATGGTAGCGGCCAGGGCGGTGTCCTTGACCAGCGAGATGAAGCTGTTGCCCAGTGGCGGCAGGGCGGTGCGCGCCGCTTGGGGAAGGATCGTGCGGTAGAGCGTCTGGCGTCTGTTCATGCCGATGCTCGCCGCCGCTTCCCACTGGCCTCGATCGATCGAGGCGATCGCGCCGCGAAGGGTCTCGGAAGTGTAAGCGCCCATGTTCAGCGAGAAGCCGATCAGCGCAGCGGTCAGCGGCTCGAGCTGGATGCCGAGCTGGGGCAGTCCGTAATAGATCATGAACAGCTGCACCAGCAGCGGCGTACCGCGGAAGAAGGATACGTACAGGCGCGACAACCAGCACAAGGGCGCTGCGCCGTAAAGCCTGAGCAGCGCTAGGGCGAAGCCGAGCAGCAGGCCGAAGAACATCCCGCCCAGGCTCAGGACGATGGTGTAGAGCGCGCCCTTGAGCAGAAATGGCGCTGAGCTCAGCAACAGCTGCAGGCTTTGCTCCATTACTGGGTGACGTCAGCCTGGAACCACTTCTGCGACAGCGCCTGGAGCGTGCCGTCCGCGCGCAGCGTGTCGATGGCGTCGTCGATAGCTTCGACCAGTGCGGGGTTGCCCTTGCGCATGGCGACGCCGGCTTCCTGGCGCGAGAAAGGCTCACCGGCCATGGCCATCGCCTCGCCCGTCTTGGCTATCAGCTCGAAGGCTGCGAGCCGGTCGATCAGCATCGCGTCGATGCGGCCGAAGCGCAGATCCTGATATTTGGTGGGGTCGTCGTCATAGGTTCGGACCTCGGCGTCCGGCACGTTTTCGCGCAGCCATTGCTCGTAGTTGGTCCCCAGACCCACACCCACACGCTTGCCCGCCAGATCGGCGGCGCTGTTGATTTGAGACTCCTTGCCCTTTTGGGTCAGGGCCTGGATGCCTGAAATGGTGTAAGGCTCCGAAAAGTCGTACTTCTGTTTGCGCTCTTCGGAAATGGTGACCTGATTGATCACCACATCGAGGCGCTTCGATTCCAGCGCGGCGAGGATGCCGTCCCACTTGGTGGGCTGGAACTTCGCCTCGACGCCGAGCTGCTTGGCCAGCGCCTGGGCGAACTCGACCTCGAAGCCGGTCAGCTTGCCGCTCTCGTCCTGGAAATTGAACGGTGGATAGGTCCCTTCGAGGCCGACCTGGATGGTGCCGCGCTGCTTGATCTGGTCCAGCAGGTCGTCGGCGGCAAGGCTCTGACCTACGAGGCCGACGCTGGCCAGCAGGCCTAGGGCGGCGGAAAGAAAGCGGCGACGCAAATAATGGAGGTTCATCATCGTCTCACTCACAGTTAGTGGGGTGGCAGGGTGTGCTGCCCCCAGGTTTTGACTGCGAAGCCGCCAAGGCGTTTCTCCGGCTCAAGGTGGGGTGCGCTGATAGGCGAACAATGCAGGCGAGCTATTGGTGTGCAGGAGTGCCCACGAAGCTTTTGGGTTGGCTGAAGCCATCTGAGAGATGAGGCTGGAGGCGCTTTGCAGCGCCTTTCGCGCCAAGGAAGGCTCCCAGATGGGGCGTTTCGCCAGCGCCGGATGTGGAGTGGCTCTGGCTGCCGAGGCGGCGGCGAGGCCAGCTTGATCGATGACGGTGCGGCCGGGCAGGGGGCCTCAGCCGCCAAGCCTTGCGATGGTCAGTCGTTGCACTGCGAGCCCGTACGCAGGTACTTCAACGTGTGGCGCACGCCTTGCGAGTCCAGGTAAACCATGGTCGACGAGCCGACCTCGCACCCCTCAGGGTTTTGGATTGAAACGACCTTGGCAACGTCCAGGTGGTCGCCGTAGTGGTAGGTGTGGGCGTCTTCGGCCAGTGAAGGCAGCGACACGGCCGCCATGGCGAAGCCTAGAAACAGGCCTTTGATCTTCATCTTGCACCTCGCGGTAGTTACGTGGTGCCTGCAGCTTAAGAACTTGGGCGTATTGGAAAAATCCGCTTTCGCAAAAGGCAGCGTTCCGTCCGGGGTAACAATCGTTAACGAGGGGCCGCGTCGCTACCCTGGGCCCAGTACATCGGGTCGTCGAGTATGGCGGTGGTCTGCTCGAGGGCCTCTGGAATTTCGGCCTGCAGGAACTGCACCCAGGTTCTGACCTTGGCATCGAGGTAGCGGCGAGACGGATAGAGCGCATAGATGCCCTTGCGGTGCGGGCGCTGTTCCGGCAGCAGGCGTACCAGCGAACCGCGAGCCAGCGAGCGGGCGGCGACGTAGTCCGGTAGCAGGCAGATCCCCATCCCGGCCTCGGCGGCCAGTGCGATCGCTTCGGCCACGTTGACCTGGAAGGTAGTCTGAGGACGAATAGCGCGAGGCTCGCCATCGACGGTGAAGATCCAGTCTTCGGGAAATGCCGGATCGACCAGGCGCAGACAGCGGTGCTCGGTTAGCTGCTCCGGGCTGGCCGGCACGCCGTGGACGGATATATAGCTGGGCGCTGCGCAGACGACGCTGTGCATGTCGGCGATGTGCTGGCCGACCAGTTCAGAATCCGGCAGGCCGGTGGAGAGAGTGATCACCACGTCGTGGCCTTCGGCAAGCAGATCCGGGAGTCGTTGCGAAAGTGTCAGGTCGAGCTGGACGTCCGGATAACGTTCGCGATAACGCGCAGCGAGCGGTGCCAGCAATTGAGAGCCCACGCCGATGATCGAATGCACGCGCAACCGCCCCCTGGGGGTCAGGTGCGCGCCACTGGCCTCGGCCCCCGCATTCTCCACCTCCAGGAGGATTTGCTTGCAATGTTCAAGGTAACCGGCTCCTGCCGCGGTCAGGCTGACCCGCCGGGTGGTGCGCTGCAGCAGGCGCGCTTGCAGGTGCGTCTCGAGGTCCGAGACCAGTCGCGACACCTGCGCCGTCGACAGGTTGGTCGCCTGCGCGGCTGCGGTGAAGCTGCCGCTGTCCGCGACACGGACGAAAATACGCATCGCCTGGAAAAGATCCATTCGTCTTTCGCCTTCGGGAAGAGGCCTTCCACTATACCCGGCGGCCCGCACAGGGCGAGCAAGGCCAGCGATGGCCTCGACGAAGCCGCAATTGGCGTGGCAAAAAAAGGCCGCTCGTTGAGCGGCCAGGACTGTCGACGGGAAAAGGAGCAATCAAGAGTCGACGAAAAGCGTTCGCTCAGGTGCGCTGCCGCGAAGTGATGCTGTCGGCCTCGCCTTCAGGGCTTTCGGCTGTGCGGACAGTCGTCTGCTGCTGTGCGCGGACTTCCCGGGCGTTCTGCTGCAACGCGGCGGTGTGCGCGGCGAAAGCGGGTGACTCTTCGGCGAACGCGGTTGCGCTGGTCAGAGCGGACAGGGCGGCAAGCGCGGTGGAGGTGATTAGATGGCGTGACATGGGGGAGTACCTCGGCGGTTCATGGAACAGGAGGTAGTCTATTTTTTCGTCAGAAGTGGAAAAATCCGTCTTGCCGAGAAGCACTGTTACGTCAGATGAAACAGTTAAGCCTGGGCGTAAAAGGAGAACGGCAGAAAGCAAAAAGCCCCGAATGCTGTTGCATTCGAGGCTTTCTGATTTGGTTGCGGGAGCCGGATTTGAACCGACGACCTTCGGGTTATGAGCCCGACGAGCTACCAGACTGCTCCATCCCGCGTCTGTGGGTCGGCATTCTACAGCCGATCTGCAGGCTGTCAACCTCGAAGATGGAAAAAAACGTTTTTTCTTCAGGCATTTAGCGATACGGCTGCATGAGATGCACGCGATTGCCGGCGCGACGTGCGCTGCAGGGGCCTCGGTTGGGTCTCGCCGGGATAGTGCCTGCGCGCGATCCTGAGCATGCCCCACAGCATCGCCGCTGCCACCAGCAGCCAGCCTCCGACCATTGCGCAAATCAGCAGTGCAGGCGTCATCATTCCCTCGTTTCATGCTGCGGCCATGTCACCCGGCCAGTACGGGTATAGACCTCGATGTATCCAATGGGTTTCGATGCCATCGGTCACATCGTTTCGACGTCGCCGCACCTTGGCGTCTCGGCGATGCCAAAACTCCATAAAGGAGGCTCGATCATGCGAATCGAAACAAACGTCACTTCAAGGTGGACGGCGGTGCTGGTGTTGCTGGGTTTTCTGAGCGGCGCTCCGATGGCGCAGGCGCAGAATACGGGTGCAGCGGATCGCGGAGCGGCTGGCAGCGGCTCGATGGGTATCGGAGAGGGCATCGACCCGCAACCCCAGCGTGATCCAAGCGGGCAGGGGAACGGAGACGACAGCGATCGCAGCGCCGACGCCCCCGGGCATGGCGGTGGCAACGAGACCGATATGCAGCACCACCATCAGTATCAGGCGCAGCCAGAGAAGCGCGACTGACCGCAAGTAAAGGAGGCCCTAATGAATCTCTATTCAGTTCTGGCGCTAGGTGCGCTGTTGTCTTTCAGCGCCCTTGCGCCCGCTAACCAGACCGGCACCGAAGGAGGCGAAAAGCCTGCCTTGCGCGACGGCAGCGGTCTGGGCAGGCAACAGGATCTCGAAACGCCGAATCGCCCCGGTATCGATTCGGGCAGCGATACGACCCAGGGTGCGGGTACAACCGACACCTTGCGCGGGACGGAGGGCGAGGCGGGCCGGGCGGCCAGCAAGCCTGAAGCCATCGCACCGACCGGCTCGGACACCATCGAGGAGTAATCGCAACGCGGCCGCCCCGTGGTCGGGAGCGCTGCGCCAGGCGTTTCTAAAGGCTCGGCTCGCTCGTACAATGCGCGCCCGATGTTCGAGCGGTAGCTGACATGCAGATTGCCCTGGCGCCCATGGAGGGCCTGGTCGACGACATTCTTCGCGATGTGCTGACGCGGGTCGGCGGCATCGACTGGTGCGTCACTGAATTCATTCGCGTCAGCGACCGCCTGTTGCCTGCGGCCACCTATGCCAAGCTCGCGCCAGAGCTGGCGAGGGGTGCCTGCACCCGTTCGGGCACACCCCTGCGGGTCCAGTTTCTCGGCTCCGATCCGGCCTGCATCGCCGACAACGCCGCCTACGCGTGCGAGCTGGGCGCGCCGGTCATCGATCTGAATTTTGGTTGCCCGGCCAAGACGGTGAACAAGTCCCGTGGTGGAGCGGTACTGCTCAAGGAGCCCGAGCTGCTGCATGCGATTGCGCGCGAAGTACGTCGCGCGGTCCCCGAACACATTCCGGTAACGGCAAAGATGCGATTGGGCTTCGAAAGCCCGGACGGTGCGCTCGACTGTGCCCGGGCCTTGGCCGACGGCGGCGCCGAGCAGCTGGTGGTGCATGCGCGCACCAAGGTCGAGGGCTATCGACCGCCGGCCCACTGGGAATGGGTCGCGCGGGTACAGGAGGTAGTGGCGGTGCCGGTCTATGCCAACGGCGAGATATGGACCCTCGACGACTGGCGACGCTGCCGGGAGGTGAGCGGGGCAGAGCACATCATGCTGGGGCGCGGCCTGGTGTCCTGCCCGGACCTTGCCCGGCAAATCGCGGCGGCCCACGCCGGGCGCTCGGTCGAGCCGATGGCCTGGAGCGCTCTGGAGCCGCTGCTGGCCGACTTCTGGCGCCAGGCACGGCGCAAGATGTCGCCGCGCTACGCTCCGGGCCGCCTGAAGCAGTGGCTGGGTATGCTCAGCCGAACCTATCCCCAGGCCATGACACTGTTCCAGGAGTTGCGCCGCGAAGCCGACTGCGAGCGCATCGACGCGCGACTCGGTGTTTTTCATGGCGAGACCGAACAGAAGGCGGACGTCAGCTAGGCGTTGCGAGCGGGCGGTCTAAAAGCGGCTTTCTCGGGCGCCGCTGGCGGCCTGGCGCAGGTGACTAGTGCCGATCAGCTGAATTCCAGCTACTGGATCACAAGCCCTCGAGACGGCGTACCAGCCCGCGGCAGCGATGCAGTAGCGCCGAGTCGTCGCCCACTCGATAGCTCAACACGATAGGTGAAGTGGCCTGGCTGTCGAGTAGAGCGCTGTAGCCGATATCGTCACGGTGAAGCCGCTGCACCGACGCGGGCACCAGAGTGACGCCAACGCCCGCCGCCACCAGACCGATGGCGGTCTGCATTTCGTTGGCCATCTGCACCACATGGATCTTCAGCCCCTGCGCCGAGAACAGGCCGAGCACATGGTCGGCATAGCTCGGCCGTGGCTTGCCGGGATAGAGCACGAAGGGTTCGGCCGCCAGTTCGGCCAGGCTGACCGGTCGGCCGAGCAGCCTGTGTCCATGGGGTAGGGCGGCTACCAGCGGGTCTTCGCGGATTACCTCCTGCACCACTGCCGGGTCATCGATACGGATTCGGCCGAACCCAATGTCGATCCGCCCGCTCTTGAGCGCTTCCACTTGCTGCAGCGTGATCAGCTCGGACAGACCGAGTTCGACGTCACCGGCAGCGCGCAACTGGCGGATCAGCTCGGGCAACGCCCCGTAGAGGGTCGACGGAGCGAAGCCGATACCCAACCAGCGCCGCTGGCCCTCGGCGACCCGGCGGGTGTCGTCGCAGATACGCCCGAGTTGCTCGAGCAACTGCGCCGAGTGTTCATGGAAGAAACGACCCGCTTCGGTCAGTCGCAAGGGCCTGCCGCGCTCGACCAGAACCACACCGAGTTCCTCTTCCAGCTGCTGAATCTGCCGGCTGAGCGGTGGTTGGGCGATGTGTAGCAACTCTGCCGCGCGGGTGAAATTGAGCGTCTGGGCGAGTACACGGAAATAGCGCAGGTGGCGAAGCTCCACGATACCTCCAAGGTATTAAGTGAGACCGAATCAATATTGGACCGTCCGTTTGCCGCGAGTCAATCTCGGCCCCATAACAGAACAACACCTGAGGAATATCACGATGCGCTCACGCGTCTTTTCCAGCCAGGCCCCAGCCCAATCGCGGGCGTCGCGCCGACTCGTTGTATGGGAGGAGCTATGACAGCTCCCGTGATCGAGCGTCTCGAGACGTTGATCGTCGACCTGCCCACTATCCGCCCGCATAAACTGGCCATGCACACCATGCATGGTCAGACGCTAGTGATCCTGCGCCTGCATTGCAGCGATGGGATCGAAGGACTCGGCGAAGCCACCACCATCGGCGGTCTGGCGTACGCCAGCGAGAGCCCGGAAAGCATCAAGACCAACTTGGACCGCTATTTCGCGCCGCTGCTCGTTGGCCAGCCGGCCGGCAACGTTAACGCCGCGATGCAGCGCATCGATCGCGGTATCCGCGGCAATACCTTTGCCCGCTCGGCGGTTGAAACCGCTTTGCTCGACGCCCAGGCCAAGCGCCTCGGGCTACCGCTCGCCGAATTGCTGGGTGGTCGGCTGGTCGATGGTCTGGAAGTGGCCTGGACCCTGGCCAGCGGCAATACCGAAAAGGACATCGAAGAGGCGGAGCGCATGCTCGACCTGCGCCGTCACCGCCACTTCAAGCTCAAGATCGGCGCGCGCGAGCCGGCTGGCGACATCGCCCACGTCGCGGCCATCAAGCGTGCCCTGGGCGATCGTGCCAGCGTGCGGGTCGACGTTAACCAGGCCTGGAGCGAGGCCACAGCCCTGCGTGCCTGTGCGCAACTGGCCGACGCCGGTGTCGAATTGATCGAACAGCCCATCGTCCGTCATGACGTCCAGGCGCTGGCACGTGTCAGCGCCCGCAGCCCGGCGGCGGTGATGGCCGACGAATCCATCGAATGCGTGCAGGACGGCTTCGCGCTGGCCCGTGCGGCAGCCGCCCCGGTATTTGCCCTGAAGATCGCCAAGACCGGCGGGCCGCTGGCGGTGCTGCGCGTCGCCGAAATCGCCCGAGCCGCCGGCATCGGTCTGTATGGCGGCACCATGCTCGAAGGCGGAATCGGTACCCTGGCGGCAGCGCACGCCTTCGCCACACTGCCTGCGCTGGAGTGGCACACCGAACTGTTCGGCCCGCTGCTGCTGACCGAGGACATCCTCGTCGAGCCGCTCCTCTATCGGGATTTCAAACTGCACCTTCCACAAGGTCCAGGCCTCGGCTTGAGCCTGGACGACGAGCGCCTGGCCCGCTTCAGCCGCGCCTGAATCAAGGAGATTGCCCATGCTTTTCCACGTACGCATGACCGTGAAACTTCCCGTCGACATGCCCGCCGAACAGGCCGCACGGCTCAAGGCGGACGAGAAGGAGCTCGCCCAGCGCCTGCAGCGCGAGGGCGTCTGGCGCCACCTCTGGCGCATCGCCGGGCTCTACGCCAACGTCAGCGTATTCGACGTGCCCAATGCACAGGCGCTGCATGACACACTTATGCAGCTGCCGCTTTACCCGTACATGGAGATCGAAGTCATGGCGCTGTGTCGCCATCCGTCTTCCGTCCATGACGACGATCGCTAGCCGTACCCAGCCTGGCTTATCGACAAAAACAACATGAGGAAAGCAGCCATGACCGTAAAGATCTCGCAGACCGCCGAGGTGCAGAAGTTCCTGGAGAACGCCAGCGGCTTCGACAATGACCAGGGCAATAATCGGATGAAGACCCTGATCCACCGCGTGCTCAACGATTCGGTGCGCATCATCGAAGACTTGTCCGTCACCCCTGAGGAGTTCTGGAAGGCGGTGAACTACCTGAACGAGCTCGGTAGCCGTCAGGAAGCGGGCCTGCTGGTCGCCGGCCTCGGGCTGGAACACTACCTCGACCTGCTGATGGATGCCGAAGACGCGCAGGCTGGACACACCGGCGGGACGCCGCGCACCATCGAAGGCCCTTTGTATGTCGCCGGCGCGCCGCTGAGCAAGGGCGAGGCGCGGCTCGACGACGGCACCGATCCGGGCACCGTGCTGTTCATGGAAGGGCAGGTGTGGGATACCGACGGCAAGCCGCTGGCCGGCGCGATCGTCGACGTCTGGCATGCCAACACCGGTGGCACCTACTCCTACTTCGACCCGTCGCAGTCGGAATTCAACCTGCGTCGCCGTATCGAGACCGATGCCGAGGGTCGCTACCGGCTGCGCAGCATCGTGCCGTCCGGCTATGGCTGCCCGCCCGATGGCCCGACCCAGCAGCTGCTCGATCAGCTCGGCCGCCATGGTCAGCGCCCGGCGCACATCCATTTCTTCATTTCCGCCGCTGGCCATCGCCATCTGACCACGCAGATCAACCTGTCCGGCGAAAAGTACCTGCATGACGACTTCGCCTACGCCACCCGCGACGAGCTGATCGCCGAGATCCGCTTCGTCGACGATCCGGCCAAGGCGAAGGCCCGCGGTGTGGACGGACGCTTTGCCGAGATCGAGTTCCACTTCACCCTGCAACCGGCCGCGGAGCTGACCGCACAGCAGCGCCTCAAGCGTGTCCGCGCCCTGGAAGCCTGAAAGTCATAACCGGATCTCGCCGCGACCTGCAGGCGCGCGGCGATAGACTCGGCAAGTCCGCATCGCGTTCCCGCGATGCGGGCTGCATGACAATAATAAGAGTGGGAGCGCGACCTGGACATCGGCTACACCGTGCAGAGCGGGCCGCTGCGAAACCTCAACGTGCGTCTACGCAACGTCACGGCGCGCTCGAACTACCGCAGCGACATCGACGAGAACCGGTTGATTTTTAACTGCACCTGGCAGTTGCTCTGACGCGAGTCGCCGGTCGGTCGTACGCAGGAGGCGCAACGCCCTATGCGTGTCCAGGAAGGGCGGCTTCGACAGAAAAGAGGCCCGCCCGATGGGGCGGTTGTCGTTTCAGCGGTCCGGCAAATTCGCGAAGATGGTGGCCAAGGACTGGTTGAGCTTGCGCAGCTGGGCTTCGGTCATGCCCTGGAAGCTATTGTGGAAGAGTTCTTCGGTCACTTCATGCATGGCGAAGAACGCCTCGCGACCGGCTTGCGTGAGGCTGACCTGGGTCACGCGGCCATCCTGTACGCTCTGGTTGGTTTCGACGAGGCCGTCATCTTTCATCCGGTAGACAATCTTGGTGATGGTCGACAGCTTGGCAACGGCATGTTCGGAAATCTCCGAAATGCTGGAATTGTCGTTTTCGTACAGGATGTTCAGGACGCGCCAGCGCGGAATGTCCAGATCGACCCGCTTGAGCAGTCTTTCCATGGCCATCGAGTAACGTCCGTAAACGCGGGCAAGCCAGTAGAAGGGAAACTCCTCCTTATGGAAGTCCTCGCTGGCAGGGTTGTAGCGACTACGGCGTTTCTTGGAGATGGCCATGAAGGTATGGACTGCCTTAGAAAAATAGACGGGCAATCATAGACATTTCTCGTAATCCGGGCAGCGTCTCTCTTACGAACATGGACGTGCCAGTTGGTTGCACCTGAACCGGTGCCGGCGCCGACCGCATCTGCGAGCGCCCGACCGCTCGAGTCGCTTGCGAGGTACGCCGATGGTCAGCGTTGCGGCAGCGGCCGGTTGCCCCATCCGGGGCGCTTGCGCCTTGCGTTACCCCTTCAGGAACCGTAAGGCCAGGCCCAACTGCGACTCTGCGAGCTGATGCACGGCCTGGCTTATTTCCGTGGTACGTCCGGCTTGTTGGCTGGTGCGTTCGGTGAAGCCGGCGATGTCGGTGATCTGCCTGTTGATCTGCTCGGCCACCTGGCCTTGTTGTTCGATGGCTGCCGCCATCTGCAGGCTCATGCCACTGATCTGACCGATCTCCTCGCAGATGCGGGCCAGCGCCTGGCGAGCCTGCTCGACGTCTTCAGCCGAGCGTTGCGCCGCAGCTTCTCCGTTCTGCGCGGTAGCAAGGGCACGGGCGCTACCGTCGCGCAGGCTTTCGATGGAGCTCTGAATCTCGTGTGTTGATTCTCGGGTATGTGAGGCCAGGCGGCGAACTTCGTCAGCGACCACCGCGAAGCCGCGGCCCGACTCTCCGGCACGCGCAGCCTCTATGGCTGCGTTCAGGGCAAGCAGGTTGGTCTGCTCGGCAATGTTCTGGATGACGTTGGCGATACCGCCAATGGACTCGATGGCTTCGGCGAGTTGCTCGACCGCCACCCCGGTGTCTTTGACAGAGTCACGCATGCTAGTCATCGATGCCTGGCTTCCCACCGACAGGCGTTCGCCGTCCCGCGCCAGTTGGTCGGCCTTCTGCGCCGCCTCCGCAGTGGTCTGCAGGTTGCGTGACAGCTCCTGGATCGTCGCGCTCATTTCATTGATCGCCGCGGCGGTCTGTTCGGTTTCACGGACTTGTTGGCCCAATTGCTCGGCTGCCATGTCCACCACCTCGGCTGAGCTCTGTGCCTGCTGTCTGAGCACTTCGCTATTGATGCAGATGCGCGACATCACGGTGCTCATCCGTGCGCGCTGGCTGTTCAGCGCCATGGCGAGTCGGCCGATGTCGCCGGGGTGGTCACTGTGCAGCGGTGCCAGCAACGCGTCGCTGTAAATTTCCCGGTGCCGGGCGAGCAGTTCCCGGACCTGCTTGCGCCGCCTTAGGGTGGACTGGAGCGTGCCGCTACCGAGCAAGGCGAGCAGGGCGATCAGCCACACGGGACCGAGTTGATGACTGGCCCAGGCGCCGATCAAGCCGATGGCGGTTGCGATCGTGAGCGCGTGTTCTGCGACGCCGGCCTGCACCCGTGCGCTCCATGACCAGGGCAATTTGCCCCGCGCGAGTCGCAGGTAAAGCGCCTGCGCACGTTGGACGTCTTCCGGCTCGATGTCTTGGTAAACGGTGCCCAGCGCCGACAATTGCCCGCCGTCGAACAGCGGAACCACATAGAGGGTGTGCCAGTACGTCGAGCCATCCTTGTGCAGGCCCATCATCGGTCCTGTCCAGGGCACGCCCGCGCGTAGCGCCCGCCACATGCCGGCGATCACCACCGCGGGCATGTCCGGGTGATTGATTATCTGATGCGGTTTGCCCACCAGTTCGGCTTCGCTGTAGCCGCACATCGAACGGTAGGCGGGGTTGCAGTTCAGGACCACACCTTGTGGGTCGAGCCGCGAGATCGGAGGTTCAACGAAGGTCAGGGCGTTTGCGGCGGCAGTCATGGCGCGACTCCTATACTGGCCACGGATCGAGGCGCGGCGTCGCGGGCACGCGACGCCGCGTGGGGGTCACCAGCTCATCTGCCGCTCGGTGCGCATCTTGCGAACCATGGCGTCATAGAACTTGATGGCAAAGCCGCTTTCGCGGATCAGCATCGCGGTGAGGTCGGCGCACTTGGCGGCGATACCTTCCTCCAGTGGATTGTCTTCGCCGCCCAGTGCACCGGCGGCACACTGGTTTTCGGCGGCGCGCTGGACGGTCCAGAGTAAGAAGAACGCCTTTTCGATACTGCTTTCACCGACCGCGATGCCATGGTTGCGCAGCACCAGGATGTGCTTGTCACCGAGGCTTTCGATCATGCGTACCTTCTCGTCGTCGAACAGGGTGATGCCTTCGAAGGTGTGGTAGCCGACGCGGCCATACAGCTGCGCGCCGTAGAAGTCGTCATGAGTGAAGCCGCGCTTCTTCTGCACCACGGCAGAGATCGGCGTCGTGTGGGTGTGGATCAGGCATTGGATGTCTTCGCGTGCCCCGTGCACGGCACTGTGCAGGGCGAAGCCCGCGGGGTTGCCGTCGTACTCCGAGGGTTCCAGCTTGTTGCCGTGCAGATCGACCTTGAGCAGATTGGCCGGTGTGACTTCGGTGTAATTGAGCCCGAACGGATTGACCAGATAGTGGTGGGCGGGGCCGGGCAGTCGCGCCGAAATGTGGTTGAAGATGGTCTCCGTCCAGCCGAAGTAATCGACCAGGTGATAACAATGGGCGAGCTTGACGCGCAGCGCCCATTCCTCTTCGCTGCATTGGGTAGGTTGGGTGAATTCGGTCCTGGCGTTCATGGCAGGTCTCTTCGTGTTCAGTGAATGTGCGTCCGGGCGCTGCAGAAGCGCGCCAGGGCGAGGATGTCGCGGGTGATGGGCATGGCTAGGCCCTGGTGGCCGGCAAGCTCGATGACGGCGTCGCCGATTGCCGCAAGCTCCAGCGGGCGGCCGCTCTGGTAGTCCTGCAGCATCGAGGTGCGGACCGCGCCCATGCCGGCGCCCAGCTCCATGAAGGTGAGCGGGTCGAAGTTGATGCGGGCGCCATAAGCGGCGGCCGTGAGCAGGGTCTCCTGAAGGATCTTGGCGACCACGGTCTTCAGTTCGGTCTTGCCATAGAGTTCTTCGAGCGTCGCACCGGTCAGGACCGACAGCGGGTTGGACGTCAGGTTGGCAATGATCTTGGTCCACAGCTGGTCGCGGATGCGGTCGGTGGCGCGGGCCTCGATACCGGCTCGCTCGATCAGTGCACGGACCTGTTCCAGGCGCTCGGTCATCCGGTCACTGGGTTCGCCGAGGATCATCAGGTGCGGGTTGCGTGACGTCACCACGCCCGGCGAGACGGTTTCGGCGGTGATGAACACCACGCAGCCGAGCACGCGTTCCAGATCCAGCGCCCGGCTCAATGCTCCATCGGGGTCGACGGCTTCGACGCGGCGGCCGGCGAAGCGGCCCTGCACGCCGTGGAAGTACCACCAGGGCACGCCATTGACGACCGGAACGACGACGGTGCGTTCGCTGATGAGCGGGGCGAGGGTCGGCAGCAGGCCCGCCAGTGCCGGTGCCTTGGTGCAGATGAACACCAGGTCCTGCTCGCCGAACACGTCGCAGCGGTCGCTTGCGGTTACCCGAGCGTGGTGCTCGCCTTCCAGGTCGGTCAGGTGGATGCCGTCCGAGCTCAGTGCCGTGAGGGTTTCTCCGCGTGCCAGCACGCTGACCGGCTGGCCGCCCCTGACCAGCCGTGCCGCCAGGGTGCAGCCGATCGCGCCCGCACCGACGATGCATACCCGTTGTGTCGATGTGTTCATGAGGGCTCCTTGAGGCTCGTCCTGGCGAGCCAATCGGTCATCCGGCCAACATTTCCTGATGCTTGCTGGCGAGCCCGAGGTAGGCCTCGATCACGCGAGGATCGTCGGCGAGCTGGTCCGCGGGTCCTTGCATGGCGATCTGTCCGGTCTCCAGCACATAGGCGTAATCCGCCACACGCAGCGCCGCGCGGGCGTTCTGCTCGACCAGCAGGATCGACACGCCCTGTTTTCGCAGCTCGGCGATGATCCGGAAGATTTCCCGGGTGATCAGCGGCGCGAGGCCGAGGCTCGGCTCATCGAGCATCAGCAGTTTGGGCTTGGCCATCAGCGCGCGACCCACGGCAAGCATCTGCCTCTCGCCGCCGGACAGGGTCGAGGACTCCTGCTTGCGTCGCTCGAACAGACGCGGAAAGAGGTCGTAGACCTCCTGCAGGGTGCCGTCGAGGTGCCTGTCGCCCTTGCGGTAGCGCATGAAGCCGCCGAGGCGCAGGTTGTCCTCGACGCTCATGCTGCCGAACAGCTCACGCTTCTCGGGTACCAGGCCGAGCCCCCGGCCGACCAGCACTTCGACCTCCGGCACCGCTTCGAGGGAGCCGTCGAAGCGTACCTGGCCCTTGGAGCCGAGCACGCCCATGATGGCCGACAGCAGCGTGGTCTTGCCGGCGCCGTTCGGGCCGATCACCGTGACGATCTGGCCCTCGCCAACGGTGAGGTTGGCGTTGCTCAGCGCCTCGACCTTGCCGTACGCGACACAGAGGTCGTTCACTTCCAGCAGTGTGTTGCGTGGTACGTTCCGGTTCATCACTCCGCTCCTCCAAGATAGGCTTCCAGTACGGCGGGGTTCTGTTGCACCTCTTCGGGCAGGCCCTCAGCGATCTTTTCACCGAACTCCATCACCACGACCCGGTCGACCAGGCCCATGACGAAGTCCATGTCATGCTCGACGAGCAGAATGGCCATGCCTTCACCGCGTAGCTTGCGCAGGAGGTTGCCCAGGGCTTCCTTTTCCTTGAGGCGCAGTCCGGCGGCCGGTTCGTCGAGCAGCAGAAGGCAAGGGTCGGAGCAGAGGGCGCGAGCGATTTCCAGGATGCGCTGCTGGCCCAGGGCGAGGCTGCCGGCCTCTTCGTAGAGGTAGTCACCGAGGCCGACGCGCTCGAGCTGGTAGCGCGCCTCGCGCAGCAGTTCGGCTTCTTCGGCGCGCTCCAGGTGCAGCAACGACGGGACGATGCCCTTGGCGCCGCGCAGGTGGGCACCGATGGCCACGTTCTCCAACACGCTCATGCTCGGTAGCAGTTTCACGTGTTGGAAGGTCCGGCTCATGCCCATGCGCGCGATGCGGCGCGACGGTATGCCGTTGATCCTTTTGCCGAGGAACTGCACCTCGCCTGCGCTGGGCACGTCCACGCCGGAAATCTGGTTGAACATGGTGCTTTTGCCGGCGCCGTTGGGGCCGATCAGGGCGAGGATTTCACCGGCATGGACCGACAGGTTCATCTGGTTGTTGGCCACCAGCCCGCCGAAGCGCCTGGTTACCTCCCGGGCCTCGAGTATCAGCTCGCCACCCGCTGGCAAGGTGCGACGCGGCAGCGCTGGCGCCTGGTCGTCGGCGATGGGCGAACGGTGTCGGTGGCGCAGCGCCGCAGGCATGGCTTTGACCAGCAGAGACCAGAGTCCACCGGGTGCGCGCTGCATCAGCAATACGATGAGCAGCCCGAAGACGATCATCTCGTAGTTGCCCTGGCTACCCAGCAGCATTGGCAGCCAATCTTGTAGCCACTGCTTGAGCATGGTCAGGATGCCCGCGCCGAGCAGAGCGCCCCAGACGCTACCCACTCCGCCGATGAGCGCCATGAACAGGTAGTCGATGCCCATGTTCAAGCCGAACGGCGTGGGATTCACGAAGCGTTGGGTGTGCGCATAGAGCCAGCCGGAGACCGCGGCGAACAGAGCCGAGATCAGGAAGATCACCATCTTCGAGCGGAAGGTGTTGACGCCCATTGATTCGGCCATGATCTGGCCGCCCTTGAGTGCGCGAATGGCGCGCCCCTCGCGAGAATTCAGGAGGTTCTGGGTGATCAGGATGGCCAGTAGCAGCACGGCCCAGATCAGGTAGTAGATTTTTTCGCCGCGATCGAGCGCGATACCGAACAGCGAGAGGGAGGGCAGGTCGGCAACACCGGTCTGGCCACCCAGCTCATCGATGGTGCCGAACAGGTAATACAGCGATATCCCCCAGGCGATGGTGCCCAGCGGCAGATAGTGACCTGACAGCTTGAGGGTCAGCGCCCCGAGAATCAGCGCGACGGCGGTTGTCAGCAGGATGCCGATCACCAGCGCCAGCCATGGCGAGCCCGCTGTCCAGGCCAGCCAGGTAGGCAGCTGTTCGGTAGTGGTGAGATAGGCGCTGGTGTAAGCGCCCAGGCCGACGAATGCCGCTTGCCCGAAGCTGGTCATGCCACCGACGCCGGTCAGCAGTACCAGGCCGAGCACGACGAGCGTATACAGGCCGATGTAGTTGAGCAGGGTGATCTGGAAGTTCGGCAGCACGAGCGGCGCAAAGCCCAGCACCACGACCAGGGCGATCACGAGATAGCGTGGTTTCATTCGTCTTCCTCCACGTGACGGCTGGTGAGGGAGCGCCAGAGCAGAAAGGGAATGATCAGGGTGAACACGATCACTTCTTTATAGGTACTGGCCCAGAACATCGAGAAGGCCTCGACCAGCCCGACCACCAGCGCACCGATCGCGGCGAGGGGATAGCTGACCAGACCGCCGATGATTGCGCCGACGAAGCCCTTGAGGCTGATGATGAAGCCGGAGTCGAAATAAAGCGTGGTGATCGGTGCGATCAGGATGCCTGACAGCGTGCCGATGAAGGCGGCGAGGGCGAAGGTCGCCTTGCCTGCCAGAGTGGGCGAGATGCCCATGAGACGCGCGCCCATCCGGTTGACGGCGGTGGCGCGCAGCGCCTTGCCATAGAGGCTGCGCTCGAAGAACAGGAACAGCGCGATGATGGCCGTGAGCGAGACCACGATGACCCAGAGCGTCTGACTCTTGAGCATCACCGGGCCGATCTCCAGGAAGGCGTCCGAGAACGGACGTGTCTGCGCGCCTTCTGGACCGAACAGCAGCAGGCCGACGCCGACCATGGCGACATGCACGGCGATCGACACGATCAGAAGCACCAGGGCATGGGCGCCAGCGATCGGCTGAAAGAAAAGGCGGTACATCTGCGGGCCGAGCGGCACCAGCAGGGCCAGGGTGAGCAGTGTCTGCAGACCCATTTGCAGGTCGGCTAGCGGCAGGCTGCGTACCAACGCAACCATGATCAAGGCATAGGCGAGTTTGATCGGTACCCGGCGCGGCAGACGAAAACCGGTACTGGCGCGTGCTGCATCGATCAGGTCGAGGCTGCAATCCACCACGGTCAGGGCCAGCAGCAGCCAGGCCAGCGCCGTGGGGTGACCGGCCTGTATGGCGGCCATCGTCAGGGCACCGAAGGTGACGAACTCACCGAGCGGAATCAGTAGGATTCGCGTCACGGTGAATACGAGCAGGATGGACAGCGCCAGCAAAGCATAGATGGCACCGTTGGTCACGCCATCCTGCCCAAGCAGCATGGCTATCTGGAGATTCATCGCAAGACATCCTCAAAAGGCGGGAACGCCTGAATTGGCGGCAAAAGGCGCGGGCGGGATCGTGCCCGTCCGCTTTTTAGTTATGGCGGCGGCTTATTTGAGCAGTGCCCATTTGCCGTCCTTGACGGAGATGAGTTCGCGACCGCGTTCATCGAAGCCGCTGTGATCTTCAGCGGTCATGTTGTAGACGCCTTGGGTTCCCGCGAGCTCACGGGTCTGTTCGAGCGCGTCGCGAAGGGCTGCGCGAAATTCGGGCGTGCCGGGCTTGGCGGTCTGCTCCGCCACGGGGATGGCTTGTTCCAGCAGCAGCCCGGCGTCGTAGACGTTGGCGCCAAAGGTCGCGGGCGTTTCGTTGTAGAGCTTGCGGTAGGCCTCGATGTACGACTTGGCGATCGCCTTGGAGGGATGACTGTCCGGAACCTCGTCTACCACCAGCATCAGGCTTGCGGCGAGGATGGTCCCTTCCACCTTCTTGCCGCCGAGCTTGAGGAAGGGGTCGAGCGCTGCACCGTGGGTCTGGTACATCTGGCCCTTGTAGCCCTGGTCGGCCAGCGTGGTCTGTGGCATGACCGATGAGCTTCCCGGCGCTGCCACCAGCACCGCGTCGGGCTTGGTCATCAGGATCTTCAGGCTCTGCCCGGTGACTGACGTGTCCTGGCGCTGGAAGCGCTCGTTGGCCACGATCTTGATGCCGTTCTTCCCGGCGAGCTCGGCCATGACCTTGGCCCAGTTCTCCCCGTAAGGATCCGCGGTACCGATGAAGCCCAGCGTCTTGACTCCGCTCGTGATCATCTGCGCGACGATGGCATCGGCGATCAGGTCATCGTTCTGAGTGGTCTTGAACACCCATCGCTTCTGCTCGGTCATCGGCAGTACCACGGCGGCGGTGCCGACCGGTGCCAGCATCGGCGTACCGGATTCGGCGGCGAACTGGATGACGCCCATGGCATTCGGCGAGCCGCTTGGCCCGATGATCGCGTCCACCTTCTCCTCGTCGATGAGTTTCTTGAATGCCTTCACCGACGCGGTGGGGTCGCTGCCGTCGTCCAGCGAGATATAGGTGATGTTCTGGTCACCGACCTTCTTGGGCATCAGGGCGATGCTGTTCTTTTGCGGGATGCCCACCAGTGCAATCGGTCCGGTGGAGGAAGTGATCACGCCAATCTTTACCTCGGCGTGGGCGAGGGGAACGCAAAGCGCACTCAACATCAGGGTGGACACAGCTTTCATGAATCGCATGTCGTTCTCCAGGGTGCAGGGCTAAATGCGGGCTGGCCGCCGGATGGGCTCCAAGCCTTCTTGTTGTCAGCGCCAAAGCGCTTCGATGGCAGGAGACCGCTCGGCGACCCCTCGCTACCGAGTCGGAGATAGCAGTTTGCATGCCAGCGTCGGGGGTGCCCCACCAGTGAGCCACGCTGCCGTCCTGTATTTCTCTCCCTGTGGTGCTCGCTTTTCAACGGTGCCGAGACATGAGCGGGCGCGGGTCAGACGCTAGAAAAAACAGCCGCTTAGGCCGAGTTTTTAGCGGTTGTGAGCAGAAAAAATCGATCAAAATAACGCTCAAAAATACGCTTTAAAAAAGTAATTTTATTTTTGAATGCTCAACAAAATCTTCGAGGTTTTTTGAGCATGAGTAACGCCGCGGTAACACCTGATTTGGCTCCTGATTCAGCAATTTTTAACTTATAAGTTATTGTAAAATAAAGATAATATGTGTTGTTAAGCTCTGTGGTGATGGATTTTTGGATCGTTACGATAGTGCACAAAACTGGTGCTTTTTACGTGAAAAGTGCACCAAAAGAAGCGCTATAAAATCTTCCCTAAATCAATTGACAATTCACGTAATAGTGGCGATTTTAGATTTACGCATATGCCAGGCAGTGCTTGGCGAGTCTGATATCGGATCACAAAGGTGAATGGCATGACGATCGTGGTGGAGACGCTGAATCTGGGAGGAAGCGGACCGACCGTGATGGTGAAGGACACCATCGACGTAGCCGGTCATCCCACTCGGGCGTCCAGTCGGGCGCTGCAGGATGCCGAGCCGGCCACACGGCATGCCGACGTGGTAGCGGCGCTGCTGGCAAATGACTGCCGCCTGGTCGGCAAGGTGAGCCTCCACGAGCTGGCATTCGGCACGACCGGTATCAACCAGTTCACCGGCACTGCGCAAAACCCGCGCTACCCCGGGCGGATTCCCGGAGGTTCTTCGAGCAGTTCGGCCACCGCGGTAGCCGCCGGGCTCTGCGATTTTTCGCTGGGGACCGATACCGGCGGCTCCATTCGTATTCCGGCCTGCTGTTGTGGCGTTTTCGGCTTCAAGCCCACCTTCGGCCGTGTCAGCCGGGCAGGCGTGATGCCGACGGAAACCTCCCTCGATTGCGTAGGCCCCTTCGCCGACAGCTTGCCGATGCTGATCGAGGCCATGCGCATGATCGATCCCGGCTTCGGGCCCTTGCCCGAGGTCGAGGCGTTCGAAATTGGGGTGGTGGCGGTCGATGCGCAACCGGAAATCCTCGAGGCGATACAGCACAGGTTGTCCGCCGCCGGTATCCGGCAAATGTCCGTTTCCCTGCCGCAGATGTCCGCCGCCTATGCCGCCGGCATGGTGGTGATCAATCGCGAAACCTGGAAGGCGGCCGGGCACCTGGTCGATGGAGGGCTGGTCGGAGAAGACGTCGCAGGTCGGCTGCTAGCCGCCGCACGAACCACCGATGAGGCCCTGGCCGAGGCCGAAGCCGTTCGCGCGGCCTTTACCGCCGAGGTGGATGCAGTGCTGGCGCAGCATCAGGTGCTCGCGCTGCCGACCATGCCCGACTACCCGCTGCGCATCGAAGATGCGGCCGATACCCGCGCCGTGCTGGGCATGACCGCCCTGGTGCGGCCTTTCAATCTTTCCGGCCACCCGGCCTTGACCATCCCGCTCGAAGGGAAATCTGGTCTGCCGGTTGGCCTGCAACTGATCGCCGCCAAAGGTGCGGACGAACGTCTTCTGGCGTTCGCCCAGGCTTTGCTGTGCCGATCCGAACAAGGTGGTAACTGATCATGGAGCCCGTTATGAAGCCCCTTAATGTGGTCGGCCAGCGACCAACTGCCGTCCCTTCCTCGAGCGATGCGTTCGAGGCCCTCTTGACGGATGTGCGCGGTCGAGGCCGTAGCGGAGAGTTTGATCGAAATGGCCACATTTCGCCAGACGTTATCGACCAGTTTAAGACTGTTGGCGTCTATCGAGCCTGCGTGCCCAAGCGTTTCGGTGGCGACGAGCGCACCCCCGCCGAATTCTGCGAAATGATCGAGCGGATATCCATGGCAGACGGGTCGGCCGGCTGGGTGGCCAGCTTCGGCATGAGCCCTGTCTATCTCTCCGCGCTGCCGCTGGAGACGATCCGGGAGATCTATGCCAATGGGCCCGATGTCGTCTTCGCCGGCGGTATCTTCCCGCCGCAGCCGGCCGAGATCGTCGAGGGTGGCTTCAAGGTGCGCGGACGCTGGAAGTACTCCAGCGGTTGCGTGGGGGCTTCGATCGTGGGCGTCGGCATCGCGCCGAAGAATGGCGACAAGCTGGATCTGCCGCGTCTGGCGGTGATGCCGCAGAGCAAGGCGCGCATCGAACGGACCTGGGACACCGTCGGCCTGCTCGGCACCGGTAGCCACGATCTGATCGTCGAGGACGTGGTGGTGCCGGAGGCCTGGACCTTCGTGCGTGGTGGCGCTTCGAATTTGGACGAGCCGTTTTTCCGCTATCCGTCACTGTCCTTCGCCACCCAGGTCCTTTCGGTGGTCGGACTCGGCGTGGCCCGGGCAGCGCTCGATGAATTGCGCGACATGGCCGCCGGCCGCATCTCGATCACCGGCGCGCCAGCGGTGGCCGACCGCCCGATCGCCCAGGTAGAGATCGCCAAGGCCGAGGCGGCGCTGCTATCGGCGCGCGCCTTCTTCTTCGATTCCATCGAGGACGCCTGGCAATGCGTGCTGGCCGGCGATCCCGTGCCGGCGGAAAAGACCAATCTGCTGCGCCTGTCCTCGACCCATGCCACCCGCGTCGCCGCGGATGTGGCGCGCACCGCGCAAATGCTGTCGGGCATGACCGGCGTCTACAACAGCAGCCCGCTGGCGCGCTTCGTCAACGACGCCCAGGTCGTCACCCAGCACGCGTTCATGGGCGACATCACCTACCAGAACGCCGGTGCCATCTTCTTCGGTAAGCAGCCCTTGCCGGGCTACCTCTGACCCTATCTGGAGCCAATCATGAGCGAGAAAAAACCATTGCGCGTCCTGTTCTGCATGGGCATCAACCAGAACTTCTTCGATGCACCGCGTGAAGAGCAACTCGAAGTGTGGGCCGCGTTCAGCGCCATGTGGAACGGCATTCACGACCTGCCCGGCGTGAAGGTCTTCGGCAACATGGACGACGACCAGAGCATGGTCGGCCCGTCCACCGGTTACCCCTGGACCACCTACCTGCTGGCCGACGTTCCGGACCTCGAAACCGTGCATGCGGCCTGCAACCTGTTCCGTACCACGCCGGTGGGTGAGGGCACCTACAAGCTGTGGCGCTACGCCAAGGTCGAGGCCCGTACCGGCCGCGAACTCATCATCCAGCGCGCGTGACCGCCATGTTGACCGAAACCCGGATCGCCGATCTCCAAGCGCAGCTCGAGCGCTTCCAGATCGAGCACGCCTCACGCGCCTGTATGAACCGCTACATGGTGCTGTGCGACGCCCTCGATGCAAGCACGCCGCTGGACGAACTGGCCGGCCTGTTCACCACGGACGCCGTGTGGGAAGGCAAGGGCGCCAAGTATGCCGGCAGCTTCGGTGGCTACCGCGGCCGTGAGGCAATTCGCGCGATGTTTGCGACCTACATGAAGACGCCGGCGCACTTCGCCCTGAACGTGCATTTCCTCACCAGCGAGCTGATCGAGGTGAGCGAAGAGGGTGCTCTGGGCAGCTGGGTGATGTTGCAGACCTCGACCTTCGCCGACGGCGCCTCGCACCTCAATGCGGCGCGCCTGACCGTGCGTTTCGCCGAGGAGGGTGGGCAATGGCGCATGGCGCATTTCCAGACCGAAAACCTGTTCAGCCGTCCCGTGGATGCGTGGAACAGCGAGGCCCGTTTGCCGGTGCCCGAAAAGCCGGCCGAATGACCCCGAGACTTTCTTGACGTCGGCCAGCCAAGCCGATGAGGAGCCAACCGTGAACAACCTGATCGAAGCCGTAAACCTCGAGTGCGATCCCGCCGACCTGGTGCAGGCCGACCGTGTGCACACCTCGCTGTACACCGACCCCAAACTGTTCGATGCGGAGATGGAAAAGATCTTCTACAGCACTTGGGTGTGGGTCGCCCACGTGAGCGAAATTCCAGACGCGGGCAGCTACAAGAGCACCTTCATCGGCAAGCAGCCGGTCATTGTGGTGCGCGACCGCAAGAAGGCCGTGCACGTACTGCTCAACCGCTGCCGTCACCGCGGCGCCACTGTCTGCGAGCACAAGAAAGGCAAGACCAACAGCTTCGTCTGCCCCTACCACGGCTGGGGCTACGCCCTGGACGGTTCGCTGCGCGGCATTCCGCACCCGGACAGCTACGGCGACTGCCTGGACAAGAGCGAGCTGCCGCTGGTGAGCCTGCGTGTCGAAGAGTATGCCGGCATGCTGTTCGCCACTTTCAAGGACGACATCGAGCCGCTGGTGGACTTCCTCGGCCCGGCCAAGAAGTGGATGGATCTGTTCATGAAGCAGGGCGCCGGCTACGGCATCAAGGTACCGGGCGAACACCGCTTCCGCTTCCCGGGCAACTGGAAGATCCAGCTGGAAAACACCACTGACGCCTACCATTTCCCGCTGGTACACAAGTCGTTCCTGCACTCGGTCGACCAGCAGACCATGGACATGCTCGATTTCGTCGGCGGCTCCGGCTACGTCGAAGACCTCGGCAACGGCCATAGCGTGATGGTGATGATTCCAGACCTGGTCGATCTGGAAGCCAATCTCGACGCGCCGATCCCCACCCGTTTCGAGGAACTGGCCCAGGAGCTGCGCGACGAGGGCATCGAGGACATGCAGGTCCGCCGCATTGTCCGCGCGGTCGGCGGCTCGGGCTTCAATCTCAACCTGTTTCCCAACGTCGCCTGCTCGATGGCGTTCTTCCGCGTGCTGCAGCCGATCTCGGTCAACGAGACGGAGATTCATCACTCGGTGATCACCATGGACGGCGGCCCCGCCGCGGCCAACCGCTATCGCCTGCGCCTGCACGAACACTTCCAGGGACCGATGGGCTTCGGCACGCCGGACGATTCCGAGGCCTGGGAGCGGGTGCAGAAGGGGGCCAGCGCCGGTGAAGACCTGTGGATCATGCTCAACCGCGGCCTGCCCGGCGAGAAGCCGAGCGAGGACGGACTGGTCAGCGACGTGTCCGCCGAAACCGGGATGCGCGCGGCTTATCAGCAGTGGAAAAAGATGATGTCGGTTTGAGGGGAGCCACGAAATGAATCTGCAAGTACTTCAAGAAGTCACCGCCTTCATCTGGCAGGAAGGCGACATGCTCGACCACGGCGAATACGACGCATGGTTAGCGCTGTGGGCCGAGAAGGGCACCTACATCATCCCGATCGACCCGAACGAAGAGGATTTCGACAACACGCTCAACTACGCCTACGACGATGCGCATATGCGCCAGAAGCGCGTACAGCGTCTGATCGGCGGGGAGTCCATTTCCACCAGCCCGCGGCCACGCACCGTGCGCACCCTGTCGCGCTTCAGGGTGCTGGCCGACGACGGCTCGCGGGTGACAGTCCGTTGCGCGCAGAACCTGCGCGAGTTTCGCAAGGACGTGCTCAAGCACTACAGCGCCGACATCGTCTACGACCTGGTGCGCAGCGAGGGTGGCTTCAGCATCGAACGCAAGCTGGTCCGCCTGATCAACTCCGACGATGCCCTGGCCGGCATCGGCTACATCCTCTGAGGACCACGCCATGCAGATTGCACTCGTCACCGGTGCGGCCCAGGGATTGGGTTACGCCATAGCAGGGCGGCTATTCGCCGCCGGCTATGCGGTAGTCATCACCGACTTCTCTCTGGATCGCGCCCAGTCCGCCGCCAATGCTCTGGACAGCAGCGGGGAGCGGGTGCTGGCGCTCAAGCTCGACGTGGGCGACAAGTCCGACTTCGAGTCCGCCCTGGCCGCCACCCTGGAGCGTTTCGGCGCCTTGCATGTGGCGGTGAACAACGCGGCCATGACCATGACCACTCCGGTCATGCAGATCAGCCCCGAAGAGTTCGACCGCGTCATGAGCCTCAACACCCGCAGCGTCTTCGTCGGCTGCCAGGTGTTCGGTGCGCACATGGCCGCGGCCGGGTACGGGCGCATCGTCAACATGGCCTCGTTGGCGGGGCAGAACGGCGGCACCGCCACCGGCGCGCACTACGCCGCGTCCAAGGGCGCCATCGTCACCCTGACCAAGATCTTCGCCAAGGAGCTGGCCGCCGGCGGCGTGACCGTCAATGCCATCGCCCCCGGGCCGATCGATTCGCCTGCAGTGCACGCCGCGGTGCCGGCCGAACGCATGGCGGGGATGCTCGGCAACATCCCGGTCAAGCGCCTGGGCGATGCGGATTTTCTCGGCGACCTGATCGTGCAGCTCGCACGACCGGAAGCCTACTTCACCACCGGGGCGACCTGGGATGTGAACGGCGGCCTGTTCATGCGCTGATCGACCGTTACAACGATGCGACAGCCGGCCAACGGCTGCGTTTTACCTTGACGTGCAATGCGGTGAATCGAGATGACTGAAGAACTCCTGAAGGTGCAGGTGCACAAGCGCCAGTTGCAGGGCGACGGTGTCGTCGTGCTCGACCTGATCCCGGTCGGTGGCACCACGCTGCCAGCCTTCGAAGCCGGCGCCCACGTGGACATCCACATCGCTCCCGGCCTGGTGCGCCAGTATTCGCTGTGCAGCGACCCGGCGGACAACGCGACCTACCGTCTCGGCGTGCTCAAGGACCCGGCCTCGCGTGGCGGTTCCACCGGCGTGCACGACAAACTGCTCGAAGGCGCCGAGGTGCAGATCAGCGTACCTCGCAACCTGTTTCCGCTGGTGACCCAGGCGCGGCGTTCGATCCTCATCGGGGGCGGCATTGGCATCACCCCGATGATCGCCATGGCCTACGCGCTCCAGGCGCAAGGGGCCGATTTCGAATTGCACTACTGCGGGCGCTCCCGCAGCCGCAGCGCGTTTCTCGACGAGCTGCAGAGCGCGGCTTTCGCAGATCGCGTCGTTACCCATTTCGACGATGAACCCGCCGAACATAAGCTCGACCTCGACGCCTTACTCGGCCAGGGCCAGCCCGGTGTACACGTCTATACCTGCGGCCCGTCAGGCTTCATGGACTGGGTGATCGAAAGCGCATCCCGCAAGGGCTATGCCGACGACCACATCCACCGTGAGTACTTCCAGGTCGAGGTCGACAGCTCTGGTGAAAGCTTCGAGGTCGTGGCGGCCAAGAGCGGCAAAAGCGTTCAGGTGGCCGAAGGCCAGACCATCCTCGAGGCGCTCGGCACGCTGGGCATCAAGATCGAGGTGTCCTGCGAGCAGGGCGTATGCGGAACCTGTCTGTGCGATGTGCTCGAAGGCGAGCCAGATCACCGAGATGTATACCTGACCGACGAGGAAAAGGAAGCCAACGACCAGATCCTGGTCTGCTGCTCCCGCGCCAAGTCGAAAAAACTCGTTCTGGATATCTGAGGAGGGCCGAACAATGGTCGACGTAACCGGCTTCCGTAATGCCATGGCCATGCTGGGTGGCGCTGTTTCCGTGATTACCACCGATGGCCCTTCGGGTCGTTTCGGGTTCACCGCTTCGGCCGTCTGCAGCGTGACCGATTCGCCACCGACGCTGCTGGTCTGCATGAACCGTACATCCGCCTCCAACGTGCATTTCAAGAACAACGGCGTGTTGTGCGTGAACGTGCTCGCCGGCACCCATCAGGATGTTTCCGGCGCATTCGCCAACCGCAACATTTCGATGGAAGAGCGTTTCGCCAGTGCCGATTGGTCGGTATTGAAAAGCGGCTCTCCGGCGATGGACGACGCGCTCGTCAACTTTGATTGCTGTATCGCTCAAGTTCATGAGATCGGCTCGCACAGTATCTTCTACTGCGAAATACAGGAAATAAAACAGGGCGCAGCCGAAGACGGTCTGGTTTATTTCAATCGCGCCTACCATAAGCTTTGCGAGGGCTCCAAAGCGCTTCGCTGATCTCTTCCGATAGTTAAAAGAAGTCCGAACTGCATGTTCGGGCAAAGGCCTTGTGTTGCCTGCTTTCGTGGATAAGTGCATCGCAGAGTGCACCACGAATTGAACTGCCAAGTTTGCGATTAGTTGATCTGCTCAGACCAAGAACGTCGGCTCGTCCGATAATTAAAAAGGAGCGTCACAATGCGTCAATCGTTACTGGTTCGTGGAATTAGAAGCGTTGGAATGGTGGGGGTCGTGGTTACCCCGTTGATGGCCCAGGCAGACTTCGTGGACGACAGTCGCCTGAAGGTGGATATGAGGAATTTCTACCTGCATCGCAATTTCACCAATAGCGATGCGGTCGATCCCAAAGTAGGCAGCTGGTCCCAAGGGTTCGATCTCCAGTTCACCTCCGGGTATACCGATACGCCGATTCAAATGGGGGTGGACGTGAACGCGCAGTACGCGATTCGCCTGGACTCCACCGGAAACGACGGCACCTTGCCTTACAACCCTGCAACCGATGAAACGCCCAGCAACTACGGGCGCGCGGGTGCGACGTTGAAGATGCGCTATTCGAAAACCGAGCTGAAGGTCGGTGACATGCGGCCGGAGCTTCCCATCGCCTGGCATGATCCGAGCCGGCAGCTGGACACCATCTACCAAGGCGCAGTGGTCGAATCGAAGGAGCTGGACGGGCTGACGCTGACGGGAGGACGTTTCTGGTCGGTGGTCACGCGCGAATCGTCCAACCACGAGAACTTCTACAAGTACGGTTCGACCAGCGATCTGGACAGCGAGGCGCTGGATTTCGCCGGTGCGACCTACAACCTGACGAAGAACTTCCAGGTCAGTTATTTCTACGGCGTCATGCACGACATCTACCAGCAGCATTACGTCGGATTCGCGCATCTGGCCGATCTGGGTAATGGCTACGGGTTAAGGACCGATGTCCGTTACTTCAATAACAACGAAGACGGAGATGCGCTCAATGGCGAAGTGGATAACCGCGCGCTGTCTACAGGACTGACACTCACCAAGAGTGGTCACAAGGTCAGCGCCGTCTACCAGCGCATGTATGGCAACAGCATGTTCCCGACACCGAACGGCTATATCCCCCAGTTCTACCTCCTCAACTGGGCCAACCAGCCTTTCATGCGTCCGCAAGAGCGCTCGTGGAGCCTCGGCTATGGATATGACTTCGCACAAGTCGGGGTCCCCGGCCTGACCTTTGCCGCGCGTTATATCAAGGGTTCGCAGATCGAGCTGGGCGGCGCGCGCGACGGCTCCGAAAACGAGCGCGATCTGGCGATCAAGTACGTTCTGCAGGATGGGCCGCTGAAGGGGCTCGGTATCGAGTGGAAGAACTATCTGGTGCAACAACACCAGTTCGGTAGTGACTTCAACGAGAACCGGCTCTACGTCACGTACACCTGGAACGTCTTCTGAGTAGCCCTTGCAAGGCCTGGCGGTTGCCAGGCCTTGCCGACGATCAGGAATGCACAGCTTGAGGGGAGCCTGACATGGCCAATTCCCAAACGTCCATGCGCCGCATCGTGACCGCTTCGGTCATCGGCAATGCGCTGGAATGGTACGACTTCTTTTTGTATGGCACGGCGGCGGCACTGATTTTCGGGCCGCTGTTCTTCCCGGCCGGCACGGACCCGGTCATCGGTACGCTGGGTGCGTTCGCCGGTTTCGCGGTCGGTTTCGTGGCGCGCCCGCTGGGTGGTTTGATCTTCGGTCATATGGGCGACAAGCACGGGCGCAAGAACGCTCTGGTTATCACGCTGTCGATGATGGGCGCGGCGACCTTCCTGATGGGGCTGTTGCCGACGTTCGAGCAGGTCGGCTATCTGGCGCCGGTCAGCCTGGTGATCCTGCGGGTCGTGCAGGGCATCGCGTCCGGCGGCGAGTGGGGCGGTGGCGTGCTGATGCTCAGCGAGAATGCGCCCAAGGGCCGGGAGGGCTTCTACGCCTCCTGGAGCCAGCTGGGTGTCTCAGGGGGCTTCGTGTTGTCGGCGGCAGCGTTCTATCTGGTGCAGCTGTTGCCCGAAGAGGATTTCATGAGCTGGGGCTGGCGGATTCCTTTCCTGGCCAGCATCGCGATCTTCGGCGTGGGCGTTTACATCCGGCGCCGATTGCCGGAAAGCCGCGCCTTCGAGCAGGAAGTCGGGAAGGCGCCGACTCCCCAGCATCCGCCGGCCCTGCAGGTGTTGCGCGAACATCCACGTGAAGTGTTGCAGGCCATGGGCCTGAGAATCGCGGAAAACGGAGGCGCGTACATCTTCCTGTCGTTCTCCATGGCCTACGCCAAGTTCACCGGGCTGTCGACGCAGCTGGTGTTGTCCGGCGTGATGCTGGCGATGGTCATCGAGGCGTTCGCCATCCTCTTCTGGGGTTGGCTGTCGGACAGAATCGGTCGGCGCACGGTCTACGCGATCGGCTCCATCGGCCTGATGGTCTTTGCCTTTCCCTTCTTCTGGTTGCTCGACAGCCACAGTCCTACGCTGGTCTATCTTGCGTTGGTGCTGGGGCTGCCACTGAGCCACGGCGCGATGATCGGAACGCAGCCGGCGCTGATGGGCGAGCTGTTTCCCACTCACGTGCGCTATACGGGCCTGGCCATGGGGCATGAAATCGCCTCGATCTTCGCCGGAGGCTTCGCGCCGATGATCGCTACCGCTTTGTTCGCGGCCTATCAGAGCGCCTGGCCTGTATCGGTCATGCTCATGCTGTTCGGCCTGGTCACGACGTTGACGCTATTCAGCATTAATCGAAATGACGATCGGCAGGTGATCGCCTCTCCTGCTTAACGACCGAGAGCGAGTGCTCCTTTACCCGGGCCGCTCCGCCCGGGTGTTTTTTATTGTCCGAGCCACTACTCGGACTTCATTCATCGCAATGTCAGGATTACGCAATGCGTCGATACCACTGCGGACGGGATCTTGAGCGCATCCACAGTATTGCCGAGATGGCCGCCGCTGCTCGTCGGCAGTTGCCGTACTTCGCCTGGGAATATCTGGAAGGCGGCGCTGAAGAGGAATGGACGCTGGGGCGCAACCGGCAGGCCTTTGCCGACTATCCGTTGGAATCTCGCACGCTGGTGCCATGCCATCCGCCTGCAATTGATCGCGCTGTGCTGGGTCGGCGTCTGCCGGCCCCGATGCTGATCGGGCCGACCGGCTATAACGGCATGCTTTACCCTGATGCCGATCTGCATCTGGCCCGCGCCGCCCATGCGCGCGGTCTGCCTTTTTGCCTGAGCACGGTTTCCAATGTTTCGCTCGAGGCCATCGCCGAGCAGGTACCCGGCCTCGACTTGTGGTTCCAGCTCTACGCCATGCGCGGCCCGGCCATCCAGGCGGACTTGCTGGCGCGCGCGCAACGTGCAGGGGTGCGTACGCTGCTGTTGACCACGGACGCTTTGGTGCTGGGCAACCGCGAGTGGGATCGGCGCAACTTCGCAAGGCCCCGCCAGTTGAGTCTGCGCAACAAGCTCGACGTGCTTCGCCACCCAGGCTGGATGCGTCGGGTGATGTGGCCCGCGGGGCTTCCTTCGATGGCCAATCTCTTGCCGTATCTGCCGCAAAACGAGCGCACGGCGCTGGGCTCGATGAAGTTCATCGGTGAGCAGATGGACGCGCTTCTGGATTGGGACAGGTTGGCGCGCCTGCGCGAGCAATGGCCTGGTCAACTGGTACTCAAGGGTGTTCTACATCCTGGGGATGCCGAGCGCGCCTGTTCGTTGGGGCTGGACGGCATCATCGTTACCAATCATGGAGGGCGGCAGCTGGATGGGGCTCCGGCGAGCATCGATGCGTTGTCGCGCATCGCTCCCGTCGTTCGGGGACGCATGGCCGTACTGCTCGACAGCGGCATTCGGCGGGGCAGCGACATCGTCAAGGCGCTGGCCCTTGGCGCCGATGCCGTGCTGCTTGGGCGAGCCACCCTGTACGGGGTGGCGGTCGCCGGCGAGGCTGGCGCGGGGAGGGCGCTCGACCTCCTGCATGATGAACTGAGGTGCACGCTCAATCTGATGGGCTGTCCTGGGGTGGATGTGCTCTCTGCCCAGTGGTTGTCCGCGCCCGATCGGCGCCCCTCTTGCCCATCGGAGACCTGCACATGCGCTTGTACGAACTGATTCGTTTCACGATTCGAGTCAACACCACAGCGGTCGTAGTGGATCGTCTGGAGCCGATCCTGTGCGCACCCCGGCCAGGCGTGCGGCTGATGAGTTGCTGGATATCGGAAGTCGGCCAGCAGAACCAGGTGTTCGTTTTGCGTGGTTTCCTCGACGAGGCCACCCGACAGCACGAGCGCGAACGCATCCTGCTCGAGCCGGATGCCTTCGCCATCGGCGACTACCTGCTGGGCATGCAAGTCGACGACTACACCCTGTTCCCGTTCCTGGAGCCGTTACCGCCCGGCGAGCACGGCCCGTTCTACGAGATTCGCGAATACGACCTCGTTCCGTCCGGCCTGGCGCCGACGCTGGAGCTGGCGCAAGGCCGTCGGGCCCCGCACGGGCGATGGCTATTCACCGGTTTACGCGGCCTTCTATGCCACCACCGGCCTGCTGCCGCGCTATCTGCATATCTGGCCCTATGCGAGCCTGGAAGAGCGGCTGGACGTGCGTACCCGCGCGGTGGCTGACGGCGTCTGGCCACCCGAAAACTCCGGGCCGCAGCTGCTGACCATGATGTCTACCGTTTGCCGCCCAGCGAGCTATTCACCGATCCGTTAGCGGCCCGTGGTGTGAGAACCGCTTCGGTCACAGTTGGACGACGCTGCCTGGCTCCGCTGTTCGGAGCGACAGCCAGGCTAACGCCCTCCGGTGACGTCCAGCAGTGCGGCGCTCACGTAGCTCGCTTCGTCGCCGCAGAGCCAGAGGATGGCTCGGGCGACTTCCTCCGCTTCGCCACCGCGGCCCATCGGGACGCTGGCCTTGACCCGCTCGACGCGGTTCGGCTCGCCGCCGCTGGCGTGAATGTCGGTGTGAATCACCCCAGGGCGCACGGCGTTGACGCGGATGCCTTCGGCCGCCACCTCCTTGGCCAGTCCGAGCGTCATGCTGTCGATGGCGCCCTTGGCCGCGGCGTAGTCGACGTATTCGCCGGGCGCGCCGAGGCGCGAGGCCACGGACGAGACGTTGACGATGGCGCCACCGTCGCCGCCATGGCGGCGAGACATGCGCTTCACCGCCTCGCGCGCGCAAATGAAGCTGCCGGTGACGTTGACCGCGAAGACCCGAGCCAGTCGGGCGGCGTCCATGTCCTCCAGGCGCATCTGCTGCTCCAGCATGCCGGCGTTGTTGACCAGCACGTCGAGCCGGCCAAATTTCTGGTCGAGCGCCTCGAACAGGCGAACCACCTGGGCTTCGTCGGCCACATCGGCGGCGACTGCAAGGGCGCGGCCTCCCTCGCGCTCGATCTCCTGGACGAGCCGTTCGGCCGTTTCCTGTTGTTGCCGGTAGCTGATGCACACTTGATAACCCTGTTGGGCGGCGAGCCTGGCGGTGGCCGCGCCGATACCGCGGCTGGCGCCCGTGATGAGCATGACCTTGGACATGAAGATCTCCCGATGAACGGTCTTGAAATTGTTCGGCCGGTCCACATTTCGTGGAATGCGGGATGCCGAAGTCGGGTTCCGCATCAACCACTCGCTGAATTTCAGGAGATAGTTAAGATGACCAGCTTTTCAATGGCACCACTGTTTCGTCAATCCATTGGTTTCGATCGATTCAACGATCTGTTCGAAAGCGCACTGCGCAACGACGCCAGCAGCTCCTATCCACCCTACAACGTGGAGAAGCACGGCGATGACAACTACCGCATCGTGGTAGCGGCCGCCGGCCTCCAGGAAGCGGACCTGCAATTGCAAGTGGAGCGGGGTGTGCTCACCGTCAGCGGCGGCAAGCGCGAAACCGGCAACGAAGGCGTGACCTACCTGCATCAGGGCATCGCCCAGCGGGCGTTCAAGCTCTCGTTCCGCCTGGCTGACCACATCGAAGTGCGTTCGGCCAAGCTCGACAGCGGTCTGCTGACCGTCGAGCTCGAGCGCGTGGTCCCGGAAGAGGCCAAGCCCAAGCTGATCCCGATCAACGGGGAACGGCCGGCTCTGCAGGGCTGATCCGCCAGAGCAATGAGGAAGGGCGCCATGGGGCGCCCTTCTTGTTTTCAGCTGTTTCGCTGGGCGAGCAATGCGCAGAATTCGGCAAAGGGCAGCGGGCGGCTAAACAGATAGCCCTGGTAGAGGTTGCAACCTTCCTTTTGCAGCAGATCCAGTTGCGCCTGCTCTTCCACCCCTTCGGCGATCACTTCCAGACCCATGCTGGCGGCCATGGCGATGATCGCGCGAATGATATCGGCATCGTTGCCATCGTCGATGGCGTCGCGCACGAACGACTGGTCGATCTTCAGCAGGTCCACGGGCAGGCACTTGAGGTAGGTCAGCGACGAATACCCGGTGCCGAAGTCGTCCATGGCGAAACTCAATCCAAGTGCCTTCAGCTCCAGCATCTTGGCAATGGTGTCGTCCAGGCTGTGGATGACGATGTTTTCGGTGATTTCAAGCTTGACCATATGAGGCGGTAGGTCGCTGCTGCCGAGGATTCGGTCGACCCGCTCGACGAAGCCGTCCTGGCGAAACTGCCGCGGACTGATGTTGATGCACATGCTGAAATCATCGGTACGGACGAGCCCGGCCTGCAGCAGCTCGGCGGCTTGGCGCGCGGCTTCGCGCAGCACCCAGTTGCCGACTTCGATGATCAGACCGCTTTCCTCGAGTACCGGGATGAACTGCGCCGGCGACTGCGGCCCGAGTACCGGGTGCTTCCAGCGCAGCAAGGCCTCGGCGCCGATCACCGCATTGCTGCGGGCGTCCACCTGCGGTTGCAGGTGTAGCTCGAACTCGCCGCGAGCCAGCGCGATACGCAGGTCGTTCTCCATGCGCAGGCGTGCGCTGGCGGCTTCCTGCATCGATCCATGGAACAACTGGATGGCGTTACGCCCTTCGTCTTTGGCGCGATACAGCGCGATGTCGGCACGCTTGAGCAGGTCGGCCGGCGTGTCGCCATGCTCGGGAATCAGCGCGATGCCGATACTTGGCGTCACCTGAAGCCGATGCCCGTCGAAGAGCATCGGTTCGGCCAGCAGATGGCGCAATTTTTCCGCGACACGGGTGACCTGACGTGTCACATCGGTCAACTTGCCGTGTAGGCCGGTGAGCAGCACCACGAATTCATCGCCGCCCAGTCGGGCCACCGTGTCTTCCTGCCGCACGCTGACTTCCAGGCGTGCGGTGACCAGCTTGAGCACGGCGTCGCCGACCGGATGGCCGAGCGAGTCATTGATGTGCTTGAAATGATCCAGGTCGAGAAACAGCAGGGCGCCGTGCAGGTCGTGGCGCTTGTGCATGGCGATCTGCTGGTTCAGGCGGTCCATCAGCAGCGCCCGATTGGGCAGATTGGTCAGCGGGTCGTGGTAGGCCAGGTGCTGGATCTGCGCCTGGGCGTCCTTGAGTTGAGTGATGTCTCGCGCGGACAGCAACAAGCAGTCCAGGCCGTTGAGCTCGAAGGGTTCGACCGAGACCTCGACGCTGCGAACTCCGCCGTTGCGGTGACGAACGCGCATCTCCCGGTGAAGGAAGCGACCGTGCACCTTGACCGCCTGGATGATCTGCTCCTGCTGCTGCGGATCGGTCCAGAGGTTGAGCTCTTCGGCGGTACGGCCTGCCGCTTCTTCGGGTCGGTAGCCGGTCAGGCGATGGAAACCCTCGTTGACCTCGATGAACTGGCCGCTCTGACGATTGTAAATGGTGATCGCGTCGGGGCTGGAATGAAACGCCTTGGCGAACTTGACCTCGCTGGCGCGCAGCGCGGCCTCCGCCTGATGCCGCTCGGTGACGTCGAGGAAGGTGGTGGTAATGCAGGTTTCGCCTTCCACCTGGATCAAGCGGCTGGATACCAGGCAGGTGATGATGCGGCCCTCGCGGGTGCGATATTCGGCCTCGGCATTGTCCAGTGCTTGCTCGCGCACCAGTTTCGTATAGAGCTGGCGGCGTTGCTGCTCGTTTTTCCAGAAGTGGATATCCGGCGCCGTCCGCCCGATGATCTCCGCGGCTGGCCAGCCAAAGGTTTCGCTGAAACTCGGGTTAACCTCTATGAAGGCGCCGTCGCGCACGCGGGTCACGCTGATGGGGTCAGGGCTGCTTTGGAAAAGTGTAGCGAACTTGGCTTCCGAGGCGGCCAGGCGCTGCTCGCGACGCACCCGCTCGGTGATGTCCATGACGATACCGGCCATTCTCAACGGCCGTCCTTCATCGTCGCGGTAGAGTTTTGCGGTACTTTCCAGATGCCGAATCTCGCCACCTGGCAGTTGGGAGCGATACGTCGCCTGGTAGAACGTGGTACGTCCTGCGACCAGATCGGCGTACGCGTTACGCATGGTTTGTCGATCCGCCTCTGGCACACGTGCGAAGAATTCCCGGAACGAGCCGTGATAGGGCCCTTCATCCATGCCTTGAAGGTTGGCCGAGCGCGGCGAGCCGTACAGCATGCCGCTGGGTATGTGCCAGTCCCAGGTGCCCAGCTCTGCCGATTCCAGCGCCAGGGTCAGCCGCTCCTGGCTCTCCTGTAGTGCCTGGGCCTGCAACCGCTGATCGGTGACGTCGCGTGCGGTAAAGAACAGGCAGGGTTGTCCGTCGAGCTCGATTTCTCCGCCGAAGAGCAGATGCTGGCTTAGTAGGCCGGTACGGCTTCGCAGCTCCACGGGATAATTACTGATGAGGTTGCCGCTGCGGGCCAGCGTCTCGATCAGCCGTTCGCGGGCTTGCGTGTCGTAGAGGCCGAGGTCGACGAAAGTGCGGCCGAGGGCGTCTTCCTTGCTCCAGCCGAACTGCCGTTCGAAGCTGGGATTGATCTCCAATAGGCGACCGCTGTCGCGCTCGCTGATCGCTGCGGCGTCAGGTGTCGTGCGGAATGCCTTGGCGAACTTGTCCTCACTGTTGCGCAGCGCGGTTTCGGCCTGCCACTGCTCGCGCATGTCGATGAAGGTGCACAGTACGAAGCTGTCGCCTTCCAGTTCCAGACATTGGTAATTGAGGATGCCTTCGACCAGTTCGCCATACTTGCCCTTGAACTGTACGCGGTGCTTTGCGCAACTGTGCGTCTCGCGCGCCTGCATGCGCAATGCGTCGCGCTGTGCGAGGTCCGCCCACATGCCTATCTCCAGGGTGGTGCGGCCGGCGACTTCGTTCTCGCACCAGCCGAGCAGGCGGGTGAAGTGTTGGTTGATCGCAACGATACGGGCGTCGTCATAACGCACCAGCATCACCAGGTCGGGGCTCAGCTGGAACAGGCTGGCGAAACGTTTTTCCGAACTCAGCAGTTGCAGTTCCTTTTCCTGCCATTCGGTCACGTCGCGCAACACGCCGATCAGCACCGGCTCGCCCCGTTCGCCGCTGTGCAGCTGACCGCTGATTTCCAGCCAGCGCAGCGTGCCGTCGGGCCAGCGGACCCGGTGCCTGAGGTGGCAGTGACCTACGGCGCCACTGGCAATCTCCTTGAACGTGGAGGCAACTGCCGGGCGATCCTCCTCGGCTACCAGAACCAGGTAGTCGAAACCCTCCTGGACCTTCTGGTCGGCAGCGAAGCCGAACAGCATCGGCGCGCCATCGGACCAGCTCACTCGTCCGGTATCGAGGTCCCAGCACCAGGCGCCCAGCCGGGCGCTGCGTAACGCAGCGAGCACCCGGCTGTTATGGACGGCTGGCTGTTCGGCATCGCTCGGATCGTAAGCGCTGATATGAGGAAGTGCAGGGGGGTGACTGTCTGGCATGCTCGGCCTTATCTCGTGCGTTGCGGCAACGCTGCCCGAAACATCGGCGGTTGAGGTGATTGAAGGCCCACGTTAGCGGGAGTCGACCCCGCTGTGCAACTTGGCCCGATCAGCGTCAACCAGCGCCATGAAAGCGCGAGCGGCGTTGGACAGGGTCCGTTCGGTATGAAAGATGTAGCCCAGCGTACGGCTCAGACTTACGCCCGGGAGCGGCAGCGCCACCACTTGGTCGTCGTCACGCATGGTGCGCGGCAGTACGCTCCAGGCCAGGCCGATGGACACCATCATCTTGATGGTTTCCAGATAGTTGGTGCTCATGCTGATGGTCGGCGTCAGCCCCTGGGCTTCGAACAGGCGTTGCACGATGTGATGGGTGAAGGTGTTCCCACCGGGGAATACTGCGGGGTGCCGGGCGACATCCGACAGCGTGATCGGGCCGTTGCTGGCCAGCGGATGCTCCGGAGCGGCGACGAAGTCGAGCGGATCGTTCCATATTTCAACCGCCCGGATCGGCGCCGCGGTCCGTGGGGCCAGGGTGATCACCGCCAGTTCGGCGCGGCCATGCAGGACTTCTTCATAAGCGACTTCCGAGTCCAGAAAACGGATATCGAGGGTCACGCCGGGGTATTCCCGGGTAAAGGCGCGCAGCAACGGTGGCAATCGGTGCAGGCCGATGTGGTGGCTGGTCGCCAGGCTCAGCCGGCCGCCGACATCACCGTTGAGGTTGCGCAGCGCCCTGCGGGTGTCGTCCAGCACGCCGAGAATCTGGTAGGCCCGTGGCAACAGCGCCCGGCCTGCCTCGGTCAGGCCGACCTGACGGCCCAGGCGGTCGAACAGGCGCACGCCCAGTTGCTGCTCCAGGGCGGCGATGCGCTTGCTGACAGCCGGTTGGGTCAGGTGCAGCCGCTCGGCCGCCTCGGAAAAACTGCCGGTTTCGGCGATGGCGACAAACGCGTTGAGATTAGCCAGGTCCATGATTGCGCTCGGGGTGAACAAGGTCCCATTCTATTGGGATTCCTGAAAGGAATGCATTGAATGAAAAATATGAATTTGAGTAATGATGACGTAAGCCCTAGCATCATCCCCATAAGCGCAAGGGCTATTGCCCCGCATAGAAACTGATGAGGAACGTCCGATGGCCGGCAAAACGCTCTACGACAAGCTCTGGGAAATGCATGAGGTCAAGCGTCGCGACGATGGTTCGTCGCTGATCTACATCGACCGCCACATCCTGCATGAAGTGACTTCGCCGCAGGCCTTCGAAGGCCTTCGCCTGGCTGGCCGCCGCCCATGGCGCATCGATGCCAACATCGCGACGCCGGACCACAACGTCCCCACCACGCGTGCGGAGCGCCAGGGCGGCCTCGAATCCATCGCCGACGAGGTGTCACGCATCCAGGTGCAGACCCTCGATGAGAACTGCGACGACTTCGGCATCCTCGAATTCAAGATGAACGACGTGCGTCAGGGGATCGTTCATGTGATCGGCCCGGAGCAGGGCGCTACCTTGCCGGGCATGACCGTCGTCTGTGGCGACTCGCATACCTCGACCCACGGCGCATTCGGCGCGCTGGCCCACGGCATCGGCACGTCCGAGGTCGAGCATGTGCTGGCCACCCAGTGCCTGGTCGCGAAGAAAATGAAGAACATGCAGGTGCGTGTCGAAGGCACGCTGCCGTTCGGCGTCACCGCCAAGGACATCGTGCTCGCGGTCATCGGCAAGATCGGCACCGCCGGCGGCAACGGCCATGCGCTGGAATTCGCCGGCAGTGCGATCCGCGATCTGTCCATGGAAGGCCGCATGACCATCTGCAACATGTCCATCGAGGCGGGTGCGCGGGTCGGCATGGTGGCGGTGGACGAAAAGACCATCGCCTATGTCGAAGGCCGCCCGTTCGCGCCGAAGGGCGCTGATTGGGACAAGGCGGTAGAGCTCTGGAAGGGTCTGGTTTCCGACGCCGATGCCGTGTTCGATACCGTCGTCGAGCTGAAGGCCGAAGACATCAAGCCGCAGGTCAGCTGGGGCACTTCGCCGGAAATGGTGCTCGCCGTGGATCAGAACGTGCCGGACCCGGCCGTCGAGGCCGACCCGGTCAAGCGCGACTCCATCGTCCGGGCGCTCAAGTACATGGGCCTGGCGGCCAACCAGCCGATCACCGAGATAAGGCTGGACCGCGTATTCATCGGCTCCTGCACAAACTCGCGCATCGAAGATCTGCGTGCCGCTGCGGAAGTGGCGCGCGGTCGCAAGGTCGCCGCAACGGTCAAGCAGGCCATGGTCGTACCGGGCTCCGGCCTGGTGAAGCAGCAGGCCGAAGCCGAGGGGCTGGACAAGATCTTCATCGAAGCCGGCTTCGAGTGGCGCGAACCGGGCTGCTCCATGTGCCTGGCGATGAACCCGGACAAGCTCGGCAACGGCGAGCATTGCGCTTCGACCTCCAACCGCAACTTCGAAGGCCGCCAGGGCGCCGGTGGGCGCACCCATCTGGTCAGTCCGGCGATGGCCGCCGCCGCTGCGGTCAGTGGCCGCTTCGTCGATGTTCGTGAATTAATCCAGGCCTGAGGAGACCGACATGAAGGCATTCACCCAGCACACCGGTCTCGTCGCGCCGCTCGATCGCGCCAATGTCGACACCGATCAGATCATCCCCAAGCAGTTTCTGAAGTCCATCAAGCGCACCGGCTTCGGTCAGAACCTGTTCGATGAATGGCGTTATCTGGACGTGGGGCAGCCCAACCAGGATTGTTCGAATCGTCCGGTCAATCAGGATTTCGTCCTCAACTTCCCGCGTTATCAGGGTGCCAGCGTGCTGCTGGCGCGGGAAAACTTCGGCTGCGGCTCGTCCCGCGAACACGCGCCCTGGGCGCTTGATGAATACGGCTTCCGCACCATCATCGCGCCGAGCTTCGCCGACATCTTCTACAACAACAGTTTCAAGAACGGCCTGCTGCCGATCGTATTGAAAGAAAAAGAGGTCGATGCGCTCTTCGAACAGGCCGAAGCGACCGAGGGCTACCAGCTCACCATCGATCTCGCGGCGCAGACGGTAACCCGCCCGGACGGCGTGCAGTACGGGTTCGAGGTCGATGCCTTCCGCAAGCACTGCCTGCTCAACGGGCTGGACGACATCGGCCTGACCCTGCAGGACGCAGAGGCGATCAAGACCTTCGAAAACCGCCACCAGCAAAGCCAGCCCTGGCTGTTCGGCGCCATCAAGTAATCGCCTGCGGCGGATCGCCAACGAGCCTGGTGATCTGCCCACGGCCACTTTCTAATCAGGAGCGACGCGCATGACAAATGCTCACAGCCAGGTGGTACAGAAGCAGTTCGGCGAGCAGGCCAGCGCTTACCTGAACAGTGCCGTTCATGCGCAGGGTCCTGAATTCGCCGAGTTGCTGGCGGCCGTGGAGGGGCATGGAAGCGCGCAGCTGCTCGACCTGGGCTGTGGCGCCGGGCACGTTTCCTTCCATCTTGCTCCAGCAGTAGGCAAGGTGGTGGCGTATGACCTTTCTCAGCAGATGCTCGATGTGGTCGCGCAAACGGCCGATGCGAGAGGGTTGGGCAATATCGAGACGGTACTTGGCGCGGCCGAGCGGTTGCCGTTCGAGGACGCGAGCTTCGACTTCGTCGTCAGCCGTTTTTCAGCTCATCACTGGAGCGATCTCGGGCAAGCGCTGCGCGAGACAAAGCGTGTGCTCAAGCCTGGCGGTGTGGCGGCCTTCGTCGATGTCGCCGCGCCCGGCCTGCCGTTGCTCGATACCCATCTGCAAACGATCGAGTTGCTGCGCGACAGCAGCCACGTACGCAACTACTCGCCTGCCGAGTGGGCGCGCCAGTTGGGCGAGGCCGGGTTGCGCGTGACGGCGGAAAAGACCCAGCGGTTGCGTCTGGAGTATCAGTCCTGGGTCGACCGGATGCGTACGCCCGAGGTATTTCGTGCCGCCATCCTGGAGCTTCATCGGGCGGCCAGCGAGGAAGTTCGGGCCTATTTCGAAATTACCGACGACGGCTCGTTCAGCACCGATGTGTTGCTGATCTGGGCCGGGCGTTGATCCCCTATTGGCGCCTTGCGCCTAAAGAGAGAACACGATGAGCAAACAGATTCTGATTCTTCCCGGCGATGGCATTGGCCCGGAAATCATGGCCGAGGCGGTCAAGGTGCTGGAGTTGGCCAACGACAAATACCAGCTCGATTTCGCGCTGAGTTACGACGAGCTGGGCGGTGCGGCGATCGACAAGTACGGCGTGCCGCTGGCCGACGAGACGCTGGAGCGCGCCCGTGCCGCCGATGCCATCCTGCTGGGCGCCGTCGGCGGTCCGAAGTGGGACACCATCGACCCGGCCATCCGTCCCGAGCGCGGCCTGCTGAAGATCCGCTCGCAGCTGGGGCTGTTCGGCAACCTGCGCCCGGCGCTGCTTTATCCGCAGCTCGCCGATGCCTCCAGCCTGAAGCCGGAAATCGTCGCTGGCCTGGACATCCTCATCGTTCGTGAGCTGACCGGCGGCATCTACTTCGGCCAGCCGCGCGAAAGCCGGGTGCTGGAGAACGGCGAGCGCATGGCCTACGACACGCTGCCCTACAGCGAGAGCGAAATTCGCCGTATCGCCAAGGTCGGTTTCGACATGGCGCGCGTGCGCGGCAAGAAGCTCTGCTCGGTGGACAAGGCCAACGTGCTCGCCTCCAGCCAGCTGTGGCGCGCGGTGATAGAGGAGGTGGCGAAGGACTATCCGGACGTCGAGCTCAGCCACATGTACGTCGACAACGCGGCGATGCAGCTGGTACGCGCGCCCAAGCAATTTGACGTGATCGTCACCGACAACATGTTTGGCGACATTCTGTCGGACGAGGCTTCCATGCTCACCGGCTCGATCGGCATGCTGCCGTCCGCTTCGCTGGACTCGAACAACAAGGGCATGTTCGAGCCTTGTCATGGCTCGGCGCCGGATATCGCCGGCAAGGGCATCGCCAACCCGCTCGCCACCATACTGTCGGTCTCGATGATGCTGCGTTACAGCTTCGGCCAATCGGCCGCTGCCGACGCCATCGAGCAGGCCGTCAGCAATGTGCTCGATCAGGGGCTGCGCACCGGTGATATCCACTCGGTGGGCATGACCAAGGTCGGTACGCGGGAAATGGGCGATGCGGTAGTCGCGGCGCTCGCGAAGTTGTAATCTTTTCCGTTCGCCCCGACGGGCTGCCTTCAGCCTGGCTTGCGGTATTGGCACGGGGGTGCCGACTGCGGGGCGACACATTCAATAAAGGTGTAGTGCGATGAAACGTGTAGGTCTGATCGGTTGGCGGGGCATGGTCGGCTCCGTGCTTATGCAGCGGATGCTCGAAGAGCGGGATTTCGACCTGATCGAGCCGGTATTCTTCACCACGTCCAACGTGGGCGGGCAGGGCCCGGAGATTGGCAAGGACACCGCGCCCTTGAAGGACGCCTACAGCATCGATGAGCTCAAGGGGCTCGATGTCATCCTGACCTGCCAGGGCGGCGACTACACCAACGAAGTATTCCCCAAGCTGCGCGAAGCCGGCTGGCAGGGTTACTGGATCGACGCGGCCTCGGCGCTGCGCATGCAGGACGATGCGGTGATCGTTCTCGACCCGGTCAACCGTCGGGTGATCGACCAGCAGCTCGATGCGGGTACACGCAACTACATTGGCGGCAATTGCACCGTCAGCCTGATGTTGATGGGCCTCGGCGGCTTATTCGAAGCTGGTCTGGTCGAGTGGATGAGTGCAATGACCTACCAGGCCGCCTCCGGCGCCGGCGCGCAGAACATGCGTGAGCTGATCCGTCAGATGGGTGCGATCAATGCGGCGGTGGCCGACGATCTCGCTGATCCTGCCAGTGCGATCCTGGAAATCGATCGCCAGGTCGCCCAGACACAGCGTGGCGAAGGCTTCCCAATCGACAACTTCGGCGTTCCGCTGGCCGGCAGCCTGATTCCCTATATCGACAAGGAGCTGCCCAATGGGCAGAGCCGCGAGGAGTGGAAGGCGCAGGCGGAGACCAACAAGATTCTCGGGCGTTTCAAGAACCCGATTCCGGTCGATGGCATCTGCGTGCGCATCGGGGCCATGCGTTGCCACAGCCAGGCGCTGACCATCAAGCTGAACAAGGATGTGCCGATTTCGGACATCGAGGGGCTGATCAGCCAGCACAATCCCTGGGTTCGCCTGGTCTCCAACCACCGCGAAGACAGCATTCGCGACCTTACGCCGACAGCGGTCACCGGCACCCTGGACGTACCGGTCGGGCGCCTGCGCAAGCTCAACATGGGCTCGCATTACCTGGGTGCATTCACCGTCGGCGACCAACTGCTCTGGGGCGCTGCGGAGCCGCTGCGTCGCATGCTGCGGATCCTCCTGGAGCGCTGATCGCGCCTGCATCGGCCACATCGAAACGCCACGCCCTGCCGTGGCGTTTTTTTTTGCCAATCCGGCCGGACGCCGTAATCGCTTGCAGCCTGTGGCCAAATCGCTACAGTGCCTGTCGCTCAATAACAGGAGACGCTCATGTCGCAGCTTGTTCATGTGGCCATCGCAGGCGCGGCCAGCGCTATCGGCGAGGCCCTGGTGGAAATAGCCGAAGAACGAGGATTTCCGATTGGCGACCTGCATGTGATCGACGAGGGTGACTCGATCGGTCAGAGCCTGCCCTACAAGGGCCGCAATCTGCGCGTTCGCGATGTAGCCCAGTTCGATTTCAATCAGGTCGGCCTGGTGTTCTTTGCGGGTGAAGTGGCATTGCTCGATCGTTACCTCGGTGCCGCGCGCCAGGCCGGTTGCGCAGTGATAGACGTGACCTCCGGCAAGAACTCTGCTGCGCTGCCATGCGTCGTGCCCGAGCTCAACGCGCAACGGCTCGCCTCGATGAGCAAGCCAGTCTGCGTCAGCTCGCCGGCCCCCGAAGCCACCGCGTTGGCAGTGGTGCTTGCGCCTCTGCTCGATCTGCTGAGTCTCGAGCGTATCACCGTGACCGCTTGCGTTCCGGTGTCCTCTCGCGGACGCCGCGGGGTCAATGAACTGGCGAGGCAGACCGCCGAGCTGCTCAATGCACGGCCGCTGGAGCCACGCGTGTTCGGCCAGCAGGTCGCCTTCAACTTATTAGGGGCTGACGACACGCCTGAAGCGGATGGCCATACCATCCTTGAAAAACGGTTTGCGAACGAGCTCAAGCAATTGCTCGACAAGCCGCTATTACCCATTGCGGTTAGTTGCATACTGGCGCCCGTCTTCTTTGGAAGCAGCCTGAGTGTGTCGCTGCTCTGTGCAGACGAGGTCGATCTTGATGCTGTCTCGCAGGCACTGGAGCAGGCTCCGGGGTTGGAGCTGGCGGCCATCGGCGAGCAACCGAGCGTCGTGGGTGACGCAATAGGTCAGGATGTGGTGCATGTTGGCAGGGTGCGTCATGGGCATGATGATCGACGCCAAGTCAATTTGTGGATTGTGTCTGATAACGTGCGAAAAGGGGCTGCACTTAACGCCGTGCAGACCGGTGAGTTGTTGATAAAACACTATCTGTAAAAGATACTTACCGAAAAATTGAAGAACGATTCTAGTTTGACAATACTGGCTTAGCTGATCGCTGACGGGGAACCGCCGCAAGACGGGCAGGCAGTGACTAACGAGCTCTCTCGAAGTTTGAGAAGAAAAAGATTAAACAAGGGATTTCACTATGGTTCGGGTTCGCAATCTGGTGCTGGCAATAGCGGCTGCTACCGCTCTGACTTCCGAAATGGCGTATGCGCTAGGGCTCGGTGAGGTCAGGTTGCAATCGGCGTTGAATCAACCGCTGGTAGCCGAGATCGAGTTGCTCGATTCCAGCAGTCTCGCCGCCGGAGAAGTGATTCCCTCGCTGGCTTCGGTTGAAGAATTCAACAAGGCCGGCGTCGATCGTCAGTACTTCCTTACTGACCTCAAGTTCACCCCCGTTTTGCGTCCCAATGGCAAGAGCGTCATTCAGGTCACCTCGAGCAAACCGGTTCGCGAGCCTTATCTTAATTTCCTGGTAGAGATCCTTTGGCCCAATGGGCGGCTGCTGCGTGAATACACGCTGCTGCTGGATCCGCCGCTTTATTCGCCTGAAACCGCCGCTGCCGCTGCGCCGCAACTGCCTATCGCTTCGCAGGCACCTCGGCAGACCTCCAGCCGTCCTGCTTCTCCCGCACCGGCACCACGTGCTGCAGCTCCCTCGACCAGTGGTTCGACCGCGCCAGCTGGGCTGCAGGGCGATGAATACCGGACGTCGGCACGCGACACCCTTTGGGATATCGCCGAACGCACCCGCAAGGGCGGCACTGTTCATCAGGCCATGCTGGCGATTCAGGATCTCAATCCGGACGCCTTCATCGATGGCAACATCAACCGCATGAAGAGCGGCCAGGTGCTGCGTCTGCCCAACGCCGAGCAGGTCGGTAGCCGCAATCAGGCTGAGGCCATCGCTCAGGTCGCCGAGCAGAACGCTGCCTGGCGTCAGGGTCGCAGCATAGCTGCCCCGGGTCGTCAGCTCGACGCCACCCAGCGCAGCACGGCAGGCGCCGCGCCTTCGCGCAGCGAGACCGGTGACAATCTACGCCTGGTCGCACCGGAGTCCGGTGCCTCTACTTCAGGTAGCGATCGTGGTACTGGCGCCGATGCGAAGGCGCTCAGTGACAAGCTCGCCGTGACTCAGGAGAGTCTGGACTCCAGCCGCCGTGAAAACGCCGACCTTCAGGGCCGCCTGGGCGATCTGCAAGGGCAGCTGGAAAAACTGCAGCGACTGATGCAGCTGAAGGACGATCAGCTAGCCAAACTGCAGGCGCAACTGGCTGCGGAAGGCGCTGCGGCGAACCCGCCGCAGAATGCCGGGCAGTACGAAGCCGGTACGCCTTCGACGGCAGCGCCGCCGGGAGCGTCCAGTGACGCGACACCGCCCGGCACCGATGACGGAGCCGACTCCAGCGACATGGCTGCGCCGGCTGATCCAGCCGGCGCAGCCATGTCCGGTACCGAATCCTCGGTGCCACCGGTAGCCCAGGCGCCTGCAGCAAAACCTGCGCCGCAACCGGCCCCTGCCCCTGCTCCGGCAGCCCAGCAGCAGCCCGAGCCGGGAATCCTCGACAATCCGATGATGCTCGGCATCATCGGTGGTGGTGCGCTGCTGCTGTTGCTGGTCGGTCTAATGGCATTGTCGCGTCGCAACGCGATGAAGGAAGCCGAGCTGCAGGATAGCTTCGCAGAAGATGAGCGTTCCAACTTCTATGCTTCCGAGCAGGCGTTCCCGAGTGGCGGATTCGATAGCGTTAATGATCACGCGGCGCAGAAAGATGCTGCGCCTGTTGCACTCGCCTCCGAGCAGGTAACTGCGCAAACGGGCGATGCCCTCGGCGAAGCCGATATCTATATCGCCTATGGCCGCTTCAATCAGGCTGCAGAGCTGCTTCAAAATGCGCTGAACGACGAACCGCATCGCAGCGAGTTGCGCCTGAAGCTGATGGAAGTTTACGCAGAGCTGGGCGATCGGGACGGGTTTGCCCGTGAGGAAGCCGAGTTGCGGGAGATCGGCGGCGCCAATGCCGGGATCGAGCAGCTGAAGAGTAAATACCCGACGATGGGCCTCGTTGCGCCTGCCGCCGCTGCTGGTTATGCCGCGGCTGCCTATCAGCAGAACGACAGCCTGAATCTTGATGATTTGGAGCTCGACGAGCCTGTTGCAGAGTCCAACTCGACGCTCGACACCGACGAGTTCGCGCTGGATCTGGACGAGCTGGATCTGGCCGACGAGCCTGCTCAGCATGAGTCCAGCGCGGCGCGTACCAGCGATGAGCTGGTTCTGAACAGGGAGACCGATCTTTCTTCATCCGTCCCCAGCGACGAGGATGATTTCTCCTTCGATCTGGGTCTGGACGACGAGACCAAACCGGCTGCTGCATCGAAGGACGCCGGCTCCGATTTCTCGTTCGATCTTGAAGACGAGCCCAAGTCGACTGAATCGACTGCAGGTGACGACTTCCTGTTGAGTCTCGACGATGACCTGAGCGAGGCGCCCCAAAGCGGCAAGAGTGCGGATGAATTCAGTTTCGATCTGCCGCAGGCCGAGAGCTCTGCCGAGCTGCCGGACGATTTCGATCTGTCGCTCGACGATGAGCTGGCGACCGAAACCGCTTCGCAGGAGGACTTCGCCGTTCAGTTGGATGAGGTGGATGCCGAGCTCGAAGCGCTGTCTCAGGGGATCGACGAATCCCGTGACGACGCTGCCGGCCTGTCTCCGGCTGCGCCTGCCGCCGGGATGGATGATCTTGGCGAAGACTTCGACTTCCTCTCCGGGACTGACGAGACGTCCACTAAGCTCGACCTTGCCCGAGCTTATATCGACATGGGCGACGCCGAAGGGGCGCGCGATATTCTCGATGAGGTCATTGGCGAAGGTAACGACAGCCAGCAACAAGAGGCGCGCGAAATGCTCGCCCGCCTGGCCTGATGTCTCACGCAGTACCTGCAACGGCAGCCGATAAGGCTGCCGTTGGCGTTTCCAGAATAGCGCTTGGCGTCGAGTACAAAGGGTCTCGCTATCGGGGCTTTCAACGCCAGCGAGCCGGTGTGCCGTCTGTTCAGGAATCGCTCGAAAAAGCGATATCGAAAGTCGCCGGTGGCCATCCCGTGGTGCTCAGTTGTGCCGGTCGAACCGACGCGTTGGTCCATGCGAGCGGTCAGGTGGTGCACTTCGACACGCCTGTCGAGCGCAGCATGCATGCCTGGGTGATGGGGGCCAACATGAACCTGCCGCCTGATATCAGCGTTACGTGGGCGCGTGAGATGCCGGCTCATTTCGATGCGCGATTCAGTGCCATGGCGCGGCGTTATCGGTATGTGATCTACAACGACCAGATTCGCCCCGCGCACATGGCTGAAGAGGTCACCTGGAACCATCGTCCTCTGGATGTGGCTCGCATGCAGGCGGCGGCACGCGCCTTGGTGGGAACTCACGACTTCAGCGCCTTCCGTGCACGGCAGTGCCAGGCGAAGTCGCCGATCAAGACGGTTCACCACCTCGAGTTGATGCAGTATGGGCGCTTCATCATCCTCGACATACGTGCCAACGCTTTCCTTCATCACATGGTGCGCAATTTCGCCGGCGTGCTGATGACCATCGGCTGCGGGGAGCGCCCGATCGAATGGGCCGCCGAGGTGCTCGAGTCGCGGGTGCGGCGCACCGGAGGCGTGACCGCGCATCCTTATGGTCTCTACTTGGTGCAGGTCGAGTATCCGGCAGAGTTCGAGCTGCCCGGGCGATACTTGGGCCCGCATTTTTTGTCCTGGCTGCCCGATTGCGCCGTTGACAGGTGATTTAGGACGCACTGCTTGCCAGCGCCTCGATGTGGGCCTTGCAGCAGGATCGTCTTTTGTTACCATCCGGTGCTTTGGTGCTCAGGTATCGGTTAATTGTCCATCGTTCGAAGCAAAATCTGCGGGATCACCCGTGTCGAAGATGCGCTGGCGGCTGCCGACGCCGGTGCGGACGCCATTGGGCTGGTTTTCTATTCGAAGAGCCCGCGAGCCGTCGATATCCACCAGGCACGGCGGATAATCGCCGCGCTTCCTCCGTTCGTCACCACCGTCGGGCTGTTCGTCAACGCTAGCCGCTGCGAGCTCGCGGAAATCCTCGAGGCGGTGCCGCTCGATGTGCTCCAGTTTCACGGAGACGAGGCGCCGCAGGCCTGTTCTGGCTTCCATCGCCCCTGGTACAAGGCTCTGCGAGTCGGTGCTGGGGAGGATCTGTCCGCGCAAATCGCCCGATACAGCGGTGCAAGCGCCATTCTGCTCGACACGTTCGTGGCCGGGGTACCTGGCGGAACGGGTCAGGTCTTCGACTGGTCGAGCATTCCTTCAGACATGGGCAAGCCATTGATTCTGGCCGGTGGACTGACGGTGGCGAACGTAACCGACGCGATCCGCCAGGTTCGGCCTTATGCCGTCGATGTGAGTGGCGGCGTCGAAGCCTCCAAGGGCATCAAAGATGCCGAACTGGTCAGGGAATTTGTCCGGCGCGTACGCCAGGCATGTGACGACTGAGATACGGCGACCGTCCAGTACGGGTCGTCGGGATGGACCGACAGTTTTTTAGGCATCGCCAGACGGTGCCGTTGATGCGCTGCAGCATGAGCGCGCGAGCGGAGGGCGAGGCCCGCCGCGACGAGAATCCGCTCTCGGGCCTAGAGGTCTCGAGTAGAACGCATTTGGAGAATCAAAGCATGAGCAACTGGCTGGTAGATAAGCTGATCCCCTCGATCATGCGCTCCGAGGCGCAGAAGAGCTCCGTGCCCGAAGGGCTCTGGCACAAGTGTCCGTCCTGCGAGGCGGTGCTATACCGGCCGGAGCTGGAGAAGACGCTGGATGTCTGTCCCAAATGCCAGCATCACATGCGTATCGATGCACGCACGCGTCTGGACATCTTTCTCGATGCCGAGGGGCGCGAGGAACTCGGTGCGGATCTGGAACCGGTAGACCGGCTCAAGTTTCGCGACAGCAAGAAATACAAGGATCGCTTGGCCGGCGCGCAGAAGCAGACCGGGGAGAAGGACGCGTTGATAGCGATGCGCGGCACGCTTACCGGCATGCCGGTCGTGGCCTGTGCATTCGAGTTCTCCTTCATGGGAGGCTCGATGGGTGCGATCGTTGGGGAGCGCTTCGTGCGTGCCGCCAATGCCGCGCTGGAACAACGTTGCCCGCTGGTGTGTTTCGCCGCTTCTGGCGGTGCCCGCATGCAGGAGGCGCTGATTTCCCTGATGCAGATGGCCAAGACGTCCGCTGTCCTGGCGCGCATGCGCGAGGAGGGGCTACCGTTCATTTCCGTTTTGACCGATCCGGTGTACGGCGGCGTTTCCGCGAGCCTGGCGATGCTCGGCGACGTAATCGTTGCTGAGCCTAAAGCACTGATCGGTTTCGCCGGTCCGCGGGTGATCGAACAGACGGTTCGTGAAAAGCTGCCTGAAGGTTTCCAGCGCAGCGAGTTCCTGCTGCAGCACGGCGCCATCGACATGATCATCCCGCGCACCGAATTGCGCCCACGCCTGTCCCGCCTGCTGGCACAGCTGCAGCAACTGCCGAGTCCGGCCGCCCCTGCGCAGGTCACGGCCAGCGCATGACCGCGAGGAGCCTCGGCCAATGGCTTGGCTACCTCGAACAGCTGCATCCCTCGGCTATCGACATGGGGCTGGACCGTGTCCGTACGGTGGCCGAGGCGCTGGGCCTGACGAGGCCGGCGCCCCTGGTAGTCACGGTTACGGGCACCAACGGTAAGGGCTCGACCTGTGCGTTCATCGCCTCGTTGCTTAGCGCGCATGGTTTGAAGGTCGGGGTTTATAGTTCGCCGCATCTGCGCCGCTATAACGAGCGCGTGCAGGTGAATGGGGTCGAGGCCGAGGACGCCGCGCTCTGCGAGGCCTTCACCGCGGTCGAGGCGGCCCGTGGCCCGGTTTCCCTGACCTATTTCGAAATGGGCACCCTTGCGGCGTTCTGGCTGTTCGAGCGCGCCGGGCTTGACGCTGCCGTGCTCGAGGTCGGGCTGGGTGGGCGGCTCGATGCGGTCAACCTGATCGACGCCGATGTCGCAGTGGTCACCAATATCGGCCTGGACCATGCCGAGTGGCTCGGCGACAGCCGCGACAGCGTTGCGGTGGAAAAGGCGGGAATTTTCCGTGCTGGTCGGCCTGCTCTATGTGGTGATTCGAATCCTCCTCAGACGCTTATCGACGCCGCGCTCGAGTGTCAGGCTTCGCTTTTGCGGCGTGGGGTCGACTTCGACCTACGGAAAGACGCTTCGGGTTGGTCGTGGCGCGGTAGATCGTCTGATGGGGGCTCGCTTGCCCTCGATCATTTGCCCCCACTGACACTTCCTGTCGAAAATGCCGCGCTGGCGTTGCAGGCTTTCTTGCTGCTGGGGCTGGAGTGGCGGGCCGAGCGTATCGGGCCGGCACTGGCCTCGACTCGCGTCAGCGGGCGATTCGAGCGCAGACGGGTGTCATGGAAGGGCCGCGCGCTGAATCTTGTTCTTGATGTGGGCCACAATCCCCACGCCGCTTCCTACCTGGCGGGACGGCTCGCGCAGGAGTCGATCACCGGTCGACGTCTGGCCGTGTTCGGGCTGCTCTGCGACAAGGACCTTGTTGGCGTCGTCGATGCGCTGCTACCCTCGGTCGATGCTTGGGCCGTGGCGCCGCTTGATTCGCCAAGGTCACGGCCGGCCGCAGAACTGCATGCAGAGCTGCTTCAGCGGGGCGCCGAAGTCGACTCATATCCAAGCGTCGCGGCGGCACTGGAGGCCCAGTGCGAGCGAGCCGAAGCGACAGACGAGATACTGCTGTTCGGATCTTTTTATTGCGTCGCCGAAGCGCTTGACTGGCTCGAGCGGCACGCGGAATAGGAGGCATGGCTGTGCTAGACAAGGGGCTCAAGCAACGCATCATAGGCGCTCTGGTGCTGTTGGCATTGGCGGTAATATTCGTTCCGATGCTGTTCAATCGCGAGGAAAGCGGCAGGCAGGTCGCCGTCGAGGCTCCGCCGATGCCAGAAACGCCCAGCGCGCCGACGATCGAGATGCAGCCCACGCCGGTCCCCGAGCCCGAGCCTGTTCCGGAAAACTACGAGATCATCGAAGAGGGCGCATCAGAGACGGCGCCGGTCATCGCCGAGACGCCAATCGCGCCAACCGTCCAGGCACCCGAGCCACCGGCTGCTGTAGCACCTGCGCCTGCACCATCCCCGGCTCCGGCCACGCCCGCGGCCGAACCCGCCAAGCCTGCGCCAGCCGAGCCGCGTCTGGATGCCAATTCGCTGCCGGTGAGTTGGTCGATCCAGCTGGCGAGTCTGTCCAACCGTGAAAACGCCGAAGCCTTACAGAAGAAGTTGCGTTCGCAAGGTTACAACGCCTACGTCCGTTCCGCCGACGGCCTCAACCGTGTATTCGTAGGCCCGCTGGTTGAACGCAACGAGGCGACACGTCTGCGCGACCAGTTGCACAGCCAGCAGAAGCTCGATGGTTTCGTGGTGCGCTTCCAGCCGGAAAACGGCTGATCCCGATACTCTTCATCCGGGGGTGTGCAACGCGCGCTTACCGGCAGGGCGGCGCTCTGCTAAAATGCGCCGCCTTCCTTCTTTGCAGAACTTGACGTGACTTTCACCTGGGTCGATTGGGCCGCTATCGCCGTTATCGCCGTCTCCAGCCTGATCAGTCTGAGACGCGGCTTCGTCAAGGAAGCGTTGTCGCTGCTCACCTGGATCATCGCCGGGGTCATCGCCTGGATGTTTGGCGGTGCGCTGTCCCACTATCTGGCCGATTACATCAGCACGCCGTCTGCGCGGGTCATCGCGGCCTGCATACTTTTGTTCGTGGCGACGCTGCTGGTAGGCGCGCTGGTCAATTTCCTTATCGGCGAACTGATTCGTGTCACCGGCCTTTCCGGCACCGATCGCTTCCTCGGCATGGTCTTCGGCGCAGCACGGGGCGGCTTGCTGGTAGTGGTGGCGGTGGGGTTATTGAGCCTGGCGCCGGTCCAGGAAGATATCTGGTGGCGTGAGTCGGTCTTGCTGCCGCATTTTCTGCTGGTCGCCGACTGGTCGAAGAATTTCATTCTCGGCTTCAGTGGTCAGTGGGGTTCCGGGGCGCCAAGCGTCTCGGGTTGATTGAGAGATCAAACAGGTGAGGCGCCTCGCGCAGCACTCGGATCTGCCAGTAACATTTCAAGAGGTTGTCCTGCATGTGTGGCATCGTCGGCATCGTCGGTAAGTCGAACGTCAACCAGGCGCTTTATGATGCGCTTACCGTACTGCAACACCGCGGGCAGGATGCGGCCGGTATCGTCACCAGTCATGACGGCCGGTTGTACCTGCGCAAGGACAACGGTCTGGTCCGTGATGTCTTCCAGCAGCGGCATATGCAGCGGCTGGTCGGCAACATGGGCATCGGTCATATCCGCTATCCCACTGCCGGCAGTTCCAGCTCCGCCGAGGCGCAGCCGTTCTACGTGAACTCGCCGTACGGCATCACCCTGGCGCACAACGGCAACCTGACCAACGTGGCTCAGCTGAACAAGGAAATCTACGAGTCCGATCTGCGTCATGTGAACACCAGCTCCGATTCTGAGGTGCTGCTCAACGTATTCGCCCATGAGCTGGCCGTGCGTGGAAAACTGCAGCCAACCGAGGAAGACGTGTTCGCTGCCGTCACCAAGGTGCATGAGCGTTGCCGTGGCGGCTATGCGGTGGTAGCGATGATCACCGGTTACGGCATCGTCGGTTTCCGCGATCCCAACGCGATCCGTCCGATCGTCTTCGGTCAGCGTCATACCGACCAGGGCGTGGAGTACATGATCGCCTCCGAGAGCGTCTCGCTGGACGTGCTGGGTTTTACCTTGATCCGTGATCTGGCTCCGGGCGAAGCGGTCTACATCACGACCGACGGCAAGCTCTTCACCCGCCAGTGCGCCGCCGATCCCAAGTACGCGCCATGCATCTTCGAGCACGTCTACCTCGCGCGTCCCGACTCGCTGATGGACGGCATCTCGGTTTACAAGGCGCGCCTGCGGATGGGCGAGAAGCTCGCCGACAAGATCCTGCGCGAGCGCCCGGACCACGACATCGATGTGATCATCCCGATTCCCGACACCAGCCGTACCGCAGCGCTGGAGTTGGCCAACCGGCTCGGGGTGAAGTTTCGCGAAGGTTTCGTCAAGAACCGCTACATCGGCCGGACCTTCATCATGCCGGGGCAGGCAGCGCGCAAGAAGTCGGTGCGCCAGAAGCTCAACGCCATCGACCTCGAGTTCCGCGGCAAGAATGTGATGCTGGTGGATGACTCCATCGTGCGCGGCACGACCTGCAAGCAGATCATCCAGATGGCACGCGAGGCTGGCGCCAAGAGCGTCTACTTCTGTTCGGCGGCGCCAGCGGTGCGTTACCCGAATGTCTACGGCATCGACATGCCCAGCCCGCACGAGCTGATCGCCCATAACCGCACCACGGAAGAGGTGGCCGACCTGATAGGCGCCGACTGGTTGGTGTATCAGGATCTGCCGGATCTGATCGAGGCGGTCGGGGGCGGCAAGGTGAAGATCGACAATTTCGATTGTGCGGTATTCGACGGCAAGTACGTCACCGGCGATGTGGATGCGGCATATCTCAACAGCATCGAGCAGGCCCGTAACGACGCGAGCAAGAGCAAGGCGCAGGTAGTGAACGCGATCATCGACCTTTACAACGATTGAGCTCGACCTGCCGGTGGCAGGTGGGCACCGCAAGGTGTAACGATTATGACGATTGAATGGGATGCCGGACGGCTCGACAGCGACCTCGAGGGAGTAGGCCAGGATACCCTGGCGGTGCGCGCCGGCCAGCGCCGCTCGCCCGAAGGCGAGCATGGCGAAGCGTTGTTCTTCACCTCCAGCTATGTGTTCCGTACGGCGGCCGATGCCGCCGCCACCTTTGCCGGTGAGATGCCAGGCAATGTCTATTCGCGTTACACCAATCCGACCGTGCGGGCGTTCGAAGAGCGCATCGCTGCGATGGAAGGCGCGGAGCAGGCGGTTGCCACGGCGTCCGGGATGTCCGCCATCCTGGCGATGGTGATGAGCTTGTGCTCGGCCGGCGACCACGTGCTGGTGTCGCGCAGTGTGTTCGGTGCGACCGTTTCGTTGTTCGAAAAGTACCTCAAGCGCTTTGGCCTTCAGGTCGACTACGTACCCCTGACCGATTTTTCGGCCTGGCAGTCGGCCTTCCGCGAGAACACCCGGCTGGTGTTCGTCGAGTCGCCTTCCAATCCGCTTGCCGAGCTGGTCGACATCGCGGCGCTGGCCGAGCTCTGTCATGCCAAGGGCGCGATGCTCGCGGTCGACAACTGTTTCTGCACGCCGATCCTGCAACAGCCGCTGGCGCTGGGTGCAGATATCGTCATCCACTCGGCGACGAAGTACATCGACGGCCAGGGTCGCTGCCTCGGCGGTGTGGTTGCCGGGCGTAGCGAGCAGATGAAGGAAGTGGTCGGTTTTCTCAGGACGGCGGGCCCGACCCTTAGTCCCTTCAACGCCTGGGTATTTCTCAAGGGGCTCGAAACCCTGCGCCTGCGCATGCAGGCCCACTGCGCCAGCGCCCAGCAACTGGCCGAATGGCTGGAGCAGCAGCCGGGCGTGGACAAGGTCCATTATGCAGGCTTGCAAAGCCATCCCCAGCACGAACTGGCCCGGCGACAGCAGAAAGCTTATGGCGCAGTGGTGAGCTTCGAAGTGAAGGGGGGCAAGGAGGGCGCCTGGCGGTTCATCGATGCGACGCGGCTGATCTCGATCACTGCCAACCTGGGTGACAGCAAGACCACCATTACCCATCCGGCATCGACTACCCATGGTCGTCTCTCTGCGGAAGAGCGGGCAAAGGCGGGGATCCGCGACAGCCTCGTACGGGTGGCGGTCGGCCTGGAAGATCTTGAAGATCTCAAGGCGGACCTCAGCCGAGGGCTTGCAGCCCTCTGATACGAAAAAAGCCCGGAGCATGCTCCGGGCTTTTTTGTTGCGCCTGCTTAGGGCTGCTGGCGCAAGTCGATCGCCGGTGCCGGTTCGCCTTGCCCATCGAATAGCTGCTCGGGGTATGCCGGCAGGATGGTCGGGCTATCCGACGCGGTCTCGATGACGCGGATGTCGCTGTATTTCTTCCCGGACAGAGCGGCAATGCCGGCACCGTCGCGTATCACCGTAGGGCGCAGGAAAACCATCAGGTTACGCTTGGTATGGGTTTCCTGTGTCGAGCGGAACAGCCCGCCCAGCAACGGAATGTCGCCGAGCAGCGGTACTTTCGAAGCCGTGCGGGTGACGTCGTCCTGGATAAGTCCGCCCAATACGATGACCTGGCCGTCCTGGGCGAGGATGGTGCTTTTGATCGAGCGCTTGTTGGTGATCAGGTCGACGGCCTGGGCGGTCAGGGAAGCCGACGGAGCGATCGAGGAGATTTCCTGCTCGATCTTCAGGCGCAGGGTGGCGCCTTCGTTGATATGTGGCGTTACCTTCAGGGTGACGCCCACGTCCTGACGCTCGATGGTGGTGAACGGGTTGCTCGCCCCGGTTCCGTCGGTGGTATAGGAGCCGGTCTGGAAGGGGACGTTCTGGCCCACGAGAATTTCCGCCTCCTGGTTGTCCAGGGTCAGCAGGCTTGGCGTGGAGAGCAGGTTGCTCTTGCTGTTGGATGAAATAGCGGTGATCAGCGCGCCGAAGCTGCTAGTGCCCAACCCAATGATGGCGCCATCAGGCAGGTTGGCTGGAATTTCATTGTCGTTGATCGCGTTCAGAACGCTGCCGATGGACAGGCCTGTGTTGCCGAAGCTGACGCCCCCGGCACCGCCAGTGCTGCCACGTGCATCGACCGCCCATTGCACCCCGAGCGCGTCGGTGATGTCCCCCGAGACTTCGACGATGGCCGCCTCGACCATCACCTGGGCGCGCGGCACGTCGAGCTGACGGACGATGCTCTCCAGTGTGCCCACCAGCTCCGGGTCGGCCAGCAGAACCAGCGCGTTGAGGCTCTCGTCGGCGCGGATCAGGATGTTCTGAGTGCGCGTGGTGGTGCCTTCGCCCTCAGGCGCCGCCAGCCCTTCGGAGATGTCGCCCAGCGTCTCGGCGAGCGCCTTGGCGTCGTTGTGGCGCAAGCGGATCACGCGGGTGTTGGCCGAGCGGGTGGAGGGAGTGTCGAGGTTCTGAGCCAGGCTGGAGAGCTTGGCGCGGGCGTCGGCGGGTCCCATGAAGATCAGCCGGTTGGTGCGCGAGTCGGCGATGATCTGGGTTCCGGTGGCGGCCTTGGCTTCGCCACGCAGCATGGTGTTTCTCAGCACTTCGGCGATGTCCACGGCCCAGCCGTTCTTTAGCGGCAGCACGGTGTAATCGTTGCTCTCGGCACGGTCGAGCTGGCGGACCAGATCCTGAATGCGAGCGATGTTGGCGCTGCGGTCGCTGATGATCAGTGCATTGGCCGAAGTCACCGCTGCGAGATGGCCATATTGCGGGACCAGTGGGCGGATCAGCGGAATCAGCTCGCCCGCCGAGCTGTGCTGGACCTGGATCACGCGTGTCTCGAGCTGATCGCCGCCGGTGGGGCCTCCGCCGGCTTCGGCCTTGGCTTCGGCATTCGGCACGATGCGAGTGACGTCGCCCTGGGTCAGCACGCTGAAACCATGGGTCGCCATTACCGACAGGAACAGCTGATAGACCTCGTCGGTGGATAGCGTGGCGCTGGAAACGACGCTGACCTGCCCCTTCACCCGCGGGTCGACGATGAAGGTCTGCCCGGTGAGCTGGCTGACCTGATCGACGAACGCGCGGACATCAGCATCCTTTAGGTTGATCGTCCAGCCGTCACCTTGTTGTGTGGCGGTGGGCTCAATACCTTGTTCCTGGGCACCCAGTGGAAAAGACGCAGAGGCGGCAAGGCCGACGGCGATCAGGGCAATGAGCGGGCGAGTGAAGAGCGGCATCGTTCAGTTGTTTTCCATGGTCTGTTCGTCGGGAGGGCTGTCGGGCTGGTTCATGGTGTCTTCCATCTGCTGACGCAGGGCCTCCATTTGCTGCTGAAGGAGCACTGCATCGGGCTCTTGGGCGCCGCCGAACTGCTCGCCACCATATTCGGGCTCGGGGGTGGGCTCGGGCACATAAGTGGAGGTACGCACACGGGGGAAGGTCAGCGACTCCAGCTGACCGTCGCGCAACACCTCGACACGATCAGGATAGACCTGCTGCAGGCGGATGCCGGACGCCAGTTCACTACCGGCCTGGAACAGCTGTGGAGGGCTGCCCTCACGCTGGATGATGGCCGTGGAGCGCTGCGGGTCGCGGTGGACGAAGCTGCCGAGCAAGGTCAGCCCGAGCTGGCCGCTGGAAGCAGAGCTTGTCGCGACGGCGGGGGGGGCTCCGAACAGCGCTTCCATGCGACGCATGTCCGGTTCGTTGGCCACCATTGAGGCCTGATCCGGCTGACCGGTGACCGGGGTGCGCTGCAGCTGGATCCAGTCGTTGATCTGCCAGGCAAGATAAAGCGCGAACACGGCAATCAGTGCTGCAGCGGCAACCAGCGGGATACGGTGACGGTACTTTTTCAGGATACCTGGAGCAGGCAAACGGGACACTCCGTGGTGCTTGTTGTTATGTCCGTGACGGCTTTCACGATCATATCAGCATAAAACTGTGACACCGCAACCCGCAGGGAATTGGCAAGTTGCGGCCAGGCGGGTTCTTCCAAGGGCAAAATCGGCCGCGGCGGACAGGTGACCGCCTGCAAGTGAATAAGTTGCCAGCGAGGCCGCAGCGATAGAGATTTTCCGGCGAACGGCGAGCTCATCAAAAAAACTTCATAGTTCTTATTGACTTGCCGTAGGCGCATCAGTAAATTGCGCGCCTCGCAAGGCGATCGGCTGATTAGCTCAGCTGGGAGAGCACCTGCATCACACGCAGGGGGTCGGCGGTTCGATCCCGTCATCAGCCACCAACCCTTGTGAATTCGGACGAAAGTCCGGCCGACGCGCAGCGGTAGTTCAGTCGGTTAGAATACCGGCCTGTCACGCCGGGGGTCGCGGGTTCGAGTCCCGTCCGCTGCGCCATATATCTCATCCTTTCGAGTGAATGGATGAACAAGAAAAGCTGCCTCGAGCAGCTTTTTTTGTGCCTGTCGAAAAGGCCCTCCCGGACCTTTGGCTTGGCGTGCTACGGCTCGCGCGTTGCGGGAGGCTGCAGCCCGGATGCAGCTGTGCTCGCGCTGAGCGACCGTGCCTTTGCAGTGGTTTGGCTACCGGCTGTTCGCGGCCTCGATCGCTTCGAGGTAGGCCTGCAGGGCGCGTGGCATTTCGCCGGTCAGGATCGGCTCGCGCAGCGCTTCGTCATTTTCCAGCAGCATCTCTTTGATCATCCCGAACGGCAGGCTGAACAGCGTCACGGCGTAGGCCTGTCGGGCCAGCTGGCTGGCGCTGGGCAGGCGCACGGTGATCACGCGTTGTATCAGCCCGAGCATCCGTGCCTTCAGTTCCCGGTCATCAGTGTCCGGGGTGGCGTGCACCAGGTGCAGAAAATCCGGATGACCGACGAAATAGTCCAGAAACGGACGTAGTAGATGGCGGATCACGTCTGCCGAACTGAAGCCGATCCACTGGGCATCGGAAATGGGCTCGATGCGTTCGAAGATCGCGCGAATCACCTCCAGATGGCGATCGCCCAGGGCCTTGAGCACGCTCTGCTTATCGGGAAAGAAGTGGTAGAGCGAGCCGATGGACGTGTGGGCTTCGCGGGCGATGCCGTGCATGGTCAGCGCAGCTTCGCCCTGTTTGCGCAGCAGCCGGCCACAGGCATCGAGGATGATATCTATGCGTTGCTGGCCGCGGGCCTGTCGGGGAGGGCGTGCGGCACGGGCGGTGACGGCCAGCGCTGCATCGTGCACGGCGCCGTCCGGTGTGTTGGGGTGAGCATCCATGGGGTGCCATCCTAGCAAACTGCGCCTGGCTTCACGCGATGCGGCCATCGCTGGCGATGCAGGCGTACCGGCTAGACCCGATTGCTCGGGTTTCCGGCTTCCCAGGCGGCCACGTTGCTCAGGGTGGTCGAGGCGATGGCGGCCAGCGCTTCCTGCGTGAGAAAGGCCTGGTGCGCAGTGACGATGACATTGGGAAACGTCAGTAGGCGTGCCAGTACATCGTCCTGCAGAGGGCGCGCGGAATGGTCTTCGAAAAACAGCCCTGCCTCTTCCTCGTAGACGTCCAGCGCCAGATGGCCGAGCTGACCGCTCTTGAGCGCCTCGATCAGTGCCGGCGTGTCGATCAGGGCGCCGCGCCCGGTGTTGATCAGCATCGCTCCGGGTTTCATCTCCGCCAGGCTGGTGCGGTTGATCAGGTGATGGGTGTCGGGTGTGAGCGGGCAGTGAAGGCTGATGATGTCGTTCTCGGCGAGCAGTCGGTCGAGCCCGCAGAGTTCCACGCCGAGCGACTGCAGTTCCGCGCTGGGTTGTGGGTCATGGACCTGAACCTGACAGCCGAAGCCGAGCATGATGCGGGCAAAGGCGCTGCCGATCTGTCCGCCGCCGACCACGCCGACATGTTTGCCGTACACATCGAAACCGGTCAGTCCGTGCAGCGAGAAATCGCCATCACGGGTACGGTTGTAGGCCCGCGGCAGCCGACGGTTTAGGGCCAGCATCAGCGCGACCGTATGCTCGGCGACCGCATGGGGCGAATAGGCAGGCACCCGTACTACGGGCAGCCCCAGGCGGTGGGCTGCGACCAGATCGACGTGGTTGTAGCCGGCCGAGCGCAGGGCGATCAGCCGGGTTCCGCCCAAGTGCAGACGTTCGAGTACCGGAGCGCTGAGGTCGTCGTTGACGAAGGCGCAGACGACCTCGGCGCTTTCGGCCAGCGCGGCGGTGTCGGCGTTCAGGCGCGGCTCGAGAAAATGCAGGTCGTAACCTTGCTGCTGGTTGGCCAAGACGAAGCTGGCCCGGTCGTAGGGCTTGCTGCTGAACAGGGTGATGCGCATAGGGGCTCCTGGTGGAGTTGGATGCCGGGCCGTAGCAGTTTAGTCGTCGATCGCCGGAGCAGGCGCTCGACGCCGCTCGGCGGGAGGCCCGGCTGGCTGACGGCCGGCCTGAACCGCAGAGAAAACTGTCCGGTCGGACATTGGGAGGCCCGGCGTAGCGCCGCTACGCATGGGAACGATATAGGGGCCATTTGTCGCCCGATGATCCCAGGAGGACACCATGACCGATTACCCACGCCCACCTTTTCCCGAACAACCCCAGGCCGTCCCCGGCTCGCAACAAAAGATGAACCCGACGCCCGATTGTGGCGAGCAGAGCTACAAGGGCAGTGGCCGCCTGGCCGGCAAGGTTGCGCTTATCACCGGGGGTGACAGTGGCATCGGTCGCGCCGTGGCCATTGCCTATGCACGTGAAGGCGCCGACGTCGCGATCGGTTATCTGGATGAGCACGAGGACGCCAAGGAGACCGCCCGCTGGGTGGAGGAGGCCGGGCGCAAGGTGTTGTTGCTGCCGGGTGATATCGCCCAGCGTCAGGTTTGTCTCGATCTGGTCGCCAAGACGGTCGAGGCTTTCGGACGGATCGACATCCTTGTAAACAACGCCGCCTTCCAGATGAGCCACCCCACGTTCGAGGAAATTACCGACGAGGAGTGGGTCCGCACCTTCGATACCAACATCACCGCTATGTTCAGAATCTGCCAGGCGGCGCTGCCGCATATGCGTTCGGGTAGCGCGATCATCAACACGTCGTCGGTCAACTCCGACATGCCCAAGCCGACCCTGCTGCCTTATGCGACGACCAAGGGCGCAATCGCCAATTTCTCCGCGGGGCTTGCGCAGCTGCTGGGCGAGAAGGGAATTCGGGTCAACAGCGTCGCGCCGGGGCCGATCTGGACGCCGCTGATTCCGTCGACCATGCCGCCGGAAGAAGTCTCCGAGTTCGGTGGCAGCGTCCCGCTGGGGCGTCCTGGGCAACCGGTGGAGCTGGCGCCGGTGTACGTGATGCTGGCCTCGGACGAAGCCAGTTACGTCAGCGGCGCCCGCGTTGCTGTCACGGGCGGCAAGCCGATCCTTTGAACGCGGCAAGGTACCCGGCTGGTTGCCGGGTGCCTCAGACCACCAGTAGCACGATCGCGTAAGCGGCAGCGCCACCGACAAAGGCGCCGACGTGGCTGTTGTTTTCTTCCGGCAACTCTTCCTTCAGCACGTTCAGGATGATGCCTCCGGCGACGAACGCGGCCAACGCGGCAACCGCAAGCTCCGAAACTTCAGTGGCGGTGCCGAGAGCCCAGCCGACCAGTACCGAGGCTGCCAGCGCCCAGCGACCGCGACGCCGGTAAAGCTCGTTGTGGGCGCTCTGCAGGGCAAAATCGTTGACCAGAAGGTGAAGCCCCATGGCGATGGTGAACCACACGAGTTCCAGGGCCGCGGGAGATTCCCGATGCACGAGGATGTAGCCGATCAGTGCGTTGTAGCCGGCAAAGGAGGCGATGTGCAGCCAGAACACGCCCCCATGGGATTCAGTCTGGTCGGGAAGTCGGTTGCGGTGCTTCTGGATCATGCACTCCAGTCCGTAGAAGCACATCAATCCGGCCAACGCCAGCAGATAGGCGTGGTGCTCCAGGTAGTCGAGCAGGTCGAACTGGGCGTTGCTCATCACATCCTGGCCGGCAGCCAGCAGAGGAAGCAGGTGGATGAAGACGTAGGCGACCGATACGCCGCCGGCAGCCGAAAGCCAGCGCCTGCGTGCGAGGTCGTCGAGGACCTGCAACTGACCGGTGAGGAAATGGACCGCCGCCAGCACCAGGGCGGCCAGCAGCGAAAGGATCATGGATAAGACGCGTTCCGTTGGCAGCAAGGCTCCACAGGTCCGACTGCCCCCCATTGGGGTTCGTTCAGCCCATGTGTGGCGGGACTGTGACACTAAGCCCCAGGGCCTGCTGAGTGTTTGCGCTTCTAACGGTGCACCCTTTCTGTTTTCCTGTTGTCCCTAATTGCAGCGTGACTGCATGCCTTGCGTAGCGGTTATAAGAAGAGGAAGTGTCCATGTTCGGTTTGGAGGCATTAGACCTCGCGCGAATACAATTCGCGTTCACCATCTCGTTCCACATCATCTTTCCTGCCATCACCATTGGTCTTGCCAGCTACCTCGCCGTGCTCGAAGGTCTATGGCTGAAGACCAAGCAGGAGGTTTATCGCGATCTCTACCATTACTGGTTGAAGATCTTCGCGGTTAACTTCGGGATGGGCGTGGTCTCCGGCATCGTCATGGCGTATCAGTTCGGGACGAACTGGAGCGGCTTTTCGGAATTCGCCGGCAGCGTGACCGGGCCGCTGCTGGCCTACGAGGTGCTCACCGCCTTCTTCCTCGAAGCGGGCTTTCTCGGCGTGATGCTGTTCGGCTGGAACCGGGTCGGCCCAGGGCTCCACTTCTTTTCCACCGTGATGGTGGCGGTCGGCACGCTGATCTCGACGTTCTGGATCCTGTCTTCGAACAGCTGGATGCACACCCCGCAAGGTTACGAAATCGTCAACGACGTGGTGATTCCGGTCGACTGGTTCGCCATCGTCTTCAACCCCTCGTTCCCCTACCGGCTGCTGCACATGGCGACCGCGGCCTATCTGGCGACCGCGTTCTTCGTTGGCGCCGCTGCGGCCTGGCACCTGTTGCGAGGGCGCAACACGCCGCCGGTGCGCAAGATGCTGTCGATGGCGATGTGGATGGCCCTGATCGTCGCACCGATCCAGGCGGTCATCGGCGACTTTCATGGCCTGAACACCCTTGAGCATCAGCCGGCGAAGATCGCTGCGATGGAAGGCCACTGGGAAAACACGCCGGGCGAAGCGACGCCGCTCATCCTGTTTGGCTGGCCGGACATGGAGCGGGAGGAAACTCGCTTCAAGGTCGAGATTCCCTACCTGGGCAGCCTGATCCTCCAGCACAGCCTCACCGAGCCGGTGCCGGCACTCAAGGAGTTCGCACCCGAGGACAGGCCTAATTCCACCATCGTCTTCTGGACCTTCCGCACCATGGTGGCGATGGGGCTGCTGATGATCCTTTGCGGCCTATGGAGTCTGGTGCTGCGGCTCAAGGGCAAGCTGTTCACCTCGCGTCCGTTCCTGACCATGGCCATGTGGATGGGGCCGTCGGGGATCATCGCGATCCTGGCGGGCTGGTTCACCACCGAGATCGGCCGCCAGCCATGGGTCATCTATAACGTCATGCGCACCGCCGACGCGGTGACGCCCCATAGCGCGACCCAGTTGAGCGTGACGCTGGCGATGTTCGTGGTCATCTATTTCGCCGTGTTCGGCGTGGGCTTCGCCTATGTCATGCGCCTGGTCCGCAAGGGGCCTGTGGTTCACGAAGGCAAGGAAAAGGGCGCAGGCGGGCCGGGCGAGAAACGCACGCCGATGCGGCCGCTTTCCGCGGCCGACGAGGACATGCACGAAAACAAAGGCGACGAACTGGGCGAGAGGAACTGACATGGGCGTTGATCTTTCCTTAATCTGGGCCGTCATCATCATCTTCGGCCTGATGATGTACGTCGTCATGGATGGCTTCGATCTGGGCATCGGCATTCTTTTCCCGTTCGTACAGGAAGAGGGCAAGCGCGATGTGATGATGAACACCGCCGCCCCCATCTGGGACGGCAACGAGACCTGGCTGGTGCTCGGCGGGGCGGGGCTGTTCGCCGCCTTTCCGCTGGCCTATTCGGTGGTGCTGCCAGCGCTCTACCTGCCGATCATCTTCATGCTCATGGGGTTGATCTTCCGGGGTGTGGCCTTCGAGCTGCGCTTCAAGGCTACCCAGCTCAAGCGGCACATCTGGGACAAGTCCTTCATTGGCGGCTCGCTCTGCGCGACGTTCTTCCAGGGCGTGGCGCTGGGGGCGTTCATCAGCGGCATGCCGGTCGAGGATCGGCGTTTCGCCGGTGGCGCGCTGGACTGGCTCACCCCGTTCTCGCTGTTCTGCGGCGTGGCGCTGATCGTCGCCTACGCCTTGCTCGGCTGTACCTGGCTGATCATGAAGACCGACGGCGAGCTGCAGGAGCGCATGCGCAAGCTGGGCAAGCCGCTGGTACTGCTGGTGCTGCTGATGATCGGCATCGTCAGCATCTGGACGCCGCTGACGCATCCGGACATCGCCGACCGCTGGTTCACCACGCCCAATCTGTTCCTGTTCATGCCGGTGCCAGTCCTGGTGCTGCTGTGCACATTCTTCCTGCTGCGCTCGATTCGCAGCGAGGCGCATTACACGCCGTTCCTGCTGACGCTGGGTCTGATCTTCCTCGGCTACAGCGGTCTTGGCATCAGCCTCTGGCCGAACATCATTCCGCCATCGGTGACGATCTGGGAGGCTGCTGCGCCGCCCGAAAGTCAGGGTTTCGCCTTGGTGGGTGCGCTGCTGATCATCCCAATCATCCTGGTATACACCGCTTGGAGCTACTACGTGTTCCGCGGCAAGGTAACGGCCGATGACGGTTATCACTGACCGCCAGACCAAGGAGGTCTCGCCGTGGACATGAAGCCCGACGACAAGGGTTCGCAGGAGCAGAAGCCGTTGTGGCAGCGCATGGCCTGGCTGGTGGGGCTTTGGGGCGCCAGCGTGCTGGCCCTCGGTGCGGTGGCGTATGTCATCCGTCTGTTCATGTCTGCTGCGGGTCTGACGAGCTAACCGGCTCAGTATTGCTTCCAGTCCTGCCGCATCTGGGCGGGCGCGTAAGGCGCATCTAAATCCTGCGCGCCTTACGCGCTGCCAGCGCTATCCCGCCTGCCGTTGCGCACGACGGAACTCGCCTGGCGTCTGCCCGCTCCAGCGTTTGAACGCACGCTGGAAAGCCTCGGCGGAGGCGAAACCCAGCAGCCAGGCGATTTCGCCGAATGCCGCTTCGGTGTCGCGAATGTAGGCCATCGCCAGGTCGCGCCGGGTGTCGTTGAGGATGGTCCGGTAGCTGGTGCCTTCCTCTGCGAGCTTGCGGCGCAGCGTCCAGGTCGGCGTCTGCAGGCGTTGAGCAATCTGTTGCAAGTCCGGTTCCTGGCCCTTGAGCAAGGGGCCGAGAATCTGCGTGATGCGCTCGCGCAGGCTGCGTGTCCGCGTGCGCTGCTCAAGTTCCGCCTCGCAGAGCTCCAGCAGGTGGCGCCAGGTGCCTGGACAGTGCTCAGGATTGCGCAGCGCCAGAACCGGCTGGTCCAGGCGCAGCGCGTTGTCGGCGGCACCGAAGGTCACCGTCGGGCCGAAGAGCGGCTCGTAGCGCGGCGCATACGAAGGCGCCGGGAATTCGATGTGTACCGCCACTGGGGTTAGCGCATGGCCGGCGACTGCGCCGAGCTGGGTGATCCAGCTGGCCAGCACGGTGTCGACCACGAAGCGGTTATAGGCGTTGTAGGGGCTGATCGAATAGAAGCGCAGCCAGGCGCCGCGGGCGTCTTCCTCGAAACGGGAATGGCCGCGGTAGTTGGACGCATAGAGCGGCTCGAAGCGCGTCAGGGCGCGTGCCGCCTCGCGTACCGTTGGCGCCTGGGCAGCGGTGACGCCGGCCAGGCCCATGTGGCTGGCCTTGCGCAGTCGACCCATTTCCAGCCCCAGCGCCGGGTCGTCGGCGAGCTGCATGGCCGCATGGCCCAGGCGCATGTAGCGGGGAATCGACAGCTGCGCGCGTGGGTCGGCCAGGCGCGCCGCGTCCAGGCCGTAGCTTTCCAGCAGCGGAACGGCATCGATGCCCTGTTTTCGCAGTGCGGCGCTGAGGCTGTGCACGAAGCCGACCGAGAGATCGCCGAGCCTGACCCGGGCAGCGGTCATGAGCGTTCGGGCAGCCAGCGATTGGTCAGGCGCACCGGCATCTGGTGATTATGCGCGGCCGCTCTGCGCGGCGAGCCCAGCAGATTCCAGGGCAGGCCGAGGGTGGCCACCGCCACCTGCGGCAGCTCCTGTGGCAGTGGATGGGCGCCGTGCCCGCATGTCTCGATCACTACCGCTCCGGGGATCGCCAAAACCTCGGTGCGTTCGTCGACGCCTGCGTAGGCATCGCAGCCGAGGGCCACCTGGAGCCGCCCGGCCGGCGTGTCGACCGGGGCCGGCTGGGCCTGGTCCGAGGCATCGCTGTAGCGCCGTTCATAACGGCTGACCGAGCGCTTGTGCCATAGGCCATCGAGCGGCTGGCCGCTGGGGTCGAATACCAGGCTGACCTGGCGTAACGGGCCGTCACCGACCGATAGCCGCCGGTTTTCCAGTCGGGGCTCGGGCAGCACAACCGAACCAGCGACCAGTGTCACGCCGAACTCTGCCGCCAGCTGGCCGAAGATGCTCTGGTAGGCCTCGGCCATCTGGGAGGCCTTCATTCGCAGCACGGCATCGGTACGCCGATCGTCACCCTCGTTAGCGAGCAGGGCGCCGAGGTAGTGAAACGGGTTGCTCATGGCCATCAGCTGCATCGCGTCGCGCAGGGTTCTGGCTTGTTGCACCTCGGCTTTTTCGCCTAGGGCGAACAAGCCGGTGCCGACGTGTTCGGGCAGCACTACGACGGTTTGCGGGCCGAGCATACCGGCTTGGCGGGCCTGCTCCAGATAGGTGGCGAATTTCAGATGCAGCCGCTCGCGGCTCTGGTAGTCGGCGGGCATCAGGTGCGTCTCGACACCGAGCAGGTTGGGGCCGGCGTTCGGCTCGCCCTCGCTGATGATGGGCAGCAGACGCAGGTCCGACAGCAGCGGGCCGCTGTCGCGGTCGCGCGTCCATTGCAGGTAGAGCACCAGCGCGGCAATGGACAGCAGAGCGATGAGGGCGAGTCTGAGAAGTCGACGCATGGAAGGCAACAAGGGCGGAAGGTGGCGCTCAGCCTAGGACGGCCACGCGAAAAAGCCAAGTCGCGCTGTGCAAATTGGTCATTAAGTTGTGTGTTTCGATCATTGAGCCGGCGGCTACGGCTGACTATCGTTCGGCCATTACCGACCGCAGCCCCATGAGGTGCGGCAGCCTGACGAGGATATTCCATGACCGCTTACCCACACCTGCTGGCCCCGCTGGACCTGGGCTTCACGACCTTGCGCAACCGCACGCTGATGGGCTCGATGCACACCGGCCTTGAAGAAATGCCCAACGGCTTCGAGCGCATGGCCGCCTACTTTGCCGAACGCGCCCGTGGCGGCGTCGGGCTGATCGTTACCGGCGGGGTGGGGCCGAACGAGGAGGGCGCCGTGCGCGCCGGTGCGGCCAAGCTGTCGACGCCCGAAGAAGCGGACGAGCACAAGGTAGTGACCCAGGCGGTGCACGAGGCGGGCGGCAAGATCTGCCTGCAGATCCTCCATGCCGGGCGTTATGCCTACAACCCACAGCTGGTGGCGCCGAGCGCGATCCAGGCGCCGATCAATCCGTTCACCCCGCGGGCGCTGGACGAAGAAGGCATCGAGAAACAGATCCGCGATTTCGTCAATTGCGCGAGCCTGGCCCAGGTGGCCGGTTACGACGGCGTCGAGGTGATGGGGTCCGAAGGCTATTTCATCAATCAGTTCCTGGTCGCCCACACCAACCAGCGTGACGATCGCTGGGGCGGCAGCTACGAAAACCGCATGCGCCTTCCGGTGGATATCGTGCGCCGGGTGCGCGAAGCGGTCGGTCGCGACTTCATCATCATCTACCGTTTGTCGATGCTCGACCTGGTCGAGGGCGGCAGTAGTTGGGAAGAGATCGTGCAGCTGGCGCGAGCGGTCGAGCAGGCAGGCGCCACGCTGATCAACACCGGCATCGGCTGGCACGAGGCGCGTATCCCGACCATCGCCACCAAGGTGCCGCGCGCGGCCTTCACCAAGGTGACCGCCAAGCTGCGCGGCGAGGTGTCGATTCCGCTGATTACCACCAACCGGATCAACATGCCGGAGGTCGCCGAGCGTGTGCTGGCCGAGGGGGACGCCGACATGGTGTCCATGGCGCGGCCGTTCCTCGCCGACCCGGACTTCGTCAACAAGGCCGCCGCCGGACGCAGCGAGGAGATCAATACCTGCATCGGCTGCAACCAGGCCTGCCTCGATCACACCTTCAGCGGCAAGTTGACCACGTGCCTGGTCAACCCGCGCGCCTGCCATGAAACCGAGCTCAACTACATTCCCACCGTGCAGACCAAGCGTATCGCCGTGGTCGGCGCCGGCCCAGCCGGCTTGGCGGCGGCCTCGGTCGCAGCCGAGCGTGGTCATCAGGTGACGCTGTTCGATGCGGCAGGTGAGATCGGCGGCCAGTTCAACGTCGCCAAGCGGATCCCAGGCAAGGAAGAGTTCTACGAAACCCTGCGTTATTTCCAGCACCGGCTGCAGCGCACCGGTGTCGACGTTCGGCTCGGCACACGCATGGACGTCGAGACGCTGGTCAATGGCGGTTTCGACGAGATCCTCCTCGCCACCGGCATCGCGCCGCGCACACCGGATATCCCCGGTGTCGAGCATCCCAAGGTCATCGGCTACCTGGATGCCATCCTCGGTCGCAAGCCTGTGGGTGCGACGGTAGCGGTCATCGGTGCGGGCGGCATCGGTTTCGACGTCAGCGAGTTCATCACCCACCAGGGGGCGAGTACCAGCCTGGACCGCGAAGCCTTTTGGAAGGAGTGGGGCATCGACCCGAACCTTTCGGTTCGCGGTGGGGTGGCTGGCGTGCAGCCACAGCCGCAGCCAGCGGCGCGCCAGGTCTACCTGTTGCAGCGCAAGGCGTCCAAGGTGGGTAACGGGCTGGGCAAGACCACCGGCTGGATCCACCGCGCCGGGTTGAAGAACCGCAACGTACAAATGGTCAGCGCGGTGGAATACCTGAAAATCGACGATGCCGGCCTGCATGTGGGCGTCGCTGGCGGCGAGCCGCAGGTATTGCCGGTCGACACAATCATCCTCTGCGCCGGCCAGGACCCGTTGCGCGAGTTGCAGGCAGGCCTCGAAGCGGCCGGCTGCCGGGTGCATCTGATCGGTGGCGCCGACGTCGCGGCCGAACTCGATGCCAAGCGCGCGATCGACCAGGGATCGCGCCTCGCGGCAGCGATCTGATCCGAGGCCCCGCATCAGCGGGGCCTTTTTCATCCGGAGGTGTGTTCCATGTCCGCACTGATACTGCAAACCCCGGCGGCCGCCAGCCTCGACCACTGGCACCGGATGGTCGCCGCACGCGACCTCTCGTCCCTGCCGGTCCTGCTCGCCGACGATGCGGTGTTCCGCTCGCCGATGGCGTTCAAACCCTACGAGGGGGCGAGGGCGGTCAACCTGATCCTGAATACGGTGCTGGGCGTCTTCGAGGACTTTCGCTACCACCGGCAACTCGCCTGCGCCGATGGGCGGAACGTGGTGCTCGAGTTCAGCGCCAGGGTCGGTACGCGAACGCTCAAGGGCGTCGACATGATCGCGTTCGACGAGGCGGGGAAGATCTGTGAGTTCGAGGTGATGATCCGTCCCATGAGCGCGCTGCAGGCGCTCGGCGACGAGATGGGCAAGCGTCTGGCTGCCCTCGGAACCTGAATGATTTGACCAAATCATCACAGTTTTTCCGCTCCGTGCGTCGATCCGTCAGGCGGCGCCCAGGTCACTGCCAACCCAGTCACATTGCCCCGTCGAGGTTTTCCCCTAGACTTGCGCAACAATGAGATAGCGTGGTTTTTGCAGGTACTATGCCATCTTCTGAAAAGCGCTGGCCCGGCGATGTTCGGGCCACAGAGGAAATCCGAGCATGCAGAACAAACCGCAGATAGCCGAAGCCGTGCTGTTCTTTGGTGAGCATGGCATCTGCAAGGAAATGCTCTTTCCCGAATTCGAAGCCCTGCTGGACGGCGTGGTGAACATGCCCGAGTTCGCCGATCAGCAGATGCGCGTTGCTTACGTTCTCATCAACCCTCGGCTGCTGATTCGCGGCGTGGTGTTCTTTTATCTCGATTTCAACGACGACGGATCCGCCGACAGCGGCTGGAACATCCCGCTGCGCCATCTGGCCGAGCGTGCCGGACGTGGTCCAGATCTCGGCGCCGGGCCGATCCGCCTGGCTTGTCGCAGCCAATGCCCGGTGGCGTGGCATCAGATGCACTTGTGGGATCCCAGCCTTGCACCGGGTAAAAACGATCTGGTGCTGTTGCGCGACCAGATCAAGCGCAATCAGATGGGCCTGCTGGTCGACGACGAAATGCCCACCAGCGTGCCGGCCGAACGCCTGCAGATGGCTGCCGAAGATCGCTGGGTTCAGGCCGATCCGGCCCAGGACGAAGCGGCGAAACAGGCCGAGAAGCTCGAGCAGGAACACCGCCTCAAGACCGCCCAGCTGATCAAGCAACAGCGTCTGCGGATCGCCAGCCTCAGCCAGCAGCGTGAGGACGAGATCGCCCAGCTCAGGCAGGCAAGCGAGGCGCAGCAGAACCAACTGCGCGAAGAGCTGCGTCAGCTACAGCAGAAACTGCGCCAGCAGGAAGATCTCAACGCCAGCCTCAAGACCCAGCTGGCCACCCAGGCGGAGAGCTTCCAGAAGGCGCGCGAAGAGATGAGCGAGCAGGTGCGCACGCTCGAGCGCCACGGGCGTGCCGAAGTCGACGTCGCCCGGGCGCAGTTCGAACGCGAAGTGGAGGCACGGGTGGCGGCGGCTGTGGTGGAATACAAGGAGCAGGTTGCCATTCGCGATGTCGAGCTGTCCTACCGCAACGAGCTGGACACCGCCCTGGAAGAGGAAATCGACAGGCTCAAGCGCGAACGCGAGGAGCTGGTGCGCCAGGGCAGCGACAACATCCTCGAGCGGCTTTCGCGCCTGGGCGTGGTGTTCGTCGTCTACCACCCCGGTGCCGGCCACTTAACGATCGCCTTGCAGGACATTGCCCGCTACCAGGAAAACCCGATGGCCTACGCGGCCTCCAAGTGCTTTGTCTCCGAAGAGCAATATCGCCAGTGGCTCAAGCACTACCAGGACCCGGCATGCGAGGCGAGTCTGTCCAGCGGCGAGCGCTGCGCCATCCCGCTGGATCGGGTGGACACGCCAGCGCGCTTCATCGTCAACGAATCCAATTGTTGCTCGCGGCACAAGTCCGAGCATCGTTTGCGCACCGGTAGCTGATGCTCGAAGCGCTGGTGCTGGAACCCGGCTGGGCGCCGCTGCAGAGGCTCGACCTTGATTGGGCTCGGCGCGCGGGAGTCGAGCTCGCTGTATTGCGCCTCGATCTGGTCGACCCGCAGCTGTCCGGCAACAAATGGTTCAAGCTATCGCACCATTTGCGGGCCGCCGCGGCCTCGGGCGCTTCAGGGCTGCTCAGCCTCGGCGGTGCCCATTCCAACCATCTGCATGCACTGGCGGCCGCCGGGTGCCGCTTCGGCTACGCCACGGTCGGCCTGTTGCGCGGGCACCCTGTCGAAACGCCTACAGTGGCCGACCTGCGCCGCTTCGGCATGGAATTGCACTGGCTTGGCTACGATGGCTACCGTCAACGCCATCGCCCCGACTTCTGGGCGCCCTGGCTCGAGCGTCATCCTGGTCATTACCCGATCCCCGAGGGCGGCGGAGGGCTTGCCGGTGCGCTGGGCTGCGCAGGGATGGTCGAGCAGGTGCGTGGCCAGTTGGGCGAGGTGGGCTTCGGCGAATACGACGGCTGGTGGCTCGCTGCGGGAACGGGTACCACCTTGGCCGGGCTGGCTATCGCCGAAGCCGGGCAGCGCGCGGTGTATGGTGCGCTGGCGGGGCCGCCTTCGCATCGGGTCGCCGCTGAAATCGACTCGCTGCTCGCGCAGGCCGGCCAGGCGTCGCACCCCTATCGGTTGGTCGACGCCAGCCGCGACGGCTTCGGCCGTTTCGACGAGACCCTGGCGCGCTTTCTTTTCGAGACCGAACGCGACTCGGGATTGCCGCTGGAGCCGGTCTATACCGCCAAGGCTCTGCTGGCGTTGCGTACTTTTCTGCAAGAAGGCGGGCTGGAGCGCGGCACACGGCTGGTATTCGTTCATACCGGCGGCCTGCAGGGGCGCCGTGCGGCTGAAGCCGAATTGCGTAGGCTGGGTACCTGAGATGTACGCTGGAAAGCCCGAATGAAAAAGCCGCTACACCCCGACCAACTGCGTAGCCTGGTGCCGCTCAATGCATTGTCGCGGCGTCAGCTGCGCGAGCTGCAGGGCCAGCTGACGCCACGGCCGCTGCTGGCCGGTGAGCTCCTGTTCGGTGTCCAGGACAGCACCGCGACGCTGTTCTTCCTGCTCTCTGGCGAGCTTCTGTTGCATGGCGGTGACGGCCAGGAGCGGTGTTTGGTGGCCGGTACCGCGGCGAGCTGCTATTCCATCGGCCCCGGCCCACGCTGGCAACGGGCGCATGCGTTGTCGGACTGCAGCGTGCTGGCCATCGACAGTGCCCAACTCGACCGCCTGCTGACCTGGCGCCAGACCTATCAGGACCTGCTCGTGCAGTTGTCGCTCGAAGGTCATTCGCCGGAGTGGCTGGAGCAGTTGCTTGAAAATCCGCTGTTCGCCAAGGTGCCGCCGGCCAACGTGCGGTGCATGTTCGACCGTCTGGAAAGCCTCGAGGTAGCTGTCGGGCAAACGCTGATCCAGCAGGGCGATGTCGGTGATTGCTGTTACTTCCTCAAGGCCGGCCGGGTCGAAGTCATCCAGGAAGCCGGGAGCGGCCGGCAGGTCGTCGCCGAGCTCGAAGTCGGCGCCTGTTTCGGTGAAGAGGCGCTGCTCGTCGACCGCCCGCGCAATGCGACGGTGACTATGCTCGAAGACGGTTGCGTGCTGCGCCTGGCCCGTGCCGATTTTCACGCACTGCTAGAGGCTCCGGTGGTCGCCGACGTGTCCCTGGCCGAGGCGGCACGCCTGCTCGTCTCGGGCGCCCAGTGGCTGGACGTTCGCCTGCAGGACGAATACGAGCGTGGGCACGCGTTGCATGCGTTGCACATGCCGCTGGACCTGCTGCGGCTCAAGGCACGCCTGCTCGATCACGCGCGCACCTATCTGTGCTACTGCGACAGCGGAAAGCGCAGCGCCAGCGCGGTGTTCCTGCTGACTCAGCTGGGTTTCAGTGCCTTCGTGCTGCGCGACGGGGTCGATGGCTTGCCGGCAGTCCAGCACGATGCGCTGCTGTGCCAGAGCGGCTCCGGTTACCTTGCCCGATCGGGCGGGCGCATCGAGCGCAGCAGCCGCTAGCCAGCGGTATCGGTGGCGGGCCAGCGATCCGGTACCACGAACACTCGTTGTGCCTCTTCCCAGACGTTACCGTTGCTCTGCAGACGCGCCATCAGTCGTGCGGGCGAATGTTCGTCTAGCTTGGGGCGGAGCGTGTCGTCCAAGTCAAAATCCAGCTCCAGCCGGGCCGGAGCGAGCCACTCCTGGCGAGGCAGCATCTGCCAACGGTATTCGCCTGCCAGTGCCGGCCAGTCACGCTGGCGTACCCAGATCCCTCGCAGGTGCAGCGGATTTGCGCCGGCCGGTGGCAAGCAACCGCTTGGCCAGGGTTCAAACAGATAGCCGCCGAGCCAGAGGGCCGGTTGGATGGTGCTGCTGGTGAGCTCGGCGAGCGCGGCTTTCGCCTGCTCGTGCATGCTCAGATTCAGCTGATGGCGCAGCAAATGGTCCAGCTTGAGGTCCAGCCGATCATGGCCACCGGGGCCGATCCAGTGATGGGGTGCGCCGTCGCCGCCCCCGCCATTGCCCAGGTAGAACTTCACCGCCAATTCGAGGTGATGCACACCCTCCGGATCGCGTATTAACAGGTCCAGTTCACCGAGCGTGTTGCCGCCTTCGCGGATCGGCAGGTTGGCGACGATCAGGTCGATGTCCGGCGCGTGGGTCAGGGCATACTGCCAGAGACGCTCGTAATACAGTCCCAGGCGCCGGTTGCTGCGTTGGGCGAGCCATCGTTGCAGGCCCTCGGCAGCTGCGTCCTGATGCATCAGCCAGTCTGCGAGCAGATCGGGCTGGCTGTACCAGCGGCTGCCCGAGAGCGGGTGACGCAGCGTCGCCGAGGCCTCCAGCAATGGCGGCGAAAGGATCGCCCAGGCCAGGTCGCGCACCTGGGGGTGCCTGAGCGTTCGCATGAGGTCGGCGTACAGGGCGGTTGTCATCAGGCAAGCATAGTCGACCCTGGTTTGCCGCTGCCGTGGCCTTCGCCCATAATCGGGCAGACCCGCCTCTGCCCTCTCGGGAGTTCTATGGAGCAGTTTCGCAACATCGGCATCATCGGACGTCTGGGCAGTTCCCAGGTCCTCGACACCATTCGCAGGCTCAAGCGATTCCTGGTTGACCGCCATCTTCACGTCATTCTCGAAGAGTCCATCGCCGAGGTGTTGCCCGGACACGGCATGCAGACCTCGTCTCGGCAGCGGCTGGGTGAATCCTGCGATCTGGTGATCGTGGTCGGCGGCGACGGCAGCCTGCTCGGCGCGGCGCGGGTCATGGCGCGGCACCGGGTGCCGGTACTGGGCATCAACCGGGGCAGTCTTGGCTTTCTCACCGACATCCGTCCGGACGAGCTCGAAGAGAAGGTCGCAGAAGTGTTGGCCGGGCAGTACACGCTGGAGAACCGCTTCCTGCTCGAAGCCCAGGCGCGGCGCTTCGACGAGGCGATAGGAGAGGGCGACGCGCTCAACGACGTAGTGTTGCATCCCGGCAAGTCGACTCGGATGATCGAGTTCGAGCTCTATATCGACGGCCATTTCGTCTGCAGCCAGAAGGCCGACGGGCTGATCATCGCCACGCCGACTGGCTCCACCGCCTATGCGCTGTCGGCGGGTGGGCCGATCATGCATCCCAAGCTCGATGCGATCGTCATCGTGCCGATGTATCCCCACACGCTATCCAGCCGGCCGATCGTCGTCGACGGCAACAGCGAGTTGAAAATCGTTGTCTCACCCAATATGCAGATCTATCCGCAGGTTTCCTGTGACGGCCAGAACCACTTCACCTGTGCACCTGGCGACACGGTGACCGTACGCAAGAAGCCGCAGAAGCTGCACCTGATCCATCCCCTGGACCACAACTATTACGAGGTTTGCCGCACCAAGCTCGGCTGGGGCAGCCGCCTCGGCGGAGGAGACTGATGCGGCTCGACCCCGGGCGCAGTTACGACCTGATCGGCGATGTTCACGGCTGTGCCCGCACGCTGGTCCGGCTGCTCGACAGCCTGGGCTATAGCCAGCAGGGTGGCGTTTGGCGACATCCACGGCGGCAGGTCATCTTTCTTGGCGACATCATCGACCGCGGCCCGCGCATACGCGAGGCGCTGCACCTGGTGCACGACATGGTCGAAGCCGGGCAGGCCTACTGCATCATGGGTAACCACGAATTCAACGCGCTGGGCTGGGACATGCCGGCGCCACCGGAAAGCGGCAAGCAGTTCGTGCGCGAGCACAGCCCTCGCTACGCCCGGCTGCTGCAGGAAACCTTCAGCCAGTTCGAGGCGCACCCGCAGGAATGGCAAGCCTTTCGCGAGTGGTTCTACCAGTTGCCTCTCTACCTCGATGGCGAGCGCTTCCGGGTCGTACACGCCTGCTGGGACAAGGACGTGATCGCCCGGCTGCGCGAGCGTCTGGACCAGGGACGCCTGGACCCGGAGTTCCTGCGGGAGGCGGCAATCGACGGCAGCTTCGCCTGCAGCGCGCTGGATCGCCTGTTGCGGGGCACCGACATGCCCCTGCCCAACGGTATCCGGCTGACCTCTGACGAGGGCTTCACTCGCGCCTCGTTCCGCACCAAGTTCTGGGAAGAGAATCCACGTACCTACGGCGACATCGTGTTCCAGCCCGATGCGCTGCCCGAGCATGCGGCGTGTCTGCCGCTGACCGACAGCCAGAAGAGCCGGTTGTTTCTCTATGGGCCTGACGAGCCGCTGTTGTTCGTCGGTCATTACTGGCGCAGCGGTCACCCGAGGCCGATTCGTGCCAATCTCGCCTGCCTGGATTACAGCGCGGTGAAATACGGCAAGCTGGTCGCCTATCGGCTGGACCAGGAGACGCGCCTGGATTCGGCGAAATTCGTCTGGGTCGAGGTCGAACGACCCGAGCATTGAGGTGATTGCGTGGAAGTATTGCGGGTACCGGTATCCCAGGATCTGAGCGGCTTCGTCGCCATGCTGCGACGAATGCAGTTGCCGTTCCGGGTTTCGGAGGAGGCCGGCGAGCAAGTGCTGCGTGCACCTGCGGAGCTTGCAGAGCACCTGCGAAAGCTGTACGCAGAATTCCCCGACGGCAACGCACCGCTCGATGCCATGCCTGCGCCGCCAGCGCCGCGTATCGCGATGTTCGCCACGCCGTTGCGCAGCGTGCCGTTCACGGCACTGGTGTTGCTGGCGACACTGGTCATCGCGTTGATCACCCATGTCGGCGAGAACTTCGAGACGATCCGCTGGTTCAGCTTCACCGACTTTCGCATTCAGGGCGACTACGCCTATTTCGCCAGCCTTGAGCAGTCGCTGGACGCCGGCCAGTGGTGGCGCCTGTTCACGCCCATGTTCATCCATTTCGGTTGGCTGCACCTGGCGATGAACAGCCTCTGGTACTGGGAGCTGGGGCGACGCATCGAGACGCGCCAGGGCGTGTTCGCGCTGCTGGGCCTGACGCTGCTCTACTCGCTGGTGTCCAACTTCGCCCAGTACGCCTATGGCGGAACGGGCATCTTCGGTGGGCTATCCGGCGTGCTTTACGGCTTGCTGGGGCATTGCTGGTTGTATCAGAAGCTCGCCCCCGGCGAAGCTTACCGTCTGCCATCCGGCGTGGTGGTGCTGATGCTCGCCTGGCTGGTGATCTGCCTGACAGGCGTGATCGAAGTGGTGAGCTTCGGGGCGCTGGCAATCGCCAATTCCGCGCACGTTGGCGGCCTGGTGGCCGGATGCCTGACCGGGGTGTGCGGTGGAATGCTGGCGCGCTCGCGCCACGCTAGATAGCACTGCTGTTGCACCGCATAGAGAGGCCGTTGGGACGCGCCTCCCACAAGCTCGGCCAGCCCGGTAGAATGGTCGTTCGTTCTACTGGGAGCCGGCCATGTCGTCATTCAACGAAGCCATCGAAAACATCACCCCCGAGATTTACGAGAACCTCAAGCTGGCCGTGGAGCTCGGCAAATGGGGTGATGGTCGCAAGCTGACCACCGAGCAGAAGGAGCTGTGTCTGCAGGCGATGATCACCTGGGAGATGCAGAATCTGCCCGAAGAGCAGCGCACCGGCTACATGGGCGCTCAGCAGTGCAGCTCCAAGTCCGAGCCGATTCCCAATCTTCTGTTCACCTCCGGTTCGGAAACCCGTCACTGATGCTCGAACTCGGACGTGGTGCGCTCAACAAGATGTCCGTCCAGCTGGGCGCCCCGGTCGACTACGCGTTTCGCCTGGACGACCAACTGGTTCCGGTCAATCCGCTGATCGGCAAGACGGTTCGCCTGCAGTACCTGGGAGCCATTCACTGCAGCCATTGCGGTCGCAAGACCAACAAGAGCTTCAGCCAGGGCTATTGCTATCCCTGCTTCAAGAAACTTCCGCAGTGCGACATCTGCATCGTCAGCCCCGAGCGCTGCCACCATGAGCTGGGCACCTGTCGCGATGCCGACTGGGGGCAGCAGTTCTGCATGACTGACCATGTCGTCTACCTGGCCAACTCCTCGGGCGTGAAGGTTGGCATCACCCGGGCCACCCAGTTGCCGACCCGCTGGCTCGACCAGGGCGCCAGCCAGGCGCTGCCCATCCTGCGCGTTGCGACGCGCCAGCAGTCGGGCCTGGTGGAAGACCTGCTGCGCAGCCAGGTCGCCGATCGCACCAACTGGCGCGCCTTGCTCAAGGGAGATGCCGAGCCCATCGACCTGCTGGAAATCCGTGAGACGTTGTTCGATCGCTGCGCCGAAGGCCTTTTGGCCCTGCAGCAGCGCTTCGGCCTGCAGGCGGTGCAGCCGCTGGCGGACGCCGAGGTGGTGGAGATGCGCTACCCGGTGGAGCGCTACCCGACCAAGATCGTCAGCTTCGATCTGGACAAGACGCCCGTAGTGGAGGGCACGCTGATGGGAATCAAGGGTCAGTATTTGATCTTCGATACGGGCGTGATCAATGTTCGCAAGTACACGGCCTACCTGTTGGCCGTACACGCCTGAGCCCCGACTAGACTGAAATCAAACCCAACGCGCTGCCCCTCGATTCGGCGCAGCGCCTGAACAAGGGCCACATGCCATGCGCACCGACCAACCGAAAGTCATCCACCTCAAGGACTATCAGGCCCCTGATTACCTGATCGACGAGACCCACCTGACCTTCGAACTGCACGAGGATCACACGCTGGTTCATGCGCAGCTGGTGATGCGCCGCAACCCGGACCTATCCTCCAGCGCAGGCGGCAACCTCCCGCCGCTGGTGCTCGACGGCCAGCAGCTGGAGCTCCTGAGCGTGGCGCTGGACGACACGGCGCTGCAGGCCGGCGACTACCAGCTAGATGCCGATCACCTGACGCTGCAGCCCAAGGCCGAGCGGTTCGTCATCGACAGCACGGTGCGCATTCATCCTGAAACCAATACGGCACTCGAAGGGCTCTACAAGTCCGGCAAGATGTTCTGCACCCAGTGCGAGGCCGAGGGATTCCGCAAGATCACCTACTACCTCGACCGTCCCGACGTGATGAGCAAATTCACCACCACGGTGAGTGCCGAACAGCATCGCTATCCGGTGCTGCTGTCCAACGGCAACCCAATCGCCACCGGTAGCGACGAAGAGGGTCGTCATTGGGCTACCTGGGAGGATCCGTTCAAGAAACCGGCGTACCTGTTCGCCCTGGTGGCGGGTGACCTGTGGTGCGTCGAGGACAGCTTCACCACCATGACCGAGCGCGAGGTCGCGCTGCGCATCTACGTCGAGCCGGAAAATATCGACCAGGTCCAACACGCGATGGATAGCCTGAAGCGTTCGATGCGCTGGGACGAAGAGGTCTACGGCCGCGAATACGATCTGGACATTTTCATGATCGTCGCCGTGAACGATTTCAACATGGGCGCGATGGAGAACAAGGGCCTCAACATCTTCAACTCCAGTGCCGTTCTGGCGAAGGCCGAAACCGCCACGGACGCCGCGCACCAGCGTGTCGAGGCGATTGTCGCCCATGAATATTTCCACAACTGGTCGGGTAACCGGGTGACCTGCCGCGACTGGTTCCAGTTGTCGCTCAAGGAAGGCTTCACGGTACTGCGCGACTCGCAGTTCAGCGCCGACATGAATTCCCCGACGGTCAAGCGCATTGAAGACGTGGCCTACCTGCGCACCCATCAATTTGCTGAAGATGCCGGTCCGATGGCGCACTCGGTGCGCCCGGAATCCTTCATCGAGATCTCCAACTTCTACACCCTGACCGTCTACGAAAAGGGTGCTGAAGTGGTGCGCATGATCCAGACGCTGGTCGGTGCGGAAAACTTCCGCAAGGGCACCGATCTGTATTTCGAGCGCCACGATGGCCAGGCGGTGACCGTCGATGACTTCGTCAAGGCGATGGAGGATGCGTCGGGTGTCGACCTGACCCAGTTCAAGCGTTGGTACAGCCAGGCCGGCACGCCACGTCTACAGGTGAGCGAGGCGTTCGACGAGGCGGCAGGTCGCTACAGTCTGACTTTCCGCCAGAGCTGTCCGCCGACACCCGGGCAGAGCGAGAAACTGCCGTTCGTGATACCGGTGGCCCTGGGGCTGCTGGGTTCCGACGGCGCGGATCTGCCGCTGCGCCTGGAAGGCGAAGACCAAGCCACCGCTGGTACCCGGGTGCTCGCCATCACCGAAGCCGAGCAGACCTTCACTTTCGTCGATTTACCGAAGAAGCCGCTGCCTTCGCTGCTGCGTGGCTTTTCTGCGCCCGTCAAGCTGGACTTCCCCTACAGCCGCGACCAGTTGATGTTCCTCATGCAGAACGATACGGACGGATTTAACCGCTGGGAGGCGGGGCAGCAGCTGTCGGTGCAGGTGCTGCGCGATTTGATCGGCCAACGGCAGCGCGGCGAGACGCTGGCAATGGACGATCGTCTGACCCACGCACTGCGTACACTGCTCGAAGACGACTCGCTGGACCAGGCGATGGTCGCCGAGATGCTCTCGCTACCCAGCGAGGCCTATCTCACCGAGATCAGCGAGGTGGCGGACGTCGATGCCATTCATCAGGCCCGCGAGCATGCGCGTAGGGCCATCGCCCAAGCGCTGTTCGAGCCGCTCTGGCAGCGTTACCAGACCAACCGCGAGATTTCGCGGCGCACGCCCTACGTCGCCCAGGCCGAGCACTTCGCCCGTCGTGCGTTGCAGAACATCGCGTTGTCCTACCTGATGCTCAGCGAGCGCGACGCCGTCTTGCAGGCTTGCCTTGAGCAGTTCGAGCACTGCGACAACATGACCGAGCGCCTGAACGCACTGGCGGTGTTGGTCAATTCGTCGTTCGAGGCCGAGCGGACCAAAGCACTGGAAACCTTTGCCGAGCACTTCAAGGACCACGCGCTCGTCATGGATCAATGGTTCAGCGTGCAGGCCGGTAGCCCGCTTCCTGGTGGCCTGGAGCGCGTCCGGACATTGATGGAGCACCCGGCGTTCACCCTGAAGAACCCGAACAAGGTTCGCGCGTTGATCGGCGCTTTCGCGAATCAGAACCTGGTGAATTTCCATCGTGCCGACGGGGCCGGTTATCGCTTCCTGGCCGAGCAGATCATCACGCTCAACGCGCTCAATCCGCAGATCGCGTCGCGGCTACTGGCACCCCTCACGCGCTGGCGCAAGTACGACAGCGCGCGCCAGGCGCTGATGAAGGGCGAGCTGGAACGCATCCTGGCGTCCGGCGAACTCTCCAGCGACGTTTACGAAGTGGTCAGCAAGAGCCTGGCCTGAATGCGCGGGGCCGGCCATCCCGGTGGTCGGCCCGATGCCCCAGGCCAGAGCCTTTCGGCGCTTTCGAAGCGCGTCCGCATAACCCCCGCTGATCGCCCGCCAATCACAGGGGCGCGCTTTAACAAAACATAACGTCCGCTCGATTGCAGCCCCTTTCCAAAGCTGGCTAGGATGGCCGAGCCTTCCGAAACGGCAGGCCCTACCTATAAGAATAAAGGGGGTTTTGTATGAGTGAGCCCGTTCTGTGGCGCACCCAGTCCGGCCGCGCGGTGGACGCTTCCCACCCGCTGGCGCTCCGTTTCCATACTCCGCTGTCATGCGTGTTCACGCTATGTGCCGTGTTCTCGCTTTTGCTGGCGCCGACGTTGCCCGCACAGGCGCAGAACGCCTCCGATCCCCAGGTTCGCTATTCGATCGAGTCCACCCGCGCGGCAAACAGCCTTCTGCTGGACATCACCCGCGTCGGCCAACGACTGGTGGCGGCCGGTGATCGCGGCCACGTTCTCTATTCCGACGATGACGGCAAGAGCTGGCAGCAGGCCAAGGTGCCCACCCGGCAGATGCTGACTGCCCTGTATTTCGTCGACGACAAGAAGGGCTGGGCGGTCGGCCACGACGCGCTGATCCTGGCTACCGAGGACGGCGGTCAGACCTGGACGCGGCAGTACGAAGAGCGCGAGCGCGAGGCGCCACTGCTGGATGTCTGGTTCGAGAACGAACAGCATGGTCTGGCCGTTGGCGCCTATGGCGCGCTGCTTGAAACCCTCGATGGCGGTGCGAGCTGGGAAGACATCAGCGACCGCATGGACAACGAGGACTCCTACCACCTCAACGCGATTACCCATATCGAAGGCTCCGGCCTGTTCGTGGTTGGCGAGATGGGCAGCATGTTCCGCTCGCCGGACATGGGCGAGACCTGGGAGACGGTCGACTCCCCTTATCAAGGTTCCTTCTTCGGCGTGGTCGGCGGCTCCGAGCCTGGCGTCGTGGTGGCCTTCGGCCTGCGTGGCCACCTGTTTCATTCGGTCGATTTCGGCGACAGCTGGGAGCAGGTTTCCGTCGCTGACGGTGGGCATGGGCTGGAGGCCGGTCTGGCCGATGGCAACCTGCTCCCAGACGGGCGAATGGTCATCGTCGGGCACGCTGGCGCGGTGCTCAGCAGCAGCGATCAAGGCCGAACCTTTACGCTCTATAGCCGGCCCGACCGGCGTTCCCTGGCCGGCGTCACAGCGACGGCCGATGGCAATCTGATCCTGGTGGGGCAGGGCGGTGTACACACCGTCTCGCCAACGGGCGCTGATTTGGCCCAACAACAATAAGAGCCGGGAGTCGTTCGCATGAACAAGCATCAACAGAAACCGGCGTCGTTCCTTGAGCGCCTGATTTTCAACAACCGGCCGGCGGTAATCCTGATCTGCCTGCTGGTCAGCGTGCTCCTGTTCTATCAGGCCGCGCAGGTCCGCCCGGAAACCAGCTTCGAGAAGATGATTCCGCTGGGGCATCCGTATATCCAGAACATGCTCAAGCACCAGAACGATCTGGCCAACATGGGCAACACGGTGCGCATCTCCGTGGAGGCGGTGGAGGGCGACATCTTCTCCAAGGAGTACATGGAGACGCTGCGTCAGATCCATGACGAGATCTTCTACATTCATGGCGTCGACCGTTCCAACATGAAGTCGCTGTGGAGTCCCAGCGTGCGCTGGACGGAGGTGACCGAGGAGGGCTTCGCCGGCGGTGAAGTGATTCCGCAGACCTACAACGGCTCGCCCGAGAGCCTCGACGACCTGCGCGACAATATCCTCAAGTCCGGCCAGATCGGTCGTCTGGTGGCGAACAACTTCAAGTCCACCATCATCGACGTGCCGCTCCTGGAGTCCTATCCCGATCCGGAAGACCAGGGCCGCCAGATTCGTCTGGACTACCAGCAGTTTTCCCATGAGCTCGAGGAGAAGATCCGCGAGAAGTACCAGCAGCAGAACCCGAATGTGAAGGTGCACATCATCGGCTTCGCCAAGAAAGTCGGCGACCTGATCGATGGGCTGGTCGGCGTCGCGCTGTTCTTCATCGTCGCGATCGCCGTCACCTTCTTCCTCCTGCTGTGGTTCACCCGTTGCCTGCGCAGCACCATTGCCGTGTTGGTCACCACGCTGATCGCCGTGGTCTGGCAGCTCGGGTTGCTGCACACGATCGGTTTCGGACTCGATCCCTATTCGATGCTGGTGCCCTTCCTGGTCTTCGCCATCGGCATTTCTCACGGGGTGCAGAAAATCAACGGCATCGCCATGGCGTCCGGCGAGGAGAGCAATCCGCTCACCGCGGCGCGCATGGCCTTCCGCCAGTTGTTCATTCCGGGGATGGTGGCGCTGCTGTCCGACGCGGTCGGCTTCGTCACCCTGCTGCTGATCGACATCGGCGTCATTCGCGAACTGGCCATCGCCGCCTCGATGGGCGTAGCGGTGATCATCCTCACTAACCTGATCCTGCTGCCGGTGACCATTTCCTACCTGGGCATCAGCAAACGGGCCGTCCGGCAGAGCCGGGAAGACGCCGAGCGCGAGCATCCGTTCTGGCGGGCGCTGTCCAAATTTGCCAGCCCGACCGTGGCACCGGTCTCGGTGACGATCGCCGTGCTCGCGCTGGCCGGCGGGCTTTGGTACGGGCAGAACCTGAAGATCGGCGACCTCGATCAGGGCGCCCCGGAGCTGCATCCGGACTCGCGCTACAACCTGGACAACGACTTCGTCATCCGCAACTACTCGACCAGCTCCGATGTGCTGGTGGTCATGGTGCGCACCGCGCCGGAAGGCTGCTCGAGTTACGACACCCTGTCGGCAATGGACGAGCTGATGTGGAAGATGCAGAACACCGCAGGTGTGCAGTCGACGGTGTCGATGGTCACGGTCGCGCGGCAGGGCATCAAGGGCATGAACGAGGGCAGCCTCAAGTGGGAGACGCTGTCGCGTAATACCCACGTGCTCAACAGCTCGATCGCGCGCGCCGAGGGGATGTACAACACCGATTGCTCGCTGGCGCCGGTGATGGTGTTCCTCAATGACCACAAGGCCGAAACCCTGCAGCACGTCGTCGACGCGGCGCGTGAGTTCGCCGAGCAGAACAACCGCGAAGGCCTGGAGTTCGTCCTGGCGGCCGGTAACGCGGGTATCGAGGCGGCGACCAACGAAGTCATCGCCGCCTCGGAAACAACCATGCTGCTGGCGGTGTACGCGGCAGTGAGCATCATGTGTCTGCTGACCTTCCGTTCCCTGGCCGCGACGCTCTGCATCGTGTTGCCGCTGGTGCTGACTTCGGTGCTGGGCAACGCGCTGATGGCGTTCATGGGCATCGGCGTCAAGGTGGCGACGTTGCCGGTCATCGCGCTGGGCGTGGGCATCGGTATCGACTACGGCATCTATATCTACACGCGTCTGGAGAGTTTCCTGCGCCAGGGTCTGCCGCTGCAGGAGGCCTATTACGAGACGCTCAAGTCCACCGGCAAGGCAGTGCTGTTCACCGGCGTATGCCTGGCCATCGGCGTGGTGACCTGGGTGTTCTCGGCCATCAAGTTCCAGGCGGACATGGGGTTGATGCTGACCTTCATGTTCCTCTGGAACATGATCGGTGCGATCTGGCTGCTGCCGGCGCTGGCGCGCTTCCTGATCAAGCCGCAGAAGCTGGCCGGCAAGACCGGAGAGTCCATCACGGGTTGAGCGAGGCTGCTGACCCCAGCGACCGCGGCCTAATGGCCGCGGTTTTTTTTGGCCCGCTTGCGGGCTGGGTAGAAGGCTGTGATCAGGCCGGTGTGCACCGGTGCAGGATCATCGGAAGGACCAGGTCGCCGGATTTGGAATGCAGCCGCGCCGTCAGCGTGGATACAGCGGTGGCAATGCCTGCTGCTCCTGTTCGCCTGCGCTGGCGCCGAGCGGTGGTAAGGCCTGGATTGCTTGCCACAGGGCTTTCCCTTGCCATTGCTGGCCGGTTTCGCTGTAGAGCGCACCGTTGAGCCCGTCCAGCGCATCGGATAGCGGTACGAAGCGAGCGGCCATGTCGGCTAGGGTTTCCGGTTGCTGGCGCGCCCAGGCGTCGAGGGCCTGGCGCGTGGCCTGCGAGTCGTTTGCAAGGCAGGCGCGTCTCAGGTCGTCGAGCAGGCTGCGCGGGCTGGGCCCCGCCGGTGCGCTGCGCTGCACCGCGGGCTGCTGGCGGGCGCGCCACCAGAGGCCGAAGCCGATCAGGCTACTGCAGGCGAGCAGGGCGGTACTCAGTTGCCATGGCCAGAGCAATGGCTGTTCCGCCAGCGGTTGGGGCTCGACCGGTTGTGCCGGCGGCTGGCGTAATTCGGGATTATCGGCGACCTGGATCTGCCGGCTCGGCAGTTCGATACGTTCGAGGCGATCCTCTTCGGTGTTCCACCAGACCAGCTCGTAGCCTGGCACCTCGATCGCACCGGACTGGCTCGGTACCAGTGCCTCGCGCTGTTCCCGGCTGCCGGTCAGGCCGGTCGGCGTGACTTCATTAGCCAGTTTGGGCTGGTCCGGGTAGCGCCGAACGCCACCGGGAACCGGCGGGGTGACGACCGGAAGCTGATTGCCGGAGAGCCCTTCGGCACGGATCAGCAGGCTGCGGGTCAGTGAGTCTCCGATTTTTGCGTTCTCCGGCTCCGGGGTCCAGGCTTCGACCAGGCTCAGGCTGCGGGCTGGCAGCCAGGGCGCATCGGCAGGATATTCAGCGGGCTTTGGGCGGACCGTCAGCGGAATCGAGGGCGACTTGACCTGGGTGGCTCGTCCGGGGCGGGCGCCGAACAACGAATGGCCATCGCTTGCAGCCGCCACGGTGGTGGCACTGAACAGCTGTGAAGGCACGGTCAGCTCGCCGCTTTTCTGCGGAAACAGGGCGTAGCGCACCTCGATCACGCCGTGGCGCACGCCATTGATGTTCTTTTCGTACGTGCGGGGGTCACCGAGGCGCTCGACCAGTGCATCATCCATTTGCAGGGGTGAAAGGGTGCTGTCGTCATACAGCGAAACCGAGTGATAGATGCGCAGGGTGAGAATCGCCTGGGCCTGCACATAGACGCTGTCCTGATCCAGACTGGCGTCGATGAATACCGGGGCGAGCTGGGCAACCTCGTCGATCGGGGCAGCTTCCATTACCCGCAAGGTAACCGGTTCGCTGCGGGCATCGCCCAGGCTCAGCGGCGGCACGACGACGTAGCCGGTCTGCCGCGGCTGCAGTGTGACCAGCCAGCGGGTGACGGCGCGGGTTTCGCCATGCACGGTGGACAGCTGGTTGACCTGGCGCGTCGCCACGACCTCGAACAGCTCGTTGAGTGGCTCCAGGTCCGGTTTGCCGAACAGGGTGCGATCCTGTACCTCAAGGCTCAGCTCGACAGTCTCGCCCAAGGTCAGCTGGTTGCGGTCGATGCTGGCGATCAGCGAAGCCGCGCTGGCCTGCGAGCTCAGCAGGCTCATGAGTAGAAAGACCATCAGACGGGTCATGGACGGGTTCCCTGGCGCATACGTTGTTCGTAAAGGAATTTGCGGCGCAGCAGCTCGCCCGGGTCATCGGGAATCTGCCGCAGCCATTGTTCTGTAGCCTGTCGGGTTTCCGCGTTGCCTGGCACATCCTCCGCGCTCGTCGCGTTGCTCGACCCGGCCTGGTCGCGGGCGTCGGCACCAGCCTTCTGCTCCGGGGTAGCGTCGGAGGGCTGGGCGGGATCGCCAGGCTGGCCGGCTTCGAGGCTCGGGGCGGCGCTGTCCTGGCTGCCTCCGCTTGGTGCCGGAGCGTTCTGCGCCGCTTTTTCGGGCTCGCTGTCGGTTTCGTCGGCCTGGTCCGATTGCTGCTTCTGGGCAGCCTGCTGCGCCTTGTGCTGACGCAGCAGTTCTTCGACCAATGCCTTGTTCTGTTGTGCCTGGGGCAGATCCGGCTGGCGCTCCAGGGCCTGGTCGTAGGCCTCGATGGCCGCTTCGAGGGCATCGCTGCGGGCCAGTGCGTTACCCCGGTTGTAGTGGTCGGCGGCGCTATCGCCCAGGGCGAAGCGCTCGATCGCGGACGCGTAATCACCGGCCAGGTAATGAGCCAGGGCCTGCCGGCGAGGGTCGGAAAAACGCTGGGCGGCTTCGGCCGGTCGCTGTTGTTCGAGCAGGCGCTGACCCTGCTGGTCTGGACGCAGCCAGAGATCGCTCCATTCGAAGGCCTGGGCGGGTGCGGGGTTGAACAGGATCAACGGCAGGCAGAACAGCCAACCGCGCCGTCCTCCCAGGGCGACAAGCAACAACAGCGGCAACAGCAGCCAGTAGCCTTGGTCCGACCACGCGCTCAGCCGCGTGTTTTCGATCTGTCTTTCCAGGCTTCCGCCCATTTCGAGGAGGCCGAGCGCGGCAAGGTCGGCATCGTCGATGCGGGCCTGTTGGTAGCGCCCACCGAGGCTGGTGGCGAACTGCCGAAGACCATGATTGTCCAGCCGTGGCACCAGGATCGAACCCTGGGCATCCTTGAGAAAGCTGCCGTCGTCCTGGGCAATCGGCGCGCCTTCTTCGGTGCCTACGCCGAGAACTGCAAGCCGGGTGTCCTTGCCGTCGAGACGGGCGGCGATGGCCATACGTTCGCTGGCATCCAGTCGGCTGCCGATCAGCAGCAGCCGCCCCTGCGACTGCGCGCCCTGCTCCAGCAGCTCGAGGCCTCGCTCGACAGCAAGGTCGGCGCGGTGGCCCGATTCGGGCATCAGCGATGGCTGCAGCGCCCCGAGGAGGTTGCGGGTCGTCGCCAGATCATCTGACAACGGCACCAGCGTATGGGCGCTTCCAGCGAACACCACCACCGCGGTCTGGGTGCCGCGACGGGCTTCCAGCAGGTCGAGCAGTTTGCGCTTGGCCTGTTCCAGCCGGCTGGGAGGCACGTCGGTCGCGAGCATCTCGGGGCTGACTTCGAGCAGTACCACCAACGGGTCGGCGCGTTTTAGGGTCGGTTGCTCGAGCAACTGCCAGCTCGGCCCGAGCAAGGCGAGCACGGCGAGCAGCCAGGCTGCGCCCAACAGTACCCAAGGCAGACGGCTGTCATGCAGGCGGCCCTGGGTCAGCAGCGGGGCGTGGAAGCGTTCGGGCAGTAGTCGCTGCCAACGGCCTACTCGCCGCTGGCGCAGGCATAGCCGCCAGAGCACCCAGCCCAGTAGCGGCAGGATCAACAACCAGCCGGGGCGCAGCAGGTGAGGCAGCAGATCGCTCATCGCGACCACCTGCGTGCGAGCGCGGCCTGTAGCGGTACATACCAGAGCCTGGCGATCACCAGTAGCAGGCTGATCAGCAGTGCGGCGGCCAACGGCCAACTGTACAGCTCGTCGGCCAGGCGCGCCTGGGTCGGCTGTTGCGCTGCTGGGTCGATCCGGTCGAGGGTTTGGCCGATGTCCCGCAATTCTTCGCTGGAGCGGGCTCGGAAGTATTCGCCGCCGGTGCGCTCGGCGATCAGGCGCAGCGTCGGCTCGTCGAGGTCCAGGCTCGGGCTGAAGCCGAAGCGGCCCAGTGCGCCGTCGTTCTGCGGATCGGCGCCGATGCCGATGGCGTGGATCTTGACGTGCTCCTCGGCGGCCAGACGTGCCGCCACCAGCGGTTCGATCTCGCCGCCGTTGTTGGCCCCGTCGGTGATCAGGATGAGCACTCGGCTGTCGGCCGGCCTTTCGCGCAGGCGCTTCACCGCGAGGCCGATGGCGTCGCCGATGGCGGTGGTGTTACCGGCGATTCCTACCATCGACTCTTCCAGCCAGGTGCGCACGGTACGCCGGTCGAAGGTCAGCGGGGCCTGCAGATACGCCCTGCTGCCGAACAGGATCAAGCCGACCCGATCCCCGCGACGCCCTTCGATGAACTCGCCGAACAGCTGCTTGACCAGCTCCAGGCGGGTGATGTCTTCGTTCTGCCAACGCATGTCGGGGTAGTCCATAGAGCCCGACACGTCCACGGCGATCAGCAGGTCGCGGCCGGTGGTGGCTTGGGGCAGGGGTTCTCCGAGCCACTGGGGACGCGCGGCGGCGAACAGCAGCAACAGCCACAGGGTGAGGTAAGGCAGTTGCTGTATCAGCGGGGGCAGGGCGATGCGGGCACGCTGGCCGGAGAGCTGCTCGAGTTCGTCGATGAAACTCACCTTGAGCGCCGCCTCGCCGCTGTCGGCACGCGGCAACAGGCGGCGCATCAGCCAAGGCAGCGGCGCCAGCACGAAGACCCATGGCCAGGCGAGTTCAAACATGTTTGCGAATCCAGATTTCGACGGCCTGGTTCAAGCCATCTATCGCCTTGTTTTCCATTCGGCATTCGGCGCGGTAGGGACCATCGACCAGCACCATCCAGCGGGTCAGCCCGGCGGCCGGGCAACGGTTGTCGAGAAAGGCGAGCCAGGCGCGGCCGCTCATGGTATGCGGGTGCGCCTGGGGGTACTGGGCGCGACAGAGCCGCTTGAGCAGGGCGTTGAGCTGTTGCAGCCACTGGCTGGCGGATGCGCCATCGTAGGGGCGGCTCAGGCGGGCAAGTTCCTCCAGCGCCGCCATTCGCTGCGGCGCCAGTGCCGGCGCCGGCGCCGCGCGCTGAACGGGCCGGCGAAGCGAGAAGAGGCGATGCCGGTAGCGCCACGAAAAGCCAATACCGAGCAGGATCAGCAGTGCAAGCAGCCACCAGCCAGGCGCGGGCGGCCACCAGGGCACGGGAGGCGGCTGGATTGGCGGTGCCAGCTGTTCGAGCGGATTCATTGACTGTTGCCCCTGGTCCGTACGCTGAGGTGCTCGCGTAACTGGTCGACCAGTTCGGCGGATGTGCTCAGAGGCAGCAGCGGCACGCAGAGTCGTTTTGCCAGGCGCTGCCAGCGCGCCGTACGGGCTTCGCCGAGGCCTCGGTAGCGCTGGCGCAGCTCGGCGTCGTTGCTGTCGAGTTCCAGTCGCGTGCCCCGGCTTGCGAACCTCAGCAGGCCGGCAGCGGGCAGGGCATGATCCAGCGGATCGGACAGCGGCAGCAGAAGCAGATCGATATGGCGCGCCAGCAGGCTGAGTTGCTGCTCGGCGGCATCGTTCAGCGAACGCTCGTCGCACAGGACCACAACCAGGCTACCCGGTCTCAACACTTCACGGGCACGACGAAGCGCCATGCCGAAGGCCTCGGGGTTGGGCTCGATATCGCAGTCGAGGCGCTGATTGGCGCGTGCCAGTCGATCGAGCAGCTGCAGCAGGCTCTGCTTGCGCCGTCGCGGTCTGACCTCGTGGTGCTCGTCGCAGCCGAATACCAGGCCGCCGACGCGATCGTTGTGGCTCAGGGCGGCCCAGGCGATGAGCGCTGCGGCCTTGGCCGCGAGTACCGACTTGAAGGCGAGCCCGGTGCCGAAGAACAGCGCGTGGCTCTGCTCGACGAGAATATAGATCGGCCGTTCGCGCTCCTCGTGAAAGAGCTTGGTATGGGGCTCCTGGGTGCGCGCGGTGACGCGCCAGTCGATGGTGCGGACGTCATCGCCGGGTTGATAGACCCGTACCTGGTCGAAATCCACACCACGACCACGCAGCTTGGAATGGTGCAGGCCCACCAGCGGGCTGCGCCGGTGCGGCAGCGAGAACAGGGGCACCTCGCGAACGCGGTGGCGGATGTCGATGAGCTCGGCCAGGGTCACATGAATGCCGTCGGCCGTGCTCGCCCCTTCGGCGCCCTGCATGCCGTTGGCGGCAGCCTGTTGCATCAGGCCACCGCCACCACGTCGAGGATGCGCTGGATGACCCTGTCCTGGTCGATACCTGCCGCCTCGGCTTCGAACGAGAGGATCAGACGATGGCGCAACACGTCGAAGGCCATCGCCTGGATGTCTTCCGGGCTGACAAAGTCGCGCCCGGCGAGCCACGCATGGGCGCGTGCGCAACGGTCCAGCGAGATGGAGCCGCGCGGGCTGGCGCCATAGGCGATCCACTCGGCCAGCTCCGCGTCGAACTTGGCCGGGGTACGCGTGGCCATGACCAGTTGGACCAGGTATTCCTCCACCGCATCGGCCATATAAAGGCCGAGAATCTCCTTGCGCGCCGCAAAGATCGACTGCTGGCTCACGCGATGTTCCGGCGCGGCTTCGCCATTGATGGCCTCGCCGCGTGCCTGCTGGAGGATGCGGCGCTCCACAGAAGCGTCGGGAAAGCCGAGCTTCACGTGCAGTAGAAAACGGTCGAGCTGGGCCTCGGGCAACGGGTAGGTGCCTTCCTGCTCGATCGGATTCTGCGTGGCCATCACCAGAAACAGTGGAGAGAGGTCGTAGGTGCTCCGTCCGACGCTGACCTGGCGCTCGGCCATGGCTTCGAGCAGGGCCGACTGAACCTTGGCCGGCGCGCGGTTGATCTCGTCGGCCAGTACCAGATTATGGAAGATCGGCCCCTGCTGGAACACGAAGCTGCCGGTCTCGGGGCGGTAGATCTCGGTACCGGTGATGTCGGCAGGCAGCAGGTCCGGGGTGAACTGGATGCGGTGGAATTCAGCCTCGAGCCCTTCGGCAAGCTCCTTGATGGCACGTGTCTTGGCCAGGCCGGGGGCGCCTTCGACGAGCATGTGGCCGTCGGCGAGCAGGGCGATGAGCAGGCGTTCGATGAGCCGTTCCTGGCCGAGGATCTGGGTGGAGAGAAATTGTCGCAGCGAGACGATCGCTTCACGGTGGTCCATCGTTTCGTCACTTCCAAAGGGGCTACGGGCATTAGGCGGTGCGCTGACGCGGCGGGGCGGTTGACGCTGCGGTCGGGCGCCCGGTCGTGCGATTCCAGGCAACGTAAAAAGGCGTGAAAAAGAGTGTCACTTTACTGCATCTGCCGCCGTCTAGACTAACGTGGAACCATCGTCCTGTGGGGTCAGTCACTACCGGGGACCTCTTTCACCAAGCCAAACGGAGTTGATCAATGGCGTTCTTTACAGCGGCCAGCAAAGCCGACTTTCAGCACCAACTGCAAGCGGCACTGGCGCAGCATGTAGGTGAGGAGCTACTGCCACAAGTAGGGCTCTTCGCCGAACAGTTCTTCGGTATCACTTCCCTCTCTGAACTCACCGAGCGCCGCATGACCGACCTGGTCGGATCGACCCTGGCGACCTGGCGACTGCTCGAGCGCTTCGACCCGGCGACCCCCGAAGTCAGCGTCTTCAACCCCGACTACGAGAAGCACGGCTGGCAATCTACCCACACGGTGGTCGAGGTCCTGCATCCGGACATGCCGTTTCTGGTCGACTCCGTACGTATGGAGTTGACCCGTCGCGGGTTCAGCATCCACACCCTGCAGAACAGCGTGCTGAAGGTGCGCCGCGATGGCGAAGGCGTTCTCCAGGAAGTCATACCCAAGGGCGCCGATAGCACCGGTTGTCATGCCGAGTCGGTCATTTTTATCGAGATCGACCGCTGCGCCGGTGCCGCCGCGCTGCGCGAACTGGAGCAGGCGCTGCTCAGCGTGCTGGCCGATGTCCGTCTCGCCGTAGGCGATTTCGCCGCCATGAAGGCCAAGGCCGCGGAGCTGCAGCAGCAGGTGGACGCCAGTTCGCTGCAGGTGGAGGGCGTAGAGCTGGCCGAGATCAAGGCGTTCCTCGACTGGCTGGTGGACAACAACTTTACCTTCCTCGGTTATGAGGAGTTCACCGTCGAGCCCCGCGAAGACGGCGGGCGCCTGGTCTATGACGAAGGCTCGCTGCTGGGGCTGTCCAAGCGTCTTCGCACAGGCCTGGCCGAGACCGACCTGCATATCGAACCAAAGGCGGTAGCGTACCTGAACGAGCCGCTGCTGCTGTCGTTCGCCAAGGCGGCCATCCCCAGCCGAGTGCATCGTCCGGCCTATCCCGACTTCGTCTCGATCCGGCAGATGGACGAGCAGGGGCGGGTGGTCAGGGAATGCCGCTTCATGGGCCTGTTCACCTCGGCGGTCTATACCCAGAGCGTGCGTCACATTCCCTATATAAGGCGTAAGGTCGAGGTCATCGTGCGTCGTGCCGGCTTCGATCACTCGGCTCACCTGGCCAAGGAGCTGGCCCAGGTGCTCGAAGTGCTTCCGCGCGATGAACTGTTCCAGACGCCGATCGACGAGCTGTTCGATACCGCCATCGCCATCGTGCAGATCCAGGAGCGCAACAAGCTGCGGCTGTTCCTGCGCACCGATCCCTATGGGCGCTTCTGCTACTGCCTGGTCTATGTGCCGCGTTTCAGCTACTCCACCGAAACGCGCCTGCGTATCCAGCAGGTCCTGATGGACCGGCTCAAGGCGAGCGACTGCGAGTTCTGGACCTATTTCTCCGAGTCAGTGCTGACGCGGGTGCAGTTCATCCTGCGCATCGACCCCTCGCAGCCGCTCAACATCGATACCGCGCGGCTGGAGCAGGAAGTCATCCAGGCCTGCCGTACCTGGCAGGACGAGTACACCAGCCTGGTTGTCGAGCGGTTCGGCGAAGCCCAGGGCACCATGCTGCTGGCCGACTTTCCGAAGGGCTTCCCGGCCGGCTACCAGGAGCGCTTCACGCCCAACTCCGCTGCCGTCGACATGCAGCACGTGCTCAGCCTGAGCGATGAGCGCCCCCTGGTGATGAGCTTCTACCAGCCGATTACGGCGGTGGAAGATCGCCTGCACTGCAAGATCTACCGCATCGACAACCCGCTGGCGCTGTCGGACATGCTGCCGATCTTGGAAAACCTCGGGCTGCGCGTGCTCGGCGAATTCCCGTACCGGCTGCGTCACCGTAACGGTCGCGAGTACTGGATTCACGATTTCGCCTTCACCTATGCCGAAGGGCTCGAGATCGACCTGCTGGAAATCAACGAGCCGCTGCAGGATGCCTTCATCAACATCAGCAACGGGCTGGCCGAGAACGACGGGTTCAACCGGCTGATCCTGAGTGCTGGCCTGACTTGGCGCGAAGTGGCGCTGCTGCGAGCCTATGCGCGCTACCTCAAGCAGATCCGCATTGGCTTCGACCTGGGCTACATCGCCAGCGCGTTGCTCAATCACACCACGGTCACCCGAGAGCTGGTGCGGCTGTTCAAGATGCGCTTCTACTTGGCACGCAAGCTCGGCGAGGGCGATCTGGCAGACAAGCAGCAGCGCCTCGAACAGGCCATTCTGACCGCGCTCGACGATGTCGCCGTGCTCAACGAGGACCGCATCCTGCGCCGATACCTGGCGTTGATCAAAGCCACGCTGCGCACCAATTTCTATCAGCCGGATGTCGACGGCAAAGGCAAGAGCTACATCAGCTTCAAGTTCGATCCACGTGCGATTCCGGAAATGCCGCGGCCAGCACCGAAGTTCGAAATCTTCGTCTACTCGCCTCGGGTCGAAGGCGTGCATCTGCGTGGCGGCAAGGTCGCACGCGGTGGTCTGCGCTGGTCCGATCGAGAGGAGGACTACCGCACCGAAGTGCTGGGCCTGGTCAAGGCGCAGCAGGTCAAGAACGCCGTCATCGTTCCCGGTGGAGCCAAGGGCGGATTCGTTCCGCGTCGCCTGCCGACAACTGGCTCGCGGGATGAAATTCAGGCCGAGGCCATCGCCTGCTATCGCATCTTCATCAGCGGGCTATTGGACATCACCGACAACCTCAAGGAGGGGGTCGTGGTGCCGCCGGCCAACGTGCTGCGTTATGACGAGGACGACCCCTATCTGGTCGTCGCTGCGGACAAGGGTACTGCCACGTTTTCCGACATCGCCAACGGCATTGCCGCCGAATACGACTTCTGGCTTGGCGACGCCTTCGCTTCCGGCGGTTCGGCCGGTTACGACCACAAGAAGATGGGCATCACCGCCAAGGGTGCCTGGGTCTCGGTGCAGCGGCATTTCCGCGAGCGCGGCATCAACGTACAGACCGACCCGGTGACGGTAATTGGAATCGGCGACATGGCGGGCGACGTGTTCGGCAACGGCATGCTGTTGTCCAGCACGCTGCAGCTGGTCGCTGCGTTCAACCACTTGCACATCTTCATCGATCCGAATCCGGACGCTGCGCGCAGCTTTCTGGAGCGTCAACGCTTGTTCGACCTGCCGCGTTCGTCGTGGACCGATTATGACGCCACGCTGATCTCCGCAGGCGGCGGTGTCTTCTCGCGGTCTGCCAAGAGCATCGCGATCACGCCGCAGATGAAGGAGCGCTTCGAGATCAGTGCCGATCAGCTGACCCCCACCGAGCTGCTCAATGCGCTGCTCAAGGCGCCGGTCGACCTGCTCTGGAACGGCGGCATCGGCACCTACGTCAAGAGCAGCGAAGAAACCCACGCCGACGTCGGCGACAAGGCCAACGATGCGCTGCGCGTCAACGGCAGCGAATTGCGCGCCAAGGTGGTGGGCGAGGGCGGCAACCTCGGCATGACTCAGTTGGGCCGCGTCGAGTACGGTTTGCACGGCGGTGCCAGCAACACCGACTTCATCGACAACGCCGGTGGGGTCAATTGCTCCGACCATGAGGTGAACATCAAGATCCTCCTCAACGAAGTGGTCAGCGCGGGCGATATGACCGAGAAACAGCGCAACCAGCTGCTGGTGGAGATGACCGATTCGGTTGCCGAACTGGTCATCCACGACAACTACAAGCAGACCCAGGCGCTGTCCCAGGCCGAACACCACGCGCATGAGCGGGCCGGTGAGTACAAGCGGCTCATTGCAGCGCTGGAAGCCGACGGTTTGCTTGACCGTAACCTGGAGTTCCTGCCGTCGGACGAGGCGCTGGATGAGCGGGCGGCGCAAGGTCAGGGGCTGACGCGTGCCGAGCTGTCGGTACTGATTTCCTACAGCAAGATCGACCTGAAAAACGCGCTGCTCAAGTCCAGCGTGCCAGACGATGCCTATTTCGCTCGCGAGATGGAAACGGCGTTCCCGCCGCTTCTGGCCGAACGCTTCGGCGAGGCCATGTACCGCCATCGCCTCAAGCGCGAAATCGTCGCTACGCAGATCGCCAACGATCTGGTGAACAACATGGGCGTCACGTTCGCCCATCGTCTGAAGTCCGCTACCGGTATGAGCCAGGCGGCTGTGGCCAGCGCCTATATCGTCGTGCGCGACGTGTTCCGCCTGCCGCATTGGTGGCAGCAGATCGAGGCGCTCGACCATCAGGTGCCTGCGCAGCTGCAGCTCACGCTGATGAACGAGCTGACGCGGCTGGGGCGGCGTGCCACACGCTGGTTCCTGCGCAATCGCCGCGACGAGCTCGATGCCGCACGCGACGTGCAGCACTTCGGCCCTCGGGTCGAGGCGCTGTCGATGCGCCTGGACGAACTGCTCGAAGGTCCACCCCACGAGCTGTGGCAGGCGCGCTATGGTCAGTACGTCGAAGCGGGTGTGCCGGAGGAACTGGCGCGTATGGTCGCAGGCACCAGTCACCTTTACACACTGTTGCCGATCATCGAGGCGGCCGAGGTCACCGGCGAAACCCTGGAGAATGTCGCGTCGGCCTATTTCTCGGTGGGCGGTGCGCTCGAGCTGTCCTGGTACATGCACCAGCTGACCAATCTGCCGGTACGCAACAACTGGCAGGCGCTGGCGCGCGAGGGCTTCCGTGACGACTTGGACAATCAGCAGCGCAGCATTACCGTCTCGGTATTGCGCATGCCGGATGGTCCCGAGGAGTTCGATGCCCGCGTGGCGCTGTGGCTCGAGCAGCGTCCGGCGCTGGTCGACCGCTGGAGGGCGATCCTCGGAGAGCTGCGCAGCTCGGGCGATGTCGACTACGCGATGTACGTGGTCGCCAGCCGCGAACTGCAAGATCTGGCGCAAAGCGGTAGCCGTATCTAGCGGTCGGCTGTGAAGAAAAAGCCCCGCTTCGGCGGGGCTTTCTTTTATGCGTTGGAAGATGCCCGCACCGCAACGAGGTTCGCGTGCCATGCAGGCTCGGCATTCGATGAGCGTGGCTACGACGGCTGGCGGAACCTGGGAGCATTTCGCCAGGCTCTGAAAATGCGAACGCCCGATGCAATGCATCGGGCGTTCGAGGAAGCAACCTGGAAAGCTGTAACCCTCCCAGGCGGGCGAGGCTTAGCGTGGCATGTCGCGCTGAGGGTGCCCGGTGTAGAGCTGGCGAGGACGGCCGATCTTGTAAGGGCCGGAGAGCATTTCCTTCCAGTGGGAGATCCAGCCCACGGTGCGTGCCAGGGCGAAGATCACGGTGAACATGCTGGTCGGAATGCCGATCGCCTTGAGGATGATGCCCGAATAGAAGTCGACGTTCGGATAGAGATTGCGCTCGACGAAATAGGGGTCGTTGCGCGCGATTTCCTCAAGCTTCATCGCCAGTTCCAGCTGGGGATCGTTGATGCCCAGCTCCGCCAGGACCTCGTCGCAGGTCTGCTTCATGACCTTGGCGCGCGGGTCGAAGTTCTTGTAGACGCGGTGACCGAAGCCCATGAGCTTGAAGGGGTCGTCCTTGTCCTTGGCCTTGGCCACGAACTTCTCGATGTTCGAGACGTCGCCGATCTCGTCGAGCATGGTCAGCACGGCTTCGTTGGCCCCGCCGTGGGCAGGGCCCCAGAGCGCGGCGATGCCGGCCGCGATGCAGGCGAACGGGTTGGCACCCGACGAGCCGGCCAGGCGGACGGTGGATGTCGAGGCGTTCTGCTCATGGTCGGCATGGAGGATGAAGATCCGGTCCATCGCCTTGGCCAGCGTCGGGCTGATCGGTTTGATCTCGCACGGCGTGTTGAACATCATGTGCAGGAAGTTTTCCGCGTAGTTCAGGTCGTTACGCGGATACATCATCGGCTGACCCATGGAGTACTTGTACGTCATGGCGGCGATGGTCGGCATCTTGGCGATCAGGCGCATCGCGGAAACTTCACGGTGCTGCGGATTATTGATGTCGAGCGAGTCGTGATAGAAGGCCGACAGCGCACCGATCACGCCGCACATGATGGCCATTGGATGTGCATCGCGACGGAAGCCGTTGAAGAAGGTCTTCAGTTGCTCATGAACCATGGTGTGGTTCTTGATGGTGCTGACAAAGGCGGCTTTTTCTTCTGCGCTGGGAAGTTCGCCATTGAGCAGCAGGTAGCAGGTCTCGAGATAGTCGGACTTCTCGGCGAGCTGCTCGATGGGGTAGCCGCGATGGAGGAGCACGCCCTTGTCACCATCAATATAGGTGATCTTGGACTCGCAAGAGGCGGTCGACATGAAGCCTGGATCGAAGGTGAACTGACCCGTGGAGGTCAGGCCTCGAACGTCGATTACATCAGGCCCTACGGTGCCGGATAAAACGGGCAGTTCGACGGGGGCTGCGCCCTCGATGATCAACTGCGCTTTTTTGTCAGCCATGTATGGCCTCCTGTCTTATGCTTGGAATCATCAGAAACCCCCCACGCAGGGCCCGCATCACTATAGTGAGATAAATCTCAAAGTCAATTTGAGAGAAGCCTCTGCGCAGACGGCTTCATGGCGCCCTTTTTGTGTCTGTAGTCAGCTGTTTACGACATTTATATAGGCGCTGCAATGAGCGTTTGGTGGCACTTCACCACATTGTCATTAGCCACCTAACTGTTTATACTCGGCGACCGACCGGCAGGGGCCTTGCCAGCCGATAACTGCAGGTTGTCACTCGTGGGTAGCGGGCACATTCCAGTGCTCATCCCAACAACTTTGCCCTGCGTCTTTTGGGGCTCTCAAGTGTGAAAAACGCCGTGAAAAGCCAAAGACCTGTAAACCTCGATCTTAGGACTATCAAACTCCCCATCACTGCCTACACGTCGATTCTTCATCGTGTATCCGGTGTGATCCTGTTCCTTGGTATCGCCATACTGCTGCTTGCGCTGGACACCTCCCTGTCTTCCGAGGAAGGCTTCGGGCGCGTTCAGGATTACCTTGCCAGTCCGCTTGCCAAACTTGTGATCTGGGGACTTCTGTCCGCACTGTTGTACCACCTGGTGGCGGGCATCCGTCATCTGATCATGGACACTGGCCATGGCGAGACGCTGCAGGGCGGCAAGCTGGGCTCGAAAATTGTTCTCGCCGTTTCCGCGGTGCTGATCGTTCTGGCGGGAGTGTGGATATGGTAACCAACGTCACCAACCTGTCGCGTTCGGGCCTCTATGATTGGATGGCTCAGCGCGTTTCGGCAGTGGTTCTTGCGGCTTATTTCCTGTTTCTTCTCGGATACCTCGTTTCTCACCCGGGCCTCGGTTATGCGGAATGGCATGCGCTGTTTTCGACTAACTGGATGCGCATCTTCAGCTTGCTGGCGCTTGTTTCTCTGAGCGTGCACTCGTGGGTCGGTATGTGGACCATCTCCACCGACTACCTGACCACGATGGCCATCGGCAAGTGGGCGACCGGTGTGCGTTTTCTGTTCCAGGCAGTATGTGGCATCGCGATGTTCACATTCTTCGTCTGGGGCGTGCAGATTCTCTGGGGTATCTGATTCATGGCTAATATTCGTACGCTTTCCTTCGACGCCATCATCGTGGGCGGCGGCGGTGCCGGTATGCGCGCAGCATTGCAGCTTGCCCAGTCCGGCCACAAGACCGCCGTAGTAACTAAGGTTTTCCCGACTCGCTCGCACACTGTTTCTGCGCAGGGCGGCATCACCTGCGCCATCGCCTCGGCCGATCCGAACGATGATTGGCGCTGGCACATGTATGACACCGTCAAAGGTTCCGATTACATCGGTGACCAGGACGCCATCGAGTACATGTGTTCCGTCGGCCCCGAAGCTGTCTTCGAGCTCGAGCACATGGGTCTGCCGTTCTCCCGTACCGAGCAGGGTCGTATCTATCAGCGTCCGTTCGGCGGTCAGTCCAAGGACTTCGGCAAGGGCGGTCAGGCTGCCCGTACCTGCGCCGCAGCCGACCGTACCGGCCACGCGCTGCTGCACACCCTTTATCAGGGGAACCTCAAAGCCGGTACGTCGTTCCTCAATGAATGGTATGCCGTGGACCTGGTGAAGAACCAGGACGGCGCTATCGTCGGTATCATCGCCATCTGCATCGAGAATGGCGAAACCGTCTACATTCGCTCCAAGGCCACCGTGCTGGCCACGGGTGGCGCGGGCCGCATCTATGCGTCGACCACCAATGCGCTGATCAATACCGGTGACGGTGTCGGCATGGCGCTGCGTGCAGGCGTGCCGGTGCAGGACATCGAAATGTGGCAGTTCCACCCGACCGGTATCGCCGGGGCGGGGGTTCTCGTCACCGAAGGCTGCCGCGGCGAGGGTGGCTACCTGATCAACAAGCACGGCGAACGCTTCATGGAGCGTTACGCGCCGAACGCCAAGGACCTGGCCGGCCGCGACGTGGTCGCGCGCTCAATGGTCAAGGAAATCATCGCTGGCAACGGCTGTGGTCCGGATGGCGACCATGTGATGCTCAAACTCGACCACCTGGGCGAGGAAGTGCTTCATAGCCGTCTGCCAGGCATCTGCGAGCTGTCCAAGACATTCGCTCATGTGGATCCGGTGACCGCTCCGGTTCCTGTGGTTCCGACCTGCCACTACATGATGGGTGGCGTCGCCACCAATATCCATGGTCAGGCAATCACCCAGGACGCCAGCGGCAACGATGCCATCATCGAAGGCCTGTTCGCAGTCGGCGAAGTCGCCTGCGTGTCGGTGCACGGGGCCAACCGCCTGGGCGGCAACTCGCTGCTCGACCTGGTGGTTTTCGGTCGCGCTGCCGGTCTGCACCTGGAAAAGGCGCTGAAGGAAGGCATCGAGTACCGTGGCGCCAGCGAGACCGATCTGGATGTCGCGCTCAATCGCCTGGCTTCGCTCAACGAGCGCAGCACCGGCGAAGACGTTGCGCCGCTGCGCAAGGAACTGCAGAGCTGCATGCAGAACTACTTCGGTGTGTTCCGCACTGGCGAGTACATGCAGAAAGGTATCTCCCAGCTCGACGATCTGCGTCAGCGCATCAGCAACGTGAAAATTGCCGACAAGAGCCAATCCTTCAATACCGCGCGTATCGAAGCACTGGAACTCCAGAACCTTCTGGAAGTCGCAGAGGCTACCGCCATCGCTGCGGAAAATCGCAAAGAGTCCCGCGGTGCCCATGCGCGTGAAGACTTCGAAGAGCGTGATGATGAAAACTGGCTGTGCCACACCCTCTATTTCCCGGGTGAGAAGCGCGTAGCCAAGCGTGCCGTGAACTTCGCTCCGAAGACCGTTCCGGCATTCGAGCCCAAGGTTCGGACTTATTAAGGGTGGCCGATATGTTGAAAGTTAGCGTTTATCGCTACAACCCGGATCAGGACGAAAAACCGTTCATGCAGGACTTCCAGGTCAATACCGACGGTAAAGACGTGATGGTTCTGGATGTGCTGGCGCTCATCAAGGAGCAAGATCAGGGTTTCTCCTACCGTCGTTCCTGCCGTGAAGGTGTCTGCGGTTCCGACGGCATGAACATCAACGGTAAGAACGCGCTGGCTTGTATCACGCCGCTGTCGGCAGTGGTCAAGGGCGACCGGCTGGTGGTTCGTCCCCTGCCTGGGCTGCCTGTCATCCGCGACCTGGTCGTGGATATGGGCATCTTCTACAAGCAGTATGAAAAAGTTCGTCCGTATCTGATGAACGATACCCCGGCTCCTGCTATCGAACGACTGCAAACGCCGGAAGATCGCGAGAAGCTGGATGGCCTGTACGAGTGCATCCTGTGCGCATGCTGCTCCACCAGCTGCCCTTCGTTCTGGTGGAACCCCGACAAGTTCCTCGGCCCGGCGGCCCTGCTTCAGGCTTACCGCTTCCTGGCGGATAGCCGCGACACCCGCACCGAAGAGCGTCTGGCGTCGATGGACGATCCGTTCAGTGTCTTCCGCTGCCGCGGAATCATGAACTGCGTCAGCGTTTGTCCGAAAGGGTTGAACCCGACCAAGGCCATTGGTCACGTGCGCAACATGCTGCTGCAAAGCGGTACTTGATAACATCTCCGGTCGCCGTGGCGAGTCTTGCCGCGGCAGCCACCAGGGGGTGGATGTAACACCTGCGGCGCCGATGTCCTCGGCGCCGTAGTTTTAGCCGGAAACCGGGCTCAAAAAGCTCGGGATTCGCCTTGAAATCGATGACCAGCAGGGGCATCCGGGCTGGTACCCGGACTATCTGCGGGGCCCGTAGTGGCTTGGTCGAGTCGCTGCCTCAGCACTCAGGCAAGTCATGCTGCGGTTTCCACGCCGGTGGTGTCCCCTTATAGAGGGTGACCAAGCATGCAAGAAAGCGTAATGCAGCGCATGTGGAACAGTGCCCACCTATCCGGTGGAAACGCTGCCTATGTGGAAGAGCTTTATGAGCTCTACCTGCACGATCCCAACGCTGTGCCAGAGGAATGGCGCACCTACTTCCAGAAGCTTCCCACCGATGGTGGCGCCGCGACCGACGTGTCGCATTCGACCATTCGCGATCATTTCGTCCTGCTGGCCAAAAACCGCAACCGTGCCCAGCCGATATCGGCAGGCAGCGTCAGCAGCGAGCACGAGAAGAAACAGGTCGAAGTGCTGCGATTGATCCATGCCTATCGTCTGCGTGGTCATCAGGCAGCCCAACTTGATCCTCTAGGCCTCGCCCAGCGTCCCGTTCCCGCCGATCTGTCGATCAATCATTACGCCCTCACCGACGCGGATCTCGACACGGTATTCCGTACCGGTGATCTGGCCCTCGGCAAGGACGAAGCGACCCTGCGTGAAATTCACCAGGCGTTGAAGGAAACCTATTGCTCGACCATCGGTGCGGAATTCACCCACATCGTCGATTCCGAGCAGCGCAGCTGGTTCCAGCAGCGTCTCGAAAGCGTGCGCGGTCGCCCATCCTTTTCCGGTGAAGCGAAGAGCCATCTGCTTGAGCGTCTGACCGCCGCGGAAGGTCTGGAAAAGTATCTGGGCACCAAGTACCCGGGTACCAAGCGATTCGGCCTGGAAGGCGGCGAAAGCTTGATTCCGCTGCTCGATGAAGTCATCCAGCGCTCCGGTTCCTACGGCACCAAGGAAATCGTCATTGGCATGGCCCACCGTGGCCGCCTGAACGTTCTGGTCAATACCTTCGGCAAGAACCCGCGCGATCTGTTCGATGAGTTCGAAGGCAAGAAGGTCGAAGGCCTGAGCTCCGGTGACGTCAAATATCACCAGGGTTTCTCCTCCAATGTCATGACCGCTGGTGGCGAAGTGCACCTGGCGCTGGCATTCAACCCGTCCCACCTGGAGATCGTTTCTCCGGTGGTCGAAGGGTCTGTTCGAGCTCGCCAGGATCGCCGTACCGATGCGATCGGCGACAAGGTACTGCCTGTCACCATTCACGGCGATGCGGCCGTGGCCGGGCAGGGCGTGGTGATGGAAACCTTCCAGATGTCGCAGACCCGTGCGTATCGCACAGGTGGCACCATCCGGATTGTGATCAACAACCAGGTCGGCTTCACCACCAACAAGCAGGAAGATGCGCGTTCGACTGAATACGCAACCGACGTCGCGAAGATGATTCAGGCGCCGATCCTGCACGTTAACGGTGATGATCCGGAAGCCGTGCTGTTCGTCACTCAGCTGGCGGTCGACTACCGCATGCAGTTCAAGCGCGACGTGGTCATCGATCTGATGTGCTATCGCCGTCGTGGTCACAACGAGGCCGACGAGCCCAGCGGTACCCAGCCCCTGATGTATCAGAAGATCACCAAACAGCGCACCACCCGTGAGCTGTATGCCGATGCGCTGATCCAGAGCAGCGTGCTCGATGCAAGCCAGGTCCAGGCCAAGGTCGATGAGTATCGCGATGCGCTGGACAACGGTCTGCACGTGGTCAAGAGCCTGGTCAAGGAGCCCAACAAGGAACTGTTCGTCGATTGGCGTCCCTACCTCGGGCATGCCTGGACTGCGCGCCACGACACCCGTTTCGATCTGAAAACGCTGCAGGACCTGTCAGGCAAGTTGCTGGAGACGCCAGAAAGCTTCGTCGTTCAGCGTCAGGTCTCCAAGATTCTTGAAGACCGCCAGAAGATGGGCGCCGGTGCGCTGCCGATCAACTGGGGCTACGCCGAGACCATGGCCTACGCAACTCTGTTGTTCGAAGGCCATCCCGTGCGTATCACAGGTCAGGACGTTGGCCGCGGCACCTTCTCGCACCGCCACGCGGCGCTGCACAACCAGAAGGACGGCAGCACCTACATCCCGCTACAGCATCTCTATGAAGGGCAGCCACGCTTCGACCTGTACGACTCCTTCCTTTCCGAAGAGGCGGTACTGGCGTTCGAGTACGGCTACGCCACCACCATGCCTAACGCGCTGGTGATCTGGGAAGCGCAGTTCGGCGACTTCGCCAACGGTGCCCAGGTGGTGATCGACCAGTTCATCACCAGCGGCGAGCACAAGTGGGGCCGCCTGTGCGGTCTGACCATGCTGTTGCCGCATGGCTATGAAGGGCAGGGGCCGGAGCACTCGTCCGCACGTCTGGAGCGCTACCTGCAGCTGTGCGCCGAGCACAACATTCAGGTTTGCGTGCCGACCACCCCGGCGCAGGTCTACCACATGCTCCGTCGTCAGGTGATCCGTCCGCTGCGCAAGCCGCTGGTCGCGTTGACGCCCAAGTCGTTGCTGCGCCACAAGCTGGCGACCTCGACGCTCGAAGACCTCACCGAAGGCTCGTTCCAGACGGTGATCCCGGAAATCGACTCGCTCGATCCGGCGAAGGTCGAACGCTTGATCCTGTGCAGTGGCAAGGTCTACTACGATCTGCTGGACAAGCGTCGCAACGAGGGGCGTGAAGACATCGCCATTGTGCGCATCGAGCAGCTGTATCCGTTCCCGGAAGACGATCTGGCCGAGGTGCTCGCGCCTTACCAGAACCTCAAGCACATCGTCTGGTGCCAGGAAGAGCCGATGAACCAGGGCGCCTGGTACTGCAGCCAGCATCACATGCGGCGCGTGGCGACGGCGTTCAAGCAGGAGCTGTTCCTCGAGTACGCCGGGCGCGATGCGTCTGCCTCGCCTGCCGTCGGTTATGCCTCAAAGCATGCCGAGCAGCAGGAGAAGTTGCTGCAGGACGCGTTCACCGTTTAAACCTTCGTGCGCGGGGCTGCGATGGCGCGGCCCCGCTGTAGAAACCGAATTAATAGGACTCCTGATAATGGCTATCGAGATCAAAGCCCCTTCCTTTCCAGAGTCGGTCGCCGACGGTACCGTTGCCACCTGGCACAAGAAGCCGGGCGAGGCCGTCAAGCGTGACGAGCTGATCGTCGACATCGAAACCGACAAGGTCGTGATGGAAGTGCTGGCCGAGGCCGACGGTGTACTGGCTGAAATCGTCAAGAACGAAGGCGATACGGTTCTCAGCGGCGAACTGCTGGGCAAGCTGAACGAAGGTGCAACTGCCGCGGCGACCCCTGCCGCTGCGGCAACTGCTGCAGCGCCGGCGTCCGCGCCCGCTCAGGCTTCCGCTGCCGCCGAATCGGCTGACGATCAGATCCTCGCTCCCGCCGCTCGCAAGCTCGCCGAAGAAAACGGCATCGATCCGAACAGCGTTCAAGGCACCGGCAAAGGTGGTCGCGTCACCAAGGAAGACGTGGTTGCCGCCATCGAAGCCAAGAAGAACGCACCGGCCGCTGCCGCGAAGCCTTCCGCTCCGGCTGCCAGTGCACCTATTTTCGCTGCCGGTGATCGCGTCGAGAAGCGCGTGCCGATGACTCGCCTGCGTGCCAAGGTGGCCGAGCGTCTGGTCGAAGCCCAATCCTCGATGGCGATGTTGACCACGTTCAACGAGGTCAACATGAAGCCGATCATGGACCTGCGTTCCAAGTACAAGGACCTGTTCGAGAAGAAGCACAACGGCGTGCGTCTTGGCTTCATGTCCTTCTTCGTGAAAGCGGCAACCGAAGCGCTGAAGCGCCAGCCGGGCGTCAACGCGTCGATCGACGGTAGCGACATCGTCTACCACGGCTACCAGGACATCGGCGTTGCCGTTTCCAGCGATCGTGGTCTGGTAGTACCGGTGCTGCGCAACGCCGAGCACATGAGCCTGGCAGAAATCGAAGGCGGGATTTCCGACTTCGGCAAGAAGGCCAAAGCCGGTAAGCTGACCATGGAAGACATGACCGGCGGGACCTTCACCATCTCCAACGGTGGTGTGTTCGGTTCGCTGCTGTCGACACCGATCGTCAACCCGCCGCAAACCGCCATTCTGGGTATGCACAAGATTCAGGAGCGCCCGATGGCCGTCAACGGTCAGGTCGTCATCCTGCCGATGATGTACCTCGCGCTGTCCTACGACCACCGCCTGATCGACGGTAAAGAAGCCGTGACATTCCTGGTGACCATGAAGGACCTGCTGGAAGACCCGGCTCGTCTGCTGCTGGACATCTAACGCGCAGCCGCGCGCTGCAAGTCGCAGGCTGACCTCGGACAGCCATCGGCTTGCAGCCCAACGCTTTCAGCTTGAGCTTAGAGAGGATTTGAAATGAGCGATAAATTCGACGTGATCGTCATCGGTGCAGGCCCCGGCGGCTATGTGGCTGCCATTCGCGCCGCACAGCTGGGCCTGAAGACTGCCTGCATCGAGAAATACCAGGGCAAGGAAGGTAAGACCGCACTGGGTGGCACCTGCCTGAACGTGGGTTGCATCCCGTCCAAGGCCCTGCTGGACAGCTCCTACAAGTTCCACGAAGCTCACGAGAGCTTCAATGTTCACGGCATCAGCACTGGCGAAGTCTCGGTCGACGTTCCGACGATGATCGGGCGCAAGGATCAAATCGTCAAAAACCTCACCGGCGGTGTCGCTGCGCTGCTCAAGGCCAACGGCGTGACCGTATTCGAAGGCCACGGCAAGCTGCTGGCTGGCAAGCAGGTGGAAGTCACCGGTCTGGACGGCAACACCCAGACCCTGGCCGCCGAGAACGTGATCCTCGCTTCCGGCTCCAAGCCGGTCGATATCCCGCCGGCCCCGGTCGATCAGAAGACCATCGTCGATTCCACTGGTGCCCTGGATTTCACCAGCGTTCCGGGCAAGCTGGGCGTGATCGGTGCCGGTGTCATCGGTCTGGAACTGGGCTCGGTATGGGCCCGTCTGGGCGCCGAAGTCACTGTGATCGAAGCGATGGACAAGTTTCTGCCTGCCGCTGACGAACAGATCTCCAAGGAAGCCTTCAAGGTGCTCTCCAAGCAGGGCCTGAAGATTCTCCTGGGTGCGCGCCTGACTGGTTCCAAGGTTGAAGGTGACCAAGTCACCGTCAGCTACACCACTGCCGAAGGTGAGCAACAGCAGACTTTCGACAAGCTGATCGTTGCCGTCGGTCGCCGCCCGGTTACCACCGACCTTCTGGCTGCCGACGCTGGCGTCGATATGGACGAGCGTGGCTTCATCTTCGTCGACGACTACTGCGCGACCAGCGTGCCGGGCGTTTACGCTATCGGCGACGTGGTACGTGGCGCGATGCTGGCTCACAAGGCCTCGGAAGAGGGCGTGATGGTTGCCGAGCGCATCGCCGGTCACAAGGCGCAGATGAACTATGACCTGATTCCATCGGTCATCTATACCCATCCGGAAATCGCATGGGTGGGCAAGTCCGAGCAGGCACTGAAGGCCGAAGGCGTTGAAATCAACGTCGGTACCTTCCCGTTCGCCGCGAGTGGGCGTGCGATGGCGGCAAACGACACCGCAGGTCTGGTCAAGGTCATCGCCGACGCGAAGACCGACCGGGTGCTGGGTGTTCACGTAATGGGCCCGAGCGCTGCCGAGCTGGTACAGCAGGGCGCGATCGGCATGGAGTTCGGCACCAGTGCCGAGGACCTGGGCATGATGGTGTTTTCGCATCCGACCATGTCCGAGGCGCTGCATGAAGCTGCGCTGGCCGTCAACGGCCACGCGATTCATATCGCCAACCGCAAGAAACGTTAAAACAATAAGAAACCATGGACGGCGGCCCGTCGTGCTTTCGCGAGCACCGCGGAATGCCGTCGGACTGTCACTTGGGTGCAGTCACAAGGTGGCGCGGCATGTAGTGCAGCGCCGAAATGCGCGATACCAAACGAAGACGGTAGATAAGCATGAATCTTCACGAATATCAGGGTAAGCAGCTGTTCGCTGAATACGGCCTGCCTGTTTCCAAAGGCTTCGCCGTGGATACTCCCGACGAAGCAGCTGCGGCCTGCGACAAGATTGGCGGCAGCGAGTGGGTCGTCAAGGCCCAGGTCCACGCGGGTGGCCGCGGCAAAGCCGGCGGTGTGAAGCTGGTCAAGAGCCGCGAGGACGCCAAGGCCTTCGCCGCCAACTGGCTCGGCAAGCGCCTGGTGACCTACCAGACCGACGCCAATGGTCAGCCGGTCAGCAAGATCCTCGTCGAGTCCTGCACCGACATCGACAAGGAGCTGTACCTCGGCGCCGTCGTTGATCGCTCCAGCCGTCGCATCGTGTTCATGGCTTCCACCGAAGGTGGCGTGGACATCGAGAAAGTGGCCCACGATACCCCCGAGAAGATTCTCAAGGCGACCATCGACCCGCTGGTCGGCGCTCAGCCTTTCCAAGGCCGCGAGCTGGCCTTCCAGCTGGGCCTCAAGGGCGACCAGATCAAGCAGTTCACCCAGATCTTCGTCGGTCTGGCCAAGCTGTTCCAGGACTACGACCTGGCGCTGCTGGAAGTGAACCCGCTGGTCATCAAGAAAGACGGCAACCTGCACTGCCTGGACGCCAAGATCAACATCGACGGCAACGCCATGTACCGCCAGCCCAAGCTGCGCGAAATGCATGACCCGTCCCAGGACGACCCGCGCGAAGCGCACGCTGCCAAGTTCGAACTGAACTACGTGGCGCTCGAAGGCAACATCGGCTGCATGGTCAACGGTGCCGGTCTGGCCATGGGCACCATGGACATCGTCAACCTGCACGGCGGCAAGCCAGCCAACTTCCTGGACGTTGGCGGCGGCGCCACCAAGGAGCGCGTGACCGAAGCCTTCAAGATCATTCTGTCCGACAGCAACGTCGCGGCCGTCCTGGTCAACATCTTCGGCGGCATCGTCCGCTGCGACATGATTGCCGAAGGCATCATCGGCGCGGTCAAAGAAGTCGGTGTGAAGATTCCGGTTGTCGTCCGTCTGGAAGGTAACAACGCTGAGCTGGGCGCCAAGGTGCTCGCTGAAAGCGGTCTGAACATCATCGCGGCAACCAGCCTGACCGACGCTGCTCAGCAGGTCGTCAAGGCCGCGGAGGGTAAGTAATGAGCGTCCTGATCAATAAAGACACCAAAGTCATCTGCCAGGGTTTCACTGGTTCGCAGGGTACCTTCCACTCCGAACAGGCGATCGCCTACGGCACCCAGATGGTTGGCGGCGTGACCCCCGGCAAGGGCGGCACTACCCACCTCGGCCTGCCGGTGTTCAACACCGTCAAGGAAGCCGTAGAAGCCACTGGCGCCGACGCTTCGGTCATCTACGTTCCGGCTCCGTTCTGCAAGGACTCGATTCTGGAAGCGGCATTCGGCGGCATCAAGCTGATCGTCTGCATCACCGAAGGCATTCCGACCATCGACATGCTTGAAGCCAAGGTCAAGTGCGACGAGCTGGGCGTGCGTCTGATTGGGCCGAACTGCCCGGGCGTGATCACTCCCGGCGAGTGCAAGATCGGCATCATGCCCGGTCACATTCACCTGCCAGGCAAGGTCGGTATCGTGTCGCGTTCCGGCACCCTGACCTATGAAGCCGTGAAGCAGACCACCGACGCCGGCTTCGGCCAGTCGACCTGCGTCGGTATCGGTGGCGACCCGATCCCGGGCTCCAACTTCATCGATATCCTGAAGCTGTTCCAGGAAGATCCGAAGACCGAGGCGATCGTGATGATCGGCGAGATCGGCGGCTCTGCCGAGGAAGAAGCGGCAGCCTACATCAAGGCCAACGTGACCAAGCCGGTGGTGTCCTACATCGCAGGCGTGACCGCTCCGGCGGGCAAGCGCATGGGCCATGCCGGTGCGATCATCTCCGGCGGCAAGGGCACTGCGGACGAGAAGTTCGCCGCCCTGCAGGACGCCGGTGTGAAGACCGTGCGTTCTCTGGCCGACATCGGCAAGGCCCTGGCCGAGCTGACTGGTTGGGAAATCAAGAAAGCCTGAGGTTAGGCTTTCTGTTACAGAGGCCACCTTCGGGTGGCCTCTGTTTTTGTGTCACCGATGAACCCGCAGGCCGGCGCCTCATTTGCGTGCCAAGCTCTGTAATGGTCGACGCACCTCACCCTGGTGCCCGGCAGGCTCGATGATTCTGCCCACGAAGCAGATGACGTTTCCCTTACCCGTTCGGGAAACCCGCATTCACGTCTTTTTCGTTCGGTATTACTTTTGATGACTCGTTTGAAAAGTTTCGACCTGCTAGCGCTTGGCTTCATGACCTTCGCGTTGTTTCTCGGCGCGGGCAATATCATCTTTCCTCCCAGTGCCGGCCTGGCCGCCGGCGATCACCTGTGGCGCGCGGCGCTGGGATTTCTGCTGACCGGTGTCGGTCTGCCGTTGCTGACCGTGGTCGCTCTGGCGCGGGTCGGCGGCGGCATGGACAGGCTCACCGCGCCGCTTGGCAAAGTTGCCGGCGCGCTGTTGGCCGTCGCGGTCTATCTCGCCATCGGGCCATTGTTCGCCACGCCGCGAACGGCCGTGGTGGCGTTCGAGATGGGGATTGCGCCCTTCAGTGGCGGCTCGGCCGGCTCGCTGCTGCTATTCAGTGTGCTTTATTTCGCCGCAGTGCTCTTCCTTACGCTGAACCCTGGCCAGTTGGTCAACCGTATCGGTAAATTCATTACGCCAATATTGCTTGCCGCGCTCATTGTGCTCGGCGGCGCGGCCCTGTTCGCACCGGCAGGGGAGATTGGCGAGACCGCTGCGGGATACCGCAACACGCCCATGCTCAAAGGTTTTCTGGAAGGCTACCTGACCATGGATACGCTGGGCGCCCTGGTCTTCGGCATCGTGATTGCCACCGCCATTCGCGATCGGGGCGTCATCGAGCCGCGGCTGGTGACCCGCTATTCGATGGCCGCCGGGGTGATCGCTGCCATTGGGCTGTCGCTGGTCTATCTGACGTTGTTCTATCTTGGCGCCACCAGCCATGGCATCGCTGGCGAAGCGCAGAACGGCGGGCAGATCCTGACGGCATACGTTCAGCACACCTTCGGTACACCCGGTAGCCTGCTGCTGGCACTGGTGATCACGCTGGCCTGTCTGACCACTGCGGTCGGCCTGATTACTGCCTGTGGCGAGTTCTTCAGCCAGCTGTTGCCGGTCTCTTACCGGGCGGTGGTCATCGTCTTCGCGCTGTTCAGTCTGGCGGTGGCGAACCAGGGCTTGACCCAGCTGATCAGCGTTTCGGTTCCGGTATTGGTCGGCCTCTACCCGTTGGCGATCGTACTGGTAGGGCTGAGCCTGCTGGACCGGTTCTGGCTATCGCAGTCGCGGGTGTTCGTCCCGGTAATGGCGGTCACGCTGGTGTTCGGTGTCGTCGATGGCCTGGCTGCCGCGGGCTTTTCCTCGGCCATTCCGGCCGTTTTCACGCAGCTGCCGCTGGCCGAACAGAGTATGGGCTGGCTGGTGCCCGTGTTGGTGACCTTGGTGCTGACGGTGATTGTCGACCGATTGGTGGGCATGAGGCGAGCGGCCTGATTCTTGAGGCCGAATGCCTAACCCGGCATTCGGTCAGTCACGGAGCGGCGGCGAGGCGCCGCTTCGGTCAGCGCTAAGGTGCTGCGCTGGCTATAATCAGCCCGTCGAATAAGGCCTGCCACAGTTGTCATGTCGAATTACGCTTACGCAATACCTCATCTGATCGCGGTTTGCTGGTTCATTCTTTGCTGGGTCGGATACAGCCGCTATGCCAGTTGGCGGGCACGAGACACTGCCTGCCTTGCCAGTGTGCTGCATCTGTACCGCGAGGACTGGATGCGCCGCATGCTGTTGCGCGACAACCGCATCGCCGACGCCAATGTGATCGGCAACCTGGAGCGCAACGCGTCGTTCTTCGCTTCCAGCACGCTGATCATCCTCGCCGGTGTGCTGACCGTTCTTGGCGCATCCGACCGCGCGGTCTCGTTGCTTGCCGATCTGCCCTTCGCGCAGCCGGTCAGTCGTGGCGTATCGGAGCTCAAGCTGCTCGCGCTGGCGGTAGTGTTCGTCTATGCGTTTTTCACGTTCAGTTGGTGTATGCGGCAGTACAACTTTGCTGCGGTGCTGGTCGGCTCGGCACCGATGGTGGGCGAGCGCAATGTGTCGGATCAGGAGCGCCGTGCGTTTTCCGAGCGCACGGCGCGCGTCATTTCGATGGCGGCCAACCAGTTCAACTATGGGCTGCGCGCCTACTATTTCGGCATGGCGGTGCTCGGCTGGTTCGTCAACCCATGGTTTTTCATGGTCGTTACAGCCGGGGTGGTGCTGATCCTGTACCGGCGCGAGTTCCATTCCGACGTACTCGAGGTCATGGTGTTCACCCAGGCGCCGATAGCCGAGGCGCCGAAAGCCGGCCCCGGTGGAGACGCCACGCCATGATGCCTCCCTCATTCGAGCCCGCGATGAGCGATAACCCGATCTTCGAACGCACCCAGCGCTTTCTTTCTCTGCTCAAGCACTGCCAGGTGCTCGGGCTGCGTGTCGAACACGCGGACGAAAAGGGGCTGACGCTGCGTCTGCCCTACAGCGAGTGGATCATTGGCAACCCACAGACACGCGGCATCCATGGCGGCGCTATCACTACGCTGATGGATACGACCTGCGGCATCTCCACCGCCTGCGTACTGCCTGAGTTCGAGATCTGCCCGACACTGGACCTGCGCATCGACTACATGCACCCGGCCGAACCGGACCATGACGTGTTTGGCTTTGCCGAGTGTTATCGCGTCACGCCCACGGTGATCTTCACCCGAGGCGTCGCCTACCAGCGCGACATCAACGAGCCGATCGCCCATGTAGTCGGCGCGTTCATGCGCATGGGTAAGGCGGTTTCGTTGCCCGGCATGGAGAAGGACAGGGGGTCTGCGGCATGAGCGGAGTCCGTCTGGATGAGCTGGTCCGCCGAGCCCACGAGAGCAACGACTACGACGGCTTGATCAGCATGGTGCCCTATGCGCAGCTGATTGGGATCGAGTGCCTGCGCCTGGGTGATGACATGGTATTCCGTCTGCCGCAGAGCGAAGACAACATCGGCAATCCGGTGCTTCCGGCCTTGCACGGCGGCGTGATCGCCGGGTTCATGGAGCATGCCGCGCTGTTGCACCTGCTGATGTTCATGGGCTCGCCACATTTGCCCAAAATCATCGACTTCTCGATAGATTACCTTCGAGCGGGTCATTATCGTGACACCTTCGCTGCCTGCCAGGTCTGGCGCCAGGGACGTCGAGTCGCCAACGTCGCCATCACCGCCTGGCAGACCACCCAGGCCGAGCCCATCGCAACCGCCCGCTGCCACTTCAAGGTCGACGAACCCTGAGGCGCTGCCGGATGACGTGACGGGACAGGCCGTCAGCGTTTCATCCCAGATGGCTTCAAGGATTGTGAATGGACGCGTTGTTGATACTCGGCGGCTTGCTGCTGATGCTTGCGGGGTTCGTCTGGCTGGTCAGCCGGGCGTTCGGTACCAGCCTGCTATGGGGCGTTGGTAGCCTCGTTCCGCCGATTACCCTGGCCTACATGTTCTGCCACTGGCACACCGCGCGGCGCGCCGTGATTCTTGCGGTGCTGGGCGTGATTCCCTTGATTGTTGGCCTCTCGCTGCTGGCCAGCCATGACAGCGAGCGCCTCGAAGCCATCCTGAGTCTGAGCTGGCTGAACCCCGAAGCGCGCACCAAGCCCGAACTCGACATCATGGTGCGCGGCGAACTCTCAGGTCGGCCCTTCGTACCGCAGCTGGGCGAATTTTCCGGCAATACCCTGGTGCTGCGCGAGGGCAAGGATTTCTTTGCTAGCCAGGAAGTCAGTATCCGCTTCCCTCAGCCGGTCGGCGAAGGACCGCTGCGGCTGGACGTACTGCCCGGCGATGCCGGACCGCTACCCGAAATCGCCATCAACTGGCTAAGGCCCGATCAGGAGCTGCCGGAGGCGCGGCGAGTCGCTCGTGGCTACACGCTGCACCTTGATTTGGCGCCAGTCCCTCCGAACAAGCTGGTCGGCGATTTCCACCTGGTGCTGCCGCCTCAGTACCAGACGAGCCTCAGCGGCAAGGTCGAGATCTATCGCAACCAGTTGCGCTATCGCGACGGAGTAGTCGATCGCCGGCACGACTCGACCGACACCCTGCGCCATGTGATTCAGGATTACCTCCAGCGCCGCTTCGCTACCCGTGAAGTCGCCCTCGAGCCGCTGGCATCGGTTGCGCTGCCGGCTACCGAGCTGACGCTGGAGGTCAAGGCCACTATTGCCGAAAAGCCCGAAGCGCTCAGCCTGGCGTTGACCAAAGGCTCTTTGGGTTGGGCGGTTGAGGGAGACGACTATCCGCCGCTCGCCCAATCGGTAGTGGCCGAGGCCAAGCCTGTCGTGCGCGAAACGCCAGTGCCTGTCGAGAAACCTGTCACGCCGACGGTCGATCGCGATCGGCGCAAGGGTTTCTCCCTCGAAGCCCTGCTGGCCAAGCCCGACCGTTACCGCCATCTGCTGGTGCGTGCGCATACCGAGCGTGGCGGCGTCGCCGATGGCCGCTTCAAGGGCTTGGACAGCAGCGGCAACCTGCTCATCCGTCGTGTACTCAACGGCCCGGGGGAGGCTTTCTATAATCTGGCACCGAGTGAGATCGTCATGCTCGAGCTGATGGAACCCTGACGTTTGGCCGCGAATTGCGCGGATCCGAGGCGAACTCCAGGATCTAGACGTCATTGCCATTAGACCGAGGCCGTCCATTGGGGCGGCCTCGTCGTTTCTCAGACTTGAAATGGCGCGCTACGCCCCCATCTGCCTGAACATCGCCGCAACCGCGGTACATGCCATTGATTAATCGGAGTTCGATGACCATGAGTGTGGAAACTCAAAAAGAAACCCTGGGCTTCCAGACCGAGGTGAAGCAGCTGCTGCACCTGATGATCCATTCGCTGTATTCGAACAAGGAGATCTTCCTGCGTGAGCTGATCTCCAACGCATCGGATGCCGCCGACAAGCTGCGTTTCGAAGCGCTGGCCAAGCCCGAGCTGCTCGAGGGTGGTGGCGAGCTGAAGATCCGGGTCAGCTTCGACAAGGAAGCCAGGACCGTGACTCTCGAGGACAACGGCATCGGCATGAGCCGCGAGGATGTGATTACCCACCTGGGTACCATCGCCAAGTCCGGCACCGCCGATTTCATGAAAAACCTCACCGGCGACCAGAAGAAGGATTCGCACCTGATCGGTCAGTTCGGTGTGGGCTTCTATTCCGCCTTCATCGTTGCCGATCAGGTCGATGTCTTCACTCGCCGCGCAGGTGCTCCGGCAAGCGAGGGTGTGCACTGGTCATCGAAGGGCGAGGGTGACTTCGAAGTCGCCAACGTCGAGAAGGCCGACCGCGGAACGCGTATCGTGCTGCATCTGAAGTCCGGCGACGAAGAGTTCGCCGATGGCTGGCGCCTTCGCAACGTGATCAAGAAATACTCTGACCACATCGCGCTGCCGATCGAGCTGCCCAAAGAACGCTACGGCGAGGACAAGGACGAAGAGCAGGCGAGCGCAGAGCCCGAGTGGGAAACCGTCAACCGCGCCAGCGCGCTGTGGACCCGTTCGCGCAGCGAGGTCAAGGACGAGGAATACCAGGAATTCTACAAGCACGTTGCCCATGACTTCGAAAACCCACTGACCTGGAGCCACAACAAGGTCGAAGGCAAGCTCGAGTACACCTCGCTGCTCTACGTGCCGGGCCGTGCGCCATTCGACCTCTATCAGCGCGAAGCGCCCAAGGGCTTGAAGCTGTACGTGCAGCGCGTATTCATCATGGATCAGGCCGACGAGTTCCTGCCGCTGTACCTGCGCTTCATCAAGGGTGTTGTCGATTCCAACGATCTGTCGCTCAACGTTTCGCGCGAGATTCTGCAGAAGGATCCGGTCATCGATTCGATGAAGTCGGCGTTGACCAAGCGTGTCCTGGACATGCTGGAAAAACTCGCCAAGGACAAGCCCGAAGAATACAAGGCGTTCTGGAAGGCGTTCGGGCAGGTGCTCAAGGAAGGTCCCGCCGAGGACTTCGCCAACAAGGAGAAGATCGCCGGGTTGCTGCGCTTCGCCTCGACCAGCACCGACGCTGGCGAGCAGGCCGTCGCGCTGGCCGATTACGTCGGCCGCATGAAGGAAGGCCAGGACAAGATCTACTACCTCACCGGCGAGTCCTATGCTCAGGTCAAGAACAGCCCGCACCTGGAAGTCTTCCGCAAGAAAGGCATCGAGGTCCTGCTGCTGACCGACCGCATCGATGAGTGGCTGATGAGCTACCTGACCGAGTTCGACGGCAAGCAGTTCGTCGACGTCGCCCGCGGCGACCTGGACCTGGGCACGCTGGATTCGGAAGAAGACAAGAAGGCTCAGGAAGAGATCGCCAAATCCAAAGCAGGGTTGGTCGAGCGCCTGAAGGAAGCGCTGGGCGATCAGGTGGCCGAGGTGCGGGTTTCGCATCGTCTGACCGATTCGCCGGCGATTCTTGCCATCGGCGAGCAGGATCTGGGTCTGCAGATGCGTCAGATTCTCGAGGCGAGCGGGCAGAAGGTGCCTGAGTCCAAGCCCATCTTCGAGTTCAATCCGGGCCATCCCTTGATAGAACGGCTCGATGCAGAGGCTGACGAAGACCGCTTCGGTGAGCTTTCGCACATCCTCTTCGATCAGGCCGCACTGGCGGCAGGCGACAGCCTGAAGGACCCGGCGGCATACGTGCAACGGCTGAACAAGCTGCTGGTCGAGCTTTCGAAGTAATCTCGAGTAGCAATGAAGAAGCCCGTTTCGACGGGCTTTTTCATGCCTGCGCGGCTATGGTTACAGCCACTTTTCAACCGCTGGAAGGATACCGTCATGAACAAGAAAACCCTGCTGCCCCTGGCTTTTGCCGGTCTGGTTGGGCTCGCCGAAGCCGGGGTTGTAATGAAGCCGGTGGAATACGAAATCGATGGCGAAACCTTCGAGGGGCTGCTGGTGTACGACGACAACGTCACTACGCCGCGGCCGGGCCTGATGATGGTGCCGAGCTGGCTTGGCATCAATGAGAACACGGCCAAGAAGGCTGCACGTGCGGCGAGCGACAAATACGTGGTCTTTGTGGCGGACATGTATGGCAAGGCGACGCGGCCTTCCGGGCCGGATGAGGCCAAGGTGGTTACCGCCGCGCTGCGTGCCGACCGGCCGCTGATGCGCAAGCGCGCGCAGGCCGCGGTGGATGCATTGCAGAAACAGCAAGGCGAGGTGGCATTGGATACCGATCGACTCGGTGCCATCGGCTTCTGCTTTGGCGGCGGCACGGTGCTGGAACTGGCGCGTTCGGGCGCGCCGCTCAAGGGCTTCGTGTCCTTCCACGGCAACCTCGATACCCCCAACCCGGACGATGCGAAGAACATCAAGGCGCCGGTGCTGGTGCTGCACGGTGCCGATGATCCGGCGGTGCCGCAGGAGCAGGTGGACGGTTTCGTCGCTGAGATGAAGGCCGCCAAGGCCGACTGGCAGCTGGTCAGCTATGGCGGCGCGGTGCATTCGTTCACCAGTCCCGTGGCCAATGTGCCGGGGCGCAACGAATACCATCCGGTGGTCGCGGCGCGTGCCTTCAAGGCGATGGACGATCTGTTCGCGGAAGTGTTCGTCAGGTGACCGGAAGGCCTCGCTGCCGAGCGAGGCCTTCCTTCGGTCAGCGCTCGGCCAGCCCCGTGTTGGAACGGTCTGGTTCTGCCATCGAGATGTTTTGTCACGACTCAATGGGCCAGGGAGGGCCGCCTGATGAACCGCTGCGTTCGAGGGCAGGTCTATGCTGGGTCATACAAGGAGCCCGTTTTGGCCAGCATTCGTTTCGCAACATCCGTCATCCTCACGCTCGCGTTCAGCCTGAACGTCCAGGCTCGCGAGTACCGCTACAGTGACGCACATCTGCATTACGTGAATTTCTTCCAGGAAAGCGCCGGCATGCCCGAACTGCTCGAGGCGATGGATGCGGCTGGCATCGATCACGTAATGATCTCAGGCATTCCGGTCGCCAAGAAGTGGCACGAGAACGAGCCCAAGCGCCCGCGCTATTACGCCGGCGACGATGCCGGCGCCTACTGGTACAGCGCGACGGACGTGTTCGTCGCCGCTGCGGTCAAGAAGCTGCCAGCCGAACAGCGCAAACGCTTCCATCCGTTCCTGTCAGGCTTCAATCCGACCGACAAGAATGCCGATGCGCATATCCGCCGGATGCTGGAGCTCGATCCTGGGCTCTGGCAGGGGCTCGGAGAAGTCTTCACCCGCCACGACGACCTTACGGCGCTGACCTACGGCGACACGCCGAGGGCCAATAACGAAGCACTGACCCGCGTCTACCACCTGGCCGCCGAGTACGACCTGCCGGTGATGATCCACTCCAACATCACCTCCAAGCGTGAGCGCAATCCGCTGTATCTTCAGGAGCTCGAGGAGCCGTTGCGCAATCATCCGCACGTGCGCTTCATATGGGCACATGCCGGCACGAGCATGGAGCTGCATCGCCATCAGGAGAAGCTCGACTTTCTCCTCGATACGGTGAGCCGCATGTTGGGCGACTATCCCAATCTCTACATCGACCTCTCGTGGACCGTGCTGCGACCTTATCTGCTGGGCGAGGAGGGCACGCCGGATCCGGAGTGGGTCGAACTGGTCAAGCGCTTCCCCGACCGGTTCATGCTCGGCTCCGACGTGGTGGGGCAGTTCGGTAGTCTGGGCGAGTACATGAAAGGGTTCGATGGGTTTCTGGACGCGCTGCCCGAGGACGTTGCGATGCAGGTGGCGAGGGACAATTTCCTGAACGTCCTGCCGCGCACCGCACGGCAAGCCGCCGGCCGCTGAAGTCATCGCGCTGTCACCTTGGGCTCGTAGGCTCGCGCTACCGACCCAAGGAACCTGACATGGCATTGCGTACCTCTTTCTTCACGGCCGCCGCGCTGGCCCTGGCGCTTTCGAGCGGACTTGCCCTGGGCGAGGTCACGCTCGAGGGGCCGATCGAGTTTGGCGTGTTCGAAAGCCAGCACCGTGACCCCCAGCCGGGCGAGCGGGTTATCAGCCGCAGCGATCAACGTATTCAGCCAGGAAGCCAGGTGCCGGCTAAGCTCGGCACCAAGTTCGGTATGCGCTACCGGCTCTCCGGAAAGCGTACCGACGACATGCCGCTGACGCTGTTGTACCTGACGCCCGGTGTCGTCACGCCCGATGGCAAGCGCCATGACAAATTCGAGGTACAGCAAAAGCTGGTGCCGGAGGCGCCTGTCGACGTCATGGCGTTCGAGTTCTCCGAGTCCCATGAAGTAGTGCCCGGCCAATGGTATTTCATGGTGTTCCACGGGGATCGAAAGCTGGCTGAGCAGCGCTTCGACGTTCGCTGATCGCCTGCGGGGAGCCATCAACCTCCGGGTGCGGAGCAGTTCGCTGCGGTGCGTCAGGCGCTGTTCAGCCTGGCCTTGAGGCTCGGCCAGTTGGGCGGTGCTTCGGTCCGATGTTCAGCCGCGGGCGAGAAAACGCATCCCGTCCTCGAGACCGTTGAGCGTCAACGGATACATCCGGTCTTCCACGAGCTCGCGGATGATGCTAGTGGACGAGGTATAGCCCCAGGTGTCCTTCGGGTACGGGTTGATCCAGATGAGCTTCTTGTACTTTTCCATGAAGCGCTGCATCCAGACGTAGCCCGCTTCTTCGTTCCAGTGCTCGACGCTGCCGCCGGGCTGGGTGATCTCATAGGGCGCCATGGCGGCATCGCCAACGAACACCACTTTGTAGTCCGGCCCGTACTTGTGCAGCAGATCGAAGGTCGAGGTGCGCTCGGAGGTACGGCGGAAGTTGTTCTTCCAGACCGATTCGTAGATGAAGTTGTGGAAGTAGAAATATTCGAGGTGCTTGAACTCGGTCTTGCAGGCCGAGAACAGTTCCTCGCAGATCTTCACATGGGCATCCATCGAGCCGCCGATGTCGAACAGCAACAGCAGCTTGACCGCATTGCGCCGCTCCGGGCGCATCTGGATGTTCAGCAGCCCGGCGTCACGGGCGGTGTGGTCGATGGTGCCGTCGATGTCCAGCTCTTCCGCAGCGCCCTGCCGGGCGAACTTGCGCAGGCGGCGCAGAGCGATCTTGATGTTGCGGGTGCCGAGCTCGACGTTGTCGTCCAGGTTCTTGTATTCACGCTGGTCCCAGACCTTGACCGCCTTGCCCTGGCGCTTTCCGGCATTACCTACGCGGATGCCTTCGGGGTTGTAGCCGCCCGAGCCGAAGGGGCTGGTGCCGCCGGTGCCGATCCATTTGTTGCCGCCGGCGTGCTTTTCCTTCTGTTCCTCGAGGCGCTTCTTGAATTCCTCGATGAGCTTGTCCAGGCCGCCGAGTGACTGGATCTGGGCGCGTTCCTCGTCGGTCAGGTTGCGCTCGAATTCCTTGCGCAGCCATTCTTCGGGAATCAGTGCTTCGAGGTATTTGTCGAGGTTTTCCAGCCCCTGGAAATAGGCGCCGAAGGCCCGGTCGAATTTGTCGAAGTGACGCTCGTCCTTGACCAGCACGGTGCGGGCGAGAAAGTAGAATTCGTCCATGTCGGCGAAGACTACGCGCGCTTCGAGCGCGTTGATCAGGTCGAGCAGTTCGCGGACCGACACCGGGACCTTGGCGGCGCGCATTTCATTGAACAGGCCAAGCAGCATGTAAAACCTCGGGCGTGACGGAGTGCGTCAGGCAAAAGAAGGCGCGTCAGCTGCCTTCGGCATGTTGGGGCAGGTCGTCCTGGATCTCGTACCAGGGAGCCTTGGAGCCGACGTAGATGTGGCTCTGCGGTACCACGGGCAGCTCCGAATCCATTGTGCCGGCCGCCACGCCGATGGAGTGATCGCGATTGTCGACGAACTGCAGGTTGGCCCCGCAGTGACGGCAGAACGTCCGGGTGACGTGCTCGGACGAGTGATACACGCCGAGCTGGTCCTTGCCCTTGGTCAGATGGAAGTGTTCCAGCGGTACGGTGGCGTAGGTACCGAACGCCGCGCCATGGGCCTTGCGGCACATGCTGCAATGGCAGTGGGTAAGCGCCTCGATGGGCGCATCGATGCGGTACGCGACCGCTCCGCACAGACAGCTACCGGTATGCATGACTCTTCCTCCGTTTACTGAACAGGGGAGACGTGTCTGGCTTCAGCGGCTGCTGCGGCGGCTCATGAAGGCCAGCCGTTCCAGCAGCTGCACGTCCTGTTCGTTCTTCACCAGCGCGCCGGCCAGCGGCGGAATCGCCTTGGTCGGATCGCGCTCGCGCAGAACGGCCTCGCCGATGTCGTCGGCCATCAACAGCTTGAGCCAGTCGACCAGCTCGGAGGTCGACGGCTTTTTCTTCAACCCAGGCACCTTGCGGACGTCGAAGAAGATATCCAGCGCCTCGGCCACCAGCGACTGCTTGATGCCGGGATAGTGCACGTCGACGATCTTCTGCAGCGTCTGGCGATCCGGGAAGGCGATGTAATGGAAGAAGCAGCGGCGCAGGAAGGCGTCCGGCAACTCCTTCTCGTTGTTGGAGGTGATGATGATGATCGGGCGCTGCGTGGCCTTGATGGTCTCGTTCGTCTCGTAGACGTAGAACTCCATCTTGTCGAGTTCCTGCAGCAGGTCGTTGGGAAACTCGATGTCGGCCTTGTCGATCTCGTCGATCAGCAGGATCACCCGCTCCTCGGCCTCGAAGGCCTCCCAGAGCTTGCCCTTCTTGATGTAGTTGCGCACGTCGTGGACTTTATCGACGCCGAGCTGGGAATCGCGCAGACGGCTCACCGCATCGTATTCATACAGGCCCTGGTGCGCCTTGGTGGTCGATTTGATGTGCCAGGTGATCAGCTTGGCACCGAAGGATTCGGCCAGCTGTTCGGCGAGCATGGTCTTGCCGGTGCCCGGTTCGCCCTTGACCAGCAATGGCCGTTGCAGGGTGATCGCGGCGTTGACCGCCAGTTTCAGATCGTCGGTGGCGACGTAGGATTGAGTACCTTCGAACTTCATCGGGGTTCCTTGGGACAGGTGGCCCGGCATGAGCGGGCGAGCGAGCTTGAGTAGCGCGACTATAGCCCGACGGTCACCGGCTGTGAACGAAGCGCCGTCATTCAGTCACTGAATGATCGGGCCGGGTGCTGGTTGGTGCTTCGCAGCTCATTCGTCTTCACCGAGAGCCCGTTCGAAGCGCGGCGCGAAGGCTTCGACAAAGGCGTTGCGCAGTATCGCGAAGAAGGCCTGCAAAGGGCTCACATCGGTGTCCGCAATGTTGCCGGACACTTCGATACGCGTGGCGAACTGGTCCTTTTCCTGGTTCTGCAGGACATTCTGCCCGCCGCCCACCACGGCTTCCCAGAGCCCTCGCAAAAAGCCCTCGTCGTCGTTCTTCACGTCCTGTTCCCAATCGAACACGTCGACGTTGTGCAACAGCGGCTTGATGTAGCCGTCGAGCTGGCTATTGCGCGCTTCCACCTCGACCACCAGATCGCCGGTGCCGCCCTTGAAGTCGAAGCGGCCGTAGGCGGAGGCGAAGTCGTTGAGGCGGGTCAGGTCGGTCCCGGTCACGCGCAGGCGGAAATCGAAGTCTTCCATGCGCACCAGCGGGTCGAAATAGGCTTCCACTTCCATTGGCGCGTGGTCGAGAAAGCGCGCAGTGCCTTTGAGGCTCGCGTCGCGGCTGCCTTCGGTATCACGTTCGTTGGTGAGGTTGTTGATGGTCAGGTTGACCTGGTCGGCATAGAGGTTGACCTGCGGGTCCGAGCTGAAATTGCGAAACGCCAGGGTGCCGTTCTCGATCTGCACCTCGTCGAGGCGAACGAGCAGCAGCTCCTGCAACGTGTCGCGCCAGTCGACGCCTTCGCCGGTCTGCTTCTCCGATTCGCTTTCGCTGTCGACGAAATTGAGCTCCGGCTCCTGCAGGCGAACCACCGCGACGATCGCACGTTCTTCCCACAGCGCGCGCCAGCTGACCGCAAGATCGATCACCGGGACACGCAGGAGCGGCACCTGCACCGAGTCGTCGGCCTTGCTGATCACCAGGTCGTTTATCTGGTAGGCGCCTCGCCACCAGGCCAGGTCGACATCTTCGACGTGACCGCGGTAATCACCCATATCCGCCATCTTGTCGTTGAGCAGGTTACGTACCAGATAGGGCAGCGCCAGGTGCAACGCCAGCAGGAGGAAGGCGATGACCAACAGGGCGATGAGCGGGATGCGCACTGAGTTCTTCATGTCTAGAAAGACTGCTGCTCGCGCCCGGGGTTCAGCGATTTTGACGCCCGTTGTGGCACGACATAGGCTTGCCTCTTTGGCATCGATCGAGGGACAGCCGCCATGAGTCGCATCTTCGTAGACAACGCGCAGGCCATTGGCAACACGCCGCTGGTTATGATCAACCGTCTCGGCCCCAAGGGCGTGACCTTGCTGGCCAAGATCGAAGGCCGTAATCCGGCGCATTCGGTCAAATGCCGGATCGGCGCGAGCATGGTGTGGGACGCCGAGGAATCCGGACGGCTCAAGCCGGGCATGACGCTGGTCGAGCCCACCTCCGGCAATACCGGGATCGGTCTTGCATTCGTCGCGGCGGCGCGTGGTTACAAGTTGATACTAACCATGCCCGCTTCGATGAGCCTGGAGCGGCGCAAGGTGCTCAAGGCGCTCGGCGCCGAACTGGTACTGACCGAGCCTGCGAAGGGCATGAAGGGCGCCATCGAGAAGGCCAGCGAGATCGCGGCTTCGGACCCCGACCGCTACTTCATGCCGCAGCAGTTCGAGAATCCGGCCAACCCGGCGATCCACGAGAAGACCACCGGTCCGGAAATCTGGAATGACACCGAGGGGGCGATCGACGTGCTGGTTTCCGGTGTCGGCACGGGCGGAACGATCACGGGTATTTCCCGCTACATCAAGCGCACCCAGGGTAAGCGGATTCTGTCCGTGGCGGTGGAGCCGGTGAGCTCACCGGTGATCAGCCAGACTCTGGCAGGGCAGGAGGTCAAGCCAAGCCCGCACAAGATTCAGGGCATCGGCGCAGGCTTCGTGCCGAAGAACCTCGATCTGTCGATGGTCGATCGGGTCGAACAGGTGACCGACGAAGAATCCAAGGCGATGGCGCTGCGCCTGATGCGCGAGGAGGGGATTCTCTGCGGTATCTCCTCCGGCGCGGCGATGGCGGTGGCGGTGCGTCTGGCCGAGCATCCTGAGATGAAGGGCAAGAACATCGTAGTCATCCTGCCGGACTCTGGTGAGCGCTACCTGTCCAGCATGCTGTTCGCCGACCTGTTCACCGAGCAGGAACTGGTGCAGTGATCGCCGCTGAAAGGCCGGTGCACCCACCGGCCTTTCACGCTAGATTTTCGGTTCACGCTATTTCAAGACGCGTCTACATGGGCTTGCCGATGCTGCTGGGCATGGCGCTGATCGCGCGCGGGCTGGTGATCGTGTTCAGCAGGCCGCCGCGCCAGTCGCTCAGGCCGAACAAGGGTGGCGCTTGCTGCCGAGGCGCCGTGCTTTCAAAGCGCCGGGTCACTGGCTAAGCTCGGCGTACCTTGCCTTCGGAGACGCACCGACATGGCGCAGCAGTGGCCCGCGGCCGATATCGCCCAGCAGATCCTTCTCGGCTTTGACGATTACCGCGACGCGTTTCGGCGTATCACCGAAGGCGCAAGGGCTCGCTTCGAACAGGCCCAATGGCTGGAGGCCCAGCGCGCCTCGGCAGCCCGTATCAGTCTCTATGAAGAAAAGGTGAGCGAAGTCGGCACCCGATTGCTGGAGCATTTCGACCGGCCGTCGTTGTTGCAGGTCGAGCAGTGGTCGCAGGTGAAAACCGCCTACATCGAGCTGATCGATCCGCGCCTGGACGATGAGCTGGCCGAGACCTGGTACAACTCGATCTTCTGCAAGCTGTTCAGCCACGACTGCATCAGCGACCGCACCATGTTCATCCAGACCACCCGCCCGGCCATCCGCGCCGAAGAGCGGGTAGCGCAGACGCGCATCTATCGCCCCCACGGTGACCTGACCGGGGTGTTGAGGCAGATCCTCGGCGACTACGCCTTCGAGGTGCCTTACGGGGATCTGGACAGCGACCTCGCACGGCTGAGCGCGCAGTTGCAGAACTGCCTGCCGGACTGGGTCTGCAAAGACCCGGAACTCAGCATCGAGCTGTTCTGCTCGGTGCTCTACCGCAACAAGGGCGCTTATCTCGTTGGCCGCATCAATACCCGCGATGAGCAATGGCCGCTGGTCATACCGCTGCTGCACCGCGAAGGCCAGGGCATCGTCGCCGATGGGCTGATCACCGACGAGGCGGAAGTCTCCATCATCTTTTCGTTCACCCGTTCCTATTTCATGGTCGAGGTGGCGGTCCCGGCGGAATTCGTCGGCTTTCTCAAGCGCATCCTGCCCGGCAAGCACATCGCCGAACTCTACACCTCGATCGGCTTCTACAAGCACGGCAAGTCCGAGTTCTACCGCGCCTTGATCGACCATCTGGCGAGCACCGACGATCGCTTCGTCATGGCGCCGGGCGTGCGCGGGATGGTGATGAGCGTATTCACGCTGCCCGGCTTCAATACCGTGTTCAAGATCATCAAGGACCGTTTCTCGCCCATCAAGACGGTCAACCACGCGGCGGTCATCGAAAAGTACCGGTTGGTCAAGCACGTCGATCGCGTCGGGCGCATGGCCGATACCCAGGAGTTCGCCGACTTCCGCTTCCCGAAGGACAAGTTCGAGGCCGAGTGCCTGGCCGAGCTGCTGGAAGTCGCCCCCTCGACGGTCCAGGTGCAGGGCGAGACGGTATTGATACGCCACTGCTGGACCGAACGGCGCATGACGCCGCTCAACCTGTATGTCGAGAGCGGCAGCGAGCAGCAAGTCAAACAAGCGCTGGAAGACTATGGTCTGGCAATCAAGCAGTTGGCGGCGGCGAACATCTTTCCCGGCGATATGCTGCTGAAGAATTTCGGCGTGACCCGTCACGGGCGCGTGGTGTTCTACGATTACGACGAGATCTGCTTTCTCACCGAGGTCAATTTCCGCCGTATCCCCGAGGCCCGTTATCCGGAAGACGAGATGGCGTCCGAGCCCTGGTATTCGGTGGGGCCCAACGATGTCTTTCCCGAAGAGTTTCCCCGGTTCCTGTTCGCCGACATAGCCCAGCGCCGGTTGTTCGCCAGCCTGCATGGCGACCTCTATGACGCCGACTACTGGAAAGGGCTGCAGAGCGCCATCCGCGAGGGGAAGGTGATCGATGTCTTCCCCTACCGGCGCCACGCCCACGATCATCCATGAGCGCCGAGAAGTGGCGGGTTCGCTCCATGCCCTGACACGAAAGGACATACTCCCGGCTCCCGCTCGCGCCGCTGTGACTGTCCGGGGCTAAACCTCATCGGCCGACCGCTGTCCATTGCCTGGCTCGCGTTCGGCAGTAATCTGCAGAGCGCACTCGACTCAACGCGCAGGGATGGACCACGTGAATCACAACAAACATCGGGCCAAAGCGCTGCTCGCGCTATTTTCCACCGGTATCGCCGGTGCCTCGCTGGCGGCAGAGCCGACCGAACTCGAAGCGCTGACGATCACAGCGCCGCGCACCGAAGCCAGCTGGCTGCAGACCCCTGCGGCCGTCGGTGTGGTGGAAGCCAATCAGGCGCTCGGCGAGCAGAACCTCACCCTCGACCGAATGCTGGCGCCGATCCCCGGCGTGTTTACCCAGGATCGCTACAACGTCGCTCAAGGCATGCGGCTTTCGATCCGCGGATTCGGCGCGCGGGCGAACTTCGGCGTGCGTGGCGTGCGAGTACTGGTCGATGGCGTGCCGCTGACCATGCCCGATGGTCAGACCGAACTCGACGGCCTGGATTTCGGCCTGGTGGAACGCATCGAGGTGATCCGCGGCCCGGCTTCTACCCTGTACGGCAACTCGGCCGGTGGTGTGGTGTTGATCCAGACTCGCGAGCCGTCCGCCGAGCCCTACAGTCTGGTGGACGTCACGGGCGGTGAGCTCGGCTACCGCCGTGTTCGGCTGGAAACCGGTGGCACGAGCGGCAACGTGGGTGGGCTGCTCGCGTTCAACTCGACCCAGCTCGACGGCTATCGCAGCCAGAATCGCGCCGAGACCAACACTCTGACCGGCAAGGTGAACTGGTACGCCGATTCGGGGCGGCTGGGGCTGAACTTCAACGCCATCGATAACCGGGCCGAGGATCCGGGTGGCTTGACCGCCGCAGAGGTACGCAGCAATCGCGACGGCGCAGCGCCGAACAACCTGGCCTATGACAGTGACGAGGAAATCCGCCAGCAACGCTTGTCGCTGGTCTGGGACGGCGTCGGTGTGGGCGATGACGAGTATCAATTACGCAGTTACGTCGGTCAGCGCGAGTTCGGCAACAGCCTGGCCTTCACCAACGGTGGCCAGACCAGTTTCGAGCGGCGTTTCGCCGGGGTCGGCGGGCAATACACCCACCGCGCCGACTGGCTGGGCGTCGGCCATCGCCTGACCGGCGGCTTCGAGCTCGAGGCCCAGCGCGACGACCGCAGCCGTCACAACAACCTGTTCGGTACGCGCGGCGCACGGACGCTGTACCAGGACGAAAAGGCCGACAGCGCCGGTCTGTTCCTCGAGGACGAGATTGCCCTGAGCGAGCGCTGGCAGGCCAATCTGGGGGTGCGCTACGACCGGGTGCGGTTGGCGGTCGATGACAAGTTTCTTGGTGATGGCGACCAATCCGGTTCGCGCACCCTCGACGACTGGAACTACAGCACCGGGCTGAGCTATCGGCTCGACCCGCATCACCACCTCTATGGCCGGGTGGCGACCTCCTTCGAAACGCCGACGGTCAACGAGCTGGCCAACCCTGCGGGCGGCGGCTTCAACCCCAGCCTCGGACCGGCTCAGGCGCTGAATCGCGAGATTGGCCTGAAAGGTGAGTGGCCGACGCTGCGTTATGAGGTCGCGATCTTCAGCATGAAGCTCGACGAGGAGCTGGTGTCCTATTCGCTGCCCGGGCAGAGCGGACGCAATTACTACCGCAACGCGGGGACATCTCGGCGTGATGGCCTGGAGCTGAGCGTCGACTGGCAGGTCGACGACGCGTGGCGACTCACCGCGGCCTACACCTACAGCGATTTCGAATTCCGCCGTTACCAGGCCGGCACGGCGAATTTCGACGGCAACGTCGTCGCCGGCATTCCCCGCCAGACGCTGTTCACCGAACTCGCCTACGAGCAGGACGACTGGTTCGCACGGGTCAACTTCAACGCCTTCGACCGCTTCTACGCCAACGACGCCAACACCGAGCGCGTCGCCGGTTATGCACTGGTCAACGCCCGCATCGGTACCCGCTGGCGCGTGGGTGGGCAGGTGCTCGAGCCTTATCTGGGCCTCGATAATCTGTTCGATCGGGACTATTTCGACAACGTACGAATCAACGACGCGAATGGGCGCTATTACGAGCCGGGCCCGGGACGCACGCTCTACGCAGGATTGCGCGCAACTTTCTGAAGCCGATCAACCAGACGGTTCAGTGCTATCGCAACGGCGCGTTGATCCTGAGCATGCTGGGTGGAGACGCTGCGAGCGGGGTGGGCATACGCAGCGGTGTGCTGCTGGCGGCGTACGATGCCAGCGATGGCAATACCGTCTGGAGGGTCGAGATCGAGAACTGAGTCGATGGCCGCGGAGGCCGGCTTGCGCTAATCTGAAATCGAGACCTGCGGGTCCCGCCGTCTGCGGCGCCTAACTTAATGTAGTAGGAGGGTGGATTCATGAAAGCATGGCTCAATCGCATGTGCGTCAATCTGGCAGTAGCCTTGGGCCTGGTCGAGCCGCCCCGGCTACAGCCGATCCCGGTACGGGCGCAACGCCAGCCGCAGGATCGTCGCCAGCGCTGAATGGCTCAGCGTACGAAGTCGTACGGGCCGCCGCGTTCCAGGGCCCGTTGATAGGCCGGCCGCGCATGGATGCGCTTGAGAAAGTCCATCAGTCGTGGCCGGCTTTCATCCAGCCCACCCCGTGAACTGGCAGCTTCCAGCGGAAAGCTCATCTGTACGTCGGCCCCCGTGAAGGTTTCGCCGGCAAACCAGGGCGCCTTGCCCAATTCTCCTTCCATGTAATCCAAGTGAGTCTTGAGCTGCGGGCCGATGAAAGCCTGGTTTGCGCCTTTGGCGATCGCGCGCGCGATCGGGCGAACGAAAAAAGGCATCGGGCTCTGCGCGACCTTGTCGAATACCAGCTTCAGCAACAGGGGAGGCATCGCCGAGCCCTCGGCATAATGCATCCAGTAACGAAAGCGCAGATGCTCGGGGCTGCCCGGCGAGGGCTGAAGGCGGCCTTGGGCGTATCGTTCGAGCAGGTATTCGATGATCGCGGCCGACTCGGCCAGTGTCAGCTCGCCGTCGGTAATCACTGGCGACTTTCCAAGCGGATGTACCGCTTTGAGCTCGGCGGGCGCCAGCATGGTCTTGGCGTCGCGCTCGTAGCGTTTGACCTCGTAGGATAGCTCCAGCTCTTCCAGCAGCCAGAGGACGCGCTGGGACCGTGAATTGTTCAGGTGATGTACGGTGATCATGGCGTTAGCCCGGATGGCCTGGATGAGTCGCTAGCATAGTCGCTCCGCCACCAGTGACGCCTGTGGCAGACTTGCCTACCAGCAGAGAGAACCCATGCCTCGTCCCTTATGTACCCGCTGCCAGCGACCGCTCGCCCACTGCCTTTGCCCCCTGATTCCGAGTTTGCCGAGCCGTGCCTCGGTGCTGATCCTGCAGCACCCGAGCGAGGCGGGCCATGCCCTGAACACGGCGCGCTTGGCGGCGCTGGGGTTGCAGCGTGCAGAACTCTGGGTGGGCGAGTGCTTCGAGGAACTGGCGGGCGTGCTCGATGCGCACGGGACAGGCGCACGGCTGCTGTTTCCGGGGGAGGGCGCGCGGATCTTGATGGAGCCATGGCCACAGACGGAACAGACATCGCTGCTGGTGGTGCCAGACGGTACCTGGCGCAAGGCGCGCAAGCTGCTGTATCTCAATCCCCGCTTGGCTGAACTGCCGCGAGTCGCATTGCCGCAAGGGCTGCAGAGTCGCTACCGGGTGCGCAAAGCGCCCGTCGAGGGTGCGTTGTCGACGATCGAGGCGATTGTCCACGCGCTGTCGGTGCTCGATGCGCCACTGCGTTTCGATGCGCTGCTGCAGCCTTTCGACGCCCTCATCGAGGGGCAGATCCAGGCGATGGGGCGTGATACCTACGAGCGCAACCATGCCCTGCGGGACGAATCGTCAGCGTGAGGCGAGGGTCTTCTGCCGCAAGATATAGAGCGTGACCAGCGCCGCCGAGCTGAGCATGAACGCCCGCGCCCAGAACATCGGTACCAGCCAGCAGGAAAAGCCGATGCTCAGCCACATCAGGCCGATCGCGTAGACCTTACCCTTGAGCGGAATGCCGTTGCCTTCGAGATAGTCCCGGATCCAGGGTCCCAGGTGTTTATGGCCGACCAGCCAGAAATAGAAACGCCGCGAGCTGCGCACGAAGCAGGCCGCGGCGAGTAACAGAAAGGGTGTAGTTGGGAGCACCGGCAGGAAAATGCCGATCACCCCCAATGCGACGCTGAGCCAGCCAATACCCAGCAGCAGGTAACGCAACAGCGGGTTGCGGAGCTGCGGGATATCGCGGTGAGCCATGCCGCGGCCCGGCTTCTCAGTGGCGGCGCGGCTTGAGCAGGGCGGGCTTTTCTTCGGGTGCGTGGCAGATCAGGTAGAGCGCCGTGAGGATCTCCGGGATCTGTGCGACCATCTCGTCGACCAGGCCCTCATCCTGGGCAATGTCAGCAAACTCAGGCTGTTCGTCGAACAGGCCCGAACCGACCATGATCGGCAGCAGCAGCTCGCTGACTTCCTCTTCGGCGTCTTCGAACCAGACGGCCTCGCGCAGGAAGACGCCTTCCATGAAGCCGATGCACCAGCCGCGCAGTTCGGAGTCATCCGGGTCTTCACCCAGATCGAGGTCGCAGGGCAGGTCCATGTCTTCGTCGCTGGCCAGCTGGCGGGCGATGTGGGCCTTGAGCTGCACCAGCGTCGCCTCGATGGCCTCGCGCTCGGTATCGTCGGCGTAGCGGGGCGGTTCGGCGAACAGCGCGTCGATCCATTCGCGTTCGGGCACCTGGTCGGGGCAGATGCACAGTGCCGTCAGGTAGCCATGGGCGGCGATGTAGTCCAGCGCCTCTTCATGCAGGTCATCGGCATCCAGAAAAACCTGCAGGCGGGCGAGTTGCTCGGCAAAAGACATCGGTGACTACCTTGGGCTGGGGACAACGGATGATTCTAGACGACCCGAGGTGGCCCGGCTACCTGCCGCGGTCGCGTGCGGCCCTGTGGCGCGCCCGTTTCGTCGGCTTTGCCGGCAAAGCCTGAAGCCCAGCGTGACGTCGCGTATACTGCCGGCCTAGTTTCGGAGACCGGCATGCTCGACCAGGCACAGCGAATTCTTAAAGACGTATTCGGCTACGACGCCTTTCGCGGCAATCAGGGCGCGATCATCGAGCGCGTCGCCAGTGGGCTCGATGCGCTGGTGCTGATGCCCACCGGCGGCGGCAAGTCGCTCTGCTACCAGGTACCGGCGCTGCTGCGTGACGGCCTGGCCGTGGTGGTGTCGCCGCTGATCGCCCTGATGGACGATCAGGTCGCGACGCTCGAGGAACTCGGCGTGGCTGCCGTTGCACTCAATTCCAGCCAGACGCCGGACGAGCAACGCGAAATTGCCGAGCGCTTGCGCCGCGGCGAGATCAAGCTGCTCTATCTCGCGCCGGAACGCCTGGTGCAGCCGCGTATGCTGGCCTTTCTGCAGCGCCTGCAGGTCGGATTGTTCGCCATCGACGAAGCGCATTGCGTTTCCCAGTGGGGACACGATTTTCGTCCCGAGTATCTACAGCTCGGACAACTCGCCGAATTCTTCCCGAACGTCCCGCGTATTGCGCTCACGGCCACGGCGGACAAGCGAACCCGCGAAGAGATTGTCCAGAGGTTGCATCTGGAATCGGCCGAGCGCTACCTCTCGAGCTTCGACCGGCCGAACATCTTCTATCGCATCGTTCCCAAGGAGCAGCCACGCAAGCAGTTGCTGGGCTTTCTCGCCGAGCGGCGGGGCGATGCAGGCATCCTCTATTGCATGTCGCGCAAGAAGGTCGACGACATGGCGGCGTTCCTGACCGAGCAGGGTTTTCCCGCGCTGCCTTACCATGCCGGCCTGCCTTCTGAGCTGCGGGCGCATCACCAGAGGCGCTTTCTCAACGAGGAAGGCCTGATCATGGTCGCGACCATCGCCTTCGGCATGGGGATCGACAAGCCGAACGTGCGTTTCGTTGCCCACCTCGATCTGCCGAAGTCGCTCGAGGCGTATTACCAGGAGACCGGCCGCGCCGGACGCGACGGTCTGCCCGCCGACGCTTGGATGGCCTATGGGCTACAGGATGTGATCTTCCTCAAGCAGATGCTCAACAATTCCGAGGGCGACGAACGCCACAAGCGCGTCGAGCAGCATAAGCTCGATGCGATGCTCGCCTTGTGTGAAGAGATCCGTTGCCGTCGCCAGGCCTTGCTCGCCTATTTCGACGAAGACATGCCCAACCCCTGCGGTCATTGCGACAACTGCGTGGACGGTGTGCAGACCTGGGATGCCACCGAGCCGGCACGCCAGGCGTTGTCGGCCATCTATCGCAGCGGCCAGCGCTACGGTGTCGGGCACCTGGTGGATATCCTGCTGGGACGCGACAACGAGAAGGTCCGCAATCTGGGACACCAGCATCTGTCGGTGTTCGGCGTCGGCAAGGACCGCTCCGAGACGGAGTGGCGCTCGCTGTTCCGCCAGCTTGTGGCGCGCGGGCTGGTCGATGTGGATCTGGACGGTTTCGGTGGATTGCGCCTGAGCGAGCAGTGTCGCCCGCTACTACGTGGCGAAACCAAGCTGGAGCTGCGCCACGAGGTATCCAGCAAAGCGCCCAAACCGGCATCGAGCGCCGCCAGCCAGCTGGTCCGCAGCGAGGAGCGTGAGCTGTGGGAAGCGTTGCGTGCGCTGCGCCGCAAACTGGCCGAAGAGCATGGCGTGCCGCCCTATGTGATTTTTCCGGATGCGACCCTGCTGGAAATGCTGCGCGGCCAGCCGTCCACGCTGGCGGACATGGCGCGCGTCAGCGGAGTGGGGGCGCGCAAGCTAGAACGCTACGGCGCCGCCTTCCTCGAGGTCTTGAAGGGCGGGGCGCAGGTACCGAAGTCGCCCGCCGATCTGCGTCATAAGCTGATCAGCCTGGCCTGCGCAGGCATGACGCCATCCCAGATCGCCGCGCAGTTGGCGTGCACCGAGAAGAATGTCTACGCGATGCTTGCCGAGGCGATCGAACGCCAGCAGTTGTCCCTCGATCAGGCACTGGACCTTCCGGACGACTTGCTCAGCGAGATTCAGGACGCCTTTCTTGACGGCGAGGGCGAGCTGCCGGGCGTCGCCGAGGTGGCCGAGCGCTTCGGCAAGCGTGTTCCGTTGGGTGTACTGCATTGCGTCCGAGCGGCCCTGCAGGCCGAGTTCGAGGTCTGAGCGCGGGCGAGGCAGGGCGATATATCGAGAGCCGACGGCGCGCTTGTTTCTGGCAAGGGTTATGCTTAGCTTCCTAATAATAAGCATTGCCCTGGATCTTTTATGCCGCAGCTTGCTCATCACAGTTTTGGAATGCAGCTGGCCCTGTTGTCGCGTGCCTGGCGGGCGGAGCTGGATCGGCGCCTGGCCTCTCTGGGCCTGTCCCAGGCGCGTTGGCTGGTCCTGCTGCATCTTGCGATGCTAAATGCGCCGCCAACGCAACGCGAACTGGCCCAAAGCGTGGGCGTCGAAGGCCCGACGTTGGCGCGTCTGTTGGACAGCCTGGAGGCGCTGGGGTTGGTCAATCGCGTCGGGGTACCCGAGGATCGTCGTGCCAAGAAAATCACACTCACCGACCAGGCGCGCCCGCTGATCGCTCAGATCGAAGCCATCTCGTCGGCCCTGCGCGCCGAGCTGTTCGCTGGCATCGACGACGCCGACATCGAGCGCTGTCAGGAAGTGCATCAGCGCATCCTGGCCAACCTGGCGCGTATCTAGACCGTTGGGAGAGCCTGAGCATGTCGTCGACCAAACCTGAAATCGTCATTCATTACTGCACTCAGTGCCAGTGGATGCTGCGCGCCGCCTGGCTGGCCCAGGAGCTGCTGTCGACCTTTGCCGACGATCTCGGCCGGGTGGTGCTAGAGCCCGGCACCGGCGGGGTGTTCTGGGTTACCTGCAACGGGACGCAAATCTGGGAACGCAAGCACGACGGCGGCTTTCCGGAGGCCAAGGTGCTCAAGCAGCGCGTCCGCGATCTGATCGACCCTGCGCGTTCTCTTGGGCACAACGATCGCTGATCCGCAGTGCTTTTACCCTTAGCTTACGAAGTGCTGACGGCACGGCCTTTCGGCGCTTTTTAGAATGCCCTGGCGCCAATCCGGCGTTCCAGAGGTTTCCACGATGCGTTCCACTATTGCGCGCGCCTTGCTCGGTGGTCTGCTGGCGTTCGCCATCGCTACTCCCGCTGTGGCCGGCCCACACGGGCCCGGTGGCCATGCGGCTGGGCACGGTCCCGGTCGGTTCGGCTATCACAGCCACGGCCCTCGTCATGGGCACGGCCTGCCGCCAGTGGCCAGAGAGGTTTGGATCGGCAGTACGCTGTATTTCGTCGCGGCTGGCAGCTATTACCTGTGGAACGCCAGGCGCAAGGAGTATGTCCTGGTCTCGCCACCGGCGGTTCGGACCGCGACGGCCGGCTACGACCTCATCGCCTATCCCACAGGTGGTCAGTCGGCGGACCGGCAAGCCAGGGACCGCTATGAATGCCATCGCTGGGCGGTGAGCCAGAGCGGTTTCGATCCTGCTGGCGCAACGTCGGCACCGGCGCAGCAGGTTGCGGATATCTATCGCCGGGCCCTGGGCGCCTGCCTGAACGGTCGCGGTTACAGCGTCAACTGACGGAGCGTGTCGGCTCTCTTGCCGGGGCCGGTGTGCTTTTCAGCCGGCTGTTGGCAACGGTCGCAAGGATGATCAGCGCCCCGCCGGCGAGCATGCGCAGCGTCGGCTGTTCGGCGAACAGCAGCCAGGCGAAGGCAATCCCGTAAACCGGTTCCAGGGCGAAGATCACCGATGTCGTCCGGGCCTTGAGCACACGCAGGCTGGCGACGAACAGACTATGGGCCAGGCCGGTGCAGAACACGCCGAGCATGCCGATCCACAGCCAGTCCAGTGCTGGCATGTCGACCACTCCCGCCCAGGCGAAGGGGGCCAGTCCTATGGCGATCGCGAGGTTCTGCCAGAGTGCCGCCTGAACGGCATCGATACCTCGGGTGACGGCGCGGTTGAGTAGCGCCAGCAAGGCGAACAGAAAGCCCGACAGTACTGCCCAGAGCAGCCCGAGGGTGGCATCGCTGGCAAGGTCGAACCCTGGCGTCACCAGGCCTAGCCCCACGCAGACCAGCAGCACCAGGCCATATTCGATCGGGCGGGTGCGTTCGCGAAAGAGCAGCCCCTCGAGCAGCACGGTAAAAGCGGGAAAACTGGCGAAGCCGAGGGTGGCGATGCCGACGCCAGCAACCTTCACTGCAACGAAGAAGGTCACCCAATGACTGCCGAGCAGCAGGCCGCCCAGTAGCAGGCCGAGGCGTCCGCGCCAGGTCGGACGGGCCCCGCTGGGTTGAAGGATGCTGGCGGCGATCAGCAATGCCAGGACCGCGAATAGTGCGCGGCCGAAGCTGATGGTCAGCGGTGAGCTGGTTGCGAGCTTGCCGAGCACGCCGGAGAGCCCGAACATCAGGGCGCCAAGATGAATGGCAAGCAGGGCGTTACGGTGAGTCATGACAGGTCTGCAAAGGCGGCGGCCACCGCCGCAAGGCATGCAGCGGAGGCGTGAAGCCTACCAGCTGCAACATGGAAGAGGGTGCGTTAAAGGATGACTTTGTCGCGCAGCTTCTGCGCAGCCTGGTTGAGCGCCTGGATCACGCGCTCCTTGTCGAAGTTCTGAATCCCGTTGGTGTCGAGATACATCGAGAAGCCGGGCAATTCGTGCTCCATGTAGCTGGACGTGGCACCGAGGTCGCGACGGAAGTCCACCACCTGGTAGATCTGCACCGGCCGCGAGAAGCCCTTGACGTTGATCTGGCCCTTGTCGCGGCACATGATCAGATCCTTCACCAGCGAGTAGGTCTCATGGGAGATGAGGATCTCGCCGGCTTCGGCCGAGCTCTCAAGCCGGCTGGCCAGATTCACCTCGCGCCCGATGATGGTGTAGTCCATGCGCGTATCGGCACCGAAGTTGCCCACCGTGCAATAGCCGGTGTTGATGCCCATGCGAATTTCCATCGGTTTGGTAATGCCCTGTGCGCGCCACTGCTGACGCAGCACTTTCATGTGCTTGCGCATGGCGATACCCATAGATACCGCGGCGACGGCGTCTTTCTTGGCGCCCTGACTGCTCGGATCACCGAAAAATACCATCACCGAGTCACCGACGAACTTGTCGATGGTGCCGCCATACTTGAGGGCGATTTTCGACATCTCGTTGAGGTAGTTGTTGAGCAGGTCGGTAAGCGCCTCGGCTTCGAGTTCTTCGGACAGCTCGGTGAACCCCTTGATGTCGGAAAAGAACACCGAAAGCTTCTTGCGCTGGGTTTCCAGACGAACACTGCGTCTACCGGTGAAAATCGATTCCCAGACTTGGGGCGACAGGTATTTGGCGAGGTTGCGCGCCAGGCGTGCGGCTTTTTCCTGCTCGGCCTTGATCTCCTTGCGCGCCTGCGCCAGGCGAAGGCCCTGCTCATGGACGAAGTAGGCAGTGATGCAGACGTACAGCATGGTGAAGACGATGCACACCAGCGAGACCAGCGTCGGGGTGGTACCGGCCATCTTCACCGGCAGCACCAGGCTGCACAGGCTGATGGCGATGCAGGCGACCGCCAGAGCCATGAGGAAGTTGCGCAGCCCGCCGGTGACCAGCGCGCTGAAGCCCAGGATCAGCAGGAACATCAGGCCGGGCACGGCGGCGAAGCTGAGCACCACCACCGCGCAGCCGGCGTTCACCGCGTCCAGGCAGAGAAGGGTCTGCGCGGTGCGTTCGGGGTAGTCGCGTTTGAAACGGTAGCTCAGGTGATAGGCCAAATGCGGGTAGAGCAATGCATAGGGGACCATCCACAGCAGGTCTATGGAGAAAAACTGGGCATAGGTCCCGGCCGCGAGGCTTGCCGCCGCGGCGAGATACGCCAGCACGCGAGAGTAATACTCGCGCAAGGGACGAGTAGCGAGGCCATTGCGGCGATCACTAAGTGCGGAGTTCATGTATGGCTACGATCCCTGATCAATACTACGCGTTTGCATATGTCCTGCGCTCGACGCTTCCAGAATGCGCCTTGCTGGCGGGATCATAACCAAGCAGAGCGCAGCCGCCAAACATGGCGGCCGAAAGGTATCAATTTTCGTGAGGTTTCTTCAGCTTGAAGAGTGTGCTTCGGCGTTCTGCTTGCGATACAGCGATTGCCTGGGCGTTGCGAATACACGGCGCAACATCGGTTCGAAGAATGCGAGGGGCAGGGTGGGATAGTCGGGATCGAAGGCCGCTGCGTCGTATCGGGCGCAGAACTCAGCGGTGTGCTGATAGAGCGGATGACCGTCGAACCGGTCGCGAAGGTGACGATCCATTCCCAGGTGGTGGAAGAAGTAATAGCCCTGAAACACGCCGTGCTTTTCCACCGTCCACAGGTTTTCAGGACTGACGAACGGCTTGAGGATCGCGGCGGCGATATCGGGATGATTGTAGGAGCCCAAGGTATCGCCGATATCGTGGAGCAGGGCGCACACGACGTATTCGTCGTCGCGACCGTCTCGATGGGCACGGGTAGCGGTCTGCAACGAGTGTGTCAGGCGATCGACGGGGAAACCGCCAAAATCACCTTCGAGCAGGGTCAGGTGAGTCAGAATTCGGTCCGGCAAGCCTTTGGCATAGGCGCCGAAGTGGCGGGAGATCGTGGCCCAGTCCTCTTCCGTGCCGTCCTGCATGTGGGTAAAGCTGGCGTGATCGGCCATGGCGAGTCTTCTCCTTCCGGCGGGCTGTGGTCAGAAAGGAATACGTCCGGTCAGCATGTCGCGAAACATCACCCAGTCGCCCAGCAGGCTGTAAAACGGGTACTGGAAGGTTGCCGGGCGATTCTTCTCGAACACGAAATGGCCGATCCAGGCGAAGCCGTAGCCGGCCAGCGGGGCAGCGAGCAGCCACAGCCATTGCTGGCTGATCAGCGCATAGCCGAGCACGGCCAGGACCACCAGGCTGCCGGCGAAATGCAGGCGGCGGCAGGTCGAGTTGCGGTGCTCCTGCAGGTAAAAGGGATAGAAATCCGCAAAGCGGGTGAAACGTTCGGCGGTTTGCGTGCCCATGGCCGCCCCTCCTGTCATTGTCGGTTACTCCAGTCTAGGTGAGCTGGCTCGCCGGGCCAGTGACATTGGATGCCAGATTAGTATCCTTGGGCGCTGGCCTGCGCGTCGCCAAGGCCAGGAGCGCGGACAACAACAATGAATCAACGCACCACTTCTTCGAGTTGGGCTCTGGGCATCGTCCAGGCGCTGGAGCTGGGCGGCGTCGACTGTCGACAGCTGTTCGTCGAACTCGGCATGGACTACGAAGCGCTGGCCGACCCGGATGAGCGCTTCCCGCAGGATGGCATGACGCGCCTGTGGCAGCGCGCGGTCGAGGTATCGGGCAATCCGGCGATCGGTTTGAACCTGGCCCAGGTGATGCGGCCAGGCGCCATGCATGTGGTCGGCTACGCCCTCATGTCCAGCCGTACGCTCAAGGACGGCTTCGCACGGCTGGTTCGCTACCAGCGCATCATCGCCGAAGGGGCAGACCTCAATTTCGTTGCCGAGCCCGATCGATATGCCCTGACGCTGGCGATCCACGGTGACCGCCTGCCGCCGGCACGGCAAAGCGCGGAGGCTTCGCTGGCCAGTACACTGGCGTTCTGTCGCTGGTTGACCGGGCGCCCACTCACGCCGCTGGAGGTGCGCTTCCAGGGTGAGCCACCGGCTGAGCTGGAGCCGTACCGCCGATCGTTTCAGGCGCCGCTGCAGTTCAACGCCCGGCATTACGCGCTGATTTTCCAGCGTTCGGACATGGAAACGGCGCTGCCGACGGCGAACGAGTCGCTGGCGCGGCTGCACGACCGTTTCGCCGGCGAATACCTGGCGCGCTTCGACAGCAATCGTGTGACGCACCAGGCGCGCCAGGCGCTGTGCCGGCTTCTGCCGCAGGGCGAACCCAAGCGTGTAGCGGTCGCCCAGGCCCTGCATCTGTCGGAGCGGACGTTGCAGAGGCGGCTGCAGCAAGAAGGCACCAGTTTTCAGCAATTGCTCGATGACAGTCGACGTGAGCTTGCCGGGCAGTACCTAGCCCAGCCGAGCCTCACGGTGCTGGAGATCGCCTATCTGCTGGGTTTTGCCGACCCCAGCAATTTCTTTCGCGCGTTTCGCCGCTGGTTCGGCACCACGCCCGGCGAATACCGCGCGGATAGCGAACGGCGCGACTGAAGCCGGGCCGTTAGTGGCGCCAGAACACTCGGGTCATCAGTACCAGCACGGTGATGATTTCCAGGCGGCCGAGCAGCATGCCGGCCGACAGCAGCCATTTGGCAGCGTCAGGCAGGGTGGAGAAGTTGCCGGCCGGGCCAATGATCGGGCCGAGGCCGGGGCCGACATTGCACACCGCCGTGGCGGCGCCGGTGAGGGCGGTGATCGGGTCGAGCCCCATCAATGCCAGCGACAGCGCCAGCACGCCGATGGTGATGGTGAAGAAGAACGAGAAGGTCAGGATGGAGCGGACAATTTCTTCGTCCAGGGTGTGGCCGTTGTACTGCTGCTTGATAACCGCGCGCGGATGCACCAGTTGGCGCAGGTAGGTGCGCAGCAGCGAATAGGCGACCTGGAAGCGAAAGATCTTCAAGCCGCCGGCAGTCGAGCCTGAACAGCCGCCGACGAAGGTCAGGTAGAAGAAGGCGAGCACGGCGAAATCGCCCCATAGGGTGTAGTCGCCCAGCGCGAAGCCGGTGGTGGTCACGACCGATACCACGTTGAGCGAGACCATGCGCAGGGCGTCGAGGAACTGGTAGTCCGAGTGCAGCCAAAGCCACACCGCGAACCCGATGCAGGTCAGCGCGAGGAAGGCGAGAAAGCCGCGGACCTGCTGGTCGGCGAATAGCGCGTAGCGATTGCCGCGTAGGGTCGAGACCATCAGGATGAACGGCAGGCCGCCAAGGGCCATGAACACGATCGCCGTCCAATGAGCGGCCGGACTGAAATTGGCCATCGAGCTATCGGAGGTCGAATAGCCACCCGTGGCGATGGTGGTCATCGCGTGGTTGACCGCCTCGAAAGGCGTCATGCCGCTCAGCCAGTATGCCAGGCCACACAGGAAGGTCAGTGCGACGTAGATCAGCAGGATCGACTGGGCCATCATGTGCGAGCGCGGCATGGCTTTCTGCGACCAGTCCGAAGACTCGGTCTGGAACAGTCGCATGCCGCCGACGCGCAGCAGCGGAAGAATCGCGACCGCCATACCGATGAAGCCGATACCGCCGAGCCACTGCAGCATCGAGCGCCACATCAGCAGCCCGGGCGAGGCGCTGTCCAGGCCGGAAAGAACGGTAGAGCCGGTGGTGGTGATGCCTGACATGGTCTCGAAGAACGCATCGGTGTAACTGATGTGCTGGATCAGCATCATCGGTAGCGCTGCGAAGCAGCACACCACCAGCCAGCTCATCGTCGTCAGGAAGTACATGTCCCTCGGCCGCAGCTGCGTCAGCGCAGGGCGTCCCGGCATGACCAGCGCCACGCCACAGCTGAAGGTGATCAGGCTGGCCCAGACGAATGCCTGAAGGTCGTCGGTACGTTCGAACACCAGCAGTGTGAACATTGGGATGAGCATGCTGGCTGCGAGCGTGACCAGAAATATGCCGAGGATGAAACCGATGATGCGCAGTGTCGGCAGGGCCATGTGGTGCTCGGCTCGAGGCTCAAAAAGAGGGCGCCATTCTACGCTCGCCGGCGCGGCTGTAAACCGCGCCAACGCGAGCCTGTGGCCGTTTGACGAGGGTCCGCCCTATTTGTTGCGGCGCCTCTTCACAAGCGATGGGCGATGCATAGAATAGCCGCCTGGGCGCCGGCCTATTCCGGTTCTTGAGTGTGTCCTGTCCATGTCCATCGATAACCCTTGCCTAACGTGCGGCGCCTGCTGCGCGTACTTTCGTGTGTCTTTCTTCTGGGGCGAGAGCGCATCGTCCGGTGGTCTGGTGCCGGATGACCTGACCGTGCAGGTCAGCCCGTTCCACATTGCCATGAAAGGTACCGAAGCCAAGCCGGCCCGTTGTGTCGGTCTACTTGGCGATGTGGGGTGCGGCGTGCGTTGCACGCTGTATGAGCAGCGATCGAGCACCTGCCGGGAGTTCGAGGCCTCCTGGGCCAACGGCGAACACAACGTTCACTGCGATACCGCGCGGGCCGCCCACGGTCTACCTCCGCTCACGCCGCCCCTGCAGCCCGAGGTCTCACCCGGTCGGGTCGCCTGACGCTCGGGCATTAGGCTACAGGACAGGCTGCCCCTAGAATGGGTAGCCCGGCTACTGGAGATCATCGAATGCAAGCTATTGATCTGCTGCTCAACCGCGTTTCCGTCGCGCGCCTCTGTGAACCCGCTCCCAGCGCCGAACAGCGAGAGCTGCTGTTTCGCGCTGCGCTGCGTGTTCCGGATCACGGTCAACTACAACCTTGGCGTTTCCTGACGGTGGAGGGGCAGGGTCGTGAGCGGCTGGGTCAGTTGTTCGTCGAGGCGCTGGAGCGCCGCGAGCCTGCCGCCACCCCCGAGGCGCTGCAGAAAGCGGCCCGGATGCCGATGCGAGCGCCGTTGCTGATCATCGTCGTCGCCAGGCTGCGGGACCATCCCAAGGTGCCGCATAGCGAGCAGCTGCTGGCAGCGGGTTGCGCTGCCCACGCCATGCTGCTGGCTGCCCACGCGCAGGGCATCGGCGCGGTATGGCGAACCGGCGATTTCTCCTATGACGCCCATGTGGCTGCGGGCCTCGGGCTGGGGCAGGGCGAGCAGATCATCGGCTTTCTTTACATGGGCACGCCCGAGGGGCGGGTACGGGCCGCGCCTGAGCCGGCGACGGGGCCGTTCGTCCAGCGCTGGGGTGACTAACCCGGGCCGTCTCAGCCACGCTCTGCCGGAGTCAGCGGCAATTCCAGGGTGGCGACAAAGCCGCCTTCCGGATGATTGGCCAGAACCAGGCGCCCGGCATGGCGCTCGATGGCGCGGCGCGCGATCGCCAGGCCGAGGCCATGGCCATTCGCGCTTTGTCCCGGTGCGCGGAAGAAGGGTTCGCCCAGTTGCGCCAGATGCGCCTCGTCGACACCGGGGCCATGGTCGCGAATGCTGAGGGTCAGCCAGCCGCCACTCTCCCTGGCGCGAATTTCGATCGGCTCGCCCGCCGGGTTGAAACGCAAGGCGTTGCGCAGCAGATTGTCTACCGCCCGCTCGAACATGTCCGGCCAGCCCTGCAATTCGAGCCGTTCTGGCGCATCGACCTGGATGCTCTGCTCGGGGGCCAGGAGCGTCGCGTTATCGCGCAGTTGTTCGAGCATCGGCAACAGGTCGATAGGGCGCGAAGCGCCCGGTTCCGCGTCCAGTCGGGCTAGCTCGAGAATCTCGGCGATCAGGGCTTCTAGCCGATCGCATTCCTGCGCCAGCCGCGGCCAGATCGCTTCGCGCTCACGTGGCCCGGCGCGCTCGGCAAGTGCCAGCGCCACCCGCAGGCGCGCAAGGGGCGAGCGCAGCTCATGGGATACGTCGCGCAGCAGCTGGCGTTGGCTGCCGATCAACGTCTGCAGTCGCGCGCCCATCTTGTTGAAGTCGTTAGCCAGCACGCCGAGCTCGTCGCGACGCTTGGCCAGTCGCGCCAGTGAGTTCTGCTGGTAGGCGGTCTGGCCCAGGTCATGAACGGCGCTGCGCAGGCGATCCAGGGGGCGGGTGATGGAAATGGTCAGTAACAGGCTGAAGCCGGTCAGCACCACCAGTGCGATCGCCAGCGCGCTGATCGGGAAAATCAGATTCTCCCGCTGCCAGTCGCGAAGATCCTGGTTGGGAATCCGGTAGATGAACAGGTAGGTTTCGCCGGTGAGCGGACTGGTGTAATCGGTGCTCAGGCGGCGCCACGGCAGGCGGCGTTCGTCATTCTGCTGGCGGGCCTCGAACGCGGCCGAGCGTGCTGGGAAGGTGCCGCGCACCACCGAATGCCCGGTCTCGCCGAGTACCTGAACGTCGATGCGAAAGCGTCGGCGGTATTCCTCCAGCGCCAGCTGAGCGGCGATCGGTCCCTGGCGTTCATAGACGCGGGTCCAGTTCTCGGCCAGCCGATTGACTGCGGGGTGACGGCTGAGAATCCACGCGTCCTGGTTGAGCACCTGGCCGAGCAGCACGGCAAGCCCTGCCGCTAGGGCTATGGCCAGCCAGAAGGTGGCGAGGATGCGCCAGAATAATGACCGCACCGGAAATCTCCATGGCAAAGCCCGGCAGGCTCGCGAAGGGGACTCGCGAAAGCTGCCGGGCAGGTTGAGGACAGGCGTTAGCGATCAGCTTTTCTTGCTGTCGCGCTCGGTTTTCCACTGCTGGAATTCGGCGTGCTCGGCACGCTTTGCTTCCATCTTCTTCTGCATGTCGTCGAACTGCTTCTGTTGCTCGGGGTTGAGCAGGGCGCGGATGTCGTTGCGGCGCTTTTCCGCGGCGGCCTTGAATTCGTCCTGCATCGCCTTCTGCTCGGCTTCGGGGAGCTTGGCGAGGTAGCGCTGAGTGATCTCGTGGCGGTTCTTCATCTGCTCGCCCATCAGGGTGCGCATCTGGCGCTGCTGATCCTTGGTCAGGTCCAGCTCTTTCATCATCATGTGCGGGGCGTGGTGCTTGCCGCGCGGGCCTTCGTGCTTGCCGTCGCCGGGCATGGCCAGTGCGAGGGCTGGGAGGGTGCTGGCGAACATCAGTGCGATCAGAGTCTTGCGCATGGTAGGTCTCTCCTGGTTCTGGGGACCGGCTGGCTATCGAACCGTTCGAAGCCCTCTGTGGTTGCCGGATGTGCCCAGTCTAGGGCGCGCAAGGTCAAGGGCGGTCAGCCCAGCGTAAAGCATCGGTAAACCTGGCTTCAGGACGCGTACAGGTAGCCTCGGCTGCGTAGCGCGACGATCCGAGGCCTGCCGTCGGCATGGGGGCCGAGCTTGCGACGCAGGTTGCTTACGTGCATGTCCAGGCTGCGGTCGTAGAGGGTCAGCTTCCGGCCCAGGGCCAGTTGAGCCAGGGCCTGCTTGTCGATGGGCTCTCCCGGATTGCTCAGGAGTGCTTCGAGAATGCGGCCTTCGGACAGGGTCAGGCTGACCTCGACATTGCCCAGAGTGGCTATGCCCCGGGCGGGGCTGTAGCTCAGGTCGCCCAGTTCGAGCTGGCTTGGCGTGCTGGGGTTCAGGCTGCGGCGCAGCACGGCACGCAGGCGTGCGGTCAATTCGCGCGGGTCGCAAGGTTTTGCCAGGTAGTCGTCGGCACCGAGTTCCAGGCCGAGGATCCGGTCGAGGGGCTCGCCCCTCGCTGACAGCATCAGCACTGGCAACTCCGGGTGTTCGCTGCGCAATTGCTTGAGCAGCTCCAGGCCACTGCCGTCAGGCAGCATCACATCGAGGATCACAGCCGCGGGTTGGCTGCTGGCCAAGGCGGCGCGGGCGCTTTGCCCATCGTGGCAGGCCTTGGTGTCGAAGCCCTCCTGGCCGAGCCAGCTGACCAGCAGCTCACAGAGCTCCTGGTCATCGTCGATCAACAGCAGTTCACTCATGATTCGTCCGTTGCGGCTCAGTTGATCCAGTGTGGGGGGCTGCCGATCAGGGCAGGACTTTCTTGAACGGCTTGACCGTCACCGATGCATAGACGCCAGCGTCATTGTACGGATCGGCCTTGGCCCATTGCTCGGCGGCCTGGAGCGACTCGAACTCGGCCACGACCAGGCTGCCGGTGAAGCCGGCTTCGCCCGGGTCGTTGCTGTCGATCGCCGGGTGCGGGCCGGCCAGCACGAGTCGACCTTCCTGCTTGAGCTGCTCCAGTCGCGCCAGGTGGGCTGGGCGGGTGACGAGGCGCTTGTCGAGGGAGGCGGGGGCATCGGTAGCAATGATGGCGTAGAGCACGGACGTTTACTCCTTGAGATCTTTCGGTTCGGGTTCTTGCAGGTAGCGATACAGGTACAGGCCCTGGCCGATCATGAACAGCAGCGTCATACCGAGGCTGCCAAACACTTTGAAATCGACCCAGATGGCCGGATAGGCGAATGCAACGAACAGGTTCGAAAAGCCGCAGACGAGAAAGAACAGGACCCAGGCGATGTTCAGGCGCGCCCATTGTTCTGCCGGCAGGCTGATGGTGTGGCCCATGATCCGCTGGATGATCGGGCGCTCGCCGATGAAATGGCTGGCGGCGAAGGCGGCCGCGAAGATCCAGTTCACCACCGGCGCCTTCCATTTGAGAAAGGTCTCGCTGTGCAGCGCCAACGTCAGTCCGCCGAACAGCAAGCTGGCGAGCAGGGCGATCCACTGGCCTTTTTCCAGCTTGCGGTAGCGAAACAACAAGGCCGCGCTAAGCACCAGCGAAGAGATGATCAGCACCGCGGTAGCGCTGTAGATGCCACCGACACTCAGGGTGTGACCGGCCAGCTCCAGTGTTCTGGGCTCGAGCTTGTAAACCAGGAAGAACAGCAGCAGGGGGATGAACTCGAGGAATTGTTTCACTGCAGACGCCACGGCAACGGGATGCCGGCATAATAGCAAACCGCGTCCGGCGCGAAACCGGCGTGGCGGCGCCGGCCGCCGTATGCCATTCGAGCTTCGCGCGAGGGCACAAGCCGCTGCCCTGATTGTCTGAAACTGTGACCGTCGTTCACCCTCCGTTGGAGTCCGTATTGACCATTGTTGACCTGCATTGCCACAGCACCGCCTCCGATGGCGCACTCGCGCCTGCCGTCTTGGTGGAGCGCGCCCACTTGCGTGGCGTGCAACTGCTGGCGCTGACCGACCACGACACGCTCGACGGCCTCGATGAGGCTGAACGGGCCACTCGGGAGCGGGGCATGCAACTGGTCAACGGCATCGAGCTGTCGTGCCTGTGGGGCGGTGCGACCATTCATGTGCTGGGCTACGGCTTTTCCCGCGAGGCGCCGACGCTGCTGGCTTCCATCGAAGCCCTGCGCCAGGGGCGCTGGCAACGCGCGCAGCTGATTGCCGAGCGGCTGGCTGCCAAGGGCATGCCAGGGGCGCTCGAAGGCGCCCGTGCCTATCAGAAGGAATTGGGCGATAGCGAGAATGCGCCGGCTCGCCCTCATTTCGCCGAGTTCCTGGTGCGTGCCGGGCATGTGCGCGACCGGGCCGAAGCGTTCCGCAAGTGGCTGGGGTCGGGCAAGCTCGGCGACGTGAAGCAGCACTGGCCTTCGCTCGAAGAGGTCGTGGGCACGCTGCATGAGGCCGGGGCCTGGGTGAGCCTGGCGCATCCCTGGCAGTACCCTTTTACCCGCAGCAAGCGGCGCAAGCTGGTGATCGATTTCGCACGGGCCGGAGGTCATGCGCTGGAGGTGGTCAACGGCATGCAGCCGCTCGAGCAGGTGGGTGGTCTGTCGATCCTGGCGCGCGAGTTCGGTCTGATGGCCAGCGTAGGCAGCGACTTCCACGCACCTGGCGAATGGTCTGAGCTTGGTCTCTATCGCACCCTGCCGGAGGATCTGCCCCGGTTGTGGGAACGTTTCAACCAGAGCCCTGCCGGCGTGCCGGCGACGAGCGAGGTGACATGAGCCAGTTTTTCCAGATTCACCCCGAGAATCCGCAGGCGCGCCTGATCAAGCAGGCCGTAGAGATCCTGCGTAACGGCGGGGTGGTGGTCTATCCCACCGATTCGTCCTACGCGGTCGGTTGTTCGATCGGCAACAAGACCGGCATCGAGCGCATCCGCCGTCTGCGCCAGCTCGACGACAAGCACAACTTCACGCTCGCCTGTCGCGATCTGTCCCAGCTGGGCCTGTTCGCCAAGGTTGACACCCAGTCGTTCCGCCTGCTCAAGACCCATGTGCCGGGGCCCTATACCTTCATCCTCAACGCCACGCGGGAAGTGCCGCGGATGCTGATGCACCCCAAGCGCCGCACCATCGGGCTGCGCGTGCCGGCATTGCCGATCGCCCAGGCGCTGCTCGCCGAGCTGGGTGAGCCTTTGATGAGCGTCAGTCTGATCCTGCCTGGCGAAAGCCTGCCGATGAGCGATCCATACGAGATGCGCCAAGTGCTGGAGCACCAGGTGGACCTGATCATCGATGGCGGTTACGGTGGGTTGGAAGCGTCCACGGTGATCAATCTGGCCGATGGCGAGCCGGAGGTGGTACGGGTCGGCTGCGGCGATCCCGAAGCGTTCGTCGAGTCAGCGTGATCCGCTCCGTGACTTACGTTGTTATGTCTTTGCAAAGGATTTTGTCTTGAGTGCCATGGATTCACAGCGTCGGGTGTTTTCCGGCATGCGGCCGGTGGGACGGCTCCATCTGGGACATTACCTCGGCGTGCTGAAAAGCTGGGGACGGCTGCAGCATGAATATGACTGCTATTTCTGCATCGCCGACTGGCACGCGCTGATCAGTTACCCTGATCGGGCTTCGATAAACGCTGACGATGCGCTGGAGATGGCCATCGACTGGCTCGCTGCCGGTGTCAGCCCGAGTTCCGCGGTGCTCTTCATCCAGTCCCAGGTGCCCGAGCATGCCGAGCTCCACCTGCTGCTGTCGGCGCTCTGTCCGGAAGGCTGGCTCGAGCGGGTGCCGGCTTATCGCGAGGCCCATGCCGAGCGGCATCAACAGGGCATCGACAGCTATGGCTTCCTGGGTTACCCCTTGCTGCAGGCGGCCGACATTCTGCTGTACCGCGCCGGCGTGGTTCCGGTCGGCGCCGATCAGCTCCCGAGTCTTGAGCTCGCGCGGGATGTCGCGCGACGCTTCAATCATCTGTTCGGTCGTGAAGCCGATTTCGAGGCAAAGGCCGAGGCGGCCATCCGCAAGCTCGGCAAGAAAACCTCGCGGCTCTATATCTCCCTGCGCAAGGCCTATCAGGAGCAGGGCGATCTCGAGGCGCTGAATACGGCGAGAGCCCTGCTCAAGGAGCAGACGACAATCACCCTGGGCGACCAGGAACGCCTGTGGGGATACCTCGAAGGGACAGGCAAGGTGGTGCTTCCCGAGCCCCAGCCGCTGCTTGGCAAGACGCCGCGCATCACCGGCCTCGATGGTTCCAGGATGGCCGAGGCGGCCGGCAATGCGATTTATCTGCGCGATACCCCGCAACAGATCGAAGACAAGATCCGGCGCATGCCTACCGATCCTGCGCGCGTGCATCGCCAAGATCCGGGCGAGCCGACACGCTGTCCGGTCTGGTCGTTGCACCAGGCCAACAGTGACGAGGCGGTGTGCCGTTGGGCCGAGCAGGGTTGCCGCAGCGCCGGCATCGGTTGCCTGGAGTGCAAGGCCCCGCTGATCGAAGCGATCAAGGCGGAGCTTGCGCCGCTGCAGGAGCGCGCGCAGGACTACGAGCAGAACCCCGATCTGGTCCGTAGTATCCTTAGCGAAGGCGCCGAGCGCGCCCGCGACGAAGCCCGGGAAACCCTGGCTGAGGTTCGCCGCGCCATGGGCCTGCACTATCGCTAGTTGCCTGCCGTTCCCCGCTTCGCCCGAGAGCATCCATGCAGCAGGACTCCAACACCCCGACGCCCACCGAGCAGCTGCCGCTGGCGCTGGTCTATGGCGAAGCCTTCACCAACGTGCCGCTGGATCTCTACATCCCGCCGGATGCGCTCGAAGTCATCCTCGAGGCATTCGAAGGGCCGCTCGACCTGCTGCTGTACCTGATTCGCAAGCAGAACATCGACATCCTCGACATTCCGGTGGCTGAGATCACCCGGCAGTATATGGGTTACGTCGAGCTGATGAAGACGGTGCGTCTGGAACTCGCCGCCGAGTACCTGGTGATGGCTGCCATGCTGGCGGAGATCAAGTCGCGGATGCTGTTGCCTCGTTCGGCTGAAGCCGAGCAGGAAGAAGACGATCCACGCGCCGAGCTGATCCGCCGACTGCAGGAATATGAACGGTTCAAGTCCGCCGCCGAGGATCTCGACGGACTGCCGCGATTGGGACGCGAGCTGCACGTTCCACAGATCGATGCGCCCGAGGCGAGGGCGCGCAAGCTGCTGCCTCAGGTCAGCCTCGAGGAGCTCTTGTTGTCGATGGCCGAGGTGTTGCGCCGTGCCGACATGTTCGAAAGTCATCAGGTCACCCGGGAAGCGCTGTCCACTCGCGAGCGCATGAGCGAAGTGCTCGAACGCTTGAAAGGGGGCGGCTTCATCGCGTTCGTCAGCCTGTTTCGGGCCGAGGAAGGTCGGCTCGGCGTGGTGGTGACCTTCATGGCGGTGCTGGAGCTGATCAAGGAATCGCTAGTGGAACTGGTGCAGAATGAGCCCTTCGCCCCGATCCATGTCAGAGCCCGAGCCGAGTAGATGAACCTCTCCGACCCCAAAGACCTTGCCTCCTTGCTGGAAGCCTACCTGCTGGCTTCGGGCAGGCCGTTGTCGCTCGAGCGTCTCGGTGAGCTGTTCGAAGAGGTGGAGCGTCCCGAGCCGGCGCTGCTGCGCAAGGCGCTGGAAGTGCTCGACAAGTCCTGCAAGGGCCGGGCATTCGAGCTCAAGGAAGTTGCTTCCGGCTACCGTCTGCAAGTCCGTGAGCGCTATGCCCCCTGGGTCGGCAGGCTTTGGGAGGAACGCCCGCAGCGATACTCGCGCGCATTGCTTGAGACGCTCGCGCTGATCGCCTACCGGCAGCCCATCACCCGCGGCGAGATCGAGGATATCCGCGGCGTCGCGGTGAACACGCAAATCGTCAAGACCCTGCTCGAGCGCGAGTGGGTCAGGGTAGTCGGTCATCGCGACGTGCCCGGTCGGCCAGCGATGTTTGCCACTACCAAGGGCTTTCTCGATCACTTCAACCTCAAAAGCCTCGATCAGCTGCCACCGCTCGCGGTGCTGCGTGAAATGGAGCCCGAGCCGATGGGTGTGCTCGAAGACGAGCCGCCAGTACCCGAGTCGCTGCAGGCCCGCGCCGATCTTGCCGTCGATGACGAGGCGCCGGCGCCTCGGGGCGAACAGACCAGTTTCCGAACTCTTCTGGCTGAGCTCGATTCGATGGAGCAGGGCCTGAAGATCGACTTCGATGACCTGGCCCGCGACGAGCCCGAAGCCGAAGAGGCCGAAGGAACCGACGAAGAGCGCGATGCCTCCGTCTCGCTGGACGAGGACGACTCGCCGCGTCGCTAGATCGGGAGGTCGGCAGTGAAGAATCCCTGCATCAATGTCTGCGAGTTCGATCAGGACGTCTGCCGAGGTTGCGGCCGCACCCGACAGGAAATCAAGGGTTGGAAAAAGCTCGACAAGAGCGAGGCGCGCCGGGTGCTGGCCGAGGCGGACATGCGCCTGCTGGTGCTCGAGGCTGCGGGGCGGCGCAAACGCAAGCGTTAGCCGGGCCGGTCAGCGCCTTCCGTCCAGGTAGCTGGCGTAATCGGGTATCCGGTACTCGTGGGCCTGTTCGAAGAGCGGGCTGCTGAGCAGGTAATCGGCGCTGCTCTCGTTGCTGGCCACCGGAATGTTCCACACCGCGGCAATGCGAAGCAGAGCCTTCACGTCCGGATCGTGTGGCTGTGGCTCGAAGGGGTCCCAGAAGAAGATCAGAACGTCGATGCGCTGCTCGGCGATGCGCGCGCCGATCTGCTGGTCGCCCCCCAGTGGCCCGCTGAGCATGCTTTCAACCGGTAGGTCGAGTGTTTCGCTCAGCAGCATGCCGGTGGTGCCGGTGGCGATCAGCTCATGGCGCAGCAGTTGCTCGCGCTTGCGCAGCGCCCAGGCGAGCAGGAATGACTTGCAGTGATCGTGGGCGACCAGGGCGATGCGTTTGCGAGTTGGAAGCTGCGCGTTGGTGAAGGCGATGCGGTTCATGGTTATCCCTCCCTGGGAGACGGGCGGGCTGGTTGGGCCGCACCCGTCGTGCCAGCCTCATGCAGCGTTGTACAAGGCCTTGCAGCTGTCCAGCATGCGGTTGGAGAAGCCCCATTCGTTGTCGTACCAGGCCATGATCTTGAGCATCCGACCGCTGGCCTTGGTGTGGTTGGCGTCGAAGATCGATGAAAGTGGGTTGTGGTTGAAGTCGCAGGAGACCAGCGGCAGGCTGTTGTAGCCAAGTACCGACGACCGCTCGCTGGCGGCCTTGAGCATGGCGTTGACCTCGTCGGCACTGGCTTCGCGGGTGGTCATCAAGGTCAGATCGACCAGCGATACGTTGATCACTGGCACGCGCACCGCCATGCCGGTGAACTTGCCGGCGAGTTCCGGCAGCACCAGGCCCACCGCTTCGGCCGCGCCGGTCTTGGTCGGAATCATCGACTGGGTGGCCGAGCGGGCGCGGAACGGGTCGCTGTGATAGACGTCGGAAAGGTTCTGGTCGTTGGTATAGGCATGGATGGTGGTCATCAGGCCTTGCTCGATGCCGAGCTCGCGTTGCAGCACCTGGGCGACCGGTGCCAGGCAGTTGGTGGTGCAGGAGGCGTTGGAGATGATCTGGTGCGACTGGCGCAGGCTGTCGTCATTGACACCGTAGACGATGGTGGCGTCGACATCTTTGCCGGGTGCGGAAATGATCACCTTGGAGGCGCCGGCCTCGAGATGCGCAGCCGCCTTGTCGCGCGAGGTGAACAGACCGGTGCATTCGAACACCACGTCCACCTGATGCTCGCGCCAGGGAAGCTCGGCTGGATTGCGCAGTGCGGTCACCGCGATACGATCGCCATTGACCACAAGGTGCTGCTCCTCGACCTCGACGGTTGCGTCGAAATGGCCGTGGACGCTGTCGAATTGCAGGAGATGGGCGTTCATGGCCGGGCTGCCCAGGTCATTGATGGCCACGACCTGCATATCCTGACGGTAACTCTGGGTATATAGGGCGCGAAGGACATTGCGTCCGATACGGCCGAAACCGTTGATGGCGATTCGAATGGTCATAGGCATCCAGGACGAGATTTGTTGTGGGAATTACAAGATTATTCCTGTCAAAATAGAAATCAAGGCTGAGGTTATGCAATTTTGTTGTTAAAACCATGATTAGCAGGAGTGATGACATGCACCCGCGAGTTATAGAGGTCACCGAGCGGCTCATCGAGCGCAGCCGCCCGACCCGACAGCGCTATCTGGCGATGATGGCTGCCGCCGCCAGCGAGGGGCCGCAGCGCGGCGCGCTGCAGTGCGCCAATTTCGCCCATGGCGTAGCCGGTTGCGGTTCGGCCACCGACAAGCAGCGCCTGCGGCTGATGGACGAGGCCAACGTGGCGATCGTGTCGGCCTATAACGACATGCTTTCGGCCCACCAGCCGTACCACTACTTTCCCGACGTGATCAAGGAAGCGCTGCGCGAGATGGGCTCGGTCGGCCAGTTCGCTGGTGGCGTCCCGGCGATGTGCGATGGTGTGACTCAGGGCGAGGCCGGCATGGAGCTGAGCCTGGCCAGTCGCGAAGTCATTGCGCTGTCCACCGCGGTGGCGCTGTCGCACAACATGTTCGATGCAGCGCTGATGCTGGGCATCTGCGACAAGATCATCCCGGGGCTGATGATCGGGGCGCTGCGCTTCGGCCATCTGCCCACTGTGTTCGTGCCAGGCGGTCCGATGACCTCCGGCATCCCGAACAAGGAAAAGGCCGAGGTTCGCCAGCTTTACGCGGAAGGAAAGGCCACCCGCGAAGAACTGCTCGAATCCGAGATGAAGTCCTACCATGGGCCCGGTACCTGTACCTTCTACGGTACGGCCAACACCAACCAGGTGGTGATGGAGATCATGGGGCTGCACCTGCCCGGATCGTCTTTCGTCAACCCGTACACGCCGCTGCGCGACGAGCTCACCCGCGAGGCGGCACGCCAGGTCACGCGCATGACCAAGCAGAGCGGCAACTACCTGCCGCTGTGCCAGGTGGTCGATGAAAAGTCGATCATCAACTCCGTGGTGGCGCTTTGTGCCACTGGCGGCTCGACCAACCACACGCTGCACATCCCGGCATTTGCGCAAGCAGCCGGTATCCAGCTGACCTGGCAGGACATGGCCGACATCTCGGCGGTGGTGCCGACCCTGGCCAAGGTCTATCCCAACGGCCAGGCGGACGTGAACCACTTCCATGCGGTCGGTGGCGTGCCCTTCATGGTGCGCACCTTGCTCGAAGCCGGCTTGTTGCATGAGGACGTCTACACGGTCCTGGGCAAAGGGCTGTCGCGCTATACCCAGGAACCTTTCCTTGAGGACGGCAAGCTGGTCTGGCGCGAAGGGCCGCTGCAAAGCCTGGACGAGGCGATCCTGCGCCCGGTGGAGCGCGCCTTCTCGCCGGAGGGCGGCTTGCGCGTGCTCGAAGGCAATCTGGGGCGCGGCGTGACCAAGATTTCTGCCGTGGCGCCTGAGCACCGGATCGTCGAGGCGCCATGCCGGGTTTTTTCCGACCAGACGGAGCTGGCCCAGGCGTTCAAGGCCGGCGAGCTGGAGCGCGATTTCATCGCGGTGGTCCGCTTCCAGGGGCCCAAGGCCAACGGCATGCCGGAGCTGCACAAGCTGACGCCATTCCTCGGCGTGCTGCAGGACCGCGGCCACAAGGTCGCGCTGGTGACCGACGGCCGTATGTCGGGCGCTTCGGGCAAGGTCCCGGCGGCCATCCATGTGAGTCCCGAGGCCATCGATGGCGGGCCGCTTGCGCGGGTTCGCGACGGCGACATCATTCGCGTCGACGCGGCGGCAGGCGAATTGCGCGTGCTGGTCGATCAGGCCGAGTGGGACGCTCGCGAAAACGCGGCCGCGCCCAGCGACCTCGGCCTGGGTTGCGGGCGGGAACTGTTCGGCTTCATGCGTGCGGCGTTCAGCCCAGCGGAGCGGGGCGCCAGTGTATTCACCGAGGGCTTGGAGGCGCTCAAGTGAGCATTGCTCTGGTAGGCGATATCGGCGGGACCAACGCCCGCTTCGCGCTGTGGCGCGATCAGAAACTGGAATCGATCCGCGTGCTGCAGACCGCCACCTATGCCAATCCGGAAGCGGCGATCCGTGCCTACCTCGACGAGGTCGGGCAGTCGGTCGACTCGCTGCGGGCGGTATGCCTGGCCTGCGCCGGGCCGGTGGAGGGCGAGGAGTTCCGTTTTACCAATAACCATTGGCGTCTGAGCCGGCGTGCTTTCTGCGAAGACCTCGGGCTGGCTGAGCTGCTGCTCATCAACGATTTCAGTGCCATGGCACTGGGCATGACCCGCTTGCATGACGATGAGCGGGTAACCGTCTGCGAGGGTGAATCGGAGGCGGGTCGCGCCCGCCTGGTGATCGGCCCGGGCACTGGACTCGGCGTGGCCACGTTGTTGCCGCTTCAGGGTGTTGGCTGGCGGGCGCTTCCGGGGGAAGGTGGGCACGTCTGCCTGCCGGTCGGTTCGTCACGCGAAGCGGCGCTGTGGGGGCTGCTGCATCAGGAGTTGGGTCACGTCAACGCCGAGGCGATTCTCAGTGGAGGTGGGCTGCTTCGCCTGTATCAGACCAGCTGCCGTCTCGATGGTCGCGAGCCCGAACTCGAATCGGCAGCACAGATCACTGAGGCCGCGCTGGCCGGCGAATCTTATGCGACGCAGGTATTGCAACAATTCTGCATCTGGTTGGGTCGTATTGCCGGCGACAACGTGCTGACCACGGGTGCCCGTGGCGGCGTATACATCGTCGGCGGCATCGTGCCGCGCTTCGTCGATTTCTTCCTGAGTAGCGGGTTCGAGCGGAGTTTCCGCGACAAGGGCTTCATGGCGCCTTACTTCGAAGGCGTTCCGGTGTGGCTGGTCACGGCCGAATATCCGGGCCTCGAAGGTGCCGGTGTGGCCTTGCAGCAGCGGCTGGAGGGCGCCTGAGATCGGATGTGCGCGACAGGGAGTCGATCGAGGGGAATACAGCGTAATCTTGGCGGTCTTAGTCGTCCGGCCTGCAGATCTGCCAGCCGGACGCTAATGTTCTAACGACAAGAACAAGAAGGGATTCGATCGTGACCCATGCTGGAAAATCGATCCTGCTCGTCGACGACGATCAGGAAATTCGCGAGTTGCTGCAGGCCTACCTCAGCCGTTCCGGGTTTCAGGTACGGGCCGTTGCCGATGGCGCCGGCTTTCGCCAGGCGCTGCTGGACGAGCTTGCGAGCCTGGTGATCCTCGATGTGATGCTGCCCGACGAGGACGGCTTCAGCCTCTGCCGCTGGGTGCGCGAGCATCAGCGGTTCGCCCGCGTGCCGGTGATCATGCTCACGGCAAGCTCCGACGAGGCCGATCGAGTCATCGGGCTCGAACTGGGCGCGGACGACTATCTGGGCAAGCCCTTCAGCCCGCGGGAGCTGCTGGCGCGGATCAAGGCATTGCTGCGACGCGCGCAGTACGTCGAGCAGCCGGCCAGTGACGTGCTGGCCTTTGACGACTGGCGCCTCGATCTGATCAGCCATCGGCTGTTCCATGTCGACGGGGAGGAGGTGTTCCTTTCCGGTGCCGACTTCGCCTTGCTCAGGCTGTTTCTCGACCACCCCCAGCACATCCTCGACCGCGACACCATCGCCAACGCGACCCGCGGGCGCGAAGTGATGCCCCTTGAGCGCATCGTCGATATGGCGGTCAGCCGGCTCCGGCAGCGCCTGCGCGACACCGGCAAGCCACCCCGGTTGATCCGTACCGTGCGCGGCGCGGGTTATCTGCTCGCGGCCAGCGTGGCGCCCTGCAACGATGCGCACTGAGCCTGCACGTCGCCGAATACTTCGCATAGTGCCCCGCTCGCTGCTGGGTCGGATGCTGCTGCTGACCCTGTTGGCAGTGCTTATGGCGCAGGCCTTATCGAGCTTCATCTGGGTATCACAACTGCGCGCGAGTCAGATGGAGGGCCTGTTGACCAGTGCGCGGAGCCTGGCCCACTCAATGGCGGCGAGCGTCAGCTATTTCCGCTCATTGCCGCTGGGCTACCGGCCGCTGGTGCTCGATCAGCTTCGCAGCATGGGTGGCACCCGTTTTTTCGTATCGCTCAATGAAAAGCCGCTCGAGATGCAGATACTGCCGCCTACCGAGCGTAAGGAAGCCGTATTGGCAGAGGTCGACGAAGTATTGCGCGATCGCCTCGGCAAGGACGTGGATATGCTGGTCAGCTTTGTCAGTCCAGACGACCTGCGCATTTTTAATGGTGGTTTAAGGCTCGATGAGTTGCCGCGTTCGTGGGCCCACTATGCGTTGAGTCTGGAGCCGCTGAACCCACCGGTACTGGTCACCCAGATCCAGATCGCGCCGGACGAGTGGTTGTATCTGGCATCGCTGATGCCGGCGCCCTATGTCGCTCTGGAAGACGAAGGCCTACCCGTCCAGCAGCTCTGGTTCATTTTCCTGACCAGCAGTTTCCTGCTGCTGTTCATCGGCGTTCTCGTGCACTGGCAGAGCCGCCCTCTGAAGCACCTGGCACGGGCGGCGCGCGACATGTCATTGGGCAGCGAGGTGGAGTTGCTCCCCGAAGCTGGTGGCAGTGAGGTGGTTGCAGTCAGTCGCGCATTCAACAGCATGCGTGAACGCATCGGCCGCTACTTGACCGAGCGCAGCCAGCTGTTCAGTGCGATCTCCCACGATCTTCGCACGCCGATCACACGACTACGGCTGCGTGTCGAGCTGCTCGAAGATGAGGCCATGCAGCACAAGTTCAGCCGCGACCTCGACGAGTTGGAACTGCTCGTCAAGGGGGCCTTGCAGTGCGTGAAGGACACCGACATTCACGAGAACATCGAGCCGCTGGACCTCAACCTATTGCTTGATTGCGTGACCGAGCCGTATCTGGCGCCCGCTGGCAATGGCCGAGTGACGGTTCAGGGTAGAGCCGTCGAGCTCTATCCCGGCAAGCCCCTGGCACTCAAGCGCTGTATAGGCAATCTGTTGGATAACGCATTGAAATATGGCGAGCGTGCACATTTGCTGATCGAAGACAGCGGGAGCGCCTTCGTTCTGCATGTGGACGATGAAGGTCCGGGCGTGCCTGAATCCTGGCTGGAACAGGTGTTCGAGCCGAACTTTCGTCTGGCGGCCAAGCAGCCCGGCTACGGGCTTGGGCTTGGGATTGCGCGCAACATCGCCCACAGCCATGGTGGCGAAATCAGCCTGCGAAACCTGCAAGAGGGCGGTTTGCGCGTCACCTTGCGGCTGCCCCGGACGCTTGAATGAACGTCACCAGGCGGTGACACCCGTAGCCGCGTTCGTTACCTGGCGTGAGCCGTGCACCCGCTAGACTCTGCCTGCGAGCCGATGAGGCGGCCTTGTCTACCCATGCCGTCGATGGCTATCAAACGAAGGCACCACCCCGCATGGGACCAAACAATGAGAACAGTTGCACCGCTGCACCCTGACAGCTGGCTACAAAAGCCTGCTCATATAGCCTGGCTGGCGGCAGAAGGCATGCGCCTGCTGCCCTTTGCCCGGGCATCACGGGTCGATCAGGGATTCGCCGCGCTCGACGCCTGTGGGCGACTTCCTGAACCGGCCTGCGCCGAGCTGATCCATACCACACGCATGACGCATTGTTTTGCTCTGGCACATATTCAGGGCATTCCGGGTTACGCCGAACTGCTCGATCATGGCATCGGCGCGCTGCAGGGCGCCTTGCGTGATACCGAGTTTGGCGGCTGGTTCGCCGACGCCGCGCGCGCCGGTGATAAGTCGGCCTACCTGCACGCATTCGTAGCGTTGGCCGCCAGCTCCGCACGGATGGCCGGACGACCCGGTGCGCAGGCCTTGCTCGACGAGGCGATAGCTGTCCTTGAGGCGCGCTTCTGGAGCGAGGAGGAGGGCGCCTTGCGCGAAAACCTGAGCCGCGACTGGGGGCAGGAAGAAGCCTACCGGGGCGCCAACAGCAACATGCACGCCACCGAGGCTTTTCTCGCCCTGGCTGATGCCACCGGCGATACGCTGTGGCTGCAACGCGCCCTGCGCATCGCCGAGCGTGTGATCCATGGTCATGCAGCGACACGTGGACACGTGGTGGTCGAGCATTTCGACCAGGAATGGGAGGCGCTGCCAGACTACAACGATGACCGGCGCGCCGACCCGTTCCGCCCGTATGGCAGCACGCCGGGGCATAGTTTCGAGTGGGCGCGTCTGTTGCTGCACCTCGAAGCCGCCTTGCAAGCGGCCGAGCTCCCGGCACCGGACTGGTTGCTAGCAGACGCCTGCGGGCTGTTCGCCAGGGCCAGCCGCGATGCCTGGAATGCGGACGGCGCGCCTGGACTGGTGTACACCCTCGACTGGGCGAGCCAGCCAGTAGTACGGGCACGTCTGCATTGGGTTCATGCCGAAGCCATCGCTGCAGCCGCGGCGCTTCTCAAGCGCACGGGAGAGCCTGCCTACGAAGACTGGTACCGCTGCTTCTGGGAGTTCAGCGCCAGTCGTTTCATGGATCTGCAGAACGGCAGTTGGCACCACGAACTCGACACTAGCAACCAGCCCGCGAGCAGCATCTGGCCAGGTAAGCCTGATCTCTACCACGCCTATCAAGCCATCTTATTGCCGCGTCTGCCTCTGGCGAAGAGCCTGGCGACGGCTCTCGCGGTGTAACAGCTCGGTGACATAGACACATCCCTTCGTTACCACGCCCGGGACTTGCCCGGCTTAGACTCCGTGCAGCGCAAGCATCAGGCTTGTATGCATAACAACAAGAAAAGGTATTCAAATGAACGCGATTACTCGCCTCGCCACTGTCGTTTCTCTCGCCTCGTTGTTTCCTCTTTCTGCTTTGGCAGCCGACTCCAAAGGCACTGTAGAAGTCGTGCACTGGTGGACGTCTGGTGGTGAAGCCGCCGCGGTAAAGGTCTTGCGCGACCTGGTCGACAAGGACGGCTTCACCTGGAAAGACAGCGCCGTTGCCGGGGGCGCCGGTTCCGCGGCGATGACTGTTTTGAAGACCCGTGTCGTATCCGGCAACCCTCCAGGTGCTGCGCAGATCAAAGGTCCAGACCTGCAGGAGTGGGGTGCGCTTGATCTGTTGAGCTCGCTCGATGAAGTGGCCGAAGCCAACGACTGGAACAAGCTGCTGTCGAAAACCGTGATCAATACCATGCAATATGACGGTCATTACGTGGCCGTGCCGGTGAACATCCACCGCGTCAATTGGTTGTGGATCAACCCCGAAGTCTTCAAGAAAGCGGGGATCGACAAAGCGCCTACCACCCTCGACGAACTGTACGCCGCTGGCGACAAGCTCAAAGCGGCCGGCTTCGTTCCATTGGCTCACGGCGGCCAGCCGTGGCAGGACAGCACCGTTTTCGAAGGCCTGGTGCTAGGCATCATGGGGCCCGAGGGCTATCACAAAGCATTTGTCGAGCACGACGAAGCGACGCTCACCAGCCCACAGATGACCGAAGTGTTTACCGCGCTGAAAAAGCTTTCCAGCTACATGGACGATAACCGTGCAGGCCGTGACTGGAACCTGGCCACCGCTGAAGTGATCAACGGCAAGGCCGGCATGCAGATCATGGGCGACTGGGCGAAGAGCGAATGGACCGCAGCTGGCAAAGTGGCCGGCACTGACTACCAGTGCGTCCCGATGCCCGGTACCGCGGGCAGCTATACCTACAACATCGACTCCATCGCCATGTTCAAGCTCAAGAACGAAGGCGACATCGCTGCGCAGCACGCTTTGGCCAGAATCGCACTGGAGCCCGAGTTCCAGTATGTGTTCAACCAGAACAAAGGCTCCATTCCGGTTCGTTCCGACCTGGACATGAGCAAGTTCGACAGCTGTGCACAGGCGTCGATGAACGACTTCAAAGAGGCCGACCAGAACGGCACGTTGGAGCCGAGCATGGCCCATAGCATGGCCACCAATCTGGCAGTGCAGGGCGCCATCTTCGATGTGGTCACCAACTTCATGAGCGAGAAGAACGCTGATCCAAGCAAGGGCGGCGCGCAAATTTATGCGGCGATCAAGTCAGCTCAATAGGCTGATCCGGGCCAGCATTTTTTAGCCCCTTTCCTTCGTCGTACCCCTCGTGGCAGGACTGCGGTCTTGCTCGAGGGAGCGTTCGGCCCGAATTTCTACCTTCTGACTGGTAACGCTCGATGAGTGTCACGATGGTACTTAGCAAGGCTTCGCCCTTGGACGCGCTGCAGCGCTGGCTGCCCAAGCTGGTGGTTGCACCGACCATGCTTGTGGTCATGGTCGGCTTCTACGGCTACATCCTCTGGACATTGGTGCTGTCTTTCACCAACTCCAGCTTCATGCCCAGCTACAAGTGGGTCGGCCTGCAGCAATACGCCCGCTTGATAGATAACGACCGCTGGTGGGTTGCGAGCAAGAATCTGCTGGTGTTTGGCGGCCTGTTCATCGGCATCAGCCTAGTGATCGGCGTGTTACTCGCCGTGTTGCTGGACCAGCGCATTCGGCGTGAAGGATTCATCCGAACCATCTACCTGTACCCTATGGCCTTGTCGATGATCGTCACCGGCACCGCCTGGCAGTGGTTGCTCAATCCTGGCCTGGGCATCGACAAGATGCTGCGTGACTGGGGCTGGGAAGGTTTTCGCTTCGATTGGCTGGTTGACCCGAACCGGGTCATTTACTGTCTTGTGATCGCGGCGGTATGGCAAGCCTCTGGCTTTGTCATAGCGCTTTTTCTTGCTGGCCTGCGCGGCGTCGATCAATCCATCGTACGTGCCGCGCAGATCGACGGCGCCAGCCTGCCGAGCATTTACCTGCGCATCATCTTGCCGAGCCTTCGGCCTGTCTTCTTCAGCGCCGTGATGATTCTTTCGCACATTGCAATCAAGAGCTTCGACCTGGTGGCGGCCATGACCGCGGGCGGGCCCGGCTATGCCTCCGATCTACCCGCGATGTTCATGTACAACTTCACCTTCAGCCGCGGGCAGATGGGGGTAGGGTCCGCCAGCGCAATGATGATGCTCGGCGCGATCCTGGCGATCCTGGTGCCGTATCTCTATTCGGAACTGAGGGGCAAACGCCATGACTAGAGCATTCAGCCCAAGCCGACTAGCCATTCACGCAACCTTGCTGGTGGCGGCAGCCCTCTATTTGATACCGCTGGTCGTCATGCTGTTGACCAGCCTCAAGACCCCGGAAGATATCCGCACGGGCAACCTGTTGTCCTGGCCCGAAGTGTTCACCCTGATCGGCTGGGTCAAGGCCTGGAGTGTGGTCGATGGGTACTTCTGGAATTCAGTGAAAATCGCCGTGCCCGCAGTGCTGATTTCGACCGCGCTCGGTGCCCTCAATGGGTATGTCCTTTCGATGTGGCGCTTCCGTGGCTCGCAGCTGTTCTTCGGTATGTTGCTCTTCGGCTGCTTCTTGCCGTTCCAGACCGTGTTGCTGCCAGCCTCTTTCACGCTTGGCAAGTTCGGCCTGGCAAACACCACGACCGGCTTGGTGCTGGTGCACGTCGTCTACGGCATCGCCTTCACAACGCTGTTCTTCCGTAACTACTACGTGAGCGTACCCGATGCGCTGGTGCGAGCTGCGCGCCTGGACGGTGCTGGATTTTTCACCATCTTCGGGCGGATTCTGCTGCCCATGTCAACGCCAATCATCATGGTCTGCCTGATCTGGCAGTTCACCCAGATCTGGAACGACTTCCTCTTCGGCGTGGTGTTCGCCAGTGGCGATGCCCAGCCCATTACCGTGGCCCTCAATAACCTGGTGAACACCAGCACCGGGGCCAAGGAATACAACGTCGATATGGCGGCGGCGATGATCGCCGGTTTGCCAACGCTGGTGGTGTACATCTTCGCCGGCAAATATTTCCTGCGCGGGCTGACTGCCGGCGCCGTCAAGGGTTAGGAGCACACATGGCATCCCTCGAACTACGCAGCGTGCATAAGAGCTATGGCAGTGGCCTGGCCGACACGTTGAAGAACATCGATCTATCGATCGACTCCGGCGAGTTCCTGATCCTCGTCGGGCCGTCCGGCTGCGGCAAGTCCACGTTGATGAACTGCATCGCCGGACTCGAGGCCATCACCGACGGCGCGATTCTGGTCGATGGAACCGACATCAGCGGCGCCAGCCCCAAGGATCGCGACATCGCCATGGTGTTCCAGTCCTACGCGCTCTATCCGACGATGAGCGTGCGCGACAACATCGCCTTTGGCCTGAAGATGCGCAAGATGCCATCCGCCGCCATCGAGGAAGAGGTGGCGCGCGTGGCCAAGCTGCTGCAGATCGAGCACTTGCTGTCGCGCAAGCCGTCGCAGCTGTCCGGGGGCCAGCAGCAGCGTGTCGCGATGGGACGCGCGCTGGCGCGGCGACCTAAGATCTATCTGTTCGACGAGCCGCTGTCGAACCTCGACGCCAAGTTGCGCGTCGAGATGCGCACCGAAATCAAGCAGATGCACCAGCGTCTGAAGACCACCACGGTCTACGTCACCCATGACCAGATCGAGGCGATGACGCTCGGTGACAAGGTGGCTGTGATGAAGGACGGCATCATTCAGCAGTTCGGAACGCCGCAGCAGATCTACAACAACCCGGCGAACCTCTTCGTTGCCAGCTTCATCGGTTCGCCGCCGATGAACTTCATTCCGCTGCGCCTGCAGCGGCGTGACGGGCGATTGGTGGCCTTGCTGGACAGCGGTCAGGCGCGCTGCGAGCTGCCGCTCGGCCTGGTCGACGGAGAGTCGCTCGACGGCCGCGACGTGATCCTGGGCATTCGTCCGGAGCAGATCGGCGTGGCCAGCGGCGAGGGTGCCCTGGCCAGTATCCGCGCCGAGGTGGAAATCACCGAGCCGACGGGCCCGGACACGCTGATCTTCGTCAAGCTCAACGACACCAAGGTCTGCTGCCGCCTCGCCCCGGACGCCGCGCCGCAGATCGGCGAAAGTCTGCAGCTGCAGTTCGATGCCGACAAGGTGCTGCTTTTCGACGCCCAGACCGGGGAGCGCCTGGGGTTGCAGGGAAAGCGGCAGCCGGTTGAGCGGGCCGGCAACGTCGCACGGTTCAATAGCCGCTGAAGAAACACGAACGGAAAATCAGCCAGGCCTCGGTAACACTCCCGCAGGCTTCGAAGGTCGAACCGGTTCGCAGCTGCGGCATCGGCGGCGAACCGGGGTAGACGAGCCTCCTGGGCTCGATACGCGCGCAGTACGGGCCATTGGCAAGGTAGCAAACGGTACGGGCCCGGTAGAACAATAAAAAAATCATCGGAGTGAATATGAAAATAACAACACGTCTAAGCCTCGCCGCGGCTGTTGCCGGCCTGGTGCTGCCCCTGTCCGGACATGCCCTGGAATTTACCGGCTACCTGCGTAGCGGGATCGGCGAGTCGACCAGCAGCGGCAAACAGGCCTGCTTCCAGCTTCCGGGAGCGCAGTCCAAGTACCGCCTGGGCAACGAGTGCGAGCAGTACGCCGAACTCGACCTGCGCCACGACCTGTTCACTTTTGGCGATGGATCGGTACTGAGTATCGAGGGCATGGCTGCGCTGTATAACGAATACAACTACTCGCCCAAGTTCACTGGCGATCACGGCTGGGCCAGGATGAATCAGCTGTATGCCGAGTGGAGCAAGGTACCGGCCCTCTATAACGGTTCGCTCTGGGCCGGTCGCCGGTTCTACAAGCGTAACGACATCCACATCTCCGACTTCTACTACTGGAACCAGAGCGCCACGGGCGCGGGTATCGAGGACATGGAAATCGGTGGGCTGAAATACAGCTACGCTTTCTCGCGCAAGGACAGCGTGTTCCAGGAGGAGTACGTCAACCGCCACGACTTCAACGTCGGCGGCTTCGATTCCAACCCGGGCGGCGAGCTGGAGTTCGGCGTCAGCTACATCGACGACCCGGATCGGGCCGACAGCAACAGCGGCTGGTCGACGACGGTCCAGCACAAGCAGGACAATTTCCTCGGGCTGGGCGGCGGCAACACCTTCGCCGTGCAGTACGGCCGTGGCCCTGGTACCGGCCTCGGCTACACGGGCGACGTCACGCTGGATCGCAACAACAAGAGCTGGCGCGTGGTGGAATACTTCGACTGGCAGGTCACGCCGCGGTTTGGGGGCCAGGTTCAGGCGGTGTACCAGAAGGACACCCGCGAGAACGGTACGGACCAGGACTGGCTGTCGGTGGGTATCCGTCCGACCTATGCCTTCACCAACCAGTTCAAGCTGGTCACCGAGCTCGGTCACGATCAGGTGGACGCCGACGGTGGCACCCGCAAGCTGACCAAGTTCACCATCGCGCCGACCTGGTCGCCGGCAGGTCCCGGTTTCTGGGAGCGTCCGGAAGTGCGGGTCTACTACACCTATGCCGAGTGGAACGCCGCGGCCCAGCGCGCTGCCAACCTGATCGCGGCCGGCAGTGCCTTGTCCGATACCGGAACGTTCGGCGATGCCCGCCATGGTTCGAATTTCGGGGTGCAGGTGGAGTACTGGTGGAAATAGCTGGGATCGGTAGAGAGCGGCCATTGGCTTCCCGCTGAGCGTTTCCCAGGTCGGGCCGCACTGTGCGGCCCGATTGCTATCCCTCGCTGGGGTAACGGGTGGCCAGCAGGCTTTCCTTGATTTTGCGCAGGTGGGGTTGGAAGTCGATGCCGCGGCGCAGGGTCACGCCTGTCGCCAGGACGTCGAGCACGGTGAGCTGGATGATGCGAGAGGTCATCGGCATATAAATGTCGGTGTCTTCGGGTAGCGGGATGTCCAGGCTCAGCGTACTGACCTCGGCCAACGGCGAGCCCGCGGCCGTCAGACCCAGGACCGAGGCGCCCTGATCGCGCGCCATACTGGCCACGTCCACCAGCTCACGGGTGCGGCCGGTATAGGAAATGATCACGAACAGGTCTCCGGTGTGTGCCACCGATGCGAGCATGCGCTGCATCAACACGTCGGCGTGGGCCGTCACCGGCAGGTTGAAACGGAAGAATTTGTGCTGCGCATCGAGGGCCACGGGCGCCGAGGCGCCGAGCCCGAAGAAATGAATCTGGCGCGCCTGGATCATCAGGTCCACCGCGCGGCTGATGATCTCGGGGTCTATGCTCTGACACGCCGCGTCGAGCGAGGCGATCGCACTGCCGAAAATCTTCTGGGTATAGGCGAGGGGGCCGTCGTTGGCCTCGACCGCTCGACTGACGTAGGCCGCACCGCTAGCCAGGCTCTGGGCCAGCTGGATCTTCAACTCCGGGTAGCCGCTGACGCCGAACGAGCGGCAGAAGCGATTGACCGTCGGTTCGCTGACCTTGGCGGCCTGCGCCAGGGCCGCAATGCTGTAGCGTGTGGCTTGCTGCGGATCGCGCAGGATGATCTCGGCGACTTTTCGCTCGGCCTTGTTAAGCTCTTCGAGGCGATTTTTGATCTGCTCCAAGAGATTTTTCACGCGATCCATGTCTTTTCCTTATGGGGAGACTGCAAGGGCATAGGCAGCGGGTCCGCTGCGGCGCTGGCGCGAATGATGATACCGAAACCACTATTAGGCAAAAAATCCAGGGAATGTAGTTTTAATAACAACATTTTCTGCATAAACTGCTTCGGCACGCTCATCTAAAAGTTGTAATTGCTTAGAATAGATATCATGCCTGCTATCAGTGTTGATGCAACAACCTTCGCTCTGTTCGGCGCCCTTGGCGACCTGGCTCTGCGTAAGCTGTTTCCTGCGCTCTACCAGCTCGACCGAGCGGGATTGCTGCATGGCGGTACCAAGCTCCTTGCGCTGTCGCGCGACCCGGGCGATCCGCAGACCCACATGGCAACAATCGAGCAGGCGATCAGGCGGTACGTGCCCGACGCGGACATCGACGAAGCCGTCATGGCTCGTTTTCTCGGACGGATGCAGTACCTGACCATCGACTTCCGCCGCCGCGAGGACTTCGTACCGCTGGTGCAAATGGTCGCGCCGGAGATGCCGCTGATTGCCTATTTCGCGACGCCGGCGTCGGTGTACGGCTCTATCTGCGAAAATCTGGCGCATGCCGGGCTCGCCGAGCAGACGCGTGTGGTGCTGGAAAAACCGATCGGCCATGACCTGGCGTCTTCGCGGGTGATCAACGATGCGGTTGCCGAATTCTTCCCTGAGAGTCGCATTTACAGGATCGATCATTACCTGGGCAAGGAGACGGTCCAGAATCTGATCGCGCTGCGGTTCGCCAACAGCCTGTTCGAGACCCAATGGAATCAGCACCACATTTCCCACGTGGAAATCACGGTAGCCGAAACGGTGGGCATCGAAGGGCGCTGGGGTTATTTCGACCAGGCTGGACAGCTGCGCGACATGATCCAGAACCACTTGTTGCAGCTGCTTTGCCTGATCGCCATGGACCCTCCGAGCGATCTGACCGCCGACAGCATTCGCGACGAGAAGGTCAAGGTGCTCAAGGCGCTGGCGCCGATCACGCCGGAGATGCTCAGCCAGCGTGTGGTGCGCGGTCAGTACGCCTCCGGCAGCGTGAATGGCAAGGCGGTGCCCGGGTATCTGGAAGAAGAAAATTCCAACGCCGAAAGCAGCACCGAAACTTTCGTCGCCCTGCGCGCGGACATCTGCAACTGGCGTTGGTCCGGCGTGCCGTTTTACCTGCGTACCGGCAAGCGCATGGCGCAAAAGGTTTCGCAGATCGTCATTCATTTCAAGGAACCGCCGTTCTACATCTTCGCGCCCGAGCAACGCTCGTTGATCAGCAACCGCCTGATCATCCGCCTGCAGCCGGATGAGGGCATCGCGTTGCAGGTAATGACCAAGGAGCAGGGGCTCGACAAGGGCATGCACCTTCGCAGCGGTCCGTTGCAGCTCAATTTCTCCGAAACCTACAAGCGCTCCCGGATACCCGATGCGTACGAGCGGCTTCTGCTCGAGGTCATGCAGGGCAATCAGAACCTGTTCGTGCGCAAGGATGAAATCGAATATGCCTGGAAGTGGTGCGACCAGTTGATCGATGGTTGGAACCGATTGGGCGATACCCCCAAGCTCTATCCGGCCGGTTCCTGGGGGCCGGTGGCCTCGATAGCGCTGATCACTCGAGATGGGAGGTCCTGGTATGGCGATCTTTGAACTTGAACTGCCTTCGGGCGTGGTAGCCCACAGCCTGGCCAATGCCGAAAAGCAGGCCGAAGCGCTGGCTCGCACCGTGGCCGAAGCCTTGAATTTCGCCATCGAGACCGACGGCTGCGCCAGTCTGGTGGTGTCGGGAGGGCGCAGCCCGATCCGTTTCTTCGAGGCGCTGTCGGCTCAGTCGCTGGACTGGTCGAAGGTCCAGGTAAGCCTGGCGGACGAGCGTTGGGTTCCGCCGTCCCATTCCGACAGCAACGAGGGCCTGGTGCGGCGCCATCTGTTGCAGAACGAGGCCGGCAAGGCTCGCTTCGTCGGGCTCTATCAGGCTACCCCAACCCTGGCCGAGGCCGTCGCTGGTGCAGAGCAGGGCTTGGCTGCGCTCAAGCGTCCCCTCGATGTGTTGGTGCTTGGCATGGGTGACGATGGGCATACCGCCTCGCTGTTTCCCGGCAATCCGGGCCTTGGCGAGGCATTGGAGCAGACCTGCGAGGTGGCCTGTGTGCCGATGCTGGCACCCGCGGCTCCGCATCAACGTATCAGCCTGACCTATCCGCTGCTGGCCAGCGCACGCCTCCAATGTCTGGCCATTCAGGGCGAGGCAAAACTCGACACGCTGCGCCGGGCGCTGACGGTCGATCCGGTGCAGATGCCGATCCGCGCCTTCCTGCATTCCCCTCTCGAGATCTACTGGTGCCCGTGAGGCCCGAGGAGCTTTCCATGAACATGGAGCAAAAGAACGAGCTGATCGAGCGCCTCTGCGAGCGCGCCAGGATCCTCCCAGTCATCACCATCGATAGCGAAGATCAGATATTGCCCATGGCCGATGCGCTCGCCGCCGGTGGCCTGAAGACACTGGAGATCACCTTGCGCTCGGCCCACGGTTTGACCGCAATCCGCCGACTGCGTAACGAGCGCCCCGACCTGTGCATCGGTGCCGGTACCGTGCTCGATCGGCGCATGCTCGACGAGGCCGAGGCGGCCGGCGCGCAGTTCATCGTGACTCCGGGCTCGACGTCCGAACTGCTCGAGGCCGGAGTCAATTGTTCGGTGCCGATGCTGCCGGGCATCAGCGATGCGTCCGGCATCATGCTCGGTTATTCGCTCGGTTACCGCAGATTCAAGCTGTTCCCAGCCGAGGTCTGCGGCGGTGTGGCGGCAATCAAGGCCTTCGCCGGCCCGTTCGCCAACGTCAGGTTCTGCCCGACCGGCGGGGTCAATGCCGGTAACGCCCGCAGCTACCTGCAATTGGCCAATGTGATGTGCGTCGGTGGCACCTGGATGCTCGACAGCAACTGGTTGAAGAGCGGCAACTGGGAACAGGTTCGTCGCAGCAGCGCCGAGGCGCTGGCCGCGCTCTCCTGACCGTCCAGGCAAGCCTCGGCTCGCCTGTTGTTTGGCCAGGCAACCCCTCGGTTGCCTGGTTTTTTTTGCCCGCGGCCTCAGCGGCCTACCGGTGGGCGCACGAGCGCCTACACTAGGTGATGCGAAGCCGGGTTCCGCGTATCATGCGCGGCCTTTCTATCGGAACTGCCACACCGGGAGGTGCCCAGATGACCGAACACGACGATACAACCCCCCACGTTGCCCACGGCGAAAAGCTGCAGAAGGTGCTGGCCCGCATGGGCCTGGCGTCGCGCCGCGAAGTCGAAAGCTGGATCGCCGAAGGCCGCGTCAAGGTCAACGGTGCGGTCGCAGCGCTTGGGCAGCGTGTCGACCTGCATGACGCCATCGCCCTCGATGGCCGTGTGCTCAAGCGCGAGGAGGCCACCGAGGCTGTTCGTCGCGTACTCATCTACAACAAGCCCGATGGCGAGATCTGCACCCGTGACGACCCGGAAGGTCGGCCGACCGTGTTCGACCGGCTGCCACGTCCGAAGGAGGGTCGCTGGATCAACATCGGCCGGCTGGACATCAACACCACCGGACTGCTGCTGTTCACCACCGACGGTGAGCTGGCCAACCGCCTGATGCACCCGTCCTACGAGATGGATCGCGAGTATGCGGTGCGGGTGCGTGGCGAGGTGACCGAGGAAATCCTCGAGAACCTGAAGAAGGGCGTCATGCTCGAAGATGGCCCTGCCAAGTTCACCGACATCCAGGAAGCGCCCGGTGGTGAAGGCTTCAACCACTGGTATCACTGTGTCGTGATGGAAGGGCGCAACCGCGAAGTTCGCCGCCTGTGGGAATCGCAGGGGCTGGTGGTGAGCCGCCTCAAGCGCGTGCGCTTCGGTCCGGTATTCATGACCTCCGATCTGCCCATGGGGCGTTGGCGCGAGATGAACCAGGTCGAGGTCAATATTCTCAGCGAGGAGGTGGGTCTGGCCCCCATCACGCTGCCGGAAATGAAGACCAAGATGCGCGAAAAACTCGAGCGCCTGCAGCGCAAGGCGGCCAAGCCGCTCGGTCGTGGTGAGCGCCGGGCTCGCGTGCTGCGCCCGGCTCTCGACGGCGCTTCGCCGCGCAGCGAGGAGTCGCGCGGTCGTGGCGAGAAGCCCGCGCGCAAGCCTCGCGTGGGTGGTGGTGGTGGTGGTGGTGAGCCGGTACGTGGAACGCCGGTGGCCGAGCGCCCCGGTGACGATCGCAAGCGCAGCCCGCGTAACGACGCTGGTGCTGGCAGGCCCGCAGCGAAAAAGCCCGCACCGGCCAAGCGTCGCGGCCCGCCTGCTGCGGAGGGTCAGCGCCCGGGCTTCGGTCGTCAGGATCGGCCCAGGCGCCCCTGAGTCAGAGCGCAAGCGGTAAAAAGACGCCTCCGAGGTGAGAACCTCGGAGGCGTTTTCGTGTGTGCGGACTTTCCCTATTAAAGGGCGATACTCAGCTGATTACGGCCGCTGCGCTTGGCGCGATAGAGCGCGGCGTCGGCTCGTTGCAACAGCTGCTCGAGGGTCTCGGGTGCCCGATAAGTCGCGCTGCCCAGGCTGATCGATAGGTGCACAGGCTGGCCGTCAATCTCGAACGGATGCTGATCCACTGCCGCGCGTAGCCGTTCGCCGACCAGGGCCGCATCCTTGGCGTCGGTGTTCGAGAGCAATACGAGAAATTCCTCGCCGCCGTAACGGAACAGCATGTCGACGTTGCGCAGCTGGCGCTTGAGGCGGCTGACTACTCGCTGCAACGCCTCGTCGCCGCCACGGTGGCCATGGCTGTCGTTCAGGTCCTTGAAGTGGTCCAGGTCGAGCATGATCAGGCTGAGCGGGTGGCCGTGCCGGCGGGCCAGTTCGATCTCACGTGCCAATGCCTGATTCATCGCGCTGCGATTGCCGGCGCCGGTCAGCTGGTCACGCAGCGATGCCTGCACGGCTCGGCGGTAAGTCAGGGCGTTGCGCAATGGGAACAACAGGCAGCCGAGTAGCGCCTCGAGCTGGTTGAGGCGGTGGTCATCGATGCGCTGCGTATCCTGCAGGATGATTTCGCCCAGTTCCTCGGCCTCGTAATGCAGCCGGTAGCTGGCGGTATGGGCGGCGGCAGGCGAGCCAAGCGTGAGTTGAAGATCGGTCTCCTCATGGCGGTAAAGCAGCGCCGCGAAGGGAAGCACGCCCTGGATGTCGGTGAAGAACATCTCCAGCAGCCGGTCGATCTCCAGGCTGGTCTGCAGTCGCAGGTTCAGTTGCCGGTAGAGATCGGCCAGGGTCAGCGGGCGTTTGGAATGTTTCGCTGCCTGGCTTGCGGCCAGTAATTGCTTGCGGGCGGTTTCGAAGTCTACGGTGTTGGATGTCTGGTCGGGAGACGGCATTGCATGGCCTCAGCGCAAAATGCGCGCCTGATGCCATGATTAATGCGATTTTGATGCCAGTTGACTAATCTATTTAAATCAATCGGATACATGAAATTGTCTGGGTCGAGCGGCAAAACTTTGCCGGCTTGCCGGTGCAAGTGATGCCGCTTTGACATCTCTGCTCGGGATCGCGCCAGAAAACCGGCTTTCCAATTATTGTGCGTTCAGTGCCTGGCCATTTACCGCCTGGCTGTCCGGTCCCATGAGGTACAAGTACACCGGCATGATCTCGTCCGGTGTCGGATTGGACGCGGGGTTCTCGCCTGGATAGGCATGCGCGCGCATGTCGGTACGGGTGGCGCCGGGGTTCACGCTGTTGGCGCGAGCCGAGCTGGTGCCGTCGAGCTCATCGGCGAGTACCTGCATCAGCCCTTCGGTGGCGAACTTGGACACCGCATAGGCGCCCCAATAAGCGCGCCCCTTTCGGCCAACGCTACTGGAGGTAAACACCACCGAGGCGTCGCTCGATAGCTTCAGCAGCGGCAGCAGGGTACTGGTCAGCATGAACATCGCGTTGACGTTGACCTGCATCACCCGCATGAAGTTGTCGCCGGAAAGCTGTTCCAGGGGTGTGCGCGGCCCGAGGATGGAGGCGTTATGCAGGAGGCCGTCGAGCCGCCCGAACTCGGCTTCGACCATCGCCGCGAGTTCGTCGTACTGGTGGGACAGTGCCGTTTCCAGGTTGAACGGGATCACCACTGGTTGAGGGTGGCCCGCCGCTTCGATCTCGTCGTAGACGCGGTTGAGGTTTTCTTCGGTCTTGCCCAGCAGCAGGACTGTCGCGCCGTGGGCCGCGTAGGCCTTGGCGGCGGCCGCGCCGATGCCGCGTCCGGCACCGGTGACCATGATGATCCGGCCATCGAGCAGGTTGGCTGGGGCGTTGTAATCGAACATCGTCATCTCTCGTTCAAGGCAAGCGTCCCGCGAATGCGGGTGGGGGCATTCAGCAGCTGCACAGCGCTCGGTCGAGCACGGCACGCAATTCCAGGGGATGGTCGACGACGACATCGGCGCCCCAATGGTCGGGATTGTCGTCGGGGTGGATATAGCCATAGCGTACCGCCGCGGTCTTGCTGCCGGCGGCGCGGCCCGACTCGATGTCGCGCAGATCGTCGCCCACGAAGAGTACGGTGGAAGGATCCAGGTCGAGCTGGCTGCAGGCGAGCAGCATCGGCTCAGGATCGGGTTTGCTGCGAGTGACATGGTCGGGGCAGATCAGCACCGCCGAACGCTCGGCAAGACCGAGCCGCTGCATGATCGGCTCGGCGAAGCGCACGGGCTTGTTGGTCACTACGCCCCAGAGCAGGTTGGCCTTCTCGATGTCCTGAAGCAGGGTTTCCATGCCGTCGAACAGGCGGCTGTGCTCGGCGCAGCCGACCTGGTAGCGCTCGAGAAACTCCAGCCTGAGGGTTTCGAACTCATCGGCGAAAGGGTCGACGTCGAAGGCGTTGATCACCATCGCCCGGGCCCCGCCGGAGACCACGTCGCGAACCTGGCTTTCGGCCACCGGCGGCAGGCCGCGCGCTTCGCGCATCGCCTGGATCACCGCGACGAAGTCCGGCGCGGTGTCGAGCAGCGTGCCATCCATGTCGAACAAAACAGCGCGCAGGCGCATCAGGCCTCCTTCAGGGTCTGGATCATATAGTTGACGTCGACGTCCGGACTCAGCTTGTAGTGCTTGGTCAGCGGGTTGTAGGTGAGGCCGATGATGTCCTTGACCGCCAGGCCTGCATCGCGGCACCAGGCGCCGAGCTCGGAAGGGCGGATGAATTTTTTGAAATCATGGGTGCCGCGCGGCAAGAGTTGCAACACGTATTCGGCGCCGACGATCGCCAGCAGGTAGGCCTTGGGGTTGCGGTTGATCGTCGAGAAGAAGACCTGGCCGCCCGGCTTTACCAGCGCATGGCAGGCGCGTATCACCGAGGCGGGATCGGGGACATGCTCGAGCATCTCCAGGCAGGTGACCACGTCGTACTGGCCCGGCTCCTGTTCGGCCATCGCTTCGGCAGTGATCTGCCGGTAGTCGACTTCCAGGCCCGATTCGAGCAGGTGCAGGCGAGCGACCGACAGCGGCGCTTCACCCATGTCGATACCGGTCACCTGGGCGCCACGCTGGGCCATGGATTCGCTGAGGATGCCGCCACCGCAGCCGACGTCGAGCACCTTCTTGCCTGCCAGGCTGGTGTGCTCATCGATCCAGTTCACTCGCAGCGGGTTGATCTCGTGCAAGGGTTTGAACTCGCTTTCCCGGTCCCACCAGCGGTGGGCGAGGGCCTCGAATTTGGCGATTTCGGCGTGGTCGACGTTGCTCATTATTCGTTCCGTTTGAAAGCTCGAAGGGGAAGCGTTGCGTTCCAGTCGCTCATGTTGCCAGCTTACGGCTGGCGAAGGGACGCTGGTGTCCGCACCCGTGTAGGTCAGTTTGTCACACTCGCGGTCGGTCGCTGGCGCCGATCTTGCGGCCCCACTCCTGCGCGGTGGCGATCAGTTTCGCTTCGTCCATGCGGGTCAGGCGTCTGTCATCGAGCAGCTGCTTGCCACCCACCCAGACGTGACGAACGCAGCTGCGTCCGCTGGCATAGATGAGCTGCGACACGGGGTCGTAGATCGGTTGCTGGGCGAGGCTGGAAAGGTCGAAGGCGACCAGATCGGCGAACTTGCCCATCTCCAGCGAGCCGGTGCAACCGTCGATACCCAGCGCGCGCGCGCCGTTAAGCGTGGCCAAGCGTAGCGCGCGATGGGCATCCAGTGCAGTCGCCGAGCCGGCGACCGCCTTGGCCAGCAAGGCGGCGGTGCGGGTTTCACCGAGCAAGTCGAGGTCGTTGTTGCTGGCCGCGCCGTCGGTACCGATGGCTACGTTGACACCTGCTGTCCAAAGCCGCTCGACCGGGCAGAAGCCGCTGGCGAGCTTGAGGTTGGACTCCGGGCAATGGATCACGCTGCAGTTGTTTTCCACCAGCAAGCGAAGGTCTTCGTCATCGACCTGGGTCATGTGCACCGCCTGGAACCGCGGGCCGAGGAGTTGCATCCGCGCCAGGCGAGCCAGCGGGCGTTCCCCGTGATCGGCCAGGGCCTGCTGCACTTCGTGGGCGGTTTCGTGGACGTGCATGTGGATGGCGACATCCATCTCCGCGACCAGTACGCGGATCGTCTCGAACTTGTCGTCGCTGACCGAGTAGGGCGCGTGAGGCCCCAGCGCGATGTTGATGCGAGGATGATGCTTGAGGTCGTCGAACAGCGCCACGCCCTTGCGCAGGGCCTCGTCGGCGGTGCGCGCGCCGGGGATCGGGAAGTCCAGGATAGGCACGCAGATCTGGGCGCGGATGCCGCTGTCGTGGACCTGCTCGCTGATGATCTCCGGGAAGAAGTACATGTCGGAGAAACAGGTCACGCCGCTTTGCAGCTGTTCGGCGATGGCGAGCTCGGTGCCGTCCCGGGCGAAGCTTTCATCGACCCATTTCGCTTCCGCCGGCCAGATGTGCTCCTTGAGCCAGGTCATCAGCGGCAGGTCGTCGGCCAGTCCGCGAAACAATGTCATCGCGCCGTGACCATGGGCATTGATCAGGCCGGGCGTGAGCATCATGCCAGGCAGTTCGCGGCATTCATGCGTCCGATGCTTGAGCGCTTCCTCGCGTGGTGCGATCAGGGCGATGCGCCCGTCGCGTATGCACAGCGCATGGTTTTCGAGCACCACGCTCGCCGGCTCCACGGGTACCAGCCAGGTCGGCAGGAGTATCAGGTCGAACGGGGCGTCAGGCATCGGTGGGTTCCAGAGAGGGCGAGCGATCAAGTGTATTAAAGCAGCTGAAGGCTGGAAACCGTGGATCAAAAGCAGGGTGGACTATGCACGTTCGGGAAGGTCCGTTTCGTGCGTATAATGGCCGGCTTTTTGGGCCCGTATGGCGAGGAAAATGATGCGCGAGCGACTGCTGGCAGCGGAGAAGGTCAAGGCGATCGAATGGCGAGAGGATGCGTTGCATCTGCTCGACCAGCGCGTGCTGCCCCTGCAGGAAGTCTGGCGCAGTTACGGCGATGCGCCTGCCGTGGCCGGCGCGATCCGCGAGATGGTGGTGCGCGGTGCGCCTGCGATAGGCATTGCCGCCGCCTATGGCATCGTTCTGGCCGCCCGGGTTCGTCTGGCCGAGGGCGGCGATTGGCGCGCCGCGCTGGAGGCCGATTTCCAGGTGCTGGCCGACTCGCGGCCCACCGCGGTCAATCTGTTCTGGGCGCTCAACCGTATGCGCGATCGACTCGACAAGCTCAAGCCCGACGATGACGTACTGGCAGCGCTGGAGTCGATGGCCGTCAGCATTCATCAGAGCGACCGTGAAGCCAACCTGACCATGGCTCAGCTGGGTGCCGAGCTTATTCGCAAGAATCAGGGCAATCCGCAGAATCTGCTGACCCATTGCAATACCGGCGCGCTGGCCACTGGTGGTTTCGGTACGGCCCTGGGTGTTATCAGGGCGGCGCATCTGGAAGGCATGGTCGAGCGGGTCTATGCCGATGAAACGCGCCCCTGGCTTCAGGGCTCGCGCCTTACAGCCTGGGAATTGGCGGGAGAGGGTATCCCGGTGAGCCTCAATGCCGACTCGGCCGCCGCGCATCTGATGAAGACCAGGGGCATTACCTGGGTGATCGTCGGTGCCGACCGGATCACCGCCAACGGTGACGTCGCCAACAAGATCGGCACCTATCAACTGGCGGTGACGGCCATGCACCACGGCGTGCGTTTCATGGTCGTGGCCCCCAGCTCCACCATCGACATGAATCTCGAAAGCGGTGAGGACATTCCGATCGAGGAGCGGCCGGGGCATGAACTGCTCGAGGTGAACGGTCAGCGCTTCGCTGCCGACGTCGAGGCGGTCAATCCGGTGTTCGATGTCACGCCCGCCGACCTGATCGATGTCATCGTCACCGAGAAGGGCATCGTCGAGCGTCCGGATGCAGCAAAGATGGCGGCGCTGATGAGTCGGAGCCGGCTGCACTGATCGCGCCGGGCGCCTCGTCGACAGGGTGTCAGGTGACACCTCAAAGCGTGCCGCGGCAGCCTCCTGCCCCTCCCTTGTGTTACCATCCCGCGCTTAATGTAGGACCCTGCAGACTATAAGGAACCAGGCTTCCATGGGCGAACTGGCCAAAGAAATCCTCCCGGTCAATATCGAAGACGAGCTCAAGCAGTCCTACCTCGATTACGCCATGAGCGTAATCGTTGGGCGGGCGTTGCCCGATGCGCGCGATGGCTTGAAGCCGGTGCATCGCCGCGTGCTCTTTGCCATGAGCGAACTGGGCAACGACTGGAACAAGCCGTACAAGAAATCCGCGCGCGTCGTCGGTGACGTGATCGGTAAGTACCATCCCCACGGCGATTCGGCCGTATACGACACCATCGTGCGTATGGCGCAGCCGTTCTCGCTGCGCTACCTGCTTGTAGACGGTCAGGGCAACTTCGGTTCGGTGGACGGCGACAATGCCGCCGCCATGCGATACACCGAAGTGCGCATGGCTAAGCTTGCCCATGAACTGCTGGCCGACCTGGACAAGGAAACGGTCGACTGGGTGCCTAACTATGACGGCACCGAGCAGATTCCGGCGGTCATGCCGACCAAGATCCCCAACCTGCTGGTCAACGGCTCGTCGGGCATCGCGGTGGGCATGGCGACCAACATTCCTCCGCATAACCTCGGTGAAGTCATCGATGGCTGCCTGGCGCTGATCGAGAATCCGGAGATCAGCATCGATGAGCTGATGGGCTTCATTCCTGGTCCCGATTTCCCGACCGCTGGCATCATCAACGGTCGTGCCGGGATCATCGAGGCCTACCGCACCGGTCGCGGCCGCATCTATATCCGCGCCCGCGCCGATATCGAGGACATCGACAAGGTCGGTGGTCGCCAGCAGATCGTCATCACCGAGCTGCCTTACCAGCTGAACAAGGCGCGTCTGATCGAGAAGATCGCCGAGCTGGTCAAAGAGAAGAAGATCGAGGGCATCACCGAACTGCGCGACGAGTCCGACAAGGACGGTATGCGCGTGGTCATCGAGCTGCGTCGCGGCGAAGTGCCGGAGGTGATCCTCAACAATCTCTATGCCCAGACCCAGCTGCAGAGCGTGTTCGGGATCAACGTCGTGGCCCTGGTCGATGGCCAGCCACGCACGCTGAACCTCAAGGAGCTGCTCGAAGCCTTCGTGCGCCACCGCCGTGAAGTGGTCACTCGTCGGACCGTCTACGAACTGCGCAAGGCGCGCGAGCGTGGACACATCCTCGAAGGTCAGGCTGTCGCGCTGTCGAACATCGATCCGGTGATCGAGCTGATCAAGAGCTCGCCGACACCAGCCGAAGCGAAGGAAAAGCTGATCGCCAAGGCCTGGGAGTCCAGCGCGGTGGAAGCGATGGTCGAGCGCACGGGTGCCGACTCCTGCCGTCCAGAAGGGCTCGATCCTCAGTATGGACTGCGCGACGGCAAGTACTTCCTGTCGCCGGAACAGGCCCAGGCGATTCTTGATCTGCGCCTGCACCGCCTGACCGGCCTCGAGCACGAGAAGCTGCTGTCCGAGTACCAGGAAATCCTCACCCAGATCGGCGAGCTGATCCGCATCCTCACCAATCCCGTGCGGCTGATGGAAGTCATCCGCGAGGAACTCGAAGGCGTCAGGAAGGAATTCGGCGACGCGCGTCGTACCGAGATCCTGGAATCTCGCCTGGACCTGACCCTGGCCGACCTGATTACCGAGGAGGAGCGGGTTGTCACCATTTCCCATGGTGGCTACGCCAAGTCCCAGCCGCTTACCGCCTACCAGGCGCAGCGTCGCGGCGGCCGTGGTCGCAGTGCCACGGGCGTCAAGGAAGAGGATTACGTCGAACATCTGTTGGTCGCCAACAGCCACGCCACCCTGTTGCTGTTCTCCAGCAAGGGCAAGGTGTACTGGCTCAAGACCTACGAGATTCCCGAGGCTTCCCGTGCCGCGCGCGGTCGTCCGCTGGTCAACCTGCTGCCGTTGAGCGAAGGCGAGCACATCACCGCGATGTTGCAGGTGGACCTGGAAGCCGTGCGTCAGCAGGCGCCAGCCGGCGCCGACGAAGCTGAGGACGCCGACATCGTTTCGGTCGATGGCGAAGAAGTCGAGGAGCTGGTCGACGGCGACGACTCCGAAACGCTCTCCGTCGAAGAAACCGCCATGGCCACTGGTGCCTACATCTTCATGGCCACTGCCAACGGCACCGTGAAGAAGACTCCGCTGGTACAGTTCAGCCGCCCGCGCAGCGTCGGCCTGATTGCCCTGACCCTCGAAGAGGGCGACACGTTGATCGCCGCCGCGGTAACCGATGGCGCGCGTGAAGTGATGCTGTTCTCCGATGGCGGCAAGGTCATCCGCTTCAAGGAAAGCCATGTCCGTACCATGGGCCGTAGCGCACGCGGCGTGCGTGGCATGCGTCTGGGGGACGGTCAGAAGCTGATCTCCATGCTGATTCCCGAGCCGCACGCGCAGATCCTCACCGCTTCGGAGCGCGGCTACGGCAAGCGCACCGCAATCGAGGAGTTCCCGCGCCGCGGCCGTGGCGGCCAGGGCGTCATCGCCATGGTCAGCAACGAGCGTAACGGACAGCTGGTCGGCGCCATCCAGGTTCAGGAAGGCGAAGAGATCATGCTCATCTCCGACCAGGGCACTCTGGTGCGCACCCGGGTCGCCGAAGTCTCGTCGCTGGGCCGCAACACTCAGGGCGTGACCCTGATCAAGCTGGCCAAGGACGAGAAGCTGGTCGGCCTGGAGCGGGTCCAGGAGCCTTCCATGGAAGAAGAGCTGGAGGAGATCGAAGGCTCGCTGGACGAGGCGCTGCTGGAGAAGGAAATGCCGGTTGTCAGCACTGAGCCGAGCGAAGACGAGCTGCTCGGCGGCGGTGGAGACGTCCCGCCGGATGTAGTGCCTACCGACGACGAGGACTGATCCTGCAGCCGCGCCCTGTCCAGCGGGGCGCGGCTGGCGGATGCGCCCGGTCGACGGGGCGTGCGGTAAGGGAAGCCGGGGTCACTCTCGGCGATCTAAGACGAGTTGAGAGAACACGACGTGAGCAAACGCGCCTTTAATTTCTGCGCCGGTCCTGCGGCCCTTCCCGAAGCCGTGCTGCAGCGCGCACAGGCCGAACTTCTCGACTGGCAGGGCCGTGGCCTGTCGGTGATGGAAATGAGTCACCGCAGCGACGACTACATGGCCATCGCCAGCAAGGCCGAGCAGGACCTGCGCGACCTGTTGTCGATTCCGTCGAACTACAAGGTGTTGTTCCTGCAGGGTGGGGCGAGCCAGCAGTTCGCCGAGATCCCGCTGAACCTTCTGCCTGAAAACGGCATCGCCGACTATGTCGACACTGGCATCTGGTCGCGCAAGGGCATCGACGAAGCGCGCCGCTTCGGCAACATCAACGTCGCAGCAAGCGCCAGGGACTACGATTATTTCGCGATTCCAGGGCAGAACGAATGGCAGCTCAGCGACAACGCCGCCTACCTGCACTATGCCTCCAACGAAACCATTGGCGGCCTGCAGTTCGAGTGGGTGCCGGAGCTAGGCGACACGCCGCTGGTCGTGGATATGTCGTCCGATATCCTGTCACGCACCATCGACGTATCGAAGTTCGGCTTGGTCTACGCCGGCGCGCAGAAAAACATCGGGCCTAGTGGCCTGGTGGTCGTGATCGTCCGCGAGGACCTGCTCGGCCGAGCCCGTTCCAGCTGCCCGACCATGCTCGACTACAAGATCGCCGCGGACAATGGTTCGATGTACAACACGCCCGCGACCTTTTCCTGGTATCTCTCGGGGCTGGTCTTCGAATGGCTGAAGGAGCAGGGCGGTGTCGCGGCGATGGAGCAGCGCAACCGGGCCAAGAAGGACCTGCTGTATGGCTTCATCGATTCCAGCGCCTTCTATACCAACCCGATCTCGAGCAATGCCCGCTCCTGGATGAACGTGCCGTTCCGCCTTGGTGATGAGCGTCTGGACAAGACCTTCCTTGCCGGTGCCGACGAGCGGGGCCTGCTCAATCTGAAGGGACATCGTTCGGTCGGCGGCATGCGCGCCTCGATCTACAACGCGGTCGGTCTCGACGCGGTAGAGGCGCTGGTGGCCTACATGACCGAGTTCGAGAAGGAGCACGGCTGATGAGCGACGCCGACCAGCTCAAGGCACTGCGTGTGCGGATCGACAGCCTCGACGAAAAGATCCTCGGGCTGATCAGCGAGCGCGCACGCTGCGCCCAGGAAGTCGCCCGGGTCAAGACCGCCTCGCTGGCCGAAGGCGAGTCGGCGGTGTTCTACCGTCCCGAACGCGAAGCCTGGGTGCTCAAGCACATCATGGAGCTCAACCGCGGCCCGCTCGACAACGAGGAAATCGCCCGGCTGTTCCGTGAAATCATGTCTTCCTGCCTGGCCCTCGAGCAGCCGCTGCAGGTCGCCTATCTCGGCCCGGAGGGTACCTTCACCCAGGCGGCCGCGCTCAAGCACTTCGGTAATGCGGTGGTGAGCAAACCGATGGCGGCGATCGACGAGGTATTCCGCGAGGTAGCCGCCGGAGCGGTGAACTTCGGTGTGGTGCCGGTGGAAAACTCCACCGAGGGCGCCGTCAACCACACCCTCGACAGCTTTCTCGAGCACGACATGGTCATCTGCGGCGAAGTCGAGCTGCGTATCCATCATCACTTGCTGGTGGGCGAAACCACGCAGACTGAGCGGATCACTCGGATCTATTCCCACGCGCAGTCGCTGGCCCAGTGCCGCAAGTGGCTCGATGCGCATTATCCCAACGTCGAACGCATCGCTGTCTCCAGCAATGCGGACGCTGCGAAGCGGGTCAAGAGCGAGTGGAACTCGGCCGCCATCGCCGGCGATATGGCTGCGCAGCTCTATGGCCTGACGCGCCTGGCCGAGAAAATTGAGGACCGTCCGGACAACTCCACCCGCTTCCTGATCATCGGGAGCCAGGAAGTGCCGCCGACGGGCGACGACAAGACGTCGATCATCGTCTCGATGAGCAACAAGCCGGGCGCGCTGCATGAGCTGCTGGTGCCGTTCCACGCCAACGGCATCGACCTGACACGTATCGAGACGCGGCCATCGCGCAGCGGCAAATGGACCTACGTGTTCTTCATCGATTTCCAGGGCCACCACCAGGACCCCCTGATCAAGGATGTGCTCGAGCGCATCGGTCAGGAGGCCGTGGCGTTGAAGGTGCTGGGGTCCTATCCGAAAGCGGTACTGTAAGAAGCAGCTGGAAGCCGGAAGCCGGAAGCTGGAAGTCGGGAGCATGCGCATTGCTTCGAGCTTCGGGCTTCGGGCTTCGGGCTTTCAGCTCCAGTGGAGCTGAACATGTCGTGTGATTTTCTCGCCCTGGCTCAGCCGGGCGTACAGAAGCTGTCTCCCTATGTCCCTGGCAAGCCCGTCGACGAGCTGGCCCGCGAGCTGGGCCTGGATCCGGACGGTATCGTCAAGCTGGCCAGCAACGAAAACCCGCTCGGCCCCAGCCCCAAGGCGCTGATGGCGATTCAGGCAGCGCTGCCCGAGCTCGCGCGCTACCCCGACGGCAACGGCTTCGAGCTCAAACGCCGTCTGGCCGAACGCTATGGTGTGGAGTTGTCGCAGGTAACCCTGGGGAACGGCTCCAACGACATCCTCGAACTGGTTGCGCGTGCCTACTTGGCGCCAGGTTTGAATGCCGTGTTCAGCGCTCACGCTTTCGCCGTCTATCCCATCGCGACCCAGGCCGTCGGTGCGCAGAGCAAGATCGTGCCGGCTAAGGACTGGGGTCACGACCTGGATGCCATGCTGGCGGCGATCGATGAGCACACCCGCGTGGTATTCATCGCCAACCCGAACAACCCGACCGGTACCTGGTTCGATGCTGTGGCGCTCGAGCGCTTCCTCGGCAAGGTGCCGGAGCGGGTGCTGGTAGTGCTGGACGAGGCCTATATCGAGTACGCCACCGGTGGCGAGCTGCCGGACGGGGTGCGTTATCTGGCCGGGCATTCCAATCTGCTGGTCTCGCGCACCTTCTCCAAGGCCTACGGGCTGGCCGCGCTGCGCGTGGGCTACGCGCTCTGCTCGGCGACCATCGCCGATGTGCTCAACCGGGTGCGTCAGCCATTCAACGTCAATTCCCTGGCCCAGGCCGCCGCCTGTGCCGCGCTCGACGATCTGGATTATCTGGAGCGTAGCCGTGCGCTCAACGATGCCGGCATGGCTCAGCTCGAGGCCGGCTTTGCCGAGCTCGGCCTCGGCTGGATTCCATCGAAGGGCAACTTCATCGCGGTCGATTGCGCTCGCGATGCCGGGCCGATCAATCAGGCGCTGTTGCGTGCCGGCGTGATCGTTCGCCCGGTGGCCGGATACGGCATGCCGACCTACCTTCGCGTGACCATCGGTACCGAAGCGGAAAACCGTCGCTTCCTTCAGGCACTGCGCGAGGCGCTCGCCCAGTGAGCGATGTCATGCCGGTGCAACCTGTCGAGCCCATTATTGGTCGCCTGGTGGTGATCGGCCTAGGGCTGATCGGGGGATCCTTCGCCAAGGGGCTGCGTGAGAGCGGAGCCTGTGCGGAAGTGGTGGGGTTCGACATGGATGCCTCGTCGCGCGCACTGGCGGTCGAGCTTGGCGTGGTGGACCGCTGCGCCGAATCGTTGCAGGAAGCCTGTCTCGGGGCTGACGTGATCCAGTTGGCGGTGCCGATCCTCGCTATGGAAAAGCTGCTCGCGCAACTGGCGATGCTGGACCTCGGTCAGGCAGTGCTCACCGACGTGGGCAGCGCCAAGGGCAACGTGGTCGCCTGTGCGGCGAAGGTCTTCGGCTCGATGCCGCGACGTTTCGTCCCGGGCCATCCCATTGCCGGTTCGGAACAGAGTGGTGTGCGCGCTGCCAAGTCGACGCTGTTCCGCCGACACAAGGTCATTCTCACCCCGTTGGCCGATACCGATCCGCGGGCGCTGGAGCGGGTCGACGCGCTGTGGCGGCAACTCGGTGCGGACGTGGAGCACATGGAGGTCCGGCATCATGACGAGGTCTTGGCCGCGACCAGTCATCTGCCGCATCTGCTGGCATTCGGCCTGGTGGACTCGTTGGCCAAGCGCAACGAGAACCTGGAGATTTTTCGTTATGCCGCCGGCGGATTCCGTGACTTCACCCGGATCGCCGGCAGTGACCCGGTGATGTGGCATGACATCTTTCTCGCCAACCGCGAGGCGGTGCTGCACACGCTAGATGATTTTCGCCATGACCTCGATGCGTTGCGCGCGGCCGTGGACGAAGGAGATGGGCATCAATTGCTGGGCGTCTTCACCCGAGCTCGTGCGGCCCGGGAGCACTTCAGCAAGATTCTGGCTCGCAGGGCTTATGTGGATGTGATGCATTCGAACGATCTGATCTTCGTCGCCAAGCCGGGCGGGAAACTCGGCGGCTCGCTGCGAGTGCCTGGAGACAAATCGATTTCGCACCGCTCGATCATGCTCGGTTCGCTGGCCGAGGGTACGACCGAGGTCGAGGGTTTTCTCGAGGGCGAGGATGCGCTGGCGACCATTCAGGCGTTCCGTGACATGGGCGTGGTGATCGAAGGGCCGCAGCAGGGCAAGGTCACCGTCCATGGCGTCGGCCTGCGCGGATTGCAGGCACCGCCCGGGCCGCTCTATCTTGGCAATTCCGGCACCTCCATGCGCTTACTGGCCGGGCTGCTGGCGGCGCAGCCCTTCGACAGCGTCCTGGCCGGCGACGCGTCGTTGTCCAAGCGCCCGATGAACCGCATCGCCAAGCCGCTGCGCGCCATGGGGGCGGTCATCGAAACGGCGCCCGAGGGGCGCCCGCCGTTGACGATCCGAGGCGGCCAGCGACTGTCCGGCATGCAGTACGACATGCCGATGGCCAGCGCGCAGGTCAAATCCTGTCTGTTGCTGGCCGGTCTCTATGCGGTTGGGGAAACCGCCGTCACCGAACCGGCGCCGACCCGCGACCACACCGAGCGGATGTTGCGCGGCTTCGGCTACCCGGTCAGGGTCGAGGGTGCGACCGCCTCGGTCGAGCCAGGGCATCGGCTGACTGCAGCCCGGATCGAAGTGCCGGGCGATATCTCCTCGGCGGCCTTCTTTCTGGTCGCGGCGAGCATCGCGGAGGGCTCCGACCTACTGCTCGAGCATGTCGGCGTCAACCCGACCCGCACCGGGGTGATCAGCATTCTCAAACTGATGGGCGCTGACATCGAACTGCAAAATCTGCGCGAGGTCGGTGGAGAGCCGGTCGCCGACATTCGGGTGCGCTCGGCGCAGCTGCATGGTATCGACATTCCCGAAGATCTGGTGCCGCTGGCAATCGACGAGTTCCCCGTGCTGTTCGTCGCCGCCAGCTGCGCGGAAGGACGGACAGTGCTGCGCGGCGCCGAGGAGTTGCGCATCAAGGAGTCGGACCGCATTCAGGTGATGGCCGATGGGCTGCGCACGCTCGGCGTCAGCGCCGAGCCCACACCCGACGGCATCGTGATTCAGGGTGGTCCGATCGGAGGTGGCGAAGTGTGGTCCCATGGCGATCATCGTATCGCCATGTCGTTCAGTGTCGCGGCGCTTCGCGCCAGGGCGCCGATCCGTATTCACGATTGCGCCAACGTGGCGACGTCGTTTCCGAATTTTCTGGCCTTGGCCAAGCAAGCCGGCATGCATGTCGGTGAAGAGGACAACTCATGAACAATCCGCCGGTCATCACCATCGACGGTCCCAGCGGTTCGGGCAAAGGCACCATTGCCGCGCTGCTGGCCAAGAAGCTCGGCTGGAATCTGCTCGATTCCGGCGCGCTCTACCGGTTGCTGGCGTTCGCCGCGCGCAATCATGGCGTCGATCTGACCAACGAGGAAGCGCTCAAGGTTCTGGCCGCCCACCTGGACGTGCAGTTCGGCTCCAGCAAAGACGGGCAGGGGTTGAGCATCACCCTCGAAGGTGAAGACGTCACCCATGCGATTCGCAACGAGCAGATCGGTGCCGGCGCTTCCCAGGTGGCGTCCTTGCCGGCGGTGCGTGAAGCGCTGCTGCAGCGTCAGCGCGTATTTCTCGAAGCCCCGGGGCTGGTGGCCGACGGACGCGACATGGGAACCGTGGTGTTTCCCGACGCCGAGCTCAAGGTCTTTCTTACCGCAAGCGCCGACGAACGTGCCCGTCGACGCTATCTGCAGTTGAAGGGGCGTGGGGATGATGTTAATCTCGCGAGTCTTCTCGATGAGATTCAGGCTCGCGATGAGCGAGACAAGGGGCGCGAAGTTGCGCCGCTGAAACCAGCCGCCGATGCGATCATGCTGGATTCGACCTCACTTTCCATCGAGCAGGTACTGGACAGCATTCTGAGCGAGGTCGCCAAACGCGGCATCGCCGGGTGAAAGGACCGTCGAAAGGCGTTCCGTCAGGCCGCGGCAAAAGCCCTGCCTGGTGACAAGGAGGCATGCGGGAGACCAGATAGCGTCCCGCAGGCCTTTTTTTATATAAACGAACCCATGCCATCTGGGGTGTGGAAGTTGGGCGGATCCTCGCCCGAAAACAGCAGGAATCAACATGAGCGAAAGCTTCGCAGAACTTTTTGAAGAAAGCCTGAAATCCCTCGACATGCAGCCGGGCGCCATCATCACCGGCATCGTGGTCGACATCGATGGTGACTGGGTCACCGTCCATGCTGGCTTGAAATCCGAGGGCGTCATCCCGGTCGAGCAGTTCTACAACGAACAGGGCGAGCTGACCATCAAGGTGGGTGACGAGGTCCACGTTGCTCTGGACGCGGTTGAAGATGGCTTCGGTGAAACCAAGCTGTCCCGCGAAAAAGCCAAGCGCGCGGAATCCTGGATTGTTCTGGAAGCGGCTTTCGCTGCAGAAGAAGTGGTCAAGGGCGTTATCAACGGCAAGGTCAAGGGCGGCTTTACCGTCGACGTCAACGGCATCCGCGCGTTCCTGCCGGGTTCGCTGGTCGATGTCCGTCCGGTGCGTGATACCACTCACCTGGAAGGCAAGGAACTCGAGTTCAAGGTCATCAAGCTCGACCAGAAGCGCAACAACGTTGTCGTTTCTCGCCGCAGCGTGCTGGAAGCCGAGAACAGCGCCGAGCGCGAAGCTCTGCTCGAGTCCCTGCAGGAAGGCCAGCAAGTCAAGGGTGTGGTCAAGAACCTCACCGACTACGGCGCATTCGTCGACCTGGGCGGCGTGGACGGCCTGCTGCACATCACCGACATGGCTTGGAAGCGCATCAAGCATCCGTCGGAAATCGTCAACGTTGGTGACGAGATCGACGTCAAGGTCCTCAAGTACGATCGCGAGCGTAACCGCGTATCGCTGGGCCTGAAGCAGCTGGGCGAAGACCCATGGGTCGCCATCAAGGCTCGCTACCCGGAAAACACCCGCGTCATGGCCCGCGTCACCAACCTCACCGACTACGGCTGCTTCGCCGAGCTGGAAGAGGGCGTGGAAGGCCTGGTACACGTCTCCGAAATGGACTGGACCAACAAGAACATCCACCCGTCGAAGGTCGTTCAGGTCGGCGACGAAGTGGAAGTCATGGTTCTGGACATCGACGAAGAGCGTCGTCGTATCTCCCTGGGCATCAAGCAGTGCAAGTCCAACCCATGGGAAGACTTCTCCAGCCAGTTCAACAAGGGCGACAAGATCTCCGGCACCATCAAGTCGATCACCGATTTCGGTATCTTCATCGGCCTGGACGGTGGCATCGACGGTCTGGTTCACCTGTCGGACATCTCCTGGAACGAAGTGGGCGAAGAAGCCGTTCGCCGCTTCAAGAAGGGCGACGAGCTGGAAACCGTCATCCTGTCGGTTGATCCGGAGCGTGAGCGCATCTCCCTGGGCATCAAGCAGCTGGAAGACGATCCGTTCTCCAACTACGTGTCCCTGAACGACAAAGGCACCATCGTCCGCGGTACCGTCAAGGAAGTGGACGCCAAGGGTGCTGTGATCGACCTGGGCAATGACATCGAAGCGACCCTGAAGGCTTCCGAAATCAGCCGCGACCGCGTTGAAGACGCCCGCAACGTGCTGAAGGAAGGCGAAGAAGTCGAAGCGAAGATCATCAACATCGATCGCAAGAGCCGCGTGATCAATCTCTCCATCAAGTCGAAAGACGTCGAGGACGAGAAAGACGCGATGAAAGAACTGCGTACCAAGCAGGAAGTTGAAAGCACTGGCCCGACCACCATTGGTGATCTGATCCGTGCTCAGATGGAAAACCAGAACTAAGTTCGGGTAATCCATAGAAAAAGGGCGACTTCGGTCGCCCTTTTTTGTGCTTGTTGGAAAATCCCCGTTGGCATTCGCTGCCTGGGCCGGCGTTGCCGGCTTCGGTCTGCTGTATGGCTCAGGCGCTCAGCTGCACTTCGGCCAGGGTCGTCTGTGCGGCCACTTCACCAATGACCAGGATCGCCGGACTCTTCAGCTCGAAAGCCCGTGCATCGAGGAGCATCTCGTCCAGGCGCGAACGGCATTCACGTTGCTCAGGCATCGATGCGTTCTCGATCATCGCCACCGGCGTCTCGCTTGCCATACCGCCTGCAAGCAGTCCGTTCTGCACCTGATCTAGCTTGCTGACGCCCATGTACACCACAAGGGTGGTACCGGTCTGCGCCAGCGCCTGCCATTGAGGGCCACCATCATCCAGGGTATGGGCGGTTACCAGGGTCACGCCACGGGCGACGCCGCGATGGGTCAGGGATATGCCGCATTGGGTGGCGCCGGCCAGCCCGGCGGTGATGCCGTTGACCAGCTCCGCTTCGACACCCCGGGCGGCAAGCCACTGAGCTTCTTCGCCGCCGCGGCCGAAGATACAGGGATCGCCGCCTTTCAGGCGCACTACGCACTTGCCCTGACGGGCATAGCGCAGCATCAGCCGATGGATGAACGCCTGGGGCGTGGAGCGACAACCGCCACGCTTTCCGACGCGGATGACCCGTGCGCCCGGACAATGCTCTAGCACGGCGGGGTTGACCAAGTCGTCGATCATTACCACCTGGGCTTCGCCCAGGGCGCGTACGGCCTTGAGCGTCAGGAGCTCCGGATCGCCCGGGCCCGCACCGACCAGCCAGACTTTTGCGCTCATTGCTTCACCTCATTCGATACGACTGCCACAAAGATGTCGAAAGTGCTCATGCCAGCTCCGGTTGGCGCGCCAGCATCCGCTTGATTTCCGGTACGCAGGACCCGCAACTGGTTCCGCAGCCCAGCTCGCGCTTGAGCCCGTCAAGATCCAGCCCGGCAGCAATGCCGCTGGCGACGGCTTGCTGACTGACGTTCATGCAGTTGCACAGCGTTCGGTCGCAGGCCGAGCCGGCCTTGCCCGGTGGAGCGCTAAGCGGCGCCAGTAGCCAGCGTCGCAGCTCGGCATCGGCGCTGCCGCTTTGCCACAAGCCTTTGAGCCAATGGCGCGCCACCGTTTCTCCGGCCAGGCGCAGGGAAACGATGCGATTTTCTTCGATGCGCACCCGCTTACCGATGGACCGTTGGACGTCGTCGTAGGCCAGAACCGGACCTTCCTGGAGGCCGAGCAACTGGTCTATGAGCTGCAACTGCGCGCTTTCAGGTGCCTGGTTAGCAGCGGCGCGGATGATCAGCGCAGGGCGGTCTCGGCCGGCCAGGCTGAAGCTTGCATAGTCGAACGCTTCGAACAGCGGGCGCAGCGCGTTGAATCGGCGCTGCACGTCGTGTTCCACGAGGGCAAAGAACTGCCAGGGCAGGGCGACCTGCTCGACTTCGATCGCGGCGTGCTTGAGTTCGGGCTGTTTAGAAAGGGGGTCGTGGTCCGGCAGCGTCAGGACGTTGCATCCCAGGCCCTTGAGAAAGCGATCGCCCCAATGCATTGGCAGGAAGGCTTGGCCAGGCTGCAGCGTGTCGTCCCGGGTCACCGGCAGGATGAGGCTGCCGCGGCGGCTGCGCAGCCGTACCAGCTGACCTTCGAGCAGGCGTCTGCGCCGCATGTCGTCCGGATGCAACCCGAGGAGCGCTTCCTCGACGTGACCGAAGAGCTGCGCTGCAGTGCCGGTCCGGCTCATGCCATGCCATTGATCGCGCAGGCGTCCGGTATTGAGCGTCAGGGGATAGCGCGCTTCGCGCCGTTCCCGTGGAGCCTGATAGTGCTCGGCAATGAAGCGGGCACGGCCGTTGGCGGTGGGAAAGACCCGGTTCGCGTAAAGTCGCGTAGTGCCGGTTACGCTGCCGTCGGGGAATGGCCATTGCTGCGGGCCGATCCGCTCGATCAGCGCATAGTTCAGGCCGGTGAGATCAAGGTCCCGGCCGCGCGTCAGTGCCTTGTATTCGTCGAACAGCTGGTCGGGCCGCTGGTAGTCGAAGCGGCTTGGCTGCTCCGGATGCAAACGTATTTCCAGGCGCCGTGCGAAGTCGCAGGTGATCGACCAGTCTGCCCGCGCTTCGCCCGGGGCTGGCACTGCACTACGTACCCGGCTGACGCGGCGTTCGGAGTTGGTGACCGAACCCTCTTTCTCGCCCCAGCTCGCCGCCGGCAATAGGAGGTCGGCATAGCGGCACGTCTCGGTGGTGAAGAACGCTTCCTGCACGACGACGAAGGGGCAGGTGGCAAGCGCCTCGTGGACGCCTCGCTGATCCGGCACCGACTGGGCGGGGTTGGTGCAGGCGATCCACAACGCCTTGATCTTCCCGGCGCGAACCTTCTCGAAGAGGTCGATGGCGTGTAGGCCGGGCGTTTCCGGAAGCTGCTCGACGCCCCAGTAAGCGGCCACCTCCTTGCGATGTTCGGGATTGCCCGCCTCGCGATGGCCCGGAAGCAGGTTGCTCAGGCTTCCGGTTTCCCGACCGCCCATGGCGTTGGGCTGTCCGGTCAGGGAGAAGGGGCCGGCGCCCGGCCGCCCGATCTGGCCGGTGGCCAGGTGCAGGTTGATCAGCGCGCTGTTCTTCGCGCTGCCGGCGGTGGACTGGTTCAGCCCCATGCACCAGAGCGACAGAAAGCTCGGGGCATTGCCGATCAGACGGGCGCACTGCTGCAGCGCCTCGACCGGGATCGCGCAGAGTTCGGAGACCATGGCCGGGTTGTAGTCGCGCACCAGCGCCTTGAGCGCCTCGAAGCCCTCGGTATGAGCGTCGATGAAGGTCCGGTCGACCCAGCCTTCCCACAGCAGAATGTGCATCAACCCATGGAACAGGGCCACGTCGCTACCCGGTTGGATGGCCAGGTGCAGATCGGCCAGGTCGCAGGTATCGGTGCGCCGCGGATCGACCACGATGACGCGCATCTCCGGGCGCCTCGCCTTGGCTTCTTCCAGGCGCCGGAAGAGTACGGGGTGGGCATAGGCCATGTTGCTGCCGACAATCAGCAGGCAGTCGCTCAGCTCGATGTCTTCATAGGAGCAGGGCGGGGCATCGGCGCCCAGGCTGCGCTTGTAGCCGACCACTGCCGACGACATGCACAGCCGCGAATTGCTGTCGATATTGTTGGTCCCGACAAGGGCGCGCGCCAGTTTGTTGAAGGCGTAGTAGTCCTCAGTCAGCAGCTGGCCGGAAATGTAGAACGCCACGCTGTCCGGGCCATGCTCGCGGATGGCCTCGGCAAATCGGTCGGCGACGTGGTCCAGGGCGTTATCCCAGTCGATGCGGGCGCGTGCTAGACCTTTGCCCAGGCGCAGTTCGGGGTATAGGCCGCGAGCGGCGATATCGCCGGTGAGGTGCAGCGTCGAACCCTTGCTGCACAACTTGCCGAAGTTGGCCGGATGATCCGGGTCACCCTTGACGTTGTGGATGCGCGTTCCGTCGTGCTCGATCAGAACGCCACAGCCGACGCCGCAGTAGCAGCAGGTGGACGCGGTTGTCTGATGCATGGCGGCATCTCCTGGCAGGTAAGTTATGGTCTGAAGCGGCGAAAGCCTGGCGCGAGGCGTGTCATGGATGGGCGGTCTGCAGGTTCAGCGAAAGCAGCACACGACCGTTCTCCACCTTGGCGTCGTGGCGGTGGGCGCAGCCGTTGTCCGGAGCGACCGCATCGCCGCTCTCCAGGCTGATCTGCCAGTTGTGCAGCGGGCAGGCCACTAGCCGGCCGTAGACGATGCCCTGGGACAGCGGGCCGCCCTTGTGGGGGCAGCGATCGTCGAGGGCGAAGACTTGGTCGTCCGAGGTGCGAAACACCGCAATGGCCCCTGCGGGGCCTGCCACGATGCGCGCGCCGAGCGGGTTGATGTCTTCCAGTGCGCAGATGTCGAGCCAATTCATCGGTAGGTCCTCATGCAAGCCGTGCGACGTTCATTCAGGCGGGTTCGATCGTTTGCAGGCGGATCGTCTCGTACTCTTTCTTGAGCGCCTGGTCGGCGATCTGCTTCTTCCAGCCGTCTCCTTCGAAGCTGAGCGAGAACATCAGCCGCTGATGCAGCTCCTTTCGGCGCAGCGGGTCGCCGAGGACGATTTTCTTGATGTAGTCCAGGCCGACACGCTGCATGTAGTGCACCGTGCGCTCGAGATAGAACGCCTCTTCGCGATAGAGCTGGAGGAATGCGAAGCTGTATTCGGCCACGTCGCCCTCCGTCTTGACCTTGACGAAGAACTCGCCGGCCTCGGTCTTGATGCCACCGTTGCCGCCGATATAAAGCTCCCAGCCGGAATCGACGCCGATGATGCCGACGTCCTTGATTCCCGACTCGGCGCAATTGCGTGGGCAGGCCGAGACCGCCAGCTTGACCTTGTGCGGCGAATACATGCCGAACAGCGCTTTTTCCAGGTCGATGCCCAACTGAGTGGAATTCTGGGTACCGAAGCGGCAGAACTCCTGGCCGACACAGGTTTTGACGGTGCGGATCGACTTGCCGTAGGCGTGCCCGTCGGGCATGTCCAGGTCCTTCCACACGGCCGGCAGGTCTTCCTTGCGGATGCCCAGCAGGTCGATGCGCTGTCCGCCGGTCACCTTGACCAGCGGCACCTGGTACTTGTCGGCCACATCGGCGATGCGCCGAAGCTCGGCGGCATTGGTGACGCCGCCGAACATGCGCGGGACGACGGAAAAGGTGCCGTCCTTCTGGATGTTGGCGTGGGCCCGCTCGTTGATGAAGCGCGACTGAGGATCGTCCTTGGCCTCGCCCGGCCAGGTCGAGATCAGGTAGTAGTTGAGTGCCGGGCGGCAGGTCGAGCAGCCGTTGGGTGTGCTCCAGGCCATGAACTGCATCGCTTCTGCCACGCTGAGCAGGTGGTGCTCGCGAATCGCCTGGCGTACCTGGCCATGGTTGAGGTCGCTGCACCCGCAGATGGCTTTCTCGCTCTTGGGCTTGACGTCCGCCGCGCCGCCGACGGTGTTCATCAGGATCTGCTCGACCAGGCCGGCGCAGGAGCCGCATGAGCTCGCGGCCTTGGTGTGCTTCTTCACGTCGTCCACGGAGAACAGGCCGTGCGCCTGGATCGACTTGACGATTGTTCCCTTGCACACCCCGTTGCACCCGCAGACCTCCATGTCGTCGGGCATCGACATGGCTTGTTCTGGCCCTGATGGCCGGTGTCTCCGATGGCGCCTTCGCCAAACATCAGATGGTCGCGGATTTCGCTGACATTGTGATGCTCGCGAATCTGCCGGAAATACCAGCCGCCATCGGCGGTGTCGCCGTAGAGGCAGGCACCCACCAGCACGTCGTCCTTGATCACCAGCTTCTTGTAGATGCCGCCGATGGGGTCCGACAGGGTGATGGTTTCGGTGCCTTCGGTGCCCTGGAAGTCGCCGGCCGAGAACAGGTCGATGCCGGTGACCTTGAGCTTGGTCGAGGTCACCGAACCCAGGTAGCGCGAGAAGCCCAGCATCGCCAGGTGGTTGGCGCAGACCTTCGCCTGTTCGAACAACGGCGCCACCAGCCCGTAAGCCGTGCCGCGGTGATTGGCACATTCGCCGACCGCATAGACGCGCGGATCGTAGGTCTGCAGGGTATCGCTGACCAGAATCCCCCGATTGCAGGGAATGCCCGCTCTTTCGGCGAGTTCGCAATTGGGACGAATGCCCGCGGCCATGACGACGAGATCTGCCGGAACCACCTCACCGTCGGTGAACTTGACCGCACAGACGCGTCCTTCGCCATTATCGAGCAGCTCGGCGGTGTGCTTGGGCAGCAGAAACCTGAGTCCGCGTGCTTCGAGTGAGTCCTGCAGCAAACTTCCGGCCGTGCGATCGAGTTGGCGCTCCATCAGCGATTCGCCGATATGCACCACGCTGACGTCCATGCCGCGCAGTTTCAGTCCGTTGGCCGCTTCCAGGCCGAGCAGGCCGCCGCCGATCACCACGGCGTGACGGTGCGTGGTCGCGGTTTCCATCATCGTGCGGGTGTCGGCGATATCGCGATAGCCGATCACACCCCGCAGGGTGTTGCCGGGTACCGGCAGCATGAAGGGGGTGGAGCCCGTGGCGATCAGCAGCCGGTCGTACTCGGCTTCGCTCCCGTCTTGGGCGATGACGCGCCGACCGGCGCGGTCGATCTGCATGACCTTGCTGTTCACACGCAGCTCGATGCCGTTGTCGCGGTACCACTGCAGGTCGTTGAGGACGATGTCTTCGAAGTTTTGCTCTCCGGCCAGCACCGGTGATAGCAGGATGCGGTTGTAGTTAGGGTGCGGCTCGGCACCAAAGACGGTGATGTCGTACAGCTCCGGTGCGAGCTTGAGCAGTTCTTCCAGAGTACGCACTCCGGCCATGCCGTTGCCGATCATCACCAGCTTGAGTTTCTTCATGCCGATCTCCCACCGAGCGCCGGCGATTGCTCCGGCGTACCTAAAATGCAAAAACAAAAAGGCGTCCCACTGGTTACCCAGTGAGGACGCCTTTGTCCGGTCCCGTTCTCGGGAAGCCTGACCCTCCTCGTTGAAGGCCAAGCTTTATGTGAATTGCGTCGATGCCAATGCAGGTGGTGTGCCAGTCGGTTACTTGTACATAAAATCAATAAGTTATGGATTTTTGGTGATGTTATATCGAGATTATGGCGCACCTCGTTGAGGCGCCTTGCGCAGCGATGGTGCAGTTTGCGTGGGGTGCGCGTCGCTCGATCAGGGCGTTGACAGCCTTCGCTGGGTTTAAATAAAGTTGGGTCCTTGCGCCGATTTAGTCAGCTACTTGCGGGGCGCCAGGGATCGAGAGATCCCGAAATACCGCTAAAGCGCTGGTTCGGTGTTGCCTCTCACCGCTGCCCAGCGGAACCCACGAGGCGGGAACCCATCGATGAACGCAAAACTTCCTTCCCTTTGCCTGGCCCCGGCCGCGCAGAACCCTTGTAGCCGCAAAGTGCTGTTGGTCGGTGGCCACCAGCCGGCGCTGCTCCGTTGCCTTGACGGCTGGCCCAGGCACCGTGGCAAGCCGCGCGCGCTGCTGATCCAGTTCAATGCCGATGCCTGTTCGCTGGCCGAGTATCCGGACGACGCGTTCGATCTGGCCGTGGTGCAGGCGCCCGCAGCCGATGAGCTCGATCATTGCGTTCGCGAATTGACCCGCGTGGCACGGCAGGGGCTGATCACCCGGCGGCGCTGATCTCGCTCAGCCGTTGCCGATCAGCCAGACAAGTCCAGCCAGGTTGAGCAACAACGAGGCGAGTGCGATCGCGCGCCAGGTTTTCAACGGCTCGCGTTCGAGCAGCGGTCGGGTACCGCCTGGGGCGATCGTCTGTTCGCCCTGTTCGAAGGCCAGCAACCATTCCTCGGCGGTTTCGAAGCGTTGCTCAGGGTCTGCTGCCAGTGTCCGCAAAAGCAGCCTTTCCACCCAGTCGGGCAAGTCCGGGCGGTAGCGCGACGGCGGCACGGCGGTACCGAAGCGCGGGCGCTGGAAGGCTTCGATCTCTCCGTACGGGTAATGCCCCGTGAGCAGGTAATAGAGGGTCACGCCTGCGGCATAGATATCCTGCCGGGGGCTTGGCGGCTCGCCCCTGAAGGCTTCCGGAGCGATGAAACTCGGCGTGCCCGGCAGGCTGTTGGGCTCGTCACGCGACAGGCCGGGGCAGTACGCCAGGCCGAAGTCCAGCAGGCGCAGCTCGCCGTCGTCATCCATATGCAGGTTCTCCGGTTTCACGTCGCGGTGCAGGATGTTGCGTCGATGCAGCATGCCGAGCGGACGGATTACCCGTGGCGCGGTTTCCAGCCACTGGGTCAACGGCATCGGACCCTGTTGTCGAAACCGTTGCGCCAGGCTCTGGCCCAGGTACTCGCGCTGCACGTAGTACAGGTGCTGGCGCTGCGCCAGGCTATGCAATTCCGGAAAGCAGCGCCCGGCCACGCGGCGCAGGAACCACTCCTCCTGCAGCAGCGCAGGGCCGGCCGACGGATCTTCGCTGCGACTCGGGGGCAGGGTTTTCAATAGCCAAGGGTGTGCTTGGGCATCGGTTACCCGATAGATCATCGACTGCCGGGATTCGGCGAGCAGCCCCTCGACCGTCCAGCCTTCGAACCGTTGCCCGGCGCGCAGTCTCGGTGGCAGGGGCCATTGCTCCAGCTGGGCGAGGTTGTCGGCCAGACCTGCCTCGGGCAGCGCCTGTACCCGCACGAGCACGGCGCTGGCGTTGTCTCCGCTTCCGGCCAGGTGCGCCGCCTTTACCAGGGTGCTGGCGGAGCGGGAGAGGTCGGGCTCAGCCTGCAGGACTTCGGCGATGTCGCGCTCGGGCAGGGCCGACCAGACGCCGTCGCTGAGGACGACGAAACAGTCGCCTTCGCGCAGCTGGCCTTCGAGAAAGTCGACCACCAGATGCTGGTCCAACCCCAATGCGCGCTTGAGCACATGCTGCATGCCCGGTTGCTGCCAGATGTGATCTTCACTGAGGCGTTCGAGTGTGGCGTCAGCCCAGCGATACGCCCGGCAGTCGCCCACGTGGGCCAGGGTGAAACGGGTGCCGCGCAGCACCAGGGCGGTGAGCGTGGTCAGCAGCGGCTGGCCGTTGCCGTTGGCCTGTAGCCAGCGATTCTGCGCGGCGAGTAGCCGCTCGAGTGCATGGGTTACCGCCCAGGTTTCGGGCGTCGAGTAATAGTCGAGTGCCAGGGCCTGCAGGGTCGCGCGGGCGGCCAGACCGCCGTCGGCGCAATGACTGACGCCGTCGGCCACCGCCAGCAGGAAGCCCTTGCTCAAGGCAAGCGAGGGTGCCGGTGTGACGACACGGATGGCGTCCTGGTTTTCGCTGCGCGGGCCAGTGGCGCTCGCTTCACCGAAGGTCAGTTGCAGGGGCATGGAGAGTTCCGCATAGGGCAACAGCCACCGGTTGCGGCGGCTGCGTCAGGATCAGACCCGGGCGGCGGTCACCGCGGCCGAACCCCAAGTGGTCCGCCAGCGCTGCTTGACGTTGTACAGGCCGATCCAGGCTAGCACGCCGAGGCTGGCGAAAAGCCAGAGGCCGAGCTGATAGTCGCCGGTGGCCTGTTTGACGGCGCCAAGGCCGGCGGTCAACAGAAATCCACCGACGCCGCCAGCCATCCCCACCAGGCCGGTCATCACGCCAATCTCCCGGTGGAAGCGCTGCGGTACCAGCTGGAATACCGCGCCGTTGCCGGCGCCCAGGCTGAGCATCGCGACCACGAACAGCGCCAGCGCGGCGGTCGAGCTGGGCAGGTTGATTCCGACCAAGGCGATGCACAGGGCCGCCACGGTATACATCACCAGCAGCGAGCGGATGCCACCGATACGGTCGGCCAGGGCTCCGCCGAGCGGGCGCATCATGCTGCCGGCGAATACGCAGGCCGCCGTGTAGTAGCCGGCCTTGACCGGGTCGAAGCCGTATTGGTCGTAGAAGTAGCCGGGCAGGGTGCTGGCCAGGCCGAGGAAGCCGCCGAAGGTCACGCTGTAAAAGAACATGAACCACCAACTGTCCGGGTCGCCCAGTGCCTTCATGTAGTCGGCCATGGACTTGGGTGCCGGACGGTTGGGCGCGTTGCGCGCCATCCCCGCGAACAGCACCAGGACCAGCACCAGCGGCACCAGTGCCAGGCCGAATACGTTGTTCCAGCCGAACAGTGCGGCAAGCCCCGGGGCGAACAGCGCCGCCAGCACCGTTCCGGAGTTACCCGCCCCGGCGATGCCCATGGCCTTGCCCTGATGTTCGGCCGGGTACCACTGGGAGGCCAGCGGCAGCGCCACGGCGAAGGAGGCGCCGGCGAATCCGAGGAACAGGCCGAGCAGCAGTGCCTGCTCATAGCTGCGAATGCCGAACGACCAGGCCAGCAGCAGCGCGGCAATGACCATCACCTGACCGAGCAGACCGGCAGTTTTCGGTGAAGTACGGTCGGCCAGCATGCCGAGCGCGAGGCGCAGGATCGCGCCGGAGAGGATCGGGGTGGCCACCATGAAGGCGCGCTGCTGGGTAGTAAGCCCGAGGTCGGCGGCAATCTGTACCCCCAGCGGCCCGAGCACATACCAGACCATGAAGCTCAGGTCGAAGTAGAGAAAAGCGACGAACAGGGTCGGCGCATGGCCTGCTTTCCAGAAACTCGTATTCATCTTGCACACCTCTCCGTCATGGGCCGACTAGCGCCTGGGCGCGACGCTGGCCGGATGCACCGCTTGCTGCGCGTCGCAGCATGAAGCGCGCTTTCGGGCGTAAAACGAAAAAGGCGCCACGCGCTTGCCGGAAATTCCGGCAAGCGACGCGACGCCTTTGTCTGCATATGGCGCAACCGTCGTTGGCTGCGGGGTTAGCCGCAGCAAGATCCCTGCCAGCCACTCGTCTAACCTTCTAGCCGGCGCTTGCTGCAGTCACTTGACCGATGTGACGGGTGAGTTGTGCGCGAAAGAGGGGCGCTTTGTGCGCGTCATGCTTCCTGATGGCGCATCAGTCGAGGCGATTGACGCGGGGGAAGCGGCTGGCGAAGTCATCCGGCATCGACGCGACGCGCGCGGCCGAATAGTCGTAGAAGACGAACCCGGATTTCGCCATGGCGATCAGGCGTTCGTCGTCAGGGCGGGTGATGCGGAAGATGATGTCGCCACCGTAGCGATTGAAGTCCATCACGCCAACCTCGAACAGCAGGGCGTCGCGCGCATGCGCTTCGGCACGGTAGGTGGTCGCCAGGTCGGTGACGATGATGCCGACGCCCCTGCCGTTGGTTTCGCGGATGCCAAAGGCATAGAGGAACCGGGCGCGCGCTTCGGAAATCATCGAGATCATCGAGTCGTTGCCAAGGTGGTTGGCCCCGTTGATGTCGGTGACCCGCACCGTCATCTGGGTCGAAAAGTAGAATTGGTCTTCGGGAAATTGAAGGTACAGGCGGGCCATGGTGCTCTCATTGGCTAGTAGCGTGTTTTGAAAAGTTGAATCGCTCGACGTCGTGGGCTTGAGCCCCGTCTATGGAGCGCCCTCAGCGGCGAACGCAGCCTGCAGCCCGCCAGGTCGCAGGTGATTTACGTGTAAGCAGCGCGACGTGCGAACGCTGACTTTACGTGTCCGCGTTCCAGGTCCTAGCAAGATTCAGCCGGCTGATGGTCGTGCGTCGCCACTGGTCAGGCAATGCTGTGGCGAATGCCCTGCAAACGTTCGTCGATGATCGGCGTGATCAAAGCGTAACATTCGGCGGGCGCTAGGCTGACACGCGGTGCGTCGATCAGGTTGTGCTCTAGATGAGCTATCAAGTTGCTTAGAGCTTTGCCACCATTTGGGTCGGCGAGGCGTTGGCAGAGATAGCGCATCTGGATCTGCATATCCAGCGGGCACTTTTCGTAGTTGGCCGCACGCACCGCCAGCCCGCGCAGCCGACCGAGGTCTTCCAGTGCACGGCACGCTTCGCACAGCCCGGTCACCTGAGGATTGCCCTGAAAGGCCAGGCGCAGTTCGAGCACATGAATGTTTTCGAGCAGTTGTTCGATGAGGATGCAGTGCGGCTCAAAGTCTGCCGGGTTCTGGCGAATCTGCTGCCATAGAGCGCGCATTGCGGGTCGGTTTTCCTCACCTTTCCACTCCTGCCAAAGCTGGTCGAGGCGGGCGGCGACCTCCAGTCGCTGCGTTGTGGCTGCGGCATCACGCTGGCCGCCGAGCCCACGGTGCTTCTGCATGAACTGAAGGACCTCCAGCACGTGCTGCAGCGCCTGGACATCGGTCGCGGTGAGGCGCTTGCGGTGCCGTACGGCAGCGACGCGACTGAGGTGGTTGCCGAGTAGTACCAGGCAGGCGGCCAAGGTCAGGGCGATCGATACTTCCATGGTCAGGCTTCCGTACGGCTGAGGCGCGTGAGGTAGAGCGTCAGGCTGTGCAGCTCTTCGGCCTGGGTGCGCTGGCGCTCGACGCCGGTTTCGACGTGGTCGAGCTGTTCGCGCAGCAGGCGGTTGCTGTGTCGCTGCTCTTCGAGGGCCTCTTGCAGGCGATCGAGTTCTGCAAGGCTGAGCTGGCTGCGTCGCGCCAGCTGATCGAGTTCGGCGGCCAATGCGCTGCTCTGTTCGCCGCTTTGCTCCAGCAATTGCTGGTGCTGAACGACTTCGACTTCGACACGGCGCACCGCGTGGCCCGTTGTGGCGACCACGCGGGTAATGTCCTGGGCGGCGCGGTCGCTGCTCAGCGCCAGCTGGCGGACCTCGTCGGCAACCACAGCGAAGCCGCGACCGTGCTCGCCTGCCCGTGCCGCTTCGATGGAGGCGTTGAGGGCGAGCAGCTGTGTCTGTTTGGCGACGGTCTGGATGCTCAATGCGGCCTTGCCCACGGCAGCAGTGTCCTGCAGCAGTTGGCCGACCGCATCGGAGGTACGCTGCATGCTCTCGCGCACTTCGGTCATGGTGGTGCTGACGAACAGCGCGCTGTCGCGACCGGCCTGGCTTTCCCTATGGGTTTCGGCAAAGGCATGCATCGCTTGCTGACCCAGCGAGCTGACGCGCTCCAGGCTCTGGCTTAACTCCATGCTGGCGTCGGTGATCGCCAGCACTCGCTGAGCCTGGTCGACACTGCTGTGCTCGGCTGTGCCGGCCATGCGCTCTAGGGCGTCGCTGGCGAATTGCACTTCACTTCGTAGACGTTCGCTGCGCAGGGATTGGGCGCCAAAAGCGGCGACCAGATCCTCGCGTGGCTCGCTGAGCCCCTGCTGCTGACCGAGCATGGCCAGCAGATGATCACTATGGCGCTGGCTCGCGCGGCGTTTGCGCTGCTCGGTCAGTTGCAGGCCCGCGGCGATGCTGGCGAGAGCCAGTGCCAGCAGCTGTTGCTGCCAGAGCGCCGTGATACAGGCCGTGGCCCAGGCCGCGAGCAGTAACCAATCCTTGTATGGCTGCAGGGAGGCGGCTGTCGATGCTTGTGGCACGGAGCGCGCCGGGTGCGTGCCGCTCAGTACTCTGTCCATGCTGATAGTCCTTTTCATTTACCGTCGCGGCCTGCCTATCAGGCCGCCGGGCGCTGCTGGCGCTGATAGAGGAACTCCAGCACCTGGGCTCGATAGGCGTGGTATTGAGCGTCGTGAGCCAGGACCATGCGGTCGCGTGGGCGGGGCAGGTCGACGCGCAGGATCTCGCCGATGGTTGCCGAGGGGCCGTTGGTCATCATCACGATGCGGTCGGAGAGCAGCACTGCCTCGTCGACGTCGTGGGTGATCATGATCACGGTATTGCCGAGGTCGGCGTGGATCTCCATCAGCGAGTCCTGCAGGTGCGCGCGGGTCAGCGCGTCGAGAGCGCCGAAGGGCTCGTCCATCAGCAGCACCTTGGGTTGCATGGCCAGCGCGCGGGCGATGCCGATGCGCTGTTTCATGCCGCCCGAAATCTCGCTGGGGCGCTTGTCTCGCGCGTGGGTCATGTGTACGAGCTCGAGGTTGTGCTCGATCCACTCGCGCATTTCGCGTCTGTTTTTTTGGCCCTTGAATACTTCCCGTACCGCCAGCTCGACGTTTTCGTAGCAGGATAGCCAGGGCAGCAGGCTGTGGTTCTGGAACACCACGGCGCGCTCCGGGCCAGGTTCGTTGACCTCGCGGCCGTCGAGGATGACGCCGCCGGTGGTGGCCTGATACAGCCCGGCGACGATGTTCAGCACCGTCGACTTGCCGCAGCCGGAGTGTCCGATCAGCGAGACGAACTCGCCCTTGGCTATGCGCAGGTTGACGTTCTGCAGCGCGCAGTAGAGCCCCTTGTCCGTGGGGAAGCTGATACCGACGCCGGTGAGTTCGAGATGGGCATTGTTCATGGTGGTTTCCTCAGCGCAGGTCTGCGTTCTTGTCCCAGCTCACGCGGCGCTGAAGCATCAGCATGATGCGATCCAGGGCGAAGCCGATCAGGCCGATGACGATCACCGCGACCATGATCCGGCCGAGCGAGTTGGAGCTGCCATTCTGGAACTCGTCCCAGATGAATTTCCCGAGGCCGGGGTTCTGCGCCAGCATTTCCGCGGCTATCAACACCATCCAGCCGGTCGCCAGGGACAGGCGCAAGCCGGTGAAGATCATCGGAATGGCCGCCGGCAGGACGATGCGGCGCACGTGGCTGAGGGGCGACAGGCGCAGCACCCGGCTGACGTTCTGCAGGTCCTTGTCGAGGTTGGCGACCCCGACGGTGGTGTTGATCACCGTTGGCCACAGGCAGCAAAGCGCCACGGTCAGCGCCGAGGTGACGAAGGATTTAGCCATCAGCGGATCGTCACTGACATACACCGCGCTGACCACCATGGTCACCAGCGGCAGCCAGGCCAGCGGCGACACCGGTTTGAAAATTTGGATCAGCGGATTGATGGCGTTGTACACCGGCTTGCTCAGCCCGCAGACGATGCCCAGCGGGACCGCGATCAGCGAGGCGATGGCGAAGCCGGTCATCACGGTGTAGAGGCTGGTGAAGATCTGCTCGAAGAAGGTCGGCTTGCCGGTATAGGGGCGGATCTTCACCTCGGCGGTCGGGTCCTTGGCCAGGCGCTCGGCGTTGCGCTGCTCCTGCCGCTCGTAGAAAGCCGCGGCCCGCTCGCGCTCACGCAGGTGCCCATCGACCAAGCCGTCGAACTGTGCGGCGACCTGCACCGGGCCGGGGAACTGGCCGAGGCTGGTCTGGATATTGGTCGCCACCAGCTGCCAGAACAGCAGGAAGGCGAGGATGCCCACCAGCGGCATGATGACTTGCGGAAGCCAACGCTTGAGCCGGGCCTGACGGCCGACCCTGAGGGTTTGTTTGATGTTCTGCACGACGGCTGGATTGCTCATCGACGTGTTCTCCAAAAGGGGAGCCGGCAGGTATGTGAAACTACTGCGCTCGGTTATGCCGCGTTAAACAGGCTTGGATGCGAGCGCAGTCCGCTTCCTCACCTTGACTCGCTGCGTTCGCCCTTGGGGCCAGCCTCTGGCTGTACTCCGTTGGTCGTCGCGCCTTGCCTGGGCGGCCCCGCCTAGCCTTCACTCGCTACGTTTCACACAGCCTGCAGTGAGACTCCCATAGGGCGGAATCAGAGCGCGGTATCGCCTTTCAGGCCGATCGCGAATTGTTCGAGGTAGGCGTTGGGTGTGCGGCCGTCATAGGTAATGCCGTCGATGGTGTCGGCCAGCGGCTCGCGGAAGCCGTCTTCATCGGCTGGCGGGAAGTCCTCGGCGGTGAGCAGGCCATCGGCAATCAGCTCAGCGGCCGCCTCGCGGTAGATCTCCGGGCGGTAGACCTGCTTGGCCATCTCCAGGTACCAACTGTCCGGTTTGGCCTCGGCGATCTGGCCCCAGCGGCGCATCTGCGTCAGGTACCAGATGGCATCGGAGTAGTAGGGGTAAGTGGCGTGATAGCGGAAAAACACGTTGAAGTCCGGTACATCGCGCTTGTCGCCTTTCTCGAATTCGAAGGTGCCGGTCATGGAATTGGCGATCACCTTGGCGTCGGCGCCGACGTACTCGGGACGTGAAAGGATCTCCACCGCTTCCTGGCGATTGGCGTTGTTGTCCTCATCCAGCCACTTGCCGGCGCGGATCAGCGCCTTGACCAGGCGTTTGTGGGTTTCCGGGTTCGCTTCGGCCCAGGCCTTGGAGACGCCGAATACCTTTTCTGACATGTTCTTGCGAATCGCGTAGTCGGCGACCACCGGTACGCCGATACCCTTGAACACCGCCTGCTGGTTCCATGGCTCCCCCACGCTGTAGCCATGGATGGTGCCGGCTTCCATGGTTGAGGGCATTTGCGGCGGCGGGGTGACGGAGAGCAGCGCCTGGGCGTCGATCTGACCGCTGATGTCGCCTTTGCTCGGCGCGTAGTAGCCGGGATGAATGCCACCAGCGGCGAGCCAGTAGCGCAGCTCATAGTTGTGCGTGGATACCGGAAAGACCATGCCTAGGTTGAATGATTTACCGCTGGCATTGAGTTGCTCGATCACTGGTTTGAGCGCGTCGGCCTTGACCGGATGCTGAGGCTTGCCGTCCAACATCGGCACGTGGGGTTTCATTTGCTCCCAGATCGCGTTGGACATCGTGATGGCGTTGCCATTGAGGTCCATGGTGAAGGCAGTGATGATCTCGGCTTTGGTGCCGAAGCCGATGGTGGCGCCGATCGGCTGGCCGGAGAGCATGTGCGCACCGTCCAGCTCGCCATCAATGACGCGATCCAGCAGCACCTTCCAGTTGGCTTGGGCTTCGAGCGTGACGTAAAGGCCTTCGTCCTCGAAGAAGCCCTTCTCGTAGGCAATCGCCAGGGGCGCCATGTCAGTAAGCTTGATGAAACCGAGCTTGAGCGCTTCCTTTTCTGGCTCGGCAGCCCAGGCGGCCATCGGCACCAACTGCAGCATGGCAGAGCAGCCAATGCTCGCCACCAGAGTTTTCAGCAATGTACGGCGGGTCTTGCGCATTGATTCATCCCTCAATCGTGAAACGAAAAAAAAGGCGTAACGGACGCACCCACTGCTAAAGCAGAGCGAGCACCGTTGACGCCTTTGTCAATTCGTCCCGATCACCGCCGTTGGCGATCCGAAGACGTGGTATCGGAGGGATTGCAAGGGGCTTGCCAACTGGCTAGCGCGGCTGTTCAGGCCGGCGTGAAGGTAAAAAAACATCTTTAATTACAAGAGGTTGTCGATGCGTAATGGGGCGGGTTCAAGCGCGCCAATCCTACCGGCCCTTAGGATCCAGCCATGCTGGCACTATAGGCGTGCAGCTTGGCCAGCGTTCGGCTCCAGTTTGGTTCGTTCTGGTTGAGCGCGCCCGCTTGGTATAACCGGTGCAGCTTGTGTTGTGGGTATTTACCTTCCAGACGTGCCGTACCGGTGGGCTCTATTCGCATCGGTCACTGATGCGCCGTGGCCCCGTTCTTCAGCGCTACCCAACACACCCGTAGGGCCAAATTTATACAGGCAGCGTCGTTGCATGCTGCAAAGGCGGGCTAACAAGTTCCGCCCTACGGAGCGGGAGAAAGCATGAGACGGTTCTAGGTGTCTGACGCTCGATGCATCGCATCGAAACGGCTATAGAGCGCAGCTACTGGAAAGAACCCCGTCGCGCGGGGTTCGTCATCATTGCGAATCGTAGTGATCTGGACTGAAACGAATCACTGACCGAGCAGGTCGTTCATGGCGATGATCTGCTCAGCGACCTGGATCAGCTTCTGCTGACGGCTCATGGCCTGCCGGCGCATCAGGGTGTAGGCCTCTTCTTCATTGCACTGCTTCATCTTCATGAGCATGCCCTTGGCCAGCTCGACGCGCTTGCGCTCGGCCAGCTGCTGATCGCGTGCCTGCAATTGGGCGCGTATCGCCTGGTCGCTTTCGAAGCGCGCCATCGCGACATCCAGAATCGGCTTGAGGCGTTGTGCCTGGATGCCTTCGACGATATAGGCGCTGACGCCGGCGCGAATCGCCTGGCGCATGGCGTCCGGGTTGTTGTCGTCGGTGAACATGACGATCGGCCGTGGCTGGTCGCGGCTGACCACCACGACCTGCTCCATGACGTCGCGGCCGGGAGAGTCGGTGTCGATCAGGATGACATCCGGCCGAGTGACTTCGACCCGGTCGGGCAGGTCGATGGTAAGACCGGATTCGTCTATCACTTCGAAGCCAGCCTCGATCAGGGCGCTTCTCAGGCGGCCGACCTTGCGGGGCGTGTCGTCGATCAGGAGGACGCGAAGCATGGGCAGTCTCCTGGAGTCAGAGTACGGGGTGGTCGGTCAGCGCATGCAGCGCAAAGCTGCGCGCATACGCCGCGGGATCAGAACCGTCCCAGACGCTGCCGTCCATCAAGGTGGAGCGACGCATGACGGAGGAGGGCACCTCGATGCCCAGTCCTGTAGCGGCTTCGCGGTACAGGGCGCTCTGCTGAATCTGGCTGGCGACGCCCAGGTAGTCAGGGTCCTCGCGCAGCAGGCCCCAGCGGCGGAACTGGGTCATGAACCAGAGGCCATCGGAGTGGTAGGGCATGTTCACCTGGCCGTCGGCAAAGAAGCGGAGCGCATTGGCGTCGCGCCAGGCATTGCCCAGGCCATCCTCGTAGTTGCCGAGGAAGCGCGGCTCGACCGCCGCCAGCGACGCGCCGACATAGTCGTGGCCGCTGATCAGCTGCGCCGTGCTGCGGCGGTTTTCTTCGCTGGCAGCGATGAAGCGGCTCGCCTCGAGAATCGCCATGACCAGAGCACGGGCGGTGTTCGGGTATTGCTCAACAAACGCACGGGTGCAGCCCAGGACCTTCTCCGGATGGTCCGGCCAGATCGACTGCGTCGTCGCCAGGGTAAAGCCCGTGCCTTCGGCGATGGCCTGAGCGCCCCAGGGCTCGCCTGCACAGAAACCGTCGATCCGGCCGGCGCGCAAATGGTCAACCATCTGCGCGGGCGGTACCACCACGGTCCGGACATCCTGCAGCGGGTGGATGCCATGGGCGGCAAGCCAGTAGTAGAGCCACAGCGCATGGGTGCCGGTGGGGAAGGTCTGTGCCAGGGTCAGCGGCTCACCGCTGGTGACCCGGGCGCGCAGCGTCTCGGCATCGATGACCCCCGACCGCTTGAGTTCGGTCGAGAGGTTGAAGCTCTGGCCGTTCTGCGCCAGCCCCATCAGTACCGCCATGTCAGTGGGCGCACGCCCGCCGATGCCCAGGTGGGTCGCGTAGATCAGCCCGTACAGCGCATGCGCCGCGTCCAGTTGTCCATCGACGAGCTTGTCGCGCAGACCGGACCAGGACGATTGCCGCTGCAGGTTGATGGTCAGGCCGTAGGGGCGGGCGAAGTCCTGGGTGGCGGCAACGATGACCGACGCGGCATCGGTCAGCGCCATGAACCCCAGGTTGACGACGGATTTTTCCGGCGCATCGCTGCCGGCTACCCAGGCCAGCGCATCACCCCTGGATTTGTCTTGCGAGTCGGTCATGCTGTCGGATCTACCTTTTCGATTGCCTTGCCATGGCGTCGCCAAGTGCTGAGCAAGTGGCGTGCCAGCGAATAAGGCTACAGGGTTACACCACCGCGTTGTAGTTGGCTTTGCTAAGCTCGGACGATTATCAAACACTGGGGATTAATCGTGCAGGCAGAGTTCTGGCAGGCGCGCTGGGCACAACAACAGATCGGTTTTCACCTGGATCGCGTCAACCCCTACTTGCTTTCGCACTGGCCCGGGTTGCAAGTGCCGCAGGGCAGTCGGGTGCTGGTGCCGCTCTGTGGCAAGAGCCTGGATCTCGCCTGGCTGGCCGGGCAAGGATTCGCCGTCATGGGGGTGGAGCTCGCGCGGACGGCGGTCGATGCGTTTTTCGAGGAGCATCGGTTGACGCCGTCGGTGCGGCGACAGGGCGCGTTCGATATTTTCCAGGCAGGGTCGATCGAGATCTGGTGTGGCGATTTCTTCGACCTTGGCGCCGAAGACCTGGCCGACTGCCGTGCGTACTACGACCGCGCCGCGCTGATCGCCTTGCCTGCCGACATGCGTCGTCGCTATGCGGCGATCCTGACGCAGTGCTTGCCGCACGGCACCCAGGGGCTGCTGGTGACGCTCGATTACGACCAGCAGCAGATCGATGGCCCGCCTTTCGCGGTGCCTGACGCGGAAGTCTATGCGTTGCTGCGAGAGTGGCAACCCGAGCGGCTGGCACAGGCCGATGTATTGGCGGAGAACCGGAAGTTCCACCAGCGCGGCGTGCCCTGGCTGCGGGAAAGCGTTTTCCGCCTGCTCAAGCGTTAGTCGTTGGCGGCCTGCAGACGGCGGATGAACACGTCCGCTTCATCGATGGCCCGCTGCATGTCGGCCAGCAATTGGTCGACGTTGGTCTGCAGCGTCTGGTATTCGCCGTGCAACGAGCTGATCGCCCGGGCGTTGAGGTTGTGCTTGAGGAACAGAACTTGGTCGCGAAGGACGTCCAGCACCGGGTCGATGCGCTTCTCCGCGGCCTTCATGCGCTGCAGCAGGATGCGGTATTCGGCGCGGGTGCGGGACAGCTCCTTGGCGCTGGCGTCGCGCAGGCTCTTGTTGCTGTATTGCTTGAGCTCCTGATCCCACTCCTTGAACAGGGCATCGGCGACGTCTTCGACGGCCTGGATGCGTGCACGAACGGTGCGCGCACTGTTCTCGCTGGCCTCGTACTCACGGTTAAGCGCCTCGTAGCGTTTTTCCAGCTCTCCACCCTGGACCTGCACGACGCTGCGGTAGTGCTCCAGCGCGTCCTTGAACTGCTCCTTCGCCTGCTGCTGCGAATCGCGCGCATCGCCTACCCGGTCGACGAGGATGTCGCGCTTGTGGACGCCGGCCTTTTCCATGGCCGAGTAGTAGGCGCTCTGGCATCCCGACAGCATCAGAAGACTCAGGGCAATGACGGCGAATCGGCGCATGGGGGCTTCCTTGTGGATGATCTGGATGACGAACGATAGACAAACAAAAAGGGCGACTTGCGTCGCCCCTTGTGCCGTTTCGCTCGCTTAGCCGCGACGACGCAGCGCCTCGATGCGCTCCTCCAGCGGCGGGTGGCTCATGAACAGACCGGCCAGGCCCGACTTCTTCGCGGCATTGATGCCAAAGGCGGTCAGGCTATCGGGCATGTTTACCGGCAAGCCCTGTTCGGCACGCAGGCGCTGCAGCGCACCGATCATCGCACCGGTACCAGCCAGACGGGCACCGGCATCGTCGGCACGGAATTCGCGTTTGCGCGAGAACCACATGACGATGATGGTCGCCAGCAGGCCGAGCATCATCTCCGCTACGAAGGTCGCAACGTAGAAGCCGATGCCGTGACCTTCTTCATTCTTCAGCAGCACGCGGTCGACGAAGTGGCCGACGATGCGTGCGAAGAACATCACGAAGGTGTTCACCACGCCCTGGATCAGCGCCAGGGTGACCATGTCGCCATTGGCTACGTGGCCGATCTCGTGTGCCAGGACCGCCTTCACTTCATCCGGGGAGAAGCGCTCCAGCAGGCCCTGGCTGACCGCGACGAGCGCATCGTTCTTGTTCCAGCCCGTCGCGAAGGCATTGGCCTCATGAGCCGGGAATATCCCGACTTCCGGCATCTTGATGCCGGCTTCGCGGGACAGCTGCTCGACGGTCTGCAGCAGCCACTGCTCGTGGCGGGTGCGCGGTTGGCTGATGATCTCGGTACGGGTGCTCATCTTCGCCATCCACTTGGACAGGAACAGCGAGATGAACGAGCCCGCGAACCCAAACACGGCGCAGAAGATCAGCAACTGCTGAAGATCAAGCCCCGTGCGGTCCGGCGTCATGTAACCGCCGAAGCCCAGCAGGCTCAGGGTAATGCTGGCGATCAGCAGGATGGCCAAGTTGGTCGCCAGGAACAGCACAATGCGCATCATGGGTAAAACGGTCTCCTAAAACGCGGGGCGGTTTGCTCTGCCGCGTATATAAGGGGAGACCTGGGCGTATTCAACCCAGGTACTATTTCAAGCTGTGTCGCTAGTGCTGCAGGTGGCTATCAACCGTAGCGCTGCCGCTCTCGAACAGGCTACGGGCAAGCCTGGCGAGGCGTTCGCCGTGCCCGCTCTTGAGCGCATCGCGGAGTTGGTAGGCTAGGGTTCCCTGCATGCGCCTGACACTCGGAGGCAGGTCAGCATCGGCCGACAGATGGGGGACGCTACGGGTCAGGCGAATGAAGCCTTTTTCCGTCAGCACGGCCTGGTCGAGCGCCAGGAATTGAATGGTCGTCTCGTAGCGGACGTAACCCTCGTCCGCAAGCCAGAGCAGGGCGCCCAGGCAGCTCTGGTGACGTTTGCTCGGCAGGCCGAACTCGTCAGGCTCTTCCTGCCCGATCAGATCCTCGACATAGAGCGCCACTTTGCGCGGAAAGGCCTGGTAGAGCATCAGCAGGCCGGCCGCAGCATCCTTGTAGAAGTCATCGATCTGCAGATCCATCGGCGGATTACTGCTGGTAGGTCTTGAGGAAACTACCGATACGGCCAATCGCCTGCTCGAGGTCATCGACCCGCGGTAGCGTCACCACCCGGAAGTGATCCGGCCACGGCCAGTTGAAGGCGGTGCCCTGAACGATCAGCAGCTTTTCGGACAGCAGCAGGTCGAGGACGAACTTCTCGTCGTTGTGGATCGGGCAAACCTTCATATCGATTTTCGGGAAGGCGTACAGCGCGCCCATCGGCTTGACGCAGCTGACCCCGGGAATGTCGTTGAGCAGTTCCCAGGTGCGGTTGCGTTGCTCCAGCAGACGCCCTTGCGGCAATACCAGGTCGTTGATGCTCTGGTATCCACCTAGCGCCGTCTGGATCGCGTGCTGGCTCGGCACGTTGGCGCACAGACGCATGTTGGCCAGGATGTCGATGCCTTCGATATAGCTCTGCGCGCGCTGCTTGGGCCCGGAAATCGCCACCCAGCCGGAGCGAAAGCCCGCCACGCGATAGGACTTGGACAGCCCGTTGAACGTCAGGCACAGCACATCGGGCGCGAGGGAGGCGGTCGAGATGTGGACGGCTTCGTCGTAGAGGATCTTGTCGTAGATCTCGTCGGAGAACAGCACCAGGTTGTGCTGGCGCGCCAGCTCGACCATGCCTTCGAGGACTTCTTTCGAATACACAGCGCCGGTCGGGTTGTTCGGGTTGATGATGACCATCGCCTTGGTGTTCGGCGTGATCTTGGCCTTGATGTCTTCCAGATCCGGCCACCAGTTGGCCTGCTCGTCGCACAGATAGTGCACCGGCTTGCCGCCGGCGAGGCTGACGGCGGCGGTCCACAACGGATAGTCGGGCGCCGGGATCAGCACCTCGTCACCGTTGTTGAGCAGCGCCTGCATGCTCATCACGATCAGCTCGGACACCCCGTTGCCGAGGTAGATGTCCTCGATGCCGATGCCCTCGACCTGCTTTTGCTGGTAGTACTGCATGACCGCCTTGCGGGCGCTGAACAGACCCTTGGAGTCGCTGTAACCCTGGGCGGTGGGCAGATTGCGGATCACGTCCTGGAGGATTTCCTCCGGGGCTTCGAAACCGAACGGCGCCGGGTTGCCGATGTTCAGCTTGAGGATGCGATGGCCTTCCTCTTCCAGGCGTTTGGCGTGCTTGAGCACGGGCCCACGGATGTCGTAACAGACATTGGCGAGCTTGTTCGATTTGCTGACCTGCATGATCCTGAGTGTCCTGATGTGTGCAGCGCCGCGTCCTGACGAATACAGGTGGGCCTGGCGTGGGTTCCTGCGCCTTGGCAGGGTGAAACCCTGCTGCCAGACTAGGCGTCCAAGAGGTCCGCATCATACGTGCGGCCCGATCACCGGAAAAGGTACAGATCGGCCTTTTTACAGCCCATGAGGTGTACCAATGGACAAGCTTGAGAAACCCCTGGATGCCTGGCGCGAAGAGCTGCCGGACGAGCAGTTTCACATCTGCCGCCTGGGCGGCACCGAGCGTCCCTTCAGCGGCAAGTACAACGACACCAAGACGCCGGGCATCTATCACTGCGCCTGTTGCGACGCACCGCTTTTCGACTCCGACGCCAAGTTCGACTCCGGCAGCGGCTGGCCGAGCTACTTCCAGCCGGTCAGCGATACCGCGATCGCCAGTAAGGACGATTTCAGCCATGGCATGCATCGCATCGAAGTCAAATGCGCGCGATGCGATGCCCATCTGGGACATGTTTTTCCCGATGGCCCCAAACCGACGGGCTTGCGTTATTGCATCAACTCCGCCTCGCTGGCGCTGAAGCCGCACGAAGCCTGACCCATCCTTTGCCTGGAAGCCGCCATGACCGACCCCCTGCTGGACATTCCCTGCGTGACGCTCGATGGCGAGCGAAAGACTCTTGGGCAGTTCGGTGCCCGGGCACTGCTGGTGGTCAATACCGCCAGCAAGTGCGGGTTCACCCCGCAATACCAGGGCCTCGAGGCACTCTGGAAGGAATTCGCCGATCAGGGGCTGCTGGTAGCGGGGTTCCCCTGTAACCAGTTCGGCCATCAGGAGCCCGGCGACGAGGCGCAGATCGGCCAGTTCTGCGAGCTCAACTTCGGCGTCAGTTTCCCGCTGTTCGCCAAGGTCGAGGTCAACGGCGAGCAGGCGCATCCACTGTTCGCTCAGCTCAAGGAACGCGCGCCTGGCCTGCTCGGAAGCAAGGCGATCAAGTGGAACTTCACCAAGTTCCTGATTGCGGGCGATGGTTCGGCGGTCAAGCGCTTCGCCCCGACCACCAAGCCCGAGGCGTTGCGCGATGAGGTCCAGCGACTGCTCGGCGCATGACTGCCCCTAGGACTCCGTCAGCCACTGGTCCAGCACCTCGCCCAGCTCGTGCTGGCGAAACGGTTTGGCCAGGTAGTCGCTCATTCCCGCGGCTCTGCAGCGTTCCCGGTCTTCGGGCAGCGCATTGGCGGTCAGCGCGATGATCGGCAGGTCCGGCCATCGGCCGCTGCGGCGGATCTCCCGGCTGGCCTCGTAGCCATCCATCACCGGCATGTTGCAGTCCATGAGCACCAGATCGAGCGGCTCGGACTGCAGCTTCTGCAGCGCTTCGGCACCGTGGGTGGCGAGCACCACGTCATAGCCGAGTTTGGCGAGCATGCCCTTGGCCACCATCTGATTGACGGGATTGTCCTCTACCAGCAGAACGCGCATGCGCTCGGCCGCCGAAAGCGCGGCCGGCTCGGCTCGGGCTCCCGTCTCGGTGCCCGCTGACTTGAGTAATGCTCGCAAGCCCTGATACAGCGCCTCGCGCGTGACCGGTTGGGGTAGTTGCACGAAGGGCTGCAGTGCGGCCTGTTGGTCGACCGAGAGAAAATGGCTGTAGGCGGCTATCAGGATGATCGGGCTCTGGCTGGCGGCTCGAATGGCGCTGAGGTCGTCGTGGCGATGGGTGATGATGACCGAGGGCTTCCGCTTGCCAAGCCCGGCGAGATCGCCCGGCATCGGCTGCAACCCCCAGGTCGGCAGCCACTGCTGGAGGAGGCGCGCCAGCCCACTGTCGTGATCGATAACCAGCATGGCGCAGCCGATCAGGGTAGGCGTGGCCGGGGGGCGGCTGTCAGCCTGTTTGGCCAAGGGCAGCGTGACGGTAAAGCGTGCGCCACGGCCAGGCTTCGATTCCAGCTCCAGGGTGCCTTGCATCGCCTGGCACAGCTGTCGCGTCAAGGCGAGCCCAAGGCCGGTACCGCCGAACTGGCGACTGACGCCGGAGTTTCCCTGGACGAAGGGTTGGAAGATGCGTACGCGCACCGTGTCCGGAATACCGATGCCTGTGTCCTCGACGAGCACCACTACGCCGTCGCCGGAAGGGCGCACCTCGAGGGTGACCTGACCTTGCAGAGTGAATTTGAGTGCGTTGGACAGCAGGTTGCTGATGATCTGGCGGACGCGTTTGGGGTCGCCGAGCAGCAGGTGGGGCAGGTCGGGCGAGACCAGGCAGGTGAGCTCGACTTCCGGTGCGGCGCCCTGGGAGTGCAGGCTGGCAGTTTCCTCGGCCAGCGCGCCGAGGTCGAAGGGAATGGCGTCGAGTTCGAGCTGGCCGGCCTCGAACTTCGACAGGTCGAGAATATCGTTGAGCAGTTCCATCAACACGTTGCCGGAGGAATGGGCGATGCTCAGTTGCTTACGCTGCTCGGCGGAGAGCGGGCCATCCATCGCAAGGCCGAGCATGCCCAACAGGCCGTTGAGTGGCGTGCGGATCTCGTGGCTCATGCTCGCCAGAAAGGCGGCACGCGCCTGTGCCATCTCAAGCGCCGCAGCGCGGGCGCGGTCCAGTGCATGGTTGGTAGCAACCAATTGCGCATTGCTCGCCTCCAGCGCCGCCGTTCGGGCCGCGACCGTCGCTTCCAGAGCGCCCAGATGTTCGGTCAGACGGTCTTCGGCTTGTCGGCGGCGAGACATCTCTTCGCTGATGCGCCCCATTTGTTGGTTGATGACCGCCGTCAGCTGGCCTCTGATCACTGCCGGCGAGCGCAGCAGGCCACGTACCATTTCCTGCGCCAGTTCGGCGTCCAGGTTATAGGCGATGCGCGCTGCCGGATCGTGGCTGACCCCCAGCAGTACGCGAAATTCGCGATTGATGGCGCCGTCGGCACTGGCATAATCGGCGGCCACCTGGATCAGGCTGAGCAGCGTACCGATTGCGAACGCGACCAGTACGGTCAGCCTGGCCTGCTTGAACGACAGCCGCTGCGTCAACGAAATAGCCATGAAATGCAACGCAGACCTCTTTCCCGAATGCGCGAAGCATAGCCCACGGCTGTCAGCCAATGGCAGCGTGCGCCGTCTCATTCCAAACATCTGGAGCCGTTATGGATGCTGAGCTGAAGGCTTTCATGCAGCGTGTGGACACGCTGCTGGTTCGTCTCGAACCGCTGTTGCCGGCGCAACGGCCGCCAATCGACTGGCTCACCACCGTCGCGGCGCGCTGGCAGCGTGAATCCCGCGCAGGCGGTTACCTGATGCCGCTCAAGGTCGACCTGGACCTGTCGTTGGACGATCTGATCGGCATAGACCGGCAGCGCGAGCTGCTGTCGGCCAATACGCGGCAGTTCGTCCATGGCAAGCCGGCCAACCATGTGCTGCTCTGGGGCGCCCGGGGTACCGGCAAGTCTTCCATGATTCGCGCACTGCTCGCGGCCCACGCGCAAGACGGATTGCGCTTGATCGAGATCGAACGCGATCACCTGGCTGACCTGCCTCGGGTGGTTGAGCTGCTGGCGGACATGCCGCAGCGTTTCGTGGTGTTCTGCGACGATCTGTCGTTCGAGGCGGGCGAGGGCGACTACCGGGTCCTCAAGAGCGTGCTGGACGGCTCGCTGGAACGCGCTCCGGACAACGTGCTGCTCTATGCGACCTCCAATCGCCGTCACCTGGTGCCGGAGAAGCAGAGTGACAACGAAAACTGGCAGATGGTCGACGGAGAGCTCCATCCGAACGAGGCAGTCGAGGACAAGATCGCGCTCTCCGATCGTTTCGGCCTGTGGCTCTCGTTCTATCCTTTCAGCCAGGAGCACTACCTGAAGGTAGTGCATCACTGGATCGGGTCACTGGCGGCGCCGCTGGAGCTTCGGTGGGTGTGGAACGAAGGGTTGGAGAAGGAGGCCATTCGCTGGGCGACCGCACGCGGCAATCGCAACGGGCGCTGCGCCTACCAGTTCGCCCGGCAGTGGGTGGGTACTCAATTGCTCGGGAAGGCTTGAGCGAATCGGGCGGTCAGCGTTGGGCGGCCGCCATGTCGTGCAGCTTGTTCACCATCCGCGCCTCATGCGCGAGCAACTCGGCCAGCGACGGGCGGGCCGTCATGCGCTGCAGGAAGGCGGCGAGGCGCGGCCAGTGCTGCGCCGCCGGTTGCTCGCCACCATGGCCCATGTTCACCAGCTGGGAGGCGATGGCCAGGTCCGCCATGCTCAGCTGATCGCCGATGAAAAACGGCTTGTCTCCCAGCTGGCTTTCCAGGTAATCGAAATGCGGCGGCAGGCTTTCTCGCAACGCCTTGTCGACCGCCTGCTCGTCACAGGGCCGCCCGCCGCTTGGTTTGAGCACGCGGTTGCGAAAGATGCAGAACGTGGTCAGCGGGGCCAGCTCGTAGTCGGCATATTTTTCCAGCCAGCGCACGATGGCGCGCTGCTCGGCGTTTCGCCCATACAGCGTGGTGGTATCGGGGTAGCGTTCGTCGAGGTACTGGCAGATCACACTTGAGTCGGCCAGAGAGAAATCGCCGTCCTTGAAAGCTGGAATGCGCCCGAGGGGGTTGAGCTGCAAGTACCAGTCCGGCGGGGTGAAAGGCATCACCACCTCAAGCTGATAATCCAGCCCCTTCTCAAGTAGGCACAGGCGCACCTTGCGAACGAAGGGCGACAGGGGGGCGCCATAAAGTGTCATGTTCATGCGGATTCTCCGTCTTGTTGGCGAAAGACCGCATTACGTCATAGTGACCGCTGCGGATCATTCGTAGATGTTCTTCTTTCTCCAGAGATCATCCCCATCCATGGCCTCGAGGCCCTCGCTGAGCTGGCTGGCCTCGTCTTTAGTGGGTTGTCCTTGCTCGAGCACCAGCGCGTCGGCATGGGCAAGAGCTTTCTCCAGTACGCCAAGCTGAGTCTTGAATGGAATCGGATCCGGCTGCTTGCGCAGGTACTGAACGCCGCGTTCGAACGCCAGGCGGGCCTGGCGCGGCTGGCCGTTCTGCAGTGCCAGCTTGCCGGTGGTGTTGAAGAATTCCACGTGCAGCAACACCAGCATGCGCTGGATGTCCTGCAGCCAGCGCTTGGCCTCGACGGCCTGTATCTGGCCGTCCTTGGCGCCACGGACGACCTGCGCGTGCAGATCTTCGAGCATGAAGCGCACTTCCTTGGCTTTGGTTTCGCTGGCGATCGGCTGGACAGGGTTGCGTACTTCGATGGCTTCGCCTTTGGCCAGCTCGGCGGCCAGGTTCTGGCTACGCTCACGCAGTTTGGCGTTGCCCTTTTCCAATGGGATCAGGCGATCGCACAGCTCGTGTTCCAGGCGGGTGAGCAGCAACTTGAGGGCGGGCGTCATCAATTGTCCCGGCAAGCCTTCGGACAGCTGGGTGCAGCGGCGCAGGCGGTCGGAGAGCTCGGCACGCAGGCGCGCTTTTTCCAGCTTCCGATTTTCGACCGTGTGGTTGATGTAGCCGATCGAGATCAGGATGAACAAACCGGCTACGACGAGCCCAGTAATAAGAAGCGGGGACACGGTGCACCTTCTGTCTGGCCACGAGTTTTCAGTTGAGTGTAGTGCGTCAGATGGCAAGGTGATAGCTCGCCATAAGAAGCTGATTTGGAATCAAAAATTTTTTCATCGAAGGGTTGACGACCCTAGATGCGCTCCATAAAATGCGCGCCACTTCCAGCGAGAAGCTTAACGCGAAACGCTGGAAGCCGGAAAAGCTGTTGTAAGTTCCGGGCTGCGTCCCCTTCGTCTAGTGGCCTAGGACACCGCCCTTTCACGGCGGTAACAGGGGTTCGAGTCCCCTAGGGGACGCCATATTGCGGGAATAGCTCAGTTGGTAGAGCACGACCTTGCCAAGGTCGGGGTCGCGAGTTCGAGTCTCGTTTCCCGCTCCAAACATGGCACTGCAGAGTTCCACTGAATTCTGCAAGTGATTGAAAAAAGGACCTTCGGGTCCTTTTTTCGTTTCGGCGGAAACACGCTGAAGCCCAGCGCTATCAAGCGCGTTCAAGGCCAGATTCTGACGTGCACTGACCGGTTTGTTGCTGGAGCAGTTCGCGCGAGATGGTATCTGGCACCTGATCAGGTGCGGATGACTCAGCGTCGCCCGCTCCGGGTGCTCACATCCACCCACACCGCCAGCACCAGAATGCTGCCTTTGACGATCATCTGCCAGTAGCTGTCGACATCGAGCATGGACATTCCGTTGTCCAGACTGGTGATGACCAGCGCGCCGAGCAGGGCGCCATAGACGGTGCCCGAGCCCCCGCGCATGGAGGTGCCGCCGATGAAGCAGGCCGCGATGGCGTCGAGTTCGCCCATGCTTCCGGCCGAGGGCGAGCCCGCAGCCAAGCGCGCGGTATTGACCAGGCCCGCAAAGGCGCACATCACGCCCATGATGCCGAAAATCCACAGCTTCACAGCCTGCACATTGATGCCGGAGAGCCGCGTGGCTTCCATGTTGCTACCCACCGAGTAGACGCGTCGGCCGAAGACGGTCTGGCTGGTGACGTAGCTGAACACGCCGAGCAGAATCAGCAGAAGCAGCACCGGAACCGGAATGCCGTCGTAGCTGTTGAGCGTGTAAACGAACCCGGCCAGCACGGCACCGATCAACGCCACGCGCAACATGTCACGAACCAGCGAATGTGCCGCCAGGCCATGGAGGGCGCGATTGCGACGCTGTTTCCAAGTCAGCAAGAGTGTCAAGGCGAACAGCAGCACACCGAGCACCACACCCACCGTATGCGGCAGATATCCTTGGCCGATATAGACCAGTGACGGCGATACCGGAGCAATGGTGGTGCCGCCGGTAATCCCCAGCAAAATCCCGCGAAACGCCAGCATGCCCCCCAGACCCACGATGAAGGACGGGATGCGCAGGTAGGCGGTCATGTAGCCATTTGCCAGGCCGATCATCAGCCCGCACAGGGCGACCAGGCTCAGGTTCGCCAACAGCGGCACGTTATAGATCACGTCCAGGATCGCCGCCAGGCCACCCAATAGGCCGAGCATCGAGCCCACAGACAGGTCGATTTCGCCGCTGATGATCACCAGCACCATGCCGCAGGCGAGAATCCCGGTGATGGACATCTGCCGCAGCAGGTTGGAAAGATTGCGCGGCGTCAGGAAGCCCCCGTCGGTCTGCCAGCTGAAGAACAGCCAGATGACCGCCACGGCGATCACCAGGGCGAGCATTTTGTAGCGGGCGAAGAGTTGTTTGAGCTGGTTCATCTACGCGGTCGTCCGATGATTGTCGTGATGGCCGTCGGGGTGGCTGAGCGCCGCGGCGAGCACCTGTTCCTGGGTCAGCTGATGGTTGATGAAGTCGCCGCGCAACCGGCCTTCGCCGATTACCAGGACGCGGTCGGAGACCCCCAGCACTTCGGCCAGCTCCGACGAAACCATGATGATCGACACGCCTTCGGCTGCCAGCGCCCCCATCAGCTTGTAGATCTCGTACTTGGCGCCGACGTCCACCCCTCGGGTGGGCTCGTCGAGAATCAGCACGCGGGGTCGGGTCAGGAGCATCTTGGCCAATACGGCCTTCTGCTGGTTGCCGCCGGAGAGGCTGGTGATCGGCAGAAAGGGGCTCGCGGTCTTAAGGTGCATACGCGAGATTTCCTTGTCGATGCTGCTCAGTTCGGCTTCGGCATCGATGCGGGTCATCCTCGCGTAGTTCTCCAGCACCGCCAGGGTGATGTTCTGGCCGACCCCCAGGTCCGGGATGATGCCTTGGCGCTTGCGGTCTTCGGGGACCATGCACAGTCCGGCGCGGATGGATTTGAGCGGCGTGCGCGTGTCGATCGGCTGGCCGTCCAGCAAGACCTCCGCTTCGTAGCGGCCCGGATAGGCGCCGAAAAGCGTCGAAACCAGCTCCGTGCGACCGGCGCCGACCAGACCGGCGATACCGAGGATTTCCCCGCGCTTGAGCGCGAATGAAATATCGTCGACCCGTTTGCGTCTGGGGTTGTCGACGTCATAGCAGGTGACGTGGCGCGCCTCGAAGATCACCTCGCCGATGTCGTGGGGGGCGGTGGGGTAAAGATTGCTCATCTCTCGCCCGACCATCTGGGCGATGATCTTCGGAATGTCCATGTCCTCCATAGCGGTGGTGGCGATGTGTTTGCCGTCGCGGATCACCGAAATGGTGTCGCACACCGCCGCCACTTCATCGAGCTTGTGGGAGATATAGACGCAGGCGACGCCCTTGGCCTTGAGGTCGCGGATGATGTCCAGCAACACCTCGATTTCGGAGCGGGTCAGGGCCGACGAGGGCTCGTCGAGGATCAGCAGGCGTGCTTGCTTGTTCAGCGCCTTGGCGATTTCCACCAGTTGCTGGTAGCCGCCGCCGTACTGTGAAACCGGTAGCGAGACGTTCATGTCCGGCACTTTGAGTTCACGCATCAGGGCTTCGGCACGGTGGATCATCGCCGGATAGTTCATGCGCCCGCCGGGCAGGGTCAGTTCGTGGCCCATGAAGATGTTTTCGGCCACCGACAGGTCGGGGACCAGGGTCAGTTCCTGGTGAATGATGACGATCCCGGCGGCTTCGGTTTCGTTGATCGATTTCGCCCTGAGCGGCTGACCGTCCCAGCGGATTTCACCTTCCCAGGTGCCGTAGGGATAGACCCCTGAGAGCACCTTCATCAAGGTGGACTTGCCGGCACCGTTCTCGCCGCACAGGCCGACGCATTCGCCAGGTCTGACCCTGATGTCGATGCCGTTCAAGGCCTTCACACCGCCGAAAGTTTTGACGATGCCGTTCATTTCCAGCAGGTAATCGGACACGGAGAGGTACTCACAGATGGGCAACAGGCGGGGCGTCGGCAGGGGGGCTGCCGATCCACGGGGTCGCGCTCGGGTCGTCAGTCGAGTCTGCTCGGCTCGATGATCATTGCCCGGCAATCTGTGCCTTGGTGTAGAAGCCGTCCTTCTCCAGCAGGTCGATGTTGTCGCGAGTCAACAGGGTAGGGGTGAGCAGGATGGTGTCGACCTTCTTGGCACCGTTGTCGAGCTGGGAGCTGAAGGCCGGCTTCTCATTGCGCGCCAGTTGCACTGAAAGTTTTGCGGCTTCCGAGGCGATCAGTTTCAGCGGCTTGTAGACGGTCATGGTTTGGGTGCCTTCGATCACCCGCTTGACCGCCGCCAGGTCGGCGTCCTGACCCGAAATCGGCACCTTGCCGGCCAGCTTCTGCGCCGCCAGCGCCTGAATTGCACCGCCTGCCGTGGCGTCGTTGGAGGCGACGATGCCATCGATCTTGTTGTCGTTCCTGGTCAGGGCGTTTTCGACGATGCTCAGGGCTTCGGTCGGGTTCCACTCCTTCACCCATTGTTGGCCGACAATCGTGATGTCGCCCTTGTCGATCGCCGGCTGCAGCACCTTCATCTGGCCTTCGCGCAGGACCTTGGCGTTGTTGTCCGTTGGGGCGCCACCGAGCAGGAAGTAGTTGCCCTTGGGCGCCGCCTGCAGCACGCCCTGGGCCTGCAGTTCGCCGACTTTTTCGTTGTCGAAGGAAATGTAGGCGTCGATATCGGCGTTCAGAATCAGCCGGTCATAGGACACCACCTTGATCCCGGCCTTCTTCGCTTCGGCCACGGCGTTGGTCAGCACGGTGGCGTTGAACGGCACGATGACGATCACATCGACGCCACGGGAGATGAGGTTTTCGATTTGCGAAATCTGCTTCTGCTCGTTGGCGTCCGCCGACTGCACGAAGACTTTGGCGTCCATCTGCTCCGCCGCCGCGACGAAGTAGTCGCGGTCCCGTGCCCAGCGCTCCAGACGCAGGTCATCGATGGAAAAGCCGATTTTCGGGTTGGTAGGATCGGCCATGACCGGAAGCGAGAGCAGGGCCAAGGCCCCGGCGAGCAACGTGAGCTTTACTTTTTTCATTGTGGTGCGTCCTTTTATTGTTGTTCGAGACACTGCCTGACGATGAGCGTGGTACTGGTAGAACTGTAGAGAGTCGAAAAGCGCTACGAGCATAGAATTGTCGCGAGAATGTAACCGCGCGGTTGGCGGCAGCGAGCTCAACCGGGCGGCCAAGGATTTGCCCTTGGTCAGGGATAGATGAACTGGTTGACGACGCTTTCCAGCATCTCCTGCCGACCACTGACAGGTTGCGGATTCAGCTCCTGGGATAAGGCATGTTCGGCCAGTGATTCGAGGCTGAACTCACCGGCCAGCACCGCCTGCCCGAACGGTTGCTGCCAGCCGGCGTAGCGTTGCTCCTTGAATTGCTGGAGTCGATCGTCCAGCAGCATGGCCGCTGCGCGCTCCAGGGCCAGGGCGAGCACGTCCATGGCGGCGACGTGGCCGTGGAACAGGTCGACCTCCTCGACACTCTGGCGCCGAACCTTGGAATCGAAATTGAACCCGCCATTGGTGAAACCCCCGGCTTTGAGGATTTCGTAGGTGGCTAGGGTCATTTCCTCGACGCTGTTGGGGAACTGGTCGGTGTCCCAGCCGTTCTGCGGATCGCCGCGGTTGGCATCGATGCTGCCGAAGATTCCCAGCGAGGCCGCCGTGGCAATTTCGTGTTGGAAGCTGTGACCGGCGAGCGTAGCGTGGTTGGCCTCGATGTTGACCTTGATCTCCTTTTCCAGGCCGAACTGCTGCAGGAAGCCGAAGACCGTGGCGCTGTCGTAATCGTATTGGTGCTTGGTCGGTTCCTGCGGCTTGGGTTCGATCAGCAGGTCGCCTTTGAAGCCGATCTTGTGTTTGTGCTCGACTACCATGCCCATGAAGCGGCCCAGTTGCTCGCGTTCGCGTTTCAGGTCGGTATTGAGCAGGGTTTCGTAACCTTCGCGCCCGCCCCACAACACGTAGTTGGCCCCATTGAGGCGTTGAGTGGCGTTCATGGCGCTGAACACCTGGGTGGCGGCGCAGGCGAACACTTCCGGGTCCGGGTTGCTGGCCGCACCCGCAGCAAAACGGGGGTGGCTGAAGCAGTTGGCGGTCCCCCAGAGCAATTTGATCCCGGTCTGTTCCTGATGGCGCTCGAGGTGGTCGATCATCTGCGCGAAATGGTTGCGATACTCCTTCAGGGAGTTGCCTTCCGGGGCGACATCCGTGTCGTGGAAGCTGTAGTAGTCGATGCCCAGTTTGGAGAAGAACTCGAAGGCCGCCTCGGCCTTGCCGATGGCCACCTCCATCGGGTTCCCGGCGCGTTGCCACGGGCGCTTGAAGATGCCGACGCCGAACATGTCGGCTCCCGGCCAGACGAAGGTGTGCCAGTAGCAGACAGCCATCCGCAGGTGCTCGCGCATGGGCTTGCCGAGGACGAGCTTGTTGGCATCGTAATGGCGAAAGGCGAGGGGGGAACGGCTGGCGGGGCCTTCGTAATGGATCTTGTCGACGGCGGGGAAGTACGGCATCTGTATTTCCTTATTGTTCTGGGCTGTGTCCCGATACTAGCAATGGCCCTGTACCCGCCTTTTATGAAAATCACCAACGCGGAGTTCGATTTTGCGTATTGAGATTCCTCGTCCGCGCGCCTAGCCTGTGGCGACCACTCTGTGTTGACGGCCCAGGGTAAAAACAATGAAAACCGTACCGCCCGTTCACCGCATTGCGCTGTTGTTCAATGGCAGCAAGATCTACGACCGCGGCATCATCAGCGGCATCGGCAACTACCTGAGCAGCACCCGTGCATCCTGGGACCTGTTCCTCGAAGAGGACTTTCTCTGCCGCTTGAAAGGCATCGAGCGCTGGCAGGGCGATGGGATCATTGCCGACTTCGACGACCCGCTGATTGGCGAGGCGCTGGCCGGTATCGGGCTTCCCGTGGTGGCAGTGGGCGGGTCGTACCAGGATGAGCGCGCCTATCCGAAGCGCATTCCTTATGTCGCCACCGACAATTTCGCGTTGATGAAGCTGGCCTACCAGCACCTGATCGAGGCGGGGCTGACGCGCTTTGCCTGCTTCAGCCTGCCCGAGGCGCAGGCCAATCGCTGGGCGCAGGAACGGGAAAAGGCCTTTCGTAGCCTGGTACAGCGCGATGGTCTGCATGCCGAGATCTACCGGGGCCTGGGTACCAGCGCGCCGCTCTGGGACACCGCGGTCGGACAGCAGATCGCCTGGCTGCAGAGCCTGCCCAAGCCCATCGGCATCATCGCCGTCAGCGACGCGCGCGCCCGGCAGCTGCTGCAAGCCTGCCTGACCGCCGGCATCGCGGTGCCGGAGCAGGTGGCGCTGATCGGCATCGACAACGATCCACTGACCCGCAGCCTGACGCGGGTGCCGCTGAGTTCGGTGATTCAGGGAACCGAAACCATGGGCTGGACCGCCGCGCGCCTGCTTCATCAGATGCTGCACGGTATGCCGCCTACGGGCATGCACATTCTGGTGCCGCCGGATGCGATCAATGTCCAGGCTTCAAGCCTGCATCAACCCTTGGGCAATCCCTACGTCATGCAGGCCATGCTCTTCATACGCCAATACGCTTGCCAGGGCATCAAGACCGCGCAGGTGGCCGGATACGTGGGCGTTTCGCGTTCATCGCTGGAGTCGCACTTTCGCAAGGTGCGGGGCCGCAGCGTGCACGACGAGATCCTGCGCTTCAAGTTGGCGGCCGCCGCCAGCGGATTGGAAAACACCGATTCGGCGATCGCCGACATTGCCCAGAACTGCGGCTTCAAATCGGCGCAATACCTGCACACGGTGTTCCGTCGCGAGTTCGGCTGCACGCCACGGGAGTACCAGCAGGGCGCCGGCGCAGCGATCCATTGACGAAGAGATGTCTGCCGGTTTGCTGAAAAGATCGCGGTCAAGACCGCTTCCACGGTGTCTGCTCGATCAGCGGCTGGGCGCTATACCCGCAGTTTTTGTGGGAGCGGTGGGGGACGCCGAGTCTTGACCGCGAATGGACCGGCGCCGATTCAGGCCCATGCAGTGCCGCCCGCCAGCGGGAGCAGAATTCCCACTGCCAGCCGGACGCTGGCCGGCAGTCGTCAGCCCTGGCGATAGTCTTTCGTGGTCTTTCCTGTCCAGCGTTTGAACGCACGCCGGAAGTTGGTGGGCTCCGAGAAGCCCAGGAGCAGCGCGATGTCGTCGGTGCTCATGATCGTCGTCTTGAGGTATTCGATGGCCAGCGAGCAGCGCACGTCATCGGTAATGGCGACGAACGAGGTTCCTTCTTCCAGGAGTTTGCGACGCAGGGTGCGTATGGTCATGTGCAGCCTTTCAGCCACCACGTCCATGCTCGGAAACGCTCCTGGGGTTTGCATCATCATCTGATAGACCTCGCCTGAAACCCCCGAATCCACCTTGGCCTGGCCGATCAGTCGGTCACAGGTATCCTGCAGCACGGTCGCCGTCAGGCGGTGGGCCAGATGAGGTTTCTGGTCGAGGATCGAGCTGTCGTAGTGCAGCTCGCACTGGTCGTGATCGAAAATGCACGGGCAACCCAGGTATTGCGGATAGATCTCCGCATGGGCCGGTGCCGGGTAGGAAAAGCAGGCTTTGGTTGGCGGGCAGCTTCGTCCGAACACGTCCTGTAGATGAGTGACGTGTTGGGTAAATTGCTGTTCGATCCAGAACTGTTTTATTTCCCTAGAGGGGCTCGGGGTGGACGCATCAGGGAAGGTCCATACGGCCTCGTCTTCGTATTCCTGCCATTCGATCGTCAGCGTCGGCGTGGCCAGCGAATGGTATTTCACACCCAACCTGAAATAGTCCCGCAGCGAAAGGCAGGACATCAGCGCATAGCCATACATGCCATAGGCGGACAGGTGGAGGCGGGCTCCGGTCTTGAAAGGCGTGGCAGGGTCCTTGGAAAGGGACACCGCATTGCCGCACACGGTGGCGTACTGGCGGACCGACGTCAGCGCTGTCGCGTCATTAATCTCATCCTCATTCACGCCACTGCCTCGCAAGCTATCAGCCGGTGCGATGCCTTGCTCGCTGAGTACCTCCACCAGCGCGGCGATCTTGTAGGGGGCATAGATACGTTCATTGAACAGCGGCGGTTTCAGCGGCATCGGGTGACTCCTGTCGGTGTCCCTTAGGGATTCATTTATGTCCGGTAATGATCTTCCTGTGTATTGAAAATTCCATAAGCTGCTCCGTAAAGAAAGCGCTCGAGCATGCCGTCGATCTCGAGCGCGCCTGCGAATCCAATAACAATACAGGTCACGTCAATGAGCCAGCCGAGCCGAAAAGTCATCATTTCCTGCGCGATCACGGGTGCCACGCACACGCCGTCGATGTCCGAATACCTTCCGGTCACGCCGGACGAAATCGAAAAACAGTCGATCGAAGCGGCCGCCGCCGGAGCGGCCATCCTGCACCTGCATGCCCGCGATCCTCTGGATGGGCGCCCGACGCCGGACCCGGAGGTGTTCAGCCAGTTCGTTCCTGCGATCGCCCGGGCAACCGACGCCATCATCAACATCACCACCGGTGGCAGTACGCGGATGACGCTGGCGCAGCGACTCGCCTATCCCCTGATCGCCAAACCGGAACTCTGCTCGCTGAACATGGGCTCGATGAACTTTTCGATCCACCCGATCGCCCGGAAGATTTCCTCCTGGAACCATGACTGGGAAAGGGAACACATCGAAGGCATGGAAGATGTCGTGTTCAAGAATACCTTCAAGGACATCAAGGAAATCATGCTGGAGCTCGGCGAGTACGGGACCCGCTTCGAGTTCGAATGCTATGACGTCGGCCATCTGTACAACCTGGCCTATTTCGTTGAGCAGGGCTTGGTCAAACCGCCGCTGTTCATCCAGTCCTGCTTCGGCATTCTCGGCGGCCTGGGAGCGGACCCGGAAAACCTGACGATCATGCGCGCCACGGCCGACCGCCTGTTCGGGCGCGAGAGCTACGCGTTTTCCATTCTGGGCGCCGGACGGCACCAGCTGCCGTTCGTGACGATGGGCGCGATCATGGGCGGCAACGTGCGCGTCGGCCTCGAAGACAGCATCTACCGGGCCAAGGGCGTAAAGGCCCGGAGCAATGCGGAGCAAGTCCGCAAGATCCGCCACATTCTCGAAGAGCTGTCCTTCGAGATCGCGACGCCCGAGGACGCCCGGCAGATGCTCGGCCTCAAGGGCAAGCACAACGTTCACCTTTGAGTTCGTTGTTCGAACCCGCCAAAAAAATAAAAAGAGGTTTCACCATGACATCCATGCTCGATACAGCGGACACCCATTGGCTGGCCACCCGGCGCGCGATGACCCGGCTCATACCGATGATGTGCGCCATCTACTTCATGTCCTATCTGGACCGCACGAACGTCGCGCTGGCCAAGGAGGCCCTGAATGCCGACCTCGGCATCAGCGCGGCCGCCTACGGCCTCGGGGCGGGAATCTTTTTTCTAGGCTATGCGTTGCTCGAGGTGCCCAGCAACCTGATCGCCCACCGCATCGGGCCGCGTCGCTGGATCGCCCGGATCGCCGTGTCCTGGGGCACCCTGTCTTCAGCGATGATGTTCGTCCAGGGCGAGTGGTCCTTCTACATGCTTCGGCTATTGCTGGGTATCGCCGAGGCGGGCCTGTTTCCCGCGCTCATGTACATGGTCACCCTGTGGTTCGCGCCCAAGGATCGCGCCATTGCCATCGGCTGGATTTATCTGGCGCCGGCGCTGGCGCTGGTCATCGGCAACCCCATCGGCGGTGCGCTGATGAAGATGGACGGCATCGGCGGGCTGCACGGATGGCAATGGATGTTCCTGATCGAAGGGCTGCCGAGCGTCATCCTCGGCGTGGTCCTCTGGTTCAAGCTGCCCGAGCGTCCTCGTGACGCACGCTGGCTGACCCAGGCCCAGGCTGAGTCCCTCGAGGCCCATGCACTGCTTCCCGGCCATGCCCAGTCCCACGAATATTCCGGCCACTGGGGCAAGGCGCTGAAACGACCGACGACTATCCTGATCGGTCTGATCTACTTCCTGAATCAGGTGGCGTTCGTGGGGCTGGTGTTCTTTACGCCATCGATCATCCAGCAGATGCAGATCACCTCGCCATTGACCGTCGGCCTGCTGTCGAGCAGCGTCGGGATCGGCTTTTTCGCCGGTGTGCTGGTGCTGCCGAGGATTCATTGCAAGATCGGTCGGGATTGCTTTTGCCTGGCGCTGTTCACCTGCGGCCTGATTGCGAGCTCCATGGCCTTCACCCTGTTCGATGAGCCGCCGGTACGTATCGCGCTGTTCACCGCGACGGCCTTCTTCGCCGGCGGCGTGCTGCCGATCTACTGGGCCATCGCCATGAAACGTCTGCAGGGCATCCAGGCAGCCGCCGGTCTGGCATTCATCAACACCATCGGTCTGCTGGGCGGCTTCGTCGGACCTTACCTGTTCGGACTGATGGAAAAGGCGTCGGGTTCAAGCTCGTCCGGTTTCCAGGTGATCGTGGCCGCCGCGGTGCTGGGTTTGCTGCTGGTGCCGCTGCTGGCAAAGGCGATCGATGCCGAATCGAGCCCGCTGATAGCTGAACCCGTTACCCAATAAAAGGAGAGCTTATGAAGATCGTCGATCTGCTGACACCGCCAGCGAACTTGAAAGTGGTCATCACCGGAGGCGCTGCGGGGATCGGCGCCGTCATTGCCCGGGCATTCCATGAGGTGAATGCGCAGGTCTACATCTGCGACATCAACCCGAGCGCGGTCGAGCGGATGAAACTCGACTACCCCGGAATCAACGCCGGTGTGGCAGATGTCGGCGACAAGCGAGATGTCGACCGCATCATGGACGAGGCGGTCTCTCTGCTCGGCGGGATAGATGTGCTGGTCAACAATGCGGGCATTGCCGGCCCGACAGGGAATATCGAAGAGCTGGAGGCCGATGCGTGGGAACAGACGATTTCGACGAACCTCAACAGCCAGTTCTATTTCCTGAAAAAGGCGGTTCCGTTATTGAAGGCGTCGAAGCAGAACCCTCACATTATCGCCATGTCCTCGGTGGCCGGCCGGCTGGGGTATCCCTTCAGGGCGCCCTATGCCTCGAGCAAGTGGGCCATCGTCGGGATGATGAAGTCGCTGGCCAACGAACTGGGACCGCACAACGTTCGCATCAACGCGCTCCTGCCCGGTGTCGTGGCGGGCGAGCGGATGGACCGAGTGATCGATGCGCGGGCGAAGGCGATGGACGTCAGCTTCGAGTCCATGCGTGAGCAGTACCTGGAGAAGATCTCGCTGCGTCGGATGGTGACGATGGAGGACGTTGCAGCCATGGCGCTGTTCCTGTCGTCACAGGCTGCTGTGAACATTACTGGGCAGGCGATCAGCGTCGATGGGAATGTCGAGTACCTGTGAGGGCGCGCTGTCGACCATGCCTGGCCGCCTGATATGAGCTGTCAATCTACGAAAACGTCGTTCTTTGAAGAGCGGCGTTTCGTTTTCCGGCCACCGATGCTTGGATGAAAAAGCCCGCTTGCGCGGGCTTTTTCATGTCAGTGCCGAGGGCTCTGTTCGGGCAAGGCCAGCAGCTGCTTTTCCCGGTTCCAGTCGAACGGCTCATCGTTCTGTTCCGCTTCGTAGCGACGTTCCTCGAGTTCCTGGAACACCGCGATTTCGTCGTCAGGCATGTAGTGCAGGCAGTCGCCGCCGAAGAACCACAGCAGGTCGCGCGGCACCAGATGGGCGATCTGCGGGTAGCGATGGAATACCTGGCAGATCATATCCTGACCCAGGTGGCGTTCTTCCGGCACGTTCGGCAAGGCGGTGAGCAGCTCGTCGAAGCGCTCCAAGAACAAGGCATGGCTCTCCTCGGAGACCTGTTCATTCTCGCCCATGGCGAGCAGGATGCCGCGCAGGTGGGCCAGCAGGGCCAGGTGATGATCAAGATACGGATTGGCCATTGGGCACCTCTGTCGTGTGAGGGGCGCGATTATAGGCATGCGCGCCCGGGTATGGGTGAGAGGGCTAGCGTACGCGCCCCGGGCTGAGTTCGAGCTCCTCCTTGGCGAAATCGTCCACGCTGATCACGGTGCGTCGCGCCGCTTCGGCGGCCGTCAGCTGCAACGCTTCGGCATCGGTGATGACGCCGGCGAGCAGCGCCGCGGCGATGGGGTCCTCGCCGGGCGAGGGCTTCAGCGTGCCGCTCTTGAGCGCCTTGTGCAGCTTGCGCGAAATGCCCTGGCTCGCGGCCAGTTGCTCGAAGGCATGTCGCAACGCGCCCAGCGGCTGCTGCGGATCCTGGGGCCGATAGACGCCCTCGAGAATCTGTTCCAGGGCCGGATCGCCCTCGGTACGGCTAAGGATGGCAGCGACCTCGGCGTCGAGCTCATCGGACGGTCCCTTGTGGCGAGCGCCAAACGGAAATACCAGCAGGCTCAGCAGGCCACCGAGCAGACGGTTCGGGAAGTTCGACAGAATGCCGGCCAGCGCCTGTTCGGCCTTGGCCAGGCTGTCTTCCAGCCCCCAGCGCAGCAGGGCTTCCTGGTCTGCCGGATAGCCCAGGTCGTGGTAACGCTTGAGCGCCGACGAGGCGAGGTACAGGTGACTCAACACGTCGCCGAGCCGGGCGGACAACCGCTCGCGCCGCTTGAGTTCGCCGCCAAGCAGCATCATCGACAGGTCGGCGAGCATGGCGAACGCCGCCGCGAGCCGGTTCAGCGCGCGGAAGTAGGGACGTACCAGCGCGTTGCCAGGAACGCGCCCTGCAACGCCGAAGGTGAGTCCGAGCACCAGGGTGCTGGCGGTATTGCTCACTGCGAAACCGATGTGCTGCATCAGCAGTTCGTCGAACTTGACGATGGCGGCCTCACGATCCGGCTCGTGGACCAGTTCCATTTCTCGTAGCACGAACGGATGGCAACGGATCGCGCCTTGACCAAAGATCATCAGATTGCGCGAAAGAATGTTCGCGCCCTCGACGGTGATCGAGATCGGCGCCGAGAGCCAGGCGCGACCCAGGTAGTTGTTGGGCCCCGAGATGATGCCCTTGCCGCCATGGATGTCCATGGCGTCGGAAATGCAATCGCGTCCGCGTTCGGTGAGGTGATACTTGAGGATTGCCGAGAGCACCGAGGGCTTCTCGCCAAGGTCGACCGCATTGGCGGTGAGGATGCGGGCGCTGTCCATCAGCCAGGCGTTACCGCCGATGCGCGCCAGCGGTTCCTGGATGCCTTCGAAGGCGGCCAGCGGGACGTTGAACTGCTCGCGGATCGAGGCATAGCGGCCGCTGACGTAGCTGCAGGTCTTGGCCGCGCTGGTGCCCATCGCCGGCAGGGAGATGGAGCGCCCGACCGAGAGGCAGTTCATCAGCATCATCCAGCCTTTGCCGATCATGTCGCGGCCGCCAACGATGTAGTCCAGCGGCACGAAGACGTCCTTGCCCCAGTTCGGCCCGTTCATGAACGCGGCGCCCAGGGGCAGGTGGCGACGGCCGATCTGCACGCCTTCAGTGTCGGTGGGAATCAGCGCCAGGCTGATACCCAGCTCGACTTCGTCGCCTAGCAGGCCGTCGGGGTCGTAGGTCTTGAAGGCCACGCCGAGCAGCGTCGCCACAGGACCGAGGGTGATGTAGCGTTTTTCCCAGTTCAGGCGCAGGCCAATGGTTTCCTCGCCTTGCCAGAGGGCACGACAGATGATGCCGCTGTCGTTCATCGCGCCGGCGTCGGAGCCCGCATACGGGCCGGTCAGGGCGAAGCAGGGGATGTCGGTGCCGTTGGCCAGGCGCGGCAGGTAATGGTTGCGTTGCTCATCGGTGCCGTAGTGCAGCAGCAGCTCGGCCGGGCCGAGAGAGTTGGGGACCATTACGGTGGTCGACAGGTCGCCGCTACGGGTGGCGAGCTTCATCACGATCTGCGAATGGGCATAGGCCGAGAAACCCTTGCCGCCATATTCCTTGGGGATTATGAGAGCGAAGAAACCCTGTTCCTTGATGAAGGCCCAGGCTTCCTCGGGCAGGTCCATGCGCTGGGCGATGTCCCAGTCGCTGACCATGGCGCAGAGGGTTTCGGTGGGGCCATCGAGAAAGGCCTGTTCCTCATCGGTCAGGCGCGCCGCGGGATAGCCGAGCAGGGTGTCCCAGGCGGGACGGCCACTGAACAGCTCGCCGTCCCACCAGACGGTGCCGGCGTCGATGGCGTCGCGCTCGGTGCTGGAGATCGGTGGCAGGACCTTCTTGAACCAGTCGAACATCGGTGCGCTGAAATGGCGTCGACGGAGATCCGGCATCAGCAGCGGTACCGCGACCGCAAGCCACACGAGCCAGAGAATCACCATCAGCCACATGGGTGTTTCGTACGCCGAGCCCATCACCAGCAGGTAGACGGCGACGATCGCCAGGGCTGGCAGCGGCGAAACCCGCAGGTGGGCGAGGACGGCGATACCAAGCAAAAGGGCGAGCAACCATATCAGGGTCATGCAGTTCTCCTTGTGGGCGAGGCGTGGATGGCGAGCCGCCGGGGCCCGCCATGGTGCGGCGGGTGGCGGCCGATGGCGACGACTCGCGGATAGGATAATGACCCGCTGCCCCTGGCTGAGTTCGTCCGCGGCGCCCTGGCGCGTCGATTGGCCGCCGCGCCACCATTCGGCCGAAACCTGCGGTTGCAATTGCCAAACGCCGCCCTTATGTAGAAGGCTTCCTTCTGCGTTGCGTGCATCTTCTATGAGTTCTGCTCTGTCAATTCGGCAGCTTACCAAGACCTACGGTAATGGCTTCCAGGCCCTCAAGGGCATCGATCTGGACGTAGCCGAAGGCGATTTCTTCGCGCTGCTCGGGCCCAACGGGGCCGGCAAGTCCACTACTATCGGCATCCTTTCCACGCTGGTGAACAAGTCCGGCGGCACGGTCAACGTGTTCGGTCATGATCTGGATCGCGATCCGTCCGGCCTCAAGCGCTGCCTGGGTGTGGTTCCCCAGGAGTTCAACTTCAACCAGTTCGAGAAGGCCTTCGATATCCTCGTCACCCAGGCCGGTTACTACGGCATCCCGGCCAAGGTGGCCAAGGAGCGCGCCGAGCAGTACCTGACGCAGCTGGGCCTGTGGGACAAGCGTGACGTGTCCTCGCGGATGCTGTCCGGCGGCATGAAGCGGCGCCTGATGATCGCCCGCGCGCTGATCCATCGGCCGCGGTTGCTGATTCTCGACGAACCCACCGCGGGCGTGGACATCGAACTGCGCCGCTCGATGTGGGGGTTTCTGACGGAACTCAACCGAGAGGGCATCACGATCATTCTGACCACCCACTATCTGGAAGAAGCCGAACAGCTTTGCCGCAACATCGGCATCATCGACCGCGGCCAGATCGTCAAGAACACCAGCATGCGCGAACTGCTCAAGCAGCTGCATGTAGAAACATTCCTGCTCGATCTGAAGGAGTCGCAGCTGGTGGCGCCGCACCTGACCGGTTACACCTCGCGCCTGGTCGATCATCACACCCTCGAAGTGCAGGTCGAGAAGACCCAGGGCGTGAACGAGCTGTTTCGCCTGCTCGCCGCGCAGGGCATCGAGGTGCTGAGCCTGCGCAACAAGACCAACCGGCTGGAGGAGCTCTTCGTGTCTCTCGTGGAGAACAATCTGGACAAGGTGGCCAAATGAGCAACGAAGTTCGCTACAACCTTGTCGCCCTGCAAACCATCGTTCACCGGGAGGTCCGCCGCTATACCCGCATCTGGCCACAGACGCTGCTGCCGCCGGCGATTACCATGGTGCTGTATTTCGTCATCTTCGGCAGCCTGATCGGCAACCGCATCGGCGAGATGGACGGGTTCAGCTACATGGACTACATCGTGCCGGGGCTGATCATGATGTCCGTCATCACCAACTCCTACAGCAACGTGGTGTCGAGCTTCTTCAGCAGCAAATTCCAGCGATCCATCGAAGAGCTGCTGGTGTCGCCGGTGTCGCCTCACGTGATTCTGATCGGATTCGCCCTTGGCGGTATCACGCGTGGGCTGGCGGTGGCTTTCATCGTCACGTTGCTGTCGATGTTCTTTACCGATCTGCAGGTCCATCACCTGGGCGTGACGCTGTTGGTCATCATCCTGACGGCGACGATCTTTGCCCTGGGCGGTTTCGTCAACGCAGTGTTCGCACGCAACTTCGACGATATCTCGATCATCCCGACCTTCGTGCTGACGCCCCTGACCTACCTGGGCGGGGTGTTCTATTCGATCAACCTGCTCTCACCCTTATGGCAGACGTTGTCGCTCGCCAACCCGATCCTGCACATGGTCAACGCCTTCCGCTATGGAATTCTGGGGGTGTCGGACATTCGAATCGGCATCGCCATCGCGTTCATGTTGACTGCTGTCATCGCGCTTTATGTGCTGTGCATTCGCCTGCTCAAGAGCGGACGGGGGATGCGCCAGTAACGACGCGCTCAGCCTGGCAGGGCGAGCATTAGGCTCTTCCTGCCAGGTCCAAGATTACAGCGCGCCAGCAGGCGATCGTATTTCCGTCCGCGCACCGACAGCGGTGGGCTGCACGGCTGAGGGAGGGCGGTATACTGACGCCCTTTCAGCATCGCCAGGCCCGCTCCATGCAACATCCCGCCGAACAATCGCCGCTGGGCAAGTCCAGCGAATACGTCTCGCGCTACACGCCGGGGCTGCTATTTCCCATTGCCCGGGCCACCAAGTGGGCAGAGCTGGGGCTGACTGCCCAGACGTTGCCTTACAAGGGCGTCGACCTGTGGAATTGCTATGAATTGTCATGGCTCACGCCGTCGGGCAAGCCGGTGGTCGCGATCGGTGAGTTCGCGATACCTGCCGACTCGCCGAATATCATCGAATCCAAGTCATTCAAGCTCTACCTCAACTCGTTGAACCAGAGCGTTTTCAGCGATCGTGCGCAGCTCGAGGCCACGCTGGCGGCCGACCTCTCGACTGCCGCAGGCGCAGCCGTGCAGGTACGCGTGCGCAGCCTGGACGAGGCCCATGACATGGCTCTGGTCCGGGCGCCTGGGGTATGCATCGACGAACTGGACATCGAAGTGCCGGGATACGATCAGCCGCGCCCGCAATTGCTGCGCTGCAATGATCAGGTGCGTATCGCGGACGTGCTCCATAGCCATCTGCTCAAGTCCAACTGCCCGGTGACGCAGCAGCCGGACTGGGGAACGGTGGTCGTGGACTATCAGGGCTTTGCCCTCGATCACGCCAGCTTCCTCGCCTACCTGGTGAGCTTTCGCCAGCACGCCGACTTCCATGAGCAATGCGTGGAGCGGATATTTCTCGATTTGCAGCGTCTGCTGAAACCCGATCGTCTGACGGTCTATGCGCGCTATGTGCGTCGTGGCGGGTTGGATATCAATCCGTATCGCAGTACCCATGCGTCGCCGGTTGAAAACGGGCGGTTCGCACGGCAATAAGAAAGGCGTTCCGCCTGCGGGCGGAACGCCAGGGGCTTCAGATACCCATGCTGACCAGGCTCTGCATGATGTTGCGCAGGGTCATGGCGGTGTTGGGATGGCTGACCTCGAATCGCTCGACCGCCAGGTTAACTCCGTCGACCAGCGAATCGTCTGCCACGGGTGCGGCTTCCTCATTGGCCAGTCGCAACTCGATGTCTTGCGTAAGCGCTTCTAGCGAAGCGCGTTCTTCTTCGCTCATCGGCGTGTCCTGAGCGAGCTGGCTTCGCAGCTCCTCGAGCTGGACGCGTAATTCTTGTCTCGGCATGGTGCTTCCCTCCTGGTTAGCTGATGGACAGCTGAGGATGCGCAAAGGTCCGCTTTGAACTAGCGTAATCCAGCGCCGACCCGCCGCCTCGCATCTTTGCAACCAGGCATTTCACGGCCAGAGAGAGGCGGTGGGGTGAATGCAGCTGATCGGGCTGTATTGGAAACCCGCTCGCGGATATCTGCAGGACACGTACTGCTACGCCGCCATTGTTGGCCTTATAATCGCGCCTTCGCTTGGCGTCGCCACACTATTAACCAAAGGGGAATTGCAATGATCACGACGGGTTCTGGCTGGGTCGGTTATATCAAGGCCGCGTTGATCCTTTCCCTGGCGACGGTAGGCTCTTCGCTGCAGGCGGCCGAACAGGACCCCTGGGAAGGCGTCAATCGTGCGGTATTCGCCTTCAACGACAAGGTCGATACCTATACGCTCAAGCCGCTGGCGCGAGGCTATCAGGCGGTCACGCCGCAGTTTCTCGAAGACGGCATCGGCAATGTGTTCAGCAACCTCGGGGATGTCGTGGTGCTGACCAACAACCTGTTGCAGGGCAAGGTCAGGGATGCCGGCATCGACACCAGCCGTGTCCTGTTCAACACCACCTTCGGCGTGCTCGGCTTCTTCGATGTGGCCAGCCACATGGGGCTGCAGAAGAACGACGAAGACTTCGGCCAGACGCTGGGTGCCTGGGGACTTGGCAGCGGGCCGTACGTGGTGCTGCCGTTGCTCGGCCCGAGCTCGGTTCGCGATACCTTCGGCCGCGTGCCCGATAGTTTCCTGCAGCCTTATCCGTACATCGATCACGTGCCGACCCGCAATGTCACCATCGCGGTCAATACCGTTGATACGCGCGCAGGCCTGCTGCAGGCGGAGCGGATGATTCGCGGAGATCGTTACATTTTCGTACGAAACGCCTATCTGCAGAACCGCGAATTTCGGGTCAACGATGGCGTAGTGGAAGACGACTTCTAGCCGATTGGCGGGGCGTAGCGGGGAAGGGATGCGCGTGAGAGGTCACGCTCATCGAGATTTTCAGACCATGGCCAAGATGGCCAGTCCCAGACTTTGACGTCCATCATCCAGTGCCTGCACCCGGACCACCTCGGTCTGTGCGTCCAGGCCCTTTAGCTCGCTGTGTTCCGATGGAATCAGTACGCGGACCTTGTCACCCATCTTGAGACTCGATGGCGCCTCCAATTGCATTCCGGTGCTGGAAAGATCCAGGCAGAGCGCCTCGATGCGTTGATCTTCCTGGAGCAAAACCACCGTGGTTTCGATGCGCATGCGGATGAAGTCCCGCTTTTCGCTATAGTCCCTTTCACCCTGGCTCATGATGTTTCCTCTTGTTTAAGCGCCTTGGCGGAGGGTTATAACCTTGGCCAAATGCCGCTGTAAACCCACGCTCCGAGCACTGGCGCACGCTTGAAACACCGATCGTATGGGAGTACCGTCTGCGCCTTGAAACGAACCCGGCCCGGCGTCTGCCGTGGGGCCGATGCTTTCGCCAAGCGTCCTGGCGAATTCCGCCTGGTAGGAACATGCACAACCCAAGCGCCACGCTCCTGATCATAGATGACGACGATGTGGTCCGAGCCAGTCTGGCGGCCTATCTGGATGACAGTGGATTTCGCGTCCTGCAGGCTGCTAACGGCCCCAAGGGGCTTGAGCTGTTCGATGCCGAGCATCCCGATCTGGTGATTTGCGACCTGCGCATGCCGCAGATGGATGGCCTCGAACTCATCCGTCTGGTCAGCGAGCGGCAGGCCGACCTGCCGGTGATCGTCGTCTCTGGCGCCGGTGTGATGAGCGATGCGGTCGAGGCGCTGCGCCTCGGCGCCGCCGACTATCTGATCAAGCCCCTCGAAGACCTGGCCATGCTGGAGCATTCGGTGCGTCGCGCGCTGGATCGTTCGCGGCTGCGTCTGGAGAACCGCCGCTACCGCGAGCAGCTCGAATCGGCCAACCGCGACCTCCAGGCCAGCCTCAACCTGCTGCAGGAAGACCAGAACGCCGGGCGTCAGGTGCAGATGAACATGTTGCCGGTCACGCCCTGGGCGGCCGACGCGTTTCATTTCGCTCACCAGATCATCCCGTCGCTGTACCTGTCGGGCGACTTCGTTGACTACTTCAGGGTCGATGACCGGCGGATCGTCTTCTACCTCGCCGACGTCTCCGGCCATGGCGCGTCCTCGGCATTCGTGACGGTGTTGCTCAAGTTCATGACCACCCGGTTGCTCTACGAGTCGCGTCGTAATGGCGTGTTGCGCGAATTCAAGCCGTCCGAGGTGCTTGATCACATCAACCGCGGGCTGATCAATTGCAAGCTGGGCAAGCACGTGACGATGCTCGGCGGCGTCATCGACGAAGAGCGCGGCATCCTGCACTACAGCATCGGCGGGCATCTGCCATTGCCGGTGATGTTCACCAACGGCGGCGGCAGTTACCTGCAGGGCAGGGGGCTACCGGTGGGTTTGTTCAATGAAGCGACCTATGAAGACTACGAGCTAGAGCTGCCGGAGTCCTTCAGCCTGACGTTGCTTTCTGATGGCATTCTGGACCTTTTGCCAGGAGAGACACTCAAAGAAAAGGAATCCGCACTGCCCGGCCTAATCGCATCCGCGGGCGGCACGCTGGATGGTTTGCGTCGGGTGTTCGGTTTAGCCGATCTTAGGGACATGCCCGACGATATCGCCTTGCTAGTGTTGAGCAGGAACCTTGCATGAGTACCGGTAAAATCCAGTTCGCCGAACTGGACGGCACCTTCGTCCTGAAGTTCGTCGGCGAAATCCGCCTGACGCTCTGCTCGGCGCTGGATGCCACGATCGAAAAGATCTTCACTGCGCTCAACTTCTCGTCGATCGTCATCGATCTGACCGAGACGCGCAGTATCGACAGCACGACGCTAGGCCTGCTGGCCAAGCTTTCGATCCTATCGCGGCAAAAGGTTGGCTTGCTGCCCACGGTGGTGACCACCCATGAGGACATCACGCGCCTGCTGCAATCGATGGGATTCGACCAGGTGTTCAACATCATCGACCGTCCGTTGCCGAGGTCCGAATGCCTGGCTGACCTGCCGACGCAGGACCAATCCGAAGAGGTGGTCAAGGCGAAAGTGCTGGAGGCCCACCGTATCCTGATGAGCCTCAACGAATCCAACCGCGAGGCCTTCCGTGACCTCGTCAGTGCGCTGGAACGAACCTGATCAGGCCTTGCCTGGCAGCAGCGCCTCGAGTTTTTCCTGATCACGTGCGAACTGGCGAATCCCCTCGGCCAGTTTCTCGGTGGCCATCGCATCCTCGTTCAAGCCCCAACGGAAGCCGCTCTCATCGAGGCTGATACGTGCCTGGGTGCCTTTTGCGGGTGACAGCTTGCGCTCCAGGGTGCCTTGCTCGTCGGCCAGCTGGCCAAGCAGTTCGGGGCTGATGGTCAGGCGGTCGCAGCCGGCGAGCGCTTCGATCTGGCCGATGTTGCGGAAGCTCGCGCCCATCACCACGGTGTTGTAGCCGTGGGTCTTGTAGTAGTCGTAGATGCGGCTGACCGACTGTACGCCCGGGTCTTCGGCGCCGACGTAATCGCGGCCCTCGGCCTTCTTGTACCAGTCGTAGATGCGGCCAACGAAGGGGGAGATCAGGAACACCCCGGCCTCGGCACAGGCCACTGCCTGGGTAAAGGAGAACAGCAGCGTCAGGTTGGTCTGGATGCCGGCCTTTTCCAATTGCTCAGCCGCGCGGATGCCTTCCCAGGTGGAGGCGATCTTGATCAGCACGCGGTCACGACCGATGCCCGCCTGCTCATATAGACCGATCAGGCGCTCTGCGCGCTGCAGCATCGCCTCGGTGTCGAACGAGAGGCGCGCGTCCACCTCGGTCGATATGCGGCCCGGGATAAGCTTGAGGATTTCCTGGCCTACCGCGACGGCGAACAGGTCGCACGCCATGCCGATGTCACCTTCGCAGCGGCTCATGGCAGCCTTCAGGTGGTCGTTGTAGCGGGGCAGGGAAGCGGCCTTGAGCAGCAGCGACGGGTTGGTGGTGGCGTCGACCGGCTTGAGGCGTTCGATCGCGTCAAGATCGCCAGTGTCGGCAACGACGGTAGTGTATTGCTTGAGTTGTTCCAGCTTGGAAGTCATCGAGGGTGCTCTGTGCTGTGAGTGGCTTGACCTTACCCGACCCGTTCGACCCGCTCAACGGGCGCCGGATGGGACGCGACTGGGCTTTGATCGGCTCGCATCCTCGGTGTTCCTTGGCGATGCGTTCGGTCGCAGCTTTCTAACGACCGTCGAGCAGTCCGATCGCCTGATCGAACAGCCCCAGCGGGTCGTCGGTCTTGTGTACATCGACGGAAAGTAGCTGACGAAAGCGCCGCGCGCCGGGAAATCCCTGGGCGAGACCCAGTACGTGACGGGTGATGTGGTGCATCGAGCCACCTTCTGCCAGGTGGCGCTCGATGTAGGGACGCAGACGTTCCAGGGCTTGCGTGCGGCTGATGACCGGCGAGCTGCTACCGAACACGCGCTGGTCAACTTCCGCCAGCAGATACGGGTTCTGATAGGCCTCACGCCCCAGCATCACACCGTCGAAGCGCTGCAAATGCTCGGCGCACTGTTCGAGCGTCTTGATGCCACCGTTGAGAATGATTTCGAGGTCCGGAAAGTCCGCCTTGAGTTGTGCGGCCACGTCGTAGCGCAGGGGCGGTACTTCGCGATTTTCCTTCGGCGAGAGGCCCTCGAGGATAGCGATCCGCGCGTGCACGGTGAAGCTGCGGCAGCCGGCCTCGCTGATCTGGCCAACGAAGTCCCGCAGCTGCGCGTAGCTGTCGCGGCCATTGATGCCGATCCGGTGCTTGACCGTGACCTCGATGTCCACCGCGTCGCGCATCGCCGCCACGCACTCGGCCACCAGCGCGGGGTGCGCCATCAGGCAGGCACCGATCATGTTGTTCTGTACGCGGTCGCTGGGACAGCCAACGTTGAGGTTGACCTCATCGTAACCCGCGTCCTCGGCCATCCGCGCGCAGCGCGCCAGCTCGCCCGGCACGCTGCCGCCGAGCTGAAGCGCGAGAGGGTGTTCGGTCTCGTCGTGGCGCAGAAAACGCGGCGCATCGCCGTTGAGCAGCGCGCCGCTGGTGACCATCTCGGTGTAGAGCAACGCGTGTCTGGATAGCAGCCGCAGGAAAAACCGGCAATGGCGGTCCGTCCAGTCCATCATCGGGGCGACGGAGAAGCGGCGGGATGGGGTATCCGGCGTGGTTTCTGGCTTTGAGGCTCTTTCTACGGGGCTCTGCGCTTGTCTCATTTACTACCATTTCCTGCCGTTTTCGCTTATTTCTGAAGGCGCGTTGCTACAATGTAGCAAGTCGTTCCGGCCATGTAGCAAAAGCAATGGGCACCATCACAACACGCAAGCGCAAGGACGGGTCGTCCCGGTATACCGCGCAGATACGCATCATGCAGAAGGGCGTGACAGTTTACACGGTGAGCCAGACATTTTGATCGCCAACCTACCGCGCGGGTATTAAAGAAAACGTGAGACGGAAATGGCTTAGCCCGAGCGATAGCAAAGGCGAACCGTGGCTGGGCGAGAAAACTCGGAGATAACAGCCAGGCTCTGGTCCAATACGGCAACCGCTACATGTAAGAGGGCGGATCAGGCGTAGACGGTTAACAAAGATCTCGCGCACAGCGTGCCGCGCTTGCTTGCTGTAACAAAGCCAGCTGGGGCTACGACATCGATCCGACTGCAATGCCTGCCTGACACTCGGCGACTGCTGCGCTACGCAAGATGGTGCTGTCAGCAAAAGCAGGAGCGATCAAGACGGTCGGCGCTGGACGACCTAGATTGGTACTGACCTCGGCGAGATGCATGACCAGCGTAAGCAGCAGATCGAGATGGTCAAGGTGGTTGGGTTCGTCCTGTTTCTCGGCCGTGCCAGGAAGAGAATACCCCTGTACGAAAGCCGGCAGGCTCCCTTGATTATGGATAAGAAGAGCCCTGCCCAGAAACATGCAATGACGTCTGGTGCTATATGCCTGAGGCATGGTTGAGTCCTTCAATCCATGCCTAGGGTTGCGCGTTATTTACTTGCGCATGCCACTCCCTCGAGATCGAGAAACTGCATCTCCGGACAATAACAGTTGCGCACGTCTTGGGAAAGTGCTGTCAGGGTGGCGACTTAGTGCTGGAATTGCTCTTGTAGTTTACAGATCGGGATAGTCGAGTATTTTTACTTGAGGTCTCTTGATGATTATCCCTATAGACGTTATCAGGAAGTCTCCGAATCTCAGCTTTAAGTGTGGATTGTGCTTGTATGGTGGCATGTCTGCAAAGTAGTCAAGTGGATGGGTGCCATAGTTCCAATCCATATCCTCGACAATATGCCCTTGATTTCTCAGTTTTGACACTAACTGCTCTATATCCTTTTTCCTATATAGAACCGTGTCGCCGGTCTCGATAGTTTCATCGTTTGAGCAGGCATTGAACTCTGTTGTGTGTACTGCAACGCCGCCGGGCTTAAGTACCTTCATTGCGTTGCAGACGAAATCAATTCCATGCTCAAGGCTGCCTAGATGCTCAAAAGCACACGATGACCATGTGAAGTCGAAATGCCCTTCAAATTCAGGCGGTATGGAATTCATATTGGCAAATTGGAAATTGACGAGACTATTAAATTTTTCGGCAGGGCAAAGTCCACGCTGATTGAGTGCTGCCTTATTCGCAGCGTGCTCGTTATTTTTCAGCCAGCCTTTTTCCTGAGCGCTTTTCGTATCCAGATCGGTAGCTAATATTTTGGTCCCTTTGGATGCGAAAACGGAGGCTAATGGTTCTGTTCCCACAGCAAACCCAAGGCCGGCCATTCCAGGCTTTAGGAAACCAAGGGAGTCGAGGGATTCGCAGATGAATACCCATTCCCAGACCTTTCGGTGCATGTGTCCGGATTCGCCGAATATTGCCGCCCACTTCTGGAATTGTTCGGAGGCAAGCTTTTCCTGAGTGCAGAGCTGAGATCTCACGATTTCTTCCTTAAGTTGTGATTCATCTGAGTAAAACATCTGAACTGATAGGTAATAGTTCATCGCGTTTGCTTTTGGCCTTTCCGCCTATCGCGGGCTTCGGTCCATGCTGTACTCGAAGTCAGTATCGTCAGGGTATTGAGCAAGAGACCCTACCTCCACCTGCTGGTGGAGGTCAGCAGCGATGGAGAGGGGTAGCTTGTACGCCCCTCATATGTATAGATGATGCTGAGCGACTGAAGGGAACCTAGATGGCGGAGCATCAGCATCGATACCGGAGGCGTCCAGGCGCGCAAGATCCTCGACCGGCTCATCGCCGAGGATCCGCGCTCGGCGAGCGAGCGCAGCCCGTATTCTGGAGAGCGATCCAGATCACCGCGACTTGTTCCTGATCGTGGAACAGGCGGCGAACGACCAGTTCACGTTGTGCTACTCGCGTCGAAGAGCGCGCGGCTGGTGCTGGATCTATAGGAAATCCCGTGCGCTGAAGGTGTGGCGAACCGAGCAGGAACAGCGGTTCGATCCGGCCGGTGGCGTCCACCGCAGCCTGCCGATGCCCAGGCTGCCGAGTATCGGCAGGCTCATCACGGCTGGATTTAGCGTCCGGTAACCCGAAGACCTGCCAGGCCGTTGCGCTGATACTGATACGTCCACGCCAACGTCGGGCGAGGGCGGATATGAGGTTTCCCGCTCGACGAGGCCTTCACCACCAGGGCCATCGGCAAGAAACGACGATAGGGCAGCGAGGTGATTGCCTTCGTCAAGTTCACCGAGGTGTCCATCGCCAAGTTGTAATGAGGACGGTTCGATAGCGATACCTGGCCGTTCTGCCTGCCGGATCCGAAGGCAGCACCGTTTTCGGTCCACTCGGCCTTCAGTCCATCGCATCGAGATAACCGGCCGTTATCTCCGCATCATCAGCTTTCATTAGGCGTCGCCATGGGGCGTTTCCTACAGTGCTGCGACAAGCCTGCTCGCAGGTGCCACTGAAGAGGACACGTCCATGCGGTTGATCCAGTTCGAGAATAGGCAGGGCCAGCGTCAGGTCGGGCTGATTGGCGAGCCGCGCATCGAGGTGTTGCGTGGGGTGCGCAGCACCCGTGAGTTGGCACTGTCGGCGATCGCCGCCAAGTCGAGCCTGGCCGACCATGTCCGCACGCTGCAACGCGAGACGGGGCCGATCTATCGGGACGTGCTGGATGCCGGGTTGGTGCTGCCGCCGCTGGATCATGACGACCCGGCCCATTGCCTGGTGAGCGGCACGGGCCTGACCCATCTGGGCAGCGCCGCGACGCGGGACAAGATGCATCAGCAGCCTGCGGCACAGGAGGAGGACACGCTCACCGACAGCATGCAGATGTTCCGCTGGGGCATGCAGGGCGGCAGGCCAGGCGCCGGGTGCGTCGGGGCGCAGCCGGAATGGTTCTACAAGGGCGATGGCAGCATCGTGGTGCGACCGGGCGCTGATCTGCCGGTGCCCGATTTTGCCGAGGACTTCGGCGAGGAACCCGAACTGACCGGCCTGTATGTGATAGGTGACGACCGTCGCCCTTATCGGCTGGGATACGCCCTGGGCAACGAATTTTCCGATCACGTACTCGAACGCAAGAATTATCTGTACCTCGCGCACTCCAAACTGCGCTTCTGCTCATTCGGCCCGGAATTGCGTGTCGGGCAGCTGCCCGCGCACCTTGCCGGCATCAGCCGTATTCGGCGGGGTGGACAGGTGCTCTGGGAGAAAGAGTTTCTCTCCGGCGAGGAAAATATGTGCCACAGCCTGGAGAACCTCGAGTACCACCATTTCAAATACGCGCAGTTCCTTAGGCCGGGCGATGTGCATGTGCATTTTTTCGGGACGGCTACGCTGTCCTTTGCCGATGGCGTCAAGGCGCAGCCGGGTGATCGCTTCGAGGTCAGTCTCGACGCCTTTGGCGCTCCATTGATCAATGGCATTCGCGTGCATCAGGCCGGCATCGCGCCGGGCGAGGTGAGCGCGCTCTGAGCCATCGCCTCATCTCAGCGCCTGGTACGGCGTTGATCGGTTTCCAATTACGGAGGCCTCGATCCTCAACCAGACAAGGAGATACCCATGACCGATATCCTCGGCCACAACTACATCGCCGGCGGGCGCAGTGCCACTGGCACCGCCACTCTTCAAAGCCTCGACGCCAGCACGGGCGAAGCCTTGCCTTACGAATTTCATCAGGCGACCGAGGACGAGGTGAACGCCGCTGCCGAGGCCGCCGCCGCTGCCTATCCGGTTTACCGCGCATTGCCTGCCGAATTGCGCGCGGCATTTCTCGACGCCATAGCTGACGAACTCGACGCGCTTGGCGAGGATTTCGTCGCGCTGGTCTGCCGCGAAACCGCATTGCCGACCGGCCGCATCCAGGGCGAGCGCGGGCGTACCAGCGGCCAGATGCGATTGTTCGCCAAGGTGCTGCGCCGTGGCGATTTCCTGGGCGCGCGCATCGACCGTGCGCAACCCGAGCGCAGGCCGCTGCCACGCCCGGACCTGCGTCAGTGCCGCATGGGGCTGGGGCCGGTCGCGGTGTTCGGCGCCAGTAATTTCCCGCTGGCGTTTTCCACCGCCGGTGGCGATACCGCCGCAGCCCTTGCGGCAGGATGTCCGGTAGTGTTCAAGGCGCACAGCGGGCACATGGTGACGGCCGAATGCGTGGCCGACGCGATCATTCGCGCGGCTGAAAAAACCGGCATGCCCAAGGGCGTCTTCAACATGATCTACGGCGCAGGCGTCGGCGAGTGGCTGGTCAAGCATCCGGCGATCCAGGCGGTGGGCTTCACCGGTTCGCTGCGCGGCGGTCGCGCGCTGTGCGACATGGCAGCCGCCCGCGCGCAGCCGATTCCGGTGTTCGCCGAGATGTCCAGCATCAACCCGGTGCTGTTGATGCCCGAGGCGCTTAAGCAGCGCGGCGATCTCATCGCCAACGAGCTGACGGCCTCGGTGGTACTGGGGTGCGGTCAGTTCTGTACCAACCCGGGGCTGGTCATCGGTATGCGTTCGCCCGAGCTCACGCGTTTCCTGGAGAAACTGGCGGGCTTCATGGCCGACCAGCCGGCCCAGGCGATGCTCAACGCCGGCACGCTGGACAGCTACCGCAAGGGTCTTGCCCATCTGCGCGGACAACCTGGCATTACGCATCTGGTCGGTCAGGAGCAGCAGGGGAACCAGGCGCAGCCGCAGCTCTTCAAGGCGGACGCGCGTTTGCTGATCGAGGGTGAGGAGTTGCTGCAGGAGGAAATCTTCGGCCCCGCCACGGTGGTGGTCGAGGTAGCCGACCGGGCCGAACTAATACGCGCGCTGCAAGGGTTGCGTGGCCAGTTGACGGCAACGCTGATCGCCGAAACGGTCGATCTGGCTGACAGCGCCGATCTGGTGGCGCTGCTCGAGCAGAAGGTCGGACGGCTGTTGCTCAATGGCTACCCGACCGGCGTCGAAGTCTGCGACGCAATGGTGCATGGCGGGCCGTACCCTGCGACATCCGATCCGCGTGGTACTTCGGTAGGAACTCTGGCCATCGACCGATTCCTGCGTCCGGTGTGCTATCAGAACTTCCCCGATGAGCTATTGCCCGATGCGCTCAAGAATGCCAATCCGTTGGGCATCCACCGCCTGGTGGACGGTGAGACGACACGGGCAGCGCTCTAAGAACTCGGGCGGTATGCAGGGCCCGCAGGTATGCGGGCCTTTTTTGAGAACCGGGTGGCAGGCGTGCCAGGGTTCCGCTGACAGGTTGCGATTATCGAACGCTCGTTCGATAATCGCATGATCGGTCAGTCCTGTTGGAGCCACGCCATGGATGAACATCGCACGCCCCCGCTGGCACCGCCGGCCTATGTTTCGCCGGCCAAGCGCATCGAGCAGTTCGCGGGTGACCCGAATTTCATGGCCTCGCTCGCGAGAGGGCTGGCCGTGGTCAATGCGTTCCAGGAACGCAAACGCCACCTGACCATCGCCCAGATCAGCCATCGCACCGAGATACCGCGCGCGGCGGTGCGGCGCTGCCTCTACACATTGATGCAGCTCGGTTACGTGACCACCGACGGCCGCACCTATTCGTTGCTGCCCAAGGTGCTGACGCTGGGCCATGCGTATCTGTCATCGACGCCCCTTGCGGTGTCGGCCCAGCCGTTTCTCGATCGGATCAGCGAGCGGCTGCACGAGGCGTGCAATCTGGCCACGCTGGAAGGCGAACAGGTGCTGTACCTGGCGCGCTCGGCGATTCCACAGCGGCTCATTTCGGTGGATCTGAGTGTCGGCAGCCGCCTGCCGGCGTACTGCACTTCCATGGGCCGGATTCTGCTGGCGGCGATGGATGACGAGAGCCTGCGCGATTACCTGGCAAACGCCGAGCTTCAGCCCAAGACCAGCCGCACGCTGCATCGTCCGGACGAGCTCTGGGACTGCCTGCAGACGGTACGTCAGCAGGGCTGGTGTCTTGTCGACCAGGAGTTGGAGCAGGGCCTGCGCTCGATCGCCGTGCCGGTCTACGATTCGACGGGACACGTGCTGGCCGCCATGAACATCAGCACCCATGCCAGCCGGGTGCTCGCCAGCGAGCTGGAAAAACGTTTCCTGCCGATCCTGCTGTCCGCCAGCCAGGACCTCAGCGCCCAGTTGTTTCACTGACCCCGCTTTCGGCGCTCGCCGGCGAGCGCCAGGCAAAAAAAGGCCCGCCGGACCGGGCCTTCTTCCTATCGACGGTCAGGGCTTTTCGATACCCACGCTGTCCGGCGAGATCTCGACGGCCTTGGCCTTGTACATCGACCAGGCGGTGACCGACTGCCAGCGCTTGAGGAATTGCTCGGCTTCCTCGCCCTGCAGGTTCAGCGAGTGGGCGCCGAAGTTCTTCAGGAAGCTCTGGAACTCGGGGTTGGCCACGGCCTTGGCATAGGCATCGCCCAGCTTCTGCTTGATGTCGTCCGGCGTGTCCTTGTGTACGAACACCCCCCAGAACGGACCCCACGGCAGGTATTCGGCGATAGCCGGCAGAGCGGTGGTGATCGGCTCGACGCCGGGCAGCTCCGGGACTTCCTCGGCGCTGAGAACCGCCAGGGCCTTGAGCTTGCCGGTGCGAATCAGCTCCTTGGCGGCCGCCAGGCTGAGGGACATGAAGTCGATGTGGTTGCCCATCAGCGCGGTGATGCCAGGGCCGTCGCCGCCAAAGGTCACTTCACGTACTTCCAGCTTGTCGACCGCATTGATCATGGCGTTGACAGTGCTTGGCAGACCGCCGGCGCCGGTGCTGCCCATGCGCAGGGTGTTGGGCTTTTCATGGGCTTCGGCGAGCAGCTCGCGCAGGGTGTTCCAGCGGGCGTCGGCATTGGCGGCGATGACGACGACGTTCTGGCCGATGACGTTCACGGTATGGAAGTCGCTGTAATCGAAGTCGGCCAGGCCCAGCACCGGGTAGAGCTGCGGGTTTTCCGCGCCGAGCAGCACGGTATAGCCGTTCGGACGCTGGCTGCGGACGTAGGTGCTGCCGATCACGGCGGTACCGCCGGGGCGGTTGTTCAGGACCAGTTTGCCGCCCAGTTCTTGCTCCACGTAGGGCGTCAGGCTGCGCATCACGTTGTCGGTTGCGCCGCCGGCGCCCCAGGGAATCACGGCCTGGATGCTGCGATCGGGATAATCGGCATGGGCCGCGGTGGCGAGTACGCCAGCGGACAGGGATAGCGCAACGAGCAGTTTCTTGATCATGGTGTCACTCCAGGTTGTTGTTGTTTTCAGCCGTGTGCGGTCTTGCGTTTCTTGATCAGGCCCATCAGTGGCGTCTTGCTGAGCAGAATCAGCACGATGCCCAGGGTGAGCAGCAGCGACAGCGGGTTGGTCAGCAGTTCCTTGACCAGCTCGACCGGGCTGTCGCCCACCGAGGCCATGGCCTGGCGGTAGGAGGTGTCCATCATCGGGCCGAGGATCACACCGAGAATGACCGGCCCGACCTGGAAGCCATAGGCCTTGAGGAAGTAACCGAGCAGGCCGAAGCCGAGCATCCAGTACACCTCGGTCATGCTGCTGTTGATCGAGTAGGAACCGACCACGCAGAGCACCAGAATCAGGGGAATCAATACGGCCTTGGGCATCTCCACCATCTTGGCGAACAAGCGGATGCCCATCAGCCCGAAGATCAACAGGAAGATGTTGGCCAGGGCCAGATTGCCGACGGTGAACCAGAAGATATGCGGGCTTTCGACCATCAGCATCGGGCCGGGATTGAGGCCGTGGATCACCAGTGCGCCGATGATCACCGCGGTCACCGCATCGCCGGGAATGCCAAGCGTCAGCATCGGTACATAGGCGCCGCCAACCGCGCTGCTGTTGGCCGTCTCGGGCGCAACGAGGCCTTCGTAGGCGCCTTCGCCAAAGGGCCGGCTGGGGTTCTTCACGGTGCGCTTGGCATGGTCGTAGGCCATCAGCGCCGCGATATCGCCGCCGACTCCCGGCAGTGCGCCGACCAGCACGCCGATGACCGAGGTGCGAATCGATAGCGGCAGGTACTTGAGCACCATCGCGATGGAGGGAATGATCTTGTCGACTTTCTGCCGCACCGGCGCCACGTCCAGGTTGTGCAACTGGTAGAAGGCCTCGGCGACGCCGAACAGGCCGATCATCACCACCACGTAGTGGATGCCGCCCATCAGTTCCACCTGGCCTAGGGTGAAGCGGCCCTGGGCGGTGACCGGGTCCATTCCGACCAGGCCGATCACCGCGCCGAGGCTGGCCGCGAAGATGCCCTTGGCCAGTGAACCGGCGGCCAGACTGCCGACCAGCAACAGACCGATCGCGGCGATAAGGAAGTAGTCACGCGGGGCGAATTTCAGCGCCAGATCGCCGATCACCGGCGCCGCACAGGCCAGCACGATCACCCCGACCAGGCCGCCGATCACCGACATCACCGTGCTCAGGCCGATGGCGCGCCCGGCTTCGCCCAGCTTGGCCAGCGGATAGCCGTCGAAGGCTGTGGAAATGGAGGAGGGCGCGCCTGGAATGTTAAGCAAAATGGCGCTGCGAGAGCCGCCATAGACGCCACCGATGAAGATGCCGACGATCAGCGCCAGGGCGTCGTTGACATCCCAGGCGAAGGTGAAGGACACCAGAATAGACACGGCCATGGTGACCGACAGACCGGGAATGGCACCGATATAGATGCCAGCGAACGTGCCGAGCGCGGTGAGCAGCATCAGCTCCGGCGTGGTCCAGGCCATCAGCAGATAGGAGAGGGTTTCGCTCATGGGGCAGGCTCTCTAAGGCAGGTAGACGCTGAAGGCGAGGGTGAACATTAGGTAGATCAGGCCCACCGACAGTGCGCTGATCAGCAACGCGCTGACCGGCCGTCCCTTGCGCAGAAAGGTGATCGCCAGCAACAGGAAAACGAAGGTCGCGACATAGAAGGTCGCCCACTGAATCGCGGCAAGATAGAGCACCGCGAGCAGGATCAGGATGACGTTGCGCAGCGGGAAATGCTCGGCACAGAAGCGCTTGCACGAGCCTGCCCAACTGGGTTCGTCCGAGGCGCGCTTGTGGCGCAGTTCGAGCAGAATCTTGCCCGAGGAGAGCAGCAGGACCAGCCCGACGCCAAGTGGAAATGCGCCTGGCGAACTGATGGAGGTGAAGCCCGCGATCTGGTACGCGGCGATCAGTACCGCCGCGCTGAATAACAGCAGCAGCACGCTGAAAGCAACTTCGCCGACCCGTTTTTTCGGCGTCTCTGCACGGGTTTCGTGGTGCTCGGCTAGCGACTCGGTCTGTTCCATGACTTCAGCCTCGCGCGACATGAGGTTGAAGGGCGTGCGACGGAAGCGTTCCGTGGCCGGCTCGGATAGAGGAATCGAGGGTATCGATGGCTGGCAAACCGCCAAGCGGCGCGCAGATAGAGGCACGTCCGAGGGCGCGCTCTGACAGGGAAGTGAACATCGCAAGGACCCTTTTTTATTTATTGGCGCTTCGGTGACCGAAGCGGGGTGGAGCCGATAGTGGTACCAACGAACGAACCAATCAATTGGCGATGCCCGATTATCGAACAGAAAACTAACTAGTTAGAACATTTTTGTCGCCTTCGAAGGCCACGAGGGAGCAAAGGCGAAACGCTGAGGCGCCGGTCATGTCTTTTCATTTCGGCCGCTCCGGCTCGCGGCTGCAGGCATGGGCCCTCGGGTCTGTCCGTTGCGCGGGCGGCCGGGGCACGGCCGAACGATAAGGATTTCATCCCAAGGCTGACGCGCCGTGACAGGTGCTTTCCTGACGAGAGCGATTGTGATTTGCTCGTTCTGCTGCCGACGCGCCGCAGAGTGTCGCGCTGACTGGAGATACCCACGCGACCTCGTAGCCCATGCCACAAGACAACTGCGCGCATGTGGCGCAGTTCGAGTCGTTATAGTGAAGACCGAGCGTGATCGTTCGCGATTGACCGGTGCGAGCCGTTAGAAGGGAAGTCGATGAGTTCGAGTAATCCGCTGTCGGGCGTGAACCGCCCCTTCATGGGCATCGCGCTCATTCTCTGCGCGACCTTCCTGTTCGCCAGTCACGATGCGCTGTCCAAGTACCTGTCGAGCCTGTATCCGATTGTGATGGTGGTCTGGGCCCGCTACGTGGTCCACACGCTGCTGATGGGGGTTATCTTCCTGCCGCAGTCGGGGCTACGCGTGTTGCGCACCCGGCGCCCGCTGCTGCAGGCGGCGAGAGCGTGCTGCCTGCTCGGCACCAGTTTGCTGTTTACCACCGGTTTGTTTTACCTGCCAATCGCCGAAGCGACGGCAGTCAACTTTCTCGCGCCCTTGCTGGTAACGGCGATGTCGGTTCCGCTGCTCGGCGAGAAGGTCAGCCGTGCTCAGTGGGCTGCGGTGCTGGTGGGCTTCGCCGGCGTGCTGTTGGTGGTGCACCCGGACGGCGCGATGTTTACGCCGGCGGTGCTGTTTCCCTTAGGTTCGGCCATCTGCTTCGGCACCTACCAGATCCTGACCCGCAAACTGAGCGAGACCGACAGCCCGACCACCAGCAACTTCTTCACCGGGTTGTTCAATACGCTGGCGGTCAGCGCACTGGTGCCCTTCTTCTGGCAGGTACCGGATGTCATCGGGGCATTGTTCATGGTGGCGCTGGGTACCTGCGGCATGCTCGGCCATCTGTTGCTGACCCAGGCGTTTCGGCATGCCGCACCGGCTCTGCTGGCACCTTTCGGCTACGGGCAGATCGTATTCGCCGGGCTGCTCGGCGCCCTGTTCTTCGGTCACGTGCCGGATGCGATCTCGTTGTATGGCATCGCGATCATCTGCCTCAGCGGCCTGGGTGCGGCGCTGATGCAACGCAGACGGCATGCCTGAAAGCGAACCTGTGCGGTAATCGAACAAAAAACTAACCGGTTCGTACATTTTCGAGCCTGTCGTCGCTTCAAACAGGGAGCATCGCGCTACATTTTACGGATGGGCCTAACGGCCGGATAACAATAAGCGGCCGCCTGCCGAGCCGTCTGTTCAAATGGAGTCCTGCATGCACCGTTCGATTGCAACCGTGTCCCTCAGCGGAACCCTGCCGGAAAAACTCGAGGCCATCGCCGCCGCCGGGTTCGACGGCGTCGAGATCTTCGAAAACGACCTGCTTTACTACGACGGCAGCCCGCGAGCGATCCGCAAGCTGTGCAGCGACCTGGGCTTGGCGATCACCTTGTTCCAGCCGTTTCGTGACTTCGAGGGATGCCGCCGCGACCGCCTGCCGCGCAACCTCGACCGCGCCGAGCGCAAGTTCGACCTGATGCAGGAGCTGGGCACCGATCTGGTGCTGGTATGCAGCAACGTGGCCGCCGATGCGCTGGGAGATGAGGCGATCCTGGTCGAGGACCTGCGACTGCTGGCTGAGCACGCCGCTGCGCGAGGCTTGCGGATCGGCTATGAGGCGCTCGCTTGGGGTCGCCACGTCAATACCTACCAGCAGGTCTGGAACCTCGTCCGTCAGGCCGACCATCCGGCCCTCGGGGTGATCCTGGACAGTTTCCACACGCTGTCGCTCAAGGGCGACCCGGCAGCTATCGAGCAGATTCCGGGCGACAAGATCTTCTTCGTGCAGATGGCCGATGCGCCCCTGCTGTCGATGGACGTGCTGGAGTGGAGTCGCCACTTCCGTTGCTTCCCGGGTCAGGGAGAGTTCGATCTGCCCGGCTTTCTCGCACCGATTATCCGTACCGGCTACCGCGGGCCATTGTCGCTGGAGATCTTCAACGACGGCTTTCGCGCGGCGCCGCCCCGGGCCAATGCCGTAGATGGCCTGCGCTCGCTGCTCTACCTCGAAGAAAAGACCCGGACGCTGCTGGCGCAAGATGCTACGCCGCCGGAGAACCTGGACATCCTGTTCGCGCCGCCACCGGCGAGCCGCTACGACGGCGTCGAGTTTCTCGAATTCGCGGTGGACGAAGGGCAGGGCGCCAAACTGGCCGGCTGGCTGGAGCGGCTCGGCTTTGCACGCGCCGGCCAGCATCGTTCCAAAGGCGTGAGGCTGATGCGTCAGGGCGAGATAAACATCGTGCTCAACGCCGAGCCATACTCATTCGCGCACAACTTCCTCGAAGCCCATGGCGCCTCGCTGTGTGCCACGGCGCTGCGCGTACGCGATGCCGGCAGCGCGCTTGATCGCGCCCAGGCCTTCGGTGGCCAACCGTACCGCGGTTTGGTCGGGCCGAACGAGCGTGAGATCCCGGCTGTGCGCGCACCCGATGGCAGTCTGATCTATCTGGTGGAACAGGGCGATTCGCAGCAGACCATCTATGACACGGACTTCCATCTGGATACGGGCGCGAAGGCCACCGGCAATCTGCAACGGATCGACCACATGGCGATGGCGCTGCCCGCCGACAGCCTCGACAGCTGGGTGCTGTTCTACAAATCCCTGCTCGACTTCGAAGCCGACGACGAAGTGGTGCTGCCCGATCCTTACGGTCTGGTGAAGAGCCGCGCCATCCGCAGCCATTGCGGTTCGATCCGCCTGCCGCTGAACATCTCGGAGAACCGCAACACCGCGATTTCCCACGCGTTGTCCAACTACCGTGGCTCGGGTGTGCACCACATCGCCTTTAGCTGCGAGAACATCTTCGCTGAGGTGGCGCGGGCCAAGGAGGCCGGCGTTCCGCTGCTGGAAATCCCGCTGAACTACTATGACGACCTGGCCGCACGCTTCGATTTCGACGATGAATTCCTGAGCGAGCTGGCCTACTACAACGTGCTCTACGACCGCGACAACCAGGGCGGAGAGCTCTTCCACGTCTATACCGAGGCATTCGAGGACCGCTTCTTCTTCGAAGTCCTGCAACGCAAGAATGGTTATATCGGCTACGGTGCGGCCAACGTAGCGGTGCGCCTGGCAGCGATGGCCAAGGCGCGCAGCGCGGCGGCTAGCGCTCGCGCTCCGCGTATCTAGCGTCAACCTCTGCGTCACGGCGGCGCCTCGGGCGCCGCCTGTCTTGAACCACAAGAAGAACAGTCATGAACGAGCCTGTGCTTTCACCTACCAACGAGTCAGCCGAGGCGCCTCGCAAAGGCCGCAAGAACAATCCGGAACAGACACGGGAAAACATCCTTCAGGCGGCCATCAGCGAGTTCGTCCAGCAAGGGTTGTCCGGCGCGAGGGTCGATTCCATCGCCGAGCGTACGAAAACCTCGAAGCGGATGATCTACTACTACTTCAGCAGCAAGGAGCAGCTCTATCTGGCGGTGTTGGAAAAGCTCTACGGCGACATCCGTGGCACCGAACGTACGCTGCACCTGAGGGAGCTGGAGCCGCTCGACGCGATGCGCCGGCTGGCGGAGTTCACCTTCGATCACCACGACCACAACGTCGACTTCGTACGCATCGTCAGCATCGAGAACATCAACTACGGGCAGTTCGTTTCCGAATCCCAGGTGATTCGCTCCCAGAGCAGCGCGATTCTGGAGATCATCGACGACGTCTTGCAGCGAGGTCGGGCGCAAGGTGTGATTCGCGAGGGATTGAGCGCGCTGGACGTACACATGCTGATCAGCTCGTTCTGCTTCTACCGGGTATCGAACCGGCATACCTTCGGCTGGATTTTCGATATCGATCTCGCCGCGGCGGCCAATCGCGAACGCCACAAGCAGATGATCTGCGACGTGGTGCTGCGTTACGTGACCGTCGAGCCCGAGTAGCGAGCGTCATCGTCAGCTTTGTTTGTCCGCGCAGCCTATGCAGGTCGGCGCAGACGCCGCATGACCGGGCGTCTGCGTCAGCGCTCTAGAAACTTGCGAAATGGGCGAGCATGCGCTCGGCGTCCGGTTGCTTGCCGCTGAACAACTCGAACGCCTTGACCGCCTGAAAAACTGCCATGTTGCCGCCGTCGAGGGTACGGCAGCCCAGCGCGCGGGCATGCCGGAGCAGTTCGGTCTCCAGCGGGAAGTAGATGATCTCGGCTACCCAAAGCTCAGGGCGCAGCAATTCGGGCGGCAGCGGCGTGCCTGGCAGCTTGTCCATTCCGACCGGGGTGGTGTTGACCAGCCCGTCGGCCTCGGCCATGGCTGCTGTCAGGTCCGTACCCGGGCGCGCGCGCTCGGCGGCGAAGCTCTCGTTGAGGCTGTCGACCAGGGCTTTGGCCCGATCCGTTTCCACATCGAAAATGCTCAGCGTTTCCACCCCTTCGCTGAGCAGCGCATGGGCGACGGCGGCCCCGGCACCGCCGGCGCCCATCTGCACCACGCGGCGGCGAGGCGCGTCGTCCAGGTTGCGCCGGAAGCCTTCGGCGAAGCCCAGGGCATCAGTGTTGTGGCCGATGCGCTTGCCATCCTTGAGCACCACGGTGTTCACCGCGCCGATACCGCTCGCTTCGGGCGACAGCTCGTCGAGCAGCGGGATGATCAGCTGCTTGCAGGGAAAGGTGATGTTCAGCCCCGTGTAGCCCATGCGCTCGGCGGCGGTGAGCAGCTCGGGGAGGGCGTCGGTATCGAGCCCGAGGGCGTCCAGATCGATCAGCCGGTAGAGATAGCGCAAGCCCTGAGCGTCCCCTTCGCGCTCGTGCATCGCCGGCGTTCGGGAAGCCTGGATACCTTTGCCAATCAGGCCGGCAAGAATGCTGCGTTGAGTCATGTTCAGCCTTCCAGGAGGTGGGCGAAGTGTTCGATGGCCAGCCGATAACCGTGGCTGCCGAAACCGCACAGCACACCGACCGCGACCGGTGAGACGTAGGAGTGATGCCGGAAGGCCTCGCGTTTGTGCACGTTGGACAGATGCACCTCGATGACCGGCAGCTCCGCGGCCGCCAGCGCATCGCGAATCGCAACGGAGGTGTGGGTCCAGGCAGCTGGATTGATGACGATACCGGCGCAACGGCCGCGCGCCTGGTGAATCCACTCGATCAGCTGGCCTTCATGGTTGGTCTGCTGAAATTCGATCGAGAGGCCGAGCAGTTCGCCGGTACGGCGACACAGCTCGGCGATGTCGGCAAGGGTCTCGTGGCCATAGGTGGCCGGCTCACGGGTGCCGAGCATGTTCAGATTCGGCCCGTTGAGCACCAGAAGGGTATGAGGCATAGGCATTTCTCATTGTTTTATTGGCTGGCCAGAAAATGTACCAACTAGTTAGTTACGTCAATTGAGTGCCCAGCCCCTGACGATATATACCAAGCGAGCTGAGTACCCCGTCAGGCTCCACGATCCAGGGAGGCCGGGCGGTTGCGCAGAATATTCACGGTCTGACTACCCGCTTATAGGGAGCGAAATACCGTTCGTTAATCGAACGCAGCACGTCACGGCGGGGCGCGTATCGGGCGAATATGCGTACCCCGATGAAACTCATCGGAATCGTTCGATAATCGACCGAATAGTCGATTATCGGATTGTTCTGACGAGCTCATCGCCGTACTTTTGGTTACCGCCTCGCTCCCAGCGAGGATCGAATAAATAGACGGGTACCCAACAATGGCCGAACTGATTTCCCTGCGCGAAGCGGTGCAGCGCTTCGTCAACGATGGCGACACCGTCGCCCTCGAAGGTTTCACCCATCTGATCCCGACTGCCGCATCCCACGAAATCATCCGTCAGGGCAAGAAAGACCTCACGCTCGTGCGCATGACGCCGGATCTGGTCTATGACCTCATGATCGGTGCCGGCTGTGCCAAGAAGCTGATCTTTTCCTGGGGTGGCAATCCGGGGGTCGGTTCGCTGCATCGCTTGCGCGACGCGGTCGAGAAGGGATGGCCGCAGCCATTGGAGATCGAGGAACACAGCCATGCGGACCTCGCCAACGCGTACGTCGCCGGCGCCTCGGGTCTGCCCTTTGCCGTGCTGCGTGCGTACCTCGGTTCGGACCTGCCGAAGGTCAATCCGCTGATCAAGTTCATCGACTGCCCCTTCACCGGCGAGCGCCTGGCGGCGGTCCCTTCGGTACGCCCTGACGTCACCGTGATCCACGCGCAGAAGGCGGACCGCAAAGGCAACGTGTTGATCCAGGGCATCCTCGGCGTACAGAAGGAGGCGGCGTTGGCGGCCAGGCGCAGCATCGTCACGGTCGAGGAGATCGTCGACGACCTCCAGGCCCCAATGAACGCCTGCGTGTTGCCGACTTGGGCGGTCACGGCTGTCTGCGAGGTGCCGCGCGGCGCGCATCCGTCCTACGCCCACGGTTATTACGAGCGCGACAACCGCTTCTATCAGGATTGGGACCCGATCGCTCGCGACCGTGAAAGCTTCAATGCCTGGATCGATGAATACATCCGTGGCACGAGCGACTTCAACGAGTTCCAGCAGAAGCTGGCCGCAGCACAGGAGGCCAAATGATGGGCAGCTATTCCACCAATGAAATGATGACCGTCGCCGCCTCCCGCCGCCTGGGCAATGGCAGCGTCTGCTTCGTCGGCATAGGCCTGCCATCCAAGGCCGCCAACCTGGCTCGCCTGACCCACGCCCCGGACGTGGTGCTGATCTACGAATCGGGTCCGATCGGCGCCAAGCCCAGCGTGTTGCCGCTGTCGATCGGCGATGGCGAGTTGGCCGAAACCGCGGACACCGTAGTGCCTACCGGCGAGATCTTCCGCTACTGGCTGCAGGGCGGACGCATCGACGTCGGTTTCCTCGGCGCGGCCCAGGTCGACAAGTTCGGCAACATCAACACCACGGTAATCGGCGATTATCACCAACCGAAAGTCCGCTTGCCAGGGGCCGGCGGCGCGCCGGAAATTGCCGGTTCGGCCAAGCAGGTCCTGATCATCCTCAAGCAGTCGCACCGCACCTTTGTCGACAAGCTGGCGTTCATCACCTCGGTGGGACACGCCGAGGGCGGCGATGCGCGTAAGCGCCTCGGGCTGCCGGGCGCCGGCCCGGTGGGGATCATCACCGACCTGTGCATCATGGAGCCGGAAGCCGGGTCCAACGAATTCGTGGTGACCTCGCTGCACCCGGGTATCACCCGCGAGCAAGTAATCGAGGCCACCGGTTGGGCCATCCGTTTTGCCGACAACGTGCAGACCACCGCCGAGCCGACCGAGGCGGAGCTCGTGGCGCTGCGTGATCTGGAGGCCCGTACCGCTGCCGCTCATGGGCAGAAGGGGAGTGATGAATGAGTCGTGAAGTCTTTATCTGCGATGCCGTACGTACACCTATTGGCCGCTTCGGCGGCGCTCTGTCGGCGGTACGTGCCGACGATCTTGCCGCCATCCCGCTACGGGCGCTGCTCGAGCGCAACCCGGGGCTGAAGCCGGACGAGATCGACGAAGTCTATATGGGCTGCGCCAACCAGGCCGGCGAGGACAACCGCAACGTCGCCCGCATGGCGGCGCTGCTGGCGGGCCTGCCGGACAACGTCCCGGCGCTGACCCTCAACCGCCTCTGCGCCTCGGGTATGGACGCCGTTGGCGCGGCGTTCCGTTCGATCGCCGCCGGTGAGATCGACCTGGCGATTGCCGGCGGGGTGGAATCCATGTCCCGCGCGCCCTTCGTCATGGGCAAGGCCGATACCGCCTTTTCCCGCAACATGAAGCTCGAAGACACCACCATCGGCTGGCGCTTCATCAATCCGCTGATCAAACAGCAGTACGGTGTCGACTCGATGCCCGAGACCGCCGACAACGTGGCCGACGAGTACAACGTCAGCCGAGCCGATCAGGACGCCTTCGCCTTGCGTAGCCAGCAGCGCGCCGCTGCGGCCCAGGAAGCGGGCTTCTTCGCCGAAGAGATCGTGCCGGTGGTGATCAAGACCAAGAAGGGCGAAACCGTCGTCGATCGCGACGAACACCTGCGCCCAGACACCACGGCTGAAACCCTGGCCAAGCTCAAGCCGGTGAACGGCCCGGACAAGACCATCACCGCCGGCAACGCCTCGGGCGTCAACGATGGCGCTGCGGCGATGATCCTGGCCTCGCGCGAGGCGGTGGAGAAGTACGGCCTCACGCCGCGCGCTCGGGTGCTCGGGATGGCCGCCTCCGGCGTTTCTCCGCGCATCATGGGCGTTGGCCCGGTGCCGGCGGTGCGCAAATTGCTGGCGCGGCTGGACAAACGCGTCGAGGACTTCGACGTGGTGGAGCTCAACGAAGCCTTCGCCAGCCAGGCGTTGGCCTGCGTGCGTGAGTTCGGCCTGCCGGACGACAGCGAGAAGGTCAATCCGCAGGGCGGGGGTATCGCCCTGGGTCATCCGCTGGGCATGAGCGGCACGCGCATCGTCATGACCACCGTGCACTGGCTGGAAAAGAACGGCGGGCGCCTGGGGTTGGCGACCATGTGTGTCGGTGTCGGCCAGGGCGTCGCCATGGCCATCGAACGGGTCTGACCCGCCTGTCACCCCTGCTTGCGGCTAGACTCGCAGCCGGCAGGGGTGTGCTCTGTTCAACCATGGAGAACGCAGGTGCAACGTTCGTCCCACCAGTTATTCGATGCCTATTTCACCGGCGCAGCCATGCGTGAGGTGTTTTCCGATCACGGTCGGCTACAGGGCATGCTCGATTTCGAAGCCGCCCTGGCGCGCGCCGAGGCGCGGGTCGGGGTGATTCCAGCTCAAGCGGTGCAGCCGATCGAAGCGGCCTGCCAGGTCGAACTCTACGATCTGGATGCGCTGCAGCAGGCGATCCTCAAGTCCGGTAACTCGGCGATTCCACTCGTCAAGGCGCTGGGCAAACGTGTCGCGCAGGGCGACCCCGAGGCCGAGCGCAGTGTCCACCTGGGCGCCACCAGCCAGGACGTGATGGACACGGGGCTGGTCCTTCAGCTGCGGCGCGCCGTCGGCCTGCTGGAACGGGATCTTGCACAGTTGGGTGGCGCGCTTGCCGATCAGGCCCAGCGCCACGCCGATACGCCGATGACCGGCCGGACCTGGCTGCAGCACGCCACGCCCGTCACGCTCGGCATGAAGCTCGCCGGTTGGCTTGGCGCGCTCAACCGCCATCGCCAGCGTCTCGAGGAGCTCAAGCCTCGCCTGCTGGCGCTGCAATTCGGCGGCGCGTCCGGCACCCTGGCCGCACTGGGCGAGCAGGCCTGGCCGGTCAGCCAGGCGCTGGCCGAGGAGCTCGGGCTGGCTCTGCCGGATCAGCCCTGGCATACCCAGCGTGATCGTCTGGCTGAGTTCGGCACGCTGCTGGGGCTGATTGCCGGCAGCCTGGGCAAGATCGGCCGTGACCTGTCGCTATTGATGCAGACCGAGGCCGGCGAGGTGTTCGAGCCTGCGGGGCAGGGGCGCGGCGGTTCTTCGACCATGCCCCACAAGCGCAACCCGGTCAGCGCCGCGGTGCTGATCGCCGCAGCGACCCGCGCACCGGGCCTGGTCTCCACCATGCTGTCGGCGATGCCTCAGGAGCACGAGCGCAGCCTCGGCCTCTGGCACGCCGAATGGGACACGCTGCCCGAGCTGTGCTGTCTGGTCGGCGGTGCGCTGCAGCAGGCACTCCAGGTCGTCCCGGAACTCGAAGTCGATGCCGCGCGGATGCGCAGCAATCTGGAACTGACCCAGGGCCTGGTGCTGGCCGAAGCGGTCAGCATCGTCCTGGCCCAGCGCATCGGCCGCGACGCCGCGCATCATCTGGTCGAACAATGCTGCAAGCGCGCCGTCGCCGAGGGGCGTCACCTGCGCGAGGTGCTTGGGGACGACCTGCAAGTCAGTGCCGAGCTTTCGCCCGAGGCGCTGGACCGCCTGCTGGACCCGGCTAATTACCTGGGCCAGGCGCGCCGCTGGGTCGAGCGCGCGCTGGCCGACCATCACGCCCTGTCTCGTTGAGGATTCTGCAATGCCTTTCGTAACGCTCGCCGATGGCGACCTGAACTACCGGCTCGACGGCCCGGACGACGCCCCAGTGCTGATGCTGTCCAACTCGCTGGGCACCGACCTGCGCATGTGGGATGCCCAGCTTGGCGCCTTCGCCCAGCATTTTCGGGTGCTGCGCTTCGATACCCGCGGCCACGGCGCTTCGCTGGTCACGCCCGGTCCTTACACCATAGAGCAGCTGGGGCAGGATGCACTGGCGCTGCTCGACGCGCTGGACATCGCCAAGGTGAGCTTTTGCGGCCTGTCGATGGGCGGCCTGATTGGTCAGTGGCTTGGCATAAACGCCGGCGATCGGCTCGAGAGGCTGGTGCTGTGCAACACCGGAGCGAAAATAGGCTCCGACGAGGTCTGGAACGGCCGCATCGACACCGTTCTGGCCGGCGGCCAACAGGCCATGCGCGATCTGCGAGACGCCTCGATCGGACGCTGGTTTACCCCAGCCTTCGCCAGCGTCGAACCGCAGAAAGTCGAGCCGATCGTCGAGATGCTCGCGCAGACCTCGCCCGAGGGATATGCCGCCAATTGCGCGGCGGTGCGCGATGCCGACTATCGCGAGCAACTGGGGCGCATCACCGTGCCGACGCTGATCGTTTGCGGCAGCGCGGACGCGGTGACCACTCCCGAACACGGCCGCTTCATGCAGGAACGCATCGCCGGCGCCGAGTTGGTCGAGTTCCCCGCGGCGCATCTGTCCAACGTGGAAGCGGGCGATGCCTTCACCACCCGGGTGCTGGCGTTCCTGGGCCACTGACTTTCAAAGGATCGACGATGGACGAAAAACAGCGTTACGAGGCTGGCATGCAGGTACGCCGTGCGGTACTGGGCGATGCTCATGTCGACCGCAGCCTGGAGAACATCACGCCGTTCAACCAGGAATTCCAGGAAATGATCACCCGCCACGCCTGGGGTGACATCTGGACGCGACCGGGTCTGCCACGGCACACCCGCAGCCTGATCACCATCGCCATGCTCATCGGCATGAACCGCGAGGGCGAGCTCAAGCTGCATCTGAAGGCGGCCAAGAACAACGGCGTGACGCGGGACGAGATCAAGGAAGTGCTGATGCAGAGCGCGATCTACTGCGGCATCCCGGCGGCCAACGCGACCTTCCATCTCGCCGAGCAGGTGTGGGACGAGATGGGCGTCGAGTCGCTCGAGTGACCCGGCCATAGTCATGGCCTCGCAAGGTGTGCCGGTCTTCAAGTTGTACGGCGAGCAACTGGACTGGCCGACCGAAGACCTGCTGCATTGCGAGTCGATTCCCCAGCGCAGCAGCCAGCACGGTTGGGAGATCAAGCCCCATCGGCATGGCGATCTGCTGCAGCTGCTCTATGTGCAGCAGGGGCAGGCCAATGTGGAAATCGAAGGGCGTAGGCACCGCATCGAGCGTCCCGCGTTGCAGGTCGTGCCGCCGCTGGCCATCCACGGGTTTCGCTTTTCGGCCGACATACAGGGCTACGTGGTCACGCTGTCCGCGCCATTGCTCGAGTCGTTGCGAGGATCGCTGGACGGCGCAATGGGGTTCGCGTCGCAACCGGCCTGTCATCTGCTGGGCGACGACCAGGTGCAACTCGATTTGCTGCTGGCCGCGCTGCAGCGCGAGTACCAGCAGCGTGCGCCCGGGCGGGATCTGTCGCTGCGCTCGCTGGTGACGCTGCTGATGGTCTGGGTCGCGCGCCAGGGTGTGTCCGAGCCTGCGGGCCGGCGTGGAACCCTGCCGCGCGGACACGGGTTGCTGGCACAGTTCGGCGCCCTGGTCGAAGCCCATTACCGCGAGCATTGGGGTATCGAGCGGTATGCGCGCGAGCTGGACATTTCCGCCGCGCACCTCAATGGCCTGTGCCGTCGCCTGGCCGGGCAGAGTGCCTTGCAGGTGGTCCACCAGCGCCTGCTGCTCGAGGCCAAGCGCGACCTCATCTACACCGCGATGACGGTCAACCAGATTTCCGATTACCTGGGGTTTTCCGAGCCTGCCTATTTTTCTCGCTACTTCCGGCGGCTGACCGGACAGAGCCCCAATGCCTTTCGCAAAGTCGCCATGCCGGGTCAGTCGATCGGTTCGTAGGGCAGGCCCACATAGTTCTCGGCGATGGTCATGCGGCCGGCTTCGGAGTTGAGGAAGTAATCGCGTTCGGTCTCTTGCAGGCGCCGGTCGAAGCCGTCCTTTTCCGGAAATTTATGCAGCAGTTGGGTCATCCACCAGGAGAACCGCTCGGCCTTCCAGATTCGTCTCAGGCAGATCTGCGAGTAGCGTTCGAGTAAGTCGGCGCGGCCCTCTCGATACACCTTGAGCAGGATGCGATAGAGCGTGCTGACATCGCTCGCCGCGAGGTTGAGCCCCTTGGCACCGGTCGGCGGCACGATATGCGCGGCATCCCCAAGCAGGAACAGCCGACCGTACTGCATGGGCTCGACGACGAAGCTGCGCAGCGGGGCGATGCTCTTTTCCAGGGAAGGGCCGGTGACCAGCCTGTCAGCGATGTCCCGCGGCAAGCGGATTTTCAATTCCTGCCAGAAACGCTCGTCCGGCCAGTCTTCGACCTTCTCATCCAGCGGCACCTGCAGGTAATAGCGGCTGCGGGTCTCCGAACGCTGGCTACAGAGCACGAAGCCGCGCTCGTGGTGGGCGTAAATCAGTTCATGATTGACCGGCGGCGTGTCGCTGAGCAGGCCCAGCCAGCCGAACGGGTAGACCCGTTCGAAGGTCTGCAGCACGCCATCGGGGATCGACTGGCGGGCGACGCCGTGGAAGCCGTCGCAGCCGGCGATGTAGTCGCAGTCGAGCCGGAGTGCTTCGCCATCCTTGCGGTAGGTGAGGTAGGGCGCGTCACTTTTTGCATCGTGTACCCAGACGTCGCTCGCCTCGTAAACGGTCGGCGCGGCGCTGGCCTGACGTGCTTGCATCAAGTCGCGGGTCACCTCGGTCTGGCCGTAGACCATGACCGTTTTGCCGCCGCTGTGGGCCTTGAGATCGAGCCGCTGGCGTCGACCTGCGAAGACCAGTTCGACCCCTTCGTGAACGAGCCCCTCCCTGTCCATGCGCTCGCTCACGCCGGCTTCGCGCAGCAGGTCCACCATGCCCTGTTCGAGGACGCCCGCGCGAATCCGGCCCAGCACGTATTCCGGTGTTTGCCGTTCGAGTATCACGGTGTCGATGCCAGCCTTGTGCAGCAACTGGCCTAGCAGTAAGCCGGACGGACCGGCACCGATGATCGCTACCTGGGTTTTCATTGTTGTTATCTCGGCTAGAGCGGCTGTACCGCCGTTGGCCTGTATTTTTCGCTGCCGAATGGCGGGGCAAGAAGGGAGTTTTACGAAGCAGATCTGGACTTTTGATGATTCGGTGCGATTAACGGCCAGCCAGCTGTGCCGCATAAAAAAGCCCGTCACGAGGACGGGCTAAAGAAATGCCGTAACAGGAGCAAACGGGTGAAGCGGTGTTACAGGATCGACAACGGGTAGTTGAAGATCAGGCGGTTCTCGTCGAACTCGTTGTTG
>NZ_JAAMRF010000008.1 GCF_013522725.1 Stutzerimonas azotifigens
AAGAGAGACCGAAGAAAGGGCTTGGTGGGTTAACCCCATCGGCCTATGCCGAGCAACTGGCCTCGAAAGCCGTTACATTGACCCAGGACTCTAAAGCCAGCTGCTACTGAAGACGGGGAGACGTCGCATCTACTGCTTCGCCCGACCCAGCCACGCCTACTGGGACCTCTCGCCGGGGATCGATTTCGAGACCCGCCTGATCGCCAAGACCAACCTCGCCGAGCGCCTGGAGCAGGAGCTGTCCAAGCCCGGCTACGTGCCGCAGCCCCTGGCGCTGGGGGTCAACACCGACGCCTACCAGCCGCTCGAGCGCGACCAGCGGCTCACGCGCCAGGCGCTGGAGATCCTGCTGCGCTTCAAGCATCCGCTGCACATCATCACCAAGAGTTCGCTGGTGCTGCGCGATCTGGACCTTTTGGTGCCGCTGGCCGAGCAGCGGCTGGTGACCGTATCCCTGAGCCTGACCACCCTTGACGACGAGCTCAAGCGCATCATGGAACCGCGCGCGGCATCCCCGACGGCGCGCCTGCGTACCCTGCGCACATTGAACGAGGCCGGTGTGCCGGTCAGCGTGATGTGCGCGCCGATGATCCCGATGATCAACGACATGGAACTGGAGCGGATGCTGGAAGCCGCGCGCGAGGCCGGTGCGCGCTCGGCCGGCTACGTGCTGCTGCGCCTGCCCCATGAGGTCGCGCCGCTGTTCGAGGCCTGGCTCGGTGAGCACTTTCCGGACCGGGCCGCCCATGTGATGAGCCTGGTGCGCCAGTCTCGTGGTGGCAAGGACTACGACAGCCGCTTCGGCACCCGCATGCGCGGGGAGGGCCACTTCGCCGAGCTGATCGCCCAGCGCTTCAAGCTCGCCTGCAAACGCTTCGGCTACAACCGGCGCGAGGACAACTACGGGCTCGATTGCAGTCGGTTCGCTCCGCCCGGACAGCAGCTGAGCCTGATCTAACCGGGCGCCGAGCATTGCAGGGATGGCCTATTGCCTGCCTGAAAGCCGCGTGCCAGAGCGGCGCGTTCAGGTTCGTTTAAGTTTGTGAGGCTAGCCTCGTGGCGAACGTGACCCGTCGGTCACGACCACAGGAGGCTTGAGCATGAATGATTGCACCCTACCGGCCAGCACCCCGGAAGACCTGCCCGTCACGCCGAGCGCCGACGAGGCGCTGAACCAGGTCGTCGAGGGCTTTCGTCGCTTTCGCCGGGAGGTGTTTCCCGCGCAGCAGGCGTTGTTTCGTCGGCTGGCCAATGCCCAGCGGCCGCGGGCGATGTTCATCACCTGCGCCGATTCGCGAATCGTCCCCGAACTGATCACCCAGAGCGCGCCGGGGGACCTGTTCGTCACCCGCAACGTCGGCAACGTGGTGCCGCCCTACGGGCAGATGAACGGCGGGGTGTCCACGGCGATCGAGTACGCGGTGATGGCCCTCGGCGTGCAGCACATCATCGTCTGCGGCCATTCCGATTGCGGGGCGATGAAGGCGGTGCTCGATCCGCAGACCCTCGAACGCATGCCGACGGTCAAGGCCTGGCTGCGCCACAGCGAAGTCGCCCGGACCGTGGTCGAGCAGAACTGCGCCTGCAGCGGACACGAGGGCCTCGGCGTGCTCACCGAAGAGAACGTGGTCGCCCAGCTCGATCACCTGCGCACCCATCCCTCGGTCGCCGCGCGGCTTGCCAGCGGCCAGTTGTTCGTTCACGGCTGGGTGTACGACATCGAGAGCTGCGACATTCGCGCCTATGACGCGCGCCGTGGCGTCTTCCTGCCGCTCGACGGCGAAGGCCCGGCGCCGGTCGCCACGCCGCGGCCGCGCTACCAGCCGGCCTGATCCGTCCTGTCTCGACGCCGCGCGTCTGCCGGCGCTGCGGCTGCCTCGTGTTTTGCTCCAGGGAGAGACCGCTTCATGTCCATCCAATCGCTCAAAGCCACCTTGCCGCGCGATGCGCTGGCATCGCTGGTGGTATTTCTGGTGGCGCTGCCGCTGTGCATGGGTATCGCCATCGCCTCCGGCATGCCGCCGGCCAAGGGTCTGATCACCGGTATCGTCGGCGGGCTGGTGGTCGGCTGGCTGGCCGGTGCGCCGCTACAGGTCAGCGGCCCGGCGGCGGGCCTCACCGTGCTGGTCTTCGAGCTGGTCCAGCGGCACGGTGTGGCGATGCTCGGGCCGATCCTGCTGCTGGCCGGGGCGCTGCAGTTGATGGCCGGGCGCCTGCGGCTGGGCTGCTGGTTTCGCGTCACCGCACCGGCGGTGGTCTACGGGATGCTCGCCGGCATCGGCGTGCTGATCGTGCTGTCGCAGATTCACGTGATGCTCGACGCCACGCCCCGGGCATCCGGCCTGGATAACCTGGGCGCGTTCCCGACGGCGGTGGGCGAGGCCTTGTCGCTTTCAGGAAGCGGCAGGGAGGCGGCGCTGCTCGGTCTGCTGACCATCGCCGTGATGTGGAGCTGGGACCGTTTCGCCCCGCGTCGCCTGAAGCTGCTGCCCGGCGCCTTGATCGGTGTGGGACTGGCGACCCTTGCCGGGCTCTGGTTCGGCCTGGAGGTGCGCCGAGTCGAGGTGCCAGCCAATCTTGGCGAGGCGATCGACTGGCTACGGCCGGACGACCTGCTCGCCCTGACCGATCCGCATCTGCTGGTGGCCGCCGTGGCGGTGGCCTTCATCGCCAGTGCCGAGACGCTGTTGTCCGCCGCGGCGGTGGACCGCATGCACCAGGGGCCGCGCGCCGACTTCGATCGCGAGCTGTCCGCCCAGGGTGTCGGCAACATGCTCTGCGGCGTGCTCGGCGCGCTGCCGATGACCGGGGTGATCGTGCGCAGCTCGGCCAATGTCCAGGCCGGTGCGGCAACCCGCCTGTCGGCGATGCTGCACGCCGTCTGGCTGCTCGCTGCGGTCGTCCTGCTGGGCGCCTTGCTCGAGCGGATACCGGTGGCGAGCCTGGCCGGCGTGCTGGTCTACACGGGCCTGAAGCTGGTCGACCTCAAGGCGCTGCGTCACCTCGGCCGCTACGGCCGAATGGCGATACTGATCTATCTGGCCACGGCGTTGGCGATCGTCACCACCGATCTGCTCACCGGCGTGTTGCTCGGTTTTGCGCTGACCCTGGTGCAGCTCGCCTGGCGCGCTTCGCGGCTGGACATCTCGCTGCGTCGCGATGGCCGCGACGTGGAGCTGCAGCTGGACGGCGCGGCTACCTTCCTCAAGGTGCCGCAGCTGGCGCAAACCCTTGAGACGCTGCCGCGAGATGCCCGGCTGCACGTGCCGCTCGAGCGCCTCGGTTACATCGACCATGCCTGCATGGAGCTGCTCGAGGAATGGCAGCGCGCCAACCGCGCCAGCGGCGGGCGGCTGATCATCGAGCCACGCGACCTCGAACGACGGGTCGAGGGGCAGGGTAGCCAGGGCGTCGGGATGGCGACGGCAGGGGGGAACTAAAGCCTGCCGCCCGGCCCCCAAGACCCAGGTTTGCTCACGATCCGGAGGACGCTTGGATATTTTTCTCGACCTGCTGCAGTGGCCAGCGATGCTGATCACGGTCGCCGCCGCCTGGCTGATCGGCTCGCTCAACCCGCGGCGCCGTACGGTGGGATTCTGGTGCTTTCTTGCGAGCAACGTGCTGTGGGTCGTATGGGGGCTGTACGCCAGTGCCTGGGCGCTGATCGCCCTGCAGGTGTGCCTGGCGGTCATGAACATCCGCGGCGTGAAGAAGAACGATCGCGACGACCGCCAGGCCGAGGCGCAACGCACGGCCTGAACCACGTTCTGTCACCGCGCGCCGGCTCCTCCGGCGCGTCCCGCCGCTTGCCAAAACCCCCGCTCCGGCATCGCTCGGCTAGCGCAACGCCTCGGACGGCGCGGCGTCGGGCGATAGTGTTGCGTCAAATTGCCAGAGCCGCATCGCTGTCTATACTCCGGAAACGAAGGCGTGACCAGTTGAGTTCCGACGGTGCGACAGCACGGGTCTGGCGACCGATTTATCGGGGGTGGCCAGACGGGCCTTGCTTAGGCTTTGTTCGGGAAACGCAGGGCGTCCACGTGTAAGCGGCCAGGCAAGGTGCGCGAAGGCGATTCGTCGTTTACGGAGTAAGCGATGCGACGCTTTCGGCGCGGCGGCGGCAGCGCGGGCACCGATCGTTTTCAGAGGCTGTAAACCAGTCGGCGGGATAACAATAACCATAAGGGGAACCCGCAATGACGCGACATCCACGAGTCTGGATGGGCCTCGGGCTGTGGCCGGCCGCAGGCCTGGCCGAAGCGGCCTGGGATGTGAATATGCGAACCGGGGTGACGGACGTCAGCCATTCGGTTTTCAACCTTCACATGACCATCTTCTGGATTTGCGTAGTCATCGGCGTGCTGGTGTTCGCCGCGATGTTCTGGTCGATGCTCATGCATCGGCGCTCCCAGGGCCATCAACCGGCCCACTTCCATGAAAACACCCGCGTCGAGGTGCTCTGGACCATTATCCCGCTGCTGATTCTGGTCGGCATGGCGATACCAGCCACGCGCACGTTGATGCACATCTACGACACCAGCGAGTCGGACGTCGACATCCAGGTCACCGGCTACCAGTGGAAGTGGCACTACAAGTACCTGGGCGAGGACGTCGAGTTCTTCAGCAACCTGACCACCCCACGCGACCAGATCAACAACCGCGAGGCCAAGGGCGAGCACTACCTGCTGGAAGTCGACGAGCCGCTGGTGATTCCGGCCGGCGCCAAGGTGCGCTTTCTGATCACCGCCGCCGACGTCATCCACTCCTGGTGGGTGCCGGACCTGGCCGTGAAGAAGGACGCCATTCCCGGCTTCGTCAACGAATCCTGGACCCGCGTCGAGCGCCCCGGCATCTACCGCGGCCAATGCACCGAGCTGTGTGGCAAGGACCACGGCTTCATGCCGGTGGTGGTGGAGGTCAAGTCAGCCGAGGACTACGCCGCCTGGATCGGCGAGAAAAAGGAAGAGGCGGCGCGGATCAAGGAGCTGACCAGCAAGGACTGGACCCTCGAGGAGCTGATGGCCCACGGCGAGAAGGTCTACCAGACCAACTGCGTCGCCTGTCACCAGGCCAGTGGCGAAGGGATGCCGCCGACCTTCCCGGCGCTCAAGGGCTCGCCGATCGCCACGGGTGAAGCCCAGGCCCATCTGGACATCGTCGTCCACGGCAAACGCGGCACTTCGATGCCGGCCTTCGGCGGCCAGCTCTCGGAAGTCGACATCGCCGCGGTGATCACCTACGAGCGCAACGCCTGGGGCAACAAGGTCGGCGACATGGTCCTGCCCAAGGATGTGCTTGCCTTCAAACAGGCCGACGAAGCCAGCCAATAAGAGGAGTGCCGAGATGAGTGCAGTGATCGACGATCATGGTCATGCCGGACACGACCATCACCACGGCCCCGCCAAGGGCCTGTCGCGCTGGCTGTTGACCACCAACCACAAGGACATCGGCTCGATGTACCTGTGGTTCAGCTTCTGCGCCTTCCTGCTCGGCGGCTCGATGGCGATGGTGATCCGCGCCGAGCTGTTCCAGCCGGGTCTGCAGATCGTGCAGCCGGAATTCTTCAACCAGATGACCACCATGCATGGCCTGATCATGGTCTTCGGTGCGGTGATGCCGGCCTTCGTGGGCCTGGCCAACTGGATGATCCCACTGATGATCGGCGCGCCGGACATGGCCCTGCCGCGGATGAACAACTTCAGCTTCTGGCTCCTGCCGGCCGCGTTCGGGCTGCTGGTCAGCACGCTGTTCATGGAAGGTGGCGGGCCGAACTTCGGCTGGACGTTCTACGCGCCGCTGTCGACCACCTATGCGCCCGAATCGGTGACCTTCTTCATCTTCGCGATCCACCTGATGGGCATCAGCTCGATCATGGGGGCGATCAACGTGGTCGCGACCATCCTCAATCTGCGTGCCCCCGGCATGACCCTGATGAAGATGCCGCTGTTCGTCTGGACCTGGCTGATCACCGCCTTCCTGTTGATCGCGGTGATGCCGGTGCTTGCGGGCGTGGTGACCATGATGCTGATGGACATCCACTTCGGCACCAGCTTCTTCAGCGCCGCGGGCGGTGGCGATCCGGTGCTGTTCCAGCACGTGTTCTGGTTCTTCGGCCACCCCGAGGTGTACATCATGATCCTGCCGGCGTTCGGCGCGGTCAGCTCGATCATCCCGGCGTTCAGCCGCAAGCCGCTGTTCGGCTACACCTCGATGGTCTATGCGACCGGGGCCATCGCCTTCCTCTCGTTCATCGTCTGGTCGCACCACATGTTCACCGTCGGCATCCCGCTGGTGGGCGAGCTGTTCTTCATGTACGCGACCATGCTCATTGCCGTGCCCACCGGGGTGAAGGTGTTCAACTGGGTTTCGACCATGTGGCGCGGCTCGCTCACCTTCGAGGCGCCGATGCTGTTCGCCGTGGCCTTCGTCATCCTCTTCACCATCGGCGGATTCTCCGGGCTGATGCTGGCCATCGCTCCGGCGGACTTCCAGTACCACGACACCTATTTCGTGGTGGCGCACTTCCATTACGTGCTGGTGCCGGGGGCGATCTTCGGCATCTTCGCCTCGGCCTACTACTGGCTGCCGAAGTGGACCGGGCACATGTACGACGAGACCCTGGCCAAGTTGCATTTCTGGATGAGCTTCGTGGGCATGAACCTGGCGTTCTTCCCTATGCACTTCGTAGGGCTGGCCGGCATGCCGCGGCGTATTCCCGACTACAACATGATGTTCGCCAACTTCAACATGATCTCGTCCATCGGCGCCTTCATGTTCGGCGCGACGCAGCTGTTGTTCCTGTTCATCGTCATCAAGTGCATTCGCGGTGGCGTGCCGGCTCCGGCTAAACCCTGGGATGGTGCCGAAGGGCTGGAATGGTCGGTGCCGTCGCCCGCGCCTTACCACACCTTCCAGGTGCCGCCGGACATGACCGACGTGCATGAACACCGCAAGGGCACTGGTGGGGAGCTGACGCCGTGAAGCGCGAGCCGCGCGCAGAGGCGCGAGACCGCGTCGCCCCCTCGCGGTCAAGATCGCTCCCACGAAAGCGGAGCCCGGCGCCTTCCCGTGGACTGCGGGCTTTTCGACCGCAGGTCCATCCGATCCACCTCATCGGAGGGTGTCATAGATGAACGCTGAACTACCGTTGCGCAAACTGGTGCTGCGCCTGGTTTTGGTGGTGATCGTGATGTTCGGTTTCGGCTTCGCGCTGGTGCCGATCTACGACGTGATGTGTCAGGCATTCGGCATCAACGGCAAGACGTCCGGATCGGCCTGGACCGGTTCGCAGGCCGCCGACGAGGCGCGCGAGGTGCGGGTGCAGTTCCTCGCCACCAACGCCTCGGGCATGGTCTGGGAGTTCAAGCCGGTGGCCGACCAGGTCAGTGTCCATCCGGGTGCTTCCCAGGAGATGCGCTTCATCGCCTACAACCCCACCGACAAGCCGATGACCGCCCAGGCGATACCCAGCGTTTCGCCATCCAAGGCCGCTGCCTATTTCCACAAGACCGAGTGCTTCTGCTTTACCCAGCAGGTGCTGCAGCCCGGCGAGCGGATCGAAATGCCGGTGCGCTTCATCGTCGATCGCGGCCTGCCGGCCGAGGTCCGCCACCTGACCCTGGCCTACACGCTGTTCGACATCACGTCCCGCCAGCCGCCGGTTGCCCATACGGGTGGCTAAGGAGCCCAGCATGACTACCACGCACGAGAATTATTACGTCCCGGCGCAGAGCAAATGGCCGATCGTCGCGACCGTCGGGTTGCTGACCACGGTGTTCGGTCTGGGCAGCTGGCTCAACGACCTCAAGGCCGGGCGCGATGAATCCAATGGGCCGATGATCTTCTTCATCGGCGCGCTGCTGATCGCCTACATGATGTACGGCTGGTTCGGCTCGGTGATTCGCGAGAGCCGCGCCGGGCTCTACAGCCCGCAGATGGATCGCTCGTTCCGCTGGGGCATGAGCTGGTTCATCTTCTCAGAGCTGATGCTGTTCATGGCGCTGTTCGGCACGCTGTTCTATATCCGCTATTGGACCGGCCCCTGGCTGGGTGGCGAGGGCGAGAAGGGCATCAGCAACATGCTCTGGCCGAATTTCGAATACACCTGGCCGCTGCTGGAAAACCCCGACCCGAAACTCTACCCGGCACCCAACGGGGTCATCGGCGCCTGGGGCCTACCGCTTATTAACACCGTGCTGCTGGTGACCTCCAGCTTCACCCTGACCTGGGCGCACCATGCGCTGAAAAAGGGCCATCGCAAACACCTGAAGATCGGCCTGGCGGCGACCATCCTGCTCGGGGCGATCTTCCTGATCCTGCAGGCCGAGGAATATATCCACGCCTACACCGAGCTAGGCCTGACCCTGGGTTCGGGGATCTACGGCGCGACCTTCTTCATGCTGACCGGCTTTCACGGTGCCCACGTGACCATGGGCGCGATCATCCTCACGGTGATGCTGGTGCGGGTGATGCGCGGGCATTTCGACGCCGAGCAGCATTTCGGCTTCGAGGCGGCGGCCTGGTACTGGCACTTCGTCGACGTGGTGTGGATCGCGCTGTTCGTCTTCGTCTACGTGCTCGGCACCTGAAACGGGCGGTGGTCATAGCCGCCCAGTGAGGAACCCCCAGGCCATCAGGGCAATGGTCAGCGCGCTGAGGGCGACGCGGACGAAGAGGGCGGTCACCACGCGGGAGGTCTTGCCCTCGTCCTTGACCAGAAAGAACAACCCACTGAACAGACTGACCAGCGTGGCCACTAACGACAGGGCAATTGCCATCTTGAGCATGAGCGACTCAGCGACAGGGGGAGGTGCGGTGCAGTATAGCCAGTCGAATCGACAGCCAGCCAAACGTGGATTGGCGCGGTTTCGGCCCGGTCTGGTGCCCACGCTGGTGGTCATCATGCTGCTGCCGGGGCTCTTATGGCTGGGCTTCTGGCAGCTCGAGCGCGGCGACCAGAAGCGCGCGCTGCTCGAGCGACAGGAGGCCCGCCAGCAAGCCGAGCCGATCGGCCCGGAGCAGGTGGAGCAGATCGACAATCCGGCCTATGTGCGAGTCCAACTGCAGGGTTCGTTCGATGCCGAGCACAGCTTCCTGCTCGATAGCCGTACCCGCGACGGTCAGGTGGGCGTCGAGCTCCTGCAACCGTTTCAGGACCAGCCCAGCGGCCGCTGGGTGATGGTCAACCGCGGCTGGCTGCCCTGGCCCGATCGGCGGATACCGCCGGTGTTCGATACGCCGGATCTACCGCTGAAGGTCACGGCCTGGGTCTATGCCCCCTCGGGCAAGCCGTTCGTGCTCAACCGCAGGCCCGCCGAAGGCTGGCCGCGGCTGCTCAACCATGTCGATGTGAATGAACTGTGGGCTGTGCTGCAGCGCGACGGGCTCGGCTACGAGGTCCGCCTGGAGCCGGGGTCTGGCGCGTACCGGGTGGACTGGCCGGTGACCACCATGCTTCCGCAGCAACACGTCGGCTATGCGGTGCAGTGGTTCGCGCTGGCCGCGGCCCTCATCGCCCTGTTCGTCTATTTCGGCCTGCACCAGGCCAAGGGAGACCGCCATGACCGCCATGAATCCGACCGTCGCGCCCCCTGATCGCCGCCGAAGCCGCGGGCGCTGGCAATTGCTGGCGATCATAGCGGTGGTGCTGGGGCCGATGCTGCTGGCTTCGAGCATGTACCGCTTCGGCTTCTGGGTGCCACAGACGCGCACCTTCGACGGCGTGCTGATCGGCAATGGGCAGGGCCGCGCGGAACTGGGCATCCAGGCGCCGGCCGACCCGCACTGGCAACTGCTGGTCACCGCGCCGGCCGGCTGCGCCGAGGCATGCCGACAGCTGGTCTATCTGGCGCGCCAGATCCACGTGGGGCTGGGGCGCGAGGTCACTCGGGCGGGCCATGCGCTGGCGCTCGCCGAGCCGCTGGATAGCGTCTACGAGGAGAAACTGGCGGCCGAGTACCCGCAGCTCAAGCGTTACCCGCTCGATTCGAAGGTTTATCAACGCAGCGGCACGGCGCCGGCCGAGCCGCAGCTGTGGATCGTCGACCCGCACGGCAATCTGGTCCTGCGTTACGACGCCAGGACGCCCGGCAAGGCGATTCTGGAGGACCTGCGCTACCTGATGAAGATCTCGCAGATAGGCTGAAACGTTTAGAAAATCTCGCTGCTAAGCAGAAATTGGAATTACCAAAGCGGGTCGCTGCCTAAGCGGGACCTGCCAGGAGAACCCGATGGCCAGACCCGGATACCGTCTTGCCCTGCTCGCCACTGCGCTCACCGTCGTGGTGGTCCTGCTCGGTGCCTACACGCGGCTGACCCACGCCGGTCTCGGCTGCCCGGACTGGCCGGGCTGCTACGGTTTTCTCGGCGTACCGATGAGCGAGCACAAACAGACCCTGGCCGCCGAACGCTTCCCCGACGCGCCGCTGGAAGTGCACAAGGGCTGGAACGAGATGATCCACCGCTACTTCGCCGGCGCGCTGGGGCTGGTCATCCTCGGCCTCGCGGTGCAGGCGGTGCGTCGACGCCATACTCCAGGCCAACCCGTCCGGCTGCCGCTGCTGGTGCTCGCGGTGGTTATCGCGCAGGCGATCTTCGGCATGTGGACGGTCACCCTGCAGCTCTGGCCACAGGTGGTCACCGCGCATCTGTTGGGCGGTTTCGCCACGCTGAGCTTGCTGTTCCTGCTCTGTTTACGTCTGTCCGGCGGGCTGGCACCGCTGCCGGGACTGTCGCGCCGGCTGCGGGCCTTCGCCGCGGTCGCGCTGCTGTTGGTGATCGGCCAGATCGCCCTCGGCGGCTGGGTCAGCGCCAACTACGCGGCCGTGGCCTGCGTCGACCTGCCGACCTGCCACGGTGAGTGGTGGCCGGATATGGACTTCGCCAACGGCTTCCACCTGACCCAGCACATCGGCCCCAACTACCTCGGCGGGATGCTCTACAACGAGGCCCGTACCGCTATCCACATGTCCCACCGCCTCGGCGCGCTGACTCTGACCCTGGTGCTGCTGACGCTCGCCGCCCTGCTCTGGCGCCAGGGGCTCGGCCGGCTGGCCGCTCTGCTGGTCGCGGCGCTCGCCGTGCAGGTGACCCTCGGCATCAGCAACGTCCTGTTCCACCTGCCGCTGGCGGTCGCGGTGGGCCACAACGGTGGCGGCGCCGCGCTGCTACTGGTGCTGGTACTGGTCAACTACCGGCTGCGGCCGCTGCGCGCCAGCCAGCCTGAGGCCGCGCCCGCGCAAGCCCGCGCGCATTACGTCCCGACGCGCCCATTCCCTTTGCCCCAACGCACCCCATAAGGAGAACACCATGGCCACGCTAGTCAGAGAACGACCGGCCAGTGCCGGCTGGCGCGACTACCTGGAGCTGACCAAGCCGAAGGTGGTGGTGCTGATGCTGATCACCTCGCTGGTCGGGATGTTCCTCGCCACGCGTTCGGGCGTGCCCTGGACGGTGCTGCTGTTCGGCAACCTCGGTATCGCCCTGTGTGCCGGCGGGGCGGCGGCGGTGAACCACGTGGTGGATCGGCGCATCGACGCGGTGATGGCCCGCACCCATCGTCGCCCGCTGGCCGAGGGCAGGGTTGGCCCGGTGCCGGCGCTGCTGTTCGCACTGGTGTTGAGCGCGGCGGGCATGGCGCTGATGCTGACCTTCACCAACGCGTTGGCGGCCTGGCTGACACTGGCCTCGCTGGTCGGCTACGCGGTGATCTACACCGGATTTCTCAAGCGCGCGACACCGCAGAACATCGTCATTGGCGGGCTGGCCGGCGCGGCACCGCCGCTGCTCGGCTGGGTGGCGGTCACCGGCCATATAACGGCCGAACCGCTGCTGCTGGTGCTGATCATCTTCGCCTGGACGCCGCCGCACTTCTGGGCGCTGGCGATTCACCGCAAGGCCGAATACGCCGAAGCCGACGTGCCGATGCTGCCGGTGACCCACGGCGTGCAGTACACCAAGGTGCACATCCTGCTCTATACCGCAATGCTGCTGGCGGTGAGCTTCATGCCCTTCGCCATCCACATGAGCGGGTGGCTGTACCTGGCGGCCGCGACCCTGCTGGGCGCGCGCTTTCTCTACTGGACCATCGCGCTGTACCGGGAAAGCCGGCCGCATGCGGCGATCAGCACTTTCAAGTTCAGCATCTACTACTTGTTCCTGCTGTTCATCGCGCTGCTGGTCGATCACTATCTGATGCTTGCCCTCTGACCCACAGGCTCTCGATGACCCGCATTCAAAAAACCGTAGTGGTGCTCGTCGCCGTGGTCGCCCTGATCGTCGGGCTGACTGTGAACCGGGTGCTCAACAGCAGCGTTCAGGCCAACCCGGCGGCGCTGCTCGACGCCGGTATCGTGCTCCTGCCGCAAACGCGGCCCATGCCGGACCTGAGCCTCACCGACGAGAACGGCCAACCGGTGCGGCTCGACCAGCTCGAGGGCCGCTGGACGCTGCTGTTCTTCGGCTACACCTTCTGCCCGGATATCTGCCCGGCCACCCTGGCCGAGCTGCGCCAGCTCCGCAGCGGGCTGCCCGAAGCGCTGCGCGACCGGGTGCAGCCGATCCTGGTGACCGTCGACCCGCACCGCGACACGCCTGAGCAGTTGAAGCAGTACCTGGGCTTTTTCGGCGCGGGCTTCAAGGGCCTGACCGGGCCGATGGAGGGAATCCAGACGCTGGCCGATGCCGTGGGTATTCCCTTCATTCCGGCCGACACCTCGACGGAGAACTACACGGTCGATCACAGCGGCAACCTCGCTCTGATCGGTCCCGATGGCAGCCAGCACGGCTTTATCCGGGCGCCGCTCAAGACCGACAAGCTGGCCGAGCAGCTGCCGAAGCTGATCGGGCGCGACGGCTAGCGCGCTTAGAGCGGCCGGTCAGATCGACCAGACGACATTCACCGACGCGTTGCGCCCCGGCTGGGTCAGACGGTCGAGGTTGGCCGGCGCGAGGAAACCCGCCTCCCCGGTGCTGTCGTAGCCGCGCACGTCATCCCACAGCCAGTATTTCTTGTCGGCCAGGTTATAGAGCCCGGCGTTGAGCGTGATGTCAGGCGTGATGCGGTAGTAGCCGGTCAGGTCGACCACGCCGAAACCGGGGGTGTGGAACTGCGTGGTGCCGTCTGCGGCGTTGTAGGTGGTGTCGTCGACCCGGGTCTTGCGTCGCACCAGCGTCCAGTTGAGCAGGGCGCCATAGGTGCCCTCGGCCTGGTCGTAGCCGACGCCGAACACGCCGGTGAGCGGGTTGACGCTGTTGATCGGTCGGCCGCTGTCGCGGTTCTCGCCCCAGGCATAGGCGACGGAACCCTGGGTATAGAGTCCCGCCGGCAGGCCGAACCCGCCCAGTTCGAGCCGTCCCTCGGCCTCGGCGCCGCGGATGACCGCCTTGTCGATGTTGGTGGACTGGAAGGTGGTGTAGCTGCCGCCGCCGCCCAGCGCATCCTCTTCGATGAAGTCGCGGTAGCGGTTGTAGAAGGCCGCCAGGCCGAAGCGGCCATGGTCGAAGCGCCCGCGCAAGCCCACTTCGATGCCCTTGCTGGTTTCCGGGTCGAGGTTCGAGTTGCCGATGACCTGGTAGCCGCCGCTGTCGTTGGTGAAATTGCCGTACAGCGCCTTGGCCGTGGGCGTTCGGAAGCCTTCGGCGTATTGGCCATAGACGTTGTACTGGTCGCTCAGGGTGTAGGTGATGCCGAGCTTGGGCGAGACGCGGTGCCAAGTCTTTTCGTCCAGGTCGATCTCGTCGGCGCTGACCGTGGACAGGTAGGCCGCGGTTGCCTTCGGGTCCAGCGTCTCGTGGTCGTAACGCAGCCCCGGCAGGAAGGTCCAGCGCCCGTATTCGATGCTGTTCTGAACGAACAAGCCCCAGGTCTGCACGGTAGGATCGGGGAAGTCGCTGGCATATAGCGTGGTGTTGGTGCCGGTGCGCAGGCCGGTGACGTCGCTGTGTTCGTAGCTCAAACCGTAGGTCAGCAGGTGTGCGGTCGAGCCGATCTCGAAGGCCTTGTCGAACTGGTTATCGAGTTTCCAGCTCTGTTCCTGATAGGTGGTCTTGCGATAGCGGCTGGTGGCGCTGTTGGGCTGGTAGGTGCGCTCGTCGGTGCCGGCGTTCTGGTAGCTCAGCCGCGCGGTCCAGGTGTCGACCAGCGACGAGTCGAGCGCCAGGCGATTCTCCAGGCTGTAGCGTTCGCGTTCGATTTCGTTGACCACGTTGCGGCCGAGGTAAGCCCGGGTCGGGAAGCCGAACAGGGCGTTCGGCGAACTCAGGATGTCGCCGTCCATGCGCGCGCGGTAATGCTCGTAGGTCAGCTTGAGCGCGTTCGCCTCGCCATAGCGGTAGCCGAGCTTGGCCAGCACGTTGTAGGCCTCGTTGTCCTCGGGGTTGGCCTCGCTGCGGCCGGTACCGGTGCCGCCGACATTGCCCCGGGTCTCGGTTTCATCCCCGCTGCGCCTGCTGTAGTGCAGCAGCCCCTCGAACGCATCCTGGCGACCGGCCACGGTGGCCGAGCCCAGCCAGCTCCTGTCGGCCGAGCTGTAGCCAGTTTTCAGGCGCGCGCCGAGGTCCTGGCCCGGCTTGATGACGTCGGACGGATCGAGGGTGAAGTAACTGACGGCGCCGCCGATGGCGTTGCTGCCGTACAACGCCGAGGCGGGGCCGTGGAGGATTTCGACCGCGCGGATGATCTCCGGGTCGACGTAGTTGCGCCGGGTGTTGGCGTAGGGGCCGAAGGCGTAGGCGTCGGGCACCTCGACGCCGTCGATCTGGGTCAGCACGCGATTGCCGTCTATACCGCGGATGTTGTAGCCGCTGATGCCCGACGCGTGCCCGGTGCCGGACACCGAGGCGCCGGGTTGGTCGCGGACCAGATCCTTGATGGTGTTGACGTTGCGCTGGTCGAGCGCCTGACGCTCGATGACCGAGACGCTGGCCGGAACTTCATCGACCGAGGCCTGGGTGCGCGTCGCGCTGACGGTGGTGCTCGGCAACTGCATGGGCTCGGCGAGCGTCACCGTTGGCGCCAAGGCCAAGAACGCGAGGCTGGAAGCAAGGGAAGGGCGAGGCGTGGGCTTCATGGGTGCATTCCTGTGCAGATGGGCGGAGCAGATCCTAGGCCGCAATTCGTCGGATGTAAATCATTCTCATTTGATAATGAGAGTTAATTGCTTGTAAGCTGGGCCACCTCGGCCCGCCGCCGGGCCATCCCCTTTCTCTTTCAAGGAAGCTCAAGAGATGTCACTCACCGCCTCTCCTTCCGCGCTGTACCAGAACTGGCAGGCGCTGCGTCAGGCGCAGCCGGCAATACGAGCACGCGATGCGGCCGCGACACTGGGCGTCAGCGAGGCCGAACTGGTGGCCAGCCGCCTGGGTGTCGATGCCGTCCGCCTGCAGCCGAACTGGCGCGAACTGCTCCCAGAGCTCGAGCCGCTGGGCCGGATCATGGCGCTGACCCGCAACGAGCATTGCGTGCACGAGCGCAAGGGTGTCTACCGCGAGGTCACCATCGGTGGCGGCGGGCAGATGGGCCTGGTGGTGTCGCCCGACATCGACCTGCGGCTGTTCCTCGCCGGCTGGAGCAGCGCTTTCGCCGTGAGCGAGCAGACTCCGCGCGGGATGCAGCGCAGCCTCCAGGTGTTCGACCGCCAGGGCGTCGCGGTGCACAAGGTCTACCTCACCGAAGACAGCGACCTGGACGCCTGGGCTGCGCTGACCGAGCGCTTCGCCGAGCCTGACCAAGGCATGCCCCTCGACCTGCATCCGCGCGAGCCGGCACCCGCCGCCCGCCCCGACGAGGCCATCGATGTCGACGTGCTGCGCCTGGGCTGGTCCGAACTCAAGGACACCCACCACTTCTTCGCCCTGCTGAAGAAGCACGGCGTGCAGCGCACCCAGGCGCTGCGGCTCGCCGGGCGGGACTGGGCCGAGCGCCTGCCGCTGACCGAGCTGCCGATGCTGTTCGAGCGCGCCGCGACGGTACAGGTGCCGATCATGGTGTTCGTCGGCAACCGTCACTGCATCCAGATCCACACCGGCCCGGTAAACAGCCTTCGCTGGATGGACCACTGGTTCAACGTGCTCGACCCCGATTTCAATCTGCATCTGGACGTGCGCGGCGTGACCGAGCTGTGGCGAGTCCGCAAGCCGAGCAGCGACGGTGTCATCACCAGCTGGGAAGCCTTCGACGCCCAGGGCGAGCTGGTCGTGCAGCTGTTCGGCGCGCGCAAGCCGGGGATTCCCGAGCGGGACGACTGGCGCGCGCTGGCCGAGGCGCCAGCCGCCGTGGAGGCTTGAGCATGCGTGCCTGTCTAGGGGGCGTCCTGCTGGGACTGGTTTGCAGCGTTTCGGCTCACGGCGAGCCGTTGCCCCAGCGTTGGGTCAGCGCCGGTGGCTCGCTGACCGAATGGGTGGTGGCCCTCGGTGGCGAGCCCAGGCTGGTGGGTGTCGACACCACCAGCCAGCATCCGGCCTCGGTGCAGGCGCTACCGAGCATCGGTTACCAGCGCCAGCTCGCCGCGGAGGGCATCCTCGCGCTGCGCCCGGAAGTGCTCGTCGGCAGCGAGGAAATGGGCCCACCCACGGTGCTCGAGCAACTGCGCGGGGCGGGCGTGCAGGTGCTGACGCTTTCGGCGGAGCCGGATCTGGCTACCCTGTCGAGCACCCTTGAACAGCTTGGGCGCCTGCTCGGCGAACCGGCACGTGCCACGCGGTTGCTCGGCGAGTACCGGCAGCGCCTGACGCGCCAGGCCGAGTGGATTTCTTCCGCGCAAGCGTCGCAGGAGCCGCCCGGCGTGTTGCTGCTGTTCGGCCAGGGCGGCGGCAATCTGCTGGCGGCCGGCCAGGGCACCAGCGCCGACTGGCTGATCGGACAGGCCGGTGGGCGCAACCTGGCGGGCCACGGCGGCTTCAAGGCCCTTTCCAGCGAGACCCTGACCGCGCTCGACCCCGATGTGCTGATCATCACCGATCGCAGCCTCGAGGGTGCTGCGATGCGCGATGCGCTGCTCGCCCGGCATCCGGCGCTGGCCTCGTTGCGCGCCGTGCGCGAGTCGCGGATCTACAGCCTCGACCCGACCTTGCTGGTCGGTGGCCTCGGGCCGCGTTTGCCCGCCGAGCTGGCGGCGCTGTCCACAGCCTTTTATCCTCACGCGCAGGCCCTTACCGACATATCCCGATGACCCGCGTTTTGCCCCCGCGTCTGCTGTTCGCGCTGCTGGCGGTGCTGTTGCTGCTTTCCATCTGGCTATCGCTGGCGCTGGGGCCGGTGAGCCTCGCGGCGGGCGATACCTGGCGTGCCGTACTCAGCCTGGCGGGGCTGGGCGACTCCCATCCCCAGTTGGCGCAGGCCGAGCTCATCCTCGGGCAGATCCGTTTGCCACGCACCCTGTTAGGGCTCGCCGTGGGCGCGGTGTTGGCGCTGACCGGGGTGGCGATGCAGGGGTTGTTCCGCAACCCGCTGGCCGACCCGGGTCTGATCGGCGTTTCCAGCGGTGCCGCCCTCGGTGCAGCGGTTGCGATCGTCTTCGGCTCCGCGCTGGGTGGCCTGCCGGCGGCGTTCGAGCCCTATCTGCTGTCCGCGAGCGCCTTCGCCGGCGGGCTGGTGGTCACCGCCACGGTCTATCGCCTGGGCCGCCGCGATGGCCAGACCAGTGTCGCCACCATGCTGCTCGCCGGCATCGCGCTGACCGCCCTGGCCGGCGCCGCCATCGGCCTGTTCACCTACCTCGCCGACGACGCCACCCTGCGTACCCTGACCTTCTGGAACCTGGGCAGCCTCAATGGCGCGAGTTACGCCCGGCTTTGGCCCTTGCTGGTCATCGCCGCGGCGGTGGCGCTGTGGTTGCCGCGCCGCGCGGCCGCGCTCAACGCCTTGCTGCTGGGCGAATCCGAGGCGCGGCATCTTGGTTTTTCGGTGGAGCGGCTCAAGCGCGAGCTGGTGTTTCTCACCGCCCTGGGTGTCGGTGCGGCCGTGGCGGCGGCGGGGCTGATCGGCTTCATCGGGCTGGTGGTGCCGCACCTGATTCGCCTGCTCAGCGGGCCGGACCATCGCGTGCTGTTGCCCGCCGCGGCGCTGGCCGGCGCCAGCCTGCTGCTGTTGGCCGACCTGCTGGCGCGCCTGCTGCTGGCGCCTGCCGAATTGCCGATCGGCATCGTCACTGCGCTGCTCGGTGCGCCGTTTTTCCTGTTCTTGCTGGTGCGAGGCCGCAGCTGATGCTCAAGGCAGAGAACCTCGACGTACGGCGTGGCACGCGTAGCGTTCTGCAGGGAGTCGACCTGCAGCTGCGCGCCGGGGAGATCTTCGGCGTGCTCGGGCCGAACGGTGCGGGCAAGAGCACGCTGCTCGGTGCCCTCAGCGGCGAGTTGGAAGTCAGCGCAGGACAGGTTCTGCTGGCCGATCGACCGCTGGCGCAGTGGCCCTCACGCGAGCGAGCGCAGCGACTGGCCGTGCTGCCGCAGCAGTCCAGCCTGAACTTCGGCTTTCGCGTGGAAGAGGTGGTCGCCATGGGCCGGCTGCCCCATGGCGAAGGCCGTGCGGCGGACTTGCGCATCGTCGACCAGGCTTTGGCCGCGGCCGATGCGTCGCATCTCCAGGATCGCAGCTACCTGGCCCTGTCCGGCGGCGAGCGCCAGCGCGTGCACCTGGCGCGGGTCCTGGCCCAACTCTGGCCCGGCGCCGAGGGGCGGGTGCTGCTGCTCGACGAGCCCACCGCGGCCCTCGACCCGCTGCATCAGCACAGCACCCTGCAGGCGGTGCGCGGTTTTGCCGAGCGCGGTGCAGCGGTACTGGTGATCCTCCACGACCTCAACCTGGCGGCGCGCTACTGCGATCGCCTGCTGCTCCTGCACGAGGGGCATGCGCATCTGCAGGGTTCGGTCGAGGAAGTCCTGCAGCCGCAGCCGCTGCGCGAGGTGTTCGGCCTGGACGTGCTGGTGCAGCGCCATCCGGAGCGGGGCCATCCGCTGGTGGTGGTGCGCTGAGTTCCGAGCTGGGGTAGAAATGAAAAACCCCGCCGGAGCGGGGTTTTTGGGAGGCTGTCAGGCGATCAGAACGCCGGGACCACGGCGCCCTTGTACTTTTCTTCGATGAACTGACGGACCTGCTCGCTATGCAGCGCGGCGGCGAGCTTCTGCATGGCTTCGCTGTCCTTGTTGTCGCTGCGCGAAACCAGGATGTTCACGTAGGGCGAGTCGCTGCCTTCGATGAACAGGGCGTCTTCGGTGGGGTTGAGCTTGGCTTCCAGCGCATAGTTGGTGTTGATCAGCGCCAGGTCGACCTGGGTCAGCACACGCGGCAGGGTGGCGGCTTCCAGCTCGCGGATCTTGATGTTCTTCGGGTTTTCGGCGATGTCCTTCGGCGTGGCGGTGATGCCGGCGCCGTCTTTGAGGCTGATCACGCCGGCCTTGGCCAGCAGCAGCAGGGCGCGGCCGCCGTTGGTGGCGTCGTTGGGGATCACCACGGTGGCGCCGTTGGGCAGATCGTCCAGCGACTTGTGCTTGCTGGAGTAGGCGCCGAAAGGCTCGACGTGCACACCGGCGACGCTCACCAGGTCGGTGCGACGGCTCTTGTTGAACTCGTCGAGATAGGGCTGATGCTGGAAGAAGTTGGCGTCCAGGCGTTTCTCGGCGACTTGTACGTTGGGCTGCACGTAATCGGTGAAGACCTTGACGTTGAGCTCCACGCCCTGCTCGGCCAGTACTGGTTTGACGAATTCGAGGATCTCGGCGTGCGGCACGGCGGTGGCGGCGACGCTCAGTTGCTCGGTGGCATGGGCGGACAGCGCCGCGAAGGCCGCGACAGCGGCGAATAGCTTCTTCATCAGTTCAACTCCTTTTTGGATGATCGAGGCGGCGCTCATGCGCCTGCCCCTTGCGTTCATTTGCGCGAGAAATGTACCACCAGCTTGTCGCCGACGGTTTGCAGGATCTGAACGAGCACCAGCAGGAGGACGACGGTCACGACCATCACGTCCGGCTGGTAGCGCTGGTATCCGTAGCGCACCGCCAGATCCCCCAGCCCGCCGCCGCCGATCAGGCCGGACATGGCGGTGTAGGAAACCAGGGTGATGGCAGTGACGGTGATGGCCGCGACTATGCCCGGCAGCGCCTCGGGTAGCAAGGCGCTGGTGATGATCTGGCGGGTGCTGGCACCCATCGCCTGGGTCGCCTCGATGATCCCTCGGTCCACCTCGCGCAGTGCGGTTTCCACGAGCCGGGCGAAGAACGGCGTGGCGCCCACGACCAGTGGCGGAATCGCGCCGGCCACCCCGAGCGAGGTGCCGGTGATGACCACGGTAAAGGGAATCATCACGATCAGCAGGATGACGAAGGGCACCGAGCGCAGGATGTTGACCAGCAGCGACACGAATCCGTAGAAGGCGCGCTGCTCGAACATCTGCCGCGGGCCGGTGAGGAACAGCAGCACGCCCAGGGGCAGGCCGAGCAGCACGGTGAACAGCAGCGAACCGCCAAGCATGGCGAGGGTGTCGAGGCTGGCCTGCCAGATCTCGTACCAGTCGACGTTGGCGAACAGGGTGGCGAACAGCTCGTCCATCAGCGCAGTACCTCCACATGCACGTCGGCCGCTTCGAGCCGGCTCATGGCGGCCTGCAGGTCACCGCCGATCAGCGCCAGGGTCAGCTGGCCATAGGGTGTGTCCTTGATTCGGTCGATGCGTCCGGCGAGGATGCTGTAGTCGACCCCGGTTTCCCGCGCCACCTGGCCTAGCAGCGGCGCGTAGGTGGCCTCGCCCTGGAAGGTCAGGCGCAGGATGCGCCCGGGCACATGGGCGAAGTCGTCGTGCTGCGCGTCTTCGTCGACCTGCTCGTCTTCCTGGACGAAGCGCCGCGTAGTGGGGTGCTGCGGATGCAGGAACACCTCGGCGACCGGACCCTGTTCGACGATCTGCCCGGCATCCATGACGGCAACGCGGTCGCAGACGCGGCGGATCACGTCCATCTCGTGGGTAATCAGCACGATGGTCAGCTTCAGCTCGCGGTTGATCTCGGCGAGTAGCTGCAACACCTGGCCGGTGGTCTGCGGGTCCAGCGCGCTGGTGGCCTCGTCGCAGAGCAGGATGCTCGGTTCGGTGGCCAACGCGCGGGCGATGCCGACCCGCTGCTTCTGCCCGCCGGAGAGCTGCGCCGGGTATTTGCGCGCATGGTCCTTGAGACCGACCCGCTCGAGCAGGGCGGCGACCCGCGCCTCGATCTCGGCGGACGAATGCCCACCCGCCAGGCGCAGGGGCATGGCGACGTTATCGGCGACAGTCTTGGAACTGAGCAGGTTGAAGTGCTGGAAGATCATTCCGACGCGCTGGCGAAAGCGGCGCAGGCCGTTGGCGTCCAGGGCGGTGACGTCTTCGCCCTCGACCAGGATGCGGCCGCCGGAGGGTTCCTCCAGGCGATTGATCAGGCGCAGCAGGGTGCTCTTGCCGGCGCCGGAGTGGCCGATCAGGCCGAACACTTCGCCGGCGGCGATCTCCAGCTGGGTCGGCTGTAGCGCGGGGATCTCGCGCCCCTCGACCCGGTAGGTTTTGTGGACGTGGTGGAATTCGATCACGGGCGGACCTTGTGGGTGCGGACGTAGGCCGATACTGGCAAAGCGGGCCATTCTACCTGTTTTGCGAGGGGCACCCCACGGGTTGCGACAGGATAGGAGACGGCTATCGATCACATAGGCGGGCTTTATCGTTGCGGCGCGCAACGATATCTCACGAGTCCTGTCCTTTTTACGGTACGCCTGGACATACGAAGCGCTCAGCACCGAGCCGCGCTGCCCCAGTCGTCGACACGTCGTTGAAACAGGGCGCCCGCACGGCTGCAGCCGTCAACCGACCTGACCTGCATTATTTCAGCGGCCCGTAAGCACACCGCTAGCCGAGGCCCGTCATGAGCGATTCGAAAAACCCCATCCCAAGCGAATTGGCCGGTACCGACACCGTCGACCGCCGCAACCACAACGCCAAGCTCGATGCGCTGGAAACCCACCGTTCCGATGCCACCGGGCAGGCGCTGACGACCAACCAGGGCGTCAGGATCGCCGACAACCAGAACACCTTGAAGCCCGCCAGCCGCGGGCCCTCGCTGCTCGAAGACTTCATCATGCGCGAGAAGATCACCCACTTCGACCATGAGCGCATTCCCGAGCGGATCGTCCATGCCCGTGGCGCCGCGGCCCATGGCATGTTCCAGAGCTACGGCGACCACAGCTGGCTGACCAAGGCCTCGTTCCTTGCCGCCGAGGGCAAGGAAACGCCGGTGTTCGTGCGATTCTCCACGGTCCAGGGCTCGCGCGGCTCGGCCGACACCGTGCGCGACGTGCGCGGGTTCGCCACCAAGTTCTACACCGACGAGGGCAACTTCGACCTGGTCGGCAACAACATACCGGTGTTCTTCATCCAGGACGCGATCAAGTTTCCCGACTTCGTCCATGCGGTCAAACCCGAGCCGCACAACGAGATTCCCCAGGCGCAATCGGCCCACGACTCCTTTTGGGATTTCGTCTCGCTGGTGCCCGAATCGGCCCACATGGTGCTCTGGGCCATGTCCGACCGGGGCATTCCGCGCAGCTACCGCTCGATGGAAGGCTTTGGCGTGCACACCTTCCGCCTGATCAATGCCGAGGGCGTCAGCCGCTTCGTCAAATTCCACTGGAAGCCGCTCGCCGGCGCCTACTCGCTGGTTTGGGACGAGACGCTCAAACTCGCCGGCAAGGACCCGGATTTCAACCGCCGCGACCTGTGGGAGTCCATCGAGATGGGCGACTACTTCGAGTGGGAGCTGGGGGTGCAGGTGGTCGAGGAGGCGGACGAACACAGCTTCGACTTCGACCTGCTCGATGCCACCAAGATCATCCCCGAGGAGCTGGTGCCGGTGCAGAAGCTCGGCAAGATGACCTTGAACCGCAACCCGGACAACTTCTTCGCCGAGACCGAGCAGGTCGCCTTCCACATTGGCCACATCGTGCCCGGCATCGACTTCACCAACGATCCGCTGCTGCAGGGCCGGCTGTTCTCCTACACCGACACCCAGTTGCTGCGACTGGGCGGGCCGAACTTCCACGAGATCCCGATCAACCGCCCGGTGGCGCCCGTGCACAACAATCAGCGCGACGCCTTCCACCGCCAGACCATCAACAGGGGCCGCGCCAATTACGAGCCCAACTCGGTGGACAACGGTTGGCCAAAGGAGACCCCGCCGGCGGCCAGCGGTGGCGGTTTCGAGAGCTATCCCGAGCGCATCGAAGGGCACAAGATCCGTGATCGCAGCCCGTCGTTCGGCGATCACTTCTCCCAGGCCACGCTGTTCTGGAACAGCATGAGCGCGCCGGAGAAGGAGCACATCATCGGCGCCTACACCTTCGAGCTGGGCAAGGTGGAGCGCATCTTCATCCGCGAGCGCCAGGTCAACCAGATCCTCGCCAACATCGACCTGGAACTGGCCGCGCGCGTCGCGAAGAACCTGGGTCTGACGCCGCCGACGGCGCCGACCGTGGAGAAGAAGCCCCTGAGCCTCGAGTCCTCGCCGGCGCTGAGCCTGGTGAACCACCTGCCTGGTGGGATCAAGTCGCGCAAGGTGGCGATCCTGATCGCCGATGGCGTGGATGCCGCCGCGGTGCAGGCGTTCCAGAAGAAGCTCGAAGCCGAAGGCGCGATGGCCAAGCTCATCGGTCCGTCACCCGCGCCGGTCACCGCCGCCGACGGCCAGGTGTTGATGGTCGATGCGCCGTTCGACGGCATGCCGTCGGTTGTCTTCGACGGGGTCTTCATCCCAGGCGGCGTGGCTTCGGTGCAGACCCTCGGCGAGATGGGCGATGCGCTGCATTACGTGCTCGAAGCCTACAAGCACCTCAAACCGATCGCCGCCCTGGGCGATGCCCAGCGGCTGGTCGCCAGCCTGCGGTTGCAGACCGACGAGGGCCTGATCGGCGGTGCCGATGGCGATGTCGGGCCGGTGTTCGACAGCTTTGCCAAGGCGCTGGCGCAGCACCGTATCTGGGCTCGCGAGCCGCTGGCGAAGGCGATTCCGGCCTGACGCTTCGGCGATCCCGCCCCGGCCCTGGCGATCCCGCCCCGGCCGGGTTTTTCATGCCTGGTGATCAGTTGAAGCCGACCACCGGGTGCGGCACGTAGGGCGCTTCGAGGCGGGCGATTTCTTCGGCGTCGAGGTTCAGTCCCAGGGCGGCGATGGCATCGTCCAGGTGCTCGGGCTTCGAGGCGCCGACGATAGGCGCGGTCACCCCGTCCTTCTGCGCCAGCCAGGCCAGTGCCACCTGGGCGCGGGGGATGCCGCGACCGCGAGCGACCTCGCCGACCGCCCCGATCACCTGACGATCGGCCTCGGTGGCGGCGGTGTAGAGCGTCTTGCCGAAGTCGTCGGTTTCGCTGCGGCGACTGCCGGCGTCCGGATCGCGGGTCAGCCGTCCGCGGGCCAGCGGGCTCCAGGGAATCACGCCGATGCCCTGGTCGCGGCACAGCGGTAGCATCTCCCGCTCCTCTTCGCGGTTGAGCAGGTTCAGGTGGTTCTGCATGCTGACGAAGCGGGTCCAGCCGTGGCGTTCGGCGGTGAACAGCGCCTTGGCGAACTGCCAGGCATACATCGACGAGGCGCCGATGTAGCGCGCCTTGCCGGCCTTGACCACGTCGTGCAGCGCCTCGAGGGTTTCTTCCAGGGGCGTGCCGTAGTCCCAGCGGTGGATCTGGTAGAGGTCGACATAGTCGGTGCCCAGCCGCTGCAGGCTTTCATCGATGGCGTTGAAGATCGCCTTGCGCGACAGTCCGCCGATATTGGGGCGGTCGCGCAGCGGGAAGTGCACCTTGGTCGCCAGCACGATCTCGTCGCGGCGGGCGAAATCCTTCAGCGCGCGTCCGACGATTTCCTCGCTGGTACCGTCCGAGTAGCTGTTGGCCGTGTCGAAGAAGTTGATGCCCAGCTCCACCGCTCGGCGGATCAGCGGCCGGCTCTGGTCTTCGGCCAGCGTCCACGGGTGCTTGCCGCGCTCAGGGATGCCGTAGGTCATGCAGCCCAGGCACAGCCGCGAGACGCTCAGGCCGGTGCGGCCCAGTTTGCGGTATTGCATGGTGAGTCCTCCTGGGCGCGGCGGCCCTAGTTGGTTGCGTCGGGATGTTCGCCGGTGCGCAGGTTGCGCTCCAGGCCGCGCATCCGCTCGAGGTCCTCGGCGTCCAGCCGAAAATCGAAGATCGCCAGGTTCTCGGCCAGCCGCTGCGGCGATTCGGACTTGGGAAACACCACCAGCCCGTTATCGATGTGCCAGCGCAGGATGATCTGCGCGGCGGTCTTGCCGTGCTTCCCGGCCAGCTCCACAAGCAACGGCTCCTGCAGGTAGTCACCGCCCCGTGCCAGCGGGCTCCAGGACTCGGTGACGATGCCCTGGGATTCGTGGAACCGGCGCAGTTCGGCCTGCTGCATGAAGGGATGCAGCTCGACCTGGTTGATCGCCGGGGTCACGCCGGTTTCGTTGATCAGTCGCTGCAGGTGCGGGATCTGGAAGTTAGAGACGCCGATCGAGCGTGCCCGGCCCTGCTCGCGCAGGGCGATCAGGGCCTTCCAGCTGTCGACGAAGCGGTTCCTGGCGGGGCAGGGCCAGTGGATCAGGTACAGGTCCACGTAGCCCAGGCCGAGGCGCTCGAGGCTGGCATCGAAGGCGCGCAGCGCCTCGTCGTACCCCTGGTCGAGGTTCCACAGCTTGGTGGTGACGAACAGTTCCTCGCGCGGCACCCCGCAGCGGGCGATCCCCTCGCCGACGCCGCGCTCGTTGTAGTAGATGGTCGCCGTGTCCAGGTGCCGGTAACCCAGGCCGACAGCCTCCCGGACGACCGCCGCGGCACGGTCGTCGGTGATCTGGCAGGTGCCGAGGCCGAACTGCGGGATGGCGTTGCCGTCGTTCAGGGTCAGGCGCGGGACGCTGCTCATGGGTCATCCTCAATGTCGGGTCTGTCGGTATCTGACCTCGCCGGGGCGCCAAGCACTCATCGAGCCAGCGTCGATTCTGTTTAGATCACTCTGGATTAGGGGTTCAGAGAGGGTATCGCTCACCCATCCAGAGGAATCATGCGCCTTATGATCAACCTGGCGACTGGCATGGTGAGGATCAACCGGGGCTGGAGCGTCTGGCTCGGCGCGCAGGGCTTGGGATGCTGGCACCGCAAAACCAGGTGGGGCCGTCATTCGCCGGAGGCAGGCTGCAGGTCGCGCCGGTGCAGATACAGGCGCAGGTCGAATTCGATCTGGGCGTAGCCCGGCAACATGAGCATGAGCTCGCAGAGCTTGTAGAACACGCGGTTGTGGTCGCTCTCGCGCAGGTGCGACAGCTCATCCGAACCCGGTTCGCATGCCTACAAGAAGGCTACGGTGGAGCGGCAGACATCCCGAATGTACTGGGTCGAGCGTTCTACGTATCGACGCCGAACGAGGTCTGGTGTGGCGACATCACCTATGTCTGGGCCCAAGGCCAGTGGCACTACTTGGCTGCGGTGATTGATCTTTCACTCGCCGTGTAGTGGGCTGGGCATTTTCGTCGAAGCCTGATGCCGATCTGGTTATCAAGGCTCTGAACATGGCCTATGAGCGCAGCGATACTGGCAACGACCGCATCAGTTCAACGCAGCGCTGGCCGAGGAAAAACTTAACGCAGTGTCCGGAGCAATAAAGCCGCCTCCGTATCTCACCATTTCAACACGCGCGGACCGATCAACGCGCCCAGCGCAGCCGGCATCAACATCCCGAGCAGATACCACACACCCCAGAACGGCACGGCCATTTCCGGGCAATGCAGGCAATACACGACGGTAGCAGTGGCAGCCGCCAACAATCCGGCCAAGGCGCCTGCTAGCCTGAGCCGGGTGGGGCGCATGCCACGCATCACCCAGAGGTTACAGAGAAACGCCGGTACCGCCAGCAGCATGATGTTGAACGGGCAGGTCTTCCAGGTGTGCCCAAGCACCAGCTCAAGCCGCGCGTCAGACGCCGTGTCCAGCAGCACGACCAGCGCTCCCAGCCACACCACCAGCACCGGCGCCACCAGCAGCCAGCGGGCGTTTCCGGCGTGCATGCCCGGTCGGGCAAGGCGGCTGAATGCCCAGAGCGCGCCAATCGCCAATACCAGCGGGAATGCTACCTTTGCCCAGAACAACGGTGTCTGTGCGACGCTGGCAATATCGCTTCGGAAGCCGAGCAACGTGTTCAGCAGCAGCAGTGCTGCAACCAGGCCGACGCCGAGCGCCACCGTTAGTCTGCGGGCCAGGAGGTGCCGATCAATGGGTTCGACATGCGCACCCAGCTGGCGAATCAGCTCGTCAGTATTCATCGTCGTGCTTCCTTCGAATCAGGCCTGCCAGTGCCTTGAGGCCACGGTGAATATTCACTTTCACGGCTGAGATGGACTGGCCGGTAATTTGTGCTGTTTCCTGCACCGAACGCCCTTCCAATTTGACTTGCACGATCGGCACCCGCTGGCGCTCGGGCAACGTATCGAGCAAACGCTCCAGGTCGCGCTCGGCCTCACCCGCCGTGCCCTGCTCGTCTGCGAGCAATTCATCGTCGTCCAACAGCGGTACGTGCCGGGCGCCGCGCCGCGCGTAAGCGCGCAGATGGTCTGTCAGTTTGTAGCGCGCAATCGCCTGCACCCAGACCGTGAGCGGTTGATCCTCGCGATAGGTGTGGCGCGCGTTGTGCACGGCGAGGATTACCTCCTGAGCCAAGTCTTCGATGTCGGAGCGATGGGACGGCATCCGCCGACGCAGGTAATTGCGCAGGGGTTGGGACAGTTCGGTCAGAAACTGCTGATAGGCCGCGGCATCACCCTGCTGGCCACGCACTAGCAGCGTTCTCAGCCGTTGCTCGCGCTCGTTCAATGCGTCTTGCTGAATAGTTCGCTGCATCGGTGCTTCCGGTTACCCCTGGCGCAAATTTTCACGAGGGGACGCGCAGAGCGCTACGGTAGGGCCAGGCCAAGAAAACCTCAAAAATATTTTCCGCGTGCTGTAACCCAATCCAATCCCTCGACGAATTACTCGACGAGCCAGCTGCAAACCTGCATTGGCCAACCCGTCATTCCCTTCGAGGAGCTTCACCGATGAAAACCGTTACCCTCACCGCCGCCGCCCTTGCTCTGGTAAGCCTCGCTAGCATCGCATCGGCCGCAGACGACGCCAAAGACGCGAATATGGAGAAATGCTTTGGCGTGGCTATGGCCGGCAAGAATGACTGCAAAGCGGGTGCCGGCACCAGTTGTTCCGGTACCGCGAAAACGGATTACCAAGGGAACGCCTGGAAGCTGGTTCCCGCTGGCACCTGCACCAGCATCAAGACGCCCCATGGCATGGGTTCGCTGACCCCCCTCGAGTCCTGAGTGGGAATTGCCGATCATGTCGACTAGCGTAGAGACCCGCATCAGCAGGCTGGGGGCCGGGCTCGGCCTCAAGCCTGAACATTTCGCCGAGGCGCTGGATCATCGGTCCAGCGGCCTGTGGTACGAAGTGCATCCGGAAAACTACCTGGTCGGCGGCGCTCGGCTCGCTTGGCTGGAGCGGATCGCCGATCGGCATCCGCTTTCGCTGCACGGCGTGTCGCTCTCGCTGGCGGCGGATGCGCCGCCGGACACCACCCACCTGCGGCGCCTTCGGGCGCTGGCAGAGCGGGTAAAACCCGCGCTGATCTCCGAGCATCTGGCTTGGTCCAGTTGGCGCGGCCATTATTATCCGGACCTGCTCCCCCTGCCTCGTGATCGTCAGGCGCTGGAGCGGATCGCCGACAACATCGCCCGTGTGCAGGATGCCCTGGGCACGCGCATCGCGGTCGAAAACCCCAGTCATTACCTGCACCTTTCCCATGAGCTGGAGGAGCCCGAATTTCTTCATTTGCTGGCCGAGCGCACCGGCTGCGGCCTGCTTTTGGACATCAATAATGTACATATCAGCGCCCATAACCTGGGGCAGGACGCCGGCCTCTATCTGCAGAATTTTCCCCTGTCGGCAGTGATGGAGATCCACCTCGCCGGCCACGTTCAGGACGATTCGCACCTGCTGATCGATTCCCACGACAGGCCCATCGCCGAATCGGTCTGGAGCCTCTACCAGGGGGTTATCCAGCACAGTGGCCCGCGGCCCACGCTGATCGAGCGCGATGACCAATTACCGAGCTTTGCCACGTTGCTGGCCGAACGCGACCGTGCCCAACATATTCTGGAGCGCAGGAGGCACGCCGCATGAGCCAGCCCCTGTCGTGCTTTCAGGATGCGTTCGTTGAAGCGCTGTACGGGCGCCCGGCGGCGCCGCTGGCTGAGCTGGCCGTGCAACCGGGTTTTGCCCTCTACCGCAACGGCGTGCTGGGCAATTGCATGCAGGCGCTGTGCGACAACTTTCCAAGTGTCGAGCGCCTGGTCGGCCATGACTGGCTGCTTGCTGCCGGGCAGGTCTACGCTCACGCCTCGCCGCCAACGGATGCAAGACTGATCCATTACGGCGCAGACTTCCCGGCATTTCTCGCCACGTTCGAGCCCGCGCAGGAGCTGCCGTATCTGCCCGCGGTGGCGATGATTGATCGCCTCTGGATCGAAGCGTTCACCGCCGACCTGCAACCCCCATTGTCCGCCGCCTGCCTGGCCACCGTGCCGGCCGAGCAATTGGGCGAGCTATGCCTGCGCCCACTGGCCAGCGCGCGCTGGGGGTGGTTTACCGACTGCCCGGCGTACACCCTCTGGCGCTGCAACCGTGACGGTACGGTGCTGCCCGACACCTTGGATTGGAGCGGTGAAGGCGTATTGCTGGTGGGCAATGAACACGGCGTTGCCGCACAGCCGCTATCCCACGGCGCAGTGGCGTTTCTGGACGCCTGCTCACAGTGTCATTCGCTGGACGCTGCGGCTGCGCAGGCGCTTGGCATATCTCCAAACCTGAACTTCACAGAACTGCTCGGCCAGCTGCTCACCACCGGCGCCCTGGCGTCGCTCCCCGATACAAGCGCCCCTCTCCTGCTGAAGGAATCCTGATAATGCACACCCACACCTCGCCACGCGAAACCGGCTGGCTGGCAGCGGCCGCCCAACGCCTGGTACACGAAGACCTGATCCTGCTCGTCGCCCGGCTGGGAATCGCTTCGGTATTTTTTTTGTCCGCTCGCACCAAGGTCGAAGGCTGGCTGACCGTCGCGCCCGGTACCTTCGACCTGTTTCGCTATGAATACGCCTTGCCCCTGTTGCCGCCGGAACTGGCGGCGCACCTTGCCACCTATGCAGAACACCTGTTCCCCGTGCTGCTGGTGCTCGGGATGCTGACGCGTGTGTCGGCGCTGGCTTTGTTGGGCATGACGCTGGTGATCGAGATATTCGTCTACCCCGACGCCTGGGCGACGCACCTGTCGTGGGCGGGCCTGCTGCTGTTGCTGATCGGCCGAGGCGCGGGACGCTGGTCAATCGATCAATGGATCGCCGCCCGATGAACATGCCATAGATCTTTGCGCGCCAAGGGCTAAACGCTACTCAGCAAACATCCGCAAATCACGCCCAGGTAGTCGCCCATAAGCTGACTGACCCGAGGGCGCGAGGCAATTGTCATAGAGCACCTTGTCGATCGCCGGCGCGCTTTTCAGATGCGCCTGGCGTAACTGCTGCACAGCGCCATACAGCGTCTTGTCGCGCGGGTGACGCTGCGGGTAACGCAGGGCCCGATAATCGCCCAGACGCCCTCCGGCGATCATCCGAAAGACCTGCTGCTGCAGCGCTTCGGGATAGCCCTGCAAGTGTTTGAGTGGGGCGTGGGGTTCATCGCGCGCAGTATGCCCGCGGCGCGGCTGGCTGGGATCAGCTGGCGAAGTCCGGCTCGCTGCGCTGCAGCTGGCGGCGCAGGCTGTCCAGGTGCAGTCGGGCGCTTTCGGCGGCGCCGTCCTGCATCTGCCGGCAGGCGGCGTGTGCCGCTTCGGCTGTGACGCGCTTGAGCGGGCGGCCGCTGGCCATGGCCTTGAGCTGCACCTCGGCGGCACGTTCGAGGTAGTAGAGGTCGTCCCAGGCTTCGGCGACGCTCGGGCCGAGCACCAGCGGGCCATGGTTCTTCAGCAGCACGATGTCCTTGTCGCCAGCGGCGCGGGCGATGCGTTCGCCCTCGGCGTTGTCCAGCGCCAGGCCGTTGTAGTCTTCGTCCACGGCAATGCGGCCGAAGAACTTCAGCGCGGTCTGCCCTGCCCAGGCGAAGGGTTGTCCTTCGAGCATGCACAGTGCGGTCGCATTGGGCATGTGGGTATGGAACGCCGCGGTGGCCCGCGGGTTGAGCCGGTGCAACTGGGCGTGGATGTAGAACGCAGTGGCCTCGGGGCGCCCCTGGCCGAACCGCACGTGACCGTCGAAGTCGCAGATCAGCAGCGAGGAGGCGGTTACCTCGGCGAACGCCAGGCCATAGGGGTTGACCAGAAACAGCTCCGGGTGCCCCGGCAGCACGACGGAAAAGTGATTGCAGATACCTTCGGCCAGGCCCAGGCGCGCGGCCATGCGAAAGCAGGCGGCCAGATCCAGGCGCGCCTCACGGATCGCGGGGCTGTCGAGGGCTGCGGCGGGCGCGGCGCTGCTACGGGGCGCTTCGAAGGCATGGGCCATGACGGGATCCTCGGGTAATGAGCATGGGCGCAGCCTCGTCTGCCGGACCGCCGCAGCCAAGGGCCAGTCGGACTCGTCGCTCGGGACAGCTGACCCGTTGCCGCCGCGCATCTGGCCCTACGTGGCCATGCCGATTGTTCCTAAGGTGAGCGCCACACGGGGCTGCCTTCCGGGTTGCCTCAGCCGTTCTCCATGCCTTTCCCGAGGTCCGCATGAGCATCCCTGCGCAGCCAAGCAACCAGTACGTCCATGATCTGGATCGCGAACATGTATTCCATTCCTGGTCGACCCAGGGCGCCCTCAATCCGCTGGTGATCGCCGGGGGCTCCGGCTGCACGCTGTGGGATTACGACGGCAAGCAGTACCTGGATTTCAGCAGCCAGCTGGTCAACACCAACATCGGCCACCAGCACCCCGCCGTAGTGGCGGCGATCAAGGCCCAGGCCGACACGCTGGTCACGGTGGCGCCGGCCACGGCCAACCTGATGCGCGGCGAGGCGGCCAAGCGCATCCTAGCCCGCGCACCGGCGGGCTTTTCGAAGGTGTTCTTCACCAACGCAGGTGCCGATGCCAACGAGAACGCCATGCGCATGGCGCGGATCTACACCGGGCGCGACAAGATTCTCTCCGCCTATCGCTCCTACCACGGCAGCACCGGCGCGGCGATCGTCGCCACCGGTGATCCGCGGCGCGTACCGAACGAGTTCGCCCGTGGTCATGTGCACTTCTTCAACCCCTACCTCTACCGCACCGAATTCCACGCCAGCAATGAGGAAGAAGAATGCGAACGCGCCCTGGCGCACCTGCGCCGGGTGATCGAGTGTGAAGGCCCCGGGGCGACCGCGGCGATCCTGCTGGAGACCATTCCGGGCACCGCCGGCATTTTGGTGCCGCCCAAAGGCTACCTGCCGGGCGTGCGCAAGCTGGCCGACGAGTACGGCATCCTGCTGATCTTCGATGAGGTGATGGCCGGCTTCGGCCGCACCGGCAGCTGGCTGGCGCTGGACCATTTCGACGCTGTGCCGGACCTGATCTGTTTCGCCAAGGGCGTGAATTCAGGCTACGTGCCGGCCGGCGGCGTGATGATCTCCAAACCGATCTGCGACTATTTCGACAACCATTTCTTCCCGGGCGGGCTGACTTATTCCGGACACCCGCTGGCGATGGCGGCCATCGTCGCCACGCTTGATGCGATGAGCGAAGAGGGAATGGTCGACAACGCCCGGCGCATCGGCCAGGAGCTTCTCGGGCCAGGGCTCGAGCGCCTCGCCGAACGCCACCGGCTGATCGGTGAGGTGCGTGGCATCGGGCTGTTCTGGGCCCTGGAGTTCGTCAGCGACGCGCGTCTGCGCACACCCCTGGCCGGCCCGCTGGTGGCGCAGATGAAAGCCGCCTTCGCCGCACGCGGGCTGCTCACCTTCACCGTGGAGAACCGGCTGCATGTGGTGCCGCCCTGCATCGTCAATGCCGCCCAGGTGGAAGAGGCGTTGGCGATCCTCGACGAGGTGATCGGCGAGTTCTCCGCACGCCACGCGGCCTGAGCCGGCCGGTCACTGCATGGCGAGGCTGTCGGCCAGGCGCTGGATGCCGGGGCGGATACGCTCCAGGTCGATGGCGTTGAAGCCCAGGCGAAAGTAGTGCCCGGGCGGACACTCATCGAAGAAGAATTGGGAGCCCGGCTCGATCAGCACGCTGTGCTGCGCCGCTGCCCAGGCCAGTTTCTGGGTATCGACGTTGTCCGGCGCGCAGAGCCAGAACGCACTGGCGCCGGCACCGCTGACGTGGCGACAGCCGTCGAGGTCGCCTTCCAGAGCCTGACGCAGGGCTTCGCGGCGTCGGCTGTGCTCTTCACGAAAGCGACGCAGGTGGGCGTCGTAGTGACCCTGGGCGAGAAACTGGGCGAGCATGCGCTGGTTGTTCAAAGGCGGATGGCGGTACATCAGCCGACGTAGCGCGCGCAACTCGTCGATCAGCTCGGCGTCGGCCACCAGATAGCCCAGACGCAGGCCCGGCGAGAACGCCTTCGACATGCTGCTCATGTAGATGATCCGACCGCTGCTGTCGCCCGCCTTCAGTGCCGGTTGCGGGCGGTTGTCCAGGTTCAGCTCGGCATCGTAGTCGTCTTCGATCACCACCTGGTCATGGCGGCGGATCATCGCCAGCAATTCGCTGCGGCGAGCGCTGCTCATGCTGACACCGGTCGGCACCTGGTGACCGGGCGTGACGTAGAGGTAGTTGCAGCCGGCCAGGCGCTCGTCGATCACCAACCCCTGTGCGTCCACGTCCTGCATCTGGATCTCGGCACTCTGCAGATCGAAGATGTTCCAGGCGTCGCGATACCCCGGATTTTCCATACCGACCCTGATGCCTTTGCCCATCAGCAGCGTGCTCAGCAGGTAGAGCGCATTCTGCGAACCGAGGGTCACCAGGATTTCCTCGGGCCTGGCCCAGATGCCGCGCTTGGGTAATACCCGGGTGCGCAGCTGTTCGATCAGGGTGGCGTCGTCCTGGTCGAAGCGGTCCCCGGTCCAGGCCCGGTTGCTCTCGCTGCGCAAGGTGTCGCGGGAGACTTCGCGCCAGCGTTCGAGGGGAAACAGATCGGCAATCGGCTGGCCGTAGATGAACGGATAGGTAAAGCGCGGCCAGTTACTCGGGCGCAGCACGCCGGGGCGCAGGCTCGGCTGCATGCGAAAGCGGCTGCTCCAGTCCGGTGCAGGTTCGGCTTCCGTTGCGCTGTGTACGGTCAGCGGACGAGGCGCGGTGCAGGGCGCAGCGGCGTGATCGCCCGCGTCGCAGTAATCCGGATGCAGGTAATAGCCGCTGCGCGGACGGCTGATCAGATAGCCGTTGTCGAGCAGGCTCTCGTACACCAGCGCCACGGTGTTGCGCGAGATGGCCAGCTGCTGCGAGAGCCGCCGGCAGGAAGGCAAGGGTTCGTCGGCCGGAAAGGCGCCGGCCAGGATCGCCGAGACCAGCGACTCGCGCAGTTGCTCCTGCAGGCCGCGTCGGTGGTCGAAGTCCAAGTGGAAGAAGTGATCGATCATGCGCGGTCTCCCCATAGTCCGACAACCAGCCGAAGCAAGAATCGAACCGTGGCGTCCACTGGCCAGTCGACTACCGGCAACTGCACCTATCGCTGCGCCAGCCTGGCTCTCTATGGTGAAAGCGCCACCACCCCGGCGCCAGACCCAGCGTCCGCGCCGCCATTCGCGATACAGGGAGCAGCAGATGACACACGCCGGCATCGATTCGATCTTCGCTTTGCAACCCGCCCGCCGCCTGATGCGCGGGCTGGCCCTGCTGACACTGGGCAGCTGCCTTCTGGCCGGTTCGCTGACCGCCCACGCCGACCTCGCCGACGCGAAGAAGCGCGGCTACCTCACCGCCGCCACCGAGGACGACTACGCGCCGTTCAACTTCATCGTCGACGGCAAGCCGCAGGGCTTCCACAGTGACCTGCTGGTGGAGCTCAAGGCCTACGCACAGAAGTCCGGGCTGGACGTGCGCCAGGAAATCCTGCCCTGGACCGGCCTGCTCGCCTCGGTGTCGTCCGGCCAGTACGACATGGCCTTCACCGGTGCGTTGGTGACCGACGACCGGCTGCGGGTGTTCAACTTCTCCCCGCCGTTCGCCTCGGCGCAGCACTACTTCGTCAAGCGCGCCAAAGACGACAGCATCACCGACATCGCCAGTCTCAGCGGCAAGAGCGTCGGCGTACAGGCCGGCAGTGCCCTCCTGGCGCGGCTGCCGGAACTCAAGGCGATGCTGGCCAAGACCGGCGGCAAGATGGGTGAAGTCCGGGAGTATCCCTCCTATCCGGAAATCTATGCGGACCTGGCCAATGGCCGCCTGGATATCGCGGTGAACGCGGTCATTTCGGTCAACGACCTGGTCAAGACGCGCGGCGACGTGTTCGCCAAGGGCCTGCCGGTTTCGGGTAACGGCTTCGCCGCATGGCCGGTGCCGAAGAACAGCCCGGAGCTGCTGAAATTTCTCACCGGGTTCATGGATGAGATCCGCGCCAGTGGCAAGCTCGCCGAGCTGCAGACCAAGTGGTTCGGCGAGGCCTTTCCTGACATGCCGGTCGAGCCGATCACCAGCGTCGAGCAGTTCCACACGCTGGCTGGGATGGAATGACGGTGGCGCCCGGCATCCGGCCCAACCTGCCGGGTAGCGCATTCAGGGACGAGGAGGAGCGATGACTCTACAGGCCTGGCTGTTGTTGCTCGAAGGCGCCTGGACCACCCTCTGGATCTGCGCCATCGCGATCGCCATCGGGGTGGTCGCAGGCCTGGGCATTGCCCTGCTGCGCATGGCCCGGGTGCCTTTTCTCGATCAGCTGCTGGTGCTCTACGTCAGCCTGGCGCGAGCCACCCCGCTGGTCACGCTGGTGCTGTTCATCTTTCTCACGGCGCCGACCATGGGCATCGGCATGGATCGCACCACGGCCGCGATCCTGGCGCTGACGCTGAACACCGCGGCGTTCAACGCCGAGATCTGGCGCGCCGCGTTCATCAGCTTCTCCCGGGAACAGAAGGAAGCCGCGCTGGCCTGCGGGATGACCAATGCGGTGTTCTTTCGCCGCATCATGCTGCCGCAGATGATCACCAGCAGCCTGCCCGGGCTGGTCAATGAAATGTCGTTTCTGATCAAGGGCAGCCCAGCGATCGCGGTGATCGGCATCGTCGATCTGACACGGGTTACCAACCGCATTTCCGCCGTGACCTACGACCCGTTGCCGCCGATCCTGGCTGCGGCGGTGCTCTACATGCTGATGATCGGCGTCCTGCTCAAGCTGCAGGCGATCGCCGAGAAGAAAGCCAACCGGTTGGCCATGTGAGGGCGCTGCGATGAATGAATGGCAGATTCTCTGGGACGTGCGCGCCACCTTCGTCAGTGGTTTTCTCAATACCCTGGTGCTGTTCGGCGTGTCGGTCTGCGGCGCCTTCGCGGCGGGGTGCGCGATGACCTACGTGCTCGAGCAGGGCGGGATAGCGGCGCGGGTGCTGCGCGGTTTCATCAACGGCATGCGCATGCTGCCGTTTCTGATCCTGGCCTACCTGCTCTATTACGGGCTGCCGAGCCTTGGGCTGCGGATGAGCGCGTGGACGGCCGGGCTGATCGCCCTGGTGGTCTACCATGGCGCCTATTTCGCCGAGATCCTGCGCGGCACGCGGCTGGTGTTGCCCGAAGGCTATGTCGAGGCGGCCAAGGCCCACGGCTTCACTCCGTTCAGGCTGTTCCGCCGGATCATCCTGCCGCAGCTGGTGATCCGCTCCCGGCCTTTGCTGGGCAACCAATTGATCATCGCCCTGAAGGATACGGCTTTCCTCACCATCATCACCGTGCAGGAGCTGACCGCGGCGGCCAACTCGGCGTCGGCCACTTATTTCATCCCGATGGAAGCCTTCGTCGTGGTGATCGCGCTCTACTGGCTGATCAGCATCGGCCTTGAACTGTCGTTGCGCTGGGCGGCACGCTTCGGCGCCAGGAGAGGATTCGAAAATGTCTGACATACCGGCCGTGCGCATCGACAGGCTGTCGAAGAGTTTCGACGGCGTCGAAGTGCTGCGTGACATCGACCTGGTGGTCAACAAGGGGGAGGTGGTCAGCGTGCTCGGCTCTTCGGGATCGGGCAAGTCGACCATGCTGCGTTGCATCAACTGGCTGGAGGAGCCCGACCGCGGTAGCGTGTTCATCGCTGGCGAGCGCATCGGCGTCGATCCCTCCGGGCGACGGATGAAGAACCGCGAGCTGGCGCGCATCCGGGCCCGCACGGGAATGGTGTTCCAGGGGTTCAACCTCTGGCCGCACCTGAACGTGCTGCAGAACGTCATGGAGTCGCCGATTCAGGTCAAGGGCATGGCGCGCGAGCAGGCGCGGGCAATCGCCGTCGCGCTGCTGGAAAAGGTCGGGATGGAGCACAAGCAGGACGCTTTCCCCTATACCCTTTCCGGAGGTCAGAAGCAGCGGGTGGCGATTGCTCGTGCGCTGGCGATGAGTCCTGAGGTTATTCTGTTCGACGAGCCGACGTCGGCGCTGGACCCCGAGCGCGTGGGTGAGGTATTGCAGGTGATGAAGAACCTGTCCGGCGAAGGCTATACGATGATCGTCGTCACCCACGAAATGGAATTTGCCCGGGCGGTGTCCGATCAGGTGGTGTTTCTCGACAAGGGACGGATCATCGAGAAGTCGGCGCCGGATATCTTTTTCAGCAACCCTGAAACCGAGCGCGTGCGACGGTTTCTGGAACTCTCCTGAGCGAAGCGCCTGCGGCGCGCCGCTTCAACCAAAGAGGTCAGACATGAACAACGTGGTTTTCATCACCGGCGCGACGTCCGGTTTCGGCCGTGCCACCGCCCAGCGTTTCGCCGAGGCGGGTTGGTCGCTGGTGCTCAGTGGACGTCGGCTGGAGCGCCTCGAAGCGCTGCGTGAGGAACTCGGCCAGAAGGTTCCGGTGCACATCGGCGCGCTGGACGTGCGCGATGCCGAGGCGGTGAAGCAGTTCGTCGCCGATCTCCCCGAGGGCTTTCGCAACGTCCGCGCGCTGATCAACAACGCCGGACTGGCCTTGGCCCCGGTGCCGGCGCAGAAGGTCGACCTGACCGACTGGCATACGATGATCGACACAAACATCACCGGCCTGGTCAACGTCACCCATGCGGTACTGCCGCTCCTGCTGGAAGTCGGCAAGGGCGCCAGCATCGTCAATCTCGGCTCGGTGGCCGGCGAATGGCCCTACCCGGGCGGCCACGTCTATGGCGCCAGCAAGGCGTTCGTCAAACAGTTCAGCTTCAATCTGCGCTGCGACCTGCAGGGCACCGGCGTGCGGGTCACCGACATCGCCCCCGGCATGGCCGAGACCGAGTTCACCCTAGTACGGACCAAGGGTGACCAGGCCGCGTCCGACAAGCTCTACCGCGGCACCACGCCGCTCACCGCCGAGGACATCGCCGAGCAGATCTATTACGTCGCGAGTCTGCCTGATCACATCAACATCAACCGCCTGGAAATCATGCCGACCCGTCAGGCCTGGTCTCCGTTCGCCATCGATCGCGACGCCTGAGTCGTCGTCCCGCCTGGCTCAGGCGTTCAGCCGGGCCAGGCTGGTCAGCAGTATCCAGCCCGACATCAGCACCAGCAGCACGCCTATCCCGTTGCGCAGCGGAAAGCCGTGCCAGTGCCGATGCAGCCACTGGCCCGCGAGGTTACCGGCCAGGGCCGGCAACAGCAGGACTGCCGCCAGTTGCAGGTGCTCACTGCCGAAGCTGCCCATCCACCAGAGGCCGAGCAGGGCCCAGCCGCTGCAGACGGCGAAGAACACGATGGCGGTCGCGCGCAGGCGGACGGCCGGCAGGCCGCTGCGCAGCAGGTAGAGCATCAAGGGCGGGCCTCCGGCCGAGGCGAGGCTCATCGCCAGCCCGGCGACGAAGCCTGCGGGCAGGGCAAGGCGGCCGGTCATGTTCGGTGCTTCGGCCTGCGGTGCCTGCAGCAGCACCAGGCCCCCGCCAACCAGACAGAGCAGCCCCACCACCAGCGCCATCCAGCTGCTGGGTATGCGTGACAGGAGCAGCGAGCCCAACGGAATCGCCAGCAGCATGCCGACGATGAGCAAGGCGCCGATCCGGCGATGAAAATGGCGCGCTGCGCCCTGCCAGAGGCTGACGCTGCAGATCAGATCGAGCAGCAGGGTGACGGGAATCGCCACGGCCGGCGGATGCGTTGCCAGCAGGCCCAGGGCCAGCAACATGGCGAAGCCGAAGCCGCTGTAGCCACGCACCACCCCGGCAAACGCCGCCCAGATCCACAGCATGCTCATCCCCGCCGGTTCGATGCCGCGACTCTAGAGCGGCGAGGAACGCGGACACAGGGCCAGTTGTGCAAGGCCGTCGGGTCAGCTTCGCTTGGGCCAGGCGAAACTGAGCAGGAACAGGGCGGCGGCCGAGACCACGATCGATGGCCCGGCCGGGGTGTCCTGGTACCAGGACATCGTCAGGCCAAGGCACACCGCGAGAATGCCCAGCGCGCTGGCGCCGGCGGCCATCTGTTCGGGCGTGCGGGCATGTCGCTGGGCGGCGGCCGCCGGGATGATCAGCAGCGAGGTGATCAGCAGCACGCCGACGATCTTCATCGCCACGGCGATGACCACCGCAATCAACAGCATCAGCGCCAGGCGGATCGCCGCCACCGGCAACCCTTCCACCTTCGCCAGCTCCTCGTGCACGGTCATTGCCAGCAGCGGCCGCCAGAGCGGCACCAGCATCGCCAGTACCATCGCACTACCCCCCAGGATCCAGGCCAGATCGGTCGGGCCGACGGCGAGCAGGTCGCCGAACAGATACCCCATCAGGTCGATGCGTACGTCCTTCATGAAGCTCAGAGTGACCAGCCCGAGGGACAGAGTGCTGTGGGCGAGGATGCCCAACAGGGTGTCGGAGGCCAGTGGCTGGCGCTGTTGCAGCGTGACCAGCAATACCGCCAGCAGGACGCAGCCGACGGTCACTGCGAGCGTCGGGCTGACATCGAGCATCAGGCCCAGGGCGACGCCGAACAGTGCAGCGTGGGAAAGCGTGTCGCCGAAATAGGCCATGCGCCGCCAGACTACGAAGGAGCCGAGCGGGCCCGCGACCAGGGCCAGCGCCAGGCCGGCGAGCAGGGCATTGAGTAGAAAGTCAGGCATGCGCGCTCCGGGTCAGACCGTGGAGGCGGCAGGCGCAGGGCCGCGGCGTGCGGCGCAGGGGAACGGGACGCAAGGATCTATCCTTTCTCGGGATCTGCGGGCGTGGCCGGGGAGGGCTGGGCCGGCAGATGGCCGCAATGCTCGGTATGCACGTGCGGATGCAGCACCGAGCCGTGCAGGTCGTGATCATGATCGTGATGGTGGTGATAGATCGCCAGGCTGCGGGCGTCCTGGCCGAACAGCTCGACGAACGCCGGATCGTTGCTGACTTGCTCGGGGTGCCCGGAGCAGCACACGTGGCGGTTGAGGCAGACCACCTGGTCGGTGGCGCTCATCACCAGGTGCAGGTCGTGGGAAACCATCAGCACGCCGCAGCCGTGACGCTCGCGCAGGCGTCCGATCAGGCGGTACAGCTCGGCCTGACCGGCAACGTCGACGCCCTGTACCGGTTCGTCAAGTACCAGCAGTTCGGGCGCTCGCAGCAGTGCGCGGGCAAGCAGCACCCGCTGCATCTCGCCACCGGAGATGCCCTGCAGCGGGCTGTCGATGACCTGCTCGGCGCCGACCTCGGCAAGGGCCGCGAGGGCGCGGGCACGATCGACACCGGGCACCAGGCGCAGGAAGCGCAGCACCGAAAGCGGCAGGGTGGGGTCTACGTGAAGCTTCTGCGGCATGTAGCCGATGCGCAGCCGGGGCTTGCGCCAGACGCTGCCACGATCCGGCTTGAGCAGGCCGAGCACGGTGCGCACCAGGGTGGTCTTGCCGGCACCGTTGGGGCCGATCAGGGTGACGATCTCGCCATGGCGCACCTGCAACTGCGCCCCTTCGAGCACGGCCTGGGCATTGAAGCGCACATGGATGTCGTCGAGCCTGACCAGCGCGTCGCTCATGCCGCGCTCCGGCAGGCGGCGCAGAGGCCGACCACTTCCACGGTCTGGCCTTCGACGGTGAAGTCGACGGTGGCGGCGGCGGCGTTGATCGCATCGGCCACGGTCGCCTTTTCCAGCTCGATGGCGGCGTGGCAGTTGCGGCAGATGAGGAACTGCCCTTGGTGCGGGTTCTGCGGATGGCTGCAGCCGACGAAGGCGTTGAGCGAGGCGATGCGATGCACCAGGCCGTTCTCGAGCAGGAAATCCAGCGCCCGATAGACCGTCGGCGGCGCCGCGCGGCGGCCATCGGCCTCGCTCAGCACGGCGAGGATGTCGTAGGCACCGAGCGGCTTGTGACTTTGCCAGACCAGCTCCAGCACGCGACGGCGCAGGGCGGTCAGCCGTACACCCTGGCGCGCGCACAGGTGATCGGCTTCGGCCAGTGCGTGACTGACGCAATGGTCATGGTCGTGGGGCGTACAGGCCAGCGGAGGAGAGGTCATGGTCGAAGACGGGCTAATGAAGAGACGTTATTATGTTACCTGTTCACTCTGTCCGGTATCCCTTCGTGTCGCGTCTTTTTTTCCTGCCGTTGCTGTTGTCGCTCTCTCTTGCCGCCCATGCCGAGGTCCATCTGCTGACGAGCATCAAGCCGCTGCAGCTGATTGCCGCCGCGGTTCAGGACGGTGTCGGCGAGCCTGACGTCCTGCTGCCGTCCGGTGCTTCGGCGCACCAATATGCGCTTCGGCCATCCGACGTACGGCGCGTGCGCGACGCCGACCTGTTCTACTGGATCGGCCCCGATCTGGAGTCCTTCCTGGGCCGTGTCCTGGATGGACGCAGCGGGCCGAGCGTTGCCTTGCAGAGCATTCCCGGGCTTACCCTGCGGCACTTCGGCGAGCCCCACTCGCAGTCCAACGGCGCGCATGACGACCACGACGATGATCATGACCATGACCATGACCATGACCATGACCATGACCATGACCATGACCACCCGCATCACGACCACGATCAGGGCGAGCATGATCATGCGCACCGGCCCGGCAGCCTCGATGCACACCTCTGGCTGCTGCCAGCCAATGCTCGGGTGATCGCCGAGCGCATGGCGGCGGATCTGGCCGATGCCGATCCGGCCAATGCCGAGCGTTATCGGCAGAACCTGCAGGCGTTCACGACAGGGCTCGCCGCCCTTGACGAGCGGCTGCGACAGCGCGTCGCCGGGATCGCCGGCAAGCCGTACTTCGTATTTCACGAGGCTTACGAGTATTTCGAGGCGGCCTATGGCCTGGGCCATGTCGGGGTGTTCAGCGCCGGGATGGAGGTGCAGCCCGGCGCGCGCCACGTCGCGGCAATGCGCGAGCGCCTGCAGCAGGCCGGCCCGAGCTGTGTATTCAGCGAGCCGCCGCTACGGCCGCGTCTGGCCGAGACCCTGACCAGCGGACTGCCGGCGCGCCTGGCCGAACTCGACGCCATGGGCACCGACACCAAAGTCGGCCCCAACGGCTACGTCGAGATGCTCGAGCACCTGGGCGAGCAGCTGGTCGGTTGCCTGGAATCGCTGTAAGGCAGGCGGTCAGAACGCGAAGGGCAGTTCGATGGTGACCTGCTGGCGGTGCTGCAAGCGCCGCTGAAACTCGTTCGGGTCGTGGATCAGCACCTGCTGTCCCGCGTTCGCCTGGGAAGCGATCAGCCGGGACAACCAGAAGCGGACGCAGGCGATGCGCAGCATGGCCGGCCATAGCTCGGCCTCGGCGGGCGTGAAGCGGCGGTGCGCCGAATACGCGGCCAGCAGCGCGCGGACGCGCGGAGGGTCGAGCCGGCCGTCTTCGTGGGAGCACCAGTCGTTCACGGTGATCGCAAGGTCGTAGAGCATCGGCCCGGAGCAGGCGTTGTAGAAGTCGATCACCCCCGACAGCCTGGGACCGTCGAACAGCGCGTTGTCGCGGAACAGGTCGGCGTGCAGATTGGCCTGCGGCAAGGCGAGGATCTGCCACTGCAGCCTGCCGATTTCGGCCAGTGCGTCGCGCAGCAGCGGCAGCTGCGCCTCCGGCAGGCCCAGCGCCAGGCTCGGGCCTTCTCGCAGCATCCAGTCCAGGCCGCGATCGCTGCGGCGCTCGAGCATCCGCTCGCGGGTGGCCAGATGAATGTCCGCCAGCAGTGCTCCGACTTCGCCGCAGTGGTGAGCGTTGGGTGCGGACAGGTGGCGCCCGGGCAGGCGCGGTTGCAGCAGCGCCGGTTTGCCAGCGAGCTGGCGGAGCGCTTCGCCGCTATCGGTCGTCAGCGCATAGGGCACCGGCAGCCCGGCCTGATGGAGCACCTCGAGCAGCTCGACGAAGAACGGCAGGTCGGCTGTCGGGCCGCGCTCGACCAGGGTCAGCACGTATTCGCCGTGCTCGAGGCTGACGAAGAAGTTGCTGTTCTCGCTGCCCGCGGCAATCCCCTCGAAGGCGATCAGCCGTCCGAGCCGGTAGGGTGCGAGAAAAGCGTCCAGCTCGTCATGCTGCAGGGGCGTGAACACCGACATCTGAGGGTCCTTGCGTTACCAGCTGAAGATTTCCCAGGCCGGGATCAACATGTCCGGCCGGTCGGAGCGAATGAAATTGCTGTCGCCGTCGGCGCGCACCAGAAAGTACGGCTTGCCGTGCTTGGGCGTCACCTTGACCGCGTAGAGAAAGCCATTGACGCGGTATTCCTCGACCATGCGGTCGCCTTCCTGGCGGATCGTCACGTCCGGCTCGCCGTCCGGTTGCTGCGCCTGCGCGGCGACCGGCAGACAGACCAGCAGGCTGGCCAGCAGCAGGTGTTTCAGAGTACGCATGATAACCTTGTCCCTTTGTCGTCAACGGTCCTGCGCATTCTAGCCCCGGACCCGCCGAAAAGGTTGATCCTGCTCATGAGCCAAGCGCCCCTCGTTCTGGTGGACGGTTCGTCCTACCTGTACCGCGCCTTCCACGCCCTGCCTCCCCTGACCACCTCCACCGGCAAGCCCACCGGGGCGGTGAAAGGCGTGCTCAACATGTTGCTGTCGCTGCGCCGGCAATACCCGGACAGCCCGTTCGCGGTGGTTTTCGATGCCAAGGGGCCGACCTTTCGCGACACCCTGTTCGCCGAATACAAATCCCATCGCCCGCCGATGCCCGACGATCTGCGTTCGCAAGTCGAGCCGCTGCATGCCAGCGTGCGCGCGCTGGGCATGCCGCTGCTCTGTGTCGACGGGGTCGAAGCCGACGACGTGATCGGCACGCTGGCGCGCCAGTGCGCGTCGCTCGGTCGCGACGTGATCATTTCCACCGGTGACAAGGACATGGCGCAGCTGGTCTGCCCCCACGTCACCCTGGTCAACACCATGACCGGCAGTGTCTACGACATCGAAGGCGTGAAGAACAAGTTCGGCGTCGGCCCGGAGCTGATCATCGACTTCCTCGCGCTGATGGGCGACAAGGTCGACAACATTCCCGGCGTGCCCGGAGTCGGCGAGAAGACCGCCTGCGGCCTGCTCAACGGCATCGAGGGCGGCCTCAAAGGGCTCTACGAGAACCTCGACAAGGTCTGCGACCTGCCGATCCGTGGCGCCAAGTCGCTGGCCGCCAAGCTCGACGAACACCGCGAGGCGGCGTTCATGTCCTACGAGCTGGCGACGATCAAGATCGATGTGCCGCTGGACGTCGAAGTCGGCGACCTGATGCCCGGCGAGCCGCACCGCGAAGCACTGATCGCGCTGTATCGAGAACTGGAGTTCAAGGCCTGGCTCGACGAACTGCTGCGCGAAGCCAAGGCGGCCGGCGAGAACTGCGAAGTCCAGCCCGAAGGCTGCTCGATCCAGGCCGAAGCCGAATACACCACGATTTTCGATCAGGCCGAGTTCAACGACTGGCTCGAGCGCCTGAAGGCGGCCGACTGCTTCGCCTTCGACACTGAGACCACCAGCCTGGACGCGCAGAAGGCCCAGCTGGTCGGCGTGTCCTTCGCCATCGAGACCGGCAAGGCCGCCTATGTGCCGCTCGCTCACAGCTACATGGGCGTGCCGCAACAGCTGGATCGAGATGTCGTGCTCGGCGCGCTCAAGCCGCTGCTCGAAGACCCGTCCAGGCGCAAGATCTGCCAGCACGGCAAGTACGACATGAACGTGCTGATGCATTACGGCATCAAGATGCGCGGCATGACGTTCGACACCATGCTCGAATCCTACGTGCTCGACGCCACGGCCACCCGCCACGACATGGACAGCCTGGCGCTCAAGTACCTCGGCCGCGGCACCATCCGCTTCGAGGACATCGCCGGCAAGGGCGCCAAGCAGCTGACCTTCGACCAGGTCGCCGTGGAGCAGGCCGGCCCCTACGCCGCCGAAGACGCCGATGTCACCCTGCGTCTGCACCAGACGCTGCTGGGCAAACTCGAGGCGACGCCCTCGCTGCTCAAGGTCCTCAACGAGATCGAAATGCCGCTGGTGCCCGTGCTGGCGCGCATCGAGCGCAACGGTGCGCTGGTCGATGCCAAGCTGCTTGGCCAGCAGAGCGTTGAAATCGGTGAGCGGCTGGTGGAGCTCGAGCGCGAGGCGTTCGACATCGCCGGGGAGGAATTCAACCTCGGCTCGCCCAAGCAGCTCTGCGCGATCCTCTATGACAAGCTCGGCTGCCCTGTGCTGTCGAAGACCGCCGGCGGCCAACCGTCGACGGCCGAAAGCGTGCTCGCCGACCTGGCCGAGCAGGACTACCCGCTACCCAAGGTCATCATGCAGCACCGCTCCTTGAGCAAGCTCAAGGGCACCTATACCGACAAACTGCCGCAGCAGATCAATCCGCGTACCGGCCGAATCCATACCAGCTACCACCAGGCCGTGACGGCGACCGGCCGGCTGTCCTCGTCGGACCCGAACCTGCAGAACATCCCGATCCGCACCGCCGAGGGCCGGCGCATCCGCCAGGCCTTCGTCGCCGCGCCGGGCTACAAGCTGCTGGCCGCCGACTACTCGCAGATCGAGCTGCGCATCATGGCGCACCTGGCCCAGGACGCCGGCCTGCTGCATGCCTTCCAGAACGACCTGGACGTTCACCGCGCCACCGCCGCCGAGGTGTTCGGCGTCGAGCTGGATCAGGTCACCAACGACCAGCGGCGCAGCGCCAAGGCGATCAACTTCGGTCTGATCTACGGTATGAGCGCCTTCGGCCTGGCCAAGCAGATCGACGTGGGCCGCAAGGAAGCCCAGGAGTACATCGACCGCTACTTCGCGCGCTATCCCGGCGTGCTCGCCTACATGGAGCGCACCCGTACCCAGGCCGCCGAGCAAGGCTTCGTCGAAACACTGTTCGGCCGGCGGCTGTACCTGCCGGAGATTCATTCCAAGAACGGCGCCATGCGCAAGGCCGCCGAGCGTACCGCGATCAACGCGCCCATGCAGGGCACCGCGGCGGACATCATCAAGCGCGCCATGATCGAGGTGGACAGCTGGCTGCAGGAAAGCGGGCTGGATGCACGCGTCATCCTGCAGGTGCACGACGAACTGGTGCTGGAGGTGCGCGAGGATCTGGTCGAGCAGGTGCGTGAGCAGATCTGCCCGCTGATGAGCCAGGCCGCCACGCTGGACGTGCCGCTGCTGGTCGAGGCCGGTGCGGGTGCCAACTGGGATGAAGCGCACTGAGGTCTGAAAACTTTTTTTCAGTCCGATTGAAAAAAGGCGGAACTATTCCTGTTTACAGTGAGTCTGAGTTCGCGAAGGGCGTTAAAACCTCTTCGATGCTCCTTGTTGTGTTAAGTGTTGGCAGATCTCTGGACCCCGCCCTAGCGGTCCGGACTTGAACCTCGAACTTCCCCCTCCCCCATAAGAAGTTCGAGGTTTTTTTTCGTCTCGAGAAAAGTACGACAAGGCCGAGCGCGCGACGATGCGCGGGTTTGCGCCCCTCGATGCGTGCCTGGACCCTTGAGCGAGGGTCAGGGCAGGACGAGGCCGCCGCCGGCTTTGTGCAGGGCCTGCAGGTGATCGCGAATGCCGGTGAGATTGACCTCGATCGCCTCCAGTTCGCGGCGGCGTTCGTCGCCCAGCAGCTTGCGTACCTCTAGATCCAGCGTCTGGTTCAGCGCGTTGAGCCGGGCCTGGCGCTCACCGCTTTCGCGCTCCAGACGCTTCCATTCGCCGAGTTGCGGAAGGCCATAGCCGTCGCCTTCGAGCAGTTCGGCCGGGCGGCTCAGGTAGCCGCTGTTGGCGAGGATCTCCTGCAGCGCGCCGTCGGCCTTGTCCAAGCCGCTGTCGCGCTGCTTGCGCCCGCCCAGGTAGCGGCGCTTGAGCTCGTTCTGAGCCAGCAGCAGCTCGCGCCGAAGCGCCGCCTGCTCGACCAGCAACAGGGCGGCGCTGGCGCGCAGGTCGGCCTGCTCGAACCAGCGGCGACGCTCGGCGGCGGGCAGGGCGAGCCAGTCTTCGACTTCGGTCTGCGGTAGCGCCAGGCGCTCGCGCAGCACGGCGAACATGGCCTGGTAGCGGTCACGGTAGGAGTCGAAGCGATAGCCCAGGCGCAGCGCCTCGCGCGGGTCGTCGAGCACGCTCGCATCGGCCAGGCCGCGGTTGATCAGGATCTCCAGCAGGCCGTTGGGCATGATGCTGTCCAGCGCCGTGAGCTCCGGCCGTTCGGTGCCGCTGCGCATCAGCTTGAGCGTTTCCACCGCGCAGTTGTTGGACAGGAAGTAGTAATCGCCATCGTAGCTCCAGTGCACTTCGGCACTGCGCTCGACCAGCGATTCGATGTCGCTGCGTTCGAGCTTCAGCGGGATCGAGGCGAGGCTGCGCAGCTCGACCTTGGTGTATTCCTCGATCACCTGGCCCAGCGGCAGGACGAACAGGCGCGACGGATAAGCGCCGGTCAGGCCGTCCCAGCTCGACAGCTGCACGTCGCCGACGAAGGCGCGATAGGACAGCACCAGGTGCTCGTCCAGATCCAGCCGGCAGTCCGGGCCGCGCGGGCGTCCCGGGGCGCAGATCACCAGGCGCAGCATGGTGTGGCCCCAGCGACTTGCCCAGGCGTCGTTGGCCTCGGCGAACAGGTAGTCCACTTCGTAGACGCGCTGCGGGTCGAGCGTCACCAGGGGCGTGCGGCCGAAATCCCGACCGGCGTTGAGGATCGGATAACCCGGCGCGCACTCGGCGCGGTCCTGCGGTTGCCAGCCGAAATGCTCTGAGAAATAGCGATTGAGCGAGGGCCGGCGGCAGGCGTACGTCGGGTCGAGGAGAAAGTACTCCATGTTCACCGCGACGAACTCCAGCGGGCTCGTCAGCTCGTAGCTGTCCGGGCTGCGGGCGACCTGGGCGTTGAGCGTTTCCCGTTCGCCGCGCTGGCCGACGCGCTGCGGCCAGCCGGCCAGGTCCAGCAGGCGGGGATCGTCACTGAGGGTGAAGCGGCGCGCGGTCTGGCCCCGGCAATGATCCGGCAGGCCGACCGCGCCGAGCACTTGCTCGCGCTGACGGCACTGCATCAGCACCTGCGTCTGGTCTGGCGTCCACAGGCGCGCCCGGTCATAAAGGTGGGTGAGTTCGTGCAGGACGGTGGCGAGCAACTCCTGGCGTACCGTGCCGTGGGGGCGGGTGGTGCGCTGCGTCGCCGCGCTGCCATCGGTCAAGCCCGGCAGCAGGCGGCGGTTGAGGTCCAGGGTATCGAGCCCGGCACGGCCGTAGGCGTTCTCTGGCAGGTCGGTTCGCCAGCGTACCCGCACGGTGCGGTCCAGCCGCTCGACGAAGCCGGGCGGCAGCGTTGCCATGGCTTCGTCGATCAGGGTCTGGGTGGCGTGCCGCTGCGCAGGTTGCAGGTCGGCCTGATCGAGCGGCAGGCGCAGCCCTGCATTGGCGGTGCCGGTCAGCAGACCCAGCGCGATCGCCGCCAGCCAGGCCCGGGCGGCCTTCACAGGACGAGGATGGCTTCGGCCAGGGCCTGGTCGCTGGCATCGCGGGCTTCGGCGAATTCGCTGCGAAGGGCACCGAAGGCCGCTTCCAGGCGTGCGCCGCGAATATCGCCTTGGCTGGCGACGAAGCTGGCGGCTTCGTCGCGCGCTTCCTGGACCACCTTCATGTCGCTGATGCGGCTGGTGACGTCGGAAGTGAAGTTGATGCTGCGATCAAGGGCGCGGACGACCAGGTTGCTGGTGGCGACCAGAGTTTGTGCCTGGGCGGTTGCGACGCAGAGCAGCATGGCGGACGCCAGTGCGGCGGTCTGTGCGATCGATGATTTACGCATGGGAGATTCTTCCAGGGAGTTTCATTGAACAAGGATGGCCTGGGCCAGCTCCAGATCACTCGCAGCGAGGCCGGGGCGGCTCTGGCGTACGTATGTCAGGGCTGCTTCCAGCCGTGCGCCAAGCAGCTGACCCTCGCTGGCGACGAAGCATGCGGCGTCGTCCCGCGCCCCGACGATGAGTTTGTTGTCGAAGGGGGCACTGGTCAGCTGGCTGCTCACGTAGCTGGTGCGGACGAGACCGGCCGTGGTGACGTCGAAGGCCTGTGCATGGGAGCAGACCGAGAGGCTGGCGATCAAAGGGGCTGTAAGCAAACGCATGGCGAACCGGAACCGTATCGAAAAACGGCGCCAAGGCTAGCGAAACCCGACGGCTGCGGCCAGCCCTGGCGCGCCCTTGCGCCAAGGCAACTGTAGCCGCGCGTTGCCGTCAGCGCGCAAGAATCGCTTCGGCGAGCTGCCGGTCGCTGGCCTGCAGTTCCGGCGCCTGGGTACGGATATGCGCGAGTGCCGCTTCCAGATGGACGCCGCGCTGCTGCCCACCGCTGGCGACGAAGCGTGCCGCGTCGTCACGTGCCTGCAGCACGAGCTTGTCGTCCCGCGCCGACGAGGTGAGGTCGGAGGTAGCGTCGACGGTATTGATCAGCCCGCCCACCACCAGATCGGTGGAGGCGAGGAAGCTGCTGGCCGAGGCGTTGCCGGCCAGCAGAAGAAGGGCGATTCCAAGGGTTGGGTAAAGGCGGGGCATGGGGCGTCTCCAGAATATCGTCGACTCTAGACTCCCGGCCTTAGGTTGCGTTCCCGAAAATCGCGTCCGGTGTCAGCGCCAGAACGGCTTGCTCAGCTCGACTTCGCGGGCGGCCGGGCTGATGCCGATATCGGCCAGCTGACGATCGTCGAGGCGGGCAAGCTGCCGACGGGTGCGGCTGCGTTGGCGCCATAGATAGATGCGCTGTGCCATCGTGAGAAGGTGGCTGAAGGCTGCGTCGCGGGAAAAGGTGGGCAGGGTGGTGCGAGGCAGTGTGCGTTGCATGGTGTACTGACCTTCCCGCATCTGAACGGGTGTGGTGGCATGGGTCAGTAGGATCGCGCGAAGCGGGACGCGGTTACAGTCACAGGCACTGGGGATTGTGCGGGTACAGTAGGCGCCCTGGCGCAACTGTACTGGCAGCTGGTACGGGAACTGTTTTCTGCTGCCAAAAACGCAGGACACCGGCACGAGGCCGGTGTCTTTTGGGGCACGAAAGTGCTCTATTCCACGGCTTTGACCATATCCTCGACCACCTTCTTGGCGTCGCCGAAGACCATCATCGTCTTGTCCATGTAGAACAGTTCGTTGTCGAGGCCCGCATAGCCGCTGGCCATGGAGCGCTTGTTGACGATGATCGTCTTGGCCTTGAAGGCCTCGAGGATCGGCATGCCGGCGATTGGCGACTTGGGGTCGTTCTTCGCCGCCGGGTTGACCACGTCGTTGGCACCGAGCACCAGCACCACGTCGGCCTGGCCGAACTCGGAGTTGATGTCATCCATCTCGAACACCTGCTCGTAAGGCACCTCGGCCTCGGCCAGCAGCACGTTCATGTGCCCGGGCATGCGGCCGGCGACCGGGTGGATCGCGTACTTCACGGTCACGCCGCGGTGCGTGAGTTTCTCGGCCAGCTCCATCAGGGCATGCTGCGCGCGCGCCACCGCCAGGCCGTAGCCGGGAACGATGATCACGGTGTCGGCGTTGCCCAGCAGGAAGGCGGCATCGTCGCTCGAGCCGGATTTGACCGGACGCTGCTCCTTGCTGCCCGTTGCCGCGCCTGCATCGGCATCGGCACCGAAGCCGCCGAGGATCACGTTGAAGAACGAGCGGTTCATCGCCTTGCACATGATGTAGGAGAGGATCGCGCCGGAGGAGCCCACCAGGGAGCCGGCGATGATCAGCATCGAGTTGTTCAGCGAGAAGCCGATACCGGCCGCCGCCCAGCCCGAGTAGCTGTTGAGCATCGACACCACCACCGGCATGTCGGCGCCGCCGATGGGGATGATGATCAGCACGCCGATGATGAAGGCCAGCGCCAGCATGATCGCGAAGGCCGAGAGACTGCCGGTGAACATGTAGGTCAGGCCGAGAGCCAGGATCGCGATGCCCACCGCCAGGTTGACCATGTGCTGGCCCTTGAACACCACCGGAGTGCCCTGGAACAGGCGGAACTTGTACTTGCCAGACAGCTTGCCGAAGGCGATGACCGAACCGGAAAAGGTGATCGCGCCGATGGCCGCGCCAAGGAACAGCTCCAGGCGATTGCCCAGCGGGATGGCGTAGCCGGCCGCCTGGACGATACCCAGCGACTGCGGTTCAACCACCGCGGCGATGGCGATGAACACCGCTGCCAGGCCGATCATGCTGTGCATGAAGGCCACCAGCTCCGGCATCTTGGTCATCTCGACGCGTCGCGCCATCAGGGTGCCGGCGCTACCGCCGACCAGCAGGCCTATGAGCACGAAGACGATGCCGGTGGCGGCGTTGTTGCTCTCCGACAGCTGCGCGCCAAGCTTGAACACCAGGAACACCGTGGTGATCACGGCGATGGCCATGCCGGCCATGCCGAACAGGTTGCCGCGGCGCGAGCTGGTCGGGTGGGACAGCCCTTTGAGGGCCTGGATGAAGCACACCGAGGCCACGAGGTAGAGCAGGGTGATGGTATTCATGCTCATCTTAGTGCTTCTCCGCCGAGGCCTTCGGAGCCTTCTTCTTGAACATTTCCAGCATCCGGCGCGTGACCAGGAAGCCGCCGAACACGTTGACCGCGGCCAGGGCCACCGCCAGGGTGCCCATCGTTTTGCCCAGCGGGGTCACGGTGAGGGCGGCGGCAAGCATGGCGCCGACGATAACGATCGCCGAGATCGCATTGGTGACCGCCATCAGCGGCGTGTGCAGCGCAGGGGTGACGTTCCACACCACGTGGTAGCCGACGTAGATCGCCAGCACGAAGATGATCAGGTTGTAGAGGCCGTCCGAAATCAGGTCCATGGTTCGTCTCCCTTAGCCGTTGGTGCGCACGATCCGACCGCCTTCGCACATCAGGCAGGCGGCGACGATGTCGTCTTCGAGGTTGAGCTGGAAGCGGCCTTCGCCGTCGATCACCAGCTTGAGGAAGTCCAGCAGGTTGCGGGCGTACAGCGCCGAGGCGTCTGCCGGCACCCAGGTGGCCAGGTTGGCGTAGCCGACCAGGGTCACGCCGTGGGCGATGACGACCTGATCGAGCACCGTCAGCGGGCAGTTTCCGCCCTGGGACGCGGCCAGGTCGATGACCACCGAGCCGGGCTTCATCTGCTGCACGGTTTCCTCGTGGAGCAGGGTCGGGGCCTTGCGGCCAGGAATCAGTGCGGTGGTGATGACGATGTCGGCCTGCTTGGCACGCTCGTGCACGGCCTGGGCCTGACGTGTCATCCACGAGGCCGGCATCGGCCGCGCATAACCGCCAACGCCTTCGGCGCATTCGCGCTCTTCATCGGTCTCGAAAGGGACGTCGACGAACTTGGCGCCGAGCGACTCGATTTGCTCCTTCACCGCCGGGCGCACGTCGGAGGCCTCGATCACCGCACCCAGACGCTTGGCCGTGGCGATCGCCTGCAGACCGGCGACACCGGCGCCCAGCACCAGCACCCGCGCCGCTTTCACGGTGCCGGCGGCGGTCATCAGCATCGGCATGAAGCGCGGATAATGGTGAGCCGCCAGCAGCACCGCCTTGTAGCCGGCGATGTTGGCCTGGGAGGACAGCACGTCCAGGCTCTGCGCGCGGGAGGTGCGCGGCGCCGCCTCGAGGGCGAAGGCGGTGATGCCGCGCTCGGCCATGCGCGCGATGGATGCGTTGTCGAAGGGGTTGAGCATGCCGATCAGCACGGCGCCGGGGCGCAACTGCGCGAGCTCCGCGTCGTTCGGCGCGAGCACCTTGAGCACGATCTCGGCGCCGAGCGCGGCACCGGCATCGCCAATGATCGCGCCGGCGGCTTCAAAGGCGCTGTCCGGAACGCTGGAGCGCTGGCCTGCGCCGCTCTGCACCGTCACCTGGTGGCCTTGGCCGATCAGCTTCTTGATGGTCTCCGGGGTCGCGGCGACGCGTGTTTCCCCAGCCTGGGTTTCGAGAGGAACACCGATGTGCACGTCTTATTCTCCTGCGTGATCGTTTCAGGTGCTTGCGCGGCTCCAAGCCGTCTGTTCAGCGACCCATCGTGATTGACCAGAGCACTGCGTTGGCGCCCCGGCATGCGGATCAGCGGTACCGGCATTGCCGGCAAGGCCGGCGGCGCGGCATTTTGCAGGCGAAGCGGTGGGCCGACAACCATTTTGAAGTAAAACTATTCAGTCACTACAAGTCATTACCTGACCATGAAAGACGGGGCGACTCGCGCAGGCTGGCTGAAAGCCACAGACGGCGCGCCGTCTGGCCTGACACCTTGCATGCTGAATGAACATGCATTTCCCTTCGCTATGCTCTAGAGACTGCCGAGGCGCCTGAGGCTCCCCCGGCGCCGGCGATTTGTAGCGAACCGCGATGAGACACTACCCGCCGACCGGCGTTTCATCCTGATGCTTAAATGTTTATAAACGGGCCCCAGAAACCGGCGCGGCTGCAATGTCATCGAAACCTTGTAGTCCAAAGATAACGCCACGTTGATGAACGCCTCGCCGTACGCCCGTGCGGACGATACCCAGACGTTCGCAGCGCTAGCAGGAGCCCGCCATGCCTGAACTCGATATGAATCCGATTGCCCCTCTGCTGGACGAACCGCCCGTCCAGCGCCGCCTGCCTTTCGCCTTTGCCCGTCGCCACGGTGTGATCCTGCTCGATGGGGTTGGCGGTCTGCGTCTGTGCGTACGCGAAGGTGCTCCCCTGACCGCCCTGCAGGAAGCCCAGCGCCTGGCCGGCGGACCGCTGGCCATGCGCTGGCTGTCATCCGAGGAATTCGACCAGGCGCTGTCGACGGCCTACCAGCACGATTCGTCGACGGCCATGCTGATGGTCGAAGGGCTCGGCAACGACATGGATCTGGCCAGCCTGGCCGACCAGATCCAGGAAACCGAAGACCTGCTCGAGCAGGAAGACGACGCGCCGATCATCCGCCTGATCAACGCCATCCTCGGCGAGGCGATCAACGAGAACGCCTCGGACATCCACGTCGAGACCTTCGAGAAGCGCCTGGTGATTCGCTTTCGCATCGACGGCATCCTGCGCGAGGTGGTCCAGCCCAAGCGCGAGTTGGCGGCGCTGCTGGTGTCGCGGATCAAGGTCATGGCCAAGCTGGACATCGCCGAGAAGCGCGTCCCGCAGGACGGGCGAATCTCCCTGCGCGTCGGTGGCCGCGAGGTGGATATCCGCGTTTCGACCCTGCCTTCGGCCAACGGCGAGCGGGTGGTGCTGCGTCTGCTCGACAAGCAGGCCGGCCGCCTGACCTTGCGCCACCTGGGCATGAACGAAGAGGACCGCCGCCAGCTCGAGCAGGCGGTGAAGAAGCCCCACGGCATCATCCTGGTCACCGGGCCCACCGGCTCGGGCAAGACCACCACGCTGTACGCCGCGCTGACCACGCTCAACGACCGTACGCGCAACATCCTCACGGTCGAGGACCCCATCGAGTATCACCTCGAAGGCATCGGCCAGACTCAGGTCAACACCAAGGTCGACATGACCTTCGCCCGCGGCTTGCGCGCCATCCTGCGCCAGGACCCCGACGTGGTGATGGTCGGCGAGATCCGCGACCAGGAAACCGCCGACATGGCCGTGCAGGCCTCGCTGACCGGTCACCTGGTGCTCTCGACACTGCACACCAACAGCGCCATCGGCGCGGTAACCCGCCTGGTGGACATGGGTGTGGAGCCGTTCCTGATCTCCTCCTCGCTGCTCGGTGTACTGGCCCAGCGCCTCGTGCGGGTGTTGTGTAATGACTGCAAACGCGCCTATGTCGCCGACGAGGCCGAATGCGCGCTGCTCGGCGTCGACCCGGCCGACGCGCCGACCCTCTATCACGCCGAAGGCTGCGAGTTGTGCCGCAACCTCGGCTATCGAGGGCGAACCGGGATCTACGAACTGGTGGTGCTCGACGACACCCTGCGCACCATGATCCATACCCGCGCATCGGAACAGGACATGACCCGGCATGCGCGACGGCTCGGGCCGAGCATCCGCGACGACGGGATGCGCAAGGTGCGAGAGGGCGTGACCACCATCGAAGAAGTACTGCGCGTGACGCGGGAGGAATAGCGGTGAAGGGTTTGTTCGGCTCCGCCGAGATAATCGCGGTCAAGACCGCTCCCACGACGGCCGCGTCTCCCAGACAGGATGCGCCCGGGCCTGCTCCCACACACAATTCGCAAAGGTCTGCTCACTGCGGGAGCGATCCCGTCCGCGAAGCGCATGCCACCACGGCATCGCAGGCGCCCTGTGGGAGCGGTCTCGACCGCGAGCTGTTCACGCACGCATGCGCTCCGGCTTCCCATGAGCCTGACTTGAATCACGGAGCGACGCCGACTGCAGAGCCGCACATGCCTGACGTTCGCGTGAGTCATTCGGAACCCATCGTGGTCAAGACCGCTCCCACGGAGCACGCGCACAGGCCTGCTCCCGTGACCGCTGCAGGTCCCTGTGGGAGCGGTCTTGACCGCGAATGGCCTTTTCACGCATCTGCTGCGGGGCCCTGCTGATGGCGGCCTTCGAATACCTCGCCCTGGACGGCCGCGGCCGCGAGCAGAAGGGGCTGATCGAGGCCGACAGCCCGCGCCAGGCGCGGCAGCTGCTGCGCGAGAAGCAATGGTCGCCGCTGGAGGTCAAGCAGGCGCGCGCACGGGAAGAGACCAGTGGTGGCGGTCTGGCCTTCGGTCGTGGTCTGTCGGCTCGCGACCTGGCGCTGGTGACCCGCCAGTTGTCGACCCTGGTGCAGGCGGCGCTGCCGATCGAAGAGGCCCTGCGCGCCGCCGCGGCGCAGTCGACCTCGCAGAAGATCAAGTCGATGCTGCTGGCGGTGCGGGCGCGGGTGATGGAAGGCCACAGCCTGGCGGCCGCGTTGCGCGAGTACCCGTCGGCCTTTCCCGAGCTCTACCGCGCCACCGTGGCGGCGGGCGAGCACGCCGGGCACCTGGGGCTGGTGCTCGACCAACTGGCCGACTACACCGACCAGCGCCAGCAGTCGCGGCAGAAAATCCAGCTCGCGTTGCTTTATCCGATCATCCTGATGGTCGCCTCGCTGACCATCGTCGGCTTCCTGCTCGGCTACGTGGTACCGGACGTGGTCAAGGTCTTCGTCAACACCGGTCAGGAGCTGCCGGCGCTGACCACCGGGCTGATCGCCGCGAGCGAACTAGTACAGTCCTGGGGCTGGCTGATGGTGCTAGTGGCCGTCGGCGGGGTGCTGGCGATGCGCCGGGCGCTGCGCGATGAAAACCTGCGCCGGCGCTGGCACGCGTTCATCCTCCGGCTGCCGTTGATCGGGCGTCTTTCGAGGGCGACCAACACCGCGCGTTTCGCCTCGACCCTGGCGATTCTTACCCGCAGTGGCGTACCGCTGGTCGAGGCGTTGTCCATCGCTGCGGCTGTGATCGCTAACCTACGCATCCGCGACAAGGTGATCGAGGCCGCCCAGAAGGTGCGCGAAGGCAGCAGCCTGACGCGCTCGCTGGACGCGACCGGCGAATTCCCGCCGATGATGCTGCACATGATCGCCAGCGGTGAAAAATCCGGCGAACTGGACCAGATGCTGGCGCGTACCGCGCGCAACCAGGAAAACGACCTGGCGGCACAGGTCTCGCTGCTGGTCGGCCTGTTCGAGCCCTTCATGCTCGTATTCATGGGCGCGGTGGTGCTGGTCATCGTACTGGCGATCCTCTTGCCGATTCTCTCTCTCAATCAGTTGGTAGGTTAAACATGACGTTGCGTACACGCAGACAGGGTGGCTTCACCCTCATCGAAATCATGGTCGTGGTGGTGATCCTGGGGATCCTCGCCGCATTGGTGGTTCCGCAGGTGATGAGCCGCCCGGACCAGGCCAAGGTCACCGTCGCCAAGGGCGACATCAAGGCCGTCGCCGCGGCGCTGGACATGTACAAGCTGGATAACTTCGCCTATCCAAGCACCCAGCAGGGGCTCGATGCGCTGGTCAAGCGGCCCACCGGCAACCCGCAGCCGAAGAACTGGAACCGCGACGGCTACCTCAAGCGCCTGCCGCAGGACCCTTGGGGCAACGACTACCAGTACCTGTCGCCCGGCACCCGCGGTCAGTTCGACCTCTATTCCTTCGGCGCCGATGGCAAGGAAGGCGGCTCCGACCTGAACGCGGACATCGGCAACTGGGATCTCTGACGCCCATGCTTCACGGCCGCCGGGCCGCCGGCTTCACGCTGATCGAGTTGCTGGTGGTGCTGGTGATCCTCGGCACGCTGATCAGCCTGGCGGTGCTGTCGACCGGCAGCGCCAGCGGCGCGCGCGAGCTGCGTGACGAGGCGCAGCGGATCGCCGCGGTGATCGGCCTGCTGGCCGACGAGGCCGTGCTCGACAGCCGCGAGTATGGCCTGCTGATCGACAACGAAGGCTACCGCGTGCTGCGCTACGACGAGGCCGAGGCTCGCTGGGTCGACAACGACGCCCGCGGGCCTCACCGCCTGCCATCCTGGGCGCGGCTGGATCTGGAACTCGACGGCACCCCGCTGCAGCTGGTGGCGCCGGTTCGCCAGGGGGGCGACCGTGCAGGGCTTTCCCGTGACGAGGACGAGGAGCAAAGAAAAAGAGAAGCCGCGCGGCTGCAGCCGCAACTGCTGATCCTCTCCAGCGGCGAGCTGTCGCCGTTCAGCCTGCGGGTCTCGGAGCGACGTCCGGATGGCAACGCCTGGATCGTGTCCAGCGATGGTTTCGAGCTGCCCGAAGCCGTGCCGGCGCAGGAACGGCGATGAAACGGCCGGCGCCGAGGCGCTCGGCGAACACCGCCGGGTTCACCCTGCTCGAAGTGCTGGTCGCCCTGGCGATCTTCGCCACCGTCGCCGCGGTGGTCCTCACGGCGGCCGGGCGCAGCCTGAACAACGCCGCGCGGCTGGAGCAGATCACCTTCGCCGACTGGATCGCCGATAACCGCATCACCGAATTGCAGCTGGCCGACCCCATTCCGGCCGAGGGCAGCGAGACTCTCGAGCTGGAATTCGCCAATCGGCGCTGGCAAGTGCTCAGCGAAGTCGAGGCGACCTCCGAGCCGCTCATGCGTCGCGTCACCGTGTGGGTGGCCGAGGCGCAGCCGCGGGGGGGCAATCGCAACGCCAACCTGCGCGACCGCTCGATCAGCAGCCTGACCGGGTTCATCGAGGTGCGCCAATGAGCCGGATGGGCGGCCGCATGCGCAGGCGGCAGGCGCAGGGCTTCACCCTGCTCGAGCTGTTGATCGCCATCGCACTGTTCGCCCTGCTCGGGCTGGCCACCTACCGGATGCTCGAGTCGGTGCTGCGCAGCGACGAAGCCACGCGTATTCAGGAGCAGCGGTTGCGGGAATTGAACCGCGCGGTATGGAGTTTCGAGCGGGACCTGCAGCAGGTCTCGCCCAGGCCGATCCGCGACGGTTACGGCGATGAGCGCAGCGCCTTCGTCGGCCAGCAGGGCGCCGAGGACGGACAGGTGATCGTCGAGCTGACCCGCAGCGGTTGGCGCAACCCCACCGGGCTGCGGCGCTCCAACCTGCAGCGGGTGCGCTGGCGGCTCAACGAGAAGACCCTCGAGCGCGTCTACTGGGTCGTCCTCGACCGCGATCTCGAGAGCGAGCCACGGGTGCAGCGCGTGCTCGAAGGCATCGATGAGATGCGCCTGCGCTACCTGGACGAGCAGGGCGGCTGGCGCGACGAGTGGCCGCCGTTCGACTTCAATCGCGGTAGCCCGCAAACCTCTGCCGAGCGCCTGCCGGTGGCCGTCGAGCTGAGTTTCGTGCATCCGCGCTACGGCGCCATCACCCGACTGTTGCGCCTCCCCGACCCGCAGAGCGCGGGAACCCAGGTGCCGTTGCCGGATGCTGGCGGCGTGCCCGCGCCGCAGCTGGAGCTGACCGAATGAAGCGCGAGCGCGGCGTCGCCCTGATCACCGTGCTGCTGGTGGTGGCCATCGTCACCGTGGTCAGCGCCGGGCTGATCGCCCGCCAGCAGCTGAGCATTCGCGCGATCAGCAACCAGGTACAGGCGCGCCAGGCCTTCCAGTACGCCCTCGGCGGCGAGACGCTGGCCAAGGCGATCCTGCGGCGTGACATCCAGGACGCCGACCCGGGCGACCCCGGTGCGGCGGTCGATCACATGCTGGAAGCCTGGGCGCGCCCGCTGCCGGCGTTTCCCATCGACGAAGGCGAGATCCGGGTTCGCATCGAAGACCTCGGCGCGCGCTTCAACCTCAACAGCCTGGTGCTCAACGAGCAGCCCGACGCGGCCGCGCTGGCTCAGTTTCGCCGGCTCCTGCTGCGGCTGCAGATCAGCGAGCCCTATCCGGAGCGGCTGATCGACTGGCTCGACCGCGATCAGGAGACGAGCGGCGAGCTGGGCGCCGAGGACGGTGCCTACCAATTGCTCGACCCGCCTTACCGCACGGCCGGACGGCGTCTGTACGACCTCTCGGAGCTGCGCCTGCTGCTGGGCATGAGGGAGGAGGACTTCCAGCGCCTGGCGCCCTATGTCACGGCGGCGCTGCAGCCCGAGACGGGACTGAACGTCAATACCGCCAGCGCCATGGTGATATCCAGCCTTTCCGACAGTCTCAGTCTGAGCGCGGCCGAGGCGGCCGTCGAAGTCACCCGCAACGCCGGCGGCTTCAAGGATGTGGCCGCGTTTCTCGCCCAGCCGGCGATGTCGGGTACCCAGCTTCAGGGCACCCGGCTCGCGGTTGGCAGTCAACTCTTCCAGGCGACCAGCGAAGTACGCGTGGGCGACCGTCGTCTGTCGCTGGTCAGCGTACTGCAACGCGAGGAGGACGGCTCGGTGCAGGTGCTTTACCGTAACCTGGGCCAGCCGTTGCGCCTGCCTTCCCAATCCGACGATGGAGACCGATAGCCGATGGATTGCCTGTTCCTGCCCGCCGAGAGCGGTGCCCGGCTGACCGAAGAGAGTTCGGCCTATTGGTTGCCGGGGACTGGCGCTGGGGCCTGGCTGAGCCTGGCCGAATGCGCCGAAGCCATTCGCGGTCCGGTGGCCCTGATATTGCCGGCCGAGGTCTGCAGCTTTTTCGCTGTCAGCCTGCCGACGCGCAAGGCGCGCTGGGTCAACCAGGCGCTGGCGTATGCCGTCGAGGAGCTGCTCGCCGAAAATGTCGATGACCTGCACCTGACCCACGGCGACGTGCTCGAAGACGGCCGCCACCGGGTCATCGCCGTCAACCGCGGGCTGCTCGCCGGCTGGTACGAGGACCTGCAAGCGCTCGGCCTGGCGATCGGCGCGATCCACGTCGATGCCGACCTGCTGCCACGTGACGGCGCACAGCTGCTGTTCATCGGTGAGCGCGGTTTGCTGGGCGGCAGCCCCGAGCCGCGTCTCGCCTTCGCCAGCGAACACTGGCCGATGCTCGCCGGCCAGTGCCCTTCGCCGCGCCATGCCCAGGGCACCGATGCGCAGGCGCCGCTCGACGTCGATGACTACCAGCAGATCGACGATCCCTATCGGCTGCTTGCCGACGGGCGCGCCGAGGCGGTCGACCTGGCCCAGGGCGACTTCGCCGCGCGTACCACCACCACCGGTATCGGCCACTGGAAGCCCCTGTTCGCCGCCCTCGCGCTGGTGCTGCTGGTGCAGCTGGTCTTCAATTTCGGCCAGGCGTGGTACCTGCAGCGCCAGGGCGACGCCTATGCCGAGGCCAGTCGCGCGCTGTACCGCGAGCTGTTCCCCGAGGACACCCGGATCGTCAATCTACGCGCGCAGTTCACTGATCGGATCGGCCAGCAAGCCGGGCCCAGTGCCGGCTTCATGGCCTTGCTCAGCGATGCCGCACAGGCGGTAACCGAGGCTTCGGTGACCGTCGGCCAGCTCGATTACAACGAGGACCGCGGCGACCTGTCGATGCAGGTGCGCGCCAACGATTTCCCGGCGCTCGAGCAGCTGCGCCAGCGCCTGGGCGAGATTGGCCAGTCGGTCCAGCTGGGGTCGGCCAGTCGCGAAGGCGACGGCGTCACGGCGCGCGTGGTGATAGGAGGATGAGCATGAAAAACGCATTGAGCGCACGCCTGGCCGGGTCGCCGCTGTGGGCACGCTGGCAGCGCCTGGCCCCTCGCGAGCAAACCTCGCTGGCGCTGCTCGGCAGTTTTCTTCTGGCGGTAATTCTCTACCTGGCGCTGTGGCAGCCGGCCCAGCGCAGCGTGCACGACGCTCGCGCCTATTTCGAGCAGCAGCGCGAGCTGTATGGCTTCATCGAGCAGAACACCGAACTGGCCAGGCAGATGTCCCGGGTCAACCGTGTCGAATTGGCGCCCGAACAGCTGCAAGGCCTGGTGACCCAGTCGGCGCAGCAGCACGGCCTGGTGATCGCCAGCTTCGACAGCAGCAGCGATGGCGGCCTGCTGGTCTCGCTACCGGCGACGTCCTACGGGATATTGTTGCGCTGGCTCGATGAGCTGCAGGGCCAGGGCGTGACCTTGGCTGAGGTCAGCCTCAACCGCGCTGGCGAAGGTCAGGTCGATGCGCGCTTGAGTCTTCGCGCCGGCAGTTGAGGGTGTTCCGAGGCGCGGGCCCCGCGGAGCGGCCCTCGCGACTCATGGGGGCAGCTCAGCTGTTGAACTGGCCGGCCAGCTCGCGCAACGCCGCTTCGGCTTCCAGCACTTTGTCGACGGCCTTGTCGGCCGCTTCGCGGGTCAGCCCGAGGCGGTCGTAGAGGTCCTGGGGGATTTCGGCGCGCGGGTCGGAACCGATGCCGCGGTCGCGCAGCAGGCGCACGGCCAGGCACACGAGGTTGGCATAGGCGGCATGATCGCCCTGGTAATCCGGATCATGCTGGAAGCGCAGGGCTACGGTGAGCTCTTCGGGCATGTCCCAGTAACGCATCAGCCAGGCGCCGATCTGCTCGCGGGTGATCCCCAGCAGGTGCTGCTCGATATGGCTGTGGCTCAGATGCGGGTTGACTTCCAGATGCCGGCAGATCAGCGAGAAATGCGGCGGAAACACGTGTGCCAGCACCAGATAGCCGAAGTTGTGCAGCAGGCCAGCGAGGTAGGTCAGCCCGCCCTCGGGGCGCTGCACCCGGGGAATGGCGCGGGTCAGCCCCTCGATCACCGCGGCGGTGTAGATCGACTGCTGCCAATAGGGCGTCGACTGCTGCGGCTTGTCCGCCGGAAGGCTCAGGGTCTTGCCCAGGGCCAGGCCGAGGGCCAGGTTGATCACCAGGTCGAAGCCGAGCACCCGTACGATCGCGTCTTCCACCGAGCGGATCCTGCCGGGTGCGGCGTAATAGGGCGAGGCGGCCCAGCTGACCACCTGGGCGGCCAGCGCCGGGTCGGTCTCGACCACGCCGGTGATGTCCTCGACGCTGGCGTTGGGGTCCACGCGCAGCTTGATGATGCGCTGCGCAGTGGACGGCAGCGGAGGAATCTCGATGGTCTCTTCCAGGCGCTGTTGGATGCGCCGCGCGGTGAAGGCCTGTACCGCCTGGGTGATCTCGGCGCGGTCGTCATCGGGGCGATTGAGGTTCGGCCGGATCTCGCTCAGCGGCACCGCGAAGCGGCCCGCGCTGCCCTTGGTCACCAGTTGCTTGAACGACTCACCGTCGAATTCGAGCAACATGCCCGGTTGGCCGGACTCGATCAGCAGGCGAGAGCGCTGCAGCAGCACTTCTTCGTAGAGGCAGGGCGAGCTGGTCAGCGGCGGGAGGCCCGGCAACACGCCGAGGTTGTGCTTGCCGAGCATGCGCTCGAGGCGCTCGGGCTTGACGGCGATGAGCTGGCGGCCGGTGAGTTCGGTCAGGCGCGTCAGGTCGAGCAGGTGATCCTGCGGATAGAGCACCAGCAACGCACCGACCGCATCGTCCAGCAGTACAGCTTGTACCCGCTGCGCGGCGGGTATTCCCGGCTCTTCCCGGCGGACCTGATATTGCAGGCCTAGCTTTTCCAGCAGCTGTGCGATCAGCGGCGGCGTTTCCGGGTTCAAGGCGGTTTCGTAAGCTGTATTCATTAGCGGGATCCGACGTCTAGACTCTGCCGCAGTATAGCCATAGCTGTAGAAGGGTGATGCAAGCGACCGACGGAGCGTCAGACTTGCCCGTATTGCTGTCCATGACGCAGCCACCGCTCTAGCAAGGGGCTTACGTGCCCCGGCCACTGTGCCAGCAGCGTTTGTGCGGCATCGCGCACTGCGGGCAAAAGATCGGCGTCGCGCATCAGGTCCGCCACTTTGAACTGCAACAGGCCGGTCTGACGGGTACCGAGCATTTCGCCGGGGCCGCGCAATTCCAGGTCCTTCTCGGCGATGACGAAGCCGTCGCAGGTCTCGCGCATGATCGCCAGACGCTCGCGGCCCAGCTGCGACAGCGGCGGATGGTAGAGCAGCACGCAGTGGCTCGCCGCGCTGCCACGGCCGACCCGGCCGCGCAGCTGGTGCAGCTGCGCCAGCCCCAGGCGCTCGGGGTTCTCGATGATCATCAGGCTGGCGTTGGGCACGTCCACGCCGACTTCGATCACCGTGGTCGCCACCAGCAGCTGCAGGCGGCCTTCCTTGAATTCGAGCATGACCGCGGCCTTTTCCGCCGGCTTCATGCGGCCGTGAATCAGGCCGACGTGCAAGCCGCCCAGGGCCGCGCTCAGGTCTTCGAAGGTGGTCTGCGCCGCTTGGCAGGTGAGCTCTTCTGACTCTTCGATCAGGGTGCAGACCCAGTAAGCCTGGCGGCCCTCGTTGCAGGCTGAGCGGACCCGCTCGATGACCTCGAAGCGGCGGTTGTCGGCCACCAGTACGGTGTTCACCGGCGTGCGCCCCGGCGGCAGCTCGTCGAGGATCGAGGTGTCGAGGTCGGCGTAGGCGCTCATCGCCAGGGTTCGCGGGATGGGCGTCGCGGTCATGATCAGCTGGTGCGGACAGAGCCGGCCGTCGATGCCCTTCTGGCGCAGGGCCAGGCGCTGCTGGACGCCGAAACGGTGTTGTTCGTCGATGATCACCAGCGCCAGGCGTTTGAAGCGCACTTCCTCCTGGAACAGCGCGTGGGTGCCGACCACCATCGGGCAGCCTGCGGCGATCTGTTCCAGCGCGCTGGCGCGGGCCTTGCCCTTGAGCTTGCCGGCCAGCCAGGCGACCTCGATGCCCAGCGGTGCCAGCCAGCGGCTGAAGTTGATGAAGTGCTGCTCGGCAAGAATTTCAGTGGGCGCCATCAGTGCGACCTGGTAGCCGGCCTCCAGCGCCTGCAGGGCAGCGAGGGCTGCGACCACCGTCTTGCCGGCGCCGACGTCGCCCTGCACCAGGCGCAGCATCGGCTCGGGCTGGCTGAGGTCGTAGGCGATCTCGGCACCGACCCGCTGCTGGGCACCAGTGGGCTGGAAGCCGAGATTGGCCAGAAACTGCCCAGGCAGCCGGCGCGCTGGCGGCAGTTGCGGCGCAGCTTGAGCGCGCACGCTTTCGCGTAGCCGCTGCAGCGACAGCTGGTGGGTCAGCAATTCCTCGAAGGCCAGGCGGTGCTGCGCCCAGTGGCGGCCTTCGGCGAGTTCGTCGAGATCGGCATCCGGCGGCGGCCGGTGCAGGTAGCGCAGGGCTTCGTCCAGCGCGCCGAGGCGATGCTCGCGGGCCAGTTCATCCGGTAGCCAGTCCGGCAGGCTCTGCGGGCCGAGACGTGCCAGCGCCTGGGCGCTGAGCTGGCGCAGCCGCTGCTGGGTCAGCCCCTCGGTGGTAGGGTAGATCGGCGTGAGGGTCTGCTCCACCGGCGGCGCTTCCCCGCCGTCCAGTGGTCGATATTCGGGGTGGTAGATCTCCAGCCCCGAAGCCCCGGGACGCGCTTCCCCGTAGCAGCGCAGCTGGGTGCCGCGCTTGAGCGCTTCCTTCTGCGCCTGGCTGAAGTGATAGAAGCGCAGCGACAGCGTGCCGCTGCCGTCCTGCAGACGCACCAGCAGGCTGCGCCGGCGACCCATGACGATGTCGGCGCCCGACACCACACCTTCGACGACCGCATCCTGCCCGGGGCGCAAGGCGCCGATCGGCGTGATGCGGGTGCGGTCCTGGTAGCGCAGCGGAAGGTGGAACAGAACGTCCTGCAGGGTTTCCAGACCGACCCTGGCGAGCTTCTCGGCCAAGGCCGCGCCGACGCCCTTCAGGGCGGTGACCGGAATCGCCGACAGTTCGCTCATGGGGCGATCAGGGTTTGGCGGACGGCGGCTTGGCGACAGAGCACAGGCGAATCGAGTCGGCCAGGACTTCGATGGCCTTGGGCCGCGGGAAGCTGGCGCGCCAGGCGATCGCCACGGTGCGGTAGGGCACCGGTGGCGTCAGCGGACGCACTTCGATGATGCCGGGCGCATAGTGGTGGCTGTCCACCGCCGACAGCGGCAGGATCGAGATGCCCAGCCCTGAGGCGACCATATGGCGGATGGTCTCCAGCGAACTGGATTCGACCGTGGTGTGGGTGGCGGCGTCGCCCTTGCGCGTGGTCGGGCAGGCTTCGAGCACCTGATCGCGGAAGCAATGGCCTTCACCGAGCAGCAGCAGGCTCTTGTCGTTGAGCTGTTCGGCGTCGATGGTTTTCAGCTCCGTCCAGGGATGGCCGTGGGGCATCAGGACATAGAACGGCTCGTCGTAGAGCGGCTTGGTCAACACGTCGGCTTCCTGGAACGGCAGGGCGATGATGATCGCGTCCAGCTCGCCGGTGCGCAGCTTGTCGCGCAGGATGTGGGTGAAGTTCTCTTCGATGTACAGCGGCATGTCCGGCGCAACGCGATGCAGTTGCGGGATCAGGTGCGGGAAGATGTACGGGCCGACGGTATAGATGGCGCCGACCTTGAGCGGCGCCGCCAGCTGGTTCTTGCCGACCTGGGCCAGTTCGCGAATGCCCTGCGCCTGCTCGAGCACCTTTTGCGCCTGGGTGACGATGCCTTCGCCCACCGGCGTCAGGCGAACCGCGCTCTTGCTGCGTTCGAAGATCAACACGCCGAGCTCGTCTTCGAGCTTCTTCACACCGACCGAAAGCGTCGGCTGGCTGACATGGCAGCGCTCGGCGGCGCGGCCAAAGTGCTGTTCCTGGGCGAGGGTGACGATATAGCGCAGTTCGGTCAGTGTCATAGCGAGCATCCATCAGCGTGCCGGCTAGCATAGCCTTTGCAACGCGTCGAACCAACCGCTGAAACCGTCACAAGGCTAGACTCTGCAACCCCCTTTCTGACCATGGCTCCTCGTTATGAGCCCGGGAGACCTCCCATGCCGAACCCTCCTTCTGTATTGATTGCCGGCTGTGGCGACGTCGGTAGCCGTCTGGGTCTGCAGCTGCACGCGCGCGGCTGGACCGTGCACGGGCTGCGGCGAAATATCGCGGCGCTGCCCGACTCGATCCATCCGGTCGCCGGCGACCTCGACCGAGCCGAAGCCCCCGCCGCCTGGCCGACGGGCGAACTCGATTATCTCGTCTACGCCGCTTCGGCCAACCAGCACGACGAAGCCGGTTACCAGGCCGCCTATGTCCAGGGGCTCTCCCACGTGCTGGGCTGGCTGGCGAGCCACGGGCAGCGGCCTCGGCGTCTGCTGTTCGTCTCCAGTACCAGCGTGTACGGGCAGCATGAGGGCGAATGGGTGGACGAAACCGCCGCCACCGAGCCGGCCAGCTTTTCCGGGAGGATCATGCTGCAGGCCGAACAGCGGGCGCTCGACAGCGGCCTGCCGGCCAGCGTGGTGCGCCTGAGCGGCATCTACGGACCCGGCCGCGAGGCGCTGTTGCGCCAGGTGCGCAACGGCTATCGCCCCGTCAGCGAGCCGCCTCTTTATGGCAACCGCATCCATGTCGACGATGCCGCCGGTCTGCTGGCCTTCCTGCTCGTCACCGACGCGGACGGTGGTGCGCTGGAGAGCTGCTACCTGGGTGTCGACGATGCGCCCGCGCCTTTGGCCGAAGTGGTGGACTGGTTGCGTGAACGGCTGGGCGTCACCCATTCGTCCGAAGAGGCCGGCATGCGCCGCTCCGGCAGCAAGCGCTGCAGCAATGCCCGCGCCCGAGGGCTGGGCTGGTCGCCGCGCTATTCGACCTACCGCGACGGCTATGCCGCGATCATCGCCGAACTGGGGGCGACACGGTCATGAATACAGCCCGTCGGTGAAGGGCCACCAGGTGGGCAACTCTCGCGGAGCGCTGTGTACTAAACCCTTGTGCGCGCCGCGACGTTCCAGCTCAGCTGAGAAGGTGAAGGAGCAACAAGCCGTGCCCCGGTAAGCGAGAGGGCACCCAGGGATAAACACCAGGCGGCGTTTCGATCACCGACCAGGAGAATGTCCCGTATGAGAGCCCTTCGCTGGCATGGCAAGCATGACATCCGCTGCGACAACCATGTGCCCGACCCCTCGATAGAAGACCCGCGCGACGCCATCATCAAGGTCAGCTCCTGCGCCATCTGCGGTTCGGATCTGCACCTCTACGACGGCTTCATGCCAGGCATGCAGCACGGCGACATCATGGGCCACGAGTTCATGGGCGAGGTGATGGAGGTCGGCTCGGGGAACAAGAAACTCAAGGTCGGCGACCGGGTGGTCGTGCCCTTCACCATCGTCTGCGGCGAATGCGACCAGTGCCGGCGCGGCAATTTCTCGGTGTGCGAGCGCAGCAACCGCAACAAGGACATCGCCGACAAGGTGTTCGGCCATGCCACGGCCGGGCTGTACGGCTATACCCACCTGACCGGTGGCTATCCCGGCGGCCAAGCCGAATACGTGCGGGTGCCCTTCGCCGACGTCGGCCCGGTGGTGATTCCCAACGGCCTCACCGACGAGCAGGTATTGTTCCTTGGCGACATTTTCCCCACCGGCTGGCAGGCCGCTGCCCAATGCGAGATCGAGCCCACCGACACGGTGGCGATCTGGGGCGCAGGTCCGGTCGGCCAGTTCGCCATCCGCAGCGCGGTGATGATGGGCGCCGAGCAGGTGATCTGCATCGACAACGTGCCCGAGCGGCTTTCGATGGCGCGCGCTGGCGGGGCGATCACCATCAACTTCGATGAAGAAAGCGTGCTCGAGCGGCTCAAGGAACTGACCCGCGGCAAGGGCCCGGAGAAGTGCATCGACTCCGTCGGGATGGAAGCCCACGCGGCGCGCTCGATCGACTCGATGTACGACCGCGCCAAGCAGGCCGTGATGCTGGAGACCGATCGCCCCCACGTGCTGCGCGAAATGATCTACGTCTGTCGGCCGGCCGGCATCCTCTCCATTCCCGGCGTGTATGGCGGGCTGGTCGACAAGATCCCCTTCGGCGCGGCGATGAACAAGGGGCTGACCTTCCGCATGGGCCAGACCCACGTGAACCGCTGGACCGACGACCTGCTCAACCGCATCCAGGAAGGGCAGATCGATCCCTCGTTCGTGATCACCCACACCGTCGGCCTGGAAGAGGGGCCCGACATGTACAAAACCTTCCGCGACAAGCACGACGGCTGCGTCAAAGTCGTGCTCAAGCCCTGAGGAGTTTCCCCATGTCTCGTCACTATCAGGAATACCGCCGCAACCATGCGGCGCGTCGCATGGCCTGCGGGTTGGGTTGGTTCAGCATCGGCCTGGGCGTTGCTCAGTTGTTGATGCCCCGCCAGTTCGCCCGTGTGCTGGGCATGCCCGAACAGGAAGGGCTGATGCGCCTGTACGGCCTGCGTGAGATCGGCACCGGCGTGGGCCTGCTGCTGACCGACAACCCCGAGCCCTGGATCTACGGCCGCATCGCCGGTGATGCGCTGGACCTGACGACCCTCGGCGTGGGCATGCAGCAGGGCGACAACCCGGCCGGCGCCGCCGTCGCGGCTGGCGCGGTATTGGGCGTCACGGCGATGGACGCCGCCTGCGCCAGAGGCCTGGCCGAGGAGCATCATCCCGTGACCGTCTATGACTACAGCGACCGCAGCGGCTTCCCCAAACCACCGGAGCAGATGCGCGGCCAGGTGAGCAGCGATGGCCGGATGGAAAGCATCCCGCAGATCACCGGAATGGACGCCGCCGACCGCGAAACCGAGGTGAGGCATTGAGGGCGGCGGGTGCGTTGACGGCGGTGGCGGGCGGTTTAGTCCGTCGCCTGGCGTAAGAGCCGTTCGCGGCGGGAGCTGTTCTCACTCCCGCCGTCCATCTTTCCACTCTGTGGTGTGTCAGCCGGAGCCGCTGGAGCGCCTAGTCTTGGCCTAGAAAGCGTCGGACCAGACACCTCGATCCACATCACCGCCGCGTTCCAGAGCCATGCAAGCGAAACCGACGGTGACACTTTTTTGCTAAGGTGGTCGGCCGGGCCCGGTGAGGCCGTCCATCGCGCGGAGTGCAATGTCTTCGGTCATCAATGTCGTATTGCCCGTCTTCGCGCTGATTCTGCTGGGCTACCTGTGTCTGCGTAGCGGGCGTCTCGGGCCGACGGCGGCCTCTGAGCTCAATCGGTTCGTCGTCTGGCTCGGGTTGCCGGCGCTGTTGTTCAGCATTACGGCCAAATCCACCTGGGAAGAAATCTGGCAGCCGGGTTTCATCATCGCCTTTTCGGTCGGCTGTCTTGGGGTGTTCGGCTTCACGCTGCTGTACCGGATGCTCTGGCAGAAACTGCCTCTGGTCGATGCCAGTCTCGATGCGCTGGGCGCGTCCTACGCCAATACGGGCTATATCGGCATTCCGCTGTGCATGCTGATCCTCGGCGACCAGGCGCTGCAGCCGGCGCTGGTGTCCAGCCTGATCGTCGTGTGCGTGCTGTTCGCGATCGCCCTGGCCTGCGTGGAGACCGGCCTGCATGGCGGGCAGGGATTCGGCCAGACGCTGTGCAAGGTGAGCCTGGCCCTGGTGCGCAACCCGCTGGTGATCGCTCCCGTGCTGGGCGGGCTGTGGGCCGTTGGCGGAGCACCGTTGCCGGTGCCGATCGATACCCTGCTTCGCCTGCTCGGTGCGGCCGCGGCGCCGTGCGCTCTGGTCTCGCTCGGCCTGTTCCTGGCGCAGCCGCAGCCGGGCGGACCGGTCAAGGGCGTATGGCCGCTGGTGTTGCTCAAGTTGATCGGCCAACCGCTGATCACCTGGTATCTGGCCGCGAAGGTGTTCCATCTGCCGCCGCTCTGGACCTATTCGGCGCTGCTGCTCAGCGCGCTGCCCACCGGCACCGGGCCCTTCATGCTCGCCGAGTTCTACGGTCGTGAAGCGGCCCGGGTATCGCGGGTGGTGCTGCTGTCGACTCTCGGCTCGCTGCTGACCTTGTCGGTGTGCCTGTATCTGTTGCCGGTGGATTGAGGTCGCTCGCGCCTGTTCCACCAGAATGCTCGGTTCGACTACACCAGCCCGGTATGGCTCGAGCGGGTGACTTCCAGGACCACCGCCGCAATGCGATCGCAGTGGATGTAGGCACCGCTGAGCAGCTCTTCGCCAAACACGTCGGGGTCGGTTTCGCGGTAGTGCCAGTCGAAGCCGCGGCCTTCGAGGCGCCGTTCGATTTCGGCGAGGAACGGGTCGCTGTTGTCGATCATCGCGACGCCCGTATAGAGCAGTAGGCAGCCGCCTGGTGCCAGGCGATCAAGCGCGGCATCGACGATCTTCAGCGACAGCCCCGCGCCCAGCGGCCCGCCACCGTGCCGATAGGCCCGCTCATGCGGGTCCACCAGGTAGGGCGGATTGGCGACGATCAGGTCGAATTCGCCGCTGACGTCGTTGAGCAGGTCGCTGTGTTGCGCGCGCAGATTGGATACATCCGCCAGCGCGGCGTTCAGGCGTGTCAGGCGCAAGGCCTCGGGGTTGATATCGATCGCCAGGACTTCAGCCTGTGGCCGCGCCTTGGCCACCACGATCGCGCCGGCGCCCGAACCGCAGCCGATGTCGACCGCGCGTTCCACGGTGGTGAAGTGGCTCGAAAGGTGCGCCTGGATCGCATTGGCGAAGCGGTAGGTGTCCGGGCCGAAGAACACTGCGTCCGCCGCTCGCGTGGGATAGGCCGAATGGAGGAACAGCTCGCCGGCCACGCTCGAGAGACGCACCTTGCTGTGCCAGCGGTGCTCGCGCGCTTCGAGCACGCCGGCCTGGTCCATCAGGGTGAAGAGTGCCGGCGGCAGCAGCTCGGCGGGAAACAGCCTGCTCCAGCCAAAGACGCCGGCCAGATCATGGGCGACGGCATTTTCGGGGCGTTGATTGACCCGTTCGTGGGTCAGCGGAGAGGGTGTGGTGAAGCGATAGCCACTGTCGCGCAGACTCTCGGCCAGCTTCAGCAGTGCGCGGTCCTGCGCGGTTTCCAGTGTCATGGCGAATCCTTGTTGTCGTTCGATCAGCTGAACAGTTCGGCAAATACCCGGGTGGCCATCAGGCCAGGGAGGGTGTGGTGGCGCGTCGGCGCCAGCAGCGGCAGCAACAGCGCCATCTTCGCGTCCCGCGTGGGCAGCGAGGCGAGCCGTTGTTCCAGGTCGCGCAGGTCCTGGTCGAAGTCGCTGCCAGCGGTCGGCGAGGCCGGGCTCGGCTCACCCAGGGGCAAGCCTGCGCGGCGGCGCAGCAACTGGCGGCGGCCTTCGAGCACATGACGCCCTGGCGCGGAAGTCACGCTGGGACCTTCGGACGCCGTGCGGCTGGCCGACCAGTCGCCGGCGATCCAGTCGTGGATCAACTGCTGTTCCTGCGCACTGAAGACGCCGAACATCTCCGCCTGCTCGCCCTGGATCAGCCCCCAGAAGCGGCTGTTGCGCGGGTCTTCGTTACGCTTGATCCAGCCGCGCTGTTCCAGCGTCTGGAGGAATTCCGGAATCAGCGCGGGGTTCGCCAGCCACTGATTGACGGTGCGCCCGGCGAAGCGGCAATAGTCGGAGTGGACGAACTGGCCGACGGCGCTCTTCTTTTCGAAGACCTTGAGCACCTCGCGTTCCAGATCGAAGCTGGCGATCACCGACAGGGTGCTGGCGCCCAGGTCGTTGAGCCGGTAACCGTTGGCCACGCGGCGGTAGAACGCCCTGCTGTCGCCGACCTGGGGCCAGGCGGCATGCACGCCTTGCACGGCCTTGCGGGCGTGACCGCTGGAGGCGTTATCGACGGTGACGTGCAGGGTGAAGTAATAGGGGTCGATGCCCAGTTCGGTCAGCTCGTAGCTGGTGATCAGCAGGTGCAGCGGCAACTGTTCGTAACCCAGGTTGAAGCCGATCACTTCGGGCAAAAAGTGCTCGGCGTGTTCGGCCAGCGACAGCTGGATGGCGCCCTGGACGAAGTGTTCGTCATCCAGGCTCTGCCAGTCCTCGCAGCCCTGGCTGGCCAGCAGCTTGCGGTAGAGCACCACATGGTTCTTTTCCGGCAGGCCGTCGCCCAGCTCTTCCAGATAGGTCTGGATCAGTGCGGTGAAACGCGGGTCGTTCCAGTGCTGCAACAGGCCGTAGAGCCAGGCGCCGTCCACCAGTTTGGTCGGCGCGACGCCCTGCAGAAAGTGCAGCGCGTGGGACTTGTTGCGGAAGTAACGCCGTGGGGCCCCGGCCGAGCGGCTCTGCAGGTAGGCCTGATATTGCTGGCCCACCTCGGCGGTGTGGCGCTCGATCCAGTCGATCAGCCCCTGCGGGTCCTCGGGCAGGTCGCAAGGGAGCGCGGCGGCCCGCTCCAGCTGGGTAGTGAGGTAGTCCTCGGCACGGCGCCGGGCATGCTCGTCCCTGTGCGGTTCGGACAGGGCAAAATAAAGGGCCTTTGCCGGCTCGTCAGCCTCAGCCGAGGCGATTACCGGTTCTATCGGGAGGCTTCGAGTCGTCAGTTGCATAGTTCACGCAGGTGGCAGTGGGGCATCCCCGTTAGTGAATTGGGCCCGCGCTCGCGCGCATAAGTTCAGCGTCGCCGCCGAGCGGCCACCGGTCACGTACCGCAAAGCGACATGCAACTTTCGGCGGTTCTGGCTCTTCCTAACCAGAGGGCGCCCGAGCCGAGGTGCGCCATCGCAACGGAGAAACCATCATGAGCCAGAGCGAACGTGGCCGCGAAAACGCGGAGATCGTGCAACCGGATGCCGGCCAGAGCGGACCGGCGGGATCGAGCAACGGCGAGCGCGCCGGAGGTGACGACCGGGACGTGCCGGGCGGCGCCTACAACGTGCCGGAAGAGATCGCCGAGGACGTCAACGAGGATGACGCAGTAAAAGGCCGCTGAGCCCATCGGGCTCGGCGCAAGACCGGGCCCGTTTCTTATCAGCGCTCGTTCAAAAAGCGGATCGACGAAGGGCGGCTCAGGGGCAACGCCTGCACCTTCTCGCCCAGCTCGCCGCTTTGCGGGTCGCGCCGCATCACCACGATTTCGTCGCTGAGCTGGTTGGCGATGAGTATGAACCTGCCGCTCGGATCGAAGGCGAACTCGCGCGGTTCCTTGCCCTCGACGTCCCGGCGCTGTATTTCGCGCAGCGCGCCGTCCTCGGCGATCGAGAAGACCAGAATGCGGTTCACCTCGCCGCGGTCACTGACGTAGAGAAAGCGTCCGTCGGGCGAGGGATGGATCGCGCCGGCCGAATGCTTGCGGCCGTCGGCTTGGCCGATCAGGTCAACCAGCTGCCGTTGAGTCAGTTTGCCGTCGTCATGGCTGAAGCGGGCGATCTGGGCGGTCAGCTCCAGCGTCAGGAAGGCATGGCGGCCGTCCGGGCTGAACACCAGGTGGCGCGGGCCGCTGCCCGGCGGCAGGCTGACTTCCGCGGGCTCTGCCGGTTGCAGCGGGCGTTCCTGGTTTTCCGGCTGATAGCGGTAGACGAAAACCTTGTCGGCGCCCAGGTCACTGCTGAAGACATGGCGGCCATCGGGCGACAGCACGGCCGAATGCACATGGGACGAGCGCTGGCGTTCGGGATTCACCCCGCTGGCCTGATGGGTGCTGAGCTGCGTCACCGCCCCCGGTCGGCCCTGTTCGTCCACCGGCATCACCACCAGGCTGCCGCCCGGATCTTCCCGCGAGCCATAGTTGGCAACCAGCAGGTAGCGGCCATCGGGCGTCAGGCTGGCATGGGTCGGCTCGTCGCCGAGCGTCATCGCCTGGCCCACAGGCGTCAGGGTTCGGCTCTCGGGGTCGATCGAAAAACTGCTGACGCGGCCGACCGGATCGGGTTTGCCGGGGCCGTTCTCGTTGGTGGCGAACAACAGGCGCTGCTCGGCGTCGAGCACCAGCCAGGACGGGTTCTGGCTGGGGATCACCTGCACCGGCGCTGCGTCCAACTGCCCGCTCTGGCCGTCGAAGCGCAGGTGATAGATGCCCTTGCTGTCGTGTTCGGTATAGGTGCCGATGAGTACGTCATGCATGGGTGCCGTGATCCCCGCTGTGCTGAAGGTCAAAAACCCTAAGACCAGCGCGAGGCGAAGGGGTGCGCCAGCTTTCATCGCGTTTCCTCATGGTCGTTGCGCTATAGGCGACGCGGTATTGGATAGCTCGCGTCGTTCGAACGTGCTGTTGGTGTCGCGGCCGGTGCATCGAGCATAGTCGCTTGCATCGTGTGATCCGGCGCGCTCATCACGACCTTCAGGGTGGCGCGTCGAAGGGCCTGGGTGTATACAGACGGCCACCCTTTCGCCAGCACGCCAGACCGTCCCATGCGTCAACATAGCCGTATCGCCTTCCGGCACATGTCCCGTATCCAGGCCACCAACCGCCTGAGTGGCGAGCCCATGGGCTTCGTCGCCGACGTCTCCCTTGCTGGCCTGCGGCTGGTATCCAGCCAGCCGTTGGTGATCGGCGGTTGCTATGAGATGACCTTGAGGGTGCCCGAGCACGGCGAGCGCATCACCGAGGTGGACGTCCATGTGATCTGTCAGTGGTCGCGCAAGGATTCGCGCCGAGGAGACAGCTTCGACATGGGCTTCGCCCTCGACCGGCCCTGTCCGGCATTCACCGAGATGGTGGCTCGGCTGCTGCCGCGCCGGCGCTGACCGGCCTGGCTGTAGCGGTCAGCCGAGCGTGCCGAGGATGTTCACGCCCACCCGATCCGGGATTTCGTTTTGCGAGAGCACGTGCAGCCCGGGACTGAACACCCGGGCGTAGCGCGCCAGAAGCGGGCGCAGCTGCGGCATCACGGTGAGGATCGGCGGATGGCCGTCCTTGCGCAGTTTCTCCTTCACCACCGGCATGCTGTTCTGCAGCTGATTGAGCAGGCTCGGCTCCACCGGGATGTTGTCCAGGCTCACCGGGCCGGCCTGCTGGGCGATGGCCAGGGCGTTGAGCAGGGTGTTCTCCAGCGCGTTCTCCAGCACGAATACGCCCAGCTCGCGCCGGTCCCCGGCGATGGCGCCGACGATGGTCCGGCGTAGCGCGTAGCGCACGTCCGCGGTCAGCAGCACAGGGTCCTTAGTGCTCTCGCTGCTCTCGAGCAGGGTGCTGCCGATGGTCTCGATGTCGCGCAGGGGCACCTCTTCCTGCAGCAGTTGGCGATACACGCGCATCTGCTGGGTATAACTGAGCTGGCCCTTCAGGCTCTCGGCGAGCTTGGGCGCCTGCACCGTCAGGCGCTGCATCAGGTGCTCGACGTCGTCGTGCTTGAAGATGTCCGGCAGATGCTCGCGGATCGCCTTGTTCAGGTGGGTGGCGACCACGCTGGCGCAGTCGATCACCTGGTAGCCGAGGTTGAGCGCGCGGGACTTGTCGGTGGGCTGGATCCACACCACCTGCATGCGGTACGCCGGATCCGTGCCGAGGATGCCGTCAACCTCGCCGTAGAGCTCCGGCGAGGGGATGGCCATCAGCCGGTCGGCGTGAAGTTCGGCGCCGTCGATCTTCTCGCCGTTGATGTAGATGGCGTATTCGGAGGCCTTCAGGCGCAGGCTGTCACGGATGCGCACTTCGGGCAGCAGGAACCCCAGGTTCTCCGACAGCGTCTGGCGAACCCCGCGTACCCGCTGCGGCAGTGGCGCGCCGGAAGCCTCGTTGACCAGCCCCACCAGCTTGTAGCCCAGCGAGATCGACAGCCGCTCCACCAGCGGGATGTCGTCCCAGGCCAGGGTCTGGCTGCGCTCCTGCTCCATCGCCTTGCTGATCGCCTGCACCTGATCGAGGCTCGCGGCGTCGGCGATCGGTTGCTGCAGCGAGACCCGCCAGGCAATGAAGCCGATCAGCGCGGCGAAGCCGATGAAGGCCAGGTGCGGCATGCCCGGCACCAGGCCGAGCACGAAGAGAATCCCCGCCACCGTGTACAGCGAGGCCGGGTTGGCCAGAAGCTGGCGCTGCACCTGGCTGGTGATGTCGCTCGACTCGTTGATCCGCGTGACGATGATCGCCGCCGCGGTGGAGAGCAGCAGCGCCGGGATCTGCGCCACCAGGCCGTCACCGATGGTGAGCAGGGCGTACTGCCTGAAGGCTTCGCCCGCGCCCAGGTCATGGATGAATACGCCGATGGCGAAGCCACCGAACAGGTTGATCAACAGGATCAGGATGCCGGCGATGGCATCGCCGCGAACGAACTTCGAGGCGCCGTCCATCGCGCCGTAGAAGTCCGCTTCCTTGGCTACTTCCTGGCGCCGCGCCTTGGCTTCTTCCTGGGTCACCAGACCGGCATTCAGATCGGCGTCGATGGCCATCTGCTTGCCCGGCAGGGCGTCGAGGGTGAAGCGCGCGGTGACTTCGGAGATCCGCTCGCCGCCCTTTGTGATGACGATGAAGTTGATGATCATCAGGATCACGAACACCACCAGACCGACAATGAAGTTGCCGCCGATGACGACCTCGCCGAAGGCCTCGATCACCTTGCCCGCCGCGCCGGTGCCCGAGTGACCTTCGAGCAACACCACGCGGGTCGAGGCGACGTTGAGCGTCAGGCGCATCAGCGTGGTGACCAGGATCACCGTGGGGAACAGGGAGAAGTCCAGCGGGCTCTTGGACGACACGCTGACCAGCAGCACCAGCACCGCCATGGCGATGTTGAAGGTGAACAGCACGTCCAGCAGCTGCGGCGGCAACGGCAGGATGATCATCGCCAGGATCGACAGGATGATCAGCGGGATCCCTATCCGGCCGCTGCGAAAGGTCGGCGTCAAACGCTGCAGTAGGTTCATGATCAGGCTCGGTTCAGGTGTTCGGGAATGTGGATGTCACTGGAGAGCTTTGGCTTGGCACGGCGTCCCTGTTTCCAGGCCTTGAGCTGTAGGATGTAGGTCAGTACGTGGGCCACCGCGGTGTAGAGCGGAGCGGGAATCTGCTGGTTGACCTGGGTGCTGAAGTAGATCGCACGAGCCAGCGGCGGTAGTTCGACCACCTCCAGCGCGTGGGCCTGGGCCATCTTGCGGATGTACAGCGCGGTCTCGTCCATACCCTTGGCGATGACGTAGGGCGCCTCGGCCTTCTTGCTGTCGTAGCGGATCGCCACGGCATAGTGCACCGGGTTGACGATCACCACGTCGGCGTCCTTGATCACCTTGCTGATCTGCCGCTGCGCCATCTGCCGCTGCAGCTGGCGGATGCGCGCCTTCACCTCGGGGCGGCCTTCCTGGTTCTTGTGCTCTTCCTTGCGCTCCTGCTTGGTCATGCGCATTTTCTTGAGGAAGAAGAAGCGCTGCAGCGGAATGTCGATCAGCGAGAACAGCACGAACACCAGCAGCAGCGAGAACGCCAGGTCAAAGGTCAGCGAAAACGCACTGCCGATGGCGGTGAAGATGTCGCTGCGCTGCAGCGCGATGAATCGCGGCGCCGCGTAGGACAGCTGCCAGGCGGCGATACCGAGCAGGGCGGCGATCTTCAGGATCGACTTGGCCAGTTCGGTCCAGTTCTGCGCGCCGACCATCCGGCCCAGCCCGGTGATGGGGTTGAGCTTGCTGAACTTGGGCGCGAAGTTCTTCGCCGAGAACACCCAGCCGCCGGGAATCAGCCCCAGCGCGACCACCAATACCGGAGTGGCCAACAGCGGCAGCAGCACGCCGATGAACAGGAACAGGTTGTGCAGCATGATCAGCTGCAGATCCTCGACACCGATCTCGCTGTGGCCGAAATTGATATAGGAGATGCTGAAGCTCTCGTGCATCGCATCCATGAACAGCCCGGCGCTCATCTTGAGGACCAGCAGCGTGACCAGCAGCGAAACCATGGTCGCGACATCCTTGGAGCGGGCGACCTGGCCGTCCTTGCGGCTCTTGGTCAGCTTGTGCTGGGACGCCTCTTCGGTCTTTTCCTGGGAACTGTTTTGCTCAGACACCGGCGCCGCTCCTCAGCAGCAGGCCGATGTTGTCCAGCAGTTGCCGAGTGAGCTGAAGGTAGGCCTCGGACAGGTTGGGCAGGGTCAGGTAGATCAGTATCAGCCCGGCGATGATCGCCATGGGGAAACCCAGGGAAAACAGGTTCATCGCAGGCGAGATGCGGTTGAGCAGGCCGAAGCAGAACTGCACCAGGGTCATGCAGAAGACGATCGGCAGGGCGATCAGCAGCGCGGCCGAGAGCACCCAGCTCATGGCGAAGGCGATGGTCTGCAGACCATCGAACGGGATGCCGCTACCGATCGGCCAGTAAACGAAGCTCTGGTAGATGATGCTCACCGTCACCAGATGCCCGTCGATGGCGAAGAACAGCAGTACCAGCAGAATGAAATACAGCTGGTAGATGATCGACGAGGACGACACGCCGTTGACCGGGTCGTTATAGACCGCCATGGACAGACCCAGCTGGGTCGAGACCAGGTCGCCGATCAGCGTGAACACGGTGAACACCAGCAGCAGCGCCAGGCCGAGCATCAATCCCATGGCCACCTGCTCGAGCGCGGTGAGAATGCCGGCCACCGAAAGCGGATCGATCGTCGGGGGCGTCGGCAGTGCCGCGGCCAGCGTCACAGTCAGTACCAGCGCCAGCAGCACGCGTACCCGCACGCTGATCGCCTTGTGGTTGAACAGCGGCGCGAGGCTGAACACGGCCATGATCCGGCAGAATGGCCACCAGTAGGCGAGCAGCGATTGCAGGTAGTGGCCGACCTGCATCAGGGGTTCGTTCGCCATGTCAGCCCACCAGGCGCCCCGCCTGGGTGAAGGTTTCGATGAACAGGTCGCTCAGGGTGCGCAGAATCCAGTGCCCGGCGAACACCAGCATGCCGAGGGTGATCAGCAGGCGCGGCAGGAAGCTGAGCATCTGCTCGTTGATCTGGGTCGCCGCCTGGAAAATGCTCACCAGCAGGCCGCCGATCAGGCTCGGCACGATCAGCACGCAGACCACCAGCACGATGATGTGGATCGCGTTGGAAATCAGGTTCACGGCGGTGTCCGGAGTGAGCATGGGGCGCCTCTAGAAGGGTTGGACACTGGTGGTGAGGGTGCCCATCAACAGCGCCCAGCCGTCGACGAGCACGAATACCATCAGCTTGAACGGCAACGAGATCATCATCGGCGAGAGCATCATCATGCCCATCGCCATCAGCACGCTGGCGACCACCAGGTCGATCACCAGAAAGGGCACGAAAATCATGAAGCCGAGCTGGAAGGCAGTCTTCAGCTCGCTGAGGACGAACGCTGGCAGCAACAGCGAGAAGTCCAGCTCGTCGAGGTTTTCCGGCAGCTCTTCGCCGGCCAGCGAGACCATGGTTTCGAGCGATGTCTCGTTGGTCTGCGCCAGCATGAACTTGGACAGGCTGCCCTTGGCCGAGCCGAGCGCCTGCTCCAGGCTGATCTCGTCGTTCTGGAAGGGCTCGAAGGCCTGGCTGTGGATCTCCTGCCAGACCGGGCGCATCACCAGCAACGTGACGATCAGGGCGATGCCGATCAGCACGTTGTTCGGCGGGCTCTGCTGCAGGCCGATGGCCTGACGCAGGATCGCCAGCACGATGATGAAGCGTGTGAAGCAGGTCATCATCATCAGCATGGCCGGCAAAAAGCCGAGCAGCGTCATGACGATCAGGATCTGCAGCTTGACCGAGAATTCCTGGCCGTTTTCCGTATCGTTCAGGTTGAACAGGGTGATCTCGCCGTTCGCCGCCTGTGCCAGCACGGGGCAGAGCCCCAGCAGCAGGACGCCGAGCGAGGCGAGCAGGCGGCGGTTCATGCAGTCAGCTCATCCAGGCTGGTGCCCGACAGTTCGACGATGCGCAGGCCGTAGTTGCCGTTCATCACCACCACTTCGGCCTTGGCGAACAGGGAGCCATTGACCTTCACGTCCAGGGGTTCGCCGGCCAGCTTGTCGAGCATGATCACGCTGCTGGTGTCGACTTCCATCAGCTCCTTGAGGGTGATTTCCACCGAGGCCACTTCCAGGGTGACGTTCACCGGGATCTTGCCGAAGAAGCTCATGTCCGGCCGGTTGGGCTGAGCCGGGGCTTCGACGCGTGGCGGCTCGGCCGGGGCGGGATTGAGGTCGCCCTCGTTGAGCAGGCTCTCGAACTCGTTATCGGAAATGTCGCCGTTCATTGGGTTTTCACGCTTTCAAGTGATGTGAGGAACAGGCCGCCGTCTTCCTCGAAGACGGTGCCACGAAAGAGCTTCTGGCCATTGATGCGGACGTCGTAGCGATCCAGCGGGCGCAGCATGAGGATGTCGTTGAGCTCCAGACCCAGCACCTGCGCTAGCGGCACCTGGGCCGCGGCGATCACGCAATCGAGGCGTACCGGTAGATGCTTGATGTTGTCCGCTGGGCTGGCGTTGAGGCGCGGCGGCGGACCGGCGAGCAACAGGGTCAGCTCGTCGGCGAGGTGGGTGTCGAGGTAGATCAGGATCGACGACTTCGCACCGGTCAGATGGCTCAGGTACTCGAACTCGGCGATATATTCCCAGACGGTTTCTTCGTAATCGTTCTCGAAACGTTCGAGCGCGCCGAAGGTACTGCCCGACAATAGCGAGCGCGCGAATATATCGATGACGTCCCGGCCCAGGCGATTACGCATCCGTTGTTCGGATGTACTGATCGGCGGCGGGTTCTGGTTCGCAACGAGAGTGCCGCCGTAATAGCACTCCAGTGCTTCGGTCAATAACGCACGATCGATGGCAAAGCCGACCTTGCCGAGAGGAGAGCGGTAAATGCAGTCCGGTGCTCGGCTGACCTTCTCCTGAACATCGATTCGATTCAGTTCGATATTGATCCGGTAATTGCGCAGGAAGTAGTCACCGACCAGCCTCGGATGCTTATGGGTGATTTCCCGGATGTATTGGGGAATACGGTGGTAGTGCCGGCCAAGCTTCTGAGGTTTCAACACGGTCAGGCTTTCGGCGGGCACGCCATGGTGGACTTTTGAATTGCCAGTCATGTTGTGAGCGGTGCGTCCTGTGGTCGTCAGTGTTGGCGGTGAGGTAGCCACCGGCTGCAGAAATGCGTGGAGGGCCCGGTATGGTCACCAACGACCGTGCGCGCGGCAGCAATGGCTGCAGATCACGCGGGACGGGCTCTGGCGTGGGCGCAGTGTAGGCAGGAGGGTGAGGCGGGATTAAATCAATAGATCTCAAATGAGCTTTTTTGAGGGCGTGGCTCGGTCTTTGATCTGGATTGAGCACAACTGATTGGCTCGAGGCGCGCGACCGTTGTTAGCGTGCGCGCAATTGCTCCGTGCCGGCTGAAGCGGCTCGGGGAAGTTGCCGGCAGGTTGGACACGCAAGGCGACGAAAGTTCCCCAACGTTTAAATTTTTTTTTTGCAGCGTCGCTGTGGCAACCATCATCGGATGGAGGCGGCAGCGGACGAGGTGGTCAGATTGAAAAGCGCCAGCCAAGCCATTGATCATTCCGGTGACGAACTGTTCGGGTGCCCGCTCGCGCAGAAGAAGATCGTGATTGTCGGCAGCCGCGATGACGGCACTACCACCGTTCTGCTCGAAGCCTTGCATGTTCGCGGGCGCGAAGTTGCCGTACATGCAAGTTTCGAAGAACTGGGGCACTCGTCGCTGCAATCGACCGGCACGGTATTCGTGCTCATCGGTAGTCTGTGCCAGGACGCTCTTTATAGCTGTGTCGCGGCGCTGGTCAGTTCGGCACGACATATCAACGTCATTCCCATCGTCGAATACGCCGATCAGGAAAAGGCCGCCGCGTTACTTGAACTCGGCTGCGTCGATTATCTGTTGTCGCCATTCAGCGAAACCCAGATCGATGCCCTTTTGCGTCGCCAGCAACATGCCGAGACGGCCGAAGAAAGCTTCGTCTCCTGCTCCCAGGCCGGTCGTCGCCTGCTGTCGATGGCTCAGCGCGTGGCGCTGACTCGCGCGCCGATCCTGATCACCGGGGAGACGGGCACAGGCAAGGAGCTGATGGCGCGCTATATCCACCGCTTTTCCGCCGGTGACGAGGCGCCCTTCGTTGCCGTGAACTGCGCCGCCATCCCCGAGCAGATGCTCGAATCCATCCTTTTCGGTCACGAGCGCGGCGCCTTTACCGGCGCCGTCAGCGCTCAGCCCGGCAAGTTCGAGCTGGCCAACGGCGGCACCCTGCTGCTCGATGAGATCGGGGAGCTGCCGCTCGGGCTGCAAGCCAAGTTGCTGCGCGTGTTGCAGGAGCAGCGGGTCGAGCGGCTTGGCGGACGGCGCGAGGTGGCGCTCGATGTGCGAGTGATCGCGGCGACCAACCGTGACCTGCAGCAGGAGGTGGCGCAGGGGCGTTTTCGCGCTGATCTGATGTTCCGCCTCGACGTGCTGCCGCTGCACATCAGCCCGCTGCGCGAGCGCAAGGAAGACGTGCTGCCGCTGGCGCGAAGCTTCATCCGCAAATACGCCCCATTGGATGCCGAGCTCGAGCTGCTAACCGAGGACGCCTGCCGCGCGCTGTTGCAGCACGACTGGCCGGGCAATGCCCGTGAGCTGGAGAACACCGTGCAGCGGGCGCTGGTGTTGCGCAACGGGTTGTTCATCCAGCCGCGCGACCTCGGCCTCCAGGCTCCGGCCCCTTCCCTGTCGGCCCGTGACGAGCAGCCGGTCGCGGTGCTCGGCGAGACCGGCAAGGCCGCCTTGCGCGCCAGTGGCAAATGGGCCGAGTACCAGCACGTGATCGACACCATCCGCAAGTTCGACGGGCACAAGGCCAAGGCAGCGCAAAGCCTGGGCATGACGCCACGCGCCTTGCGCTATCGACTCAATGCCATGCGCGAGCAGGGCATCCAGGTGAATTTCTAGGGAATCGGCAAGCGATGAGTTCAATCATGCAAGTGCAGCAACAGATGCTCGATCGGATGCAGGCGCTGGCCGGCGCTGCCGAGGGCGAGGCGATCAAGCCCGCCAATCCGTTCGCGGCCGGGCAAAGCGCCGGCATGGGCAATCTGTTCGAGGCGGCGATGCGCGCCGTGGATGCCGACCAGCACAAGGCCAGTGCGGCCACGGCGGCGGTGGACAGCGGCAAGAGCGACGATCTGGTCGGCGCGATGATCGACAGCCAGAAGGCCAGTGTGTCGTTCTCCGCGCTGCTGCAGGTGCGCAACAAGTTGACCACGGCGTTCGATGACGTGATGAGGATGCCGCTGTGATCGGGCGTAGGTACTGAACCGTGCTGGAAACAATCAAGAGCAAGCTGCCGGCAGACGGGTTCAAGCTCGATCCGCGCCTGACCCTGGCGGGCATGGCGGCGGCCGCGGCGCTACTTGCCCTGGCCGTGGTCTATCACCTGTGGCGCGACACCGATGCGTTCCGCCCACTGTACGGTACGGGCGAGTCCTTTCCCGCCGCCGAAGTGATGCAGGTGTTGGACGGCGAATCGGTGCCCTACCGCATTCACCCGCAGAGTGGGCAGATCCTGGTGCGCGACGATCAGCTGGCGCGTGCGCGGATGCTGCTGTCGGCCAAGGGTGTAAAGGTCAGCCTGCCGGCTGGCTACGAACTGTTCGACAAGGAAGAGCCGCTGGGTACCAGCCAGTTCGTCCAGGATGTGCGCCTCAAACGCAGTCTGGAGGGTGAGCTGGCGCGCACGGTGATGTCGCTCAAGGGCATCGACCGCGCGCGCGTGCACCTGGCCCAGGAGGAGAACAGCTCCTTCGTGGTCAGCCGCCGCGGGCCGACCAAGGCCTCGGTGGTGTTGCAGCTCGATCCGGGCTACAAGCCCCAGCCCGAACAGGTCGGAGCGATCATCAACCTGGTGGCCAACAGCGTGCCCCAGCTCAAGGCCGAAGACGTCAGCGTGGTCGATCAGTACGGCACGCTGCTCTCGCGCGGCATCAACGCCGGCGGCGGTCCCTCGCAGAACTGGCAGGTCGTCGACGACTACCAGAACAAGGCCGTGGGTAACATCGAGCAGGTTCTGGCGCCCGTGCTGGGCAACGGCAATTACCGCATCAGCGTTGCTGCGGACATCGACTTCAGCCAGAAGGAAGAAACCTTCCAGGCATACGGCGACACGCCACGCCTGCGCAACGAAGTACTGCGCAACGAAAGCGCGCTGGACCAGCTCGCCCTCGGCGTGCCCGGCTCGCTGGCCAACCGCCCGGTGGCCCCGCCCAAGGAAGGCGAAACCCCGCCTGCGGACACGGAAAACAAGGCGGCGACCTCGCTGCGCGAAGAGTCCACCCGTCAGCTCGATTACGACCAGAGCGTCACCCATGTGAAGCACCCGGGCTTTTCCCTGCGCCAGCAGAGCGTGGCGGTGGTGCTCAACGCGGCCAGCGCCCCGGAAGGCGGCTGGACCGCCGAAGCGCGTGCCGAGATGGAAGCCATGGTGCGTAGTGCGGTGGGCTTCAACCAGGCGCGTGGCGATCTGCTGACCGTCAGCGTGTTCCCGTTTGCCGCCACCGAGGCCTCGATCGAGGAAACGCCCTGGTGGGAGAACCCGCAGATCCATTCGCTCGCCAAGCTCGCGTTGTTCGGCCTGATCAGCCTGCTCCTGTTGCTGATCGTGGTGCGCCCGGCGGTACGCAGGCTGACCCAGTCCGCCGATCCGCGGACCGAGCAGAACGCCGAACTCGCCGCGCCGGGTGCCGTCTCCGCTGGCAGCGTCGCGGCGCTCGAAAGCGAGCGCCTGCCGGCGCTGCCGGGACGCAAGGATACCGATGGCGCGCCGATATTCGGTGAGCTCAATCCGCTCTCGGAAATTCGCCTGCCGGCGCCGGGATCGGGTCTGGAACTGCAGATCGAGCATCTTCAGATGCTCGCCAAGAACGACCCCGAGCGCGTTTCGGAAGTCATCAAGCATTGGATAGGGCGCAATGAAAGAGACCTCAACCCAGCCGGCTAGCGAAGGCAAGGCCTCGTCGAAGGAAATCAAGCCGCGCCCCAGCCAGATTCGCTCGGTCAGCTCCCTCGACCAGGCGGCAATCCTCATGCTGAGCATGGGTGACGAAATTTCCGCCGGCATCCTGCGCAATTTCTCGCGCGAGGAAATCATCAGCATCAGCCAGGCGATGGCGCGTCTGTCCAACGTCAAGCAGCCAATGGTCTCCGATGTCATCAGCCGCTTCTTCGATGACTACAAGGAGCAGAGCAGCATCAAGGGCGCCTCGCGCACCTACCTCGCCGGGATGCTCGGCAAGGCACTGGGCGGGGAGATCACCCGCAGCCTGCTCGACAGCATTTACGGCGAGGAAATCCGCGCCAAGATGGCCAAGATGGAATGGCTCGATCCCAAGCAGTTCGCTGCCTTGATCGCCAAGGAGCACGCCCAGATGCAGGCGGTGTTCCTCGCCTTCCTGCCGCCGGGCATGGCCACCGACGTGCTCGAGTGCATGCCGGCCGAGCGACAGGATGAGCTGCTCTATCGCATCGCCAACCTCTCGGAGGTCAACAGCGACGTGATCGCCGAGCTGGAACAACTGATCGACCGTAGCCTGCAGGTGCTGTCGGCCCAGGGCTCGCAGGTGCGCGGCGTGAAGCAGGCGGCGGACATCATGAACCGCTTCAAGGGCAACCGTGACCAGATGTTCGAATTGCTGCGCGCGCACAACGAGGAGCTGGTGGAGAAGATCGAGGATGAGATGTACGACTTCTTCATCCTCTCGCGGCAGAACCCTGACGTCCTGCAGACGCTGCTCGAGGTGATCCCGCTGGAAGAATGGGTGGTCGCGCTCAAGGGCGCCGAGCCCGCGCTGACCAAGGCGATCCAGGCCGCGTTGCCCAAGCGCCAGGCGCAGCAGATGGAGTCGATCAACCGCCGCCAGGGTCCGGTACCGCTGTCGCGGGTCGAGCAGGTCCGCAAGGACATCATGGGCGTGGTCCGCGAAATGACCGCCAACGGCGAGCTGCAGGTGCAGCTGTTCCGCGAACAGACCGTCGAGTGAGCCGAGCATGAGCATCAAGGTGATCAAGGGGGCCGGCAAGAGCTGGCGTCCGTTCCGCTTCCCGCCGCGCTTCAAGGTGGCCGGGCCAGGCCTCGCAGAGGCCCTGGACGGCGACCCGGCGGCCCTGCAGCGCGCGGTTTCCGAGGGGTTCCAGGAAGGTGTCGAGAAGGGCTATGGCGAGGGGCTCGAACAGGGTCGCGCCGCCGGTCATGCCGAAGGCTTCGAGCGCGGTATCGAGGACGGCAAGTGTCTGGGCCGTGAAGAGGGCCGCCTGCAGGGGCGACAGGCTTTCGACGAGGCCGGGCGTCCTCTGGATCGTTTGATCGAGCAGTTCGAGCAGTTCCAGGGCGAGTACCGGCAGGCCCGTCGCGACGAGCTGCTGGAGCTGGTGCAGAAGGTCGCCCGCCAGGTCATCCGTTGCGAGCTGACGCTGCACCCGACGCAATTGCTGTCGCTGGCCGAGGAAGCCCTGGCGGCGATGCCGGGCGACCAGGCGGACGTACGCATCCTGCTCAATTCCGAGGAATGCGCCCGGATCAAGGAGCTGGCGCCGGAACGCGCCGCGGCCTGGCGGCTGGTGCCGGACGAGCGCCTGGCACTGGGCGAATGTCGTGTGATCACGGCAGAGGCCGAAGCCGATATCGGTTGCCAGCAGCGTCTCGATGCCTGCATGGAAAACCTGGGCGAACACATCCGGACGTCTGCCTGAGATGTCGCTGCGCGAAGCCTTCAAGCTCGACGAGGCGCTGCGCTCGCTCGACGGTGTGCAGCTGGCCAAGGTCAGCGGCCGGCTGGTGCGCGTCTCCGGCATGCTGCTCGAATCGCTCGGCTGCCAGCGCATGACCGGCCAGCGCTGCTACGTCGAGCAGGGCGACGGCAGCATGCTCGAAGCCCAGGTGGTGGGCTTCAACCGTGATATCACCTACCTGATGCCGTTCAAGAAGCCGGTGGGCCTGACCTCCGGCTCCCGCGTGTTCCCGGCACCGGACGAAGCCTCGCTGCATATCGACGAAAGCTGGCTGGGGCGGGTGGTCAATGGCCTGGGCGAGCCGCTGGACGGGCTGGGCAAGCTGTCCGGCCGCGACCCGTTGCCGGCCGAACTGCCGTCGGTCAATCCGCTCAAGCGCAAGCCGGTCAGCGCACCGCTGGACGTCGGGGTGCGTGCCATCAACGCGCTGCTGACCCTGGGTAAAGGCCAGCGCGTCGGCCTGTTCGCCGGTAGCGGCGTGGGCAAGAGCGTGCTGCTCGGGATGATCACGCGACAGACCAAAGCCGATGTGGTGGTGGTCGGGCTGATCGGCGAGCGCGGCCGCGAGGTGCAGGAGTTCATCCTGCATTCGCTCGGCGAGGAAGGCCTGAAGAAGGCCGTGGTGGTGGTCGCGCCCGCCAACGAATCGCCGCTGATGCGGCTCAAGGCGACCGAACTCTGCCACAGCATCGCCGCCTATTACCGCGACCAGGGTCAGGACGTCCTGCTGCTGGTCGACTCGCTGACCCGTTACGCCATGGCCCAGCGCGAAATCGCCCTGGCCCTGGGCGAGCCACCGGCCACCAAGGGTTATCCGCCGTCGGTGTTCGGCATGCTGCCGGAGCTGGTGGAAAGCGCCGGCAACGGTGCCAACGAATCTGGCAGCCTCAGCGCGCTCTACACGGTGCTGGCCGAGGGCGACGACCAGCAGGACCCGATCGTCGACTGCGCACGGGCGATCCTCGACGGACACATCGTGCTCTCGCGTCGCCTGGCCGAGATCGGCCACTACCCGGCCATCGACATCAGCGCCTCGGTCAGCCGCTGCATGAGCCAGGTCAGCCCGCCGGCACATCTGGGCGCCGCCCGGCAGCTCAAGGAGCTGTACGGCACCTTCGAGAAGATCAAGGAGCTGATCCCGCTCGGCGGCTACACGCCAGGCATGGACACCAAGACCGACCGTGCGGTGCAGCTCGCGCCGCGGATCGAGCGCTTCCTGCGACAGGAAGTGGGCGAGGCCGCGGAGCTGCAGACCAGCCTGGCCACGTTGCAAGGAGTGCTCGGCAAGTCATGAAGGAGCAGATCGACACCCTCTCGCGACTAGCCAGCCTGCGCGGCAACAAGGTTAGGCAGATGCTTGGACGCGTCCAGTATCAGCAGAACCTCTGCCAGCGCTACCGCAACAACATCACCGGCCTGAGCCGCCTGTGCGGATTCAGCGTGCCCATGAGCACGCCGCTGCAGCGCGACAACCAGCAGCGCTACAAGGCCACCCTGTACAAGATGGTGGAGCTGCAACGGCGCGAACTGGACGTCGCCGAGCAGGCGCTGGAACGGATTCAGCGCGAACTCATGCAGGCGATGCGCAGCGAGAAGGTGGTGGCCCAGGTGATCGAGACCAAGATGGCTCAGTGGCAGCTCCTGCTGGCCCAGCAGGAGCAGAAGATCCAGGATGGTCTGGCCGCCCAGGCATGGTGGCGTGGGCAGGCCTTCTGACGGTCGGCACGAAGCACGGCGAAAATTTCATTTAAGTTATCGGCCCTTGCGGTCGCCTGTTTGGCTGTAACCGAAGCATTCTGGAACCCTCTCATGGAAATCAGCAGGCACTTCAAGCCCGTCCTGGCGACTCCGGTCGAAGCGTCCGGCAAACCCCGCGCCGTTGAAGCGAACGCCGCGGCGAACGCCTCGCAGCGTCCAGCCGCTACGGCACAGGATCTGCCGCTCGAGCAGTTGCAGGCTGCGCTGCGCGCCATGCCCGAAGTCGATCTGGACAAGGTTGCGGCGATCAAGCAGGCGCTACAGCGTGGCGATATCTCCACGGACCCGGCCGAGCTCGCCAGCAGCGTGCTGACCTATCACAGCGGAAGCGATGCGTGAGTCAGCGTGAAAAACTGCTCGGAGTGATCGAGGCGGACCTGCGTCAGGACTGCAGTGATTACCTGAGCCTGCGCGGCCTGATGCAGGAACTCTACGGTTGCCTGCTCGAGCGCGACAGCGGGCGGATCGACGTGCTCAATCCGCAGATCGTCGCCCTGGTCGACGTATTGCGGCTGCGTGCCCAGCGTCGCAGCAAGGTGCTCGCTGCTTTCGGTCTGGGCCAGCGCGGCGAGGACATGCTGGCGCTACTCGCCCAGCTTCCCCCTTCCCAGGCACGCGATCTGCAGAGTATCTGGCAACAGCTGGGCAATCTGGCCGAGCAGTGCAAGCGGCTCAACGACCGCAACGGGGAATTGCTGGCGATGCATCACGACATCCTCAGTCAGTTGCTCGACAGCCAGGCCGACGCACGTCTATACGGCCCGCAAGGCTACTGAGCCAGGCCCAGCCCTCCGGCCTATTGGCCTTCCCACCTTAAGTAACCGTCCGTCCGGGTCGCCTGTTATCAGGACAGCTTCAGCTTTGCATCCTGGGCGGAAACGGTTTTTCCCCGTTGCGTCGTCATCTTGCGAGGCGGAAGTAGATTTTCTGCGCGAGGCCGCGCAAAGCCGCGTGAACCGGGGCTTTGGATCGTTGGCACTCATCTTGCTTTTTCGCTTGGGAAGAGAGGGCCGTCATGGCAATAGATTCCGATTACATTCAGCAGATGTCGAAGCAGCTGGCCGATTACGAGGTGCAATCCTCGCTGAATCGGCTCAACCGCAACGAAGCCAACTACAAGGCCCAGCGCACGGCCCTGTCGACGCTGCGCACCTCGCTGAGCACCTTCAATTCGACAGTCAAGGGGCTCAAGAGCGCCACCTCGACCATGCTGGTCAACAGCGCGACCTTCAGTCAGGAAGGCTATGCCAGCGCAACCGTCGGAACCAAGGCCGTCCCCGGCTCCTACAACTTCTTCGTCGAGCAGCTCGCCAGCGCCCATCAGGTCGCGATCGGCGGTCTGGGCGCAGCCGACATCGGCACCCAAGGCACCCTGACCATCGGCCAGGGCGGCAGCAGCTTCGATATCGACCTGTCCACCATCGACAGCAACGGGGACGGCAGCAGCTCCCTGGAAGAACTGGCTGCTGCGATCAACAGTCACGCAGGCAACACCGGCACCAAAGCCGCCCTGGTGCGCAGCAATGGCGAGGTTTCGCTGGTGCTGTCGAGCGAAAAGAGCGGTGCCGACAATGCCATCAGCCTGCAAAGCAGCGGCACCACCGCCGCGCTGACCGCCGCGATCGATGCGCGCCAGGAGCTGACCCGCGCCCAGGACGCCAAGGTGCGTCTGGGTGGGGAAGGCGGCATGCTGCTGACCAACGCCAGCAACACCTTCGACGGCATCATCGATGGCGTCAGCCTGACCTTCACCAAGACCCATGGCGCCGGCGACCAGCCACTGAGCCTGGAGATCGGCCAGGACAAGAGCGCGACCCAGGAGAAGGCGCAGAGCTTCGTCAATGCCTTCAATACCTTGATGACCAGCCTGGACGGCCTTACCGCCAGCGGTAACGACACCACGGCTCGTGGCCCGCTGGCCGGCGATTCGAGCGTTCGCGCCATCGAAAATCGCCTGAACCAGCTGCTGCGTACCGATTTCGGTGGCGTCAATCTGATCAGCTTCGGCATCAGCGCTGACCGCAACGGCAAGCTGACCATCGACGCCGCCCGTTTCGAAGCAGCGGTGGCCAACGATCCGGAGGGCTTCGAAAAGCTCTTCACCGGCAAGGACAACCTGCTCGATTCCATCGACAAGAACCTGACGGTCTACACCAGCAGCGCCAACGGGGTGCTGAAGAACCGCATGGACACCCTGGATATGAGTCTGCGCCGGATCGACGAGCAGTTCGACAAGCTGCAGGACCAGTACAACAGCTTCTATGCCCGCTACCTCAAGCAGTACACCTCCATGATGCAGACGATGCAGGCCATGGAGCAGACCTTTGGAATGTTCTGATGAATCCCTATTCGTTCAATGACAGCTACGACAGCTACCGCTCCGTGGACCTCGAAGCCCGTGCGGCCGCGGCATCGCCCTACGAGTTGGTGCTGGTCCTGTTCGACGGCCTGCTCGACGAGCTGGCGCGTGCCCGCGGGCATATCGAGCACAAGCGCTTCCAGCAGAAGGGCGCTTCGCTGGAAAAGTGCATGAACATCCTCAATGGCCTCAATGGTGCGCTCGACTATGAAGGTGGCGGCGAGGTGGTGCAGGAGCTGGCGCGTCTGTACGACTACTGCATCTATTGTCTGTCCGATGTCAGCGTCACCCTCTCGCTGGAGGGGCTGGATGAAGTCGTGCGTCTGCTCGGCATCCTGCGTGAAGGCTGGGAGGGTGTCAGTGCCGCACGCAAATGACCTCTGCCGACTGAAAGAGCTGGGACAACAGCTCGAGCAGGCGATGCAGCTCGATGACTGGAGCCTGATCAGCGAAGCCGACCAGGCGATCGCGCAGTGCCTGAAGGCCCTGGGCGAGCGCCTGCATCCGAGCGACGAGGTCATGCGCGCCCGCGCCGAGCTTCAGCAGTTGCACGCCCGGGCGCTCAAGCGTTGCGCCGAGGAGTGCGAGCGCCTGCGCCAGCTGCTGGAAAATTGCGTTCAGCACGCCGAGGGACGGGCCGCCTACCAGCGCGTCGCCCTGTACGCGGTAGGGGATCAGTCATGATCCGTCCGGTGGGTCTTTCGGGGCAGGTCGGCGCCGCGATTGAAGGGCAGCCCCAGGCGGCGCGCCCGGCCGGTTTCGCCCAGCTTTCGGCAGAGTTGCCGGAGCGTTCGTTCGGGCGCCTCTCAGAGCGTTTCGCCGAGCAGATGACGAGCGCGGCGGCCGGTCAGGTGTTCTCGGCCCCAGCAGAGCGCCTCGGGCAGCCGCATCCGGATCTGCCGCAAGGGTCGGATGCGCAGCCTGAATCCGCCGAGCAGCCGGAACTCACTGCCGAGCAATGGCTGCAAGGCATGCTCGAGCAGAGCGTTGCCGTGGTGGAGGCGCGCGAGGGCAGCCGGATCGCCGGCGACAGCGCCGAGCGTGCCATGTCCGAGCAGGAGGTGTTGCAGGACGTCGATGCGCAACCGCAGTCGGCAACCATCGCGGCCGACCAGCCCCTGCTGGTGATGCCGGCCGTTCTGCTCGACCGTTGGAGCGGGCCGAATGCGGCCGCGAAACTGGTCCAGCGCCCGCTCGACATGACTGCACCGCCCATGGCTGGTGTCGGGCGGGCCGAACAGGCGCGCGGTACTCCGCTGGACGCCCTGCTGGCCGCCGGCGACACCGGGCTGGCCGATACGGCCGTGCAAGGCGGCGAGCGCCAGCTGCTGGCTCAGCCGCAAGGCAATGAACGGTTGCTCCGGCTGGAGGCGCCGCAAGCCAAGTGGGGCGAGCAGATGCTCCAGGCGCTGCGCGACAACGTCGAGATGCAGCTTCAGCAGCGTGTACAGAGCGCGACCATCCGCCTCGATCCGCCAGAGCTCGGCAGCATGGAGATCTTCCTCAGCCATGAGTCCGGCCGCCTGACGGTGCAGATTTCCGCCACCAACGGCGACGTGGCGCGGTTGCTGCAGCAGACCAGTGATCGTCTGCGTCACGAGCTGGTGGGGCAGAACTTCACCCAGGTCAACGTCCAGGTCGGCGCCGATGGCCAGTCCGGGCGTGGCCAGGGACAGGGCCGCCAGTCGCAGTTGCCGGCCGACGAACCCCAGATAGTGGGCAACTTCGCCACGGCGCCTGCGGCCGACGACGCGCGCGGCAGCCGCAGCGATGTCCTGGTCACTGTATGACCGGGCTCAACAGTGATTTCTCGAATATGGGTGTGATATGACGGCGCCTCGTCTTTTGATTCTGATGGTCGTGCTCAATGTGCTGATCGTGGCGGGCGGTGTGGGCGTGGCCTACTGGTTGCTCAAACCGGGCCTGAACGCAGCGGGCGACCCGGTATCCGGCCAGGTCGAAATCGTGCCGGAGACGACCGTCGACTATGCCTTCCATCCGGTGGAGAAGATCATCGTCAGCCTGCGCGGGGAAGGGCGCGAGCGTTATTTCGTCCTCGACCTGATGTTGCAGGCCGAGTCCAGCGACGAGCCGAAGGATTTTCAGCAGGCCGAGCCTCTGGTGCGCAACTCGGTGGTTTCCTACCTCTCGACGCTGACCTTTGAGGAGCTGCGCGGCCTGCAGATTGCCGAGTTGCAGACGCGTCTGGAGCAGGCGCTGTTCGCCGACTTCGCCAGCAAGAAGGCCGCGGTGCCCTTCAAGCAGGTGCTGGTCAGCAAGCTGATCGTGCAGTAACCACCATGATCGCAAACCCTGCAATCGACTATGGCTACGAGGCCGAGCCAGCCGGGCATTCGGTGTTCGCGCCGGGTGCCGAGCAGCATTGGCTGATGCAGTACCTACCGCTGGTCAAGCGCATCGTCCGGCAACTGTCGCTGCAGGCCAACCAGGTCCTGGATCGAGAAGACATGGAGCAGATCGGCCTGATGGGGCTGCTCGAAGGGCTGCGTCGCTATGGCGTTCCGGACGAGCAGTTCGGGCCTTTCGCGGCGCTGCGCATCCGGGGCGCGATTCTGGATGAACTGCGCCGCCAGGATTGGCGTCCGCGCCAGGTTCGCCAGCAGGTGCACAAGGTCCGTGATGCCATTCGGGGCCTGGCCCGGCAACTCGGTCGGCAGCCGACCGACGAGGAAATCCGCAGTCATGCCGGCCTTACCGATGCGCAGTACCAGGACTTCCTCTGGGCCGATTCCTCCGAAGCCATCGAGAGCCTGGATGAGCTGCTGCAGGCCGGACAGGAATCCTTTGCTGACGGCGGCGACGGCCTGGAGGAGCGCTTCGTCAAGGAGCGCCTGCTGACCCAGGCGCTGAGCCGCCTGGACGAGCGCGAGCGGCTGGTACTGACGCTTTATTACCAGCATGAGCTGAGCCTGAAAGAAATCGCGCTGGTGCTCGAGGTGAGCGACGCGCGGGTCTGCCAGCTCAGCAAGCAGGCCATCGCCAAAGCCTGCCGTTTTCTCACGGACCGCCAGTAGCGGTCGATATCCAGGCGCGGCGCCCGCCGCCATGCGTTCAACAGTCTGCCCACCAACGGAAGTAGTCATCGTCATGCAGAAATTTATAGGAGCCTTGATCATCATCGCCTGCGTCCTGGGCGGCTACGCCATGGCCAACGGTGATATGCGCGTGCTCTGGCAGCCGGCAGAGGTGGTGATCATCCTGGGGGCCGCGCTTGGCAGTCTGGTGGTCGGCAACCCCAAGGAAGTGCTGATCGAGATGCTGCATCAGATCAAGGGGGTTTTCGTCTACCAGCGCCGTGGTGAGGAGTTCCAGCGTCAGCTCCTGATGCTGCTTTACGAACTGCTGGAGATGGTCGATGTGGGCGGCCTCAAGGTGCTCGATTCGCACATCGAGGAGCCGGAAAGCAGCGAGCTGTTCGCTCGCTATCCGCTAATCCTCAAGGAAAAGAACCTGATGGCGTTCATCGCCGACAACTTTCGCCTGATGGCGATGGGCAAGATCAGCGCCCACGAACTCGAAGGCTTCCTCGAGCAGGAGTTGGAAGCGATGGAGCACGCCCTGCTGCAGCCGGCGCGCTCGCTGCACAAGATCGGCGAGGCGATGCCCGGGTTCGGCATCCTCGCGGCGATCATGGGCATCATCATCACCATGGGCAGCATCGGCGGCTCGGTCGCTGAAATTGGCGCCCATGTGGCGGCAGCGCTGGTGGGCACCTTCCTCGGTATTTTCTTCTGCTACTGCCTGATGGACCCGCTTTCCAACGCCATGAGTCAGCGCATCAAGACCGAACTCTCCGCACTTGAATGCGTGCGTACCACCCTGGTCGCCCATGTGGCCGGCAAGCCCACGCTGCTGGCGGTCGACGCTGGCCGCAAGCTGATCGAGCAGGACGTCAAACCCGCCTTCAAACAGCTCGAGGTCTGGGTCAACCAGTACGAGGAAGAAAGGGACGCCGCATGAAGAGCCGGGCCGGCAAGGATCACGAAGTCACCATCGTCAAGCGCCGCGGCAAGAAGGGCCATGGCGATGAGCACGGCGGTGCCTGGAAGGTGGCCTTCGCGGATTTCACCCTGGCGATGATGGCGCTGTTCATGGTGCTGTGGATCATCCAGCCGCAGATCGACCAGTCCAACCCCTCGTTCGGGCAGATGGACACCAACCCGATCGTCGACGGCGGCGCCGGTATCTTCGACGGCAACAGCACCACGCCGCTTGATCTGGACGGCGTGCCGCTGCCGGTCCCTCAGGCGCGGCCGGACAATGGCCAGGCCGAAAGCGATCAGTCAGGGAGCAGGCGCTACAGCTCGGAGGCGGAGATGCAGTCGCTGGCCGATCTGATGCGCGAAGTGGCCGAGGAGGTCGATGCGCTGGCCAATATCGAGGTCAATGTAGTGCCGCAGGGGTTGCGTATCCTGATCAAGGACGACCAGCAGCGCTTCATGTTCCAGCGCGGCAGTGCGACGCTCAATCCGCATTTTAGCAAGCTCCTCGCCGTGCTTTCCGGGGTGCTGGCCAAGGTCGAGAACAAACTGATCATCAGCGGCCATACCGATGCCACGCCATACCGCCTGGCGTCGGGCTACGACAACTGGAATCTTTCCGGTGACCGTGCGCTACGAGCGCGCAACGTGCTGGTGGCGGGCGGTCTGCCGGAACGTTCGGTACTGCAGGTCTCGGCCCAGGCCGACGTCATGCCGCTGCGTCCGGACGAACCCGAGAACGGCGCCAACCGCCGTGTCGAAATCCTGCTGCTCACCGATGCGGCCGAAGCGCTGTATCGCGAGCTGTTCGGCGAGGGATACGAGCAGGTGCGCTTCACCGAGAGCGGTGCCCGTTACCGTAGCGGCGCGAGCCAGCCGTAACCGTCATTGGAAAGGGTGCTGCGCAGGCAGGGCGGCTGGTCTGTGTGAGGTAGGCGCGGGGTCCGGCGCGCTCCAGTGGGGAGGCAAGGCGAGCGGGACGGGGCGGTCAGAGCAGGTCGGCGCGGTTGTCGGCGCAATAGACCTGCTGGGTTTCAACCCCGTAGAAGCAGGCCCCGACGCGCTCGAAGGTGATCTGGGCGCCCTTGTGGCGTCCATAGAGCAGGTTGAACAACAATTCATCGTCGAGTTCTGTCTCCTCGGAAAGACCCGAAATCTCCCCGGCTTCGACATGCAGCCTGATGCGCCCGCGCAGATCGGTCTCGACCCTTCCGGAGGCTTCCAGGATGGCGGGCGCCTTGCGGGTCATCGAGTAGAACCGACCATTGCTGAACACCACGCTATGGCTGACGTTGAGCACTTCACCGCTGCCCGTAACCACTTGCCCTGCCGAGGTGTAGCGGCCGTCGAGGCTCGATGGCGCCACATAGCTGGCCGTGGCCACGAAAGCCCAGAACAGCAGCGCCGCCGGGACCATCACCAGTAACAGAAGCTTGCCTGCCGCGCCGGTTTCGCTGTGGTGGTTCATTTCAGGCATCCTTGAAGTTGCTCATCGGCGACCGAATTCAGCCGGCTCTTGTGTACTTTTAACCAATTGATGCTGCCGTCAGGTTGCAGGCAACGAATTTCGTAGAAGCCGGGCGACATATTGACGATCAGTCGAGCCGGTTTGTCGGTGAGTTGGGCGATGTTCTCTACCAGGCTGCGGGTGTCGGCGACGAGCCTCTCCAGCAGACGGTCGGTGCTTTCCACGTAAAGCACGTGCAGCGGACCAAGGTCCAGGCTGTGGGTGAAGCTGCCCGCGTTCGGGGACGGCAGCCGGACGAAGGCCAGCGCGCCGGCCGCGACCAGCATCAACGCGGCGAAACCGGAAAACCAGTGCATCGCCCGCGAGCGCCGAGGCGCGGCGATGGCTTCCATCACGCGAGGCTCTGCCGGTTGTGCCGGTTCCGCAGGACGCTCGGCTTCGTCCGTCGCGGGCGGGGGTGTTTGGCCTGCTCCGAGAAACTGGGGATTGAACAGGTAACCACGCCGTGGAAGGGTCTGGATGATGCGGTTGCCGTCGTCGGACAGGCATTGGCGCAGCGTGTAGATCTGCTGGTTCAGGCTGCCCTGGCTGACCACCCGGTTCTCCCAGGCGTAGGCCAGCAACTCGTCACGCGAGACCACATCCCCGCAATTTGCCAATAGGCGCTCCAGCACGCGGCTGCCCGAGAAGCCGAGATCGACGCTTTGTGCCTCGTCATCACCTATCTCCAGGCGATACAGCGTGGGATAGAAACGTACGGTCTGACCGGCGAGTCCGGTTTTCAGGGACAGGCAGCGAGCGGCACCCGGAGCCGGGGGAGCGTTGTCTGTAATCATGGAAGCCCGAAACTACAAGAGGGGACTGGAAAATGACCGGACGGTCCGGCGATATATTGGCGTCAGGATTTTGATGTTACAAGCCTTGTTTTTCGCCGCTGGTCGTTTTCTGCTCGATTGAGGTCGCGGTTTGAGGTAGCGCCGGAGAGGCATTGAGGTGCGGAAGGCTATCGGCGGACAGCGCCGATTTCTGACGTGCAACCGACAAACGGTCGCCGATTTGGAAATGAAAACGCCCCGGCAAGCCGGGGCGTTTTTCGTGCAGCGAGGCCGATTGGACGGCCGTCTGGCACGGCTTAGCCGAGCAGGGACATGACCATGCTGGGCATCTGACCGGCTTGCTTGAGCATGGAGATGCCGGACTGCATGAGCATGGAGTTCTTGCTCATGTTGGCGCTTTCGACGGCGAAGTCGGCGTCCATGATGCGACCCTTGGCCATGTCGGTGTTGTCCTTCATGTTGGCCAGGTTGTTGTTGGTGTGGTTGAGGCGGTTGATATTGGCACCGAACTGAGCGCGGACTGCACCGATGTCGTTCAGGGTGGTTTCAAGCGCGTCGAGGGCTGCTTGAGCAGTAGCCGCGTCCGCCAGAGTCTCGTCACCGGCATAGTCGGTGGCGGGGTCGAAAGTGCCGAAATCAATGGTCAGTTCCAGGCTCTCAGCGGAGCTGGCGCCGATCTGGAAGGTGACGGCATCGGTGCCATTGAACTTGCCATTCTCTCCGAAGAGGTTGTCGCCGGCATACTTGGTGTTGCTGTAGATGTTGGTCATCTCAGCAGCCAACTCGTTGTATTCGGCAGCCAGCGCCTCGCGGTCGCTAGCCGAGTTTGTATCGTTCGCGGCCTGGGTAGCCAGGTCCTTCATGCGCTGGACGATGTCGGTCATCTCGCTGAACGCGCCTTCGGCGGTTTGCAGCATGGAAACGGAGTCGCCGACGTTACGCATGGCGACGCCCATGCCACGGCTCTGGGCGTTCAGGCGAGTGGCGATCTGCAGGCCAGCCGCGTCATCGGCAGCCGAGTTGATGCGCAGGCCAGTGCCCAGGCGCTGCTGGTTGGTGGCCAGGGCGCTGTTGAACTTGTTCAGGCTGGTCTGGGTGGTCAGGGCGGATTGGTTGGTATGAATGGACAGGGCCATGATGATTCCTTCGTGCGAGTGGGCGTTTGGGAGCTGGCTTCGACTGCCTGCTGAAGGGGTAAGGCGACACCTTCGAACGATGGATTAAGTACTGACGCCAAATTTTTTTACCTGACCGGCTACGCCCGCCGTGCTACTGCCAGCACATCCTAGAAGGTGCTGCTGACCACCCCATCCTCCACCACCTTGGCATCGATCACGTTCTGACTGCGCAGGTTGCGAACCCGGATCACGTCGCCGGGGCGGCCGTCAGCCAGCGCCTCGCCACTGGCCGAGGCTTCGATGCCGTCCTGGCTGGCGACGATCTTCACCGGCTGCCCGCGCCTGACGGCCAGGGTCTCGGCCAGCAAGGCCGGGGTCAGCAGTTGGTTGGGACGTATCCGACGCTTGGCGTCCATGCCGACCACCTCCTCCAGGCGGTTGAAGAAGCCGCGGTTGGCCCTGGCGATGTTCAGCGGTTCCAGCTTTACGTCGCCTGCGCCAATGGTCTGGCCGCGCTCGATGATGCCCAGGGCGTGAGCGGCCGGCAGCAGCGCGTTCGCCTGGCTGTTGAGTGACAGCGACCAGCCGCCAGTCCCGGGGCAGGACACTTCGAGCCGCTGGCGGTCCAGGGGCGAGGCCGCCGGCCCGGTCGGCCTCACTCGCAGTGAGCGGCTGCACGGCGACAAGCTGGCAGCGCGTGGCGGCAGGTCGGTGGCATGGCTCACGCGCAGCCCCTGCCAGCCCTGGCGTTTCGCTTCGAGTTCCAGCGCCTGACGCAGGTGAGTCTCTACGGCGAAGTTGATCTGCTCGGCAGCACTCGCAGCGGCCCGTGCTTCGCAGGTGCCCAGGGCGAGCAGCAGCAAGGCAGCGGAAACGGCTTTTCCCCTTGCCCGGTCCCGCCAGGCGCCAAGCGGAAGCGGGGCGCCCGAGCGAGGCCGGCATTTATGATTTTTATCTTTGAAAATCAAAGGATTATCCATCTTTATGATCTAGGCATGGTTCCTGCAAATGGCTCCTGCAAAGAGCGGCGAACGCTATTTCTGACCACTCGGCATTTCCAGGGTAAGGCCAATGAGTATACGGATCGACGACACCTTGAACGTCCATGCGCGCGCGCTGGGGCTGCGTATGCAGCGCAGCGAGATCCTCGCGGCGAACCTTGCCAATGAGGACACGCCGGGCTTCCAGGCGCGCGACATCGACTTCACCCAGGAGATGCGGCGGCTGGAGGAGTACTCCTCGCGAGTCGCCATCGCCGGTGGCGATCCGCGTCCGCTGTACCGCGTGCCGACCCAGGCTTCCCAGGACGGCAACACCGTCGAGCTGTCGGTCGAGCAAGCGCAGTTCTCGCGCAACTCGATGGATTTCCAGACCAGCCTGACCTTTCTGACCATGAAGTTTCGTGGGCTCAAGCAGGCCATTGAAGGACGCTGATAGATGTCATTCGACTCGATCTACCGCATCGCAGGTTCGGCGATGAACGCCCAGACCGTTCGCCTGAACACCGTCGCCAGCAACCTGGCTAACGCCGACTCGGCCGCTACCAGCGCCGAAGACGTCTATCAGGCGCGCAAGCCGATGTTCGCCGCCGTCTACGAGAACGGCTCGCTGACCCGCAGCGTCGGGCTCGGTGGCGCGCATGTCCAGGTGCTCGATGTGGTGACCTCCGGGCGCGACCCGCAACGTCGTTACGAACCCGGTAATCCGCTGGCCGACCGTGACGGCTACGTCTACTACCCCGACGTCAACGAGATCGAGGAGATGACCGACATGATGTCCGCCACGCGCAGCTTCGAGACCAGCGTCGAGGTGCTCAACCGCGTCAAGAGCATGCAGCAGGGCCTGCTACGGCTGGGGGAATCCTGATGAGCAGCGTGAGCAATGACCTGGGCGCGAACGCGCTGACCACTCCCTCGACCGGCCTACCGAAGCAGGCGGTCAACGTCAGCGATGCCATGCAGATGGAGAACAACTTCATCAGCCTGATGGTCGCCCAGATCAAGTACCAGGATCCGACCAGCCCGGTGGACAGCACCGAGTTCCTCAACCAGTTCTCGGCCATGTCCCAGGTCAAGAGCATGGAGAACATGGCCAGCCTGTCGCAGAGCAACCTGGTGTTGCTGGACAACCTGCAGACCCTGACCGCCGCCGGCCTGGTCGGCCAGCAGGTCACCGTTTCGGTCGACTCGCTGGAGCTGTCCGATCAGCCGCTCAGCGGCCAGTTCCAGTTGGCCCATGCTTCGGGCAGCACGGTGCTGCAGCTGACCGATGCCAATGGCCTGAAGACGGATATCAAGCTCGGCCCGCAAAGCGCCGGTAGCGTCGCGTTCGAGGTCGATCCAGGTGCGCTCGGACTGGCACCGGGGCGTTATGCCGTCGAGATCAAGACCGAAACCGGCGAGTTCCCGCCGATCGAGGTTGCCGGCCTGGTCAGCCACGTCCGTGTCAGTGCTGAAGGGCCCGTGCTGGACGTGAAGGGCGCCGGGTCGGTGCCGTTCTACAAGATCCTCGAATTCGGCCGCAGCGACGGCGCAGTCCTTTAAGCCGCTCGCCAGCGGACCTTCCTCTTAGCAGATCGAGACCCTCGCCATGAGCTTCAACATTGCCCTGACCGGTCTTTCGGCCGTCAACGAACAACTCAACACCATCGGCAACAACATCGCCAACTCCGGCACCGTCGGTTTCAAATCCTCGCGTACCGACTTCGGCAGCCTCTACGCCGATAGCCAAGCGATGGGTGTCGAGGTGCTCGGCAGCACCCAGAGCATCAGCCAGGGCGGCGCGCTGACCACCACCAACCGTACGCTCGACCTGGCGATTTCCGGCGGCGGCTTCTTTGTCACTCGTGCCAGCAACGGCGACATCGCCTACACCCGCGCCGGCGTGTTCGGCACCGATGCGTCCAACAACATCGTCAACAGCCAGGGCCAGCGCCTGCAGGGCTACCCCACCGATGCCGCGGGCAACCTGCAGACCGGTACCGTCGCCGACCTGAGCCTGCAGGCCGGCAGCCTGCCCGCCAAGGCCACCGACTCGATCGCCTTCGTCGCCAACCTCAACGCCAACCAGGACGTGCCGGCGACCGCCGTGTTCGATCCACAGGACGCGACCAGCTACAACTCCACCTACACCACCAAGGTGTACGACTCCCTCGGTCGCGAACACACCCTGACCCAGTACTTCGCCAAGACCGGCGACAACACCTGGGACGCCCACTATTACCTCGACGGCGCGGCCATCGGCGGTCCCGACGCGCTGACCTTCAGCACCGCCGGCCAGCTCACCGCGCCGGTCGGGGCGGTCAATCTCACGGCCACGCTGCCGGGTGTCGATGCCCTGAACATCGCGCTCGACTACAGCGGCAGCAGCCAGTACGGCTCTGAATTCATGGTGACCACCAACCGTCCGACCGGCTATTCGGCGGGCGAGCAGACCGGCATGACGGTGGAGAGCGACGGCAAGATCTACGCCAGCTACAGCAACGGCCAGCGCCTGCTGCAGGGCCAGGTGGTCCTGGCCAGTTTCGTCAACGCCGAGGGCCTGAAGAACATCAGCGGCACCGCCTGGACCGAAACCGCCGCCTCCGGTAACGCACTGATCGGCGCGCCGGGTGTCGGCCAGTTCGGCAGCCTGGTGGCAGGCGCCCTGGAAAGCTCCAACGTCGACCTCACCCAGCAGCTGGTGGGCCTGATGGAAGGCCAGCGCAACTACCAAGCCAACACCCAGGTCATTTCCACGAACAAGGAACTGACCCAGGTGCTGTTCAACGCGATCTGAGGCTGACCGATGGACCGTCTGGGATACACCGCGATGACCGCCGCCAGCCGCACGATGATGTCGCTGCAGGTGCGCTCCAACAACCTGGCCAACGTCAACACTCCGGGCTTTCGCGCCGACATGGAGCGTGCCCTGGCGGTGAAGGTCGAGGGCTACGGCTACGACAGCCGGCACATGGCGCTGGTGCAGAACAATGGCGTGAACCTCGCGCCGGGGCCACTGATGAGCACCGGCCGCGAACTCGACTTCGCGGTCAAGGGCCCGGGCCTGATCGCCCTGCAGGACGGCGACGGCGAGGTCTACACCCGCCACGGCAGCATGCAGCTCGACGCCGAGGGTCGCCTGACCCTCAACGGCCGCGCGGTGCTCGGCGAGGGTGGCCCGATCGTGCTGCCCGAGCACGACCGTATGGAAATCGGTAACGACGGCCTGGTGTCGATCATGGCGCCGGGCGACTACCTGATGGCCGAGGTCGACCGGATCCGCCTGGTGGACGTGCCGGCCGAAGCCTTGATGAAGAACGAGGCGGGCCTGCTGGTGACCCACAACGGCGAGCCGGCGCCAGCGTTCGAGGACGGTCGGCTGGTCAGCGGCTTTCTCGAAGGCAGCAACGTGTCGGCGATCGACGAGCTGGCCTCGACCATGAGCCTGAACCGCCTGTTCGAAACTCAGGTAAAGATGATGAAAGCCGCCGAGGACCTCTCCGACGCGGGCAATCGAATGATTCGCGGCAGCTGATCGGAGAGAAACGACTATGAATTCGGCACTTTGGGTCAGCAAGACCGGCCTCGCGGCGCAGGACAAGGCCATGTCGACCGTCGCCAACAACCTGGCGAACGTCAACACCAACGGCTTCAAGAGCGATCGGGCGGTCTTCGAAGACCTGTTCTACACCATCGAAAAGCAACCCGGCGCCCAGGCCGACGTGGTCAACACCGTACCGTCCGGCATTCAGCTCGGTAGCGGCGTGCGCGTCGCCGGGACCCAGAAGGTGTTCACCGAAGGCAGCATCCAGACCACCGGCCAGCCGATGGACCTGGCGATCGTCGGTCGCGGCTTCTTCCAGGTCGAGTCGCCCAACGGCGACCTCTACTACACCGAGAACGGCCAGTTCCAGCTCAACGCCGAAGGGATGATCGTCAACGCCCAGGGCCTGCCCCTGGCGCCGGCCATCGAAGTGCCCGAAGGCAGCAGTGGCTTCACCGTCGGCAGCGACGGCATCGTCACCGCGGTGCTGGCGGGCGACACGCTGCCGTCGGAGCTGGGGCAGATCACGTTGGTCAACTTCGTCAATCCGGCCGGCCTCGAGGCTCTGGGTGGAAACCTCTACCGCGAGACCGTGGCCAGCGGTGAGCCGGTCGAGGGCGTGCCAGGCGAAGAAGGACTCGGCCAGCTCAAGCAGGGTGTGCTCGAAGGCTCCAACGTGCAGGTGGTCGAGGCCATGGTGGCGATGATCGCCATTCAGCGCGCCTACGAGGCCAACGCCAAGGTGCTGGACGCCGCCAGCGGCATGCAGCAGTTCCTCAACCAGACCGTCTGAGCCCGATCATGCGCAAGGCACTCCTGTTCGGCCTGTTGGCGACGCTCGCCGGTTGCGCCAGCTTCCACGAGATCATTCCCGAGGACGATTCGGCGCTCTACCAGCCGCCGGATCTGGACTACACGCCGCCGCCCACCGTCGCCGGCGGCCTGTTCCGCCAGGGCTACGCCAGCGCCCTGACCCACGACCGCCGCGCGGTGCGGGTGGGCGACATACTGACCATCGTGCTCGACGAGTCGACCCAGTCGAGCAAGAGTGCCGGGACCAGCTTCGGCAAGTCCTCCAGCATCGGCGTGCCGGTACCCAAGGTGCTGGGCCGCGAGTATCCGGACATCGAAACCTCAGTGGGCGGCGAGCGCGATTTCAACGGCGCGGCCAAGAGTTCGCAGCAGAACACCCTGCGCGGCTCCATCGCCGTCACCGTGCACCAGGTGCTGCCCAGCGGCGTGCTGGTGGTCAAGGGCGAAAAGGCCCTGCGCCTGAACCAGGGTGACGAGTTCATCCGCCTCACCGGTCTGGTGCGGATCGACGACATCAACCGCAGCAACCAGGTGTCTTCGCAGAACGTGGCCAACGCGCGCATCTCCTACGCCGGACGCGGCGTGCTCAACGACAGCAACTCGGCCGGCTGGCTGACGCGCTTCTTCAGCTCACCCCTGTTCCCGATCTGATGGAGACCGGCATGCGTGCTTCCTTCAAATTCCTGCTGGCTGGCGCCGTGCTGGCCTGGCTGCCGGTCGCGGGCGCCGTGCCGCTGATGGACCTGGTGGACATCGAGGGCATCCGCGGCAACCAGCTGATCGGTTACGGTCTGGTGGTCGGCCTGGATGGCACCGGTGACAAGAACCAGGTCAGGTTCACCAGCCAGTCGGTGGGCAACATGCTCAAGCAATTCGGCGTGAACCTGCCGGACAAGGTCGATCCCAAGCTCAAGAACGTCGCGGCGGTGACCGTCACCGCGAACCTGCCGCCGTCCTACAGCCCCGGCCAGACCCTGGACGTCACGGTGTCGTCCCTGGGCGATGCCAAGAGCCTGCGAGGCGGCACCCTGCTGATGACCCAACTGCAGGGTGTCGACGGCGAAACCTATGCGCTGGCCCAGGGCAACCTCGTCGTCGGCGGGCTCAACGCCTCGGGTCAGAGCGGCTCCAGCGTGGCGATCAACAGCGCCAACGCGGGCCTGATTCCCAACGGCGCGACCGTCGAACGCGAGATCCCCACCGATTTCACCGAGCGCCCCGACGTGATGCTCAACCTGCGCCAGCCGAGCTTCCAGACCGTCACCCGGGTGGTCGATGCGGTGAATGAATTCTTCGGCCCTGGCACCGCCAGCGCGCTCAACGCCACCAAGGTCTCGCTGCGCGCACCGGTGAGCCCGACCCAGCGCATGAGCTTCATGGCCCTGCTCGAAGGGCTGGAGGTGGAGGAAGGGCGGACCCGGCCGAAGGTCGTGTTCAACAGCCGTACCGGCACCGTGGTGGTGGGCCAGGGCGTGCGCGTGAAGGCGGCCGCCGTGGCCCATGGCACCCTGACCGTGACCATCAGCGAGCGCCCGCAGGTCAGCCAGCCGGGTCCGTTCTCGGGCGGCCAGACGGCGGTGACGCCGCAATCGGACGTCGCCGTCGAGCAGGAACGCAATGCGATGTTCGAGTGGCCCGAGGGCGCCAACCTGGAAAGCATCATCAATACGGTCAACAGCCTGGGCGCCACCCCCGACGACGTGATGAGCATTCTCCAGGCGCTTGAGCGTGCCGGCGCGCTGAACGCCGAACTGGTCGTGATCTAAAGAAGGCCCCATGAGCATCGTTTCTCTCCCGCAGCACTTCAATGCCCAGCGCGTCCGTGGCGAGAGCCCGGCGGCGGCGCGGCGCCAGCAGCTCGAAGCGGTTTCCGAGCAGTTCGAGGCGCTGTTCCTGCAGCAGATCCTCAAGCAGATGCGCAAGGCCAGCGACGTGCTGGGTGCCGGTAACCCGATGCGCAGCCGCGAGCTGGACACCATGCGCGACTTCTATGACGAAGTGCTGGCCCAGACGCTGGCCGGCAAGCGTCAGACGGGTATCGCCGACATGCTGGTGCAGCAACTCGGCGGCGGCGCCGACCTGGTCGCCGCGCAAGCCCCGGCCTCCGGAACCCTGCCCGGCAGGTCCCAGGGCGCCAGCCTGCACAGCATCGGCCGCTCCGTTCAGCGCGGTGTCGAGGCGCTGGACATGGCCTGGACCCGCGGCAAGGAAGGCTTCAGGGCGCTAGTCGACAGCGTGATCAAGCACGAGTCCAGTGGCAACATCGCCGCCGTTTCGGCCAAGGGCGCCCGGGGCCTGATGCAGCTGATGCCCGGCACGGCGCGCGACATGGCCGCCGAACTCGGTCTGCCCTACAGCGAAGCGCGGCTGACCGAGGACGCCGAGTACAACAAGCGCCTGGGCAGCGCCTACCTGAACAAGATGCTCGACCGTTACGACGGTCACCAGGCCCTGGCCCTGGCCGCCTACAACGCCGGGCCCGGCAAGGTGGACGAATGGCTCAAGACGCTGGGCGATCCGCGTACCGGCGAAATCGGCACCGCGGCCTGGGTGCAGAAGATTCCCTACCAGGAAACCCGCAACTACACCCGCAACATCCTCGGCGACCTGCAGGCCGCCGCCGCGCGGCCGCGAGCGGAGCAGGCCCAAATGACCCTCGATACGACGCCACGCTGGTCGCAGCAGGCCCGTGTCGGCCTGGAGTCGGCCGAACGGCTGAAGAACGCCGAGCTGATCGCCGTGAGTCAGGGCAAGCGGCTGGTGATCGACGAAGCCGATTCGGACGATGCGGCGCTTAAGTCCGCGCCCGATCCGGTCGCCCTGTTCAGGAATCAGCATCCCGTCGCGGCGCCGGGCGGTCATCAATCGGTCGCATTCGCCCAGCCGATCCGCATCGAGAAGGAAATCCTGTCGTGAGCATTTTGAGTCAGATCGGCTACAGCGGTGTGCGCGCCTCGCAACTGGCGATGACCTCGACCAGCCAGAACATCGCCAACGTCAACACCCCCGGCTTCAGCCGGCTCTCGCCAGAGCTGCGCTCGGTCGCAGGCCTGAGTGGCTCGAACATCGGTTCCGGCGTTCAGGTCACCAGCATTCGCCGTCTGGCCAACGAGTTCCAGACCCAGCAACTCTGGCGCGCCACCACCGAGCAGAACTATTTCAGCACCACCCAGCAGTACCTGACGTCGCTCGAAGGCCTGCTCGCTGCCGAAGGTTCGAGCATCAGCGTCGGTCTGGACAACTTCTTCGCGGCGCTCAGCGAAGCGAGCTCGACGCCCGAATCCAGTGCCCTGCGCCAGCAGATACTGGGCGAGGCCAAGCAGCTCGCGCAGCGCTTCAACGGCCTCAACGGCAACATCGGTACGCAGATCACCGCGCTGCAGGGCCAGCGCACCGCCATGGTCAGCGAGATGAACGGGCTGGCCGGCAACATCGCCGCGCTGAACAAGCAGATCACCGAACTCGAATCCACCGGCAGCGACACCGCGACCCTGCGCGACTATCGCGAGAACCTGGTCAAGGATCTGAGCCAGTACGCCGGCATCCGCGTACAGGAAATGGGCGATGGCTCGCTCAGCGTGTCGCTCGCCAACGGGCAGCCGCTGGTCGCCGGCGGCACGGCGGGGGAGCTGCGGATCGAGAACACCGTCGACGGTCGCCAGGACGTCTCGCTGGTGTTCGCCAAGACCACCTTCCCGCTGGCACAGGACGGGCTCGGCGGCTCGCTCGGCGGTCTTCACGACGCCGAATACGGCGACCTGCGCCCGGCCCAGGCAGAGCTTCACGAGATGGCGTCGGCGTTGTCGCAGATGGTCAACGAGACCCTGGCGGACGGCTTCGATCTCGACGGCAATCCCGGCCAGCCGCTGTTCGTCTACGACCCCGACAGCACCAGCGGCATGCTCGGCGTGAGCGCCCTGAAACCCTCGGAGCTGGCGTTCTCATCCGTGCCTGGCGAAGTCGGCAACAATGAAACGCTGCTGGGTCTCTTGGAGATCAAGAACCGCCGTATCGACGTCGGCGGCAATCAGGTCGCACTCAATGAAGGCTACGCCGTCCTGGTGGGTCGCGTGGCCAGCGGCAGTCGCCAGAACCAGGCCGACCTGGCTGCCGCCACCACGCTTACCGGGCAGGCCCAGGCGCAGCGTGACAGCGTCAGCGCGGTGAACCTGGACGAGGAAGCAGTCAACCTCATGACCTACCAGCAGGCCTACCAGGCCAACCTGAAGGTCATCAGCACCTCCAACGACCTGTTCAGCGCCGTTCTGGCGATGTTCTGACGCGCGTAAGCGGATAGACGAGACTTACACCCATGCGGATCTCCAACGCCCAGATCACCGCGCTGATGCACGGCTCGATGAATACCAGTTCCGAAAAGCTCGGCAAGCTGATGCAGCAGATGGCCACCGGCGAGCGGCTGCTGCTGCCGTCGGACGACCCCATCGCCAGCGTGCGCGTGCTGCGCATCCAGCGCGAGGAAGCGAGCCTGGCGCAGTACCGCAGCAACATCGCCAACGTCTCGGGCAACCTGTCGAAGCAGGAAACCAACCTCAAGGCCGCCTCGGATAGCATGCTCAGCGTCCGTGATCTGCTGCTCTGGGCGGCCAACGGTTCGAACACCAGCGAGGATCTGGGCGCCATCGCCAACGAGCTGGACACGCTGGAGAACACAATCCTGAGTTTCGCCAACGTGCGGGACGAGGAGGGTCGCTACCTATTCTCCGGGACGCTGAGCGACCGTCCGGCCATCACCTACGACGAGACCACCGGTCGCTACAACCTCAGCGGCAACGACAAGCACCGCCAGGCGGCGGTCGCCAACGGTGTGCTGGTCGAGGAGAATGTGACCGCGGCGCAAGTGTTCGGCGACGTCTCCATGCTCAACGACCTCAATACGCTGGTGCAGATGCTCAAGGACCCGGCGCTCGATGCCGGCGACCCGGCCGTGCGGGCCCAGATCACCGCCACGCTGGGCAGCCTCGACGCCACCCACGGCGACTTGCTGGGTGCGGTGACCGAGCTGGGCGGACGGCAGAACACCCTGACGCTGCTCACCGACAGCAACGAGGACGTGTCGCTGGTGAACCAGAAAATCGAAGGCGAGCTGTCGCGCCTGGACTACGCCGGCGCGAGCATCGACCTGAACAACTACCAGATGGCGCTGCAGGCAACCCAGAAGACGTACTTGAAGATCAACGAACTGTCCCTGTTCGGGCTGCTCTGACCGAGGTGGTGTGAATGAAGATTGGCAAGCAGCTTCCCGCTGTTTCGACGATCAACCCACAGGATCGCCGCCAGGCGTTGCTGCCCGATGCGCCGTTGCCGAAGGCGCGCGGCGAGCGGGCCGGCAGCGAGCTGCCCGCGGGAACCGCCCGGGGCGGCAAGAAGAACGCCAGCTTCAACCTGCAGCTCAACCAGCAGTTGTCTTCGATGCAGTCGGCCGAAAGCTACCTGACGGACCTGCAGGGCCGCCTTTCGGATCTCAAGCTCAACCTCAGCCGCGAACTCACCGCGCAGTCCCAGGTCGGTGAGCGGGAAGCCATTCGCCAGGGCGTGAAGAAGGTCGGCGAACTGCTCGCGCAGCGCGCCAAACGGTCCGGTAACGCGCTGGATGCGAACCTCAAGCTCCACCTGCATGAGCCGGTTCGTGCACGCTTCAGCCTGCAGGGGCTGGAATCGATCGAAGCCGTTCGCCAATCCGGCAAGGAGACCCTGTTGTTCAGCGGCGGGCGTCAGCTTGCCGAGCCGGTGGCGGTCGTGCTGGACGACAACCTCAGCGACGAGCAGATCCTACGCCGCTTCAACGCCTCGCTGGGGCAGGCCGGTATTCGCGCCGAACTGGCCCAGGGCGGCGAGCTGAAGTTCTCCGCACGTGAGTCCGACTGGCTGCGCCTGAAGGACCAGTTGGGCGTTCAGGGCGAAGGCAAGTTGTTCGCCAAGGGCCAGTACAGCCGGCTGCACAGCGAGCAGGAGCAACTGCTGGCGTTTCCGGATGATCTGCGGCTCGATTCGCTGCGCGAGATGCGTCGCGTGCTCGATTCGGTCGTCGCGGCGCTGGACAAGGTATCGGCCATGCGCGAGCAGCTTGGCCACCGCCAGGAGGAAATCCGTGAATTCCTCGCACGCCAGGCCGACGCCGATGAGCAGGAATGGGCGCTCGCCTATGCCCGCTCGGTCTTCGACCTGATGAACCGTAGCCCGTCGAGCTATGCCGCCGTCACCCAGACCGTGGTCGCCCAGGCCAATATCAGCCGGTTCTCCGTGGTCAGCCTGCTGTCCTGATCCTTCGCGGCCCCTTTGGGGTCTCTTCCCCCCTTCCTTCAGCGTCGATCACTTGCCGTCCCCCGCGGCACCTTCGTGCGGCCCGCTTTTTTTTGAGCGTCACTGTCGATTCATCCCTTCTGCGTTCGACTAGAGGTATCCAGTCATCGGTCGCACGGGGATACCGACGTGAAATACCTCTGCCTGATTCATCTCGATCACGATGCCTTCGCCCGTTTGAGCGGCGCGCAGTGCGTGTCGCTGGCCAGCGAATGCCTGGCCTACCGGGACGATCTTCAGCGTGGGGGGCAACTGATCGCGGCGGGATTTCTCCAGCCGCTGCGCGCGGCGACCTCGCTTCGCCTGCGGGGCACCGATCCTTGCCTCGACGCCGGGCCTTGCCTGCCGGCGCGCGACCCGCTCTGCGGCTTCTACCTGATCGAAGCCACCGACCTCAACGACGCGATCAGGCTCACCGCCCACGCGCCCTCGGCCCGCCATGGCTGCATCGAGATCCGAGCGGTGCATGGCGCCGCGCTACCGCTGCCGTTGCACTGACCACCCCGGCGTCGCCGCCGGCGACGCCTTACACCCGGAGGAACGCAAGATGAACACCGCAAACCACGAAGAAGCCCGTATCCGTGAGCTGACCGAGGCGTTCGTCGCCGCAGTGGGCGCCAAGGACCTGGATCGGATCATGGCCGGCTACGCCGACGACGTGATCGCCTTCGATGCCGTCGGGGAGTTGCAATTCAAGGGCGCGCAGCTATACCGAGAACACTGGCAGCGCTGCCTGTCGTTCTGCCAGGGCGAAGGACTCTTCGAGATCCATGACATGGACATTCAAGCCACCGGCGACCTGGCGTTCGGGCACTTTCTCAGCCACTGCGGCGGCCCTAACGAACAGGGCGAGATGCAGACCTGCTGGATGCGCGGCACCCGCTGCTGGCGCAAGCAGGGCGGCGAGTGGAAGGTGGTCCACGAACACTTCTCCGCGCCCTTCGACATGCAGTCCGGCGCGGTGCAGTTCAACCTGCAGCCGGAATCGGGCGCGACATCCAGGGAGCACGCATGAATTTTCTCTGCCTGATCTATTACGACGAAGCGAAGGTCGATGCCATGACCGACGAGCAATGGCTGGCCCTGGTCAGCCGGTGCTTGGCCTTTGGCGAGCGGTTGCGCGCCAGCGGGCACATGCTCGCCGGCGAGCCGCTGCAGTCGGTGCGTACCGCTAAGACACTGCGCAGCGAGGGTGGCGCGTTGTCCGTGGTGGACGGACCCTTCGCCGAAACCAAGGAGCAGCTGGCGGGCTTTTACATGATCGATGCGCCGGATATCGAGGCGGCGGTGGCGATCGCGGCGGAAATTCCGCCGGCTCACCTGGGCAGCATCGAAGTCAGGCCACTGCGCCAACTGCCGCAGCGCTGAGGGCGGGCAGCATCATGGCAGCGAGCACCGTCGAGGCGATCTACCGGCAGGAGTCACGGCGGGTTCTGGCCACCCTGATCCGCCTGCTGGGCGATTTCGACCTGGCCGAGGAAGCGCTTCACGAGGCCTTCATCGCGGCCGTCGAGCAGTGGCCGCGTGACGGTTTGCCCGCCAATCCGCGCGCCTGGCTGGTCTCCGCCGGCCGCTTCAAGGCGATCGACGGGTTGCGTCGGCGGGCGCGCTTCGATGCCTCGCTGGCGGCGCTGGCCGAGCAGCTGGCCGCGCCGGAGCGCGACGTGGATGAGCCTGGCATGGAAGACGACCGCTTGCGGTTGATCTTCACCTGCTGCCATCCGAGGCTGCCGGACGATGCCCAGGTGGCACTGACGCTGCGCGAGGTCTGCGGGTTGAAGACCGAGCAGATCGCGCGGGCGTTCCTCGTCGCGCCCACCACCATCGCGCAGCGCATCGTCAGGGCCAAAAGCCGGATCCGTTCGCTGGGCATTCCCTACGAGGTGCCGGGGGCGCAGGCGCTCGCCGCGCGGCTGGGCAGCGTGTTGCGTGTCATCTACCTGGTGTTCAACGAGGGGTACTGCGCCTCGTCGGGCGATGCGCTGATCCGCGCCGACCTGACCGGCGAGGCGATCCGGCTCGGCCGCCTGCTGACGGAGCTGCTCCCCGAGCCCGAGGCGTTCGGGCTGTTGGCCCTGATGCTGCTACAGAACGCCCGTCAGGCGGCGCGCACTGACGTCCACGGCCAGTTGGTGCTGTTGGAGGAGCAGGATCGCTCGCTCTGGGAGCCGGCCGCGATCGCCGAGGGCGTGCTGCTGGTGACTCGCGCCCTGATGTCGCGGCGTTTCGGCCCCTATTCGCTGCAGGCTGCGATCGCTGCGGTGCATGCCCAGGCCCGGCGTGCCGAGGCGACCGACTGGCGGCAGATCGTCGGGCTCTACGATGTGCTCCTGCAGCTGGAGCCCTCGGCGGTGGTCGAACTCAACCGCGCGGTGGCGCTGGCGATGTGCGAGGGGCCGGCGGCCGGGCTGGCGCACGTCGACGGGCTGCTGGCACGCGGTGAGCTGGACGACTACCACCTGGCCCACGCCGCGCGTGCCGATCTGTGCCGGCGCCTCGGGCGCACCCGCGAGGCCGGGGAGAGCTATCGGCGCGCGCTGGCGCTGGCGAGGCTGGAGCCGGAGCGGCGCTTTCTGCGCCAGCGGCTGGAACAGCTCGCGCGCTAGTCGTCGTCGCTGTCGGTGGGGCGGTAGTCGCTGCGGCTGAGGCCGTGGCGCTGCATCTTTTCATTGAGTGTGCGCCGCGGGACCTGCAGCAGCGCCATTACTTCGGTGATGTTGCCCCGGCACTGCAGCAGCGCGTTGTGCAGACAGCGCGCCTCGAAGGCTTCCATCTGCGCGCTGAGCGACTGGTCGCCTACCGAGGGTGCAACGGCGGGCGCCGTCGAGGCGGTCAGGCCCAGGGCATGGCGTTCGGCGGCGTTGATCAGTTCGCGCACGTTGCCTGGCCAGTCGTGGCCGAGCAGATGCGCCAGTTGCGCCGGGCTCGGCGGCGGCGCTTCCCGGCTGTGGCGCTGGGCGGCGCGCACGGCGAAATGCTCGAACAGCAGCGGGATGTCTTCGCGGCGTTCGCGCAGCGGCGGGATGCGCAGCTCGGCGACGTTGAGCCGGTACAGCAGGTCTTCGCGAAAGCGCCCGCCGCGCACTTCGTCCAGCAGGTCGGGCTTGGCCGCGCTGATGACCCGCAGGTCCACCTCGATGCTGCGGTTCGAGCCGAGCCGCTCGAGGGTTTTTTCCTGCAGCACCCGCAGCAGCTTGACCTGCTGCGCCAGGGGCATGCTTTCCACCTCGTCGAGGAACAGCGTGCCTCCGGCGGCGTGTTCGATGCGGCCGATGCGTTTGCCCTGCGCCCCGGTGAAGGCGCCGCTCTCGTGGCCGAACAGCTCGCTCTCGAAGATGGTCTCGGGGATTGCGGCGCAGTTGAGCGCGACGAAAGGGCCGTCGGCGCGGCGGCTGAAATCGTGCAGCGAGCGGGCGACCAGCTCCTTGCCGCTGCCGGTTTCGCCACGGATCAGGATGTTGACGTCGGTGCCGGCCAGTTCCAGCACCTGGCGGCGCAAGGTCTGCATCGCCCGCGAGACGCCGAGCAGCTGCGACTCGATGCGGCCGCTGCGGGCGAACTGGTCGCGCAGCTGGCGGTTTTCGCAGACCAGGCGGCGCTTGTCCTGCGCACGGCGCACGCTGTCGAGCAGGCGCTCGGGGGTGAAGGGCTTCTCGATGAAGTCGTAGGCGCCCTGGTGCAGGGCCTGGACCGCCATCGGTACGTCGCCATGGCCGGTGACCATGATCACCGGCAGGTCGGTATCGATCGCCACCAGGCGTTCGAGCAGGCTCAGGCCGTCGATGTCGGGCATGCGTACGTCGCTGATCACCACCCCGGCGAAGTCGCGGTCGATCAGCCCAAGCGCTTCGCGCGCGGTGGCGCAGCTGCGCACCGAAAAGCCCGACAGCTCCAGCCATTGCTGAACCGCCTGGCGAATCGCCGCCTCGTCGTCGATGAAAATGACCTGCCCGCTCACGCGCTGCTCCTGCTTGTTGGCTCTAGCCTGTTGATACCGGCCCGCAAGGGGCGAAGCAAGTGTCCGCTCATGTCACCGGCACCTGTGCCGGGGCGGCCGCGAGCCTCAGGGTGAACACTGCGCCCAGTTCGTCGTTGTTCACCTCCAGGCTGCCGCCCAGATCACGGACGATGCCATAGGACACCGCCAGGCCCAACCCCAGTCCCTGGCCGACCGGCTTGGTGGTATAGAAGGGCTCGAAGACCTTCTCCAGGTCGTCGCCAACGACGCCACCGCCGGTGTCGGCGACGCTGATGACCCAGCTGTCGCCCTCGCGGCGGCCGCTGATGCGCAGCTGCCTGCGCTCGCGGCCAGCCATCGCGTCGAGGGCGTTTTGTAGCAGGTTGATCAGGACCTGCTCCAGCCGGATGCCGTTACCGATCACCTCGGCGTCCTTCGGCATCCGGACGATCACCTCCACCGCGTCGCTGCGAATGCGCGGGGCCAGCAGCTGCAGGGCCTGGTCGAGCACGTGGGCCAGGTTCAGCCGTTCGTGCAGGCCGCCCGGGCTCTTGCGGGCGAAGGTCTTCAGGTGGCCGGTCAGCGCCGCCATGCGCTCGAGCAGACCCTCGACCTGCACAAGCCCGTCGCGGACCTCCTCGGTGCGCTGGTGATCAAGCAGCAGGCGCAGGCTGCCGAGCTGCATGCGCAGGGCGGTCAACGGCTGGTTGATCTCATGGGCCATGGCGGCGGACATCTGGCCCAGGGCCGCCATGCGCGCCGCATGAACCAACTCGTCCTGGGCGGTGCGCAGTTCGGCCGTGCGTGCGTGCACCAGCTGCTCCAGCTCGCTGCGGCTGCGCGCTTCGAGACGCCGGGTCTTGCGCCGCTGGGCCAGGAACAGCAGCAGGAAGGCGAGGGTCATCCACACCCCGGCGGCCGCCAGGCGATAGCTACGCACGCTCTCGGCGATGGTCTGGGGCTCCTGCAACAGGTGCAGGGTCCAGCCTTCCTCGACCAGCGACAGATGCTGCCAGAGGTAGTTGCGGCGCCCGTCCGGGCCGTTCACGCGGCGTCGTTCGCTGCTTTCGTCCAGGCGCGCCAGCAACTGGGATTCGAGCGGCTGCAGGTTCTGTTCGGCGTAACGGCGCGCGGCCACCAGGCGCTCGCGGTTGGCGTCGCTGAGCGGGCTGAGATGGCGAAAGCGCCAGGCGGGGCGGTTGGCGAGGATGACGATGTCCAGTGAGTCGGCGACCAGCAGGATGCCTGGCTGGCCAACCCAATCGCGCTGCATCTCTTCGAGCTCCAGCTTCACCACCAGCACGCCCAGGGTCCGGCCCTGCGCGTCCTTCACCGCGTGGGAGAGAAAGTAGCCCGGAATGCCCGTCGTGACCCCCACCGCAAAGTAGCGCCCCGCGCCATCGCTCATCGCGTCGCGAAAGTAGGGGCGGAAGGAATAGTTGTTGCCGACGAAGCTGGTCCACTCGCGCCAGTTGCTCGCCGCAATGGTCAGCCCCTGCGCGTCGAGCAGATAGAGCACGGCCGAGCCGGCGGCCTGGTTCTGCTGCTCGAGACGCTCGTTGAGCAGTTGGCGCAGCGCCTGATCGTCTGGCGACTCGAGCAGCTGCAGGATGTCGCTGTCCAGGGCCAGCAGTGCCGGCACCGAACGGAAGCGCTCGACCAGGGTATGAATCGCCTGGGCATACAGCTCGAGCTGGCCGCGCGCCTCCAGGCTGCGCTCGCTCCAGGCCCGGCGCTCGGCGAATTGCCCGGCCCCATAGAGGCTGATCGCCAGACCCAGGAGAATCAGCAGGGTGATCGGCAGGAACGAACGGCTTCTGGGCAGGACGGGCATGGGCGGCTCGGCGCGGGGGATCGGCGCATGGTAAGCCAAAGCCCCGCCGCCCGCCGAGCGTTGCGCCTTCAGGCCGGGGGATAGAGGTCGGCGCGCGTCCAGGGTAGCTCGTGGGAGCCGTCCGCCAGGGGCTTGCTGGCGAGGATCTGGTGCAGGTTGATCCAGTTGCGGCGGAAGCCGTAGGCACAGCCGGCCAGGTACAACCGCCAGATCCGCAGGGCGCGCTCGGGTACCAGCGCCCTGGCTTCGTCCAGGCGCGCTTCGAGCCGCTGGCTCCACAGCTCCAGGGTCTTGGCGTAGTGCAGGCGCAGGCTTTCGACATCGACGATCTCCAGTCCGGTCTCGCTGATGCAGGCACCGATGTTCACCAGGTGCGGCAGCTCGCCGTGGGGAAAGACGTAGCGGTCGATGAATTCGCCGGCGCCGTGGCCAACGGGCCGCCCGTCGACGTGGCGGGCGGTGATCCCGTGGTTCATCACCAGGCCGCCGGGCCTCACCGCGCCGAAAAGTTGCTTGCAGTAGAGCGGCAGGTTGGCGTGGCCGACGTGCTCGAACATGCCGACGCTGACCACCTTGTCGAAACCTTCGTCGGCGGGCAGGTCGCGGTAATCCATCAGCTCCAGGCGCACCCGATCTTCCAGCCCTTCGTCGGCCACGCGCTGACGCGCCAGGGTGAGCTGCTCGCGGCTCAGGGTGATGCCGAACACCTCGGCGCCGTACTCCCGCGCCGCGAAGCGCGCCAGCCCGCCCCAGCCGCAGCCGACATCCAGCAGACGGTCACCCCGCTTCAGGCGCAGCTTGCGGCACAGATGGCGCAGCTTGGCCTGCTGAGCTTGGTCGAGGGACTCGTTTCCGCTCTCGAAATAGGCGCAGGAATAGACCATGTCCTGGTCCAGCCAGAGGCTGTAGAACGCGTTGGAGAGGTCGTAGTGGTAGGAAATGGCCTTCGCGTCGGTGGCCTTGTCATGCTCTTCGCGCGGCGGTGCGGAGCTGGTGTGTCGCCCCAGCGCCTGAGTGAGTTCGTCGCCGATGCGGATCACCTCGGCGAGGGGCCCATGCAGGTCGATACGCCCCTCGACATAGGCCGAACCGAGCAGATCCAGGCTCGGATGGGCCAGTTGCGGAATCAGGTTGGGGTCGTTGATCGCCAGCGTGACACGTGGCGACGGCCCGAGGTCGAGCTCCTTTCCATCCCAAAGTCGCAGCCGCAGCGGCAAGGCAAGTTCACGCAGAGCGGGAAGCAATGAGGCCAACATGCAGTTCTCCTCCTGGTCACTGAAGAAATCCTAGTCCACGCGCGCGATACGTCAGGCCATCGAGACGAAAGGCGAGAGTTATCGAGCGCTGCGACTGACTGCTCGGCGAAAGACTGATTCAGGCCGTGAGAGTTCCCGGTTGTGGAGTGAAGGATCGGGGAAACTCGCATTGGATTTGCTAGATGTGCAAACTCTTGTTCCGCTCTGGTCGGCACGGCAAACCGCGTCGTTGTCGGTGTGTCAGGTGCGCGTGCTGGCAGTTTTTCGGTTTACGCCGATTTTTTTTGCCCTGTGGAGTTACGGTATAAATGGCGTTTTGCCAACCCCCTGGCGCTTTAATCCTAGCTGCCCGCCTGGAGAAATACATGGATGGTTCTACCACCAATACTTGAATGGCTTAGTACGACACATGGCTATGGTGCGCTATGCACAGTATGGTTGGGTGACAGTTTTGATATTGCTTTCTGGATAGCGAAACACGTAGGTGCACGCGAGAAAGCGAATGGTATGAAACGCCTTTGCGAGCGACAGTTGGGCTTTCTTGAACACGAAGCCTAGTTCGCTACTAATATATGGGATATATGGGATATATGGGAGGAAAACCAAAACAGAATTATGTATGCGTGCAATATCCAGAGGGAGGGTGAAGGTTATCGAGTCATCGCGCAATCGCAGCACGCCGAGATTCTAAAAAATACTGGTCGATGAAATTGCTGATGCTTTTGAAGGCGTGGAGTTGCTAATAAAAGAGCGGACGCCGTTTTCGATGTCGGATTTTCCGTCCTGTTGCTGCATTTAGTACGGGCTAAAGTTGCTGACATAAATACCAGCGCAAGGAGGCGTATATGCCAGAGTTACAGATCGGGGATGTGGCGACATGGTTGGCAACTGTGGTCGCGATTGTTTCCGCAATAGCAGCCACTAGACCATCAAAATCTGCTGACCGCTATCAGGGAGAAGCGGCGCAGCACGCACAGGTAAGCGCAGAATTACTTGAAAAAAGAACATCAGCTGAAGCAAAGCCCGCCTTAACCAAGCGCTAAACGATATGAATCTACTATTTTCCATTGTGATAGCGGTTGCGTTCTTTGCTGTAACAGGCATGGGCATGGAGTTAATGTTAGAAGTAGAGCGCGCATCATTGTGGTATCTGATTCCATTCGTGCTCAGCGTAGTTCTTTTGCTTATCACCTATGAGCTACGCTGGCGAGAAGTGGTGATACACCAAATGACGTTGGCTGGAGTACTTAAAATTGCGGCAAGCGTGGCGCTCAACGTTGTTAATATACTCGGTATACTTGTTTATATTCCCTTGCTGTTAGCAGTCGGCATGGCTCTGGGGTCCCCTGGGGTTGGGGAAGATTGGGAGCGTTGGCTGATTCCAATAGGTGCTTTTCTGTTCGGCCCTCTTTGTATTACCGGAGCGCTCTCTAAAAAACGCCCGTATCTGGGCTTCGTCGGCCTCGCGATTCTAGGATTTGCCGTCGGTGCAAGTGAAATGCTGCACTGATGGCAAACGAGTCGTCACCGCTTGAAAAGAAGGGGAAGATTTATTCTGATGCTAGGCCTGCTCTATAGGAACGTAAATGGCGGAAGGCAGTGGGAGTCGAACCCACCCGGGAACGGCTGCCGTCCCCAACCGGGTTTGAAGCCCGGCCGCACCACCGGGTGCGATTGCCTTCCAAGAGGCGACCGGCTGAACAGCCGGATGCGCAGCCTACCCGAGCTGCGCTGATGATGCCAAGGCGCTGTCGCGGCGGACCTTCCGTTCGTTGCCGAAGCGGCGTGTGAAGCCGATGCGGTCCAGGTGTTCGAGGAGCTGGATGCTGCGCTTGCGACCCAGGCCGATGCGGTCGCGGAACGCGGCGGCGCGGATCACGCCGCTGGCGGCTTCGAGGTCCAGGGCGATTTCGGCGAGGGTTTTGAGCGTCGTCTCCGGGTAGAACAGGTCCTTGACCACCTGTTGCAGCAGGCCGAGGCGGGCCAGTTTGCGCAACAGCAGGCGCATCCGGGCTTCCTCGACGGCGAGCTCTCGGGCCAGGTCCCGCACCCAGGGCGGGTCGAAGCGGCCGGCTTCGAGCAGTGGCCAGAGGCGTGCTTTGAGCGCTTCTTCCTCGTCACTCAGGCGCACCCGGTGGTCGGGGCGATGCAACCAAGGGCCGCTGGCCTCGATCTCTCCGTGCGCCATCGCCTGCTCGAGCAGCGCGATGAACAGCGGCCGCTCCAGTTGCGGCAGGGCGAAGCGGCGCAGGCGGTCGCGGTCCGGGCCGAGTTCGTCGGGCTGCTCTTCGTGAAAGCGCTGCAGCGCCTGGACGAGTTCGGCTTCCAGCTGTTGCCAGCGGCCGCGTTCCAGCAGCCGAGGGCCTACGCGGGTGCCGATCTCGACGGCCGAGTCGGGCAGCTGCCAGCCCTGTCGCGGGCGGTTGAACTGGCGTTCGAGCAGGAGCGGGTCAAGGCCGTTGTCGGACTCGCCGAGTAGGGCAGGCAGCGCCGCTTCAAGGCCTTCGCTGGTGAGCGCTCGCAACTGCGCCAGGCGTGCTTCGCGGCGGCGGTTGCGCGGCGGCGCGAAGGGGTCGAGCACGCGGGCACCGCCCAAGGTGCGCTGGGCCGACTGGTCGCGCAACACGACGCGGTCGCCATGCACCGCATGGGCCGGGGCGTTGAGCAGCAGCTGGGCGAAGCCGCGACCGCCGGGCGCCAGGCTTTCGCCTTCGAGCAGCGCAAGGCGCCCGGTGACGTCCTGGGCACCCAGGTGGATGTGCAGCGGGGTCCAGTGCTTGAGGTCGCGGGCCTCGCTGGGCAGCAGATCGAGTTCGACGTCGAGGCGGGTGGTCGGGGCGTGCAGCATGGGCGCCAGCAGCCAGTCGCCACGGTGGATCTGCTCGACGCTGAGCCGATCGCCGGCGAGGTTCAGGGCGACCCGCTGGCCGGCGCGGGCCTGGTCGGCTTCGCGGTTCTGCGCGTGCAGGCCGCGCACGCGTATGGTCTTGCCGGAGGGGCTCAGGGTCAGCTCGTCGCCTACTCTCACGGTGCCGGCGAAGCTGGTGCCGGTGACCACCACCCCGGCGCCGCTGACGCTGAAGGCGCGGTCGATGGCGAGCCGGAAGTGGCCCTGGTCGGCGCGCGCCTGGCAGGTCAGGGCGCGTTCTACGAGCGCCACGCGCAAGGCGCCGACGCCGGCGCCGGTCAGGCTCGAGACGGGGAAGTAGGGCGTGCCGGCGAGCGGTCCGGGCGCCAGCAGGGCGTCGACCTGTGCCTGCACCTCGGCGATGCGCGATTCGGATACCCGGTCGGTCTTAGTCAGCGCCACCAGCGCCTGGCCGATGCCCAGCAGTTCGACGATGGCCAGGTGCTCGCGGGTCTGCGGCATCACGCCGTCGTCGGCGGCGACCACCAACAGCACCAGGTCGATGCCGCTGGCACCGGCCAGCATGTTGTGCACGAATCGCTCGTGGCCGGGCACGTCGATGAAGCCGGTGAGGGTGCCTTCGCCCAGGGGCGCGTAGAGGTAGCCCAGGTCGATGGTGATGCCGCGCTCGCGCTCCTCGCGGCGGCGGTCGCCTTCGGCGCCGGTCAGGGCCTTGAGCAGGGAGGTCTTGCCGTGGTCGATGTGGCCCGCAGTGCCGACGATCATGCCAGGGCTCCGGCCAGCTCCGGGAGCTGGGCGAGGAAGGCGGCCTCATCGTCGAGCTGGCGCAGGTCGAGCCAGAGCGCGTCGTCCGCGATGCGCCCCAGCACCGGGATCGGCAGGCTGCGCAGGGCTTCCTCGAGCTGGCGCAGGCTGCGGCCCTTCAAGCGCTTTGACTGCTGAGGGCGCAGGCACAGGGCGGCGCTGGGCAGGCGCGCCACCGGCTGGGTGCCGCTGCCGATCATGCCCAGCGCATCGACCGTCTCGACCTGCCAGGCGCTGCCCAGCTGTTGCGCCAGCAGCGGAGCCAGCCGCTGCGCCTGCAGCCGAATGTCGGCCTGGGGCCGGCTGAGCAGGCGCAGGCTGGTCAGCCGTTCGGCGAGGCGATCCGGGTCACGGTAGAGGGAGAGAACGGCTTCGAGGGCGGCGAGGGTCAGCTTGTCGACCCGCAAGGCGCGCTTGAGCGGGTTCTTCTTGATCCGCGCGATCAGGTCTTTGTGCCCGACAATCAGTCCCGCCTGGGGGCCGCCGAGCAGCTTGTCGCCGCTGAAGGTGACGATGTCGGCGCCGTCGCGCAGCGCTTCCTGCACCGTCGGCTCTTTCGGCAGGCCCCAGCGCGGGAGGTCGACCAGGCTGCCGCTGCCGAGGTCTTCGAGCAGGGGCAGCTGATGGCGGTCGGCGATGGCTGCGATCTCGGCGGTGGCGACGCTGCTGGTGAAGCCCTGGACGGTGTAGTTGCTGGTGTGTACGCGCATCAGCAGGCCGCTGCGCGGGCCGATGGCGTTTTCGTAGTCGCGGGCATGGGTGCGGTTGGTAGTCCCGATCTCGTTCAGCTTCACACCGGCTCGGGCCATGATGTCCGGGATGCGGAAGGCGCCGCCGATCTCGATCAGCTCGCCACGGGAGATGATGCCTTCCTTGCGCGCGCCGAGGCTGTTGAGCGCCAGCAGCACCGCCGCGGCGTTGTTGTTGACCACGGTCACCGCCTCGGCGCCGGTCAGCTCGCGGATCAGGCCTTCGATGAGGTCGTCGCGGTCGCCGCGCTTGCCGGTGGCCAGGTCGAATTCCAGGTTCAGCGGGTAGCGCGCGGCATGGGCCACCGCTTCGATGGCTTCTTCGGGCAGCAGCGCGCGGCCGAGGTTGGTGTGCAGCACGGTGCCGGTCAGGTTGAACACGCGCCTGATACGGCTGCGGTGCCGGGCATCGAGACGTTCCCCGGCGCGTCCGGCCAGCATCGCTTCGCTCAGTTCGATTTCGCTGAGCTGGCCCTGTCGAGCCGGTTCGCGCAGCTCGTCGAGCAGCTGGCGCAGGGTATCGAGAAGGGGTTCGCGGCCGTAACGTTCGGCCAGGGGCTGGCACGCGGGGCTGCGCAGCAGGCGGTCAACGGAAGGCAGGCGGAAGACGGTCATGCGCCGAGACTCGGCAGCAGGCTGGAAGGCATTCAGATCACTCCGGCAATGGACCGAAGGATTGTAGGGCAATGTGGGCAGCAAGCCCAACGCAGGTTCCAGGCGGTGCCTGCACGGGGCAGGCACCGCTGGAGATCACTCGCCGCCGGGGGCGAGCAGCAGGTTCGGCGCCTGGCGCTGGAAGCCCTCGGCATCCAGGCGCATGTCCAGCGCCAGGCTCGCGAGGTCGGCCGACAGCGCTTCGGCATCGGCGTCCAGTTCCAGGTAGACCTGCTTGAAGTAGGTCTTGCAGCTCGGGCAGGTTTCGGCCTTGAGCGGGGCCTTCTCGGCGGTGACCTTGTCGGTCTCGAGGCTGACGTATTCCAAACCCTTGGTCGACTCGCAGCCGGTGCACTTGACCCGTACGAAGTGCCACTCGCAGGCGCACAGCGAGCAGACCAGATAGCGCAGGCCGTTGTGCTTGCCACGGTGGCGGATCACCCCGGCCATCGCCGGCGAGCCGCAGCAGGGGCAACGACCGCCGCTGCCGATGTCGGTCACGCTGTCTTCCGGCAGGTCGAGCAGCCAGTGGCTCCAGGCGAGCTGCAAGCCGGCGCCGAGGAAGGGCACCACGGCGGCGGGCACACCATCGTACTGTCCGGCCAGCAGGAGCACCGCCCAGGCGCGGCGCTGTCCTGCGTCGGCTTCCTTGAGTTGTTCCAGCGCCGCCTTGACCTGGGGGTTGTCCGGCGTGGGATAAGCCTTGAGCAGAGCGTCGAGCATGGTCAGCCAGGCGTCTTCACGCACCAGGGTGTCGGCTGCCAGCGGCGGCATGCCGTGCTTGCGGCTCTGCTCAAGGCGATTCTCGTCGCGCTCGGGCATGGCCGGCGGGTTGTCCAGCACCTGCTGCTGGGCACGACACAGGCCAGCCACCAGGCGCAGGTAGTCGCCCAGCGGATTGCCTTCGGCCAGGGTCTCCAGCCGTGCGGCGCGCAGGGAAAAGAGCTTCGCCGGCGGCAGATGGATGAAAGGGGGAGTGGCGGCCGAGGCTGCAATCTGCTCCGGCTCGAGGATCTGACCAGCCACGGAGGGCTCCTTTGAAAATGGATGGAGCCTGATCGTCAGGCTCCATGGATGTTATCAAGGCGGGTTCGGCTGTCATGCCCGTCGGCGTGCCGCCGGTCGCCTGGTGCTCGCCTCCCCGGTGCGGGGCGCGGGCGGAAGAGGGGGAGCGAAGGGCAGCGGGCTGCCCGTCGCGTCCTTTACTTGCGTTCCTGCTTGGTGACTTCGTCGTACCACAGTTCGTGGTGCTTCTTGGCCCACAAGCGGCTGACGCGACCGGACATCATGGCGCCGAAGGAGCCCTTGATCCAGATCGCCGCATAGACATGCACGATGATCGAAAGGACCAGCACGAACGCGGCTGCGGCATGCAGCAGCGCGCTCAGGCGGATCAACTCGATGCCGAACAGGTGGCTGAAGTACGCGCGCCAGATCACCACGCCGCTGACCAGCAGCACCAGCATCGTGACGACCAAGACCCAGAACAGCAGCTTCTGCCCGGGGTTGTACTTGCCGATCGGCGGTACGCCTTCTTCCTCGTTGCGCAGCACCTTGTTCAGGCTGCCCAGCCACTTGCGGTCGTTGCCGCTGAAGTAGTTGGAGCGCCAGAAACGCACCATCAGCCCGAGGAACAGGACGAACATCGCCACACCCAGGAACGGATGCAGGATGCGTGTCCAGGGACCGCCGCCGAACAGGTTGCTCAACCAGAACAGTGCCGGGTGGAACAAGGCCAGTCCGGAGAGCCCGGCGAGGATGAACAGGATCGCCACCGCCCAGTGGTTGCTGCGCTCGTTGGCGTTGTAACGCTGGATATCGTCTTTTCTCATGATTGCCGCTCCTGTGCGCGCCGCCCGGTCAAGGGCGGCGCACACGCCTCAAGGCTGCCTGGGGTCGAAGGTGTGTACTGCCGGGTCCTGTTTCTTGACGACAGGCTCGGCAGGGGCCTCGTGCTCCTCTTCCTCCTCCACGCGCTGGGGTCCGACCCGCACGTAGTGGAAGAAGCCGGCAAGTACCGCGGCGCCCATGGCCAGCAGCGCGAGCGGCTTGGTGACCCCCTTCCACAGGCTGACCATCGGGCTGATGGCCGGCTCGTTGGGCAGGTCGGCATAGAGCGACGGCTTGTCCGCGTGGTGCAGTACGTACATGACATGGGTGCCGCCAACGCCCGCCGGGTCATACAGACCGGCGTTCTCGAAGCCGCGGGACTTGAGGTCCTCGATGCGTTCTTCGGCGTGGTGCTTCATGTCGTCCTTGCTGCCGAAGACGATCGCCCCGGTGGGGCAGGTCTTCACGCAGGCCGGTTCCAGCCCGACGCTCACGCGGTCGTTGCACAGCGTGCACTTGTACGCCTTCTTGTCCTTCTCCGAGATACGCGGAATGTCGAACGGGCAACCGGTGACACAGTAGCCGCAGCCGATGCACTTGTCCTGGTTGAAGTCGACGATGCCGTTGGCGTACTGCACGATCGCACCCGGGCTCGGGCACGCCGTGAGGCAGCCGGGCTCGGCGCAATGCATGCAGCCGTCCTTGCGGATCAGCCATTCCAGATCACCGGCGGTGTTCTCGTGCTCGGTGAAGCGCATCAGCGTCCAGGATTCGGCCGTCAGGTCCGCCGGGTTGTCGTAGGTGCCATGGGTGTGGCCGACCTCGTCGCGCAGCTCGTTCCATTCCGAGCAGGCGACCTGGCAGGCCTTGCAGCCGATGCACTTGGACACGTCGATCAGCTTGGCAACCTCGTCGACCTGGCGGATCGACGGCGGGGTGGTGGTCGTCGCGGAGCGGGCAATGATGTTTTGCGTAGCCATTTATGCCTTCTCCAGGTTGACCAGGAACGACTTCGATTCCGGCGTCTGGGTGTTGCCGTCGCCGAGGTAAGGCACCAGCGTGTTGGCCAAAAAGCCCGGACGCGCGACGCCGGTGAAGCCCCAGTGAATCGGAATACCGACGTGGTGGACCGTCTGGTTGTTCACCTGCAGCGGACGGATCCGCTTGGTCACCACCGCGACGCATTCGATGTAGCCCCGCTTGGAGGTCACCCGGACGCGATCGCCCGCGACGATGCCCTTTTCCTTGGCCAGCGCTTCGCCGATCTCGACGAACTGCTCGGGCTGAACGACGGCGTTCAGGCGGCAGTGCTTGGTCCAGAAGTGGAAGTGCTCGGTCAGGCGGTAGGTCGTCGCCGCATAGGGGTAGTCCTTCGCCTCACCGAGGCTGTCCCACACCGAATCGAAGATCCGCGCAGCCGGGCTGCTGATGACCTTCTTGTTGTTCGGATGCAGCGGGTTGACCCCGATCGGCGTCTCGAACGGCTCGTAGTGCTCGGGGAAGGGACCTTCGGCCATCTTGTCGACCGCGAAGAAGCGCGCAACGCCTTCGGGGTTCATGATGAACGGGTTCACCCCGGCTTCCGGCGCCACGGTCGGACCGTAGTCGGGCACGTCGGTACCTGTCCAGGTGCTGCCGTTCCACCACACCGCCTTCTTGTTCGCCGCCCAGGGCTTGCCTGCCGGGTCCGCCGAAGCGCGGTTGTAAAGGATGCGGCGGTTCATCGGCCACGCCCAGGCCCAGCCCAGGTGCTGCTTCATGTGGTGCGGGTCGCTGTTGTCGCGGCGCGCCATCTGGTTACCCTGTTCGGTCCAGCTGCCGCAGAAGATCCAGCAGCCCGAGGCGGTGCTGCCGTCGTCCTTGAGCTGACCGAAGCCGGACAGCTGCTGGCCGGCCTTGACCACCGCGCCGCTGGCATCGGTGACGTCGGTGACCGCGTAGCCGTTGAATTCCTTGGCGATTTCCTCGGGCGACGGTTCGTGGGCGACCTTGTAGGGCCAATGCAGGTTCAGGATCGGATCGGCATAGGCGCCGCCTTCCTTGCGATAGCGCTCGCGCAAGCGCAGGAACAGCCCGGACATGATCTCGATGTCGGTACGCGCTTCGCCGGGGGCATCGGCAGCCTTCCAGTGCCACTGCAGCCAGCGGGTGCTGTTGACCAGCGAGCCGTCTTCTTCGGCGAAGCAGGTGGTCGGCAGGCGGAACACTTCGGTCTCGACCGAGGCGGTATCGATGTCGTTGAACTCGCCGGCGTTGCGCCAGAACTCGGCCGTTTCGGTCGCCAGCGGGTCCATCACCACCAGCCACTTGAGCTTGGCCAGCGATTTGAGCACGCGGTTCTTGTCCGGCAGCGAGGCGATCGGGTTGAAGCCCTGGCAGAAATAGCCGTGGACTTCGCCGCGCGACATCATGTCGAACATGCGCAGTACGTCGTAGCCGGCACCGCCGAAGTCGAGCTTGGGCAGGTAGTCGTAGCACCAGTCGTTTTCGGCGGTGGCGGCCTTGCCGTACCAGGCCTTCATCAGGCTGACGTGGAACTTGCCGTAGTTCTGCCAGTAGGACGTCTGGCCCGGACGTAGCGGCTTGAGAGCGCGTTTGTCGATATAGGTGCTGAAGTCCTGCTCGGCATCGCCGGCCAGGGTCATGTAGCCCGGCAGCAGGTTCGAGAGCAGGCCCAGGTCGGTCAGACCCTGGATGTTGGAGTGACCGCGTAGCGCGTTCACGCCACCGCCCGGCATGCCGACGTTGCCCAGCAGCAGCTGGACCATGGCCGCACTGCGGATGATCTGCGCGCCGATCGAGTGCTGTGTCCAGCCCAGGGCGTAGAGGATCGTCATGGTCTTGCCCGGTGCCGAGCAGGTGGCGATCTCTTCCCAGACGGTCAGCATCTTGTCCTGCGGCATGCCGCAGATCTGGCTGGCGAGTTCAGGCGTGTAGCGGCTGTAGTGCTGCTTCATCAACTGGAACACGCAACGTGGATGCTCGAGCGTTTTGTCGACCTTGGCGAAGCCTTGTTCGTCGAGCTCATAGCCCCAGGACGACTTGTCCGAGTAGGTGCGCTTGTCCGCGTCGTAGCCGCTGAACAGACCGTCCTCGAAGCCGAAGCCTTCCTTCACGATGAAGGACACGTCGGTGTAGTTGCGCACGTATTCGTGCTGAATCTTGTCGTTGCTGATCAGGTAATTGATCAGACCGCCCATGAAGGCGATGTCGGTACCCGTGCGGATGGGCGCGTAGTAGTCCGACACGGCGGCCGTACGCGTATAGCGCGGATCGACGACGATCAGGCGCGCCTTGTTGTGGGCCTTCGCTTCGGTTACCCATTTGAAGCCGCAGGGATGGGCTTCAGCTGCGTTGCCACCCATTACCAGAACCAGATCGGCGTTGCCGATGTCGGTCCAGGTGTTGGTCATGGCGCCACGGCCGTACGTCGGGGCAAGACTTGCCACCGTCGGGCCGTGTCAGACACGTGCTTGGTTATCGAATCCCACTATGCCGAGGTTGCGAACGACCTTGTGCGTCAGATATCCGGCTTCGTTGGAAGAAGCGGAAGCGGCGAGGAAGCCGACCGAGGTCCAGCGGTTAACCGTCTGGCCCTGGGCGTTCTGGGCGATGAAGTTGGCGTCGCGGTCTTCCTTCATCAGGGCGGCGATGCGGTCGAGCGCCTCGTCCCAGGAAATGCGCGTCCACTCGTTGGAACCCGGCTTGCGCACCTCAGGGTACTTGAGGCGGTTCGGGCTCTTGACGAAGTCCAGCAGGCCGGCGCCCTTCGGGCACAGGGTGCCGCGGTTGACCGGATGGTCGGCGTCGCCTTCGATGTGGATGATGTTCTGCGCGACGTTCTTGCCACCGTCACCCTGACTGTACAGGATCAGGCCACAACCGACGGAGCAGTAAGGGCAGGTGTTGCGCGTCTCTTTGGTGTGGGTCAGTTTGAACTGACGCACCTGCTCGGCGAAGGCTGGCTCAGGCGCCATGCCTAGTGCCGCAAGGCTGGATCCTCCAAGGCCGACGGCGGCGACCTTGAAGAATTGTCGACGGTTCATGTCCATCGAATACTCCTATCGGGCTAAAGGTCGCCGATGCTTTGCCGGCGCCAGAGTGCCATCTTAGCCAATCGCGACAATCGAGTGCGCTAAAAATTCCAAGATGAGAGCAATTCCCGGATAGACAAAAGCAAGGCTTAACGCCTTGAAATAGGGTGTTTTTTCCACGAAAAGCCTATTTCCGGCACGCCACGCGACGAGCGGTTAAGACTAAAGTCTAAAGGCGCGCATAAAAAAACCCGGGCATGGCCCGGGTTCTTGAAGCGTGGACGGATCAGCCGTTCTGACGGATGCCCGCCACCAGCCAGGGCTGGTTCTCGCCCTGGGCGCGCTCCATCCGCCAGCTTTCGCTGAAGGGCTCGCCCTGGTCGAAGCGCGAGGACTTGGATACGCCGATGAAGGTCAGCGTCGCGATGGTCTTGTCGGCCTGATCATCGACACCGTCGAGCTGGATCTGCAGGTCATCGATATAGGTCGACTGGTAGCCTTCGCCCAGCTCCGCACGCTCGCGCTTGAGGAAGTCGAGCAGCTGCGGGGTGACGAACTCGGAGATCTTGTCCATCTCGTTGGCATCCCAATGCTGCTGCAGCGAAAGGAAATGCTCGCGGGCCGCGGCAACGAAGTTCTGTTCGTTGAACCAGCTCGGCGCATTGATCACCGGCGCTGGAGCCACGCTGCTGGCGCTGCCGCCAAAGATCGACTGCTGCGGCATTTCACGCTGCATCGGCGCATGGCCGGCCATGGCAGGCTGCTGCTGGCGACGGCGTGCGGCGAGGAAGCGGAACAGCAGGAAGCCGATGACGGCGAAGATCAGGATGTCCATGAAGTTGATGCCTTCGAAGCCACCCCCCATGAACAGCGCGGCGAGCAGGCCACCGGCGGCCAGTGCGCCCAGCATGCCGAGACCACGGCTGGCGGCCGACGGTTGCTGGCGGCCGGCCTGAGCGCTGTCGGTGCGCTGGGTTTGCGGTTGCGCCTGACGTGATTGGTGGCTCGGCGCGGCGCCGAAGCTCTTGCCGCCACCGAAGCGCTTGGCGTTGGCGTCGAGACTGAGGGTCAGGCCGATACACAGCGCCATGAAAAGGCTAAGCACACGTTGCATTCTGTATTCCCACTGCTGACTAAAAAGGGCTTTACGTATGTCATCCTGCCCAGGCGGCCAGACATTTGACCAGAGGGAGTATGTTACCGGCTTTTGCCTCTCACTCCGCCGGGTCACTCGAGAGCGCCTATTACGCGCTCTGCGCCCCTCGTCGGCGGGCAAGACGACTACGCGTTGAAAATGAAACGGAGCCCTTGGGCTCCGTTTCTCTACAGCAGGCTCAACGCCAGTTGTAGAGCTCTTTCTCGGTGATTTCCTGCATTGGCTTGGCCTGCTCCTGGAACGCCTTCATCGACGCCCAGATGCGCCCGTTCAGTTCGCTCTGGCCGGCCAGAGCGCCCAGCACCTGCTCGGATTGCTCGTACATGGCGTCGAGCACCTCGTCGGGGAAGCGCTTGAGCTGTACACCCTGCTGCTTCAGCTCCTGCAGGGCAATGGCGTTGTGATAAACGTAATCGTCGGCCATGTCCTGGTTACCGGCGCGCGCCGCCTCGGTGACGATCGCCTGCAGATCCGCCGGCAGGCTGTCGAAGGCCTTCTGGTTGATCAGCATCTCGATCACCGCCTGCGGCTCCTGCCAGCCCGGGTAGTAGTAGTACTTGGCAGCCTTGTGCAGGCCGAACGCCAGGTCGTTGTAGGGGCTGACCCAGTCGGTGGCGTCGATGGCGCCGGTCTGCAGGGCAGTGAACACTTCGCCGCCGGGCAGGTTGACGGTGGTCGCGCCGAGGCGACTGAGCACTTCACCCCCCAGCCCCGGCATGCGGACCTTCAAGCCCTTGAGGTCGGCCAGGGAGTTGATCTCCTTGTTGTACCAGCCACCCATCTGCATGGTGGAGTTGCCTGCCGCAAGCGGCTTGACGCCGTAGGGGGCATAGGCCTCTTCCCAGAACTTCAGACCGCCGCCCTTGTTCAGCCAAGCGTTCATTTCAATCGTCGAGAGCCCGAAGGGCACCGAGGTGAAGAATTGCGCGGTAGGAACCTTGCCGCGCCAGTAATAGGCGGCGCCATGGCCGATTTCGGCGGTGCCGCGCGAAACCGAGTCGAAAACCTCGAGCGCTGGAACCAGCTCGCCGGCGGCGTAGACGCGGATGGTCAGACGCCCGCCGCTCATGGCGTTGATGCGTTCGGCCAGGCGCTCGGCGGAGGTGCCGAGGCCGGGATAGTTCTTCGGCCAGGCAGTGACCATTTTCCAGTTGTAGGTCTTGGCTTTGGCTTCGGCCTGGGTATCGCTGGCCGGGCCGGGTTTGTCGTCATTGCAGCCGGCGAGGCCGAAGGCGGCGAGCAGGGCAGCGGCAGCGCCGAACAGGTGGCGGCGTTTCATGGTGTCTCCGGTAATGTCGTGTAGGACTTTATTGTCTCGTTCGATGTTGGGCGGACCGGCCAGGTATGCAGCCATGCTCCTCGGTACGGCGGCACGGGTCGCCACCGTCTCACTGTCCCTCGCTTCTTGTGGAAGTCGGCGGGCTGCCACCGGAGCGTTCCGGCGGCGTTCCGGCATGCCGGACAATTCGTTGCGGCCCTGGAGCCGCGCAATCTGTACTTACAGCGCTTCGAGCTTGGCGTAGCTGAGCATCAGCCACTTGCTGCCTTCATCCTCGAAATTGACCTGCACCCGCGCCTGGGCGCCGGAGCCTTCGAAGTTGAGGATCGTGCCTTCGCCGAACAGCGAATGGCGTACGCGTTGGCCCAGGCTGAAGGGAGTTTCCGGCACGCCAGCTCCGGCGAAGATCGAAGAACTGCGCGTATCGAAAGAGCGGCTGACCGTATTGTTCAGGCGCACCTCGCTGATCAGCGCAGGCGGTATCTCGCGGACGAAGCGCGAGATCTTGTTGTAGGTCTCGCTGCCGTAGAGCCTTCGGGTTTCGGCGTAGGTCACGTAGAGGTGCTGCATCGCACGGGTGACGCCGACATAGGCCAGACGGCGCTCTTCTTCCAGGCGTCCGGCTTCTTCCAGGCTCATCTTGTGCGGGAACAGGCCTTCTTCCATGCCGACCAGGAACACCACGGGAAACTCCAGGCCCTTGGCACTGTGCAACGTCATCAGCTGGACGCTGTCTTCGTGGTCGCCGGCCTGCTGCTCGCCGGCCTCCAGCGAGGCGTGGTCGAGGAAGGCGGCCAACGGCGTCTGCTCGTCGTCGACGTCATCGCTGTAGTGGTCGAAGGCGCGGGCGGCCGAGACCAGTTCCTCAAGGTTTTCCACCCGCGCCTGGGCCTTCTCGCCCTTTTCGTCGCGGTGGTAGGCCAGCAGGCCGGACTGCTCGATCACCAGCTGCGCCATGTTGTGCAGCTGCATGCCCTCGACCTTCAGCGCGAGGGTGTCGACCAGCTCGACGAACGCGTTCAGCGCGCTGGCCGCGCGGCCGGACACCACCTTGGTGCCGACCGCCTGATGCACGGCCGCCCACATGGAGATATCTTCGTTGCGCGCCAGCTGCCGCAGGCATTCGACGGTCTTCTCGCCGATGCCGCGTGCCGGCACGTTGATCACCCGCTCCAGCGCCGCATCGTTGTGACGGGTCTGGATCAGGCGCAGGTAAGCCATCGCGTTCTTGATCTCGGCGCGCTCGAAGAAGCGCTGACCGCCGTAGATGCGATAGGGGATGCGCTCACGCAGCAGCGCTTCTTCGAGCACCCGCGACTGGGCGTTGGAGCGGTAGAGGATGGCGATTTCGCTGCGCGTCAGGCCGGTCTTGAGTGTCGACTCGATGGTTTCCACCACGTAGCGCGCTTCGTCATGTTCGTTGAACGCGGCGTAGAGGCTGATCGGCTCGCCTTCGCAGCCTTCGGTCCACAGCTCCTTGCCCAGACGGCCCTGGTTGTTGGCGATCAGCGCGTTGGCGGCCTTGAGGATGCAGGCCGTGGAGCGGTAGTTCTGTTCCAGGCGGATGGTTTCGGCATCCGGGAAGTCCTGGCTGAACTGGTGCAGGTTCTCGATCCGAGCGCCGCGCCAGCCATAGATCGACTGGTCGTCGTCGCCGACCACCATCAGGCTCTCGCCGCCCTTGGCAAGCAGCCGCAGCCAGGCGTACTGCACGGCGTTGGTGTCCTGGAACTCATCGACCAGGATGTGGCGGAAACGGCGCTGGTAGTGCTCCAGCAAGCCCGGATTGTCACGCCACAGGTCCAGTGCACGCAGCAGCAGTTCGGAGAAATCGATGACGCCGGCGCGGGCGCAGGCCGTTTCGTAGGCTTCGTAGATCTTCACCATGGTGGCGAGGAACAGGTCGCCGCCCGCCTGAATATGTTGCGGTCGCAGGCCCTCGTCCTTTTGGCCGTTGATCCACCACTGGGCCTGGCGCGCCGGCCAGCGCTGTTCGTCGAGGCCAAGCTCGCGGATCACCCGCTTGACCAGGCGCTGCTGGTCATCGGAATCGAGGATCTGGAAGTTCTCGGCCAGCTTGGCCTCGCGCCAGTGCGCGCGCAGCAGGCGGTGGGCCAGGCCGTGGAAGGTGCCGACCCACATGCCCTGCGGGTTGACCTTCAGCAGTTGCTCGATGCGGTGGCGCATCTCGGCGGCGGCCTTGTTGGTGAAGGTGACCGACAACACCGAATGCAGCGAGGCGCGTTCGACCTGGTGCAGCCAGGCGATGCGGTGCACCAGCACCCGGGTCTTGCCCGAGCCGGCACCGGCCAGTACCAGTTGACGGCCCAGCGGCGCGGCCACGGCCTGGCGCTGGGCATCGTTCAGGGAATTCAGGAGGAGAGAGAGATCGTCATGCATCGCGGCATTCTAACAGGGCGGCGCCTCGCCTGCCGACGCCATTCGCCGGCGTCTCTCCTCTGGTCTCAACGGTCGCCGACGGTGATTTCCAGCGTGCCGATGCCCTGTACGCCGCCGCTCAGCCGGTCGCCGGGTTCAACCGGGCCGACGCCGGCCGGGGTGCCGGTCATGATGAGGTCGCCGGGCTCGAGGACGAACAGCCGCGACAGGTAGGCGATCACTTCCGGCACGCTCCAGATCTGCGAGGCGAGGTCGCCTTCCTGACGTGTGTCGCCGTTGATGTTGAGCCAGATGCGGCCTTCTGTGGGGTGGCCGATCATCTGCGCCGGTACCAGCGCCGAGCAGGGGGCGGCGTGGTCGAAACCCTTGGCCACGGCCCACGGGCGGCCCATTTTCTTCGCTTCGGCCTGCAGGTCGCGGCGGGTCATGTCCAGGCCCACGGCGTAGCCGTAGACGTGCTCAAGCGCCTGCTCGACCGGAATGTCTGAGCCGCCGCGGCCGATCGCCACGACCAGTTCGATCTCGTGGTGGACGCTTTCGGTGGCCGGCGGGTAGGGGAATTCACTGCCGTCGGGCAGCAGGCTGTCGGGGTGCTTGGTGAAGAAGAAGGGCGGCTCGCGGTCCGGGTCGTGGCCCATTTCCCGGGCGTGGTCGGCGTAGTTGCGCCCAACGCAGTAGATGCGCCGCACCGGAAAGCGCTGGCCGCTGTTTGCGATGGCGAGGCTGGGGATGCTGGGGGTAAAGAGGTAGTCGCTCTGCTCGGACGAACTCATCGGGTGCTCCATGATTGACGGGTTGCTCGGAGCCGCCCCGCCACAGGCAGGGCGGCAAGGAAGGTGTTCAGCGCTGCTGCGGGATGCTGCCGTGCTCGTTGAGGCTGCGCAGGAAGTCAAAATCGCAGCCGTTGTCTGCCTGGGTGACGGTGTCCAAGAACAGTTTGCGATACCCGCGCCCATCCCCTTCGCGCGGCGCCGGCAGGCTGAGGGCATCGCGCCGACGGGCCAGCTCCTCGTCGCTGACCAGCAGTTCCAGGGCGCGCTCGCGCACGCTCAGACGCAGCCGATCACCACTTTCGATGAGCGCGAGCGGGCCGCCGACGGCCGCCTCCGGGGTCACGTGCAGAATGATGGTGCCGCCTGCCGTGCCGCTCATGCGGCCGTCGGAGATGCGCACCATGTCCTTCACCCCGGCGCGCGCCAGCTTGCGTGGGATCGGGATATAACCGGCTTCCGGCATGCCTGGCGCGCCCTTGGGGCCGATGTTCTTGAGCACCAGGATGTCGTCGGCGTTAACGTCGAGGTCCGGGGCGTCGATGCGCTGTGCCAGGTCTTCCAGGCCGTCGAACACCACCACGCGGCCCTCGTGCTCCATCAGCTCGGCACTGGCCGCCGATTGCTTGATGATCGCCCCGTCCGGCGCGAGGTTGCCGCGCAGGAAGGCGATGCCGCCTTGCGGGTAGATCGGGTTGTCCAGCGGGCGCACCACGTCCTGCGGGAAGGCCGCGACCGCATCGAGCTCCTCGCCCAGTGTGCGTCCGGTGACCGTCAGCGCGTCCAGGTGCAGGAACGGCCGCAGTTCGCGTAGCACGGGCGCCAGCCCGCCGGCCCTGTGCAGGTCTTCCATGTAATGCGTGCCGGACGGCTTGAGGTCGACCAGCACCGGAATGTTGCGGCCGAGCGCGTCGACCTCGTCCATGTCGATGCGGATGCCGCAACGGCCGGCGATCGCCGCCAGGTGCACGATGCCGTTGGTGGAGCCGCCAATGGCGAGCAACACCATCAGGGCGTTCTCGAACGCTTTTTTGGTGAGAATCCGATCAGGCGTCATGCCGGCCTGGATCATGGCCACCGCCTGGGTGCCGGTGCGCTCGGCGATACGGATGCGATCGGCGGTGACCGCCGGTGGCGTGGCGCCGCCGGGGAGCATCATGCCCAGCGCTTCGGTGACGCAGGCCATGGTACTGGCGGTGCCCATGACCGAGCAGGTTCCAACGCTGGCGACCAGCTGGTCGTTGACCTCGGCGATTTCCTGGGCGTCGATCTCGTCGCCGCGGTACATGCCCCAGAAGCGTCGGCAGTCGGTGCAGGCGCCTACGCGCACGCCGCGGTGCGAGCCGGTCAGCATCGAACCGCTGACCAGCTGGATGGCCGGCACGCCGGCGCTGGCGGCGCCCATCAGCTGCGCCGGGACGGTCTTGTCGCAGCCGCCGATGAGCACCACGGCATCGATCGGCAGGGCGCGGATCATCTCCTCGGTGTCCATCGACATCAGGTTGCGCAGGAACATGCTGTTGGGGTGGGCGAAGCTCTCGTGGATCGAGATGGTGGGGAAATCCACCGGCAGGCCGCCGGCGAGCATCACCCCGCGCTTGACCGCTTCGATCAGCTGCGGCGCGTTGCCGTGGCAAGGATTGAAGCCGCTGCCGGTGTTGGTGATGCCGACGATTGGCCGTTCCAGCGCATCGTCCGAATAGCCCGCGCCCTTGATGAAGGCCTTGCGCAGGAACAGCGAGAATTCCGCATCGCCATAGTTGGTCAGGCCCTTGCGCATGCCGCGGGCAGGGTTGTTGCCGGGGTTCTGGTCGTCGTTCACGGGGTGTACCTCTCGATTGTTGTTGTATGCCGAGGCGTACGGCAGGCGAGGTCTGGCCGGGCGGGAAGCCTTAGCCGGTGGGTTTGGGGGCCGGTCCCGAGCTGCTGCGCACCACCAGCTCGGTGCTGACCTCGATGGGGCCGCTGTGCGATTTGCCGGCCAGCGCTTCGAGCAGGCAGGCGCCGGCGCGTGCGCCGATCTGTTCGAGTTCGACGCGAATGGTGGTCAGTGGCGGCGACATGTGACGGGCATAGTCGAAGTCGTTGAAGCCGACCACCGAAATGTCCTCGGGGACGCGCACGCCGAATTCCCTGGCCGCCAGCAGGGCGCCGAAGGCCAAGAGATCGTTGGCGCAGATCACCGCGGTAGGACGCGTCGGGCCCTGCAAAAGGCGACGCATGGCGGCGATGCCGTCTTCCAGGGTCAGGTTGGTTTCCATCCGCCAGTGCTCGGGCAGTTCAAGGCCGACTTCGGTCAGGCGTGCGTGGGTACCGATGATCCGGTCGCCGACGCGGTCGTTGAATGCGGGTTCGCCGACGATCGTTGCAAATCGCTGGTGCCCGAGGGCGAGCAGGTGGTCGACCATTTGTCGCGCGACGGTGACGTTGTCGAAGCCGACGCTCGGACGCCTATGGTCCTGGGTCCAGGCCTGCACGCAGGGAATGCCCTTGCGCTCGATCAGCTCCCACATCTTCGGGTCATGGGTGCGGCCGACCACCATCAGCGCATCTACGCCATGCTCGAGCATGGTCTGCACTTCCTGAAGCTCGACCTGGGGGTCGAAACCGAAGCTGGCCACCAGCAGCGTGTAGCCGGCCTTGTGTACGGTCTGCTGGAAGGCCGCGAGCGGTCGCGAGAAGGTCTCGGTGGCGAGCGTCGGCACTACAGCGCCGATGGTCATGCTGCGCCGCGAGGAGAGGGTGCGGGCGGCGGCGTTGAGCACATAACCCAGCTCGTCGCAGGCGAGCTGCACGGCCTGCCGCTTGTCGTCGCTGACCGCGGCGCTGCCGTTCAGCACGCGCGACACGGTGGCGGTCGAAACCCCGGCGAGACGGGCAACGTCACGCAGGCCAGCGCCGGAAAGCAGGGAGGGAGTCGGACGGGCGGGTGAGCTCATTGGGCATCTTCGACAGGCACCGATCTGAATCGGCTGTTGACATTAGGAAAAACCGAAACTAGGTTTTTGTAAACGGTTACATCGCATTTTTGTGCAAATGTAAGCGGTTACAGAGAAGTCTCAAGGGAATCACCTGCTGCCTTCGAGGGCTCTGGAACCTGCTTTCCAGTGATGATGAAACCGGTTGCATCAGGCGCTTGCGTCCCTGTTCCACCGCCGAAAACAAGGAAAACAAGATGGCTGTCATTCGCTCCATTTCCGTCTGCGCGGCGCGCGTGCCGCTCGACCGCGTCACCTCATTCTCCAACCGCACCGTATCCGCACGTGACTACGGCCTGGTCAAGGTCACCTCCGAGGACGGCGTGACCGGCGTCGGCTTCTGCTACGTCGGCAGCGCCGGTGGCGAGCTGCTGCCGATCGCCGTGGAAAAGCTGCTGGCGCCGGTGCTGCTCGGCCGCGATTCGCTGGACGTCGAGGCACTGTGGCGGGAGATGTACCAGGAAGCCCTGCTGCAGGGCCGCGCAGGCGTCGTCATGCGCGCCATCAGCATCCTCGACACGGCCCTCTGGGACCTCAACGCGCGCAGCGCCGGCCTGCCGTTGCACCGTTATCTCGGTGCGGCCAGCGCCGACCGCGTGCCGGCCTACGCCAGTGGCGGTTACTACCTCGACGGCAAGACCCCCGAACTGCTCGGTGAGGAAATGGCTCACTACGTGTCGCTCGGCTTCAAGGCGGTGAAGATGAAGACCGGACGCCTCTCGCCCAAGGAAGAGGAGGCGCGGGTGGCGGCGGCGCGCGAGGCCATTGGCCCGGACGTCGAGTTGATGCTCGACGTCAACAACGGCTGGAGCGATGTCACCGAGGCGCTGCAGTACGTGCGCCGCTTCGAACGCTACAACCCGGCCTTCGTCGAGGAGCCGTTCCTGGTCGACGACATCGACAGCCACGCGCGCCTGGCCCGGGCCACGCCGATTCCGGTGGCTACCGGCGAGGTGGAGGTCGGCCGCTGGCGCCACAAGGAGCTGCTCGACAAGGGCGGCGCAGCCATTCTGCAGACCGATGCGGTGGTCTGCGGCGGCATCACCGAATGGCGCCGTATCGCGGCGATGGCCGCCGGTTACGGCGTGCCGATGTACCCGCACTGGTTCCACGACGTGCACGCGCCGCTGGTGGCCGCCACGCCGAACGCGCGTTACGTGGAGTTCTTCTGGGATGACCAGGTGCTCAACTTCCGCCGGCTGATCGACCGTCAGCTGGAGCAGGAGGACGGCTACATCAAGCTGCACCAGAGCCCAGGCCTGGGCTTCGATTTCGACGAGCAGGCCGTGGCGCGCTATTCGATCGCCGCCTCTGGCGGCCCGTGGCAGACCCTGCAGAAAAACCGCTGAGGGCGAAAAAAAGCTGTACCCGCTGAAGGGGTTCGCGGCGCTTGCGTCGCAGCCCTCTCGACACGTCCGGGTCGATTCGTGCCGGACGCCATAAATCCAACAAGAATGTGTGGAGTGAGCGAAATGAAGATCAACAAAAAAATATCCGCTGCCATCCTGACCGCCGCAACGGCGGTGTCCCTGTCCTTCTCCGTCCAGGCCGAATACGTTGCTGGCGAGGACGTCGCCGTGCTGCAGGGCTTCAAGCCCGGCGGTGGCAGCGACGTGCTGGCGCAGCTGGTGCAGCCTTACATCAGCAAGACGCTCGGCGTGAATTTCGTCAACGAATACATCCCGGGTGCCACCGGCGCGATCGCCTGGACCCGCCTGGCCAAGCAGTCGAAGAAGGATGGTTCGGTGATCAGCGTCACCAACACGCCGATGCTGATGACCAACTACATCATGAACGACGCGATCACCTACAACATCAAGGACCTGACCCCGATCGCCAACGTGGTCACCGACCCGGGCATCGCCGTGGTCGCCAAGGACAGCCCCATCAACACCCTCGAAGACCTGATCGCCGCGGCCAAGGAGAAGCCCGGCCGCATCACCGTCGGCAACTCCGGCATGGGCGGCGACGACTACTTCACCACCCTGATGGTGGAGAAGGCCACCGGCCTGTCGTTCAAGAAGGTGCCGTTCCAGGGCGACGGTCCCTCTGCCACCGCCGCCATGGGTAACAAGATCGACGTCAGCTTCAACAACGTCGGCACCGTCTACAGCCAGGTGCAGAGCGGCAACCTCAAGGCCCTCGCAGTGTTTTCCGAGAAGCGCATCGACAGCATGCCGGACGTGCCGACGCTCAAGGAGAAGGGCATCGATGTGGTGGCCGGTTCCTCGCGCGGCTACAGCGCACCGGCCGGCATTCCGGACGAGGCTCGCGATCAGCTCATCGCCGCATTCGAGGCGCTCAAAACCGACCAGGCATTCCTCGAAGACGCGAAGAAGCGGGCGCTGAGTATCGATATCGTCACCGGCGAAGCCTACGGCGAGATGTTCCAGCGCATGGAGAAGGAATTCCAGGGCATCTGGGAAGAAGTCAGCGCCAAGCAACAGTAAAGCGACCGCAAATGCTCCGGGAGGCGCCCCATGAATATCAACAGGTTGGTACTCGGACTCTTCGGCATTGGCATTGCCGCAGTGTTCTTCGTCAATGCCCAGGGCTATCCGAAGGCGGCGGCCGAGATGCCACTGATCTACTCGGTGACAGTAGCCCTGCTGTCCGCGGCCATGGTGTGCTCGGAGCTGCTGCGCTGGCGGGCCGCCAGCCGGCAGGCCATCGGCGAGAGCGAGGGCGAGGCTGTCGCCGAGCCGACGCTCAGGCCGCGCTATGGCGCGGCGGCTGTGGTCTTCGCACTCGCCTGCGGCTACGTCTTCGCCATCACCACACTTGGCTATCTGCTGTCGACGGCGCTGTTCATGGGGTTGGCGTTGGCGATGATCCGCACCGTATCGGTTCGCTTCGCCGTGATCGCGACGGTGGTGCTGGTGGCGATGGTCTGCGTGGTGTTCGTCCAGTTCCTCGGACTCCCCGTGCCGCTACTCCCCTTGGCGATCTCCTGATTGCCTCATTTCTTATGATTCGGCGAGGCCTTTCCAGTGGATAGTTCAATCGTCATGACAGGGCTGACCAATGTGTTCACCCTGTACAACATCGCCGCGATTCTCGGCGGCACGCTTCTCGGCCTGTTCGTCGGCGCCATGCCGGGCCTGTCGGCCACCATGGCGCTGGCGCTGCTGTTGCCACTGACCTTCAGCATGGATACCGCGACCGGCCTGAGCATGCTCGCCTCGCTCTATGTCGGCGCTTCCTACGGCGGTTCGATCGCCGCCATCCTGTTGCGCACGCCGGGTACGCCTTCAGCCGCCGCGACGGTGCTCGACGGCTTCCCGATGGCGCAGCAGGGCCAGGCGGGCAAGGCGCTGGGGATATCCCTGTTCGCTTCCTTCATCGGCGGTAGCATTAGCGGCATCGCGTTGCTGATGGCGGCACCGCTGCTTGGCAGCATCGTGGTCGAGTTCGGGCCCATCGAGCTGTTCGCCATCGCCTTGCTCGGTATCACCATCATCGGCTCGCTGGCCCAGGGCTCGGTGGTCAACGGACTGTTTTCCGGCGGTGTCGGGCTGCTGATCAGTACCGTGGGCATGGACCTGACCACCGGCACGCCGCGGATGGCCTTCGGCAACATCAACCTGTTCTCCGGCATCAGTTTCACGGTGGCGTTGATCGGGCTGTTCTCGATTCCCCAGGCGCTGTCGCTGATCGAAAACTCCAATGCTCCCGCCAAGGTCGCCAGTCGCATCACCGACCGGCTGATTCCGAAGTTTTCCGAGTTGAAGGCGCTGATGCCGAACATTCTGCGTTCCAGCGGTATCGGCGTCATCGTCGGGCTGATCCCGGGCACGGGCGGGGACACCGCCAGCTGGTTCGCCTACAACGAGGCCAAGCGTTTCGCCAAGGACAAGAGTCGTTTTGGCCAGGGCGATCCCGCCGGGGTCGCCGCGCCGGAGGCGGCGAACAACGCGGTGGTCGGCGGTGCGTTGATCCCTACCATCGCGCTGGGGATTCCCGGCAGCTCGGCCACCGCGATCCTGCTCGGTGCGCTGATGGTGCAGGGCATCCTGCCGGGGCCGAACCTGCTGACCGACTATGGCGACGTGACCTACACGCTGATTTGGGCGGTGATCTTCGCCAACGTCGGGCTGCTCGCCGTTGGCCTGATGTTCACCAAGGCCAGCGTGGCGGTCACTCGCATCCCGGACGGCTTCATCGCCTGCGCGATCATCGCGCTGTGCATTATCGGCGCCTACGCGATCAACAACAGCCTGTTCGAGGTGGGCCTGATGCTCGGCTTCGGGCTGTTCGGCTATTGGCTGGCCAAGGCCGGTGTGTCGCCAGCGCCAATGGTCATCGGGCTGATCCTCGGACCGGTGATGGAGAACAGCTTCCATCAGTCGATGCTGATCGGCAATGACGACTACCGCATCTTCCTGTCCAGCCCGATTGCGGTAGTGCTGCTGTGCATCGCCGCCTTCTCGATACTGCAGGCAACGCCGGTGTTCCGCTGGCTGCTGGCGCCTTTGCGTCGCGGCACCCAGCCGACCTGAAATCACGACCCGGCGGCCTCTGACGGCGGCCGGATAACCGAAAAAAGGAGAGAAACATGAGTCATGCCACGGGTCGCGTCTGGTCCCCGGTGATCACCCCCTTCACCGCGGAACTCGCGCCGGACAGGGAACGCTTTGTGGCGCAGTGCCGCTGGCTGCTGGACAACGACGTCGGGCTCGCCGTGTTCGGTACCAACTCCGAAGCCAACTCGCTGTCGGTGGAGGAAAAGAGCCAGCTGCTCGACGCGCTGATCGAGGGTGGCATTCCGGCCGCGCGGCTGATGCCGGGCACCGGTGCCAGCGCCCTGCCCGATGCGGTGGCGCTGACCCGCCACGCGGTCGCCCAGGGCGTGGAAGGCGTGCTCATGCTGCCGCCGTTCTACTACAAGGGCGTCTCCGACGAAGGGTTGTTCCGCTACTTCTCCGAGGTGATCGAGCGGGTCGGGGATGCGCGCCTGCGTATCTACCTCTACCACATCCCGCCGGTGTCGCAGGTGCCGCTGTCGCTGGCCCTGATCGAGCGCCTGCTCAAGGCCTATCCGAAGAACGTGGTCGGAGTGAAGGACAGCTCCGGCGACTGGAGCAACACCCAGGCGATGATCGACAACTTCGCCGCCGACGGCTTCCAGGTCTACGCCGGCAGTGAGCACTTCCTGCTGCAGACCCTGCGCGCTGGCGGTGCCGGCTGCATCAGCGCCACCGCCAACGTCAATCCGGGTCCGATCTCTGCCCTGGCGAAAGCCTGGCAAGGGGCCGATGCCGACGCCCAGCAGGCTGCGCTGACCAACACCCGCAAGCTGTTCGAGCGCTTCCCGATGATCCCCGCGCTGAAGGCCGCCGCTGCCCGTTACAGCGGCATCGAGGAGTGGGCGCAGGTGCGTCCGCCGTTGGTGGAGCTGAACGAACAGCAGCGTCAGGACCTGTTCGCCATCCTCGATGAGGCCAGCTTCGACATGCCTGGCCTGAAAGACGGCTGAAAGGAGGCGTACCGATGGAGAGGAAACGGATCGTCGCCCTGCGACGCCTGAAGGAGCCGCAGCTTCAGCGCTTGCGCGAACAGTTCGAGGTCGAGTATTTCGAGGAGCCCGAGCAGCATGCCGAGGCGGTCGCCGCCGCCCTGCGCCAGGCGCACGGGCTGATCGGCGGCAAGCTGCAGGTCACCCCGGCGATGCTCGACGAGGCGCCAGGGTTGGAAGCCATCGCCACCATTTCGGTGGGTTACGACAACTTCCCGGTGGCTGAACTCAGCCGCCGCGGCATCCTGCTGACCAACACCCCGGACGTGCTTACCGAGACCACTGCCGACACCGGCTTCATGCTGATCATGGCCAGCGCCCGGCGGCTGGTGGAGCTGGCGACCATGGTGCGCGAGGGCCGCTGGACCCAGCACGTCGGCGAGTCGCACTTCGGCAGCAACGTGCACGGCAAGACCCTCGGCCTGGTCGGGCTTGGGCGCATCGGCCGGGCCATCGCCCGTCGCGCGCTGGGCTTCAACATGCGCGTCCTTTACAGCAACGCCTCGCCCAAGCCCGAGCTGGAGACCGAGTGGGGCCTCCAGCGGCGCAGCTTCGAAGCGCTGCTGGCCGAGTCCGACTTCGTCTGCCTCACCGTGCCGCTGACCGAAGAGACCGAGCACCTGGTCGGCTACGAGCAGTGCCGGGCGATGAAGCGTTCGGCCTTCCTGGTGAACATTGCGCGGGGCAAGGTGGTCGACGAGGCCGGGCTGATCCGCGCGCTGGAAGAAGGCCTGATCGCCGGCGCCGGGCTCGACGTGTTCGAGCAGGAGCCGGTTTCGCCCGACTCGCCGCTGCTGCGCATGGACAACGTGGTGACCCTGCCGCACATCGGCTCGGCCACCCACGAGACCCGCGAAGCGATGGCCAGCTGCGCGGTGGAAAACATCTGTCAGGCCTTGCAGGGCGAACGCCCGCGCGACCTGGTCAATCCCGAGGCCTGGGCGATCCGCCAACCCCATCATCTGCAGTAGGACAAACGGACATGCCGGGTAAGTATTCGCGACGCTTGGCGTCGATCTTGAACCTGCACGATCTCGATCGTGCAGCCAAACGCCTTCTGCCACGCCCCCTCTACGGATACATCGCCAACGTGGCCGAAGACGGTCACACCGCCCGCGCCAACCGCAGCGCCTTCGACGATTACGCCTTCCTGCCGCGTGCGCTGGTCGACGTGTCTAAGGTCTCGCTCCAAACCGAGCTGTTCGGCCAGCGCTACGCATTGCCCATCGGCATTGCGCCGATGGGCATCAGTGCGCTGTCGGCCTACCGCGGCGACCTGGTGCAGGCGCAGGCGGCAGCCAAGGCCGGCATCCCGATGATCCTCAGCGGCAGCTCGCTGATCCGCATGGAAGACGTGCTCAACCAGGGCCAGACCGACTGGTTCCAGGCCTACCTGCCGGGCGATCACGCCGGGATCGAGGCGCTGATCGAGCGGGTGCGCAACGCCGGCTTCGACAAGCTGGTGATCACCGTCGACTACCCGGTGCCGCCGAACAGCGACAACAACACCCGCTCGGGCTTCTATTCGCCGCTGCGCCCCAGCCTGCGCCTGGCCTGGGATGGCCTGATACGACCGCGCTGGCTGTTCGGTACCTTCCTGCGCACTTTGGTCAACCATGGCCTGCCGCACTTCGAGAACAACTACGCGACGCGTGGCATCGCGGTGATCTCGCGCAACGTCAAGCGCGACTTCTCCGGTCGCAGCCACCTGAACTGGAGCTACCTGGAGCTGGTGCGCCGGTTGTGGCCCGGCAAGCTGGTGGTCAAGGGCATCCTCCACCCCGACGATGCACGCAAGGCACGCGACATCGGTGCCGATGCGCTGATCGTATCCAACCATGGCGGCCGCCAGCTCGACAGTACCGTCTCCGCGCTGCGCGCACTGCCGGGCGTGGTGGCGGCGGTCGGCGATCTGCCGGTGATGGTGGACAGTGGCTTCCGCCGCGGAACCGACGTGCTCAAGGCGCTGGCACTGGGCGCGCGCATGGTGTTCATCGGCCGGCCGTTCAACTACGCCGCGGCCTACGCCGGCGAAGCGGGGGTGAGCCATGCCATCGGCCTGCTCGCCGGCGAGCTGCAACGGGACATGGCGCTGCTCGGCGTTACCCGGGTCGAGGAGATCACCGAGCAGTGCCTGGTGCGCAACTGACCTGGCGCTAGAGCACGATGTGCAGCGCCCGTGAAGCGGGGTCTACACCAGGACCGTTCGAATCGTCCGCGCGAAACTGAAGCGCTGCTACGCGCGGCGCGCCGAGGCCGAGCGCAACGCCTGGCCGGCGGTTGACATCGAAGGGATTGCCCTGAGCCTGATCGCCTTGACGGCAGCCCGCCAGCGATCCGTCCTTTGGGCCTGCCCTGCGGATCGGGGCTCTGGTTGCCATCCGGCGGTGAGCCCCGGAGCCTTCAGGTCGAGGGCACCGTGTGCGGGGCCGTCGGCGCGGGTGTGCCGGTGGTCGGCAGCCAGGCGGTGCTTGCTCTAGCGGTAACGATGGGCTTTATTGAGTTAGGGGGCTAGCGTCATGCCATCATGTGCTGATGCCCCTGCCGCTTCGTGGCTGTCGGCACTGACGATAAGAACAATGGCCCAGATGACAGATCCGGTAATCGTTTCCCCGACGCGTTCGGACACCTTCGGCGAGCTGCCCCACACGGCCCTTGCACGGGACGCCGAGCGCACCCGCCTGCTGTTCAGGGGCGCGCGGGTGCCCGCCCTGCTGATGATCTTCACCGGCCTCGGCTGCGTGGTACTGCTCTGGGGCGTGTCGCCGGCTTCGCAGCTGTTCTACTGGCTGCTGTGGATCGTCGTGCTCGCCGGTCTGCGGCTGCACCAGGGACGACAGATCGAACAGGCGCCCACCGGCCGCCAGGCCGCGCCCTACTGGCGCCGTCATTTCATGCTCAACAGTATCGCCTCGGCGCTCGCCCTGGCCTATGCCTGCGTCTGGCTGGTTCCGCCGGGCGGCTTCTTCACCCAGGTGATGGTCTACGGGCTGATCGGCTCGGTGGTGCTGGCCGCGAGCATCGCTTATGCCGTCAGCCTGCCGGCCTTCTTCAGCTTTGCCGTGCCCTGCCTGCTGCCGAGCGGCTTGCTCCTGATCGCCAGCGACGTGCCGCAGCTGCGCGGCTGGGGCATGCTGGCGCTGATCGTCCTGGCGACCCTCAGCCTCATTGCCTGGCAGGTCAACCGGCTGTTCGGCGACGGGCTCGAACAGCGCCTGCAGAATGCCCAGCTGATCGATCGCCTGCGCCAGGCGGGCCGCGACGCCGAGGCGCTCAACCGGGAGCTCGGGCGAGAGGTGGAACAGCGTAGCCGGGCCGAAGCCGAGTTGCGCCAGGCATACGACGGTCTCGAACAGCGGGTCGCCGAACGCACGGCCGAGCTGGCGCAGAGCGAGGCACGGCTGAATCTGGCGCTGGAGGCCAGCGACCTCGGTCTGTGGGACTGGGACCTGGAGAAGCATGAGGTACACCGCTCGCGGCTGGGGATGATATTCGGCTTCGACCATCGTGACGCGGCGTCCGGCCTGGTTCGGCCGGAGGTCCACGTCGACGATCTCGAGCTGGTGCGCGAGGCACTAGTCGCCCATCTCAAGGGCTACACCGACATCTACGTCGTGCAGTACCGCGCACGGGGCGCCGACGGTCGCTGGCTGTGGCTCGAGGACCGCGGCCAGGCCATCGAGCGGGGGCAGGACGGGCGCGTCAGGCGGATGATCGGTACGCGCAGGGACGTCACCGCGCTGCGCCAGCAGGTCGAGCAGCAGAAGCTCGCCGCCACCGTGTTCGAGGCCGCCGGCGAGGGTATCGTCATCCTCGACGCCAGCTACCGCGTGCTGGCGGTGAACCAGGCCTGCTGCACGCTGTCGGGCTATCGCCGTGAAGAGCTGCTCGGACGCAGCGTGGCGCGGCTGGCCAGCTCCGAGACGTCGCAGCGGCAATACGCGGCGGTGCGCGAGGCGCTGGAATCCCATGACCGCTGGGAGGGCGAACTGATCGAGACACGGCGCAACGGCGAGGTCTATCCGCAGTGGGTGCAGCTACAGGTGGTGCGCAACGAGCAGGGACGCGTCGCCCATGTGGTCGGCTTCATCTCCGACCTGAGCTTGCGGCACAAGGTGGAGGAGCGGCTGCGCTACCTGACCTTCTACGACGATCTGACGGGGCTTGCCAATCGCAGCCTGCTCAAGGTGCGCCTGCAGGAGGCCTGCCAGCGGGTGCGTCAGAACGGGCGCAACCTGGCGGTGCTGTACATCGATCTCGATCGTTTCAATCTGCTCAATGAAAGCCTCGGCCACGAGATTGCCGACGAGTTGCTGGTCGAGGTTTCGCGGCGCCTGGCGCACAGCCTGTCTGAGGCCGATACCCTGGCGCGGCTGTCGGGTGACGAGTTCGTCGTATTGCTCGATACCTACGCCAGCCTGTCGAGCCTTGCCCGGCTCGGCAGCCGACTGCTGTCGCGCATCCGCAAGCCGATTACCGTGGGTGGCCATGAGCTGGTGGTCAGCGCCTCGATCGGCGTCAGTCTGATGCCGGACAACGCTCGCGAAGGCAGCGCGCTGCTGCGCCAGGCGAACATGGCCGTTCAGCATGCCAAGCATCTGGGCGGCAACACGTTGCAGTTCTTCACCGAGCGCTTGCGGGCTTCCAGCCTGGAAAGCCTGCAACTGGAGAATCAGCTGCGCAAGGCGCTCGACGAGGGGCAACTGGAATTGTTCTACCAGCCTCGGTTGTGCCTCGCCAACGACCGGCTGGAGGCGGCGGAGGCGCTGGTGCGTTGGCGTCACCCGCAACAGGGACTGATCGGCCCGGCCCAGTTCATCCCGCTGGCCGAAGCCACCGGATTGATCATCCCGCTGGGCGAGTTCGTCCTGCGCCAGGCCTGCGCCCAGGCGCGGCGCTGGCAGCAGCAGGGGCTGGCGGAACTGCGCATTTCGGTGAATCTGTCGGTCAAGCAGCTGCGCCAGGGCAATCTCGTCAGTCTGGTGCGCCAGGTGCTCGAGGAGACCGGCCTGCCCCCCGGGCTGCTGGAGCTCGAGCTCACCGAAAGCCAGATGCTCGACGACATCGAGAACGCCATCGACACCTGTCGGCTGCTGCGTGCCCTGGGCGTGAGCCTGGCGATCGACGATTTCGGCACTGGCTATTCCTCGCTCAGCTATCTCAAGCGCTTCCCGGTAGATTACGTGAAGATCGACAAATCGTTCATCGCCGAACTCGAGCAATCCGGCGAAGACGCCGCGATCATCCGGGCGATCATCGCCATGGCCCACAACCTGGAGCTGAAGGTTGTGGCCGAGGGCGTCGAGACTCAGGGGCAGATGGACTTTCTCAAGGCGCATGGGTGCGACGAGATCCAGGGCTATCTGTTGAGCCCGCCGGTGGAGCCCGAACGTTTCGTCGAGATGCTGACGTGATTCAGCCGCGCGTGGTGGCGCCGTCGAGCTCGCGCATCAGCAGGCCGTAGCGCAGGTCCACGCCCTTGGGTACCGGCAGGTAAAGCACGTGGCCATCGCCGGGCGCAACGTCGGTGCGCTCGCCGCTCTTCTTCTGCAGGCGGTCGAGGGTGAAGTTGAGGTTGCCCTGGGGCGTCATCAGCTCCAGGCGGTCGCCGACGGCGAAGCGGTTCTTGACGATCACCTCGGCGAGGCCGTCGCGGCGCTCGCCGGTCAGCTCGCCGACGAACTGCTGGCGCTCGGAGAGCGAGAAGCCGCGTTCGTAGTTCTGGTATTCGTCGTGTACGTGGCGACGCAGGAAGCCCTCGGTGTAGCCGCGGTGGGCGAGGGATTCGAGGGTGTCCATCAGCGATCGGTCGAACGGCCGGCCGGCCACCGCGTCGTCGATGGCCTTGCGGTAGACCTGGGCGGTGCGCGCCACGTAGTAGTGGCTCTTGGTGCGGCCTTCGATCTTCAGCGAATGCACGCCCATTTGCACCAGCCGCTCAACGTGCTGGATGGCGCGCAGGTCCTTGGAGTTCATGATGTAGGTGCCGTGCTCGTCCTCGCTGACCTCCATGAGTTCGTCGGGGCGGCTGACGTCTTCGAGCAGGAATAGCGCGTCGGTCGGCGCGCCGACGCCCAGGGTCGGTTTGGCCGGTTGTACCACGATGGGTTCATAGCGCTGCACGGCGTTGCCCAGTTCGTCTTCCTTCGCCTCGTGGGTCTTGTATTTCCAGCGGCAGGCGTTGGTGCAGGTGCCCTGGTTGGGGTCGCGTCGGTTGATGTAGCCCGACAGCAGGCAGCGCCCGGAGTAGGCCATGCACAGCGCGCCGTGGACGAACACCTCCAGCTCCATGCTCGGTACCTGCTCGCGAATCTGGCCGATCTCCTCCAGCGACAACTCGCGCGAAAGGATCACCCGGCTCACGCCCTGGGCCTGCCAGAACTTCACCGTCGCCCAGTTCACCGCATTGGCCTGGACCGAGAGGTGGATGGTCATTTCCGGGAAATGCTCGCGCACCAGCATGATGAGGCCTGGGTCGGACATGATCAGCGCGTCCGGACCCATGGCCACCACTGGCTCCAGGTCCTTGAGGAAGGTCCTGAGCTTGGCGTTGTGCGGCGCGATATTCACCACCACATAGAACTGCCTGCCCTGGGCATGGGCCTCGTCAATGCCCAGGCGCAGGTTGGCATGGTCGAATTCGTTGTTACGCACCCGCAGGCTGTATCGCGGCTGGCCGGCATAGACGGCATCGGCGCCATAGGCGAAGGCGTAGCGCATGGATTTGAGGGTGCCGGCGGGGGACAGGAGTTCGGTGCGTGGTAGGGATGACATGCTGCGGGCTCAAAGGCTTGTAAAAAGTGTGGGATTGTACGCTACGGTCGTGTTGCTGCTCCCGATGGCGAGTCGTTTCGAGGGTTTCGGGACTGTGGGGAATTGCCGCAGGACGCACCGGTCTCTTATTAGACGAGGGCTGCGCCTCACCGGGAGGTGCAGCCGAGAGCGAAACAGGAGGTCAGCATGCCGGACCGAGTCGTCGCCAGTGCCAACGGGTATTACGTGTTCGAGTGCCGCACCGGCGTTGCGGGCGATACACAGGTTCACTACGAGGCGCGGCAAGGAGCCCGTTGCGTCGAGCGCTTCGAGCGACTCGACGATGCCCAGCGGTACATCGAAACCGTCCATATGCGCGAAGAGGACAATTACCGCGAGTAATTCGATCCGGCCGCTAGCCATGGCTCCGGTGGTGCAGCCGAGCTTCTCGGCGCCGAGCCGTTCGCGGTCGAGACCGCTCCCACAGGCACGCAGCCGATCGTCATAGCGCCTCACTCCTGGGAGCGGCGTTGCCGCGAATACGAACGGGAATGTCCCACGCCACCGTGGGAGCGGTCGGGGACGCCCAGTCTTGACCGCTAATAATCTTCGGTCTTTCTGCAAGTCCAGCCACCGTGCGCCGGCCATTCGGCTCCCGAGGTGATCAGGCGGGCCGATGTGCGTCGAGCATCGGCAACGGATCACAGCGCGCCCCGTGGTTTTCGTTACTATCGCGGGCTCTCTTCTCTGCTCCGATAAGGACATCGACATGCTTTCGACCCTCATCTTCCTGGCCATCCTGGCCGTGGTGGTTTTCTACGTCATCGGCATCTACAACAAGCTGGTGAGCCTGCATAACCGCTACCAGAATGCCTTCGCCCAGATCGAAGTGCAGCTCAAGCGCCGCTACGACCTGATCCCCAATCTGGTGGAAACCGCCAAGGCCTACATGGCACACGAGCGCGAGACTCTCGAGGCGGTGATCGCTGCGCGCAACGGCGCAGTGGCTGGGCTCCAGGCCGCCGCGGCGCAGCCGGGCAATGCCCAGAGCATGGCTCAGCTGGCCGGCGCCGAAGGCCTGTTGCAGAACGCCCTGGGTCGCCTGAACGTGACGCTCGAGGCGTACCCGGATCTCAAGGCCTCGCAGAACATGCAGCAGGTCAGCGAAGAGCTCAGCAGCACCGAGAACAAGGTGGCTTTCGCCCGGCAGGCCTTCAATGACGCGGTGATGGACTACAACACCTACAAGCAGAGCTTCCCGCCGGTAGTCCTGGCGCCAACCTTCGGCCATGGGCAGGATGCCAGCCTGCTTGAGTTCGCCGACAGCGAGGTGATCCAGGCCGCACCCAAGGTCTCGTTCTAACGTCTCTGCGCACGGATGCCATGATGAATTTCTTCGAACAGCAGGCACGTGCCAAGCGCAACAGCGGCCGCCTGATCATGCTACTGGCGCTGGCGGTGGTGGGTCTGATCGCCCTGACCAGCGTGGCCCTGGGATTCGCGCTGCGTCTGCTTGGCCAGTACGACAGCTATGCCCTGAGTCAGGGCGTCGGCATCGACTGGCAGTTGATCGGTCTGGTCAGCGTGGTGGTAATCGGCGTGGTGCTCTTGGGCAGCCTGTTCAAATCGGTACAGCTGAGCCGCGGCGGCAAGGCGGTGGCCGAACGCCTGGGCGGGCGGCTGATCAATCTGGAGCCCCAGGGCTTCGAGGAGCGCCGGTTGCTCAACGTGGTCGAGGAGATGGCCATCGCTTCTGGCACGCCGGTGCCGCCGATCTATGTGCTGGACGATTCGGCCATCAATGCCTTCGCCGCCGGGCTGACGCCCCAGGACGCGGTGATCGGCATCACCCGTGGCGCCATCACGCTGCTGACCCGCGAGGAGCTGCAGGGCGTGATCGCCCACGAGTTCAGCCACATCTTCCATGGCGACATGCGCCTGAACACCCGGCTGGTCTCGGTGCTGCATGGCATTCTGCTGCTGGGGCTGATCGGTGAGTTCGTGCTGCGCAGCGGCGGACGTTCGAGCCGCAGCCGCAGCAACCGCGGCAATGGCGTGGCCGCCGTGCTCGCCATCGGCGGCACCCTGATGGTGATCGGCTATGCCGGTACCTTCTTCGGCAACCTGATCAAGGCAGCGGTCAGTCGACAGCGGGAGTTTCTCGCCGATGCCGCGGCGGTGCAGTTCACCCGCGATCCGTCGGGCATTGCCGGTGCGTTGAAGAAGATCGGCGGGCATCTTGGCGGTTCACGGCTGCAGTCAGCCAACGCCGCCGAATTCAGCCACATGTATTTCGGCCAGGGCGTCTCGGCCGGGATCGCCGGGCTGATGGCCACCCATCCGCCTCTGCCGGAGCGGATTCGCCGCGTCGAACCCGGCTGGGACGGGCAGTTTCCCTATGTCGATCCGAGTGTGACGGGGTCACCGTTCAGACCTGATCCCGCCGTTGCCGGCCTCGCTGCGGGCGGCTCGGCGGCCGAGGTGTACGCCCAGGCGGATGCCGAGCAGGCGATCGCCACCATCGGCGATCCGCAGCCGGCCCATCTGCAGGCCGCCCGCGATACCCTCGACCGCCTGCCGCCGATGCTGGTCGACGCGGCGCACCGTTGCCATGGGGCCGAGGCGCTGGTCTACGGCCTGCTGATCGACGCCGACCCGGCCGTGCGGGGCCGTCAGATCGATCTGCTGGAGACGGCGCCGAGCGATGTCCGCCAGGTCATGGCTCAGTTACAGTCGGCGCTGGATCGGATACGTGAAGGCCAGCGGCTGGCACTGCTGGAGCTGGCCATCCCGGCACTCAAGCAACTCGAGCGCGAGGCCTTGATCAGGCTCAAGCAGAACCTCGGTGCGCTGATCCTCTCCGACCGGCAGGTGAGCCTGATGGAATGGAGCCTGCTGCGCATCGTCGAGCGCAACATCGCCGGTCCGCGGCGGATCGATGCCCGCTATTCGCTCGAGGCGGTCAAGGACGAGGTGGCGGTGCTGCTGTCGGCGCTGGCGCTGGCCGGACATGATGAGCTGGACGAAGCACGTCAGGCCTTCGACGCGGCGCAGGTGGAGCTGCCATTCACGCTGACGATGCGCGAAGGTGAGGCCGCAGGTCTCAAGGCACTAGACGCGGCGCTCAAGCGCCTGGTGTCGCTCAAACCGTTGCAGAAACCGCGTCTGCTCAAGGCCATGGCGCGCTGCATCGGGCACGACGGACGCATCAGTGCCACCGAGGCCGAGCTGATGCGGGCCGTGGCCGATAGCCTCGACTGCCCGATGCCGCCGCTGCTGGCGCCCTGAGCCGGCGCGGGCCGCCGAGCGGCGGCGAACCGGCAATACCCGTCGGCGGTCACTTGGACTCCAGTGTCACGTGGAGTCGACCATGGCCGAGCCGCCTGCTTCCAACCTCGCGTTGCCGCGCCGCTCGCTGCTTGCGGCACTGCTCATCGGTATCGGCCTGATGGCCGCGGTGGACGAGATCCTCTTCCACCAAATTCTCGCTTGGCACCATTTCTTCGATCGCTCCACGTCTGCCGTCGGGCTGCTCTCCGACGGTTTGTTGCATGCCGCTGAAGTGATCCTGCTGGTCGCAGGCTTCTTTCTCTATGCCGACCTGCAGCGCAGCGGCCAACTGGTGCGTGGCCATGCGTGGGCGGGCCTGTTCCTCGGCATGGGCGGCTTCCAGCTGTTCGACGGATTGGTCAACCACAAGGTGCTGCGCCTGCATCAGGTGCGCTATGTGGACCCATTGCTGCTTTACGACCTCGCCTGGAACGGCGCGGCGTTGCTGCTGCTGGCGATCGGTCTGGTGCTGCTGCGTCGTGCGCGCCTTACGTCAGGGGCGCGGGGCTAAATGTTGCACACCTTCGCCTGGCTGTTGCCGACGCTCCTGCTCGGCACCTACCTGACTGGGGTCGTCGTGCGGCTGCGCGCCGGCGGCGAGTGGGACGGGCTCCGGCTGGGGAGTTTCGTCGTCGGTTGTGCGTTGCTGGTGCTGGCCTTGTTGCCGCCGCTGATGGCGTGGGCGCACGCCGACCCGCGCGGGCACATGCTCCAGCATCTGCTGCTGGGAATGTTCGCGCCGCTCGCTTTGATGCTCGGCCGGCCGCTCAGCCTGCTGTTGCGCACCCTGCCGCAGCGCCATGCACGGCAAGCGGTGCTAGTACTCGGCTCGGCGCCCATGCTGGCGCTGACCCACCCGGTGACGGCGCTGCTGCTGGATGTCGGCGGGCTCTATCTGCTCTACCTGACGCCGCTGTTCGCCGCCAGCCTGGAGGACGCGCTGCTGGGCGGCTGGCTGCATCTGCATTTCCTGCTGGCCGGCTACCTGTTCGCCTGGTCGATCGCCGGCCCCGATCCGGCGCCGGCCCGTCCAGGTTTCGGGTTGCGGCTGGGCGTATTGTTCGTCGCCATCGCCGCCCACGGCATCCTCGCCAAGCTGATGTATGGCTACGGATTTCCTCGCGGCACGGCGTTCATGCCCGAGCAGCTGGAGGCGGCTGCCCGCCTGATGTACTACGGCGGCAGCCTGGCCGAACTATTGCTGGTAGCGTTGCTGTTCGCCGGTCGGCAGGGCAGGCGCTGGCGCGCCGGTGTACTTGCACCACAAGGCCTGTCGCGCTGATCAGGCCGCGGCGATCACATCGCCGTGGTTCTCCGGCTCGATCAGCGCTTGATGCAGCGCGGCGACGGCGGCGGCGTAGTCTTCCTCGCGCACCACGCATTGCATTTCCACCTGGCGGATCGACTGGTGCACCGCCTGCACGCTGATGCCGGCGGCGGCGAGCGCCGCGACGGTTCGGGCGAGGATGCCGTTGACCTTCATGTCCGAGCCGATCGCCGAGACGATGGCCAGCTTGTGCACCCGCACCTCGGCGGCCGGGTAGCGCTCCTCGATCAGCCGGGTGGCGCGGTTGATCAGCTTGCGCGAGCCATCGGCATAGTAGGTGATGCTGTTGGCGTCCGAATCCTTGTTCACCACGTAGAGCTTGAGCTGCTTGAGCAGGCGGCTGATCTCCATGTCGTAGCCGACGTCACCGAGCATCTCCTGATCGAACACCTCGATGCCGAACACGTCGTTGCGCCCGGCGATGATTTCGACGCAGGGCCGCTCGCTCTTGTAATCCTGGCTGATCAGCGTGCCGCCGTGCTCGGGTTCGAAGGCGTTCTTGATTCTCAACTCCACGCCGGCCCGCCGCAGGGTACGCGCCGCCTTCGGGTGGATGGCCTCCATGCCGAGATTGGACAACTGGTCGGCGACGTCATAGTTGGTCCGGCCGATGGTCACCACGCGGTCGGCACCGACCAGGTTCGGATCGGCGCTGGAAAGGTGGAACTCCTTGTGGATGATCGCCTCTCGCGCACCGGTGGCGGCGGCGATCTGGGCGAAGGTGATCTCGCTGTAGCCGCGGTCGAAGGTATTCATCAACCCTTCGCTGCAATGGGTGTAACCGGTGGCCACCGCCAGCTCGCTGGCCAGGTCGATGCCCTCGAAGCTCTCGCGGATCATCTGCTCGAACGGTTGCGGCGACTCCAGGTGCCAGCCGGTGAGGTCCACCAGCCGAGCACGGACGCCGCGCCCCTTGAGGGCGAGCACGGTGTTGAAGGCGCTGTGCGCCTCACCGAGCGAGGCGAGCATCTCGCGGACCTTCATCAGGTGTTCGCTGAGCTGGAAGTGGCCGTAGCTGCACAGCTGCTGCAGGCTTTGCATGCAGGCGCGTACGTCGTCGATGCGGGCGTTGATGAAGGCATTGGCCGACTGGCGTTCGAACTGGCCGCCGAACAACTCGGCGTTGCGTGCGAGCATGCGCAGGCGCACGCCTTCGAGCGCATCGAGCCAGGCCCCCTCGCTGTGGGCGTCGGCGAAGCGCTGGTAGACGCCCGGCTCGCCGGTCTTCTTGTGTTCGAGCAGCAGGTTGGTCATGCCGGCGTAAGCCGAGACCACGAACACCCGCTGATAGAGCGCGCTGCCCTGGCGTCCGCCGACGAGGATGTTGTCGAGGACTTCTTCGAAGCGGCTCATGGAGGTGCCGCCGATCTTTTCTACGGTGTGCATGGTGTTCCCATTGTTCAGGCCTTCGCCGACCCTGTCGGGGTGCTGGGCGGAGGCGCTCGATGAATTCGTCCTCCCGGCAGGCAGCGGCCGGGCAGGCGGTGCGGGCGCCATGCCCGCCAGCGTCTTCAGCGGTAGCGTTGCGGTGCGATGGCGAGCGGTGCGAAATCGTCGCGCTCGGCGACGAAGTCAGGGCGTGGACTGCGTCCGCAGAAGGGCGCCCGCACAGCGTTGTCGACCGCGTTGTAGACGTAGAACAGGTTGCTGCGCGCGCTCGGGGTGATGTTGCCGTTGGAGCCGTGCATGGTGTTGCAATCGAAGAACACCACGCTGCCGGCCGGGCCGGTGGCGGTGTCGATGCCGTAACGGTTCGCCAGCTCGGTGAGGCTGTTGTCGTCCGGCACGCCGATTTCCTGCTTGCGCAGGGAGTTTTCGTAGTGATTCTCCGGCGTTTCGCCAACGCAGCGGATGTAGTGCCGGTGCGAGCCGGGAATCAGCATCAGCGGGCCGTTATGCGGCTCGTTGTCGGTCAGCAGGATCGAGCAGGACAAGGCGCGCATGCGCGGCATGCCGTCTTCGGTGTGCCAGGTCTCGAAATCCGAGTGCCAGTAGAACTCCTTGCCGTTGAAGCCGGGTTTGAAGTTCATCCGCGACTGATGCACGTAGAGCTCGCCGCCGAGGATGAAGTGGGCGATGCCGGCGGTGCGCTCGTCCCGGGCGATGCGGGCGAACAGCGGGTTGTCGCTGTGGATGTCGAATACCGAACGGATGGCGCCGCTGCCGGGCTCCTTGATGGTCTTGCCGGAGTCGGCGACGGCCGAGTCCTGGCGCATGCGGTCGAGCTCCTGGCGAAACAGCGTGACTTCTTCGGCGCTGAACAGGTTCGGTATCACGAGGTAGCCGTCGCGCTCGAAGCGCTCGATCTGCTCGGGCGAAATCGGCGCGTTTTCCAGGTCGTTGCGATAGACCACCGGGTCCAGACGCTCCTGCCAGCTCGGCTGGGGCTGCTGGCGCGAGGGGTAGAGGTCTGCTTGCACGGGATTCACTTCAAGTTCTCCTTGGATTCCTTCGGATCTGTAGGGCGGGTGCAACCCGCCGCAGCGATACCTGGGTGGTTCCGTGCTGGCGGGTTTCACCCTCCCTACGCTCTGGCACGCAATGGGCGAACCCGTTATCAGGCGACGGTTTCGGCTTCCAGCGGGTAGACGCCGGTCTCGTCGTGCACTTCCTTGCCGTTAAGTGGCGGGTTGAAGACGCAGGCCAGCTTCATCTCTTCGCTGCCGCCGCGCAGCAGGTGCTCGTCGTGCTTGTCGAGGACGTACAGGGTGCCGGGCTCGATCGTGTAGATCTTGCCATCGGCAATGGTCTCGATTTCGCCGTTGCCGCTGATGCAGTACACCGACTCCAGATGGTTCTGGTAGTGGATATGCGTCTCGGTGTTGGCGTAGATCGTGGTGATGTGGAAGGAGAACCCCATCTTGTCGTCCTTGAGCAGCATGCGGGTGCTGTCCCAGGTTTCGGTGACGATCTTGCGGTCCGAGTTTTCGCACTCAGCGAGGGTACGTACGATCATGTTCTGTTCTCCTTTTTTAAGACGCTTGGTTGGCGGCCTGCTCACCCATCACCGCGGCGAACGCGCGATCCAGGATGCCGAGTGCCTTGTCGATCTGCTCGTCGCTGATGATCAGCGGGCAGAGGCACTTGACCACTTCGCTGTGGGCGCCGCTGGTTTCGATCACCAGGCCGTTCTCGAAGGCGTGGCGGCAGACCGCGGCGGCGGTATCGCCGTCCGGGCAGCCGATGCCGAGCATCATTCCGCGCCCCTTCAGATGCAGGGAATCTGGGCCATGGCGGCGGACGATGCGTTGCATGCCATCGGCGATGCGCTTGCCCTTGGCGCGCACGCTGGCGGCGAACTGATCGTCCTGCCAGAAATGCTCGATGGCCGCAGCGGCAGTGACGAAGGCGTGGTTGTTGCCGCGGAAGGTGCCGTTGTGCTCGCCCGGCTTCCACTGATCCAGCTCCTTGCGCAGCAACAGCATGGCGAACGGCAGGCCGAAGCCCGACAGCGACTTGGACAGGGTGATCATGTCCGGCTTGATGCCCATCTCTTCGAAGCTGAAGAAGGTTCCGGTGCGGCCACAGCCGGCCTGGATGTCATCGATGATCAGCAGCATGTCGTGCTTGCGGCAGAGCTTTTCCAGCTTGCGAACCCAGTCGGCCGAGGCGGCGTTCAGCCCGCCTTCGCCCTGGACCACCTCGACGATCACCGCGGCGGGCTTGTCGATGCCGCTGGAAGGGTCGGACAGCAGTTTGTCCATCATCGCGACCGTGCTGACCTTCTCGCCGAAGTAGTTGGCGTAGGGCATGCGGCTCACGTCGCTCAGCGCGACGCCAGCAGCGCCTCGATGGTGGCCGTTACCGGTCGCTGCCAGGGCGCCGATGCTGCAGCCGTGGAAACCGTTGGTGAAGCTGATGACGTTGTTGCGGCCGGTGACCTTGCGCGCCAGCTTCAGCGCCGCCTCGACCGCGTTGGTCCCGGTCGGGCCGGTGAACTGCATCAGGTAGCCGTCCATGCCGCGTGGCGTGAGAATCAGTCGGCTGAAGGTTTCGAGGAAGCGCTCCTTGGCGTCCGAATACATGTCCAGGCCGTGGGTGATGCCGTCGGCGCTGATGTAGTCGATCAGTGCCTGCTTGAGCACCGGATGGTTGTGGCCGTAGTTGAGCGTGCCGGCGCCAGCGAGGAAGTCGATGTAGCGCTTGCCTTCGCGGGTCACCAGCTCGGCGCCCTGCGCCTGCTTGAACACCACCGGGAAGGAGCGGCAATAGCTGCGGACGGATGATTCGTGCAGTTCGAAAATGTTCATGGAGTCTCCTCTCGTTGTTCTTCTGGGGATGTCGCTTTCACCCGTGGCCGGCTGCAGCGGACCTGCTCGATAGAGGACTTCGTCCTCGTGGCGGCCGGCGAAATGCTCGGCGCGGGAAAATAGCGTGCGGATGCTGTGCTGCACGCCCAGACGGGCAAAGGCGCGTTTGAACAGCGCTTGCGAGGCGCCGTTGTCCGGCGAGATGGTGGTTTCGAGAAAGCGCACGCCCTGGGCGGCGACCCGCTCGGTCAGCGTCAGCAGCATGCGCAGGGCCAGGCCCTGACCGCGCATCGACGCATCGACCGCGACCTGCCAGACGAACAGGGTGTCCGGGCGCGAAGGGGGGCGGTATCCGGAAATGAAGCCCACCAGTTCGCCCTGGGCGTTTTCCGCGGCGATGGCGGTGTCGGCGAAATCGGAGCACTGCAGCAGGTTGCAGTAGACCGAATTGGTGTCCAGCGGCTGGCAGCGAGCTACCAGTGAATGAAGGTCGTGGCCGTCGCCGTCGGTAGGGCGACGGAGGGTGACGGGTACAGAAATCAAAACAAGTTCCTTGGTTTTAGTTATCGAATCCTTTTTAAGGTTAAACACATCGAAGCGATTATCTCAACCCAAGGACTGCTATCGCCTGCTGATATCCAGTAGTTCATTGGCTTGAATTAACGCGGCGCGGTTAATTGATTGCGCGTTCAATATGCGCGTTGCGTTGCGATAAATAATGGCGCAGCGGACAAGAGCCTGTTCAGTCATTGTCGCGCAGAAACAGTTCAGCTTTTGTGGCCCATGGTCACGGCGGATTTTCCCGGTCTTTCGCTCTGTAGGCGTTGATTTTACTGGGCTGCTGCCGTTCGTCGATCCGGCTGGTACAGTCGGGTAGTTCGCAATGGAGCGCACGCGGATATAGGCCCGGAAACTACCGTGGCGGTGCGCTTGATAGTCGGCTCTGCTAACGGCCTGATCTGAGCGAGAGATATCGGCTGAACTAAGCGTTCTCTCAGGAAGTTCACCTTCGCTGCGCGAGGAGTAAATAAAGCTGTAACCGAATCTTGTCAGCGGTGCGTATAGATAGTTGTTTATGGCGATCGAACGGCCAATGAAAATATCCAGTTTGAAACAGTGCATGAACGGGCCGCAGCCCGCATGAGCGCGGGCTATCGGCGATGCAGGGCAGGCGGCTTTTTCAGACGGCGGTACCGCTCATTGCCACCAGCGAAAGCCCTTGCGCTCCAGTAGCTGGTGCGCCTGCTCGGGGCCGTCGCTGCCGGCAGGATAAGGTCGCGGTTTGCGGTAATGTTCCTGCCAGCCCTTGAGGATCGGGTCTACCCAGCGCCAGGCCGCTTCGACTTCGTCGCGGCGCATGAACAGTGTGGAGTCGCCTTCGATGACGTCCAGTAGCAACCGCTCGTAGGCTTCCCAGCGGCGGGTCTGGCGAAACGCCTGGGCCAGGTTGAGGTCGAGCTCGACGGGTTCGAGTTGCATCCCTTTGCCGGGCGCCTTGGCCATCAGCTGCAGGCTGATGCTTTCTTCCGGTTGCAGACGGATGACCAGGCGATTGACCTGGCCGTTCTGGAACAGCATGTGCGGCACCGGCTTGAAGGTCACCACGATCTCCGAGCTCTTCTTCGCCAGGCGCTTGCCGGTACGCAGATAGAAGGGCACACCGGCCCAGCGCCAGTTGTCGACTCCAGCCTGAACGGCGACGAAGGTTTCGGTATCGCTGTCGTTGTCGACATTTTTTTCGAAGTAGTAGGCCGGCACGTCATGTCCGCCGATGCGTCCGGCGGTGTATTGGCCGCGTACGGTCTTGTCCATCACGTCCATGCCGGTGATCGGCTTGAGCGCTTCGAGCACCTTGACTTTCTCGCCGCGCACCGACTTGGCATCGAAGCGCACCGGGGCCTCCATCGCCACCAGGCACAGCAGCTGCAACAGGTGGTTCTGCAGCATGTCGCGCATCGCACCGGCGTGGTCGTAGTAACCGCCGCGATTCTCGACGCCCAGGGTTTCCGACACGCTGATCTGCACGTGCTCGATATGGCCGGCGCGCCAGATGGGCTCGAACAGGGCGTTGGCGAACCGCAGCGCCATGAGGTTCTGCACGGTCTCCTTGCCCAGGTAATGATCGATCCGGTAGATCCGCGACTCGGCGAACACCTCGCCAATGGCCTCGTTGATTTCCAACGCCGAGTCCAGAGAATGGCCGATGGGCTTCTCCAGCACGATGCGCGACGCCTGACCGGCAAGGCCCGCGCTTTCCAGATGCGAGGCGATGTCGCGGAACAGGCGTGGTGCGGTGGCCAGGTAGTAGACGCGGATCCGTCCGTCCTGCTGCCCGAGGTGGTGGGCCAGGCGAACGAACTCGCCCCGCTGGGTGGCGTCGAGCGTGAAGTAATCGAGGCGCTGGGCGAAATCCAGCCAGGTTTCGGGCTGAAAGTCGGCCTGGGCCACCTGAGCGCGGCAATGGCGCTCGGCCAGGGCCAGGTAGGCGTCGCGGTCGAGTTCCTGGCGCGCCAAGGCGAGGATGCGCACACCATCATTGAGCCGCTTGTCGCGGTGCAGGTGATAGAGCGCGGGAATCAGCTTGTGCAGGGCCAGATCGCCGGTGCCGCCAAACACGAGCATGTCACAGGATGTGGACATCGAATGCTTCCCCCGGAAGGTTGGGTGGGCGCTGGCCGCCAGCTTGTAGTATAACTACAAGCCCACTACACCCAGCCGGCAGCTATTGGCGTACGTTACAGCCCGTGTCGCCCCGTCTGCCAGCCGTCGAGCATAGCGAGACCGCACCGTGAATCTGCTGCAACACATCGCTCAATCGAGAAATCTGCTGCGCAAGTCGGAACTCAAGGTAGCCGATCACGTGCTGCTCGATCCGGCTGCGGTGATGCACAGTTCGATGGCCGACCTGGCCCAGGCGGTAGGGGTCAGCGAGCCGACCATCGTGCGCTTCTGCCGCGCCATCGGTTGCGTCGGCTTTCAGGACCTCAAGCTCAAGCTTGCACAGAGTCTGGCCGCCGGGGCCAGCTTTGGCCAGTTCGCCATCAGCGAGAACGACTCGGTCGCCGACTTCAGCATGAAGATCTTCGACACCACGCTGCACACCCTGATCGAAATCCGCGAAAAGCTCGATCCGGTGGCGCTGGAGAAGGCCATCGGCCTGTGCTCCAAGGCACAGCGCATCGAGTTCTACGGTTTCGGCGCCTCCGGGGCGGTGGCCGCCGATGCCCAGCACAAGTTCTTCCGCCTGCTGCTCAACGCCGCGGCCTACTCCGACCCGCACATGCAGGCGATGTCGGCCATCACCCTCAAGCCGTCGGACGTTGCCGTCTGCATTTCCCAGTCCGGGCGTTCCAAGGACCTGCTGATCACCGCCAACGTGGTGCGTGAAGCCGGTGCATCGCTGATCGCCCTGTGCCCGGGGCAGACGCCACTGGCCGACCTGGCCACGGTGAACCTGGCGATCGACGTGCAGGAAGACACCGAGATCTACACCCCGCTGACCTCGCGTATCGCCCATCTGGTGGTGATCGACGTGCTGGCCATGGGCGTGGCGATGGCGCGCGGCCCGAGCCTGGTGAACCACCTCAAGAGCGTCAAACGCAGTCTGCGTAGCCTGCGTCTGTCGCCCAAGACGATAAAGCCCCAGGAAGACTGAACGCAACGCCGCACGGCAGCTGTCATCGCAGCGTCATGGCGGCGTCCTCGCCCTGTCATTTCAAGCTCCGATGCTGAGACTCCCACAACCGCTTCCGGGAGAATTGGCATGCATTCCTCGAACGATTACACCGCCACGCTCGATTCCAAGGGCCGTCGCAAGTTGCAGGACGAGCGCCGCATGCGCTATCGCCGGGCCATCGAGCTTTACGCCGAGCAGCGCCGCTTGCAGGCCGAGCTGGTGGATGACCTGGACGAGCTGCTTGCCGGCCATGGTCGCCGCGTCGCCTGAGAATCTTTTTTTTTGCGGGATGCAACAGCCGAGCGGCGTCGGGCCCCCTGTCGCAGGGGGTTACGGGCCTTGCCGGATTTTCAACGGCAATCAATTTGTAAAGAAGTTCAGTGGCTAACCCCGCCGAACCACAAAATCGGGTACAAACGCTTCTTCCGTATCCCATGAATTGACGAACAGGCGGCCTGTCTACCGCGCCTGCTCGCCGAGAACGAGAAGAAAGAAAGGCATGGCAGCCACGCGTGTTATCCCCATCGTTGCGCTACTTGGTGTGCTCGCTGGCGGCGCCTATTGGTGGTTGTCGCGCCCGGCGCCAGCTCCTGTGGTGACCTCTGGTGCCATTCCGGTGACCCTGGCCCCCGTGACCCGCGGCGATGTTCCGGTGCTGTTGCGCGGCCTCGGCCGGGTACGCGCACTGCGCAGCATCGAAGTTCGCCCGCAGGTGGACGGCACGCTCGTCGAACTGCCGGTTGCCGAAGGGCAACGAGTGCGCAAGGGCGACCTGCTGGCGCGGATCGACGATCGCAGCATCGCCGCCGCGCTGCGCCAGGCCGAAGCCGAGCGTGATGTCACCCGCGCCGAACTGGACATCGCTCGCATCGACCTGCGCCGCTACCAGAACCTGGTCAAGGAGCGCGCCGCACCGGCGCAGACCCTCGACCAGCAGAAGGCCCTCGTGGCGCGTCTGCAGGCGACCCTCGGCACCCGCGAGGCGGCCGTCGCGGCGGCCCGGGTGCAACTGAGCTACACCCGCATCCATTCACCCACCGATGGCCGCGTCGGCATTCGCAACGTCGACGAGGGTGCGCTGGTGCGCAGCGGCGATGCCCCGGGTCTGTTCTCGGTGGTGCAGACCGACCCGATCCACGTTGAGGCGACCCTGCCGCAGGCGCGGTTGCCAGAGCTGCAGCGCATTCTCGCGCAGACCCCCGACGCGCCGGTGGTGGCCTACCGCGAGGATGGTGGCGAGGCGATCGCCGAAGGCCGCCTGGAGCTGATCGATAACCGTGTGGCGCTGGAGTCCGGCACCATTCGCGTCAAGGCGCGGTTCGACAATGCCGACGAGCGCCTGTGGCCGGACCAGTCGGTGGTGATGAGCCTGCAGGCGCGTCTGCTCGAAGGGGTGCTGAGCATCCCGCTGCGGGCGATACGCCAGGGCGCCGAGGGCACCTTCGTCTGGCGTGTCGTCGAGGGCCAGGCGCAGCCGGTGCCGGTGCGGGTGGTCTACCAGACCGCCGACGAGGCCGTGGTCGAGGGGCTCGAGGTTGGCGAACAGGTAGTTACCGACGGACAATCGCGGCTGCGTCCGGGCATCGCCGTACGCGAGGCCGACGAGCCGATCGCGGGGGCGCACTGATGCAATCGCGCGGTTTCTACGCGCTGTGCATCGGCCATCCAATCGGTATCGTGTTGCTGGCCGTGGCGCTGCTGCTGTGCGGGGTGATCGCCTTCACGCGGCTGCCATTGGCGCCGTTGCCGGAGGTGGACGCGCCGACCATCGAGGTCACCGCGCAGATGCCTGGCGCCAGCGCTGACACCATGGCCTCGTCGGTGGCGACGCCTCTGGAGGTGCAGTTCAGCGCCATCCCCGGCATCGAAGACATGACTTCCACCAGCTCGCTGGGCCGGGTCGAGCTGATTCTGCAGTTCAACCTCGACAAGGACATCGATGCCGCCGCCCAGGAAGTTCAGGCGGCCATCAACGCGGCGTCCTCCCGGCTACCGGCGGACCTGCCCGAGCTGCCGGTGTGGCGCAAGATCAACCCGGCCGACACGCCGATCATCATCCTCGCGGTCAGCTCGCAGACCTTGTCGCCTTATGAAGTGAGCGACCTGGCCGAGTCGGCTATCGCCCGCCAGTTGAGCCAGATCCAGGGCGTCGGCATGATCCGCCTCAACGGTCTGCAGCGCCCGGCGATCCGCATCCAGGCGCGGCCCGAGCGGCTGGTCGCGGCGGGCATCACCCTTGCCGAGATTCGCAGCGCGGTGCAGGGTACCAGCGGCAACCGGCCGACCGGCGCGCTGGTCGGCGAGTACCGGCTTTCCACCCTGAACAGCAACGGCCAGCTGTTCGAAGCCTCCGACTATGCTGACCTCATCGTCGCCTACCGCGGCGGCGCGCCCGTTCGCCTCGGCGACGTGGCGAGCGTCAGCCTCGGCTCCGAGAATGCTTACACCCAAGCCACGCCCAATGGCATTCCTGGCGTCGCGGTGGTGATCCGACGCCAGCCCGGCGCCAACATCGTCGCGACCGCCGAGGCGGTGATCGCCGCGCTGCCGGAGCTCACCGCCGAGCTGCCGGCGGACTTGCAGGTGGAGGTGCTCAACGACCGTACCCGCACCATTCGCGCCTCGCTGCACGAGGCCGAGCTGACCCTGCTGATCGCCGTGGTGCTGGTGGTCGGCATCATGGCGCTGTTCCTGCGCCAATGGTCGGCGACGCTGGTGGTCTTCTCGGTGCTCGCCACCTCGGTGGTGGGCGCCTGCGCGGCGATGTATCTCTTCGGCCTGTCGCTGAACAACCTGACGCTGGTGGCGATCATCATCGCCGTGGGCTTCATCGTCGACGATGCCATCGTCGTGGTGGAAAACATCCATCGGCACCTCGAGCGCGGCGTCGGGCGAGTGCAGGCGGCCCTCGAGGGCATTCAGGAGATCGGTTTCACGGTGGTCTCCATCAGCCTGTCACTGGTCGCGGTGTTTATCCCGTTGTTCTTCATGAGCGGCTACATCGGCCGGCTGTTTCGTGAGTTCGCCCTGGCCGCGACTTCGGCGATCCTGATTTCGGTGGTCATCTGCCTGACCCTGGCACCGGCGCTGGCGGCGCTGTTCATGCAACCGCTGCCGCCGGGGCATGGCCGTGGCGGGCTGATGGACCGGGTGATCGGCCGCTATGATCGGGCGCTGATCTGGGCGCTCGACCATCAGCGCATCACCCTCTCGGCGTTCGGCCTGTGCGTGCTGCTCAGCGTCGGCGGGTTCGTGCTCATGCCCAAGGGCTTCTTTCCGCTGCAGGACACCGGCTTCATGAACGGCACGGTGCAGGCGTCGGCCGACATTTCCTACGAGGCGATGCAGGTCAAGAGTCGCCAGGTGGTACAGATCCTGCGCAATGATCCGGACGTGATCGCCTTCAACGCCGACATCGGCAACGACGGCACCTACAGCGTGGGCGGCCTGGCGGTGGTGCTCAGCGACCCCGACGACCGTGACGCGACGGTGGAGCAGATCATCGACCGGCTGCGGCCACAGTTCGCCGCGATACCGGATTTGCGGGTGACGCTGCGCGCGGCGCAGGACATCAACCTCGGCTCCCGGGCGTCGCGCGCGCAGTACCAGTACGTGCTGCGCAGCCGTTCGCTGGACGAGCTGGCGGTATGGACGCCGCGCCTGACCGAACGGCTGCAGGAGCACCCGCTGTTTCGCGACGTCAACACCGACCTGCAGTTCGACGCCGCGGTGACACCGGTGCGCATCGACCGCGAGGCCGCGGCGCGCTACGGATTTTCCGCCAGCGACGTGGACAACGCGCTCTACGACGCCTTCGGCCAGCGCCGCATCAATGAAATCCAGACGGAGGCCAACCAGTACCGCGTGGTGCTCGAACTCAGCCGCAGCCAGCGACAGCAGGTCCAGAGCCTGGATCTGTTCCAGCTGCGCTCGCCGACCACCGGCCAGCTGGTGCCGCTGGGCACCTTCGCCAGCGTCCAGCCGCAGCACGCGGCACCGGTGAGCATCAACCACAGCGGCCTGCTGCCGTCGGCCAACATTTCCTTCAACCTTGCCGCGGGCGTCGCGTTGGGCGATGCGGTGGCCGTGCTGCGCCAGATCGAGCAGGACCTCGGCATGCCGGCCACCATTGGTGGGCGCTTCAGTGGCGCAGCCCAAGCCTTCCAGCAGACCCTGGCTTCGCAGCCGCTGCTGATCCTGGCGGCGCTGGTGGCGGTGTACATCATCCTCGGGGTGCTCTATGAGAGCTTTATCCACCCGCTGACCATTCTCTCGACCATCCCCTCGGCTGGCCTCGGCGCGCTGCTGCTGCTGTGGCTGTGGGGCCTGGATTTTTCCATCATGGCGCTGATCGGGTTGATCCTGCTGATCGGTATCGTCAAGAAGAACGGCATCCTCCTGATCGACTTCGCGCTGCAGGCGCAACGCCAGGGAATGGCCCCGCGCGATGCGATCCACCAGGCCTGTCTGACGCGCTTCCGGCCGATTCTGATGACCACCCTGGCGGCGATGTTCGGGGCGTTTCCGCTGATGCTCGCCTTCGGTACCGGCGCCGAGCTGCGCGAGCCGCTGGGCGTGGCGGTGGTCGGCGGGCTGATGCTCAGCCAGGTGCTGACCCTGCTCACCACGCCGGTCATCTACCTGATGATGGATCGCCATTTCCTCGCCGGACGCCGCGAGGCGCAGGCCCGCGCCGCCGCCGGAGAAAGCGCATGAGAATGCTTGCCATGCTGTGCCTGGCGCTGCTGGTGGGCTGTGCGGCGCGTCAGGATCAGAAACCACCGCCGCCAGTGGACGAAGCCCTGGTCGCGCTGCCGCTGCAGTGGTGGGACGGACTCGGCGATCCGGCACTGGCGCGGCTGGTGGAGCTGGCGCTGCAGGACAACCTCGACCTGGCCGTCGCCAGCCAGCGCATCCGCGAGCAGCGCGCACTGCGCCGACAGACCACGGGCGCACTGTTTCCCGGTCTCTACGGCACCGGTCGGCACGAGAAGGGACGAGGTACCAACGGCCACGACGAATCGTATTTCTACGGGCTGGAGCTGGCCTGGGAGCTCGACCTGTTCGGCCGTCTGCGGGCGCTGGATCGCGCCGCGCAAGCCGACTTGCAGGCTGCGCGCGCCGATTACCAAGCGCTGCGCCTGAGCCTGATCAGCGAGGTCGCGACGACCTATCTGCAATACCGGCTGGCCCTGGCGCAGGCGCAGATCGCCGAGCAGGCTGCCGACAGTCAGGCCCAGGTGGCGCGCATCACCCGGGTCCGCTTCGATCAGGGCACCGCCAGCGGGCTGGATGTCGAGCGGTTCGACACCCAAGTCGCCATTACCCGTGCCGCGGTGCCCCGGGCGCGGGAGCAGGCCGCTGCAGCGCGCTATGCCCTGGGCTATCTGCTCAATCGCGATCAGGCCGAGATCGACGCGCTGCTGGGTACGGCCACCGAACTGCCGGCGACCCCCGACGATTCCCAGCTGCTGGCCCTGTTCGAACTGCCGGCCAGCAGCCTGCGCGGGCGGCCCGATGTGCGTGCTGCCGAGCTGCGGATGCAGGTTGCTGACGCCACGCTCGAGGCCACCCGTGCGCTGCGCTTTCCACAGCTGAGTCTGGGTGCCCTGGTAGGCGTCGAGCAGGGTGTTTCGGGTGCCAGCTGGTCGCTCGGCGGCCAGGTGTTGCAGCCGATCTTCGACTTCGGCCTGATTCGCGCGCAGATCGAAGCCAGCGATGCGCGGCGCGAGCAGGCGCTGCTCGGCTATCAGGCTACCGTCGGCCAGGCGCTGCGCGAAACCCGTAGCGCGATCGCCGCGTATTCCGAAGGGCTGGCCCGCCAGCGCCTGCTGGACGCCGCGATCCGCGCCTCGGCCAATGCCACCGATCTGGCGCGGCGCCAGTACGACGCCGGTACCGTCTCGCTGATCGAAGTGCTCGATGCCGAACGCACCCAGTTCGAGGCCCAGCTCGACCAGGTGCAGGCCGCCGCCGATGTCGCGCTGCGCTGGGTGGAGATCTACCGCACCCTCGGGCTGGCGCCTCCGTTGCCCTGAGGTGGGATCACATCTCCTCGGGTGTACGCCCGGGCTCCAGCGCCCGGCTGACGGCATTGATCGCCGCGCGCTCGCTCTGCACGAAGCGAAAGAAGGTCTGCGCCACCGGTGAGAGGTGCTTGCCGCGCGGATAGGCCAGGCACCAGCTGCGCACCAGCGGCAACTCCTCCACCGGCAATTCCACCAGCACGCCAGCCTGCAGTTCGTGGCGCACCGCGTGGCGCGGCAACAGCGCGATGCCCATGCCTGCCAGTACGCCTTCCTTCTGCGCTTCGAACGATGCCAGCTCCTCGGTAAGGGGGAAATGCGCGCGCTTCTGATGGCAGTACTCTTCACAGGCCTTGCGTGTCCCGGAGCCCTGCTCGCGCACCAGCAGCGGCCAGGCGGTGAGTTCCTGCAGCATCAGCGATGCGCGTTTGGTTGCCGGATGCCCAATCCGGGCCACCGCGACGATGGCGTTGTCCAGGAAGGGCAGGAATTCCAGCGCCAGGTCGGAAGGAATCTGGGTCATCACCAGCAGGTCGTCGCGGTTGGCGGTGATGCGCTTGACCGCCTCGGCATGATTGACCACCACCAATTGCAGGCTGACTTCCGGATAACGGTCGCGAAAAGCGGCGAACAGGTGCGGCAGGAAATACTTGGCGCTCGACTCGATGGCCAGGCGCAGCTGGCCTTGCAGCGAGCCCTGCAGGTCGGACAGCTGCATGTCGAGGCTCTCGAGCCGACCGAAGATATCGCTGCTGGCGCGTCGTAATGCCTCGGCGGCTTCGGTCAGGTAGAGCTTCTTGCCGACGTAATCGAACAGCGGCTGGCCCACCAATTCCTCGAGCTGGCGAATCTGCAGGCTCACCGCCGGCTGGGTCAGCGACATTTCCAGGGCGGCGCGGCTGTAGGAGCGACTGTCACAGACCGCGCGAAAGACCTGAAGCTGGCGCAAGGTGAGGCGCAGCAGCGATTTGCGCACGGTATCGGTCCTCGAAAAAGGTGCTTGTGGGAGCTGTATAAGTAAATACTTATGCATAGCCAAACAATTATTGATTTTCTTTAATCATCGGTAAAGGCGTAGTTTAAAACGCGACCCCGTCTCTGATTGTGGTCACACAGCGACCCGAAATAACAACGATCCGAGGGCTTTCGCGTGATCAAAAAGCTACTGATCGCCAACCGTGGCGAGATCGCCGTGCGCATCGTGCGCGCTTGCGCCGAGATGGGCATTCGCTCGGTGGCGGTCTACTCCGAGGCCGACCGCATGGCGCTGCACGTCAAACGTGCGGACGAGGCCTATCGCGTCGGCGAAGACCCGCTGGCCGGCTACCTCAACCCGCGCAAGCTGGTGAACCTCGCGGTGGAGACCGGCTGCGACGCGCTCCATCCCGGTTATGGGTTCCTCTCCGAAAACGCCGAGCTGGCGGAAATCTGCGCCGAGCGCGGGATTCGCTTCGTCGGTCCCAGCGCCGAAGTGATTCGCCGCATGGGCGACAAGACCGAGGCGCGGCGCAGCATGATCAAGGCCGGCGTGCCGGTCACGCCCGGTACCGAGGGCAATGTCGGGGATCTGGCCGAGGCGCTGGCCGAGGGCGACCGCATTGGCTATCCGGTGATGCTCAAGGCGACTTCAGGCGGCGGCGGGCGCGGCATTCGCCGCTGCAACTCGCGCGCCGAGCTGGAGCAGAACTTCCCGCGGGTGATCTCCGAGGCGACCAAGGCATTCGGCAGCGCGGAAGTCTTCCTGGAAAAATGCATCGTCAATCCCAAGCACATCGAGGCGCAGATCCTCGCCGACGGCCACGGCAACACGGTGCACCTGTTCGAGCGCGACTGCTCGATCCAGCGGCGCAACCAGAAGCTGATCGAGATCGCCCCGAGCCCGCAGCTCACCCCCGAGCAGCGCGCCTACATCGGCGATCTGGCGGTGCGCGCCGCCCAGGCGGTGGGTTACGAGAACGCTGGCACCGTGGAGTTCCTGCTCGCCGATGGCGAGGTGTACTTCATGGAGATGAACACCCGGGTGCAGGTCGAACACACCATCACCGAAGAGATCACCGGGATCGACATCGTCCGCGAGCAGATTCGCATCGCCTCCGGCCTGCCGCTTTCGTTCAAGCAGGAGGACATCCAGTACCGCGGCTACGCGCTGCAGTTCCGGATCAACGCCGAGGACCCGCGCAACGGCTTCCTGCCCAGCTTCGGCAAGATCACCCGCTATTACGCGCCCGGCGGCCCCGGCGTGCGCACCGACACGGCGATCTACACCGGTTACACCATCCCGCCGTATTACGACTCCATGTGCCTGAAGCTGATCGTCTGGGCGCTGACCTGGGAAGAAGCCCTGGCCCGCGGCTCGCGCGCGCTGGACGACATGCGCGTGCAGGGCGTGAAGACCACCGCGACCTACTACCAGCAGATCCTCGCCGATCCGGACTTTCGCAGCGGTCGCTTCAACACCAGCTTCGTCGACGAACACCCGCAGCTGTTGAACTACTCGATCAAGCGCAAGCCCGGTGAATTGGCCCTGGCCATCGCCGCCGCCATCGCCGCCCATGCCGGCCTGTAGCTTCCGGCCGATGAAGGAGCAGAACCCATGAACAAGAAAATCACGGTCACCGACACCATCCTGCGCGACGCCCACCAGTCGCTGCTGGCCACCCGCATGCGCACCGAGGACATGTTGCCGATCTGCGAGAAGCTCGACCGCGTCGGCTACTGGTCGCTGGAAGTCTGGGGTGGCGCCACCTTCGATACCTGTGTGCGCTTTCTCAAGGAAGACCCCTGGGAGCGCCTGCGCCAGCTCAAGGCGGCGCTGCCCAACACGCGTCTGCAGATGCTATTGCGCGGGCAGAACCTGCTCGGTTACCGGCACTACAGCGACGACGTGGTCGAGGCCTTCTGCGCCCGTGCGGCGGATAATGGCATCGACGTGTTCCGCATTTTCGATGCGATGAACGACGTGCGAAACCTCGAAACCGCCATTCGCGCGGTGAAGAAGACCGGCAAGCATGCCCAGGGCACCATCGCCTATACCACGAGCCCCGTGCATACCACCGAGGCGTTCGTCGAGCAGGCGCGAACGATGGCGGCGATGGGCGTCGACTCGATCGCAATCAAGGACATGGCCGGTCTGCTGACCCCTTACGCCACCGGCGACCTGGTCAAGGCGCTCAAGAGTGCGCTGCCGGAAATGGATGTGGTGGTGCATTCCCACGACACCGCGGGCGTGGCCAGCATGTGCCAGCTCAAGGCGCTGGAAAACGGCGCCGATCGCATCGACACCGCCATCTCCAGCATGGCCTGGGGCACCAGCCATCCGGGCACCGAGTCGATGGTCGCTGCGCTGCGCGGCACGCCCTACGACACCGGCCTGGACCTGGAGCTGCTGCAGGACATCGGTCTGTACTTCCATGCGGTGCGCAAGAAGTACCACCAGTTCGAGAGTGAATTCACTGGCGTCGACACCCGGGTGCAGGTCAACCAGGTGCCCGGCGGGATGATTTCCAACCTCGCCAACCAGCTCAAGGAGCAGGGCGCGCTGAACCGCATGAACGAGGTGCTGGCGGAGATCCCGCGGGTGCGCGAAGACCTCGGCTTCCCGCCGCTGGTCACGCCGACGTCGCAGATCGTCGGCACCCAGGCGTTCTTCAACGTGCTGGCCGGCGAGCGCTACAAGACCATCACCAATGAAGTGAAACTCTACCTGCAGGGCCGCTACGGCAAGGCACCCGGCGCGGTGAACGAGACGCTGCGTCGTCAGGCTATCGGCAGTGAGGAGCTGATCGAGTGTCGCCCGGCCGATCTGCTCAAGCCTGAACTCGATCGCCTGCGTGCCGAGGTCGGCGCACTGGCGAGCAGCGAGGAGGACGTGCTGACCTACGCCATGTTCCCGGATATCGGCCGCAAGTTCCTCGAGGAGCGTGAGGCCGGCACGCTGCAACCCGAAGTGTTGTTGCCGATTCCCGACGGCAGTGCGACCGCCGCGAGCGCCGGTGGAGTGCCGACCGAGTTCGTCATCGACGTGCATGGCGAAAGCTACCGCGTCGACATCACCGGGGTCGGCGTCAGGGGCGAGGGCAAGCGGCACTTCTACCTGTCGATCGACGGCATGCCCGAGGAGGTGGTGTTCGAGCCGCTCAACAGCTATGTCGCGGGTTCCGATGGTGGGCGCAAACAGGCCAGCGGGCCGGGCGACGTCAGCACCAACATGCCGGGCAACATCGTCGAGGTGCTGGTGGCCGAAGGCGATACGGTCAAGCCGGGTCAGGCCCTGCTGATCGCCGAGGCGATGAAGATGGAAACCGAAGTGCAGGCGCCCATCGCCGGTACGGTGAAGGCGATCCACGTGACCAAGGGCGACCGGGTCAACCCTGGCGAGACGCTGGTGGAAATCGTCGCCTGATCGAGCAGTCCCCCCTGGGAGCCGCAAGGCTCCCTTTTTTTTACGACGAAACGTACGTGCTTCGCCCGCCGCGGGCGTCGTCTAGCCTTGCAGCTGAACGATCATCAACGAACCGGAGGTATCGATGGGGCTGGACCCTGTAGTGCTGTTCTTTCTGTTCGGCCTGTTCGCCGGGCTGGTCAAAAGCGAGCTGAAATTGCCGCCCGCGCTGTACGACACCCTCTCGATCCTGTTGCTGCTCGCCATTGGCCTGCACGGCGGCGTCGAGCTCGCCGAACAGGCCAGCGCCGCGCTGCTCGGCCAGTCGGCGCTGGTATTGTTGCTCGGCTGCTGCCTGCCGCTGCTGGCCTTCCCGCTGCTCAGGGCGCTCGGTTTCTCGCGGGTCGATTCGGCCGGCGTCGCGGCCCACTACGGTTCGGTCAGCGCCGGTACCTTCGCGGTGGTGGTGGCGTTCCTGCTGGCCAAGAACATCGACTTCGAAAGCTACATGCCGCTGTTCGTGGCGATCTTGGAGATCCCGGCGATCCTGGTTGGCATCGTGCTGGCCAAGGGCATCAGTCGTGATACGAACTGGCGCGAGCTGGGCCGCGAGATTTTCCTCGGCAAGAGCATCATGCTGCTGCTCGGCGGACTGATCATCGGGGCGATCGCCGGCAAGGAGGGCATCAAGCCGCTGGAGCCGTTCTACACCAGCATGTTCAAGCCGGTGCTGGCGCTTTTTCTGCTGGAGATGGGCCTGATCGCCTCGGGTCAGCTCGGCTCGCTCAAACGCTACGGGCTGCGGCTGGCGGCGTTCGGTCTGGGCATGCCGCTGATCGGTGCGCTGGTCGGTGCCGTGCTGGCACGGCTGATGGGGCTGTCGCTGGGTGGCACGGCGATGCTCGCCACGCTTTCGGCGAGCGCGTCCTACATTGCCGTGCCGGCCGCCTTGCGCCTGGCGGTGCCCGAAGCCAACCCGTCGCTGTCGCTGACGGCGTCGCTGGGTATCACCTTTCCGTTCAACATCCTGATCGGCATCCCGCTGTACCTGGCGCTGGCCGAACAACTGATCGCCTGGGGGTTCTGACATGACCGAGCACATCCGCACCTTGCTCACCGTGATCTGCGAGTCGGCGCTGGAGTCCAGGCTGGTCGCCGACCTCAAGCAGCTCGGGGCGCCGGGCTGGACGCTGTCCGACGCGCGCGGCTCGGGCAGCCGTGGCGTGCGCAGCGCTGAATGGAACACCGAGGGCAACATCCGCCTGGAAGTGATCTGCAGCCGCGACATTGCCGAGCGCATCGCACGGCACTTGCAGACGCGCTATTACGACCATTTCGCGATGGTCTGTTACCTCGCTCAGGTCGAGGTGCTGCGCCCGGCCAAGTTCTAGGGCTGCTCGCGTTCGCTCCGGGCGAAGCGCTGCAGGTCGTCCTGGCGGTACTGGACGAAGCCCGAGCGTTCGGCGATGCGCTCGTACAGACGCATCGCCGTGGTGTTGGTCTCATGGGTCAGCCAGTACACCCGCGCGCAGCCAGCGCGCTGCGCCTCGGCGTAGACGTGCTCGATCAGGCGCCGGCCGACGCCGCTTTCGCGCACCGCCTTGCCGACGAACAGATCCTGCAGGTAGCAGGAGTCTCCAGTGGTCCAGCAGGAGCGGTGGTAGATCCAGTGCACCAGGCCGATCGCCTCGCCTTCGTGCCAGGCCAGGGCGGCATGCATCGGCTCGCCCGCATCGAGGAACCGCTGCCAGGTGCGCTCGGTGGTTTCGGCGGGGATGTTGGTCATGTAGAAGCGCTGGTAGGCCTGCCACAGCGGCATCCAGGCATCATGGTCGGCGGCGCTGGCGGGTCGGATCTCGACGGAAATGGCGGTGGGCATGGCAGGGCTCCTCTGATCGCAAGCTTCCATCCTGCGAGGCTTCGCGCCGTGCCGCAAGCATCCGGATATGGGCGAGGCGTCCCGCCGCCTGCCAGGCGACGGGACGGAGGCAACGGTCAGAGCCCGCAGACGCTGCCGTCGCTGCGTGGGTCCGCCGCGCCTTCGATCACTCCGCTGGGGTGGCGCAGCAGCGCACCGGCATGACCCATGGTGTCGCTGAAGGCCTCGTCGAGCACATCGACCACGTGCCCGGCGGCGCGCAGCTGCGCGACCAGCTCCGCAGGGAAGCGGCTTTCGAGCTTGAGACTGGTGCTGACGTCGCCCCAGGTGCGCCCCAGCAGCCAGCGCGGCGCGGTGATCGCGGCCTGCAGATCGCTGCCCAGACGGTAGCGACTGAACACCGCTGCCTGGGTCTGCGGCTGGCCTTCGCCGCCCATGGTGCCGTAACTCAGGGTGCGCCCGTCATCGAACAGCGCCAGCGCCGGATTGAGGGTGTGGAACGGCTTGCGGCCCGGCTCCAGCGCCTGCACCGCAGTCGGGTCCAGGGAAAAGCTGATGCCGCGGTTCTGCCAGTTCACCCCAGTGCTGCGCAACACCACGCCGGAGCCGAACTCCCAATAGACGCTCTGGATGAAACTGACCGCGCGACCTTCGCTGTCGATGCAGCCCATCCAGATGGTGTCGCCGGGTGCGGCCGGGCGCGGCCAGGGCAGTGCCTGCTCGGGATCCACCGCGGCGGCCAGTTCGTCGAGCTGCGTCGGGTCGAGAAAGCCCTGCGGGTCGGATGGCACCCGGCCGGGGTCGGTGACCACCCGATCACGAATCATGAAGGCCTGCTTGGTCGACTCCACCAGACCGTGGACGTGGGCGAAGCCTTCGGCCTCGGCGACCCTCAGGCGCTCGAAGATGCCGAGGATCAGCAGCGAGGCCAGGCCCTGGGTGGGCGGCGGCATGTTGTAGAGCGTGGCGTCGCCCAGGCGCAGCTGCAGCGGCGTCACCACCTGGGCGCGGTAGCCTTGAAGGTCGGCCAGGCGCAGCGGACTGCCGAGCTGTTCGAGTTCGGCGGCCATCGCGGTGGCCAGCTCGCCGCGGTAGAAATCGTCCAGCCCGGCGCTGGCGAGGCGCTCGAGGGTAGCTGCCAGGGCGGGCAGGCGCAGCAGGCTGCCTTCGTCTGGTACCTGGCCATCGACCAGAAAGGTCTCGGCAAAGCCCGGCACATCACGCAGCTCCTGCAGCTTGACGCGTTTGAGGTGCGCCTGGCTGCGACTCACCACAATGCCGCTGCGGGCGCGGCCGATGGCATCGGCCAGCAGGTCGGCCAGCGGCAACGCCTTGCCCCAGGGCGCCGCGACCTCCAGCGCCTTGGCCCAGCCGCCGATGGTGCCGGCGACAGTCAGCGCGGCCAGCGGGCCGCGCGAGGGAATCTGTTCGTGACCGGCGTAGAAATCGCGGCTGGCCAGGGCGGCGCTCGGCCCGCAGGCGTCGATGGCCACCGGAGTCTTGCTCGGTTCATGGATGAGCCAGAAACCGTCGCCGCCGATGGCGTTCATGTGTGGGTAGACCACGGCGATGGTGGCGGCGGCGGCGACCATCGCCTCCACCGCGTTGCCGCCGGCCTTGAGCACGTCACGACCGGCTTGCGCGGCCAGATGATGGGGCGCCACGAACAGGCCGTTGGTGGCATGGGTAGTCTTGAGCATGGTCGCTTCTCAGTTCGAAAAGGCGCCGATCAGCATGCGCGCGGCAGTGATGGCGAGGAACAGCGCGAACAGGCGCTTGAGCAGCTGGGCGTTGATCGCATGGGCGATGCGTGCGCCCAGCGGCGCGGTGAGCATGGTCATCGGCACGATCAGCGCCAGGCCCAGCAGGTTGACGTAGCCCAGCGAGGCGGGCGGGCGCGCTGGCACGCCGAGACCGTTGATGAGGTACGCCAGCGCCCCCGGGATGGAGATCACCACGCCGAGCGCGGCACCGGTGCCCACCGCGATGTGCATGGGCGTGCGGAAGGCGCTCAGGGCCGGCACGCTAAGGGTGCCGCCGCCGATACCCATCAGCGTCGAGACGGCGCCGATGAACAGGCCCAGCATGCCGGTGCCGAAGCGTCCCGGCAGGCCGTCGCGCAGGTCGAAGGTGCGCGGCAGGGCCATGTTCAGCGACACCAGCACGGCCACCACGCCGAAGATCACCGCCAGCGTCTGGCCGCTGAACACGCCGCTGAGCAGGCTGCCGATCAGCACGCCGACCAGGGTCGAGGGAATCAGCGGTTTGAGCAGTTCGGGCTTGAGCCCGCCGCGCTTGTAGTGCGCCCGCGCCGAAATGATCGAGGTGGGGATGATCGCCGCCAGCGAGGTGCCGACTGCGACGTGCATGCGCACGTCCGCGTCGATGCCGAGCAGCGTGAACAGGTGATAGAGCACCGGGACGATGACGATCCCGCCGCCGACGCCGAGCAACCCGGCGAGAATCCCGGCGACGGCACCGGTGACCAGCAACGCGACGACCAGTCCGGCCAGCCAGGCCGGACTGTAGGCAGACAAAAATTCCATAGCGCCTCTCTTGTTATTACCAGCCGATGGCCTTCGGTAGCCAGGTGGCAAGGGTGGGGAAGAAGAATACCAGCGCGACCGCGATCATCTGCAGCCCGACGAAGGGCAGCGCGCCGACGTAGATGTCGCGGGTGCGCACACCCGGCGGCGCGACGCCCTTGAGAAAGAACAGCGCCCAGCCGAACGGTGGCGTGAGGAATGACATCTGCAGGTTCAGCGCCACCAGTATGGCCAGCCAGACCATGTCCGTGTCGTAGCCGATGAACACCGGCAGGAACATCGGCAACGCGATGTAGGAGATCTCGATCCATTCGAGGAAGAACCCCAGCACGAACAGCAGTGCCATCAGGAACAGGATCGCCCCCAGCTCGCCGCCGGGCAGCAGGCCGAACAGGTCATGCACCAGCGCCTCGCCGCCCAGCCCGCGGAAGGCCAGGGAAAACGGCTGCGAGCAGAACAGGATCAGGAAGATCATCGCGCTGATGGTCAGCGTGCCGTGCAAGGTCTGCTTGAGCGTTACCCGGTTCAGCCGTCCGGCGCAGGCGGCGATCACCAGCGCGCCGAGGGCGCCCATCGATGCCGCCTCGGTGGGCGCGGCGATGCCACCGATGATCGCGCCCAGCACCGCGATCACCAGCGCCAGCGGCGGCAGCACGGTGCGCGCCAGGTCCTTGAGCAGCTGCTTGCGACTGATCGCGGCGCGCTCTTCGGCGGGGATCGCCGGCACCCATTCAGGGCGCAGCCAGCCGAGCAGCAGCATGTAAATGATGTACACGCTGGCCAGCACCAGACTCGGGATGAACGCGGCGGCGAAGATCGAACCGACCGACTGGCCGAGGATGTCCGCCAGCAGGATCAATACCAGGCTCGGTGGGATCACCTGGCCCAGGGTGCCCGAGGCGCAGATGGTGCCGCAGGCGACGCTCGGCTTGTAACCGCGGCGCAGCAGAGCCGGCAGCGTCAGCAGGCCGACCGTGACCACGGTGGCCCCGACGATGCCGGTCGAGGCACCGAGCAGCACGCCGACCAGCACGATCGCCAGGCCCATGCCGCCGTTGAGCCCGCCCATGGCCTTGCCGATGGTCTCGAGCATGTCTTCGGCGACCCGTGATTTCTCCAGCATCACCCCCATGAAGGTGAACAGCGGAATCGCCAGCAGCGTGTAGTTGCTGGCCACGCCGAACATCCGCGCCGGCAACAGGCTGAACAGCATCGGGCCGAAGCCCAGCAGCCCGGCGGCGAAGCCGGAGACGGCCAGCGAGATCGCCACCGGCACCCCGATCATCATCATGCCGAAGAAGGCGAACACCATCAGGATCGCCAGCCATTCGTTGGGGCTCATGGCCGCACCTCCCCGAGACCGTTGGTGCCGATCAGGCCGTGCAGGGCACGCAGGGTGTCGGCGATGCCCTGCAGGCCGAGCAGGGCGAAGCCCAGCGGCAGGAAGGCCTTGATCAGGAACCGGTGCGGCAGGCCACCCGGGTCCGGTGAGCCTTCACCCATGTGATAGGACTGCATCACGTAGCCCCACGCGACCCAGGCGATGAACAGCCCGATCGCGCAGGTGGCGATGCCGCTGAACAGGTCGATGGCGGCGCGAAGCCGCAGCCCGAAGCGCTCGTAGAGAAAGTCCACGCGCACGTCGGCGCGGTGCTTGAGGGTGTAGGAAATGCCCAGCAGGGCGATCGGCGAGATCAGGTACCACTCCAGTTCCTGCAGCGCCACCGGGCTGATGTCCAGCAGGTAGCGCATCAGCACGTTGCCGGAGACCAGCAGCACCAGCAGCAGCACGCACAGGCGCGCCACCGCGCCGATCGCCTCGACCAGACCTTCCAGGCGATTGATGACCGACAGCAAGGTTATACCCCCAGATCCATGAAGCCTTTTTCACCGGTCCCCGACCAGGAGCTGTACTTGCCGCGGAAGGCCATGAAATGGTCGTGCACCTTGCGTGTCGCCGGGTCGGCCGCGGCCATGCTGGCCAGGGTGTCGGCGGTCACTTCGCGCAGGCGGGTGATGATTTCACCGGGCAAGGGCTTTGCGATCACGCCCTCGTTGCTGACCAGGTCCTCGAGCGCGTCGGCATTGACCGCGTCGGACCAGGCCCAGCTCTCGTTGTTGCAGGCCTGGGCGCAGATGCGCACGATCGCCTGCAGGTCTTCGGGCAGGCTGTCCCAGGCCTTCTTGTTGATGATCAGCTCGGTGACGTTGGTCGGCTCGTGCCAACCGGTGGTGTAGTAGTTCTTCGCGGCCTTGTGCAGGCCCATGCGGCGGTCCTGGTAGGGACCGACGAACTCGGCAGCGTCGATCACCCCGCGCTCCAGCGCCGGGAAGATCTCGCCGCCGGGCAGCAGGCGCACGGCCACGCCGAGCTCGCTGTAGACCTTGCCGGCAAGGCCCGGGATGCGCATTTTCAGGCCCTTGAGGTCGCCGACGCTTTCGAGCGGCTTGCGGAACCAGCCGGTCATCTGGGTGCCGGTGTTGCCCATCGGCATCGGTACCAGGCCGTGGGGTTCGTAGAGCTCTTCCCAGAGCTTCAGGCCGCCGCCGTTGTAGAGCCAGGCGTTCATGCCCTGGGTGTTCATGCCGAAGGGTACGGCGGTGAAGTACTGCGCGGCGGGGATCTTGCCGGCCCAGAAGAAGGCGTTGGCCGCGTTCATTTCCACCAGGCCGCTGGAGACCGCGTCGAAGCCTTCCAGGGCGGGGATCAGCTCGCCGGCGGCGAAGTGCTGGATCTTCAGGCGGCCACCGGACATCGCCTCGACGCGCTTGCAGAAGTCAGTGGGGCTGCCCGGGCCCTGCACGTAGAACGGCGAGCCCGGAGCGTAGGCATTGGTCATCTTCCAGTTGAAAGTCTTGCCTTCGGCGGCGCTGACGATGGTCGGGGCGCCGAGGGCCAGGCCCGCGCTGGCGGCGGCTCCGGCGCCGAGGAATTTACGTCGGTTGAGGCTCATGCTGATCTCCCTGTGCACTTATGCGTCGAAAAGCGCGTTGGCTGTCGGTTGTAAAGTCGTGCGCAAGGGCCTGAGCAACCGCCATGCCAGCTGGGGGATAGCAATAACTTATTGAAATATAAGGGTTAATCAGGCGTGGTCGAATGAGCGAGGTGCCCTCGTTTCGCGCGTTGGGTGCCGCCGGGATGGTGTCGGGGCGTGACGAAAAGTAAAAAAAGCAGGCGCTTTTCTTACATCTGTCAGCTGCGGTGACCTAACCGCGTTCATTCGTCCGGCTGGCAGGTGCATCCGGTGCAGATGTCATACCTGCACCATTGCGTACCGCCGTGGCACGGATAAGAGGCGCTGCGCTTCACAGGCGTGCGCCGCCGCGGCGATGCTTGACCCGCGTCATCAGGGTCTTGCAGTCGACGCTGAGGATCTCCGGGTGGTTGAAGATGTGCTCGCGTACGAAGGCGTCGAAGGTCTCGTAGCTATCGGTCAGGGTGTGGATGTGCAGGCTTCGGAGGTCGCTCATGATGTACAGACTGACCACCTCGAGCGTCGAAGCCAGGCGCTGCGCAACCGCCTCGATGGCGCTGGGCGCGACGGTCAGGTCGATGAAGGTGGAGATGCCCTTGCCGAGCTTCTCCGGATCCACCACGGCGGTGAATCGCTCGATCACGCCGCTGCCCACCAGGGCCTGGACGCGGGTGCGGGCGTGGGCCCGAGAGATGTTCAGTTGCCGGGCGATTTCGGCGAACGAGGTGCGCGAATCCTTGATCAGGATGTTCAGCAGGGCATTGTCGAGCTTGTTCATGGGGACCTTCCGGATGCAGATCCCCAAGGGATGCGCAGGGCATGCCAACTTGCCCCCGCATCCGGACGCGGCCTGTTTCAGTCGCGCATTTCACCGCACAGATCGCGGGTCATCCAGTGCTCGGCCTCGCCCTGGGAAAGCCCCGCGCCGAGCAGGGCGAACAGCTTGCCCAGCGCCGCCTCGCGGGTCATTCCACCGGCCGAAACCAGACCGGTCTGGAGCAGCCGGCTGCCGGCGGCATAGACGCCGAACTCGATATGGCCCTGGGGGCACTGGCTGATCGCGGCCAGCACCACACCGCGGGCGTGGGCCTCTTCGAGTACAGCGAGCAACTGTGCATCGCTGGACGGCCCGGTGCCGCTGCCGTAGCACTCGAGCAACAACCCCTGCACGCCACAATCCAGCAGGGCGCGCAGGTGCGCGGCCCGCAGGCCCGGATAGAAGGGCTGCAGCGCGATATTCACCGGCTGGCGCGGGTGGCGGTAATCCAGCGTGGGCGGCAGCGCTTCGGCCCGTTCGGCCTGGCGCAGGCGCGGCAGTACCTGGAACGCATCGAAGGCGTCGCTGCGCAGCTTGGAGCAGCGCGCGCCGTGCATCAGTTGCCCATCGAAAAACAGGTGGACGCCCGGCGCGACGCCCGCCTGCAGCGCCTGCATGGCGCCGAACAGGTTCGGCCAGGCATCGCCACCGGGCACGCCGGCCGGCTGCATCGAGCCGGTCAGCACCACCGGCACCGGCAGGCCGAGCAGCAGAAAGCTCAGGGCGGCGGCGCTGTAGGCCAGGGTGTCGGTGCCGTGCAGCACCAGCACGGCATCGCAGCCGTCCTGCTCGACGGCCGCAACGATGGCGTCGCGCTGGGCCAGCGAGTGCTGCTGGGTGAGGTCGGCGCTGTCGATCAGCGGCAGCAGTTCGCGAAAGGCCCAGGGCGGTAGCCGCAGGGCCGGCTCCTCGGCCTGGCGGGCCCGCAGGCGCGCCTCGAAGCCGGACGCCGGCGCCAGGCCGGACGCGCTCATCTGCATGCCAATGGTGCCGCCGGTGTAGAGCACCAGCAGTTTTTCAGGTGCGGCCATACGGGACTCCGTCGACGGTCGGGCGAGAAAAAGGACGCTTGCCAGACTGTGTGGAAACTACTGCGCTCGGTGAGGCTGCGTTAAAAACAGGCTCAAAATGCTCATTTACGACTCGTAAACTGCGATTTTTCGCCTGTTTTTGCATTGCCTGTACTTTGCTCGCTACGTTTCACACAGCCTGTTGCGCCCCCTTCGTTACCGATGGGCGATCAGCGCTGCTGCGCCTGGGCGTCGAGCTCGGACGGCGGGGCAGCCTTGGCGTTGGGCCATACCGACGCGTCGAGATCAAGGTCGGAGAAGTTGCTGGCGTCGAAGACCGGCGACTTCACGCCGGCCTTCACCTGGCCGTCGTAGTCGCGCATCAGGCGTAGCCCGACCTTGAACAGCAACGCCAGGGCGATCAGGTTGGCGATCGCCAGCAGGCCCATGGTGACGTCGGCGAAGGCGAACACCGTGCCCAGGTCCTGCACCGAGCCCCACAGCACGAGAAGGATCACCAGGATGCGATAGACCACGACCGGACCACGCTTCTGGCTGAAGAAGCCCAGGGCGTTCTCGCCGAGGTAGTAGTTGTAGATCAGGGTGGTGAAGACGAACAGCAGCAGCGCCAGGCTGACGAACACGCGGCCCCATTCGCCGACCACGCTGGCCACGGCGGTCTGGGTCAGCACCACGCCGGCGACGTCCATGCCCGGCTGGTAGACACCGGCGAGGAGGATGATCAGGGCGGTGCAGGTGCACAGGATGAGGGTGTCGATGAACACGCTGAGCGACTGCACGATGCCCTGTGCCACCGGGTGCTTGACCTCGGCCACGGCGGCGACGTTCGGCGCGCTGCCGAGGCCTGCTTCGTTGGAGAACAGGCCGCGCTTGACGCCCATGATGATCGCCGCGCCAATGCCGCCAGCGAAGGCCGGCTCCAGGCCGAAGGCGCTCTTGACGATCAGCGCCAGGGTCGCGGGTACCTCGGTCAGGTTCATGCCGATCACCAGCATCGCCAGACCGATGTAGGCGAAGGCCATCAGTGGCACCAGTACGTCGGCGAAGCTGGCGATGCGCTTGATGCCGCCAAAGATGATCACGCCGATCACGGCCATCAGGACCACGCCGCTGGCCAGGGTCGGTACGCCGAAGGTGTCGTGCAGCGAGCTCGCCACGGTGTAGGACTGCACTGCGTTGAAGCCGAAACCGAAGGTCACCAGCAGCAGGATCGACACCACGATGCCCAGCCAGCGCTGGCCGAGGCCGTGCTGGATGTAGAAGGCCGGGCCGCCGCGGTAGCCGCCATCGGGCTCGCGGCGCTTGTAGAGCTGTGCCAGCGAGCACTCGAAATAGCTGGTGGCCATGCCGACGAGGGCCACGACCCACATCCAGAACACCGCACCGGGGCCCCCGAGCATGATCGCCACCGAGACCCCGGCGATGTTGCCGGCGCCGACGCGCCCGGCCACCGAGAGCATCAGGGCCTGGAACGAGCTCAGCTGGCCCGGCTGGCGCTGGAAGGCTTCGCCGAAGATGCGGAACATGCTGGCGAAATAGCGGAACTGGACAAAGCGCGAGGCGAGGGTGAAGAACAGGCCGAGGCCTATCAGCATCACGATCAGCAGCTTGCTCCAGATGAGGTCGTTGAGAAGATCGAGCATGAGGTCGTTCTCTTGTTGTTCTGGTGGATGGCGGGCGCCGCCGCGCGGCGGGCCACATGGTTGGCGAAGGCGGCGGTCCGGTGCAATTTCGCAGGTCGCATCGAGCTGATGCGAGTTGATGCTAGAATCGCGTCACTCGCATCATTCTGGACGACCACGTGTCCGATTCGCTGGGCCCCAACCTCAAGCTCCTCTGCAGTCATTACCGCTCGATCGCCGAGGTCTGCCGCAAGCTGGCGCTCAATCGCGCCCAGTTCAACCGCTACCTGGCCGGGCAAAGCAGACCCACCGCGCACAACCTCAAGCGTATCTGCGATTTCTTCGGCGTCGAGCCGCATGAGCTCGGTCTGCCGAACGAGCAGTTCGCCCGTCTGATCGGCGCGCGGGGCAGCGACACGCAGTTGCCGTCCGGCGCGGACCCGCTGCTGGATCTGTTCGCCCCGCTGCGTGAACACGCCAGCTCGCTGGAGCGCTACTGCGGCTATTACTTCGAATATTCCAACTGCCTGTCGGTCCCAGGTCAGGTGCTGCTGTCGCTGGTGCACCTGCGCGAGGAGCGCGGCGGTTTTGTCTTCGAGCGACAGGAACGCCAGGAGCGGCCACGTGACGGCACCGCCGAGGACTGGGTGCGCTGCCGTTACCTGGGCGCCGCCTTCTACTTGCAGGACCGGCTGTTTCTCGTCGACTACGAGTCGCTGACCGGCAACGAGATGAGCCAGACCATCCTCATTCCCAGCTTCAAGAGCCGCATCACCCGGCTCAACGGGCTCAAGTCCGGTGTTTCCAGCGGCGACCGCCGCACGCCGGCTTGCACCCGGGTGGTCTGGGAATACCTGGGCCGGGAGATCAATCGGGTCAACGCCTACCGCCAGGTGATGCTCTACGCCCCGGACGATCCCCGCCTGGACGACGATATCCGCCAGCGCCTCGGCGGTGCCGTGCTGCGCAACGGGCTGTTCGAGATCGAGTGAGGCGCCTCCGAGGGCGAGCGCCAGGTGCAGTCTCGCCCGCAGAGCGGGCTCAGTCGAGCAGGCTCATCTGCTCGGCGAGCTCGCGGTCACGCGGGTTCGCGGAGGCGGCCAGCCCGTCGCGGACACCGGCACGGTCGGCGGCGTCGCGGTTCTGGCCGAGCTTCCATTTGCCTTCCAGGTGGGCGATCGGCAGGGCGAAGCCAACGATGGCGCGCAGCATGGCATCGAGGTAATCGCGGGGCGCGTCGTTGACCGACCAGGGGTTGGCCTGCGCCGCCTCGTGGCGCTCGCTTAGGCGGCTCACCAGCTGCAGCAGGCGCTCGGGATCGGTGAACACCTCGGTCTGGCCCCGTGCATGCACGGCGATGTAGTTCCAGGTCGGCACCACCTTGCCGTGCTCGGCCTTGGACGGATACCAGCCAGGATGCACGTACGCGTCAGGGCCGCTGAACACCGCCAGCGCCTCGCTTCCCTCGGCCAGGTCCCGCCAGTGCGGGTTGGCGCGGGCGAAGTGGCCATAGAGCGTGCCGAATTCCCCTTCATCGGGTACCAGCAGCAGCGGCAAGTGGCTGGCTATCAGCCCCTGGCTGCCGCTGCTGGTGAGCAGGGCCAGGCCGGTGCTGTCGATCAGGTTATGGAGCTGGGCGAGGTCGGTCTGGCGAAAGGCGGAGGGTAGGTACATGGGCTTCTCCTGAGGGTGGCCCATCCTAGGCAAAGCGTCGGCTGCTTGTAAGGGCCGTCTTCAGCCAACACCCTGAGTGTGATCGAGCCCACCATTCGCTTCGGGAGCGGCCTGGGACTCGTCGCAGCCTGGCCCTGACAGCAAAACGCCCCGCGGACCGAGGTCGCACGGGGCGTCGGGACAACGCTAAAGCGTCACGGCTTGTTGACGCTGTTGTAGATGTCGCTGTCGATTTCGTTCTCGCTGCGTCCGATCAGGGTGGCGGTCATCAGGTCGCCGGCGACGTTGACCGTGGTACGGGCCATGTCGAGGATGCGGTCGATACCGGCGATCAGCGCCACGCCTTCGATCGGCAGGCCGACGGAGGTCAGCACCAGGCTCAGCATGATCAGGCCGGCGCCGGGAATGCCGGCGGTGCCCACCGAGGCGAGGGTGGCGGTGAGGATGATCATCAGGTACTGGCCGGCGTTGAGGTCGACGCCGAAGGCCTGGGCGATGAACAGCGCCAGCACGCCCTGGTAGATCGCCGTGCCGTCCATGTTGATGGTCGTACCGACCGGCAACACGAAGCCGGCCACGCCTTGGGACACGCCGAGGTTCTTGCGCGCGCATTCGATCGAGACCGGCAGGGTGCCCGAGCTGCTCGAGGTGCTGAAGGCCACCGCCAGCGCCGGCGCGATGCCGCGGAAGAAACGCAGCGGGCTCAGCCGTGCCAGCAGCGCGAGCAGGCCGCCATAGACGAAGAGCACATGAACGATGCTGGCGAGGTAGATCACCCCGATGACACCGGCCAGAGGCAGCAGCACTTCGGCACCGTGGCTACCGACGACACCGGCGGTCAGGGCGAAGACGCCGAACGGCGCGAAGCGCATCACCAAGTCGGTGAGCTTGTAGAAGGCTTCGGCGAGGCCGTCGAACAGCCGGGTAACCGGAGCGGCCTTCTCGCCGACCAGGTTGAGGCTCACGCCCAGGGCGATGGCGAAGACGATGATCTGCAGGATGTTGCCTTCGGCGAAGGCGGTGACCGGATTGGTTGGTACCAGCCCGACCAGGATACTGATCAGCGAGGGCGCCTGCTTGGCCTCGGCCGCCCCGCTGGCAACCATGTTCATGCCCTCCCCAGGGGCGAACAGCGCGCCGAATAGCAGGCCGATGGTCACTGCGAAGGCTGTGGTCACCAAGTAAATGAGGATGGTCTTGATGCTGATCCGGCCGAGTTTGGCGCTGTCCTGCATGGAGGTGATGCCGGCCACCAGCGAGACGAATACCAGCGGCACGATGAGCATCTTGATCGCATTGAGGAACAGCGTACCGATCGGCGCCAGGACCAGTGCATCGTCTTTGAAGATGATGCCGACGCCAATGCCTAGCGCAAGGCCGATGAGGATCTGCTGCCACAGGGCCAGGCGTCCGAGCAGGCGCAGCGGAGCGGAAAGGGAGGTGCTCTGAGTCATGGTCGTTCCAGGTTGTTGTTTTTGTTGAAGCGGGCCGCTTCATGCAGCCCTTTGTTACGCGCCCGGCAGACCGGACGCGGTGTTGGGTGCACTCAGACTTTCAGCGGGACCAGTCGGGGCGCAATCATGTTTTCCGGACGCAGGATCTCGGCGAGCATGGCTTCGTCGAGCAGGCGCTCCTCGCGCACCAGTTCGAGCACACCGCGGCCGGTAAGAAGGGCCTGGCGAGCGATACGGGTGGCATTCTCGTAGCCGATGTAGGGGTTCAGCGCGGTGATCAGGCCGATGGAGTTCTCCACCAGTTCACGGCAGCGCGCCTCGTTGGCGGTGATGCCGGTGACGCAATGCTCGCGCAGCATGTCCATGGCGCGTTGCAGCAGGCGGATCGAGTCGAACAGCTTGTAGGCGATCAGCGGCTCCATCACGTTGAGCTGCAGCTGGCCGGCTTCGGCCGCCATGGTCAGCGCCAGATCGTTGCCGATCACTTCGAAGGCGACCTGATTGACCGCCTCGGGGATCACCGGGTTGACCTTGCCGGGCATGATCGAACTGCCCGGCTGGCGGGCCGGCAGATTGATTTCGTTGATCCCGGTGCGCGGGCCGCTGGAGAGCAGGCGCAGGTCGTTGCAGATCTTCGACAGCTTCACCGCCAGGCGCTTGAGCATGCTGGAGAAGGTAACGAAGGCGCCCATGTCGGAGGTCGCCTCGATCAGATCGGCGGCGGGCTTGAGCGGCTGGCCGCTGATCAATGCCAGGCGCGAGACGGCCAGCGCCTGGTAGCCCGGGTCGGCGTTGATGCCGGTGCCGATCGCGGTTCCGCCCAGGTTCACTTCCACCAGCAACTGCGGGGCGATCAGGCGCAGGTGCTCCAGGTCTTCGCCCAAGGTGGTGGCGAAGGCGCGAAATTCCTGGCCGAGGGTCATCGGCACCGCATCCTGCAGCTGGGTGCGACCCATCTTCAGCACCTGGGCGAACTCGCCGGCCTTGCCGGCAAACGCCTGGATCAGGCTGTCGAGGCTCGCCAGCAGCGTGTCGTGACCCAGCAGCAATCCGAGGCGGATGGCGGTGGGATAGGCGTCGTTGGTCGACTGCGCCATGTTCACGTCGTTGTTCGGGTGCAGATGCGCGTACTCGCCCTTGGCGTGGCCCATCGCCTCGAGCGCGACGTTGGCGATCACCTCGTTGGCGTTCATGTTGGTCGAGGTGCCGGCGCCGCCTTGGATCATGTCCACCACGAACTGATCGTGGAACTCGCCCCGCACGATGCGGGCACAGGCGGCGCTGATGGCGTCGTGCTTGGCCTCGCTAAGGTGGCCGAGCTCGCGGTTGGCGTCGGCTGCGGCCTGCTTGACCATCGCCAGGGCGACGACCAGCTTGGGGTAGTGGGAAAGCGGAACACCGGTGAGGCGGAAGTTGTTCAGCGCGCGCAGCGTCTGGATGCCGTAATAGGCGTCGGCAGGGACTTCGAGGTTACCGAGCAGGTCTTTTTCGAGGCGCGATGATGCAGCAGAGGACATGAGATGTCTCATCCTGAGGGAAGCGGGAGATGCCGCGATGGGGCGCTAGAATAGGGCTCGCAGCCTGTTTCCGACCAATGCCGTTGCGCGCTGGGTCATGCACAATCGGCATAATGTCGGCGTGACCTAGTACGAACGTCCAGCGTATGCAGGTCGCTCAAGGAGCCATTAAACGCATGAACATCGAGACCAAGTGGCTGGAAGACTTCGTCGCCCTGGCCGCCACCCGCAGTTTCTCCCAGGCCGCCGAGCGGCGTTTCGTCACTCAGCCGGCGTTCAGCCGGCGCATCCGCAGCCTGGAAAGCACCCTTGGTCTGACTTTGGTGAACCGCGCCCGTACCCCGGTGGAACTCACCGAGGCGGGGCAGCTGTTCCTGGTGACCGCGCGCAGCATGGTCGAGCAGGTCGGCGAGGTGGTGCGTTACCTGCACAACCTCGAAGGGCAGCGCGGCGAGGTGCTGCAGATCGCCGCCGCGCATTCGCTGTCGCTCGGCTTCTTCCCGGAGTGGATCGCCCGGCTGCGACGCGACGGCCTGCCGCTGAAGACGCGGCTGGTGGCTACCAACGTCGGCGAGGCGGTGCATTCGCTGCGCGAGGGCACCTGCGACCTGATCCTCTCCTACTACGACCCGGATGCGGTGCTGCAGATGGATCCGGAGTTGTTTCCATCGCTGGCGCTCGGGCGCACCGAGATCGTCCCGGTGTGCGCGCCGGATGCCGATGGCCAGCCGCTGTTCGACCCCGACAGCGGCCGCAACGTACCGCTGCTGGCCTACAGTGCCGGTGCCTCGCTCGGACGGTCGGTGAACCTGCTGCTGCGTCAGCGCGGCCTGCGGGCCACCACCGTCTACGAGACGGCAATGGCGGACAGTCTCAAGAGCATGGCCTTGCAGGGGCTGGGCTTGGCCTGGGTGCCGCGCCTGAGCGTGACCGCCGAACTCGCCCGTGGGGAGTTGCTGATCTGCGGTGGCGAGCAGTGGCAGGTGCCGCTGGAGATTCGCCTGTACCGCTGCGCGCTGGTGCGCCGGGCACCGGTGCGGCTGCTCTGGCGCAAGCTGGAAACCGGCACCGGCACCGGCACCGGCACCGGCACCGGCACCGGCACCGGCACCGGCACCGGCGAGTGAGCGCGACCCGTCTAGGCGGGTCGCGCTTGGCGTTACATCTGCATGACGACGCGGCCTTCGATGCGTCCGGCGCGCAGGTCGTCGAGGATGCGGTTGACGTTGTCCAGCGTGTCGGTGTGGACGGTCGCCTTGACCAGCCCTTCGCCGGCGAAGTCCAGCGCTTCCTGGAGGTCGGCGCGGGTGCCGACGATCGAGCCGGTGATGCTGATCGCCTTGAGCACCACATCGAAGATCGGCGTCGGGAAATCCCCCGGCGGCAGTCCGACCAGCGCCACGGTGCCGTGCCGCCGCGCCATGCCGATCGCCTGGCCGAAGGCGCTGTTGGAGACCGCGGTGACCAGCACGCCATGGGCGCCGCCGATGTCGCGCTGGATGACCGCCACCGGATCCTCGGTGCGCGCGTTGACCGTCAGGCTGGCGCCGAGCTTGCGCGCCAGCTCCAGCTTGGCGTCGTCCACGTCCACCGCGGCCACGTGCAGGCCCATCGCCCGCGCGTACTGCACCGCCACGTGGCCGAGCCCGCCGATACCGGAGATCACAACCCACTGCCCCGGGCGCGCATTGGTCACCTTCAGGCCCTTGTAGACGGTGACGCCAGCGCAGAGGATCGGGGCGATCTCGTCGAACGCGACCTCCTTGGGCAGGATGCCGACGTAGTCCGGGTCGGCCAGCACGTATTCGGCGTAGCCGCCGTTGACCGAATAGCCGGTGTTCTGCTGGCCTGCGCAGAGCGTTTCCCAGCCGGTCAGGCAGTGCTCGCAGCAGCCGCAGGCGGTATACAACCAGGGTACGCCGACGCGGTCGCCCTCCTTGACGCGGCTGACGCCGGCACCGACCGCGGCGACATGGCCGACGCCCTCATGACCGGGAATGAACGGCAGCGCCGGTTTTACCGGCCAGTCGCCGTCGGCGGCGTGCAAGTCCGTGTGGCAGACGCCCGAGGCGGCGATCTTCACCAGGATCTGCCCGGGTCCGGGCAGGGGAACCTTTACTTCCTCCAGGCGCAAGGGTTCGCCAAAGGCATGGACTACCGCGGCTTTCATTGTCTGGGGCATGGTGCATCCTCCAATGATGGTCAACGGGTCGAGTCTGAGAGCGTGAAGTGGGGGTAAGCCTAGACACAGATCAATGTCTTCGCCGATCCGGGCCGCCAGGCGACGGACGGTTGCGCCTCTCGTCCAGAGCCGCGCGGGCGGTGCACGCGCGAGTGTCCCCGTGCAGCCCATGGGCTATACTGCGCGGCCTTCGGTTGGCCAGGCGCCAACCATTGATCACCACACGAGCCACGCCCGGGCCGCCCGGCGTGGCTTGTTTATTGATGCGCCCGGCTGGGCGCCCGATGAGAGGCACGACGATGAGCGCACTGGTAGGCGTGATCATGGGCTCCAAGTCCGACTGGTCCACCTTGAGCCACACCGCCGACATGCTGGAAAAGCTGGGCATTCCCCACGAGGTCACAGTGGTATCGGCGCACCGTACGCCGGACCTGCTGTTCCAGTACGCCGAACAGGCCGAAGCGCGCGGCCTGCGCGTGATCATCGCCGGCGCCGGCGGCGCGGCGCACCTGCCGGGCATGTGCGCGGCCAAGACCCACCTGCCAGTGCTCGGCGTGCCGGTGCAGTCCTCGATGCTCTCGGGCGTCGACTCGCTGCTGTCGATCGTGCAGATGCCGGCTGGCGTACCGGTCGCCACCCTGGCCATCGGCAAGGCCGGCGCGGTCAATGCCGCGCTGCTCGCTGCGAGCATCATCGGCCATGAATTTCCCGAGTATCACGCCGCGCTCAAGCAGTTCCGCCAGGAACAGACCGATACCGTGCTGAGCAACCCGGACCCGCGCGAGGCCTGACAGATGAAGATCGGTGTAATTGGGGGCGGCCAGCTGGGCCGCATGCTGGCGCTGGCGGGCACCCCGCTGGGAATGGATTTCGCCTTTCTCGATCCGGCCCCGGACGCCTGCGCGGCGGCCCTGGGCGAGCACATCCGCGCCGATTACGGCGATCAGGACCATCTGCGGCAGTTGGCCGACGAAGTGGACCTGGTGACCTTCGAGTTCGAAAGCGTGCCGGCCGAGACGGTCGCCTTCCTGTCGCAGTTCGTGCCGGTCTATCCATCGGCCGACGCACTGCGTATCGCCCGTGATCGCTGGTTCGAAAAGTCCATGTTCCAGGAGCTCGGTATTCCGACGCCGGAATTCGCCGACATCCAGTCGCAGGCCGACCTGGACGCCGCCGTCGCCCGCATCGGCCTGCCGGCCGTGCTCAAGACCCGTACCCTGGGCTACGACGGCAAGGGCCAGAAAGTGCTGCGCAAGGCCGCAGACGTCAGCGGCGCGTTCGCCGAACTGGGTAGCGTGCCCTGCATCCTCGAAGGCTTCGTGCCTTTTACCGGCGAGGTGTCATTGATCGCCGTGCGCGGGCGTGACGGGGACACGCGCTTCTACCCGCTGGTGCATAACACCCATGAAGCCGGGATTCTGCGGTTGTCGGTGGCCAGTAGCGCGCATCCGTTGCAGGCGCTGGCCCAGGACTACGTCGGTCGGGTGCTGGAAAAGCTCGACTACGTGGGCGTGCTCGCCTTCGAATTTTTCGAGGTAGACGGTGGGCTCAAGGCCAACGAGATCGCTCCGCGCGTGCACAACTCCGGTCACTGGACCATCGAAGGCGCCGAGTGCAGCCAGTTCGAGAACCACCTTAGGGCGATCGCCGGCCTGCCCCTGGGCGCTACCGACAAGCTGGGCGAGAGTGCGATGCTCAACTTCATCGGTGAGGTGCCGCCGGTGGCCAAGGTGGTGGCGATCGAAGACTGCCATCTGCATCACTACGGCAAGGCCTTCAAGGTCGGCCGCAAGGTCGGTCATGCCACCCTGCGATGCCCGGATCGCGCGACCCTGGACCGGCAGATCACCGCGGTTGAGTCGCTGATCGAACGTAGCTGATGACCCTGCGAGCCACCGCCCGGTGGCTCGCGGTCGGCACTCCAGGTAGGCGAACTGCGCCGGCGCTCATTGGTCGGATGAGGTACGCGGCTTTTCGCGCAAGACCTTGGAGTAATGCCAATGGGTATCATCGGAACCATCATCATCGGCCTGATCGTCGGTCTCATCGCACGTTTCCTCAAGCCGGGTAACGACAGCATGGGCTGGATCATGACCATCCTGCTCGGTATTGGCGGTTCGTTACTCGCCAGTTACGGCGGCCAGGCCCTGGGCCTCTACCAAGCGGGCGAGGGCGCGGGCTTTATCGGCGCAGTCGTCGGTGCGATCATCCTGCTGGTGATATACGGTATGGTCACCAGCCGTAAGCACTGACCTTCCGCGTAGGGGCTGCCCTGGCGGCCCCTTGCATTCCAGCCGTAACCGCCATGTCCCGACCGATTCTGCTGCTCCTTCTGTTGTTCGCATCCTTCACCCACGCCGCACCTGCCGAACTCGATTGGCTGGAGTTGATGCCGCCCGAAGACCGCGCGGCGCTCGAAGCCATGCCTGAGATCAGTCACGATTCGCCTGAAGGGCAGGGCTTCAGCGACAAGGGTGGGCTCAAGCAGCAGGGCGAGCTTCCCGAGGTGATGTATTCGGCCAAGACAGTGCCGGCGCTCGATGGCAAAACGCTTCGTCTGGGCGGTTATCCGGTACCGCTGGAAACCGACGCCCGCGGACGCAGCACCGAATTCTTCCTGGTGCCCTATCCGGGAGCCTGCATCCACGTGCCGCCACCGCCGCCGAATCAGATCGTGCTGGTCCGCTACCCCAAGGGTCTGCAGCTCGACGATATCTACACCCCGCTCTGGGTCGACGGTACGCTGCGGGTCGAGCCGGTCAGCAACGACCTGGCCGATGCCGCCTATGCGATCGATGCCGCGGCGGTGAAGGTGGTCGAGGAAGACGACCTCTAGCTCGAACCGGAGCCCACCCATGCCCCTCGACAAGAAGCAGCGCCAGGCCTTTCGCGATCTTGCCAGCGATACCCAGGGCATCGATGTCGAGACTTATGCTCGCTTCGACAAGGATCCGCTCGAGCCGCTGATCGGCCTGGGCCGTGCCGATGCGCCGCTGGCCTTCTTCGGCCGCGATCCCGGGCGTGACGAGGTCAAGCATGGCGAGCCCTTTATCGGCAGTGGCGGGCAGATCGTGCGCAAGGTCCTCTATCGACATCTGCACGGTGAGCCGATGCCCGACTTCGAGGCGGGTCGGGCGTTGAGCCGGGACTATTTCTGGATCAACACCGTGCCGTACAAGCCGATCGGTAACAAAGCCTGGTCCATGCAGGTGAAGCGGCGTTTTCATCCACTGATGCGGCGCCTGCTGATCGACGGCTGGCAGGGCCGCGACATCATCACCCTCGGCCGCGAGGCCTTTCTCTGGTTCGGCATCGAGCAACCGAAGGCGGTGCGCGAGGCGCTTGAGCAGTTCTGGCAGCGCGACGACCGGTTCGACGCGAGCATCGAGGTGGACATGCAGACCGACGGTGGTACCGCACGTCGCCTCCGTCTGCACCCGCTGCCCCATCCCTCGCCGCTCAACCAGATCTGGTTCAAGCGATTTCCCGAACTGCTCGAGGCGCGATTGAGCGCGCTGAAGCTGAGCTGAAGCGCCGGTTATCGATCGGCCGCGCCGTTGCGATCGAGCCGATAGGCACTGATGGATTCGTAAACCGCCTTGCGCAGGCGATTGATACCGCCGATGGGGCGGTGTTCGGGTAGCGCATGCCAGGGGTTGAAGGACAGGTTGTCGCAATCGAGGTTCTGTTCGGGGCTGTCGAAATCCTGCGCGGGTACCCGGACGTCGGCCACCGTCTCGAACGGCGAGATCGCCTCGTCCCACTCGATGCTGGTGTCCTCGATGGGCATGTAATGTTCGGCATTCTGCCGTTGGACCTGCAGCGTGAAGCAGGCCGGCACGCGGTCCAGGGACAACTGCCGGTAGAGCGCACTGCGCAGGAAGTTGGGCAGGTCTCGATTCTGCTCGGGCAACACGTAGTGGGGGCAATTCTCCGGCGCCGGTACCACGCGATACTTGATGTTCAGTGGCCCGAGTGTGAAGGGCGCGACCGAATGATAGGTGGTCGTCATCGGGCTTTGTGGGGCGGGGGAGAGCGTCTTTAGCGCGATGATCAGGTGGCGCAGCTCCCAGCTGCGCGGGTCCCATTCGGGAAAGAACGCCAGCACCCGCTTGCCCTCTGCCTGGGCGGAGAAGTTGCTGCGGTACTCGGCCACGTCTCGTACGAAGAACGCCGAATGGTTGAACATCACGAAGTCCTGCTCGAGGGCATGGCGCGGGTTGCGCGTGAGTTTTTCTCCCGGCACGTCCAGCAGCTTCAGAGCCATGCCCCGGGCATCGCGCACGCGGTCGAACTGCGGGTAGGCGTTGCCGTTGGATAGCCGCATCCAGGCGTCCCACTGCTTGCCCGGCTCGGCGAATACACCGTGCCTGAGTTCTGGGTCGATGCCCTCGCGAACCCTGACTTCCGCTTTGACGCAGCCGTGGGCCTTGGCGTGGGCATCGCGCAGCAGGCGGGTGTTGTCGCGGTGCTGTTCGACAACCGAGATGGCGTCAGCGATGATCGCGCGGGTGTCGGACGCCTCGCTGAGCGGAATCTCCTCCTCGGTGGAGACCGGCCCCGAGTGCTTCCAGGCGTCGATCAGGGTACCAGTCAGTCCCCCGACGAGCCCGACGATCAGGGCCACCAGCACGAGCAGGCCGAGCACGCGGCCAAACCAGAGCCAACATTTCTTGAGCATGTGCAAAATCCTTCTGCGGTTAGGTTCGAGGCGTCAGCCGCAGCGCGGCCCCGGCGTCCAGGGTCTGGGCGTGATCTCGCTCAGTCGCGCTTCCATCTGCGGGTCGCCCAGTACCTTCAGGTACTCGACCAGCGCCCAGCGCTCGTGGGGCTGCAGGGCGCGGCCAATCACACCGTTCTGTCGGCAACCGGCGCGAAATTCGTGGCCCTGGTTGCCGTTGCCGGTGATCGAGGTGTCGAGCAGAAAGCCGCCGGGGAACCGCTCGCTGCGAAAGCCCACCCGCACCGGATCGAACTCCGCACTGCCCACCCAGAAGCGCGTCTGGCGCTCGGCGAGCGGCGACAGCAGCTCGAACAGGTTCGCCACCGAACCGTTGTGCAGGAAGGGCGGCGTCGCCCAGACACCGTCCAGCGGCCGGGCCTTGTAGCCGCGTATTTCCTGCACGCCGATGGGCAGGCCGAAGCCGTCGAACTCGGCGCGCTCGGTCTCGCCGATGCCGGCTTCGCGGTAGGCGCGCTCTTCGACATAGGCGGTGATGTAGGCCAGCCCCTTGGCACTTGAGAGGCTGCTCAGGTCCAGCGGGCCGGACGCCTCGCCCTCGAGGCGCACGTCCAGCCGGTCGAGTTCCTCCTGGGACCAGCCCAGGCGGGTCAGGTCGAAGCGGTGATCGGCGATGTTGTCGGCCGTGGTCGGATCGGTACCGACCACCGAGGTGGGGATCACCGGCAGATGCCACTCAGGATCGCGCTCCGGCGCGAAACGCTGGTCGACGGGCTTGGGCCGCGCCTCGTGGCAATGGGCGCAATTCTCGCGGAACAGTGCACGGCCTAGGCTGGCTTGCTGCAGGTCGATCTTCCCGAACACCGGCTCCGGCCAGCGCGGCGGGGCCAGACGCATGAGCGTGGTTTCCAGCGTATGCATGTCACGCACGCGCACCCCGGAGGCATAACGCTCGGCTTCAGGCAGCGGCTCGCCATTTTCGCCCAGCAGGTGAAGCGTCGCGCCGACGCCAAGTGCTTCGCCGATATTGCGCGCCATCGGCTGCATGGCCGAGCCGTTCCATTGCACCCAGTCGAATTTCCAGATGTCCCACAGGTGCGGATAACTGACCGGGGCGTTGGCGACGCGGTAGTTGTCGGCATCGATGGCATCGCCGAACACGCCGTTGGCGATGCGACCGAACGCGTCGGTGCGTCCGAAGCCTTCTTCGGTCGGATAGAGCCCGCGGTGCCAGTCGTTGTAAGCCGTGCCCAGCAGGCGGTCGAGTACCTGCTTGAAGTCCTCGCGCAGCTGATCGCGGTCGCGCTCGTAGTCCTCGCCGAGCACCTCCTGGGCGAAACGACGAAACTTCAGCGGGTTGTAGTAGGTGAAGGCCATGCTCATGCCGAGCGCCTGGCCAAAGGCACCACCGCGTAGCGTCGGCACCGTGGACGCCAGCGAATGCATCGCTGCCCCACCGTCGATGCGAACGGCTTGGCCGTCATGGCGCAGCTCGCCGGTGTGGCAGGCGGCGCAGGTGATATCGAGATAGGCGACGCCGGTGCTGGCGTATTCATGACGAGCAAAGCCCACGGGCAGATTGCCGGGGTTAAGCGGGGAAGGGTGCTGCTGCGGGTCGACCAGAAAACCGAATCGCGCCAGGTACTCGGGCGCTGCCAGCCGGTCCCGGCTGAAAGGCTTCTCCAACGCGCCGAACCAGGCGTAATGCAGGCCTTTCACCTGTGTTCCCTGTGGCGTGTAGTAATAGGTCTGCCGATCTGCCTCGCTCCACTGGTCGAGGTAGTGAAGTGCTTGAGGCGGCTCGTAGTCCGGCAGGTTGGGATAGGCGACGAAATAAAGCCCCACCCCCACCAGCAACACAGCCACCACCAAAAACCCGAACAGGGCACGTCGTAGTAATCGCATCACTCACATCCTTGTAGCGCCAGGCGAATGGACCGTTTATGGCAGGGTCTCGCGGGGATGGCAATACAGCGTGAGCAACGTTTTGAACGAGTTAGCAGCGGCTTGGGAATGGCTAATCCCAAGTCCAGCAGGCTTCCTCGCAACTTTTTAAGTTTCGTTGGTGCAACGGATAATGATGGCTGGCCCTCTATTGCTTCTGCGACCAAGGTGGATAAAAATCTTAGCCCGGGACATATATTAACTGTATAAGTGGTGGCGCTGCTATTGGATGTGCGTTATATGAATTGAAGTTTGCTGTGTATTGTTTGGCCTGATCTATGTATGGGGTGGTTTTTATTTTCTTTTGCTACTTCTTATTTCTTTTCAGTCGGCCTCAACGGCTAGTAACAGCTCCGTAGGAGTCAGGCGTTTCAATGAATGTGTGGCAGGGTCCGTCTCAATATCCAACGCTAATGGTGTAATGCCATCGGCTTCATACACCAAATAAGCGTTGCCGATGGTCACTTCATGGTTTTTGGCACCTACTGTCGCTATGGTTTTTGGAGTTGCAGACATTAGCTCTTCGACCGAATCGTAGCGCAGTGCTACATAAACTTCGCCCAGTTGGCCTAGGGGCGCGTCAGCAGCTTCAGAGGGCTCGGTCATCACAGACTGCAGAGAGACTGTATTGGATGCTTCGATCCAATTGTCCGAGTAGGTGAAAATCAGATCTTGATAATTGCTCGACAGTGGCTTCTGCAGATTGCACACAGCTTTGCGAATGGAAACACCGTTCTGCCCATTGCGAATATTGCCGTATACGCAGTCAATAAAGGGGACCTTTTCCCTAAGCGTGAGGGTATAAAACACCTCGAAATGTGTATTTGATCCGGAGTTTTCGTAGCTTAGCGCGGGACCGCCGTTGAACGGTACAAGAGTTCTGGAGGCTTGTCCTGTATGGCCCACCATATCGGAGAATACTTTGGTCTCATTTCCCCAGTTAATCGTTAAAATACCGGTGTCCATATTTGCTGTATAGACTTCCGATAATTCGCTATTAGTTGAAACGGTATATGTATTTGCGTATATCGTGGTGGCCAGTGTAAGCGAAATCAATAGGGCAAAAGATAATGTGCGTCTCATGGGGCGAAGGGTTCCTTGGTCGAGGATGTTTGTTTTAAGATAGCTTCAAATTTTTGTGCATAGCTGGCAATAAGCTGCTGCTGGTCGGTGCCGTTGATGATCCTACGGGCCCCTGTGTAGTCCACGCCAGCAGAGTTAATGTAGTGGCTTAGTTTCTTTCCGGTGAAAATCCCCTCCGTCATGCCCCAAATCATGATTGGCACGGAGTGCTCGGGTTCGGCGGCTTTGTCGGGTTGGGTCACGAAATCGACGCCAAAGTAGTCTTGAGCCTTGCGGTAGTTGTTCTTCCAAGTGAGATGAACGAGTCCCCGTCCGCGGTACTTATAGCCATCGCCCTTTAGATTGTTCCCATTCTCTATAGCCCGATCTCGATGCTCTTGGGTGACAGCTAGTACCGGGTCATATTTATTGAAGTAGGCAGCGCCGCCAACTTCCGGCTTAGAACTGAAAAATTCGCCAGTGGGGAAATAGTATGCCTCATGCCGGGCTGTCGCGAGCATATATGCAAGCTCGAAGAGATTTGTTTTTCCGGGGTGGCTTTCGTAATACTTGTTGATGAGTTCCACGATGGTGCGCAGGTTGTCCTTGGATACTTGCGAAAAAGCTGGGGTGTTGGCGGCGAATTGCTCGTGCTGGCTAGTGTACTCTGCGATAAAGCGTTCGACATTAATCAATCGGCTCGAGTACAAAAAAAGACTCGCTGCAGCAATAGGCTGAAAATGCCACGCTTTCCCATCACCATTGATGCCATGCCGCTCCGTCAGATCACTCCACCAACTCAGCGCCTTGATCCGCTCTTTTTCCGCTTCCCAGATCAGGTTCGGCTTTCCTGGTTCTTCCTCCAGCAACGGATCAAGCTCGTCCCATTTGCTCTGGTTCCAGAACCACTCGCTTTCGTACTTGGTGATCAACTGGCCGAGTACTTGAGCTTGCCAGGGCTTGGCCAGCGCCACTCGGATTTCATGGCTGGTCAGTACGCCGTTCTGGTCGGTATCGACGATGTCGTACAGGCGAGCAAGCGCGACTATAGGGCCGCCATCGGCTCTGTTTATCTGGGCGCGGTAGTTGTGCTGTTCGTCTGCACTCAGCATGCCTTTGGCATTGAATGTGTAGGCGAGTTTTTCAAAGGGCGTTCCGGTTTCCTCGATGCACTGGAAATCCTGCCATTCCCAAGGGCTGTGGCGGGTGGTTATCAACTCTTGTTCGGCTAGCCAGCCGTCGATGGGATTTCCGCTCTCGTCAGCGAACAATCCATCGAGCCGCCACCAGTGGGTTGTGCTTGGTGAGGCACTGCCTTCGGCTCTGACCTGAATCTTGTTCGCCGCTGGCAGGCCATCCAGGAGTGCTTGGGGAATGATCAGGTCGACCCCGATCTGGCTTCCTTCGTCGCTGAGCTTGGGCGGATTTTCGGCATTGAAATCATCTCGATGGGCGATCAGTTTGCTCGCGCCTTTGTAGACCTTGAGCAGGGTCTTTTGATCATCCGGCAAGCGGCTTGCCCAGGCACGACTACGAGCGATAAAGCCAGGCACGTTGTCGCAGCTGAATACTTCCAGATGAACAAGCGGATTAGCGGCACCATTATAGTTTTGATAGATGCCGGGATGGCCGATCAGCTCACCTGCCTTAATCGGAATGCCTTCACCCAAAACCACTACATGGCCCAGCTCTCTGGGCTCACTCCGAGCTTGCAAAAACTTGGAGGAAATGTAGCCGGGAAGATTGCCTTCGCTATCGGCCGTGAGGGGTGGATTTGCCGTGCCGTTGATGAGGCTTACAAGCTTGCTGTACTCACCCTCGGTTGCCGTCACTGTGACTTCGGCTCCCTTGGTAATTTCCGATAGATTCGAAGAGTCTTTGTTGGCACTGGCGCGAACGATCAGACCCTGGCTCTGGGTATTGACGATATGACTCTTGACCTCCCAGAAGGCAGGCCGTGGCAGATCCGCTTTCGCCTGATAGCCGGCCCAATCCTGTAAGTGCATGTACAGGCTGTAGAGAGTCAGTCTCGGAGGTGTTTGCTCATCAGCTGCGTCGCCCTCGGCTTTCTTGGGCTGTGGCGGCTGAAGAGTGTGTTTGACCAGAACGAACCCTGTGGAAAACGGCGCTCGCTTGATGCTTGGGATTTCATCGGTGAACTCGCTGACGGGATAGCTTTCATCGATACGATAGGCAATCACCTCGCCATCGGCGATGCAGCGCACACTCGATTGGTCGAATACGGCTGCCGTGCCTTCATCGAAATGCACACCTCCATGCCATAGGCCGTTCTCGCCGGTCGGGTAATAACCGCTCTTGGCCTTGGCCATATGGGTGAGAAGTTGCAGCGGACTACTGTCTACTTCCTTGCTGGGGAAGGGGTAAGCCCAGTTGATCGGTTTGTCTTCGGCCATGTTCGATACGTCCTGATCCTTGCCTTTGGAGCTGCGTGATAAGCAGCCCTCGTCCTTGCGTTAACCGGAAAAGTTGAGCGAGCGCTTGGGTTTACGAGGTGAATTGGGTACCTCGCCCGGCTGAGCCTGCTCCAACAAATTCCCCGCCTTGTCCCTATCCGCAGCCCCCGGCAACACCGGCGGCTTGGTCTTAATCCCAGCTCCCTTACCTGGCGCCCCACCCGCATTTATCTTGATCATCGGGCCGCTGACGGTGATGCCGCCGGGGTCGAGCTTGATGAAGCTGCCGCCGGCGGTGAGTGTCAGTTCGAGGCCAGCTTCGATGACCATTTTCTGGCCGGCCTTGAGGTGGATCTCGCGGCCGGCCTTGGTCAGTTGGGCGGTGCCGAGCTTGATATGCTGGGTCTGGCCGATGGTGAGGTGGTCGTCGGGTTTGACCTCCACCTTGCGGTCGCCGGTGACGCTCAGGTGTTCCTCGGCCCGTAGCTCGGTGAAGCTAGCGGCCTCGACGGTGTCGTGGCGTTCGTGGCCGATGCGGATCTTCTGGTCGTGCTCGATGTTCTCGTCCCAGTCGCGCTGGGCATGGATATAGATCTGCTCGGCGCCTTGGCGGTCTTCGATGCGCAGTTCGTTATAACCGCCACCACTTGGCGAGCTGAGGGTCTTGAAGACGCTGCGGGTCTTGTTGGCCGGCAGGTCGTAGGGGACGACGTGCTCCTTGTGGTACAGGCAGCCGGTGACCAGTGGCTGATCCGGGTCGCCTTCCAAAAAGGTGACCAGCACTTCCATCCCGACACGTGGGATGGCGATGCCGCCGTAGCGGTCGCCGGCCCAGCTTGAACTGACGCGTAGCCAACAGCTGGTCTTGTCATCGGCTTGGCCGTGACGATCCCAGAAGAACTGGACCTTCACCCGACCGTATTCGTCGCAGTGGATTTCTTCGCCCGCGGGGCCGGTGACCACCGCGCTCTGGCTGCCGAGTACACGCGGCTTGGCGTGGATCAGGGCCGGGCGGTAGGGGACGACCCAAGGGGTGGCGGTGAAGCGGTTGCGGTAGCCCTGAGTGAAACCGTCACCTGACTGACTGTCGCTTGTTACCGACTCTTCGAGCACCTGCGGCTGTTTGCCTTCGTGGAGCACTTCGGTCAGCAGCCAGAGGTCGTTCCATTCACGGCGTGGGTGGTCGGCGATTTCCAGCAGATGGCCGCTGACCAGCCTGGGCTGGTCGCTGTCGCCTTCGGCCTGGCGGTAATCGGCGCGGTGGCGCTCCAGCGCGCGCTGGGACAGGTGCCTGCCATGGGCGCGGTCGGTGAAGCGGCCGGGGTAGTCGTAGTCTTCCAGGTCCGGCGCCTTCTCCTGGCCTGTGGATTGGCCCTTGTGGTTGGCTTCCATGAGCAGGCGCGGCTGTTCGAAATCGTAGTCGCGGCGGGTGACCCGGCTGGTGCGGGTTTCCAGCCGTACGGCGAAGCGCTTGATCACCGGCTCGTCGGCGACCAGGCCGCTGTCCTGCAGGTACGCGGTGGGCTGCCCGAGTCTGGGAAAGCTCGTCTGGTCGTCGCCGAACACCAGTACGTGCCCCTGTTCGCTGTGCTCGAAGTGGTAGTGGATGCCTTCTTCCTCGCACAGGCGTTGGATGAAATGCAGGTCGGTCTCGTCGTACTGGGTGCAATAGTCGCGCTCGGGATAGACCACCGGCCCGAGCTGAAAACGGTAGGCGTCGGCCTGGATACCCTGGCCTTCGAGCACCTGGGCGATGATCTGCGGCACGCTCAGGTGTTGGAAGAAGCGCTGGTCGGTGCGATGCGCGAGGTAGGCGAGCTGCGGGACGATGGCCAGTCGGTAGCGGGTCAGGCGTTTGCCGGATTCGCCCTGGGCGACGCGGTGGACCAGCCCGTGGATACCGTTGCCGGCGGGTGAGAGCGCGAGGAACGCTGGCTGATGAAGCAGGCTTTGCAGGTCCAGGTCCGGGCGTTCGCTGACCAGCTCCAGGTCGAAGCGGTAGGGCTGGCTGATGGCCTCGCGACCGGTGAAGGCGAGCACCTGCAGGTCATGCTCGACGCCTTCGATGGTGAGGCTGAAATGGGTGTCATTGGCCGCGTTGAACATGGCGCTTCCTTTGTGCTCGTGTCATCCATGGGTGCGCCCGAACCAGCGCTGCAGGCGACTGGGTGCGGGGCGACAAAAAAGGTCCAGCAGTTCGGCGACGCTCACTTGTCGCTGCGCCGGTTCGAAAGCCAGCGCGCAGCGCAGCGCGGGCCAGCAATGCGGCGGCAGCCTGGCCGGCCGCTGCAGTTCGCCGTCCAGCGCCATGGCCTTGGCCTGCTTGGCGCTCAGGCGGCGGAACGGGTGGCTGCCGCTGGCCAGCTCATAGAGCAAGCAGCCCAGAGCATAGAGATCGGTGGCTACCGAGAGGTCACCGCCGTCGAGCAGCTCCAGCGCGGCATAGCGCGGCGTCCATGCCGTGAAACGGTTGCGCGAGAGGCGGGGCAGGCCGGGCAGCACGCCTTCGAGCGGTTGCCCGAGGCCGTAGTCGAACAGGCGCAGGCCATCGTCGGAGAGCATCACGTTGCTCGGTTTGAGATCGCCATGGATCACGCCGCGGCTGTGGGAGTACGCCAGCGCTTCGAGCAACGGCAGGGCGATGTCGCGCAGCTCGTCCCAGGCAAGGCCGTCGGGGCGCTCGCTGAGCAACCGGTCGAGGGTCGGCCCCTTGAGCAGTTCGAGGGTGATGAAGGCGCGCTGGCTGGCGGCGTCCACGTCGAAGCCGAACAGCCGCACGACATGGCGATGGCTCAGCCGGGCGGTCAGCGCGAACTCGGTGTAGAGCAGCGCATGGGCGTCGGGGTACTCGGCGAAATCATCGCTCAGGGTCTTGAGTGCGATGTAGGGCTCCGGATCGCCAAACTGCTCCTGCAAGAGATCACGCGCCCGGTAGACCGCGCCCATGCCGCCCACGCCCAGCAGTCGCTCGATCAGGTAGCGACCGCCCAATACCTGGGGCAGATCGCCGGCCGCTATGGCGGCGGCAGACGGCGTCTGGGGCGCCGGTTCGGCAGCCGTGGCGGCAAACGCGAAGTAGGTCAGGTCAGAGTCGGGTCCGGCGCGAAGGGGTTCGTTCATCGGCGGACCACCACGGCACTGAGGTTGTCCCGTGCCGGCCCGTCCAGGGCCTGGTCGAACAGCCGCTGCAGCGCGAGACCGGATGACGGCGAATTGAGCGCCGCGCCGAGGGCGTCCGGCGACAGGCTCTGGTAGAGCCCGTCGCTGCACAGCAGGAGGGTGTCGCCCGGGTAGACGTCGAACTCGAGGATATCCAGCACCAGCTGCTCGCTGGCACCGATGGCGCGGGTCAGGGCATTCGCCGCGGGATGGCGTGCGGCCTCCAGCGGGCTGAGGTGCTGCTCGTCGATCAGTTGCTGCAGCAACGAATGGTCGCGTGAGAGCTGATAGAGGCGACCGCCGCGCCAGAGGTAGCAGCGGCTGTCGCCGGCCCAGACGCAGGCGGCGCGCTCGCCTTCCATCAGCAGGGCGACGACGGTGCTGCCGATCACCGGGTCGGGGCGGTCAGCGGTAACCGTCAGCTCCTGCCCGAGCCGGCGGTTGAGGTCGTGCAGGCAGCGGCGCAGGCTGACCAGGCGCTCGGCGAGGCTGCCTTCGGGCAGTTCGGCCAGCTGTTCGACGATCAGGCGGCTGGCCAAGGCGCCGTTGTGGTGGCCGCCCATGCCGTCGGCGATGACCCAGAGGCCTTGCTCGGGGAAATCGAGGAAGGCGTCCTCGTTGCGCGCGCGGACCTTGCCCCTGTCGGTCCGTGCGGCGCTGCGCCAGCCGTGGGTCAGGCTCGTGGTGCCCGTCATCACAGGGTCGCCGGCAGCTTGAAGTCGCGCAGCAGGGCGATGTCGAACGGGTTCGGCGAGCGCTGGCTGTGCAGCAGGTAATTGGCGTGGCGGCCGCCCAGGTTGGCCTTGAGCATCAGCACGTCGCGTCCGCTGTGGTAGTCGACCTGCATCAGGTCGAGCAGGCGGAACAGCGACCAGGGGCCGGTGTTCTTCTCGATGCCGACGCGGCGCCCGCCCAGTTCTTCCACCACCAGGCTGGTACGACCTTCGTCGGCGTCGGCAGGCCAGCTGAAGGCGGTCTGCACGATCGGTCCGTGGCGATATTCCATCTGCTGGTTACCGAAGCGGAAATCGGCACGGCCCAGGCTCGAATCCAGCGAGTAGGGCTCGAGCTTGAAGCGGATCTGCGGCTCGTTCGGGTTCTCCGCGAAAAAGCTGCGGCGGATCGTCTGCGCATGGCTCATCTGCGCCAGGAACTCGCGCGACAGCGGCAGGCCCCGGCCGTCGACACGACGCAGCTGATACTGGCCGGCGCTGCCGCTGACGAAAGGTTTGAGGTAGCGATCAAAGAAGCCGTCGGCAACCCCCTGGGCCTTGAAGAATTCCCGGAAATCGGCGATCGCCACGTCGCTCTCGCTGTGGGCGCTGAACGGGTAACGCTGGCGCAGCGACCCTCTGTAGAACGCATACAGCTCGCTCTGGTAGCGCTGGTTGAGGTAGTGGTAGGCGTCGTTCAGGACCAGCGTCCAGCTGTCTTCGGCAAGCAGGCCGAGCCAGTTACCGATCGGCTGCGGCAGCCGGGCGGCACTCGCGCGCAGCTGGTTGATGGCGTCACGCTGGCCGCCCATGCGTGCCTTGGCCAGCTCGAACGCGGCCTGATCCGGCGCGCTGGCGTGGGCCAGGCTCGCCAGTTGCAGGTGCAATGCATCGATGGCTTGCAGCGTCGGCACCAGCTCGGCACTGGCGCCCGAGTTGTCGTCGAGCAGGCGGTGCAGGGGCTCGAAACGCCGCTCCAGGGTCTTGCGCGCGGTGTCCGGCAGATTCTTGGCCAGTGCCGCCTGGGCCTGCTCGGCTGCGGCGGAGGCCAGCTTGGCAGCCTTGCCCAGCTTGCCGTTGGCGTCCTTGAGCGCGTCGGCAGCTTCCGCTGCGTCACCAGCGGCGTCCGCCGCGCCGGCAAAGCGGGTGTTGTCGCGCACTTCGACCAGCAATTGCAGCAGCGGCGAGTTGGCGGCGCTCAATCCGCTGAGCAGCACCGCGCCCTGACCGGCGCCGGCGATAGGCTCCAGCGTCAGTTGCGCGACGGCTTCGCCCCAGTAGTTGGCATAGTCGCGGAAGTACAGCTGTTCCATCTCGACCATCAGGCGGCCAAGGTCCTTGAGGCTCAGGCTGTCGCCCTCGCCGAGCACCCAGTTGTCGCGCAGGATCTCGCGAACCAGGTCGCTGCCCTGGGCAACGTAGAACTTCTGGTAGCCGTTCTGGGTGTAGAAGCCGGGGATGGCATAGTCGCTGCCGTTGAACAGCGCGCCCTGCGGACCGAGGCGCTGACTGAAACGGTAGTCGGGCAGGCTGCGGGCCTGGTCGCGCAACATGCGGTAGACGACGTTGGCCAGCGATTCGCTGCGCAGTACCTTGCGCGCTTCCGTCACCAGTTGGTCGTTGAGGCGATAGGGTGCGAAGTCTTCGCTGAGCAGCCGTTCGAAATGGGTGTTCAGGCCGTTTTGCGCCACGGCGTTGCCGGCATAGCGCAGCGACCAGTCGGCGGCCAACCACTCCTTGAGGAAAGCCGTGTCGCGGCGCTCTGCCAGATTGAGCATGAGGTAGGCGCGCAGGCTGCCGAGCAGGCGTTCGCGGTCGGTGAGGTTGGCACGGATCTGGGCTTCGAGCTGGCGGCCGATGCGCGGCAGCAGGAGCTTTTCCAGTTCACGGCGGTAGGCCTGATGCACCGTCGGATCGACATCCTCGCCCTGATACAGCCCGGCGCGCTGCAGATAGGAGACCTCGGCCTTGGCCGGAAATACCCGGGTTGCCGCGTAGCTGGTGTCCAGCGCCTTGAGGGTGCGCAGCGCGTCGTCCTGGGCAGTGATGCCCTGGCTCTCGCGGCCGAGCTGGTCGGCGAGGCTGCGCAACTGTTCGAGTCGCTGGTGGTTGCCGGAAAAGCCGGTAGCCCAGAGCGCGCCGAACAAGGCCAGGCAGGCGAAACTGGTGGCATACAGGGCGCGCTGGCCCCAGTCGATCCGGCGTACTTCCTTCTGGTCCAGTCCGGCGAGGTCGGCTTCCGGAAAGATGACCCGGCTCAGTAGATGGTTGATGAAGCGCGCCCGGCCATTACGGAAGGTCGGTAGCGCGCTGCTCGACAGGCCCAGGTTGCGCCCGATGCCGCTGGTCAGCGGGTCCAGCGCGTCTTGCAGTTGCGGTGCGCTGGTCAGGTAGAAACCGCGCAGCTGGCTGGCGCGCTGGTAGCGATTGCCGGAGAACGCCAGCTCGATGAACAGGCACAGGCGCTCGCCGATCTGGCCGAGCTGGTGGGGGAAGTCGAGGATACGGCCGCGACGCTGGGTGTCGCGCTCCTGGTGCATGCGCAGGATCACTTGGCTGTTGAGCCGGCGCAGCAGCTCCTCGAATTCGCCACGGACCACGTTGACGTCAGTGCCGTCCTGCTCCTTGCGAAAGCTCGCGCCGAGCACCTGGTCGCTCTCTTCGCGGGAAAGCTGATCGAAGAATTCTTCGAAGCCGAGCACCTTGTCGGCCTTGCTCAGCACCAGATAGACCGGCACGTCGGCGCCGAGGCGCTGGTGGATCTCATGCAGGCGCTGGCGGCTCTGGCGCGCCAGCGTCTCGAGCTCCTGTTCGCTCGATTGCAGCAAGTGCTCGACCGGTATGTTGACCAGCACGCCATTGAGCGGGCGCGCACGGCGGCGACGCAGCAGGCCGAGCAGCGTGTCCCAGGCCTTTCTGTCGACGGACGCATCGGGCTGGGTCAGGTAGCGGCCAGCGGTATCGATCAGCACCGCATGGTCGGCGAAGTACCAGTCGGCGTAGCGGGTTCCGGAGACGTCCTTTGTCAGGCGCTGGTTTTCGCCGCGGTTGAGGGGGAAGTCCAGTCCCGAGAAGTCCAGCAGCGAGGTCTTGCCGCTGCTCTGGGGGCCGAGCAGCAGGTACCAGGGCAGGTCGTTGCGCCATTTCTCGCTGCGCCCGCGGTACAGGCTCGAACTCTTGAGGGTGCGCATGGCGTCCCGGTAACGGTCGCGCAGGACGCTCTGCTCCTCGGTGATCAGGCCTTCGCGGCGCAGGCGCTCCTGCGCCTCGTCGTCGCTGGCCTCGGCCTGCTTGCGGCGCGTGCTGCGCCAACTGGCGAAGACGATGAACAGCCCCCAGGCCAGGCACAGGCCGGCGATGGTCAGCAGGCGGCTGGTCGAGGATTCCCAGAACTTGTAGTCGTTCACCGCCAGCAGCGGCCCGACGAACCACACCAGCAGGGCCAGCATCAGCAGGACACACAGGCTCCATACCCAGGTCTTGCGGAAAAACGCGGCAAGCTTGCCGAAAAAAACCTTCATGGCATTACGTCCTTGTTACGACTGAGGCTCGACCTGAACGGTCGGATCGACGGGTTGGTACGGCTGCAGCACGGTGTCGCGCTGCTCGCCCAGTACCCAGGCGAAGCCGGCGTACAGCATGCCGAGGCAGATCAGGGTGAACAGCGCAACCATCCACCAGGGCACGATGCGCACCAGGCGTCTGCGGGTGTCGCGCAGCCCCTGCCAATGCGGCGAGACCTCGCGCGGCACGTCGCCGCGCAGCTGGCGGATCTGCCGGTAGAGGCTGTCGCGTACCGCTTCGAGTTCGAGCATGCCGCGCGGCATTACCCGGTACTTGCCCTCGAAACCCAGCGACAGGCACAGGTACATCAGCTCCAGCATCGGCAGGTGCTTGACCGGGTTACGCGAGAGGCGCTCGAGCAACTGGAAGAACTTCTCGCCGCCGAAGGTCTCGTTGTGGAAGGAAGACAGCAGGCTCATCTGCGACCACTCGCTCTCATTGCCCCAGGGCGTGGTCACCACCGCTTCGTCGATCACGGTACACAGCACGTAGCGCGCGGCCATCACCTGGCTGCTCTCCGCGCCATCGTGCAGGGCACGGTGCTCGAACAGCTTCAGTTCTCCCGACAGGCGCTGGTTCAGCGCGTGCAGGTCCTCGCCTTCGAAGCTGTGCTTGAGCCGCACCACTTCGGAAAGCAGCGTGGAGGCCGCCGCGACCAGCGGGTTGAGGCTGATGTTGAAGCTTTCCGCCGGACGCAGGCGCGCGGCGTAGATCATCCGCTCCTCGAGCTGCTCGAACCTGGGCGCTGCGTTGAAGTCGGTCAGCGGGCTCTGTGCCGGGGCCTCGCCGTGGCGATTGAGGATGACCGTCTTGTCGTCCTGTCCGTAGTCCATTTCTCTGATCATGTCGGTCAGTTCCTGATCGCCCAGAATTTCAGCTCAAGCCCGGTGAATTCGCCGGACACGTGGAAGGCGAAGCCGCCGGATCGCTCCAGTTGCGCCAATTCCTCGGAGTTGAGTTCCAAGGCGAAATAGGTCTTGCCGGAGTGGAATGGAATCTGCCGCGGCGCTACCGGCAGCGGTTTGACCTTGATACCCGGCAGGTGCAGGTTAACCAGCTGGCGGATGCGCTCCACCGGGCCGACTTTCAGATGGGCCGGCAGTCGCTGACGCAATTCTTCGGAGTCGCATTGGGCACTGGCGGCGAGCACGAACGAGGCGCTGCCGAGCAGCTTGTGGTCGTGCAGCGGCGAGACCTGGATGCCGTACTGGCGTTGTTGCAGCAGCAGCTCGATGGCGTGTTGTTCGAGCACCATCGACAACACCTGGCGGATCGCATCCATCAGCTTGCGAAACGACATTCCCTGGTCGTTGTGCAGGTAGCGACCCTCCAGGCGGGGACGCTTGGTCTCGCTGGAGAAGGTCGCCAATTCGCCGAGCAGGCCCAGCAACTCACGGTAGATCTGTTCGGGGTGCACCCGGTCGATGCCCAGATAGTGGCGCAGCACGGGCTCGTAGCGGTTGATCAGCTGCAGCATCATGAAATCGCCGACCTCGGCACCGCCCACCTTGCCGGTGGCGCGGATCCGTTCGGCGAGGATGTCGCCGCGATGGCCGAGCATGCTGATCACTTCCTTGAGGCAGGACAGCAGATAGCTGGATGCCTGGAAGTCGATGAAGGTGGGTATGTATTCGGGGTCGAGGCTGATCACGCCGTCGGGCGTGGTGTCGAGGATGTCGCAGAGCTTGAGCTTCACATAGGCCTGGTCGGCCTGCTGCTCGCCGAGCAGCAGCCGAAAGTCCGGCCGGCCGGTGCTGACCTGGCTGCTGCTGCTGTCACCGGCATTGGAATCGGCGACTTCCTCGTCGAAGGCGGTGTAGCGCGCCAGCACGTCCTTCTGCTCCGGTCGACGGCTCTCGATGTGGTTGCCGGTAACCAGAGGCAACGCCAGATAGACCGGGGTGTTGCCGGTGTTGGGCGGTACGTCCAGGGCCAGCGGTTCGCGCTCGGCGCCGATCTCGAACAGGCTGCCGTCGGGAAGAATCCCGCTGGCCTGGCTCAGTACCAACTTGCCCATGTTGAGGAACTGGCGGTCGATCTCCAGCCCGAAGAAGCCCCAGGCGTAGTGGCCGAGCTTCTGGGTGCGCAGCTTGAGCTGCGCGTCGTAATAACGGTCGCTCTGCTGGAAATGCTGCGGACGCAGCAGCATGCCTTCCTGCCAGATCACCTTGTTCATGCTCATGGCTCAGTTCCCCTTCGCGAGCGGGTCGACGGCCTGGATGCCGCGCTCGTCGAGACTCAGCCCGATGCGGTTCTGCGCCCTGTGCTGCAGAGGAACGACGAAACGCCAATTGGTTTCTGGCAGGTCCCGGTAGGCGGCCAGCACGCCCACATAGCGGCTGCCGTCTTGGACGAAGAGCTTGAGGTCGCGCTGCTCGCCGGGGCGCAGTTCGAGCTCTTCCTGAATGACCAGATCTGGCGACAGGGCTTCCTTGGGGCGCTGGTAGAGCGAGAAAAAGTCCGCGTTCTCGAAGGCCACTGGATGCTTGAGCTCGATCAGGCGAATCACGATGGGGGAGGGGCGACCGTTGAGGTCGGGGTTGAGCCGGTCACTGCCCTGCAGCGACAGGTCGAGTTTGGTCAGCTCGGAATTGGGCGAGAGCGCCGAGCAACCGCCGAGCAAGGCCAGCGCCGCGAAGACGGCTGCGGGGAAGAAGCGAGACATGGACATCATCCTTGAAGGTCGGTGTTGAGAGTGGCGATCAGGCGTACCTGCTCCTCGTAAGCCTGGGCGAAGTCGCGGGCGAACAGCCGCTCGCTCCAGTCGTCGTCGCGCTGCATGGCCAGATGCAGGCGGCGATAGGCGCGCCAGCGGCTGCCGGAGGTGGAAATCAGCGGTTTGTTGTCGCGTTCGAAGCGCAGCGCCAGCTGGTCCGGCGAGAGCTGTTCGAGCATCCCCTTGAGGGCCGCGCGGCTGGCGGCCAGCATCGCCACCTGGTGCGCCTGCAGGTCGCGGAAGGCACGTCCGACGGCCTGCTCGCCCGGCAGCTGACCGGGCTTGCCGCCGCGCAGCAGAAGCGTCAGCGTTTCGCCACTGTCAATGCTGTGTTTGAGCGGGTTGTTGCCGGCGCTCTGTACGGTGGTCAGCGACAGGCGCATCTCGTTCTTCAGTTCGCCACGGGTGCGCAGCGCCTGCTGCAGCCCGCCAACGCTCTGCCTGAGCAGGCTGGCGGCTTTCAGTGCCAGCGCCTGTCGGGCCTCTTCATCCAGCTCGTCCAGGTCGACGCCCAGCGCCTCGCCGAAGCGCGCCCAGAAGCCGGGCGGCAGGCGCTCGGGCTCTGGAGCGGCCTTGGGTTGGGCAGCCGGCCTGGGCATGACCAGCTCGGGTACCTGCAGGTTCTCCTCGTCGATCTGGGCATAGTCGCGTTGCTGGGCCTGCACCCGCGATGGGGCGAGCACGGCGGTGAGGTCATCCACCTCGGCATAGACGCGCTCCTGTTGGTCCAGGGCGGTCAGCGGATCGAGATCGAGAAACGCATCGTCGGGGATGATGCTGCCGGCCGGCTGCGGACGACCGATATCCCCTTCGAACGAGGCCGGGTCCTGGATCAGTCGTGCGCGGATTTCGAAATCACCCAGGCAGTAGACGCTGCCGTGCTCGATGCGCTGAGCCCGACCCTTGTCCAGGCTGGCGCCGGTGTCTTTGAGCTGGATGCCGTTGCTGCTGGTGTCGGTGAGGAAGAATGCGCCGTCCCGGTAACTCACTTCGGCGTGGCGGCTGGACAACACGCGCTTGCGATCCGGGATGACCCAGTCGCAATCTTCGGCACGGCCGATAACGCCGCCGGCCTGCTTGAAGGTTTTCGTCGTCAACAACCCAGGCACGAACTGCTGTGCGCTGACCACATCGAAGACCAATTCCATGGTGCTACTACTCCTGGCGGTCAGTTACCGCGGTTTACCGCTTGCGGATCGCCCAGCGGACGGTATTCGGCATCATTGAATTTGTAGTTGCCGGAACAGCCGGCAAAGACGAGGGCGGTGACGATCAGGGCGAATGCGAAAAAGCGCTTGAGCACGCGATTTCCTCCTTGAATGCGTGAGCGGGAACGGCCGCAGCCGTGGTGAAGCGGAACTTCGGCGTGTATTGAAGGTCACCACGGCCGCAAGCGGGGTGATGGGGTTCACGAACTGGGCCGTCGCCAATCAGAGAGTGTGGCACCGCACGCTTTGGCGTGCGGGGTTGGGGTTATTCCTGAACGCTGATGCGATGCTTGCGGAGTCAGGCTTTGCCCTGCGGAGGCGGCTGATAAAACATGCTGATCGATAGGTCTGGGTGCTGGGATATGGTTCGGACTTGGGTCATGGCTGGCCCTGTTCCAGATCGACCAGCCGGCTGGTCGGGCCATCGGCGCGCAGACGCTCACGAATAAGCCGCGGCCATTGGCTCCGCGAGCGGCGCTTGGCGATGCGATAAGTGAAGTTCTGTAGGGTACGGACCGGCAGTAGCAGCATGCTGCCGAACAGCAGCATAAAGTCTGCGTAGCTGAGAAAGTTGCGGCCTTTGTTCGCACGGTATTCGTCTTTGATCAGCCCCCAGTACAGTCGCACCGATTGCCCCTTGCTATTGCGTACTTCCTGCAAGCTCTGGCTGAACTGCGGAGAGTCGCTGTGGTGACCGTTCTCGTCGAACCAAGGGCCGTTGTCCATATAGGCGCGCAGGTATTCCCAAAAGCCCAGCTGCATCTCCAGGCTCTTGCCGATAGGTGAGCCGAGGTTGACCAGCACCTGTTCCTCCGGGTGCCCGTAGCGATGCAGCAGGGCTTCGAGCGCCGCATGACGCATGCCAGCGGTATAGGGGCCAACGGTGCCATAGGCGTAGGCGGCAGCGGCAATGCCATCCCAGGGCGTGTGGTACAGCTCGCCGTCCTGCTCGAAGTACAGCTCGCGGGTGCGGCGGTTGAGCAGGATGGGGAGAGGCATGGGGCGTAGGACTTCCCAGATAAAGGGAATTGCAAAAAGGGCCAATGCAAGTAATAGGGTGTTTAGCGCGGGCTCGGGGCGATGATTCAGAAAGAGAGCGAAAGCGAAGATAGCCCAAAAAGTACCTCCCACTCCCCCTAGCGCCCCCGTCAGCATCCCTCTATCGGCACTATCACCATGCTCTATGGCCAGGTAGTGCTCGGTCTGCTCCTCCACTTCGGGCATGCATATCAGCGGTGCGCCGCTCGGCTGTTCGGCCTGGAGCAGACGGCTGTCCGGCACCTGGGCCAGGCGCTGGGCGAAGGGGTGATTCGTGGCTACGGTCATGGCTTAGCTCAGGTCAATATCGATGGGCGGCAGGTAAAGCCCTTCAACGGGCTGGTAGGTCAGGCTCCCGCGGATAGCCGCCAAATCCTCGACATCTTCGTGGTAGGCGCGGCGCAGGCGGGCGCTGCCATCGGGTTCCGGCGTCACGCGGCTGCCGATATCCAGATCGAAGGGAATAAGGTCGTCTTCGCCCCATATCAGCGGCACACAGCGTTTGGCTGAGCCGAGCAGACCGCTCGAGCGCTTCCATTCCTCGTGTCCGTCGAAGCTAACCATGCCCTGGCGGTATTCGCGCTGGCCAGGCAGGCGCAGTACCAGGCGCAGTTCATTGACCCATTGCCCGCTGCGTGGGTCGATATCGTTCCAGCGTTCCAGAGTCAGGCTGACCGGCAATACGACCTTGTAGAAGGCGCGCATGGTAGCGGTGAAGTCTCCAGACCAGTCCGCTGGACGGATACCGAAACGTGTCTGCTTGATCCACTGCTCCAGCGGAGTGTCCTGGGTGTAGATCAGCGAAATCATCCCGATAAAGATGGTGACAGTCAGCCCGACCAGGCTTAAGCGTAGCGGTAGGGACAATACGCGGATACCGGTGACCAGGGCTTCCGCCTCGCCGGCCAGAGCCGCGGCGCGGGCGACACGCAGGGCACGCATGGCCTGCAGGGATACACGGGCATAGCCCAAATTGGCACCGGCAAGGGCGGTGCTAACCGCTGCTGTGTCTAGATCGCCGGTGCGGAATGCGTCCAGCGCCTGCCAACCGAAGTAGAACACGTCGATGGCGGCTGTAATGGCCTGGAAGAGCATGGCAAACGAGGCCAGCCCCAGTGCATCAGCTAGGAGCTTGCGAGCACCAGGATCGATATGGCTGGTTTTAGCCACATGCTGTTCCCATCGGGTATCGGCAAGTTGCTGCAGTATCGCGGTTGAGGCGGTTGCCGTTGCCATGATTGCACTTGTTGCAGAGATAACGTTCTTGGCTGACATGTCCGCCCACGTTTGCTTTCCAACCTCCGCAATATTCCAAGCTGCTACCAGCGCAATCAGCGTCTTTAGTGGCGCCTCATCCAGTAATTCCCCGATATTGCGCGGCAGCTCCAGCTTGGCTGCATCGCCGCTAAGCGGAGGCAGCACCGGTGCTGGCTTATTGGGCACCGTGCGTGGTACGTCACTGCCATAGCCCGGCTGGGAATGAAGGGGTGCTGGTTGAGGGGCAGGCACCACGCGAAGATGCGGAATGGCGTCCTCAACCTGGATCGCCGTCGGGCTTTTGCTTGGGGCTGTGCCAGGGGCTGTGCGAGCGGTACGCGCCTGCTCGCGCTCGATCTGCTCGATGCGCTTGTCGATTCTGCGCCGCTGCCCCTTGTTATGGGCCTGGCCCATCTGCTCGCTGAGCCAGCGCAAAGCGTCAACCTGGCGCAGTTGCTCTACGTCCATCCGCTGCTGGCTGCGCACCAGCATGGCGACCGTCAAGTTATAGGCCAGAGGGGCGATCTGTTCGGACAGGGTGCGCAGCCGCCCAGCCAGTATGGATGACAGCGCCGCGAATAAAGGTTCACCGCCCCCTGCCGGCGCCAGACTCTGTAGCCTGTCCGCACCTAGGTTCAGGGTCAGGGTGATGGCCGTTGCGCGGGCCAGACGCCCCGCGGCCGCGCCCGCCTCTGCACCGGCCTCAGACACGCCTTCCGGAATATGCAGCAGCTGTTTCAGCTCTCCAGGCCCAACCTTCCGAGCCGCGCCCAGTACTGCCCAGAGCAGCCAGGGCTGACCTTTGGTTCGGTCGAGATCCATAGCCTCTTCGATGGCTTTAACACCTGGTGGAGTGGATGCGGGCCCGAGGCAGGCAGCGGCAAAGCTCGCCTCCAGTGTGTCTCGCTGGTCGGGCCGGGTGATGTCGAAGTGTTCGCAGGCGGACTCTAGGTCGGCGGGTGTGCTGCGGCCCAGGGTCGAGAACCAGGCGACCCACAGCTCGGCAATACGCCGCAGGTCCGTCTCCAAGGCTTCCTGCTCACGCTCCTGTTCCCGCAGAGCGCTCTGGAGCCGTGGTACATCGACCATTGAGGCCAAGCGGTCACGTATCTCTTTGTCGCTATCGCTGACGGACTTGACTACGGCGGCAATGGACCATTCATCACGGTGCCGATTGAGTTTGTCGAAAGCTTGGTTGCGAGCACGCAGCAGGGCAGCCAGATCAAACAGTACGCCCCAGGGGTCATCGAGCAGCGCGAAATGTTGCTGCTCGCAGCGCTGCATGCGCTTCAGTGGCGGCTCTTCCAGAAGCCAAGATTTGGGTTCGCTCGCGCAGCTCCAACGATAATTTTCCGGTTTCGCGTCACCGATCTGCGAGTGCAGGGGCCGGACCGCTCCGCTGAAGGGGGCTGCTCCTGGGATCAGCTCCCGCATGAGACGCTGGCGTGTTCCGGCGTTTTGCTCGGTTTCAGCGAAGATGTCCGCGCTCCACTCGACAGGCGACCAGGCCAGGCATACCGGCGCTCCGGACTCCAGCAGGAGATAGGCCATGGTGCTGTCCGTCCGAGCACGCCCGCCACGTGCCGTTGGCTTGAGCAGGGAGGCTTCGACACGGTATTCGCTCAGCTCCTGCAGGCCGTCCTCCCAGACATAAAGCCAGCCGTCGCGGAGCATGCGTGGCACATAACCGAGCGGGCGATCCTGTAATTGGGGATGATCCGGGCCCAGCTCTGGGAACAGTCCTTGTATATTCGGCAATCCCAGAGTCGATGCATCCAGAGTGGAAGGGTTGCGTGGATCGATGGGGCCGATAGCGTAGCGAACGGGCAGCACCGCTGCCAGCAGAGGGCAGGCAGCGGGGCGGAGGCGGTCAGGTTGGGCTACGGGTTGGTTCATGGAGTTGCGTCCTGCTTGTTGGTTTCGCTCTGTGCCAATGCTTCCAGCAATGGCCAGTCCAGGGTGATTTGTGCGTCGAGGGATTTCCGGGCAACGGTGCTGTCCCGCTCGGGCGATGAATTACCCCATGCCAGGAAGGGAGCGTCCGCGCCGCTCAACCAAACCTCGTGAACGCCATGCCAGAATCCCAAAGGCCATTGGGCATTGACCCGCCACGCATTGAGTAGAGGCCGTCCGTCCGCAAGCCGTAGCCAGAATTCCCTACCATCGGGGGAGAGGACGCGCAGGCGGCGCTGCAGAATGCCGTGCAGGTCGTCGAGGGCAAAGTCGCTCTTCAGCCATACGGCGTAATGCAATTCGGAACTGCCCTGGCACCAGGCGTCATGCAGGGTGCTGCCTTCATCCGCGCTCAGCAGGATGGGGCCGATTTCCGCAAGGGATGAGTAGGGCGTACCCAGCAATAGCGGACGCGGGCTGTGCTCGGGAAAGGTCTGGCAGAGCCAAGCCAGGGCCTGTTTATGCGATGCACCATCGAATAGCAAAAAGCCTGTGCCTGTCATGTCGCCTCCCGGGCTTGCTTGGCCGCCTCACAGACTTCGCAGATTCCGCTGGTAGCTTGCAGGAAAACACGACGTTGCTTAGCCAGTGCCTCCAGCGGAATCCCAGGCCTATCCGCATCCGCCGGTTTCACGAGCCCGGGCAGGATGGGCTTTGCACCCGAACCACGTCCCGGCGCGCCGCCCGAATTCATCTTGATGGCCACGCCGTTCAGCGTGACGCCGCTGGGGTCGAGTTTGAGGAAGCTGCCGCCGCCTTTGGCGGTGAGTTCCATGCCGGCGTCGATGACGACTTTGCTGCCGGCGTAGTAGTGGACCTCATTGCCCGCCTCGACGAACTGCCCGGTGCCGATCTTCACGTGCTGGCTGTTGCCGACGGTGAGGTGGTCGTTGGCGCGGATTTCGGTTTTGCGGTCGGCGTGGGTGGTGCGGTGTTCTTCGGCCTTGAATTCGCTGTAGCTGTTGGCCTCGACGGTGTCGTGGCGTTCGTGGCCGATGCGGATCTTCTGGTCGTGCTCGATGTTCTCGTCCCAGTCGCGCTGGGCGTGGACGTAGATCTGTTCGGCACCCTGGCGGTCTTCGATGCGCAGTTCGTTGTAGCCACCACCGCCGGGCGAGCTGAGGGTCTTGAAGACGCTGCGGGTCTTGTTGGCCGGCAGGTCGTACGGGACGACATGCTCCTTGTGATACAGGCATCCAGTGACCAGCGGCTGGTCGGGGTCGCCTTCGAGGAAGGTGACCAGCACTTCCATGCCGACCCGCGGGATGGCGATGCCGCCGTAGCGATCACCCGCCCAGCTCGAGGAGACACGCAGCCAGCAGCTGGTCTTGTCGTCGGCCTGGCCGTCACGGTCCCAGTGGAACTGGACCTTCACGCGGCCATATTCGTCGCAGTGGATCTCTTCACCGGCCGGGCCGGTGACCACGGCGGTCTGGCTGCCGAGTACCTTGGGTTTGGGGTGGTTCAGGGCCGGGCGGTAGGGGATGTCCCAGGGCGTGGCAGTGAAGTGGTTGCGATAGCCCTGAGTGAAGCCATCACGGGCGAGGCTATCGCTCGTCATCGATTCTTCCAGCACCTGCGGCTGTGTGCCTTCGTGAAGAATCTCGTTCAGCAGCCAGAGCTGGTTCCAGTCGCCGCGCGGGTGTTCGGTGAGGGCCAGGAAGTGGCCGGTGACCAGCTGCGGCTGGTCGCTTTCGCCTTCGGCCAGTTCGAAGTCGCTGCGATGACGTTCCAGGGCGCGCTGGGACAGGTGCTTGCCGCGGGCGCGCTCGGTGAAGCGGCCGGGGTAGTCATAGTCTTCCAGGTCCGGCTGGAACTCGCTCTGGAAGGCGCCTTCCATGGTCAGGCGCGGTTTCTCGAAGTCGTAGTCGCGGCGGGTGACGCGGCTGGTGCGGGTTTCAACCCGCAGGCCGAAGCGCTTGACCACCGGCTGGTCCGCCACCAACCCCGAGTCCTGCTGGTAGGCCACCGGCGCGAGCTTGGGAAATCCCGTCTGGTCATCACCAAAAACAAGCACATGGCCAGAGGCGCTGTGCTGGAAGTGGTAGTGAATGCCTTCTTCCTCGCACAGGCGCTGGATGAAGTGCAGGTCGGTCTCGTCGTACTGCACGCAGTAGTCGCGCTCGGGATAGACCGAACCGAGGCCGAAGCGGAAGGCGTCCGCCTGGATGCCGTGCTCCTCGAGCACCTGGGCGATGATCTTATCCACCGTCAGGTGCTGGAAGATGCGCTGGTTGGTGCGGTGGGCGAGGTAGGCCAGCTGAGGGCGCAGGGTGATGTGGTAGCGCGTCAGGCGCTTGCCGGAATCGCCCTGGGCGACGCGGTAGATCAGCCCATGGATGCCGTTGCCGGCCAGCGAGAGGGCGAGGAAGGCCGGCTGGTGGAGCAGGCTTCCCAGGTCCAGATCAGGGCGCTCGCCGACCAGTTCGAGCTCGAAGGCGAAGGGTTGCGAGAGGGCTTCCCGCCCCGTGAACGCAAGCACCTGAAGGTCGTGTGCGATGCCTTCGATGGCGAGGCTGAAATGGGTGTCGTTGGCCGGGTTGAACATGTCTTCGGTCCGTCCTTAGAGATCTGCGGGGCTGATGTTCAGCCGTTCCATGCGGTACAGCAGGGTGCGCCGGGGCAGGCCCAGTTCGCGGGCGGCCTGGCTCTGGTTGCCGCCATTCTTGCGCAGGCAGTCGACGAGCAGGTTGCGTTCGACCCGCTCCATGCGTTCGCGCAGGGTCATGCCGCTCTGCTCCAGTCCAGGCTCGATGCGCAGGTTGAAATGCTCGGGAAGCAGTTCGCCGCCTTCGCACAGGAGTACGGCGCGCTCCACCAGACCCTTGAGTTCGCGAACGTTGCCGGGGAATCCATAGCTGGCCAGCTGTTCGAGGGCTGCGTCGGACCAGCGGCAAAGGTCGCGCTGCAGGAAGGTACAGGCCTTGTCCGCGAAGTGCCGGGCCAAGCGGAGAATGTCCTGATCGCGTTCGCGCAGCGGAGGCAGCTCGATGGGGAAATGCGAGAGACGGTAGAAGAGGTCTTCGCGAAAACGCCCCTCTTCGACGCGCTTGCGCAGGTCCTGGTGGGTCGCGGCGACGATCCGCACATCCACCTTGTGGGTGTCGGTGGACCCCAGTGGACGCACCTCGCCTTCCTGCAGCACCCGCAGCAGCTTGGCCTGCAGAAGCAGGGGCATGTCGCCAATCTCATCGAGGAACAGGGTGCCGCCGTCTGCCGCGTCCAGCAGACCGGCGCGGTCGCGGTCAGCACCGGTGAAAGCGCCTTTGCGGTAGCCGAAGAGTTCGCTTTCGAGCAGGTTTTCCGGCAGCGAGGCGCAGTTCTGGACGACGAAGGCTTTGCTGCGACGATAGCCGCAGTCGTGAATGGCACGGGCCACCAGCTCCTTGCCGGTGCCGGTCTCACCGGTCAGCAGCACGCTCACCGGGCTATGCAGGACCTTGCCGATCAACCCGTAGACCGCGCGCATGCAGGCGCTGTCTCCGATCAGGCCATAACCGCTAGCGCAGGGAGCGCTCGGTGCGATCGGCAGGTCCTGGCGCGGCGCCCTCAGGCGCTGCAGGAGTTGTGACTGCGCCAGGGCGAACCTGCCGAGCTGGTCGAGGGAGTCGGCAAAGGCCGACAGCTCACGGGCGTGCCGGGTGGCGGTGACCAGCAACCCGCGAACCCGGCCCTGCTCGTCGGCGAGCGGCAGGCACAGCAGGCTACGCCACGACGGTGAGCGCTCCGGCAGGAAGCTGCTGGCGTGCAGGCTGCTGTCCAGCTCGCCGATGAACAGCCGCTGGTTCTGGCACAGGCAGTACTGCAGCAGCTGCTCGCCATCGTAGTCGCTGGGCAGGCTGGCCGGTTCGCGCGGTTGCAGTTTGTCATCGAGCCATTCGGCCGACAGCGTCAGCCGGGTATGGGTTTCATCGAGCAGGTAGAGCTGGCTCAGGTCGCAGGCCGTCAGCTTGGCCGCGGCCTCCACGAGGCCGGCAAGCAGCGTGTCGGCGCTGGCCGCCCGCGCCAGACCGGCGAAGTGCTCCAGCAGCGACTGCGCATAGCGCAGCGGCTGGGGGACCTGGTCGAACATGGGCGGTGGCTTAAGCGAACTCACAGACCACCGTTCCTTGGCCATCCAGCGTGGCGTGGACCCGCTGCAGGGTTTCGCCGCCGGCCATGGCGTCGAGCAGGCGATCGACCACCAGTGGTTGCAGGTGTTGGTCGATCAGATGGTCGATCAGCCGTGCGCCGCTGTCGCTGTGGGTGCAACGTTCGGCCAGATTCTCCACCAGCGCCTCGCAATGGCTGAACTGCAACTGGCGGCGGGCCAGACGCTCGCCGAAGCGCGACAGCTTGAGCGCCACCAGTTCGTTGAGCACCTCGCCCTGTACCGGGTAATAGGGCACCACGCGCATGCGGGCGAGCAGTGCGGGCTTGAAGTGCTGGGTCAGCGCCGGCCGGATGGCCAGTTCCAGGTCTTCGGTGGCTGGGCGCTGCCCGCCCTGGCAGAGGCTGGCGATACGGTCGCTGGCGAGATTGCTGGTCATCAGGATCAGGGTGTTGCGGAAGTTGATCTCGCGCCCCTCGCCGTCGTTCGCCACGCCCTTGTCGAAGATCTGGTAGAAGACGTTCATCACGTCCGGGTCGGCTTTCTCGACCTCGTCGAGCAGTACGACCGAGTAGGGCTTCTGGCGAACCGCCTCGGTGAGCATGCCGCCTTCACCGTAGCCGACATACCCCGGCGGCGCCCCGATCAGGCGGGAAACGCTGTGCTTTTCCTGGAACTCGGACATGTTGATGGTGGTGAGGAAGCGCTCGCCGCCATACAGCAGGTCGGCCAGGGCCAGGGCGGTTTCGGTCTTGCCGACACCGCTGGGGCCGACCAGCAGGAAGACGCCGACCGGCGCGTCGGGCTTGTTGAGCCCGGCTGCGGTGGCGCGCATCGAGCGGTCCAGTGCCTCGATGGCCTGCTCCTGGCCGCGTACACGCTGGCGCAGGTCCGCGGAGAAGCTGAGCACCTTGCTGTTGTGCTCGCGCGCGAGCTGGGAAAGCGGCACGCCGGTCCAGTGGCTGATCACCTCGGCCACCAGGCGCGGACAGACCTCGAAGCTCACCAGACGCTCGGCGGTCTGGGCGCTGGCGAGTTCGACCTGAAGGTCACGCAGCTCGGCTTCGAGCTGTTCCAGATTCGGGTAGCTTTCCTCTGTGGGCTCTTCGGTATCGCCTGCTAGGCGAGCGGCCGCGCACTGCTTGCGCAGCTCCAGCAGACGTTCGGCCAGGGTGCGTTGCGTGGACCAGCGGGTTTCCAGCTGCTCGAGTTCTGCGCGGGCTGCTGCCAGGCGGGTCTCCAGGCCGTTCAGTGTTTCGGTTTCTATGCTCAGGCCGGCTTCGAGGTCCCGGCGCAAGGCCAGGCGCTGGCGCTCGCCTTCGGCGATCTCGCCGCGCAGCCGTTCCAGCGCCTCGGGCGCCGCCGCCAGGCTGATGCGCACCCGGGCGCAGGCGGTGTCGAGCACGTCCACCGCCTTGTCCGGCAGCTGGCGCCCGGCAAGGTAGCGGGCCGAGAGTTCGGCGGCGGCGACCACGGCGTCGTCGCGCAGGTAGATGCCGTGGCTCTTTTCGTAGACCGGTGCGAGGCCGCGCAGGATGGTCACGGCTTCGTCGACGGTGGGCTCGTGCAATTGGACGGGCTGGAAGCGGCGGGCGAGGGCTGGGTCCTTCTCGAAGTATTTCTTGTATTCGCTCCAGGTGGTGGCGGCGATGGTGCGCAGTTCGCCCCGCGCTAGCGCCGGCTTGAGCAGGTTGGCCGCATCGCCGCTGCCGGCCTGGCCACCGGCGCCGATCAGGGTGTGGGCTTCATCGATGAACAGGATGATCGGCTTGGGCGAGGCCTTGACCTCGTCGATCACCCCTTGCAGGCGGCGCTCGAACTCGCCCTTGACGCTGGCACCGGCCTGCAGCAGTCCGAGGTCCAGGCACAGCAGCTCGACGCCTTTGAGCGCGTCTGGTACCTCGCCGTTGGCGATACGCAGGGCCAGGCCTTCGACGATGGCAGTCTTGCCGACCCCTGCCTCGCCAACCACGATCGGGTTGCTTTTGCGACGGCGCGCGAGGATGTCGATCATCTGGCGGATCGCCGAGTCGCGGCAAAGCACTGGGTCGAGCTTGCCGTCGCGTGCCTGCTGGGTGAAGTTGTGGGTGAAGCGCTCGAGATTCGACTCGCCCGCCGGCGTCGCTTTGCCCGGTGCGGCCTGGGGCTGCTGGGCGAGGGCGAACTCACGCAGGCGCTCGGCATTCAGGCGCGCCAGTAGCGGTTGATAATGGCTGCCGGCGTAGCGCATGGGGTTACGCAGCAGGGCGAGGATCAGTGCGGCCTGATCGATCTGGCTCTGACCGAGTTCGAGATTGCCCACCAATAGAGCGTCTTGCAGCCACTGCACCAGTTCTGCGGAAAACACCGGGTTGCGCGATTCGCTGTGTTCGCCGCGCGGCTGCAGGGCCTGGGCGAGTGTCCCCGCGTCGACATCAGCATCCTGCAGGGCACGTACCAGCAAACCTTCGGGGCGCTCCAGCAGGCCCAGCAGTAGATCTTCGACGAGAATCTTGCTGCCGCCACGCACGACGCAGCGTTCGGCTGCGGCTTCCAGATCCCGCTTGGTCTCGGCATCGAGGGCCTGGACCAGCTGTTGGAGGTCTACGTTGATCATGTTCATCTTCCTTAATGAGTCTGGCTGCCCAGGGTGACCCTGCCGTCGGCGCGTTCGCTGCCGAGCCAACTGGTCCAGCCGAGGCGGCAGGGATTTTCAGCGCCGATGCGCAGGTCGTGAATTTCCTCGCGACGCAGCTCGAGGCGTATGTCGTAGTCGAGTGGGTCGCGCAGGGTGAAGCGCACCAGGGCGCAGAGCGGTTGGTAGCCGCTGCCCACCGGTAGGAATTCGTGGAAACGGTCCCAGCTCAGCTGGCGGATGTGGATGCGAAATTTGCCGCCGCGATCACGCACTCGCTCGCCCAGTACCAGGCTTTCGCCCAGCTGGCTGTTGGCGCGGCCGAGGCGGTTCTGCTGCTCGGCGAGGATCTCTACCTGGCGCTCCAGGCATTGCTCGATGCGCAGGTCGGCGTGCTTGAAGTAGTAGCGCAGTACCGACTCGATCAGCGCCGCCGAATGCGCCCGCAGGCTCAGCAGGCCGAGATAGGGCAGCAGGCGCTTCCAGTTGAGCTCCGAGGCTGCGCGAATCTGCTCGCCGCCCAGACCGATCAGGGCAAACAGCTGCTCGGACAGTGGATCACGTGCGCCGCTGGTGAAGCGCGCACGGTAGCGGTACTTCTGCCAGATCGGCAGCATGAGGCGCTGTAAGCGGTTGTTGAACAGGTCGAGGAATTCGCGCGTCGGGTTACCCTCGGCGCTGTCGCCCAGAGCCTGCTCGCCGTAAAACGCAGGTAACGGAGACCCCGCACCAAACAGGCTGATCAGGTTGATGCGCAGGCGCGCACGCAGCTCGCCGTGCTCCTGGAAGAACTCGACGCGATCGACGTCGCTGCCAGGAAAGCCCAGGCTCGGGTTGGCCTGGAACTCCAAGTGCTCGTAGAGCGCTTCCTCGTCCAGATCGGGATGCGCGGCCTTCAGGCGGTCCATCACCAGCAGCACACCCTGGAACAGGCTGTACTCGCGGATGCCCCGGCTGATCCGGTTCAGAGCAGGGGCTGCTGCCCCATGCGCGGCGTCCATTGATACACCTCTCCCTGTGTGCTCCTGACGCGCAGCTCGTGGTACGAGTTGAGGCTGGCGTACAGCGCGAAGAATTCATTGAGTATCGAGGCGAAGAGGAACAGGTCTCCCTCACCCAGATAACCCTCGGGGTCCATCACCAGCTCCGTGCGCACACCGCGCACCGGCAGGCCGCGGTGCAGCCGGTCGACGTGTTGGTGCCCGATCTCCTTGAGCCCGCCGAGCAGGCGCTTGCTGACCTTTTCCGCGTGCTGGTCGTAGTAGCGCGGCAGGTCATAGGTCTCGAGGATCACCTTGAGCGCTTCGACGTTCGCCAGCGACAGGTAGTTGAGCGACATGTTGCTGATCAGCTTCCAGAGGAAGTCGCGGTGCAGCGGCGGTGCGTAGCTCGGTGTCACGGCGCTGATATTGCGAAAGGTCAGGAACTCAGGCGTGTCTTCGCTGGGCAGGCAGATGTCGCCAAGGCGCAGCTGGCGCGGCAGGTTCTGGTTGGTGCAGGTCAGCTCGATGGACAGCGTCTCGTGTTGGTCGAGGTTGCGCAGGCCGAAGCTGAGATAGGTTTCCAGCCCGTCGCCGAGCATCGAAGGTTGCTGACGCACGCTGTAGTGCGGGCGCGCAACCGGGACGTCGAAACTGGGGTCGTGCTCGAAGGATTCGAACGGCACGTATTCCTCGTAGCCCATGCCGCCGGGCTTCCAGCCAGTGACGCGGTCAACCGAGAAGACGCCGCACTGGCTGCTGTCCAGCTCCGAAGGCAGCAGCAGGTACTGATCCTGCTTGCCGTCCAGGCGAATCGGGATGGCGTCGTGCTCGAACAGGTTGACCACCGGCGTGCAGTACAGCCGCACGTTGTCCAGCGTCGGCCGGATGCGCTGCACGCCGGCCTTGTGGATGTCGAAACGAAGTTCGAAGCCGCGGGCCTGCTCCAGTACCTCCTGCGGCAGGCGCTTGAGGGCATCGAGACCGAGCATGTCGACGAAGAGGAATTTCTCCTGGAAGGCGAAGTATTCCTGCAGGTAGCGATAGCCCCGGAAGGTATTGAGGGGGTAGGGAATCAGCGCCTGGTCTTCGGCGAAGCCCACCGGCTCCAGCTTCGATGGATCTAGCTGCAGCGCGGGCAGAGCGGCGCCGAACCCGTCGGTGAAGGGCTTGCCATCGGCATCCAGGGCGACCAGCTGCACGCCATCGAGGTGACGCAACAGGCTCAGGTAGAGCATCTGGCTGATATAGCGCTCGCCGGCCAGGTGCAGACGCAACTGCTTGAGGTCCAGTTCGCCGAGGTGGCCGTCGGCGGTCATCTGCAGGCGCAGGCTGAGCAGTGCGCCGCCGCCCTTGACCGAATAGTCCAGCCCTTCGAGGGCCAGCGGCAGGACCTCGGTGGCATAGGCGGTGCGAAAACGGCAGGTCACGCCCTGGATCGGCCGGGACTCGACCGGCGTGTTGCGTGGCACCATCAGCGCCGGGCCGGGCCGCTTGACCGGATCGAACTGCAACATGCTGAACGCCGGGAGCGGGCGCATGTAGTTCGGCCACAGCAGATGCATCAGCGAATGGGTCAGCTCCGGCAACTCGTCATCGAGCTTCTGGCGCAGACGCCCGGTGAGAAAGGCAAAGCCCTCGAGCAGCCGCTCGACATCCGGGTCGCGTCCGGCCTGGCCGAGAAACGGCGCCAGCGCTGGGCTGCGCTCGGCAAAGCGCTTGCCCAGCTGACGCAGGGCGGTGAGTTCGCTCTGGTAGTAGTGATTGAACGACATCAGCGGACCATCCTTGTAAAGCGCATGGTCAGCCGCCGATCAGTATGGTGCCCGACCCGGCGATCACCGGATTGCCGTGATCGCCCGTCGTACCCACCGTGGTAGCCGGTTTGCCGTTGATCAGCACCGTTGGGATCACCGCGCTGGCCAGCGCACTGCCACAGGCGGTGGGGTCGCCCATGCGCGCGGCGGGCATGCCGTCGAACAGAACGTCGGGAGAGCCTGCCGCGATGGGGTTGGTGCCGTGGCCTTTTTTCGGGCAATCGGTGGGGTCGCCCAGGCGGGCTGCGGGTTTACCGGACATCAGGCTCTCCTTAGTGGACTTTCACTTGTCCGCTGCCATCCAGGCTCGCGGAAAAACTCACGTGACGCTTGAAGCCGTCGACTTCCAGCAGGCCTTCGATGGCGAAGGACAGGCTCAGTGGATCATGGTCGCGGGGCAGGGATATCACCCTGACCTGACTCAAGCGTGGCTCGTACGCTTCGATGAAGCGTTCGATGGCAATACGCGCCTGTTGCAGCGAGTCATGCAGCGACAGGCGCATATCGTTCAAATCGGGCAACCCGTAGTCGGGCAACGTTTGTACGCTGCCCGCTCGGGTGCTGAGCATCTTGGCCAGATGGGCAGCCACCGAAGCCATTGCCGCGACTTCGCGACTCCAGCCGGCGCGCTTGTCGGCGTCACCGCCGAGGCGTTCGAAAAGGCTGCCGTAGGCCATGGATGCTTATTCCTTGTCCAGCTTGCCAACCAGCGACAGGGTGAAATCAGCACCCATGTACTTGAAGTGCGGGCGCACGTTCAGGCTGACGCGGTACCAGCCCGGCTCGCCGTCAACATCGCTGACAACGACTTGCGCGGCGCGCAGGGGACGACGGCTACGGACTTCGGAGCTTGGGTTTTCCTGGTCGGCGACGTACTGGCGAATCCACTTGTTCAGTTCCAGCTCCAGGTCGGTGCGCTCTTTCCAGGCGCCGATCTGCTCGCGCTGCAGCACCTTGAGGTAGTGCGCGAGGCGGTTGACGATGAACAGGTAAGGCAGCTGGGTGCCAAGCTTGTAGTTGAGCTCGGCGTTCTTGCCTTCTTCGCTGTTGCCGAAGAACTTCGGCTTTTGCGTCGAGTTGGCCGAGAAGAATGCGGCGTTGTCGCTGCCCTTGCGCATGGTCAGGGCGATGAAGCCTTCTTCGGCCAGTTCGTATTCACGACGGTCCGAGACCAGCACTTCGGTCGGGATCTTGGTTTCGATCTCGCCCATGCTCTCGAAGTGGTGCAGCGGCAGGTCTTCCACCGCGCCACCGCTCTGCGGGCCGATGATGTTCGGGCACCAGCGGAACTTGGCGAAGCTGTCGGTCAGGCGGCTGGCGAAGGTGTAGGCGGTGTTGCCCCACAGATAATGCTCGTGGCTGTTGGCCACGTTTTCCTTGTAGACGAAGGATTTGACCGGGTTGTCTTCCGGGTCGTAGGGGTTGCGTAGCAGGAAGCGCGGCACGGTCAGGCCGACGTAACGGGCGTCTTCCTGCTCGCGGAAGCTCTGCCACTTGGCGAACTGCGGGCCTTCGAAGTGATCCTTCAGATCCTTCAGATCCGGCAGGCCGGTGAAGCTTTCCAGGCCGAAGAATTTCGGACCGGCAGCAGCGATGAAGGGCGCATGGGACATGCTCGCGACCGACGCCACGTACTGCATCGTCTTGACGTCCGGTGCGCTCGGATCGAAGAAGTAGTTGGCGATCAGGGCGCCGACCGGCTGGCCACCGAACTGGCCGTATTCGGCGGTGTAGATGTGCTTGTAGAGGCCGGACTGGACCACTTCCGGGCTGTCTTCGAAATCGTCCAGCAGGTCCTGCTTGGAGGCATTGAGAACTTCGAGCTTGATGTTCTCGCGGAAGTTGGTGCGATCGACCAGCAGCTTGAGACCACGCCAGGACGATTCCAGGGCCTGGAATTGCTGATGATGGAGGATTTCATCCATCTGCCGGCTGAGCTTGGCATCGATCTCCGCGATCATGCGGTCGACCATGGCCTTCTTGACCGGCTCGTTCTCGTTCTGCGGCTTGAGCAGTTCTTCGATGAAGGCCGAAACGCCGCGCTTGGCGATGTCATAGGCCTCGTCGTCGGGGGTCAGCTTGGTTTCGGCGATGATGCGGTCGAGGATGCCGGCTTCGGCGAGGTTCTTGCCGCTTTCGACGGCTGCTGCACTAGTGCTCATGGTGTTGGCTTTCCTTGTCGGGAGATTCAGGCGTCCAGTTGTTCTTTCGCGGCGAGGCCCAGTTCGCCGAGTACGCGGTCGCGCGAAACGTCGTCGGCGAGCACGCTTTCGATCGCCTTGCGGAAGGCCGGGGCATTGCCCAGCGGGCCTTTCAGGGCGACCAGGGCGTCGCGCAGTTCCATCAGTTTCTTCAGTTCGGGAACCTGCTCGACCAGGTTGGCCGGGTTGAAGTCCTTCATCGAGTTGATGTTCAGCTGCACGGCCAGTTCTTCGTCGGTGGGCTCGTCCTGCAGGCGGTTCGGAACCGAGAACGTGAGATTCAGCTCCTGCTTGGCCAGTACTTCGTCGAAGCTGTTCTTGTCGATGGCGATCGGCTTGCGGTCTTCGATCTTGCGATCGTCGGCGCGTTGGCTGAAATCGCCGAGCACCATCAGTTTGAGGGGCAGTTCCAGTTCTTCCTGGGCGCCACCAGTGGCGGGCTTGAAGGTGACGTTGATGCGTTCCTTGGGGGCTACCGAGCCTTCTTTGGCCATGGGTCTTCTCCTTTGCGTTTACGGCCCGGGGGCCTAATCGAGTACCACTTCGAGATCGAGGTGGCACAGCCTGCGGTAAATCTCATCCTTGCTTTCACGCACGGCGTGGTTCTGCGGCAGCAGCTCGCAGCAGCTATGCAACAGACGCAGCACCTCGAGGGCGAGATCGGGTTCCCAGTCGCCGAGCCCTGAGGCTTGCAGCGTCTGATCGAGGGATTCGAGCTGGGTCTTTGCCAGGTCGTATTTCTTGGCCTGGAAGCACAGCCGAGCCAAGGTCAGTTGCCAGAAGAAGCGCTCGCGTCCGCCGCGGGCCTGGTTGAGGCCCAGTTTGAGTTTCTGTACGGCGCTCTTGAGCCCGTCCTTGCGCAGCTGCGGAAGCACGTCCTGCAGGGCTTCTTCCCAGGCGGGCGTGCCGCCCTGATTGGCGATCGGCTCGCTCGCGGCCTGGGCGGGCTGCACATGCGGCATCACCCTGGCGCTGATCCAGGCGCGTGTTTCAGCATCGGCGAAAGGCGTGCCGTCATGAAAGCGCAACTCATCGAGACCCGGCATGCGCTGCAGGAACAGCGCGAGCTGGATTTCCACTTCGCGCATGGCGTGCTCGGCGTCGAGCTCGTTCAGGCATTCCCAGGCCAGGCGCTGGCCGTCGAGCCAGAAGGGTGCGCGGGCGATGCTCGCTTCAAGATCCGCCAGCAGATCGGCATAGAGTCCTTGGGAGAAGCGCTCGCGATAGCTCGCCAGCTTGTCCGCCGGGATGCCACGCAGCGCGGTGACCTGCTCGGCGTTGCGTTCAGGCAGGCTGTCGATCGACAGCCACAGCAGGGTGCGCGCCAGGCGCAGCGGCTTGAGGTCAGTAGCCTTCTGCTTCAGCCACCAGCTGCACAATGGGCGGGCCTGATCCTGCAGGCTGCGCAGACTCTTGTGCGCGTCCTTCTCGTGCTCGACCGGTGTGGTGGCAGTGAATACCTGCGCCGCGGCCTGCTTGACCTGGGCGATGGCGGCACCGACCGTGCCGGGTTGCGGGTGGGCGACAGCGGCACGCTTGACCATGTCGTCGAGGCGACGACACAGCGGCAACAGCAGCGGGGCGCTTTCGCCCAGGTGTTCGGAGAGGCAGTTTTCCAGGCCGCGGAGGTCATCGGCCAGCTTGCGGAACAGCGCAAGCTGCTCACCGATTGGCACGTGCTCGGCGAGGGCCTGCTCCATGCGCGGCACCAGCCAGGAAATGGCTGCGGCGCGGGTGCGGTCCTTGCGAGGGTGGAGTTCGAGCCAGTGATGGGAGCACAGGTAATGCAGCAGGCTGACGCCCGCCTGCAAGCCGGCGAAGGATTCGCGCTGGTACAGGCTCCAGGTGAGCCAGGCACAGGCACGCAGATCCTTGGATTGGGTGCCTAGCAGGGTTTCGCTGCCTTCGCGGATCTTCTGCCAGTCGATGCCGCCGGTTTCGTGCACGGCGCTGGCCTTGCCGAGCTCCGCTTCCAGTAGCTCGTAGCCGGGCGTGTAGCGGCTGTCTTCGCCGGCGAAACTGTTATCGGAAACCGGCACTTTGGCCAATTTCAAATAATGAGAGGTCAGTGTGTCTGAATACATCGTCCCTGACTCGGAAGTTCAATCCATGAACTTTTTGGGGCGATCGCCATATATAGCCGGCAATGCCTTGTGAATACGGAAAGTGCGCAAGATCTTGCGCACCTTACTTGCGCAGTTTTTTGCGCAGTCCTTATGGGATGGGCATCCTAGACGCCGTGACCGGCGGGTTCAAGTTGGAAAGTGTGACCTGTCCTGCAGCGTTATACATACAGGCGAAAGGCGTTGAACTTCCGGAGAAGTTGGTGATGTAGCAACTAAGTTGAAGTAAGAGATATGCTGTTGCCATGTAAGTAAAGGCTTACATGGAATTAGGCGGCGGGTCACAGTATGTGGGCGAGAGGTACCTTATATAGCCCCCGCGAGGGCAGTAGGCGTACCGAGCGACTCAGGCGTCCGCCGGATATAGGCCAGGGCCTCAGGCGCAACGCGTGCAGCGAGCCTCAAGGAGGCTATGCGTGGCACCTGTAAGGGCAGCTTTGGCGGCATAGGCGACAGGGGAGGATGGAGTTGTTTAACGGAGAGGCGCGGCGATTCCCGCCACGTCCCGCCGAAATCGCCCGATCTCAGCGCAGCGGCTGGCTATCGATGGTCAGGCCAAGGGTATGACTGGCCCCGGGCGCGAGCGTTACCAGGTCGTCGAGTACGTTGGCCGTCTCGATGCAGAGCATGCGTTGCCAGGCGTCGTCCGCGAAATGCGACAGGCGCTGCGCCTTTGCGATCCAGGGATTCCACAGCACGGCCGAGGCCGAGCCCCGGGACTGAAGGACGATGCGGCGCTTCCAGGCCGGATCCATCAGGCTCAGCGTCGGCGCCAGGCCCAGGTAGACGCGGTCGGTCTCTCCACTGAAGCGAAGGTCGCCGTGCTGCTGGCGTGGCTCCCAGTTCTCCAGCGTTTCGATGTAACGCCGGTCGGCCAGCCCTTCGACCGAGACCTGATGAATATCGCTGATCGCAAAGTAGGTGTGCAGCGCCTGGCTGAACGACACCGCTTGGTCGCCCCGGTTGTCGGTGATCAGGCTCAGATGCAGCGCCTGGTCCAGGCGGATCTCCAGCTGCAGGCCCATGCGCTGGGGCCATTGCGGCCAGCCTTGTTCGGCCTGCGGACAGCGCAGGCGCAGCGTCACGCCATCGGTGTCGACCTCTGGTTCATCCATTGTCCAGTCGATGGCGCGGACTAATCCGTGCGCCGGTGCGGCCTCGCCCTCGTAGAGCTGCTGCACGCTTTGCGGGTTGCGAGCGAGATCGCCGAACCAGGGCCAGCACACCGGAACGCCACCACGTACCGATTGGCCGCTGAGCAGTGCCGCCTCTTCGCTCAGCCAGATGATTGGCGGCGCGTCGCCGCGGCGGTAGTCGAGCACCTGGGCGCCCTGTTCGGCGACTAGCAGCTCGGCGTCGCCATGGCGGATGCGCCAGCAGCTCAATTGGTCCTGTTCGAGGCGTTGAATGTCGGCGGGCATGGGCGCTCCCCTGGTGATGAGTCGTGGGTACGGTGAGTCGAGTTCGTCGCAGAGAAAAAACAACGCCCGTCGGTGACGGGCGTTGGTTGGACTTATCGGCCGTAGACCTGTTCCGGGAGCCAGGTGACGATTCCAGGCCAGAGGTAGGCGACGACGAGCATGCCGATCTGGATCATGATGAAGGGGATCACGCCCTTGTACATGACGCTGGTCGGTACGCTCCTGGGCGTGACGCCGCGCAGGTAGAACAGCGAGAAGCCGAAGGGCGGCGTGAGGAAGGAGGTCTGCAGGTTGAGGGCGAACATCACACCCAGCCAGACTGGGTCCAGCCCCATGGCCAGCAGGATCGGACCGACGATAGGCACGACCACGAAGATGATCTCGATGAAATCGAGGATGAAGCCGAGCAGGAAGATCACCAGCATCACGACCAGGAAGGCGCCAAGCACGCCGCCGGGGAGTTGATGCAGGGCGTCCTCGATCAGCGCTTCGCCGCCGAACCCTCGGAACACCAGGGAGAACAGCGAGGCACCGATCAGGATCAGGAACACCATCGAGGTGATTTCCGTGGTGCCGAAGGCGACCTCCTTGAGCTGCTTGAAATCGAGTTGGCGCTTGGCCAGCGACAGGATCGTGGCGCCCAGGGCACCGATCGCGGCCGCTTCGGTGGGAGTGGCGTAGCCGGCGAGGATCGAGCCCAGCACTGCGCCAATCAACAGCAGCGGCGGCAGTAGCGCGGCAACCAGCTTGCCCCATTCGATCGGGCCCAGCTCCTCCTGGGGCAGCGCCGGCAGCTTCTTCGGCTGGAAGATCGCAGTCAGCGCCAGGTAGAGGATGTAGAGGCCTACCAGCGCCAGGCCGGGAATCAGAGAGCCTACGAACAGGTCGCCCACCGAGACGGTCTTGGGCGAGAAGATGCCCATCTTCAGCTGCGCCTGCTGGAACGCGCTGGACATCACGTCGCCCAGCAGCACCAGGATGATCGACGGCGGGATGATCTGGCCAAGGGTGCCGGTCGCGGCCAGGGTGCCGGTCGCGATTGCCGGATCATAGCCGCGGCGCAGCATGGTCGGCAGAGCCATCAAGCCCATGGTCACGACGGTGGCGCCGACGATGCCGGTGCTGGCGGCCAGCAGGGCGCCGACCACGCAGACGGAGATCGCCAGGCCGCCGCGCATGGTGCCGAACAGGCGCGACATCGATTCGAGCAGATCTTCGGCGACGCGGGACTTTTCCAGCATCACGCCCATGAAGACGAACAGAGGAACCGCCAGCATCGTCTGGTTGTTCATGATGCCGAAGATGCGGTTTGGCAGGGCATGCAGGAAGCCGACGTCGAAGGTGCCGGTTACCACGCCGATGCCGGCGAATAACAACGCCATGCCGCCCAGGGTGAACGCCACGGGGTAGCCCGACATCAGCGCGATGCAGATGCTGACGAACAGCAGAATCGCCATGATCTCAGCCATGCTTGACCTCCAGTTCCGGCAAGCGACCGGCGAGACGGTAGACGACCTTGATCAGGTCAGAGATGGCCTGCAGGCCCAGGCTTGCGACCAGCACGAGAATGATCGACTTCTGCAGGTAGACGAATTTCAGCCCTCCAGACTCGTTGGAGCGCTCGCCCGTCGCCCAGGAATTGCCGACGTAGTCCCAGCTGTTCCAGCCGAGGAACAGACAGACCGGCAACAGGAACAGCAGGTGGCCGAGGCCGTCGATCAGGCCCTGCCGGCGTGCGGAGAACTTCTGATAGAAAATGTCGACGCGTACGTGTCCGCCGCGCTGCAGGGTCCAGGCCGCTGCCCCCATGAAGACCAGCGCATGGCCGTACATCACCGCTTCCTGCAGGGCGATGGCGCCGATGCCGAAGCCGTAGCGCAAGACCACGACGATGGTGGTGCCGAGAACGAGAAACAGGGTTAGCCAGGCGCAGAGTTGGCCGAGTCGCGCGTTGAGGGCATCGATGATGCCCGCCACGCGCAAGGCGGCCGGTGTGGGTGCGGACATTGGTCGAGTCCTTCTTATTAGTGAGAGGAGTGTTGGAGAGGCGGCCGATTCTATGCAGCCCGGTCAATCGCAGCAATCTGCCTACAACTTTAGTCGCGTGAGCTAGGCTTGAGGGGCGCGAGCCTCTATGTTAGCCGAGCCTGAAACAAGCTGTTCGTTTGGGGCTCGTGGCGCGAGCGGTGCAATGCCGCCGTGCACGAGGCGAACGGCTAGCCGTCGGCTATCGACCGGCTTGTCGATGCCGCGCGATTCTGATGGCAAGGGGGCTCCCCGCACCCGCAAGAACAAACAAAAACAAGGAGAAACTCCCATGAAACGTCGCGATATTCTCGCCGCTGCAGGCGTGGGCCTGGCGGCAACGGCCTTGGCCGGCTGCAAGGAAAAGAACGAAGCCGCCGGTGACAACCAAGCCAGCGCCCAGCAAACCTTCAATTGGAAAATGGTGACCTCCTGGCCGAAGAACTTTCCCGGCGTAGGCGTCGGTGCCGAGCGTTTTGCCAAGTTGGTTGAGGACATGAGCGGCGGCCGGTTGAAGATCAAGGTCTACGCCGCTGGTGAGCTGGTGCCCGCGCTCGAGGTATTCGACGCCGTTTCGCGCGGCACCGCTGAAATGGGCCACGGCGCGCCCTATTACTGGAAGGGCAAGGTGCCCGCTGCCCAGTTCTTCTGCGCGCTGCCCTTCGGCCCGAATGCCCAGGAAATGAACGCCTGGCTGCACCGCGGCGGTGGCATGGAGCTTTGGGAGGAGGTCTACAAGCCGTACGGCGTGCTGCCCATGGCCTGTGGCGCCACCGGCGTGCAGACGGCCGGCTGGTTCAATAAGGAAGTCAACTCGGTCGATGATTTCAAGGGCCTGAAGATGCGCACCCCCGGGCTGGGTGGCGAGGTGCTGACCAAGATGGGCGGGACCGTGGTGAACATGCCGGCCGGCGAGATCTTCACTGCGCTGCAGACGGGCGCGATCGACGCCACTGAATGGATCGGACCCTACAACGACCTGGCGCTCGGCCTGCACAAGGCTTCCAAGTATTACTACACGCCGGGCTGGCAGGAGCCGAACGTGACCTTCGAGCTGGACGTCAACCTCAAGGCCTGGGAAACCCTGCCGGCCGACCTGCAGGCGATCGTTCGCGCTGCGGCGCGCGACGTGAACGGCGACATGCTCGACGACTACAACGCCAAGAACATGGAAGCGCTGGAGCAGTTGCGCGAGCAGGGTGTGGAGGTTCGGCGCCTGCCCGATGAAGTGCTGGCACGTCTGAAGGAAGTCGCGGCCGAGGTGGTCGACGCCTCGGCGGCTGCCGACCCGGTCGCCAGCAAGGTCTGGGAGCAGCAGCGTGCCTACCTGGCACGGCTGTACGAATACGCCGAGCTGAACGAGCGGGACATCTACAACATCCGCGGTTGACGCGTGTGAAAAAGCCGCCCAGATCGCAAGGCCTGGGCGGCTTTTTCATGTCTGCACGCGGGTCAGGCCTGCAGCGTGGCGGTCAGGCTGATCTCGGCGTTGAGCACCTTGGATACCGGACAGCCTTCCTTCGCCTGGTTGGCGATCTGCTGAAACTGGGCCTCGTCCGCTCCCGGAACCTTCGCATTGAGTGTCAGCGCAATGGTGGTGATGGCGAAGCCTTCGCCGGACTTGTCCAGGGTGACCTCGGCTTTGGTTTCGATACGTTCGGCGGTAAGGCCTGCCTGGCCGAGCATCATCGACAGCGCCATCGAGAAGCAGCTGGCATGGGCGGCGCCGATGAGCTCTTCGGGGTTGGTGCCCGGAGCGCCCTCGAAGCGGGTATTGAAGCCGTACGGGTTGTCCTTCAGCGCGCCACTTTCGGTGCTGATGGTGCCTTTGCCTTCTTTAAGGTTGCCTTGCCAGACGGCGGATGCGGTCTTTTTCATGTGGCTCTCCTTGAACGTGGGGGTTCTGTTCAGAGGAGCGCCACACGCGCAAGTTCACCGGCCGCTGCGGTCGCCCGGCGCGTTCATGGCTATTCGTCTTCCGGCGTTTCGAGCAGACCGAGCCACTGTGCCAGTACCTCCTGGGCTTGCTCCACACCCTGACGCTTGGGCGCCGAGAAAAGCTGCACGCTGATGCCCTCGCCCCACTGCTGATGGATGTCGCGCTGGATCTTCAGAATGGCGTTCTTCGCCGCGCCAAAGGCCAGCTTGTCGGATTTGGTCAAGAGGATGTGCAGCGGCATGCCGCTGGCACCGGCCCAGTCGAGCATCATCCGGTCGAAGTCCGTCAGCGGATGACGGATGTCCATCATCAGGAACACGCCGGCCAGGCTCTCGCGGCTGCCGAGGTACGCTTCCAAATGGCGTTGCCAGTGCTGTTTGAGCGGGATCGGTACTTTGGCGTAACCATAGCCGGGCAGATCCACCAGTCGCCGCTCGTCGTCCAGCCGGAAGAAGTTGAGCAGTTGGGTGCGCCCAGGCGTTTTCGAGGTGCGCGCCAGGTTGGCGTGGGTCAGGGTATTCAACGCGCTGGACTTGCCGGCGTTGGATCGCCCCGCGAAAGCCACTTCCAGGCCTTCATCGGCTGGGCACTGGTCGACCTTGGCAGCGCTGATCATGAAAGAGGCTTGCTGGCAGAGGCCGATGATGGGGTTTTTCGGGAGCATCAGGAATTCCGGTAGGTACGGGGCGGCGAGGGGTGCGGCAATGCTTCGTTTCAGTTTCGGATTCACCAGTATATAATGCCGCAGATTTTGTGTGCGCTTTGGCCTGCTTAAACCCTTATTACCAGCGCCCAGACCCTTCACCATGGCCTGCGGTCAGGCTCGTATCCGGTGAAGTCCGGGCAGCGGCCGAGGCGCGGCGATGCTGCTTATAAGAAGCGCCAGCGTAAGGGCAGGACACCCGAATGCTGGCGCGAAGAGTCCCTTACAAACCCTTAGCCGTAGTTGGATGAGCTGATGAACAAAGTACTCGTGAGTCTGCTGTTGACCCTGGGCATCACCGGTATGGCCCACGCGGCTGGCGATCCCGAAGCCGGTCAGAGCAAGGCGGCGGTGTGTGGCGCCTGTCACGGCGCGGATGGCAACAGCCCCGCTCCGAACTTCCCGAAGCTGGCCGGTCTGGGCGAGCGCTACCTGCTCAAGCAGCTGCACGACATCAAGGCCGGTTCCACACCTGGCGCCCCGGAAGGCGTTGGTCGCAAAGTGCTGGAAATGACCGGCATGCTCGATCCGTTCTCCGATGAGGATCTGGCCGATCTGGCCGCCTACTTCGCCGGCCAGAAGATGACCATTGGCATGGCCGATCCGGCACTGGTCGCGCGCGGCGAAGAGCTCTATCGCGGCGGCAAGCTCGACCTCGGCATGCCCGCCTGCACCGGCTGCCACGCACCTGATGGCGTAGGTAACGCCCAGGCCGCCTTCCCGCACCTCGGTGGGCAGCACGCACAATACATCGCCAAGCAGCTGACCGACTTCCGTGAAGGTGATCGCACCAACGACGGCGACGCGGCCATCATGCGCAGCATCGCGGCGAAGCTCAGCAACCGTGACATCGAGGCGCTGGCCAGCTACATCCAGGGCCTGCACTGATCACACGCCAATCGGCGACAGCGAAAGGGCGGTCAGGCTATGAGCCTGGCCGCCCTTTTTGTTTTTACGCCCCGCTACACTCTGGGGACGCGCAATGTGCCGCAGCGATAGAAAAACGCTAGCGAGCGCTGCCAATTTGCTGCAACCTGCCCATCGCCGGTGACCCTAGACGGTAGCCGGCTGTCGTTTTCCGCCAAGGAGTCATCATGCGTACATTCATCCTCAGCGCCGTATTTGCCGGTTTCAGCCTCTTCGGTCTGAATGCTCAGGCCGCTGAATTCCAGGCTGGCAAGGAATACGTCGAGCTGTCGAGCCCCGTTCCTGTCGCCGAGCCTTCGAAGATCGAAGTGGTCGAGCTGTTCTGGTATGGCTGCCCGCATTGCTACCAGTTCGAGCCGGTGATCAATCCCTGGGTCGAGCAACTGCCCGACGACGTAGAGTTCAAGCGCATCCCGGCCATGTTCGGTGGCGTCTGGAACATCCACGGCCAACTGTTTCTTACCCTGGACAGCATGGGTGTCGAGCACGACGTGCATGACGCGGTATTCGACGCGATCCACAACAAGCGCATGAAGCTGGCCACGCCCGACGAAATGGCCGCGTTCCTGGCTGGGCAGGGTGTCGACAAGGATGCATTTCTCAAGGCCTACAATTCGTTTGGCGTGAAAGGGCGCATCGAGAAAGCGAAGAAGCTGGGCGCGGCGTATCAGATCACGGGTGTGCCGGTGATGATTGTCAACGGCAAATACCGCTTCGATCTGGGCAGCGCGGGCGGTCCGCAGCGTACCCTGGAGGTCGCCGACTTCCTGATCGAAAAAGAACGCGCAGCCCGGTAACCGCTCATGCTTCGCCGCTGGAGTTCGCCACGTCTGGCCGGCCCGTGTCAGGCCAAGGTCAACTCGCACTGCCTGGATGCGAGCGGGCTACCGGCCGATGGTCGTCTGCGGCTGCTCAGCTTCAACATCCAGGTCGGTATCAGTACCCAGCGTTACCACCATTACCTGACCCGCAGCTGGCAGCACTTGCTGCCTCACCCTGGGCGGGCCGGCAACCTGCAGCGCATCGGCGAGCTTCTGAGCGATTACGACCTGGTGGCGCTGCAGGAGGTCGACGGGGGCAGCCTGCGTTCGGGCTATGTCAACCAGGTCGAACACCTGGCGCAGCTGGGAGCGTTCCCCTACTGGTATCAACAGCTCAACCGCAACCTGGGCCATTTTGCCCAGCACAGCAATGGGTTGCTCAGCAGGCTCGAGCCCGGGGCGCTGGAGGATCATCCCTTGCCGGGCCCTGCTGGACGTGGCGCGATTCTGCTCAGGTTCGGCGAAGGCAGGGACGCACTGATCGTGGTAATGATGCATCTGGCCCTGGGTGCTCGAACCCGTACGCGGCAGCTGGCCTACATTCGCGAACTGCTCGGCGACTATCGCCACCATGTGTTGATGGGCGATATGAATACCCATGCCAGCGACCTGCTGGAAAAATCCCCGCTGCGCGACCTGGGCCTGCTTGCGCCACAAATCGAGGCGACCTTCCCCAGTTGGCGGCCGCAGCGCTGCCTTGACCACATCCTGCTGAGCCCGAGCCTTGCGCTGGAGCGTTTTCAGATACTCGCCCAGCCGATCTCCGATCATTTGCCGGTAGCGGTCGAAATCCGCCTGCCCGGCCACTCCCAGGCAGACTCGTTGCCCTCGACCGATCTTTCCCCATGAACGACGATACGTTGCGCTGGAAAGAGAAATACCTGCAAAGCCTCGAACAGCAGGACCAGTTGGAAGAGCGCTGGAACGCTCGGGTCGATCTTTTGCGCCGCAGCCTGGTGCGCAGCAGCCTGGCGGTCGAGGGCGCGGACAAGGCTGTCGACCAGTGCATGCTGGAGATGCGAGAGCTGTTGCGCCAGGGCGATCTGGATGCTGGCCTCAGTGCCCTGGTACCGCGGCTGGAAAAGGCCGTGCTGGACTCGGAAACGCGGCGCCAGGCGCGTATCGAGCAGCTGGCCGCTGCGCTCCAGCGCCTGGTGAGTCAGTTGCTCGAGCTGCCCCTGCCTCGCGAGGTGAGCAAGCCGCTCAAGCGCTTCTCAAAGACGCTCCAGGAGCGGGCAGGGCAAGCGCGCGAGCTGCCGGCGCTGCTCAGCGAGCTCAGTGAGTTGCAGCGCCAGGCGTTGAGCCAGCTGGAGCCGGACGAAGCCGGTCGCGGTAGCTTCTTGCAGCGCTTGTTCGGTTCGCGGGAGGCCGCGGCGTCCATCGGTGAGAGCGCCTCGTCGACATCGCAGCCTGTCGCTGCCGTCGCCGTGACGGCCTTGCAAAGCAGTCCGTCAAGCTGCGAGGAGCAAGAGCTGGCCGCCGAGACGGCGCAGTCGTTGGCGGTGCTGGCGGTACAGGCCGCGCAAGAGGTGTCGCAAGCGGAACCTAGGCTGGCGCACCCTCCCCAGCCGGTTGCCGAGCGCCTCGAGCCCGAGCCGGTGGAGGCGGACGATCCTGAGTTCGCGCTGCCGGTCTCTCCGGAGCCGGGTTACAGTGTGATCGCCGAGCATGTCGAGGCGACGCTGCGCGGCCTGCTCGACGAGCTGAAGCTGCCCGAACATCACCAGCCCCAGGCCCAGGCACTTCGCGAGCGCATCGAGCACGGGCTCAACTGGTACGAGCTGGTGCCGGTGCTCGATGACCTGGCGGTGTTGATGCTGGCGGTCGCCGACCTTGGCCAGCGCGAATTCGAAAGCTATCTGACGCTGCTCAACGATCGCCTGGCAACCATGCAGGACAACCTTGAGCAGGCCCGCGAGGGCCACGCTCAGAACCAGCTCGCCGCCGATACCTTGGATGCCGACCTGCGCATGCACGTCGACGGCCTGCATGACAGTGTGCAGCAGGCCACCGATCTGGCGGCGCTCAAGCACGCCATCGAGGCGCGTCTGGATGGCATGCTCGGCACCGTCGATACCTACCGCCAACAGCGTAGCGAGCAGGAACAGGTGCTCGGCGACCGTCTGCAGACCCTGGTCGACCGGGTGACGACGCTCGAGGAGACCGCGATCGGCTTGCGCAAACACCTGGAGGAGCAACGCGAGAAGGCCCAGCGCGATTCGCTCACAGGTCTTGGCAACCGGGCGGCGTGGGAGGAGCGTCTGGAGCTCGAGATGGCCCGTTGGCAGCGCTCGCGCGGCAGCCTGCTGCTGGCGGTGCTGGATATCGATCACTTCAAGCGTATCAACGACCTCTACGGCCACCTGGCCGGCGACCGGGTACTGAAGATCATCGCCTCGGTGCTGCGCAAGCGCCTGCGCAAGACCGACTTCATCGCTCGCTTTGGCGGCGAGGAGTTCGTGTTGCTGCTACCCGACACGGGGGAAGAGGCGGGCTGCCAGCTGGCCGATACCCTGCGCGCCGGTATCGAGAGCTGCCCGTTCCACTTCAAGGGCGAGCGCGTGCAGATCACCACGTCGGTCGGCCTGAGCGAGTTTCGCACTGGCGACAGTGCCGAGCGGGTCTTCGAGCGCGCCGACCAAGCGCTCTACAGGGCCAAGCACGGCGGCCGCAACCGCGTCGAGCTCGGCTGAGCCTACACATCCTGTCGTTACCCACCCGACCGGGTGTCACAACCCGGCTGATATACTGCGCCGCTGTTTTCGCCGCATCGGGACCGCCCGCAACGGGTGCCGTCCGATCTCGAGTCATCCAGTTGTCGATCAGAGGTCATCCATGAAAATCGCCGCCATCGCCGCGCTGTTCCTGTTTCTGGCCGGTTGCGCCAGCGGGCCGCGCATCGATACCCGCCACAGCTCCACCGGCCATGACAGCCGGGTGCAATACATCATCGTGCATTACACCTCAGCGGATCTCGAGCGGTCACTGACACTGCTGGGCGGCAACAACGTCAGTACCCATTACCTGATCGGTCAGTCGCCGGCGACCATCTACCGGCTAGTGGATGAAGACCGCCGTGCCTGGCATGCCGGCGAGAGCGAATGGCAAGGACGCACCTGGCTCAACGCGACCTCGATAGGCATCGAACTGATCAACCTGGGTTATCAGGAAGGCCCCGAGGGCAGTCGGCTCTGGTATCCCTTCGGTGAGAAGCAGATCGATGCGCTGGTGGTGTTGCTCAAGGACATCATGCAGCGCCACGGACTCAAGCCCGGCGCGATCATTGGCCACAGTGACATCGCGCCCCAGCGCAAGGTCGACCCCGGTCCGCTGTTCCCCTGGAAGCGCCTGGCCGACGAGGGGCTGATTCCCTGGCCGCAGGCCGATCGAGTGGCCGCGTACCAGGCGGCTTACGCGCTGCAGCTGCCCGATGTGGCCTGGTTCCAGGAAGCGCTGGGCGCCGAGGGCTACAAGGTCCCGCGCCACGGCCATCTGGATCTGGAAACCCGCAATGTGATCGCCGCCTTCCAGATGAAGTATCGGCCGACGCGTTTCGACGGTGAGCCCGATGCCGAGACCGCCGCCATGCTGCAGGCCCTGGCGGATCAGCGTCGCGGCTGAGTGTCAGCGCCGAGACGTGCCGATCAGGCGTGAGTCGGCGAGTGCAGCGGTGCGGTGTTCGCTGGCGGCAAGGTAATCATCGTTGGCAATCATCGAAAGGAATGCGTCTTTCGATGGGTAGCGGACCAGCAGCAGCTCATCCCAGTCTTCTCCAGGCGGCGCGATCAGCGCGGCGTGCGCCTGGGCCATGATTTCCACTTCAGCGCCCACGGCACGTAGATGCTGAAGGGCCACCCGGCTGTAGCGGGCGTACGCCTCGCGGCCGCTGCATGGGCGGTGGCTGCTCCCGGGCGGGTAAGCCGCCTGCTCGTTGTAGCGCAGCAGGTTGAGCATCAGGATAGGCACGGCCGAAGGCATGGTGCGGGCGAATTGCTCCAGCTGCTCGCGGCTGGGGTTGAGGCTCGGCATGGGAGGGCTCCTGCTTGCCCTTTAGACTGGCAGGGCGACGTAGAAGATCGTCCCATGACCGATACGCGAGTGCACGCCGATCCTGCCACCATGCAGCTGGGCGATTTCCTTACATAAGGCAAGCCCCAGTCCGGCGCCGCCGCGACGGCGGCCGATCTGCACGAAAGGCTCGAAGATTCGCGCCTGCTGGCTGTAGGGGATGCCTTCGCCGTTGTCCTCGACGCTCAGGATCACCCGCTCGCCGTGGCGTCGCGCCAACAGGCGGATCTCACCGCCCTTGGGGGTATAGCGCAGGGCATTGCTGAGCAGGTTGTCCAGCACCCTATCCATCTGCGAGCGATCCAGCAGCAGGCTCGGTAGCGGCGGTTGCAGCTCCAGGTTCAGCTCGATGCCCAGCGCTTGCGCTTGCATGAGGAAGCGCTCGCGGGCCTGGCCGAGCAGCTCGGCAATGTCGCAGGGAGAGCGGTCGAGCTTCTGCTGGCCGCTCTGGTAGCGGGAGAAGTTGAGCAGATCGTTGATCAGCCCGACCAGGCGCTGCATCTCTTCGTGAACGGTGATCGACAGGTCCGCCTCGCGGCTTTCCGGTGCGAATTTCATCCGTTCGCGCAGCAGACTGAAGGCCATCTGCATGCCGGTCACCGGGGTGCGCAGCTCATGGGAGGCGCGCAGCACGAACTCGTTGCGAACGCGCTCGAAGGTGCGCTGGTCGGTGACGTCATGCAGCACCATCACCGCCCCGCTGATGCGGCCGTCCTGGTGGTTGACCGGACTCATCCGCCAGGCCAGCAGGCGTTTTTCGCCATCGGCCTCGATCACCAGGTCTTCCGGCGGGGCGGCCAGCGGCTGGTCGTTGAGGACCTGCTGTGCGGCGGAGTCGAGTTCGGGTGTGCCGAGCGCTTCGCCGAGGCTCGACCCGAGGTGTTCCGTCTCCCAGGCCAGCTGGCGCTGGGCGACCGGGTTTGCGTGCTCCAGGTGGCCGTTGCGGTCGACGATCAACAGGCCATCGTCGATGCTGTCCAGCAGCGCCTGCAGACGCTGTTGGCCATCGACCAGGGCTTCGACGTTGGTTTGCTTGAATTGATGCAGCGCCTCGGCCATCAGCCCGAAGCGGCGGATCAGCGAAGACACTTCGGCGATCGGTGAAGCAGGCAGGACGACGTTGAAGTTACCCCGGCCAATCTGGTCGGCGGCGGCCGACAGCTGCTCGATGGGGTCGCCGAAGCGGCGGGCGAAACTGTGGGCGGTGATGAAGCCGATCACCAGTACCGCCACCCCGGTCAGGCCGAGCAGGCCGGCCAGCAGCAAGGCACGGTCGCGGCCGCGGATCTCGGTGTCGCGGATATGATCGTAGGCCGCCTGCTGCATGTCGGCCATGAGGTTGCGCACGTCGTTGAAGGCCTGGCTCAGGTGGTTGCCGTCTTCGAACAGGCTGAGCGCATCGCTGTTGGGGGCTTCGGCGGCCTGCGTGAAGCGCGCATAAGCCTCGCCGATCCGCTCGAAGGTCTGCTGGTCGAGTTGCTCGGGGGCTTCGCTGATGCCTCTGGCCAGCGTCGTCTGGAACGCTTCGCGGACCTCCGCCAAGGCGGAAGGGTCGGGGCTCTTCTTGAGCAGCAGCACCATGTGGTTGCCCAGCGACTGGCGCAGCTTCTGGTTGATCTCGATGATGCCGAAGTTGTTGCGGATCAGCCGTTCCTGGCTTTGCGCCATCTGCATCACGCTGACCAGAGCCAGCAACAGACCGAGCAGCGCCACCGTCATCAGTGCCGAGAACCCGAGGAAAAGTCGGGTTCGCAGCTTCATCTGAAGCTTCATAGACCGTATTGCTTGCGTTTGCGATAGAGCGTAGAGGCGTCGATACCGAGGGTGCGGGCGGCCTGGTCGAGGGTTTCGCTGCTGGCCAGTACGCCGGCGATGTGGGCCTTTTCCAGTTCTTCCAGGCTAAGCGGCTCGCCGATGCGCGGTGCGTTGCTGGCGGCCTGTTCGCCAAGGCCGAGGTGGTTGACCTCGATCATCGCCTGCGGGCAGATGATGCTGGCGCGTTCGATCACGTTGCGCAGCTCGCGCACGTTGCCAGGCCAGCGGTAGGCCTTGAGTGCGGCGACAGCGGCATCGCTGAAGCCGCGTGCCGGGCGCCCGTAGTTCTTGACGAAGTGGGCCAGGAAGCGCTCGGCCAGTGCGATCACGTCCTCGGGACGCTCGCGCATTGGCGGCAGGTTGAGGGTGATGACGTTCAGGCGATAGAGCAGGTCTTCGCGGAACTTGCCTTCGCGCACCATCTCCTCGAGGTTGAGGTTGGTGGCGGCGAGGATGCGCACATCGGCACGACGGGTGACCGGATCGCCGACCCGCTCGTATTCCTTGTCCTGGATGAAGCGCAGCAGCTTGGGCTGCAGGGCCAGCGGGAAGTCGCCGATCTCGTCGAGGAACAGGGTGCCGCCGTCGGCCTGGTTGACCCGGCCCAGGGTGCTTTCGGTGGCGCCGGTGAAGGCCCCGCGGTTGTGGCCGAACAGCTCGCTTTCCATCAGGTCGGCCGACAGTGACGGGCAGTTGATGGTGACGAAGTTTTTCTTCGCGCGCCGGCTCCAGTTGTGGATGCCATGGGCCAGTTCGCCCTTGCCGGTGCCTGACTCGCCGAGAATCAGGATGTTGGCGTCGGTGTCGGCTACCTGCCGGGCGGTTTCCAGCACGCCCATCATCGCCGGGCTGTGGGAGCCCAGGGCATCGCTGCGCTTCTGAACCTCGCCTTCCAGGGCTTCGAGACGCGCCGCCATCTGCCTGACTTCCAGCTGCTTGGCCGCGGCCAGGCGCAGCTGCTCGGGGCTGCAGGGCTTGACTAGGTAGTCGGCAGCGCCGGCCTGCATCGCGTCGACGGCAGTGTCGACAGCCGAGTGAGCGGTCACGATGACCACGCGCATCCAGGGCGCCAGTACGCGCATCTGTTGCAGAACGTCCAGGCCGCTGTCCTCGCCCAGGCGCAGGTCGAGAAAACAGAGATCGAAGACCTGGCGCTGCAGAATGGCTTCGGCCTGGGCAGCACTGGCGGCGGTCATGACGGTATAGCCGCGGTCTTCGAGGCAATAGCGGAAGGTCCGCAGAATTGCGGCCTCGTCATCCACCAGCAGAATACGGCCGCCAGTATCCGTCGTTTGATCCATGGGTGATTTCACTCGTTCTGGCCTGCGGTTGGCAGGCCTTGGGTTAAAACAGCTGGGCACAATAGCCATTTCCAGCGCAGCTGCCCATCGGGGCAGCTCAGCGCCTTGCTTAGTCTACAAAACGCCGTGCAAGTTGCACGGCCGAGCGCACTCCATCCTGCACCCTGCATGGTTGGCCTCAGGCGGGCGGCTCTGGAACCGCCGTCGCGCCTCGCCCAGGGTTGGCACAGCGCTTGCGACCAGCGCTCTGAATGCATTCGTTGCAAAGCAAGGAGATAGCCATGAATCAGCGATTCGGCGCATTGGCCGCTGCTCTCGCAGCCTCCGCCTGGCTGACGGTAGCGCCAGGCGCCCAGGCGCAGCCCGCTGCGGCACAGGACGAGGCGCTCGAGCACTCGGTCGAACGTGCGCTGTCGGAGAGTTCAAGCCTCAGGGGACATTCGCTTCGAGCCGAGGTGGCCGGCGGCCATGTGCTGTTGCTCGGCGATGTCAGCAACGGCGCCGAGAAGGAACTCGCCGAACGTATCGCCCGCGACGTGCCGGGTGTGAGTCGCGTCGACAACGAGATACGTATCGCTGCGGATGCTACGGCCGACGGCCAGCGGAGCACGGGGTCCACCGTGTCGCAGCGGCTGGACGACGGCGCCATTACCGCGACGGTCAAGTCCGAGCTGCTGTGGAACCGTGAAACCGAAGGCCTTGATATCAATGTCGATACCCGCGATGGCGTTGTGACCCTTACCGGGCGCTCGCAAACCGAGGCGGGCAAGGCCCAGGCCGAACGGCTGGCGAAGACCACCGAGGCGGTTCGTTCGGTGATCAATCAGATCACGGTCGGCGGGGGACCCAGTACCGCCGGCAAGGCCGCTGCCGCCGCCGATGACGTGCAAGCCTCTCTCAGCGATGCCTGGATCACCAGCAAAGTGAAAAGCGCCCTGTTGTATGAGCGCGACCTCGATGGGCTCGGAATTTCCGTCGATACCCGTGAGGGAAGGGTGGTCCTGAGCGGCAAGGTCGAAAGCGCCGAGCAAAGGCAGCGGGCGATAGAGACGGCACGCGGCATCCGAGGGGTACGCGACGTCAGTGCCGAGCAACTGCAAGTCAACTAACCGCAAAGGAGAACACCATGAGCCGAGCAATGACTCAACTCAACGAACTGATCGAAATTACCCGCGACGGGCAGCACTTCTATCAGCACGCCATTGAGGAAGTGAAGGATGTGGAACTGCAGCACCTGTTCCGCGACATGGCCCAGGCAAAGACCCACGTGATCCAGGCGCTGTCCGTCAAGGTCGCCGCCCATCATGAACAGCCTGCTCAAGGCGGGACGATGCTCGGAAAGATGCGCGAAATGTATGCCGATACCAAGGCCAAGCTGGGTGACGAGGCCACCGTGTTCGTCGACCAGCTTGAAGAGACCGAAGATCGGATCCTGCACGCCTTCGAAGATGCGCTCGAGGATGCCGAGCCCGATGTACGAGCGTTGCTCGCCATCGAGTTGCCCAAGATCCGCGCCTGTCACGATCGTATGCGCAACCTGAAAAAGAGCATGCACTGAAGGGACGCCGCCGGGCTTTCAAGCAGTCATGCAAAAAGCCCGGCATTAAAAAGGTGCATCGTGCAATTTAAGCGTGACGGTTATTTTTAGTTCAATTAACTAATTGATTTTAAAGGGAAAAATTTCGATCGAAGGCTGGCACGCAGGCTGCAATGTCCTTAGCAAGATTATCCGGTGTGCTTAGTAAAAGGAGTTGTGGGATGAAACGCGAGGCCAGCCTCTCTCTTGCCAGCAAAGGTTTCCTCACAGGTGCTGTAGTCATGCTGATCATGGGTGCCGAAAGCCCCATGTCACAACCGCTCAGCCAGGCACAGAAAGAATCAGTGGAACGAATCCGGATGTATGACGCTCAACCAATGGAGTTCGCTCAGAACCGTCAGGCACCTCGGCCTCTTGAGTATGCCCAGCCGACGGTTCAGCAGCGTTGGGTCTTTTGAGGAGGGCGTCGTATGTGGCTGGCGTGTTTTGCGGTACTGGCAGCCTGCCTGGCGGTTGCGATGTGCTCCAGCCTCGCGCTGCTGAATCGGGCATTGAACGAGTCCCGAGTACTGGCCAAAGCGGACAGCACATGCAGAAGAAAAAATGCAGTCGAACGGAGCTGTTCCTGAGCGACTGAAGCGGTTCCACACCAAGAGGAGAAACACCATGCTGAGTTGGGCTATTACCTTTCTGATCATCGCCATCATCGCTGCTGTTCTGGGCTTCGGTGGTATCGCGGGTACTGCAACCGGTATCGCCAAGATCCTGTTCGTAGTGTTCCTGGTGCTCTTCGTAGCATCGTTGATCTTCGGCCGTGGCCGTGGTCCGCGAGTCTGATGCATCCATAGCCGCCCGTGAGGGCGGCTGCAACCCAGGGAATGTTCCAGGCACTGGATGCCACTAATTCGGGGTTCGTGTTCAGCAACTGAGCGACGAACCCAACCCATCCGGAGGCGGTCGATGCGATCGTCTCGGTAGCCATCCCCCCGGAAGGGGCGAGCCATGGGATCGGGACGCTTTGACGAGGTGAGTCGGAGCGACCTAGGGGTACAGGGAGTACCTCCGCAACTGCGGATCAGGTTCGGCACGGCTGAAGCCAGAGGCGGCAAGAGGGCCGCCTCTGGTCTCAGCTATCTCGTCTTACTCATGGGGCGGGCAGTGCCTGCACCTATATGCTCTTCCGATTCTTCCTCTGGTCGATCAGATCGCCTTCATTGGTATTCCAGCCGGCTCTGTCCGTTGGGTGACCTTGGCGCGTCCGCGCCGTTATCATCGCCGTCACCTTTACACGGGAGAACGACATGCTGAACGGCCTTTGGCTGGGCTTTTTTCTGGTGGCCGCTGTGGCCGGCGCGGCACGCTGGCTGATCGGCGGCGACCCCACGGTCTTTGCCGCGCTGGTGGAAAGCCTGTTTGCCATGGCCAAGCTGGCCGTCGAGGTGATGATCGTACTGTTCGGCACCTTGACGCTGTGGCTCGGCTTCCTGCGCATCGCGGAAAAGGCTGGGCTGGTGGAACAGCTGGCGCGCCTGCTGGGCCCGCTGTTCCGGCGGCTGATGCCCGAAGTGCCGGCCGGCCATCCCGCGCTGGGGCTGATCACCCTCAACTTCGCCGCCAACGGGCTGGGCCTGGACAACGCGGCCACGCCAATCGGACTCAAGGCGATGCGTGCGTTGCAGGAGCTCAACCCGAGCAAGACCATCGCCAGCAACGCGCAGATCCTATTCCTGGTGCTCAACACCTCGGGGCTGACCCTGTTGCCGGTGACCATCTTCATGTACCGCGCGCAGCAGGGCGCCGACGATCCGACCCTGGTGTTTTTGCCCATTCTGCTGGCCACCAGCGCCTCGTCCCTGGCCGGGCTGCTCGCCGTGGCACTGGTCCAGCGGCTGCGGATCTGGGATCCGGTGGTGCTGATGTACCTGGTGCCGGGCGCCTTGCTGCTCGGCGGCTTCATGGCTCTGCTGGCCGGCCTCTCGGCGACCGCACTGGCCTCGCTGTCGTCGCTGCTCGGCAATCTCACGCTGTTCGGCCTGATCATTGCCTTTCTCCTGGTCGGGGCGCTGCGTAAGGTGCCGGTCTATGAAAGTTTCGTCGAGGGTGCGCAGGAAGGCTTCGACGTGGCGAAAAGCCTGCTGCCCTACCTGATCGCCATGCTCTGCGCGATTGGCGTGCTGCGCGCCTCGGGTGCGCTCGACTTCGGGCTGGACGGCATTCGCTGGCTGGTCGAAGTACTGGGCTGGGACACACGCTTCGTCGACGCGCTGCCGACGGCGCTGGTCAAGCCGTTCTCCGGCAGTGCAGCGCGGGCAATGCTGATCGAGACGATGCAGAGCCAGGGTGTGGACAGCTTCCCGGCGCTGCTGGCCGCCACGGTGCAGGGCAGCACCGAGACGACCTTTTATGTGCTGGCGGTGTACTTCGGCGCGGTGGGCATCCAGCGCGCCCGGCATGCGGTGGGCTGTGCATTGGCGGCCGACTTCGCCGGCGTGCTGGCCGCCATCGGGGTTTGCTACTGGTTCTTCGGCTAACACTGCACGGGCGCCTGTATCAGGCGCCCGCGTGTGCTCAGGGTTTGGCGCGCAGCCAGAGGCGGAACAGCGGCTCGGCGAGGAACATCACCAGGAACAGACGCAGCACCTGCAGCGCAGTGACCAGGGCCACCGACAGCTGCAGTGCTTCGGCGGTCAGGCACAGCTCGGTGATGCCGCCGGGCATCATGCCCAGCATCAGCGAGGTCTGATTCAGCGTCGCCAGCCAGCCAAGCCCTTCGGCCATCACCGCGGCGGCGATCATTGCCAGCAGGGTGAACAGCAGTACCCGCATCAGAAAGCCCGGGGCGTTGCGAAAGAACGGCCGGTCGAAATGGCACCCCAGCGAGCAGCCGATCAGCCACTGGCCAAACTTGCCGGCTTCAGGCGGCAGGCCCACATGCAGGTCGAAAGCGACCGCGGCGATGGCGCAGGCCGTCAGCGGGCCGAGCATCCAGGGGTTGGGTTGGCCCAGGCGCTTCCACAGGAGCGCGAGCAGCGCGCCGGCCGGCATCAGCAGCGCGAGCCACGGCCAGCTGACGGGGTAGGGCGCTGGCGGCTCGACCGGCGGCAGGCTCCAGGTAAACAGCGCCGGGACCACCAGTACAACCAGTAGCAGACGCAAGCTGTGGGAGGCGGCCACCCGGGCCGGTTGCGCATCGTGGCGGGCTGCGAGGTTGACCATTTCGCTGGCGCCCCCCGGCATGCTTGCGAAGAACGCGGTGGCGCGATCGACGCCGCCGCGCATCAGGACATAGATGCCGATCAACCCGAGCAGCAGCGTTCCGACGGCACCGACGAAGATGACCCCGAAGTGGCTCAGGACCTGCTCCATCACCTCGCTGGTGAAGTGTAGGCCGATGGCGCTGGCGATGATCCATTGCCCGACCTGACGACCGCGCGGAACTTCTTCGACCAGCCAGCCGCAGCAGCGGATCGCGATCACCGCCAGCAGCGAGCCGACCATCCAGGGCAGTGGCCAGCCGGCCAGGCTGGCCAGCCAGCCGCCGACGGCGCCGACCAAGGGGGTTGCCCACCAGGCGGGAAGTCGGCCCCGCATGTCAGGCATTGGCCTGCGTGGCCGCGCGACGACGCTTGAGCGCCCAGCGAATGCCCGGCATCGCCAGCATGAAGATCGCCAACGCCCAGAGCGTCAGGGTGATCGGGCTGCCCCATAGAATGCCCAGCTCGCCGTTGGAGATCGACAGGGCGCGGCGCAGGTTGTCTTCCATCATCTCGCCGAGCACGAAGCCCAGGATCAGCGAGGACAGCGGGAAGTCAAGCTTGCGCAGCAGGTAGCCGAACACCCCGAGGCCGATCATCAGCACCAGGTCGAAGGTGGTGCTGTGCACCGAGTAGACGCCGACCAGGCTGATCGCGGTGATCACCGGCACCAGGACCCAGTTCGGCACGCTGAGCATGCGGGAGAACAGGCCCACCAGCGGGATGTTCATTACCAGCAGGATCACGTTGCCGATGAACAGCGAGGCGATCAGGCCCCAGACCACGTCGGGCTGTTGTTCGAATAACAGCGGGCCGGGCGTGATGTTGTAGAGCGTCAGTGCGCCGATCATCACCGCGGTGGTGCCGGAGCCGGGGACGCCGAGGGTCAGCATCGGGATCAGCGAGCCGCAGGCCGAGGCGTTGTTCGCCGCTTCCGGTGCGGCGAGACCGCGCAGGTCGCCATCACCGAAACGGCCCTTTTCACCGGCCATGCGCTTTTCGGTCATGTAGGTCATGGCGCTGGCGATGGTCGCACCGGCGCCGGGCAGGGTGCCGATCACGAAGCCCGCCGTGGCGCTGCGGATCATGGTCCAGAAGGTCAGGCCGAACTCCTTGGCATTGAACAGCATGCGGCCGCTGGCCTTGACCACCTGCTGACCGCTGTGGGTTTTTTCCAGCATCAGCAGGATCTCGCTGACGCTGAAGAAGCCGATCACCACGATGACGAACTGGATACCGTCGGACAGGCTCACGCTGTCGAAGGTGAAGCGGTAGACACCCGTCGTCGAGTCCACCCCGACCGTGGCCAGCGTCAGGCCGATCAGGGCCGACATCAAGGTCTTCACCGGTTTGTCGCCCACCATGCCGCCGAGGCAGGCGATGGCGAAGATCATCAGGACGAAGTATTCGGCCGGGCCGAAGGCTACCGCCCATTTCGCCAGCAGCGGAGCGAACAGCACCACGCCGCAGGTGGCGATGATACTGCCGATGAACGAGCTGACCGCCGATAGCGACAGCGCAATACCGGCCTTGCCCTGGCGGGCCAGCGGGTAGCCGTCGAGGGTGGTCATCACCGCGGCGGCGTCGCCCGGGACGTTGAGCAGGATCGCCGAAATGCGACCGCCGTATTCACAGCCGAGGTACACCGCGGCGAGCAGGATCAACGCGGTTTCCGGCGGCAGTCCGAGGGCGAAGGCCAGCGGCAGCAGTAGCGCTACGCCATTGATCGGACCGAGGCCGGGCAGCAGGCCCACGACGGTACCGACGAACGCGCCGAACAGTGCCACCAGCAGGTTGGTCGGCCGGGTGGCGACGTCAAATCCCTGCATCAGGAAATTCAGGGTTTCCATATCAGCTCTCCAGGAAGCGCAGCACGCCGAGCGGCAGCGGCACGTCGAGTGCATAGTCGAACAAGGCGTAAAGCAGCACGCCGAGCAGTACGCCGCTCAGAGCGCAAGCCCAGAGTCGGCCGTTGAACAGCAGGCCGATGCAGAAGCCGGCCAGCGCGGTGCTGATGACGAAGCCCAGGGGCTCGAACAGCAGGGCGTAGGCGAGCAGCGCGGCGATGCAGAGGGCCACGCGGCTGGCCATCGTCCAGTCGAAGGCGGGCGTCGCCTCGCCTTTAGGCTTGACCAGCAGCCAGAGCGAGCCGCAGGCCATCAGGAGGATCAGTAGCAAGGGGTAGGCGCGCGGGCCCACCGGGTCGTAGGCGAAGGGCGCCTGGAATCCCCAGGCGATCAGCCCCAGGCCGACACAGGCCAACAGCCACAGCGCGGCGAAGACTCTTACGTACATGAAGGGGTACCTCGGAGGGCGGAACAAGGCCCTTCACCACGGGAAGGGCGCACGGTCGATGCTCCTCGCAGGCCGCGAGGGGCAGTCCGGTTATTTGACGAGGCCGAATTCGCCGGCCAGCGCCTTGTACTGCTCGACCTGCTGCTTGACGAACGCGTCGAGTTCTTCACCGGTCATCGAGAGCGGGAACAGGTCGCGCTGCTCGCGCAGGGTGGCGAAATCTTCATCGGCGAGCAGGGTGTCGAACTGGGTCTTCCACCAGTTGAAGTCCTCGTCGCTCACCTCAGGCCCCATGTAGAAGCCGCGGATCACCGGCCAGCTGATGTCGAAGCCCTGCTCCTTGGCGGTAGGAATGTCGGCGAGCTTGCCCGGCAGGCGCTCATCCGACAGGACGGCGAGAATGCGCACCTTGCCGGCGTCGAGTTGCGGTGTCACTTCACCCAACCCGCTGCTAGTCACCTGAACGTGGCCGCCGAGCATGGCGGTGAGGGTTTCGCCACCGCCTTCGAAGGCGACGTAGCGCAGCTTCTGCGGATCGACGCCGGCGGCGCGGGCGATCAGGGCGGTCTGCATCCAGTCCTGGCCGCCGATGGTGGCGCCTGCGCCGAAGACGACGCTGCCCGGGTCTTTCTTGACCGCCGCGATCAGGTCGTCGAGGTCCTGGTAGGGAGAGTCGGCGCGAACCGAGATGGCGCCATAGTCGGTGCCGACGGCCGCCAGCCAGCGCACGGCGGTTTCGTCGTAACGGCCGAATTTGCCCTGGGCCAGGTTCAGCAGCGAGCCGCTGGAGAATGCCACCACGGTGCCGGGCTCGCCGGCGCGCTGGGCGACCACCGAGTTGTAGGCGACCGCGCCGACGCCGCCGGGCATGTAGGTCACGCGCATCGGCGACTTAAGCAGACCGGCGTCTTTAAGACCGCTCTGGGCGAGCTTGCAGGTCAGGTCGAAACCGCCGCCGGGCTTGGCCGGAGCGATGCATTCGGGGCGCTTGGGTTCGGCCAGCAACTGACTGGAAAGCAGCAGGCACGAGCTGAGCAGGGCAAAACGGCTGAGAGCGGTTTTCATCTTGGATCTCCGGTGGAGTGTTGTTTTCGTTCAGCAAGCGGTGCGTTACGACGGCGCGGCACAGGGGCTGCGGTCGAGGCGCGAAGTACGGCGACACGAGGTCAACGCACGGGATAAGGGCGATTGCGCCTTGGCGCGGGGATTGGAGTGCGGGTGCAGGGCACCGGGCGGAGCGGTTCGCTCGACACCAGGGTGCGGGGAAGCAGGCGAATAAACCTTTCTGACGGCAGTCAGCATGGGTGTTTCTCCAGTCTTGTTTTTCTTTTAGCGGCAGCGGGGCTGCCGTGGCGGATGGATCGAGCCATCCGTTCCAGATCCTAGACAGTCAAGCTTTCGCCAAGCTTTCAGTTACAAATCTGCCCCTGCAGCGGACCGGCGGTAGCCCCTTGCAGTACACTTCGCTTCCCTTTCGCGCGGCCAGGAGGTTCCATGCGGATTCTGCTCGTCGAGGATCATCCCCAGCTGGCCGACAGCGTCTCCCAGGCGTTGCGCAGCGCCGGCTGGACGGTGGACCTGCTGCACGACGGTGTCGCCGCCGACCTTGCCCTGGCCAGCGAAGAGTATGCGCTGACCATCCTCGACGTCGGGCTGCCGCGGCTGGACGGATTCGAGGTGCTGGCGCGTCTGCGAGAGCGCGGCAAGACATTGCCGGTGCTGATGCTGACGGCCCGCAGCGAGGTGAAGGATCGCGTCCATGGCCTCAATCTCGGTGCCGACGATTACCTGGCCAAGCCTTTCGAACTGTCCGAGCTGGAAGCGCGGGTCAAGGCGCTGCTGCGTCGCAGTGTGCTGGGGGGCGAGCAGTTGCAGCGCTGCGGCGGCCTGGTCTACGACCTTGGCACCCGCCGTTTCAGCCTCGACGACGAGCCCATGAGCCTCACCTCGCGTGAGCAGTCGGTGCTCGAGGCGCTGATCGCCCGGCCCGGGAGGGTCATGAGTAAGGATCAACTGGCGGCCCAGGTCTTCGGTCTCGACCAGGAGGCCAGTCCCGACGCCATCGAGATCTACATCCATCGCCTGCGCAAGAAGCTCGAAGGCAGCCAGGTGCGGATCGTCACCTTCCGCGGTCTGGGCTATCTCCTGGAGCCGATGGATGGCTGATGTTGGCAGCCTTCGCTGGAGTCTGTTGCGACGGTTGTCCGTGTTGCTCGCGTTGTTGCTGCTAGTGAGTGGCTGGAGCGCCTACTGGAATGGCCGGGCTGCGGCCGATACCGCCTACGACCGCACGCTACTGGCTTCTGCCCGGGCCATCGCCGAGGGGTTGAGCACCCACAGCGGCCAGCTCAGTGCCAACGTACCCTACGTCGCGCTCGACACCTTCGCCTACGACATCGCAGGACGCATCTATTACCAGGTGCTCGATGGCCGAGGGCAGCTGGTTTCCGGTTATGACGACCTGCCTGCGGCTCCGGCCGGCACGCCGCGTACCGATGACTATCCGGCGCTTGCGTGGTTTTACGATGGCCAGTACCGCGGTCACGGCGTACGCGTGGTAAGTCTGCTGCAGCCGCTGAGCGAGCCTGAAATGCAGGGCATGGTCGAAATACGTGTCGCCGAAACCCAGGGCGCACGCGAAGCGATGGCGCGTAGCCTGTTGACCGATACCTTGTGGCGGCTTGGCCTGCTGGCAGTGGCCGCCCTTGTGCTCGTTTGGCTGGCCGTCGGCGCGGCGTTGCGCCCGCTGGGCAAGATCAGCGAGGCGGTGGAGGAACGCCAACCCGACGACCTGCGCCCGCTGCGCCTGGTCAGCGTGCAGCGCGAGCTCAAGCCTCTGGTGGTCGCGATCAACCATTTCACCGAGCGTCTGCGCGGCCAGTTCGAGCGCCAGGCCCAGTTCATCGCCGATGCGTCCCACGAACTGCGCACGCCGCTGGCCGCCCTCAAGGCCAGGATCGAACTGGGATTGCGCCAGCAGAATCCGACGGCCTGGCGCGAAACCCTGGAAGACGCGGAGCAAAACACCGACCGGCTGACGCACCTGGCCAACCAGTTGCTGTCGTTGGCGCGCATCGAAAGCGGCGCCCAGGCGGTTGCCGAGGGCGGGGCACAACGCCTCGACCTGAGTCAATTGGCCCGCGAGCTGGGGCTGGCGATGGCGGCGCTGGCGCACAAGCGCGGTGTTGCGCTTGCGCTGGAGGCCGAGCGCCCGGTGTGGGTGCTGGGCGAGCCGACACTGCTCAACGAGCTGCTCAGCAACCTGCTGGACAATGCCCTGGCACATACGCCGCCCGGCGGAAACGTGGTGTTGCGGGTGGTCGAACCCGGCATGCTCGAGGTCGAGGACGACGGTCCGGGGATTCCCGCGCAGGAACGTGACAAGGTCTTCGCGCGCTTCTACCGTCGCCATACCGAAGGCATGGGTGCCGGCCTCGGGCTGGCCATCGTCGGCGAGATCTGCCGCGCTCACCGGGCCGGAATCAGACTGGATCAGGGCGAGCTCGGCGGGCTGCGGGTGCGGGTCGAATTTCCCGACAGCGGCCCGGCCTAGCACTACCGCTCGCCGGAATTCGCAATGCTGCACGGCTGTGGTCTGCCGACCCACGGCTTTTCATTCGTGCAGCCGTCCCGGACCGGTTAAACTCCGCGTTCCGATCGAAACGGCCCAAAAGGTTCGGTCGGAATTAACAACAACTCAAAAGGAGATCTCCCATGAAAGGCAAATCCTTCGCATGGGTCCTGTCTGCAGCACTGGCGGGTACCACCCTGGCTGGCGTAGCACAGGCCGAGAGCAAATTCGTCACCATCGGCACCGGCGGTCAGACCGGCGTTTACTATGTGGCCGGCCAGTCGATCTGTCGCTTCGTCAACCGTAACGCCGAGAACATCAAGTGCAACGCCCCCGCCAGCGGCGGCGGCGTAGCCAACGTCAACGGTCTGCGCAGCGGCGAATTCAACTTCGGCATCATGCAGTCCGACCACCAGTACAAGGCGATGGAAGGTGTCGAGCCCTTCAAGAACGAAGGCAAGATGGAAGACATCCGTGCCGTGTTCTCCTTGCAGAGCGAAGTCTTCACCGTGCTGGCGCGCCGTGACGCCAACATCAAGAGTCTGGACGACCTCAAGGGCAAGCGCGTGAACATCGGCAACCCGGGTTCCGGTCAGCGCGACACCCTGGAAGAGATCATGCAGGTCAAGGGCTGGGACCGTTCGGTGTTCTCCCTGGCTTCCGAGCTCAAGCCGGCCGAGCAGGCCAGCGCCCTGGGCGACAACAACATCGACGCGATGACCTACTTCGTCGGTCATCCCAACGGGGCGATCCAGGAAGCGACCACTACCGTCGACGCGGTACTGGTTCCGATCACCGGGCCGGAAATCGACAAGCTGCTGTCCGAGAAGAGCTACTACACCAAGGCCGAGATTCCTGGCGGTCTGTACAAGGGCAACGACAGTGCCACTCAGTCGATCGGCGGCAAGGCCGTTCTGTCGACCACCGCCGGTACCGACGCTGAAACCGTCTACCAGCTGGTCAAGGCGGTGTTCGAGAACCTCGAGCGCTTCCAGCGCCTGCATCCTGCATTCGCAGACCTCAAGGCCGAGGACATGATCAAGGTGGGTCTGTCCGCGCCGCTGCACGAAGGTGCCGAGCGTTACTACAAGGAACGTGGCTGGCTGTAAGGATCTGAGCGGGCGTTCGCGCCTGCATCCGCTATCGTTGCCATAGCTGCTGTGGCGAGGGTAGCGGGGGCGCTCTCGTCCGCAACGCCCGATCTTGCTCCATTCGAAAACCCGCGTGTCGGCAGGCCGCGGGTTTTGCCTTGCTCCGATTAGCCGAATGCAGGTCCCATTCCATGCAAGACAAGCAACTGTCCACCGAGGAACTGATCGCCCAGGAAGTGGGTGCCCGCAGCCCCCTGGGTATGATGTCCAAGGTGATTGCCGGCCTGGCTCTGGCCTGGTCGCTGTTCCAGTTGTGGATCGCCTCGCCGCTGCCTTTCGTGCTCGGCTTTGGCGTATTCAACGACACCGAAACACGCTCCATCCATCTGGCCTTTGCCCTGCTGCTGGCGTTTCTCGCGTATCCGGCCAGTAAGCGTTCGCCGCGGAACTACGTCCCGCTGCAGGACATCGTCCTGGCGCTCGTCGCAGCCGGTAGCGCGGCGTATCTGTTCCTGTTCTACGCACAGCTGTCCCAGCGTCCGGGCAACCTGACCACGGCGGACCTGGTTGCCGCGTGCATCGGTATCCCGCTGCTGCTCGAAGCCACGCGTCGCGCGCTCGGCCCGGCCCTGGCGGTGATTGCCCTGCTGTTCCTCGTCTACAGTCTCGCCGGCCCCTACATGCCCGGCCTGATGGCGCATCGCGGCGTCAGCTTGACCGCGCTGGCCAACCACCAGTGGATCACCACCGAAGGCGTGTTCGGCATTGCCCTGGGGGTTTCCACCAGCTTCGTATTCCTGTTCGTGCTGTTCGGCGCGCTGCTCGAGCGCGCCGGCGCGGGCCATTACTTCATCCAGCTGGCGTTCAGCCTGCTCGGCCACCTGCGTGGCGGGCCGGCCAAAGCGGCGGTCGTAGCCTCGGGCATGACCGGGCTGATCTCCGGCTCCTCTATCGCCAACGTGGTGACCACCGGTACCTTCACCATCCCGATGATGAAGCGCACCGGGTTCTCGGCCGAGAAGGCCGGCGCGGTCGAGGTGGCTTCGTCGGTCAACGGCCAGATCATGCCGCCGGTGATGGGGGCGGCGGCCTTCCTGATGGTCGAATACGTCGGTATTCCCTACATCGAGGTGATCAAGCACGCCTTCCTGCCGGCTTTGATTTCCTACATCGCGCTGGTTTACATCGTCCATCTGGAATCGCTCAAGCTCGGTCTGCAGGCGCTACCTCGCCGCAATGTGGCCAAGCCCTGGATGCAGCGCCTGATCGGCTTCGCCTTCGGCGCGGCGCTGATCAGCGGCCTGTCCCTGGCGGTCTACTACGGGCTCGGCTGGCTCAAGCCGGTACTGGGCGATGCGGCGATCTGGGTCATTGGCGCGCTGCTCGCGGTCGTCTATATCGGCTTGTTGAAGATCGCGGCGAGCAACCCGCCGCTGCCGGCCGAAGATCCCAACGCGCCGCTCGAGCAATTGCCGGAGACCCGTCCGGTGCTGCTGTCCGGCCTGCATTTCCTGCTGCCTGTGGTGGTGCTGGTGTGGTGTCTGATGGTCGAGCGCCTGTCGCCCGGTCTTTCGGCGTTCTGGGGGAGCATGGTGCTGGTGGTGATCCTGCTCACCCAGCGTCCGCTGCTGAGCCTGCTGCGCACCGATGGCAGCCACGAGCACGGGAACTTCATGGATGGCGTGGTCGACCTGCGCGAGGGCTTGATCACCGGCGCGCGCAACATGATCGGCATCGGTATCGCCACCGCGGCGGCGGGGATCATCGTCGGCGCGGTGTCGCAGACGGGGGTCGGCCTGGTGCTGGCGGATCTGGTGGAAATGCTGTCGATGGGCAACCTGCTGCTGATGCTGCTGCTCACCGCCTTCCTCAGCCTGATTCTGGGCATGGGCCTGCCGACCACCGCCAACTACATCGTGGTGTCCAGCCTGCTGGCGCCCGTGGTGGTCGCGCTGGGCCAGCAGAACGGCCTGATCGTGCCGCTGATCGCCGTGCACCTGTTCGTCTTCTACTTCGGCATCATGGCTGACGTCACGCCCCCGGTGGGCCTGGCCTCGTTCGCCGCCGCCGCGGTGTCCAAGGGCGACCCGATCCGCACCGGTATCACGGCGTTCTACTACAGTCTGCGCACCGCGGCGCTGCCGTTCCTGTTCATCTTCAACACCGATCTGCTGCTGATCGACGTGGACTTCTGGCACGGCGTACTGATCTTCATCATCGCCACGATCGCGATGCTGATCTTCGCGGCCGGCACCCAGGGCTTCTTCCTGGTGCGCAGCCGCTGGTATGAAAGCGCTCTGCTGCTGCTGGTCGCGTTCTCGCTGTTCCGTCCTGCCTTCTGGATGGACATGATCCACGACCCCTACCTCGACGTGCCGCCGGCCGAGCTGGCGCAGGCGCTGGGGACGGTCGAGGAGGACAGCCAGCTGCGCCTTCGCGTACGAGGCGAGGATGCGGTGGGCGACATGCGCGAGTTCGTCCTGCTGCTACCGATTCCGGACGGCGAGACCGGCGAGGAGCGGCTGGACAAGCTCGGCCTGATGCTCATGGAGGAAGACGGCAAGGTGCTGGTCGACAACGTGACCTTCGGCAGCCCGGCCGCCCAGGCTGGCCTCGAGTTCGATCAGGAAATCCTCAGCGTGCGGGCACCTACCGACCGTTGGCCAAAGGAATGGATCTGGATTCCGTCGCTCATGCTGTTCGCCCTGGTGGTGATGATGCAGCGCCGCCGAGTGAAGGCCTGATCGGCGAGTCCTCACCTCGTGTATCCCGGCTGCGCGACGCTGCAGCCGGGTTACCGCTACCTTCCAGCGCGGCGTAGGCGGTGCTGCAGAACAACGAGTTCAGGCGCTTCATGTCCGCGATCAGCTCCAGGTGCGCCGAGCTCGTTTCGATGCTTTCCACCACGCGTTGATGCAGTCGTGCCACGTGCGCGTGGGCGAGCTCACGTTCGTTACGACGAAATTCGCGCTTGTGCTCGATCAGCTGACGGGCACCTTGCTCGTCTCCTGAAAGAAACACGCTCAGGCCCAGGCGCAGGTTGTCCAGCAGCAGACCATGCAGGCTGGTGAGCTCCTGCAGGCCGCTGTCGGAAAACGAATGACGTTTGGCGGTTTTCAGGTTGCGCACCTTGGTCAGCATGCGTTCGATGATGTCCCCGGCATGCTCGAGATTGATGCTCAATTCGATGATTTCAGCCCAGCGTCGACTCTCCTGCTCGGCCAGGTCCTCGCGGGGAATCTGCGCCAGGTAGAGCTTGACCCCGCAGTAGAGCGCGTCGACATCGTCGTCCAGGCGCCGGATCTCCGCGGCCGCTTCGCTGTCTTCCTCGTGCAGTACGTCGCGCAGGCGCAGCAGCATGGCTTCGATCAGGTCGCCGATGCGAAGGGTCTCGCGCACGGCATTGGCCAGGGCCAGGCTCGGCGTTTCCAGGGCGGCGGGGTCGAGGTGTCGCGGTTTGGCCACACCGCTGTGCTCGGCTCGATCGGGTAACAATTGTTCGCAGAGCGCCGCCATGGGCCTGACAGTGGGTAGCAGCAGGATGCAGCGCGCGCAGTTGTAGACCAGATGGAAGCCGATCACCTGAGCCTGCGGGCTGAAGTCGAGCATGTTCATCCATGCCACGAGCGGTGCGATGAAGGGCACCACCAGCAGCATTCCGATGAGCTTGTAGATCAGATTGCCGAGCGCTACCCGGCGGCCGGCCGGCGATTGCACGCTGGCGTTGAGCCAGGCGAGCACGCCGCTGCCGATATTGGCGCCCACCACCACGCCAATCGCCACCGGCAGGCCAATGAGGCCGGCGCCTGCCAGCGTTGCGGTCAGCAGTACCGCGGCAAGGCTCGAGTACGACAGCAGGGCGAACACGGCGCCGACCACTACGGCCAGCAGGGTGTCCCCCGCCAGCGATGAGAACAGCACCTGCATGCCACGTGCCTCGGTGATCGGCTCGGCTGCCGCCACGATCAGTTCCAGTGCCAGCATGATCAGGCCGAGCCCCAGCAGCACGCGTCCGAGCTGGCCGCTGCGCGTCTGTTTGCGTGAGAGGAAGAGCGTCACGCCGATCAGTGTCAGCAGGGGCGACAGCCAGCTCAGGTCGAGGGTCAGTACGCGGGCCATCAACGCTGTGCCGACGTCCGCACCGAGCATGATCGCCAGCGCAGTGGGCAACGTCATCAGTCCCTGGGACACGAACGAGGTGGCCAGCAGCGCCGTGGCGTTGCTGCTCTGAACCAAGGCCGTGACCCCGATCCCTGCGGTGAAGGCGATCGGTGCGTTCGCCATGCTATGGCCGAGCAGGCGGCGCAGGTGCGAGCCATACACCCGCATGATGCCGGTGCGCACGATGTGCGTACCCCAGACCAGCAGGGCGATAGCGGAAAGAAGGTTAAGCAGGGTGAACATACGACGGATCTCGCTGGCCTCCGGCAAGCCGGAAGCCGATGACGGAATATTTCAGAAACATGAAGGGTGGACTCGTCCCCCTCCGCGCGGTTCATCTTCCTCGACCGCCGGGCGGCGGCGGGCGCCAACCGATACGACACACTCTGTCGCGGGGCCGTGTCAGGCTGGCGCGAACTGTTAACCTGTAGCCACCTGTTTTCGAGCCTGCCTGCCCCATGCTGACCCTGTACCACGCTCCCGATCTGGAAACCCTCGGCGAACTGGCGACGACATTGCTCGCCCAGCCCTTGAGCGACCCGTTCGCACCGGCGCTGGTGGTGGTGCCGAGCCAGGGCATGGGGCGCTGGCTGACCCTGGAGCTGGCGCGCAAGCAGGGCATCGCCATGCAGCTGGAGATGCAACTGCCGGCCAAGTTCGTCTGGGACCTGAGTCGCGCGGTACTGGGCAGCCTGCCGGAGCAGTCGGCGTTTTCCCCCGCAACCCTGACCTGGCGTCTGTATGGCTGGCTATGCGAGCCGGACAATCTTGAGCTGGCGCCGCGCCTGGCACAGTACCTCGATGGCGGCGACGAGCGCAGGCGGCTGTCGCTGGCGGCGAAAATCGCTGACGTCTTCGACCAGTACCTGCTCTATCGCGATGATTGGCTGGCCGCCTGGGAGCGCGGCGAGGCACTCGACCTCGGCCCCGACGAAGCCTGGCAAGCGCAGCTCTGGCGCGAGCTGACCAAGGATGGCCATCCTCACCGCGCACGCCTGCTCGACGACCTGCTGCAGCGCCTCTACAGCGATGAACCCTTGTCCGGCCTGCCCGAGCGGCTGCTGGTGTTCGGTATCAGCAGCCTGCCGCCACATCACCTGCGTGTGCTTGATGGACTGTCACGGCATATCGATGTGGTCGTCTGTGCGCTCAACCCCAGTCGCGAAGCCTGGGGCGAAATTCGCGATATCCGCGAACTGGCCAAACAGCCAGAAAGCGGTGTAGACGATTGGTACCTGGACGTCGGCCATCCGTTGTTGGCCAGCCTCGGCAAGCAGGGCCGGGACTTCTTCGATTCGCTGTTCAGCCTCGCGGCGAGCGAAGGCAGCCAGGAGGTCGGCCTGTATTCCGAGGACGAAGACCTGCGCGACGATAGCCTGCTGCACGCGCTGCAGAACGACATCCTGCGCCTGCGCACCCGTCTGCCCGACGAGCGCATCACCCTCGCCGAGAGGGACCGCTCGCTGGAAGTCCACATCGCCCATTCGCCGCTGCGCGAAGTGGAAATCCTCCACGACCAGCTGTTGGCGCGCTTTGCCGCCGATCCGGCGCTGAGCCCGGACAAGGTAGTGGTGCTGACCCCGGACATCGAGCGCTACGCCCCCTTCATCGAAGCGGTCTTCGCGCCACGCGAGGGCAGCCCCAGGATTCCCTACAGCCTCGCCGATCGCAGCCTGCGTGCCGAGGTGCCGCTGATCGAGGCCTTCCTCGAATTGCTGATGCTGGCGCAGAGCCGCTTCGCCGCCGAGGAAATACTCGCCTGGCTGGAGCAGCCGGCGATCGCCCGTCGCGCCGGAATCGAAAGCGAAGACCTGACGCTGCTGCGCGACTGGCTGCGCGAGGCCGGCGTCCGTTGGGGACGCGACGGCAGTCAACGTGTACGCCTGGGCCTGCCGGACGAGTCGGCCTTTACCTGGCGCCAGGGCCTGGACCGGCTGATGCTGGGCTTTGCCGCGCCGCCGCAGCTGGCCGGCGAGGGTGCGCCGCTGCTCGGCGACCACTGGCCACTGGACGCGCTGGAAGGCGCGCGCGGGCAGCTGCTGGGGCGGCTGGTGGAATTCGTCGAACGCCTTGGCAAGCTTGCGGATCAGCTGGCCCGACCCCGGCCGCTGGCCGAGTGGGCGGACGACCTGCAAGTACTCATCGACACCCTGTTCGACGAGCGCGAGGCCAGCGACACCCTACTCCTGTTGTCTCAGGCCTGCGCCTCGCTGCGCGACCAGGCGCAGGCCGCAGGTCTCGATCGGCCCATCGAACTGGAGCTGGTGCATCAGCAGCTCAGTACCGCGTTGCAGCAGGGCGGTGGCGCTTCGGGCTTTCTCACCGGCGCGGTGACCTTCTGCACCATGGTGCCGATGCGCAGCCTGCCGTTCCGTGTGGTCTGCCTGCTCGGCCTGGACGATGGCGCCTTCCCACGGCGCACGCCGCCGTCGGGGTTCGACCTGATCGGCCGTCACCCACGTCGCGGCGACCGTGCGCGACGGCTCGACGACCGCTACCTGCTGCTGGAAACGCTGCTCTCGGCACGCGAAGCGCTGTACCTGTCCTACGTCGGCCGCGACCCGCGGGACAACGCCGTGCTGCCGCCATCGGTACTGCTCAGCGAAGTGCTCGAGGCGGTCGACATGACTGCCGTGCTGGCCGATAGCTCAAGCTCGGTCAGCCAGAAGATTCTGATCGCCCACCCCCTGCAACCGTTCTCTCCGCGCAACTTCGGTGGCGCGACCTGTGCCGGCTTTTCGGTGCCCTGGTTCCGCGCGGCCCAGCGCCTGGCCGAGCCGCCACAGACGGCAGTACAACCGTTCGCCAGCGTGCTCGCCGAACCCGACGACGCCTGGTTGACCATCGAACCGTCGCAGCTCTTGCAGTGCTTTCGCCATCCGGCGCGATTCCTGCTCGAACAGCGCCTCGGGTTGCGCCTGGCCGATGCCCAGGAATCGCTTGCCAGCGATGAGCCGTTCGACCTGGAAATGCCCGCCTGGAACGGCCTGCGGCGATTGTCGCTGCAAGCGCTGGAGCATGGCTGGAGCGACGAGGAGGAGCGCCGCATGGCCTGTGCGGCGGGCTGGCTGCCCACCGGCGAACTGGGGCAGGCGCTGTGGGGCAAGCTGCGCGGACCGGTGCGCGCCTTCGCGCCGCGGCTGTTCGAGCTGCGCCCTGATGCAGTGCCCGAGCCGCTGCCGGTGGACATCACCCTGGCGGGCGTGCGGGTCCACGGCTGGCTTGACGGTGTCACCCCGGGCGGGCTGTTCGGCTGGAAGCTCGGGCGTCTCGGCGAATGGGACCTGCCGCCGTTCTGGCTGCGCCATCTATTGCTCAACCTGTCCGCCACACCGGGCATCGAGCGCAACAGCCTGATGCTCTCGCCGGCCGGTGACTGGCAGCTGGGGCCGCTGGCGAACGCAGCGCAGCTGCTGGAACCCTGGCTCGCCGCCTACCGCAACGCGATCCGTGAACCGCTGCCGCTGTTGCCGCGCAGCAGCCATGCCTTCGCCAGGGGCTACCGCAAGCCGAGTCGCGGGAGCGAACCGCTCGATTGCGCCCGCAAGCGCGCTCGGGAAGCCTGGCTGGGTGCCGAGTTCAGCCCCGTCGCCGCCGAGTCCGAAGACCCGTGGAATGCTCTGGCGTTTCGCGATCGCGACCCGCTCGACGAGCGTTTCGAAACCCTGGCCGAACAGCTTATCGGCCCGGCGCTGGATGCCTTGGCCGACGAGGAGCAAGAAGAATGAAACTCGATCTGCTCGATTCGCCCTTCGATGGCCGCTCGCTGATCGAGGCCAGCGCCGGCACCGGCAAGACCTGGACCCTCACCGCGCTCTACGCTCGCCTGCTGCTGGAACGACAGCTGTCGGTGGGGCAGATTCTCGTCGTCACCTATACCACCGCCGCGACCGCCGAACTGCGCGAGCGCATCCGTGCGCGGCTGGCTGATCTGCTGGCGGTCTACGAAGGCGCGCCGAGCGGCGACGATTTCCTCAACCGCCTCCATGCGCGCTACCCGGACGAAGCCTCGCGCCGTCGCCTGCTGCTGGCGGTGCATGGCTTCGACGAGGCGGCGATCTTCACCATTCACGGCTTCTGCCAGCGCGCCTTGCAGGATGCAGCCTTCGAGGCCGGCGGCGATTTCGACAGCGAGCTGACCGCCGACGACCGCGAGGTCATCGACGCGCTGCTCGTCGATGCCTGGCGCAGTGAACTGGCCGACGCCGATCCGGCCTGGGCGCGTTTTCTCGCCAAGAGTCGGATCACGCCGCTGTGGTTGCGCCAGCGGCTGCGCAGCCATTTGGGCAAACCCTATTTGCGTGTGGAGCCCCAAGGCGCACCGGTGGCGGCCGACCTGCGGCCGGTCGAGGCGGCCTGGCAGCGGGCCGCGGCGCTCTGGCAGGAGACCGGTGTTGCCTGGGTTGGCGAGCTGTCGTCCCACGGCGGGCTCAGCCAGAGCACCCACAAGCGAATCAAGTTCGAGCCTTGGGGAAGCGAACTGGACGCCTATTTCGCCGACCCGGCGGTGATGTTCGATCTGCCCGAGGGCGCCGCCAAGTTCGGCGTGCGAGCCTTGAGCAAGGCCTGCAAGAAAGGCTTCGATGCGCCTGTCTGCGAGCTGGCCCATGCCCTCGATGAACTGGCCGACCGGGTGGCCGAGGCACTACCGGCAGGCAAGCAGCGGCTCATCGCCCTGCAGGTGGCGCTGCTGGAGCGGCTCAACCGCGAGTTGCCGGAGCGCAAGGCGGCGCAGCGGCTTCTGGCCTTCGACGACCTGCTCAATCGTCTGGACCAGGCGCTGCAGGGACCGGTCGGTGAGGACCTGGCCGCCTCGCTGCGCGCGACCTATCCGCTGGCGCTGATCGACGAGTTCCAGGATACCGACCCGATCCAGTACGCCATCTTCAACCGCATCTACGCCAAGGGCAGCGAAGCCTCGCTGTGCTTCGTCGGCGATCCCAAGCAGGCGATCTACGCTTTCCGCGGCGCGGACCTGGCGACCTACATCACGGCCCGCGACCAGGCCGATCGGCCCTATAACCTGCCGACCAACTACCGCTCCACGCCCGCCTTGATCGCTGCGCTGAACCAGCTGTTCACTCATCCACAGCCCTTTGCCCAAAACGATCTGCAGTACCCGCCGGTGGGCGCCGCCGAGAAGCCGCGCGCCAGCCTGCGCCTGGTGGAAGAGGGCGAAGCCGCGCCGCTGTCGCTGGTCTGGCTGGGCGACGATCCGCTGGGCAAGGGCGAAGCTTCGCAGCTGGCCGCCAGCGACACCGCACGGCGCATCGCCCTGCAATTGGCAGGCGCCGCCGAGGGCCGTGCGGGCTTCGACGAGGACGGCCAGTTCACACCGCTCAAGGGTGGCGACATCGCCGTGCTGGTGGCCAACCACCGGCAGGCCGGGATGATCGCCGATGAGCTGGCCGCGCGCGGCGTACCCAGCGTACGGCGTGGGCGCGACAGCGTCTGGCGCAGCGAGGAGGCCGCCGAGCTCGCCGCGGTGCTCGCCGCTTATGCCGAGCCGGGACGCGAAGGGCTGCTGCGCTATGCGTTGGCCACCCGCCTGCTGGGTCGGACCGCCGCCGATCTGGCCCGCTGCCAGGACGACCAGCAGCAGTGGGATGCCGAGCGCGAAGCCGCCGAGCGTTATCACCAGCTCTGGCAGCAGCAGGGTTTCATGCGGGTGTTCCGTGCCTGGCTCGACGATCAGGCCGTCGCCGAGCGGCTGCTGGCGCGGGTCGATGGCGAGCGCCGACTCACCAACCTGTTGCACCTGGGCGAGCTGCTACAGGCCGAAAGCCTGCTGCGTCCGGGACTCGAGCCATTGCTCGCCTGGTTCAATGCCCAGCGCAGCAGTGAAGGCGCTGGCGAGGAAGCCCTGCTGCGCCTGGAAAGCGATGCCGAGCGGGTGCAGATCGTCACCATTCACACCAGCAAGGGCCTCGAATACCCGCTGGTGTTCTGTCCTTTCCTGTGGGACGGCAAGCTGCTCGGCAAGAATCGCGACAGCGCCCGCTGCCACGATGCCAACGGTCAGCCGTTGCTGGACCTGGGCAGTGACGCGCTGGAGGACAACCTCGAGCGTGCGCGTCAGGAGGTGTTCGCCGAACAGCTGCGCCTGGCCTACGTCGCCCTGACCCGCGCCCGTGACCGCCTCTGGCTGCATTGGGGGCCGGTGAACCTGTGCAAGCCGAAGAAGGATGGCAGTCTGGCGGAAGAAGGCCTGCACAGCAGTGCCCTGGCCTGGCTGCTGCACGGCCGCGAGCTCGAAGGCGCTAAACCGCTGACCGAGCTGGGCAACCATCTGGCCGACCTCAACGGCGGTAGCCTGCGCCTGGCCATCGAGCGGCTGGTCCAGCAGAGCGACGGGCACATGGCCTGTCTGGCACTCGAACAGCGCGAAGCCAGCGCGCAGGGGCCGGGCCGCGCCGCGCCGCCAGAGCAGCTGTCGCAGCTCAATCGCAGCCTGCACAGCGCCTGGCGTATCGGCAGTTTCTCCGGCCTGGCCGCCGGGATGCACATGGAGGCGCCGGACCGCGACGCCCTGGCGATTCCCGATGCCGGCGAGCCGGGCAGCGGTTTCTTCGCCTTCCCTCGCGGCGCGCGGGCCGGTACCTGCCTGCACGCGATTCTCGAAGACTGGGCGCGCGGCAAGGGTGATTTGGACGAGCTGGTCGAGCCGTCGTTGCAGGCGTACGGCTTGCCGCTGGAGTGGAAGGACATCGCCACGGCGCACCTCCAGCGAGTACTGGAGACCGATCTGGATAGCAAGGGCCTCACACTCGCTGCGCTGCAATCGGCCAGACGCCTGCCCGAGCTGGGCTTTACCTTCCCGGTCCGGGAACTCGACGTGGTACGGCTGCGCGCCTTGCTGACCGATCCGGCCAACGGCCTGGCCGCACCCCTGCGCGAAGCGGCGGCGCGGCTGGAGTTCGACAGTCTCAAGGGATTCCTCAAAGGCTTCATCGACCTGACGTTCGAGCATGACGGCCGCTGGTACATTGCCGATTACAAATCCAACTGGCTCGGACCGGACGCCGGCTACTACGGGGGCGAGCGGCTGCTGCAAGCCTTGGCGGGCGAGCATTACTACCTGCAGTACCTGATCTATCTGGTGGCGCTGCGCCGCTTCCTGCGCCAGCGGCTGGTCGATTTCCGCGACGAGCAGCTTGGCGGGGCCTTCTACCTGTTCCTGCGTGGCATGCCCGAGGCCGGCGTCTACTTCGCCCGCCCGGATGATGCGCTGCTCAATGCGCTGGATCGACTGTTCGAGGAGGGGCGGTGATGCGCTCTATCCGCGGTCAAGACCGCTCCCACGGCAAGCGGTGCTGCGGCCAAGCAGGGTCGGCAGCGGCCCACCTCTGTGGCTGTTCGGGGAGGACGGTGATGCGGTGCAGTTGTGTTCGGGATCGATCCCTCGGGACGCGGTCGTGCCGTTGTGGGAGCGGTCTTGACCGCGAATCGGCCTTGCGGACACGCCTGGCCTTTGCCTTCAGGAGCGCCCGATGACTTTCGCCGACTTGCCTTTCGGTCCGCTGGAGCGCGCCTTTCTCGCCAGCCTGCAACGCCTCGAGCCAGAGGCGCCTGAGACGGTGCTGCTCGCCGCCGCGCTCTGCTGCGAAGCCCTGTCCTCGGGCGATGTCTGCCTGCCGCTCACACGCCTGGCCGGCAAACGTCCCTGGCCCGAGGTCGATTTCAGCCTGCCGCCGCTCGCGGCCTGGCGAACGCAGCTCGAGGCCTCGCCCCTGGTTGGGGCGCCGGGTGACTATGCACCGCTGACCCTGGTCGGGGACCGCCTTTACCTCGCCCGTTACCAGGCCTACGAACAGCATCTGGCCGAGCAGTTGCTCGCCCGCGCGGCCGATGCTCCGCAGGTAGACGAGCAACTGCTCAGCGATAGCCTGGCGCGGCTGTTCGCCTTCAATCAGCAGAGCCCCGACTGGCAGCGCCTGGCCGCGGCGCAGGCGGTGCGTCGGCGGCTGGCGGTGATTTCCGGCGGCCCCGGGACCGGTAAGACCACCACCGTGGTACGGCTACTGGCGGCACTGCTGGAGCAGCCCGGCGGCGAGCGGCTGGCCATTGGTCTCGCGGCACCCACCGGCAAGGCCGCAGCGCGCATGGCCGAGGCGATCCGCAATGCCAAGGCCGATCTGCCGGTCAGCGATGCGGTAAAGGATGCTCTGCCCGACGAGGCGCGCACTCTGCACCGCCTGCTCGGCAGTCGCGGCGACAGTCCGAAGGTGCGTCACGACGCGGCCAACCCGCTGGCGCTGGACGTGCTGGTGGTGGACGAGGCGTCGATGGTCGACCTGGCGCTGATGGCCAAGCTGGTCGCCGCGCTGCCGCCCAAGGCGCGGCTGATCCTGCTGGGCGACAAGGACCAGCTGGCGGCGGTGGAAGCCGGCGCGGTATTCGCCGAACTCTGTGAAGGTCGCGGCTTCGATGCCCCGGCGGCGAGTGATCTGGAGCGCATCACCGGTCAGCCCGTACCCGCGGAGACACCGCGTTCGCGGCTCGGCGATGCGGTGGTATTGCTGACCCACAGCCATCGTTTCGCCGGTGACAGCGGCATCGGTGAGCTGGCGCGGCGGATCAATGGCGGCGATCCCAAGGGCACCGCCTCGCTGCTGCAGGAAGGCCGGGCCGATCTGGCGTGGAACGCGACACCCAGCCCCGGCGCGCTGATCGAGCGGTTGGAGCAGGGCTACGCCGCCTATCTGCACGCTGCAAGACAAGCAGACCCGCAAGCGGCCTTCGAGGCCTTCAACGGTTTCCGCGCACTGACCGCTCAACGCGAGGGCGCCTTTGGCGTGACCGGCATCAACGAGGCGCTGGAAGCACGCTTCAAGCGACGCCTGGGCGTGCCGGCACGCGAGCGCTGGTACTCCGGGCGAGCGGTGATGATTCGGCAGAACGATTACGCGCTGGGCCTGTTCAACGGCGATATTGGCCTGTGCCTGAAAACCGAGCACGGCCTGCGGGTGTTCTTCGAGGGCGATGAGGGCTATCGCGGCTTCGCCCCGGCGCGACTGCCGAGCCACGACAGCGCCTTTGCCATGACCGTGCACAAGAGCCAGGGCTCGGAGTTCGCCGAAGTCCTGCTGGCGCTGCCGGAACAGCCCAGTCCGCTGCTGACGCGTTCGCTGTTCTATACCGGCATCACCCGGGCCAAGCGAAAGGTCGAGCTCTGGGCACTGCCGGCGCGCCTTGCCGAAGCGGTGGCCACCCGCGCCGAGCGTGCTGCGGGGCTAGCCGAACGATTGGCCCTGGACGAGCTACCTGTCGCGCGCGCGACACCGGAACGTGCTGGCGGGCCGCCACAACCGGCGGATCAGCTGAGTCTGTTCTGATCGGCGAAGCCAAGCTCGCGCTCTTCGTGAAGTTTTGCGCCCAGTAATCGCCAGCTGCTGTTCGGATTCTTGCCTGATCGCGCTGAAGGCCGCTCGCACGCCTTACGAGTCGAGCTTCGCCGGCAACAGCCGGCCCCTGCCGGGTTGTGGCGCTTGGGTGCCATGTCTGCTGCTCCCTGTTGCGCGCCGCGGTTGTCGCGATCTCGATTCAGCCGTTCAGCAGCATGAGCACCAGCGGCAAGCTCGCGGCGGCGAGCAGGGTCTGCAGGGTGATGATGCCCGCCATCAGGTGGCTATCACCGCCGAGCTGGCGGGTCAGCACGTAGGCGGTGGGCGCGGTGGGCAGGGCGAAGAACAGCACCAGAATGGTGGTTTCCATCGGGGGAAGCGTGGTCAGCTGTGCCACACCGTAGGCGAGCAGCGGCATCGCGAGCAGGCGCACGGCGCAGTTCCAGCCGAGCGAAGGGACTTCACCGGTGAGTTCCTGTGGTTTGAGCGCCGCGCCCACGCATAGCAGACCCAGCGGCAGGCTGGCGGTGGCCAGCAAGCTGAGCAGGCGATCGGTGCCGCCCACTAGCCCGAATCCGGCGAGGTTGAACAGCGCGCCGGCCAGGCAGGCGAGGATCAGCGGGTTCTTGATGATCGGCAGCAACAACTGGCGCGCCGTGATGCCGCGCTCGGCGGTCAGGGCCCAGACCGACATGACGTTCACCGTCGGGACCATCAGCGCCAGCATCAGGGCGGCCAGTGCCAGCCCCTTCTGGCCAAACACGCTGCCCACGGCGGCCAGGCCCAGATAGGTGTTGAAGCGAAGAACGCCCTGCACGATGGCGCCGAAGCGCGCCGCGCTCCAGCCACGCCACCGTTTGGCCAGGAGCAGGCCCAGCCAGGCCAGACCAAGGCCGAGCATCACCGCTACCGCCAGGCCCGGTAGCGATGGGTTGTCCAGCGGGGCGGTGGCCAGGCTGCTGAACAGCAGCGCCGGGAACAAGACGTAGTAGTTGAGCCGTTCAGCGCCCGGCCAGAAGGCCTCATTAGGGAAATTGCGCAGGCGCAGAACGTAGCCACCGACGATCAAGGCGAACAGCGGCCAGAGCGCGTAGAGAAGAGTACTCACGGATACATCCATATATGAAGGTCAACAAATCTTGCTGGCTAGCGGGACGGCTGGCAAGCAACGCGTTCCAAGAGGCGAGCAGCTCCGCTGTTCGCCTTTCGGACAGCCGGCGCTGCTACGTGGCAGGGGCGTGGCGATACTGTTTCTCGTCAGGTAGCGAGTCCCGCGATGGATGCCCAGGAAAGTCAGTCGACTGCCGAGTTTCTCGATACGCCTTATGGGCAGCAGTTACATGCCGGGTTTCGCCGGCTGTTGTTCACCAAAACGCTCGAGCACGAGTTCCGCCAGTATCTGCAGCGCCAGGCCTTGGCCTCGCAACGCCTGGGAGCGTTGCTGTTGTTGCTGGTGGTCAGCCTTTATCTGTATTCCGAAATCAGCTTTCTGGTCATGGACGACGACTGGATGGCCGAGCTCGTGATGCTGCGCGCCTGCCAGGCGCTGGTCGGATTGACGGTACTGGGGATGACGTTCAGCGGGAGGCATGCGCGAACCCAGGCCCACTGGTTTTACCCGCTGGCCTTGTTGCTGGTGGGGGCGATCGCGGCGCGCATCGACATCCATTACGCGGCGGTCGAACAGACGCTGTCGTTTCAGTACGGTGCGGGTCTGTTGATCGTCTGCTCGTTCTTCTTTCTTGGCATCACCTTCTGGCGGTCATTGGTGAGTGCCTCGCTGATCGTGATAGTCGATCTGGTCATGGCGTTGAGCATCCTCCAGCCGGGGCAGATGCCGGAGCACTGGATCGCCGTCAGCTATTACGTGCTGTTGCTGGTGATTGGTGCGACCAGTCGCTACGGGCACGAATATTCGCAGCGCGAGCAGTTCCTGGTGCGCAAGCTGCTCGGCTGGGTAGCCGAGCATGATGCGCTCACTGGCCTTGCAAACCGGCGCAGCTACGACAGCTCGCTGCGGCGCCTGGCTGCGTTGGCGCACCGCGAACGTCGGGCTTTGACCCTGATGCTGCTCGACCTGGACAATTTCAAGGCCTACAACGATCTGCTCGGGCATCCGGCCGGCGATGAGCTGCTCCGGCGCTTTGCCTGCTTACTGGCGGGGTTCGCGCGGCGTCCGCTGGACTTCGCCGCGCGGGTGGGAGGCGAGGAGTTCTCGGTGCTGTTATACGACTGCGATGGCGAGGCGGCTGCACGGCTGGCCGGCCAGATTCGTCAGGCGCTCAACGACAGCGGCCTGCAGCACCCGGCGGAGGCCGAGGGCACACCGATCACGGTGAGCATCGGCATTGCGGTGCTCGCGCCAGGGCAGTCGGAGGGAGCACTCTACAAGTGCGCCGATACGGCGCTGTACCAGGCCAAGCAGGCCGGCAAAGATCGCTTCGTCCTGCATGACGCGGTGTCAGCAGAGCGCTAACGTGGCCTTTTCAGCGGCGTGGTGGCAGCGGACGGGTGCGGCCGCTGCCGTCGATGGCGACAAAGACGAATACCGCTTCGGTGACCTTGCGCCACTCGCTGGAAAGCGGGTCGTCGCTCCAGACTTCGACGAGCATGCGGATCGAGCTGCGGCCAACCTCGAGTGTCTGGGTATAGAAGGACAGCTGGGCGCCGACCGCCACCGGCACCATGAACGCCATCCGGTCGATGGACACGGTCGCCACACGGCCAGCGGCCACACGACTGGCCATGGCGGTACCGGCCAGGTCCATCTGCGAGACCAGCCATCCGCCGTAGATATCGCCGAAGCCGTTGGTTTCCCTTGGCAGAGCGGTGATCTGCAGGGCGAGGTCGCCCTGGGGGATCGGATCTTCCTGTTCGTATTCGTTCATCGTTCGACTCGCGGCGCGATTGTGTTTCTGGCGCGAAGGCCGCAGGAATGCGGGCAGGCGAGTATAGCGGCTGCATCGCGAATGGTGCGACCGCTCGGAAAAAGTTCACAACCGCCGTTGCGTCACCTAATTGTCATATTCGGTTCATAGAGTGTTCACACGGCCTGCTGATACTGGCCCCCGTTGCAAACACTGACACACCCCTGCTAGGAGCATGGAATGAAACTGAATCGTTTGATGGCGGCCCTGACTTTCGTAGCCGCTGGTGTGGGCGCTGCCAGCGCAGTCGCTGCGGTCGACCCGGCCCTGCCAAGCTATGAAAAGACCTCCGGTGTTTCCGGCAACCTGTCCAGTGTCGGTTCGGATTCCCTTGCCAACCTGATGACGCTGTGGGCAGAAGAGTTCAAGCGCAGCTACCCGAACGTCAATATCCAGATCCAAGCTGCAGGCTCCTCCACTGCACCGCCGGCGCTCACCGAAGGCACCGCAAACATGGGCCCGATGAGCCGTCCCATGAAGGACAACGAACTGCAGGCCTTCGAAGAGAAGTACGGCTACAAGCCAACCGCCGTGCCGGTCGCCATCGACGCCCTGGCTGTGTTCGTCCACAAGGACAACCCGATCAAGAGCCTGGATATCGCTCAGGTCGACGCCATCTTCTCCAGCACCCGCCTGTGCGGTGGCGAGAAGGACATCAAAACCTGGGGCGACCTAGGTCTGACCGGTGAGTGGGCTACCAAGCCGATCCAGCTGTTCGGCCGCAATTCGGTATCCGGTACCTACGGTTATTTCAAGGAAGAAGCGCTGTGCAAGGGTGACTTCAAATCCAACGTGAACGAGCAGCCGGGTTCGGCTTCGGTGGTGCAGTCCATCTCCAGCACCCTGAACGCCATCGGTTACTCGGGTATCGGCTACAAGACCTCCAGCGTTCGTGCCGTGCCGCTGTCGAAGAAAGGCGGCGAGGCCTTCGAAGCCAACGAAGATAACGCTCTGGCCGGTAAATTCCCGCTGGCGCGCTTCTTCTATGTCTACGTGAACAAGGCGCCGAACAAGCCACTGTCGCCGATCGATGCCGAGTTCATCAAGCTGGTGCTCTCCAAGCAGGGTCAGGACGTCGTGGTCAAGGACGGCTACATCCCGCTGCCGAAGAAAGTGGTCGACAAGGCCATGCAGGACCTGGGGCTCTAACACGCCAGGCGCCCGGCCTGCAGGTTTCATGCAGGTCTGACGCGAAGCCCGCCACGCATTACGCGCTGGCGGGCTTCGCTGCGTCATCAGGCTGTAATTATTCTGTCACACGGCGTTATTAAATTAGGCGTCCCGACGGACCTTCGGTCCAGGAACCCTTGGCATGAATGACATCGAGCACATGACCACTAATTCGAATCTGCAACGCCTGGACTTCGATACCCCCGCGTTGCAGCGCAAGCGCCGCATCCGCGCGCTGAAGGATCACTTCGCGCGTTGGTACGTCACCGTTGGCGGCCTGGCCGTACTGGGTGCCATCACGCTGATTTTCTTCTACCTCGCCCAGGTGGTGTTCCCGATGTTCCAGGGCGCCAGCATCGAGGCACGCGAGGCGCAGCGCCCAACCTGGCTGGCCGAGGCCGGCGAGCCGCTGCTGCTGGCCGTCGAGGAGCAGAACCAGGTAGCGATGCGTCTGGACCGCACGGGGCAGGTGCAGTTCTTCGACATCGACACTGGCGCGGCGCTGGCCCGCCAGGCGCTGCCGCTGCCCGAAAGTAGCCAGATCGTATCGGTCAGCCGCGACACCCCCGGCAGCCGCCGTTTCGCCGTTGGCCTGAGCAATGGCCAGGCGCTGGTGGTGCAGGATGCCTACCGGGTGACCTACCCCAACAATCAGAAGACCATTACTCCCGAGCTGAATTACCCCTTCGGCGAGGCGCCCATTGCCCTCGATCCGCAAGGCAGGGCGATCGAGCAGGTCGCGGTCAGCCTCAATGGCTCGACGCTGATGGTGGCTGGCGTAACCGGCAACGACCTTCATGTGCTCAGCCTCGAGCGGACCGAGAATATGCTGACCGGTGAAAGCACCCTCGAAGAAGAGCGGCTGAACCTGCCGCAGCTCGCCGAGCCGATCAAGTCGCTGCTCATCGATCCACGGCAGTTGTGGCTCTACGCCTTCACCGGCCAGGCCAGCGCAGACGTCTTCGATCTGCGGCGGCGCAACCTCAACGGACGCTATCGCCTGCTGCAAGGCAACGCCGAGGTCACCAACGTGACACCGCTGCTGGGCGGGATCTCGTTGATGGTCGGCGATTCCCGCGGCGGCATCAGCCAATGGTTCATGGTGCGCGACGGCGATGGTGGGGCCGAGCTGCGCAATGTGCGCAACTTCAGCCTGGGCGACAGTCCGATTCGCCAGATCCTGCCGGAAGAGCGTCGCAAAGGCTTCCTGGCGCTGGACGACGCGGGCACCCTCGGCATTTTCCACAGCACGGCTCACCGCACGCTGCTCGACCAGTCGATCAGCGACGGCGCGGTCAAGGGTGCGCTGTCACCCCGCGCCAACCGGTTACTGGTGGAGACCGATGGCCAACTGCAGCTGTTGGCGATCGACAATCCGCATCCGGAAATCTCCTGGAGCGCGCTGTGGGGCAAGGTCTGGTACGAGAGCTACCCCAAGCCGGACTACATCTGGCAGTCGACCTCGGCCAACAGTGATTTCGAGCCCAAGCTGAGCCTGGCGCCGCTGGCGTTCGGCACGCTCAAGGCCGCGTTCTACGCCATGCTGCTGGCGGCCCCGCTGGCGATCTGCGCGGCAATCTACACCGCCTACTTCATGGCCGCGCCGCTGCGCCGCAAGATCAAGCCGGTCATCGAGCTGATGGAAGCGCTGCCCACGGTGATTCTCGGCTTCTTCGCCGGCCTGTTCCTGGCTCCCTATCTGGAGCTGCACCTGCCGGGCATCTTCAGCCTGCTGCTGTTGATGCCGGTGGGCATCATCCTCGCCGCTTTCCTCTGGAGCCGCCTGCCCGAACGCATTCGCCTGCTGGTGCCGGATGGCTGGGAAGCGGCGCTGCTGATCCCGGTGATCCTCGGCGTCGCCTGGTTCTCGCTGTCCATCAGCGGGCATCTGGAGAACTGGTTCTTCGGCGGAAACGTGCGCCTGTGGCTCTCCAACGAGATGGGCATTCCCTTCGATCAGCGCAACGCGCTGGTGATCGGCCTGGCGATGGGCTTCGCAGTGATCCCGACGATCTACTCGATCGCCGAGGATGCCGTGTTCAGCGTGCCGCGCAGCCTCACCCTGGGCTCCCTGGCGCTGGGCGCCACGCCCTGGCAGACGCTGGTGCGGGTGGTGATCCTCACCGCCAGCCCGGGCATCTTCTCGGCATTGATGATCGGCATGGGGCGTGCCGTCGGCGAAACCATGATCGTGCTGATGGCAACCGGCAACACGCCGATCATGGAGGCGAACATCTTCGAAGGCATGCGCACCCTGGCGGCGAACGTCGCGGTGGAGATGCCCGAGTCGGAAGTTGGCAGTACCCACTACCGCGTGCTGTTCCTCGCCGCGCTGGTGCTGCTGATGTTCACCTTCGTGATGAACACCCTGGCCGAACTCATTCGCCAGCGGCTGCGCGGCAAGTACGCCAGCCTGTGATGTACCCAGACACTCCCCGCCGCCGGGCGGGGCGCCGCAGCCTCGCAAGTGCTGCGCAAGCGACTCTAGAAGGTGAAGGTCGGTGAAGAAGGATTCCGTGAAAACCTGGTTCAAGAGCGGTTCGCCCTGGATCTGGATGAACGCCGGTGCGGTGTCCATCGCGGTCATCATGACCCTGGGGCTACTGGCCCTGATCGCTGTGCGCGGCCTGGCGCATTTCTGGCCGGCCGACGTCGTCGTTGCCGATTACGTGATGCCCGGCGCCGAGCCGCGCGTGCTCGCCGGCGAGGTGACGCAGCGTGAGGAGGTGCCACGTGCGCGCCTGGCGGCGGCCGGGTTGCCGGTGGATGTCGAAGGCGGCGAGTTCATGACCCGTGAGCTGCTCAAGGTCGGCAACCGTGAGGTCTACGGCGCCGATTTCTCCTGGGTCATCGGCGAGTGGCTGCAGAACGAGCGCAAGCCGAAGGATCTGGTCGCGATCGAGCGGCGCGAGTGGGGTAACTTTTATGGCCACCTGGTCGCGGTGAAGGAAAACGGCCAGCTGGTGGCCGAAGGCGAAAACGCCTGGGGTGAATTGCAGCGCCGTATCGAGCGCATCGACGAGCTGTATGCCCGGATCGCTCGTCTCGAGAAGGTCGATATCGGCCGCATCAACTATGGCATGGAGCGCCTGCGTCTGAAGACCCGTCGCCTGGAGCTGGACAACCAGCTCGATGCGGTGGCCCAGGCCGACCTCGATGCCGAGCGCGCCGAATGGGATGCCCAGTACGTCGTGCTCGAACGCGAGCTGACCGAACTGCACCAGGGCTTCAACCGCGACACCATCTCCGTACGCACGGTCGATGGCCGCGAGCTGGAGTTCAGCCTCGGCAAGGTGGTGCGTGCCTACCAGCCCAATGCCATGTCGGTCGTGGAGAAGCTGGGCTTCTACTTCAAGAAACTCTGGGAGTTCGTCAGCGCCGAGCCGCGCGAGGCCAACACCGAGGGCGGCATCTTTCCGGCCATCTTCGGCACCGTGCTGATGACCCTGATCATGGCGGTGATCGTCACGCCGTTCGGTGTGATCGCGGCGGTCTATCTGCGCGAATACGCCAAGCAGGGCTTGCTGACCCGAATCATCCGGATCGCGGTTAACAACCTCGCCGGTGTGCCGTCGATCGTCTACGGCGTATTCGGTCTGGGTTTCTTCGTCTACGTGCTGGGTGGTTCGATCGACCGTCTGTTCTATCCCGAAGCGGCGCCGGCGCCGGTCTTCGGTACGCCGGGCCTGATGTGGGCCTCGCTGACGCTGGCGATCCTGACCTTGCCGGTGGTGATCGTGGCTACCGAAGAAGGCCTGGCGCGGATTCCGCGCATCCTTCGCGAAGGCTCGCTGGCGCTCGGTGCGACCAAGTCCGAAACGCTGTGGAAAGTGGTGCTGCCAATGGCCAGCCCGGCGATGATGACCGGCCTAATCCTGGCGGTGGCACGGGCTGCCGGCGAGGTGGCGCCGTTGATGCTGGTCGGCGTGGTCAAGCTCGCACCGAGCCTGCCCCTCAACGGCAACTACCCTTACCTGCACCTCGATCAGAAGATCATGCACCTGGGCTTCCACATCTTCGACGTCGGCTTCCAGAGCCCCAACGTCGAGGCCGCGCGGCCGCTGGTCTACGCGACTGCGCTGTTGCTGGTGCTGGTGATCGCGACCCTGAACTTCACGGCGGTGTACATCCGCAACCACCTGCGCGAGAAGTACAAGGCGCTGGACCATTAAACGCTAGCTGGAAGCCAGTGGCTGGAAGCTGGAAGCAAGAGCGCTTCAACTTCCAGCTTCCGGCTCGAGCTCAAAGCTCTACCGGAGTGACCCATGCAAAACTCTTCCCATGGTATCGACATCTCGGCGCTGGGCCGCGACAAGCGCACGCTGAACCTGCAATCGGAAACCGTCGCCATCGAGGTGCCGGACCTGAGCCTGTTCTATGGCGAGAAGCAGGCCCTGCACAACGTCAGCCTGAACATTCCCAAGCAGCGGGTCACGGCCTTCATCGGCCCGTCCGGCTGCGGTAAGTCGACGTTGCTGCGCTGCTTCAACCGGATGAACGATCTGGTCGACGGCTGCCGCATCGAAGGGGCGATCAACCTCGACGGCCATAACATCTACCGCAAGGGCGAGGACGTCGCCGACCTGCGCCGTCGTGTCGGCATGGTGTTCCAGAAGCCGAACCCGTTCCCCAAGACCATCTATGAAAACGTGGTCTACGGGCTGCGTATCCAGGGCATCAAGCAGAAGCGGGTCCTCGACGAAGCCGTCGAATGGGCGCTCAAGGGCGCTGCGTTGTGGGACGAGGTAAAGGACCGCCTGCACGAGTCGGCATTGGGTCTGTCCGGTGGTCAGCAGCAGCGTCTGGTGATTGCCCGTACCATCGCCGTGCAGCCCGAAGTGCTGCTGCTCGACGAGCCGAGCTCGGCGCTCGACCCGATCTCCTCGCTGAAGGTCGAAGAGCTGATCTACGAGCTCAAGGCCCGCTACACCATCGTCATCGTGACCCATAACATGCAGCAGGCCGCCCGCGTCTCGGACTACACGGCATTCATGTACATGGGCAAACTGATCGAATACGGCGACACCGACACGCTGTTCACCAACCCGGCCAAGAAGCAGACCGAAGACTACATCACCGGGCGTTACGGCTAACCGCGTGGTGCGCACCAGCTTGAAGCGAGAAGCTTGAAGCTGGGGAGTGGGGAGAAAGATTCAGACAGTCAGGCTTCGAGCTTCCGGCTTCGAGCTTCCAGCTTTCGCGGAGCGAACAAAGATGATCAACAAAGACAGCCATACCCATCACATTTCCCAGCAGTTCAACGCCGAGCTGGAAGAGGTTCGCAGTCACCTGCTGGCAATGGGGGGGCTCGTCGAGAAGCAGGTCAACGACGCCGTGACCGCCCTGATCGATGCCGATTCCGGGCTGGCCCAGCAGGTCCGCGAACTCGACGACCAGATCAACCAGATGGAACGCAACATCGACGAGGAGTGCGTGCGCATCCTCGCGCGTCGGCAACCGGCGGCCTCCGACCTGCGGCTGATCATCAGCATTTCCAAGTCGGTGATCGACCTGGAAAGGATCGGCGACGAGTCGACCAAGATCGCCCGGCGCGCCATCCAGCTCTGCGAAGAAGGCGAATCGCCGCGCGGCTACGTCGAGGTGCGCCATATCGGCGACCAGGTGCGCAAGATGGTCCAGGAAGCGCTGGATGCCTTCGCCCGCTTCGACGCGGACCTCGCGCTCTCGGTCGCGCAGTACGACAAGACCGTCGACCGCGAGTACAAGACCGCCCTGCGCGAGCTGGTCACCTACATGATGGAAGACCCGCGTTCGATCTCCCGCGTGCTGAGCGTGATCTGGGCGCTGCGTTCGCTCGAGCGTATCGGCGACCATGCGCGCAACATCGCCGAGCTGGTGATCTACCTCGTGCACGGCACCGACGTTCGCCACCTGGGTCTGGCGCGGATGAAGGAAGAGGTCACCGGCGGCGACGCGAACTGAGTCTGGCGCGGGGAGGGCTGACTCGGTCCTGTTGATGACGGCCCTGCCCGCCCGTGCGATTCTGCGCACCTCGCCTTTGTCGGCCCCTCGCGTTGCGGCTATGCTTGCGGCCATTCGTGCAGGAGTAGTCGATGAGCAAGGTCAGTGTGCTGGTTGTGGATGATGCGCCATTCATCCGCGATCTGGTGAAGAAGGGGTTGCGCAACCACTTTCCGGGTATTCACATCGATGAAGCCATCAACGGCCGCAAGGCCCAGCAGATGCTCGGCCGGGAAAGTTTCGACCTGATCCTCTGCGACTGGGAAATGCCGGAGATGTCCGGACTCGAGCTGCTCAACTGGTGCCGTAGCCAGGACGCGCTCAAGCTGGTGCCGTTCATCATGGTCACCAGCCGCGGCGACAAGGAAAACGTCGTCCAGGCGATCCAGGCCGGCGTTTCCGACTTCATCGGCAAGCCGTTTTCCAACGATCAGCTGACTACCAAGGTCCGCAAGGCCCTGGGCCGTGCCGGCAAGCTGGATGCGCTGGCTGCCAGCGCGCCGACCCGGGCGCTGTCCTCGGGCGTGGCCAATGATTCTCTAGCGGCGCTGACCGGCGGCAAGGCCGATGTGGTCAAGCCGTCCGCCCCTGCGGCCGCTCCGCAAGCGGTCACGCCCCGAGCCGTACCGGCTGCGGCCGGCCCGAGTGTTGCGCCTGCCGGGCGTGGGCAAGGTCAGCTGAGGCTTTCGTCGGGCAACCTTGCCTGCGTGATCAAGACGCTCAGCCTCAAGGAGGCACTGCTGGTGGTGCGTCGTGGCGAGCTGCTGCCGCAAGTGCTGGAAAGCGCGGTGCTGGACCTGGAGCAGGGCGAGTCGGCCGAAGTGGCTCGCCTCAATGGTTACCTGCATGCGGTAGCGGCGTTCGAGCCCAAGCCCGAAAGCGAATGGTTGCAGCTGACCTTCCGGTTCGTCGATCGCGACCCGCAGAAGCTCGATTACCTGTCGCGCCTGATTGCCCGTGGTACGGCGCAGAAGCATTTTGTCCCCGGCGCCTGAGTCGCTCGGCGGTATCTGTTCACACCGTTCGTCTCCCTGTTCGCCCGCAAGCTGACCGGGATCACACCGTCGACAGTCACCGGCTCGCGTGAGGCCGGTGGCGCTGATAATCTCCGGGTACCAACACAAAACTATTAGAACTCTGTCGTTATGCTAGGGCGCATCTTCCTTTTCCTTGGATTGTGTGGGCTGGCCGTGCCTGCCATGGCCCTCACCATCTACAAATACACCGACCCCAATGGTGTGGTGACCTATAGCGACCAGGCCGCGCCGGGCGCGCAGGTGTTCGTGTTCCGTGACCGCATGGTCGAGCAGCTCGATAACCAGGTACAGCTCGAAACCCGCAAGCACGCGGGCGGCGAGACCCTGCTGGTACGCAACGACCTGTTCGCTCCGGTAGACATCGAACTCAAGCTCGAAGGCGTAAGGAATGCCGTCGGCGCGCCGGACAAGCCGATTCGCTGGGTCCTGCCGCCGCGCAGCAAGATTCGCCTGGCCACGCTGGCCCCGCGTGACCCGAACCAGCCGCTCAAGTACACCCCCAGGTTGCGCTATGCGATGGGTGATCCGCGGCTGATTCCCAAACCCTACGATTATCCGCTGCCATGGCTGGGCGGCCCGTTCCGTCTGACCCAGGGCGCCAACGGCAAGTACAGCCATTTCACGCCCAAGGGCCGTTACGCGATGGATATCGCCATGCCTGTAGGTACACCCATCGTCGCTGCGCGAGGCGGCATGGTGGTCAAGATTGAGAACAGCCAGAGCGGGCGTGGCACCAACCCGGCGGGCAATTTCGTGCGCATCATTCATGACGACGGCACCATGGGCGTCTACCTGCACCTGATGAAGGGATCGGTGAAGGTGCGCGAAGGGCAGCGCGTCGAGGTGGGCACCGCGCTCGCGCGCTCCGGCAACACCGGTAACAGCACCGGTCCCCACTTGCACTTCGTGGTCCAACGCAATGTTGGACTGACGGTCGAGTCGATCCCTTTCCAGTTCGCACAGCCGGTCAACAGCCTGCCGAACTTCGCCGTCGGCGGCGAGTAAGGGCGCTTCGCTCGGCTTGCGTAGCGGCCCGATTGCGGCGAAGGTTGCTCATCGGATCGAGGGCTCGTAGTTGCCAATTCAGATTATCGGTTTGCTGCTCTGTCTATTGACCGCTCCCGGTCTCGGTGCTGCCCCGTTGTCGCTATCCGACGAGCAGCCTTCGGTGCGCCTGGCACAGCAGCTTGAATATCTTCTGCCCGAGCAGCCGCTGGACTTTGCAGAGGCGAGCCGTGCTGAGGGATGGCAGCCGGTGAATGGTTCTTCGCTCAGTCTCGGCCGCCAGCCTGGTGTCGTATGGGTGCGGATGGCGCTCTACAACGGGTCACAGCAGCCTGACTGGCGCCTTCTGGTGGAGTGGCCGATTCTCGATCGCATCGAGGCGCGAGTGCTGGATTCCGGCAGCGGTCAGTGGAGCCCTTTGGGGGTGGCGGGTGACCGTCTGCCTTTGAGTGCCTGGTCCGAGCCCGCTCGGCAGCCGATATTCCTGCTGCACCTGCCGCTAGCCGAGACGCGCTGGGTGTATCTGCAGTTGCAGAGTGCCAAGAATCTGGTCGCTCCCATGCAACTGCTGACTGAATCCGCCTATGCGCAGCAAGAGATGAGCCAAAGGACGCTGCTGGGCCTGTTCTTTGGCGCCATGCTGGCGGTACTGCTCTACAACCTTAGCCTCTACATGTTCACCCGGGATTCCAGCTACGCCTGGTACTGCCTCTATCTGCTCGGCGTCGTGGTATACGAGCTCGCCTTGACCGGCTTTGGCATGCAGTTCCTTTGGCCCGAGCTGGGGCGCCCGGCCGGGCTTATCTATGTCCTGTCCGCCGCCTGGAGTTTCTTCGCGGCGACATTTTTCGCGCGTGTTTTCCTCGACATTCGCCACTATGGCGGCTGGGTGCTGTGGGCTAACAATGCGTTGCTTGGCTACTGGACATTGGTGCTTCTGCTGGCCGTGATGCGCCCCCAGCTCTTGCATGGACTGGGTATTCCTCAAGTGGCGATGGCGAGCTGCCTGGTGGCATTTGCTTCAGCGATGAGCCTGTGGCGCAGGGGGAATCGCTCAGCACCTCTGTTCAGCCTGGCGTGGTTTTTTCTGATCGCCGGCACGGCAGTGCATGTCGCTGCGCTGCAGGGCGTATTGCCTGTCAATCAGCTCACCTTGCGCATGCAGACTGCTGGCTTCTTTGCCGAATTCATCCTGCTGTCGGTGGCGCTGGCGCATCGCATCAATAACGAACGGTCTGCGAGAATCGCCGCGCAGACCGCACTGATTGGCGAGCGTGAGGCCCGTCTGGAAAGTCAGGAACAACTGCTCTCGGAGCAGGCCCGCGCCAACGAGGAGCTCGAACGTCGGGTTATCGAGCGAACCACCGAATTGCAGCAATCGACCCTCGAGCTGGCCCAGGTCAATGCCGAGCTGACCCGTCTGAGCAATACCGACCCGTTGACCCAGCTGGCCAACCGGCGCTACTGCGACCAACAGCTGGAACTGCAGAGCAACAAGCCGTTAGCGGTATTGGTCATCGACATCGATCATTTCAAAAGCGTCAACGACCGCTACGGTCACCCGGTCGGCGATCGTTGCATCAATGCCGTGGCCGATGTGCTGCGGCGTAGCGCACAGCGCCGTGGTGATCTGGCCGCGCGTTATGGCGGGGAGGAATTCCTCGTGCTGCTCAGCGATATCGATGCCGCCAGCGCCGCCCTTCGCGCCGAAGAAATCCGTGCCGAGGTTGCATCGCTGAGCCTGCGTGAGAATGGCGAACAGGTGCCGATCAGCGTGAGCATCGGATTGGCTGCGCACGACGGAGGTACTTCGCTGAGAATGAGCGAGTTGATCGGTGCAGCGGACCGTGCGCTCTATGCCGCCAAAGGCGCGGGCCGCAACCAGGTCTGTTGCGCAGCCTGAGCCAGCAGCGGGCGGGTTGGCGATCGGCTTATTCCTGCTTGAGCACTTTGGCCAGCACGATCTTCGGGCCGCGCATCTTCTTGATGATGATGCGCAGGCCTTCGACCTCCAATACCTCATCCTCTTCCGGTACCCGCTTGAGCGTGTCGTAGACCAGGCCGGCCAGCGTCTCGGCCTCGACGTGATCCAGGTCGATTTCCAGCAGGCGCTCCACCTTGAATAGCGGGGTGTCGCCGCGTACCAGCAGCTTGCCCGGCTGATACGCGAGGATGCCGCGTTCGGCCTTGCGGTGTTCGTCCTGGATGTCACCGACCAGCACTTCGAGCACGTCTTCCATGGTCAGGAAGCCGATGACCTTGTGATCGCCTTCTTCGACCAGCACGAAGTGCGCGCCGCCCTGGCGGAACTGCTCGAGCAGAGTGGCCAGCGGCAGGTGCTTGGAAACCCGTTCCAGTGGCCGCAGCAGGGAATTGAAATCGATCGAATCGGCCAGCCCGTCGTTGGCCGCCAGCGCCAATAGCAGGTCCTTGATATGGAGCAGGCCGACGTACTCGCCGCGAGTATCGTCGTAGACCGGATAGCGGCTGTATTTGTGGCGACGGATCAGGCTCAGTACGTCTGGCAGGCTCGCATCATGTTCGAGTTGCACCAGGTCCTCGCGGGAGTTGGCCCAGTCCACCACGTCCAGCTCGCTCATCTGCACCACCGAGGCGAGTACCCGAATACCCTGGTCGCTGGGGTCGATCGCGCTGCTCGAATGGAGGATCAGCTTGAGCTCTTCGCGGCTGTAATGATGCTCATGGCCGAACTCGGGCTCGCCCTGGCCGGCGACCCGCAGGATGGCATTGGCGCTGGCATTGAGCAGATAGATGGCCGGATACATCAGCCAGTAGAACAGATACAGCGGTACCGCCGTCCACAGCGAGAGCAGCTCCGGTTTGCGGATTGCCCAGGACTTGGGGGCCAGCTCGCCGATCACGATGTGCAGGTAGGAAATGATGAAGAACGCGGTGAAGAACGCGATGCCATGGACCAGCGCGGGAGAGTCGATGCCCAGCGAACCCAGCAGCGGCTGGAGCAGGTGAGCGAAGGCTGGCTCGCCGACCCAGCCCAGGCCCAGCGAAGCGAGGGTAATCCCCAGTTGGCAGGCCGACAGGTAGGCGTCGAGCTGGTTGTGCACGGTGCGCAGGATGCGGCCGCGCCAGCCGTGGTCGCGGGAGATGGCGTCCACCTTGGTGGCGCGCAGCTTGACCATTGCGAATTCGGCCGCGACGAAGAAGCCGTTGAGCAGAACCAGGAGCAGGGCAAACAGAATCAGGCCGAAATCGGCGAAGTACGAGGCGGCGGTATACGGGGGGGAAGGGTCCATGAGCGTTGGGGAAGTCTATGACGCGTAAAAGATGGAGCCGAACTGGCAGGAATGCAAGGGCCGGTGCCAGATGTGGATCAGAGCCTGGCGATCTGCGACGACTGGAAATGGCAGGTGAACGTGCTTCCCTTGCCCGGCGTACTATTGATGTCCAGGCGGCCCTGATGGCGTAGGAGCACATGCTTGACGATGGCCAGGCCCAGCCCTGTGCCACCTGTGCTGCTGGCGCGGCTGGAGTCGACCCGGTAGAAGCGCTCGGTGAGTCTGGGCAGGTGCTTGGCTTCGATGCCTGGTCCGTTGTCCTGCACGCTCAGGTGCGCGCCCTGTTCGTTGCACCACCAGTGGATGTGGATCTCCCCGCCGGCCGGGGTGTATTTCACCGCGTTGAACACCAGGTTGGAGAAGGCGCTGCGCAGCTCGTTCTCGCTGCCTTTGAGTTGCAGCTCTGCGTCCGCCTCGAGCGTGATGCGGTGGTTCTTGTCCGCCGAGAGCGCCTGGGCGTCGCTTCGGATCGACTGCAGCAGCGGCTCGACCGCCACCGGCTGATTGTTGGACGGGTAGGTGGTCGCCTCCAGCTTGGCCAGCAGCAGCAGGTCGTTGAGCAGGTGTTGCATGCGCCCGGCCTGCTGGTTCATCTGCAGCAGCGGTCGTTGCCAGCGCGGGTTTACCTGGTCGACGTTTTCCAAAAGCGTTTCCAGATAGCCCGCGATGACCGTCAGCGGTGTGCGCAACTCGTGGGAAACGTTGGCGACGAAGTCCTTGCGCATCTGTTCGAGCAGATGGAGACGGGTGACGTCGCGAACCACCATCAGGTGCTCGCTGTTGCCGTAGCGGGTCAGGTGGACCTGCAGATGGATGCGGTCGTTGACCGGCGAGGGCAGCTCCAGCGGTTCCTGGTGCCTGCCGCTTTCGAAATAATCCTTGAACGCCGGATGGCGCACCAGGTTGGTGATCGGATGACCGCTGTCCTGCGGGTCCTTCAGGCCGAGCAGGCGGTTAGCGGCGCTGTTCCACCATTCCAGATTACCGTCGCTGTCGAGCATGATCACCGCGTCCTTGAGGGCCGCAGTCGATTCCTGGACCCGGTCGATGATCGCCTGCAGGCGCCGCCGGGCGCGCAGGTCGTCGCGCTGGAGCTTGTACAGACCATCGAATACTTCGCCCCAGATGCCGTAGCCGTCGGGCGGCGGCTCTTCGGGCTGGTGGTCCTTGAGCCACGTGTGCAGGCGCAGCAACTGCACCAGCGTCCAGCCCAGATAGAGCGCAAGGCCCACCACCAGCGACCAGGCGTACTGGTCGGTCAGCAGCCCGAGCAGGAGGGAGGCGACCACCATGAGCAGCAGGCGGCGCACCACCGCGCCGCGCCAGTCCGGATTCAACGGCGGCGCTCCTGCAGGAGGGAGAGATGGCGAAGGCAGATAGGGTGAAGCCGGTCAGCGTACGGAGCTGCCATTGCCAGTCCTGGCTCAGTTCTTGGTTGAAAAACGATAGCCGGTTCCGCGTACCGTCTGCACCAGGTTTTCGTAGACCTCCCCCAATGCCTTGCGCAGCCGGCGGATGTGCACGTCCACCGTGCGCTCCTCGACATAGACGTTGCCACCCCATACCTGGTCGAGCAACTGGCCGCGGGTATAGGCACGTTCCTGATGGGTCATGAAGAACTGCAGCAGGCGGTATTCGGTGGGGCCCATCTCGGCGGGCCGGCCATCGATGGTGACGCGATGGCTGATCGGGTCGAGCAGCAGGCCGCCCACTTCGATCGGCGCTTCGCTGTCGGCCGGGCCGGCGCGGCGCAGCACCGCCTTCAGGCGCGCCACCAGCTCGCGGGGCGAGAAGGGCTTGGTGATGTAGTCATCGGCGCCGACGTCCAGGCCCTGGATCTTGTTGTCCTCTTCATCCTTGGCCGTGAGCATCACGATCGGGATGCCGGCGGTCAGCTCGTCGCGCTTGAGGCGCCGCGCCAGCTCGATTCCCGAGGTGCCGGGCAACATCCAGTCCAACAGGATCAGGTCCGGCTGGCGGTCGATGATCAAGGCGTGGGCCTGCTGGGTATTTTCCGCTTCCAAGCATTCATAACCGGCCATCTCCAGCGCGACGACGATCATTTCGCGAATCGGCGCCTCGTCATCGACGATCAGAATGTTCTTGCCACTCATGCTCGAGCCTCGGGTCGTTTCTTGTCGTTGGGCATTAGATAACGGAAATGTTGCAGAGGTGTGACAGGAAGGCGATCCCTGAAGCATGGTTTTAATTAATCCCATATATTGGGAGTGTAACTCGCATATTGAGATATCTGATTAGCGCTTCTAGTATCTATCGCCAGGAGAACACCATGACCGATAACAACAAGACCCAGGCACCCCTGGGCGCGCAGGCTCTCTTTCGCGGGTTGGCCGTGATCGAGGCGGTGTCCGGCGGCGCCCACTCCCTCGCAGAGATCGGCCTTGCGGTCGGCTGTACACGCAGCACGACCCACCGGCTGGTCACCGCGCTGATACAGGCCGACTACCTGCGCAGCGATGCGCAGGGCTATCGACTCGGCCCACGGCTGATTGAGCTCGGCTACAAGGCGCGCGGGCAAATGCCGCTGATCCGCCTTGCCCGCCTGCACCTGCAGCGCCTGGCCGATCTGACGCAGGACACCATCCACTTGGGCGTGCGCGAGGCGGGCGACGTGCTCTACATCGACAAGCTCTCCAGCACCCGTGGCCTCGAGATGCGGTCGCGCATCGGCCTACGCATGCCGCTGGCCCTCACCGGTATCGGCAAATCCTTGATGCTCGACCTCAGCGCCCAGGAGTGGGAGGCGCTGTACCAGGAGGGCATGCAGCGTCGTGCCGGTCAGCCCGGGCTGCGCGACGTGTTCACCGACTGGAACGAATACCAGGCGCAGATGTGCGAATACGCCGCCGGCGGTTTCAGCTTCGATCTGGAAGAAAACGAGCTCGGCGTGCGCTGCGTCGCGGCACCGGTACGCGACGCCGGTGGTGAGATCGTCGCCGCCATCAGCGTGGCGAGTGCGATTCCCTATATGCCCGAAGAGCGCCTGGAGGCGTTGCGCCCGGCGGTGATCGAGTGCGCCCAGGCGATCTCCGCCGAACTCGGATGGAGGAGGGCTTCATGAGCGTCGGCTTTGCGCCACGTCTGATCGGCCTCGACTGGGGTACCTCGAGCCTGCGCGCCTACCTGCTCGGCGAGCGCGCGCAGGTCCTTGAAGAACGTGCGCGGCCCTGGGGGGTGCAGCACACGCCAGGTGGCGATTTTGCGGCGGCATTCGCCGAACTGGTCGGCGACTGGCGCCAGGCCTGGCCCGGCTTGCCGGCCCTGGCTTCCGGAATGATCGGCAGCCGCCAGGGCTGGCGGGAGGTGCCCTACGTCGCCTGCCCGGCGGGACAGGACAGTCTGGCCGAAGGGCTGCTGCGCTTCGATACCGGCCGCGGCGATCTGCACCTTGTACCCGGCGTGATGCAGGGCGGGGCGCTGCCCAACGTATTGCGTGGCGAAGAAACCCAGGTGATCGGTGCCATGGCTCTTGAGCCGGCACTCGCCGAACAATCCATGCTGGTGTTGCCCGGCACCCACAGCAAGTGGGCCAGTGTGCGGGAAGGCCATTTGTGCAGCTTCGCCACTTATATGACCGGTGAGCTGTACGCGATCCTGCGCGACCACTCGATCCTCGGCAGGCCTGCCCGCGAGCTCGGCAGCCGAACCAGCGATGCCGCCTTTGCCGCCGGGCTGGTGGCGACGCGCGACGCCGGCGCGCCCGGATTTTCCGCGCGACTGTTCAGTGCCCGCAGCCTGGTCCTGTCCGGGGCGCTGGCCGCTGATGAAAGCCTGGACTACCTCTCCGGCCTGCTGATCGGCGAAGAGCTGCGCAGCGTGCTGGCCGGCCACCCCGAGCTGGCGCAGATGCCGCTGGTATTGCTCGGCGATGCCGCGCTGTGCGCCCGCTACGAGATCGCCTTCGACCTGTTCGGCCTGGATACCGTGCGCCGGCTCGAACACGCGACGGTCGCCGGACTCTGGCGTATTGCCGAAGCCGCCGGCCTGCTGGCCGCCCTTTCCGACTACGGAGCTCCTCGCGATGTTTGAAGACTGCATGCGCCAATTGCCACTGATCGCCATCCTGCGCGGGATCACGCCTGAAGAGGTGATCGAGGTGGGGAGAGCGCTTCACGGGGCTGGCTTCCGGCTGATCGAAGTGCCGCTCAACTCGCCCCGGCCGCTGGAGAGCATCGCGCGGCTGGCCGAGGTACTGGGCGGCGATTGCCTGGTGGGCGCCGGAACCGTGCTCAGTATCGAGCAGGTTCGGCAGGTGGCCGCTGCGGGCGGGCGCCTGGTCGTCGCACCGAATGCGGATGTCGCAGTGATTCATGAAGCCAAGGCCGCCGGGCTGTTCAGCGCGCCGGGTGTCGCCACGCCGACCGAGGCATTCGCGGCGCTCGCTGCGGGCGCCGATGCGCTGAAGCTGTTTCCGGCCGAGCAGTTCGGCCCGGCCGTGGTGAAAGCCTGGCGGGCCGTGTTGCCGGCCGATTGCCAACTGCTGCCTGTCGGCGGCATCACGCCGGCCGGTATGGAGGCATACGTGCGTGCCGGCGCCCAGGGCTTCGGCCTCGGCTCGTCGCTATACCGCCCCGGGATGGACGCCGCAGAAGTCGGCCGCAACGCGCTGGCCTTCGCCGGCGCCTGGCATGCGCTGCGCTGACGGCATGCCGCACCGCTACAACCGCTGCCAGGCTCTGGCGGTGGCGCTGAAAACAGCCGTACCCACAAAAATAAAAGGAGAGCTGGTCATGCGTATCCCTACGTTCAAAACCTTCGTTCGGCGCAGCTGCGCCGCTGCGGCGTTCGCCCTGCTGGGTCTTGCCGGCCCGCTTCTGGCCGCGGACTGGCCTACCCGGCCGGTCACCATCGTGGTGCCGGCAGGTGCTGGGGGCGGCTCGGACGGCACCGCACGCATCCTCGCCAAGTACCTCAAGGAAGAGCTTGGCCAGCAGTTCAACGTGATCAACCTGGGACAGGGCGGCGGGGTCGTCGGTATTCAGCGGATCGTCAGTGCCCGGCCGGACGGCTACACCCTCGGCGTACTGTTCAACTACGCGCACTACAAGGAAATGGGGCAGGCCGATTTCACGCTCGATGACTTCACTCCCATCGGCCAGTACAACTTCGATCCGGCCGGCTTCCAGGTGCGTGACGACTCGCCGTTCACGTCGATCGACCAGGCGCTCGATGCGATCAAGGCTGACCCGTCGAAATACACCATCGCCTGCGCCGGTGGCTGCGGCGGTTCGTGGCCGGTAGCGGTGGCGACCCTGCTCGATCGCTGGGGCGTCGAGATGACCAAGGTCCGCATGATCCCTGGGCAGGGCGCCGCAGCGGCGATGCAGGATCTGGCCGCCGGCGGGGTCGATTTCGTGCCCTGCTCGCTGCCCGAAGCCGACGCCCTGCTCAAGACCGGCAAGGTCCGCAGCCTGGCGGTCTTCGGTCAGGAGCGTCTGCCGACGTTTGACTCGGTGCCGTCTCTAAAGGAGCAGACCGGTCTGGATCTGGAACTCGGCTCCTTCCGTGGGCTGGTCGCGCCTGCCGGCGTTCCGGACGAGCTTCGCGCGAAACTCCAGGCCGCACTGGAGAAGGTCTACCAGAACCCGGCCTGGCAGGAAGAAATGCAGGCGCGCGGCTTCGGCCTGCAGTGGCGGGATGCCAACGCTTTCACGCGCTATCTGCAACAGCACACCCAGGACGTCCAGGCGCTGTTCGCCAAGATGAACCTGGAATGACCGCCACGAGGAGGCCGTGATGAAACTCTCCGATCTCGCTCTGGGGGTCCTGTTCGTGCTGCTGGGTGGCGCCGTGCTGCTGGTCGCCAGTCAGATGAAAGTCTCGCCGCACTTCCAGTACGGCGCGGGTTTCTTTCCGACCATCCTCGGTGGTTTGCTCACCCTGGCCGGCCTCTGGCTCGCTGCCAGCGATCTGCGAGCGGCGGCCGCACGGCGCGGGATCGCACGCCTTGTCGCGCTGGCGCCCTGGTGCCGTGATCGCGCCCGGCTGATGAACCTGGCTGCGGTAATCACGGCGCTGATCGGCTTCGTCCTCTTGATCGAACCGCTCGGGTTCGTCGTCTCGAGCCTGGTGCTGCTGGCCTTGCTGGGCTATCGCTTTAGCGGCCGCCCGCTGCTCTCGGCGCTCAGCGCCGCGGGTGTGGTGCTGTTTCTCTACCTGTTCTTCCAGCAACTGATGGGCGTGCCGCTGCCCGAGGGGTTCCTGGCGAGCCGAATGGAGGTGGCGCTATGGACGTGCTGAGCGATGCGCTCGCCCAGGTACTGACTTGGGAAGTGCTGCTGGTGATGCTGGTCAGCGCGCTGTACGGATTGCTGGTGGGTGCTATACCCGGTCTGACGGCTACCCTGGCGGTCGCGCTGATGGTGCCCATCACCTTCTTCATGGACCCGGTGCCGGCGATCGCCGCGATCGTGACCATGGCGGCGATGGCGATCTTCGCCGGCGACCTGCCGGCGGTGTTGCTGCGCATGCCGGGCACCCCGGCCTCGGCGGCCTATACCGATCAGGCCTACCAGCTGACGATGAGGGGGCAGGGCGAGTACATCCTCGGCGTCAGCGCCGTGACCTCCGCCGTAGGTGGCAGTATCGGCGTGCTGGTACTGATGTTCGGCGCACCCTATCTGGCCGAATTTGCCCTTGAGTTCAGCGCCTTCGAGTATTTCTGGCTAGCCTGCCTCGGGCTTACCGCGGCGATCATGGTCGGCGGCACGGCGTCGATCAGCAAGAGTGCGATTTCCCTGGTGCTCGGCCTGCTGGTGGCGTGCGTCGGTATCGATCCGGTATCGGGGGAGTCACGATTCACCTTCGGCAGCCAGAACCTGCTGGGCGGCTTCGGCTTCATTCCGGTGATCATCGGCCTGTTCGCCGTCGCCGAAATCCTGCGCTTCTGCATACGCAGCGCCGGCGACCGCCAGGGCCTGCAGGTTGCCCAGGCACCCCTGTTCAGCAAGGCGCTACGCGATGCCTTCAGGCACAAGGTGGGCATCCTGCGCGGTTCGGCGATCGGCACCCTGACCGGTGCGTTGCCGGGCGCCGGTGCCGATATCGCCGCGTACATCTCCTATGCCATCGCCCGGCGGCGGCCCGGGCAGGACGAGGACGATACCGCGACGGCCGTACGGCAGATCGCGCCGGCCACCGCAGCCAACAACGCGGCGGTCGGCGGCAGCTTCATTCCTGCAACGGTCTTCGGCATTCCGGGCGACTCGCTCACCGCGATCGTGATCGGCGTGCTGCTGATGAAAGGGCTGACGCCGGGACCGACCATCTTCAGCGACAACGCCAGCATGATCAACGCGGTATTCCTCGCGTTCCTGTTGGCCAACCTGTTGCTGATCCCGTTCGGCTTTCTGGCGGTGCGGGCGTTCAAGCAGGTGCTGCGTATTCCCCAGGCGATCCTGATGCCGTCGATTCTGCTGTTCGCCATGGTCGGCGCGTACGCCATCGAGCACAGCCTGTTCGCGGTGGTGACCATCCTGATCTTCGGCGTGCTGGGCTTTTTGCTCGAAGAGCACGGTTTTCCGCTGGCGCCGATGATTCTCGGCCTGGTCCTCGGGCCGTTGCTGGAAGAAACCTTCGTGACCTCGATGATGCGCTCGAACGGGGACCTGATGGCCTTCTTCGAGCGCCCTGTTTCGCTGGTGCTGGCCGCCGTCACCCTCGGTGTCTGGCTGGTCCCGCCGCTGCTGCGCGCCTGCCGCGGTCGCGGTGCGGCCCGCGCGGCCCATCCCTGATTCTGATCGACGATCCCATTCTTCAAGGAGACGCCCATGTATTTCAACGACCTCAAAGGCAAGCGCGTACTGATCACCGGCTCGACCATGGGCATCGGCCTGGCGGTCGCCAAGTCGTTCGCCGCGCTCGGCGCCCGCGTCGGGATCACCGCGCGCAAGACGCCCGACAAGCTCGCTGTGCTGCTCAGCGAGATGGCCAGCGCGGGCGGGGAAGCCGCGTTCTTCGCCGGCGACCTTTCCAGCACCCAGGCCTGCGTCGAGACGGTCCAGGCATTCGTCGAGCGTTTCGGCGGCATCGATGTGCTGATCAACAACGCCGGTGCGCTGCTCGAGCGCCGCGGGCTGGAGAAGATCGACGACGACTTCTTCCAGGCCATGGTGGATGTGAACATGCGCTCGGCGCTGATGGTCACCCGCGAGGCCATCCCCCATCTGCGCGCCTCGGCAAAGGCGTCGGGTACCTCCGTGGCGGTGATTTCCACCGGCTCGATCGCCGCCTACAACGGCGGCGGCCCGGGCGCGAGCCTCTACGCAGCGGCCAAGGCATGGCTGCACAACGTGCAACGCAACTGGGTGCGGGAGTTCACCTGCGACAACATCCGCTTCAACATCGTGGCGCCGGGCACCGTCGACACCGCCTTCCACGCCGACAAGGACGATGCCGCCCGCGCCCAGGTCAACGCAACCATTCCGCTGTGCCGCTTCGGTACCAGTGAAGAGATGGCGCCGGCCTACCTGTTCCTTGCTTCCCACGCCTGCAGTGGCTACATCACCGGCCAGGTGATCGACGTCAACGGCGGGCAGGCCATGCCATGAAGGAGGCGACCATGACCGCCCCGCCGATCCTGGCCTATGGTCCGCCGGTGTCCCTTGCGCTCGCCAATCGGCTGGCCGCGGCGGCCGAGGCCCATGCCCGGGCGCGCGGCTGGCCGATGGTGATCGCCGTGTGCGATCCCGGCGGCCACCTGGTGTGCCTGCAGCGCATGGACGATGCCGCCCTCGGCAGCGTCGAGGTGGCCCAGCGCAAAGCCTCGACAGCCGCGCTGTTCAAGCGCAGCACCCGCGGCTTCGAGGAAACCCTGGCTAGCGGCGGGGCTACCCTGCGGCTGCTGTCGATGCACAACGCGATCCTGATGGATGGCGGCATGCCCTTGCTGCACGAGGGCAAGGTGATCGGTGCCATCGGCGTGTCGGGCATGCACCCGAGCCAGGACGGCGAAGTGGCCGAAGCCGGTGCCCGGGCGCTGGCCGGGTGGATGGGCGCGACGCCCTAGCGCGTCGCGAAGTCCAGCATGATGCCGACGAGGATCGCCAGCCCGGCCCAGTGATTGTGCAGGAAGGCCTTGAAGCACTTGTCCGGCCGCCGCGATTGGGTGCTCCAGAATTCCCAGGCGAAGCAGCCGGCGGCGATCAAGAGGCCGAAGTGGAACCACTGGCCAAGCTCGAAGCGCACGCCGGCGAGGATCAGGCAGAACAGCGCCAGCCCTTGCAGGCTGAGGATCATGATGCGATCGGCCTCGCCGAAGAGGATGGCGGTCGAGCGGATGCCGATCTTCAGGTCGTCCTCGCGGTCGGCCATCGCATAGTAAGTGTCGTAGCCGACCGTCCAGATCAGATTGGCAATGAACAGTAGCCAGGCTTCAGGGGGCAGGCTGCCGGTCTCGGCGGTGAAGGCCATCGGCATGCCCCAGGAAAACGCCGCGCCCAGCACCACCTGCGGGTAGAAGGTGTAGCGCTTCATGAACGGATAGAGCGCCGCGACGCCGAGGGCGCCGAACGACAGCCAGATGGTCGCCGCGTTGGTCAGCAGGACCAGCCCGAAGCTCAGCGCGACGAGCACTGCGAACAGGATCAGGGCTTCCTTCGGCGCGACCTTGCCGGTGGCCAGCGGGCGTCCCTTGGTGCGTTTGACGTGGCCGTCGAAATTGCGGTCGGCATAGTCGTTGATCACGCAGCCGGCGGCGCGCATCAGGATCACGCCCAGCACGAAAATGAACAGGTTCTTGGCGCTCGGCCCGCCTTCGGCCGCGATCCACAGCGCCCAGAGGGTCGGCCAGAGCAGCAGGTAGGTGCCGATGGGACGGTCGAAGCGCATCAGCTGGACGAAGTCCCAGGCGCGCGGGTGCAGACGGTTGCAAGCTTGCAGCAGCACTTTGTTGTACATCGCGGCGGCTCGTTGAAGGCTGTGCCGGGGATTATACGGTTTCGATCGCTCGGCTGTCGGCGCGCTGCCCTCAGAGCGCCCTGCACCAGAAGTCAGGCAGGAAGACTTCAGCTACCAGCACCGACAGCGGACCGCGGCTGAACGCCGAGCGCCGTGCCCAAAGCGCCGGTTGGCGTACCTTTTCCGGCAACAGCCCGGCCGGGTAGCGGCACAGCTCGATCCCACCGCGGCTGAAGGCAGGGTCGCTGAACAGCAGCTCGCCGAGCGAACGCGTACCCAATTCCTGCAAGGGGACATCGCCGGCTTGCAATGCCGCCTTGGCCGCAACGCTGCGGGCGAACACCCACGGCTGTTCGTCGCCCAACAGATAGACCTCCCGCACCCATCCCTCGCTGCCATTTTCGACGCCAAGAGCCGTGCACTCTTCGTCCCGCAGGGCTTGCCATCCCTCGTCGAGGGGTTGAACGCGAAAACGACCATCGGCCAACGCAGTCAGGCGACGGGTCAGCGAGCCGTCGTCGAGCAGCCAGGCGTGCTCATCGTTGCGCAGTGGGCAAAGTGGGAGGTCGGCGGGAAACCAGCAGGGGAAGTCGGACACGGCGGATCTGGAAAGGCGAGTGAGCCGCGAGTCTACGGGCCTCGGCTTGGCCGCTTCAACCCGCGACGTCGCTAGGCCCAGCCTTCCAGACGCATCGAAGCGCGTACGAGGCGCTGTTCCTCCTGCTCGATTTCCTTGAGGTTGTCGCGGATGCTGTTGATGTGGTCGCGTGCGGCCCGCTGAGCCTGCTCGGGCAGGCGTCCGGTCACCGCGTGGAACAGTCGCGCGTGCTGGCGATCGATCTGCCGTTTCTGGGCTGGCCGGTGGTAGAGGTTGTTCACCGAGGCGAACACGGTGCTCAGCATCAGGTCGGTGAGCGACTGCAAGGTATGCACCAGCACCGGGTTGTGCGAGGCCTCGCAGACCGCCAGGTGGAAGGCGTGGTCCAGACGTGCATGTTCGCGCGGATCGGTCGCCTCGCCGGCATGGGCGGCGAGCATTTCCTCGTAGCGTCGGCGAAGCAGGATGAAATCCGCCTCGGTGCCACGCAATGCCGCCAGGCGGGCGGACTCGCCTTCCAGCAGGCCGCGTACCTCGAGCAGGTCGTAGAGCGTGCGCGGTTGCGAGTTGAACAGGTGCATCAGTGGACTCGCATCGTTGCCGCCCGACAGCCGCGCCACGAACGAGCCCCGGCCCTGAGACGTTTCCAGGATGCCGCGCCCGCGCAGCACCCTCAGCCCTTCGCGCAGCGCCGAACGCGAGATGCCGAGCTTCTCGCACAACCGCCGCTCCGAGGGTAGCGCCTGGCCGACCTTGAGCACGCCGTCGACGATCAGTCGCTCGATGCGCTCGGCGACGACGTCGGCGAGCTGACGGCGTTCGGTTGTGGTATCGGATTCGCTGAACATGCCTTTCTCCTCTGCTGGTAGGACCAGTTCGAGTGACAGAATGCCTAGCCGGATGTGACGCGCTGGTCAGCCAGCAATAGAGCGCCTGATAGGTCGATCAATGCAGTGTAAGTCAGTAAAAACTGGTAGGACCAGTGGATTTTTACGTGGACGAAAGGCGCCATGCGGCGGTATTGATGCGACAAAGGATCGCAGCCTGCCTGCGATCACCATAACGATAAGAAACGAGCGCCTGACTGATGAATATCCTGTACGACGAACGCGTCGACGGTGCGCTGCCCAAGGTTGACAAGGTCGCCCTGCTGGCCGAGCTGCAAATGCAGCTGCCCGACCTCGATCTGTTGCACCGTGCCGAAGAGCTGACGCCCTATGAATGCGACGGGCTTTCGGCCTATCGCACCCGGCCCTTGCTGGTCGCATTGCCCGAGCGGCTCGACCAGGTCCAGAAGCTGCTCAAGATCTGCCACCAGCGTGGCGTGCCGGTCGTGGCGCGAGGCGCCGGTACCGGTCTGTCCGGCGGTGCGCTGCCGCTGGAGCAGGGCGTGCTGCTGGTGATGGCGCGCTTCAACAAGATCCTCGAGATCGACCCGGCGGCCCGTTTCGCCCGGGTTCAGCCCGGTGTGCGCAACCTGGCGATTTCCCAGGCCGCAGCGCCCCATGACCTCTACTACGCACCGGACCCGTCGTCGCAGATCGCCTGCTCGATCGGCGGTAACGTGGCCGAGAACGCCGGTGGCGTGCACTGCCTGAAGTACGGGCTGACCGTGCACAACCTGCTCAAGGTCGAGATCCTCACCGTCGAGGGCGAGCCGCTGACCTTGGGTTCCGATGCGCTGGACAGCCCCGGTTTCGATCTGCTGGCGTTGTTCACCGGCTCTGAAGGAATGCTCGGCGTGGTCACTGAGGTGACCGTCAAGCTGCTGCCCAAGCCGCAGGTCGCCAAGGTCCTGCTGGCCAGCTTCGACTCGGTGGAAAAGGCCGGTCGCGCGGTGGGCGACATCATCGCCGCCGGGATCATCCCGGGCGGGCTGGAAATGATGGACAACCTGTCGATCCGCGCCGCCGAGGATTTCATCCGGGCCGGCTATCCGGTCGATGCCGAGGCGATCCTGCTGTGCGAGCTCGACGGTGTGGAAGCCGACGTGCATGCCGACTGCGCACGGGTCAGCGAGGTCCTGACGCTGGCCGGTGCCACCGAAGTGCGTCAGGCGCGCGATGAAGCCGAGCGGGTGAAGTTCTGGGCTGGGCGCAAGAACGCCTTCCCGGCAGTGGGGCGCATCTCGCCCGACTATTACTGCATGGACGGCACCATTCCCCGCCGCGAACTGCCTGGCGTGCTCAAGGGCATCGCCGATCTGTCCGACGAATACGGGCTGCGCGTGGCCAACGTGTTCCACGCCGGTGACGGCAACATGCACCCGCTGATCCTCTTCGATGCCAACACCCCCGGCGAGCTGGAGCGCGCCGAAGCGCTCGGCGGCAAGATCCTGGAACTCTGCGTGAAGGTCGGCGGTTCGATCACCGGCGAGCACGGCGTGGGGCGCGAGAAGATCAACCAGATGTGCGCCCAGTTCAACAGCGACGAGCTGACCCTGTTCCACGCGGTCAAGGCAGCCTTCGACCCGAGCGGCCTGCTCAATCCCGGCAAGAACATCCCGACTCTGCACCGCTGCGCCGAATTCGGCGGCATGCACGTGCACGGCGGGCAGTTGCCCTTCCCTGAACTGGAGCGTTTCTGATGACCGTATCGTTCGACGACAGCGCGCGCCTGCTCGAGCAGGTCAATCACGCGCTTGCCAGCGGGACGGCGCTGCGCATCCAGGGCGGAGGCAGCAAGGCGTTTCTCGGCCGTACGGTCGAAGGCGAACTGCTCGATACCCGTGCCCATCGTGGCATCGTCAGCTACGACCCCACCGAGCTGGTGGTCAGCGTTCGTGCCGGCACGCCGCTGGCCGAGCTCGAAGCGGCACTGGATGAAGCGGGGCAGATGCTGCCTTGCGAACCGCCGCACCTGGGCGAAGGCGCCACCGTGGGCGGCATGATCGCCGCGGGGATTTCCGGCCCGCGTCGCCCCTGGTGTGGTTCGGTGCGCGATTTCGTGCTGGGCAGCCGGGTCATCACCGGGCACGGCAAGCACCTGCGCTTTGGCGGCGAAGTGATGAAGAACGTCGCCGGCTACGACCTGTCGCGACTGATGGCCGGCAGTTTCGGTTGCCTGGGCGTGATCACCGAGGTATCGCTCAAGGTACTGCCCAAGCCGCGCCAGTGCCTGAGCCTGCGGGTGCCGATGAACCAGGACCGCGCCCTGCTCAAGCTGGCCGAGTGGGGGCAGCAGCCGGTGCCGATCAGCGGGGCGAGCCACGACGGCGAAGCCCTCTACCTGCGCCTCGAAGGCGGGGAAGGGTCGGTCAAGGCGGCGCGCGACCGCATCGGCGGCGACGAGCTCGACCCGGACTACTGGACCGCGCTGCGTGATCACCAGTTGGCGTTCTTCCGCGACTCCCGTCCGCTCTGGAGACTGTCGTTGCCCAACAACGTGCCGATCCTGGCGCTGCCGGGCGAGCAACTGGTGGACTGGGCGGGCGCTCAGCGCTGGCTCAAATCCGAGGCCGAGGCCGCCAGTATTCGTGCCATCGCCAGCGAGGTAGGCGGTCACGCCACCTGCTTCAGTGCAGGAGTAACCGACAGCCCGTTCCAGCCGCTGGACGCCGGATTGCTGCGCTACCACCGCCAGCTAAAGTCGCAACTCGATCCAAACGGGGTGTTCAACCCCGGCCGCATGTACGCCGAGGTTTAAGCTGTGCAAACCAATTTGAGTGAAGAGGCCAAGCGCCTGCCGCGCGCCGAAGAAGCCGAGCGGATCCTGCGCTCCTGCGTGCACTGCGGGTTCTGCAATGCCACCTGCCCGACCTACCAGATTCTCGGTGATGAGCTCGACGGGCCGCGCGGGCGCATCTATCAGATGAAGCAGGCGCTCGAAGGCGCGCCGATATCCCCCAGCACCCAGGAGCACCTGGACCGCTGCCTGACCTGCCGCAACTGCGAAACCACCTGCCCGTCCGGCGTGCAGTACCACAACCTGCTGGACATCGGCCGTGATTTCATTGAGCGCAAGGTGCCACGTCCGCTGGGCGAGCGTGCCCTGCGTGCAGGACTGCGCACCCTGATGCCGCGCCCGGCGCTGTTCAAGATGGCGCTCGGCGCCGGCCAGGCGTTCCGGCCGTTCCTTCCCGCCACGGTCAAGGCCAAGCTGCCGCGTGAGATCACGCCGGCCAAGGCGCGCCCGCCGGTGCAGCACGCGCGGCGGGTGCTGATGCTCGAGGGCTGCGTGCAGCCGGGCCTGTCGCCGAACACCAACGCGGCGACCGCGCGGGTGCTCGATCGCCTCGGCATCAGCGTCACGCCGGTGCGCGAGGCCGGTTGTTGCGGCGCGGTGGACTATCACCTCAACGCCCAGGAAGCCGGACTGGATCGCGCCCGGCGCAACATTGACGCCTGGTGGCCGCAGATCGAGGCGGGTGCCGAAGCCATCGTGCAGACCGCCAGCGGCTGTGGCGCCTTCGTTAAGGAGTACGGTCATCTGCTGGCGGGCGACCCTGCCTACGCGAGCAAGGCGAGCCAGGTCAGCGCGCTGGCCAAGGACCTGGTCGAAGTCATGCGCGAAGCTCCGCTGGAAACCTTGAACGTGCGCAGCGACCTGCGCATGGCGTTCCACTGTCCGTGTACTCTGCAGCACGCGCAGAAGCTTGGCGGTTCGGTCGAAAGCGTGTTGACCAGGCTCGGTTTCCACCTCACCGCGGTGCCCGATGCGCACCTGTGCTGCGGCTCGGCCGGTACCTATTCGATCACCCAGCCGGCGCTGTCCAAGGAGCTGCGCGACAACAAGCTCAACGCCCTGGAAAGCGGCCAGCCGGAAGTCATCGTGACCGCCAACATCGGCTGCCAGACCCACCTCGACGGCGCTGGTCGCACGCCGGTTCGGCATTGGATCGAGGTGGTGGAAGAAGCCATGGCCTGATCAAAGGCGTGGCGAGCAGGTAGGATGATCAACCCGGCCGCCGCCGACATCGGCGCCGATCGAATCGAAGAATGAATAAAAGGAGAGTGACATGCAGAGCAAAGCCGTACTGACCCAGACCGAAGTTGGCCAGATCCTGGCCGCGGCGCGCGCTGAAGCGCAGAACAACCAGTGGGCCGTGACCATCGCCGTGGTCGACGATGGCGGCCACCCGCTGGCGCTGGAGCGTCTGGACGGCTGCGCCCCGATCGGTGCCTACATCGCCACCGAGAAGGCCCGTTCGGCGGCCCTCGGTCGCCGTGAAACCAAGGGCTACGAGGAGATGGTCAACGGCGGGCGCAGCGCGTTCCTGTCGGCACCGGTTGTCTGCTCGCTCGAAGGCGGCGTGCCGGTGATCGTGGACGGCCAGGTGATCGGTGCGGTCGGCGTTTCCGGCGTCAAGGCCGACCAGGACGCCCAGGTCGCCAAGGCCGGTGCCCAAGCGATCTGACACTGAAACCGCGGGTGCGCTGGCACCCGCATGCGAATCCATCGGCTGAACCCCTGCCCGAGCGGCAGACGGAGATAATGACAATGACCGAGCGCGTAACCTGCAACCGCCTGCAAGTGGCGACCAATCTCAAGCAATTCGTCGATCAGGAAGTCCTGCCGGGTCTGGACCTGGATAGCGCCGCCTTCTGGAGCGGGCTGGACGCTCTGGTGCACGACCTGGCGCCGAAGAACCGCGATCTGCTGGCCGAGCGTGACCGCCTGCAGACCGAACTGGACAACTGGCACCGTGCCAATCCCGGCCCGGTTGCCGACATGCCGGCGTATCGGCAATTCCTCGAATCGATCGGCTACCTGCAGCCCGATCCGGGCGCTGTGCAGGCGGAGACGGCCAACGTCGACACCGAGATTTCCCAGCAGGCCGGCCCGCAGTTGGTGGTGCCGGTGATGAACGCGCGCTATGCGCTCAACGCCGCCAACGCGCGCTGGGGTTCGCTGTATGACGCGCTGTACGGCACCGATGCCATCAGCGAAGAGGGCGGTGCGCAGAAGGGCCCGGGCTACAACGAAGTACGTGGCGCCAAGGTCATCGCCTTCGCCCGCAACGTGCTCGACCAGGCCGCGCCGTTGGCGCAGGGCTCGCATACCGACTCGGTGAGCTACCGCGTCCAGGACGGCCAACTGAAGGTTACCCTGGAAAACGGCACCGTCACCGGCCTGGCGCAGCCGGAGAAGTTTGTCGGTTATCAGGGCGAGGCCCTGGAGCCCAAGGCCGTGCTGCTGAAGAACAACGGCCTGCACATCGAAATCCAGATCGACCCGAACAGCCCGATCGGGCAAAGCGATCCGGCAGGCATCAAGGACCTGCTGATGGAATCGGCCCTGTCGACGATCCTCGACTGCGAAGACTCGGTCGCCGCGGTCGATGCCGACGACAAGGTGGTGGTCTACCGCAACTGGCTCGGCTTGATGAAGGGCGACCTCACCGAGGAAGTGAGCAAGGGCGGCGGCAGCTTCACCCGTCGACTCAACCCGGACCGCGAGTACACCGCGGCCGACGGCGGCAACCTCAAGCTGCATGGCCGTTCGCTGCTGTTCATCCGCAACGTTGGCCACCTGATGACCAACCCGGCCATCCTCGACGGCGAAGGCCGTGAAGTACCCGAAGGCATCCTCGACGGTGTGTTCACCAGCCTGATCGCCAAGCACGACCTCGCGCGTCAGGGCAACTCGCGCACCGGCAGCGTCTACATCGTCAAGCCGAAGATGCACGGGCCGAAGGAAGTCGCCTTCGCCGACGAACTGTTCGGCCGCGTCGAGGACCTCATCGGCCTGCCGCGCAACACCCTGAAGATGGGCATCATGGACGAGGAGCGGCGTACCAGCGTCAACCTCAAGGCCTGCATCGGCGCAGCGAAGAGCCGCGTCGCCTTCATCAACACCGGTTTCCTCGACCGCACCGGTGACGAGATGCACACCGCCATGGAAGCCGGCCCGATGCTGCGCAAGGGCGACATGAAGAGCACGCCATGGATCCAGGCCTACGAGCGCAACAACGTGCTGGTCGGCCTGGCCTGCGGGCTGCGCGGTAAGGCGCAGATCGGCAAGGGCATGTGGGCCATGCCGGACCTGATGGCGGCCATGCTCGAGCAGAAGATCGGCCATCCCAAGGCCGGTGCCAACACCGCCTGGGTGCCGTCGCCGACCGCTGCGACCCTGCATGCGCTGCATTATCACCAGGTCAGTGTTCAGGCCATTCAGCAGGAGCTGGAAGCTGTCGACCTGTCCGCCGAGCGTGACAAGCTGCTCGACGCCCTGCTGACCGTGCCGGTGGCCGTCGAGCGTAACTGGAGCGACGACGCCATCCAGCAGGAACTGGACAACAACTGCCAGGGCATCCTCGGCTACGTGGTGCGCTGGGTCGAACAGGGCGTCGGCTGCTCCAAGGTGCCGGATATCCATAACGTCGGGCTGATGGAAGACCGCGCCACGCTACGCATTTCCAGCCAGCACCTGGCCAACTGGTTGCACCATGGCGTGGTCACCCGCGAGCGGGTCCAGGAGACGCTGGAGCGCATGGCCAAGGTGGTCGATGGGCAGAATGCTGGCGATCCGCTATATCGCCCGATGGCTGCGGATTACACTCGGTCGATCGCCTTCAAGGCGGCCTGCGATCTGGTCTTCAAGGGTCGCGAGCAACCGAGCGGCTATACCGAGCCGCTGCTGCATCAGTGGAGGCTGACCTTCAAGCAGGGCTAAGCGCCCGCAGCGGTAGACAGTAGATCAAGAGCCCCGGTCGCCTCAGGCACCGGGGCTCGCGAGCATTGGCGCAGGCCCTTTCGACGCGTGGGGCCGGCGTCTTCGGGAACGGTGCCGTAGATGCGCCGTCCCATGCGGGGACCGGGTACGACCCGGACAATAAAGTGGTTCACAAAAACAATACAGGGACCCAACATGAGTCAAACGCTGCTGTCCATTCTGGCCTTCGTGCCACTGGTACTGGCGGGTGTGCTACTGATCGGCTTTCGCTGGCCGGCCAAGTTCGCCATGCCGCTGGTGTTTCTTCTCACCGCACTGATCGGCCTGCTGGCCTGGGACATGACGCTCAACCGCGTTATCGCCTCGACGCTGCAAGGTCTGATTCTCACCGCCTCGATCCTCTGGATCATCTTTGGCGCCATCCTCCTTCTCAACACGCTCAAGCACTCGGGCGGCATCGCCTCGATCCGCCGGGGCTTTGCCAACGTCAGCCCCGATAAACGGGTGCAGGTACTGATCGTCGCCTGGCTGTTCGGCTGCTTCATCGAAGGGGCGTCGGGCTTCGGTACACCCGCCGCGGTCGTCGCGCCGCTGCTGGTGGCGCTCGGTTTCCCGGCGCTGGCCGCGGTCGTGCTGGGGATGATGGTGCAGTCCACGCCGGTATCGTTCGGCGCGGTGGGCACGCCGATCCTGGTGGGCGTCGGGGGCGGCCTCGACCAGGCAGGCATCGGCGCGCAGCTGGCGGCCGTGGGCAGCAACTGGGACGTGTTCTTCCACCTGATCTTCTCGCGAGTGGCGATCATTCATGCCCTGTGCGGCATTCTCATGCCGCTGATCATGCTCAGCATCATGACCCGCTACTTCGGCCGCAACCACTCCTGGAGCGAAGGCTTGAAGATGGCGCCGTTCGCCATCTTCACCGGCTTTGCCTTCGTCATTCCCTATGCGCTGGCAGGCGTCTTCCTCGGGCCTGAGTTCCCGGCGATGATCGGTGCGCTGGTAGGTCTGGCGATCGTGGTACCGGCAGCCAAGGCGGGCTTCATGCTGCCCAAGGACAGCTGGGACTTCGCACCGCCGAGCGAGTGGCCGGTCGAGTGGATGGGCAAGATCGAGATGAAGATCGAGGACGTCGCCGGTCGGGCGCCGATCTCCGTGCCGATGGCCTGGGCTCCGTACCTGCTGCTCGCGGTGTTCCTGGTGATCTCGCGGACCTTCCCCCAGGTCAAAGCCGCGCTCATGTCGTTGAGCTTCGGCTGGCGCGACATCCTCGGCGAAACCGGCGTCTCGGGCACCCTCGAGCCGCTGTATCTGCCGGGCGGGATCCTCTGCATGGTCGTGCTGGTGACCTTCTTCCTGCACCGGATGAAGGCGGCGCAGCTTGCGGCCGCGATCTCCGAGTCGAGCAAGACGCTGCTCGGCGCGGGCTTCGTGCTGATCTTCACCATTCCGATGGTGCGCATCCTGATCAACTCCGGGGTCAACGGCTCCGATCTGGTGTCGATGCCGGTGGCTATGGCTCAGTTGGTGGCGAACAGCGTCGGCGACGTCTATCCGTTCTTCGCGCCTGCGGTCGGTGCCCTGGGCGCCTTCATCGCCGGCTCCAACACGGTGGCCAACCTGATGCTGTCGCAGTTCCAGTTCAACACCGCCGGCCTGCTCGGGTTGTCCGGTGCGTTGATGGTGGCGCTGCAGTCGGTGGGCGCCGCAGCCGGCAACATGATCGCGATCCACAACGTGGTGGCCGCTTCGGCGACGGTCGGCCTGCTCGGTCGTGAAGGGGTGACCCTGCGCAAGACCATGCTGCCGACGCTGTATTACCTGGTACTGGCCGGCATCATTGGCCTGATCGGGTTCTACGTTATCGGCATCAGCGATCCGTTGGTGGGCGTTGCCCGCTGAGGATCCTTGTTGCACACAACGGGCGGCCATGGCCGCCCGTTGTGTTTCCAGAGCGGCGGCCGGGTTCCCAGTGGCTGGCGCTCCACCGTTTGGCGCCGCGCTGCTTTTTGGTATAGGTTGCGGCGCAATCGACACATTTTCCGAGGTCATTGATGAAGAAGTGGCAATGCGTGGTATGCGGTTTGATCTATGACGAAGCCCTTGGCTGGCCGGACGACGGCATCGCACCGGGTACCCGCTGGGAAGACGTGCCCGCGGACTGGCTCTGCCCGGATTGCGGCGTCGGCAAGCTCGACTTCGAGATGATCGAGATCAGCTGATTCACGTCCACCCTCAGAGGAACGAAACCATGACCGATCCCGTCGTCATCGTCGGAACCGGCCTGGCCGGTTACAACCTGGCCCGCGAGCTGCGCAAGCTCGACAGCACCACGCCGTTGCTGCTGATCACCGCCGATGACGGGCGCTCCTATTCCAAGCCGATGCTCTCCACCGGCTTCGGCAAGAACAAGGATGCTGCAGGCCTGGGCATGGCCACGGCCGGTGCGATGGCCGAGCAGCTGAATGCGGAAATCCGCACCCATACCCGCGTTACCCGTATCGAGCCAGCCGCCCGGCGAGTCTGGATCGGCGACGAGCCGGTGCCGTATCGCGACCTGGTACTCGCTTGGGGCGCGCAGACGCTCCGTGTACCTGTGGAAGGCGATGCGCAGGACGCGATTTATCCGATCAACGATCTGCTCGACTATGGGCGATTCCGCCTCGCTGCCGAGGGCAAGCGGCGGGTGCTGATCCTCGGTGCCGGGCTGATCGGCTGCGAATTCGCCAACGACCTGCTGCTCGGCGGTTACTCGGTGGATCTGGTGGCGCCCTGCGAGCAAATCATGCCCGGCCTGCTGCCGGTGCAGGCGGCCACCGCGGTGCAGGGCGGTATCGAGTCGCTTGGTGCACGCTTTCATTTAGGTCCGGTGCTGAGCCGCCTGGACCGGGCTGTCGAAGGCCTGACGGCCGCCTTGTCCGATGGCAGTACCTTGGAATGCGACCTGGTGGTCAGTGCGGTGGGCCTGCGTCCACGTACCGAACTGGCGGCCGAAGCAGGTCTGGAGGTCGCGCGTGGCGTGGTGGTCGATCGCCTGCTGCAGACCTCGCAGCCCAACGTATACGCCCTGGGCGATTGCGCCGAGGTCGAAGGGCTCAATCTGCTCTACGTGATGCCACTGATGAGCGGAGCTCGGGCGCTGGCCCAGACCTTGTCGGGCACACCGACGATGGTCAGCTACGGTCCGATGCCGATTACCGTCAAGACGCCGGCATGCCCATTGGTAGTCTCGCCTCCCGCGGCTGATAGCCAGGGCCAGTGGCAGGTCGAAGGCGAGGGGGCGGACATCCGTGCGCTGTTCCGCGATGCCGAGGGGCGGCTGCTCGGCTATGCCCTGACCGGGGCGTGTGTTGGCGAGCGTTTAGCCCTGAACAAGCAGCTTCCGCCGGTGCTGGCGGATCTGCCGCACGTTCTGTCGCTCACGCCGTCGGCTTGATCGCAAAACCCGTGAGCGGCACTGGCGCGGCTCCGGAGCGCATGCCATTCTCCTTGTGTCTGCCCAGCTAGAGCTGTCGCAGCGCCTTCGCTGTTCTGGATAACAGCGGGACACAACAACAAAAACGTCTTAAAGAGGCTACCAATGCGTAAACCGGAACTCGCCGCAGCCATTGCGGAAAAGGCCGACCTCACCAAGGATCAGGCCAATCGCGTCCTCAACGCCGTTCTCGATGAAATCATCAACGCCCTGAACCGCAAGGACAGTGTCACGTTGGTCGGCTTCGGCACCTTCGTTCAGCGTCACCGTGGTGCACGCAACGGAAAGAATCCGCAAACGGGCGAGCCGGTGACGATCAAGGCGAGCAACACGGTGGCATTCAAGCCTGGAAAGTCGCTCAAAGACGCAATCAACTGAACACCGGGGCCATCCGGGACCCAAAAGCCCCGGATGGTCACTCTGTGGCTGCTTGGGCTGATGTAGTTCTCAGAGCAAATCGCTACACTGCGCGTCGTCTTCCCTTCAACCGAGACCGCGCATGAAATTCCGCTTCCTTCTATGGATGCTGGGCCGCCTCATGGCCAAGGCCAGTCGCACCAATCCCGACTTCCAGCAACAACTCGCCGGCAAGGACTTGACCTTTCAGCTGCATAGCCTCGACGGTAAGGTCGCCCGCCACTTCGTGGTCAAGGATCAGCGCATCTCCAGCAGCAGCGGCAGCATCGCCGAGCCGGCTTTCGCCATCGGTTTCAAGGACAGCGCCTACGGCTACGCCACCCTGACCGCCAAGAACAAGCAGCTGGCCTTCATGCAGGGCATCCAGAACAAGGACATCCAGATCCAGGGCAACCCGGCACTGGTGGTCTGGTTCCAGAGCCTGACGAAATACCTGAAGCCCAGGAAGAAGAAGCCGACGCAGCCGGCGTCGTCGGTCTAGATCCGGTCCCCTGCGCACCCTGTGGGCGCGACCTTGGGCGCGAACAGGTTCAGCGCCGATTTCCCTCCTTCGCGGTCAAGACCGCTCCCATAAGTCGCCTATCGGCGGGGCGTCTGCCATGGAGAGGTCTTTCTGCTGCTGCGCCACCCAGGCGTGCGCCTCGTCCAGGAGCCAGTCCCGAAAAGCGTTGAGTGCAGCAGATTCGACCTTGCGCTCCGGGATGATCAGGAAATAGGCGCGTTCGCTCAGGTAGGCATGCTCCTGCGCCACCACCAGGCGCCCTTCGTCCAGTTCGCGCTGGATCAAGAACGGCGGAATCAGAGCGATGCCCATCTCATGCATCGCTGCCTGCGCCAGCATCGAGAACAGCTCATAACGCGGCCCTGTCATATCCCGAGGGACGTTCATTCCCTGGGAGGCGAACCAGTGCCGCCAGGCATAGGGTCGCGTGGTCTGCTGCAGCAGCGGAAGGGTGGCAATCTGTTCGGCGGTGAAGCCGGCGCGGCCCTTCAGTAGCGCCGGACTGCAGACCGGTTTAGGGTCTTCGCGCATGAGAAAGTGCGAGCGGGTACCCGACCACTCCCCATCGCCGAAATACACGGCGGCGTCGAAATCGGTGTCGGCGAACAGGAACGGCCGGGTGCGGTTGGTCAGGTTGACGGTGATCTGCGGGTGCAGCGCCTGGAAATGTTTGAGGCGCGGTAGCAGCCACTGGGTGCCGAATGTGGGAACGACCGCCAGCTCGATACCCGTCGCGCCCTGCTGGGCCATCACCGACAGGGTGTCGCGCTCGACCGCGTCGAGCTGCGCCGCGACCCGGCGGCTGTAGGATTCGCCGGCCTCGGTGAGCTTCACGCCGCGGCGCGAGCGGCGAAACAGCTCGGTGCCAAGGAAGGCCTCAAGCGCGGCGATCTGGCGGCACACCGCGCCCTGGGTCAGCGCCAGCTCCTCGGCGGCGCGGGTAAAGCTCTGGTGGCGCGCGGACGCCTCGAAGGCGATCAGCGCCGCGGTGCTGGGGATCTTGCGACGCATGCGCAGGCCTCACAGATTAAGGGTCGGCAGAGGCGCTTGATCTTGCTCGGAGTGAGTAAATTGCACAATAGGCTGCGAAATCCTCGTTTGCTCTGCCGCCCCGATCAACCTAGCCTCGACGTGACGTCCACCTACAAGAATCCGAGGGACCCATGGCCGGCAACGCACGCTTCAATTGGATCGACCCACTCCTGCTCGACGAGCAACTCACCGACGAAGAGCGCATGGTGCAGCGTAGCGCCGCGCAGTTCTGCGCCGCCAAGCTGGCGCCGCGCGTGCTCGAAGCCTTCCGCCATGAAAAGACCGACCCGGCGATCTTCCGAGAGATGGGCGAGACCGGTCTGCTCGGCGCGACCATTCCGGTCGAGTACGGCGGCAGCGGGATGAACTACGTGTGCTACGGGCTGATCGCCCGCGAAGTCGAGCGCATCGACTCGGGTTACCGCTCTATGATGAGCGTGCAGTCGTCCCTGGTGATGGTGCCGATCAATGAGTTCGGCAACGAAGCGACGAAGCAGAAGTACCTGCCCAAGCTCGCCAGCGGCGAATACATCGGCTGCTTCGGCCTGACCGAACCCGACCACGGCTCCGACCCCGGCTCGATGGTCACCCGGGCGAAGAAGGTCGACGGCGGCTATCGCCTGTCCGGCGCCAAGATGTGGATCACCAACAGCCCGATCGCCGACGTCTTCGTGGTCTGGGCCAAGGACGACGAGGGCGCGATCCGCGGCTTCGTACTGGAAAAGGGCTGGGAAGGCCTGTCCGCCCCGGCGATACACGGCAAGGTCGGCCTGCGCGCCTCGATAACCGGCGAGATCGTGATGGACAACGTGTTCTGCCCCGAGGAGAACGCCTTCCCCGACGTGCGCGGCCTGAAGGGCCCGTTCACTTGCCTGAACTCCGCCCGCTACGGCATCAGCTGGGGCGCGCTGGGCGCCGCCGAATTCTGCTGGCACACCGCGCGCCAGTACGTGCTCGATCGCCAGCAGTTCGGTCGCCCGCTGGCGGCCAACCAGCTGATCCAAAAGAAGCTGGCCGACATGCAGACCGAGATCACCCTGGCCCTGCAGGGTTGTCTGCGCCTGGGGCGGATGAAGGATGAAGGCAGCGCGGCGGTGGAAATCACCTCGATCATGAAGCGCAACAGCTGCGGCAAGGCGCTCGACGTGGCGCGCATGGCCCGCGACATGATGGGCGGCAACGGCATCAGCGACGAATTCGGCGTGGCCCGTCATCTGGTCAACCTCGAAGTGGTGAACACCTACGAGGGTACCCACGACGTGCACGCGCTGATCCTCGGCCGCGCACAGACCGGCATCCAGGCGTTCTTTTGACTGTTCGTAGGGTGGATGACGCTTTTTTCATCCACCGTTGGCCACGCAACGTGGATGGGTGAAGCGTCATCCACCCTACATTCATTGAGCTTCGAGGCTTCGCCTATGCCCGCCGCCCTTTCCCACATCCGCGTCCTCGACTTGTCCCGCGTGCTCGCCGGGCCTTGGTGCGGGCAGATCCTCGCCGATCTTGGCGCCGAGGTGATCAAGGTCGAACGACCCGGTAGTGGCGATGACACCCGCCATTGGGGACCGCCGTTCCTACAGGACGCCGACGGCCGGGAGACCCGAGAATCCGCTTATTTCCTCTCGGCCAACCGCAACAAGCAGTCGGTCACAATCGATTTCACCCGGCCCGAAGGCCAACGCCTGATCCGCGAGCTCGCGGCCCAGTGCGACGTGGTGCTGGAGAATTTCAAGGTCGGTGGCCTGGCTGCTTACGGCCTCGACTACGCCTCGCTTAAAACGGTCAATCCAAAGCTGGTGTACTGCTCGATCACCGGTTTCGGCCAGGATGGCCCTTACGCCCAGCGCGCCGGCTACGACTTCATGATCCAGGCGCTCGGTGGGCTGATGAGCCTGACCGGGCGTGGCGAGGGCGAGGAGGGGGCCGGGCCGGTGAAGGTCGGCGTGGCTCTGACCGACATCCTCACCGGCCTTTACGCCACCGTGGCGGTGCTGGCGGCACTCAATCACCGTGAGCAGAGCGGCATCGGCCAGCACATCGACATGGCTCTGCTCGACGTGCAGGTCGCCTGCCTGGCCAACCAGGCGATGAACTACCTGACCACCGGGGTGGCGCCCCGGCGCCTGGGCAATGCGCACCCTAACATCGTGCCCTATCAGGACTTCCCGACCGCCGACGGCGACCTGATCCTCACGATTGGCAACGATGGCCAGTTCCGCAAGTTCTGTGAGGTCGCCGGCAAGCCCGAGTGGGCCGAGGATCCGCGCTTCGCCACCAACAAGGCGCGCGTGGCATACCGCGCCGAGCTGGTGCCGATGATTCGCCAGGTCACGGTGTTCCGCACCACGGCCGAGTGGGTCTCGGTGCTGGAGCAGGCCGGAGTGCCCTGTGGGCCGATCAATGACCTGGCCCAGGTGTTCGCCGACCCGCAGGTGCTGGCGCGGGGCCTGAGGGTCGAGGTCGAGCATCCGCTGGCCGGCACGGTGCCGCAGGTCGCAAGCCCGATCCGTCTCTCGGAAACGCCGGTGAGCTACCGCCAGGCGCCACCCCTGCTGGGCGAGCACACCGAGGGCGTGCTGCAGCGATTGCTCGGCCTGGATGTGGCGGCAATCGGTGCCTTGCGCGACGGCGGGGTGGTGTAGCGGCAGCGGCGCCTTCTCCTCATCTGGCCTTTTGTCCCAAAGGCGAGGCGCGGTTCGAAAGTGCGCCCGGCCAACACTTTCGCGTTGCCAGGCCGGCACGAACGGCTTCCTCGGACCTTGCAGTCTGCTGCAATGGGCTGAACTCTGGAGGCCATTGACCATTCTCATGTGCATATCGTCATCTCGATGGACATTGCACATGCCTACGCAACGTTACCGACTCGGCGGCCAGCTGGTCGCCCTCATCCTCATGGCCTTGATGCTCGGTGGTTGCGGAATCAACAACATTCCGCGCTACGACGAGCAGGTCAAATCGGCCTGGTCGCAGGTGGAAAACCAATACCAGCGCCGCGCCGACCTCATCCCCAATCTGGTGGAAACCGTCAAGGGCTTCGCTCAGCAGGAGCAGGAAACCCTGACGGCGGTGATCGAAGCGCGGTCGCGGGCGACCTCCATCCAGGTCGACGCCGCCACGCTGGACGATCCGCAGCAACTGCAACGCTTCCAGGAGGCGCAGAACCAGCTGACCGGCGCATTGAGCCGGCTGATGGCGGTCTCCGAGCGTTATCCGGAGCTCAAGTCCAATCAGAACTTCCTGGCGCTGCAGTCGCAGCTCGAGGGCACCGAAAACCGCATCGCCGTGGCGCGGCGCGATTTCATCACCGCGGTGGAGCGTTACAACACCGAGATTCGCACCTTCCCGGGGCGTCTCTGGCACACGCTGATGTACAGCGACATGCCGCTGCGTGAGAACTTCGAGGCGACGGCCGAGAACGCCGAGCAAGCGCCGCAAGTGCAGTTCTGATGCGTCGAACCGTCACGTTCGCCATCGTTCTGCTGGTCGCCTGGGCGACGAGCGCGCTGGCCCAGGAAACCGGCCTGCCAGCGCTGACCGGCCGCGTCGTCGACCAGGCCGAGTTGCTCGACACCCAGACCGAGGCGCGTCTGACTCAGATGCTCGCCGCTCACGAGCAAGCGACCTCCGAGCAGGTGGTGGTGGTCACCGTGCCGGATCTCGGTGGGCGCAGCATCGAGGATTTTGGCGTCGCGCTGGGACGGCAGTGGGGGATAGGCCAGGCCGGAGAGGACAATGGCGCGCTGCTGATCGTCGCCCGCGATGACCGGCGTATGCGCATCGAAGTCGGCTACGGCCTCGAAGATCGCCTGACCGACGCCCAGTCCTCGATCATCATCAACAGCATCATGGCGCCGGCCTTCCGCCAGGGCGATTTCGCCCGCGGCATCGTCGAAGGCACCGAGGCAATGATTCAGGTGCTGGGCGGTGATCCGCTGCAGCGCGCCGGGCATCTGCCGGTGCGCCAGGAGCCCGAAGCGCCGGTGGCCGGGCTGTTCTTCTTCCTGCTGCTGGTGGTGATGTTCCTCATTGGCGGCGGGCGGGGCGGCCGTGGCGGTGGCCACCTCGGCGTCGGTGTCGAGTTCGATGCGGTCGATGGCCTCGGCCACCTGCCGCTGCTCGCTTTCTGTCAGTAGAGTCATGGCC
>NZ_JAAMRF010000009.1 GCF_013522725.1 Stutzerimonas azotifigens
CACCGCGTAAGGCACGCACTTCTGGCCGCTCGATCAGCTCGCACGCTTGGCGTAGAAACGGCTTGATGCCGCTCGGTGCCTCGACCCCAGCTTCACGTAGGATGCCGCGCAGCAGGTTGATGCGTTGCACTCGTGATTTCTTCCAGCCCTCGCGAAGCTTGTGGAGTTGTTGCACTTGCTGCTGTTGCACACTCTTGACCGGAACCGGGCGGATCTCCTGGCAGCGAGCCGCTTCCAGAATGGCATCGCAGTCGTTGCGATCGGTCTTGTTGCGCCGCCGATACGGGCGCACGTAACGGGGATGCAAGAGCACGACGCGATGTCCGTTCTCCTGCATTACGCGGCCCCAATGGTGAGCGGTGCCACAGGCCTCCATCACCCACTCGACAGGCTCGACCTGCTCCTGTACATATCGCGCAAATGCCCCCGGATCGAGCCGCCTGCGCCGATCCACTCGGCCGACCTGGACACTCTCGGCAACCTGGTAAACGGACTTGGCCAAATCAACCGCTATGCGTTTCATCGCACCTCTCCCAGCGAACAGTCACCACGGTGTTATAGAAGAAACGTGGTGTAGGGAGAGTTCATTACAGCCTTCAAACCGTTCACTTCGCTCACTGGGACGGGCTAAAGCCCGCCCCTTAACCAAACGTTAGGGATGACTGATATTAATGCGCGAAATTTCATACTCAGTAATTGCATCGATAATTGTGTTCTTCTGCAACAACCTACTTACAGCCACACTGCTCTCAGGTACAAGTAAGCTCAATCCAAATACTCAAGTATTAGCCGTTGATTTAATTTCGTGGGGTATTCATTCCTTCGCTGCTTCGTTATTCATGGCAAAGCAGCACCCCGCCCTACCATTATTAAAAGCATTAACTATTATTTTCACACTGTTCATCTTAATATCTTTTACAACGGAAACAATAACTCACACACAAACACCCCAATCAAGCAACCTACTTTCATTTATTTATTTGCCCCCATACGTCATAATTTCAACAGCCGTAATACTTGGCTTTATTCTAGGGAATAGACGGCCAATCCTTAACTAGTGGTTCAAATCGTTCGCTACGCTCACTGGGACTTGCTAAAGCCCGCCATTTAACCAAACGTTAGGCATAAGATGAAATTCCCAGATTATCCCGTACAACCAAAACTAAAATGGAGTTTGCTTTTGGTATGTATAAGCCTGTTAATCTTCTGCCTCTACCAAATCGCCACCGGCTTAATTAGAGGAACGATCTCCATTCCACTGAGGGGTCATACCGAGGCAATCATTCACTTAGGAGATTCGCCCTTTGGGTTTTTTCTGTGCCTTTTGGGCTGGTTGATTTTTGCGTGTAACTCAGGCTATGTTGCGCATCACATATATCATCGAAAAACAATATCTAAATGAAAGTGGCGGAGCCTAACAAACGTATATGGACTCTCCCCACAAGCAGTGAGGAATAGCTTTTCGATTCTGTCGTCAGCGCGGTTGCATTCGTATATCCGGCCTGTTCTGGGCACTGCCCTGGCCATTCTGTAGTTCGCGCAGCAGGGGCCAAGCGTTCAAGCGATCAAGCGATCACGAAGATCATGATTGTTATCGGCCTTGCTCTGCTGCAGGACTCGCCTGTTCCGACAGTCTCGCTTCTCACCACAACCACTAGAAACCCTTCACTTCACCTTGTTAATCCCCGCCGTCAGGCGGGCTTTGTGCTGCGCCAGTTGCCGCTAAACCGGCGCTCATGACACCACACGGCCCAGCAGATTCTTACCAGTTTGTTCGCTAGCGCCACGGCGGCCTTGTTGAGACCGATGCGTTCAGCGGTGTGCAGTGCGTAGCTTTGCAGTTGCGTCAGCCGCTCGGGCACAACGATTCGCAAAGACCCCGCGTGTCATCGAGGCTGAAGATCTATAGGCAGCGCTTGGTTTAGATAATCCATGAACAATCGTACTTTGGGCGTCAGTGCGTGGCGGTCGCGCAGGCAGAGGTAATAGTCCAGGGGCGCGGCTTCTGCGCGGCTGCGTGTGCGCGTGCTGCTGGAAAACAGTTCGACCAGTTCGCCACGCGCAAGATAAGGCGCAGCAACGAAGCTTGCCAAACGAGTGATTCCACCGCCGGCCGCAGCGCACTGGGCAAGCGCGTCGATATCGTTGCTGCTCATGGACGCTTTCACCGGCGCATCGAAGCAAACATCGTCGCGCCTGAATGGCCAGCGCAGGAATCGGCCGTCGGAGGCCACGCGAAAGAGCAGGCAGTCGTGATCGCGCAGTGCTTCAGGCTCATCCGGGCGCCCGGCGCGCGCGAGGTAGGAGGGTGCAGCGCAGTATAGGGCTTGGGCTGTCGCGATGCGTTTAGCGACCATCCCGTCTTCGAGGTGCTGCGCGATGCGAATGCTGATATCCACCGATTCGAGGATGTGATCAATGCTGTCATCCCGTGTGAGCAATTCGCACTGGATACGCGGGTGCCGCGCTGTGAAGCCTGGAATCAGCGGTGCCAATACATGACGGCCAAACGCTGCGCTCGCCGCGATGCGCAGGTGCCCTTGGGGTTCGTCGTGCAATTCGCTAACGGCGGCGCGCGCCGCGTCGAGGTTGTTCACAACGTCCCTTACGCGTTCGAAATACACCGCACCGGCGTCCGTCAGGGCAAGGTTGCGGGTCGTGCGCGTCAATAGCCGTACGCCAAGACTTTGTTCAAGGCGAGCAATGTTTTGGCTGGCCGCCGCCGCGCTGATACCAGCCAGCCGGGCGCCAGCGGCAATGCTGCCCGTTTCCACCGCTTTGACGAAGCTTGCAAGGCCGCGAAGCGTATCCATGGTGCTAACCCGACACTGGTGATCCGTAAGTTTAGCTTGATACTGGGATCATGCGGATCGCTCTACTGAACGCCGCTGCTACAAGGTACGGTGGCGCCCTTCATTTGCTTTAACGGAGCCGTCAATGAAAGAACGTTGTGTAGATTCGCTTTCGACTCGAACGTGGAAACTGCCTGTGAAGGCCACACCGGTTGTCTTCGCGTTTTTCATGTCCAGCATCATGGCGTTGCTGATGTGTCTGGTGATCACTGCCGCAAATACCGGGATGGGCCCGGGCTATTTTCACGCGGTGCTTACGGCTTACCAATTGGCGATGCCGGTCGCTTTCGTCTGCGTGATGCTGGTAAGGCCGGTGGTTATGCGTTTGGTTCGGATGACTGTACGCAGCGAATGAGCGGACTTGAAGAAAGCTTAGGCTGATGGCGTGAGAAGCGAGGTCGAGCTCGCGCTCGTTGATTGACGCGCGCGATGATTCCCGAGGCGTCTGAGCCGTCGTGCAAGGTGGCCTTGCCTTTAGCTAGCAACGTACTTCAGCAGCCATTGCCGCTGAATCGCCGCTCATGACACCACACCGCCCGGCAGATCCTTACCCGCTTGTTCGCCAGCGCCACGGCGCCCTTGTTGTGGCCAATCCTCCAGGCGCGTTGCAATGCATGCGCTGACGTATCATTCCGCTCCCCCTGTACTTATCCGTTGCGAGTAAACACACCCTTGACCCCGCTTGAACTCATCGCCTCGACGCTAGGCGTTATCGCCGTATGGCTCACCGTGCGGCAGAACGCCTGGTGCTGGCCTGTCGGGTTGGCCATGGTGCTGCTGTATGCCTGGTTCTTCTTTGCCGCCCGCCTGTATTCGCAGGTGCTGTTGCACAGCGTCTTTGCGGCAATGCAGCTGTATGGCTGGTGGTCATGGACGCGGGGCGGTGATCAGGAAGGGAGACGGCCTGTCGTGCTTGCGAGCAGGCACGAGGTGCTCGTTGGGCTTGCGGCTGCTGGGGTTGTAACGCTGGTGCTTGGCGGGATGATGGCGCGATACACCGAGGCCGCCCTGCCCTGGCCTGATGCGGCGTTGACGGCGTTCAGCCTGCTTGCGCAGCTGTGGATGGCACTCAAGCGCTGGCAGTGCTGGCTGTTGTGGATCGTCGTTGATGTGCTCTACGTAGTCTTCTTCGTTTATCAGGCTTACTGGCTTACCGCGGGCCTGTACGGCCTCTTCACGTTGCTGGCGGTCATGGGTCTGCGCGAATGGCACCGCTCACGCATGGCCGCGCTATGAAGGTGCTGGTACTGACCGGCGCAGAGTCGACCGGCAAGAGTTGGTTGGCATCGCGCCTGCAGCAGCGCTTTGGTGGGCTGGTGGTGGATGAGTACGTGCGCCACTTCATCGAATGCAAAGGGCGTGATACTAGCCTTGGCGATATCCCAGCCATCGCGCGCGGGCAGCTTGCCTGGGAGGACGCCGCCCGGGCCGAAGCGCCGCCGTTGCTGATTCTCGACACGCATCTACTGAGCAATATGCTCTGGAGCCAGACGCTCTTCGGTGACTGCCCTGCCTGGCTTGAAGATGAGTTACTGGCTCGCCGTTACGATCAGCATCTGTTGCTCTCCCCCGAGGGTGTCGAGTGGCACGCTGACAGCCAGCGCTGCCAACCGGCGATGGAAGAGCGCTTACGGTTTCATCACCAGTGCCGCGCCTGGTTGGAGCGCCACGCGCAGCCATTCGTAGAGATCACTGGCGACTGGGCGAGCCGTGAGCAGCAGGCCGTCTCCGTCACCCGCGCCTTGCTGGGCAAATGAGCAACAGAGGGGTGCTCAGCTGAAATTTGAGCTGGAGCGGCGGACGATCTTGATCGAGTGCTTGAGCGTTGGCTTGCGTGTCACGCTGATCGCCTTGCGGGTAACGGTGTCGATAGTGATATTCCAGAAGCCGGAGCTCGGGACAGTGATGCGCGCCGGAAAGCGATCAAACGCGCCGCCATGATAGGTGTGGCGCCCGCCATTCTTGAAGCTGCGGAAGTTGGCATCGTTCATCAGGCGGATGTTGCAGGGCTGCGAGCATTCGATGACGACGAGGTCATCTTCATTGAGGTGTTCGCGCTGGTGGATGAATTTCATGGTCGGCTCCAGTCGGCCTGTAGATCGGCGCGGACAATAGCACGGCGCCCGGCTGTGGCGGACCACGCCTATCGATAATGTATATGCTTTGGAGCCCATACCACCGGGGGTGTGGCGGTGGTAGCATCCGCGCCCTATGCGAATCCAGGACGTCCATCAGCGCCTCGCCGACCTCGGCGCCAAACCCCGCCACATCGGGCGGATGACCCGTGCCTGGCTAAAGGGCCAGCCGCTGGAGATTGGTCGTCGGCAGCAACAAGCCGAGCATTTCCTGCCCTTGAGCGTGCGTGAAGGCCTGCCCCAGGTCAGCGAGGAAATTGCCGGCCTTGCGCGCTTGCGTTCCGAGCATCCCGCCGCCGACGGCTCGGCCCGCTTGCTGGTGGAGCTGGCCGATGGGCAGATGGTCGAGAGTGTGCTGTTGCCGCGTGATGGTCTGTGTGTCTCCAGCCAGGTCGGTTGCGCGGTGGGATGCGTGTTCTGCATGACCGGCAAGAGCGGCCTGCTGCGCCAATTGGGCAGCGCCGAGATCGTTGCCCAGGTCGCCCTTGCACGTCGTTTCCGGCCGGTGAAGAAGGTCGTGTTCATGGGGATGGGTGAGCCCGCCCATAACCTGGACAATGTGCTAGAAGCTATCGACCTGCTCGGAACCGATGGCGGTATCGGCCACAAAAATCTGGTGTTTTCCACCGTGGGCGATCCGCGTGTATTCGAGCGACTGCCGCAGCAGCAGGTCAAGCCTGCCCTCGCCCTCTCGCTGCATACCACCGACGCCGAACTGCGCCAGGCCTTGCTGCCCCGTGCGCCGCGCATCGACCCGGACGAGCTGGTCGAACTCGGTGAGGCCTATGCGCGAGCGGTCGGCTTTCCGATCCAGTACCAGTGGACGCTCCTCAAGGGCATCAACGATACCCAGGACGAAATGGACGGCATCCTGCGCCTGCTCAAAGGGCGCTATGCGGTAATGAACCTGATTCCCTACAACAGCCTGGAACTCGACGAATTCCAGCGTCCCGCAGGCGAGCGCATCGTGCAGATGGTGCGCTATCTACACAGCCGGGGCGTGTTGACCAAGGTACGTAATTCAGCAGGCCAGGACATCGACGGCGGTTGCGGCCAGCTGCGCGCGCGGGCCACCGAGGTCATCGCCCGCCGCTCGCGGCACGAGCCGCTGTAGTGCCAATTCGCAGCGGCCCTCTCTGGATACGAACCGGCGGCCGGATCGGTGGTCCCAGCAAAAGCACAACGCCGTCGTGAAGGAACAGTCCTTGAAGCATCATTGCCTGATCACCCCGCTATTTGCATAGGCGCCCGACCTGGTAGCGGCATACATAGTACGGAGCAGCAACTTCGATCGCGCCTGCTGACATAGCCGCAACGCAGCGCCCACGGTCACCCGACCGCACGCCAACGGAAGACGAGACGACGCATGCACACACTGGAGCAACTCAAGCGCGGCGAACTGGCGGGCACGACCCGGCTCGACCTGTCGGCCGAACTCGCCGAGTTTCCGCCAGAAATCTTCGATCTGGCCGATAGCCTCGAAGTGCTCAACCTGTCGGGCAACCGGCTCAGCAGCTTGCCCGCGGACCTGCACCGACTCCATCGCCTGAAGATCCTGTTCTGCTCGCACAATCGCTTCACCGAAGTGCCAGCATCGGTCGGGCGGTGTGAGCAGCTGGAGATGGTCGGTTTCAAGGCCAACCAGATCAGCCACCTACCGGCCGAGGCGCTACCGCCACGGTTGCGCTGGCTGACACTGACTGACAACCGTCTGGAACATCTGCCGGAAGCCCTGGGCGACTGCGAGCGGCTGCAAAAGTTGTTGCTCGCGGGCAACTGCCTGCAGGCATTGCCCGCGAGCCTCGCCCGATGCAGCAACCTTGAGCTGATTCGCATTGCAGCCAACCAGCTGACTTCGCTGCCCGACTGGTTATTGACGATGCCCCGCCTCGCCTGGCTCGCCTTCGCCGGCAACCCGTTCAGCGATGCCAACGAGGCCGTAACGTTGTCGCTTCACCCACTGCCGCCGGTGTCACGCGAGACGATCACGCTCGAAGAGGTGCTCGGCCAGGGGGCCTCAGGGGTGATTTACCGCGCGATATGGCAGCCGGCTGGCCAGCCAGCGCGCGCCATGGCGGCGAAGCTGTTCAAGGGCAGCGTGACCAGTGACGGGCTGCCGCACAGCGAAATGGCCGCCAGTATCGCCGCCGGCGTGCATCCGAACCTGGTCCGCGTGACCGGGCCCTTGGCCGAGGGTGCCGAAGAAGCACCCGGGCTATTGCTCGAACTGATCGAACCGCAGTTCCAGCCACTGGCCGGCCCGCCTTCGCTTGAGAGCTGCACACGTGACTGCTATGCGCAGGATCAGCGCTTCAGCCTCGAGCAAACGCTCGGGATAGCACGAGGTGTAGCGTCGGTCACGGCTCACCTGCATGCGCTCGGCATACTGCATGGGGATCTGTACGCCCATAACTTGCTGGTCGATCCTGCAGGCCAGTGCCTGCTCAGCGATTTCGGCGCCGCCTCGTTCTTCGAGCCCGACACCGTTCAAGGGCTGGCGCTGCAGCGAATCGAGGCTCGGGCGTTTGGTTGTCTGCTCGAAGAGCTGCTCAAGCGTACCGAGCCAGCCGATCAGCAGGCACGCATCGATGCGCTCTGGCAGTTGCAGCGTCGCTGCGTCGCTGAGCAAAGCCTTGAGCGGCCAACCTTCGAATGGCTATCCGGGCAACTGGCCACCCTCGAGTTATCGCGTCAGAGGCCGAAACGTAAACGGCGATACACTTTCAGCGCCAGCCAGTGATAAGGATGCGGTAGATGCAAGACCTCGATATCCAGCAGGACCCCTTCGTCATCGGCCTGAAGGAGCGTCTGCCGGGAGAACTGCGGGAGAGTTTCAGCGATGAGCAGCTCGAAGCCCTGAAAATAGCCTTCGGCGCTCGGAAGTGGGGCCAGCATCGGGTCGACCTGCGGGCCACTGTCCGCCTCTGGCGCTGGCGCTACTATTTCGTGCTACTGGCCGGACGCAACAAACGCGACCTCACTCGCGGTCAGCAGGAACTGTCGCGCGCGGCCAAGGCTGGCACCATCGCGCTCTTCCTGCTGTTTTCCCTGCTGCTCGGCCTGGCGGTGCTGTATCTGATCAAGTCGGCGCTGGGAATCGATGTGTTCCCCGGCTTTTCGCTAGGGTTGTGGGACTGGTTCAAGACCACCCTGCGCTAGCGCAGCAGCCGCGCGGCGTCTTCTTCTCCCAGGTATTCAACGAGAATCCGCCGCCAACTGCCGTCACGCTGCATTTCGACGAAGGTATCGGCCATGCGTTGCTGTAACGCCTGGCCGCCGTACAACTGAGCGTTGCCGGCAATATAACTGTCCAACTGCCCGATAGGCTCCCCCATGGTCAGGGCCTGCGAATAACCCAGCCGTCGCCACAGGTAACGGGCGCGCAGCTCGATCTCGTACCAGGCCACCACGCGCCCACTGTTCAACAGCTCGGCACCCTGTTCGGGGTCGGCCACCTCGACGATCTGCTGGCCCTCCCCGAGCTCTGCCCGGAGCTCCTGCGCTCTCGGCGTGCCGCCCATGACCGCAACGGGGCCGGCCGCAAGGGCATCGGCCAGTGTGTCGAATGGCCGACCGAGGCTTGCCACCGAATAGCGCGTAGCGAGCACATCCAGCAGCCAGATGAACTTGTCTTCGCGCTCGGGAAAGCGCCCCAGGTTCAGTACCAGCCCAGACGGATCGTCTGCTGCTTCGTACTGGACACGGCGCCAGGGGACGCTGCGAAACAGGCATTCGAGCTGCAACCGCGCGCAGAGCTGCTCGCTGAGTTCACCAAAAAGGCCCGGCGCCTGCTCGGTGCCGCCGGCGAATGGCATCTGCCCGTGGCCTACATAAATATTCATCGGCGCGGCAGTCGCCGAGGCCGTCGTGCAAGCCCACAGCAGGCCAACCGCCCCGCATCGCCAGTTCGATTCCTTTAAGTCCCTTGCCACCGACTTCTCCTTACCCTGACATCACGGGCGCCCATTGGCCCCCCGACCGAGGTCGCATCGACGCATGAACGCGGCATGCTGGAGTTTTAAAGTGCGTGGCGTCTTAAATCAACCTCGACGAACGGAGACGTTGCGGCAGCTCGCCTCGCCAGGCGGGTTCGCGCTGCTAGACTCCCGTTACGGAGGGCCTTCCCATGACCGAAGAATCGGACGATAAACCCCTGACGTTTGGTGAAATGCTATCCAGCGTACTGGCCGCTGCCCTTGGCGTGCAGAGCGGCAAAAACCGCGCCCGCGATTTCTCACGCGGCAAGCCGGTGCACTTCATCCTGCTGGGAGTGGGCTTCACGGCGGTTTTCGCTCTGACGCTACTGGGCATCGTGCTGCTAGTGATACACCTCGCGACACCTTAGCCCGCGGCCTCGCTACTGGTGGCTGACCCAGAACACCGCTGTGGCGACGGCCAGCATGATCAGAACGAAGATCGCGACGGCATCGACGCCACTGTCACGGTTGTGCGGATCGAATTTCTCGGTCATGGCCAATCCCCTGTTGTTGTGATTATCGGCTTGAGTTAAGACGACAAGCGCCCCTCGCTCAAGTCAGTCGCCTGCGTCTGCGTTAGCACTATTAGTTTGCTTCATATATAAAAACATCACTTTTGCACATAACACCTTGCTGCTATCGTGCCCGGCTCTGCGAAGTGCGCGGCCGTGCGCGCATTCAGCCGTAAGCAGCCTGACCGACAGGAATCTTCATGTACGTATACGACGAGTACGATCAACGGATCATCGAGGACCGCGTAAAGCAGTTCCGCGATCAGACCCGCCGCTATCTGGCCGGCGAACTGAGCGGAGAGGAATTCCGCCCGCTGCGCCTGCAGAACGGTCTCTATATCCAGCGCTATGCGCCGATGCTGCGGATCGCCGTGCCTTACGGGCTGCTGGGTAGTCACCAGCTGCGCAAGCTCGCACACATCGCCCGTCACTACGACAAGGGCTATGCCCACATCAGTACCCGTCAGAACGTGCAGTTCAACTGGCCCGAACTCGAGGACGTGCCCGAGATCCTCGCCGAGCTCGCCACGGTGCAGATGCATGCCATCCAGACCAGCGGCAACTGCATCCGCAACACCACCACCGATCAGTTCGCCGGCGTAGCGAAGGACGAACTGGTCGATCCGCGCCCCTGGTGCGAAATCATCCGCCAGTGGTCGACCTTCCACCCCGAATTCGCGCACCTGCCGCGCAAGTTCAAGATCGCCGTCAATGGCGCGGTCAGTGATCGCGCGGCGATCGAAGTGCACGACATCGGCCTGGAAGCCGTGCGCAACGGGGACGGCGAATTGGGCTTCCGCGTCTCGGTGGGTGGCGGCCTGGGCCGGACGCCGATCGTGGGCAGCTTCATCAACGAATTCCTGCCGTGGCAGCACCTGCTGTCCTACCTCGAGGCGATCCTGCGGGTGTACAACCGCTACGGCCGTCGCGACAACAAGTTCAAGGCGCGTATCAAGATCCTGGTCAAGGCGCTGACACCAGAAGTCTTCGCCGAGCGCGTCGAAGCCGAATGGGCGCACCTCAAGGATGGCCCGACCACCCTCACCGAAGCGGAAGTCGCGCGCGTCTCGGCGTTCTTCGTCGAGCCGCCCTACGAAGCGCTGGAAGACCAGACTGCCGCGCTTCAGGCACTCGATGCCGAACATCCCGGCTTCGCCCGCTGGCGCACGCGTAACGTCTTCGCCCACAAGAAGCCGGGTTATGCCGCGGTGACATTGTCGCTCAAGCCTACCGCGACGGCGCCCGGCGATATCACCGACAAGCAGTTCGACGCATTGGCCGACCTGGCCGACCGTTACTGCTTCGGCGAGGTCCGTACCTCGCACAACCAAAACATCATCCTTGCCGATATCCGCCAGAGCGATCTGTTCACTCTCTGGGGCGAGCTGCGCGAGCTTGGTTTCGCGACGCCGAACATCGGCTTGCTGACCGACATCATCTGCTGCCCTGGCGGTGATTTCTGCTCGCTGGCCAACGCCAAGTCGATCCCGATCGCCGAGGCGATCCAGCGCCGCTTCGAAGACCTGGATTTCCTCTTCGACATCGGCGATCTCGACCTCAACATCTCCGGCTGCATGAACGCCTGCGGCCACCATCACGTCGGCCACATCGGCATCCTCGGCGTGGACAAGAAGGGCGAGGAGTTCTATCAGGTCTCCTTGGGTGGCAGTGCGAGCCGCAACGCCAGCCTCGGGCAGATCCTCGGCCCCTCGTTCGCCCAGGACGTGATGCCGGATGTCATCAGCAAGATCATCGATGTGTACGTGGAGAGCCGCGAGGAAGACGAGCCCTTCATCGACACCTACCGCCGTATCGGCATCGCCCCCTTCAAGGAACGCGTCTATGCAGCGAATCATTAAGAACGGCCAGGTGATCGACGAGTCCTGGCACCTGCTGCCCAAGGACACGGCTCTGGAAGGGCTGTCCAATTGCGATGACATTATCGTCCCGCTGGGGCTGTGGCTCGAACACGGCCATGCCCTGCGCGCGCGCGACGGCGGGCTGGGCGTGTGGCTCGACAGCGATGAGGAAATCGAACTGATCGCCGATGACCTGGAGAAATTCCAGGTCATCGCGCTGAACTTCCCGGTTTTCACCGACGGTCGCCACTTCTCCACCGCACGCCTACTCCGCGAGCGTTATGGCTTCAAGGGCGAGGTACGCGCCATCGGCGATGTGCTTCGCGACCAGTTGTTCATGATGCAGCGCTGCGGTTTCGACGCCTTCGCCGTGCGCCCGGATCGCGATCCGTACGACGCGCTGCAAAGCCTCGGCGACTTCAGCGAGACATACCAGGCCGCGGTGGATCAGCCGCTGCCGCTGTTTCGCCGACGCCAGGGCTGAGCCCCGCCGCTTGAACGAAAAACCCGCCGACCGGCGGGTTTTTCGTTTTCTGTCACTGGTACATCCAGAAATTGGGATGCTCAAGGGGCATCTGACTCGACGGCTTCTCGGCTTTCTCGGAAGTGCTGCGCTTGAACAATGCGGCCAGTGCTTTCATGGTGATTCCCTGTAGTTGCGTTTGAGGTGGCGCTAATATTCCTCAATCGATCCCTGCAGGGTAGTTGGCGTTCTCTATCGTTTCGATTGGCGCTCAGTCAAGCCTGACGAGCGTGCGCCCGACCTGTCCTGCCCCGAGGATCCGCTCGATCTCGGCCGGCAGTTGTGCCAGCTCCACTTCATGCACCAGATCCTCGAGGGTCTCGATCTTCCATTGCAGCGAGAGCTTGTCCCACATCGAAGCCTTGACCACCAGCGGCAGCTCGACCGAGTCGACGCCCAGCAGATTCACGCCCCTGAGAATGAACGGCAGCACGTTGCCCTTGAACTCCGTCCCGGCGGTCAGTCCGCAGCAGGCCACGCTCGCGCCGCGCTGCAACGACTTGACCACGCTGAACAGAATGTCGCCGCCCACGGTATCGACTGCGCCGGCCCATTGCTCCTTGAGCAGCGGCTTCTCCCCGCCAGCTTGTAACGCCGCGCGATCGACGATCTGGCTGGCCCCCAGGCGGGTCAGAAATTCGCCCTGGTGCGCCTTGCCCGTCACTGCCGCCACGCTATGACCAAGGCTCGCTAGCAGCGCCACGGCGATACTACCGACCCCGCCGGTGGCGCCGGTAACCAAGATCGGGCCGGCATCAGGATGCAGCCCCGCTTGCTCGAGCTTGTCGACGCAAAGCCCGGCGGTCAGACCCGCGGTGCCGAGGATCATCGCTTCGCGCAGGCTCAGGCCCTGTGGGCGCTTGATCACCCAGGCCGCCGGGACGCGGATGTACTGCCCGAAGCCCCCAGCGGTGTTCATGCCCAGGTCATAGCCGGTGACGATGACCTCGTCGCCTTCAGCGAATTCGGCAATGCTGGATGCGGCCACCACGCCCGCCGCGTCTATGCCCGGAGTGTGCGGGTACTGGCGGGTAACGCCGCGATTGCCGCTCGCCGACAACGCATCCTTGAAGTTGAGCGATGAATAGCGAACCCGAATCAACACCTCGCCCTGCGGCAGATCGTCGATGTTGCGTTCGACCACCATGGTCGTGAACCGACCGTCCGCGCCCTCACTGGCCCGCAATGCCTTGAAGCTACTCATCGGGAGTCCCCTATTGCCAGAAGCGTTGTTCGTTCAGCCGGCTCCAGCCCTTGAGCAGGCTGTGCTCGAGCGCACCGCTCGCCGCCATGCCAAAACGCTCGGGCAGGCTCTTCTTCTGGGCGTAGTGCAGCTGGAACAGCTCGCACTCGCCGGCGCGCTCGGCCAGGTATTCATCGCTGGTCTTGATCTCGTCGATCAGTTGCTTGCCCAGCGCTGCCGTACCCAGCCACACCTCGCCGGTCGCCACCTCGTCAATCGCCAGTTGCGGGCGGTAACGGGCGACGAAGTTCTTGAACAGCTCGTGGGTGGTTTCCAGATCGTCCTGAAACTTCTCCCGCCCTTTTTCGGTGTTTTCGCCGAGCACCGTCAGGGTGCGCTTGTATTCACCTGCCGTCAGTACCTCGACGTCTACATCGTGCTTCTTGAGCAGACGATGGATATTGGGCAACTGAGCGACCACGCCGATTGACCCCAGGATCGAGAACGGCGCCGCTAGGATCTTCTCACCGATACACGCCATCATGTAGCCGCCGCTGGCAGCCACCTTGTCGACGCAGACGGTCAGGGGCACGCCCGCCTGGCGGATGCGCACCAGTTGCGAGGCCGCCAGGCCATAGCCATGGACCATGCCGCCGCCACTCTCCAGGCGAACCACTACTTCGTCTTTTGGCGTGGCCATGGTCAGCAGTGCGGTGATCTCGTGGCGCAGGTTATCGACTGCCGAGGCCTTTATATCCCCATCGAAATCGAGCACGAAGACCCGAGGCTTTTCCGCGCCGCTCTTCTTGGCCTGCTTGGCCGCTTTGGCCTCGCGCTTGCGCTGCGCCTTGTATGTGTCTTTGTCCCAGATCGCCAGCTCCAGGCGTTCGCGCAACGCCTTGTAGAAATCGTTGAGCTTGTGCACTTCCAGATGACCGCCGGCCTGCTTGGCGCGGCCTCTGCGCAGGGCCGCGATGGCCACCAGCACGACGATGATGGCCACGACCAGCGTCACGGTCTTGGCCAGAAAGCTTGCGTAATCGGCAAGAAAATCCACACGTCCTCCTAGGTTCACACGCCAACCGCCCGCAGAGCGCTGCCTGGCGTAGTCGCTCAAGCATACCGGCGCGGTGGGATACGGGCCAGCGAGCACAATTCAAACAGGCGTATGATTTATCGTTGACACCCGTGGGTGATGTCCCTACCCTCGCGAAAAATAGCGCTAGCGGGGCAGCGAGCATGGGCAGTATCTACCTGATCAGGCATGGTCAGGCGTCTTTCGGCGCAGATAACTATGATGTGCTCTCCCCGCTCGGTCACCAGCAGGCGCAAGCCCTGGGAGATCATCTGGGCCGGCTCGATGTCCGGCTCGATCGTTGTGTCTGTGGCGAACTGGACCGCCAGCGCGATACCGCGCGAGCCGCGCTACAACGCATGAGCGAGGCTGGAAGCCCGCCGGTGGAGCTGGAGGTCGACGCTGCCTTCAATGAATTCCATGCCGATGAGGTCATTCGAGCGCACCTGCAGGATTTGCTCGCTGTCGAGCCGCAAGCCATGGAGATCTTCCGCAACGCGGCCAATCACCGTGCCGAGTTTCAACGCCTGTTCAGCTATGTGATCGCGCGCTGGGTATCGGGCGAGCACGACAAGGAAGGCTTGGAAAGCTGGCAGACCTTCGTCAATCGCGTCCAAGGCGGCCTTGAGCGGTTGCTCGCCCAGGCCGGGAACAAGGACCGCATCGCGGTGTTCACATCCGGCGGGACCATCACTGCGCTGTTGCAACTGGTTATCGGCGTGCCGCCCATCAAGGCGTTCGAGTTGAACTGGCAGATCGTCAACACGTCCATCAGCCTCCTGAAGTTTCGCGACCGAGAGGTCGCACTGGCTTCCTTCAATAGTCACGTGCACCTGGAACTGTTGAAGAAGCCGGAGCTTGTCACCTACCGATAGGCTCCAGCCAGCCCGCGAGGTATCGCGGCATGTTTCTCCCCACACTTACAAGGAAATGACCATGAGCAACGTCGACCAAACCATCCAAGGCATGAAGGCGAAATTCAACTCCAGCGCGGCTGCCGGTCTGGACCTGATCTTCCAGTTCAACATCACCGATGCCGACAACTACTACATCGTGGTCAAGGACGGCACCTGTGACATCCAGCAGGGCGACTCCAGCGACGCCAACGTCACCCTGATCATGGATAGCGAGACGCTGCAGGGCATCATGACCGGCGAAACCGACGGCATGCAGGCATTCATGTCGGGCAAGCTGCGCACCGAGGGCGACATGATGCTGGCGTTGAAACTGGGCGAACTGTTCCCCAACTGATATCGCTCGTTCGCCGTGAAAAAAGAAACCGAAGCCCTCTGGCTTCGGTTTTTTTTCGCCCAGCCATCAGTGGCAATCATGCGCTCTGATCTAAGGGCAACACCCGCGCCGATAATGCCAGGAGCGGGGTTGGCGATACCGGGGCTGCCCATTAGATTAGCGGATCGCCTCGAGCTCCGAACATAATTAGAAGGGATAGACATGGCGCTTACCGACCAGACCAGCGCGATTCGCCAGGGTGAGGAATTGCCCGCGGACGTCATTGACGCCTACCTCAAGACGCATATCGACGGCCTCGTGGGCACACCTCGCATCAGCCAGTTTCCCGGCGGCGCTTCCAACCTGACCTACCTGCTCGAGTACCCGGACCAGGAATTCGTCCTACGTCGACCACCGTTCGGCCACAAGGCCAAATCGGCCCACGACATGGGCCGCGAGTACCGGATCCTCAATCAGCTCAACTCAGGCTTTCCCTACTGCCCCAAAGCCTACGTGCATTGCACCGACGAATCGGTGATCGGCGCCGAGTTCTATGTGATGGAGCGCGTCAAGGGCATCATCCTGCGCGCCGAACTTCCATCGGAGCTAAGCTTCGATGCCTCCCAGACGCGAGCGCTCTGCGAAAGCTTCATCGACAAGTTCGTCGAATTGCACAACGTCGACTACCAGGCGTGCGGCCTGGGCGATCTGGGCAGGCCCGAGGGCTATGTGAAGCGCCAGATAGAGGGTTGGATCGACCGTTACGAACGAGCCATGACCCCCGATGCCCCCAGCTGGGAGCCGGTCAAGGCATGGCTGAAGGACAAGATGCCCGCCGACCACCCCAAGCCCGCGATCGTCCACAACGATTACCGCTTCGACAATGTCATTCTCAGCGCCGAGAACCCGATGCAGATCATTGGCGTGCTCGACTGGGAACTGACCACTCTCGGCGATCCGCTGATGGATCTGGGCAATACCCTCGCCTACTGGATCGAAGCGGACGACCCGCAGCCAATGCAACTGATACGCCGCCAGCCGAGCCATATGCCCGGCATGCTCACCCGCCAGGGCTTCGCCGACTATTACGCCAGCCGTGCCGGGATCGAGATCCCCTGCATCGACTTCTACTATGTGTATGGGTTGTTTCGCCTGGCCGGGATCGTCCAGCAGATCTACTACCGCTTCCACCTCGGCCAGACCCAGGACAAGCGCTTCGCCCAGTTCATCCACATGAACAGGCTGCTGGAACAGAAGGCCTTGCAGGTGATAGGCCAGTCTTCGCTTTGAGTTCGTACTTCAAACATCGCGGCCAGCTGCGCCGCTGACCAAAAACAAGGAATCCGACATGCCCAAGACCACCCTTTTCGACCTGGACGGCAAGATCGCCTTCGTCTCTGGCGCCAGCCGCGGCATCGGCGAAGCCATCGCCAAGCTGCTCGCCCAGCAGGGCGCTCATGTGATCGTTTCCAGTCGCAAGCTCGACGGTTGCCAGGCAGTGGCCAATGCGATCACCGCGGCCGGAGGCAAGGCTACCGCCGTTGCCTGCCACATCGGCGAGATGGAGCAGATCCAGTCGGTCTTCGCGCAGATCCGCGAACAGTTCGGTCGCCTCGATATCCTGGTCAACAACGCCGCGACCAACCCGCAGTTCGGCCATGTGCTGGACACCGACCTGTCGGCCTTCCAGAAAACCATCGACGTGAACATTCGCGGTTATTTCTACATGTCGATCGAGGCCGGCAAGCTGATGCGCGAGCACGGTGGCGGCAGCATCATCAACGTGGCCTCGATCAACGGCGTTTCTCCCGGCAACTTCCAGGGCATCTACTCGATCACCAAGGGCGCAGTCATCAACATGACCAAGGTGTTCGCCAAGGAATGCGCCCAGTTCGGCATCCGCTGCAATGCATTATTGCCGGGCCTGACCGACACCAAGTTCGCTTCCGCGCTGGTCAAGAACGACGCCATCCGCGAACTCGCGCTGCAGCAGATCCCGCTGCGCCGCGTTGCGGACCCGGGCGAGATGGCAGGCGCCGTGCTCTACCTGGCCAGCGACGCCTCCAGCTACACCACCGGCGTGTCGCTGAATGTCGACGGTGGCTACCTTTCCTGATAGCGCGCCGTTACAAAAAAAGGGAGCCTGATCGGCTCCCTTTTTTATACCTACCCGGTATCACCAGTCTTTGAGCGCCTGGGTGGCCGCTGGATTCATAGGCTGCACCATCAGGCCGGTTGGCGCCAGGTTCACCTGGAATACCGCACCGTTGGCAATCGGCATGTAGTTGACTCGGCGCGCTTCGGAATCGACGAGGTACAGGTCACGCCCGGCCAGACGCAGCCAGCGCCAGAAGTCCAGTCCCAGTGGGCTTTCGGAAAGCGACACCAGCGCATGCCGTGCCTGACCCTGCTGCTCGACGGCCAGGTAACGCGCCGACAATCTGTCGAGGCGGTAGCCGGGCTCCAGTCCGATCAGCTCAGCCAGGCCTTTCCAGCGCAGGATGCGCATGTCCAGCTGCCAAAGATCACCTTCCAGGGTGACGCGGCGCTCATCATTACCCTGCACCAACCTGACGTCATAGCGTTGCGCGCCATCGGCATTGAAGGTCAACGTCACCACGGGACCGGTGTCCGGCAGCGGCCGGTAGTTGTGTACGTCATACGCAATCACCCCGATCAACGAGCCCAGCGCCAGCACCGCAAGCCCGAACGTGCCGCGCAGCCAACCCAGCAACCACTGCCCGCCCAGCAACAGGCGCAACGCCACCAACACCACGATCAATGCCAGAAACGCGACGGCCATTGCCAGCCCAAGGTATTGCATGAGGATTCATCCTTCCCTGTGAAAGTCGAAATTATCCGTACCCACTCAGCTGTCTACCGACGACTGCTTGGCACATTGATCATGATAAAGGATGGCGCATGAAGGCGATGGGGAGTGGTTCGCAGTCGCGCTCAGCGCGGAAAGGCCGGTGGCTCAAGGCCCAGGCGCGACGCCACGTAGAGATCGATCAGGTATCGCGCAATAGACTGTCGTGCGGGCAACACGGGTAGCGCATGGATGGAAAACCAGCGAGCATCCTCGATCTCTTCGGGCTGCGGCACGATCTCTCCGCTGTCGTACTGCGCATGGAAGCCGAGCATCAGCGAGTGAGGAAAAGGCCAGCCCTGGCTGCCGATATACCTGAGGTCGCGAACGGCCACGCCCACTTCCTCACGCACCTCACGCTCGACGCACTGCTCGACCGATTCTCCCGGCTCGACGAAACCGGCCAGGGTGCTGTAGACCCCAGGCGCGAAGCGTGCCGAGCGCGCCAGCAGCAGCTCGTCGCCACGGGTAACCAGCACGATCATACTTGGCGACAGGCGTGGGTACTGATGCAGTCCGCATGCCGGGCAATGCATGGCCCGCTCGCCGGTACGCTGTTGCATGGGCGTGCCGCAGCTACCACAGAAACGATGTTGATGCGCCCAGGTACCGATCTGCGCCGCGAATCCCAGCATGCGGAACAGATCGCGGTCGCCGTCCTGCAGCATGAACTGCCTCAGGCCCTGCCAGCGCGCCCCAGGGACGTCTTCATTCTGCGCGATCTCGAAGAGGAACACCGGCTCCCCGTCGAAATACCCCAGCCCCTGTTCGCTGACCACGCCCAGATCAAGCCGGTACAGCCAGTCCCGTGGAAAAAGCACGCCGTTGTCGTCGAATAAAAATTGCTGCTGGCTATGCACCAGAGCCCACCCGCCCGGCTGTGCCGGATCGAGCAGCTCTGGTTGCCAGCGAAGGCTCATCAGGCCGCCACCGGGAGACCCAGGGCTCGCACGCTTTCGGCCGTGAGGTCGAGCACGCTGGAGCGGCTCTGATCGCGGCGCAGTATGGCCCCGCCTTCAAGGTAGTACTCGAGGCTGGTCAGTGCGTCGGCAAGCGTCTCGAGCATTTGCTCGGATGGCATCTGCGGGCTGTCGATCATTTCCTTCTGGATGTACTCGGCGCACGCACCGATCAGTTCCGCCGCGCGTGCCTGGTCGAGGAACGTCAGGCCACCACGCACGGCCAGCAGGCTGAACGGCACGTTGGCCAAATGCAGCTTGTCGCCGTTGGACTCCAGGTAAGCAGTAATCGCCCGCTTGGCCAGCGCAAGGCCGGCAGTAGCCTCGTCGAGCACGACGATGCGCGCCTCGGTCAGCTGATGGTTGGCGAAGGTCTCGCCTTCCTGGCCAGGCTGCGCAATCTGCGGACGCGCATCGCGACGCTCGCCACGCTCCAGGCTGGCGACCATGCTCTCTACATAGAGCACGGCATCGGCAAGCTTCTGCAGCACTTCCGGCTGCGGCGCCTCTTCATGGCTCCAGGCACTGACCACCTGCAGCTGCGCGTGCAGCGCGTTGGCCGCAGAAGAAAGCCCCACCATGCCCAGGGTCTTCGCCAGCTTGGCGATCAGGGTATGCAGCGAGGAGAAGGCTTCGGCCGGCGCGGTACCGCGCTCGACCAGATCGAGCAGGTCCTTGAGGCTGGCCATCTCTTCGCGAATGGCCGAAGACAGGGATTTCATCACCGCCTGCCCCGGACCAGACAGACGATGGTATTCCTCTTCAAGCATGTGATCGGTGAACGGCAGCGAGGCCAGACCGAAAACATCGCGTACCTGGCTTACGGTAGGACCTGCGCTGTCGGCCAAGGCCACCAGATAGAGAAGTTCCTTGAGCAGGTTGCGCGGCGCCTCGTAGCCCGGATTACCGACGACCTGTCTGAGTTCGCGGTCGAGTCGGGAAAACAGCTGCTTGCGCGATTTGCGCGGCAGCAACTGGCCGTCGAGCTGAGCCTCCAGCGCCGCACTGCCCAGCCAGCACAGCCGGCCGCTGGGGGAATGACAGAGCAGCGCATCAAGACGAGTGAGCGCACGAACCATCAGCTTCAGGCTGGCCTGCAGGTTTTGTTCGCGAAGGAAGCCAAGCAGGCCGACCTGGTACATGTGCCGCAACCGGCGCGCTTCGCCTGCCAGATCTGCCGGGGCCTTGGATGCACGCCCGAGATCCGGACGCGGCTGGTCGAGGCGTACGCTGAAAAAGAAGCTTTCCGGCAACGGCGGCTGCGCCGCGGCGAGACGCAAGGCATTGATCGCCGGCAGTAACAGTTCGGGGATCTCCTGACGGCTGGCGTCGACGCTTTCCAGGTAGCGCCCGAGCACATAGAGCGCATTGCTCAACGCCGCCAGCTGGGTGTCGCGATCTTCCCCGGCGCCGACCGGTATGTCGGTCGCAAGCTGCAGGATTTCCTGCGCAAGCAGTTCGGCACCAGTGAGCTCGATGAGGTTCAGCGTACCGCGAACCTGATGCAGGCTTTCGACCGCCTGCTGTAGCAGGCTGCCGTTGTTGCGATCGACGATGAAGTGCTCGAGGCTCTGCTCGGCCTCTTCCATGGTGGCGAACAACTCATCGCGAACGAGACTGAGTGATGTAGCTCCAGTAACCATGCCTAGTGCGCCTCCCGCGCAACGTTCAGGTGGTGCATCAGTCGGCAAAGTCCGGCTTCTGTTTACTCATATGCGCTGCCATGGCCACTTTCAGATCGGCCGATTGCAGCATGGCGGCATTCCAGGTGGCGATGTATTCCAGGCCGTCGTCGACACGGTGATCGCGCATGTAGCGGATCATTTCCTTGGTCCCCCGAATCGCCACCGGGGATTTCTCGGCAATTTCCCGCGCCAGCGTGAATACGCCATCGAGCAGTGCTGCCTGATCGGCATAGGTGCGGTTGACCAGGCCGATAGCCCTGGCCTCTTCACCCTCGACGGTACGGCCAGTGAAGGCCAGTTCGCGCATCATGCCATCGCCGATGATGCGTGGCAGCCGTTGTAGCGTGCCTACATCCGCCGCCATGCCCATGTCGATCTCGCGAATCGAGAACTGCGCATCGAGCGTGCAATAGCGCATGTCACAGGCCGAGACCAGATCGATCGCGCCGCCCAGACAGTAACCGTGGATGGCCGCGATCACCGGCTTGCGACACAGGTCCACGGCATTGAACGACGCCTGCAACGAAAGGATCTTGCGCCGCAGCCGCTCGGCATTGCGGCCGACATCCTTGCCCAGCTCGCTGGCCGCCTGGGCCAGAAGCAGCAAATCGATACCCGAAGAGAAATGCTTGCCCGCACCGGACAAAACGACCACGCGCACCTCGTCCGTCTCGTCTATCCAGCGGAAGATCTCGACGATCTCCGACCAGAAGTCGGCGTTCATGGCGTTGACCTTATCGGGTCGGTTGATCACCACATGGGCGACCTTGTCGGCCAGCTCTATACGGAAGGCTTTGTACTCGATCACGCTATCTCCCTCGACAGCCAGGGCACTTAGACGCAAGGCAAAGATCTAAGCCGCGCAACTATAACAAGCGCAGGGGGAATGTCGATGCGGGACGATGTGAATCAGCCCACGGCATGAGTTAAGAAGATTTTTGACATTACACACATAAGCCTCTGATGAATGGCACAAAGCGGTCTCAAATCCCACGAATGCAGTCCACCGTGTAGATCGCGCCTGACGGGTCCACTTCGTTCTGCAAGCCATGGACATCGGCGTCGAATCCAGGGAAGCGCGTCGCGAACGTCTGGGCGAAGCGCAGGTAATCCAGAATCGAACGGCTCTCGGCCGTGAAGCGCTCGCCGGGCATGATCAGCGGAATGCCCGGCGGATAAGGCACCAGCATCACCGCGGCCACGCGCCCTTCCAGCTCATCGAGCGGGACCGCCTCTACGTCCCCGCGCACCAGCTTGTCATACGCATCGGCGGGCTTCATCGCCTGCTCGGGCAGAACGGTGTACATCCTGCGCATCGCGCGTGCAGTGGCATTCTCCCGATAGCAGCCATGCAGGGCGTCGCAAAGGTCGCGCAACCCCATGCCCTGGTAGGTCAAGGCACCTGCCCGTGCTACCGAAGGCAAGGCATCGCACAGAGGCAGGTTGGCATCGTAGTGCCGCTTGAACTCCAGCAGTTCGGTCAGCAGCGTGCTCCACTTGCCTTTGGTGATGCCCATGGAAAACAGCACGAGCATCGAGTACAGCCCGGTCTTCTCGACCACCAGCCCGCGCTCCCAGAGAAACTTGCTGACCACAGCCGCCGGGATGCCCCGCTCGCCCAGCCCGCCGGATGCGGTGAGCCCGGGCGTGACCAGAGTGACCTTGATCGGGTCGAGCAGTACGTAGTCGGGTGCGATCTCGCCAAAGCCGTGCCAGGACGCATCGGGCTCCAGCAGCCAGTCTCGCACCGTCACCTCATCGACACCGTCGGCCGACTCGGGCTGCCAGATCCCGAACCACCAGTCATCCGCAGCGAGGTTGGCGCCCAGGTTGGCCAGCGCACGGCGAAAACTCAGCGCCTCGTCGAAAGTCTCCTGGATCAGCGAACGCCCGGCAGGCCCCTCCATCATCGCCGAAGCGACATCCAGCGACGCGAGAATGCCGTACTGCGGAGAGGTGGAGATGTGCATCATGAAGGCTTCGTTGAAACGGTCGCGATCGAGCTGACGCGTTTGGCTGTCCAGCACATGGATCATCGAAGCCTGGCTGAAGGCCGCCAGCAGTTTGTGGGTCGAATGGGTGGTGAACACCAGTGGCCCCTGCTCCCGGGTATCCATCCCGTAGCGGCCGTCATAGAACTCATGGAACGCCGCATAGGCGTACCAGGCCTCGTCGAAATGCAGCGCCTGGACCGAGTCACCCAGCGTGCGCTTGATCAGATTGGCGTTGTAGCAGAGCCCGTCGTAGGTGGAGTTGGTCACCACGGCCAGACGAACCTTCGGTTCTCGCCCACGGGTCAGCGGGTTGGCATCGATCTTTGCCTGAATCGATTCGCGACTGAACTCGTTTAGCGGAATCGGCCCGATGATGCCCAGCTCGTTGCGTGACGGCGTGAGGTACAGCGGAATCGCCCCGGTCATGATGATCGAGTGCAGGATCGACTTATGGCAGTTGCGATCCACCAGCACCAGGTCGTCGCGCGCGACCATCGAGTGCCAGACGATCTTGTTCGCGGTAGAGGTGCCGTTGATGACGAAGAAGGTATGGTCGGCACCGAAGTTGCGCGCGGCGCGCTCCTCGGCAGCGGCCAGCGGGCCGGTATGGTCCAGCAGCGAACCGAGTTCGGGCACCGAGACCGAGAGATCCGAACGCAGCGTGTTTTCACCGAAGAACTGATGGAATGCCTGACCGACCGGACTCTTGCGAAACGCCACGCCGCCGCCATGCCCTGGCGTATGCCAGGAATAGTTGGACTCGCCGGTATGCTGAACCAGGGCGCGAAAGAATGGCGGCAACAGCCCTTCCAGGTAGTTGCGCGCCGCGCGGGCCACCTGGCGAGCCAGGAACGGCACCGTGTCCTCGTAGAGATAGAGCAAGCCACGCAGCTCGTTGAGGTCCGCCATGGCTTCAGCCGGTGCGTTCTCGATGGTGATCTGCTCGCCAAGGGCGAAGATCGGCAGCTTCGGCGCACGCCGTCGGGCCACTCGAATCAGCTCGACGACGTCGTGCAGCAAGCGCTGGTTGTCCCCAGCGCCCTCGGCGGCCACCAGAATGCAGGCCAATCCGTGGTGAGTCGAGGCGACGATCCGCCCCTCGGCCGAACTCACCGTCGGCAGAATGGTGAAGCCGTCCTGCTCCAGCTCCGTAGCAATACCACGCACGCGCTCGCCAGCGACGGTGTCGGCCTTGATGTCGCGGTGGACGATGAGGATCGGAAACTTGAGGTCTTTGTACATGCGCCGTTCCTGAAGGAATTCTCCTTCAGGGTAGAGGCTTGAGGCCCGCTGGCAAACCCGGTCGCGAGGCGCCCGTCAGGCATTTGGCGCGGAAGGCTGCTCCAGCTGTGCCCAAAGCGAGGCGCCACCGGCCGACTTCTCGATGGCCGCCAGCCGCGCGACATGCAGCGCGATCTCCTCTTCGCTGGCACGCAGAACCTTCGTGTGGCGGCGATCCGCGGGTAGACGCCGAATCGGCGTGGGCACCGCCCGGCCGCCACTGTTCTGGTCGGCACCATCACCGGCCAGGGACAGGTTGGTCTGTCCGCCGGTCATGGTCAGGTAGACGTCGGCAAGGATCTCGGCGTCGAGCAAGGCGCCGTGCAGGTCGCGACCGGAGTTGTCGACACCATAGCGCTTGCACAGGGCATCGAGGCTGTTGCGCTGACCCGGGTGGCGCTCGCGCGCCATCAGCAGGGTGTCGAGCACCGAACAATGATCAGTGATTTCGGCACGATCGCGCTGACCGAGCAGGGCGAATTCGTTATTGATGAAGCCGATGTCGAACGCCGCGTTGTGGATGATCAGCTGCGAGTCCTTGATGAACTCGAAGAATTCGTCGGCAACGTCCCGAAAGCGCGGCTTGTCCACCAGAAACTCGTTGGTGATCCCGTGTACCGCGATGGCGCCCTCGTCCACTTCCCGATCAGGTTGCAGATAGACATGGTAATGCCGGCCGGTCAGCTTTCGGCCGATGACTTCCACACAACCGATCTCGATGATTCGGTGACCATCGGTGACTGGCATGCCAGTGGTTTCGGTATCGAGTACTACGCTGCGCATCTGTTGCTCGCTTACAAAATGGGTTGTCGTTTGGCCTGGACCACGCCGCGGTTGGCCAAGAGGTCGGCGCGCTCGTTACCTGGATGGCCGGTGTGACCGCGGACCCATTCCCAGCGCACCTGGTGTCGGTTGACCTGCTCGTCGAGCTGCTGCCAGAGATCGGCATTCTTCACTGGCTGCTTGGCGGCTGTCTTCCAGCCCCGCTTCTTCCAGTTCGGCAACCACTCGGTAATGCCCTGCATGACGTACTGGGAATCGGTCACCAGACGCACCTCACAGGAACGCTTGAGTTCGGCCAGCGCCCGGATAGCAGCCATCAGCTCCATTCGATTGTTGGTGGTCTCGGCCTCACCGCCCCAGAGTTCGCGCTCGACGCCCTTGTAGATCAGCAGCGCGCCCCAACCGCCGGGGCCAGGATTGCCCTTGCACGCGCCGTCCGTATAGATCTCAACCTGGGTATCGCTCATGAATGAAAAAACACCTTGCGCCCTGAAAAGGCAAATTGAAGGAGTACCGACAATGTGGGCGCCAAGACCAGGTCAAGCGAGGCTATTGCTCGACGTCTCGGCGACTGATCTTGGCGACGGGCATGGGGATCAGCTTGCCCATCCGCTCGCGGCGGTCCTGGCGCAAAGGCCGGAGCCCCACCATCAGCTTGCGTGCCACGAGCAGATAGAACCCGCCAGCCGGCACCTGGATTCGCTGGCCAACCGGTTCCATGCGCGCCAGGCGCGATTGCCAGCGGCTCGACGAAAGCGGCGGACAATAGCACCCGAACCTGCGTTTCTCCAGTGCGAATCCCAACAGGTTCAGCCAGTCCCCGACGCGGCTAGCGCGTATGCAGCGCGCGTGGCGGAACGCCTCACGCGAGACTGCACGCCGCACGCCCCAAGCGCTCCAGGGGTTGACTCCGATGATCAGCAGATGCCCGCCTGGTCGCACACTGCGCGCCGCTTCGCGCAGCAACGCGTGGGGTGAATGGCTGAAGTCGAGTCCGTGCTGGAGCACCACGATATCCGCCGCATGCTCGCCCAAGGGCCAGGCCTGCTCGTCGCAGATAATTTCGACACCCGGCAGTGCCGCGCCGATTCTCACGCTGCGCTTGATCATCGGCGACTCGGGCAGCGAATCGACAAAGGGACCGTAATGCACCAGATAACTGCCGAAGCAGCGATCCAATTCGTCGCCTAGAGCCCGCTTCTCTTGCGCCAGAAGCTGTTGGCCAAGGGGACCGGCGAACCATTCACTGGCGTCGCGGATCATGTTCGACCAGGGGGAATCGAGCTGGGTGGACGGTAAAGGCTTCATCGTCAACTCCGTTCATCGATTGCGCCGGCACCCCGCCGGAGCGCCCGCCATCTGTTCAATGAGCCTGCTAGGATGCGCCTTTGTCCCTCTCTTGGCGACCGCAATATGCTCACCATCACCGCACTGCCTGCCTTCACCGACAACTATATATGGCTCCTTCAAGACGACGATACGCAGCGCTGCGCAGTGGTCGATCCGGGCGATGCGGCGCCGGTGCTCCGCTGGCTCGAGGCCAATCCGGGGTGGCAGATGAGCGATATCCTGATCACGCACCATCACCACGATCACGTCGGTGGCGTCGACGCGGTGAAGGCCGCGACCGGCGCTCGCGTTCATGGCCCTGCCAGCGAATCTATTCCCGGCCGAGACGTCGCCCTGGCCGACGGAGACCGTGTTGAACTGCTTGGCCTCGCGCTGCGTGTGATCGCCGTACCCGGCCATACGCTGGGGCATATCGCCTACTTCCATAACGGCCCCAAGCCTTGGCTGCTGTGCGGCGACACCTTGTTCGCAGCGGGCTGCGGACGACTGTTCGAAGGCACCGCTGCGCAGATGTTCGAGTCCTTGCAGCAATTCACCGCCCTGCCCGCCGAGACCCTCGTGTATTGCGCGCACGAGTACACGCTGAGCAATCTGCGCTTCGCCCAAGCCGTCCAGCCGGGCAACGCTGCTATTCACAAACGGTTACAGGAGGTCACCGAGTGGCGTGAACGGGGTGATATCAGCCTGCCAAGCACACTCGCGCTGGAGCTTCAGACGAATCCATTCCTGCGCAGTGCCGAGCCCGACGTACGGGACGCGGCGAGCCGCCAGAGTGGCACCGAATTGACTACCGAAATCGACGTATTCGCCGCGCTTCGCGCCTGGAAGGATCGCTTCTGAAGAAGGTCGACGGTGCCCCAAATCGGGGCTGCTTCGCTTGACCCTCCCAGGATGCGTTCCTAGAATCGCCCGACCTTTGCGCCCGGGAACCCCTCCAGCCAATGCAGTCAGTCCCTCTAAAACGCCTCGACTCGGACGCTTTGGCAGCCTCCGGTCGGGTCCTCGCCCTCGCGGTCTGCCTGGCCATTACCGGCTGTCAGACCACCACCGGTCAGCACGACGTAGACGCGCCCCGCAAGCCGAGCCCGTTCGCCCGCGGCCTGCAGCAAGAGCCGGTCTGGCTGACGGATACGCCGTCACCTGTGACGCATGAGGACATATGGGAACGTCTGCGTGAAGGGTTCAAGCTGCAGGATCTGACCGACGCCAATCCTCGCATCGAGCAACAGCGTCTCCTGTTCGCCAACAACACACGCTCCGTGGAGCAGGCCACCGAGCGCGGCGCCCCCTATATCCACTACATCGTCGAACGCCTCGAAGAACGCGACATGCCGCTGGAGCTGGCGCTGCTACCGGTGATCGAAAGCTCGTACAACCCTCTGGCCTATTCCCGCGCCCATGCCGTTGGCCTTTGGCAGTTCATTCCGTCCACCGGGCTGCACTACAACCTGCGCCAGACCAACTGGTATGACGGCCGACGCGACATCACAGCTTCAACCAACGCCGCGCTGAGCTACCTCACCCGTCTGCACGGCATGTTCAATGGCGACTGGCTACTGGCGCTGGCGGCCTACAACGCCGGCGAAGGCACCGTCAGCCGCGCGATCGAGCGCAACCAGAAGCTTGGCTTGCCGACCGATTACTGGAACCTGGCGCTTCCGCAGGAAACACGTAACTACGTGCCCAAGCTGTTGGCGCTGTCGCAGATGGTGATGTCGCCGCAGGCCTACGGCATCGCGCTCAGCCCCATCGCCAACGAGCCCTACTTCGCAGCCATCCCCGTCAAACAACGGATGAATCTGGCCCAGCTCGCCTCAATGGCTGATCTGGACGAAGACGAGCTGTTCCAGCTCAACCCCGCCTACAAGCAACGCATCACCCTCGACGGCCCACAGCAATTGCTGGTTCCGGCGGAAAAAGCGGAAATGCTTGCTGCCAGCCTGGCGCTGATGAAACCGTCCGACGTGGTGCTATGGCAGCAATATCAGGTGCGCCGTGGCGACACCCTGAGCGCCATCGCCACCCGTCATCAACTGACGGTGAGCACGCTGCGCGAAATCAATCACCTGACCGACGATCGCCTGAGCATTGGCCAGTCGCTCAGCATCCCGGGCTCGACGACGCCCGAACCCGCTTCGCCACTCGGCCAGGCCGTAGCCAAAAGCAATGCCTCGGCACCACGCAGCTACCGCGTGCGCCAAGGCGACAACCTCTGGGGCATCGCCAAGGCGCAGAACGTGTCGGTACAGGATCTGCAGCGCTGGAACCGTCTCTCCGGAAGCAACCTGCGTGTCGGCCAGGCGCTTTTCCTGCAGGGCCCCGCAGTCAAGCTGGCCGCGGCGAAACCTCGGGCCAGTCAGGACTCCAGCCCAACCTATTACAAGGTGCAGCGCGGCGACTCGCTGTACATGATCGCCAAGCGCTTCAACGTTCAGCTGCAAAGTCTGCAGAGCTGGAATCCCAGCAGCAGCGTGCTCAAGCCGGGCCAGACGCTGACGCTTTATCTTCCCTGAGACGTGCCTTCAGGCGCGTCGACTGAGCCCCTCAAGGCAGCGTCCGGTCAGCTGCGTAAAACGCTGGAACGCCACGAACTGCTCGTGCTTCAAGGCACGACCGGACGATCGGCTGTCGGCGTAAAGCACACCGATCTGACGCGTCCCGGCCATCAGCGGCGCAATGAAGAACATTCCCTTGCCCAGCCATTGGCGAATCGGTTCGCTGACCATGTCGTTGAGGTTGCAGCTGGCAGGGACGCCCATCCACAGCGCCTCGCGATGACGCAGCACGTAATTGAAGATGTGCGGCTGTTGCGGCGACGCCACCGGCAGGACGAAATCATCGAGCCAGGATTCCGTCCCCTCGCCCACGACACGTTTGGCGCGAAACACAGTCTGCTGATCGGCAAGTACGGCCAGCATCACCCGCTCCAGTCCTGCCCCTCTGTGCAGCCCCTTGAGCAGAGTGTCGAGGACAAGACCGACTTCACCGCGGCCCGAAGCCTGCAGGCCGAGATCCTGCAGCGCTTGCTGCATCAGGGCCAGGTCCGGCTGCAGCAGACTCGCCTTGCGTTGGGCCTGCTGCAACTGGATCTGCTCCGGATCCGTACTGGGGATCAGCCTACTCAGCCGGCCCGCGCCGAAAGTGGTGGCCACCTTGACCGCCTCATCCGCACTGGCCAGCACCTGCGACAGAGCCTCCTGCGGCGTGACGTGAATGAAGGCAGCCATCTCCTCGATCGCCTGCTGCATCCCTGGGCTGCTCCAACCGTCCAGCGCCGCTTCGCTGATGCGCACCCCCAACGTCACCGCACGCACCGCCGCATCGGCGGACCGCCCCGGGCTTTGCGCGAGCGCCGCCAACTCGCCCAGGTTCCAGTTCTTGATCAGCCCAAGGGTAAGCTGGCGAAAACTCGTGCCGACCACCTGCTTAACCGCCTCTTCGCGCTTCACGCCAGGCCTTGCAAGGGCTTCGGCAAGCGCGTCGGCCTGGGTCTCGCCACAGCCCCAGAAGGCGAGTTCGCCGAGGTTGAACAGCAGCGCCGCGATGAACACCTCCTCTTCCTGGCGCGATACGTATCCGGCGATGTTGCGGGCCTGCACCGCGGCGTGAAACGAGCGGGCCAGCAACTCCTGCAACTGCTCGCGAGGCGCGTGGGTCAGCAACCCGTCGATCAGGCTCACCGAAAGGCTGATCAGCCGAACATTCTCGAAACCGATCATGACGATGGCTCGCGAGATGGTCTTGATGGTTTCCTGGGAGGGGTTGTAATAGCTGCTGTTGCCGACCCGCAGCACCTTGGAAGTCAGGGCTGCGTCGCGCAGGAGCACATCGGCAAGCTGTCCGACCGATGCGTCGTCGGTGAGGGTGAGGCGTTGAAGGTCGTTGACCACTGCGGCCAAGGCGGGCAGTTCCGCCTGACTGAAGCGTTCAAGCCAGGACTGCAGACCATGGCTGATTGTATTCACGATGACTACCTTGCCCGAAGGCCAGCGCGATAATGGCATTTTGCCTTAGGTGTACAGCCTTTTTCCTGCACAGACAAGCTGTTACTGTACCGGGCCGAACAGCCAGAAAGCCTCGAAGCAGCCATGGATCGGATCTCCGTCTGATGCGACCCCTCTTCCTACTGGTTACATGCCTGGCCTTGAGCTTCCCCGCCCTCGCGACCCTGAGCGAAAGCCATGGTTATGCGCAGTTCGGCAACCTCAAATACCCGGCCAACTTTACCCATTTCGACTGGGTGAACCCCGACGCGCCGAGAGGCGGCACGGTCAGGCTGATGGCCACAGGCTCGTTCGATACGCTCAACCCTTATACCTTCAAAGGCACCAGTCCCGTCGCCACACCTGGTTTCTTCCAGTATGGCATCAGCGAGTTCAACGAACCGCTGATGGTCGGTGGCGGCAGCTACGACCCGTCCGGCGACGAGCCGGCGTCCTACTACGGGTTGATCGCCCAATCGCTCGAGTACAACGAAGACCGCAGCTGGGTGGTATTCAACCTGCGCGAGGCAGCGCGCTTTCATGACGGCGTGCCGATCACCGCCTACGACGTCGCCTACTCCTACCGCCTGCTGATCCGTGACGGGCATCCGCAGTACCGTACCAACCTGCAGGGCATCAAGCGCGTCGATATCCTCAACCGACATCGGGTCCGCTTCGTTTTCGAAAACTCCGATCCGATGCTGATCATGCGTCTGGGTGAGCTGCCAGTGCTACCGCAGCATTACTGGAAAGACCGCGACTTCAAGGCCACGACGTTCGAGCCACCACTGGGCAGCGGCCCCTATCGCATTGCCCAGGTCCAGCCGGGCCGTCAGGTGATTTTCGAACGCGTGAAGAACTGGTGGGGCGCCGACCTTCCGGTCAACCGCGGCAAATACAATTTCGACCGCGTCGAGGTGGAGTTCTACCGCGACAATATCGTCGCCTTCGAAGCCTTCAAGGCCGGCGAGTTCGACTTCTATATCGAGCACCAGGCGAAGAACTGGAACAACGGCTATCAGTTTCCAGCCGTGATGCGCGGCGATGTGATCCGCACGGAAATTCCCCACCAGATCCCGACGCAGACCCAGGGGCTGTTCATGAACAGCCGTCGCGCCACTTTTGCCGACCCCAGGGTCCGCGAAGCACTGGGCATGATGTTCGACTTCCAGTGGACCAACCGCGCGCTGTTCTACGGCGCCTATCGGCGCAGCGAGAGCTACTACCCCAACAGCGAATTCGCCGCGACCGGCATTCCGGAAGGCGGCGAATGGCTGCTGCTCTCGCCCTTTCGCAAGCAGTTACCGCCTACCCTGTTCACCGAGCCGTTCAAGCTGCCGCACACTGATGGCCGGGGCATTCCTCGCGAGACCCTGCGCGGCGCGCTGGGGCTGCTCGAAGAAGCAGGCTGGAAGCCGTCGCGCCAACGGCTGCGCAACGCGGAAGGCAAACCGCTGACGTTCGAGATCCTGCTGGTCAATCCCGGTCTGGAGCGGATACTCCAGCCCTACGCCGAAAACCTCAGCCGAATCGGCATCCAGGCCAACTTGCGCACCGTCGACCGCGCGCAGTACAAGCAGCGGCTCGACAACTACGACTACGACATGATTCTCATGACCCTGAGCCAGAGTCTCAGTCCCGGTCAGGAACAATGGCTGTACTTCCACTCCAGCCAAATCGACGTCAAGGGCGGGCGCAACTATGCAGGCGTCGCCAACCCGATCATCGACGAACTGCTGGGCAAGCTCGTCAACGCGAGCACCCGCGACGAACAGATAGCGGCAGCGCGAGCCATCGATCGCGTGCTGCTCTGGAATCACTACATCATCCCCAACTGGTTCATCAGCAACCACCGACTGGCCTATCGCAACCGGTTCGCCCATGTCGCCGCACCGCCCTATACCCTGGGCCTGCGTGCCTGGTGGCTGAAGGATTTGGAGAAAACCAGATGACACAACGCTTTCGGCACCCGCTCTTGCGCGCCGGTTTGCTGTCCCTTCTCTGCCTGACGGGCATGGCCCAGGCGGCACCGCAGCACGCGCTGACGCTCTATGGCGAGAAGCCCAAGTACCCGGCGACGTTCGAACACTTCGACTACGCCAATCCCGACGCCCCCAAGGGCGGCACGCTCCGGCGCGCGGGCTTTGGTGGCTTCGATTCACTCAACCCCTTCATCAGCAAGGGTGTATCGGCCGACGAAATCGGTTTGATCTACGACACCCTGACGACCAATAGCCTCGACGAGCCGTTCACCGTTTACGGCCTGCTGGCCGAAAAGATCGAGCGTGCCCCGGACAATAGCTGGGTACGTTTCCATCTGCGCCCAGAAGCACGCTTCCATGACGGCGAGCCGGTCACGGCCGAAGACGTGGTCTTCACGTTCGAGACACTGATCAGCCAGGGCGCGCCTATGTACCGCGCCTACTACGCTGACGTCGCCAAGGTCACCGCCGAAAGCAATCGCCGGGTTCGTTTTGACTTCAAACACGCCGGCAACCGCGAGCTTCCGATGATTCTTGGCCAGCTGCCAGTGCTGCCCAAGCATTGGTGGGCTGAACGCGATTTCACCTCCAGCGGCATGGAGCCGCCGCTGGGTAGCGGCCCCTACCGCATCGAGCGGGTTCAGGCCGGACGTTCGGTGCGCTATCAGCGCGTCGAGGATTACTGGGGCAAGGACTTGCCAGTCAACCGTGGCTTCTACAACTTCGACCGTGTCAGCTTTGACTACTACCGCGACAACGACGTGGCGCTGCAGGCGTTCAAGGCCGGCCAGTTCGACTTCTGGCTGGAAACCAGCGCCAAGAACTGGGCCACCGCCTATGACATCCCTGCGGTAAAGGACGGGCGAATCGTCAAGGAAGAGATCGAGAACCACAACCCGACCGGCATGCAGGGCTTCATCCTCAATACCCGCCGGCCACTGCTCCACGACCGCCGCGTGCGCGAGGCACTGAGCCTTCTGTTCGACTTCGAATGGACCAACCGCCAGCTGTTCAATGGCGCCTATACCCGCACTGCCAGCTACTTCGACAATTCCGAGATGGCCGCCACCGGCCTGCCGGACGCCGAGGAGCTGAAGATCCTCGAGCCTCTGCGCGGCAAGATACCCGACGAGGTATTCGAGCGGCCCTTCGAGCTGCCCAAGAGCGAGGCCAACGGCATCATCCGCGACCAGCAGCGTCAGGCCTACAAGCTGCTGCTAGACGCTGGCTGGAAGATCGAGAACGACCGTATGGTCGACGCCGAAGGCAAGCCGGTGAAGCTGGAGTTTCTCCTGGTACAGGCCGAATTCGAGCGGGTCCTATTGCCCTACAAACGCAACCTCGCAGATCTCGGTATCGAGCTAGAAATCCGCCGGGTCGACGTCTCGCAATACATCAACCGGCTGCGCTCGCGTGATTACGACATGATCGTCAGCAGCTTCGGCCAGTCGAACTCCCCCGGCAATGAGCAGCGCGAATTCTGGCATTCGGCCAGCGCTGACAATCCCGGCAGTCGCAACCTCATCGGCCTGAAGGATCCGGCCATCGATACCCTGGTCGACAAGCTGATCGCCGCCGACTCGCGCAAGGAACTGGTGACCCGCACCCGCGCGCTCGATCGCGTGCTGCTCTGGGGGCACTACGTGATACCCAACTGGCACATCAAGACTTGGCGCGTGGCCTACTGGAACCAGTTCGGCCATCCGCAAGTAACGCCCGACCAGGACATCGGCCTGATGACCTGGTGGCGCAAGCCTGACACGCCCATGCCCAAGGCCGACCCGGAACAGGTCAAGGAAGCCGAGAAGCTCGCCGACGACGCGGCACCCGAAGACGCAGCGGAGCACTGAGCATGCTCGCGTATATCCTTCGACGTCTGCTGCTGATCATTCCGACCCTTTTCGGCATCCTGCTGATCAACTTCATCATCATCCAGGCCGCGCCAGGCGGCCCGGTCGAACAGGCCATCGCCAAGCTCGAAGGCTTCGAGGGCGCGACTAGCCGGATTTCCGGCGGTGGTTCCGAAGTGGCGGTCGCCGGCAACAGTTACCGCGGAGCCCAAGGGCTGGACCCGGAGCTGATCGCCGAAATCGAGCGCCTGTACGGCTTCGACAAACCGGCACCGGAGCGCTTCTGGATCATGCTGCGCAATTACCTGCGCTTCGACTTTGGCGAAAGCTTCTTCCGCGACGCGAAAGTCACCGACCTGATCATCGAGAAGATGCCCGTCTCGATCTCGCTGGGGCTGTGGAGCACGTTGATCATGTACCTGCTGTCGATCCCACTGGGCATCGCCAAGGCGACTCGCCACGGCAGCGCGTTCGATGTCTGGACCAGCTCGGCGATCATCGTCGGCTACGCCATTCCGGCCTTCCTGTTCGCCATTTTGCTGATCGTGTTGTTCGCCGGCGGCAGCTACTGGAACTGGTTCCCGCTACGCGGATTGACCTCGAACAATTTCGACGAGCTGACCATGGCTGGCAAGATTCTCGACTACTTCTGGCATCTCGCGCTGCCGGTGACAGCCCTGGTGATCGGCAACTTCGCGACCCTGACGCTACTGACCAAGAACAGCTTCCTGGACGAGATCAACAAGCAATACGTGGTAACGGCCCGAGCCAAGGGCCTGAGCAAGAATCGCGTGCTGTACGGGCATGTGTTCCGCAACGCGATGCTGATCATCATTGCCGGTTTCCCCGCTGCGTTCATCGGCATGTTCTTCACCGGCTCGTTGCTCATCGAAGTGATTTTCTCTCTCGATGGCTTGGGTCTGCTCAGTTTCGAGGCGGCGATCAACCGCGACTATCCGGTGGTGTTCGGCACGCTTTTCCTGTTCACCCTTCTCGGCTTGGTGGTCAAGCTGATCGGTGACCTGACCTATACCCTGGTCGATCCACGCATCGACTTCGAAAGCAGGGAGGCCTGAAAAATGGCGCTGTCTCCTCTGAATCAACGTCGATTCGCCCTGTTCAAGGCCAATCGCCGTGGCTGGTGGTCGCTGTGGCTGTTCCTCGCGCTCTTCGTGCTGAGCCTGGGCGCAGAGTTTCTCGCCAACGATAAACCTATCGTGGTGCGCTATGACGGCGAGTGGTACTTCCCTGTATTCAAGCGTTACCCGGAAACCGCCTTCGGCGGGGAATTCCCGCTGCAGGCGAACTACAAGAGCCCCTACATAAAGGAACTCATTGCCGAGAAGGACGGCTGGATGATCTGGCCGCCAATTCCTTTCTACTACTCGAGCATCAATTACGATCTGCAGGTGCCGGCCCCCGCGCCGCCTTCGACAATGAACTGGCTGGGTACCGACGATCAGGGGCGGGACGTACTCGCCCGGGTGATATACGGGTTCCGCATCTCGGTGCTGTTTGCCCTCACGCTGACGGTGCTCAGCTCGATCATCGGGGTGATCGCCGGCGCGCTCCAGGGGTTCTACGGCGGATGGGTCGACCTCGTCGGCCAGCGGCTGCTGGAGATCTGGTCGGGCCTTCCGGTCCTGTACCTGCTCATTATCCTGGCCAGCTTCGTACAGCCGAATTTCTGGTGGCTGCTGGGCATCATGCTGCTGTTTTCCTGGATGAGCCTGGTCGACGTGGTACGTGCCGAATTCCTTCGCGGGCGCAACCTGGAATACGTGCGCGCGGCCCGTGCCCTGGGCATGCAGAACGGCGCGATCATGTTCCGCCACATCCTGCCCAATGCCATGGTGTCGACCATGACGTTCGTACCCTTCATCCTGACCGGAGCCATCGGCACGCTCACCGCGCTCGACTTCCTGGGCTTCGGCCTGCCGCCAGGAGAGCCCTCGCTGGGTGAGCTGGTGGCCCAGGGCAAGGCCAATCTGCAGGCGCCCTGGCTGGGTATCACCGCATTCATGGTGCTCGCGATCATGCTGACGCTGCTGGTATTCATCGGCGAAGCGGCCCGCGATGCGTTCGACCCGAGGAAATAAGATGGACGAGACACTCGTAGAAGTCAGGGATCTCGCCGTCGACTTCGATTCCGCCGGTACGCCGCACAGGGTGGTCGAAGGCGTGAGCTTCGATATCCGCAAAGGCGAAACGCTCGCGCTGGTCGGTGAAAGCGGGTCCGGCAAGTCCGTGACGGCGCATTCGATCCTGCGCTTGCTGCCCTACCCCAAGGCATCGCACCCGGCCGGGCGGATTCTCTATGCGGGCAAGGACCTGCTCCAGGCAGACGAAAAGTCGATGCGCAAGCTGCGCGGCAACCGGATCGCCATGATCTTTCAGGAGCCGATGACCTCGCTCAATCCCTTGCACACCGTGGGCAAGCAGATCAACGAGATCCTCGCCCTGCACAAAGGGCTACGAGGCAAGCAAGCGACAGCGCGCACCTTGGAATTGCTAGAGATGGTCGGCATTCCCGAGCCGCGCAAGCGGATCCGCGCGTTTCCCCATGAGCTTTCCGGGGGGCAGCGCCAGCGGGTGATGATCGCAATGGCGCTGGCCAACGAGCCTGAGCTTCTGATCGCCGACGAACCGACTACCGCTCTGGACGTTACCGTTCAGTTGAAGATCCTGGAATTGCTCAAGGAATTGCAGGCGCGCCTTGGCATGGCCCTGCTCCTGATCAGCCATGATCTGAACCTCGTCAGACGCATTGCCCATCGCGTATGTGTCATGCAGCGCGGTCGCGTCGTCGAACAGGCGTCGTGTGAGGAATTGTTTCGCTCGCCGCAGCATCCCTATACCCAGGAACTGCTCGGTGCAGAGCCCAGCGGCAGACCGGTAGAAGCCTCGCCGGGCGAGCCGTTGCTGGAAGTGAGCGACATGCGCGTGTGGTTCCCGATCAAAAAAGGGCTGCTTCGGCGCACGGTCGATCATGTCAAGGCGGTCGACGGAATCGGCTTCAGCCTCCGTCAGGGGCAGACGCTCGGCATCGTTGGCGAAAGCGGCTCCGGCAAGTCGACCCTTGGTTTGGCCATCTTGCGTCTGCTTTCGAGCGCAGGCGAGATTCGCTTCCAGGGCCAGGCGATAGAAAAGATGTCGCAGCGCGAGGTTCGCCCGCTACGCCGACAGATGCAGGTGGTGTTCCAGGACCCATTTGGTAGCCTGAGCCCACGCATGTCGGTCGCGCAGATCATTGGCGAAGGGCTGCAGATCCATCGAATGGGGACGCCGGCGGAGAGAGAACAGGCAATCATCGACGCGCTCGTGGAGGTAGGTCTTGATCCGGAAACCCGGCATCGCTATCCGCACGAGTTTTCAGGTGGGCAACGGCAGCGCATCGCCATTGCCCGGGCTCTGGTTTTGAAACCAGCGCTGATCCTTCTCGACGAGCCGACCTCCGCGCTTGATCGAACGGTACAGCGCCAGGTGGTGGAGCTTCTGCGTTCATTGCAGGCCAAGTACAACCTGACCTTCCTGTTCATCAGCCACGACCTGGCCGTTGTTCGGGCCCTGAGCCATCATTTGATCGTGATGAAACAGGGACAGGTCGTGGAACAGGGCCCCGCAGACAGCATCTTTTCTGCGCCCCAACATCCATACACGCAGCAGTTGCTGGAGTCCGCCTTTCTGGCACCCGGCACTGGCGACGATAAACATGAGAGGGAACAAGCACATGGGTTTTCTAACCGGTAAGCGCGCACTGATCGTTGGCGTTGCCAGCAAACTGTCCATCGCCTCGGGCATCGCTGCGGCCATGCATCGCGAAGGTGCCGAACTGGCGTTCACCTACCAGAACGACAAGCTCAAGGGCCGCGTCGAGGAATTCGCCGCCGGCTGGGGCTCGGGACCGGAACTGTGCTTCCCCTGCGACGTGGCAAACGACGAGGAAATCGCCAAGGTCTTCGAACAGCTCGGCCAGAAATGGGACGGTCTGGACATCATTGTCCATTCGGTAGGCTTCGCACCTGGCGACCAGCTGGACGGCGACTTCACCGAAGTCACCACCCGCGAGGGCTTCCGTATCGCACACGATATCAGTGCGTACAGCCTGGTTGCCCTGGCCAAGGCCGGTCGCCCGATGATGAACGGCCGCGGCGGCAGCATCCTGACGCTGTCCTACCTGGGCGCCGAGCGTACCATGCCCAACTACAACGTCATGGGCATGGCCAAGGCCAGCCTCGAGGCCGGCGTTCGCTACTTGGCCGGCAGCCTGGGGCCAGAAGGCACCCGCGTGAACGCGGTATCGGCAGGCCCTATCCGCACCCTCGCAGCGTCCGGGATCAAGAGTTTCCGCAAGATGCTGGCAGCAAACGAGCGCCAGACCCCACTGCGCCGCAACGTGACCATCGAGGAAGTTGGCAATGCCGGCGCTTTCCTCTGCTCAGACCTGGCTTCGGGCATCAGTGGTGAAATCCTGTACGTCGATGGTGGCTTCAATACCACCGCGATGGGCGCGATCGAGGACTGATCGTCACCTGAAAACAAAAAACCCGCAGCGATGCGGGTTTTTGTTGCCTCCAAGCGCGCTACAGCGGGCTGTAGGCGCCTTTTAGGTATCAATAACGCTCGATCTCAGCCTCAGCCTGCTGCTTTCCGCGGAAAGCAGCGAAGTCCTGCTGACCTGCACGCGAGGCGAGGAAGCGGCGATAGTCCTGCTTCTCTTCGTCGGACAAGGCTTCTGCCGGCTCGCTGACACCGCTCAAGCGGAGCACAACATAATCGCCGTCGGGCAGGGAAACGCCGGAATAGCTCGGCTTGTCGGCAACTTCAGGCTTGGGCATGCGGAACACCGTCTGCAACAACACAGGGTCTACCCCCTCCTGGTTACGCGTGGCAGCTTCTGTCTGTTGCCATTCAGCCGAACTCTCCTCCCCATCACGAAGGCTGGCCAGCAGCTTCTCGCCTTCGCTACGCGCCCGCTCGGTGGCCTTGTCGCGGCGCAGCTGCTCGACGATACCGTCACGAACCTGGTCCAACTCGAGCGCTTCGGGTTGCAGATGCTGTTTGACCCGCAGGGCGATCGAGGTATCCGGATCCAACTCGATCACGCTGCTATTGTTGCCATCAACCAGAACTTCCTCACTGAAGGCCGCCTGGATCACCTGACGGTTGGCAGCGATCCCCTCTCCGCCTTCGCGCCCAAAGGCAGGCGTCGTCTGGACCTTCAGGCCCAGCTCTTCGGCCGGCTGGCTAAGATCGGACGCCTCGAAGGCGGCATCTTCAAGCCGCTTGCTGGCCTCTACGAAACGCTGTTCGACTTGGCGGGCCTTGATCTCGCGCTCTAGCTGCGGACGCATGCTTTCGAGAGTCGGCACTTCCGGCGAACGCACACCGAGCAGCTTGATGAGGTGCCAGCCGAACTCGGAGCGCACCGGCTCAGAGAGCTGATTCTCGTTGAGCGCGTAGAGCGCGTCTTCGAACGCCTGATCGTAGACGCCTGGGCCTGCGTAGCCAAGATCACCACCCTCGCCTGCCGAGCCCGGATCCTGTGAGAGCTCTTTGGCCAGCGCCGCGAAGTCCTCACCCGCCTCGACACGCTTGCGGATCTCCTCGACCTTCGCACGCGCCTGTTCGTCACTCAGATCATCACCCGGCTCGATCAGGATGTGCGCTGCACGACGCTGCTCGGCGAGGTTGGCGATCTGGTTGTGGTACAGCTCCTGCAATTCCTCGTCGGATACCTCGACCTGATCGAAAAATGCGTCTTTCTTGAGTTCCACATATTCCAGAACCACCTGCTCAGGGGTACGGAACTGATCGGCGTGCGCTTCGTAGTAAGCGCGCACCTCATCGTCGCCAACCTCGACAGCGGCGGCATCGGCTGCGATGGTCACGGTTGCGAAATCACGGGTCTGCCTTTCCAGCCGAGCGAAATCCTCGATCTGGCGATCAGTAACGAAACCCGTTCCCGCGATACCCGCCCGCAGCTGACCGATCAGCATCTCCTGCTCCAGCAGTCTACGGAACTGCATACGGGTGTAGCCCATCTGCTGCAGTACCTGATCGAAGCGCGCAGCATTGAAAGCGCCCTCGACCTGAAACTCGGGAGTCTGCAGGATCAGCTGGTCAAGCGACTGCTGGGAAAAGGCGAAATCGGAAGACTTAGCTGCCTGTAGAAGGAGCATCCGCTCAATCAGGGAGTTCAACGCCGACTCGCGCAATAACCTGTCGTTTAGCAACGTCGGATCGAAATCACGGCCAAGCTGCTGAGCTAGCTGGCGGCGCTGCATGTCTATCGCCTGAGTGAGCTCATCCTGTGAGATCTCTTCGCCATTTACCGACGCGGCATCTCGACTGTTGCTCACCGCGTTGAAAATCGCGTCGAAACCAGTCAGCGCCAGAAGCATGACGATGATGCCGATGATGGTTTTGGCAATCCAGCCTTGTGAATTGTCCCTGATGTTCTGAAGCATGCGTCCCCCAGGTAACAGCTGCACGTGCTTACCGCAGCATGGGTGGAATCCAGATAGAACAAAGGCGCATCCATGGATGCGCCTTCGCGGAGCTTTGGAGCGGTTGGGCTTATCCCCGAGCCGGCGCGCAACAGGCGCTGCCTGCCGGTTCAACCGCTCCAGATCAGTGCCAGTCTAACCGAGCACGGACCGGATCGGAAAACGCTTAGTTAACAGCGTCTTTCAGAGCCTTGCCAGCTTTGAAGCCCGGGATCTTGGCAGCGTCGATCTTGATCGGCTTGCCAGTCTGCGGGTTGCGGCCAGTGCGAGCAGCGCGCTCTTTCACGGCGAAAGTACCGAAACCAACCAGTACCACAGAGTCACCAGCCTTCAGGGCGCCAGTGACGGATTCGATCACTGCGTCCAGCGCACGGCCAGCAACAGCTTTCGGGATATCAGCAGATGCAGCGATGGCATCGATCAGTTCCGACTTGTTCACTCTAAGTCCCCTTATTTCTGTTGAGTCTATCTATAATTTTTTAGGTGTAAGCAAAGCGGTGCTGGAATGGCACAGACACAAAGAGCCGGTTTATAACAAGGGCCTCAAAATTGTGTCAAGGAAGCCTCCGGCTAATGCGTGCTGATTCGCTCCTTGGAATCAGACTCGCGCTTGTCATCCTTTGCAACCAGATCGGGAGCCGCATCGGGCAAGGGCTCCGGCGCGTATTGCAGCGCAATTTGCAGGACCTCGTCAATCCACTTGACCGGTTTAATCTGCAGGTCCTGCTTAATATTTTCAGGAATCTCTTTCAGATCACGTTGATTCTCTTCCGGGATGATCACCGTCTTGATTCCACCGCGATGAGCGGCAAGTAATTTCTCCTTCAGCCCGCCGATCGCGAGGACCTGACCTCGCAAAGTGATTTCACCCGTCATTGCGACATCCGCGCGCACCGGTATGTGAGTCAAGGCAGATACCAATGCCGTGCACATACCGATGCCCGCGCTTGGACCATCCTTCGGCGTTGCGCCTTCCGGCACATGGATGTGAATGTCCTGCTTTTCCTGGAAGTCGGCAGCGATGCCGAGGCTCTTCGCGCGACTGCGTACTACGGTCAGCGCAGCGGTAATGGATTCACCCATAACGTCGCCCAGCGAGCCAGTCTTGATCAGCTGACCCTTGCCCGGAACCACGGCGGACTCGATCGTCAGCAATTCGCCACCGACCTGAGTCCACGCCAGGCCTGTCACCTGGCCAATCTGATCCTCCTGCTCGGCAAGGCCGTAGCGGAATTTGCGCACGCCGAGGAAGTGCTCGAGCGAGTCGGCGGTCACCTGAACCTTGAAACGCTTCTCGGCAGCGTGCTCCTTGACCGCCTTGCGGCAGACCTTGGCAATCTGCCTTTCCAGGCTGCGAACGCCAGCCTCGCGAGTGTAGTAGCGGATGATGTCGAGCAACGCCGCCTCGTCGAACTCCAGCTCACCCTTCTTCATGCCGTTGGCCTGAATCTGCTTGGGTGCCAGGTAACGCCGGGCAATGTTGACCTTTTCGTCCTCGGTGTACCCTGGCAAGCGGATGACTTCCATGCGGTCGAGCAGCGGCGCCGGGATATTCATCGAGTTGGCGGTGCAGAGGAACATCACATCCGACAGGTCATAATCGACCTCCAGATAGTGATCGTTGAAATTGTGATTCTGCTCGGGGTCAAGCACCTCAAGTAGCGCCGAGGCCGGATCGCCTCGCATGTCACTGCCCAGCTTGTCGATCTCGTCGAGCAGGAACAGCGGGTTGCGGACCCCCACCTTGGTCATTTTCTGAATCAGCCGCCCTGGCATCGAGCCGATGTAGGTTCGGCGATGCCCGCGGATCTCGGCCTCGTCCCGCACGCCACCCAGGGCCATGCGTACGAACTTGCGATTGGTCGAGCGCGCTATGGACTCGGCCAGCGACGTTTTGCCCACGCCGGGAGGCCCCACCAGACAGAGCACCGGCCCCTTGAGCTTCTTCACCCGCTTCTGCACGGCGAGATACTCGAGAATTCGATCCTTGACCTCTTCCAGGCCGTAGTGGTCAGCGTCGAGCACCTCCTCAGCCTTACCCAGATCCAGCCGGACTTTGCTCGCCGCTTTCCAGGGCACGTTGACCAGCCAATCGATATAGGTTCGCACCACGGTCGCTTCGGCGGACATCGGCGACATCTGCTTGAGCTTGTTCAGCTCGGCCTGCGCTTTGGCGTGGGCATCCTTGGTCAGACCAGCGTTCTCGATACGTTTTTTCAGGTCATCGATTTCATTGTGACCTTCATCGATATCGCCCAGCTCCTTCTGAATGGCCTTCATCTGCTCATTCAGGTAGTACTCGCGCTGGCTGCGCTCCATCTGCTTCTTCACCCGCCCACGGATGCGCTTCTCGACCTGTAGCAGATCGATTTCGGCATCCAGCAACGCCAGCACATGTTCGACTCGGGCTGCCAGATCGGTGATCTCGAGAATTTCCTGCTTCTGCTCGATCTTCAGCGCCATGTGCGCCGCCATGGTGTCCACCAGGCGCGACGGTTCGTCGATGCTGCTGAGCGAGGAAAGCACCTCGGCTGGCACCTTTTTGCCCAGCTGCACGTACTGCTCGAACTGGCTGAGCAGGCTGCGCACGAACACCTCAGCCTCGCGATCGGCCATGTCCGATTCGTCGATCAGGCTCACTTCTGCGCGGCAATGCTCGTCGATCTCGAAAAAGCGCTCGATCTGTCCCCGCTGCTCGCCCTCGACCAGCACCTTGACCGTACCGTCGGGCAACTTCAGCAATTGCAGGACCGTGGCCACAGTGCCGACCCGATAAAGAGCGTCTTCGCCCGGGTCGTCGTCAGCTGGGTTCTTCTGCGCCAATAGCAGGATCTGCTTATCGCCCGCCATGGCGGATTCGAGCGCCTCTATGGATTTCTCGCGGCCAACGAACAGCGGGATCACCATATGCGGATACACCACGACATCGCGCAGCGGCAAGAGGGGCAATTCGATGGTTGTCTTCATAAAGTCTCAGCTCTATTGCGGCCCTGGGGCCGAAACGGACAGGATGCCCTTCGAATTAAGATGAGGGTGTCACCCTTAAAAAACAAGGACAGCGGCTAAAAAGCAAAGGGGCCCGGAGGCCCCTTTACAGTCACACGTCAGGTGCCGCCTTGGCGGGCGGCTCGCTGTTCTCATAAATCAACAGCGGCTTGGACGTGCCTTCGATGACACTCTCATCGATGACCACCTTGCTGACATCCTTCTGCGACGGGATGTCATACATGGTGTCGAGCAGCACGCCTTCGAGGATCGAACGCAGACCACGCGCGCCGGTGCGCCGCTCGAGCGCCCGGTGGGCAACCGAGCGAAGCGCGTCGGGGCGGAACTCCAGATCTACCCCTTCGAGTTCGAACAACTTCGCATACTGCTTGGTCAGCGCATTCTTCGGCTCGGTCAGAATCTGGATCAGCGCCGCTTCGTCCAGCTCGTCCAGGGTCGCGATGACCGGTAGGCGGCCGACGAATTCCGGAATCAGACCGAACTTGACCAGATCGTCCGGCTCGACCGCCCGCAGCGCCTCGCCGATTTTCTTGCCCGGATCCTTGCTGCGAACTTCGGCATTGAAACCGATACCGCCCTGGGTAGATCGGTTCTGAATGACCTTCTCCAGCCCCGCGAAAGCACCGCCACAGATGAACAGGATGTTGCGGGTATCTACCTGCAGGAATTCCTGCTGCGGATGCTTGCGCCCACCCTGAGGAGGAACCGAAGCCACGGTGCCTTCGATCAGCTTGAGCAGCGCCTGCTGCACGCCCTCGCCCGAAACGTCGCGAGTGATGGACGGGTTGTCGGATTTCCGGGAAATCTTGTCGATCTCGTCGATGTAGACGATGCCCATCTGGGCCTTCTCGACATCGTAATCGCACTTCTGCAACAGCTTCTGAATGATGTTCTCGACATCTTCACCAACATAGCCCGCTTCGGTGAGCGTGGTCGCATCAGCAATAGTGAACGGTACGTTGAGCAGGCGAGCCAGGGTTTCGGCCAACAACGTCTTGCCGGAGCCAGTCGGTCCAATGAGGAGAATGTTGCTCTTGCCCAGCTCGACTTCTTCTTTCTTGTCGCGCTGGTTCAGCCGCTTGTAGTGGTTGTAAACGGCCACCGCCAAGATCTTCTTCGCGCGTTCCTGACCAATGACGTATTGGTCCAGGATACCGCTGATCTCCTTTGGCGCAGGCAGCTTGTGCGCGTTGCTTTCGGCCTGAGCTTCCTGCACCTCCTCGCGGATGATGTCATTGCACAGGTCGACGCACTCGTCGCAGATAAAGACCGAAGGCCCAGCAATCAATTTGCGAACTTCGTGCTGGCTTTTGCCGCAAAAAGAGCAATAAAGCAGTTTGCCGGAGTCTTCGCCGTTACGGGTGTCAGTCATTCGATCAATCCAATCGGGGAAGGCTTGGAACACAAGATGAAGGCAATCGTGGGCTTTTTCAAGCCCACGAGGTAGCCGGACATCGCAGACCCTAGTGGAATCAGCTGGCGACCTGACGGTGACGCAGAACCTGGTCAATCAGGCCGTAGGTGACGGCATCGTCGCCGCTCATGAAGTTGTCGCGGTCGGTATCGCGGGCAATGACCTCGATCGGCTGACCGGTATGCTCGGCCAGGACCTTGTTCAACCGCTCGCGGATCGTCAGGATTTCACGGGCATGGATTTCAATGTCCGAGGCCTGCCCCTGGAAACCGCCCAGCGGCTGGTGAATCATCATCCGCGAATGCGGCAGGCAGTAGCGCTTGCCAGCGGCGCCGCCGGCGAGTAGCAGAGCACCCATGCTGCAGGCCTGACCGATGCAGATCGTCGAAACGTCGGGCTTGATGAACTGCATGGTGTCGTAGATGGCCATCCCAGCGGTAACCGAACCGCCCGGCGAGTTGATGTACAGGTGGATGTCCTTGTCCGGATTCTCCGCCTCAAGGAACAGCAACTGCGCGACGATCAGGTTGGCCATATAGTCTTCGACCTGACCGACCATGAAAATCACGCGCTCCTTCAGGAGGCGAGAATAGATGTCGTACGCACGCTCACCGCGGGCCGATTGCTCGATAACCATCGGGACCAGACCGCCGGCGGCCTGAATGTCCGGTGCTTGCGCTTGCATGTAAGAATTACGGGACATGTTCCAGCGATACTCCCTATGTCATGCCGTCAAAGACATAAGCCAGCACGAGGCTGGCTTATGGTTGCGCATCAAACGATGTGAAGAAAGTCAGGCGGCTTGCGGCGCTTCCACAGGCTTCACTGCTTCTTCGTAGGAGACCGATTTGTCGGTCACTTTAGCCTGCTGCAGAACAGTATCTACAACTTGCTCTTCGAGCACAACCGAGCGGACTTCGTTCATTTGCTCGTCGTTCTTGTAGTACCAGGACACCACCTGCTCAGGCTCCTGATAGGCCGAAGCCATCTCTTCGATCAGCTCGCGGACGCGGGCTTCGTCAGGCTTGAGCTCTTTTTGCTTGACCACTTCGGCCACGATCAGACCCAGCACGACGCGGCGCTTGGCTTGCTCCTGAAACAGCTCGGCAGGCAGCTGATCGGGCTGGATGTTGCCGCCGAACTGCTGGACAGCCTGGACGCGAAGGCGATTGACTTCGTTGTCGATCAGGGATTTCGGGGCGTCGATCTGGTTGGTGGTGATCAGCCCTTCCATTACCTGGTTTTTCACCTTGGACTTGATCGCCTGGCGCAGCTCACGCTCCATGTTCTTGCGAACCTCGGCGCGGAAGCCGTCCAGACCGCCTTCCTGAACGCCGAACTGGGCGAAGAACTCTTCGTTCAGCTCCGGCAGCTGGGGTGCAGCAACTGCACTGACGGTTACGGTGAACTCGGCGGTTTTACCGGCCAGATCCAGATTCTGGTAATCCTCGGGGAACGTCGGGTTGATCACACGCTCCTCACCAGCCTTGACGCCAACCAGCGCATCCTCGAAGCCCGGGATCATGCGGCCCGAACCCAGCACCAGTTGAGTGCCGTTCGCCGAACCGCCGGCAAAGGCTTCGCCGTCGATCTTGCCTACGAAATCGATGGTCAGCTGGTCGCCATTCTCGGCAGCGCGATCGACCGCTTCGTAGCGAGTATTCTGCTTGCGCAGGATTTCCAGCATGTTGTCGACGTCCGAATCGGCAACATCCGCGCTCAGGCGTTCGACTTCAATGCCATCGAAACCGGCCACTTCGAATTCCGGGAATACTTCGAAGGTAGCGATGTATTCCAGATCCTTACCTTTTTCGAACACTTTCGGCTCGACAGCCGGTGCGCCGGCCGGATTCAGCTTCTCGGAAACCACGGCCTCATAGAAGGTCGCCTGAATGACATCACCCAGCACTTCCTGGCGCGCAGCGGCTTCGTAACGCTGACGAATGACGCTCATGGGCACCTTGCCAGGGCGGAAGCCCGGGATCTTCGCCCGGCTGGCAGTCTGCTGCAGACGCTTGTTGACTTCGGTCTCGATGCGCTCGGCGGGCACGCCGATGGTCATGCGGCGCTCAAGAGCGGAGGTGCTTTCAACAGAAACTTGCATGTATTTTCCTCGTTGCACAGACATTAGCCGGGCGTTCCGGCCCAAGAATGGGCATGCATTCTAGTGACTCGACTGACAGAAGTCACCCCGCACCCGCTTCCCGTATCGCTCGCAGCAGACGCATGACGCGGCCTACAGGCTCCGGGAAAGCAAAAGAAGAAAAATGCGAAAAGAAAAGGAAGGGTAGCGCAGCCAGTTCCAAGCGTCGCAAATCACAGATCGGCAAACAGGATCAGGCCTCGACGACAGCCCAGGTGCAACCACGACAACTGCCAGTTTAGGCGGAGCACACCGCCCTACTAACGAAGCCGGCCGCGTAGCGCACAATGCGCGCTATTTCTTCTACAGACTCATTGGATGCTATATTGCATCTACAGACACGAGGAATCAGCCATGACCGCAATTCTTCAAGCGCAACCACTTACCAAGGATCAGGGCGCCACCGGGCTAAGAGCCGCCGTGAGTATTCTCGATAAATGGCAGGCATCGACCGAACAAGCCTGCCGAATCCTGCGGATCTCACGCAGCACTCACACCAGGGCCAAGCTCCGCGATTCCGCGTGGTCGGTGAGCCTCGACTCGGACCAGATGCAGCGCATCAGCTTCGTACTGAATATTCATGCCGCGCTGCGGGCGATGTTCGACAATCCGGAAAACGCATACGGCTTCCCGGCCATGGCCAACCGCAACGCCTTTTTCAACGGGCGATCCCCACTGGACGTCATGTCACAAGGGGACATGATCTCCCTCTACGAAACGTTCAGACGCATCGACAGCCTGCGAGGCGCGCAGTGGTAACGCCCGACCAGCTACCGGGGCGAACCGGCGGCGAGCTGCAGGCCTATCGACTGGTCAACTCCAAATTTCCACCCATTGCGCTGTTCGATGACGTCGCGGACGCCAGCGATTTCGAAACGCTGTATCAGTTGCAGGCCCTGACCAATCCAAGACTGCAAAACGAGGCCGGCCGGCTGGAACTGATCCCTCGCAGCGAAATCCCCTTCGGCATCCCGGGCTGCTCTTACGCAACAGCACCCTTCACCCACGTGAACCCCTCGGGGTCGCGTTTCAGCGATGGCACCTACGGTGTGCTTTACCTTGCAGCGACCATGGACACAGCCCTGGCGGAGGTGCACCATCATCAAGAACTGTATTGGTCGAAAGTCGACGATCTGAACTTCGAGCGATTCGTCTTTCGCGGATTGTCGTGCCTGTTCGACGAAACCGGCATGCTTGACGCCACGGGCATACCAGCCACCGACCCCCTCTACCACCCAAGCGACTACAGGCATTCACGGCATCTTGGAAGATTGATCAAGGAGGCAGTGAGGCCAGGCTTGCGTTATCGATCGGTAAGAGAAGAAGGAAAGGATTGCTGGGCACTGATGACGCCCAAGCCTGTTTTCTCGATCATCCAGACAGCCCATTACGAGATGATCTGGAACGGCCGCATCTCCAGCATCAGCGCCATCAGCGCCGTATAAGCAGGGCAGAGACCAGCGTTCGCCCACTCTGCATGCGTCGACCTGAAGACATCAGCGCCCTACCCCGCGCCTGATAACGCCCAATCGCTAAACGACAGGCACAAAAAAGCCCCAATTAAGGGGCTTTCAGCAACTCGTCATTACAGCGATATGTAATGGTGCGGACGGAGAGACTCGAACTCTCACACCTTGCGGCGCCAGAACCTAAATCTGGTGTGTCTACCAATTTCACCACGTCCGCAAAAACGGGCTTTAAACAAAAGCGCCAGGCGAGGTGCCTGGCGCTTTTCGAATATGGGGTGGACGATGGGGATCGAACCCACGACACCAGGAGCCACAATCCTGTGCTCTACCAACTGAGCTACGCCCACCATATTACATTTGCTTGTGCCAGAGGCCTAATGGCGCACCCGGCAGGACTCGAACCTGCGACCATCCGCTTAGAAGGCGGATGCTCTATCCAGCTGAGCTACGGGCGCTTTATCTGCATTCTGTTCGGAGCGCAGACTTGAAGCTCCGGCTGCGAAGGATTGCTCCTTCACTGCCATCTTACCCAGCGCCAGGCTGTGCTCGACAAGCGGGGCGAATCTTATAGAGCAGCCCGCTACCCGTCAACAGCAAATTTCGAAAAATTTCAGCGAGATAAAGGAGTTACAGGAAAACCGGGACTCGCCGCCTTTGCCGGACCGACTCACCATGCGAGAATGCGCGTCCTTTTTCAACCCATCCGATGGTTAGCCAAGCGTCATGACCGCACAATTGATCGACGGTAAAACGATCGCAGCCAATATCCGCCAGCAGATAGCCAAGCGGGTCACCGAGCGCCGCGAGCAGGGTCTGCGGGCACCTGGCCTGGCGGTGATCCTGGTCGGCACCGATCCGGCTTCGCAGGTATATGTGGCCCACAAGCGCAAGGACTGCGAAGAGGTCGGCTTCAAGTCCCAGGCCTACGACCTACCCGCCGACACCGCGCAGGATGCCCTGCTCGAACTGATCGACCAGCTCAACGAAGACGCGTCTGTAGACGGCATTCTCGTGCAGCTGCCGCTGCCCAAGCATCTGGACGCCTCCCTGCTGCTCGAGCGCATCCGCCCCGACAAGGACGTGGACGGCTTCCATCCCTATAACATTGGCCGACTCGCTCAGCGCATGCCGCTGCTGCGCCCCTGCACCCCCAAGGGCATCATGGCCCTGCTGCAGAGCACCGGAGTCGACCTTTATGGACTCGACGCCGTGGTGGTGGGTGCATCGAACATCGTGGGCAGGCCGATGGCACTCGAGCTGTTGCTGGCCGGCTGCACGACCACCGTTACTCACCGCTTCACCCGCGATCTGGCCGATCACGTTCGGCGCGCCGACCTGGTGGTGGTGGCCACCGGCATTACCGGTCTGGTCAAGGGCGAGTGGATCAAGCCTGGGGCGATCGTCATCGACGTCGGCATCAATCGGCAGGCCGATGGCAAGCTGGTCGGCGACGTGGAGTACGAGCCGGCGTCGCAGCGAGCCGGCTGGATCACGCCGGTGCCAGGCGGCGTCGGCCCGATGACCCGGGCCTGCCTGTTGGAAAACACCCTGCATGCGGCCGAGCATCTGCACGCCTGATGCCCGCCTGAAACAGGCATAAAAAACGGCACCCTCGGGTGCCGTTTTGCGTTACGGGTATCGAGCGATCAGCGCGGCGTCTGCCAGGATTTGATCAGCTCCCCATAGCTCACCGTCTGGCCTTGCGGCTTTTCGTTGGCCAGCTTGGGCTTCGGCGCGCCGGGCTGGCTCAGCCAGTACTCGGGGTCGCGCGGCTCGTTCATTTTGGGGCCGCACTTGGGTTGCACCTTGGCGCGCTCCAGCCGCGCCATCATGGTGTCCTGGGCTTCGGCGAGGCCATCGAGCGCCTCCTGGGGCGTCTTGTCCCCGCTGGCCGCCTCGGCGATGAACTGCCACCAGAGCTGCGCCAGGCGCGGATAATCCGGCACGTTGGTACCGGTCGGCGTCCACTGCACCCGTGCCGGGCTGCGATAGAACTCCACCAGGCCGCCCAGCTTCGGCGCCGCCTCGGTCATCGCCTGGGAGTTGATGTCCGACTCACGAATCGGCGTCAGCCCCACCAGGGTCTTCTTCAGCGATACGGTCTTGGACACGGTGAACTGCGCGTACAACCAGGCCGCCAGCCGGCGCTTCTCCGGCGTCGAGTCAAGGAAGGTCCATGCGCCGGCGTCCTGATAACCCAGCTTCATGCCCTCCTCCCAGTACGGCCCCTTCGGCGACGGCGCCATGCGCCACTTGGGCGTGCCGTCCTCGTTGACCACCGGCAACCCCGGCTTGGTCATGTCGGCCGTGAAGGCGGTGTACCAGAATATCTGTTGGGCGATGTTGCCCTGCGCAGGCACCGGACCGGACTCGGAAAAGGTCATGCCTTGCGCTTCACGCGGCGCGTACTCGCGCATCCAGTCGACGTATTTCTGGGTGGCGTAGACGGCCGCCGGACCGTTGGTCGCACCGCCGCGCGAAACGCTCGAGCCCACTGGATGACAGTCTTCGACGCGAATACCCCACTCGTCCACCGGCAGCCCGTTGGGCAGACCTTTGTCGCCGGCGCCCGCCATGGAGAACCAGGCATCGGTGAAACGCCAGCCCAGCGACGGGTCCTTCTTGCCGTAATCCATATGGCCATACACGCGCTGCCCGTCGATCTCCTTGACGTGCTTGCTGAAGAACTCGGCGATGTCCTCATAGGCCGACCAGTTGACCGGCACACCCAGCTCATAGCCGTAGCGCTCCTTGAACTGGGCCTTGAGTTCCGGCCGCTCGAACCAATCGGCGCGGAACCAGTAGAGGTTGGCGAACTGCTGGACCGGCAGCTGATACACCTTGCCGTCCGGCCCGGTGGTGAACGACAGGCCGATGAAATCCTGCAGGTCGAGGGTCGGCAGGGTGTAGTCCTTGGCCTCGTTCTCGATCATGTCGCTGATGGCGACGGCCTTGCCATAGCGAAAATGGGTGCCGATCAGGTCCGAATCGTTGATATAGCCGTCGTAGATGTTCTTGCCTGACTGCATCTGGGTCTGCAGTTTCTCAACCACATCGCCTTCCTGCATTAGGTCATGGCGCAGCCTGATGCCGGTGATCTCCTGAAAGGCGCGCGCCAGAGTCTTGGATTCGTACTCGTGGGTGGTGATGGTCTCCGACGCCACGTTGATATCCATGCCGCGGAAGGGTTCGGCCGCCTTGATGAACCAGCGCAACTCCTCCATCTGCTGCTCGGGCGTCAGCGTCGAGGGGTTGAACTCGGATTCGATCCATTTCTTGGCTGCCTCTTCATAGGCATCGGCCCAGGCCGAGCCTGCGGCGCCGGACAACGTCAGCAGGGCCGCCAGCGCCATGCCCTGTCGGGTGTTGTTTTTATTGTCGAACATAGACACCTCCATTGGGTTATTCGGAAGAGCGGCCTTGTGGCTCACCCCCAGCGCATCACCACAAACAACCAGACGACGGACAGCGCGGACGCTATCCAGATGCTCCAGTCGGTCAGCCCCACCAGCATCAGGTGCCAGTAGGCGCTGCCCAGTAATCCGATGAACAGCCGGTCGCCCCGGGTAGTGGTGATCGGCAGCCAGCCGCGGCGTGGCGCGCAGGGATGGCGTAGCTCCCATACCGTCATGGTCACCAGCGTCAGCCCTATCGCGCAGAAGAACAGCGCCGTGGGCAGGGTCCAGGCCATCCAGCTCATGTCGCCCTCCTATACCCGGCCAAGGGCGAAACCCTTGGCCACATGATTGCGAACGAACCAGATAACCAGCATCCCGGGTAGGATGGTGAGTACTCCCGCCGCCGCGAGCACGCCCCAGTCGATGCCAGAGGCCGATACGGTTCGGGTCATCACCGCGACGATGGGCTTGGCGTCGACCGACGTCAGGGTGCGGGCCAGCAGCAGCTCCACCCAGGAAAACATGAAGCAGAAGAACGCCGTCACGCCGATCCCCGAGCCGATCAAGGGGATGAAGAGCTTCACGAAGAACTTGGGAAAGCTGTAGCCGTCGAGGTAGGCCGTCTCGTCGATCTCCTTGGGCACGCCCGACATGAACCCTTCGAGAATCCACACCGCCAGCGGCACGTTGAACAGGCAATGCGCCAACGCCACGGCGATGTGGGTATCGAACAATCCGATGGAGGAATAGAGCTGGAAGAACGGCAGCAGGAACACCGCGGGCGGCGCCATGCGGTTGGTCAGCAGCCAGAAGAACAGGTGCTTGTCGCCGAGAAAGCGGAACCGCGAGAACGCGTACGCCGCCGGCAGCGCTACCACCAGCGAGATCACCGTGTTGAGGCAGACGTAGTACAGCGAATTGATGTAGCCGCTGTACCAGGACCGGTCGGTGAAGATCACCCGGTAGTTGTCCAGGGTGAAGTCCCGCGGCCAGAGCGTGAGCCCACCGAGTATCTCGGTGTTGCTCTTGAACGACATGTTCACCAGCCAGTAGATGGGCACCATCAGGAAGAGGATGTAGATCAGCAGCACGGCTCGCTTGCGCAGGCTCATCATCGGCTCCTCAGCGTGTCTGGTCGCTGTGCGTCATGGCCGTGTAGAACAGCCAGGACACCAGCAGGATGATGAGGAAATAGATCAGCGAGAACGCCGCCGCCGGCCCGAGATCGAACTGCCCGACCGCCATCTTGGTCAGCGTCTGGCTGAGGAAGGTGGTCGCGTTGCCAGGCCCGCCGCCGGTGAGCACGAAGGGCTCGGTGTAGATCATGAAGCTGTCCATGAAGCGCAGCATCACGGCGATCAGCAGCACGCTCTTGAGCTTGGGCAGCTGGATGTGGCGAAACACCGCCCAGGCCGAAGCGCGATCGATACGCGCCGCCTGGTAATACACGTCCGGGATCGCGCGAAGCCCCGAATAGCAAAGCAGCGCCACCAGCGAGGTCCAGTGCCAGACGTCCATCACCAGCACCGTCACCCAGGCATCACGGGTGTTGGAAGCATAGTTGTAACTGATCCCCAGCGCGTTCAGCGCATAGCCGAGCAGGCCGATGTCGGCACGGCCGAAAATTTGCCAGATGGTCCCCACCACGTTCCACGGAATGAGCAAGGGAATGGCCATCACGATCAGGCACAACGAGGCCCAGCGCCCGCGGGTCGGCATGGTCAGCGCGACGGCGATGCCCAGCGGAATCTGGATCAGCAGCACGCAGCCGGAAAAGATGAACTGGCGCAGCAGCGAGTCGTGCAGACGCGGATCGCGCAGCACCTGGCGGTACCAGTCCGCACCGACCAGAAAGCGCGTCGAGGAATCGAAAATATCCTGCACCGAATAATTGACCACCGTCATCATCGGCAGGATGGCGCTGAAGGCCACCAGTGCGAACACCGGTAGCACCAGCCACCAAGCGCGGTTGTTGGGCGTCCGGTTCATGACTGCGCCTCCACCAGCAGGTCATCGGCATAGAGCATCAGCCACTGCGCCGGGAAGGACACCCAAACGACGTCGCGCGCCAGGGTCTGCTCCTCCGGCAGACGGGCCTTGAGCAGATGCCCCTGCAGGCGAAAACTCAGAATCTTGTAGGTGCCCAGGTCTTCGAGACGCACCGCCTCGGCCTGCATCGCGCCGGCGCAAGGCTCGTCGGCGACATGGACGAACTCTGGGCGAATACCGATCTGCAGGCGCTTGCCTACAAGCGCCGGAAGCTGCCGACGCAGCCCCTCGGGCAGCGGCAGATGCTGTTCACCGAAGCCGACGCCGCCCTGCTCGGCCTTGACCTCGATCAGATTCATCCCAGGGCTGCCGACGAAAAAACCGACGAAGGTGTGGCGAGGCCGCTCGAACAGCTCGCGCGGCGTGCCGAACTGGACGATCTGCCCGCCGTGCATCACCGCGATCTTGTCGGCGAACGTCGAGGCCTCCAGCTGATCGTGGGTGACGTAGATCATGGTGATGTTGAACTGCTCGTGGATCTGCTTGAGCTTGCGCCGCAGCTTCCACTTCAGGTGCGGGTCTATCACCGTCAGCGGTTCGTCGAAGAGAATTGCGGAAACGTCGTCACGCACGAGGCCGCGCCCCATCGAGACTTTTTGCTTCTCATCCGCCGTCAGGTTTCGCGCCTTCCTGCTCAGCACCCGCTGCAGGTCGAGCACCTCGGCGACCTCGTTCACCTTGCTCGTCACCCGCGTTTCGGCCAGGCCCTGATTGCGCAGCGGGAACGCCAGGTTGTCGAACACCGTCATGGTGTCGTACACCACCGGAAACTGGAAAACCTGGGCGATGTTGCGCTGCTCCGGCGTCAGCCGGTTCACCTCGCGGGAGTCGAATAGCACCTTGCCTTCGGACGGACTGAGCAATCCGGAGATGATGTTGAGCAAGGTCGACTTGCCGCAGCCGGACGGCCCCAGCAGGGCGTAGGCGCCGCCCTGCTCCCAGACATGGTCCATCTCGCGGATCGCATAGTCCTGCGGCCCGACCGGGCGTTCGGCGTAGCTGTGGGCCAGGTTCTGCAAACGGATTTCAGCCATGGCCAGCTCCTAGGCACGCCGCGCCGGCGCCTGGGCCAGGCGGCCCTGCGCATCGAACACGAACAGCTTGTGGGTGGGGATGTAGACGCGGATCGGAGAGTCCACCGGGTAGTCGTGCACGCCCTGCAGATGCAGGACCAGGCCGAAGTGGTCGTTGCGCACGTGGAGGAAGGTTTCCGAGCCGCTGATTTCGGCCAGCTCGACGCTACCCGACACCTCAAGATCATCGTCGTTCGAAGGCACCAGGCCGATGTGGCTCGGCCTTACGCCGAAGCGGTAATCGCCCTCGCCGAGGGTTCGCAGGTCGGCATTCAGGGGAAAATGCAGGCAATCCATGAAGCTCACCTCGGCGGCGGCGATGCGTCCGGCCAACAGGTTGATCGGCGGCTCGGAGAACAGCTCGGCCGCGAGCATCTGGTTGGGCCGGTGGTAGACGTCGGCGGTCGGCCCGCTCTGCAGCACCCGCCCTTCGTGCAGGACGGTGGCGGTTCCACCCAATGCCAGCGCCTCGTTGGGCTCAGTGGTGGCGTATACCGCGATGCTGCGGCGGGTACGGAACAGCTCGCGCATCTCCTGGCGCAGCTCCTCGCGCAGCTTGTAGTCGAGGTTGACCAGAGGCTCGTCGAATAGAACCAGCTCGGCATCCTTGACCAGCGCACGTGCCATCGCCGTACGCTGCTGCTGCCCGCCGGAGAGCTCCAGCGGATGCCGCTCCAGATACGCCTCGATGTGCAGCATCTCGGCGGTTTCACGGACCCTGCGCTCGACTTCGGACCGGCCTACGCCAGCCTGGCGCAACGGCGAGGCGATGTTCTCGAAGACACTCAAGGTCGGGTAGTTGATGAACTGCTGATAGACCATCGACACGTTGCGCTTGCGCACCGGCACGCCGGTCACGTCCACGCCATTGATCAGGATTCGCCCGCGGGTCGGCTTGTCCAGCCCGGCCATCAGGCGCATCAGCGAGGTCTTGCCGGACAGCGTGCGGCCAATCAGCACGTTGAAGGATCCGGGCTCGAAATGCAGGCTCGCCTCATCGATGTGAAGCTGGCCGTCCACCGCTCTGGAGACATGATCCAGGGTGAGTGACATGACGCATCCTTATGGTTGTCATGCCGACCTCCATAGCGATAACCATGCCACGACCCCACGGCCGCGTCTGCACGGCGCTTTTCCTCCGCCAGGCAAGGTTTGCCGCTGTTCAAATGAACATTTTCGAACATTGACAGTGAACAGATCTGAACAAGACTGTTCAGTTAGCTCCCTTCGAGCCTCACCCAGAACAACAAGAACGCGCAACGCGCAAGGCACAGCCATGGTCCAGAGCGCCAAGGTCGCATCCCATCACGCCATGATCAGAGAATCCTGGGTGCGGTGCGAAGAATACGGTCTCACCCACCGCAGCCATCCGGTCTTCGGTCGATCCGCTGCCGACGAGGTCAGTCTCCTGCTCGAGCGGCGACAACGCCTGGTGCACACCACCCAGCGCGAGGTGCTGCCCTATTACGACAACATCCTCTCCAACACCCGTTGCCTGATCCTGCTGGCCGATGACCAGGGTCGGCTTCTGCAGTCCTGGGGTGACCGACGCTTCGTCGAACCGACGCAGCAGGCCGGGTTCGCCAGCGGCGCCAGCTGGGTCGAGCGCACCACCGGCACCAACGCGATCGGCACGGCGCTGTTCAGCGGCCAGGCGGTACACATACAGCGCGACGAGCATTTCCTCGAGGCCAACCGCTATCTCACCGGCGCGGCGGCGCCGATTTTCGATGCCGAGCGGCGTCTAGTCGGCGTGCTCGATGTATCCAGCGACAGTTACCTGCCGCCCTCCCACACCCTCGGCATGGTCAAGGTGATGAGCCAGTCGGTGGAGAACCGCCTGCTGCTCAACCTGTTCCATGACGATTATTTCCAGCTGACCTTCAACACCGGGCAGGACAGCATCGACAGCCAATGGGCCGGCCTGCTGATCTTCGACGATACGGGTGAAGTGGTCTGCGCCAACCGGCGGGCCGACAGCCTGCTGGGCATGCCGCTGGCGCGGATGCGCATCGAGTCGCTGTTCGACCTGCCGCTGCGCCAGCTGCTGGATCATCCCGAGAATCGCCCGCTGGTACTGAACGCGACCGGTCGGCATCGCTTCCATGGTCGAATTCGCCGGCCGCTGCGGCCAAGGTCCCACGCCCAGCCCTGTGCGCACCGGCAAGCATCCCCTGCCATCGAGCTGGGCGACCCCCACGTGCACAAGATGGTGAGCCAGGCCCAGCGCCTGCTGGAGAAGGACATTCCGATCCTCATTCACGGCGAAACCGGCGTCGGCAAGGAAGTGCTGGTCAAGGCCCTGCATCGCCAGAGCACCCGGGCCGATGCGCCACTGGTGGCCGTGAACTGCGCGGCGATACCGGCCGAGCTGATCGAGGCCGAGCTGTTCGGCTATGAAAAAGGCGCCTTTACCGGCGCCAGTCACAAGGGCAGCGTCGGACTGATCCGCAAGGCCAACGGAGGCATCCTGTTTCTCGACGAGATCGGCGACATGCCGTTAGGGCTTCAAGCACGGCTGTTACGCGCGCTGCAGGAACGCCGTGTGCAGCCGCTCGGCGGCGGCGAGCCCTGCGCGGCGGATTTTCGGCTGATCTGCGCCACCCATCGATCGCTACGCGAGGAGGTCCACGCTGGGCGCTTCAGGCAGGACCTGTACTACCGCATCAGCGGGCTGAACCTGACACTGCCGCCGCTACGCGAACGCAACGACCGCCGGGCGCTGTTTCAGCAGCTGTGGGCGCAGCACCGCGAGCCGTATCAGACGCAGGGCATGAGTCAGGAGGTGCTGGACCTCTTCGCGCGGCATCCCTGGCCGGGCAATCTGCGTCAGGCCAGCAGCGTGATTCAGGTCGCGCTGGCGCTCGCCGAGGAGCAGCCGATAGGCCTCGAGCATCTGCCGGAAGACTTCTTCGCCGACCTCGGCGCCTCGACGTGCGAGCGCCCACCCCTGGCCGCCCTCTCCGAAGTGGTGCCGTTCCGATCGCTCGACGGCAGGGCCTTAAGCGAACAGCTCGCTGCGTGCGGCGGCAACGTCTCGAACCTCGCGCGGCGCCTGGGCATCAGCCGCAACACGCTCTACAAGCGCCTGCGCGCCGAAGGGCTCTACGCGTCGATCGACTCTGCCTAGCCGTTTGACGCGCCGCTGCCATGCGACTGACGCTGAGCGAGCAGCGCGGTGGCGCCCTGGGGCTTGCGGGCGAACCAGAGCACCCGGCTCACGCCCCTCGTGATCGCGACGTAGGCCAGTCGCAGCGATTCATCGGCCATCGCCTGGTCATAGCTGCTGCGAAAGAAACCGCACCGGGCATACAGCGCATTGCGCAGCGGATGCGTGGCGCCCGGCAGGCAGTCGTCGACGATGATCGCCACTTCGGCCTGCAGCCCCTTGGCCCGGTGAATCGTCATCGCCTTCACCGGTAACCCGGCGCCCAACTGTGCCTGAATCTGCTTGAGGGGCTCGTTTCGGCGGCTGAGCAGCAGGACCGCCGTCCGTTCGCGCCCGCCGCGAGCGGCGGCATGCCGACACTGCTTCGCGATCTCCTGCAGCAACCCCTGCAAGCCCGTGCGGATATCGAACGGCGTGACCAGCAGAACGCCGTGGTCGCCGTCCTGCAGCGGCCGAACCGCTTCGCTCTGCTTGGGCTGCTTGCAGGCAACGGCCGAGAGCACCGCCTCCCCGTCGCGAATGATCGGCTCGATGGAGCGGTAGTTGGTACCCAGCACCAACTGCGCGCTGCGAGCCTTGCCCTTGACCGGGAAATGCCGGTCGAAATCAATGAACAGCTCCGGCGAACTGCCCCGCCAGCCGTAGATAGATTGCCAGTCATCCCCGATGGCCATCAGGCTGACCGCCCGCCGTTCGCCGTCCAGACGCCGGTGCAACGCCTGCAGCCACTGCACGATCTGTGGGGAGATATCCTGGAATTCGTCGATCAAGAGATGCCCGAACGGCTCGAGCAGCTCGGCGGGAATCGGCTCGTTGCCGGCAAGCCGCGCAGTCAGTTGGGCAAAGGCGTCATCGTAGGTCATCAGGGAGCGGGCTCGCAGCGCGGCCTGGAAATGTTCCCAGAACAGCACCAGCGCCTCACAGAACATCCGCTCGCGGGCGCTGCAGGCCAGCGCCTGCGGCTCCAGGCTGTCGATGCGCAGGCCGATGCTCTGCATGAATGCGGCCTGCTGGAAGAAGGCTTCGTGCAGCGGAGTCGGTTTCAGCTCGCCTTCGAGCCTGAAGGGCGTCGTCGGCGCGTTGGGCAGCGGCTCGCTTTCGGCTGGCGGTGGCGAACCGAGCAGCTCGTGCACGTGGCCGCGAAAGCGTGCATCGGTGGCATACGCGGTGTCGTACGCCTGTTGCAGGACCTGCCGCTGCGCAGCGCCAAGCCTGCCACCCGCAAGGGGGTTGTCCAGCTCCCTGGCTCCGGCCGCTGCACCCTCGCCCAGCTGCTCGAACCAGGCGGGGTTACCCAGCAGGGCCTTGGCCATCACCCCCATCGCCGAGTGAAAGGTGCGCACACACTGGCGCGCCTGCGCCGGGTCGAACGGATGCTGCCAGAACGCGAGTACCCTGATCAGCTGCTCGCGCAACTCCGCGCAGGAGGCATTGGTGAAGGAGATCACCGTGATGCGCCCGGGCTCGATACCCAGGTGGCAGAGCATGAACACCAGGCGCAGCACCAGTGTCGTCGACTTGCCCGATCCGGCACCGGCGAAGATGCGGGTCAGCGGCTGATCGCTCAGGATCATTGCCCACTGCGCCGGGGACGGTTCGCTGACCACACCGGCGCGCGCCGCGGCAGCGACCTGGGTCCGCATCGCCCGGATCCGAGCCTCCGTCACCGGCATCGCCGTCGCGCTGTAGATGCCCCGCGTGCGGGTGGTCTTCGGTTTGGCGGCGGTTGCCTTACGCTTTCCGGCCCCCTCGCTGGTAGTCGGTTTGCCCTTGGCTGATGCCTTGCGCGGCTGCGTCGCGGCCTTGCGCCGCTTGGGTTTCGCCGCGTAGGCAGCGGCGTCGCGCTCGGCCCGCAAGTAGGCGGTGGTACGAGGGAAATAGCGCTCGAGCGCCTTGGCGAGGATCTGCGTATAGCGCTGTACAGCGGAGGGCATCAGAAACGGTCCAACCGGAAGTGAGGTAGCCGAAGGCAAGTCGGCTCGTTCTGGATCAGTCGTCGCGGGTCAGCACTTCAAGCAACTCGATCTCGAAGATCAGGTTGGAGTGCGGCTTGATGTGTTCGCCCACCTGCCGCTCGCCGTAGGCCAGCGACGCCGGCACGAACAGCCTGCGCTTGCCGCCGACGCGCATCCCCATCAGCCCCTGGTCCCAGCCCTTTATGACCCGGCCGGTACCGATCACGCATTGAAACGGCTTGCCGCGTACGTGGGAAGAATCGAACCGCGTGCCGTCCTCCAGCGTGCCATCGTAGTGCGTGGTGATCAGGGCACCCTTGACCACTTCCTTGCCGTCGCCCACCACCAGATCTTCAACCTGCAACTGCGTGCTCATCGCCGCTCCTCGTTTCGCCATGAAAAACGCCGCCCGCAGGCGGCGCTCGGTCATCCAGCCGGACTAATCGGCCAGGCGCCAGGTGGTACCGCCCTTGCCGTCTTCAAGGACCACGCCCATGGCGCTCAGCTGGTCGCGGATACGGTCGGATTCGGCCCAGTTCTTTTCGGCACGCGCCTGCAGGCGCGCGGCGATCAGCGCCTCGACCTCGGCGGCGTCGACCTTGCCTTCGGCGCCAGCCTGGAGGAAAGCGTCCGGATCCAGCTGCAGCACGCCGAGCAATCCGCCCAGCTGCTTGAGCCGTGCCCCGAGCGCGGCCGCCGTTTCCGGCTCGCTGTCGCGCAGGCGATTGACTTCCCGGGCGAGCTCGAAGAGCACCGAGCAGGCGCCGGCCGTATTGAAGTCATCGTCCATCGACGCGCCGAAGCGCTCCACATAAGCCTCGCCACCGGCAGGCTCTGCGACCGACAGGCCCTTGAGCGCGTTGTAGAAGCGCTCAAGCGCGGCTTTGGCTTCGCGCAGGTTGTCTTCCGAATAGTTGATCGGGCTGCGGTAGTGGCTGGCGATCAGCAGGTAGCGCACCACCTCGGGGTGATACTTCTCCAGCACTTCGCGGATGGTGAAGAAGTTGCCCAGCGACTTGGACATCTTCTCGCCGTTGATGGTGATCATCCCGCAGTGCAGCCAGGATTTGGCGTAGGGCTTGCCGGTGGCCGCCTCGCTCTGGGCGATCTCGTTCTCGTGGTGCGGGAATTCCAGATCGTTGCCGCCGCCATGGATGTCGAACGATTCGCCCAGGCAGCAGGTGGACATCACCGAGCATTCGATGTGCCAGCCGGGCCGGCCCTTGCCCCACGGCGAATCCCAGCTCGGCTCGCCGGGCTTGGCGCCCTTCCAGAGCACGAAGTCCAGTGGGTCTTCCTTGGACTCGCCCGGCTCGATGCGGGCACCGATACGCAGGTCTTCGATTTTCCGGCGCGAAAGCTTGCCGTAGCCGGCGAAGCGCCCGACGCGGTAGTACACGTCGCCGTTGCCCGGCGCGTAGGCGAAGCCCTTGTCGATCAGCGTCTGGATCATGGCGTGCATGCCGGCGATGTGATCGGTCGCGCGTGGTTCCTGGTCCGGCTTGAGGATGTTGAGGCGCGCTTCGTCCTCGTGCATCGCGGCGATCATGCGCTCGGTGAGCACATCGAAAGCCTCGCCGTTCTCGCGGGCGCGATTGATGATCTTGTCGTCGATATCGGTGATGTTGCGCACGTACGTCAGGTCATAACCGCTGTGGCGCAACCAGCGGGTGATCACGTCGAAGGCGACCATGCTGCGCCCATGACCCAGGTGGCAGTAGTCGTAGACGGTCATGCCGCAGACGTACATGCGCACGCTGTTGCCTTCCAATGGCTGGAAGGCTTCCTTGGTCTTGCTGAGCGTGTTGTAGATCGAGAGCGCCATTACTGCCCCCACGAATCGCGCAGGGTGACGGTGCGGTTGAATACCGGCGCGCCGGGCCTGGAGTCCTTCAGGTCGGCGCAGAAGTAACCTTCGCGCTCGAACTGGAAGCGCTCTTCAGGCTGCGCCTGCGCCAGAGACGGCTCGGCGCGGCAGCCGGTCAGTACGACCAGCGAATCCGGGTTGATGTTGTCGAGGAAGCTGCCGCCCTCTTCGCTCTTTTCCGGATTGGCCGAACGGAACAGGCGGTCATACAGACGCACCTCGCATTCGATGCTCTCGGAGGCCGGCACCCAATGGATCACGCCCTTGACCTTGCGCCCTTCCGGGTTCTTGCCAAGGGTGTTCTCGTCATAGGAGCAACGCAGTTCGACGACATTGCCATCGGCGTCCTTGATCGCCTCGTCGGCGCGGATCACATAGCTGCCACGCAGGCGCACTTCCCCGCCGGGAATCAGCCGCTTGTAGCCAGCCGGCGGGACTTCCTCGAAGTCGCTGGCATCGATGTACAGCTCGCGGGAGAACGGCAGCACGCGCACCCCCATGTCCTGCTTCGGATGGCGCGGCAGCTCGAGGTTCTCGACCTTGCCTTCGGGGTAGTTGGTGATCACCACCTTCAGCGGCTTGAGCACGCACATGGCACGGGCGGCATTGGCATCCAGATCCTCGCGAATGGCGAATTCCAGCATGCCGATATCCACAACGCCGCCGGCGCGGTTGACGCCAATCATGTCGCAGAAGGTACGGATCGAGGCCGGCGTGTAGCCACGGCGGCGATAGCCGGACAGCGTCGACATGCGCGGATCGTCCCAACCGCCGACGTGCTTCTCGTCGACCAGTTGCTTGAGTTTGCGCTTGCTGGTGATGGTGTAGTTCAGGTTGAGCCGGGCGAATTCGTACTGGCGCGGCTTGGCGGGTACCGGCAGGTTGTCCAGGAACCACTCGTACAGCGGGCGATGATCTTCGAACTCCAGGGTGCAGATCGAGTGGGTGATGCCTTCGAGGGCGTCCGACTGACCGTGGGTGAAGTCGTAGCTCGGGTAGATGCACCACTTGTCACCCGTCTGGTGATGGTGGGCGTGACGGATGCGATAGAGGATCGGGTCGCGCAGGTTCATGTTCGGCGCGGCCATGTCGATCTTCGCCCGCAGCGCTCGCGCGCCATCGGGGAAATCACCGGCCTTCATCCGCGCGAACAGGTCGAGGTTCTCCTCCACGCTACGGTCACGGAACGGGCTGTTCTTGCCCGGCTCGGTCAGGGTGCCGCGGTACTCGCGCGCCTGCTCTGGAGACAAGTCGTCGACGTAGGCCTTGCCGGCCTCGATCAGGTGGATCGCCCAGTCGTGCAGCTGATCGAAATAGTTCGAGGCGTAACGCTCTTCGCCCGCCCACTGGAAGCCCAGCCACTGCACGTCGCTCTTGATCGCATCGATGTATTCCTGGTCTTCCTTGGCCGGGTTGGTGTCGTCGAAGCGCAGGTTGCACTCGCCACCAAACTCCTCGGCCAGGCCGAAGTTCAGGCAGATCGACTTGGCATGGCCAATGTGCAGGTAGCCGTTGGGCTCCGGCGGGAAGCGGGTGATGACCTTCGCATGTTTACCGGTATCCAGATCGGCCTGGACGATGGGGCGAAGAAAGTTCGAAGCGGCGACAGTCTCGGGCTTGCTCATGGCGTCCTTAACGTTATGCGGTACGCGGCTCAGGGTAGGCCGGTCAGATCAAAGGGCTTATGATAGCGGACCCGTCAAAACCCTGACAGAGCAAAGCGCCCGACGCCCACCCTGACTCCGGTAATGACGGTACGAGGCAGCGATCCGTGCTGAAACCGCGCAGCATTTGCTCCAGCGTCACTGTCGCAACGCTATCTGCCCACCGAAACGGAATAGTTCAAATGATCAAACTCCACACCAACCACGGCGTCATCACCCTCAACCTGTTCGAAGACAAGGCCCCGGACACAGTGGCCAACTTCAAGGAATACGTGAGCGCCGGCCATTACGACAACACGGTATTTCACCGGGTGATCGGCAACTTCATGATCCAGGGCGGTGGCTTCGAGCCGGGCATGAAGCAGAAGCCAACCCGCACGCCGATCAAGAACGAGGCCAACAACGGCCTGTCGAACAAGGTCGGCACCGTCGCCATGGCACGGACCATGGAGCCGCACTCGGCCTCGGCGCAATTCTTCATCAACGTCGCCGACAACACCTTCCTCGATCACACCGCGCCGACCGTACAGGGTTGGGGCTATACCGTGTTCGGCGAAGTCACCGAAGGCATGGACGTGGTGAACAAGATCAAGGCCGTGGCGACGACCATGAAGTCGGGTCACCAGGACGTGCCGGTAGACGACGTCATCATCGAAAAGGCCGAAATTGTCGAGTGATGATGTGATCCTGCTGATCTCGGATCTGCACCTCGAAGAACAACGCCCGGACATCACCCGGGCGTTTCTGCATTTTCTCGAGACCCGCGCGCCACAGGCCAAGGCACTCTACATTCTGGGCGACTTCTTCGAGGTCTGGATCGGCGACGATGCGATGTCGCCCTTCCAGCATTCGATTGCCAAGGCCCTGCGCAAATTGAGTGATGGCGGCGTCGCGGTCTACCTGATGCACGGCAACCGCGATTTTCTGCTTGGCCGCGCGTTCTGCCGCGAAGCCGGCTGCACTCTGTTGGCCGACCCCAGCGTACAGCGATTCAACGGCGAGCCGGTGCTGCTGATGCACGGCGACAGCCTGTGTACCCGCGACGAGAGTTATATGCGCCTGCGCCGCTGGCTGCGCAATCCGCTGAGCCTGTTCATCCTGCGCAATCTGCCGCTCTCCACACGGCAGAAACTGGCGAGCAAACTGCGCCGGCAGAGCCGCGAACAGACTCGAATGAAGGCCAGCGACATCGTCGACGTCACGCCCGAGGAAGTCCCGCCGTCGCTACGCCGGCATGGCGTCACACGCCTGATTCACGGCCACACTCACCGGCCGGCGGTACACGAACTGGAAGTGGACGGCCGCCCCGCCCAACGCATCGTGCTCGGCGATTGGGACCAGAAAGGCTGGGCGCTTCAGGTGGACGAGCATGGCTATCAGCTCAGCCCCTTTCCGCTCGTATAGCGACCCGCATCCGCCTCGACGCTGATGCCGAGGTTAGGCCGCTGCACCGCTGTGGAAGCGCAGTTCCTCATCCGGCGTCAGGATCGCGTCACGCTCGACTTCGGCGAAGAACGCAACCCGCTCGTCGATCGGCTCGCCAGCGTATTGGGCAGCCATTTTCAGGTAGTCCTGATAATGCCGCGCCTCCGACTTGAGCAGCGAGCGATAGAACTTGCCCAGTTCCTCGTCCAGGTGCGGCGCCAACCGATAGAACCGCTCGCACGAGCGCGCCTCGATGAAAGCCCCGACGATCAGCGTATCGACCAGCTTGTGCGGCTCGCTGGTGCGGATGTGCTTGTGCAAGCGCTGGGCATAGAGCGACGCACTGACTGGCCGATACGCCACCCCGCGCTTTTTCATCAACGCCGCCACCTGCTCGAAATGACGCAACTCCTCACGAGCCAGTCGGGAGAGCTTGTATTGCAGATCGGCTTTCTCGACATAGCGAAATAGCAGCGTCAGCGCCGTGGATGCCGCCTTTTTCTCACAGTTGGCGTGGTCGATCAGCAGTACGTCCTGATGATCCAGGGCCTGCTCGATCCAGCTGGCAGGCGTCGGGCACAACAGGAAGGTTTCGATTTCGGGCAGCAGCATGGGTGTCCTGGACGGGTCCTGGGAAAAGGCGCGCCATTATACGAATGGCGCGGCTGGCGGCCAGCCCGGCAGTCTGACTCAGGTCAAAACCACCACTGCCAGCGGCCATCTATAGTGATTACCAGCTCAGCCAAAAGAAGGAGAACGGCCATGCAAGCCATTAGCAGCATCCTGGTGATCATCAAGGCGGAAAACGACCAGGGCCTGGCTCTCAAGCGCGCCAAGCTCATCGCCGGTGTCAGTAAGTCGCATCTGCACCTGCTGATATGCGAACGAAAGCATGAGCACGGCGCGCAGCTGCAGGCGCTGCGCGCGCTCTTGGAGGAAGAAGGCCTCAGCGTCAGCGCTGAACAGGCATGGCATGAAAACCCATGGCAGACCGCTATTGCCGTTCAGCAGGCCCAAGGCTGCGGCCTGGTGATCAAGCAACACCTGCCCGACAATCCGTTCAAACGCGCCCTGCTCACGCCGGACGACTGGAAGCTGCTGCGCTATTGCCCCTGCCCAGTGCTCATGGTCAAGACCGATACACCCTGGACCGGAGGCAAGATCCTCGCTGCGGTGGACGTTGGCAATGCGGACCTTGAACACCGCACGCTGCATGCGGGCATCGTCAGCCACGGCTTCGAGATCGCGCGCCTGGCTGACGGTGAGCTGCATGTAATCAGCGCGCACCCTTCGGCCATGCTGTCGGCGGCCGACCCGGCCTTCCAATTGCGCGAAACCATCGAAGCGCGCTATCGGGAAGCCTGCAAGGCATTCCAGAACGAGTACGGCATCAGCGACGCGCAATTGCACATCGAAGAAGGTCCGGCCGACGCGCTGATACCGAAGGTGTCGCACGAACTGGGCGCCGTGGTAACGGTCATCGGCACCGTCGCGCGGACAGGGTTCTCAGGCGCACTGATGGGCAATACCGCCGAGGTCGTGCTCGACGCGCTGGACAGCGATGTCCTGGTACTCAAACCCGAAGACATTATCGGCCACCTCGAGGACCTGGTGGCTCAACGCTGACAGAGCGACTAGACGCGGACTTCAATACCCTCGACCAGAAAACGCGGCGCGATATAGCGCTCATAGTGCGCTTCCGACAAGAGGAAGAACTCGCGATCGATGGCCTCCCGCAACTGTGGCAAGGGCCAGTCGCGAAACTCGGGCAGCAGCGCGACGCCATAGGCCTCCACTTGCTGGATCACCCGCGAGCCGCGCGCGATCAGCTGATACGCCCAGCAATAAGGCGACTGCTCCGGGACGAAACGCACCTGGCGCGCTTCCAGTTGGCTGCGCAGCAACGGCGCGTCGAACACCTCGAGCTTGGCGGTCATCACCTGCACCAGGAGGATCTCCAGGCGCCGCCATACGGCGCGCTTCTCTTCGTCGCTATAGGCGTTCCAGTTCACCACCTCATGATGGAAGCGCTTGCAGCCGCGGCAGACGAGATCGCCATAGACAGTCGAACAGAGGCCGACACAGGGCGTTTTGATGCGATGGTTGGACATGGGACGCGAATGATCTGAACAGGCACGTATCTTAGACTTTTGTCCAAGCCTGGTCACCGCCGCCATCGCCGCGACCACCACCCACGCCGCTTGCCGTGTGCCGCATGGCTGCGGCGCAGGTGCACTCCTGCGGCGCATTGACGCGGCGCAAGCCCAGCGTCGCTTAACTTCAGCGGCTCTTTCCAGTAGAATCAGTCCGCCGTTTTAGGCGCCACTGTCCACAAGAAGCTGTTTTCAAAGCGTCACGAGCACAGTTGAACCGGCTGCAAGCCGGGCGCGCAGAATCGCAAGTTTTTGCCCTCCCGGCCTCATCATCCGCCGTAAAACTTTGAAAACAGCTTCCGGATGTGCGTTCCGATGAAACCCATTGGAACCAATGATGAGGGTATAACTGTGCTTGAAGCCTACCGCAAACACGTACAAGAGCGTGCCGACCAGGGCATCGTGCCCCAGCCGCTGAACGCCGAGCAGACCGCAGGCCTGGTCGACCTCCTGAAGAACCCGCCCGCCGGCGAAGAAGAATTCCTCCTCGATCTGATCACCAACCGCGTACCGCCGGGCGTGGACGAGGCCGCCTACGTCAAGGCCGCTTTCCTGTCCGCTCTGGCCAAGGGTGAAGCGGCCTCTCCGCTGATCGGCAAGCAGCGCGCCGTCGAGCTGCTTGGCACCATGCAGGGCGGCTACAACATCGCCACCATGGTCGAGCTGCTGGACGACGCCGACCTCGGCGCCACCGCCGCCGAACAGCTCAAGCACACCCTGCTGATGTTCGACGCCTTCCATGACGTCGCTGAAAAGGCCAAGGCTGGCAACGCGAACGCCAAGGCCGTACTGCAGTCGTGGGCCGATGGCGAGTGGTTCAAGAAGCGCCCGATGCTGGCTGACAAGATCAGCCTGACCGTGTTCAAGGTCACCGGCGAAACCAACACCGACGATCTGTCCCCGGCGCCTGACGCCTGGTCGCGCCCTGACATCCCGCTGCATGCCCTGGCGATGCTGAAGATGGCACGTGAAGGCATCGAACCCGACCAGCCGGGCTCCATCGGCCCGCTGAAGCAGATCGAAGGCCTGCGCGCCAAGGGATTCCCGATCGCCTACGTCGGCGACGTGGTCGGCACCGGCTCCTCGCGCAAGTCCGCCACCAACTCGGTGCTGTGGTTCTTTGGCGACGATATCCCCTACGTGCCGAACAAGCGTGCCGGCGGTTTCTGCTTCGGCTCCAAGATCGCTCCGATCTTCTATAACACCATGGAAGACGCTGGTGCCCTGCCGATCGAATTCGACGTCTCCGGCCTGAACATGGGCGACGTCATCGACGTCTACCCTTATGCCGGCAAGGTCTGCAAGCACGGTACCGAAGAGGTACTGGCCACCTTCGAGATGAAGACGCCCGTACTGCTCGACGAAGTCCGCGCTGGCGGCCGTATTCCTCTGATCGTGGGCCGCGGCCTGACCGAAAAGGCGCGTGCCGAGCTGGGCCTGGGCCCGACCGACCTGTTCAAGCTGCCAGAAGCTCCGGTCGATACCGGCAAGGGCTTCACCCTGGCACAGAAGATGGTCGGCAAGGCCTGCGGCCTGCCGGAAGGCAAAGGCGTTCGTCCGGGCACCTATTGCGAGCCGAAGATGACCACCGTCGGCTCCCAGGACACCACCGGCCCGATGACCCGCGACGAGCTCAAGGACCTGGCTTGCCTAGGCTTCTCCACCGATCTGGTGATGCAGTCGTTCTGCCACACCGCGGCTTATCCGAAGCCGATCGACGTCAAGACCCACCACACGCTGCCTGACTTCATCATGACCCGCGGCGGCGTTTCCCTGCGCCCAGGCGATGGCATCATCCACAGCTGGCTGAACCGCATGCTGCTGCCCGATACCGTCGGTACCGGTGGCGACTCGCACACCCGCTTCCCGATCGGCATTTCCTTTCCGGCCGGTTCCGGCCTGGTTGCCTTCGCCGCAGCGACCGGCGTGATGCCGCTGGACATGCCCGAGTCGGTACTGGTTCGCTTCAAGGGCAAGATGCAGCCTGGCATCACCCTGCGTGACCTGGTACATGCGATTCCCTACTACGCCATTCAGAAAGGACTTCTGACGGTCGAGAAGAAGGGCAAGAAGAACATCTTCTCCGGTCGCATCTTGGAAATCGAAGGCCTCGAGACGCTGACTGTCGAGCAAGCGTTCGAACTGTCCGACGCGTCGGCCGAGCGCTCCGCCGCTGGCTGCACCATCAAGCTCTCGAAAGAGTCGATCGCCGAATACCTGAAATCCAACATCACCCTGCTGCGCTGGATGATCGGTGAAGGCTACGGCGATGCCCGTACTCTGGAGCGTCGTGCACAGGCAATGGAAGCCTGGCTGGCCAATCCGGAACTGATGACCGCAGACGCCGATGCCGAATACACCGAAGTCATCGAGATCGACCTGGCCGAAGTGACCGAGCCCGTGCTCTGCGCGCCGAACGACCCGGACGATGCCCGCCTGCTTTCTCAGGTAGCCGGCGACAAGATCGACGAAGTGTTCATCGGTTCTTGCATGACCAACATCGGCCACTTCCGCGCTGCCGGCAAGCTGCTCGACAAGGTCAAGGGCGGCATTCCGACCCGCCTGTGGCTGGCTCCGCCAACCAAGATGGACGCTCACCAGCTGACCGAGGAAGGCTATTACGGCATCTACGGCAAGGCCGGTGCACGGATGGAAATGCCGGGCTGCTCGCTGTGCATGGGTAACCAGGCACGCGTAGCGTCGAACTCGACAGTGGTGTCCACCTCGACCCGTAACTTCCCGAACCGCCTCGGTGACGGCGCCAACGTCTACCTGGCATCCGCCGAACTGGCCTCGGTCGCCTCGATTCTGGGTCGCCTGCCAACGGTCGAGGAATACATGCAGTACGCAGCGGATATCGACAGCATGGCTGCCGACGTCTACCGCTACCTGTCCTTCGATCAGATCGCCGAGTTCCGTGAAGCTGCGGCTAACGCGAAGATCCCGGTGGTCCAGGCCTAAGGGTCCGCCAAAAGCCCCGCCTAGTGCGGGGTTTTTTTTGCCTGGATCAGGGCGTACAAGGGCTCATCACAAGCTTATGTCACATCACTCGATACCGCGGCTGCAGACAAAATCGCAGGCAAAGAAAAGCCCGGCATGAGCCGGGCTTTCCTGCTGCGAGGCGCGTCGATTAACGCACTTGCGCTTCTACTTCAGCTTCAACGCGACGGTTGATGGCACGACCGTCCTCGGTGCTGTTGTCAGCAACCGGACGGGACTCACCATAACCAACCGAGTTCACGCGACCGCCTTCGACACCGTACTGGTTGACCAGCACTTCACGAACGGCATTTGCGCGGCGCTCGGACAGGCGCTGGTTGTACTGATCGGTACCGACCGAGTCAGTGTGGCCTTCCACGGTGGTGGAAGTCTGCGGGTACTGCTGCATGAAGTCAGCCAGGTTCTTGATGTCCGAGTAGCTCTCTTCACGAACGCGAGCGCGGTCGAAATCGAACTTCACGTCCAACTCGACGCGGACCACTTCTGGAGCTGGCTCCGGCTCCGGCTCAGCAGCGGCAACAGGCATTGGAGCCGGCTCAGGGGTCGGCTCGACAGCCGCGACCTGACGAGCACCGCCGCCAAAGTTCACGCCTACGCCCACGCCAGCCATCCATTCGCCTTCGTCGGCATCGATGTTGTACATGCCGTCAACGCCAGCACGTGCATAGACGTTCTCAGTGAAGTAGTACTTCACACCGGTGCCAATGTTGGCAAAGGTGCTGCGGTCACGGCCGCTACGAGTAGCCTGACCGATGCTCTGATGAGCCACACCAGCGGAGACGTAAGGACGCAGACCAACACCCGGCTGACCGAAGTGGTACAGGGCGTCGAGGGAAGTCAGGCTACCCTTGATATCCTTGTGGCGGCCGTTCTGCACACGGTCGTCTGAGTTGATGTCATGGTATTCACCATAAGACAACGCCAGTTCAACGTCGTCGGTCAGGAAGTAACCGACGCTTGCACCGTACAGTTCGCCATTTTCGATATTGCGCGAGCTGTCAGTGAAATAGTGCTTGCCGAAAGCTTCCACCTCGACAGCGCCTTGGCCCTGAGCCAGCGCGCTGAGTGAAGTGGCGGCAACCAGAGAGCCAATGACAACGCCTAAGGTGTTTTTCAGTTTCATCCGTAAATCCCCATCTGTGGTTGGTATCAGAACAATCTAAGGAAACCGGGTGTACCAAAGCCTGTTCGCTGAGAATCAGACAACTTTCTGGCTCTAAGTTTCGGCAAGCCCGGAAAATTTTTCGCGGAGTTTATCCAGAGCACGCTTGTAGCGCATCTTCGTTGCACTAAGACCCATATGCATGATATCGGCAATTTCCTGGAATTCGAGTTCAGCAACGAAGCGAAGTACCAGGATTTCCCTGTCGATAGGATTGACATGTACCAACCAACGGTCGAGTCCACCCTTCTCTTCAACTTTCGGCGCTTTCTCTTCCGACGCTTCTTCAAGCGGGTCGAGACTCAACGCGTCCAATAGGCGCCGCTTGCGACGCTCTTTCCGATACTGCGTGATGCACTCGTTATAGGTGATGCTATAAAGCCACGTTTTGAACTTCGATTTTCCTTCGAAATTTTTCAGCCCGTACAAGACTTTAAGCATTACCTCCTGACAGACATCATCGGCGTCCCGATCGTTGCCTAGATACCGCGCACATACATTGAATAGCGTGCGTTGATATCGCCGCATGAGCTCTTCATAAGCTCGCGTAATATGAAAAAGCTCGACGTGAGCGCGCTCCACCAGCTCTTCATCGGAAAGCTCGCGTGGGTCATAGCGCAACGACGGAGAATGGGTTTTAGTCAAGACGCTTGGAGCCGGCAGTCAGTATCATGGCCGCTACTCTGGGAAGCAGAAAAAAGGCGGCACACTTTAGCAGATATTGGACTGTCAGTGGCTTCTGACTCTCTGCTCCAACAACGTTCTGTTAGCGACCGAAACAAGCTCGCCGTTATCGGTCAGCAATAGCGTTTTGACCGTACCGATTTCCTCGATCTGGCCCTCCAGATCGGCAAGACCGATCCGCTGTCCAACCTCGTACAACTCGCGGATATAGATGCCGGCGAGAATCTGCGCAACCAGGTCGCGGCTACCCAGACCAAAGGCCAGTGCGACCGCCAGGCCCACCGAAATCAGCACGATGGCGATGACGTAGTTGAGCAGCTCTGTCTTCACCTCGAGCTGACCGATCGCCACAGAGATGCTGATGATGATGACCAAGCCCTGCGCCAGGCGCGCCAGCCCCCCGGCATAGTCCAGCCCAACGCCTTCGGCGGCACCACGCACCAACCCACTGACCAGCTGGGCAAGCAGCACGCCAGCGAGCAGAATCAGCGCGGCACCGAAGACTTTCGGGATGTACAAGGCGAGCACGTCGAGGGTCGACGAGACACGCTCGAGTCCCAGCGATTCGGCCGCCGAGACCAGGAAGATGAGCAGCACGAACCAGTAGACGATCTTGCCGATCAGTGTCGAGACTGGTGCCCGGATGCCCACCCGGGCGAGCAACTTGGTCAGGCCGGTGCCGGCCATCAGCCGATCGAGCCCTAGCCGTGCCAGCACCTTGGACAGCAGCGTGTCGAGCAGCTTGGCGATGACGAAGCCCAACACCACCACGATCAGGGCGCCGAACAGGCGCGGGAGGAATGCGGCAACCGAAGCCCATAGGGAGCTCATCGCAGACAACAGATTCTGGGTCCAGGGATCGAATTCCATGATCAATCAGCCTTATCAGTCGAACGGGTTGGCGAGTGGCGGCGCGAGATCGGCGCGATGTGCTGCGATCCGCTGTTGAAGGCGATGAGCAGTGCCTGCAACCAATGGCCCATGAGACCGAACAGGTCCCCTGCTCCCACCTGACGGTTGGCGGTTTTCAGTACGCGATCGAGACAGGCATCGTCATCGTGGCTCGATGGCGTGTTAAGCATGTCGCGCAGGGATTTCTCAAACGGATCGTGCATGCGCACCTCGGGATATGTGTCGGCTAGACGCTGCAAACAGCCGACCGAGTCACATTTAAACCCAGCGCAAACATCGCAGGATCCACCATTGGAACAACGCAACGGCGCCGATCAGGCCGCAGGCGACGGTAAAACCGTAAGGAAACTCCGAGCCGGGAATACCGCCGACGTTGATCCCCAGCAGGCCTGTGAAGAAGCTCAGCGGTAGAAAGAACGCGGTTATGATGCCGATCAGGTACATCGTCCGGTTCATCCGTTCATTCAGACGCCGCTGTTCGGACTCCAGGACCAGGCTTGCCCTTTCGCGGATCAGCTCCAGCTCCTCGACGAAACGTATCAGCCGGTTGCTGAGTTCGTTCCAGTTGGCGCTGTCGTCGGCGTCGCGCCAGGAAAGCGGGGTGCGGGTCAATTGCGCATAAAGGTCGCGCTGGGGCAGCAGAAAGCGTCGAAGACTGGCGGCACGTCGGCGCAGCGACAGCACGCTGTCGTGCTCGGGCGTGTAACGAGGATCTTGCTCCAGGCGTTCCTCCTCGCTATCGGTCATTTCGCTGAGTTCGGCCACCAGATCGTCGACCCGATCAGTCAGCGAATCGGCCAGCGCCAGCAGCAGTCCAGAGGCATGGTTCGGCCCATGTCCATGGGCAAGCTGCTCGATGACCAGCTCGGTGGCCCTCAAGGGTCTTAGCCGCAGCGAAATCACCGTCCTGGCGTTGGCGAACACGCGCAGCGATACCATGTCCTCGGGCTCGGCGCCGGGGTTTAGATTGACCCCGCGCAGGAACATGGCCAACGCCTCGCCCGGCAGTGCGAGCATTCGCGGCCGGGTATTTTCCTCAAGCAACACGTCGCAGGCGAAGGTCCCGATCTCGTCTCGACTGCGCAGCCAAGCGACGGCACCGGGGTGGCTGCGATCCAGATGCACCCATAGCGTTTCACCGTCCTCAAGCTGCACCGACTCGAGCGACGCATACGCCAGGCTGCGCGCGCCCCCACGCCCATCGAGCACGAGTGCATGGATGAGACCCCAGCGATCGTTATCGTTCTGTTGCATCGGTATGACGGCCTGCTCATAAAAAGCCCGGCTGAGCCGGGCAGGAAGAACGGGCGGCAGCAGCCGCGCTTAGTCGGGCATCTTCAGCGGCTCAGGCGACACCAGGATGCCGTTGTTATCGGCATAGACGTATTCGCCCGGGCGGAAGGTGACGCCGCAAAAGGTGACGGGCACGTTCAGATCGCCCAGGCCGCGCTTTTCAGATTTGCGCGGGTGCGTCGCCAGCGCCTGAACGCCGATCTCGGTCTGCGCGATCACGTCGACGTCGCGGATACAGCCGTAGATGATGATGCCTTCCCAACCGTTGCGCGCAGCCTTCTCGGCAAGCATGTCGCCGAGCAATGCGTGACGCAGCGAGCCGCCTCCATCGACGACCATCACCTTGCCGGTGCCATCGAGTTCGACCTGCTCCTTGACCCGCGAATTGTCTTCGAAGCATTTCACCGTGACGATCTCGCCGCCGAAGGAATCGCGGCCGCCGAAATTGCTGAACATCGGCTCTACCACTTGCACCAGATCGGGATAGGCATCGCACAGATCAGGGGTGACGTATTGCATGGGAAGCTCCTGTGGTTTGAAAGCTCAGACCCGGACACCGACTCGGTCGCCGTCATAGGTCGGCGGATACACCGCCATTGAATTACAGATCGTGCCAAGCGCACGGCCATCCGACACCTCGAACGTCGCACCCTGGCGACGGCAACGCAATCCCGTTCCACTCAGGGTAGCGCGCTCCAGCGGCGCGCCTTGGTGCGGCAGCGGTTTTCAAACAGCCGCGTGCGGGTGGAGCAGCCGCTCGATCGCGACGAACATACCAACTCCACCAGACGAATCATGACCAGATACGATTGTTTAGTCACATCTTAACTATCCGTCCGTACCGATGGAACGGCGCCGTCCGCCCGCTATGCGTCAGGCATGAAAAAGGGCGGTTGCCCGCCCTTTTTCATCGATGACGCCCGATCAGATCTCGGCGTCCGCCAGGAAGAACCAGGTATCGAGTACCGAGTCCGGGTTCAGCGACACGCTTTCGATGCCCTGCTCCATCAGCCACTTCGCCAGATCCGGATGGTCGGATGGGCCCTGCCCGCAGATCCCGATGTACTTGCCGGCCTTGTTGCAGGCCTGGATCGCGTTGGACAGCAGCTTCTTGACCGCCGGGTTACGCTCGTCGAACAGGTGCGCGATGATTCCGGAGTCCCGGTCCAGACCCAGGGTCAACTGGGTCATGTCGTTGGAGCCGATCGAGAAGCCATCGAAGTATTCGAGGAACTCGTCGGCCAGCAAGGCATTGGACGGCAGTTCGCACATCATGATGACCTTGAGCCCGTTCTCCCCGCGCTTGAGCCCGTAGTGGCCGAGCAGATCGACGACTTGAGAGGCCTCGCCCAGGGTACGTACGAAAGGAACCATCAACTCGACGTTGGTCAGCCCCATTACGTCGCGCACCCTTTTCATCGCACGGCATTCGAGTTCGAAGCAGTCGCGGAAGGAGTCGCTGATGTAGCGCGATGCACCACGGAACCCGAGCATCGGATTCTCTTCTTCAGGCTCGTACAGCTTGCCGCCGATGAGGTTGGCGTATTCGTTGGACTTGAAGTCAGACAGGCGAACGATGACCTTCTTCGGCCAGAACGCGGCGGCCAGGGTACTGACGCCCTCGACCAGCTTGTCGACATAGAAGCTGACCGGGTCGGCGTAGCCGGCGATGCGCTTGTCCACGCTGCCCTTGACGTCGGCTGGCAGGCCTTCGTAATTGAGCAATGCCTTGGGGTGCACGCCGATCATACGATTAATGATGAATTCCAGACGCGCCAGGCCAACACCTTCGTTGGGCAACTGGGCGAAGTCGAAGGCACGGTCGGGGTTGCCGACGTTCATCATGATCTTGAACGGCAGTTCCGGCATCGCATCGATTGAATTCTTGCGGATATCGAAGCCCAACTCGCCTTCGAAGATCAGCCCGGTATCACCCTCGGCGCAGGAAACGGTCACGTTCTGGCCATCCTTGAGCAGCTCGGTGGCGTTGCCGCAACCGACCACCGCCGGAATGCCCAGCTCGCGTGCGATGATCGCCGCATGGCAGGTGCGCCCACCGCGGTTGGTGACGATAGCGCTGGCGCGCTTCATCACCGGCTCCCAGTCCGGGTCGGTCATGTCGGATACCAGCACGTCGCCCGGCTGGACCTTGTCCATCTCCGAGACGTCGCGAATGATCTTGACCGGGCCTGCACCGATGCGCTGACCAATCGCGCGGCCTTCGACCAGTACCTTGCCCTTTTCCTTGAGCAGATAACGCTCCATGACATTGCCGCTGCTGCGGCTCTTCACGGTCTCGGGGCGCGCCTGGACGATGTACAGCTTGCCGTCGTCGCCATCCTTCGCCCACTCGATGTCCATCGGGCGGCCGTAGTGCTTCTCGATGATCAGCGCCTGCTTGGCCAGGTTGGTGACCTCTTCGTCGGAGAGCGCGAAGCGTGCGCGATCAGCCTTGTCCACCTCGACGGTCTTGACCGACTTGCCGGCCTTGGCCTCGTCGCCGTAGATCATCTTGATCGCCTTGCTGCCCAGGTTGCGGCGCAGGATCGCCGGGCGACCGGCTTCGAGCGTCGGCTTGTGAACATAGAATTCGTCGGGATTGACCGCGCCCTGAACCACGGTTTCACCCAGGCCGTAAGCGCCGGTGATGAACACCACGTCGCGGAAGCCCGATTCGGTGTCGAGGGTGAACATCACGCCCGCGGTACCGGTTTCCGAACGCACCATGCGCTGCACGCCGGCGGACAGGGCGACCAGCTTGTGGTCGAAACCCTGGTGTACGCGGTAAGCGATGGCGCGGTCGTTGAACAGGGAAGCGAACACTTCCTTCGCCGCGCGGATGACGTTGTCGACGCCGCGGATGTTAAGGAAGGTTTCCTGCTGGCCGGCGAAGGATGCATCGGGCAGGTCTTCGGCGGTCGCCGAAGAACGCACCGCGACCGCCATGTTGTCGTTGCCACCAGCCATTTCGGCGAAGGCGGTACGGATGTCGGCGTCCAGTTGCGCGGGGAACTCGGCATCCATCACCCACTGACGAATCTGCGCACCGGCCTTAGCCAGGGCATTGACGTCGTCGACGTCCAGGGCATCGAGGGTGGCATGGATGCGATCGTTCAGACCGCTCTGATCGAGAAAGTCGCGATAGGCCTGGGCGGTGGTCGCGAAACCACCTGGCACCGAAACGCCGGCTCCTGCCAGATTGCTGATCATCTCGCCGAGGGATGCGTTCTTGCCCCCCACTCGCTCAACATCGTGGTTGCCGAGCTTATCGAGGGAAACTACGTACTCTACCAAGGTGATCTCTCCACTGTTTGTTGGAAGACTTGGGCGCACCTGCGCCGCGTTAGTGTGGTCTGGCTGTGCGAAATCAGTAACAATGCCCGCCAGTCTGCGCTCGGCGAAACGGGCCTTACTATAGCCAAGAACGGTTCTCGACTTAAGGCCCAAGGTGCAATGAAACGAACAGCTTTCTTCATCTCCGACGGCACTGGCATTACCGCGGAAACGCTGGGCCAGAGCCTACTCGCCCAATTCGAGAACATTACCTTCACCAAACTGACGCGGCCGTATATCGATACGGCGGACAAAGCGCGGGCTATGGTGCAGCAGATCAATACGGCGGCCGACAGGGACGGCGCCCGGCCGATCATTTTCGATACGCTGGTGAACCAGGAAATCCGGGACATCCTGGCCGAATCCAATGGCTTCATGATCGACATCTTTTCTTCATTCCTTGCTCCTTTGGAACATGAGCTGATGTCACATTCCTCCTACTCCGTAGGCAAATCCCATTCCATCAGTCACAACGCCAACTACATGGAGCGCATCGAGGCGGTCAACTTCGCCCTCGATAACGACGACGGCGCCCGCACTCACTACTACGACAAGGCCGACCTGATCCTGGTGGGCGTGTCCCGCTGCGGCAAGACCCCGACCTGTCTGTACATGGCCATGCAATTCGGCATTCGCGCCGCCAACTACCCGCTCACCGAAGACGACATGGAGCGGTTGCAATTGCCGGCGGCGCTGAAGAAGTACCAGGACAAGCTGTTCGGCTTGACCATCGACCCCGACCGCCTCACCGCGATCCGCAACGAACGCAAGCCCAACAGCCGCTACGCCAGTTTCGCCCAGTGCGAATTCGAAGTCCGCGAGGTCGAAGCGCTGTTCCGCCGCGAGAACATCGCTTTCATCAACTCGACGCATTTTTCGGTGGAGGAAATCTCTGCGAAGATCCTCGTGGAAAAAGGCGTCGAGCGCCGGCTCAAATAACCGACGCCTTCGTAGACAACGCAAAAGCGGCTTGGTGCGGACACTTTGTTACAAAGCCCGAGATCAATTGCCGCAGGCCGATCAGATCACGAACAGATCGACGAAGCGGTGCACCGGCGTCGCCTCCAGTGCCGCCTGATCCAGGCACAGTGAAAGGATCTGCTCGCATCGTTGGCCGGGAAAGCGGGTCGCCAGGTTGCTGGCGAACTTGCGCTCCAGCAGTGGGATGCCTTCCCCCCGCCGACGGCGATGGCCAATCGGGTATTCCACCTTCACCTGCTCGGTACAGGTCCCATCATCGAAGAACACTTGGATCGCATTGGCGATGGAGCGCTTGTCCGGCTCCAGGTATTCACGGCTGTAACGCTCGTCCTCCACCACCTCCATCTTGTCGCGCAGTTGGTCGATCAGCGGATGTTCGGCGTGAAACGCGTCCTCGTACTGCTCGGCCGTCAGATCGCCATAGAGCAACGGCACCGCGACCATGTATTGCAGGCAGTGATCGCGGTCGGCCGCATTGGCCAGCGGGCCGACCTTCGAGATGATGCGGATCGCCGACTCATGGGTGGTGATGACGATCCGCTCGATCCGCTCCAGCCGTTCGCGCACCTGCGGGTGCAGGATGACGGCGGCCTCGGCGGCGGTCTGGGCGTGAAACTCGGCGGGAAAGCTGATCTTGAACAGCACATGCTCCATGACGTACGAGCCGTACGGCTGGGGCAGACTGAACTGCCGCAGCGCTGGCAGCTTGGTCGCCAGATCCTTGTTGGTGTGGCTGAACAGCACGTCGTAAAAGCCCCATTGCGGTGCACTGAGTGCGCCGGGAATACCCATCTCGCCACGCAGGGCGATATCGGACAGGCGCACCGCACGACTGGTCGCATCGCCCGCCGCCCAGGATTTTCGTGACCCCGCATTGGGCGCATGGCGGTAGGTGCGCAGCGCCTGGCCGTCGACGATGGCATGGGACAGCGCCGACAGGAGCTGCTCCCGGCTCGCCCCCATCAGCTTCGCGGTAACGGCCGTGGACGCCAGCTTGACCAGGAAGACATGGTCGAGCCCGACGCGATTGAAGGCGTTCTCCAGTGCCAGCACGCCCTGGATCTCATGCGCCATGATCATCGCGTCGAGCACGGTACGCATGGTCAATGGCACCTCGCCATTGGCCACGCGCTTTTGCGACAGGTGATCGGCCACCGCCAGGATGCCGCCGAGGTTGTCCGACGGATGCCCCCATTCGGCGGCCAGCCAGGTGTCGTTGTAGTCCAGCCAGCGGACGATGCAGCCGATGTCCCACGCCGCCTTGACCGGATCGAGCCGGAAGCTGGTGCCTGGCACCCGCGCGCCATGAGGCACCAGGGTGCCCTCGACCAGCGGCCCGAGGTGCTTGGTGCACTCGGGAAAACGCAGCGCCAGCAGGCCGCAACCCAGCGTGTCCATCAGACAGTTGCGGGCGGTATCCAGGGCCTCGGCCGACTCGACGCGGTAACTCAACACGTAATCGGCGATGTCCTGAATCACCTGGTCGTAATCGGGACGTTCGTTGAGATCGACATTGGCGCTCATGCTTCTCACCTTATCAGGCTGATGGCAGGAAAAATGATGGCGCGGCCGCTGGCTCCGGTCAGAACGCGTCGCCCGGGACGCGTACCCAGCCTTCCATCAGCACCCGCGCGCTGCGGCTCATGAGCGCCTTGGTCACCTGCCACTGGCCGTTCACCTGGCGCGCTTCGGCGCCGACCCGCAGAACGCCCGAGGGATGACCGAAACGCACCGCACTGCGTTCGCCACCACCGGCGGCGAGGTTGACCAGGGTGCCGGGAATCGCGGCGGCCGTGCCGATGGCCACGGCGGCGGTGCCCATCATGGCGTGGTGCAGCTTGCCCATCGACAGCGCGCGTACCAGTAGATCGACATCTTCGACGGCGACGTTTCGGCCGCTGGAGGACAGGTAACCGACTGGCGGCGCAACGAAGGCGACCTTCGGCGTGTGCTGGCGTTTGGCGGCCTCGTCCAGCGACGCGATCAGCCCTATGCGCAGCGCACCGTGGGCACGGATGGTCTCGAACCTGAGCAAGGCCGCCGGATCGCCATTGATGGCCTCCTGCAGCTCGGTGCCGGTGTAACCGAGCGTCTCGGCTTCGAGAAAGATGGTCGGGATACCCGCATTGATCAGCGTCGCGCGAAGCGTACCGACGCCGGGCACGTCGAGCTCATCGACCAGGTTGCCGGTTGGGAACATGGCACCGCCGCCCTCTCCGTCTCCCTCGTCGGCGGGATCGAGGAACTCCAGCTGGACCTCGGCGGCCGGAAAGGTCACACCGTCCAGCTCGAAGTCACCGGTCTCCTGCACCTGCCCTTCGACGATCGGCACCTGCGCAACGATGGTCTTGCCGATGTTGGCCTGCCAGATGTGCACCGTGCACAAACCGTTGCGCGGAACCCGCTCGGCGTCGACCAGCCCTGCGGCGATGGCGAACGGCCCGACGGCCGACGACAGGTTGCCGCAGTTGCCGCTCCAGTCGACGAAGGCCGCATCGATCGACACCTGGCCGAAGAGGTAGTCGACGTCGTGACCGGGCCGGCTGCTGCGCGACACGATCACCGTCTTGCTGGTACTGGACGTCGCCCCACCCATGCCATCGATCTGCTTGCCATAGGGGTCGGGGCTACCGATCACCCTCAGCAACAGTGCATCGCGGGCCAGGCCCGGCACGCGCGCGCGCGCGGGCAGGTCTTCAAGACGGAAGAACACGCCCTTGCTGGTACCGCCACGCATGTAGGTGGCGGGGATTCGAATCTGTGGTACGGCGGCCATCTAACTCTCCTTGAACGGGTCTGCGGGAATCGCTCCGGCCGGCGCTATACAGCGGCCGAACGCGCGGCGGCGGTGGCCTCTACGGAGGATTCCAGGAAGTCCTGGGCAAAGCGCTGCAGCACGCCGCCGGCTTCGTAGATGGAGACTTCTTCGGCGGTATCGAGGCGGCAGATCACCGGCACCTCCAGGTGCTCGCCGCTGCGCCGGGTAATGACCAGCGTCAGCGTCGCGCGCGGGGTGCGCTCGCCCAGCACGTCGTAGGTCTCGCTGCCGTCGATGCCCAGGGTAAGGCGCGTCACACCCGGCTCGAACTCCAGCGGCAGAACGCCCATGCCGATCAGGTTGGTGCGGTGAATGCGCTCGAACCCCTCGGCCACGATGGCTTCGACACCGGCTAGCCGCACACCCTTCGCCGCCCAATCACGAGACGAGCCCTGCCCGTAGTCGGCCCCGGCGATGATGATCAGCGGTTGCTTTCGCTGCATGTACAGCTCGATGGCCTCCCACATGCGCATGACGGTTCCGTCCGGCTCGACGCGGGTCAGCGAACCCTGCTTCACCTGCCCGTCCACCACCGCCATCTCGTTGATCAGCTGAGGGTTGGCGAAGGTGGCGCGCTGGGCGGTCAGGTGATCGCCGCGATGGGTCGCGTAGGAGTTGAAGTCCTCTTCGGGCAGGCCCATCTTCGTCAAATACTCACCCGCCGCGCTGGTGGCCAGAATGGCGTTGGACGGCGAAAGGTGGTCGGTGGTGATGTTGTCCGGCAGCACCGCCAGCGGCCGCATCCCCTTGAGACTGCGTGCCCCGGCCAGTGCGCCTTCCCAATAAGGTGGACGGCGGATGTAGGTGCTCATCGGGCGCCATTCGTAGAGCGGGCTGACCGCGGGCCCGGTGTCTTCCTGGATGGCGAACATCGGGATGTAGACGCTGCGGTATTGCTCGGGCTTGACCGACGCGCGCACCACGGCGTCGATTTCCTCGTCGCTCGGCCAAATGTCCTTCAAGCGGATCTCCCGACCTTCGGCGTCCAGCCCTAGCACGTCCTTTTCGATGTCGAAGCGGATGGTGCCGGCGATCGCATAGGCCACCACCAGCGGTGGCGATGCCAGGAACGCCTGCTTCGCGTAGGGATGGATCCGCCCATCGAAGTTGCGGTTGCCCGACAGCACGGCGGTGGAATAAAGATCGCGCTCGATGATTTCCTGCTGGATCGCCGGGTCCAGCGCACCGGACATGCCGTTGCAGGTGGTGCAGGCGAAGGCCACCACGCCAAAACCGAGACGCTCGAGTTCCGGCAGCAGGCCGCCCTCCTGCAGGTAGAGCGCGACGGTCTTGGAACCCGGCGCCAGCGAGGACTTCACCCATGGCTTGCGCTGGAGGCCGAGCCGATTGGCATTACGCGCCAGCAGGCCTGCGGCGATCATGTTGCGCGGGTTGTTGGTGTTGGTGCAGCTGGTGATGGCAGCGATGATCACCGCACCATCGGGCATCAGCCCCGGCTGCTGCTCGACCGGTCCGGCGATGCCACGCGCGGCGAGTTCGGAAACCGGCAGGCGCCGGTGCGGGTTCGAGGGGCCGGCCAGGGTGCGCACGACGCTGGTAAGGTCGAAGTGCAGCACGCGCTCGTATTCGGCACTGGCGAGGCTGTCGTCCCACAGGCCGGTTTCGCGCGCATAGCTTTCGACCAGCCGCACCTGCTCGTCCTCACGGCCGGTCAGGCGAAGGTAATCGATGGTCTGCTGATCGATGTAGAACATCGCGGCCGTCGCGCCGAATTCGGGCGCCATGTTGGCGATGGTGGCGCGGTCGCCCAGGGTCAGGTTGGCGGTTCCCTCGCCGAAGAACTCCAGGTAGGCGCCCACCACCCTGGACTGGCGAAGGAACTCGGTCAGCGAAAGCACGATGTCGGTCGCAGTGATGCCCGGGCCCGGTTTGCCGGTGAGCTCGACGCCGACGATGTCCGGCAGGCGCATCCAGGAGGCCCGGCCCAGCATCACGCTCTCGGCTTCCAGGCCACCGACGCCGACGGCGATCACGCCCAGCGCGTCGACCATCGGCGTGTGCGAGTCGGTCCCCACCAGGGTATCGGGGAAGGCCACGCCGTCACGCGTCTGAATCACCGGGCTCATCCGCTCCAGGTTGATCTGATGCAGGATGCCGTTGCCCGGCGGAATCACGTCGATGTTCTTGAAGGCCTTCTTGGTCCAGTTGATGAAGTGGAAGCGGTCTTCGTTACGACGGTCTTCGATGGCGCGGTTCTTGGCGAAGGCATCCGGATCGAAGCCGCCGCATTCCACCGCCAGCGAGTGGTCGACGATCAGCTGTGTCGGCACCACCGGGTTGACCATCGCAGGATCCCCGCCCTGCTCAGCGATCGCATCGCGCAGCCCGGCCAGGTCCACCAGGGCGGTCTGGCCGAGGATGTCATGGCAGACCACCCGTGCGGGAAACCAGGGGAAGTCCAAGTCCCGCCGGCGCTCGATCAGCTGCCTGAGGGAGGCCTCGAGGGACTCAGGATCGCAGCGACGGACCAGATTCTCGGCCAGCACGCGGGAGGTATAGGGCAGCTTCGTGTAGGCGCCTGGCGCAATGGCCTCGACCGCTTCACGGGCATCGAAATAATCCAGCCGGCTGCCCGGCAGCGGCTTGCGGTGTGCAGTGTTCATGCTCAGGACTCGATCACAAGGTGGCCTATGAAATGGCGGGCGCCGCCTGCGCGGCGCCCTGGGCGCTCAGCGCTGGTCGATGGCGACGAAGGGGCGCTGCTCGGCACCGGTGTATTCGGCGCTCGGACGGATGATGCGGTTGTTGGCCCGCTGTTCGAAGACGTGCGCGCACCAGCCGGACACCCGCGAGCAGACGAAGATCGGGGTGAACAGCTCGGTCGGGATGCCCATGAAGTGGTACGCCGAGGCATGGTAGAAATCGGCATTGGGGAACAGCTTCTTCTCCTCCCACATGGTCTTGTCGATGGCCTCGGATACGGCGTACAGGCGCGTATCGCCCACCTCGTCGGCGAGCTTCTTCGCCCAGGTCTTGATCACCTCGTTGCGCGGGTCCGAATCCTTGTAGATGGCATGACCGAAGCCCATGATCTTGTCCTTGCGCTCGAGCATCTTGAGCAACTCGGCGCGTGCCTGCTCGGGCGAGTCGAAACGCTCGATCAGCGCCATGGCCGCCTCGTTGGCCCCGCCGTGCAGCGGACCGCGCAGCGAACCGATCGCCGCAGTCACGCAGGAATACAGGTCCGACAGGGTCGAGGCGCAGACCCGCGCAGTGAAGGTCGAGGCGTTGAATTCGTGCTCGGCATAGAGGATCAGCGACACGTTCATCACCCGGACATGCAGCTCGCTAGGTGCTTTGCCGTGCAGCAGCGCGAGAAAATGCCCGCCGATGCTCGCCTCGTCGCTGTCGCACTCGATGCGCACGCCCTGATGGGAGAAGCGATACCAGTAGGTCATGATCCCCGGCAGCGCGCCCAATAGACGGTCGGCCCTGTCCTGCTGCTGCTCGAAGCCGGTTTCCGGCTCCAGGTTGCCCAGCATCGACGCGCCGGTACGCATCACGTCCATCGGGTGCGCCGTGGCGGGAATGCGCTCGAGCACTTCCTTGAGCGCCCGCGGCAGCTCGCGAAAGCCCTTGAGCCGCGCGCGGTAATCGGCGAGCTGGGTCCGATCGGGCAGCTCGCCGTACAGCAGCAGATAGGCGACCTCCTCGAAATCGGCCCCAGCGGCCAGTTCGCGTACGTCATAGCCGCGATAGGTCAGCCCCGCACCGGTCTTGCCCACGGTGCACAGCGCCGTTTGTCCCGCGACCTGGCCCCTGAGGCCTGCGCCGCTCAATACCTTTGCTTCAGCCATCGCACTCTCCTTATTGGATTTATTCTGGATGCTGCCAATTGGCGTCAGGCGGGCGGCCGATGCCCCGCCCGGGTTGATCAGCCCTTCTTCTGCGCGAAGAGCTGATCCAGATGCTGCTCGTAGGCGTGGTAGCCGATGCGCTCGTACAGGTCCATGCGCGTTTGCATGGTGTCCACCACGTTCTTCTGGGTGCCGTCGCGGCGGATCGCGGTGTAGACGCTCTCGGCGGCCTTGTTCATCGCGCGGAACGCCGACAGCGGATAAAGCACCAGCGAGACGTCGGCGCTCGCCAGCTCTTCGGTCGTATAAAGAGGCGTCGAGCCGAACTCGGTGATGTTGGCCAGGATCGGCGCCTTCACCCGCGTTGCGAACTGCCGGTACATCTCCAGCTCGGTGATCGCCTCGGGAAAGACCATGTCCGCCCCCGCTTCGACACAGGCTTCGGCGCGTTCCAGGGCGGCCTCCAGCCCCTCCACTGCCAGCGCGTCGGTACGCGCCATGATCACGAAGCTGTCGTCGGTGCGCGCGTCGACCGCCGCCTTGATCCGGTCGACCATCTCCTGCAGCGAGACGATCTCCTTGTTCGGCCGATGGCCACAGCGCTTGGCGCCGACCTGGTCCTCGATATGGATGGCCGCGGCACCGAACTTGATCATCGAGCGCACGGTGCGCGCCACGTTGAAGGCCGAGGAGCCGAAACCGGTGTCGACATCGACCAGCAACGGCAGGTCGCAGACATCGGTGATGCGGCGCACATCGGTGAGCACGTCGTCCAGCCCCGATATGCCGAGGTCGGGCAGGCCCAGCGAGCCGGCCGCCACCCCGCCGCCGGACAGATAGATCGCCTTGAAGCCGGCGCGCTTGGCCAGCAGGGCGTGGTTGGCGTTGATCGCGCCGACCACCTGCAGCGGATGTTCGCTGGCGACCGCATCGCGAAAGCGCTGCCCGGCAGATGCTTGAGTCATGACTCACCTCTTTGGTTGGCTGTCTGGTCCGTTGCGTCTTTGAAGTGACGTTCGATGTTGCGCTTGGACGCGCCGATGTGGCGGCGCATCAGCAGCTCGGCCAGCTCGCCGTCACGGTCGGCGATGGCATCGAGAATGCGGTGATGCTCGGCGAACGCCTGGTGTGGGCGGTTCGGCGTTGCGGAGAACTGGATGCGGTACATGCGCACCAGCTGGTAGAGCTCGTCGCACAGCAGCTTGGCCAGGGTACGGTTGCCGCTGCCCTGGATGATCCGGTAGTGGAAATCGAAATCGCCTTCCTGCTGGTAGTAGCCGATGCCGGCCCGGAAAGCCTCGTCGCGTTCGTGGGTCTCCAGTACCCGGCGCAGCTCGTCGATCTCGGCCTGGCTCATGTGTTCGGCCGCGAGCCGGCAGGCCATGCCTTCGAGCGATTCGCGAATCTCGTACAGCTCGACCAGCTCGCGGTGATCCAGGGACACTACCCGCGCGCCCACATGCGGCACCCGCACCAGCAGCTTCTGCCCCTCCAGGCGGTGAATGGCCTCGCGCAGCGGTCCGCGACTGATGCCATAGGTGCGCGCCAGCTCCGGCTCGGAGATCTTGCTGCCCGGCGCAATATGCCCCTGCACGATGGCCGACTGGATGCGCCGGAACACATGCTCCGACAGGGTTTCGCTGTCCAGCGTCGCTGTCGGGGGAAACTCAAGGGATTCGAGCATATTGTCTACACCAGCATCGCAATTAAAGGCAAAAACTACGCCTCAAGCCCGGAACGGTCAACAGGATCCACGGGATTGTCGACAATATACCTGCAGACGCTTTGCGGAGGTCACATGAACCGCCTGTCGCGACCGACGACCCCCCATGCTAGAATCCGCGCCTTGTTACGCCTGGGTCCAGCTGGCCGACTCCGTTCGCCGGCACCCTGCCTACCCAGGCCTGAAACCGACTCCACAGGATCTATGAGCCTCAAACCCTACCTTCTTTTATTCGGCCTGATCGGCTGCGCCAGTGCAGTGGCCACCGAGAAAACCATCTACGGTCTGAACGAAAACGTGGCGCTGCCCGAGTTCGGGCTCGAGGTGCAGGCCAAGCTCGACACTGGCGCGCAGACCGCGTCGCTGAGCGCCCGAGACATCGAGCGTTTCAAGCGCAAGGGCGATTCCTGGGTCCGCTTCTACCTGGCGATCGACGATGCCCACGAACACCCCATCGAACGCCCGCTGATGCGGGTGAGCAAGATCAAGCGGCGCGCCGGCGACTTCGATCCCGAAGAAGAGAAAACCTACACCGCCCGCCCTGTCATCGAGCTCGAACTGTGCATGGGCAAGGTCAGGCGAAACGTTGAAGTGAACCTGACCGACCGTACCGCTTTCCAATACCCATTGCTGATCGGTTCCGATGCGCTTTCACGCTTCGGCGCACTGATCGACCCCAGTCTCTCCTATGCCGCCGGTAAGCCCGGCTGCCTCAAAGATTCCGCTGACGAGTAATACACATGCGCGCTCTTACCCTGCATCTGAAGGTCCTGATTTTTCTGCTCGTCGCCATCGGCGTGGCAGTAACGGGCTACCAGATCTTCGTCCTCGGCATTCCGGTGACCGAAGATGAAACCGATGACCTGTGGAACATCGACGCCAAGGTCGAATTCCAGGCCAACCCGCGCGAACCGGTGAAGGTGCAGATGTTCGTGCCACCGCTCAACCAGGAATTCGTCAGCCTCAACGAAAGCTTCATCTCCAACAACTACGGCGTGAGCGTCAACCGCAGCGAAAACAACCGGCGGGTGACCTGGTCTGCACGCCGTGCCAGCGGCAACCAGACCCTGTACTACCGCCTGGTACTGACCAAGCGCTACAGCGGCGAGCAGACCAAGCCCAGCGGCCCGATCTTCCGCGACAGCATCCCGGTCGAAGGGCCGGAGAAAATCGCCGCCGAAGCCCTGCTTTCGCCGATCCGCCAGCATTCGGCCGATGTCGAAACCTTCATCAGCGAAGCCATCAAGCGCGTGAACAATGCCAACGATGACAACGTCAAGCTGCTGCTCGGCGGCGACGCTTCGACGCCGAACAAGGCCCGCGTGATCGAGCTGCTGCTGTCCATCGCCCACGTGCCGATGGAGCGCGTACACACCGTACGCCTGGTCGCAGAGCAACAGCAGTCCCCCGAACTCTGGCTACGCAGCTTCAACGGCAACCGCTGGCTCTACTTCAATCCGGAGAACGGCGATCAGGGTCTGCCAGCCGATCGACTGGTCTGGTGGACCGGCGACGAGCCGCTCATCACCGTCGAGGGCGGTCGCAATCCGCGCATCAGCTTCACCCTGAACAACAGCGAGATGAACGCCATTCGCCTGGCCAAGCTGACCGACGAGAACACCGACGGCGCCTTCCTCGACTATTCGCTGTATGGCCTGCCGCTCTCTACCCAGCAGACCTACCAGATCATGATCGTCATCCCGATCGGCGTTCTGGTGATCCTGATTCTGCGTAACCTGATCGGCATCCAGACCCTGGGTACGTTCACGCCGGTACTGATCGCCCTCGCCTTCCGCGAGACGCAGCTGGGCTTCGGCATCCTGCTGTTCACCCTGATTACCGCGCTTGGCCTTTCGCTACGTTCCTACCTCGAACATCTGAAGCTGCAGATGCTGCCCAGACTGTCAGTGGTGCTGACCTTCGTCGTGGTGCTGATCGCCGTGATCAGCCTGCTCAGCCACAAACTGGGCCTGGAGCGCGGGCTATCCGTCGCCCTGTTCCCGATGGTGATCCTGACCATGACTATCGAACGCCTGTCGATCAGCTGGGAAGAACGCGGCGGCGGCCACGCCTTCAAGGTCGGCGTCGGCACTATCATCGCGGCGTCCCTGGCGCACGTGCTGATGAGCATTCCGGAAGTCGTCTACTTCGTCTTCACGTTCCCGGCCGTATTGCTGATCCTGGTGGGCTTCATGCTGGCGATGGGCCGCTACCGCGGCTATCGACTGTCGGAGCTGATCCGCTTCAAAGCCTTTCTGAAGGATTGATCCATGTTCGGCCTGATCAAGACGTGGAAAGCCCTCGAAGCCAAGGGGATCATGGGCATCAACCGGCGAAACGCCGACTACGTGCTCAAGTACAACCAGCGCAACCTGTATCCGATCGTCGATGACAAGATCATCACCAAGCAGCGCGCGATCGAAGCCGGGATCAACGTGCCAGAGATGTACGGCATCATCGAGACCGAAAAGGACATCGCCAACCTGTCGGAGATCATCAAGGATCACCCCGACTTCGTGGTGAAGCCCGCTCAGGGCGCCGGCGGCGACGGCATCATGGTAATCGCCGATCGCTTCGAAGGCCGCTACCGCACCGTCTCGGGCAAGATCATCAGCCATGACGAGATCGAACATCAGATCTCGAACATCCTTACGGGGCTGTACTCGCTGGGCGGTCATCGCGACCGCGCGCTGATCGAATACCGCGTCACCCCGGACCAGATATTCAAGAGCATCAGCTACGAAGGCGTACCGGACATCCGCATCATCGTGCTGATGGGCTATCCGATCATGGCCATGCTGCGCCTGCCGACCCGCCAGTCCGGCGGCAAGGCGAACCTGCACCAGGGCGCCATCGGCGTGGGCGTGGACCTGGCCAGCGGCGTCACCCTGCGCGGCACCTGGCTGAACAACAAGATCACCAAGCACCCTGATACCACCAATGCGGTGGACGGCGTGCAGTTGCCCAACTGGAATGGCTTCATGAGCCTTGCGGCCGGCTGCTACGAGCTGTGCGGACTGGGTTACATTGGCGTCGACATGGTGCTCGATCAGGAAAAAGGCCCGCTGATTCTGGAGCTGAACGCGCGCCCCGGCCTCAACATCCAGATCGCCAACGACTGCGGCCTGACCCACCGAGCCCATGCCGTCGAGGCGCGCCTGGCCGAACTCAAGGCCAAGGGCATTCAGGAAACAGCCGATGAGCGTGTGCAGTTCGCCCAGGAACTGTTCGGCCACGTCCCCATCCACGACTGAGCCACCTCCCGCCCGACGCGGGAGCGCTCCACACGCAGCTACCCATGGCGCTCTGCACGCTACACCCACTGCCCTACGAGACCGACCCGCGCGGCCGCTTCGAACGTATTCGCCAGGCCCCCGGCGCAGTCCTGCTCGATTCCGGCCGCCCCGCCGCCGACCGCGGCCGCTACGACCTGATGAGCGCCTGGCCCCGGCGCATCCTGCAGGCGCAACCGGAAGAAAACGGAGCGGCATACTTCCAGCGGCTGCGTGAGGCGCTTGCCGAGCTGGGCAGCGCCGAATTGCCCGAGGGCTGCGAGCTGCCGTTCGCTGGCGGGCTGATCGGCCTGCTGGCCTACGATTTCGGCCGCCAGCTGGAGCGCCTTCCGCATACAACCGCCAGCGACCTGACGCTGCCGCCTGCACGGCTGGGGCTCTACGGCTGGGCGCTGATCACCGATCACCGCATGGGCACCTGTCAGCTGGTTTTCCACCCGAGCGTTTCCAGTGCGGAGCAACAACGGTTGATAGCGGTGTTCAGCGAGCCGTTCGAAGCAGTCGGGTCGCAGTTTCGCCTGTTGCAGCCCTTCGCCGCCGACCAGCAGCCGGCGCAATACCGCCGTGCGATCGAACGCATCCAGCGCTACATCGGCGCCGGCGACTGCTATCAGGTCAACTACGCGCAGCGTTTCTCCGCCACCTACGCCGGCGATCCCTGGCAGGCCTACAGCGTCTTGCGCGAGGCCTGCCCCACGCCCTTCGCTGGCTTCATGTCGCTCGCCGAAGGCGCCGTTCTCAGCCTTTCCCCAGAGCGCTTCTTACGCAGCCATTCCGGCCAGGTAGAGACCCGACCGATCAAAGGCACGCGCCCTCGCTCGGCGGAGGCCCAGGCCGATGCCGAACAGGCCAACGCCTTGCTCGCCAGCACGAAGGATCGCGCGGAAAACCTGATGATCGTCGATCTGCTGCGCAACGACCTGGGCCGCACCTGCGAGATTGGCAGCATTCGGGTGCCGGAGCTGTTCGCCCTGGAAAGCTACCCGAACGTGCACCACCTGGTCAGCAGCATCACCGGCACCCTGGCTGCTGGAAAAGACGCCTTCGACCTGCTGGCCGGCAGCTTTCCCGGTGGCTCGATCACCGGCGCGCCAAAGATACGGGCGATGCAGATCATCGACGAGCTGGAGCCGACCGACCGCAGCATCTATTGCGGATCGCTGCTCTATATCGATGTGCGAGGCGAGATGGACAGCTCGATCACCATCCGCACCCTGCTCGCCTGCGAGGGGCGAATCAGCTGCTGGGGCGGCGGCGGGATCGTCGCAGACTCGGACCCCGAGGAGGAATATCAGGAGTCGCTGACCAAAGTCCGCGTCCTGATGCAGACGCTGGAGCACGGCTGAACCGGCGCGCAGACCGTTCTGCGACCCGGCCCGTCGCGCCTGCGATGGGTCAGAGGCTGAGCGTACGGTTCGAGGCCTTGATGAATTCCTGCTTGAGAGCTTCATAGGTGTGAACCGCAGGAAACTGCGGGAACTCCCGAATCACGTTTTCCGGTGCGTGGAACAGAATCCCGGCATGCGCTTCGGACAGCATGGTGGTGTCGTTGTAGGAATCGCCGGCAGCGATGACGCGGTAATAGAGACTCTTGAGCGCGATGACCGACTGACGCTTCGGATCCTTCTGGCGCAACTGGTAATCCACTACACGGTCAGTCTCGTCGGTGATCAGCCTGTGGCACAGCAGTGTCGGGAAACCGAGCTGGCGCATCAGTGGCTGGGAAAACTCGTAGAAAGTGTCCGACAGAATCACCACCTGGAAGCGTTCGCGCAGCCAGTCGACGAACTCCACGGCGCCCTCCAGGGGCTCGAGCGTAGCGATCACCGACTGGATATCGGCCAGCTTGAGGCCATGTTCGTCGAGGATGCGCAGACGCTGCTTCATCAGCACGTCGTAATCGGGAATGTCCCGTGTGGTCGCCCGCAGCGACTCGATGCCGGTCTTTTCGGCGAACGCGATCCAAATTTCCGGGACCAGTACGCCTTCAAGGTCGAGGCAGGCTATTTCCACAGGGCCACTCCTAATGCGAATAAAAGAAGCGGCACTCTAGCGGCAAGCCGGAGGTGAAGCAACGCAACGCTTATTCCTTGATGAAGGGGTTTTATGCGTTAAAGATTATTTAGAGGCATAACGCTGTTTTGCTACCATCCCCGCCCCTGAGAGCGCCGCCAAGCGTCATATAAAGGAACCGCCTGATGAGCCAAACCTTCGACATCGCCGAACTCGCCGCGACCTATGCCAGCAAGTCGCCGCAGGAGATTCTCGCCCTTGCCTTCGATCTGTTCGGCGACGACCTGTGGATTTCCTTCAGCGGCGCCGAGGATGTGGTGCTGGTAGACATGGCGTGGAAGCTGAACAAGAACGTCAAGGTGTTCACCCTCGATACCGGGCGTCTTCACGGCGAAACCTATCGTTTCATCGAGCAGGTTCGTGAGCACTACAACATCGCCATCGACATCCAGACGCCCGACCCTGCCCTGCTCGAACCGTTGGTCAAAGAGAAGGGGCTGTTCAGCTTCTACCGCGACGGCCACGGCGAGTGCTGTGGAATCCGCAAGATCGAACCGCTGCGCCGTAAGCTCGCCACTGTGCGCGCCTGGGCCACCGGCCAGCGTCGCGACCAGAGCCCTGGCACCCGCAGCCAGGTCGCGGTAATGGAGCTCGACACGACCTTCTCCACGCCGGACAACGCCCTGATCAAGTTCAACCCGCTGGCGCAGATGACCAGCGAGGAAGTGTGGGGCTATATCCGCATGCTCGAAGTGCCTTACAACAGTCTGCACGAGCGCGGCTTCGTCAGCATCGGCTGCGAACCCTGCACCCGCCCGGTGCTGCCCAACCAGCACGAACGCGAGGGTCGCTGGTGGTGGGAGGAAGCCACCCACAAAGAATGCGGACTGCACGCGGGCAACCTGATCGCCAAAGCCTGACAGCACCCATAGCGACAAAAAAAGCCATTCGGCAGTACCGAATGGCTTTTTTTCGTACGGACTGCTTAGTGCGTGGGCAGCTCAACGTCGGCGAACAGCTCGTCCAGCTCGGCCTTGTTGTGGCACTGGATGGCTTTTTCCAGCACGTCACGGTTCAGGTGGGGCGCGAACTTCTGGATGAAGTCACACATGAAACCGCGCAGGAAGGTGCCGCGACGAAAGCCGATCTTGGTCACACTGGCCTCGAACAGCTCGCTGGCATCGAGCACCACCAAGTCCTGATCAAGCTTGGCATCGACCGCCATGCGGGCCACGATGCCGACGCCCAAGCCGAGCCGCACATAGGTCTTGATCACGTCGGCATCGGCCGCAGTGAACACTACCCTGGGCGACAGCCCTCGATGACTGAAGGCTTCGTCGAGTTTGGAGCGTCCAGTGAAGCCGAACACATAGGTGACGATCGGGTGCTCGGCCAGCGCCTCGAGGGTCAGCTTGCCGAGCTTGGCCAGCGGATGCCCCTGGGGCACGATCACGCAACGGTTCCAGCGGTAGCACGGCATCATCACCAGATCGCCGAAGTGCTCCAGCGCTTCGGTGGCGATGGCGAAATCCACGGTCCCGTCGGCGGCCATCTCGGCGATCTGCATCGGCGTGCCCTGATGCATGTGCAGGGAGACATCGGGATATTGCTTGATGAAGTCACCGATCACCGTGGGCAGCGCATAGCGCGCCTGAGTATGGGTGGTGGCGATGGTCAGGGTGCCCTTCTTTTCGTTGGAGAACTCCTGGGCGATCTGCTTGATGCTTTCGCATTTGCGCAGAATCTCGCCTGCAGTGAGGATGATCCGCTCGCCCGCCGGCGTAATGCGCGTGAGGTGCTTGCCACTCCGGGCGAAGACCTCGACACCGAGTTCGTCCTCCAGCAGACGTATCTGTTTGCTGATACCAGGCTGTGAGGTGAACAGGCTTTGCGCAGTGGCTGAGACATTGAGGTCATGGTGCGCCACTTCCCAGATGTAGCGCAGTTGTTGCAGCTTCATAAACGATCCTCAAAGGTCAGGGCATGGCCAGCCGCAGGTTTATAACCATATGGCTGGCTGTGCTGAGATTCTAGATCTTTTTCTACACTTTGCTTGGGAATCTAAGTGGCGCGCTTCGCAGGCTTTCACATACGGTGGGGCAGCATGGGTACCAGGTAGACCGGCACCTCTGCCAGTTGCACCAGCCGCGCCGCTGTCCGTCCCAGCGGGGTGTCCAGACCGAAGCCATGGCTGTGGCTGCCAATCACCAGCAGGTCGACGCCGAGACGCTCGGCCTCGGCGAGAATCACCTGCGGCGGATCGCCCTGTACCACACGCACGGCGCGGATCAGTGCACGATCGTCGATGCCCTCGCCCACATCATCCATGAAGCCTTCGTGCACACGCGCCTCGAGATTGGCCATCACCGCCGACAGCCCACCCTCATGCAGCGAATCGATGGCGTCCCGATCGAGGTAGGTCTGCAACACCGACTCGGCGAACAACCCCAACGGCTCGACCGCATGCACGACATACAGGTCCGCCCGATAGGCTCGGGCGAGCGAGAGCGCGTGCTGCAATACATAGGCTGCGTACAGACTCAAGTCCGTAGCATAGAGAATTGATCGGATCACGCGGCCTCCTCGACTGCAGTCAGACCCGATCAAAGCTTAGCAGCCGACCGACGCCTCGGCGGTGGAGGATGGCCACTAGCCAGACTCCAGGTGACACTTATATAACCGCCGTCACACTATCGGCCACTGACGCGACGACAGGTAGTCAACCGAGGTTGCGTGCCTCGAGAAAGCGCAGCGACTGCAACAACGCCTCGGTTTTCGGCATCGGGAAGCCGGCCTGGGCTGCCGCGGCCAGTGGCGCCGCATAGATCGCCTCGAGCTCCATGGGCCTGCGATGCATGAAGTCGTGATACATGCTCGGCAGGTAGTCCGGCATCCGGCTGGTCGCCGCCAGCATCCTGTCCACCAGCACCTCGGGAAGCTGACACCCGCAGGCAGTCGCGGCCGCGAAGGTTTCCTCCATGATCGCCCTGACCAGGGCCAGGCTGTCGGGGTTTTCCATCAAAGGCTTGGTACCGGCGCCAAGCAGTACCGAGAGACCGTTGTAAGGTGCGTTCCAGACCAGCTTCTGCCAGCGAGCCAGGGCGAGGTCGGCCATGGCGGTTGAGTCGATGCCCGCTGTCTTGAACAGCGAGACCCCCTCCTCCACCAGAGACATCTGCGCCTCCTGCCCGTCTGCCGGGCCGGAGTGGTAGGCGATGTTGATTCCGCCGAGCGCTTCGTGCTCGATCACACCCATCGCCGAGCGGTGCGCGCAAATGAAGCAGAGGCCACCGAGCAGGTGCAGGTTCGGCGGCAGCAACGGCCGCAAGCCGTCCTCGATGCCAAGACCGTTCTGTAGCAGCACGACCTTGGCGTCTGGTGCCGCCGCGGCCAGGATTGCCGGCACCAGGGCAGCGTTGTTGGTGCTCTTGGCTCCGACCAGCAGCCAGTCACAAGGCGGCATCTGTTCGGCATCGCGATAGGCCTGCACCGGCTCGAGCTTGAGCGGGCCATGCTGGGCACTGTTGACCACCAGCCCGTTCTCCGCCACGGCCGAATATTCGCTGCGCAAAAGAAAATGAACATCGTAGCCGGCGCGGGCCAGCATCAGGCCGTAAAAGCCACCGATGGCGCCAGTACCAATGACGCCGATACGCGGTCGGGATTCGGACATGTGAATACGCTCCATGGCAGGAAATGGCTGGTGCTCGCTAGGCGCACCGATAAAGCCACAGACGATATCAGCCCTTGCAGACAACGAGACAGTGGATCGGCCAGCGGAATATCCGACAATTTTCCTACGGGTATCGGTGAGCGCAGCGCAGGCGCAGGCGCAGGTCTTGCCATTGTCGACCGGCCCCATAAACGCTAAGGTTCCCTCCCCGCTGCGCCATGCATCGCTCCGCCGCACCGGGCCGCAGACGGAGCGCACCTGTGAATAGACGAGTGACACGATGGCTGATTTACCGATCGATGACCTTAACGTTGCCTCCAACGAGACCCTGATCACCCCTGATCAGCTCAAACACGAGATTCCGCTGACCGACGCGGCGCTGAAGACCGTAGCCCATGGCCGCCAGGTCGTGAGGGACATCCTCGATGGCAAAGACCACCGGCTGTTCATCGTCGTCGGCCCCTGCTCCATCCATGACCTGAAAGCCGCGCACGAATACGCCGGGCGGCTCAGGGAATTGGCGGCAAAGGTTTCGGACACGCTGTTCCTGGTGATGCGCGTCTATTTCGAGAAGCCGCGCACCACGGTCGGCTGGAAAGGCCTGATCAACGATCCCTACATGGACGACTCGTTCAAGATCCAGGATGGCCTGCACATCGGTCGCCAATTGCTGCGCGACCTCGCCGAGATGGGCCTGCCCACCGCTACCGAGGCCTTGGACCCGATCTCCCCGCAGTATCTGCAGGACCTGATCAGCTGGTCGGCGATCGGTGCTCGCACCACCGAATCGCAAACCCATCGCGAGATGGCATCGGGCCTCTCCTCCGCGGTCGGCTTCAAGAACGGTACCGATGGCAGCCTGACCGTCGCGATCAATGCACTGCAATCCGTTTCGAGCCCGCATCGCTTCCTCGGCATCAATCAGGAAGGCGGCGTATCGATCGTCACCACCAAGGGCAACCGCTACGGCCACGTCGTGCTTCGCGGCGGCAACGGCAAGCCGAACTACGACTCGGTCAGCGTGGCGATCTGCGAGCAGGAGCTGGCCAAGGCCGGAATCGCCGCGAACATCATGGTCGACTGCAGCCACGCCAACTCCAACAAGGACCCGGCACTGCAGCCGCTGGTCATGGAAAACGTGGCCAACCAGATTCTCGAAGGCAACCAGTCGATCGTCGGCCTGATGGTGGAGAGCCACTTGGGCTGGGGCAGCCAGTCCATACCGAAAGACCTCGCCGACCTCAAGTACGGTGTTTCGATCACCGACGCCTGCATCGACTGGGAAACCACCGAGAAGGCGCTGCTCGGCATGCACGCCAAGCTCAAGGATGTATTACCCAAACGCACCCGTGGCTAACGCTCGGACGCACGATGAAAAACGCCGGCGATCGCCGGCGTTTTTGCTTTATTCCGAAGCGGCAACGCCCTTCTGCTGCTGTCGTTCTAGGTAGCGCTCCACATAGGAGCAGGACGGAATTACCGTATAACCCTCGCGTGCAGCGTAATCGAGTGCTTCCTGCGCCAGCAACGCGGCAATACCGCGTCCACGCAAGGCGTTGGGAACAAAAGTACGGTAGATATCAAGGGTCTGCTTGCCAAGGTCCATATAGGCTAAATAGGCACGATGGCCTTCGAGGGTAATCTCGAATTGATGACCGACCTGGTCATGGTGAATGGTCAGCGCATCGCTCATCGTCATTCCTCGGCAGGGTCAGACTGCGGAACGACCCGCAGCGACATGATTCATGGGGGCTTAAGACCCCGCTCTTTGTTCGCTCATGCTAACGCCTCGCGGGACTTCGCTACAATCGGCGAAGACGAAACGCTGCAACGTGGCGGCACGCACATACTATTGGATTGTTGCTTTTAGCTCAGGTTCGCGGAATTTTTCCGGCCTCTGGCTGACATACCACCAAGCGACATCGCAGATGCGCTTACTAACCAAATCGTATGACCTCATAAAGCACTTACAATTGATGCGGTTGTCCGTAACACCCTTGAAAGTTGGCATTCGCGTCCGGGTCGGAAAAAAACGCTACCGTTGTGCTGACTCGGTTTACTTACCAACAGTTATAGGTAGTATGTGCGCGCCAACTTTTCGTGACTGGGAAGTTGCTTTATGGAATTCCACCTTAAGGGGAACACGATGAACAACGTTCTGAAATTCTCTGCTCTGGCTCTGGCCGCTGTTCTGGCTACCGGTTGCAGCAATAACATGACCCAAGAAAGCGAAGCCCGTCTGACCGCTACCGAAGACGCCGCTGCCCGCGCCCAAGCCCGTGCCGACGAAGCTTACCGCAAGGCTGACGAAGCCATGGCTGCCGCTCAGAAGGCCCAGCAGACTGCTGACGAAGCCAACGAGCGCGCACTGCGCATGCTGGAACGCGCCAGCCGCAAATAAGCGACACGGATACAAAAAAAGCCGACCTCGAGGTCGGCTTTTTTATGCGCGAGAACCTCGTCAGAAGATCGGTTCAAACTGGGTGGCAACGGTCGTATCGGGCTCGGCGATCTGCACCGGCAGCCCATCTTCGGCCGCGATGATGTCGCGGATCATCTCCCAGTCCAGCCGCAGGTTGGCCGTACTCTCGCCACGGCTGAGCAGGCTGTTGATCACCGCGGCATGCTTGTCCATCAGCGACAGGCCTTTTTCCTCAGCCTCCAGCGGCGTATGCGCCTCCAGATAGATCCTTCCTTCGCTGACGCCGAACTTGTAGGGCTCGTCGATGATGCGCACCTTGGTGCCGACCGGGACCATCGCCGCCAGCTCGAGCAGGTTGTGATTGAGCATCCGGAAGCAGCCATGACTGACCCGCGTGCCAATACCGAACTTCTTGTTCGAGCCATGGATCAGGTAGCCCGGCAGCGCCAGGGTCATCTTGTAGGGTCCCAACGGATTGTCCGGCCCGGGCGGCACCACCCGCGGCAGCGGATCGCCCTCGGCGGCGTGTTCGTCGCGGATCGACTGCGGCGGGTACCAGGCCGGATTAGGCGTCTTGACAGTGATGCGGGTACTGGTGATCGGCGAGCCCCAACCTTCCCTACCAATGCCCAGTGGGTAGGTGTGAACCACCGACTCGCCCGCCGGGAAGTAATACATGCGGTACTCGGCCAGATTGATCACAATGCCTTCGCGCGGCCCAGGTGGCAGGATGAAGCGCGTCGGCAGAATGATGTCGGTGCCTTCTCCCGGCAGCCAAGGGTCCACGCCAGGGTTGGCGGCGACCATTTCCAGGTAGCCCAGATCATTGGCGTCGCCAATGTCGGAGAAGGTGTCTTCGTATCGGGCCTTGATCACCTGGACCTGGCCAACGATATCGCTGCCGTCGGGCGGCAACGGCAACTCCAGCGCAGCAGCCGGTAACGTCGAGCACAGGGCGGCGAGAGACAGACAGAAGACCAGCGCAGGCGCACGCGACAGCATCGGCAGAAGTCCTTGGAATGAAGCGTTCATGAGTTGCGATTGTACATTGACCGCTGCCGTCGGCGAGAGCTACCAGGCGAGCGTCGAGGCCGAACGGCCTTTGCGCTGTGCCTTGAGCAACTCGTGGCAGGCACTGCACAGGCGGCGATCCTTGAGCATCGGCAATTGCAGCTCGAGCCAGCGCGGCTGAGCAGGCAACAGACCGCCACAGAGCGTCCGGTCAGCGGTGCCATTCAACTCCAGTTGCCGGGTAGCCAGATGCAGCCGATTCTCGCGGCAGGCGAACAGGTCGAACTGCTCATCCGGCTCGATCAGCCGATAGGCGTAGGGGGTCCAGCTTGGGCGCGGCATCCGGGTGCTCCTTCGATCGGGCGCGACAGTAGCCGCGCGCCCGCATCAAAGCAAGGGTTCGAGCGCCGGCCAGACATTATCCAATAGCCGTTGCTGGGCCGAAGCGGTTGGGTGTACGCCGTCCTGCTGCATCATCCCGGAAACACCGCCCACGCCTTCGAGCATGAAGGGCACGTAGGCGACCGACTTTTCTTCGGCCACGGAATCGAATGCCGCGGCAAAGGCCTCGGTGTAGCGAGGCCCCAGGTTCGGCGGGAGGCGCATCCCCAGCAACAGCACCTTGGCGCCCGCGTCTTCCGAGCGTTCGATCATCTGCGCAAGATTCTGTTTCAATTGCGCAGTCGGCTGTCCACGCAGGCCGTCGTTGCCACCGAGCTCGATAATGACGATGGTCGGCTCATGCTCGGCGAGCAGCGCCGGTAGCCTCGAAAGCCCGCCAGCACTGGTGTCGCCACTGACCGAAGCGTTCACCACGCGGTGTTCGCGCCCTTCTTCGTCCAGGCGCTGTTGCAGCAAATGCACCCAGCCCTGCGTGGTATCCAGCCCGAAAGCGGCGCTGATACTATCCCCGACCACCAGCATGGTGCCGGCCAGAGCCCCTTGGGCCCAAAGCAGCAACGCCAGCACGCCGCCCCTCAGCAGACTCATTCGCATCGGATACTCCATGAGCGTCAGCATTCTTACTGCACGGCACCTTAACAAAGTGGTTCCCAGCGCGGAAGGCGAGCTGGTCATCCTCGAAGACCTCTCGCTGGAGCTCGCAAAGGGCGACAGTCTGGCCATCGTCGGCACCTCGGGCTCGGGCAAGTCCACCCTGCTGGGCTTGCTGGCCGGGCTGGATCTGCCCAGCGGCGGCGAGGTCGAACTGGCCGGCCAGGTGCTCGGTGGTCTGGATGAGGACCAGCGCGCACGCGTCCGCGCCGAGCATGTCGGCTTCGTGTTCCAGTCCTTCCAGCTGCTCGACAGCCTCAACGCCCTGGAAAACGTCATGCTTCCACTGGAACTCGACGGCCGGCGCGACGCCAGAGCCGTAGCCCAGGCGCTGCTCGAGCGGGTCGGGCTCGGCCCACGACTGACCCATTATCCGCGCCAGCTGTCGGGCGGCGAGCAACAGCGCGTGGCGCTGGCCCGGGCCTTTGCCGCCGAGCCCGCGGTACTGTTCGCCGACGAGCCCACCGGCAATCTGGATACCCATACCGGCGAGCACATCACCGACCTGTTGTTCGAACTGAACCGCGAGCGCGGCACCACCCTGGTGCTGGTGACCCACGACGAGCGTCTGGCGCGGCGTTGCCAGCGGGTATTGCGACTGGAGGCCGGTCGCCAGGTCGCAGACGGGCTGAGCGCATGACGCACATGCCCAGCTCTCGCCTGCTCGCCCTCGCCTTTCGGCAGCTGCTGCGCGACGCGCGCGCCGGTGAGTTGAGGATCCTTTTCTTCGCGTTGTTGATCGCGGTCGCCACCAGCACCGCGATCGGTTATTTCGGCGCGCGACTCAACGATGCCATGTTGCTTCGCGCCACCGAATTCCTTGGCGCCGATCTGGTCCTGCAGGGCAGCGCACCGGCCGACGACCAACAGATCCAAGTCGGCCGGCAACTGGGGCTGGATCATGCGCAGGTCGTCGAGTTTTCCAGCATGGTCGCAACGGACGACGAGCTACAGATGGCCAGCGTCAAGGCCGCGGACAGCCCGTATCCCCTGCGCGGGCAACTGCGCAGCGCCGCCGCTCCCTATGAGCCGGAGCAACCCGGCGGTGGCCCTGCAACTGGCGAAGCCTGGGCTGAAGCGCGCCTTTTCGCCGCGCTGGATCTCTCGATCGGCGACAGCATCGAGGTGGGCAACCAGCAGCTGCGTCTGACCCGGGTGCTGACCTACGAGCCGGACCGTGTCGGCGATTTCTACAGTCTGACGCCACGGGTACTGATGCATCTGGATGACCTCGCCGCCACCGGCGTGGTCCAGCCGGGTAGCCGCGTGCGCTACCGTGACCTGTGGCGTGGCTCGGCCGAGGCCCTGGCCGACTACCGTCGCCAGATCGAGCCGATTTTGCAGCCACACCAGCGCATCGAGACGGCTCGCGATGGCAATCGCCAGATCGGTGGCGCGCTGGGCCGTGCCGAGCGCTACCTGAATCTCGCCAGCCTCGCCGCGGTGCTGTTGTCGGGCGTCGCCGTAGCGCTTTCGGCGGCACGCTTTGCCGCGCGCCGTTTCGACGCCAGCGCCCTGCTGCGCTGCATGGGATTGTCTCGACGCGAGGCACTGCTGCTGTTCGGCATTCAGCTGGCGCTGCTCGGCGTATTCGCAAGCCTCTGCGGCGCCCTGCTCGGGTGGCTCGCCCAGCACGGTCTGTTCTACCTGTTGCGAGACCTGCTCTCCACCGAGGTTCCGCCGGCAACCCTATGGCCAGCGTTGGCCGGCATCGCCACCGGCCTGGTCGCGCTCGCCGGCTTCGCCTTGCCGCCGCTGGCATCCCTTGGCCGCGTGCCGCCGCTTCGGGTGCTGCGTCGCGATATGTTACCGATACCGCCCAGTACCTGGATCGTCTATGGCGCGGCGATCCTGGCGCTCGGCCTGATCATGTGGCGCCTGAGCCTGGATCTGAAGCTGACCCTGGCGCTGATCGGCGGCGGGCTGGTAGCCACCCTTCTGCTCGGCGGCCTGCTGCTGTTGGGGCTGCGCTCGATGCGTGCCCTGCTGGCCCGCTCGTCGCTGCCGTGGCGCCTGGGGTTGGGACAACTGCTGCGCCATCCTTTGGCGGCTGCCGGACAATCGCTGGCCTTTGGGCTGATTCTCCTGGCGATGGCGCTGATTGCACTGCTACGCGGCGAATTGCTCGACACCTGGCAGGATCAGCTACCGGAGAATGCGCCCAACCACTTCGTGCTCAACGTGCTCGAAGCCGATCGCGACGCCTTCGCCGCGCGTATCGCGCAACTCTCCGACCATGCCGCGCCGCTCTACCCGGTTGTTCCCGGCCGCCTGGTGGCGATCAATGGCGAACCGGTACGCCAGCTGGTGAGCAAGGAGTCGCGCGGCGAGCGGGCGATCAACCGCGACCTCAGCCTGACCTGGGCCGCCGACCTGCCGCCGGACAACCATCTGAACGCCGGCACCTGGTGGAGCGAGGCCACCCGCGGCGAATTGCCCGGCGTGTCGGTGGAAAGCGAGCTGGCCGAAAGCCTGCAACTCGTCCTCGGTGATCGGCTGAGTTTCACCATCGGCGGGCTGAACCGGGACGCGGTGGTCAGCAGTCTTCGTGAAGTCGACTGGGACAGTTTCCAACCCAACTTCTACATGATCTTCGAGCCCGGCACCCTGCAAGGCATGCCGGTCACCTACATGACCAGCTTCCACCTCCCGCCGGGTCAGGAGCGCCAGTTGGTGGAGCTGGCGCGCGCTTTCCCGTCGGTCACGCTGCTGCAGGTCGAAGCCCTGCTGGCACAGATTCGCAGCATCCTTGCCCAGGTCTCGCTGGCCGTGGAGTTCGTGCTGCTGTTCGTGCTCGCAGCCGGGCTTGCCGTGCTGTTCGCCGGGCTGCAGGCGACCCTCGACGAACGTATCCGCCAGGGCGCCTTGCTTCGCGCGCTGGGTGCCGAACGCGCACTGCTGCTCAAGGCGCGGCGTGCGGAGTTCGGACTGCTCGGTGCCGCCAGCGGTCTGCTGGCGGCGGTTGGTTGCGAGCTGGTAGCGGCGCTGCTGTACCACTTTGCCTTCGACCTGCGCTGGCAGCCACACCCCTGGTTGCTGCTGCTCCCGCTGCTTGGCACCGTGCTGGTCGGGACCGCCGGCACGCTCGGAACCCGTCGGGCATTGCAGGTCAGCCCCCTTGCCGTGCTGCGGGAGGCTTGAGCTTGGTAGAATCCGCTCCCTTTTTCCTGCCGAGAGCATCATGAGCCGTTATCGCCCGCCCCGCGCCGCCGGCACTCCGCTGATCACGCCCGAAGGCGAGGCGCGGCTACGTGCCGAACTGCACGAGCTATGGCATGTGCGCCGCCCGCAGGTGACCCAGTCCGTCAGCGAAGCCGCGGCCCAGGGCGACCGCTCGGAAAACGCCGAATACACCTACGGCAAGAAGATGCTGCGTGAAATCGATAGCCGTGTGCGCTTTCTGACCAAGCGGCTGGAGAAGCTCAAGGTCATCAGCGAGCGGCCCTCCGATCCCGGCAAAGTTTACTTCGGCGCCTGGGTGACGCTGGAAGACGAGAACGGCGACGAGGCCCGCTACCGCATCGTCGGCCCCGACGAACTGGACCTCAAGCAGGGCTGGATCAGCATCGACTCTCCCCTTGCCCGGGCACTGGTCGGCAAGGCGCTGGACGCCGAAGTGCGCGTGCAGACGCCGACCGGCGAGCAGACCTGGTATGTGGTCGCTATCGACTACCCAGGACTGGTTAGTCATAAATAGCACTAAAAGGTCACATTATCGCCAAACAAGCGGCCAACTCCAGAAAGATTACCTTACTGCCCAACTACTCGTTCCGCTCAGTAACAACCGTGCGCCCGCACGCCCTCTAGAATACGTACCGGACACGCCGCAGGACTGCCAGCTAGAGCGGACAAGGCCCGCGCCTGCGCGACTGGCATGAATGCTGCGCTAGCGTGATTGCAGTACGCGCCCGCCGGCGCGGTGATTGGCAAGGGACTGCCCTCCTTTCCGATCCACGCACCTAGAGAGCGAACATGAACAATAAAAAGAACGCACTTGCCCTTTGCATCGCCGCCACGGCGATTCTGAGCGCACCTTTGCATGCGGCGACCGGCTACACCGCGACCCAGTATCCCATCGTGCTGGGCCACGGAATGCTCGGCTTCGACAACCTGCTCGGCGTCGACTACTGGTATGGCATTCCCCGGGCGCTACGCAGCGGTGGCGCTCAGGTCTACGTCACGGAAGTCAGCCAACTCAATACCTCCGAGGTGCGCGGCGAGGAACTGCTTGCCCAGGTCGAGGAGATCGTTGCCATCAGCGGCAAGCCGAAGGTCAATCTGATCGGCCATAGCCATGGCGGCCCGACGGTCAGGTACGTCGCCGCGGTCCGGCCCGAGCTCGTTGCCTCGGTCACCAGCGTTGGCGCGCCTCACAAAGGCTCGGACGTGGCCGATCTGCTGCGCCGCATTCCCGAGGGATCGGCCAGCGAAGCGATCGTCTCGGGCATCGTCAACGGGATGGGCGCATTGATTCACTTCCTGACCGGCAGCCCGAGCACCAACCCGCAGAACTCACTCGGAAGCCTGGAATCGCTGAACAGCGAAGGCGCGGCGCGCTTCAATGCCAAGTTTCCCCAGGGCGTACCCCGCTCGACCTGTGGCGAAGGCGATTATCAGGTCAACGGCGTGCGCTATTACTCCTGGAGCGGCACCAGCCCGCTGACCAATCCACTGGATATCAGCGACGCCCTCACCGGCGCAGGATCGCTGGCGTTCAGCGATGCCAATGACGGTCTGGTCGGCCGCTGCAGCTCCCGCCTGGGCCAGGTCATCCGCGACAACTACCGAATGAACCACCTCGATGAGGTGAACCAGACGCTCGGCCTGACCAGCCTGCTCGAGACCGATCCGATCACGGTCTACCGTCAGCACGCCAATCGCTTGAAGAACGCAGGGCTCTGAACCCCGCCGGGACTCCGGTCCCGGGCTCTTGCCCCTGAGGTGATGCCATGAAGAAATTGCCGTTGCTGTTCGGTGCCGGCACCGCGCTCAGCTTGCTGGCGGTCGTTGTGATTCCCACTCCGTCCGAGCAGGTTGCCACTGCGCATCCGGCGCCGGACGCGTCCGAATCGCGACGTTTGGCCGCCGGCCAGGGCGATGGCTCGGAACCTGTAGCGGCCAGCCCTCGAGTCGCCTCACACCCGGCGCCGCTGCCGCCATCGCTCAGGGGCACCCGCGTCGATGGCGGCTTCGAAGTCGATGTGGCCGGCAATCTGGTGATCCGTGAAGAAATCCGCCGCCTGTTCGATTATTTCCTCAGCACCATCGGCGAGGAGCCGCTGCACAGCAGCGTCGAGCGCTTGCGGCAGCACATCGATCAGAGCCTGACGCAACCGGCGCGTGGGCAGGCGATGCGCCTGCTCGCCCAATACCTGGACTACAAGCGCCAGCTAATCGAACTGGAACGCCAGCATCCGCAGGTTGGCGATCTTGCCGGCATGCAGAGACGGCTCGCCGCGGTCCAGGCCCTGCGGGCGACCCTCTTTAGCAGCGAAGCGCATCAGGCCTTTTTCGGCTTCGAGGAGGCGCACCAGCGCTTCACCCTGGAACGCCTCGCATTGCGCCACGACGACAGTCTCGATGCGCAGGCCAAGGGTCATGCTCTCGATCGGCTTCGCCAGTCGCTGCCGCCAGAGGTCCAGGATTCGGTGGTACCGGAACTGCAGCACGAACTTGCGCTGCAGACCCGTGAGCTGATGAATCAAGGCGCCACACCCGAGGCGGTGCGGCAGCTACGCCAGCAACTGGTGGGTGCCGAAGCCACGCAGCGGCTCGAGTCACTCGACGCCCAGCGTCAAGGTTGGCAACGCAGGCTGGCCGCCTATCGCGCAGAAAGGGAAGTTATCGAACGCAACCGCGGGCTCGACGCCATCGACAAGCAAACGGCCTTGGAGCGTCTGGCCGAGCGACACTTCGATGAGCGGGAACGCTTGCGCCTGCAAGGCTCGCAACAGCTGGCAACCGCCGAAAGCGCTCAGCGAGTCAATTGAGTGTGAGGGTCCGACGGCCGCCCTCGATCAGCGCGCGCTGCCGCTCGTACGCGAGGTAATACTTGTTGACGCTGTTGACGTAGCTGACCACGCCCATGCCGACCGTTTCCATGGCGATGCGCTCGACTTGGAAGAACCATTGGTTCGGGTTGAGCCCTCGCCGACGTGCTTCGGCCCGGAGGCTCTGCACGCGTTGCGGCCCCATGTTGTAGGCCGCAAGGATGAAGGCCAACCGCTCGCGCTCGTTCAGACGCGGGCTGGAAAAGAACTCGCGCCGGATACTGGCCAGGTAGCGGGCACTGGCCTGGACGTTGTTGTCGAGGTTGCCGATGTCCCGTACCCCCATGCTGCGCGCCGTCGCCGGGGTGATCTGCATGAGCCCGGTGGCGCCGGAAGCACCCCGCGCCGCCGGGTTGAGCGTCGACTCCTTGAACGCCAGCGCCGCCAGCCCCAGCCAGTCGAGCGACATCTCGTCGGCATAGCGCTGCAAGGTCGGGCGGACCTTCTCCAGGCGCTGACGCCCCACCGCATCGAGCGGGTGGTGCACCTTGTACAGCGGTCGGTAGACCCGTACGAAGGCAGAGTCCTGGTTGGCCGGCGCCCGGTATTGCGCGAGGAAGCGATCGGCGCTGGCGCGCAGCATGCCCGCTTCCTTGCGCACGAACCAGTGCATGTCGTCCCGCTCGCCGATTACGAAACGCTTCTCGACGCGCAACTTGGGCATGACCTTGGCCCAGCGCTCGGCGATCGTTTGCTCGACCACCGTCGCCGGGAAGATGCCGGCCTGGACCATTTCCAGCACATCCTCGACCGCCAGCGTCGGGTCCACCCATTCCAGCTGGATGGGCGCGCGCTTGTGCTGTTCCAGCTGCCGGTTCAGGCGTTCGATCACCGGGCCCGCGGCGCTGCCGGCCGGCAGTGCCAGGCTATGCCCGGACAACGCCTCGGCACTGCGATAGGTACGCTGGCCCTGGCGCGTCACCAGCACGAGCGCCACATCGCGCACCACCGCCCCGCTGCGCCCGATACCGGAGGCACTCTTGCTATCCATCAGCTCACCCGGCGCGACGAGGTCACCCTCGCCGCGCTGCAACGCGGCGATCAGCTGATCCTTGGCCTTGGGAATGATCATCAATTCGATGGGCGATCTGCCCTTCGCAACGTCCCGATTGAGAAACTGCTCGAAGGCTCGCAGACGCGTGTATTCGACGCCTATCGCTTCGCCCTTCACCTCGCCGGAGCTGTTGCGGCTCTGGTTGACCAACACCCGCAGCACCCCGCTGCGGCGTATGTCGGCAAGATCGCGTACCGTAGCGCCCTGCTGCCAGGCCTCCTGTGGGCCCGCCAGCCGCGCGAACGCCGTCTGTGGCGCAAGCACCAGCAGGCAAAACAGCAGCGGCAACAGTCTCAGCATGGGGCCTTCCGAGGAGGTCGTCGACGCACCAGGGCGTTGATGAAGGGTCGGAAAGGGTCTCACAGGGCGAGATCATGGGCTACCCCCTATCTTAGGTCATGCTTCACGTTATACTCATATATACTTGATAAATAAGGAAAACACGAAGATGCAGCTCGTCGATATCGGGGTCAACCTCACTCACCCGGCATTGGCAAAGGACGCGCCGTCGCTGCTCCAGCGGGCCTATGACGCTCAGGTGATGCAGCTGGTACTGACCGGCACCAGCCTCGAGGAGAGCGAGCAGGCGCTAGCCCTTTGTGGCGAGCTGGACGATAGCCGCCAGCGACTGTTCGCTACCGCCGGGGTTCATCCGCACCAGGCCAGTGAGTGGACCGCCGACAGCGGACGGCAACTGGCCGAACTGCTGCGCCAGGAGCCAGCTCGTGCCGTCGGCGAATGCGGACTGGACTTCAACCGGGACTTCTCGCCGCGCGGCCAACAGGAGCGGGTTCTGGAAGAACAACTGGAGCTCGCGGTGCAGCTGGGCCTGCCCGTATTCCTTCATGAACGCGATGCCGACCAGCGCATGGCGCAAATACTACGGCCGTTCCGCGACTGCCTCAGCGCCGCGGTCGTCCACTGCTTCACCGGAGAAAAACGCGCGCTCTACGCCTATCTGGATATGGATCTGCACATCGGCATCACCGGCTGGATCTGCGACGAGCGGCGTGGCACTCACCTCCACCCGCTGGTTCGGGAAATTCCCCGCGGCCGACTGATGCTCGAGACCGATGCACCTTACCTCTTGCCGCGAACCCTGCGCCCACGGCCCAAGAGCGGCCAGAACGAACCGGCCTATCTGCCGCTGGTACTTAAGGAAGTGGCCCTTCACCGGGGCGAATCGGAAGCCGACCTGGCCGAGCACACCACCGTCTGCGCCCGCGCTTTTTTTGGCCTGCCTGCCATCGAATGAGAAAAATCCATGTCTGCCGCTCAAGCTTGAGCTGCTCACGCCGCTAACCCAACTGTGGTTGATGCGCGTCACGTCTGTCGGCCAAAAAAAGGGCACGATGTGACCACGTTGGATTTTCCCTGGAAGAAGGCAAAGCATGGGCGCCTGGATTCGCGATCTGTCACTGAAGTACAAGTTTTGGGCAGTCAACATGGTGGCGTTCGTCACCACCTTGCTGCTGGTGCTCTTCGCCATGCACCTGGAGCAGAGCGCCCGCCAAGTCACTGCCAAGCTCAATGCGCAGAGCCACGCCGCACTCATCGAAGCCTGGCCAACCGGCGCGGCCCTGCCGGTCAATCCGGACGTCCGACCGTTCCGTCCAGGCCAGCCCCTGACCATCGCCGGCACCCAGGTTCCCGCGCTGTCCGGCTGGACCGACATTCCGCACGATGACCTGTTCGGCAGCAACGAGGTCATCGGCGTACAGGTAATCCAGAATGCCAACGGCCAGGACGTCGCCGTGGTCGCCCGTTCGCCGAGCCTGCTGGAGATCATTACCGAGCATTTCTTCAGCTATGCCATCGCTGTCGCCGTGCTGATGCTGGCCCTCCTGACCGCATCGCAGCTCTTGATCCGCTTTCTGCTCAGCCACCTCAACACGCTCAAGGACGTCATGCTGCACGTCGAGCGCAGCGGTGACCTCTCTGCCCGAGTACCGCTGGACAGCCGCGACGAGGTCGGCCAGATGGCGACCGCGTTCAATGCCATGCAGAACGGTTATCAGCGTGTGGTGAGCACGGTGGCGCAGGCCGCCGCGCGGCTCGATGAGGGTGCAACTCGTTTGGCCGAAAGCATGAAGGACGTGCGCCAGGGCATGCTCGGCCAGCAGAGCGAGACCGATCAGGCCGCCACGGCGATCAACGAGATGACCGCCACGGTCCACCACATCGCCCAGCACGCCGGCGACACCCGCGACCAGTCGCAGAACGCCGACCGCTTGGCCGGCGATGGCCACCGTGTGGTCGGCCAGGTCGAGCGGTCGATCTCGAGCCTTTCCCAAGGCATCCAGCAGACCGCCGAGACGATCCAGCAGCTGGCTACCGACAGCCAGAAGATCAATGGTGTGGTCACTGAGATCCACAGCATCGCCGAGCAAACCAACCTGCTGGCACTCAACGCCGCCATCGAAGCGGCCCGTGCCGGCGAGATGGGCCGTGGCTTCGCCGTGGTCGCCGACGAGGTGCGCAACCTGGCGAAGCGTGTCCAGGAATCCACCGACGAAATCACCCGCATGATCACGGCCTTGCAGGCCATGACGCGCGACGCCGTGGAATTCATGCAGGAAAGTTCGCTCAAGGCCGACGACTGCGTACGCGAGGCCCGAGAGGCCGGCGTCGCTCTGGGCGCCATCACCGGCGCGGTGGCCCAGATGCGCGAAAGCAACACCCAGATCGCGGTCGCCGCGGAGCAGCAGAGCCAGGTCGCCGAAGAGATGAATCGCTCGGTGACAGGCATTCGCGACGTCACCGAACGCACTGTTCAGCAAACCGTCGACTCTGCCGCCACCAGCGCCGAGCTTGCCCAGCTTTCGGCAGAGCTGACTCGCGCCATCGGCCAGCTGAAGCTGTAAACGTCAGCCGAACACGGTTACGGTCTGCCGGCTTAGCGCGACCAGCTCTCCGGCCGGCGTCCACAGGGCTGCGGCGCAGTGTCCGTAGCCATCGCGGGCGTGCTCGATGACCGCGCGGTAACGGCACCAGTCATGGGTATCGAGCGCCGGCACCGGCTGCACGAATTCGATGGTCCAGGTCAGGGAGCTTCCCGGCGCGAAACGGGTCAGGTGCGGCAGCACCGCCGGCGGCCAGGCATCGACCAGCGCCAGCAGGTGCGCCTCGTTGACCGGCTCGCGCTCGACCTCGCCGCGCAGGCGTACCCAACCACCCATTTCCCGCGAACGATCACCGCTGAACGGCAGCCCACCGAGCGCCCAGCGCATCGCCAGGTGGCGGGTGAATTCCGGGCCGCCCGGCATGTAGGGCAGCTCCTGGCACTCGTCAACCGGAAGCAGGTCAGGCGCTTCCAGCGCCTCGACCGATACCGCGGAGTCACGCGAGGCGCCAAAGCTTCCCTGCACCAGCGTCACCACCTGACCATCCTGGGTCGCGCGGCCGAGCACCTGGCTGACGGCCTTGCCTTCACGCAACACCTCGGCCTCGAAACGCGTGGGCGTATCCACCGCCATCGGCCCGACGAAGGTAATGGCCAACGAGCGCACCGGCCGGTCTTCGGGCACCTTGGCCCGCATGGCCTCGTAGACCAGTGCGGCGGCCAGGCCGCCAAAGCCAGCCCGCCCCTGCCCCCAGGTCAGGGGAATGCGAACCGAAAAAGGGTCCTGGCGCATGGCGTCGAGTAATTGGGAAAGCGTCATTGCAGCCTCGAATGCTTGTTGTTTTGAGCCGATCTTAGCTGCTGCCCGGCAGGCCTGCGAGCGAGGCCCGCCAGTGAATGCCCCGGCATCGCGCCGAATGATCGAGGCTCAGCGGCCACGCCGCCAGGGCAACGCCCGACGCAGGCTACCTAACGCAGGAGGGAGTTGCTGTGCGGCCTGCTCATCGCCGGCATAACGGCAGGCCTCGTACAGCATGCCGATGCTGCGAATCTGACCGGCCTGCTCGGGTAGCGCCTGTGCAGCGCGCTCGGCGAATGCCCGCGGTCCCTCACCGGGCTGGCGAACCAGCCCCTGTCCGGCCAACAGCCGCTCGAAACGCAGAAACTGCCGGCGCAACGGATCACGTTCGCGACGCCAGGGCTTGAGCAGGAATACCGCCAGCAGGCCGACCAACGCCGTGCAGGCGCCAACCAGACCGAGGCCCAGCGTCTGCAGGTCGAAGCTGCCAAACCAGCGACGCAGGACGTCCATCTGCTGTTCTCCCTGATAACCGAGCACCCAGCGCTGCCAACCGTAATTGAGGTTGTCCCAACCAAGGCGCAGCTCGTTGAGCCAGCCGATATCGCGAAACCGCATCAGCGACATCGGCGACTCATCGAGCACGTGCTCTTCGCCCAGCGCCTGCTCAAGGCCGAACTCGATGCGCTCGGGCGCCACCTGGAACGTCGGGTCGACGCTGACCCAACCGCGCCCCTGCACCCAGTATTCGACCCAGGCATGGGCATCGTACTGGCGCACCGCGAGATAATTGCCGGCGGGGTTGTATTCGCCGCCCTGATAGCCCGCCACGATGCGGGAGGGAATGCCCGCCGCGCGCAGAACGAACACCATCGATCCCGCGTAATGGATGCAAAAGCCCTGGCGGGTCTGGAACAGGAAGTCATCGACGATATCGGCGCCAACCGGGGGCGGCTGCAGGGTATAGCCGAAAGGCTCGCGATTGAAATGGCGCAGCAGCGTCGCGACGACCTCCTCAGGCTCTTGCGAGCTACGCCGCAGCTCTTCGCCCCAGGCACGGCTGCGAGGATTCCCCGAATCTGGCAATTGCAACGACTGGATGAGCAGATTGCCCGGCAGGCCTTCGGGCTCACGTAGCGCATTCGGCCAGGAGCGGACTTGATAGAGCAACAGCTTGTCGACAGGCCTCGAGCGCTGCAGGTGAAAGTCACCCATCATCTGTGCATCGCCCGCCTCGAGCTGAGGAACATCGAGGGCGAACAGCCAGGGTCGTCCGCTGGGCTGCATCACGATGCTGTAGCCCAGCGCCTGGCCCTGGGCCTGCCACTGTGGCGTCTGCGGAAGAAAGGAGGAATACGCCTGCGACCAGCGCCGGCCATCGAAGCGTTCGAAGGTCACCGCCCGCCAGTAGAGCTGCTCACGCGGGGGCAACGGACCGTCGAAGCTGGCCCGAAACGCCAGCTCGCCGGAACGACTCAACTCTGCGATATCCCCCGGCGCCATGCTTTCGGATAAACCCGTCACGCCTTTGTTTACCGAGGTGGGCAGCGACCACAGCGGACCGAAGCGAGGGAAGAATACGAACAGCACCAGCATCAGCGGCAGCGCTTGCAGCAGCAGCCCCCCGGCCAGGCGTACGGTTGGCCAGGGAGCAGTATGCAGGCGGTTCTGCTGCAGGCCGATCATTGCCGCCAGCAAGGCGATGATCGGCAACAGGCTGAACAGCGCGGCGACGATGCTTTCCTCGAACAGGTAGCTGGTCACCACCGCGAAGAACCCGAGCAGAATCAGCACCAGGGCATCGCGGCGGGTACGCATTTCGACCAGCTTGAGCACGAAGGCGGCAATCAGCAGCACCACACCCGCGTCCAGCCCGACCAAGCTGCCCCGCGACACATAGACACCCGCCCCGGCACCCACCATCAGCGCGACCTTGGTCACGGCGCTCGGATAAGGCGCACGCATACGGAATATCTGAATCCGCCACAGACCGCAGCCCAGCCACAGGCCCACAACCCACAGCGGCAGATGCGAAAGATGCGGAATGATCACCAGGACCTGGGCGACCAGCAGCCAGATCAGGCTGTTGCGTGGAATGCTCCGAGCAGCCGTAACACCGCTCATGGCACTGCCCCCGCAGCGCCAGCCTGGCCATAGAGAGCCAATGCCCTCAGGCACTGATCGCGATGCGCCTGGTCATCGCCCGGACCGAGCACCTGCTCGCCGAGCTTGAGCATGAACGGCCGCTGGCGATCGGTCAGTTCCAGCACGGCATGGCAGAGCAGCGACAGACGGGTTTCAAGGTCGGCATCCAGCGCGTCGAGATCGAGCAGCAGATCGCGTCCGACCAGTGCCGCGAAGTCCTTGACCAGCATGCCCTGGCCCCGCGAATAGGCCTTCCAGTGCAGCCGACGCCGCGACTCGCCCGGCTGCCAGGGCTTGAGGCCCTGGTAGTCATCCGCACCGGCACCCTGCGCCCGGACGCCCTCGTCCTCGCTGTCGTCGGCGCCCGCGCTCCAGGGCAGCTCCCCTTCGAGCGGACGCGGGTAGACCAGCGCGGCGAGCTCCAGATCGACCCAGCTCCAGGCCACCAGAATGCCCAGCGGGAAACGACTCTCCACCCGCAACCGGCCTGGTCTGAGCCAGCCCCGACGCAGCGCAGGCATGGCCAGTTCCACTTCGCTGATGCCCTTGGCGGGCACGTCGAGCAGCTGCAGGCCGCTTTCCGTCCAGCCCAGCGCCACCGCCTGATAGGCCGGACCGAGACTCTCCAGGCGCACTTTCAGACGAGCCTGCTCGCCGACGAACACCGGCGCCGCGCCACCGGCCTGCAGTACCAGACCGGCGAGGTTGCGCCAGGTATGCAGGATGGTTACCACGAAGACCGAGCCGAGCAGAAAGGTAGCGCCATAGGCGAGGCTGTTCTGGTAATTGATCGCGGCCAGCAGCATCAGCAGCAGGGCCACGCCAAAAGCGATGCCCACGGCGGTGGGCAGAATGAAAATGCGGCGCTGGTCCAGGCGCACGCTGGCCGCCGGTGGGATGCGCTTGTCCAGCCAGCGGGCGCCAACCCCGCGCAGTCGCTTCATGCGTTGCAACCGACAGGCCAGCTCACAGGGCCGGCACCTCGCGCAGCAGCCACTGCACCAGCGCGCCGCCGCCATGCCCGGTCGGGTCGGCACGCTCACGCAGCCGATGGCCTACCACGGCGGGCAGTACCGCCTGCACATCTTCGGGAATCACGTAATCACGCTCATCGAGATAGGCCCAGGCCCGAGCCGCGGCGAGCAACGCCAGGCTGCCACGTGGCGACAGGCCCCAGGCGAACTGCGGCTGGGTGCGGGTGGCTTCGGCGATACGCAGCACGTAATCGGCCAGCGCATCGCTGACCCGTACAGCGGCGACCGTCTGCTGCACCGCCGCCAGTCCGGCGTGATCGAAAATGGATTGCAGACGCGGCAGCAGGTCACGGCGGGCCTCACCCAGCAACAGCGCCTTTTCCGCCGCCTTGGCCGGATAGCCCAACGACAGACGCATGAGGAACCGGTCGAGCTGCGATTCGGGCAAGGTGAAGGTGCCGCCCGAACTGACTGGGTTCTGCGTGGCGATGACGAAGAACGGCTCGGGCAACGGCCGGGTCGCCCCTTCGATGGTCACCTGGCCCTCCTCCATCGCTTCGAGCAGTGCGCTCTGGCTCTTGGGCGTGGCACGGTTGATCTCGTCGGCGAGCACCAGCTCGGCGAAGATCGGCCCGGGATGGAACACGAAGCGGCTGGTTTCCTTGTCGAACACCGAGGTGCCGAGGATGTCGCCCGGCAGCAGGTCCGAGGTGAACTGGATACGCTGGAAGCTCAGCCCCATCACCCGCGCCAGCGCCTGGCTGAGGGTGGTCTTGCCCATGCCCGGCAAGTCCTCGAGCAGAAGGTGCCCCCGCGCCAGCAAGCAGGCCAACGCCAGCCGCACCTGTGCATCCTTGCCGAGCAATACCTCATTGATCGCGTGCAGACAGGCATCCAGTTGACCGCGCATACCACTCTCCTCTGTTGAACCCGCGATGCTATAGACCGCCAGTTCCCAGGCAAAGCGCCAGTAAACTTTGGTACCAGAGTTGTGACCCGAACCTTGATCCAGGCCGGTATCGGCTCGTTGTCCACCTTCTAGGCTGTCAGCAAATGCATTTACCGCAATCAGGAGGACACATGAGCCCATCCCCAAGCAACTGGCACGGGCGTCCGGCGGACGAGGCGCTGCAGCATCACGGCATCGATCGGCAAGGGCTCAGCCCTGAAGAGGCCGAACGTCGTCTGGAAACTTACGGCCTCAACCGCTTGCCGCAGCGCCGCGGCAGCGGGCCGGTAAAGCGTTTCCTGCTGCAGTTTCACAACCTGCTGATCTACGTCCTGCTTCTCGCCACGCTGGTGACCCTGGCCCTCGGTCACTGGCTAGACAGCGCGGTGATTTTCGGCGTGGTGCTGATCAACGCCGTGGTCGGCTTCGTTCAGGAGGGCAAGGCCGAACAGGCCATGCAGGCAATCCAGAAAATGCTCACCCTGGACAGCCGGGTGCGACGGGCCGGCCAGGTAATCAGTCTGCCGGCCGAGCGGCTGGTGCCGGGCGACGTGGTGCTGCTCGAAGCCGGCGATCGGGTACCGGCCGATCTGCGACTGCTCGAGAGCCGCGACCTGCGCATCGAGGAGGCAGCGCTTACCGGCGAATCGTTGCCGGCCGACAAGCAGATCGAGGCGGTACCCTCTGATGCCAGCCTGGGCGATCGCAGCAGCATGGCCTATTCCGGCACCCTGGTCAGCGCCGGCAGCGGCTGCGGCGTGGTGATAGCCACCGGCGCAGATACCGAACTGGGGCGCATCAGCCACATGCTCGGCGAGGTGGTCAGCCTGCAGACGCCTCTGCTAGGCGATATGGCCCGCTTCGCCAGGCAGCTGACGCTGATCGTCCTGGGCCTGGCCGTGCTCACCTTCACCTTCGGCGTGATGCTGCGCGGCTATAGCGTCGATGACATGCTGCTCGCCGCGGTCGGCCTGGCAGTGGCGGCAATACCCGAAGGTCTGCCGGCCGTGCTGACCATCACCTTGGCGCTCGGCGTGCAGCGCATGGCCCGGCGGCAGGCGATCGTCCGGCGGCTGCCAGCGGTTGAAAGCCTTGGCGCGGTCACGGTCATCTGCTCGGACAAGACCGGCACCCTGACGCGCAACGAAATGACCGTACAACGAGTGTTCACCGCCGCGCATCGCTACCGGGTCGAAGGGGTCGGCTATGCGCCTCAAGGCACCATCGAGCCGGAAGATCCGTTGGGAACGTCCGCCCAGCCGAGCGACCTGCTCGCTCTGGCGCGTGCCGGATTGCTGTGCAACAGCGCGAGCCTGAGCCAGAACGATGGCCAATGGTGCATCACGGGTGATCCCACCGAAGCCGCCCTGCTCACTCTCGCTGGCAAACTCGGGCTTCAGAGCGCACACGAAGCGGCACACCTGCCGCGCGTCGACGCCATCCCCTTCAGCTCGGAGCGCCGCTGCATGGCCAGCCTGCACCACGACCATGCGGGTCACGCTCAGATCTATCTGGTCGGCGCGCCAGAGCGGTTGTTGGAGGTCTGCAACCGCCAATGGCACGAGGGTTCCACGCAGCCACTGGATTCCAGCTATTGGCATGGCGTGCTGGCCGAAGGCGCGAGCCAGGGGCTGCGCATGCTCGGTCTTGCGCTGAGGCCGCTCGGCACTTCGCAACACATGCTGAGCTATGAGGACCTGGAGGGCGACTTCGTGCTGCTGGGTCTGGTCGGCATGCTCGACCCGCCGCGGGACGAAGCCATTGCCGCCATTGCCCAATGCCACAGCGCCGGCATCGCGGTGAAGATGATCACAGGCGATCACGCCGCCACCGCGCGGGCCATTGCCGCCCGGCTCGGCCTGGGCGAAGGCGAGGCGCTGACCGGTGCCGAGCTGGACCGGCTCGACGACTCGGAACTCGACGCCCTCCTGGAGCGGACCTCGGTGTTCGCGCGTACCAGCCCCGCCCACAAGCTGCGTTTGGTGCAGCGCCTGCAGGCTTGCGGCGCACGGGTGGCGATGACCGGCGACGGGGTCAACGACGCGCCCGCGCTCAAGCGCGCCGATATCGGCGTGGCGATGGGCATCAAGGGCACCGAAGCGGCCAAGGAAGCCGCGCAGATGGTGCTCGCCGACGACAACTTCGCAACCATCACCCACGCGGTCGAAGAAGGTCGCACGGTGTACGACAACCTGAAGAAGTCGATCCTGTTCATCCTGCCGACCAACGCCGGCCAGGCCCTGGCGTTACTGGCAGCGATCGCGCTCGGCCTGACCCTGCCGATCACCCCGCTGCAGATCCTCTGGGTCAACATGATCACCGCGGTCACCCTCGCCCTGGCGCTCGCTTTCGAGCCAGCCGAGGCCGACCTGATGCAACGTCCCCCGCGTGACCCACGCGCGCCGCTGCTGTCACCGCAGCTGCTGTGGCGCGTACTGCTGGTCGCCGCGCTGATCACGGCGTTCAGCCTCGGGTTGTTCCTCTGGTCCGAGCAGGCGGGGTGGAGCCTGGAGGCGAGCCGCACGCTGGCGGTCAATGCGCTGGTTGCCTGCGAGATCGGCTATCTGTTCAGCAGCCGCCGGCTGAATGCCCCGGCACGTTTCAGCTGGCGCGACAACCGCATGGTCTGGAGCATGGTAGGGCTGATCGTGCTGCTGCAGCTGGCCTTCACGCACTGGTCGCCGCTGCAGCGGCTATTCGCCACCGAGCCGCTCGATGCACTGGCCTGGCTCGCATGCCTGGCAGCGGGCGCGGCGGTGTGCGTGCTGGTCGAGTTGGAGAAAGCCGTCAGGCGCCGCCGTGGCCGGCGCCTGTGAGGCTCAGTCAGGGCGCTTCATGTCGAAGCGCTCGCGGGTATAGCTGTAGCTGCTGCCGCCGAGCCTGGCGACCAGATCGAGCCGGCCCGGATCGATCCGCCCACGCTCGTCGAGCACACGGTCGTCGATATGGGCGATTAGCACCTGAGCGAAGATCAGGTGACAGGTCGGCTGCTCGGGTGGGTACGGCATGACCTGAGCCACGCGGCACTCGAAGGCGACCGCAGCGCCGGCCACACGTGGCGGGCGAACCTGCGATGACGCCTCGCTGGCGATGCCGCAGTGCTCGAACTCGCTGACGTCCTGCCCCAGGGTCGCCGCGCTGGCGTTCATCGCCTCGGCCTGATCGGCGCTGACCAGCTGGATCACCAGCTCTCCGCTGTCCATGACGTTACGCGCGGTGTCCTTGAGTTCGCCATCACCGCGCAGGCCGACGTTGACCATGAGCGTCGGCGGCTCGTCGCTGATGACCTGGAAGAAGCTGAAGGGCGCGAGGTTGCTGATACCCGCCTGCGAGCGGGTCGACACCCAGGCAATGGGCCTCGGGGTGACGGTCGAGGCGAGCCAGCGGTAGGCCTCGAGCGGGCTCAGCACGGAAAAATCGAGTTGCATGGCGACTCCGGGATGCCAGGCAGCGAGCCCGGCGAATGACCGCCGCCCGGCCGGATGCCGGGCGAAAGAGGTGTCGGAGCGATCAGCGACCGGCGCGCGACTCGCGGATGTAGAAGCGCGCCTTCTCGGCTTTTTCGCTGCAGCCACGGAAAGCTTCGAACTGCTGCTGGGTCTTGGCGCCGGTCAGTAGCGCCAGCGCCTTGGAGTAGCTGACGGTGCCGGCGAAGCCTTCGGCCTCGGCCAGATCCAGCTCCGCCCAGGCGGCGCTCAGCTGGCTGGCACAGGCGTCGCGGTAGGCGGTCTTGCCAGCGCAACCGGTCAGAACCAGCAGGATGAACGACAAAGCGATACAGCCTTTCATATGAGCTTCCTCTCGTTGTTATCGACCATATTCTGTTGTTCGGCACGCTCGCGCAGGTAATTGACCACCGCCTGCTGATCCCCGGCGAACTCGATCCGCTGCGCCTTGCTGTCGCGCTGGAAGGCATACATCGGGTCGTAGTATTCACGCAGCAGCCCCTCGATCCAGCCGCGGTGCAGGTCCACCGCGCCACTGCGCGATTGCTCGGCCAGCGCCTGGTCCATCAGCATGGCCAGGCGCTGGTAACGCTCGCCACCGAGGCGCCTGTGAATGTTGGACAGGCTTTCCTGCAGTCGCACGGCAAAGGCGGCGAACCCGTCGGCGCCGTGCTCATCGCTGAACTCAGCGCACAGGTCGATCACGTAATCCTTGAGGATGCGCTCCACTCGCCCTTCGAAACTGTCTTCGAGCCAGATCAGCGGGTACTGCTGCATGCCCTGGAACAGCGGCAACGGAATCGAACAGCGCCCGACCAGACGCGCCTCGTCTTCCATGACGAATTGGCTGTGGCCGGCGGCTCGCAGCCGGAGCAGGTGTATGGACAGCGCATTTTCGAAGTCGATCTGCGATGGCTGCGGTGTGGCCCGCTTGCCGAAGCTGGAACCTCGGTGATTGGCCAGCCCTTCGAGATCTAGACCGTTGGCCAGCTGCGCGATCACCTCGGTCTTGCCGGTACCGGTGAGGCCGCCCACGAGCAAGAACTGGCATTCGGCCAGGGCACTGTCGAGGGTTTCCATGAGGAAGGCGCGCATCGCCTTGTAGCCGCCGACGACGCGCGGGTAGTCGATGCCCGCCTCGTCCCTGAGCCACTGCTGGACCAGCTGCGAGCGCAGACCGCCACGGAAGCAGTAGAGATACCCGTCAGGGTGAGCGCGAGCGAAGTCGGCCCAGCCCTGGATCCGCTCGGCCTTGGTGTTGCCGGACACCAGCTTGTGGCCAAGCTCGATGGCAGCCTGCTGGCCGTGCTGCTTGTAGCAGGTGCCGACCTTCTGCCGCTCGATGTCGTTCATCAAGGGCAGGTTGACCGCCCCCGGGAACGCACCCTTGGCGAACTCGACAGGCGCGCGGGCATCCACCAGCGGCGCTCCGTCGAGAAACAGCTGGCGGAAATCGCTGACGTCAGCGCGCATCAAAGAACCTCGACCGCATGCTGTCGTGCTTCGACCAGTTGCCCGATCGCTTCGAGCTGCAACCCCAACTGCGAGGCCATGGCGAGGAATTCGGCCTCACCTTCAGGGCTCACCGCCACCAGCAGCCCCCCACTGGTTTGCGGGTCGCAAAGCAGTTGCTGACGGCTGTCATCGAGCGGCGCGATGCGTGCGCCATAACTTTCGAAGTTGCGCCCCGTGCCACCCGGCACACAACCCTGCTCCAGGTAGTACTCGACCCCTGGCAGACGCGGCACGCGATCGAACAGGATTTCGGCGGTCAGGCCGCTGCCATCGGCCATCTCCACCAGGTGGCCGAGCAGACCGAAACCGGTCACGTCGGTCATCGCCTTGACGCCGGCCAGCTTGCCGAAATGCGCGCCGGGCGTATTGAGTGTGCACATCCAGTCCCGTGCCAGGCCGACGTCCTGCTCGCGCAGCTTCGCCTTTTTCTCGGCCGTGGTGAGGATGCCGATGCCCAGGGGTTTGGTGAGGTACAGCTTGCAGCCGGCGGTGGCGGTGTCGTTGCGCTTCATCTGCGCCTTGCTGACCAGCCCGGTGACCGCCAGCCCGAAGATGGGCTCGGGTGCATCGATCGAATGTCCGCCGGCCAACGCGATGCCGGCTTCGTCGCATACGGCGCGTCCGCCGCGGATCACCTCGCGCGCCACTTCCGGCGACAGCAGGTTGACCGGCCAGCCAAGGATAGCGATGGCCATCAGCGGCTCGCCACCCATGGCGTAGATGTCGCTGATCGCATTGGTCGCGGCGATGCGACCGAAATCGTAGGGGTCGTCGACGATCGGCATGAAGAAATCGGTGGTGGAGACCACACCGCGCTCCTCGTCGATGCCATACACCGCGGCGTCGTCGCGAGAGGCATTGCCCACCCACAAGCGCGGGTCCAGATTCTGCGCGCCGCTGCCGGCGAGTATCACGTCCAGCACCTTGGGCGAAATCTTGCAGCCGCAGCCGGCACCGTGGCTGTATTGGGTCAGGCGGATCGGTTCGCTCATGGCACTTCTCGTAACGGTCGCTGAACGGGGCGCGAATTGTAGCAAAAAGGTTTGCCGTGCGACCCCGCCGACCATGGGCCGGGCGGCGCACCGCGGGCGTTTACCGGCAACACGCTTGCGGGCGCCGCAGCGAAGTCCGAAGCTAGTACCCCTGCGCAGGGAGGAATGGAATGAGCAAGCGGGTCGCATTGGTACTGGGTTCGGGTGGCGCACGGGGATACGCGCATATCGGCGTGATCGAGGAAATCGAGGCGCGCGGTTACGAAATCGGCTGCATCGCAGGCTGCTCGATGGGCGCAGTGGTGGGTGGAATACAGGCAGCAGGCCGCCTGGCGGACTATCGCGACTGGATCGAAAGCCTCGATTACCTGGACGTCCTGCGCTTGCTGGACCTGAGCTTCAGCCTGGGGGCGATCCGCGGCGAAAAGATTTTCGGTCGGATCCGCGAGATCGTCGGCGAGATTAATATCCAGGACCTGCCGATCCCCTACACCGCGGTGGCCACCGACCTCACCCATCAGCAGGAAATCTGGTTCCAGGAAGGCTGCCTACACCAGGCCATGCGCGCCTCCGCGGCGATTCCGAGCCTGTTCACCCCGGTGCTGCAGGGCAATCGCATGCTGGTCGACGGCGGTCTGCTCAATCCCCTGCCAATCGTGCCGGTGGTGTCGAGCCATTGCGACCTGATCATCGCGGTGAACCTCAACGGCAATAACCACGCCGAGTATCCGCTGCCGGAAATCGAGCGGCCCGGACGATTCGACATGATGGTCAGCTCGCTGACGGCGCACATCCCGTTCCGCCGCAAGGGCGATGCGAACCCGCTGAGCCTGGAGCATGACGTTGCCATAGCGGCCGAAGGCGTGGATGCCAGCTTGCCAGCCGCCGCGCCATCCGCGGAAGGCGCGCCGAAGTCCGCCGAAGGTTCGATGGTGGCAGACGTAACCGGCCCGGCGTCGATGCTGGACCTGATCAACCAGAGCTTCGAGGTGATGCAGACCTCCCTCGCCCAGTACAAGATCGCCGGGTATCCACCCAACGTTCTGATCAACATCCCCAAGCGCGCCTGCAAATTCTACGAGTTCTACAAGGCGCCGGAGCTGATTCAGCTAGGGCGACTAGTCGCCAGCGACGCCTTGGACGACTACGAGAAATCCCGCGGCCACCGTTGAGGCGACCGGTGCGGACTCAGGCGAGAGGGTCCTGCGCGGGCGGTACGCCGGTTTCCTTGGTCACCCAGTCGGTCAACAGGCTGTAGGCCACCGCCAGCAGGGTCGGGCCGAGGAACAGCCCCATGAAGCCGAAGGCCAGAAGGCCGCCAAACACGCCCAGCAGCACCACCACCAATGGCAGATTGCCGCCACGGCTGATCAGATAGGGGCGCAGCACGTTGTCCACGCCGCTGACGACGAACATGCCCCACACACCGAGGAAGATCGCCATCCCGTAGTTGCCTTGCCAGGCGAGCCATGCCGTGGCCGGTATCCACACCAGCGGCGGTCCCATCGGGATCATGCTCAGCAGGAACGTCAGTAACCCGAGCACCAGCGCGCCCGGCACATCGGCGATGAGAAAGCCGATGAAGGCCAGCAGCCCCTGGGCGGCGGCAGTACCGATCACCCCGTTGACCACGCGCTGCACCGTGCCGGCCACCAGCTCCAGGTAGTGATCGGCGCGGGGGCCTATCAGGCGTAGCAGCAGGCTGTGCACGAAGGCCGCCAGCCGCGGCCCGTCGCGGTAGAAGAAGAACACCAGCACCAGGCTCAGCGCCAGTTCGAGGACACCGCCGCCGATGCGCGCGCTGCGGACCAGCAGCCAGTTACCCACCTGACCGATGTACGGACGCAAACTGTCGAACAACGCCGTGCCCTGCTCGTCGATGGTTTCCCATAACTCGACCAGGTATTGCCCCACCAGGGGCAGGTTGCCGAGCCACTCAGGAGGCGGCGGCAGACCATCGACCTGCAGGTCGCGGACCAGCATATTGGCGTCGCGAATGTGATCGGCAATATTGAAACCCAGCCAGACCAGCGGAACCGCCACCAGAACCATCCAGCCAACTGCAAGCAGGCCCGCCGCCAGGGTCTGGTTACCGCGTAACCACCGAGTCAGCAGGCGCATCAGTGGCCAACTGGCGAAAGCCAGGACCGCTGCCCAGAACAGTGCGGAAACGAAGGGCGCGAGTACCCAGAGGCAGGCACCCAGCAAGGCCAGGAGCAGGATCTGCACCAGTAGGCGGTCGTTGTTGAGCATGCGAGCGAACCCTATCGAATGAACAGCGCGAGCAACGGGCAGGCAGAAGCTGCCGGCGCGCAAGTGTGCCCTAATGGCGCTGCGGCGCTACCTCTTTTTGCAGGCGGTCCCGAACGTCTTTCAGCGCAGCAGGCGAATGCGCAGGCCGTCCGCTTCCGAAGGCTCGAGTTCAAGGCGCGTCGCCCTGATGCGCTCGGCTACCAACGCGTCGCGCCAGCCTTCGGCGGACTGGCCGGCGAGGCTGACACGCAGGCTGCTGTCGAGCCGCAACACGCTGGCGAGCAGGTCGATCCAGGCAGGACCAGGCTCGCCGAGGCGCGGCAGGCTCAGCTCACCGCTATCGCGTAGCTGACGAAGCAGCGTCGCCGATGTGGGCAACAGTTCGCCGAGCGGTGCATCGGGTGCGAGACGCTCGACATGCAGGTAAGGTCGGCCGTTGCCCCGGGTTATCCCGTAGAGGGCGACCAGGCTGTCGGCGTCGTCGGGCAGGCGCGCCAACAGATACGCCTGCTGTCCTTCCGGTCCGTAGAGCATGGATTTGCCAAAGATCGAATTGGCCCAGAGGCTGCTCGAACCGCAATCTCGACCCTCGCACCAGAACAACAATTCGGCATTGCGCTCCAACAGCGCCTCGCGGCCCTGGGTAAAGGCCTCGATACCGCTGTGGGTGCTTGGCAACAGATAGGTGATGGCGGTCAGCTCTCCGGCGACAACGATCTGGGCCGCCATGCGCAGGTTTCCACCGATACGCCGCAGCGAATCCTGCGGGTAGATGCGCTCGTCGACGTGCCGCTCGCGGTAGTCGACGATTTCGGCCTGGGGGTAGCGCGCCAGTATCTGCAGATCGGCGCTGCCGGGCACGTCTGCGGCCGAGGCGCCAAGACCAGTCAGCAGTAAAAGCGAGAAGGTGAAGGGTCGCAGCGAAGAAAACCTGGCCATCAGCGCACCAGCATCGACTGGCCGGTGCGCACCTGGCGCCCGCCGTCGCCTTCACGCGTAGGCATCTGCATGCCACGCTGCACCGCTGGCCGGGATGCCATCTCGTGCATCCAGCGGGTCAGGTTGGGCAGATCGTCCAACGGTACGCCCGCCCAGTCATGGGAAGCGACCCATGGATAGGTGGCGATGTCGGCGATGCTGTACTCGTCCGCCAGGAAACGCGAGGCGTACAGGCGCGTATCGAGCACTTCGTATAACCGCCGCGTCTCGCTCTGGTAGCGCTCGATCGCGCTTGGCAGCTTGTCTGGAAAATAGCGAAAGAACACATGGGCCTGCCCCTGCATCGGCCCTACTCCGCCGACCTGGAACATCAGCCACTGCACTACCCGAGAACGCCCCTTGGGATCCGATGGCATCAGCTGGCCGGTCTTTTCGGCGAGGTACATCAGGATTGCCCCCGACTCGAATACGGCGAAATCGCCCTCGTCGCGATCGACGATGGCAGGAATCCGGCCGTTGGGATTGATCTTCAGGAACGCTGGAGCCTTCTGCTCCTTGCGGTCGAAACTCAAGACCTGCATCCGGTACGCCAGGCCCAGTTCTTCCAGGGCGATGGACACTTTGTGGCCGTTTGGCGTCGCGGCGGTGTAGAGATCGATCATCGGGGCACTCAAGGCAGGTTCCAGTCGCCCAGCCTCACCAGTTGCCCGAATCAAGTCAAGGCGCGGTTTGCGACAGACTTTTGCATAGCCTGCGCGGAGCCAGGCTCACCCGGCGAAGAAGGCGTTGAAGCGCTCAGCCACCGCATCGGCGCCCGCATCATCGTCCAGGTGCAGGTGATGCCCCCCTGCGATCCGATGCATCTGGAACGGCAACTGCTCGACGAAAGCGAGCTGCGCCGGCTGGGTCATCAAGCCTTGCTCGGCGAGAACCAGGCTCACCGGGCAGGCGATGCGGTCGACGAAGGCCTGCGCATGGGCGCGCGTCAGGCGCATCACCGAGGGCAACATCAGCCGCGGATCGGTACGCCAGGTAAAACCGCCAGGGACCGGCATCAGGCCTCGCTGGGCAAGCGCCTGTGCCGCTTCGAGACTCACCGCGCCAACCCCTTTCATGCGCGCCTGCACCGCATCCTCGATGCGGGCATAGACCGGCTTGCGCTTGCTGTCGACAGCCATCTGCGCCAGCAACGCTTCGCCCAGCCTGGCCGGGGCGCTGTCCGCCTCGCCGGTATAGGGAATTACCCCGTCGATCAGCGCCAGGCGCTCGATGCGCTCAGGTAACGCGCCGGCGAGCAGCACCGACACGATCGCTCCCATCGAATGCCCCAGCAGCGAGAAGCGCTGCCAGCCGAGTTGCTCGGCTGCTCGCAAGACATCGAGCGCATAGTCCCAGATCGCATAGCCAGCACCCGGCGGACGGTGCCCCGAATGGCCATGTCCAGGCAGATCCAGCGCGACGATGCGTAGCCCCTCGAGCCGCGGCGCCAGGCGGGAAAAGGTCGCCGCGTTATCGAGCCAGCCATGCAGTGCAATGACCGGTCGCCCATCGGCGGGACCATACTGATGTGCCGCGAGGTCGACGCCCGACAGGCTCATGCGGATCTCTTCGAACGGCGCGCTCATGCGTACTCCTGGTCCAGATGGGTCAGCGCCCAGCGGCTGAACAGCTCGCGCAGCAGGACGGCCGTCTGCTGCGGATGTTCCAGCGGGAACATGTGGCTGCCCGGCATGCAAAGCGCCTCGCCGTGAGGCATCAGACGGGTCAGCATGGCGTGATGGGGGCGCACCACCCGGCTCTCGCGCCCCCTGATCACGGCCAGCGGCACCTTGAGCATCAGCGGCCAGCCCGGCGTCACGTGGGGCACGCTGCGATAGATACGAATTTCGGTCTGTGGATCGAAGCGCAGCCTGAAGCCGTCGCGGTCGGGCATCAGCCCGTAGGTTACGTAGGCATCCAGGCAGTCCGGGTCGAATGCGCGAAACAGTGGCTTGGCAGCGAAATATTCCCTGGCCTGCTCGACACTGGCGAAGCGCTCGCGGCGGCCAAGCGTCTGCCCGGCAGGCGTCAGCCGATCGATGAAGCCCATACGCTTGGCGGTCCAGATGGTCATCTGGTCGAGCCAGGTCAGCACCGGCGAGTCGAGCATCACGACACCTTGGTAAAGCTCCGGTCGCTGTAGCGCGGCGTGATAGTGCAGCACCCCGCCCAGCGAATGCCCGACGCCCCAGACCGGCTCCGGCAAAGCGGCCAGCTGCTCGACCAGCTCACTGACCAGACTGCCCCAATTGTCGTCCACCGGGAAACGCGGATCGTGGCCGTGCTGTTCCAGGTGCGTTACCCGGTAGTCGGGCGCCAGGCTTCTGAACAGCTTGTCGTAGGTCGCCGAAGGGAATCCATTGGCGTGGGCGAAAAAGACACTTTGCATGGACTGCACAACATTCGATCAGGAGCGGACATTGTCTGGCAGCGCCGGGTCGCCAGACAATCGCCATAGCTGGCCTGAATAGGCGGCACACCAGCCAAATCTGGCGCGGCGCCGGCCAAAGACGTCAGCTGCCCGGCGTGCCACTGCCCAGCGGCACCACCGCAACGGTCAATCGAGAGATGCAGCTGGGCTTGCCGTCATCGCCGCTGAGGCGAATGTCCCAGACGTGGGTCGAGCGCCCCACGTGCACTGGCCTGCAGACCGCGCTGACCCGCCCGCTGCGCAGCGCGCGCAGATGGTTGGCGTTGACCTCGATTCCCACGCAGTAAAAGGCCGTCGGGTCGATGCACAGATAGCTGGCGGTCGATCCGAGCGTCTCGGCCAGCACCACCGAAGCGCCGCCGTGCAGCAGGCCGTAGGGCTGATGGGTGCGGGAATCGACCGCCATGCTTGCGGTGATCGATTCGTCGTCGAATCTTTCGAAGCGGATGTCGAGCAGCTCACCAATGGTGTTCTTCTGGTTGGCGTTCAGTTGGTCCAGGTCGGGTTCACGTTTCCAGAGAGTCATGCGGTTTCCTTGTTATTGGGTTGGTCGTAGCCGCTGCTCGCCGAGCAGGCCGCCAAAACGGCGCCCTGGCCGCGCTGCGTCTGTTCTTGAGGGTATGCCAAGCGAAGTCGAATATCGATGGCCAGATGGCCTAACCACCCGCAGTGCCAAGGCGACTCCGCTGTCGAGCGGTTGTCGCCCCGTGCGGCATCGCCCTGACAAGCGCGCCGCACAGAGCCGCTATCAGGCCTGGCGGGGGTGTCGCAAGGAAACCAGGCTCATCAGGCCAGCGGCCAGATCCTCGCCCTCGAGCTCGGCCAGGCTAGCGGTTGCCATCGGCAGCGACCCGTTGCGATGACCGTCGACCAGCCAGCTGCCCAGCGCGCCCACGAAAGGTTGATGGGTCACCAACAGCAGGTCGCGCTCCTCGCGCCGATCCAGGTAGAGCATCGCTTCGCGCAGGTCCGACTCGGGCGTCAACCAGGGCACCGTGACCACCGGCCCGTCGAACTGCAGCACCTGGCGCACCAGCTCGGCGGTCTGCTGGGCACGGTTGTAAGGGCTGACCAGGATCGCCCCGAGCTGCTGCCCTTCCAGATGCCCCGCGCTGCGACGGACTTCCTCGCGGCCAGATTCAGTGAGGTTGCGCTCGGCATCGGTACGGGCACGCGGCTCGGCTTCGCCGTGGCGCAACAGCCAGAGCTTCATGGCTGTCCTTCTTGCGCGCCGGACGGCGGAGTGACGACCTCGACCACTTCTATATCGGCCGGACGCGGAGTCGGCCAGTCGGACATCGGCCAGGGCTTGCGATCGGTATTGAAGGTCGCGAACCGGCCGATCTGCGCAACGTATTGGCTCAGGCTATCGCCGAACCGCAGCATACCCTCGTGCGGGGCTCCGTTGATCAGGCGCAACAGCATCTGCAGCACCACGACGGCCAGCAATAACAGCTCGGCGAGCTGCCAGACGAAGAAGAACAACAGCATCCAGACGGTGCGCAGGATGAGATTTTCCCGGTCCGTGGTGCGAGTGGAATGGTTCATGGCTACTCCTGCGGGCGCCTAGAAACCGTCGGTGGAAATGAAATCCACGTCGGTCTTCGGCTCCCCGCGCATCAGTATTTCAATGACCTGCTCAAGGGTACGCCCCTCGAACAGAATGGCATGCAGCCCCGCGACAAGCGGCATGTACACCTGAAGCTCCTCGGCTTTGTACTTGAGAACCCGCAGGGTATTCACACCTTCAGCGGTCTCGCCTCCCAGCCGCTCGACCGCCTCGGAGAGGCTGAGCCCCTCGCCGAGCGCATGGCCGACCTGAAAGTTGCGACTCTTGGACGAGGTACAGGTGACGATCAGGTCCCCTACCCCGGCCAATCCGAGAAACGTCATGGGATTGGCACCCATCCGCACCGCGAAGCGGGTCATCTCGGCCAGCGCACGCGTAATCAACATGCTGCGAGTGTTTTCGCCCATGCCGAGCGCCGCCGCCATGCCGGCGATGATCGCGTAGACATTTTTCAGCGCGCCGCCCAGCTCGACGCCAAAACGGTCTCGACTGGCATAGACGCGAAAGGTGCGGCCGTGCAGCACCGCCTGGACTTCGCGACACAAGGCTTCGTCATCGCTGGCGACGACAGTGGCAGTCAAGGCATGCTCGGCCACTTCCCGGGCAAGGTTGGGTCCGGACAACACGCCCACCCGGGCGTCCGGAGCTACCTGCTGGAGAATCTGGCTCATCAACAGGAAGCTGTCGGCCTCGATGCCCTTGGTGGTGCTGACCAGCGCCTTGCCGGCGAGGTGCTCGGCATAGGGCCGTAGCGCCTGGCGCAGGGCACTCGAGGGCAGCGCGACGAAGATCAGCGAACAGTCGGCCAGGGTCTGCTCCAGATCCGTTACCGGTTGTACCCCGGGAAGAACCGTCACGCCCTTGAGATAACGTGGATTGCGCCGTTCCCGCCGCATCGTTTCAGCCTGTTCGGCATTGCGCATCCATAGCCGCGCGGTGTGCCCGTTCTCGGCCAACAGATTGGCGATGGCGGTGCCGAAGCTGCCGCCGCCGAGCACGGCGATTGGTTGCTGATCTGTCATGGGGGTTCCGTTCTAGGCCATGCGAATGGCAATGCCGCTCATTATACGTTGCCCGTCCTCGGCGACCAGCCGGCGCCAGACAAGTGTGCCGCAAGCGGGTCTGCTGCGACTTCGCAGCGCGGCCATACCCGCACCGAATTCTTTCTCATAAGCGCCCAAGGCTTCGCCCGGCGATCACTAGTGTTAAAGTAGCTGCCGATTTGTACCTCGCGCAGTACCGAAATGGGTGTGCGATCACCATACCGGTAGAGACCGGCGCTGTGACTTTCAACGCCACGCCGCAGTCTATGACTAGTCTTGAGTCAGGCCATGGGCCCGACGAAGCAGCAAGCCTCCATCAAGAGGACCATTGAGGAATACGCATGACCAAACAACACGCATTTACCCGGGAAGAACTGCTGCGCTGCAGCCGCGGTGAGCTGTTCGGACCCGGAAATGCACAGCTGCCGTCGCCGAACATGCTGATGGTCGACCGCATCGTCCATATCAGCGAAGTCGGCGGCAAGTTCGGCAAGGGCGAACTGGTCGCTGAACTCGATATCAACCCGGACCTGTGGTTCTTCGCCTGCCATTTCGAAGGCGACCCGGTGATGCCGGGCTGCCTCGGGCTCGACGCCATGTGGCAGCTGGTGGGTTTCTATCTCGGCTGGCAGGGCAACCCCGGCCGCGGTCGCGCACTGGGATCGGGTGAAGTGAAATTCTTCGGCCAGGTCCTGCCGACAGCCAAGAAGGTCACCTACAACATTCATATCAAGCGCACCATCAACCGCTCGTTGATCCTCGGCATCGCCGATGGCACCGTCAGCGTCGATGGCCGCGAGATCTACAGTGCCGAAGGTTTGCGTGTCGGCCTGTTCACCTCTACCGACAGTTTCTGAAGGACTTCCGCATGCGCCGCGTCGTGATCACCGGTCTGGGCATCGTTTCCTGCCTGGGCAATGATAAAGACACCGTCTCCGCCAACCTGCGCGCCAGCCGCCCCGGTATTCGCTTCAACCAGGAATACGCCGACATGGGCCTGCGCAGCCAGGTATCGGGCTCGGTAAACCTCAACCTCGAAGAGCTCATCGACCGCAAGGTCCTGCGCTTCATGGGCGATGCGGCGGCGTATGCCTACCTGGCCATGGAGCAAGCCGTTAAGGATTCCGGCTTCAACGCCGACGAAATCTCCGATCCGCGCTTCGGCCTGATCGCAGGCTCCGGCGGAGCGTCGACCATCAACCAGATGGAAGCCATCGACATCCTGCGCGACAAGGGCGTCAAGCGCATCGGCCCATATCGCGTACCGCGCACCATGAGCAGCACCGTGTCGGCCTGTCTGGCCACGCCGTTCCGCATCAAGGGCATCAACTATTCCATCGCCTCGGCCTGCGCCACCAGTGCGCACTGCATCGGCCATGCGATGGAGCAGATCCAGATGGGCAAGCAGGACGTGGTCTTCGCCGGTGGCGGTGAAGAAGAACACTGGAGCCAGAGCTGCCTCTTCGACGCCATGGGTGCCCTCTCCAGCCAGTACAACGCTACGCCGGAAAAAGCCTCGCGGGCCTATGACGCCAAGCGTGACGGCTTCGTCATCGCCGGCGGCGGCGGCATGGTGGTGGTCGAGGAACTGGAACATGCGCTCAAGCGCGGCGCCAAGATCTACGCAGAAATCGTCGGCTACGGCGCGACCTCCGACGGCTACGACATGGTCGCCCCGAGCGGCGAAGGCGCGCTGCGCTGCATGCAGCAGGCGATGGCCACCGTCGAGGGTCCGATCGACTACCTAAACACCCACGGTACTTCCACGCCGGTGGGCGACGTGGCCGAAGCCAAGGCCGTACGTAACATGTTCGGCGACAAGATCCCGGCCATCAGCTCCACCAAGAGCCTGTCCGGCCACTCCCTTGGCGCTGCCGGCGTACACGAAGCGATCTACTGCATGCTGATGATGCAAGGCAACTTCATCGCCGGCTCGGCCAACATCGACGAGCTGGACGCCGAGGTCGCCGACCTGCCGATCGTTCGCGAAACCCGCGAAGACGCCAAGATCGATACCGTCATGAGCAACAGCTTCGGTTTCGGTGGCACCAACGCCACGCTGGTACTCAAGCGCTGGAACGGCTGAGCAACTGACGTGCAAGCAAAAACGGCGCCCTAGGGCGCCGTTTCTGTTTCTACGTTGAACACCATGGGCCATGGCCCATGCCTGCTCCTTCTTATACGCGATCAGCCTCGCCTTGCGGCAGCGGATCGTAATCGCCGTGGGCAATGCAGGAGGCTGCGGTGAACAGCACGTCGGTCGACGAATTGAGCGCCGTCTCGGCCGAATCCTGAACGATGCCGATGATGAAACCGACCGCCACCACCTGCATCGCCAGCTCATTGGAAATGCCGAACAGGCTGCACGCCAACGGAATCAGCAGCAGCGAGCCGCCGGCCACGCCCGAGGCGCCGCAAGCGCAGACCGCAGCTACCAGGCTCAACAACAACGCAGACGGAATGTCGACCGCCACACCGAGCGTGTGTACTGCCGCCAGGGTCAGCACGGTGATGGTGATCGCCGCGCCCGCCATGTTGATGGTCGCGCCCAGCGGAATGGAGACCGAATAGGTGTCCTCATGCAGACCGAGGCGTTGGCAGAGCTGCAGGTTCACCGGAATGTTGGCCGCCGAGCTGCGCGTGAAGAACGCCGTCAGACCGCTTTCGCGCAGACAGGTCAACACCAGCGGGTACGGGTTGCGACGGATTTTCCAGAAGACGATCAGCGGGTTCATCACCAGTGCGACGAACAGCATGCAACCAACCAGCACGGCCAATAGATGCAGGTAACCCAGCAGCGCGTCGAAGCCGGATTCGGCCAAGGCCCCGGCGACCAGGCCGAACACCCCCAGCGGCGCGAAACGGATCACCACCCTCACGATCAGTGACACGCCGGACGACAGGTCGCCGATCAGCGCGCGGCTGCTTTCACTGGCGTGGCGGAAGGCGAAGCCGAGCCCGATCGCCCAGGCCAGGATGCCGATGAAATTGGCATTGAGCAGTGCCGACACGGGGTTATCGGCGACGCTGAAGAGCAGCGTGCGCAACACGGCCGAGATGCCTTCTGGCGGCACCACATCGGTGGCCTGGCTGACAAGCACCAGGCTCGATGGGAAGGCGAAGCTCGCCAGCACCGCAACGATCGCAGCGCTCAGCGTGCCCAGCGCATAGAGCAGCATGATCGGCTTGATATGGGTCGGCTGGCCGCGCTTGTGGTTGGCCAACGATGACATGACCAGCACGAACACCAGAATGGGCGCCACCGCTTTCAATGCCGCGACGAAGAGATCGCCGACCAGACTGGCTGACGCCGCCAGGCCCGGCGCAATCAGCGCCAACAGACAGCCGGCAACCAGACCGATAAGGATCTGACCCACCAGGCTGGTTCGGATAATGGCGCGAAGTATGGGGTTTGTCGCTTCAGACATTGGCGTGCATCCCTCTGGTGACTGGCGGACAGGCCCCACCTGCCCTGCCAAAAAACGGCGGATACTACGCTGCCAACGCCCCAAAGCCCAGCCTGCGGGCGCGCCGAAATGATGCGACCCAACCAAAACGCCCCGCGAAGCGGGGCATTTCGAAGAAAGACGAGGCCGTCAGGCGGTCCGGTCCTGCCCCGGAGCGGGCTTGCCTTCCAGCGGCGGCAACATAATGGCCTTCTCCAGATCGATGCCGGCACCCTCGGCGACCCGACGACCATAATCTTCGTCGCAGTGCCAGAAATGCCAGACCATGCGCAACTGGATATTTTCCGGACACTCCTTCATGTCAGCTACCAGGTTGGCGATCAGATCGTCGCGCTCCCAGTCCTCGAAGGTTCGATAGCGCTCGCCCGCCTGGGTGTAGTCGGCTGCTGTCTTGACCGTCTGGTAGCGCCCGAGATTGCCTTCGACCCAAGGGGTATGTTCCGTGCCGGGATAGGGCGATTCCTTCAGCCCGCCCTGGGAGCTGGGCTCGTAGTTCACGTGGGGATTTTCACCGCCGGCGTCTACATGAAAAGCCATCTGCCCGTCACGCTGGTTGGTGGCCGTCGGGCGCTTTGGTGCGTTGATCGGCAGCTGAAGGTAGTTGGGGCCGACGCGATAGCGCTGCGTATCGGAATAGGACAGCGTGCGGCCCTGCAGCATCTTGTCATCGGAGAAGTCGATGCCATCCACCAGCACGCCGGTACCGAAGGCGGCCTGTTCCGTCTCGGCGAAGAAGTTCGACGGGTTACGGTCGAGCACCAGACGCCCCACCGGCAGCAGCGGAAACTTATCCTCTGGCCAGCGCTTGGTGTCATCGAGCGGATCGAAGTCGAGTTCAGGGTGCTCGCCGTCGGCCATGATCTGGACGCACATTTCCCACTCCGGGTACTCGCCGCGCTCGATCGAATCGTACAGGTCACGGGTAGCATGGCCGACGTCGTGCTTCTGAATCTCGGCCGCCTGCTCGCTGGTCAGGTTCTTGACCCCAAGCTTGGGTTCGAACGAGAACTTACAGAGCACCGCCTCACCCTCGGCATTGACCAGCTTGTAGGTATTCACGCTGGAGCCTTCCATGTGCCGGTAATTGGCCGGAATACCCCAGGGGCTCTTCACCCAGGTCACCATGTGCAGCGACTCGGGATGATGCTGAACGAAATCGTAGAAGCGCCAGGGCTCCTGACGGTTGCTGAGCGGGTCGGGTTTGAAGGCATGGATCATGTCGGGAAATTTGATCGCATCGCGGATGAAGAAGATCTTCAGGTTGTTGCCCACCAGATCCCAGTTGCCTTCGACCGTATAGAACTTGATCGCGAAACCGCGCGGATCGCGCGCAGTTTCCGGGGATTCCTTGGCACCGATGACGGTTGAGAAACGCAGAAAGACCGGCGTCTTGCTGCCCGCCTCGGTGAGCACCTTGGCCCGCGTGTAAGTGGTTGCAGGCTCGCTGCCGATCTTGCCGTAGGCTTCGAAATATCCATGGGCAGCGGTGCCCCGCGCATGCACGACACGCTCGGGAATACGTTCGCGGTCGAAGTGGGTGATCTTTTCCAGGAACTGGTAGTTTTCCAGCGTGGCGGGACCACGTTCACCGACACTACGCAGGCTCTGGTTGTTGTGGACAGGATGCCCCTGTCGGTTGGTGAGGGATTTGATGTCTTCGGTCATGACAGAACTCCAGGCTGATCTATGAATCCGCTTGCTATGGATTCTGAAATCCCCCTGCCGCAAGGGTTCTCTTTCTCCGACGAACGCTGCTTTCCTGCCCCGTAATTGAAAAAAGACAGCTGCAAAGCCACAACCGAAACGCCTAGGCTTGGCATTGCCACTCACGCGCCATGGCGGCGCACGAAGGACCTGGACTTACCGCTCGATGATTAAGACATTCGCACTGTTCGGCATCACTGCCATCGCCGAGATAGTGGGCTGCTACCTGCCCTATCTTTGGCTCAAGCAGGGCAAGAGCGCCTGGCTGCTGTTGCCAGCCGCCGTGGCCTTGGCACTCTTCGCCTGGCTGCTCACCCTGCATCCGACCGAGGGCGCGGGACGCGTCTACGCAGCTTATGGTGGGGTTTACGTTGGCACGGCGCTGCTTTGGCTCTGGCTGGTCGATGGCATTCGACCCAGCGCTTGGGATGTGCTGGGCAGCCTGGTGGCGTTGGCAGGAATGCTGATCATCATGTTTGCGCCGCGCTCCGGCTGATCATTCCCTGCAGCGAAAGCAGCGCCCGCAATGGGGTATTACGGGCGGACCGCGCCTGCCCCTCGAAGTGCTGGCAATCACCAGGTTGCGCTCACTGCGCTGAACGGCTCCGTTGCCGCCGGACGCCGCGGGCACGAGGCGCAAAGGCGGCGGCGAACAGCATCACCAACAGCTCCGTAAGCCAAGCCAGCAGCAGGCCGCAACAAAGTGCCCAGGCGATGGCATCCGGTGCGAGCAGCACCTGATAGCGGTACCCGGTGTAGGTTTCATTGAGCAGTGCCCGATCGGCACCGGTGAGCAGGTGCCAGGCCCTGGCGTACCAGGGCGACTGCATCGCCTGCCATTCGTGATCCAGCATCGCCTTGCGCTGCAGCAGTGCGTTCAGGCTGCGCGCATCACTGCGGAAAACCGGATCCTCACTGTCGGCGTAATGCGCGACAAGGGCGCTCAGGTCGCCTCCGAAAAAGCGCCGCGCCGTGTCCTGAAACCCTTCGAGACTGAGGGTCGCCTCGATTCGGTGAGCCTCGACGCGCTTGCCGTAATCGGCCATGAAACCCGGCACCTGTACACCGACCAGCAGCCCGAGACCGAACAGCATCAGCCGCAGGTAGCTTCTCAGCATGCCGGGACCTGCCCGCGGGCGACACACTCGCCACCCCGCCATAGCGTCCAGTCGCCGGGCTCGTGAAGGGTCCAGCATTCGTTGTCAGTCAAAGGCTCGGTGGCCAGGACGGTGACCACGTCGTTGGGGGTGGTCTCGGCGTGAAAATCCACGGTCAGCTCCGCATCACGCAGTTGAGCAGGACCGAAGGGCGAGCGTCGAGTGATTTCCGCCAGCTTGGTGCTGCAGAAGCTGAACAACCACTCGCCATTGCTCAGCAGGCAATTGAACACGCCTCGGCTACGGTATTCGGAGCAGGCCCCAATCAGCGTTTCCAACAACGCCTGGACATCGACCGGCTCGGGATACTCCTTGCGGATGCGATTGAGCATGTCGCAGAAGGCCGCCTCGCTGTCCGTTTCGCCCACCGGGCGATAGAAACCGCGAGCGGGCTGGAAATCGGCAAGCTGGCCATTGTGCGCGAAACACCAGTGCTGGCCCCAGAGTTCGCGAACGAAGGGGTGCGTGTTGACCAGGCAGACCTTGCCGACATTGGCCTGCCGGATGTGGCCGATGACCACTTCGCTCTTTATCAGATAGTGCTGCACCATCTTCGCGACTTCCGACTCGCAGCTCGCCACCGGGTCTTGAAACAGGCGCAGCCCCCGCCCCTCATAGAAGGCGATGCCCCAACCGTCTTTGTGCGGGCCGGTCTTGCCACCGCGCTGCATCAGACCGGTAAAGCTGAACACGATATCAGTGGGGACGTTAGCGCTCATGCCGAGCAATTCACACATGCCTTGCCTCCGCTGTTCGACCAGAGTCTTGCTGCCCGGCGACTATAGACGCGGTTCCGTGCGCGCGGAGCGGCCGATCGGCCTTCTCCTGTCGTCATCCAACTCACCGTCCTCCATGCGTTCGCGCAGGGTACGCGAGTCGCCCTGCCCCTCGTCCTCTTCGCCGCGACGCTGCCTCAGCCAGCGCTCGAGCGGCCAACGGAGAGCGACCAGGGCCAGGTAGAGACCGAAAGCGATCAGGCCGTAGAGTGCGAGGTCTGCGACGGCACGCCAGGCGTTGTTGCCGATCTTGAACAACACATCCAGCGCCGTGATGGCGATCGCTGGCGCGAACAGTTCACGAGTGGGCTCCACGATCGTAGGCGTGAACAGCAAGACTGCCACCACCAGCCGCAGCGGCTCACGCAGCCAGCGCCATAGCGGGCGGGTCATGCGGAACCAGACCAGAAGAAGTCCCAGGGCGCCGACCCCATAAAGGGCCCAGGCCAGGAGGTATTCGTTTTGTGCAATCAGCATGTAGGACTCTCAACTACCGAAGCGGAGCGATGATCGGCGGGACCGGATCGCGCTTCGCGCCAGCCTGCAGGCCATTCGAAGCGCGATGATAACAGGCCTGTCGCACGACCTGCGCGAGCTTGCCAAAAACCGCCCGTGACGAGGCCCGTAGGAAATACCAGGACAGAAAGGATTCACAAGCCGGGCACCTAAAATGACCGCCGCAATGCCATACTGAATACAACTGTCATCTCAGGAGGAGCGCCATCATGACTTACAAGTATCTTCTGGTCGCAACCGATTTGAACGACGAATGCCATCCGGTCGTCGCTCGGGCACAGGACCTCGCGACCGCCAGCGGCGCCCGGCTTGCGCTCGTGCACGTGATCGAGCCAATGGCCATGGCGTTCGGCGGTGACGTCCCGATGGACTTGTCGATGTTGCAGCAGCAACAGTTCGACCAGGCCCGCGAACGGCTCGACGGCTTCGCCAGCCATTACCCGAGCCTGAGTCCGGAGCAGCGTTTCCTGGCCTACGGCCAGCCGCGTCAGGAAATCCACCGCCTGGTCAAGGAACAGGGTTGCGACCTGGTCGTCGTGGGTAGCCACGGTCGCCACGGGTTGGCGCTGCTACTCGGCTCCACTGCCAATGACATTCTGCACGGAGCGCCTTGCGACGTACTGGCCGTGCGCCTCAATCGCGCCGAATGACTTCGCTGGCGCCTGGTGCGCAGGTGCCAGCTCCCTCCTAGTCGCTGTCGAGCTCTTCGCCGGCGCTCATCACCAACGGCCTGATCTTCTGCAACTGGGTTTCCAGCGAATAGGTCAGGCTCGTAGCCATCGAAAAGAAAGCCAGGAAGGCCTTCAGATTGGCGTCGGCGCTGCAGGTCTCGTGAATGCGCTGCCAGAACGCCTGATTGACCAGCTGCAGCTGCTGGAACAAACGCACCAGCCCCCTCAGCTCCCAATCGACGTGGCGACCTTCGCGCATGTTGAAGTACTGCCGCGCCAGATAGAGCGAAATCGAACGCAGCACGAACTCCTGATTGCTGGCGAACGGCAGATGCTGCTGGGCCATGGGCTTGAGTCTTGCCAGTACAGGACAGGCGCTGGTCGCCATGATCAAGCCCAGCAGCGAGCGCAGGCCTTCGTCCAGGCCGACCAGCTTGCTGTATTCACGCTCGCGGGTACGGATCCACACCTGCGCTTTATGTACCGCCGCAAGGCCACGGAAATCCTCGATCACCCGTTGCAGGTCCAGCGCCGCAGGGCAGTGGCTGAACTGATCTCTCGACAATGGGCAGTTGCTGCACTGCTGATGCTCGAGGCGCGTCCAACGGGGCGCTTCGGCCGTGGCGCGCTCGTCATAGCCGCGCTCGAGCTGTATCCGGTAATGAAACTCGTGTTGATCGTCCAGGGTGATGCGATAGTCGATAGCCATCTCGTGCCGATCACCTGGTCGTGGCGTTCACTCTTCGAGTTCGGCCCAACGTTCCAGCAGGCGATCGAGTTCCTCTTGCTGGCCTTCCAGACGGGACAGCACCTCGCTGGTCTGGTCGGCGGATTGTTGATAAAACGCGGGGGCGGACATCTGCGCCTGCAGCGCCTGTATGTTCCGCTCCGCCGCATCGATGAGTCCCGGCAACGCCTCGAGCTCGCGCTGCAGTTTGTAGCTGAGCTTCTTGCGCGCAGCAGGCTCGGGCCCGGCCATTGCCGGTGCTTCGGTGGCCGGCTTGGCGGGTCCGGACTTGTTCTCCTTCTGTTCCCCCACACCCAGCAGTCGCGGTGACCCACCCTGGCGCAGCCAGTCCTGGTAACCCCCTACATATTCACGGACCTGGCCCTCACCTTCGAAAACCAGCGTGCTGGTGACCACGTTATCCAGAAAGGCACGGTCGTGGCTGACCATCAGCACCGTGCCCTGGAATCCCAGGAGCACTTCCTCGAGCAATTCGAGCGTTTCGACGTCCAGGTCGTTGGTCGGCTCGTCCAGCACAAGCAGGTTGGCGGGCTTGCTGAACAGCTTGGCGAGCAAGAGACGTGCCCGCTCGCCTCCGGACAGCGCCTTGACTGGGGTCCGGGCACGCTGAGGGCTGAACAGGAAGTCGCCCAGATAGCTCAATACGTGGCGGTTCTGCCCATCGATGGTGATGAACTCACGGCCTTCGGCCATGTTGTCGATGACCGTCTTCTCAGGCTCGAGCTGGTGACGCAACTGGTCAAAATATGCCACTTCGAGCTTGGTGCCGGCTTCGATGGTGCCCGCGGTGGGTTGGAGGTCACCGAGCAGCAGCTTGAGCAGCGTCGTCTTGCCGGTGCCGTTTGCACCCAGCAGACCGATACGGTCGGCACGCTGCAGGACGATGGAAAAGTCTCGGATCAGCGGCTCACCATTGGCATGGGCGAAGTCGACGTGCTCCGCGACGATCACCTGCTTGCCCGACTTCTCGGCGGTTTCGATCTGGAAGCTGGCCTTGCCTTGGCGCTCGCGTCGCTCGCTACGCTCGGCGCGCATCGCCTTCAAGGCGCGGACACGCCCCTCGTTGCGGGTACGCCGGGCCTTGATGCCCTGGCGAATCCAGACCTCTTCCTGGGCGAGCTTCTTGTCGAACAGCGCGCTGGCCGTTTCCTCCGCTGCGAGTTGTTGCTCCTTGTGAACCAGAAAACTGGCGTAGTCGCCCGCCCAGTCGATCAAATGGCCACGGTCGAGCTCCAGAATGCGTGTCGCCAGGTTCTGCAGGAAGGCGCGGTCGTGGGTGATGAACAGCACCGCGCCGTTGAACCCCATCAACGCCTCTTCCAGCCAGGCGATCGCACCGATGTCCAGGTGGTTGGTCGGCTCGTCCAGCAGCAGCAGATCCGGTTCGGACACAAGCGCCTGCGCCAGCAGCACCCGCCGACGCCAGCCACCCGAAAGTTCGGCCAGGGTCTTTTCGGCAGGCAGCTGCAGGCGGCTCAGCGTGCTGTCCACCAACTGCTGCAGCCGCCAGCCATCCTTGGCCTCCAGGGCCTGCTGCACGTGCATGAGCTTGTCGAGATCGGCCTCGTCCTTGATGTTCTGGCTCAAGTGGTGGTACTCGGCGAGCAGCTCGCCCACACCGGCCAGGCCCTCGGCGACGACGTCGAATACGGTGCGCTCGTCGGCACGAGGCAATTCCTGGGGCAGTTCACCGATCTTCAGCCCCGGCGCCTTCCAGATCTCACCGTCGTCGGCGGCCTGATCACCCTTGACCAGACGCAGCAGGCTGGACTTCCCCGTACCGTTGCGCCCGATGATGCATACCCGCTCGCCCCGGGCGATCTGCCAGGACACCTGATCCAGCAATGGGGTGGTGCCATAGGCGAGTGACACATCGGTGAACTTGAGCAGAGTCATGGGTACCTCCCGGAAACAGGGCGCGCATTCTAACAGAAGGAGGCCGTCCCAACGGCGGTGCGCGAGGCTTTCGCCAGGCGGTAAAGACCGGTCACGCTCCTCGTTCCTGCTACGCTCGTCGGAAGTATCGCTCTCAATGGTGTCGGGAGTTTTCCCCTCATTCCGCTGCCTCGGTGAGCACGTTAAGCTACCGCCAACCCCCTAATGTCCCCGTCCTTCGGAAGTATCATGCGCGGTCGACTTTCCAGTTTCGTTGTTTGCCTGTTCCTTTCTGCCGCCTCCCTCACCTCGCATGCCGCCACACTCAGCCAACAGCGCCAGTACTACGATGAAGCCAAGAACGCGCTCGCCAAAGGCGATCGAGGGCCGTACACCCGGTACGCCAGCGTTTTGAAGGATTACCCGCTGACGCCTTATCTGGCCTATGACGATCTCACCGCACGATTGAAGACGGCGAGCAACAGCGAAGTCGACCGTTTCCTTACCGAGCATGGCGACCTGCCCCAGGCCAGCTGGATGAAACTGCGCTGGCTGCGCCTGCTGGCCCAGCGCGGAGACTGGCAGCCGTTCGTCAAGTATTACGATCCCAAGCTCAATTTCACCGAACTCGACTGCCTCCATGGGCAGTACCAGCTCAGCCACGGTCAGCTCAACGAAGGATTCGCCACCGCCGAGCGGCTGTGGCTGGTCGGCAAATCCCAGCCAGACGCCTGCGACCGCCTGTTCGATCGCTGGGCCGCTGAGGGCCAGCTGACCGAAGAGCGCATCTGGAAGCGCACCCAGCTGGCCGTCGAGGCCGGCAACTACAGCCTGGCAACCTTTCTGTCCAAGCGCCTGCCGACCTTGCAATCTCAGGCACAGCTGATGATCGAGGTGGCTCAGAAGCCGCAGATGCTCAGCCAGGCCAACCGGTTCGCCCCAACCAGCGAAGTCATGGGTGACGTGGTCGGCATCGGCCTGCGCCGGCTGGCCCGGCAAGATCCTGAAAAGGCGATGGGCATGCTGGAAAGCTATGCGGCCCGGATGAAGTTCTCGAGCGACGAAAGGGTCGCGATCGCCCGCCAGATCGGCCTGACCTTCGCACGACGGTTCGACCCCAGGGGCCTGCAGGTGATGGCCAGCTATGATCCGGAGCTGCGCGACAACACCGTGAGCGAGTGGCACGCCCGTCTGCTATTGCGCCTGGGGCGCTGGGATGAGGCCTATGCATTGATCCAGCGTTTCCCGCAGGAGCTGGCCGAGACCAATCGCTGGCGTTACTGGAAAGCGCGTAGCCTGGAGCTTGCCCAGCCCAAAAGCCCACAAATCGCCCAGCTTTATCAGCCAGTGGCCAAGGAACGCGACTTTTATGGCTTTCTCGCGGCTGACCGGATCCAGGCGCCCTACAAGCTCAACCACCAGCCCCTCGCGCTGAGCAAATCGGTGACGGAGAAGGTGCGCAACACTCCGGGCATTCGCCGGGCGCTGGAGTTCCATGCCCGCGGCCAGATCGTCGATGGGCGGCGCGAGTGGTACCACGTGAGCCGGCATTTCAACCGTGACGAGATGGTGGCCCAAGCCCGACTGGCTTATGACATGGAGTGGTATTTCCCCGCCATTCGAACCATCAGCCAGGCGCAATACTGGGATGACCTGGACGTCCGCTTTCCGATGGCACACCAAGGGACACTGGTACGCGAAGCGAAGAAGCGCGAGCTGCACCCCAGCTGGGTGTTCGCCATCACCCGGCAGGAAAGCGCGTTCATGGCCGATGCCCGCTCCGGCGCTGGCGCCACCGGCCTGATGCAATTGATGCCGACAACGGCCAAGGAAACCGCCCGCCGCTTCGACATTCCGCTGGCCTCAGCACAGCAGGTGTTGAACCCGGACACCAACATCCAGCTCGGCGCCGCTTACCTGAGCCAGGTCTACGGGCAATTCAACGGCAACCGGGTGCTTGCCTCGGCTGCCTACAATGCCGGCCCAGGGCGTGTCAGGCAGTGGTTACGCGGTGCCGAGCACCTGTCGTTCGATGTATGGGCCGAGAGCATCCCATTCGACGAAACCCGCCAATACGTGCACAACGTGCTGTCGTACGCGGTGATCTACGGGCAGAAACTCAACGCTCCCCAGCCCTTGGTGGAGTGGCACGAGCGTTACTTCGACGCGCGCTGAGCCCAGTCCCGCGTCGGCCTCGCTTCCGGCGCGCGGGCACGCTCAGTCGAGAACTTCTACCGGCATGCCCACGACCAGCTCGCCCTCGCCTTCGGCGATCAGATTCTGCCCGAAGAACACCCCACCCTCGCCCTTGCGATAGGACTGCAAGGTCGCGAGCGGCTCGCGGTCTTCGCCGCGTACGCCTAGGAGTGGGTCGATGGTCGTGATGATGCAGCGCGAGCAGGGTTTTACGACACGAAACTCTACGGTGCCGATTCGAATCCGTCGCCACTGGTCTTCCGCATAAGGGGCGGCCCCGCTGACTACCAGATTTGGGCGAAACCGTGTCATCGGCAGCGGTCGGCCGACTTTTTCTGAAAGGTCGTCCAGCGATGCCTGGCCTATCAGCAGAAACGGAAAGCCATCGGTGAAGGCGGTGCGCTCGCCCACCCGTGCATATCCGGTATCGACCTGCATAGCCCGTTCGCTCGGCAGGTAAACCAGACGGCACGGGCGACCTAGCAATAAGCTCAGCCATTGCGCTGCGTCGTCGCCTGCATCGGGCATCAGCGCGCTTTCACGCCAGATACGCACCCCGCGTAAATCGGCCGTGGCAGCTGGCACCTCGACCAACAGGTCCGGCATCCCGTTCGCCTGCAGACGCAACGCCGTTTCTCCGACCCAACGGGCGGTGAGCAGCGCCATGCTAGGCAATAGTCGCTGAGTGAAGAAGGCGCCACTGGCAGCATCGACCACCATCCAGCGACGGTCGCCGGCCAACCCGATACGCTCGATGCCAGCGCGCTGCAGCGGCTCGGCAGCGGTGGATTTCAGAGGGAAGCGATACAGGGAGGAAAGGTGCACGGACTGCGCCTCGTTTGTTCGGAACGAAAGCGCAGCAGCATACCTCAGGAACCGGTCAGCTTGCCTGATCGAGCAGCAAGCGCTCGCGGATCACTTCGACGAGTCTTTCAGGCTGGAACTTGGACAGGAAGTCATTGCAACCAACCTTCTGCACCATGGCCTGGTTGAAGCTGCCCGACAGCGAAGTATGCAGCACCACGTAAAGATCGCGCAGGCGTGGATCGTTGCGAATCTCGGTGGTCAGGCGGTAACCGTCCATCTCCGGCATCTCGGCGTCGGTGAAGACCATCAACAGCTTGTCGGTCAGCACCTCGCCCTCATCGGCCCAGCTCTTGAGCAGCTTCAGGCCCTTCAGGCCATCGCTGGCGGTATGCATCTTCAGGCCAAGCTGGGTGAGCGTCTCGCGCAGCTGCGCCAACGCCACCGAGGAGTCGTCAACCAGCAGCACCTCACGGCCATAGGCGCGCTTGAGCACCGGATCGTCAAGGTGCTCGGAGGATATCTTGGTGTTGTAGGGCACGATCTCGGCCAGCACCTTTTCAACGTCGATGATCTCGACCAGCTGCTCTTCCACCTTGGTGATCGCAGTCAGGTAGTGCTGACGACCGGCGCTGCCCGGCGGCGGCAGGATCGATTCCCAGTTCAGGTTGAGGATTCGATCGACACCGCCCACCAGGAACGCCTGCACGGAGCGGTTGTACTCGGTGACGATGATGGTGCTGCGCTCATCGGGAATCAGCGGCCGCAGGCCGATCGCCTGGGACAGATCGATCACCGGCAGGGTCTGCCCGCGCAGGTTGATCACACCGCAGACATAACGATGGCGGTGCGGCATCAGGGTCAGCTTGGGCAGCTGCACCACTTCTTGGACCTTGAACACGTTGATCGCGAACTGCTGACGTCCCGATAGGCGGAACATGAGGATTTCCAGTCGATTCTCGCCCACCAGCTGCGTGCGTTGATCGACCGAATCGAGAATACCGGCCATTTCAGGCTCCTAAATGATATCGGGATAACGGAATATCGGCGGCCGGGGGCCGCTCTTGAACCCGTTATCGACAGGATTTAACGGAACCTAACCTAGCACAATGCCATCATCGCCGTTCGCCGGGCGCATGTGGTGCCCCGCTATAGGGCACCGCCGATAGGCATTCAGCTGTCTATCGGCGTGACCGGATCTGGATGGGCCATGAGCAATGGGCAGCGCGGCGGCAGGTGCACACGCAACGCGCGCTCGCGCAGCGAAATCCGCAGCTCCTTCGCCGCCGTCGGCTCGCCATCCAGGTTGATGTCGATGGCTTCAGGCGCATCCAGCTCGATCCAGGCCATGCGGGCGCTGATCGAAACCGACTCGAGCCCGCGCAGCCCGCCACTGAGCAGGGTACCCAAGGTGGCCACCGCGTCGGCTGGCGCGGGCACGATGCAGACATCCAGCAGGCCGTCGTCGATCTGCGCATGTGGACACAGCAGTTGCCCCCCGCCCGCCTGCCGCCCATTGCCGATGCCGAGAGCGAGAAAATCGCCCTCCCACTCGAAGTCGGGACCGCGGAAATGGCCCCAGGCCGAACTGACTTCGGCGAAGCGTGTGAGACCCGTGAGGAGGTACGCACCACCACCGAGCACTTTCTTCAAGTCTTCGGAGGTATTGGCGGTCACCCTGGAGCCGAAACCGCCGGTAGCCATATTAAGGAAGATCTGACCATTGACCTCGCCCACATCCATCGGGACCGGCGACTCGTCGAGCAGGGCCAGCGCCTCATCGGGTTGCAGGGAGATTCCGGCGGCTCTGGAGAAATCGTTGGCGGTACCGAGTGGCAGTATCGCCAGGCTCGCCTCGGCCTGCTCCAGGACCAACGCTTCGGCCACATCCCGCAGGGTGCCGTCCCCCCCTCCCGCGATGATCGTGCGGTATCCGGCCGCGAGGGCCTCGCGCACGATGCGCTGACTGTCTCCAGCCTCCCAGGTCACCCGCACGGCAAGGTCCCAACCCAACTTGCGCCGCTCTTCCACCGCAAGGCGTACATCGTCGTTGAGGGCCTGCTTGCCATGCAGCACCAATAAAGCCTTGGGCTCGCTCATTACCGCTCCTTCGTTAACCCGTACGTCGATCAGACCCGAGCCAGGCGGTTAAGTTGTCAAGCCCTCGGACCAGTATTTCGCGGAGCGACGTTCGGACAACTGGCACCTCAACGGTGCCGAACAGCCTGTTGGAGCGCACCGAAAAAGCGCTGTTAAAACAAGGTTTTCGGCAGCTGTGGCGTAGCTCGGGAATTTCTTTTCAGCGCGTCCGAACGAATGAACTCATTTCAGAGCGGACGGTCGGAGCAGAGGTCCGAATGATGGTCGCTTCTGGCACACGGCCACCAGACCCGCGCACCGCCGCGTTTCAAATTGAGTATTGAGCTAGCTAGTTAGCTGGGGAAGGAGCCTTTATGCGCTTGCAGTCTGTGGGAACCCTTGAATACGCACATCCGAGTTTCGTCGATTATTTCCTGGCCAGCGTCCGGCTGATTCACGGCCTCACTGCCATCCTGCCCGGACTTCTGCTGCTGGCTTACTTCCCGGACACGATTACAGCTGGCGGCGTGTTCAGCGCCTTTCTGTTTTTCTTCGCCATCATCAGCGTGGTGATCTTTCAGAGCCTTGGCATCTACAGCGAAGAAGTCTTCAGTACGCTGCTGCGCTTTCGCGTCATGCTGCTCGCCTGGGCAGCGGCGTTCAGCCTGCTGATCTTCATGCACCAGGGCATGGGCATGTTCAGCTACCTCGAGCCGGCGCACCTCGCGTTCTGGTTCATCGCCAGCACGGTCCTGTTCGGTGCCGAGCGCCTGATGATGCTCGCTCTGTTCCGCCGTCTGATGGCTCGCGGAATGTTCCTGCAGAACGCGGTGATTCTCGGTGGTACCGACAACGGCATCCGCGTGGCCGAATACCTGCAGCACAACCAGGACATCCGCACCGGAGTCCTCGGCTTCATCGACGATCGCCTCGAGCGCTTGCCGAGCACCCTCGCTGACCTCCCGCTGCTGGGCAACACCCGTGACCTGGAGCGGATGATTCGCGAAGAGAAGGTCTCCCAGGTACTGGTCGCCCTGCCCTGGTTCGCCGACAGCCGAATCGGCCAGGTGATCAACGAACTGCGCAAGTTGCCGGTCAACGTGTTGCTGGTACCGGACATGGTTGCCTTCCGCCACGCCAACAAACGCATCACCGAAGTGGCAGGCCTGCCAACGCTGATGGCATCCGATCTGCCATTGCGCGGCTGGTCGCCGCTGTTCAAGCGCCTGGAAGACATCATTCTTTCCGGCATCGCGCTGCTGTTCGCAGCCCCAGTGATGCTGATCATCGCCGCTGCCATCAAGCTCGACTCGCCCGGCCCGGTGCTGTTCCGCCAAAAGCGCTACGGCTACAACAACCGCCTGATCGAAGTGTTCAAGTTCCGCTCGATGTACCACGCCAAGAGCGATGCCAACGCCGAGCGCCAGACCACCCGCGGCGATGATCGCATCACCCGTGTGGGCCGCTTCATCCGCAAGACCAGCCTCGACGAACTGCCACAACTGCTCAACGTGTTCCTGGGCAGCATGTCGATGGTAGGCCCTCGTCCCCACGCCACCGCCACCAAGGCTGCCGGCGTGCTGTTCGAAGACGCCGTGGCCGAATACTCGGCACGCCATCGCGTCAAACCCGGTATCACCGGCTGGGCGCAGATCAATGGCTATCGCGGTGAAACCGACACGCTGGAAAAGATCGAAAAGCGCGTCGAATTCGACCTGGATTACATCGAGCGCTGGTCGGTGTGGTTCGACCTGAAGATCCTGTTCTTGACCGTCCCGGCGCTGCTCTTCAACAAGGACGTGTACTGACCTTTCTCTATGTCGCTACCGAGCACTGCGCGACGGTGCAATCGGTGTGAACCGGAGTCGCCTACGTACTCCGAAGGACGGATAAGGAACTAAATGAATCTCGTGATTATCTCATTGACGATCCATGACGCAGACACCTCAACCTGCCCCTCGATTCGGTGCGGAGCTGAGTATGTTCAATAACATCTTGATCGTTTGTGTCGGGAATATCTGCAGAAGTCCGATGGCCGAAACGTTGCTCGGTCACAGACTCCAGGGAAAAGGCCTGACGATTCATTCGGCAGGCATAGGCGCACTAGTAGGGAACCCTATGGACAAGACCGCCCATGAAGTATTGCAGGACAACGGACTGGAACACTCGGCGCATCGTGCGCGCCAGGTGGAAAGCGACATGCTTCACCAGGCCGATCTGATCCTTGCAATGGAAAACAGTCATATCCAGCACATTCGCCAGATAGCGCCCGAGGTGCATGGCAAGACTTTCCTTATTGGGAAATGGCAACAGGATCTGGAAATACCCGATCCCTATCGCCAATCCAAACCCGCCTTTGAACATGTCTACAGCCTTTTGACCCAGTCCGTCGAAAGCTGGCTTCCTTACCTTAAATAGTAGAAGAAGGAACTTCGATGACTACCATGCCTCGCCCTATTTATGAAAACAAAGAGGAGAAGGACATTGATCTTGCCCACCTCTTTGACACTTTCCTCAACAACCGTGGCCTGATTCTTGGGATTACCGGTTTCTTTGCCGCGCTGGGCATCGCTTACGCGTTATTGTCGACACCGGTGTATCTGGCCACCGCGCTGATTCAGATCGAGCCGAAAAACGGCCTGCCGAGCCTGACCGACGTCGTGAAGGTCAATCCACCGGTCTCCCCTGCAGAAACCGAAATCTCTCTGCTCAAGTCGCGTACCGTCGTCGGCTCCGCAGTCGAGGCGCTCAACCTCGACATCGTCACCGAGCCGCATCACTTCCCGCTTATCGGCGGCTTCATGGCGCGCCGCTTCGAACCTTCCGAAGAAGGTGAGCTGGGCTGGTACCCGGCAGGGTTCGATTCCTTTGCCTGGGGTGGCGAGAAGCTGCGTATCACCGAACTGCTGGTTCCGGACAAGATGCACGGCGAAGAGCTGACTCTCGAGGCAGCTGAAAACAACGGCTTCATCCTGCGTGATATCGACAACGAAGTGGTCGTCCAGGGCACCGTCGGCGAGTCTATCGAAAACGGCGAGTACCGCATCACCGTCGCGGAATTGCTGGCTCGCCCGGGCACCACCTTCTCGGTCATCAAGAACCGCACCTACAACACCACCGAAAGCTATCAGCAGCGTCTGAGCGCGGGCGAGCGCGGTAAGCAGTCGGGCATCATCGGCGTCTCGCTGGAAGATCCGGATCCGGAAAAAGCCGTTCTGGTCCTCGAAGAAGTCGCCAATCGCTACGTCGGCCAGAACGTGGCACGCAACGCGGCCGAAGCGACTCAGAGCCTCGAATTTTTGAACGAGCAGATCCCCCAGATCCGTGCTCAGTTGAACGAAGCGCAGACTGCACTGAACAAGTTCCAGACCGGTAACCGCTCGGTGGACATCACGGCCGAAACCCAATCGGTACTCGACCGCATCGTCGACCTGGAAAAGCAGATCTCCGAACAGAACCTCAAGCGCACGGAGATGGAGCGCCGCTTCACGCGTCAGCACCCGAACTTCCAGTCGCTGATGAATCAGATCGCTCAGCTCGAAGGACAGAAGGAAAACCTGGAAAAGCAGATCGGCACCCTGCCGTCTACTCAACAGGAGCTGCTGCGCCTTAATCGCGACGTGGAAGTAACGTCCGAAACCTACTCGATGCTGCTGAACAAGACCCAGGAACTGGACATCATCCGCGCCGGCACCGTGGGTAACGTTCGCATCATCGACCATGCGGCGGCCGACATCGAAAACCCGGTCAAGCCGAACAAGCCGCTGGTGGTGATCGTCGCCACCATCCTGGGTGGCATCCTGGCCGTGCTATTCGTATACGTCCGTGAAGCGCTAAAGCGCGGCGTGGAAAACCCCGAAGAAATCGAGCGCACGGGTACTCCGGTCTATGCGGCCATCCCGTTCAGCGAGAAGCAGGGTGCGATCGAGAAGCGCCTGGCCAACTTCAAGCGCGACAAGAGCAACGCGTCCTACCTGCTCTCCGTCACAGATCCGGCGGACCTGGCCACCGAAGCGATGCGCAGCCTGCGTACCAGCCTGCACTTCGCCATGATCGAGGCGAAGAACAACGTCCTGATGATCACCGGCCCAAGCCCTGCCGTCGGCAAATCGTTCGTCACCACCAACCTGGCGGCGGTCATCGCCCAGTCCGGCAAGAAGGTGCTGCTGGTCGATGCCGACATGCGCAAGGGCTACATGCACAAGGTCATGCGCTGCCAGCCTGACAAGGGCCTGTCGGACATCCTGTCGGGCCGTATCACGCTGTTCGATGCGATCCAGAAGACCCAGCTGAACAACCTGCACGTGATCAGCCACGGTCAACTGCCGCCCAATCCGTCCGAACTGCTGATGCACGAGAACTTTGCACGCTTCGTGCGGGAAGTGAGCACCATGTACGACCTGGTGATCTTCGATACCCCGCCGATTCTCGCGGTAACCGACGCGGCCCTGGTGGGCAGCCAGGCTGGTACCACCCTGATGGTTACCCGCTACGGCCTCAATGGCGTCAAGGAAATCGAAGCGGCCAAGCGCCGGCTCGAGCAGAACGGCCTGCTGGTCAAAGGTGTGATCTTCAACGCCGTGGAGCGCAAGGCTTCCACCTATGGCGAGTACGGTTACTACCAGTACGACTATCAGACCACCAAGTAACGGTCATCCGCTCTCCGATGCGTTCGCGCATCGGAGAGGCCGAGATGTGAACCGGTTACCAGCGCAACGAGTCGCTTTGCCCAGCGACACAAACAAAAGGGAATTTAGACGCACGCGATGTTGTCCATAACGCGTCGTTACCGCTCTAGGTCGCGGCATAACGAGCCTTACGAGGCTTCTTGCAACGCGACAATAAGCCTCTCGCATCAAGAAGAACTCCCCGAGCCACGCAGGCCCTCGGCCTCTTCCTCTTTGCCGACGAAGGTGCACATCCATATGGAAAAGAAAACGTATAAGCAGGTAGCTGGCAAACGGCGATGGCTGCTTGGCATTGCCGCTGCCCTGGCAGGCTCACTGGCTATGGCAGACCAGAAGCCGGCGCAGCGCGCAACGGTGAATTCAGGTCTCGACCTTGTAGGGACCAATATGTCGGCGGCGCTTTTCGCCCCGCACATTCTTCCCGGTAAGTTGGGGACCAACTACTTCTATCCCGACAAAAGCTATTTCGCGTACTACAGCTCGAAGAATATCCGGCTGATCCGCTTCCCCTTTATCTGGGAGCGCGTTCAGCACGATCTGGATAAAGGGCTGAACTTCGACCAGATCCGTCTGTTGAGACGAACCCTGGACTACGCTGCGGCCCATGGCCAGAAGATCATTCTGGATATGCACAACTATGGTCGCTACAAGGACCAGCTGATCGGTAGCCCGGCCGTTCCCTACGAGGCCTACGCCAACATCTGGCGCAAACTGGCTGAAACGTTCAAGGACCATCCTGCGCTGTACGGCTACGACATCATGAACGAGCCGCATAGCACCCAGGGTCTCTGGCCAGGTGCCGCCCAGGCAGCCGTGTACGCCATTCGTGAAGTCGACCGGAAGACACCGATCATCATTGAAGGCGACCGCTGGGCAAGTGCCTTCCACTGGCCGCATTACAACGCCGATCTTCTGATCGAGGATCCAGCGGACAATCTCATCTATTCGGCGCACCTTTATCTCGACTCTGATTTCTCCGGCAAGTACGAGCCGGAAAACAGCAAGGACATCGATCCGATGCTGGGCGTCGAGCGTGCTCGACCCTTCATCGAATGGCTGAAGACGCACAACCTCAGAGGGTTCCTTGGGGAATACGGGATTCCAGACGACAACGAAGAAATGAAAGTCGCCATGGATAACCTGCTCGCCTACCTCAACGACAATTGCGTACCCAGCGCTTACTGGTCCGCAGGACCTGGCTGGGGCACTTACAAACTTTCACTTGAGCCGCGCGACGGCCAGGACCGCCCTCAAATGAAGATCATGCAAAAACACCTCGCTAACAGTTGCACCGAGATTGGACCTTTCCCTGATTGACGCGACGGTTCAAGAAAGACATTAACGGAGTTATTCCCACATGAAATTCGGCTTGCTATGGCATTCGTTCTCTTCCGGCAACCTCGGCGTAGGTGCGTTGAGCATCTCGAACATGTTGCTGATCGACGAAGCCGCGCGCAAAAAAGGGATTACGCCGGAATTCCTTATCATTGGCTCGTCCGGTCCAAGCAACTATCCGCCATCGACCGAGCGCTTCAAATATGAATTCATCGAGTTCAACGAGAAAACGCTGCTCAAGAGCCCACTGACGCTGCTCAACGCGATCCGGTCCTGCGACGCAGTCTTCGACATCGGTGAAGGCGACAGCTTCTCCGACATTTATGGCAACAAGCGCCTAATCAAGCTGCTTCTGAGCAAAGGCATGGCGCTGACCGGGCACGTTCCACTGATCCTGTCGCCACAGACTATCGGGCCGTTCAAGTCCGATATCGCAGCGAAGGCGTCAGCATACGTGATGAAAAAGTCGTCGATGGTGTTCGCCCGCGACCATCAGTCGTTCAGCGTCCTGAACCGCCTGGACATCGAGAACCGCGACGAGGTCATCGACGTTGCTTTCGCCCTGCCCTTCACCCGCAGCAGCGAGCATCGTTCACCTGATCGGCTGGCGGTTGGCATCAGCGTCTCGGCGCTGCTGCACCATGGCGGCTACGAGGGGAGTTCGAACCAGTTCGGGCTGCGCGCCAACTACGAGGAACTCACCTCGCGACTGATCGAGGCGCTGATTGCCCAGGGCCATGAAGTCCATTTGGTGCCACATGTGATCCCCCTCGGCTTCCCCGAAGAAGACGACTACACCGTGTCAGAAGCGCTTCGCGAGCGCTATCCGCAGCTCAAGCTCGCCCCCCGCTTCAAGGGTCCGATCGAGGCGAAGTCCTATATCAGTGGCCTGGACTTTTTCATAGGCGCGCGGATGCACGCGACCATCGGTGCATTCTCGGCGGGTATTCCCGTGGTGCCGCTCGCCTACAGCCGAAAGTTTTCCGGCCTGTACGAGTCGCTGGACTACCACCGCGTCGTCGATCTCAAGACCGAGTCCACCGACAGCGCTCTGCAAAAGGTTCTCGATAGCCTCGAGAACCGTGAGCAGTTGCGCCAGGAGGTCGCCGCTGGCGCAGAGATCATCAAGCGCAAGCTCGCAGCCTATGGCGCAGCTCTGGAAGACATCATGACTTCGCTCATCCAGGGACAGCCCGCTTATCAGGAATGACGCATGCGCGATCATGCCCTAATGGGGATCACCACCGCGGCTCGCACCGCGGTGGCCCTCGGCACGCTTTTGATTCTGGCCCGTACCCTCGGGCCTAGCGACTTCGGTTTCATCTCCATCGTCATCACCTGGTCCACCATCGTGGCCCTGGTGACCGACTACGGCTTCGGCATGCGCGCCTTGCGCGACATTGGCGCCGAGCGCGACCGCGCGGGAGAAATCATGTCGGCAAGCCTGGCAGCCAAGACGCTGCTGGTCCTGCCCGCGTGCGTGATTCTGATTCCGTTGATTCTCTTCGTGTTCGAACTTCAACCGATCGAGCGCTTCGCCGCCGTGCTGTTTCTGCTCGGCACGCTCGCCTCTTCCTATGGCGACCTGGGGCTGACGGTATTCCGCAGCATTGGCCAGTTCCACCGGGAAACGAAGATCGTGGCCATTACCGCCGCGCTGCATTTCGTGCTGATCGGGATGGCGATCCTGTCCCACAACGATGTGCTGGTGATCGGTATCGCCTTCCTCGTCTCGCGTCTGATCTATGCCGGTGCGGCATTGCACGCCCTGTCGAAGATCCTCGATCTGCGCGGCATCATGCGCAATTCCTGGCGAGTGCTTGCCGAGCGCTTCAAGTCCTCGACCAGCTTTGCCGTGGACAGCGGCGCGACGAACATCTTCGCCCAGCTCGACGTCATCCTCGTCAATCATCTGGCCGGCCGTGAAGCCGCAGGGATTTACTTCGCCGGATCGCGCCTTATCCAGGGCGCGGTCCCGTTCAGCGTATTGCTCGCCAGCGTGCATATCCCGCGCTTCGCCCATCGTTTGCACCACAAGAGCGCCGGCCTGTTCCGCTACGGGATGAGGATTCTTGCCGAGTACGTAGGGATGGGGCTTGTCTTCGCGCTGGCGTTCCTGTTCATCGGCCCGCTGTTCACTGATTACTTCCTGGGCCCCGAGTATGCAGAGCTCAACACGCTGTGGCTGGCCTTTGCCTGCTTCACCGCTTCGCGCTTCGTCGCTGCAGGCCTGGGCGTGCAGCTGATCGCGCTGGGAACCGGATTCTTGCGCACTTTCGGAATCATCTCCTCGGGCGTGATCACCGTGCTTTGCTATTGGTTTTTTATACCGAGCCACGGGATACAAGCGGCGCCTTGGGTGTCAACTCTCGGCATGATCGTGCTGACACTCATCTATGGATATGCGGTGCTCAATATTTTCCGCAAGCAGCGGGTCAGTTAATTATGCCGGCCGGGGTCGGCGCAGTGGTCGCTTAAGGAAAAGGCAGGTATGAAAGCATTGTTGAAACGCGTCATGAACAACGATCTGTGCAGCGGTTGTGGGATGTGCAGCGCCGCCGCAGAAGATGACGCCATCAAGATCAGGATCAATGAGGACGGTTACCGTCGACCTTTCCTGAATCCCACCTATCAATCCAAGCCGGTTGCCGATGCGACGACTTCCGCGGCATTCGGCAAATCCTGCCCCGCCCTGAACCTCGATATCCGCCCCTACAAATCGGAGAACTACCATCCCATCTGGGGTGAAATCCTGGACACGCTCAAAGGGTACGCAGCCGACGACGAGATTCGTCAGGCTGGATCGTCCGGAGGTGTGATTTCCGCGCTCGCCCAGTATTGCCTGGACAAGAAGCTGGTCGACGGCGTGATCCAGATCCAGGCCTCCTTGGACGACCCGCTGGAGAACGTCGCGGTGATCAGCCGCTCGCGGCAGAACGTGATCGCCTCGTCGGGTTCGCGGTACGCGCCGGCCTCGCCAGCCGAAGCCCTTAAGTGGGTGGCGATGTCGACCGAAAAGTACCTGTTCATTGGCAAGCCTTGCGACGTCGGTGCCGTTCGCCAGATGCAGCAGCACAACCCACGGCTCAAGGAAAATATTCCGCTGATCGTTTCCTTCATGTGCGCGGGTACACCGAGCCTCCACGGCACCTACCAAGTGCTAGACCAGCTCAACGTCAAGCGCGACGACGTCACCACCTTCCGTTATCGCGGCGACGGCTGGCCAGGCCTGACCAAGGCCACGCTGAAAAATGGCGATTCGCGAACCATGACCTACAACGACTCCTGGGGAAAGGTACTCAACCGACACCTGCAGACCCGCTGCAAGATCTGCCCCGACGGCATCGGTGAGTTCGCCGACATTGTCTGCGCTGATGGCTGGGAAGGAGATGAAAAAGGTTATCCCTCTTTCGCTGAGCGAGAAGGCAACTCGCTGATTCTGGTACGCACGGCAAAAGGCCGAGAACTTTTCCGAAACGCCGAGGCCGATGGCGTTGTCAAAGCGGAAACCTTCGATACCAACAGCATCTTTTCGATACAGCCGTTCCAGTACTACCGCCGCACGACCATCTTGCCGCGGTTGATGGCGATGAAACTTCTAATGCTCAAGACGCCCAGCTACAAAGGCTTCGAACTGGCTAAAGGGATGCGTGAAATCGGGCTTTACCAAAGTTTCAAGGCGTTTACCGGCTTGCTGGTAAGACGCAAGAAAATCAAGAAGCGCCCACTGGAAACGGCATGATCCGGTGCGGCGAACAAGGGACCAACACCTAAGGACTCAGGAATGACCAGTTTCAGTTCACGCTTTTTCTTCGTTCCCCTCCTAATGCTGGTGTTCATCCTGCACTTTCAGGTGCTAGGTGAAGGAACGCACAACCCGTACGGCATCAGGCCGTTGACCGAAATGTACCTGGCGGCGTGCATCCTGCTGGCAATCTTCGCGGCCCTGGCCAGGGCGGAGACGGCCTCGCCCGAGCTGAGAATCTTGACCTATTACGCCGTCTATACCTGCGCCGTGTTCATCGTGTTGCCGGCGATCTTCTCCAACATGACTTTCGGCCAGCCCCTGGTCTACGGCTTCATTGAAGAGCGCCGGGTGCTGTTCTGTCTCGGGTTTCTGCCGTTGCTGCTGCTGAGCAAGCGACTGAGCACGCTGCAGTTCGAGCGCGCTTTCCTTTACGCAGCGCTGGTGGCGGTCTTCCTGTCGTGGTGCTTCAAGTTCGGCGTGATCCCCGACCAGCGCACCGAGCAGGTTGCCTGGGACCGTCCGGACCGCTCCTCGATCGGCGCGCACCTGATGTGCCTGGCTTATTTCTACTGCATCCAGATCTGGTCTATTGGCGCCTCACCGATCAATGGTGCGCCCCGCAACAAAAACTTTTACCTGCTGGTCGCGGTGATCCTGCTACTGACGCTGGTCTTCGCGACCCAGACCCGCCAGCTCATCTTCATGTGCCTGTGCTTCACGCTGTTCTGCCTGCGTGCGAAGGCCGTGATCTGGGCTGCGGCGCTGTGCGTACTGCTGTCGCCGTTCTACTTCTATCCCGTCCTGCTGGAAGTGCTGGGCCTGAACATCGAGTTCTACAGCAGCCAGCTCGAAGGTGTCGAAGACAACGTCCGCTCCAACACCATCGGCCAGATCATGGCCCATCTGGACTTGGTCAATTGGCTGCCCAGCGGCTCGCTCTCGCTGATGTGGCAAGACGGCTTCATCCCCTATTTCGGCGAGCATTTCTTTCTCTCCGACGTAGGCGTCATCGGCACCCTGTTCCGCTTCGGCTTCCTGGTATTGCTGGTCGTTCCGCTGACCCTGTTCCTTTACCAGCGCATCGCCAAGCGCATCTGCAAGGATACGACGTTCCTCTACCCCACCATGCTGGCGTTCTTCGTCATCTGGCCCCTCTCGGGCCTGCTGGAATACAACCAGGCGTCCATTGCAATGCTGTTCGTCATCCAGTCTTTGAAAGCCCGTCATCTACGCAGCAAGGAACCAGCTCATGAACGTCGCACTTATCCTCAATTACAAGGCAGCTACTGAGACGATCAGCTGCGCCGAGAGCCTGCTGGCCCACTGCGCAGATCTGGATCATGTGGTGGTGATCGATAATGACTCTCAGGATGGGTCGATCGATACGCTGAACCGTTGGCATGCCGAAAAGGCCAGCCCCAAGATCACGGTGCTCGCCAATCCGGAGAACAACGGCTATGCAGGTGGCAACAACTATGGACTGATCTGGGCGCGCAAAAACCTGGACGTCGAGCATTTCTGGATCATCAACAACGACACCTATGTCGATTCGGACGCGTTCGCGCCCATGCTCGCGGCTCTGAAGACCGACCCGCGGCAGTTCGTCGGTTCGGTGATCCTCAACGCGGCCGACGGAAACCTCGAATGTTACGGCGGAGGCAAACTCTACCCGCTGTTGGGCAAGGCCAAATTGCTAGGCAAGGGCCAGACCATCGAGTCGATGCGCAACACCCATGAGACGCCGGATTACCTGATGGGCTGCAGCCTGGCGTTCAGGGCCGATCTGGTCGACGAGATCGGCCTGATGGACGAGCGGTACTTCATGTATTCCGAAGAGGTGGACTGGCAGTTCCAGGCACGCAAGCAAGCCGGAATCACCATCCAGGTCATCCCCGAGAGCCGCCTGTTCCACTATGGATCGCTCAGCTCCGGTGGGCGTTCTGCTTTTTATCATTACTACCGTAACCGCGCCGCTACCCGCTTTAACAAGCGGTTCTATGGATCGCTGTTCGCGTTCGTATCCGCTGTCTTCCTATCTGCAATCACGGTCATCAAGGAATTCAAGAATCCCGGCCATGCCTGGTCGGGAATAAAGGGCGCTTTCAAGGGAGTAACGATGAGTGTCAAGTGAAACGAACTATGCCTTCGGGGTACATTTTTATACGGGTAGCAAGGCCGCCCTGCTGGAACTGATCAAAGACGGTATCCGGCAGCCTTACTCCTATGTCGTCACCCCTAACGTCGATCACCTGCCTCAGTTGCAGCGCAACGATTCGCTGCGTCAGGCGTATGACAACGCCCGACTGCGGATTTGCGACAGCCGCGTTCTGCTGCCAATGCTTCGCTCGCTGGGCATCGAGATAGCCGAAGCGATACCGGGTAGCGACCTTACGGTGGACCTGCTCAAGTGGGCCGACCGCGAACGCCTCACGCTTGTACAGATTGGCGCCACCACTCACGAATGCGAGCGGCTTCGCGCGCTATACCCCGGCATCACCATTTATCACCACAATCCGCCGATGGGTTTCATCCGCAACCCGGAAGAAGTTCAGCGCTGCGTCGATTTCGTGGTGCAACACCCGTCGGACTTGGTGTTCTACGCCGTCGGTACGCCCCAGGGAGAGATCGTTGCCAGCATGGTTCCCAGCCACGAACGCACCGGGATGGCGTTCTGCGTTGGCGCCTCCATTTCGTTCGCTACCGGCACCATCAGGCGCGCGCCTGTTTGGATGCAGCGGGCGAAGCTCGAATGGCTGTATCGCATGCTGCGCGAGCCACGCCGCCTGGCCAGGCGCTACTGGAACGATGCGATTTTCATCGGGCCGGCGTATTTGCGCGAGCGCAGCTATCGCCAACAGCGGGTCAAACCGGCCAAGCAGGACTCTTGAGTCGGGAACCGCGAATTGGCCCATGAATGCGCTGAACGCGGTGAACCAGATCGGAGCGCAGGGGTCTATCCCTACTGTCAAGGGTCAGTTCGATGGCAATTCGATATCGAAATGACCGCAACCTGCACACTTCGCTTTGTCGCCACGTCGCCCAGGCGAATGCATCGTGCAGGAAGCTCCGCCCCTGACGTATCAGGCGGACGAATCGAGGCTCAGGTGAAGGCAAACAACAACAATCCCTAAGCCCGCTTCTGTTCCCCGCGTGCTGGTGCGCCAGGCATAACAATAGGTCAAAAGGAGAAAGCACTTTGGCTACCGAGCTGATCTGGTTGCTGAGGAGTGAGGAGAGATGACTCCGATCCTCTTAGCTGGGCGAACAATAAACATGTCCGCCTCGCTTACGAATGTGAATCAAGCCGCGTCACTCAGTGAACAACAACCTCTCCGTCAAGGATGAAACCATGAAATCAATATTCGCTCTCGCCGTCGCCTCTGCTCTGACTCTGCAGGGCTGCGCATTCGCGCCCGGCCAATATCTGGATCCCGACGAATTCAAAGAAGGCGCCGAAGCCGAGCACGGTACGGTCCAGCTGGTCCGCATCACGCCCGACCTGCTCAAAGGCGATCTGACGTCGGACATGGGCACCGCTTCGAAAGAAGAACTGTTGAGCTACAAGCCGTCTTCCTACCGCATCGGCGCCAATGACCTGCTGTACATCACCGTCTGGGACCACCCTGAACTGACCACACCGTCCGGTTCCCAGCAGCAGATGGATGCCAACGGTCGTCTGGTTCGCCCCGATGGCACCCTGTTCTATCCCTACATCGGCAACGTCAATGCCGCCGGCATGACCATCGAGGAGCTGCGCTCCACCATCGCCCGTCGCCTGACCTCCTACATTGACAGCCCTCAGGTGGACGTCAGCATCCTGCGCTTCGGCAGCCAGCGCGTGGTCCTGTCCGGCGCGTTCAACACCGCCGGCGAGATCCCGGTGACCACCGCCCCTATGACCATCGTCCAGGCGATCGGCCAGGCCGGCGTTGCCACCGAGGACGCCGACCTCACCGGCCTGACCCTCAAGCGTGACGGCCGCGAGTACCTGCTCGACGTCGACTCGCTGAACCGTCCCGACTCCTGGCTGCACCAGGTCTATCTGAAGGACGGTGACACGCTGCACCTGCCCTACAACGACCAGAAGAAGATCTACGTGCTGGGCGAAATCCATCAGCCGCAGGCGCTGACCTTCAAAGCCACCAGCATGAACCTGATGGACGCCATCGGCACCGCCGGTGGTCTTCGCCAGGAAACTGCCGACGGTGAAGCGATCTATGTGATCCGCGGCGCGGAAAGCATGGCCACCGAGCCTGCCAAGGTGTTCCAGCTCAACGCCAAGTCGCCGACCGCGTTCGCCCTGGCCAAGCACTTCCCACTGCAGCCCCAGGACGTGGTGTTCGTTGGCCCGGCCAACATCACCCGCTGGAACCGCTTCATCAGCCAGCTGCTGCCTTCGGCCAGCATCGTTGGTACCGGCGCAGCAGCTGACTACAACCTCAGCCGGTGATACCGCAAGCTGAGAGCCACTGATCGGCTCGTATCCAAAGGCCGCAGATCTGAGATTTGCGGCCTTTTTTATTGAACGACATTTCAGTGAGAACCGATGATGGAACGAGGGAAGTTATTGAGATGCCTGCCCTTCCTTGCGGCTCTATCCGCCTTGCTCGCAGCGGCCCTGGCCAGCACGCCATTACCCGAACCCATCGACAATGCCGACAAGCTCTACCACTGGCTTGGCTTTATGGTGCTGACCCTATGCGCCCAAGTCGCGCATCCCCGTGCGGCATTGGTGACAGTGCTCGCGTCGGTGCTCGCTATCGGCGCATCCATCGAGCTGATCCAGGCCTTCCTGCCCACCCGGATCGGCTCCTGGAAAGACATGTTGGCGAACCTGGCTGGTGCGACTAGCGGCGCACTCATCCTGTGGTGCTACCGCTGGTTCCAATTACGCGCGCTTGCTGCACCGACTAGTGCATCAGCTCGCTGAAAGGGATGAAGGGCACCGTCGCTCCCGCCTCGAACGTGCGATGCTCGCGCACCTCCACCAGACCATCCGCCCAGGACGCACTACGCAGAACCGACGAGCTCTGGTTCGGGTAGAGCACGGCCCTGCCCTGCTCCAGGCGCGCGCGCAAGTATTCGCGGCGCGTGCCTGCTCGGGCCCAATCGAAGCCTGCCGGAACATCCAGGGTCAATGGCTCTATCGCCGCAACACCGAGACGGCGCAACAGATAAGCGCGTGCGAACAGGCCGAAAGTCACCAGCGTCGAAGCAGGATTACCGGGCAAGCCGATCACCGGGATCGCACGGTAATGCCCGCAGGTGAGTGGCTTACCCGGCTTGATGGCGAGTTTCCAGAAGGTCAGCTCGCCCTCTTCGCGCAAAACCTGGCCGAGAAAATCGGCTTCCCCAACCGACACACCGCCGGTGGAGAGAATCAGGTCCACGCCTTGCAATGACCCCAGCGCCTCGCGTATCTGCACCGGATCATCAGGTAGAACCCCCAGGTCGAGCACGTCGCAGCCAAGCGCCCGTAACCAGTGGTCCAGCAGGCTGCGGTTGCTGTTGTAGATCTGCCCCGTCTCGAGCGGGCGACCCGGCTCCGCCAGTTCATCGCCTGTCGAAAGCAACGCAACCTGCGGCCTGCGCATCACGTTGAGGGTATCGGCCCCTACCGACGCAGCCAGCGCAAGTTCGATTGCACCCAGACGAGTCCCGGCCTCGAGCATCGTGTCGCCGCGGCGGGCCTCACCGCCCTGGGGACGCACATGCTGCCCCGCCCGCACCGACTCAGCGAAGCGAACCCGCTCGCCGTCGAGCAGCTCGACGTTTTCCTGCATTTCGACGGTATCGGCACCTTCGGGCATGGGTGCACCAGTGAAGATGCGCGCGCAGCTACCCGGTCGCAACGGAGCCGGCTGCATGCCAGCGAAGATTTTCTGGCTGACCGGCAACGGCTCGCCAGCCAGATCCCCATGTCGAAAGGCGTAGCCGTCCATGGCGCTGTTCGGCCAGGGTGGCAGATCCAGATCGCAGATCAGCGGCTCGGCCAGGACCCGTCCGTTTGCCTGCGCCAGGGGAACGCGCTCGACGTCGCGAATCGGCGCCGCATCGGCCTGTTCCAGCAGGAGCGCCAAGGCCTTCTCGACGGGTAGAAGCGAAGAAGCGCCGCTCATGAGCGAGTTTCGCAGGGCGCCGCCTGTTTCAAATGCGGAACGAAGTTGCAAGGCCGGTGGCGAGCATCGAGCTGTTGCTCGAGGATTCCTTCCCACGCCGTGCGACAGGCATTCGTCGAGCCCGGCAGACAGCAGACCAGGGTCGCGTTGGCCAGCCCTGCCAGCGCCCGCGATTGCACCGTCGAGGTGCCGATATCGGCGAAGGAAATCTGCCGGAACAGCTCACCAAAGCCATCGACCTGTTTGTCCAGCAGGCAGGCAACCGCCTCGGGAGTACTGTCGCGTCCGGTAAACCCGGTACCGCCGGTGATCAGCACCACCTGAACCACGTCCTCGGCGATCCAGTGGGCGACCTGCGCGCGAATCCGGTACAGATCATCCTTGAGCAGCACCCGCTCAGCCAGCCGATGCCCGGCGCCGGTCAGCTTGTCGACCAGCAACTGGCCGGAAGTGTCGGTCTCGAAGGTACGCGTGTCGCTTACCGTCAGGACGGCGATATTCAAAGGCGCGAAAGGTTGTTCAGCCTTGTGACTCATGGAGCTTCATCCGGTTGTTGACATGCCAAGCAGGTGTTATATCACAGCCTTTTGCGGAGCCGCCCGATGCCCGAACACCTGTCGCCAGCCTGCTCGATACTCGTCCTGGCCGGAGGACGCGGCCAACGCATGGGCGGTCAGGATAAGGGGCTGGTGGCGTGGCGCGGCAAGCCACTGATCCAGTGGGTCCACGAAGTCGCTCGCCCGCTGACCGATGACCTGATCGTCTCCTGCAACCGCAATCAGGACCGTTATGCCGCTTTCGCCGATCGATTGATAAGCGATGAGCAACCGGACTTTCCCGGTCCACTGGCCGGCATACGCTCAGGTTTAGGCGTAGCCAGACATCCCTGGCTGTTGGTTATCCCCTGCGACGCTCCGCTGATCGACGCAGCACTACTGTCGCAGCTGCATCGCTCGGCATATGAAGGAGACACCGCGGCCATGCTGCGCCGTGACGAGCAATGGGAACCGCTGTTCTGCATGATTCCGACCCGCCTCGCGGAGCAGGTCGAGCAGGCCTGGCAGGCCGGCGAACGAAGCCCGAGGCAGGTGCTCTTTCCGCTTGGCGTGCAGGCGGTGAACATCGACACAGGCGACCTACGGGTGGCCAATTTCAACACTCCTGAGTTGCTGGCCACTCAGGATCCCGCGGGAACTTAGCGCGGCAGCCTCCGTCACACCGTAGTCCCATCAACGTTAAGGAGAAGCGCAATGCGGCATCGCCTAGTTGCAGCATTCATGGTTGCCTCTGGCATCCTTTTGACTGGTTGCTCGACACCCAGCGTGATCACGCTCAACGATGGCCGTGAGATCCAGACACTCGATCGCCCGGATTACGATGAAGAATCCGGCTTCTACGAGTACGAACAGATCGATGGCAAGCCCGGCAAGGTCAACAAGGACCAAGTCCGTACCGTTCAACAACTCTGAACCGTAGCGGCGTGCGGTGCCCTCGAATCCGAGGGCACCAAAAACCTGGCCCTAAGGTATTGTGGAACAATGGTTTTTCTGTAAAATGCGCGCCAGCTTCGGAGCGTAGCGCAGCTTGGTAGCGCGTCTCGTTCGGGACGAGAAGGTCGCTGGTTCGAATCCAGTCGCTCCGACCATATCCCGACCAGAACGCCTGTTGACGTTCTGGAACAATAAAACCGGCCTTGGCCGGTTTTATTGTTTCTACAGCAGATAAATCCAGGCTCCTGCTTTGCCTTTCTGCTAATAACCCGCATTCAAACGATACGCTCGGAGCTGGCACTATGGATTGGTTGTCCGCCGCACTGGCCGCCGCACTGTTTCTTATGGCCGCGATCCTGTTTCGCCAGTCTGGACGAGCCAGAACATTACCCGCCGCCTTCGCATTGATCTCGCTAAGTATGCTGAGCACACTGAGTGCGCTCGGCTTCGCGGGTTTGGCGGTGATCGACTGGCTACGCTAAGCGAGAGTACTGCTCATCTTAGGAAGCACACTACTTGCTCCGCTTCAAACGGCCAATCCAATTCCGCCCCGCTATCGACTCGCCTGAGCACCGGAATACGCAGGGCGTAATCGTCCATCCACTGCTCCTGCTCCGCTATATCCAGAAGTTCGACCATCAGCCCATGCTCGACCAAAGGCAAAAGAATCGCCTCGGCCTGCTCGCATAAGTGGCAACCTAGCGTTCCGAAAAGTTGGCATTCGGGCAACATGTTGGCTATTAACTCTCCTATATGTAATGCGACAGTCTAGCAGCCGGTCTGCGAAGCTCCACGCTCGCCTTTAATCGGGGCGGCGCTCGCGGACAGTGCGCTAAACAAGAACATTTCAACTTGATGACAAACGCACAGTTTCGCCAAGCTCTTCACAATATTGTGATTTTCAACGCAGCCGATGGAATTCTTCACTTTAGGGTTCGACGTTCGCCAAACAAAGCGATAGGATGCGGCGCCGAAGGCAAACCAAACGGTTTGCCTGCAATCTTCCGTTATGGTCGGAGGATTGCATGAGCGACGTTGCGGGAAATAACAATGCAGCCCAGGGATGCTCGATGCATCCAGTGCGTCGGTGGGGGAAGTCTTGAAGACTCACGTCCAAGAGCCAACGCAGTGGAAGCAAGGACTCATCCGTGGCGCCGCAATAGCGCGACACCAGAGCATCATCCAACAGGAGACATAAGAAATGCTCAAGACCCCCATCGCCCGGGCCGTGGCTCTCGCCACTCTGGGAGCAAGCTTGACCATCCCGACCATGGCTCACGCCGAGTTCATCAAGGACAGCAAGGCCGGTTTGGAGCTGCGTAACTTCTATTTCAACCGTGACTTCCGTGAACCCACCAGCGACACCGTGCGTGGCCAGAACAAGATCGACGAGTGGGCGCAGGGCTTCCTGCTTCGCTACGAGTCTGGCTTCACTGAAGGCACCGTAGGTTTCGGCCTTGATGCGATGGGCCTGTTGGGCGTGAAGCTTGACGGTGGCGACGGCACCGCGGGCAGCGGCCTGCTTCCTGCCGATGGCTCCGGTGGCTCGCAAGACAATTACTCGCACATCACTTATGCCGCCAAAGCGCGTATCTCCAAGACCACTCTGAAGGTCGGCGACCTGCAGCTGAAGAACATGGCCATCGCTTCCAGCGACAGCCGCCTGCTGCCCCAGACCTTCAAGGGCGGCCAGCTGAACTCGATGGAAATCGGTGGTCTGACGATTGATGCGGGCTACCTGAACCGTGTCAACAACCGCGACTCGACTAACAATGAAGTAATGTCGATCAGCAACCGCGGCACAGTGAACTCCTCCGGGATTCGCTCCAATGCGAGCGGCATCGTAAACACCGGCGGTGCTTCCAACGAATCCAAGGACTTCCGCTTCTTGGGCGGTAGCTACAAGGTCATGGACAACCTGACCGCGTCGTACTACCACAGCAAGCTGGAAGACCTGTACAAGCAGCACTCCTTCAACCTGGTGCACGTATTGCCCCTGGCTGACAAGCAGTCGCTGAAGACCGACCTGCGCTACGCCCGCTCCAAGGACGACGGCAACACCAACGTCGACAACAACGCGTTCGGCGCCATGGTCACCTACGCCCTGAGCGGCCACAGCTTCGGCCTGGGTTACCAGCAAATGGACGGTGACACCGGCTTCGCCTATGTTGGCGGCACCGACCCGTTCCTGGTGAACTATGTTCAGATCGGCCACTTCGGCAACCGCGACGAGAAGTCCTGGCAGGCCCGCTACGACTTCAACTTCGCGTCGGTTGGTATCCCTGGCCTGACCTTCATGACCCGCTACCTGTCCGGTGACAACGTCGAACGTGGTGCTGGCGTTGCAGAAGGCAAAGAGTGGGAACGCAACACCGACATCGCCTATGTGTTCCAGGACGGTGCTCTGAAGAACCTGGGCATTCGCTGGAGAAACGCGACCATGCGTAGCAATTTCGCCCGCGACGTTGACGAGAACCGCCTGATCGTCAGCTACACCCTGCCGCTGCTGTAATACAGCGCAACCGCAGGCAGTACCAAGAACCCGCCCTGGCTTGCCAGGGCGGGTTTTTTATTGCGCACGTACTCAGCGAAGCGATAGACAGGATGTAGCGGAACCTTGAGTGGCTGAAAGGCTCGAATTTCGAGGTACAGGGCGTCACGTCCTGTTGAAAAACCTCGATGAAAGGAGCGGCAGATGACTCTCGAATCCACAAACGGTCTCCCCGGCGATGCTTCCCAGCCCTCTTCCAACGCCACGGGCGAACAGCAGATGCCTCTGTTTGACAAGAACGCCCACAAGCGCAACCTGCAAAATGCCCAGAGCGCACTGATCGAAGAATTCCACACGCTTATCGGCGACACCGAGCGACTGCTCAAATACACCCAGAACACCGCCGGCACCCAGGCTGAGGAGTTACGCACCAAACTCAACGAAAATCTCTCCAGGGCACGCGGAATGCTCAAGGACCGCGAAGGCACGATGCGCGGCCAGGGCCAGGCGGCTATCCAATGCACCGAGGACTATGTCCAGACCCACCCTTGGCAGTCTGTCGGCATCGCCGCAGGTGTTGGCTTCCTGCTGGGCCTGTTGTCGTCGCGCAACTGATGCAGAGGGATACACCAATGGACTCCACGCACAGCGATGAACCACCAAAGCCGTCCCTGAAGAAATTGGGCGGCGCATTCGTTGGGTTGATGCAGGGCCATCTGGAATTGCTGGGCATCGAGTTCCAGGAGGAGAAGGCACGCACCTTTCGCCTTTTCCTTCTGGCGGGTGTCTCTCTGATTTTGGGGCTGCTGATCCTGGTTGGCCTGTCAGCGGCCATCGTCATCGCCTTCTGGGAAACCCACCGCATCGCCGCGATTCTAGTGCTGTGCGCCGTTTACGCCGTCGCCCTGGCCATCTGCATTGCCAGAGCGCTGAAACTGGCCAAGGAATGCGCGGCGCCCTTCCAGGCGACCCTGGAAGAACTGGCCCGCAACCGGGAGAGACTATTGCCATGAGCCTTCCTTTGACGACTTCCAAGGACATAGGCATGCGCAAGGACCTCGTCCGCCTTCGCATGGAAATGCACCGCCAGCAGCTGCTGTACAACGCCCAACCCCTGTCGCATCCGTTCCAGCTGGTACGCAACATGGCCAGTCGACGCAGTGCTTCGTCCAGTTCCGGCTCAGGCTCCGGCAAGACGCCACTGATGATTGCGGCGACGATTGGGCTTTCGTTGTTCGGCCGGCGACTGGGACGCGTCGGGCGCTTGGCCAAACTCGCCCTGGCCGTTTACCCCTTGGTGAAAGGCGGAAAAATGCTGGCGCAGAAGCGTTAGCCTGGCCTCGCATCTGAGCCGGTCCGCCCAGGCGGAAGCGTTCTCAGATGCGCCCTACCAAAGTTGACCGGGTCGAGATTAAGAACGAGACTTCCGAGCCGCTTAGATGGCAAACCACTAAACTGACATCCAACCTCTCGTCTGCAGGTATCGACACGCCTGCCCGCCGCAGCGATGCGGCTTTGATCCAACCTGGAGAACAACGCCCTTGGATTGGCATACTTTGCTCACCCGTGAACGGCTCGGAAAACCCGTTCACAGCAACGAGGAGCTGGGCCGTAGCCCTTTCCACAAGGACCACGACCGCATCATCTTCTCCGGAGCTTTTCGCCGCCTCGGCCGCAAAACCCAAGTCCATCCCGTCTCCAGCAACGATCATATCCATACCCGCCTGACCCATTCGTTGGAAGTGAGTTGCGTAGGCCGTTCGCTCGGCATGCGCGTAGGTGAGGTGCTTCGCGATTCCCTGCCCGAATGGTGCAGCCCGGCGGACCTGGGCATGATTGTTCAATCGGCTTGTCTGGCGCACGACATCGGCAATCCGCCGTTCGGCCATTCCGGTGAAGACGCCATTCGCTACTGGTTCCAGCAGGCCGCCGGGCGTGGTTGGCTCGACGATATGTCCGATGGCCAGCGCGCGGATTTTCTGAACTTCGAAGGCAATGCCCAGGGCTTTCGCGTACTGACGCAGCTCGAATACCACCAGTTCGATGGCGGCACCCGGCTCACGTACGCCACCTTGGGCACCTACCTCAAGTACCCCTGGACCTCGTCCCATGCCGAGGCACTGGGCTACAAGAAACACAAATTCGGCTGCTACCAGAATGAACTGCCGCTGCTGGAGCAGATCGCCGGAAAACTGGGCCTACCGCAACTCGACGACCAGCGCTGGGCGAGGCACCCGCTGGTGTACCTGATGGAGGCCGCCGACGACATCTGTTACGGGCTGATCGATCTCGAAGATGGCCTGGAGATGGAGCTACTCGACTACGCCGAAGTGGAGTCGCTGCTTCTTGACCTGGTTGGAGACGACCTGCCGGAAACCTACAGACAGCTAGGCCCTCGTGACTCCCGGCGGCGCAAGCTGGCTATCCTGCGTGGCAAGGCGATCGAGCACCTGACCAATGCTGCGGCGCGCGCCTTCGTCGAGCAGCAGCAGGCACTATTGGCCGGCGAGCTGCCAGGCGATCTGGTAGAGCACATGCATGGCCCGGCAAAGCGCTGCGTCCTGCAGGCCAAGGCGATGGCGCGGGAGAAGATTTTCCACGACAAGCGCAAGACGCTGCATGAGATCGGCGCCTACACCACGCTGGAAATCCTGCTCAATGCGTTTTGCGGCGCGGCACTGCAGCAGCACAGCGGGCAGAGCCTGTCGTTCAAGAACCGTCGAATACTGGATCTGCTGGGCAACAGCGCGCCCGATCCCTCTTGGCCACTGTATCTGGCCTTTCTGAGAATGATCGATTTCATCGCCGGCATGACCGACAGTTACGCGACCGAAATGGCCGGCGAGATGACTGGCCGTTCAAGCCCGGTATGACGACGTGAAAGCTCTGCTACAGCAAAGCTTTCGCTGGCACGCCGGGCGCCCTGCCTGGGGCGCTGCCGCGATGGCTGGCTTTGGCTGCGCCCTGCCCCTGCTGCTCGGCCTGTTCAGCGGCCATCCCGGGTTTCTCTGGGCCACGGTAGGTGCCTTCCAGGCCGCCAAGGCCAACCCGCTGCACCGATTCGGCATGTTGCGCATGCTGTTGCTCATCGCCCTGGGCGCGCTGAGCACCGCCCTGGGGTTCTGGTCGGCCACCCATCCGCTGGTGAGCCTCGGCCTGTTCGCCTTCTATGGCCTGCTGCTGGCGTGGTTGCAGCGTTACGGCACCGAGGCCGGCAAACTGGGTATCGGACTGGCGATCTGCCTGTGCCTGGGGCAGGGCCAATACGGCATTGGCAACTTCAACAATCCCCAGGCAATCGCTGTGCTGTTCGCCCTAGGAGGTCTATGGGTGACCTTGCTGGCGTTCGGAATGCGAGGCATGCACGGGCTGCGCATGTGGCCGTACATGCCCCGAATCAAAAGCCTGCTCAAGGTGCTGCAACGCCACGCAAGACGCACGCCTATCCGCCAATGGCGGATGATTGCCCTGAGCTATGTGCTGTGCTGTGCGCTGGGAGGTCTGACAGTGACACTTGCCGAACTGCCGCGAGGTTACTGGTTGACCCTGGCGATCTTCACCACGCTGCAACCGACGTTTCAGCACAGCCTGATCAGGGCCTTTCAGGCAAGCCTCGCCATCCTGCTGGCGGCTGTGCTGCTCATCTACATGGGCCACAGCCTGGCCGATCCACCGCTGATGGTAATGGTGATGCTACCGCTGGTGATGCTCAGCCGGGCGTTTCAGGCTCATCACTACGGATTATTCGTCATGCAGACCACGGTCTGCTTCGTGCTGTTGGCCGAGAGCCTGGCGCAGGACTGGAACCTGCCCCAGGTCCGGTTGATCAATGCGCTCATCGGCGTCGGCATTGCGCTGACCGTAACCGCACTGATTCACCTGATTCGCCACCTGATCGCCAGGCGCAAGGCCGGAATCCGCGAGCGGGTGGCCCTGACCACGAGCGATCAGCGCAAGGACGTTACTGGTCCTGAGTCCTGATCGGGGTCTGTGGATACCAGACATCCATCAGCGGGCTGACGGTCACTTCGGCGAGCTCCTCACGGCCCTTGAGCCAGGACTCCACGGCGCCCCGCTGCTCCTCGGTGACGGAGCCGCGACGGCCCAGACACACGAAGCCGTAGTCTTCCCCGCCGACATAGCCCAGGCCGTTGGCCTCGATCGCCTCGTTCAGGAAGGATTCGAGAAACCCATCCACCGCGGCCGAATCGAGGCTGTCGCGGTAGTTCATCGTCACCTCGAAGCCCAACTCCTGAAACTCGTCGACACAGAGTTTCTTGCGCAGGCGGCGCGAGCGATTGGTAGCCATGGTCGTTCCTTTTTTCATCAATAACCGGGGCGCGCACTCTAACAGCTGGAGGCCCGCTCATGTAAAAACCGCGGCAGCGGCGCCAATAAAATTGGCCACTCGATAAAACCCGCTACGCTTGTCGGATAGCGGCACCGTGCCTTGATGGCTCGGGCATAATCGCGTCAATTTTTCCCTAAAGCAGTGGGAAGTCACCATGCCATACGCTAACGCACGGTTTACCCATTGCGCCTCTTGCAATGGGCGCATCCTTTCATGAAAGCATTTTTTTTCCGCGTTGCCCTTGCTGCGCTCGCCCTGCCGCTATCCACAGCAGCGACGGCCGCCTCGGTCAACCAGACGCTACCCTCTCGTGTCGAGCAAGCCCTCAAGGCCAACAAGATTGGTAGAGATGCGCTATCGGTGGTGATGCTGCCACTCAATGGCAACGGCACACCGACCATCGTCAACGCCGACGTCTCGGTCAACCCTGCTTCGACGATGAAGCTGGTCACCACCTATGCGGCTCTCGAATTGCTCGGACCCAACCATCAGTGGAAAACCGAGTTTTATGCCGATGGCCCGCTCGAGAACGGTGTGCTCAACGGCAACCTGTATCTCAAGGGCGGCGGTGATCCCAAGCTCAACATGGAAAAACTCTGGCTGCTGCTGCGCGACCTGCGCGCCAACGGCGTACAGAAGATAACGGGCGATCTGGTGCTCGATCGCAGCCACTTCGTTCACCCAGACCTGCCGGCGTTCGATGACGACGGTGGCGATCAGAACAAGCCCTTCCTCGTAGAACCCGACTCGCTTCTGGTCAACCTCAAGGCGCTGCGCTTCATTGCCCGGGCCGACGCCGGAAAGGTCAATATCGCCGTCGAGCCGCCCATCGAAAGCGTGCGCATCGACAATCGCGTCCAGGTACTCAAGGGTGGGAAATGCCCTGCGCCCGATGTCCGCTACAACCCGGTCAAAGAGCTGAATGGGGTGACCGTGGTGGTGACAGGCAGGCTGACCGAAGGCTGCAGCGCCCAGACCTACCTCGCCCTGCTCGACCACGCCCATTATGCCGCCGGTGCTGTCAGGGCGATCTGGAAGGAGCTGGGTGGCTCCATCGCCGGAGAAGATCGGGTCGCTAATGTGCCCAAGGGCGCGCGCCTGCTGGCACGGGCCTATTCTCCGGACCTGGTCGAAGTCATTCGCGACATCAATAAATACAGCAACAACACCATGGCGCGTCAGTTGTTCCTGAGCCTGGGCGCGCAGTTTCGCAACGAAGCCGATGTCGACGACGCAATGGCCGCGCAGCGGGTGATCCGCCAGTGGCTGGCGAAGAAAGGCATCACCGCCTCCCAACTGGTAATGGAAAACGGATCCGGTCTTTCACGCGCCGAGCGGATCAGCGCCCGCGAGATGGCCACGCTGTTGCAGGCTGCCTGGCGCAGCCCGTATGCGGCGGAGTTCATCTCGTCGATGCCGCTGGCGGCAGTGGATGGCACCATGCGCAAACGCCTGCGCAACACAGAGGTGGCCGGCAAGGCGCACATCAAGACCGGCACCCTGAACACCGTTCGCGCCATCGCTGGCTACAGCCGGGACGACGAAGGCAACACCTGGGCCGTCGTTGCGATACTCAATCACGACCGCCCTTGGGGTGCGTCGGCGATTCTCGATCAGGTGTTGGTCAGCCTGTACAACCAGCCACGCAGCCAAAGCACCGCGCAGCGTTAACAGCCAGGCCCAGGCGATAGCGCCTGGGCCTGGCGGCAGATCACTGCCGCGCCTGCAAGCGCCAGGCGCGATGAATCTTGCCGTTTCGCTTGAAGTCCTCATCGAGCGTCGACGCGGAAATCTCTTCCACCGCATACCGCGCTTCGAGCCCCGCATCGATCACGAACTTGCGGAAATTGTTGGAGAAATACAGCACGCCCCCAGGTGCCAAGCGCGCCATCGCCTGGTCGAGCAGCGCCACATGGTCACGCTGTACGTCGAAAACACCTTCCATGCGCTTGGAATTCGAGAACGTCGGCGGGTCGATGAAGATGAGGTCGTACTCGCCGAGGTCGGCCGCGAGCCAAGCCATCACGTCGCCCTGCTCGAGTCGATGGCGGTCGGAGAACCCGTTCAGCGACAGATTGCGACGCGCCCAATCCAGGTAGGTTTTCGACAGATCCACGCTGGTGGTACTCCGTGCGCAGCCCTTGGCCGCATGGACCGTCGCGGTAGCGGTGTAGCAGAACAGATTGAGAAAGCGCTTGCCGGCTGCCTCGCGCTGTATCCGCAGACGCAGCGGACGATGGTCGAGGAACAGCCCGGTATCCAGATAATCGGTGAGGTTGACCAGTAGCCGGACACCGCCTTCCGCCACTTCCAGAAATTGTCCCTGGCTGCCCTGACGTTCGTATTGGCGCGTGCCGCTCTGCCGCTCGCGGCGTTTGACCACCACCCGGTCCTGGGAGACCCCTAGGGCATGGGGAATGGCGCCAAGCGCATCGAGCAGCCGCGCCTGGGCCTTTTCCGGATCAATGGAACGAGGCGGCGCGTATTCCTGAACATGGACCCAATCACCATAGAGGTCGATGGCCAGCGCATATTCGGGCATGTCTGCGTCGTAGACCCGGTAGCACTCGATCCCTTCTCGGCGCGCCCATTTGCCGAGCTGCTTGAGATTCTTCTGCAGGCGGTTGGCGAACATTTGCCCGCCTTCGGTCAACCGCGCAGGCTCCATCGCGGGCGTTGCTGTCGGTTGTGGTCCGCTCGCACGAGGGCCCGTCACGAACTGGTCCGGACTGACCTTGATCAGCAATAGCTTGGCCGGCAACGCACCGTTCCAGAAGGCGTACTGCTTGTGGCTGCGAATGCCCATTCGCTTACCCAGATCCGGTGCAGCGGTAAACACTCCGGCCTCCCAGCCCAGGCAGGCCTGACGGAGGCGCTCGCCGAGGTTCTGGTAGAGATAAAGCAGGCTCGCCTCGTCACCCAGCCGCTCTCCATAGGGCGGATTGCAGATCACCAAGCCCTTCTGGTTCTGGTCGGTGCGTGGTTCGAACGTCGCGACTTCGCCTTGATATATACGGATCCAGTCGGATAACCCGGCGCGCTCGACGTTGTTTTTGGCGGGCTGGATCAAACGCGGATCGGCCTCGTAGCCGCGGATCCACAGCGGCGGACGCGCCAACCCCGCCTGCTCCCGTTGCCGGGCTTCCTCGACCAGGCGTGCCCAGATGGCGGGTACATGCCCCAGCCATCCGCTGAAGCCCCAGCGCTCACGCTTGAGGTTGGGCGCCATGTCGGCCGCCATCATCGCGGCCTCGACGAGAAAGGTACCGACCCCACACATGGGGTCGGCCAACGCACCACCAGCCGCCGCGATCCGTGGCCAGCCGGCACGAATCAGTACCGCCGCGGCAAGATTTTCCTTCAGGGGAGCCGCGCCTTGCTGAAGACGATAGCCACGCTGGTGCAGGCTGTGCCCGGACAGGTCGAGCGACAATACGGCCTGTCCACGGTCGAGCCGCAGATGCACCCGCAGGTCGGGGTTGAGCTTGTCGATGCTGGGGCGCTGCCCGGAGGACGTACGCAGGCGATCGACAATCGCATCCTTGACCTTCAGCGCTCCGAAATGGGTGTTGTCGATTCCAGACCCATGCCCACTGAACTCCACCGCCAGGCTGCCATCACTGGTCAGATGTTCAGCCCAGTCCACCGCATGAACGCCGTCGTACAGCGTTTGTGCATCCGCCACCGCGAACCGTTGGATCAGCAACAGCACACGGTTGGCGAGCCGCGACCAGAGGCATAGCCGGTAGGCGACCTCCATCGGGCCGAACCCTCGCACGGCGGCAGTCTGCTCGCGCGCTTCTTCCAGGCCGAGCGCTGTCGCTTCCTCGAGCAGCAGCGACTCCAGGCCTTTAGGGCAAGTCAAAATCAGTTCGTGGCGATCGGTCATGCTCATTCCAAAATGGTCAGCGGTCCGGAGAGGTGACTCCTCGTCGGAACCCGCATTGATTGTTGCCGAATAAATCGGCTTGCCCGCTTATCAAGCCGAAGACCAAACGCGCTGGACCTCAACGTTGATGGGTGGTTGCACCCGCCACGGCGTCTAGCTTATGGGCGGAACCACTATCGAATTACGTCCTTATGACAAAACGATAGTTTCCACACGGCCAAGCCATGGGTTAGAACTCGATCCAGTCGCATCGCAATGATGGGCACAGAGGTCCGTCACGCCGGCAACGGACCTCGATGGCAGTCTAGCTGCCCGGCCTCGCCGTGAGGCCATTGGAACCAAGTCAACCACTGAGGGCTACACCTTATGAGAAGACTCAAGCGTGATCCGATGGAACGAGCATTTCTGCGCGGTTATCAACACGGCATACACGGCAAATCTCGCGACCTATGTCCTTTTTCACATCCAACGGTACGCCAAGCCTGGATCAACGGCTGGCGCGAGGGTCGCGGCGACAACTGGGATGGCTTGACCGGCACGGCCGGCTTGCATCGGCTTAACCAGCTTCACGCGGTCAGTTAAGGCAGGATCACTCTAAGTTCTTTCTGCAGCCCCACCCGGGCTGCGGGCTTCAAGCCCAGGGCTCCCGAAACGGGAGCCCTCCCCTCAGCGCCGGCCGGCAGTCGAGCCCGCTATCGCATCCACCGCCTCTCGTATCAACGTCGGCCCACGGTAAATGAACCCGGTATAGATCTGCACGAGACTGGCACCGGCTTCGATCTTCTGCGCTGCATGACGCCCCTCCAGGATGCCGCCCGCTGCGATGATCGGAAGGCGCCCGCCCAACGCCTGGGCCAGCACCTTGACGGAGTGAGTGCTCTTCTCGCGAACCGGTGCACCCGACAGGCCGCCCGCTTCGTCGGCATGCGCCAGGCCGGCGACACCGTCTCGGCCAAGCGTCGTGTTGGTCGCGATGACAGCGTCCATACCCGTCTCGACCAGCGTTTGCGCCACCAGCACGATCTCCTCATCGCTCATGTCCGGCGCGATCTTGATGGCCAGCGGCACGCGCCTGCCATAAAGCGCCTGCAGGTCCTCGCGGCGAGCGCGTAGCGATTCGAGCAGCGCCTTGAGCGAGTCGCCGAACTGCAGGCTGCGTAAACCCGGAGTGTTCGGTGAGCTGACGTTTACCGTCACATAGCTCGCGCGCGAATAGACTTTTTCCAGACACAACAAATAGTCGTCGACGGCGCGCTCGACAGGCGTGTCGAAGTTCTTGCCGATATTGATTCCCAGCACGCCCTTGAACCGCGCCGCGTCGACACGGGCGAGCAAGGCATCGACCCCGTGATTATTGAAACCCATGCGGTTGATCAGGGCGTCGGCCTCGGGCAGACGAAATATCCTCGGCTTCGGGTTACCTGGCTGCGCTCGCGGTGTGACGGTGCCAATCTCGATGAAACCGAACCCCAGCTGGGATAGGCCGTTGATCGCTTCACCATTCTTGTCCAGGCCCGCGGCCAGCCCCACCGGGTTCGGAAACTCCAGCCCCATGACCTGTACGGGTAGGCTCGAGGGAGTGCGGGCCATCAGTGCATTGAGTCCAAGACGCCCCCCTGCACCGATCAGGTCCAGGGCCAGCTCATGGGATGTTTCCGGGGACAGCTTGAACAGTAGCTCGCGAGCCAGGTTATACATGCGCAACCTAAGCGGGTGAAAAGTGAGGCGCGCAGTATAGCCGCCACACGTACTGGCTAGCGAGGCGAGTCAAGCGAGCCGCGTGAGCCTGATCAGCTCCCCGGCGGGAGAGAACTCGAGACAAAAGGAACCATATACCCCGTCCCTTGTCAGAAACGGGCGCAAATGATGGGCCGGCAGGCTTACACGCCGGCCGTCGCGGCTGGTAGCCAGGATTCGGTTGGCGCGCCCTTGGTAGACTGCAAGTAGTCGATCCGCGGACAGCGCGATGTCCAACACCAGGTTCGGCATGGAGGCTCCTGAATGACAATGCTCGCGATTCTGCCACAGCTTCGCAAAGCAACCGACGCCACGACGCCAGTTGCCGGCCATCTGGAAACTCACCGTTGCGCCTTCTCAGTGTGCAAAGCCAGTGCGCAACAGCGTGATGTCTGCCACACTGCGGCCGGTGTTCCAGGAGCTCTGTCATGACGATGAGCCTTTCCGAGCAAATGCCCTCATTGACATCCCGCATCGCCAATCTGGCGCAGCGCCTCAAGCTGACCGGTAAAACGCCGCGTCTGGTGCTTGAGCGGGCGAGCCGTTTGCAATTCGCGTTCGAAGCCTTGCCCGAGCCACAGCCGAACATTTTCTGGCATGAGGGCCCTCCTCTCCAGCATCTGGTCGACCTCCCACGAGGCGCGCTCTCCGGCCCTGTGCAGGAGGACAAGGCGCGCGCTCATCTGGCACTTACCCGACTGGTCACCAAGGTCAGCGAGTTTCATCCGCAATTCGACCTCCGCCAGATCGACGGATTGAGCGGACAGCCGCTCGATGACCGGATATATCCGACATTCGAAACCTTTGCGGCGACACCGGCCTGCCGCAAGGTGCGCATCATCAGCTATCGCGACTTCACCCGGGCCCTGAACCAGGCCCTGCCTCGCTTCGAGCAAAGGGAAACCATCCAGTTGCGCCAAGCGAGCTGGCTGGGCGAGCGCATCTACTGGGCGGGGGAACAGCATACGACCACCTTCGCCGCAGCCATCGCCTATGCCCGACGCAGAGGGCTGGATACCGCCTTGCCTGCCGAACTGACCGACTACCGACTCGACCTTGCGGGTATTCAGACACTGCATGCGGCTTACCATGTACTGGCGATGCCGGCGAGCGCGTGGGACGATCCGGCATTCGTCGGCCTGCTGCTCGACGGCCAGGTGCCCTACGCGCGGCTAACGCTGCTGCGCAACGCCAGCAACTCGGAGCTGCTGCTGCTGGAAAAAGGCCATGTCACGGCTAATGCGCTAGGCGAAGGGTTGAAAGTAGCAGGGTCACCGGATGTCATCACCTACCTCAAGGGCCTGCCGCAGATCACGCGGTTCAGGCGAGGCAGTCCGCTGTAGCCTCGCGCTGCAGCCACGCCGCCTCCACGAACAACTCGAACGCTGCCCGAGCCCCTTCGGCCACTTCATCGAAGGGTTGCTCCTGCGCGGCGGTTTCGAGCATGTCGACGAAACGCGGCCACAGTGGCTGATCGCTGCCTTGGCCGAGATACCGCAGCGGCAATCCGGCCTGCTGCGATTCGACGATGCGGCTCAATACCCTTGCGCCCAGCCGCGATCCTTCCAGCACATAGGCAAAGCCCCAGCACCATGCAGCCGAAGTTGACCGAGGAACATGCAGGGGGGTGGGAATCGCTTCGCCCAACTGGAGGAGATCGAGGCGCAGAGCGTCTCGCCGGCGACGCTGGAGCCAGTCAGGCACCAGGCTGACGATGCCGGCTTGCTCGAGGGCTTCTTCGGCCGGTATCACGGCACGCGCATGGGCAAGCAGAAAGTCGCGGTAGCCGGTCGGCGTCTCAAGACGGAAATCGCCGTAACCTCGATCGACCCGCTCATGCAATCCGGAGGTCGCGGCTTTCAGGCGACTACGCAAGGGTGCCATGGCGAAACGTATCTGCCTGGTTGATGGCACTTACGACCTTTTCGGCCAGGTCCTGCTCCCGAAATGGCTTTTGAATGACCAGTGCATCGCCCATGCCGAACTCGCCCAGCTCGGCGTAACCGGTAATGAACACCACAGGCAGACCCGGATAACGGGCCCGAACCGCCCTGGCGAGTTCGCCGCCGTTCATGCCCGGCATGGCGAAGTCGGCCAGCAGTAGATCGACCGCGCAGTCCTTTTCGAGCTGCCCCAGCGCCTTGCGCCCGCTGTCGACCTCAATGACTCGAAACCCCAAGTCATTCAACATCATCGACGTCACTTCGCGTACCCCAGCATCGTCATCGACCAACAGGATGGTGCGCTGCACGCCGTCCAGAGTTGCCGTCGCGCCGCCCCCGGACTCGAGGCGCACTAGAGGTTTCGGGGCGCTCACCCGCGGCAGGAATACCTTGACCGTGGTCCCGACGTTGACACGTGTTTCGATCCTCGCGCCACCACCGGACTGCTTGGCAAAGCCGAACACCTGCGCCAGACCCAGCCCTGACCCCTTGCCCACTTCCTTGGTCGTGAAGAACGGCTCGAACGCCTTGGCGAGCACTTCGTCATCCATGCCGCTGCCCGAATCCTTCACCGACAGCACGACGTATTCGCCTGGTTCCGGATCCTCGGCTCGCAGGGGTGGCGTATCGACCACGACGTTATCGGTACCCAGCACCAGCAGACCGCCACCGCCCATGGCGTCACGCGCATTGATCGCCAGGTTGAGGATGATCAGCTCGATCTGCGTCGGGTCGACCAGCGCATGCCAGAGGCCGGCACAGGTATCGGTCTCGATGGTCACGCTGCCGCCCAGCGTGCTATGCAGCAGGTCGAGCATGCCGACCACGGTGTCGTTGAGGTCCACCGATTTGGGCGCCAGCTGCTGACGCCGGGAAAACGCCAGCAGCTGGCCCGTCAGCTTCGCGCCCCGCTCTCCGGCTTCGCGAATGTTCTGCAGGCGCTGCAACGATTTGGCCAGCACCGTACCCTGCTCCAGGTCGCGGGACAGGAAACTGGCGCTGGTCAGAATTACCGTGAGCAGGTTGTTGAAGTCATGGGCAAGCCCGGCGGTGAGCTGGCCAACCGCTTCGAGACGCTGCATTTGCTGCAGCGTCGCCTCGACCCGCTCGCGTTCCTTGATCTGCTCGACCAGTTGCCGGTTGGCCGCGGCGAGCTTGTCCACCGCCGCGATTTCACCGGTGATGTCGCGCGCCGCTGCATACATCCTTCCAGCCTCCGGAACCGCGGTCCAAGACAGCCAGTGATAGCTACCGTCGGCATGCAGCATGCGGTTGACGAAACGATTGGTCGCCTGTCCGTGCTTAAGGCTTTCGGTCTCCTCGAGCGTCGTGCTGTAGTCGTCGGGGTGGACCAACGCCCACAGCGACGCCTTCATCAACTGCTCGCGCGGCCAGCCGAGGGTGTCTTCCCAGGCAGGATTGAGCGCCACCGGCTCGCTGTCCAGACGCGTCACGGCGAGCAGATCCCTGGACAATTCCCAGGTCCGATCACGCTCACGCGTGCGTTCTTCAACCCTCTCGCCAAGGGTTTCGTTGAGCCGCTCGAGGGATTCGGTCGCCAGCTTTTGCGCCGTGATATCCATCAGCACGCCGATGAAACGCTTGCAGACGCCGTCTTCGAAGAACGATTGGCCGCGGGTCTCGATCCAGCGCAGCTGTCCATCCTCGAGCAGCACACGGTATTCGGCGCTGTATGCGTTGTCGTTCTGCGGGTTGGTCGCTCGACGCACGTCCGCGCACAGGCGTGGCAGGTCATCCGGGTGCAGCCGCTGCTCGAAAATACCAAGATCGATGCTGGCTTCCGGCGGCAGTCCGAACATGGCCTTGCAGCGGTTATCCCAGATCAGCCGGCGAGTCTGCGGCTCGTAATCCCACATCCCCAGGCGAGCCGCATCGATCGCCAGGCGCGCCCGCACCTCAACTTCCTGCAGCGCCTCCTCGGCACGCAGTCGGCCGCGGCGCTCACTCACCTCAGACAACGCTCGCTGCACAGCCTTGGGCAGAAAATTGAGGTTTTGCTTGAGCACATAGTCGATGGCGCCCGAGCGCATCATGTCCACTGCGTGCTCTTCGCCGAACACGCCGGAAAGGAAAATGAACGGCGTCTTGGGCGCCAGGCGCTGCGCCTCCTGGAGCGCCAGGGCACCTGAAAAGCCGGGCAGGATGAAATCGGACAGGATCAGGTCGAAGCTGAGGCGCTCCAGCGCACCGATGACGCCAGCGCGGTCGAAGACCACCGTGGCATCGACGCGATAGCCACTACGCTCTAGTGTCAGAAGCGCCAGTTCGGCGTCGTGCGGACTGTCTTCTACGAACAGCAGGCTTATGTTTTTTGGCGCTGGCATAGCTATCCCGCCGACCGAGGGCGATTTGAGTTCCGCCGCAAAGGCGGCCGGGCGATGTGCAACAGGATGAATCTCACACCTGATTCAGTCAGGTTCGCGGTCACCGCGGCGGCGGTGGGCGCGCAGCGAACCTGGCGGCGGCTCGTTCAGAACAGCCCAGAATATGCCGAGATCGGAGATGGCAGAGACGAAATCCCTGAATTCGACCGGTTTGACTACATAAGCGTTCACGCCAAGCGAATACGCTTTGGCCAGATCGGGCTCCTCGCGCGACGAGGTCAGCATGACGACCGGCATGCTGCGAAGATCCGGCGTCTCGCGCACGATCTTGAGCACTTCCAATCCGTCAACCTTGGGCAGTTTCAAATCCAGCAGCAGCACCGCAGGGTTTCCGCCCTTGCGATTGTCGTAGTCCCCCTTGCGCTGCAGATAGTCCAGCGCTTCGGCACCGTCGCGCAGCACGACGACCTCGTTGGCCAACTGGCTCCGTTCGAGCGCGACGAGCGTCAGCTCGAGGTCGTGCGGGTTGTCTTCCACCAAAAGAATGGGTTTGAGCATTTGTGCCATATCCTAAATGGGGGAGGTATAGGTGAGCTTGGGGAGCGCGAAGAAGAAGGTCGCCCCTTCATTCAACTGCCCGTCGGCCCAGACCCGCCCATCGTGCCGTTCGACGATGCGTCGAACGCTGGCAAGACCGATACCGGTGCCTTCGAACTCCTCCATCCGATGCAATCGTTGGAACACACCGAACAACTTGTTGGCGTATTGCATGTTAAAACCCACGCCGTTGTCGCGCACGTAAACGATGACCTCGTCGGCGCGCTCCTCGGCGCCGATTTCGATCATCGCCCGCTCGCGCGTACGGCTGTATTTGATGGCATTTGAAATCAGGTTACGCAGAGCCAGATGGATGAAGGCGGCATCGGCCACCACCACCGGCATCGGCTGCAGGTGCCACTCGATGTTACGTCCATCGTAATCGGGGGCCATTTCCTGGCGGATCGACTCCGCCAATGCGCCCAGATTGACGTCGGACAATCGCAGCGCGGCCCTGCCCATCTGCGAGAAACTGAGCAGATTGTCGACCAGGGTGCCGGCAAACCGTGCCGCATCACCTATGTTGTCGAGAAAGCGCACGCCGCGCTCGGAAAGCTTGGAGCCTTCCATCTCGCCAAGCAGCTCGGCATAACCCGCGATATGGCGCAGGGGCGCGCGCAAGTCGTGGGACACGCTGTAGGAAAATGCCTCGAGCTCTTTATTACTTTCCTTGAGTTCGCCGGCCAACTGCGCCATTTCCTCGGCCTTGCGCAGCACGATGCCGAGCACCGCGTTGCGCAACTCCAGTGCGGCATCGAGCTCCGCCTGGTCCCACGCAGATGAAAAGCCGCGTACCACTTCCTGCCAGCGTTCGAAACTGTGCCGCGGGCTCAACGCCCCGCTCTGTTGGTCGATCTGTTTTTCCGGCTGTCCGGCCCATTCGACGGTTTTGACTTGCTCGGGTCGGAACCAGATCAGATAGTGCGGATGCAGACGTGAGATGGAGATCGCCAGCACGCCAGCGGCATGCTTGGCTAGGCCGACCAGCCCCGGAGCATCGCGCTGCAGGCTGTCGCTATGGAAGACGATCTGGTCACGTTTCTGGCTCAGCCATCGAGCGAAGTCGTGAATGTCCTCCGCAGGCGGCGTCTGGCCAACCAGCTCGCAGACATCGCCGGAAAGAATCGCCGCGCCGCTCGCCCGGGCGAAGCCCAGCACCACGTCGGCCATGCTCGTGAAGCCTTCGACCACGCTGTCGCGGTCGGCCATGCCTGCGAGCAGATGGACGATCTGCCGACGCAGCTCCAGTTTGCGTTCAGCCAAATGGTGCGTTTCCTTGGCCTCGATCTGCAGAGCCAGGACACGTCCGAGCAGTTCGCAGGCCGTGCGGGTATGGAAGCCGACCTGGCGGGGCTTGGCATCGTGGCAGGAGATCAGGCCCCAGAGCTTGCCTTCAATGACGATCGAGATCGACATCGAGGCCAGTGTCCCCATGTTCCTCATGTATTGCAGATGCACCGGCGAAACGCTGCGTAGCGAGGCGAAGCTGAGATCCAGCGGTTCGGCGCTGTCGGGGTTGATGGCCGGCACGATGGGTGACGGCTCGTAGTTCGCATCCTGAATCACACGGATCAGGTTGTTGCAGTACAGCTGGCGCGCCTGGGCGGGAATGTCGGATGCAGGAAAGCACAGCCCCTGATACCTGGGATATCCGTCATCGGCCTCTTCGGCGAGTACCAACCCGTTGCCCTGGTTGTCGAAGCGGTACGCCTTGACCCGCCCGAAACCTGTGATCCGTTTGACCTCGCTCACGGCAAGGCCGCATAGCGCAACGACGCCTTGTGTTTCATGTACCTGCGCGACGAAGGTGCGCATCAGCGGATAAAGGTCGCCGTACGCTTGCCCCGCATTGCCGGCGGGCTCGAATTCGACGATCAGGCGACCCTTGTAGCGGTGCGCCATCAGTGCCAGCGCTTCGCTCTGTTCGCCGTTGAGCAGCAGCGTCACATCGCTCAGGTGAAAGGGATTGTTGTCGCCCTCCACCAGCGTTCCCAGACGCTCGCCGATATTGCGGCCAGGGATCAGATCCTCCAGGCGGCTGCCGAGCAGGGATCGCACATCCATGCCCAACCACTGCCCCACATTCTCGCTTGCCTGCACGACCCGTAATTCCGGCTCGCTCAGCACGAAGAGAAAGCCATGGGGCTGAACGCTCCCAGGAATGTGAATCGGCTCGTTGGCGCAGTTGGCAACGGCTTCTGCAAGGAAGGACTGATCTGCGGTGACGGCCAAGGGCCTCTCCTTTGAAGACGGACCAGCCTGCCCGATGGGCATCGAAGATGGTGCGGCTCTTATCTACAGGCAGGGCCAGCGAGTGCTGGGATGGAGCGCGGTGTCGATCGGGACACTTCAAAAACGACGATTACTCTACAGGGACACTCGGACTCCCGCCACCGCGAGCGGTCGGCACAGCAGGCACATCCGTTTACAGATCCTGGCGAACCGATCGCCGCTGAGCCGCTATGATGCGGATAACTCACTGCTATCTCGAGGCTCACGATGCGCGTCTTGCTAAGTTCTACCGCCCTCTCCGCCCTGACCATGGCCATGACTGCCAACGCCGAACCGGCTCGCTTCGGCGAGCGGCTGGAGGGTTTCGAGTACCCACACGCCAGCCAGATCTTCGCCTTCGATTCCCAGGGCCAGCGACTCGAAATGAGCTACATGGACATCGCGCCGGCGGGTGAAGCCAACGGCAAGACCTTCGTACTGATGCACGGCAAGAATTTCTGCGGCGCCACTTGGGAAGGCACCATCGGGGCACTGACCCATGCCGGATACCGGGTGGTCGTGCCGGACCAGGTGGGTTTCTGCAGATCGAGCAAACCGGAAAACTATCAATACAGTTTTCACCAGCTGGCTTACAACACCCAGGGGCTGATGGCGCACCTGGGTATCGACCGCTACGCAGTGATGGGGCATTCCATGGGAGGCATGCTCGCCATGCGACACGCGCTGACCTACCCGAGCCGTGTTGAACAACTGGTGTTGGTCAATCCCATCGGCCTCGAAGACTGGAAAGCCAAGGGCGTGCCGTATCGGCCGGTGGATGCGTGGTATGCACAGGAGCTGAAAACCAACGCCGAAGGGATTCGGCGTTACCAGCAAAGCACCTACTACGCGAACGAGTGGCGCCCGGAGTACGACCGCTGGGTAACCATGCAGGAAGGCCTGTTTCAAGGCGAAGGCAAGAAACGGGTCGCCTGGAACTCGGCGCTGACCTACGACATGATCTTCACCCAGCCGGTCGTCTACGAGCTCGATCACATCCAGGCTCCGACGCTGCTGATGATCGGCAACAAGGACAACACCGCGATCGGTAAAGATGCCGCGGCCGAGTCAGTCAGAGCGACGTTGGGCAACTACAGCAAGCTCGGTCCCATGGCTGCCAAACGCATTCCGAATGCCAAGCTGGTGACGTTCGACGACCTCGGGCACTCGCCCCAGATCCAGGCTCCCGAGCGCTTCCATGAGCAGCTACTGAAAGCTTTGCGCCGTATCTAGCCTTTCGTGCTGCCTAACGCCTGAACGCTCGATGCATTGCATCGGGCGTTTTATTTCAGAACGCGGCGAGGCTCCTGGTTGCTATGTGCGCAGCCCCCCGCGCCGTCCGGCGCGCTGCTCATCCCGCTGCCTCGCCCCACCACGGCGCTGCTGACAGTCGTAGTCCTCGATCATCGAAACAAGCGATTTTCGCCCTAGGGCCTATAGGTCGATCCCGACTCCGACGTCAGAAAGACCTGATACCGCCCTCGTCCTGGCCAACGTCCGACATCGGCCGCTCCAGCAGTCATGCCAGCACGCACAAGCCCACCATCCCCTGTACGACCGTCATAACCAGCCCCTTGAACGAGAAAATCAGGCGGTAGCCTGCTCCAGCCAACCGATCAAGCGAATCGCCTCGTCCGTACTCGAGCCACAGACCGCCGGGTCAGCCTGAAACGCAGCACACACCTCGGGGCGCTCCGGTCGGCCGAACAATCCGCAAAGGTTGTGGCTGGAAAGATGTGGACAACGCAACCCCGCCGGCTTCCCATTCGGCAGTCCAGGGATCGGCGAAGTGATTGAAGGCGCGATGCAACAAGCACCGCAACCAGGGCGGCAATTCATGCTGGGAAAATCCGGAAAACTCGAGGTCGCGATAATAATTGCAGCTGCGGGAAAGAACCAGATGACGCTGCTTGCAGCGCGTCCGGCAGCCTTCCAGCTCGTGCTTTAGACTGCGCAAGCGTCCTTCCGACGTAGTTATCACCAACTCGCCTGCTGGCACCTGATCCGGCCTGCGCATGACGCCAGGCTACTCCTCCAACCAGGCCTCGCGTCTTCGGCATCCAGCTATAGGCGCACATGCCATGCCCATCACGCTCAAGCAATTTGTGCCCTGCGCTTCTCTTGCGCCCGGAAGCTTTGAGCCTGCCCTGAATCTGGCGAACCGGTGTGATGGCGGGGAGTCGTACATAGATGATGTTTTATCTGGCTCGCCCCTCAGGCGCCGCCGCCGATTCGAAGATGTAGCCCGACGCGCCCTGGCCCGCGCAGACGGCCGCCACACCTGAGCTAACGGGCCACGGACCGTACCGAAGGACGCGATCATGAAGCTTTGGCTGGTAATTGACCTGGAGGCCACGACCGAGGAAGGCGGTTGGCCGCTCAACGAAATGGAAGTCATCGAGATTGGCGCCAGCCTGGTCGATGAAAACGGACGAGAGACCGATCATTTTCAGCGCTTCGTGAGACCCGTACGGCGGCCCCTTTTGACCGCGTTCTGCCAGGAACTGACGCACATCAGCCAGGCACAGGTCGACGCTGCGCAGAGCTTTCCGGTCGTCTGGTCGGCGTTCGAACGCTGGCTCAAGGCCAACTTCACCAACCTGTGCGGATGGACGAGCTGGGGAGATTACGACCGCCTGCAGCTGCAGCAGGAATGGACCCAGCATGGGCTGCACAGCGCCCTGAACGCGACGACGCATCTAAACCTGAAGCAATGCTTCGCCCGGGTAAGACAACTGCACCGCCCGGTAGGCCTGCTAACTGCTTTGCAGCTCGCAGGCTACCAGTTCAACGGCCAGCAGCATCGCGCCCTGGAAGACGCTCGTAACACTGCACGGCTGTTACCGCTTGTACTGCCAATGGCCATTCATACGCAGACCGCGACCCACCTGCCGATCGAGGCGGCTGGCGGCATCAACAACCCGCACTAGAGAGACCGGATGACGACCTGTGGGGGCTTCGGCATACTGAAGCACCTTCAGCTCTCACAGGATATCCAGATGTTCAAGGTCAACGAATACTTCAACGGCACCGTCAAATCCATCGCCTTCGAAATGGCCGCCGGCCCTGCCACCATCGGAGTCATGGCCCCAGGCGACTATGAATTCGGTACCAGTCAGCTGGAAGTGATGCATGTCGTCGCGGGTAGCCTGGACGTGAAGCTGCCTGGCAGCGACACCTGGGAAACCTTCGCGAGCGGTAGCCAGTTCACCGTCCCGGCGAACAGCAAGTTCCAACTGAAGGTCGCGGCCGACACGGCCTATCTGTGCGAATATCGTTAAACGAACGAAATGATGCGTAGGGTGGAAAACCGCGAAGCGTTTTCCACCAACGACAATACACAGTAAACCAGCATCGGCGCAGATCAACCGAACGTCTTGTACGCCCGATCGACCCGCTTCGACTGATTGAGCCGGGTCAGCTCGCCAGCGACCCGCTCACGCTCGGTCCGAGCGGCCTGCTGCAGTTCTGCATATAGCTGCGATAGTTTTCCAACCTGCTCGCGCAGCATTGGTTCGCCCCAGGACTCGAGAGCGACCACCTCTCCGACCAACATACGGCACTTTGGGTCCAAAGCGTTGACCGCCTCCCAGTCCTGCCGGGACAACGCATCGCCCAGATCTGTCCAAAGAGCCTCAAGCGACTGGAGAATGGATTGCATAAGCCCTTTCCGGGTTCGATTAAATAACGGGGCGCAGATTTCGCTCACGGCAGGGGCGCGGATGGCTCGACGAAACGCCGGCTCTACCAACCGTACTACGCGATGCCATCCCAGCCGGTTTTCACTTCCTGCAGCAAACCAGCCACCTCTGCGAGCGCGGCTGCATCGTTGTTGCGATTGGCATCGGTCAGACGCCTAATCATATATTCGTAGAGCCGATCCAGATTGGCAGACAGCTCCCCACCCACCTCGTGATCGAGCGCTTCGCGCAGACCACCGAGAATCGCGATGCTCTTGCCGATCAACTCACCCTTATCGGCGACCCGGCCGAACTCGATCGCCCCCTTGGCCTGATAGATACGATCCAGGCCTCCCTGCATCAGCATCTGGATCAGGCGGTGCGGACTGGCCTCAGTAACCTGAGCCTGCACGCCGACTCGCTGATACTGTTTCATGGCCAACATAGCGTTCATTTGGTGACTCCAAGCTGTTCAACGATACTGATACAAGTATCGGCAGAATGCTGGGTACCTTTAATCGAAACACAGGCGGCGAACTGCAACTCCAGCCGTAGGGTGAAACCTGCACGGCCAAGCACACGGTGGTTGCCGCTGGGGCAGGTTGCACCTGCCCTACAGCGAGCGGTATCGATGAGAGGTAGGAGCCAGCGCTGGCGATCGGATCGTCGACCATCGCCAGTAAGCTACCCCTATACCATCCCGGCTCGATCACCGGAAGAGCATGGGATGGCTTACGTCTTCTGGGTGACGAAGCCCGGCATGCTGTCAAACAGTTGCGTCAGGCTGTCGCTGGTACTCATCAATTGGGCAACCAGGCTGTCCATGGCGTTGTACTGCTTGTACAGGCGCTCTTCCAGCGCCTTTATACGGGTATCGAGGTCTTCCTTCTGCTTGTCGACCTTGTCGAGTGTCGCCTGCAGCGAGGTGGTTCTCGACTCCAGAATGCCTCCGCCATCGGTGTAGGGCTTCAGCTTGTCGCCCAGGCGAGTAGCCAACCCGCTATCGCCGGTGAAATAGGCGGCCACCCCTTCGAAGTCCGTACTGATGGCCTTCTTCACCTTGTCGCCGTCCATTTCCAGCGTGCCGTCCTTCTTGGTGGTGATTCCCATATCCGCCAGGGCGCGGATGGCTCCATCGCCCTGCGGGGAGACCAGTTCGGAGCGGATAGCATTGACCAGCGAGCGAGCCGAAGCATCGCCCACCAGCGCCCCCACAACCGGGGCCGAGGTTTCATTGACGGTGGTGACCTTGGTTTCGGTGTTGATGAAGGTCATCAGGGTGTTATAGGCCTCGACGAACTTCTGGACGTTAGCCTCCACTCCGGCCTCGTCCTTCGTCACGCTCAGGGTGCTGGAGCCGGTGCTTTTGATATCGAAGCTCAGGCCACCGACCACGTCATCGATGCTGTTGCTGTCGCGGGTAACCGCCAACCCGTCAATGGTCAGCTTAGCGCTCTGGGCGGTAGCCAACGTCTGGCTGCCCTTTTCATAAGCAGCAAGTGCGGAGATATACGCGGGGTCATCCTCACCTCCAAAATCATCAGCACTGGGCTTGGCCGTAGGGCCGCTGTAGGCCAGCTCGCTCAAGGAAACATGGCCTTCTTCCACGCCGGTTTCATTGACCGCGACGGTGATATCGTTACCCTCGCCGGCCTTGCTACTGCTCAGAACCAGGCGCGAGCCGTGATCGTCAGTGATGATGGTCGCACTCACCCCTTCACTCTTGCCGGCTTCGTTGATCGCATCGCGAATACCGGTCAGGGTGTTGTTCGATGAGTCGATGGTGATGTCCGGCAAGGCGGTGCCGCCGACCTTGATGTTCAATGTGCCTGAATTGAGTTTGGCACCACCATCGATCGCCGCCAAAGCGACCTTGCTGCTGCTGGCTAGTTGCTGGACGTCGACCTTGTAGTTGCCGGCCTGCGCGCTCTGGCTGGCGCTGGCGGTTATAACTTTGCTGTCGGACGAGGTGGCCGTGCGGGCCAAGAATGAGGAAGGGCTGTTCAGAGCGCTCAGCGCGGACTGGAAATTGCTGATGGCGCTCTTCAACTGGCCCAGGGAGGTCAATTGCGTGGTGGTCTTCTTTTCCAGCGTCGCGAGCTGACCTGCCTTCGGCGCCCGCTCCGCAGCGACGATGACGTCGACCATCCCCTTGATATCCATCCCGGACCCAATTCCCGTGATCCCCGCCATAACTCACCTCGTCAAGAAAATGTCCAAAGGCTGCAGAATCTCCAGCGTTTGGTGGGTGCATCCAATAATCGTGCCTTTGTAGTCAGGCCTGCGTCTTGAACAGCAGACTGCGCATATCCTCGAGCCGCTCTGACAGACGCAGCAACTCCTCGGAAGGAATCTGGCGGATCAGCTTGCCCGAGTCACCATCCATTACCTTGACCACGACCTGCCCCGTGGAATCGTCCACGCTAAAATCCAGGTTGCGCTGGATGTCCTGCACAAATGTCTTGAACGTCTCGGCGGCGGAGTGGGCACTTTCAACAGAGGCGATTTCAGGCTCGCCCTGCTTGGCAACGTTGGCCGACGGCCCCACCGCGCTTAGCGGCAGATTGCCGACGAGAGGTACATCGCGCCGTGCCGTATTGATGACCGCCACCGTAGAGGCGGGAATTATTGTTTCCATCTTTGTCACCTCGCAACGCAAAAAGGAGGAAGGGGCTCAACCCCTTCCTCCACTTTCACTAACCAGCGCCCTCGCTTACTGAAGCAAGGAGAGGACCGACTGCGGCAACTGCTTGGCCTGGGCCAGGATGGCAGTACCGGCCTGTTGCAGCACCTGGTTTTTCGACAGGTTGGCGGTTTCCGCAGCGTAGTCGGTGTCCATGATACGGCTGCGGGCGGCCGAGGCATTTTCCGAGATGTTCTGCAGGTTGTTGATGGTGTTGTCGAAGCGGTTCTGCACCGCACCGAGGTCGGCGCGCTGAGAATCGATGCCGGCCAGGGCGTTGTCGATTACGGCCAGGGCACGCTGTGCACCATCCGCCGTAGAGATATCGACATTAGCAACCGAGCTCTTTTCAGCGTTGGCAGCGCCGAACAACTCACCAGACACGGCTGTTGAGGCGTCTGGGGTTGCCACCGAGAAGGACGTTGGCGAGTTCAGCTGGATATAACCGACGATGGTTTCATCACCACCTATATCTGCTAGATCGGTAAATTCACCCTTGGCGTCCTGCACCGAAGCTTGCATGGTCACGTCACCGGTGATCGTACCGAACGACACGTTCTCACCCGTACTAGATTCAACCGTCAGCACGTTGTTCGTATCCAGATTCGCCTTCAGACCCAGCTTGGCCGAGTTGGAGTTGATCTGCTCCGCCAGGTCCTTGGTCGAGGTGACACCGACGAAATCAACAGTTTTGGCATCAGTGCCACTACCTACAGTCATGGTGAAGTTGGCAGTATCACCTTCTGCCACCTGATTGACTTCGACCTTGAACACGGTACGTGCGGTCGCGGTCAAGCCAGAGATAGCGCCGTCGAACTTGGCGGCCAGGCTCTTGGCACTATCATCGACGGCAACGCTGATGGTCTTGGTCTGACCGTTGCCCACAACGGTCAGATCGCCAGCAGTGAAGGCAGTGGCAGCATCAGCTACAACACTTCCGCTGACAGTTGGGGTACCTGCCGACTTGTCGCTTCCGACCTGGTAAGAGCCGATGTCGCTGGCCGAAGCGCTCTTGACGGTAACGTCGATGGTTTCGTAAGCGTTCGAACCCACCTGGAAGCTGGAGGTACCGAACGAGCCATCCATCAGCTTGCGGCCCCCGAAAGTGGTGGTTTCGGCGATACGAGTCAGTTCGTTCTGCAGTGCAGATACTTCCTTCTGCAGTGCAGAGCGGTCGGCGTCGCTGTTCGAACCGTTAGCGGACTGGATGGACAGGTCACGCATGCGCTGCAGGATGTTGGTGGACTGCTGGAGGGCACCTTCAGCGGTCTGGGCAAGCGAGATACCGTCGTTGGCGTTCCGTACCGCCACGTTCAGACCACTGATCTGGTTGCTCAGGCGGTTGGAGATCTGCAGGCCGGCCGCATCGTCCTTGGCGCTGTTGATGCGGCTACCAGTGGACAGGCGCTGCATGGAGGTATTCAGGGCGTTGGACGTATTGTTGATGTTGCGCTGAGTATTGAGCGACGGGATGTTGGTATTGACTGTGAGAGCCATGGCGTTTGCCTCCAAGGGCGCTGTTTACATGGTTGCCTGAGCTTGCGACTCCGGGCCGGCTTCTACCCAGGCACCCATTGAGTTCGCATTCCTACCGTTTATCGGCGCCTGTTCGGTTTGCTTTAGGGATTTTCGAAAATTTTTATTGATTTTCGAAGATCGACCGCCGCAGCGCCTGCGGACCGGCTTGACGAGCAAGTCCGCATGCCCAAGGTATCGGCGCCGATTGGAAATTCTTTAATGCCAGATGCGCCTGGCTTGGTGGCTATGCAGACGGGGTTATAACCTCCACGCCCCCAACATTCGAGGTCAAGACTGGGCGTCCCCGACCGCTCCCCCGGGCGCCTAAGCCGTAGGGCGGGAGAAACCCGCCGCCGTTTTCGAACCTGCTTAGCACCTCCAATCCTGCAGCTAGCAACCGGACACACCCATAGGGCGAATGAACCCGGTCCTTACCTGAAGACGCCCAGCACAGAGGCCCGCCACGTATCATGAAAGCTGGGCGTGAACATGAGCGGCGGCTTCGATGTGGACACAGGCTTCGATTGGCGGCGGGTTTCACCCGCCCTACGCTTGCTCTAGCGCGGTCAAGCGCTCGAGGAACGCGGCTTCATCCAGAACCTTGAGCCCCAGCTCGCTGGCTTTGGCGAGCTTCGACCCCGCGCCCGGTCCTGCGACTACGCAGCTGGTCTTGGCCGACACCGACCCGGCCACCTTCGCACCGAGTGCTTCGAGGCGCGCTTTCGCGGCGTCCCGGCTCATGGCTTCCAGCGTGCCGGTCAGCACCCAGGTCTGCCCCGCCAGCGGCAGCCCCTCGCTGCGCTTGCGCTCGCTTTCCCAGTGCATGCCGAACTCACGCAGCTGCGCCTCGATGGCACGTGCCCGGGCGACGTTGTCGGGATTGTCGAAATGATCGCGCAACGCACGCGCCGCCCGCTCGTTGAGGCGTTCGACCTGGCGAAGGTCGAGCCAGTCGGCCGTGATGATCGCCTCCAGCGAACCGAAGCGCTCGGCCAGGCGCTGGGCGCCGGTCGCGGCGATGTAGGGGATATCCAGGCGATCGAGCAGACCGGCGAGGCTGGCGCAGGCAGCGAACTCCGGATGTACGCCGCCCTCCTCCTGCAAGATCACGCCGCGCTCGAGCAACTGGGCGATGACCGTCAGATTGTGCTGGTCCTCGAAGAAGCTGTGGATTTCATGGGCGACCTCGAGCCCCACGTCCGGCAGGTAAACCAGCACGTCGGGAAGCGCGCGCTGGATGCGCTCCAGCGAACCGAGTGCGCGCGCCAGCAGCTTGGCGGTCTCCTCGCCGACATCGGGAATGCCCAGCGCGAAGATGAAACGTGCCAGTGTCGGGTTGCGGCTCGCCTCGATGGACTTGAGCAGGTTGCGGCTGGAGATCTCGGCGAACCCTTCGAGCGCGAAGACCTGCTCGTAGGTGAGCTGGTACAGGTCCGCCGGCGAGCTAACCAGCCCCTTGTCCACCAACTGCTCAACGATCTTGTCGCCCAGCCCGTCGATATCCATGGCGCGACGCGACACGAAGTGGATGATCGCCTGCTTGAGTTGGGCCTGGCAGGCCAGACGCCCGACGCAACGGTAGATCGAGCCCTCGCTGATGGTCTCGCGCCCCTTGCCCCGCTTGATGAGCTGCGTGCGCTCGACGGCCGACCCGCAGACCGGGCACTGCTGCGGCACCGCGACCGCCCGGGCGTCCGCCGGACGGCGTTCGGCGATGACGCCGAGAATCTGCGGGATCACATCACCGGCGCGCCGCACGATGACGCTGTCGCCGATCATCACGCCAAGCCGGGCGACCTCGTCCATGTTGTGCAAAGTAGCGTTGGAAACCGTCACGCCGGCGACCTGCACGGGTTTCAGGCGCGCGACCGGGGTGATCGCCCCGGTGCGGCCGACCTGGAACTCGACGCCCAGCAACTCGGTGATCTCCTCGCGTGCCGGGAACTTGTGGGCTATTGCCCAGCGCGGTTCGCGGGCGCGAAAGCCGAGTTCGCGCTGCTGGCCAAGATCGTTGACCTTGAACACTACGCCGTCGATTTCATAAGGCAGCGCGTCGCGGCGCTCGCCAATATCGTTGAAGTAAGCGCGACAGGCCTCGACGCCCTTTGCACGCTTGAGCTCGCGGCTGATCGGTAACCCCCACTCCTTGAGCGCATGCAGCATGTCGTAATGGGTAGAGGGCAGCGCTCCGTCACTGCGGCCGACGCCATAGGCACAGAGCTCAAGCGGCCTGCTGGCGGTGATCCGCGAATCGAGTTGGCGCAGGCTGCCGGCCGCAGCGTTGCGCGGGTTGGCGAAGGTCTTCCCGCCGGCTTCTAGCTGCCTTGCGTTGAGCGCCTCGAAGCCGGCCTTGGGCATGTAGATTTCGCCGCGCACCTCGAGTACCCGTGGCCAGCCCGCCCCTTGCAGTTTGAGCGGGATATTGCGCACGGTTCTCACGTTGGCGCTGATATCCTCGCCGGTGGTGCCATCGCCCCGTGTGGCACCCCGCACCAGATAGCCATCCTCGTACAGCAGGCTGACCGCCAGGCCATCCAGTTTTGGCTCGCAGCTGTATTCGACCTGCGCCCCTTCATCGAGCAGGTCGCCGGCTGGCAGGTCGAGCCCCTCGCGTACGCGCCGATCGAAGTCGACGAGGTCGCGCTCTTCGAACGCATTGCCCAAGCTGAGCATCGGCACTTCATGGCGGACCTGGCCGAAGGCGGCCAGCGCTTCGCCGCCGACGCGCTGGGTCGGCGACTCCGGTGTCACCAGTTCGGGGTGCTCGGCCTCCAGGGCCTTGAGCTCCTTGAACAGCCGATCGTATTCGGCATCGGGCACACTCGGCTCGTCGAGCACGTAGTAACGGTAGTTGTGGGCGTCTATTTCGCTGCGCAGTGCAGCGATGCGCTCGGCGGCGGATTGGGCGGAAAGCATATAACGGAGCCGTGGCTGGGGCTGTGCTGATTCAGACCGTATCAGCGCGCCTTGGTTGATATGGAGGCACGCGATTCTAGCCGATCCCGGCGCCAAGGGCAGGCGTTGCGCCCTGCAATGTCGGCGAGCTCGATCGGTGATTGCGTCCGCTGCAGGGAGCATCATGGGGGGCAAGCACAATCGGCAACGACGTCGATGTTCATGGCGGGTTGCACCCGCCCTACGCTTGACCGAAACGCCAGATCGAGGCAGCGCGCTCCGGCCCCACCCGGGTTCAAACAAAAACCGCTCCAGGAGGAGCGGTTTGATTCACCGTTTGATGGTCATCTGCCGGCGCTCGTATTCGACGATACGCTGGCGGTAATGCTCGATGGTTTGGGCCGTCAGCACGCTGCGCTGGTCATCCTTGAGCTCGCCGTTGAGCTCCTGGGACAGCTTGCGCGCCGCCGCGACCATTACATCGAAAGCCTGCTTGGGATGACGCGGGCCCGGCAGACCAAGGAAGAAGCTCACGGCCGGCGTGGTGAAATGGTCGATGTCGTCCAGATCGAAGGTGCCGGGCTTGACCGCATTGGCCATCGAGAACAGCACCTCGCCATTGCCGGCCATGCTTTCGTGGCGATGGAAGATATCCATCTCGCCGAAACGCAGGCCGCTCTCAAGGATGTTCTGCAGCAGTGCAGGTCCTCGGAAACCCGAGGCATCACGTGAGATGACGTTGATGACCAGCACTTCCTCGACAGGCAGCTGGTCCATTTCTTCTTCGTCGGCGTCGCTCATGTCATCGGCGACCGGGTCGAGCAGCGTCGGCACGGGCTCATCGGCCGTCAGATTGAGGTCGCCCTGACGCGGCTCGCTGACGCGGCGCTTGCCGGGGTCCCGGGCGGTCATCGAAGGCAGATCGTCATCTTCCTCGACTTGGGAGTCGGTGGCGCGGCTCACCACCCGCGGTGGGCCGAGTAGCTCGGCAGGTGCTTCGTCTTCTTCGGGCAGGTTGGAGACGCTACGGTCCAGCTTGAACTTCAACTTGCCCTTACCGCCGCGCATCCGCCTCCAGCCATCGAACAGGATGCCGGCGATGACGATGATGCCGATGACGATCAGCCACTCGCGCAGACCGATATTCATTAATGCGTAGACCTCTGAATTCGATGATAAAAACGGGAAGCTTCACTAATCAGGCTGCTTCTCACGTCATAAAAATGGTGCCCTAAACTAGCACGACGAACGGTGGCTGTGCACCGCCGGGCTGCGTCGTTTTATAGGTCTCCGTATGTCAAGCCGGACGGCCAATGCGCCAGGTACGGCGGCTTGGTCACGCCAACAGGGTTATCAGGCCTCCACCATCGCCACGGCCTGCTCGACGTCGACGGCGACGAGGCGCGAGCAACCGGGCTCGTGCATGGTGACGCCCATCAGCTGGTCGGCCATTTCCATGGCGATCTTGTTATGAGTGATATAGATGAACTGCACCTTCTCCGACATTTCCTTGACCAATCGGGCATAGCGGCCAACGTTCGCGTCGTCCAGCGGCGCGTCGACTTCGTCGAGCATGCAGAACGGTGCGGGGTTGAGTTGAAAGATGGCGAACACCAGAGCGAGTGCGGTCAGCGCTTTTTCACCGCCCGAAAGCAGATGAATCGTGCTGTTCTTCTTGCCTGGCGGGCGCGCCATGATCGCCACCCCGGTATCGAGTAGATCTTCCCCGGTAAGTTCCAGATAGGCGTTGCCGCCGCCGAATACTTTCGGGAACAGGGCCTGCAGGCCGCCATTGATCTGGTCGAAGGTTTCCTTGAAGCGATTACGGGTTTCCCGATCGATCTTGCGGATCACGTTTTCGAGTGTTTCGAGTGCTTCGACCAGGTCGTCGTTCTGCGCATCGAGGTAACGCTTGCGTTCGGACTGCTGCTGGTATTCGTCGATGGCCGCCAGGTTGATCGGACCCAGCCGTTGGATCCGTGCCGCCAGGCGTTCGAGTTCCGCCTCCCACTCCGGCTCGCCGGCTTCGGCGGGCAGGGTCGCCAGTACCCCGTGCAGGTCGTAGCCGTCCTCGTGCAATTGATCCTGCAAAGCCTTGCGTCGTACGGTCAGGGCCTGCCATTCCAGGCGCTGTTGTTCGAGCTGGCCGCGCAATAGTTGTGATTGCTGTTCGGCCTGGGTGCGGCGCTTTTCAGCGTCGCGCAGCTCGCGGTCGGCGTCCTCGAGCGCCAGGCGTGCATGCTTGAGTTCTTCCTCCACACCCATGCGCCGCTCCAGGAGTTCCTCCAGTTTCATGCGCAACTCTTCGAGCGGCGCCTCGCCCTCTTCCAGGTTGAGGCTGAGCTGCTCGCGACGCTCCACGGCACGCTCGAACTGCTGTTCGAGACGCTCGAGCGCCTGGCGAGTCGAATCATACTGGGCCTTGAGCGAGCCCACCCGCACCGCCAGCTGGTGAGCATGGTCCTTGTGCTGGCGCGCCTCCTGGCGAATCCGATCCAGGCGCTCGCGTATCAGGTCGCGGCTGGCGAGCAGCTCCTCGCGCTGCTCGGTGTCGAGCGCCATAGCATCCAGAGCGTCCTGAAGCTGCAGCCTCGCCTCACCAAGCGCCTCGGTCTCCAGCGCACGCTGCTCGGCCAGCTCTGCGACTTCTTCGTCCAAACGATGCCGACGCAGCGCGAGCTGCTCGACCTTGGCTTGTTGCGCCGAACGTTGCGCGTTCAGCTCAGCCTGTTGCCGCGCCAGCTCCTGTACGCGCCGGCGGAGGTCTTCGCGCTGCTGCTCATGCCCGCGTTGGCTATCACGCAGCGCTCCCAGCTGTTCTTCGAGCGCAGCCAGCGCCGCCTCGCCTTCCTCACGTTCGGCCTGGAGACGCTCTAGCTCCTGACCGCGGGCCAGCACGCCGGATTCAGCCTCCGCGGCGCGGCGCACGCGAAGGAAGTGGCGGCCGACCCAATAACCGTCGCGGCTGATCAGACTCTGTCCGTCAGTCAATGCGGAGCGACCCGCAAGCGCTTCATCGAGCGTTTCGACCGGTTTGACCTGACCCAGCCAGGGCGCGAGGTCGACCGCCGCGTCAATCTTGTCCAGCAGGCTGCCCGGCACCCGTGTCGCCTGGGCGCCGGCTTGTGCCAGGCGCAGCTCACCTTGATCGAAACCGGCCAGGTCCAGACTGCCGAAGTCATCGAGCAGCACCGCCTGCAGGTCCGCCCCGAGCACCGTTTCCACGGCCAATTCCCAGCCGGGCTCGACACGCAGACCCTCGGCCAATCGCGGCTGGCTTTCCAGGGCCTGCTCGCGCAACCACTGCACGGCGCCCTTACCGGGGTTGAGCGCAGCCTGCTGCAACGCCTCCAGCGACGCAATGCGGCCGCTCAGGCGCTGCAGATCGCCCTGGGCCTGCTGCTGTGCGCGGGTAGCCTGCTGCAACTCGCCACGCAATTGCTCGAGGGTTTCGATTTCGGCCTGCTCGGCCAGGTGCAGATCTTCGAGCTGCTGTTCGCCAACGGCCAGTTGCTCGCCAAGTTCGGCGATCGCGGCGTCTTCCGGGTCTGCCGCGAGCAGCATGCGCTCCTCCTCCAGCCGCCTGCCCCGCTCGGCCAGACGCTCCAGGCTCTGCTCGAGCTGGGCGATGCGCGACTGCTGAACCTCGGCCGCCCGCCGCGGCTCGCCGCTTTGCAGGTTGAACGCGTCCCAGCGTTCCTGCCAGGACTGCATCGCAGCTTCGGCTTCCTCTAGCCCGACGGTCGATTCCTCTGACGCCGCCGCTGCCAGTTCCTGCTCAGGTTCGAGCATGGCCAGCTCTTCGCCCAGGGTCGCCAGCAGGGTGCGGTCGTGCCCGAGGTGCGACTCGGTTTCCAGACGCGCCTGCTCGGCCTCGCGCAGATCGTCCTGCAACTGACGCAGGCGCTGCTGCCCGTGCTGGATGCTCTGCTCGACCCGGGCGATGTCGCCACCAACCGAATAGAAACGACCCTGGACCTGGTTGAAACGCTCGGACAGTTCATGGTGGCCGTCGCGCAGCCGTTCGATGCTCGCATCGGCGCTGCGCTGCTCGGCTACCAGCGCCTCGAAGCTCACTTCCTGGTTGCCGATAACCGACTCGCGCTGGCCGACCTGTTCGTTCAGCGCCTGCCAGCGCAACGCCGACAGCTGCGCCTTGAGCTGACGCTCCTCGGCCTTGTATTCCTGGTATTTCTCCGCCGCCTGGGCCTGGCGGTGCAGTCGCTCGAGCTGGCGCTCCAGCTCTTCGCGCAGGTCGGTCAGGCGCGCCAGGTTCTCGTGGGTGCGGCGGATACGGCTTTCAGTCTCCCGGCGGCGCTCCTTGTACTTGGAAATGCCCGCGGCCTCCTCGATGAAGTTGCGCAGATCCTCCGGCTTGGCCTCGATCAGCTTGGAGATCATGCCTTGTTCGATGATCGAGTAGCTGCGCGGGCCAAGACCGGTGCCAAGGAAGATGTCGGTGATGTCGCGCCGCCGGCATTTCACGCCGTTGAGAAAGTAGGTGTTCTGCGCGTCCCGGGTCACGCGCCGACGAATCGAAATCTCCGCGAAGGCGGCGTACTCGCCAGTGAGGGTGCCGTCGGAGTTGTCGAAGATCAGCTCGATGCTGGCCTGGGTCACCGGCTTGCGGGTGTTGGAGCCGTTGAAGATGACGTCGGTCATCGACTCGCCGCGCAGGTTCTTCGCCGAGCTTTCCCCCATCACCCAGCGCACCGCGTCGATGATGTTGGACTTGCCACAACCATTGGGCCCCACGACCGCGGCCATGTTGCTCGGGAAGCTGACCGTGGTGGGATCGACGAAGGATTTGAATCCCGCGAGCTTGATGCTTTTCAGTCGCATGGTGGCCGTTCCGTGGCAGTCAGCGTTCGGTCTTGAGGACGAGGGTTGCCGTGAGCGTCATGGGTATCCGGGGGCATCGTGGAGTTCGGCGGCGCGCGGGCGCGGAGTCTAGCACGCGCCCCGCCCTGTTTAGCGGAACCGCTGCGCACTGGCCCGAAGCGAAGGCGATCGATAGCAGCTCCAACGCCGAGCGCCGCTGATCGACTGGTCATAGACGCGAACGGACTCCCGTAGTGACGTGGGAACGGTCTTGACCGCGAAGCTTCACCCACCGTTTGGTCAGCGCTATTGGAGGGCTAAAGCCCGCCCCGCAACAAGACTGACGCTAGCCCCCAGTCATGCTCATGAAGCGGATAACCTGGACCTGCTCGTCGGTGCGGAAGTGGTGACGCTCGGGCTTGAGCTGCAAGGCCGACACCAGCGCCTCGCGCAGACGATCCGCGTCACCGGGATAACGGCGCATCAGACCCTTGAGGTCCAGCGCGCCCTCGTCGCCCAGGCACAGCACGAGCTTGCCCTCGGCGGTGACCCGAACCCGGTTGCAGCTGCCGCAGAAGTTGTTGCTGTGCGGCGAAATGAAACCGACGTGGGTGTTGGTACCGGCTACCTGCCAATAGCGCGACGGCCCGCCGGTGGCGTGGCTGCTGCGCACCAGCGTATGACGTGCCTCGATACGCTCGCGCACTTCGTCGCTCGAGCAGAAGGTCACCTCGCGCTGGTGGCTGGAGACCGCACCAAGGGGCATTTCCTCGATGAAGCTGATGTCGAGCCCGTGGTCGACGGCGAAGTCAACCAGATCGAGGACCTCATCGTCGTTGCGACCCTTCTGTACCACGCTGTTGAGCTTGATTCGTTCGAAGCCGGCGGCCTGTGCCGCGGCGATGCCCGCGAGCACCTGATCGAGTTTGTCACGCCTGGTCAGCTCGGCAAAGCGTTCGCGCTTGAGCGAATCGAGGCTGACGTTCAGCCGGGTGACACCCGCCTCGCGCAGTTGCGGCGCCAGCACGCCGAGCTGCGAACCATTGGTGGTAATCGCGAGATCTTCGAGTTCGGGTCGTGCGCCGAGCCTAGCCAGCAGTCCGGTCAACCCTTTGCGCACCAGCGGTTCGCCACCGGTGACGCGAATGCGTTTGACGCCCAGGCCAATGAACGCATCGGCCACCGCATAGAGTTCCTCAAGGGTCAGAATCTGCGCGCGCGGCGCAAACACCATGTCCTCGCTCATGCAGTAGGTGCAGCGGAAATCGCAGCGATCGGTCACCGACAACCGCAGATAGGTAATGCGCCGGCCGAAGGGATCGACCAGCTGCGAATCGGACATCAGGCTCTCCAGTCGCAGAGACATTCTTGGCGAGGTACAGCAGTAGACAAGCAATTGCGCAAGACTACGCCGCCGGTTCGCGCGAGGCAAAGCCGACGGATGAATGAAGGCCGCGAAACGGCTCTCCGGGGAACCTGGCGCTGCGATGCGAACCAAAGCCCGTGATAGTCTCCTGCAGTTTAACCAGGCGGATCAACGGACCTGAACATGCAATCCCAGAGCTGGCGCGAACGCCTCTACACCATCATTTTCTTTACCAATACGCCAGCCGGCAAACGCTTCGATACCTGGCTGCTCATCGTCATCATGGCCAGCCTGGTGGTGGTGATGTTCGACAGCATCACCGGTTACCGCGAGCGTCATGGCATGCTGCTCACCGGGCTTGAATGGGGCTTCACTGCCATCTTCGCCATCGAATATGCGCTGAGGATCTACTGCCACCCACAGCCGAGCCGCTACATCTTCAGTTTCTACGGGCTGATCGACCTGCTGTCGATCCTGCCCGCCTTCCTCGCACTGTTGCTGCCCGACGCCCAGTATCTGCTGGTGGTGCGCAGCATCCGCATGCTGCGCATCTTCCGCGTGCTGAAATTGACTCCCTACCTGAGCCAGGCCAACTACCTGCTGGTCGCACTGCGCGGCAGCAAGCAGAAAATCATCGTATTCCTGCTCAGCCTGACGACGCTGGTGCTGATCTACGGCACGCTGATGTACGTCATCGAAGGGCCGGCGAACGGCTTCACCAGCATTCCGATGAGCATCTACTGGGCCGTCGTCACCCTGACGACGGTAGGCTTTGGCGACATCGTTCCGCACACGGCCCTGGGCAAGAGCGTTGCGACCGCAGTGATGATCACCGGTTATTCGATCATCGCGGTGCCGACCGGCATTTTCACCGCCGAGCTGGCCAATGCCATGCGTGCCGACAGTCTCCAGCACAAGTGCCCGGGTTGCGCCAAGCTCAGCCATGAACCGAACGCGGCGTTCTGCAGCCGCTGCGGCAGCCAGCTGTTCGAACGACGCAACGAGCAAGAGCAGGCCCAGCGCGAAGCCAGTGACTGACCTGACATCCCGCTAACCGGCCGTCGAAACGACATCACGATCCCTCGGCCAGCCGCGCCGAACCGTCAAGGCAGGCGACTGTCACATCCAGTGATCGAGGCTGCACCCACTCAAGCGGGCGTAGACCGCGGGCCGGATGGAGACCGAGATGCCCTTGCTCAAACTGCTGCACTTCGCAGCCCTGCTCTGCTGGTGCGGCGCTCTGCTCTATCTGCCCGCGCTGATCGCCGGCGGGGCCAAGCGCAGCGACGACATCTTCGAACGCAACCATGCTCAGCTCACGCGCATGGTGTTCACCCTCATCGCAACACCGGCCGCGCTTATTGCCATCGGATCGGGCACCGCACTGTTTCTGCGCGACGGCATCATCGAAGGCTGGTTGGTGATGAAGCTCACCGCGGTGGCGGGCATGGCGATGTGTCACGCCTTCTGCGGTGCGTTGCTGGTGCGCATGGAGAGCCAACCCGAGCGCGGCGGCCTGACCGTTTCATGCCTCGCGGTCGGCGCGCTGATCCCCCTGCTGATCTCGGCCACGCTGTGGCTGGTGCTGGCCAAACCCTTCTGAGCAAAAGGATTCGACCGAGCCCCATGACCCTTCACTCTTGCGCCAAGCCCTCAGGGCTGAACATCGACGGCCACCGCATGATCGTAGACCAGGCGCCCGCCGAGATACGCCGCCAGGGAGATCAGCACGGCGGTGACGGCCGACATGTAAAGCCCCCACAAGGCGTTTTCGTCGTTCGGGCTGGTGTAGAAGCGCAACAGCCAGTTGAGCGATGCCATCGACAGCATCATCACCGCGAGGATGGCATGGCACCAGGCGGTGACCTTCTGGCGGATCTGCCGCACGGTGAGCAGATCGATCAGACCGGCCACGCTGGCAATCCAGCCGCCGATGGCGCCTACGCCGGCAAGCCAGAGCCCCATTCGCCACCAGAATTCGTCGAGCGTCCACAGGTGCGCCAGGTCAGCCGGCAACAACCCGATCAGCGCAGCGACCGGGAAGTGAATCATCATCGGGTGCAGCGGGTGTCCGCCGATCGCCGCGTTGCTTTCGATATTTTCGCGCTCAATGCCCATTGGGCCCTCCCAGGCAACCGATCAAAGCCGGCCGCCACGTCGCAACGGCGAAGCGGCGGTCTCTTCAAATGGACCGCGCTGGCGCTGGCAGTTCCTTTACTCACTGCGTGCGAAGGTCCTCAGTCGGCCATCTCCCCCGCCGGACCGATGGCCCAGGGGGTCGCCAACGTCTGGTGGGCGATGTTCGGCTTCTTCACGCTGGTGCTGGTGGTGGTCAGCGCTATCTGGATCTATGCCATGTGGCGCACGCCGCGCCAAGTCAGCGACGAGGATGCGATCCGCATCAACCGACGCTGGGTGATCGGTGGAGGCATCGTGCTGCCTACCGTCAGCATCGTCCTGCTTTTGCTGTTCGGCATTCCCACCGGACGCAGCATGTTGCCCCTGCCGGTCGAGGGCGAGCAGCCCCTGCGTGTGGAGGTGACTGGCCACCAGTGGTGGTGGGAGGTGCGCTATCCCGACGACGGCGGCATCGTCACCGCCAACCAGCTGATCATTCCCGCCGGGCGGCTGATTGACGTGCACGTCACCAGCGCCGACGTCATCCATTCGTTCTGGGTGCCGCGCCTGGGCGGGAAGATCGACATGGTGCCAGGGCGCACCCACGTCATGCGCTATCAGGCGGACCAGCCTGGCGTGTTTCGCGGTCAATGCTCCGAGTTCTGCGGCACCCAGCACGCCAACATGGTGTTGCACGTCGAAGCGCTGGAGGAAGCCGACTTCGAACGCTGGCTCGCGGCGCGCCGGAATTTCAGCCCAGCCGCCCCCACCGGTGAAGCAGGCACGGTATTCGAAGCGCGCTGCGCCCTATGCCACAGCGTCGCGGGCGTCAGCGATGGAAACCGCGCGCCAGACCTGACCGACCTCGCCTCGCGCCCATACCTGGGCGCCGGCGTGATCGCAAACGACCATGAGGGTCTTCGCCGCTGGCTGCAGGACCACAAATCCCTGAAATCGGGTAACGCAATGCCTCTGCATGACGATATTCCCGGCGAGACCCTGGATGGCATCGCCGACTGGCTGGAGACGCTCGCACCATGAATAACGCTCCGGCAACCGATCCAGACCAGCTCCACGATCAGTTCAACGACGTCTGGGGCAATCCGCGCGGCTGGCGCGCACTGACCATCGTCAACCACACCTCCATCGGCCTGCGCTTTCTGGTGACCGGGGCGTTCTTCTTTCTGGTCGGCGGGCTGATGGCCATGCTGATCCGCACCCAGTTGGCGCTGCCCGGCTATGAACTCATGGAGCCGGACGTCTACAACCAGATCTTCACCATGCACGGCACGGTGATGATGTTCCTGTTCGCCGTGCCCATGATGGAAGGGCTTGCGGTCTATCTGATCCCGAAGATGATCGGCGCACGCGACCTGGTCTTCCCGCGGCTCTCGGCCCTTGGCTACTTCTGCTACCTGTTCGGTGGCCTGATCCTGCTCTCCAGTGTTTTCCTGGACCTGGCGCCGAAGGCCGGCTGGTTCATGTACACACCGCTGTCCAGCTCTGCCCACACGCCTGGGGTGAATTCCGATTTCTGGTTGCTCGGCATCACCTTCGTGGAGATTTCCGCCGTCTCGGCCGGGGTCGAGCTGGTGGTTTCGATCCTGCGTACCCGCACCAACGGCATGGCGCTGCACAAGATGCCGCTGTATGCCTGGTACATCCTGGTGATGGCCCTGATGATCGTCGTTGGCTTCCCACCGCTGATCCTGGGAAGCATTCTGCTCGAACTCGAGCGCGCCGCCGGCATGCCCTTCTTCGATGTCGCCCGCGGTGGCGATCCGATCCTATGGCAGCATCTTTTCTGGCTGTTCGGTCACCCCGAGGTGTACATCATCTTCCTGCCGGGTGCCGGCATCGTCTCGACCTTGCTGCCGGTGTTCTGCCAGCGCCCGCTGGTGGGTTATCGCTGGGTAGTGATGGGCGTCGTGACCACCGGCTTTCTCAGCTTCGGGCTCTGGGTCCACCACATGTTCACCGTCGGCATTCCGCAGTTGGCGCTGGGGTTCTTTTCGGCGGCCAGCATGCTCGTGGCGATACCCACCGGGGTGCAGATCTTCGCCTGGATCGCCACCCTATGGCTCGGCCGCCCGGTCTACAAGGTGCCGATGCTGTGGCTGGTAGGCTTTCTGATCGTCTTCGTCTGCGGTGGGCTGACCGGGGTGATGCTGGCGCTGGTGCCGTTCGACTGGCAGGTGCATGACACCCATTTTGTCGTCGCCCACATGCACTACGTGCTGGTCGGCGGCATGTTCTTCCCGCTGATGGCCGGACTGTATTACTGGCTACCGCATTTTTCCGGCCGAATGCCTTCGGCAAGACTCGGACGCTGGGGCTTCTGGCTGGTGTTCATTGGCTTCAACGTGACCTTCCTGGTGATGCACTGGACCGGGCTGCTCGGCATGCCGCGCCGTGTCTACACCTACGACACGGGCCTGGGCTGGGACATGCCGAACCTGGTGTCGTCGATAGGCAGCTTCATCATGGCTATCGGCATCGCCACCATCCTGCTGGATATCGTCCTGCATTTCCGCTTCGGCCAACCTGCGCCGAAAAACCCGTGGAACGCGGACACGCTGGAATGGGGCACCAGCCTGCCGCCCAGCGCCTACAACTTCGTCAGCCTGCCGGACATCACGGATCGTCATCCGCTGTGGAAGGACCCGGACCTGCCCGACAGCATCGCGCGGGGCGAGCACGCCCTCACGGTGATCGACCATGGCCGTCGGGAGACCTGGGGTTCGGACCCGCTGAGTGGCAAGGTCAGGGAAATCATTCACCTACCGGGGAACAGCTGGCTGCCTTTCATCGCATCGGTGTTTCTCGCGGTGCTCTGCCTGAGCTTGCTGACCAAGGTCTATATGCTCGCACTCGTAGCCTGCGCCGCAGCCATCGTGACGCTGCTGCGCTGGTCGTGGGAGAACGGCGCGCATCCGCTCGCCGCGCCGGACGCCCGCACCCAGCCGGGAGAGCCCCCGCTCCATTCGCGGACCTTCGACGGGCCGGGGCTGTGGGGCATGGGCGTGACGCTGCTGGCTGATGGCGCGCTTTACCTCTCGCTGATATTCGGCTGGTTCTATCTCTGGACCGTCTCGCCGGAATGGCAGGTGCCGGATACCACGCTCGACGGCTGGCTGATGGGCGCCAGCGCCGCCATGTTGACTGTGGGCTCACTCTGGATGCAGCGGATCGTGCACCGGATGCGGCAGGGCGACATTCACAACCTGCTCGGTAATCTGGCGCTGTCGGGCGGGCTTGCCTTCGTCCAGACTGGCGTACTGATCTGGGTACTGGTCAACGCAGGGCTGCATGTCACCGAAACCGCGCACGATGCGGTGGTCTTCGTGATGCTTTTCTACAGCATCATGCATTGCGCCCTGGCTGCCGTGCTCACCGCGCTTCAGGCCTGGCGCGTCGGCTACGGCTACGTGGGGGAGAAGGCGCCCTACGAACCGGTGGTGGTTCTGCAGCTTTGGTACTACAACCTGGCCGTGCTGTGGATCAGCTTCCTCGCGCTGGTCCTGTTCCCCGGCACCTGGGGAGGCGCCTGATGTCGAAATACGCCCGTACATCGCCTTACCACCCGATCCAGATTCCCCTGGGCTTCGTGCTCTGGAGCTGCTGGTTCGTCGCCATGTATGGCGGCCATGCCATAGCCTGCGAAATCAACCCACCCGACCCGACGCTGGGCCCCTGGAACTGGCTCAATGCGGTGCTGGGCCTGCTCACGCTGGTCACCCTGGCGATCCTGCTGGTGCAGGCGCGGCGCTTCTGGAAGCTGTCGCGCATGACCGACGAGCTCAACGAGCGGCAGATCTTCGTCACCAAAATCACCTCTGGGCTCCACCTGATCGCCGCACTGGCGACCCTCTACGTCGGCATCCCTCTGGTGCAATTGCCGCCATGCATATGAAATCGGTTTCGGCCCTGGCCCTGCTCGTCCTGGCCCGCCCCGCCGCCGCCCACGGCCTGTTCGATGCGCATTTCAGCGAGCGCCTGCCCCTGCTGCTCACCGCACTGCTGCTGGCCGGCGCCTGGCTGCTGTATCTGCTCGGTTCCCGTCGCGTGCCGCCACGACGCAGCGAAGCGGCGTGGTTCCACGGTGCGATGCTGATCTGTGCCTATGCGGTGTTCGGCCCGATAGACGACTGGGCCGAGACCAGCACCAGCCTGCACATGACTCAGCACATGCTGTTCATCGTGGTCATCGCCCCCATGTGGGCGCTGGCCAGACCATTGCCCCAGTGGCGTGGCGTCACCGGTCGCCTGGGTCAGCCGTTGTGGACGGCGATACTGCGCGCCGGGCGCTACCCCACCGCGCTGGCAATGCTGCACGGCGCGATCATCTGGATCTGGCACGCCCCCAAGCTCTACCTGTTGGCACTGGACAACCTTTGGTGGCATGCCTTCGAGCATGCCTGCTTTCTGTTCAGCGGCTGGCTGTTCTGGTGGTCAGTGCTGCGGGCCAATCCCAAGCAGGTACCCCAGGCGCTGATGGCCTTGCTGCTGACGCTGATGCACACCGGCCTGCTGGGCGCCCTGCTGACCTTCGGTACCTCGTCTTTCTATGGTGCGCACCGTGACGTGCAGGATCAGCAACTGGCCGGCCTGATCATGTGGGTGCCCGGTGGGCTGGTGTATCTGGGGGCCGGCGCCTGGATCGCCTGGCGCTGGCTCACGCGGATGTGGCGTCGTCAGCAGGAGCGGCCCGCTACCGACCACCACTTCTAAGCGGTCAGACCTTGTTACGCATGGCTGGCCGCAAGACTGTCCGGTTGCGGTCTAATGCGCCCCTGCCAGCACACCGGGCACCCCGGAAGGTAGCGGTTCAAGCCAAGCGTACGCGTTAACCGGCCTGCGGCACCTGCAGGCCCCTGTAAGAGGAAGCAACACCCATGACGGAATCCACTCCAAGCCGAACGGCGGATATCGCCGCCTGGATCGGCCTGTTCCTGGGGCCCCTGTGCCTGCTGCTGTGTATTCTGACCGAGCCACCGGCCGGCCTGTCGGACACGGCCTGGCTTACGGTCGGCCTGGCTGCGCTGATGGCGATCTGGTGGGCCACCGAAGCGCTACCGATCCCCGCGACTTCGCTGCTGCCGATCCTGCTGATCCCGCTGCTGGGGATCGACACCATGGCCAAGGCGACCGCGCCCTACGCCAACCCCACCATTTTCCTTTTTCTCGGCGGTTTCCTGCTGGGCCTGGCCATGCAGCGCTGGAACCTGCATAAACGCATCGCACTGGCGACCCTGCTCGCCGTCGGCAGCCAGCCGAGCAAGCAGATCGCCGGGTTCATGATCGCCACCGCATTCATCAGCATGTGGGTGAGCAACACCGCCACCAGCATCATGATGCTGCCGATCGGCCTGTCGGTGATCGGCCTGTTGGTATCCAACAGCGAACCGAAGGAGAGCGAGCGCTTCACGGTCGCGCTGCTGCTGGGTATCGCCTACGCCGCCAGCGTCGGCGGGGTCGCCACGCTGATCGGCACGCCGCCCAATGCGTTGCTGGCCGCGTTCCTGCGCGAGAACCATGACGTGCATATCGGCTTCGGCCAGTGGATGCTGCTCGGCGTGCCGGTAACGGTCGCCATGCTGACCTTCATCTGGTGGTGGCTGACGCGTGGCGGTTTCAAGCTCCACGGTGGCGACAGCCGCGGCCTGCTGGAAAAGGAAATGGCCGAGCTCGGCCCCATGTCCCGTGCGGAAAAGCTGGTCGCCGTGGTATTCGTGCTGGCGGCCCTCTCCTGGATCTTCCAGCCGATGCTGGCCGGCTACATCAGTGGCATCGACGACACCAGCATTGCCATGGCGGCCGCGCTGTCGCTGTTCCTGATCCCGGTCAACCGCCGCGAGCGGGTATTCCTGATGGATTGGGATACCGCGAACAAGGTGCCGTGGGGCGTGCTGCTGCTCTTTGGCGGTGGCTTGTCGCTGGCCGGTGTGATCGGCGCCTCGGGGCTGGCCCAGTGGATCGCGCAGAGCCTGCAGGGCATCGATGCCCTTCCGCTGATCCTGATGATCGGCCTGGTCACCCTGGTGATCACCTTCCTTACCGAGATCACTTCGAACACCGCCACCGCCGCAGCGTTCCTGCCTCTGCTCGGCGCACTGGCCGTGGCCCAGGGCCTGCCACCGGAAATGCTCGCGATTCCAGCCGCCATCGCGGCGAGCTGCGCCTTCATGATGCCGGTGGCAACACCGCCGAACGCCATCGTCTTCGGCACCGGGCAGATGAAGATCCAGTCGATGATCAAGGCCGGCTTTGCCATCAACCTGTTTGGCGTGGTGCTGGTCACCTGCCTGTGCTACCTGCTGATCGGGGTGATCTGGGGCGCGTGACGCGGCCTCGCCTCGGATGTGATCCACTCCCACGGGTACGGCACATCCCATCCTTGTGGGAGCGGCTACCGCTCACCGCCAGGCTCACTACGGACAGCCACGACCGCGGTCCCTGCAGCAGCTAAACGCGGCAATAACGCCCACAAAAAAGCCCGGCGCTTGGCCGGGCTTCTCGAGTCGCGAGGGCCTCAGGCCTTAACGCGCGACTTGTACTCACCGGTACGGGTGTCGATTTCGATCGAGTCGCCGATTTCGCAGAAGGCGGAAACCTGCAGCTCGGCACCGTTCTTCAGGCGGGCGGTCTTCATGACCTTGCCGGAAGTGTCGCCACGAACGGACGGCTCGGTGTAGACGATTTCACGAACGATGGTGGTCGGCAGTTCGACGGAGATCACCTTGTCGTTGTAGAACACCGCTTCGCAGACGTCGGTCATGCCGTCTTCGATGAAGGTCATGACGCCTTCGAGATCATCTTTCTCGATCTCGTATTGGTTGAACTCATCGTCCATGAACACGTAGAGCGGGTCGGCGAAGTAGGAATAGGTCACTTCCTTGCGCTCGAGGATAACCGGCTCGAGCTTGTCGTCGGCCTTGTACACGGTCTCGGTGGCAGAACCGTTGAGCAGGTTCTTCAGCTTCATCTTGACCACGGCACTGTTGCGGCCGGACTTGTTGAATTCGGCTTTCTGGATAACCCAGGGCGCGCCATTGATGATGGCCACCTGGCCGGCACGAAACTCTTGTGCGGTTTTCATACGAATATCCGATGGGATTAGAGACAAAAAACAGGCCGCGTATCATAGCCAATCTGTGTAAAAAAACACCAGCTTTGCGGCCAGATCACCGTTGCTGGTCTGAATCTGCGTCCATCGCTCGGCATGGTTCACCAGCTCGGCGTGGTGCTCGCGCATCTGGCGCCAAGCCTGTCCCGCGCCCTGCCCTGCGTTCCAGGCCTGCCAGAACGCCCAGAGCGCATCGCGAGCTGCAGTGGAGAGGCCATCGGCATACAGCTCGAAGAACGCCCGCAGCTTGTCCCAATGGGCGCCCTCTTCCTGCGGATAGATATGCCAGACCAGTGGCCGACCCGCCCATTGTGCGCGAATGAAGGACTCCTCGCCGCGTACCGCATTGAAATCGCAGCACCAGAGCAGACGGTCATACTCATCCTGGGTCATGAACGGGAGCACCGCGATCTGCAACGCTCCGCGCTGCCGTTGCGTGCCAGCCATCAGTTGGCCTTCGTTGAGCCAGCGCTCCACATCGGCCAGCACGCGACCAACCGGCACCAGAAGCAATGTCGGCTCCGACCCCTCGGCCAGCGCGTCGAGCCAGCCTGCCACCGCAGCGTTTTCGTAGGCGAACAGCGAAACGACCTGCGCCCCGTCCGGCACGGTGACACCCATCTGACCGAGAAAGGCTTCGCGCGAAGCGGCCCGCTGAAACGCCCGGCGCTCGTCGAGCAGACCAGTTTCACGTATCAAGCCGCCGGTTTCCGACTCGAAGCCCGGAAAGAAAAAGTACTTCTGCAGCCCGTTCGGCTGCAGCGATGGCAACGTATGGCAGCCCTTGATCCAGCCCTCTGCACTGAGGTATTCGAGGTTGAGCCAGAGGATCCGTCGTCCGCTATCAGACATCGCCTGGATGTAGGCCTGCGGCAGGTTGCAGGCAAACGCCTCGATGACCACATCGCCCGGCTCGGCACCGAGCCACTCGCGCGGCCAGTGCCGAACTTCGACGCCCGCGTGGACTTGGCTCTGTACATCCGCCCGCGCTCCCGGGCACAGCGCGACGAAGGTTTCCAGGTCATCGACCCACAGCCTCACCGCCTGACCGTGCTCGGCAACAAGCTGCCGCGCCAGGCGCCAAGTCACGCCGATGTCGCCATAGTTGTCCACCACGGCGCAGAAGATGTCCCATAGAGGTCTTGCAGCCACGAGAAGCTCCATTAGGCGAAAACGTTGATTGTCGCTCTATCCGAGGCAGGCACGGCAGCGCCGCGCATCGAGCGCAGGCAATTTTTGATAATAAGGAGAATCGAGAGAGCGAAGTGGCTGATCAGCCATTGACTGGAGCCTGTCATCGACAGGCCTGACGTTATGGAGGCGACCCTACCAGCCACACCCCGGCACACAATGTCACCGCTGCGGCTGCTTCCTTCCGGACCTGACCGGGTTCACGGCTGATCGTTGCGGGGGGACCGGCAGGGCCACCATAACGAAACCCGCCTGGCGGCGAGCCGCGCCATTGTACCGGCTTGCGAGCAAGTTACAACCTGCGCCGCCCATCAATTGCACCGACAAAATGCCACAGCCGCGCAATGTCCGCTGGCCGAAGCCCAATAGACCTTCACAGGTCGCTGGGACCGGCGCGACGCTTCTGGTAGATGAGATCGACGATCTCCCCTTCGGGCATGTAGCCACTCACCGCCTCGCGCAGCAGCAGGCGGACAGCGGGATAGTCGTCGTCCATCACCGCTTTGTGCAGCCTGCCCAAAAACTGTTTCAGGTCGTCCCAACTCATGCATTCCTCTGCCGCCCGCATGATCATCGGATGCTCGGTCGGACTGACGTTCTCGCCAATCAGCAGCTCTTCGTAGAGCTTTTCTCCTGGCCGTAACCCCGTATAGACAATTGGGATATCGCCCTGCGGATTCTTCTCGGAACGCACGCTGAGTCCCGACAGGTGGATGAGCTTCTGGGCCAACTTGGCAATACGGACCGGTTGCCCCATGTCCAGCACGAAGACATCTCCGCCCTCGCCCATCGAGCCTGCCTGAATGACCAGCTGTGCCGCTTCCGGAATAGTCATGAAATAGCGGGTAATGTTGGGATGCGTCACGGTCACCGGGCCACCGGCTCGAATCTGCTCGTGGAAGCGAGGAATGACTGAACCGGAGGACCCCAACACATTACCGAAGCGCACCATGGAAAACCGCGTCTTGTTCACGTGATGCACCGGGTCTGAGTCAAAGAGCACCGGAGCGGTCTCGCGCGCCAGGGCTTGCAGCACCATTTCAGCGACCCGCTTGGTGCTTCCCATGACATTGGTCGGCCGCACCGCCTTATCAGTCGATACCAGTACGAAATGGCTGACGCCTGAGCGGATGGCCGCCTGCACGGTATGGAGCGTACCGAACACGTTGTTGAGCACCCCCTCTGCGACATTGTGCTCAACCATCGGCACATGCTTGTAAGCGGCGGCGTGGTAGATGGTTTCCACCTCCCAGGTGCGCAACACGTCTTCCAGACGCTGGGGGTTGCGTATGGACCCCAAAATCGGCACCAGCCGAATGGGCTGCGACACCCGCTCCACGACTTCCTCCAGCTCCGTGTGAATGCGGTAGAGGTTGAATTCGCTGTGTTCGTAAAGCAGCAAGGTGCTGGGCTGGGTGGCAAGTATCTGGCGACAAAGCTCCGAGCCGATAGAACCTCCCGCGCCCGTCACCATGACCACACGGCCCTGTATGCATTTTTCGAACAGGGCCCGGTCTGGCGGGACCGCGTCTCGTCCAAGCAGGTCGGCGATGTCCACCTCTTGGATATCTTCAACCCGTACGGTGCCACTGGCCAGATCATGGAACGCCGGCACACTGCGCACATGTAGAGGGTATTGCTCCAGCGCTTCGAGTATTTCCCGCCTACGGCCGCGCGAAGTAGAAGGAACCGCCAGAAGAATCTCCTCGGCGCCAGTATCGTCGATCATCTGGCTGATATGAGCGGCGCTGTATACACGCAAACCGGCAATGACCCGATTGTCGATATTCGGATCATCATCGATAAACGCCACGGGCCGCATCGCACGACCAAGTCGCAGCGCGGCGACCAATTGGTTACCGGCGACACCCGCCCCGTATACCGCGACCTTGGTGAGCCCTGCATCCCGTCCTTGAAAATTGAGCGTGTGGTTGGAGGAGAACCAGTCCCCCATGAAGTACTGGCGCAGCACCAAGCGCAAGCCGCCAATCAGCACCAGGCTCAACCACCAGTAATTGAATACCATCGAACGGGGGATCAGCTTCGGCGCGTCCTGGTACCAGTACACCGCCAGCGACAGCGTCAGCGCCGAGAGGGTCACAGCCTTGGCGATGGCAATCAAGGCATCGTTGCCTAGGTAACGCATCACCGCCCGATACATGCCGAGCCGAATGAACAGAGGAACGGAAATCATCGGCGCCAGCAGGAACAGCCAGAGATGCCCCCCTAACGGCTCTATATCCTTGACCTCTCCCAGACGGACCGCAAACGCCAGCCAGAGTGCTACCCACACTAGCAGCACATCTACGACCACCTGAATGGCGCGCTTGGACCGACGGGGAAGGCTAACCAGTCGGCAACGCAGATTTTCAGCGACTCTTAACACCGGTCACCCTTGTTCCAATGAATTGTTACGACTGATGCGCCATCAGACCTTTGCCGAATAACAATGTCCGCAGCGCAACGTTGGAAAATATCTCCATACCAGCCCACCCGATTGTTACTCCACCGCCCCAGCCCTGAATCCTTTGGCGAGTAGCAGAAGCGGAATGTAAGCCACAGCAAGACCGAGGACCGCATCTAGATATCCCAGGGCTACGACCATGGCGATGGGGAGTAACCAGAACAGGTTGATCAGCCCGACTGCGAGACTCACCTGGCGATGGCTTCCATAACGGCGCGAGGCGTGCTGATAAGCATGGCTGCGATGCGCCTCAAAGACCCGGTCGCCGCGCAGCAGCCTGCCAGCCAGGGTGAAAGTCGCATCGGTCACGAATACCCCAAGCAGTATGATCCACCCCCACAGCAACGGCGGTGATACCCAGGCCGCTTGTAGCGAAAAGACGCCGAGCACTATCCCCAGAAATCCGCTTCCTGCATCACCCATGAAGATCTTTGCCGGCGGGAAATTCCACAGCAGAAATCCAGATACCGAAGCAGCCAGGAGCGCCGGCAATATGATCAGGTCAGGTTGCCCTACGCAGTGATAGAGCAACGCACCGCCCAGGCACACGGTGATCGCCTCGATGCTGGCGATGCCGTCTATGCCATCCATGAAATTGTAGAGATTGAGCAGCCAGACCAGAGCTATGACCGCCAGCGCTTGACCGAACCAGCCCAACTGGACGTCGATGCCAAACAAATTCAAGGCAGGTACACCACCCAGCCAGAACAATGCCCACGTCGCACAGAGAAAATGCCCCGCCAGACGCCAACGCGGGGAAACATGGGCGTGATCGTCCAGAAATCCCAACAAGGCCACCGCGCCGCCGGCTCCCGATAACGCCCAGACCAACGGCCAGCTGGCGAGGCCTTCGGCTGCCAGAAGCGGCAACGTCACGAGGAAGGTCACGACGATGGCAACACCGCCGCCACGCGGCGTCGGAAGGGTGTGAGAACTGCGGGCATTAGGTATGTCGAACAGACTTCGAGCCAGCGCGTAGCGGCGCACCAGACCGGTCAGCACCCAAGAGGCGAGCAAACACAGCAACGGTAGCCACCACAGACTCAAGATCGATGCTCCAGGTAGTCCGCCGCGGTCCTGGCGAGCGCCTGATTCATTAAGACCGGCGGCCTCCACCCCAGCAGAGTTTCATTTTTGGTGATATCCACTTGCAGAGAGCCGCACAGGCGCTGGACTATGGCTCCCCTGCCCAACACACGGGCAAATGCAGTCATCCAGCCAACTGGAATCGCCACCAGCCGCGCGCGACGCCCTAGCACGCCGGCCATTCTCTGCAGCAGCTCAGGAGTCGATACGTCCTCGCCATCGCTCACCAGAAAGATTTGATCGGCCGCAGCCGGATGGGCCAGGCATGTCGCCACCAGATCGGTCAGATTATCGAGCGCCACGAGGCTACGGCGATTCGCTACCGCCCCCAGGGGCAACGGAATACCCCGGCAAAGCCAGTTCATCATGCTTCGGAAATTCGCCTTTACGCCTGGGCCGTAGACCAGTACGGGACGAATGATCACCACATCCATTGCGCACTGGCGCGAAAGCGCCAGCAGGCCCTGCTCCGCCTCGAGCTTGGAAATGCCGTAGGGGTCGAGCGGCGCGGGCTCGTCGTCTGGCCGAAAGGGGCGATCCGGCAGGGTGAACTCGCCGTTGACCTTGACCGAGCTGATGAAAATAAAGCGGCGCGCACCCGACTCAGCCGCCCGACGCGCAAGGTCGAGCGTCGCAACGACATTCACGCGGCGAAAGGCCTGCAAAGGGTCCTGGCTACGCTCATCCATCACATGCACACGAGCCGCCGCATGCACCACCACGTCAATATTCGGCAATACGGCTTGCCAGTCCGGCGCGTTGCCGATATCTCCGACGGCATGATATTCGACCCCGTCCACAGGGACCGATACAGGACCGCGCGTCGCGGCGACAAGGTCATGCCCCTGACGTTTGAGCATGGTTACCAGTGCGGCCCCCACGAAACCAGATGCCCCGGTCACCAATACGCGCATGGCATTTCCATCACACCAGCTCACGATAGAGCTCGGCATAAGCGCTCAGCATCGACTCGGCACGAAACAACTGCTCGAAGCGCTGCGCGGCCTTCTTCCCCATGCGCGCAGCCAGTTCCGGCTCACGCTGTAATCTCAGCATCGCCTGACGAAGTGCCAGCGGATCGCGAGGCGGCACGACCAGCCCCGTCTCCTCGTTGACGTTGATGAAGGTGGTACCAGTGCCGATTTCGCATGAGATTAAGGGCTTGCCATACATCGCACCCTCCAGCAAGGAAATACCGAAGGCCTCCGAACGCAGATGCGAAGGAAACACGAACGCCTGGCACAGCGTTAGCAGTGCAGCCTTGTCCTCATCGGGCAACCTGCCTAACAAATGTAGATTGCCCAGCCCCATCTGCCGGGCCTGCTCGTGAAGCCTCGGCTCTTCGAGCCCGGTCCCGACCACCGCGACAGTCAGCTCGGTTCCGCGCACCGCCTCTAGCAGGTAGTCGAGCCCCTTGTAATAGCGAAGCGCGCCGACGAACAGAAAGAACCGCTCGCCCAAGCGGTTACGCCAGTAATCTAGCCTTTCGGGGCGAGGCACCGGATAGGTGCGGCGATCCAGCCCGTAGGGAATCACGCTGACGTGCTCCCTGTGGCGCTGCAAAATAGGACTGGTTCGCACGTAGTTCGGTGACGCCGCCACGATGCGGTCGACACGACCAAGAAAGCGATGCATCAAGGGGGCATAGAGTTTCATCAGGAGCTTCTGCTTGACCACATCCGAGTGATAACTCACGACCGACGGCTTCCGGATGCGCGCGGCAAAATGCGCGACGTCCATGAATGGCCAAGGGAAATGGTAATGAACGATATCGGCCTGCTCGGCCAGCTCGGCAAAGTCCCCGATGGCCGACCAGGACAAGCCGGTCGATGCAAGGTGCAAGTCGAGCCGGGAGCGGTGCGCCACATGGTGGCCGACCGTTTCGCAACGCGCACTACCCCTGGGGCTCAGATACAGCACCTCCGGAGATATACCATGGGCGGCACCGCCCTCGGCGAGCTGAAAGATCACTTGCTCGATACCACCCATGGTCTCCGGGCAGTACGTTTTGAAGAAATGAAGAACCTTGATCATCCGACGCTCAGCACCCGTCTATAGACATCCATGGTCTGCATGGCACAGCGCTGCCAGGAAAATGAGGCAGCATGAGTCAATCCATCGGTGATCGCCGAAACGCGCCACGATTCATCTTCCAACCCCCGGGCAATCAGCTCGGTCAGTGCTACGGTGTCCTGTGGGTCGCACATCAACGCCGCGTTACCGGCGACTTCCGGCAACGAGGAGCTGTTGGAACAAACGACCGGCACCCCCGAGCTCATCGCCTCCAGAACCGGTAAGCCGAACCCCTCATACAGGGACGGAAAGGTGAATAGACGCGCCCCTGCGAACAGCAATGGCAAGTCCTCGCTTGGGACGAACCCCAGATGCCTGGCCCACCCCTCGTCCACTGCCTGATCCAAGCGTTTGCGTATTTCATCGTTGCGCCAGCCCTGATAACCAGTCAGCACCAATGGCCAGCGCTTTTTTAACGGTGCAGGCAATCGCCCGTATGCATCGAGCAGCGTCTCGATGTTCTTGCGCGGCTCCAGGGTACCGACGAACAGGCTATAGCCTCCCGGCTCAAGCCCATGACCAGCCAGCACATCGCGCAGCTCATCCGCCGTGCGCGGACGAAACTCCTCCGAACTCGCCAGGGGCACCGCATGGATATGCTCGATTGGCCATGAAAAATACGCGGCGAGTTCGCGGCGCGTGAACTCGGAATCGGTGATCAACGCATCAGCTCGTTCGAGCGTCTTGCCGAGCTCCTTTTGCAGGTAGCGAATCCGCTGCGGTGCATGGCAATGCGCCCACGTGAACGGTGACAAATCATGAAAGGTGGCGACGCTTTTTCCGGGAAACGGCGGGATGAAAAAATTGGTGCCGTGGTACAGCGCGTCTGAGCAATCGCGTAATGCACGCGCGCGGAGCAACGGCATCAACACCCGGTAAGCCTCAATCGCCAGAGCGCTTTTTTGCACCATACGTCGCAGGCCATGCCCGCTATCGGAGGTATCGCTCGGGCTAGGCAACCCCGAGACGAAGCGTGCACCGGAGAAGTAGCGCAAGCGTTTAACGCCGTCGGTACTTTCGAGGACGCGGGCGAGTTCGTAGGTATAGCGACCGATACCGGTTAACGGAAAACGGACTGGGTCGACGGAGAGGATTAGGTTCATCGGCGTAGCAGCCAGTTGGTCATAGGCACCCAACAATGGCCGTCTGGTTCTTATTCATACCGGAACGAATAGAGCGAGACGCCAACGACTCTTGGATCATTAGACAAGCCTGCATGCAAGGGCGACTGGGGATTAGCCAAGTCAAAGGAAATATGTAGTGAGCCCTCCACACAGCCACTGGCCGGAATTGTCAGTGGTATATCCCGAGCGTCACTGAGGCCCCCTGACCATAATTTTATACCTGCAGCGGAGATTTCCAACGCAGTCGAGTCCCGGCCGGGATATACGAAGCCACCCGCATTAATGACCACGCTTAAATCGCGCCCAACAGTACATGGTATATGGAGGTTCGCTCGGGCACCTTCAGACCACACCCCCCAGTCCTCACCACGTCCCCAGCCGTCACCTAGCGCGAAGTTGCCGCTACCGCCTCGCTTGAATTCATACCGCACGCCCGGCTCGATACGCAGCGCCGAAGACCGCATCTCATCCGATGTCAAGCGAAAATAAGTTTCACTCTGATAGTTCTTAGACTCCAGAAGCTCGGCCAAACGCTGTTGACTCAGGAGACATCCTCTCGGCGTGGTCACGAGCAGATCTGTATCACCTGGGATAAATAGAATCTTCTTGCAATCAGGGCCAACTACAAGGGCACGCTTTTTATCTGCAGCTTCGCCTACGCCAGAAAAACGCTCCAAAAAAACTTCCGGTGGCGGATCATAAAGCGCGGGGAAACGGCTCTGTAAAAAATAAGATAGCCTCGTAGGAGTGGTATATGACTCATATTTAGCAGGAAAAAAGGTTAGCAAGGCTATACCTAAAAAAGGAATAATAATACAAAAAGCTGAAACCCATCTAGCTCGCGAAAGCACAAGCCATTTAGCAGCAATCAAAGCAATTGGGAAAAATAACGGAATATACCACAGGGAATACCTTGCTATATTAATAGTTGCCCCTGAGTTCAGGTTCACTGTTGAGGAATGTGAATAAACCGAAACCAAGAAATAAGAAACAAGAAAAAATAACCACGCCATCCTATTTTCAAAAAAATCAGGGCCGCGGCGAAAAAGCCTAAAACCAACGAATGCAAATATTAGCAACAGCACCCCGAGCGGCCAATTTGGCAATAAACCAATATCCGGGTCCACCAACCAAATGTAGAAGTAACCAATATTTTTGCCAAGATCGGCCCCGCCGGCGAGCAGCTGCGGCGTAGCCACTCCAAAACGTAAAAAATAATAAACGGGATGCAAAAGCACAAGCAGCACAGTACAAACAATGGCAACTACATCCCCAAAAGAATACTGCTTTTCGGATAACTGAAATATCCGAAAGCAGAGCAGCAAGCCTGCCAGCAATGCGAAACTTGGGTTTTGTGTGGAGACCACAGCCATAAAAAAAGCCGCAGCCACATAACGTGCTTGCAACACGGCTAATACCGCAGCCAAACCCAGGCAGTAAGTTAAAAACTCCGTATGCGCCTTGTTCGAAAACCAAATAAGCGGCGTACTTAGGCTAAACAAAAAAAATACGCCAAACCCTAACCAGCGATAATAAAGAAAGGACATAAAAGCCGGCACAGTAAATAAAGCCCCATGCAAAACCAAAAACGCGCTATGGGGGCTTATAGAAAGGGGGTATCCAATCAAAAAAGCCAGGAAGCTGTAAAACCAAAAATGATTAAAATCAGCTGTATCGCCTAACCTCAAAGTTGGAAATGCAGATGCAAGTTGATCAGCTGAAACCAAACCAAGCACGGCTCTACTATCTGCGAACGCTTGATAAGAAGAAAAAACGTCCGACGTCATCCATGGATGAAAGGCCGACTCAAAAGCTAGATAAAGACCGTAATACTCAGAGCCATCGCCAACCCTTATCGCCGGAAGAATAGCTAACGTGAAAAATAACAAACCAATAATTAATACGATCACCAAAAAAGGGGCGAGCATATTTACCCGAGACTGCAGCTTCGCGCTTAAACCCGTCAACATTCTACTCACACCCCATAATTAAGCATTCCCCCGCTAATCAAGCGAGGCCAGTCACATTGAGTTGGCGACCGCCTGCCCTTCACGTATCGCGTAGTTCGTGCCTCGATCCTCCGGATAAATCTGTGCCATGGTCGATATAAATCCATTCACATAAGGGGTTTCTCGGCCCGGCACATATTTCGAATATCCACGTTCGGTGACAGGCTGCGCGTACTCCGCACGCCATACCTTATGATCCAAGATCCAAGAACGGTCCATCTCAGGAAACATACGCTTCAAATGGCCTAGCGCGAACTCCACGTACTCTTCATCGCTGTAGCTCCAAACAGGATCTTCAACAGCTAAATACCGGGATAGAAAGGCGATATGGTCGCCTCCGTAATTATCGGGCGAATCGAAATTGGTATGTTCGATAACGCCCACGAAGGGGAAGCCAGGGTCGTTCACGTTTAGCCAATAGGTTTCGGAGAGGCTGCGATTGAGCCGTAGCACAAGGCACATGTTGCCTAGGTACTTAACGCGACGCTGCGCGGTAAGCCACTGCTCCGGAGCATGACCTTCAAATATGTCGGCAATGATCGGAAACGCGGGAGTAAACAGAAAATTCCTGCCCAACACCTCTCCCAGGCTGGTGCTCAAGGCCGTTATTTGGTTACCTTCTGTTTGCAGACCAAGCACCTTCGTTCCGAAGCTAACCTCGCCGCCCATTTCTCCAATCTTCGTGACCATGGCGGCTGCCAGCCGGCCGAAACCACCCTTGAAATAAGCGAGCTGCTCGCCCCCCTTGCTGTCGCGGGTACTTCCGCGCAGAACCAGTTTTTTCCAGAACCACACCGCGTTGACGTCCTCGGCATAGACCGAAAACTTGGAGTTAATCAGAGGCTCCCAAACCGTCCGATAAACTGCCTTCCCGCACAAGGGTTCGAGCCACTCGCGTATGCTCAGATGTTCAATGGTCTTCCAGTCTTTGACCCGGCGCACCTGAAATACCAGCAGGCCCAGCCTGATTCTGTCCACTAGCGAAAGCGCCTTGAAGCGAAGTAGGTCAAGCGGTGTGGAAAGCTTCCACATTCGACCGTTGTAATACATTCCGGTGCGAGACGGCAGCGTAATCACATCGCCCTCCATGCCCAACTCTTTTACGAGGGCGGGCACGTACTCATCATTGTTGAACCAATGATGGTAAAACTTTTCCAGCGTGACTCCGTCCGAGAACTCGAACGTACCCGCAAGGCCGCCGGCCGAGCTATCGGCCTCAATTACCCGCACTTTCTGCCCTTTCTTCGCGAGAAAATATGCTGCAGTGAGACCGGTGAAGCCACCGCCAACAATTACGCTGTCATAAGTCATATATGTATCCAGTTTTTTAATTGAGCACCGCAGCTTTCGCCCGGAGCCCTTTAAATATTTTAGGCTTGATTGCCATACAGAGAGTGCCGGCAAGCGTGGTAGGCACCCAGAGACTCAGATGGGACAAGACAGCGAACCCCGCTGCCTGCTCGGGAGTTCCACCCAGCATCGTGATCGCGGCGTACGCGGCGAGGTGGAACGGGCCAACATAGCCCGGCGATGAAGGCACCAAGGTAGAAAGTGTCGCAATCGCCATCACGATCACTGCGACGGAGAGACCTGCATCAAAGCCAAAACCATGTAGCAAGGAGAGGAACAACCCGGCTTCCCCCAACCAGACGAGGATGGACAAGCCGAACACTGCAAGCAAAGCCCTAAGCCGTGACATGCTCTCCACGCTGCGCAGCAGCGTAGCCACCAGCAAAGCCACCCGCCCAGATATAGCCGTTGCGCGCGACGCGAATCTGGACTCGAGCCAACTTGCAATAAGCCCGCTGAACAGAAACACCATCAATAGCGCAAGACCACCGAAGACGCTGAGTCCCATCGTTACCTCCGGTAGCCACGGAGGGACATCTAGCTTGCCGCTATAGGCTAGGCCGACCCCAAGCACCGCGAGAAGCGTTAGGAGGTCCACGAGGCGTTCTATAAGAAGACTACCGGTCGCCGTGACCCGGCTAAGCCCTATGGCGACTGGAAACACTAGCGCGCGAACAAGATCTCCCAGGCGTAGGGGCAGAACATTATTCAACGCTATAGAGCCTAGAAACGGAACGGCGCAGCTCTGCAACGTCACCAAAGCGCCGGCGCTTCTAAGCATCAGGTACCACCGCACGATCCGGAACAGATATCCAAACGCGAGCGACACCACGGCTACCGCGAGATACGGCCAGTTAAAAACGACCAAAGCCTCAGCAACCGCGGGAAACTCGATTTGGCTTGCAATGAAGACCAGGCAGCCTAGGGAGATGCCCCATCCGGCTAGATGAGGGAGCCATTTTCCGGCGAGCGCTTTCGCAGATGGATCATGCGATGAGCCCATTAGCGTTGCCAGACCTTCCAGGGCGCAGAACCAGAAGCCCAAAGACGTTCCAGCTCGCGCTTATCACGCAATGTGTCGCAGGCCTGCCAGAAGCCTGCATGCTCGAACGCAGCCAGCTGCCCGTCGCGAGCGAGCGACGACAAAGGCTCTCGCTCCCACGATGTTTCATCGCCGTCGATGTATTTGATAACTGAAGGATCTAGGATAAAAAAACCACCGTTGATCCAACCGATCTCATCGCTGGGTTTTTCCTCGAAGCTACTGACGTTCATCGACTCATCAATATTCAGCACGCCGAATCGGCCTGGTGGCTGAACAGCCGCGACAGTTGCCAGCTTGCCATGCTTCCGGTGAAACGCGATTTCGGCAGCGATATCGATGTTTGCGAGGCCGTCACCATAGGTCAGGCAGAACGGTTCATCATCCAGATAAGGCGCTACCCGCTTCAACCGACCTCCTGTCATCGAATCCGGGCCGGTATCCACAAGCGTGACACGCCAGTCTTCCGACTGGCTATCCAATATCCGATGCTCGCCGGTCTTAAGGTCGATCTGCATATCAGCCATATGCCGATAATAATTAAAGAAGAATTCTTTGATTACATAGCCCTTATATCCAAGACATATAACGAAGTCTTTCACGCCATGATGGGCATAGGTCTTCATGATGTGCCAAAGAAGTGGCTTTCCACCGATTTCTACCATCGGCTTAGGTTTGGTGTCCGACTCCTCGGCAATGCGGGTACCTAAGCCTCCAGCCAGTATCACTGCTTTCATTGTCAATCCTCAGAGTTTTAGCTCGTCCTGTGAGAAATTTAGGCTTTGCTCCACTATAGCTACCGGCTCAGCCCTAAGTATTAAATAAATCCTTAGTAGATATTCACCGATCATGCCTAATAACAATGATTGCAACCCTGTGCTAAATAGGACCAATATATGGATACTAGCCAATCCTTGAGGCAGCTCTGGATGCAAAGCTCTGAGAACAAGGTAATAAAAGGATCCCAAGACGCTGACGCCAAGCATAACCAAGCCCGCCAACGTCGCGAATCGCAGCGGCACCGATGAGTGATTGAAAACGGCAGTTAGGCCCAATCGAATAAGCCTCGAAAGCCCAAACTTACTTTCACCAGCAACTCTCGCCTCTCGATCATAGACGATACCTGTTTGACTGAAGCCCAGCCCGGCAATCATTCCCCTCAAATATGGGCTCGGCGTTTTCATTTTACAAAGAGCAGTGATAACCTTTCTGTCCACCAGCCTGAAATCACCCACATCTCTGGGAATCGGATGCTCGCTCACCATATCAATGAACCAATATCCGAGACGTCGGAAGTGACTGATAAAAACATTTTCACGACGCTTTCTACGAACGCCATACACAACATGATACCCGCGAACCCATTCTCCGAAGAATTGTTCAAGCATCTCCGGCGGATCCTGCAGATCGGCATCGATCTGCATTACCGCATCACCCTGCGCATGCATGAAGTTGGCGAGGATAGAGCGTTGAAACCCTACGTTTTTGGCAAAGCGCACCGCCCGAACCCGTGCGTCTTTTTCTGCGAGAATTTTTAGCTGGCCCCAAGTTTCGTCAGATGAGTGATTATCAGAAAAAACGAACTCGAGCCGACATTGACCAGTCATTCGAGTCGCCAACGAACACAGCCGCTTATAAAGAGCCTCTATATTTCCTGCCTCATTTAGTACAGGAATACATATAGACACAAGCGGCAGTACGCTGCCTTCCTTTTTGTTAACCATCGATTATCCCGTCCTGACACCGTGAAGTTAAACCCTGCATCTCCACAACCGCGGCCTTCACACCATCTTGGTAGCTCAATGTCGGCGACCAACCGAAAGCTTCTTCAAACGCGGATGGGTCACCTACTACATAGGGTAAGTCATCGGCCCGTAACGGAATGGCTCCGAAATCTAATAGCTCTAACTTACCTACCATATCAGCCACCTTCTCAGCAAAGTCCCTTACAGTATGGCCTTGTCCAGTCGCAACATTATAGATACCCGCGAGCGTTGGGCTGCACACTAGCGAGTCGAGCACATGAATGATTGCGCTGCAGGCTTCATCCACATGCATGAAATCACGAACTTGGGTACCTTCGGACAAAGCTACCCGTTCCCCTCGAGTTAGGCGCGATACCAGAGATGGGAAGAGGCGGTGAGCGGATTCACCAGGACCGAAGATATTAAACAAACGCAGACACGCTGTCGGCAAACCAAGTGCAGTGCCACTAGCCATCGTAAGAAGAGTGCCGGCAGCCTTAGTCGCGCCATAGAGTTTCTGGCATTCTAGAGGAGACCGTTCGGCATAACGGGTGGGGCCTGGCAGAGGACCATATTCCGCACTGCTTCCGATGTGAATAAAGGCAACCGCCCCATGATCCTTCGCAAGCGCGACTAAGGCTGGAGGCTGGGAAGCATTGGTGTTGGTAAGCGCCGCTAAGTCACGGTCATTGGGGCTGACACCGGCTGCCGCGAGATTGATAACGACGTCGACAGAATGCTTTCCAAGGCCTTCCGATAGGCTCGGCATGTCCATTTGCGGCAACAGAATTCTCTCCACCCCGACGCCCGGCCTGAAAGATGGATTTCGCACTACAGCCAGTACTTGATGCCCCTCATGAGCTAGTTTCGATACTAGTCTACGCCCAACGAACCCAGATGCTCCCGTCACCATTACTCTCATTTGTCTGGCTTCTGCTCTAGCAACGCCGATCGCCAGTCCGCAATCTGGGCATGTGTCGTTGCAGAGGCTCCGTCAGGATCGCGGTAATAGTCGCGATACCACTCTGCGGTCCTGATGATCACTTGTTCCGTGTTCCATGGAGGAAACCAGTCGAGCAGATTACGGGCCAATGAACTATCAAGAGCAAGCGCTCCGGCCTCATGTAACGGCGCAGCCATGTAATCCAGCTTTGGTCTCTCCCAATGTGCAGATAATAGTTCCAATACGTCACGCACCGAGTATTGACGCAGATCATGCGGCCCCAGATTCCATGCCCGCGCGTACTTCTCGGGATTCTCAGAGAGAAGGCCTGCCATCAGCACCATGTAACCATGAACCAGAGCTAGCACATGCTGCCAAGGTCGCGTCGCAGCGGGGTACCTTAGGGTCAATGTTTCACCGCTGACGACAGCTCTTACGAAGTCAGGGATAAGCCGGTCTTCAGACCAATCACCCCCACCAATGATGTTGCCACCTCGCGCAATGGCTATTGCTGGCCCAGCACCATTAGCCCAGGGAAACGACGCCACATAACTCTGAATGACCATTTCGGCCGCCGATTTAGAGGCACTGTAGGGGTCCTTACCCCCCAAAGGATCATTCTCCCGATAGGGCCAGTCCCATTCATTGTTCTTGTAGACTTTGTCCGTGGTTACACAAACCACACCTTTCACAGAGCTCACCGCCCGAGCAGCGTCCAATACATTTGCCGTACCTTGTGAATTGACGGCAAATGTATAGCGCGGCTCTCTATAAGATCGCCGGACTAGTGGCTGCGCCGCGAGATGAAGAATCAGTTCCGGCTGATAACGCTGAATTGCGCCGAGCACAACATCGTAGTCGCATATATCCCCTAGGTGCCCCTGGATGCAGGAAGCGAGCCCAAGTGCCTCGTAAAGGGACGGGGAAGTATCAGGCTTCAGAGCAAAGCCGGTAACCTCAGCGCCGATGGAAGTAAGCCATGCGCAGACCCAGCTTCCGGTGAAGCCCGTATGGCCGGTAATTAATACCCGCTTCCCTTTCAACGCTGCTTCGAAATCTAGTGTCGACGGCATGCTCTAGCTCCTATTCAAAATGCCAGCTGTAGACCCCTGAGGGGCGCTACAGGAGTCCCCGCCCTTCGGTACTAGTAACTTAGTTAGCTGCTGAGCGCTTTGTTTCCATGTCAGCCATCTCATATTAAGAGATGATGGATGCGAGCCACTGGCTCTGAGCGCCAGCCAGGCCTTGATCTCTTCGCTCAGATCCTCGGGGTTGTTTCCGTCGAAATAATGGGCGTTGTCCTCCGCTATCTCTTTGAAAACGGGAATATCCCTGGCAATAATGGGCAGTCCAAACCGCGCTGCCTCGATCAGTGGTAGGCCAAAGCCCTCGCCTTTAGAACTGAACACCAGGCAGGTAGCGTTCTGGTAGATCTTCTCCAGATACTCGTCACTGATTCCCTTCAGCCAGAAAAGTCGTTTACCCAGTAATTCGTGCTGTGTGATGTCATTAATGAGTTCATCGACGTTCCACCCCGCCTGACCTACCAGAACCAAATTCGCCTCGACCCCTTCGCTCCAAAGTCGCTCGAAAGCTTTCAACGTTTGGTCGTGGCCTTTGCGCGGCTCGATGGTACCTACTGATAGAAAGGTAGGACACGCCTTGAACTTGGCGAGCGCGTCAGCGGCATCGTCCGGAAGCCCCTTAGTTGGAACAGAGTTCTCAACGTCCGCGCCGAGGTGAAACCAACTAATTTGAAGTGGGCGATGGCGTTCTACAGGGTGAGTTTCCAGCCATTGCCGCATGTCTTCTGCAACTGCATGCGATATACAGAGCAGGCCGTCATTTCTTGAAATTGCCTCGAGCCATTCATTATGCAGGGCACTAATAAAATCCCTGAATACTTCTGGCATGACGACCGGAAGCAAGTCGTATACGACGAAATAGACCCTCACTCCTGAGTTTCTCATCTCCTGGTGGGCCGCCTGCTGCCGGATCACGACGTGATGCTGAAGGTCAAGGCCTAAAAAAACATCGCCGGAACCATACTCTATTGCGCTATCGCCTACTTCACCAGCCGCTGAGTGCTCAGGGAAATTGTTGGAGATGAACTCTCTTGCATACCGATAACCTATGCTATCCATGGTCGCGTATATGGGCTCGCTGACAAACCCACTCGGCGGCGATTCGAGAAGCTCCTTGAGAATGCTCCGGACCACACGCTGAATGCCGCTCTTGGAATCTACATGTACCAACTGGGAGATATCGATGAATAGCCTTTTTGCTCTATTGGGCTGGAAGTTTCTGGCAATCGCTGAGGCGCATTGCTTGATATCCTCATAGGTCGGTAGCGTATCTCCGATGGAAGCGATATCGCCCTGCAAGGCTATAAGAATCTCGTCAGAGGTAGGCAGTCTCCCGCCACGCCTTGATTCAACCGCCCGCTCAAAGGCCCCTAGCGCCAGCCTGGCGGTACGATCCCAAGAAAACTCCTTGGCCTGCCTTTTTCCATGCCCGATAAGTTGCTTTCGGAAGGTCTCGTCGCTTAGGACCTTATTCAGCTTCGACTCCATGTCCATCACATTCAAGGGGTCGAACAACGCCTCCGGAAAGCCGATGACCTCCGGCACACTCGACGTGTTGGAACCAATAACTGGCGCGCCACAGCACATCGCCTCAAGCGCAGGCAGGCCAAAGCCTTCATGCCACGACGGAAAGATGAACGCCTTACAAAGGCTGTACAGCGCTATCAATTCTTGGTCGGTGACATAACCGGTGAAGACGACCTCGCCCTCATGTAAGCCGAGCCGGCTGGCGTGATCCCGGAGCCGCGCAATAACCTGGGTTGGCATCTTGCCGGCGAGCACCAACTGGTGCGCTCCTCGTAGCGCTTTGGGTAACTGGGCGTACGCCTGGATCATGCGGTCGAGGTTCTTACGGGCATCCGCTCCCCCGGTATACAGGACAAAGGGTGACCGGATGGAAAACTTCTCCAGCAAAAGAAAGGCCTCCTCCGGACACAAATCGGCGGGGGCAAAGATAGCGTCAGCGGCGGTAGAAATAGTGGTTAATTTCTCCGCCGGAAGTCCCAGAATACTCATGCCTTCTAGACTCGCCGACTCGGAAATGCCCAGCCAGCCCTGAGCGTTCTTTAGGCTTTCGATCTTGTTGAGATAGTACTTTTTGAATACCGGATGGGGATCGAGGTAGTCCTTGGCGTTCATAAGCGGAATCAGGTCGTACAAGGTGACCAAAGTAGGAATCCCCTTGGTGTAGCCGCCGATGGTGGTGACGGCATCATCAGCGGTGCCCTCGAACAGGCTGCTAATGTGTACGACATCAGGCTGAAGCGTGGCGATATACGCCTCTCTTATGAGTTCCGCCGCCTGTCGACGCCAGTCATTGCCAGGTAGGCATTCTGCAACTGGGGCAGGCCCATACCAGACTCGAACATTGTCTTGCGAAACCAAACCATCGAAAGCTGCCCGTATCGGTTCCACGACGTCTACGAACTGCCCATTAAGCAGTATTATGACCTCGTGGTCCTGGTTATTGCGTGCAATGGCCATTGCAAGCGAAAGGCTGTAGCGCCCGATACCTCGGAATCGGCTTTCCGTTTGAGCGCCCTGCAGGTCCAGCACGATGCGCATCAACGCGGCCCCTTATGCTGTGTCTGAATGGCGTTTTTCAATGTTTGATAATAGGCCTGAGCGGTTAAGCTCAGATCTGAAATATCTGGCTCTGTACCTTGTATAAAAGAATTTGGATTGTATGGCGGAGGCACCACTACCGTAGGTTGCCCAACAGGTGCACCGGTTAGATTGGCTCTCTGCGCAATAGCGACCAACCGTAGATATAACCCTGGGTAATGCCGTAGAAAGCCTGCCGCCCTGCGCTTCAAGCCAGGGCTTCTCAAGGTCTTGCGCATCGCTCGGATGAGCAATGGGTATACAGCAGCTTTCGCTCCCGATTTCGCTTTGCCGACCATGCGCCAAGGCGACCGGACTACGCCCGCTAAACCCGTTTTGACGCCACGCACCGGAGCCGTCAGCTTCCAGGACGTGCTATTCAACAATGCATCCCTGGCCGCTTCGTATTCATTCGCGCGCAGGAACCAATGATGTGCATTGCTCAACGAAGCGTTCAATTGTTGCTCCGTTTGTTGCAGTGCGCTCGCCTGAGCTTGCGCCTGCCCACGCAACGACTTCACCTCAGCGGCCAATATGTCCTTTTCGCCTTCTACGGATAACAGTTGCGCCGCCAACGCCTCTATCCGGCTACTCAAATGCAGAGGATGCGTTTCTAGATACTCGATTTGCGATTGCATCCCTATGAGATCCGCTACAGCACTACCCTGCTCGGCCTCCAGTATCTTCGCTCGCCCCTCGACGCCGACGAGCTGGCGCTCCAAGTCTGCACAGCGCGCTTCAGTCTGCTCCAGCTGGAATTCCAGACGTTGCTGCGCCTTATGGAGCACAAGCAACTCGCTGGTGGACTGCTGCAATTGCTGTTGGAGGCTTTCGTTGAGCGATTCGGTGGCGGCAATCTTGGCTTCTGCGTGAACCGCTCTGCTGGTGGCGTCCCTCAACGCAAACTCGGTTTTCTCTGCATCCGCGACCATGCGCTGAATGTGCAAGCCCATGTTTGCCATCTGCTCACTGAGCTGCTGAGCGAAAGTGGTCTCCATCTGAGTTGTACGCAGCTCAAGAGATGCCAAGCCTGCCTGGGTGCGTGCAGACAGCTCAGTGGCTTGCTGAGCTTCACCCCTAACGTATTCGAACTGCGCCTCCGCCTGATTGGCCCGATGCAGCAACTCATCGGTTCGAGCATGTATAGCCTGCAGTTCGTTATCCAGCAGGGCTTGCCGTTGAGACGCTCCGTCGATCCGCTCAACCAAGCTACCGAATTCGGCCCGCAAGTTATCGTCGTAACGTTGAGCGATATGCTCGAGCGCAACGCCATATTCTCGTTCAAAGAAAGGGTCGAATAAGACGAGCACCTCGTCGGGCGCAGACTTTTGCGCAACAATCGCGTAATCGGGGCTGGGTCCGCTCAACACGTCCATCAGACGGATGTCCTCGCTATCCGCCAATCGCGGATCCTCTTGCAGCCGCAACAGTTTGGATCGGGCAAACCCCAGATGCTCGGTCAAAAAGCTGAGCAGTAGATGAGGAATCGGACGCTCGTGCGTCGGATCCAAATAGAAATTGTTGCTGCCTACCACCAGATTTTCCGCATTGGGCGTTTCCAGAATCAACAAGCCCGCTGGCATCAATACACGTAACGCTTCCTGTACGAGTTTTTGAAGCATCTCGAAAGGAATGTGTTCGGCAATATGGAAACCTGACACCAGAGCCTGACTGCCGTCAGGAAGCGCTTGCAAAGCGGCCAACGCGTCTCCCTCTTGAGCTGGAAGCCCCAAGGCATGGCAAGCAGCAAGCATTCCGTCGTCAAGGTCGACGCCCTTAGCAGCGAAACCATTTTCCAGTAAAACCTCAAGCCACTCGCCGCGACCACAGCCCAGATCCAGTGCAGGAGCATCGGGGTACAAGTGGTTGAAAGACGCGATAAACGGTACGTAAACCTGCTGGCGCTCCTTTATCAGCGCTCGGGTTCCGCGATAACGATCTTCAAAAGCCCGATAGAAATGAGCACTCATTTAACGAGCTCCGCAACAGGAGGCAACCATGCCATGCCGACGAACTGCCCCTCTGAAAGATTCACGACATTGAAAACCAGCGCCAAATCACGCCATTCGTAGTTTCGAGCGATGTGCGTATCGGCAGCATGTAGAGCTACAGCTACGGAATAAGACCCGACGCCCAGGTTTGCGAAAAAATCGAAACGGTACTCAACCGTATCCCCGGCGTTGATGTTTTCCAACTTACACCCCAAGTGATGGGTATTCGTACCGAACACCGGTTGCCCGAGGCGGTCCTTGATCAGATACCCCACAACCAACTCCGAAATATCCTGATTTACCAAAGCCTTGATACGCAGGGAAACCGGAGCGCCAACGGGTATGAACTCTGCTGCCCCTCCATCTTCGACGTGAAGCGTGACGGAGGAAATCGTAGCCTCGCCAGTACCTGAACGAGTCTGGATACTGCCATCATCCAGTTCCTTGACGGTGATGGAACCATTTTCCTTCTCGGCGATAATGGCGTTATAAAAATCCATCACCTCTTCGGGTTTCCCATCTTTTATAACCGCCCCACCATCAAGCAGGATTGCCCTGCTGCATAGGGCCTGGATCGAACTCCGATCATGGGAGACGATCAAAAGCGTCGTTCCCTGCTGCTGAAATTCTCGGATTCGATCAAAGCTTTTATGTTGGAAATAGGCGTCTCCAACTGATAATGCCTCGTCGATGATAAGAACGTCCGGACGGAACGCAGTGGCCGCAGCGAAAGCAACACGCATTTGCATACCACTTGAGTAGGTCCGCACCGGCTCATCGAAATAATCACCGATCTCGGCGAACTGCTCGATTTCGTCTATTACCCGCTCTACTTCAGAGGCACCGTAGCCCATCAATCCCGCCGCATGGAAGACATTCTGCCTGCCGGTCAGCTCTGAGTTGAACCCCATCCCCAGCTCGAGAATCGCGGCGATGCGGCCGTTGACGTCTATAGTTCCCTCAGTGGGCTGCAAGGTTCCGGTGATCATTTTCAGCAGTGTTGACTTGCCGGCTCCGTTCTGTCCGACTATCCCAATGGCCTCACCTGCCTGAATGGAAAAGCTGACGTGCTTCAGTATCCAAAGCTCCTCGGTTGGCTTGGCAGGAAGATAGAACCAGCGGGCAAATCGTAGCCATTCGGAACGATACGTTCTAAATGCCTTCCCCAAATTGTCGACGCGCAACACACTCATAGTGCATCCACCATCTCCGGCGCTGCTCGGCGAAACATGAACAAGCCAACCAGCAACAAACCAATAGCAACGCCTGCGGTAATCAGGACACTCGCCAATTCAGGCGGCCGCGCATAAACCAGCACATCGTGATAAGCGCTTACGATCGGATACAGAGGATTGGCATCTATCCAGCCTTTCAAGTGATCCGGAATAATGTTGATCGGATACACGATAGGAGTAAACCAAAACAGGATTTGCAATACTATCGGCACTACCTGTCCGACATCACGCACGAACACATTGATAACACCAAGTATTAGACCTACCCCAACGGCTAACGCCACTATCACCAGTGTTAAGGGCAACAGCCAGACCATCTGCGCATTGGGATAATGACCAAGTAGAGCGAAGACAATTAGTAGCGCCACAAGCAGCAGCATATTATTCAGCAAGCATGACCCCACTACGATTACCGGCAACGTAATACGGGGAAATCTCATCTTTTTCATGAGATTGCCTTGTTCTATGAAAACATTCAGGCTTCGCCCTACTATTTCCGAAAAGAGATTCCAAGCTAGTATTCCGGCCATAAGATAAAGTGCATATGCATATTTATTTTCGATCCCGGGCAATCTCGCCGCCAGGACGTTCGACAGAATCAAAGCATAAATTGCAACCTGCGCAAGCGGATTGATTATCATCCACAAGCCACCAAGACGACTCCTGGCAAATCGAGCGACAAATTCATTCTTTATCGAGGAAAGTATGAACCCTCGATAAGCCCAAAGGCTTTTAAATAGCGCCAACATGTACACCCCTAAACACAGGCCATCTTACAAAAAAGCGCCGATACCATCGCCCTGTACCAGCTAAACCAGCCTCTATTTAACTAGTCGCACGGCCATAGACATCTTCGAACCGAACGATATCGTCCTCACCCAAATAGTCACCGCTCTGGACTTCGATGAGCACCAAATCAATCACTCCAGGGTTTTCGAGACGATGCCGGTGTCCGGCCGAGATGAAAGTTGACTCGTTACTGTTAAGCATAAGCTCGCGATCGTCATTAACTACCCGCGCCATGCCACTCACCACGATCCAGTGCTCGCTGCGGTGATGGTGCATTTGCAGAGATAGCGAGGCCTTGGGCTTGACAACAATTCGCTTGATCTTGAACCGGTCGCCCTCCTCCAAGGTGGTGTAAGAACCCCAGGGACGGTTGACGGTGCGGTGCAGCAGGTGTGCGGAGTGGCCGTGGGACTTGAGTTGCTTGACGATGTGCCTGACGTCCTGCGTGTGATCCTTGTGGGCCACCAGAACGGCATCGGGCGTGTCGACCACGACTAGGTCCTGCACGCCGACGAGGGCTGTAAGGCGCTCGCAGCTGTGCACAAAGTTATTGGTGGACGCATGGGTCAACACTTCACCTTCGAGGCGGTTGCCGTCATTGTCTGGGGCGGTGAGTTCGCTCATGGCGATCCATGAGCCGATGTCACTCCAACCGATGTCACAAGGGACGGTCGCTACCCGATCCGAGCGCTCCATCAGCGCATAATCGATCGAGATATCCGGCACCTTGGCAAAATGCGCCGGGTCGAGATTCAGGCTGCGGTGCCTTTTACCTGTCGAGATATCGGAACGTTCAATCGCAGCGGCTGCAGCTTCCAGTACTTCGGGCGCATGCTGACCCAGTTGCTCGAGCAACGTTCCAACCCTGAAGCAGAACATGCCCGAGTTCCAATAATAGCCACCGGCGGCCAGATAGCCCTCGGCAGTGGCAAGGTCGGGCTTTTCAACGAATCGCTCAACCTTCAGCCCGTGGCCAAGAGCGGTATCCGAGCGTGTTTGGATATAGCCAAACCCTGTTTCTGGATAGTGCGGGAGTATCCCGAAAGTAACGAGCCAACCGTCGGCTGCCAGCTGGGAGGCCTTGGCCACTGCATCGGCGAAAGCGTCTTCAGCCTGAATCAGGTGATCCGCGGCGAGCACCAGCATCTGAGCTTCGGGACCATGGCTTTCTGCCAGTTTCAGCGCGCCGATAGCGATCGCCGCGGCGGTGTTGCGTCCGAACGGTTCGAGTATGAAGCTTTGCGCACAGTCGGCCCCCTCGATTGCTTTGTATTCGTCCTGCGTCTTGAAGAACAGTTCACGGTTGGTAACCGTGAGTATCTCGCTGACGCCGGGCAGCCTGCAGGCGCGGAGGAACGTCTTCTGGATGAGATTCTGTCCATCGGGTAGCTGGATGAACGGCTTGGGATGCATTTCCCTCGATACCGGCCAGAGGCGGCTGCCAACACCGCCAGAGAGAATGACTGGCACTAAATCCATAGAAGGTATTCCTTGTCCCGGTCTTTAGGGCTGAAAAATATAAAAAAGCCGAATCGTAAAATAAAAAAAAAACAAAAGGCGATGGCAGAGCGCAACAAGTCGCTGGCCGTGCTGAGTTTGGCTGAGACCAAAATGGGGAGTAATCGTTTAATCGGGATCGCATATCCCGAAGAACATGTACCTACTCCTCCTCATTCACCCGATCACGCAATTCCTTGCCGGGCTTGAAGTGGGGGACGAATTTGCCGTCGAGGCGGACGGATTGGCCGGTTTTGGGGTTTCGGCCGACGCGGGGCGCGCGGTAGTGGAGGGAGAAGCTGCCGAAGCCGCGGATCTCGATGCGGTCGCCTGTCGCCAGGGCGTGGGACATTTGTTCAAGCATGGTCTTGATGGCCAGCTCCACATCCTTGGATGAAAGCAGCCCTTGCTGGGTGACGATGCGTTCGATCAACTCCGACTTGGTCATGGTTTTCCCTTCTTTTTCAAGCGGCTAGATCATCTGACCTGCGAGCGGTTTTAGCATGCCAAGCCTGCTTTGAACAGCCTGACCTTCTTTAACCCTCAACCGTTGAAGGGTTTAGGAACCCTTTCCAACCTCGCCTCCTCCGTTTCCCTTACGGGCAAGTTGGGTACGATGCCCATTGCCAACCGCCTGTAGATCACCCCGCCCTTTCGCCAAGGCAAAAAAAAGGGCGGACCCATCGGGCCCACCCTCGCATCGCAAAGCGTCGCTACACGCGACGATCGATTAGTCCTCGCGATAACGGCGCAGCTTGAGCTGCTTACCGCCAACACGAGTGTCCTTCAGCTTACCGAGCAGACGGTCGAGCCCTTCTTCCGGCAGTTCGACCAGGCTGAAGCTGTCGCGCACCTGGATGCGTCCGATGGCTTCGCGGGCCAGGCCGCCTTCGTTGAGGATGGCACCCAGCAGGTTGCGGGCGGCAATGCCGTCGCGGGCGCCCAACGGCGAGCGGCAACGGGCACGGCCTTCGGCCAGCGGTACGGGGGCACGGCGCTCGCGGTCGCCGCTGCGCTCTGGACGATCGCGGTCGGAACGCTCGCGCGGCGCGCCGCTCGGCACCAGGGGCTGCTCCTTCTCGACGTCGGCAAGAGTCAACGCCTGGCCGTTGGTGGCCTTGGCAAGGAGCGCCGCGGCCAGTGCGCGCGGGCTGCAACCGATGTCGGCCACCAGCTTGTCAAGCAGCTCGCCGTGGCTGGCTTCGGCATCGGCTACCAGCGGGGACAGGCTGTTGGTCAGTTTCTTGATGCGCGCATCGAGCACCTGTTGCGCGTTGGGCAGGCGCGCTTCGGCGACCTTCTGCCCGGTCACACGCTCGATGACCTGCAGCATCCGGCGCTCGCGAGGAGTGACCAGCAGCAGCGCGCGGCCTTCACGGCCGGCACGACCGGTACGACCGATACGGTGGACGTATGATTCCGGATCGTACGGCATGTCGACGTTGAACACGTGGGTGATACGCGCAACGTCCAGGCCGCGAGCAGCGACGTCGGTGGCAACCACGATGTCCAGGCGGCCATCCTTGAGCGATTCGATAACGCGCTCACGCTGGTTCTGGGCGATGTCGCCATTCAGCGCGGCAGCCTTGTAACCCTTGGCTTCCAGCGCGGCGGCCAGATCCAGGGTGGCCTGCTTGGTACGCACGAAAGCGATCAGCGCGTCGAAGTCCTCGACTTCCAGCAGGCGCAGCACGGCCGGAATCTTCTGGTCGGCATGGACCATCAGATGCGCCTGCTCGATACGAGCGACGGTCTGGGTCTTGGCCGCGATCTTGATGTGCTGCGGCTCACGCAGGTGCTTCTCGGCGATGGCGCGGATCGAGTGCGGCAGGGTCGCGGAGAACAGCACGCTCTGGCGGCTTTCCGGCATGGCCTCGAAGATCACTTCCAGGTCGTCCATGAAGCCGAGCTTGAGCATCTCGTCGGCTTCGTCGAGGACCATGAACTGGATGGTCGACAGCAAGCCGCTGTTACGGCTCAGGTGGTCGACCAGACGGCCCGGGGTCGCGACGATGACCTGCGCGCCCTGGCGGATCGCCTTGAGCTGCGGACCCATCGGCGCGCCGCCGTAGATAGCGACGACGCTCAAGCCTGGCATCTGCTTGGAGTAGGTTTCGAAAGCGGTAGCGACCTGCAGCGCAAGTTCGCGGGTTGGCGCGAGGATCAACGCTTGCGGCTCTTTGCGTGCCGGGTCGATTTTCGACAGGATCGGCAGCGCGAAGGCCGCGGTTTTGCCGGTGCCGGTCTGAGCCTGGCCGATCATGTCGTGGCCACCAAGGATCACGGGGATCGCTTGGTACTGAATGGGGGATGGCTCTTCGTAGCCAACCGCGGAGATAGCGGCGAGTACGGAGGGATGAATACCGAGCGCGGCGAAGCCGCCGATTTCCTGGGTCATGGGTCTGCCTCTGGTGCATCCGCAAAGACCCATGTTCCGAGGCTGCGCATGCCATGCACGACCCTGAGGTCACCCTGGCAGCCCGGTCGGCGGGTTTGCGAAAACGTGGTGGATGATGAATCGTCTAGGATAGCCCGCGCGGAGCGGACAGCAGCCGAAGCAGCGCTTCGATTTGTTGCGGTACCTGAACGGAGCCAATTGGCCGGCGCGCACTATACATAAAAAAGGCGAATGTGTCAGGGCAAAAGGACCAGCGGGCGGTGTGCTGAATAAAGCTGAACGGCGCCGCAGAGCCCTCCAATACGACCGTTTGGGTCAACTGGCCTGGCGCAGCACAGCGATCAGCGAGTCCAGCGAATAGCCCAGGCGCGGCGTCAGCGAGGTCGCACGCTCTGCAATACCCGGCAGATCAAGCGTCTGCTCGAGATCGGCCGGCACCAGCAGGATGACATTGCCCTCCTTCACCGGGCATTCCCAGTAATGCCGGTGGAACAGGCCGCGCAACAGGGCTGCGCCCAAGGGCTTGCCGTCGTCGTTGGCCCACTGGTTGATCACCAACCAGCCGCCAGGGTTGAGCTTCTGCTGGCAGGCCTGGAGGAAATTCCAGCCCAGGTGCGCGGCCGCCGGCCCGGTGTCGGTATAGAGGTCGACGAAGATCAGATCCGCGGTCTCCGCCGTTTCGAGCAGCTGCAGCGCATCGCCAATGCGAATGGTCAGCCGCGGATCGTCATCGAGCCCGAGATATTCCATGGCCAGGCGCGGCACGTCCGGGCGCAGCTCGATCGCCTCGACATCCTCGAGCGGCAGGAACTGCAAGCAGGCCTGGGTCAGGTTGCCCGCGCCGAGCCCGAGAAACAGCGCCGTTTCCGGTGCCTCGTGGGCCAGCGCACCGAGCAGCATCGCGCGGGTGTAGTCGTACTCCAGCCAGCTCGGGTCGCGGGTAAACACGCAGCTCTGCTCGACCGCCGCGCCGAACTCCAGAAAACGGTAGTCACCCACCTCATAGACGCGGATCAGCCCGAACGCGTCCTGGACTTCGGCTAACAACACCTCCTGCTGACTCATGTTTCATCCGCCTCGATTGGGTGCGCCATCTTAAACAGCGCGATACGCAGCCGCTATCAGCTTCGCCGCCATGCATCGGGTAACATCGACGCCTTTCGCACCGCCACACGGAACCGCATCCGATGAGCCAGACCTGGAGCCCGCAAAGCTGGAGGGCCAAACCCATCCAGCAGCAACCCCACTACCCCGACGCCGAGCACCTGGCGCACGTCGAGGCGACCCTGGCCGGACTGCCACCGTTGGTATTCGCCGGCGAGGCGCGGGCGCTGCGCAAGCAGTTCACCGAGGTCACCCAGGGCCGAGCGTTTCTGCTGCAAGGCGGCGATTGCGCCGAGAGCTTTGCCGAATTTTCCGCACCGAAGATCCGCGACACCTTCAAAGTGCTGTTGCAGATGGCCATCGTGATGACCTTTGCGGCTGGCTGCCCGGTGGTGAAGGTCGGCCGTATGGCCGGACAATTCGCCAAGCCGCGCTCCTCCGGCGACGAGACCATCGACGGCGTCACCCTGCCCGCCTACCGAGGCGACATCGTCAACGGCATCGGCTTCGACGAGAAGAGCCGCGTCCCGGATCCCGAGCGGCTGCTACAGGCCTATCACCAGTCGACCGCCAGCCTCAACTTGCTGCGCGCCTTCGCCCAGGGCGGTTTTGCCGACCTGCATCAGGTCCACCAGTGGAATCTGGATTTCATCGCCAACTCGTCCCTGGCCGAGAAGTATCACCAGCTGGCCGACCGTATCGACCAGACGCTGGCCTTCATGCGCGCCTGCGGCCTGGACGATGCCCCGCAACTGCGCGAAACGAGCTTCTTCACCGCCCACGAAGCCCTGCTGCTGAACTACGAGCAGGCCTTCGTGCGCCAGGACAGCCTGACTGGCGGCTGGTACGACTGCTCGGCGCACATGCTCTGGATCGGCGACCGCACCCGCCAGCTCGACGGCGCTCATGTCGAGTTCCTGCGCGGCGTCGGCAACCCCATCGGCGTGAAGGTCGGCCCGAGCATGGACAGCGACGAGCTGATCCGCCTGATCGACGTGCTCAACCCGGACAACGACCCGGGTCGCCTGAACCTGATCGTGCGCATGGGTGCAGACAAGGTCGAAGCGGGCCTGCCGCGGCTGATCCGTGCGGTGCAGGCCGAAGGCCGGCAGGTGCTCTGGAGTTCGGACCCGATGCACGGCAACACCATGAAGGCCTCCAGCGGCTACAAAACCCGCGACTTCGCACGGGTGCTGGCCGAAGTGCGGCAATTCTTCGAGGTGCACCGCGCCGAGGGCAGCTATCCGGGCGGGATTCATATCGAGATGACCGGGCAGAACGTCACCGAATGCATCGGCGGCTCACGCCCGATTACGGAAGACGCGCTCTCGGATCGTTACCACACCCATTGCGACCCGCGGCTCAACGCGGATCAGTCGTTGGAGATGGCTTTCCTGATCGCCGAAACCCTCAAGCGCGTGCGGCCCAGCTGAGCGCTGGTATCCCAGGATGAGCAGTCCCGCCTTATGGGAGCGACTGTGTTGATTGATGGTCGCCTTCCGCCACAGCGCTGCGGGAGCGGCTTGACCGCGAGCTTTTCGAACCCGGTGGTCTCTCGCGATCCCATTCCTTGCCATACGCTCCCGTGCGTTCAGTCGGCCTTCTTGCGGATCCAGTAGAGGTAGTTGCCACCCTCTTCCTGCTGATCGACCAGCTCATGGCCGAGAAACACGCAGAACTTGGGGATATCGCGCTGGGTCGAGGGGTCGGTGGCGATCACCTTCAACAGCTCGCCGCCCGCGAGATCGCGGACCTTGTTGTGCAGCATCATCACCGGTTCCGGGCAGTTGAGGCCCGAGGCGTCGAGTATGGCGTCGCTATGCAGTTCGGTTGGCTGGGACATCAGAGGGCTCCGATCAAGGACGTTTCGCGCGGGCGCGCTTGTTGGGCATCTTGCGACGAACTTACAGACGACGCAGGTGGCAGGTAACCTCTTCGCGGTCGTGGTAGAGCTGTTTGCAGCCGATACTCGCCTTCACGCCTCGTTCGGCAAGCCCTTGCGCGATGCGTTCCAGCAAGCGCCGGACTTCGGCGTAGCGCTGCTTCATGGGCAGCTTGAGGTTGACCACGGCCTCGCGGCACAGGCCCTCGCCGATCCAGGTTTCCAGCAAGGCGGCATTGCGTGCGGGTTTCTCGACGATATCGCAGACCATCCAGTCCACCGGCCGCCGCGGACGGAAGACGAAGCCGTCGGCCTGCAGATGCTCGACCATTCCGGTATCCATCAGACTTTCGGCCATCGGCCCGTTGTCCACGGCGATCACCCGCATGTCGCGCTTGACCAGCTGCCAGGTCCAGCCACCAGGCGCGGCGCCCAGGTCCACGGCCGTCATCTCCGGCGCCAGGCGCTGCTCCCATTGCTCACGCGGAATGAAGTGATGCCAGGCCTCCTCTAGCTTGAGGGTCGAGCGGCTCGGTGCCTGGCGCGGAAACTTCAGCCGCGGGATCCCCATGGGCCAAAGCGCACTGTTTTTCGCTTCGGCGATGCCCAGGAAGACTTCCCGTCCGCTGATGAAGGTCAGCAGCAGGCGCGGCCCCGTTCCGCCTTCGACCAGCCTGCCCGCCTGCACCAGGGCCTTGCGCAGCGGCCCTTCGAACTTGCGACAAAAGGTGGACAGTTCCTTGCCGTCGTTGGTGTCCAGCACTTCCAGCCAGACGCTGCCGCAGATCGGATAATCGGACATTGCCTCCAGCAACACCTCGATTCGCTGGCGCTCGGGTAGCGCCAGATACTGCCCTCGCGCCCACTGCCGGGGGAAGATCAGGTCGGAGAAGCGCAGAGCCTTCATCAGCCGAGCCGGAGCATCCGGCTCGCTGCAGACGAATTCGGCCAGCGCGCTGCTCGGGCGCGCCTTGGCATAGCCCGAGATGTCGAGTCTGGCGGCGTGCTCGCTGATTTCGGCGCAGACCTCGCCTTCGAATCCCGGACGGCAATGCAACAGCAACAGGTTCATGCTCAATTTCCACAGAACAATCGGAGCCCTGCCCGGACATCAAGCCCGGCCCAAGCGGCAAAGCCTCGCATGATAGCCCAGAGGGGAACCCCCGGATGCCTGTCTCGGTCCAGTGCATTGGAGAAACCGCTCAAGACGGGTGAGTTTCAAGACGATCCGCCAGATCCAACCCTGCCCGACCGTGCGGGCTAAAGGAGATCAGGAATGCCTTCCCTGGACAGTCTCAACTGCCGGCGCAGCCTCGACGTGGCCGGCACGACTTATCATTACTTCAGCCTGCCGGAAGCGTCCAAGCAGCTCGGCGACATCAGCCGCCTGCCCGCTTCGCTCAAGGTCCTGCTGGAAAATCTGTTGCGCTGGGAAGACGGCGTGACGGTACGCGCAGACGACTTTACCTCCCTGGCCGTCTGGCAGAAAACGCGCAGCTCCGAGCGCGAGATCCAATACCGCCCGGCGCGCGTGCTGATGCAAGACTTCACCGGTGTGCCGGCGGTGGTCGATCTGGCCGCGATGCGCGACGCCGTGGCCAACGCCGGTGCCGATCCGCAGAAGATCAATCCATTGTCTCCGGTCGACCTGGTGATCGACCACTCGGTGATGGTCGACCGCTTCGGCACTGACCAGGCGTTCGAAGAGAACGTCGCCATCGAGATGCAACGCAACGGTGAGCGCTACGAATTCCTGCGCTGGGGGCAGCAGGCGTTCGATAACTTCCGCGTCGTACCGCCAGGCACCGGCATCTGCCATCAGGTCAACCTGGAATATCTCGGCCAGGTGGTCTGGACCAAGGACGAGGACGGCGCCACCTATGCCTACCCCGACACCCTGGTGGGTACCGACTCCCATACCACCATGATCAACGGCCTGGGCGTGCTCGGCTGGGGCGTCGGCGGGATCGAGGCCGAGGCAGCCATGCTCGGCCAACCGGTGTCGATGCTGATTCCTGAAGTCGTGGGTTTTCGCCTGACCGGCAAGCTGCGCGAAGGGGTCACCGCCACTGACTTGGTGCTGACGGTCACCCAGATGCTGCGCAAACAAGGTGTGGTCGGCAAGTTCGTCGAATTCTATGGGCCGGGACTCGATCATTTGCCCCTGGCCGACCGCGCGACCATCGGCAACATGGCTCCGGAGTACGGTGCCACGTGCGGCTTCTTCCCGGTCGATCAGATCACCATCGACTACCTGCGCCTGACCGGCCGCGACGAGCAGCGTATCCAGCTGGTCGAGGCCTACAGCAAGGCCCAGGGCATGTGGCGTGACAGCAACACGCCCGACCCGGTCTTCACCGCGACGCTGGAGCTTGATCTGAGCGAAGTGCAGCCCTCGCTCGCCGGACCCAAGCGCCCGCAGGACCGCGTCTCGCTGGGCGACATCGGCTCGGCGTTCGATCTGTTGCTGGAAACCAGCGGCCGCATGCATCAGGCCGAAACCGGCGTACCGGTCGCAGGCGAAGACTACGAACTCAAGCATGGCGCGGTGGTGATCGCCTCGATCACCTCCTGCACCAACACCTCCAACCCCAACGTGCTGATGGCCGCCGGCCTGCTCGCCAAAAAGGCGGTCGAGCGCGGCCTGATGCGCAAGCCGTGGGTCAAATCCTCCCTGGCACCTGGCTCCAAGGTGGTGACGGATTACCTGAAAAAGGCCGATCTGACCCGCTATCTCGATCAGCTCGGCTTCAACCTGATCGGCTACGGTTGCGCCACCTGCATCGGCAACTCGGGCCCGCTGCCTGAGCCCATCGGGCAGGCGGTAACCGAAAACGATCTGATCGTGTCCTCGGTACTGTCGGGCAACCGAAACTTCGAAGGCCGCGTCCACCCGATGGTCAAGGCCAACTGGCTGGCCTCACCACCGCTGGTGGTGGCCTTCGCGCTCGCTGGCACCACCCGAATCAACATGGACAACGAGCCACTGGGTTACGACACGCAGGGCCAGCCGGTCTATTTGCGCGAAATCTGGCCCAGCAGCGAGGAAGTCAACCAGGCGGTCAGCCAGATCGATGGCGAGATGTTCCGCGACCGCTACGCCGATGTGTTCAGCGGCGAACCGAGCTGGCAGCAGATTCCGGTCTCGGCCGGCAAGACCTACGTCTGGAACGAGCAATCGAGCTACGTGCAGAATCCGCCGTTCTTCGAAGGCATCGCCGAGCCGCCCAAGCCACCGTCAAACATTGAAGGCGCGAGAATCCTCGCCTTGTTCGGCGACTCGATCACCACCGACCACATCTCGCCGGCCGGCAATATCAAGGCAAGCTCCCCGGCGGGCCTCTACCTGCAGGAACTCGGGGTCCGGCCGGAAGACTTCAACTCCTACGGCTCACGCCGTGGTAACCATGAAGTGATGATGCGCGGCACCTTCGCCAACATCCGCATCAAGAACGAAATGCTGGGCGGCGAGGAAGGCGGCAACACGCTGTATCAGCCCGGCGGAGAGAAGCTGTCGATCTACGACGCCGCCATGCGGTATCAGGCCGAAGGCGTACCGCTGGTAGTGGTGGCGGGCAAGGAATACGGCACCGGCTCGAGCCGCGACTGGGCGGCCAAGGGCACCACCCTGCTGGGCGTGAAAGCGGTGATCGCGGAAAGCTTCGAGCGGATTCATCGCTCCAACCTGATCGGCATGGGCGTGCTGGCGCTGCAGTTCATCGGCGACCAGAACCGCCAGACGCTCGGGCTCGTCGGTAATGAGAAGCTCTCGATTCGCGGCCTCTCGGAAGACATCAAGCCCCGCCAGATCTACACAGTGGAGGTGGAGCGCGCCGACGGTAGCCGTGACACCTTCCAGGTGCTGTGCCGCATCGACACGCTCAACGAGGTCCAGTACTTCAAGGCGGGCGGCATCCTGCACTTCGTGCTGCGCCAGTTGATCGGTAGCTGAGGCTCGACCGTACAGCGCTGGCCGGTCGGCCGGCGTTGTGCACAACACAGGATGTTGGCGCCCTCGCCCTTCCCTGGGCGCGATGAATGCCGGCACAGGTATCTGTGCCGGCATGTTTTTGCGCGGAGTTATTTGACGACGGCAGCCAGCCGGGTCGGCTCGGCCTTTTCCGCCGTACGGCCATAAACGTCTTCGAGCCGCTCGATGTCGTCCTCGCCGAGATAGCTTCCCGACTGCACCTCGATGATCTCGAGGGGGATCTTGCCCGGATTGCTCAGCCGATGCACCGAAGCCACCGGGATGTAGGTCGACTGGTTTTCGGTCAGCAGGAACACCTTCTCATCGCAGGTCACCTGGGCGATGCCGGAAACCACGATCCAGTGCTCGGCCCGGTGGTGGTGCATCTGCAAGGAGAGGCTGGCGCCCGGCTTCACGGTGATGCGCTTGACCTGGTGGCGCAGGCCGTTGTCCACCGAGTCATAGGCGCCCCAGGGGCGGTAGACCTGGCTGTGGGCCTGGGTTTCGGGGCGCTGGTCCTGATCGAGGCGTTGCACCAGGTGCTTGACGTCCTGCATGCGGTCCTTGTGGGCGACCATGACCGCGTCCTTGGTTTCGACCACCACCAGATCCTCGACGCCCAGCAGGGTGACCAGCTTGGAATTGGCGTGCACCAGGCAGTTCTGGGCGTCATCGACGACCACGTCGCCCTGCAGCACATTGCCCTCCTCGTTCTTGGGCTGGACGTCCCAAAGCGAGGACCAGCTCCCCACGTCGTTCCAGCCGGCTTCCAGCGGCATCAGGCTGGCCTGGGAGGTTCGCTCCATCACCGCGTAATCGATGGAATTGTCCGGGCAGCAGGCGAACGCGGCAGGCGCGATGGTCAGCGTATTGCCGGCATGCTCACTGCTCTCGAACGCCAGGACACAGGTTTCGTAGATGTCCGGCTCGAAGCTGCGCAGCTCCTCGAGATAGCGGCTGGCGAGGAACAGGAACATGCCGCTGTTCCAGTAGTAGTCGCCGCTATCGACGAAGGCCTGGGCCACCTCCAGCGCGGGTTTCTCGATGAAACGACTGACCCGCTGCATGCTGGTGCCAAGCCGGGCATCGGGTGTGCACTGGATATAACCGAAACCGGTCTCCGGCTGCTGCGCCGGCACGCCGAACAGGACCATCTCGCCGGCCTCGGCAGACGCGGCGGCATTCTGGACGGCCTGCAGCAGACCGGCTTCGTCATTGATGACGTGATCGGCCGGTGATACCAGCAGGAGCTCATCGCGACCTTCGGCCAGCAATTTGAGCGCGACCATCGCAACGGCCGGCGCGGTATTGCGGCCGAACGGCTCGAGCACCAGCCCCTGGGCTTCGGCGCCGATCGCGTTCAGTTGCTCGTTGATCATGAAACGGTGTTCTTGGTTACAGACCACGATGGGGGTCTGCAGGCCCTGCGCGGTGAGGCGCATGACGGTTTGCTGGAACAGACTGTGGTTACCCACCAGCTTGAGGAATTGCTTCGGATGCTGTTTGCGTGAGAGTGGCCAAAGGCGCGAGCCACTTCCGCCGGACAAAATCACTGGAATCATCTTCGTCTCTCCTCGAGCTTGATCGAATAGGTTCAGGCCCCGGACGACAGGGTCGGTAGCCCTCCGTTAGCTCTGTGGTACAGAGCCAAGTGCTTGCGATCGCACCGTCCTGGTTGGCCGTCTGATGGCGTCCGGCATCGCTGCCCGGCGCCCGCTATCCTGATGATTCACGCCCTGCTGCCACTGTCACAGCGGTAGTCCGCGCTTACGTCTATATCGAAATCGGTACCGGCTTGCTTACCCGAACTGGACTCCAGAATTGGCAGCAACCTCGCCAGAACACGTCCAGAGTCATCACTGCTGCGCAACAGCAGCCGGTGCCTTGCCGCCTTGCCGCGCAGTACCTCGCCAACCTCCCTGCACACCGCCTCCATTGCTCCTGCACGCTGACCGTCCTGGTCGTCCACCGCCACCTCGCAGATAAAGGTCAGTTCCGTTGCCAACACGGCCGCCTGCACGTCCGTCGTGCCGCTGAGCAAACCAGCCTCCCTGCCGTGCTCGAGCAGTGCCTCGAGGCCCGCTTCCATCCCTGTTCCCTGGCCCCGGTTGAGCATCTCCGCTCGGTCCTGCCTGTGGTCGACTCCCACGACCCAATGCCCCCTGGCTGACAGGCAGCCCGCGTAAACCGCGGCGCGGTAATCCAGTCCCATGATGCTGATACGCATGAGGCCCTCCGTGGTACGTATCCATCGAATCCCGGCCTCGCCGGATCGGCCTTCCGGGCCTGCACCAAACCCGGTGCGCACTATGGGTGGAGCAAGGAAAATGCCAGTTATTTGGCTTTTCCCGATCCGCCCAAGGTTTTCAGGCATTTGCGACGTTTTACTGTCGCAGAAAGCCTTTTGTGACGCCGTTCAACAAGCACCAAGTTAAAGCGCGGGCGTTTCACTTCGATGAAAAAGGGTGCAATGAGGACGTCTGATTCATAAACAATTGAAATAACTGGCTTTGTTCTTATCGCTTCAATAAAGCCTTCGTTAATCAGGAGAAAGAAATCAGATCTAAAGAAACCGGCCAATAAGTCGAAGACATGACAGCAGCCGGTGAGACGCCTGCCTATGTGCCCTGCACAATTCCTTCCTGCCAGGCGTGACTACAAATGCGAAATAACCAGCCCGTGTCCCAGCGCGAATATGCCTTCCCGGAACAGCAACGGCTGATCTCCACGACCGACCTCAAAGGCAAGATCACCTACTGCAACGATATTTTCGTCGAGGTGAGCGGCTTCGCCCGGGAAGAGCTGATCGGGTCGCCGCACAACCTCGTGCGCCATCCCGATGTTCCGCCAGCGGTGTTCCAGCACATGTGGACCTGCCTGAAAGACGGCAAGCCCTGGATGGGAATCGTCAAGAACCGTCGCAAGAATGGCGATCATTACTGGGTCAGCGCCTACGTCACTCCCATGCTGGACAACAACCGCCAGGTCGTCGGCTACGAGTCGGTCCGCACCAAACCCAGCGCGGCGCAGATTAGCCGTGCCCAGGCGCTCTACGCACGCATCAACGCTGGCAAAGGCGCGGTTCCGACCAGCGATCTCTGGTTGCCGGTGGTAGCCAAGTGGCTGCCCTTCATCCTGATCAGCCAGATCGGCTTTCTGATCGGCACCTGGCAGGACCACTACTGGGGCTTTCTGCTTGCCGCCCTGCTGTCCATCCCGCTCGGTCTTGCCGGCCTGCATTGGCAGCAGGCGGGCATCAATCGCCTGCTGCGCCTGACCAAAGCGGCGAACACCGACCCACTGATCGCCAAGATGTTCACCACGAGCCGCGGCGTCGAGGCGCGACTGGAAATGGCCATCATCAGCCAGGAAGCTCATCTCAAGACCTGCCTGACACGGCTGCAGGACAGCGCCGAGCAGCTCCAGAACCAGGCCCAGCAGGCCGAAGGGCTCGCTCAGAACTGTTCGTCCGGACTGTCGCGCCAGCGCCAGGAGACCGAACAGATGGCCGCGGCGATCACTCAGATGGCCGCCACCACCCAGGAAGTCGCCGGCAATGTGGCACAGACCGCCGAGGCGACTCAGCAGGCCAGCCGCCTGACGGCCCAGGGCCAGAACATTTCCGGCGAAACCCGCAAGGCGATCGAACGCCTGTCCGATTCGGTCAGCGAAACCCGCGACGCGGTGACCAAGCTGGCCCGCGACAGCGACCAGATCGGCAGCGTGGTAGACGTGATCCGAGGCATTGCCGAGCAGACCAACCTGCTGGCGCTGAATGCGGCCATCGAAGCGGCGCGTGCCGGCGATAGCGGCCGTGGCTTCGCGGTGGTCGCCGACGAGGTGCGCCAGCTGGCCAAGCGGACCGCCGATGCGACCGGGCAAATCCACGAGCTGATCGCCACCCTTCAGCACCAGGCGAAGACCGCGGTCGGCACCACCGAATCAGGACGCGCCCACGCAGATCATGGCGTCGAGCAGGTGCGCCTGGCCGACCAGGCGCTGTCGGGCATCAGCCAGGCGATGGACAACATCGCCAACATGGCCAGCCAGATCGCCGCGGCCGCCGAAGAGCAGAGCGCAGTGGCCGACGAGATCAGCCAGAACGTCACCACCATCGCCCAACTCGCTGACCAGACCTCGGGGGAGGCCCAGAACACCGCGCTGCTGAGCAAGGACCTGTCGCACACCGCCGACCTGCAGTTCTCCCTGGTCGAGCGTTTCAATCGCTGACGACGCGCTACGGCTCAGACCTCGGTCAGAAACCGCACCACCGCCTCGGCGGCGGCGTCCAGATGCTGGTCGTGGGTCAGGCCCGAGCTTTTCAACGGCTTGAGGTCGTGGTCCGCGGCCGCTAGCCAGTGCAGCTGAACGCTGTCGGCCAGCCGATAGCCCTCGACCTGCTGACGATTGCCCAGCGCGTCGCGTTCCCCCTGCACGATCAGCGCGCGCGTCTTCAGCGTTTCCAGATGCGCCACGCGGGGCTTTTCCGGCTTGCCGGCCGGATGGAACGGATAGCCCAGGCAGATGAGCGCTGCCTGCTCCAGCTCATCGGCCAGCAGGCTGGCCATCCGCCCGCCCATCGACTTGCCGCCGATCGCCAACGGCCCTGCGGCTTGCTGTCGCACTAACCCATAAATGCTGCGCCATTGCTCGAGCAGCTGTGCCTGCGGGTTGGGAGGACGTCGTTTGCCGTCCTCGCGCCGGGCCGCCATGTAGGCGAATTCGAAGCGAAACACCGCTATCCCGCGTACTGCCAGCCGCTCGGCGATGGCATTCATGAACGGGCTGTCCATTGGCGCGCCCGCGCCGTGTGCCAGCAGCAGCGCCGCCCTTGCCTCGCCCGCGGGACGATTCCACAGCCCCTCCGCCACCCGCTCCACCTGCCTGCATTGACGCTGATCAATACCGCTCACCGGCCCTTTCTCCATGCTTCGCTCGCGCTATGTAAAAGAAACAATCTGCTCACTACCGTGGATGGAAGCCCATACATGAACACTGCAACCAGTACCGCCTACGACTATCGGGTGGTCCGCCAATTCGCCATCATGACGGTGGTGTGGGGAATCGTCGGGATGGGGCTCGGCGTTTTCATCGCCGCACAGCTCGTGTGGCCAGACCTCAACCTCGACTTGCCTTGGACCAGCTTCGGCCGCCTGCGCCCGTTGCACACCAATGCGGTCATCTTCGCCTTCGGCGGTTGTGCGCTGTTCGCCACCTCCTACTATGCCGTCCAGCGTACCTCCCAGACGCGCCTCTTTGCACCGGGCCTTGCGACCTTCACTTTCTGGGGTTGGCAAGCGGTGATCGTGCTGGCTGCCATCAGCCTGCCGATGGGCTGGACCAGCTCCAAGGAATACGCCGAGCTGGAATGGCCGATCGATATCCTGATCACCATCGTCTGGGTCAGCTATGCGGTGGTGTTCTTCGGCACCCTGGCAACCCGCAAGGTCAAGCACATCTATGTCGGCAACTGGTTCTTCGGCGCCTTCATCCTGACGGTCGCGCTGTTGCATGTGGTCAACAACCTGGAAATCCCGGTGACGCTGACCAAGTCGTACTCGCTCTATTCGGGCGCGACCGATGCCATGGTGCAGTGGTGGTACGGTCATAACGCGGTGGGCTTCTTCCTGACCGCGGGCTTCCTCGGGATGATGTACTACTTCGTGCCAAAGCAGGCCGAACGTCCGGTCTACTCCTATCGCCTGTCGATCGTGCACTTCTGGGCCTTGATCGCCGTCTATATTTGGGCCGGCCCGCACCACCTGCACTACACCGCTCTGCCCGACTGGGCGCAGAGCTTGGGCATGGTGATGTCGATCATCCTCCTGGCTCCGAGCTGGGGCGGCATGATCAACGGCATGATGACCCTCT